>NZ_CP144336.1:0-4672500 GCF_050039385.1 Myxococcus faecalis | reverse complement strand
CGGAAGAAGGTGGGCCTCTGGTAGGTGAAGGCGTACAGCTGGAGCCGAGAGAGGTTGCAGAGAAATGGCGGTAGCGACTGTTTACCAAAAACACAGGACTCTGCGAAGGCGACAAGCCGACGTATAGGGTCTGACTCCTGCCCGGTGCTGGAAGGTTAAGGGGATTCGTCAGCCGCAAGGCGAAGCGATGATCCGAAGCCCCAGTAAACGGCGGCCGTAACTATAACGGTCCTAAGGTAGCGAAATTCCTTGTCGGGTAAGTTCCGACCTGCACGAATGGAGTAACGACTTCCGCGCTGTCTCGGAGAGGGACTCAGCGAAATTGAAATAGCTGTGCCGATGCAGTTTACCCGCAGCAAGACGGAAAGACCCCGTGAACCTTTACTATAACTTGACAGTGACACTAGGGATTGACTGTGTAGGATAGGTGGGAGCCTTTGAAGCCGGGCCGCTAGGTTCGGTGGAGGCAACGGTGAAATACCACCCTGTTGATTTCTGGTGTCTAACCATGTCCCGTTAGCCGGGATTGGGACACTGTCTGGTGGGTAGTTTGACTGGGGCGGTCGCCTCCCAAAGAGTAACGGAGGCGCGCGATGGTTCCCTCAGCCCGATTGGAAACCGGGCGGCGAGTGCAATGGCATAAGGGAGCTTGACTGCGAGACGGACACGTCGAGCAGGTGCGAAAGCAGGTCATAGTGATCCGGTGGTCCTGAATGGAAGGGCCATCGCTCAACGGATAAAAGGTACTCCGGGGATAACAGGCTTATCTCCCCCAAGAGTTCACATCGACGGGGAGGTTTGGCACCTCGATGTCGGCTCATCGCATCCTGGGGCTGGAGCAGGTCCCAAGGGTTTGGCTGTTCGCCAATTAAAGCGGTACGCGAGCTGGGTTCAAAACGTCGTGAGACAGTTTGGTCCCTATCTGCTGTGGGCGTAGGATACTTGAGAGGCTCTGACCTTAGTACGAGAGGACCGGGTTGGAGGCACCGCTGGTGTACCAGTTGTCTCGCCAGAGGCATCGCTGGGTAGCCATGTGCCGATTGGATAACCGCTGAAAGCATCTAAGCGGGAAACCGACCTCAAGACCAGGTATCCCGGGCGCAAGCCCCTGAAGACCCGTCGAAGACTACGACGTTGATAGGCTGGGTGTGTAAGCGCGGTAACGCGTTGAGCTAACCAGTACTAATTGGTCGAGCGGCTTACTTCCCCCTATCTCTTGCGCGCCCCCTCGAGGGGAGTAAGGGACTCGGGGCCAAGGCCGAGGCTTGAATGCATGCGCATTCACCCGGAAGAAACTTCTAAAAGCACAGCGAGGCTTGATACTCGCAGAATGCTGCAACTTACCCTTCGTATGCACTGTCTCTTGTTTTCCGGTGGCAATGTCGGAGGGGTCACACCCGTTCCCATCCCGAACACGGAAGTTAAGCCCTCCAGAGCCGATGGTACTCCGCGGGAAACCGCGTGGGAGAGTAGGTCGCTGCCGGATTCTTTTTGAGAAGCCCTCGTCGCCTCGTGCGACGGGGGCTTTTCTTTTTTCCTCACGGCCCTCGACGCGCTTTACCGCGTGGCGAGGAGCTCGGCGAGTCGATCGAAGTTCTGCTCATTGGCTTCCTCGACGAAGCCGCGGACCTTCTCGACCTCCTCCTTCGACTCAAAGCGCATTCGCCAGGTGAGGCGCGTCTTGAGTCCCTCGTCCGCGAAATCGAGGCGCATCTCGAAGTGATGTGACTCCTGGAGGTGTCGGAAGACGACCCGCTCCATGGGGACCACCTGCGTGAACTCCTTGTGCATGGTGTATCGGGCTCCATCCGGTCCCTGCATCACGAAGCGCCACTGACCTCCTGGGCGGAGCTCAAACACCTCGAAGGTGTTCGTCGAGCCCTTCGGTCCCCACCACCGCGACAGCTGCTCCGGGTCGCTGAATGCCTGGTACAGCCGGTCTCGGGAGGTGTCGAAGCGCCGAGAGGAGACGATGTCTCGGGACTCCTCGAGCACCCGCCCCAGCCTGTCGAAGTGTTCCGCCGTGCCTCCCTCACGTGAGCGCATCCCATCCTCACCGTCGAGGAAGGTGGCTTGCTCGGTGAACACCATCCTCGTCCCGCCTGTCTTCGTCGCGTGCAACTCCACCGTGGCCAGTGACACGGACAGGTGCTTGTCGCCCACGTGCATGTCGTAGACGTAGACCAGTCGCTCGTCGGGGATGATGGAGTGGTAGCGCGCGGTGAAGACACTCGTGTGGCGCCCCTCGAACTGTCCGTGGAGCAGCTCCGTTCCGCCCACGCGGAAGTCGAGCTCACGCTTCACGAGGCGCCACCGCTCAGGCGGACCGATGAACCACTGGGCCTTCATCTCCACGTCGGCCCAGGCCGCGAAGACCCGGGCAGGAGAGGCTTTGTACGTGCGCTCGATGCTGAATGTGCCGTGAACGGCGGGACGTGCCTTCATGAGCTGCCCTTCTTTCGGGGGGAAGGCGTGGGGGATTCGGGGCCATCCAGCAACTCGCCCAAGCGGTCGAAGCGGCGCTCCCACAGGCCGCGCCGCGCGGAAATCCAGTCCTCGGCCACGCGCAGCCCCTCTGGCTGGATGTGACAGGAGCGCACACGCCCGACCTTCTCCGTGCGCACCAGGCCGCTCTCCTCGAGCACCTGGAGGTGCTGAACGACCGCCGCGAGGGTGATGTCGAGCGGCTTCGCCAGGTCGCTGACCGACAACGAGCCCTGACTCAGGCGCTCGACAATGGCTCTCCGCGTGGAGTCACCCAGCGCCTGGAACACCCGGTCTACGGCGCCATGGTTTAGCATGGGCTTAAGTATGCGCTGTGCGCCCTGACTGTCAAGCCGTGGCTTAAGTGTTCGGTGCGGGCTTCAAGCTGCACGGCGACTGTGGAGTCATCGTGCAGGCTGCAATGCGCGCGGCGGCCAGCGCTGCCCAACCCCGCGATAGTCCTACGGATTTGTCAGAGGGTGGGTGGTACGCGCGGTGCTCATTGGATGGGCACCCATGTTGTCCATCGACTCCACTCAGCTGCTTCTCTCCCTGCTCCTCCGGCAGGCCGATGCGCCCCTGCCTGCTGCCGACACCACGGCCAACGACTCGGCGGCGACCCGCTTCCTCTCCCGGGTCCAGCCCGAGGGCGGCGTCGATG
Organism: Myxococcus faecalis; assembly: GCF_050039385.1. Lineage (NCBI taxonomy): Bacteria > Pseudomonadati > Myxococcota > Myxococcia > Myxococcales > Myxococcaceae > Myxococcus > Myxococcus faecalis. The sequence goes on along the minus strand of NZ_CP144336.1, from coordinate 4,669,355 downwards.
TGTACTTCGCCCACAACTTCAACCGCCCCGCGAACAAGGCCAGCTTCCTCCCCGGCACCGGCACGTCCGCCAAGCGCGATGGCGAGGTGTCCATCAACCTGGCCTCGCTGGGGCTGAGCGCCGAGCCCGCTCCCGTGGGCTTCAAGGTGCTCCTGGGCTTTGGAACGGGGGCGGAGGTGGTGCACTCGGCGGAGCCCGAGGGTGTCGCCTCTGGACCTGCTGCGTGGCGCTACGTCCAACAGGCGTCCGTGTCCTTCGCCACGGGGCCGCTGACCCTGGAGGCGGGGCTGTATCCCAGCCACATCGGGCTCGAGTCGTTCCAATCCCAGCTCAACTGGACGTACACCCGCTCGTGGATGGGCGAGTACTCGCCCTATTACCAGACGGGCATCAAGGGGACCTGGGCCTTCGACCCGGCGTGGAGCGCGCAGCTTCAAGTCCTCAATGGCTGGCAGACCGTGGGTGACAACAACCGCGGGCTCGCCGTGGGCACTCAAGTGGCCTACGCGGGCGAGCGCCTCTCCGCGGCCCTCAACACCTTCATCGGCGAGGAGGGCGCCACGGGCGACGAGGGGCTGCGCCTCTTCGCGGACGCGGTGGCGACGTTTCGTGTCCTGCCCTCGCTGTGGCTCGCCGCGACCGCAGATGTGGGGACACAGCGTCTTCCCTCGGGAACTCGCGCGAACTGGTACGCGGCAGGGCTCAATGCCCGGGTGCTGCTCGCGGAGCCCGTGGCGCTCGCCGCGCGTGTCGAGGCCTACCGGGATGCCGATGGCTTGATGACCGGCGTCGCGCAGACCTTGTCGAGCGGGACCGTCACGCTCGAGGTGAAGCCCGCGGAGCAGCTCACCCTCAAGCTGGAGGCACGGCATGACCGCTCGACGGAGGCGGTGTTCGCGGGCCGCGCCACGGCCGATGACGGCTCGCCCGTGCCGAAGGACACCGAGACGCTCGTCGTGCTCGGCGCCACCGCCTTCTTCTGATGTGCCCCCCGGAGACCTTCCATGGATTTCGTCCTCGTCCTCGTCACCGTCGGATTCTTCACCCTCGCGCTTGGCTACACCCATGGCTGTGAACGGCTCTGAGCGCACCCTGCCCGCTTTCGTGCACCCCGCCGGATGCTCCCTCGCGCCGTGCACTTCGCTCATGCGCAGCTCCACTCCAAGCCTCACCCGGAGTCCCCACTCATGACCTTCGAATACGCCGCCGGCGCCGTGCTCGCCGTCCTGCTCACCGTCTACCTCGTCTATGCCCTGCTCCGTCCCGAGCGCTTCTGAGGGCCCTCTCCAATGACTCTCATCGGCTGGCTGCAAGTCCTGTTGTTCTTCGCCCTCCTGCTCGCGCTGACGAAGCCGCTGGGCGTCTACCTCTTCCGTGTCTTCGAGTCCGAGGCGCGGCCGTTGCCCCGGCTGCTCGGCCCCGTGGAGCGGGGGTTGTTGCGCCTGAGTGGCGCGAGCGAGCGGCGTGAGCAGACCTGGGTGGAGTACTGCGGGGCCCTGCTGGCCTTCAGCCTGGTGAGCCTGCTCATCCTCTACACCCTCCAGCGGGCGCAACACCTGCTGCCCTTCAATCCCCAGAAGCTCGGCGCCGTGGGGCCCGAGCTCGCCTTCAACACCGCCGCCAGCTTCGTCACCAATACCAACTGGCAGTCGTATGCCGGTGAGTCCACCCTGAGCTACCTCACGCAGATGGCGGGCCTGGCGTGGCAGAACTTCGTCTCCGCCGCCGCGGGGCTCGGAGTGGCGCTGGCGCTCGCTCGCGGCTTCACCCGACGACCGGGGCCCGAGGGCTCGAAGACGCTCGGCAACTTCTGGGTCGACCTGGTGCGCGGCACGCTCTACGTGCTGCTGCCCCTGTGCTTCGTCGTCGCCCTGTTCTTCGTCTCGCAGGGGATGCTGCAGAACCTCGCTCCCCATCACTCGCTGACGACGCTCGAGGGCGGGACGCAGACGCTCGCGATGGGACCGGTGGCCTCGCAGGAGGCCATCAAGATGCTCGGCACCAACGGCGGTGGCTTCTTCAACGCCAACAGCGCCCACCCGTTCGAGAACCCGACGCCGCTCACCAACCTGGTGCAGATGCTGCTCATCTTCGCCATCCCCTCGGCGCTCACCTACACCTACGGGAAGATGACCGGTGACACGAAGCAGGGCTGGGCTCTCTTCGCCGCCATGTCGTTCCTGTTCTTCGTGGGAGTGCTCGCCGCCTACTCCGCCGAGGTCCAGCCCAACGCCGCCGTGTCCGCCGCGCAGGTGGCCCACGTCGGCAACATGGAGGGCAAGGAGGCGCGCTTCGGCACCGCCGCGTCCACGCTCTTCGCCGTCGTCACCACCGATGCATCGTGCGGCGCCGTCAATGCCATGCATGACAGCTTCAATCCACTGGGCGGGCTCGTGCCGCTCGTCAACATGCAGCTGGGCGAGGTCATCTTCGGCGGCGTGGGCGCGGGCCTCTACGGCATCCTCATCATGGTCGTGCTCTCTGTCTTCATCGCCGGACTGATGGTGGGCCGCACCCCCGAGTACCTGGGCAAGAAAATCGAGGCCCGGGAGATGAAGCTCGCGATGCTCTACGTGCTCATCTTCCCGCTGTTCATCCTCGGGCTGTCCGCCGTCGCGGCCGTGCTCCCCCAGGGCGTGTCCTCGCTCAACAACGCGGGACCGCATGGCCTGTCTGAAATCCTCTACGCGTTCACCAGTGGCACGGCCAACAACGGCAGCGCGTTCGCGGGCCTCAACGCGAACACCCCGTTCTGGAACATCTCACTGGGGCTGGCCATGCTCGGCGGGCGCTTCCTGATGATTGTCCCCGCGCTCGCCATCGCCGGCTCCATGGTGGGCAAGAAGGTGGTGCCCGCGGGGCCCGGCACCTTCCCGACGAATGGCGTCCTCTTCACCGGCCTCCTGGTGAGCATCGTCGTCATCGTCGGCGCGCTCACCTTCTTCCCCGCCCTCTCCCTGGGCCCCATCGTCGAGCACTTCCTCGCCGGGGCCGGAAAGGTCTACTGAGCCATGAGCTCCTCGTCCTCGAAGCCCGCGTCACTCTTCGACGCGTCACTGCTCAAGCCCGCGCTGCTCGACAGCCTCAAGAAGCTCCACCCCCGGGATGTGGCTCGAAACCCCGTCATGTTCGTGGTGTGGGCCGGTAGCCTGCTCACCACCGTGCTGGTGGTGAAGGACCTCGTGTCGCCGCGCACCGACGGCGCGCCCCTCTGGTTCACCGTGTCCGTGGCCCTGTGGCTGTGGTTCACCGTCCTCTTCGCCAACTTCGCCGAAGCGGTCGCCGAGGGGCGCGGCAAGGCTCAGGCGGGGGCCCTGCGCAAGATGCGCAAGGACACCACCGCGCGCCGTCTTTCCGAGGGGCGCGAGGAGCGGGTGCCCGCGCCTGACTTGCGCAAGGGCGACCTGGTCGTCTGCGAGGCTGGAGACCTCATCCCGGGCGACGGCGAGGTGGTGGAGGGCATCGCCAGCGTGGATGAGTCCGCCATCACCGGCGAGTCCGCGCCCGTCATCCGCGAGTCCGGCGGTGACCGCTCCGCGGTGACCGGCGGCACCAAGGTGCTGTCGGACCGCATCGTCGTGCGCATCGCCGTCAACCCGGGCGAGTCCTTCCTCGACCGCATGATTGGTCTGGTGGAGGGCGCGGCCCGGCAGAAGACGCCCAATGAAGTCGCGCTGCACATCCTCCTCGTCGGGCTCACGGTGGTGTTCCTGCTGGCGTGCGTGTCGCTGGTGCCGCTCGCGCTCTACTCGGGTGTGCCGCTGTCGGGCACCGCCGTGGTGGCGCTCCTCGTGTGTCTCATCCCCACCACGATTGGCGGACTCCTGAGCGCCATCGGCATCGCCGGGATGGACCGGCTGTTGCGCAAGAACGTCCTCGCCATGAGCGGCCGAGCCGTCGAGGCGGCGGGTGACGTGGACACGCTGCTGCTCGACAAGACGGGCACGATTACACTCGGCAACCGCATGGCCACGGAGCTGCTGCCCATGCCCGGCGTGCGCCTGGAGGAGCTGGCCGAGGCCGCTCAGCTCGCGAGCCTGGCCGATGAGACCCCCGAGGGACGCTCCATCGTCACGCTGGTCAAGGACACCTACAAGCTGCGTCCTCGCGAGCTCCTGGCGCACCAGGCGACGTTCGTTCCCTTCACCGCGCAGACGCGGATGAGCGGGTGTGACCTGGTGGAGCCTCACGCGCGCAGCATCCGCAAGGGCGCGGTGGATGCCATCGTCAAGCATGTGCAGGGGCAGGGCGGCCCGGTGCCTTCCGAGCTGGCGCTGGCCGCGGGACGTATCGGAGACGCGGGCGGGACGCCGCTTGCTGTCGCGGAGGGCTCGCGACTGCTCGGCATCATCCACTTGAAGGACGTGGTGAAGGGCGGCATCCGCGAGCGCTTCGACCGCTTCCGCGCCATGGGCATCCGCACGGTGATGATCACGGGCGACAACCCTCGCACCGCCGCGGCGATTGCCCGTGAGGCCGGCGTGGATGACTTCCTCGCGGAGGCGACTCCCGAGGCCAAGCTCGCGCTCATCCGTACCGAGCAGGCCAAGGGCAAGCTGGTGGCGATGACGGGCGATGGCACCAACGACGCTCCCGCGCTCGCTCAGGCCGATGTCGGCGTGGCGATGAACACCGGCACCCAGGCGGCGAAGGAGGCGGGGAACATGGTCGACCTCGACTCCAATCCGACCAAGCTGCTGGAGGTCGTGGAGGTGGGCAAGCAGCTCCTGATGACTCGGGGCACGTTGACCACGTTCTCCATCGCCAATGACGTGGCGAAGTACTTCGCCATCCTGCCGGCGCTGTTCATGGGTGTGTTCCCCCAGATTGCTCCGCTCAACGTCATGGGGCTGACGTCGCCCTTCAGCGCCATCCTCGCCGCGGTCATCTTCAACGCGCTCATCATCATCGCGCTCATCCCCCTGGCGCTGCGCGGTGTGCGCTACCGGCCGCTCGGCGCGGCGGCGCTCCTGCGGCGCAGCCTGCTCATCTACGGGCTTGGCGGCGTCATCGTTCCCTTCGTCGGCATCAAGGCCCTCGACGTGCTGCTCACGGCCGTCGGTCTCGCTTGAGGACTGGTCATCATGGTCTCCACTCTCGTAACCGCGCTTCGTGTTGGTGTCGTCACCCTGGTGCTCACGGGCTTGCTGTATCCCCTCGCTGTCACCGGCGTGGCCTCGCTGCTCTTCCCCGCCGAGGCCCGTGGCTCCCTCGTGAAGGACGAGCAGGGCCGTGTCGTGGGGAGCGCCCTCATCGGTCAGGGGTTCACTCGCGCGGACTACTTCCAGCCGCGCCCCTCGGCCGCCGGGAGTGGCTACGACGCGGCCGCGTCCTCGGGGAGCAACCTGGGGCCCACTTCGCAGAAGCTCCGGGACCGTGTCTTGGCCGAGGCCTCGCGGCTGCGTCGTGAGAATCCGGATGCGCAGGGCGCTGTTCCCGCGGAGTTGGTCACCACGTCCGCGTCCGGGCTGGACCCGCACCTGTCGCCGGAGGCGGTGCGGTGGCAGGTGCCTCGTGTCGCGAAGGCTCGCGGCGTGGCTCCGGAGCGCGTGCTGGCCGTGGTGGGCTCGCATGTGGAGGGGCGCACTTTCGGCGTGCTCGGCGAGCCTCGGGTGAATGTGCTGTTGCTGAACCTCGCGCTGGACCGACAGTTCGGTCGTCCGGCCGTCGAGCCCGGGGTCCCGATGGGTGGCGCGGTGGCTCCATCCGCCACGCCCACCCGGGGCTCGGGCAGCCCGTGAGGGCTGGGTTGTCGTCCGCAGCGTCGAGGACGGTCGACATCATGGCGCTGGAGCCGTCGACGGGAGTTGCTTCGTCGTCGAGAGTCGAGGACGTTCGCCGTCATGGCCTTCGAAGGGCGTCGTGTCTCCTTGTCGAATCGAGGTCCTTCGACCTTCATCATGGGCCGGGTCGATGAGCGCTGAGCTGACTCGGCATGTGATTCGTTTGTCGCGCTCCGAGGTTCTCGGATGACCCCCCGTCGCTCGCGTGCGGAGGACTTCCTGGAGCTGGTCGAGCGCGGCCGGCGCGGTCGGCTCAAGCTCTACATCGGCTTCGCGGCCGGCGTCGGCAAGACGTACCGCATGCTCGAAGAGGCCCATGCGCTGAAGCGGCGCGGCGTGGACGTGGTGCTCGGCTTCGTGGAGACCCACGGACGCAAGGAGACCGAGGCCCTGGTCGCTGGACTCGAGGCCGTGCCTCGCAAGACGTACTCCTATCGCGACGTCCTCGTCGAGGAGATGGACCTGGAGGCGGTCCTCGCTCGCAAGCCCCAGGTCGCTGTCGTCGACGAGCTGGCTCACACCAACCTCCCCCTGTGCCGACATCGCAAACGCTACCAGGATGTCCAGGCGCTCCTCGACGCGGGCATCAACGTCATCGGCGCCTTCAACGTGCAACACCTCGAGAGCCTCAATGACCTGGTGGAACGCACCACCGGCGTCGTCGTCCGGGAGACGCTGCCCGACAGCTTCCTCAAGGGCGCTGACCAGGTCGTGAACCTGGACCTCGCCGTGGAAGACCTCCACGAACGACTCAAGGCCGGGAAGATCTACGCCGAGGACAAGGTGCCCCATGCCCTGGAGCGCTTCTTCACCGGCGAGAACCTGTCCACCCTTCGCGAGCTCGCCCTCCGCGAGGTCGCCGAGAGCCTGGACCGCGCCACCTCCGGACTGTCCTCCCGCTCCGGCGAAGACGAACCTCGCAAGGGCGCGTCCTGGGGCCGGGTGCTGGTCGCCATGTCCAGCCATCCTCCTCGCGCGGCCACCCTCCTGCGCCGGGGCTCGCGCATGGCCGGTCGGCTGAACACGGACTGGTTCGTCGTCTATGTCGAGACGCCTCGCGAGGCGCCCCACCTCATCGACGCCGAGGCGCAACGCCACCTGCTGGCCAACATCGAGAAGGCTCGCGAGCTGGGCGCCGAGGTGGTTCGTCTTCGCTCGAAGGACCCCGTCGAGGCCATCCTCGACTTCGCCCGCTCCCATGGCGTCGGCCACATCATGGTGGGCCGCTCGCACCAGCCCTGGTGGAAGCGCGCGCTGGGCCGCGCCGCGGATGTGCGGCTGCTCCGTGAAGGCGAGGGCTTCGACATCCATGTCGTCGCCTTCGAGCCCTCCTCCGAGGAGAAACGTCCATGACCCTGCGGATGCGATTGCTGCTGGCGCAGGCGCCCCTCGCGCTCGCGCTCGCGCTGGTGGGCCTGGTCGCCGTCATCACCCTGGCCCGCTTGGGGCGCTCCGGTCAGCGCATCCTCCAGGACAACTACCGCAGCGTCCTGGCCGCCCAGCGGATGACCGAGCAACTGGAGCGCATGGACAGCGCCGCCCTCTTCATCGTCGCCGGTGAACGCGAACGGGGGCAGTCCCAGCAGGCTTCGCAGCGTCAGGTCCTGGAGGCCGAGCTGCGGCTGCAGGAGGGCAACATCACCGAGCCCGGTGAAGCCGAGTCCACCCGCCGGCTGCGCGCGGGCTGGGAGCGCTATGTGGCCGCTTATGACGCGTTCCTCTCGCTGTCGTCTCCCGAGGAGCAGAAGGCGGCTTACTTCCGGAGCATCGAGCCCGCGTTCCGCGAGGTGAGGGACGCGGCCTCCTCCGTCCTGGCGCTCAATCAGGACGCGATGGTGCACAAGAGCGAGGCGCTGCGTCGACAGAGTGACCGCGTGAACACGCTGATGGTGCTCGCGGTGCTGGTCGCGTTCGCAGTCGGATTGTTCGCCTCCACGTCCCTCACACATCGCGCGCTGCGGCCCGTGTCCGTGCTGTCCCAGGCCGTGCAGCGGCTGGGGCGCGGGGATTACGCCGTGCGCGCCACGGTGGAGGGCTCGGATGAAATCGCGCGGCTGGGCGAGGACTTCAACTCCATGGCCGAGGCGCTCCAGCAGTACCGACAGAGCAGCCTGGGAGAGCTGCTCCAGGCCCAGGCCGCGTCCCAGGCCGCCATCGATAGCCTCCCTGACCCGGTCGTCGTATTCGGCGCGGATGGCGGGCTGCTCAACGTCAACCGCTCCGCCGAGGACGTGCTCAAGCTGGGACTCGAAGGCGGCGGGGATGTGCTCGGGCGCGTGGTGCCGGAGGCGCGCGAGGTGCTGGAGCGCGTGCGGGGACACGTGCTCGGAGGGAAGGGGGCCTATCAGCCTCGGGGCTATGAGGAAGCGGTGCGCGTGCCGCTGGCCGAAGGGGACCGGTGGCTCCTGCCTCGCGCCAGCCCCGTGTATGGCGAGACGGGCGAGGTGGTGGGCGCCACGGTGATTCTCCAGGACGTGACGCGGCTGCGCCGGTTCGATGAGCTGAAGAACGACCTGGTGGCCACCGTGGCCCATGAGTTCCGCACGCCCCTGACGTCCCTGCGCATGGCCGTGCACCTGGTGGCCGAGGGCATGGTGGGGCCCGTGACGGAGAAACAGGCGGACCTGCTCTTCGCCGCGCGCGAGGACTGTGAGCGGCTGCAGGGCATCGTCGATGACCTGCTCGACCTGTCTCGCATCCAGGCGGGACAGCTCCGGCTCGAAGTCCGCCGCGTGTCCGCCGAGGAGTTGGTGCAGGCGGCGCTCGACTCGCAGCGCTCGGCGGCGGAGGAGCGTGGGGTGCGGCTGTCCCGGCTCGTGGGGCTGGAGGTGGAGACCGTGGACGTGGACCCGGAGCGGATGGGGCTCGTGCTCGGCAACCTGGTGGGCAATGGCGTGAAGCACACTCCCGCGGGGGGCGAGGTGGAGGTGCGGGTGGCTCGTGATGGCGCGCGCGTCCGCTTCGAGGTTCGCGACACGGGGGAGGGCATCGCGCTGGAGCAACAGGCTCGCATCTTCGAGAAGTTCTATCGCGCGCCAGGGGCTCCCGCGGGCGGCGCGGGGCTCGGGCTGTCCATCGTGAAGGAGATCGTCCAGGCCCATGGCGGAGAGGTGGGCGTCATCAGCGCGCCTGGGCGGGGAAGTACGTTCTGGTTCACCCTGCCGGGGCAGGCCTCGTGAGGTGACGCGGGGGCTTGCCTGGTCCAGCTCCCGAGGCAGGAGGGAACGACACGGGTGTGTCTGGCCTGCCTCGAGAGCGGAGAGGGGCCTCGACGGCCCCGTGGGGGAATGCGCGTCCGCCGCTACACCGTGGCGCCGCCCCAGTCCTTCATCTCCTCGCGACGAATCCTCGAGGCCTCTCGGACCAGGTCCTTGCACGACATGCCGAGCTCCTTCTCGGTGACGTTCTTCGCCACCTGCGGAAGGATGTTCTTCTCCTCGTCCGCGACGTGCCGTTTGACGACCTTCTCCAGCGCGTCCACCTTCAGCTTCACCGCGTTCATGTCGTCGCGCATCCGCACGATGTCGCCCAGGAGCTTCGTCATCTCCTGGTGCTCCTCCTCCGCGTGCTGGATCTTCTCGTCGCCCACCACGCGCGTGGCCTTCGGATAGACCCAGCGCTCCTCGATGGTGCTGTGCAGCATCAGCGCCTCCGCGAGCTGGAGGCAGAGCTCCTTGCGGCTCGTGTCGTCCGAGGCGTTGCGGAACGCGAGGAACAGCGCGTCGACTTCGCGGTGCTGCTGAATCAACAGGTCGATGACGTCCACGGGTGCCGTCCTTTCAGTGGGGTCGCTCCTCAACGGTCCGCACCGCTCCGGACCCCGGCAATCACTCGCCACGCCGTGCACGCTCCCTCGTCCCAGCCTTCGCGCGGAGGAGGGCAGGGGAGCGCTCCACTCGGAGCAGAGGGCCTGGCGGCCGCACTCCGAGTCGGGGCCGGACTGGAAATCAGGAGGGATGCCCGAATTCTTGAAAACTGACGAAACTTCCGCTGCCCACCCGGGAGAATGGGGGAGCAGGACGCATTTCCCCCACCCCAACCCAGTGAACCCGGCAGGGTCCGCGCCGCTCCGTGAGGCGTGTGCGGACGCCGGACCCCAACCAGGACCCCCCATGGGAATCGGCAGCATCATCGGTGGCGCGGCGGAGGCCGCCCGGCGAGCAGCGGAAGCGGCGAAGCGCGCGGCGGAGGCGGCGGCGAAGAAGGCCGCGGAGGCGGCGGCGAAGAAGGCCGCGGAGGCGGCGGCGAAGGCGAAGCAGGCGAAGGAGCAGATCGAATCGGTCGCCAAGAACCGCACGCAGGACGTCTTCGAGCGGGGCGAGGGGCTGGTCGAGGGCGCTCGCGACCTGAAGCAGCAGGTGCGCGAGACCACGGGCGATGTCTTCGAGGGCGTGAAGTCCACGGCGGGCAGCGCCCTGCGTGACACCGTGCAGAAGGCGGGCCCCGTGCTCGACACGGCGACGGACATCGCGGCGGGCGGGCTCGACAAGCTGGGGCAGGCCATCCAGGACGCGCCAGCGCCCAACCCGCTGCAGGGCATCACCCAGGACATCGCCGGTGGCGTCCTCCAGGGCGCTGCGGACGTGGTCCGGGACCCGGTGGAGACCGCGGGCGAAATCAAGCAGGCGCTCAGCCTCAACCACCAGGTCGACCAGCTCAAGCCGGGCGAGAGCGTCTCCGTGGGGCTCAACGGTGAGGCGGATGTCTCCGGTGTCGGCGTCACCGCCAAGGGCGACCTGGCCGTCAGCCGCAGCGCCGAGGAGGGCGGTGGCTACACCGTCTCCGTGAGCGGAGAGGTGGGCGCGGGCGTCATCGCGAAGCTGGGCGCGAAGGGCGCCGCGGACGCGAGCGCCAGTGCCTTCGCCACGGCCGGCGCCAAGGTGGAGTTCCAGTTCGACACCGCGGAGGAGGCCAAGCGCGCCACGAAGATCATCGCGGCCTCGGCCGCCACGGCGGGGGCCTCGGCGAGCAACCCGCTGCTCGGCCAGGGGGTGAACCAGGTGCTGGGAGATCCGCTGTCGGACCTCGCGGGCCTGGGCGACAAGGTGAGCGCGGTGGAGCTCCAGCTGGGCGCGGAGGCGAGCGTCTCGGGTGAGCTGGGCATGAAGGGCCTGCCGGAGGTGCTCAGCGCGGGCGCGAGCGCGGGCGTGAGCGCCAATCAGGGCACCACGGCGCGCATCGAGATGGAGAACGGCCAGCCGAAGTCGCTGAAGCTCACGCAGTCGCTGGAGATTTCGGGCAACGCGGGCGCGAGCGCGGGCCTGGGGATTCCGAGCCAGGGCGAGGGTGGCACCAGCGCGTCACTGCCGACGAATGCCTCCGCGGGAGTCCAGGGCTCGCTGAAGGTGGAGCTGGAGCAGAGCATCGACCTGCCCGAGAACTTCAACCCGGCCGACTTCCTCAAGGACCCGAAGGGCACCGCGCGCGAGGTGGGCCAGACGGCCCTCCAGACGCACGAGGCGAAGCTGACGCTCACCGACTCGCGCCAGGGTTCCGCGCAGGCGCTCGGTCTGGGCGGGAGCGCGGGTCGCGAGGTGAAGGCGGAGATCAGCGGCAACCTCCAGGACATCGCGCGCAGCGGTGCGTTCAGCAGCATCGCGAACGGCGACGTGGGCCAGGCGGTGACGCAGCTCCGCGACAAGGTCGACATCAAGGCCACCGTGCAGGACAAGACCACGGTGAACGGTGACATCGGCGTCGGCGTGCACGCGGGCGTGGGCGGTGGCGAGGTGGGGCTCACCACCGAGCGCACCCACGTGGGCGAGGAGCGCGAGCTCAACGCCGCGCAGCTCGCGGAGCTGTACCTCACGCAGCGCTGGTCCGCGGGCATCCCGGGCTGACGCGCAACGCCGGGCGCGAGGGGTGCGCGCGCCCGGTGTCCCGTCTCACGGAAGGCTGGAGGCGCACGGTCGCGCCCGGTGTGGCGTTGGCTCATGCTCGGCCTGGCGCCGGCTCGTGCTCGGGCGCCTCATGTGACGGGGACTCATGCCCCTGGTCCCCGTCCCGTGCGCGACCTGTCCACCTTCCGCAAGACACGGGCTGCCCGTGGGCTCAGCTGTCTGCCTTGCCTCCGGATTCGTACTTCTTGCGCTTGCGCCACAGCGTGGACGCGTCGATGCCGAGCACCTTCGCGGCCTCGTCCAGCGTGGGCGCGGAGGCCATGACCCGCAGCGTGTGCTCGCGCTCCACCTCCTCCAGCGTGTGCGGCCCGCCCAACGCCACCACCGTGCCCGCCGCAGCGGCGATGCGGTCCGGGAACGCCTGCGGCTCCAGGACTCCCGCGGGCCACACGATGAGCGCCCGCTCGATGGCGTTTCTCAGCTCACGCACGTTGCCCGGCCATGGGTACGCGAGCAGCATCTGCTCCGTCGCGGGCGACAGCTCCGGCGTCACCGGCCGCTGTCCTGTCCTCGCGAAGAACGCCACGAAGCGTCTCGCCAACGCGAGCAGGTCCTCGGGCCGCTCACGCAGCGAGGGCAGCTTCACCTCGATGACGTTGAGCCGGTAGAACAGGTCCTCGCGGAACCGTCCCTCCGCCACGTCCTTCTCCAGGTCCCGGTTCGTCGCCGCCACCACCCGCACGTCCGCCTTGCGCGTGCGGCCTTCTCCCAGCCGCTCGAACTGCTTCTCCTGGAGGAAGCGCAAGAGCTGCGCCTGGAGCGACGGGCTCATCTCCGCGATTTCATCCAGGAACAGCGTGCCGCCCTCCGCCTGCTCCACGCGGCCGGGCTGGTCCTTCACCGCTCCCGTGAACGCGCCTCGCACGTGGCCGAACAGCTCGCTCGCCAGGAGCTGCTCCGACAACGTCGGACAGTTCACCGTGACGAAGGGCCTGCGCCTGCGCACGCTCATCGAGTGCAGGGCTCGCGCGAGCACGCCCTTGCCCGTGCCGCTCTCTCCTCGCAGCAGCACCGCCGCGTCGGAGGTCGCCGCTCGCGACACCAGCCCTATCGCCGCGTGCATCACGGGAGAGGAGGTGTCCAGCGTGGCCTCCGGCACCGCCTGCGCGAGCTGTCCCTCGAGGCTCTCCAGCTGCGAGGACAGCGCCCGGTGCTCCCGTGAGCGGTCCAGCACGTGTCTTATCTGCGCGGGCGTGAAGGGCTTGGGCAGATAGTCGCGCGCGCCCCGGCGCACCGCCTCCACCGCCGTGTCGAACGTCGCGTACGCGGTGATGAGCACCACGTCCAGGTTCGGTGACTCCGCGAGCAGGCGGGGCAGCAGGTCCAGGCCACTCGCGGTCCCCAGCTTCAGGTCGACGAACGCCAGGTCCGCGGGCCCCTGGGCGAGCGCCGCCAGCGCCGCCTCCGGCGTGGCCGCCTCTCGCACCTCGCAGCCGAAGCCCTCCAGGCAGACCCGCAGCGTGTGGCGGATGTTGCGCTCGTCGTCCACCACCAACACCCGCATCGGCCGCTCGCCGGAAACCGGGGTCGGCTCCATCCGTGCATCCATGCATCAATTCTAAGTGCATCGGCCGCGCCCGGCCGTGTCTCGTTGGGGCTCGTGAGTCGTCTCGGGGACTTCCGCGCACCGCACCGTGCGATGCGCAACCCCGGGGCCGCTCCCGTCGTGCAGGCTGCAACCCGGGCCGCCACTTCTTCACATCCGCGACAACGAATCCTGGCGCGTCCCCCCTCATTCCGGTGGAACATGGGGCCATGGGTCCGAACGGGAACGAGGGGGAAGAGGAGAACATCTTCACCCGGGACAGGGCGCCCACCCGCAGCCAGAAGCGCGTCCGCCAGCTGGTGACGCTGGGCATCATCGTGCTGGTGCTCGCCGGGGTGTGGGCCTATCTCCAGGGCGGAGAGAATCGGGCGCTGAACGCCTTGGCTCCCGCTCAGCGCGAGGCGCTCTTCCAGGAGACTCGCGACGACTTCCGCCTCCTGTGCATGGGCGACGCCGGGCCCAAGCTGCTCAATCGCTGTCAGAAGCAGGCGGAGTTCCTCACGCGCTTCTCCGAGTGCGACGAGGCGTGCCACCAGGAGCTCGCGCCCATGCTGCGAAAGGCCGTGCGCTGACGTCGAGCGGGTGGGCCCTTGCGCGATGCATGGCTTCGCGCGCGCCTGCTTGCCGAATGCAAGGGTCCTGGACCTCGGTGATGGGAGCCCTGCTCGGAGGTGGCCTCGTGCCCGGCGGCACGGGGTTTGCCCCTGGGGAGCCCATGCGTCCCGAGCTCCGTCTGGTCCCTGACTCCACTCCCCAGGCCCCCTCGGCGCCGCCCTCCCTGGCGAGCCCCTGGTGGAGGGACCTGCTCTGCATCCTCGCGCTGGGGGCCTCCCTGGCGCTCGTCGTGGGCTGGTTGGGCTCGGAGCGCCGCGCCGTGCTGTCCCTGGAGCCCGATGAGCGTGCCCTCGTGTTCCAGGAGTCGTGGGACGGCTTCCAGCAGCTGTGCTCGGCGCCGTCTCCGCCCGGCCTGATTCCTCGCTGCCGGGAGCAGGCCCGCTTCCTCCTGCTGTTCCCCGAGTGCCAGGGGACCTGTCAGGAGCAGGCCCGGCTGCACGGTCGGGCCCTTCGCTGACCGCGGTCCGCCAGCGCGGCTCGAACACGCTTCCAGTCCGCGACTCCGGAGCGCCGCGTCCGCGCTGCGGTGGCTCGACGCTCCGGTGAGCTCCTCCCACGGAATTCCGCCCTCGTGCCGGGGCTGGCATGCGTCCCCGACGTCGCGAGCGCCCTGGAGTGTCACGTCCCTCGTGGGCGCCGGGCGCGGTTTGCAGTCATCGCGGTCGGAGCGGAATGACACGGCGCTCGGAGGGAGACCTCGCGTGTCGCGAGGCTCGGTGGCCCTCGAGGTTGCGGTCTGCACGGTGGGGCCGGGCTCGCTCGGGGAAAAGTGGCCGGATTCCGGGCGTCTGGTGGTGGGGGTGGTCGGCACGGTGGATGCGATGGAGGTGCCTCGTGCCGGGCGATGTGCGGCCCGGTCCTTGGGAGGACTTCATGGTGCTGCGTCGATTCGTGAGGTCGATGGTTCGTCGGGAGGCTCGGCGTGAGCCTGGCCTGTTGCTCGGGGAGGCGCCGCTCAAGGCGGTGCGTCTGCTGGGCGCGGAGCGGCTGGCCGAGGCGCGTGGGCGTGCGGAGCATGCCTTGAAGGGGGCTCGGCGGTGCTCGTGCTGCCGAGGGTTGCTGGAGCATCTGCATGACCGGCTCGGCTCCACGTTGTTCCTGGATGATGACCCGGAGCAGCTCGCGCGGGCGTTCGACGCGGAGGAGCGCGATGGGTTCACGGCTCGCGTGCTGGCGGCGTGCATCGTCCTGTCGGGTCGCGAGCGGGTGGCGGCTCCGGCGCTCTGAGGTTCACGGTGGTGGGCCCGGGACTGCTCGGGCCGTGGGAGGTCGTCATGTTGAGGTGGACCGAGTTCCTGGAGGTCGAGGCCATCCGTCCGTCGCTGCGGGCGCGGGAGCGGGTGGGCGTGCTGCACGAGCTGGCGGGGATGATGGCGGATGAGGCGGGAGTGCCTGCTCGCGAGCTCGCCGTGCACCTGCTGGCGCGGGAGCAGCTCGGCTCGACGGCGATGGAGGGCGGCGTGGCGGTGCCGCACTGTCGACATGCTCGCGCCGGACGCATCGTGACGTGTCTGGGCATCCATCGGGGCGGGCTGGCCTTCGGTGAGCCCGAGGATGGACTGGTGCGCATCTACGTGGGCCTGGTGTCGCCGCCGGATACCGGGGGCCTGCACCTCAACGTGCTCTCCCGCATCGCCACGTTGCTGCATGACGCGCGTGTTCGTGACGCGCTGTTGGCGGCGGCCTCTCCGGCGGCGGTTCGCGCGCTGCTGGTTCGCGCGGAGGAGGAGGTGCTCCCGCTTCGCGGTGAAGTGGCCGTGGCGCGCTGAGTCGTGCCCTCGGAGGCGAGGCTGTTGTTGCTCGCGTGGCAGCGCGTCTCGTGACTCGCGCTTGTTCGGGTGTCGCGAGTCCTGGTTTGGGCGCGCCCTGAGAACCTGAGAGGAGCGGGGTGGCTCGGACCTGGTCCGGAAAAACGCGAGAGAAGTGTGTAGTGGGCTCGAAGAATTCGCGGGGAGGGATGCGGATTCGCGAGCGCGGATGCATCTCTGCGCCGACTCGGGCGGTGGCGGCTTGCCCGAGGAGGTGCGGCATGTTGCGGTGGACGGATTTCCTGGAGGTCGACGCTGTCCGCCTGTCGTTGGAGGCGCGAGAGCGGGTGGGCGTGGTGCACGAGCTGGCGGGGCTGATGGCGGCCCGCGCCCGGGTGCCCGCGAAGGAGCTGGCGGAGCACCTGCTGGCGCGCGAGCGACTCGGCTCGACGGCGATGGCGGGGGGCGTGGCGGTGCCGCACTGCCGGCTGGTCGGTGTGCCGCGCATCGTCACGTGCGTGGGGATTCATCCGGAGGGCCTGGACTTCGGCGAGGCCAACGGCGGGCGCGTGCGCGTCTTCGTGGGGATGGTGTCTCCGCCGGACCCTGCGGGCCTGCACCTCAACGTGCTCGCGCGCATCGGCGCGCTCTTGCGCAACGCGAGGCTGCGTGAGGCGCTGCTCACCGCGCCGTCTCCGGCGGCCTTGCGCGCGCTGCTGGTCTGCGTGGAGGACGCGCACGTGAGCCAGCGCTCCGAGGCCGCCGTGGCGCGGTGGTGAGGCGCTCAGTCCTCGCGCGGACTTGTCGAGATAGCGAACAGATGGTGACGGGCCGGCCGATACGCCGGGCCTCCCGACGCGGCGCGTCCTGGTAGCGTCGCCAGCCGTGACGACGACCTCGACCACCTCGCCTCGCTGGCTGTTGTATGGCGCCTCCGGCTACACCGGCCGCCTCATCGCGGAGGAGGCCGTGCGCCGCGGCCACCGCCCCGTGCTGTCCGGCCGCTCCCGCGAGAAGCTCGCGCCCCTGGCGGAGCTGCTCGGCCTGGAGGTCCGCCCCGCGTCGCTCGACGACCCACGCCAGCTGGCCGCCGCCATGGACGGCCTGCCGCTCGTGCTCCACGCCGCCGGCCCCTTCGTCCACACCAGCGAGCCCATGCGCCTGGCGTGTCTCGCCGCCGGCGCCCACTACCTGGACATCACCGGCGAGATTCCCGTCTTCGAGGACTCCTTCCGCCACGACGCCGACGCCAAGGCCCGCGGCGTCTCGTTCATGTCCGGCGTCGGCTTCGACGTCGTCCCCACCGACTGTCTGGCCCGCTACGTCGGCGAGCAGGTCCCCGGCGCCACCGAGCTCGACATCGCCATCGCCGCCGTCTCCCAGGCCAGCGCCGGCACCACCAAGTCCGCCCTCATCCAAATCCCCGAGGGCGGCAAGGTCCGCCGCAACGGCCGGCTCGAGCCCTACCCCATGGGCCACGGCACCCGCCGCGTGCGCTTCAGCGACCGCGAGCGCTCCGTCATGCCCATCCCCTGGGGTGACCTCTCCACCGCGTTCCACACCACCGGCATCCCCAACATCACGACGTACATGGCCTTCCCCGCCAACAGCGCCCGCGTCCTGCGGTGGACCCACCCCATCCTCCGCCGCGCCCTGAAGCTCGCCCCCGTCCGCGATGGCCTGATGAAGCTCGTCGACGCCCGCGTGAAGGGCCCCGGGGCGGACCTGCGCACGTCCAGCCGCTCGTACGTCTGGGCCCAGGCCCGCGCCCCGGATGGCCGCTCCGCCCAGGCCTGGCTGGAGGTCGCCGAGGGCTACCTCTTCACCGCCCGTTCCTCCGTCCTCGCCGTGGAGGAGCTGCTCGCCCAGCCCACCCCCGGCGCCCTCACCCCCGCGGGTGCCTTCGGCGCCGACTTCGTCCTCCGCGTCGAGGGCTCCCGCCGCTTCGACGCCCTATGATGATCCACCCAAGTCCCGGGTCCGTTTGACCCCAGACTGGTGGAAAACCGCGCGGGGCCGGTGTGTGTCAATGAGCGGGGGTCCCTTAGCAGCCGGGTCTCAGTTGGCTATCCTGCACTTCGGCGGATCACCGGTCCGTCCGAGCTTCAGGGAGTCCACGGGGCTCCTCGGAAGGATGGCGACATGGACGGGCGCTGCAGGCTCCTCGGGGAGTCGCGCTTCAACTGCCGGAACCTGGCCGGGGCGGACGGGGTGCGTGGAGACTCGGGTGGGACGGAGGCCGTTCGGTGCGCTTGAAGCTGAAGCAGAAGGTGATGCTGTCCCCGGTGGCCGCGGCGGTGCTCCTCGGGGTCCTCGTCGTGGTGGCGCTGGCGGGCGGTCCGACGTGGCTGGTGGTCGTGCTGGCGCTCCTGGCGATGGGGACGACGGCGGGGCTCGCGTGGTGGCTGCACCGTGACCTGGCCGAGCCGCTGACGCGATTGTCCGAGGTGGCGCGGCGCATCGCGCATGACGGTGATTTGTCGCAGCCGCTGGAGCTGGGGCGGCAGGACGAGGTGGGCGAGCTGAGCCGGAGCCTGCAGGTGATGGCGGACCGGCTGCGCGACGTGCCGGCGACGCTGAAGTCCGTGGTGGAGGAGCTGTCCTCGGCGGCCACGCGGCTGACGCAGGCGAGCCAGGACCAGGTGAACTTCCTGACGAACCAGTCGCGCAGCCTCACCGAGGCGAGCACCACCATCGCCGAAATCGCGCAGACCTCCAGCATGGCCGCGAGCCGCGCGGAGATGGTGCTCAAGGTGGCCGCGCAGGCGGACCAGTTCAGCTCCTCCGGCCAGCACTCCATCGAGCAGAGCGCGGAGGGCATGCAGCAGATTCGCGAGCGCGTGGGCGCGCTGGTGGGCAGCATCGCGCACCTGAGCGACCAGGCCGTGCACGCCGGCGAAATCATCAGCAGCGTGAAGGATTTGGCGGACCAGTCCAACGTGCTCGCGCTCAACGCCGCCATCGAGGCCGCGCGCGCGGGCGAGGAGGGCCGGGGCTTCGCGGTGGTGGCGCGGGAGATGCGCGCGCTCAGCGGGCAGTCGCTCCAGAGCACCCAGCGCATCGGGAAGATCCTGCTCGAGATCAACCAGGCCATCCGCCAGACGACCTCCATCGCGGAGGGCGACAGCGAGAAGATGGAGCAGAACATCGAGCAGGTGCTGGCCTCGGCGAACTCGCTGAAGGAGATCACCACCGTGGTGCAGGAGAGCAGTCAGGCCGCGCGCCAGATTGTCGCCTCCGTCACCCAGCAGAACGCGGGCATCGCGCAGATGACCGAGGTGATGACGCAGCTGTCCTCGATGATGGCGGACGTGGTGACCTCCACCATGACGGCCGAGGAGGCCGTGACCCAAATCAACGCCACCCTGGGACGGCTCGAGTCGCTGTCCACGTCGTTCCGCGCGTAGCGTGCGTCGCTCCGGGCGGCCCCCTCGACGAGAGCGAGGTGAGGGCCGCCCGTCGAAGCCGCGTCACTCGCCCTGCATGAGCCCGGTGATGCGCCCGTCCTCGTGGACGGTGATGCGGCGGGCGGCGGGCTCGCGAGGCAGGCCCGGCATGGTGAGGATGTCGCCGGTGAGCGCGACCATGAAGCCCGCGCCCGCGGACAGGCGCACCTCGCGCACGGTGAGCGTGAAGCCGCGCGGCCGGCCCTGCTTCGTCGCGTCGTCGGAGAGTGACAGGTGCGTCTTGGCCATGCACACCGGCAGCTCCGCGCCGCCCAGCTCGCGCACGGTCTCCAGGTCCTTGCGCGCGGAGGCGGTGAAGGCCACGTCGTCCGCGCCGTACACGGTGCGGGCAATCGCGCGGACCTTCTCCTCTGGGGACTGCTTCACGTCGTAGAGGAAGCGCGGGGTGGGCGGAGACGCGTCCGTGCCGTCGAGCATCGCGAGCACCCGGTCCGCCAGCTCCAGCGAGCCCTCGCCGCCGCGCGTGAAGCCGTCACACACCGCCATCTCCACGCCGCGCTCCCGGCCGAAGGCGCGCAGGGCATCGAGTTCCTCCTGCGTGTCCTGGGGGAAGCGGTTGACGCAGATGACCGCGGGCAGGCCGAAGGCGCGCACCGATTCGAGGTGCTTGTCCAGGTGGTCGAAGCCTCGCGCGAGCGCCGCGCCGTCCGGCTCCGCGACGCGGGCGAGCGGGGTGCCGCCGTGGTACTTGAGCGCGCGCAGCGTGGCCACGAGGACGACGCCGCGCGGCCACAGGCCCGTGCTCCGGCACTTGATGTCGAGGAACTTCTCGGCGCCCAGGTCGAAGCCGAAGCCCGCCTCCGTGACGACTTCGTCCGCGTACGCGAGGCCCATGCGCGTGCCCACCACGGAGCTGCACCCGTGGGCGATGTTGCCGAACGGGCCCGCGTGCACGAGCGCGGGGCCGCCCTCGCGCGTCTGGACGAGGTTGGGCATCAGCGCGTCCTTGAGCAGGGCGACCATGGCCGCCGCCGCGTCCACGTCCCTGGCGCGCACGGGCTTGCCGTCCGGTGCGTGGCCCACGACGACGCGGCCCAGGCGCTCCTCCAGGTCCTTGAGGTTCTCGGCCAGGGCGAGGATGGCCATGACCTCGCTGGCGGCGGTGATGTCGAACGCGCCCTCGCGCGGCACGCCGTGCGCCTTGCCGCCCAGGCCCACGATGACGTTGCGCAGGAAGCGGTCGTTCATGTCCAGCGCGCGCCGCCAGCGCACCCGCGTCGAGTCGATGGCCACCGGCTGGCCGTAGTACACGGCGTTGTCCACCAGCGCGGCGAGCAGGTTGTTGGCGCTGGTGATGGCGTGCAAATCACCCGTGAAGTGCAGGTTGATGTCCGCCGCGGGCTCCAGGCTGGCCTGCCCGCCGCCGGTGCCTCCGCCCTTCACGCCGAAGACGGGACCGAGGGACGGCTCGCGCAGCGCGGCCACGGCGCGGCGTCCTCGGCGACGCAGGCCCATGGCCAGCGCCACGGACATGGTCGTCTTGCCCTCGCCCGGAGGCGTGGGGTTGATGGCGGAGACGAGCACGAGGCGGCCTTGTCTTCCGCCCTGCTTGCCGAGCGCACCGAGGGAAACCTTGGCGCGGTTCGTGCCCCACGGGTGCACGTCGTCGGGGGACAGGCCCAGCTCGGCGCCCACTTCTGCGATGGGTCTCAGCTTCATGCAGGGGACTCTCGACGCGCGCGGGGCACGGGTCAACCGATGTGGTGTGGGCCCGTCCGGGGCGGGACGGATGTGGGCGCGGGGGGCCGTGCTCGGTGGGACGGATGGGATGGCGCGATGACGTGGCCGTGTGGGGGCTCGTTGGGATGCGCGCCGTGGCACTTGCTCGTGAGGCGCCTGGCGCTGGTGGGCGAGCACCGCGACGCCAGGGTGTCCGCGCGGAGGTGTCTGGGGGTCAGAGCCCTCG
The DNA here is from genome assembly GCF_050039385.1 of Myxococcus faecalis. Taxonomy (NCBI): domain Bacteria; kingdom Pseudomonadati; phylum Myxococcota; class Myxococcia; order Myxococcales; family Myxococcaceae; genus Myxococcus; species Myxococcus faecalis. The sequence continues at coordinate 4,648,390 of NZ_CP144336.1, read as the reverse complement.
CGCAGTGGTGCGCTGGCGGGCCGTGCGCAGGTGCTTTCGCACCATGAGGGTGGAGAGCCCCACGCCGGTCGCCAGGACGAGCCAGGGCCAGGCTCCCGCGCTGGCCAGTCGTTGTGTCAGGTCTCCGAGCACGGTGCGCGGGAGTTGGGCCAGGAGCAGGAACGTCGCGGTGGCGAGAACGAAGAGGGCGAAGCCTCGGCGCAGGACTCCAGGGGCCACGCGTCCGGCGAATCTTCCACCGAGCATGCTCCCCACGAGGGCGATGGCGAGGACCTCGCCCGTGAGGCGCCAGGGGAGCTCCGCATGGCCCAGATGGCCGATGAGACCCGCGGCGCACTGGAGCGCGATGACCACCAGCGAGGTGGCGGTGGCCATCGGCGTGGACAGGCCGACCAGCGTGAGCGCGGGGACGATGAGGAAGCCGCCTCCCGCGCCCACGAGCCCTGAAAGGATTCCCACGCCCACTCCCTGCGCCACCACTCGCATCACGGAGACGGATGCGCCGCTCGCGATGCTCGCGGGATGTGGCTTCTCGGTGCGCCCCACGGAGGCGGGGAACCCGTTCGCGATGCTCGCGGGACGTGGCTTCTCGGCGTGCTCCATGGACACGGAGGGAGCGCTCTCGATGCTCGCGGGACGGGGCTTCTTGGTGTGCCCCATGGAGACGGAGGATTCGCTCTCGACACTCGTGGGACGACGTTTCTCGGTGGGCTGCGCGTGCTGGTCGGCAGCGAACGAGGTGCTCGGCTCGACTCGTCCGGAGGTCGCTCGTGCTTCCGAGAGGTCGGCCGTGACGTGGCCGCTCGTCACCGGCGTAGGTGCATCCGAGCGCAGCAGCATGGCGACCGAGGCCGCGACCATCACCCCCGCGAAGCACAGCAGCAACATCGTGGGCGACAGGAGCGGGTTGAGCTTTCCTCCCAGGAACGCCCCCGCCATCCCTCCCGCTCCGAACAGGAGCGCCGTGCGCCACCGCACCCGGCCCGCTCGCGCATGCAGCAGCGCGCCGCTCGCGCTCGTGACGCCCACCACCACCAGGGACATGGCGATGGCCGTGCGCGGCTCCACTCCCAGCACGTACACCAGGAGCGGCACCGTGAGGATGGAGCCCCCGCCTCCCAGCAACCCCAGCAACACTCCCACGAGCAACGCGCCCGCCATCCCCACGGCCCACATCATGGACGACTGCCTCCTCCAGGCTTCGCGACCGCGAGCAGGTCCCGGACCTCTCGCAGCGTCTTCTCGAACGCCGCCGCGTCTCCTCGCCCCTTCGGCGGCTCTGCCTGGAGCGCATCCAGCACCGCACCCAGTTCCTCGCGAGAGGGCTCCGGTGGCAGCGACTCCACCGCGGGCACGCGCATCCCCGTGAGCCTCGCGCGCAGGGTGTCTCCCACCTGCCCGAGGTTCGGGAGCGGCTCCGTCGTCAGTCGCACCACCGGCAGCGCATGCGCGTTCCACGCGAGCATCCCGCCCGCCAGGTTCATCACCCGCGTGAAGCCCATCCCCACCAACTGCGTGGCCGCCTTCGCGGACCTCGCACCCGAGCGACAGATGAGCAGCACCTCCGTGTCCCTCGGCCACAACGTCGCCGCCTCGCGTAGGGTGGCGAGCGGCGCCGGATGCACGCCCTCGAGGTGACCCAGAATCCCATCCAGCTCGACGGGCTCGCGCACGTCCACCAGGTGCAGCCCCGGGGGCCGCCCGGTCGCGAGCTGCTGGACGTCCACGTCGCGATAGCCCTCCGGCCGGGGAGGGGCGTTGTCGTAGAGGTGACTCAAGCTGCGGCTCCTTCGATTCGAGCAAAAGGGTCCCCGCTCCGCGTCCCTCGGGGGAGGCGGCTGGGGCTCTGGAGGTGCGGGACTGGCGAGGTGCCCCAGCGGGCACGGGTCACATCACGCGGACGGTGACTGGGAATCCGCCGGGGCGGTGAGACCGCAGGCGCGATTGGCCGGCACGGCCACGTCCAGCTTGCGCGGCGGCGGAATCTGTCGCGACTTCATGAAGTGCACGAAGTCGTCCCGCGTCCTGCCCGCGAGGCGTGGGTTGTGTCGCTTCTCCTCGCCCACCGAGGACGACGTGAAGCCCGCGTAGTCATGGGCGGGGAACACCTCCGTCGCGTCGGGCAGGACGAACAGCTCGCGGGTGATGGAGTCGTAGAGCTGCCCCGGGTCTCCATTCTGGAAGTCCGTGCGGCCCGTGCCGCGCACCAGCAGCGCGTCCCCCGTGAACAGTCGGCCGTCGCACAGGAAGCTCAGGCTGTCGTCGGTGTGACCCGGCGTCTCCAGGACGCGCAGCTCCAGCTGGCCCACCCGCACCACGTCGCCATGCTGGAGCTGCCGGTCGACACAGGGCGCGCCCTTCGCCGACGCCATCACCCGGGCACCCAGGCGCTCGCGCAGCTGCCCGGCGCCGGTGACGTGGTCCGCGTGCACGTGCGTCTCCAACACCACCACCAGCTTCAACCCCAGCTCCTCCAGCAGCCGGGTGTCCCGCTCCACCTGCTCCAACACGGGGTCGATGAGCACCGCCTCCCGCGTCGCCGGGTCCGCCAACAGGTAGGTATAGGTCGAGGACTCCGAGTCGAAGAGCTGCCGGAAGAGCATGTCCACTTCCCTCCTGGGTTGGTCGCAGCGCATGTCCAGCGGTACTGCGAGCCCCATGCCAGCGATGCGGCTCCGAGTGACGGCCCGAGCGCGCCGGTCGTTGCACCCACTTCGAGGAAACAGGTGAAACACCTGGGTGAAACGGCCGCCCTGGATTCGAGGACGGTCGCTCGCTCAGCGCGCAGCTTCGCCCAAGGTCCGCAGGCGGCGCCAGAGTGTCACGCGACTGACGCCGAGCAGGCGCGCGGCCTCGGAGCGATTGCCGCCCGCCCGGGTGAGGGCCGCGCGTACCTGCTCCTCGTCGAGCGTGGCGCCGGTCGTCGCCACGGGGAGGTGGGTGAGCGCCTTCGCCTCGGAGAACTCGGGGGGCAGGTCCACCTCGCGCAGCACCGGGCCCTCGCCGATGACGTAGGCGTACTCCATGACGTTGCGCAGCTCGCGCACGTTGCCGGGCCACCCGTGGGACTCGAGCAGCTTGCGCGCGCCAGGCGCGATTCGCTCCACACGCCGCGTCCCCCGCTGGTGCAGCTCGTCGAGGAAGCGCAGTGCGAGCGGAAGAATGTCGCCCCGACGTTCTCTCAAGTTGGGGAGGAAGATGGGGACGACGCGCAGGCGGTACATGAGGTCCGCGCGGAAGCGGCCGGCCTCGACCTCGCGACGCAGCGCGCGGTGGGTGGCGGCGATGATGCGCACGTCCACGGGGACGGGGGCGCGGCCACCCACGGGGATGACGGTGCGCGTCTCGAGGACTCGGAGCATCTTCGCCTGGAGGTCGAGGGGGAGCTCCGCGACTTCATCGAGGAAGAGCGAGCCGCCGTGCGCGAGCCGGAAGTGCCCCGGGCTGTCTCGCACCGCGCCGGTGAAGGCGCCGCGCACGTGGCCGAAGAGTTCGCTCTCCAGGAGGCTGGGGGGGAGGGCCGCGCAGTTGATGGCTCGGAAGGGGCCCTTGCCGCGAGGGGACAGTGCGTGCAGCGCGTGCGCGATGTGCTCCTTGCCCGTGCCGGACTCGCCTCGCACGAGCACGCTCGATTCGGTGCGCGCGACCTTCTCGACGATGCGGAAGACGCGGCGCAGCTCCGCATCCTGGGTCCACAGGCCGTGGAACACCTCGGCGCCCTCCAGGGCGGGAGGGGAGGTGTCCTGGCGGACGGTGAGCGCCCAGCCGTCCTTGCCGAGCGCCGTCGCGCGGACCCGGATGGTGCCTCCGGCGCGGAGCTTCGTGGTCGTCTCGCGTCCCGTGGTGAGGAGTGCGTCCAGGCGCTCGGCGTCACCCTGGAGGGAGAGCAGCTCCGTGAGCGGTGTTCCCTCGCGCACGGGGGCGCCGAGCTGGGACTCCAGCGCAAAGGTGGCGCCCACGACGCGGCGCTCCGCGTCCACGAGGAGGACGGCGCCCGCGAGCGCGTCGAGCGCGGACAGGGCGAGCCGAGGCGGACGCTGCGGAGGGCGGGATGTGGGCATGCTCCGGGCTGCATAGCGCGGAGCGGGTTCGCGGGCACGCCCGTGGTGTCTCACGCCCGCCCGCGCAGCATGCCCTTCCAGTAGAGCTGCGGCAGGCCGTACTTCTTCATCAGCCACATGTCCCGTCGCTCCTGCATCGTGTCGATGAGCGGGAAGCTGGGCGTGGGCTTGCCGTCGTAGTCGAACTCCGCGAGCAGCAGCTTCCCGTAGCCCGTGGTCAGCGGACACGAGGCATACCCATCGTACCTCGCGGTGGGCGCACGGCCCGCCATGACGTCGCGCAGGTTGCGCACGAGCACCGGCGCCTGCTTGCGGATGGCGGCCCCCGTGCGACTCGTGGGCAGGTCCGACGCATCCCCGAGCGCGAAGACGTTCGGGAACACCGGGTGCTGGAGCGTGTGCTTGTCCGCGCGCACCCAGCCACTGCACGCCCCCTCGCGCGAGGTGAGCGGACTGTTCCGGATGAAGTCCGGCGCGCTCTGCGGCGGCGTGACGTGGAGCAGGTCGTAGCCCAGCGTGACGCGTGTCTTCTGCCCGTCCCGCATCGTCTCGAACGTCGCCTCGCGCCGCGCTCCATCCACCGCGACCAGGTCATGTCCGAAGTGCGTCTGGATGCCGTAGCGCTTCACCACGTCCTCCAGCACCCGCGCGAAGGGCTGCACCCCGAAGATGGCCTTCGCCCCCGAGCCGAACACCACCCGCGAGCGCTCCAGGATGCCCGTGCGTCGGAAGTGGTCGGCGGCCAGGTACATGATCTTCTGCGGCGCCCCCGCGCACTTCACCGGCGTGGCCGGATGCGTGAAGAGCGCCGTGCCGCCCTTGAACGCCTGGAGCATCCGCCACGTCTTGGGCGCGAGCCTCACGTCGTAGTTGCTGCTGACGTGCTCGGTCTCCAGCGCGTCGCGCAGACCCCGCACCTTGTCCCAGTCCAGCTGGATGCCCGGCGCCACCACCAGGAAGTCGTAGCCCACGCGCAGGCCGCCGCGCGTACGCACCTCCTGCCGGACGGGGTCCACCTCCTCCGCGGCGTCCTTCAGCCACTTCACGCCCCGGGGGATGAGGTCGGCCTCGTCGCGCACGGTGTCCTCGATGCGCGCCTCGCCCGCGCCCACCAACGTCCAGAGCGGCTGGTAGTAGTGACGCTCGGAGGGCTCCAGGATGGCCACGCCCTTCTGCCCCAGCCTCGCGAGCCGCGCCGCCACGCAGATGCCCGCCGTGCCTCCGCCGATGATGAGCACCCGGTGACGTTCGCTCACGGGTGCCACGTAAGGCATGGGCGTCGTCGCCGGGTCGGTGCAGCCGCAGTCCTCGCTCGCGTCCATCGTGCTCGCTCCCTGCCTGGGTGAAGTCGGCAGGGGGCCTTAGCAGGGCGCATGCCACCATCGTCCCCGAGTGCGGCCCGTGTGTGCGCTGGCGCGCGGCGCTGTTTCACACTGTTTCAGGGTGTTTCATGCAACACGGCCCGGAGGAGCGAGCGCCCTGGAGAGGACGTCCGCTCGACCGGGCCGTGGGGACTCCCGTCGTTGCGTGCGCTCGGAGCGCTACTTCCCGAAGATGCCGCGCAGGCGCTTCTTGGCTTCCTCTTCCGCGCGCTTCTTCGCCTCGGCCTCCAGGCGCTTCTTCTCCTCCTCGGCCTTGGCCTCCATCTCCTTGCGCTTCGCCTCGGCGTCGGCGCGCAGCTTCTCCTCGCCGCCCTCGATGGCCTGCTGCACCTGCTTGCCGCGCTCACCGCCGATGAGGTTGCCCGCGAGCGAGGACGCCGCCAGCTTCGCCAACGTCGTCACCGCCGGCTTCACGTCCACGCCCGTCACCTCGGGCTTCCACGCCGGACCCGTCAACTTCAGGCCCACCGGGATGTCCGACGGCGGCGTCACCTTGCCCAAGGTCAGCGTCTTCACCGTCGACGGCGTCAGCGCCACCGCGCCCGTGAGGTCCAGCGTGCCGTCCAGCTTGATGCCACCGTCGAAGCTCATCGCCGCCTCCGGCCGCGTCCACGTGATGGGCTTGGACAGCTGCGCGACGCCGTTCTTGATCTGCACGCCGAAGGGCAGGTTCTCGCTGAGCGACGTCACCTCGTTGCTCTTGAGCGCCTTGGAGGCGAAGGGGAGCGCCTTGGCGAGCGGCTCGGAGACGGACGACACCAGGTCCTTGCCCAGGAGCGTGCCGCCCAGGATGTTGCCGCTGATGCCGCCCAGCAGCGTCTCCTTGAGCTTCTCCGGCGTGTAGCCGATGCCCTTCACGTCCACGTTCCCGTTGAACGTGCCCGTCATCACCTTGCGCGGCGTGGCCTGCGCGATGGCGTCCGCCACCTGCACGCCCTCCACCTTCACCTTCGCCTCGAACGGGCGCTGCGGCGCCGCGGGGCCCAGGCGGATGCTCGTCCCGTCCGCGACCACCTTCCCGCCGAAGACGCCCGAGGAGAACTTCTCCACGGTGATGAGGTCGTCCGTCATCTTCACCACGCCGGTGACGTTGGTGAGGTCCATCTGCGTGTAGCGCAGCGTGCCCACCGCGAAGCGGAGGTCGCCCCGGTAGCCGTTGAAGCGCGCGGGGTCCTCGGGAGGCAGCTCCGCGGACCCGGGCGCGGGCACCGTGCCGCCGTTGCGCGCCGCCAGCTCCTGCTCGTCGAACAGCAGCGCGTCCGCGTCCAGCTTGTTCGCCTTCACGTCCGCGGAGAACGTCGTCGTCTGCTTCTTGCCCGTGCCCGCCGTCGCGAACGACGCGCTGCCCGTCACCGTGTCCTGGAGGAGGTTCGCCGTCATCTTCGGCACGTCCACCTTCATGCCCACGCCGCCCTTGCCGGGCGCGTACGTGCCCGCCGCGGCCAGCTCCATCCGCTGGCCCGGGGCCTTGTCCACCAGCAGGCCCGGGCGCAGGTCCACGCCGGACAGGTCCGCCTTCGCGTCGAACTTCAGCGCGCCGCCGCTCGCCGCCGCGCCCGTGAGGCTGGCGGTGAGCTTCATGGCGCCGCCCGCGTCCTTGGTGAGCTGCGCGGGCACCCGCAGGCGCACCGGCGTCAGGTCCACCGACACGTTGATGGCCTGCGCGGCCTGCGTCCCGCTGGCGCGCACGTCCAGTCCGATGGGACCGGCAATCATCCCCTGGAGCTGCTTCTTCAGCGGCGGGTAGTACTCGGCGAGCACGGCCGGGTCCAGGTCGCGCCCCACCAGTTCGAAGCCCTCCACCGACGGCGTGTCCGACAGCATGCCCTTCACGCGGCCCTTGCCGGTGATGTTCGCCGGGCCCAGGTCCAGCTTCAGCTTGTCGAGCGACAAGTCCCCCGTGGCCAGGTCTCCGGCGACGTCCGTGTCGAGCACCACGTCCAGCGCCTTGCCACCCTCGGCGCCCGCGAAGCGCAGGCCCAGCGCGGAGATGGCGCCGACCAGCCGCGTGGGGCCCTTGCCACCGGGCACCGCGCCGCCGAGCTCCGCCTTCCAGTCCGCGTCCAGCGTGCCCGCCTGCAGGCCCACGTCGGGCGGCAGGAAGGGACCCAGCGGGGACAGGTCAATCTTCTCCGCCTTGAGCGTCACGCGCTCCGGCGTGGGAATCAGCGTGGGCGGCAGCGGGGCCGCGTGCAGCGAGAGCTTCAGGTTCTGCTTCTCCGCGAGCACCGCCGCGGCCAGGTCCACCACCAGCGGCTTGCCGGCGCGCAAATCCTTCACCTCGACGTCCAGGTCCTTCACCGCCAGCTCGCGCGCGCCCTGTCCCCCGGCGCGGTCGACGAAGCGGATGGTGCCGTCGGTGAGCGTCGCGCGCTCCACGTGCACGCCGGACAGGTCCGTGGGCTTCGACTCCTCCTCGGGCTTCTCCTCCTCGGGAGGGGACTGCTCCTCCAGGCGCTGGAGCAGGCGCTGCACGTTGGTGGTGCCGTCGGCCAGGCGCACCACGTTGACGGTGAGTCCGGACACCTCGGCGTTCTTTACCTGGATGTCCTTGCCGCTCGAGGAGAGCAGCGGGCCCACGGCCACGCTGACGTCCACCTTGGCGAGCGTCGCGAGCGGCAGGTCCTCGCCCTCCGCGGCGCCGATGGAGACGTCCTTCACCACCGCGCCCACGCTGGGGAAGAGCTGGGTGGAGATGTCGCCGATTTCAATCGGGCGGCCCAGCTTCTGCGAATACGTGGCGGCCTGCTCCCTGGCCGTCTTCAGCAGGATGGCGTCGAGCCGCCAGAGCACCACGAGCACGGCGACGACGAGGAGCGCGAAGACTCCCCCGAGCACGTACGGCCAGCGGCGCTTCTTCTTCACGACGTCGGACATCGCTTGGTTCCTCCTCAGGTGAGCGGCCCCGGGTCTCGGCCCGGCGCGGAGCCTGGGCTCACGTCGGGACGCTTAGCCCAGCCCGGGGCGTGCCGCACGCGTCTGGCGCGGCCACGTATCGGGGTGGCTCGGCGGGGGCCTCATCTCATCCCGGGACGGTGGAGGGGGCTGGAAATGCACGCCGCCAGGGCGCGGGGCCCGTCCGGTCGTCCCGGGGGCGAGAGCGGAGGCGCCAGCCGGCCCTCTGGCGCCTCCTTGCCACCCAACACGCTCCAGGTATCCACGGGCGCGCCGCGAGGGAAGGGGTGTGCTCCCGCTTTCGAGGTGGGCAGAGGTGTTACCGCGAGGCCGCCTCCCAGGTGGTGGGGCTCGTCGAGGCAGGCATGGGGCGCTCACGGGCGGTGCGGACGCTCGTCTCGCGGGCCGGGCCCGCGTTGTGCCCGCCTCCGTGGGGGCCCAGCTTCGACGAAGAGGGGCTGGGGTCGGGCAGGGGCGGGGCGCATGGCACGGAGGTGACGCACATGGCGGGCGCACAGGCGTTTGCGCGGGCGGAGGCACGGCCGGGGCAAGGGATGCGGGCCCGGCCGCGAGAGGCCTTGCCCCTGCGCGGACGGGTGCGTCACCAGTCCTGGATTCCGCCCGTCGTGGGAGCCGCTCTCGGCGCCTGTCTGGCCGTGCTCCTGGTGGAGCCCTCCCCGACCCTCCTGCCCCGCCTGCTGAGTGGCGCGGCCTGGCGGGCCACGGCCGCCGAGGCGCGCGGCATGCTCTCCGCGGTGCTGGGCATCGCGCTGACCTCGCTGAGCATCGTGCTGTCCTTGTCCATGCTCGTGGTGCAGAACGCCGCGGGGCAGTATTCGCCACGTCTATTGCGTCTGTATCTGCATGGCACTGGTATCCGCGTGGTCATCCCGGTGTTCGTGGCCACGAGCGTCTTCTGCCTCGTGGCGGCGCATGAGTTCGGGTTCGTCTCGGGGCTGGAGCGCATGCCGCGACCGGCGCTCGCCCTGGCCATGCTGCTGCTCATCGCCTGCGAGGGGGCGCTCGTCTTCCAGGTGCTCCAGACCTTCCAGCTCATGCGCGTGGAGAACCTGGTCCGGCGGGTGCGTCAGGAGACGCTGACGGTCGCGCGCGAGCTCGAGCGGTTCCGCGAGGGGGACCTGGAGGCGGCACCTCCCGCGCGTGTTCGCGCGGCGGTGGCGATGCCGCTGCGAAGCCCTGGTGACGGCTTCATCGCCGCCGTCGATGCGAAGGCCCTGCTGGAGGTGGCGACGACGAAGCGCTGGGTCATCCATCTGGAGCGCGCCATCGGCGAGCCGGTGATTCGGGGGGAGCAGGTCGGCCAGGTCGAGGTGGAGCCTGCCCGAGGGCCCCCCTCGCGGCGGGAGCTGGTGGAGGCGATGGGCCGCGCCATCCGCCTGGACCACTGGCGGGACGAGGACCGGGACATCGCCCTGGGCGTGCGGCAGCTGGTGGACGTGGCCCTCAAAGCCTTGTCCCCTGGCGTCAATGACCCGTACACCGCCGTCGAGGCGCTGGACCAGCTCACGTTCCTCCTGTGCGAGCTGAGCCCGATGCGCCTGGGGCCCCGGGTGCTGGCGGACGACGCCGGGACGCCGCGCGTGTTCCTGCACGGCCCCACGCTGCGGGACTACCTGGCGTCGGTCGCGGAGCCGCTCCTGCGTTATGGCGCCTCGGAGCCCACCGTGGCGCTGCGGCTCATGCGCCTGGCCGCGGCCGTGGGGCAGCGCGCGCGGGACGCGGAGGACCGGTCCGCGGCGCGTGAGCTGCTGCGCTCCATCCCGACCGTCGCGGAGCGGGCGGCGGGACAGGGCATCGGGGTGGGCCCGCTGCTTCAGCGTCACGCCGAGGCGCTGGAGCGGGCGCTCGACGGAGGGCCCATGCCACCGCTTCCGGCCATCGGTTTCTGAGCGGGCGCGCGAGGAGTCAGGGATGGCGGCCGAGTTCGGGAGTGGAGAGATTCTGGTCCGGCTGCTCGTGGCCGGGGGGGCCGGCATCGTCCTGGGGCTGCCGTACCGCAAGCGGCCGGGCGGGGTCCGGACGCACTACCTGGTGACGTTGGGCGCCGCCCTCTTCTGCACCTCCGGGGCGAACCTGATGGCGACCCCCGGGGAGGCGCTGCGCATCATCCAGGGCGTGGCCTCCGGCATCGGGTTCGTGGGCGCGGCGAGCGTGCTCAAGCGGGGGAGCGCCATCTTCGGCATCACGACGGCCGCCTCCATCTGGATTGCCGCGGCGGTGGGCTGTGAGGCCGCGCTGGGCAACCCGTTGCTCGCCGCTTGCGTGGCGCCCGGCATCTCCGTGACGAGCTGGCTGGTGGGGCTGCTGGAGATTCGCGTCTTCCACCGCCGCAGAATCATGCGCGAGCTGCGTGGGGAGCAGAAGGAGGACCCGCCGCGCTGAGCCGCCGTCACTTCGGAGGGCCGTGGGACGTGTCGAGCCGCGCGAGGGTGCGACGCAGCTGCTCCAGCCGTCGGCGCTCCGCCTCATCCTCCGAGGAGTCGTGTGCCTCATCGACGAGCTCGCCCAGGCGGTGGAGCCCATCCCGGATGAGGGCCCACTCCTCCTCCGAGTGGTGGGCCCTGCGGGTGAGGTACTCGATGACGCCGTTGAGCGTCTGCGGCTGGAGGTCCCCGTCGCCCAGGCGGTCCGTCACCCCGGTCCTGTCCAGCAGGGCCTGGGTGGGCGCGAGCACGCGGGACAACATCAGCGTGATGTCGCGCTGGTCGAGCGACTCCTTCAGCTCACCGAGCATGTCCGCGCCGGGCACGTCCAGGTCCGCCGTCACCTCCAGGTCCAGCAGCACCGTGTGCACGGGCGCGCTCGACTGGTCCACGTGCGCGATGACGGCGTCGCGCAGCGCGGTGGCGTTGGCGAAGAAGATGCCCTCGTTCGGCCGGAGTATCAGCAGGCCCGGGACGCGCAAGGGCGCCGGGCGGCGGTGGATGTCGGCGAAGTCCAGGGTGCCCGGGACGCGGCCCAGCTCGCTCAGCCGGGGCTGGCTCGCCCGCCACACGAGGAAGGCCACCGAGAGCCCCACCGACACCATCAACCCGGGGAGCACGTCGAGCACGAGGACGCTCAGCAGCGCGCCCATGGCCAGCAGGAAGTCGGTGCGGCGCAGCGTGAAGAGGCGGCGCATCTGCTTCACGTCCATCATCCCCGCGGTGGCCAGGACCACGATGGCGGCCAGGGTCGCCTCCGGCAGCGTGCGGAACAGGGGCGTGAAGAAGAGCGCCACCAGCGCGAGCAGCGCCGCGGCGAGCAGGCTGGGCATCTGCGTGCGCGCGCCGGCCGCGTCGTTGGCCGCGGACTTCGACAGGCTGCAGCCCACCGAGAGCCCGCGGAAGAGCCCGGCGCCCAGGTTGGCGGCGCCCAGGCCGATGAGCTCCTGGTTCGCGTCCACCTCGTAGCGGTGCTTCGACGCGAGCACGCGCGCGGGGCCGATGGCCTCCGCGAAGGTGACCAGCGCGATGCCGCACGCCCCCGGCAGCAGGCCCAGCAGGTCCTTCAAGCCGACGTCGGGAATCGCGGGACCGGAGAGGCCCGAGGGGATGTCGCCCACCACCTTCACGCCGTGGCCCTGGAGTCCCAGCAGGCCGATGCACGCGGTGCCTAGAGCGCCGAACAGGTTAGGTCACGCCGCGCGCTGGTAGCGAGCGGCGACCTCAAGGTTTTGGACGGCCGCGAGTCGCCTGAGGTCAAAGAGGTTGCGGCGCGTGCCTCGATAACGGGCCTTCGGGCCCTGGCGGTTGGCGAGATGTGCCAGGCGATGCTCGACACCGACACGCTCGCGGAGTTGTGCACGGCCTGCGCGCGACTGCAGACGTGAGCGAAGGCGCTTCTGGAGCCGCTCGTCGTCGCCCATCGTGACGCTGCGCCCCTTGCCGGACGCCGCCTGGGTACAACTCGGGCGCAGCTTGCACGGTCCGCAGGCTTCCGGGTCGAAGTGCACGACGGCGCCGGGCTCGAAGGGCTCCACCTCGCCAGCAGGACACGTAATGGTGCCGTCGCGGATGTTCACTTTGAAGTCGCGCTTGCCGAAGAGTCCGGGCTTCGCGCTGGCTCCACGCCACGGCCGGCAGACGACGTCGCCGCCGCTGGCCAGCACGTCTTCGGTCATGGGGCTGTTGAGGTACGCCCTGTCGATGAGCAGGACGTCGGGGAAGAGCTCCTGGTGGGCCATGTCTTCCTGCAGGGCCCCCGTCGCCTCCTCTTCGGGTCGGTTGGCCGGCGTCACGGCGCAGGCCACCACGAGCTCCGTGTCGAGGTCGGTGCCGACGTGCTGCTTGTAGCCATTGAAGCGCTTGCTCTTGCTCTTGCGCCCGTGGCGCATGTCCGGGTCCTCGATTGAGATGCGACGGTCGGCCGCCACGCCCTGCCGAATCTGCACTCCGCCCTCGGGACGCGGCTCAAGGTCCTGCGCCTTCACCTGCGCGAGCGCTTCGATGTAGCGCGTCAGTGGAGCCGCGACGCACGACTTCGACTGCTTCGCCACCCAGGCCATGAGACGGTCGAGCTGTCGGCACAGGCGATTGAGTGCGTCGAGCTTCGCGTCGGGCGCGCTCCAATCGATGTCGAGGCCGGCCTTGATGCTGCTGGCCATCAGCAACGGCGCATTCGCCTGCTGACACACCTCCTCGACGTCGGTGCCGAGCGCGAGCGCCATGCCCTCGGCCACCTTGCGGCCTGCGTGGCCGAGCAGGTTGATGGTGTCCTCAACCCGCCCGGCCCCTTCCAGAGGGCGGCTGTCCACCCCCACTCGCAGCGTCTTCGGCGTCTTCTTCGGGTCGAAGCCCTTCGTCCGCTTCGCCACCTCAACGGTGCGCTCCAGCAGCCGGCGGTCCATCTCGGTCGCGATGAGTCGCTCCCTGAATTGCTGCAGCCCGCCCTGGGAGAAGGCGGGCTCGTCCTCGTCCGCGCCGAGTCGGTCCAACACCATCCGCCACCGGCTGTCAGTGCCCGACAGGCACACGGCTTCGGCGTCCGATGCCTGCGTGTAGGCCTGCACCAACAGCGCCATGCACATCATCGCGGGCGGCTGCGGCTCTTGTCCCTGGCCCGTCTGTCGGTACATCGCTTCGAGCTCGTCCTGAAAGGCCTCGTCGAACAACTCGTGCCGATGCTCGCGCAGGAAGACGAAAAGCTTCCTGCTCTTCCCCGCCAGCTTCAGCAGGCGCTGCTCCCGTGCGCTCTGCTCCACAGCCGGCTTCCAGCGTTCCATGCGCCACCTCCGAAGGTGGCGACCTGATCACGCGACCACAGCCCGAGTCGATCCCCTACCGCTTGCCTGCTCCCTCGCCATAACCTGATCGGCGCTCTAGCACGAGCACCACGAGGGACGCGGGCAGCTTCGGCACCCAGCGGCCCAGCACGAGCAACAGCCCCAGGCTCACCGCGCCGACGACGAGCGTGAGCGGGTGTGTCTGCGGCAGGTGGGTGACGAGGTCCCAGAGCCGCTCGAAGAAGTTGCCGCTCCCGGCCTGGATGCCGAGCAGCTTGGGCACCTGCTTGATGGCGATGACGAGCGCGAGCCCGAAGACGAAGCCCGTGAGGAGTGAGTCGGAGAAGAACTGGGCGATGCGGCCCAGCTTGAGCACGCCGGCCAGGATGGAGATGACCCCGGCGAGCATCGCGAGCGCGGCCGTCAGCGCGATGAAGCGCGGGGTGCCGCTCTCGGCGAGGCTCGCCACCGTGGACGCGGAGAGCACGGCCACCGTGGCGGAGATGGCGACGACGAGCTGGCGCGACGTGCCCAGCAGGGCGTAGAGCACCAGCGCCACCGGGCCGGCGTAGAAGGCGGCTTGTGGTGGGACGCCCGCCAGCTCCGCGTAGGCCATGGCCTCCGGTATCTGCAGCGCGGTGATGGTGAGCGCCGCCACCAGGTCGCGCTTGAGCGAGCTGGGGCGCCACGCGGGGAGCCAGGTGAGGAAGGGCAGGTGGCGGGCGAGAGGGCGCGCGTGGGAGGTTTGTCGCTGAGGATGCGTGGACATGCGGCGGCCCTCCGGCCCATCGGGTCCCCGCACATTGGAGAGCGCACCCCTCGCGGGCATCGCCCGATGGGACGGGGCGGCCAGGGAGCCGGGTGGGCCCGCGCGCTCAGGTTGCGCGCGCGCCCGGGGATGCGCCGGGCTTGTGGAGCAGCGGGCGGACCGCCGAGAAGACCTGGTCCCGGACCCACCGGTGCGCGGCGTCGTGCTGGAAGCGCTCGTGCCACTGCATGGCGAAGCGGACGCGCGGCAGGGCGATGGGAGGTGGGCGGGTCTCCAGGTCCAGCGCGCGGATGGCGTCAGCGAAGAGCGGCATGGGGACGTTCATCAGCAGGTCCGAGTGGGCCAGCGCCTGGAGTCCGGAGAGGAACGACGGCGCCTCCAGGGCGACGTGCCGCCGCAGCCCCTGGCGCGCGAGCAGCTCCGCCAGGGGGTTGACCCGCTCGCCGCCGACATGGACGACGACGTGCCCGTGGGCCAGCCAGCGCGAGAGCGTCAGGCGCTGGCGCAGCGCCGGGTGGCCTCGGCGTCCGACGACGGCGAACCGTGGCTCGGCCAGCAGTCGCGCGTGGGTGGTGGCGTCCGCGAAGTGCGAGGGCGCGAGCGCGAGGCACAGCGGGCCCTCGGCGAGCAGTCGCGGCAGCTCCGGAGACAGGGGCCGCGCGCGCAGGCTCAGCCCTGGGGCCGTCCGCTGGAGGGCGGCGAGGAGGTTCGAGAGCACGGGGACGAACAGGTCCGGCATCACCAGCGTCAGCGCCCCGGTGTACGTCGCCGGGTCGAACGCCGCCGGGAGGCTCACGGCGGCCTCGAGCGCCCGGAGGGCCTCGGTGAGCCGGGGGGCGATGGCCTCCGCGCGCGGCGTGGGCACGAGCCCCGGGCCCGAGCGCACCAGCAAGGGGTCACCCAGCGACTCACGCAGGCGCCGCAGCCGATGGCTCAGGGAGGACTGGCTGATGCCGAGGCGCCGGGCGGCGCGCGTGACGTGCCGCTCCTCCAGCAGGACCTGCAGCGCGTGGAGGTGCGAGGGGTCGAGGCGGTCGAAGCGCATCATCGAATGATGCCATGATGCTCATGTCGGAGATGAAGCAGCGCGATGGAGCGCCGCGTCGCTAGGTTGCGCGAATGGACTCCAACAAGCGCTCCCATCTCCAGGTCGGCGAGGTCATCGCCCCCTTCCTCGTCACCACGCTCACCCAGGGCTCGCTGGAGCTCCCGCTGCGGAGCGCCGGCGCGCTCACGCACCTGCAGTTCCGGCGGTTCGCGGGCTGCCCCATCTGCAACCTGCACGTGCGCAGGTTCGCCGCCGCCCGGGAGCGGCTGGAGGCGGAGGGGGTCCACCCGGTGGCGTTCTTCCACTCCACCGAGGCGTCCATGCGCCCCTATCAGGGGGACCTGCCCTTCCCCGTGGTGCCGGACCCGGAGCGTCGTTGGTACCGACACTTCGGGGTGGAGCAGTCCCGGGTCTCAGCGCTCCATCCGCGGGCCATGCTGGCGGCCGTGAAGGGGCTGGCCTCCGTCCCCTCGAATCCCTTCGCGGGGGAAGGCGGGGCCCAGGGGCTGCCCGCGGACTTCCTCCTGGATGCCACGGGGCGGGTGCTCGCGCTCCATCGGGGACGCCACGCGGATGACCACTGGGAGGTGGAGGACGTGCTCGCGCTCGCGCGGACCTCGAGGGGCCAGGCGGCTCGCGCCTCGTGAGGGGCTCGCTTCGTCGTCACGACGAGAACGCAGCCAGGCACGCGAGCGTCCGCCGCACGACGGACCCACGGGCGCGGACACGCAAGGGTGATTCACCACACGGTCAACCGTGACCTCGGGGGCGACGTGGCGGGTTGAGCGCAGGACGGCCTCCGACGTCTGCCCTTGTTTCCGCCTACCTCTTCCGGCGCACAGTGCGGACACTGGGGCCCGTCAATCTCGATGAGAGCCCTCATGCGTATCCGTGTCGCCGTCGTCCTGCTGGCCAGTGTCTGCGCGTGCGCCTCGCGCCCGAAGGAAGGAAGGGATGCGTCCTCCCTCCCCACGCCCTCGCACGCGGCCACCACCGCCTACTCCCACTTCATCCGCGAGTACCTCGACTGGTTCTCCGCCGCCAACCCCGTGCGCGCCACGCGCCTGGGCTTCCACAAGCACGACGCCCACCTGCAGGACGTCTCGCAGGTCGCGCTCGACCGGAAGGCGGAGGCGCTGCGCGGCTGGCTCACCCGGCTGGAGCAGGTGAACTGCTCGGCCCTCACCGGTGACGACGCCGTCGACGGCGTGGTGCTGGAGAACGCCATCCGCGCGGAGCTGCTGGAGCTGGAAGAGGAGCGCGTCTGGCGCCGCAACCCGGGCGCCTACGTGGGGCTCGTCTCCGGTGGACTGTCCAGCCTGTCCTCGCGCGACTTCGCGCCCCTGTCCGAGCGGATGATGGACATGCGCTCGCGCATGAACGACATCCCGCGCGTGCTCGAGGCCGCCAAGGCGAACCTCCAGGACGTGCCCCGCCTGTGGGCCGAGCAGGCCATCCGCGACGCGCGCGGCACCCAGGTGTACCTGCGCGTGGACCTGCCTCGCGCGCTCGAGGCCCAGGGCGCCGACAAGCTGCCCCCCGCCGAGCGCCAGGATTTCGACGCCGCGCGCGCCAAGGCGCTCGAGCAGATGGAGGCCTTCACCGCGTGGCTGGAGCAGGATTTGCTCCCCCGCGCCACCGGTGACTTCCGCCTGGGCCGCGAGCGGTTCGAGAAGAAGCTGGCCCTGGAGGAGCACATCACGCTGAACGCGGACCAGCTGCGCGACATCAACGAGCGGGCCATCCGCGAGTACCAGGCCTGGGTGGCGCGCGAGACGGCCAAGGTGGACCCGACGAAGTCCCCCGCGGAGGTGATGGCCGCCCTGGTGAAGGACCACCCGCAGGCCGAGGAGCTCATCCCCCTGGCGCGCCAGCAGCTGGTGGAGCTGCAGCGCTTCGTGCGGGAGAAGGACATCCTCACGCTGCCCTCGGACTCGCTGCCGTCCGTGCGCGAGACGCCCCCGTACGAGCGGCTGGGCTTCGCGTCCATGGACACGCCGGGCCCCTTCGAGAGCAAGGCCCAGGAGGCCTACTACAACATCACCAACGTGGAGGCGGAGTGGTCCACCGAGGAGAAGGCGCAGCACCTGACGTACTTCAACCGCGCGGGCCTGCTGGGCATCACCGTGCACGAGGCCATGCCCGGCCACTTCGTGCAGCTGCTCTACGGGGCGAAGATTCCCACCGACGTGCGCAAGGTCTTCACCCCCGCCTCCGTGGTGGAGGGCTGGGCCCACTACGCCGAGCAGATGATGGTGGACGAGGGCCTGGGCCAGGGTGACCCGGCGGTGCGCCTGGGCCAGCTGCGCCGCGCGCTCCAGCGTCACGCGCGCTGGTACGCCGCGCTCGCGCTGCACGTGTACAACGAGCCGGTGGAGGCCGTGGCGAAGCGCTACGCGGAGATTGCCTACTTCGAGCCCTTCCCCGCGCTGCGCGAGGTGGAGCGCGGCACCTCCAACCCCACGTACCTGTACTACGCGCTGGGCCGCATGCAGATTCTGAAGCTGCGCGAGGACTACAAGAAGCACCTGGAGGCGAGCGGCAAGAAGTTCGTGCTGAAGGACTTCCACGACCGCTTCCTGCAGCTGGGCCTGCCCGTGTCGCTCGCGCGCAAGGTGCTCATCCCCGGCGACGAGGCGCCGTCGCTGGAGTAGCCGAGCACCCGCGCCCGACGCCTCGCGCGACTACAGCTCGATGACGTCCTCGGGCGTCTGGGGCGCGTCGCGCGAGGACAGGCCCTCGATGGTGAAGCCCCGGGGCGCGCGGATGGACGCCCCGTGGTTGGGGTCCAGGTACATGCGCACCGGGAGCCCCAGGCCGTCGTAGCTCACCTCGAACATCACCAGGTCCGCGTACTCCCGCGAGGGGCCCTCGTCACACGGCCCCAGTCGCTTCCAGGCCACGCGCTGCCCCTGGGGGCCGCGCAGCAGCTCGAAGAAGGCCAGGATGCCCGGGTTGCCCCAGCCCACCCGCACCGGGTCCTCCGCGCGGTAGCCGTAGGTGCCTCCCTCGTCCGGGAAGGTCGCGACGGGCGCGGCCTCCTGCCGGGGGGCCCTCACCACCGAGGGCCTCGACGAGGAACACGCCGAAAGCGCCAGCAACCCGACACACGCGATTCGCAGTGACACCATTGCACCCACCTCCTCCACGCCACCCGCGGCGAAGGTGTGGCCGGTGTCCGGCGCGTGCACGGCCTTCCCCCCACGTTCCGTCGTCCAGTCGACGCTCCCACGCCCTGGCGGCGGGCCCCCGCCCGCCCGAGCGCCCCGGCCCCGGCGCCCCCTGGTCCTTCCAGAACCGGGCGCCGTCTACTTTCCGCCCTTGGGCTTGTCGCCCTGGGACATGGCGCGCATGAACGTCTCGTCGATGCCGTGGATGCGCAGGCGCACCAGCTCCTCCGGCGTGATGTTCGTGTAGCCCGCGTCGCGCAGCTTCTTCACGAAGTCCGCCGTGACGCCGTGGATGCGGAAGTTGACCAGCTCGTCCGACGTGAGCTTCGCGAAGCCCAGCTCGCGCATCTCCTTCACGAAGGCGGGCCTCACGCCGTGGATGCGGAAGTTGACCAGCTCGTCCGGGCCCAGGTCCTGGAAGCCCAGCTGGCGCATCTCCTTCACGAAGTCCGGCGTGACGCCGTGGATGCGGAAGTTGACCAGCGTGTCGGCCGCGAGGTCCTGGAAGCCCAGCTCGCGCATCTGCCGGGCGAAGTCCGCGCTGACGCCGTGGATGCGCAGCGAGACGATGTTCTCGGGACCCACGTCCTTGAAGCCCAGCTCCTTCATCTCCTTCACGAAGGCGGGCGTGACGCCGTGGATGTTCATGGCGATGAGGTCGTCCCACGCGAGCTTCGCGTAGCCCGCGTCCGCCAGCTCCTTCACGCGCTGGGGCGTGACGCCGTGGATGCGGCCCTGCACCAGCTCATCCAGGTCCAGCGTGTCGTAGCCCAGCCTCGACAGCTCCTTCACGTACTCGGGCGTGATGTCGAAGATGCCCACCATCAGCAGCTTCTCGACGGGGATGTCCTTGTAGCCCGCGGCCCCCAGGTCCTTGATGCGCTGGGTGGTGACGCCCGTGGCGGCGAGCTGGAACTGCTGGTTCGGCGTCAGCGAGGCGTAACCGAGCGAGGCCATGGCCTTGAGATAGGCGTCGCTGGGGGTGAAGCGGTAGTGGCCCGCGCCCTCGCCGTCCTGGAAGCTGCCGGTGAAGGCGAACGTGCCCGCCTCGCGCGGCAGGGTGAAGGTGGCCGGGCCGTCCCCGGTGGGCAGGCCCTGGAAGGAGGCGCGGGACTCGGTGAAGCCCAGCCGCCCCCGTCCCTTCCGCTCGTCCTCGGGGTGGCTCAGGTTGAGGTGGAGCTTGTCGGGGGACTTCTCGTGCGTGGACGCGCTCCACGCCCCGCGCAGCTCGCTCGCGGCGGACGCGGCGCTGGCCACCAGCATGAGGACACACAACAACCACGAGGACGACGCTCGGCGCATGGTGAGGCTCC
Source organism: Myxococcus faecalis (assembly GCF_050039385.1). Lineage (NCBI taxonomy): Bacteria > Pseudomonadati > Myxococcota > Myxococcia > Myxococcales > Myxococcaceae > Myxococcus > Myxococcus faecalis. Next base: position 4,628,528 of record NZ_CP144336.1, on the reverse strand, counting down.
TTCGATTCGAGGATGGAGCCCTCCCGTCCGGCGCGCGCCCCTCGGGTGGGGCACGCCGCCGTGGGAAGGCGGTGATGAGCGGTGGGGTGTCCGGAGGCCGGAGGGAGAAAGCCCTCCGACCTCGGCGTGACGGTGTGACAGGTGTTACTTCGTGTCGCGCATGCGCCGGATGAACTCGGCGTCCACGCCGCCGGTGCGCAGGCGCACCAGCTCCTCGGGCGTGAGGTTCTTCAGTCCCGCGGCGTTCAGCTCGCGCAGGAAGTCCGGGTTGACGCCCACCGCGCGCAGCTCGGTGAGGACCCGCGGGTCCTTCGTGTCCACGCCCGCCGAGCGCATCTGCTCCAGCCACGCCGGGTTGACGCCCACCGCGCGCAGCTCCTGGAGCTGGTCCGCCGTCAGCTTCGTCAGCCCCGACTTGCCCAGCGCGCTGATGAAGCCCGGGTCCACGCCCACCGCGCGCAGCTCGATGACCTGCTGGAGCGGCAGGCCCGAGTAGCCCGCCTCCTTCAAGCCCTGGACGTACTGCTCACTCACGCCCACGGCGCGCGCGTCCATCACGTCGCGCGGGTTCTTCGTCTCGAAGCCCGCGCCCGAGAGCGCCGCGACGTACTCCGGCGTGACGCCCAGGTGGCGCAGCTCCACCAACATGCCCGCCTCCAGCTTGCGGCCGAAGACCTCGTTCATCCGCTTCACGAACTCGGGGGTGACGCCCGCGTGGCCCATGCCCACCAGGTTGGACACGGTGGGCTCGAGGCCCATCCCGCGCAGCTCCTTCACCCGCTCCGGCGTGACGCCGGCGACCTTCAGCGCCACCAGCTGGTCCACGGAGAGCGGCTGCCCCGCGCCCACCCGGGTGCTCCCGTCGACGTCATCCTCACGCTCGAAGTCCACCTTCACCTTCGGCGCGGCCGCGAGCTTCACCTTCGGCGCGAAGTCCACCTTCACGTCCATCGCGGGGAAGGGGGGCGCGGGAGGCGCGGCGGGAGCGGGAGGCGCGGGAGGCACGGGGAGCATGGCGAGGGTGCGCGGAGGCGTCTGGGCCATCACCAGCGAGGCCAGCGGCGCGGCGACGGCGAGGCCGCTGACGAGCGTGAGCACGGAGGCCCCCGCCACCCAGCGAGAGGAGCAGCGCGACGCGGGCGGGGACACGAGGCGGCGAACGCGCTCGGGCAGCGAGCCGCCCAGGGCGGACATGGCGTGGCTTTCGACGGCGGGCATCACGCGCAGCGTCTCCAGCGCGGTGAGGGCGCGGGCGTAGGAGACCGGGTTGGGGCTCGCGCCCACGGCCACGTCGTCGCAGCAGTGCTCGCGCTCCACGCGGATGACGTTGGACATCCACCGCACGGCCGGGTGGTAGAAGAACAGCGTCTCCACCACCACCTGCGCCAGGTTCACCGCGAAGTCATGCCGGCGGATGTGGGCCAGCTCATGCGCCAGCACCATCTCCAGCTGCCGCGCGGGCAGTCCGGACAGCGTGGACACGGGCAGCAGCACCACCGGCGACAGCCAGCCCACCGTGGAGGGCACGTCCACCTCCACCGACTGGAGCAGCCGCACCGCGCGCTTCAGGCCCAGCCGGCCCGACAGCGCGTCCAGCCGCTCCTGCCACTCCCGGGGCGCGGGCAGCGCGCGGCGCGCCAGCTGGTGCAGCCGCACCCACTCCGCCGTCAGCCGTCCGGAGCTGAGCCCCACGCCCGCCACCCACGCGAACACCAGCCAGCGCAAGAGCGTGGGGGCGGCCTTGCTCGCGCGCTCCCAGAGCCACGCCAGCGCCGTGGCCGGCGTCGCCTCACGCCAGTCGAAGCCCCGGTCGCGCGCGGCCTCGAGCGCGGGCCGGCTGTCGGCCCGGAGCGCCCGCGACACGCGCTCCATCACCTGCGCCCGCGCCGCCTGGAACGCCGGGGCCGCTTCGCCTCGCCAGGACGCGGACTGCTCGGCCCGGGCCCGCGTGGCGTGCCGCACGCCCGTGGCCACCGGCAGCGCTACGGCCAGCACCAGCGCGCCGCACGCCAGGGCATAACGCGCGTTCGCCGCGTGACGGCCCACCATCAACAGCGCCGCCGCCAGCCCCACCGCCACCAGCGCGCCCTGCCAGAGCGAGTGCACCAGCGCCCACCCCAGCGACTCCATCACCAGGCTGCTCATTCGTCCGCTCCTTCCAGGGAATCGAGCAGCTGACGGAGCTGCGCCAGCTCCTGGGGGCTCGTCTTGCGCGAGGACAACGCCTGCATGGCCAGCCGCGCCGGAGAGCCACCGAAGGCGCGCTCCACCAGGTCCGTCACCAGCTGCCGCTGCGTGCGCTGCTCGGTCGCCTTCGCCCGGTAGACGTGCGCGCGCTGCGTCTCGTCGCGCTCCACCAGGCCCTTGTCCGTCATGATCTGCATCAGCTTCAGCACCGTCGTGTAGCCCGGGCCCGCGTCCCCTGGCTCGCGCCGCGTGAGGACCTCATGGACCTCCCGCACCGTGCTGTCTCCTCGCTCCCACAGCACCCGCAGGATGGCCAGCTCGCCATCCGTGGGGCGCGGCAGCACCGCCTCGCTCATGACTCCCTCGCTTCGAACATCCACGAGGCCATCATACGAACGGATTCGTAGATGTCAACGAAGGTCTTCGTAGATGCCGCCCGTGGGGTGGGATTCACTCCCGAGGTGTGGGTGACATCAGCGCAAGGGCCGTAGCTTCCCCAGCGGGACGCCTGCCTGCTCCCAGGTTTTACCCACGAGGAGAAGAATCCGTTTTTCCGAGTGGGAAGATTTCTGCCCACGGAGGGAAGCGCGAGGGCCACGCAAGCTTCCCCCGGGTCCAGGCAGATCGGACTGGGGGGAGGTGGGTGCGTTGCCGCGGATGCGACCTGACAGGTCGGGCGCGTGGCACATCCGGTGAAAAAGGGTCTGCCCGGCGCGGGTCATCGGGGCTCGAGCCGCGAAGCAAAGACGAGGCAGACACATGAAGGCGTTGAGCAGTTGGATGGGGGCGGCTTGTGCCGCGGTGGTGGGGTTCTCTGGAGTGGCCCAGGCGCACGATTTGACGTGCACCAAGCTGGTGAATGGTCAGGCGTCGGTGCAGGCGACGACGTATCCGTTCACCGCGAACTTCAGCTTCCAGGTCAACAACGTGCATCCGACGTTGCCGTCCATCCTGTTGACGGCCACGGACCCGTTGCTGGCGGGTGAGGGGTTCGTCTTCAATCCGCCGCCGCCGGTGGTGATTCCGGTGGGCGCGTCGGTGACGTCGAACTTCAGCGTCACCCTGGACACTGTCGAGGAGTGCCGGGCGCTGGCGCTGCTGGACGGCCTGCCGGACAACAACATCGACAACACGTTCACCGCGGGCTTCGACCTGGGCAGCTCGCTGTGCACCGCGCGCGTCACCTGCGGAGACCCTTCGGGCGAGGTGTGCGAGAACGCGACGCGTGGGCTGGACTTCTGGCGCAACCACATCCCCGCGGTGCAGCAGTGCCTCGCTGGCGGGCCCATTCCGCTGGGCAGCATCGGCATCGTCATCGGCCTGGCGGGCGCCGAGGGCATCCTCTGGGGCAACCCGGACCGCTACCCCATCACCAACCTGCCGCGCAGCCAGCTGGACCGCATCCGCTTCCTGGCCGGGCGTGAGCTGTTCGTCGCCACGTGCAACCAGCGTGTGTTCGGTGGCGTCACCGTCCCAGCCAACCTGCTCGAGCTCATCCTCACCGCGCTGGGTACGGTCAACTGCGCGGACCTGACCAGCCTCACCACGCAGCTGAGCACCTACAACAACTCCTGCACCACGGCGCCGTTCCCGGGCGGGTTCGACCCCGGTCCCTCGACGCCGGAGGCCGCGGAGGCGCTGGGCATCGACCCGACCATTCCCACGGGGCTGTTCTGCATCCCGCCCCTGCCGTGAGCGTCGGCGTCCCAATCCATTCCAGACACATCCGAATCACTGAAAGTCTTTGAGGTATCAAGTCATGAAGAAGTTCCTGATGTCGACCCTGTGGGCCTCGGCCCTGCTGTTCTCCGCCTGCGGCGGGGATGATTCCCGCCAGGTTCCTGGCAATGAAGACCCCGGCGTGGAGACTCCCGTCCCTGGCGGCGAGGACCCCACGCCCGGTGGCGAGGACCCGGGCCCGACGCCCGGTGGTGAAGACCCGGGCCCGACGCCCGGTGGCGAGGACCCGGGCCCCACGCCCGGTGGTGAGGACCCCGGCACGCCCTCCACGCAGAGCTTCGAGCTGCGCCTGAAGGGCGAGAGCCTGATGGACTTCACCTCGCTGAAGGTGCCCATCTCCGACGTCACCATCACCGCCGAGGGCAAGCCGGTGAACGTGCAGGTGGTGTCGAACCTGCTGGAGATCGCCGACCCCATCCACGCGCCGCTGGCCGCGCGCTTCACGGTGCCTCCCGGCGTCGACAAGGTGCAGGTCACCGTGTTCTTCAACGCCATGGGTGACTTCGCCCGTCACTCCGCGCAGGCCTCGCAGCTCGACGCCCGCGTGGCGCCCATCACCTTCGAGGCGAAGGTGTCCGACCTGAGGACGCGTGGCCGCGCGGTGCTCCACCTGGATGTGTCGCGCTCCATCGTGGACACCTCCGTGTCGGGCTCCAACGGCCTGGTGGAGACCAGCACGCTGCTGCTGCCCTCCGGCGCGGTGAAGTTCTAGCCGACACGGTAGGGGTGAGGCTCCCGGAGGGCGGCAGCGCGGCGCCCTTCGGTGAGCCCTGACCACGGGCGGGTCCTCCTCGTGGGGTCCCGCCCGTCGCCGCGCTCGGGGACTACTCGGGCTGGGTGCCCTGGCCGTCCTTGCCCTGCCAGAAGCGCTTGGGGTGTCCGTCCCCGCGCGTGCCGTTGGACAGCCGGTCCACCCACGGATAGCGCTGGGCCTCCTCGGCGGTGTAGCCCAGGTTGAAGACGGTGGGGCTCTTGGGCAAATCACCCGCCTTGGCGTAGTAGGTGCCGAAGAGCCGGTCCCAGAAGTAGTTGGTGATGCCGTAGTTGCCCTGCTCGTTGTGGAAGTGATGCGACAGGTGCAGGCGCTTGATGTCCTTCAGGAAGCCCAGCTTCGGCGTGTAGTTCAGGTGCTGGATGCAGTGGCAGAACTCATAGAAGCACGTAATCACCATGCCCCAGCCCAGCGCCGCCGCCGCGCCCGCCTTGCCGCCGATGAGGTAGCCCAAGGGCGCCATCACCCCGCCCACCGTGGGCAGCACGTTGGCCAGCGCGCCGAACAGCACGCGCAAGTCATTGGGGTCCTGGTGGTGGTCGAAGTGGATGCGCTTCCACGTGGCCGCGGTGAGGGGCGACTTGTAGAGGAAGCGGCTGTGCAGGATGTGCTTGTGCACCAGGAACCAGCCGAGCGGGAACACCACGCTCGCGGCCGCCATGGAGAGCAGCGTGCGCACGGGGCTCTCGAACCACTTCACCGCGTACACCAGGCTGACGATGCCCACGGTGATGTAGGCCAGCACGGCGTAGTAGGTGAAGAACGAATAGACCAGGTCGCCCAGCGTCATCCGGTCGAGGTTGTGCTTCCGGTTCTTCAAGAACGAAAAGGGTGCGCTGACCGCCACGGTATGCCTCGCAGGTGGACGCTGCCCTTGGGGGCAGTGGAGCAGGTGGGCCGCGCCATGCCCGCCGGCCTGGGGCATGCGGCGCCGCTGTGAGTAGCAGGGCCCGGGCGCGCTCGCGCCACAATCATCCGGCCGGCTTTTACGTTTTTCTGCGGCCCAAGAGAAGCACCGCTGCTGTGCGTCCCCCCGGTGGGACGCCTGCCCTCCCGCCCGGGTGGGGGCCGAGTCGGCCGGTGGACTTCCCGGCGGGAAGCGCGGAGCCCATGTTCGACGCAAGGGATCAGCGCGGGGAGGCCCTCATGGCGGAAAAGGCTGGGGAAGACAAGGCGCGAGGGAGCAAGGCTCGGGGACAGGCCGCGGTGACGACGCGGCGCACCCAGCCGATGGAAGGGGAGGACCGGGGCTCGCTCGCCCTACGTCGGCCCACCTCGGAGTACCGCGCGGCGGCCGAGGAGCAGGCGGCGCGGGTTCGCGAGGAAATCGAGGCGGCGCTCCTGGTGGCACGCGACACTCGCGAGGCCATCGAACGTCGCATCGCGGACGAACTGCACGCGCCGCCCGGCAGCTTCCGGGCGCGGGCGCAGCAGCAGAAGCCCAAGCAGCGCCGGACGGCGGCGCGCAAGAAGAAGGGCCAGGCCTCCTGACGCGAGTCTTCTAGCTGTTGAGCCGCGTGGCCGCGCTGGTGGCGGGCCGCGCGGCGTCGTCCACGGGGGCGGGCGGCGTGGCGGACTCCTCGCCCAGGCCCTTGAGCCTGCGCGCCAGCTGCGCGGCCTGCTCCCCCTTGGTGCCCAGCTCGTGGCCCTGCGCGCCGACGAAGGACACGCGGGCGCGCTCCAGGAGGGCCACCTGGGCGTGGAGCTGGGCGAGCAGCCGCTCCTGCTTGCGGCCCAGGGCATCCAGGTGGTTGAGCTCCTCGCCCAGCGAGGACGCGGCGAGCTCCAGCTGGCGTCGCGCCACGGTGTCCTGGGTGGCGGCGGCGCGGGCGCGAAGCTCCTTCACCTGCGCGTCCACGTCATGGGCCACCACGGAGTCGAGCTGCGCGGTGAGGCCCGCGTGGGCCTCCGCGAGCGAGAAGCTCTCCGCGGCCATCTTCTCGACCACGCCGAGCAGCTCCTGGCGGCCGGGGCTCGCGGGCAGGCGCAGCGCGGAGCTCTTGCACTGCTGATACAGCCCGAGCGCGCGCGTGGTCAGCTCCTTGGCTTCACCCGAGAGCGTGCCCTGCAGCGTCTTGCCCCGCGCCTCGACGGCGTCGGTGTGCAGCACCAGGTGCGACATCAGCGTGCCGGTGCTCCAGAAGAGCGCCACGCAGGCGTAGCCCACCACCAGCGAGACGAGCGCGGTGTTCCCGAGAAAGTGGGCATCCAGCACCTGCTGCACGTACAGGCCCACCGGGGTGAGCACACCCGCGGCGGCGGCGCTCAGGGCGACGGGGACGGGCGCGCCGGGCTGTTCGCGGCCATGGCCCAGCCACGTCACCAGCGCGGCGGCGATGCAGCCCGCCACGCTCTGGGCCAGGGGCCACGGAGCGGAGAAGAGGAAGGGGAAGACGGGCAGCACGGTGAGGGCCGCGCGCAGCCCCCAGCCGCCACCCTTGGCCGTCCGGGCGGCGGCGAGCGCCGCGCCCAGCACCGCGAAGTAGCCCGGCTCCAGGGTGAGCCGGACGACGGGCTCGAAGGGGGCCCACAGGCGCAGCGCCAGCGCGGCGAAGATGCCCATGCACGCTCCACCCCCCAGTGCGCGCAGGGTGCGGGACTCGAACTCCTCGCGGTGGAGGATCTGCAGGGAGAGGGCCATGGGGCTGCACCGTCCTGACTAGTAGGCGTTGTTCTCGCCGAAGTTCTTCATGGTCTTCTTGTAGAGCTTCAGCGACTCGCGGCGGACCTCGTCGTCACTCGATGCCCCCTCATAGGCTGCCTGGGTCTGGTCCAGCTCCGCAAGCTCCCCCGAGAGCGCGTCCGCGGACGAGCCGAAAAGCTTCCGGGCGTTGCCCAACAGACCCATGGCGGCGCCGCGGTTGCCGCGCTTCATCTCCTCCGCGGCGGCGCGCATCTGCTGGGTTCCCAACGCTCGCACGGCGTGCACGCGCACCTCCCGGTCCAGGTTGGCGCGCACCAGCGAGGCGTCCTGGGTGACGACGGCGGACAGGGCCAGCTTCGTCTCGGCGCGCATGTCGCGGGGGACGTCCATGTAGCGCACGCTGGCCTGGAGCAGCGGGAGCGCGTCGGACGTGGCCTGGGTGTTGAGCGTCAGCTTCACGACGACGCGGATGGACTGCTCGCCAGCCAGGTCGTACAGCGGCACCTTGAGGGTGGTGCCCTCGCGGGTGGAGGGCAGGCCGAGCACCTGCGCGTCGCGGGCGACGGGGGGCAGCTCCAGGCGCAGCTCCACCTGACGGGCGACGGTGCTGGTGGCCTGGTCCAGCTCGCGGGAGAAGACCTCCGCCAGCCGGGCCGAGTCCTCGATGAAGCCGGAGAAGCCGCCGCCCTGCTCGGCCATGCCGCGCATGAGGGAGGCCTGGTAGTCCTCGCCCACGCCGAGCGCGCTGACGGTGATGCCCTCATCGCGCAGCTGGCGCGTCAGGTGGAACAGCTCCGGCTCGGTGACGATGCCGGTGGTGGGCTGGCCGTCGCTCAGGAGGATGGCGCGGCTGACGCGGTACTCGCGCAGGTGGGGGCGCAGGGCGACGGCGGCCTCGGTGAGACCGCCGCTGATGTTGGTGGAGCCGTCATCGCGGATGTTGGCGATGGCGGAGAGCAGCTCCTGGCGGACGGCCTCGGTGACGGGGCGGCTGGGGAGGACCTTCACGTCGGTGCCGTAGTGGATGAGGGCCAGCCGGTCCTCTGCGGTGAGGCGGCGCACCAGCTCCACGGCGGCGCTCCTGGCGTCGGCGAGCTTCTGGCCGCTCATGGAGCCGGAGCGGTCCACGACGAGGGCCAGGTTGACGGGGACGCGGCGGGCGGCGGTGGGGTTGGGGCGGGCCTTGACCTCCAGCCACGCGAAGGCCTCGCTGGGGCCCGTCTGGATGTAGCTGCCGGACAGCTTGCCGGAGAGGACGAGGGCGCCGTCATCCGGCAGGGACATGACGTGCGGCAGCAGGGTGGTGGCGGGGGGCTCGTCGGGCTGGGCCACGGTGTGGCTGGTGTCGGTGACGGGCGGGGTAGGAGGCGCGGGCGGCGGTGGAGGCTTGCCCAGCGAGAGCGCGCCCAGGGCGAGCAATCCGGCGGCGGACAGCAGCAGCAGGGTGCGGTTCATGCGGTTCCTCGGGGTGTGTGGCTTTGGCGGGAGGGACACTCGCCCGTCCGCCCCCCGGACCGCATCGGTCACCGGGAGGAGGGTCCCCCCGATGACCGATAACCCAGACGTCAGACATTGCGGCGCGAGGCATTCCGGGTCGCTGGACACCTCACCGCCCCGCTGGGTTCCCGGAGTCGGCGGATCCGGACCCCGAGGTGTCGCTCGGGGAGGATGGGGCGGATCATCATTTCTTCCCGAGAACCAAGAATCGAAGCAACTGCTCTCCGGGGATTCCGATAATCGGGAAGGTCGGAGCTTCTCCGACCGCGACTTCAGAGGGTCGGGACCGCACTGGGAGCGCGCCCGCCAGGAGAGGAAGACATGTCCACGATTGGCAAGACGGGTTCGCGCACCCCCACCTATGTGAAGCCCGAGCCGAAGGCGGAGACGGCGAAGCAGCCGGCCCAGGCGCAGCGCAACGCGGTGAAGACGGCGGTGGACCAGCGGATGAAGGACGGCTTCGACGCGGCCCCGGCTCGCGCGGGCTCGGCGTCCCGGCCGCAGGTGCTCACCGAGACGCGCACCACGGAGAATGCTCCGCCGAGCCCTGGTGGTGGGCTGGGCAAGGCCATCGCGAAGATCGCGGAGAAGGTGAAGCAGGCCGCGGGTTCGGCCACGGCGCCGCAGGTGAGCACGAACGCGAACGGTCAGACGGTGGTGGACCTGGGCGCGGGGAACAACACCGCGACGGTGACGATGAACAAGAGCGGCGGGCTGGTCATCAAGTCCGGCTCGGACACGGTGACGCTGTCGCCGGAGCAGTCGCGGAACGCCATCATCAACGGCGGCGCGGGTAACGACTCCATCACCGTGGACAAGAACGTCACGGTGGACGTGACGCTGGACGGTGGCGAGGGCAACGACAAGCTGACGGGTGGCGCGGGTCACGACACCATCCGCGGTGGCGCGGGCAACGACACCATCATCGGCGGCACGGGCAACGACTCGGTGTCGGGTGACGACGGCGACGACTACGTGGAGGGTGGCGCGGGCGACGACCTGGTGCAGGGTGGCGCGGGCCGCGACGTGCTCTACGGCCTGGACGGCAACGACTTGCTCAACGGCGGCGAGGGCCGCGACTACATCGACGGTGGCGCGGGTGACGACACGGCCACGGGCGGCGCGGGCGATGACCAGGTCATCGGCGGCCGCGGCGACGACACCCTGTCGGGTGGCGAGGGCAACGACGCGGTGGCGGGCGGCGCGGGCAAGGACACCGTCAGCGGCAACGCCGGCGACGACAAGCTCTACGTCGAGGAGGGCGAGGAGACGGCGGACGCGGCCGAGGGCGAGCGGACCATCGTCGACATGACGGACGCGGACCAGCGCGGCAGCTCGGTGAAGGTGGAGGGCTCGCCGGAGTTCCAGGCGCGCGTGCAGTCGGACCTGGACGCGATGCGCTCGCTGCCGTCGGGTCAGGAGCTGCTGGGCACGCTGGACAAGAGCGGCCGCTCGACGACGATTCGCGAGACGTCCGGTGGCAACACGGCGTCGGGCACCAACTTCAACGATGGCTTCTTCAACGCGGACGGCACGCCGGGCAAGGGCTCGGATGCGTCGGTGAACTACAACACCACGCGCATCTCGCTCGGTGGCGACGAGTGGATGAACCGTCCCCCGATCGTCGGTCTGTTCCACGAGCTGGTGCACGCGTCCGACATCGCGAACGGCACGCTGGCGAACGGCTCGAAGGACGGCGTGCGCAACCTGGAGACCTCGGCGGTGGGTCTGCCCATCGACCTGGACCAGAACCCGGCCACGCCGGACGTGGTGCAGCCGGGCCGCCCGGGTGAGAACGTCCTGCGCGACGAGCTGAACCTGCCCACCCGTCCGCACTACTAAGCCGCGCTTCGATGTGAGCCGCCGATGCTGGCGGGGGGCCCTCCCCGGGCGCCCCGCCTCCGGCACGGCTTCGACGTGGATTCAGGGCCGCGCAGGGGTGTGCCTGCTCCACGTGGGGGCGTGCTTCGCTCAGGCATGTGCCTCCGGCATGGCTTCGACGTGGATTCAGGGCCGCGCAGGGCTGTGCCGGCTCCACGCAGGGGCGTTCTCTGCTCGGGTATGCGCCTCCGGCGCGGCGTCGATGTGGACTCAGGGCCGCGAGGGGAGGTGCCTGCTCTACGTGGGGCTCTGCCTGGGCACGCGCCTCCGGCACGGCTTCGACGTGGATTCTGGGCCGCGAGGGGAGGTGCCTGCTCCACGTGGGGGGCTCTGCCCGGGCACGCGCCTCCGGCGTGGCGTCGATGTGGATTCAGGGCCGCGCGCAGGGATGTGCCTGCCCCACGGCGGGGGGCTGCTCAGGCACGCGCCTCCAGCGTGGCCTCAACGTGGATTCAGGGCCGCGCGCAGGGACGTGCCTGCCCCACGTTGGGGGCGCGCTCCGTTCGAGCACTCGCCTCTGGGGCTGCGTCGACGCCAATTCAGGGCCACGCAGGGATGTGCATGTTCCACATGGGGGCTCTGCCCGGGCACTCGCCTCTGGCGCCGCGTCGACGTGATGCAGGGCACCATGTGCTGGGTTGATTCGCACTCCTCTCCGCCAACCCCCTGGAACAACAGGCTCTTTGTGCGACGCGGACGCGTCGCGCGCCAGCGACTCGGTCCCGCTCCCCCATGGAACGAGTGATCCGCTCCCCCCATGGAACGAGTGATCCGCGCCCTGCCCCGGGCCTCGAAGCAACTGGCGTCCTGAGGTCCCGATAATCAAGGAGTTCGGCGTTGGTCCGCCTCACAGGCACGGGCCGCCTCAGGGAGAAGCCGCATGTCCACGATTGGGAAGACCGGTTCGCGCAGCACCTCGTACGTGAAGCCCGAGCCGAAGCAGGAGACGGCGAAGCAGCCGGCCCAGCGCCCCAACGTGGTGAAGACGGCGGTGGACCAGCGGATGAAGGACGGCTTCGACGCGGCCCCGACGCGCGCGAGCACCCCGTCCCGCGCTGGTGGCAGCGACTTCGAGGGTGCCCCTCCTCCGGGCCCGGGTGGCGGGCTGGGCAAGGCCATCGCGAAGATCGCGGAGAAGGTGAAGCAGGCCGCGAGTTCCGCGACGGCGCCGCAGGTGAGCACCAACGCCAACGGCCAGACGGTGGTGGACCTGGGCGCGGGGAACAACACCGCGACGGTGACGATGAACAAGAGCGGCGGGCTGGTCATCAAGTCCGGCTCGGACACGGTGACGCTGTCGCCGGAGCAGTCGAAGAACGCCATCATCAACGGCGGCGCGGGCAATGACTCCATCACGGTGGACCCGAACGTCACCGTCGACGTCACCCTGGACGGTGGCGATGGCAATGACACGCTGAAGGGCGGCGCGGGTCACGACACCATCCGCGGTGGCGCTGGCAACGACACCATCATCGGCGGCACGGGCAACGACTCGGTGTCGGGTGACGACGGCGACGACTACGTCGAGGGCGGCGCGGGCGACGACCTGGTGCAGGGCGGCGCGGGTCGCGACGTGCTCTACGGCCTGGACGGCAATGACCTGCTCAACGGCGGCGAGGGCCGCGACTACATCGACGGTGGCGCGGGCGACGACACGGCCACGGGTGGCGCGGGCGATGACCAGGTCATCGGCGGCCGTGGCAATGACCGGCTGAGCGGCGGTGAAGGCAACGACGCGGTGGCCGGCGGCGAGGGCGCGGACACCGTCAGCGGCGATGCCGGCGACGACAAGCTCTACGTCGAGGAGAACGAGACCACCGACGGCGCCGCGAGCGAGCGGACCATCGTCGACATGACGGACGCGAGCCAGCGCGGCCGCTCCGTGACGGTGGAGGGCAGCGCGGACTTCCAGGCGCGCACGCAGTCGGACCTGGACGCGATGCGCTCGCTGCCCTCGGGCCAGGACCTGCTGCGCACGCTGGACGACAGCGGCCACTCGACGACCATCAAGGAGACCACCAGCGGCAACTCCGCGTCTCCCGCCAACCGCGATGATGCCTGGTTCAACACGGACGGCACGCCGGGCAAGGGCACCGACGGCACGGTGAACTACAACACCACGCGCACCTCGCTCGGCGGCGAGGAGTGGATGACCCGTCCTCCCATCGTGGCCCTGTTCCACGAGCTGGTGCACGCGTCTGACTACGCCAACGGCACGCTGGCGCGCGGCGAGAAGAACGGCGTCAACAACCGCGAGACGTCCGCGGTGGGCCTGCCCATCGACCTGGACCAGAACCCGGCCACGCCGGACGTGGTGCAGCCGGGCCGCCCGGGTGAGAACGTCCTGCGCGACGAGCTGAACCTGCCCACCCGCCCGCGCTACTAGTCCATGCGGACCCTGCTCCAGGCTGGCGCCCTCGGCATGGCGCTGGCCATAATCGTCGGCTGCACGCGGGCGGAGCGCCCGGTGAATGCGGGAGGAAGCGTGGCCCAGGCGGACGTGGTGGAGCTGAAGGTGGAGTCGGTGTCGAGCGGGCCCGAGGGGCTCGCCGTCTCGTACGCGGTGCACAACGGCTCGCCGCGCGAGGTGCTGCTCGTGGACGGCCTGCCGGAGTGGGGGCCCACGGGCTACGTCGGCCTCGCCCCCGAGCGCGCGTACGTGGAGCTCTCCGGTGACGGCGCCGTGCTGCTGCGCGCGCTGGTGCCCGTGCCGGAGAACCTCGACGTGGAGGCGCCCGAGGTCCCCAACGTGAGCCTGTTGGCGCCCGGCGCCACCGTGTCCTCGCGTCTGGTGGTGCCCCTGCCGCTGCGCACGTCGCTGCCCTATCCCCAGGGCACGGAGACCACGCTGGAGCTGTCCGCCGTGCGCGAGCTGCGCCTGCGCGTGGGCTACCTGCCGGACGCCTCCGAGGTGCGGCTGCACGGCACGACGGAAGCGGGCGGGCGCACCTTCCGCACCGCCGAGTATGGCCAGGTGGTGACGCGTCAGCGCCTGCTGGACAGCGGGCCGCTGTCGCTCGACGGCGTGAAGTAGTCCGTCAGGGCGTGCGCCATAGCAGGCACGCCGGCGCGTCGTGTCCCGGCATGGCCAGCACCTGGAACGACGCCTCACGAGGCAGCGCGCGGAAGGCCTCCGACTCCACGGCCTTCCGCACCGCCTCACGCGCGCACTGGAGTGAGCGCACCACCAGCAGCTTCTCGAGCGGAGCGAACACCTCCAGCGCGCGAAGCCCGCGGTCCTCGGCCAGCTCCAGCAGCGCATCGCCCACCGAGCCCAGCCCGAAGCCGCCGCAGGTGTCGAAGTTGGTCGCGCTGGAGTCCAGCGCGTTCTCCGTCGCGGTCTCTTCGTAGTGGTGCTCGACGAGCCCCTGGCCCCACACCTCCTGGGGCACGTAGGGGCTCACGTCGCCGCCCGCCCAGTAAAGCAACAGGCCCGACAGCGGCCGGACGCGGGCGCGGCGCACGCCGTCCAGCGCCTCCCAGACGTACGCCTCCTGCCGCAGGTAGCGAGGCTCGCGGTACATCCCGAAGCTCTTCACCAGCCCCGCCGTCATCACCGCGACGAGCCCCGCGTCCACGGCCTGGGCCTCGGCCACCTGCGCGCTCACCTGCTCGAACCCGTCCGACTCGCGCACCCGTGCGAGCAGCCGCGCGGCGCATGTCTCCAGCTCTCGCAGCTCCTCATCGGTCCACACGCGGCGTCAGGCCTCCGGAGGTCGCAGGCGGACCAGGTCATCCACCACGCGCCGCACGCGTCCCTCGTCGAAGGGCTTCTCCAGGAGGAGATTCGGGATGCTCGCCAGGAACTCGCGGGCGCCCGTGGTGAATGCGCCGCCGGACACGAAGACGAAGCGCCCCTCCAGGCCCGCGTGCGCGCGCCGCACCAGCTCGTACACGTCGCGCCCCGTCAGGTCCGGCATCATCACGTCGCACAGCACCGCGTCCGGCTTCAGCCCCTGCTCGAGCAGCTCCAGCGCCTGTCGCCCGCTGCACGCCACCTCCACCTCGTGGCCGCGCAGGATGCGCTGAAGCACGCGGCCCACGGCGGGCTCGTCGTCCACCACCAGCACGCGTCCCCTCGGCGGACCCACCGGCGCGCCCGAGGGCTCCGGCGACGTGGCCACCGCGCGCGCCTCCGGCTCCGTGGTGGGCAGCACGACGCGGAAGGTGGTGCCCCGGCCCGGCTCGCTCTCCACGGTGATTTCACCGCCCAGCCCGTGGACGATGCTGTGACAGATGGACAGGCCCAGCCCCGTGCCCACGCCCACGGGCTTGGTGGTGAAGAACGGGTCGAAGATGCGGTCGATGACCTCGCGGGCGATTCCCACGCCCGTGTCCTGCACCTCCACCACCACGCGCGACAGCCCGTCCCGCCGCGTCGCCAGCCGGATTTCGTGCCGGTGCGCGGAGCCCTCGGGGATGGCCTGCGCGGCGTTCACCACCAGGTTGAGGAACACCTGGCTCAGCTTGCCCTCGTTCGCCATCACCGAGGGGATGTCGCCGTACTCCCGCTTGAGCTGCGCGCGGTGGCGGATTTCGTTCGCCGCCATCATCGCCACCGACTCCAGCACCGTGTGCACATCCAGCGGCGACACGCGCTCCTCGTCGGGACGGGAGAACGTCTTCAGCTGACGGACAATCTGGCGCACCCGCTCCGCGCCCTCGCAGGCCTCGTGCAGCACCTCGCCCCACTCGGCCAGGTCGGGCTCGCCGCGCAGCCGGGCCTGCAACGCCGCGGCGCCGTCACCCGGGGGCAGGTTGCGGCGGAACTCGTCCGACAGGAAGCTCAGGTTGGACAGCACGAAGGCCAGCGGGTTGTTGATTTCGTGCGCGATGCCCGCCGCCAGCGTGCCCACCGACGCCAGCCGGTCCGCGAGCGTCAGCCGCGCCTGCAGCTGCCGCTGCTCCGTCACGTCGCGCGCGATGGACACCACCGCGGGCTGTCCGTCGAAGCGCAGGGGCAGCGAGACGACCTCCGCCACGCGCGTGCGCCCGTCGCGCCGCACCAGCCGCCGCTCGCCCGTGAGCGCGCCCGCGCGCACCGCCTCCACGCCGCGCATGTCCTTGACGAACTCGGAGAGCTGACGGCCCACGAGCTGCTCGGCCCGCTCGAAGCCCAGCGTGCCCACCAGCGCCGCGTTCGCGTAGACGATGTGCCCGTCCCGCTCGATGGCCGCCGCGTCCGGCACGCCCTCCAACAGCGCGCGGAAGCTCGCCTCGGACAGCCGCAGCGCCTCCTCCGCCTGCCGGCGCTCGGTGATGTCGCGCGCCAGGCCCTCCACCGCCACCATGCGGCCCATGGCGTCCGTCACCGGCACCACCACGTGCTCCAGCCACAGCATGCGGCCGTCCGGGTGCAGGTAGCGCACCGTCACCGGCGCCCCCGCCGACGCGCGCGGCGCCTCGAGCAGCTGCTCCAGCGCGGCGCGGTCCTCCGGGTGCACGCGCCGGTACCACAGGTCCGCGTCGCCGTAGTGCGCCACCGGCCCGTAGCCCAGCTTCGCGTGCGCCACCCGGCTGACGTAGACGAAGCCCCGGGGCGCCTCGCGCCGGTACAGGTACAGCACGTCCGACGCGTTCTCCGCGAGCTGACGGAAGCGTCGCTCACGCTCACGCAGCGCGCGCTCCGACTCGCGCCGCTCCAGCGCGACGGAGATGGCGCCCGCCGCGGCGGACAGCAGGTCCACCTCCAGCCGGTCCCACCGCCGCGCCTCCGAGCAGTTGTCGAAGCCCACGAAGCCCGTCAGCGCCCCCTGCACGCGCAGGGGCAGCACCAGGATGGAGAGGATGCCCTGCGGGTCCAGCAGCGCCCGCTCCACCTCGGGGAAGCTCGCCACCAGGCCCTCGATGACATCGCCCCGCGACAGCGTCGTCTCCCAGCGCTCCAGCACGGGCACCATGGGCACGTTCTGCAGGTCCGGGTTGTCGATTTCCGCGTGCACGCCCGGCGCGCACCACTCCGCGCGCTGGCTGCACATCCGCTCCCCGGATGGGCCCGGGTGCAGGTCGAAGACGTAGACGCGGCTGGCCCCCGCGGCGAGCCCCAGCGACGACAGCACGGAGCCGTACAGGTCTCCGCCATCGCGCACCGCGAGCAGCCGCTGCTGCATCTCCACCAGCGCCGTGAGGTAGCGCTCACGCCGCGCCAGCGCCCCGTCCGACGCCTTGCGCTCGGTGATGTCGTTGAGCGTGCCGGACGTGCCCACCAGCTCGCCGTCCTCGCCCACCATCACCCGGCCGAAGACCTCCACCCAGCGGAAGCCTCCATCGCGCGTCAGGTAGCGCACCTCGATGCGCACGTGCTCCACCTCGCGCGTCATCAGCCGGCGCAGGTTCTCCCGACAGGGCGCGTGGTCCTCCGGGTCCACGAAGTCGAGGAACGACTTGCCCAGCGACACGTCCACCGCGTGGCCGGTGATTTCCGTCCACGCGCGGTTGAGGAACGTCCACCGGCCCTGCACGTCCGTCTGGAACACCACCTCCTTCAGGCTGTCGATGACGAGCCGGTAGCGTCGCTCGTGTGGAGTCCAGTCTGGCCTGGGGGGCGGCGTCTGCATGTTGAGGCTCGAGGAAGTGGACGGCGCTCATCCGGACGAGGAGTCCGGACGATGTGCAACTATCCAACGATTCAGGATTTCCTGCAGTCCAAGCAAGGGGGCTGGCCTGACCCCGGGGCAGGGATTCGGACCGCGTGCCGTTGGATGTTGTGCGAGGGCGGGGAGTTGTCTTCCTTCAGGCGGGTGGGGATGCCACCATGCCACGAGCGGAAAGTCCCTGAACTCATGTCCTCTGGCCGCGCCCAGCTTTCTTTGATTCATCAGGCGCTCGCGGAACGGGCGGAAGCCCGGTTGAGCGATGCGGCGCTGCGCCTGCTCGTGGAGCAGACGGGCGAGGCCGTGCTGCTGATGGATGCGACGGGCCGCGTGCTCGCCTTCAACTCCGAAGCCGGGTCGCGCTTTCGTATTCCCCCGCCCGAGAGAATCGAGCCTCACGGCAATCTTCCAGGCTGCGTCTGGGTTCGGTTGGACCAGGGCGGTGGGGTGCCCGCGGTGTCACCGCTGTCCCGGGCGCTCGCGGGCGAGGGGGTGCGCGACGAGCGCTGGGGCCTGCGCCGTCCGGACGGCACGCGGGTGGTGCTCGAGGGGAGCGTGTTCCCGGTGGGGCAGGAGCCCGGCGCGAAGCCGGCCGGCGTGCTGCTGCGCGCGCGGGAGGTGATGGAGGAGCCGCGGCTGGACGCGATGCGCGCGGCGCGGCTGCTCGCGGAGGCGGGCGCGCTCCTGGCCGCGGAGCTGGAGAACGAGGAGCGGGTGGAGCCGCTCTTGCGGCTGCTCGTGCCCACGTTGGCGGACGCGGGGGTGTTCTTCCTGGGGGCCGGCGGCGAGGCGGTGCGCGCGGCGGCGGCGGTGCACGCGGAGCCGGAGCGCCACGTCCTGCTGGTGGACATGCTGCGGCGCTACCCGCCGGACCCGCTGGACCCGCGCGGGCTGCCGGCCCTGTTCCTCACCGGGCGCACCGAGCGGGTGGCCGAGCTGTCGGACGCGCACGTGGAGGCCCTCACCCGGGACTCCGAGCACGCGCGGCTGTTCGCGCTCCTCGGGGTGACGCGCTACCTGGGCGTGCCGTTGGTGGCGCGCGGACGCGTCATCGGCGCCCTGGCGCTGTTCCGCTCGGAGGGGGCGCCCGCCTTCGGTGACGAGGAGGAGCGGGTGGCGGAGGAGCTGGCGCGCCGGGCGGCGCTGTCCCTGGACAACGCGCGGCTGTTGCGCGAGGCGCGCGAGGCGGTGCGGCTTCGCGACGAGTTCCTGGGCATCGCCAGCCACGAGCTGAAGACGCCGCTGACGCCGTTGCACCTCAAGGTTCAGCTGCTCCAGAAGCAGGTGGACGTGCTGGCCGCCCACGGCAAGCCCGTGTCCGCCGAGCGCGTCTCCGAGACGCTGGACGTGGTGCAGCGCCAGGTGCGCAAGCTGACCAGCCTGGTCGACAACTTGTTGGACGTGTCGCGCATCACCGCCGGCCGGCTGAAGCTGGAGCTGGAGGAGATGGACCTGGCGAGCGTGGCGGCGGAAATCCTCTACCGCTTCGCGCCGTCCGCGGCCCAGCTCCACTGCTCGCTGGAGATGCACGCGCCGGTGCCGGTGCTGGGGCGGTGGGACCGGCTGCGGCTGGAGCAGGTCGTCACGAACCTGCTGTCCAACGCGCTGAAGTACGGCGCGGGCCAGCCCGTGCGCCTCACGGTGGAGGCGGACGGGCGCACCGCGCGCCTCACCGTGGAGGACGGCGGCATCGGCATCTCCGCGCAGGACCTGCCGCGCATCTTCGAGCGCTTCGAGCGCGCGGTGAGTGACCGGCACTACGGCGGCCTGGGGCTGGGGCTCTACATCACCCGGCAGATTGTCGAGGCGTTCGGCGGCACGGTGAAGGCCACGAGCGCGCTGGGGCAGGGCTCCACCTTCGTGCTGGAGCTGCCCCGGGGCGACATCCCGGACGAGTGGCTGTCCGTGCCGGGCGCGCCCGAGCCCTGAGTCACGCGGCCGCGTCGGACACGGCGGGCGGCGCGACGTTGCGCGGCAGCCGGACGTGGAACGCGCTGCCCTGCTGCGGCCCCGGGCTCTCCGCCCAGATGGTGCCGCCGTGGCGCTCCACGATTTCGCGGCAGATGAACAGGCCCAGGCCCAGGCCGCCGTAGTGGCGCGCGGTGGCGTTGGAAGCGCGCGCGAAGGGACGGAACAGCCCCGCCAGGCTCTCCGGGGGGATGCCGATGCCCTCGTCCTTCACGTGCACGTGGATGCTGTCGGGCGCCTCCTCCAGCGTCACGCGGACCAGGCCCCCCTGGGGCGAGTAGCGCACGGCGTTGCTCACCAGGTTGGTGAGCACCTGGTCCAGCCGGGGCGCGTCCCAGTCGCCCTCCACGGGGTGCTCGGGCACGCGCAGCTCGAAGGTGACGCCGCCCTCGCCGCGCAGCTCGAAGCGCTCCATCACCTCGCGCAGCACGGGCAGCAGGTCCACGCGCTGGCGCTCCAGCTCGAAGCGTCCGCCCTGGATGCGCGCGGTGTCGAGCAGGTCATCCACCAGCCGGGCCAGCCGCTCCGTCTGCCGCGCCATGGAGCGCAGCGCCTTGAGCAGCCGCTCGCGCTCCGGGAAGTCGCCGCTCTTCTCCAGTCGCTGGAGCGTCAGGGCCGCGAAGCCCTTGAGTGGCGTGAGGGGCGTGCGCAGCTCGTGGCTCGCCACGCTGAGGAACTCCTCGCGCGCGCGCACCGCTTCCTTCAGCTCCGCCTGCGTGGCGCCGGTGCGGTCCGCCATCTCGTTGAAGCCGCGCGCCAGCTCTCCCAGCTCGTCGTCCTCCTCCACCTCCACGCGGCGGGTGAGGTCGCCGGCGGCCAGGGCGGCGGTGGCCTCGCGCAGCGTGCCCAGCCGGCGGATGACGTCGCGCGCGACGAGCTGCGAGAGCGCCAGGGCCAGCAACACGCCCATCAGCACCAGCCCCACCACGGCCGCGCTCATGCGAGTAATCGCCGCGTACGCCACGCCCAGCTCCTGCGTCACCACGACGCTCCAGGGCGAGCCCTCCACGGGCGCCTCGGCCGCGAGCACGCGCCGGTCCGCCGCGTCGAACGCCTCCAGCACGCCGCCACCGGGCCGCGCCAGCTCCTCCTGCAGCGCCTCCGGCAGGTGCGCGGAGCCCAAGAGCTGGGCGCCCGGCGCGGTGTCCCGGAGGATCTTCTGTCCGCGCCGGTCCAGCACCTGCACGCGGAAGCGGCGCGACGCGGGCGTGGCGGCCTCGCTCAGCCGCTCCAGCGAGAGCAGCCCCACGAGCAGGCCCCGGCGCGCGCCGTGGAGGTCGAGCTGGAAGGGCAGGGCCACGGCCACGAGCGGCTTGTCGGGCGGCCGGGTGAAGGGCAGCGACAGCGGCAGCTCCCCGGGCGCGGGGGCCTCCGGGAACAGCTCCCGCATCTGGAAGCCCCAGCCCTCCAGTCCCTCGGAGGTGGCCAGCACCGTCGCGCGCTCGTCGAGCACCAGCGCGGCGTGGAAGGTGCGCTCGCGCGCGGCGAGGTTGGAGAGGTACGGCCGCAGGGACTCGCGCTCCCCGCTCATGAGCGCGGCGCGGAAACCCGGTGACTCCAGCAACAGGTACAGCGATTCGCGCGAGTCATCCAGGTAGCGCCGGGTGAAGTCCGCCTCGCCCGCCGCCGCGTAGCGCGTGTCGTCGCGCACCTGCTTCTCGATGGCCTTCTGCGCCAGGTACGCGGCCAGTCCCCCCAGCGCGAGCAGCGGCACCAGGCCCGCGAAGGCCAGCCCGCGCAAGAGCTTCCAGCCCACCGTGCGCGGCGCGCGCGGCCGCCAGCTCACCGCCTGCGCGACACACGCGAGCGCCAGCACGGTGTAGACGCTGGCGCCCAGCCACGACGCGCCCCGCGCCAGCGCGTACGCCAGCAGCGAGAAGGGCACCGCGAGCACGCCCATCAGCAGCGCGGGCACGCGCGGGTGCAGCCAGCGCGCGGGCAGGAGCAGCCCCACGCCGCCCGCCGCGAAGAGCAGGCCCACCAGCGGCCGCAGCGGGGCCAGGTGCGCGTAGACGGACAGCGGGAAGCGCTCCGGCACGGACAGCAGCGCCACGCCGAACGCGGTGCCGGTGAGGGCGGCGAGCCCCCGCAGCATGGCGCGCTGGCGCAGGGCGGGAATCCCCTCCAGGAGCAGTCCGACGAACAGCAGCGGGTACAGCACGATGCCCGTGAGGCTGCCGGGCAGCACGTTGAGCACCCACCAGTACAGCGCGATGGCCACGCCCAGGAGCAGGCGTCCGCCCACGTCCAGCCAGCGCGGCGCGCGCGGATACAGCAGGGCGCCCATCAGGGCGATGCTGCCGGTGAGGTACACGACGCCCAGCAGCCGCACGTACGGGTACAGGGGCCGGAACGCGGCCACCCGGAACTCGTAGGGCACGTACGTCATCAGCACGCCGAACAGCAGGCCGATGAGCGCCGCGGGCCAGGTCAGCGGCAGCAGGGTGGCGGAGGCGTGCGCCTGGGGCGTGCGCGCTGGGGGAGGTGGAGACATCTTCTTCCCGGATTCAGGCGTGGCCGGGCCCATGGTTCTAGTGCTCCCTCGCCGAGCGTCGGGGGCCTGACACCCCGGACGACCAGGGCGGGACACCCGGCGTCAGGCGACCTCGAGCACCGTCCACTCGCGCACCTCGCCCGCCAGCGTCACTTCGATGGTGTCTCCCGCCTTGCGGCCCATGAGCGCGCGGCCCACCGGGGATGCGGGGGTGATGACGGACAGGAAGCCGTCGCCGCCGGGGCCCGTCAGCTCCGTGCCCGCGCCCACGGGCAGCACGAAGAAGGTCCGCTCGGCGAAGCCCTCCTCGTCCTCGGTGCTGACGTCCACCAGCGCGCCCAGTCCCACCGGGCCCTGGCGCGAGAAGCGCGGCATGGGGGCCTGGCCGAAGTGCGTCAGCGCCTGGAGCTCCTCCTGCACCCGGCGGGCACGGTTGGCCTGCCCCGTGGCCAGGCTGCCGAACTCCAACGCCGCGCGGCCGTCCTCCTTCTTCTCCGACTCGGTGGCCAGGCTGCGGGCCGCCTCGCGAGCCTCGGCCTCGGCCCTGTGGGCCAGCCGGTCGCTCTGCTGGAGGCGCTCGGCGAGCTGGAGGAGCAGTGCCTGCTTGTCGAGTGACATGATGGCACAGAACTGTAGCGCGCCTGGGCGCCGGCTCCAGTTTTCCGTCGCCACCGGGCACCCCCTCGCGGGCTCGCACCGTGTGGGCCGATGCGACATCCCGTGCACCTGGGCGTTCTTCCTCGTGGCAAGCCCGTACACGGCGCCGGCCCCCCACCCACCGGGAAGGACGCGACAGATGGAGAACGAGGAGCTGCGGGGGCGCATCCGCGAAGTCGCCCGGGAGGTGCTGGGCGAGGCGCTCTCGCTGGGCGTCACCACCTGGCACGCGCCGCCTCGGGGCTACGTCAACGTCGACGAAGTCGACCCGGACACGGGACAGGTCGCCTTCCGCACCCTGACGTCGACGCTGGGCGAGGTGCACCTGCGGCTGTGGGCGAAGCAGCAAGGCCTGCTCGAGGAGGTCGAGGCGCTGGCGAAGCGGCTCAGGGCGCTCGCCCCGCGTCCTCCGTCGGAGCAGGAGCAGTGGGAGCTGCGGGTGCTCGCGCTGGCGCAGGAGGTCCTGGAGCCCGCGGGGCACGACGCCGTGGTCGAGTGGCGAGGGGACGGCCATCTGGAGGTGGGCGTGCACACCTTCGACAGGCGCGAGTGGCGCTTCCAGCTCGAGACGCTGGCGACCACGCGCGGGGATGTCCCGGAGCCGGGATGCGCGCGGCGATTGGGGCTGGAGGCCCAGGCCCTGGCGCTGGCGGCGAAGCTGGGGGCGCTGGGATTCCAGGCGATGAGGGCCCCGGAGCCCGAGGACGAGGCCGCGCGGGTGCCGGGCGTGGTGGAGGCGGTGCTCGAGCAGTTCGAGTACGGCCACCACCCGTTGAACAGCCTCTTCGACTACCTGGGCATGCCGGACTGGGATGAAATTGACGACGACCGGCTGCGGCGTCGGGTGCTGGAGCAGGTCTGCGCGCACGTGCGGGCGCGCGCCGAGGAGGAGAAGACCTGGCCGGACGTCATCCCCGCGGACCGGCTGGAGGCGGCGTTCGACGTGCTGCGCGCGCGGGGCTTCGTGGCGGAGATGTCCGCGTCCACCACGATGAGCGGCGGGTGGGAGGTGTCGCGCGAGCTGGCGGACCTGCGCCGGGAGCAGGGCGAGACGATTGTCGGCACGGTGTTCTTCGACCAGCAGGACGCGGCCTCCGCGATGGAGGGCCACCCGCTGCACCTGGCCTATGGGCTCGTCAACGACGCGGAGGACGACGCGCGCGAGGACGAGCGCACCGAGGCGGAGGACGCGAAGGTGAGCGAGGACGCGGCGGCGGTGGGGCGCACCATCGTCGAGGTGCTGCGCGAGCACGGCTTCACGCCGGAGTGGAGCGGCGACGCCAGCAGCCGAATCACCCTGAAGCCGGCCTTCGTCTGGCGGCGTCGGCGCGCGCGGGTGGACACCACCGAGACGTGGTCCTTGGGTGAAGGCAACCGAATCCTGGCGCTGCTGGTGGAGTTCCTGCCCAGGCTGCGCGCGTTCGAGTTCTTCCCCGGGGACGGCGTGGGGGTGCACGAGCTGCGCTCGGACAGCCTGCGCGAGCTCACCCTTTGCTACGACCGGGAGGAGGCCGCGAAGGACGCGCTCGCCACGGTGGTGGCCCAGGCGCGCGAGCGCTTCCCCGCGCTCCAGTCGCTCACGGTGAGGGCGGGCGGCTTCGAGGAGACGGTGGAGCTCTGAGCCGGGGGATGTGCCTTGAAGGGAACAGGACCCGCGCGACGAGCGAGCCCTGCCCCGGGCAAGTAGGGCATGCTGTCGCCCATGACGCCCCAGGAACTGTCACAGAAGGCCCGGCAGCTCGTCGCCGATGGCGCGGTGCTGCTGGACGTGCGCACCCCTCAGGAGTTCCAGCAGGGACACCCCGAGGCCGCTCGCAACATCCCCGTGCAGGAGCTGCCCCAGCGCGTCAAGGAGGTCGGCCCGCCCGGCACCCCCGTGGTGGTGTACTGCGCCGCCGGAGGCCGCAGCGCGGTGGCCACACAAATTTTGCGCGCCAATGGTTTCCCGGACGTCTTCGACCTGCGCTCGGTGAACAACTGGTGACCGCGGGGCCGTGCGAGGCCTGGGCCCCGCGCGACGCGTGACAAGGCGGGCGGCATGGAGCAGCGTGCCGTCGCTCCCGTCATGAACCGCACCGCTGGTTTCCTCATCGTGGCCCTGTCCGGTGCGTGCTTCGGCGCGCTCGGGCTCTTCGGGCGCCTGGCCTACGCGGCCGGCGCGGACGTCTCCACGCTGCTGTTCCTGCGCTTCACGCTGGCGGGCTCGGTGCTCGGCGCGGTGATGGTGGCGATGCGCCAACCGCTGCCCAAGGGGCGCCTGCTGGTGTCGCTCATCCTGCTGGGCGCGGTGGGCTACGTGAGCGAGGCGGGCGTGTACTTCGCCGCGCTCCAGCACGCGCCCGCGGGGCTGGTGGCGCTGCTCTTGTACTCGTTCCCGGCGCTGGTGGCCCTGCTCCAGGTGTTCGTCTTCCGCGAGAAGCTGGGGCGCATCAAGTGGGTGGCGGTGGTGCTGGCCCTGTGCGGCACGGGGCTCACGGCGGACCTGAGCCAGGGTGGGGTGACGCCGCTGGGGGTGACGCTGGGGCTGTTGTCCGCGCTGCTGTATGCCGTGTACGTCGTCACCAGCGCGCGCGTGGCGGGCCGCGCGGGGCCGCTGGTCTCCAGCACCGTCATCCTGATGTCCGCGGGGCTCACCTTCGGACTGGCGACGCTGGTGAAGGGGCCGTCCTTCCC
This sequence comes from Myxococcus faecalis, assembly GCF_050039385.1. NCBI lineage: Bacteria > Pseudomonadati > Myxococcota > Myxococcia > Myxococcales > Myxococcaceae > Myxococcus > Myxococcus faecalis. Next base: position 4,603,422 of record NZ_CP144336.1, on the reverse strand, counting down.
CACGACGACGCTGGGCTGGGCCGCGGTGGTGGGCCTGTCGCTCATCTCCACCGTGGCCGCCGTGTTCCTCTTCTTCCTGGGCATGGCGCGCATCGGCCCGGTGAACACGTCGCTGGTGTCCAACATGGAGCCGCTGACGGCGGTGGTGCTGAGCGCGCTCTTCCTGAACGAGCGGCTCAGCCTGCGTCAGGGCCTGGGCGGGGTGCTCATCCTCACGGCCGCCGTGCTGCTCGCGCGCTCGGATGTCCCGGGGCAGAGCCTGAAGCCCGAGGGCGCGGATACCACCGCGTGAGGCACACCCGCCCGGGAGTGCCTCACGCGGGCCGTCGAGGGACTACCGCGTCACGCGCTTGATGAACTGACTCACGTCGCGCACGAAGGTCCGCGGCAGCTCCGCGTGGGGCGCGTGGCCGGTGTCGGGGTAGAGGATGAAGCGCGCGTCGGGCAGCGCATTGACGAGCGCCTGCTGCTGCGCGACGGGGAAGAAGCCGTCCTGGTCTCCGCCCACCACGAGCACGGGCACGCGGATGGAGCCAAGGCGCTGGGAGTGGTCCTCCGCGATGAGCCCGTCGAGCGAGTCCTGCCACACGCGCGCGGGGACCTTCAGGCTCTCCGACACGAGCGTGTCCAGGTAGGACGCGGGCACGGAGCGCACGAAGGTGCTCGACTGGAACTCGCGCACGAAGTCGGGGTCGACGGTGCCCACCTGCTCGTCGACGACGGACTTCAGGCCCAGGGCCACCTCGTTGCCCGCGACGGTGGGGGCCGAGCCCACCAGCACCAGCGCCTCCACGCGGCGCGGGTGGTCCAGCGCCACCTGCTGCGCGATGAAGCTGCCCATCGAGTGGCCGACGAGGATGGCGCGAGGCTCACCCACGGCGTCGAGGAAGGCCGCCACATCCGCCGCGAAGTGCTGCTGCGTGTAGCAGCACGCGGGGCGGGACGAGTCGCCGTGGCCGCGCTGGTCCAGCGCGTAGATGTGCAGGTCGCGTGAGAAGCGCGACAGGTTCAGGTCCCAGGTGTGGTGCGAGTCCGTGTAGCCGTGCAGGAAGACGACGGCGGGGCCACGCCGCGAGCCCTGCTCCACATAGCGGAGCGTCACGCCGGTGCGCAGGCGGATGGAGCGCTCGCGGGGCGCGGAGGACAGCTCGCTCGACTGCGTCAGGCTCTCGGTGTCCGCGGGAGCCGCGGTGGGCTCCGCCTCGGGCGCGGGGCCGCAGGCGAGCAGGGGAAGCGTGAGCAGGGCGGCGAGGAGCGTCTTCATGGATGCGTGCCTTGTCCAGTCCCGGCGGGGAATCCGCCGTGCACGCATCATCCTACGACTACCTCTGACATTGCCTCGGTTGCCGCGACGTGTGGGGTCGTCTTCGCTCCAGGTCCGAGGTGAAACAGACCCGGTCGAGATGTCTCACGCCACTCGGAGCGGAAGGTTCTTGTCGCGGCGAAATCTGTATCAAGTCCGTGTCGCGAACCTGGCTTGACGATGCGCGAAGACGACGTCTCGAAGGGCCAGGTCCGCACGCCCATGACGTGCCGCGACGTAGGGCGGGGCCACGGTTTTTCAGCGATGGGCCGCGCTGGCGCGAAGCGCTTCAGGGCTTGTCGCTGGCGGTCTTGGACTCTTCTTGCTTCGCGTCCGGAGCATCCGAGGAGCGGTCCGGTCCGTACACGGGCTCGCTGGAGGGATTCGGAGGGGGCTCCTGGAAGTTCCGGCTACCGCCGCGGTCGCTCGGGTGACCGACCTCGTGGCCGGGGAAGAGCGCGCGGGCGAGCCACCAGTAGTTGCTGCAACCCGTGAAGAAGAGACTGGCGATGACGGCGACGGCGACGTTGCGCATGGCATTCTCCGACGGCTCTGAATCCCGCACCGTAGTCGAGTTCTCCACATGACCGGCGCGGGATGGAATCGCCGGTGGGAAGGGCTCACGAGGGCCTGACACCCGAGCGGGGAAAGCTGCGCAACCCACGCGTGTCATCGGGCTGCGACGCGCCATGTCCCCGGGCTCGGGTGCTTCGTCGAGGTGAACGGCCGGACGCTCAGGAGGACTGGGCGTCTGTCTTCGCGTCGGCGCCCGACGACGAAGGAGCGGGGCCGTAGACGGGCTCATCGCTCGGGTTGGGGTCCGGCAGCTTGAACGGCTGCGCGCGCTTCGCGGCGGTGCGATGGCCGCCGTTGACCTGGATGCCGTTCACGTGGTCGCAGCCGGCGAGCAGCAGCCCGGTGACGATGGCGATGTACGAGATGGTGTGGCGCATGTCGTCCCCCTTCGCGAAGCGGGAGCCACCCTATCACCGACCGGTGCGCGCGACAGTCCAGGGCGCGGCGGGGGCGGCGGTCATCGACCTCGGGCGTTTCGTGGGCGCGTGTGCGTGGGCCGCGGCGTTTCGCGCCTGGCCCCAACAAGGGCCGCGTGCGGGCTGTTCGTCGAGCCCCTGTAACCTTTCGCCGCCCATTTTCGTGGAGTCGTCGAACGCCGGGACTTCCCCCGGCGGTGCGACGGAGGACGGACATGGAGGCGAAGAAGGTGGCGGTGGTGGGAGGAGGGCTGGGCGGCCTGGCGACGGCGGCGCTGCTGGCGCGCGGCGGCTGCGCGGTGACGCTGTACGAGCGCTCCAAGCACCTGGGCGGTCGCGCGCAGACGACGGACGTGGAGGGCTTCCGCTTCAACCTGGGGCCGCATGCGCTGTACCGGGCGGGGGCCGGCATGCGGGTGCTCGGACGCCTGGGCGTGAAGCCGCGGGGCCGCGTCGCCGGAGAGTCGGGCGGCTCCTACGCGCTGCGCGCCGGCAGACTGCACACGCTGCCGCGCGGGCCCGTGTCACTCTTGACGACGGATGTGTTGCAGTTGAGCAGCAAGCTGGAGATGGCGCGGCTGCTCGCGAGCCTGCGCCGCGTGGACACGGAGCCGCTGACGCACGTGCCGATGCGCCAGTGGCTCGACACGCGCATGTCCCGGGAGGACGGGCGCGCCCTCGTCGCCGCGCTCGTGCGCGTGGCCACCTATGCCTCGGACCTGGACACGCTGAGCGCGGAGGCCGCGGTGACGCAGGTGCAGCTCGCCATCGAGGCCGGCGTGCTCTACCTCGATGACGGCTGGGCCGGCCTGGTGGACGCGGTGGCCGCCGTGGCGAAGGCGTCCGGCGCGACGCTGGAGCTGTCCGCGCGCGTCGAGGGCGTGGTCGTCGAGCAGGGCCAGGTGCGCGGCCTCCGGCTGTCGGATGGCTCGGTGCGCGCGGCGGACGCGGTGGTGCTCGCGGGGAGCCCCAGGGACGTGGCGTCGCTGCTGCCCGGGGACGCGGTGCTCGCGAAGGAGGCGGAAGGCGCCACGCCCATCCGGGCCGCCACGCTGGAGCTGGGCCTGTCGCGGCTGCCCAGGAGCGAGTCCCTCTTCGCGCTCGGCGTCGATGGCCCATGGTACGCCTCGGTGCACTCGGCCTATGCCCGGCTGGGGCCGGAGGGCGGCGCCATGGTGCACGTGATGAAGTACCTGTCGCCGTCCGCCCCCGAGGCGACCGAGGCGGAGCTGGAGGCGGTGATGGACGCGCTGCAGCCGGGCTGGCGCGAGGTGCTCGTCGCCCGCCGCTTCCGGCCCGCGCTGGTGGTGAGCCACTGGCTCCCGACGGCGAGCACGGGCGGCCTGTCGGGGAGGCCCGCGCCCGCGGTGCCGCACGTCGCGGGCCTGTTCCGCGTGGGAGACTGGGTCGGCGGGGAGGGGATGCTCTCGGACGCGTCCTTCGCCAGCGCGGAGTCCGTGGAGCGCGCGCTGCTCCATCACGCGGAGGTGGCGCCGCGTCGCCTGGCGGTGGGAGCCTGAGGCCATGTCGGACCTGTCACGAGGGGTGTTGGAGGAGGCGGCGCGCGAGCACGAGCGCTACCTCTGGGGCCTGTGCTACCGGATGACGGGCGTGGCGGCGGACGCGGACGAGCTGGTGCAGGAGACCTTCGCCCGCGCCCTCGCCTCGCCGCCCGCGCGGCACGAGGAGCTGCGCCCCTGGCTGACGCGGGTGGCGGTGAACCTGTCGCGGGACTCGCTGCGCCGTCGCCGTCGCGAGGGCTACGTCGGGACGTGGCTGCCGTCACCCCTGGAGACGGGGGACGAGGAGGTGCCGCCCGCGGTGGAGGCGAGGCTGCCCGGAGGCGGCTCCACGGAGGGGCGCTACGAGCTGCTGGAGAGCGTCTCCTTCGCCTTCCTGCTGGCGCTGGAGGCGCTGACGCCCAAGCAGCGCGCGGTGCTGCTGCTGCGCGACGTGTTCGACTCCTCCGTGCGCGAGGTGGCCCAGGCGCTGGGCATGAGCGAGGCGCACGTGAAGGTGGTGCACCACCGCGCCCGGGCGGCCATGGCCGCGTACGAGGGCGAGCGCTGCGTGCCGACCAGGGACCTCCAGCAGCGCACGCTCGCGGCGCTGGAGGGCTTCATGGCGGCGCTGCTCGAGCGGGACGTGGCCGCGGCCGAGGCGCTCCTGTCCGTCGACGTGAAGGCGCTCTCGGACGGCCGGGGCGAGGTGCGCGCCGCGCTGGTGCCCGTGGTGGGCGCGCGCCGCGTGCTGACGTTCCTGACGAAGCTGATGGAGCTGCGCGGCTCGCCGCGAGCGGTGGAGCTGCAGTGGCTCAACGGCCTGCCCGCGCTGGTGATGATTCTCGCGCCCGCGAAGGACCCGATGCTCGCGACGCGGGCGGTGGTGCGCGTGGACCTGGGCGCGGATGGCCGCATCGCCCACATCCACTCGGTGCTCGCCGAGCGCAAGCTCGCGAACCTCCGGATGCCCGAGCCCGTGTGAAGGGGCCCGGGCGTGGGGTGGCTCAGCCCGCGCGTCGGTGCGTGGGGTGGCCCGCGTGGGAGCCCTCGCCCGGCGCGGTGGCCTGGGCGCTCGGCTCGCGGCGGCGCAAGAGGCCCCACAGGCCGTAGGCCACCAGCGCGAAGCAGCCGTACTGCGCCGGCGTCATCCCGAAGTAGCGCGCGTCCACGTAGCTCATGTCCGTGGCGCGCAGGAAGTCGAAGCCGAAGCGGCACGCCGCGTACAGAATCGCCAGCAGCGGCAACAGCCGCCCCTTCATCTTCTCCACGTCCCGCAGCGCGTACAGCAGGCCGGAGATGGCGAAGAGCGCGATGGCGTCGTACATGCCCAGGTCGTGGCGGGGCCCGTTGGGGAACGCCACCGCCAGGAAGAAGTCGGTGCGCACGCCCGGGTGGTCATGCACCGCGAAGCACCCCAGCCGCGCCACCGCCCAGCCCGGCGCCACGCCCAGCGCGAACGCATCCGCGTAGTCGTTGAAGCGCAGCTTGCGGTGCCGGAAGAAGAAGATGGCCGCGATGATGCCGCCGACGAGGCCGCCGAAGGACGACAGCCCATCCCAGACCTTCAGAATCTGGAACGGACTCTTGGACAGCTCCTCCGGGTGGTAGAAGAACAGGTGCACCCAGTGTCCCACCAGCACGCCCACGCCCACGCCCCAGGGGGCGTAGTCGGCGAGCGGCGTGGGGTCCAACCCCTGCCGCTTCGCCTGGCGGCCAAGCAGGTTGGCGGCCAGCAGGATGCCCGCGGCCACGAAGATGCCGAAGGGCTCGATGGTGAGGGGCCCCAGCTTCAGCGAGGGGGCATGCCAGTAAGGAATCACGTCGATGGCTCCAGAGGACGGACCGTCCGCCCCACTTAATCCGTCGGGGGCGACGTAGGCGAACAATTGTGGGGAGGCGAACTTCCCCCTCTGCCGCCCCTGCCGCCCGGACGGCCCGGGTCGGCTGGCGGACACCCCTCCTGTGCCGCTCCGAGCAGTCAGAGGGCCTCCTTCATACTTCCCGACGCTCCAGAAAGTCCCGCCAGGACCGAAACAGGGGGGCTCAGGCGTCTACAGCTTGTAAACCCTGCTTTAATTGTCAGGTCGGCCCTGTCCAATCTCACAATGGCTTCAGGGATTCCGGGAGGTCTCATCACGCCGGGCGGGAGGTCCCGGCAGACGCGCGCCCAGCAAGCGCGCCTTCACATCCGCCGGGCTCGCGAGGCTCCGGGCATGGCGGACGCGGTCTGGATACGGGTGGCCCTTGTCCGTCGCCATCCGCGTTGCACGGTGGTTCAAGGAGTCGACAACCCATGAAGTCCTACCTGTTGGTCCCCAAGGAGTCCATCGAAACGCAGGCCCGCGTCGGGCCTCGCGGCACGCAGCAGGGTGAGCGCGTGTTGCCGCGCACCACGGCGCTTCGCTTCACCGTCGCCAACCGCGCGCCGGACACGCTGTCGCTCCTGGGCCTGCGCTCGGCGACGCTGCCCGGTCCCCGTCCTCCCGTCAGCGGGCAGGAGGCGCGCAAGCGCGTCGCGAAGGGCTCGAAGGTGAAGCGCCCCACCACCCGTGGCGCGGACGCGACCACCCCGCCCTTGCCCGGCGCTCCTGTCTCGGAGCAGACGGGGAGCGAGGCGGGCAGCTTCCGCTTCATGCCGCTCATCGGCGCCACCATGGCCCACTTCTACTCGGACGCCACGGAGGCCGAGGCGCGCGGCGAGCTCGCCGCCGACTTCGAGTTCATCCCCGACGTGGTGCCCCTGTCGTTCCCCGGACCGGTGTCCGCCGGACAGTCCGGCCCGCGCAACCGGGGCATGAGCTCCCTGGCCGAGCGCGAGTGGCCCGAGGAGAGCGGTGTCCCCCTGGCCCACGCCCAGGGCATCCGCGGCGCCGGCGTGCTGCTCGGCGTGCTCGACACCGGCGTGGACGCCGACCACCCCGAGCACGCCGCCAGGGTCATCCAGTTCCGCTACGTGTCGCTGTTCCCCAACTCGCCGCACAATCCGGCGCGGGACATCCGCGGCTTCGACCCGGACGGCCACGGCACCCACGTGTGCGGCATCGCCGCGGGCACGCACCACGGCGTCGCCCCGGAGGTGGACCTCTACGTCGCGTCCGTCATCGAATCGGAGACCATCCGCACCAGCCTGGGCCGCGTGGCCGCCGGCATGGAGTGGCTGCTGCACCAGTTCAGCAGCCCGCAGAACGTCACCCGCCCCGCGGTGGTGAACCTGTCCCTGGGCTTCCCGCTCAAGCCGCCGCCGGGCATCTCGGAGGCCGACTACCGCCTCAACCAGCGCGCGCTGCAGACCATGATCCGTCGGCTGCTCGACAGCAACGTGCTGCCTGTTGTCGCGGCAGGTAACAGTGGACCCGACACGGTTGGTTATCCAGCCGCCTTTGACGAGTCCCTGGCCGTCGGTGCAGTCGACTTCGAGCGCAACGTGGCTCATTTCTCCGCCAGCGGTGTCGTGGAGCGCCGCGTCGTACCCGACGTCATGGGTTACGGAGTCAATGTGTACTCGAGCACCGAGCGGCGTTGTAACAACCAGGCGTTCTACGAACGAATGAGTGGCACCAGCATGGCGGCGCCTTATGTAGCCGGTATCGCGGCGCTCTATCGGTGCCGCGCCCCTGACTTGACGGCGCTCGAGGTGCGGGATTTGATTTTGGCCAATGCGGTCAAGCTTCCTCGCTCTGGTGGTCACCGAACGGGCAAGGGCCTGGCTGTCTTCAGGTGACGGTGGTGGGTCGAAACCGGGGTCGGCGCCAGTCGAGCGCCGGGCCCGGGGGAGGATGAGGCCATGAGCAGAAAGAATGGCGAACCCGGAGACGGCTTCGCGGCGGGGGTTCCCCGCGTCTCCTCGGGTGTGCGAGCCTTGCCAGGCATGGCCAGCGCGCGCACGCAGCCCGAGTGGATCGACATCACCGTGATGCCCCGGGAGACGCCCGCGCCTCCCCGCGCGCGCGCGCCCGCACGGCCCCCGCCCCTGTCACGGGCGGAGGTCCAACGGGCCGGGCTGGCGGAGAGCGCTCGCTTCCACGAGAGCTTCATGCGCTGGCTCGAGGCGCACCACCTCCTGGGCTCCGTGCGTTCGGTGAGCGAGCCGGGCTCCATGCCCATGCTCCACCTGCGCTGCGCGCCTCGCGTGCTGGACCAGCTGCGGCGCGCTCCGGAGTTCGAGGCGGGCGCGATGATGCCCGTCGACCTCTACTAGCGGTGGGTGCCCCTCGCCGTGCACCCCTGGTCTGGGCTCCCCATCCGATGTCCCGGAGGGCGGCCCGTGGTGGCTCGTTCCACCTGGCGGCGCGGAGAGCGAGTCCCGGCTTCCAATCCGGGGAACTCACGTTATCTCCGCTTGTTCCTGATTAACTTAGAAACTCGCGATTCGCCTGTCATCCCGCAATCGTCCCGGGAGGCATGTGAGCGTTGGCTTCACACCGGTGACGGCGTGGGTGTGACTTTGCAGTGGCCAGAAGCGAAGGGCGCGAGGGGGGTGGATGTTCCAGTTGAGGACCGAGGCCTTCATCGACGCGTCCCCTGACGCCGTGTGGGCGGTGTTGTGTGACTTCAAGGCCTATCCCCTGTGGAACCCGTTGATGTTGGAGGCGCACGGGAGGGTGGAGGTGGGCGCGCGGGTGGCGATGAAGGCGCGCTCGCCGGATGGCTCGGGGCGGGTGTTCGGCTTTCGCGCCACGCTGACGCGGGTGGAGCCACCCATGAGGTTGGAGTGGACGGGCGGCGTGCCGGGGCTGATGTTCGGCCGGCACGGGTTCGAGCTGCGCCCCGAGGGCTCCGGGACGCGGCTGGTGCACGGCGAGGACTTCAGCGGCGTGGTGACGTGGTTCATGGGCAAGCCCCGGCGGGACGCGTTCCGGGCCGCCTATGAGGGGATGAACCGCGCGCTCGCGGAGCGGGTGAGGGCGGCCTTGCGCCCCGCGTGACGTCGTCTCCGGAGGCACCCTGGCGCAGGCGCACCCACGTGCGCGCGAGGGGCTTCCGTTGGCTTTCTGGCAGTGACGCGCGGACACGTCGCGCGCGTGTATCGCCTGGACGACGGGTGCGCGTGTGGCGTGCGCGCAGCCCGGTCCCAACTCCGCCCGGCGTGCAAATCCTCAGCGGCCCGAAACGCGACGAGGGCATGCATGGATGGACGACGTCGGCTGCGCGCGAGTGCCATGGCGGTGTGCGTGGCGTGCGCGGGCCTGGTGGGCGGCGCGGGCTCCGCGTGGGCGCAGGCTCCCGATGAGGGAGAGCCGGGAGAGGTGCTGTCGGAGGAGCAGCTCGAACAGCTCCTCGACACTCCCGCCGAGCAGCCCTCGGGCGCGGAGCTGTCCGTGGCGTCGTTCGGCCCGGAGCAGCTCGCGCCCTACTTCGCGGAAGGGGTTCTCGCGCGGGCGCATTCGGAGGTGCGGAGGGGACGCTTCGCGAAGGCGCGCGCGCTGCTCGCGGACCAGGAGCCCACGTTGCCGGTGCGCTTCCTGCGGGCGCAGAGCGCGCTGCTCGGCCGCGACTACTCAACTGCCGCGGAAGAGCTGTCGGCGCTGGCGGTGGACTATGTGCCGTTGAAGGACCACTGCCTGCTGTGGGCGGCGCAGGCGAACGAGAAGCTGCGCAGGTTGGAGCTGGCCGCCTCGCAGTACCGCGAGGTGAGCGCGGGCTCGCCGCTGTACGCGGAGGCACGCTTCAGCCTGTCGCGTGTGCTGCAGCGGCAGCGGGACATCCCGGGGGCGCTGCAGGCGCTGCAGGAGCTCATCGACAGCCGGCAGGCGCGGGGGCCGGATGCGCTGCGGATGAAGGCGCTGCTGGCCATCTGTGACCTGGCGCGGGCGCAGGGGCTGTACAACGTCGAGCACCGCGCGCTGCTGGAGGTGTGGGCCACGAGCCCCCTGTCGCGCGAGGCGCAGCGCGCGAAGGAGCGGCTCAAGGGGCTGCCCTTGCCGCTCAAGTGGAAGGTGCGCCGTGGGGAGGCGCTGGTGGAGCTGCACCGGCACGGGCCCGCGACGGAGCTGCTCGCGGGGGTGATGTCCCAGGTGGACCCGCCGGATGAGCTGTCGTGTCGGGCGCACCTGGCCTTCGGGCGCGCGCTGCGCAAGGAGCGCCAGCACCGCCGCGCCATCCAGATGCTGACGCCGGTGGTGGAGAAGTGCACGTCGGCGGAGTACCGGCCGCAGGCGCTCTACGTGCTGGGCTATTCGCAGTCGGTGGTGGACCCGAGGTCGGCCATCACCACGTACGCCACGCTCGCGCGCGACTATCCCGAGCATGGGTACGCGGATGACGCGCTCTTCTTCGAGGCGTGGCTGCTGCAGCGCACGGGGCAGCTGGATGAGGCGCTCGCGCGCTACCAGGAGACGGCGGAGCGCTACCCGGCGGGCAACTTCGCGTCGGAGGCGCTCTTCCGGGCCTTCTGGCTGCACACGCGGCGCGAGGCGAAGGCGGAGGCGCTGTCGGCGCTCGAGGCGGTGGAGCGGCTGCCCGCGGCGTCGCGCACGGACGAGGCGCTGTGGCGGGCGCGGTACTGGCGCGCGCGGGTGCGCGAGCCCGTGCCCCTGACGAGCGCGACCGCGCTCGATGACTACGAGCAGCTGGCCACCGAGCGGCCCGCGACCTGGTACGGGATGCTGGCGCGCTCGCGACTGGCGATGCTGGCGCCGGAGCGGCTGGGGCGGCTGTCGCCGGTGCCTGGGGCGAGCGGGGCCGCGGAGGAGCCCGCGGACGAGGTGTGGCCGCTGCCGCCGGGGCCGCTGCGTCACGACGTGCGCTTCGCGGCGGGCGTGGAGCTGTTGCGGCTGGGGCATCCGGGCGCGGCGGACGAGCTGCTCGCGGTGAACTCGCGAGGGCTGTCGGAGGCGCCGGCGCGGCTGCTCTACCAGACGATGGTGCGCACGGGGCGCAAGCGGGCCGCGCGGCAGGTGGCGCGCGAGTCGCTGCGGCGCGAGGTGCAGGGCCCGCTCAGCCCCGAGTCACGTCCGGTGTGGGAGGCGACGTGGCCGTTGGCGTTCCGCAACGTCATCCAGCGGTACTCGAAGGCGTCCAAGGTGGACCCGGATTTGATGCAGGGGCTCATCCGCGAGGAGAGCCGCTTCCGTCCCACGGCGCGCTCGTCCACGGGGGCGCTGGGGCTGGCGCAGCTGATGCCGGCGACGGCGAAGCAGGTGGCGCAGGCGCTGAAGCTGGGGGACGTGGGTGAGTCGAACCTGCTGCAGCCGGCGCAGAACGTGCGACTGGGCTCGGCGTACCTGGGGCAGCTGTTGCACCGCTTCGGTGGCAACGTCGCGTACGCGGTGGCGGCGTACAACGCGGGGCCGCACGCGGTGGACCGCTGGCGTCAGGCGCTGCCGCAGGCGGAGCTCGACGAGTGGGTGGAGCACATCGCGTTCGACGAGACACGCGAGTACGTGAAGCACGTGCTCGGCAGCTACGGCGCCTACAAGCTGCTCTACACGGGGCAGCCGGTGATGTTGCACCCGACGAAGGTCGAGGCCGCCAGCCGGCGATAGCGGCGTGTGCGGCGCGTCTCCTCGGGGTGACGGAGACGCGCCCGCACTGCGACGGCCTTAGAAGCTCAGGCCGCCGTCGACGTCGATGGTGCGGCCGTTGAAGTAGTCACACTCGAGGATGAACTTCACGGCCAGCCAGATGTCCTCGGGCAGGCCGATGCGGCCCACGGGGATGGCGGAGACCAGCGCGTCGCGGGCCTTCTGGTTCATGCCCTGCGTCATCGGTGTCTCAATCATGCCCGGCGCCACCGCGCCCACGCGCACGCCGAACGGGCCGAACTCGCGCGACCACGTCACGGTGTTCGCCGCCAGCGCCGCCTTCGCGGACACATAGTTGGACTGACCACGGTTGCCGTGCCGGGCGATGGACGACATGTTCACCACGACGCCGGGCTTCTGGTCCGTCTCCACCATCTTCGCCACCACCTCGCGCACCATCAGCGTGGCGCCCGTGAGGTTGACGCCGACGACGGCGTTCCAGTCCGCGGTGGACAGCTTCTTCACCTCGCCCGTCGTCCGGTCCTTCTTCACCAGCAGCGCGTCGCGGAGGATGCCCGCGTTGTTGATGAGGCCGTTGAGCCCGCCCATCGCCCCGTGCGCCCAGGCCACGAACGACGTGATGTCCGCCTCCGACGACACATCCAGCTTGCGCCGGTGGATGCCCGCGGGCAGCGCCGCCAGCTTGTCCTCGGCCACGTCGCCCACCGCCACCTGCGCGCCCGCCTCCATCAGCCGCTGCGCGAAGTGCGCGCCCATGCCCTGGGCGCCGCCCGTCACAATCACCTTCAGGTCCTTGAGCTGCATGTCTGTCTCTCTCCGGTGTGTTGGGGCGGCCTGTCGAAACCCACCTGTGGGCCCGTGCCGCCGGGAAACCCGCCGCCAAGGCTACGCAACCCGGCCCGCCCTGGCCAGCACCGATGGAGTTGAAACCTGAATCGACATTCAACTTGGGCGGAAACGAAAGCGCCACGTCGGGTGTCCGACGCGGCGCGGCACGACCTCGAGGTGTCAGGGGCGCGGCTTAGAGCGCGCCGGAGATGACGCCACCCAGCCGCTTCATGCCCTCGGTGATGAGCTCGGGCGGGCGGTTGGAGTAGTTGAGGCGGATGAACTCCGAGCGCGGGTCGCTGGCGAAGAACGGGCTGCCCGGCACAAAGGCCACCTTCTGGTCGATGGCGCGCGGCAGGAGCGTGTCCCCGCTCAGGCCGGGCGGCAGCCGGGCCCACAGGAACATGCCGCCCTCCGGATGCGTCCAGCTGGTGCCCTGGGGCATGTAGGCCTTGAGCGCGTCCAGCATGGCGTTGGCGCGCTGGCCGTACACGGGCGTGAGCGCGTCCAGGTGCGCGTAGTAGTCGAAGTCCTTGAGCAGCCGGGCCACCGCGCGCTGGGCGAGGGTGGCGGTGTGCAGGTCCGTGGACTGCTTGGCGATGGTGAGGCTGCGCACGAAGTCGCGCGGACCCGCCACCCAGCCGATGCGCAGGCCGGGGGCCAGCGTCTTGGAGAACGTGCCCAGCGAGACGACGACGCCCTGGTCATCGAACGCGGCCAGGGACGGCAGGTGCTCGCCGCGGAAGCGCAGCTCGCCGTACGGGTCGTCCTCGAGGATGAGGAAGCGGTGCTGCTGCGCCAGCTCCACCAGCCTCTTGCGGCGCTCCAGCGCCAGGGTGGTGCCCTTGGGGTTCTGGAAGTTGGCGACGATGTAGAGCAGCTTGGGCTTGCACGTGGCCAGCACCCGCTCCAGGTCATCCATGCGCATGCCCTGGTCGTCGCTCTCCACGGTGGCGAACTTCGCCTCGTAGCCGCCGAAGGTCTGCAGCGCGGCCAGGTAGCTGGGGTTCTCCACGATGACCAAATCGCCCGGGTCCAGCAGCACCTTGGCGACCAGGTCGATGCCCTGCTGCGAGCCGTTGGTGATGAGGACCTGGTTGGCCTCGCAGACGCGGCCCTTCCTGCCCAGGTGGCCTGCAATCCACTCACGCAGGGGGCCGAAGCCCTCGGTGGTGCTGTACTGGAGGGCGGCGGGGCCCTCGTCGGCCATGACCTGGGCGTGCGCCTGGGCGATGGCCTGGACGGGGAACAGCTCCGGGGCGGGCAGGCCGCCGGCGAAGGACAGGATGTCCGGCCGCTCGGCCACCTTGAGGATTTCGCGCACCGCGGACGTCTTGATGCGCGACATGCGTTGGGCGAGTCGCCAGACCGGCGGCGGGGGAAGGGGTGCGCTCATGGCATCGGCGCTCATCTTTCACTCTCCTTTGGCGAGCTCGGGAGGCACGCGGACGTGCGTGTCCTCCTTGATGGACGACAGGACGATGACGGTCTGCGTGCGGGTGACGCCGGCGATGGTGCGCAGCGTCTCCACGAGGAGCGAATCGAGCGTCCGCGTGTTGGCCGACTTGACCTTCAACAGATACGAGTCCTGCCCGGCGACGCGGTGGCACTCCAGCACGTCGGGCAGCGCGAGGACCTTCTTGGCGAAGCCCTCGAAGTACTTCGGATGTTCGATGCTCACCCCGATGAAGGCGGTGATGTCCTTGCCCAGCTTCGTCGCGTCCACGCGCGCCGCGTAGCCGGTGATGACGCCCCGCTCCTCCAGCTTGCGGATGCGCTCGGCCACCGCGGGCTGCGACAGCCCCACCGCGCGCGACAGCTCCAGCTGCGTCGCGCGGCCATCGCGCTGCAGCAGGTCCACCAGGCGGAAGTCGAGCTCATCCATGGGCATCGGCGGGTCTGACCTTATTTTTATAAGTGCTTCGAGGTTTCGACAGTTAAATTAAACTTGGCGTGCAAAATAAGCAAGTGGGGTGGAAGTGCAAGGGTGAACGACGTGGGAGGTCGCCCGGCTGTCCGTTCGCTCACGGGCAGTCGGGGCCCCACGGGCTCGATTGCACGCGTGGTGCCGGGGAGCGGACAGGTGTGAGGCGCGGGGAAGGGAAGCGCGGTCGCCACGGTGGGCGCGGGCGTGACCCGCGCGGGCGAAGCGGAGGGCCTGCGCCGTCTCAGAATGGTGCGCCGCCGGTCTGCACCTGCAGTGCCTGGCTGTTGATGGCGGTGAGGAGCCGACGCAGGGCCTCGGTGCGCTGGTCCGGCGTCATGTCGGCGAGCGCGGCGCGGAAGGCCTGGGCATCGTCGCTCGTCCAGCGCCGGACGCGGAGCGCGGCGTCGACGAGCCGTTCGCCTTCCTGCGCGGCAGCGAGGTTCTCGGCGGAGGCCGGGACGCTGGCCTCGGGGGTGAGGGCCTGGCGCGAGTCGGGTGAAGGGGCGGTCCGAGCCAGCAGCGTGTCGAGCACCGCGCGCTGGCTCGCGAGTTCACGGAGGACCCGCTCATTCACGTCCGGAGAGGGTGAGGAGGCTCGCGCCAGGAGCGTGTCGAACACCGCGCGTTGGTTCGCGAGCTCGTGGAGGACCTGCTCGTTCGTATCCAGGGCGGTCTGGCGTCCGGCGAGGAACGCGGTGGCGCAAGCGCTCAGCAGGAGGAGGGGCTTCGACAGAGGTGTCATCGCGGAGGGCGGCCCATGTGGATGCACGCGAAGGGGGCGCGCATCCCCACGGGCCTTCGGGCTTACGGCTGCTTGGGCGCGCCATGCGACGCGTTCGTCACGTGGAGGGACGTACAGGAGGTCCACGCGTCCCAGTTGAAGACGAGGTACGAGTCGGTCGTGATGGATCGCGCGGTCGCCACCAGGTCCGCGTTGGTCGACGAACAGCCGCCGTAGTTGCCGGCCGAATCCATCGCGAAGCAGCCGAGGGTGGGCGCGCTCCCCACGTACGTGGTGATGGAGCAGCCGATGAACTGCCGGGTGTCCGCGCTGTTTCGCGCGTCGCCCATCGAGCCCGAGGCGTTCATCGCGGACAGGTTGACGAGGACGGTGTTGGTGCTCTTGGCGCCTGCCCAGGCCGCCGTCCCGATAAGGGCCGTGATGCCGATTCCCACGAGCTTCGCGGTGTACTTCGTCATGGATGTCTCTCCTGGAGGAAACGGGATGTCTCTCCGGGCGGCAGGATGGCGTTCACGGTCCGTGAAGGCAAACATCGCGAGACGCGGGGTTCGTGAGACACCCCGGGTCTGGATTGCGTCGCCCGCGGCTCACCGCGGGATTGCCAGGGATTGAGAGCGAAGCCGTGTCGGGTGTATCGCCGAGGACTCACGGCTCTTCCGTTTCGAGAAGATGAGGCGCGCGAGGCTCAGGACGGAGCGCCATGGGTGCGCAGCTCGAGGGTGTTGGAGTTGAGGGTGGTGACGAGTCTGCGGACGACCTCGTCTTGCTGTGATGCGGTCAGGCGGTTCAGCGTGCGGCGCAGGGCGCTGGCGTCCTCGTCTGTCCAGCGTCGGGAGGCGATGGCGTTGTCGATGACCTTGGTGACCCTCCTGGAGGGCGGCGAGCGCCTGCGCGGAGGTCTCTGTCGGAGGTGTCTTGGCCGGACTTCGGGCCGTGTCGGCGTCTGCTCCACGAGCGCCGCTCGCATCGCCTCGGCTTTTGGATGGACACCGCCGTGGAACGTCGGACTGCTTTGCTATTGCGTCCCGAATCTCGCGAAGTCATGTGCACGGGGGCTGGATGAGCGCGCATCGCTTCATCGTGTGGGTGTTGGCGCTGACCTTGATGGGCTGTTCGAGCACGCGGGTCGTCCGACTGGACTCAGGCCAGGGCGTGCCAGAGGTCCATGTGCCCTTCGAGGAAGAGGACGCGGGGCCGGTGGAGTTGGACGACGATGAGTTCGAAGAGGCCCTGGTGGTGCTCGCCCGGGACGTGAAGCCCTTCGAGCACCCGTTGAGAGAGGCCCGCGAGCGCTTCGGTGTGCCGGAGCGAAGTGGTGTGTACGAGTACCAGCCTCAGGGCCCCAGGCTCGTCCCGCGCGGGGACGCGGAGGTCGGAGGACTCCGGTTGCTGGAGACGTACGCCGATGACGCGCTGACACGGGACTACGGGCGCTGGTGCGAGCGCAAGTCGCAGCCTGGAGACTGTCTGCGCCTACTGGAAGAGGGACCGTTGCTGGGGAGTGACGGCCGGTACTCGTTGGCGCTGGCCATCGCGATGGACGCGGTGTGGGAGGAGACCGCGGAGGCGCTGGAGGATGCGACGGACCCCCAGGCGTTGCTGGCGACAGTGACGGCGTCCGTGAGCATGTACTTGCTCTTGTGGGCGCTGCCCGAGCCCGTGTCCAAGGGGCTGGCGGCGCTGCTGACGGCGACAGCGATTGCGTACCTGGGCGTGGACACGGTGTGGCGGGTGCTGGATGGCTGGGTGGTGCTGGTGCGCGCGGCGGACCGGGCGCGGAGCTTCGAGGAGCTCAGCGCGGCGGGAGAGGCGTACGGCGAGGTGCTCGGAGAGAACTCGGCGCGAGTCTTCATGATGCTCGCGACGGCGGCGATTGGGAGCACGGCGGGGTTGGCGGCGAAGGCGTCAGGGCTGCCGGGCTCGGCGCAGGCGGCGGTCGCGGTGGCGTCGCAGGCGGGCTATCGGTACATGGCGGTGGGAAGCGTGCGCTCGGTGGCGATGTCGGCCGAGGGCTTCACGGTGGCGCTGGCGCCTCATGCGGTCGCCATGGCGAGCGGGCGCACCGAGAAGCACCACCTCGCGACGAACAAGAACAGCAAGTCCGCCGCGCGCGGAGGGCCTTGGACCCCGAGGTTCGAGAGACTCTTCAAGCGGGCTGGGATGAAGCTGAAGGACCCCGAGAACATCGTGCGCGTCGATGGGCACAAGGGGCCTCATCCAGAGGCATACCACCAACGCATCCTGGATCGTTTGCGCGAGGCGCTCGGTGACTGCCGCCGGGTGGATGAGTGTCGCGCAGTGCTGACGCGCTCGCTCAAGCAACTGGGCGACGAAGTGGCGACGAAGGGGACGGAGCTCAACATCCTCGTCACTCGGGGCGGATAGCCGCTAGAAACGACGTCATGCCAAGTCGCTATTTCAGGCTGGATGAGGACGTCCGAGCTGGATACTGGTACCTGGGCGACATCGAAAGCGCCCCGGGCCAGGAGGTGGACGACCCCTGGATGTTCATGGCGGGGCAACCCATCCAGGTCCAGGGGCCTCTCTGGGTGTCCATCGATGCGCCAGGAAAGCCGCTGGACTTCTGCCTCGCGGGCGTGGGGGTTGTCCCCATCCTCCACGTGAGGCTGGCGACCCTCTTCATGGAGATGGCTCCCGACGACGTGCAGACCTTCCCCGTGAGCATCAAGGGCCAGCCGGACCAGTACGTCATCCTGGTGGCCACGAAGGTCATCCACTGCATCGACGAGCAGGCGTCCAAGGTGCAGTTCTGGGACCCCAAGCACGCGCCGCCCGGGAAGGAAGGGAAGTACTTCGCGGTGGACGACATGCGCATCGACACATCGAAGGTGGGCGACGCCAAGGTCTTCCGCACCAAGGGTTGGCGCACCGCCCTCATCGTCTCCCAGGACCTCAAGCAGGCCCTGGAGCGCCTGAAGCCCAATGGCGCGAAGTTCACCCCCGTGTAGCCCCGCCCCTCACTCCACCGCCGCATCCCTCGGCAGCTGTCGCACCGTGTGCCCCTTCTTCTGCAAGAGCGCCACGATGCCCTCCGCGCCCACCACGTGCCCCGCGCCCACCACCACCAGGTGCACGCGCGGCTCACCCAGGAGCCCCTCCAGCCGGTCCGCCATCTGCACGTTGCGCTCGAAGAACACGCGCTCGTACACCGGCCGGTAGGTCTCATCCTTCGCCCCCTCCAGCAGCAGCCCCGCCATCCCCTCCGCGTCACCCGCCTGCCACGCCGACGTGAGCGCCTCGACAATCTCCCCAGGCCCCTGCTCCCGTCGCAGCTGGTCCCTCAACATCAAGTCCTGCAGCGACTCCGGCGTGCCCGCGAGCATCCGCAGCTGCCCGTCCGCCGTCTCCAACTCCACCACCTGCTTCTGCACCCCGTGCGCCTTGTCCAGGAACGCCCGGTCCACGCCGTGCCCCTGCTTGTAGCCCGCCGCCTCGAACTCCAGGTTGTTGAGCACCAGCCCCGCCAGCCACGGCCGCAGCCGCTCCAACCCCTTCACCTCCACCCCCAGCCGCGTCGCCGCTCTCCCCAACAACTCCCGCGTCGCCGGGTCCAACCGCTGCGTCAGGCGCTGCCCCTCCGGCAACATCCCCAGCTCACGCACCAGCTTCCCCATCGCGGCCGCGTCCGTCCTCGTCGTGTCCACCTCCACCGCGAGCACCTCCGCCTTGCCGAACGCCGCGTCCATCGACGCCGGCAACGCGAGCGCCCCCGGCTTCCCCATGTGGATGGACCCCACCAGGTACGCGGTGCCTCCCCCTGCCCCCTTCACCTCCCAGAGGAACGCCTTCCCCGTGTCGACCGGGGTGTACTTCCGCGCGGCCGGCGTGGACGCGCAGCCCGCGCCGAGCAGCACGACGAACAACAAGGACAACGGCAGGGACGACGCGCGCTTCATGGTGTGGGCTTCCCCCAGATGGTCCACCCATCGAACCACCCGGGCACGCACTGCGTCGAGGAACAACGTCCCCGGGGCCTGGCACGCCCGCGCTGCCTCGGACGGCTTCCGGAGTACGCTTCCTCACAGAAGACACGAGGTCTTCCGGTGACGCCCTGCGTCGCCCACAGTCCATGACGCGCGGAGCCATTCTCCGCGCTTTGACAACCCCATTGAGCGGGTGCTACCGCTAGGTGAAACATGAATCGGCCTTCAACTTCTCCAGACCGCTCCGGACCCGTGACACCGCGAGGTCAGCGGACGCGTGCGAAGCTGCTGAAGGCCGCCGAGTCGGTCTTCGGGGAGAAGGGCTACGAGCGCGCCTCCATCGCGGACATCACGCGCAAGGGCGGCGTGGCGCTCGGCACGTTCTACGTCTACTTCCCGGACAAGCAGTCCATCTTCGTCGAGGTGGTGGACGACCTGGGCACGCGCCTGCGCCGGCTCATCGCGGACTCCACCTCCAAGTGCGACAACCGCATCGACGTGGAGCGCGAGGGCCTGCGCACCTTCTTCCAGTTCGTGCGCCAGCACCCCAACCTCTACCGCGTGGTGCGCCAGGCCGAGTTCGTCGACGCCGACTGCTACCGCCGCTACTACGACCGCTTCGCCAAGGGCTACGTCACCGGGCTGTCGCGCGCCATGGAGGAGGGCGAGGTGCGCCGCATGGACCCGGAGGCGCTCGCCTACTGCCTGATGGGCATCGGTGACTTCCTGGGCATGCGCTGGGTGCTGTGGGAGGAGGACCCGGGCCTGGAGCGCGTGCTCGACACCGCCATGGGCCTCATCCGCCACGGCCTGGACACCCGCCCCGCGCCGCCCCCGGGCCGCAACACGCTCAAGCCCTCCAAGCCCGCCGCCAAGGCCGCGCCCTCCCGCGCCGCCCCCACCAAGACCGCGAAGAAGAACACCCTGCGTCCCGCGCGCCGTCCGGCGCGGAGCGCCCGGAGCTGACGAAAGCACATGCGATACGCGCAGATCCTCTCCACCGGCCGTTACGTCCCCGAGAAGGTCCTCACCAACGCGGACGTCGAGAAGATTCTCGGCGAGCCCGTGGACGAGTGGCTCCAGCAGAACGTGGGCATCAAGCAGCGCCACGTCATGGCGGACTCCCAGGCCACCAGTGATTTGTGCGTCGCCGCCGCCCGGCAGGCCCTGGAGCGCTCCGGGACGAAGCCCGAGGAGCTGGACCTCATCATCGTCGCCACCGACACGCCCGACTACCTGAGCCCCGCCACGTCCTCCGTGGTGCAGGCCAAGCTGGGCGCCCCCAACGCCGGCACCTACGACCTCAACTGCGCGTGCGCGGGCTGGGTGACGGCGCTGGACGTGGGCTCGAAGACGATTGCGGCGGATGACAGCTACCGGCGCATCCTCGTCGTCGGCGCGTACGGCATGACGCGCTACGTGAACTGGAAGGACAAGAAGACCTGCACCCTGTTCGCGGACGGCGCGGGCGCGGTGGTGCTGGGCGCGGGCGACAAGCCCGGCTTCATGGGCGCGAAGCTGCTCGCCAACGGCGAGTACCACGACGCGCTCGGCATCTACACCGGCGGCACGAACCGCCCCGCCACCGCGGAGACCCTGCCGCTCACCGGCGGCAAGCCCGCCGTGCAGTTCGTGCGCAAGTTCCCCTCCACCTTCAACACCGAGCGCTGGCCCATGCTGCTGGACCAGCTGCTCAAGCGGCAGGACCAGACGCTGGACGACGTGAAGCTCTTCGTCTTCACCCAGCTCAACCTGCGCACCATCGAAGCCACCATGAAGGTGCTCGAGCAGCCCATGGCCAAGGCGCACTACACGATGGACAAGTGGGGCTACACGGGCTCGGCCTGCATCCCCATGACGCTCGACGACGCGGTGGTGCAGGGGAAGGTGAAGACGGGGGACCTGGTGGCCTTCTGTGCCAGCGGCGGTGGGCTCGCCATGGCCTCCGCCCTCTACCGCTGGACGGCCTGAACCTTGGAGGCGCGCATGTTCATCGGAGACTGGATGGGGCGGGGCGCCCTGTACTGGCCCGAGCACGTCGCGGTGGTGGACACGGCCAAGGGCGACGCCGGCCGCTTCACCTACCGCACCCTGAACGCGCGCGCCGAGGCGCTCGGCGGCTGGCTGCGCGACGTCGCCGGGGTGAAGCCCGGGGACCGCGTGGGCCTGGTCGCCCACAACGGCGTCGAGTACCTGGATGCCCTCTTCGCCTGCGGCAAGCTGGGCGCCATCTTCGTCCCCTACAACTGGCGTCTGCACGCCGCCGAGCTGACCGACCTGGTCCGCTCCATCCGCCCGCGCGTGCTGCTCTTCGGCGACGACTTCCGCGACGCCGTGGCCCAGGTGCGCGAGAGCGTGGGGGACTCGCTGCGCCTGGTGGCGCTGGAGCCCCAGGGGCTGCCCGGCGCCGCCCCGTATGCGCAGGTGCTCGCGCACCGCCCCACCGCGCCCGTGCGCAACGACGCCGTGTCCGAGGAGGACACGCTGTGCCTGCTGTTCACCGGCGGGACGACGGGGCGCTCCAAGGGCGCGTGCGTCAGCTACCGCATGGTGGCGTGGAACACGCTCAACACGCTGGTGCACGAGGTGCGCCCCGGCGACGTCACGGTGACGCACACGCCCATGTTCCACACGGGCGGGCTGCTCGTGTACACGCTGCCTTTGCTCACCGCGGGCGGCACCGTGGTCATCATGCGCCGCTGGGAGCCGGAGGAGCTGCTCGCGCTGATTCCCCGCGAGAAGGTGTCGCTGTTCTTCGCGGTGCCCACGCAGTACCAGCAGCTCCTCGACTCGCCGCGCTTCCAGTCGACGGACTTCTCGTCGGTGCGCTTCATGACCAGCGGCGGGGCGGCGCTGCCGGTGCCGCTCATCCAGGCGTGGCAGGCGGTGCACGCGGTGCCCTTCAAGCAGGGCTTCGGGATGACCGAGTTCGGCCCGGGAATCTTCAGCATGGGGCCCGAGTTCGCGGTGTCCAAGGCGGGCTCCATCGGCCGCCCCAACTACTTCATCGCGGCGAAGCTGGTGGACGACGACGGCCGCGAGGTGCCGACGGGCGACGTGGGTGAGCTGGTCCTGAAGGGCCCCTCCATGTGCTCGGGCTACTTCGAGGACGAGGCCGCCACGCGCGAGGCCATCGACGCCGATGGCTGGTTCCACACCGGCGACCTCGCGCGCCAGGACGCGGACGGCTTCTTCACCATCGCCGGCCGCAAGAAGGACATGTTCATCTCCGGCGGGGAGAACGTGTACCCGCTGGAGCTGGAGTCCGTGCTGTACGAGCACGCGGCCGTGCAGCAGTGCTCGGTCATCGGCGTGCCGGACGCGAAGTGGGGCGAGGTGGGGCGCGCCTTCGTGGTGCTCAAGCCCGGCGTGGACTGCACGGGTGATGCGCTGCTCGAGCACCTGCGCGGCAAGGTGGCGCGCTTCAAGGTGCCCAAGCGGGTGGTGCTGGTGGAGCGCCTGCCGGTGTCCGCGGCGGGGAAGATTCTCAAGCGCGAGCTTCGCGAGGCGGCCATCGCCGCCGACGCCGAGGGGCGATGACGCCCACCGGCTCCGACGCACCGCGCTGAAACACTGTCTGGGCGGGCATGTCTGGGGTTGGCCCTGCATGCCTGTCGTCTGTCGTGACACCCCGGCGGTGACGCCGGAACGAAGGGAGCACCACATGAAGAAGAAGCTGCTGTCCGCGGTCATGGTTTGCGCGCTGGGCTTCGTCGGCTGCGGAGATGACGACGGCGACCCCACGCCGACCCCCCAGGCCCCCAAGCTCGACAGCTCCGCCAACATCCTCGCGTTCCTCGAGGGCAAGTCGATGATCATGGAGGGGGCCAACATCCCCAGCCACCCCAACGGCTTCAGCGAAGATGTCGACTACGGCGCGGCGTCCCAGTGTTACCAGAGCGTCACCATGTCGGTGGCCGGTGGCAACTTCAAGGTCGACAGCATCCCGGGCACCATCGCCGACGGGGCCTGCAATCACGACGCGCCCAAGAACCCGCTCTCCTTCACGTCCAACACCGTCCTCATCGAGAACGTGGCGTCCGACGGGAGCTGCTTCGACGTGACGTTCTCCTTCCCGGGCGGCCTGGTGCAGGAGGGCCGCGGCGGCTTCACCGCGGACCAGAAGACGCTCAAGCTGGAGCTGTACTTCAAGAACCAGGCGACGGGCAGCCGCTGCGCCAACGGCGCGGTGGGCACGTCCAGCTCCGTGACGCTCAACGGCCAGCCCTTCACGGGCAACGCCGTGCAGACGTACTCCATCCGCTAGGCCGCTTCACCTCGTGCCGGAGGGAGGGTGCGCTCCCGCCCTCCCTTTCCGGCCGCAGGTCCGGACGCGGGTGCTCTTCGCCCGCGTCCCCCAGGAGCCTGGCCGTACCTGAGCCATCGACAGTGGTGACATCCGAGCCCGGTGTACCGGGAGCGCCCCGCCGTGCGGGGCCGAGGTGGATATGACGGGAAGTGGGTTCGAGGCACGCGAGACGCTGCGGCGCAACGCGAGGGTGCTCGCGGCGCTGGGCCTCGTGGGACTGGCGACGCCGGCCGCCGCGCAGAGCACCCCGGTGCCGGGGCTGTACGCCGAATGGCAGGAGGAGAAGAGCCGCGAGGAGGACGCCGAGCCTCGTGAGTTCAATCTCATCAACTACTTCTTCACCCGCGTCTCCATGACGAACCAGATTGGTGACCCGGCCGGCCTGCGTGGCGTGGCGCTGGGTCCCATCGGCTCGCCCGTGGGCAGCGCGGTGAGCACGCAGTCCGGCCGCTCGGCGTACTTCATCGAGCAGCGCTGGATTCCCGTCATCGAGTACAGCCCCTTCTTCGTCGACGGGCTGGCGTCGTTCCGCGCGCAGTTCGAGGTGGACTTCCTCTGGGGGCGCTCGGCCAACACGATTGGCCAGAACGAGGGCGGCGGCTTCAACGCCGACCAGGTGAACATCCAGACCAAGAACGTCAACGTCGCCATCTACCCGACGCGCAACCCCAACCAGCTCACGCTGCTGGTGGGCACCCAGCCCGTCTACGACAGCGCCTATGACCCGACGCGCACGCCGCTGTCGGACCTCACGCGCACCGGCTACAAGCTGGCCTTCCTGGGCAGCGACGCGACGGGCCTGTCCATCTTCAGTGGCCTGAAGGGCAACGCGCGCCTGAGCTTGTTCCCGCTGGGCAGCGCGCAGGCGGACCGCGCCACGCGCAACGACCCGCGCCTGAAGTACATCTGGCTGGCGATGGCGGACTACGTCTACCCGGTGCGCCCCAACACCAACGTGGGCGTGTCCGCGTGGGCGCTGAACGACGACACCAAGGGTGACGCGTACGCCTTCGAGGGCCTGGTGAAGAGCGGCCCGTCGTCCACGGGCCTGCCGGGCTTCACCGGCACGGCGCGCTTCAACATCAACCGCCCCACCGGCACCGTCTTCTGGGCGGGCGCGCACTTCAACCACAACATCGACTTCCGCAACGGTCGGCTCGGGGCCTCCGGTTTCGTGATGTACAACGGCGGCAAGTACAAGAGCGACGACCCGGAGAACTCGCCCATCGACGAGCTGAGCATCTCCGGCGTGTCCGCCAACCTGGAGGTCATGTACCAGTGGGGCCGCGGCCCCGGCGACGTCGTCACGCTGGAGGGCATGTTCTCCACCGGTGACTCCAACCTGGAGGACGACAAGTACACGGGCGCCTTCACGCTGAACCAGTACGGCCTGCCGGGCGCGGTGTGGTTCAACCACAAGATGCTCATCCTGTTCCCGTTCACCAGCACGGTGAACAACTACACGGGCGCGGTGACGGACATCTCCAACCAGGGCTACGGCCTGCGCGCGGGCATCGCCTCGGCGTCGTGGGACATCGTGCCCAACAAGCTCAACCTCAAGGTGGCCACGGGCCTGGCGAACTCGGGCGCGGACCCGACGCCCTGGGTGGCCGAGGTGCGGCGCGGCCGGTTCATCGGCGCGGAGGTCAACGCGGAGCTGCGCTACCACATCCGCTACCTGATGACCGTGGGCCTCCACGGCGGCTACCTCTTCCGCGGCAGCTTCTACGACGGCTCGGCCACCGTGCGCAGCGACCCGTGGGCGGCCTTCACCACCTTCACCTGGTACGCGTTCTGACCATGAGCACCTCCCGCGCTTTCACCGCGTTGCTCCTCGCGGCGGGGTTGTCCTCCGCCGGTTGCGTGCGCTCGTATGCTGGCGAGTCCGCGCTGTCCTTCCAGGACCTCGACTACTCCACGGCAGGCACCAAGCAGGCCTGGCCCGTGCACCGCGTGGCCCTGCCGGACGTCACCGCCCGGTATGGCCTGGCCAGCCCCCTCCACGTCTCGTACGTGGATTTGCCCGCGCCCTCGCCCGAGGCGAAGACGGTCATCTTCGTGCACGGCCTGGGCTCGTATCTGAAGTTCTGGCAGGCGCAGCTGGACGTGTTCCACGCGAAGGGCTACCGCGTCGTCGCGGTGGACCTGCCGGGGTACGGCAAGTCCGACAAGCCGGCCACGTTCCCGTACACCACCGAGGCCATGGCGGACGCGGTGGCGGAGCTGGCGCGGGTGCTGGGCGTGGAGAAGCCCATCCTCGCGGGGCACTCGATGGGCGGGCAGACGTCGCTGTCGTACGCGCTGCGCTACCCGGACGCGCTGGAGGCGCTGGTGCTGGTGTCTCCGGCCGGGTTCGAGAAGTTCTCCTGGAAGGAGAAGCAGTGGTTCCGCCGGGTGATGAGCTCGGACTTCATCAAGGCGGCGCCGGAGGCGGGCATCTGGGGCAGCGTGCGTCAGGGCAACTTCATGCACTGGCGGCCGGAGCTCGAATGGCTCATCCAGGACCGCGTGCGGCTGGCGAAGTCGCCGGAGTTCGACGCGTACGCGTACGCCAACGTCCGCACGGTGCGGGGCCTGGCGAACAACGACTTCGTGCGCGACAACCTGCACCGCGTCTCGGTGCCCACGCTCATCGTCTACGGCACGGATGACCGGCTGATTCCCAACCCGTTCCTGCACGGCGGCGAGGCGCGCGAAATCATGGAGTACGGCGCGTCCCGCATCCCCGGCGCGGCGCTGGCGCCGATGAAGGGCTGCGGGCACACGGTGCAGCTGGACTGCCCGGAGCCGGTCAACGAGGTGTTGCTCGCGTTCCTGGCGGACCCCGCGGCGGCGAAGCCGTTCGTGGAGAGGACGAAGCCCGAGGACAAGGCGCCCAAGCCGAGCGAGCCCGCGCCCGTGCCCGGCGCGCCGGAGACGCAGCCTTCGCCGACGCCCGCGCAGAACGATGCGCCCGCGCCGTCGGACGGGCTGCGGCCGTAAGGTGAGGCACGGCCTCGCGCCGAGAGGTTGACCGGCCTCGGCGCGAGGGTGCGCACGGCGCCCTCCGGAGGATGCGACGACGCCCTCCGTGGAGACGCGCGGCGGGAGGGCCGCCAGCGCCGGAAGGTCGGAGGTGGTGAAGACGAGCGGCGCGCTACCGGGTGTGGACATAGGGGACCCGGGTCGTGAGCGCGCGGCAAGGCTCGAAGCGGGGAGGTGACCTCCGACTGGGAGGAGGTCCCCCGCGACGAGGTGTCGCGCTCGCGCTGGAAGCGGGTGGGGCGGCCTCATCCTGAAACCTGGATGAGGCCGCCCGGGACTTCGCGCGCCTTCGCGAGGCGGCGAGCCGGCCCGTGTCCACTCCCCCACGGCGTGGACGACTGTCGACTCACACCTCTGCGGCGGGCGCGCGTTGCGCGCAGGTCCGCGCGCGATGTCCTGACTTCAAGTGACTCCCACGTCGGGCCCGTGCTCCCGGCGACGTCTCAGGTGACGACGCGCCGGGAGACGAGAGCGGGGTGTGGCTACGGGACGACGTGGTTGCGCACCATGCTGTACTGCACCGCGCCGGTCAGGTCCTTCGAGTTGTAGTGCCCGTAGGGATAGGCCGAGTACACCTTCTCACCCTGCTGCCCGGGGATGCGCGAGGTGTAGTCGCCATACACGATGCCGCCGTAGCCGATGATTTCGTCGGCCGTGGAGTAGATGCTGTAGCGGTACGCGCCCTCGTAGCCGCTCGTGGCGCGCAGGTTGTCCAGGAACGTGGAGCGCCCGTACACCACGCCGAAGTACAGGTAGCCCGGATACAGGCCGTTGGTGGAGCCGCACGTCGGCGTGGTGGGACCCGTCTGGTAGCAGGACGTCAGCCCCAGGTTCGCGCCGGCGATGCCGACGAACGTGTCGACGGAGTTCGTCAGCGGCGCGCCGACGTTGTACGCGCCCCCGTTGGCGGAGTCGTTCGCGGAGCCGCCGAGGATGGCCTTGCGTGCGAGCGTCACGCCCATCGAGTGGGAGATGATGTCCACCTTCGACGCGCCGGTGTACGCCTTCACCGCCTCGATGAAGCGGCGCACCCGCATGATGTTCGGCTTCGAGTGGTACTGCACGGCGGTCTGCATGATGTCCGCCGGGCCCCACGTCAGCGCGTACAGCTCGCTCGTCTTGTAGCCATTGGCCAGGAAGTAATCGAGCGACGCGCTCCACCCCGACTGGCCCGCGGTGCCGGTGCCCACCGCCTTGTCGGAGTTGCCGTGGATGAAGATGACGGGCGTGTTCACCACGGTGTCGGTGCTGCTGGCCCTGCCGCCGTAGCTGCCGCCGGCGAGCTCGTACCGCGCGAAGTTGTCGTCCTTGTAGCCGTTGGCCAGGAGCCACTGCTGGAAGTGCGGCGTGATGCCCGCGGTGGAGGCCGCGGACTCGGTGGCGCCGAGCTGCTCGGTGATGGGCGCTTCGGGCGTGACGGGCTCCTCGAGCCCCTCGCCGCAGCCGGTGAGGGCTCCGACGAAGAGGGGGGCCATGAGGAACAGCGAATGCCGCAATCGCATGGTGGACTCCTTCGGTTGTGGGGGATGCAAACGCGCTCGGACCGAGACATGTCTTCGAGCGCGAGACGCAGTGTAGAGACATCTCACGCGAGCGTCGTCATCCGAGTGGACGCGCGCGCACGTTGTCGCGCTGCGTCGCGTGATAGTCATCGGGACATGCGCGCACGCAAGGTGGTCATCCCGAAGGCCGGTGGTTACGAGCAGCTCCGCGTCGAAAACCTGAATCAGGTTTCACCTGGGAGCGGGGAGGTGAGGGTGGCCACCCAGGCCATCGGGGTGAACTATGCGGACTGCGTCATCCGCATGGGCCTGTACGCCTCCGCGAAGGAGTATGTGGGGTGGCCGATTACCCCCGGCTTCGAGTTCGCCGGCACGGTGGACGCGGTGGGCGAGGGCGTGACGGACCTGGCACCCGGCGACCGCGTCTTCGGCGTGACGCGGTTCGGCGGGTACGCCACGCACGTGGTGGTGCCCCGGCACCAGGTGTTCTCGCTGCCGTCGAAGCTGACGATGGAGCAGGCGGCGGGGTTTCCCGCGGTGTTCCTGACGGCGTACTACGCGCTGTTCGAGCTGGCGCACCCGAGGCCGGGAATGAATGTGCTGGTGCACTCGGCGGCGGGCGGGGTGGGCAGCGCGTTGTTGCAGCTGGGGCGCATCGCCGGGTGCCGGATGGTGGGCGTGGTGGGCGGCACGCACAAGGTGGAGGCGGCGAGGGCGCTGGGCGCGGACGTGGTCATCGACAAGAGCCGTGAGGATTTGTGGAAGGCCGCGGAGGCGGCGTCACCCAAGGGCTACGAGGTGGTGCTGGACGCGAACGGGCCGTCGACGCTGAAGGACAGCTACCGGCACCTGGCGTCGCCGGGGAAGCTGGTCATCTACGGGTTCCACTCGATGCTGCCGCGCACGGGCGGCAAGCCGAACTACGCGAAGCTCGCGTGGGATTGGCTGCGCACGCCGCGCTTCGACCCGCTGACGCTGACGAACGACAACACGAGCGTGCTCGCGTTCAACCTGTCGTACCTGTTCGAGCAGCGCTTCGTGCTGGAGGACAGCATGGCGCGGCTGCTCGCGTGGGTGGAGGAGGGGAAGGTGGTGTCGCCGAAGGTGACGACCTTCAAGCTGGATGACGTGGCCCAGGCGCACCAGGCGCTGGAGTCCGGCACGACGGTGGGCAAGCTGGTGCTGGTGCCGTGAGCGGCGGGCTTCAGTCGCCGGTGCCCGGGCTCCCGTGCTTGGGAGGGAAGGGCCCCAGGGGAAGCAGCTTCGCGGACAGGCGGGTGACGTCGCTGTCCCCCTGCCCCGGGGAGGCATTGCGCCGGGCGTCTGGCGTTGTGAGGCCAAGGGTCTGGAATCGGACGGAGGTGTGAGGACCGGGATGACGCTTCTGGAATGAGGGGCATCCGGAGGGGGCGGCTCGCGTCGCTCGTAGGATGTCGGAAGCAGGCCGGCAGTCCCTCTTCGCTCGAGCCTCCTGTGTCGCCGGCCCCAACCCCGGGGGCTGACATGGTGAAGCGTATCGTGAGTGCTGTTGTCACGCTGTGGTGCGCGGGCGCGTCGACGTCGTGCCAGAGTCGGGACCACGAGGTCGTGGAGATTCCCGTGGACCTGTCACCCGGGCCCGCCATCCAGGACCGGGAGGACTGGGAGCCGGTGCCGCTGGCCGCGTGCAAGCTGAAGCCTGGGATGGAGCGGCTCCCGGCCTGTGGAACCGTGGAGTCCTTCGACCTGTCGGGCTGCGACCTCCAGAGCCTGAAGGGGCTGAAGCGCACGGGCAACTACAACATGCGCTTCCATGGCGTGGACATCGCGACGGATGACTCGTGGCAGTTCATCGGCGTCGACGACTTCTCACGCTGGGAGCCGACTCCAGGGAATGACCATCCGCTGTACAACGTCTCCGCGCAGACCTATCCAGACGGGACGCCCTACACTTTCGCCATGGTGGGCTGCACGGCGCCGACGCCGGACCACGTGACGGGCTGCATGGCGGGCTGCACCGTGAACGGTGAGCCACGGCTCTACACCTGGGAGGCCCGACGGATCCAGCCGCTCCCTGGAGAGGGGGAGTCCTCCGGAGGGCTGAAGCTCATCGGCGAGGCGGGCGGGCACAGCGGGCGGGCCGTGGATGTCTATGTCGCGAAGGAGCACGCCTATGTCGTCTCCATCGACGACTACTTCCTCGGGGCTGGCGCGCTCCAGGTCTACGACGTGAGGGACCGCAAGGCGCCGCGGCTGGTGAAGTCCATCCAGTTCCCCGAGGACTCCTATTGGAACGGCGTGTGGGCCAAGGGGGATGCGCTCTATGTCGCCAGCGACGCCCGGGGCGTGCTCGTGTTCGACATCACGGACCCCTCGAACCCGCTGTTCGTGCGTGACCTGTCTGGAGGGACGCGCACCAACGTGCACACCCTCTTCGTGGATGGAGATCGGCTCTACTCCATGGCCATCCTGCCCGAGGGGGAGGTGCACATCCACGATGTGAAGAACCCGCGCGAGCCCGTGTTGCTCGGGCGCTACCGGGACTCGACCGTCAGGGTGGTCCCCGGCTCCTATCCGCATGACGCCACGACCCTGAACCATCGCCTCTTCATCAGCCACATGCGGGGAGGGTTCGTCATCGTCGACGCCTCGGACCCGACGAACATGAAGCGGCTGGGGGCGTACGTGTACCCACGGGCCACGAGCCATGCCTCGCGCGTGGCGTACTTCAACAACAACCTCATCGCCTTCGAGGGCGGAGAGGACTGGGGCGGCCACCTGCGCGTGCTCAACCTCAATGACCCGGCGAACCCCACGCTCATCGGCGAGTACCAGCTCCCCGACTGGGCCTCCATCCACAACATGGAGCTGAAGGGCTCGCGGCTCTACCTGGCCCACTACCAGCACGGCCTGCGGGTGCTGGATGTCTCCAAGCCGAGGGAGCTCCGGCAGTTGGGCCACTTCCACACGGTGCGGGAGTCGGACCCGAACCGGGGGCTGGATTTCTGGGACGGCGCCATCGGCATCCGCCTGCCCGGAGACGGCTACGTCTACGTCGTCGACACGACGCGCGGGCTGCTCATCTTCCCGGAGATTTGAGCGGGCGGGGCGCTCGGCTACCGTGCGCCCATGCCCATCGTCCATGACTGGCTGGCCCGACGCGCGGCCCTGGACCCCGACCACCTCGCCCTCGTCGACGCCACCCAGGGCGGACGTCGCACCTCGTATCGCGAATGGGACGCCCGTGCCTCGCGCACCGCCGCGTACCTGCACCACGTGCTCGGTGTCCGGAGAGGCGAGCGCGTCGCGGTGCTCGCCCACAACCGCGTCGAGACGCTGGACCTGCTCTTCGCCTGCGCGAAGCTGGGCGCCATCCTCCAGCCGCTCAACTGGCGTCTCAGCGCGCCGGAGCTCTCCGGCATCCTCGTCGACGGGGAGCCGGCCGTGCTCGTGTATGGCTCGGAGCTGCGCGCCCAGGCCCTCGCCGTACGCGAGCACGCGCCCTTCGTGCGCCACTGGCTCACCTTCGACGCGCCGGGCGCGGACGAGCGGCACTTCGTTCCCGAGCGGGACGCGGCCCCCGAGTCTCCGCTGCCCTCGCTGGAGTTGGAGGCCGAGGCGCCGTGGGTGCTCTGCTACACGGGCGGCAGCACCGGTGTGCCCAAGGCCGCGGTGCTCACCCATGGCTCCATCGCCGCGAACGCCGTCAACACGGTGGTGAGCTGGGGGCTCACGTCCGACGACGTGGCCGTGCTCAACGCGCCGCTGTTCCACACGGGAGGACTCAATGTCTTCACGCTGCCCCTGGTGTACGTGGGCGGCGCGTCCGTGGTGTGCAAGGGCTTCGAGGTGGAGCAGGTGTTCGACCTCATCGAGCGCCGCGAGGTGAGCCTGTTCTTCGGCGTGCCCACCATGTTCATCGAGCTGCAGCGTCACGCGCGCTTCGAGGCGATGGACTTCTCCCGCCTCAAGCTCGTCGTCAGCGGCGGCGCGCCGTGTCCGCCGCCCGTGTTCGAGCGCTTCTTCGCCCAGGGCGTGGCCTTCAAGACGGGCTACGGCCTCACGGAGGCGGGGCCCAACAACTTCTGGCTCCCGCCCGCGGACGTGCGCCGCAAGCCGGGCTTCGTCGGCGTGCCGCTGTTCCAGGTGGAGGCCCGCATCGACGGCGAGCGTCAGCCCGGGGACGTGGGAGAGTTGCTGCTGCGCGGGCCTCACGTGTGCGCCGGTTACTGGCGGCGTCCCGAGGAGACCGCGCGCACCATCGTCGATGGCTGGCTGCACACCGGCGACCTGGCCCTGCGCGACGCGGAGGGCTGCTTCAGAATCGTCGGCCGCCACAAGGACCTCATCATCTCCGGCGGCGAGAACATCTACCCCGCCGAGGTGGAGAGCGTGCTCGCCGGTCACCCTGATGTCGCGGAGGTCGCCGTCATCGGCGTGCCCGACGCGAAGTGGGGCGAGACACCGCGCGCGCTCGTCGTGCCTCGCGCCGGGACGACGCCCACCGCCGAGTCCCTGCTGTCGTTCTGCGAGGGACGACTGGCGCGCTACAAGACACCGCGCTCCGTGCGCTTCGTCGATGCGCTGCCGCGCACCTCCGCTGGCAAGGTGGACCGTCGCGCGCTGTCCGCCTCGCATGGTCAGCCCTGAGCGAGCGCCCATCGCCTGACGCGTCTTGCCTCCGCCTCGTGCGAGCACCCATCGTCTGACGCGTCTTGCCTCCGCCTCGGGCAGGCGCCCTCCGTCTGACGCGTCTCGC
Organism: Myxococcus faecalis; assembly: GCF_050039385.1. Lineage (NCBI taxonomy): Bacteria > Pseudomonadati > Myxococcota > Myxococcia > Myxococcales > Myxococcaceae > Myxococcus > Myxococcus faecalis. The sequence goes on along the minus strand of NZ_CP144336.1, from coordinate 4,571,127 downwards.
CTCCGCCTCGTGCAGGAGCCCAACCTCTGACGCGTCTTGCGTCCGCTTCGTGCGGGCGCCCACTCCATGACGCGTTTGCCCGATGCATCCGGACCGCGGGCCTGCTCCCGAGTCGCGCGCTGGATGCGTGGGCAGATGCCTCAACGGGGCGCCGACCCTCTGAATTATTCCACTGAGTGGAGAAACATGGCCGCTCGGCAGTTCCGTCCAACCTGCGTGATGTCCTGGACTTTATTCTTTGTCCGGCAAAAGTGTCGTGATTTTCTGTAAATACTTGAATTGATTGACTCGGGTCACAAATCCCGCTTCCGATGGTCCGCGAGGCGTCGTGGACGCTGGTGTCCGCGTGCGCCGGTCCCCCGTTCAGAAAGGAAGCCCCCGATGAACCGAAGACTGCATGCGCTCCGGACCGCGACGGCGTTGTTCACCACCCTGACCCTCCCTGGCGCCGCGCTCGCGGCGAGCGAGGACGTCTCTCCCGAGGTGCTCACCGCGATGCAGCGGGACCTGGGGCTCACCGCCGAGCAGGCGCGACAACGGCTGGAGACGGAGGCGCTCACGGCGCGCGCGGAGCGGACGCTGAGGAGCGAGCTGGGCGCGTCCTTCGGCGGCGCGTGGCTGAACGAGGCGGGAGACCGGCTCGTCGTCGGCGTCACCACCGCCGCGGGAGAGCAGGCGGCGCGGCGCGCGGGCGCGGAGCCTCGCTGGGTGACGCGCACGGAGCGGGAGCTGGACGCGCTCAAGGAGGCGCTGGACCGGGGCGCGGACGTGGCCAGCAAGGACATCCATGGCTGGTACGTGGACCTGCCCACCAACAGCGTGGTGGTGCTGGCCCCGGACGCGGCGGTGGTGAACGCGGAGCGCTTCGTCGCGGAGAGCGGCGCGGCCGACAGCGCCGTGCGTGTGGTCATCTCCCAGGAGAAGCCCCGCCCCTTCTACGACCTGCGCGGCGGTGACGCGTATTACATCAACGGCAACACGCGCTGCTCCATCGGCTTCCCCGTGGCCGGAGGCTTCGTCACCGCGGGCCACTGCGGCGGGGTGAACTCCTCCACCCAGGGCCACAACGGCGCGGGCCAGGGCACGGTGCGCGGCTCCTCCTTCCCGAACAACGACTACGCCTGGGTGCAGGTCAACGGCAACTGGGCCTCGCAGCCGTGGGTCTACAACTACGCGGGCGGCAACGTCATCGTCGCGGGCTCCGCGGAGGCGGGCATCAACGCGTCCGTGTGTCGCTCCGGCTCCACCACCGGCTGGCGCTGCGGCGTCATCCAGGCGAAGAACGTCACCGTCAACTACGACGTCGGCCCCGTGTACGGGCTCACGCGCAGCAACGCGTGCGCGGCGGGCGGCGACTCGGGCGGCTCGTTCATCTCCGGCAACCAGGCGCAGGGCGTGACGTCGGGCGGCTCGGGCGACTGCTCCACCGGCGGCACCACGTACTTCCAGCCGGTGAACGAGATCCTCTCCGTCTACGGCCTGTCGCTCACCACCAACGGCGGCGGGGGCCGTGAAATCGTCGGGCTCGCGGGCAAGTGCATCGACGTGGACCACTCCAACACGGCCAACGGCACGGCCATCCAGCTGTGGGACTGCAACGGCTCCAACGCGCAGAAGTGGACCTTCCACGGCGACGGGACGCTGCGCGCCTTCGGCAAGTGCATGGACGTGACGTGGGGCTCCACGGCCAACGGCGCGCTCATCCAGCTCCACGACTGCACGGGCAACCCCGCGCAGCAGTTCGTCTTGAGCGGCGCCGGGGACCTGGTCAACCCGCAGGCCAACAAGTGCGTGGACGTGTCGGAGTGGAACACCAACAACGGCACGCGGCTGCAAATCTGGGAGTGCGCCGGAACCGCGAACCAGAAGTGGTACCTGCGCTGACCTGCGCCTCCCCGGAGCGCCGGGCCGGACGGGACGGCGGATGCCCGTCCGGCTCCTGGGCGGGCGGAGTCGTCCTGTAACAAATCGTCATCCGGGGGACGCACCCCGGACACATCCCGGTGCCACCGTTCGAAGCGTGGCCCGGGAGCTCGACTGCCCTCGCTGGACCCGGCTGGAGCCCGGCGAGCGGCGGACAGACTCCTCCCGCCTGCTCCCGGGCCACCGCTCCGCTGTTACCCTCCCGGTGGGAAGGTCCGCGGAAAGGCAGGAGGCTTGGAACCCATGGAACAGCTCAGCCGTCCCTCGCTGGAGGAGGGCACCATCCAGGTCCTGCTCGTCGAGGATGACGAGCGGCTGGCGCGGCTCACCGCCCGCTACCTGCAGGAGCACGGCCTCGTGGTGACGCTGGCACACAGCGGCTCCGACGCGCTCGTCGAGTCCAACCGCCACGTGTTCGACGTCATCCTCCTGGACCTGATGCTCCCCGGCCGCGATGGCCTGGAGGTGTGCCGGGATTTGCGAGGCCGCACCGACGTCCCCATCATCATGGTCACCGCGCGCGGCGAGGAGGCCGACCGCGTGCTCGGCCTGGAGACGGGCGCGGACGACTACCTGGCCAAGCCCTACTCCTCGCGCGAGCTGCTCGCCCGCATCCGCGCCCAGGTGCGCCGCGCCCGGGGCAAGGTGGGGCCTTCCTCCCAGCCCGTGCAGGCCGGACGGCTGATGATGGACCCGCGCAGCCTGCGCGCCACGCTCGACGGCCGCGCGCTGCACCTCACCACCTACGAGTTCAGCCTGCTGCGCGTGCTGGCCGAGCGCGCCGGTCGCGTGCTCAGCCGCGAGCAGCTGCTGGATCTGGTGAAGGGCAGCGCGGACGAGGTGTTCGACCGCTCGGTGGACGTGCACATCTTCCGCCTGCGCCAGAAGCTGGAGGTGGACCCTCGCAACCCCCTGTTGCTGAAGACGGTGCGCGGCGCCGGCTACATGCTCGCGACCGGAGAGGCGTCGTGAGTCGTCGTCCGCGCACTCCCGGCCGCCTGCTGTTCCGCATCTACCTGGTGGGAATCGCCCAGCTCGTGCTCGTCGTCGCCACGCTGTTCGCGGCGCGCTCGTTCGTCGTCGACAAGCCGCTGCGGCACGGCTTCATCCGTCACGCCGCGTACAACATCCGCGAGTGGGAGGAGCTGCTCGAAGACCCGGTGGCGCTCCAGGCCTCGCTGGACCGCGCCGCGCGGCTGCTCGAGGCGAAGGTGACGCTGCGAGACGCCTCGGGGCGGCTCATCGCCACCAACACCTCCGCGCCCTCGCCCGAGCTCACCCCCGTGGAGCTGGACGAACTGACCCTGCACGGCGAGCGGCTGTCGCGCGGCCGTCCGCCTCACTCGCTCACGCTGCCGATTCCGGAGGAGGGGCCGCTGGAGGCGTACGCCACCATCATCACCCGGCCCCCCGAGCCGCCGCCCGGGAACACCGCGCTGGTGGTGTGCGCGGTGCTGCTGTCCACGGCCATCACCTCGCTGGCCTTCGCGCGCACGCTGGCCCGTCCGCTCCAGCGGCTCGCCGAGGTGGCGCGCGCGCTGGGCGAGGGGAAGCTGGACACGCGCACCGGCATCCGGCGTCGCGATGAGCTGGGGCAGGTGGCGGAGGCCTTCGACGAGATGGCCTGTCGGCTCACCCACCTCTTGCGCTCGCAGAAGGAGCTGCTGGCCAACGTGTCGCACGAGCTGCGCACGCCGCTGGCGCGCATCCGCGTGGCCCTGGACCTGGCGGAGGAGGGCAACGCGGAGACCGCGCGCGAGATGCTCTCCGACATCACCAGTGACCTGGCCGAGCTGGAGCAGCTGGTGGATGACGTGCTCACCGCGGCGCGGCTGGACCTGGCCACGGGGAACGCGGGCGTGGGCGCGCCGCCGCTGCGCCAGGAGCAGGTGGAGGTCCAGAGCCTGGTGGACAAGGCCGCCTCACGCTTCCGCACCGCGCGGCCGGGCCGGGTGCTGGAGGTGAGCGTGGAGGGCTCGCTGCCGCCCGTGGAGGTGGACCCGGTGCTGCTGCGCCGCGCGCTGGACAACCTGCTCGACAACGCGGGCAAGTACTCGGAGCCGAAGAGCCCGGTGCGGCTGCGAGCCCAGGCCGCCGGGACGCCGGACACACTCTCGCTGGAGGTGGCGGACGAGGGCATCGGCATCGAGTCGGAGGACCTGCTGCGCGTGGGCACCCCCTTCTTCCGCACGGACCGCAGCCGCGCCCGGCGCACCGGTGGCATCGGCATGGGCCTGGCGCTGGCCCGACGCATCGTCGATGCACACGGCGGCACGCTGACGCTGGAGAGCCAGCCGGGCGTGGGCACCACGGCGCGCATCCTGTTGCCCCTGCCTCCGTCGGAGCTGACTACAGGCCGACGTGAAACGTCGTCACCGCCCGGGCATCGTCGTGGCGCGTGAGCGTCACCCGGGCCGTGGGCGCGCCGCTGTGCTGGAAGGCGAACGTGAGCAGGCCCCGCATGAAGTGCGGCGGATCCGCCCGGCGGCGGGGGTGGTCGAGGAACTCCCGCACCGGGTACAGGCTCAGCTCCCAGCCCCCGTCGTCGCCCGTGGGCGTCACCGACGCGTCGAGGAAGTTGTTGATGGAGCGCAGCGAGCGCGCGAGCCGCAGCAACATCTTCTCCGGGCCCACCACCTGGGCGAAGTCCTGCAGCGCCGTGCCCAGCCGCGCCTGGATGAACGCCTGCCCGAAGCGCAGGCCCAGCTCGTACTCGGCCTCCTCGCGCGACAGGTGGGGCAGGGTGGTGGCGGCCAGCAACTGGATGCTCTGCGGCCACACCGCGCAGGGGTAGGCCGTGTGCAGGGGCCGCAGTGCGAAGATGCCCTGCCGCTCCAGCGCCTTCTGGGTGAGCTCCGTCAACGGGGCCGCCGCCGACAGCAGCGTCTCCAGCGCGTATCCGAACACCACGGGCTCGCGCCCGGGGGCCCGCGTCAATGCCAGCGCCATGTCTGCTACCTCCATGTGGGGATGAAGGACGTCCATCCAGGTTGGAGCAGCAGACTGCCCGGCCCGGCTGTCCCGGGCGTTGCGCGGGTGTGAAGAAAGGTTAACGCCCGGAGCTAAGGGGGCCCGCCCAGGGTGAAGCGGGAGGCCAACTCCTGGAGCCGTCCCGCCCGGGCCCGCAGGTCCTCCACCGAGCGGGCGATGCGCTCCACCCCCGACACGGACTCGGCCGAGCGCTCCGACAGCGCCTGGATGCGCTCGGCGATGGCCTCACCCGAGGAGGACTGACGCGCGTTCTGCTCCGCCAGCGCCTCCACGCGCTCGCCCAGCTCCTTCACGCCGGACAACAGCCGCGCCAGCGCCTGCGCCGCGGCGGACGACAGGCCCATGCCCTCGTCCACCTTCGACGTGCCCCGGCGCATCAGCTCCACCGCCGCGGTGGTGTCCGCCTCGTGCTTCGTCAGGAGCACCTGCACCTGGTTCGCCGCCTCGTGCGTGCGCTCCGCCAGCTTGCGCACCTCGCCGGCGACCACCGAGAAGCCCTTGCCGTGCTGGCCCGCGCGCACCGCCTCGATGGCGGTGTTCACCGCGAGCATGCGCGTCTCGTCCGCCACCGCCTGGATGAGCTGGAGCATCCGCGACGTCGCGCGGCCGGAGGCCTGCAGCTCCTCCACCGTGCGCGCCGAGCGCTCCACCACGTCGACAATCTCCACCATCTTCCGCGACGCCTGGTCCACCGCGGCGCCGCCCTCGCGCGCCACCTGCCCGTGGCTCGACGCCGAGCGCGCCGCCACCCGCGCGTCCGCCGCGCCCAGCGAGACATGACGGCTCATCTCCTGGACGGCGCTGGCCGCGCGCTCCAGGGACTCCGCCTGCTCGCGCGTCGTGCGCGACAGGCCGTCCGCCGAGACACGGATGCGCTCCGCGTCCGCCGCCGTGTCACCCGCCGCCCGCGTCAGCGCGCCCACCACCTCGCCCAGCCCCGCCACCATGGTGTTGAACGCGCCGGTGAGCTGGCCCACCTCGTCCTCCGTCCGCGCCTCCACGCGCACGGACAGGTCTCCGCGCGCCACCTGGTGCGCCGCCAGCGCGAGCGCGCGCACGGGCCTCACCACGCGCCGCGAGACGTACACCCCCGCCAGCGCCGCCAGCACCAGCGCCCCGCCCACGGCGATGAGGATGCGCTGGCGCACCGCCGCCACCTCCCGGTCGATGTCCTCCACGTACACGCCCGTGCCCAGCACCCAGCCCCACGGCTCGAAGAGCTTCACGTAGCTCTCCTTCGGGATGGGGTCCGGCGAGCCCGGCCGCGTCGCCTCGTAGCCCAGCGCGCCCTCGCCCCGCGCGCGCACCAGCGCGACGATGTCCGAGAACACCGCCCGCCCGCGCACGTCGCGGTAGCCCTTCATGTCCTGCCCCACCATCTTCGGCAGGTGCGGGTGCATGACCAGCCGCGTGTCCAGGTCGTTGACCCAGAAGTACTCCACCTGCGAGTAGCGCAGCGTCGACAGCAGCACGGACGCCTGCCGCTGGGCCTCGTCGCGCGTCAGCGTGCCCTCGCGCTCGCGCGCCTCGTACACCCGGAGGATTCCGTACGCCGTCTCCACTGCCTGCCGCAGGCCGCGCACCCGGTCCGCGTGCAGCTGCGCGCGCAGCTGGGGCAACACGTAGCCCAGGATGGCGACGAGCAGCGGCAGGGCGACCACGCCCATCGCCACACAGAGCTTCACCAGCAGGTTGCGCCGTCCGAGCGCCATCGGCGCGCGAGACTAGTCCTCCCGCCCTCGGCGCGCGCGACTCCCACGGTCGTCCCCCCGTCGATTGCCACCGGTGGTCCCAGGTCTCATCGTCCCCGGCGCACGCCGTGTGTGGCAGGGCGAGCGTCGCGGCCCGCCTGCCTGCCCCGGTCCGCCGCCACACGCGGGCGATGACGGGGCGACGCGTCCGACAGGGGATACAACCTTGCGGGGTGGCCCTGGCGGCAGGACTCCCAGGCACCGTAGGAAAATCGACGCCCGACGTCTCAGGTCGTCCCCTCCCAGGGCCTCTCCCCCCGACTTCGGGGTGCCGGGTTGAGCGTGGAAGACAGCTCTTCCGTCGAGAGAAAGGGGCGGGTATCGAGGTCCTCGGAACCCCGAAAGTCTCCCTCTACAGCGGTGACCCGCTGGGTGAACAACCTGAGGCTGACCCGACAAGTTCTGTCTGTCTGCCTCTATACGTCCTATGCCAGCGGCCAAACGTTTCGGGTCGGTAAGGCATGGACAAGAAACTGGCAACCACCATCGGAGCGGGAGCAAGAGCCGCGCGGTCCCGGCTGGAGCTCACCCAGGCTGACGTGGCCGAGCGCATCGACGTGGCCACGGAGGTGTATGGGCGACTGGAGCGCGGCGGCATGCTTCCCAGCGTGCAGACGCTGCTGAAGCTGTGTCACGAGCTGCATGTCTCCGCGGACGAGCTGTTGGGGCTCGCCTCGCAGGGCGTGCAGCCCTCGCGCGTCAGCGAGTCGTCGTCGTCCCCACCCGAGCGGCCCGAGGTGCGCCGCCTGCTTCGCACCGTGCGTCAGCTCGAGGCCCCCCACGTGAAGCTCCTGGGGCTGGTGGCCAACGCCCTGGGCCGGCGCTGAAGCGCCCCGCCCGAAGCAGTGAAGGGCGCCGGCCCGCGCCCACCCCCGCCTCCCTCACAGATTGGACAGCAGGCGATCCAGCTCGTCGGGCTTCACCGGCTTGACGATGTGCAGGTCGAACCCCGCCTCGAGCGCGCGGTCATGTCCCTCCGGCCCGCCGTAGCCGGTAATCGCCACCAGGCGGATGTCGCGGCCGATGCGCATGCGCAGCTCCTTCGCCACCCGGTAGCCGTCCAGCCCCGGCAGGCCGATGTCCACCAGCGCCAGCTCCGGTGGCTTCCTCACCGCCAGCTCCACGCCCTGCAGGCCGTCCGGCGCCACCTCGACGTCGTGGCCCCACAGCTCCAGCAGCTCGCGCATGGCCTGGCGCGCGTCCGGGTTGTCCTCCACCAGCAGGATGCGCCGGCCCCCGCGCGACACCGTGTTGACGGGCGGCGCCAGCGACACCTCGTGCACGTGCAGGAGCGGCAGCCGCACCACGAACTCGGCGCCCAGGCCGGGGCCGGGGCTCACCGCCTGCACCTGTCCGCCGTGCAGATGCACCAGCTGGCGCACCAGCGTGAGGCCGATGCCCAGGCCCCCGCGCGTGCGCTCCAGCGAGGTGTCCGCCTGCGCGAACAAATCGAAGATGCGCGGCAGCACGTCCGGAGGGATGCCGATGCCCGTGTCGCGCACCCGCACCACCGCCTGCGCCGTGCCGTCCACGCCCTCCTTCTCCACGCGCAGCGAGATGTGCCCGCTGTCGGTGTACTTGGCCGCGTTGTCGAGCAGGTTGGTGAAGACCTGCTCCAGCCGCGTGGCGTCGCCGCTGATGAGCAGCGGCCCCTCCGGCAGCGACACCTCCAGCCCCAGCCCGCGCGCCTCGGTGATGGGGCGGATGACCTGCACCACCTGCAAGAGCACCGCGCGCAGGTCCAGCCGGCCCGAGCGCAGCTCCACCTTGCCCCGGGTGATGCGGCTCACGTCCAGGAGGTCATCCACCAGCCGCGCCAGGTGGTTCGTCTGACGGTGGATGATGCCGCGCATCCGCGCTTCCTTCGTGTCATCCGTGGGCTTGCGCTCCAGGATGCCGATGGCCGTCATGATGGCGGCGAGCGGGTTGCGCAGCTCGTGCGCGAGCATGGCCAGGAACTCGTCCTTGCGCCGGTCCATCTCCGCCAGCTCGTCGGCGCGCCGGCGCGCCGCCTGCTCCGCGTGCCGCAGCCGCAAGAGCGAGCGCACCGTGGCGATGAGCTCCGAGGACTCGAAGGGCTGGGTGAGGTACGCGTCCGCGCCGCCGTCCAGGCCGCGGGCCTTCTTGTCGGACGTGACGAAGGTGGCGGACGTGTGCATCACCGCGATGGCGGCGGTGTCCGGGTTGGCGCGCAGCCGCGCGCAGACCTCGTAGCCGCTGATGTCCGGCAGCTTCACGTCGAGGACGACGACGTCCGGGCGGTGCTGCTCGGCCATGAGCAGCGCGGACATGCCGGTGGCCGCCTCGATGACGTGGTAGCCCGCCATCTCGAGGATGCGGTTGACCAGGTATCGGTTGGCGTCGTCGTCGTTGACGTTGAGGACGGTGGCCAGTCGAGGTTCAACCACGGCGCCCCTCCTGTGGGATGTGAGAGCCCAGCCCCGCCTTGGCCAGCGCGTCGCGGATGCGACCGATGGCCACCTCGCGGCTGAGCGTGTGCTTGGAGAGGATGGCCGCCGTCTCGTTCGCCAGCCGCACCCGCTCGTCCTCGCGCAGCTCGTGCGAGGTGTGGAGGATGACCGGAATCTCCCGCGTGCGCGGGTCCCCCTTCAGCTCGTCCAGCACGTCGAAGGCGGTGATGTCCGGCAGCACGAAGTCCAGGAAGATGAGCTGCGGCACCTGCTCGCGCGCCAGCCGCACGCCGTCCTTGCCGCCCGCGGCCTCCAGCAGCACGTAGGGCGTGTCCTTGAGCAGCTGCTTGAGCAGGTAGCGGTGCACGTCGTCGTCGTCGATGATGAGCACCCGCTCCACCGGCCCGCTGCGCGCCAGCTCCTGGAGCTTCTTCTGCAGGCGGACCTCGTCCACCGGCTTGAGCCAGAACTCGTCCGCGCCCAGGGCGCGCGCCTTCTGCTCGCGGTCCGTCACCGTCACCACGAGGATGGGGATGTCACGGGTGGCCTCGCCGTTCTTCATCTCCGCCAGGAAGTTCCAGCTCGTCTCGCCCTCCAGCATCACGTCCAGCACCATGGCGGCGGGCCGCACGCGCTGGAGCACCCGGCGCGCGTCGTCCGTGCTGCGCACCGGCAGCACCTGGAAGCCCGAGCGGGCCAGGTACTTCTCGTAGAGGAACAGGGTCTGCCGGTCGTCCTCCAGCACCAGCACCGGCGCGCGGCTGGTGTCCAGGTGCTGGCTGCGCTCGGACAGCCCCGCCATCTCCGACACTTCCATGTGCACGCGCGGCAGGGTGATGGTGAAGGTGGAGCCCTCGCCGGGCGCGCTCTGCAGCGTGAGCGTGCCGCCCAAGAGCTCCACCAGCCGGCGCGCCAGCGGCAGGCCCAGGCCCGTGCCCTTCACCTTGCGCTGCAGGTGGCTGTCGAGCTGGGTGAACTCCTCGAAGATGCGCTCGTGGTCCTCCGGCGCGATGCCGATGCCCGTGTCCTTCACGGTGAAGACCACCGTGTCGCGCGGGCCCGGCGCCGCGCTCACCGTGACGTGGCCGGCCTCGGTGAACTTCAGCGCGTTGGACACCAGGTTGCGCAAGACCTGGCTCAGCCGCGTCTCGTCCGTCTCCAGCTCCAGCGGCGTCTGGGGCTCCACCAGGCGCAGGTCCACGGGCGAGCCCGGCGGCAGCATGGGCTTCATCATGCCGCGCAGCGCGCTGAGCAGGTCGTGCACCACGAAGCGGCTGTGGCGCAGCGTCGTCTTGCCCGCCTCCACCTTGGACAAATCGAGCAGGTCGTTGACCAGCTCGAAGAGCGACTCGGCGGAGTTGCGGATGAACTGGACCTGCTTCTCCTGCTCGGAGGACAGCGGCCCGTTGATGGGGTTGAGCAGCACCTTGGACAGGCCGAGGATGGAGTGCAGCGGCGTGCGGAACTCGTGGCTGACGTTGGCGACGACGCGGCTCTTGATTTCGGCGGCGCGGTGCAGCCCCTCCGCCTTCTCGTCCAGGGCCGCGTGCAGGCTCCTCACGCCGCGGTTGGACTCCTCCAGCTCGCGGTTGAGCCGCATCAGTTCGTCCGCGCGGCGCTTGAGCTCGCGGCGCTGGGTCTCCGCCTCGCGATGCAGCGCGGACAGCTCGCTCATCGTCGTGCTCACCTGCTCCAGCGCGTTGCCGTAGTCCTCCGGCACCAGGCTGCCCACCAGCAGCACGCCGCCCTCGTGCGGGCGCGCGCGGAAGGCGAACGTGGTGGGCGTCTGGCCGCGGCACAGGATGAGCTCCCAGCCGTCCACGCGCTCGTCGCGCGCTTGGATCAACAGCCGGTCCACCTTGTCCTCGGTGCCCTGGGCCGCCAGGGCCCGCAGCGTCTTGCCCGGGACGGCCTCCAGCACGCCCTGGGCGCGCGCGTCCACCCAGGTGAGCACGCCCTCCGCGTCGCACATCATCGCGACCTCGCGGCTCAGCTCGTCCACGGGGGGGCTCTTGTCGGGAGCGGAGAGTCTCATGAGCGGGTCTCCTCCCACGAAACACCCGCGGTGGCGAGCAGCGCGCGCGCCTGCGGATGCCGGCCTCCCAGCACCGCCTTCAACATCCCCAGCACGGTGGGGAAGGCGAGCAGGCCGAAGCCCCGCCGGGGCCAGAAGCCCACGTACCAGCGCACGTGGTCCGCCATCAGCTCGGGCTTGTCCGCGTCCAGCGCGTCCGCCAGATATGAAAGCTGGAGTCTCAGCTCTTCCTCCAATCGGGGGCGGTCCTCCTGGGTGAGGTAGAGGGCCAGCCGGGCAGTGGCGGCACGGGACAGCTCCGCCGCGTCGTCTTGCAGGGTGCGTGAGGGACCTTCCGGGTAGCGCAAGGCTTCCCGGGCGGCGCGCACATGCTCGTACGGCTCGGTGCCGGGGCCCCACCCCTCGGCCTCCAGCGCGGAGGCCAGCCCGGCGAAGTTCGCGTCGAGATGGAAGGTGGACATTCCCCGCGACACCAGCAAGGTGCGCAGCCAGCGCGCATAGCCCTCCATCACCGAGGGGCGCTGCTCGTCGAGGGATTGCACAAGGTAGCGCACATGGAAGCGCGCATCCTCGTCGCCGAAGCGGCGCGCGCGCTCGGGGCCGTAGCGCGCTTCCCAGAAGGGGTCTTGATACATCGGTTCGACGGAGGCCTGGGCGATGGCGTCAGCGCGCGCAGCCAACTGGCGACTGGGTTTCTCCATGCGTTTTCCTCAAACTCCCAGCGTGCGGCACGCGGACGAGACGAGCTCGCGCGCGTCCTTGCCGTGGAAGGTCACGTCGAGCTCCTTCTCCAGGCCGGGGGCCCATCGGAAGGCGTGTCCGCCGACGGCGATGGGAAGGTGGGGGGCGACTTCTCTGGCGGCTTCCACCGCGCGGCGCAGCGCGGGCAGGTGGTACGACATCGTGACGGACAAGGCGAGCAGGTGCGGCGTCTGCTCGCGCAGCATGCGCGCCAGGTGCTCGGGCGGGACGTTGGCGCCCAGGAAGCGCACGTCGAAGCCCGCCATCTCCAGGAAGTCACTGGCCATGCGCGCGCCGACTTCGTGCAGCTCCCCCTCCACGCACGACACCATGACGACCTTGCCGTTGGGCGGGTCGCGGGGCAGGTGGCGGTAGAGGTGGGCCAGGGCGAGCTGGGAGACGGCGGTGGCCAGGTGCTCCTGGGCCACGGAGATGACGTTCTCCTGCCACATCCGGCCAATCTCGTACTGGGCCTGCTGGATGACCTCCAGGTGGATGAGCTGCAGGGGGATGCCCCGCAGCAGACCGTCATCCACCAGCAGGCGCAGGGCTTCCTGTCGGTTGCCCGCGAGCTGCGCCGCCAGGTAGCGCGTCCTGAGCTGGGTGAGGGCGTCTTCGGTCACAGGGGGCGCGAGCTGCCGGGGGCGTCGAGTTTCGGAAAGTAGTGACGGGAACCTGCCTCGATACAGTCGAGTACACGCGGGCGGGGGTGTTTTCATCGACAACCTGACACTGAACGCTCGGGAAGACGAGCGCTCGTGAAGCCGCCCGCCCTGTAGATTTTGCAGGTGGCGCGGGCCCATCGGGCTTCGCCGGCGGGGGGAATCGGGATAGGGAAACCGGAGCGCGAAGAGGCCGGTGACACTTTCGCAAGGCACTGGTGTTCCCTTTCGCGGAACGAGGGAGGCGCGACGCCGGTGTCTATCGATGTGGAGGCCTACTACCGCCGCTACGGCCCCCAGGTGCTCCGGCGCTGCCGCTTCCTCCTGCGTGACGAGGAGAAGGCCGTGGACGCCATGCACGACGTGTTCGTGCAGCTCTTGCGCTACCAGGGGGCGCTGAAGGACGCCGCTCCCTCCAGCCTGCTGCACCGCATCTCCACCACCGTGTGCCTCAACCGCCTGCGCGGCGCCCGGCGCCGCCCGGAGGACCGCGAGGACGAGCTGGTGCTGCAGATCGCCTCCGCGGACGACACCGAGTCGCGCGCGAGCGCGCGGGGCATGCTGGACCGGCTGTTCGGACGGGTGCCCGCGTCCAGCCGCGACATCGCGGTGCTGCACCTGGTGGATGGGATGACGCTGGAGGAGACGGCGCGCGAGGTGGGCCTGTCCGTGTCCGGTGTGCGCAAGCGCCTGCGCGCGCTGACGTCCGTGTTGCAGGAGCTCGAGCTGGAGGCCGCATGACTTCCCCCCAACGCACCCCGGACTGGCTGCTGGAGCGAATCCTGCTGGGCGAGCTCCCCCCGGAGGAGCTGGCCGCCGCGCGCGCGCGGCTGGAGTCGGAGCCGGAGGGCCTGGCGCGCCTGGCCGCGCTGGAGGCCGACACGCGCGCCACTTTGGAGCGGCTGCCCGCCGAGCGCGTGACCCGCGAGGTGGATGCGCGATTTCGCCGGGGCGCCGAGCGTCGTGCGACTCGTCCCGCGTGGCTGACGCCCGCGATGGGGCTGGTGCCGGTGCTGGCGGCGCTCGCGCTGTTCATGGTGGTGAAGCCCGCGTCCCGGCCCTCGGACGGCGTGGAGGCGCCGGTGGCGGGGTGGGACACGGAGACCACGCGCTCCAAGGGCCTGAAGCCGAAGCTGGAGGTGCACCGCCAGCGGGGGCAGGCGGACGAGGCGCTCCAGGACGGCGCGCGCGCGGCGCCGGGAGACGTGGTGCAGCTGGCGTACGTGGCGGCGGGGCGGGCGCACGGCGTCATCCTCTCCGTGGACGGACGGGGCGCCGTCACGCTGCACGCGCCGGAGCACGGGGCCCGGGCCGCGGCGTTGTCCCCCTCCGGCACACAGCGGCTGCCGGGGGCCTACGAGCTGGATGACGCGCCGGGCTTCGAGCGCTTCTTCCTGGTGACGTCCGACGCGCCCTTCGAGGTGGAACCCGTGGTGGAGGCGGCCCGGCGACTGGCGGCGTCGGCCGGGGCCGACACCGCGTCGCTCATGTTGCCCGAGGGCTTGACGCAGGTGTCCTTCACCCTTCAAAAGAAGGAGTGATGAAACCCCGAGCCCTTCTCGCACTGTGGCTGTGGGCGGGGGCGGCGGTCGCCGATGTCAGGGCGGCGCGCCCCCTCGCGATGGAGGAGGGTGAAGGTGCGTTCGCGCAGTCGGCGGACCCGGGCCCCGAGCCCGAGCGTCGCGGGCTGCGCAAGGGCAACGTCCACATGGAGCTGTGGTCGAGCGACATCCAGCTCGCCAACCTCGCGGTGAAGCTGGGCGGTGGCCCCTTCTACCTGACGCTGCTGGCGGGCATCGAGCCGGGCAGCCGCGACGAGGCCCGCTTCAACTTCGGCCTGGGCGTGGGCGGGCACATCGTGCTGTCGCACCGCTTCTGGCTGGACCTGGACGTGACGGGCGGCGCGGTGCAGCCGGTGCAGAAGCCGCTCGAGGGCGACGGCGGCAACGTGCTGGGCCAGCTGCGCCTGATGCTGGGCGTCCAGGTGATGCCGCGCTTCGCGGTGTTCGTCGGCCCCACGTACAACGCGTGGCTCGTGTGGGGACAGCCGGACTTCGCGTCGGTGACGCGCATGTCCGTGCGCGAGAGCCACCCGAAGGCCGACAAGCGCTTGCAGCACTGGCCCGGCCTCCAGCTGGGACTGCACTTCTAGTCGGGCTACTCCACCTTGCTGGCGCGCAGCACCGTGGCGTCGCCCGCGGGGCCCGCCTTGGCGCGCGTCTCCAGCGTGGCGCGGATGCGCAGCCCGCCGCTGGTGGTCTGCTGCATGAGCGACTCCATCTGCTGCTCGTTGCCGCCCGTCACCGCCGTCAGGTCCAGCTCGTGGACGGGAATCGCGTCCATGCCCGGCTTGTCCGCCAGCACCGCGTTGTACGAGGGGCACGGCGGCGCGATGCACCGGATGCCGCTGTCCGTGACGATGTAGACGGCGCTCTCACCCGGCTTGGCCTCGCCGCCGTTGGCGTTGGAGGGGGGCGGGGCGACGGGGGTGCCGCTGCGGTCATTGTCGGGGGCGGCGTTCTCCGCGGCCGGGCGGGTGTCGCCCGGGGGGGGCGTACCCGGCTCGCCCGTGGCCGACGACGAGGAGGCGGACGGCTTGCTGCAGCCGGCGGCGAAGCCCAGCGCGAGGGCGGCGAGCAACAGCGGGCGGACGTTCATGGGAAGGCTCCGGAAGGCGGGAAGGCACCCAGTGTCCATCGCCCCCGGCGATTGGGCCAGTCTCCCGTTCACCCGGCTGACTGGCGGTCAATTGGACTGCCCGTGGCTGAATGCCCGTACAGGGCGGGTAGGGTGGCTGATGTGCTTCAGTTGACGTCCTGGCGCTCGTGTCCAGAGTGCTTCTGGCGCGTTGACCCGCCTGGACTCACGGGCTACATCGACCGCCTGATCGGCTCCCTCTGGGGGGCCGGGATTCAAGGACGACCTCCGATGGAATTCCGCATCGCCGCCGACGAGCTGAAGAAGGCCCTCTACCGCGCCCAGGGCATCGTGGAGCGCAAGACGACGATGCCCATCCTGGCCAACGTGCTCGTCAACGCGACGAAGGGCGGCATCACCGTCACCGCGTTCGACCTGGACATCGGCATCGTGTCCGAGCACCCCGCCGAGGTCATCAAGACGGGCGCCGTCACGCTGAGCGCCAAGTACGTCTTCGACATCGTGCAGAACCTGCCGGACGCGCAGGTGACGCTCAAGAAGCTGGCGAACAACTACGTGGACATCGCCAGCGGCTCCGCCCACTTCAAGATTGTCGGCATGGCGGCGGAGGAGTACCCGAAGCTGCCCAAGGAGGAGAACGCCCCGCTGGTTCAGGTGGGCGGCAACACCCTCCTGGAGATGATCAAGAAGACCCAGTTCGCCATCTCCAGCGACGAGACGCGCTACATCCTGAACGGCGTCTTCTTCGAGCCGCAGGCCAGCGGCAAGGTCCGCATGGTGGCCACGGACGGTCACCGGCTGTCGCTCATCGAGCGGGAGCTGACGGGGGACTTCAAGCTCAAGAGCGGCGTCATCATCCCGCGCAAGGGGTTGATGGAGCTGAAGCGCCTGTTGGACGAGGCGCCGGACGCGGAGTGCCACCTGGGGTTCGCGGAGAACTCGGCGCTCTTCAAGAAGCCGGGCCTGACGATGGTGATGCGGCTCATCGACGGGCAGTTCCCGGAGTACCAGCGGGTGATTCCGAAGGAGGGGGAGAAGGTCGTCCTCGTTCCCAAGGTGCGGCTCCTGGAGGGGCTCAAGCGCATCGCGCTGTTGTCCGCGGACAAGAGCAACGCGGTGCGAATCGGGCTGGCGGAGAACAAGCTCATCATCACCGCGAGCAACCCGGACCTGGGCGAGGCGCGCGACGAGGTGGAGCTGGCGTACCAGGGCAAGGACATCACGGTGGGCTTCAACGCGCGCTACCTGATGGACGTGCTCGCGGTGACGGACACGGACGAGGTGAGCTTCGAGCTGGGGGACGAGCACAGCCCGGGCGTGCTGCACGCGCCGGGGGACCGCACGTTCACCGCGGTGGTCATGCCGATGCGCGTCTGAGTCGGCCACGGCCGGCGTCTCGCCGTGCGAGCCCATGCGTGCTCCGCCTTCGGGGTGGGGTCGCATGGGCTTTTTCGTGGGCGCGGGGGCGGGGTGCTCGCGCGGAGGTGCGTGCGGGTTCGAGCCGCGCTCGTTCGGCGTGAGAGGACGCGGACTGCTCCGCGCTTGCTTGGGCGAGGAGTCCGAGATTGAGAGCGGCTCGTCCGGCGTGGTGCGCGACGAGAGGGCGTGCTCCACACGCGCACTTGGGTGGGAGGCCTCGCCCGAGCGCGGCGCGCCGGATGCCTCATTCTGGACGGGGAACGCGCGGGGCGCGCACTCGGGAGGGAGGGGCGCGGTCCCGGGTGACACATCGTGCACGCTCTTCCGAGGAGAGAGGGGCCGGGGGGCCTGCGAGATGAGGGCCGCGCTTTTATAGTGAGGCCGTGGCCACGCACCCGGACGACCTGCGCGCACGACTGGAGGACCGCGCGGACCTCCTGGAGGCCACGCGCCTGCGCTACGTCGCCCTGCGCGGCATGTTGGATGCCTTCTTCTGGAAGGACCGGGTGCGCGCGCACTTCGAGCTGCTGCGCGAGGTGGCGCAGGTGCAGCCCGAAGTGGACGCCACGCTCGCCGCGCTCCAGCGTCGCGCCGCCGCCGAGAGCTGGCCGCGCGACGCCGCGCCCATGAAGTTGATGGCGGAGGTGACACGGCTGCGGGACGCCGTGCGGCAGGTGGCCCGGAAGCGGCTGCCGGAGGCGGAGCGCTCGTCGTCCCTGGGCGAGATGTTGCTGCGGCTCGAGGAGGTGGTGCTGGAGGCGGGGCCGCTGCTGGGCCGACGCACGTGGGCGCGGGCCATCGAGTTGTTGCCCCGGAACCTCCCGGAGCTGCGCGCCGCGTGTGCCGCGGCCGAGGTGTTCGAGCGTGTGTTCAAGCGGCCCACGCGGCCGGGGGCCCTGCCGTTCAGTGAGGCGGAGGCGGATGAGCTGCGCCGTGCCCTGCCGCTCGCGGAGTCCGCGCTGGGGGCGCTGTGGGCGCGGCTGGAGCACTTCGACACGAGCGGGCGGGTGAAGGAGTTCCTGTCGCGCCGGGCCTCGCGCACGCCGCTGCATGCGCCTCGGAGCGGGCCGGAGCTGGTGCTGCATGCGGCGTTCTGGCACGGCGTAGCGCGAGCGAGGTTGCGCGCGTTGCTGGAGGAGCGACTGGCGCCGGTGTCCCCGCTGGAGACGGAGGTGCCCGCGCTGCTGCCGTGGATTGCAGCGCGCGAGGCCGCGTCGGGCG
Organism: Myxococcus faecalis; assembly: GCF_050039385.1. Taxonomy (NCBI): domain Bacteria; kingdom Pseudomonadati; phylum Myxococcota; class Myxococcia; order Myxococcales; family Myxococcaceae; genus Myxococcus; species Myxococcus faecalis. The sequence goes on along the minus strand of NZ_CP144336.1, from coordinate 4,553,315 downwards.
GCGAGGCGAAGCTCAGCGCCGGTGAATCCTTCGACGAGGGACGCGCGGGCCTGTTCGAGCTGGCCGCTGAGCTGGCGTCGCTGTCGCACGAGCGCCCCACGGGCGCGTGGAACGAGGAGGCCGCGTGGACGCGGCTGTGGAGCGCGGCGCAGCGAGCACGTGACGAGGGCGGCGCGGACGTGGAGCGACTGCGCGATGCCCTGCGCCTGTTCGTCATCCTGCGCGGCACGGAGCAGACACCGGCCCGACTGTTCTCTCCGTCCCGCGCGTCACCGCGTGCCTCGGAGGAGCCGGGGCGCGATGTGCGGGACATGAAGGACCTGCCCGCGCTCGTCCAGGCCGCGAGGCACGCAGCCACTCGGCGCGGCTGAGTGTCGAGCCTGGATGAGGACGAGCGTGCGCCGTGGTGCTCGTCGATGCGGGCGCCACGTCGCGATGTGCTCGCTACGCCAAGATGTACTCGTCGATGCGCGCCACGTCGCGATGTGCTCGTCGGTGCGCGCCACGTCGCGATGTGCTCGTCGATGCGCGCGCCCCGCCGCGATGTGCTCGTCGATGCGCGCGCCGTGCCACGATGCGCGCATGCCGCCGCGATGTGCTCGTCGGTGTGCGCGCCACGCCGCGATGCGCGTGTCGTTGCGCGATTCCACCTGCGCATGGGCCTCCCGCGCGGCGAGCGCGAGAGGCCCGGACCCTCACGCCTCCGCGGGGCGATTCGAGACCAGCGGCATCAGCCGCGAGGCGATGGCCGCCACCAGCGCGTCCTCCGCGAACGCCGCCGCCATGCTCGGCACCCGGAACCGGGTCGTGGCCAGCTTGCGCAGCGAATAGAACGTCCACGTCGAAGCCGCCGCCGCGAGCCCACCCAGCGCCGCCGCGAGCACCCTGCGCTTTCGCGGCTGCCCTGACACCGACGTCGCCGCCGCCACCGCCCCCATGAAGATGCGCCCCGTCATCGGCACCAGCTTCACGCGCGCGGGCGTCGTCGGCAGCTTGTCCCCCACCAGCTCACCCAGCGTCAGCACCTCCAGCACCCGAGGCACCCAGGGCTTCGACAGCGCGACCGACAGCGGGTCCGTCCTCGGCTCCGGAGACTCCGCCAGCCGGTGGCTCACCAGCGCCGGCGCGCTCATGCTCCGCATCCCCGCCATCACTCCCAGCCCGACGGGCGTCAACCAGTGTCCTCGTTGCACGGCTTCCACCTCCTCCTCGAGTTGTGACTTCAGTCGCCCAGGCGCCCGCTGCGCGAAGAAGCGCACCGGCCCCAGCTCCTCCAGCTCATGGCCGGAGTGGTCCACCTTGCCGTGCTCCGCGGGCCGCCCCGCCAGCTCCGGGTGATGCAGCGTCAAGGCGCGCAGGCGCGCATGCGTGAGCCGATGCCACGCGCGCTGATAACGCCGCCCCACCACCGTGAAGCCCACCCGGCTCCACCAGTTGGGGAACCTCCCGGGCCGCCACGCCGCCTCGATGTGGAAGCGCACCTCGCCCGTCTCGTGGCTCTTGCGCAGCAGGAACCACTCGCGCCCCTCCTCGATGTGCCCCTCCAGCGTCTCGAAGCTGAAGCCGAACACGCTGCACGTCCCGCCATGCTCCTCGCGCGTGTCCCCCACCCGCACGGCGCACAAAAAGCGCAGCCGCTGCGCCAGCGACTTCAGCTCCAGCACCACCGTGCGCCCATGCAGCGGCGAGTCCGCGTTGAAGTGCCAGCGCACGATGCGCGGGTCCGAGAAGTCGAACGTCTCCAGCACCCCCTGCGCGCGCGCGAAGAGCCCGTCCGCCACCGGCAGCCCCGGCGCCTCGTGGCCCAGCGAGGACACCGAGTGCACCTGGTTCCATCCCCCCTCCAGCGTCATCTCCCCCGATGCGGCCTCGAAGTTGCGCGACAGCGCCCGCGCCGCCTCCAGCCTCGGAGCCAGCTCCTCGTCCGTCCACCCGGAGAGCCATCGCCACTCAATCATCCGCTTCGTCTCCTCGCGCGAGGAACGTGGGACCCGCCGTCACGTCGCCCCCCTCGGGCTCATCCTCCAGCTCCACCGTCTCCGCGTGGATGGCACCCACCACGCCCTCACCCGTGGACACCGCCACGCGCAGCACGAACTCCGTCCAGGTGTTCGTCTGCATCGCCTCACCCCCCGCCACGAACCCCCAGTAGTGGACGGGCGAGCCCGAGCGCGCGCGGCTGCGGATGTGGAAGAGCACGTCCCCGTACTCGTTGCGGTACGCGCCGAAGGTGATGCGCCCGGCCTCCGGGTGCCCCGGCAGCGTGGCGAGCGTCAGGCTCTGCCGGTCCTTGTGGATGACGCGCACGCCGAACGTCCCCGCGCCCTGGATGTGCACCGTGAGGTGCTCCCCCAACTCCAGCGGCTGCCCCTCGCGCGAGCGGTCCTCCCGCTCGAAGACACACAGCTCGTCCGGCGCCAGCTCCGGGAAGCGCCGGGCCACCCAGTCCACCAGGTCCGACGGCCGGTGATGGCATTGGCGGATGACGGCCCAGTAGTCGCGCTGCAACAGCGGCCCCGCGCCCGCCTTCGGCAGCTGCAGGTCGCCCGCCTCGCCCTCTGTCGTGTGTGGTGTGTGGTGCACCCTCTCGCCCTTTGCCAGGTCCGGTCCCACCATGATGGGGACCGCCACGACGGGAGGCATGGGGCCTGCCCGCCCGTGCGGGGCATGGGCGGGCCTGACCGGCCGCCAGGGGAGGGAGCATGAGCCTGGACGTCAACCCCGCGAGCGAGGCCTCGAAGCACGACTACGAGGCACCGCCCGTCGTTCGCGCCGAGCACGCCGACAGCTCGTTCACCCGCCTGCTCGAGCAGCAGACGGCCAAGATACCCTCCCACGTCTTCCTGTTCGCCAGCCTCTGCTCGATGGGCGTGTCCCTGGGCTTCGAGCTGACGGGGCGCACCCAGCCCGCGCGCTTCGTCGGCTCCTGGGTGTCCCCCCTCCTGGTGATGGGCGTCTACAACAAGCTGGTGAAGCTGCTCGGCTCGCGCTGACGGCCCGGCCAGGTCACTCCACCACGTCCACCGTGCCCAGCGGCAGGTCCACGCCGTTGACGCGCACCTCCAGCCGATGCGGGCCCGCGTAGTGGCGGCGCGTGGACAGCTGCGCCAGCGACACGCGCTTGCCCACCTCCTCCTCCTGGCCCGCGCCGAGCACCAGCTCGCGCACCTTGAAGACCTTGGGCTGCGGCGCCTCGCCCCGCGACTTGAAGAAGTGCACCGCCAGGTCCACCACCAGCGACTGTTCCTTCCGGGAGCGGTTGGCCACCACGAAGCGCACGTCCATGGCGCCGCCCAGCTTCGCGCGCCGGGGCAGCTGCGTGGGGCGCACCTCGATGCCGGAGGGCTTGCCCGCGCCCACCACCTCCAACGCGGACGGCTCGCCGCGCTTGATGGCGAAGCGCAGCGCGTGGCGCACCAGCCACTCGCGCTCCGGCGTAGCGTCCTTCATCCACCGCTTCGCCACCTTCACCAGCACGTCCGGGTGGTCCTTGCCGATGTCGTTGAGGTTGTTGGCCACCGAGCGGCGCACGTACAGCTCCGGGTCGTCCTTGAGCAGCTCCAACAGCCCCAGCACCGGCGTCGGGTCCTCCTGGAACGCGCGCAGCCGGGAGCCCCACGGCAGCCTCGGCCGCGTGCCCTCGGAGACGAGCCGCCGCACATGCACGTTCTCGTCCGTGGCCCACTCGGAGAGCCGCGCCAGCGTCTTCTCCGGGTGCTTCTCCAGGAACGGCCGGATGGAGAACTCCGCGGTGAAGCGCTGGGTGAGCGCGTGCTGCGCCCGCATGGACTCCTCGAAGTGCCCCAACCCGTACTCCGCCACGAAGGTGGTGTGGGGCAGGTAGAAGAAGACCTCCATGCCGCCCACCCGGTCCACCTCCCGCACCGGCCCCAGGGAGCGCAGCAGCACCTGCACCGCCTGGGGATAGTCGTCCGGCAGCGAGCGCCGCATGGCCAGACACAGGTGCCGGGCCCGGCCCACCAGCTCGTGGGCCTCCAGGCCCTCTCGGGCCTCGCGCAGGAACGTGTCGATTGGGAACGCGGGGTGCGCGCGGTGCAGCGAGGTGCCCAGCCGCTCCACCAGCCGCGCGTCGAAGAAGGTCTTGAGAGGCTCCGCCATGATGGGTCCACCAAACCCTGTCAGGACGTGGTCCACAAGACGTGTCCTACCTTTCGGCGCTGCCAGGAATGACAGTCTTCTGCTAGTCGTACGCTCCGTGCCGACACGCAAAGGCCGCGGCTCTCGGGGTGGGAAGCAGCGCAAGCAGACGGGCCGCATGGCCGGTGTGGACGACGTCGTGCGCCCGCCCCAGCCCGCGCTTCGCGAACAGCTCTCCTTCGTGACGGACCCGCTGGCGCTCCTGGAGGGCTTGTTCCTCCACTCGCCCGTGCCCTACGCCATCTTCGACGTGGAGGGGCACTGCCGGCTGAGCAACCCGGCGTACCGGGCGATGTTCGGCTCGGTGCCGCCGCCCGAGTACAGCCTCTTTCGCGACGAGCTGGTGGCGAAGCTGGGGCTGGATGTCCTCCTGCGCCGGGCCTTCGCGGGCGAGACGGTGCAGACGCCGGTCATCTGGTACGACGTGAAGGAGCTGCGGCACATCGACGTGAAGGACGCGCACCGCATCGCCATCGCGTGTACGTGCTTCCCGCTGTCCGCGTCCGGAGGCGAGGTGCGCCACATCGCCCTGGCCTACAAGGACGTGACGGCGGAGCTGGCCGCGCGCGAGGCGGAGCAGCTGGAGAGGAGCCGGCTCTACCAACTGCTCACGCAGTCGCCCGTGGCCATCAACCTCCTGCGCGGCCCGGAGCTGCGGTTCGAGTTCGCCAACCCGCTGCTGCAGAAGCTGATGGGCGGCCGCGCGCTGGTGGGCCGCGCGCTCCTGGAGGCGATTCCAGACATCTCCCCGGAGCTGGTGAGCCTGTACCTGGGCGTGCTGGAGACGGGCGAGCCGGTGGCGGCGCACGAGTACCCGCTGGCCATCGACTACGCGGGCCAGGGCCAGGTGGAGACGCGCTACTGGAACATGCTCTACGAGCCCCTGCGCGACGAGCGGGGGCGGGTGGACGGGCTGGTGACGTTCGCCTTCGAGGTGACCGAGCAGGTGCTCGCCCGGCACGCGGTGGAGAACCAGCAGCGCTGGTTGGAGGCGGTGCTGGACTCCATGCCCCTGCCGGTGGTGATGGCGGAGCCGGGCACGGGCAACCTCGTCTTCTCCAACGCGGCGGCGGACCGGCTGCATGGCCAGCACATCCCCACGCGCGTGCCCGCGTCGGAGTACGGCGCGCTGTTCCACGTCACGGACCTGCAGGGGCGCAGGCTCACGGGCGACGAGCTGCCGTCCTCGCGCGCGGCCCGGGGGGAGAAGCTGGAGGGCATGGAGGCGGTGTGGCACACGAGCGCGGGGGAGGTGGTGTTGAGCATCTCCTCGGAGATGCTGCCCGCGATGCATGGCCACCCCGCGGTGACGCTCCTGCCCTTCCTGGACATCACCCGGCTGAAGACGGTGGAGCAGCGGCTGCAGGAGGCCATCCGCGCGCGCGACGAGTTCCTCTCCGTGGCGAGCCACGAGCTGAAGACGCCGCTGACGGTGCTGAGCCTCCGGCTGCAGGCCTTCGCGCGCGCGACGCTGTCGGACCCGGAGTCCCCCTGGGCGCTGCGCCACGGCCGCGAGGTGCAGGGGATGCTTCGGCAGGTGATGCGGCTGGCGGACCTGGTCAATGGCCTCCTGGACGTGTCGCGCATCGGCACGGGGCGGCTGCGATTGGAGCTGGAGCAGGTGGACCTGCGCGCGCTGGTGCAGGAGGTGGTGGCGCGCTTCCAGCCGGAGGCCGAGCGCGCGGAGTGTCAGGTGGAGCTGGAGGGCGGGCCGCCCGCGGTGGGGACGTGGGACCGGATGCGGCTGGAGCAGGTGGTCACCAACCTGGTGTCCAACGCGCTGAAGTACGGCGCGGGGCGGCCCGTGCGGCTGCGCGTGGAGGCGGACGCGGGGCTGGCGCGCCTGAGCGTGCGCGACGAGGGCATCGGCATCAGCCGGGAGGCCCAGGCGCGCATCTTCCACAAGTTCGAGCGCGCGGTGTCCGAGCGCAACTACGGCGGCCTGGGCCTGGGGCTGTACGTCGCGCGCACGCTGGTGGAGGCCATGCGGGGCGTCATCCGCGTGGACAGCCACCCGGGCGAGGGCTCCACCTTCACCGTGGAGCTCCCGCTCGTCTCCGAGGCGCCCCCCGAAGCGGCCGCCACGGACCTGGCGTCCTGAGTCAGGCGGAGCGCGACTTGACCCGGAGCGTGAGCAGGCCGTCGGCGCGGATGGCCTGCTGGTCGGCGAGCAGCGCGTCCAAATCATCCTGGACGGTGAGGTAGCAGCCGCTCAGGGCGGAGTATCCCCCGCTGGCGAGCCGGAGCAGGTTCTTCGCGCCCTGCTCGGCCGACACCGTCCTGCCGGCCTCCTGCTCCGCCAGCACCCACTGCTGGATGGCGCGCCTGGGTGTCCCCTCCTCCTCGGAGATGGCGAGGCCATCGGCGACGAGCCCCGTGCCGACCACCAGGCCCGGATGGTAGGCGAAGAGGGCGACGCCCTTGTGGCGCGTCTCGAACGCCAGGTTCTCCGTCAGCTTGATGATGGCGGCCCGGCTGATGGAGTAGGAGGACGCGGTGGGCCAGCGGTAGGCCCCCGCGTGGCTGGTGATGTTGATGATGGTGGTCGTGGAGTCGACCTGGTGGTCGACGCGGTGCCTGAGCACGGCGTGGGTGCAGTAGACGGGCCCCTTCACGTTGATGTCCATGGCCTCTTGCCACTCCTCGAGCGACGTGTTCCAGAAGTAGTCGACGGGGCCCCAGCTGCCCGCGTTGTTCACCAGCACGTCGATGGCACCCTGCCGCTGGTGGATGTCGTCGAACGCGGCCTTGGTGGCCATCGCGTTGGAGATGTCGAAGGCCTGGGTCTGCACCTGGCCTCCCAGCGTCTGGGCGGCCTTGGCCAGCGTCGCGGCGTCGCGGCCGGTGATGGTGACCTTCGCGCCCTGCTCGAGGAAGCTCCGGGCGAAGGCGAGGCCCAGACCCCGGCCTCCGCCAGTGATGACGACTCGCTTGTTCTTCACCATGTGTGTCGTTCCCTTCGGGCGCGGGGGCGCGCGAGGAGGCGCGGCGGTCGGGAGCGTTCCTCCCGGCCGTCAGCGCTGTCTTGTTTGGGGTTGGGTTCCCGGTGGCCCTGCATGGATGTGGAGATTGAATTGCTATGATTTGGGTATGTCTTCAAGGTGTCCTTTGGTTCCATGTCCCGGTAGAATGTTTGTCTTTGGTTGTGGGATGAGCGGGAGGACCCGGCGGGGCCCGGGCTGCCCCGCTGGTGTGGAGGGCCTTTGCGGGGGCGGGAGCGGGGAGGCCGCGCGGCCCTGCCTCGGGACCGCGAGATAACCTCCCCTGTCGGCCCCAAGGCGGGTATACGGGGGGCGCCGTGCGCCTCCTCGCACTCCACGTCCAGGACTTCCGCAATCTCGCCCAGGTGTCGCTCACCCCGAGTGCCCACGCCACCATCGCGGTGGGGCAGAACGGGCAGGGCAAGACGAACCTGCTGGAGGCGCTGTACTTCCTCGCCACGCTCAAGCCGCTGCGCGCCGGGCGCCTGTCGGAGCTGGTGCGCTGGGGCACCCAGACGGCCCGCGTGTCCGGCCGCTTCCTGCTCAAGGGGGCCGAGCGTGAAATCGCGGTGGAGGTGGGCGGCGGCACCCGGCAGGCCTTCGTGGACGGCAAGAAGGCCGCGAGCCTGGAGGAGTACTTCGGCGGCGTCTCCGTGGTGGCCTTCACTCCGGACGACCTGGAGGTCGTCAAGGGTGGGCCGGACTCACGGCGCGCCTTCCTGGACCGCGCCGTGTTCAACCGCTTCCCCGCGTACCTGCGCGAGAGCCGCGAGTACGCGCGCGCGCTGAAGAACCGCAACCGCCTCTTGCGCGAAGGCGGCGCGGTGGACCCCGCCTACCTGGACGCCTACGACGAGACCCTGGCCAAGGCCGGAGCGCGCATCTACTCGCGAAGGCGCGCGCTGATGGCGGAGCTGGCGCCACGCGCGCAGGCGACCTTCGCCTCGATTGGCCGCACGGTGGACCCGGCCGTGTATGGCTATCACCCGGCGCACCTGGCCTGTGACTTCGCCGCGGCGGACGAGGCGGTCCTGGCCTCCTCCCTGCGCGAGTCATTGACGGCCCGGATGCGGCGGGACCTGGACCGGGGCTTCACGTCGGTGGGGCCGCACTCGGATGATGTGTCGGTGACGCTGGGTGGCCGCAGCGCCCGGGCCTACGCGAGCCAGGGGCAGCAGCGCGCGCTGGTGCTCGGCTGGAAGATCGCCGAAATCGAGAACCTGGAGTCCTGCACGGGCTTCCTGCCGCTGTTGATGCTGGACGACGTGTCGAGCGAGCTGGACCCGGAGCGCAACGCCTACCTGATGGACTACCTGGCGAGGAGCGGCGCGCAGGTCTTCCTGTCCACCACGGATGGCTCGCTGGTGAGGGGCGCCGCGGCCGAGGACACGCTGTGGCTCTCCGTGCACTCAGGGCAGGTCACGCTCCGCGAAGAGGACGCGCCCCCGGTCGGCTGACGGCGCTTCAGTGCACCGAGCGACGCCGGTGCCAGGGCCAGTGCACGTTCATCCGCCGCGCGGGGGGGTGCTGGTGCACCGGCAGGTCCTCCCGCCGCACGTTGCCGAAGGCGCTGAAGCGGAACTCCGCCCACAGCACGCCGAAGGCCACGGCGAACAGGAACGTCCCCAGGGTGAGCCACCACACCGTGCCCGTGGCGAGTGACACCGTGGCGAGCAGCAGCAGCGCGATGCTCACCCCCAGCGACAGCTCGCGCAGCTTCTTCGACTCGCTGAAGGCCATCCCCATGGAGGCGACCGCGAGCACCAGCAGGGCGACCACCAGGCCGTACGCCGTGCGGGCGTACAGGCCGGCGATGGACAGCAGGAAGAGGCCGAAGCCGAATATCGCGAGTCCGCCGTCCATGGAGCCTCCTGTCGAGGGGTGATGAGGAGAACCTGCGAACGCCCGCGCCACGCCGTCACTCCCCCTGGCGGGGAGAGGCTGAATCCGACCGGGGACGGGGCGGACGGGCCACCCCTTCTCCCAGGGGGAATGCCACGGCAGTGTTCCGGTATCACGCACCTTGGGCGTGCAACCCGCGAGGTTCAGTGTCCGGTACCCACCATCCAGGGGTGGGAGGAAGGGCGCGGTAGTGGACGTTCCAGTACACGGAATTTCTTGCGGCGGCGGCTGGGCTGTCGCATGACTTGCCCGCAAGGGCCGGACGTAGATGCCGCGAAGAACGGTGCCATGCCGAGGATGACGCTGCTGCTCGTGTTGCTTCTTGCCTCCTGCGTGGGCTGCCGCCGCGTGAGCTTCGAGGACTCCGTGTTGTCCAAGCCCGACGTGCGCTACCGCGTGGGCGAGCTGCCCAAGCACTGGCGCCGCGTGTGGCTGGACGGCAACGACCTGGCCTTCGCCGAGGAGGGCACCGGCCGCGCGCTCTCCATCAACGCCACGTGCGAGGGGCACGACGACCCGCCGCTCCCGGTGCTCACCCGGCACCTGCTGATGGGCTTCACCGAGCGCCAGGAGGTGGCCCAGAGCGTGGTCGCCATGGACGGGCGCGAGGCCTTGCGCAGCCGCTACCTGGCGAAGATGGACGGCGTGCCGGTGGAGCTGGAGCTGGTGGTGCTCAAGAAGGACAACTGCGTGTTCGACTTCTCCTACGTGGCGCCGCCGGGGCTGGCGATGGAGCGCATGGCGGACTTCGACGCGCTGCTGGCGGGCTTCGAGTCGGAGCACGTCGGATGAACGCCTCGACGGAAGCGGACGCGGGCGAGCAGGTGTCAGCCCCGCGCCCCGGGCTCTGGGACAAGGCGAAGGAGCGGCTGGAGTCGCTGGGCGCGATGACGGTGATGACGGGGCAGGTGCTCCAGCGCGTGGTGCGGCCGCCGTTCGACGGCAAGACGCTCATCTTCCACATCGAGTCCTTGGGCGTGCGCTCGCTGCCCATCGCGCTGCTGACGGCGATGTTCGCCGGGCTCGTCATCTCACTGCAGTTCGGCTACTTCCTGGCGCGCTTCGGGGTGCAGTACACGGTGGGGCGCGTGGTCATCCTCACGCTGTTCCGCGAGCTGGCCCCGGTGCTGACGGCGCTGACGGTGGGCGCCAGGCTGGGCAGCGGCATGGCGGCGGAGCTGGGCGCCATGACGGTGACGGAGCAGGTGGACGCCATCCGCGCGCTGGGGGCGGACCCGCTGCGCAAGCTGGTGGTGCCGCGCGTGCTGGCGTGCCTGCTGGTGATGCCGGTGCTCACGGTGTTCGCGGACGTGGTGGGGCTGGTGGCGGGCGCGGTGGTGGTGAACACGCAGTACGCCATCTCCTTCGACCTGTTCTTCCAGGGCGCGCTGGACGCGGTGTTCATGCAGGACTTCGTGTCCGGCGTGTTCAAGGGCGCGGTGTTCGGCTTCATCATCGGCCTGGTGGGCTGCTTCAAGGGGCTGACGGTGGAGGGCGGCACGGAGGGCGTGGGCCGCGCCACCACGCAGACGGTGGCGATTACTTCCGTGGCGGTGTGTCTGGCCGACTTCTTCATCACCAAGGTGACGCTGTACCTGTGACGTGCCATGCCCTTCGCCTCTCGCCACCAGGAAGCGCCCACGTTCGAGTTCCAGCAGCCCACGCCGGGCGAGCAGCTCATCCACTTCCAGCACCTCCAGAAGTCCTTCGGCCCCAAGCGCGTCTATGACGACCTGGAGCTGGACGTGCGGGCGGGGGAGACGCTGGTGGTGCTGGGGGGCTCGGGCACGGGCAAGAGCGTGCTGCTCAAGTGCCTCATCGGGCTGCAGCGGCCGGACGCGGGCCGCATCCTCTTCCAGGGCCGGGACGTGACGGGGTTCTCGGAAGGGCAGTTCATCCCGGTGCGGCGGCACGTGGCGATGGTGTTCCAGGGCGCGGCGCTGTTCGACTCGCTGAGCGTGGGGGAGAACGTGGCGTATCCCCTGCGGGAGCACTACCCGGACATGCCGTTGTCCGAGGTGCGCGACCGGGTGGCGGAGAAGCTGGAGCTGGTGAACCTGCCGGGCACGGAGCGGCTGATGCCGGCGGACCTGTCGGGCGGCATGAAGAAGCGGGTGGGGTTGGCGCGGGCCATCGCCACCAATCCGGAAGTCATCCTCTGGGACGAGCCCACCACGGGGTTGGACCCGGTGACCACGCAGTCCATCAACGCGATGATCAACTCGATGAAGACCAAGCTCGGCAGCACCTCCATCGTCGTGACGCACGACCTGGTGAGCGCGTTCGCGGTGGGGGACCGGATGGCGATGCTGGCCAACAGGCGCATCGTCCAGGTGGGGACGCCGGGCGAGTTCCGGCGCTCGACGGTGCCGGAGGTGCGGGCGTTCCTGGACGCGCGGCGGGTGGAGCTGGAGCCGGAGGCGGCGTCATGAGCCTCTTCACCTCGACGTCGGGCGAGAAGCGGCTGGCGCTGAGGGCGGGGCTGTTCGTGGCCATCGGCCTGGCGGTGGCGGGCGTGGTGGTGTTCTTCATCGGCCAGGAGTCGCGGCTGTTCCAGCGGCAGGTGATGTACCGCGCGTACTTCACCAACGTGCAGGGCCTGAGCGACCAGTCCCCGGTGTGGCTGGGGGGCCTGGAGGTGGGGAAGGTGACGGGCATCTTCTTCTCCCAGGACCCCAACGACCCGAAGCTGGAGGTGCAGCTTCAAGTCTCCGCCCGGTATGCGGACCGCGTGAAGACGGACTCGCTGGCGCAGCTGAGCAGCATGGGGGTGCTCGGGGACAAGGCGGTGGACATCTCGTTGGGCACGCCCACGGCGCCGCCGATTGAGCCGGGCGGGGTGCTGACGTCGTCGACGAGCGGGGACTTGTCCAAGCTCTTGAGCAGCGCGAGCGAGGTGATGGACAACTCGGTGGCCATCAGCAAGTCGCTCCTGAAGACGGTGGAGGCGTACGGGGACCCGAAGCTCGCGGGTGACGTGCAGCGGGGCATGGCGTCGCTCCGGGCGATCCTGGAGCAGGTGCAGAACGGGGACGGGGTGTTGCACGCGCTCATCTACGACAAGGAGGCGGGGCGCGAGGTGCGCGCGCTGATGGCGAACGCGTCGAGCGCGGCGAGGCGGGTGGATGGCGCGGTGGGGCACGTGGAGGCGCTCTTGCGCGAGGTGCGCACGGGTGACGGCACGGCGCACGCGCTCATCTACGGCAACGAGGGCGCCACGGCGCTGCGCGAGCTGGGCGAGGCGGCGGGGCAGCTGGCGGGGCTGATTGAAGACGCGAAGAAGAGCCCGAACGGGGCGGTGCACCAGCTGGTGTACGGGGACGCGAGCGGGATGTTCGCGGACCTGGGCAGCGCGGCGGCGGACCTGAAGCAGATCACCGCCACGGTGGCGAAGGGCGAGGGCACGGTGGGCGGGCTCATCAGCGACCCCACGGTGTACGAGGACCTGCGCGAGGTGCTGGGCAACGTGAAGCGCAACCGCATCTTGCGCGCGCTGGTGCGCTTCTCGCTGAACAACCGCGAGGACCTGGAGCAGATGGGCAAGGTGAAGCGCGTGGAGCCCAAGGCCGAGGCGCCCGCCTCGCCCGCGGGAGAGGCACGGCCGGCCGCCTCCGTCACGGTGGGGGAGCCGGTGACGCCGCCCGCGTCTGGGGCGACGCAGCCGCCTGAGCCGGCGACCGCCGTGGAGTGAGCGTGCTGCGCCCCTCAGCGAGAGGGGAGTTCGCGGAACTGGATGTCTCGGAGTGCGAGGTCGTTCACGGCCTCGACGAACCGCGCGCTCGCGACGATGACGGTCTTGAACTCCCGCAGTCGGAAGAGGTCCACGTCCTTGGGCAGCGTGTTCGCGTCGAGGACGGAGGCCTCCATGGGGTATCCGTTGCGATGGCTCCCGCAGCGAGGACATGGGGGCTGCCAGTCCGGAGGGCGACAGCTGGGATGGAGCTCGCCTCGCACCAGAATCTCCAACGTGAGCAGCTCGGGCGGCGCGGAGGCACCGCGGTGACGCAGGTTTCCGGGGGCCCCCCGGAGGCCCAGGAGCTTCCGGGACTGGAGTCGCTCCAGTGCCGAGCGTGTCATCCAGGGCTGCCACGGCTCCTGGAAGAAGATGTCGCCGAAGCGCCCTGATGAGCGGGCGTCGACGGGCCCCAACTGGGTGCCCGGCTCCAGGGGCGCACCTGCTGGGACGCGTGGACGCAGCAGCGCATGCAGGCGCTGATACTCCTCCAGGGAGACAGCCTGGAGACTTCGTGGCTCCTCCAGGTGCTCCCGCTCGGACCAGTCCGAGAGAGCGACCGTGGGGTAGTGCTCGCCCATTCCGCCATGGCCTCCGCACACCGAGCAGTCGATGCTGGGGAGGGTCCATCGGCTGACGCCGTCGAGGGTGGCGTTGAAGGTCGGTGCGTCGGAGGGCAGCACTTCGAAGAAGGTCATGCGCGGCTCGGCCATCAGCGAAGGTAGTAGTACGGCACGATGGGGCCCACGAGGTCGTACTTCTGGATGAGCTTTCCGAGATGCTCCCAGACCTGGGCGTGACTGGCTCCAGGGTACTGCCTCGCGAAGTCCGACCACTCCCGGTTCCAGTCTCCGCCGCGAGGCCCGCTGTGGATGCGCTGATGGATGTTCGCGGGAACCACCATCGTGAAGTCATGCACGTTCAGCCCTCGTGGCGCTCGGGTGAACCACCGTGCGAGGGACTCTGCTTGAGGAAACAGATGGTGCCGCACCCATCCGGGGCCCGAGGGGAGCTCGGGCGGACGATGCTGGGGCTGAGGCGTGTTGTACCAGTCGAAGACGAAGATGGGCCCATTCCCACCGGGGAGTTTCTGGACGTTGCCCCAATGGCGGCGAGGTCCGGAACCAGGGGCCGAGGGCGGGGCGATGGGGCCCCCGCCTCGCGCCAGCAGGCGCCCAGCGTCCTCACATGAGTAGAGCCCACAGTGAGCGCCCGCGTCGCAGACCAGCGTGACGCACCGGTCTGTCTCTCCACAATCCTCACCCTCGATGTGGGCCAGGTGCCGCTGGCTCCCGGAGGACGACTCGGGAGAGGACGCACACGCCATCAACAGGAGCCCGAGGAGCCCCCCGACGTATCGCAAGCTCCTGTGCATGGTGTTCTCTTGAAGTCCTCTGTTCCAGGGTTTTCGTGGAGCGTGGTCAGGTGGGGCGTACCTGTCAAACGATGCCATGCGAGCCAGGCGGCCTCGCTGTCGCTGCGGGCCGCAGCCCCGCATCCTCCGAGACAGGCAACCCGCAGTCCGCGGTTCGACGGGCTCTGGACCGGAGTCGCGGTTGTCTGGGTTCTCGATGTCTTTATCTTGGTGCTCGTGACTGTGTTCTCGGCGGAGCGGGCCTTGTCCCGACGTCCCTCCGCCGTGTGAGTTGGCATCCGAGCGCCAGGAGGAAGACGTGCTGCCCGCCGTGAATTTCCCGATGCCTTTTGTCTCGCGCTGCCATCCAGACCTGGAGGCCGCCCGACAGCGCAACCTCGAGTGGGCCCGCGAGGTCGGTCTGGTGGTCAACGAGGCGGACGCCCGCCGTCTCCTCCTCTGGGACATGGCCGGAATCTTCGCCTACTGGCTTCCCCGGGCCTCAAGCGAAGGGCTCGACCTGGCCATCGATACCATCACCGTCGGAGTCTTCCTCGAAGAGCACATGGAAGCCGCCATCGACAAGCCGCCCGAGTTCGTCCGGGATGCTTGCGCGGAGATGTTCGCCGTCATCGAGCCGGGTGGACTCCAGGCTCCGTCCACGGTCCTCTCCGCGGCGTTCGTCAACCTGTGGGCGCGCCTGTGCGAAGGGGCGCCTCTCGAATGGAGGCGACGCGTCGCGCTGCATTGGCGGTGGTTCATCGACGCGTACGTCGAGGAGGCGCGCTGGCGGCGGAGCCGCGTCCCCCAGACGCTGGACGGTTACCTGGAGCTGCGCCGTGCGTCCGGCTTCACCCACGTGATGGTCGACATGTCCGAGCGAGCCAATGGCTTCACGCTCCCCGACAGGGTCCGGGACCTCCCCAACGTGGCGCGAATCATCACCCTGACGGTGGACATCGTCGACGTCATGAACGACGTCTGCTCGCTCGAGAAGGAGCTCGCGCTCGGCGATGTGCACAACACCATCCTCGTCCTCCAACACGAGCGCGGCTGGTCCCAGGAGGCCGCCATCGCGGAGTCCTACGCGATGATGCGGCGCTGGTGCGACGACATCATCCAGCTCCAGGCCCTCATCCCCCAGGACTGTGTCCGGCATGGGCTCTCCCAGGAGGAGACAGACAACCTGCTCCACTTCATCCGCGCCCTGCAGGAGGGCATCGGCGGACAACCGGACTGGTACAGGACCTGTGGACGCTACGAGAACTCCTCGAACCCCAGGGCCGTGGCCGTCGGCACCACGAGCCCGATGCGCCCCCTCCCGGTGACACCCGCGCATCCCTGACACCGCATCCGCCTCCCGGTGCGGGGAACCTGCTGTCCCGCGTGCGGGCGATGTCTGGGTTCAGGTGCGGGCCTTGAGACATCAAACGCCGACGTCTCGTGTCGAAGTGATGTCCAAGAAATTGCCTGCGAGACGTTGTCTGACTGGTTATTGTTTTGAAACCATGTCGCGGCGGCTTGTGAGTGGGTCCCTGGCAAAGAAATACACCGAGGATGAAGCCCCATGGGCATCGATATCAGCCGTAGCATCTTTTCGGGTTTCCACCGTCTCTCGCTGGAGGAGCGGTGCGCGCGGGTCGCGGCCGAGCTGGGCCTGAGCGACGCGGAGCTGGCCGCGCTCACCGGAGAGGAGGGGCTGGGCGCGGAGAAGGCGTACTCGATGGTGGAGAACGCGCTGGGCTTCTTCAGCCTGCCGCTGGGGCTGGGGCTCCACCTCCGGGTGAACGGGCGCGCGTACGTGGCGCCGATGGTCATCGAGGAGGCCTCCGTCATCGCGGCCGTCTCGTTCGCCGCGAAGCTCGTCGGCTCGGCGGGAGGTTTCATCGCGGAGGCGGAGCCGTCGCTGATGGTGGGACAGATACAGCTCACCCGCTATGGCGACCCGGAGTCCGCGCGCGCGAGCATCCTCGCCGCGCGCTCGGAGCTGCTGGACCTGGCCAACGCGCTGCAGCCCCAGCTGGTGCGCCGAGGCGGCGGCGCGAAGGACCTGGAGGTCCGTCTCCTCGACGCGCCGGAGGGCCCCCTGGGCGAGCCGCTCCTGGTGGTGCACTTCCACGTCGACACCCAGGAAGCCATGGGCGCCAACCTCATCAACACGATGATGGAGGGCGTGGCGCCGCGCATCGAGGCGCTCACCGGAGGCCGCGTCTTCCTGCGCATCCTCTCCAACCTCGCGGACCGGCGGCTGGCGCGCTCGCGGTGTGTCATCCCGGAGGCGCTGCTCGCCGACTACGGCCTGCCGGGGGCGGACATCGCGGAGGGCATCGTCCAGGCCAGCCGCTTCGCGCAGGCCGACCCCTACCGCGCGGCGACGCACAACAAGGGCATCATGAACGGCATCGACGCCATCGCGCTCGCCACGGGCCAGGACTGGCGCGCCATCGAGGCGGGGGCGCATGCGTACGCGGCCCGCACGGGCCGGTACGGGCCGCTGTCCACGTGGACGCGGGAGGACGGGAACCTGGTGGGCGAAATCGAGCTGCCGCTCGCGCTGGGCACGGTGGGCGGGCCGCTGCTGGTGCACCCCGGGGTGAAGGCCGCGTTCAAGGTGCTGGGGCATCCCGGAGTCCGGGAGCTGGCGTGCCTGTTCGCCTCGGTGGGGCTGGCGCAGAACCTGGCGGCGGTGCGCGCCCTGGGCTCGGTGGGCATCCAGAAGGGCCACATGGCGTTGCACGCGCGCTCGGTGGCGGTGAGCGCGGGCACGCCGCCCGAGTGGGTGGAGACCGTCGCCGCGCTGCTCGTCCAGCAGGGCGAGGTGAAGGTGGACCAGGCCCGGCGCGTGCTCGGGGAGCTGAAGGGGGGGCGTGCTGCCGTTCGTGTCGCCGCACAACGAGGACACCTGACGTCCGGAGGACGTGATGAATGTCGCCGTGAACTTCCCCATGCCCTTCCCGTCCCGCTGCAGTCCGGACCGGGACGCTGCTCGACGGCGCAACCTCGACTGGGCTCGCGCGTCCGGCCTGGTGACCAACGAAATCGACGAGCGCCGCTATGTCTCGTGGGACATCGCCGACCTCGCCGCCCGGTGGCTTCCCCAGGCCTCGGGCGCCGGGCTCGACCTCGCGGTCGATGCCATCGTCGTCGGAACCCTCATCGACGAGCAGTTCGACGGCGCCCGGGACATTCCCCCCGAGCAGGTCCGCGCGGACTGCGAGACCCTGCTCGCCGTCCTCCAGGTGGAGGGGCGGCCCCCGTCTCCCGTCGGCGTCCTCGCCACCGCGCTGGCCGACGTGTGGGCGCGCACCTGCCAGGGCGCTTCGCTCGAGTGGCGGCGGCGCGCGGCACGGCATTGGCGATGGTTCCTCGAGGCGTTTCCCGAGGAGGCCCGGTGGCGGCAGGGCTCCGTGCGCCTGACCCGTGACCGCTTTCTCGCGCTGCGCCGCAAGTCCGGTCTCGTCTACATGATGATGGACCTGACGGAGAAGGCGAACGGCTTCGAGACCACCGAGCGGGCCCGACAAGTCCCTGGGGTGCAACAGCTGCTCGACCTGACCGCGGACCTCATCGACACCATGAACGACGTCTGCTCCTTCGAGAAGGAGCACGCACGCGGTGACGTGCACAACCTGGTCCTGGTCCTGCAATCCGAGCGGGGTGGGCCCTGTGAGAAGGCCCTGGCGGAGACCCACGACACCATGCGGCGCTGGTGCCAGGAGTTCATCCAGCTTGCCGCCGGCCTCCCGGAGGCCTGCGCCCGGCAGCAGCTGTCCCGCGTGGAGACCGACAACCTGCTTCGTCTCGTCCAGGGCCTCGAGGAGAACATCGGAGGCCACCCGGACTGGTATCGGACCACCCGGCGCTACGAGGGAGTGATTCCCAGGGGCGAGGCCGCGTACGCCAGCGACCTGATGCGCCCCGTGGCCCGGGTCTCGCGCTGACGCTCGCGGCTCCGGGTTCAAGCCGCTGTGCGTCGTGTCGGGTGGTGGCTGGTTGCCCCCGGCGCTCCGTGATAGCGATTGCGCCGTGCCCCGCTCCCGGCTCGCCGTCGCCCTGGAACCGTATCCACTGCGCCACCAGCTCGAGGAGGCGGACTGTGGGCCGGCGTGTCTGGAGATGATTGCGGCGTATCACGGCGCCACGCACTCGCTCGCCGCGCTCAAGGACCTCGCCCACGTCCAGGCGGCGGGCACCTCGCTACCGGACCTCGCCAGCGCCGCGGAGAAGGTCGGCTTCAAGGTCCGCGCCTTCCACGTCGACGACCCGACGGACCTCGAGGACGAGGAGGGCCAGGCGCTCCTCCCCGGCATCGCGCACTGGGACGACCACCACTTCGTCGTCCTCTACGCCGTCACCCCGAAGGAGGCCGTCGTCGGGGACCCGGAGCAGGGCCTGCGGCGCATCCCGCGCGCGAAGCTCGGCGAGCACTGGGATGGAATCCTCCTCTCGCTGGAGGCCACCGAGGCCCTCTTCCGTCCCCTCCCCACCGCGCCCGTCACGTCCCGCCGCTTCGGCGCGCTGCGACGCTTCGGACGGGGCCTCTTGCGCTACCGCCTGCTGCTGTTCCAGGTGTTCGTCACCACGCTGCTGCTCCAGGCGCTCGCGCTCGCACAGCCGCTGCTCATCCAGGGGCTCGTGGACAAGGCCGTGGGTGGCCGGGACGTCTCCCTGCTCACCGCCGTGGGCGTGGGGCTGGCGGTGCTGCTCGTCGCTCAAATCGCCGTGTCGATTGCGCGCGGCGCCGGCCTCTTCCTGTTGTCGCGAGGCTTCTCCGCGCTGCTGCTCGCGCAGTTCTGGCGGCGCCTGTTGTCCCTGCCGGTGACGTTCTTCGCGCGGCGTCACCGGGGAGACCTGCTCAAGCGCATCGAGGACCACCAGCGCATCCGCCGCATCCTCCAGGGCGCGTCCGTGTCCGTACTGTTGGACCTGGTGATGCTCGTGGGCTACGGCGCCGTGCTCTTCCTCTACGACCGCGCCGTCTTCGGCCTCTTCGCGGGTGGGGCCGCGGTGTACGCGGTGTGGACGCTCCTGCTGATGCCGCGTCGCACGGTGCTGGACCACCAGCGCTTCCGCGTCGCGGCCGAGGCCAGCCGGCTGGAGCTGCAGATGCTCGGCGGCATCCAGACGCTCAAGGCCTGCGGCGCCGAGCGACAGGCCCGCACGCGCTGGGAGAAGCTCCAGGCCCGCGAGGCCGAGGCCGCGCGCCGCATCTGGCTGCACGACACCGTGCACACCTCCGGCGCGCAGCTGGTCAATCAGGCCGTGTCCATGGGCATCCTCGTCTACGAGGCGCACCTGGTCCTCGAAGGCCGGCTCACGCTGGGGCAGATGGTGGCGACGCTCGCGATTCTCGGCCTCGCGCTCGCGCCCATGCAGAACCTGGTGATGTTCATCCACCAGCTCCAGGACGTGGTCATCTCCCTGCGCCGCGTGGACATCGTCTACGAGTCCACGCCCGAGCTGCGCGACGACACCGCGCAAGGCACCGGCGCCCTCACCCGCGCCCCCGAGCTGCGCCTGGACCACGTCACCTTCCGCTACGGCTCCCCCAACGAGCCGCCCGTGCTGGACGACGTGAGCTTCACGCTGCCCGCGGGGAAGATGACCGCCATCGTCGGCCGCTCAGGCGCGGGCAAGACGACGCTCACCCAGGTCCTCTACGGCCTCTATCGCCCCGAGCAGGGCCGGGTGCTCTACGACGGCCAGCCGCTGGAGACCTTCGACCCGGTGGCGCTGCGCCGCTCGGTGGCCTTCGTCTTCCAGAAGACCGACATCTTCGACGGCACCCTCGCGGAGAACATCGCCCTGGGCGACGACACGCCGGACGCGGAGCGACTGCTGCACGCCGCGCGCACCGCGTGCCTGGATGAGCTGCTCGCGCTGCCCAACGGCCTCAAGACGCGCATCGGCGAAGCGGGCGTGCGGCTGTCCGGTGGCGAGGAGCAGCGGCTCCAGCTCGCGCGCGCCATCTATCGCAATCCGCGCGTGCTCTTCCTCGACGAGGCCACCAGCCACCTGGACGCATCCCTGGAGCGGGCGATCACCGAGGCCCTCCAGCGTGAGGCCGCCGGACGCACGCTCGTCGTCGTGGCCCACCGCCTGTCCACCGTGCGCCGCGCGGACAAGATTGTCGTGCTCGACCAGGGGCGCGTCGTCGAGGAAGGCACCCACGACGAGCTGGTGCTCATCCCCGGCGGCCGCTACCGCGCGCTCGTCGAGAACCAGATGGAGCAGCGATGACGTCCCCCCGTGACGACGAGGACCTGGACGCGGACCCGGCGATGACGGAGGAGCTGCGCGCGGTGATGCACCCGCGTCCCCATCGCCCGCTGCTGTTCACCGCCGCGCTGGTGCTCGTCCTCGGCGCGCTGGCGTGGGGGGCCTCGCGCACCGTGCTCGCCGCGCTGTGGCGATAGCGCGCCTCAGCCGCCCCGCGCGTGCTTCGCCAGCGCCCGCGTGAAGTGCCCGGCCACGTCCGTGCCTCCGCCCGCGTCGAAGCCGAGGAACATGGGCGAGCCGTTGAGCTCCAGGAACTTCAGCTCACCGTCCACGCCCCGCTTGAGGTCCAGCCCCGTCCAGCGCAGGCCGAGCACCTCGCACGCCCTCACGCACTGCCGCGCCACCGCGTCCGGGAGCACCACCTGCTCGATGCGCTCCTCGTTCTGCCGGAAGTCCAGCGCGGAGGTGACGATGTGCAGGCTCGCGATGACCTCGCCATCCAGCACGAAGACGCGGATGTCCTCGCCGGGCAGCAGCTCCTGGAAGGTGACGGGAGACGCGGCCAGCGCCGCGAGCCGCGCGTCCGTGAGGTCCTCCGGCAGGAGCTCCTGCGTCGCGGCCCCGCCCATGACGGGCTTGTAGGCCACGCGTCCGCCCGAGGCGAAGCGGCGCACCGCCTCCGGCTCGTTCGTCCACAGCGTGCGAGGCACCGGCAGCCCCGCGGCCCCGAGCGCGCTCAGCTGCACGGGCTTGTGCAGCCCCCAGTCCGCCGAGGGCGGGTTGTACAGCGGCACCCCCAACCGCTCCCACCGGCCCAGCACCCCCAACAGGAACGTGGCCTTCTCGCGGAACACGGTGAGCGTGGTGCGCCAGTCCTCCGCCATCGCCTCCGAGGCGTCGACCCCGTGCGCCAACGGATGCGTGTGCAGCCCGCGCAGGTACGCCGCGGCGGGGCGCCCCAGCTCGCGCCCGTCCACGCGGATGCCAGCCAGGTCCTCGGTCAGCGACATCCGCGTCTCGTCGGGGAACGTCAGCGTGTCCACCACGACGCTCGCCACACCCAGGGCCTCCAGCCTCCGGCCCACCTCCTGGATGTGGATGTCCTCCCGGGAGCCCACCAGTGCCACCACGCCAGTCGTCATGGACGCGAAGCGAAGCAGATGCTCGGTGGGAGCTCCAGGGACGCGCACCGCGTCAATCGCGCGGGCCGCTGTCCGGCGGCTTCGACTCCTCGCCCACCGCCATCGTCGTCATCGGCTTGGGGCCGCCGGGCTTCCCCGTCCCGGGCGGCTTCGGCGTCTCCCCCAGCTCCGTGATGAACAGCTCCCGCCGACGATGAATGGATTTGCGCGTCATGGTGTGTCCTCCACGGACATTCCAATCCCACCCCCCGCCGTCGCACCAGGGGACGGTTTGACTATGAGACAGCTTTTCGTGGAAAATACGTATTCCACGCATTTTCCGAGGAGTCGGGAATGTCCAGCTTCGTTGCGCGTCGCAGTGGCCGTTTCTCCGTGGTCATCGGTGTCCTGGCGTTGCTGTCCGGCTGTTCGAGCGCTCCGGAGTCCCAGCAGCCGGAGCCCACGCCTCCGGCGGCCGAGGAGCAGCCCGGTCAGCAGGCCATCGAGGGTCGCGGCTGCGGCGTGAACCCGACGCACGAGGAGATGGCGGACATGGAGCGCCGCTTCCAGTCGGAGCGCGCGGTGTCTGCCTTCGCGCGTCCGAACGGCTCGGTGAACATCCCCGTCTACTTCCACGTCATCAACAAGGGCACGGGCGTGGCGAACGGCGACATCACCACGGCCATGATTACCAACCAGATTGCGGTGCTGAACGCCGCGTACGCGAACACGCCGTTCAGGTTCACGCTGACGGCGACGGACCGCACGACGAACAGCACCTGGTACAACCTGGGCTCGGGCTCGTCCGCGGAGCGCGCGATGAAGACGGCGCTGCGCAAGGGCGGCAAGAACGCGCTCAACATCTACTCGGCGAACCTGAGCGGCGGCCTGCTCGGCTGGGCGACGTTCCCCTCCAGCTACGCCAGCAACCCGACGATGGACGGCGTGGTGATTCTGTACTCCAGCGTGCCGGGCGGCAGCGCGTCGCCGTACAACCTGGGTGACACGGGCACGCACGAGGTCGGCCACTGGCTGGGCCTGTACCACACGTTCCAGGGCGGCTGCTCCACCACGAACGACTCCGTCAGCGACACGCCGGCGGAGGCCTCGCCCGCGTACGGCTGCCCCACGGGTCGCAACACCTGCTCCGCCGCGGGCAACGACCCCATCACCAACTTCATGGACTACACGGACGACTCCTGCATGAACACGTTCACCACGGGCCAGGCGGCCCGCATGGACTCGCAGGCGCTGACCTACCGCTGAGCGCGGCCTGCTGAAGTCTCGACGCCGGGGCTCTGCATGGGGCTCCGGCGTCGTCGTTTTCAGTGACATCCTGTCGGCACCTGGGCTCCAATCCGCGCCCATGTCCGCGCTCATGTTGAAGGAAGACCGCTTCCTGGATGTGCTCCGCCGTCTCATCGCCCTGACGCCCCGGTTGCAGAACAACCTGGAGGCGGGGCTGGTGCCCCAGGAGCGGCTGGCCGCGCAGGTGGTGCTGGACACGCTGGCCCCGCACATCGCCAGCGGCTTCATCCACGCGGAGGCCCTCGCGTCCCAGGGCAACGAGTCGCGCGTCAGCCTGGTGCTCACCGTGAAGGGCACGGGCGAGGGCGCGGTGGGCTTCGTGGGCGCGCACTTCGACGTGGTCCCCGCGGACCAGGTCGCCGAGGGCTGGGAGCGCAGCCCCTTCGAGCTGTGGGAGGGCCCGGACGGCGTGCTCTACGGGCGCGGCGTCACCGACTGCCTGGGCCACGTCGCGGTGGCCACGGACCTGCTCGCGCAGCTGGCGGAGGCCAACGTGCGCCCGCGCCGCACGCTCAAGGTGGTGCTCATCGCCAACGAGGAGGCGGGGGATTTGCCCGGCCTGGGCCTGAGCTACGTGGCCGAGCAGGGCCGGCTCAAGGACCTGGTGGGCCAGCCGGTGTACTGGCTGGACAGCGCCAACTTCGGCCCCACCGTGGGCACCGCGGGCAACAGCGTGTGGGAGCTGAAGGTGACGGGCGTGGGCGGCCACTCGGGCATGCCGCAGAACTGCGTGAACGCGCTGGAGCTGGCGATGGCCGCGTCGCTGGAGCTGGGCCGCTGGTTCCACGCGCGCTACCCGCCCAACGAGGACGAGAAGCGCTGGGGCTTCCTCGCCACCTCCAGCCTCAAGGCCACCGTGATGGAGGCGGCCAACACCAAGGAGAACAAGATTCCCGGCGACGTGGTGGTGAAGGGTGACGTCCGCCTGACGCCCTTCCACGACATGGCCGAGGTGCGGCGCGCCACCGAGGACTTCGTGCGGGAGCTGGACGCGCGGCTGGAGCGCGGTGAGGTCCCCGCCGGCTGGCCTCGCACGCGCACCGAGGACGGGCGGCGCGGCCGGCTGGCCCTGCGCTTCCAGGGCGGCGGCACCGAGGGCATCGCGTGCCGGCTGGACTCGCCCGGCCTCCAGGCGCTGAAGGACGCGATGAAGGCCGTGCGCGGCGTGGACGCGCAGCCCTTCTCGCTCACCGGCTCGCTGCCCCTGGTGAGGGACCTGCAGCGCCAGGGCTGCGACGTGCAGATAACAGGCTTCGGGGACATGAAGTACTACCACGCGCCGAACGAGCAGGCGCACCTGCAGGACTTCCGGCAGGGGTTCTCCATCCTGTGGGAGCTGCTCGAAAGACTGTGAGTGCGCCCTGGCGGGGCCCACGCTCCCGCCCGTCGTCCCCCGTGCCTATACCGTGACGCCCAACCGCTCGGAGCCCCCGAGCCCCCTGAGGAGTGGTGACGCCGTGAGAGAACTGCTGATGATTCCGGGGCCCGTGGAGTTCGAGGAAGAGGTGCTGCGCGCGCTGGGCGCCCCCTCGCTCAGCCACACGGACCCGGCCTTCATCGTCACCTTCGGCCGGGCGCTGCAGCGGTTGCGCGAGGTGTGCCTCGCCCCTTCCGCGCAGCCCTTCGTCGTCTCCGGCTCCGGCACCCTGGCCATGGAGATGGCCGTGGCCAACCTGGTGGAGCCCGGCGACGCGGCCCTCGTGGTGAACACCGGTTACTTCAGTGACCGGATGGCGAAGATTCTCGAGCGGCACGGCGCGAAGGTGACGCACGTGCGCGCCTCCCCGGGCGACGCGCCCTCGG
Source organism: Myxococcus faecalis (assembly GCF_050039385.1). Taxonomy (NCBI): domain Bacteria; kingdom Pseudomonadati; phylum Myxococcota; class Myxococcia; order Myxococcales; family Myxococcaceae; genus Myxococcus; species Myxococcus faecalis. Next base: position 4,528,736 of record NZ_CP144336.1, on the reverse strand, counting down.
TGGCGGAGGTGAAGTCCCAGCTGGAGCGCGGCGGCTTCAAGGTGATGACCGTCACGCACGTGGATACGTCCACGGGCGTGCTCGCGCCGGTGGAGGGGCTGGTGAAGGCCGCGCGCGCGCTCGGCGTGCTGTCGGTGGTGGACGGCGTCTGCGCCACCGCGGGCGAGGTGTTCCACCAGGACGCGTGGGGCGCGGACGTGTACCTGACGGCGAGCCAGAAGGCGGTGGGCGTGCCGCCCGGCCTCGCGCTCGTCACCGCGAGCCCCCAGGCGATGGCGGCGTGGAAGGGCCGCAAGGCGCCGGTGGCCAGCGTGTACTCGGACTGGGCGGAGTGGCTGCCCATCATGGAGGCGTACGCGGGCGGCAAGCCCTCGTACTTCGCCACGCCGCCCGTCAACCTCGTCAGCGCGCTGGACGTGAGCCTGGGGCAGATTCTGGCCGAGGGCATGGAGGCGCGCTTCGCCCGTCACCAGCGCCTGGCCCGCGCCTTCCGCGCCGCGTGGAGCGCGCTGGGCCTGCGCCTCTTGCCCGTGTCGGAGGCGGTGACGGCGAACACGCTCAGCGCCGTCTACTACCCGGAGGGCGTGGACGCCTCGCTCGTCGGGCGCGTGAAGGCCGAGGGCGTGGTGATTGCCGGCGGGCTCCACCCGGACCTCAAGACGCGCTACTTCCGCGTGGGCCACATGAACCGCGTGGGCCCCGGCGACGTGCTCGTCACCGTGGGCGCCGTGGAGCGCGCCCTGCTCGCCGCCGGTCACCGGGCGGAGGCCGGCGCGGGCCTGCGCGCCGCCGAGTCCGTGCTCGCCGCCCGCTGACCCGGGCGCCGCCCGGGAAGGGCCCTTCCCCGCACCTCCCAGGTCCCCCGCACTCCGAGGGACCTCCAGGCTCGTGGCCTCCGAGACGTCCATGTGCCTGGAATCCGGGCGTTTCGTACGCTGGCGGAACCTGGTCCGGACCCCGGGGCCATCTCGAACCATTCGACAGGGGTAGAAAAATATGAGAGGGTTGGCACCTAGGAAGTGGGGGGAATCCGGCGAACACAGAAAGACCTGAGCAGCGCCGGACGTGTCCCCTGAGCCGAGGCAGTGCGAGCCCCTCGGGGGAGACGACCATGTACGTGAGCATGGATGTGAGCGGTGGTGGCGCGGCGTGGGAGCTGGAGCAGCGTCGGCTGGCCGCGACCGAGGACGACCAGGCGCGCGGGATGTTCTTCCGCGGCGCGCTGCACGTCATCGCGTTCCTGGGCGGAGAGGGCTCCGTCGCGCGGTGCAAGGGCGTGGCGGGCGTGTGGGAAATCAACCCGTTCCAGCTCTACTCGGTGTCGCGCTACCTGCGCATGGTGTCCACGGCGGCGCGGCTGCTGGCGCCCCGGCAGGGCGGCTTCGACGAGGTGCTCGAGCGCATGGGCGCGCAGGCCACGGTGGACTTCCTGGCGTCGCTGTTCGGTCGGGAGCTCCTGGCGGAGTCGGCGGGCAGTCCCCGCCTGCTGCTCGAGTCCCTGGGTGACGCGTACCGCATGGCGGTGAGCTACGGGGAGCGCTACCCGGTGTGGACGGGCGAGCGCAGCGCGCGCTTCATCATGCGCCGCGACTTCATGCCCGCCGCGTACCACGAGGGCGTGCTGCGCGGCGCGCTGGAGGCGGTGGGCGCCCGCGACGTGCGCGTGAGCGGGCGGCAGGTGGCGCTGCTGGACAGCGAGTTCGAGCTGTCCTGGCGGTAGGGCTTCTTCGTCAGCCCGCGTCTCCGACGGCGAGGTCGGGCTCCGCGCCCAGCCCCTCGCCGCCGCCCAACTCCTCGGTGGAGGCGACGAAGGGGCGGGGCACCACGCGCGAGGCGTCGAGCGCGGGCGCCATCTCCAGGCGCGATTCGACGAGGGCCGTGAGCACCGCGAAGTGCTGCGCGTGGATGCCCTGGATGGAGGCGAGCACGAAGCGCGTGTTCGGCGTCTGGATGGAGGCGAGCACGCGGGTGAAGGCGATGATGGAGCGGCGCTCCTCGTTGGCCGACAGCTTCAGGACGTTGCCGACGGAGGGCTTGAAGCCCGCGGGCGGCGCGTAGGAGACCGTGTCCTCGCGCACGGGGATGGCGCCCAGGTCCGTCATCGTCCGGGCGAGCAGCGCCGCGTGCGCGGCGTGATGCTGCTGGAAGGCCTGCGCCAGCCCGAGCGCGAGCACGGCCAGCTCCCGCTCCGCCTGGGGGCGCGCCGGGTCATCGCGCGCGGCCACGAGGCGCGAGGTGGCCTGGGCGTAGGCCGCGACGAGCGAGTACTCGGCGGCGAGCAGCGTGTTGAGGGCGCCCACCTCCCGGGCGCGCTCGATGGGGTTCACCTCCTGGTTCGGCCGGTACTCCATGGGGGCATCACAGGCCCCGAGCGCGTGGGCGCCCGTGGCGAGGCCCAGGCATTGGAGGACGCGGCGGCGGGCGAGGCGCGGGTTCGCAGTCATGGGGGGCTCCTTCAGCGGGTCACGTCGTAGAAGGGCAGCCCGGTCTCGTCGTCGAGGCCCGCGCCGTCGTCCAGGCTGATGGCCAGCGTGCGCGGAACCCACGCGGCGACGAGGCTCGCGAGCGCGTCCGCGGGCTGGTTCGCGGTGGCCGCGGGCGGGGTGGCGAGGCCGCGCGCGAGCAGGTTCAGCACGACGAAGCGCTGGGAGGCGACCGCGCCGAGGCTCGCGGCGAGCCCCCCGTTGGCGTCGAGCCTCAGGGCGGTCTGCGCCTGGGTGCAGGTGAGGGCGCACGCCTTCTCCAGGTTGGTCAGCAGGTCGAGCGCGTTCTGGAGGCAGGGCGCGAAGTCCTCGGGGAGCCTCGCCGTGCCCGCGCCCACGTCGTCGGTGCCTCGCTGCTGGACGAGCGCGTCCACCAGCCGTTCGGCGTGCTCCGCGTGCTGCTGGCGGAAGCGCGAGAGGAGCGCCTCGAGCAGCCCCCGGAAGGCGAACAGCGCGTCGGTGGCGGGCGCGGCCGCGAGCACGCCGGCCAGGGCGTCATGCGTCGCGACGGCGTCACGCTCGGCGGCGAGCAGCGCGCGCACCACCGGCAGGTCCTCCTTGATGCTTCGCTGGGCCTGGGCGCGCGGGGCGGCCGTGAGCAGGCCCAGCCCCGCGACGGCGGCGTGCCCCAGCGCGGCACGGCGAGAGAGTGCTTCGGTCATGGTGCCCCCCGGCTTCCGTCCGCGCGCGCTGGCGGGCCTCCATGGCCCCCTTCGGTCCTCGCGCGGGCGAGGCAAGGAGATGGGGGCGGGCCCTCTCGCGCGCACGTCGTGAAACACGGGGACGGTGTCTCCGAGACAGAGGATGTCGCACCCTTAGGTCTCGGGGGTGAGGCCCCGTTCGCCCCCGAACGCGTATCGACTCCCAGCACCCGAGAGTCCGCGCGGTCGCTCGTCACCCAGCGCGCTTCACTGCTTCACGAGGAATCCCCAGATGCACACGCCGCCGTTGGCTCGTATTGGCCAATGCTCAACACCGCGCCGACAACACGACACGAGCCTGGGGCGGGGCGCCCGCCTCCCGTCGAGACATGTGACGTATGCGTGGGTGGCGCGAGATAGTCTCGAGGCCGTCGGGTGGTGGGGTCGAGAGAAGGAGGCGAGTGCGTGACTGGGCCGTTGCTGGTGGTGGACGACGACGCGGACCTGCGCGAGGCACTGGAGGAGGTGCTGCGCGACGCGGGCTATTCGGTGACGGGGGCCATCAATGGCAAGCACGCGCTCGACGTCCTCGGGGACATGTCGTCGCTGCCCGTGCTCGTGCTGCTCGACATGATGATGCCCGTGCTGGATGGCGCCGGCTTCGCGCGGGCCATGCGCCAGGTGCCCGCGTGGCGTGACATCCCCGTGCTCGTCTTCTCCGCGTCCGCCAACGCCCGTCAGGTGGCCGAGGAGATTGGCGCGTGTGGACACCTGCGCAAGCCCGTGGACGTGGACACGCTGCTGGACGCCGTGCGCAGGCACCAGGCGGCCTGACGTCCGTCGCCTCCCCGCGCGCAATGTGCGTTTGACGCTTCGCGAGGTGGGCTGGTAAGTGCTCACTTAACAGGCGCGTTGCCGAAGGAGGCCGGATGCATTTCAACCCGCTCACCCTGCTCATCACGCAGCTCATCGTCATCATCGGCGTGTCGAGGTTGATTGGCCGGGGCGCGCGCTGGTTGGGCCAACCGCTGGTCATCGCGGAGGTGGTGGCGGGCATCGTGCTGGGGCCGTCGCTGTTGGGGTGGCTGGCGCCGGACCTGATGGACGCGCTGTTCCCGGCCAGCTCCATGCCCGTGCTCAAGATGTTGAGCCAGGTGGGCCTGGTGCTGTTCATGTTCCTCATCGGACTGGAGCTGGACCCGAAGATGCTCAAGGGCCGGGGCCATGCGTCGGTGGCCATCAGCCACACGAGCATCGTGGTGCCCTTCATCCTGGGCGCGGTGGCGGGCGCGCTGTGGCTCTACAAGTCGCTGTCGGACCCGAGCGTGCCGTTCTCCTCGTTCGTGCTCTTCATGGGCGTGGCGATGAGCATCACGGCCTTCCCGGTGCTCGCGCGCATCCTCGCCGAGCGCGGGCTGCTGCAGTCGCGCATCGGCGCCATCGCGATTACGTGCGCCGCGGTGGATGACGTCACGGCGTGGTGCCTGCTGGCCTTCGTGGTGTCCATCGTCCGCGCGGCGAGCCTGGCGGAGGCGGCGCTCACCACGGCGTTCGCGGTGGGCTACATCGCGTTCATGCTGCTGGCGGTGCGGCCGTTCCTCGCCCGGCTGGGCGCGCGCGTGGCCAGCCGCGAGGGCCTGACGCAGAACGTGGTGGCGGGCACGCTGCTGTTGCTGCTCGCGAGCGCGCTCGCCACGGAGCTCATCGGCATCCACGCGCTCTTCGGCGCGTTCCTCTTCGGCGCCGTCATCCCCAAGGAGGGGGGGCTGGCCGAGGCGCTGGTGGAGAAGCTGGAGGACACGGCGGTGGTGCTGCTCCTGCCCCTGTTCTTCGCCTTCAGCGGCCTGCGCACGCAGATTGGCCTGCTCAACACGCCGGAGGCCTGGATGACCTGCGGGGTCATCATCCTGCTGGCCTGTCTGGGCAAGTTCGGCGGCAGCGCGGTGGCGGCGCGGCTGACGGGCATGCGCTGGCGCGAGGCGGGCGCCGTCGGCATCCTGATGAACACGCGCGGGTTGATGGAGCTCATCGTCCTCAACCTGGGCCTGGACCTGGGCGTCATCTCGCCCACGCTCTTCACCATGATGGTCATCATGGCGCTGGTGACCACGTTCATGACCACGCCGCTGCTGCGCCTCATCTACCCGCTGGAGGAGATGGCGCGCGACAAGCTGGAGCTGGCGCCGGTCATGGCCCCGGGCCTGACGCCCTACACGATGCTGATGTGCGTCTCCCATCAGCAGGCCGGGCCGGGCATGGCCACGCTGGCCAAGGCGCTCTCCGGCACGGAGGCCACGCAACTGCACGCCCTGCACCTGGTGCACCCGGAGCGCGTGTCCCTGCGCGAGGCCGAGCCGCGCGCAGGTGTGTCCGAGGAGTCCGCCGAGGGCGAGGGCGCGCTGGCGCCGCTGCTCGGCCGGGCGCGGAGCCTGGGGCTGTCGGTGCGGCCGCTGTCGTTCGTGTCCACGGAGCCCGCGCAGGACATCCGCCGCACGGCCGAGGCCCGGCGCGCGGACCTGGTGCTGCTGGGCTGGCACAAGCCGCTGTTCAGCCAGACGGTGCTGGGCGGCACGGTGCACGAGGTGATGAAGGACGCGGCCGGCGGCACGGTGGCGGTGCTGGTGGACCGGGGCCTGTCCGACGTGAAGCGGGTGCTGGTGCCCTTCATCGGCAGCCGGCATGACCGCGCGGCGCTGAAGCTGGCGCGGCGGCTGATGAAGCAGGCGGGCGCGGACGTCACCGTGCTGCACGTGACGTCCCACGAGAACACCCACGCGCGCGCGCAGGTGGAGGAGCTGTTCCCCGCGGCGGAGGGCTCGGCCGTGCGGCTGAAGGTGGTGCGGCACGAGTCCCCGGAGGACGCGGTGCTCGAGGAGATCCGCCAGGGAGGCTACGACCTGCTGGTGGTGGGCATGGGCGCGCAGTGGGGCCTGGAGGACCGCGTCTTCGGGCTGCACCGCGAGCGCATCATCCGGGACGCGCCGGGCTCGCTGCTCGTGGTGCACGAGTCGGAGCCGGTGACCCAGGCCGTCGCCGCCGCGGACCCGGTCTCCCCTCGGACGGCGGCCTCGAGGAGCTGAGCACACCACCATGCACCTGGGTGCGACGCTGCGACTGTTGCGGGTGGACGCGGGCCTGTCCCTGAGGGACCTGGCAAGGCGCATCGGTGTGTCGAGCGCGTACCTCAGCCGGGTGGAGAACGGCGTGGACGCGCCGCCCACGGTGGAGCGGCTCACGGCGATTGCCCGGGAGCTGGACGTGCCTCCCAGCCTGTTGATGGATGTGGCGAACCGGGTCAGCCCCTACGTGTCCGAGTACCTGGAGGACGTGCCGGGCTCCGGGACGCTCTTCCTGGAGCTGGCGCGGCGTCGGCTGTCGGGGGCGCAGCTGGCCCGGGTGCGCGACTTCCTGGACGCGGAGTTCCCCGTGCGCAGGGGGCCCTCGGACGCGCCGGTGCCGGCGCTGGCGCCGCTCCTGGCGCCCGAGCGGATGGTGCTCCAGCTGTCCTGCGAGGGCTGGGAGGACGTGCTGGACGTGGTGGCGGGGCGGCTGGCGGTGGAGCTGCCCGGCGTGGACGCGCCGCGCCTGGCGGAGAGCCTGCGCCGGCGCGACATCACGTCCTCGTGCGCGGTGGGCGGCGAGGTGGCCGTGCCCCACGTCTTCGTGCCGGGCGCATCCCCCGTGGCGGCCCTGGTGACGCTGGCCAAGGGGCTGGCGGTGGACACGCCCGACGGCCGTCCGCTGCGGCTGGTGGTGGCGGCGGTGGACGGGGAGCTGGGGCGCGTGCGGCTGGTGCGCATGGCGCACGTGGCCCGGCTCGCCGCGCGAGGGCTGTCCGCGCGGCTCGGCGAGGCGCGCCAGCCCTCGCAGGTGTTCGCCATCCTGGAGGAACTGGAGGCGCTGCGCTGAGGCTTTCTCCTCAAGCGACGCGCGCCCAGTTCACCCAGTCCCCCAGCTCGCGGTAGCCGAGCTTGCGGTACACGCTCCGGCCCTGCTCGGTGGCCTGGAGCACGGAGGCGGCGAGGCCCCGGGCGCGGGCCCCGGAGAGCAGGCCCTTCATCACCTCCGCGGCCAGCCCCCGGCCCCGCGCCTCCGGCAGCGTGACGACCATGTACACGCCCGCGGTGTCGTCCACGTCCAGGCTGAAGCCGCACGCCAGCGCGCGGCCCTGCTCGCGCGCGACCAGCGTGTGCACGGGCAGCCGGGGCGGCTGGTTCCACACGCAGAGGAGGTCGTCCCACTTGCCCCAGACGCGGACGTTGAGCGCCACCATCTCCTCCTGGGATTCGGTCTCCACGAGGGGGAAGGTGGGGCGCTCGTCCGGGATGTCCGCCAGCGCCAGCCCCATGGCGGGCAGCCGGTTGTCGGGGCGATAGCCGTGCGCGCCCAGCAGCCTGGCCCCTTCGTCCTGGCCGGGCAGCACCGCCACGCGCCAGGCGGGGATGCCCTGGCGCCGGTAGAAGTCCTCCAGCGCGGGCAGTCCCTCGGCGAGCGCCTGGGTCGTCCGGAAGCAGGCCTGCTGGAAGTGGGACTCGGCGGGATGGGTCGGCAGGCTGAAGGCATCCAGGCCCGGGGCGCCGAAGTGGCGCAGCATGCCCCGCTCCCGTTGCAGGTGCTTGAAGGCGATGACGTTGGTGAGGAGGCGGTCGTTCAGTTCGGCATCGGTCATGGGACGCCCCCAGCCTAGGGTGCCCGCGCCGGGCGGCGAACATCGCACCGCGCAAAAGCGCGCACCCGTCCTCCAGGACGGGTAGGGTGCGCCCGCACTCATGACGAGCCAGCGCTTCTACGCCTTCGACCCTCGCGTCCCCCGTATCGCGCTCTTCCTGGGCGCCTGCGTGCTGGCGGTATTGACGGCCTGGGCCCTGGCCAACGCCCAGGACGGCGGCGGCGTGCAGGAGCTGGCTCGCGCCGGGGTGAGCGCGGGGCTGATGCTCGCCTTCCTCGTGGCCCTCCACCGGCTGCGCCCGCGCACCGGCTGGGGCGTCACCCTGGACGCGCGCGGCGTGCGCGTGGCCCGCCCCTTCAGCGCCAGCGAGCTGGATTTGCACTGGGGCCAGATTGATTCAGTGCGCCGGCTCGGTCGGCGGGGGAACGTGCTCGGTCTGTTCCTCAAGGAAGAGGGACGGGTGCTCGTCACCCGGCATCTCTTCGCCCGCAAAGCTGTTTTCGAGGAGTTGATCTCCGCGCTGGAGGAGCGCCTGCCGCCGCCGCGGTTCGACGCCTGAACCCCCGCTCCCGGGGCGCCGCCGCCCGAGGGGGCGGCCAAGCGATTTTCACGAATATTTACGCAGCTTTGCGCGGGCTCGTTACTCTTGTTCAGTGTGCCTCTAAATGGTAGGCACAGGCCTTCTGCAAGGCTCCTTTTCCCAAGGACAGCATCACATGGAAAAGACCCCCGCTACTGGCGCCGAGGTCGCTTTGCCGCCCGTGGAGTATGGGACCGATAGCATCACCAAGCTCGAGGGCCTGGAGGCCGTTCGCAAGCGCCCTGGCATGTACATCGGCGACACGATGACCTACGGGCTCCACAAGCTCGTGTACGAGGTCGTCGACAACGCCGTGGACGAGGCGCTCGCGGGCCACTGCACGGACATCGAGGTCGTCATCCACGTGGACGGCTCGCTGAGCGTCCAGGACAACGGGCGCGGCATCCCCGTGGGTCCTCACCCCGACCCCAAGTTCAAGGGCAAGGACACGCTGGAGGTCGTCCTCACGGAGCTGCACGCCGGCAGCAAGTTCGGCAACGGGGCCTACAAGGTCTCCGGCGGACTGCACGGCGTGGGCGTCACGTGCGTGAACTTCCTCTCGGAGTGGTTCAAGGTCCGCGTCCAGCGCGCCGGCAAGGTGTTCGAGCAGGCCTACTCCCGAGGCGTCTCGCAGGGGGCGCCGCAGGAGGTGGGCACCACCGACAAGCGCGGCACGCTCATCGCGTTCAAGCCGGACAGCACCGTGATGGAGACGGTGGACTTCAACTTCGAGACGCTCAGCCAGCGGCTGCGTGAGCTGGCGTTCCTCAACGCGGGGCTGCACATCAGCATCCGCGACGAGCGCACGAACAAGGAGCACGACTTCAAGTTCGACGGAGGCATCTCCTCGTTCGTGGAGTTCCTCAACAAGTCGAAGCAGGTGCTGCACGACAAGCCCATCGCCTTCCAGGTGGAGAAGGACGGCGTGTCGCTCGAGCTGGCCATGCAGTGGAACGACGGCTACGACGAGCGCATCTACACCTTCGCCAACAACATCAACACCCACGAGGGTGGCAGCCACCTGTCCGGCTTCAAGGCCGCGCTGACGCGCACGCTCAACAGCTACGCGGAGAAGGGTGGCCTCTGGAAGGACCTGAAGGAGGCGCCCGCGGGCGAGGACGCGCGCGAGGGCCTGTCCGCGGTCATCTCCGTGAAGCTGCCCAACCCCCAGTTCGAGGGGCAGACGAAGACGAAGCTGGGCAACAGCGAGGTGAAGGGCCTGGTCGAGCAGATGGTCAACGACCAGCTCGCCACCTTCCTGGAAGAGACGCCCATGGTGGGCAAGAAGATCGTCGCCAAGATTGGCGATGCGTGCCGGGCGCGCATCGCGGCGCGCAAGGCGCGTGAGACGGTGCGCCGCAAGGGCGTGCTGGACGGCGGCGGCCTCCCCGGGAAGCTGGCGGACTGCCAGAGCCGCGACCCGCACGAGAGCGAGCTGTACATCGTCGAGGGTGACTCCGCAGGTGGCTCCGCGAAGCAGGGGCGGGACAGGCGCAACCAGGCCATCCTCCCGTTGCGCGGCAAGATTCTGAACGTGGAGAAGGCGCGCTTCGAGAAGATGCTGACGAGCGCCGAAATCGTCACGCTCATCACGGCGCTGGGCACGGGCATCGGGCCGGAGGACTACAACCCGGAGAAGTCGCGCTACCACCGCATCATCCTGATGACGGACGCCGACGTGGACGGCAGCCACATCCGCACGCTGCTGCTGACGTTCTTCTTCCGGCAGATGCCGGAGCTCCTGCAGAAGGGCTACCTCTACATCGCGCAGCCGCCGCTCTACAAAGTCACGCGCAACAAGAAGGACAAGTACGTCAAGGACCAGCGCGCGCTGGACGAGTACCTGCTGGGCATCGCCACGGAGCACGGGCGGGTGCTGACGCCCTCGGGCGAGGTGGGTGGGGCGGACCTGAAGGCGCTGCTCGAGAAGGTGATTACGTACGAGGAGCGGCTGGAGAAGCAGGCGAAGCGGCGCGACGCGCGGGTGGTGGACGCGGTGGTGCAGGGCGCGCGGCTGACGTCGGAGGTGCTGGGCGACGAGGCGGCGCTGGCGGCGGCGGTGAAGGGCGCGTACGCGGAGTTCGAGCGGCGCATGCCGGACGTGCTGGGCCGGGTGTCGCACGAGGTGGAGACGGACACGGAGAACGGGACGAAGAAGCTGGTGTTCCGCACGGACGTGAACGGCGCGATGCGGCCGACGGTGTTCGACCACGCGTTCCTGTCGTCGCCGGAGTACGTGGAGCTGGTGGCCCTGCGGGATGCGTTCAAGTCCCTGGGGGACGCGCCGTACAAGGTGAAGGTGGATGCCGGGACGGTGACGGCGTACTCGGTGCAGGAGGTCCACGCGGCGCTGCGCAAGGACGCGCAGAAGGGCCTGGGCCTGCAGCGCTACAAGGGTCTGGGCGAGATGAACCCGGAGCAGCTCTGGGACACGACGATGAATCCGCTCACGCGCACGCTGCTGCAGGTGCGGGTGGAGGACGCGGTGGAGAGCGACGAAATCTTCTCGCTGCTGATGGGCGAGGCGGTGGAGCCGCGGCGCGAGTTCATCGAGCGCAACGCGCTGGACGTGCAGAACCTCGACATCTGAGGCGGCGTCTCCCGGCCTGAGGCCGGGGATGCGCGGACTCATGGGGCGCGGTGCCGGAAGCAGGCGCCGCGCCTCGTGTCGTTTCAGGGGCCTGGGGTGGAGTATGCCGAGGCTTCAGCGCCCGCCACCGCGGGGGCCACCGCCCCGAGGTGGCTTGCCACCGAACCCTCCGTCACGGGGCCCGAGCGGACGCGCGGGCAGGGTGATGGCCTCGCCATCGAGCGTGGCCTGTCCACACTCGGGTCCGAACACCAGCGTGTTCGTGGTTCCCTCCGCACCCGTCCGCACCTGCGTGCCAGCGAGCGGCCACGCGCAGACGGACGGCGGCACCCGGACGATGCCCGTGAGCGTCACCGAGGACGCGCTGCCATCCGCGAGCGTGGCGGTGAGCGTGCCGTTGCTGGTGCGCGTGGGCGAGTCCGCCTCCGCGTCGAAGGTCTCCTCCAGCGAGCCCGTGAGGTGCAGGCTGTCGAGCACCGTCCCTTCCGCGTCGAGGTGCGTGCGCGTCGTGTCGACGGTGACAGCGCGGCTGAGCGTCTGGCGAGCGCCGGGCACTCGCACCGAAGTGGACGCGATGCTGCCCGCCATCTTCGCGCTCCGGCCATCCTCCAGGGTGTGGGTGATGTCGTGCGTGGACTGCTGCTCGAAGCGCAGCGGCGCGTCCTCACCGCAGGCCTCGACCGGAGCGATGGCCGTCACCACCTCCACCGTGCCCGAGGAGACCACACCCGTGGCCTCACCGCGCTCGGAGTCCTCGGGCCTGGGGCCGCCACCGGGCGCGGGCGGCCGCTCCCATCCACAACCTCCGCCACGGGGCCCACGGGCGCGCGCCTCGCAGTCGGTCCAGGACAGATGGAGCTCGGAGGGGAAGCCCTGTCCGCAGACCTCCACCTCGGCGGTCTCCGGCTCGGCGTCGCACTGGAAGCCCTCGTGCTCCCAGCGACGCACCTCGAGCGGCAACCCCTCCAGGAACCGGGAGCCGAGGGGAACGTCCGCGGACTGCGCCTCGTTGATGGCTCCCGCGACGGCGACCACGGCTTGCTGCTCGGTGGTGTCCTGCGTCTTCTGGGTGCCACAGCCCGCGCCAACCAGCGCGGCCGCCAACATGCCTGCCTTGAGCTTCATGGTGTCTCCCCGCAACACACGTCGAAGCGCGCGCCGGCCCCGCGCACGAGAACCAAGGTAGGGGACAAACCTTGCGCGGTTCTTAAGCCCCGGTTGACGCGGTGGCCCCACCCGGGGGACGCAAGGGGGCATGTACATCCCCCGCCACTTCGAGGAACGGGACGCGGAGCGTCTCCTGTCGCTGATGACGCGGCACGCCTTCGCCGTGCTGGTGACGATGGACCAGGACGGCGCGCCCTTCGCCACGCACCTGCCGTTCCTCGTCGAGCGGGACGCGGCGGGCGCGCTGCGACTGCTCGCGCACATGGCGTTGCCGAACCCGCAGTGGCGCACGTTCCCCGCCGAGCGCGACGCGCTGGTCATCTTCCAGGGGCCCCACGCCTACGTGTCACCCACCTGGTACACGACGGGCTCCCAGGTGCCCACGTGGAACTACGCCACGGTGCACGCGTACGGCAGGCCCAGCGTCATCGAGTCTCGCGACGAGGTGCTGCGCATCCTGCGAGACACGGCGGCGCGCTACGAGGCCGGCAACGCTCCCCCGTGGACGATGGAGCAGTCCCAGGAGTACGTGAACCGGCTGCTCGGCGGCATCGTCGCGTTCGAGCTCCGGGTGACGCGGCTGGAGGGCAAGTTCAAGCTCAGCCAGAACAAGGGCGAGGCGGACCGCAAGGCCGTCATCTCGGCGCTGGAGCACAGCCCGTTCCCGGGGGACGGCGAGCTGGCGGCGCTGATGCGCTCACGCGAGGAGCCTGGATAGACTCGTGGGCCCGGTGCCCTCCTCGGCTCCGCGCCCACGTGCCTTTCCCGTCTTGTCGAGCCGGGCCACGAGTGCGACACGGGCCCCGATAGCCCTTACGGCGGGAAGCTGTCAGCTCGCATCGCGCCCCGTCTGAATGCGGGGTGCGACAGGGACAGGTTAGGCACCCCGCCCAGGTCCGGGAACGCATGTCGCCGAGCCCCCGATGAACGGCTCCGGCTCATGCTCGCCGACCGGGAGGCGCATGGAGGGCTCGCCCCGTCGCCTGCTACCCCAGAGCGGAGGGGGCAGGTCGACCCAGCACCTGGGCACGTGAGCGAGCGAAGCCGGGGCCCGCGTGTCTGTCGTCCGCGTCCACCGCCTCTCCGCGCGGCCGACCTCCCTGGATGGCGGCGCCACGAGGAGGACGCCGCTCGCGAGAAGCGTCCGTTCCGACTGGGCCCGACTACCGCTCCGAGCGGCGCGAGCCCTTGAGCGCGGCGGCGCGCTCCTTGCGAGTCATCGCGGTGGCATCGACGATGTCCACCTCGAGCGCGCCCTGGTTGTCCTCGCGCTTCACGTCCGGGAAGAAGCAGCGCAGGTCCTCGGTGTCGGTGATCTGGTAGCGCTTGCCCGTCTCGAGGATGCGATGCGTGGCGCGCACCGAGGCCGGCTCCGTGCCCCGCTCGACGCACAGCATCTGCTGGATGCGTCCATTCGCCCCGGGGCGCACCTCCGCGAAGTCGTCGCGCACCGTGAACAGGTACGTCGCGCGCGGATTCAGGCCGCGCAGCACCACCTGGTGCTCGGGCTTGAGCTGCAGGGCGTGCTCCTTCGCGTCGAACGTGAGCGAGCGCGGAGGCACATACGCGGACTGCCGGAGGTTCACGCGCACCGTGCCGCTGTTGTCCTCCGGCCCGTTGTCATCCACCGCGAACACATGCAGCTTGCGAGCGTTCTTGATGGTCCGCGTGGACGCGCTCAACAATCCGAAGCTCGAGTCCGCCGGGCCCTCGCCCTCGATGAAGTACACCAGCGTCCCCGACGCGGTCCCCCGACCCTCGGCCAGCGACGCGCTGCCCTGTGTCCACACCGAGTAGGACAGCGAGGGGTTCAGGTCGATGGAGGCCGTCGAGTACTCGGGGATGGGCGCCGCGTTGTACTGGGGCCGCAGCACCAACAGCCGCGTGGGGTAGTCCACCTCATGAAGTGCCCGCTGCGACGCGGTCATCTTCTCGACCGCGGCCTGCTGCTGCTCGGCGGGCCTGCCCTCCGCCGCCACGGCCACCGTGCCCGCGTCGTCCGTCGCCGCGCCGCCGCCATCCTGCTCGGCCCCGACGAGGGACACGACGTCGTCATCCGCCTTGTCGTCCACGGGCGCCACCGCGACGGGCGCGGGCTCCGGAGGCTTGAGCGCCTCCAGCTCCGCGTTCATCGGCTCCAGCAACACCGACGCCGGGGTGAAGCGGCGGATCCACGTCGAATACCCGGGCATCGTGAGCGCCAGGGTGTTGGCCTCACCCACGCGCACGCCGTCCAGCGTCACGGGCGTCTTGCCCGGCACGTCCTTGCCGTTGAGGTTCACGCTGGCGCCCGCGGGCGTGGACGTGATTCGCAGCGTGGTGGTGTGGACCGCCACCGCCTCCGGGGGCGGGTCGGACTTGATGACGAAGTGGTAGAAGAGCGCGACGAACAGCAGGACGATGGCGGACCCGAACATGTAGAGGGTCATCGTCCGCATGTCCTTCTGCCGCTTCGCCCCGCGCTCGGCCTCCTCGCGGGCCAGCTTCTCGCGAGCCTCGTCCGCCGCGGTGCGGAACCCCGTCCCCGTATACGTGCGCGCCGAACCCGAGGGCTGCGGCGCCACCGCCTGCGCGGTGACGACGGGAATTTCCACCGGCGTGTCCCGGGGGTCGTCGCCCATCGCGGCCACGGCGGCGGGGACCACGGTGGGGACGTACGTCTTGAGGATGTCGATGCCCGCGTCCGTGGCGGGCTCGTCCGGAAGCTCCGGGACGGGCGGACCGGGGCGCTCGTAGGAGCCGGACTTGCGGCCCGCGCCGGTGGTCTCCGCGCGCGGGATGCCGGTGTTCGTCGCACGGCGTCCGCCCGCGCTCGACACCTTGCGCATGTCGGGGTTGCTGCCCGGAGCGGAGCGTCGCGCGCCGTCACTCGGGGGCCGCGCGCCTCCCTCGCTGCCGGGCCTGGAGCGCATGCCGGGGCTCGAGGGCCGCGACACGCTCCCCGACGACAGGGGCCGGGCCCGGCCCTGTGACGGCTCCACGATGCCCGCCTGCCACAGCGCGACCTGCTCCTTGAAGGCGGGGGTCACCTCCGCCTTGCGCCCCTCCGCCATCAGCTCCTCGGCGAAGAGGTACGCCATGAGCTGCGACAGCATCGTCGGCGTGAAGCGCGGGTTGTCGCGGTAGAGCAGCTCCACCAGCGACTCGCTCAGCTCCTTCGCCGTCTGGTAGCGCGCCTCCCGGTCGATGGCCATCGCGTTGCCGATGACCGTCTCCAAATCAGGGCTCACCGTCGGGTTGTTCGCCGACGGCGGCAGACAGTCGCCCGTGAGGATGCGCGGCAGGACGGTGACGAACTCGCCCTCGTAGGGGCGCTTGCCGCACACCATCTCGTAGAGCACCACGCCCGCCGCGTACACGTCCGTGCGGGCGTCCAGGTCCTGCCGGCCCTGCGCCTGCTCCGGGGAGAAGTACGGGTACTTGCCCTTGAGCGTGCCCGGAGACGTCTTCGCCTCCACGGCGCTGGTGGCCTTGGCGATGCCGAAGTCGATGACCTTGACCTCGCCCTCGTAGGAGATGAGGACGTTGTCGGGCGAGACGTCCCGGTGCACCAGGCCCATCTCCACGCCGTCCTCGCCCACGTGGCGGTGCGCGTAGTCCAGGCCGTCACACAGCTTGCTGGCCACATGCAGCGCGAGCGGCTCCGGGAAGAACCCCATGCCCGCGCGCTGCGCGCGGCGCAGCACCTTGGACAAGGGCTGGCCCTGCACCAGCTCCATGGCGATGAAGTACTGGCCGCCCACCTCGCCGAAGTCGAAGACCTGCGCGATGTTGCTGTGGCTCATGCTGGCCACCAGCCGCGCCTCGCCGATGAACATCTCGACGAAGTCCGCCTCGTCCACGAAGTGGGGGAGGATCTGCTTGATGACGCAAGGCTTCGTGACGCCCGCGGCCCCCGTCATCCGGGCGCGGTAGGTGACGGCCATGCCGCCCGCGGCAATCTTCGAAAGAAGGACGTACTTGCCGAACTGCTGAGGGGGGGATTCCGCCACGTTTACAAGGCCAGGTCAGGTCGTCGTGAAACACCAAGCATACTCTTGTTCCACTGAAAGTCCCGGAACGGGCTCCAGTCGCATGCGAACGCGTCACCAGGGTGTTCCGTGCCTCGGGGCCTGGTGGAAAACCGAGACCTGAGTCATCCCTCACCTCGCCCGGGTGGCCTGTCGCGGGGGTGTGACAGCTCTCGGACTGAGGGGGCTGGGGGTCTCAGAATGATTCGTCGCGGTCGGGGGATAATCCGGGGTCCGGGGGATTGTGGCGAAGAGTCGCCGTGATTCCGGAGGGTTGTGGGAGCTGCGCCCGAGACTGTCGGGTCGCTTCACATTTCTTCACGGACGTGTCCGGCGCGCGCGGGGGAAGGGCGGTTATGTAGGCCGGCACGGCCGCGCGGGCCGGTGGTGGAGGGCGGTCGGCCTTCTTCCGGAGAAACGAGGCGACGCCGATGTTGTCCGAGCTGTCCTCCCGCTCGAGGCCCCTTGCCCTGGTGGTGATGGGCGCATTGCTCGCGTTGCCGATGCGTGGGCGGGCGCAGGAGCTGGAGGCGGTGAGACCCTCCGCGTTCGATCTGCTCGCCCGGAGTCCGGAGCTGGGCGGGTCGGACATCCCGAGGGACCTGCCGGGTCGCGTCACGGTGGGGCCCGCGATGCGGCCGGGGGTGGAGCCTCCCGAGGCGCAGACGTCCTCCCCGGACGAGCACCTCGAAGGCGAGTCGGACTTCCCGCTCAGGGTCCTGACCGACAGGGACCTGGCGAGCAGAGCTACGGTGGCGCCGAGCGAGGGCGCGTTGACGTTGATGCCCGCGTCGTCGACGGCCGGGCCGCGCGAGTTCAAGGTGCTGCCTGCGGTGGTGTCGGTGGTGCCGGGGCTCTTGTTCCACGGGTTGGCGCCGGCGGTGGCGGGGGATGGGCACACGGCGAAGCGGCTGTTCGCGTTGGAGGGCACGGGGCTGGGGCTCATCGCGTTGGGCGGCGTGCCCATCGCGCTCACGGGTGCGTCGCGGAAGACCATCGCGCCGCTGTACGCGGTGACGCTGGCGGGCTTCAGCGTGTTCGGCATCTCGGCGCTCGCGAACCTGTACTCGGTGGCGTCGCCGGCGTTCGACCCGGGGGTGCCTCCGCCGTCGTTGCCGCCGCTGGAGCTGGAGATGGGCTACCAGTACGTGAGCGACACGTCGTTCGACTACGACCACTTCGTGTCGTTGGGCGCGGTGGCGCGCTTCGACGAGGTGCAGCTCCGGGCCACCGCGAGGTTGGCGCCGGACGAGGGCAACACGCAGGTGCGGGTGGGCGGGGCGTATCGGTTGCTCGGGGTGTCGGAGCGCAGGCTCGAAGGCTCGGACGGGTCCTCGCTGGACGCGGAGCTGGTCGGGTTGTTCCACCGCTTCCCCACGGAGGGCTTCGCCGTCATCGGCGGAGACGTGGGGCTGCGAGGCCGCTACGCGATGGCGCGGGTGAGCCCGTCCCTGGCGGGCTCGTTCGCCGAGGTGAGCCTGGGCATGTCGATGCAGGGCTACACGTACTTCGGCCCGGTGGACGACGGGAACCTGCACACGCAGCTGCTCTTCACCTTTGGCTACGGCGTGTGGCTGGGGCGCGGAGGCGGGCCGTTCAGGGGCGAGGCGATGCTGTACTACGACCATCGCAAGGATGACTTCGCGGGCGGAGTGCGCTCGTTGGGCGGCGGCGTGGTGGGCAACTTCGGTCTGCGCGGGCGCGTGCTGCTGACGGACGCGTGGGGCGTGGCCGCGGAGGCGCAGGCGGGTGGAGCGCTCGTCGGACGCCTGTCGCTCATCTACGCGTTCGGAGGTGACCTGTGATGCACGAGCGCATGTGTACCGACTCCGCGTCGGGACGTCGTGAGCGGACGCGGGAGAGGACCGAAGTGGCGAGGCGTCGGTCTCTCATGTCCGCGCTGACGCTGCGTGGGAGTCGCGCCGCGAAGCAGGGCGCGAGGGCGCGTGGTGTCGGCGTGTCGGGTCAGGGAGGAGCGCTGTGATGCGGCTCGGAAGCGTGGGCGTGGTGTCGGCGCTGTTGCTGGCGGGGTGTCTGCGTCCTGCGGAGAACCGCGCGATGCGCGACCTGAAGGTCGGGCAGGCGGAGGGCGGTGGACTCTCGCTCGTGGTGGAGGACGGGCTCGCGGCGGTGCGCGGCGTGGAGTCCGGAGGCGTGACGTTGTGGGGCAACGCCCCGGTCTTCACCGCGCGCGCCACGCTGGACGCGAGCGCGACGACGAACTGGCTCATCACGGTCCGCAACGCGATGCCGGACGCGCGGCTCGTCGCGGAGCTGGAGGACGGTGAGCTGCTCGCGGTGGAGCCCGTGCCCCAGTCGATTCGCACCGTGAAGGCCTGGCGCGTGGGCTTGCGCGCCGGCGCCGTGGCGAAGCTGCACGTCGCACCGCCGGGCTGGGACTCCGCGGAGCCGTTCCGCTTCGCGGCGCTGGCGGACGTACAGGAGGCGCTGCCTCGCGTGGGAGACATCTACGCGCGCCTGTCGAAGGACCCCACGCTGCGCTTCATCCTCTTCTCCGGAGACCTGACCGAGAACGGCACGCGCGAGCAGCTGCTGGAGTTCCAGGAGCGCCTGGAGGCGGGCTCGCCCATCCCGCTGTACGCGACGCTCGGCAACCACGAGACCTTCTCGAAGGACGCGGAGGAGTACACGGCGCTCGTGGGCCGGGGCAACCAGAGCTTCGTCTTCCAGGGTGTGCGCTTCACCGTGGTGGACTCGAGCAACGGCACGCTGGACCCCATCGTGGAGGAGCAGCTCGACGGGTGGCTCGCGTCGTCGCGACACGGCACGCACGTGGTGTCGATGCACGTGCCGCCCCAGGACCCGGTGGGCCTGCGCGGAGGCGGCTTCGCGAACCGCGGCGAGTCCGCGAGCCTGGTCGGCAAGCTCGCGCGCGAGGGCGTGGACCTCACGCTCTATGGCCACATCCACTCGTACTACTCGTTCACCAACGCGGGCATCCCGGCCTTCATCTCCGGAGGCGGCGGCGCGATTCCGGAGACCTTCGATGGGGTGGGCCGTCACTACCTCGCGGTGGACGTCGGCGCGAACGAGGGGCTGCGCGAGGCGGCCCTGGTGCGCGTGGACTGACGCCGGAACGTCGGCACTGAACGAAGCGTCAGCCGGCGGTGTGTGGGAGGAAACGCGCGCGGGGCCGACAATCCGGCCTCGCAGCGTACCCTCTTGATCTGACACTGAACACGTGAGCAGATGGCGGCCCTACCGCGAGGAGCCAGGAGGCCCGCCATGTTCGATTCGAACGAGAACGACCCCATTTCCCCGGCGCTGCGTGCGCTGCTCGAGCTGTTCACCACGGAGCTGGCGGAGGTGCGCTTCCCGGACATGAGCGGGGACGTGCTGGACGACGCCGCCGCGCAGGTGCGAGCGAAGGCGGAGGCGGTGGCCCAGGCGCAGGCGGCGCTGGAGGCGGCGCGCCAGGGGCTGCAGGAGAGCCAGGACGCGCTGCTGCAGAAGGGCCAGCGCGCGCTGGCCTACGCGCGGGTGTTCTCCGAGGAGAACCCGGAGCTGGCCACGAAGCTGGACGCCATCCACCTGCCGCGTCCGGTGCGCAAGGGGCCGAAGTCGGAGGGCGCCACCTCGGAGCCGGTGGCCGCGGCGAACGGCAACGAGGAGAACGCGCCGAAGCGCCGGGGCCGTCCCCCCAAGGCGCGTCCCGCGCAGGGCGCGTCCCTGTTCTCCGAGGGCGCCACCGCCGAGTCCCTGGCCATCGCCCACGAGGGCAACGGCGTGCTGCCCTCCGCGTGACGTCCCATGCGGCTTCGAGCATCGGGCGCGTGACCTGTGCCCACGTCTGAGGCGGGCTTTCAGATCCGACGTGGGGAAAGGCCCGCCTGCCGCGGAGGCAAGTGCCCTGGTCCCCGAAAGGGGCCCGCGGGCCGCGACCTCCTCTTGTTGAAGATTCCTGAGATAGGCCTGAATCGGAGCGGCCCTTATTTTAATATGGGGCCTATTCTTGAAATAGTGACGCGGTCTTGGCGCGCATATTTCAGTTCAGCGTGATTCAGGGGGCAAGGTGATGCGGGCTGGCAGGTACGTTCAGCAGCTTCGAGGGTATCGAGCGTTCATCCCGAGCGGGTTGCCTCCTGATCCCCCCATCCGCCTTGAGGGGCCGTTGACCTCCTTGCTGAGCGAGGCGGATCGGGCGCTTGGCCGCTTGGATGGCGTGTCCTCCATCCTTCCGAATCCCGACCTCTTCGTCGCGATGTACGTCCGCCACGAAGCGGTTCTCAGCTCCCAGATAGAGGGAACGCAGAGCACGTTGGAGGACGTCCTCGAGTTCGAGATGGACGGTCGAGGAGCTCGGGTCACCAAGGACGTGGAGGAGGTCGTCAACTACGTCCGGGCGATGAACTTCGGCCTGGAGCGGCTCGCTTCCCTTCCGCTTTCGCTTCGCCTGCTGCGGGAGATTCATGCCCGATTGATGGAGGGCGTTCGCGGAAGCGAGCGAAGCCCTGGGGACTTCAGGGCCAGCCAGAACTGGATTGGCCCCCAAGGGTGCTCATTGTCGACGGCGACGTTTGTGCCACCACCTCCTCATGAGATGCAGGAGGCGCTCGCGAACCTGGAGTTGTTCCTTCATCGCCAGAGTGAGCTCCCCGTCCTCATTCTTTGTGGTCTGGCCCATGCCCAGTTCGAGACCATCCACCCGTTCCTGGATGGAAATGGGCGCGTGGGTCGACTGCTCATCACGCTCTTGCTCTGTGAGCGACGCGTCCTCGAGCGTCCCTTGCTTTACCTCAGCGTCTACCTGAAGAAGCATCGTGCCGAGTACTACGACCGGCTGACGGCCATTCGGAGCGATGGCGATTGGGAAGGGTGGCTGCGCTTCTTCCTTCGCGGCGTAGCAGAGGTGAGCGCCTCCGCGACGAACACTGCTCGTGCCATCCTCAAACTGCGTGAGGACTCCCGGCAGAAAGTCGCCCACAGCGCTCAGGCCATGCGGTTGTTGGACTTCCTCTTCGAGCGTCCGGTCATCACCGTGCGTGCCACGGAGGAGCACTTGTCCTGCTCCTACGTGACAGCCTCTTCCGTCATCGAATCGATGGTGGCGGTGGGGCTGTTGAGGGAGACCACGGGACAGAAGCGCAACCGACTCTATCGCTATGAGCCCTATCTCGCCCTGTTCGAGAAAGAAGGGCTCGAGACGGGGCGCGCTGCGGACGCCTCGGCACCCACCCCCTAAAAACCGCGGCCCGGACGCGAGGCCTTCCCGGAGCCCCCCTCCGGAAGAGACCCGCGCCGGGCCACGAGACCGCCCGGCCTCCGCATTCACTCCGCGGACGCCGGACGGGTACACCCCAGATGCCTCAGTTCTGCGGGAACGCCGTCCAGCCGGCCATCCAGTTGGTGGTGCCGAACGCGCCCACGAACCGGGCCGACGTGTCGAAGCCCGCGCCCGGCGTGGCCGCGTTGTCCGGGTTGAGCAGCGGCGAGCCCGCCTTGGGCAGGAAGTTCGGCGCCGTCAGGTTCGTCGCGTCCGTCAGCTGCGGGTCCTGCACCTTCACGCCGTTGGCGGCGACCAGGATTTTCTCCGCCTCGTTGAAGCGGCTCACGTCCGGGTCCACCGTCACGCCACCCTCCACCTTCGGGTTCGGCGCGAAGGGGATGGTGTCCGTCAGGTTCGCGTTGTCCCAGAAGAAGGTGTTGCGGATGGACAGCCGCGAGTCACCCGTCTCGTTGAAGAGCGCCGCGGAGGCCTCGCCGTCCACGTCCACCGCCTGGTCCTTGAAGTACGCGACCACGGCGTTGCGCAGGCGGATGCCGGCGCCCGTGTTGAACACCAGGCCCTCCTGCGAGGGGTTGCCACCCGGGTCCGCGTTGGAGCCGATGAAGCTGGCGTTCCAGATCTCCGGCACGCTGATGGGCGCCTGCGTCGGCGTCGTCTTGTGGCTGGACGCCTCGATGGCGCGGTCGCCCACGCGGGGGCTCTGCTGCACCACCAGGAACTGCACCTTGCCCGTGTAGCCCAGGTCGTAGTCCAGCGCGTCGTCGTCCGCCTGCGTGATGACGATGTGCTTGAGGGGCGCGGTGCCACCGAACATCTCGATGCCGTCGTCCAGGCCCATGTGGACCTGCACGTAGTCGATGTCCGTCGTCGAGCCGCAGCCGCCCACGGTGAGGCCGTTGAGCTCGTTGTTCGGCGCCAGCTCGAAGCCGGCGAACTCGATGCGCGCGTACTTCAGCGTGCCGCAGTTGTGCGCGTCGTCCTGGCCGCCGTACTTCGTCTGCTCGTTGCCGCTGGTGGCGAAGAAGCCCTCGACGGTGGTCTCGCCGCCGGAGACGTTCAGCCGCGCCTTGCCCAGCAGCACCACGCCGCCCCAGTTGCCCGCCTCGCGCTCGCCGGCCGCCTTGGAGGACGTGAAGACGATGGGCTTCTCCGCGGTGCCCACCGCGTTGATGCGCGCGTTGCGGGTGATGATGAGCGCGCTGCCGACCTCGCCCTTCACCGTGGCGCCCGCCTCGATGGTGAGCGTGCCGCTGTTGACGAAGACGTACTTCTTCAGCACGTAGGTGTTGCCCGCCTTCCAGGTGGTGTCCGCGGTGAGGTCCTGGGAAACCTCCACCGTCTCCGGGTTGGTGGGGTTCGGGTCCGGGTTGGTGGGCGGGTCCTTCTTGTCGTCGTCGCCGCAGCCGTAGCCGCCAACAGCCAGGCTGGACATGATGAAGAGGGAGGCGAACAAGCGCTTCATGGCGAGACTTCCTTTCGGGAGGGGAACTACAGGGACAGGCCCAGCGACGCGGAGAACGCGAGGCCCGGGCGGAACTCGACGAGGGCGATGTCGCCCTGCTGCAACTTGATGCGGGAGTTGAGGAGGTTGGACGCGGTCAGCTTCAACTGCGTCGCCTCGGTGAGCTTCTGCGTGACGGCCAGGTCCACGCGGTGGAAGGGCTGCTCGTAGACGTCCGGCAGGTTGTCCGTGCCCACCTCGGCGATGCGGCGGCCGTACACGTTGTAGAGCAGCGCCACTTCCGTGCCGCTCTGCTGCCGCTCGTAACCGAGGTTGACGTTGATGACGTAGGGCGACTGGCCCTGCAGCGGGCGCTTGGAGTTGGTCTGCAGGCCCTGCACGTTGCCCAGGTCGATTTCGGACTGGATGAGCGTCAGGTTGGCGCCCACCTTCAGCGGCTGCAGCGCGGGGGTGATGCGCGCCAGCGACGTGCGCGCCTCCAGCTCGATGCCGTAGGTGTTGGCGGCCGGCGTGTTCTCGAAGTTCATGTCGCCGGAGCCCACGGAGTTGATGACGCGCTCGATGGGGTTCTGGAAGCGCTTGTAGAAGGCGCTGGCGGCGAGGACCTCGTTCTCCCCGGCGAACCACTCGACGCGGGCGTCCACGTTGTGGATGCGCGTCTGCACCAGGTCCGGGTTGCCGGAGATGTTGCGGCGGCGCACGAAGTCGTAGAACGAGAAGGGCGCCAGCTCCCGGAAGGACGGCCGCGCCAGCGTGTAGCTGTAGCCGGCGCGCAGGTTCACCGTGGGGGTGAGCGCGTAGATGGCGTTGAGCGACGGCAGCCAGTCCAGGTAGTTGACGTCGTTGCGAGACGCCTCCACGTCGGTGAACTGGTTGAGCGCGACCAGCTCCTGGCGCGAGCTCTCCAGGCGCACGCCGCCCACCAGGCGCAGGGACTCCGTCGGGGTGACGTCCGCGGTGACGTAGCCGGCGAAGATGCCCAGCGACGCGTCATACGCGTCCGAGTCCGGACGGGTGCTCTCCTGGATGCGCATGCCGTTGCCCAGGTAGTCGCTGCTGAAGAGCACCTCGGGCGGCAGGAAGCGGTCCACGTCCGAGTTGGGGCTGATGCTGTAGCGGAAGCGGCGGGCGCGGAAGTCGCGGAAGGACAACTGGGTGAGGCCGCCCACCTTCACGCGCACGTCGCTGAAGGGCACGGTGACGTTGAGGCTGCCGCCGAAGGACGTCTCGCCCAGGTCGGCGAAGAAGCGCTCGCCGCTGTTGGCCTGGTTGGGGAAGGACATGCCGCCGGAGGGGTTGCCCAGGTTGTCGCTGTAGAGCGAGTCGCGGGTGTCCGGCTCGTCGCGGTCCACGCGGGAGAAGTTGGCCTGCCAGTCCACCTCCGAGTCGCCGAACAGGCCGATGCGGTGGAAGCCGCGCAGCTGGTTGAAGGACAGCTGCCGGACGATGAACTGCAGGCGGCTGCCCTGGTAGAGGTCGCCCTTGAGCGAGTCCACGCCGTCGCTGGTGGTGGTGCGCGTCTCGGTGCCGCGGGTGTAGAGGCTGAAGAGGGTCAGCTCGTTGTCGCGGTTGAGCTGGTAGCCCACGCTGGCCAGGCCGCTCAGGTTGGCGACCTCGGTGCCCAGCTGCGTCTGGGCGTCGTCGTAGCTGACGAAGTCGCCGCGCAGGTCATACGCGGCCTTGGTGTACTGGGTGCGCTGGGTGTTCTCGCGGTGGCCGTAGTTGACGGTGGCCAGGTAGCCCAGGCGCTTGTTCTCGAAGCGCAGCGTGTCGCCGAGCGACGCGCTCAGGCCCATGTTCGGCAGCGCGGTGGTGCGGCGCGCGTTCCACACGTTGTTGAAGCTGTTCCATTGGCTCGTCAGCTCCTCGCGCGACTCGCCGCCGTTGCCCAGGGCGTGGTCGGTGGGGATGGCTGCGGGCAGGCGGCGGGTGTCGCCGGGGAAGCCGAGGAACTCCATGGCGCCGCCGCCGCGCTGGGCGTTGCGACCCTGGAAGGTGGACTCGGTGTCGCCGCCGAAGGTGATGCGCGGCTTGAACTCGAACTGGCTGGGGTAGGTGTTGGTCTCGATGAGCAGCGTGCCGCCGCCGAAGGAGCCGGGCAGGTCGGCGGTGTAGCTCTTGACCACGTTGAGGTTGGCGAGCAGGGACGTGGGGAAGAGGTCCAGCGGGACGCTGGGCTCGTCGGGCTCGGGGCTGGGCAGGAGCGCGCCGTTGAGCAGGGTGGTGGTGTAGCGGCCGCCCAGGCCGCGCAGCAGGACGTAGCGGCCATCGACGACGGTGGCGCTGACCACGCGCTTGACGGCGTCGGAGGCGCTGGAGTCGGGGGTGCGGGAGATCTCCTGGGCGCTGATGGCGTCGGAGACGGCGGCGGCCTTCTTGCGCTCCTGGAGCAGGGCGCCCTCGGCGCGGCGGTCCGCGCGGGCCTCGACGACGACCTCCTGCACGGCGCCCACGTCGGCGCTGAGTGCGACGTCCAGCCTGGTCGCCTTGCCCTGGGTGACGATGACGCCCGTGATTCGGCGGCCCTGGTACACGTCGTAGAAGACGCGCAGGTCGTACTTGCCGGGCGGCAGCGCGAGCCGGTAGTTGCCGTCCAGGTCCGTGAGCGCCTGCTTCTGCGCGCCCGTGACGACCTTCACGGTGGCCTCGATGAGGCCCTCCTGGTTCGTCTCGTCGATGACCTTGCCGTAGACGCCCGTGAAGCCCGCGGGGGGCTCGGAGGCCTCGGCCATCATCGCCTCGTCCTCGGCCGTCACGGCTTCGTCGGTCGCGATGCCCTCGGTCGGGACTTCCTCGGCGCCCGGCGTCTGCACGGTGGCGGGAGCCTGCGAGCCATCCGGCTGCACGGCGCCCGGGGGCTGCGCGCCATCGGGCTGCGTGGCCACGGTGGCGGGAGCCTGCGAGCCATCAGGCTGCACGGTGGCGGGAGCCTGCGTGGCGCCCGGCTGCGAGCCATTCGGCCTCACCGTGCCGGGAGCCTGCATGGCGCCCGGCTGCGAGCCATTCGGCTTCACCGTACCGGGAGCCTGCGTGGCGCCCGGCTGCGAGCCGTCCGGCTGTGCGGTGGAGCCCTGCTGCGAGACATCGGGCTGCACGGCGGCGGGGGCCTGCGTGGCGCCCGGCTGCGCGGCAGCGGGAGCCTGCGTGGCACCAGACCGCGGCGTGTTCGGCGCGGGTGAGGGCGGAGGTGTCTGTGATTGCTTCGTTCCGTCGGGCGCGGGCGCCATGCCGGGCGCCGAGGGGCGCAGCTCCTCCGACGGGGGCGCGTTGGGATTCGTCACGGGCGGGACGACCTGCGTCTCCGTCCCGGACGGCGTGCTTTCCCCGCCGGGGGTGGAAGGGGTTTGACCGAGGGCCGCCACGGCGGGAGCGACGGGCTCCTGGCCGTTCATCCGCGAGAACGCGGGGGTGGTGATGAGGGTGAGCGCCGCCACGAGGGCGCGCGAAAAGCTTGCGGGAGACAACACGACTCTCCTTGCCAACGGTCGCGCCGTAAACAACGCGATACGGATGGCATTGGAATGGATGGCTTGTGACGATTCAGGCGGCGGATCGCAAACTCGAGGTCACGACCCGCCGCCGCGCGGAAGACTCAGTCCGCGAGCTTGTCAGGCAGCACGCCCACGGTGAGATTGCCTCCCCGGGCGAGGTCCAGCACTTCCATGGCGGCGCCGTAGGGCACGTCGTCGCCCGCGTCGAAGAACACGATTTTGTCCGGGCGCGCGTTGAGCATGCGCTGGAGCCGGGTGACCACCTGGTCCCTCGGCACCTCTTCCCGGTTGATGCGCAGCACGCCCGCGCGGTCCACCGTGAGCACCACCGGCGGCAGCGCGTCCGGAGGCGGAGGCGTGGTGTCCTCCTTGTCCGGCTTGGCCGGCACCGTCATCCACATCTGCTTGGTCATCAGCGGCGTGACGACCATGAAGATGATGAGGAGGACGAGCACCACGTCCACCAGCGGCGTCACGTTCATCGAGGGGCGAAGGCCGCCCTTGGCTCCACCGAGGTCGAATGCCATGGCGTGCTCCTACGGGCCCTTCTTCTCGACGACCTGGAGGTTGATGCCCGGAAAGCCCATCTCCTGCATGCTCTTGAAGAGCCCGCGCACCTCGGAGTAGCGCACGCCGCGGTCCGCCTTGAGCACCACGGGCGAGTCCGGCTTCTTCTCGCGCAGCGCCTTGAGCTCCACGATGAGCGCGTCCTTCTTGAGCTCCTTGCGGTCCAGGTAGAAGAACCCGTTGGTGGCCAGGCTCACCGTGGTGGGCTCCAGCTCCTTGTTCTCCTTGTCCGGGTTCGTGGCGGCGGGCAGCTCCACGGACGCGCCCGACTCGATCTGCGGCGTCACCACCATGAAGATGATGAGGAGGACGAGCACCACGTCGACCAGCGGCGTGACGTTCATCTCCGGGGTGAGGCTGCTACGCCGGGCGGACATCGAGCCCCTCCCGGCGCGCCACCGTCTCCGGGCCCGTGGCCACGGCGCCGTTGTTGGCGCCCGGGCGCTTG
This sequence comes from Myxococcus faecalis, assembly GCF_050039385.1. NCBI lineage: Bacteria > Pseudomonadati > Myxococcota > Myxococcia > Myxococcales > Myxococcaceae > Myxococcus > Myxococcus faecalis. The sequence continues at coordinate 4,501,380 of NZ_CP144336.1, read as the reverse complement.
TCCGTGGACATGTCCTCCAGGTGGTCCATCAGCTCGCTGCGCGCCGCATCCAGCGACAGCTGGAGCGAGTCCGCGCGCGTCGACAGGAAGTTGAACATCAGCACCGCGGGGATGGCGACGAGCAGGCCCAGCGCCGTGACGACGAGCGCCTCGGCGATACCCGCGGACACCGCGCCCAGGCCGCCGGAGCCCTCCTTGGCGATGCCGGAGAAGGCCTCGATGATGCCGACCACCGTGCCGAGCAGCCCGACGAACGGCGCCACCGAGCCCACCGTGGCGAGCACGGACATCCCGCGCCGCACGTCCGCGCTGACGCGCTCGTTGATGCGCACCAGCTCGCGGCGGGTGAGCTCCACCGGGCCCAGCTTGCCCGCGGGCAGCTTGGACTTGGCGAGGAAGGTCTTCATGCCACCGCCGAGCAGCATCGCCAGGTGGCTGCCCTTGGTGCCCTCCGCCTCCTTCACCAGCGCCTCGTGCTGCTGCTGCAGGAGGAGCTGGCCGGCGCGGGCGGCGAAGACGCGCGACCTGCTGCGCGAGCGGAAGAACACGAACAGACGCTCGAAGAACACCGCCAGGGACGCGACGGCGAAGAGCATCAGCGTCCAGGCGATGCCCAGGGCGAACACGCCCATGTGGTTGTAGATGTCCCGAAGATTGAAGTTCATGACGAGGTGCTCCTGGGGGGCAGGTGCGGGGTGAGACAGACGACCTACGACTTGAGACGGAAAGGAACCTTGAAGATGCGGAAGACCGCCGTGGGGCGGCCCTCGACGACGGCGGGCTTGAAGCGCCACGTGCGCACCGCGGACATCGCCGCGCTGGCGAACGGCTCGTCACCGCGCATGACCTTGAGCTGGGTGACGCGGCCATCCACCTCGACGACGCCCTTGAGGATGACCATGCCCTCCTGACCGCGTGAGCGCGCGTCGGAGGGGTATTCGGGGATGAGGTTGGACTCGAGCGGCTCGGGCGGCGTGGCCGACTCGGGCAGGTTGATGGGGGCCGCGCGGCCGCCACCTCCCGCGAGTCCCGTGCCCGTGCCCGTGCCACCCACCACGCCGCCGGGCACCAGCGCGCCCGTGCCTCCGACGGCGATGGGCGCGGCGGCCACGGTCTCCGTGGCGGCCTCGGGCGGCTTCTCGAGCGGCACCGCCTGCGGCGCGACGATGGCGGCGGGCGCGACGAGCGGAGCGGCGGGAGGGGGCGCCTTGGCCACGGCGGGCGGCGCGGCCTTGGGCGGCAGCTTGGCCTTGGGCGGCGGCGCGGGAGGCGGGGGCGGAGGCGGCTTCACCTCGACGACGGGAGGCGGGGGCGGACGGAAGACGACGTCCGTGCCCTTCTTCTCCTGGATGACCTCACGGACCTTGTCGGCGGCGGAGACCACCACGACGCCGATGAGCACGAAGACGGCGACGGACGCCGAAGTGGAGAGCGCGAACCTTCGCGCCGAGGCGACATCGGAGGCGCTGTCGAACGTTTCGAACATGGCTGACGCGCATATAGCGACGCCATGTTTCAGGGGTGTCCGGACCCCGTGACACTTTCAGGCCAGGAAGATGACGGAAGCGTCACGACGCCCGCATGCCACGCAGGGTGCGCGGCAGACGGGCGAGAGTGTCACCGGGCGTCATGGCCGACAGCGAGCCCTGCTTGCGCACCTGCCACAGCGTGGCGATCAGCAACGCGGTGTAGATGAGGGCGAAGGGGCGCATCAGCATCACATGATGCGACCAGTCGAACCCCAGGCCCTTGTCGGAGAACACGGTGCCGATGAAGGCGATCACCGCGACCAGGGTGAGGTTGCCGCGCGCGCGCCCCTCGGTGGCCGCGCGCACCAGGGGCCACGCGAGCACGTAGTTGGCCCGCCACGCCAAAGGTGACAGGAGCGTCACGCCCAGGCAGCACAGGGCCAACAGGTCCGCGGGACCGGGCCGGGCCCACGCCACGCCCACCAGGAACACGGTGAGGGCGACCAGCTGCGCCAGGGTGATGGTGGCGCCGGGGGGCGTCTCGAGCGAGCCCGGGTAGAACAGGGAGATGAACAGCGTGGGCAGGCCCTGCGCGTTGGTGCTGAGCACCCAGGGCGGCGTGGTGCGCGCGAGCGTCTCGCTCCACAGCTGGAACTGGGCGAGCGTGCCGTCCCAGCCATAGCGCGCCAGGGTGGGCAGGCAGAGGAGCGCGCCGAACACGGCGGTGGCGCCGATGACCTTCCAGTGCCGGCGCCACAGGAAGAACAGGCCGATGAGGGCCGCGGGGGGCTTGAGCAGGAAGGCCACGGCGAAGGCCGCGCCGGGGCGCCACACCTGTCCGCGCTCGGCGCCCAGGGCCGAGACGACGACGAGCAGGAGCATGACGACGTCGACCTGGCCGTAGAACAGCTCGAAGGTGAAGGCGGGGAGCAGGGCGATGGTGGCGAGCGGGGGCCCCCAGGACCAGGGGGGCGCTTCGCCTGTGCCATGGGGGGCGCGGCGGGTGAGCCGGGCCACGGCGATGAGCGCGAGGATGGAGCCCACGTTCCACAGCGCCACGGCCATGCGCGAGGGCAGCAGGGAGAAGGGGATGAAGAGGGGCGCGGTGATGGGCGCGTACTTGAACGGCATGGTGCCGTCGGAGACGCGGTAGAGGTCGGTGCCCTCGATGAAGCGCTCGGCCGCGGTGAGGTAGACGCGGAAGTCCACGCCCCGGCGGGGGTGCTGGCCCACGGCGACGGCGGCGACGAGGAGCACGGCGAGCACCAGCCACCACAGCCAGCGGGCCCACCGGGTGGTGGTGTAGGTCGTCTGGCTGGAGGGCTCGCTGAGCGCACTCGCGGACTGGGACGAGGTCGTCACGGGGCCAGGCTCCGGGTCGGGTGGACGGGCCCATTCACGCGAGGTGAGGGCCATGGGCGGGGAAGGCCGTGGTGTCGGCACGGCCCCAGGGCATCGACGTTCATCGCGGGAATGAAGGGCGGGGGAGGTGTTCACCATTTCACGCCGGGGCCCTGCCCGGCAACGGCCTGTGCGTGGAGGAGGGGGCGGCTCCACGGACAGGGGCTCGTCTCCGGAACACGGTGTCCGGCGGTGTGGGCCTGGCGTGGAGGGAGGTGTTTCACTGACCTGGCGGCACATGAGCCTGGCCAGGGAGCGTGCGGGCGCTCGACGTCATGTCTCACGGGCGATGACGGCCCGCCCGCGCGGAGGGCGCGCGGGGGTGTTGTCTGGGATGGGTCGCCCGGACGCAAAGTCAGACATGCGTGCGGGCGACGACCGCCGTCGACACGCTACAGCCCGTACTCCTCGAGCAGCCGCAGCCACACCTCGCTCATGGTGGGGAACGACGGCACCGCGTGCCAGAGCGTGTCGAGCGACACCTCACCCGCGACGGCGATGGTGGCCGCGTGCAGCATCTCGCCCACCTCCGGGCCGGTGAAGGTCGCGCCCAGGACGACGCGCCGCTTCTCGTCCACCACCAGCTTCGCGGTGCCGCCCAGCTTCTCGCCGAGCAGCGACGTGCCCGACACCTTGCCCAAATCGTACTGCACCGTGCGCACGGGCAGCCCCTTCTCGCGGGCCTTCACCTCGGTGAGCCCCACGCTGGCCACCTGCGGGTGCGTGAAGATGACCTGCGGCGTGGCCTTCGTGTCGGCCCACGCGCTCGCCTTCTTTCCCGCGATGACGTCGCCCACCAGGCGCGCCTGGTACTTGCCCATGTGTGTCAGCAGGTTTCGCCCGTTCACGTCTCCGCAGGCATAGAGCCACCCTCCCTCCACGCCCTTCGCGCGAAGCTGGTCGTCCACCTGCACCGTCTCGCCGGGCTTCAGCCCCACCGTCTCCAGCCCCAGCTCGTCCGTGCGGGGCACGCGGCCCATGCCCACCAGGAGCGCGTCCGCGCGGAGCTCCTCGCCCGTCGACAGCTTCACCGTCACCTCGCCCTGTCCCCCAGGCCGGCTCACGTTCGTGACGGTGGCCCCCTTCACCACCTTCACGCCGTCCTCGCGCAGCGCATGCTCCACCTGCTCGCCCACGAAGGGCTCGAAGCGGGACAGGAGCGCCTTGCCACGCTCCACCAGCGTCACCTCCGCGCCGAGCGAGCGCCATGCCTGCGCCAGCTCCGCCGCGACCACGCCGCCGCCCAGCACCAACAGTCGCTGGGGCACCTGCTTCGCCGCCGTGCCCTCGCGGTTGTCCCAGGGCCGCGCCTCCTTCAGCCCCGGGATGTCCGGGATGCGAGGCCGGCTGCCGGTGGCCAGCACCACCGCGCGCTTCGCCTCCAGCTCGCGCACGCCGCCGTCCTTCGCCTCCACGCGCACCTTGCGCGGGCCCGCGAGCTTGCCGTGGCCACGCACCACCTTCAGCTTCGCGCCCTCCGCCCACTTCACCTGCGAGTCGTCCTTGTAGTAGCCGACCATCGCGTCGCGGTGCTCGAGCACCGCGCTGGCCACCAGCGGACCCTTGAGGGTCTCCCGCACGCCGGGCACCTGCTTCGCCAGCCACAGCGCGTCTGCCGGACGCAGCAGCGCCTTGCTCGGGATGCAGGCCCAGTACGAGCACTCACCGCCGAGCAGCTCGTGCTCCACCAGGGCCACCGACAACCCGGCCGCGGCGGCTCGCGCTCCCGCGTTCTCGCCCGTGGGCCCACCACCAATCACCACCACATCGAAGACTTCCGCCATGTGTTCGCCCTCGCGCTCCTGCTGCGTAGGCAGCAAGGTGCGGGTGGGCCAATCCCACCGGGGGCTCCTCGTCGGATGGTGGAAAGAGGCGATGGCCACCACCGGACATCCGCGCGGCGCCCTTGGGAGTCCCGCGCCGTGCGCTGTCCGCCAGGAGACGACGGCCCCGCCCCGCGAGGATGTCGAGCACCGCTGTCAGGACGGCGGCCACGTCCTCGTCCGCGTCCGCCGTGGAACGCGGGCAGGCGATGAGCGCCTCCTCGCGTGAGACGTGAACCCAGTCAGGTCCGTGGCGGATGCGTCCGTGCGCGGCGGGAGGTGTGCCATGGGGACTGCGCTCAACGGTGTCTCGGGTCGCTTCGCGTCGTGCGCCTCCCTCGGAGACTGAGCCCCGCTTCCTCGTCGGCCCTCGCGGCCAGGTGGGACGAAGCAGGCCGGTTCCCGGACGGGACGGCAGGGCGTGAAGCCATTGTCACCGTGCAATCCGGCGACGTGACACGGGTGTGCTCGGGAGCGTGAGCCCCGACACCTCGTCGCGCGTGGCCCGGCTGGGAATCCTTTCGTCCACTCATGTCTTCTTCCAGGAACCGTCGTTCCCGCGCGCCGCGTCGGCGTGAGGGTGCTTCATCGTCGTCCTCCGAAATCCTCTCCGCGCATCACCTGCGCGTGCAGTCCTCGCTGTCCCATGAGGTGGCGCACCTCTTCCGCTCGGAGCTGTCGGACCCTTGCTTCGAGGGACTCCAGCTCGCGTCGTTCGAGCTGACACCGGACGGTCGCCTCATCCACATCGGCTACACCCTCACGCCCGAATCCGAGGCCAGTCCTCGTGAAGTGCAGGACGCGCTGGCCAGGACCCACGGCTATCTGCGCTCGCTGCTCGCCGAGCACCTGAATCTCAAGCGCATCCCACGGCTGCGCTTCACGTTCATCGGTGTCACGGAGCAGGGAGGTGCGCGATGAGCCCGCGCGTCCTCCCCGCCGAGCCCGGGGGCGTGCCCATCCTCGCGTGGACGCGCCGTCTGCCACCGGGCGCGGAGGAGCAGCTGCGCCTCATCGCGTCCCAGCCCTATGTCGTCGAGCACGTGGCCGCGATGCCGGACCTCCACGTCGCGCGGCGCATCGCGGTGGGCTCCGTGTTCGCCACCGGGCATCACATCGTGCCCGGCGCGCTCGGAGGAGACCTGGGCTGCGGCGTGCGCGCGTACCGCTTCGCGTATCCCGCCGCGCTGCTCGGTCGAGACCTGCTGGAGTCGCTGCTCACGCGTCTGTCCCGGGTCATCCCGGTGGGAGACGCCACGCACCGGGGCAGGGGGCTCGCGCTGCCCGTCGAGCTGGAGTCACCCCCGCTCTCCACCCAGCGACTGGGCCGCGAGTGGGCGCGACTGGCGCCCCGGCACCTGGGCACGCTCGGCGGAGGCAACCACTTCGTCGAGCTGGACCGGGACGCGGGCGGCGACCTGTGGTTGCTCCTGCACTCCGGCTCGCGGGGCGTGGGCGCCACCATCGCCGACCACCACCTCCGCGTCGCCACGGCGCTCGGGGAGGGCACGCTGCCGGGCCTGAGCCTGCACACCCCCGAGGGCGCCGCGTGCCTCGCGGACACCCAATGGGCGTGCCGCTTCGCCCGTGCCAACCGCGACGTGCTCGCCGCCCGCGCGCTGGAGGTGCTGTCCGACGTGCTCGGCATCACCCCCGACGCCGACGCCACCGTGGACGTCCACCACAACCACGTGGCCCCGGAGGAGCACTTCGGCCGCACGCTCTGGGTCCACCGCAAGGGCGCGGTGGGCCTGGAGGCCGGACAGCGAGGCCTCATCCCCGGCTCCATGGGCACCGCCTCCTATGTGGTGGAGGGCCTGGGCGAGCCCCGCTCGTTCCGCTCCTGCTCCCACGGCGCCGGACGTGTCCTCTCCCGGACGGAGGCGCGGGCCCGCATCCGTCCCGCCGCCCTGGAGCACGCCCTGCGCCGCGTGGTGCATGACGCCGGGAAGGCCGACTCCCTGGTGGAGGAGGCCCCTGCCGCCTACCGGGACATCGCCGAGGTGCTCGAGGACGAGGCCGACCTCGTCACCCCGGTGCGCCGGCTGACGCCCATCGCCGTCCTCAAGGGCTGAAACACCCAGGAACGGGGCCCGGTGGCAGGCCAGCGCCGGGCTCCGCCGATACACCCGGAGCGATGTATTCACTCCAGGTGGAATTCAGCGCCCGAGGACGGCTCTTTCCGGGGTTGATCCACCTCCGCGTCGAACCTGACGTCAGAGTGGGTTCCCGAGGCCGTCCAGATGCCGTAGAATCGGCCGCCAGAAGTACACGTGCGAACCTGCTGGGGCGTCGTCTAATGGCAGGACATCAGACTTTGACTCTGAGTATCAAGGTTCGAATCCTTGCGCCCCAGTCAATCCGCTCCGGGGGGACGCGGTAGCCAGCGCGTCCGTCCGCGTGCATGAAGGACGGTGGCCCGATGCCGCAGAAGACACTCCTGCTGGTCTCCGTGGGAAGCCAGACCGCTTCCCTGTTGAAAGACCTCCAGGACCCGTTGGCGACCCAGATGGGGACCGCCTCGGTGGTGTCGAAGGTCGTCCTGACCACGCCCGCCTACGCCTTCAACAAGGACCGGTCGCAGTACCACTGCAACGCCATCATGAAGCGGCTCACGCCGATGATGGAGCCGGGGCAGCAGCTGGTGCTGGGGGTGACGGACGTGGACCTGTTCGTGCCGGACTCGCCGTTCGTCTTCGGAGAGGCGGACCGGGAGTCGCGCACGGCGGTGGTGAGCGTGTTCCGGCTGCGCCAGGGCGCGGACGGGGAGCACCTGCGACGGCGCATCCAGGTGGAGGCCATCCACCAGGCCGGTCACCTGCTCGGGCTGTCCTACTGTGAGGACCCCCGGTGCGTGATGTTCTTCGCGCAGACGCCGCAGGACTGCGACCGCAAGCAGCTCTCGCTCTGCAACCAGTGCCGCAACGAGCTCAACAAGCTCAACCGCTGAGGCCGCGGCCCCCGTGCCCGCCTGCCCGTGAATGCCGTCGGATGCGTTGACGTCCGACCCCGTGCGCCCTGTAGTGCGGGGCTCTGGACCGGGCCGGCTGACGTGGAGCAACGACTGTGATGACGGGCATGCGGGTTTTCGTCGGGGGCGTGTTGGCGGTGGGGCTGTTGGGCGGGTGCGAGGCGCTCGACGACGCGGGTGGCGGTGGTGGCATCGGCGACGTCGACTTCCGCCGGGGCTTCGCCTTCGTGCGGGAGGACGACCGCAACGTCTACGTGGTGGATGACGCGGGGGACCCCAACAGTCCGCAGCGGCTGACGAGCGCGGGCGGGGCGTACTGGCCCTCCGTGTCGCGGGATGGCCGCAGCGTCGTCTTCGTGACGCGCGCCACCAACGGTGCCACCGCCCTGCAGACGGTGCCCACCACGGGCGGCACGGTGGCCACGCTGTTCGGCGCCAACGACCCGGCGTGCGCGCGCGGCTGCTCCAACTTCCGCACGCCCACCTTCAGCCCGGACGGCCGCAGCGTCGTCTTCGTCTTCTCCCCGGGCAACAGCTCGCTGACGTCGCTGGGCCGGGTGAACACCGACGGCAGCGGCTTCCAGGAGCTCACCCCCAACACCACCATCGCCTACGGGGCGCCGTCGTTCGTGCCCAACGGCAGTGCGCTGGTGGCGCCCGCGGGCAGCGGCCTGCAGCAGCTCAACCAGGTGGCGTACGTGCCGCTGACGGGCGGCTCCATCATCTACACCTCGTCCCTGGGGGACGTCGTCGCGGTGGCCAACCGCGTCGTGGTGTCGCCGGACGGCACGCAGGTGGCGCTGGATGGACGCGGGGGCTCGGGCAGCGTGCGCACCTACGTGACGTCGCTGTCGAACGGGCGGCTGGGCGCGCTGCGGCGCGTGACGAGCTACGGCGGCGCGAGCGCCCAGGAGACGTGGCCCATGTGGACGGGCGTAAGCCAGGTGGGCTTCCTCTTCGCCGACTCGGCGGGCAGCGACCCGGGCATCTACCGCGCCACGGTGGCCGCGGCGCCGTCCAACTCCGTCACGCTCGCGGTGCCCAGCGCCGCCGAGCCCTCGTACGGCCCCCTGTAGTCCCCAGGGCGGGTGGCATCCGCGCCCCCAAAGGCGCGATGCTCGCGAGCACGGAGGCTTCCAGATGTCCCTCTTCGACGCCGTGCTCGCCAACGACAGCAGGTCCCTGAGCGCCCAGCTCGCCGCGGGCGCCGACCCCAACCCCTTCGATGACGAGGGGCTCACGCCGCTGATGGTCGCGGCGCGCGAGGGCCACTCGGAGCTGGTGGCGCTGCTGCTGGAGGCGGGCGGGGACCCCATCCTCACCAACGCCCTGGGCGAGACGGCCCTCGTGCTGGCCGCCACCTACGGCAACACGGACAGCGTCCGCCTGCTGTGGGACTCCGGCTCCCAGGCCGACCAGGACATGGCCCGCGCGCACCTGGCCACCGGACGGACGGGCACCATGGCGCCCACCCAACCCGAGGGGTTTCGTCACAAGCTCGCGTCGGCCAGCGCGTACGTGGCCGGCAAGCTGGGCGATGACGGCCCCACCGCGCGGCTGGAGCGGGCGCTGCGTTCGCAAAAGCAACGCAAGCCCTGAGCGCGCGTCGGCGCGGCGACAGTCGCGCCGTTCACCAGAGGCCACGCGCACCCGGACGCTGTCACCGACCCCGCCCGCGGGACATACGGTGGTCTGGAAGTGTGAAGCGAGACCCCGCGCGTCGGGTCCTCTATGGAGCGGCCACATGGAGACCCCTGAACCGAAGCTCGTCCAGGGCGGGACGGTCCACGGACTGTTCCAGATTGCGCTGAAGGACCGCCTCTCCGCCGCCGGCTGGGAGGCGCTTCGCGAGGCGGGCCTGGACCTGTCCAAGCCCCTGCTGCCCACCTATCCGCTGTCGCAGTGGCTGCGCTGGCAGCGCATCGTGCTCGCGGATGTGTGGCCGGACCTCCCGGAGGACGAGGCGTGGCGCCAGCTGGGCCACACCGTGATGCAGGGGCTGTTGGGCACGGTGTTGGGGCGGATGCTCGGCGTGGGGGTGCGCGCGCTGGGGCCCCAGTTCGTGCTGTTCCAGCTCAACCGAGGCTTTCGCGGCGCGGACAACTACGTGACGTCCCAGGTGAAGGCGAGCGCGCCGGGGCGCGTGGAGCTGTGGCTCAGCGACATCAACGAGCGGCCCACCTACTACGCGGGCGTGCTGGAGTCGGTGCTCACGCTCTCCGGCGCGCGAGGTCCCCGCGTCGCCATCCTCCACCGCGAGGGCCCCTCCTGCACGTACCTCCTGGAGTGGGAGCCCTGAGCCGTCCGTGGGGCGCTTGAAACGACGAAGGCCCGGGGCTCCTTGAAGGAAGCCTCCGGGCCCTCGCTCGAAGCGGTTGCGGCGCTACTCCGGCTTGGCGCTCAGCGTGGCGCCAGGGGTGACACCGCCGGCCGGGCCACCGCGCGTCTCCATGGCGTCGGCGACCAGCTCGGTGATGTCCTTGACCTTGATGTTCTCCTCGCGGCCGGTGTCGTTGACCGCGTCGCCGAGCATGGTGGAGCAGAAGGGACACGCGACGGCGACGATGCCCGTGCCGCCCTTCTCCTTGTAGTCACCCACCTGGCCGGGCTTCTTCTTGTCCGCGGCGTCCGGGAACGGCGTCGTGGGGTCCTCCGCGTGCTTGAGCGTCAGCGCCGCCTCGTTCAACCGGTTGTGGTTGATGCGCGTGCCGATGTGCTCCTCCATCCACATGCGGCCGCCACCGGCGCCACAGCAGAAGCCCTCGCGCTTGCTGCGCTGCATCTCCACCACTTCCAGGCCGGGGATGGCCTTGAGCACTTCGCGGGGCGCGTCGTACACGCCGTTGTGCCGGCCCAGGTAGCAGGGGTCGTGGTAGGTGAGCTTCGTGTTCATCACCGCGGAGAGCTTGATGCGCTTCTCACGCAACAGCTCGTTGATGAGCTCCGTGTGGTTGATGACGCGGTACTCGCCGCCGAACTCCGGGTACTCGTTCTTGATGGTGTTGAAGCAGTGCGGGCACTGGGTGATGACCGCCTTGACGCCCATCGAGTTCCACGACTCGACGTTCGTCTTCGCCATCGTCTGGTACAGGTACTCGTTGCCCATGCGGCGCGCGGAGTCGCCGTTGCACATCTCCTGCTTGGACAGCGTGGCGAAGCTCACGCCCGCCTCCCGCATGATTTTGACCAGCGAGCGGCTGACCTTCTTCTGCTTGTCGTCGTAGCTGCCCGCGCAGCCCACGAAGAACAGGTACTCGTACGGGCCGCCGTCGTCACCCCACGTGGGCAGCGCCAGGTCCTCGGCCCACTCGTCGCGCCGGTCCTGGCCCAGACCCCAGGGGTTGCCCTGGCGCTCGATGCCCTCGAACACGCGCTGGATTTCGGGCGGGAAGTCCGCCTTCACCTGCACCTGGTAGCGGCGCATGTCGATGAGGCGCGGCACGTTCTCGATGAAGACCGGACACGCCTGCTCGCACCAGCCGCAGCTGGTACAGGCCCACACCGTCTCCGACTTGAGCGCGCTGCCGACGATCTCCGGCAGGGCCTCCTTCACGTGGTTGGGGCCGTAGCCCTCCTCCACCCACTGCTCGTGGTCCCAGAGCCAGTGCTTCAGGTCCTGGTTGACGGCCTTGTGCGTGAGCGGCTTGCCCGTGATGTACGTGGGGCAGTGCGTCTGGCAGCGGCCGCACTCGGTGCAGGAGTACAGGTCCAGGCCCTGCTTCCACGTCAGGTCCGTCACCGTCGCCGCGCCGAACTCCTCCTTCTCGAGGTTGGGCGTGGACAGCTTCCCGGTGGAGTGCGTGCGCTGGAAGAAGACGTTGGGCAGGCCGGTGATGATGTGGAAGTGCTTGCCGATGGGCAGGAAGTTCAGGAACGCCAGGACGATGACCAGGTGGATCCAGAACCCCGCCACGCCCAGCACGTGCGCCGCGGTGGCGCCCAGCGGCATCATCAAGAGGCCCGTCAGGCTGGTGAACGGCTCCCACCACACCAGCGCGGACGGAGAGGCGGGCACCTGGGTGGCGCCCACCGGCACCTGCGCCGCGGCGTTCGCGGCCACCATGTGGCTGCCGCCGAACAGGAACTCGGACACCATCAGCCCGGAGATGAAGCCCAGGATGAGGTACGCCTCCCAGGACTGGGACATGCGGTCCGGCTTCACCTTCCAGCGCGTCCACACGTAGTAGCCGCAGCCCACCAGCGCGAGCGCCGCCACCACGTCCTTCACCAGCAGGTAGACGCGGTAGAGCATCCCCAGCCCGGCGTTCTCCAGCCAGAACGGGTGGCTCAGGTCGGTGAACAGCTCCAGCGCGCCCGACGAGAAGCCCATCGCGAACATCATGATGGTGCGCACCTGCAGCACCATGAACGCCGCGTAGATGAGCACGTGCATCAACCCGGGCGTGAACTCCTCCGGGTCCACCATGCGCTTCTGCCCGAGCCCGAAGAGCACGAGCCGCTTGATGCGCAGCGGGATGTTGTCGAGCCGCCCCTCCTTCTTCATCGCGAGCAGCACGCCCACGCGACCGGACATGGTCATCACGAAGATGGGGATGGCAATGGCGAGCAAAAGGCCGGTGATGATGGGGCTCATTGGGACTCGGGGGACCTCTCAGGGGATGTTGCGGTAGGCCCGTTGCCGCGATGCGGCAAAACTTGAGTGCCCGTCAACCCTAACAGGGGTGATTCTCGAATCAAGCATCGAGCGGGCGCCGTGTCCGGGACTGAAGCACGGCGCGGTGCCCTGGGCGAGCAAGCTGGCTCGCTACACCGATTTACCAACACCCGCACTCAGCGCTCACCCGCTTGAAAACGGCCGAGTGTTGACAGGTGTGTGCTTCCATCCGGCCAGGGTCGGCCCTACCTTGTACGATGGCTCCCTAGACTGTCCGCCACCGGATTTTGCCCCAACCCGCTGGATTTGTTGGGTTCGTGGCTGGTGGGCAGGCAGGGGAGCAGCGGAGCGAGGGAGGGCCCGAAACTTTGACGTCCCAAGGGCTTTACAACGCGAAGCGACATGGTCACCATGGCTAGTAAATCGGTCAACGAGTCGTAGCCGGGTACCGCATGGGGCGGGCCCACGAGGACCGAAAAAGGGGCGTCTGCGAGGAGGCGAGCCGGAAGGCCGTTCACCTCGTCGAGCGGAGCGCCCGTGGAGGAGCCGGACATGGTTCACGATGACACCACGTACATGGACGATGAGGGGCTGCCGTATGTGGACCTCGCGGAAGATGGCGAGTGCGAGAGCGTGACGCCCGTGGATGGCTCCGCAGGTGGCCGCAGGTGGGGCTACGCCGAGGAGTCGTGGGGTGGCTGGAACGCGGCGGAGTGACACGCGGCCCCCGCGGCTCGTGGACGCGCGGGGGCATTGCTGAGACGTCGGTCGGCTCGCGCGGTGGCCCCTTGCTGGTGGCTCCCGGGCCGGTGGGATTTCCCGGACAAGACTCGAATCGCGACGGCGTGTGTCGTGCTCCGCGTGGGGTGCGGACGGCCCCTCTTGCGTCCGGGGTGTGACTGCCGACATCCTCGACGGGCTGGCCTCACCCCCGCGAGGCGCCCCCTGAAGGTCCATGAGACTTCCGGCCTTGGCGGGCGCCGTCTGCCTGGGACGGTTCGCGGGCGGGACGGGTCGTGGGCTCGCACGGGAGCGCGGATGAAGCAGACGGCCTTGGCAGTGGAGCGGGACGCGGAGCACGGCCGGGAAGTGCTGCTGCTCGTCACGCTGGAGGCGGACGTCGACGCGCCTCGCGCCCCCGTGGCGGTGAACCTGGTGTTGGATCGCAGCGCCTCCATGCGCGGCATCCCCCTGCTCGCGGCGGTGCAGGCGGCGCAGGCGCTGGTGGAGCGCGCCAGCCCCCGTGACTACCTGGGCCTGCTCACCTTCGACGCGGAGCCGGAGCAGGTGCTGCCCGTGCGCGCGATGGACGCGCCCGCGAAGGCGGCGCTGCTCAAGGCGCTCTCCCGCCTGGAGTCCGGCGAGGGCACCGCGCTGCACGAGGCCGTGGAGCGGGGCGCGGACGCCGTGCGCCGCGTGCTCGTCCCCGGCGCGCGGCCCCAGGTGCTGCTGCTCACCGACGGCGAGCCGTCCGTCGGCGTGTCGAACCTCGCCGAGTTCAAGACGCTGGGCGCCCGCGTCGTCGAGTCCGGCGTCGTCCTCCACGCGCTGGGCCTGGGGCGCCACTACCTGCCCGACATCCTGGAGGCGCTCACCAGTCCGTCCGGCACGGGCTTCGTGCACGTGGACGACCCGGAGGGCTTGCCCGACGCGGTGGGCTCGCTGTCCGCGGAGCTGTTCGGCGAGGTGGGCTCGGACGCGCGCGTGTACGTGCTGCCCTCGGGCTTCCTGGAGCTGCGCTGCCGGCACCGCTATCCCGCGCGGGTGGAGGGGGACGCGATGAGCGCGTCCTTGGGCTCGGTGTCCCAGTCCTTCCCGCGCCGCGTGCTCTTCGCGGGACGTCCGGTGTCCACCGAGTGGAGCCTGGGTGTGACGACGTCCTTCGTGGAGGGCAGCGACACGCGCCGGGGGCCCGTGTCCGTCACGCGCGTGGACACCGACAGCGACCCGGGCCGCTTCGTGCGCGCGGTGTCCGCGGAGCTGGAGCTGGTGGCCGCCGAGGCCGCCGCCTGGAAGTCGCTGGGACGCAAGCAGCAGTCCGCCGCGGAGCAGGCGCTGGAGTCCGCGGACCTGGCCCTCTACAAGCTCGCGCGGCTGGGCGCGCCCGAGGTGCCCCCGCAGCGCCACCTGGAGCGGCTGGCGGACCTGCGCCGCATCGTCGAGCGTCGCGCGGCCCAGCCCCAGGCGCTGGTGATGCGCCGCGCGCACTCGGAGGCGTCCCGCATCACCCTGAGCCGCATCGGTCCGGCGCTGCCCCTGCCCGCCCTGGCGCCCTGGAAGTCGGAGGATTGAGGCTCGGCCGCCTGCCCCTCCCGGGTGGGCCGCCCCCGTGTTGGCGCTGGAATGTGTGCCTCGTTACCTCCCTGGACCACAGCCGGGCGCGGGGAATGTCCGCCCGCCTGGGAGGTTCTGGCACGGACGTGGTCCCCGCGCCGATGCTGGCGGGCCCGTCTCGGCTGGGTTAACGGGAGGCGCATGAAGCACTCGGTGTCCAAGAGGTTCGCCCTGGTGGGCGGTATCGGTCTGTGGCTGACGGCGGCGGTGGCGCACGCGGCGCTGCCTCCGTCCGCGGTGGCCACGGGCGCGCCCGACGAGGGCGACCCGCGCATCGAGGCGGCGCTGCTGGTGGACTCCACCCAGGTGAAGCCGGGCGACACCTTCCGCGTGGGGGTGCGCTTCCGGCTGGACCCGGGCTGGCATGTCTACTGGAAGAACCCGGGCGACTCCGGTCTGGAGACGGACATCGCGTGGGACACGCCCGGCTCCACCGTGGGCGCGCTCCAGTGGCCGTTCCCGAGCACCTTCCGCACCCCGGACGGCTTCATCACCACGCACGGCTACGAGGGGGAGGTGCTCCTGTTCGCGCAGGCGCGCGCCTCCGAGCAGGCCTCGGGCTCGCTCAACCTGTCGGCCGCGGTGAACGCGCTGGTGTGCGAGGTGCACTGCATCCCCGCGGACCTGATGCTCACGCGCTCCATCCCGGTGGGGCCCGCGACGGTGGCGGACACCGAGGCCGCGCCCACGTTCGACGCGGCGAAGGCGCAGGTCCCCCGCCCGACGAAGGACACGGGGCACAGCGCGGTGCTCGCGCTGGACGCGAAGGAGCTCACCGCGGGCAAGGAGTTCACCGGCACCGTCACGCTGACGGGCGGCGCTGGCGTAGCCGCGACGGAGAAGGACTTCTTCGTCCCCGAGCGCAACCCCGGCGTGGACAAGGTGACGCTCACGCAGACGGCCCCGGGCCGCTATGCGTTGAAGGGCAAGGCGGAGCCGGACGCGCCCGAGGTCGAGCCGCGCCTCAAGGGCGTGCTGCGGCTGGGGACGAAGGCCACGGGCTATCAGGCGCTCGAGGTGGACCTGGCCCTGGCGCCCTTCGTGGCCGCGGCGCCGGGCCTGGCGCCGACGGCGGTGGCGAAGGCGCCCTCCATCAAGGACTCGCTCGCGGCGGTGAAGCCGGTGACGAGCGCCGCGCCGGCCGCGCCCCAGGAGGCGTCCATGGGGCTGGGCATGGCGCTGTTGTTCGCGTTCCTCGGCGGCGCGCTGCTCAACCTGATGCCGTGTGTGTTCCCGGTGCTGGCGCTCAAGGCCTACGGCTTCACGCGCATGGTGCGCCAGGAGCAGGGCCGGGTGGGCGCGCACGCGGCGGCGTACGCGGGCGGAATCATCGCCAGCATGCTGGTGCTCGCGGGCGCGGTGCTGGCGGTGCGCGCGGGCGGGGCGGGCGTGGGCTGGGGCTTCCAGTTCCAGGAGCCGCTCTTCGTCGCGGCGGTGAGCGCGGTGCTGGTGGCGTTCGCGCTCAACCTCTTCGGAGTCTTCAACGTGGGCCTGGACGGCACGGCGCTCGCGGGCAAGGTGGACCAGAGCCACGGATTGCTTCACAGCGCGGGCGAGGGTGTGCTCGCGGTGGTGCTGGCCACGCCCTGCTCGGCGCCGCTGCTGGGCACGGCGGTGGGCTTCGCCTTCGCCGCGGGTCCGCTGACGGTGCTCGCGGTGTTCACCGCGCTGGGCCTGGGGCTCGCGCTGCCGTTCTGCCTGCTGGTGCTGGTGCCGGGGCTCGCGCAGAAGCTGCCGAAGCCGGGCGCGTGGATGGAGCGCTTCAAGCAGGTGCTGGGCTTCGCGCTGCTGGGCACCACGGTGTGGCTGGTGTGGGTGATGGGCGGGCTGGCTGGTGTGGACGGCATGGCGCGGCTGCTCGCGTTCCTCGTGGCGGTGGGCCTGGGCACGTGGGTGTATGGCCAGTCGCAGCTGCAGGAGGGCGGCAAGCGCTGGGCGTCGCTGGGCATCGCGGCGGTGGTGCTGGTGGGCTCGGGCGTGGCGGCGCTGCGCTTCGACGAGGCGGCGGCTCCGGCGGCGAAGGCGTCCTCCACCGTGGCGATGGCGCAGCCGTGGAGCGATGAGGCGGTGGCCTCCGCACTGGCGGCGGGGCAGCCGGTGTTCATCGACTTCACCGCGGACTGGTGTCTCACCTGCAAGTTCAACGAGCGCACGGTGCTGTCGCGCGAGGAGGTCCGCGCCGCGTTCACCGAGCACCAGGTGGCCTTCTTCGTGGCGGACTGGACGCGCCGCGACGCGCGCATCACCGCGCGGCTGGCGGACCATGGGCGCGCCGGTGTCCCCATGTACCTGGTGCTGAGCCCGAGCGCGCCGGACAAGCCGGAGGTGCTGCCGGAGCTGCTCACGGTGGACTCGGTGGTGGACTCGGTGAAGCGCGCGTCGGCGTGCTCGCCGCGTCCGGACGGCTCGAAGGTGTTGTGCGCCGCGCAGCTCCCGCGGCCTTGAGGCATCCGAAGTCATCCGCAGTCATGTGATGCAGTCCCCAACCTGGAGGAACGCCATGAAGCAGGTCTTCACCGCGCTCGCGCTCGGCTCGCTGTTCGTGGGCATGCCCGCCCTCGCGGATGCCGAGGTCGGCAAGCCCGCTCCCGCCTTCACGCTGAAGGACGAGGCCGGCAAGGAGCACTCGCTGTCGAAGTACAAGGGCAAGGTGGTGGTGCTGGAGTGGACCAACCCCGAGTGCCCCTTCGTGAAGCGCCACTACGAGGCGGACACGATGACCAAGACGCTCAAGGGCTTCGACGCCCAGAAGGTCGTGTGGCTGGCGGTGGACTCCACGGCGCACAACACGCCGGAGAAGTCCGCGGCCTGGAAGAAGACGGAGGGCTTCGCCTACCCGGTGCTCCAGGACGCGAGCGGCGCCACGGGCAAGGCGTACGGCGCCAAGACAACGCCGCACATGTACATCATCGACACCGAGGGCGTGGTCCGCTACGCGGGCGCCATCGATGATGACCCGCGCGGCAAGAACGACAAGAAGGTCAACCACGTGCAGACCGCCGTGGACGCGGTGCTCAATGGCAAGCCCGTGCCCGCGGCCACCACCACGCCCTACGGCTGCTCGGTGAAGTACAAGAGCTGAAGACGCTGGCCACCTGTGGTCCCCAGGGTCCTCTTCCCTTCGCGGGAGGAGGACCTTCGTGTTTCCAGGGTCGGAACCCCCTGTCTTGGTCGGGACACTGCTCAGGAGGCCAGCTACCTAGGTGAGTCCATGTAGTTGTTGCTCAATCATGGTGAGTTGCACCTGTTGTGCATCACCAGGATGACCAGCAACAAGTGAGTATAGTTGCCTGGATGGGTTATGTTGTGCATGTTGTGCAACATGGCCGAATCGGACAACAAGCTCATCCGCGAAGGACTCCGAGGGCTACAGGAGCGGCTTCCCCCAGGCTGGCAGGTCGGTGAGCTGGCGTTCGAACAGGCGCTTCTCTCCGTTGATGCCCTGGCGGAGCTCCGGGCACCTGATGGGCATAGGGGAGTGCTGGCGCTGGAAGCCCGTGCCCGGTTCGAGCCGAGAGATGTCGCCGCCCTCGTGTTGCGGACCGAGGCCCTGCGCTCAACCCGGACCTTGGTGCTCCTGGCTCCCTATCTGAGCAAGCTCACCCAGGAGCGCCTGCGAGAAGCCCAGGTGGGATACCTGGACCTGACCGGGAACGTGCGGCTTGTCGTCTCCACGCCTGGCCTCTACATCGAAGCGGAGGGAGCCAGGGAGGACCCTGAACGTTCGGAGCGTCCCGCGCTTTCCATGCGTGGCGCGAAGGCGCGTCGGGTCGCGCGTGCGTTGATCGACCGCAAGGTGCCTCCAGGGGTGCGTGAACTCTCCACCCTGACCCAGGTCGATGCGGGGTACGTCTCCCGGGTGCTCGCGCTTCTCGACAAGGAAGCACTCATCACGCGCGTCGGTCATGGACGGATGCAGAGCGTGGATTGGCCTGGGTTGCTCAGGTACTGCGCGCAGCAAGCGCCATTGGAGTCTCGGGGCGAAGCGCGGACCTACCTCGAACCAAGAGGGCTCTCCGCGCTGGTTGGTCGGCTCGCGAAGTCGGACGAGCGGTATGCCCTGACGGGAGGGCTCGCTTCCGAGGCGTTCGCGCCGACGGCCCCGGTGCGGCTTGCGACGGTGTGGGTCCGAGATGCTGTCGAGGCCGCGAGGCGGTTGGGGCTCCGTCCCGCGGAGTCAGGGGCGAACGTGCTGTTCATCGAGCCCGATGATGAAGGCATATTCGAGGGGGCGATTCAGCGCGCTGGCGTCTGGTACGTCGCTCCGAGCCAGGCCGCGATGGACTTGTTGACGAGTCCTGGCCGTGGGCCCGCCGAGGGGGAGGAACTGATTCGATGGATGCTGGAGAACGAGGAGCAGTGGCGCGGGTGAACAAGCCCGCTGAGTTGTATGTCGTGGCGCGGCGGGTCCTTCTCGATGCGCTCGAGGCACTGGGGCCTCATCGTGAGGCGGTCGTGCTGGTTGGGGCTCAAGCGGTGTATCTGCGCGTGGGCGAGGCGGAACTCGCCGTGGCTCCCTTCACCACGGATGGTGACCTGGCCATCGACCCGGAGGTCCTCGAGGAGATTCCTCCCTTGGAGGAGGCCTTGACGAAGGCGGGGTTCTTCCCCGAGTCCAGGAGCTCGGTGGGAATCTGGATTGCGACGCGACCCACGAGCGCCGGTGCTGAAACAAAGGTCGCGGTGGACCTGCTCGTTCCCGCCTCGGTCAGTCCGGGAAAGGGCCGTTCCGCCAAACTCCCAGGACACGACTCCCGTGCGGCGCGCAGAGTGGAGGGGCTCGACGGGGCATTGGTCGATGCGGATGTCATGCGACTGTCCGCGCTCGATGAGAAGGACTCCCGCTCCTTCGACGTGCGGGTGGCGGGGCCCGCCGCATTGCTCGTCGCCAAGGCCCGCAAGATTCAGGACAGGCAGGGGACGGCTCGCCTGAGCGACAAGGATGCGCTGGACATCTTCCGGCTTCTGCGGGGCACGGATGTAGATGTGCTCATGGAGCGATTCAAGAAGCTGCTCACCGACCCCAAGTCCTCGGAGCCGACGCGGCTCGGACTGGAGTTGCTCGAGCAGCAGTTCTCGGCGCCGCAAGGCATCGGAGTCGAGATGACGGTTCGTGCTGTCGGCCCCCTCATGGACCCTGATGAAGTCGCCGCGTCATGTCAGGCGCTCACCAACGAGCTGCTCTCTGCTCTTGGCGCGAGCTGACCTCGATTGAAGGAGCGCACCTTCGCGGTCCCGAGGGCGTCTACCCGTCACACGCGTAAAGGTTTCTCTGGAGCGGAAGGGCGCTCGGAGCGAGGTGGCCTTGGCTCCACCCGGCCCACGTCACGAGGCAGCAGGAGCAGGGAGCACAGCGCTCCCGCTCCACACAGGCCCGCGGAGACCCAGAGCGCCTCGCGTGTTCCCTGGAGGAACGCGTCCCCTGTCTTGCTCGCGAGCCCACCGAGCAACGGCAACAGCGCCACCGCGAGCAGGCCCGCGATGCGCGCCACCGCGTTGTTCACGCCCGAGGCGATGCCCGCGTGTCGGTCCTCCACCGCGCCGAGCACCACCGCCGTCAGGGGCCCCACGGTGAGGCTCAAGCCCAGGCCCAGCACGAGGACCCCTGGCAGCACCGTGTCCACGTAGCCACCGCCACGGTGCAGCCGCGTGAGCAGCGCCATGCCGAGGCCCGCGAGCAGCGGCCCCGCCGTCATCAACGGACGCGCGCCGATGCGTCCCGCGAGCCTTCCCACCAGCGGAGACAGCGTGAGCAACAGCACGGTGATGGGCAGCAGGGATGCGCCCGCGGCGAGCGCCGAGTAGCCCAGTTGTTGCTGCAGCGCGAGGATGAGCAGGAAGCTCACGCCGCCCAGCGCGAAGTACACCGCGAGCGTGGTGAGGTTGGCGCCGGAGAACGTCCGCGAGCGGAACAGCCCGAGTGGGAGCATCGGATGTCTCGCGCGTGCCTCGATGACGAGGAACGCGGCCAGGAGCGCCACGCCAGCCACGGCGGCGAGCACGGGCGCGAGGGACCAGCCTCGCGAGGGACCTTCGATGAGCGCGTAGATGACGCCGCCCAAGCCGAGCGCCGCGGTGATGGAGCCGGCGAGGTCCAGCCTTCGTGTGTCTCGTGTGGGCCGGTCATCCGGCACGTAGCGGAGGGCCGCCCAGACGGCGAGCACGGCGATGGGGATGTTGAGGAAGAACACCCAGCGCCAGGACGCGGCGTCGACCAGCCAGCCTCCGAGCAACGGGCCCAGGGCCGTGGTGACACCCGAGAGTCCCGCCCACGCGGCCACCGCGCGCTGTCGGTCCGCCTCGGGGAAGGAGGTGCGCAGGAGCGCGAGGCTCGCGGGCACCAGCAGCGCCGCGCCCATGCCTTGCGCCGCGCGGAAGAGAGCGAGCGTCCAGGCGTTGGGGGCGAGTCCACAGAGAACGGACATGAGCGTGAAGGCCACGAGGCCGAGCACGAAGACGCGTCGCTGCCCCCACGCGTCACCGAGCGCGCCGCCCGTGAGCACGAGCGAGCCGAGCGTGAGCAGGTAGGCATCCACGGCCCACTGGAGGCCGGCGAGGCCCGTGTGCAGCTCGCGACCGAGCGCGGGCAGCGCGACATTGACCGCCGTGGAGTCGAGGAAGGCCATGCCACTGCCGAGCACGCTGGCCAGCAGCACCCCGCGCCCGCGCGGACTGGCGTAGGCCACGGACGTGGTGTCGGGAGGCATACGCCTCAGCGTGGGACGTGCATCGTCATCGTGCCACGGCGGGCTTCGAGGAGCCGTGAGCCTGGCTGCCCGGATGCCCAGCACATGGTGGAGCGAAGGCCCCGTGCACACCCTGTCCGCGGACAACGTGTTTCGAATGGAGACGAGCGATGGCGACCGAGTGCAAGCACATCGAGCAGGCGGGCAACCCCGAGCCGCGGACCAACGGCTGCGAGGAGTGCCTGAAGATGAATGCCCAGTGGGTCCACCTCCGCCGCTGCCTGGAGTGCGGGCACGTGGGGTGCTGCGATTCGTCGCCGAACAAGCACGCGACGAAGCACTTCCATCAGACGAAGCACCCGGTGGTGCAGTCGTTCGAGCCGGGTGAGACGTGGGTGTGGTGCTTCGAGGACCGGCTCTTCCTGGACGACAGGCCCCAGCAGGAAGAAGGCTCTCGCGTCTAGGCCCTGTCGCGGTCCTCGCGGAAGAGGCTGGCGAAGCAGCCCACAAGGAGCATCGCCAGCAGCAGCGCCGCCAGGATTCCCGAGAGGTGGAGCCAGAGACCGGTGATGAGCTGATGCGTCGAGGGGCTCATGGCGTCGGCCTGCCTTCGGGGGCTGTCGCCACGGGGAAGGTCAGCTCGATGTCCGCGTCGCTGCCGTCGCCGCCGAGGTCTCCATCGGCGCCGAGGCTGCGCAGCCTCACCTGTCCGTCGCGCACCGTGTACTCGTAGGGGTTGTGCCACGGGTCCATCGGCAGGGCCTGGAGCGCCTGGTGCTCGACGAGCAGCCTGAGCCCTTCGGTCTCCGTGGGGAGCCGGCCTTGTGCGTCCTGGTGAAGCAGGAGCGCTCCCTGGATGGAGCGCAGGTCGAGGGCCGCGCGTTCTCGACGTGGACCGTCCGAGTTGACGGAGATACCCACGAGCATCGCGAACAACGCCAACACGCCGAGCCCCGCGACCCACAGCAGCGCGAGGCCAGCCTGGCGGAGTGCTCGTGACAACGGGCGACGAGGGATGGATTCGGTCATCGCCGCCCGCGTTTCAAGCCACGTGCCGAGGTGGCGTTCCCCTCGCTCCGACCGACTCGCGTCCTTCGGTGTCTGTCATTCCGTCAAGGCCGCGGGTCCGCACCGGCCGGAATGACAGCCGTGGCTCCGAGGCGCACAGGGCCCCGGAGCCACACCGTGCTCACGCGGCCACCGGCTCGATGCGTGGACGCGTGCGCGCCGCGACCGTCCTTCGCCGTCCCTTGCGCAGCACGTCGAGTGAGACTTCGTCATCGGCCGCCAGGGCCATCAGTCGCTGGAGGTCGTCCACGCTGCTCACCGGTCGTCGGTTGATGGCGAGCAGCAGGTCCTCCGGCTGGAGCCCCGCGTCATCCGCCGGTGTTCCACCCTGCACCTTGATGACCCGCACGGCCCGGGGCTGCCCCAGGTCTCTCACGTGCTCCGCGCCCAGGTTCACCGCCGCCGCCGCGATGCCCAGGAAGCGCCGCTCCACCTTGCCACGCTGGATGAGCAGACTGGCCACCCACGCCGCCGTGGTGGCGCTCACCGCGAAGCCGATGCCCTGTGCGTACGGCAGCACCAGCGTGTTGAGCCCGACCACCTCGCCCCGCGTGTTGATGAGCGGCCCGCCGGAGTTGCCCGGGTTGATGGCCGCGTCCGTCTGGAGCATGCCCTCCAGGATGACGCCGTCCGGCAGGGTGACGCTCCGGTTCACCGCGCTCACCACGCCGAGCGCCACCGACTGCTCCAACCGGAACGGATTTCCGATGGCCATCACCAGCTGGCCCACGCGCACCGTCTCCGGCGCGGCGAGCGGCAGCGTCGGGAAGTCCGTCCCCTCCGCTCGCACCACCGCCAGGTCCGTGGGCGCGTCGCCTCCCACCAGCGAGCCGCGCAGCTCCTCTCCGTTCGACAACTGCACCGTCAGCTTGCGCGAGCCGCGCATGACGACGTGGCGGTTGGTGAGCACGTAGCCATCCGGCGTGAGGAAGAGCCCCGTGCCATGGCCCCGCGCGTGCTCCACGCCCACCACCGCGGGCGAGGCGCGCGCGACGAGCGTCTCCAGGTCGTCCGAGAACTGTTGCAGGAGTTTCATCGTGTGCTCCTCGTCCTCACGAGCGCCGGCCCAGGGTGATGGGCACTTCCTTCACCTCGCCGGCTCGCAGCACGCGCGCCTGGATGGTGGTGTCCGTCTTCGCGTCGCCCAGATAGCCGAGCAGGTCCTCCACGCGGTGCAGTGACTGTCCATCCAGGCTCACCAGCACGTCGCCAATCAGCAGCCCGGCCTTCTGCGCGGGGCCCTCAGGGTCCACGGAGAGGAAGATGAGCCCTGCCTCCGCTCCGGCCGCCGCCCACTGGTGCTGCGGCAGCTTCACGGGATACGCGCCCACGCCCAGGTAGCTCCGGCGGATGCCGCCGTGCTCTCGCAGTGACGACGTCACCCGCGTCAGTGTCTCGTGCGGGATGACCACCGCGGACGTGCGAGAGAAGGCCGCGGAGAGCACTCCGATGAACTGTCCCGTCGCATCCACCAGCGCGCCCCCGGAGAAGCCGGGAGGCAGGTCCGCGTCCGTCTCGAGGTAGCGGTCCACGCGTCCGCCCGCGTGCGTGCGCCAGCCCTCGCCGTGCGCGCTCACCATGCCGAGCGTGGCCCTCGCCGTGCGCCCCGGCCGCGCCACGGTGACGACGAGGTGCCCCACCTTCACGCCGTCCAGCGGCGTGGGGGTGAGCGGATTGAGTCCGGTGGCGTCGACCTTCAGCAGCGCGACGTCGGTGCTGGCGTCCCGGCCGATGAGCTCGGCGGGGAGGGTGCGCCCGTCGCCCAGGCCGACCTGGAGGTGGCTGCCGTGCTCGGCGACCTGGCTGGTGGTGAGGATGAGCCCGTCGGCGCTCCAGACGATGCCGGTGGCGCAGCGACGACGGCGGGCGTCCACGCGGACGACGCTCCGCGCGGTGCGCTCCACCACGGAGGCGAGGGATTGGGAGAGGGAGGAGAGGTCGGTGGACATGGCGTGTTCCTTTCGAGGCGGAAGGTAAAAGCCTCGAGGGCGCGCCACATCGGCGGACCGGGCAGGGAGGGGACCTGCCTGTTCGGGGAGGTCACCCCTCCTTTCGGAGGAGTGAGACCCGGCGCCCTCACCTCAGGGAGAGGGCGCCGACACCGTCAGCCATCCGGAGTTCGTCTCCGCGGAGATCGGCGCGGGGACGCCGATGTGGATGGGCTCGAACTCCTCTTCGCCGGGGGGGAGCATGGGGGGCAGGTTCACCACGCCGCTGGTGGGGCTGACCACGTGGAGCGGGTACGTCAACCCACGAAAGGTGACCACGCTGTTCCTCACGAAGTTCTTTCCGTAGAGGAGGACGGTGGTGGGCTCGGACGAGCCCGCGGGGACGCTTGGGGGCTCCACGGTGGTCAGCTCGGGGGCGGGGATATTGAACCCGAGCTGCGGGGACCTGGCGCCATGCGGGTACTGGGGCGAGGCGGTCAGCGCTTCGAGATAGAGGCCCTCGCGCTCCTCCAGGAAGGAGGGAGGGAGGGTCGCCCGCAGCTCGGTGCTGCTCGTCACCTGGGTGGCGAGCGTCCGCCGCGTCATCACCAGGAGGCTGCCCGTGCTGAAGTCCACGCCTCGCACGCGAACGGTAAGGGTGCCGTCCTCATGGTCCGTCACCGCGATTTCTTCCAGGGTGATGGGCGGGAGGGTCTCCTCCTTCGGAGCCGCCCCCGCGTCCGGAGGAGCGCTCTGGAGGCCCGTGCCGCAAGCACAGAGCAGCCCGGTGAGTGTCGCCATCGTTCCCAGCCGCATCCGTGCTCCCTTCACAGCCCGCGTCACGGCATCACCCCGGAGCCGTGCTTCTTGCGCAACGGCGCTCAGGGCGTCTCGGCCGACGGTGCCCGGGCGAGCTGCTCGAGCTGGAAGTCCGCCACGTCGTACGTGGGATGGTGGAAGGCGTGCGTGGCCAGGGCGGCCTCGAAGTGCTGTCGGGCCAGCGTGGGGTCGACGACGCCTGCCTTGCCTGGGAGCCGACCCGCGAGCGCGGCCTCGCCCAGGTAGTAGTGGAGCTGGATGCGACGCAGGCGTACGCCGTGGTCTGTCGCCTCCTCCGCGTCCGGGTTGGCGCCGAAGGTCGGGGCCTCGCCCGTGAGGTGGCGCGCCAGGGGGAGCGGCCAGTCCTCGCCGGGGTGCGTGGCGGTGAAGGCCTTCAGCGCGGAGGCGTCCCGGGTGCCCGGCGCCGTGAGGTGGCGGAGCAGATGGGCCATGGCGTCCTCCGGGTTCTTCTCCACCAACGTGTCGAGCGCCGTGGTCGCGCGTGATGGGCCATCGGGCAACTCAGTGACTGCCGCGACGTAGATGCGGGTGGCGCCGATGGACGTGCCCTCGCGGGCGAGCGGCTCCAGGGTGTCCGCCGCGTCCTTCGCGCGGCCCAGGGCGAGCAGGGCGCGGCCGAGCAGCAGGCGGGACTCGAGGTCTCTCGGCATGCGCTCGACGATGGGCGCGAGCAGGTCCACCACCGCCTGGGGCTTGCCTTGCAGCAGCAGTCCCCGGGCGAGCCCGACGCTGTAGAAGGCTTCCTTGATGTCGGAGCTCGGCGTGGCCGCGTGGTCCTTGCGCCAGGCGAGGACGCTGTCGAGAGCGGCCCGGTAGCCCTTCTCCGTCAGCGCGCCGTCACGCAGGAGCCGACCCAGCATGCCCCAGCGTCGCTGGATGATGTCCATGTTCCAGTCGACCCAGTCCTTGGTCTGCTTCACGACGAGCGCGTCCAGCACGGCGCGCGTGTTCGCCGGCTGGTCGAGCATCATCATCGGCAGCAGGGTCTCCTGGAGCACCGCCTGCGAGAGGCGCAGGGCGTCCAGTGACAGGGCCTCGGGTCGCTTCGCGTCGCCGGCGGCGTACTCCATGGGCCAGAACGACGAGGGCAGGGACAGCAGTGTCTCGAAGGCGCTCAGCTTCACCGTGAGCTTGCCCGCGTCCACCGTGGCGTCACCCCAGAGCAGCAGGTCCACCTTCGCCTCGCGGGCGAGCCCGGGCGCCTGTTCGAGCGAGGCCGGCACCGCCACGGTGGGGCGCACCACGTCGATGGGCGTGTTCCGGGTCAGCTCGGTCAGCGCGGTGAGGAGTCGTGCTTCCTGGGCGCGGGCCTCCTCGGCTGCCTCGGGGGTGGTGGGGCGCAGGGAGAGGAAGCCGACGACGTAGCGAGGCTCGCCCGGCTTGGACGCGAGGAGGGGCTTGGGCGACGTGGCGCAGGCGGTGACGAGGACCGCCAGCGCGAGGACTCGGAGCGGAGAGGGGAGGTTCATGTCGGGACGCAGGCGGCGGGATGGATGGCGAAGACCGGGGAAGGGCAGCGCCGACGCCTGCTCGGGGACTCATGCGCCGTGCTCGGAGCGCACGGTGTGAGGGACGGTAGCATGATGAGGACCACGGACCGTTCGCGAGGTGCGGGTCGTCCCCGTGGGCCGAGGAACAGCGCGTGGTCGACGGTGATGTGTCAGTCGCGCACGAGCAGCGCGCCTCCCGGACCGAAGCCGAGGGTGAGGCACAGGATGCGACGATGACTCGCGAGACGGGCGTCGCCGCGCGCGGCCTCCGCCGCGAGCTCCGCGTCGTTGAGCACGAGCACCTCCCCGCTTCCTGTCAGTCGCGCCTCCGCCAGGATGTCGGCCACGAGCGTCGCGTGTCCCTCCCAGCCGTAGGTGCAGCTGCCCGGAACGAGTCCCTCATCGAGAGGACACGGGAGCGCGAGGCACAGTGCGTCCAGCGAGGCGTCTGGGGCCAGGGCGCGCAGCGCTCCCGCGAGGAAGCGCACCGCCGCGATGATGTGGTGCCCGTCCTCGGGGCGAGGCATGCCGATGAAGAGCCGAGGCAGCATCGTGGTGTCCCGCTCGAAGACCTGGAGGGTCTGGGGGCTCGCGCACTTGAGGCTCGTCTGGCCCACGTCGAGGCACAGCGCTTCGTGTGCGGAGCCTGAGGACGTCAGCAACCCGAGGCCCGCATGCACGGGTGCGAAGCGCGGGGACGCGGCGAGGACCACGGGACGGCCGAGCTTCGTCGTCGCGGTCGTGAGGGCCTGCTCGAAACCCTGGAGGCACGCGAGTCCGCCACTGAGCCACACCGCGTCCACTGTGTGCTGATGGACCAGGGACTCCAGCGCGCTCGCGAGCGCGGGCATCAGGCGTGTCGCCAGCGCGTGCTCGGGGACTCCGGCGCTCCGGTCCGCCTCGACACGCGGCGTGCTGAGCAGCTCCCACAGTTCGTGGCCGAGCACCGGGAGGTTCCACACCTCGAGCGGAGTCACTCCGGGGGCGTGATATCGGCGTGGGCGCCAGCCTTGCTTCGGTGCGCTCATGCGACGAGGGCGGCGATGCGCTCGGCGGCTTCCTTCGCGCCGTCGCGCGCCTGGTAGGCCTTGGAGATGGCGGACACCTTCGCGCGCAGGGGCGTCCCCGCATCGAGGAGCTGACGGAGCGCGGCGCGGCACTCCTCCACGCTCAAGGTGTCGGGCGACAGCGCGAGGCCCGCGCCAGACTTCTGGAGGAAGTGGGCCTGGATGGGCTGGTCATTGCAGACCGGCAGCAGCAACAGGGGCACGCCCGCGGTGAGCGCTTCCATCACGGAGTTCGCGCCGCCGTGCGAGACGAAGGCGGAGGCGCGTGGGAGGAGCTGACGTTGAGGCGTGTAGGGCACCGCCACCACGTCACCGGGCAGCGAGCGTGCGAAGTCCGTGTCGGCCAGCGCTCCGGCGCTGAGGACCAGGGTGACGCCGAGGGGCGCGGCGGCCTCGGCGATGGTGCGGAACAACGTGGGCTGCCACGAAATCTGGCTACCGAAGGACACGTACACCACGGGCCTCGTGCCCAATCGCTCCCAGGGGAAGTCCACCTCGTCGCCTCGGGGCTCGGGTGGAGTCGACGGACCGACCAGCTGTGTGGCTGGGGGCAGGCCCGCGTCGGGTCCCAGGAAGTCCTCGGTGGCGAAGATGATGTTGAGGCGCGGCGAGAGGCACTCGCAGTTGCGGAAGCGCGCGTCGAAGCCGTGCTGGGCGAAGAGCGCGGCGCGCTCGGACGCGAGGGCTCGCACGTTGCGGCGCAGCCCGTAGTCCTCCATGGGTTCGAGCAGGGAGAGCGCGGAGGAGACTCCGGCCCAGGGAATGCCTTCGCGATGCGCGGCGAGCACCGCCGCGTACTGCATTCCATCGAGGGACATGACGTCCGGACGGAAGGCCCGGACGACGGCGCTCACGGGCTCGAGCAGCGTGGGCACCGCGTCCAGCAGCAGTCCGCGAATCCACCTCCCGAGCGTGGCTTCGTCGCGCACCAGTCGCGCCAGGGCCTCGCCTCCGGTCTCGATGCCGGGGGCTTCGTGCGCGGCGGCGGGAAGGTGGAGCACCTCCACGCCGAGCGTGGAGAGCTGGGGCGACGGCTCGGGGATGCAGAGCCATCCCACGGTGTGTCCCAGGCGGCGCAGCCACTGCGCGACGCCCATCATCGGGTTGATGTGGCCCTTCTCGGGGGAGGTGGCGATCAGGATTCGGGACATGGGCGGAGTCGCACGGCGTGCGCGTGGAGCATGGCGAGGGAGCACAGGCGCATCAACAGGCGGTCCACGACGCTCGCCTCCGGCGCCTCGGGTTCCAGGCGGATGTAGCGCTCCAGGAGCGAGAGCGGAGCCCCCGGGAGGATGACTCCGAGGGGCTCCATGTGCGCGGGGGACAGCCACTCACGATAGAGCTCGAGCCAGCGCGCTCGCACGGGGCTGGAGAGCGCGGTGTGTCCGTAGCGGGGCGTCTTGCGAGCGAGGCGGACTTCATCGGGGACGAGCCCACGGACCGCGTGACGGAAGAGCCACTTGCCCACACCCTCTCGCCGGAGTGAGGACTCGGGGAGCGCGAGCGCCACGTCCGCGCAGCGTGTGTCGAGATAGGGCGTGTGCACGGTGATGCCGTGGGCCCGGGCACCGCGCAGCTCGGGGGGCAACACCAGCTCACGGAGGACCCAGGCCGCGTAACGGACCTCTTCGGAGGCGGAGGTTTCCGTGACGGACCAGGGTGCCGTCCCCAAGTTGTCCACAGCGCCGCGACGCCTCGTTCTTGTGTGTCGACCGTCTTCCTCGGCACGAGCCGGAGGCGGGGAGAACACGTGGGGACTGTCCTTCTGTGATTCGTCGTCGGTTCGGGGGCGGCGATGTTCCTCCACTCCGCCAGGCGGGGCCGCGCGAAGGCTGCTCATCTGTGACTTATCCACAGAGGTGCGAACGAGCCGTCGGTCCTCCGCTACGCTGGCCGCACCGGGCGCGGACGCGCGCGGGTTGCCCATCCGCAAGTTGTCCACAGAGGCGCGAAGCACCGTTTGAACGAGTCGTCGGTCCTCCTCGATGCGCGCCATGGCCGCCGCGAGCGCGCCGGGGTTGCCCATCAGCACCTCGTCCGCGCCGGCGCCGCTCAGCATCACCGAGGCGCCGTGTCGTCGCGCCTCCGCGTAGAACGCGAAGCTCGCGATGGCTCGGGCGTTGAGGAGGGGGCTCTCAGTGGCGAGGACGGCTTGCTCGAACAACTCGGGCAGCACAGCGTCCGGGATGGGCACGTCCACATGCTCCACGCCCGCGAGCCGAGCCACCGTGCGCGCGTTGCGGCGCTCCGTCTCATCGGCGAAGTGGACGTCCATGCTCCAGGCGCGAACCTGGCCCGGCGCGAGGCGTGCCGCGAGCATGCACAGCACCGCGCTGTCCACGCCGCCGCTCAGGCTGACGTCCCGTGCCCCTTCATCCAGCCTCGCGGAGACGGCATCGGAGCAGGCGGACAGGAGTTCCTGGGCGAGCGCATCGTCGCCGTGAGCAACGGCCTGCCCGTCCTCATGTTGGTGGGCCGTGTGGTGCGCGGCGATGCAGGCCTGTCCGCCTTCATGTCGCCGGACCTCACGATTCGTAGCGATGAGCGTCTGTCCGTCCACTGGGTGAGCCGCGCGATGCGTGGTGATGAGAGCGTGTCCCTCCTCAGGTCGGTGGGCCTCGCGATGCGTGGTGACGCGAGCGTGTCCCTCCTCAGGGTGGGCCTCGCGATGCGTGGCGATGCTCGCGAGCCCTTCCTCAGGCTGGTGGGCCGCGCGATGCGTGGTGATGAGAGCGTGTCCCTCCTCAGGGTGGGCCTCGCGATGCGTGGTGATGAGAGCGTGTCCCTCCTCAGGGTGGGCCGCGCGATGCGTGGTGACGCGGGCGTGTCCCTCCTCAGGGTGGGCCGCGCGATGCGTGGTGATGAGAGCGTGTCCCTCCTCAGGCTGGTGGGCCGCGCGATGCGTGGTGATGCGAGCGTGTCCCTCCTCAGGGTGGGCCTCGCGATGCGTGGTGACGCGGGCCTGTCCCTCGCTTGCCGCGCGCTCCTCGTCCTCTTGTCGGTGATGACTCCGATGGACGCGTGGCAGGGGCGGAGCCACACGGTGGACCCCCTCGAACAGGCTCTGGTGCGGCATGAGCGCGTGGTTCAGGAACGCAGCGACGGCGTCGGGGTCCAGCCCTCCTGCATCGCGCCGAGGCGCATCTTGGGGGCCCACCTCGGATTCAGGCCCTCGGCGCTCGTCACGAGGCTGACCCGTGGCGTCCGCACGCCGCCGTGCGAGCAACCTCCACACGGACGCCTCCGTGCTCTCGGACATGGCCTGGTAGGAGGGCAGGATGGCGAGCGGGCCGCTCGGGTCGCCGGGGGACGCGGACACGCTGGGACTGTCGCAAGCCGCGGGCCTGGCCGGCAACCCCGCTATAGTCCCCTCCGTGCGTTACGAGCTGCACGACGGTCGAATCCTCACCTGGTCCCTGGAGACGCACGTTGTCACCCACTGCAACCTGCGCTGCGTGCAGTGCTGCCCCATGTCTCCGCACCTGCCCGCGTGGGCGGTGGACCCGGCCACCCTCGGCGCCGACCTCACCCGCCTCGCGCGAGTGCTCAAGCCCAACGTCTTCAAGCTCACCGGCGGCGAGCCCTTCCTCCACCCCGACCTCTCAGGCGTCCTCGACGCCGCGCGCGCCTCCGGCATCTCCGAGCAGCTCTCCGTCACCACCAACGGCTTGCTCGCCCAGAGCGCCCCGGACGCCGTCTACGAGCGACTGGACCGGATGACCCTGTCCGTCTACTCCTCGGCCCCGCTCACGGACGCGTCCCTGGCCCGCATCACCGAGCGCTGCGAGCGTCACCGCGTCCACCTCACCGTGAAGCGCATCGACGCCTTCCAGCAAATCACCCCGGACGCGCCCCTCGCGACCGACGCCGAGGTCCGCGAGGTCCACGCGCGCTGCTGGCTCAAGGTCCGCTGCCACCTGGTCCACCAGGGCCGCTTCTACTCGTGCACCCGTCCGCCCCACGTGGCCACCGTGCTCGGCCCCGCGTATCCGCAGATGCCCGCGCTCGGCGAGGTGGACGGCGTGCGCCTGGACTCCCCGGACCTGCTGGAGCGCATGCTCGGCCTGCTGGAGCGGGACACGCCCCTGGCCACCTGTCGCTACTGCCTGGGCGCCAGCGGCCCGTGGATGCCCCACGCGCAGCTTCCTCGCGCGAGGCCCACGGGCGCCCCCGCCTGAGGCTACTTGCCGGACTTCGGCAGCGTGCTCTGCATCGTCGTCGGGTAGCGCGCGCCCACGGCGACACCCGGAGGCGCGACGGCGTCGATGTCCTTCAAGTCCTTCTCCGAGAGCTTCACCGCGAGCGCCCCCAGGTTCTCGTCCAGGTACTTGCGGCGCTTGGTGCCCGGGATGGGGACCAGGTCCTGCCCCTGGGCCAGCACCCACGCGAGCGCGAGCTGCGCCGGTGAGCACCCCTTCTGCTTCGCCAGCGCCTCCACCTTCGTCACCAGCTCCAGGTTGCGCGTGAAGTTCTCCCCCTGGAAGCGCGGCGAGTTGCGGCGGTAGTCATCCGCGGCCAGGTCCTCGAAGCGCTTGAGCTGCCCCGTGAGGAAGCCGCGCCCCAGCGGGCTGTACGGCACGAAGCCGATGCCCAGCTCGCGGCACGCCCGCAGCACGCCGTCCTCCGGCTCGCGGCTCCACAGCGAGTACTCGCTCTGCAGCGCGGTGATGGGGTGCACCTTCGACGCGCGCCGCAGCGTGTCCGCGTCCACCTCCGACAGGCCCAGGTGCCGCACCTTGCCCTCGCGCACCAGCTGCGCCATCGCGCCCACCGTGTCCTCGATGGGCGTCGTCGCGTCCAGGCGGTGCAGGTAGTACAGGTCGATGACCTCCACGCCCAGCCGGCGCAGGCTGGCCTCGCACGCCTGCTTCACGTACTCGGGCTTGCCGTTGATGCCGCGGGCCTGCGGATTGTTCGGGTCGCGGACGATGCCGAACTTGGTGGCCAGCACCACCTTCGCGCGGTGGGGCTTGAGCACCCGGCCCACCAGCTCCTCGTTGCTGCCGGAGCCGTACATGTCCGCGGTGTCGAAGAAGGTGACGCCCCTGTCCAGCGCGTGCAGCAGCGTGGCCTCCGACTCCGCGTCGTCCCGGCCCGCGTAGAAGTCCGACATCCCCATGCAGCCCAGGCCCAGGGCCGACACCTTCAGGCCCTGCTTGCCGAGTGTCCGTGTCTCCATGTCGACATCCCTCCCGCCAGCGCGGCGTCCCGTTACACCTGAGGGGGCCTTTACTGCGGCTGGGACGCCGACACGTCAACAGGAACGACACGCTCCCGCGGCAGGTCCACGGTGAAGATGGAGCCTCGGCCCTGCTCGCTCTCCACGCGCACCCGCCCCCCCATGGCCTCCACCAGCGTCCGGGTGATGTAGAGCCCCAGGCCCAGGCCGCCGTAGTGCCGCTCCGACACGGCGCGCTCGAAGCGGCCGAACAGCCGGGGCAGGTGCTCGGGCGCGATGCCGATGCCCTGGTCGCGCACCTTGAGGCGCGCGCGGCTGGGGCCCTGTTCCAGACTCAACACGATGGGCTTGCCCGCGCCGTACTTCACCGCGTTGTCGATGAGGTTGGTGACCACCTGCTCCAGCCGCAGCCGGTCCCAGCGGCCCACCAGCCCCGCCTCGCCGCCCTCCACCTGCAGCGAGGAGCCGGACCTGGCCGCGTGGGCCTCGTAGCGTGACGCCACCTCGTGGATGAGCGCGCCCAGGTCCACGTCCTCCAGCTCCAGCGCCAGCCTGCCCGCGGCGATGCGCGACACGTCGAGCAGGTCACCCACCAGCTCCGCCAGCTTCTTCACCTGCCGGGCCCCGGTGTCCACGTAGCCCTTCACCACGGCGTAGGGGATGTTGTCCGGGTGTCGCTCCAGCTCGCGAGAGAGCGCCTGGAGCTTGAGGCTCAGCGGCGTCAGCGGCGTCTTCAGCTCGTGGCTCGCGATGGAGAGGAACTCGTCGCGCAGGCGGATGGCCTCCTGGGCCTCGCGGTACAGCCGCGCGTTCTCCAGGGAGAGCGCGGCGCGGTAGGCCAGCTCCAGCCCGAAGGCGAGGTCGGCCTGCGTGTAGCGGCGGTTGGAGAACGAGGTGAAGAAGCTGAACACGCCCATGGTGTGGCCGCGCACCACCAGCGGCACGGCGATGAACGAGCGCAGCCCCGTGGCCAGCATCACCCGGGCGTGGTTCTCGTTGTGCGCGCTGCGCTTGATGTGCGCGGGCGTCATCTCCTCCAGGAGGATGGCCTCGCCTCGCAGCAGCGCGGCGGTGGGCGGGTGGCGCGGGTTGCCCTCGGGCATGAGGTTGAAGTGGAGGACCTCCGCGGCGACGGGGGCGTCCTCGGGCCGGGCGTGGGCAACCTCCAGGCGGCGGAAGGTGCCGTCGGGCTGGGCCAGGTCCACGAAGCACCAGTCCGCGAGCGCGGGCACCACCAGCCGCGCCAGGTTGCGCATGGTGCCCTCGTAGTCGAGCGACGAGGCGAGCACGGTGCTGACCTCGGCGAGCACGCGGGTGCGGAACTCGGCCTGGCGCAGCTCGGTGGCCAGGGCCTCGGCGCGCTGGCGGGCGTGCACCAGGTCGGTGACGTCGAAGCCGAAGCCGGCGATGCCGTCCACCTGGCCCTGGGCATCGCGCGTGGGCTGGTAGACGAGGTTGTGGAAGGTCTCCTTCTCCATGCCGTCGGCCTGGAGGAAGCGCAGCGGGACGGCGCCGCTCACGAAGGGCTCGCCCGTGGCGTAGACGCGGTCCAGCACGTCGCGCGCGTCCTCCTCGCCCACCTTCACCACGCCCTCCTGGAAGGGCTTGCCCAGGGTGTCGCGGTTCTTGAGCATCGAGCTGTTGCGGGCGTTGGAGAAGTCGAAGTCGTGCGAGGCGCCGCGCAGGAAGAAGATCTGCGCGGGGGCCTGCATGAAGATGGTGTGCAGGCGTGTCCTGGCGGCCTCGGACGCGGCGCGGGCCTGGTGCTCGCGCTCGAGCAGGCTGGCGCGCTCCTCCAGCGCGCGGCTGAGCGACACGTTGAGCTTGGTGATGAAGATGGCGAGCAGGGCGAAGATGCCCAGGGCGAGCACGTCCGCGGAGCGCATCTGGAGGGTGAGCCGTGGCGGCAGGAAGAAGTGGTCCACGGCGATGAGCGACAGCGTCGTCACCAGGAGGGAGGGGCCCCAGCCGCCCCACCAGCCGGCGACCATGACGGCGCCGTAGAAGAAGAGGAAGGGGCTGTTGGACATCAGCGGCCACAGCTCCCGTTGGAGCAGCAGCGCGAAGCAGAAGAAGAGCAGCGCGACGCCGTAGCGGCCGAGCCAGGAGCGCTGCAGCCAGCTCCAGGCCTTCCTGGGGTCGGGAGACAGCGGGGCCAGGGCGCGCATGGCGCCGGACGGACGCGTGGGTTCCAGATGCGAGACGGGCGTGGGCAAGGCGAGAGGCCTCCTCACGACGGGGTGACACCGTGGGCGCTCGATGGGGAAGCGCTCGCGGTGAGAGGCAGGGCTCGCATGATGGTACGACTGGCGGGGTGTCCGCTCCCCTAGATGATGCAAGTGATTGAATGAACACGCTCGGTGCTCCGCCGAGGTGCCTCCCGTACGAACGTGTTCAATGGACGGCGGCATTCCAGTCGGACGGGGCGCCGTTGACCCGGAGTTGTCTGACGCTGGCGATGAAGACTTTCAGGTGTGTTGTTTGTGTATGGCGCGGCGGCGCATGAGTCAGAGAGGATTCATGGGGGCATCCAGCATGGCGCGCATCCGACGAAGGTCCAGGTCGTCTGTCCTGTCCATGCGCTGGAAGGAGTCCTGGGGCAGGGTATGTACTGCCAGGTGGGTGACGCGCCGCCAATGACCCTAGACCGCGTCGAACGCCGCTCCCGTGACGCCTGCGCGCTCCATCGCCACCTTGATGTCCTCGGAGACGATGAGCACTTCGGACCAACCCCAGGGGCGGAACACCTTGACGCCGCCAACCTTCGTGGGGTCAATCCTCATCCCATGGACGCTTCGGTACATGCCGAGCTTGTCCGGGCGCTCATCCTCCTCCGTCCAGTACGACACCTCTCTGGAGGCCTTGTCGTCGATGCACCTGACCAGGGAGGTCGCCACGAGAATGAGGTACTGCTCGGGGCAACCCTCGATGTCCACGGGTATCAGTTGGACATCGGCGCGGGCCCGCTCCGCGAAGAGGGTGGCGACCCGAACGTGGACGACCGGAGTCATGGCCGCGCCCGCGGTGCTGAACTCCAGCCGCCTCCCGGGCTCGTCGATGGGAATCACCAGGCGGCCAGGGACGTGGGCAGGCCGTCCTGACGTGAACTCCTTCCAGTTCTCCAACGCGTTGCCCTGCTCGTCGAGCGGCTCGTCCAAGGACCATTGCCCGCCCAGCATCTGTGGCCTGAGTCGGAAGTACCGCGACGGATTCACCATGGTGGTCTACTCGAGGGCCCTACTTGCTTCGCGTCAAGAGCCCGTGGAGCTCCGAGCCCGGGGTCTGAACTTCCTTGGCAAGGCGGCGCAGCTCGACCGTGAGGGCTTGTCGGCAAGCAACCACCGTGCGGCAGGTTCCCATCGCTCCTGAAAGGCGCACGAAAATCGTATCATGGTACTCCTGTGGATGCGGCCCTTTGTGCCCCCTGACCTCGACGATGTTCTCAGGGTCCTTCAGCTCCATCCCGGCCTTCTTGAAGAGCTTCCGGAATGCGGGTGTCCAGGGGCCACCTCTCGCCTTCGAGATGTCGTTCTTGTTCGTGGCGATGTGGTGGCGCTCTCCGACGTCGCTGCCCATGCCACGCCCCGCCATGGCGAGGGCATTGGGTGCGAGGGCGATGGTGAAGCCCTCCGCCGAGACTGCGACGCTCCGCACGCCGCCCACCGCGGCGAACGAAATGCCCGCCTGAGACTCCACGGCAAGCGCGGCCTGGGCTGAGCCCGGCAGCCCTCCGGCCTTCGCCGCCAACCCCGCGGTATTGCCGACAGCGGCGGTGGCCAGCATCACGAAGACGCGTGCCGCGTTCTCCCCGAGCACCTCCCCATATGCTTCACTCGCCGCGCTGAGCTGCGCGTAGGTCGTGGCCCGCTCCACCTCACGCACCAAGGTCAACCACCCGTCCAGCAGGCGCCACACGGTGTCCACGCCCAAGTAGGCAATGGCCAGGGCTGTCAGCGTCGCGGCGGCTCCCTTTGAGAAGGGCTCGGGTAGTGCCCAGAGCATGAGGTACATCGTCGCGCCGGCCGTGACGGTGGACATGACCGCGACGGGGTCCACCATGTCCTCCAGTGCTTCGGTGGTCTCATCCCAGACCGAGTCCATCGCGATGGCAAAAGCCCAGGTGAACTTGCCATCACTGGCGAGCAGAGGGCCCTCATCCAGCAAGCGCAAGCAGTCGCCGGGCCTGCTCTTTCGCTCGCACCACTGGCCATAGGCGTGCGTCAACTCCTCGTCCGCGTATGACTCCAACAGATGGGGGCTGTCCTCCTCTCCACGCTGGAGCGTCAATCGAGGGGGACCGCTCTCATAACCATAGACCCCGCTGCGAGACGGAACGCCGAAGAGGGCTCGGGCCTGCTGCATGGGGTTTCGCGAGGGGCGCACGTCCCGCGCCAGCTCCGTGATGGCTTCTTCGTACTCGTCGTCGTCGAGCTCGGCTTCCTCCACCGCCGCGCCTGGCTCCTCGCGCGGAGTGATGACGAAGGAGTCACGTCCTGCCTCCAGCCGCACGACTCGCGTTGTCGAGCAGCCCGTGATGGCGGTCAGCGCGAGCAACAGCGCCGCCCATCGAAGAGACGTGAGGTGTTCCCTCGGCATGGAACTCCGCCACGACGATGGACTGGAGCGCCGAACAGGCTGAGGCACGGATGGGTCATCGCACTCCACCTCGCCGTCCCAGGCTTGCTGCGTGGAAGGATGGCTCGTGGTGGCGCAACCCAGCCAGGGCACAACCCACCTCAGCCAATGGGTTCGATGGAGGGGCATGGGCCACAACATCTAACAGCTCAGCCTGTCATGCGGGTGCGGCAGGTAGCTCCGCCCGGGGTGTCTGTTTTGACTGTCGTGCCGTGACGACTACGGAAGCCGCGAGCGGAAGGGCAGGGGCTTGGTGCCCGAGGACAGGGACTCGGCGCTCACTGCACGCACTTCAATCCGCGGGGCCTCGCGCCAGCCGAGGTTGCGCAGGGCGGCGGAGAGGCGCTCGCACAGCGCGGGCACGTCCTGCGCTCGCGCGTCGGCCAGCTCCAGCTCGAAGCGCGTGCCCTCCACCTGCGTCAGTCGGAAGGCGCGCAGCGCGTGGTGCTTGAACACCCACGCCAGCGCCCACGCGTCCACCCGCCGACCCGTGGGTGTCGTGAAGTGACAGGCACCTCGTCCTCCGAAGCCCTCCAGCGTCCAGCCGTGGAAGCCGCAGGCACACGCATCCCGTTGCACGAAGCCCGAATCCCCGGGGCGATAGCGCAGCAGCGGCAACACGCTGGGCCGCAGCCGCGTCACCACGACCTCGTCCTTCCCCGGCTCCAGCCACACATCCGGCGCGAGGACGTGGAAGCGCCCCACGCCCCGCAGGCACTCCCACGCCAGCGGACCTGTCTCCGTGGAGGCGTAGTAGTTGAGCACCGGTGCCGGCACCCCGCGCGCCAGCGCCTCGCGCGTGTCCTCGGGCAGGTGCTGCGCCGATGTGAGCACCAGCGCGGGCGTGGGCACCTCGCGCTGCTCCGCCAACCAACGCAATCCCTCCGGGTCCGAGAAGAGGACCGTCGGCCGCACCCGACACAGCCGCGCTCTCGCATCCTCCCGCAGCACCGAGATTCGATGCAGCGCCCCCTCCTCGAGGAGGCGCAGCCGCACCGAGTACTCCAGCCCGCCAGGCAGCGCGTCGAGCAACACCACGCGCGGACGCGGCGGCAACACCGCGCCCGCTCGCTCCAGCCAGAAGCGCAGCACCGCCCACATGTGCAGGCAGTCCCGCCTGTCCCGCACTACCTTCACGGGCTCGCCCGTGGAGCCGGAGCTGCGCACCACCACGCCCTCGTCCGCTGGCTCCAGCGGTCGCGGCACCTCGTCCCAGTGCCTGGCGAGCACCTCGCGCTCCAGCAGGGGGAAGTGCTCCAGGTCCGCGAGCGTCTGCAAATCCCCCGGATGCAACCCGGCCTCCCGCAGTCGCCGCGTGTAGTACGGCGAGGCGAGCAGCGTGTCCCGCAGCGCACCCAGGCGCGACTCCAATGCCGCGCGCGCCTCGGCTTCATCCTCGAGCGACGCGAAGTGCGACAGCTCGCGGGCGATTGCCTTCGCCCAGGGCACATGGGGCCGCTGAGAGGCGGTGTCCCGACGGATGTTCGCGCGAGGCGCCACGCGCGCGTCCGACGGGAGACCCAACGTCACTCGCGCCACCCTCGCGCGTCCGTCGCCCGCTGGGCCGCCTCCTGGAGTTCCTTCGCGCGCCGGTCCGCTTCCTTCTTCCTCGCCTGCTCCGCCCGCTCCATCTCCCGGAGCGCGGTGCGGTAGTCGAGTTGGTTGCGCCGCGCGGCGGACTCCTTCGGCGACTCGTCCTTCACCTGCCCGTCCACCGCGTGCACCCACTTGCGCAGGAACTCCTCCTGGCGGAACGCGTTCGAGCGAATCATCTCCGCCGTCAGCGGCTCCACCTCCAGGAAGAACCCGCGCAGGAGCCTCGGCGTGTCGACGTTCTTGCGCAGCGACGCCACCGTGTCCGCCCGCAGCGAGGACGACGTCAGCGCGTACGCGAGCATCACCACCTGCTCCCGGAAGAGCGCCCCCTGCTTCGCGCGCCGCTCCAGGTCCTCCCAGTCCGCACGCGACGGCGGCCTCAGGCCCGCGAGCCGGAACGTGTCGCAGACGATGGCCATCGCCAGGTCGTGCGGATACGGCGACACGATGGGCGCCGCGGTGAGCTGCTTCTGGATGTCCTTGACGTCGAAGACCATCACTTCTCCAGCAGGGCCTGGGACAGGGCCGCGGCGGCCTGGCCGAAGTCCGACAGCCATTTCACCACCACCAGGCGGAAGTTGCGCTCCTTCAACACCGGCCCGAGCACCTGCCGCGCGCGCAGGTCCTCCCCCAACGCGAGGAACGCCACGAGCAGCCGCGAGCGCCTCGTCGCGCGCACCAGCGCCTCCATCGCCCCCTTCGCCGTCACGTTCGCCAGGAAGTCGCTGTCGGAGATGATGACCCGCAGCGCGTCCGGGTCCTCCTCGGACAGCGCGTCCAGGATGTCGAAGGGGTACTGCGTCCCCCCGCCGATGTAGCCCAGGAGGAAGTCACGCGCCCGCTCCTCGTCGTACATCCACGGCGAGACCACGGGCGCGTGATGCGAGTAGATGATGCCGCGCACCTTCGCCTTCTTGCGCAGCGCGGAGGCGGACAGCACCTGCGCGGCCAGCGTCATCGAGTTGAGCTGCTGCGCGGGGTCGGGCATGGAGCCGCTGGTGTCCAGGTAGAGCTCCACCGAGGGCACGCCGAGCTCGGACGGAGGCGGCACGTCGGCCTCCAGCTCGCGGCGCAGTGGCGACACCGCGGCCAGGTGTCCCTGCGTGAGCACCGTCAACGTCCAGTCGATGGCGGACGGGTCGTCGCCATGCTCCCAGGCCTGGGGTGTGGTGCGCAGGTACGGCTCCGGGCGGGACGGCGCGGACGGCAGCTTCACAAGGTGCTGGTCGACGAGCCGCCGGTAGTGCCGCGCGACGAGCGCCTGGCGCAGCTTCCCATCCCCCACGCCCGGCAGGTGGTGGGTGATGCGGCGAATCTGGTCCAGCAGGTCCGGCTCCGTCGTGTCGGGCACCGCGTCGAGCCACCCGCGCTCCCGCGCCTCGTCGAGCACGTCCTCCCAGCGGCCTCCGCTCTGGAGCGCGGCGTCCCAGTCATCCACGTCCGGCTGTGACACGTCATCGCCGAGCGGTAGGACGTAGGACAGCTCGTCGGGCTTGCCGAGGTAGCGGATGAAGGCGGCGCAGAAGTACAGGAACTGCAGCCGTGGGTTCGGCAGCGCGTAGAACGTCTGCGCGAACATCCGCGCCTCCGCGCGCAGGCCGGGGAACTGCTCCTCCATCGGCGCCATCGCCGCGGGGGGCACCAGGTCCCCGGGCGCGCGGCCCCACAGCTCCTCGTAGATGGCGAGGTAGAAGAAGAACAGCGGAGACGTCGGCGTGTCGCCGCGCGTGCGCTGGAAGCCCCGGTACACGCGGCACAGGTCCTCCGCGTGGGTGCGGCCCACCACCTCGTTCACCTGCAAATCGTAGAAGAGGTTGGTGAGCGACTGCTTCAGTCCGGGGACCAGCCGCTGCTCCACGACGCGCAGCTCCGCGTCCCAGCCGAGCGTGTGGGGGAACCTCGCGTGGTGGCCGATTTCATGCGCGAGCACCGCCAACAGACTGTCCGCCGCGCCCATGGATTGGAGCAGCTGGAAGTGCACGAAGACCTGTCGCCTGGCGAGGTCGATGTACGCGAGCGGCTCGTTCGCATGGTCCGCGTCCGGCTGGAAGGGGACGTGGGGCTCCGGCGGGCTCAGCCGCACCTGCACGTCCCACAGCGCCAGCGCCTGACGCCAGCACTGCTCGATGTGCTCGGGCGTGAAGCGCGACGGGCTCATGCGGGCACGAGCACCAGCACGTGCTGCGACGTGTCCAGCGTGCCGGCGGCGCGCCAGTCGTTGGTGAGGGTGGCGTACCACGCGTCCACGCGCGGGTCGTTCCACGACACGGCGCCCAGGTGGGGCGTGTGCTGGTGCGTCACCTCGGGCGTCTCGCGGCAGCCCATGGCGCCGAGCGGAATCGGCGTGTCCGCGAGCAGCAGGCCCTGCGTCGCGGCCTCGCGTCCGGCCACCGCGTGTCGGTGCCGGTCGTGCACGCACAGCACGGTGGGCGCGAGGAAGTGCATCGCGCCGGGGAGGAAGCGGCTGTCCTCGCGGGACAGGTCGACGAGGAAGGGCTGGGCCTTGTCGCCCAGCTTCGAGGCGGGAGGCTCCATCGCGAGCGCGGCCGTCTCGCGCAGGCGCTCCTCGATGCCCGCGAGCGAGCCGAGCCGCTGGCTCACGCGGTAGAAGATGCGCTGCACCCACGGCGGCGTGGACTCCAGGTTCTCGCCCACGTTCCAGAGCTGCGCGAGCACGCCGGCGCGCTCGGGGGCGGGGACGCCGGTGAGCAGGCGGGGCACCAGGTCGGACCACGCGAGGGTGAAGAAGTTCTGGCGTCCCGCGGTGGCGGGGTAGAGATAGCCCAGGCCGATGGCCTCGGCGCCCAGGCGCAGGTAGGCGCGCAGGAGCTCCTCGGCTTCTTCTGGCGCGGCGCCGGACTGGGTGAGGGCGTCACCGAGCTTTCGCGCGGGGCCTTGAATCAGCTCACGCCACAGGTCCGCGTCCCAGCGGACGTAGCGGGCGCGGGCGCTGGACTCGAGCTCGTCGGCGTAGCTGCTCACGGCCGACCTCCGCCGCCCGGGTTCTCCTTGAGCCACGTCGCGTAGTTCCGGTAGCGGCTGTACATGGACTTCAAGTGGATGAGGTCCTCGTAGATGGGGCCGGAGAGCTCCTGCTTGGTGAGCAGCTCGTTCATCAGCGCGGTGACGGCGGTGAGGCGCTTCTCGGTGGTGCGCAGGTCGATGCCGGACAGGCCCTTGTCCAGCTCCTCGCGCAGCACGCCCACCTTGCGGCGGATGGGCTCGTGTTTCTCGTGGTGCCCCATGGCCATGTCGAACATGTGGCGAATCCACGCGACGCGGTCCTGGAGGAGGAGCTTGTGGCCCTTCGCCTCGAAGAAGGCGCTGCGGGTGTTGGGGACCAGCTTCTCGTGCAGCACCCACGGGGCGATTTGACGGAAGTCCTCCAGCTCCACGACGGAGTGGCCGCGGAAGAAGGCGAGCGCCTTCGCGTAGTGGAGGATGGTCTGGTAGGCGCGCACGCTGACGCCGTTCTCGGTCTGCGTGCAGAGGTGCACCTTCTTGTCGAGCGGGCACTGCTCGTTGCACACGGCGGACACGGTCTGCCCGGCGAGCTTGAGGGTGTCCTTGTGCTTGAACTCGAAGCGGGGGGACGCCATGCGGCAGAAGTCGAGCTGGCCGAGGAAGAAGGCCACGCGCTCGAGGACGTCGCGGGGGACCTCGACCTCGAGGATGGAGGTGTAGGCGCGCTCCAGCTCGCCGGGGGTGAAGACGATGTCCTTGGGGAGCAGCTCCTCGGGGGACTTGTCGGCTTCGATGCGCTGGAGGAGGGTGTCGATGAAGTTCGAGTTGAAGGGGACGGCGCGCACGACGACGTCGAGGCGGTCCTTGAGGGCCTCGATGACCTGGAAGGTGCCGCCGCCCTGGTCGTCATTGGCGGTGAGGAACCAGGACGAGCGGCCCGCGTAGACGTACTGGTCCATCATCTCCGCGTAGCCCTCGGCCATGAGGGAGAGCAGGGCGGACTGGGTCTTGGTGGGGATGCGGTTGTACTCGTCGATGATCTTGACGCGTTGGGTGATCCACTTGCGCCAGCTCACCTTGACGGCGGAGAGGTCCTCCGCCTTGAGCATGTCGGAGGGGAGGGGGGCGCCGAGCAGGTCGGCGATGGAGAGCTGGGGGTGGCCGCGTTGGATGGAGCGGTGGATGTCCTCGCGGGACATGCCGGAGAGCAGGGCCATGAGGACGGCGGAGGTGGTCTTGCCGCGGCCGGGTCCGCCGATGAGGAGGGCTCGGCGGCAGGTGAAGAGGGTGAGCAGGGGGATGAGGACGAAGGAGCTGTAGCTCATGTCCTCGGGGAGGTGGAGCTCGTCCCCGGCGCTGCTCTTGAGAGAGGCGGAGCCGCCGAACTCGATGTCGTAGTAGGGGCAGATGACGGCGTTGTTGGTGATCCACCAGTACGCCTGCCGCATCTTGTCGTGGAGGCTGCCGCCGTCACGCTCGGAGAGGTGGACGTTGAGCCCCTTGTCCACCGACGCGCGCCCGGAGAGCAGGCGCGACACCCAATCCTGGTTCGCCATGCGGTGGGGAGCCTAGCATCGACGAGGCGATTGGCTCACAGCGTGACGAGGCCCATGCGCGCGGCGCGGACGACGGCCTCGGTGCGTCGCTGGACACCCAGCTTGGCGAGCACCGCGTTCACGTGGAACTTGGCTGTGTGCTCGCTGATGCCGAGTCGGTCCGCGATGGCCTTGTTCGACAGGCCCTCCGCCAGCAACGCGAGCACCTCGCGCTCCCTCGGCGTGAGGGCATCAGGTCCCTGAGCGCTCGTGGTCACGGAGGCTGTGGTCCTCGTGCTGGCCCGCAGCTCCGAGAGCCCTGGGTCGAACACCGCGAGCCCCCGTGCCACCGCGTACAGCGCCGCTGTGAGCGGGCCTGGGCTCACGTCGCGAAACAACAACCCTTTGGCTCCCGCGCCGAGTGCCAGCTCGCCCGCTGCTTCGTCCGCGACCAGCGCGAGTACCGGCGCGCCCAGGTCTGGCGCGTCCAATCGCGCCTCTGTCTCGGCGAGGCGCAGACCGGTGTCCCAGAGGACCACGTCAGGCGCTTCGCCCCGCGTGGTCTCCAGCTCCACCTGCGTGCCCGAGGCCAACAGTTGCAGCTCGCTCCCCTGGTCCCCGAGCACTCGTGAGAGCGCACCTCGAGCGAGCGGGTCCTCCGCGACCAACGCGAGACGCAAGGGTGAGAGGGATGCATCCAGCACGGAACCTCTTCCATAACGGGGTGCTCCACGCGCCGCCCGCGTTGGCGCCGTGAGTGCTCACGGCTGAACGCGAAGGCGGTGGATTCACCGAGCCGGAAGAGGGCACGAACAGGGGGATTCACGGAGCCGGGGCAGTCTCACCTGGGGACGCC
The DNA here is from genome assembly GCF_050039385.1 of Myxococcus faecalis. Lineage (NCBI taxonomy): Bacteria > Pseudomonadati > Myxococcota > Myxococcia > Myxococcales > Myxococcaceae > Myxococcus > Myxococcus faecalis. The sequence continues at coordinate 4,456,923 of NZ_CP144336.1, read as the reverse complement.
TGGAGTTTGTGTGTCGGCTCAGACTTCCTCGAACTTCGCCCCCGTGATTTTCGCGCGCTCCAGGGCAACCTTGATGTCCTCGGAGATGACGAGGGCGATCTCCCATCCCCAGGTGCGAAAGACCTTCGCGTTGCCCACCTTCGTGCGGTCGATTCGCATCCCGTAGATGCCTTTGTACTGGCCGAGCTTCTCCGGCACATCATCCTCGGGCTGGTAGTACGTCGCCTCTTCCGAGGCCTCGTCATCGATGCAGCGGATCAGCTTCGTGGCGACGAGCAGGACATGCTGTTCCGGGCGACCTTCGACATCGACGGGTATCAACTGCACATCATCGGGCGCCAGTTCGGCGAAGATGTTGGCCACCCGGACGTGGACAACAGGAGCGCCACCGGCGCCGGCCGTACAGTAGTCCAACCACCTTCCGGGCTCCTCGATAGGAAACTTCAGTCGGCCTGCAAGCTGGATGGACCGCCCGCGGGTGAACTGCCAGATGGCTTCGACCTCGCTGCCTGTCTCATCCAGCGGGTCTCCAAGGAACCAGTTCCCACCCTGAACGTCTTCTCTGAGCCTGAAGTATCGGGACGGATTCGGCATGGTGGACTTCCTAGAGTCCTCACTGGGGGCGAGTCAAAAGCCTGTGGATTCTGGTTCCTGGGGTCTGCGCTTCTCTAGCGAGAATACGGAGCGTATCCGTCAGAGCCTTCCGGCAGTCTTCTACCTTGCGGCACTCCCCCAAGGCTTGCTCCAGTCGATCATGGACGTACTCGTGATACTTCCGCGGATGTGGCCCCTTGTGGCCTACGACCTCGACAACGTTCTCGGGGTCCTTCAGCTTCATCCCGGCTCCTGCGAATAGCTTCCTGAATCTTGGCGTCCAGGGCCCGCCGCGCGCGGTGGAGACGTCGTTCTTGTTCGTGGCGATGTGATGACGCTCGCTGCGCCCTCTCCGGCTCGCCATGGCCACGGCGTTCGGCGCGAGCGCGATGGTGAACCCCTCCGCCGTCAAGGAGACCGCGCTCACGCTGCCCACGGCCGTGTACTGGAAGCCCACTTGGGACTCAACGGCCAGGGCCGCCTGGGCGGAACCCGGCAACCCCACTGACTTCGCCGCGAGCCCCGCCGTGTTCCCGATGGCCACCGTGGCCAGCATCACGAAGACGCGCGCCGCGTTCTCCCCGAGCACCTCTCCGTACGCCTCGCCCGCCGCGTGGAGTTGCTCGACGCTCGTTGCCCGGTCCACCTGGCGCATCAGGGTCAACCACCCGTCCAGCATGCTCCACACCGTGTCCACGCCCAGGTAGGCGATGAGACATGCTGTCAGGGTCGCCGCCACGCCTTTGCTCACCGGTTCGGGCAGCGACCACAAGAGCAGGTACATCGTCGCGGAGGCGGTGATGCCAGCGACGACGGCCTGGGGGTCCGTCATGTCCTCCAGGGCTTCGGCCGTCTCCTCCAACACCGAGTCCATGGCGATGGCCAGGGCCCAGGTGTACTTGCCGTCGCTGGCCAGCAGCGGGCCCTCGTCCAGCAGCCGCAAGCAGTCCCCAGGTCGGTCCTTCCGTTCACACCACTGGCCGTAGGCGCGCGTCAGTGCCTCGTCCGCGTAGTCCTCCAGCAGCCGGGGACCCTCCGCATCCCCTCGACTTTGAGGGATGAGTCGCGCTGAACCACGCTCATACCCATACACTCCGCTCCGGGATGGAACGCCGAAGCGCTCCCGCGCGGCCTGCATGGGGTTGCGAGAGAGAGGAACATCTCGCGCCAGCTCCGTGAGGGCCTCCTCGAATTCGTCGTCTCCGAGTTCAGCCGCACTCACTTCCGCATCAGGCTCCTCGTGAGGGGTGACGAGGAAGGTGTCCTCCCCGGTCTCCAGCCGCACGACGCGACCCGTCGCGCACCCCGTAACGGCCATCGACAGGAGCAGCAACACCACCCAACGAAGCGTCATGGTAGTCCCTGGCAAGAGGCCCGCGGTGAGGCGGGCACACCCAGGCAGTACCAGACGACGCTGACAGACGACCCAGGGGCGTCCCAGGAATGACGCGCCTGATACTGTCCACCAGGAGGAGCCCGCGGCCATGTCGAAGCGTCTCTATCCCCGCATCCTGCTGGCCGCCGCCCTGCTTGCCACGAGCGCCCACGCCGCGAGTCCGTTCCTCAAGCCCGGTGACGAAGTCGTCGACCACGTCCGCTCGCGCTTCTACGACGCGAAGCGCGGCGAGGCCTGGGCCACGAAGCACCAGGGCTACGGCGCCGCGGCCACGAGCGCGGACGACTTCGCCCGGCGCACCCAGGCCGCACTCTCCGAACTCAACGCCTCGCACACCGCCTTCTACCCGCGTGGCACCACCGGCCACGCCGACCTCTCCGCCATCTTCCAGCGCTACCTCAAGCTCCCCAAGGTCGAGGTCCCCAGCATCGGCGCCGACATCCAGGAGACCCCACAAGGCTTCTTCGCCCGCCACGTCTTCGCCCACGGCCCCGCCGCCAAGGCCGGCCTGCTGCGCGGAGACCGCCTCCTCTCCGTCGAAGGCAAACCCTTCACCTCCGTCGCCTCACTCACCCAACGCGTCAACAAGCCCACGCGCTTCACCATCGAGCGCACCCTCGGCGCCGAGCCCACCGTCCTCACCATCACCCCGCGCCTCGTGAACCCCAAGGCCGAGTGGCTCGACGCCCAGCACGCCAGCACCCGCGTCGTCGACCACCAGGGCCGCCGCGTCGCCTACCAGCAGCTCTACTCGTGCGCCGGCCCCGAGCATCAACAGAAGCTCCAGGACGCCCTCTCCGACGACTTCGCCCAGGCGGACGCTGTCGTCATCGACTTCCGCGACGGCTGGGGCGGCTGCAGTCCCACCTTCCTCAACCTCTTCGACCGCGCCGTCCCTCGCTTCGTCGGCATCGGCCGAGACGGCCGCCGCAACCCGTGGTCCGCCACCTGGCGCAAGCCCGCCGTCCTCCTCGTCAACGGCAACTCCCGCAGCGGGAAGGAAGTCGTCGCCTTCACCATGAAGCGACTCGGGCTCGCCACCCTCGTGGGCCAGCACACCGCGGGCGCCGTGCTCGCCGGCACCCCACTGCGCCTGTCCACCGGTGACCTGCTCTACCTCGCCGTCGAGGCCGTCGAAGTCGAGGGCGTCCTGCTCGAGGGCGTCGGCGTCCCCGTGGACGTCGAGGTCCCCGACACTCTGCCCTACGCCTCCGGCAAGGACCCGCAGCTCGACAAGGCCCTCGACGTCGCCGCCACGGCAGCGCCGTCACCCTGATGCAACAGTCTCAGTGTCTCCACGTGCCATACAGGTACGCGAGCCCCGCGGCCAATGCCAGCAACATGCCCAACAGGCTCCACGTCACGATGGAGCACCCCGGTGACGCCTGGGAGATGACCGGCAGCTTCTGCGTCTTCAGCTCGTCCACCAGCTGCGACAGCTGCCCCGTGTCATAGGCCACCGGCTCGCCCGTGCTCAGCTTGCGCCCGAGCTCCACCAGCTCCCGCTCCGAGAAGAACCGCTCCGACAACCACAGGCTGCGCGCCTGGAGCATCCGGTCCGTGCCGCCGCGCGCCGGGTCCAGACCGCACCCGTCGCAGACGTCGAACGCGCCCTCCTTCGTTTCGCCGCAACCCACACAGACGGCCAGACCCATGCGCCCATCCTAACGCGCGCGCGCCACCTCTTGGGTCAGCTCAATGTGACACCGTGCCCCATCGCCCCTTCATCCAGGTGCAACCGCGAGCCCTCGTACCGAATCCCGCTCCGGAACGGATGCCGCGCGATGAACAACGGCGTGTCCAGATCCGCGTACGTGAAGCCCCCCAGCCCCGCCGCCAGGTGCGCCGACGCGCTCATCGCCAGCACGCTCTCCACCATCCCTCCCACCATCAACTCCAACCCCGCCGCCCGCGCCAGGCTCCACATCGTCAGCGCCTCCACCACCCCGCACTTCATCGTCTTGATGTTGATGCCGTGCGCCGCCCCCTCGCGGATGAGCCGCAGCACGTCCTTCGCCGAGCGCGCCGACTCGTCCGCGCACACCCGCACCTTCGAGCGCCTCGCCACCTCCGCCATCCCCGCCACGTCGGACGCCGGCACCGGCTGCTCCAGCAACGCCAGCGGCACCCCCGCCCGCTCCAACTCCTTCACGAACGCGAGCGCCTCCGCCACGTCGTAACCCCCGTTCGCATCCGCGAACAGCCGCGCCCGCGGCGCCACCTCGTGGATGGCCACCATCCGCGCCGCGTCCTGGTCCGGAGAGAGCGCGCCGACCTTCACCTTCAACGTGGTGATGCCGCGCTTCAGGATGGACCGCGCCGACTCGGCCGCGTGCGTGACGTCCCCCACCGTCACCGTCATGTCGATGTCCAGCACCGTGCACGCCCCACCCAGCATCACGTACAGCGGCACGCGGTGATGCCGCGCCAACGCGTCCAGCACCGCCATCTCCACACCCGCCCGCCCCGCCGGCGCCAGCGCCATTGCGTCCCCGAGCCACTCCGACAGCGGTCGCCACGCGCGCACGTCCCGACCCATGAGTCCCGCACGCACCCCCTCCAGCGCCGCGAGCGTGCTCGCCTGCGTCTCCCCACTCACCGCGGGGAACGGCGCCGCCTCGCCCAACCCCACCGTGCCGTCCGCGAGCGTCAGCTTCACCAACACGTTCTCGGCCGCGTGCTGCGCTCCCGTGGCGATGCCGAACGGCTCCGTCAGCGGCAGGTCCAACGGCTCGAACTGGACGGCGGTGATGAGGGTGGGCGTCATGTCCGGAAAGGCATCCTGGTCCGCTCCCTGGATAGAAGGGGACACGCGAGAGGTCGGCTCATCGTATTCAACCCGGTGCTCCGAGGTGTCAGGGAGGCGGATGTGGGTCTCACAGCCTCGGCTTGTGCCTGCGAGCCTTTCATGGCGACATGCGGGGACTCCGGACGTTTCCAGGAATTGCGGCCCTGCTGAAGGGTTCCGGAGATTTGGCCTCCGGGTGGCGCGGATGCCCGGAGTGAGCGGGGCATGTCGGCGAAGGACACGAGACAGACAGTCCCGGCCCTGGGCGCGGACACGCTCTTGGAGGCGCTGGAAGAGGCGGAGCGCCATGACTCGGAAGGGTGCATGGTGCTGAGCGCCGTGCGCGACGCGTCCGGCGCCATCGTCGACTTCGAGTGGCTGTGGGCCAACCCCGCCGCCTCACGCGCGCTCGGGCACGGCACCGATTCGCTGCGCGGCAAGCGATTGGGCGACGTCTCGCCGGTGGCGGGCCTCGGCGGTCGGCTCGCCATCCTCAAGCAGGTGGTGGAGTCAGGGCGACCCGCCGCGGACAGCTTCCCGGAAGGTGATGCGTGGCTGCTCGGCACCGCGGTGCCGCTGCGCGACGGTGTGCTGTTGCGCCTGCGCGACGTCACCAGCGCGCTGCGGATGGAGGAGGGCCTTCGCGACACGCTGGACTGGGTGCGCGACGTGCTGGAGAGCACCCCCGAGGCGTTCTTCACCGTGGACGCCGAGTGGCGCATCACCTACGTGAACCGCCAGGCCGCTGAAATCACCGGGCGCACGCAGGAGCAGGTCTTCCGCAAGATTCTGTGGCAGGCGTGCCCGGAGCTGGTGGGCACGCTGTTCGAGCGTGAGCTGCGGCGCGTGGCGGCCGAGGGCTCGTCCACCATCTTCGAGGTGCGCACCTCGCCGGAGCGCTGGCACGAGGTGCACGCGTGGTGCTCGGGGCAGAACGTCTCCGTCTTCTCGCGAGACATCACCGGCAAGAAGCGCGCGGAGGCGGAGCGGGACGCGCTCCTGACGCGTGAGCACTCGGGGCGCCTGGAGGCCGAGGCCCTGGTGCGCGAGCGCACGCAGGAACTGGTGGCCGCGCGCGAGCGACTGGTGCAGTCGGAGAAGCTGGCCATGGCGGGCCAGCTCGCCGAGGGCGTGGGGCACGAAATCAACAACCCGCTCTCCTACGTCAGCGGCAACCTCCAGTTCGCGCTGGAGCAGATGGAGACGGTGCTGCAGGGCCAGGTGCAGGGCGGTCCGCTGGCCGAGGCGCTGGATGCGCTGCGCGAGGCCCGCGAGGGCGCCGAGCGCATCCGCGTCATCGTGCGTGATTTGCAGACGTTCGCCCGCGCGGACGAGCCGCACCTGTCCCCGGTGGACGTGCACGCGGCGCTGGAGTTCGGGCTGGCCATGGCGATGCCGCACCTGCGCTACCGGGCGGAGGTGGTGCGGAGGTACTCGCAGGTGCCCACGGTGATGGCGCACGAGGCGCGGCTGGGGCAGGTGTTCCTGCACCTGCTGGTCAACGCCGCGCACGCGATTCCCGAGGGCGACTTCACCCGGCACCGCGTCACGCTGTCCACGTGGCTGGAGGGCCCGTGGGTGGTGGTGGAGGTGGCGGACACGGGCCACGGCATGACGCCCGAGGTCGCCGAGCGCGTCTTCGAGCCGTTCTTCACCACGCGCGCGGTGGGCGAGGGCAGCGGGCTGGGCTTGTCCACCAGCCTGGGCATGGTGCGCAGCATGCGCGGCGAGCTGAGCGTGGACACCACGCCCGGCGCGGGGAGCATGTTCCGCGTGCGCCTGCCGGTGACGGCGGTGGTGGCGGACGCGGTGGCCCAGGGCGCGCCCAGGGACGTGCCGGAGCGCAAGCGGGTGCTGGTGGTGGACGACGAGCCTCAGCTCGCGTCGCTCCTGCGGCGGCTGTTGGGACGACACCACGAGGTGGTGGTGACGCACAGCGGCCGCGAGGCGCTGGCGCTGCTCGAGCGCGACGCGGACTTCGACCGCGTCTTCTGTGACTTGATGATGGCGGACCTGACGGGGATGGACCTGCACGCGGAGCTGACGGCGCGGGGGCCGGAGCTGCTGTCGCGCTTCGTCTTCATGACGGGCGGCGCCTTCACGGAGCGGGCGCGGGCGTTCCTCCAGTCGGTGCCGCTGCCGCGAATCGAGAAGCCGTTCGACCCGGGGACGCTCAGGGCGCTGGTGGAGGGCGCGCCCCCGCGCGACAGGGCCCTGGAGCCGCTGCCGCGCGTGGCGCGAAGAGGGTGACTACAGCTTCACTTCGTCGCGCTCGGGCCGGGTGATGTAGCCCGAGCCCGCGGCGACCAGCTTCTCCATCAGCTTGTCCATGCCGTTGGAGCGCGCGAAGGCCATCTCGTTCTTGGTGACGCCGACGAGCGTGAGCAGCTGCACCTTGCCGCTCTCCAGGGCGAAGTGGTCGGGGCGCGACGGGTCCCGGACGAAGACGAAGCCGCTGAGCTTGGAGTCTCCGCCGTCCAGCGTGCCCTCGACGGGGTAGCGGTGGTTGAGCGCGAACGCGCGCATGCACACGAGGTTGTAGGCCATCATGTCCAGCAGCCGGAACACGGGCCACTTGGCCTCCTCCGGCGTGTGGATGACCATCTCGTAGCCGATGCCGCTGGGGGCGTCGGGGGCGATCTCCTCACCGGGGGCGATGGTGAAGGGGTTGGACAGGCCACTGGTGACGTAGGTCCAGTAGGGGTAGTCGGGGCTGGGCTTGGCCACTCGCACGCCCATGGGGCCCCAGTTGGGGTCCGGTTCACCTTCTACCTGCGCGATTTCGCTCTCCATCCAGGCCTGGATGGCGTCCGTCTGGTCGAGCGTGAAGACGCCTTCGTCGATGGCGCCGAACAGCTTGGGGTACTCGACTTCATCGCGGTCCGCCCAGCAGTCCTCGTACCACTGGATGAAGTCTTCGTCCTTCTCCGGGGCTTTCATGACGCGTCTACTCTAGAGGGTCACCCCGGTTTCTCAACTTCCCCGTGAGGGGCCGGGCGCGCGCCTGGCTGGTGGGAGACAGCGGGCGGCCCCCCGGAGGGGGCCCGGGAGGGGCTCGTCCTCGGGGCAAGGCCTCGGCGCGGGCCCAGCGGGGGGCCTGGAGGTGCCTGAACGGCGGCTCGGCACCCTTGGAGCCCCGCGAATCCGGCGGAAAGTCTCAGCCGACGAGGGTCAGGTGCCGCTGGCCTGCTTCAGGGGCCAGGGCTTGAGGCCGCAGATCTGCTCGGCCTCCTCCACCGCCATGTTGAGCCGCGCCCGCTCGCGCCGCACGTAGTCGCGCACCGCGCCGTCCAGCCTGCGGTCGAAGATGACGTGCGCGCTGTGCACCGCCGTGGGCTCGAAGCCTCGTGACACCTTGTGCTCACCGCCCGCGCCCGGCTCGAACACCTTGCGCCCCGCTCGGATGCAGTCGTCCACCGAGTGGTACAGGCACACGTGGAAGTGCAGGAACGGGTGCTCCTCCGTGCTGCCCCAATAGCGGCCATAGAGCCGCTCCTTCGTCGCCAGGTTGAATGCCCCCGCGATGACCCGTCCCTCGCGCACCGCCTCCACCATCTCCACCTGGTCCGGCATCGCCTTGAACACCCGTGAGAAGAACCCCGGCGTGAGCTGTATCTGCCCCCACGCGTGCCGCTCGCACGTGGCCGTGTAGAACTCGTACGCGCGCTTCGCGTGCGCCGGGGTCAACTCCGTGGTCCGCACCGTGCGCAGCAGGATTCCCTGCGTGGCCGCCGCCGCCCGCTCGCGCTTGAGCTGGTTCCTCCGCTTGGAGTCGAACCGCGAGAGATAGTCGTCGTACCCGCCGTACCCCGGGTTCTTCCAATGGAACTGGAGCGTCACCCGGCGCGCCAGCCCCTGCTCCTCCAGGAAGTCCGCCTCGTCGTCCGTCGGGTAGAGGAAGTGCACCGACGAGCAGCCCGCCTCCTCGGCGCTCTCCACCGCCGCGGTGAGCAGCGCCTTGCGCATCGCGGGCACGTCCTCTCCCGAGGCCACCAGCAGGCGCGGCACCGTGGCGGGGGACAGCGGCCCGCCGACGACGAGCTTCGGGTAGTACTCCACGCCGAGCCGGGCCGCCGCGTCCGCCCACCCGAAGTCGTAGATGTACTCGCCCATGCTGTGGAACTTGCGATACGCGGGCGCCGCGGCCACCAGCGTCTCGCCCCGCCACAGCGTCAGGTGATGCGGCGCCCACCCGGTCTCCTCGGTGGCGCTGCCGCTCTCCTCCATCGCCGCCAGCCACGCGTGCTTGATGAAGGGCGGTGCGTCCAGGCCGGTCAGCGCGTCCCAGTCAGCGGCCGGGACGTCTGTCACTGCGTCGAGGATACGGAGGCGGAGCGGGGTCTCTGTAGGCACGGGGAGCAGTTCTAACGCGTGCCCCGCGTCCGCGCCGCCCACCCGCCCGCTCGCCCGGTCTCCGGTGGAGGTAACGGCCAAAAAACGACTCGCGCCGGGGGGACGGTCATCCCCTCGGCGCGACGTGTCCTTCGAAGTCTGGAAGAGGCCTCAGGCCGCCCGGGCGGCGCCTGCCTCACGCGCCGTCTCGCGGGGCTCCGGCCACACCGCGCGCTGGGGCGTGGCGATGCGGATGACGCCCAGCTTCGCCAGCACGCGCATCACCTGCCACGTGGGGTCCACCTCGAACCTGCGCGCCGCGAAGTTCGGGCTGCTGCCGTACTTGTGGTGGTTGTTCTGGAACAGCTCACCCATGCACAGCACCTCCACCGGCAGCGTGTTGCGCGACTTGTCGCTGCTGTCGAAGTTCCGGTAGCCGTACTTGTGGCCGCACCAGTTCACGATGGCCCCGTGCACCGGCCCCATCAGGAAGTGCACCGGCAACAGCAGGAACTGCCAGGGCGACGTGGCGAACAGCACGTAGAACGAGGAATAGAACGCCACCCAGCCCAGCGTCGCCACCCACGAGTTGCGCAGCGTGTCGTCCACCAGCGGCCACTCGGGATAGCCCCCGAGGAAGCGCTTCTCCGTCTCACCCTTGCCCGACGCGAAGTCGTCGTAGCGCGTCTTCGTGTGCAGCATCATCCGGAACACGTCCGTGAAGAAGTGCGGCGAGTGCGGGTCCTTCTCCGTGTCCGAGAAGGCGTGGTGCTCGCGGTGAAGAATCGCGTAGGCCTTGGGCGACAGGTACGACGAGCCCTGCACCAGATAGGTGAGCAGGTGCATCACCCGCTCCGTGCGCGGACCCATGGTGTACATGCGGTGCGCGGCGTACCGGTGCTGGAAGAAGCTCTGGAAGAACACGCAGAGCAGCCAGTGCGAGACGAAGAAGATGAGGACGGCCATGGCGCTTTTCCCGGTTCGGTGTCCAGGAGAGCCAACACCGCCCATGTCATGGCCACGTCATCCCGGGCCGGAAGATGCCTCCCGTGGACCCTCGGATGGCCCCCGGCTTCAGGCCCCCATCAGTCCAACGTGTGGCCCGCCGCGTTGACGCGCGGCGCAAGGGGCCCGGTTTCCGGTACGGAGCGCTCCGCCTACACGTCACACGCAGGGAAGGGGAACACCCATGGAGCGGGCCGACATCGTCAAGCTGGACAAGCAGCACGTCTGGCACCCGTACACCGCCATGGAGGCGTACATCGCGGGGACGAACCCGCTGGTCATCGCGCGCTCGGAGGGGGCCTACCTCTTCGACGTCGACGGGCGGCGCTACCTGGACGCCAACGGCTCCTGGTGGGTGTCCACCCTGGGCCACCGTCACCCTCGGCTGGTGCGCACCCTCGTCGAGCAGGCGGGCCGGCTGCCCCATGTCTCGCTCGCCGGAATCACGCACGAGCCCGCCGCCGCGCTCGCCGCCGAGTTGGTCGCCATCGCCCCGGGCGCACAGCGCGCGGACCTCCCCTCGGGGGAGCGCCTGTCGCGCGTCTTCTACTCGGACAACGGGAGCACCGCGGTGGAGGTGGCCATCAAGATGGCCGCGCAGTACTGGGCGCAGAACGGGCAGCCCGAGCGCACGCGCTTCATCACGCTGACGGGCGCGTTCCACGGCGAGACGCTGGGCTCCACCAGTGTGGGCGGCGTGCGCGAGTTCCGCGACATCTTCGGCCCGCTGCTGTTCGACGTGGTGCACGTGCCGTCGCCGGCGGAGGAGGGCGGCTGGGAGCGCGCCTTCGCCCAGGTGCAGGCCGCGCTGCGCGAGCACCCGGAGGACATCGCGGGTGTCATCGTTGAGCCCGTCATCCAGGGCGCCTCCGGCATGCAGATGTACTCGCCGGACTTCCTGCGCGCGGTGCGCGAGGCCACCCGCCGGGTGGACACGTTCCTCATCGCGGACGAGGTCTTCACCGGCCTGGGGCGCACGGGCGCGCGCTTCGCGGTGGACCTGGCGGGCGTGGTGCCCGATTTGCTCTGCCTCGCGAAGGCGCTGTCGGGCGGGCTGATGCCCTTCGCGGTGACGCTCGCGTCGGAGCGCATCTTCTCGGGCTTCCTCGGCGCGTCGTCGCGGGCGCTGTATTACGGGCACTCGTACTGCGGCAACCCGCTGGGCGCGGCCATCGCGCGCGAGGTGCTCGCGGTGTACCGGGACGAGGACGTGCTGGGGCAGGTGGCGCGCAAGGCGCCGAAGGTGAAGGCCGCGTTCGAGCGGATGGCCGCGACGATTCCGGGCCTGGTGCGCCCGCGCGCCGTGGGCATGGTGGGCGCGGTGGACCTGGGCGGCGGTGGTTATCTCGCCAGCGGTGGATGGCGTGTGTACGAGGCCGCGCGCAAGCGGGGGCTGTACCTGCGCCCGCTCGGCGACACCGTGTACATCGCCCCCGCGCTGAACATCCCGGACACAGCGCTCGACGAGCTGCTGGGCGGCATGGAGGAGTCGCTGCGCGAGGTGGCGGGCGGCTGAGGCGCTCGCCGCTTCGGGTCTCACCGGGACGCGTGTCGCTCGCGGCCGTGCCTGCGGAGGTCCGCCGCGTGGAGCGGCCACCGTCTCGCGTCAGCCTGGGTGACTCAGGTCAGCACGGAGGGCGGTGGTGGAGACTCGGGCCTGGCGATGCGGCGCTCCTGCCGGAAGAGGAGGATCTCCCGGAAGATGATCTGCACCGTGGCCGCGACGGGCACCGCCACCACCGCGCCGACGATGCCGCCCAGCTCCGCGCAGAAGAGCACCGCGAGCAGGATGAGCAGCGGGTTGACGTGCACCGTGCGGCGGAAGACGAGCGGCGCCAGCACGTTGCCCTCGAGCTGTCCGTACAGCACGAAGTACGCGAGCACGCCCAGCGCCATCCACATGCCGCCCGTGGCCCACGTCAGCAGGGTGATGAAGCCGCCGGCCACCACGGGGCCCGCGTAGGGCACCATGCTGGAGAAGCCGCTCATGATGCCCAGCGGCAGGAAGTACGGCACGCCCATGGCCGCGAGCACCGCGGAGGTGAGCAGCGCGTTGAACGTGCAGATGAGCGTGAGCCCCGTCAGGTAGCCGCCCGTGGCCCGATACACGTTGCGCATCACGCGCACGTAGCGGAGCCGGTGCTCGGGCTTGGGCAGGTCGAGCAGCCGCTTGAGCAGGCCGCCGCCGAAGACGAGCATGAACACGACCAGGAAGAAGACGCTCAGCGCGCCGCCGACGAGCCCCACCATGCTGCCCAGCGCGTACATGAGCAGCGAGGGCAAGGTCCCCGTCGCCAGCTCCGGCGTCGCGTCCTCGAGCGGGCGAATCCAGCCCAGGTTGTGGAGCCGCTGGTTCAGCCCTCGGAACGGGCGCGAGTCGCGCACCTCCTGCCAGAGCTGCGGCCACTGCACCACGAGCGCGTCCACCTGCGCCGCCGTCGCCGGAATCACCAGCAGCGCCAGCGTCGCCAGCACCGTCAGGGCGCCGGCCAGCATCAACGCGATGGCCAGCGCGCGCGGCACCCGCCAGCGCTCCAGCCGCGACACGCCGTGCTCCAGCGCGAGCGCTATCAGCGCCGCGATGCCCGTCAACGTGAGCGCCACGCGCGTGCGCACCACGAGCACCACGAGCGCCACCACCGCCAGCACCGCGAAACACACGGTGAACACCGTCTTCGGTGTCACCTGAGAGCGCTGTCTGGCTCCATCCTGCTCCGCCACCGTACCCCCGGGCCCCGGCTCACCGTTCACCGTGTCGCGGTAAGCACGATGGGGCCGGAGCGCCAGTGCCCGCATGCCCGGAGCGGCCCGGCTGTGGAGTGGGCTCCAGCCCGACGCCCGGCCATCACGAGGCCTGTCCACGGGTCGACAGCTGGCGCGTTAGGGGAACGCGCCTGGCCGTGACGCGGGAGGCGTCAGTTGCGCGAGGGGAAGATGCCTTCCAGCGCGATGATGAAGTTGAGGCAGAGGAACGGCGACATGTTGTTGTGGGGCTGGCTGCCGCCCGCGATGCCGATGGCCGCCGGGTTCATGGTCCCGTCGATGGGCGCCGCGCGGTAGTTGAAGATGGTGCCGTTGTTGTCCGCCGCGAGCACCGTGCCCACCGGCGTCTCCGTGTCACCCTGCTGCGAGCTGACGTTGAGGCTGTGGGTGTGCTGCGGCATCTGGTTCGAAATCAGCGTCACCGTCTCGCTGCCGCCCTGCTCGCCGAGCGTCCGCGGCGACAGCCCCGGCCCCTGGCCCGGCTGCATCGGATAGCGACCGCGCAGGTCCGGCAGCGCGAACGTCGTCTGCCCGTTGCCGCCATACGTCGTGCCCAGAATCGAGAACAGCGCGGTGTTCTGCGCGATGGCGAGGATCTGCCCCTGGCAGAAGGCCCAACCGCGCGGCGCGAAGTTGCCCGCGAACATGCGGATCTCACCAATGTATGGCTCGGACATGGGTACACCTTTCGTGTGTGTGTTTCACGCGCCAATGAGTACGCGTCACACACACCAGAGCAAAGCATCGGCCAGCCCTTCCTCCTGGGTCGGGAACGAATCAGGGCCGTGTGTCGGTCCCTGCTTCACGAGGAGGGGCGCCCACGAAGGGATTTCCCGTCCGCGTGCGTCATGCGTTCCGGTGTGACGGCGCCGCGTCCCGAGGGAACGCGAACGGGCGTTCCGTGGCGGGCGGGATTCGAATCACAAGCACGCCCGCCCTGGTGGGTCGGCGGCGAACGGCTCGATAATCCATCCTGGCTCGTGACTTGCTCTGGCTCGCGCGCCGAGGTTCGACAAGAGGGGAGACGCATCAATGGCTCAGATGAAATGGCAAGGCGCCGCGACCTGGTCGCGGTGGCTGACGGCTCTACCCGTGGTGGCGCTGCTGTCGTTGACCGGCTGTGACGAAGGTCAGCAGGGGCCCCAGGGGCCGCAGGGACCGCAAGGACCCGCGGGGCCTGCCGGTGAGCAGGGACCCGCGGGGGCACAGGGTCCCGCGGGCGCGCAGGGGGACGTTGGACCGAAGGGTGACACGGGCGCTGTCGGCCCGGTGGGGCCGCAGGGGCCGCAGGGGCCAGAGGGCCCCGCGGGTGGTCCCGCCGGTCCTCAAGGGCCCGAGGGCAAGCGCTCCCTGGCCCGCACGTCCGTGGAGGACGCTGGCGCCAACTGCGCGACGGGCGGCGTGAGAATCGACACCGGCGTCGACGACGACAGCGATGGAACGCTGGACGAAGCCGAGGTGGATGCCACCAGCTACGTGTGCAACGGCCCCCAGGGTCCGCAGGGCGCGCGGGGTGAGACGGGCGCGCAGGGCCCCGTGGGTCCTCAAGGCGAGGTGGGTCCCCGGGGTGAGCAGGGGCCTCGCGGTGACACCGGCGCGGTGGGCCCGGTGGGCCCGCGAGGTGAGACGGGTCCCCAGGGCGAGCAGGGCCCGCGCGGCGAGCAGGGCCTGCGCGGCGAGCAGGGGCCGCAGGGCCTGCGCGGCGAGACGGGGCCGCAGGGCGCCGCGGGCATCCACTCGGTCGCGGCCACGGCCGCGGAGGCTGCTGGAGCCAACTGTGCGACGGGTGGCGTGCGGCTGCAGTTCGGCCAGGACGCCAACGGCAACGGCGTGCTGGACGCGGGCGAGGTCAACGCGGCGCTGACGCGCTACGTGTGCAACGGAGCCCAGGGGCCGCAGGGGGTGCCTGGCGCGACGGGCGCGACGGGTGCCACCGGCGCCACGGGCGCGCAGGGCCCCGTGGGAGCCACGGGCGCGACGGGTGCCACGGGCGCCACGGGGCCTCAGGGGCCGGCGGGCTCGACGGGGGTGTTCGGTGATGGCTCGGCCGGTGCGTACACCGTCTCGAACACGGTCGACCTGACCACGGTGAGCGGGTTCTCCACCCTCGCGGGCCGGCACCACATGCAGTTCACCACCGTGAACGTCTCCGGCACGCTCATCGTCCCGAGCGGCACCGTCATCCGGGCCACGGGCGACGTCACCATCAGCGGCACCATCATCGTCGACCCAGGCTCGTTGGACACCGGCCCGGGCGGGGCGGATTCGGGCCTGTCCCGCGCTCCGGCGGGTGAGCCCTCGGGTGGGCTCGGCGTCTCGCCCGTCCACGCGGCGCAGCTGTTGCGGCCCGGCAACAAGGGCGGCGGCTCGGGCGCGCGCACCGTGGCGGGTCCGTTCGGCGGCGGCGGTGGCTCGCTGGTCATCCTGTCCCAGGGCACCGTGCGCATCCAGGGCTCGGGCGTCATCAATGCCTCGGGCGCGTCGGGTGGCAATGTGCTCGAGAACACTCAAGGCGCCGGTGGGGGCGCGGGTGGTGTGGTGGTCATCCTCGGCAAGGCCGGCGTGACGGTGCAGGGCTTTGTCCGCGCGCAGGGCGGCAACGGTGTGAACGGCAACAACCTGGCCGGCGGTGGTGGCAAGGGCGGCGGCGGTGGTGGTGGCGGAGGCATCATCCAGGTCGTCTCCTCGGCGTCTCCGACCGTCACGGGCGGCCTCGTCGTCACCGGTGGCGCGCCCGGAACGACGGCGCTCCCGACCGGCGCCAGCCAGGTCATCCAAGCGGGCGGTGGCGGTGGTGCCATGGGCGGCGCGGGCGGCTCGGGTGGTGGCGGAAACCTCACGAACCCCATCGCGCCCGGCGCGGGCGCGGATGGCTACGTCATCCAGACCGTGGTGCCGAACCCGGAGAACCTCTTCCTCTGATTCGAGGGGAGTCGATTGCGGCCATCGTCGGTCCCTCCGGACCGGCGGTGGTGCGCGGCCTCCTCCCCCGAGGTCTCATCGAGGGTCGTGGGTCGCGGCCATCGTCGGTCCCTCCGGACCGGCGGTGGAGCACGGCATCCTCCGAGGTCTCCTCGGGGGGCGTGAGGACCTCGCGGCGGCGCGCGGAGCCACGCGGTTCATGCTGACGGTGAGGCGGCCCGAGCGGGCTTCGCCTCGGCAGGACTTCGCGGA
The DNA here is from genome assembly GCF_050039385.1 of Myxococcus faecalis. Taxonomy (NCBI): domain Bacteria; kingdom Pseudomonadati; phylum Myxococcota; class Myxococcia; order Myxococcales; family Myxococcaceae; genus Myxococcus; species Myxococcus faecalis. Next base: position 4,440,871 of record NZ_CP144336.1, on the reverse strand, counting down.
AGCGACAGGACGCCCGGCCCTCGTGTGCGGGTGCCTCGTGTCGCCCGCGGAGGTTGCACCCCGGAAGGTCGGCCCACCTCCGGGCGGCGGTGCATCCCGGCGCGCGCCGCGCGGCTCCTCACGGAGCCCATGACGCGGCGTCGCGGTGGATGCGGTCTGAAGCCGGGCGGAACGACTCGCCTTCGTGTCGGAGGGGGCCGCGGTAATCACGCGGGCCACGAAGGCGAGGCGGTCCGTTGCCTCAAGGACACGGGCTGCCTCGCGCGCAATCGGCGCGAGGCCCGTTCGTCCTTCGAGGCATGGCGCGTTTCCCCCGAGACGGCCCTCCTGGCCCTCACCCCGCGCGCGGCGCGGGACTCCACTGCATGGCGACATACGGCGGCCCCGCGTCCGGGGGCTGTGAGGACGGCTCCTCCTGGAAGCCCAGCCGGGCGTACAGCTCGCGCGCGGGACTGTCGTGCAGCACGTGCAGCCGCACGGGCACCCGGGCCTCGGTGGCCGCGTCCAACAGCTCACGCAAGAGCCGTGTCCCCAGTCCACCGCCCTGGTGGGAGGGAAGCAGGGCGATCTCCACCAATCGCCACTCCCGCGCACCTCGGTCCACCAGCAGCCTGCCGGCGGGCTGACCCGCCACCAACACCACCCGGTCCTCGGCCGTCGGATGGCGCACGGCCCAGTCGCGCCCGCGCGCCAACCACTGCATGCGCAGGAACGCCTCGCGCTGCGCGGGTGTCCAACCCCACGTCGCCAGCTCGCCCGCACGCGTGCTGGCGTACAGGTCGAAGAGGAAGCCGTCGTCGGAGGGAGCGCGGGGACGCGAGGTGAGCGGCACGGTGCCGGGCAGCATGGACGCGCGGACACCCGGGCGTCCACCACCCGACACGCCGCCGGGCGCCCGCGTCCAACCGACGACGCGGATTGAAGCAACCCCCGGCCCCCCACGTCCGCGAGGCGAGGGGCCGGACGTCAGACCTGGATGAGAGCTTCGGTGCATTCCCGATAGGAGTACGCGATGAAGAAGACCCGAGACCCCGAGCTGAGCCGGGCCCTCCAGGAGGCCCGCGAGACAGAGGAGAAGTGGCGTGGACTCGCCGCCCGGCTCCTGGAGCTCGGGGACGACGCGATGGACGCGCAGCTGCTGGTGGCCTTTCGCGCCGCGCGCGAGGAGGGCGTCGTACCGCCGGACGCCGGCTTCTTCCTGGTGGCCCACATCCTCACCGCCATGGCGGACGAGGCGCTGACGGAGGTGCCGCGCGTCCAGCGGCTCGCGCTGGAGCTGGACCTGATGGAGCGCGAGTACGGCATGGAGGACGGCGTGTGGCACGACGCCGACGAGCCGCCCCCCGAGGACTGGGAGGCCCTGCTCGCCGAGTACGAGGGCGCCTGCGACGAGGCTCGCGCCGCCTTCTTCCGCGCCTACGGCGAGGAGGACATGGCCCGCCTCTACGTGGAGGACCGCGTCTCTTTCCACCGCCGCTTCGAGTCCGGCCGCCGCTTCTTCCACGGCCTGCCCATGTACCCCGAGCACCTCCACTGACCTGCTCCACGCCGCATGGAGCGGCGCGTCAACCCCGAGGGCAGGCCGCCATGTGCCTTCCGAGCGGCGAGAAATCGAGAGGGGACGAGGTCATCCGCGCCGCTCTCCTTCTCGGAAGGTGGTGCGCACGCGGGCTCGCTCGGGGGTTTTCGTTTCAATCCGGCGGTGCGGGCACAGCGGGGACGAAACTTTACGTTCACAATTGTGTCAATTAGTGGGGCTACAGGCTGGCGCAATGGGACTTTGATGCTCACTCTTGCGTCGCGCTGGCGTTTTCCAACGTCACACCCTATTTGGCCGCACGACTTCAAGTGGTGCGGAGCGGGCCGGTACGGAAGTCAATGCATACCAAGGACAAGGACACAGAGACTCGAAACTCCAAGGCGAGTCTCTAGCGCGCGGCGCGCGTCTCCGAACGAAATCCCCTCCAAGGGCTCGGGGCCGCGCGCCGCCGCACTTTTCCTGGCGGATTAGACTGCTCCGCCATGTCGACCTCACAGGCCACCCGACTGTTGGACCTCCTCTGGGAGCGTTATGCCTCGGAGGTGCCGTACGCGCGCACCTTCGTGCAGCTCTCCGGGGGCAGCTTCCGCAATGACCACGTCGCGCTGCGCTCGCTGGCCCGGCCCGGCGGAGGCATCGCGCTGTTCTCGCGTCCCTTCGAGCGGCTGGGCTGGAAGCCGGCGGGGGCGTACACGTTCCCCGACGCGCACCTGTCCGCCATCTACCTGTCGCACCCGGAGGGGCTGCCGCGCGTCTTCATCTCCGAGCTGAAGTCGGAGGAGCTGTCGCCGCGCGCCCGGGAGCTGCTCGCCACGCTGCCGGACGACCCGCCCCCGCCCGAGGACGTGGACGCGCTGGCGTCGTGGTTCTGCTCGCCGCCGCCGCCGTCGGAGGCCGCGCTGCTGGAGCTGGAGAAGGAGTCGCAGTACGGCGCCTGGCTGCTCGCCTTCGGCCGCAAGGTGAACCACTTCACCGGCTCCGTGGATGACGTGGAGGCGTGGCAGCACCGCATGCGGGAGGCGGGCGTGCCCATGAAGGCGGACATCGAGGGCGCGCCGGGCACGTCGCTCAGGCAGACGGCCACCCAGGCGGCCCCGCTGTCGGTGGCCCTGCGCGAGGGAGGCCGTCGCCCCTGGCCCTATGCGTACTTCGAGATTGCGCAGCGCGCGCCGGACTTCGACGGCTTCCTGGGGCCGCAGGCGCGCGCGCTGTTCGACATGACGAAGCGCTGAAGTCCGTCAGCGCAGCGCGCGGATGACGCGGGCGGGGTTGCCCGCGGCGAGGACATGGGGCGGCACGTCCTTCGTCACCACGCTGCCGGCGCCCAGCGTGACGCCCTCCCCGACGGTGACGCCGGGGAGGATGAGGGTGCCGCCGCCCACCCACGTCTTCGCGCCGATGGTGACGGGCTTGGACAGCTCCGGGCCCTTGATGCGCTCGTCCGCGTCGAGCGGGTGCGTGGCCGCGTAGATGTGCACGTTGGGGCCGAAGGACACGTCGTCTCCAATCGTCACCCGGTTGCAATCCAGGATGACGCACTGGAAGTTCATGTACACGCGCTTGCCCAGCTGGATGAAGGTGCCGTAGTCGCAGTGGAACGGCGGCTCCAGGTAGACGCCCTCGCCCACCTGTCCCAGCAGCTGTCCGAGCAGCTGCTTGCGCAGGTCCTCGTCCTCCATGAGCGTGTCGTTGTAGGCGCGCAAGAGCCGCCGCGCCCGGGAGCGCGCCGCCGTGAGCTGCGCGTCCCAGCCGTTGTACAGCTCGCCGGCCAGCATCTTCTCCATCTCGGTCCGTGCCATGGCCGGCAGTGTCCACGCCCGCGCGGGCGCGACGCGGAAGATGTCCGGTGCTTCGTTGGCGGATGGACGTGAGGGATTGTGCTCGCACGCCCAAATTTCCGAGGTCCAACGAATGCGGCGTGGGCTGGGAATGGGCGCGAAGCGCCGTCCCACTCATGTAGTCTGGTGGCCTCTTCCTGACCCGTGGGGGGACGTGTTGATTCGGATGGTGGCGAGAATGCTGGCCCTGGTCGCCGTGCTGGGATTCGCGGCGCCCGTCGTCGCGCAGGAGTCGGCGCCCGCGCCGTCCGCGTTCGACCTGGCGGTGAGCGTCCCGCGAGGGGGCGCGGCGAAGTCGAGCAAGCCGTCGGTGGAGAGCCTGCTGGGTGTGATGGGACGCACCACGCGCTTCAAGCAGGTGGCGGTGTCTCCGGACGGCGAGTGGCTGGCGTGGGTGGAGGTGGCGGCGACGGGCGGCACGCTCATCCAGGCGATGGAGCTGGGCGCACGCGAGCCGAAGGCGCTGCTGGTGAGCGCCTGTCCCGAGGGCAAGACGTGCGACGAGTCCTCCATCCAGTGGAGCCCGGAGGGGCGCCGGCTGCTGTTCCTGTCGGACGGGCACCAGCGTGGCAGGACACAGGTGTACGTGGCGGATTTGCAGGAGGGCGTCGCGACGAAGCTGACGTCCTTCGAGAGCCCCATCGCCTCGCCCCGTTGGTCGCCGGACGGCGCGTCGGTGGGGGTGCTGGTGATGCAGGGCGAGGGCGCGGCGCAGGCCCTGGGGCCCCGCGGTCCCGGCGCGCGCGAGACGGGCGTGGTGCGCGAGTCGCATCCGGTGCAGCGGGTGGCGGTGGTGTCGGTGGCGGAGGGCTCGCACCGCTTCGTCACGCCGGAGCAGACCTTCGTCTACGAGTTCGCGTGGAGCCCGGACGCGGCGCGGCTGGCGTACACCGGCGCGCCGCCGCCGGGGGACGCGAGCTGGTGGCTGGCGAAGCTGCACGTGGTGGAGACGGCGAGCGCGCGCTCGCGCGTGCTATACGCGCCGAAGTGGCAGCTCACCGAGCCGACCTGGAGCCCCGACGGCAAGCAGGTGGCCGTCATCGAGGGGCTGATGAGCGACCACGGCTCCAACGGCGGGGACGTGATGCTGGTGCCGCTGGACGGCGGCAAGGCGCGCAACCTCACGGCGGGGATGAAGGCGACGGCGATGTCGCTCGAGTGGGTGTCGTCGCGCTCGCTGGTGTTCGGCGCGCAGGTGCGGGGCGAGTCGGCGGTGGCCACGGTGGACCCGACGCAGCAGGGTGAGCCGCGCGTGCTGTGGAAGGGGGCCGAGCGCATCAGCGCGCGCGGTCAGGTGGGGCTGTCGCTGTCGCGCGACGGCAAGGTGAGCGCGGTGGTGCGCGAGTCGTTCTCCAGGGCGCAGAACCTCTGGGTGGGGCCGGTGGGGGAGTGGGAGCGCGTCACGCGGCGCGAGGAGGATTTGCGCGCGCTGGTGGGCGAGGCGAGGGATTTGACGTGGAAGAGCGACGGGGCGGAGGTGCAGGGCTGGCTGGTGGCGCCGCCTCCGTCGATGATGCCGCCCCCCGGTGTGCGGGCGCCCATGGTGACGATGGTGCACGGCGGGCCCGCGGCGGGCGTCGTGCCGGGCTTCCGTCCGGACGTGCTGATGTTCACCGCGCGCGGCTACTACGTGTTCCTGCCCAACTACCGGGGCAGCTTCGGCCAGGGGGCGCAGTTCGCGCAGGCCAACCGGCGCGACTTCGGCTTTGGAGACTTGCGCGACATCCTGTCCGGCGTGGACGCGGTGCTGGCGCGCGCGCCGGTGGACCCCGCGCGGCTGGGCGTGACGGGGTGGAGCTACGGCGGCTTCATGGCGATGTGGGCGGTGACGCAGACGCAGCGCTTCCGCGCGGCGGTGGCGGGCGCGGGCATCTCCAACTGGCAGAGCTACTACGGCACCAACCGCATCGACGCGTGGATGAAGCCGTACTTCGGCGCGTCCCTGTACGACGAGCCGGAAATCTACACGCGCAGCTCCCCCATCAACTCCGTGAAGCTGGCGCGCACGCCCACGCTGGTGCTGCACGGCGAGCGGGACCTGGAGGTGCCCGTGACGCAAGGGCACGAGTTCCACCGCGCGCTGAAGGAGCTGGGCGTGAAGACGCAGCTCGTGGTCTACGCGGACGAGGGCCACACCCTGCGCAAACCCGAGCACGTGGTGGACCGGATGCGGCGCACGGTGGAGTGGATGGACGCGCACCTGCCCTCCGGCTCGGCCGGCGGCGCGGCCAGGACGTCGCTCCTGCCCCGCTGAGACGGTGCCCGTGGCCTCAGTGGGCGCCGCGCAGGTTGAGCAGCACGACGTCGCCGATGATGAGCAGGATGCCGGCCACCTTGGTGACGTTGATGGCCTCGCCGAGGAAGGTGACGCCGATGACGACGATGGCCGCGGTACCCAGCCCGGACCACATCGCGTACGCGACGCCGATGGGCACCTGCTTCACCGCCTGCGAGAGCAGCGCGAAGGCCACGCCGTAGCCGGTGAGGCACGCCACGGTGGGCCACGGCCGGGTGAAGCCCTCGGTGGACTTCATCAGGCTCGTCGCGGCCACCTCGAAGGCGATGGCCCCGAGCAGGAAGAGATACGCCATGTGCCGACCTCCAGTCCTCGTTGTCCGTAGACGCTCCGGGACCGCGTGGCCAGTGCGTCTTCGCTCCGGCTGGGACGGTGAGTCGGTGGACGCGGACGAATGTCTCGCGAGGGGGGCCTAGCGGGCGCCGGGCCTGTCCTCGGGGGCGACGAGGGAGGTGAGCACGTGGTCCCTCCAGCGGCCGTTGATCTCCAGGAAGTCGCGGGCGTAGCCCTCCACCACGAAGCCCAGCCGGCGCAGCACCGCCGCGCTGCGCAGGTTCTCCGGCAGGTGGTTGGCCTGGATGCGGTGCAGGCCCATGCCGTGGAACGCGTGGGCGCAGACGGCGCGCAGGGCCTCCGTCATCAAGCCCTTGCCCTCGTGGCGATGGTCCAGCCCGTAGCCCAGGTCCGTGGCCTGCAAGGGCCCTCGGCGGATGTGCGCGAGCGAGATGTTGCCGATGACGGGCGCGGAGGAGGGCGGCGCGTCGCGAGGCAGCACGACGAGGCGCAGGGAGCGGTCGAAGCGCGCGTCCTCCAGGTCCTGCGCCAGCCGCGTGCGCCAGTACGTCAGCGTGTAGAAGTTGCCGGGCCGCGAGGGGGACACCAGGCCCAGGTGTTCGCGGTTGGCCTCGTGGTATGCGACGACGCGCGCGGCCCCGTCCGGAGGGAGCTGGGTGATGCGCAGGCGCTCGGTGGTGAGCAGGACGATGGGCTTGTCGGAGTCCATGGCGTGTCGGCGGCCGCGGAAGCTAACGCGCCACGCGCTGTCCCGCACGCCCCCGGAAAAGAAAGCTCCCGCCCGGAGCGTCTTCTCCGAGCGGGAGCGGTGAGGCGTTACTGCCGCACGTCCTGACTCGCACCGTCGCCCGAGCCATGGAACTGGTGGTGGTCGTCGGACGTGTCCTGCTGGCCGCCACTCTCCGAGGTGTCGCCCGAGCCGCCCGTGCCGGGCTGCTGGACGTCCCCCAAGTCCTCGTCATGCACCGCGCCCGACTCCGGCGCCTGCTGCTGCTCGTCGCCGCTCGAGGAGCCGCCGGTGCCAGGCTGCTGTTGTTCGCCGCCGCTCGAGGAGCCGCCCGTGCCGGGCTGCTCCTGGCCGCTGCCGCCGACGGCGCGCGAGCCTCCGCGCTCCAGGATGATCTCCACGCGGCGGTTGTTCGCGCGGCCCTCGGCGGTGGAGTTGGAGGCCACCGGCCGGTACTCCCCCATGCCGCGCGCCTCGATGCGGTTGGCGGGCACGCCCTGGTTGATGAGGAACTCCTTCACCCGCTCGGCGCGCTGATAGGACAGCCGCTCGTTGAGGGCGTCGGAGCCCTGCGAGTCCGTGTGTCCCTCGATGAGCAGCGGCCGGTCCCCTTCCTTCAGCACCTGGGCCACGTCCGCCAGCCGGTCACGCGCCACCGGCAGCAGGTCCGAGGCACCGGACGCGAAGAGCACGCTGCCCGACAACGTCAGCACCGTGCCTCGCGCCTCCTCGCGGACCTTCAGGTCCTTGTTGGCCCGGTCCAGCTTGGAGATGGCCTCGGCCGCCTGTCGCTCGGCCTCCACGCGCGCCTGACGCTCGGCCTCCAATTGCTGCGCGGCCTGCTGGTCCGCCTGGCTCTGCGTCTGCTGCTGGCCCTGGAGCAGCTGCGCCTGTCGCTGCAGCTCCTCGTTCTGGGCGCGCAGCTGCTGCGCCTCCTGCTCCACCTGCTGACGCCGCGCGGCCTCCTCGGACAGCCGCAGCTCGCCCTCCTGCTGACGGGCCTGCGCCAGGCGCTGCTGCTCCTGGAGCGCCTGGGCCTGGTTCAGCGCGACCTCCGCCTGGGCCTGCTGGCGCGCGGCGATGTCCGCCATGCCCCAGGCGCCCGCCGTCTCCGCCTTGCGCAGGGCCACGTAGGAGAGCACCCGCGTGCGCTGGGACTTCTCGTCGCGCTGGTACTCGCGCTCGGCGGCGCGCAGGGCGTCGCGGGCCTCGGCCACGTCGCGGGGACGCTCACGCCCCTGCGGACTCGCCGCGAGCTGTTGATAGGCGGCGCGGGCCTCCACCAGCTCCTTCGGCGCGGCCGCGCTCGCGCTCCCCGCCACGAGGAGCGCCGAGGCTCCGACGAGGGCCTTCCAACCATGTTTGCTGCCTGCCATGACGGTCTCCTCCCGGACTGGGGCTCACTGCAGGCCGCGCCGCAGCGCTTCGGCCTGCTGGGTGGTTCTCTTCGCCTGCTGCTCCATGGGCAGCGCGCGTGCGAGCGCCAGCGCGAGGTCCGCGTCCGCGTCCGCCTGCATGAAGCTCAGCTCCGCGCCTTCCGCGTCATCGTCCATCAGCAGCTGCTCGCCATGGTTGACTTGCTGGCGGGCGAACTCCAGATGGCGCGCGGCTTCCGGGATGCGCGCTGCGCCGGCTCCTTCCGCGGCGCGCATGGAGGCCACCGCCTCCGTCCGTCGGGTGTTCGAGGTGGGTTTCACGCTCTGACTGGCGCACCCCAACAGGGTGGCGCACAGCATCGCGGCAAGCAGCTTCGGGCGCACGGTCTACCTCCAGCCGTCGGTCCACGGAGCGCGGGTGTCGCGCCCCAGGTCCAGAAGTGTGCTCGGGCCGACAGCGCGGCAATCCACGAGGGCACAGGCCGCATGGGGAGGGACCGGGCATCCCCGGGGTGGGGCGGGCAGGGGTTGCGCTCGCCAAGCCGCGTGACGGTGCCGCAGCGCGCGCTGGCCGCCCGTCGTCGCAAGCGATAGGACGTGGGGCCTATGCGTCTGCACCTGGTGGATGGCACGTACGAGCTGTACCGCGCCCACTTCTCGCCCCGGCCGGGCCACGCCGCGCCGGATGGCCAGGACGTGAAGGCGACGGTGGGGTTGATGTCGTCGCTGCTCATGCTGCTGCACGACGCGGACGAGGCGGTGACGCACGTGGCGGTGGCGTTCGACAACCCCATCCGCTCGTTCCGCAACAGGCTGTTCGCCGACTACAAGGGGGACGAGGGCGTGCCGCCGGAGCTGCGCGCGCAGTTCGACCTGGCCGAGGAGGCGGTGGCGTCGCTGGGCGTGCGCGTGTGGTCCATGAAGGAGCACGAGGCGGACGACGCGCTGGCCACGGCGGCGGCGCGCTTCGGCGGCGAGGTGGAGCAGGTGCGCATCTGCACGCCGGACAAGGACCTGGGCCAGTGCGTGCGCGGCCAGCGCGTGGTGCAGGTGGACCGGCGACAGGAGAAGGTGCTGGACGAGGACGCGGTGCGCGCGAAGCTGGGCGTGCCGCCCACGAGCGTGCCGGACCTCCTGGCGCTGATGGGCGATGTCGCCGACGGAATCCCCGGGCTGGACGGCTTCGGGGAGAAGGGCGCGTCCGCGCTCGTGTCCGCGTATGGCCGGCTGGAGGCGATTCCGGACGACGCCTCCACCTGGTCCGTGCGGCCGCGCGGCGCGGACAAGCTGGCCGCCACGCTGCGCGCCCACCGTGAGGACGCGCTGTTGTACCGCAAGCTCGCCACGCTGGTGGAGGACGCGCCGCTGCCCGGGACGAAGACGCTCGCGGACGTGGCCTGGGCGGGCGTGCCTCGCCAGCGGTTCGAGGCGCTCTGCGACAGGCTGGGCGTCACCACGCTCAAGCGCCGACCGAAGCGCTGGGTGGACTAGCCCGCGGCCTTGTCGCCCCGGTCGTCCTGGGGCACGAGGGCGACGGGCGCCTGTCGCGGCAGGCGCACGGTGAAGGTGGTGCCGTCGTCCTGCGTGGAGCGCACGTCCACCGTCCCGCCGTGCGCCACGACGATGCTGCGCACGATGTAGAGCCCCAGGCCGATGCTGCGCATGCCCCGGTCCTCGGGCCGCTCCAGGCCGCGCTCGAGCGGCTCGAAGATGCGCGACTTGAGCTCCAGGGGGATGGGCAGGCCCTGGTTGTGGACCTCCAGCACCACGCCGCCCGAGTCCTCGCCCTGCGCGACGACGCGCACCACCGTGTCCGGCGCGCTGTACTGCATGGCGTTGCCCACCAGGTTGCCGAGCACCTGCGCCACGCGGTCCGGGTCCCACTGGCCCACGCCGTTGCCCGTGTACTCGGAGAGGATGCGCCGGTCCGGCCACGCCACCTGCAACTCGTCCAGCGCCGCGTGCACCACCTCGTGCAGGTCCATCAGCCGCGGGTACACCGGCAGGCCCCGGCCCTGGCGCGCGCGCGTGAAGTCGAGCAGGTCGCGAATCATCCGCGTGGCCCGGTCCGCCGCGCGCTGGATGCGCTGCACGTTGCGCTGCTGCCGCTCGTCCGCGTCCGGCGTCTGCGCCAGCAGCGACGCCGCCAGCGTGATGGCCCCCAGGGGGTTGCGCAAGTCGTGGCTGACGATGCCGATGAGCTGCCGCTCGAAGTCCGCCTGGGCGTGCACCTCCGCGAGCAGGCGCAGGCGCTCCGACTCCGTCTGCTGCATCTCGGTGACGTCCTGCATGGCGCCGACGACCTGCACCGCGATGCCCTCGGTGTCGCGGACGATGTGGCAGCGGTCCACCACGTGCGCCCAGGTGCCGTCGCCGCGCTGGAAGCGGTAGTTCTCCTGCCACTCGTGGCTCTGGCTGGACACCGCCAGGCGCAGGCCTCGCACCACGCGCTCGCGGTCCTCGGGGTGCAGCCGCTCCTCCCACCAGGCACGCGTGTCCCGGATGAGGGAGGAGGCGTAGCCGAACTGCTCGTGCAGGCCGCTCGTCCAATCCACCGCGCCCGTGCGCGGGTCCCATTCCCAGACGGCGTCCCGCGTGGCCCGGGCGGCCAGCCGGAAGCGCAGCTCGCTGCGCCACGCGCGCTCCTCGGCCGCCTGCATCTCCGTCAGCGTGCCCTCCGCGAGCAGCCGCCGCGCGCGCTCGTCCTCCAATTGCTGGCGCCGCTTGCGCTCGTGGCTGGCCAGGGCCGTGACGCGCGCCTGGAGCTCCAGCGGGCGGAAGGGCTTGAAGACATAGTCATTGGCGCCCGCGGCCATCGCCTCCACCACGTCGGCCGCGCGGGTGTTGACGGTGAGCAGCAACACCGGCAGCAGCGCGGTGGTGGAGCCCTGGCGCACGAAGCGGCACACCTCCAGGCCCGTCATCCCTGGCAGGTACCAGTCCAGCACGAGCACGTCCGGCGTGCGGCCCTGACCCAGCGCCTCCAGCAGCGCGGCGCCATCCGTGAAGGTCACCACCTGGCAGATGGGCGTGAGCGCGCGGAGGATGGCCTCCGTCTCTCCGGCGCTGTCGTCGAGCACCCACACCAGGGGCGCGGCCTGCATCGGGTCCGGCAGGCGGGGGTCGGTGGGGGGCACGGGTGGAGCGAGGCTCTAGCAATCGATTCTCGCCTCGGTCAATTCTTCGATGGGCAACGCACGGCGGGACTGCCAACCTGTCGCCCGCTCGACACCTCTGATGGCGGCGGTGCGAGCGCTCGTGACGAGCAGTACGAGAGGGAAGCCGCCGGGCCCCGCGTGCCGTTGAAGGAAGTCATGTCTGTTGATTTGAAGCCCTTGGAGCTCAACGCTCCTGCCTCGGATGACTGGGTTCCCTCGCTGGAGGACACGCCGTACCAGCGCCTGGGCGGCGCGGAGGCGGCGATGGCGCTGGCGGGCGCGTTCTATGACGCGATGGATGCCCACGAGCCCGCCCTGGCGAAGCTGCACGAACTGGATGCCGAAGGCCGGGTGAACCCTGGCACGCGTGAGCGCTTCGGCCTGTTCCTCATGGGTTGGCTGGGAGGACCCCAGCATTACGCGGAGCGCCATGGGCATCCGCGGCTGCGCATGCGCCATGGCCATGTGCCGGTGGATTTGTCCATGCGGGATGCCTGGCTTCGGGCCATGCAGCGCGCCATGGATGCCCGGGGCGTGACGGGCGGCCTGCGCCGCTTCCTGGACGAGCGCTTCGCCCAGGTGGCCGACTTCCTGCGCAACACCGAGGGCTGAGCCTCCGCATCGCCGTCGACTTGCGGAAAAAAGCACGGGCGTTTAGAAAGGCGCCATGCGCAAGGGCGAGCTCACCCATCAGGCGATTCTCGAGCGGGCCATCCAGCTCGCCAGCCGGGTGGGCCTGCAGGGGCTGAGCATCGGCGGGCTGGCGGAGGAGCTGCAGCTCTCCAAGAGCGGCCTGTTCGCGCACTTCCGTTCCAAGACGTCGCTCCAGGTGGAGATTCTCGAGGCGGCCACGGCGCTGTTCACCGAGCGGGTCATCCGTCCGGCGCTGATGCAGCCGCGCGGCGAGCCCCGGGTGCGGGCGCTCTTCGAGAACTGGCTGACGTGGGAGCGGGAGCTGGTGCCGGAGGGCGGGTGCATCTTCGTGGCGGCGGCGACGGAGCTGGATGACGCCCCGGGCCCCGCGCGCGACAGGCTGGTGCAGACGCAGCGCGACTGGATGGACTGCCTGGCCCAGGCCGCGCGCATCGCCGTGGCCGAGGGGCACTTCCACAAGGACGTGGACGTGGAGCAGTTCGCCCACGACGAGAACGCCCTGCTGTTGGGCTTCCACCACGCCGCCCGGCTCCTGAAGGAGCCCCGCGCGGAGACCTGGGCCCGCCGCGGCTTCGAGGCCCTGCTGCGCGCCGCCCGTCCCACGGGCTCCTGACTTCTTCAAAGGCTCTGTGTCCCTCCGAGGAGGACCTCGTCATGGCGGAAAATAGCACGAACGTTCGCGTTAAACTGGCGAAGTGGGGAATGCGTGCGGCGGCGTTGGGGGCGGGGACGGTGGCGCCCGGCCTGACGGCGGCGTGGGCGGACGAGCGGTTCCGCACGCCGTGGCGGCCGCACCGCTCCCGGACGGCGGAGGCGGTGCTGGCGCGGGGGCAGCCGAGGATGCTGACGCTCGGTGGCGAGGAGGTGGCGGTGTGGAGCTGGGGCGAGGGGCCGCGGGTGCTGCTGGTGCATGGGTGGAGCGGGTACGGCGGGCAGCTCACGGCGTTCGTGGATCCGTTGGTGGCGGCGGGGTTCTCGGTGGTGACGTACGACGCGCCGGGGCATGGGCGCTCGTCGGGGCGGACCAGCTCGCTGCCGGAGATGGCGGAGGTGGTGGCGGACGTGGCGAGGGCGACGGGGGGGCCGTACGCGGTGGTGGCGCACTCGCTGGGGGCGGCGGCCACGGCGGTGGCGATGCGGGATGGGCTGAAGGTGGGGCGCGCGGTGTTCGTGTCGCCGCCAGCGGACCCGCGTGGGGGCATCCAGGCCTTCGCGCGCGCCTTCGGGCTGACGGACGGGGTGTGGATGCGGATGGAGGAGCGCATCGAGCGGCGCTTCCACGTGCGGCTCAAGGACCTGGCGCTGCCGAACTTCGTGCCGCTGCTGGGGCAGGTGCCGCTGCACGTGTTCCACGACGTGGGGGACCGGGAGGTGCCGCTCGTCGCGGGGGAGGCGGTGGCGCGGGCGTGGCCGGGCGCGAGGCTGACGCGCACGCAGGGACTGGGGCACCACCGCATCCTGTATGCGCCGGAGGTGGTGGCGCCGGCGGTGGAGTTCCTCACGCAGGGCAAGCCGGAGACGCTGTCGCCGGAGGTGCCCATGCTGGCGGCTTCGGCGGCCACGGGGGCACGCGTGCCATTGCGGCTGGTGCGCTCGGCGCCGTGAGGTGATGTCTGGCTTTCGGGCCGAGCGGGGATTCAACGCCAGCCGATTGCCTTTCAGATGAAGACCTTCGTCGTCGCGGTTCGCCTCAGGGCGGGGAAATGGCGGGAGGTCGTCTGCGTGGAGGGAGCGATGCTCTCCCTCGCATGCGGGTGAAGGTGTATCCGGGGCCGGTGTCCGCGCTGCGTGGCGTGGACCTGGAGATTCCGCTCGGGATGTTCGGCCTGCTGGAGCCCACGTCGGGTGAGGTGACGCTGGAGGGCGTGGACATCGTCCGCCAAGGTGTGCGCGGAGCTGCTCGAGCGGTTGGACCTCGCGTTCGCGGCGAAGCGCGAGGTGAAGGAGTGTTCAGGAGGCATGCGGCAGCGGCTGGGCATCGCCCAGGCGCTCGCGGTGCGGCTGAGCGGACGACGCGCGGCGGACTCGGTGAGCCTGCTGGAGAAGCTGCGCCCCAGGGGGCTCGTGCGCGAGGCGTGGCGGCTGGCGCCGTGGGCGTTGGTGCCCGTGGTGGCGGCGGCGGTGCGGGTGGGCGAGGGCTGGCAGGGGACGCGGCGGAGGAGCGCGCCAAGGACTCCTGGCAGCGCAACCTGGCCACGTGGCTCCACGCGCGCCCCGGAAGCTCGTCGGGGCGCGCGGTGGCACAAGGGCTACTCGCCGGTGCGGTTGCCGGTCAGCTCCATGGTGAACTGGCCGGTGACGGGGATGGGGGCGCAGTTGCGCGAGGAGAAGTCGCCCTTCATGGAGAGGTGGAGCGTGCCCGCCTCGTCCCGGTTGCCGGTGCCCGAGCGCACCGTCAACGTCCCGTCGCAGTTCTGCTCGTCCAGGTGGACCTGGCACTCGGTCTGCTGGACGGAGAACGCGCGCTCCCCGGTCATGGTGCCCGGGAAGCCGTCTCCGCACTCGAAGGCATCCGAGCGCAGGTTCAGGGCCGACTTGTTGGAGCCCGCGCTCGCGGCGATGCGAATCGTGTCCGAGAAGTCATTGGTCTGCGACTGGCCGAAGATGACCAGGGTCATCGTCCCCGTGCTGGCGTAGGCGCCCGTCACGTTGGGGCGATGGTCCACCGTCCCGCCGTCGTCGCCGCCGTCGTCACCTCCGCCACACGCTCCGAGCCCCAGCAACAGCGCCGCCGTCACCACGCGCATCCGCATCATCGACATCCTCCGCTCCCGACTGGAATCCTGGGGCCGGAGTATTCTTACGACGTCTCGGTCACGCAATTCACGGCGACGGCGCGTCGTCCGTCCGTGTCACGGCGTGTGTCCGGTTTCCGTCGACAGCAGCTCCAACGTGTCGGAGATGCTCGTTCCGAGCGACAGCTTCTCGAACGTCGTGTCCGGGGCGGACAGCCCGGAGGACGTGCCCGCCAGTCTCATGACGAACATCCGGCGGCTGGAGACCGGCCCGCACGTCATCGAGACTTCGCCGCGCAGTTCGAGCTGGAAGGCGCCGCCCGCGTCACGGCTGCCGCTCCCGTTGTTGACCTTCATGCTCGCGGTGCAGCCCGACTCCACGTCCACCGGGCACGTGCCCCCGCTGACGTCGAACGTGCGCTCCCCGTTCATCGCCGCGCGGATGCCGCCGCCGCAGCTCATGCTGGCGATGTTGATGCTCAGCAGGTTGAGACCACTCGTGTTCTCCGAGACGGTGATGGAGTCCCGGAGGTTGGCGATGTTGTGCCCGCTCCCGTCCGGAGCGTTGCTCTGCAGCGTGCCCGTGACGGCGTAGGTGCCCGTCACGTTGGAGCGCTGATATGTGACGGGAGGATTGGACCCGCCCGGCGGCGGCCTGTTCCCCGGCTCCTCCTGGGGCTCGCGGTCCTCACCCCCACACGCGCCAAGCGCCAACAACCCCACCACCCACAGCACACGCGAACGCGACATCGAAGGGCTCCATTCCCATACGAGAGGGTCAACGCGGGGAAGAACCCTGGCCGCGGGTTTCCTGCGCAATGCCTTGCGTCGAATCCCGGAATCGCTGTCAGCATGTCCGGCCCTGGAACGCGGAGTGCTGACAGGTTGTCCTCGGCGTCGGTCCTCGTCGAGCGCGGCTCCCTCTCGAAATGGGTTGTGCACGCGCGTTGCAGTGGGCGCGTGATGCCCAGGGAGGACCCTCCCGGGGGGTTGCATGCACAGGGGGAGTTCCGCACATGAGCGTCATGTCGTCGCTGTGTCTGGTGTTGCTGTCGTCCGCCGTCGCCCAGGCCAATCCCACGAGCACCGGGTCGACCGAGGCCGTGCCTCGCAAGACGGTGCTGGGGCTCGCCGTCAATCCCACGGACTGGGGACAGCTGGTGTTGGAGGGGGAGCGGGTGGTGGCCCCGCGCGTCAGCGTGGGGTTGGGGCTGCTCGTCGGATTCCATGTCTCGAATGGCAGCAGGGACCTGGAGCGGACGGAGCAGCGACTGGAGACGAGGGACTCCCTCTTCCAGCTGGGCGTCGTGCCGCGCGCCCGGTTCTTCCTGTCCGGGACGGCGCCCGAGGGGCTCTGGGTGTCACCGCAGCTGGAGGTCATCCACCAGTGGCGCGAGTACGAGCAGTTCGTCGTCGAGGACGAGGGCAATGAGAGCAGCATCCGCTCCCTGCAGCTCGGGGGCGCGGCCCTGGTGGGCTACACCGCCATCCTGGGACAGGGGCTCGCGGTGCAGGCGGGGGTCGGCGTGGGTGCACGTCATTCCTCGGACCGGTATGAGAGCCGTCAGCCGGTGCTGCCAAGCGGCGAGGTGAGCAGCACCACGAAGGGGCGGAGCTGGACCTTCGATGAGCGACTGCAAGTGTCCCTGGGCTGGGCCTTCTGACACGGTGGCGCTACAGCGCGACGCCGTGCGCGCCTCGGTGGCAGGGGCCTTGGCCGCGTGGAGGCGTGGGGCGCTCCTTCACGCCGGGGCGCGGCGGGAGGTTGGCGGGCGTCTTGACGTCGTGCACCAGCCCCAGCGCGGCGAGCCCTCGCACCATCCACCATCCCGGGTCCGGCTGGCGCCAGCCGAGGCCCATCCGCGCCGAGCGTGGCCACGCGTGGTGGTTGTTGTGCCACGACTCCCCCATGCTGACGAAGGCGAGCCAGCCCGCGTTGCGGCCCTGCTCCGCGCAGCCGGGCAGCTCGTAGGGTTGCTCGCCCTCGACGTGGCTCACGTAGTGGACGAACCAGAAGCCGTCCTGCGTGAGCGCCAGTCGCACGAACACGCCCCACGCCACCCACGCGGGGCCGCCGAGCGCGTACAGCCCGAGCGCCAGCGGCACCTGGAGCCACAGGCCCCAGCGCTCCAGCGCGAGGAAGAAGGCGTCGTCCGCCACCGCGGGCTCCACCGGGGCCGCGGCGGTGGGCCTCTTGGGGTGCCACGTGCGGAAGAGGGCGTGGCTCATCGCGCTCAGGAAGCCGTCGCGGTAGCCGAAGTACTCGGGGCAGTCCGCCTCCGGCTGGTTCTGATGGAAGTCGCGCAGGTGGTGCATGCGGCTCATCGCGATGACGCCGCCCAGGCCCGCCAGGGTGCCCAGCAGTCCGAGCGCGCGCTCCACCGCGAGCGGCGCGCGGAAGGCCCGGTGGATGAGGCCGCGGTGGATGCCCACCGAGACGCCCAGGCACATCGTCAGGCCCGTGAGTGCGGCCCACACCGCCACGGCGCTCCACTCCAGGTACCGCGCGCCGCCGAGCAGGGCCGCCACGTGGAGGACGCTCCACCGGACGAGCTTCCCCGTGTCCCACCGCGCCTCGCCCCACCGTGTGTCGCTCGTGTCCATGGCCCGTCCCTTTCGGGAGGGGGCCATCGCAAGCGCCCTGCCAGCGCGGGGCGGGCCTGATTCCAGGAGCTTGGGCGGGCGAGCGGGCAGGACTGTCAACGCCGTTCACAGCGGCCGTGCACCGGGTGGACGGCGGTGGCTCAGCGCTCCAGGCCCAGCTCGACGCCGGGCATCCACCGTCCCCGCCGTTGTCCGTCCACGCGGACCGAGTCCCAGTCCAGCCCGAGGGTGCCCCTCAGCGCGAAGTCACCCGTCTTCCAGCGGAGGCCCGCGGCGGCGCGCGCGGAGAGCCCCAGGGCGTCCCCTTCGCGGCGACCCGGTCGGTCCACCACGGTCATCAGCCAGCCCGCGCCCACCTCCGCGAAGGGGGCCAGGGTGCCGCGTCCTCCCAGGCCCGCCATCGCGAGCACGGACATGCGCTGGAGCGTGGCGTCGTCCGCCCAGGCGTCGGGTGCCAGCGCGTAGGTGGCGCGCGCGCCGAAGCGCGATAGGCCAGGGCCGGGGGTGCGCCAGGACAGGGCGAGGCCGCGGGCGACACCGCGCCCTCCCAGGGGCGGCGCGCCCAGGGTGAGTCCGACTTCGAGGCCCAGTGAGCGTGGGACGCCGGAGGGTTCGCCTGGGGCGAGGGGGCTGGAGAAGTCGACGGCGGGCACTCCGGTGGAGGCGACGTAGCCCTCGTAGAAGTCGCGGCCGAAGGGCAGGGCGAAGAGGCCCTGGAGCAGGCTCTCCTCGGCGGCGCCGCGAGAGGCGACCTCGGGTGGAGAGGCGGGCGGGAGCTCTCCGGAGCCGAGGTCCGAGCGACGCACGCGTGCCTCGCCGCCGGGCGTTCGCAGCCAGTACGCCGAGCGCTCTGGCAACGCGAGCGTCAGGGGCTCTCCCGCCGCCTGGTGCGCGTCCACGAGTCGCACGCCGGAGGTGTCCTCCACGGAGATGCGCGCGCCTCGGGGGGCGGGGGGGAGGTCGAGGCGAGGGCCTTCCGGGGCGGGGCCGACGAGGGCGCGTGAGGGGCTGAGGGCGGGAGGGAAGGTGCGCACCGCGAGCCGGGCCTGGGGGGACTTCACGCCGCGGATGGCGGCGGCGACGAAGGCGTCGAGCTCGCTGTACTCGACGCGGCCATCGCCGTTGACGTCCGCGCCGCCGAGCAGCGCCGAGCGCGCCGCGTGACTGAAGACACCCGCGCGGATGCGCGACCATTCGTGGGTCTCGCCCTCGGTGCTCTCCGCGAAGATGGCGCCCACGCGCGGGTGGCCGGCGAGCTGCTCCTGTTCCAGCGCGCGTCGCAGCCTGCGCAGCACGAGCGGGTCTCCGCCGCGACTGCCGACGACGCCCGCCGCGTGGCACGCGTCGACGAGCAGGTGCACGTAGTCCGCGTCGAGCTTCTCCACCACGCGCGAGTAGAGGCCCTCCTGGTCCAGCTGTCCGTCGGCGAGCGTGAGGTAGGCGCGGCCCGACTCGCCGGTGCGGCCATGGCCCACGTAGATGAAGAGGAAGTCCACGGCGCGCCCGGCGGCGCGGTCCTCGGCGTTGCGACGCGCGAGCTGGTCCACGGTCTCATCGAGCACCGTGAGCGTGGGGAGGCGGGCGTCGGCCAGCCGCTCGCGCTCGGCCTGGGCGGTCTCGGCGTCGGGGACGGTGAGCAGGACCACGTCCACGCCGAGCCGGCGCAGCGTCTCGGCCCAGCGCACGCCGTCGTCATCCGCGTAGCGCAGCGGCGGCATGCCCGGGGTGTCGCTGCCGTTGTATGCGACGACCAGGGCGCGTCGCACGGGAGACGGCTCCGGCGAGGCCGGATTCTCGGCCTGCGCGGCGCTCATCGTCGCCGTGCACAGGAGCAGCAGCGCCCATGACCGCCCGAGGAGTGCGTAGCGCTCTCGACTCATCGCAGCCCCCGGGACCTGGAGAGGGAGCGAATCACCATGCTGCATGGAGTGCGCGTCACGCAGCTCGACGTGCCGATTCGTTCCGTGTCGATGCGCTCTTGGATGGATGGGGCTTCGAGTTGCCACACCTCGATGCGGCCTGAGGTGCGCGTCACGCGCTGCGATGTGACGGTGCACTCATGGAGGGGGCGCGATGCTTCGCGCCATCTCCCGCGCCGAGACTCCCGCATGCGCCGCGATGCCCCGAGCCGCCTCGTGCCCGGCGACTCCCTCCCGGGCCCTTCGTGCGCGCCTCCACGCTCCCCTTCCATCCAGTGCGTCATGGCTTGCCGCCCCCCACTCGAACCCTGTGCCGCACCTGGACCACTTCGCCTTGCACCGTCTCTCCGCGCGCGGCCGAGAGCGCGACGCTCGCGCTCGACGCGAAGACCGCGGTGAGCTCCACCTCGCCCGACGCGGGCAGCCGTGGCGTGATGTCCAGCGCGGTCTCCGCGCCCGGAGCCGCCTTCACCTCGAACGGCCCCTCCACGCGCGAGCCCTGCTCCGTGCGCACCACCACCGCGACATGCGTGTACGGCGCCCGCACGCCCGCCGCGAACGCGAGGGATGCTCCCGAAGGACACGTGCCCTGTCCGCGCACTTCACGCAGCTCCGCGTCCGACGGCACGCAGAACAGCCGCAGCACCGCGGTGCCGGGGCCCTCGCCGCGCGCCGCCCACTCTCCCGTGTCTTCAGGCACGCCCGTCCACAGCACCCCGGCGGACACCATCAGCGCCAGCACCCACGCCGTGCCCACGTGCCCGAGCGTCGGCATGTTCCACGCCCCGCGCACCCACTCGAGCACGCGCGCCCACGGGCCCTTCGTCACGTCCACGGACGCCGAGACCTCACGCCGCTCCAGCGCCCCCAGCACCGCCTGCAGGCCGTGGGTGGACAGCCGCTCCAACTCTCCCGGGGTCGGCTCGGTGACGGTGTCCCGCGCGAACACGCGGCGCAGGTTCATCACCTGTGCATAGCGGGCGCCACAGCGCTCGCAGGCTCGCGCATGACTCAGCACCCGGCTCCACTGTCGCGGAGGCAGGGTGCCGTCGTTGGCGAGGTGGACGAGCTGTCGGTCCACGTGGGGAGTGAACAAGGCCATGGGCAACTCACTCTCGTCAGGGCACGAAGAGGGGGAAGAGCAGGGCCACCATCGCGGCCGTGGCCGCGGCGGAAGGCAGCCCATCGGGCGACTCCGCCATCAGCCAGCCCTCCTCCACGAGAAACGCCGTCATCGCGCGCCGCAGCTTCATCTCGCGCGTCCTCAGCTCCTGTCGGGACCACCCCAACAGCAGCCCCGCGCGCTCCTGGGACAACCCCTGCACGAAGCGCAGGTCCGCCAACCTCCGCGTCCCCTCGTCCAGCCCCGCGAGGAAGCGCCTCACCAGCTCCCGCAGCTCCCCCTCGAGCGCCCGGTCCTCGGGAGAGGGCGACGTGCTCGCCAGCCGCTCCGCCATCGGCGTGTCATCCAGCGCCACCGCCTCGCGCGCGATGCGGCCCGCCGAGCGCAGCACGTCCACCGCCGCCTGCTTCGCCACCGCGTTGAGCCACGTCGAATACGGACGCACGCCGTCGTACGCCAGCCGCGCCTGCTCACGGAAGGCGCGCACGAAGGTCTCCTGGTGCGCGGCCTCCAAATCCAACGGACCCACGCGTCCCAGGCCCCCAGGCCCGTGGGACACGTACGTGCGCGACAGGAACCGCGCCACGTGCGCGGAGTAGGCCCGATAGACGCGCGCGAGCGCCTCCGGTTCTCCTCGGCGGAAGGCCTGCAGCAACCGCGGGTCGTCCCTCAACAGCGACATGCCGTCCTCCCCTCAAGGGGCCTCGAGCCCCTGGACCTCGACGGGCCCGGCGCGCTCCGTCTGTGTCCCGTCACCCAGCTGTCCGGCGGCGTTGGCGCCCCAGCACTGCACGCGCCCATCCCTCAGCACCGTGCACGTGCTCGTCACACCCGTGCCCAGGTCCACCACCTCGTTCGCCAGGCCCGACACGTCCACCGGCGCCGCGCGATGCACCCGCGTCCCGTCGCCGAGCTGCCCGGCCTCGTTCAGGCCCCAGCAGCGCACCCGTCCCTCGGCGCTCAGCGCGCAGGTGAAGTCCGTGCCCGCGCGCACCTGACGCATGTCCGTCGTGAGCCCCACCGGCCGCACCGGCACCGTGCTGTCGAGCGCGGTGTCATCCCCCAGCGCCCCGGAGGCATTGAAGCCCCAGCACTCCACCGCGCCGTCGCCCACGCGCGCGCAGGTGTGTCCCTTGCCCGCCGTCAGCGCCCTCACGGGCAGGGCCAGGCTCCGCGCCCGGACGGGAGGCGACTTCAGCCCCACGCCCGAAAGCCCATCCCCCAGCGCGCCGTAGGCGTTGTCACCCCAGCACCACGCCTCGCCCGCCGTGGTGGCCGCGCAGGTGTGGTACGCGCCCGCCGCCAGCACCGTGAGGTTCGCGGGCAGGCCCCGCACCTCGACGGGCGCGTAGCTCCGCTCGCTCACCTCCGTCGAGCCCAGCTGAAGTCGTGAGTTGTCGCCCCAGCACGTCACCTGTCCCCCCGCGTGCAGCGCGCACGTGTGCGCCTCGCCCGAGGAGACCGTCAGCACGTTGGAGCCCACGCCGCCGACATCCAGGGGCTCCAGCGAGGACGACAGCGAGGCCTGGCCCAGCTGCCCCGACGTGTTGTCCCCCCAGCAGCGCACGGTGCCGCCCTCCAGCACCGCGCAGGTGTGGTCCGCGCCCGCGGAGACGCCGAGCACTCCGGTGGACAGGCCCTTCACCGCCACGGCCGAGGCCCGCAGCGCGCGCGTGCCGTCGCCCACCAGGCCCGTGCCGCCCCAGCACCGCACGCCGCCGCTCTCCAACAGCGCGCACGCGTGCTGCCGTCCCACCGTCACCTTTCGCGCCACGCCCCTCGGCTCGGAGTCCGGTTCCGGACACGCCTCGGGGTCCTCCGCGCACGTGTCCGTCGGAGCGCTCCGGATGGGGTCCAGGCACGCGCCCGTCAGCGCGGTGAGGAGCAGCAGGATGGGCGCGACGCGGCGCTGCATGGAGCCTTCCTCCCGTCGGAACGAACGACTGGCGCCGCGGGCACGAGGCTTGCGCGGCGCCAGTTGGCTGGCCTGGATGTCTTCGCAGACGGACGGCGGGAAAATGCGTTACGGCTGGGGATGCACGTTGAGCGCGCTCCAGGGCGTGGTGCTCGTGTCCACCAGCACCAACCGGAAGCTGGCCTCACCCGACGTGGACGGCGACAGCGCGCCCGCGGCCACCGCGAAGACGCCCCGGCCCAGGAACGCGCTGGTGTCCAGCTGGAACCGAGCCACCGGCGAGCGGTTGGCGGAGCTGGCCGCCGCCACGCCCACCAGCAGCTGGGCGCCGGGCAGCTCCAAGCCCTCCACCGAAGTGGCCAGCCGGTAGGGGATGTCATCGAAGGCGGCGCTCGCCGGGACGACGCCGTTCTCCACCGGCGACACGTCCACCACGGGCGCGTCCGGGGAGGCGTGCACCACGCGCAGGCGCAGGCTGTCGGTGTCGCGCGTGAAGCCCTCCGTGAAGGCGAGCAGCTCGAAGGTGGAATCCGCCGGGTCGTCCGCCGCGGGGCTCAGGAAGCCGGAGGCGAGGACCAGGTAGCGCTCACCGGCGACCAGCGCGGGCGTGGGCCGGCTGGCGGCGGGGGCGCCCGAGGGGCGCGTGCTCCCGGAGGCGCTGGCGAAGAAGTCCAGGGTGTAGCTGCCCGGCGGCACCTGGATGGGCGCGGACAGCTCGCCGAAGCTCAGGTCATCCACCAGCTCCGCGTTGCCGACGAACACGTCCACGGGGGGCGCGTCCGGCGAGGCGTGCAGCGCGTAGACGACGGGGTTCTGGCGCACCAGCCCTACGCCCGCGGCGAGCAGCCCGAAGCCCGCGGGGGCGTGCGCCTTCTCGGACAGCCTGCCCGTGGCGATGACGAACACCTCGCCGCGCGAGGGCAGGGCGGGCACGGTGAAGGACGTCACCTTCTGGTTGTCCGTCGTGCGCACGCCCACCTGGAGCGACTGTCCGGAGGGCAACTCCACGCCCGCGGCGCCCGTGTCCTGGAAGCGCGCCAGGCTGGTGATTTCGGAGCTGCCGTCATCCCCCACGTCCAGCGCGACGGTGGGCGCGTCCGCGCCCGCGTGGACGATGCGCACCCGAGCCCGGCCCTCCGCGGGCGCGCCGAAGCCCTCGGTGAGGGGCAGCACGCGGAAGCCGCTCGCGCTGTCGGTGGCGGTGAGCAGACCCGCGGCCACCGCGCTCACGCTCTGGTCCTTCGTCAGCGTCAGGGGACCGGTGGAGTAGACGGGCGCGGACGTGGCCGCCGAGCCCGCCGCGCGCACCTGCACGTTGTACGTCCCCGTCGGCACCGTGGCGTAGGACGTGGTGTCGCCGTAACGCACGTTGGTGAACAGTGGCGTGGAGTTGCCCTCCGCGTAGATATCCACGGCGGGCGCGTCCGGCGACGCGTGCACGACGCGCAGCTTCGCCTGGGTGGACGGCGTCGGGTCGGGCGGCGTCTCGTCGTCGTCTCCGCAGCCGACGAGCGCGGACAGCGTGGCGGCCAGCGCCAGGGTGATGCCACGGCGATTCCAGGCGTTCCTCTTCATGTGCGCCTCCATTGAAGCGGCCTTCGGGCTCGGGGGAGCCAGGGCCTGTTCGTTGTTGGAGGGCCCTTACGAAATGAGGCGGTGGACCTGGTTGATGGGACGTGTCCGCGCGAGCGCTGCTACCGTGCCCGCCCCATGAACCCAGGCCTGATTCCCCTCGTCGTGTCCTTGCTCTGGACCCAGGCGCCCGCGCCCGCCGCGACCCCCGCCGCCGCCCAGGGCGCCGCCGCGAAACCGTCGCAGGTGCCCGGAATCGCGCCGCTGCCCGGTCAGCCAAACGTGTGGGTGAGCAACGTGCCCCCGGTGCCGGACGCGCTGCGTCGCCGGATGGAGCAGTACCTGGAGTCCCGCACCGCGGCGCTCTCGGACGCCAGTGATGACGGCAAGCAGCTGCTCATCACCACGCGCTTCGCGGACACCAACCAGCTCCACGTGGTGGAGATGCCCATGGGCGCGCGCACGCAAATCACCTTCGCGAAGGAGCCCATCAACCGGGCTGTCTTCCAGCCGGGCGACGCGAACGTCGTCTACTACCTGCAGGACAAGGGCGGCGGTGAGTTCTTCCAGGTGTTCAAGCTGGACCGGCGCACGGGCCGCTCGGAGCTCCTGACGGATGGCAAGAGCCGCCACGAGGCGCTGCGCGTCTCCGCGGATGGCCGCTGGCTGGCGTACGCGGGCACGGGCCGCAACGGCAAGGACACAGACGTGTACGTGGCCCCCACGTCGGAGCCCACGAAGGCGCGCCGCCTCACGGAGCTGGAGGGCACGTACTCACCGCAGGAGTTCTCCGCGGATGGCTCGAAGCTGCTGGTGCAGCGCTTCCGGGCCGCGGATGACTCGGACCTGTTCCTGGTGGACGTGGCGTCCGGGGAGCGCCGTCAGCTCACGCCCTCCGAGGGCAAGGGCAGCGTCGACGGCGCCACCTTCACGAAGGACGGCCAGGGTGTGTACCTGGTGACGGACCGCTACAGCGACTTCTCCGAGCTGTACCTGCTCGACACGCGCACCGCGCCCACGGCCCAGCCGCCCGCGTCGCTGACGAAGGCGGTGCGGTGGAGCGTGACGGACCTGGCGCTGTCCCCGGACGGGCGCAAGCTGGCGGTGGCCTTCAACGAGGACGGCTACACCACGGTGTCGCTGCTCGACACGCGCACGCGCGCCCTGTCCGCGCTGACGGTCCTGCCCAAGGGCGTGGGCGGCGGGCTGAAGTTCCCGCGCAAGCGCTCGGACGTGCTGGCGCTCTCGCTGGGCAGCGCGCGCAGCCCCATGGACGTGTGGACGGTGGACTTGAAGTCGCGCAAGCCGACGCGCTGGACGCGCTCGGAGGTGGGCGGTCTGGACACGGAAGCGTTCGTGGAGCCCACGCTCGTGCGCTACCCGTCCACCGACGGCGTGCAGGTGCCCGCGCTCCTCTACGTGCCCAGGAACACGGGCGGCAAGAAGGTGCCCGTCGTCGTCAGCTTCCACGGCGGACCGGAGGGACAGAGCCGGCCGATGTTCAGCAACTTCACCCAGTTCATCGCCAGCGAGCTGGGCATGGCGGTGCTGGTGCCCAACGTGCGCGGCTCGGACGGGTACGGCAAGGCGTACCGCGCGATGGATGACGGCGTGAAGCGCGAGCAGAGCCTGAAGGACATCGGCGCGACGCTGGACTTCATCGCCTCTCGGCCGGAGCTGGACGCCACGCGCGTGGGTGTCTCGGGCGGTTCGTACGGCGGCTACATGACGCTGGCGTCGGTGGCCTTCTATCCCGACCGCTTCAAGGCCGCGGTGGACGTGGTGGGCATCTCCTCGCTGCCCAGCTTCCTGGAGAACACGCAGGCGTACCGCAGGGACCTGCGGCGCGCGGAGTACGGCGACGAGCGCATCCCCGAGGTGCGCCGCGTGCAGGAGCGCATCTCCCCGCTGGGCTCGGTGGACAAGATTCGCGCGGCGCTCTTCGTGCAGCAGGGGGCCAATGACCCGCGCGTGCCGCAGTCGGAGGCGGAGCAGATCGTCCAGGCCGTGCGTCAGCGCGCGCCGGACGTCTGGTACATGCTGGCCACCGACGAGGGCCACGGCTTCCAGAAGAAGCCCACCCGCGACTACGCGCAGATGACGACGATGATGTTCTTCGAGAAGCACCTGGGCGCGCCCCAGGTGCCCGCGCAGAAGTAGGCGCCCCGGACACAGCGTGCGCCCCCGGGACATCCCGGTATGTCCCGGGCGGCCGCGCGTTCCCTGAAGGTTGTTCCACGGCGTTTCCTGACGAGGAGCTTCCCGATGATGCGTTCTCCGAGCCCGCTCCGGCGGGGTGTTCTGGCGCTGGCGGTGGTCCTGGGCGCGGGGGTGGCGGTGTCCGCGCCCAAGCAGGACGCCATCAACCTCCGGTTCGGTCTGCGGCAGGTCAACCTCACCATGCGGGCCGAGGACGTGACGGGTCAGCACTTCCAGATGAGCCGGAAGGACAAGGGCCTGCGGGGGAGGACCGCCGTGGGGCTGGTGGACGTGAAGTTCGAGGACGGCGCGGTGAAGGGCTCACTGGGCCCCGCGCTGGTGAACCTGAAGGTGAAGCGCGACGGCGACACGGTGGAGGCCGAGGGCGGCTTCGGCGGCCGGCCCGCCACCGTGAAGTTCACCAAGGACTCGTTGGAAATCTACATCCGGGACTGCACGCACCGGCTGAGCGCGCGCGAGGCGGGGCGCTCCTACTCGGGTCAGAGCAACTGCAGCGTGGGCGACTCCGGAGGGGAGGCGAAGCTCTGGCTGCCGGACGCGTTCCTCGAGGCCAGCCCCGAGGAGCAGGTGACGCTGCTGCTGCTGGCGGTTTGACGGTGTCCGCCCCCGGGCATCACGGACCGCCCCAGGGGTGGGGCGAGCGGGCGGCCGCCCCCGGAGAGTGTCAGGCCCCGGATGCAAATCCGGGGGAGTGGGGCTGTCGCGGTATGCGATGGGAAGAAGGACGTTTCAAGGAAGGTATTCCACGACGAGGAGCATTCCGATGAAGCGCTTTCTGAGCCCGCTGCGGCGGGGGGTATTGGCTCTGGCGGTGGTCCTGGGGGCGGGGGTGGCGGTATCCGCGCCGAAGCAGGACGCCATCAACCTGCGAATCGCCCGGCAGCAGTACAACCTGGTGATGACGTCCGATGAAGTCACCGGCCAGGACTTCCAGGTGACCCGCACCAAGGATGGGCTCCGGGGCCGGACGTACCTGGGCGTGGTGGACGTGAAGTTCAAGGACGGCGAGGTGAAGGGCTCGCTGGGCCCCGCCGCGGTGAACCTGAAGGTGAAGCGCGACGGCGACACGGTGGAGGCCGAGGGCGGCTTCGGCGGCCGGCCCGCCACCGTGAAGTTCACCAAGGACGAGCTGAAGATCTACATCCGGGACTGCACGTACCGGCTGAAGGCGCGCGAGCCGGGGCGCTCCTACGCGGGCCGTCGCAGCTGCGACTCCGTCACGGTGCCGGAGTCGGAGGTCTGGCTGCCGGATGAGTTCCTCGCCGCCAGCCCCGAGGAGAAGGCCGCCCTGCTGCTGCTGGCGCTGTGAGCCGCTGGCTCAGGGGCGGGTGCGTGGCAGCTCCACGCTGAAGGTGGAGCCCACGCCCAGCTCGCTCTTCACGGTGATGAGGCCCCCCATGGCCTCCACAATCTGGCGCGAAATCCACAGCCCCAGGCCGAAGCCGCCGTAGTTCCGCTCGGACACGGCGCGCTGGAAGCGGTGGAACAGCCGCGCCAGGTTCTCCTCGCTGATGCCGATGCCGCCGTCCTGCACCTCCACGCGCACCGACGCCGGGCCCACCGTCATCACCACGTGCACCGGGTTGCCGCGCCCGTACTTCACCGCGTTGCTCACCAGGTTCGTCAGCACCTGGTCGATTCTCAGCTTGTCCCAGAGCCCGAACGACTCCGGCGCGAGCGTCAGCTCCAGCCGCGTGCCCGTGCGCTCCAGCTCCGGCTCGAAGCGCTCCACCACCTCGCGCACCAGCGCCGACAAATCCAACGGCTCCGGGCTGAGCTCCAGCCGCCCCGCGCTGATGCGCGACACGTCCAGCAGGTCGTGGATGAGCTGCGTCTGGCGCTTCACCTGCCGGTCCACCACCTCCAGCGCCCGCCCCAGCCGCTCTGGTGTGAGGGCTGACGGCCCGCGCTTGAGCCCCGCCAGCAGGCTCTGCACCTGGAGCTGCAGCGCGCTGATGGGCGTCTTCAGCTCGTGGCTGGCGATGGAGAGGAACTCCTCGCGCAGGCGGATGGCGTGCCGGGCCTCGCGGTACAGCCGCGCGTTGTCGATGGCCAACGCCGAGCGCCGCGCCAGCTCCTGCGCCAGCGCCAGGTCCTGCGCGTCGTAGTCGCGCCGCGAGGTGACGAAGGACAGCGCCCCCAGCGTCTGCCCGCGCACCTGGAGCGGCACGCACAGCCACGCCCAGCAGCCCTCCCCACCGGGCGGGCGCACGCACTCGGGAGCGTCCGCGCTCAGCCCGGTGCGCAGCTCCGCCTCACCGGAGGCCACCACCCGCGCGACGACGGCGAGCCCCGGCGAGGGCTGCCCGTCCGACGCGCGGAAGCCCGCGTCCGCGTGCGCCGAGGCCACGCACCGCACCTGCCCGTCCTCGTCCGCCAGGAAGACGCCGCAGCAGTCCGCGTACGACGGCACCGCCAGGTGCGCCACGCGCTCCAGCGTCTCCTCCTGCTCCAGGCTGGTGGCCAGCACGCCGCCCGCCTCCGCCAGGAAGCGCTGCGCGCTCTCGCTGCGCTGCCGCTCGGTGACGTCCACCGCCATGCTCAGCACCTGCTCGGAGCCGCCGCTCGCCGGCTGCACCACCGCCGTCCACAGCGCCACCTGCAGGGGCGTGCCGTCCTTGCGCATGCGCTGCATCACCGCGCCGCCCAGCGACTCACCCCGGCCCGCGCGGGCCAGGTTGCGGCGGAACTCCTCCTGCTTGCCGGGCGGCACCACCGGCAGCACCTGCCCCATCGCCTCCTGGGCCGTCCACCCGAAGATGCGCTCCGCGGCCGGGTTCCACATCCGCACCGTGCCATCCGCGTCCACCAGGATGATGGAGGCCGGCGAGGCCTGGATGATGGCCGCCAGCCGCTCGTTGACCTCGGCCAGCTGCGCGCGCGCCCGCTCCTCCTGCTCCAAGAGCCGCGCCCGCGCCAGCGCCTGTCCCGCGTGGTGGGCGAGCAGCTCCAGGAACGCGCGCTCGTCCGCGTCGAACACGCGCGGCGCGGAGAAGGCGAACAGGAGCGTGCCCAGCGCCCGACCCTCCACCGTCAATGGCAGACACGCCGACGCGGGGGAGGGCGCGCGGATGGCGTGGTGGCGCTTCTGGTCCACCTCCGGGTAGCGCGCCGTCAGCGCCTCGGGGGACTCCAGCCACACGGGCCGCCCCTCGCGCAGCGCCTCCGTCACCGGCCCCCGGCTCTCCAGCGGGAGCAGGCCGAACGCCTCCTGCACCGAGTCGGCGTCGTCATAGCCCGAGCACCTCAAGAGCCTGGCGTGCCCGTCCTCCTCCACCCACAGCCCGCCGCGCGTCGCGCCCACCGCCTCCACGCCCTGCTCGACGATGACCTCCGCCACGCGCGACGCCGACAGCACCTGGGACAGCTCCGCCGTCACCCGCTGCAGCCGCGCCAGCCGCCCCGCCGCCACCTCCGCCGCCTGCCGCGCCTGCTTCTCCGCCGCGTACGCGCGCGCCACGTCCAGCGCCATCGCGGCCCGGTCCGCCAGCTCCTGCAGGAGCAGCTGCTCCGCGGCCTCGACGGTGCGCTCGGGCGTGGGGGCCTTCCACACGGTGAGCGTGCCCAGCGCCTTCCCCCGGGCGCGCAGCGGCAGCACCATCCACCGCGTGAAGGGGAAGTCCTCCAGCAGCCCGTGCTGCTGCGGCGGCACCAGCTGACGCAGCTCCTCCGGGCTCGCGTCCGGCGCCCACTGCGCCTCGCCCGTGCGCAGCACCTCGCGCGAGGGGCCCTCGTCCGCGCGCAGCGCCGGGGGACTGAGCGTCTGGAACAGGAGCCGGGCCTCGGGCGAGGCGGCGGCCGAGGCCATGGTGCGCAGCCACAGGCCGTCCTCGGACAACAGGCGCAGCGTGCACGCGGCGCCCAGGAAGGGCACCACCAGGGCGCACAGCCGCTCCATCACGGCGGGAGGCTCCAGGCTGGCGTCGGCCAGCACCCGCGACGCCTCCGCCAGCAGCGCCAGGCGCTCCTCCACCTCCGGGGCATGCGCCCCGAACTGTCGTGCGTCCGCGTACCGGGATACCGCCATCGTCATCGCGCCCCCGCGAGGTGGCATGGGAGCACGTGAAAGCAGGCAGGGGCATGTCCCCCGTGGCCCCCCGGCCTTCCTTCATGGCCAATCAACATACGCCCCCCTCTGACTGTTCGTTCCGGACGCCTGCTCCGTCGCGGACCGACGGAAGGAGCCGGCCTGGGGCTACCTGCTCGCACATGGGCGCACCTGGACGTTGGAATCCACGGGGCCCGTCTCCGGGTGGGTTGCTACTCATGTGGGTTCGGCTAAAGGGGGGCGCGTGAAAGCCACCACCACCGGAGTACCGGGCGGCGAGGAGATTCGGGAAGGCCCCGATACCTTCAAGCGCACGGCGCTCCTGGCCCTCGGGGCCCTGGGCATCGTCTATGGCGACATCGGGACGAGCCCGCTCTACGCGCTGCGCGAGTGCTTCACCGGCCCGCACGGCATCCACCCCACGCCGCAGAACGTCCTCGGGGTGCTGTCGCTCATCTTCTGGTCCCTGCTCATCATCGTCTCGGTGAAGTACCTCATCTTCGTGATGCGGGCGGACAACCGGGGCGAGGGCGGCATCCTGGCGCTGATGGCGCTGGTGATGCAGCGGCAGAAGGGACAGACCCACCTGAACCGCCCGGTGCTCATCACCCTGGGCATCTTCGGCGCGGCGCTCCTCTACGGTGACGGCCTCATCACCCCGGCCATCACGGTGCTCAGCGCGGTGGAGGGCCTGAGCGTGGCCACCCCCGTGTTCGAGCCCTTCGTCGTGCCCATCACCCTGGCCATCCTCTTCGTCGTCTTCATGGTCCAGCGCCACGGCACGGCGGGCATCGGCGCGGTGTTCGGCCCGGTGATGTGCGTGTGGTTCTTCACGCTCGCGGCGCTGGGCGTGAAGGAGCTGGTGCACAACCCCGCGGTGCTGGGCGCGCTGTCCCCCGTGCACGGGGTGATGCTCTTCGTGCACAACGGCTGGCACGGCTTCCTGGTCATGGGCGGCGTGTTCCTGGTCGTCACGGGCTGCGAGGCGCTCTACGCGGACATGGGCCACTTCGGCTGGAAGCCCATCCGCTGGGCGTGGTTCGGCGCGGTGCTGCCGGCCCTGATGCTCAACTACCTGGGCCAGGGCGCGCTGCTCCTGCGCGACGCGAGCGCGGCGCGCAATCCGTTCTACCTGCTGGCCCCCTCGTGGATGCTCTATCCGCTGGTGCTCCTGTCGGCGGTGGCGGGTGTCATCGCCTCCCAGGCGCTCATCTCCGGCGCCTTCTCGCTGACGCGCCAGGCGATGCAGCTGGGCTACAGCCCGCGCATGGAGGTGGTGCACACCTCCGCCGAGGAGATGGGCCAGATTTATCTGCCGGGCATCAACTGGGCGCTGATGGTGGGCGTCTTCACGCTGGTGCTGACGTTCCGCTCCTCGAGCGCGCTGGCGTCCGCGTACGGCATCGCCGTGTCCACGACGATGCTCATCACCTCCGTCATGGCCTACGTCGTCGCCCGCGAGCGCTGGGGCGTCAGCCGCGCGCTGGCCCTGCCCGTGGCGGGCGTGTTCCTCACGGTGGAGCTGGCCTTCTTCAGCGCCAACGCGATGAAGGTGGCGGACGGCGGCTGGTTCCCGCTGCTGCTGGCCGTCGTCATCTTCACCCTGATGACCACGTGGAAGCGCGGCCGCGACATCCTCGCCGCCAAGCTGCGCGCCGCGAGCATCCCCCTGAAGGAGCTGCTCGGCAGCTTCGGCGACCACCCGCCCGTGCGCGTGCCGGGCACCGCCATCTTCATGACGGGCAACGCCGAGGGCACGCCCCCCGCGCTGCTGCACAACCTCAAGCACAACAAGGTGCTGCACGAGCAGGTGGTGCTCCTGACGATGCAGACCCAGGACGTGCCCCACGTCCCCGCCGAGGAGCGCGTGGAGGTGGAGCCCCTGGAGCAGGGCTTCGTCCGCGTGGTGGCCACCTACGGCTTCACCGAGAACCCCAGCATCCCCGACGTGCTCAAGCGCTGCCGGGAGAAGGGGCTCCAGTTCCAGCTCATGGGCACCAGCTTCTTCCTGGGCCGCGAGACGCTGATTCCCTCCAAGAAGCCGGGCATGGCCATGTGGCGCGAGGCGCTCTTCTCCTGGATGAGCCGCAACGCCCGCAGCGCCACCGCCTACTTCCGGATTCCGCCCAACCGCGTGGTGGAGCTGGGAAGCCAGGTCGAGCTGTAGCCGTCATGCGGTAACCCCGGCCCGAGGCTGGCCCCGGGGCGCGCCCTCCACCCGCGCGCCCCGGTGTGGCCCCTCCCGCCCGGTGGAAAACCCCCGATGAAATCCCCCTCGAAATTCCGCCCCGATGCGGGAGTCTCCTGTCCGGTTGCGTCCGGCCACGTGAAACCCGCGTGGCGGCGTCCCTGGAATCCGCGTTCACGTTCCCGGAATCACCGCCAGGGCTGTAATCCTCCGCCGTTGGCATCACTTCCGCTTGGGGGCCAGAAAAGACGCGCTGCGTCTGGGCACCCAGTGACGGTGTAACTCTCCGGAAACACGGGCCGGCTCGCTCCGATAATGGGGTGCTGCTCACCCCAGTCAGCGCGTTGACGCTACGCGTTGAGTGTGGGTGTGGGGGGGCTCTTCGGCGCACTCCTGGTGCAGTGAAACGGTGATTTCTTCCTTCCACGGTAGAAAATTACCGCTCACCAGCAACATTCGGCACGCTGTGGCGAGAATATTTTCATCAGGCAGAAATAATCCTGTACTGACGGAAGGCAGCTCGTTTACAGTGCTTTCAGGTGTCGCGCAGAACCCCGTGTCCGAACTGAGGTCATCCCCCATGCTCGACGTCGCCCCCGCCTCGCTCCTCTCCTCCGCTCTCTCCTCCGGCGCCCCCTCCGCGACGCCGTGGAACGACGTCCCGCAGCGCGACTGGTCGAACCTGGCCCCGCACACGGTGCTGAGCGCGCAGGAGCTGTACCCGCGCATCTGCGTGCGTGATCCGTACTTCGCGCTGAAGGACGTGACGGTGATGGGCAAGGGCGAGGTGGTGGCGCGCATCCCGGTGCAGCAGGACCCGGACGCGGAGGCGGGGCTCATCGGCATCGCGGAGGCGGGCCGTCACCTGGCCATCCTGGGCTCGTGCGCGTCCGCGCTGGTGGCGCCCAAGGACGGGCAGCACTTCTACCTGGCGTGCGGCGCGCGCGGCGAGTGGCTGCGCCGCGAGCCGATGGCGCGCTCCACGGACCTGCTCTGGGGCCTGGCGCAGGCCAGCCTCACCGGCAAGCGCACCGCCACCGCGCGCACGCTGCTGTCCGCGCCGGACGGCACCCCGGTGTTCCGCCTGGAGGTGGACTACAACGTGCTGTCCGCCGCCGCCTTCACCCGCCTGTTCGGCGAGGCGCGCCAGGACATGCGCCGCGAGCCGCGCCGCGACGACGGCATCCAGCGCACCCCCGAGGAGTGGGCCCGCCTGCGCTCCAACCCGTACGGCAAGGCGCTGGCCCTGCGCGACTGGCGCCCGGACGATGAGAGCCTCACCGCGTCCCTGGGCCCCGTCACCCCGGAGATGTGCAAGGGCCACTTCGCCCTGCACCCGGTGATGCCCGTGGCGATTGTGGCGAGCGGCATGACCCGCGTGGCGACGACGCTCCTGCGCAAGCTCGAGGGCGCGCCGTGGGCGCGGGTGCTGGCCAAGGACGTGCGGCTGAAGGCGGACAGCCTGGCGTACGCGGGCCAGACGGTGGTGTTCGGTGCGCACCGCCGCTCGCGCGATGGCGCCAACCACGTCTTCTCCTGCCAGGCCTCGGTGGGCGAGCGCGTGGTGGCGGAGCTGGACGTCACCTACGAGCGCGTGGAGTAGTCACTCCCAGGTGATGTCGTAGTCGACGCGGTCGATGCCCTGCGGATGGGCCTTCGCCGTGCCCTTCAATCCCAACACCTTCAATGCGCCGGTGAGGATGCCCTCGTGGTACGCGGGGGGCAGCATGTCCCGACGCACGCGCAGGGTGCCGGACTTGGGCCCCGTGGTGACGTACTCGCGGGTGCCGTACGTGACGGCCGCGCTGTAGCCCATCTGCGCCCCGGAGAAGAGCTTCTGCGGGTCTCCTCGGGAGATGATGCCGAAGATGAGCATCCCCGGGCCCGTGGAGTAGCGCGTGACGTTGGACTCACCACACGCGTGGTACACGGCCTCCTCGGAGCCCAGCGGCTCCTCGAGCGCGTCCGCCGCCAGGTACAGCAGGTTCAGGAACTCCTGCACGGGGTAGGTGCGCAGGTCCGAGTAGTCCTTGGCCAGCGCCCCCACGCGCACCTGCTCCATCGCGGCCAGTCCGGCACGCTGTTGGACCAGGCTGAACACCGCCTTGAAGAACAGCCCTCGCACCGCGTCGCCGGGCTGCGTGGCCGCCAGTCGCGCGGCGAGCTCCGACTTGTTGGACGGCATCTCTCCACTCCTGCCTCGGTGACCGGCCCTGGGTGTATGGACGATGAGCGGTGGAGCTTATCCTCACACCTCGTCGAGCAGCACGGGCGAGAAGCCCGCCGCGTCGCACGACGCCAGCACGTAGCGCACGCCGGCCCGCTCGCCGGTGAAGCCCGCGGGGATGCCCGTCGAGTGCAGGTGGCCGTACACGCACACCTTCGGCTTGAACGCCTCGATGGGGTCGCTGAACGCGGTGGCCTTCTCGTTGGCGTACAGCGGCGGGAAGTGCACGGCGGCCACGCGCACCAGCGGCGTGGGACTGGCCGCCTCCTTCTTCTTCGCGTCCTCGATGGACGTCGCGAGCCTGCGCGTCTCGCGCTCCACGTAGCCCTGGTCGATGGGCTCGTCGCCCATCTCTCCGCCCGGCATCGGCGGGGCCTCGGGCGCCGTCCACAGCCGCGTGCCGGCAATCACCCACGGCCCCATCACCGCCGCGCTGTTGTGGAGGAACGCCTCCAGCGTCTTGAACGGCTCGAGCAGCTTGCGCAGCTTCGACGCCGAGTCGCCCCACCAGTAGTCGTGGTTGCCGCGCACCAGGAGCTTGCGCCCCGGCCGCTCGTCCAGCCACTTCAGGTCGTCCATCACCTCGTGAGGCCGAGTCGCCCAGGAGATGTCCCCCGCGACGATGACGATGTCCTCCGGCCGCACCTTCTCGTCCCACGCGCGCTGCAGGGGCCGCGGGTGCTCCATCCACCCGAAGCGCTCCATGTCCTTGTTCCGCGTGGAGGGCAGGTGCGTGTCGCCGATACCGAAAAGCCGCATGGCCCCCTCATAGCGGATGATTCGACCTCCCGCGCCTGGAACCCGGCCCGCCACCGAGGCCGCCTCCCACCTGGCCGGACGAGGCCCCATCCGGCCCCGTGGGAAAAGACGAGGGACATCAGAAAATGAGTAAAACGTGTTTACATGACCCCTGTCCCGAAACACGCCACTGCGACACCGGCGGCCATTCCGGACGCGCCGGGTGGGTAGCCCTCTGTGGGCGACCTCGTGAATTCATGGGCTTGAAATGTTGACTTGGGCTCCGGTGCCCGAGTGGGAGGAGGTAGGGGCTGGAGCATCGACGCTCCAGTTCTCGTGGGTTGGGAGGCTGAAAGCGGGGAAGTCGGGGTTGGCACGCATGGTGCTCAGGGCACGCCGCACCGCCGCTCCCGAGGACGGGTGCGGAGCGCAGAGCTGCTGATCCCCTCTCAAGGAGCTCCCATGCACGTGTTGAGTAAGACGTTCGCGGCCACCGCCGCGGCCCTGGCCCTGTCTGCGTGTGGTCCGCAGCAAGAGGCGCCGCCGCCGGAGGCCCCGCCTTCCACGGAGGTGCCCTCGGGCGCGGCGGACGACGCGGCCCGCGCCATCGCGGACCAGGCGCGCCGCACCCCCAGCGAGCTGGACGCGCTGTTCGCCCAGGCGGCGAAGGAGTTCGACGTCCCGGTGAGCCTGCTCAAGGCCATCTCCTACACGGAGACGCGCTGGGAGCACGTGAAGGGCGAGGAGGAGTTCGAGGGCCGCCCCGCGGCGTTCGGTCTGTTGGCCCTGCGCGGTGAGAAGATCACCCAGGGCGCGGCGCTGGCCGGTGTGACGGAGGACCAGGTGCGCGGCGAGCCGCTGGCCAACCTGCGCGCGGGCGCGGCGCTGTTGTCCAGGCACGCCACCGAGGCGGGCATCGACCGGAAGGATTTGGGCGCGTGGGCTCCGGTGGCGGTGGCGCTGACGGACATCACCGACCCGGACGTGCAGGCGTACTACGTCCACAACGAGGTCTACGCCACGCTGCGCGACGGCGCGGGCGCCTTCACGCCCGAGGGCAAGGTGGCCGTGTCGCTCGAGGGCGCGGCGGTGGAGGCGAAGTTCGCGCTGCCGAGGATGCAGGCGCTGGCGGCGGGCCCGGACTACGGCGCCTCCATCTGGCGCGCGTCGCCCAACTACAACGCGCGTCCGTCCGGCACCAACGTGTCGATGATCATCATCCACACCTGTGAGGGCGGCTACTCCGGGTGCTGGGGCTGGCTGACGAACTCCGCGGCGGGCGTGTCCGCGCACTACGTGGTCAACGAGAGCGGCAGCGAGATTTCGCAGCTGGTGCGTGAGTCCAACCGCGCGTGGCACGTGGGCGCGTCCTACGACTGCAACCTCAACGGCAAGGTGGACTGCGGCCTCCAGGGCACGTCGGTGAACCACTTCTCGGTGGGCATCGAGCACGGCGGCTTCGCCAGCCAGTCGTCCTTCCCGGCCGGGCAGATCGACGCGTCCGCGAAGCTGTCCTGCGACATCACCAAGGGGCAGGGCATCGTCCGCGACAGCTACCACATCGTCGCGCACGGCCGGCTCCAGCCCGCGTCCCGCACGGACCCGGGTCCGAACTGGCCGTGGAGCAGCTACATCAGCAAGATCAAGAGCTACTGCGGTGACGGCGGCACGCCCACGGGCACCATCGTCGTGGACAGCCACAACGCCAACAACGACACGAGCAAGGCGCGCGCGGACGTGCCCGCCTCGTGGGCGGCCGGCACCAGCGCCGGCTACTACGGCAGCGGCTACTACTACGCCTCCACGCAGCCCATCTCGGAGCCGGTGGTGTTCAACTTCTACCTGGCCTCGGCCGGCACGAAGACCATCGACGCGTGGTGGGTGGCGGGCACCAACCGCTCCCCCGCGGCGCCCTTCATCATCAACCACGCGGGCGGCAATGCGACGGTGACGAAGAATCAGCAGACCGGCGGCAGCGCGTGGAACACGCTGGGCACGTACTCGTTCAACGCGGGCTGGAACACGGTGCAGCTGAGCCGCTGGGCCACCGAGGGCTACGTCGTCATGGCGGACGCCATCCGGGTGCGGTGACGTGAGGGTGCGAGGCCTCGAACGGATGCCGCGTTCCTGGCCGTGGTGGGCGCGGTGGAGTCTCACCGCGCTCGCCGTGCTCGGCGTCGGATGTTCCGGCCGGTGTGGCGGGACGTCGGGCGCCGGGCCGCTGTCGAAGGAGGAGGCGCGCGCCATCCCCGGCGCGGTGGTCTTCCTGTCGGAGCGGGCGGGTCAGAAGGACGTGTGGCAGGTGAGCCCTGACGGGACGGAGACGCGAATCACCAAGGGCCCCGAGGACGAGTACCCAGGTCCCGTGGCGCCGGATGGGAAGTCCCTGCTCGTGGTGGCGGTGCGGGAGCAGGGCGGGATGCAGTTCCAGCAGCTGCGCGTCCAGCCGCTCGCCGGTGGAGACGCGCTGCCGCTGCATGCGCCCCGGGCGCGCTCGCGCAACGCGAGCTGGGCGCCG
Source organism: Myxococcus faecalis (assembly GCF_050039385.1). Lineage (NCBI taxonomy): Bacteria > Pseudomonadati > Myxococcota > Myxococcia > Myxococcales > Myxococcaceae > Myxococcus > Myxococcus faecalis. Next base: position 4,403,181 of record NZ_CP144336.1, on the reverse strand, counting down.
GACGGCACGTGGCTGGTGGCCGAGTCGGACGCGCAGGGCTTCAGCGACCTGGTGCGACTGGAGCCGCGCGAGGGGGTGCAAGAGGTGCGGCTGACGCAGGTGAAGGAAGGCTGCTTCGAGCCCGCCATCTCCCCGGACGGTCAGGAGGTGGCCTTCGTGTGCAGCCGCGAGGGCGACCCGGAAATCTACGTGACGAAGGCCGACGGGACGGCCGAGCGGCGCCTCACCGCGTTCCATCGCGAGGACCGCTCCCCGGGTTGGAGTCCGGACGGGAAGTGGCTCGTCTTCATCAGCGACCGGGAGAACCGGGAGCGGCTGTACCTGGTGCGGCCGGATGGCTCGGAGCTGCGCGCGGTGTCGGGCGAGCACTTCTCCGGTGACGAGCGCGAGCCGGCGTTCAGCCCGGACGGCCAGACGCTGGTGTACGTGAGCCGGGCGTCGGATGGCAGAAGCCGCATGTGGCGCGTGCCCGTGGCGGGCGGCGTGCCGGTGGCGCTGACGGACGGCCAGCGGCGCGACGACATGCCGGCGTGGAGCCCGGATGGGAAGTACCTGGCCTTCGTGTCGGAGCGCGAGGGGAACACGGACGTGTACCTGATGCGCGCCGATGGCAGCGGCCAGACGCGCCTCACCACCGCCCAGGCGCCGGACTGGCTGCCGCGCTGGGTGGCGCGACGGTAGGGCTCACTCCTCCAGGCCCTTGGGTCCCATCTCTTCCTCGGGAGGGTGGGGCTCGGGGCCCTGGGGCGTGGCGGGCAGGCTGAAACAGAAGGTGGAGCCCTGACCCGGCTCGCTCTCCACCCAGATGCGTCCGCCGTGGGCCTCGATGATGAGCCGGCTGATGTAGAGGCCCAGCCCCAGGCCCTGCGTGTCGGACTCGCTGCCCTGACGGGTGCGGAAGTACTTGTCGAAGACGTGCTCCGCGTCCTCGCGCGCCAGGCCCGGGCCCTCGTCGCGCACCGCCACCACGACGTGGTCCTCCGGCGAGGCGGACACGCGCACGTGGATGGGGCGCCCGGCGGGGCTGTACTTGGCCGCGTTGCCCAGCAGGTTGGTGAGCACCCGCTCCAGTCGCGCGGTGTCCACCCACGCCAGGGGCACGGGTGTGGCGACCTCCAGCAGGAAGCGCTCGCGCAGGTCCGGCGGGACGTCGCGTTCGAGCACGCCTTCCAGGAAGCGCACCACGTCCGTCGGCTCGCGGCGCAGCTCCACGCGGCGGGACTCCAGGCGCGAGCCCTCGAGCAGCTCTTCAATCATGGACTTCATCCACTCGACGTTGCGGAGGATGGCCTCGGTGAGGGCCTCCTCGCGTGCCATGCCGCGCTCCTTCAGCGCGTGGGTGAGCAGGCTGGCGCGCAGGGTGATGCCCTGCAGGGGATTGCGCAGGTCATGCGAGATGAGGCTCACGTACTCCTCGCGCAGGCGCTCCAGCTCGTGGCGGGTCGTCAGGTCCTGGCCGGTGACGACCACGCCGCGCGGCTCTCCCTGGGGGCCGAACACCGGCGCGGCGGTGATGAGCACGGGCGTCGTCCCGCCATCGGGCCGCGTGATGAGCAGCTCCTCGGGGCCCACGACCTCGCCGGTCCGCACCGCTCGGGTGGAAGGCAGGTCCTCCATCGTCAACGGACGTCCGTCGAGATGTCTCAGCCGGTCCAGATAGGCGCCACGCCTGGGGTGCTCCGGCATCGGGCCGAGCATCGCCTGCGCGAAGGGATTGGCCAGCAGCAGCGAGTCCCGCCTCGGGTCCGTGAAGAGCACGCCCACGGGCGCGTGGTTGATCACGGCCTGCACGAGTCCGCGTTGCACCTCGGCCTCTTCGTGCGCCGCCCGGAGCCGGGCGGTGGCCTGCTCGCGCTCGGTGACGTCGCGCAGGACGACGAGCAGGCTGGGGCCCTCGGGGCCATGGACGTTCCGCAACCGGGCTTCCAGCGCAACCGGGGTGCCGTCCGCGCGTCGTCCGCGCAGGGCGCGCGCGGTGGAGTCTCCGTCCAGACGCTGGCCGCCGAAGAGTCCCTCGGGGACGAGCACCTCGACTCCGTGTCCGAGCAGGGCTTCTCGGGGGTGGCCGAACACGCGCTCCGCCTCCGCGTTGACGAAGCGCATCCGTCCGCTCGCGTCGACCATGAGCAGGGGCTCGGGGGTGGTCTCCAGCAGGCCGCGGTAGCGGGCCTCGGAGGCGGCGAGCGCGGCGGTGGCGCGGCGTTGTCCTGCTTCGAGCAACTCCAGCGCGCGCGCCACCAGCAGCACGAGCACCGCGCCGCCCGCGCTGAGGAGCGTGGCGAAGAGAGGCAGCTTCGCCTCGCGTCCGAGCAGTCCCGCCAGATGGAGCAGGGCCAGGCTCGCGCCCAGCACGGTGGGGCCCAGCAGGGCGAGGGGCACCATCCGCCGCGCGAGGAAGCCGCCCAGCGAGTCCCGGGTGAGGCGCTCCGCCAGCCCTCGCTCGGGCCGCGAGCAGGGCACGCCCACGCCCAGCAGCAGCACGGCGATGGCGGTGTAGAGGCCCATGCTGCGCTGGGCCGGGAAGGTCTCTCCCGCCGCGCCGACGAGCGGGCCGAGCAGCAGGCCATTGAAGCCCAGGAGCGCCACCAGCACGGCCGCCATCACGAGCGCGTCGTTCCACGACAGTCGAGGCCCCTTGCGCTCGGGGAGGAGCATCGCGGTGCCGAGCAGGAGCAGGCACAGGGCGGTGAGCGGCGAGGGGCGGATGCGCAGGTCGAGCACGCCGGACGCCTGGGTGAAGAGCACGTCCAGGGGGCCCATGGGAGGCATGACGTCCTGCGCGGCGCTGACGCAGCCGATGAGCCACATGCCGGCGGCGCAGAGGGCGGACAGTCTCCGGCGCGTGCGGGAGGAGCGGGCAGACGACCTCAGGGCCAGGGCCAGGCCGCCGAGCACGAGGGCCAGGCTGGTGCGAGGCGCGGTGGCGGGTCTGCTATCGCCCTCGGGAAAGAGGGGGCGCGCCGAGAGCAGCCAGCCGGTGAGGGTGGCCAGTCCCAGCAGGAGGACGACCAGCGCCGCGACCCAGGCGAGTGCGCGGGCCACGCTCTGGTTGCGGGTCTGGCCCCCGCCATTCGGCTGCATCGGCGCCCCCCTGGGCCGCGCGGAGGTGGCGGTCGCGCGCGGACGATGTCGTCACACGCGTCGGTCCTCCGACTCGCTCCTCACGCACCTGTCCGGGAGATGGATGCACATCGCGTCCGAGCCCCGCGTCGCACGGCGGGGCAGGGTGGACGCTCGGCTGCCCAGGCCGCCGTGCGCGGGGCGCGTGCGCCCAGTCAGGGCGCGGCGGGCGCGTAGATGCCGGGGTAGACAGTGAGCACGAAGCCCCACCCGGGCGCGACGGAGGCGTTGCGAGCCACGTACGTGTCGTCACCCTCGACGCCGAGTCGGAACGTCTCCGCGTCCAGGCCGGTGTGGACGTAGATGAACAATCCATCCGAGGACGTGCCGACCTGGTCGACGCCGTTGAAGTCCGCGGACGGGTAGAAGATGCGCTCGGCCAGCTCGCTCCGGTCCGGCACCACGCGCACGCCCGCGCGAGGCTGTCCGCTCGCATCGACGACGCGTCCCAGCACGAAGCCCGCGTCGCGCAACGTGCGGGCGCGATCACTCGTCAGCCCGCGAAGGAGGGGCTCACCGAAGGTCGTGCTCAGCGCGTCATGGAACTGTTCGGGCAGGGCCCACACGCTCGCCTCGATGACGTCCGTGCGGGGGCGTGCTCCGGTGAAGACGCTGTCGTAGACGGGCGTGAGCGTGCGCACCAGGCCCGCGCCTTCCAGGCTCGTCGCCAGCCCCTGGTGGACCTCGCGGACGGGGACGTCCTCCACGGCGAAGGCGCCATCGGCTTCCACGGTGCCGGTGCCGAACGTGGGGTTGTCGTCATTCACCGCCACCCGGAGCGGCTCCTGGATGGCGATGGGGACTCCGTCCAACGTGGGCGTGGGTTGTCCCTGGGCGGCGAGCCATCGCTCGGCCTCGGGGAGCACGCGCGCGCGTCCGCTGACGCGGATGCGGAGGTTGTCCAGGTCCACCGACTCGGCATCCTCGGTCTGGAAGCCAGGGTCGGGGGCAGGGCCCCCGGAGCCACAAGCGGACGACGCGAGCCCGAGCAGTACACAAGAAGTCAGAAGAAAAGGGCGCTTCATCGCTCGCCAACATTTCCATGCCCTCTTCGCACGGCAATCCACCGCCGGGCTCTCCGTCCCCTGTTCGACGACTCGCCCCCACCCTGGAAAGCAGACACCGGGCCGCCCACCCGTCCGAGAGGGACGTGGGACGTGACCCGGTGTCTTGAATCCATCAACTCCGAGGCGCGCTCGCGCCATGTGTTTCAGGGCCAGCCCCACCTCGGAAGCGAATCCAACAACCTCCGAGGTGCGCCTGGTGAGTCAGCACCCGCCGCCAGGTCCATCGACTCCGAGGTGCTCGCGGCTGGTGAGTCAACACCCGCCGCCAGGTCCCTCGACTCCGAGGTGCTCGCGGCCGGTGAGTCAACACCCGCCGCCAGGTCCATCGACTCCGAGACGCTCGCGGCCGGTGTGTCCCGCCGCCAGGTCCATCGACTCCGAGGTGCGCCTGGTGAGTCAGCACCCGCCGCCAGGTCCATCGACTCCGAGGTGCTCGCGGCTGGTGAGTCAGCACCCGCCGCTAGGCCCATCGACTCCGAGACGCTCGCGGTCAGTGAGTCCCGCCGCCAGGTCCCTCGACTCCGAGGTTGCTTGTGCTCGATGAATCAGCGCCAGCCGCCGCCGCTGCTCTTGGAGCCGGAGGAACCGGAGCGGCCACTCGGCGCCGAGGAACCACCGCTAGAGCTCCGACCGCCACCGCTGCTCGAGCCGCTGCTGCCACGCCCGCCACCGTTGCTCCAGCCGCCGCCACTGCTCCCGCCGCTACTGCTGCCGCTGCTGCCGCGCCCGCCACCGTTGCTCCAGCCACCACCGCTGCTGCCGCTGCTCGAGCCGCTGCTGCCGCTGCTCGAGCCGCTGCTGCCGCGTCCGCCACCAGTGTTCCAGCCGCCGCCGCTGCTCCCACGTCCGCCGCTGTTCCCGCGGTCATTGCCACGGTCGTTATCGCGGTCATCGTCCCGGTCGTTGTCGCGGTTTCCGCGGCCGTAACCACCGCCGGAGTTGCCGCCGCCGCTCGGAGGCGTGCCGCCACCGCTGTTCCCGTACCCACCGCCGGAGCTACCACCGCCGCTCGGAGGCGTGCCGCCACCGTTGTTCCCATAACCACCGCCGGAGTTGCCACCACCGCTCGGAGGCGTGCCGCCGCCGTTGTTGCCGTAGCCGCCGCCGCTGTTGCCCCAGCCGCCGCCGTTGTTGCCACGGTCGTCATCGTCGCGGTCCCGACCGTGGCCGCGTCCCGGACGCGAGCCACCGTTGTTGTCCCGCCCGTAGCCACCGCCGTTGTTGTTGCCCCCGCTGCTGCCCCAGCCACCACCGTTGTCGTTGTAGCGCGAGCCGCCGCGAGGAGGCTGCGTGCCCCAGCCCGTGCCACCCGGAGGCGGACGGTCATTGTCGCGAGGCGTGTAGTTGCGCGTCGTCGTCGGCCGCGAGCCGGGCCGCGTGTAGCTGTAGACCGCGGAGGCCGCGTGGGTCCGGTCGTACACGTAGCCGCGGTTGCGCTCCCAGCGGTACGCCCGACCCGACGAGGGGTAGTAGTCGTGCGAGTGCCGCCCGTGGTGGTGGCACGCGACGCCCAGCGGATCCAGGTGGAAGTCCCAGTACCAGACCACCGCCGGACCCCGGTAGTAGTACACGTCGTCGGTGTACGTGTAATACGTCGTCGACGGCTGGTAGCCGTGCGAGTGCACGTGGTCATACGGGCACCAGCCACCGCCGTCGTCATCCGGAATGGGGTGGTAGCCCGAGTAGCTGTACTCGACCACCACGGCGCGGCGAGCGGCGGGGCCGTGATAGTGGGCGTAGCAACCCGTTCCCATCATCAGGGCCAGGGGGATGGCGAGTGCGAGCAATCGGCGCATGTGACGAGTCTCCCGCGCGAAGGGCCTCTGCAGCCAGTCCCCCTTCGCGACCACGGAATTCCAGACGCGCAGGCCCCGAGAAAATTCACGCCCCCACGCTTCCCGCCCGCCCGCCACCTGCTTAAGCGCCCCTGTGCCCTGGTGAACACAGGGCTGGCTGGTGTAGGTCCTTCACGGAAGGACGGCGCGAGTCGAGGCAGCCGGGGTGAACCGGACCCGTCGCGCGAGGAGCAGGGCACTCATGTCGGATTCGGATTTCGGAAGGGCGAGGGGCGCGACGTGCCCGCTGCACCCGGATGACCTCGCGCAGCGGACCTGTACGCGCTGCGGCAACTTCATGTGTGACACGTGCAGCGAGCGCGGCACGCAGTCGCACTGTCCCCCCTGTCGCGCCCGCGAGGGCCTGGGCCGGGACTTCCCGTTGGACCGGGACAACTGGTCCTTCAGCCGCCTGTTCGACGTGTGCCTGGACGCGTTCAAGCGCGAGTGGGTGATGCTCAGCGTCGGCGCGCTGCTCGTCTTCGCCGCGTCCATCGGCGGAAACCTCCTGTCCCAGATGTTCTCGTTCATCGGCGCCGCCACCGACAGCGTGGTCGCCATGGTGATGACGACGCTGGTGGGCATCGCGCTCACGTGGGTGATTCAGGGCGCGGTGACGCTGGGCTTCCTGCGCATGGCCATGGACGTGCTCCAGGGCCAGCGCGCGGACCTGGCGCGCGTGTTCTCCCAGTTCTCCAAGCTGGGCACCTACCTGCTCACGATGCTGCTGACGTTCGCGCTGGTGCTGCCGCTCGTGTTCGTCGGCCTGGGCATCCTGGTGGCCATCTTCGTCGCCGGCGCGGGTATCTCCCTGGCCGAGCTGAACTCCCTCTCCGAGTTCGACGGCGCGATGCGGGGCGTGTCGCCCGGTCTCATCGGCTTGATGGTGCTCGTGTCCGCGGTGCTCTACCTGGGCCCGGGCATGTGGCTGATGCTCCCGCTGGTCCTCGTGCAGCCCGCGCTGGCGGACCAGGAGAACCCCACCGCGCTGGAGACCCTGCGCCTGGCCTACACCCACGCCAAGGGCTTCCGGCTCTCCATCCTCGGCGTCCTGGCGCTGGGCGGCTTCATCGTGGCGTTGGGCTTCATCCTGTGCTGCCTGCCCGCGCTGCCCGCCATGGGCCTCTTCCAGCTGCTGCTCGCGGGCCTCTACCTGGCCATCAGCCGCGGCGGACGCCAGGAGCGCTTCGGCTGAAGCCGGAGGACCTGCAGCCCACGGGGCCCGCGCGGCAGGGCGGGCCCCGGTGACGGCTTCGGTGCTTCAGTGCACCAGCCGCTCTGAAGAACCCGAGCGCGGCACGGCCACCCGGCCCATGCAGGCCAGGATGTGCTCGCGGTACTCGGACAGCTCGCGCAGGCCGCACAACATCCAGCGCCCACCGATGACCAGCGTGGGCACGCCGCGCACGCCGCGCCCGGCCGCGTCGCGGTGCTCATCCAGGATGAGCCGGCGCGTCTCCTCGGAGCGGAAGGCGGCGGAGAACTCGTTCATCGCCAGGCCCACGCGCGACGCCAGCTCGAACACCACGTCCGGCCGCGACACGTTGACGCCCTGCTCCAGCGCCGCGCGCTGCATCGCCCGCGCGAGGAACATCCGCGCATTCGGGCCCTGCAACCGCGCGGCCTCCAGCGCCGCCAGCGCCGGCACGCTGCTGCGCGGCGGGTCTCCGCCCAGCCACAGGTCCGTGGAGAGCAGTGGCGCGGTCAGGTCCGCCTCGCGCTGCGCACGCTGCACTTCTTCCACGAGCCCGCGCTTCTCGCGCTCCGTGGGAAGCACGTCGTGAACGCGCAGAGGGTAGGGCCTCACGCTCCAGCGGACGGCGTCGCCGAACTCCTGGCGCAGTACGTCCAGGCGCAGGTCGGCGAGATAGCACCAGGCACAGAGCACGTCCTGGTAGACGGTAACCTGCAGCGGCTTGTGCAGCGTTTTCATGGGGGGCCGCCAGATTAGAGGCCACGCCGCGCCGCTGCCAACTCCCCATGACAACCGGCCCCTGAAGGCATTCCTGTGTTCCTGTGGAGCATGCAAGGTGCCTGCGGCCCCGGCTGCTCGCCTGCTTCAGGGCATGCGAGCAGTCTCGAACACGTCGTCCACTACTCGCCGGTCATCCGCGGAGCGCCGGCCTTCGCCGCCGCGTAAGCCAGCGCGTGCTCGACGATTTCTCCCGCGATGTCGCGCCCCGTCGCCCTCTCCAACCCCTCGAAGCCGGGGCTGGAGTTGATCTCCATCAGCCGGGGACCCGCGTGGCCCTCCAGCATGTCCACGCCCGCCACCTCCAGGCCGATGATGCCCGCGGCCCGCACGGCCGCCTCCGTGTATGCCGCCGGAAGCTCGATTGCCTGCCCTTCACCACCGCGGTGGATGTTGGAGCGGAACTCGCCCTTCTTCGCGCGCCGCCGCATCGCCCCCACCACGCGCTGGCCCACCACCAGCGCCCGCACGTCCCGGCCCTCGCTCTCCGCGACGAACTCCTGGAGCACGATTTCCTGACCCAGGTCCCAGAACGTATCCAGGATGGTCTGCACCTCCGGCAGCGTGTGCGCAATCATCACGCCCACGCCCTGGGTGCCCTTGATGAGCTTGATGATGACGGGCAGCCCGCCCACCTCCTCCACCAGCTTCTTCACGTTGCTGCGGTCGTGCGCCATCACCGTGCGCGGGATGTCCAGTCCGGAACGCGACAGGAACTGCAGCGCGCGCAGCTTGTCCCGGCTGCGCGCGATGGAGGTCTGCGGGTTGAGCACCGGCACCCCCATCATCTCGAAGTGGTTCACCACCGCCAGCCCGTACGCGGTGATGGACGCGCCGATGCGCGGCACCACCACGTCCACGCCGCGCATCTCCACACCGCGGTAAGTCATGCGCGGCGTGCCCTGCGCGAGCAGCAGGCAGCAACGCAGCGTGTCCAGCACCAGCGGGCGGTGTCCCCGCTCCCGGATGGCCGCCACCAGGCGTCGGGTGGAGTACAACGAGCGCTTCCGGGACAGGATGGCCACCGTCTTCTTCACGCGGCCACGACGCGGCGCGGGATGCTCGGGTGCCTTGGACCCAGGCATGGCCGGGGCCTTCTTCTGCTGGATTTTTCGGGGAGACATGGGCGGAGCAATCGAGCGTAGCACGTACCCGCGGACACAGGCGGCTGCGGGGGGCGCGTTTGCTATCCTCCCGTGACAGATGAGCGCGACAGATCCGCATCCCGACGACATCCACACCAGCCCCGGAGATGCCGCCGGGTTAGACCTCGCCCACTCCCCGTTGTTGGGAGAGACGCTCGTGGTGGACCCGCGCACCACGGTGAAGCTCCACAAGTGCCGGCTGGCCGTGACGTCCGGGCCGGACACGGGCCGCTCCGTGGTGAGCGACAAGGAGCGCCTGCGCTGCGGCGCGCACCCGGGCAACGACCTGATTCTGGTGGAGGACCGCACCGCCAGCCGTCACCACTTCGAAATCCAGTTCACCGAGCGCGGCTACCTGCTCGTGGACCTGGGCTCCACCAACGGCACGTTCCTGGACGGGCGCAGGATTGAGCGCGCCTACCTGTCACCGGGCTCGCAGATTCGCGCGGGCTCGTCGGTGCTCACCTTCGCGCCGCTCGACGAGGAGGTCACCGTCGAGCCGGACCGCGACGGCGAGCTGTGCGGCATGGTCGGCCAGAGCATGAAGATGCGCCAGATATTCGGGCTCATCAAGAAGATCGCCCCGCTCGACGTGTCCGTCATCATCCAGGGCGAGACGGGCACCGGCAAGGAGCTCGTCGCCCGCGCCATCCACGAGCTGTCGGGCCGCAACAAGTCCCCCATGGAGGTGCTCGACTGCGGCGCCATTCCGCCCAACCTCATCGAGAGCGAGCTGTTCGGTCACGAGAAGGGCGCCTTCACCGGCGCGGTGAGCGGACGGCCCGGCGCCTTCGAGCGCGCGCACGGCGGCACCATCTTCCTGGACGAGCTGGGCGAATTGCGCCTGGACCTTCAGCCCAAGCTGTTGCGCGTGCTGGAGAACCACGAGGTGCGCCGCGTGGGCGGCAACGACGTCATCGAGGTCAGCTGCCGCGTCATCGCCGCCACCAACCGCGACCTCATGAAGGAGATACAGGCCGGCAACTTCCGCGAGGACCTGTACTTCCGCCTCTCCGTCATCACCATCCAGCTGCCCCCGCTGCGCCAGCGCCGTGACGACATCCCCCTCATCCTCAAGGGGGCCCTCGCCGCCCCCGACGTCGTCCAGAAGCACGGCAAGAAGCGCTTCTCCGCCGAGGCCATGGGCCTGCTCATGGCCTACCCCTGGCCCGGCAACGTCCGCGAGCTCATGAACGTCCTGTCGCATGTCTTGACGTTCAGCGAGGGTGAAGAAATCCAGCCGTCGAGCCTTCCTCCGCGCGTGCGGGGTCAGGCGCGGGAGGGCCCGCTGCCGTTCAACGAGCACCTCTCCTTCAAGGACGCCAAGGAGCAGCTGCTGGAGAACTTCGAGCGCGAGTACGTCACCAGCGTGCTCACCCGCTGCGAGGGGAACCTCTCCCGGGCCGCGCGCGAGAGCGGCCTGCACCGGAAGTCCATCGAGCGGCTGGTGAAGAAGTATCAGCTCGACACCAAGGGCATGAAGCCGCGCTGACCCTGGGGGTGTTTCCACCCCGCCCCCGGCGCATGTGACAGACATGAGACATGACGCGCTCGGTCTGTAGCGCCCACTGACAGACATCCCGCCCCCACGGGCAAGTTGACGTATGTCCTCCCGGGGAGAACTCCCGGGAAACTGCGTGCTGCCATGAATTCCTACCCCCGAGGGAATGGTGGCCAGTCAGGACAGGCGATGGTGGAGGCGGCCCTCACGCTTCCATTGGTCGTGTTCTTGTTGCTGGGCACGCTGCAGTTGTTCCTGATGCTGCAGGCGCGCGTGTTGGCGCACTACGCGGCGTTCCAGGCCACCCGTGCGGGCAGCATCGCGCATGGCGAATGCGAGCGGATGACGCATGCGGCCATCCTCGCGTTGATACCTTCGTTCCATTCGTTCCTGGGTCTGTCGAGCGCGACGGACGAGGTGCGGCATGGCGGAGGAGGCGGCGCGCCGGCGAAGCTCGCGGCGGCGTTCGCGGCGCGGCGGGACAACCGCTACCGCGGCGGCCTGGACGGCGTGCACACGGGCAGCATCGTGTGGATCAACCGCGCGCTGGTGGGCGGCGGCATCGACGGGCCGCAGGACCGCGCGTTCGATGATCCAGGCCACTTGAGGCGCCTGGAGGTCCAGCTGGTCTTCTGGTACCCGATGCGCATCCCGTTCGCGAACTGGGTGATGTCGCGCATGTTCATGGCGCAGGCGGGCATCGAGGACTACACGGCGGCCAACCCGCTGATGCCCGCGGAGGCGAACGCGAACTGGAACCAGGGGGAGTTCACCTCGCCCATCCAGCTGGCCGCGGACGTGCGCTCGGAGCTCGCCGCGCGCGTGGCCCGCCAGCAGTACGTCTTCCCCATCGAGACCAGCTTCACCATGCGGATGCTGACGCCCGCCAAGCGGCGCCACTTCGCCACCATGGATTGCCCCCGATGACACGCGCCCATTCCCGTGGTCAGACGATGGTGCTGTTCGTGCTGGGCACGCTGCTCATGGTGCTGATGGTGAGCCTGACGCTCTCCTTCTCCATGAAGGTGCGCGAGCGCATCGAATTGCAGACGGTGACGGACGCGGCCGCGTACTCCAACGCCGTGGCCACCGCGCGCACCTTCAACAACATCGCGGTCATCAACCGCGCGCAGATTGGCCACGCGGTGGCGCAGGCGGGCGCCACCAGCCTGGTGAGCTGGGCCAGCCTCTACCGCGCGCAGCTCAACGCCGCGAACACGGGCTTCGGCATCGGCAAGAAGCCCTACCAGCTGGCCCAGGCCACCGGCTGTCCCTGCGCGCCCAAGAGCTCCTGGTGCCGGCAGAAGTGCCGCTGCGGCAGGAAGGGCGTGTCGGACCTGAGCATGCTCCAGATGCAGCTGCGCATCGAGCAGGCCCGCGTGGAGGCCGTGTTCCAGTCCATGGAGCCCATGGTCAACCTGCAGATGCTGTCGCACCAGATTGCCCAGGGCGTCTTCTACGCGGCCCAGCAGCAGAACTACCAGGAGCTGCGCGACGCGGTGGACGACCAGGCCTTCGCCAACCGCATCCTCGGCAACGTGGTGGGCCGTGGGCGCAACCCCCAGGACGCCGCCTGGCGCGTGCCGGACGTGGGCAACGTCAACGAGAACGAGCTCTCCGGCGGCGTCGCCTGCACGGGCGATGGCGCCGTCTGTGATTTGCCGCTCACCGTCGCGCACGCCGTCAACGCGGCCATGGGCAGCCGCGGCTTCCACTTCGTCACCCACCGGCAGTGGCGGCTGGGCGACTACACCGCGCACCAGGCCAACCTGGACTTCGTCATCTGGTTCCCCGACGAGGTGGTGGTGCTGCCGGACACCAACGGCACCACCTACTTCGGCAAGCCGGGCCGGAAGATGCCGCTGCTCCCTCCGTACGCGCCGGCGCTCACGGGCGACGACACGGGCCGCATCGGCTGGATGTACGACCACCTGCTGCACGGCGGCAACCCGGTGGCCTGTCCCGCGAGCGTCGCGGGGGTGCAGTCCACCAAGGCCTCGCTGGTGACGTCCGGCGGCATCATGCCGCGCCCCGAGCACACCTGGACGGGAGGCAGGGACCCGGGCGGCCCGTTCAACCACATGCTGGTGCCGTGTCTGGGCGGGCCCTCGTCGTGCCCCGGCATCTGGCCGCCGTTCCTCGACTACAACGTCGTGCGCGTCAACAACGACGACAACAACTACGGGCAGCCGAAGAACTTCGCCGTCGTGCAGCGCGACCTGATGGCACGCAGGCTGGACCCGTGGGACCTGTCCTTCCGCTACCGCTTCGAGTCGGGCGGTGGGGGCAACGTGTATGACGCCCGCAGCTTCAACCTGGCGGACGGCACGCCCAACAACACGCAGACGGCGCTGTCCACGGGCATCGCCTACTACCACCGCGGGCAGAGCCTGGGCTTCCACCACTGGAGCGAGCCGCCCAACCTGCTCAACCCCTACTGGCGCGCCACGCTCGTGGGCGCGGACGTGGATGAGGACGGGGTGGGGGACGCCATCGACACGCTGGGGCTGAGCGCGCCCGTCGCGGCACAGACCTTCCGCGAGCTGCGCAACGCGGGCTTCAAGGGGCTCCAGAGATGAACGCTCGTCACGCACGTCGCTCGAAGTCCCGCGCGGCCCGGGGGCAGGCCCTGCTGGAGGCCGCCATCGGCGTCACGCTCTTCGTCACCATCGTCGCCTTCGGCATCCACTTCGCGGAGGTGGGCTTCCTGTCGCTGAAGGTGCAGGAGGCCGCGGTCTCCGCGCTGTGGGACGGCACGCACGGGCAGATGCACCACATCCCCGTCACGTACACGCAGGCGGGCAGCTCCATGCGGGACGCGGCCGCGAGCGCGCAGGAGCGCTACGCGGACTTCAAGGGCCTGTCCTCCACGCCGGGCGGGGGCCGCGTCACCATGGCCTTCACCCGCGGCACCGGCATGCAGGTGAGCTGCGGCATGGACGCGGGCGTGGGCTGGGCGGGCGCCATCGCCACGCGTCTGGTCTACCGGGACAACGGCGGCACCGCGTGTGGTGCCTCGGCCACGTTGAGCGCGTGGCGCTTCCCCCGCTCGTTCCTGGACGGGCCCGATGACGGCGCGCTGTACCAGAAGCAGAACCTGGACGACTCGCTCGCCAACCTGCAGGTCTGCGCGGTGGGGCGCGCGGTGGGCGGCGCGTGCCAGGGCCGCTTCTCCATGCTCGTGGACGACTGGGGGCTCGCGGGCGCGCTGGAGTCCGCCACGTGCAACATCCTCATGCAGGACCAGCTCATCCCCTGCACCAACGTGCCCTTCCACGCGGCGGCGTGGTCCACGTACGCGCCCACGACGCTGCCCATCCAGGCGTCCGCGAGCAACCTGGCGGAGGCCACGCTGTTCTGGAACCCGCTGCCGCCGACGGCGCTCGCCATGGTGGGCCTGGGCATGAAGGAGCACACCTTCTGGATGAGCGCCGCGGGTGAGGACGTCGTCAACTTCGTCCAGACGCCCCCGCCCATGGACCCCATCTCCCGCTTCTGGCCCACCACGCCCGGCTCCTACATCGGGCTCACCACGTTCCCGTACAGCCTGGCGCACGCGCAGCGCTTCGGCAACGGCGCCTGCTTCCTCGGAAGGGATTGTGATTGAGATGACGCGAGGACTCCTCTCCTGGACCCGGGGTACCTTCCTCCTCGTCGCCGTGCTGACGGCCGGCCTGGCGCGGGCGGATGGCAGTCAGTGCAGCGCCGATTGCGTCACCAAGTCGGACGCGATGATGCGCTCGTGCATCGACAAGTGTCCCCCGCCCCCGGACGACCCGACCCGGCCCGGGCCCTTCCAGTCCTGCATGTCGCGCTGCCAGGAAAAGCAGGAGAAGAAGTTCGCGGAGTGCTCGGAGCGCTGCGTGGACCCGGAGGGAATCGAGACCCCGCGCAAGGGCAAGAGCGGGCGCGTGCGCTAATCGGAGCGAGTGATGACCCACGCGAAGAGCTGGCTGCGATGCGCGGTGATGGGAGTGATGCTTGCGTCCGGTGTCGCGGCCGCGCAGCGCACGCCGTTCAAGTGGGAGGTGCCCGGCGTGGTGGGCGTGGTGGACGTCTCCGCGCCGGTCATCGCCAGCGGCATCCCGGTGAAGATGACGGCGGTGCGCAGCAAGGAGCGGCCGGAGGTCATCCTGCGCTCGCTCGTGGACCGCTTCCTCGTCTGGGGGCTGCACGTGCCCGCGGCCTCGCGCCAGCCGCAGCTCCTGCGTGAGCCGATGATCACCGCGCTCGATACGCGCGAGTTCATCTCGTACACGGCCATCGTCCAGCCCAACCCGGACGGCACGACGACGGTGTTCCTGGGACAGGCGGACCTGTCCAAGGCGCCGCGCGTCCAGTCCAGCGTGGCCCCGGTGTACCCGGGCGGCTCGGGGCTGTTGCAGTCGGAGATGGAGGGAGCGCGCACGCTCGTGTACTCGGCGAGCGCCAGGGCGTTGGACGTGGAGGTCTACTACCGCAACGAGCTTTCGCAGGCGGGCTTCGAGGAGGTGGAGCCGATGCTCTTCCGCTCCTCGCAGGACGAGCTTCATGTCCGGGTGACGCCGGCCAAGGAGGGCAAGGTGTCCGTCGTCGTCGTGCGACGGGGCGTCGCGCCCGAGGAGGCGCCGAAGCCGGCCGGTGATTGAAAGCGCCGCACCGAGCGTGTTACGGGCGCTGTCGACATGAGCGACGCGCCCTCCCAGGACAAGGACTTCAAGGACACCGTCAACCTGCCGCGCACGGACTTCCCGATGAAGGGGAACCTGGCGCAGCTCGAGCCGAGGATGCTCGGCTGGTGGGCGGAGCGGGGCATCTGGGGGAAGCTCCTGGAGAAGAACGCGGCCGGTGAGCCCTTCGTGCTTCCTGACGGTCCGCCGTACGCCAACGGCCACCTGCACGCGGGCCACGCGCTCAACAAGGTCCTCAAGGACATTGTCGTGAAGTACCGCAACCTGGTGGGTCGCCACTGCGACTTCATCCCGGGTTGGGACACGCACGGTCTGCCGATTGAGCAGGCGGTGGAGAAGCGGCTGAAGGACAAGAAGGTGGACAAGCGCACCCTGTCGCGCGACGCCTTCCTGGAGCTGTGCCGCGCGTACGCACTGGAGTTCATCGACATCCAGAAGACGGAGTTCCAGCGGCTGGGGGTGTTCGGCTCGTGGGAGGCGCCGTACAAGACGCTCGACTTCTCCTACGAGGCGCAGGAAATCAGGGAGCTGGCCGGCTTCGCGCGCCGGGGCATGCTCTACCGCCGCAAGAAGCCGGTGTACTGGTGCCTCCAGGACCAGACGGCGCTGGCCGAGGCGGAGGTGGAGTACGAGGAGCACGAGTCCCCGTCCGTCTACGTGGCCTTCCCCGCAGGCCCCGAGCTGGCGGACCGGGTGCCTTCGTTGAAGGGCAAGGCCGTCGACTTCGCCATCTGGACGACGACGCCGTGGACGCTGCCGGCCAACCTGGCCATCGCCGTCAACCCGGAGCTGGAGTACGTGTTCTACCAGCTGGGCGCGCGCGTCATCTGCGTGGCCAAGGACCTGCTGCCCAAGGTGCTGGCGGAGGTGAAGTCGGACGAGCTGGCGGTGAAGCACGTGGAGCTGCCGGGCGGTGAGGTCTCCGCGGCGGCGCTGGTGGACCCCGCGCGCATCCTCGCGTACGCGCGCGGCGAGGAGCTGGAGCACCTGACGTACCAGCACCCGTTCTACGAGCGGCGCGGGCGCATCCTGCTGGGCGAGCACGTCACGCTGGACGCGGGCACGGGCCTGGTGCACACGGCGCCGGGGCATGGCCAGGAGGACTACGAGGTCGGCCTGCGCTACGGCCTGGACATCTACAACCCGGTGCGTCCGGACGGCCGCTACGACGACACGGTGGGCCCGGCGCTCGCGGGCAAGCGCGTGTTCGAGGCGAACCCGCTGGTCATCGCGGTGCTGGTGGAGAAGGGCGCGCTGCTCAACGACGCGAAGGACACGGTGGCGCACAGCTATCCGCACTGCTGGCGCTGCCACAACCCCATCATCCTGAGCGCGACGTACCAGTGGTTCATCCCGATGGATGCGCCCTTCCACGGGGAGAAGACGTTCCGCCAGGAGGTGCTGGCGGAGGTGGACAAGGTGCGGTGGGTGCCCTCATGGGGACACAGCCGCATCCGGGGCATGCTGGAGACGCGGCCGGACTGGACCATCAGCCGTCAGCGCACGTGGGGCGTGCCCATCTGCATCGCGTACTGCGAGGGCTGTGACGAGGCGCTCGTGTCGCCGGAGCTGATGGAGAAGGTGGCCCAGGCGGTGGAGAAGGAGGGCGCGGGCGTGTGGTACCGCACGCCGGTGAAGGACTTCCTGCCGGAGGGCTTCGCGTGTCCACGCTGCGGCAAGGGCGAGTTCCGTCGCGAGACGGACATCCTCGACGTGTGGTTCGACTCGGCGTGCATGTTCTCCGCGGTGCTGGAGCGCAGGCAGCGGCTGCCCGCGGACCTGTTCCTCGAGGGGAGTGACCAGCACCGCGGCTGGTTCCACTCGTCCATGCTGGTGTCGGTGGGGACGCGCGACTGCTCGCCCTACAAGGCCTGTCTCACGCACGGCTTCGTGGTGGACGGCAAGGGCGAGAAGATGTCGAAGAGCCTGGGCAACGTGGTGGCCCCGGAGAAGATCATCAACCAGTACGGCGCGGAGGTGCTGCGCCTGTGGGTGGCGGCGAGCGACTACCGCAACGACGTGCGCCTGTCGGACCAGATTCTCAAGGGCCTGTCGGAGGGCTACCGGAAGATTCGCAACACGGTCCGCTACGCGCTGAGCAACCTGTACGACTTCGACCCGGCGAAGGACGCGGTGCCGTACGAGCGGCTGTCGCCCCTGGACCAGTGGGCGCTGGGGCGGCTGGCCGAGGTCGTGGCCCGGGTGAAGCAGGCGTACGAGGACTACGAGTTCCACCTCGTCTACGCGACGGTGGTGGACTTCTGCGCTGGTGACTTGTCGGCGGTGTACTTCGACATCCTGAAGGACCGGCTCTACACGTGGCGCAAGGACGGGACGCCCCGGCGGGGCGCGCAGACGGTGTTGCATGAGGTGGCGTCCGTGCTGCTGCGGCTGCTCGCGCCGGTGATGAGCTTCACGGCCGAGGAGGCCTGGGGCTTCCTGCCGGGCAAGTCGACGGAGAGCGTGTTCCTGGCGGGCTTCCCGGAGCCGGGGACGAAGCTGTCGCCGGAGCTGGCGGAGCGCTACGCGAAGCTGTTCGCGGTGCGCGAGGCGGTGCAGGGCGTGCTGGAGGCGGCACGGCGCGAGAAGCGCATCGGCGCGTCGCTGGAGGCGCGCGTGTTGCTGATGGCGTCCGCGTCCGTGCGTGACTTCCTGATGCAGCACCTGGACGAGCTGCCCGGGCTCTTCATCACCAGCCAGGTGGAGGTGGTGGACGCGGAGGGCATCGATGCGGCGGTGCTGGACGTGACGCGGGTGTTCGGCGACGGCGCGAAGCTCCTGGCCGAGGTGAAGCCCGCCGCGGGCCACAAGTGCCCGCGCTGCTGGACGTACTCGGAGGCGGTGGGGCAGGGCGGCGATGTGTGCCTCAAGTGCCGCGAGGCGCTGGCGGCGTGAGCGCCGGATGCCCGGTGGGCTCGCGCCAGTCCCAAGCGGACGGCGCGGGCTCTGGGGCGCGCTGAGATGAAACGGGCCCGCGCTTCCGTGAGGAGACGCGGGCCCGGATGTTTCAGGTGGTGTGTCGAACGCCTACGGAGGCGGAGGCGTGGTCGTGCACTCGGCGACGGGAGCCTGGGTTGCCCGGACCGAGTCACAGTCCAGCAGGGAGGCGAGGCCCGTGAGCGGCTCCACCATCAGCAGGCTGCGCGGGCGGCCCGACTTCGCCGAGAAGTTGAGCTGGAGGTTGCCCGGCGCCGCCGCGGTGAGCGCCGCGGTGTTGTCGAGCTGACCGCGCATACAGGTCAGGTTGCTGACGGCCCGGCCCGAGCCCGGCAGGTAGCAGAGCCCATGGACTGGCGTGGCGTTCATGGAGTCCGGGATGACGACGTCCGGGCCCGTCTCGGAACAGCACTCCGGGCTGGCGCGGCACGTGGTGCCGGTGCAGGCATCCTTGGGGCAGGTGTTGTTGTCGAAGTCGTTGTCACACGTCAGCCGCTCCCAACGGGCCACCCGCTTGCGGGTTCCATCGGGCAGCAGCACGTTGTTCTCCACCACGATGCGGACCGGCTGGTTGGTGGCGATGGCCCGCTGACGCGCGCGCAGCGCCGACGACCACAGCTCGCGGGTCGCCGTCGCCTCTCGCTGGCCATCCAGCGGCTTGCTGATGCCCACCACCGCCAGGGTCACCATCATCCCGACGACGGCGATGGCGATCATCAACTCCAACAGCGTCATTCCTCGCGTGCGCATCATCCTCAAGGCCCCGGAGCGGGCTGCAGGCCCGCCGACACGAAGTTCCGGGGAGACACCCGGAGGGTATAGGTCCGGCGCCTGAAGCCGTCCTGGGGGAAGCCGTCCTCATCCGGGATGTTGATCTTCGCCGGGTCCACCACCGTGCGGTCCGAGCGCGGCGTCCGGATGACCAGGTCGATCTCCACCTCGCGAATCCGTCGGCGAAGCAGGTTGCGAAGGTCGGCTTCGTTGGTGGGCGCAGCCTCGATGGGCGCCACCACGTTCACCGCGCATTCCGCATTGCCAGTCGTGCACTGGTCGATGGGCGGGCGAACCCCTTCCTCGGGGTACCACCGGTAGGCGAGGGCCGGCTGGGTCAGGTCGATGACCGCGAATCGAACCTGCATCCGCTCCACGTCCCGGCTCACCACGGCCCAGTTGGCCGCGCCGGGAGCCAGATACTCCAGCGCCGGGTGTCCGCCCCTCCAGTTCACGCGATACGCCGCGCTGACGGTGCGCATGATGTTCCACCCGGAATCGGTGAACATGCCCACATCACTCGTGCAGGGCCCACTGGTGGTCGCGGCGGCGCCATGGCCTGGAGAGGCCTCGATGACGGAGTCACCGGTGCGGACGTTGGTCACCCGGAAGTGGCAGGCGAGCGCACCATCCGTCGGGTTCGCGACGAGCGCGGGGGTCGGCTGGCCCGAGGTGGGCTGCAGGCGCGTGTGGGGGGCCGGGGCGGTGCACAGGATGTTCCCCGACTTGACGGATGTAATGTTGGGTCTGCCGGGGGCCGCGAATGCGTCACATCGCTCCATCGTCACCATCGTCCGCGGGTCACCCCAGTAGAGCTGCAACACATCAGACGTCATGTCGGCGTAGGGCGTGCCCGCGGGAGGCAGCGCGAAGGTCGCGTCCGCGGCGAACGGCGGGGTGGCCGTCGCCATGTCCAGTGCGGTCCAGCTCTGGATGGCATAGCGCTGGTCGCCTTCCGAGAACTGGATGGGGGAGTTGCCCATGCCGATTCCCGCGCGCTGCACGTCCAGGGTGAGCAGGTCCTTCACCGCCCGCCCCGTCACCTGCGCCACCATCGTCTGTTCCTCGGTGAGGGCGCGCCGCTGCACCTGCATGCCCGCGACCAACCCGATGCCGAGCACGATGACGCCCAGCGCGCTGGCGATCATCACCTCCAGCAGCGTGAAGCCGCCCACGCGACGAAGGGTCTTCCTCATGGCGCCATCCGGGTCTGCATCACCACCACCTGGCGGCCCTGCCGGCCCCGCTCCAACCAGCTCACCGAGACGCGGACGTTGGCCACGTTCCCGGCAAGTCCCCCGCCCAACTGCCGGGTGACGGCCGGCAGCCCCGCCGCGCCGTTCTCGATGGAGCCCGGAAGGCCCACACTGGGACTGTCGATGTCCACCGCCACCTCGTACTCACGCGCGACCACGCCCGCGGCGGGCGCGACGGTCCGCAGCTCTCCTGCCGCCGTCTGCCACACCGTGGTGCGCCGATTGTCCCACGGTGCCAGGTTGGCGCAGGGCGGGGTGGCCGTGCAGCCCTCGGACATGATGCTCTCGAGCGTGCGCTCGGCGATGAGCTGGGCCTGCGTGGCGGTGAGGGTGCGCCGGTTGGACGCGCTGATCTGCGTCACCAGCATCATCACCGCCGCGATGCCCACGAGCATCACGGCCATGGTGGCCAACACCTCCAGGAGCGTGACGCCCCTGGAGGCCTGCAACCGCGACGACTTCATCGAGGCAGTCTCCCGTCCGGAATCGGGTCGTAGATGAGCACTCGCGAGCGGGTCTCTCCCGAGTTCGCCGCCCCATTGTTCCACTTGTTCTTCTCACCCACCAGCAGGGGCTGTCCCGTGGCGGGCAGGATGAAGACGTGCTCGTCGTGCACCACCGGCGCGCTGGTGCCGTGGCCCACCAGGATGGAGCTCGTCATCGTCGTCTTGCCCGCCCCATCCGGCGCCTGGTTCGCCGTGTAGAACCGGCCGCTCGTGGTCTCGCTCAGGTTGCAGACGTCCGCGGCCGCGCCCACCGCGGTGGTGGTGAACACCTTGTCCCCGCTGAGCGACACGCCGCCCCACACCGCCTGGCCCGGGTCGAGCGGCTGCACCCACAAGGGGTCGAGCAGCGCGCAGGGCTTGGAGCCGTCCGGGTTCGGGTCCTCGAAGGCCATCAGGTGGTAGCGGTAGTCCTCCTTGTTCGGGGGGCCATCGCCAATCTCGTCCGGGTTGTCACCCGTGCCGAAATAGATGCGCACCACGGGCTTGGCCGTGTCGCGCAGCACCTTCACCGCGAGGTTGGAGTGGATCTGCTGGAAGTGGGCCGTCCCCGCCGGGTTCGAGGCCGCGTCCGTGTGGGTCGAGGCCGCGACCGGCGCGCTCGCCACGCGGCAGGTCCGCACCTGCCGGCCATACGTCCGGGTGGAGTCCACCGAGTCCAGGTTGATGCGGTAGACGCTGCCGGCCGTGGTGGGCACGTACATGACGTCGTAGTGACCATCGCGGTTGAGGTCCAGCATGGCGGTCGCACCCGCGATGCCGGAGCCCTCGTCGAGCGTGATGACGCCCGCGTGGGCGCCCTTGCCGGTGCCCCGCTGCAGCGGCTTGCCCGTCTTCATGTCCAGCAGGTAGAGCGTGCCGGCGCGCCCGGCCGTGGGCTTGAAGTCCGTGCCGATGATGGCCGCCCAGGTGCCGGTCGTGTCGCCGGAGCCCCACTGGATGCGCGTGACGGACGCCGGGTGACGTGAGCCGGTCTGGTCCGGCAGCAGCACGTCATCGTCGTCGTCGGCCTCGTCCGTGAACGCGTCCAGCAGGGCGTCGTTCTTCAGGTTGTACTCCCACAGCGGCATCGGGTAGTCGGCGCGCGTCGCGGCCGGGTCCGTGCTGGGGTGGGTGACGTCGAGCGCGAAGATGATGGGGCTGCCCTTGCCCGTGGCCGACACGAGCGTCGTGCGGGCGCCCTTCAGCGGCCGCTGCAGGGCGGTGGTGGCCGTGGCGGGCGTCCACGCCTCGCCGAGCCCGCCGAAGTCCACATTGGCCAGCGTGGGCGAGGCATCCATCGTCGGCTTGGGCTTGGTCCCCGAGCCCGCGTACTTCACGTAGTGGTAGACGTAGTCCTTCAGCAGCCCGCCGGGCATGTACGCGAACAGCTCCTTGCCCGTGCCGTACTGCCGCGGCGCGATGGGCTTGGCGCAGGTGGAGCCCGAGTGCAGGAAGTAGCCGCGCAGCATGATGTCGTCGGAGCACTCGTCCTTCCCGTTGAGCCGGAAGGCGCCCGAGTCGAAGGCGTGCAGCACGCCCGTCATCGTGCCCACGTAGGCCACCGTCGGACGCTCGGAGAGCTTGGACATGAAGTTGCGGCGGTAGACGTCGCGCTCGGCCGGCAGGGCGTTCATCGCCCAGTTGTCGAGGTAGGGAGGCACGGCCACGGCCACGGTGGACAGGTTGATGCCGCCCATGGCCCACGGGCGCTTCACGTTCGTCGCCTCGGGCAGCTGATGGTCCTCCCAGCCGTAGAGCCACTCGCGGAAGACGTTCCGGTCGTTGAAGCCCTCGGTGATTCGCGCGGCGGGGGCCATGGTGGGCGTGCCGCACTTGCCGTCGCTGTTCATGTCGAAGATCTTCTTGCCGGCATCGAGCTGGTTGCAGAGCGAGTCGGGGAACGCGACGCTGTTCGCGTGGTCCATGTCATCTTTGAGCGTGATGCGGCTCTGGTCCGGCTTCATCGTGTAGATGGTGCGGTTGAGCGGATCCTCGTTGCGCAGGGTCATGGCCATCACCCGGCCACCGTCCCAGCGCTCGACGACATTGGTCAGGTTCGTGTTCTCGGGGTCATAGAGCGAGCGGAAGTACAGCCGGCCTCGCAGCGAGTAGTCCTTGCGCCCGTCGTACAGCCGGGTGGAGGCCTCGGGCATGCCCACGCCGGGCCAGTTCTTGCCCCAGGCGCTGCCGGGCGTCTCGTTCACACCCCAGAGGATGGCGTTGCCCACCGTGGAGGGCGACGAGCGGGAGTAGCTGCCCGAGCGCACGGCCTGGTAGCCCACGTTGACGTTGTCGACCACGGGGACGCAGCGGTCGTCCGGGCTGGTGATGTCCACCTTCCAGCACAGCTGCGAGCCGGTGAAGCCCATCTCCAGCAGGTCCAGCTCCTTCACGTTCGGGTTGCCCGTGTCGAACTGCACCGGAATCCAGGTGCGGTTGGGGTTGGGCTTCTTCACGTAAACGCCGCCCTCGAACTCGTAGGTGTGGCAGTCCACCGCCACCGAGTAGGTGATGGTCGGCGGCGCGCGCCCCGGAACCGAGCAGGCCCCCGGCGTCTCCTCGGTCCAGCAGGGCGGGGACGAGCACATGTGGGCGGCGGCGGGCGCGACGTCGTCGTAGCGCGTGAAGCGCACCTTGGTGATGACGAAGTCCTCCGCGTCGCTCAGGTCGATGTCGTTCGACAGGCTCGCGGAGCGGAAGGTGCCGCCGTTCACCTTGTTGATGACGAACACCACGTCGTTGAAGTCGCGGTCACCGCCACCCGGGAGGTCCTCGAAGCCGAGAATCCAGCGGAAGGGGTCCGTGGACGGCGCGCCCACGATGACGTGGGGCATGGCGTTGCGTGTGCCGCCGGGTCGGTCGATCTTCGCGCGCTCCTTGGGCATGACCAGGTTGCCGTACGTCGCCTCGGTCTTCAGGCGGTAGAGCGTGTCGTCGTCCAGCCAGCCGCACAGCTTCGTGTTGCTGGTGCCGGCCACCACGCACTGATTGGAAG
Source organism: Myxococcus faecalis (assembly GCF_050039385.1). Classification (NCBI taxonomy): domain Bacteria; kingdom Pseudomonadati; phylum Myxococcota; class Myxococcia; order Myxococcales; family Myxococcaceae; genus Myxococcus; species Myxococcus faecalis. The sequence goes on along the minus strand of NZ_CP144336.1, from coordinate 4,379,427 downwards.
CCGACCCCTGGGGGTCGTCGGCGGTGCAGTTGTCCTGGTACGGGCAGCCGATGTTGCGCTCCGCCACGACCGCGGCGGAGCTCGAGTTCTGGTCCAGGTTCCAGGCGGACTTGGAGAAGAACACGTTGATGGGGGTCTGCAGGTGCAGCAGGCACTTGCCCGCGCTGTCCTGCTTCAAGCACGGATAGACGGTGCCCTCGTTCGGGCCGTGGTTGGAGCTGTAGTAGACGATGAGGAAGAACACGATCTCCCGGTTACCCTGGATGGTGCCCAGGTCCACCGTGCGGTCGCCGAGGTCGATCTTGTCCGCGGAGTCCGGCGCGGGCAGCGGAACGCCCCGGTTGTCATACGTGCTGACGTTGTAGTCGGGGACCGCGTCGTAGTCGTCCGACATGTCCTTGACGGGGGTCATGCTGAGGAAGGTCGTCTTGTCGCTGTCGTCGTCCGCGAGCAGGAACACCATCTGCCCGATGCCCTTGCCGCCGTTCTTGTCGTCCGCGGGCTCGAGCAGGTTGGGGATGCGCGGGAAAAGACCCTTGTCGGAATAGTCATCGGTGGCGGCCGTGCCACTGCTCTGGGACGTGCCGACGATGTCCGTGTCGATGTGCGTGGAGCCGCCGCCTGGGCGGGCATCCGCGAGGCCAGCGCCGCCGGTGACGCGGCGCCAGGTGTTCGCGCAGCTCGCCTTCATCGCGATGGCAGGCTGAGAGTACGACTCCCCGTCGGAGGTGAAGACAGAGCTCGCGCAGCGGCGGTCGGCCGGGTCTCCGATGAAGTCCCGCTTCTTGGGGCCCGACTGGGGCGCGATGTTGAAGAGGTCCTCGTGCAGGTCGAGGACTCCGTTGCCGTTCGAGTCGATCAGGTCTCCGTCCGCGTTCAGGTACTTCGCGGCCTGGTCCAGGTACATGTAGCCCAGCGCGTGCGAGGCGCCTGCGGACTCGAACACGTAGCTGATGGTGACGCGCTGGTCGTACGGGAAGACGATCTTCTCGGGGTTGAGCTTCTCGGGCGGCAGCAACTGGATGTCGGCGTCGCCGCTGCGTCCGGTGGGGACGAGCTTCAGCTCCTTGGGGAAGGTCATCTGGCCCAGGTCGTTCTCGGCGTTGCCGAAGCCGGGCTGCTTGTCCTGCGCCAGGTTGTCCTTGCAGAGCTGGGCCAGACCGTCATCGGCGAGCGCGGCGGGCGTGGCCAGCAGGAGGAGCGTCGAGAGTGCTCGGTGGAGGGCTTTCATCGGGACTTCCCCTGGGCCGGCTTGTAGGTCTGGATGCCGTCGGTCCGCTGCTGCGCGCGGCGGGTCTCGAGGTCTTTCTGGAGCTGCTCACGCAGCCGTACGTCCTGAGGCGGCGACGGCGGGCGGGAGCTGGTCTTGAGGTAGGCCAGCAGCGCGTCCATCTCCGTCGGGGACATCCCCCGCGTGTCGCAGCGGGTGTCGTCCTTGACGCGATGGGGGTTGGCAATCCAGGTGCGCAGCTCCGCGCTGGGCGTCTGGCGCACCTTGCTGGTGAGCTCCACCCGCTTCTCACCCGCGGGACGTTGCTGCTGCTTCATGTGCGCGCCCCCCGACTTCTTGAGGGTCGCGGCCGAGGGCTGTGGCGTGAGGGTGTGGCAGCCGACACAGGCCTTCTGGAAGATGCGCTCTCCTTCAGGAGTCGCCGTGGCGAATCCTGGCAGGAGCAACAACGCGAGAAGCAAAGGGCGTTTCATGGATGACTCGCGGGACGGCGAGGAGTTCGTCAGGGAGGCGTGTTGTTGGGGAGCGTTTCGATCTGCGTGGTGTCGGGCGCGTTCTGCTCCCGCGAATTGTTGTAGTTGTTGTCAGAGCCGCAGCCGGCCATGTTGCAGCCGGGGCCGTAGGCCACCGCGCCGCTCTGGTTGGCGATGAGGGCCTGGACGACGGAGCGCGTGGGGCGTCCGTCGCGGCTCAGCACCTCGCCCACCGCGGCCACCCAGATGAGGCCGTTGCCGTCGGACGTGGGGTTCGAGTCGATGTCGTCGCGAACGAACACGCGGTAGCGCACGTTGTTCTGCTCCGGGTAGTCCGCGTATGCGACGTTGTCCGCCCCCTGCTTCTCATGGGCGGGCATGTCGTTCGGCGTCAGCCGCAGGTAGTTCCACGGGTCGCCGGGGCTGGCGGGCAGCAGCTCGTACCAGGGGGGATTGGCGCCCGCGAGCCCCAGCTCCGTCACCTCGGCGCCCGCGTTGATGATGGTCGTCAGCGTGTTCTCGTAGGTGGTGGCATCGAGCGCCGTGCGCAGGCGGATGGCCTCGCGACCCTCGGCCAGCCCCGCCTCCGCGGCGAAGAACGCCTCCTTCTGCCGGCGCGCGTCCGCCTGGGTGTCCGCCTCGCGGCCCACCACCCGGTAGCTCAGCATCACCGCCATCGTCACCACGAGCACGACGCCCAGCGCGACGAGCAGCGTGAAGCCTCCATTCGCTCGGGTTCGGGCCAGGTCTCGGTGCGTCATCGTCGCGGCTCCTCTGCGCTCCCCCCGTGCGGGGAAGGCTGGAAGTGTCGCGAACTCAGCAACTCACGTGCCCGCAAGGGCATACCCGCAACCCACTGAAATCGTTTCGGTGCGGGCTTTCACCCTGGCGTCGCGGGTCATTGGTGACCTCGCAAAAAGTGCGAGGTGCGACTCTTTGCGAGGTGCGGGCTTCAGCCCTCGAGCTCCAGAGCGCGCAGCCGGTCGATCAACGCCTGCATGCGCTCCTGGTGTGTGCCGGGCCAGAACACGCGGCGACAGTCGTTGCACTGCTGGAAGTGGGTGTACCTGCGCGCCACGTCCGGGGGGACGCGATGGGTCACCTCGTGGGGTTGGGCGGGACTCAGGAGCGCGTTGCAGGCGATGCACCGGGAAAACGGCTTCATCCGGGAGCCGAGCCCATAGCGCCGCACCACCTCGACCAGCTGCTCGGCGGGGTCCGTGGCGCGAGGGAAGTAGCCGAGGACGACCTCGCTCCGCTTGAGCACGCCGAGGTCCCGGGTCAGCAGGACGCGCTCCTCGGTGCTCGAGATTCGCGCCAGCTCGGGGTCGTTGAAGTCGTTGCGCCACAGGGTGTCGAAGCCGAGCATCCGCAGGAAGCCCGACAGTCGCCCCAGTCCCACGTCGAGCACGAAGCGCGGCATGCCCTCGACGTGCCCGAGCGCCGGGAAGGCCTCGATGTGGGCTCCGGGCGTCACCCGATGCGCGAGCGCCACCGGGGCGCCGTCGACGAGCACCTTGTCCAGCTCGGGATGCGGCGGGCCGAGTGACTCGATGAGGTCTTTGAGCGACGGCGAGCCCTGGGGCGCCACCTGCAGCCGCGTGCCCCGCTTCTCCGGCGCGACGAAGTCGTTCAGCCTTCCATGAAGTCGGACGGTCACCACGGTGGGTTGCTCCCGATTGCGTGACGAGGAGGACTCGGACCCTGGCCCGTGGGACGCCCCCGCTCGCGATTTTCACCGCTGTAAATGTACGATTTGGCGGTACGTAGCGGGACTGCGGGCTTGGCGCACTTCTATACTCCGCGCCCCGTCGGGCCGTCGTCGTCGGCCCGGACCATCTCTCGAATCGTCTCCACGGAAGCAGGCAGAGCGAATGAAGAAGACCCTTTCCTATCTGGCGTGCGCGGTGGTCTCGCTCACGGTTTTCGCTCTGGCGTGTGGGGATTCTTCGGATCCGAAGACACCGCTTCCGTTGCCGGATGGCGGCGTGATGTGGGCCGAGTGCAATCCCCAGCAGGATGGCGGCGGCTGTGGTGCGGGTGAGGAGTGCCGCTTCGTCCCGTTCTACGACCGGTCCATCTGTGTCCGGCCGTGTGATGAGCAGGGCGCCTGTGGTCAGGCCGAGGCGGCGTGCTGTCCCACCGGCGAGGCGCGTGACGGAGGCGACGCCACCTTCTGTCTGCCGACCGAGGTGTGCGAGGCCACGCCGGACGCGGGCGCGGGCGATGCGGGCGCGGACGCGGATGGCGGCTCGCTGACGGACGACGGCGGGACGCTCGAGGACGCGGGACCGGGCACCGAGACCGACGCGGGCACGACGGACGCGGGCGGCCCCGTCATCGTGGACGACGCGGGCACGACGACGGACGCGGGTGGGCCGGTCATCGTGGACGACGCGGGCACGACGACCGATGCGGGCACGCCGACGGACGCCGGTGGCCCCGTCATCGTGGACGACGCGGGGACGACGATTGACGCGGGTCCCGGCACGACGGACGACGCGGGGACGACGATTGACGCGGGTTCTCCGGTCGACGCGGGTCCCGGCACGACGGACGACGCGGGCACGACGTTTGACGCGGGTTCCCCCACCGACGCGGGCACGGACGCCGGCACGCCCATCGATGCGGGCACGGACGCGGGCTCCCCCGTGGACGCGGGCACGCCGGACGCGGGCTCGTCGACGGACGCCGGGACGCCGACGGACGGTGGTCCCGCACCGGGCAGCTACACGAACATCCGCATCATGGCGTCGAACCTGTCGAGCGGGAACGGCCAGGACTACGACCCGGGCCACGGCATCCGCCTGATGCAGGGCGTGGACCCCGACGTCGTGCTCATCCAGGAGTTCAACTACAGGACGGACTCGGCGGCGGACATCGCCTCGCTGGTGAACCAGGTGGGCCCGGGCTTCTACTACTACCGCGAGGGCGGCGCGCAGATCCCCAACGGAGTCATCAGCCGCTGGCCCATCATCGAGTCTGGTGAGTGGAAGGACCCCGAGGTCGACAACCGCGACTTTGCCTGGGCGCGCATCGACATCCCCGGGCCCAAGGACTTGTGGGCAGTCAGCGTGCACCTTCTGACCCGCAGCTCCGGGGCTCGCAACGCCGAGGCGAGCGCCATCGTCACCGAGGTCCGCAAGAAGATTCCGGAGAGCGACTACCTGGTCATCGGCGGTGACTTCAACACAGACAGCCGCGATGAGAACTGCTTCAACACCTTCAAGAACGTGGTCGTCACGGAGTCGAAGACTGGGCCGTTCCCCGCGGACAAGAACGGCAACGGCAACACCAACGCCAGTCGCGGCAAGCCCTATGACCACGTCCTGGTTGACGCGGACCTGAACCAGTACCGCACGCCCACGGTCATCGGCTCCAACTCGTTCCCCAACGGCCTCGTGCTCGACAGCCGCGTCTACACCCCGCTGTCGGAGATTGCCCCGGTGCAGTCCAACGACAGCGGCGCTCCCAGCATGCAGCACATGGGCGTCATCAAGGACTTCCGCGTCCCCGCCTTCTAGCCGGACGCGGTGGGCGCGCGGCGGCTCCGAGACAGGCCGCCACGTGCTCCGCTCAGAAGTTCCACTTGTGCTTGTTGCGCTCGATGAAGCGCGCCACCGGCGGGATTCGCGCGATGAGCGGCGTGAGCACGAACACCGCCGCCAGCCGCAGGGGCTTCACCACCTGCGACGCCGCGTAGGCCGCCGCCCACGTGCCCGCCTGCTCGCCCGCCCCGGACGGCTGGAAGCCCAGCCGGATGGCCGCGTAGAAGCCCACCAGCACCAGGCCGAAGATGACGTAGTTCGTCACCAACGCCAGCGGGCCGTACTCCAGCATCAGCGTCTTGAAGCGGGCCATCAACGACGGCTTCCCGGCCTTCGCCTCGGGAGTCGTTGTGGGTGGGGGCGTGTCGGAGACTGAAGGATTCACGTCGGGCTCAACAGGCGGCATGTCCACACCATGCCCCAAACGAGCGATGTCCGGGAAACAGAGCATGCTGCCCGCCGGGGGCCGGTCGGCCCTCCGGGTTGTCAGGGCTTGGGGGGCGGGTTAAGGGATTGGGACGCGTCATGAAAGCCTCCCTCCGCCTCCTCATTCTCGTGGCCACCACGGTCCTCGTCGCGGACCAGGTGACCAAGTATCTGGCTGTGTCCCGGTTGACGGATGCCCTGGACGGGCGTGAAGGGATGGCCCGGGTGACGGGCTACTTCACCCTCCACAACCTCGACAACGACCCGCCTCGCGAGGACGGCGAGCGCAACGTGCTGCGGCCCCACCGCTTCGTGGAGGACTACTGGCACTTCCGCTACGTGGAGAACCCGGGCGCGGCGTGGGGCATGTTCGCCGACCTGCCCGACAGCGTGCGGCGCACGTTCTTCCACGTGGTGAGCGTGGCGGCGCTGGCCTTCATCTTCCTGATGTACCGCCGCACCCCGCTGGACCAGCAGCTGGCGCGCCTGGCGCTGGCGCTCATCACCGGCGGCGCGCTGGGCAACTTCCTGGACCGGCTGATTCGCGGCTACGTCATCGACTTCGTCGACTGGCATTGGCGCAACCAGCCGGGCATGCGCTGGCCCACCTTCAACGTCGCGGACGCGGCCATCTGCGTGGGCGTGGCCTTCATGCTGCTGGACTCGCTGAAGGTGCGCCGCCCGGAGACCGTTCCGGCGCCGCTCGCCCAGAGCCCCAATCCGTGACGGGTGGGGGCCGGGTGGTGTAAGCCCAGGCCCGTGCCTCGCAAATACGTCATCCTCCTCGCCGTCACCCTGGGCGTCATCGCCCTGGACCAGTGGACGAAGTATCTCGTCGTCCGTGAGCTGACCTCCCAGATGCAGGGGCAGGAGACGCTGGGCGGCCGGCTGGGCGCCATGTTCAGCGCGCCGCCCGAGCGCGGCTTCGACGGGCTGCACTACCGCTCCCGCCGCAGCATCGAGGTGTCGGAGTCCTTCTTCCGCCTGCGCTACGCGGAGAACCCGGGCGCGGCGTGGGGCCTGTTCAGGAACCTCCCGCCCGAGCAGCGCGGCCCGCTCTTCCACGTGGTGAGCCTGGGCGCGGTGGTCCTCATCGTCTTCTACTTCCGCAAGCTGTCCGGCTCGGACCCGGAGGAGAAGTGGGCGCTGTGGGGCCTGCCGCTCGTGTTGGGGGGCGCGCTGGGCAACTACATCGACCGGCTGGCCCGGGGCTTCGTCATCGACTTCCTGGAGGCCCACTGGTTCGACAAGGCGGCGTGGCCGTCCTTCAACGTCGCGGACGCGGCCATCTGCGTGGGCGTGGGCCTGCTGCTGGTGGACGCCTTCGTGCGCAAGGAGAAGCCCGCACCGGCGCCCACCAAGGCCGCCTGAGCGTCACCTCGCCGGAGGGCCGCCCGAGCGGACCGGCGTGCTCCCCGCCTTGCTCCGACGCGTGGCGCGGATAGCCTCCCGCGTGCTCACGCCGCCCCTCCCGTCCTCCGGCAGGTCTCCATGCTCCCCGTCCTCTTCCGCCTCACCTTCACCAGCCTGTGGGCGCAGCTGCTCTTGTACGCCCTCGCCGTGGGCACGGTGGGCTACATCGCCTTCAACGGGTGGCGCGGCGCGGTGGGGGAGGTGGACCCGAAGACGGGCACGCGCAAGGCGGTGGTGCTCGCGGACCGGCTCCTGCGCGCGGCGGGCTTCGGGCTCGCGGGGGCGGGGCTGGCGTGGTTCGGCCTCAAGTACGCGCTGCCGGAGAGCGCCTTCCCCGGTGGAAAGGGCGAGGGCATCCCCCTGCACACCTACGGCGTGCTGCTCGCCACGGGCTTCATGACGGCGGTGACGGTGGCCGGGCGGCTGGCGCGGGACGAGTGGCGCAGGGTCGAGCTCGTCGATGGCCAGTGGGTGGACGTGGAGGGGCCCAAAAAGCGCGAGCAGGTGATGGACCTGGCCTTCTGGGTGCTCATCGGCGGCATCGGCGGCAGCCGGCTGCTCTTCGTGCTGGTCAACTGGAAGGACTACTCGCGCGACTGGACGCAGGCGTTGTCGCTGGGCGGCGGGCTCGTCTTCTACGGAGGGCTCATCGGCGCGGCGGTGGCGGCGTGGTTCTTCGCGCGCGCCCATGGCATGGACTTCCTGCGGCTGGCGGACGTGTGCATCCCCACCGTGTCGCTGGGACAGTGCCTGGGGCGGCTGGGCTGCTTCAGCGCGGGCTGCTGCTGGGGCGACGTGGCACCGGCCCACTCCGCGACGGCGGTGCACTTCCCGGGCTCGGGGCTGGCGCAGGACCTGTTCGGCCAGGTGGGCAATGCCTCCAGCCTCGCGTACACCTCCCAGCTCGACGACACGCGCTTCGTCGTGGAGGCGACAGGCCAGATTCTGCACCAGGCTACGCCGGACGCGGTGCGCATCTCCGACTGGGTGGCCCAGCACGGACACACCCTGGGCGTCTACCCCACCCAGCTCTTCGAGTCCCTGGGGCAGCTCGTCCTCTTCGTGGCGCTGCTGTACGTCCGCCGCTTGCGCCGCTTCCACGGGCACATCTTCGCGCTGTGGCTGATGGCCTACGCGGTGCTGCGCACCACCGTGGAGCTGTTCCGCGGAGACGTGGAGCGCGGGACGCTGCACGGCCTGCTCGAGTCCCTGGGGGCCCAGGGGCTGGCGGACGCGGTGCCGTTGGAGGCCTGGTTCAACATTTCGACCAGCCAGTCCATCTCCCTGTGCATGTTCGCCCTCGGGGCGACGCTGCTCTACCAGAAGGGGCGGCGAGGGGCGGGCGAGGTGGCGGGCGAGGCCGGACCGACACCGTCGGCGGCGTGAGGTTGATCCCCGGACGCCGGTTGGGGACACTCTGAGACGTCATGCCGCCCCCCGACGCCCGACAGTCCGCCGCGAAGTCCCCCGCCACGAAGGCCCCGGCGGACACCAGCTCCAGCGAGGCCGTCCTTCATGAGTGCGAGGCGCTGGAGGCGGAGCTGGCCGCGCTGCGCAACCTCTTCGAGCAGTACTTCCTGGGCAACGAGCGCAACCCGCCCACGCGCGCCCACGAGGACTTCAAGAAGCGGGTGAACAAGCTGAAGACGTCGTTCATCCGCAGCACCGCGGCCAAGTTCCGCGTGGGCAGCATCCACAGCAAGTTCCTCACGTACGAGCGGCTGTGGGTGCGCACGCTGCAGGAAATCGAAGCGGGCACGTACAAGCGCGACCTGTTCAAGGCCCGGCGTCGCGCGGAGGTGCGCGGAGGCTCGGCGAACAAGGACGCGAAGAAGGGCGTCGTCGAGCTGCCGGAGGACATCTCCGACATGGACTTCGAGGAGGTGGAGGAGGTGCTCCGCCCCCGCCCCGTCAACGAGCCGCCCCTGGCCGCGGCCATCGCCGCCGCGGCGGCCGCCGCCTCCACGCCTTCCGCCGGGGGCACGCCCTTCCGTGGCACGCCCGCGGTGGCCAGCGCCTCGGCGGCGCCGAGCGTGGCGCCGGTGGCCGCCCCCGCCGGGTCGCGCGGAGGCATCCCGGGAATCGCCCCGCTGACGCCCGCCGTGGCGCCGGTGACGGGGACGCCCGCGCGCGGACTGCCCACGGTGACGTCGCCGCTCGCGGGCACGCCGGCGCGAGGCTCGGCCGCGGTCCCTCCGGGCATGGCCGCGAAGCCCGCGGGGACACCCGCGCCGGTGGCACGTCCCACGACGGCGCCCGCCGCGGCGTCCAGGCCCGCGGCGCCCGTGGCCTCGGCGGCGCCCAAGCCCGCGGCGGCGGGAGGCGGCGGCATGTCGGACGACAAGCTGCGCGCCGTGTACGACGCGTACGTCACCGCGAAGCGGCGCTGCCAGGAGGACACCTCGAAGATGTCCTACGAGTCGGTGGCCGCCACGCTGCGCAAGCAGGTGCCGGAGCTGCTCAAGCAGCACAACGCCAAGGCGGTGGAGTTCAAGGTCGTCATCAAGGACGGCAAGGCCTCGCTCAAGGCCGTGCCGAAGTAGGCGCCTTCGCGATGAATCAGGACCTGGAATCGCTCAAGGCGCGCGTGTCGCGTCTGTCGGTGATGATTTTCGACATCGACGGGACGCTCACGGACGGGCGCATCTTCTGGGTGCCCAACTCCGGCTGGACGCAGATGTACAGCGTGCGCGACGGCATGGGCATCAAGCGCCTGCAGGAGGTGGGCATCGAGGTGGCCGCCATCTCCGGGGGCGACAGCCTGTCCGCGCAGATGCGGATGCAGTCGCTGGGCCTCAAGCACGTGCACTTCGGCAGCCAGGACAAGGTCGCGCACTTCGAGAAGCTGCTCGCGCTGCTGAACGTCTCCGCGGACCGGTGTGGCTACATGGGGGACGAGGTGGTGGACCTGCCGCTGCTCAAGGCGGTGGGCTTCTCCTCCGCGCCGCCCGAGGCCCCTGACGAGGTCCGCGCCCAGGTGCACTACGTCGCACAGAAGCCCGCGGGCTTCGGCGCCGCGCGCGAGGTGTGCGAGTTCATCCTGCGGCACCGCTCGTAGCACCTGTCCGTCCCTCGAATTCCTCCAATCCACGCCTGGGTGCGGCGAATCGTCGGCTCCTGAAAAGTCGACGGGGTCGCTTGCCCGCACGGGTTGTCGCGTCATGGGGCCCTCCCTACCTTGGGCTTCGCACATGAGGCCGCTGGCCGGCGCGAGACACGTGGGAGGCGATGTGGGGATGCAGAGGTGGCTCGGGCTGTCGGTGGTGGTGGGCCTCGTGATGACGACGGGGTGCTCGACGCCGTCTGAAGAATCTCGGGAGCGGCTCGCGGTGCTGGAGGCGGAGGCCGAGGAGCTGGACGCGGTGCTGGACAATGTCGAGGAGCGACTGCTCGGCAACCAGGCCATGCTCCAGACGTGGCAGGAGCTGGGGCGTCGTCATCAGGAGGTGACGCAGCTGCACTGTCAGACGTCGGAGCCGCACATCCTGGCGCGCATGAAGCACTACGAGAAGATGGAGGAGCGCGGACGCCAGACGCGCCGCCGCAACAGCGTGGCGGCGGTGGACCCGGTGCTCACCTCCGGCAAGTCGTCCAAGTCGCAGCACGGCGCCAACTGACGCACGCTCACAGGCTCATGCGCTCGCGGAAGCGTTGGGACTGACGGCGTGACATCTCCACCTCCGGGCCTCCGCGAAGGCGCGCCACCAGCGTGCCGCCGGGGCCCGGCTCCAGGGTGTCGACGAAGTCCAGGTTGATGAGGTGCTGTCGACTCGCGCGGAAGAAGCGCGCGGGGTCCAGCTTCTCCTCCAGGTAGCTCAACGAGCGCAAGAGCAGCGGCTGATGTCCCGCCAGGTGCAGCCGTGAGTAGTTGCCCTCGGACGTGATGAGCGGGACCTGCGAGAGCTGCACGAGCCAGCAGCGCTCGCCCTCCTTCACGAAGACGCGCTCCAGCGGCGCTCCCGAGGCCTGTGTCGGTTCGGATGCGCGCTGTGTCTGTCGGCTGCGCTGCCGGACCCGCTCCAGCGCCTCGGTGAGTCGCTCCGCTTCGATGGGCTTGAGCAGGTAGTCGAGCGCGTTGACGGAGAAGGCGCGCACGGCGTGCGCATCGAACGCGGTGGTGAAGATGACGTCGGGAGGTTCGTCGAGCCGGGCGAGCACGTCGAAGCCGCTGCCTCCCGGCATCTGGATGTCGAGCAGGAGCAGGTCTGGCTCCAGCGACTCCACCTGACGACAGGCGTCGTCCACGTGGGTGGCCTCGCCCACGACTTCGACGTCGGGGAATGCGGCGAGCAGTCGGCGCAGCTCCGCGCGGGCCAGGCGTTCATCGTCGACGATGAGGACTCTCATGGGGGCAGGGGGATGCGGACGCGCGCGGTGGTGAGGGCGGCCCCGCTCTGGTCGAGCTGGAGTGACGCGGTGGTGCCGCACAGCAGCCGCAGCCGCTCGCTCGCGTTGTGGAGTCCCACGCCGCCGGAGTGGGGCGCGGGAGGTGTGCCGACGGGCGCGGGGGTGTTGGCCACCTCGAGGAGGAGTGAGCCCTCGCGCACGTGGGCCTGCACCGTCACCGCGCCGCCCTCGGGCGAAGGGGCGATGCCGTGCTTGATGGCGTTCTCCACCAGCGTCTGCACCAGCATCGCGGGCACGGGTACGGCGAGCGCCTCGGGTGACACGTCCTCGCGCACGTGGAGCCGCTCCTCCAGGCGGATGGCCTCCAGGCTCAGGTAGTCACGCACCACCTGGAGCTCCCGCCCGAGCGGCACCGTCTCCGCGTCCTTCGAGGCGAGCGCGTAGCGCAGCAGCGAGGACAGGTGGGTCACCGCCTGCTGGGCGCGGGCGGGGTTCTCGACGATGAGGGCCCGGACGCTGTTGAGGCAGTTGAAGAGGAAGTGCGGCTGGAGCTGGGCCTTGAGGAAGCGCAGCTCCGAGGTCTGCGAGGCGATGTGTTGCTGCAGCCGTTCGTGCTCCGCGGTGCGCGCGCGCTCCACGAAGTGGACCGCGAAGTACGTCAGGAGCCACATCATCATGACCACGGACCAGAAGGCTCCGCCGAAGATGACGTTCGTGAGCGAGAAGTCCTCGAACCCCTGGATGCGGAACACGAAGCGGGACAGGACGTGGGCCACCACGGACTGGGTGGCCCCCATCGCCAGACAGACGAGCAGCACGCGGGGCGTGAGGCGGGACAGGGACAGCCGGGCCCACTCCCGGAAGCCGAGTCGGACCCGGGCGACGTGCGTGATGACCACGCCCGAGAGGCTCATCGCGACGAGCCAGAGCATCCTGCGCGCGAACTGCTCATCGGGCCGCTGCATCATCACGACGGACAGCACGGACAGCACGGCATTGATGAGGGCGTACAGGCCCCAGCCGCCCGCCTGGCAGGCGGCGTAGACCCGGGCGCGTCGGGATGACATGCGTGCTCCTGCCGTCATGAAGACCTCAAGTCCATCATGCTTCAGCGGTGGGACTCCACGCGCGTCAGCGGGCGTGCTCGTTCAGGAAGCCGTCGAGCGTGGTGAAGAAGCCCTCGGGGTCATCCCACATGATGAAGTGCCGGGCCGTGTCGTGCATGACGACACGCGCGGTGGACAGGCCCTGGTACTGGCCGCGATAGAGCGCCTCGATGTTCTCGCGAGGGACGCTGCCCTTGAGCGCGGCCCACGAGCCGAACACGAAGGTGGGCGCGGTGATGCGCGGCAGCTCCGGTCGAAGGTCGGTGGTGGACATCTCGTACATGGCCTGCGCGATGGTCTCCGCGTCGGAGTCGACGCCCCAGCGGACGCCGACCTCGCGCCGGGCCTCGTCGGTGGCGTAGATGCGCATCGCCTGTTGAGAGGCCTGGGTGCGCTGCTCTAGCGTCTGCTGGCGCACGTGGGCGCGGCCCTGCTCGGCGAACGGTCGGGCGGTCTCGACGGTGGCGCCGGGATACATGAGGGCGGGCAGGAAGGGCACGCTGTCCACGATGAAGAGACCGCCCACCAGGTCGGGCGCCTCGGCGGCCAGCGAGAGCGCCAGCACGCCGCCCAGGCTGTGTCCGACGATGATGGGCTTGTCGAGCTTGTGCTCACGGATGTACGCGATGAGCGCCGTGCGAATGGTGGCGAAGAAGGGCGCGGGGATGGCGGGCTGACCCGCGAAGCCGGCGAGCGTGAAGACGTGGCTGTCGTAGCCGCCCTTCAGGTGGGCCACCGTCTCGTCCCACACCGCGCCGGATGAGGCGAGGCCGGGGATGAACAGGACAGGGCGTCCCTTGCCGGAGCGCTTCACCTGGAAGGCGGCCGGGGCGGCGGGGGCGCTGGTGGCCGCGGCGGTGGTGGAGGGGCTGGAGGTGGTGGCGCAGCCGACGAGCAGACAGAGGGTGCAGAGCGCGGTCAAAAGTGGCGTGGGACGCATGGACCTTCCTCGGGTGACGGACGCCGCGGGAGGCGCGGTGTCGGACGAGGAGAAAGGTACGCCCCGGAATCGTGCTCGCTCCGGATACTCCATGAGCGGTCCGTCCCGGGGATGAGCGGCGCGGAGCGGGGAGGGTTGATGAGACGGTCGATGTCGAGACGATAGGGGCGCGCTATTCAGCCCGGTTCGGTTCGACGTTTCAGAGGTTCCGAAGCACCCGATGGATGCCCGGCCGAGAGGTCAGCGGATGACAGGGACCAGGGAACGGGTTGTCGACGCCGAGGGCATCCGCGAGGTCCGCGAAGAGTGAGCGGGCCAGGGAAGTATGGTTTGGATTGGTCAGGACGCGCGCCCAATCCAAATCGCCGAGTGCGCGTGCTCCGCCTTCCGTTTCGCGATACGGCTGCTCGTTCGTTCCTTCCGGCTCCACGAGGTATTGGAGGTACCGCTTCGGGTGCTTCTTCCGGTCGGTCTTCGCCCAATAGTTCTTGCCGTCAGGGACGACCAGGAACGAAGTGTCATCGGTCAGGAAGTCCTCAACGTCACGGGCTGCTGGATCGATGGTGGACGCTATGCGTGCTCCCGCTCGTACAAGGGCTTGGGGCTCCCCGAAGAAGTAGGCCTCGACCATGGGACACAACAGGTGGAACGAGCAGTGTCCGCGAAGACGTTCTGCGGTCTGCTCCTTACGACGCATGCTGGACCAGGTGTGCGTGTCCAGATGTCGCTTGATGGCATCTCGGAGGAGGCCAGTCACAGCGCCAATCTGGTCCAGGTTCACCAACTCCACGTCATCCACTGCGAGGACCAGGTCAGGGGCGACGCCATCCCGTCCCGGGTCTGTGGAGGCGACCATCATCTGCGCGAAGCGGTCGACAACGGACGACAATCCACGCGGGCGTGGTGGCGGTGGGGTGATGGGGATGCGCGTGCTGGTGAACGAGTCGCGCTTGAGTGCGACGAACTCCGCGCTCGGAAAGTAGCGCTTGAGCGAGCGGCCTAGCGAGAGGTTCTCGCAATCTCCCGTGGTGAGGAGGATGACCTGCTTCATTCAGCTCTTCGGGGGCTCGACGGGAGCGCCGAAGTCCAGGTGAGCGTAGAGGTCTCCCAGGGAGAAGTGGGAGAGGTATTCGGAGTCGCGGACCTTGGGGAGCGGCATGGGGTTGGTCTCCTGGTTCCGCTCCATGACGAACACCTTTTCGGGGCACTCTTTGAACTGGTCGAGCACGACGGGCGAATGGGTCGCGAGGAGTATGGTGCAGTCCATCTTGGCTGACCAGCGGCGGAAGATCTCGACGAGGTGCTTGATGGCGTACGGGTGCAGCGAGTTCTCGACCTCGTCGAGCGCCACGATGCCGTGTTCGGGGACAGAGGCTACCGCGCAGAGATGAAGAAGGGCGGTGAGGAGTCCGTTGGGGGCGAAGGTGATGGGGTAACTAGTATCCGGCTTGGGAGTGACGACACGCGCCGTGACGGTCGTGCCAGCCGTCTCGTAGTCGAGGTCCGCGAAGACGTCCGGGAATAGGGTCCGAAGACCGTTGAGGACGAAGTCATACCTCAGGCGGTCATTCCGGGTGTCGCGCCAGTTGCGCAAGACCGAGAACACATTGCGTCCATGGAGGTCGAGAGCTTTGTCCGAACTGATGGTGGAGCCGTTCTCGCGAAGATGCGCGAGGTGGTAGTCCGCATAGCAGCGATACGACAGGATGAATGTCCTCAGCTCCTGCAGGGCAGGCGTGAGCTTGAACGCATCCGCTGCGACACGCAGGAGGCTCCGTCCATCTACGGGGACACGCTCGTTCTCAATCTCCAGGTGCGATGCGCCAATGTCGCGGAACCCCACATTGCTGGTGTGGTCGCTGATCTCTTCCGAGTAGGCGTTGGAGTCCTGGGTGAAGTAGGAGCTAAGATTGAAGCACCAATACGCACTGCCCTGTGTATGAATGCTGAAGAGAATGGCGCTGCCCGGTTCGGCATCGAAGTTCCGGAGCCCCTCCATTCCTCCATGCTCGTTGATCGCGGGGATAGGTCCCAACTCGAACGTGTGTCGAAGCAACTGAAGCACCTTGAGCAGAGTGCTCTTGCCAGCTCCGTTAGGCCCCACGAGCGCGCAGACTCCATGCGGACTCCACTCCGTCTGGCGCAGTGCACGGTAGTTGTGGACCTCTAGCTCGAACTTCATTCGCGGGACCTCGCTCCAAGCGTACCCGTGCCTACCACGCCGCACGGCCCGCTGAGGGCAGAACACCTCCACCCTGTAGCGGGTACTTCATGACACGCTCGCTTTCCAGACTTCACCCCCTGTGGAGCCGGGTCGCAAGGGATTCCGCTGGGCAGGCGAGCGGGCACACCGGTCCGTGACGACGTGGTCGAATCCAGGTAGAACCGCCGCCGTGACACGCACCGCGCACACGGTCCTCGCCGCCCTTGGAGCGGGGTTGTTGGGATGCAACGACCTGGAGGTCTGTGGCTCGACGTCCCAGGACGTCACCCGTGACGACGGGAGCGTCTATCGGTGTGTCACCTCCGAGGACTGTCCGCGGACCTCCCGTGTCGATGTGTGCGTCACCGACGTCTCGCCCATCGCCGAGTGCGTGAGCTGCGTGGAGTCGCGCTGCGTCACCATCATCCCGGAGAAGTGCTAGTGCGGACGCTGCGACTGTCGCTCGTGGTGCTGGCCCTGGCGGGTGCCGGGTGTCGCGACAAGCCGGTGGACCACCTGCAGCGCGCTCGCGACGCCACCTTCGAGAAGCGACCGGACGAGGCCCTCGTCGAGTACCGCAAGGCCTTCGACATGTTGCGCCACGACAGCACGCCGGAGGCGCTCGTGCTGCGCGCCCGCTCGCTCAAGGGCGCCGCGGACGTCTACTGGCTGGAGCAGCGCAAGGTGAAGGAGGCCGTGGGCGTCTACCGCGAGCTCATCCAGCAGTGCCCCGAGTCCCCCGAGGCGCTCGAGGCCCGCATCATCCTGGCGGAGCTGCTGCGCGTGCACTACCGCGACCTGCGCGGCGCCATCGACCAGCTCACCGCGGCGCTGCAGCGCAACCCGCCGCAGGGCGCGGAGCTGCACTACCAGGTGGCCAAGCTCTACTTCGAGCTGGGTGACTATCAGCAGTGCGAGCTGGAGACGCGCCGCCTCGTCGAGCGCTTCGCCACCAGCGTCTTCGTGGACGACACGCTGTTCCTCCAGGCCCAGGCCATCGCGATGATGGAGGGCCGTCGGCAGGAGGCCTCGCGCGCCTTCGCGGACCTGCGCACGCGCTTCCCGGACTCGGAGCTGTCCCCGCACGCGCTCTTCGAGATGGGCAAGCTGCGCTCGGACGCCGGCGAGCACGAGAAGGCCATCGAGACGTGGGTGGAGACGCTGAAGACGCATCCCGACCCCACGCTGGTGCAGGACTACATTGCGCGCGCCCGCAAGCGCATCGCCAACACCACCGCCGAGGGTGTGGGCCAGCGCGAGGTGGCGTTCGACCGCGCCCGTCCCGCGCGTTCCTCGCTCGAGGCCGTGGGCGGCAGGCCCGAAGAAGCCGCGCACGAGCACGACTGACCGGCGCCGCTACGCCGGGACGTCCAGCACCGCTTCCAAGAGGGGCGCCGCCACGGACGGGTCATCCGCGTCCGCCACCAGCAGCAGGTGCACGCGTCCACCCTCCACGCGCGCGTCCACGCCCTCCAGCTTCACCTTCGCGTCGACGACGTCCAGGAACAGCGGCGTCCCATCCGGCGCCAGCAGGCCCACCGCGGAGCCCGCCACCGCGCCGTCCGAATAGGTATCCGGCGAGGCCTCCGCCGTCGCGGTGAAGATCATCCGTCCATCGGGCAGGGGCGAGGCGTCCGTGAAGGACAGCCGCACGCCGCCCGTGCGGCCCAGCTCCCAGCGCAGCGTGGTGCGCACCACCTCCGGCCCCAGCGCGCCCACCTCGATGGCGCGCATCGCGCGCTCCCGGTCCAGGTCCACCAGCGCATCCACGCCCGCGTCGCCGTTGCCCCGCTGGAGCAGCCGCAGCCGTCCACCCACCACCGCCGCGCCCTCGATGTTGAGCGAGCCCAGCTCCCGCGAGAGCTGCTGGTACATCGTCGCGCAGTCCACCGTCCGGACCTCGCCCGTGAGCGAGCCATCCGCGCCCAGCGTCACCAGCGCCCCGCGCATGCGCGCCAAGGTGGAGCCCGAGGGCAGCGCCAGCAGGGCCCCATGAGGCGCACCCGCCAGGGGACCCAGCAGACAGAGCGCCTCCAGGTCCGGCTTGGCCGCCTTGCGTGCGGCGGGCTCCTCGGGCAGCTCACCTTCGAACAGTCGCGACAGCCGCCCCGGTGCATCCCCGCGCGCGGGGAACGTCGCCAGGTGCAGCGAGTCATCCGCGACGACGTGCAGCCAGTCTCCGACGCGCACCAGGCCGCTGGCGGCGCTGACATGCGCGGGGAGGCCCGGGGACTCGGGGGCCTCCAGGGTGAGGGTGCGCCGTGGGGTGGTGCGAATCATGGCCGGGCTCCCGTCGCGGCAGGCGCGTTCAGAGCAGCGTACCGCGCAGCAGGAGGCTGGCGACGGTGAAGTAGATGACGACGCCGCTGACGTCCACCAGTGTGGCGACGAAGGGCGCCGAGGCGCTCGCGGGGTCGAAGCCGAAGCGGCGCAGCACCAGGGGCAGCATGGAGCCCGCGAGCGTTCCGAACGTCACCACGCCCAGCACGGACAGCGCCACCGCGCAGCCCAGCAGGAACGCGTGCTCGCCATACGCGCCGGACACCTCCTGCCACACGACGATGCGCGCCAGGCCCACCGCGCCCAGCACGAAGCCCAGCACCAGGCCGGACAGCACCTCGCGCCGCGCCACGCGCCACCAGTCCTTCAGCCGCATCTCGCCCAGGGCGAGCGCGCGGATGATGAGCGTGGAGGCCTGGCTGCCGGAGTTGCCGCCGGAGGAGATGATGAGCGGCACGAAGAGGCTGAGCACCACCGCGCGCTCAATCGCACCCTCGAAGCTGCTCATGGCGGTGGCGGTGAGCATCTGCCCGAGGAAGAGCACCAGCAGCCAGCCGATGCGCTTCTTGAGCATCCCGAAGAAGCCGACCTCGAAGTAGGGGGCCTCGAGAGCCTCCATGCCGCCGACCTTCTGGATGTCCTCGGTGGCCTCTTCCTGGACGACGTCGACGATGTCGTCCACCGTGACGATGCCCTTCATCCGGTTCTGCTCGTCGAGCACGGGCAGCGCCATGAAGCCATGCTCGGTGAACAGCTGGCTCACCACTTCCTGGTCCGTGTTCTCCGACACCGTGACGACGTCGTGCTGCATGACGTCCGCGACCTTCTTGTCGCTGGCGGCCTGGAAGAGCTGGCGCAGCGACAGCACGCCCTGCAGGCGCTGCTCGGCGTCCAGCGCGTACGCGTAGTAGACGGTCTCCACCTTTTCGCGCGCCTGCTTGCGCAGGTAGCCGATGGCCTCGTCGATGGTCATCTCCGGCCGCACGCGCGCGAAGCGCGGGTTCATCAGACCACCGGCGTCGTCCTCCGCGTAGGCGAGCAGGACGTTGACCTCTCGACGGCTGGCGTCGTCCAGCTGCGCGAGGATGGCGTCCGCCTGCCCCGGCTCCACCGCCACCGCCTGCACCAGGTCCGCCAGGTCGTCCGGCGGCAACAGACGCACCCAGGTGCGCCGCTCGCTGGCGGGCAGGTGGGTGATGAGCTCCGCCTGTTCGCGCGCGGACAGGTCGAGGAAGAAGTCGTCCGCCACCGACGTCGGCAGGAGCCGGAAGCCCTCCAGGCGCTCGTCGATGGAGAGCACCGGCCACACCTCATGGAGCTCCTCCACGGAGAGGGAAGCGCTCTGAGGGCTGTCCATCATGGGGCTCGCCTCGGCTGGTGTACGCGCGCGGCCAGTCGCGACGCGCCGGCCTCTCTACACCCGCACGGCGAGCGCGGCGAGAGGCAGGCAACCATCCCCGCGCGCTTTTTCCACGGACGTCACCGGCCCCGAGCGGAAAGCTCGCCCGTGTGGGCTCCAAGGGAGGGCCTCGGGCGAGGCCTCTCAGGGCCGGGCCTGCTCGTAGACGGTGGTGAAGCCTCCGAGGGGACGCGAATCGCCACTCCAGTGGAAGCGAGGGGAGGTGTCACGAGAGCCCTCGGAGAGGGGGAAGTGGGTGGGCAACAGCTCCAGTCCGAGCACGGGTCGTCCGCTCAGGCGCCGGGGTTGGGACGGCCGGGCTTCACCGGTGGTGGAGTAGAGGGTGGGCACGGTGGGGCCCAGGTGGAGGAACGCCTCGGTGACCCCCAGCGACAGCTCCAGGCCGAGCGCGCCGTCCTGCTCCAGTCGGCCTCCCTCGAGTGTCCATCGGTAGAGCGTCCGCTCGGGGAACAGGGGCTGGGCGGAGCCGAGCAGGGTCCACAGGGCGCCGTCCTCCAGGCCCACGGGGCGGCCTCGCAGCGGCGCGCAGGGCTCGTCCGTCACCGGCAGGAGGCTGCCCTCGACGGAGGGCTCGAAGGGGCAGGCCTGGCTGTCCTGTGCGCCACGGAGCATCGACAGGACGAGGACGCGCCGCGCCGACGCGCGCACGAGCAGCCCCGTCGACTGGTCCCTCCCGAAGCGCCCTGGAGTCGCCGTCCCCCACCAGGGCGTGGACGGTGGCGCGGTGAGCACCCCGGCGTCGGTGAGCACGAAGCGGTGGAGCCGTTCGCTGTCGAGCACCACCAGCTCGTTCTCCGAGGCCAGTCGCGCCTGGAGGGGCCGGGTGCCCAGCGCGTCCGTGAGCAGCGAGTCGGTGAGCTCCAACTCGGCGCCGGTGTCCACGTAGCGGCGCACGCGCCCGTCTCCCACCACCCAGACGACGTTGCCGGAGACGGAGACGTCGGCGGGGGTGGTGGCGGTGCCCAGGCGCAAAGGGCGGTCCGCGGCGCCGCGCACGGCCACGCCATCACACAGCCACAGGCCTCGCGTGGTGCGGTCCAGCTGACCGCACCTGGGCAGCGGCAGGGTGACGGGCGTGGGGCTTCCACGCCACGCGCCGGCCACATGGACGCCGAGCTGGCGCACGCCGCCCACGGGCGCGAAGGAGAGCAGGACGTGGTGTCGTCCCACGGAGGTGGGAGTGAAGCTCACCGTGGCCTCGCCGCCCATGTCGCTCAGGGAGACTTCCGCGGGGACCCGGTGGTTCTCCGGGTCCAGCACCTCGGCGGTGGCGGTGTCGGGGGCCTGGGCGGGACTGCCGTTGTCGCAGGCCAGCATCAGGGTGGCGACGTCCATCCTCAGCGAGGCGGCGGTGCCCAGGGGGACCACCACCGGGTCGCGGGTGAACAGCCCCGTCGCGGGGCTCACGGTGCACAGGGGCGCCTGGTCGTCCGCCGAGCAACCGACGCTGGCGAGCACCGCGGCCAGGGTGAGGGGGAGGGAGGTCTTCATCCAGCGGCCATCTCACCCGACGTCCGAGCCTCCCCCGGCCAGGGAGCGCTGCGACGCGGGCTTCCACGAACCTCATAGCGCGAACGGGGGACGCGGTCAGCCCTGCTTCCGGGGTGGGTGTCACCTCGTGGATGCCCGGGGCTCTGGCGCGTGACGGGATGGGAATCACTCGCATGTCAGGGATGAAATATCCGCGCGTCTCTTTTCGCTGAAAGGAGCGGTGACCATGACGACGGCGAACCTGACGAGCCCGATGAACCCCGAGATCCTGAACGACACTGTCAGCGGCATCGATGCGCTCGCGCCCGCCGCGCTACGTCCCGCTCCTCTTCCCGCCCTGCTGGGCGATGCCGCCGGCGGTCGACCGCCCGGAACCTGAGACCCCAGGCCCGTCCCCTCGAGGACGTGGCCGAAGGTACCAGGGCCGGGCTCCCCTCGAGGGAACCCGGCCCTTCTCATGTTCCGGGCCTCCCGCCCCCCAGCACACGCAGCCTTGGCCGAGAGGCGAGGCACCTGAGCGCCACTCAGGACCACGCGGGTTCGACTCCCGCAGGCTGCTTCACGAGCACACCGCAGGGACGCAACGCAGCCTTGGCCGAGGGGAAAGGCACCTGAGAGCCACTCAGGACCGCGCGGGTTCGACTCCCGCAGGCTGCTTCACGAAACACATTGGGGTCGTAGCTCAGCGGGAGAGCGCTCGGTTCGCATCCGAGAGGTCCCGGGTTCAATCCCCGGCGGCTCCATTCCATCACAGTCGTTGTCGTCTGTTTCAAACGCCGCGGTAGCCCAATTGGTAGAGGTGCTGCGCTCAGAACGCAGAGGTTGCGGGTTCGACTCCCGCCCGCGGCATGGTGCTTCACGGGACGTAGCTCAGCTTGGACAAGAGCGCGCGCTTGGGGTGCGCGAGGTCGCTGGTTCGAATCCAGTCGTCCCGACTCGTTGCAGGCAGTGGTGGTTTCCTGGATGTAGCTCAGTCTGGCCAGAGCGCACGGTTCGGATCCGTGAGGTCGCAGGTTCAAATCCTGTCATCCAGATGTGAAGTGTTTCATGCTCCGGGATGCGATTGGATCGCAGCACGGCCGTCTACCGTGTGAACAGGGTTCGATTCCCTGTCGGAGCGCTGGAAGCACCCCTTCAGGGACCGTGGTTCAACGGGAGAATGCTCGGACGGCATCCGAGCGGTCCGGGTTCGATTCCCGGCGGTTCCATTCACCTCAGGCGGAGATGGGGGAGCAGAGCTCCACCAGCACGCCGTTGAGGTCCTGCACGTAGGCCACCGACTGTCCCCAGGGCTTCTGCTTGGGTGGTTGGACGGGGCTTGCGCCTGCCTTCACCGAGTGCTCGTAGGCGCCCGCGACATCGGGCGTGACGAGCGCCACCTCCACCGCGGCGGGAGTCTCCTTCGGCCGGTGGAAGCGCACGGTGAGCCCGTTCTGTCCGGCCATCTCCTCTGACGCGAAGGCCAGCGCGGTGGTGCCCGTGTCCAGCTCTCCGTACGTGTTGCTATCGTGGAGGAAGCGCCGCTTCAGGCCGAAGGCCTTCTCGTAGAACGCGAGGGTGGCGGGGACGTCCGGGACGTAGAGGATGACATAGCCGAGCTTCATGAGAGGGCTCCGAGGTGGGAGTGAGGACGCCGATGGAGGCGGTCTCTCATGGGCCCGCTGGGGTGTCTTGAAGAAATCGGACGCGGCTCATTCCAGCAGGCCGGTGGGAGACACTCCCGCCAGCTCTCGGACCTCCCGGGTGAAGTGGGCCTGGTCCGAGTAGCCGCAGTCGAGCGCCACGGTGCTCAGCGCGGAGTTCCCCGCGCGAAGCTGCCCCAGTGCTCGCTGGAAGCGCAGCACCCGGGCGAGCAGCTTGGGCGCCGTGCCTGCTTCCTCGAGGATGTCGCGGTGCAGGGTCCGCTCGCTGATGCCCAGCTCGCGCGCCAGCGCGGACATGCGCACCTGTCCCGAGGAGGACTGGAGACACTGGAGCGCGTGGGCGGTCCGGGCCTTCGGCAGGTGTCGCGGCGAGGCATTGCGGCGCAGGAGCTCTTGTTGGAGCAGGGCCTGGGCGTGCTCGAGGGAGCGGCAGGCGGACAGCCGTTGCTGGAGTGAGACGAGGGCTGGCGCGCAGTCCTTCACGGGGACGTTGAGGTTGCACAGCTCGCGAGGGCTCACGCCGAGCAGCGCGAGCGCCCAGCCGGGCTTGAGCCGGATTCCGAGGCTCACCGAGCCGGGGGCCTCCTTCACGAGCGCGAAGGACTCCATGGGGCCGACCACCGTCACGCGGGGTTCGTCGCCACGTCCCAGGGTGCGCATGTCCGAGAAGCGCACGATGAGGTCCGTGCAGCCGTCGGGGAGGATGCGGTGGAGGCCTGGCGTGGCGGTGGAGGGCGTGACGTAGCGCCAGAGCGCGTCCACCCGGTCGGCCATGAAGGCCGGCGGCGCCAGCTCCGTGTATCCATCCTCGAGCATCCCTCGGTCTCCTCCTGGGGAGAGGATAGTACCGGGCGGCTCATTCCGCGCGGGCTTCGAGCCGGGCGAGGGGGATGGCGCCAGAGGGCTCGCGGGCCGCTGTGCACGGTGTGCTCGCATTGAAGACACATGTCTTTGTCAGGGCGAGAAGTCGAGCGCGTCTGTCGTTGGCGAAAGGAGCGGTGAATCTGCCGATGGTGAATCCGATGAGCCCGATGAATCTCAAGCGCAAGAACGACACTGTCCGCGGCATCGCCGTGCTGTTCGCGAACACCGAGCAGGACACCGTCTCCGAGGACGAGCTGTGGGAGGGAATCGCTTCCTTCCGTAGCGCTCCACCCGGCCGTTGAGCTTCCTGGCCACGTCTCGATGACGTGGCCGGGCGGTTTCAGAGGCCGGGCTCCCAGAGGGGACCCGGCCTCTTCTCGTTTCCGGGTTCCCTCTCTCGCAGTACCTGCCGCCCCGTTCGTCTATCGGCGCAGGACACCGCACTCTCTATGCGGGAAGACGGGTTCGACTCCCGTACGGGGCACTCTTCGCGACATCTTCAGGTCCTGTAGCTCAGCGGATTCAGAGCGCTCGGGTGCGAACCGAGAGGCCGCAGGTTCGATTCCTGCCAGGACCACTGTTTCAGCTGTTTCATGCACGCCGAGCCAGCGGGCGACGGCATCGGTTCGACATACCGACTTGGCCGGGTTCGACTCCCGGGGCGTGCACTCCCGAAGCCTCACGCAGTCGCGGACGGTCGCTCCGGCAGCCGTTCCATCGCGGGCAGCGCGTCGGGCCGGTCCCACAGCACGAAGTGGCTGCACCCGTCGAGCGTCACCACCTCGAGCTCCGGACGGCCCTTCTGCGCGCTCTCCAGCATCGACCTGGACTCCAGCACCCGGTCCTTCCCCGGGACGAGCACGGTGCCGCGCCGCACGTTGCGGAACAGCGACTCATCGCGCTCCTCGAACCAGCGCGCCAGGTCCACCAGGTTGGTCAGCATGGTGGACACCCGCTTCGGGTTGAACGGGAACGCCATGATGAGCTCGCGCTTGCGCGCATCCTCCAGCGGCCCCCACGCCCCCCGGTTGTGCCGGGAGATGGGCGCCAGGCGCCACAGCGGAATGAAGAATGGCAGCAGCCACAGCTGCGCCCGCGTCAGGCGCGTGTACGCACGAGCACGCGGAAGCACGGGCGCCTCCAGCACCACCTCCACCTTCTCGAACAGGTCCGGCCGCAGCTTCGCCGCCTCCAGCACCACCGCGCCTCCGCGCGAATGCCCATGGACGCGCACCTGGTCCGTCCTCGGCAGATGCTCCAGCGCCTGCACCAGCACGGCGGCGTCGTGGGCAATCGTGCCCTCCGGAGCGCTCGGCACCTTCGCCCAGGGCGCTGGCACCTCGCGAGGACCTGTAATCGGCAGGTGGTAGTCGCAGCTCGTCACCAGGATGAGCTGGAGCCCCGGGTCCTCGTAGTGGCGCGTGAAGTAGCGCATGTCCGCCACGAAGCCGTGCATGCACAGCACCGTGGCACGCGGGTTCTCACAGCGCCGCTCCGCGATGACCGCCTTGCCCACCCGGTGGATGTGCCCGTCGAAGGCCTCGCTCGGGCAGGGCGTGCACTCGCGGACGAGCAGCCACTGCCGCAGGGCGAGCACGAGAACGACGATGCCGACGAGGACTGCGATGGCCACGGACATGCAGACTCCCAGGGGGCCAGGCCTCGAACGGACGGCTCAGGTCGCCTCGCGCATCATATTTCGCGCGATGACCAGCTGCTGAATCTGGCTGGTGCCCTCATACAGGCGGAACAGGCGCACGTCGCGGTAGAAGCGCTCGATGCCGTAGTCCGCGATGTACCCCGCCCCTCCGAAAATCTGCACCGCGCGGTCTGCGACGCGCCCCACCATCTCGCTCGCGAACAGCTTGCAGCAGGACGCCTCGGTGCTGATGTTCTGGCCCGCGTCCCTGCGCCGGGCCGCGTCCAGCACCATGCAGCGCGCCGCGTAGGCCTCCATGCGGCTGTCCGCCAGCATGGCCTGGATGAGCTGGAACTCCGCGATGGGCTTGCCGAACTGCTCGCGCTCCATGGCGTAGCGCAGGCTCTCCCGGATGAGCCGCTCGGCCACACCCACGCACACCGCCGCGATGTGGAGCCGGCCCCGGTCCAGCACCTTCATCGCTGTCTTGAAGCCCTGTCCCTCCACGCCGCCCAACAGCTGCGTCGCGGGGACACGACAGTCCTCGAAGAGCACGTCCGCGGTGTGCGTCCCCTTCTGTCCCATCTTCCGGTCCGACGGACCGATGATGAGCCCCGGGGTGCCCGCCTCGACGAGGAACGCGGAGATGCCCGCGGCCCCCTTCTCGTCCGGGTTGGTGCGCGCCATCACCGTGAACAGCCCCGCCTCGGGCGCATTGGTGATGAAGCGCTTGGTGCCGTTGAGCACGTACACGTCGCCCTCGCGCCGGGCCGTGGTCCTCAACGAGGAAGCATCCGAACCCGCGTTGGGCTCCGTCAGCGCGAACGCACCGACAATCTCTCCCGAGGCCAGTCGAGGAAGGTACTTGCGCCGCTGTTCCTCCGTGCCATCCAGGATGATTCCCTGCGAGCCGATGCCGTTGTTGGTGCCGATGAGCGAGCGGAAGGCGGGCGACGTCTGTCCAAGCACGAAGGCCACCTGCACCTCCTGGCTCATGTTCAGCCCGACGCCGCCGAAC
Source organism: Myxococcus faecalis (assembly GCF_050039385.1). Lineage (NCBI taxonomy): Bacteria > Pseudomonadati > Myxococcota > Myxococcia > Myxococcales > Myxococcaceae > Myxococcus > Myxococcus faecalis. Next base: position 4,353,385 of record NZ_CP144336.1, on the reverse strand, counting down.
TCCACGGGTGTGGACAGGCCGAACAGGCCAAGGGCGCGCATCTCCTCGATGATGTCCCGGGGGATGGCATCCTCGTCCGCCACGCGGTGCTCGTTGGGAATCAGGCGCTCCTTCACGAAGCGCTCCAGCATGGAGAGCAGCTGCTCCAGGGTCTCGTCCTCGCGGGCGGTGAGCATGGTGGTCCTTGTCAGCGGTGCTGCAGTGCCGCCTCGACGTTGCGCACCAGGTTCACCAGCCGGGGACCGATGTCCAACAGCAGCCGCTGACGAGGCAGCAGGAACGACGGCCCGCCACAGTTGAAGGCCAACAGCCCGCTGCCATCCGGCGCGACGAACGGCACGCCCACCGCGTTGACATCCCGGTCCCAGTCTCCGACAGAGAGCGTGAAGCCGTGCGTGCGGTACTCCTCCAGTGCCTGCTCGATGCTCGCCTGGATGCGCGGCCACTTCTCCGGCTCGCGCTTGGCCATGTGTCCCATCAGGTAGCGACGCTCGCCCTCGGGGAGCGCGGCGAGCAGCGCCCGTCCCATCGCCGTGGTGGCCAGCGGCAGTCGAGAGCCGATATCCAGCCGCAGCGTCACCGCGGCGGTGGAGCGACAGTGCTCCACGTACACCACGTTGAGCCGGTCCCGACTGCCCAGCGACACCGGGACGTTCGCGTAGTCCGCCAGGTCCTGCATCAGCGGTCGGGCCACGTCGCGCACGCCCATGTTGGAGAGCGCCGCGAAGCCGAGCGCGAGCACCCGCGTGCCGAGCTGATACTTGCCCAGCCGCTCCGAGTACGTGAGGTAGCCCAGCCGCGTCAGCGTATGCGTCAGCCGCGAGATGGTGGGCTTGGGCAGCCCCGTGCTCGCCGCGAGTTCCTGGTTGCCGAGCATGGGGCGCTGCGGGGTGAAGGCCCTCAGAATCTCCAACCCACGCGCGAGCGCCGTCACGAATTGACGGTCCTTCACTTCCTCTTCGCTCACCTGCTCCAGCGACTCCACGAACGGGGCACCGGCGTCACTGGGCGGAGATGAGGGGGCTGCGAAGCGTCTCATGACAGTCCTGACAAGAGCGGGATTGCCATCACGATAAACAGACAGTACAAATGGGTCAAGGTCTGCGAAATTCAGTTTCGCATAGCGAAACAAGGAATATCCAACCATGTCCCACGTGCTCGTCGAGAGGCCCGAGGAAGGCATCGCCTTGGTGCGACTGCACCGTCCCGAGGTCCGCAATGCATTGGGATTGGAGCTGCGCCAGGAATTGGCCGCGGGCTTCCGGGAGCTGGGGGCGGACGCGGCGGTGCGTTGCATCGTGCTGACGGGCGGACCGGAGTTCTTCGCGGCGGGTGCGGACCTGCGGGCCCTGGTGGACGCGACGCCGGTGGACCTGCTGCTGCGGGACACCCAGTGGCTCTGGCAGTCCCTGGCGGAGTGCCCCGCGCCGGTCATCGCCGCGGTGAATGGCTTCGCGCTCGGAGGTGGCTGTGAGCTGGCGATGCACGCGGACATGATTGTCGCGGGAGAGAGCGCCAGCTTCGGTCAGCCGGAGATTCGGGTGGGCATCATGCCGGGGGCGGGAGGCACGCAACGGCTGACGCGCGCGGTGGGGAAGTTCAAGGCGATGAAGCTGCTGCTCACCGGCGAGCCGATGACGGCGCGGGAGGCGGAGGCCATGGGCCTGGTCACCGAGGTGGTCCCCGACGCGGAGGTGTTGGAGCGGGCGCTCACGCTCGCGCGGAAGGTGGCGAACATGCCGCCCCTGGCCGTGCGACAAATCAAGGAGGTGGTCCTCGCGGGACAGGACGCGTCCCTCGCGGAGGCGCTGCTCCTGGAGCGCAAGGCCTTCCAGCTCCTCTTCGCCACGCGCGACCAGAAGGAGGGCATGCGGGCCTTCCTGGACAAGCGCAAGCCCGCCTTCGAGGGACGCTGACATGGTCGACGTCCAAGCACCCTCGCTCACGTTGGGACTGGTCGGAACGGGCGTCATGGGTCGAGGCATCGCCCAGCTCGCCGCGCAGGCGGGAATCACCGTCCGCTTGTTCGATGCGCGTCCCCAGGCCGCGGAGGAGGCCCGCGCGTCTGTCGCGTCTACGCTCGAGATGCTGGTGACGAAGGGTCGCCTGTCGCCCGAGGAGGCGCGCGCGGCGACGGCTCGGCTCGAGCCTGTTCCCTACGAAGCGTCGCTCGCGGGCTGTGACGTGGTGGTGGAGGCCATCGTCGAGGACCTCGGTGTGAAGCAGGCGCTGTTCACCCGCCTGGAGGGCATCGTCGGGCCGGAGTGCCTGCTGGCCACGAACACCTCGTCGCTCTCGGTGACGGCCATCGCCTCGGCGTGCGAGCGCCCGGGCCGCGTCGGTGGCTTCCACTTCTTCAACCCGGTGCCGTTGATGAAGGTGGTGGAGGTCATCGAGGGGGCGCGCACGGAGCCCTGGGTGGGGGAAACGCTCGTGCTGCTCGCGAGGCGGCTGGGCCACCGGCCGGTGCGCGCGGCGGACACCCCGGGCTTCATCGTGAACCACGCGGGGCGCGGCTTCGGCACGGAGGCGCTGCGCATCCTCCAGGAGGGCGTGGCCTCCTTCGAGGTGATTGACCGCGTGCTGCGGGACGCGGCGGGCTTCCGGATGGGGCCGTTCGAGCTGCTGGACCTCACGGGGCTGGATGTCTCGCACCCGGTGATGGAGTCCGTGTACGAGCAGTTCTACCAGGAGCCGCGCTTCCGTCCGTCGTACGTGCTGCGTCAGCGGCTCACGGCGGGACTGCTCGGGCGCAAGAGCGGGCAGGGCTTCTACTCCCACGAAGGGGGACGGCCTCACGCCGTGCCGGAGCCCGTGCTTCCCAAGGGAGAGCAGCGGCCGGTGTGGGTGGCCGCCGATGAGCCCGGCTGGCGCGAGGCGCTGCTGGCCGTGGTGCGCGCGGCGGGTTGGTTCCCAGATGATGGAGAGCATCCCGCGCCGGAGTCGCTGTGCCTGCTCGCGCCGCTGGGGCGGGACGCCACGACCACGGCACTGGCGCTGGAGCTGGACCCCGAGCGCACGGTGGCGGTGGACCTGTTGTTCGGTCCGGAGCGTCGGCGCACGGTGATGACGACGCCGGTGACGCGGCCCGCGTTCCTGGACTCGGCGCTCGCGCTGCTCGGGGCGGATGGAACGCTGGTGGCGCGCATCCACGACAGCACGGGCTTCGTCGCGCAGCGGGTGCTCGCCACCGTGGTGAACATCGCGTGCGACATCGCGCAGCAGCGCATCGCGAGCCCGGAGGACATCGATGCCGCGGTGACGCTCGGGCTGGGTTATCCGCTCGGACCGCTGGCCTGGGGTGACGCGCTCGGTCCGCGACGCGTGTTGAAGGTGCTGGACGCCATCCACGCCGCCTCCGGAGACCCGCGCTATCGCGCGAGCCCATGGTTGTCCCGCCGAGCCCGGCTCGGTGTCTCCCTCCTCACGCCGGAGAGGTGATTCGCATGAGCGCCTATATCTACGATGGGTTGCGCACGCCGTTCGGTCGTCACGCGGGAGCGCTGGCGCCTGTTCGCCCCGATGACCTGCTCTCCGGAGTCATCCGCGCGCTGCTCACGCGCGGCCCGTTCGAGCTGGGGGACATCGAGGATGTCGTCATCGGGTGCACCAACCAGGCGGGGGAGGACAGCCGCAACGTGGCGCGCCACGCCGCGCTGCTCGCGGGGCTCCCCATCGAGGTGGGCGGTGTGACGGTGAACCGGTTGTGCGGCAGCGGGCTCGCGGCGGTGCTGGACGCGGCGCGCGCGGTCATGACGGGGCAGGGAGAGCTCTTCGTCGCCGGGGGCGTGGAGAGCATGAGCCGCGCGCCCTTCGTGATGCCCAAGGCCGAGTCGGCGTTCAGCCGCGACACGCAGGTGTTCGACACGACGATGGGTGCCAGGTTCCCGAACCCCCGCGTGGTGGCTCGCTTCGGTGGTGACACGATGCCGGAGACGGCAGACAACATCGCGCGCGACCTGGGCATCGGCCGCGCGGCCTCGGACCGGTTCGCGCTGGCTTCGCAGCAGAAGTTCGCGACGGCGCAGGCTCGGGGGTTCTTCGCGGGAGAGTTGGTCCCCGTGGAGCTGCCGGGACGCAAGGGGGCGGTCACCACGGTGACGGTCGACGAGCATCCCCGCCCGGACACGACGCTCGACAAGTTATCCACACTCAAGCCGCTGGCCGCGGAGGGGGTCGTCACGGCGGGCAACGCCTCGGGCATCAATGACGGCGCGGCGGCGCTGCTCGTCGGCTCGATTTGTGTCGGCGAGTCCGTGGGGTGCAAGCCGCTGGCGCGCATCGTCTCGGCCGCCATCGCGGGAGTCCCGCCACGCACCATGGGACTGGGGCCCGTGCCGGCCGCGCGCAAGGCGCTGGAGCGGGCGCAGTTGGCGCTGTCGGACATGGACATCATCGAAATCAACGAGGCCTTCGCTGTGCAGGTGCTCGGCTGCCTCAAGCTGCTGGAGCTGGGCGAGGACGACAGCCGGGTGAACCCGAACGGTGGAGCCATCGCCGTGGGACATCCACTGGGAGCCTCGGGTGCGAGACTGGCCCTCACGGCGGCGCGACAGCTCCAGGTCTCCGGTGGGCGCTACGCGCTCGTCAGCATGTGCATCGGGGTGGGGCAGGGCATCGCCGCCGTCCTCGAGCGCGTGTGAGCGGCTTCCTCTTCTGACGTTGGGAGAACCGAATGCAGGTCTACGACAAGCTCTACATCCAGGGTGAGTGGGTGGCGTCGCGAGGCGGTGGGCACATCGACGTGCTCAGCGCATCCACAGAAGAGGTGATGGGACGCGTTCCCGAGGGCACGGCGGAGGACGTGGACCGCGCGGTGCGCGCGGCGCGTGGTGCCTTCGAGGCCTGGGCCTCTCTGACCGTCCCGGAGCGGGCGGCGTTCTTGCGGAGGCTCCAGGCGGGGCTGACGGAGCGACAGGATTCGCTCGCGAGGACGATGACGGGCGAGGTGGGCATGCCCCTGGCGCTGTCGAAGGCCATCCAGGTGGGCACGCCCATCACCGTGACGGGGACCTACGTGCAGCTCCTCCAGGAGCACGCCTTCGAGGAGCAGGTGGGCAACTCGCTGGTGGTGCGCGAGCCGGTGGGCGTCGTCGCCTGCATCACACCGTGGAACTATCCGCTGCATCAGATTGTCGCGAAGGTGGCGCCGGCACTGGCGGCGGGCTGCACCGTGGTCCTCAAGCCCAGCGAGGTCGCGCCGCTCAACGCGTTCATGCTCGCGGAGATCCTCCACGAGGCGGGGCTGCCACCTGGGGTCTTCAACCTCGTGTCCGGAACGGGAGCGGTGGTGGGCGAGGCGCTCGTGCGTCATCCCGAGGTGGACATGGTGTCCTTCACGGGCTCGACGCGAGCGGGACGCCGGGTGTCGGAGCTGGCGGCGGCGACGGTGAAGCGCGTGTCGCTGGAGCTGGGTGGCAAGTCCGCGTCCATCGTCCTCGCGGACGCGAACCTCAAGAACGCGGTGAAGCGGACGGTGGGCAACTGCTTCCTCAACTCGGGTCAGACGTGCACGGCGCACACGCGCATGCTGGTGCCTCGGGCCTTGCACGATGAGGCGGCGCGCCTCGCCGCGGAGGTGGCCGCGAGCTTCACCGTGGGCGACCCGTTCCAGGGAGAGGCGAAGCTTGGTCCCGTCATCTCCGAGGCCCAGCGTGCGCGCGTGCGTGAGTACATCCAGCAGGGCATTCGCGAGGGCGCGAAGCTCATCGCCGGTGGGCCCGAGCAACCCGAGGGTCTACCGAAGGGCTACTACGTGAAGCCCACGGTCTTCGCGGGCGTGACGCCGGAGATGACCATCGCGCGGGAGGAGATCTTCGGTCCCGTGCTCGCCATCCTGCCGTACGACGATGAGGACGACGCGGTCCGCATCGCGAACAGCACCATCTACGGCCTGGCCGGCGGTGTCTGGTCGGAGGACGTGGAGCACGCGAAGCGAGTCGCGCGCCGGATGCGCACCGGACAGGTGGACATCAACGGCGGACGCTTCAACCCGCTGGCTCCGTTCGGTGGGTATCGACAGTCCGGCAACGGCCGAGAGCTCGGCCGCTACGGGCTGGAGGAGTTCCAGGAACTCAAGGCGATGCAGCTCTAACGCAGTCCCTCCCTCATCCGAGTCAGGAGTCCCCATGAAGGCCGCGGTGTGTTTCGAGAAGGACGTGCTGACCGTCACCGACGTGAGCTTCGAGCCGCCGAAGGCGCGCGAGGTGCTCGTCCGCATGGTGGCCTGTGGTGTCTGTCACACGGACCTGTCGGTGGTGAACGGCACGGTGAAGATGAAGCTGCCCTGTGTGCTGGGGCACGAGGGCGCGGGCATCGTCGAGGAAGTAGGGGAGGAGGTCACCCATCTGCGGAAGGGGGACAAGGTCGTCCTCTCGTGGGTGGCGCAGTGTGGCGAGTGCTACTTCTGTCGCATCCAACGGCCGAACCTGTGCGAGCTCGGCGAGCGCATCAACGCGGGCAACCGGATGCCGGACGGGAGCACGCGGCTGCGCAAGGACTCGCGCGAGCTGAACGTGTTCTCCGCGCTGGGGGCGTTGTCGGAGTACGCGGTCGTGCCGGCCCGAGCGGCGGTGAAGCTCCCCGAGGCCGCGCCGCTCGACAAGGCGGCGCTGGTGGGCTGCGCGGTGACGACGGGGGTGGGGGCGGTGTTCAACACGGCGCAGATGCCGCCAGGGGCGACGGTGGCGGTGTTCGGCACGGGCGGCGTGGGATTGAACATCATCCAGGGCGCGGTGATTGCCGGCGCCGAGCGAATCATCGCGGTGGACGTGCACCCGAAGAAGCTGGAGTTCGCGAAGGTGTTCGGCGCGACGGACGTCATCGACGCGACGAGCGTGGACCCGGTGGTGGGCATCCGCGAGCTGACGCGAGGGCGGGGCGCGGACTATGCGTACGAAGCGGTGGGCCGCAAGGAGACCATCGAGCAGGCCTACCAGTGCACGCGCAAGGCGGGCACGTGCGTCGTCGTCGGCGTGGGGAGCGTGAAGGAGCAGATCTCCCTCAACGTCTTCGTGCTGCCGTTGTTCGAGAAGCGGCTGCTCGGCTCCTGGTTCGGCACGGCGGATGTGCACCGCGACATGCCCCGGCTCTTGGACCTCTACAAACAGAAGAAGCTCAAGCTGGATGAGTTGGTGACGACGACCTACAAACTGGACCAGCTCGACCAGGCCTTCACGGACATGAAGAACGGAGTGAATGCCCGGGGAGTGGTCTTGTTCTGACTCGACTTTCGCCATTTTAGAGCGAGGGAGAGAGCGCGGCGGTCTACTCCGCGCTCTCCTGAGATGGCGGGGCGCGAGAGGCAGCACGTAAGTTGGCGCGAAGTCGACGCGGCGAATGCCAGCGGGCCCGGGCCAGGGAGGATTGAGCCAGGCGGAGGACATCCGCGAAGCTGACCGTGGTCTTGGTGGTGTACCAGGGGCGCAGAGGCACCCTCAGCTGTTGCCAGTTGGCGGTGAGCTCCAGGTACCAGAGGACGAGAAGGGTGTAGCTCAAGCCAGCGAAGGGAGCGGTGCGAAGCACGGCCAGGCGACGGCGGGCCCGCGAGTCGGCGAAGCCAAGCAGTTGCTTCAAGTCCCGGAAGAGCACTTCGATGCTCCACCTGAAGGCATACCGTTCCACCACTTCGAGGGCAGACAGGGAGGGGGCGGTGCAGAAGAAGACTCGCAGGGGGCGGCTTCCACTTGTCATCCGCACGACGACCACCTTGAGCATCCGCTCGCCGGCAGCACTCCTCCACCGGGCCACCACCTCCTTGTAGTCCACCTGCTGCGAGCGGCCGTAGAGCTGGGCTGTCAGCCGCATCCAGGGGAGCGCTGAATCTCTGGCAAGGGCCTCGGGCTTGGGCACCGGCACGTCACGCGTCAGCCAGCGCCCCGTTTTCCGCGAGCGGCAGCGGTGCACGCGCGGGCGCGTCAGCACTGCATCTGGACGCATGGCTCCGACGAAGACGAGCCGCTGCGGCAACCCCTTGAGCAGGGTGCTGCATGAGTACGCTTCGTCCGCGGCCAGTTCCAAAGGGCCCGTTGGCAGCCAGCTGAGGACACGCTCAACCAACTCTCGGCCCAACTGCGTTTTCTTCCGGTGCCGGATGTCCCTCCTCTGGCACTCGGCTTGGGTGCGGTAGAGCCGGAAGAGAACGGGCAGTGCCCAGGGGCGCGCAGCAAAGGGCACGTGCACCAGCACCGCGAGCGTCACCCAGACGTGGCCGAAGCAGAAGACGCGCATGGCCCGGGTGGAGCGAACCGCATCCAGGTGACTGCCCAGGCCGAAAACCTTCGGCCCCTTGTGACTGCAAAGGGTGTCATCGAGTACCAACCGCACGGGTCCCAATGCCGCCAGCTTCAACAGGAGCAGTCGGCCTACCTCGTCCGTACTCCACCGCGTCCGGGAGAAGAAGCGATGGAAGGCCGCATGGTGCTGCACGCCCGACACTCCTGCGGCCACCAGCGCCTCGGTAACGGCGTGCGTGCCTCCACTGCACACCCAGCCGGCGAACAGCACCAGGAAGCGGAGGAACGAGGGCTCGGTGAACGCCGGCCGAACCAGCTGCAGGACTCGAAGCAGTGCATACAAATGGGAAGCGGCCATCGCAGACCTCGAAGGTGCTGGAAGAGGCGTGTCTTGCCGGACACCTCTCTCAGCTGGTCTCGATGGCCGCTCTTTACCAACCCTCAGCCCTCTCTCCTCTCGGCCCCCTGCTTGGGCATCCCACCCCAAAAGGGCGAAAGTCGAGTCTGAGGCCACGCTCAGTCGAGCCAGTCCTCGGCGACGCGCCACTCCGGACTTGGGGGGACCCTGGAGGTCCCCAATGCTTCGACCGCGACGGATTCCAGCTCATCGAGGGTCGCCGTGCGGCGCACCCAGTGAGGGCCTCCGTGAGGTGTGACGCGAGCTTCCCAGGCGTCTCCACAGGGAAGCAGGTGGACCGACCTGTCGAAGAGCCAGACGTCGGCGAGTGTGTACTCACCGTCGCGAGTCTCGGTCTCAGGTGCCGAGCGTCGTGGCGGTGTGGTGACGAAGATGCCCGAGGGAGCGAAGAAGGCGCGCCTGGAGAAGCTGAACCCCCTGGCTTCGAGACGTCGCCCGAGCTCGTCGAGAAGTTCCTGGTGCTGGGTCGTCATAGGGGCTCACGACCGACGCTATGACGTCCGGTGGCATGGGCACCAGGGGCAGGGTATCGAGCCCACTGGTGCCGTACTGACTCGCGCCCGTCCTAGAAGAACACGTGCGTGAACCGAGCGCCGATGAACTGGCTCTTCGTCACGCCCTCGGACGCGGCGACGTCCGGCTGGAACTGGAGCATCAGCGTGGAGGCCTTCTCCAGCCGGATGCCCATCGTCAGCCGCAGCGACTGCACCGTGGTGCTCTTGGCGATCTCCAGCTCACCCGCCGGCGTGTCGATGGTGCGCTTGCCCGACGCCTCGACGATGTAGCCCGCGCCCGTGAAGAACGTGGACGACAGGTCCATGCCCAGATGGAAGATGCCGCCGAACGACGGCGCCTGGCTCATCACCACCTTCGAGCCGCCCTCCGCGCTCGGAATCAGGAACTCGTCGTTGTCCCCCTGGAACGCCACGCTGCCCATCAGCTCCGCCGTGAAGATCTTCTTGAAGCGCTGACCCGCGACCAGCTGCGGACGTACCACCCACCGGTTCGCCCCGATGTTCACCAGCCGGTTGCTGTCATAGCTGCCCACCGGCACCGTGACGTACGGCGTGAGCGCGAACCACGTGTGCGTGTTGTCCTCGGCGTTCTGCACCAACCCATATCCAATCGTCGGGATGTACGTCACATCGCCCACGCCCGAGGCGCGCAGCGCCGTCTTCGGACCCGCGGGCGACGCCGGGTTCGCCTGGAACACCGTCACGTCCACCACCGGCAGGCTCAAGTCCAGCGGCACCACCACCAGGTCGCCGAACTTCAGCACGTACGTGGCGCGGAAGGCCGCTTGGAGCTGTGAGAAGTCACGCTCACCGGACGCGGAGACGTGACGCAGGTACATGTTGGTGATGATGCCCCGGTGCGGGACGAAAAATCCCGCCTCGTAGTCTCGCAGGTCCGCCTGCTGGGCCTGAGCCCCGGTGGCCGAGAACAGCACTGCGAACAGGACACTGAGCAGCATGCGCTTCATGGTGATTCCCTCCCTCGAGGAACGTCGTCGATACGGTTTGCGTCAGTAACGGAACGGCCACGCCTGGAAGTACCGGCGGACCCGCAGCCACACGCCGAAGAGCCCCAGGGGCTCGAGCACCAGCACCAGCACCACCACCAGCGACAGCAGCACCGTCGACTGCTGCGCGGACGTGAGCTGATTCACGAAGGGAATCGTGCCGCCCACCGTCTCCGCCAACGGGCTCAGGAACGTGAACGCGAGCGCGCCGCTGACGGCGCCGAACACCGTGCCCACCCCTCCCAGCACAATCATCGCGATGTACTGGATGGAGAGGTTCAAATCGAACGGCGGCTCCACCGTGATGTATTGCTGCTGGAACGCGAACATCGCCCCCGCGACGCCCGCCAGGAACGACGACACGCCGAACGCCTGCAGCTTCGCCTGCGTCGTCCCCACCCCCAGCACCTCCGCCGCCAGGTCCTGGTCCCGCACCGCCATCATCGCCCTGCCACTGTCCGAGCGCTGGAGGTTCTTCGTCAGCCACACCGTGAACGCGGCGAGCCCCGCGAAGAGGAAGTACAGCTTCCGCTCGAAGCCGAAGCGCACGCCGCCCACGCTCCACGCGGTGCTCATCGACGCCGCCGTGCCCGTCTCGTCGCGGAACCACCAGTACATCGGCACCGCCGTCCCGCTCAGCCCGCTCGTCACCTCCGGATACGCGAGCAACACATGCTGCGTGAGGAACACCAGGCCCAGCGTGACGATGGCCAGGTACAACCCCTTGAGCCGCAGCGCGAACGCGCCAATCACCACGCCCACCAGCGCGGACACACCGCCCGCCAGCGGCAACGCCAACCAGAACGGCCAGCCCAGCTTCGTGCCGAGCACCGCCGCCGTGTACGCGCCCAGCGCCAGGAACGCCGCGTGCCCCAGGCTCACCTGTCCCGCGAAGCCCGTGAGCACCATCAGTGACGCGGCGCCCACGATGGCCACCAGCCCCAGGTTGCCCACGGTGAGCCACCGCGTGCTCACCAGCCACGGGTAGCTCAACCCCACGGCCAGCGTCAGCAGCAGCCCCGCCCGCTGCCACAGGCCGGGAAAGAGCTTCAGGTCGTCCTCGTACCGAATCACCAGGGGGCGCGTTGGCATGATGTCGTCTCGCGCGCGTCGTCAGACGCGGCGCACCTCGTGCTCGCCCCACAGCCCGCGCGGACGCAGGACCAGGAACAGAATCATCGCGGCGTAGGGGAAGACGGCGTGGAAGTTGTGCCCGAAGGCGCCCAGGTGTGGATTCACATACGCCTGGGACAGCACCTCCAAGAGCCCCAGCACGAACGCGGCCACCACCGCGCCCACCACCGACTCCAGTCCTCCGACGATGATGGCGGGGAATGCCCTCAACGCCACGTAGCCCAGGTTCGAATCCACCGAGCGCGGGAACATCCCCAGGAACACGCCCGCCACCGCCGCCGTCGCTCCCGCCAGGAACCACGTGAAGCCGAGCACCCGGCCCACCGGAATCCCCAGCACCAGCGCCACCTCCTGGTTCTCGCTTGCCGCGCGCATCGCCACGCCCAGCGGCGTGCGCTGCACCAGCGCGTGCATCCCCACCAGCACCACCGTCGTCGCGCCCAGCGACACCAGCGAGGACAGCAGCACGGTGGCGTTGCCCACCTGCACCTCCGCCATCGCATCCCACGGCGTGGGCATTCCACGCGTGTCCGTGCCGAATGCGATGACGATGCCCGCGCGCAACAAGAGCCCCAGGAACAGCGTCAGGATGATGGTGGTGAAGACAGGGCGCCCCACCATGCGGCGCAGCACCGTGCGCTCCAGGAGCGCGGCCAGGCCGCCGGTGAGACACGCGGACGCGGCGAGCGCCAGCCACCAGGGCAGCACCTCCACCAGCGCCGTCATCAGGAACGCGCCCAGCGCGAGCAGCTCGCCGTGCGCGAAGTTGAAGAGCCGGGAGGCCCGATACACCACGGAGAAGCCCAGGGCGATGAGCGCGTAGCTCGCCCCGAGCGCCAGTCCGGAGATGCCGAGCTGGAGAAGCTGCGTCATTCGCGTGTCCTCGCGTACATCTCTTCCACCAGCTGGGAGTGCAGCTCGAGCACCGCCTTGCGGCGCACCTTGAGGGACGCCGTCACCTCGCCCGCGTCCTGCGTCATCTCGCGCTCGAGCAGTCGGAACGCCCGCACCTGCTCCACGCGCGCCAGCGTCTCGTTCGCGCGGGTGACTTCCTCCTCGATGAGCTTGCGCACCTCGGGCCGCTGCGTGAGGTCCGTGTACGAGGTGAAGGCCAGCTTGCGGCGCAGCGCCCAGTCCGCCACCGTCTCCGGGTCCACCTGCACCAGCGCGGTGACGAAGGGCCGCCGGTCGCCGATGGCCACTGCCTCCTTGATGTACGGACTGTTCTTCAGCGCGTTCTGGATGCGCTCGGGCGACAGGTTCTTCCCACCCGACGTGATGAGGATTTCGCGCTTGCGGCCGGTGATGCGCAGATACCCGTCCGCGTCGATTTCGCCCAAGTCCCCGGTGCGCAGCCAGCCCTGCGCATCACGCACCTCGGCGGTGGCCTCCGGCTTGTTGAGGTAGCCGAGGAACACGTTGCTGCCGCGCACCAGCACCTCGCCGTCCTCGTCCAGCTGGCACTCCACGCCGGGCACCGGGCGTCCCACGGTGCCCAGGCGCGTCGCGCCAGGGATGTTGAGGTGGCTGGTGCCCGCGCTCTCCGTCTGCCCGTAGCCCTCGTAGATGCGAACGCCCACGCTGTCGTACCAGGCGAGCAGCTCCGGAGAGATGGGCGCCGCGCCGGAGATGGGGAAGCGGCAGCGCCTCAACCCCAGTCGCTCCTGGAGCGGGCGGTAGACGAGCAGGTCGCCCACGCGCCACAAGAGCGCGTCCCACCAGCGACGCTGTCCTGTCCGCTCGCGCTCGCGAATCCCGGCGCCCAGGCGGGTGAAGGTCTCGAACAAGGTGCGCTTGAGCCACGAGGCGTCGCGCATCTTCACCATCACCACCGCGTGCATCTTCTCCCAGATGCGCGGCACGCCCAGGAACACCGTGGGGGACACCTCGGCCACGTCCTGCTGCACCGTCTCCAGCGCCTCGCCGAAGTGGACCTTGCCTCCAACGGCCAGGGGCAACAGCAGGCTGAACAGCTTCTCCGCGACGTGACACAGCGGCAGGTACGAGACGACGCTGTCCTCCTGCCCCAACCCGAGCTGCGCGGTGAAGGTCGCCGAGCCCTCCAGCATGTTGCGGCTCGACACCAACGCGCCCTTCGGCGAACCCGTGGTGCCCGAGGTGTAGATGACCATCGCCGGCTCATCCGGACTGCGCGCCGCGAGCTGCGCCTTCAGCCACCCGGGCTCCCGCTCCAACAGCGCGCGGCCTTCCTCCAGGAAGCGCTCCCAGAGACGCAGGCGTGAATCCTCCACGCCGCGCAGGCCCCTCGGCTCGACGACGAGCACGTGCTCGACGGAGGGTGTCTCGTCGACGACGGCCGCCACCTTGTCGTACTGCTCCTGGTCCTCGCAGAGCACGACGCGACAGCGCGCGTCGTTGAGGATGTACGCCACGTCCGCGGCGGGGTTCGTCTGGTAGATGCCCACGCCGCGAGCGCCGAGCACCTGCGCGCCCAGGTCCGTGAACAGCCACTCCGGCCGGTTGTCGCTGAGGATGGCGACCGAGTCACCGGCGCGCACGCCCAGCTCCCACAACATCCTCGCCGTCCACCCGACGCGCTCCAGGTAGCCCTGGAAGGACAGCTCCCGCCAGATGCCCAGGCGCTTCTCGCGGAGGGCCACCGCATGCGGATGTTGCTCCGCGCGCAGGTAGAGCTGGCCCGGCAGGCTCAGCGGTAGTGCCGTACTCATGCCGCCACCGCCCCGCCGACGTACGCGCTGAGCACGCGCGAGTCCTCACGCAGCGCCGAGGGCGGCCCGTTCGCGATGACGCGCCCGCGGTCCAGCACCGTCACCTGTGTTGCCAGGTCCATCACGAAGCGCAGTTCGTGACCGATGAGCACCTGCGTCACCCCCAGCTCGTGGCGGATGTCGAGCAGGTGGTTGGCCATGTCCTCGGTCTCCTCCTGGTTGAGCCCGGCGGTGGGCTCGTCCAGGAGCAGCAGCTTCGGCTCCATGCACAGCGCGCGGCCCAGCTCCACGCGCTTGCGGATGCCGTAGGGCAGCACCGACACGGGCATCCACCGGTAGTGCTCCAGGGAGAGGAAGTCGATGACCTCCTCGGCCTTCTCGCGGTGACGCACCTCCTCCAGCCTCGCGCCACGCGTCCAGAAGAGGTGACGCAAGAGCCCCGTGCGGTACTTCGGGTGGCGGCCGAGCAGCAGGTTCTCCAGCACCGTGAGGTGCTCGAAGAGGGCCAGGTTCTGGAACATCCGCGACACGCCGCGCCGGGCAATCTCCGGTGGCTCCAGGCCCGTGAGCGCCTGTCCTTCCAATCGCACGCGTCCCTCCATGTGACGGTGGATGCCGCTGACGCAGTTGAAGAGGCTGCTCTTGCCCGCGCCGTTGGGACCAATCACGGCGTGCAGCGCGCCGGCCTCGATGGAGAACGAGACTCCATCCAGGGCTCGCACCCCGGAGAAGGACAGGCCCACGTTGTCGAGCTCCAGCAAGGCCATGCCTCACCCTTCACGGTTCACGACAGCCAGCGACGCTTGCGGCGGTAGCGCTTCAGCTCGTGGTAGCCGCGCTGCCCCTCGCGGCCGAAGCCCAGGTAGAACTCCTGCACGTCCGGGTCCTCGCGCAGCTTCTCCGCGGGCCCATCCAGCACCACCTTGCCCGTCTCCAGCACGTACCCGTGGCTGGCCATGCCCAGCGCCACGCGCGCGTTCTGCTCGACGAGCAGCACCGACACACCCTCGGCGGCGATGCGCTGAATCAGCTCCGACACCTCGCCCACCGCCTTCGGCGACAGGCCCAGGAAGGGCTCGTCCAACAACAGCACCCGGGGCCTGCGCATCAGCCCTCGACAGATGGCGAGCAGCTGCTGCTCACCGCCGGAGAGGTAGCCCGCCTTCTGTCGCCGCCGCTCACGCAGCACGGGGAAGCGCGAGTAGGCGGACTCGACCAGCTCCTTGCGCGCCTGCGCGCCCATGCCGAAGCCGCCCGCGAGCAGGTTCTCCTCCACGGACAGCTCGCCCAGGATTCGCCGGCCCTCCAGCACCTGCACCACGCCCGCGTGCACGCGGCCGTCGGTGGACAGGGCCAGCAAATCCCGCCCGGACAATTCGACACGGCCCTGGGTGATGGCGCCGTCGTGCAGGTCGAGCAGGCCGCTGATGGCGCGCAGCGCGGTGGACTTGCCCGCGCCGTTGGGTCCGAGGAGGGCCGCCACGCCCTGGTGGGGGACCTCCAGGGTGATGCCTCGCAAGGCACGCACCGCCGAGTGGTAGACGACCTGGAGGTTCTGCACGCGCAGCAGCGGAGGACTACTTGCTGTCATCGGCGGCCTTCGCGGCGGGCGTGCCCAGCGCCTTGGGCGGCGCGTAGCCCGCGACGACACTCCAGCTCCCCTGGTCCAGCACGGGCTTGAGCACCCGCACCTCCAGCGCCGTCGCATAGGGGAAGCGGGACAGGTCCACCGGCTCCGCCGTCAGGCCGCCCGCGGTGGTGCGCTGGATGTTCCTGAGCGCCTTGAGGTAGCCGGCGCGCGTGACGTCCTTCGCCTCGATGGCGGCCTTCAGCGCCTCCAACTGCACGCGGCCCTGGACGTAGGACGCCAGCGTGTAGAAGTCCTTCGGCGTGTCTGGGTACTTCGCGTGCAGCGCGATGAAGTCCTTCATGCCCGGCACGTCGTCGCCCCAGAAGGTGAGCCCGGTGGCCCAGTAGAAGTTCGCGAAGACGGGCGCGGGGATGACCTTCGGGTCGAAGAACCGGTCCACCCACGCGGGCGTCTGTCCAATCCAGGTCGGCTGATACTTGAGCTGCGCGGCCGTGCCGAGGATGGGCCCCGAGGCCCCGGGCAGCACCGTGAGCAGCACGTAGTTGGCGCCGGACTGCTGGAGCGCGGTGACGACGGCGGCGAAGTCCTTCTGCCCTGGCGCCACGCTCTGCTGCGAGACGACGGTGACGCCGTGGTGCTTCGCTGCCTCCGTCCAGCCCTCCAGCCCGTCCTTCCCGTAGTCGTCGCCCTGCGCGACGATGGCGGCCTTCACCTTGTCCGCGCCGCCCGCGTGCTCCACCGCCCAGTCGAGGGCGCGCATCGCCTCCAGCTTGTAGGACGCGCCGATGGGCGGCGTGTACTGGTGCCGCGCCATCTCCGACGACTGTGACGCGGGGAAGGCGACCACGTTGTCCGCCGTGAGCTTGTCGCGCAGGGGCAGGGTGTTGGGCGTGCCGAAGCTGGTGCCCAGGAACAGCACCTGCTCATGGAGGTCGCTGTACGCCTGCACCGCGTTCTGCGGGTTGTAGGCGTGGTCGCGCTCCACCAGCTCCACGCGCCAGCCCGGCGGCAACAGCCCCGAGTCCCCCGCGTTCACCTGCCTCGCGAGCAGCCGCTTGCCCGCGGCGAAGGGCTTGCCGATGGCGGCGCCAGGGCCGCTCTCGTCGTTGAGCGCGCCGATGTAGACGACCTTCTTCTCCAGGTCGACACCCTTGTCTGTCTTGATGTCCGACAGGGCGGCGGGACGCGTCTGCGTGCCCTCCGGAGCCGGAGCTTCTTCCTTCTTGCAAGCCATCAAGCAGAGAGCTGTCGCCAGGAGTCCGACCACGAGCCGTTGCATCGCAACCTCCCCGTCAGATTCGTGGCGGCACAGTAACCACACTCGCTCGGAAGAGAAAAGACAGTCACCGGTAATTCGATGGCTGTATTTCGCAGGGCGGAACTTCTCGGCGGGATGTTTTGACTGTGTTTCGCACGGCGAAATGTCTCGCGCGGATGATGCATCGCGCAAGGCCGCGGCGCGCAGTCTGGATGTGCTTTGTCAGGAGGGGCGGACGGGGACACGCCGGTGGCGGCGGTCCTCCCAGTCCCGCGAACACGTGGCCCACCCGGGCGTGACGGATTTCCACGAGGTGGAAAGCCACGTGTCCCGCGCGCGGCGCTTCAGTCCAGCGACGACTCCGGCAGCGCGGTCTCCGACGTGACGATGCCATCCGCGTCCGCGTAGAGGTGGTGTCCGGGGCGGAAGGTGACGCCCGCGAAGCGCACCTCCACGTCGCGCTGGCCCTCGTTGCGCTTGAAGCTCTTGAGCGGGTGCGTGCCCAGCGCCTTCACGCCGAGCGCCATGCGGCCCACCTCTTCCGAGTCACGGATGCAGCCGTTCACCACCACGCCCGCCCAGCCGTTCTGCTGCGCGAGCAGCGCCAACTGGTCCCCCACCAGCGCGCAGCGGCGGCTGCCACCGCCATCCACCACGAGCACCCGGCCGTTGCCCTTCTCCTCCAGGGCCTTGCGCACGAGCGAGTTGTCCTCGGGGGCGCGCACGGTGCTGATGGGGCCGGTGAACGTGGTGCGTCCGCCGAAGTCGATGAAGCCGGGCTCGGCGACCTGGAAGTGGGCCGTGCCCGCGTGCGTGTCACACAGGTCCGCCGTCTTGAAGTCCATGGGGCTGCTCTCCTGGGAAGGGTGGCCTCGGGGCCGTCGTCGTCACAGCGCTGTATCACCCCCGTGTCCAGCCCCCGGGACATCGGCATCACGCCGATGTGCGTTCTGGTGTGATTCCCCGGGGATACGTTGACGAAGGGTCAACGCGGGCGGCGGTCGATGGGCCGCAGAAGGGGCGGGCATGGGGGCAGGCTACTCGGAGGGAGGCTCGCCTCGCGGCGCGTGCTATGGAACCCACATGAATCACGCTCACAGCCAGTCCCTGTTCGCCCGCGCGCAGGCGCGCATCCCGGGCGGAGTGAACTCCCCGGTGCGCGCCTTCCGTGGCGTCGGAGGAGACCCCGTCTTCTTCCGCGAGGGCTCGGGCGCCTGGCTCACCGACGTGGACGGCAACCGCTACGTCGACCTGGTGGGGAGCTGGGGGCCGCTCATCCTCGGCCACGCCTACCCGCCCATCGTCGAGGCCATCATCGAGTCGGCCCGTCGCGGCTCGTCGTTCGGCGCGCCGCACGCGGGCGAGGTGGAGTTCGCGGAGCTCATCTGCGCGACGATGCCGGCGGTGGAGATGGTGCGGCTGGTGTCCAGCGGCACCGAGGCCACCGTGGCCGCCATCCGCGTGGCGCGCGGCTTCACCGGCCGCGAGCACATCCTCAAGTTCGAGGGCTGCTTCCACGGCGCCGGAGACCCGTTCCTGGTGAAGGCGGGCAGCGGTGTGGAGACGCTGGGCCTGCCGGACTCGCCGGGCGTGCCGTCGGCGCTGGCGAAGCTCACGCTCACCGCGCCCTTCAACGACCTGGCCGCGGTGGAGCGCATCTTCGAGGAGAAGGGCCAGGACATCGCCTGCGCCATCATCGAGCCGGTGGTGGGCAACATGGGCGTGCTGGTGCCCAAGCAGGGCTATCTGCAGGGCCTGCAGGCGCTGTGTCAGAAGCACGGCGTGCTGCTGGTGCTCGACGAGGTGATGACGGGCTTCCGGCTGGCGCGCGGTGGGGCGCAGGAGCTGTACGGGCTGAAGCCGGACCTGACGACGATGGCGAAGGTGATTGGCGGCGGCATGCCGCTGGGCGCCTACGGTGGCCGCGCGGACGTCATGCGCAAGGTGGCGCCGGCCGGGCCGGTGTACCAGTCCGGCACGTTGTCGGGGAACCCGGTGGCGGTGGCGGCGGGGCTCGCGTGCCTCAAGGCGCTGGCGGCGCCGGGGACGTACGCGCGGCTGGAGCAGGTGAGCCGGATGTTGGAGGAGGGCTTCATCGCGGAGGCGAAGGAGGCGGGGGTGCCCGTCACCGTCAACCGCGTGGGCAGCATGCTGACGGTGTTCTTCACCGAGCAGCCGGTGTTTGACTACACGAGCGCGAAGACGTCCGACACGGGGCGCTTCGGTCGCTTCTTCCACGCCATGTTGGATGCGGGCGTGTACCTGCCGCCGAGCCAGTTCGAAGCGGCCTTCGTCTCGCTGGCGATGGGCGAGGCGGAGGTGGCGCACGTGCTGGGAGCGGCGAGAAAGGCCTTCCGCGCGCTTGGCCAGACCGGTTGAGCCTCCGCCCCTGGAGGGGCCTGTTCGTTTCGGTCCCTACACCCTGGTGCGCCGCATCGGCGCCGGGGGGATGGGGGAGGTCTTCCTCGCGCGCGAGGAGGGCCCTCGGCGCGCCTGTGTGGTGAAGAAGGTCCTGCCGCAGTTGATGGAGAGCCCCCAGTTCGTGGGGCGCTTCCGCGACGAGGCCCGGGTGGTGGTGCGGCTGACGCACCCGAACATCGCCCGGGTGTACGCGATGGGCGAGGTGGAGGGGCAGCTCTACCTGTCGATGGAGTACGTGCGCGGCAAGACGCTCAGCCGCCTGTCGTATCGGCTGCGGCAGCTCGCGCGGATGATGCCCTTGGGCATCGTGCTGCACCTGGGCGAGCGGCTGTGTGAGGGATTGGCGTACGCGCACGACGCGACGGACGAGGAAGGGCATCCGTTGCACCTGGTGCACCGGGACTTGTCTCCGGCGAACGTGTGCATCAGCTACGCGGGCGAGGTGAAGATCATCGACTTCGGCGCGGCGCAGTCCACGCTGAAGGAGCAGCAGACGGCGCCCCGGGTGGTGATTGGGAACCTGACGTACATGTCGCCGGAGCAGGCGCGCAAGCGCTTCGTGGACCGGCGCGCGGACGTGTACGCGGTGGGCGTGTTGCTGTGGGAGCTGTTCGCGTGGAAGCCGCTGTCGCAGCGGGGAGACCCGGTGGAGCGGTGGCGGCGCGCGGCGTATCCGCAGTGGGAGCCGGCGGGGAAGCATCGGGAGGGGCTGCCGTCGAGCATCGAGGCGTTCCTGGCGAAGGCGCTGACGTCGGAGCCGGCGCAGCGCTTCCCGGACGCGGCGGCGATGGGCGCGGAGCTGGCGCGCTTGAAGGCGAAGCTTGCGCCCGGGGTGGGGGACGCGGAGCTGGGGAAGTTGTTGGCGCTGGTCTTCCCGCGGGAGAAGAAGGCGGAGGAGACGCTGCTCGAGGAGCTGCTGCGCGAGGAGGCGAAGCGCACGAACACCGAGCCGCAGCTCGTGGCCACGCTGGCGCCGCCGACGGCGCTCGCGTTCGAGCACAACGCCATCTACACGCCGGATGACTTCGTCCCGTCCGAGCGCGTCCAGGTGGGCCCCGCGCCGACGGCCGAGGACGAGACGATTCGTGAGCGGGGTGGGGGCGCGAGGCCCGGCGGCGACGAGACGATTCGTGAGCGGGATGGGCGCACGGGTCTCGGCGAGGACGAGCCGACGCACGCGATGGGCAGGCCCGGGCGCGGAGACGAAGCCCCGACGCTTCGGAGCGGGCGCACGGGGCATGTCAGCGGGTCCGCCGCGGGCCCCGGTGAGGATGAGCCGACCCATGCGATGGACAGGCCCAGGCGCGCGGATGAGCTGCCCACGCTTCGGGGTGGACGAACGGGGGCGGGTGATACCGGGCCGTCGCGTGTCGGCGGTTCAGCCGCGGGCCTCGGCGATGATGAGGCAACGCACGCGAGTGGTCGGCCTGGGCTCCAAGATGACGTCCGTCTGCCTCGTGGTGGCAGTGCGGCGTCTGGCGATGATGAGCCGACGCGCGCGAGCGGCAGGTCGGGACGCGGAGATGAAGTCCCCACGCTACGTGGAGGCGCTGCGGCGCCTGGTGATGATGAGCCGACACGCGCAAGCGGCAGGCCGGGGCTCGGCCATGAAGTCCCCACGCTTCGCGGTGGGAGCGCTGGCTCAGAGAGAGATGCGCCGACGCACGCGGCGAGAAAGCCCGGGCTCGGAGATGACGTCTCCACGCTTCGTGGTGGGGGCGCTGCCTCGACTGACGATGAGCCGACGCACGCGGCGAGAAAGCCCGGGCTCGGAGATGACCTCCCCACGCTTCGTGGTGGGAGCGCGACCCCAAGTGATGCGGAGCTGATGCATGCGCGCGGGAGCCCACGGCTCGGAGACGAAGTCCCGACGCTTCGGCGGGGCAACACGGGGCCGGGCGATGATGAGCCGACGCATGCGGTTGGCGGACCCGGTCGCGGAGTCGACGAGCCGACTCCCACGCAGGGTGCTCGAGGTCCTGGCGACGATGAACCGACGCGAACGGAGGTCGACGGACGCCGCTTGGGTCACCCGGGGGCGGACACCGAGGCCGCTCGTGGTATGGGGCCGCAGGGCGCGATGCGAAGCCCGGTCATCCCCACGTCGAGCCGTCCGGAGCCGGCGCACGAAGAGGGCTGGCGACTCGCCGACGAGGACGAGCCCACCGCTGTCGCCGTGCCTCCGCGTGTGGTGGCGGCCGACCCCTCCATCACGCTCCCGCTCGATATCGAGGCCATCGAGTCGCGGACCGCGCAATACGGCGTCGACACCGGAGCGCCGCGAGCCGCGCCTAAAACCAATATCGAAGCCACCGAGGCGCTCGAGGCCGCGAAGGTCCTGGTGGCCATCGAGAAGCAGGTCCACGCCGCGCGGGCCAGCGCCCCCAGGTCCGAGGACACCGTGACTCCCGCCATGCCGAGCCCCCACCCCAGGCGCGCGCCCCGGGAGACACAGGTGGGCTTCGGCATCGACATCTCCCAGACGGTGGCCACCCAGGCCATCGAGGCCCGTCGGTTGGAGCTGGTCCGCGCCATCACCGGAGAGGACGAGGCGCCCGTGGTCGAACCCGAGCGCCCATCCGGGCGCTGGCTCCAGGCGCCTCGACTCGGGCTCGCCCTGGCGCTGTTCGTTGGCGCGGCCCTGGTAGGCCTGTTCGTGGTCTGGCTGACGGTGTGGCGGTAGGTCCCGCTCAGTCCGTCACCGCCATCCGGTAGCTGAAGCCCAGGCTCACCGTGGCCGTGGAGATCCAATTGCTGGTGAACCCGTCTCCGAACTCGTCGTCATTGTCATCGGACACGCCGCGCGCGCCGCCGCCCAGGTAGCGCAGGTTGAGGAAGGCCTCCAGCTGCGGCGTCACCCGAATCCCACCGCGCACCGACGCATCCAGCAGCGCGCCCGTGGTGTCGGAGTTGTCATCCCCGTTGATGAGGGCCGTGGGCGCATAGCTCCCATCCGCCTCCAATCCCAGCCACCACCGCTCGCTCAGCGCCCACTTCCCGCGCACCTTGAGCAATGGCACCGGCCCCACGTCGCGAGTCGCCCGCCGCAGCGTCCCATCCGCCGACGTGAAGACGAAGTTCGCGTTGCGCAGCTGCAATGAGACACCCACGGCCAGCTCGTCCTCGGAGACCCCGAGCAGGTCGAACAGGTAGCTGGCCCGATAGAAGGGGAAGCTGTAGCGCACGTTCAGCGGAGTCCCCTCGGGGAAGGTGAGCGCGTCGATGCGCACGTCGCGGCGCAGCACCACGTCCGTGTCGAACAACAGCGGCTGCACCAGGAACCCCACCGTGTGTCGCTTGCCGAGCGTCAGCTCCGCCGACAGGCGCACGAAGGTGTAGAGGTTGTCCTGTCCGCCATCCTCCGTGTAGCGGAACAGCGTCCCATCCCGCCCCTGGCGCAGGCTGTGCGAGAGCACGTCGAGGAAGCCCAGCTCACCCACGAACCGCAGGGACGTGCGCGGCTCCGCACGCGCGGGGATGCTCCCGAGACACAGCAACACGACCAGGACGCCGACAGGACGGAGCATGGACCTTCCTTCTCGAGGAATCACGGGACGGCGAGCAGTGGACGCGAGGACGCGGGTGCCTCCAGCGGCAGGTAGAGCCGGAAGCACGTGCCGGTTCCCGGCTGCGAGTCCAGGGTGAGGTGACCCTGGTGCGACTCGATGATGCGCTTCACCACGGCGAGCCCCAGCCCCGTGCCCTTGGCCTTGGTGGTGAAGAAGGGCTCGAAGATGCGCGCGCGCACCTCGGCGGTGATTCCCGGGCCGGTGTCGCTGAACTCCACCATCACCTCGGGCGAGCCGGCCGCCCTGCGCACCGCTGCTCGCAGGCGTCCACCCTGGGGCATGGCCTGCATGGCGTTGATGGCCAGGTTGAGGAAGGCCTGTCGCATCATCCGCTCGTCCACCGTCACCGGCGGCACGTCCTCCTCCAAATCCAGCTCCACCCGCACGGCGCCAGGAGACTCCGCGAGCGCCCCGCGCACCGCGTCCTCCACCAGCGGTGCCAGGGGCACCGGATGTGGATGGGGCGCGGGCGGCCGCGCGAAGGTGAGCAGGTCCGCGACGATGCGGTTGAGCCGGTCGGCCTCCTCCGCGACGATGTCCACCAGCGGCTCGGCGGGGCTGTCCGGCCCGAGGATGCGCCGGATGGAGGCCACCGAGTTGAAGATGGCGCCCAGCGGGTTTCGCACCTCGTGGGCCACCACCGCGGACAGCTCGCCCAGGGCCGCCAATCGCTCACGGCGCACGAGCTGCTCCTGCGTCCGGGCCAGCTCCACGTAGCTGTCCTTCAGGTCCTCCACCAGCCGGGCGCCCTCGAGCGCCAGCGCGAGCTGGTTGGCGATGGCGCTCGCGCGCTCCACCTCCGCGGGCGTGAAGCGCCGGGTGCGCCGGGTCTCCGACGCGACCATCACCCCCACGGGCCGCTCGCGCACCACCAGCGGCAGTATCAGGAAGGATTGCGCGGAGGCGCTCTCGCGCAGGTCCTGGTCCACCCGGACGTCGGTGATGGCCTCCTCCACCATGAGCAGCTCGCGCGTCAGATAGGCCAGCCCCGTCGCGGAGCTGTCCGGCGCGCGCGCGGGCAGACACCGCCCGAGCAGCTCCGGGTGGCTGCCGCTCACCGCGCGCACCTCCAGCCACTCGCCCGAGGGGTCCGGCATCAGCACGTATGCATCCGGTGTGTCGATGATGCGCGCCAGGCTGGTGACGCCCGTGGCGAGCAGCTTGTCGAGCTCCAGCGTGGTGGCCAGCGCGCGCGCCACCTCGTGCAGCAGCGCCATGTCCTCCGCGCGCCCGCGCAGCTCCTGCAACAGGCGATGCGTCTCGATGGCCGCGGCGAAGTGCGTGCCCATGGCCTGGAGCGTCTCCAGCTCCAGCGGCGTGAGCGTCCTCGGCTCCCGGAACAGGACGCTCAGCGTGCCCACGCCGCGCGAGCGCACGCGCAGCGCGATGATGACCACGGTGTGGAAGCCGCGCTGCTGCAAATCCTCACGCAGCCCGTCCGGGCACTCGCGTGTCTCCAGCACCCGGGGCGCGCCCTCCTGCTGCGCCTGCGTGCACAGCCCGCCCGCGAGCCACAGCCGCGCGAAGCGCTCCGTGTCCGCCTCCTCCAGGTCCATCCCGCGCGCGTACGTCACCTCCATCCCGTGGTCCTGCGGCAGCAGGATGGTCACCGCGTCACAGGCGACCAGCCCGACAATCTCCTCCGTGCCCGGGCCGAAGAACGCGCGAGGGTGGGGCGCCGACGCCGCCTCCGACGCCAGCCGGTTGAGCGCCGCCAGCGCGTTGTTCTGCGCGGACAGTCGGGAGATGGTGAGCGCCGCGTCGAGCGCCGCGGACACCTGCGCGCCGAACAGCCGCACCGGCGCGAGCTCCTCCTCGCGCAGCCAGTCCCCCGCCAGGGCCAGCATCGCCCGGGGACGTCCCTCCACGTCGATGCGCACCGCGACGGTGTGGGACGTGCTCGACCGCGACAGGACGCCGCGAGCCTCCTCCGCCAGCGCGCCCTCCAGGAAGTGGCCGACCTCCACCGACAAGTCCTCGGAGTACGCCGAGCCCTCCTTCCATGCCCGGGCCAGCATCGTCGGCCAGCGCCCCACCACGTCCCGCACCCACCTGCCGCTCAGCTGCCGCGCGTCCGGCGGAACCAACGGGATGGGGACATAGGTCTGTCCCAGCCGGACGCCCTCGCCCTCGGGAGACAGCCACGCGAAGGCGAACCCCAGCTCCTCCAGCCCGGAGAACATCCGCCGCAGCACCTCGCCCTCGGTGCGCAGCGAGGGGAGCCCCGCGCCCAGCTCCGCCAGTCGTTGCAGCACGCCCCTGCGCTGACTGCGGGACGTGACGTCGCGGACCAGCGCCACCCAGTCCGGGCCGCTCGGGATGAGGGTCATCTCCACCTGTCGTTCTCCGGTGGCCGTGCGCAGCGCGGCCTCATAGGTGCTGGGGACCGATTCACCGCGGAGCCTGCGGGACTGGCGCTCGGTGACCTCCATCACGCTCGACTCCGTGAGGAGGAGCGTCGCCGGGCGGCCCACCAGCATCTCGCGGGGGTGCCCCACCAACATGCCCAGCGCGTCATTCACATACACGAAGCAGCGCTCGCGGATGACGCAAACGCCCACGGACATCTCGTCGAAGGAGCCATAGGGGGCCCCGCCCCGGAGGGATGGATTCACGGCACCCACGACTCTTCCACCGCGTGCAAGCGTCGAGAAGTGCACCCGCCCGCGCTTCGATGACCAGACCACAGACGCGGCCAACGACTCGCGGTTTCCCCTTACATCCAACGTCTGTCAGGACATATCCAGCCGCCTGGACCGCCCTTGGATGGATGCAAGGGAATGCGGGCGGGCCGCCCTCCCGCAGCCACACCCGCAAGTCATTGACGCGAGACCCGCCCGTATTCCCAGCGGGCAGGCGCTCGCGGCGTCAGGGGCTCAGGCCGACGCCCCCGGCACCGCCTCGGCGGCGCGGTGGTGGACCTTCTCGTACAGGCCGATGAGCTCCGCCTGCCCCAGGATGTGCCCCTCCATGGCCTTGAGCAGGTCCCGGCGGGTGGGGCGCCCCAGGTTCGGCAGCACCAGGTCCAGCGCGTACAGCTTGAAGTAGTAGCGGTGCCGGCCCACCGGCGGCATGGGGCCGCCGTAGGCCTGGTGGCCGAAGTCGTTCAGGCCCACGCGGATGCCCGGAGGCATCGTGTCCAACTGGGCGCCCTCGGGCAGCTCCCGGGCGCCAGGGGGGATGTTGTAGAGCACCTGGTGGCAGAAGACGCGCTGGGGCCGCTGGGGGTCCGGCGCGTCCGGGTCCTCGACGATGAGCGCCAGGCTCTTGGTCCCCGCGGGCGGGTTCTCCCAGCGCAGGGGTGGGGCGATGTCCTCTCCCTCGCCGGTGAAGGCGATGGGGATGAGGTCCCCGTCGTTGAAGCGGGGGGACGACAGCACGAGGGGCTTGGGCATGGAGTCCTCCTGAAGTGGGCCAGGAGCAAGCTGGCGATGCGCCCACCCCGGCGCGGAGGGGCGACACCCCAGCCGCTGGAGCGCCGGGCACCAGGGGGACGAAGCGGCCGGGCCCTCGGTGTACCCCGGGGAGTCCTGCCTGCCCGCGCTGGAGGTGATAGCTGCGCTTGCGGCTCCCTCAACCCCCGCTGGGGGTGGCCCCTCCAGTGAGCTTGTACCGGTTGCACCTGTCGCGCATTCGGTGTTAAGCGGCGCCCGCGTGTGAAGGGGTTGGATCGGGTGGCATGGAAATCCGAGGGTTTCCCAGGGTTTGGGGAGGCGTCCGAATGGCGGCGAAGGAACCCCGGGAGCAGTCGGATGGGAGCGAGCTGGGGACCACGGCTCGCCAGATGAGGGCGGCGCAGCCCTACATCAACGCGGTGTGGAAGCTGGTGGGCGGGGCGGTGGTGGGGGTGCTGGGAGGCTACTGGCTGGACCGGAAGCTGGGGTCGGGGCCGTGGTTGCTGGTGGGGTTGAGCTTCCTGGGTATCTGCGTGGGCTTCTACGGATTCCTCCGGGAGATGGCCCGACTGGGGAAGCGCAAGTGACGGGGCAGGACGGCGAGGAGAAGGACCCGTTCAAGTCCCACGCGGGGCTGGCGGCCGGGGTGATGGTGGTGGGCGTGGCGGTGGGCGGGCTGCTCCCGACGGTGGTGGAGGACCGGGTGTCGGCGTTGTGGGGCGTGGGGCTGGCGTCGGTGACGGGCGTGGTGGCGCTGCTGCTCAAGCGGCGGGCGATGAAGCAGGACCTCAAGGCGGCGTTGAAGGTGGTCGGGGTGGTGTTCGGCCTGAGGATGGTGGCGGTGGTGGCGGGGCTCTTGGGGATGGTGTCGCGAGGAATGCAGCCGGTGCCGTTCATCGCCGGCTTCTTCGGGGTCTACTTCGCGCTGCAATGGATTGAAGTCAGCTACGTGATGGCCGCGTCGAAAAGCGCGGCGGGCGGAGACGAGTGATGCGCAAGGCAATGGTGCTGTTCGCCAGTCTGTTCGTGGCCACCGCGTGGGCCGCCGGGTCGGAAGGCCACGGCGAGGGGCACGAGCCGAGTGTGCCGGAGTACATCCTCCACCACGTCTCGGACACGAACGACTTCGAGCTCGAGGTCCCGCTCAGCAAGCCCATCCACCTGGGCGCGATTCCGCCCATCCGCATCGGCAGCTGCGAGCCGGTGATGACGGACCACGGGCTGGTGGCCCCCTCCGGTTGGGACGGGCTCTTCAAGGGCTGCCTGGACCTGTCCATCACCAAGCACACGGTGATGATGTGGCTGGCGGCGCTGCTGCTGCTGGGCTCCATGCTGGTGTGGAGCAACCGCGACAAGACCAAGCTGGTGCCGCGCGGCGCGGGCGCCAACCTCATCGAGATGCTGGTCCTCTTCGTCCGGGACGAGATGGCCATCAAGAACATCGGCAAGGAGGACGGCCCGCGCTACGTGCCTTATCTCCTGACCGCGTTCTTCTTCATCCTCTTCATGAACCTCCTGGGCCTGGTGCCCTGGATGGCCACGGCGACGGGCAACCTGGCCGTCACGGCGGGCTTGGCCATCTGCACGTTCCTGGTGACGCAGGCGGCGGGCATCCGCGCGGCGGGCCTGGGCGGCTACCTGAAGCACCTGACGGGCGGCGTGCACTGGCTGCTCTGGCCCATCATGATTCCGGTCGAAATCCTGGGCCTGTTCACCAAGCCCTTCGCCCTCACGATGCGTCTGTTCGCCAACATGCTGGCGGGCCACATCGTCCTCTTCTTCCTCATCGGCCTCATCTTCATCCTGGGCCACCCCGCGGTCGCGGTGGTGAGCGTGCCGTTCGCGTTCGCCATCTACCTGCTGGAGCTGTTCGTCGCCTTCGTGCAGGCGTACGTGTTCACGCTGCTGTCGGCGCTGTTCATCGGCATGGCGGTGGCGACGGGCCACCACCACGACGAGCACGGCCACGCGGACGACCACGGCCACGGGCACTCGGAGCTGGGCCCCAGCCACGACCACGGCAAGGCGCACGCCTGAGACAAGTCAGCGGGGCGCCGGCAGTCGGGCGCTCCGGTCGGAGACCTGGCGATTCGAAAGGTCGCCAGAGGTAGTCCTGAAGGGCATCACGACCCCCCCACAAGCGGGTCCTTCGCTACGAAAAGAGAAGCACCGCCATGACCAACCTCGCTCTTGCCTTCCTCGCCGCCGGCCTCGGTGCCGGTCTCTCCATCATCGGCGCCGCCCTCGGCATCGGTAAGCTCGCCGCTGCCGCCATGGACGCGACGGGCCGTCAGCCCGCCGCCGGTGGCGACATCCGCACCACGATGATCATCGCCGCGGCCCTCATCGAAGGCGCCACGCTGTTCGCGCTGGTCGTTTGCGTGCTTCTGGCCACCAAGGCTTAAGGCCAGTTCGCAGCAAGCCTGGAACGCGCCGGCGCTCGCGACTTCGCGGGGGCCGGTGCTTCCCGGTGGTAGAACCCTCGAGATTTTCGCCGTCTGACTGACTCCCTCACGCCGGACACGCCGCCATGTTCCTGCCCTCCGTCCTCGCCGCCAGCAACCTCGTGAGCGTCCAGCCGGGCCTCATCTTCTGGACCCTCGTCACCTTCGTCATCGTCTTCTTCGTCCTGAAGTCGAAGGCGTGGGGCCCCATCCTCCAGTTGGTCGAGGAGCGTGAGAAGCAGATCTCCGCCGCCGTGGAGAGCGCCAAGCGTGAGCGCGCCGAGGCGGAGAAGCTGCTGGCCGACCAGAAGACGGCCATCGCCGAGGCCCGCCGTCAGGCCGCCGAGGAGACGCGCCGCAACCAGCAGGAGATGGAGAAGTTCCGCGAGGAGCTGATGGCCAAGAGCCGCAAGGAGGCGGAGGAGCTGAAGCTGTCCGCGCGTCGGGAGATCGACGAGCAGAAGACCAAGGCCATCGCCGAGGTGCGCTCCATGGCCGTGGACCTGGCGATGGAAGTGGCCGGCAAGCTCATCAACGAGCGCATGGACGACAGCAAGCACCGCGCGCTGGCCGAGCAGTTCGTGCAGGGCCTCCCCCTGAGCGGCACCGGCAACGCCGGCGTTCGCCGGTCGGCCTAGTTCGGGGAAGCGCGCCCACAGGCGCGCTTGTTCCAGGGAAACACCATGGCGCTATCCATCGGCATCGTCGGGCTGCCCAACGTGGGCAAGTCCACCCTGTTCAACGCGTTGTCGGCCGCGGGTGCGCAGGCGGCCAACTACCCGTTCTGCACCATCGAGCCCAACGTGGGCGTGGTGCCGGTGCCGGATGAGCGCCTGGACAAGCTTTCCGAGCTCATCAAGCCGCTGAAGAAGATCCCCACGTCGCTGGAGTTCGTGGACATCGCGGGCCTGGTGCGCGGCGCCTCCAAGGGCGAGGGCCTGGGCAACCAGTTCCTGGGCAACATCCGGCAGGTGGACGCGGTGCTGCACGTGCTGCGCTGCTTCGAGGACGACAACGTCACCCACGTCGAGGGCGGGGTGAATCCGGTGAGGGACCGGGACGTGGTCGACACGGAGCTGTGCCTGAAGGACCTGGAGACGGTGGACAAGCGCCGCGAGCGTACCCAGAAGAACACGAAGATGGGTGGCAAGGCGGGCGAGGAGGCCAAGGCGGAGATGGCGCTCCTGGACCGCGTGAAGGCGGGCCTGGACAACGGCGTCACGGTTCGCGCGCAGAAGCTGACGGAGGAGGAGAAGGCGGTCATCCACGACCTGTTCCTCCTGACGGACAAGCCGGTGCTGTACGTGGCGAACATCGGGGAAGGGGAGATTGGGAAGGAGGACGCCAACAAGCACGTCGCGGCGGTGAAGGAGATGGCCGCGAAGGAGGGCTTCGAGGTGGTGGTGTTGGCGGCGGCGCTGGAGTCGGAGATTCAGCAGCTGCCCGAGGCCGAGCGTCCGGGCTTCCTGGAGAGCGCGGGGCTGAAGGAGCCGGGTCTGCACAAGGTGGTGCGGGCGGGCTACAAGCTTCTGGGTCTGTGGACGTACTTCACGGTGGGCGAGCAGGAGTGCCGCGCGTGGACCATCCACCAGGGCTACAAGGCGCCGCAGGCGGCGGGCGTCATCCACTCGGACTTCGAGCGCGGCTTCATCAAGGCCGAGGTGATGCGCTGGGAGGACCTGGTGAAGCTGGGCAGTGAGTCCGCGGTGAAGGAGAAGGGGCTCCTGCGGATGGAGGGCAAGGAGTACGTCGTGCAGGACGGTGACTGCATGCACTTCCGCTTCAACGTGTGACGGTGGCGGCCCTTGGGGGCCGCGAGCCGGGAGTACCGCGCGGGCGCGTTCTGGAGGGCCTTGGGGCCGTCTGGGAGCGCCCGCGAGGCGTTTGTGGGGTCAGAGGGTGATGCGGGGGCCGCGCACGGCGGTGAAGACCCAGAGGCCCAGGCCGACGAGGGCGATGAGGGTGGTGAAGATGGCGGCGCGCCGGGCCTGGGGGGCGGTGTCCGTCTGGCGGGAGGCGTAGAGCCACATGCCGCCCACGCGGAGGACGAAGAAGAGGGTGATGAGGATGCCGCCGACCACGGCCCAGCCCGTGGGCCGGGACAGGAGCACGCCCCAGGAGGCGAGGAAGGCGATGTTGCCCAGCAGGGCGGCGACGGCGAAGCGCGGGTAGGTGCGTCTAGGGTCCACGACGGACAGTGTCCACTGTGGAGGCCTTCCGGCCAACCCGGGAGTGAGTGGGGTGGTCGGAAGGTGACATCGCCTGAGTCGGAGGACGCAACACCATGACATCAAAGACAATCAAATAGGGCGCTCAGCGTGTCTGGGTGGGGCTCGAGTAGTTCGGCCATTCACATGACTGGAGCGTCCAATAGCTGCCATCCGTCATCTGGAAGATCGAGGCCACCTGATCCCCAACCAGGCAGAGCGCGACATCTTGGTAGATGACGCATTCGTTTGAGCAAAGTTCCACCTTGAAGAGTGGTGGATCGAGGCGGCAGGGACCCTTGGGGATTCCGCCCGAGGCACAGGGCTTCCCGCACCGGGTGATGACATGCTCGAGCTTGTCTCCGACGGAGACCATGCATCCGGCTCCATGTTGGGTGGGAATCGGCTCTTGTTTGGAGCAGGCCGCTATCGTCAGCGCTCCAGAAACCAGGAATGAGATGAGGGCGGAGGATTTCATATGCCATCCCTACTTTCGCGACGACTCCGTCGATGCCACGTAGCGCGCCCTGGGACGCAGCAGGTGCCCCTGCTCACGTTGCTCCAGGATGTGCGCGACCCATCCTGTCATGCGCCCCACGGCGAACAAGGTGGCTGCGGCGCCGGGCGGGAGGCCCAGTGCTTCCGCGAGCATGACCAACCCCAGGTCTATCGTCGGCTCCGGATGCCCGGCCTTGCGCATCGCATCGAGGACCGCCCTCGCCACGCGCACACTTTGCGCTTCGGGCTTCACCTCTCGCGCCGCGTCCATGATGGGCGGAGACCTCGGGTCGCCGTCGGGATACAGCTGGTGCCCGAAACCTGGCACCGCGTCACCTCGACGCAGGCGCTCGTGTACCACCGCCGTCGCTCGCTCCGGCTTCCCCACTTCCGACAACAGCGCCTCCACCCTGTCGCAGGCCCCGCCGTGCCTCGGCCCTGACAACGCCGCCAGTGCCGCGCTCACGCATGCGTACAGGTCCGCTCCCGAGGACGCCGTCACTCGGGCCGTAAAGGTCGACACGTTCAGCTCGTGGTCCGCGCACAACACCAGGGCTCGATTGAGCAACTCCGGCGCTCGCTTCACCTGAGTGTCCCACGCGATGGCGAGCGACTCGGCCACGGTCGGCGCTCGCAAGGCTCGGACGACTCGCCCGGGTGCTTGCGCCACGCTTACCCAGCCCGCCAGCTGTCTCAACAGCCGCCTCGCCCGTGTCTTCTCCTGCTCTGGCGGCGCCGCGAAACGCCCCGCATCCCTTGCCGCCAGCAACGGCACCAGTGCCGACAACGCCGCCACCGGCGTCGTTCCTCGCGGCAACAGTCTCGCCAACTCGGAGGGCGGCAACGCGGGCTCCTCGCTTGCCCAGCGTGGGTCCTCCTCGGGCAGCGCCCCCGACCACAGCAGCTCCGCCACGGACTCGAGGCTCCTGCCACTCGTCGCCAGCGCCACCGCGGAGTGCCCCCGGTACGCGAGTCCCTCCGCTCCCACCTGGGACACGGAGGAGTCGATGACCGGCTCTCCCCACCTCAGTGCACCCGAGGCCACAGCCGCGTGCCCCGCCCGCGCGTCGTGTCTGACCTTCAGCCGCTCCAGGTCCGAGCGCACATAGCGGTTCTCCTTCGAGCCCGGCTCCGGCACGCAGCGCACGAGCCCCCGGCTCACGTAGGTGTAGAGCGTCGCCCGCTTCACTCCCAGGAGCGCCGCGGCCTCCACCGCCGTCACCAGTTCGTCCTCAGGTCGATGGACGAATCGAGATTGAGAGCGTCCACCCTTGCGTCTACTCATTCTCTCGCAACCTCCCCGTCTCTCCATTCTCGACTCGACTCGATTCACTTGTCGATGTGAGCCTTTCCGCTCGCGTCCCACTCGTGATTGCGCCGAGAGGAGCACCGTCATGCCTTCTGTCGTCGACTTCGGACGCACGTCCTCCGACTACTCGAAACACCGCCAGGGCTTCCCGGACGCCTTCTTCACCCGGCTCGCTCGTGAAGGTGTGCTGCGTCCTGGCTTGCGCGCCGTCGACGTCGGCTCGGGAACCGGCACCGTTGCTCGGGGACTCGCCCGTCATGGCTGCTCCGTCACCGCGACCGATATCTCTGAGAACATGCTCTCGGCGGCCTGTCAGCTCGCCTCGGACGCGGCGCTCTCGATGGACTTCCGTGAGGCCCCCGCCGAAGCCACGGGGCTCCCCGCCCATGCGTTCGACCTCGTAACGGCCGGACAGTGCTGGCACTGGTTCGATCGGCCCGCCGCTGCTCGCGAGGCACTGCGCCTGCTCGTCCCGGGTGGTCGGCTCATCATCGCCCACCTCGACTGGCTGCCACTGCCTGGCAATGTCGTCGAGGCCACCGAGGCGCTCATGAGCGCCTTCAATCCCGACCCTCCCGACCACGCACGCTTCGGCTGTGGCGTGGGACTCTATCCCCAGTGGCTCCGCGACGTCACCGACGCTGGCTTCACGCCCCTGGAGACCTTCTCCTTCGATGTGCTCTTGCCCTACACCCACGAGTCCTGGCGTGGTCGCTGCCGCGCCAGCGCCCTGGTCGCCGCGACCCTGCCTCCCGACGACGTGGAGCGCTTCGACGCCGCCCACGCTCGTCTCCTCGCCGAGAGCTTTCCACAGGACACGCTCGACATCCCTCACCGCGTCTTCGCGCTCCTCGCCACGCGTCCTTGAGAGAGGGCCCGTCAATCCCTCCGTCTTCTTCGCCACGCATCCCTGTCTCATCCCCACGTTGCTTGCGCCTCGGGCGCCGCACCCTCCCGAACCCACGGATCACACCCCATGTCCTCACATCCCCACGTCATCCACGAGCCGGACCTCCCGTGGACCGAAGTCACTCAAGGCCCTCGTGTGGCCTATCGTCGCAAGCAGCTCGGTGCCGCCGCGAAGGGACAGAAGCTCGGCTGCAGCCTCATGGAACTCTCGCCGGGCAAGCACGCCTTCCCGCTGCACTTCCACCTGGCCAACGAAGAGGCCTACCTCATCCTCTCCGGCACCGGCCTGCTTCGCCTCGGTGACTCGTCGCTCCCCGTGAAGGCCGGTGACTACGTGGCTCTGCCCCCAGGCGCCCAGTCCGCGCACCAGCTCCTCAACGACGGCACCGAGACGCTCCGCTACCTCGCGTTCTCCACCATGGTGGAGCCGGACGTCATGGTGTACCCGGACTCGAAGAAGCTCTGCGTCACCGCGGGCTCCGCCCCCGGCGGCGACAAGGCCTCTCGAACCCTGTTCACCGTCCTGCCCCTCTCCGCCGAAGTGGACTACTGGAGCGGCGAGGAGCGATAGGCTTCGCGCCCTCATGTCCTCCCTGCTCGACACCCTCGCCAAGGAGCGCCTCCTCAAGGACCGCGATGCCGCCGCCGAGCTCGTGCGCCACGGCGAACCACCCCACGTCTCCCTGCTGCGCCTGTGCGACGCCGGCCTCCTCCAGGGCGGCCTCTCCGTCGCCTACGGCGTCCGCCCCGACGAGCTCATGGGCCCCCTCACCACCGCCATGGGCGGCCCCGCTCGCAGCCTCAAGGTCGTCGACGTCCGCGAGCGTCCCGTCCTCGAGCTGCACGTCCAGGTCGGCGACGTCACCGAGAAGTGGGAGGTCGAGGACCTCTCCGTCCTCGTCCACAACCTCAACGACCTCTACCGGGACGCCCCCGACGCCCGCGCCATCGCCGAGCTGGGCGAGTGGGAGGACGCACTCCAGCTCTGGTGTGTCGACAAGCGCACCCTGCAACGCTTCGCGCGGCAGCCCTTCTTCGCCCCTCGGAATGCCCGAGACTTGCGTTCCCGCACGGGGGAGTGAGGTGCGGGAGGACCTGTCACGCTCTCGCGATAATCCCGGGTTCTGAGGCAGCATGGGGGGACATGCGTCTCGTGTCCTGCCTCCCGCTGCTGTTGTTGTGGTCCTCGGCCGCCCTGGCCGAGCCTGACTCGTTCGGTCTGGGCGACGCGCTCAACGGCGCGCTCAGCGTCACCACCGCCAACACCGTCATCAACACCGCGATGCCCCTGGCGCTCGGCTCGGCGCGCGGGGACAGGTCGCTCGCGGTGACCTCCTCCGCGGCGCCTCCAGTGGGCGGCCTGGTGATGGTGCACCAGACGATGGGCTTCCCGGCGAGCACCCCCTCGGGCGGCACCGGCCAGACGAGTCCCGGTGGCGTGGGTCGCTGGGAGTTCGCGCGCGTGTCCTGGGTGACGATTGGCAGTCCTACCGTGCTCGAACTCTCCGCGCCGCTCGTGAATCCCTACACCGCGCCCGGCGCGCAGGTCGTCACGGTGCCCGAGTACTCCCGCGTCACCGTGTCCTCCTCGGGCTCGCTCGTCGCGCGGCCCTGGGATGGGAGCTCCGGGGGCATCGTGGCCTTCCTCTCCACGGGCGCGGTGAGCCTCGAGGGCAACATCTCCGCCGACGGCGCGGGCTTCCGTGGAGGCGCCGCCATCAACAACATCTCGAGGTCCGGCTGCGCGGGAAACGACCTCGCT
Organism: Myxococcus faecalis; assembly: GCF_050039385.1. Lineage (NCBI taxonomy): Bacteria > Pseudomonadati > Myxococcota > Myxococcia > Myxococcales > Myxococcaceae > Myxococcus > Myxococcus faecalis. The sequence goes on along the minus strand of NZ_CP144336.1, from coordinate 4,318,024 downwards.
CCGTCCCAGGGCGGCACCTTCAAGGGCGAGGGCGTGGTGGTGCAGCGCTACGGCACGGCCTCCGGACGCGGCAACCTGGTGAACGCGGGCGGCGGCGGTATCTGCCACAACTCGGGTGGCGGCGGTGGCGGACACCGGGGCTTCGGTGGAACGGGCGGACGCTCCTCCTCCACGCTCGACAACTCGCGTGACGTGGGTGGCCTGGGCGGCACGTTGATGGAGTACTCCATCGTCGACGCCTTCCTCTTCGGCGGCGGTGGCGGCGCGGGCGAGGGCGACAACAACGTGGCGACTGGAGGTGGCGCGGGCGGCGGCGCGGTGTTCTTCCGGAGTGCCTCCCTGTCTGGCGGCGGGAGCATCACCGCCAACGGTCAGGCCGCGCTCTCGGTGACAGGCGAGGACGGTGCGGGTGGCGGCGGTGCGGGTGGCTCGGTCATCGTGAGGACCTCGGGCACGCTGGCGTGCAAGGTCGCGGTGCTCGGCGGGCGCGGGGGCGATGTGCGCGGCACGACCTCCCAGTTCGGACCGGGCGGTGGCGGCGCGGGCGGCTCCTTGCTGCTCCATGGCTCGTCGGTCTCGTGTGACATGGGGAGCTCGGGAGGCGCCGCGGGGGTGACGTCCACGGTGGGGGCGCATGGCCCCACGCACGGGGCGGGCGTCGGTGGCGGAGGTGACGCGAAGCTGTACTCGTATGCGTACGCCACGCCGACCAGGCCGGTCATCACCGCGCCCACCCAGAATCAGACCAACGTCTCCGAGCGTCCCCGCATCACGGGCCTCGCGGACCCGGGCATGCGCATCGTCATCTACGTGGATGGCGTGGAGGTGGCCCAGGTGACCTCGGGCGCCAGTGGTGACTTCTCCGCCGCGGTGGGCGATGGGCATCCGCCCCTGTCCTCGGGAGGCCACTCCGTCACGGCCATCGCCGACTCGCTGGGCGCGTACAGCAAGCCCGCGGACCTGGTGGCCTTCAATGTCTCGGGGTTGGATGCGGGCGCCATTCCCCAGCCCATCATCGTCGTGCCCGAGGAGGGCGAAGTGGTGGGGCCCACCCCTTACATCGCGGGCGTTGCGCTCAATGCGAGCACGGTGGGCCTGTACGTGGATGACCGCGCGGAGGTCATCGTCTCCGCGGATGCGTTCGGTCGCTTCCGCTACCAGATTCCCGACGACGCGCCGCTCGGGCCCGGCCCCCACCGCGTCAACGCGCACGGGCATGCCGCGAACAACCAGGACTATGGACCGGACTCGCCCAACACCGTCTTCGAGGTGGTGGAGGATGTCGACGGTGGAACGACGCCGCCTGATTCGGGAACGCCGGACGCGGGTTCTCCGGACGCTGGTACGCCGGGTACAGGGGACGGAGGCTCCGTGTTCTCGGGTGACACGCCCGTGCTCGTGGTGCCCGCGGAAGGCGAGGTCGTCGACCCGACGCCCTTGTTCGCGGGTGTGGCTCGGCCCGGTGCCTCCGTGTCGCTCGACGTGGACGGGACTCGCGTGGCCACCGTCACCGCTGACTCGACGGGCGCGTTCCGTCACTCGGTGCCCAGCGACAGCGCATTGGCTTCGGGTGAGCATGCCGTGTCCGCGTACATGCTCAACGGCGAGTCCGGGACGCCGGGGCCCCGGTCCGCCGACACGGCGTTCCAGGTGCGCGGGCCCATGGCGCTGGACGTGGGCTGCGGCGGCTGCGGCGCATCGCCCGTGGGCGCGGGGGCGTGGGTGCTGCTCGTGGGCGGGTTGGCGCTCCTGCGTCGTCGGCGCAGCTAGCACTCGAAGGGGGCGTAGGGCGGAGGCTTCACGAACCTCCGCCGCCGCTGGAGACTTCCGTCCCTCAGTCGTCGCCGAGCAGCGAGCCCAGGCCGACGTTGCCGAGCACGCTGCCCTCGTCCCGCGCGCCACCCGGGCGCGCGGCGGAGAGGATGCGGCCCGCGAGCCGGCTGAAGGGCAGCGACTGGAGCCACACCTTGCCCGGGCCCCGCAGCGTGGCGAAGAACAGGCCCTCGCCGCCGAAGAAGGCCGTCTTGATGCCGCTCACCATCTGGATGTCGTAGTCCACCGTCGGCTGGAACGCGACGATACAGCCGGTGTCCACGCGCAGCACCTCGCCCGGGCCCAGCGTGCGCTCGCGCAGCGTGCCACCCGCGTGGATGAACGCGAGCCCGTCACCCTGCAGCCGCTGCATGATGAAGCCCTCGCCGCCGAACAGGCCCGTGCCCAGCTTCTTCTGGAACGCGATGCCCAGCGACACGCCCTTCGCCGCCGCGAGGAAGCTGTCCTTCTGCGCAATCAGTTCGCCGCCGAGCTCACCCAGGTTCACCGGGATGATCTTCCCGGGGTAGGGCGCCGCGAAGGCCACCTTGCGCTTGCCGCCGCCCCGGTTGAGGAAGACGGTGGTGAAGAGCGACTCGCCCGTCAGCAGCCGCTTGCCCGCGCCGAGCAGCGAGCCCAGAAAGCCGCTCTTCTTCTCCGAGCCGTCACCGAAGATGGTCTCCATCTCGATGCCGTCCTCCATGTACATGAGGGTGCCGGCCTCGGCCACCGCCGCTTCCTGCGGGTCCAGCTCCACCTCGACGAACTGCAGGTCATCGCCGTAGATGTGGAAGTCGACCTCGTGCATCTGCGCCATGGGATTGCTCCGCCGAAAAGGGTCGGCGCACCATAGCCGCCCCCTCGCGAGGCTCAACCCATGTCTACTGCGCGAGCACGATGGAGAGCGCGGTGACCAGCCCGGCGTCGTCCTCGGCCAGCGCGGGAGGAATGGACAGCGTCACGGCGTTGTCCAACCTGCCGCCGCAGGTGCGCCAGCCGGTGTAGAGGTCCTTGCTCTTGCTCTTGGTGACCAGCTCGTAGCTGCATCGGCCGATGTTCCCGGCGATCTGGTCGGGGCTCACCCGGAAGTTGGAGAGCTGGCCGCCGAACGTCCCCACGGCCTCGAGCATGTCCCCGTCCTCCGTCACCTTCAGGTCCACCGGCCCCTGGCCATAGATGCCCTTCACGGTGTCGTCCTCCACCTGGAGGTTCACCGGTCGACCGAAGGCCCGGCCGCGCACGACGTCATCGCCGAAGTACAGCTGGAGCTGAGGGCCCGAGAGGTTGTCCTCCGTGACGCGGAGACTCACGGCGCGCTCCCGCGTCCGCAGGTCGAGGTACTGGTCCGGGGAGTTCGCCGCCAGCACGGGAGCGCTGGCGAGCAGGCCGAGGGCGAGGAAGCGCGAGGGTTTCATGTCCTTGAACCTACGCAGCCCGTGGCGTGGGTGTGCTCAGTCCGCTGGCAGGGCGGGCGTGCTGCCTCCGGCGGGAAGCTCCACGGAATCTTCTCCCTCCGGACGCAGCACCAGCCTGCGCAGCGTCCATGTCTCCGAGGTGTAGACCACCTGGGCCTCCAGCACGCCGCGCCCCTTGGGGCCCTGCACGGTGAGGTCGAAGTCCACCTGTCCTCCCCGGCGGTCGGTGGCGTCATGGGAGCGCAGCGTGATGAAGCTGCTCGTCAGGGGCGCGCCCAGCCGCTCGGTGGCGAGCGGGCTGGCCTCCGCGGTGCGCAGCGCGAGCCGGTGCACGTCGTCCCGGCGCAGCGCCTGTTCGATGTCCTGGAAGAGCGAGCGCGACACCCAGGCCACCCCCGCGGCGAAGCAGCCGAGCCCACCGAGGACGAGCGCGGCCGCCACCATCCAGCTCTGCCAGGGGCTGTCCACGCGGCGCGAAGGCATTCGGGTCTCCGGGAGCCCCACACTAACGGGCGGGCGCGCGGGTTGCCGGGCAGGCGACACGGGCGGCCATTATGCTCCGCCTTCGCAGCGGAGGTGCTGGACGTGGCGGAGCAGTCTCGAGCGGTGGAGCAGGAGTCACGACAGCGCCGCGCGGGCCCTGGACGGGTGCTGCGCTGGCTGATGTCCCTGGGCGGCATCCTCGCGCTGATGGGCGGGCTGCACGCGTACCTGGCGGTGCGGCTGTTCGTGAGCCCGGCGTGGCCCTCGCCCTGGGGTGTGCTGGGCGGGGTGCTGATGGTGCTGCTCTTCGTGTCGATTCCGGCCGGCCTGTTCGCGGGGCGGGGTGAGCCCTCTGCGGCCCAGCGCGTGTTGCAGTGGACGTCGTTCCTGTGGCTGGGGAGCTTCGGCATCCTGCTCAGCGCCGTGGTGGTGGCGGACCTCGTGGGCGCGGTGCTGGGGTGGACGGGCGTGGTGCCGGACGCGCTGGTGCTCGCGCGCGGCAAGGCGCTGGTGGTGGGCGCGGTGACGGTGCCCGCGGTGCTCTATGCGTTCGTGACGGCGCGGGGCCGCGCGACGGTGGAGCGGGTGACGGTGCCGATGACGGGGCTCGGGCCGGGGCTCGATGGCCTGCGGGTGGTTCAGATTTCAGATGTCCACGTAGGGCCCACGCTGGATGGCAAATGGCTGCGGCGCGTGGTGGAGCAGGTGAACGCGCTGAAGCCAGACATCATCGCGGTGACGGGGGACCTGGTCGATGGACACGTGGAGGCGCTGCGCGAGGAGGTGAGCCCCCTGGCGGAGCTGCGCGCGTCGCTCGGCGTGTTCTACGTGACGGGCAATCACGAGTACTACCACGGAGGTCCCGCCTGGGAGGCGGAGGTGGCGCGGCTGGGGCTCACCGTGCTGCGCAACTCGCACCGCGTGGTGGATCGCGACGGCGCTCGGCTGGTCGTCGCGGGCGTGACGGACCACGACGCGGGACACATCATCCCGGCTCATGCGAGCCGTCCCTCCGTGGCGCTCGCGAATGCTCCCGAGGGCGTGCCGGTGGTGCTGCTGGCGCATCAGCCCCGCTCGGCGCTGCACGTGGCGCGCGACGGCGTGCGCGTGGACCTGCAGCTGTCCGGACACACGCATGGCGGGCAGGTGTTCCCGTTCATGTTCTTCATCAAGCTGCAGCAGCCCGTGGTGCGGGGGCTCGCGACCATCGCCGGCGTGCGCGTGTACACGCATCGGGGCACGGGGTACTGGGGCCCGCCCTTGCGCCTGGGGCCGTCGCCCGAAATCGCCGAGCTGACGCTGGTGCCGGCCACGGCGTGAACGGGGCCGGGCGTGTCATGCTCGGCGACGTGCCATCGTCGAGCCGTGGGGAGGTGTTCACATGACGTCTTCGGGATTCGAGGCGCTCCTCGAGGCCGTGCGCGGACCGGCCTCGGTGAATGTCCTGGTCCTCACCGGCGCGGGCATCAGCCTGGCCAGTGGCATTCCGACGTTCCGGGGCACGGACCCGGGCGCGGTCTGGTCCAACGAGGTGATGGAGAAGGGGACGCACGCGTTCTTCCAGCGCGCGCCGCACGAGTCCTGGAAGATGTACCTCCAGCGCTTCGAGCTGGCGCGGGCCGCGAAGCCGAACGCGGCGCACCGGGCGCTCGTGGCGTGGGAGGCGTGGCAGGAGGCGCAGGGGCGCGGCTTCGCCGTCGTCACCCAGAACGTGGACTCGCTGCACGAGGACGCCGGGAGCCGGCAGCTCGTGAAGGTGCACGGGAGCCTGCGATTGGCGCGCTGCTCCGCCCAGGGCTGTGAGCTGGGGGCGCCTCGCGGCACGGTGCCGATGGCGTCGGTGGACTTCTCGGCGTTCCACGCGAACCCGAGCCCGGAGACGGTGCCGCGCTGCCCTCGCTGCGACAGCCGCCTGCGGCCGCACGTGCTCTGGTTCGATGAGAACTACACGGAGCACGACACCTACGAAATCGAGCGGACGCTCATCCTGGCGCGACAGAGCCGCGTGATTGTCTTCGTCGGGACGTCCTTCTCCGTGGGCGTGACGGAGCTCGTCTACCGGCGGGGCCGGAAGCTGGACGCGAGGATGTTCAGCATCGACCCCTCGAACGTGTCGCTGGACCGGGGTATCGAGCCGGTGACGGCCCGCGCCGAGGAGGCCCTGCCCGAGCTGGTTCGCGCGCTCCAGTCCTGAGTCATCCCAGCACCTCCGGGCACCCTTGCGGCCCGGAGGTGCTGCTGTATGTCGAACCGAGGCACGCGGACGCACCTGTCAGGTCGATGAGAAAGCCCTCGTCGGGTGGCGTCCGCCGTCGGGCGGCTTGAGTTCACACGACATGACGAGGGAGCGTAACCGTGACGACCTTCGCAGTGGACGCTGTCGAGGAAGCAAGGACTCCGCTGGACACCGTTCCGCTCGGGACGCTGGTGGGAAAGACGCACTGGATGGCGCCTGGCGCGGACACCCCGGTGGTGGACCCCCAGGGCATCCACCCGCTGCTCGCCGCGGTGCATCAGGCCTTCGCCGAGCACCGGCCCCTGGTGCTCTCCCCGGACGTGGTGTGGCTCACGCTGGCGCAGGGCGTGGCCCAGCACATCCGGTTGAATGCCGAGCGGCTCCGGGAGCGACTCGTCCGTCACGAGGGGCGCCGGAATCTCAAGGTCCAGGTGGGCGCGGTGCCTCGGACGGACGAGGACTTCCTCGCCATCCTGGAGGACTTCCGGGGACAGCTCCGCGAGGCGATGGGACCGGGCCTCCCCCGCCTGATGTCGTGTGACTTCTCCACCAGCACCGACATCGAGCGCATGGCTGGCGACGTCGTCCTGATGGATGCGATGTCGCCTTACTTCGACTTCACGTTGGCCATCCGGTGCGGCATCCCTCGGGTCACCCTGCTGGGCACGCCCGAGGACTGGCGGGCCATTCGTCGCCGCATCGACGTCATCGCCGAGCTGGACCTGGCCTGGTGGACGTCCTCGCTCATCCCCATCGCGGACGAGCTGGTGCGCGCCTCGGAGGGGCAGCCGGACCGTCAGCTCTGGACGGAGCTCTACAAGCCCGCGGCCGCGTATGGCTGGGACCGCATGGCGGGCTGGGTGATGCGGCTGTTCCCCTACATCGGCCAGTCCGGGAGCTTCGACCAGCGAAACCCGCTGCTCGCGCAGTCCCACGCGGAGTTCCTGAAGTCGCGGGACGCGGCCTTGGACGACTTCGATGTGCCGGGCGTCGCGCTGCACTGGGTGCCCGCGGGCCTGTCGTGTGTGCCGTTGCGCGTCCAGGACGAGCCGATGACCTGGCGGGAGACGTGGTCCCTGGAGGCGGGCGTGCTCGCGGTGACGGTGGAGGCCGACGGGGCCCTCATGCCTCGCGCGGGCGTCATGGTCCGCTCGGGGGGCGCCTCGGTGGACCTGCTCATCGAGCGGCTCGTCGCGGAGCACTCCGTCGTCCGGGCCACCCAGCCGAGCACGTACCGGGGCCTCGCGGAGCTCAACGCGCTCTATGACCACCTGGCCAGCGCCACGCTCTTCCCGGGGACACGGCCCTGGCGCGTGCGGCCCACCGCCGAGCATGTCGAGGTCCACATCCCCCTCGAGGGCGACGACTTCACGCCGGTGCGCTGCGTGGCGGACCTGCCGGACGGGACGGTGCTCGCGCTGCGCTCCTGCAGTGGCCGGCGCCCCTCCTGCTTCGTCCGGCTGCGCGCGGATGCGCTCAAGCCGATGGTGCTGGCACCCGGCGTGACGGCCGCGGAGACGGTGATGTTGGACTGCGAGACGCTGCGCACCCCCCTGCGCTCCCGCCAGCGGGCCACCGACATCCCCGTCGTGGGGACCTCGCTGACAGCGCTGCTCCTCCAGGCGCTGGACCAGGGCGGCGCCACCGAGCTGCCCGCCTCGGGCTCGCTCGCTGATCAGCTGGAGGCCTGGGAGAACCCCGGGCCCGACGGCGACCGTCGTCTCCCTGACACTGTGTTGCGAGGGGTTGGGTTGAAAGAGACCCACTGAACGGATGGCATATCCCACGGGCCTGTGACGGGGCTCGTGGGATGTGGCATGGCTGCCTGGAGCAAGAGCGGACTAATCGGATAATTGAAGTAGAATTTGATATTTCCGCTATTGCTGGCTACAGTCCGATGCGTGCCCCCCTCCACGATTGCCCAGCCCCGGCTGCTCGAGTCCGTTTCCGTGCCTCGCTTGAGGGAGGTGGGCGTCCTGGGCGTGTCTGGGGCGCGACGTTCCCTGAAGGGCTCGGGTGGGCCGACGGTGATGGTGGTCTCCGAGTCGCCGTTCTCGCGGCTGCTGATGGGGCGGGAGCTGGCGCCGTCCTTCGGGTTGATCCACGCGCAGGGCGTGGCGTCGGCGGGGCGCAGGTTGGAGATGGGGACGGTGCCGGCGGCGGTGGTGGTGGACCTGGACTCGGAGCCTCGCGCCGTATCGCACGCGTTCCTGGCGCGGCTGGTGGAGAAGGACTTCCAGGGGCCGCGGGTGCTGGTGTCGTCGCGCTTCTGTCCGGAGCTGGCGGAGGCGTTCAGCGGCTCGTGCCTGACGCACTTCGCGCTCGCGCGGCCGTGGCGTCCGGGGATGCTGCGCTCGCTGGTGGAGTCGGTGCTGGGACAGCGCGCACCGCTTCGCGCCGCCGCGGGGCGCTGAGGGTTTCGTCGTGAGTCGGGTGTCTGGGGTTCCCGCCCGTCTGGCGGACGCGGGGTGGGGTCTGCTCACCGGTGCGTTGAGCGCCGTGCGCGGCCTGGTGCTGGGGCTGGTGGTGGTGCTCTCGGGCGTGGTGCGAGGGCTCGTCGCGCTCGTCCTGGGGCGTCGCCGCGAGGGGTGGTTCCAGCTGCGGCGGGGACTGGTGCGCGTGGTGCAGCTGCCGGTGGACGTGGTGCTGATGCTGGCCGGGCGGCTGGTCAGCGCGGTGCAGGTGCTGCTGGGCCTGGAGCCGGTGGGGCGTCGGCTCACAGGCTTCGAGGTGTCGCTGCTGCGGCCCGTGTTCGGCACGAGCCTGGACTACGCGGCGGTGCGGGTGAAGGAGGGACCGGTGGGCGTGCTGGGCATTCCCGGGCGGGCCTTCGTGCATGGGGACACCGTGTTCATCCCGCCCAGGAGCGGGCCCACGGACGCGGCGCTGCTGGCGCACGAGCTGACGCATGTGTGGCAACACCAGCACGGTGGCACGGCGTACTTGAGCGCCGCGCTCGCCGCGCAGTTCTGGGGAGACGGGTACGACTGGCGCAAGGGCGTGCAAGCGGGACTGCGCTGGGAGGAGCTCAATCCCGAGCAGCAGGCGCAGCTCATCGAGGATGCCACCGTGTCGGGCCTGGTCCACCCGGGCCAGGCGGCGCTGTCCCAGCGGGTTCGATTGAAGGGATGGACCGAGGCCGCGCTGCCGGTGCTCGATGAGGCCCTCGCGAGCCTGCGGGCAGGGCGGGGCGCGCCGTAGAAGCGCTGGCTCGCGGACAGGGTGAGGGGGCGTCACGCGAACTCGCGGGACGTTGGCGCGGTGGCGGCGCCTCCGTCGCCAGGCCCGCGACGCGGTGAAGATGCTCGGAGCCAGCCCACGACGAGGCCCTTGTGGGCGGTCGTCGCTCAGGCCTGGGTGGCGCAGGCGATGCACCGCGCGGCCTCGCTCGCCACGCAGCCGTTGAGCCCGGCGCCCCAGGCGGCGTTGGCCTCGAGGAGGACCCAGCCTCGTCCCTCGACGAGGGCCGCGTCGAGGACACAGGTTCTCGGGAGCCTCTCCCACGCCGCCACGGTGGCGAGGAATGCCCGTGCGTCCTCGACGCTGCCTTCACCTTCGTACAGTGCGCACGTGAGCACGCGGCCGTCGAGCATCCACGCACGGGCCTCGGCTCGCACGACGACGACCTCGGATGACAGCACCGGCGTCTCGGGTGGCAACCCCCGACACTCTTCCATCAAGGGTCCTGGCCCGGGCCACACGGCCGCGCGGAACACCTTGGGGACCATCGGCTTGATGAAGCGAGGGAAGGGGCCCGTGACGACACGCTCCAGCGTGGAGCCGTGCACCTCGCGCTTCACCCAGACCGCCTCCGCCTGGAGCAACAGGTCATCGGGCGGAGAGACGAGGGTGAGTCCCAGCTTCTGGGCGACCACGAGGCAGAACGTGTCGTTGCCATACAGACGGGTCCGCGCGGGCTCGACGTCGGGCGGGCTCCAGAAGCGGTCGAGTCGCAGCACCGTGCCGCCCCCATCTTCCCAGGCGCGCGCCACGGCGTCGCGCTCCGGGTCGACCTTGGCTGGAATCAACAACTGGAGTCCCTGGAACATCATCGCTCGACGTTAACGCATCCCGCGCGGACCCAAAGGTGACGCGGAAGCCGGCTACAGCTTCGGAGGCGCGATGGGGTCGTGCTCGGAGAGCATCTTCGCCACGCGCGCCTCGTCCAGACGGGCGCCGAGCTGCTCCATCTCGTGCTGGTCGCGCACCGTCTTCGACAAGCTGAACGCGGAGCCCACGCTGAACAGCAGCCCCATGGCCATGAAGGACTTCACCCACGTGTCCACCGGCAGGTGCCAGATGCCGATGGCGGTGACTCCCACGGAGAGGGCGAAGGACAGCCAGGTCTGGATGACCCAGGCGGAGCTGTGCGCGACGACGACCTTGGGCGTGGAACGGGACATGGTTTCTCCTCGGGAGCGAGCCTTGGCTCGCTGATGGGGAAAACATGCCGCGTCCCATCGCAAAGCGCATGGAACTAATCGATGCGTGATTGATAACCTGGAGTGTATGATTCAGCTCCAGCGCCTCGAGGGCTTCTACCGCGTGGCCCGCGCCGAAGGCTACGCGCGAGCCGTCCGCTCATTCCCGTACCCCATCACCCAGCCCGGCATCCACCAGCAGGTCAAGCGACTGGAGTCCGAGGTGGGCGTGGCGCTCTTCGAGCGCGTGGGCAAGGACCGCGTGGTGCTCACCCCCGAGGGCCGCGCGCTGTACTCACACGTCGCGCCGTTCCTGGAGGGGCTCGACGCCGTGGTGCAGTCGCTGCGCAAGGGCGAGGTGGGCGGCACATTGCGCATCCACGCCTCCGGCCACGTCCTGCGCCACCTGCTGCCCGCGTGGCTGCGGCGACTGCAGGCCCGCCGCCCGGACATCGAGGTCGTCCTGCACGAGTCCAAGGTGCCCGCCGTGGACATCCTCTCCGCGGGTGACACGGACCTGGTGGTGGACCACCTCCCGGAGGTACCCGAGGACGTGGAGGCCCGCGTCGTGGGCCACACCGCGCCCTTCCTGGTGCTGCCCTCGAATCATCCCCAGGCGAAGAGCCGACGCGTGCGGCTGGACCTGCTCCGGGACGACGCCTTCATCGCTTACAGCACGGACAAGTACCTGCGTGAACTCCAGCTGGCGGAGCTGGCGCGCGCGGGAGTGCGGCCCCGGCGGTTGCACGCGGCGGACTCGTCAGAGACCATCCTCGGCTTCGTCTCGGCGGGGCTGGGCTATTCGCTGCTCGCCTCGCTGCTGCCGGGAGGTCCTCGCGAAGCGGGCGTGGTGGCGAGGCCGCTGCCGGGCGCACCATCGGGCGCGATTCAGGCCGCGTGGCGGCGGTCCTCCGCGCGCAGCCCGCTCATCCAGGCCGCGCTCACGCTCGCGCCGAAGCCTTGAGACGCCCCTGACGTACGACGGGGCCTCGCTTCCGCGCGTGGCGGAGGCGAAGCCCCGTGGGCACTGCGAAGGCTCGGTGTGGGCTCAGCCCTGGTACTGGTGCACCGACATGATGGGGTAGTTCATGCTGCTGATGGTGATGCGCTGCGAGCCGTCGGGGTTGACGTTGTTGGAGCCGATGAACATCGGCTTGCCGTTCTCCCAGCCGGCGAACATCACCACGTGCTGGCCGCTGCCCACCTTCATGGAGACCACGTCGCCGGGCTTGGCGTCCTGGAGCGACACGCGCTTGAAGTCCGGGTCCCGGTCCAGCTTGGCCTGAAGGCCCATCACGCTGTTGTCGTGCTGCGCGTCGGAGATCTGCCCCGCCTGCTCCAGACACGCGGAGACGAAGTTGGCGCAGTTGACGTTGTTGGGGACCCAGTCCTCCATGTCCGCGCCAACTCCGCTGCCCTCGAGCTTCAGCGAGCCCGCGTTCTTGTTCAGGTGCGAGCGCGCGATGTCGAACGGGCTGCCGCCGGGGCCCTTGGTGCCCTCGCCCGTCGTCATGTTGGCCGGGTAGCTCGTCGTGCCGCCCGTGAGGTTCGGGCCCGAGCGCGACGGCGCCGAGTCGAAGCCGTCCTTGGCGCCGGGGATGTTGAGCGTGTCCCCCGTGTAGATGAGGTCCACGTCCTTGATTTGCGGATTCGCCTTCTGCAGGGCGTCCACGGTGGTGCCGTAACGAAGCGCGAGCGCGGACAGGGTGTCGCCGGACTGGATGCGGTAGCTCATGAGCGAAGGGCTCCGAATGGGGGGCGGTGACGCGCGGGGAAGGTCGCGTACAACTTGCCCCTATTCTCGGAAGCCAAGAGCGCGAGTTGCGTGGACGCGTGCCTGATTCCGCTGATCTGTCGATCACCTCGATGCAGGTCGCGCACTTGCGCGAGCGCGGCTCACCGAGGGTGTGACCTCGGCCCCCTGCGTCATGCACGCTGCGAGTCGTGCTGTCACACAGCCGCCATTGAGTCGGCCGTGGCACCAAGGTCCTTGAACAGGTGGGACGCTCCGCGCATGGTGGCCGGCGTGAGCACCTCCATTCCTCATCCCGACTTCGCGGCCGAGCAGTTCACCCGCTGCCCGGACGCCCGCTTCGAACCCGCGCCCGCGGACGGCGTGCTGCCGGAGGGTTTCTTCACCACCACGAACCTGCCCACCTACGTGCGAATCGATGGCGCGTGGCGCATGCCGCGGGAGCCGCGCATGGACGGCGCGCTGGTGCTGGATGCACAGGGCGAGTTGTGGATTCGCGAGGGGCGCCGCGTGAAGGCGGGCGAGCGCGTGGTGGTGGGGCACGCGGAGGACGGCTCCGAGGGCGTGTACGTGAACATGGCCTACCTGGGCGGAGGCGGGGAGGGCGAGTTCAAGTTCATGACGAGCGAGGTGTCTCGCGAGAAGCCCATCGACTACGCGCAGATGGCGCGGGTGCTGGTGGAGGAGCGCGAGCGCGGCGGTTATCCCATCTGGGTGACGGGGCCGGCGCTGGTGCACTCGCGAGCCCGGGCGGACATGACGTGGTTCATCGCCAACGGCTTCGTGGGCGCGCTGCTCGCGGGCAACGCGGTGGCGGTGCACGACATCGAGGCGTCCATCTTCGGCACCACCCTGGGCATGAGCGGCACGGGCGAGGCCACCAGCGGAGGCCACGGCCTGCACATGCGCGCCATCAACAAGGTGCGCGCGGCGGGCTCCATCGCCAAGGCGGTGGAGGCGGGCGTCATCACCAACGGCATCATGCACGCGTGCGTGGTGCACAAGGTGCCCTTCGTCCTCACCGGCTCCATCCGGGATGACGGCCCGCTGCCGGACGTGGTGACGGACAACGTGGGCGGTCAGGACGCCATGCGCCAGCACGCGAAGAAGGCCACCATGGCGGTGCTGGTGGCCACCGCGCTGCACGCCATCGCCACCGGCAACATGCTGCCCGCGTTCGTCACGGAGAAGGACGGCTCGCTGCGCGAGCTGGCCACCATCTGCGTGGACTCGTCCGAGTTCGTGGTCAGCAAGCTCAAGGACCGGGGCACCCACCAGGCCTTCGGCGTGGTGACCAACGCCCAGGACTTCATGCACATCCTGCGGCTGTACGTGGAGCGCGAGCTGTCCGCCCGGAAGGCCTGAGTCGCACGGGGACCCGGGCCCGAGCGCCGGGTCCCCCGCGCTGGGGCCTCACTGACAGGACGAGGCCTCGGCGCCGACGCAGCGGCCGCTCACGCAGCTGTTGTCGAAGTCGCACAAGCCCAGCGTGGGGCCGCAACGCTCTCCCTCGTGGACGATGGGCAGGCAGCGCGACGTGCTGCCTTCGAGGCAGGCGTAGCCCCTGGGGCAGAAGCGGCTCACGTTGTCGCACGCGTCGTCGGGACCCGTGGCCTTCACGCAGATGCCCCAGACCCCCGCCTCGGGACGGGCGTCCTTGCACCACAGCCCCTCCTGGCACTCGGTGTCCAGACGGCACTCCTGCCGCTCGGCGCGGCGGGGACGGCACAGTCCAGGGTTGGACGGGTCCGCGTCGCAGAACAGCTCGCGCTGGCACACGCTCACCAGGAACCCGAGGCTCACGTCATGGGGGGGCGCGTTGCACAGGTGGCCCTCCTTCACGTGCGGCGCGCAGCGGTTGCCATTGCACACCAGCGAAGGTCCACAGGGGTAGTAGCCCACGTCCTCGCAGACGTCCCCCTCCGCGCCCACGGGCCGACAGGTCCGGTAGCCATTCCAGTCGCACCAGAGCCCCTGCGCGCAGGGCAGCGAGAAACTCGTGCCGTTGGGGTGCTGGCGCACGCACGAGACGTTCTCCTCCACGGGCTTCATGCAGGTCCGGGTCGAGCCCTCGAACACGAGCCCGGGCGCGCACTTCCAGGGATGGGTGACGGCCTGTCCCTCCGCTCCTCGCGGCGTGCACGTCCCCTCACAGGCGTTCTGGGAGGTGTGGCCGCAGTAGGCCTCCGAGCCGCAGTCCAGGTTCATCCCGCACCCGCTCGCGGAGCCCTGCTGGACGAACAGCTGGCAGGCCGGCTCGTACTCGATGCCGTACTGCCACGCGGCGTCGGACAGGGCGGGCTCGGAACAGCTCCTGCCCCGGAGCGCGTCCAGACAGCGCCGGGCCGCGGCCCCGTCGAAGCGCAGCCGACCGGACTCCAGGGAGTCCTCGTATCGCGTCCCCAGCCCCAGGGACTGGGGCCGGTTCCACTGGCGCATGTCGTCCTCGCACGCGCTCGCCCGGACGTACTCACCACACCGCTGGGCCCGCGCGCAGAGCGCCTGGACGACCTGGGTGCCGAAGTCCTCCATCGACACGTCCTCGTCGCCGCCGCACGCCCACAGCCCCAACAGCATCACCCCGAGTACCGCTCGCCAGTCGCGCATCGCTCGCCTGCCCATCCGTGATGGGGCCCGGCCCAGGAGGCCCCGCCTTCGACATACGGACCGAATCCATACTTCAGGCTGGGCCGGCGCCGCACCCCCTGGTCGAGGTGCGGCGGATGGGCGACGGCTCACGACTCAGTACGACTCCTCGGGGACCTCCATCAGGTCCAGCGTGCCGGACTCCACCATGCGCGCGGCGTGGGCGAGGCCCGGGAGCACCTCCGCGCAGTACCAGCGCGCGCTGGCGAGCTTGCCCACGTAGAAGGCGCGGTCGCCGGGGTTGGACTTCATCCGCTCCAGCGCGACGCCCGCGTGGCGCACCAGGAGCCAGCCGATGATCACCTCCGCCACGCCCGCCAGCACGCGGTTGCCCTGCAGGCCCACGTGGTAGACGGACTCGCCCAGCTTGCCCATCAGCGTGCCGAGCATCAGCTCCAAATCCCCCAGCGCCTTGCCCAGCGCGGCGCGCTCCGCCTGGAGCTCCTTGCCGCCCAGCTCGCCCTCGGCCGTCTCGCGCACCTGCCCGAGCAGCGCCTGCAGCGTCGCGCCGCCGTCGCGCGCCACCTTGCGCATGAGCAGGTCCAACGCCTGGATGTGCGTGGTGCCCTCGTAGAGCGTGTCGATCTTCTGGTCCCGGATGTACTGCTCCACCGGGTAGTCCGTCAGGTAGCCGGAGCCGCCGTGCACCTGGAGGCTCAGCGCGAGCAATTCGTACGCCTTCTCCGAGCAGTAGCCCTTCACCAGCGGCAGCAGCATGTCGTTGAGCGCGTCCATCTCACCGGCCTCGGTGGCGCGGTGGCCGCCCTTGAGCTCCACGCCGTCCTGCACGGAGGCGGTGTAGAGGCACAAAGCGCGCATCCCTTCCGCGAACGCCTTCTGGGTCATCAGCATGCGCCGCACGTCCGGGTGGCGGAAGATGGGCACGCGCGGCGCCGTCTTGTCGCGCGCCTGCAAGAGGTCCGCGCCCTGGAGCCGGTCCTTGGAGAACGCCAGCGCGCGCTGGTAGCCCGCCGACAGCGTGGCCATGGACTTCACGCCCACCGCCATGCGCGCCTGCTCGATGATGTAGAACATCTGGCGCATGCCGTCGTGGACCTCGCCCAGCAGCAGGCCGCGCGAGGGCTTGCCGTCGCCGAACGTCAGCTCGCACGTGACGGAGCCCTTCAGGCCCATCTTCTTCTCGAGCTTGGTGCACACGACACCGTTGTGCTCACCCAGGCTGCCGTCCTCGTTCACCCAGTACTTGGGGACGACGAACAGCGACAGGCCCTTGGTGCCCGGGGGACCGCCTTCCGGACGCGCCAGCACCATGTGGATGACGTTCTCGGACATGTCCGAGTCGCCGTTGGTGATGAAGCGCTTGACGCCTTCAATCTCCCAGACGTCGCCGCCCACCGGGCGCGCCTTGGTGCGCGCGGCGCCCACGTCGCTGCCGGCGTCGGGCTCGGTGAGCACCATGGTGCCGCTCCAGCGCTTGTCCAGCATGTGCGGCAGGAAGCGCTGCTTCTGCGCGTCCGTGCCCAGCCGGTCGATGATTCGCGCGAGCAGGTTGCCCAGCGTGTAGAAGGCGAGCGAGGCGTTGGCGCCCACCATCAGCTCGAACGCGGCCCAGCCCAAGGACGGCGGCGCACCCAGGCCGCCCAGGTGCGGCGGCTGCTCCAACAGGTGCATGCCCGCGTCGAAGAACGCCGCCATGGACTTCTTCAGCCCGGGGGGCAGCGTCACCACGCCGTTCTCCAGCTTGGGCGGGTTGTGCTCCGCCTCGTCGAACGACGGCGCCAGCTCGTTCGCGCACAGCACGGAGAACGTCTGGAGCATCTGCCGGGCGGATGTCTCGTCCAGGTCGCCGAAGGGCGCGCGCCCCAGCGACGTTCGGCCGATGTCGAGGAACTCGAAGAGGTTGAACTCGATATCGCGCAGGTTGGGGACGTAGTGGTTGGCGGACGACGACATCTCAAGCTCCTCACGAGGACGAAAGGCCCACGAGGGTAGCCGAGATTGATTTTCGAGTCAGCCGAAGGCGCCCGCACCGCACCCATGGTGCATGACGCATGGAGCCGTGATGCACGAAGGGCCCCCGGGGAACCGGCCCCAGAGGCCCTTCGTCACGACAATTCCACGTGCGTGTGTGCTCAGCCCTTGAGCTGGAGCGACGGCACGGCGCCCTCGCCGAGGACCAGGTGGACCTGGCCCACCTTGGCGGCGAGGTCCTTGTAGGCCTCGAGCTCCTTGAGGCGCACGAGCAGCGGGTTCTCGGCGAGCACCTTGGCCGTCTGGGCGAGCGAGCGCGTGGCGGCGGTCTCCTCGCGGCGGGTGATGACGTTGGCCTCGGCCTCCTTCTGGGCCTGGATGACGCGGTTGAGCAGCTCCTTCATCTCACCGGGCAGCACGACGTCCTTGATGCCGAAGCGCAACAGCTCCAGGCCCACCGACTCGGCGCGCTCCTTCACCTGGGCGAAGAGGCCGTCGGCCAGGGCCTCGCGGGAGGCGAGCAGCTCGTCGAGCGTGCGGGTGGCGACGGCCTCGCGGGCGGCCAGCTGCATGGCGAGGTAGAGGATGTCATCCGGCGCGCGGGCGACGACGGCGAGCCGGCGCGCGTCCGCGACGCGGAAGGCGGTGGACAGGTTGAGGCGCAGCGTGACGCGGTCCTGCGTCATGACCTCCTGGCCGGTGACGTGGAGCAGCCGCTCGCGCAGGTCGATGACGGCCAGCTGCACCTTGTGGGCGACGGTCCACGCGGCGTGGCGGCCGGCGGGCAGCACGGCGTCGAGCGTGCCGTCCACGTAGCGCAGCGTCACCGAGCCCTCCGTGGCCGTGGCCTCCGTGTAGTCGCTCGCGGGGACGATGGCGCGCACGTCGTCGCGCAGGGGCGCGGTGGAGACGCCGGTGGTGTCCACGCGCTCCACGCGCACGGCGGGGGTGGGCGGCGTCAGGGCGCGCGCGGGGACGTGCTCCACGGTCCAGACCTGGTGCTGGCCGCGGCCGAGCCACTTCAGGGGGCGGCCCCGGTGGTAGAGGATGGCGCGCTCGTCGGCGCCCAGGTCGACGACCTGCAGGTCCGAGGGCGGCACGAGCGCGAGCAGCTCCGCGTCCAGGTTGGCCAGGGGCAGGCCCGTGGCGACGCGGACGATGCGCACGTTGCGGAAGGGGTAGGTGAGCCGGTAGCGGCCCGGCACGAGGTAGCGCGTCGGCACCTCGTCGACGAGGACGAACGCCCGCTCGTGCTGCACGACATCCACACGCATGAAGAAGCTCATCGCGCACCTCCTTTCCCCCGGAGGGGGGAGTGGTGAGACCGGGGCGCGAGGTGGCGCGAGAGGCGCGCGTCCCGGGGACTGCGAGAAAAGTGAAGGCTCCAGCCTTCGCGGGTGGAGAGCGCCGGCTGCGTGCCCGGGCCCCATCGACGCATCCCGCGCTCGCGGGCCGGACCGGGCGCGGACGACGACAGACATTCCGCTGACGGCGCGGAAGGGGACTGTCGTCCTGGCGGACGGCATGGCTTCGCGGTGGGGGAAGGTTGGGTGGAGTGGGCCAGCGCTTCTACCGGCTCGGGATGGAGCCTTCTGGCGGAACCGATTTTTCAGATCGGGTCAGAACGAAGGATTCGAACCTTCTCCTCAAGATCCAATATCTTGTGCTCTACCGGGTGAGCTAGTTCTGAGCAGTCCCTGGAAGGGGTTGCTCGCTTTGGCTTTCGCGGCGGCCGGCCGGACGCCCCGATGTGAGGGAGTCACCGCGGACGATGGACCCGGGGGACACCCTGTCCGGGACACGAGCGCAGAGCACCCATGTCTGGATTCGGGAGCCCGGGGACAGCCCCGTGACACCTCTGGAATGCGTCGGGGGCGAGGGACGCGGGTGCCGCGCCGGGGCTGACAGCGGGAGATGCGAGGAGTTCGACTCAGTAGGCGACGAAACTAGCGAACTCGCCTGCGGCGAAGGTGCGCAGGGTGCCCAGGCCCACGGCCTGGCCGGTGCAGTCCGCGGTGCGGTATGCGAGGACTTGCTGGACGTTGCTCCAGCCCACGAGCGAGTCCGCATCGGCGGGGAAAGCCGTGCACGTGCCGTCTGGCTGCGCCACGTTCAGGACCGGCTGGGTGAAAGTCCTGGCGTAGAACGTGAGCCCGGTCTGCCCCTCATCGGACGAGGCCTGCGCCACGCCCGTGGTGAGGGCGGCTCCCATGAGCGCCACGGTGGTGAGGACGAGCTTCGAGCGCATAGCCGCATCTCCTGTAAAACGAGTAAATTCGCTGTGCATCCTGAACCCGCCGGATGGGAGGGTCAATCGGAGGGGCGAGCAGGGCCAGGGGATGCCTGGAGCCAATGTTCATGACGAAGCCCTTCGTGTTCTGGAGCCTGTGGGTGGTGTGCCTGGGGTGTGCGGGGAGCCCGGAGGTAGAGCCGCGAGGCTCCTCGGCATGGAGCACCCGTGATGGGTTGGCCGAGGAGTACACCTATGTCGAGCTCACGTCCGACGCGGACCTGGAGACTCGTGCAGGCGCATTCCTCCCCATGGGGTGGGCGCGACAGGCGCTCGGCGATGATGTGGATCCACTCAAGGGCGCCATCGCCACCCGCCCCGTGCGACGCACGCCAGGAGCAGGTCCGCTGCGCAGACCTCCTCTCCTGACTCCACGACCCGCGCCACTCCAGGCTCAAGTCCAGGCGCGACGCACAGTGGATGCTGCTGTGGTGCTCCAAGCAAGGAAGCTCTACCAGCAACGCATTCAGGAGGCTCAGACCACGTACCCGAACAGCGCGGGATACGAGAACCATCACCTCGTTCCGTTGTACCTGGGAGGGGCGAAGGATGGGCAGACGTACCGTTTGCCCACGGCGTATCACAAGGCCATCACCCGGGCTTTCCGTGAGGAGTGGCATTATGGTTAGGGACAGCGACCGGATGCACGAGCACTGACGGACATCCTGGTGCGGGTCTATTCCCGGTACCCCATCCCTCAACTTATCGGAATCCCTCCCTGACGATGCGCGAGACGTTCGAGTTCAGGATTGCGGAGGAGCGGGCCCGGAAGTTCCTGGCGCCTGGGCTCGGCATGCGCGTGAACGAGGGGCTGCGCAAGGTGGTGTTGCCCGGGGATGATCCCCGCGTGCGGGAGATTGGCGCCATCGAGCGCAAGCTCCGCGCCGAGGGTGACCTCTTCTTCACCTACTGGAACGTCGAGCGCCGCTACTCGGCTCGGGAACTCGAGTCGGCGGAGTTGTTGAACCTCGTCATCCGAGGGGCCGTCGCGCCCACCGGAGCCATGTGCGGCACGGGCTATGATGCGTCGGAGGCCTGCCCGCATTGTGGCGTTGGAGCACGGCAGACGACGGACCTCATCCTCGACACGCGCCGGATTGCCAAAGGCCGTGACTTCGCGAAGACGCTCGCGGGAGAGGTCGTGGTCTCTTCCAGGTTCGTCGACGCCTTCCAGGAGGCTGGACTGCGAGGCGCGGAGTTCCGCCCCGTGCTGCACCTGGGCGGCAAGCCTTCGCGCCAGCCGGAGTGGTATCAGCCCGTCACGACCTCGAAGCCGCTGAAGCTGGATGCGAAGACGGTGTCGGGCAACAACCCCTTCGACCTCGACGAGCGTGGTGAGCACCGGTGCCCGAAGGGGCATGTCGCGGGCCTCAACCTGCTCTCAGCGCTCCATGTCGACCGGGCCTCGCTCGATGGCTCGGACCTGTTCATCACGGACACACGCTGGGGCGACAGGCGCGGCGAGCTTCGCCCAGAGCCTCGCTGGCTCATCTCTGCTCGGCTCCGGGACCTGATGACCACCCTGAAGGCGAAGGGGCACGTGCTGGAGGTCGCTCACCTGGCCTGAGGTCGCGGCACGCTTGCTTCAGCTCATCTTCTCCAGCAGGGCCCGCAGCTCCGCCTGCTGGGCGGCGGTCAGCCGGCCGAGCTTCGTGCCGAACGCCTCCGAGAGCAGCGTCGTCCCCTGCTGCATGACCTTGCGGCCGGCCGAGGTGAGCTGCAGCCGGTGACGCCGCAGGTCCGCGGTATCAATTTCACGGCGCAGGAACCCAGCGGCCTCGAGCCGCTTCACGTACAGCGTCACCGAGGGCTTGGGGATGCACAGGGACGCCGCCAGCTCGGCCGGATAGGGGTGGTCGTCCACCTCCGCCAGCACGAACAGCTCCTTCGTCTCCAGGCCCAACGCGGCGATGTCCGAGGCGACACTGGCTATCACCGACATCAACAGCCGGTGGTTCAACGACCAGATTCTCGCCGGGTCGATTTTCGACATGGCCCCTTGCGCGGAAATTGGTTCAAAATTAATCCAGTTCCAGATTGAACTAAATCGTCGTCCTCACAATGTAGCACTCCCCTGGAGCCCACATGCCTCTCAACCACTACGTGACGCTGGGCCGCTCGGGCCTGCGCGTGAGCCCGCTGTGCCTTGGTGCCATGACGTTCGGTGAAGACCTCGGCTGGGGGTCCAGCGTGGAGGAGTCCCAGCAAATCATCGACCGCTACATCGAGCTCGGCGGCAACTTCATCGACACGGCGAACTTCTACACGAAGAGCCACTCCGAGAAGATTCTCGGTGACCACGTCGGTCGCCACCCGGCCCGGCGGGACAGGCTGGTCCTCGCGACGAAGTTCAGCGGGAATCTGTACCCCGGGGACCCGAACGGCGGCGGCTCGGGCCGCAAGTCCATCATCGCGGCCGCCGAGAACTCGCTGCGCCGCCTGCAGACCGACTACATCGACCTCTACTGGCTGCACAACTGGGACATCCACACGCCGATTGAAGAGACGATGGCCGCGCTCGAGGACCTGGTGCGCGCCGGCAAGGTCCGCTACCTCGGCGTCTCCG
The DNA here is from genome assembly GCF_050039385.1 of Myxococcus faecalis. Lineage (NCBI taxonomy): Bacteria > Pseudomonadati > Myxococcota > Myxococcia > Myxococcales > Myxococcaceae > Myxococcus > Myxococcus faecalis. The sequence goes on along the minus strand of NZ_CP144336.1, from coordinate 4,296,470 downwards.
ACACGCCCGCGTGGAAGATTGCCCAGGCCAACGTGATGGCCCACTTCCGCGGCTGGTCCTCCTTCATCGGGCTGCAAATCGAATACTCCCTGCTCGAGCGCAGCGTGGAGCAGGAGCTGGTGCCCATGGCGCTGGAGCTCGGCCTGGGCATCACCCCCTGGTCGCCGCTCAAGAGCGGCGCGCTCAGCGGCAAGTACACCCGCGCGAACGCCGGCCAGCAGAAGGGTGACCGCGGCGCCTTCGTGGAGTCGTACCTGAACGAGAAGACCTACGCGCTCGTCGACGCGCTCGGCGTCATCGCCAAGGAGCAGGGGACCAGCATCGCGCGCGTGGCGCTGGCCTGGGTGCAGGCACAGCCGGGCGTGAGCTCGACCATCATCGGCGCCCGGCGCCTGTCCCAGCTCGAGGACAACGTGGGCGCCCTCGAGGTGAAGCTGAGCGCCGAGCAGCTCGGCCGGCTCGACGCGCTCAGCAAGCCGACCTTCGGCTTCCCCCAGAGCATGCAGCCCATCTTCCCCGCCATCCACAACGGCGGCACGACGGTGAACGGCGTCTTCATGGAGCCGTCCCCGTTCGGCGTGGTGAAGGGCGAGAAGCCCTACTGAGGCTGGAGCCTGGGCAACAGCGGCAGGGGCACCGAGGCCGTCGTCTGGGATTGCGCCGGAGGCACGGGCGTGGGCTCGGCCTCGGGCGGCTCGGCGGGCGTCATCGGCTGACAGCTCGCCGGCTCCGGGGACGCCTCCGCCTCGCTCGACGTCGTGGCCCTCGGGGCGCCGCGCTTCGCGGGCAGCGAGCACATGGACGCGGGCGTCGCCACCGTGGGCCGTGCCACGCGGGGCTGCGTCGCGTCACCGCGCGCGCGAGAGTCGCCTCGTGACTGCCAGTCGCTGCGCGTGTCCGCCCGGCCTTCACTCGTCGACGAGGAGGTGGCGGTCGCCACCGCGGACGGGGTCGGGCGCTTCGCCGCCTCGCCGAGCGCCGTCGCCAGGCGCCCATTGCTCTCGTGCATCTGGTCTCGCGCGCGGTCCAGGCTCGCCTGCGAGTGCGCGCGCTGCTGGTCCATGCTGTCCTGGAGCCGCTCGCGCTCCTTCAGCAGCTCCGCCTGGGCGGCCTCGCGCTGGGCATCCAGTTTCGCGCGGTACTGCTCCCGCTCCTGCTCCTGGTGGGCGCGCAGGCTGTCGCGCTCCTTGGAGACGTCGCTGAGCTGCGCCTCCAGCGCGCCCTTCTCCGCGGAGAGCATCCGCTCCGTGGTCACCATGCACGCCTCGAGCACCTTCTCGTCCGGCTCGCGCACGGGCAGGGGCTCACCCCGGTTCCACGCCACCATGGCGCTGCTCTGCCAGCGGTAGTCCGCGTGCATCACGCACTCCTGCACCAGCCGCGTGAGCCGATCCGCGGACCACTCGGGCTTCGGCCGCGAGCATGGGCCCACCTCCTCCCTGAATGTGGAGGGGAACGTGCGGGTCTGCTTCACCCAGCAACCGTCGCGCTGCTCCACCTTCACCGATGCGCACCCGCTCGCCGCCAGCACGAGCACCCACGTCGCCACTCGCCTCATGACGCCCCTCCTCCGTCCCACCCGCCGGCCCAGGCTCCGCGCTTCGCCCCGGATGCACGGTAGGAACGTCACCAACACCTGCCCATGCGGCGCAGCCCTCGCGCACCAGACGCATGTCGTGCATCGGACGCCTGACGGCAGACAGCCGAGCTCGCGATGACCCATCCCCGTGTGCTGCCCAACGCTCTCACCTGAATCCGAGGGTGAGCAGCCGGACGAGAGCCCTGCGCCTTGCTCGTGCGCGCGAGATGCGGAGGCTCAGCGGAGCAGGGCGCGGGTGTGGTTCAGCAGCTCAGGGCCACCCGGAGCGCCATGGCCCGGGACGATGATGCGCGTGTCGGGATAGCGCGCCTGCACACGCTCGAGGCTCGCGGGCCACTCGGAGACCACGGCGTCCCCCAGGTTGCCCAGGTCCTTCGCCGCCGCGTCCTTCACGAAGCACCCACCGAACAACACCTGGCTGTCGCGGTGCACCACCACGATGTTGTCGGGCGCGTGGCCCGCACCAGGGAAGAACAACTCCAGCGGACCGAGCGTCGCGACCTCCGTGAAGGCGCGCGAGGGCACCGGCTTGCCGCGCTCCCCCGCGATTCTCACGGTGTCCTCCAGGCCGTGCACCGGGATGCCCCTGGCAACGAGCACGGGGATGCCCGCGGTCCGGTCATCGTGGAAGTGCGTCGCCACGGCCGCGCGGACGGGCTTGCCCAGCGAGCTCGCGGCCCAGTCGACGAGCTGCTCGGCCTGCTGCTGGTTCCAGCCCGTGTCCACGAGCAGCGAGCCGTCCCCGTCCTCGACGATGAGCCCGTTGGCGGGAACGAAGCCGAAGTCCTCGTCCGAGAGCGTCGTGTGCATCCAGACCCCCGGAGCGATGCGCCGCACCGTGATGTCCTTCGCGAGCGTGTACTCACCTGCCCCTGTCGCCCGCGCCGCCTCCGCGGCGTTCGGACGCACGGGCGCCGAGGTGCAGGACTGCGTCAGCACGAGAAGGGGAACGAGGACGCGAAGCGGGCGTGAGGTCATGGGTTCAGTCTCGCGAGAGAGAGGAGCGGTGCACGCCTTGGCAACCTTCAGGCCAGTCCATCGCCCGGGTCCGTGTGCATCCTGGCGCGCGCGTGGCCCCCGGATGTGTCCGGGCAGCCACGGCGCCGTGTCCACGGGGCCGCGCTCCTGCCCGGGACTTCAGCTCGGCGCGTCGACGATGACGGTGCACTGGCCGGCGACCACCTGGGGGCGCTCGTCCACCCACTGCCAGACGCGCGTGTAGCGCAGCTGCGCGGCGAACCCGGTGCCCGCGGACTGGCCCGCGACGGAGGCCTGCACGACGACCACCGCGCCCGCGGAGAGGAACCGGATGACGGGGGGACCCAGCTCCAGCCGGGTGAGTCGCAGCGCGCCCGAGCCATGGCCCTCCAGGTCCGCATCCTTGTTGAAGACCTGTCCCAGGTGGTTGACGAAGACGAGGTCCTCGGAGAGGAGCTGGTCGAGCATGTCCACGTCGCTGGCGAGCATGGCCTGGCGCAGCGTCTCCTCCGCCGCCAGGATGTCTTCTTCCGTCATCATCCGCAGTGCGCTCCTGGCTGACCGACCGGGCAGTGTCGCCCGACACGTCGCGGGACTACCGACGCTCGACCTCCCACCAACCGAACCACAAAGTCCGCTCCTCGGCGAGCTGAACCCACCCGGGGGCATGCACGTAGGCACGCGGCTCCAGCCCCGCGTCCGTGACGGCGCGCGAGGCCTCCTCGAAGGAATACAAATGCAGCGTCACGGCGGGCCCCGCGGTCCGCACCTCGCGCGTGGGGGCCTCGTGTCCCTCGTGGCCGGGCCTGCGCTCCAGCGCGGTGAACAACAACCGCCCGCCCGGCGCCAGCATGTCCGCGATGTGCCGCAGCACGCGCCGCAGGTCGTCGCAGAAGTCCAGACAGCCCAACGCCAGCGCCACCTGGAAGCGCCCCCACTCCGCGGGGAACGGCTGGTAGTAATCATGCGCGTACCACTCGCCGGAGGGACGGGCCTGTCGCGCCAGCTCCAGCATCTGCGGCGACAGGTCCGTGCCCACCACGTGCACGGAGGGCTCCAGGCCCTTGGTGTGCAGCCCCGGCCCACAGCCCACGTCGAGCACCCTGCAGCCCGGGGACACCGCGTCCGTGAGGAACCGCTCGACGCGGTCCTCGTACCGGCCCAGCACGGGGAAGAGGGCCTCGTAGGCGGACGCAATCTCCCCGTAGATGGCCCGGACGGCCTCTTCCTGGGGACTACCGCGGGACATGGCGCTTCGCTCGCATGGGGACGGCCGTTCTACCGTGCCCCGAGTCCCAGGGCGCGCTGAACCTTCACGTGTGTCCACTGTCGAAGGACCACTCGGACGCAAAGTGCCTTCACTCGCGCACGCATCGCGCTCCAGGCGTGCGCGCACGCGTCCGCCGACAAGCGAGCACCCCGAGCCACGCATCGCCCGGGGTGCCGCGCTCCTTCAGCGCTCCACCTGCCGGAACACCGCCATCGAGCGCCCCTCCAGCTGGAACCTGCCTTGGGAGGGCACCTTCTCCGCGCCCCGCGCATCGTCCGCCGTGTACAGCTCCAGCTCCCACTTCTGTCCGTCCGTGAGGGCGGGCAGCGTGTAGGCCACCGGCTCGTGGTGGGCGTTGAGCAGCACCAGCAGCGCGTCGCCGATGATGCGCTGGCCGCGCTCGTCGGGCGTGGGGATGGCGTCGCCGCCGAGCAGGAACGCCAGCGAGCGCACGAAGGGCTTCTGCCAGTCCTCCTCGCTCATCTCCGAGCCGTCCGGACGGAACCACGCCAGGTCCTTGTGCTCGGAGTCCCACAGGTGCGCGCCCTTGAAGTAGCGGCGGCGCTGCAACACCGGCTGCCGGTGACGGAAGTGGATGAGCTTCTGCGTGAAGGCGAGCAGCTTCTTGCGCCGCTCGTCCAGCGACCAGTCCACCCACGACAGCTCGTTGTCCTGGCAGTAGGCGTTGTTGTTGCCCTGCTGCGTGCGCCCCATCTCGTCGCCCGCGACAATCATCGGCACGCCGGTGGACATGAACAGCGAGGCCAGGAGGTTTCGCTTCTGGCGCTCGCGCAGCGAGACGACGCCCGGGTCGTCCGTCTCACCCTCCACGCCGCAGTTCCAGGACTGGTTGTCGTCCGCGCCGTCGCGGTTGTGCTCGCCGTTGGCCTCGTTGTGCTTGTGGCTGTACGTCACCAGGTCGTGCAGCGTGAAGCCGTCGTGCGCGGTGACGAAGTTGATGCTCGCCTGCGGCTTGCGCCGCGCCTCCGCGTACAGGTCCGAGTTGCCCGTGAGCCGGTAGCCCACCTCGCCGGCGAGGTTCTCGTCGCCCTTCCAGTAGCGCCTCAGCGCGTCGCGGTACTTGCCGTTCCACTCGCGCCACGGCGCGGGGAAGCCGCCCACCTGGTAGCCGCCGAGCCCCACGTCCCACGGCTCCGCGATGAGCTTCACCCGGCTGAGCACCGGGTCCTGCTGGAGAATCTGGAACAGCGCCGCCCTCGGGTCGAAGCCGCCCTCGCCCGTGCGCCCCAGCACCGTGGCCAGGTCGAAGCGGAAGCCGTCCACGTGCATCTCGTCCACCCAGTAGCGCAGGCTGTCGACGATGAGCCGGGCGCCGTTCGGGTTGGACGCGTTGACGCTGTTGCCGCACCCGGTGAAGTCCAGGTAGTAGCGCGCGTCCGGCATCAGCCAGTAGTAGCTGGCGTTGTCGATGCCCTTGAGCGACAGCGTGGGCCCCAGGTGGTTGCCCTCGCACGTGTGGTTGTAGACCACGTCGAGGATGACCTCGAGCCCCGCGGCGTGCAGCGCGCGCACCATGGCCTTGAACTCGGCCACCGCGCTGCCCGGCGTCTTGCGGCTCGCGTAGTACTGCTCCGGCGCGAAGAAGCCGAGCGTGTTGTAGCCCCAGAAGTTGGACAGCTTCTTGTCGTCCAGGAACGAGTCGTCCGCGAAGGCGTGGATGGGGAGCAGCTCCACCGACGTGACGCCCAGCTTCTTCAAATGCTCGATGATGGGCGGTGAGGCCAGGCCCGCGTACGTGCCGCGCAGGTGCTCGGGCACCTCCGGGTGGCGCATGGTGAGGCCGCGCACGTGGGCCTCGTAGATGACCGTCTTGCGCCAGGGAATCTCCGGCCGGCGGTCATCGCCCCAGTCGAAGGAGTCGCTCACCACCACGCTCTTGGGCACGCCCGCCGCGCTGTCGCGCTCGTCGCGCGCCAGGTCCTGCTGCGCGTGGCCCAGCGGATAGCCGAAGACCGGCTGCTTCCAGTCCACCTCGCCGTACAGGGCCTTGGCGTACGGGTCCACCAGCAGCTTGTGCGGATTGCAGCGGTGGCCCTTGGTGGGCTCGTAGGGGCCGTGCACCCGCAGGCCGTAGAGCGTCCCGGGCTCCAGGCCGGGGACGTAGCCGTGGTGGACGAAGTCCGTCGCCTCCGGCAGCGTGAAACGTTCGATTTCGCGCGTCGGGTTCGCCGAATCGTAGAGGCAGACCTCGATGCGGGTCGCCGCCTGGGAGAAGACGGCGAAGTTGACTCCGGTGCCATCGAACGTGGCGCCGCGCGGCCAGGGCTTGCCCGGCCAGACCTCCCTGCTCATACAGGCTCTCGATTCCTCTCAAGGAAAATGCCCGCTGAATGTGGGATGGCCCTGTCGGACCGGCAAGCGTCAGGCCGCGGCGGCGTGGTCCAGCGAGCGCCATGTCCCCAGGGCCCAGTCCTCCTCCTCCGGGTCCGCGAAGCTCACCACGCACAGCGCCCGGTGGCGCCCGGAGCTGCACAGGGCCGTCAGCCGGCACTCGCCCGGCTCCATGTGCAGCGACGCGCGGCCGCTCACCCGCTCGCCCTGGTACTCCAGCTCCAGCGCGCGGCGCTCGGCCGTGGTGGTGGCGAAGTGCTCCTCCGCGTCGTCCTCGAGTGGCACGAATCGGACACTTCGCCGATGGTCCCGGGCCACCCACGTCCCGTCCTCCAGATGCGCCTCCGCCAGCGAGCCGGGGATGCGGATCTCCCAGCCCGCCGGCAGCGCCACCTGCACCGCCCCGCGCCGGTAGCCGATGGACGGGCCGCGCGCCCCGTGGTGGTCCGCGTGGTGATGGACCGTCTCCGCCAGCGTGCCGCCCACGCCCAGGTAGCCGAGCACCTCGCGCCACTCGCGCCAGGGGTAGGCCAGCTCCGGGTCCTCGCGCCACGCCAGCTCCAGCGAGCGGGCCACGTCGCGCAACAGCCGCCGCTCCTCCTCGAGCAGCGGCGGGCGCCACACCACCTCCGTCCACAGCCGACACAAGGCGCGCCCCAGCCGCGCGTGCGCGCCGACGCCCTGTCGCCACCAGGGGAACACGTCCATGCCCACGCGCGGGTCTTCGTACACACGCCGCATCCAGCGCTCGTCGCGAGGCCCCAGCGGCGTGAGCAGCGCGCCGGGGTGCTCGAACATGTGGCCGAAGCGCAGGGACATGGAGAAGCCGGACTCACCCAGGCTGCGCATGCGCAGCACCTGGGCCACCGTCTCCTGCAGCCACGCCAGCATGTAGACCTCCACCGGCCCCGCGTCGCCCGTGTGGAAGTAGCCCGTGGGGTCTCCGACGTCCAACGTGTCGTCGGCCTGCACCCACTGGATGTCGAGCGCCTGGCCCAGGGCCTTGAGCGTGTCGCACAGGAACACGTGGTAGCCGGGGCCCACCGCGGAGGTCTCCGCGGAGATGACCACGCGCGAGCCGCTGGCCGCGAGGAACGAGACCTCGCCCGCGGCCGGATGCAGCCGCAGCCGCAGCTGCGGCGCGCCTCGGGGACCGGTCCCGAAGCGACTGCTCTCCAGCCACTCCGACACATTCATCTGGAACCAACGCTCGACCTGACCCAGCCACGTGCGCGCGTTCTCGGATGTCGGCGAGTGCGGTGCGTCCCCCCCACGCCAGCCGGCCAGCAGCAACTTCAAACTCATCACGCCTCTCTTGGGTTCGGGGCCCCCCGCGCATCGGGGACCGGGCATGTCTCCGCGCCTTGTCAGGAAAGCGCGTTTCACGCTGAAGGTGCCACCGACCCGGTGTGCCGGCCGGCCCGTGCTCCACGTCGCGCGAAGGCCCGAGTGCGCGACGGAGCGCTGGCTCGCTCGGCTGCCGTGTGGACGGGCCAAGGCGAGGTGCCGGGTCTTCCGCGCCCCGGTGAGTGCGGGCGCGGAAGGTGAATGGTGATTCAGTTTTTCAAGAAGGGTGAAGCGTCAGTTCTGGGTGGTGGCGGCCGGGGCGTCCTTGCGGGCGTTGGCGGCGACCTTCTCGGCGATGCGGCTCCAGGCGGCGTGGGTGCGCACGGCCTCGAGCGAGGGCTCGGTGGTGAGGGACTGGGTGGCGGAGAAGCCCTCGTCGGCGGCGCGCTCCAGCCAGACGATGCACTCGTCGAGGCTGCCGGCGCGCGCGGCGATGACGCCCGCGTAATAGAGCCCGTCGGGGTGGCGGAAGCCGTCGTTCCACGCGCGGCGGTAGAGGAAGAGCGCGTCCTCGTAGCGGCCGTCCTCGAGCAGCTTGTCGGCCTCGGTGCCCAGGCGGCGCGCCTCGCTGGCGTCGGGCGGGACGGGACGCGGCACCGGCGGCGTCGGGTTCTGCGGGTCGTTGGTGTGCGTGGTGGCGCAGGCGGTGAGCTGGAGGAGGGCGAGGACCGCGAGGAGACGGCGCATGGCGTGAATACTCCGGGTTGCGAGGTTATCCGGAGAGGACGCTGCCAAGGCCGGGGCCACCATTCAAGCAGGCGCATGCTGCCCGCAGGCACTGGGGACATCACCTTGCGGGAAAGGAGGCCGTCATGAGCAAGAAGGACGTGTTGAAGATTCCGACCGAGAACCTCCCCACCATCCCCAAGCATGACGCTGGCGCCGAGGACGAGCCCAGGCGTCGTGCCCCCAAGACGCTGGACCCGAACACGGGGCCAGGTGGGACGCCGGGCGTGGATGACACCCCGCGCATCATCGAGCCTCAGACGACGCCCGGGCGCTATCCCGGCGTCAGCGTGAGCTGAGCGTCGACAGCGTGACGCGCGGCGAGCAGGCCCATGCCCGAGTCGGGGCGTGGGCCTGCTGTCGTTGCGCGGTCGTGAAGGGGTGGGCGCGTCCCCGGGTCGGCCGGAAACACAGAGGCCCGCGCCGGTCGGGGCGCGGGCATCCGGAGCTCCACTCGCCTTGGCGCCACGGTCAGCGCCTGGGCAGGGGGCTTTGCCTAGCGGCCGGACTCGGGCTCACGGGGCAGGGCGTCCGGAGCGTACGGGTCCTCGCGGTTGCTGGAGTCGGGCGCCGTCAGGTCGCCGTCGCCCGTGGTGCCGGGGTCCACGGCGGTGTCATCGGCGGGGTCCAGCGTGCCGGAGCCGCCGGTGCCCGGGTCCGTCGACGGGTCCATGCCCGTGGGCGGGCTCACCGGCGTGTCACCAGTGGAGGGCGGCGGGCTCATGGACGGGTCGTCCACGCCGGTGCCACCGGTGCCCGGGTCCAACGTGGGGTCCGTGGCGGGCGGCGGGCTCATCGTCGGGTCATCCATGCCCGTGCCGCCCGTGCCCGGGTCCTGGGTGGTGCCGGTCGGAGGCGTCGTCGTCGTGTCCGTGCCCGTCGTGGTGCCCGTGTCCGTCGTCGTGGGCGCCGTGGTGTCGTCGCGCTTGGCGCTCGAGTCGGACTTGCACGCGGTGCTGAACATGAGCGCGCCGGCGGCGAGCGAACCCAACACGACCTTCGTCTTCATGAACTTCTTCATGGTGGTTCCCCTCATTGGAAAGTTCTGGAGTGCTGCGGTGGTTGTGGCTGGCTGCTGCTGGCCGGGAACGTGAGCAGCCGGAACGCGGTGTGCAGGGGACGCTCCTCCGGCTGCCTGCTCTCCTGACGACGGCGGGGGCCCGACGTGGGGACGACTTGTCGGGGCGGGACTGTCATTTGTCACCCGCACGGGGAGGCGGCCGCCGTCTCGATACCGTCCCGAGGTGCGGGGTGGAGTGTTTGTGATTGACGCCTGTCCCAGGCGTCGCGCGTCTCGAGGTGGTGTCGAGACAGGGCGTTTCCGGAGGTCCTTCGAGCGCCGCTTCGCGCGGCTCAGCCGTCGCTGTTGGGGCCGGTGAGCCGGGGGGCGTCGTCTCCCCGATTCCCCTGGGCGCGGCGGTGCAGGGACTCGCGCCACCTGGGGGTGAGCAGGAGACAGTCGGCCAGGGCCGCGGCGTCCTCGGGCCGCTGCTCGTGCATGGCCTGGTTGGCGAAGGTGACGGTGAAGCGGGGGTGGGGACGCTCCACGAGCTCCAACACGTCTCCCGCGCGGACCTCGCCCTCCTGGAGGACGCGGAAGTACCAGCCGGTGCGGCCGGTGCGTTGGATCAGCAGCGCCAGCTCCTTGTGGCGCCAGCGCCGCGCGGGCTTCCAGCAGGGCTGTCTTGGCTGGGACACCTGCACCACGGCGGTGCCGACCTTCAGCACGTCGCCGATGCAGACGCTCTCCTCCGCGCCGCCGGAGACGACCCAGTTCTCGCCGAAGGCGCCCGGGCCCAGGTCCTCGCGGCCGAGCTGCTCGCGCCAGAAGGCATGGTGTGACGCGGCGTAGGCGAGCACGGCCTTCTCGGGGCCTCCGTGCACGCGCAGGTCCGCCTGGCCGTCACCGGTGAGCCCCGTGCGGGTGAGCCACACGGGCCCCGTCACGGGCTGCTTGTGGATGCCGCTGGTCCACGGCCGCTCCATCGGGTCGGCGGCGCCGGGCGTGCCGAGCTCGCGGGGCATGCCGATGTGGAGCGAGAGGATGCGGGGCGTCTGGGTCTGCATCGGCTTCGCGACAAAGCAGGCGCGCGGGGGGCTGTCCAGCGTCGAGCCTGTGCCTGGGCCACGCGACGGGAGCGGAAGACGTCTCCAGCGAGTCGCCCTCCGCTCCCTCAGGTCGCGCTCAGGCGCGAGCGGACGTCAGTACGTGCCGCCGTCCAGCACCGAGCCACCCGCGGGCGGCGTGAAGGTGCCGGAGGCGTTGTCGTCCGCGGGGCCCGGCACGGTGGTGGGGCCCGAGCCGCCCATGCCCGCGTCGCCGTCGAATGTGGGCAGGCTGCCGGGCGCCGTGGTCGTGCTGCCCGGAGCCGTCGTGGTGTCACCCGGCATCGTCGTGGTGCTGCCCGGGTTCGTGTCCGGCGTGCTCGGCACCGTGCCCGGCGTCGACTGCGTCGGGTCCTGCGTCATCGGGTCCGTCGTGGTGGGGCTGGGCGTCGTCGTCGTCGTGCCCGAGCCGCCCGTCGCGGGCTCACTCGTCGTGGTGCTGGGGTCCGCCTGGGCCACCATCACCGGCGCTTCCGTCGCGCTGCAAGCCGTGCCCAGCGCCAGGGTCCCCGCCATGGCACCCGCCCACATCCACCGCCTCATGTGCTTCACCATTGCCGCCTCCGTTCGTGGGTATGTGTTGCTTCAGCTCAAGGCGTCGCGTGCTCGGGCCCCGTGCCCCCCGCCGCCGCCCTCTCCTTCACCTCCGAGTCCAACCGCGCTCGCCGCTTGCGGTGCCCCCGCGCCGTCAGGACCAACAGCAGCGCGGGGAACGCCACCAGCATGACCAGTAGATTGGTGGCGAATCCCAGACTGGCCAGTGCCCCCACCGAGTTCAGGCCTGGATGCCTGGCCAGGAAGAGCGCGCCGAACCCCATGGCGCTCGTGAGCAGGCCGCCCGCGATGGCACGGCCCGTCTCCGAGTACACCGCCACGAAGTCGCTGCCCGGCGACGCCAGCCGTGTCAGCAGATGCACGCCCGCGTCCACCGTGGTCCCGATGAGCACGGGGATGATGAGGATGTTCAGATAGTTGAACTCCAACCCCACCACCGGCATCAGGCCAATCAAGGCCAGCAAGGACACCACCGTGGGCAGCAGGCACAGCACCGCCATGCGCAGCCCTCCCAGGGTCATCCACATGGCGAGCAGCACCGCCAGCGTCGCGCCTCCGAGGATGAGCGGCGCCTCGTGCGTCACCATGTCCAGGATGTCCGCCATCACCATGGACTCGCCCGCCGCGGACACGCGTCCGCCTCCCGGGGGCGTGACGCCGCGAATCTCGCGCGCCAGCGCTCGCACGGCCTGGCCGTCCGACTGGTTCACCGCCGGGTACACCAGCACGAAGCCACCCGTCGTCCCCTCGCGTCCGGTGAACTGCTGCCGCACGCTCGCCGGCAGGTCCGCGAGCGTGAAGGGCGGCGCCTGGGTCTGCCGACGCAGCTGCGCCACCTGCGCGCGCTGCTCCGCGGACAGCCGCTCCTCCGGGACGTTCTCGAGCAGCGCGTGGATGTCGCGCAGCACCACCTGTTTGCTCGGCTGGTCCCGGGGCACCAGCGAGGACAGCGAGGCCACGAAGTCGATGGTGGAGTCCTTGCCCCGCTCCCGCTGACGCCGGGCGAGCGCGGACGCCATCGCGTGCTCCTCCTGCTCGTCCCGCGTGAGCACCACCACGGGCGTCTGCGAGTAGCCGATGATGTCGTTGACCTGTCGGTCCAGGACGAACGACGGCAGGTCCTGGTCCTCGAGCGTCCCGAAGTTGTAGTCGAAGCGCACCCGAGGCACCTGGGAGAAGAGCCCCACCAGCACCACCGCGGAGATGGCGGTGATGGCCACGCGGTGGCGCACCAGCACCCGGCCCATCGAGGACTCGCGCGGCGCGACGCGCGCGTGTCGCGGCCGCCAGCCGAGGCGCGCCGTCAGCCCCAGCAGCGCCGGCAGCACCAGCACGTACGCCGCGACGAGCACCAGCATGCCGATGCCGGCGATGACGCCGAACTCGCGGAACGCTCGGAAGCGGGACGTGCCCAGCACGAAGAAGGTGAGCGCCGCCACCAGCGCGGACACCAGCGCCGCGCCGCCCGTGTGCGTGAAGGACTCGCGCGTGGCCCGCTCGGAGTCCTCTCCCTGCGTGCGCAGCTGGAGATAGCGGCCCAGCAGGTGGATGCCGTGCTCGACGCCCAGGCCCCCGAGGATGGCGCCGAGGAAGCCCGTCAGCAGATTCACCTGGCCATACAGGAGCGCGACCAGCCCGTACGTCCACGCGAGCCCCGCGCCCACCGGCGTCAGCACCAGCCCCACCGCCACCGGGCTGCGGAAGTGGAAGAGCAGGTAGAGCAGCATCAGCGCCGTGGCCACGGCGGACGACACGGCGATGTCGCGGACAATCTGCTGCTGCTGGTCCAGCTTCTTCTGGAAGGTGCCGGTGATGTCCACCCGGAAGCCGGGGCCGTACTTCGACAGGTCCTGCGCGTCGATGAGCCCGCGCACCTCGTCGACGATTCGCCGCGAGTAGGCCAGGTCCGCGGACGTGGTCTCCGGCTTGGCCAGCACGACGACGCGCCCGGCCTTGGCGTCCAGGTAGTAGTCGTCCTGGGCGCCCGACAGCTTCTGTCCGGCCGCGCCGCCGTACTTCGCCTCCAGGTCGGAGAAGTCGAGCGACGGCTCCGGCTCGTCCACCAGCGGCACGTAGAGCGGATTGGCCCGCTGCCGCTCCCACGCCAGCCGCGCGGCGAGCCGACGGTGGACCTCCTTCAGGTCCTCCTCCGACAGGAAGTAGAGCGCCCTGTCGCGGAAGAAGGCCCCCGTGCGCTCCTTCTCCACGAAGCGGATGCCCGGCAGCTTCTCCAGCTGGGGCGCCAGGTCATCGGCGAAGCGGCGCAGCGACTCGGCGTCGCCTCCCTCGCCCACCACCGCCACCCAGCCGAGCGCGCCGAAGCGCGACTCCAGCTCCCCCAGGTCCTGGACGCTCTCGAAGGAGCGGGGAAGCAGGTCCACCAGGTTGGCGTTGAGGCGGAGCTTGAGCGACAGCACTCCTCCCACCGCCGCGAGCAGCACCGCCAGGCCCAGCGCGAGCACCGGCCGCCGGTGGCTGCGCGCGGCCAGGGCGCCGAGCCCCCGCTCCACGCGCTGCATCCAACGGCGCTCTCCCTGCGTCGATGTGGTCGGCTCCGAGTCCATCCGTCGCGCGGGCGTCCCAGCCTCCCACCCCCGGAGAAGTCCGACGGCGTGGAAGGTGGCACGGCTTCCCCTCCCTCGGGTGTCCGCGAGAGCGGCCCCATGTGGGCGGGAACCTGGGGACGCGGCGCGGGGTGTGCAGTCCGCGCCGCTCGGCCGTCTGCCCTCCAGGAGGCCTTCGGGCCCGGTGCGCGCGGTCCAGATGCGCGACGCAGGGCCGTGGGCGTCACGAGCCCGCAGGCGGCCGTGCGGACAGTCGAGCGGGGGACGTGGGGGCCTGTTACAGAGGGAAAGTCATTCGGGGCCTTACATTCCGGCTTACGGCATAAACGCGTTGACTCCCCGGTTGGCGCATGCCCAAGGTGGGCCGCGGGTCGGCCCGAAAACAACACAGCAGGTGTCGCAACATGGGTGAGAAGCGTTGGTCGGAGCGGTTCGAGGGGGCGATGGGCCAACTCGCCGCGCGAAGCCATCGGCGTCCGATGCATGCGGTGGTGGTGGCGGTGGTGCTGACGCTCCTGGGTGCGTACTTCGCCAGGAACCTGACCCTCAGCGCGGACTTCGTGGGCCTGCTGCCCAAGTCGTTCCCGAGCGTCCAGGACATCGAGAAGATGCGCAAGCGCTTCGGTGGCCAGGGCAACGTGGTGGTGGTGGGGATGGGGGCGGAGCCCGAGGCGCTCAAGCGCTTCGTGGATGACCTGTCGCCGAAGCTCGCGCAGCTGTCGGAGATCCGCTACGTCAACTCGCAGCGGCCCAGCGAGTTCTTCAACGAGCACGCGCTGTATTACGTCGACCTGGAGGACCTGAAGACGATTCAGGGCCGCATCGACGCGCGCATCGCGTGGGAGAAGGAGCAGGCCAACCCGCTCTTCGTCCGGCTGGACGAGGAGCCCGCGCCGTCGGTGGACTTCTCCGACATCGAGCAGAAGTACACGGGCCGCGCCAACCAGCGCCTGTCGGGCCAGGGGGACCTGTACTACCTGGACACGACGGAGCGGATGGTGGTGCTGATGGCGAAGCCCAAGGGCAGCGCCGCGGACCTGAACTACTCGAAGAAGGTCGTCACGCAGGTGGAGGAGTTCCTGGCGACGCAGGACCTGTCGAAGTACGGGCCGGGCTTCAAGACGGCGGTGACGGGGACCTTCAAGAAGAAGATCGACCAGCAGCGCGTCATCGTGAGTGATCTGGCGCGGGCGTCCACGCTGGCCATGGTGTTGCTGGTGGTCTACCTGGTGTTCCACTTCCGCAGCGCGCTGTCGGTGGTGCTCACCATGGTGCCGGTGATGGCGGGCCTGGGGTGGACGTACGGCTTCGTGGGCCTGGCGTACGGGCAGGTGAATCTGCTGACGGGCTTTCTGGCGGCGGTGCTCGGCGGCCTGGGCGTGGAGCACGGCATCCATCTGCTGGGGAGATACGGGACGTTGCGCTCGGAGGGGATGACCTCCGAGGCGGCGGTGCAGGAGTCCTTCCGGCACACAGGCTTCTCCGCGCTCATCGCGGCGCTGGTGGCGGCGCTGACGTTCCTGAGCCTGGCGATGTCGGAGTTCAGGGCGTTTCGCGAGTTCGGCATCATCGCGGCGGTGGGCATGCTGGTGAGCATCTTCGCGTACGTGCTCATCCTGCCGGCGCTGCTGGGGATGGCGTCGCGCTTCGGGTGGGCGCCGCGCACGCAGGAGGAGGGGGCGGGGCCCATGGCGCTCCTGGGGCGCTGGCTGCCGCGCTCCTACCGCGGGGTGGCGGTGGTGATTGGGGTGGGCGTGGTGGTGCTCATCTCGCAGGCGTACCGCATCTCGTTCAACTACGACTCGCGCACGTTGGAGGACTACAAGCAGGCGTCGGCGGTGCTGGACCAGAAGGTGAACAACATCCTGGGCTACTCGCAGACGCCGGTGGTGGTGCTGACGGACTCGCAGGACATGGAGCGCGAGGTGGTGCGGCAGCTCGAGGCGCGCAAGGCGGCTCGGGGCAAGGAGTCCACCATCGACTTCGTGGGGGCGCTGGAGGACCTGGTGCCCCGGCAGCAGCCGGAGAAGCAGGCGGTGCTGGAGGCCATCCGGACGCGGCTGGAGAAGCTGGACCCGGAGCGGCTGCCGGAGGACACGCGGGTGGCGCTGGCGCGGGCGTTGAACATGTCGAAGGCGAAGCCCTTCACGCAGGCGGAGCTGCCGGCGAGCGTGCGTCACCAGTTCGAGAGCCTGGATGGGAGCACGGGCGGCGTGGTGCTGGTGTACGCGGGCGGCGGGGTGAGCCTGTCGGACGGTGAGGGGACGCGGCGCTTCTCCAAGGAGGTGCGCGGGCTGCAGATGCCGGACGGCAGTCAGGTGTCGGCGGCGGGTGAGGCGCTCATCCTGGCGGACATCCTGGACATGGTGTCGCGCGAGGGGCCGCGCATCCTGGCGGCGGCGGTGTTGAGCGTGCTGGCGGCGATGTGGCTGACGCTGGGGAAGCTGCGCACGGCGCTCATCTGCATGGTGCCCACGCTCTTGTCGGTGGCGGGGCTGGTGGGGCTGATGGCGCTCTTGGATTTGCAGTTCAACTACCTGAACATCATGGTGCTGCCGGTGCTGGTGGGGACCACGGTGGACGCGGGCGTGCACCTGGTGCAGCGGTTGGGTGAGCCGGGGGCGGACTTCATCTCCGTGTACGCGGAGACGGGGCGGGCGATTACCGGCGGCCTGCTGACGAGCGCGATTGGCTTCGTGGCGCTGGTGTTGGCGAAGCACCCGGGGTTGAACTCGATTGGCGACCTGGCGAATCTGGGGTTCGGGTTGAACCTGGTGATTGTGCTGTTGGGGTTCCCGTCGCTGTTGCTGCTGGTGGAGCGCTGGCGGCGCAAGCACGGCGCGACGGCGGAGGAGCCGGCGCCGGGGGCGTAGCTCAGGAGGGCAGCGTGATGATGCGAGGCGAGGCGCTCGGGTGGTTCGCGGCGGTGTCGATGGCGGTGGCCCTGGTGGGGTGTTCCCACGGGGGCCAGCGTGAGGAGAAGAAGGGCGACACGCGCTGTGAGGAGTCGCGGAATCTCTCGTGCATCACGGGCACGGAGTGTTCCATGGACCGCGACCGGGGCTGTGAGGTGTGCCGCTGCTCGCCCGCGGATGCGCTGACGCCCACGGACAAGCGCCGGCCCACGGCGATGGAGCCGGAGCGGCGCTGGTAGTGGCTACGCGAGGTGGGCGACCTGGATGTCCAGGCGCTTCACCTTCTGCTCCTCCAGGAGCGCGTGCAGCTTCGGGGACATGAGCAGGAGCGGGTGAGGACGCAGGACTCCGCTACGCATGCCCACGTGCTGACGGGTGCAGGTCAGGTCGCTGCCGTCGTGGTCTCCGCGTCGGAGGGACAGCTCGGAGAGGATGTTCAGGCCGACGATGTGTCCCCTGGGGCAACGTTGCGCGTTGTCCTCGTCGAGGTCGAATGGGTCATTGCCCGTGCGAGTCGCAGGCAGGAGGTCCAGGGGATGGGCTGTCACGACGAGCTGGTGCCACTCCTTCACGGGTTCGGCTTTCGGGCCTGCGCGCCGGATGGGGCGGAAGTCCGCGCCTGTGATTCCATGCGCTCGCCAGAGGTCCGCGAGCCGAGCGGAGATGACCCACTCGTGGGCGAGGGTTCGCGCGAGGTCCGCGCGCTGGGGAATCCGGCGCGGGTCGAGGTGCAGGTCCGTGACCTGTCTGGCGCCTGCTCCGCAGAGCGCGCAGGCGGTGGACTCGTCGTAGTGAGTGCCGCACTCCTCACCGGAGGGCTCGAAGACCGCATCCAGGCGCAGCTCGAGCAACTCGGCGGACTTCAGCTCCTTGGGCGTGTAGTGGCGCAGGAGGCGCCAGCCCGAGAAGAACAACTTGCCCTGCTGTCGCAGGGCGCGGTCGAGTTCACGGATGCGTGGAATGCGCTCATCATCCGTGGGGAGTGTCAGCTTGCGCACCGTGCCACTCGGCAGCACGACACCCTCATCACCGCGGAAGAGTCGCGATGCTTCGGCTTCCTCGACACGGAGCTCGATGGTTTCGCGCATGAGCTAGGGCTGCAGTCCGATGAGCTGGGGAATGGGATGCTGGGAGTAGACCTGGACCAGGAGGAGCTGGAGCTTGTCCGGAGCAGGTCGCTCCTGACCATAGGCCCAGCGCTCGCGAAAGGCCTGGGTGATGGCTTTGTGGTACGCGGTCGGCAGTCGGTAGGTCGCACCTGATTTGGCGCCGCCCAGATACAGCGGGACCAGATGGTGCTCCTGGAATCCGGCGCTATTCGGATAGCGGGCCTGGGCTTCCTTGAGCCGCTGGGCATAGAGCTGTCGTGCCTGCTGGACGACTTGAAGGTTCGCCAGCCGATGCGCCTGGAGCTGACTCTGTTGCGGTGTCAGCGTCGGGGTGAGCAGAGGAGGGCGTCGCCACGGGCGTGCTCCGGGCCCTCGCCGAAGCGGCGGTCTCATACCCGCGCTCTCGCACGCAGTATCGGTTCGTGAGGCGCAGTACGCTTCCGGCTGCTCGAATTCGGCCCGGCCTGTGCCATCGGCTGCTTCGTCGGGCAGGAATGCCCCCGCAGTGTCTTCGTCCGTCGTGACGTGGATGCTCCCCCAGTCACGAAGATTGACGGTGGTGGCTCCGCAGCCCGCCTGAAGCAAGACCAGGACGTAACACCACAGGCTCAGGTGCCAGGCAGGTCGAGCACTCATTCGCCCTTCATAGCGCTTCCGGATCGTCTCGGGCTGCCCTGTTCAGCGCCGCGCACCCGGCTCGAAGCGCAGTGGCAGGCGCTTGGGGCCGTGGACGTGGAACGCCTCGCGGGGCTCCCACGGCGCGTCGCTCGCGAGCCTGAAGTCGCCCAGCATCTCCAGCAGGTCCGTGAGCGCCACCCTCGCCTCCATCCGCGAGAGCGCCGCGCCCAGGCAGAAGTGGATGCCGTGTCCGAAGGCCAGGTGCGGATTCGGCTCCCTGCCGATGTCGAACCGCTCCGGCTCCTCGAAGTGCCGCGGGTCCCGGTTCGCCGAGCCAATCATCGGCAACACGAACTTCCCTGCCGGAATCACCCGCCCGTTCAGCTCCACCTCCCGCTTCGTCGACCGATACATCGACTGCGCCGGCGACCGGAACCGCAGCACCTCCTCGATGGCCGAGCCCAACAACCCCGGCTGCCTCCTCAGCCGCGCCAACTGGTCCGGGGACTCGAGGAAGCACAAGAGCGCGTTGTCGATGAGGTCCGTCGTCGTCTCCGTCCCCGCCGCCAGCAGCAACTGGAAGAAGCCGAGGAGCTCCTTCTCGTCCAGCCGCTCCCCATCCACCTCCGCCTCCACCAGCCGCGTCAGCAGGTCATCCCTCGGCGCCCTCCGCCGCTCCTCCAGGATGGTGGAGAGATACCCCCGCATCTCGTCGCGCATCGCCGCGTTCTCCGCCCGCGCCCGCTCCGCCTCCTCTCCCTCGGAGATGGTGTGGCTGAGCTTCTGGATGATGTCCCCCCACCTGAGGAACCGCGCCCGGTCCTCCACCGGAATCCCAATCATCTCCGCGATGACCATCGTCGGCAGCTGACTCGAATACTCCGCCACCACGTCCAGCTCCCCACGCCCCACCAGCGGCGCCAGCAACCCACGCGACAGCTCCCGCACGTGCGGCTCCAGGTTCGCGATGGAGCGCGGCGTGAAGGCCTGCATGATGATGCCGCGCAGCTTTGTGTGCTGGGGCGGGTCCTTGAACAACAGCCAGTCCGGCGTCCTCCCTCCCGGCCTGGTGACGACGGAGCTGAACACCGCATGGTCCTGCAGCGCCCGCTTCACGCTGTCGTAGTCGAACAGGAACCACAGGTCCGCTCGCGGCTCATGCAACAGCGGCGAGCGCTCACGCAACCGTGCGTACAGCGCGAAGGGACTCCGACGCGTGTCATCGGTGAACAGGTCCAACATGTCGAGCGGTCTCCCATCGGAGGGACACGTCGAGCGCCCCGCCGCGCCATGCCTCCAGCGTAGGAATCCCCCCTCCGCGAAGCGCAGACCCCTCGCCCTCGAGTGTCCTCTCGTGGAAGGCACGACCGTCGTCAGGCATCGAGTGTCCGAGACACCCCACGCCATCCGTCAGACAACGAGCCGCCGCTACGCCGCGCGCCCGGACCGACGGGCCGCCCACGCGGTGACGAAGTCCGCGAGGCCGCCGAGCTGCCGGTCATTCAACGTGCACTGCCACCGGGCCTTCCTCAGCGCGCGGTACGCATCCGGCGCCTCCCAGCCCTTCGCCACCATCACCGCCAATCCCATCAGCGGCCCACGCCCGACACCGTGCTCGCAGTGCGCATACAGGTGCCCGCCCCTCTCCAGCCGGGGCAGCGCCCACTCCACGCCCTGCACCAGCTGCTCCACTGTCGGCGGATACCGGTCCGTCACCGGCAGGTTGAGCAGCTCGATGCCCAGCGCCGCCAGCGCCTTCGCGTCGTCCACCCGCTCCGCGCGCAAATCAATCACCGCCGTGATTCCGCGCGCCTGGAGCTCCGCGTACCGAGACGGCGACACCGAGCCGCCCACGTGCAGCCACTCGTTCACCTGCGACACGTTGAGGCCCTGGCCCGGCAGCTTCGTGGTCCACTCCACGCAGCGTGCCACCGAGCGCAGCACCTGCTTGCGCACCCAGCCTCGAACCCCCGGCACGTGATGCACGTCCCGCAACAACGACACGCTCACAAATCACCCTCGAGCGTCACTTCCATCAGCCCCGCCACCGGCGTCTTCCCCGAGCGCTCCAGCACCGCCCGGTGCAGGTACGTCACCGGCGAGCCCACCACCGGCTTGATGAGCCCACCCAGCATGCCCAGCTCCTCCACGGGCGCGCTGCGCTGCAGGAGCGACGTGGACTTCAGCACCATGGCCTTCGCGCCATCGCCGCCGAACACGTCCACCGTCCAAACGCTGCGCTCCTTCGCGCCCTCGCGGCTGAGCGTGAACGACTCCATCGCGTTCGGCGCGCCACCCTCCGTCCACGAGTACACCGGGCCGAACTCACCGTCCTGTCCCTCGCGCGCGAGCAACACCATCCGCTCGCCACCGTCGCGCAGCGCCCGGAAGCGCACCCACCGCCGCGCCAGCTTCCCCGGGGGAATGGTGGACCGCGTGTGGTCCGCGTACCCGCCGCCCGACAGCGTCACCGCCGCGCCCTTGGGCTGCTGCACCGTCGCCTTCAGCGGGCTGAACGCCAGCGTCACCTCGTGACGGTAGCGCGCGCTGCCCACCTCCACCTCGGAGCCCTCCGGCGAGCGCGGCTCCACCTGCGCCGCGTACTCCAGCACCACCCGCCCGCCCTCCAGTCCCGCCTCCACCTTCGTCACCCCGTCCGCGGAGCGCGCCGAGCACGCTCCCACCCGGAAGGTGCTGGTGGCCGCGTCATAGCTCCACTCCTTCGCGCCCACCTTCTTCTGCGGCGTCCACGCGCGCTGCCCCGGCTTGAGCACCGTCGCCCGGCAGATGCCCGTGCGCGAGCCCGGGCCGATGTTCGTCACCTGCAACTGCACCAGCACGAAGGTGCCGTCCTCCAGGTCCCCGATGAAGGTGAAGCTCTCCCCGTAGTTGTCGCTCGGGGAGAGCGTGGGCTCCAGCGCCGCGCCCGCCGCCGCCACGGTGGGCAGCAGCAGCGTCAGCAGGAGTCCCAGGACCTGGGACCGTCCCTCACGCCGCATGGGGGCGCTGCTCCATGAGCGCGTCCGACGAGTTCGTGTCGTTGAAGACGTAGTCGCGCTGCAGCGGCAGGTTCCACGCGAAGTACACCACGCCGCGCACCAGCCACCAGCCCAGCGTGTACGCCAGCTGCGGATGCAACGTGAGCAGCGCCACGCCGCCCGCGTTGAGCAGCGCGCTCGTCCCGCTCACCACCGCGTAGCGCATCATCTGCCGGCCCACCGCGGCCGTGCTGCGGAAGGTGAGCACCCGGTTGATGGAGTAGTTCACCACCGCGCCCAGCAGCGCGCCCAGCACCGTCGCCCACGCGGGCAGCAGGCCCATCCACTCCACCAGCGCCAGCACCACCGCGAAGTCCGCCACCGTCGCGATGGCGCCCGCCGCCGCGTTCAGGCTCACAATCGCCTTCTCCGAGCGCGCCTCCTGGCGCTTCGGCGCCAGCGCCTTCACGAGGTTCCTGAACCGGGAGATGGCCGTCAGGTTGCTCATGATGGCGACGAAGACCAGGCCCACCACCGCCATCCAGTGCATGGGGTGCTTCTCCTCGGGCCAGAACACCGCCTCGAGGATGGGCGACAGCGCCGTGCCCGCGCCCAGGAACAGCACGCGCTCCAGCCGCTGCATCGCGCCGTCGCGCACGTTGACGCCCAGGCCCTCGCCCTTGGCGCGCACGTACGGCACCAGCGACGAGCCGAGCAGCGCGCCCAGCGCGGGCAGGAGCACCCACGTGTCCCGGTAGTACCAGGCCAGGCCCATCAACATCGCCGAGTCCACGTACCGGTCCAGCACCGAGTCCAGCGCCGCGCCCGCGGGGTTGGCCTCCTTGCGCGTGCGGGCGATTCTCCCGTCCATCACGTCCAGGATGCCCGCCGCCAGGAACAGCCAGCCACCGAGCGCGAAGCGCCCCGCCGCCACCGCCACGCCCGAGGAGATGCCCAGCAGGCCCGACAGCATCGACAGCGCGTTGGCCGGCAGCCCCGAGCGCAGGATGACGGCCCACAGCGGCTGGATGACCCAGAAGAAGTAGTGGCGCAGGAAGTAGCCCACGAAGCCCGCATTGCCCCGCTTGAGCGTCTCCTCGTCGCGCGGCACGCCCTTGAAGGCGACGCGGATGCAGAAGATGAGCAGGCCGCCCAGGAAGTACACACAGGCGAGGATGGCGGGGCCCAGCGCGGTCCAGATGCGGGCCGACGGAGACAGGTTTCCGGTCAACCAGGCAACCAGGTTCTCAAGCACGGGTGTCCCCTCCAGGTGTCAGCGGCATCGAAACAGTCATGGGCGCGCTCTTGCGAGAGAACGCGAGCTCCACCGCCAGGAAGGCCGCGAGCGCGAAGGCGAGACCCGCGAGCACGTCCAGGACATAGTGGTGCGTCAGATAGATGGCGGAGAATGCGACGAGCAGGGCGAACGCCCCGGTGCCCACCCGCCACTTCCACCCATCCCTCCACACGAACAGCATCACCATGAAGGGGTAGGCTGCGTGCAGCGAGGGCATGGCTCCGAACACGTTGGGATTGCGCGCGTAGAAGCCGGCGAAGTAGTTGATGCCCAACAGGGCATCGAAGCGCGCCGTGCCCGCGGGGCTGGGCAGGGCGGCCAGGTTGGCGGGACCCGGGCCGTAATCCAGGATGTACCAGGGCGGCGCGGCCGGATAGAGCAGGTAGGTGACCACGCCCAGGGCGTTCACCACCAGGAAGGCCCAGCACAGCTTCTCGAAGCGCGCGTCCTTCTTCACGAAGAAGAAGATGGCCATCAGGAAGACTTCGTAAAGGTAGGCCGCGTAGGCGAAGCCGCACAGCAGGTCCAGCGCGACGTTCGAGCGCGTGCTCCACCACTGGGGCCAGTTGACACCGCCGGGGGCGGGGAACCACTGCGTCTCCCACACCCACAAGTCACCTGTATGGATGGGGCCGCGCAGGAACAGCCAGAGCCCCTGGCTGTCCAGCAGCATGCCGGTCAGCCACAGCGGGAACCCACCGAAGAGGAAGCGGCGCGTGCGGGGGCCCGCCCAGGCCACCCCCAACAGCGCCGCGTCCGCCGCGACGTGGTCCCACCGGAGCCGACCGGTGGCCGTCACCAGCATCAAATGGCCCATCGCCAACAGGGTGACGAGCCAGATGAACGCCGGAGTCTTAGCGAGCGAGCGGGAGGTCATCCCCGTAGTAGTCGAGTCCGAGGTGGGTGATGGGCTCCTCACCGGCCACGACGCGCAGCGTGTTCTTCAGCTTGGTGAGCTGGATGAACAGGTCGTGCTCGACGGGCAGGCCCGGCTGCGCCATGGGGCTCTTGAAGTAGAAGGACATCCACTCCTGGATGCCCCGCCACTCCAGCCGCTTGGCCAGGTCCAGGAACAGCGCGATGTCCAGCACGAGCGGCGCCGCCAGGATGGAGTCGCGGCAGAGGAAGTTGACCTTGATCTGCATCGGATAGCCGAGCCACCCGATGATGTCGATGTTGTCCCAACCCTCCTTCGCGTCGCCGCGGGGCGGGTAGTAGTGGATGGACACCTTGTGCGAGTACTTGCTGTACAGCTCGGGGTAGAGCTCCGGCTGCAGGATGGTGTCCAGCACGCTCGACTTCGTCACTTCCTTGGCCTTGAAGGCCGCGGGGTCGTCGAGCACCTCGCCGTCGCGGTTGCCGAGGATGTTGGTGGAGAACCAGCCCTCGAGGCCGAGCATGCGGGCCTTGAGCGCGGGGGCGATGACCGTCTTCATCATCGTCTGGCCGCTCTTGAGGTCGCGGCCCGCGATGGGGACGCCCGCCTGCTTCGCCAGCTCCTGCAGCGCCGGCGTGTCCACGCTGGCGTTGGGCGTGGCGTTGGCGAAGGGCACGCCCTCCTTGATGGCCGCGTAGGTGTAGAGCGCGGTGGGGTTGATGTCCGGGCTGTTCTCGTCGAGCGCCTTCTCGAAGGCGGCCAGCGTCTTGAACGCCTCGGGCAGCGGACGGAAGGTCTCCACGCTGCTGCACACCACCATCACCGCGCGGGTGGCGCCGAGCTCCTTGATGAAGTCCCGGATGTCCTGGCGCAGCGCCTCGACGCTCTCGCGATGCGTCTTGGTGGACTTGGTGTGGTTGGCCTCGATGCGGCGGACGAACTCGGGGTCGTGCACGCCCTTCTTCGGCTTGATGCCCTGCAGGAACGGCTTGACCTGCTCCAGGTGCTTGTCGTGCAGCACGCCGGAGCGCACCGCCACCTGGTACGCGTCCTCGCTGATGATGTCCCACGCGCCGAAGACCACGTCACCCAGGCCCGCCAGCGGCACCAGCTCGCCCAGCTTCACGGTCCGTCCGTCCGTGCGCTTGCCCAGTCGCGCCGTGCCCATCTGCGTCAACGAGCCGATGGGCGCGCCCTTGCCCTGCCGCGCCAGCTCCACGCCCGCCATCAGCGTCGTGGACACCGCGCCCAGCCCGGGCACCAGCACCGCCAGCCTGCCCTCGGGCTTCGTGACCGACTTCTTGTTCTCCATCGTGGGGTTCCTTAAGGGGGGCGGGGGGCCGCCCTGTGGTGAGTCTTCTCGGACTTGCCGCTGCGCACCGACTGGATGCCGTGGGGTTTGCGGAAAATCTCGGATGCGGATGGTTGATACGCTAAAGCGTTCGTGACTTCAACGTGATGTGGGGCAGGCTGGTTACCACGGTGTGGCGCGGACTGATGGATCAGCGCAGGCCCAGGTACAAGCCGCCGCGAACGCGCCTGTCAGAGAAACACCACGTCGTGAGAAAAATGACACCTACCTGACCTTCCATGGGCGTGGAGGGTAGGTCCGGGGTCGCTAGGACCCGGGGTGAACTGACAGGGTGAGTGTCGAGGGGTGGGGGAAGCCTTCGAGGGGTGTGGGACGGCCCGCGAGCCAACAGTCGGCTGCGGGCCTGTCATGGCGCCCATGTCGCCGTGGCGCAACCCCAAGTGTCAATGGGAGCGCGGGTCGCCCAGCACCAGGGACTGGTGGTCGCCCGGGGCGTAGCTCTTGCCCGTGAGCGCGGCCTTCACCATGCCGACCAGCTGCACCATGCGGCTGGAGGGGGTGTCCCAGTACTCGGCGCGCTCGACGCGCACGCACAGGAGCGCGAGCTCGGGATCATCCATGCCGTCGGGGAACCAGGCCTTGAGCGCGGGGCTCCACAGCTCGCGAACTTTGCGTGGGTCCTTCACCAGCCGGCAGCGGCCGCTGACGGAGACGTAGCGCTCGCGCGCGGGGTCGGAGAAGGAGACGTTGACGTGGTGGTCCTGCTCCACCTCGTCCACCTTGTGCGAGTGCTCGCGGGTGAAGAACCAGAGCTCTCCGTCGAAGTCATGGTCCTGGGTCCACATGGGACGGCTGTGCAGGCTCCCGTCGGCATCCACCGTGGTCATCATGGCGACCTTGATGCCGTGGATGAGCTGCCCCAGGTGCTCGACGGCGCCTCGCGTGCCCTGCTCCTGCTTCTTGCTCATGGCTGCCTCCTGACCTTGAAAACTAGGCAGTGTCCGGAGGCCGGGGCGGGTGGGGCCGGCTGGATGGCGCCAGGGCAGGCGGGCGGTGTGGTAGTGGGCGTGGAGAGCCCTCACGGTGGCGGGGTGGTTGCCGTGTCCGGGGATGGAAAGCGAGTGCGACGATGCTGAAGACCGCGTGGAACGAGTGGTGCCTCAAGGCGCTGCAGATTGAGACGGCGCTGCTGGCGCTGGAGGAGATCGAGCTGCCCGAGGAGATGCACGGGCTGCAGGACGCGGCGGAGGAGAAGCTGTTGGAGCTGGGGCGGGCGTGGAAGGAGCGGCAGCCGGCGAAGGACGGGCGTCGGTGGGAGAAGCAGACCCTGGACAAGGGCACGCCGAGCGACGCGGAGCTGGAGGAGATGGTCCGCGAGTTCCGCGAGGACGGCAAGCCGTGGACGCTCCTGCGCGCGACCAGCGACAAGCAGGAGGTGGTGGAGACGGTGGTGTCGGACGGCAAGGCGTGCATGGTGGCGGGCGGCTCGTACTACCTGGGGCAGTGGGACTCGAAGGACGAGGTGCTGGAGGTCGGCCGCGATGATGACGCGGGCGAGCCGGGCACCGGCGTGGTGCTCGCCGCCACCGGTGAGGTGCAGTACACGCCGGACCCGGAGCTGTAGCTCAAGTGTCCAGCACGCGGGCCATGCGCTCGCGTGTCTTCGCGTCGGGCATGCGTCCGAAGCCCGCGCGCACGTTGTCGGCCACGTGTCTGGGATTGCTCGTGGCGGGCAGCGGGCAGTTCACCGCGGGGTGGCCGAGGATGAACTTCAGGAAGAACTGCGCCCAGCTGTCGCAGTCGAACTCCTGGGCCCACTCCGGCAGCGCGCGGCCCTTCACCCGGCGGAAGAGGTCGCCGGTGGCGAAGGGCTGCATGACGAGCACCGCCACGCCATTCGCGGCGGCGGCGGGCAAGAGCCGCTTCTCCGCCTCGCGGTCCGTGAGCGAGTAGGGCAGCTGGATGAAGTCCAGCGTCTCCTCCTTCAACAGGCGCTCCAGCTCCGGGAAGGCGCTCTTCTGGTAGTGGGTGATGCCCACGTAGCGCACGCGCTTCTGTGCCTTCCACTCGCGCAGCACGGGCAGGTGGGTGCGCCAGTCGACGAGGTTGTGGACCTGGAGCAGGTCCATGCGTCCGCGCCCCATGTCGCGCACGGACGTCTCCAACTGCTCGAGCCCCGCCTCCTTGCCGGTGGTCCACACCTTGGTCGCGAGGAAGGGCCTGGGCGCGTCCGGCAACTGGGCGAGCACGTCGCCCACCACGCGCTCGGCGCGGCCGTACATGGGGGACGAGTCGATGAGGCGCGCGCCCGAGTCGAGGAAGCGTTGCAGCACGTCCTTCAAGGGGGCGCGCTCGGCGGGGGAGGCGCCCACGTCGAAGGTCTGCCAGGTGCCGAGGCCGATGACGGGCAGCGCCTCGCCGGATTTGGGGATGGGGCGGGTGAGCATGGTGGGCTTGGGGACAGGCTGGGCGGCGTGGGTGAGCGGGGACAGCAGCGCGGCGCTGAGTCCCGCGACGAGCACGTCCCGACGCGAGGGTGGGGAGGGGGGCTGGGACATGGCGGGACTCTAACGGGTGACAGTATTTCGTGGGACCGGTGTTCCGTTGCGCGAGGGGGGCGTCACAGCCTCCCGCGAAGCAACCGTGGCTCGTGTGCCCGCGTGAAGGTGGGCCGAGCCCCTCTGGGAAACAACTCAGGAAGGTCCAGCGATGAAGCGCAAGGTCTCGGTGTGTGCGGGCGTCATGGCGGCAATGGTGGCGATGGCCGCGGGGGCCGAGGAGGCGAAGGCGGGCGACCAGGCGCCCGTGGCCTCGGCGGGAGGGGAGGGGTTGGTGGAGGGGCCTGGCGCGGAGCGGGTGATGGCCCCGCCTCCGCTGGTGGAGGCGACGACGGTGGCGGGGAGCTCGGCGCCGGTTGCTGACGCGCCCACGGAGGTGGAGGCCAAGGCCACCTCGGAGGCTTCGCAAGAGGCGGAGGTCCACGTGCCCTTCAGCTTCACCGTCGTCCCGGGGCTGAGCACGTCGGGCTTCAGCCAGAAGAACCAGGTGCACGACGTATCCATCGGCCTGCTCGCCACGCACGCCAAGCGGGTGCGGGTGATGGGGCTGTCGTTGGGCGGCAACTGGGTGACGCATGGCGCGAGCGGCGTGCTCGCCTCGGTGGGCGTCAACGTGTCGGGCGGACCGGTCAGCGGCACGCTGCTGACGGTGGGGGGCAACGTGGTGGGGGCGGACACGGAGGGGCTGCTCGCCGGCGTGGGCGCGAACATCGTGCGCGGCACGATGAAGGGCACGCAGCTCACGGTGGGCGCCAACGTGGCGACGCAGGCGCTGGACGGCGCGCAGCTGGGCGTGGGCGCCAACGTGGCGGGCGCCAACGTGGTGGGCGCGCAGCTCTCGGTGGGCGGCAACCTGGCGGGGGGCACGCTCAATGGCTTGCAGATGGCGGTGGGCGCGAACGTGGCGCGCGGCGTGTCCCGCGGCGTGCAGATGGCGGCGGGCGTCAACGTGGCCTCGGAGCTGACGGGCCTGCAGATGTCGTCGGGCGTCAGCTACGCGAGCAGGTTGGCCGGCGCGCAGGTGTCCATCATCAACGTGGGCGGCGACGTGGACGGCGCGCAGGTGGGCCTGGTGAACGTGGCGCGCCACATGGACGGCGCGCAGGTGGGGCTGCTCAACTTCGCGGGTGAGACGGAGGGCGAGTCGGTGGGCCTGTTGAGCTTCGTCGGCAACGGCCAGGCGCACGTGCAGGTGTGGGCCAGCGATGTGGCGCTGACCAACGTGGGCGTGAAGCTGGGCGGACGTCACCTGTACACGCTGTTCACCGTGGGCCTGAACCCGCCGATGGGCGGAGAGCGGCGGCGCTACACGCTGGGCGCGGGCGTGGGCGGGCACATCCCCGCGGGGCGGTTCTTCTTCGACGTGGACCTGCTCGGCTCCAGCGTGCACGCGAACCGGCTGTTCGACTTCGACGACGACACGAACCACGTGCTCGGGCAGCTGCGGGTGATGGCGGGCTGGCAGCTGTCCAAGCGCTTCGCGGTGTTCGGCGGCGTCAGCGCCAACACGCTCGTCACCTGGAACGGGAGCGACCCGTGGAAGGACCTGGGCATCGGTCCGGAGTGGCGGGAGGTCTCCGACAGCGGGCGCACCATCGTGCGCACCTGGCCGGGCATCCTCGCGGGCGTGCAGATTTGAGCGGGAGGGGCGGGTGCTTCCCGACGTGGAGGGCCCGCCCCATGTTCCCCTCGGACGCGCTCACCTGGGGTGGGCAGTCCGGGGGGCGGGCCCATGGAAGGCACCATGCGCGTGATGGCGCTGCACGCGCCGGGACAGCCGCTGCGCGAGGAGCGCTGGCCCATCCCCCATCCGGGGCCGCAGGAGGTGCTGTTGCGCGTGAGCGCCTGCGCGGTGTGCCGCACGGACCTGCACCTGGTGGACGGTGAGCTGCCCCGCCCCAAGCTGCCGGTGGTTCCCGGCCACGAAATCGTGGCGAGCGTGGTGGAGGTGGGCTCCGAGGTGCTGGGGCTGGAGCCGGGCACGCGCGTGGGGGTCCCCTGGCTCGGCTGGACGTGTGGCCAGTGCCGCTTCTGCGTCTCCGGGCGCGAGAACCTCTGCGACTTCGCCCGCTTCACCGGCTACCAGATGGATGGCGGCTACGCGGAGT
The DNA here is from genome assembly GCF_050039385.1 of Myxococcus faecalis. Taxonomy (NCBI): domain Bacteria; kingdom Pseudomonadati; phylum Myxococcota; class Myxococcia; order Myxococcales; family Myxococcaceae; genus Myxococcus; species Myxococcus faecalis. The sequence goes on along the minus strand of NZ_CP144336.1, from coordinate 4,267,200 downwards.
ACACGCTGGCGCATCACGCGTTCTGCTTCCCGCTGCCGCCAGGGCTCGATGACGTGCACGCGGCGCCGCTGATGTGCGCGGGGCTCATCGGCTATCGGAGCCTGCGGATGGCGGGCGCGGGCGCGCGGCTGGGGATGTATGGCTTTGGCGCCGCGGCGCACCTGCTCATCCAGGTGGCGCGTCACCAGGGGCGGCGGGTGTTCGCCTTCACGCGTCCGGGTGACGAGGCGGGGCAGGCCTTCGCCCGGGAGCTGGGGGCCGAGTGGGCGGGAGGCTCGGAGGTCATTCCCCCCGAGCCGCTGGACGCGGCCATCCTCTTCGCGCCCTCGGGGAGCCTGGTGCCGGCCGCGCTGCGCGCCGTGGACAAGGGCGGCGTGGTGGTGTGCGGCGGCATCCACATGAGCGACATCCCCACGTTCCCCTATGCGTGGCTCTGGGAGGAGCGCGTGGTGCGCTCGGTGGCCAACCTGACGCGGGCGGACGCGGTGGAGTTCCTGGCGCTGGCCCCCCGCGTGCCGGTGCACACGCGGGTGCAGGTGTTCCCCCTGGCGGCGGCGAACGAGGCGCTCCTCGCGCTGCGCGAGGGACGGGTCCACGGCGCGGCCGTGCTGGAGGTTCGCGGGTAGGTGGGGCCATCCGCCCCGCAGGCTCTGCGCGCTGTCCCATTCCTCCGCAAAGCCTGCGGCCCGTGCCGCGCGAACCCCTGACATTCCGCGGGGTTGGTGCTGGCAGGGGGGATGCAATGAGAAGGGGTGCAACCCGAGCCCCGCACGAGCGGGGACAGCACCCGAGGTCGACGATGAAGCGAGCGTTGCAGATCACCTACCGGGGCATGGCGACGAGCGAGGCACTGAACGAGCACATCCGCGACCACGCGGAGAAGCTGGAGCAGTTCTTCGACGGCATCGTCGGATGCCATGTGGTGGTGGACGAGCCGCATCGACACAAGCACCAGGGAAACCACTTCCGGGTGCGCGTGGACCTGCATGTGCCCGGCAAGGACCTGGTCGCCGCCAGGGACCCCGACGAGCATGCCGCGCACGAGGACCCGTACCAGGCCGTGACGGACGCGTTCGAGGCCGTGCGCCGACAGCTCCAGCACTACACCGGAGCGCTGCACGCGCATCACCGCCACGGTTGAGCGCGGTGTGGGTCGGAGAGGGTCCGCGTGAGGGGCCCTCTCCGGGGGCTCATGCCGCCGCGCGCACCATGCCCAGCACCACCGCGAAGTGCAGCGCCGCGCCGACGAGCGTCAGCGCGTGGAACACCTCGTGGTAGCCGAAGACGCCGGGCCGGGGGTTGGGGCGCTTGAAGGCATACGCGAGCGCGCCCAGCGTGTAAGCCAGGCCTCCGGCGAGGATGAGCAGCGTGGCGCCGAGCCCCACCGCGCGGAAGACGTCGCCGAAGTACGGCATCATCGTCCACCCGACGCCCACGGCCAGCGCCGCCGTCACCCACTTGGGCGCGTTCACCCAGAACATCGACTGGAGGATGCCCAGCAGCGCGCCCGCGTAGAGCCACGGCATCAGGCGGTTGCCCACCTCGGGCGGCAGGCCCAGCAGCATCACCGGCGTGTACGTGCCCGCGATGAGCAGGAAGATGGCGGCGTGGTCCGCCCGGCGCATCCAGGTGCGCCCGCGCGGCGACCAGTTCACCCGGTGGTACGTCGCGCTGATGGTGAACAGGGAGACCAGGCTCACCACGTACGCGCCCGCGGCCACGGCCGTGCGCCACGTGGGCGCCATGGCCACCAGGACGATTCCCGCGCCCACCGCGAACGTCGCCGCCCACTGGTGCAGCACGCCGCGCAGCTTCGGCTTCTCCCCGGCGAGCACCGCCGCGGTCATGGCGCCACCCCGCCGGAAGCGATACCCATCCAGACGGAAGCATCCATGACGACGGCCCTCTTGGTTCGTCCCTACCGCATGGTAGGTTCCGGTCGGGTAGGTTACTGGTGAGTAGGTTCGAGGTCAACGTGAAGAAGAAGCAACGGCTCACGGGCGCCGAGCGCCGGGTCCAGCTGATGGAGATTGGCCGGGAGGTCTTCGCGGCGAAGGGCTACGAGCCCACCTCCATCGAGGAGGTCGCGCAGCGGGCGGGCGTGTCCAAGCCCATCGTCTACGAGCACTTCGGCGCGAAGGAGGGGCTCTACGCGGCCATCATGGAGCGGGAGATGGACGACCTGGTGGCGCGCGTGTCGTCGAGCATCACGGACGGCTCGCCGCGCCGGCGCTTCGAGGGCGCGGTGCTCGCGTTCATGGCCTACGTGAAGGACGAGCCCGCGGGCTTCGCGGTGTTGACGCGGGATTCCCCCCTGGCGACGGCGCGGCGCGGCCTGACGCGCGTCATCGACGACCTGGCCCACCGCGTGGGGGATGTGTTCCGCAGCGAGTTCGAGCGCGCCGGATATCCGTCGAAGGTCGCGCCCATCTACGCCAACGCGCTCGTCGGGATGGTGACGCAGGTGGGGCACTGGTGGGCCGCCGAGGGGAAGTCGTTCTCCACCGAGAGCGTGGCCCGTCACGTGGCGGCGCTCGGCTGGATGGGGCTGCGGCACCTGCCCAAGGCCCCGTCGCTGCCCGCGCGCGAGCAGGGGGTGGACGGCAAGCCCGCGAAGGCGAAGTCCGCGCGAAGTGCTCCGCGCGCGAAGTCCCCGGGGCGTTGAGGAGCGGGCGCCTCCGGGGCGAGACGGCGCGACGCCTCGCCCGCGAGTCGCCAGGGAGATGGCTGGCAACGCGAGATCGCCTCCTCCATCGCTTGGGATGGAGCGCGCGAGGTCGCCTGCCCGACGCGCCCGTTCGACGATGTGGCGCGGACAGCGCGAGCTCGACCCTTCCATCGCTTGGGACGGAGCGCGTGAGGTCGCCTGCCCGACGCGCGTTCGACGCCGCGGCGCTGGCCCGCATGGCGCGCGCTCGGAGCGCCGAGGCGCTTGCCGCCGTGTGCGGGACGTCCGCCGGATGACGCCTGTCGCCTCCCCCGCGGGTGTGGGTGCTCGCCATCTAGCGCTCGTGTGCAGGGTGCCAGTGAGTGGCGAACAGTCCTGCGCATCCGCGGACGCGCGCGTGGACCGCTCGTTATCCTCGGCGTCTGCCCGCCATGAATGCTCCGCGGCTCCAGGTCCTGGTGGTGGATGACGAGGCGCCCGTCCTCGCCACCACCGCCGCCGTGCTCTCCGAGGACTTCGACGTCCAGACCGCGCGCGACGCGTTCGCGGCGCGCAGGCTGCTCGCGCGTCATCCGTTCGACGTCCTCTGCACGGACCTCCACATGCCCGGGCCCAGCGGCATCCAGTTGTTGCGCCAGTCGGTCATCCGGGACCCCTTCCTCGCCGGGGTGCTCGTGACGGGCTCGCGCGAGTACCTCGACTGGCGAGACAGGCTGGACACGCAGGGCCTCTTCTATCTGGTGCTCAAGCCCTATCAGCCCTCGGACCTCATCGGGATGATCCGCCGCGCCGCCGAGTCCGCTCGCCTCAAGCGGGAGATGAGCCAGCTCTCGCTCGGCCTGGCCGAACACAAGTGGGGGCCTCGATGAGCCCTCCCTCCGGTCCTCCGGGGGAAGCTCACGACGAAGCCCCCTCGACACACGGCGCTCGCAGCCGGACCTCGCGCCCTCGTGCCGACATCCCCTCACCCCGGGCCGTTCCCCACGAGTCCTCCACCACCCTGGCGCACGACGCACGGCGCCGTGTGTTCCCAGGGCCGCTGCTTCCAGGGGAGCGAGCAGGCACGCGGGTTTGCAGTCATCACTTCCGGACATTCCTTGGCCTATGATGCGAACGGTCTACGGCCCCGTACCGGAGGAACCGCCCGCGGCCCGGGCCACGAACACCCCATGAAGCCCACGGAGGATGTCAGCGGCCCCACGGTGGCTCTGAAGGAACGCGCCGTCCTGCTGTTCCACGAGCACCTGGGCGCCGTGCGCCGTCGCACGGACCGGCTGTTCGCGGGGTTGATGCTCGCGCAGTGGGCCGTGGGGGTCCTGGTGGCCCTCTTCGTGTCGCCCTATGGCTGGTCCGGCGAGGACCGCGCGCTGCATGCACACGTGTACGCGGTGCTCTTCCTGGGCGCGGCGCTCACCGTGTTCCCCATCGCGCTGGCGCACTGGCGGCCCGGGGCCACCTCCACCCGGCACGGCGTGGCGCTGGCGCAGGTGCTGTGGTCCTCGCTGCTCATCCACCTGACGGGTGGGCGCATCGAGACACACTTCCACATCTTCGTGTCGCTCGCCTTCCTCTCGCTGTACCGCGACCCGTGGGTGCTGCTCACGGCGACGTGCGCCACCGTGGCGGACCACGTCATCCGGGGCCTGCTCTGGCCGGAGTCGGTGTACGGCCTGCCCAATCCGGAGTGGTGGCGCTTCCTGGAGCACGCGCTGTGGGTGGGCTGCCTGGACCTGGTGCTGCTGCACGCGGGGAGGGTGATGCGGCGGGAGATGCGCGAGGTGGCGGTGCGGCGCGCGGAGCTGGAGCTGGCGCGCGAGCGCGAGGAGGAGAAGTCCGCCGAGCTGGACCGCGCGCTGCGCGAGCTCAGCGGCTTCCAGGAGCACCTCATCCGCGTGGAGAAGCTGGCCGCGGTGGGTCAACTCGCCGCCAGCGTGGGTCACGAGCTCCGCAATCCCCTGGCCGCCGTGCGCAACGCGCACGCCTACCTCTCCCGACGGTTGAGCCGGGATGCGATTGGGGCCGCGGATGACCCACGCGTGCCCCAGTTCCTGGGCGTCATGGAGCGCGAGCTGGGGGCGTGCGCGAAGATCATCTCCGACCTGCTCGACTTCGCGCGCGAGCGTCCCCCCGCGCTGCAGCCGTGTCCTTTACGACCTCTGGTGGACGAGGCCATCGGCGTGGTTCCCTCCCGGGAGGGTGTTCGCATCGTGAACGATGTCCCGGAGTCATTGCCCGTGCCCAGCCTGGACAAGGAACAATTCCGTCAGGTGCTGGTGAATCTGGTGCAGAACGCGGTGGAGGCCATGCCTCAGGGAAGGACGGGACAGGTTTCAGTGCTGGCGGAAGGTGGAGACGCGGGGCCCTGGGCCATTCGCGTGGTAGATGACGGGACGGGCATCCCACCGGATGTGCTGCCCAAGATTTTCGAACCGCTGTTCACAACCAAGACGCGCGGCACCGGCTTGGGGCTGGCCATTGTGGCCAACATGGTGCAACGTCACGGAGGCACAATCTCTGTGCGAAGCGAAGCCGGCCGGGGTAGTGAATTCCATATTCATCTCCCGGCAACCGCGGCGGCGCAGGCCGCATGATGGAGGACGTGGCTTTGGGCCCCGCTCGCATCCTTTTGGTCGACGACGAGGAGGGGCTGCGCATCACGCTCGCGGCGAACCTGGAGTTGGAGGGCCACACCGTTCTGGAGGCCTCCAACGGCGAGGAAGCGCTGCGCCTGCTGGGTGAACACCCGGTGGACGTGGTGCTCAGCGACATGCGCATGCCGGGCTTGCACGGGGTGGACCTGCTCCGCCGCATCAAACAGGCGCGACCGGACATGCCCGTGGTGTTGATGACGGCCTTCACGGCGGAGGAGCTGGTGGAGGACGCGCTCGCGGAGGGCGCGTTCACCGTGTTGCCCAAGCCCTTCGACGTGGCGCACGCGCTGGACACCATCCTGCGTGCGGCGCGGGCGCCGCAGGTGTTGGTGGTGGACGACACGGAGCCGGTGGCGCGCGCCATGGTGCGTGCGCTGAGCACCGTGGGGCTGCGCGCGCGGGCCGTGTACAGCGGCGAGGAAGCGCTGACGTGGCTGCGCTCGGGCGACTTCGACGTGTGCGTGCTGGATCTGGTGATGCCGGAGATGAGCGGGCCGGAGCTGGTGGCCAAGGTGAAGGCGGCGGACCTGTCGGTGGCGGTCATCGCCATGTCGGGCCACGTGGTGCCGGAGCTGCTCCGGAAGGTGGCGGCACAGGGGGCGGTGGTGTGCATGACCAAGCCCGTGCCGCTGCGGGAGCTGGTGCAAGCGATTGCCCGGGTGAGGGGTCAGCCGAGGGCGCAGGGGCCCGCGGGGACCCAGGGCGCGAGGAATTGACGGATGGGCGCGCGCGCAGACCTCCAGGCTCGGGAGCGGGCCGCGGTGGCGGACGTCGTGGCCTCCACGTTGCGGCATGACCTGCGCAACAAGCTGGCCAGCGTCCGCAATGCCTCGTTCTACCTGATGCGGAAGATGCAGAAGACGGACGCCTGGGGCGCGGATGCCCGGGTGGAGGCCTTCTTCCAGCTCATCGACAAGGAGCTGGCGGCCGCGGAGGAGGTGCTCACGCGCCGCGCGCCGGTGTCGAGCAGTGACCGGCCGCTGTGTCACGCCAGCGAGGCCGCCGAGCGCGGGCTCGCGGAGGCGCGGGTGCCCGAGCACGTGCGGGTGGTGCGCGAGCTCAAGGCGCGCGACACGGTGCCGCTGGACGTGGAGGACCTGGCGCTGCTGGTGCGCTGTCTGGTGGACAACGCCGTGGAGGCGATGCCGCGCGGCGGAATGCTCACGCTGCGGACCTGGGACGTTGAGGAGGGTGAGGGCGGCGTGGGGATTCGCGTGGAGGACTCGGGAGAGGGGCTGACGGCGGAGGCGTATTCGCGTGCCTTCGAACCTTTCTATTCCACGCGCCCGGGACACGCGGGGCTGGGGTTGAACATCGTGCAGCGGTTGGTGCTGCGCCAGGGTGGGAAGGTGACGCTGGATGGGGGGCCCTCCGGGGGGACCCACGTCGAGGTCATCTTTCCCCATCGCCCGGAGGCGCGCGGCCGGACGCGGCTGGGGCAGGACGAGATACGGGGGAGCAAGTGATGGAGACGAGTTGGACCTTCGGGCGATGCCTGCTGCTGGTGGAAGATGACCCGTCCAACCGGATGACGCTCGCGGCGCTGCTGGAGGAGGCGGGGTTCGCGGTCGTCACGGCGGGCTCCTATTCGGAAGCGGAGCGGTGGCTCAACCAGCCGCGGCCCATCGACGCGGTGCTGCTGGACCAGAGCCTGGGGGACGGCTTCGGGACGGGGCTGATTCCGCTGGTGCGTCACCACATGCCGGGCGCGAAGGTGGTGTTCGTCACCGGAGCGGACAGTCCCATCGACATGCCGGTGGACGCGGTGTTCCGCAAGGGCGACCACTTCGACAACCTGCTGGCCTTCCTCTTCAAGCTGTTGCCGCAGCGGCCGCTGGGGATGTCGTCGTCCTCGGGCCCGCGTCGTCCGTGACGCGGGAGTCGCCGGCCTCCGGGCGGGCTGCCTCGGCGTCAGGGTGCTCCGCCGTGTGACAGGGTGTGAGCGCCCCGCTGGGGTGTGATGTCGGTGTGCAGGCGTGGCACGTCGCCGTGTTCGTGCGCGAGCGGTGATACAGCGGACAGCGAGCGCGTGCCCGGGCGGTGAAGCGTCATGCGTCGGACAGACGCGCTGGCGTGCGCCGGACCCATCCCTACGTTGCGAGCCCTGGCGCGAGACGGGTCGCGCGGTCGAGGGGAGGGGTGTGTGGGCGAGCTTCTGACTGGAGGCGAGGAACGGTTCCGCGCGCGGGACCTGGGTGCTCCGGAGACGGAGGGCCTGGGGCCCGGGGATGCGAACGACGCGCTGAACGTGATGGAGGCGCTGGAGGGAGACCTCGACGCGTACCTGGACCGTGAGCTCACGGTGGGTGAGCTGGTGGATTCGCCGTCGTCGCGCGAGGTGACGGAGGGCATGCGCGCGCTGCTGGAGCTGGCCGAGGAGGAGACGCGGTGGCTGGCGGACCTGCCCGCGCCCTCGTGCGCCGATGAGGCGTCGGACGGGGTGGCCACGCCGGAGTCGGTGCCCGTGGTGCTCCCCGAGTGGATGCGCGCGAACCCCCAGGTGCCCGTCGCGGACCCGGTGCGGATGGCGTGGTCGTACTCGAAGGAGGCGCCGCGGGCCGTGCGCGCGACGGGGACTTCGGAGGCTCCGCTCAATCTGCAGGAGCGACCATGGGGGATTCCCCTGGTGCCGCCCTCCGCGCTGGAGGGGAGTGGCGCCGCGGGCGCGCGCAGTGATTGGGATGGCGCGATTGCGCCGGGGATGTCGAACCCATGGAGCGCGACGAGTGGTGCCGTGGCGCACGGGCGTGGCGCGCAGGCGTCGCGTCGGAGCCGTGATGTGGTCTCGGGCGTCCTGCTCGGTGTCGCGGGCGTGGGCGTCGTCGCGGCGGGGATGCTCGTGGTCGCGAGCGTTCGCATCTGGGAGCAGGGCTCGAGCGCGTCGGTTCCGTACGAGCGCGCGGGCGCGATGGGGAGCGTCGCTGGCGCGTCCGTGAACACGGCGGGTTCACCGATGCACGCGTCGGGTGCATACGCCGGGGGCGCCTCGGGTACGTCCGTGAACGTGGAGGGCTCGCAGGTGGGGAGCCTCACGGGTGTCTCGACGCAGGCCTCGGGCTCGTACGTCGGCGGCGCTGCGGGTGTGTCACCGAACGCGGCGGGTTCGCAGGTGGGGAGCCTCACGGGTGTCTCGACGCAGGCCTCGGGCTCGTACGTCGGAGGCCCTGCGGGTACGTCACCGAGCGTGGCGGGTGCGCAGGTGGGAGTCCTCGCGGGCGCATCGATGCTCGCTTCGGGTTCGTATGTCGGGAGCGCTGCGGGTGTGTCACCGAACGCGGCGGGTTCGCAGGTGGGGGAGGTGATCCCCGGTGTGTCCACCTGGACGGGCATCGGCTCGACGGGCCCCATCGGTGTCCTGCGTCCCGTGCCCTCGGAGGCGTGGTCCCTCGGCGGTGTCCCGGGCGTCTCCGCCGGTGCTGCCCTGCCGGGTCTCGCGAGCGTCGGCACGCAGGGCGCGAGCGTGGGCACGAACGCACGTCCCACGTCGAGCACGGGCCCCAGCCACGCGGACCTCATGGCCCACCGTGACACGCGGGCGGTGAAGAACGGCGAGCGTCGCTCCCGCGTGGAGCCCCCCGCGCCCGTGCCCACCGCGAAGCCCGCGGCCCCTGCGGTCGCCGCCGTGGCGACCGCCGCCGTGCAGGAGATGACCTTCGACGAGCCCGACACCGGCAACGACGCCGCTAGCGCGCCCGCCGACACCGGGGATGACTCGGACGCCGCCAACGAGCCGGAGTCCGAGCTGGATGAGGAGTTCGCGCGCGAGCTGGGCTTCACGGAAGAGGCCGACGCCCAGGCCGAGGAGGACACCGCGCCGACCCGCACGGTGTACGTGCCTCCGGCGCTCGAGGCGAAGCAGCACCTGACGCCGGAGGACGTGAAGCAGGTGGTGCTGGCGAATCAGCCCGCCATCACCGCGTGTCTGCGCCAGCACGCGGCGGACACCTCGGCCGAGAAGAGCGGCCGCTTCGTGATGCGCTGGTCCGTGCAGCCCGGCGGCGAGACGACGAACGTCGCCATGGACACGCAGGCCCTGCGCGCCACGCCGCTCGCCGGCTGCATCGAGGGCGTGGTGCGCACCTGGAAGTTCCCCGTGCACGCGGTCCGCATGCAGGAGCCCATCCGCTTCCCGTTCGTCTTCTAGTCCGCGCGTCGACGAGGGGGCGGGGCCGTGCTTCAGGCCTCGCCTGTCTCGTGTCCGAAGACCTCGCCGGGGTTCGGCGCGGCGGGGCCCTCCGGCGCCTTCTTGGCCAGCGGCGTGCGCCACCGGCCGGAGAAGTAGTAGGCCATGCTCACGGCCAGCGACACCGCGAAGCTCAGCGCCATCGCCAGCCACACGCCCGTCACGCTGTTCATCCGGTGCGACAGCCAGTACGCCACCGGCACGCGCACCACCCAGAGGCTCACCAGCGAGAACACCGTCGTCACGAACGTGCGCCCCGCGCCGTTGATGATGCCGTTGCTCACGAAGATGAGCGCGAACAGCACGTAGGTCGTCCCGACGATGTGCAGGTACGAGACGCCCGGCGCGATGACCGCCGGGTCCGAGATGAAGATGCGCAAGAGCGCTTCCGGGAACGACACCGCCACCAGCGAGATGAGCAGGGTGATGCCGCCGCTGAACAGGCAGCCCCACTTGAAGATCTCCTGCACGCGGTCGTACCGGCCCGCGCCCAGGTTCTGTCCCGCCAGCGTGGACACGGCCATGCCGAACGTCATCGCCGGCATGAACGCAATCTGGTCGATGCGCGACGCCGCGCCGAAGGCCGCCGTGGCCACCTCGCCGAAGCTGTTGACGATGCCCGTCACGAACACCATGCCGATGGACACCAGCGACTGCTGCACCGCCGCCGGCACGCCGATGCGCAGCGTCTTCAACGTGGTGGGGCCCAGGTGGCCCAGCCGGGGCATGCGCGGCGCGACGGGCACGTCCTTCTTGCGCAGGTAGATGATGAGCGCGGTGAGCGCGAGCAGCTGCGAGACGACCGTGGCCCACGCCGTGCCGTTCAGCCCCAGCTTGGGCAATCCCATCCAACCGAAAATCAGGATGGGGTCCAGCACCGTGGTCAGCAGCAGCGAGGCCGCCTGGAAGTACAGCGGCGTCTTCGAGTCCCCCACGCCCTGCAGCAGGCTGCGCGTCAGGAACAGGCCGAAGCCCAGCGGCATGGAGAGCAGGAAGATGCGCAGGTAGCTGACCGACTCCGCGTGGATCTCCGGCGGCGTGGCCATCAACGTGAGGATGGTCGGCGCCAGCCACTCGCCCAGCAGCGTGAGCACCAGGCCCAGCGCGTAGATGAGCAGCGTGGAGCTGTCCACCACGCGGCGCAGCTCGTCCATCCTCCTGGCGCCGTAGCTCTGCGACACCAGGATGCTCGTCGCCATGGTGAGGCCCATGCCGATGGAGAACAGGACGAAGACGACGGGGAAGCTCACCGTCACCGCCGCCAGCGCCTCGGTGCCCAGGAAGCGGCCCACCCAGATGGCGTTGACGAAGCTGTAGGCCGTCTGCAGGAAGCTCCCCACCAGCATGGGGATGGAGAAGGCGACGATGTGACGGGGGATGCTGCCGGTGGTCAGGTCGCGACTGAATGACGGTTTCATGAGCCGAAGCTCTCGTTCAGGGGGTCCATCGAAAGTCCCTCAGGAGCGGCCCTCACCCGAGCATGGGCCATGAAAGGAACTCGCCAGGAGCCTGAGCGGGCCACGCGATTCCAGCGGAGGGTGACGTCGTCTTTCCGGGTCCGGGCGTCCCTCGACACCCATGAGGCAGCTTACGGAGCCCCCCTGTCGTCGCAAGGTCTTTCGTGGGCGCGCCAGGGAGCCTGTCAGGCGAGCATGTGTGCGGCGCGCGGCGCGTGTTGGCCTTAATGTTTCGAAATGTCGCGCAAGCCCCCCCCACCCGAGGTCCCGCCCGGCGCTCCCGCGACGGAGCTGCACGTCTGTCACAACTGCATGGTGCGCCTGGACTCGAGCCTGGGTGGCGTGGATCTGCCGCGCCGCATCCGCGAGGCCGTGGCCGCGCGAGGCCTGGGACCGACGACGCGCGTGTTCTCCTCGGGATGTCTGGGCGAGTGCCCGCTCGGCCTCGTCACCGTGCTGGTGCTGCCTCCCAACGGCACGGGCTCGAGCCTCCAGCTCATCGACGCGGCGAAGGACGGCGAGGACCTGGCCGAGCGCCTCGCGAATCCACCGCCGCCAGCTGGGCGGCCTTGAGCAGCGCCTCCACCATGGGCACGCAGCTCGCCTCGCCCTTGCCCGCAATCGCATAGGCGGTGCCGTGGTCCGGCGACGTGCGCGGCACCGGCAGCCCCAGCGTCACGTTGACGGTGCGCTCGAAGTCCAGCGCCTTGGCCGGGATGAGCCCTTGGTCGTGGTACATGGCCAGCACCGCGTCGTACCTGCCGGCGATGTCATCCGGCCTGGCGAACAGGCCGTCGGCGGGGAGGGGCCCGTGCGCGTCCACCTTCGCCGCGCGCGCCCTGCGGATGGCGGGGCCGATGACCTCCACCTCCTCGCGTCCCAGCAGGCCACCCTCGCCCGCGTGTGGATTGAGCCCCAGCACGGCGATGCGAGGCTTGCGGCCCACCACCGGCTCCAGGCTGCGTGACAGGAGCTTGAGCTGCGCGACGAGCTTCTCCACCGTGAGCAGCGAGGACAGCGAGGACAGCGGCACGTGGTTGGTGGCCAGCGCGATGCGCACGCGCGGCCCGTCCATCATCATGAGCACGTCCGCGCCGAACGCCTCCGCGAGCACCTCCGTGTGGCCCATGAAGGGAATGCCCGCGCGCGAAATCTGCTCCTTGGACACCGGCGCGGTGCATAGCGCGTCCACGTGTCCCTCGCGCATCGCCTCGATGGCGCGGGTGATGAACGCGAACTGCGCGCGGCCGCCGACGCGCGAGGGCTTGCCCGGCACGCGCTCCGCCTCGTTCAGCCGCGTCACCTCCACCACGGTGGGGGACTCGACGCGGCCCAGCGCGGCGAGCTCCACGCGGGCATAGCGGCGGAAGAGGGGGAAGCGCTCCAGCGTGGGCCCGTCCCCGAAGACGACGGGGATGAGCGCGCGACGCACGGCGGGGCGGGCCAGGGCACCGGCCGTCACCTCCGGCCCGATGCCCGACACATCACCCAGGGAGATTCCGACGAGGGGGAGGCTCACGCACCCGAGCATCCCCCGCCGGACCTCCGTCCGGCTACATCTTCACTTCGACGTTCGCCTTCTGCCGCAGCTCCTGCACGTACTGGTCGAGGAACTTGTCCGTCTTCTCCTGGAGCAGCTTGTTCTCCAGCTTCGGACGCATCTCGTCGTACGAGGTGGCGGCCACCGAGCGGCGCTCCTCCACCTTCAGGATGTGCCAGCCGAAGTTGGTGCGCACCGGCTCGCTGACCTCTCCCTCCTTCAGGTTGAAGGCGACCTTCTCGAACGCGGCCACCATCACGCCGCGCTTGAACCAGCCCAGGTCTCCGCCGTCCTGCGCGCTGGGGCCCTCGCTGCGCGCGCGCGCCAGCGAGGCGAAGTCCATGCCCTCGCGGCGGGCCTCCTGGGCGATGCCCTCGGCCTTCTTGCGCGCGGCGGCCACCTGCTCCTCGGTGGCCTTCGGGTCCACCTGCACCAGGATGTGGCGCGCGTGGACCTCCGAGTCCTCGCTCTCCACGCGGGCGTACTGGTTGTAGGCCGCCTTCAGGTCCTCCTCGGTGACCTTCACCTTGGGGCCCACCTTCATGCGCAGCAGGCGGTCCCGCAGGATGCGCTTGCGCAGCATCTCCCGGTAGGCCTTCATCGTCAGGCCCTCGGCGGCGAGCACCTGCTCGAACTGCGCGGGGTCCGTGATGTTGTTCTGCCGGCGCACGTCGTTGACCAGCTCGTCCACCTCGCCCTCGGTCGCGGAGATGCCCATCTCCGTGATTTCGGACTCCATCAGCTTCTCGCCGATGAGCGTGTCGAGCGCCGTCTTCATCAGCTGCGCGCGCATCTCCGCGCGCTTGCGTGGATCCGGGTCGTTCAGGCGCGACACCTCCGGCGCCGCGCGCTGCTGCACTTCCGACAGCGCGATGACGTCGCGGTTCACCACCGCGGCCACCTTGTCCACCAGCTCCGCGCGCGCCGACGTGGCGCCCCCCAGGAGCGCCGCCGCAGCGACGAATGCCACCAGCTTCTTCATTCCGTGCATCCTTCCGCACCACCCAGGCGCCGTCCAACCTTCCGACGACCCCCTGCATTTCCCGTCACTTCGCCGCCTGCGGGACCACCGCGGGCACTCCGCGGATGGCCTGCAGCGTGGCCTCGTTCACCTGGACCTGCGCCTTGTCCCGCAGGTCCTTCTCGAAGGCTTCCTGGGCCTCGGTGCGCTTGTGCTCCAGCAGCTTGGCCTCCACCCACTGCCGGGCCTCGGCGAAGTCCCGCTTGCGGGCGGGCTTTCGCTCCAGCACCTTGAACAGGTGGTAGCCGTACTCGGTGGACACCACGTCCGAAACCTGACCGACTCCCAGCTTGAATACCACCTCGTCGAAGGCCGGCGGCATCTGTCCTCGGGGGAAGAAGCCCAGGTCGCCTCCCACCTTGGCGTCCGCGCTCAGCGAGTACCTGCGCGCCAGGTCCGCGAACTTCTTGCCCGACTTCAGCTGCGCCTGCACCCGGCGGGCCTCGTCCAGGCCCTTCACCACGATTTGCGCCGCGTGCACCTGCTCGCTCTCGTTCAGCTCCGCCTCGTGCGCGGAGTAGTACGCGCGCAGCTCCTCCTCCGTCACCGCGACGCGCGAGTACACGTGGCTGGCGAAGAGCTTCTCAATCGTGAGCCGGCTCGCCTCGCGGGCGCGCAGCTCCGCCATGGACAGCTGGCCCTGGGCCAGCACCTCGTTGAAGTTGCCGGCCGGGTAGTCGCCCGACAGCCTCAACACGCCCCGGTCCACCTCTTCGGGCGTGACGGTGAGGTTGTTCTTCCGGGCCGCCTGCAAGAGCAGCATCCGGTGGATGTACGTGTCCAGCAGCGTGCGCTTGAAGGGCTCGATCTCCTCTGGCGTGCGCTGGGACACGTCCGTGGACGCCAGCTCCCGGGCCAGCTCCTGCTCGAAGTCCGTGCGCGACAGCACCTCGCCATTCACGGTGGCGACCACCGTGTCTTCCGGCGCGGACTTGACCGGGGTGTTGCAGGCCGGGCCCAGCGCCAGGGCGAGCACCAGGGACAGAAGGGGGGCGCGGGTGGGAGAAAGACGCATGCGCGAGGTCCTGGGGGAAGGGTGGGGGCGACTCCCAAAGGTGGGGATGGCCCCCCGAGCTGGCAAGCGAGCCCTCATGGGCTGTGCGCCCTGTCGGACGCCCCGTCGTCGCGCCGCCCGCCGTCCCGGGCGCGCTCGGCTGGCACGTGTCCACCAGGGGCGGCGGCCAGCGGGGCGGGGCGTGGGAGGCGGGGGAACAGACTCATGGGGGAGAGGCTCAGCGGGGTAGCACGCGGCCGAGGAGGGGACAACCCGGGCCCAGGCCCTCACGTCGGCCGGCTCACGGCCGGGTGGCGTGCGCGGAGAGGAACGCCTCCACCAGGGGGAAGATTTCATCCGGGGCGCGGCGGCCCAGCACCAGGTCCGCGTGCCCGTAGTCCGCGCCGAAGCCGTGCCCCCGCCCGGCGACGAGGAACTTCACCGGGCCGCCCAGGGCCTCCTTCGCCCGCGCCACCGACATGGGCGGGGCGAGCAGGTCCTTGCTCCCCGCAAGCAGCAGGAAGGGGATGCGCACGTTCGACAAAGCCTCGCGGTAGTCGAAGCCGCCGTCGTAGGTGGTGAAGCGGTTGGTCGAAATCCACCGGGCGAACTGGCGCCCCACGCCGCCGGAGATGTTCGCGGGCACGTTGGCCAGCGCGCGCCGCACCACGTCCGGCTCCATGTTCTCCGCCAGCATCATGTACCGGCTCAGCGGGCCCGGCGGCGCGCCGAGCAGCGCGATGCTGGTGACGCGGCCGGTGGGGATGACCTTCAGCCGCAGGAGCGGCTCCACCTTCTGGATGAAGGTGCGCAGCCCCGGCTGCACCGCGAAGGTGAAGGGGCTGCCGAGGATGGCCGCCGCGCGCACCGGCGCTTGCGGATTTCGCGCCAGGTGGGCGTAGAGCATCAGCCCGCCCTTGGAATGCCCCACCCAGAGTACTTCCTTGGAACCGGTGGAGACCACGGTGCGCAGCGCGGTGCGCACGTCGTGCTCGGCCTGATCATCGAACGTGAAGTCCGAGCAGTCGCCCGCCAGCCCCCGGCCGCGCAGCTCCATCACCCACGTCTCGAACCCCGAGCGGGCCAGGTAGCGGGCCAGGCTGTACTGCTCGTCGAAGTCCAGGTGGAAGCGGTTGGCGCCCAGCCCGTGGCAGAGGATGACGGGCTCGGCGTGCCGGCGCTCCCCTCGGGCGTGATAGCGCCCCAACGAGATGGCCGCGCCGTCGTCCGTGGGCACCCGATAAAGCTCGTCCGGGCGGAACGTCAGCGTCAGCAGCCCCTCTTTTCCGCGCGTCATCGTCCGCGAGAAGAGGTCCGCCATCCGCCCCAGCCGCGCCGCCTGTCTACGTGTCACACCCCTACTCTACGCCGGTCCAGGGCTCGTTGCCGTGTCCAATCCTGGGCAGTCACCCCTGTCGGCAGGGGGGTTGCAAGGAGATGTAGGCATATCCGTTCGGAGGAAACTGGATGCGGCAAAACCGGGCAATCAAGGAAGCATTGTCATCCTTCATCGCCACCGTTTTTCCCACAGACACCCTCCTGCGTGCCCTGAGGGTGATGGAGCGGCACCAGGTACAGCTGTTGGGCGTGGTGGGGGAGGGGGGCGGGCTGATGGGGTTGGTGAGCGAGCAGCACATCCTGGCGGCGTGGCGGGGAGATCCGCTGGCCCCGGTGTCGGCGGTCATGGCGAGGGTGGGCGAGCCTCCTCCGGAGCGGCAGCGCTTCCGGCTGAGGTTGCCGAAGCTGACCCTGCGGCGTGGGGGCAAGGGGCGCCTGCCCACCTGACGTCCGGGGGCGCGCCGGGCGCGGCGTGGCGCTACAGTGGCGCCCCCCGTGCCGGACGACGCCCCCCGCTGGACTGTCTACATGCTGCGCTGCCGTGATGGCTCGCTCTACACCGGCGCCACCAACAACCTGGAGCGCCGGGTGGCCACCCATGGTCGGGGGCGGGGCGCGGCCTACACGCGGGCGCGGCTGCCGGTGACGCTCGTCTGGAGCGAGGCGGCCGAGGACCGGAGCGCGGCCCTGCGGCGGGAGGCCGCCATCAAGCGCCTGTCCCGGGGCGACAAGCTGCTGATGGTGGAGGCGGCCCGTCCACCCGCAAGGCGCCGCCCGCGCTGAAGGCGGCGGCTCGACGTCATACCTCGGAGCGGGGATGTCTGTTGCTCGGTGAGCCTTTCTCCGCGCATGTGTTTTCATCCCGGAATCCGGGTCTTTTCCGTTCCGGATGCCGATACACGAAACCCGGCCCACGCGTTACCGTGCAGTCATTCCTCACAGCAGGGGTCGGTCATGCTTCGGTCTCGTTCGGGAGTCTTCCTCGCGTTGGTCATCTCCGCCCTGGGTACCGGTTGCGGGATGGTGGTGAACCACTCCCCCGAGGTCACCGCCGGGCCCATCCCCAGCCCGAAGACGGTGGCGCCGGGCGAGGTGGTGCAGATGCTGTTCGAGGTGAAGGACCCGGACGGGGACGGCATGGAGTACTACTGGACGCAGTCGCCCGCGGAGCCCGCGGGCCGGTTCAGTGACCCTCACGCGCGCGCCCCCACGTGGACGGCGCCGGACGTGGATGGGCCCAAGCACTTCCTGCTGCAGGTCAACGTGGTGGACAACGAGGGCGGCGGCTTGCTCGGCACGGCGCCGTCGGTGCTGGTGCGGGTGCCGTAGTGCTTCAGGGGGCCGTCTGGGGGGCGGCCGGGGGCGGAGCGCCCGTGTCCCGGGCCTTGCGGTTGGCGCGCATGACGAAGAGCACGCCCAGCACCAGGAAGATGAAGGCGCCCACGCCGGCGCCGATGGTCTGGTAGTGGATGAGGTCCGTGGTGACGTTGCGAATCACCTCGGGCAGGTTGCACATCGTCTGGCTGGCCAGCGGCGTCTCGTTGTACCAGCCCAGGTAGTTGGGGCCCACCCAGGACGCCACGAGGACGCCCAGCAGCGTTCCCAGCAGGACGAAGTTGAGCAGCGTCTTGGCGGCGTTCATGGGCAAGCACCTCGGAAGGAGGACGGCGGGCCGTGCTTAGTATGTGCACGGCGCGCGGGCCAGGGGGGAACGTGTTAAGGGAGGGGCGTGCCGCTGCTCCCGCTCGCCCTCCTGTTCAGTCTCGTCGCGCTGGTGTGCGCCGCCTTCCTCCTCGTCCACGCCTTCCGTCGCAGCGTGGGCACGGGGGTGATGGTGCTGCTCATCCCCTGCTACGTGTTCTTCTACGCGTTCAGCCAGTTCGAGCACCGCCACAAGGGCTTCATCGTCGCCGGCTTCGTGTCGTGTGCGGCGCTGGCGGCGGTGTTCCTGGGGCTGGGCGCGCATGCGCTCGCGCCGCCGCCCATCCGCTTCCCGCCGCCGGGCTTCTGACGCTCCGCCGTGGCGCGCTGCGGCCTTCATCCGGAAGAGCCCGCGGTCGCCACCTGCGCGCGCTGCGGCACCTTCCTGTGTGCCGAGTGCGTGGAGCTGGTCCCGGAGGGCTCCGTGTGCGAGCCGTGCCGGGCGCGGCTGCGCATGGACGGGCCCGCGTCGCGCGTGGCCTGGGGTGCGCTGGGGTTGGGCGTGGCGGGGCTGTTGCTCCTGCCGTGCTCGCTGGGGATTCCCCTGCCGCCGCTGGTGGCGGGCGCGGGCGCCCTGGTGCTGGGGCTGCGTGAGACCGGGCGCATCCGCAGGGCCGAAAGCCCCGTCCGGGGGAAGTGGCCCGCGCGCGTCGGCTGGGTGCTGGGGGGGCTGACGCTCCTGCTGGTGCTCGTCTGGGTGGCGATGTTCCTGTTCCTCGCCATCGACAGGTGAGGCCCGTCGTCAGACGCCGCGCTCGTTCGGGTCCCACATGTACTTGTGCATCTGGAGCTGGAAGCGGACGGAGAGCCGGTCCTCGATGGTCCACTCCGCCAGCTCGCGCGGGTGCAGCTTGCCGAACACGGTGGAGAACAGCAGCGAGAAGGGCTTCTCGGTGAGGCGGTGCTCGGCGATGAGCGCCTTGGACCACTCGTAGTCCTCGCGCGAGCCGATGACGAACTTCACCTCGTCGTTGGCGTTCATCGACGAGAAGTTGCGCAAGTCGTTGCGCGCGCACTCGCCCGAGGATGGCGTCTTCATGTCGACGATTTTGTGCACCGCCGGAGGGACCAGGCGCACGTCGATGGCGCCGCTGGTCTCCAGCAGCACGATGAGCCCCGCGTCGAGCATCGACTGCATCAGCGGATACACGCCGGGCTGCAAGAGCGGCTCGCCGCCCGTCACCTCCACGCGCGGCGTGCGCAGGGCCTTCACCTGCTCCACCACGTCCGCGTTCTTCATGCGCGTGCCGCCGTGGAAGGCGAACTCGCTGTCGCAGTACGTGCAGCGCAGGTGGCAGCCGGTGAGGCGGACGAAGGCGCACAGCAGGCCCGCGTGCGAGGACTCGCCCTGGAGGGAGAGGTAGATCTCCTTCACCACCACGGAGTCGGCGGTGGGGACCAGACGGGGCTCGATGTGCGGACGCGCGGCGGGCATGGCTTCTTCGTGAGACGGGAGGGAGCGGCGCTTCAACCCCAGTCAGCCCACGAGGTCAAGCCGCTCCCCCAATCCCGAGCCAACGCCCCGGCCGCGCCACCGGATTCCCCGCCCGGCCCCAGGGCGCCAGGGGGCGGGAACCCCGAGCAATCTGGAGGACTTGCGGCTGTCCGGACGCCCGGGTGCGCCCAGGCCTTCAGGTGCCGGCGGTGCCCTGACGGGGCGGAGCGGCCTCGGGCTCCGCGGTGGGGGCGGCGGCCGTGCGGTGGTGATGCACGGGGCAGCCCTTGGGGAAGGTGCCCAGCTTCTCGACGTCGAAGCCCTGGGGGTAGGTGCGCAGGTTGGAGCCCTCGCGCCCGAACAGCGGCGTCTCGCGAGGCGACAGCGCGTAGCGCACGAACCGGCCGCGCAGCCACAGCGCGGAGCGGAACACCTTCCGGCTGAGCGAGGACGGGCGCGGGTAGTGGAAGGCGTCCAGCAGCGCATCCTCCATGAGCGTGCGCGCGAACAGCGTGACGAGCGGCTTGGGCGCGAGGTTCGACGGAGGGAAGGTGGTGAGCAGCTCCAGCGTGGCGTCGGCGACGGCGCGGCTGCGCGAGTCGAAGGCGAAGTGCTTCGCCTCGTAGTCGTCCAGGAGGGTGACGAAGTCCTCGTACGTCCCGGGGATGTCCTGGATGCCCATGTGGCGACCCATGGCGCGGTAGTAGTGCGTCCACGCCGTCACCTCGTGGGGCGTCAGCGCCCTCCAGCCGAACTCCGCGAGCCAGCGCACGGGCGTGACGACGAAGGTGGACAGCACGTAGCGCATGTCATCGTTGGAGATGTCATAGGCGCCGTGCATCTGGTTCATCCGGCGCAGGGCCGTGCGCCCCGCGGTGCTGGCCATGCCGTGCTCGAGGATGGCGTCGAGGATGAGCACGGTGTCGTCGTAGCGCTTCTGGGGGCGCGCGGTGAACTCGCCGGTGTCGTGCAGCAGCACGCCGATGCTCGGCACCGCGTAGGTGCGGAACAGCGCGAAGCTGAGCGCCTGGGTGATGTCCCAGGGGAACTCCTGGGTGGCGAGGATGCGGACGATGTCCTCGTACTGCGTCACCGCGTCCAGGCGGTCGGTTCGGTCGCGCAGCGCGAAGCGCTTCATCCGGGTCCCTCCTGCGAGAGCTGGCGGGCACTGTACCGAATGCCCGTGGCGCCCGCTTGTTGGCACTCGCGGGCTCACCGCCCGGTGGGAGGGCTGGCCTTCACGCGCTCGACGAAGGCGTCGATGAGGTGTCGGGCGATGCTCAGGCGCGGCGGGACGCGGGGCAGGTGGTCGGGGTGGAACCAGTGGGCCTCGGCGATCTCCTTGCCGTCGACCTGGATGTCGCCGCCCGCGTACTCGGCGGTGAAGCCCACCATCAGCGAGCGCCCGAAGGGCCAGGGCTGCGAGCCGAAGTAGCGGATGTTCTTCACCTCGATGCCGACCTCCTCCTTCACCTCGCGCGCGACGCACTCCTCCAGCGACTCACCGGCGTCCACGAAGCCCGCGAGCGTGCTGAACATGGGCTCCGGCAGGGTGGAGTTGCGCGCGAGCAGCATCGTGTCGCCCCGGGTGACGAGGACAATCATCGCGGGGGAGATGCGCGGATAGAACGGAGTGTTGTCCACCGGGCACCTGCGGGCGCGCTCCCCGGAGACGAGCTGCGTGGGCTGGCCGCAGCGTCCGCAGAAGCGGTGCTGCACGTCCCACTCGGAGATGGCGAGCGCGCGCCCCGCGATGGCGAAGCGCACCTCGTCCAGCCGCTTGTAGAGCGCGCGGGCGGGCACCAGCGTGGTGCCCTCGGGCGGCGTGAAGTCCCGGGGAAGCGGCGCGGTGTAGCAGTCCACGCCGTCCAGCGTGCCCAGGTAGTGCGCCGCCGGGACGACGTCGGGGAACGCCGCGCCGGTGGGCAGGACGATGGCGCCATCGCGCTCGGAGATGAGCAGCTCCATGCCGCGCGCGAGGAAGAGCAGCGCGGTGTCGCGAGGACGCGCGGGCGGCTCGTGGCTGGGGAGGAAGATGGGGGTGGGGCTCACGGGGGGCAGCTTAATGGGCCGGGCCCACGCACGCAGGACTCGTTCCGGGGGCCCCGGGTGGCTTCACGGGTTCGTGGCGCGGGGGGCTGGGACGTCACGTCAGCCCTCCCTCGCGTGGGGACGGGGGCTTTCAGGTGCCCTGCTCGATGAGCTCGACGCGGTAGCCGTCCGGGTCCTCGACGAAGGCGATGACGGTGGTGCCGTGCTTCATCGGCCCCGGCTCGCGGACGACCTTGCCGCCGGCCTCGCGGATGGCGTCGCACGTCTTGCGGATGTCCTTCACGCCCAGGGCCACGTGGCCGTAGGCCGTGCCCAGCTCGTACTTCTCCACGCCCCAGTTGTGGGTGAGCTCCAGCGCGGGATGCGTGTCCTCGGGGCCGAAGCCGACGAAGGCCAGGGTGAACTTCCCATCGGGGTAGTCGCGGCGGCGCAAGAGCGTCATGCCGATGATCCGGGTGTAGAAGTCGAGCGACTTCTCCAGGTTCCCCACGCGCAACATGGTGTGCAGGATTCGCATGCCGCGCTTCATAACGCCCCGGGCGCCGCGCGTCTCGCGCGGGCTGTCGGCACTCGGACTATGGGTTCACGGAGGACTCGTTGGCCCGGACCTTCCGTGGAACGGTGAACGTCCCCACGGCCACCCGGCCATCGGACATCGGCCGTCCCGGCGCCTCGAGCAGGGGCACGCGCGACTGGTCGCCGCCCGCGTGCCACAGCCCCACCATGACCGTCCACTCGCCCTGGGGCCAGCCGCGCGTGGACACGGAGAACGCGTCGCGCAGCAGCGTGTCCCTGGGTGCGTCGGTGAAGAACCAGGTGCCGCCCACCACGTCGTGGTCCGCGCCGAGCCGACGACCGTCCGCCGCGACGATGTGCACGAAGATGCCCACCGAGCGCGGCACCGGCCCCGTCACGCGCCAGTTCAGCACCATGGACGCGATGCCCTCCGCGTCGGGCTCCTCGGGAATCTCCGCGGCCACCAGCTCCACGGGCACACCGAAGCGCGCGTTGATGGGCGTGGCCTTCGCGGGCAGCTGCGCCACCGTCAGCGGAGAGCCATCCTGGTTGCGCGGGTCCGGCTTCGCCACGGGCTCGCTCCAGGCGGTGGCCACGGCGCCCCACGCGACGAGGGGCACCAGGGCCACGCCCACCGTCGCGGGCCAGGACAGCCGCTGTCCCCGACGCTCGCGCCACAACAGGAAGCCGAGCCCCACCCACGCGAGCACGGACACCAGGGTGCCGCCGAGCCCCGAGCGGGGCAGGAAGCTCAGCACCACCTGATGGCGACCCTCGGGCACGCGCACGCCGAGCAGCCCGTCGCGCGAGACGACCTCGCCCTGTGAGGACTTCCAGCCGGGGTGCCAGTTCTGGTTGACCAGGAGCACGGTGGGCCGCGTGGCCTCCACGTCCACGGTGACGCGGTTGGGCGTCCACTCCACGCGGCGCGCGGTGCCGGAGCCGGGCTCCTCCAGGTACTCCTCCTGGTTCAGGTCGCCGCGCAGCTTGGAGGACATGGGCACGGGCCACGCTTCACCGCAGGCGATGGAGCCTCGGTTGAGCGCGAGCAGGTGGCCTTGGGACCAGCGGTTGCCGCGCGCCTGCGCGAAGGGCTGCTCCTTCTCGACGGGCTGCGGAATCATCTGCGCCCAGTGGGAGAGGTTGTCGAAGGCGCGAAGCTGGAGCCCCCAGCTCGCCAGGGCCACCGCGCACGCGGCCGCCGCGGCCCAGGTCCACCGCGCGGGCGAGCGCCACGTGCGCGCCAGCAGGACGGCGAGGCCCAGCGCGGCCAATTCGGCGAGGAAGAAGCAGGTGGGGACGAGGAAGCGCTCGGGGTAGCGGAACGTCTCGAAGATGGGCAGCGTGCGCAGGCCCGCGAACAGGGACGGTGACGCCGCGTAGCCCGCGGCCATCCACGCGCAGAGGCCGGCGACGATGGCGGGGTACAGCGCGCGCCGCCACGCGAAGGCGAGGGCCGGCAGCGCGAGCGCGAGCGCGGCGGGGGCGAAGTAGAAGTTGCCGGTATCGCTGTAGCCGGAGCGTGCCGGCAGCTCGAGCAGCATCTTCACGAGGGGCGTGAGGTCGTTGCCCGGCGTGCCGGCCATGACGCGCGGCGAGGAGCGCATCGTCTCGAGGATGGGCCACAGGCGGAAGGCGCAGGCGGCCAGCGTGAAGCACGCGGTGGCGCCCAGGGACCACAGGGCCTGGAGGCGGCGGGGCGTGCCGCGAAGGGTGTAGAGCGAGCGGCCCGTCTCGAGGACGACGAAGAGGGCGCCCATGGGCACCGGGTAGGTGCCGCCGAAGGCGAGCAGCAGGGAGAAGACGGCGGCCACGAGCGCGGCGCCGGACAGTCTGCCCTCGACGGCGCGGCGGGTGCCGACGAGCAGCCACGGCAGCAGGAGGAAGCCCGCGAAGTTGAGCCAGCCGATGGACCAGGACAGCGCGGTGAAGCCCATCAACCCGAAGAGGGGCGCGGCGCCGAGCGCGCCTGCCGCGGAGCCCACGCGTCGTCGGGCGTAGTGGAAGAAGCCCTCCATGCCGAGCACGAGGAACATCCACAGCAGCACGGGCTCCGCGCGGCGCGGACCGATGAGCGAGGACACGAGCACGGTGGGCGCGAAGACGCGCGTCTGCGGACTGCCGAGCGCGTACTGGCCGCCGCAGGACCAGGGGTTCCACAGCGGGAGCTGTCCGTAGTTCGTCACGCTGCGGGTGCCCGCGTCCTCGTACGAGTCGAGCAGATGCGAGTCGCGGAAGTCGTTCAGCCCGCCGGCGACGGACAGGGGCCGCCAGCACGCGATGAGCGCGATGACGCCGAAGAGGGCCAGGCGCACGCTGGTGAGCGAGGCGGCGCGGTGCACGGCGCGGAGCAATCCGTGGGACGAGGTCGTCATGCGCGAAGGGGCGCGCCGTGGAGCGCGAGAGCGGGAGAGGTGGCTCGCATCCGTCGAGGATGGAGTGAGGAAGCGGTGGGGCGGAGCGCTTCATCGGCTCCGGGCGGCGTCACGCGCGAGGTACTTCCGCGCATCGGCGAGTGAACATCGGCCGTCGCCGCCCATCCAGAATGCAGTGAGGAAGCGGTGGGGCAGAGCGCTTCATCGGCTCCGTACGACGTCACGTGTGAGGTGCTCCCGTGCATCGGCGAGAGAGCATCGGCCAGCGGCTCCCACCCAGAATTCAGTGAGGAAGCGGTGGGACGGAGCGCTTCATCGGCTCCGGGCGGCGTCACGTGTGAGGTGCTCCCGTGCATCGGCGAGAGAGCATCGGCCAGCGGCTCCCACCCAGAATTCAGTGAGGAAGCGGTGGGACGGAGCGCTTCATCGGCTCCGGGCGGCGTCACGCGCGAGGTACTTCCGCGCATCGGCGAGTGAACATCGGCCGTCGCCGCCCACCCAGAATGCAGTGAGGAAGCGATAGGACGGAGCGCTTCATCGGCTCCACACGACGTCACGTGCGAGGTGCTCCCGCGCATCGGCGAGAGCGCATCGGCCAGCGGCTCCCACCGAGGAGCCAGTGAGGAGTCGGCGGGGCGATGCGCTCCGTCCGTCCCGGGCGACGCCTCGTGTGGGAGGCTCGCCCGTGGCATCGGGAGGTCAGCGACTGTCGCTGCCCACCGTGGTTGCAGTGAGCAACCGGCGAGGCCAAGCGCTCCGGTTGCCCCGGGCGACGTCACGCGCCGGAAGCCCCCTTGCGTCGGAGCGCACGCATCATCCGCCCGCTCGCGAGCGCCGCCGTCGCGCGAGGCACGCGCAGACCACGCGAGGTGAGAGGTCTCGCCGCGCATCAGTCGTAGAACGGCCGCGGCTTGCACGGGCTCGCGGTGGCCTTGCGAGGCGCCGTCACGGGCGACGAGGCGCGCAGCTCCGTGTCGATGGCGTCGAACACGTCCGTGACCGGCACGTCACGTCGCCGCGCCTCGTTCATCACCCAGCCGCGCTCGGAGGCGCCGAAGTCGTCATCCTGGGACCAGTGGTCGCCGGGGAACGAGTGCATCGAGCGCCGCCGCCAGTGGGGCTCGGCCTCCGCGGCCATCCTGCCCAGCAGCTCGCGCTCCTCCGGGGACAGGCGCCGCGAGGGGGCCCTCACCTCCGAAGTCACCGCCCGCGCCACCACCACGCCGCCGCACAGCGCGAGCCCGAGCCATCCCGAGAGTGCCACGCGTCGCCAGTGCGCCTGCGTCTTCGTCATCGTCATGGAGCCCACCCGTCGTCGATGGGTTCCTACTCCAACTCCCACGGCCGCATCACCCGAATCCTCCGCCCGAGACCAGGCGGGCGGAGCGCCGTCCGTCCGGCCTCAGGAGCGGTCGTTCTCGTCGGTGTCCGCCTCCAGCTCGTACGGGTTCGCGAGCAGCCGGTGCGCCCCCTCCATCATCTCCACCACGATCTGCCCGGCGGGCTGCACGCTCTCGATGCGCGCCATGCTGGAGCCGCTGGCGGGCAGCACCATCTCCTCCAAATCCCCCTGCGTGTCGGGCGTGGGCACGAAGGCGCTGAAGCGCGGCATCGTGTACAGCGCGTCACCACCCGCGAGCCCCGGGAACAGCCGCGTCGTGCCGATGGTGTCCTGCGTCTGCGTCGGCGCCTTCGCCTCCCGGCCCGCCCACTCGCGCACCACGCGGTTGCGCAGCACCCGCTGCCTTGGGCCGCTCCACTCCGGACCGAAGAGCGTGGTGAAGTCCGAGTCGCGCGCGTCCCCGTCCACCAGGCGCTGCTTGTAGCCCGGATGCGCGTATGCCTCCACGGAGGCCACCATGCGCGTGCCCACCCAGACGCCGTCCGCGCCGTGATACATCGCGCGCGCCGCGCTCAGCGCGTCCGCGATGCCTCCCGCGGCCAACAGGGGCAGCTCGCTCGTCAACGCGCGCAGCTCCCGCACCAGCTTCAACGTGGGCGTGGTCCCCCGGTTGTAGCCCGCCGCCTGTCGCCCCTGCGCGATGAGCCCGTCCACGCCGAGCGCCAGCGCGTCCTTCGCGAACTCCACCGAGCCCGCCTGCACCCAGACGCGGATGCCCGCGGCCCTCAAGTCCTTCACCCACGCGGCCGGAGGCAGGGCCCAGTGGAACGCGACCACGGGGACACGCTCGCTGATGCACGTGTCGATGTGCTCGCGCGTGGTGAGGTCCCCGGCCCGCGCATGGTCCAGGATGAAGTCCACGCCGAAGGGCCGCTGCGTGCCGGCGCGGATGGCCTGGATGCGAGCGCGCAGGAACGGAGCGGGCTCGGGCGCCGAGCCCAGCATGCCGATGCCACCTGCTTCCGACACCGCGATGACCAGCGGCGGCAGCGCCACGAAGGCCATGCCCGCGCTGACGAAGGGGTAGTGCACCCCCAGGTCCTTCGTCAGCCGCGTGTGCAGCGTGTTGTCCTCCATCACCTGGATGGGGCGGCGAGGCGCGCGCTCGGCCTCCGCGTCGGAGGCGAGGCCCTCGTCCTCCAGCTCGCTGTCTCTGGGAGCTCCCGAGGGGCCGGCCCGATGGGAAGGGGGCGCGCCGCGTCCGTCGTTCGTTCCGTTCATCGTCTCTCCTCGATGTCGCTGGCTCGCTGACCGCGCTGGAAAGGTTACCAGCATCCCCCGGTTGTTGAGGTCAGGGGGCGACACGGCGATGGTCCGCCCGGATGCTCGACGACATGCGCCGGTGTCCGCTGGTGAGCACCGCTCCCGCGCCTACGTCCCGAGTGACTTCCGCATGTGCCGGTGTGGAATGCCGACTTCCAGGAACGCTTCCGCGTACGTGGAATAACCCAGCCGTTCGTAGAAGGGGACGACCGCCTGTCGGGCATGCAGGTGGACCTGGGTGAGGCCTCGCCGCACGAGCTCCGCCTCCAACGTCCGGACCAGTCGGGCGCCCAGTTGGCGGCCCTGGAGTTCTGGCGTCACGGCCATCTGGAACAGCCGGCCACCCCGCGGGTCCTCGGGATGGAAGAGGACACAGCCGAGCACCTGTCCGCCCGCGTGCGCCACCAGATGGAGGCTTGTGTCCTCGAAGGGGAACGTCACCTGCTCGCGCGTGTAGCCGAGCGGCTCGCGCAGCACCCGGAAGCGCAGCTCCAGCTCCCCGGCATACAGCGCGTGGCCGGGTTGGATGAAGTCGAGCGCGAGCCCGGACGGCGCGGCGCCGGACGCGCTCATCAGAACGTCCCGGTCAGCTGCAGGGTGAAGGTGCGACCGTACTGGGGCACCGGCGCGATGGAATTCTCGTCCGACACCGGAATCCGATAGCTGGTGTCGAGCAGGTTGTGGACGCCGGCGAAGTAGCGCAGCGGGCCATAGTCACCGGAGAGGCCGAAGCTGATGAGCAGCGCCTCGCCGCTGTCGGCGCCGCCCTCTCCGGTGGGGCGCGCGCTCTGGTAGGTGGCTTGGGTGGCCAGCCGCATGTCGCCGCCGCCGATGGGCATCAGCAGGCGACCGGAGACCAGGTGCGCGGGGGCCGCGGCGGCCACCTCGTCCGAGGCGTTGCGCAGCCGCACGTACGAGTAGCTCATGTCCACCAGCAGGTAGCGACCCGGCTGCCAGTGCACGCCCGCCTCCGCGCCCCACGCCAGCGTGGTGCCGCTGTCGTTGCCGAACACGAGGCACTGGGTGCTGGTGCCGCACTGGCCGGAGGGGTTGGCCTCCTCCTGCAGCCGGACCAGGTTGGAGATGCGGTTGTGGTAGCCGGCCACGGTGAGCCGCAGCTCGTCCGTCAAATCGTGGCCGTGCTCCAGCTCGAAGGTGGTGATGGTCTCCGGGTCCAGCGCTTCCGGCGCGGCCTGGGTGATGCCGTCCGCGTAGTGCAGCTCGTAGATGGTGGGCGCGCGGAAGGCGTTACCGGCCACCAGCTTGGTGAGGCCCGCGTCGTAGGGGCGGGCGATGAGCGCCACGCGAGGCGTGATGGGGGTCTCGTCCACGTCCGTGTACTTGTCCAGGCGCAGGCCCGCCGACAGGCTCAGCCGGGGGTGCAGCTTCCACTCGTCGAGCAGGTACGCGGACAGGATGGTGCGCGTCTTGGTCTCGAGGATGGGGCCGGGGTTCGTCGACTGCCGCACGCCCAATTGGCCCTGGGCCTCCACGCCGAGGGTGAGCCGGTTGCCCTCGAACAGCCCCACCCGCGCGCGCAGCTCCGCGTTGACCCAGTCCGCGTCGCCGGTCTCCTCGCGCGGGCCGCCGGCCGACTCCTGGTACACGTAGATGCCGTCGTAGCGGCTCAGGTCGAACGAGCCGCGCGCGGACAGGCTGAAGTTCTCCGAGAACTCGTGCTCGTAGCGCCCCTCCGCGAAGAAGCGCAGGTCCTTCACGCGGTTGCCCTCCGTGCCGGGGACGGTGCCGTAGGGGGCGGTGGGCAGCTCCTTGGAGCGCACGTTGAGCATGGCCTGGAAGGCGAAGTCGCCCACGCGCGCGCGCATGGAGCCGGTGGCGGCTCGCTCCGCGTCCAGGCCGGTGACCAGGTACTCCCGGTCGGCGAGCAGCCGCGTGGTGTCCGCGCCCGAGGCCGTCAGGGCCGCGGCGCTCACCAGGATGGAGCGGTTGCCGTTCGCCCACGCCGCCGTGGCGTGTCCACGCGTGGTGCCCAGCGCGCCCACGGCGCCCGTCACCTCCAGGTGCTTGTCCTGGCCGAGCGACTCGCGGGGCACCACGTTGATGACGCCGAAGAAGGCGCCGGTGCCGTAGAGCGAGCTGCCCGGGCCGCGCACCACCTCGATGCGCTCGATTTCGAGCAGGTCCACGTTGAAGTCGTGCGCGGCGAAGCCCTGGCCGGCCCACACGTCGTTCATGGGGTGGCCGTCCCAGAGGATGCTGATGCGCGTGTTGAGGTCGCCCGGGGGCGAGAAGCCGCGCACGCCCAGATAGGTGTACGTGCGGTCGTCGGTGAGGAAGAAGCCGCGCACGCCGGACAGCGCCTCGGCGAGCGTGCGCCAGCCGAACGCGCGCAGCTCCTCCTGGGTGAGCACCGTGGTGGAGGCGGGCGCGTCGTCGACGGCGACCAGGCTCTTGGACGCGGCGCGCACGGGCGGGGGCGCGTACCTGAGCTCCGCGTGGACCTTCACCTCCTGGTCGGCGATGACCGTCACCTTCTGGCGCAGGGGGCGCACCTCGCGGCTCTCGACCTCCAGCTGGTGCTCGCCCTCGGGGAGGGTGACGACGGTGGGCGTGAAGCCCGCGGGCTGGCCGTCCACGCGCACGGTGGCGCCGTCGCGGTTGGCGGTGACGACGAGCCGGCCCGAGGGGCGGTCCTGCACGCGCAGCGACACGGAGAGCGGCACGCTGCCGTCGGCGGGCACGTCCACCACGTACTGGCCGGGGGCGTAGCCGGGCGCGCGCACGTAGAGGATGCGCTGGCCGGGCGGCAGGCGGGCGCGGCCGGGCAGCTTGGTGATGACGGGGCCGTTGGGGGCGTCACGCACCTCGGCGCCCTCGGGGGTGCCGGTCAGCTCCACGCCGCCGGTGATGAGGAACAGGTCGAAGGTCTGCTCCGTCTCCTTGCCGCGCGCCACGGTGACGGTGGCCTCGGTGGGACGGTAGCCGTCCTTCTTCACCATGATTTTGTGCCGGCCCGGCGACAGCGCGAGCGTCTGCGGCGAGCGGCCCCGGCTGCCCAGGTCCATGCGGTCCACGTAGACGTCCGCGCCCTTGGGCACGGTGGTGACCTTCACCAGCGCGACCTTGGGGCGCAGCCGGTCCAGCGAGCGGGAGACCTCCGAGGCGTCCTCGGTGGGCAGGTCCTCGGTGAGCAGGTCGTTGTAGTAGCGGTACGCCTCGTTGAACTTGCCCAGCGCCTCGAAGCAGCGGGCGATGTTGAAGAGCACGTTGCGGTTGGGCACCAGCCGGTAGCTGGTGAAGTACGAGCGCAGCGCCTCGGTGTACTGCCCCTTGGCGTAGGCGTCATTGCCCAGCTCGAAGGCGATATCCGCCTCGTCGGCGTTGTTGTCCGCCCACGAAGGGGAGGACAGGAGCAGGAGCGACAGGACGAGCAGGCCAGAGCGTGAGGGAACCATGGGGCGGCGACATTCTTCCCTCTATGGAATGGGAGGTCCATGGGGGCTTTTGGGTGGGGGTTCAGATGTCAGACCCATGAAGTAGGAATGAGTGGACACGCGGTATGGGGTGGGGTTCCACTTCGGGGAGGCGGCGCGGATGTTGGAGGGGTGGGGTGCGGGCGGTGAGAGGAGCAAGGCGATGGGAGAAGGACCGAAGCGACCGGCGACGTACGAGGACCTGCTCGCACTGCCGGAGCATGTGGTCGGGCAGATAGTCGACGGGGAGCTCATCGTGATGCCCCGGCCGGCGAGTCCGCATGCGAAGGCCAACTCGGGTTTGTATGGCGAGCTCTATGGTCCCTTCGAGCGGGGACGAGGCGGGCCCGGTGGGTGGTGGTTCCTCGTGGAGCCGGAGCTGCACTTCCGCAAGGACGTGCTGGTGCCCGACCTGGCGGCCTGGCGAAGGGAGCGGATGCCGGAAATCCCGGACGTGCCGTATTTCACGCTCGCGCCGGACTGGGTCTGTGAGGTGCTCTCTCCCTCCACGGCGCCGTTGGACCGGGTGAAGAAGAAGCGCATCTACGCGCGCGAGGGTGTGGGCCACGTGTGGCTGGTGGACCCGAAGGCGCGCACGCTGGAGGTGTTCCGACGGGACGGGGCGCGGTGGGTCGAGCTCGGCACCTACTCGGGAGACGAGCGGGTGCGGGCCGAGCCCTTCGAGGCGCTGGAGCTGGCGCTGGGCGACCTGTGGCTGACTGCGGAGGTGAAGCCCGGGTCGCCCTGAGCCGGGTGCTCAGTGCAGGGCGCGCTTGTCGGGTGTGTCCACGGTGAGCGGGGCGGGCTGGCGCATGAGCACCTCGCCCACGCGCTGGAGCACCTGGGTGGTGGCGCCCTCCGGGTCACGGAAGAAGTGGGGCGTCCAGAGCCGCACGAGCTTCCAGCCCTGGCCCTCGAGCACGCCGGTGCGGAACAGGTCCCACTCCACGCGGTCCGCGGCCTTGGGGTAGCGGGTGCCGTCGCACAAGAGGCCCACGGTGACGTCGCCGGGCGAGGTGGGGTGGTGCAGGGCCACGTCCACGCAGAAGCCGTCGTTGCCCCAGTGCACGTCGGAGGAGACCTGGTGGCGGCGGGCCAGGTGGTGGGCCAGCGCGCGAGCGAAGGTGGAGCCCGCGTCGGTCTCGTGCTCGTGGACGACGAGCTCCCGGGGGGCGGCCTCGGGCGTGGTGGGACGCTGTGGCTGGGAGAGGGACTCGGCGAACTGGAGGTAGGCGAAGAGCAGCCAGCCGCCGTTGGGCTGCCGGCCGGGCTCCACGGGGGGCAGGGCGGTGTACGCGTCGCGAGGGATGGAGGTGACCAGGTGCACCTGCTGGCGTGCGCGGGTGACGAGCACGTTGAGGCGCCGGCCACCGCCCGCGCTGCCGAGCGGTCCGAAGCGGCGGTAGAAGCGGCCCTGTCGGTCCGGGCCGTAGGTGGTGCTGATGATGAGGTGGTCGCGCTCGTCGCCCTGGACGTTCTCCAGGTTCTTCACGAAGAGGCCCTCGAAGGAGCCGGCACCCCGGCGGGTGCGCGCGGTGGCGAGTCGTGCGGAGAAGGTGGCGTCCTCAGCGGCGAGTTCGTCGAGCACATCGGTGATGGCATCGCGCTGGGACAGGTTGAAGCAGGCGATGCCGATGGATGGGGGCTCGGGCCGGGCGAGCAGCTCCTTCACGAGCTGGCCCACGGCATGGGCCTCGACCTGGTTGACGCGCTTCTCATAGGTGCCGCCCACGGGGAGCAGGCGCAGGGCCGCGTGCGGCGCGCGGTGTGAGGGGTGGGCGGGGATGGCCTGGAGGCGCTTGTCGTAGAAGTGCTCGTTGCTGAAGGCGATGAGGTCCGCGTCGCGCGAGCGGTAGTGCACGTCGAGGTAGCACTGGTCGATGTCCAGGTTGAGGGCGGCGGAGAGCAGGTCCTCCACCTCGGACTGCTGCTCCTCGAAGAGGCCCTGTTCGGTCTCGGCCTCGGCGTCCTGCTGGCTCTGGACCACGGCGGACTCGAAGAAGCGCGTGGGCGGAAGCTGCTTTGGGTCTCCGGCGATGACGACGCGCCTGGCGCGCGTGAGCACGGGCAGGGCCTCCTCCAGTCGGCACTGCGAGGACTCGTCGAAGATGACGACGTCGAAGATGGGGCGGCGCGGGAAGATTTGCGCCACCGTCTGGGGACTGGCCATCCACACGGGTCGGGCGTCGAAGAGCGGGTCTCCGCCGTCGATGTCCAGGCCGGTGGCGATGACCTGTCGCACGCGCATGGCGCGCTCTCCGCGCAACATGAGGCGTCGGCGCAGCTCCGCGCCCTGGCTGTTGAGTCGACCGCCGTTGGCCGCGAGCAGCCGCTCACGCTGGCGCTGCGTCCACCGGTGGAGGATGGCGTCGCGCACGAGGCCGCGCTTCTTCTCCTCGAGCACGCGGTAGCGCGCCTGGGTGGCCTGGGTGCGCTCGGCGTCGACGTGCTGGAGGGTGGAGTCCTCGCGAAGGCGCGAGGTCGCCTCGGCGGCGAGCGTGGCCTTGAGCACGGCCGTCCAGCCCGTCCGCGCGTCCGTGCCCAGGCGCGCGAGCGACTCGACCGAGGTCGCCAACGCCGATGGCATGCCCGACAGGAGCGAGCGCAGACGCAGCATCCCCTCCACCGTGGACAGACGTGACTGGAGCGCGGTGGCGACGGGAGTGAGCAGGGCGCTGGCGCGCAGTTCGTGCACGCGGAGGGTGAGCCACTCGGAGGAGCACAGCCCTGTCTCGGCGAGCCGCTGCTCCAGCCTCGCCACGGCCGCGCCCCGGGCGGCGGAGCGTCGCAGTCCCGTCAGCAGCGCGGCTCGTGTCGCGGCGTCCGTCGTCAGGGCCCGTCGCACGGCGTCCCGGCACGAGGCGAGTCGTGGCGTCGAGTCCAGCGCACCGAGGACCTCGAAGAGCGCGGCGTGGGCGCGCAAGTCCCGGGCGAGCGTCTCATCGGGCAGGCTCGCGGAGGTGGATGCGAGGGTGGCGCGGTGGAACTCGCCCAGGAGCGCGCGAGCGCGGGCGCCAGTGAGGAAGTGACGGACGCGCTCGGCGGTGGCCGAGCCCAGGGTGAGGCCGAACTGCTGGAGCACCTTTCGCGCGTCGGCCTTCCGGGCGAAGCAGAAGAACGCGTACCACTTGCGGGCGATGCCCAGGTACGCGCCCAGCGTGGCGAGCGCGGTGGACAGCGCACCCAGGGCCTGCGGCTGCTCGCGGTGAATCAGCGCGAGCTCGGTGTCGAGCGGGCCCTCGGAGAGCACCTGGACTTGAGGGGAGAGGCTTTCGAGCTGGGCCTTCGCGGTCCGCACCGTGTCCGGTGAGGCCGCGGCCCAGCGGGCGAGGGACTCCGGGTTCGTGGTCTCCAACACGGGGGCGAGCTGTTCGGCGAAGTGGGCGCGCGCGAGCCCCTCGGCTTCCGGCTCCGCGCCGAAGGCTGGGATGTCCGGCGAGGTGAGCGCGTCCGCGTCACGGGCCGCCTCGACGGTGGCGCCGAGTCGCTCGCGCCAGGTGGTGAGGGGCGTGGCGAGGTAGGTGGCCAGGTCGACGCCCAGGGCTTCGCGCCAGGGGTTGTCCG
Organism: Myxococcus faecalis; assembly: GCF_050039385.1. Classification (NCBI taxonomy): domain Bacteria; kingdom Pseudomonadati; phylum Myxococcota; class Myxococcia; order Myxococcales; family Myxococcaceae; genus Myxococcus; species Myxococcus faecalis. Next base: position 4,233,606 of record NZ_CP144336.1, on the reverse strand, counting down.
GGTAGCCCTCCTTGAGGGCGCGCTCGAACACCTCGCGTGCCTCGCGCTCGCGAGCGGTGACGTCGGCGAGGCGCGCGGAGGTGAGTGACGCGGTGGCGGGCGTGAGCGCCTCGGGGGACTCGAGGGCGAGCCACTGGCCCACCAGCTCGTGGAAGGACGGGGCGGAGCCATCTTCGGGGCGTGCGGAGAGGGCGTGCTCGGCGGTGGTGAGCTCGTCGTGGAGCGACTGGAGTTCCGTGTCCACGCGGGACAGCTCGCGCGGGACGGCGGCGTCGGTGCGGGTCTCCGCCAGCGTGTCGAGCTGCTCGCGGATGCCCATGTAGAGGTCGCGCTGGTCTCGCTGGGCGTCGTGCACGACGGCGCACAGGCTGCCGAGGCCCAGGTGGTCCAGGCGGTGCTTCACCACGTCGAGCGCGGTGCGCTTGTCGCAGACGAACAGCACCCGCTCACCCCGGGCGAGATGGTCTCCGATGGCGTTGGCGATGGTCTGGGATTTTCCGGTGCCCGGAGGGCCGTGGATGACGAGCCCTCGGCGACTGCGCGCCAGGCGCACGGCGCGGGCCTGGCAGGGGTCCGCGATGGTGACGAGCCGCTCGTCCTCGGCGCGCTTGAGTCCCTCCAGGTTGCGCTCTCCGCCGCCTGGGTGGGTGGGCTGGTCGAGCGACACGTCCACGCGCAGGAAGCTCTCGATGGGGCCGGAGAGGGGCTCGCCGTCCACGAGGGCGCGCATGTCGTCCACGAGGCTCTGGTTGGACAGCGGGTACAGGCCGAGCACGGCGCTGGGGAGGATGGCGGCCTGCGTGGCGGCGTCCTCGTCCGGACGGGGCACGGCGGACAGGGCCGTCTGGGCCGTGAAGGGCTCGGGGACGGGCAGCTCCAGCGACTTGGAGACGAGGGCGACCAGCTCGTTGACCTCGCGCCACGGGTCCTCGCCGGTCTCGTCGGCGAAGAGCTCGCCGAAGCGCTGGCCGGTCTGCTGTTCCAGCCACGCGAGGAGGGCGGTGTTGGGGGCGACGCGGTCGACCCCTTCCTCGGCGCCCTCGAGCTCCACGGACGGGGTGCGCCCCTTCTTGAGGGTGATGCGCACGGGGACGAAGGCGATGGGGGCCAGGATGCGCCGGGTGCCGAAGCCGCGCTTGTCCTTGGGGCCCGGGGGGAGCTGCAGCAGTGGGAAGCCGACGTGGAGGACGTGCGCGCCGGTGTCCTGCTCGAAGATGCGCGCGTCCTCGACGATGGCGGCGAGCTTGCGAAGCAGCGCCTGTTGCTCCTCCTCGGCGCGGGTGGGGGATGGGCGGTCGTCACGGGCTTCGTCCTCGAAGGCACGCTCGTCGCGGATGAGCGCTGGGGTGTCGCGCTCGATACTCAAGTCGCTTTCGGGCCGGGAGGATGCGGCGAGCGCAATCGCGTCATCCCCCACGGGGGTGGTGCGCTCGTCGCGGGTGTTGTCCTCGTGGCGCGTCGAGGTGCTCGCCGCACGAGGAGGGGCGGGGGGCTCGTCGCGGGTGTTGTCCTCGTGGCGTGTCGAGATGCTCGCCGCACGAGGCGGGGCGGAGTTCTCGTCGCGGGTCTTGTCCTCGTGGCGTGTCGAGATGCTCGCCGCACGAGGCGGGGCGGAGTTCTCGTCGCGGGCGTCGGCGGCCAGGCGAGCGGAGCTGGTCCTGGCGCCGCCGGGTGCGGTCAGACGCCCCTTGGACACGGGAGGCTTCACGGCGAGCCGGACGGTGGCCTTGTCGCCGAGGAGCGCGGCCAGCACGGCGTGAGGTGAGGTGCCGTCGAGTCGGGTCAGCGTGGCCAGGTCCAGGCGCTGGCGGCTGTGGTGGGGGCGGCAGTTGAGGCTGGGGCCGGAGGCGAGCGCGGCGTAGAGGCGCTCGAGCATCTTCTCGAGGACGCGGTTGCGGGGCTCGGACGACACGGGCGGTACCTCTCGGGAGGAGGGAGAGGGTGGGTCTAGCACGTCCCCCCGAGTGGGGACCTCAGCCGGACAGTGCGGCGGCCAGGGCGCGAGCGGCGGCCTCCAGCGCCTCGGCGGGCAGGTGGTCGGCGACAGGGGCGTCGAACACGGCGCGGCCCCACAGGCGCTGGGGCGTCCCGGCGAAACGAGGCACCAGGTGCAGGTGGCAGTGCCGGAGCACGTCGCCGATGGCGAAGGCATAGGCGTGCTCGGCGCCAAGGACCTCGCGTTGGGCCCTCATGACGCGGGCGGCGAAGGCTCCCAGTTCCCGGGAGGTCCCGTCATCCAGCTCGTACCAGGCGCGGGCGTGCTGCTCGCTGGAGATGACCACCCACCCCGGCACGGGGCTGGGACCGGCGACGCCGTGCAGCACGAGCCCGGGAGCGCGAGCCAGGATGCCTCCGACGGGGCGGTGCTCACCGCGAGTGATGGCGCAGCCGAGACACGGTTCATTCACATCCACCATGCGGGCAAGGTATCAGCCATCCGCTCAGGTAACGCGTCTCAATGGATGAGATTCAACCCATCAGGGTCTGGATGGACCCCGTTGTCGGACCCGGGAGGTATGTGATCCGCGGGGCAGGCCACCGAGTGGTGCTGCACCCGCGACTGTCGCCTTCTTGACGTGGAGGGCCCGGGTCGGAGAGTGTCCGATGCGCGCTCTTTCGGGGTTTTGGGGCGTCAGAGCCAATCCAATACAAGGTGGGGAAGATGAAGAAGCATCTGGTCATGGCCGTGGTGCCGTTCCTGGCGCTCGGGTGTGGAGACGATTTCAAGGACGAGAACGGGGACGGAATCGCGGACGGCGTGCGTGAGCCGGACAACGTCACGGTGGTGACGCCGGCGACGCCGAAGGGGACGGTGTCGGGCCAGGTGTTGGGGACGGACCTCAAGCCGCTGGCGGATGCGTCGGTGGAGATCACGATTGGCAGCTCGGATGAGCCGCTGGCGGGGACGACGGACGCGAAGGGCAACTTCGAGTTCAAGGGTGTCCCGGCGGGCTCGCAGGTGCTGTTGACGTTCACGAAGACGGGCTACGCGACGCTGCGCGCCACTTCTGAGATTCCGTCGTCCGCGGGCAACGTGCCCCTCAACAACGCGAACGTGAGCTTCGGTCCGGTGACGCTGACGCGGCTGGATGGCTCGCTGCGCTTCCTGCTGGTGACCCCGCAGGGGCGCCCCGCGGCGAACGTGCGCGCGACGCTCGAGGCGTCCCCCGCGGGCACGGTGGTCCTGTCGAACGGTGACAACACGACGGGCGTGGTGAGCACGGTGGTGGTGGAAGCGACGTCCGACGAGCAGGGCGTGCTGCTGTTCCAGAACATCCCGACCGCGCAGGAACTGGCGCGCTTCACGAACCAGACGGGGCAGTACCGTCTGTGGGTGGCGCCGACGGACTCGAACGGCGACGGCGTCCCGGAGATCAACGGCTACGTGGATACCTACTCGGCCGCGTCCGTGGTGTCGGTCGGCACCACGCGCATCCTCAACCTGCCGGCGTCGCGTCCCACGGGGAGCGCGTTGGTCGTCGAGTCCAGCAACGTGGCCATGCTGCGTGGAGCTTCGAGCTCGCAGCCGCTGCACAACATGGTGCGCCCGGGCGAGCCCATCTATCTGTACTTCAACCAGCCCGTGCAGCAGGGCTCGCTGCTGGCGCGCCTGACGGACGAGTACGCCAAGGAGGCGCTGCCCGTCACCGTGGCCCTGGGGAACGGCGGCTACAGCGCCACCATCACCCCCTCCACTGGCGCGATTCAGACGGGCAAGGAGTACAACCTGGACCTGAGGGCCGTCTCCGTGGAGACGGGGCAGCTCTACGAGCGAGTCGGCTTCTTCTTTGGCGGTGAGCCGACGGCCCCCGCGGCGGTGACCGTCACGGAAGCTCGTTACAGGGAGAGCTCGCTTCCTCCCGTTGCGCAGCAGCTCACGACAGGGGAACGCGTTTACTTCACCTTCAGCTCGCCCCTCTCCCCGTTGCGTGTCGGGGACGGGCAGGTCCAGGTCTTGTTCAATTACGACCTCGACGGCAACGGCACTGTGGGTGGTGTCTCGTACGGTGAGGTCAATAACATCAGTGGACAGGGCTTCCCCCTGTACATGGATGAGCCGACCGCGCCGTTCATCACGAATGCAAGCCAGCCCGAGCGGCCCGTTTTCGCCATCACGAGATCCGGATTCAGCACCCGTTATTACTTCACGTTCGAGCATCCCTCTGGGGCGGCTTATGCGCCCATCAATCCAACCCTCGTTTCTGGGTTCACGGTTGCGTTCTCGAAGCTGGCCAGCCGTGGCATCAACCAGACGTACGAGAACATCTGGGGCCAGCCTGTCGTCACGGACCTCACGGTGACTGGCCTGGGCATCACCCCCGCCCCGACTCCCTGAGACAGCCCCGCCGAATGATGGCTCGACGTATCGCCGTCCGAGGCTGATGACGCCCCCGTGGATTTCCACGGGGGCGTTGCTGTTTGTGGAGGCCCATCGAGGATTCATGGGCCCAGTAGGTCGACGAAGTGTCCTTCCATGTGGACGCCCGTCTGCTGTTTGAGATTTCTTCAGGGGCCTTGTGAGTGGCCGGGCTCCGTCCCGGGGGCTGAGCGAGGCCCGGCATCGATGGAATGCAAATTGCCCTCCTGTCACGTCATGCGTCATTCCACATTGCGTCTTGTCGTCGTCTCCCTCGGGCTCCTCTGGAGCGCTTGCATCGATATCCCAGGCATCCAGGTGGAGGAGCCTCCGGTGGTCGAGCTCGACGCTGGGGTGCCCACCGTGGGGGCACGGCTCATCCTGTCCCGGGCGGCGACGAACGGTGGTGTCGACCTCCAGGTCGAACTGACGGGAGCCTCACCGGAGAAGGTGGAGTTGCTGGTGGATGGTATTGCGGTGGAGACGTTGCTTCCTCCGTACAGGCTGCGCCTGGAGACGCAGTCGTTGTCAGAGGGAGACCACGAGCTGCTCGTGCGGACGATACTGGCGGAGCGGGTGTTCCTGAGCGAGCCACGATTGTTGAGGGTGGATAGAACAGCTCCGGTCCTCTTGTCGCGCGTTCCCTCGCCAGGCGACTCTCAAGTCCGAGCTGGTCATACGGTTCGCGCTGAGTTTTCAGAGGGGCTCGAGCCGTCGACAGTTCATGTGTCCTCCGTTCGTCTGGAGGTGGACTCCAAAGTCATCGCAGGGGACGTGGCCCTGTCCTCAGACGGTAGGGTGTTGACGATAAGTCCAGCGAGCCGACTGCCGAAGGATGTGGCTGTCCAGGTGGTGATGGATTCCTCTGTGACAGACTTGGCTGGAAACTCAATTCAGCAGGGTGATGAATGGCGCTGGACGGTTCCTGGCTTCCTCCCGCTGGGCAATGCGCTTACGAGCGACCCTCCTCAATACAGCACGCCCAGCTTTCCCGAGGTGCTCGTCCCGACGTCGGGCAGGCCCCTTGTCGCATGGGGAGACAGCGGTAGCGGAGGCGTGTTCATTCATCAATGGGCGGGCGCTGCCTGGGAATTGCTGGGCGGAACTCCACTGAGGGTTGCTGGGAGGGTCACCTATTTCAATGCGCGCCTGGATGAGAGTCAGCACCCGGTGGTGGGGTGGCTCGACGATGAAGTGGGGGAAGTTCATGTCCGGCGATGGACGGGGAGTGAATGGGTCTCGATGGGTGCCGTGATTCGTGCCCCGAAAACCTACTGTTGGGGACTCTCCTTGAGAACGAATGGGAAGGGGCGTTGGTTCGTGAGCTTCGCCATCCGCGAGGAGTTCTTCGTTTATGAATGGGATGGCACAACCTGGCTTCGACGGGGCCTGTTTCGACCCGCAGAAAATTGGAGTGTGGGCTCGACGGCGATGGAACTCGATGGGGGCGGGAATCCAGTTGTCATCTGGGGAGAGATGAATGCCTCGGGTGATACCATTCGCTACGAGACGCGCTGGTGGAGTGAGGGAGAATGGAAGAGCACGCCATTGACGCTGGGGCACCCGAGTGGATGGGCCTGGGGTGTGGGGGCCCCTGGGCGCCCTCTCGTGGCGATTCATGATGCGGAAAAACTCTCTTTTTGGGAGTGGTGGAGCGCTGCATGGCGCGAGCTTGGCAGTGCCTTCGAAGAACGGTTCCCAGCTGGGGCTAGGGCTGAAGTGCGTCGCTTCGCTTTGGATTCCTCGGGGGCGCTGGTGGTCCTCCTGGGGGAGCCGGAGGCCGCTGGGCAGCCCGAGACGCTGCACATGCGAAAGCTCGTTGGTGGCGAATGGGTTCCTCTCGAGGGGCTGCTGCGTCCGCCGCCCGATTTGACTCCGAATCCCTCACCCCGATTCGGAGTCACTCCGGACGGACGGTTCCTGGTGACTCGAATCGAATCCACGGGTCAGCCGCCGAATGCGCAGCACTTCATCCAGGTCTACATCTCCAACGACTGACCCCCGCGACACGGGCCACGCCGTGCACCACCGTTCTCCATTGAACGGTGGTGGGGTGCCCCCTGGGGCGATGTGGGGTGGGCGCGATGACGGATGCGTGCATAGATTGTCGTGTCTACCGCTGTTTCCCTACACGCGAGGCACCTGCTTCATGAAGCGCACGGCCACCCAGACTTCGGAAGAGCCGGTGGCGGACGCGACCCCGGCCGTGTCCCCCGTGAACCGCAAGCGCATCCTCGTCGTCGACGACTTCGACGATGCCCGGGAGATGTATGCGGAATACCTGGAGTTCGTCGGCTTCGAGGTGGACACCGCCCGGGACGGCGTCGAGGCGGTGGAGAAGGCCCAGACGAGCGAGCCGGACATCATCCTCATGGACCTGTCCCTGCCCGTCATGGACGGCTGGGAGGCCACCCGACGTATCAAACAGGACACTCGGACCCGCGATATCCCCGTCATGGCGCTGACGGGCCACGTGCTCGCGGGCAACGCCGAGCACGCCCGCGAGGCCGGCGCCGATGAGTTCGTCGCCAAGCCGTGCCTGCCTTCGGACCTGGAGAACAAGATCCGAAACATGCTCAAGCCGAGCAAGGCGCGTAAGCCGAACGGATAGGAAGGCTGACACCTCCCACCGGCGGGAAGTGACGACCACCTGACATCGGGTGGCTCCTTCCAGCGCGCTCCTGCCCTTTCGGACGGGGGAAGGGGTTGCCGCTGGACGTCCGGATGCCTAGCCCGTGGGAGTGGGCACCCCCGCCACCTTCCGGCCGCCAGACTCGTGGACTCCTCCGGAGGAGTTCGACGAGTACCGAATCGTTCGGCCCATCGGCCGGGGACGCACGGGGCGGGTGTACCTGGCCCAGGACACCCTGCTCGAACGCCCCGTGGCGGTGAAGTTCATCCCCGCCCTCGGCCCCAATGCCCTGGCGCGCTTCCTCGTCGAGGCCCGCGCCGCCGCCCGCATCCAGCACCCCAACGTCGTCACCCTCTACCGGGTGGGACAACTCGACGAACAGCCCTACCTCATCTCCGAGTTCATCCGCGGCGTCAGCCTGGACCGGCTCGTCAAACCCCTGCGCTGGGAGCGTGTGCTCGCCATCGGTCGGGACCTCGCCCGGGGCCTCAGCGCCGCCCACCGTCGGGGCGTGCTCCACCGCGACATCAAGCCCGGCAACGCCGTGCTCACCGAGAGCGGCGCCGTGAAGCTGCTCGACTTCGGCCTCGCCAAGCTGCTCGACGGCGCGGTGGGCGACGAGGTGCCCTCTCCTCGCACCACCACCCCACCCGAGCTCCCCATGGACCTGGACCCGGAGCTCAACCCGCACTTCTCCGCCCGCTCGCTCGACGGCGTCTTCCTGCCCTCGCTGCCCCAGGGCGCCCTCGTCGGCACGCCGTACTACATGTCCCCCGAGGCCTGGGCCGGCGAGGACCTGTCGGCCCGCAGCGACGTGTACTCGCTGGGCATCGTCCTCTACGAACTCTGCGTGGGCCGGGGCCCCTACCGCGACGTCGTCTGGCGCGAGCTGCCTCACGTCGTGCGCACCCAGGACGCCCTGCCCCTGGGCGAAGTCTCTCCGCAGGTGGACCCGACCTTCGCCGCCATCATCGACCGCTGCCTGCGCCGCGAGCCCTCCGAGCGCTTCGCCTCCGCCGCCCAGCTCCTCGAGGCCCTGGAGGCCCTGTGCCGCGAGGACACGCCCACCCACGTCCCCGAGGGCAATCCCTATCGCGGCCTGCGCGCCTTCGAGGCCGAGCACCGCGCCCTCTTCTTCGGCCGCCGCCGCGAGTGCCGCGCCGTGCTGGAGCGCCTGCGCGGCGAGTCCTTCCTGCTCATCACCGGCGACTCCGGCGTCGGCAAGTCCTCCCTGTGCCTCGCCGGCATCCTCCCCGCCGTCGTCGATGGCGGGCTTGAGGACGGCCGTCGCTGGCACACCGTCCGCCTGGTCCCGGGACGCAAGCCCCTGGTCGCGCTCTCCGCCGCGCTCGCCGCGCTCCTCGCCACCGAGGAGGAGCTCCTCGCCGAGGCGCTGCGCGCCGAGCCCGCGTGCCTCGCCCGTCGCCTGCGCGCCCGTCTGGGCGCCCGTGAGGGCCTGCTCGTCTACGTGGATCAGCTCGAGGAGCTGGCGACGCTCGCCGAGCCCAACGAGGCGGCGCTCGCGGGACAGGCCCTCGGCAGCCTCGCGGAGGGGGCCAGCGGGGTGCGGCTGCTCGCCTCCAGCCGCAGCGACTTCCTCACCCGGCTCACCGCCGTGCCCGGCCTGGGCGCCGAGGTCCCCCGCGCGCTGTACCTCCTGCGCGCCCTCACCGCCGAGGAGACCCGCGAGGCCGTCACCGGCCCCTCGCGCGTGAAGGGCGTCCGCTTCGAGTCGGAGTCCCTCGTCGACGCGCTCGTCACCGCCGCGGCCGAGGGGGGCCTGCCGTTGCTCCAGTTCGCGCTCGCCGAGCTCTGGGAGGCCCGCGACACGAAGACGCAGATGATCACCCAGGCCGCGCTCGATTCGATGGGTGGCGTGGCCGGAGCCCTGGCCCGACACGCGGACGCGGCCGTGGAGCGCCTGTTGCCTGACCAGCGCGTCGCGGCGCGAGGTGTCCTGCTCCGACTCGTCACCGCCGACGGGACCCGCGCGCGCAAGACGGACCGCGAGCTCGCCGGAGACGACCCGCGCTACCAGGCCGCGCTCGAGGCCCTGGTCCGCGCGCGCCTGCTCGTGGCGCGCGAGGCCCCCGAGGGCACGTCCTATGAGCTGGCCCATGAGGCGCTCCTGTCGGGCTGGGATTCGCTCGCGCACTGGCTGACCGAGGCCGCCGAGCGGCGCGAGGTCCAGGCGCTGCTGGAGACGGCCGCGGCCCACTGGGAGAAGCACCACCACTCGCGCGAGCTGCTCTGGGGCTCACGTCAGCTCGCCGAGGCGGCGGTGCTGGACGTGGCCGAGCTCAACCGCCGCGAGCGCGACTTCCTGCGGGCCTCCCGCCGCACGCTCATCCGCAGCCGCGGGCTGCGCCACGCGCTCGTGGTGGGCTTCGTCCTCTCGCTCGGCCTCGTGTACGGCGGCCTCAAGCTGCGCGAGCGCTGGAGCCTGGAGCGTCAGGTGCGCGCGGAGCTCGAAGAGGCGCGCAAGTCACTCGAGTCCGCGCTGGAGACCAAGGACCTGCTCCACTCCGAGCGCTCGGAGGCCTTCCGTCTCTACGGCAGCGGCCAGAAGCCCGAGGCGGAGCGGCTGTGGGGCAAGAGCGTCGCGCGCGCCGCGCAGGTTCGCCATCGCTTCGATGGAGTCGCAGGACGACTCGAGCGGGCCCTCGCGCTCGCGCCCGAGCGGCCCGAGGTCCGCGACGCGCTCGCCGACTTCCTCTTCGAGCGCGCCCTGTGGGCCGAGCAGGACGGAGAAGTGGCCATGGTGCCCACGCTGCTCCAGCGCCTGCGCCTCTACGACGTGCACGGTGAGCGCTGGCGGCGATGGACCGCGCCCGCCCGACTCACCCTGGGCGTCGCCGCGCACGACGTGCAGGTGGAGCTGCGTCCGCTGACGCGCGACACGCTCGGCAACGAGCAGCCCGGTGAGCCGCTGCCGCTGGAGTCCGAGCCCTGGATGGACGTCTCCGTGCCACCGGGCGCCTATCGGCTCACGTTGCGCGCGCCGCACCACGAGGCCGTGACGCAGCCGCTGCTCCTGCGTCGCGGAGAGGCACGGCGACTGGAGTTGCGCCTGCCGCGCGAGGGCTCGATTCCCTCGGGCTTCGTCTTCGTTCCCCCGGGCGAGGTCCGCTTCGGCAGCGCCGCGGACGCCAGCGTGCGCGAGTTCTTCAACGCGGTGCCGCAGCACGCGGTGCAGGTGCCGGGCTTCCTCATCGCGCGGCACGAGGTGACGTACGCGGACTGGCTCGTCTTCCTGGAGACCCTGTCCCCCGAGTCACGCGCCGCGCACAGCCCCCGCGTGGGCACGGGGGGCTATGCGGGGCACCTCGCGCTGGACCAGGTGGACGGTGTCTGGCGGCTGCGCTTCCAGCCCGGCAACGTGCCCTACGAGGCCCGCGCGGACGAGCCCATCCGCTACGCGAACCGCACCCGCCGCGGGACGCAGGACTGGCTGCGCTTCCCGGTGAGCGGCATCTCCTTCTCCGACGCGGAGACGTACGTGTCCTGGCTGTCCTTCAGCGGCCGGGTGCCGGGAGCTCGGCTGTGCTCGGAGCTCGAGTGGGAGCGCGCGGCGCGCGGCGTGGACGGGCGCGAGTTCCCGCACGGCGACAGGCTGGGCCCGGACGACGCGAACATCGACACCACGTACGGCAAGCAGCCCGGAGGCTTCGGTCCGGACGAGGTGGGCAGCCACCCCGCGTCGCGCAGTCCGTTCGGCGTGGACGACATGGCGGGCAATGTCTGGGAATGGACCCGCTCGTGGCTGGAGCCAGGGCGCGCGGTGGCGCGAGGTGGGAGCTTCGCGTTCGCGGCCACCTCCGCGCGCTCGACGAACCGCGAATTGCCCGAGCCGTCGTTGCGCGACGTGACGATGGGCCTGCGCGTGTGCGCGGACCTGTCCGCACCCAGGCCGTGAGCCTGCCCGGATGTGGGTCCGGGGAGTGGCCCGGCACAGGACGTTGGAAGCGCCCGTTCACCCTGTCGTGCCTGCTCGCCACCCCCTCGAGGGTGGGACGATTGTCGTGGGGTCATCACTCCTCCTTGCGAGCGGGCAGGCTCCTGCGAACCTTGTGTCCAGTAGCGCAGGGCCGGGGAGGGTCGGGGCATGGTGGCGAGGCGGATGGTGGGGGCGATGGTCATCGCCTGCGGGCTTTGGGGTTGTGGAAGCGCGGTGGAGGTCGAGGAGTCCCGGACGCTGGGGACCCAGGTGGCCGGGTTGTCGTCGCCCAATGGGCGCAACCTGAATGGCCGCAACCTCAACGGGCGCAATCTCAACAGCACGGAGCTGGGGCAGATGCTGGTGTCGGTGCGCTTCGCGGGCGCCGAGCGCGCGGACGCGGGCGCTCCCGCGCTGTCGGACACGTGGCTGGACGGCAGCGTCCTCCACGGCGCGACGTCGCAGGGCGTGGTGTCCGGGATGGACTTCCTCGGGGCGCGCTTCGTGGGGGAGCTCGGGAGCGGGGACACGGTTCCCCTGCGCATCGATGACATCCAGCCGGCCACGGGCGCGAGCGCGGATGTCTGGGTGTATCGCGTCTCCTACTACGCGGCCGACGAAGGGGCGTGGAAGCCCGCGTGCCAGGCGGCGGATGGCTCGGCGCTCGGGGCGATTGCGCTGACGGGGCGCTGGGACTACCGGCAGGGCGTGGCGGGCGGCGGCGCGAAGCTCGAGGACGCGCAGGCCTTCACCTTCGCGTGCGAGGGCGCGGCCCTGGCCAAGTGCGTGCGCTTCGGCTACCGCCCGTGGGTGGGCAGCGTGAATGGCCAGAGCCTGGGCGAGCTGCACCAGGCCTGCACGCGCATGGTGCGCGCGGACTTCTGTGGCGACGGCACGTCGTATACGACGGATGGGAACTGGGTGAACCTGTACGACGCCGCGGGCGTGCAGCAGGACACCGAGAGCTGGAGCCTGGAGGCGGAGTGGGACGCGGCGGGAGCGCGCTGCCGCTCGCAGACGACGCGCGCGGGGACGCAGGCGGTGGCGTGCGCGTCGGGCACGGTGGTCCCCACCTGTGGCCCGTCCTCCAGCTTCGAGACGGGCGGCACGCTGCTGATGAGTGAAGTCCCGGTGGCGCCGTAACCACGGACACGAAGGGCGTGGCATCCGCTCGGTGAGGCTGGCTGCCCGCTATGCCCGGGAGCAGGCGGCCTGCCTTTGTCTCCTGGGGTGGGCGACACGAGAGGCCGACTTCCGGAGGCGAGGGGCCGACACCACGTTTAGCCGGCCCGCCAGGGGCAGGGGAGGGACTGGCGGAGGACGGAGACGCGCGGTGAGACGAGCCCGACGGATGAGAGGGACGGTCGCTGGCGGAATCAAGGGGGTGCTGCTGGCGGCTGCCTGCGCGGTGGCCGGATGCAAGAAGGGCTCGGAGGAGGCGGCACCTTTGGCCCCGCCCGTGCTGACCTTGGGACAGGAGAACGTGGCGCGCGTCCAGGCGAGCGAGCTGCGCTCCGGCCCCGGCATCTCCGGCACGCTCCAAGCCCGCACCGCGGCGGCGGTCCGCGCGCAGGTGGGCGGCACCATCCTCGACCTCAAGGCGCAGCAAGGCCAGGTGGTGAAGCAGGGCCAGGAGCTGGCGCGCATCGACGACGCGACGCTGCGGGACCAGGTCATCGCCGCGCGCACCGCGGTGGCGACGGCGCGCAATGCCTTGCAGGTGGCCGAGGCCGAGCAGGAGCGCAGCGCGAAGCTGGCCCAGGCGGGGGTCATCACCCAGCGGGACTTCGAGCGGGCCCAGCTCTCCGTGGCGCAGGCGAAGGGGCAGCTCGCGGAGGCGCGCTCGCGCTACGCGTTGGCGCAGGAGCAGTTGGGACGCACGCGCGTCGTCGCGCCCTTCGCGGGGGTCGTCAGTGAGCGGCAGGCGAGCGCCGGTGACGTGGTGCAACCCGGTGCGCCGTTGTTCACGGTGGTGGACCCGCGCACGTTGCGCCTGGAGGCCTCCGTGCCGGCGGCGAACCTGGACCAGGTGAAGGCCCGGACGCCCGTGGAGTTCCGGGTCACCGGCTATGGGAACCGCGCGTTCACCGGGCAGGTGGAGCGCATCAACCCGGTGGTGGACCCGAACACGGGGCAGGTGCGCATCTACGTCGCGATTCCGAACACGAACCTGCAATTGCTCGCGGGTCTGTTCGCGGAGGGACGCGTGGCCTCGGAGTCGGTGCGAGCGCTGGCGGTGCCGTTGGACGCCATCGACGACGCGGAGGGCAAGCCCTCCGTGCTGCGCGTGCGCGACGAGAAGGTGGAGCGCGTGAGCGTCACTCTGGGACTGCGTGACGACGTCGAGAAGCGGGTGGAGGTGCGCCAGGGACTCCAGCAAGGAGACGTGGTGTTGCTCGGCTCGGCGCGCGATGAGGTGAGCGAGGGCATGCAGGTGAAGGTCTCGCCGCCGCGTGAGGGGGACTCGCCGCGCGGGGACGAGGGCCCGGGCGTCGGCGGTGGTGGCGCGCAGCAGGGCGAAGGCGCCGCGCCCAGGTCACCACCGGCCGGGCGCGACGACGGTACACGTCCCACGCAGTCGCCGCGAGGCTCCACCGAGGGCGCGACGCAGCCCACGCCCTGAGCCCACGTCGTTCCTTCTCCTCCTGTCGGGAGTCACCCCGTGTTCATCTCCGATTTCGCCATCAAGCGGCCCATCGTCACCATCACCGCCATGGTGACGCTGGTCGTCTTCGGCCTCGTCGCCTTGTGGCAGCTCGAGACGGACGAGTTCCCCGACGTGCAGGCGCCCGTCATCGCCGTCACCATCGTCTACCCGGGTGCCTCGCCCGACACGGTGGAGCGCGAAATCGTCGAGCCCATCGAGGACGCCATCTTCGCCATCAGCGGCGTCGACCCGAAGGAGACGACCGCCACCGCCACCGACGGCCTGGCCACCTTCACGGTGTTCTTCGAGTTCGAGAAGGACATCCAGGAGGCTTCGCAGGACATCCGCGACGCCATCTCCAGCAAGCGCGCGGACCTGCCTCGCGAGATGGAGGAGCCCGTCCTCACGCGCTTCGACCCGGCGGACGCGCCCATCGTCTCGCTGACGCTCACCTCGGAGCGGCTCGACGTGCCGGCGCTGTCGCGTGTGGCGGACCCGCTGGTGGTGGGCGAGCTGCGCTCGGTGCCGGGCGTGGCGCAGGCGGACGTCGTCGGCGATGTCGAGCGGGAGATGACGGTGCAGCTCAAGCCCGAGGCGCTCCAGGCCGCGCGCGTCTCGCTGGCGGAGGTGGTGCAGGCGCTGCAATCGCAGAACCTGGCCGCGCCCGTGGGGCGCATCAACTCGAAGCTCGAGGAGGAGTCCATCCGCCTCAAGGGGCGCCTGGAGAACGTGGACGAGTTCCGCGACATGGTCGTGGCCACGCGCGACGGGCAGGTCATCCGGCTGGGGCAGCTGGCGGATGTCTTCGTGGGCTCCGAGGAGCCCCGCACGCTGGCGCTCTACGACGGCGCGCAGGCGGTGGGCATCGACGTGCTGAAGTCGAAGGGCTACAGCACCACGGAGGTCGCGGACGCGGTGCGAGCGCGCGTGGAGGCGCTCCAGAAGAAGCTGCCTCCGGACGTGAAGCTGGCCATCGTGCGCGACGCGGGCGTGCGGGTGGAGAGCGCGGTGGAGAACGTGCAGTCCGCGCTGGTGGAGGGCGCGCTGCTCACGGTGTTGGTGGTGTTCATCTTCCTCAACTCGTGGCGCTCCACCGTCATCACGGGGCTGGCGCTGCCGGTGAGCGTGCTGGCGGCGTTCATCAGCGTGTGGGCCTTTGGCTTCACGCTCAACACGATGTCGCTGCTCGGCCTGACGCTGGCCATCGGCATCCTCATCGATGACGCCATCGTGGTGCGCGAGAACATCGTCCGCCACATCGAGATGGGGAAGGACCACTACACGGCGTCACGCGAGGGCACGTCGGAGATTGGCCTCGCGGTGTCGGCGACCACGTTCTCCATCGTCGCCGTCTTCGTGCCGGTGGCCTTCATGTACGGCGTGGCCGGCCAGTGGTTCAAGCCGTTCGCGCTCACCATCGCCTGCGCGGTGCTGGTGTCGCTGTTCGTCTCCTTCTCGCTGGACCCGATGCTCAGCGCGTACTGGGCGGACCCGCAGGTGGAGAAGGGGGCTCGCAAGGGCTTCATCTCGCGCATCCTCACGCGCTTCAACGATTGGTTCGACCGACAGGCGGACCGCTACAAGCGCGTCATCGCCTGGGCGCTGGACCACCGGCTCATCATGGTGCTGGTCGCGGTGGGCTCGCTCGTGGGCGCGCTGGTGCTCCAGGGCACCGTGGGTGGCGCGGGCTTCGTGCCGGTGAGTGACCGCTCGGAGGTGGAGCTGCTGGTGGAGACGCCGTCCAGCTCCAGCCTCGAGTACACGCGGCGCAAGGTGGAGGAGGTGACGCGCATCGTCCGCGCGCACCCCGAGGTCGCCTATACGTACAGCACCATCGGCGTGCCGCTGCCGCTGAGCGCTCCGGGCGTGGACCAGGCGTTGGTGTACGTGAGGCTCACGCCCAAGGCGGACCGTGATTTGAGCCAGGATGCGCTCGGCAGCAAGCTGCGCCAGGAGCTCGCGGCGGTGGGGGGCGCGAAGGTGTCTGTCTTCACCTCGGGCTTCGGCGGGGCGATGAAGCAGATCCAGCTGGAGCTGCGCGGGCCGGACCAGAAGACGCTCACGCAGCTCGCGCAGCAGGTGCAGCGTGAGGTGGAGCAGGTGCCCGGCGCGGTGGACGTGGGCCTGTCCACGCGAGGGCAGAAGCCGGAGCTGGTGGTCGACCTGAATCGAGGGCTCGCGGGTCAGCTCGGGGTGACGGTGGGGCAGGTGGCGCAGGTGCTGCGGCCGGCCTTCGCGGGGCTGGACGTGGGCGACTGGGTGGACCCGATTGGTGAGACTCGGGATGTGATGGTGCGCCTCGCGCCCGAGGCGCGGGACAATCCGGATGACCTGGCGCGGCTGCCCATCCTCGTGGGCGCGGTGCCGGGAGGGACGCCGCAGCTCGTCCCATTGGGACAGGTGGCGGACATCCAGCAGGCGCTCGGCCCCGCGCAAATCACGCACCTCAACCGCGAGCGGGTCATCAACATCCAGGCGAACGTGCAGGGGCGCTCGTTGACGGAGGTGATGCGGGACATCCAGGCGCGGGTGGACAAGGTGCAGATGCCCGCGGGCTACGAGCTGACCACGGGCGGTGAGTCCGCGGACCAGGAGGAGGTGTTCTCGCGGGTGTTCATCGCGCTGGGTGTGGCGGTGATGCTGATGTACCTCATCCTCGTCATCCAGTTCGGCTCGTTCCTGGACCCGCTGGCCATCCTCATCTCGCTGCCGCTGTCGTTGATTGGCGTGGTGGGCGCGCTGCTGATTACCGGGGACACGCTGAACATCATGAGCCTCATCGGCGTCATCCTGCTGATGGGCATCGTGGCGAAGAACGCCATCCTCCTCATCGACTTCGCGAAGTGGTCGCACGAGAAGGGCATGCCGTTGCGCGAGGCGCTCATCGAGGCGGGGCGCATCCGTCTGCGGCCCATCATCATGACGACCTTCGCCCTGGTGGCGGGCATGATTCCGGTGGCGATTGGCGCGGGCGAGGGGGGCGACTTCCGAGCGCCGCTGGGCCGCGCGGTGATTGGCGGAACGATTACGTCCACGCTTCTGACGCTGCTGGTGATTCCGACGGTGTACGAAATCCTGGTGGATGGCCGGACGTGGATGGGGCGCAAGCTGCGCAAGGTGTTCCACTTCCGAGCGCCCCAGGGGCCGGGACATCAGGGGCCGACGCAGGGCGGCGGTGGCGAGCCGCGCCCCGTGCCGCAGTCGCCGCAGAAGTGACACTGGGTCCGCTCCGGGTGTCCGCGTGCACGCTCGGAGTGTCGTCCTCGGACGGATGTTGAACGTGGGCTCAGATGAAGGGTTGGCGTGTCCGGCTCGGGCACCTAGGGTCGGTCGTCATCCGCCATGTCCCGAGCCTCGCTGCCTGAAGACCACCATCGACTCGTCACCCAAGCCCTGGCCGCGCTCGATGTCCGCAACCTGGTGCTGAGCATCCACGACCCCAGCTTCCCCAGTCTGCCATCCGAGGACTCGGGACGGGGCTCGCCCTACTCCGAGGGCGCCGCCCTCTTCCTGGAGTCAGCCCGCGCCCTGGGCTTCACCGGCATCCAACTGGGGCCCCAGGGACAGACCACCGAGGCGAACGCGTCGCCGTATGACGGCACCCTGTTCTCTCGCAATGTCCTGAACGTCGCGCTCGCGCCGTTGGAGCATGAGCCTTGGGGGGCGCTGCTTCCTCCTGGCCGCGTGGCGGCGCTCTCGCAGTCTCGGCCTCATGGGGCCCATCCGGGTGAGCGCTATCGATGGGCGTTCCGCGCGCAGCTCGCGGTGCTCGATGAGGCGTGGGCGTCTTTTCGCCGGCAGCGCGCGGGGTCGAATCCTTCCGCCGCCATCCAGGACCTGTCCCGGCGCTTCACCTCCTTCCGGCAACGCCACCGCGCATGGCTCGTGCGCGATGCCCTGTTCGACGTGCTGTGCGAGGAGAAGGGCGTCCCGGACTGGCGGCCCTGGGCGGACTCGCTGGATGGACGCCTGTGGAATCCGGCGCCGGGTGAAGAGTCCGCAGCGGCAGCTCGAGTGCTGGCGCTGGAGTCGCGATACGGCGACACGCTGGAGCGTTACGCGTTCCTCCAATTCCTGGTGCACACGCAACACGAAGTGCTCCGGGAACGGACGGCCACATGGCGCCTGAAGCTCTACGGCGACCTCCAGATTGGCTTCTCACCGCGCGACGCGTGGGCGTGGCAGGGGCTCTTCCTGCGCACGTACCTGATGGGCGCGCCGCCCAGTCGCACGAACCCCGACGGCCAGCCGTGGAACTACCCGGTGCTGGACCCGGAGCAGTTCTTCATGGAGGGCGGAGAGGGCCCGTCCCAGGGCTTCCGCCCGGGCGCGGTGCTGCGCTTCATGGATGCTCGGATGGACAAGATGCTCGCCGAGTACGACGGGCTGCGGCTGGACCATCCGCATGGGCTCGTGTGCCCCTGGGTGTATCGGTCGAACCAGTGGGACCCCGTGGCCGCCGTTCAACAGGGCGCGCGGTTGTTCTCGTCACCCGACCTGCCCGAGCACCCCGAGCTGGCGCGCTATGCGCTCGTGTCACCGGAGCAGGTGGACCGCTCGGTGCCTCGCTATGTGGACGGAGAGGTGAAGTCGCTGACGCCCGAGCAGGTGGAGCGCTTCAGCGTCCTCTTCGACACGGTGGTCGCCGCGTCCCGGCGCAATGGTCGCGAGCTGGGGGACCTGCTGGGCGAGGTGCTGAGCACGATGCCGTATCCGCTGGGACGCGTGCTCGCGCGATACGGGATGGGCCGCTTCCGCGTCACGCAGAAGGCGGACCTGCGCAACCCGGCGGACGTGTATCGCAGCGAGAACGCGGCGGCCGAGGACTGGATGATGGTCGGCAACCACGACACGAAGTCGCTGTGGCGCCTCGTCGGCGACTGGCAGTGGCGCGGGACGCTGCGGGCGCAGGCGGACTATCTGGCGACGCGGCTGTGCCCGGAGGTCGAGCACCGTGAGGCCTTCGCGCGCGAGCTGGCGACGGACCCGGGGCTACTCGCGCAGGCGAAGCTGGCGGACCTGTTCGCCAGTCGCGCGCGCAACGTCATGGTGTTCTTCACGGACCTGCTCGGGATGCCGGAGACGTACAACGAGCCGGGCACCATCGACGAGCGCAACTGGTCGCTGCGCGTGCCCTCAGACTGGATGCGTGAGTATCGCGAGCGGCTTCGCGGCGATGCGGCCATGAACCTTCCTGGCGTGCTCGCGATGGCGCTGCGCGCGGGGGGCGCTCCCGCGAGACAGAAGCACCGCGAGCTGCTCGCGGGACTGGACCGACTGGCGGCGGAGCTGCGTGGTGGGACGTGAGGGGCCCCTGCCCGTGGCTCGATGACGACGGGGCCCATCGAGGTGGGCAGGGCTCAGACCGGGCGAGAAGCGGTGAGCTGCTACCACATCAGACCTGGTCCCGCGCATGACCGCGGGAGCGGCACGCCCAAGCTCGCCTCGGAACAGGCGCCCCCGCGCTTCACTTCGACCCGGAAGTGGTGGGGCCCACCGCTTCAGCCTCGGGGCCGCGCATGACTGCGAGAGGCATGCCCGAGTTCGCCTGGGAACAGTCGCCTCAGTGCTTCACGTCCACCACGAGTCGCGTGGGCTCGCGCAGCTCCAGGATGCGGAACGGCGCGTTGCTCTTGTTGCCCAGCACCCACGTCACCTCGCCCTCGAAGTCACACGTGCGCTTCAGCTCGAGCAACACCGGCAACGCGGGCTTCAGCTCACGCGTGGCCACCGTGGGCTCCCCTGCATCCGTATGTGCCTTCGCCGGCGTGAAGCTCACCTGGAGCTGACCCTTGCCCGCCAATGTCACCGGGTCCCCCGAGCCACACTGCACCGCGGGCTCCTTCGAGTACTCCACGCGATAGCCGGGCAGTTGCGTCCCCTCGAACTCGAACACCACGCGGTCGTAATCCGGGTGCGCTCCCGCGCGCACCGAGCGCAGCGTGGCCTGCGGCACGTCCCTGCGGTCCAGGCTCACCGCCTCCGTGGTCCACTCGCGGTTCTTCGGGTTCTCGGGAGTGACTCCACCCGAGCCACCGCCCGACGGCGTCCCTGTCCCCGCGCCACCCGGTGCCGTACCACCTGACTGAGCACCCGCGCCCGCCGATGGCGAGCCCGCTCCCGAAGGCGCCTCCGGCTCCACACCGGGCTCCTCGGGAGGCAGCTCGCCCACGGCCACGGGAGGCTTCGCGGCGGCTTCACCTCCCCGCGCCACGGCGCCCTCGGGCGCACCCGAGGGCCGCGCGGGAGTGTCATCGGGCGCTGGCAGCTCGGCCGCCGGATGCGGCGGGGCCTCTTCCTTCTTCGAGCACCCGGTGCCCACGAGGCATCCGGCCAGCCACAGCGATGACAGCCAGCGTCCCGCACGCTTCATCGTTCCTCCCCAGGGGGCCCGCGAAAGAGGGGCCACGGAGGACACCCTCTCTCACGACAGGGGGGCCACGTGCCAGCACCACCGGCCCGTGACGAGAAGCCGACAGTGTCACTCCGCCGAGGCCGTCGCCCGCGTCAGCGCCCCCAGGTCCGCGTCCCGCAGGAACTTCACCAGCACCCCGTCCATCTTCCGCGTGCCGTTCTCCACCACCGTCGGCTTCAGGAAGAAAAGATTGTTCCAGTTGAAGTCGTACAGCGCCTGCTCCGCCGCGTCGGACCAGCTCCCATCCATGGGCCCGCGGTAGTACCCGAGCTTGCGCAGCACCTGCTTCACGTCCCGCGCGATGTCCGCCGTCAGCGTCACGCGGTCCTGGGTGTACACGTCCGCGAGCGTGCCCTGGTAGCGGTTGAGCTCCACGCCCAGCTCCTGGAGCGCCTTCGTGCTGCCGTGCACCACCGCCTCCGCGAGCACGTGCGTGTAGAACGCCGTCTCGCTCGTGGTGTTCCAGACGCGGATGACACCCGAGCGCTCGCCGTTCTTGTCCCCGCCCACGCGCGCGCCGTGCACGAGCGACGCATACAGCCGCTGCGGCAGGCTGCCCTTCGCGCGCTGGAAGCCCGCGGCCATGGCCGTACACATGTCCGGCGTGGACATGTTGTTCGCCTGCACCACGAACGTCGCGCCCTGGATGGCACAGGTGTGCGCGCTCGTCTGCGCGCCCGAGCGCTGCCCCGTCGTCACGCTCCCATCCGGGTGCAGCTTCACCGCGGCGAGCTGACGGATGGGCGCGTACGGGTCCAGCGCGAGCACCGCGTCGATGGCGGCCTGGGGCGCCTCGCCCGCGTCGATGCGCGCGATGACCCCCTGGGCATCATCCACCGAGGGCAGCGCCATCGTGGCCACCGCGATGTCCGAGCGCCCATACGGCACCAGTCCGCTGACCCCGCTCGGGAAGGAGATGACGGCCATGCCGCACGACTGCTCCACCGCGTCACACGCGACGATGGCGCGCGTGCCGAACAGGCTCCGGTTGAGGGGGCGGCCGCCTTCCGCCGACGCCTGGGTGGAAGCGAGCATCAGGAACGCCACGAGCCACGAGCCACGCTCGAACAACTTCATACGGACACCTCTGGGCAAGGCGCTCCCGTGGCGGACCGCGACGTCCCGCGTGGAGGAGCCCTTCCTGTCAGGGATGGATGTCGGTGCGCGGAACCCGCCCACGCCCCGAAACTGCTGGAGCCCTGAACGGAAGGCCCTTCCGGGACATATCGGGAAGGCTCGCCAACCGTTGCGCCCGGCAAACACCCGTGGGCCGGGCCGGGGAGGGCCCGCCGGGCCGGGTGCCCCGCGTGTTCCGCTTCCGGTACGCGTGAAGCCGTGGCACTCCCACCCCGGGATTGCAGGACGCACCCCACAAGTTGCCGGGTGGCGGGTATGGTGCGCGCCCGGCCGCAGCCCGCGTCCCCCTTACGCGCACGAACCGGAGACACATCCCCCATGGCTCTCGACCTCACCTCCCTCCCCCGTCCCTCGAGGGACGACGCCACCGTCGGCACCATGGCGCGGGGCCTCGTCGGCAGCGAAATCCTCCGCATCGCCGCGGAGGTCCGGGAGCTCGTCGCCAAAGGTCGCAAGGTGTGCAACCTCACCGTGGGCGACTTCAGCCCGCGCGAGTTCCCCATCCCCGAGGGCCTGCGCACGCACATCACCACCGCGCTCCAGGCGGGCGAGACGAACTATCCGCCCTCGGACGGCGTGCTGGACCTACGCCAGGCGGTGCAGCGCTTCTACGAGCGCGCCCTGGGCCTGAAGTACCCGCTGGAGGGCATCGTCATCGCGGGCGGCGCCCGGCCCATCATCTACGGCACCTTCCGCAGCGTGCTCGATGACGGGGAGACGGTCGTCTACCCGGTGCCATCGTGGAACAACAACCACTACATCCACATGATGAACGCGAAGGGCGTCGTGGTGACGACGGACCCCTCGCATGGCTTCATGCCCACGCTGGAGCAGCTCACGCCGCACCTGGGCACCGCGCGCCTGCTGTGCCTGTGCAGCCCGCTCAACCCCACGGGCACCATGATTTCGAAGGACGTGCTCGGCGCTATCTGCGAGCGCGTGGTCGCGGAGAATCGCGAGCGCGAGAAGACGGGCAAGAAGCCCCTCATCCTGATGTACGACCAGATCTACTGGGTGCTGAGCTTCGGCTCGGAGAAGCACGTGACGCCGGTGGAGCTGGTGCCGGAGGTGGCGCCCTACACCGTGTTCGTGGACGGCATCTCCAAGGCCTTCGCCGCCACGGGCGTGCGCGTGGGCTGGGGCGTGGGCCCGCCGAGCATCATCGCGCGCATGCGCGACGTGCTGGGCCACGTGGGCGCGTGGGCGCCCAAGGCCGAGCAGGTCGCCGTGGCGCGCTACCTGGACGACGTGCCCGCCACCGAGTCCTTCCTGAAGGAGATGCACCAGCGCGTGGACGCGCGCCTGGAGGCGCTGCACAAGGGCCTGTCGCGCATGCGCGAGGCGGGGCTGCCGGTGCGCCACATCGCGCCCCAGGGCGCCATCTACCTGTCCGTCCAGTTCGACCTGGTGGGCAAGAGCGGCCTGAAGACGAATGACGACATCCGCAAGCTCCTCCTGGAGAAGGCGGGCCTCGCGGTGGTGCCCTTCCAGGCGTTCGGCCTGAAGGAGGACACCGGCTGGTTCCGCCTGTCCGTGGGCGCCACGTCCGTGGCGGAAATCGAGGACGTGCTGCCCCGCGTGGAGGCCACCCTGCGCGAGGCGCTCGGCGCGAAGTAGTCGAGCTGGCTCGAAGCCCGGGCCCACGTCCCCCTGGACGCGGATGTGGGCCCGGGAATACACGGAAAGGACCGGAGTTCAGCCAGGGACGCGCCCGGCTGACGCATCCGTTGTCGCCGGTCCCCACCCGAGACGCGCGCGCCTTCGTGCCCATGCTCAAGCGATTCGTGGATGTCCGTGACGAGGAGGTCCGCGCAGTCCTCGGGTCGTTCGTCTATTTCTTCACGCTGATGTGCGGCTACGCCATCCTGCGCCCCATCCGCAACGAGATGGGGACGGCGGGCAGCGTGAAGGGGTTGCCGTGGCTGTTCACGGCGACGTTCCTGGTGATGCTGCTGGCGGTGCCCGCGTTCTCCGCGCTGGTGGCGCGCTGGCCCCGGCGCGTGGTGCTGCCGCGCATCTACCGCTTCTTCCTGGTGTCGCTGCTGGTCTTCTTCGCGCTCCTGAAGCTGGAGGTGGCGAAGGAGCCGGTGGCGCGCGTCTTCTACATCTGGCTGAGCGTCTACAACCTGTTCGTGGTCTCCATCTTCTGGAGCTTCATGGCGGACGTCTTCGCCAGCGAGCAGGGCAAGCGGCTGTTCGGCTTCATCGCCGCGGGTGGCACCACGGGCATGCTGGTGGGGCCCTTCCTGGTGGGGCGGCTGGCGGAGCCGGTGGGGCCGGTGAACCTCATCCTCATCTCCGCGGTGCTGCTGGAGGTGAGCGCGCAGTGCGTGCGGTGGCTGAGTCGCTGGGCGCGTGACGTGCAGCATCAGCCGCCCTCGGCCGAGGGGCCCGTGGGAGGCGGGGTGCTCGCGGGGCTGAAGCTGCTGGTGGCGTCGCCGATGTTGTTGGCGCTGGGGCTCCAGGTGCTCCTGTACGCGGCCACGTCCACGTTCCTGTACTTCCAGGAGGTGCAGCTGGTGGCGCAGGTGGGCAAGGACGCGGCGTCGCGGACGGCCCTCTTCGGGGACATCGACTTCTATGTGCAGTTGTTGACGTTGGCGCTGCAGACGCTCGTCACCGGGCGCATCATCTCGCGCCTGGGGTTGGGGGCGGCGCTGGCGGTGGCGCCGGTGGTGACGGGGCTGGGCTTCCTGGGGCTGGCGGCGGTGCCGGTGCTGGGCGTGCTGGTGGCGTTCAAGGCGCTGCGCGGGGCCAGCCACTATGCGCTGGAGCGGCCGTCGCGCGAAATCCTCTTCACCACGGTGGACCGCGAAGCGCGCTACAAGTCCAAGAGCTTCATCGACACGGTGGTGTACCGGGGCAGCGACACGGTGAGCGCGTGGTTGCAGGGTGGGCTCACCGCGCTGGGGTTGGGGATGACGGGGCTGTCGTTGGCGGCGGTGCCCTTGGCGGGGCTGTGGCTGGGGGTGTCGCTGTACCTGTCGCGGGAGCAGCGGCGGCTGTCTCGCGAGGGTGGGGACGTGCTGGCGCCCGCGGCGCCGGACAATGCCGCCGCCCGTTGAGCAATCTTCCTCGCAGTGCTTCCTCGTGGCAGGAGACGACACGCTATGAAGCTGTCTCGCAGGGATGTGATTCAGGGTGCCGTGGTCGCGGGCTCGTTGTTCGCCATGGGCTGTGCGTCCTCGAAGGGCGCGTCGGGTGGTGGCACGGCGGAGCCTGGGACGCAGGGTCAGGGGAGCGGAGGGACGAAGGCGGGCAGGTCCCTGAGCATCCTCATCCTGGGCGGTACGAAGTTCCTGGGCCCGGCGCTGGTGGAGTCCGCGCAGGCCCGGGGGCACACCGTCACGTTGTTCAACCGCGGCAAGACGAACCCGGGCCTCTTCCCCAACGTGGAGAAGCTGCAGGGGGACCGCGACCCGAACAAGGGCGAGGGGCTCAAGGCGCTCCAGGGCCGTAAGTGGGACGCGGTGGTGGACACGTCGGGGTACGTGCCGCGCATCGTGAAGGCGTCCGCGGAGCTGCTCGCGCCCAACGTGGGGCACTACACCTTCGTGTCCAGCATCTCGGTCTACAAGGACGCGTCGAAGCCGGGCCTCACGGAGACGGCGGCGGTGGCCACGGTGGACGAGCCGAACTCGGAGGACGTGAACAAGTACTACGGCGGCCTGAAGGCGCTGTGCGAGAAGGCGGCGGAGACGGCGATGCCGGGCCGCGTGTTCAACGTGCGCCCGGGGCTCATCGTCGGGCCGGACGACCCGACGGACCGCTTCACGTACTGGCCGGTGCGCGTGGCCCAGGGCGGCGAGGTGCTCGCGCCGGGCACGGGGCATGACCCCACGCAGTTCATCGACGTGAGAGACTTGGCCGCGTTCATCATCCTGGGCGTGGAGAAGAACCTGGCGGGGCCCTACACGGCGACGGGGCCGGAGAAGCCGCTGTTGATGCGGGACTTCCTGGAGCGCAGCAAGAAGGCGCTGCGCAGTGACGCGACGTTCATCTGGGCGCATCCGTCCTTCCTGGCGAAGCACAAGGTGGAGGCCTTCGGGGACATGCCGGTGTGGGTGACGCCGACGGGCGAGGAGGCGGGCCTGCTCCGGGTGAACATCGACAAGGCGCTGGCGGCGGGGCTCACGTTCCGGCCGCTGGAGGAGACGGTGCGCGACACGGTGGCGTGGTTCAAGTCGGAGCCGCCCGAGCGTCAGGCGAAGCTGAAGGCGGGCATCGCTCCGGCGCGCGAGAAGGAGGTGCTCGCGGCGTGGCACCAGGAGCACGACCAGGGCACCGCGACTCCCACGCGCTAGGCGCGGATGACGGTGACCTGACGTCCCGAGGGCGTCCGGGCCTGTTCGGCCCGGGTGCGCTCGGCGATGGGCGGCTGGTTCGAGCGACGGTCGAAGAGCATCAGCCAGCCGCTGTCCAGACCCAGGCCCTGGAGATAGCCGTCGAGCTGCTCCAGGCCGTCGTTCAGCGGGTCCGACTCCCTGTCGCGCCAGACCTTGATTTCGATGGCGAGCGTGTCCGGTCCATGGCGCACGCACAGGTCCATGCGGCCCCGGCCGATGGCGTACTCGCGCTCGATGGTGCCCCCGCCGTTGACCACACGGTGGAGGAAGGCCATGAGCACCAGATGCGGCGCCACCTCGTGGTAGGGGGCCGAGGCGAGCAGCGGCTCGCCGTGCTGACGCCAGAAGGAGAGGAACGCCTCGCGCAACTGTTCGAGGTCCATTCGTCCGTTGGCACGCAGCCAGGATGGGTGGATGGCGGGAAGGGTGTCGCTCGTTCCCGAGGCCAGGGTTCGGACCAGGATCTCGCGGTAGATGGGGTTGGCCACCTCGAGTGTCCCTGCCGCATTTCTTCGCACCAGGCCCAGGTCGGTGGCGAAGCGTCGGTCATCTTCGGGGATGTCGCCCAGGAATTGGCCCGCGAGCATCGGCTCGAGGATGGCTCGGATGCGAGGCTCGCGAAGACGGGCCGCGAGGCTGTCCAGGTGGGTCTCCTGGCGATAGATGAGAGTCGCCTTGGCGCGCTCGATGTCCTGGCGGCGCACCGGCTGGCTCACGTCGGTGACCAGCTCCTCCACGGCCACCTTGGCCAGCGCGTTGACGAGCCAGGGCTGTCCCTGGGTGAGCTCGAAGGCGAGTGAGATGGCCTCGGGCTCGAAGCGCTGTCCCGTGTCGGTGGTGTGCTGGGCGTAGAGCTCGGCGACCTCTTCCTCCGTGAAGTCGCGCACCGTCAGCGAGCGCACCTTGATGTTGAAGGGGCTGGAGGTTCCCAACCGCTCCGAGCCTCCGGAGGCCACCTTGTAGTCGCGAACATCTCTCAAGCCGATGAGCGCCATCGACGAGGGGAAGTTCAGGGGGCGGTTGCGGTATCCATCCCGGAGTTGACGCAGCACGGAGACGAGGACCTCGTTCCTCACGGCATCGACCTCGTCCAGGAAGATGACGAGCGGCTTTCCCGCGGCCTGGGACCAGGCTTCGAGCGCGCTGGCGATGCGGTGCCCTGGAGGGGCCACCGGGAACTCCGGAGGCTGCTGCGTGGCGGGCAGCTGTGCTCGCGCGGCGGACCGCCAGCTCGAGAGGGCGGCATCCTCGGCGGCGCCGGTGTCGTCGGGAAACCCCGCGCCCACCTCCATGCTGACGAGGGCCGCCACGTAGCGTCCCTCCATCGTGAGCTCGCGAGCGAACGACAGGAGCGCCGTCGTCTTGCCCACCTGCCGAGGGGCGTGGACGACGAAGTAGCCCTGCTGCTCGACGAGTCGCCGGACCTCGGGCAGCCGTCGCATGGCCGGCAGCATGTAGTGGTGGTCCGGATTGCACGGACCGGCGGTGTTGAACCAACGGGGCATGGCCGGAAGGTACTTGCGTCTCCTCCCAGGGCAAAGGCCCATGGACCCGAGGGTGTCCGGACCTGTGCGGCCCGGGTGCTCAGAGTCGCCCGAGGATCTCCGCCTTCTTGCGCTCGAAGTCGTCCATCGTGATGAGCCCCTCGCCGAGCATCCGCTGCAGGTCCGCGAGGGACTTCACCGGGTCCTTCGGAGCGCTGACAGGTTTGCCCGCCAGGAGCGCGGCGAGCTGGCTCAGGTCCTGCTCGACGACGGGCCCGACGACGGCGACCCGCTGGGGGTCATCGGGGGCGACCTTGACGTTGAGCTCCAGGCCCGGCGTGAACACCCGCACGTTCCAGTCGTGGTAGCGGTCCAGCACCCAGACCTCGTAGCTCGGGCGGTCCGGCAGGGTGACCTCGAGCAGGTGGTTGTAGCGGGCGCGCTTCTGGTTGCTCATCGCCGTGCGCTCGCTGCGCAGCAGGATGGCCCGGGCCGGCAGTCCCTGCTCACGCACCTTCCGGTGCTTGAGCCACGTCCCGAGGAGGTGAACGGTGATCCAAACGCCGACGCCGGTGCCTATCAGGATGAGCAGGGGAACCAGGAACCGGGCTGCGGACAAGGGCGTTTCGGCGTTCATCGTGCTCTCTCGACGGTGACGGCACGGCCCCGACCGCGGCCGCGTCCAGCGACTCTAAACGCCCGGCCTCCGACTCGAAACCCGTCATGTCCGCACGACATGCCATGATGTCGCGGAATGCGGGGCCGATTCCCGGACGCAGCGGCTCCGACAACCGAAGAGGACTCACGATGATGTCTCCCCTGTCCTGGTGCTCGCCCTGGCGGCAGGGTGCCGTCGCGCTGCTCGCCCTGTCGCTCGTGGCCTGTGGTGGCAAGGAGGTCCGCCCAGAGGGCGACGCCGACGCAGGGACTCCGGACGCGGGCCCCGGTCAGGCACATCCCTGCGTCCCGGTGAGCCTGGAGCGCGACGTGGACCTGGAGGGCTTCCACACGGACCGCTACACGTGGCGCGACGGCGACTGCGCGCCCCGCTCGGCCTTCCTCGTGCGCAACGACGCCCAGGACCCCGCGGGCTGGCACGGCGGCTACCTCCGTCGCTACGTCTACGAGGCCCACGGCGCCGCGCGTACCTGCGACGGTGCCACCAACGAGGTCCCCGGCTGGGGCATGGTGACGTGCCACGTGCGCGCCGGCGCCGACTGGGGCAACTGGACCGAGAAGGTGACGGGCACGGGCCGCACCCTCTTCGAGGGACGCCACCACGCGCTGCACGAGTTCCGCTGGCCACTGCCGCTCGATGGCCACATCGTCGACGTCACCGTCCACTACCTCTTCGCCACCGGACGCGACCACCCGCTCTACGCCATCACCCACGATGTCTCGCGCGTCGCGCCCGACGCGCTGGAGGCGGACGTGCGCTCGCCCTATGGCGACCTGCTCTTCGACGGCAACGCGAACGCCGAAATCGCCGGGCTGGGCTGGGGAGACCGCTACCGCTTCCGCACGCTCGCCTCGCCAGTGACGATGGCCAGCGGCTGGGACTACCGCGAGCCCAACGTCGTCCCCTTCACCCGCATGTGGACCACCACCCCGGACGCGGAGATGGGCGTGGTGCAGACGCAGACCTGGCAGCAGAAGCCCGCGGGCGGCTACTGGCTCTACTCGAGCTGGGGCCAGCGCAACGAGCGCGGCCCGCTGCCGGACGACTGGAACTGGACCTTCCAGCTCAACCAGTACCAGCTCCCCGCCACCACGCGCTCCCACCGCATGGCCTGGGGCAGCAACTACGGCGCGCTCGGCTGGCGCCAGTACGCGCGCTACGGCGACGACGGCATGCTCTCCGGCCACCCCTACCAGAGCTACTCGGTCTTCATGGTGCTGGGCACGCACACGGAAGACTCCGTGCTCCGCCGCGTCTCGGAGGTCGAGTCCTGGCAGCGCGTGCGCCTCACCGCCACCCGGGGCACCGTGGTGACGCAAGGGCCCGGCGGCGTGGGCCGCACCGACTCCGTGCCCTTCGACGTGCCCGGCTACAACCCCGTCTACGCGACGTGGGAGGCCCGCGCCGCGGACAACCGCGCCGAGCTGCGCTTCGACACCGGCACCCAACCGCTCGAGCACCCCGTGCTGGTGCTGCGCGGCTACACCGCCACGACGCCCCCTTCGCGCGTGCTCCTGGACGAGCGGGTGCTCACCGCGGACGCGGACTACTTCGCCTCCGTCGACGACGCGGGCGACGCGCTGTGGCTCACCCTCCACCGCACCTTCACCGGCACCGCGACGCTGCGCCTGGAGTGACGTGCGCTGGAAAAGCAACGGGGGATGCTCCGGTGTACGCGGAGCACCCCCCGGATGAATGACCTGGCTCGGAGTCCGCTCTCCCCCTCTGGCGAGCGTCACTCCTCCGGGTCCCCTGCCACGGATGACGCCGCCCCCGCGACGCCACCCTCCTACCCGCCCTGAGTGTCCGGAGGGCCTTGGACCCCTCCAGCGAAGACCTCGACTGCGACTCGAGCGCTCCCCCCGGTGCGCTCGCCGACGGCCGGACCCTCGGGTGCCCCAAGCACCCGGTGTCTCAGCTACCGGCTTCAGGGCCAGGACCGCGCCGGCTGCGAGATGGCTCGCATCCGCGCCAGCGTCTGGGCCCAACCGAACGTCTGCGGGCGCATGGAAGCCACCCGCGTCACGTGCTCCATCTCCTGCCTCAACACCCCCAGCGCCTTCGACTTCGTCAGCGCCACGAGCTCCCTGCGCTTCGCCCCCGCGAAGACAGCCAGCTCCGGCACCGCGATGTCCCCCTCTCGTGCTTCGAGAGCGCTGGGGTGTCCCCCCTGGATGCGACCCCGGGCCCTGTGTGCCGCGGCCCCCCGTCCCCTGTCCGTACGCTTCACACCGCCTGGCCCGCTGTTTCCCCCCGGAACCCGCTGGCCCGACTCATGCGCGACGTGCGACATTCGCCTCTCCCTTCGCACCCACTGATGACCGCCGTCCCCCCGGCCACACGCTCCGTGGCGTGTGTCGACCAGGGCATACTGGCTCAGTCCGTGGAACGAGTTTTCCGCGCTAGCGCCAAATGCTTGCGCGAACGCGCCAGCTTGTCGGCAGGGCTGGCGGCGGGACGAACGTGGTGGGTTCCACCCGGAGTGGAGGGAGACCTGGGAGGTGGGTGGGTGGAGTGAGAGGGTCCGCCTCGACTGGCGGAGGGGCGAGCGGGCGTCGTGGGTAGGGACAGTGAGGGGCTGGCCATGTCAGCCTGACGCGGTAGGGAAGACGGTTGCGACGTGTGCCTGGGGCGGATGTCCCGGGTATTGGGCGGCGGGAGGGGACAGGTTTCATGAGGTGGGAAGCGATGGGCCAGGTGCCCGGCGAGGACAGGCGAGGTGGGGAGGGCGCGGCG
The DNA here is from genome assembly GCF_050039385.1 of Myxococcus faecalis. Lineage (NCBI taxonomy): Bacteria > Pseudomonadati > Myxococcota > Myxococcia > Myxococcales > Myxococcaceae > Myxococcus > Myxococcus faecalis. Next base: position 4,203,236 of record NZ_CP144336.1, on the reverse strand, counting down.
GCGCGGGGCGCGGGGCGCTCGTCGTTGCTGGCGGTGTTGGCGGAGAAGCCAGCCGTGGCGCGGGACATCGCGCGGGTGTTGGGCGCGCAGGAGCGGGGTGACGGCTTCCTGCGTGGCAACGGCTACGTGGTGACGTGGGCCATCGGCCACCTGGTGGGCCTGGCGCAGCCGCACGAGATAAGGCCGGACTGGAAGAAGTGGAGCCGCGCGCTCCTGCCGATGCTGCCGGAGGGCTGGCCCCTGGTGGTCTCCGAGCAGACGCGCTCGCAGTTCGACGTGGTGCGCCGGGTGCTGACCTCGCCGGAGGTGGGCGCGGTGGTGTGCGCCACGGACGCGGGCCGCGAGGGCGAGCTCATCTTCCGCTACATCTACGAGGCGGCGGGGTGTCGCAAGCCGGTGCGGCGGCTGTGGGTGTCGTCGCTCACGGAGCGGGCCATCCGGGACGGCTTCCAGAAGCTGAAGGACGGGCGGGAGTACGAGCCGCTCGCGGCGGCGGCGATGGGGCGCAGCCGGGCGGACTGGTTGGTGGGGATGAACCTGTCGCGCCTGTACACGCTGGCGCATGGCGGGCAGGGGGAGATGTTGAGCGTGGGGCGGGTGCAGACGCCCACGCTGGCCATGGTGGTGGAGCGGGAGTGGGCCATCCGCAACTTCGTGCCCCGCGACTACCTGGAGGTGGTGGCCACCTTCGCGCCCCGGAGCAAGGACGTGGCGCCGGGCGCGCGGTACGACGGGACGTGGTTCCGCTCGGGGCCGGATGGCAAGCCGGTGATTCCTCCGGGGATGGAGGGCGTGCGCGAGGCGCGCCGGCTGGACGCGGACGGGGTGGAGGCCCAGGCCATCATCGACCGCGTGAAGCGGGGGCAGGCGACCATCGAATCGCTGGAGGCGGAGGAGAAGAAGATGGCGCCTCCGCTGCTCTACGACTTGACGGAGCTGCAGCGCCACGCGAACCGGCTGTATGGCTTCAGCGCGCAGCGCACGTTGGAGGTGGCGCAGGCGCTCTACGAGAAGCACAAGCTCTTGAGCTATCCGCGCACGTCGAGCCGGCACCTGTCGCAGACGGTGGCGGACACGCTGCCGGAGGTGGTGGGCACGGTGCGCGGGCCCTACGAGGAGGACCTGGCGCCGGGCACGGGCGTGCGTCCGCTGGGTCGGCGCTACGTGGATGATGGGAAGGTGACGGACCACCACGCCATCATCCCCACGCCCACGTCGCCGCACGGGCTGCGCCTGTCCTCGGACGAGCAGCGCATCTACGACCTGGTGTGCCGGCGCCTGTTGCAGGCGTGGCACGAGGACCATGTGTGGCGCGTCACCACGGTGGTGACGGCGGTGACGTCGCCCGGGCCGAAGAGCGCGGTGCCGGTGGTGGACCGCTTCCAGAGCACGGGCACGCAGGTGGAGCGCATCGGCTGGAAGGTGCTGGACATCGGCGGGGGCAAGAAGGCGCCGAAGCCGAAGTCGGACGCGCGCAAGGGGGACGAGGAGGCGGAGCCGGAGGATGACTCGCAGTCGTTGCCCTCGGGGCTGGCGCGGGGGCAGCCGCAGACGGTGGAGGACGTGGAGGCGGTGAAGAAGCGCACGCGTCCGCCGCCGCGCTTCACGGACGCGACGTTGCTGACGGCGATGGAGACGGCGGGTCGGCTGCTGGACGAGAAGGAGCTGGCGGAGGCGATGCGCGAGACGGGGCTGGGGACGCCCGCCACGCGCGCGGCCATCATCGAGGTGCTGCTGGACCGCGAGTACCTGGTCCGCAAGGGCAAGGTGCTGGAGGCGACGGAGAAGGGGCTGAACCTCATCCACGTGGTGCACCCGGACGTGAAGACGCCGGCGATGACGGGCCAGTGGGAAGCGTGGCTCCAGCGCATCGAGCGGGGCGAAGGGCAGCTCGACGAGTTCATCCGGGGCATCGAGAAGTACGTCATCGAGGTGGTGGGGCAGGGGCCCTCGGGGCCGGTGCGCGCCGGTGTCCCGGGTGGGCGCGGTGGGCCGGTGGCTCACGAGGGTGGGGTTGGAGGGTGGGGCGGCGCGATGGGGACGGAGCATCGTGCGGAGACCTCGTTCTCACAGGGCACCTCGGACGCGCCCGGTGGCGCACGACGTACCTCGACGGACTCGTTCACTGGCGCATCGAGGGATGAGGCCTCACGTGGAGGCGACTTCGCGACGGCAGGCCGTGGCTCTCCGCGCAACGCTTCGCTTGGAACTCCCGCCTCGTTCGGCGGTGGCTCCTCGGAGCTGGAGCCTGCTCGTCGCACGGCGCGAGGCACTTCGCCCGGTGGTGCCGCCGACGGTGGAGGGGCCTGGCGCGCGGAGGCCTCAGCCGGCTCGCGCTCCTCACAAAGTGCAGGGTTCTCGGAAGCAGCCGTGGTGTCGGCGCCTCGTCGGACGAGCGCTCAGGGCGCGTTCAACACGGGCGTGTCTCGTGGGCCGGGCTCCTCACGGGGCGGTGTCTCCGTGTCGACGGGGGGCCGCCCGGAGCGTGTCCCTCGCGCTCCCACGCCTCCGGACCGGCTCCGACCGCTCCTGAAGGAGGCCTTCGGCTTCTCCGACTTCCGTCCGTACCAGGAGGCCGTGTGCCGCGCGGCCACGGCGGGCGAGGACCTGCTGCTCGTCATGCCCACGGGCGCGGGCAAGTCGCTCTGCTATCAGCTCCCGGGTCTGGCGCGGGCGGGGACGACCATCGTCGTCAGTCCGCTCATCGCGTTGATGGAGGACCAGGTGCTGCGGCTCCAGTCGCTCGGCTTCGCGGCGGACCGCATCCACTCCGGCCGGGACCGCGCCACCTCGCGACAGGTGTGCTTCGACTACCTGGAGGGGAAGCTCGACTTCCTGTTCATCGCGCCGGAGCGACTCGGCGTGCCGGGCTTCGTGGAGTTCCTCGCGCGGCGCCCTCCCACGCTCATCGCCATCGACGAGGCGCACTGCATCTCGCAGTGGGGCCACGACTTCCGTCCCGACTACCGGCTGCTCGGCGCGCGGCTGCCCCTGCTGCGTCCCGCGCCCGTGGTGGCCCTGACCGCCACCGCCACGCCGGACGTGCAGCGGGACATCGTGCAGCAGCTCGGCCTGCTGGGCGCGGGAGGCAAGGCGCGCACCTTCATCCACGGCTTCCGCCGCACCAACATCGCCATCGAGGTGCGCGAGCTGAACCCCGGCGCTCGCGGAGACGCCATCCACGGGCTGCTCCAGGACGAGGAGAACCGGCCCGCCATCGTCTACGCGGCCACGCGCAAGCACGCCGAGCAGCTCGCGGAGTTGCTCGCGGGCGACTTCCCTTCGGCCGCGTACCACGCGGGCCTGCCGCCGGGAGACCGCGACAAGGTCCAGGCGGAGTTCCTCGGGGGCTCGCTGGAGGTCATCGTCGCCACCACGGCCTTCGGCATGGGCATCGACAAGCCGGATGTCCGCACCGTCATCCACGCCGCGCTGCCGGCCAGCCTGGAGGGCTACTACCAGGAGCTGGGGCGCGCGGGCCGTGACGGGAAGCCGTCTCGCGCCGTGCTGCTGCACTCGTACATCGACCGGCGCACGCACGAGTTCTTCCACAAGCGCGACTACCCCGAGGCGTACGTCCTGGAGCGCCTGTTCCAGTCCACGGCGCTGGAGCCCGAGCCGAAGCCGTCGCTCCAGGGCCGCGTGCGCACGGACCCGGAGGTGTTCGACAAGGCGCTCGAACAGCTCTGGATTCACGGCGGCGTGGTGATGACACCCGACGAGACGGTGCGGCGCGGACGTCCCAACTGGTCCGCGGCGTACAACGCCCAGCGTGAGCGCAAGCTGCTGCACTTGGAGCAGATGGGGCGCTACGCGGAGGCCCATGGCTGCCGGATGAAGCAGCTGGTCTCTCACTTCGGTGACACCCAGGACTCCGGTGAGGCGTGCGGCCTGTGTGACGTGTGCTCGCCCGAGTCGTGCGCCACGCTGCGCTTCGCCGAGCCGTCGGCGTCCGAGCGCCACTGGCTCGAGCGCATCCTGGAGTCCCTCCAGGAGCGGGATGGACAGGCCACCGGGCGACTCCACCGCGAGCTGTTCGGGGATGCGCTGCCCCGGCGTGACTTCGAGCGACTGGTGGGGGGGCTGGTGCGCGCGGGGCTGACGCGGCTGGAGGTCGACTCGTTCGACAAGGACGGCCAGGTCATCTCCTTCCAGCGCCTGTCGCTGACGGACGAGGGCCGCCGCACGCGCGTGGTGGACCCGCAGCAGGTCTTCCTGCCGCTGGCGCTGGAGAAGGCGTCCAAGAAGAAGCGCGGGAAGACGACCAGACGCGCGACGAAGAAGCGCGCGGGCTCCAGTCGGAGCGAGGCCGGCGGCCGACAGTGGCGGGCCTCCTCTCCCTCGGACGACTTCGAGCAGCGCTCCTCATGGAATGCGTCCAGGACCGCGCTGTCTCCCGAGTCTCGCATCCCCGTGGGGCGAGGCACCCCCGAGGAGCCCGTGTCGCGGGGGGCTCGCTCCTCGCGGAGCCGTGGGGTGACGCAGGAGGAGGCCCCCGCGGGGCTCGTGGATGCGCTGAAGGCGTGGCGGCTCGCCGAGGCGCGCAAGCGCAAGGTGCCCGCGTTCCGCATCCTCACGGACCGGGTGCTGGGCGCCATCGCCGCCGCGCGGCCGGAGAACGGCGCCGCGCTGATGGCCGTCCACGGCGTGGGGCCCGCGCTCACCGAGCGCTACGGCTCCCAGATTCTCTCGCTCGTGGCTCGCAAGCGCTGAGGGACGCCCACGCTCGGAGCGGGGCTCGCGCCTGGGTGCCTGCTCCAAGCGCCGCGCCCCTCCCGAGCCATGTCTCGAACCGGGAGGCCCTGGTGTCTCCACTCGCGAACATCGTCGACGTGGACGCGGGTGGCTGCCTCCTCTCACGCGAGGGCGGTCGACCCGTCCGCCCGCGCCGTGCACTTGTCACCCGTGACGGTGTGTCCCTCGCGCGCGGCGACCCCTCGCGAGGCTCCATCGCGCCGTGTCCGTGCCGTTCCGGCTCCGCGGGAGGGCGTGCCCGACGCCGTGCCCGGGGAAAACATCTTCCCTTCCACCGGGCCTCGGGCAGCCTGCCGGGCGTGCAGTCCTTTTCGCTGCACGCGGGGGCAGTGGGTCTCTCCCCCGTTGCGCGTCACCTTCCGGCCTGTGACCGCGATGGCGAGCAACCGCGCGGGCCTGAGGGGGGAGCGGAAGATGGAACTCGGATTCGAGACAATCGGAAACGCCACACTCATCTGCCACGACAACGGACCGGTGCTGGTGACCGACCCGTGGACTCACGGTGCCGCGTACTTCGGCAGCTGGACCCTGTCCCACGACATTCCCGAAGAGCAGCGCGACACCATCCAGCGCTGCCAGTACGCGTGGCTGTCCCACGGACACCCGGACCACCTGAGCCCCGAGTCCCTGGAGAAGCTGCGCGAATTGACCATCCTGGTCCCCAACCACTTCGGCGGCCGCATCCGCGATGACCTGCGCGAGCAGGGCTTCAACGTGCACGTGCTGGTGGACCGCGTGTGGACGCAGCTGTCGCCGCGCATCCGCGTCATGTGCATCCCCGACATGAACCAGGACGCGGTGCTGCTCGTCGACGTGGGCGGACGGCTGCTCGTCAACCTCAACGACGCGGGAGACCGGGGCTGGGGCCGCTTCGTGCGCGGCCTGGTGCGCCGGTATGACCAGTCCTACCTCCTGGCCCTGTCCGGTTACGGCGACGCGGACATGATCAACTACTTCACCGAGGACGGGCAGCGAATCGCGCCCTACGCCGCGGCGAAGACGCCCGTGGGGCGCACCATCGCCCGGCAGGCGGAGTTCTACGGCGCGCGCTACTTCGTGCCCTTCAGCTCCATGCACAAGTACCAGCGCGCCGACAGCATCTGGGCCTCCGAGTACACCACCACGCTGGAGGACTACTCGCGCGGCTTCGAGTCCCCGACGTGCTCGCTCCTGCCCGCCTTCGTCCAGGTGGACTTCGCCCAGGACGACGTGCGGCTCATCCGCCCCACCGAGCGCGCGCTGACGCCCGTGGACCCGAAGGAGTTCGGGGACGACTGGGGCGAGATGCTCGAGGCCGACGAGTCCCGCATGCTGCGCGAGTACTTCGGCGCCATCGAGCACCTGGGCTCGGTGCTGGACTTCCTGCGCTTCCGCGTGGGCGGCCAGGACCACGTCATCGAGTTCCACCGCCGCCGCTTCCGCCGGGGCATCACCTTCGAGGCCCCGCGCCACTCGCTGATGACCGCGGTGCGCTACCGCGTCTTCGATGACCTGCTCATCGGCAACTTCATGAAGACGACGCTGCACGGCGACTTCGGCGAGGGCCGGCTCTACCCCGACTTCAGCCCCTACGTGGCCAAGTACGCGGACAACGGCAAGGCGCGCACGCGCAACGAGCTGCGCACGTACTTCTCCGAGTACCGCCGCAGGGACCCGGTGGGCTTCCTGCGCGGCCAGGTGGAGGCGCACTGCGTGCGGCCGCTCCAGACGCAGTCGGCGGAGCTGTTGCGCTCGTTCCTGCCGCCGGACTCGCAGGCCTTCCGCACCGCCAAGGAGGCCTTCTGGAAGGTGCGCCGCGTGCTGCTGTAGCGCGGCGCGCGTCGCTTCAGAGGTACGGGGACAACAGCCGCGCCAGCCCATCCCTCAACCGGATGGGCAGGGGCCGCGCGTCCACCTGCTCCCGGGTGAGGGGACGCGCGCGCGACAGCCGCTCGTCCACCACCGCATCCAGGCGCCGGGCCAGCCCGGCGTCGTAGCACTCCACGTTCAGCTCGAAGTTGAGCCGCAAGGAGCGCGGGTCCCAGTTCGCCGAGCCGATGAGGCCCCACTCGCCATCCACCACCATCAGCTTGGTGTGGTCGAACGGGGGCTCGGTGAGGAACACCCGGCACCCGTCCGCCAGCACCTGCCAGAGCTGCGCGGTGCTCGCCCACTGCACCACCGGCAGGTTGCCCTTCCTGGGCAGCACCACGTCCACCCTCACCCCGCGCAGCGCCGCCACGTTGAGCGCGGTGATGAGCGACGCGTCCGGCAGGAAGTACGGTGTGACGATTCGCACCGACGCCCGCGCGGTGGACAGCGCCCCGAGCAGCACCGTGCGCAGCGTCTCGAAGTTCTCGTCCGGCCCGTCCGGCACCACCCGCGCGAGCACCGCCCCCGCCGACTGCTGCTCCGGGAACCACGCGTCCCCGCTCAGCCGCTCGCGCGTGGTGAACACCCAGTCCTCGGCGAAGGTCTCCTGCAACTGCGCCACCACCGGGCCCTCCAGCTTGAAGTGCAAGTCCCTCGCGGCCTGCTCCCCCGGCCAGAAGTGCTCGCGGATGTTCATGCCCCCGGTGAAGCCCACCTGTCCGTCCACCACCAATATCTTGCGGTGGTTGCGCAGGTTCATGAACGGCAGCCGGTACGGCATCAGCGAGGGCAGGAAGCGCGCGGCCGTCACCCCCTCACGCGCGAGCCGCCCCAGGATGGTCGGCCACGTGTAGCGCGCGCCCACCGCGTCCACCAGCACCCGCACCTGCACCCCACGCCGCACCGCCTCACCCAGCGCCCCCGCGAAGTGCCGGCCCGCCACGTCGTTGTCGAAGATGTAGCTGCACAGCGAGATGGACGTCCTCGCCCGGGCAATCGCCTCCAGCATGGCGGGGTACGCGTCCGTGCGGGACTCGAGCACCGTCACCTGGTTGCCCGGCAACAGCGGCCGGTGCAGCACCGCGTCCCCCAGCCGCGCCAGGGGCGCCAGGTGCGCGGCCTCCGGCTTCACCCGGGACACGCCCTCGGCCACCACCGCCTCCACGCCGCGGATGGGCGGGAACATCCCGTGCCCGCGCCGGGGCGTCAGCGAGCGCGCGCGCCGTCGAATCCGGTTGATGCCCAGCACCAGGTACAGCGCCGCGCCCAGCACCGGCACCAGCCACACCAGCCCCACCCAGCCCACCGCCGCGCGGACGTCCCGCTTGTGCAGCACCACGTGCGCGCTGGCCAGCACGCTCACCAGCACCGTCAGCCCCGCCGCCAGGTGCGGCCACACCGCCTCCAGCCAGGACAACCACCACGCCATGTCGAACGGAAGAGGGCCCACGACGCCTTCGGCTATACACGACGCCACGGCGCGGCGCGCCGCGAGCTGTCCGCCGCGCCGCAGCTGCTTGACGCGCCCCGGCGGTGATTGCATGGTGCGTGGCTGATTGCGCCCCCAAGCGTGTGCGGGGAAACCCTGACCCGGTTTCCGACAGCCCCTGGGCGACTGACTGATTCGCAGACAGATCCGTCTGATTCCCGAACAGTCCCGGCGCGAAACGAAAACCCTCACAGGCGCGCCGACTTCCACCGGACTTTGTCAGGCCCATTTACAGTCGGTCTGTTTTGACCTGGAGCGCTGACTATCCAGTTTGTGCTTGAAAAGCAGTCTATCCAGCTATGTGAGCGTCGTTGGCCCGACAGTTGCTCAAGGCCGGGGCGCGCCGTTGCCGCGGCTGGTGGAGGGACCAGGTGGGGCGGCGCATCCCCCGCAGTCGTGTGTTTCCGAGGAAAGACCGATGCTCAAGTTCCGCTCCATGGCGCTGCTGGCTGGTGTGACGCTCCTGGGTTCCGCGTGTGGTCCCGAGAGCGCCGAGACGCTGGCGCCGAAGATGACGTGGGAGGAGTTCAAGGCGGGCGCCGTGCAGGATCCGGAAGGCAAGTGGATCTTCGACATGGACCAGGCCGTGGACAGCGAGGAGGAGCTGCGCGCCTACTACGACAACAACGTGGTCGCGGACCATGGCAAGACCCAGAACGGGCTGGCCGTGTACAACAGCGGCGGCACCGCGGCGGGCGACATCAAGTGGAGCTCCGCGCAGAAGGGCAACCTGACGTACTGCATCAGCAACACCTTCGGCACCACCAACAAGGCGAAGATGGTGACGGCGATGAACAGCGCGACGGCGGCCTGGGAGGCCACCGCCAGCGTGAACTTCACGCACAGCACCAGCTACGACGCCAGCTGCACCGCGTCCCAGACGGGCGTGCTCTTCGACGTGCGTCCGGTGAACTCCGGTGGCCAGTACCTGGCGCGCGCGTTCTTCCCGAACTCGGGCCGCTCGGGCCGCAACGTGCTCGTGGACAACACGGCCTTCGGCAGCATCGCGCCCTGGACGCTGGCGGGCATCCTGCGCCACGAGCTGGGCCACGTGCTGGGCTTCCGCCACGAGCACACGCGCGTCAACGGCTCCTGCTACGAGGACGCGAACTGGCGCGCGCTGACGTCCTACGACCGCTCCTCGGTCATGCACTACCCGCAGTGCAACGGCACCCAGACGGGCGACCTCATCCTCACCACCCTGGACAAGCAGGGCGCCCGCGCGCTGTACCCGTGATTCGCGCTTGAAGCACCGGCCGACCCCCATCCCCGTCGTGACGGCGGGGACGGGTGAAGGCCACAGGCCGGAAGGTTCCTTCTCCCGCGGAGGGGGGTGCCTTCCGGCCTTTCTGATATGGGCGCGGGGGGGCGCCCTCCCAGGCTCAGTCCATCTTGCGCGCGCCGGCCGTGGTGGCCTGGCCGAAGTAGATGAGCGTCTTGGTGTTGTCCTCGCTGCTCTCGATGTCGAGGCACTCCAGCTCGCCGCTCTCGCTCTCGTCCGCGTAGATGTGGTCCGGCTTCTGGATGCGGTGGGTGATTTCGCCGCCGGGGCCGCCGACGATGATTTCCACCACGCCCCGGTCGCTGCCCTTCTCCTCCAGGCTGATCTCCACCAACGGCAGCCCCGAGGCGAGCGGCTGGTCTCCCAGCTCCATCCCCTCCACCTCGATGCGGACGGGCTGCTCCTTCTCCATGTTGCTGAGCAGGGCCAGATAGTCCGCCCAGCCCTCCCGGGGAATCTCTCGCGTGTGGTCCGTGTGCGCCATGTGTGCGACCCTCCGGTGTTCGTGTTCCCGCTCAAACCGTAAGGTGCGTGCGGGCGGGATGGAGGCCGGACCCGGTTCCCCGCTCGGTGGGGGAGGGAGCGTCGGGCGCTATTCCGTGCAGGAGCGCACCCGGTCGCCCTCCAGCACCAGCCGCACGGTGGAGGCCGCGTCCGGGCGGCCGAAGTGCTCGTAGGCCGCCTGCTCCAAGAGCGGCGCCAGCGTGGTGCGCAGGCCGCGCGCGCCCGTCTCGCGCTTGAGGGCGCCAGCCACCACGTGCTCGCGCACGGCCGGCTCCACGTGCAGGCGCAGGCCCTCCTGCTCGAACTCGCGCTCGTACGCGCGCAGCACGTTCTGCTGGAGGATGTCGCCCAGCGTGGCCGCGTCCAGCGGGGTGAAGGAGACCAGGCGGTTGAAGCGGCCGATGAGCTCCGGGATGAAGCCGTAGCGGGCGAAGGCGGTGGTCTGCTCCAGCTGCTCCTGGGTGACGGCGGTGGCGATGGACTCCTCGGGCTCGCGGCGGGGCTCGCGGCCGAAGCCGAGCCGCTCGGTGCGCGCCATGCCCTCCGCCGTCGCGCGCAGGCCGCTGAACGCGCCGCAGGCGATGAAGGTGACACACGCCATCTCCATGGAGTCCGGCGGCATCCGGCTGGTGAAGCCGAAGTCTGGCGGGAAGTCCGCGTGCGCCGCGGACAACAGATGCAAGAGGCTGCGCTGCACGCCGAAGCCGCTGACGTCCTTCGTCGTCTGTTGTCCGGCGAAGCGGCTGTCGGAGCGGCTGGTGGCGAGCTTGTCGAACTCGTCCATGCAGATGACGCCGCACGCGGCCCACTCGGTGTCGCGGTCGGCGGCCTCGTACAGGCGCGACAGCAGGGTGTTGACGTCGTCACCCACGTAGCCCGTCTCGGAGAACTGGGTGGCGTCCGCGAGCACCGTGGGCACCGCGAGGATTTCGCGGAAGAGCAGCTCCACGAGGAACGTCTTGCCGGAGCCGGTGGGCCCCAGGAACAGGCAGTTCTCCCGCAGGCCCGGCTCGGGGGCGAGCCCCTCCAGGTGGAGGCGGCGGATGCGGCGCAGGTGGCGGTAGGCGAGCACGGACGCGGCGCGGCGCGCCTCGGGCTGGCCGCGGTAGCCCAGGTCCGTGAGGCGCGCGTCGATTTCGCGCGGGGACAGGACCTCGATGGCGGCGACCCGCTCGACGACATCCTCGCCGCGGGGAGAGGGCCGGGGCTCCAGGCCATGGCGGACGACAGTCATCGAGGATGGCTCCGGGGGCGTCGGGCCGGAGGACCCCGGACCCGAGAGGCCGCATCATCCCGGCGCTCCGGGGTGTCCACAAGCAGCCCGGCGAGCTCGAGCCCCCTCCCGAGCGGCAGGGCCCGGCGCCCAGCCCCCGGGAGGGCGGACGGGCAGGTGCGCGCGGGCGCGGGGCGTCCGGCTGCATAGCGTGGGGGAATGAGCCTCCCATCCCTGTCCCTGCCCTCGCTCGTGCCCGTGACCCAGCCGCGCCGGTACGGGGAGTGGCGAGCGCTGTTCCGCACCCTCCCCACCCCCGCGCGCGACACGCTGCCGGGGCGCTACCGGGGAGAGCTGCTGGGGCCCGCCTGGTTCCAGGGCCTGGTGCGACAGGGGCTGGGGCTGCTGGGCTTGCGTGGCTGGTGGGGCAAGGACTTCGCGGCGGGAGGGCGCGACGGGGTGAACCTGGTGCGGCGCGAGGGGGGGCTTTCGCGCTCGGTGCCGCTGGTGCTGCGCGACGGCGTCTCTCGCGTGGACGGACGCGCCTCGCTCCAGGTGGAGTACCCGCGTGGGGCCGGCTGGCAGTGGCGTCCCTTCGTGGACGAGGTGCGCTGGCTGGAGGGGCACACGCTGCTGGCGATGACGCACCTGGAGCTGCCGCTGGTGCGCCACCTCGTCATCCCCTTCCTCCTGCACCGCGAGCCCACGCTGCACTGAGGCGAGCGGGGAGCCCCCGCGCCGGGCGGGAACGCCCACCCGTGAACATCCGCGCGGGACGGGTCGGACATCCACGCGCGCAAGTGCTCCCCAGGCAGGCGCGAGCGCATTACAGGGAGGCCCCTCATGGGTGCTCTCTCGGAGACGCGGAACGTGAAGACGTCGCAAACCCCTTCGTTGGGCGCATGGGTGGAGGCGGGCCCCCGGGTGCGCTGGCGTGTCTGGGCCCCTGGCCACCAGCGGGTCGACGTGGTGCTGTTCGACGCGAAGGGCGCGCCGGGACGCGAGCTGTCCATGACGCCCGAGGCGGACGGCTGCTTCGGCGCGGTGCTGGAGGGCCAGGGCGCGGGCGTGCGCTACAAGCTGCGCGTGGATGGGGAGGGGCCCTTCCCGGACCCGTGGTCGCGCTCGCAGCCGGAGGGCGTGCATGGCCCGTCCGAGGTGGTGACGGCGGACTTCGCGTGGACGGACGCGGGCTGGAAGGGCGTGGAGCCCCGCTCGCTCGTCCTCTACGAGGTGCACGTGGGCACCGCCACGCCCGAGGGCACCTTCGAGGCGCTCATCCCCCGGCTGCCCCAGCTCCAGCAACTGGGCATCACCGCGCTGGAGTTGATGCCGGTGGCCAGCTTCCCCGGCCGGCACAACTGGGGCTACGACGGCGTGGACCTCTTCGCGCCGGCCCAGGTGTACGGAGGGCCCCAGGGGCTGCGCCGCCTGGTGGACGCCGCGCACGCCGCGGGGCTCGCGGTGGTGCTGGACGCCGTCTACAACCACTTCGGTCCGGACGGGAACTACCTGCGGGCCTTCTCGCCGCACTACTTCACCGGGCGCCACCACACGCCGTGGGGCGACGCGGTGAACTACGACGGCGAGCACCGCCGCTTCGTGCGGGAGATGGTGCTCTCCAACGTGGAGATGTGGATTCGCGACTACCACCTGGACGGCCTGCGGCTGGACGCGGCGCACGCCATCGTCGACGACGGCACGCCGCACCTGCTCACCGAAATCTCCGAGCGGGCCCGCGCCAGCGCCCCGGGCCGCCGCGTGGTGCTCATCGCCGAGGACGAGCGCAACGAGCGCAAGCTGATGCTGCCCGCATCCGAGGGTGGCCACGGCCTGGACGGCGTCTGGGCGGATGACTTCCATCACCAGATGCGCCGCGCCTTCGCGGGGGACTCGGAGAGCTACTACCAGGACTACACGGGCAGCGCGGAGGACCTGGCGCGCACGCTGGTGCGGGGCTGGTTCTACGAGGGTCAGCCGTCGAAGAACCTGGGCCACGCGCGCGGCACGAAGGCGGAGGGCCTGGAGCCGTGGCGCTTCGTGTACTGCATCCAGAACCATGACCAGGTGGGCAACCGCCCCCTGGGTGAGCGACTGGGCCACGACGTGTCCCCGGCGGCCTTCCGCGCCATGAGCACGCTGCTGCTCGCGTCGCCGTACACGCCGCTCATCTTCATGGGCCAGGAGTGGAACGCGAGCACGCCGTTCCTCTACTTCACGGACCACCACGCGGAGCTGGGGCGGCTCGTCACGGAGGGACGCCGTCGCGAGTTCGCCGGCTTCTCGCGCTTCGCGGGCGAGGAGGTCCCCGACCCGCAGGCCCAGGACACCTTCACGCGCTCCCGGCTCGACTGGAGCGAGGCCCAGCGGCCCGAGCACGCGGGCGTGCTGGCCCTGTACCGCGAGCTGCTCGCGCTGCGTGCCTCGGATCCCACGCTCACGGACGCGCGCCGGGGCACCTATGACGCTCGCGCGGTGGGCCCGGACGCGCTGGTGCTGGAGCGGCGCGGCGGAGGCCAGGTGCTCCAGGTGCTGGTGGCCCTGCGCGGCGAGGTGGAGCACGCGGTGCCCGCCGACGCCCAGGTGGTGCTGTGGAGCGACGCGCCGCGCTTCGGCGGGGACGTGGCGGCCTCGCCGCTCGTGGGCGACACGCTCCGGCTCCGTGGCCCCGGCGCCGTCATCGTGCGGTCCGCGGACGCGAAGCAAGGCTGACCGCCCGTGAAGTCCCACCGGGGCGCCGCGCGTTGACGCGGTGCTTCCCGTGCGGGCGGGGGAGGGTGTCAGGCGCGCCGATGGGCCCCATCAGGGCGGCGCGTCGTGGGCTCCCCAGGGGGCTTGCCGGTGTCGACAGGGGGGCCCCGCCGTGCTCAGCATCGCGGCCATGAACGTCCTGAACGTCCAGACCGCCACCGAGTCCTCCGACCGCATCTGGGAGAAGGAGATCCTCCCGGCGCTCGAGCGCTACATCCGCATCCCGAACAAGTCGCCCGCCTTCGACCCGGACTGGGTGAAGGCCGGACACATGGAAGCCGCGGTGCAGCTCATCGTGGAGTGGTGTCGCGCGCAGGCCCCGCACCTGCCCGGCCTCACGCTGGAGGTCATCCGCCTCAAGAACGAGCAGGGCGCGGAGCGCACGCCGGTCATCTACATGGAGGTGCCGGGCACGAAGGGCGACGACACCGTCCTGATGTACGGCCACCTGGACAAGCAGCCGGAGATGACGGGCTGGCGCGAGGGCCTGACGCCGTGGACCCCCGTGCGCGAGGGCGACAAGCTCTACGGCCGAGGCGGCGCGGATGACGGCTACTCCGCGTTCGCGTCCCTGGCGGCGCTGCGCCTGTTGCGCGAGCAGGGCGTGGGCCACGCGCGCACGGTCATCCTCATCGAGGCGTGCGAGGAGAGCGGCAGCTACGATTTGCCGGCGTACATCGAGGCGCTGGCGCCGCGCATCGGCAAGCCGTCGCTGGTGGTGTGCCTGGACTCGGGCTGCGCCAACTACGAGCAGCTCTGGATGACCACGTCGCTGCGCGGCATGGTGGCCGGCAACCTGCGCGTGGACGTGCTCACCGAAGGCGTGCACTCCGGTGACGCCAGCGGCATCGTGGCGTCGAGCTTCCGCGTGCTGCGCCAGGTGCTCTCGCGCGTGGAGGACGAGTCCACGGGCCGCGTGAAGGTGGACGGCCTGCACGTGGAGATTCCGAAGGAGCGCCGCGAGCAGGCGAGCGCCGCGGCGAAGGTGCTGGGCGAGGAGGTCTTCGGCAAGTTCCCCTGGGTGTCCGGCATGAAGCCCATGTCCGAGGACGGCGCGGAGCTGGTGCTCAACCGCACCTGGCGTCCGGCGCTGTCGGTGACGGGCGTGGACGGCCTGCCGCCCCTGCAGAGCGCGGGCAACGTGCTGCGGCCCTTCACCACGGTGAAGCTGTCCATGCGCATCCCCCCGCGCCTGGAGCCGAAGGCGGCGCAGAAGGCGCTCAAGGACGCGCTGGAGCAGGACCCGCCGTACCAGGCCAAGGTGTCCTTCGAGGGTGACAAGGCCAGCATCGGCTGGGACGCGCCGCCGCTGGCCAGCTGGCTGTCGCGCGCGGTGGAGTCCGCGTCCGGCACGTACTTCGGCCGGCCCGCCATGGCCATGGGCGAGGGCGGCACCATCCCCTTCATGGGCATGCTGGGCGAGCGCTTCCCGGAGGCGCAGTTCCTCATCACCGGCCTGCTGGGCCCGGGCAGCAACGCGCACGGCCCCAACGAGTTCCTGCACATCCCCACCGGCAAGAAGCTCACCTGCTGCGTGGCCAGCGTCATCGCGGACCACTTCCAGCGCTAGGCCCCGCCTCCGCCGGCGCGTGGCCCCCGCCGCTCCCCGCACCTGGGAGCGGCGGTGCGGGGCCCGCCTCGCGAAGCCCGTCCCACGCCGACTCCAGGGCGCATCGATACATCCACCGAGACATCCGCCTCCGACCCGGGGGAGGGGCGTCGAGGTGTGTCTGTCTTCCAGCGCCCGTTCCACGAGACACGCGTGGATGCGTGGTTGCGAGGGATTGTCCCGAAGTCCTATCACCCGGCCCGCGCATCCAGATGGATTCACGGCGTTCGGGTCCGTGCTTCCCGACGAGCAGCGGTCTCGTCGGAGTCTGGTGGCGTGTGTCTTTTCACCCGAATGGACAGTCATCCAAGCAACGGAGCCAAGCGAATGAACGCCAGCAGGTCGCCCGTGGTCAGCACGAAGGAAGGGCAGGTGCAGGGTCTGGTGGAGGGCCCGGTCTTCGTCTTCAAGGGGATTCCCTACGCGCAGCCGCCGGTGGGCAACCTGCGCTGGAGGGCGCCGCAGCGGGCCCAGCCGTGGCGTCACATCCTGGATGCATCCGAGTACGGCCCGGCCTCCATGCAGTCGAGGCAGGCTTGCATCGAGTCCGGCGGCGGGGACCCCGGGGAGCCGGACGAGAACTGCCTGCACCTCAACGTCTGGACGCCGAAGCTGGACGCGGACGCGAAGCTGCCCGTGGTGGTGTGGCTCCACGGCGGCGCCTTCGTGCTCGGCGCCTCGCGCTTCGAGGCCTACGACGGCTCGCCGCTGGCGATGAAGAACGTGGTGGTCGTCACCCTCAACTACCGCCTGGGCCACCTGGGCTTCTTCGCGCACCCGAAGCTGCAGGAAGAGCAGCCGAACGGCCCCGCCAACTTCGGGCTCCTGGACCAGATGCTCGCGCTGGAGTGGGTGAAGGACAACATCGCCTTGTTCGGCGGGGACGCCGGCAATGTCACCCTCATGGGCGAGTCCGCGGGCGCCAAGAGCGTGCTGGCCCTCTACTGCTCACCGCTCATGCGCGGCCGGGACCTGTTCCACCGGGGCGTGGCCATGAGCTCGTATGTGCTCGCGGAGAAGCCCCTGGCGGACGCGAGATACTGCGGCGAGGCCACCGCCCAGCGGCTGGGCCTGGACTGGCACGAGGTCTCCATGGAGAAGCTGCGGGCCCTCCCCGCGGAGCGCTTCTGGCCGCTGCCGTCGGACGTGAACAACGCCCCCTGCCCCATCGCGGGGGACTCCGTGCTGCCCCTGGGCATCCGGGAGACCTTCCTGGCCGGGGAGCAGCTGGACCTGCCGCTCGTCATCGGCAACACCAGCGATGATTCCAGCGTGGTGGCCTCCTTCGGCATCGACCCGGGCACCATCCTGGAGAAGCTCGGCGGGCTCGCGGACACGGTTCGCGCGCTGTACGGAAAGCAGCTGGGGGACCGGGAGATTGGCCGGAGGATGTGTCGCGACTTCGTGTTCGCCGTGCTGCCGCGCTACCTGGCCACGCTCCACGCGTCCCGCGGCAACCCGGTGTGGCGCTACGCCTTCGACTACACCGCGGAGATGCTGCGCCCCCGCAGCCCGAACGGTGTGCCCCACGGCCAGGAGATTCCGTTCTTCCTCGGGACGACGGAGCTGGGCCCGCCGAACCAGGGGTTCATGAATGACAAGGACAGGGCCTGGGCCGGCCACATGCTCGACGCCATCGTCCGCTTCGCGCGCGACGAGAAGCCGGGGAGCGTGGGCGGCGTCGACTGGCACGAGCACACCCAGGAGGCGGACCGGCTGCTGCGGCTCGCGCCCACGGTGACGGCGGAGACGGACTTCGACAAGGCCATCCTCGACGTGGCCACGCTGTGCATCCCCCTCATCGATGCCTTCGCCAAGCCCAAGCCCCCGGCGATGCCTCGGGGGGCCGCGGGCGGCTCGAAGGGCGCCACCTCCACCGCCGCGAAGAGCAAGGGGCGGCCCCAGGCCACCCCTTGAGTTTCACGCGGGGATGAGGCGGGCCGTCAGCGGCCCGTCTTGATGCCCAGGTTGCCGCTCGGGGTGCCCCCGGGCGGCCGCTTCGTGGTGCCAGGGGACTTGCCGCCCTGGCGCCGCAGCTCCAGGCGCAGCTCGTCGTCCGCGGCGGAGACCTCGCGCGTCACCGGCTCGTAGCCCGCGAGCGCGAGCGTCACCGACACGATGGGCGCGCCCTTCTCCAGCGCCAGCTTCATGGGCGTCACGCCGCGCTCCTCGCCGGCGATGCTCACCGTGGCGCCGGGCGGCTCGGTGATGACGGGCAGCTCCACCGTCTTCACCGGCTCCACGGGCGGCGGCTTCGTGGGCTGCGCGGGCGGCTTCTCCGGCTCCACCACCACGGCCTGCACGGGCGGCTTCTCCGTCGGCGGGGTGACGCTCGCGGGGCCGCGCAGGAAGACGATGGCGGCGCCGGCCACCAGCAGGGCCGCGCTCACGACGATGACGGGCACCCACGGCACGCGCCTGGGCTCCACCACGCGCTCCATGGGCGAGGTGCCCCGCGTGCGGTCCTGCACCACCGGCCCGCCCACCGCGGCGGCCACGGCCTGACGCGAGCGCGTGCCCGGCGTGACGTTGCGCTGCTGGCGCGAGGCCGACGTGCGCGCGCCCTGCGCGGAGGGGCCCACGCCGCTCAACGACGAGTTGGAGCGCGAGTCCAGGTCCGCGTCCTCGGCCAGCTGGTCCAGCTTCGCCGGGTCCGTCTCCGTGGAGATGCGCTCGTTGTAGAGCTCGCGCAGGTACGCGGACAGGTGCGCGCTGCTCGTGGGCAGCCGCAGGTTGAGCGCGTAGTCCTCCAGCGCCAGCCGGAACGCGCCGCAGTCCGGGTAGCGCTCCTCGGGCGTGGGCGCCAGGGCCTTGAGCACCACCTCATCCAGCCCCGGTGGCAGCTTGGGGTTCAGCTGCGAGGGCCTGGGCACCTGGCAGTCCTTCACCAGCCGCAGCGTCATCAGGTCGGAGTCGCCCTTGAACAGCCGCTTGCCGGTGAGCAGCTCCCACATCACCACGCCCAGGGCGAACAAGTCGCTGCGCGCGTCGATGGCCAGGCCGCTCGCCTGCTCCGGGGACATGTAGGGGTACTTCCCCTTCAGCACACCCGTGGCGGTGTTGGCGCTGCTGGTGGCCGCCTTGGCCACACCGAAGTCGATGACCTTCACCCCGCCGTCGAAGCCGACCAGGATGTTCTGCGGGGACACGTCGCGGTGCACCAGCCGCATGGGCCGGCCTTGTGGGTCTCTTGCCTGGTGCGCGTAGTGCAGCCCCGCGGCCGCGTCCGCGATGATGCGCAGGATGAGGCCCACCGACAGGGGCTTGCCCTGGGTCCGGGAGAACTTCTCCAGCCGCCGCACGTCGTCGCCCTGGACGTACTCCATGGCGAGACAGTGACGCCCTTCAATCTGCGTCAGGTCGAGGATGGTGATGAGGTTGGGGTGGGTGAGACGGGCCACCAGCCCGGCCTCGTCCAGGAACATGGACAAGAACTCATCGTCCTCCGCGAGGTGCGGGAGGATGAGCTTGAGGACCACCAGCCGCTCGAATCCCGTGCCGTGCTCACGGGCCAGGAACACCTGGCCCATTCCGCCCGACGCAATCTTCCGCAGCAACTCGTACTTACCGAATGGCACCGCCATGATGTGTCCGGGAGGATATCTCCCTTTCTCACCGTGCGGGAAATGGCCAGTCGTCTGTCACCCCACATTGACGGAATGGGGTGAAGGTCCGGGTGGGTCTCATGCCTTCATCCGGTAGCCCGAACGGAGCACGAAGTAAACGGCGGCGGTGGCCACCAGCGCGACGCCCGCGAGGATTCCGGCGCCCAGCGCGGGGGAGAACATGCTCTTGCCGAGCATGCCGTAGCGCAGCCCCTCCACCATGTAGACCATGGGGTTGAAGAGGCTGATGGTGCTCCAGGGCGCGGGCAATTCGCGCACCGAATAGAAGACGCCGCCCAGGAACGTGAGGGGCAACATCACGAAGGTGGGGAAGAAGTTGATCTGCTCGAACTTCTCCGCCCACACGGCAGCGAGCAGGCCCAGCACGCTGAAGACGTAGGAGGCGATGAGCAGGAAGTAGGCGGCCACCCACGCGTGCTCCAGGCTGAAGCCGGTGAACAGGCCGGCCACGGCCCAGGTGAGGCCACCGACGACGAGGCCGCGCACCATGGCGCCGCCGATGAAGCCCGCCATCAGCTCGCCGGGGCCCAGCGGGGCCACGAGCAGGTCCACCACGGTGCCCTGGATCTTCGTGATGAACAGCGACGAGGAGCTGTTGAGGAAGGCGTTGTTGGCGATGCCGAGGAAGACCAGGCCCGGCACGATGAAGTGCAGGTACGGCGAGCCCTCCACCTCGGCGACGCGGCCGGAGATGGAGTAGCCGAAGACGATGAAATACAGCGTGGTGCTGATGAGCGGAGAGAGGACCGTCTGCCCCGGCACGCGCATGAAGCGCCGGACCTCCTTCACGAACAGCGTCTGCATCCCGAGGACGTTCATGGTGGTGTCATGGCGGCGCGGCCCCGAGGCGTCGCCTTGGGAAGGCGCGTCCTCGTGGGCGGGCGCGAGAAAGGGGTGGGGTCAGGCGGCCTGGGGCGAGGGACGACCGCGGAGCACTTCCAGGAGGACATCCTCGAGGCGCGAGCGGCGCGTCTCCACGTCGGCGATGGGGAGCCCCTCCGCGTACAGCACGCGCAGCAAGTCCCCGGCGGGGGCGGCGCCCTCGCGCTCGACGTAGGTGAGCGAACGGCCGTCCTCGGACAGGCGCGAGGTGAAGCGGCGCGCGGCCTCCGACAGGCTGGACTGCGGCTCGGTGAAGCTGACGACGACGCGCTTCTCGCCGAAGCGGCGCAAGAGCGTGGCCTTGTCCTCCACCATGAGCAGGCGGCCCTCGTTGATGATGCCCACGCGGTCGGCCAGCTCCTCCGCCTCCTCCAGGTAGTGGGTGGTGAGGACGATGGTGGTGCCCTCGGAGGCCAGCTTGCGCACGTACGTCCAGAGGTCGCGGCGCAGCTCCACGTCCACGCCCGCGGTGGGCTCGTCGAGGAACACCAGCCTGGGCTTGTGCACCAGGGCCTTGGCGATGAGCAGGCGGCGCTTCATGCCGCCGGACAAGGCGCGCGTGAGCGAGTCCTTCTTGCCTTGGAGGTTGAGCGCGGTGAGCACCTCGTCCACGCGGGCCTCGTCCTGCTTCTGGCCGTAGAAGCCCTGCTGGATGCGCAGGGACTCCGCCACGGTGAAGAACGGGTCGAAGTTGATCTCCTGCGGCACCAGGCCCACCTGGTAGCGCGGGCCCACGCTGTCCTGGTCCAGGTCCTGGCCGAAGACGCGGATGGTGCCGGCCGTCTTGCGGACCAGGCCGCACACGCTGCCGATCATCGTCGTCTTGCCGGCGCCGTTGGGGCCGAGCAGCGCGAAGATCTCCCCTGCCCGGATGGTGAGGTCCATCTGCTGCAAGGCGGTGAAGTCGCCGTAGCGCTTGGTGAGTCCCTGGAGCTCCAGGGCGGGGGTGGGGGTCGACATGGCGCCGCCTCGTGTAACACCTTCGATGGCTGGGCGCTTGGCTTGTGAGAGCCCGCATGCGCCCGGGGATGACGAGGTGTGTCGTGTCGACCCTCACCCCGCGAGGAGGCGGCGTGCCTTGCGCCCTCGGGAGAGGGACCGCGCGTCCGGGCGCCCTGTCACACCGTGCAGGGGAAGAAGACGTCCGTGGTGACGGAGGCGCCCGCGGAGTCCCAGACGATGTACTGGACGTGGGCCTGGAGGCCGGCGGTGCAGCGGCCGTTGGCGCGCGACAGCACGTCGCCCATGGGCAGCATGGTGAGGATGGTGGCGTTGCTGACGCCGACCCAGTTGAAGCCGTAGGGCGGGGTACCGCCGCTGATGATGCCCTCGCACGTGAAGGTGGGGCGTCCGAAGCCCTGCATGTTGCAGGAATGGATGGTGCCGGTGAGCGTCGTCAAAGGCTGCTCGCCCTGGGTGGGGGCGGGCGTGTCCTGGGCGACCTCGGGGCCTTGGCAGGCACACAGGAGCAGGGGGACGGCGAACAGGGGAAGGCGGCGCATGGCGACCTCGGGGGGGCGAAGTGGGTCGTGGTGCCGGACGCGATGAGCCTGGGAGCCAAGCACGGCGGGGTGGAGAGGGGAAGGTGAGGCGGGCAGTGGACTTCCGCCGAGGGGCGGGACGCTCTCGCCTTGAGTGCGTTGTTCCACCCTGGTATCCGCGAGCCCCCACCCGCTCAGAGCAGGAAGCCCCAGATGGCCCAGAATTTCATCTTCACGATGCAGGACCTGCGCAAGGTCAAGAACGGCAAGGAGATCCTCAAGGGCATCTACCTGTCGTTCTTCCCCGGCGCGAAGATTGGCGTCATCGGTCCGAACGGCTCCGGCAAGTCGACGCTCCTGCGCATCATGGCGGGCGTGGACACGGAGTTCTTCGGCGTGGCCAAGCCGGACCCGGGCGCGAAGGTCGGCTACCTGGCACAGGAGCCGCAGCTGGACCCGTCGCTGGACGTGAAGGGCAACGTGGAGCTGGGCCTGAAGGAGATTCGCGCCTCGCTGGACCGCTTCAACGAGGTCAGCGCGAAGTTCGCCGAGCCCATGAGCGACGCGGAGATGGAGAAGCTCCTGGCCGAGCAGGGCCGGCTGCAGGACGCCATCGACGCGGTGAACGGCTGGGAGCTGGACCGCACCATCGAGATGGCCATGGACGCGCTGCGGCTGCCGCCGGGCGACGCGGACGTGACGAAGCTGTCCGGCGGTGAGAAGCGCCGCGTGGCGCTGTGCCGCATCCTGCTGGAGAAGCCGGACCTGCTCCTGCTCGACGAGCCCACCAACCACCTGGACGCGGAGAGCGTCGCGTGGCTGGAGCAGGCGCTCAAGGAGTACAAGGGCACCATCGTCTGCATCACCCACGACCGGTACTTCCTGGACAACGCGGCCGAGTGGATCCTGGAGCTGGACCGCGGCGAGGGGGTGCCCTGGAAGGGCAACTACTCCAGCTGGCTGGACCAGAAGCAGAAGCGGCTGGAGCTGGAGGAGAAGTCGGAGAGCCACCGCCAGAAGACGCTCAAGCGCGAGCTGGAGTGGGTGCGCCAGTCGCCCAAGGCCCGCCAGGCCAAGAGCAAGGCGCGCATCGCGGCGTACGAGGAGCTGCTCAACCAGGGCCAGGAGAAGCGCGACGCCACGGGCGAGGTCATCATCCCGCCCGCGCCCCGCCTGGGCGGGCTGGTGGTGGAGGCCAAGGGCCTGCGCAAGGCGTACGGCGACCGGCTGCTCATCGACGACCTGAGCTTCAAGCTGCCGCCGGGCGGCATCGTGGGCGTCATCGGCCCCAACGGCGCGGGCAAGACGACGTTGTTCCGGATGATGACGGGCACGGAGAAGCCCGACGCGGGCGAGCTGAAGATTGGCGAGACGGTGGTGATGGCCTACGTGGACCAGAGCCGCGACGCGCTCAACGGCGACAACAGCGTGTTCGACGAGGTCAGCGGCGGGCTGGACCACCTGGACCTGGGCCGCGCGGGCCAGGTGCCCAGCCGCGCGTACCTGGCGGGCTTCGCCTTCAAGGGCCAGGACCAGCAGAAGCGCGTGAAGGACCTGTCCGGCGGCGAGCGCAACCGCGTGCACCTGGCGAAGATGCTCAAGAGCGGCGGCAACCTGTTGCTGCTCGACGAGCCCACGAACGACCTGGACGTGGAGACGCTGCGCAGCCTGGAGGACGCGCTCTTGAGCTTCGCGGGCTGCGCGGTGGTCATCAGCCACGACCGCTGGTTCCTGGACCGCATCGCCACGCACATCCTCGCGTTCGAGGGGGACAGCAAGGCCTTCTTCTTCGAGGGCAACTTCGAGGACTACGAGGCGGACAAGAAGAAGCGCCTGGGCCCCGACGCCCTCAATCCGCACCGCATCCGCTACCGCCCCGTCTCCAAGTCCTGAGCGCCGGGCCGCGCGTGGGAAGGTCTCCCACTCTCTCCTGGTAGAGAGGGTGTGGAGACCTTTCCGTTCTTGATGTGGCTTCACGGGGGGTTCTAGCGTCCCGGCGCATGAACCTTCGAACCCGTGGGCTGTTGAGTGTGGTGGCTGTCGTGATGTTTGGACTGACGGCGTGCAACGCCGGGGATCCGAGCGAGGAGCAGGGCGCGCTCGAGTCCTCCGAGGCGGCGCTGTGCAGCGTGGAGCAGTCCTGTCCGAGCGGGATTCCGGTGACGTGCTCGTCGGCGGGCAGCACGTGCACCTCCAGCCCGGACAACGGCGGCTGGGTGGAGTGTGATGGCATTCGCACCTATTGCCCGCCCGCGTGTACGTGCGGGAGCACGCGCTACACGGCGACGCGCTCGGGTGAGGGCGCCACCTGCGGCGCGGCGATGAGCCAGGCGCGCACGCTGCTGACCTCCACGGTGGCGGCGAACTGCCCGGCGGGCGGCTGCAACATCTCCGACACCCTGGGCCAGTGCATCCCGCTGGGCCCCAACCGGACGGATGGCTTCCGCGCCAGCGTGACCCGGACCTACTCGTGCAAGGAGCCGGCGAACTGCCAGTAACCCCCGTGGCACCGCGACGGTCCCGGTTTGACTCATTCGTGACATTCATTGAAGTCGGAAACTTTGAATGTCGTGGGATTGAGTCGCCGGGACCTGTCGCTGGCTGTGGCGTCTTGATGCGCCCGTGAGTGCTCGACGCTGATTTCAGTCAGACCGAACCTTTCGGCTGCTACTGCGTCACGGGCCTCGTCCGTCCGGGAAGCGTCGGCGTCCAGACAGACTCACTGTCGGCCAGAGCAGACACCCGACCCGCAAGTGATTGCAGGTAATTGGGTCAAAAAATAGTCGTGAGGCTGAAAATTGAGTGTGGCAATCAGGTCACGGGCTGTCCGGAATTCCCCAGATAATGCACCGCATTAACAGGCGGACAGGAAGTGTGGGGGCGCGTGGTTTCCCTCTGTAGGGGAAGGTGAATTTGGGTGGGTTCGCAACTTTGGGTGGGTGATCTGGAAAATCCGTTTGGCGTCTGTTGATGCGCTTTCCCGGCTGACAGCCATTGGGGAGGGGCGCGTCGGACCTCATAGGGAGCCATCCACATGTCTGTCAGGAACGTCAGCAACCGCGAGCGCGACACCCGCAGCTACAAGATCCAGGAGCGGGACACGCTCACGAAGATCGCCAAGCGCGAGGGCACCACGGTCGACGAGTTGGCCCGTCTCAACAACCTGGCGGACCCGAACAAGATTCGCGCGGGGGCCACCCTGCGGCTGCCCGGCCAGCAGGACGGCTTCGAGGCGGCGGCGTCCACGCAGAACAACCAGGGCCTGCGCCGCCAGCAGACGCAGACCCCGGGCGACACCTTCGACGCGGGCACCACGGCGGCGGCGGGCATCACGTCCAACAACGTGTCCGGCACGCAGAACGGCTACCGCAACATCCAGGACCTGGGCGCCTTCACGCGCGGCGGCTCCAACTCCGAGGCGGCCATCATCGTCGGCACCTCCGAGGGCAACCGCCGCCCCGACGGCTCCACCACCTCCAGCTACGGTGGTCACACGGACCCGGGCAACGCGAAGCACAACCGCGGCTCGTTCTCCTACCAGGGCGGCGGTGCGCGCTCGCCCGAGCACGCGGACCAGATCTGGAACCGCGAGCTGACCAACGCCACCCCCGCCTACGAGCGCGCCGCTCGCGCCGCGGGCCTGGACCCGAACAACGCGCTGCTCGCGTCCACGTTCTTCGACCTGCACACCCAGTCGCCTCGCGCCGCGCAGAACTTCATCAACCGCGAGATGCCCAGGCTGGCCCAGGACCCGCGCGGCGTCACCCGCGACTCGCTC
Source organism: Myxococcus faecalis (assembly GCF_050039385.1). NCBI lineage: Bacteria > Pseudomonadati > Myxococcota > Myxococcia > Myxococcales > Myxococcaceae > Myxococcus > Myxococcus faecalis. The sequence continues at coordinate 4,178,015 of NZ_CP144336.1, read as the reverse complement.
ATCGACGCGCGCGTGAACGCGTACCGCAACGACCAGGGCGTCCTGCGCGCCGCGGGCTTCGACCACAGCGAGTCCCGCCTGCGCGCGGACCAGACGCGCCGTGAGACGGCGCTCGTGTCGGCGCTCGACGCGCGTGGCTATCGCACCGGCAACACCGACCAGGCCCAGCCGAGCAACGTCCCCATTCCCCAGCCGCGCCCGGTCTCCGAGCGTCCCACGTCGGACACGGTGCTGCCGGACAATGTGCCGATTCCCCGCCCGCGCCCGTCCTCGGAGCGCCCCGTCACCACGACCGGGGGCGCGACGCCCACGGACATGAGCGACACCGCGCAGGTCGCGGCGGCCACGGACCGGGCCGCGGTGCAGACGCGCACCCCGTGGATCAGCCAGTACGACGCCTCGCAGGTGGAGCGCGCGGGTGACAAGGCGTGCTTCCGCGCCGCCACCGCGATGGCCCGCCAGGCCGGCGCCAACGTGACGAGCGTCGACCAGCGCATCCAGGTCGCCACCAGCGAGGGCCCCAACGGAATCACGGTGGACCGCGCGGCGGCGGAGCGCGGGCGCAACTACATCGACCAGCAGCTGGCCGCGGGCAAGCCGGTGGTCGTGGGCGTCAACCACAAGACGGGCCGCAACGTCGGCAACGCGGACGGCATCACGGACCACTTCGTGGTCATCACCGGCCGCGGCACGGACGCGCAGGGCCGCACCTACTACACGTTCAACGACCCGGCGACCCGCAACCAGAGCCGCGGCGCGGACACCAACGCGAACAACCGCTTCTACGTGGACCCCAACACGGGCAACCTCACCCGCCCCGGTCCTCGCGACGGCTACGTGGTCGGCCGCCAGTTCGACGTGACGATGGTCCGCCCGAACGCGTAATCACCCGCGTCGCATGGACGAAGACAGCCCGGCGGCCCCTGGTGGGTCGACCGGGCTGTTCCATGTCCAGGGCCGGGGGACGAGCCTCGCCGCGAGTGGCCTGGCCCCCGCCTCGCGCCTGGTGTGGGGGCAAGCGGCGCGGCACGAGCTCGGCCTGGCTCCGCGGGAGGGCCTCGTCGCGAGAAGCTCGACCTGGCTCAGGGCGAGCGCCGCGCCGCGACGAGGCCTGGTTCCTGTCTCGCGTCCTGATGTGGGGCAAGCGGCGCGGCACGAACTCGGCCCGGCTCAGCAGGAGGGCCTCGCCGTGAGAAGCTCGACCCGGCTCAGGGCGAGCGCCTCGCCGCGACGAGGCCTGGTTCCTGTCTCGCATCCTGAAGTGGGGGCAAGCGGCGCGGCACGAGCTCGGCCCGGCTCCGCGGGAGCACCTCGCCGCGAGAAGCTTGACCCTGCTCAGGGCGAGCGCTTCGCCGCGAGGAGGCCCAACGTCGGGGCCCGACGCGCGCGCCGTGCGGCTCGCCTCCGTCACCTCGGGGAGGGTCGCCGTTCCGGAGCGGGCGCGACCTGCTCCCTGGACTCCACGCTCACGGCGAGCGGCGCGAGGCGAGCGTGCCCCTCAGCTCCCGCACCTCCGCGAGCAGCTCCTTCGCGGCCGCCACGGAGGACGTCGTGGCGACGGGCTCCTCGGGCCGCGTGATGAGCTCCGAGGACTCGCCCAGGCCCGTGTCGCGGTGCATCCGCACGCGCTCCAGGATGGCGTCCCGAATCGCCTCGGGGTCGCTCACGCCTCGAAATCGCGCCTCGTGCAGGTGCTCGGCCGGGTCCAGGTCCGCATCGTTGCCACGCGCGCCGCTGCCGCCACCCGCCGTCTCCACCTTCACGTCCGCGATGCCCAGCAGCCGCTGGAGCGGGTTCTGCTGGATGGAGATCTGCTGGATGTTGGCGAACGTCATCGTCTTCTCGCGCAGCGACATGACGCCCTCGTGCACGCGCAGGCTGCGGTCCGTGAGCGCGTACCAGCGCAGCTCGTAGTCCAGCCGGATGACGAAGAAGCTCACCGGGAACATCACCAGGTAGCCCACCCACACGAACGCCTCGAGCGCGTACATGACCGGCCGGGTGTACGGGAAGTCGAGGATCATCGGCACCCAACGGCTGATGAACAACCAGCCCACCACCGTGCCCGCGAGCACGCCCACCTGCTTGAGCGCGAGCAGCACCCGCCGGTAGTTCAGGTACGCGGGCGCCGCGTTGAACACCCGCACCGTGCCCTCGGGGAGCTGGCGCTCGGAGGGCACCTTCAACCAGCGCAGCAGCCATGCATGGGGCACGTCAGCCATTCGTCTTCTCCGGGGTGACGGCGGGCGTGCCCAGCTCCTGTCGCAGCGCGCGCACCTCGGCGGCGACCTCGCGCAGCGCGGCGGCCAGCGCCTCCGACTCACCGGACACCAGCGCTGCGGGCTTCACCTGCGCGTCCGCCTTCGTGTCCCGGGCCCCGCGCATCTTCGAGTAGAGCAGGTCTCTCATCGCCTCGAAGTCCTGCACGCCCTCGATGGTGATCTCCGCCTGGGCGCTGCCGCTGGCCGTCTGGATGAGGATGCGCGCGAGCCCCAGCCATCGCTCCACCACGTGGCTGGACAGGTGGATGTCCTGGATGCGCGCGTACGTGAGCGACACCTCGCGGCGGAAGAGGATGCCCCACCGCATGGTGATGCCCTCCTCGTCCAGCTCGTAGCGCAGCGTGCGGTACTTGAAGTACCGGATGAGCGCGAGGATGGGGAAGCCCGGCCCCGCCAGCAGCGAGCCCAGCAGGTAGTTGGCCAGGAGGTTCTGGTGGGGCTGGAGCACCACCGGCAGCTTCCACGGTGAGGCCGCTTTCGCGGGCGTCATCGCGTGCTGGGGCGGGCGCGAGGAGGTGGCGGGTCCGCCAGGAATCATGGATGGCTCACCAGGGTGTCTCGGACGGTCACTGTCTGTTCCCAACGCGGGAACCCGACACCCATTTCATACACCGGTCCACCCCCCCGTCGTCATGCCCCCGCCCCCGCGCACGCGCGGGCAGATGGATGCCCGGGAAGACAGGGGAAATGCTCCTTTCCGCCAGAGGTCGGGACCGCCGTGCGAACACCCCGGAAGGCAGCCGCGCGTCGCGCCATCGACACCGCGCCGCGGGTGCTTCCGCGGGGAAGGGGAGGCTGACCACTCGGTGACGCGCGGGCTGTGGAGCACGTCACGCTTGCTGGAGCGTGCTGACGTCTCAGAGACAACCCCGCGGCTTTCCACGTATCGGGCGCTTGGTTCAGCGCCGCGCGACCCTACCGTGGCGCCGCATGAACGTGATGCGCTGGTTGGGTCTCGAGGAGATGTTGTCGGGTCTGGATACGCCGGTGGGTTGCACGGCCGAGCAGCTCTCTCGAGACGACATCCCCCGGCTCACCACGCTGCTGTCCACCTGGTACCCGGACATCCGCGTGGGCACGGAGAGCCGTCACCTGGACCCCTCCTTCTACGAGCGTGAGGTCTACCTGCGCGGCGAGTCACCCGAGCGGCCGCTGTACGCCATCGTGTGTCGCGAGCAGCGCAGCGGGGACATCATCGGCCTGCTGACGCTGGAGCGGAACGTGCGAGGGCTCCAGCTCTCCGCGGCGCTGGGCGTCGTGGAGCCGTCGCGCCGGGGGGTGGGCATCGGCTCGCTGGGCACCTCGGCGCTGGAGGTGGTGGGGCGCAACATCGGCGCGGAGGTGGTGCTGTACTACTCCACGCTGAAGACGCCGCTGGGGCAGCGCAACGCCGAGGACCGCGGCTACACGCTGGTGGGGCTGGTGCCCGCCTTCGACGTGGACGCCATCGCCCCGGGCACGGTGAAGCGCGTCTACGAGGCGCTCTACGCGAAGGTGCTCGTGGCGCAGGAGCGCGTCCACGTGCCCGCGTGGGAGATGCTCACGCCCCCGACGCGGGCGCTCTTCACGCACCTGTTCGGCCCCCACCCCGCGCAGACCGCTGTCGCTCCCGAGGTCCGGGAGCAGCGCCATGGTTGAGGTGCGGAGGTTCGAGGGCAACGCCCAGGATGCGTCCGTCTTCGTCAACCGCGTCTGGGGCCAGTACTACGCGGCCCAGGGGCCGCTGACGGACTTCCAGCCGCGCCTGCTCGACTGGGTGCTCTTCGGCAACCCGCTCGCCACGCCCGAGTACCGGCTGGGCGCATACGTGCGCGGGAAGCTGGCCGGGGTCTTCTTCGCGGAGCCCATCCGACTGCGGCTCGGGGAGCGGGATGTAGAGGGGGCGTACGGGAGCTGGTTCAGCGCGGACCCTTCCTTCCGGGGTGAGCGCGTGGGCCAGCAGCTGGCGGTCGCCATGACCGAGCGGCTGCGCGAACGGGGCGCGGCGCTCCTGCTGGGGTGTCTGGCGGATGGCTCGGCCGGGGAGCGCTTCTGGAAGAAGATGGAGGGCACCCGGACCTTCAGCTCCCTGGGGTTGTGGCTGCACGTCTTCGACCTGGCGGCCGTGGCCCGCTGGGCGTCCTCGGGCCCCGAGCGGGCCCTCTTCACCCTGGCGAGCCGCTGGCCCCGCGCGCGTCCCGTGGACGTGGACGCCCATGACGTCCGCCCCTATCGCCCGACGGACCTGCCTGCGTGCATGGCGCTGGTGGACCGGTCGATGGAGCCGGTGAGCCTGGGGTACGCCTATACGCCGGACCGGTTGGCGCACCAGCTCCAGTACCGCGATGTGCCGCGCACCCTGGTGCTGGAGCGGCACGGCATGGTGCGAGGCCTCGTCAACTACTACACGCTCCCCATGAATGCCCGGGGGCCGCTGACCATCGCCATGGTGGACCTGGTGGCGTTCCACGCGTCGGTGCCGCGCCCCGAGCGCAAGCGGCTGTTGCGCGTGGCCATGCGGGACATGGTGTCGCAAGGCGCCCAGTGCGCCGCGATGCTCCGCGGCCCCTGTGTCTCCACCCGGCTGATGCTCGCGTCCGGGTGGGTCCCATGGCCAGGAGGCATGCGCATCGTCTGCACGCTGGCCTCTCCGGACGTCCTCTGGCCCGCCTCGCCCCGCGTCTTCACGCATCTGCGCTGACATTCCCCGCGGGTGCGTCCCCTCGCGCGGGTGGCCCGCTCGACGACGGTAGAATCTACCGTCGCCTGGGGTCTCGGGGGCTCGACAAGGAACTGGGAGAAGGCGCCCGGCGCGCTATGGTTCAGGCAGAGCCGGGACTGTCGCCCCGAGGAGCCATGAACTTCGTCTTCATCTCTCCGCACTTCCCGTCCCACTTCTTCCACTTCGTCACCGCGCTGCGCGAGCGGGGCGTGACGGTGCTGGGCATCGGTGACGCGCCCTACGAGTCCCTGCGCCAGGAACTGCGCGACTCGCTGCGCGAGTACTACTTCGTCCCCAGCCTGCACGACGAGGACGCGCTCACCCGGGCGGCGGGCTACCTCACCTGGCGGCACGGGCGGCTGGAGCGCATCGACTCGCTCAACGAATCCTGGCTCGAAGTCGAGGCGCGCCTGCGCGAGGACTTCCACGTCCCCGGCCTCCACCCCGCGGACATCCACCGCATGCGCTCCAAGTCGGGCATGGCGCAGGTGTTCCATCAGGCGGGCGTGCCCCATCCGGACCTCATCCGCGTGCGCGACGCGGCGCAGGTGAAGCAGTTCGCCGCGCGCGTGGGCTACCCGCTGGTGCTCAAGCCCGACGTGGGCGTGGGCGCCGCCAACACCTTCAAGGTCGCGAGCGACGCGGACGTGGACACGGCCCTGGCCCACCCGCTGCCCACGACCTACGTCGCGCAGCCCTTCGTGCGCGGCACCATCGTCACCTACGACGGCATCGTGGACCGCCACGGCGTCATCGTCTTCACGCTCAGCCACGAGTACAGCGACGGCGGCATGGAGACGGTGGTCGAGCGGCGCGACATCTCCTTCTGGAGCCACCTGGAGATTCCCCCCGCGCTGGACGTGCTCGGCCGTCAGGTGGTGGAGGCCTTCGGCCTGCGCGAGCGCTGGTTCCACCTGGAGTTCTTCCGGCTGCCCGACGGCCGCTTCGTGGTGCTGGAGGCCAACCTGCGGCCGCCCGGCGGCTTCATCCCGGACATGATGAACTACACGTGCGACATCGACGTGTACCGGCTCTGGGCGCGGGTGATGACGGGGGACCCGGTGGCGGACTTCCGCTACACGCCGCGCTACCACGTGTGTCACAGCGCCAGGCGCCACGGCCGGCGCTACCTGCACTCGCACGACGAGGTGGTGAAGAAGCTGGGGCCCGCGCTCCTGCTGCACCGCGAGCTGCCGCCCATCTACCACAGCCTCCTGGGCGAGGAGATGTACCTGTCCCGGCACACCGACCTGGACGCGATGCGGGAGGCGGTGCGCTTCATCCAGGCCACGAAGAAGTGACCAGGCCTCAGCGCTCCTTCCACGTGAGCAGGTACGTGGTGTGGCCCTCCTCCACGGACAGCGTCGTCACCTTGGGGGACTCCGCGCCGCCCACGCGCAGCATGTTCTCGAAGAGGGACTCCGCGTAGCCCGGGGTGTCGAGCACGGAGTTCATCCGCATCTCGAACTCGGTGGGGCTTTTCTCCACCAGCTGCACCTCGGTGTAGTTGTCCGTGGCGCGCAGCGTCTGGGGCAGCCGCAGCACCAGCCGCCGGGGACCGAGCAGCCGCATGACGCCGAACACCGCGCGGCCGATGAACGTGCGTCCGTAGCCCTCCACGTGCGCGGCGGCGAGCTGGCGGAAGCCCTCCTCCAGCGTGAGACCGGGCCAGGTCTCCTCAACGATGACGCGCAGGCAGCGGCTCCACATCACCACCGGATAGGTGGGGTTCAGCGGCCCCTTCACGTTGATGCCGGCCTGCTCGAGCCGCTTCTGGAGCCGGGGGGAGATGCGGCCGGAGAGCCCGTGCTGCAACAGGCCCTCCACGACCTGCGAGTAGACGATGCGCTGCTCGAGGGGGACGGAGGTGCCGGACTTCACGCCAGCAGCCAGCGCATCGCCAGGGGCAGCCGACGCTGCCAGTCCCGCTCGTGGTGTTCACCGCCCGGCTCCAGCACCAGCGACACCTCGTGGTCCGCGTAGCCCAGCGTCTTGAGGTGCTCGTAGAACGCGCGCGTGCCGCGCCCGTAGTCGAGCGGGACGCCGTCGGCGTGGATGAACTCCTGCTCGCCGGCGTCCAGGTAGATGCGCGTCCAGCGGCGCGGGTGGGTGCCCCACTCGGAGAACAGCCGGCTGTTGCTCCACATGACGGTGGGCGACAGCGCGCCGATGCGGCCGAAGATGTTCGGGTAGCGCGAGCCCAGGTACAGCGACATCAGCCCGCCGAGCGACGAGCCCATGGCGCCCGTCCACTCGGCGCCCTCGCGGGTGCGGTAGTGCTGGTCGACCAGGGGCTTCAAGTGTTCGACGAGGAAGCGCGCGTAGGACTCGCCGCGCGCCTTCACCCGGCCCGTGGTGTCGTCCCAGGGGGAGTACTCCTGGAGCCGCCCCTGGCCCGAGTCCACCGCGACGATGATCCACGGCTCCAGGTGGCCCGAGTCCACCGCCTGTTCGAGCGCGAGGTTGGCGCACCAGGTGTCGAAGAGCGCGGACTCCGGATGGGCGAAGACGTTCTGCCCGTCGTGCATGTACAGCACGGGGAAGCGATGCCAGGGCATCGAGTCGTACGCGTCCGGCGTGTAGATGCGCACGGTGCGGGAGAAGCCCTCCTGGGGGGAGGGAAGGTCTCGGACGATGTGGACGTGGCCCATGTGGATGCGGCCGACAGCATACATGGATGGGCCCCCGGCGCCCGCTCCGGCGCGGCCAGGGGTTCTGGGGCGCACACCCGAGGGGTCATCCGCCTGACAGGACGGCTGGCCTCGGGAGTGCAGCCCGACACGGGGACCTGGGGTCGTCGGTGCTTCCTGTCATACTGGGAAGGCAGCGGCCGCCCCCCTCCGGAGTCCCCCTTGTTGGAACTGAACCGACTGCACCTGTCCGCGTTGTTGATGTTGACCGAGGCCGACCTGGAGCGCGCGAGGGCGGCGCTGGATGGCAGTGACGAGGCGCGGCTGCGCTATGCGGCGGCGCTGGCCCGGGCGGTGGCGGCCCGGTCCGTCATGGAGGAGCTGCTGCTGGTGGACTCGCGGCATCAGGTCCTCGCCTGAGGCCTCGCGGGGTGTCCGGAGGCTGGACGCTCAATCCCAGGTCCGGATGCGGGAAGCGTGGGGCGCCACTGTAGGGAAGCGTGGTCTGTGGCGTGCAGTGCCGGCGCCGCGTGCATCGGTTCCTGGGGTGGTGGGGGTGGTTGTGGCTGTGGGGGATGTCGTCGGCCTGGGCGGCCCCGTACGAGGTGGAGCCCGACGTCGACGGTGAGCTGGAGCTGTTCGGGCTGTTGGAAGAGGGGACGCTCTCCGCCGAGAGCTGGGCGGCGCTGGTGGCGCTGCGCCGGGCGGGGGTCGAGCCGGAGCGGGCGACCCGGGACATGCTCCATTCGCTTCCGGGCCTCACGTACGCGCAGGTGGATGCGTGGTTGCGTGCGCGTGACGCCGGTGACGCGTCAGCGCTCCTGACGGAGGCGGAGGTGCGGCGGCTCGCGCCGTTCCTGGTGGGGGAGGAGTCGGGGCGCGTGACGGGGGACGCGAGGTTGCTGACGGCGTTCGCGCTGTCGGACTCGCGAGGGCCTCCGGTGGCGCTGCAGATGCGGGCCGGAGGACTTCGGGGGCTGCGCGTCGGAGTGCTCGCGGTGTGGGCGCGTCGCAAGGTGGGGATGCCTCGGCGGGATGCGCGGAGTCGGGCGCTCGTGGTGGAGGCGCCGGGCTCGGCGGTGTTGCTGCCCAAGTTCCATGCGCGGTGGACGGGGACGCGGGCCTCGGTGCTGGTGGGGACGTATCGGCTGGGGTTCGGTCAGCGGCTCACGCTGGACACCACGGCGCTGCCCTCGCCGGAGGGTGTCCTTCCGGATGATGGCGTGCGTCCTCCAGGCGCGCTCGAGCGGGAGTGCCTGCTGACGTCCTCGGCGTGTGACGAGGACGCGCGCGACGCGGACATCACCCCGGACTTCCGTTGGGACGAGGCCTTTCGCGGGGTCGCGGGGAGCGTGCGTGGGGCGCTGGGTAGCGGAGTGGAGCTGACGCTCACGGGCTTCGGTTCGTATCAGGGGCGCTCGGTGCGGCGCTCGGAGGTGTTGGACAGGGGCGGGTGTTCCTCGGGCGCGTGCGCGGCGCCGGAGGTGCTGGTGGCGGGGGTGCGCAGGGAGAAGCTCCGGGCTGGTTCGTTGCCAGGGGTGTTTCGTGAGTGGGCGGGAGGGGGCAACGCGACGCTGGCGGTCTCGCCGCGAGCGCGACTCGGGGTGACGGGGTGGGGGGCGCGGCCCGGGTTCGCGGTGGAGGGCGCGGTGCTCGACTTCCAGCCGGGCGCTCGCTACCCGTCGGGCGGGGGCTTCGGCGCGGTGGGCGTGGATGCGGCGTGGGGGGCGGGGCCGGTGGATGTCTTCCTGGAGCTCTCGCGCAGCTTCGACTCCGTGCCGGGGGCGGGTGGGGGTTGGGCGGCGCTTCAGCGCACGGTGGTCTCGGGAGTGGGGCGAGAGCTGGAGGTGTCGCTGCGCTACTACGGACGGGGCTTCGTGAATCCCTACAGTGGCGCGACCTCGGGAGCGGACGTGTTGGAGGGGCAGCGGGTTCGCAACGAGCTGGGCGTGCGATTGCGCTACCTGCACCGCGACGAGGGCGCGTGGCGGCTTCGCGGACAGGTGGATGGCTGGACGTTGCCCTCGGATGGCGTGGTGGAGGGGACCGCGGGGCTGACGCGTCTGAGGGCCTCGGCCCGGGTGGATGTGCTGGCCTGGACGTGGTTGCAGCCGTCGCTCCGGCTCGATGCGCGCTTGTCCGGCGCGGGGTTGTCCACGCTGTGCGCGGAGGTGGAGCGGGACGGGGACGCGGAGCCGGAGGAGATGGCGGCGTGCTCGAACGGAGGGCGGCAGGGCGCCACGGCGCGGGTGCGCTCGGTGTTGTCGGAGCAGGTCGAGGTGGCCTGGGAGTACGGCCATGCGCGCGTGGTGGAGACGGGGGCGACGACGGCGCGATGGGATGGGCGGGCGCTCGTCGAGCTGAAGCTTCGGCCGGCGGAGTCCTGGCGAGTGGGAGGTCGGGTCCAGTGGAAGGACGAGGACCTGTCTGAGAGGACGCGGCTCCGACAGGAGGTGCGCACGACGGTGGACCTGCGCTGGAGCGTCCTGGAGAGGACGACGATGCGAGGGCGCTACGCGTGGGTCGTGGACCTGAAGGACGCGCGGACCGCGCGCACGCCGCCGGATGAACCGCGCCACCTGTTCCAACTGGATGTGGAGACGCGGTTCTGACGTGGCATGCGCTGAGCACCTTCGCGGGAGGACGAGGAGGGGCTGGTGGTGGAGACGCGGTTTCTGAAGCGTGGAGTGGTGGGGAGGGGAGTCGGTGATGAGGAGGGGTGACGTGAGGCGCTGGGGATGGTGGTTGTGCGTGGTGGGGTTGAGCGGCTGTGGGGCGCCGGCGGAGGAGTGGGCAGAGGACGCCTGCGCGGACCTGTTGCCGGGGGACGTCGTCATCACCGAGTACCTGAACGACCCCGACGGAACGGACACGGGGCGCGAGTACGTGGAGCTGCACAATCCGCTCTCGGTGCCGGTGAGCCTGGAGGGACTGACGCTCCATGCCTCGCGCTCGGATGGCTCGCAGGAGAAGACCTTCCTGTTCGACGCGCCGCTGTCGTTGGCACCCGGTGACTACCTGGTGCTGGGCGACGTTCGCGAGGGAACCGTGCCCGCGCACGTGGACCTGTCCTACGGCGATTCGCTGGGCGCGCTGGGGAACTCGTCGGGACGGCTGGGGCTGCGGTGTGGTTCCAGGGTGGTGGATGAAGTCCCGCTCACGGCGCCCGCGAAGAGTGGTGTCGCGCGTGTGTATGACGGGCGACTGGTGCCGGACTCCGCCGGCAATGACGACCCGACGCGCTGGTGTGATTCCGGAGGCTCCACCGTGGGTGGTGGGTTCCAGGGGAGTCCGGGCTCGGCGAACGCGCCCTGTGCTCCGACGGAAGGAGCCTCCGGAGGCGAGGCGGGCGTGGAGCGCTGTTCCCCGCTGGAGGGCCTGGCAGCGCGTCCGGTGCGGTGGCCCCGCGTGGGTGAGCTGGTCATCACCGAGCTGATGGTGAACCCCATCGGCGATGACACCTCGGCCGAGTGGGTGGAGGTCCTGGCCCTGGCTCCGGTGGACCTGAATGGATTGACGGTGGGCTCGGACACCTCGGGGACACGGCTGCAGGGGACGCAATGTCTGTCGCTCCCCGCGGGAGGGTACGCGCTGCTCGCCCGTCGCGCGGATGCGGTCCTGAACGGAGGGCTGCCCACGCCGCTGGCCACGTTCGGTGTGGACCTCCGCAACGCGGGCGGTGTCGTGCTCGTACGAGCAGGGGACGTGGTCGTGGACGCGGTCGAGTACGGCCCCGCACGCGAGGGCGTGGCGACCCAGGTGTCGGTGGAGCGAGCGAATGCGTCCGACAACGATTCACTGTCGTCATGGTGTCCCGCACGGGAGCGCTATGGCGAGCGTGGCAACCTGGGGACTCCGGGACGCGGGAACGCCCGATGCACCGAGGGCGACACAGACGCCGGGACCGCGGATGGCGGCGGAGGGGACGCCGGTGCATCGGATGCAGGGCGCGACGCGGGCTCTTCAGGTGGAGGCTCCACGGATGGCGGGCGCGATGCAGGTTCGACCTCGGACGCGGGGCCTCGCGACGCCGGTCCGCCGGATGCTGGACCGCCAGATGCCGGTCCCCCAGGCTCCACCTGCATCGACCGGGTCACGGGACGCGCTCGCGCTGTCCGCGTACCGGAGGTCGGCTCTCTCGTCCTCACGGAGCTCATGGGGGACCCGACCGTGGTCGCCGACGGCGTGGGCGAGTGGGTCGAAATCCTCGCGACACGCGAGGTGGACCTCAACGGCGTCACGTTGATGAACGAGAGCGGAGCGAGCACGCCGCTCGACGCCGCGCTCTGTTTGTCGCTGAGGACTGGCACCCGCGCGGTGCTCGCGCGCAGCCTGGACCCGGCGCTCAACGGGGGCCTGCCGGCGGTGCTGGCCACCTTCTCCTTCAACCTCGCCAACACCGCGGGAGCCCGCTCGCTCCGGTTGATGAGGGACGGCAGGGTGCTGGACGCCATCAGCTGGTCGAACGCCGCGACGCCGGGCGTGTCCTGGCAGGTGGACCCCGCGAGCAGTGATGCCCAGCGCAATGACCTGCCAGGCAGCTTCTGCGCCGCGCCTTCGAGCGCGCGCTATGGCCTGGGAGACCGGGGCACGCCGGGACTGGAGAACCGCGCATGCCCGCGCTGAGCCCCATCCCCGCGACCCGGTGGCTCGTCCTCCTGACGGCATGGCTCGTCACGAGCGCCCTCGGGTGCGGTGCGGACCCGGGTGGCAGGTGTGGTCCCTCGACGGGGCTGGTGACGGAGGTCCTCGACGGTGACACCCTCGTCCTGGAGGGCGGCGTGCGTGTCCGCTATCTGCTCGCGGACACCCCGGAGCTCACGGCGGGCAGACGCGAGTGCTTCGGCCGCGAGGCGCACGCGTTCAACCGGAGCCTTGTCGAGGGCCGCCAGGTGACGCTCGTCGACGCGGAGGCGTGTGAGGACCGCTTCGGTCGCCGGCTCGCCTACGTCTTCGTCGATGGCCGCGACGTGAGCGCGCTGCTCGTGGAGCGGGGCCTCGCCTGCGTGCTCCATGTCCCGCCCGCGGGTGACTCACGCCGTCGGGAACTCGAAGCCCTGGAGGCCCAGGCCCGGCGTGCCCGACGTGGCTTGTGGGGCGCCTGCTCGCCGGTGCCCTGCGCATGAATCACGCAGAGCACACGCAGCGCCCTGATGCCCGCCTCCCGAGCGGGGCTGCGTCCAGTCGGCACGAGAGGGCGAGGAGCCCGCAAGCCTCGGGCGCAATATCCCATTGCTGACGGCCATGCCTCCGCGCGAATCATCCAGCACGGTCCGCTCCCACGAGCGACCGGCCAAGGGCGGGCCAGCACGAGCGCGCCCCCGGGAGGACGCGCGCTGCGTGGCTGGGACGTGTCGGTCCTGGCCTCGCTCGAGACGGGGGAGGAGGGCGTGCCCATGAACCCCTGCCCCATGCCCACCAGCCTCCTGCTGGACCTCCTGTCCTCGCGACGGGAGGACATCGCCCGGCGCTGGGAGGCCCGCGCGGGCGCGGCGGCAGACGAGGCCCCGCGCCGACGCCTCGAGCAGCTGACGGGCTCCCAGGCCTGGGTGGACTCGGTGGTGGAGCTGCTGCGCGTGCTCAGCGTCTCGCCTGATTGGAGCGGTCCGCTGGCCCTGGGCGGGCGCGGCGCGGAGCATGCCCGGGAAGGCTCGGACATCGCCGCGGTGGTGCGCGAGTACGGCCTGCTGCGGGAGGTGCTCGTGGAGGTGCTGGAGGACGCGGGGTGGGCCCCGGACTTCGAGGGCATGCGCGCGCTCAACCGCGTCATCGACGTGTGCATCGCGGACGCGGTCCAGCGCCACTCCCACCAACGGGAGCGGACGCTGCGCGAGACGGAGACGAAGCTGCACGACATCCTGGAGCACGCGCCCGCCGCCATCTACGCGAAGGACGCCTCGGGGCGTTACCTCTTCGTCAACCGGGCCTTCGAGGTCCACGGCAGCGTGCGCAGGGAAGAAGCGGTGGGGCACTCCGATTACGAGCTGTTCTCCCGCGAGGTGGCGGACGTGTTCACCGCCAATGACCGCCGCGTCCTCTCCACCGGCCAGCCCCTGGAGTCCGACGAGCACGTGCGGCGCCCGGACGGCTGGCATACCTATCACTCGCTCAAGTTCGCCCTGCCCGGCGTGGGCGGACAGGCGCATGCGGTGTGCGGCATCTCCACGGACGTCACCGAGGCGCGCCTGGCGCAGAAGGAGCGCGACGAGGCCCGGGAGCGGCTGCGCCGGGTCATCACCGAGCTGCCCGTCGTGCTGTGGGCCACCGACGCCGTGGGCAACATCACCCTCTTCGAGGGACAGGGCCTGAAGGCCATGGGCGTGGAGCCCGGCACCATGGTGGGCCGCAACACCGCGGAGGTGTACGCGGGCCGGCCGGAGCTGCTCGACGCCGCGCGCCGCGCGCAGGCGGGCGAGACGTTCTCGCTGGAGATGGAGGTCGGCGGCGGGTGGTTCATGGCCTACGTCTCCCCGGACCTGGGCCCGGACGGGCGGGTGCGCGGCGTGTCGGGCGTGTCCCTGGACATCACCGAGCGCCGCCGCGCCGAGGAGGTCCTGCGGCAGTCGGAGATGCGCTATCGGCTGGCCACGCGCGCCACCAGCGACGTCATCTACGACTGGGACCTGGCCACCGGGCGCATCGAGTGGAGCGAGCTGGCCCTGCACCAGTTCCGCGTGGCGTCCCACGACGCGCCGATGGACATCGACTGGTGGACCCTCAGCATCCACCCCGATGACCGCGAGCGCGTCGCCCGGGACATGCAGGCCGTCATGGACCAGGGCCAGGAGCACTGGCGCGACGAGTACCGCTTCCGCCGGGGTGACGGCACCTGGGCCGTCGTCGAGGACCGGGGGCAGGTGGTGCGCGACGCGGCCGGCCGGCCCCTGCGCATGGTGGGCGCCATGCAGGACGTCACCGAGCGGCGCGCCACGGAGGAGGAGGCCCGGCGCCGCGCCGAGTTCGAGCAGCTGCTCATCGGCATCGTCGGCCACGATTTGCGCAACCCCCTGTCCGCCATCACCATGGCGTCCACCACGCTCCTGCGGCGCGAGAACCTGGACGAGCGCCAGCGCAAGGTCATCGACCGCATCCTCTCCAGCGCCAATCGCGCCACGCGCATGCTGCGCGACGTGCTGGACTTCACCCAGGCCCGGCTGGGCGGGGGCATCCCCATGCAGCCCCGTCCCCTGGACCTGCACGAGCTGACGCGGCAGGTGCTGGACGAGGTGCGGCTCGCGCACCCCGAGCGCACGCTGGAGCTCGAGTACGGCGGCAGCGGCGCGGGCCTGTGGGACGCGGACCGGCTGGCCCAGGTCATCACCAACCTGGTGAACAACGCCATCAGCTACAGCCCCAGCCACTGCCCGGTGCTGGTGCGCACCCATGGCACGCGCGACTGCGTGGTGCTCTGCGTGCACAACATGGGCGACCCCATCCCCACCGAGCTGCTGTCGCGCCTGTTCGAGCCCATGAAGCGCGCCGAGCGCCCCGAGTCACGGGACGGCCGCGGCGGCCTGGGACTGGGCCTCTTCATCGTGAAGCACATCGTCGATGCCCACGGCGGCCGGCTGCGCGTGCGCTCCAACGCGCGCGACGGCACCCTCTTCATGGTCCGCCTGCCGCGTGTGCTCTCCGCCCCGGCGCATGTGGCCGCCTGGCCCTGACGCCTCGCCTGCCCTGGACGACTCCACGGGGTATTCCGGACCTGCCGAGCAGGCATGGCGCACTTGCTCCTGGGGACGCACCCGGATAGCACGGGGGGCATGACTCGTTTTTCTCGGAGGGGTGAATGAAGAAGGTCCTCATCGGGGTGGGAATCGGCTGTGGCGTCATCATTCTCGGCATCGTCGGGTTCATGGTGGTGGGCGGGCTGTGGGTCGCGAACAAGGCGAGCGACGGCCTGGCGGCCGTCAAGAAGATCGAGACGCAGCAGAAGGAGCTGGTGGAGCTGAACAAGGCCCACCCCTTCACGGTGCCCGCCGACGGTGAGGTGCTGGCGCTGAAGGAGGACCGGCTGACGACGTACCTCTCGGTGCGCGAGTCGTCGCTGCCCGTCTTCAAGACCTACGAGGAGAAGTCCAAGGCCTTCGGGGACAAGCACGGCTCGGGGGCGGACGCGAAGCCCTCCTTCGACTCCGCGATGGAGGCGATGAACCTGCTGGGCAGCATGATGGCGGACGTGCGCGCCGCGTACATCGAGAGCCTGAAGAAGCACGGCATGTCGCCCAACGAGTTCCAGACCATCACCTCCACCGTCTACGCGTCCATGGTGGCGGAGAGCTCGGCGGCGGTGCAGCAGATGAGCGCCAAGGCCGTGGAGGCCATGGAGAAGCAGGTCGCGGAGCTGGACAAGAAGCTCGAGGACGGCTCGCTGTCCGCCGACGCGCGCGCGCAGCTCGAGGAGGCGCGCACGGGCCTGGAGGAGCAGATCGAGGCGCTGTCGGACACCGCCAACGGCACCGGCGAGACGCTCTCGGAGGCGTCCAAGAAGGCCGCCGCGGCGAACATGGCGCTCATCAAGAAGCACGAGGAGCGCGTGAAGGTCATGGCCAACGCGGCCTTCGACGGCTTCGTGCTCGGCGACGCCACGGACGACCTGTCCGGCGCGGGCGCGGGCGTCGAGGACTGACGCCGCGCTGTCGCGTCCGGCTCCGGCCCCTCCTCATTGGGGGGTGGCCGGGGCCTCCCGGCGGCGGGCGATGACGCTGGCCACGACGGCGGTGCCCACCAGCGCGACGATGACGAGCACCGACGGCAGCGGCGGCACGTGGAACCAGGGCGTCACCACCATCTTCAGCCCCGCGAACGCGAGCACGCCCGCAAGCCCGTAGTGCAGGTAGCGCAGCTTGCCCAGCGTGCCCGCCAGCACCAGGTACAGCGCCCTCAAGCCGAGAATCGCGAAGGCGTTGGAGCTGTAGAGGATGAAGGTGTCCTTCGTCACGGAGAAGGCCGCCGGCACCGAGTCCACCGCGAAGAGGATGTCCGTCAGCTCCAGGCCCAAGAGCGCCAACAGGAGCGGCGTGGCCACGCGGCGGCCGTCCTCGCGACGGACGATGAACTTCTTGTCATGCAGGTGCTGCGTCACCGGCAGGTGACGCGACAGCCAGCTCACGGCCCGGTTGTCCCGCTGCTTCGCCGGGTCCTCGCGCAGCACGCGCCAGGCGGTGACCAGCAGGATGGCGCCGAAGACGTAGGACACCCAGGACCAGCGCTCCAGCGCGGCCGCCCCCACGAAGATGAAGAGCGCGCGGAAGATGAGCGCGCCGAAGATGCCCAGGAACAGCACCTGGTGCTGCGCGCGCACGGGGACCGACAGGCTCTGGAAGATGACGAGGAAGACGAAGGCATTGTCCAGGCTGAGGCTCTTCTCGATGAGCCACGCCGCCAGGTACTCCTGGCCCGCGTGAGGGCCGAGCACCGCCCACACCAGCCCGCCGAAAGCCAGGCCCGCGGTCACCCACACGCCCGTCCACATCCAGGCCGCCCGGCGGGACTCGCCGTGGTGGCCCCGGTGTCCGAGCAGGTCCACCACGAGCAGCGTCAACACCGCCGCCCAGAAGACGCCCCAGAGCCATGTGGGAATCGGGTGCATGGTCGTCGCCTGAACCTATGCATCCTCTCCTGCGGGGGGCCCGGTGTCCCGCAGACAAGCGTTGACCAATGGGGTAGGGCAGACACCACCGGGCTGTCCGCTGTGGCCTTACCAACCCATACAGACAGACAAGGGCCTTTCCGCTCTCTTTGCGAGCATCCCTTCACGGGATGTGTCAGTTTCCGCGCGGGGCAGCCCATGAGGGGATGCCCTCATGACGAGCGTCGCGCGGGGGAGGGGCGCGGCGCGGCCAGGGACCAGGAGGAGTCGTAGCGATGAACAAGGTCATCTTCGCCTGTGTGCGGAACGCGGGTCGCTCGCAGATGGCGGCGGCGTTCTTCAACGTGCTGGCGGACCCGGACAAGGCACGGGCCATCTCCGCGGGGACGCAGCCTGGCGAGCAGGTGCACCCGGAGGTGCTCGAGGCCATGCGCGACGCGGGCCTGGACCTGACGGGCGCCCGACCCCAGCGGCTCACGGACGAGCTGGCGAAGGACGCGCATTGGCTCATCACGCTGGGCTGTGGCGAGGCCTGCCCGAGCGTGCCGGGGCTCAAGCGCGAGGACTGGCCGCTGGATGACCCCCAGGGCAAGTCGGAGGTGCTGGTGCACCGCATCCGCGACGAGGTGGCCGCCCGCGTGGTGGGGCTGCTGGAGCGCGAGGGGTGGCTGAAGGCCGGTCAGCCGGGGACGTAGGCCGGCCAGGTGGCGCGGGCGACCGCTCGCCCGCTCCGAAGCCCCGCGTGCACGGGCAGGACGCATCCTGCGGACGTCTTCAGCCGACGTCCGTCCGGGGTGCGCCGTCATGTCATCGTCCTTGCCTGCTGTTCCCACGACCGCCAGGAGCGCCGCTCCCGTGGAGCCCGTCGTCCGGCCCCGGGTGAAGCCCTTCGCGCCCCGGCGCACGCTCGGCGTGGCCCTGGCAGTGGGTGTGCTCGCGGAGGTGCTCCTGGGGCGGGAGCACTGGGGTGTGTCGTTCCCGTTGGTGGTGCTGGCGCTGGTGGGCGCGCTGCTCGGGGTGGGGGGCCGCGAGGGCTGGCAGCGCGCCGCGCCGAACACGTGGCTCCTGACGCCGCTGCTGGTGGTCGCGGGCTTCATGGCGGTGCGCGACAGTCCGTGGCTCCAGCTGTTGAACCTGCTGACGGTGGGGGCGCTGTTGGCGCTGGTGGCGCACTTCTGGGCCGCGGGCCGCGTGGAGCGGCTGGCGTTGGGGGACTACCCCGGCGTGGTGGTGTCCACGGTGTTCCGCAGCCTGGTGCAGCCGCCCGCGATGGTGCGCGAGGCGGTGGACCTGCGCGGAGCGATGGCGAGGGCGCCCGGGGTCTTCCCGCTGCTGCGCGGGTTGGTGCTGACGCTGCCGGTGGTGGGGGTGTTCCTGCTGCTGCTCGGGTCGGCGGACGCGGCGTTCGCCTCCGCGCTGGAGCGGGTGATGGCGCTGGAGGTGGGGGCGGTGCTGGAGGAGGGGGTGGGGCGGGTGTCGGGCGTGCTGTTCTCGGCGAGCGCCACGGCGGCGCTGGTGGGGCACGCGCTGCGGCGCCGGACGAGGAGGGAGCCAGGCGAGGAGGAGGTGGGCGAGGGGCGGGCGTGGCTGGGGCTCACCGAGGCGCTGACGCTGCTCATCGCGGTGGATGTGTTGTTCCTGGTGTTCGTGCGCTTCCAGGTGGCGTACCTCTTCGTGGGGGACGCGGTGGCGCCGGCGCCGGGGTACTCGTATGCGGAGTACGCGCGCCGGGGCTTCTTCGAGCTGCTGCTCGTGTCGATGCTGACCTTGTGCCTCATCATGGGGCTGGCGCGGTGGACGGTGCGCGGGACGGCGAAGGCGAAGGTGGCCTTCCAGGTGGCGGCGAGCGTGATGACGGTGCTGACGGTGGCCATCCTCGCCTCGGCGATGAAGCGGCTGGGGATGTACGAGGATGCCTTCGGGTACACGCGGCTGCGGGTGTTCACGCACGTGTTCATGGTGTTCCTGGGCGGGGTGCTCGCGTGGCGCGGCGTGACGCTGTGGTGGCGGCCGGAGCGCTTCGCGGTGGGGGCCTTCGCCGCGGCGCTGGGGGCGGTGGTGACGGTGAATGTCATCAACCCGGACGCGCTCATCGTCCGGCACAACCTGGCGCGGGAGCTGGCGCGCGAGTCGGTCGAGGGCGCGCCGCGCGCGGAGGGCGTGGTGGACGTGGGGTACCTGTACGAGCTCTCGCTGGACGCGGTGCCGGAGCTGGCGCGGGGGCTGTCGTCGACGCAGCAGCTGAGCGACGAGTTCAGGGCCCGGGCGTGCGCGGACGTGTCCTGGCCGGAGTGGAGCCTTTCGCGGTGGCGTGCGTGTCGCGCGCTGAGCGCGTTGGCGCCGGAGCCTGTCAGCGCAGGTGGTAGTTGAAGGGCAGCTCCACGGTGACTCGCGGGCCGAGCGCGGACGGAGGCGGCGGGAAGGGGGCAGCCTCGCGCACGGCGGCCATCGCGGCGTCGCAGAGGACGTAGTGGGGGCAGCGGCCGACGATGGAGAGGGCGAGGAGCTGGCCTCGGGCGCCGACGGTGATGCGCAGCGCGAAGCGGCCCTCGATGCCGGCCATGGCGGCCTGGTGCGGGTAGCGCACGTTCTCGAAGCGGTCGCGGAACATCACCTCGAAGTAGTCCTCCTCCCAGGCGGCGCGCTGCTCGGCGGTGGGCGGGGGAGGGGTGACGGGCAGCAGGCCCGCGCTGCTCGCGACGAGCACGCTGTTCACCATGCCGCCGATGATGCCTCCGGCGACGCCACCGGAGACGCCGCCCGGCGTGGCGGTGGCGACGGTGTCGGGCGCGGCGACCTGGGATTGGGCCACGGCCGGGTCGATGACGGGCGGTGTCTCGGGCCGTGAGTGCTGGGGTCGAGAGAGGGTGGGCTTGGGGAAGGGGCGGGCGCGCCGGGCGCTGGCGAGGCGCGGAGCGGAGGGGGTGGCGGGGGCCGGCGGGGGCGGAGGTGGCGCGGCGAGGAGGCGCAGGACGAGGGTGTCCTCGTCCTTCGTCGTGAGCGTGGAGGCGCGGGTGGCGCCGTGCCAGATGCTGTCGAGGCCGACGAGGAGGAGGGCGTGGAGGGCCACCACGAGGGGGGCCACCCAGAGGGTTCGTGTGGTGTCGGCGGTGCTGCGCGAGCGGGCGTCGACGACGGAGGCGAAGAGCCTCGTGTCGGCGGTGCCGTCCTTCGGACTTGCGTCCGGCATGACCATTCCCCCTTCCCTCACGCGGTAGACCGGAGTCTAGCGAAGGGCCCCATCCATCCGACACCGTGTTAGTGGCGAGCCCCTCGTTCGTGAAGGGAAGCTGCCCTCGGAGGCGAGGGGGCGATATCCTCCGCACGCGTTCGCTACCCCAGGGCCCGGTATCCGGTGAACTGTTGCGGGCGAGCGCGGACGACTGTCAGGCCTGGGGTGCATCGTCGAGCCCTCAGCCCCGGCGGACACGAGCCACGCTTCGGTGTGCCTCTCATGTGTGCCTCGGTCGGGGGCGCGTGGGAGGCGATGATGCACGGGAAGCGAAGCGGTCTGGCCGCGTTGCTGCTGTTGCTGTCCTCGACGGGATGGGCCTCGGAGCCATCGCCACCGCTCGTGCGCGAGTGGCGCTACCTGATGCGCCTGGAGGCCACGACGCTGGCGTTCCTGCCGCGTGCTGGCGTGGGGGAAGACGCGGGCTTCTTGCAGGTGGAGCCGACGTTCATCCTCGATGGTGGACCCGAGCTCGGGCTCAACCTGGGCGCTCCCGTGCGCTTCCGACTGTGGGACGGGGACGGCGGCGGAGCACGCGTGCGTCGAGAGGACTGGGACACGCTCTCGGACTGGGGGCAGCTCGTCCGTGGCCTCAAGTTCGGCTCAGACGACGCGCCGCTCGGAGTCTGGTTCGGTCCGCTGGAGGAGCACCGGCTCCTGTCCGGGCATCTGGTCCGCCGCTACTCCCATCGCACGAACCCCGACTACCACCCGGTCGGGGGGCTCCTCACTGGAACGCTGGGGCCTGTCTATGTGGAGGCCTTCACGTCGGACGCCTTGGGCGCGCGACTCATGGGGGGCGAGCTCTCCCTGGACGTGGAGCACCTCTTCTTCGGCCCACCCGAGCAACCCGGACGCTACACGTTGGGATTCTCCGCCGTGCATGACTGGGGGCTTGCTGGGGGACGTGCACCGTCGGTGACGTTGGCGCACGTGGATGCGACGGTCGGGTTGCTGGTGCGGTCGGACCGTGCGGTCCATCTGGTCGCGGGGTGGGGCGGGCGGCCGGGCGAGGGTGGCGCGTGGGGAGCCGTCGTGGGCGCTGGCGTGGACACGCGTGCGCAGAAGCTCCACTTGCGGCTCCGGCTGGAGGCGCGACGTCAGCAGGGGGGATTCCGGCAAGGCTTCTTCGGCGCGGACTACGAACTGGCGCGCTTCCAGGCCGTGGGGCCCGCGGTCGTGCCGCTCGCGGAGGTGTCCTTCCCGGAGGGCTACTCCGCCTTCGGTGAGGCGGAGGTGAAGTGGGATGCCGTCAGCTACGGAGGGCTCCGCAGGCATTTGAGGCTGTCGCTCGGCGTGGAGGCGTTCACCTGGGGCCGCGCCGATGTGGATGGACGCGTGGCGATGCAGTTCTTCGAGCGTGCCCTGGATGTGGCGCTGAAGGGTCTCGCCGTCGGAGCTGGGAAGCCCGGGGCGCGCTATCTGGGCGCGGCGGAGGTCCGCTGGAGGTTCCTGGGCGGGACGCTCTACGCGATGGGGACGGGCGGCACGCTGCTGTTCCCCACGTCGGAAGGGACGCTGCGACCTGGGGCTTTCGCATCGGTGGGCCTGGGGGTGGACCATGCGCGCTGAGGCCTTGTTGCTGGTATGGGTGCTGCTTGCCACGGGATGCGCTTCGACTCCCTATGCGCCTGAACGTGGCGGTGTGTTGCACCAGGAGTCGCGTGTGGGGCTTCCTCGGTCGCCCTCCAACTCGGGGTCAAGAGGTGGGAATCCACTCTGGCGTCACGTGGGACCACGGGCCGAAGCAACACAAGTCGGGGGTGGTGGAGGGCCGCAGGCCGCTCTCGCGCGTCGAGCGGTGCTCAAGGCGATTGGCGAGGTGAAGCAGTCCATGGAGCGCAGCGAGGCCATGCGCTCCCAGCTCGCATCGCGTTCAGCTGCTCGTGGGGGGCGGAGTCTGGGTGGGGCCTTCACGCGCTATCTCGACCACGGTGCCAATCAACAGGCGTGGCTGCGAGAAGTGCTGGGGAGCGCCACCGTGCTGGCGGGAGTCGCGTCGGAGGTGGAGGACTCGGACATGGAGCTGGGCGTCCTGCGCATGGCGGGGCCGCGACTCCAAGGTGCGATGTTCGGAGCCCTGCTGCTGGCCACCTGGGTGGACTTCCTCCAGCTTGCTGACGCCTTGCTGCGGGACTGTCCCATGTTCGGCACGGAGAAGCTGTTCGCGGACCTGCACCGGGTGCAGGGCTTGATGGAGCCCACGTTGAGGGAGCTTGCGTCAGGGGACCCAGAGCGCGTCGAGGTGGCTGCGACCCAGATGCCCGAGTTGATGGGGACGCTGAGCGGCGAGTTCGACACGATTCTCAGGGACGCGCGCTCGGCGATGGAGGTGGGCAGCAATGTCATGGTCGCGGTGCAGACGTTGGAGATGCTGGCCCTGATTTCCACGCTGAAGATGTCGCTACCCAGGCTGCCCCCAGCGGCCCCCGCGACGCTCGGCATGGGGCTCGTGATGAGCTCGGGGGGCGTCATGGCGGGCTCGCGGCTCGTCGTCTCCGCCGAGTGGGTGGAGATGATGCGGAGGCTGGTGCAGGCGGGTGTCATCTCGCTCCCCGTCGTGAGCGCCGCGGTCCGCATCCACGGTGGGCAGGTGATGATGGCGCAGGCGCACCAGGGCCTGCCCGAGGGCGTGCGAGAGGCGCTGGGGGACAGCCCCGAGGTGCGAGGCATGCACGTGACGGGCAGAGCGGGCGCGGGCATGTCCGAGGCCCCGAAGCACCACGTCATGCCGAAGGAGCACCGCGAGTGGTTCGAGGCGCGTGGATTCAAGGGCGACATGGACATCGACCAGTTCTGCGTCCGGCTGGAGCGGTCTCACCACGAGGCGATTCACGGAGGAGGGAACTGGAAGCTGGGGCGCATCTGGTCCGGAGAATGGAACCGGATGATCATGGAGGCACTACTCGAAGCGGAGGTCGAAGCTGGGCGCATGTTGACGCGGAATGAAGCCCTGAACATTGTCGCTTCTCGTATGAGGCGCTACGACGTCCCCATGAAGTTCACGAAGGGAAGTACCCGATGACGGACGGTCGTTCATGGCAGGGGAACTGGAAAGCACGCCTCTATGAACGGGTTCGTGACCGTGGGTTTGATTCGCTGACCGCATTTGCCGAGGCACGTCCTGCTGTCCCACTGAACGCTCTTGCCGAGGAACTTGGGCAGGATGATGTTGCCGGGGTTCAGGTGATGAGCGGGCTGCTTGCCGAGGCGGAGCAGCGGAAGCAGGTCACACGTTTCGTACGTGACGTACTTGTACGCGAACTGTCCGAGACTCTTCCCCAAGGCTGGCCAGTCGTCATGGATGAGGAGAGTCGCTTCCAAGTCGCCAAAGTGCTCGGCTGCTGGTCTGCCGACACGCCGAGCACGCACAAGGAGCGGGTTCGGCAAGCGAGAGCTACGCTTCGCGCGAGTCCTCCGCCCGCAGGCTGGCGCCCGCTGGGTCCTGATGACGAGCTTCTCCGGACACTCCTCCCCGACGACGAAGCCTGACCAACGGCCGTAGCTCAGTGCGGACGGGAGCCTATCCAGCCGCGGACGCACGCCACGCTTCGACGAGTCCCTTCCCATCGTCGCCGTATCGCACGGTGTAGATCTCACGCCGGAGCGCACCCGATGCCTCGCGCGAGTGATGAACGATGAGTGGCGCCACGGGGAGCCCTGGAATCGCCTCACGCAGCTTCTCGAGCACCCCCTCCGGGCCCGACGCCTCGAGCACGAACGCAGTGGCGTGACCCGTGAGCGCGCAGTTGAGCAGCAGCTCCAGGTCCTTCACCGTCCGCGCCTCGTCCGCCAGCACCACATCCGGGTCCTGCCGCAGGAACGCGCGCAGCACCTGCGCGAGCGGCATCGACTCCCCCACGCGCGCCGTCCCCAGCCGCGCATCCGCCGACCTCGGCTGCTCCAGCGCGGCGAGCACATTCGTGAAGTCCGGCAGCACCTCCATCACCGCGTGCAGCGACGTGCTGCGCCCCGTGCCCATCTCTCCCGAGAACACCACGGGCGTCCCCTGGAACAGCGAGTCCAGCCGCAGGAACCGCTCCGTGAGATACACCGCCTCCTCGCGTCCCAGGCTCAGCGTGGAGAACGCCGGCTGGTCCGCGCGCAGCTGCCGGCTTCGCGCATGGGCGACGATGCTCGGCGCCACCTCGCTGTCCGCGAACGTCACCCAGAACAGGACCTCCGGGTCTGTCTCCACGTCGAACGGATAGGTCACCGTGCCCCGCCCGGGACGCGCCGTGTCCCGCCCCCGCTTCGACAGCTCCGCGATGGCCCGCGCCAGCGGCGCATGCAGCTGCCGCGCGAACGGCTGACGCACGGGCTTGCGCTGCTGCCCGAGCAACCCCTCATGCCCAGGCGCGTCCGCGACCGGGAGGAAGAACGACGCGCCCGCCTCATCCGTCTCCGCGTCCGCCCACACCGAGAACACCAACGTCCCCGTGCGCGCAGCCAGGGAGAACAGCGCCGACGCGGCCTCGGCGGGGGACTCGGGCCAGGCCGCGGGCTCGGGGACGGCGAGGCCCTCGGCGGTGAAGCCCGCGTGCAGACCGGAGAGCAGCTCGACGAAGGAGGTGGCGGGGTTGCTCAAGGACGCTCCTGGGTGGGCAGCGATGATGACACGGGCGAGGGTGACGAGGGGACGGCCCCGGGTTACGAAGGGGCATGAGCCAGGACTGGAACGCCACCAACGCCCCCACGACGCAGTTCGACGCAGGGCCGCAGCACCAACTGCTGCACCGGATGACGGGCGACTGGGAAGGCCCCACGCGTACCTGGTTCGACCCCACCGCCACGCCCGAGGAGTCCCGCACGCACGCGCGCATCGAACCGCTGCTCGGCGGCCGCTTCGTCCGCGTCGACTACCACTCCACCGCCATGGGCAAGCCGCACGCGGGCCAGCTCATCCTCGGCTTCGACAAGACCGAGGAGCACTTCACCGCGGCCTGGGTGGACAGCTTCCACATGAGCGCCAACATGATGCTCTCCACCGGCGCGCCCCGGGAGGACGGCCACGTGTCCGTGCTCGGCGGCTACACCGCGAGCATGTGCGACGAGCAGGGCGTCACCCAGAAGCAGCAGTGGGGCTGGCGCACCGTGATTCACCAGCCCGACGCGGACACCCTCGTCCTCCAGTCCTTCAACATCTGGCCCGAGGGCCGCGAGGACCGCGCGGTGGAGACCCGCCTGACGCGCCGCCGTCAAGCCTAGCGCCCCCAGCCCCGGGAGCGTCGACGCCCGACACTCGGGGGAACAGACGTGCCCACGCGGGCGCGAGGGCATGGGATAACGAAGGGGGACGGGTGCCCGTGATGGGAGGGACGCGTGGGCCGGAAGGCCCGCGGGTTCCGGGAGAGGACGTGCATGAAGCTGGATGACCTGGTGCTGGCGTTGACCGTGTCGCTGCTCCGCGTGGAGAAGGAGCGGTGGCTGGACGTCCTGACCCGCCTGGAGACGGAGCTGGGCTCGGGGTGGACGCTGCGGCTGTTGGAGGTCCCAGGCACGTACTCGGTGGGCGCCCGCACCAGGGAGGGACGCGAGCTGCCGCTGGAGGCGTGGCGCGAGGTGCTCGACGGCGAGGAGCTGGTGAGCGTGCGCGCCATGGACCTGGGCGGCATGGGCCCCGGCGAGATGCCGGACCACGTGGCCGCGGCCTTCGTCAACTCGGAGGCGCTGGTGCTCGACGTGCGCACCCAGCGCGGCAACAACCTGTACCAGCTGGAGGTCGTCTTCAGCAGCGCGTCGCTCATCACCCCGCGGCAGTTCGTGGACTTCGCGCGCGCCCAGCCCCACCCCGAGAAGGTCCTGGAGGCGCTCTCACGCGTCATCACGGACTCCAATCTATTGAACCAGCGCCCCGCCGTCGCTCCGTCCCAGGTGGCCGACTACCTGGCCTCGCGCGAGGGCTCCGCGCTGTTCGACCTGCTCGGCGGAGACCTGCTCAAGGAGCTGCAGTCCGCCGTGCTCCGCGGCGGCGCGCAGGTGGTGCTCACCGAGGCGTTCCAGCCGTTCTTCCGCACGCTGGACCCGGACGACTTCGAGCGGAGCCTGCTGCCCCCGGAGCGCCTGTCGGAGTTCGTGCCCTCCGACGAGCGCCTGTACCTGACCAGCCCCGACGCCGCGAAGGACTTCGCCACTCTGACGGACGCGCAGCCCTTCGCGGAGCAGGTCTGGGCGCGCGCGGCGGAGAACCTCAACCGCTTCCTGCCGGAGGGCGAGTTCCCCCACACCGGCGAGTCCCTGCGCGTGCTCCTGCGCGAGGGCCCCGAGGAGAAGACGCAGGGCATCCCCATGGGCAACCTCATGGAGGAGCTCCAGATGACGTGCAAGGCGCGCGGCGCGGAGCTCCTCATCCCGGACGGCTTGCGCGAGCGCGTCAAGTCCATGGGCCCCACGAAGGAGGAGCGCGCCCGGGACCCGGGGATGATTCCGGAGCGCGAGCGGCTGCGGCTGGCACCCAATGACGCCCGCTACCAGATGTATCTCTTCAACGCGCTGAAGGTGGCGCGCTCGCCGCTGTTGTCGCCGCGCGCGACGACGGACACCCGCGCGGAGCTGCTGTCGAGCCTGAGGGACACCGAGGAGTTCGCCGCGCGCAAGGGCTCACCCTTCGCGGAGGCGTTCCGGCTGGCGCGCTTCGTCCTGGAGAACACCGGCTTCCAGCTGCGCGACGCCACGCCCGAGCGGCTGGCCGCCGTGCGCGAGGCGCTCCGAGCCGAGGGCCTGGGCGAGCGCGCGTGGGACGTGTTCGAGCGCCGCTTCTCCCTGGTGACGCTGTTCCAGGTGTTCCCCTCGTCGGAGGAGCGCCTGCGGGGACTCTTCGCGTGCTCGCTGGCGGACGTGTTCGGCGGGATGGGCTCGTGGAACGACGAGTTCTTCGAGTCCGACGAGGACCAGGCCTGGTACGAGCGCGTCACGCAGCGGCTGTTCCGCGCGCTGCGCGAGTTCTTCGTGACGATGGTGAACGCGCGCTGAAGCGCTCAGTCGTCGCGGTGGACCGTCTTGGGGGAGAAGGCGGGCAGGCAGATGGCGACGTACTCGGCGCCCTCGGCCTCCGGGGTGCTGTAGCGCACCCACTCGCCGGGCTCGCAGATGACGGCCTGTCCGCCGCGCACGTCGAGCACGCCGCCCTTGTGCTCCACGCGCAGCACGCCCGCGAGCACCAGGGTGATTTCCTTGAACTCGGGCCGCTGCCCCGGCTCCTCCCACCCACCGGGGCTGTTCATGTGAGCCACGCTGACGTCACCCGTGCGCGTGGTGGCCTTGCCCACGAACTCGTGGATGAGCTTCGGCTTGTTGCCCACGGCTGTCACGCGCAACGGGGCGGGAATCAGGGTTGGCATCGAGCGCTCCGGGTCGGGGTTCTCGGCGAAGGCCGCACACTACCGCACGCGGCGCGCCTCACCCACCTCTTCGCTCTCGCCCAAGAGCCCCCACACGTCGAGTCCAATCTGGGCCGGCGGCCGGTAGTCCGCGAGCCGGGGCATGGGACTGGGCTGTCCGGGCTCGCCCATCATGTCCGCGAACTCCAGCCAGCGCCCGTCCGGCGCGGTGACGCGCAGGATGTAGTCCCATTCGAAGGCGTCGCTGAAGATGACGAAGCACCATCCGTTCGAGCACACGAAGGGCACGCCCCCGCTGGGCGCCTCCTCCGCGCGCAGGCGCTGCGCGGTCGGGATGGTGACCTCCTCCTTCTCCAGCGCGTACAGCACGGCGAGCACCTCGTCCTCGGTGAGCTTGTGCTCGCTCGGGTGCTCCTGGAACTCCAGCCGGTTGCCGAACGGGTCCTCGCCGTGGAAGCGCCGCACGTCGGGCACCTCGTGGCTCCACTTCACCGGCGCCTTCGCCTGGGACAGGCGCTCGGCCAGCAGGTCCAGGGTGAGCACGCGGAAGGCCGGGTGCGCCTTCTTCGCGGGGACGAAGGGCTCCTCCACGCCCAGGTGCAACCCGCGCCCGTCCGGGAGCTCGAACCAGAGGCCGCCGCGTTTCGCGAGTTCTGGCGGTTTGGGAATCTCTCTCAGTCCCAACAGCTCGCCGTAGAAGGCGCGGGCGCGAGGCTCACCGCCCGGGGGCATGGCGAGTTGGATGTGATCAAGCCCTTGAATCATCGCGTCGCTCCCCCTGTCGAGGGGCATGAGTCTGCCTGGACTCCGGGTGCGGCAGAAGGCCCTCGTCGGCGCCTGCGCGCGTGGTTGCCTGCCCGCGCCCATGACGCGCATCGACGGAAATCCGCGAGGTTCCGCCCCTATTGACGATTGGCAGGCGACTTGAAATGGAAGGTGGAGGGGGCGCAGTCTGCCCGTCACCGACACCTCTGTCGGGCCCATTTCCTATCAAGGACGCGTGATGCTTCCCGTCATCCTCGCCCTGCTCTTGTCGCAGACGCCGCCCGCCGCCAACCCGCGCCAGCAAGGTGTGCCCATCGGCAAGGGCAAGACGCTGCCGACGGTGCGCCTGAGCGCGCCCTCCGGTGGCTGGACGGTGGACCGGATGATGCTCATCGAGGGCACGGTGAGCGACGCCACCATCGACCCCGTCGTCGTGTCCATCAACGGCGACCGCTACCTGATGCGCACGTTCAACGGGCGCTTCAGCCGCAGCTTCCCCGCGGCGAGCGGGAAGAACGTCGTCACGGTGATGGCCACGAACCAGGCGGGCACCGCGCGCGCTCAGGCGACCAGCTACGCGCAGGTCCCGCCCGTGCCCTTCAAGGTCATCCTGACCAGTGACACGGATGGCGTGTACACGGACCTGCACGTCTACGAGCCCACGGACTCGAGCGTGAAGGATGGCTCGCTCACCATCTCGTCCATGGCGCACGTGTACTGGGCGGACACGGCGAGCCCGTCGGGAGGGACGTTCTATCTGAACTCGCAGGGCGGTGACTTCGACCAGCCCGCGTACGGCCCGTACCTCTACATCCACCGCGCGCCGCCCAAGGGCGTGTACCTGGTGGCGACGAACTACTGGCCCAGCGGCGACAAGGCGCACACCGTGGCGACGCTGAACCTGTCGCTGTTCGAGGGCACGCCGCAGGAGGTTCGCCGCATGGTGCGAATCCCCCTGGCGACGCCGGGTACCACGCGCGTGCTCGCGTGGGTGAACGTGCTCGGCGACGGACAGGCGGAGGTCTACGTGCCGTCGGCGGACCCCAAGCCCACGCGCGCCGGCTGGCCGAAGAACCTGGCCGAGGCGCTCAAGGAGCTCCAGTCGAACGGCGACAGCGGCGGCGGCGAGGGCGACTACTGACGCGTCCGTGTGACGCGCTCCGGTCCTCCGTCATGCTCGCCCTGCCTCTCATCCTGCTCGTGAGTTCCTCCGCGCCCGTGTCCCTCGGGGCGCCGAGGGATGTGTCCGCGCTCGCGCCGCAGGCGGGCTCCGCGTCGCACGCGGCACCGTGGGAAGCGGCCGCGCTCGTGGCGCACGCGGCACCGCGAGAGGGCTTTGCGTCGCATGCGACGTCGAGGGATGCCTCTGCGCCGCTCGTGGCGTATGCCGCGCCGCAGGCGGGCTCCACGCCCGCGGCCACCTCGGGGACGCAGGCCGTGCTGGTCCCAGCGCCCGAGTCGCGCGACGTGCTCCTGCGCCGGCAGGTGGCGCAGGTGGCGCTCGCGCAGGTGCGCAAGCAGGACCCCGCGTGGCATCCGGACCAGCGTGACTGCGCGGGCCTCATCCGCTTCGCCGTGCGCACCGCGTACAAGCGCATCGCCCCCGCGCGGCTGGAGACGCCGCTGTGGACCGACGCGCGCGGCACGCCCACCGACTTCGCGGACGCGGAGACGCTGGTGCGCCGCAACATGGTGCTGCTGGGCCGCGACGACGCCACGCGCGAGTCGCTGCGCACCGGCGACGTGCTCGCGTTCCTCCACGAGCATGACTCAGGCCCCGTCTTCCATCTCATGCTGGTGGTGCGCCCCGAGGACCGGGCCCACGCGCCAGCGCGTGTCGTCTACCACCCGGGGGAGAAGGGCGCCCAGGTGCGCACCGGGCTCCTCCACAATCTCGCCGACGAGGCGCCGCGCGAGTGGCGCCCCGTGCCCTCCAACAACGCCTTCGTCGGCTATTTCCGTCTCAAGGAGTGGATGCCATGACGTCTGTGTCGAGCCCGCCTCCGGGCACGCCGCCGCCCCCGGCGAGCCCTCCGCCCCGCTCGGGCCCTCCCAAGGGAGTGCTCATCGGCGCGGGTGTGGTCGTCGTCGGCGTGCTGGTCGCCGGCGCGTTCCTGATGGGCCGTCGCACCGGTTCCTCCGGCGGTGACGGCACGCCCCACACGCCCCTCATCACCGGCGCGAGCGCCAACGGCTCCGTGCCGCCTCCCGAGGTGGACGGCCTGCCGGAGCCCACCACGGCCGACATGGAGGTGCCCGGCTCGGGCGCGCCCCCGGCCGTGTGGCTGGACGTGCACCACCCGGCCAAGGTGCGTGACGCGCTGGCGCGCAACGCGTGGCTGCGCTCGCAGCTCTCCCAGCCCCTGGGCCAGGGCTTCGTCGGAGGCTGGGCCGCGTTCTTCGGCTCCACCGGCGAGGACCTCAAGGCCGACTTCAAGGGCGCGGTGCTGGACCTGATGCTCGGCAAGCTCGGTGACACGCCCTTCCGCGTGACGTGGTTCGCCGGTGACGCGCGCGCGAGCACGCCCGCCTTCATCGTCCCCGGCTCGCGGACCTCCATGGTCTCCGCCTACGACGTGCTGGACTCGGTGGCGAGCCGCGGCACGCTGACGGCGAAGACGTGCCCGGGCGGCACGCCCGCGCCGAAGGCGGACGGCGTGGAGCTCAAGCGCTGGCTGGTGGCGGAGCAGACGCTGTGGGCGGCCAAGGTCGCCGACCGGGTCGTCTTCGCGCGCCACCCGGTGGCGGTGCTCCAGGGCCTGTGCGCGGACCTTCCGAAGCTCGAGGCCAGCGACGGCGTGGACGTGGAGCTGGGCTTCCAGCCGCAGACCTTCGGCCGTGACGCGCACCTCTTCACCCACGTGCTGGGCCTGTCCGAGGACACGCGCCTGCAGTTCGGCGTGGAGGGCGACCGGCTGGTGGGCCGTGGCATCGCGGGAGCGCTGATGGAGGGCACCGCGCGCCTGGACACGGCGCCCCTGTCCGACGAGCTGCTGAAGCTGGTGCCCGAGGAGACGCCGGTGCTGCTGGCCATGCAGCTGAAGCTGCCCGAGACGCTGACGGCAGAGTCGCTCAAGGCGTTCTGGGCGTCCGGCGGCGAGGGGCCCACGCGCACGCGTCAGGTGGCGGTGACGTGGACGCCGCGGGGCGATGCGTCGCTGCCGCAGGAGGTGGCGGTGCTGTGGGGCCGCGCGGAGGACGCGCCGGCGCTGGAGGCCATCTTCACCGGCGGCAGCCACACCGTGCAGCGGGCCACCCTGTGCAATCACGTGGTGCTCGCGTCGAGCGAGTCGGAGATGAACACGCTGCGCATGTCGTGCTCGGGCAACAAGCCCAGCATGCTCGCTGCGGCGGGGCCGGTGGTTGCGGGGCTGCGTGAGCCCACCTCGCTGTCCTTCGGGGTGAACCTGGGACGGCTGTTCGGCGGGCTCACCATGGACGGGTACCTGTCCGAGTCCCGCGTGGGGCGTGGCGCGCCGATGCAGAAGGCGACGCCCCCTGAAATCGAAGCGGCGCGGCGCGACCTGGAGTCGCTGCCGTACCTGGGCCTGCGCGGCACCGTGCGCGGCGATTCGTTGGTTCCTGGAGGTTTCGGGTCATGAGGATGGTAGCTCGACTCGCGGTACTGGCGGCGGTGGCGCTGTCCGGCGTGGCGATGGCCAAGCCGCTCTACATCACCGTGCCGCGCGCCTATGGCAGCGGAGAGCCGGTGGCGGTGGACGTGGCCTTCGAGGACAAGGGGCCCGTGGAGCTGCGCGTGCTCAAGCCGGACAACCTGGACGCGTTCATCCGCGCCCAGGGGGATTTGCGGCGCGCGTACCAGACGCCGCCGACGATGAACAACCCGGGCCGCGCGCTCAGCCGCGGCGTCAACGCGGTGACGCTGCCGGGGCACTGGCTGCTCAACTCGCTCAACGTGGGCTTCCGCGACACGGTGAACGACGCGCTGCCCGAGGCCGCGGACGTGCCGGGCTCCAGCGAGCCGCTGGCCAAGGTGTCCGAGGGTCCCAAGAAGCTGGTGGGTGTGCCGCCGGGCTTCACCGTGACGCGCAGCCAGTGGCTCAACCTGGACCTGGGCGGCGCCGAGCGCGACTTCAACGTGCCGGGCTTCAGCTCGGGCGGGGGCTACGGCTTCCAGGAGCGCCGCGTGTTGCTGGCGCCGCTGCCCGCGGGCACCTACGTGCTCCAGCTGGTGCAGGGCCTCATCGAGGGCCAGGTGGTGCTGGTCGTCACGGACCTGACGGTGCAGCTGAAGCAGACGGACAATGAGGTGCTGGTGCGCGTGGCGGGCAAGGACCAGAAGCCCGCGGTGGGCGCGCAGGTGCAGGTGTTCCTGTCCAAGGGCAAGGGCCCCACGGGCAAGACGGACGCGAAGGGCGAGGTGCGGCTGGAGGTGACCGAGCCGCGCATCATCGCCACGGCGTCGGCGGGCGGGGACACGGCGATTGTGGACACGGACTTCTACTCGACGCTGGCGGTGACGCCGGACGTGTTCATCTACAGCGACCGTCCCATCTACAAGCCGGGCCACGAGGTGAAGTTCCGCGGCGTGGTGCGCCAGCCGGACACGTTCCTGGCGCGGCTGTTCACGCCGAAGAAGCGCGAGGTGACGGTGAAGCTCATCTCGCAGGAGGGCCGGGCCCTCACCACGCGCGCGTCGGTGGACGAGTTCGGCGCGTTCAACGGCACGCTCAAGGTTCCGGACGACCTGGGCACGGGCGTGCTGCGCGTGTCGGCGGAGCTGGACGGGCAGCCGCACCAGGGCGAGGCGCGCGTGCAGGACTACGTGAAGCCGACGTTCTACCTGGAGGCGGAGCCGGAGTCGGAGACGGTGGTGCCCGGCCAGGCGCTGCGCGTGAAGGTGCGCGCGCGTCGGTACGCGGGCGGCGTGCCCGACGGCGCGAAGTACGAGGTGTTCCTCTACCGCAGCCTGCTGGACGCGCCCGCGTGGGTGGATGACGCCGGCAAGGGCGGGCAGGGCAGCGACGTGACGTACGGCTCGGCGTCCAGCACCGAGGGCAAGCTGAGCGTGCCCGAGCGGCTGTACTCCTCCGTGGCCGAGCGCGGCGCGAGCGAGGACCCGTGGGCGAGCGCCACCGCGTTCAGCGCGGAGGGCGAGGCGCAGATTGAAGTGGCGGTGCCGGAGCTCAAGCCCGGTGAGGAGCGGCTGCCGTACCGGTACTCGCTGACGGTGCGCGCGCGGGATGACCAGGAGACGTTCGCCAACTCGACGACGTCGTTCTTCCTGTCGAAGGTGGAGGTGCTGGGCACCGCGCGCTACTCGGACGCGGTGGTGTCCAAGGGCGGCGAGGCGACGCTGGCGGTGCGCGCCACCACGCTGTCGGGCAAGGCGTACGGCGTCACCCAGGGCGAGGTGGAGTTCGTGCTGCGCCGCGCCGACGGCTCGGAGAAGAGCCTGGGCAAGCGCTCGTTCACCACGGCGGCGGACGGCACGCACCGCGAGAAGGTGCCGACCTCCGATGTCGGCGCGGTGCTCTCGCGCGTGACGGTGAAGGACAAGCGCGGCGAGGTGTGGCAGGGCGAGGAGTCGCTCCTGGTCATCGGCTCGGCGGACGAGGCGGTGGCGCAGGTGCCCAACCTCACGCTGGCCTCGCTGTCGGGCACGCTGGAGCCGGGCGACACGGCGCGGCTGGTGGCGCTGATGCCGGATGGCTGGGGCGCGGGTGGACGCGACGAGGGCCCGGTGTGGGTGACGCTCGCGGGGGCCACGCTCTTCGACACGCAGGTGGTGGCGCTCAAGGGCCGCACGCTGGTGCACAGCTTCAACGTGGAGAAGCGCTTCGGCGGCGCGGTGTACGCGTCCGTGGCGTACCCCACGTCGACGGGCCGCTGGGAGGAGCGCACGGTGGCGTTCCGGGTGATTCCGCGCGAGCGCACGCTCACCGTGGAGCTGCAGCCGCGCCGGGCCGAGGCCACGCCGCTGACGGAGCAGACCATCGACCTGCGCGTCACGGATTATGAGGGCAAGGGCGTGGTGGCCCAGCTCTCCGTGGGCGTGGTGGACAAGGCCGTCTACGCCATCCAGTCCGAGTTCCGTCCGCGCGTGCTGGACTTCTTCTACCCGCCGGCGCGCAACAACGTGTCCAACTTCTACTCGGCGGAGTTCCAGGGCTACGGCTACGGCGAGGCGCTGGCGCGCAAGATGGCGGGCCTGCCCGACCATGCCTTCGCGTCCATCAAGCCTCCGAACCGTCAGGCGAAGGACCTGGAGAAGGACACGGCGCACTGGGACCCGTCGGTGGTGACGGACCGCGATGGCCGCGCCACGGTGCGCTTCACGCTGCCGTCCAACCAGACGCTGTGGGTGGTGACGGCGGTGGCGGCGGACACGTCCGGCCGCTTCGGTGAGAGCACCTCCGAGTTCGCCACGCGTGGCGGGCTGAACCTGTACGCCGCGCTGCCGCAGTTCCTGCGCGAGGGGGATGAGGCGCTCGCCTCCATCCGCCTGTCCGCGGGGGAGAAGTCGCCGGCCAGCCAGCTGCTCGACGTGAAGCTCGCGTCCGCGGGCGCGCTGAAGGCGGACCAGTCCCAGCACAAGGTGGAGCTGGCCAAGGGCGGTGAGAAGGTGGTGCCGCTGACGCTGCGCGCCTCGGCGACGGGCGACGCGCAGCTGCTGGTGGACGTGGCGGGCGCGAAGGACCCGCTCAAGGACCGCAAGCTGTTCCAGGTGGAGCCGGCGGCGGTGCGGGACGTGGTGAAGGTGAGCGCCTGGGGTGGCGGCGCGCTGGAGGTGCCGGCGGCGAAGGAGGCGACGCTCGCGAGCGTGGAGCTGGTGCTCCAGCCGTCCATCGTCGACGCGGCGCTGTCCAACGTGCGTGAGCTGCTCACGTACCCGTACGGGTGCCTGGAGCAGCTGGTCTCCACGACGGTGCCGAACGTGGCGGTGTACCAGGTGCTGCAGCAGGCGGGCGCGGTGGCGAAGCTGGACACCGACACGCAGGCGCTCTTGGCGGAGGCGCGCAGCCGCTCGGTGCAGGGCACCGCGCGCATCCTCAACCTGTCCGTGAAGGGCGGCGGCTTCACGTGGTTCGGCGGCTACGAGACGCCGAGCCTGCCGCTCACGCTCATCGCGCTGGACGGCCTGGCGTACGCGGCGGAGGCGGGGCTGGTGGAGCGCACGGACCCGCGGCTGGTGGAGAGCGCGCGCTGGCTGGAGGCGCAGCAGGACCTGTCGCCCGAGTACGACGCGACGCGCGCGTACGTGCTGGCGCGGCTGGACGGTCCGAAGCAGGCGGCGCGGGTGCGCGCGCTGGTGGAGTCCTCCGAGTCCGGGGAGCTCTACCCGCTGGCGCTGGCGGTGCTCGCGGCGGAGAAGGCGGGCGTCATCAAGGAGCCGGCGCTGCAGGCGCGCATCAACGCGCTGGTGAAGCGCAGCTCCGAGGGCTTCACCACGCTGGCCGCGTACAAGCCGGGCCAGCAGCTGGAGCAGTCGGAGGCGTTCTTCCGCTTCCCGCTGCGCCGGGTGGGCCTGACGGCCATCGCCGCGCATGCGGCGTCGTTCGGCACGCTGGACATCACCCGCGCGCGCCGCCGCATCCTGGAGATGCTGTCGGAGCCGGACCTGTCCACGTTCGACCGGAGCACGGCGCTCTTGCACTCGCTGTGGCTGTTGGAGCGTGACGCGAAGGCGTTCAAGGGCATGACGCCGCCGGAGGTGAAGGGCCTGAAGGGCGCGGTGAAGTTCTCGCCGCGCGGCATGGGCCTGGTCGCGACGCTGCCCGCGGGGACGCGGACGGTGGACGTGGGCGGCTTCGACGGCGTGGCGACGCTGCAGGCCACGACGCTCACGCCGCTCTCCGCGGTGCGCGAGCAGTCCGAGGGCATGTCGCTGCAGCGCGCCTACTACGTGCTGCGCGAGGGCGGGAAGGTGAAGCTGGGCGCGGGCGACACGGTGGCGCAGGGCGAGGAGGTCTACGTGGAGCTGACGATGGACGCTCGCGGCGGCAACAAGGTGCGCTCGGCGTACTACGTGG
The DNA here is from genome assembly GCF_050039385.1 of Myxococcus faecalis. NCBI lineage: Bacteria > Pseudomonadati > Myxococcota > Myxococcia > Myxococcales > Myxococcaceae > Myxococcus > Myxococcus faecalis. Next base: position 4,141,479 of record NZ_CP144336.1, on the reverse strand, counting down.
TGGAGGACGCGGTGCCCGCGGGCTTCGTGGCGCTGCAGGAGGACAAGGCGTTCCGCGGTCCTCCGCACTCGCTGCCCCTGGTGCCGGAGGCGCTCAAGCGCCGGGTGCTGAGCCCGGAGCGCGCGACGTTCTTCTTCGAGGAGCCGGCGTGGTGGAGCGACAGCCCGCGCACGGTGGGCTACGTGCTGCGCGCGCAGTTCCCCGGCACGTTCTCCGCGCCGCCCGCGCGCATCGAGGACATGTACGCCGCGAGCATCCGGGGCCGCACGGCCGCGGACTCGCTGAAGGTGGTCCCGTCGAAGAAGGGCACGGGAGACCTGTAGTCGATGGGGTGGGCTTCCATGGTGGCCGTGTTGCTGGCGGCCACCCCCACCTTCGTCACGCGAGGTGACGTGACGCCCGAGTCGGAGCTTCGCCGCGAGGCGGAGGCCGGCTGGGCGTCGCTGGAGGCGGTGTATTCCGCGGAGGCGGGTGGGGCGCCGACGAAGGCCCCGGTCTCCATCCTCCTCCAGCGAGGCGCGGCCCTGTCCCCCGAGCGCAACGCGCAGGGTCGGCCGGGGCTCGTCGAGCTGCGGCAGAACACGCCCGGCGTGTTGGATGAGCGGCTGCGCGTGGCGCTGCGGCACGAGCTGGCGCACCAGCTGCTGTGGTGGGCGTGTCCGCAGTCGAGCGAGGACCGGCTGTTCCACGAGGCCTTCGCGGTGGCCGTGAGCGGTGAGCTGCCGGCGTGGCGCGAGGGCGGCTATCAGTCCCTGTCCCGCGCGGCGTCGGAGCTGGCGTCGTCGCCGGCGGTGGACTCGACGCGGGCGCGGCGGGCGCTGGCGCGGCTGCTCAGTGAGTCGGTGGGGTTCCCCAAGGCGCTGTCGCGCCGGCTGCGTCAGTGTCACGACGGCGCGCGGTGGGTGGTGCCGCTGTCCATCGACGAGCTGGCGGAGGTGGAGGTGCGCGCCGCGGGGCCGGCCACGGTGGTGGTGAGCCGGCACTCGGGTGAGGTGCTGTTGTCGGAGGGCGAGGCGCGGCGCGCGCTGCCGTATGGCTCGGTGCTCAAGCCCTTCGTGTACGCGGCGGGCGTGGGGCACCCGGTGCTGGCGCCGCGCGTGGACGTGCAGGAGTGGAGCTGCGGGCCCGGTCTGCCGGCGAAGGTGGACGCGCGCACGGCGCTCCTGCGCTCGTGCAACGGGTACTTCCTGGACTGGGAGGCGGCGGGCTCGGCGCCCAGGGCCTTTGGTGCCTGGGGCCCGGTGTTGTCGGCGCTGGGGCTGACGGGGACGCCCGCGGACATGGCGGACATGGTGGGGCTGCGCTCGACGCTGTCGCTGTCGCCGTGGGGCGTGGCGCAGGCGTATCGGCTGCTGGCGGAGGCGCGGCCGGACGTGCTGGCGCTGCTCGCGGACAACGCGGACCGGGGGACGCTGGCGGAGCTGCCCGCGTCGAAGGCACTGTCGGGCGTGTCGACGAAGACGGGGACGGTGCGGGACGCGGCGAGTCGTCCGCAGTACGGCTGGATTGCCGCGGTGGACGGGGACCTGGTGGTGGTGGCGGTGCGGCCGGGGAAGATGCCTCGGCAGTTCGCGGAGGAGATTCCGGCGGCGCTGGCGCGCGCGCGCAAGCAGGCGGGAGTGGAGGCGGCGCGGGTGCAGGTGTTGGGCCTGGTGCCCGCGCGGGAGGTGGAGGCGCGGTGTCCGGGCGTGGGGTTCTCGGTGGACGGTGGAATGCCGAAGCCCTCTCCAGTGGAGTGGACGCAGCTGGAGACGTTGACGACGAAGGGCGCGGCGGTGTGCCTGGGCGCGCCGTGGCGCGTGCGCTTCCCGAAGGGGCCGGAGGAGGGGCGCGACTACGCGGGCGTGTTCACCTGGTCCCCACCGCCGGCGTACCGGCCGCCCGAGGGGGTGCCCACGTCACCGAGCGCGATGAAGGCGCGGCGGGGCTCGGACTTCGTGTTCCGCACCACGCGGCTGCAGTACACGGCGGGCGTGGTGGCGGCGGAGGACGTGACGCTGAAGGGCGAGCCGCGCGTGGCGCTGGCGCGGGTGGTGGCGCACAACGAGCGGCACAGTCGACACCCGGGCCGCGCCGTCTGCGACACGACGCACTGTCAGGCCTTCCGGGGCACGGTGCGCGTGCAGCGCGATGACGCAAAGGCGCTGGGGATGCCCGCGCTGAAGTGGAAGGAGTGGCTGCTCTTCTCGCAGGGCGGCGAGGAGCCGTGGAAGCAGGAGCGTCCGCGTGGCGAGGTGGAGCGGCTGCTCGGGCGCGGGCTGGTGTCGCTGCGCTTCGAGGCGGGTCGGGTGAACTACCTGCTCACCGAGCGCGATGGGACGGCGACGTACGAGGAGGGGCGCTCGCTGCCGTGTGAGCTGTTGCGCTCGGGGTTGAAGCTGCCGTCATGTCCACGCACGGCCTCGTTCAACGGGAGCGTGCTGGTGTTCGAGGGACGCGGACGGGGACATGGCGAGGGGCTGGACGTGGAGGCGGCGAAGGCGAGCGGCCTGCGCAGCGATGCGATTCTCGAGGCGGCCTATGGGAAGAAGCGCCCGGCGCCTCGCGACGTGGATGGGGAGTAGGAATGGATGCGAAGACGTTGGACGGGATGGGTCGGGAAGTGTCCTTCGAAGAGCTCGCGGAGCGCTTCAAGGGCCACGACATGCGGGACTGGCTGCTGGAGAACCGCACGCTGGTGAGCGAGGAGCCCAGGCCTCGGCTCCTCGAGGGCGGCCTCCACGTGGACCACGACCTGACGACGGGGGATGGGCCGTGGGTGCTGGTCATCGACGGTGACCTGGTGACGACCGGTGACCTCGTCTGCACGACGGACGACTACGCGGTCAGCACGTTGTTCATCACGGGCCAGCTCCAGGCCCGCAACATCCGCTTCGAGAGCAGCGCGCGCGTGTCGGTGGACGGTGACGTCGTGGCGTCCGGAGTCATCGTCGGCACGGGTGGTGACTCGGAAGCGAGCCTGGGCACGAGCAGCACGCTCACCGCGAGGGCCGTGGTGCTCGACTCGAACACGGCCATCTGGGCCAAGGCCGGCAAGCCTCGCTCGGAGCCCGAGGCCTACCGCGCGCTCATCGTGGGAGGCAAGGGCTGGCAGTCCTTCACACCGGACGTCGACGTCGGCGACCCGTCGCATCACCCGCAGACCTTCGTCCCCGAGGTCATCCGGGGCGGGGTCCTGGATGCGTACAAGACCTGGTCTCATGTGCGGACGGGCGGCGGCCCGTTCCTCCCCGAGGTCGAACAGGCGCTGAGGCATAAGAAGGGTCTCTGACCTCAGGCCGCGGATTGGAGGCCCGGCGACTTCGGAAACACGAGCGTCGCGCGGGTGCCCTTCTCGGCGGCGTGCTGGAACGACAGCGTGCCGCCGTGCGCCTCGACGATGCGGCGCACCAGCGTGAGCCCCAGCCCGACGCCGCCTGTCTCCCGCGCGCGGCTGCGGTCCGTGCGGAAGAAGGGCGTGGTGAGCTGAGGCAGGTCCGTGGCGCTCACGCCGATGCCCCGGTCCTCGACCTCCATCCGCACCGTGTCCCCGTCCTCGGCGGCCCGCAGCGTCACGGCGCTCCCCGGCTCCGAGTACTTGCGCGCGTTGTCGAGCAGGTTGTGGAGCGCGCGTCGCACCAGCACCGGGTCCACCTCCAGCGTGGGCAGCGTCTCGGGCAGCTCCAGCGCGAGCGGGCACTCGGGCGCGGTGCGCTGGAAGCGCTCGGCGGTGTCCCTCAGGAAGTCCGGCAGGGACACGCTCACCCGCTGGACGCGCGGCCCGGGCTGTCCCGCCTGGTTCGTCTCCAGGTCCAGCCGCGCCATCTGCATCACCCCGTCGACCAGCTGCTGGAGCTCGCCGATGTCCCGACGCAGCTCCGGGAGTCGGGTCGCCAGCTCCTCGGGCTGACCGTCCTCGACCAGGTCCAGCGTCACGCCCAGGCGTGCCAGGGGCGTGCGCAGCTCGTGGGAGACGTTGGCCATCAGCTCCTTCTGTCCCCGGATGAGGGCCTCCTTGCGCGCCGCCATCTCATCGAAGGCGTGGCCCAGCATCGCCACCTCGTTGCGTCCCTTCAGGTTCGCGCGCGCGGACAGTCGACCCTGGCCGAACTCGCCCACCACCTTCGTCAGCCGCTCCAGCGGAGACGCGATGGCGCGCGCGAGCGGAATCGACAGCAGCGCGAGCACCAGCAGGACGACGGTCACCACGAGCCCGAGGAACATGTAGCTGCGCCGGGTCGCGGAGGCCTCGCGGAGCATGTAGCCATCCAACGTGGAGCCTCGCCACGTGAGCGTCACCCAGAACAGGGTCCCCTCGCGTGTAATCCAGCTGTAGCCCAGCCGGATGGTCTGCCACTCGGTTTCATCGAGCATGCGCGGGGGAGGATTCGCCGTGCTCCGCCGCAACCGCCCCTGGACGTCGAACAGGGTGATGTGGTGCCCATGCTCCGCGACGATGGACTGCATCAGCGGCTGGAGCTCGGGAGCATCCGTCGGCGCGAGCTTCACCACCTGCTCCAGCTTGTGGTCCAGCTCCTTGATGCGTCCGCCGCCCTGGGCCTCGATGGCCTCGGCGACGATGGCCAGGGCGATGACGGAGCCCCCCAGCATCAGCAGGCCATACAGGTAGATGCGCCAGAACATCCGGCGCGGGCGCAGCTGCTCGGAGAGCTTCATGACTCCTCACCCTGCTCCAGCACGTACCCCACGCCGCGCACCGTCTTGAGCATGCGCGGGTTGCGCGCGTCGTCCCCCAGCTTCTGGCGCAGCCGGGACACGTGCACGTCGATGGCCCGGTCCACGGGGCCGTCAGGGTCGCCGCCCTTCGCCAGCTCCAGCAGTTGCTCCCGGGACAGCACCCGGCCCGCCCGCTCGGCGAGCCCCAAGAGCAGCGTGAACTCGTGCCGCGTGAGCGACAGCGCCTGTCCGTGCAGCGAGGCCCGCATGGCGCTCCGGCTCAGCGAGAGGCCACCCACGCGGACCACGTCGCGCGTGGGGCCCAGGTGCCCCCGGCTGCGGCGCACCAGGGCCTGGATGCGCGCGAGCAGCTCCCGCGAGGAGAAGGGCTTGGGCAGATAGTCATCCGCGCCCAGCTCCAGCCCCATCACCCGGTCCGCCTCCTCGCCGCGCGCGGTGAGCATGAGGATGGGGACCGCCGAGCGCTCCCGCAGCTCCCGGCACACGGTGAGCCCGTCCTTCCGGGGCAGCATGATGTCGATGAGGATGGCGTCGAACGCGCGGCGCGAGGCCTCCACCAGCCCCTGCTCCCCGTCCCGCGCGAGGCAGGTCTTCACGCCCTGGCGCTCCAGGTACTCGGCGGTGAGCCGCGCCAGGTGCGCGTCGTCCTCGATGAGGAGCACTTCGATGGCGGAGGCGGGTGACGAGGCCATGGGTCCAGTCTAGTTCCGCTCGGCGCGAGCGCCCGAGGTCAGCAGCTGCTCCACCCACGCCCGGGGATGCAGCCTGCGCAACTGCCACACGCTCCCGTCCACCAGCCACTGCCCCCACTGCGCCGGGCTCGAGGGGCGGCGCCACAGGTCGACCAGGGCCGCGTGGTGCACGGACAGGTCCGTCAGCGGGGAGCGGGACACCGCTTCGGTCCAGGCATCGGCGCGAGGGCGCTCCCGCAGGACGGCATACGTCGACGTCGCCACCAGCAGGCAGGCGGCGGGGGCCAGGAGCACGGCGCGGGACACATCGGTACGGCAGGTCTGACACAGGGACATCGCGAACCCCCAGGAACCTTCGGACCGCTCGGGATGGTGCGTACTCAAGACGCGCGATGTCGCGTGGGTATGTGGCGAATGTAAACGATTGTAACGACGGGACGGGCACACCCTGTCTCCGGATGGGAATTGGCGCGTCGGAGCGGATGGGCCCTGGTCGCGCGCAGAGGGGCAGTCCATCCGTCTTGGGGAAGGCGACATGCCAGCCCATCCGCTTCGAGTCTCGCGAGTCGGGCAGGCCGTGGGGCGGGTTGCTCCTCGGCGCGGGAGGTTCGGCGCGGCTGGCATGGGGGGTGTTCTCGGGGGGCGGGGCACCCGAGGCGGCGCAGGCCACGGTGCGGGTGACCGCGGGCGCGGAGCTGCCCGGTCCCCGCCGCTGTTCGTCCTGCACGTCACCATCGAGAGTTCGCAGGGACCCGGCATCGTACTCAACGGCACGGCGGGGTTCGCGGAGGGCTCCTCGGACCTGACCATCCGGGGCGCGGGGAACGAGGCGCGGCCCCATCCGATGATGGTCAATCCCAACGCCCTGGAGACGCTGCCCGCGGGGACTTATACGGGCAACGTGGAGGACACCGTCTACGTGGGGCCGTCCATCGCGTCGTCGTCGGTGTACTACCCGGGGCGGACGCGACGTTGAGGGATTTGGGGGTGCCGTATCGGCTGGAGGGGCTCCAGGTGGGTGGGCCGGACGCGCCCGCGAAGCTCACCATCGAGGCGGGCGTGGAGCTGCGCTTCGAGCCGGAGACGCTGCTGCGCGTGGTCGACGCGAGCAGCACGCTCGTCGCGGCGGGCACGGCGGCGAAGCCCATCGTCTTCACGTCGGCGCGGGAGCAACCCGTCCGCGGGCGCCTGGGCGGGCATCGCCTTTGACGAGCTGAACCCGGAGTCCTGGCTGGAGTCCGTGGTGGTGCGCTACGCGGGCGGGCCGTGCCAGTGCTCGGGGTTCGGGTGCAACGACCTGCCGGACTCGTTCGACGTCAGCTCGGCCATCCTGGTGTTCAAGGAGCCCGCGGCGCCGTTCCTCGCGAACGCGCGCACCGAGGACAGCGCGGGGCACGGCATCCTGCGCGGGTGGGATGGCGCGGACGTCGACCTCGCGGCGAGCACCACGTTCGCGCGCATCGCGGAGTGCGCGCAGACGGCACCGAAGGACGCGGGCGGCCGCTGCCCCTCGGCGCCGCCCGCCTGCCCGCGCAGCCCGTGACGGAGGGCCGGGCTCAGGGGCAGGGCGTGCCGGGGTCCGCGTACTGGCAGCGGTCCGCGTACGGGTACGTGTAGGCGTGGCAGGCGGTGGGCAGCGGCACGGTGCGGCTCGCGAGGAGCGGGCGCACCTGTCGGCCCCGACACGCGAGCCAGGAGCCCTGGCTCCGGTCCGCCCCGAAGGCCACGTCCCGGGCGGCGGTGTCACCGGTGAAGGCGTAGACGGCGAGCGCATGCAGGGGGCGCCAGACGGCCTGGCGGTCCTGGCTGTTGAGGACGTTCTCCGGGTTCTGGGTGAGGCTCGCGCGGGACATCGGCACGGTGTGCGTGGCGTTGAGCCCGCAGCCACACGCGTCGCTCACCACCGTGTGCCACGCGCGCTCCAGCCCCGTGGGCAACTTGTTCCAGAGGTCCTGGACGGCCGTCGCGTGGTCGTTGACCTCGTCGTCCGCGTACACCTGGATGACGGCGCGCACGTCGGGCGGCAGCGTCGCGTAGTCGCGGCCCCACGAGTACCAGGGGGCCATCGAGAAGAGGAACCGCCCGTTGCTTCCCCAGCCACGGTCGACGAAGCCCCGGCGCGCCATGTCCGGTGTCGCGGCGCCGCCGTAGCTGTGACCGAAGAACCCCACGCGCGTCAGGTCGAAGCGGCCCTGCTGCTGGGCGACGGCGGCGAGGAAGCCCTGCCACAGACAGTCGTAGCGGGCTTCGTTCGGACGCTCGACGTCCGGGGTGAGCGGGTAGGGGACGAAGACCACGGCGTAGCCCTGGCTCGCGAGCATCTGGAACAGCTCGGCGTACAGGTCCGCGTCCGTGGCGCCGAACGCGTGCGAGAAGAAGAGCACGGGAACGGAGGTGAGCCCCGTCGGGCGATAGGTGATGACCTGTCCGCGTGCCACCGGGTGCGGATTGGCCACGCGCTCCACGGTGACGGCGTGGGGGCCGGGGACGCCCCAGTCGCTCACCGCGGTGACGAGTGTCCCGGGCTGCGGCTCGACACAGGGCGTGGGGAAGGGAAGGGTGGAGCAGACGCCCGCGGTGATGTCCTCGCCCTCCGTTCCGGCGTCAGCGGTGGGGTCCACGGGCGTGCCGCCGTCCGCGGGGAGGCCCCCATCCTCCGGGAGGCCGGCATCCGGGCCCGTGAGGACGACCTCGTCGGGAGGTCCCCCTTCGGAGTCATCCGTTGAGGAGGAACAGGCTGCGACGAAGGGCACGGCGAGGAGGGCCAGCAGGCGAAGGCGGGACATGTCGAGGCTCCGGGCTGTCCCCATCAACCCGCGTGCACCCGATTGGTTACATGCGACCCGGAGGAATCGCACGCAACCCGACATGACGACGCCGGAGCCTCCCCATGGGAGACCCCGGCGTCGGGTCCGACAGGCTGTCCGTCGAACGTCGTCGCGACTAGCGGTACGCCGCCGCCAGGTCGTCGGCGCGCGTGACCTGGCCGGCGCTGAAGGTGTTCATGCAGCTGTCGTCGGTGTAGTCCATGAAGTTGGTGATGGGGTCCAGACCGCCACCCGAGCAGGTGTCGCGGCCGGTGGGGCAGCCGTACGCCGGCGAGGCCTCGGCCGGGGTGTCGCTCACGCTGTCGCCCGTGGCGGTGCAGCCGCCCTGGAACGTGTGGTACAGGCCCAGCCAGTGGCCGACCTCGTGCGTGCCCGTGTCACCCTCGTTGTAGGGCGCCGCCGTGCCGCCGGGGACGCTGCTGTAGAGGATGACCACGCCGTCCTGCTGCGGGTTGGACGCGTAGCTGGAGGGGAACGTCGCCCAGCCGAGCAGCCCGCCGCTCAGGTTCGCGGAGTAGATGTTGAGGCTCTCCTTGCCACCCTGGCGCAGGGCCTTCTTCATGGCGCGCTCGTTGGCGCTGCCGCTCTTGAGCGCGTACCACTTGGAGTTCGTGGTGCGGGTGATGCCCTGCAGCACGAAGCGGAACGGCGTGTTCTGGTAGGCCGCGTTCAGCACCGCCATCTGCGCGTTGATCTGCGACTCGGGGATGTCACCGTTCGCGATGCCCGTGCCCTTGTTGACGACGTGGAAGTACGTCGGCACCGTCACCGAGCCCACCGCGCGCAGCTGGCTCTTGCGCGAAGCCAGGAACGCGTCGATGGCCTGACGCTCCTCCGTCGACGGCTCCTCCGCCGCGCAGCCGCGGTGCGCCGCGACCTGCTCCGTGGTGTCCGCCGGGGCCTCCGCCTCCGGAGCCTCGTCTCCGCGACACGCGGCCAGGCTCAACAGTGCACCCGCGACCACGGCCAGACGACCATTCCTCTTCGCGACGCTGCCAATCATTGTCAACTCCAGGGAAGTTGGTGATTCATTGGATACTCGAATGATTCAACCAGAGTCAATCCCTGCCCAGACGGAAGCTCATGCGGGTCGGTATGTGAGACATGGATGCACCAATGGAAAATCTGTATGTAAAATGTCTTTAATCGACGCGAAAATACCCGGAGAGCGGCCACGGGAAATCGACGGCGCCCGGAGCGGGAGCGTCGGGCGGCGCACGCGGGCGCGGGGCCCGGGGGAGGGGCTGACGGGCGGGCGACGTTTGCCGGGGCGCGGGGGCCGGACCACTTTGCGGCAATCCCTGTCCAGGAGGACGGCATGGCTCGAAGGATTCGTGGTGGTGGGGTGGCGGCCCTGGCGGCGGCCCTGGTGTTCGGCTCGATGACGGGCTCCGCGCTCGCGGACGACGCGAAGAAGGACCGCAAGGAGCAGAAGCGCATCGGTGAGGCCGTGGCCGAGAAGGAGCTGTATGTCGGCAAGCTGGCGCTCTTCGATGCCAAGCAGATTGCCCTGGGCAATCTGGCGTTGGAGAAGACCCAGGACGAGCAGGTGCGCACGTTCGCCCAGAAGCTGGTGGATGACCACAAGCAGCACCTGTCGGGCCTGAAGGCGTGGGCGGACAGCAAGCAGATCGAGGTGGCCACCATCGACCTGAACCAGCCCGCGTCCGGCACGGGCGGCTCCGGCGCGATGCAGGAGGGCTACGACAAGAAGATGGAAGGCGTCGACGAGCGCCTGAACAAGGCCATCACCGAGGCCGAGAAGGACCTGGACAAGCTGCGCGAGAAGAGCGGGAAGGACTTCGACAAGGACTTCCTGTCGCGCGTCGCCGATGACGGCAAGAAGGGCCAGGACATGGTGGCCGATGGCATGAAGAAGTACGAGACCGACGCCGCCTTCAGCGAGCTCTTGCGCCGCACGCGCCAGGGCATCGCGAGCAACGAGCGGCAGGCCAAGGAGATGGAGAAGGCCCTCCGCCGCTAGGACTCGCGCGCTCGACGCATGACAGCACCCGCGCGGTGACCCGGTGCTTCCGGCGTCACCGCGCGGTGTCGTCTCGGGGAGGCGCTGTGTGCGCCGCTGGGCGCCTTTCGCGCTCCCGGGTTGACGCGGTGGGCGGTGGGTGTTTATCCCGACGCATGGCGAATGCCTGGAAGTGGGTAGCTGCCTGGTGGTGTGTCGTCCTGTGCTCGTGCGCGACGTCCGCGCCCCAGGTCCCGCCTGTCCCGCCGGAGGGCGCCACGCCCGTGGGGCCGTTCCTGCCGGCGGCGCGCGCGCTCTTCGCGGGGTGCACGCCGGTGCCCGACGGCCCCACGTCGCGTGTCTATCAGTGTGGCGACTCCACGGTGTGGCTCGTCGAGCGCAAGGCCGTGACGTCCGAGCGTGTGCTGGCGCTGGCCCGGGCCCGGCTGGTGGAGCGGCTGGGCGAGCGCGTGGTGGTGGCGGAGGGCGCGCTGCCGTTGGCGGACCGCTCGTGGCCCGCGGCTCGCTTCGCGGTGTGTGACGCGGAAGGGGGAGGCACGGAGGCCTCGACGCCCTGCCGCGCGGGCGGCTACCTGGTGTCCGTGGCGGGGCCGCTCGGCCGGCAGCGGGAGCTGGGCTGCGTGGCGAAGAACAACGCCCAGCCAGCGGTGGCGCGCTGCCTGGAGCTGTTCGAGTACCTCGCGGCGAAGGGCAATCCCGAGGGGGAGCTGCTCGACGAGCAGGCGATGTTGCTGCCGCCGCGCCTGCCCTGGCGCTCGCTGGCGGTGCCCGAGAAGTGTCAGCCCTCCGAGTCCACCAGCCGCGCGGGACGCATCCGCTGCGACGACGCGTCCTTCGTGTGGAGCGTGTATCGGCCCGCGCGCACCGAGGTCACGGTCCGCTGGAGGGACCAGAGCGTGTCGGAGCTGCGCGCCGCCCTGCCCGGCGCCGGGCCCGTGAAGGAGGTGGCCTGCCTGCTGGAGCAGCAGCCCGCGCGGTGCCTGCGCTTCACCGCGCCCACGTCACGCGGGCCCCTGGTCGTCTGGGCGGGGGCGACACACTGGGATGACCGCGCGGTGTTCGCGGCGTGCAGCTTCCTCGAGTCCGAGGAGCCCGCGTTCCCCGCAGTCTGCAATGGCGCCTTCTCCGTCCCCTGAACGCAGCGAGGAAGGAGTCCGCCCGTGTACGCGTTGCAGCAGGTCTCCAAGCGCTTCGGTGACACCCTCGCGCTGGACGCGGTGACGCTCACGCTCCAGCCGGGGCGGACCACGGCGCTGCTCGGGCCGAGCGGCTGCGGGAAGTCCACGCTGGTGCGCCTGCTCAACGGGCTGCTGCGTCCGGACACGGGGCAGGTGCTGTACGCGGGACAGCCGCTGCCCACGGACGAGAAGGCCTTGCTCGCGCTGCGCCACCGCGTGGGCTACGCGCTCCAGGGCGGGGGACTCTTTCCTCATCTCACGGGTGAGGAGAACGTCGTGCTGATGGCCCGGCATCTGCGCTGGCCGGAGGCGCGCATCCGGGAGCGCCAGGCGTTGCTGGTGGAGCTGACGCGGTTCCCACCCGAGGCGCTCGCGCGCTACCCGGCGCAGCTGTCGGGAGGACAGCGGCAGCGCGTGGCGTTGATGCGCGCGTTGATGCTGGACCCGGAGGTGCTGCTGCTCGACGAGCCGCTGGGCGCTTTGGACCCGCTGGTGCGGCATGAGCTCCAGGCGGACCTGCGCGCCATCTTCGCGCGGCTCGGCAAGACGGTGGTGCTGGTGACGCATGACCTGGCGGAGGCGGGGTTCCTCGGGGATGACATCGTGCTGATGCGGGACGGGCGCGTGGTGCAACAAGGCTCGCTGACGGAGTTGGAGACCCAGCCCCAGGACACGTTCGTCACGCGCTTCATCCAGGCCCAGCGGCTGCCTCCCGGGGGAGGCGTCACCGGATGAGCGCTCGCGCGAGGTGGACCTTGCTGGTGCTCGTGCTGTCGATGGGGGCCTGCTCCCGCGCGTCGAGCACGCCGGAGGGCACGGCGTCCGTGCGCGTGGGCTCCAAGAAGTTCACCGAGTCCGTCATCCTCGGGGAGCTGGTGACGCAGCTCGCGCGGAGCACGGGCGCGAGCGTGAGACATCGACGCGAGCTCGGCGGCACCGCGGTGCTCTGGGAGGCGCTCAAGCGGGGCGAGCTGGATGTGTATCCCGAGTACACCGGCACGCTGCGCCAGGAGCTGCTCTCCGGCCGCGCGCTGCCCGATGACGCGGCCCTGCGCGCCGCGCTCGCCGAGGTGGGCCTGCGCATGAGCAAGCCCCTGGGCTTCAACAACACCTATGCCCTGGGCATGAAGGAGGCGGAGGCCGAGCGGCTGGGCATCCGCCGCATCTCGGATTTGCGCGAGCACCCGGAGCTGCGCTTCGGCTTCAGCAACGAGTTCATGGAGCGCGCCGACGGGTGGCCCGCGCTGCGAGACACCTACAAGCTCCCGCAGCGCGACGTGCGCGGCCTGGACCATGACCTCGCGTACCGCGGACTGGAGGCCAGCTCCGTGCAGGTGACGGACCTGTACTCCACGGACGCCGAAATCGCGGCCTACGGCCTGCGGGTCCTCGAGGACGACGCGCGCCACTTCCCCGCCTACGACGCCGTGCTGCTCTATCGCGAGGACCTGGAGTCGCGCGCCCCCGACGCCCTCGCGGCCGTGCTGCGCCTGCAAGGCCGTCTCTCGGAAGACGCGATGGTGAAGCTCAACGCCCGCGCCCGACTGGAGCGCGTGCCCGAGCCGCGGGTGGCCTCCGACTTCCTCGCCGCGAAGCTGGGCGTCTCCACCGAGGTCCACGGCGAGGGGCTCGTGTCCCGCGTGCTGCGCCGCACCCGCGAGCACCTGTTCCTCGTCGGCGTGTCGCTCCTGGCCGCGCTCGCGCTCGCCGTCCCGCTGGGCGTGCTCGCCGCGCGCAGCCCGCGACTGGGGCAGGGCGTGCTGGGGCTCGCCGGCATCATCCAGACGATTCCCTCGCTGGCGCTGCTGGTGGTGATGATTCCGCTGCTGGGCATCGGCTCGCGACCGGCCATCGCCGCGCTGTTCCTCTACAGCCTGCTGCCCATCGTTCGGAACACCACCGCGGGCCTCACGGGAATCCCGCTGGAGGTTCGCGAGTCCGCGGACGCGCTCGGCCTGCCTCCGCGCGCCAGGCTCTGGCGCATCGACCTGCCCATGGCCTCGCCCTCCATCCTCGCGGGCATCCAGACGGCCGCCGTCATCAACGTGGGCACCGCCACGCTGGGCGCGCTCGTCGGCGCGGGAGGCTACGGGCAGCCCATCCTCACCGGCATCCGGCTGGACGACACCCGCCTCATCCTGGAGGGCGCCGTCCCCGCCGCCGTGCTGGCCCTGCTCGTCAGCGGCCTGTTCGAGGCCCTGGGCCGCGCGCTCATCCCCAAGGGGCTGCGCCTGCGCGCCGAGTCGGAGTCACGCTGACGCCTCAGGCGGCCGAGGCGTGCGTCGGCACCGGCTCCGACACCCGCTCCGCGCGGGGCGCGTCCTTCGACAGGCCCGCCGCGCACAGCCGCACCACCGTCATCCACACGAAGTCCGCCAGCAGCAGGTGCACCAGCTGCAGCCACACCGGCGCGAGCAGCACCACGTTGACGAGCCCCGCCCCCAACTGCAGGACGTAGAGGCCGGTGAGCAGCATCGCGGACTGCTTCACCTCCGGCGACGGCCGCAGCCGCGACATCCACCGCCCCACGTACACCAGCGCCGCGCCCATCAGCACCGCGATGATGGGGTGATAGATGCGCCGGCGCACGAAGAGGTGGGCCTGGTCGTTCGCGTGCTGCGCCAGCCCCTCCGCCAGCGTCTCCGAGGGGAACAGCGTGTCCCCCAGCGCCGCCACCGCGCCGCTCACGCCCAGCAGCATCATCCCGGCCACGCACACGCCCACCAGCACGCCCACCCAGCCCTGGCCCCGGAAGGCCAGGCTCGCCCGGCCCTTCGAGAACCACACCACCAGCGTCTGCGCGCCCACCAACAGGAACGTGTTCACCAGGTGCACGCCCATCCACACCGCGCGGCCGACGGACGCGTTGTCCGCCACGTACTGGAGCAGCACGATGCCGGCGCCCACCAGCGCCTCCGTCATCATGAAGAACAGCGCCCAGTTCGCCGCCTTGCGCACCGGGTGGCCCTTGGCGTGGGCCCGCATGGCCCACACGCTCAATGCCACCGCGAGCAGCATCACCACGCCGCTGGTCAGCCGGTGGGTGTACTCGATGAGCGTCTGGACCGTCGGCTCGCGGGGCACCACCTGCCCGTTGCACACCGGCCAGTGGTCACCACAGCCCGCCCCGGAGCCCGTGGCGCGCACGAAGGCGCCCCACAGAATCACCCCCAACGTGAAGACGAGCACGCCGAGGCTGAAGCGCTGGAACGAGCGGGTCGAGGCGGGATGAGTCATCGCGCTCACCCCTTATCGCAACCGCGCTCCACCCGCCGCCCGCGCACCCCATCCAGCGTCACCCCGCCCATCAGCCCGCCTGCTCGGCTCCTCCCTCGCTCGGCGCCGGGGCATATCCGGATAGGGCCCGCCGGATGTCCCACCCGTCCTATTGGATATGCCTGCTCCCTTTGACTACCTCATTGGATGATGTCCATTGGACACTTCCCTGCCTCTAAGGGCTGGCACGTAGAGTGCTTAGCGATCGCTCAGTGCGCGACGGACCTCTCCGGAGGCTGGCGACACACGGTTTGAACAGGTGACCGCCCTCGGGCGGTCCCGGCACCCAGGGTCGAAGCTTCCCCCCTCTTGGGCCCATGGGTGTGTTCTTTGAGAGGCAACAGTCGGAAGCAGTACCGCGCTTCGGGCCGGGGTTCCCCCCCTCCCCGGCCCGGAGCGGACCTCTTCCGACGCGCGCCTCATGAGGTTCCCACAGGGGTGTGGGGAAACAGGGCGGGGCGCATCGCGGGTTGGGGTGGTTCCTCGACTTCAGCCCGCGATGCGCATCTGCTTTGCCCCCAGCACCGCCGGCAAGGGCCCGTACGCCATGGAGCGCTCGATGACGTTGCGCAGCTCGCGCACGTTGCCGGGCCACGGGTGGGCCATCAGCGCCTCCAGCGCGTCGGAGCCCAGCTGCGGTGGCGGCTGTCCCTCGGGCGTGAGCTGCCGCACGAAGTGCTGCGCCAGGGCCACCACGTCCTCGCGCCGCTCGCGCAGGGGCGGCACGCGCACCGGCACCACCTGGAGGCGGTAGTAGAGGTCCTCGCGGAAGCGGCCCTCGCGCACCAACTGGCCCAGGTCCCGGTGCGTGGCGGCCACCACGCGCACGTCGACCTCCACCGGGCGCGTCTCGCCCAGGGGGAAGACCTCGCCGTTCTCCAGCACGCGCAGGAGCTTGGGCTGTACGTCCAGCGGCAGCTCGCCAATCTCATCCAGGAACAGGGTGCCACCGTGGGCCGCGCGCAGCACGCCGGGGTGGTCCGTGGCCGCGCCGGTGAAGGCGCCCCTGCGGTAGCCGAAGAGCTGTCCCTCGAAGAGCTCCTTGGGGACGGCCGCGCAGTTGAACGCCACGTAGGGCCGCTGCGAGCGCGTGGAGAGCAGGTGCAGCGCCCGCGCGACGACCTCCTTGCCCGCGCCGGACTCGCCCGTGACGATGACGGTGGAGCGGCTGGCGGACAGGCGCGAGAGCTCCGCGCGCAGCCGCTTCATCGAGGGTGAGGCGGCGATGAAGCCCGGCAGCTCCGTCTCTCGCCCGGGCTCCTCGGACGCGGGCTCGCTCGTGCCCGACACGCCCGCTTCCACCGCCGTGAAGCCGCGCAGCGTCGCCACCTCCAGCGCGAAGCCTCCCAGCCGGGACAGGAGCGTGAGCAGCGCGCGGCCATCCACCGGCAGCGGCCCCACGACGCCCAGCCGCAGCCTGCGTCCACACCCGTCGCCGAACTCCACCTCGTCCGTGGCCGGCCGCGCGTCCAGGCCCGCGAGCACCGTGACGCGGCCCTGCGAGTCCACCTCTTCCAGCCGGGGCGCGCAGCCGGGGAACAGGCCCTCCAGCACGCCGAGCAGCTCGCGCTGGATGAGCGGCGCGCCCATGCCGCGCACGGACAGCCGCTCGAAGGGCACCACCAGCGCCTCGGAGCCCAGGCGCGTCGTGGCCCCGGGCTCGGAGGCGGGGCTGCCCGAGCCGGCCGGGCGCGCCGTGGCGGGGATGAAGTTGGGCTGCGGCGCCATGCCGATGCGGCGCAGCTCCGCGTCGCTGGCGGCCAGCAGCTCGTCGGCGGCCGGGTCTCCCTCGTGCTTGGCCAGCCACGCCAGCAGGCTGCGCGTGAAGGCCGCCATGCACACGTCGCCGGAGAGGCGGAAGGTGCCCAGCGAGGCCTCGAGCAAGTCGCGCGCCTCGCGCGTGCGGCCCTCGACGACCAGGAGCATGCCCTCGAAGCGGTGGAGCAGCGCGGAGTGCCACGCCGACGGCATCCGCTCCAGGAAGGCGCGCGTGCGGCGCAGCACCACCCGGCCTTCCTCCCGCTGCCCGGCGTAGGCGCGCGCGGCCGTCTCGTACAGCAGGCACTCACGGCGCAGGTAGGGCCAGCCGCCCAGCTCCATGCCGCGCGCTCCGGCGGCGGCGAAGCCCGCGGCGGCGCGCTGGGCGGTGCCCTCGCTCAGGTCCGCCATGGCCTCCACGAAGAGGGCGTACGCGCCGGTGAGCGAGCGCTGGATGTTGCCGTCGTACGAGGACAGGCGGGAGGCCAGCTTGCGCAGCTCCGCGGGCCGGTTCACCGTCAGCCACAGCTTCGCGCGCGTCACCGCGAGCTGCAGCGGCGTCCAGCTCAGCTCCTCCACCACGGCGTCGGCCTCCTCCAGCGCGGCCTCCGCCTCGGCGAAGCGCGCCAGGCGAATCAGCGCCTCGGCCTCTGCGCGCGCCGCGAAGATGAACGAGAAGCCGCGCGCCATGCGTCCGCCGTACGCGGCCTCGCGCGCGCGGCGCACCAGCAGCAGCGCCTCCTCTGGCTCGCACGCCTCGTCCAGCCGACGCTGCGCGAGGAAGGCGAGGTTGCGCGCCTCCAGGAACGCGTACCCCAGCCGCGCCGCGCCCTGGGCCACTTCACGGAAGCGGCGCGTGGCCTGCGTCGTCTCGCCGCGGATGGCCTCCTCGTGCGCGCACACGTCCTCGGCGAGCAGTCGCAGCGCCGGGTCCGTCACGTGGGTGAGCGCCTCCGCCACGCGCCCCGAGTAACGCGCCACCCGCTCCGTCTCACCCAGGTAGAAGGCGCCCGCCGTCTGCGCCATGCGCAAGAGGCAGCGCGCGTCCGAGTCCGGGTCCTCGACCAGCAGCGCCTCCGCGCGGGCCACGTGCGCGTCACTCTTCACGGCGTCGAACAGCTTCCCATCTGGCGACGCGTAGAGGTTCGCCGCGAGCGCGTGCACCTGCAGCTCCACGCCCCGCGGCAACAGGCCCATCTCCGCCTCGCCCAGGTGCGGCAGCAGCGTGGCGAGCGCGCCCCGGCTGTCCTCGCGTCCCCAGCGCTGCAGGTGGGACAGCCCCACCGCGGCGAGCGCCCTCGCGCCCGGGGTCCGCAGCACGCCCGACGCCAGGAGCGTGAGCAGCTCCTCCTCCGCCGCGCGCCACTCGGCCCGCTTCAGTCGGTCCAGAGCAGGCTGCAGCCGCTGGCTCTCCTCGGGGCGCAGCTCCTGGCGGGACAGGGAGGGCAGCTGAGCGCCCGTGAGCCCGCCGCCCTGCAGCTGCTTGAGCGCCTGTGCCACCCGACCTCGGGGACGCCGCGCCTGGGGCGCGTCTTCCGGCAGCTCCCAGCGATACACCGTCAGGGGGGTGACTCCCAGCATCCGGGCGAAGGCAGCACGACTCTGGCCCCCACGCAGCGCGCGGATGGCCTCGGGGCTCAGCTCCCCGCCTTCCCCCTTTTCCTCGATGCTCTCCACGACACCGAACCCCTTGTGCCCCCCGCGAACACAATCTCATGGGCCTTTTCCAGGGGGAATGCAAACGATTGAGCATTTCCCCGGATTACCCACGAGTATCACCCGTCTCGACTCGGTGCGGGGGAGCACGAAGCGCCCAACATGATGTGGGATTCACCTCCCCGATGGCGGGGGAGGTCGTTATCGTATCGCGTGCCCCGAGCCTCCGAGCCACCTCCTCCGAGCGCGCCTCCCCGCCAGCAGGACGAGCGCCTGCGCCGTCTGGAGGACGCCTTGTCGGAGGGCCAGGCCCGCGAGGACGCGGCGGTGGAGGCGTGGGTGCGCAAGACGGGGCGCCTGCCTCCCCGGAAGGTCCGCCGGCAGTGGGAGAAGCAGTGGCGCAAGGAGGCCCGGCGGGACGCGCGCAAGGCGACGCGGCCCCGCTCACGGCGGCGCTCCTCGAACGCCTCCAGGGACCCGGTCAAGGCGGCGGCCTTCATCGCGCCGGCGATCGTGTGCCTGCTCATCGCCATGGGACAGCCCCGTCGGCTGTGGTGGCTCGTCTTCGTGGCGCTGGGACTCTTCCTGGCGTCGGCGAAGTACCTGAGGCGCCCCACGGAAGAAGAGGAGGCGCAGGCCACAGGGCTCGGGGTGAAGCCCGCCACGTCCGCCGAGCCCGTGGACCCCAAGGTGGCGCGCGTGGACGCGGTGTGCGCGAAGCTGCTGGCGGAGCTGGCCCAGGGGCCCGCGGTGCTGCGCGAGGTGGTGCACGCCCCCGAGCGCACGGTGGAGGCGCTGCGCCAGGGCTGTCACGCGCTGGCGAGCCGGGAGCGGACGCTGCGCGCGCTGGCCACACCCGAGGAGGCGAGCCGGCTGGAGGAGGAGCACCGCGCGCTGTCCGCGAGGGTGGCGACGGAGCAGGACGCGGTGGTGCGTGAGCGGCTCCAGGGCGCGCTGTCCGCGCTCGAGTCGCAGCGTCAGCAGCGCGCGGAGCTGTCCACGGCGGCGGACCGGCTGGAGGCCGAGTACACGCGGCTGTTCTACACGCTGGAGGGCCTCTACGCGCAGGTGCTGCGGGTGCGCACGGCGGACGCGTCCGGCGAGGACGTCGCCGGACTGGGTCTGCGCCAGAGCGTGGAGCAGCTCGGCGCCGAGGTGGAGGCCGTGACGGAGGCGCTGGAGGAGGTCCACCGCCCGCCGGACGGCCGGGTGCGCACGCGCTGAAGCGCTACTCGCTGAGCGCGCCGCCGCGAGCCGCAGGCGCGTCCCCACCGGTCGCGACGCGCACCGTCTTCGCGTTGAGGAACTCGTGGATGCCCAGGTCCGCGAGCTCGCGCCCGTGGCCGGAGTTCTTCACCCCGCCGAAGGGCAGCCGCGCGTCGGACACCACCATCTGGTTGACGAACACCATGCCGGACTCGATGCCGTCGATGAAGCGGCGCTCTTCGCCCGCATCGCGCGTCCACACGCTGGCGCCCAGGCCGAAGGGCGTGGCGTTGGCCAGCTCCACCGCGTGCTCCACGTCGCGCGCACGCAAGAGCGTGGCCACCGGGCCGAACAGCTCGTCATGGAACGCGGGCGCGGAGGGCGGCGGGTCCGCGAGCACGGTGGGCGGATAGAAGTTGCCGGGCCGCTCCAGCGGCCTGCCGCCGAGGAGCAGCCTCGCGCCGGCCTTCACGCTCGCCTCCACCTGCGCGTGCAGGCCCTGGAGGATGCCCTGCGTGGCCAGCGGGCCCAGGTCCGTCTTCGGGTCCATGGGGTCGCCCACGGTGACCTTCTTGAGGCGCTCGACGAAGCGGCGCTCGAACTCGGCGGCGATGGGCTCGGCGACGATGAAGCGCTTGGCGGCGATGCAGGACTGGCCGTTGTTGATGAGGCGCGCGGACGCGGCCGTCTCCACCGCCTTGTCCAGGTCCGCGCTGGGCATGACGATGAACGGGTCGCTCCCGCCCAGCTCCAGCACCACCTTCTTGAGCGACTTGCCCGCGGACTGGCCCACCGCGCGGCCCGCGCCCTCGCTGCCGGTGAGCGTCACCGCGCGCACGCGGGCGTCCTCGATGACGCGGTTGACGTCGGCGGTCTCGATGAGGAGCGTCTGGAACGCGCCCTTCGGGAAGCCCGCGTCCAGGAACAGCGTCTCCAGCGCGAGCGCGCACTGGGGCACGTTGTGCGCGTGCTTGAGCAGGCCCACGTTGCCCGCCATCAGCGCGGGCGCGGCGAAGCGCACCACCTGCCAGAAGGGGAAGTTCCACGGCATGATGGCCAGCACGGGCCCCAGGGGTTGGTAGCGCACGAAGGCGGTGTCTCCGCCCACGTCGATGGGCCGGTCCTTGAGCAGCCCCTCCGCCTTGGCCACGTAGTAGCGGCACGCCGTCGCGCACTTCCTCGCCTCGGCCTTGGCGGCCTCCAGCGGCTTGCCCATCTCCTCGGTCATGATGCGGCCGTAGTGGTCCGCCCCCGCGTCCAGCAGCTCCGCGGCGCGGCGCATCCAGCGGGCGCGCTCGGCGAAGGGCGTCTGGCGGTACGCGCGGAACGTGTCCGAGGCGAGCTGGAGCCTCGACTCCAGCTGCTCCGGAGTGAGGGCGTCGAACGTGCGCAGCGTCTTGCCGGACGTCGGGTCGATGGTGGCGATGGCCATGGGAGGCTCCTTGCGGGAGCGCGGTGATAGCAGCCGGGCGCGCGCGCACAATGCCCGGTGAAGGCCAGCGTCAGGGCCCGCACGCGCCGGGGCCCCCGTGTTCCTGATATGCGACACATGTCGCCCGCGTCCGCCATGCCCCAATTCCTCGTCCTGCCCGACGGCCACCGCCTCCCCCTGGACAAGCCCGTCCTCTCCCTGGGCTCCGACGCCACGTGCGACGTGGTGCTCACGGGCACGGGCGTGAAGCCGAGCCACGCGCTGCTGTTTCGCGACGCGCGCGGCTGGAGCGTGTCCCCGGCGGGGCGCGGCTGTGACGTGCGCGTGAAGGGCCGGCGCGTGGACCTGGCGCCGCTGGAGCCCGGTGACCGCATCCGCCTGGGCACGGTGGAGGTGGAGCTGGTCGAGATGGGGGAGGGGCGCGCGGAGGGCTCGCGGACGCCCGAGCCCCGGCGCCTGGTGGCGGTGATGGCGGAGCTGTCCTCGCGGCTGCTCGCGCAGCGGCCACCGTTGGAGTTGCTCGACGTGGCGATGCGGGGCCTCGCCGACGTGGTGGGCGCGGACGTGGGCTTCCTCGTCGCGGCGGACTCGAGCCAGGGGCCCCGGCGCGTGTTGTTCGCCACCGGCGCGAAGGCCGACGCTGGGGTGGTGGACAGCCTGGTGGACCGGGTGCTGACGTCGGGCGCGCCCGTGCTCGTGGCGGACGTGGCGGCGGACGCGGCCTTGGCGAGGGCTCCGAGCCTGGAGGCGCTGCGCTTGGGCTCCGCGCTGGTGGTGCCGCTGCGCGTGGAGGTGGTGCCGTTGTCGGTGGTGTACCTGGGGCGCAAGCTCGGCGCGCCCGCTTTCACCTCGGCGGACCTGGAGGAGGCGCTGGCGCTCTGCGCGATGACGGCGCTGCTGCTGTCGACGCGGCGCGAGCTGACGGAGCTGCGCTCGCGCGTGGAGGGGCTCACGCGGCGCATCGAGGCGGCGACGTTCGAGGGGCTCATCGGCGAGTCCCCGGCGATGCGCGCGCTGTATCGCCAGGTGGAGCGGCTGGGGCCCACGCCGCTCAACGTGCTCATCCAGGGAGAGACGGGCACGGGCAAGGAGCTGGTGGCCCGCGCGCTCCATCGCCGCGGAGGACGTCCGGGGCGGCTGGTGGCCATCAACTGCGCGGCGCTGCCGGAGAGCCTCATCGAGCGCGAGCTGTTCGGCCACGCGCGCGGCGCCTTCACCGGCGCGGGCGCGGAGCGGGCGGGGCTGGTGGAGGCGGCCGACGGAGGCACGCTGTTCCTGGATGAGATTGGCGACATGCCGCTGTCGCTCCAGACGCGCCTGTTGCGCGTGGTGCAGGAGCGCGAGGTGACGCGGCTGGGGGAGCACACGCCGCGCAAGGTGGACGTGCGGGTCGTCTCCGCGACGCACGTGCCGCTGGAGGAGGCGGTGCGCAAGGGCACCTTCCGCGCGGACCTGCGCTACCGGCTGGAGGAGGTGCGCGTGGACGTGCCGCCCCTGCGCGAGCGCGGTGACGACGTGCTCCTGCTCACGCACCACGTGCTGACGCAGGAGTCGCGCAAGGCGCGGGGCCTCACCCAGAAGGCCATGGAGGCGCTGCGAGGCCATCCGTTCCCCGGCAACGTGCGCGAGCTGGTGTCGCGCGTGCGGCGCGCGGCGGTGCTGGCCACGGACGAGCTGCTGCGCCCCGAGGACCTGGAGCTGGGCGCGGAGGACGGGCCCATGGTTCCGCTGGAGGAGGCACGCGAGGCCTTCGTCCAGCGCTACGTGCGCGAGGCGATTGCCCGCTGTGGCGGCAGCAAGAAGGACGCGGCGGCGGCGCTGGGCATCGGCCTGCGCTCACTGTTCCGCTACCTGGGCGAGGGGGACTGACACGCCGCCTCCTCGGGAGGCCCTGTCCGCGTGCCAGTCCTGGCACGTTTCCCCCGTCGCTGCGCGGCTGTGAGCGCCGTTCTTCGCGCAACCCCTCGGAATCGCGGGGCTTCGCACTCGCATGAGCCCGCGGCACGGCGGTTGCGATGGGGCCTGACCATACGCCGCTGACGGAAAGGGCCGGCGCGCGGCGAGAACGACCTTCACGGAGACGAACATGAAGCGATGGCTGATGGCGCTGTTCCTGGCGGTGGTGGTGACGGGCTGTGGCAGCACGAGCGAGGACGACGACAAGAACCCGAACAACCCCGACCCGAACGACCAGGAGAAGATGCTCTGCAGCGCGAGCAAGGCCTGTCCCTCCGGGCAGTTCTGCTTCAACGGCTTGTGTGCGCTGGGCTGCCAGTCGAACGCGAACTGCGCGGCGGACCAGTACTGCGACACCGAGGACACGGGCGCGCTGGCCTCGTACTGCAAGAACAAGAAGGTGCCGACGTGCACCTCCGACACCCAGTGCCTGAGCAACCAGACCTGCATCGAGGGCCTGTGCAGCCTGCGTCCGCCCGCGAACCCGCCCACGTGCGACCCGAACACGTCCGACTTCAAGGATGGCTGCGACACCTACTCGGTGTGCATGGACCCGGATGACGACGGGGCGCGCCAGCCGTACTGCGCCAGCTTCGCGCCGTGCGCCGAGGACGGGGCCTGCCCGGTGGGCCTGGGCGGCGCGGTGTGCAACGACGGCTACCTGTCGAACAAGGGCCGCTTCTGCATGCAGGGCCTCTGCCGCGACAACTCCAACTGCCCCTCGGAGTGGAGCTGCGTGAAGCCCTTCACGGGCTCGGTCATCGGCTTCTGCAGCCCGGGCGCCTTCGGCTTCCCGTGCCAGGAGAACTCGCAGTGCAAGAGCGGCCAGTGCTTCGGCGCGCCGGGCTTCATGGGCACCTGCATGTAGCAGGGCGCTGAAGTCGGTCCTCGTGCTTCCAGGGAGCACGAGGGCCGTGCCTCGCGGGGGCTCGCGCTCCCGCGGGGATTTGCGCGTAGAGTGGCGAGGCCTTGCTGATGCGTCGCTTCCTTTCCTGCTGTGGGCTGGTCGTGCTCGTGCTGCTGTTCGCGCCGGGCTGTCCTCTCGACATCCGTGTCCGCTGTGACGAGTCACACGCCTGCGCCTCGAACGAGGTCTGCGTGCGGGGAGGCTGTGAGCCTCGGGCCGTGGAGCGGGTGGGGGAGGACTGTGACGGGGACTCGGAATGCGGCCCCGGGCTCACCTGCGGCCTGGGCTTTCCGGGGGGGTACTGCCTGCTCGAGTGCTCCGCCGACGCGCCATGTCCCTCGGGCACCGTGTGCGCGAAGGACCTGGGGGTCTGCCTGCTCGGGTGCGGCGAGGACTGCTACCGCCCGGGCTACGGCTGTGGCCCGGTGCCCGACTCCTCGGGACTGCTGAACGCCTGCGTGCCCGTCGCGACGCAGGCGGATGGGGGTGGCTCGGACGGCGGCGGTGGCGCGGATGGGGGTGGCGGCCTGGATGCCGGGTGCACGACCGCGGTTTGCGAGGCGCCGGACGCGGGCTGCTCGGGTCCGACGTGTGGTTCGTCGGATGGGGGCTGCGCGGCCACGGTGGGGATGGGGGGCGCGTGTACTCGCGCCTGTGAGTGCCTGGAGGCAGCCGCGGCCTGCGTGGAAGGGCGGTGCGCGGAGACGTGCACGTCCGACTTCACGTGCCGGGATGGGCGACGTTGCAACAACGACGAATGCGAGGTGGGGCCCCGGTTGGGTGAGGCCTGCAAGGACCCGTTCGACTGCGCGGACACCGCGAGGTGCCGTCCGGAGCGGCCCCGGTGCGAGGAGTCCTGCAACCCGAACGCGGGAGGCGGCATCTGTCCCGCGGGCTACCAGTGCGCGTTGGATGGGCTGTGTGTGCGGGAGTGCACGGGAATCCCTGAATCGACGGGGGAAGTCTGTGAGAACTCGTGGGACTGCGCGACGTGCGCGGTGTGCCTGAGCTCGGGGGCGGAGTCGCGGTGTCGGCGCACCTGTCGGCTGGACAGGGACTGCCCCGGGGGTGCCGTGGGAGCGTGCGAGCAGGTGGGCGAGACGAAGGCCTGCCGGCTGTAGCACTTGGGTTGCTCGCGGGAGGCGGCTCCCCGAGAATGCGCCCGTGATGAAGGGTGAGGTGGTTTCGGGCCGCTACCGACTCGAGCGGGAGCTGGGGCGTGGGGGGATGGCCACGGTCTTCCTGGCCGTGGACCTGCGCCTGTCCCGGCCCGTGGCGTTGAAGCGGATGCACCCCGGCAAGGACCCCGGGCGCGTGGAGCGCTTCCGACGCGAGGCCGAGCTGGCGGCCTCCCTGCACCACCCCAACATCCTGGAGGTGCACGACTTTGGTGAGGACGCGGAAGGGCCGTTCCTCGTCTGTGAGTGGGTGCGGGGCGAGGACCTGCGCAGCCTCGCGGCGAGGCTCGGGCCGGTGCCGCCCGAGGCGGCGCTGGTGCTGGGCTGGGAGCTGGCGCGGGCCCTGTCCGCGGCGCACGCGAGCGGCGTCGTGCACCGCGACGTGAAGCCGGACAACGTGTTGGTGGCGGAGGGCGGGCCGCTGAAGCTGGCGGACTTCGGGCTGGCCGCGCTGGAGGACCAGGAGCGGCTGACGAGCACGGGCGCGGTGACGGGCTCGCTGGCGTACATGGCGCCCGAGCGCATCGACACGGGCGCCTTCTCTCCAGCCTCGGATGTGTATGCCGTGGGGGTCATCCTGTTCGAGCTGGTCTCGGGCGGAACGCCGCACGCGGGCAAGGGCGCCGCGCACCTGGCGGCCTCGGTGATGACGCGGGATGCGCCGTCGTTGACGGAGGTGGTGCCGGGGACGCCCGAGTCCCTGTCGGCCCTGGTGTCGAGGTGTCTGGCGAGGGATGCCCGGAACAGGCCGACGGACGGCGGCGTGCTGGCGGCGGAGCTGGAGGCGCTGCTGCGGCAGGAGGTGGGGCCGCCCGCCGAGGTGGCTCGCGAGTTCTTGAGCAACCCCATGGCGGGTGCCATCCAGTGGCGGAAGTCTCGCTTCCAGCGATTGCTCGCGGAGGGGCGTACGCTGCTGGCGAAGGGCGAGGGTGCTCGCGCCGCGAAGGTGCTCAACGCCGCGTTGGCGTTGGAGCCTACGTCGTCCGAGGTGGTGGCCTTGCTGCGGGAGCGGCAGCGGCCCAGGAACTCGCGGGCGTGGTGGGCCGCGGGGTTCGTGCTCTGCGCGGCGACGGGGTTGGGTGGATGGACGTTGTCTCGCCATCGCGAGGCGTCGCGAGCCGAGGATGTGCTTTTGGTGCCAGGGGCCGGGGACTCGACGCTGTCCCCGGATGACGCGACACAGCTCCGTGAAGGTCCGTCGGGTGCACGCGCCGACGACGCGACGTCGCTCCGTGAAGGTCTTTCGGGTGCGCGGGCCGAGGACGCGACCTCGTCCCGGGATGGACAGGCAGGCGCAGAGGGCGAGGGCTCGACGCCGTCCCGAGGGGAAAGGGCGGGCGCACGAGCCTCGGACGTTGGAGAGGCAGGCGCGGGGAAGGCGTCGTGCGCGGAGGGAGGCTCCTCTTCGGAATGTCTGAAGGCGCTCGCGCGAGGGAGCGAGGACGCGGGGCGCGGAGCCGAGCCCCTCCTGGATGATGGGCTGGGAGGCGAGAGTGTCAGCGCGGCGCGCGAGGCTCTCGCCGAGCTGTCGCGGACGCAGGCGAAGAAGTCGATGGGTGCTCGGTCCACCGGAGGCCCTTCGGGGCGCGCTGGGAGCGCCTCCGTGCCTACGGCTCCGCGTCCGAGCACCGTGGGCGAGACGACCGCGGGGGCTTCGACGCAGCCGGAGCCGACCCCGGACACGGACGTCGCGGACGCTGGCGAATCGAATACACGGGGAGACGTGACGTCGGTAGCGCATGCCCCCGTGGGAGATTCAGTGAAGCCGGAGTCGATGGAGGGCTCCCCTGTCGTTCCCGTGACGGGTGACCCCGCGCCGACGGCGAGTTCGGACGCGAGTGCCGCCGCGCCCGCGAGCCCCGGGGTGCTGAAGCTGACGGCGCGCCCGTGGGCGGAGGTCTTCGTGAACGGAGAGAGCCGGGGGTACACGCCTCGGGTGCGCGAGGTCTCGTTGCCCGCGGGGACGCACCATCTGCGCTTCGCCAACTCGTTGTGTGACGAGGTGGAGATGCAGGTGTCGCTCGCGCCTGGGGAGACGGTGACGCGGGACGTGGTGTTGCCGTTGCGCAAGGCGGAGGTGCTCATCCTCGCGCCCGTGGGCTCGCGGCTCTTCGTGGACGGCCGGGAGGTGGGCGTGGCGCCGCTGGCGAGCGCGGTGAAGGTGGAGCATGGCCGCCACACCGTGACGGCGCGGCGCGCGGGTGCGCCCGTGTTGCAGCGTGAGGTGGACGCGGTGGCGGGACGGCAGCTCGAGGTCTCGATGGAGGGGCCGCCGTGATGATGGGGTTGGCCCTGGTGCTCGGGGTGCTCGCCGCGTCGCCGTTGGATGGCGCGCGGGAGGCCTACCAGTCCGGTGAGCTGTCCCGGGCGCGCGCGGAGCTGGAGTCATTGCTCTATCCATTGCGGCTCGATGGCGACGAGCTGGAGGCGCATGCGCACCTGCTGCTCGGGGCGACGTGGCATGCGCAGGAGGAGCTGGCGCGCGCCGAGGACGAGGTCGTGCGCGGGCTGGCCGCCCACGAGGGCGCGGCGTTGGACCCGCTGTTGTATCCGCCGGACTTCCTCGCCTTCGTGGAGCGCGCGAGGACCCAGCATGCCTCGCGCATCGCGGAGCTGCGGGCCGAGCGACGTCCGCGCCTGATGCCTCCGCCGACGCCCATCGCCACGCCGGTGCGCGAGGTCGCGACACGAGAGGCGCCTCCGACGATGTCCCGGGCCTGGTACCTGGCGCCGATGGGCGTGGGGCACTTCAAGCAGGGACGCTCGGGGATGGGCACGGCGCTGGCGGTGAGCCAGGGCCTGGGGCTCGCGATGGCGGGTGTGTCGCTGGGGACGTCGCTGTCGCTGCGGGGCCCGGATGGGCGCTACAGCGCGAAGGACGAGGGGACGGCGCGCACGCTGAACGTGACGTACCTGGTGGGCGCCTATGCCTTCGCGGCGGCGTATGCGTATGGTGTGTTCGACGGGCTGGTGCTGACGCCCGAGCCGCCCGCTCGCCCGGTGCCCTGAGGGACGGGCGGGATTTTCGTGCCGCGCCGCGCCCTTTTAGGGAAGGCAGGAGGACTGGAGACCGCCATGACGACCGACATCATCCGCGAGCGCCGCTTCAACCCCATCATCGCTGGTGTGTTGTCGTTCTTCTTCCCGGGGTTGGGGCAGCTCTACAAGGGGCAGCTCTTCCGGGCCATCCTGTGGTTCTGCTTCGTGGGCGCGGGGTACTGGTTCTTCGTGTTCCCCGGCATCGTGCTGCACTTCTTCTGCGTGCTGGGCGCCGCGTTCGGCAGTGCGGGGCAGGACCGGTTCCGGCTGTCGCGGTAGCGGCGCGCCGTGACGGAACGATGACCGCTCGCGGGACGTCCGCCCGCCAGCCGCGTCTCGCGTCCGTGTACCCAGGTGACTGTCCCTTCCAGCAAGGAGCAGCCGCATGGGTATGTCCGTCGGTGGTGGCCGGGGTGGCGTGAAGAGTGAGATCAACGTCACGCCCCTGGTCGACGTGGTGCTGGTCCTCCTCATCATCTTCATGGTGGTGACGCCGATGATGCAGCGAGGCCAGCAGGTGGCCCTTCCTCCGTCGCGACAGCCGGACGAAGAGAAGGCGACCCCGAGGGATCCGCTCATCCTCTCGATGACGTCGGACCGCCGGCTGTTCGTGGAGGCGGAGTCGTACGCGGACGAGAAGGCCTTCCAGGCGAGGCTCCAGGCCGCGATTCGAGCGGAGCCGGACCGGCGCTTGTTGCTCAAGGCGGACCAGTCGCTCACCCATGGTGACGTGCTGAAGGTGATGCGACTGGCCCAGGGCGCCGGGGCGAAGCAGGTGGCGCTCGCGGTGGTGAAGCCCGGAGAGGGCGCTTCACCGTAGGCCCGTGTGTCGAGCGGCTACTCCAGCTCCAGCTCGACACCGCCTCCGAGGCGCAGCGCGAGGTTGACCAGGGCGCCGGTGATGAGGCCGAGAACGAAGCCCGCGAGGCCGTAGAGGATGACGGCTCCCACCATCAGGAGGAGCCCGCCGCCCAGTCCCAGCTCGCCCAGGTGCAGGCCCTTGCCGAGGATGGCGTAGGTGCGAGACGAGCCGAGCAGCAGCACCGCCATGCTCGTCAGTGTTCCCACGGTGACGCCAATCAACGCATAGAAAGCACCCAGACACTTGCCGAGCGAGATGGCGCCGACACCGCGAATCACTGTCATTCCAAGTCCTCCCCCTCCGCCAGGACTGGCGGCACTTCGCTCCCCTCTAAGGGGCCGAGGACCTGGGCGAAAATGAAGGCCCCTCGATCAGTCAGACTCTTACGGGTTGATGGCGCGGTACGGAGTCGCTCCGCCAGGGGGGACGAGGTGGAAGAGGGTCCTCATCTGGGCCCGAAGCCAGTCCCTTGATAACCTGTCCAGGCGCTGCTGTGATTGCTCCGGCTTTGTGCCTCCAGTTACCGTATCCCGACTTCACGTTGTCCGTGAGAAGCAGTCCCTGCCGTGGGAGTAGCAGGCGCGACTCCTCGTAATGCGTTGCTGCCAAGATTTTCAAGGCTGTGCTGAAACTCCGATAGAACCGCGTCGTGGTGTGATTCGAGCCGGCTTGATCCTGGGTTGTTGCACGAGGCGGAGTGGTTGCTCATTTGTGCTGAATGCGATGCGACGGGACCAGGGCGCAGAGGTGAGGCAGGGGGAGTTCGGGATGACGAAGTCTGGCGAGGGGAGTCTTGGATTGAGAGCAGCGCTTTTTTGGAATGGTGTGTGTCATGGAGGGCGTCCCGAGTTGTGTTTGTGTTGACTTGTCGGAAGTCGTGCTACTTCGAAGGTGGTTCGCCTCGTGGTAGTGTGGGGACTTGAACATCGCAATCTAGTTTCCAAGTTGACCAGCGGCTCTCGTCGGATGATCGCAGCGGGACGTACTCGACACTAATGATCTTGTTGAGGATGTCGGAATATTTCGTGAAGCCACCGCTGTAGTCAGTGAGTTCGATGTTGGGGCCAAGTTTTCCTTTGTAAGTCAATCTATGGACCGATGAGTGTTCGCGATTTTGAATCTTTATCGTCAAGGTCTTGTCGCTTGCCAGGACTTCCATTTCAGAGTCCTCGTTGCTGAAGTGCTCGACTTTTGGCCAGAATGATCCGCTCATGCATTGATTTAGAGTCAAGACCTCTAGGCTGCATTGTCCTAGCGTGCAGGATAATCTTGCTGTGTGAATGCCTCGACTCAGTTTTCCATTTTCCTTTTGCCGGAAAGTCCAGTTGGCAGAGAGGATTGGGGTCTGTGGAGTCTGTGTTGCTGCGGAGAGGGGAATTGTGAGTATTGCGAACAGGCATGCCATGGTGGATTTTTGCATCCTGACTTCCTTTGTATTGAGTGGGTTTAGTAGGCTTGGTGGGTGTTTTTTTGTTTTGCTGATATCTTGGGGGTGGCAAGGGTTTTGGGTGGGTGACTTGTCTGATTTGTATGGCTTGTGGGTTGGTTCGTTTGGGGTTTGGCTGGAATTGGTGGGATTTGCTTGGACGTGTGGGTGTTTCGTGATCTTATCAAGATTGCGCGGGACCTCGTAAGGGAGGGGACGGATTTGCGGAGATTCATCACGAAGGGGCTCGAGGAGTAGGTCGTGGAACGACGCTTCTTTGCACTGAGTGCAGACATGTACGTGAAGGGGCGTTGGTATCTGTCGGACCCCGTCGATTCAGAGGGAGCGGAGATCGACGACATCTGGCAGTTCACCGAAGGACGCCCCTTGGAAAATCAAGAGCCGTTGCGAATACCGATTCAGCGCCCCGGAGAGCCGCTCGATATCGAGTTCGCGGGTGCTGGCAAGGCGCCGGTTGTCAGTGAGCGGGTGGCCGCCGTCTTCCGTGAGCAGGCCTCCGACGACGTGCAGCTCTTCCCTGTATGCGTCGATGGAAGAGCGGAGCCCTACTTCATCCTCAATGCTGTTCGGACGCTCCGCTGCATTGACGAGGCTGCCTGTCGTGAAGTGCAGCACTTCACCGCGGACGAAGAGATGTTCGCGGAGCGGGCAGGTCAGTATCGCTATGTGGGCGGTTTGCGCATCGACAAGTCGAAGGTCGGTGGAGTGCGGGTGTTCCGCCTGTGGGGCTGGCCCTTGCCGCTCATCGTCGACGAAGAGGTCAAGGAGGCTCTGGAGGCGAACGGCATCTTCGGTGGGAAGTTCGAAGAGGTCTGAAGACCCCCGGGCATCCCGCCGTCAGTCGGACTCCTCCTCGTCGAACAGGCCGGTCGGCAGGCCGTCGATGCTGTGCGCGTTCTTCTTGCGCCGGTACTCCGTCAGCCCGTCCTCGCCCTTGCTCTCCGCCCATCGCGTGAGCGTGGGCCTGTCACTGGTGAACTCGTACAGGGGCACGCTGTAGCCGCAGGACTTCTGCACGAGGTCGATGTCGAGCTTCACCATCTGCCGCGCCCCCAGCGGCTCCACGCCGCCGAACTCGTGGGCCAAGAGCCGCGTGTACTCGGCGCTGCCCCGACGCAGCACCTGTCCCCGCCCATAGAGGCGCAGAATCATCGGCGGCCCCTCGAAGGCGCAGAACATGAGCGTGAGTCGCCCGTCGGCGCGCAGGTGCGCGGCCGTCTCGTTCCCGCTGCCGGTGAGGTCCAGGTAGACGACCTCGTTGGGCCCGAGCACGCGCAGCGAGTCGAGCCCCTTGGGGGACAGGTTCACCCGTCCCGTGCTGGCGGCGGAGGCCGTGAAGAACATCCGCTGGCGCAGGATGAAGTCGCGGTGGAGGGGCTCGAGGTGCGGATACTGGGTGGCCATGAGGAGTCCCGAGGGCAGGCGCGTCGAAGGCGTGGAGGACAGCGGACACTCAGCGCTTCCCAGGAGTCTCGGGGCGCACATCCATGCATAGTGTCACGAACATGTGGCGTGGCTTGTGGGCTCAGTGGGCGCGGATGTCGGACCGGAACGTGGCGGTGACGCGGCTCTTCGGGATGCTGCTGCTCCTGGCGGTGTGCTGCCTGGGCTTCATCGCGCTCTCGGACGAGGTGACGGAGGGCGAGACGCAGGACTTCGACGAGCGCGTGCTGCGCCTGCTGCGCAGCCCCCAGGACCCGTCCCTTCCCCGAGGCCCCTGGTGGCTGCGGCTCACCGCGGAGGACGTGACGTCGCTCGGCGGCGCGCCGGTGCTCTTCCTGGTGACGCTCGCGGTGTGCGGCTTCCTGCTCCTGGTGCGTCGCTACCGGACGTTGCTGCTGGTGCTCGTGGCCACCGTGGGCGGCACGCTGCTCAACGGCCTGCTCAAGCAGTTCTTCTCTCGCCCCCGTCCCTCCGTGGTCCCGCACCTCAAGGAGGTGATGACGACCAGCTTCCCGAGTGGCCACGCGATGCTGTCCGCCATCGTCTACCTCACCCTCGGCGCGCTCCTGGCGCAGCTCACCGAGCGCCGACGCCTCAAGGCGTACATCCTCACCGTGTCGCTCCTGCTCCCGGTGCTCGTGGGCCTGACGCGCGTGTACCTGGGCGTGCACTACCCCACGGACGTGTTGGGCGGCTGGGTGGCGGGGCTCGCGTGGGCGCTGCTCACCGCGCTCTCCGCGCGGGGCCTGCGCCGTCGCAGCCCGGCCCTGCGTGAAGAGGCCCGGCGTAAGGTGGAGTGAACGCCGCCCTCGTCCACCAGGGCCGCTTGGTCGCCCGGTCGCCGACTTCCGGACCCTCTCAGCGGCTGAGAGCAAACGACCCCCGTCTGCGCGCCCACGAAAAAGCCCCCATGGGCCTCCCGCTGGGCGAAAGTCGCGCTCCCGTGCGCCGTCCATCCCGCTGCCCTCCGAGTCGTCCGCTCCCACCTCGCGCGAGGTGCGCGGCATGAGCGTGTGGCGCTGGCTGGGCCGGTGGCTTCCCTTCGCTCGCGGCGAGCACGTCCCCATCTTCTACGACGAGGACTACCGCCTCCCGCTCACCGGCATCGAGACCACCGTCGGCGTCGAGCCTCGCGGCGTGGACTTCACCACGTGGTATCTCCTCGAGAAGCACGTCGTCCGCCCCGAGGACGTCTACCACCCCAGGCAGGTCAGCTACGCGGAGCTGTCCCGCGTCCACGACGCCGCCTACCTGGAGTCCCTCGGCCAGCCGGAGACACTCGCTCGCATCTACGCGGTGGACCCGTCCGAGGTCCCCGTCGACACGCTCCTCTCCAACGTGCGCCTCGTCTGCGGCGGAACCCTGGGTGCCGCCCGGCTCGCGTTCGGCCGCAGAGGCCCCGTGGTCAACATGGCCGGCGGCTTCCACCACGCCGCCCCGGGACGCGGTGGCGGCTTCTGCGCCGTCAACGACATCGCCGTGGCGCTCGCCGCCCTCCAGGCCGATGGCTACGAAGGACAGACGGTCGTCCTCGACCTGGACGCCCACCCACCCGACGGCACCGCCGAGTGTCTCGCCGGCCACCCCAAGGTGTGGATCGGCTCCCTGTCCGGCAGCGACTGGGGCGCGCTGCCCGAAGGCGTCGACGAGACGCGCGTCCCCGAGGGCGTCACCGACGAGCAGTACCTCGCCCTCCTGGACGCGATGCTCGAGCGCATGCCCAAGCCTCGCCTCGCCTTCGTCATCGCGGGCTGCGACGTGCTCGCCGGAGACCGCTTCGGCCGCGTGGGCCTCACCGTGAAGGGCGCGCGGCGCAGGGACGAACTGCTCGCCCGGGCGCTGCGCGGCGTGCCCAGCGTGTGGCTCCCCGGCGGCGGCTACCACGCCGAGTCGTGGAAGGTCTTCGCCGGCACGGTGCTCGTGCTGTCCGGCATGGCGGGCCGTCGCATCAAGGCGCGCTATGACCCGATGAGCGCCCGCTACCGGCGCATCTCGCGGATGCTGTCCCAGGAAGGCGCGCCGCTCGATGAGCCGCTGACGCTCGAGGACCTGGAGGGCTCGCTGGGCCTGGGCGGCGCCGTGCAGCCGCGCGTGCTCGGCTTCTACACGGCGCAGTCGCTCGAGTACGCGCTGTTCCGCTACGGCCTGCTGTGGCAGGTGGAGCGCCTGGGCTACAGCCGCCCCCGCGTGGAGGTCAGCTCCACCGGCGCCGGAGACCGCATCAAGGTCCTGGGCCGCGCGGGCGGCGAGGAGCACCTGCTGGTGGACGTCGTCGTGGAGAAGCGCTCCATCACCGGCGCGCCGTACTTCTTCGTCAACTGGCTGAGCCTGCGCCACCCCCGCGCGCGCTTCAGCGAGCGGCGTCCCCAGCTCCCCGGTCAGGACGTGCCCGGCCTGGGGCTCGCGCGCGAGGCCACGGAGATGTTCGTGCTCATGGCCAGGCGCCTGGGGCTCGCGGGCGTGGCCTTCCGCCCCATGTGGTACCATCTGGCCGTCGTGGCCCGCGCGCGCTTCCGCTTCGCCGACCCCGCGCGCCAGGGGCGCTTCGAGGCGATGATGCGCGACCTCGCGTCCATGCCGCTCCTGGAGGCCACGCGCGCGATGGCCGAGGGCCGCGTGATGCTCGACGGCGAGCCCTACCGCTGGGAGGCCGACGACATGGTGCTGCCGCTCGAGCCCATCCCCGTCGACACCGACGCCATCGCCGCCGAGCGCGAGCGCCACCACTTCACCGTGGCGCCCCGGCTCGGCTGAGCCCCCGCGCCCCCGCGCGGACATGGTAGGCAGTGGGCGTGGACCTGGACGCGCTCCGCCGTGAGCAGCACAAACGCCGCCTCTCCTGGATGCCGTGGCTCTACTTCGTCCTCAAGCCCCGCCACCGGGGCTGGGCGGAGGCGTGGCAGCAGGAGGTCCAGGCGCTCCTGATGGAGCTGGAGACCGTCACCATCGCCCAGGGCTGCTTCGTCGCCCCCGAGGCCCGCATCTTCGCCGAGCCCGGTCGCACCGTCGCCCTGGGCCCCGGCTGCAGCATCGCCGCGGAGGCCTTCGTCCACGGGCCCGTCACCCTCGGTCCGCGCGTGAGCCTCAACGCCCGCGTGAGCCTGGATGGTGGCGCGGCCGGCATCCGCGTGGGCGAGGGCACCCGCATCGCCAGCGGCGCCACCCTCTACGCCTTCGACCACGGCCTCGCCCCGGACCGTCCCGTGCGTGACCAGCCCGTCACGTCCCGGGGTATCAACGTGGGCGCGGATGTATGGATAGGTGCCAACGCGGGCGTGACGGATGGCGTCACGATTGGCGACCACGCGGTGGTGGGCATGGGGGCCGTCGTCACTCGCGACGTGCC
Organism: Myxococcus faecalis; assembly: GCF_050039385.1. Lineage (NCBI taxonomy): Bacteria > Pseudomonadati > Myxococcota > Myxococcia > Myxococcales > Myxococcaceae > Myxococcus > Myxococcus faecalis. Next base: position 4,106,614 of record NZ_CP144336.1, on the reverse strand, counting down.
GCCCTGGGCCATCGTCGGAGGGGTGCCCGCCCGCGTGCTCGGCGACCGCCGCGAGCGCCCCCGCTCGGGGATGCCGGGCGGGTGGGAGCCAGGCGACCAGGGGTGAACCTTCTCCGCCTTCATTGACTTCCCGACATTCGCCGCCCCTATGCTGGAGGGGAGGTCGCCACCGGGAGGGGCACAGGGTCTGGAGCGGTTTTCACCCGACCCCCCGACGCGGGCGCAGGAGGCCGAAGTGGCAGACGAGCGGCGGGACGTGGGGCGCGTCGAGGCCCTGGCACAGGTTCCCGAGGCGAGCACGAGCGGCCTGACCGCGCGGCCCGCGTCCACGGATGGAGGGGCCGCGGTGGCGCGGCGGCTCCAGTCCCTGGATGGGCTGCTCAGCGAGGTGGTCTTCCAGCTCGACGCCCAGGGGCGTGTCACGTGGCTGGGGCCCGGGTGGGAGAAGCTCACCGGGACGCTGGGCGTGGTGTCGCAGGGACATCCGCTGACGGACGTGGTGCATGGGCTGGACCGCGAGAGCGCGCGTCACCTGCTGGAGTCGGTGGCCACGCAGCAGGTGTCGGACGCCCGGCAGGAGCTGCGCCTGTTCGTCGGCGGCGAGTCGCGCTGGGTGGTCCTCACGGCGCGCGGCGTGCCGGGGCAGCCCGGTGAGGTGGTGGGCACGCTGCTGGACATCGACTCGCGTCGGCGCGCCGAGGAGGCCGTCGCCACGCGCGAGCGCTACCTGGAGACGATGGTGGAGGTGCAGCGGCGGATGATGCCGCACCAGGACCCTCGGGACTTGTACACGTCCGTCGTCGAGCCCCTGGGGCGCGTGTCCGCCGCCTCCCGCGTCTACGTCTTCGAGATGCACCGCGCGCAGAACGGGGCGCTGCTCGCCTCGCAGCGCGCCGAGTGGTGCGAGCCGGGCATTCCTCCCAACCTGGAGGACCCGAACATGCACGGGCTGCCGCTCCTGGAGGCGCTGTGGCCCGAGCAGGCCGCGGACCTGATGCGCGGCGAGCCGGTGCAGGGCTTGCCCCAGGACTTCACCGAGGTGCTCACGCCCATGCTGGAGGCGCAGGGCGTGCGCTCGGTGCTGCTGTTGCCGCTGCACGTGCACGGACAGCTCTTCGGCGTCATCGGCTTCGACAACTGCCGGGAGGCGCGGCCCTGGGGGCCCATCGAGGTCAATCTCCTGTCGGGCGCGGCGGGCACGCTGTCGCTCGCGCTGGAGCAGCGCAACGACAAGGCCCTGCGCGTGCGCACGGAGACGACGCTGCGGCGCACCGAGGCGGGCGTGCACCTGCTGCTCGAGTCCTTCCCGGACCCGGTGATGGTGCACGTGGGGGACGGGGTGTTGCTGTCCGTCAACCCCGCGCTGGTGCAGTACCTGGGCTATCGGGACGCGTCGGAGCTGCTCGGGCGGCACGTGCTGGAGCTGGTGCGCGAGGAGGACCGGAGCGCGGCGCAGCTCTACCTGGGGCAGGCGCTGGAGGGGAAGGGCGCGGCGCGCGCGGTGGAGGTGCCGCTGGTGCGCCGCGACGGCGAGACGGTGGTGGCGGACCTGGTGACGCTGGCCGTGGTGTTCGACGGGACGCCCGCGTGGGTGACCATCGCGCGGGACTTCACCGAGCGGAAGCGCTCGCAGGCGCAGCTGATGCTCGCCGACCGCATGGCGTCCATGGGGTTGCTCGCGGCGGGCATCGCGCACGAGCTGAACAACCCGCTCGCGTATGTGTTGTCCAACCTGGACTTCCTGCACGCCACGGTGGGCCCGCGCGCGCGGCCGCTGACGCCGGACGACCTGGTGGAGTGTCGCCAGGTGCTGGACGACGCGCGCGAGGGCGCCGAGCGGATGCGGCAGATTGTCCGCCAGCTGCGGGTGTTCTCGCGGGTGGACGACACGCGCGAGGAGCCGGTGGACGTGCACCGGGTGCTCGACTCGGTGGCGCAGATGGCGGCCAGCGAGGTGCGGCCCCGCGCTCGACTGGTGAAGAGCTACGGCGAGGTGCCGCCGGTGCGCGGCAACGAGGGCAAGCTGTTCCAGGTGTTCCTCAACCTGGTCATCAACGCCGCGCACGCGATTGAAGAGGGCCAGTCGGAGACGAACGAGATTCGCATCACCACGCGGCCGGACGACGGCGCGCGCGTGCTGGTGGAGGTGAGGGACACCGGCGGCGGCATCCCCCCGGAGCACCTGCGCCGCATCTTCGACCCGTTCTTCACGACGAAGTCCGCGGGCATCGGCACCGGCCTGGGCCTGTCCATCTGCGACACCATCGTCACCGCGCTCGGCGGCCACATCTCCGTCGAGTCGTCCGTGGGCGTGGGCACCACCTTCCGCGTGGCCCTGCACGCCGCGCCCCCGGGCATCTCCGACGCCCACCGGGGGCTGTGACGCGCTGTCCGGTGACACGCCACCGGGTGTGGCGTGTCGTCGAGACCTGAGCAGGCCTGTCCGGTGAGTCGTCACCTCGCGCGGCGAGTCGTCGAGACCTGAGCAAGCCTGTCCGGTGATTCTTCACCTCGCGCGGCGTGCCGACATGGCTTGAGCAAGCCCATCCGGTGACACGCCACCTCGCGCGGCGAGTCGTCGAGACCTGAGCAAGCCTGCCCGGTGATTCGTCACCTCGCGCGGCGTGCCGACATGGCTTGAGCAAGCCCGTCCGGTGACACGCCACCTCGCGCGGCGAGTCGTCGAGACCTGAGCAAGCCTGCCCGGTGATTCGTCACCTCGCGCGCTGTCGTTGGACGGAGCCTGCGCAATCCCGTGCGGTGAGACACCGCTCGCGTGGCGCAGGAGTCGAGTCATCCTTCTGGGTGGTTCGTCGCCTCACCCGATGTTCGGTGGGACAGCGCGCTCCATGACACGGGCGCGCTCGCGTCATGCCTCGCGGTCGCGGGTGGCTCGACATGCAACCGTGACACCACCAGGGCTGTCGACGTGCTCGTTTTCGGCACGCGCATGCGGTTCCCCTCCACGGCGCAACTGTTTCCGCGCGCGACGCGAATCCGACGGGTCCGCCCCTTTGATTCGTTGCCCGCACTCTTGCGTGGCGTATCCCCTCGAGGTCTCCCGATGCCTTTGTTCCTCCGCTCGTCCTGGGTGCTCTCCGTCACATGGGGTCTGCTTCTCTGCGCATCCCCAGGCTGCCGCGACAAGTCAGACCCCCCACCCGATGCCGGCTCGCCCGTGGATTCGGGCACCCCCGACGCCGGGTCGCCACCCTGGGATGGCACGTACACCGTGCTCGAGGAGCTCGGCGACGGCACGGGAGACCCGGGGGCGCTCGCGCCCTGCGACGTCGTCCCCCAGGTGGGTGAGAGCCCCGCCGGTGGATGCCTGGACCCGTCCGTCTTCGACCTGTCCGCCTGCGACACCTCGACGCTCGCGAACGTCCCGGCGGACGGCATCTTCCACACGCGACTGCGACGGGAGACCGCGCAGCCGGACGGCGGCCTGGTGGGCTCGTACTACACCGTGACGATGGACCTGGTCGGCGACGGCGGCCCCAGCAAGTTCTACTACGCGCCCGTCACCCATGAAGTGCGCGAGGCGAACCGTCTGCTCCTCGGCATCCACACCGTGGGCCGCGACGGAGACAGCACCACCACCGTGCTGGCCGGCTGCGAGGCGCCGAACCACCGCTCCTTCACGGGCTGCTTCGCCCGGTGCACCAACGGCCGGGTGACCCAGCGGGCCACCGCGCACGCCGACCGCATGCTGTGGCGTGAGGGCGAGGAGGAGTCCTCCGGTGGCCTCTCGCTCGTGTCGGAGACGTACGTCGCGCAGGGCACCCCGCTGGACATCTACGTCGCGAAGAACCACGCCTACGTCGTCTCCGCCAACGCGTATCTGCGCCCCGGCAAGCCCGGCGGCATCACCGTCTTCGACGTGACGGACCGGAGCCACCCGGTCCTGAAGAAGGTCATCAGCCTGCCGGACGACCAGCTCTGGAACAGCGTGTGGGTGAAGGGGGACGCGCTGTACGTCGCGAGCCAGGACACCGGCATCGTGGTCTTCGACATCTCCGACCCCGCGGACCCGAAGCTCGTGCGCCGCGTGCCCTCCAGCGCGCCCTACGCCGTGCACACCGTGCTGGTGGACGGAGACCGGCTCTACGGCATGGGCCTGTGGCCCTCCAGCAACACGCTGGTGTTCGACGTGTCGTCGCCGCTCGAGCCCGTGCTGCTCCAGCGGCTCGCGTTCCCCCTGGCCGGGGCCTACGACGGCGCCCATGACGCCTTCGCCTATCAGGGCCGGCTCTACATCAGCCACTTCGAGGGCGGCCTCAAGGTGGTCGACGTCGCGAACCCGGACGCCATGCCGCTGCTCGGGACGTACACGTACCCGAACACCACCGCGCACCACAACGCGGTGGGCACCTTCGCCGGCCGCACCCTCGTCTTCGAGGGCGGAGAGAACCACGGCGCGCACCTGCGCGTGCTGGACGCGACCGACCCGGCGAACATCGTGAAGATGGGCGAGTTCCGGCTGCGCCCCACCACGTCCATCCACAACATGCTCCTGGTGGGCTCTCGCCTGTACGTCGCGTGGTACCAGGAGGGCGTGCGGGTGCTGGACGTGTCCAACCCCACGCAGCCCCGGCAGATCGCCTACTACAACACGCACCGCGAGACGGACCCGGAGCGGACCGATGACGTCTTCGAGGGCGCCATCGGCATCCGCATTCCGGGGGACGGCTACGTGTACGTCGTGGACACGTCACGTGGCCTGCTCATCATGAACGAGCTGGCGGGCCCCTAACTACAGACGCCCAGGGGTTGTGAGCCCTCCACGCCGAGCAGCGGTATCTTGTGGGTGATGCCCGCCCACTGCGCGATGGTGATCCACCAGGTCTTCTTGAAGAAGAGCACGCGCACCTTCGCGTAGGCCTTGAGGGTGCCGGACAGCGCGTTGAGGTCCAGGTCCGTGCGCAGCTTCCAGTCGAGCGAGCACACGGGCCAGAACACCTCGCCGGAGGCGGGGAGCGTGGCGTTGATGAGCGCCAGGCTCCCTTCCACGCCGATGGCCACGACGATGACGTCCACCGACGCGGACGCGGTGACGTTGGACCAGCCCCCCGGCGTCGCCGACAGCCTGGCCACCGTGGGGCCCACCAGCCCGTGCACCGTCAGCTTCACGCCGCCGGACAGCGAGCCCTTCACCGTGACGGGCACCGGTCCAATCATGAACGTCTTCGACGCGGAGAAGAACGTGCGGCTCCAGTTGATGGGCGGCGGCGCGTACGTGGCGTACAGCGGCGTGGACCACACCTCCTGACCCACCACGTACAAGGCCGCGGTGCCGCTGTTGTCGCCCCCGTTCTGCCCCACCACCTGCGCGCGGCCGCGCACCAGGTCGTGCTCCGAGGAGAACACCTGGGCGAACAGCTTGCCCTCCGCCACGGCCACGACCTTCTTGTCCGCGTTGACCGTCGCCGTCTCCGCCGTCAGCACGGCGTTGAGGTGATAGCCCGCGCCGAACAGGCTGTTGCCGAAGCGCTCCGTGCGCACGTAGGACTTGTTGAACGTCTGAGACGGATTGGTCCACGGCATGATCTCCGTGGGCGGCGGCACCATCGGCGTGAAGGCCTCCGGAATCGTGGCCTGCTGGATGTCGATGTTGTGCGTGAAGTCCGTGGCGTCGTACTGGAGCTGGCCTCCCGTGCGGTTCGCCTCGTCCTGGAGGATGGCGTACTCCTGCGTGACGCTGTAGCTCGCGGCCGGCGAGAAGGGCGCCACCTGCGACTCCCAGGGCACCTTGTCATTCAACGTGTAGCCCGGCGCATACGTGACGAAGGGGTACTTCGAGGGCTGGACGACGTACGGCGTGGAGTCGACGTAGCTCTGCGCCGCGACGAGCCCTGGAACGACGACCAGCATCAGCGCGAGCGCGCGCGATACCGCCTTGTTCATGGGACCTCCCGAGGGGTGGATGGAGAGGTCTATTTACTCCGAGTGAAGTCGGGGATGTGATTGAAAGCGGCGGTCTCATCCCGGAGTGAGGCGTTGTGTCTGCCTTCTCACGCTCGTCAGGGTTGAGGTGTGATGAGGGGGTACCCATTCACCGTGGAACGTTCGGACTCGCTCGCCCTCGGTGGGCGGGCGATGCACGGACGGGGCTGCTCGGCTACGGCGTAGCGCATGCCATGGGGAGTGGGCACGTCGTAGTGTCGATGGGCAACGACGGGACGTTGGCGCAGTCCCGCACCGGCGTGCCGACGTAGCATCCCGTGCAGCACCTGTAGGCGGTGCTGTACCCGTTGTATCCCGCAGGCACCGGAATCTGTGTCCCGTCGCAGTAGGACCAGTGCGCGACGTTGCATGTGTTGCAGCGCGCGTAGACGGTGTCTGTCAGGCGGCATTGGGTCAAGACTGGGTCAATCACGCCTCGGCCGATCCACGCAAGAAAGTCCTCGCACCCTCCCATGCTCGCCTCAACCATCTTCCATCCGCACGACAGCTTCTGGTCTCGTGCCGCGCATCGGGCGCAGTCAGCAGCCGGGTCTCCTCCCCCAAACCCAGCGGTGGTGCACCGGCTGCAGAAACGGGCGCACGACCACACCTGGTCCGTCCCGTTGTCTCCTTCTTCGTGGTGCAGGCCCGTGCTCCAGTGCAGCAACTCATGGAAGAGCGTCCGTTCGAGCCCCTGTCCGGCGACGACGTAGGGCGCGAGGTTCATCCGATAGGGGCCAGAGCGCAGCTCATCCAGTCTCGAGGGCGGTCCAGGGTCGGTTGCGGCGCGAATGCCAGGGCACTGTCCTCCACACCCGATGAAAGTCTTGATGTCGGAGGCCAGCGCGGACTGCATCATTGTCCCGAGAGTGCTGTTGGTCGCCCCCAGGCATTTGGTTGAATCCGGTATCTGCTTGAGTGCCTCGATGAGCTTCGCCGTCTGCTCGCTGGTGCAGGCCCCGGGCGAAGTCCCGGTGACGATGTTGACGGCGGGCATCGAGGCCACCGACGTCGTCGACGTCATGTCCGCCGGGAAACCGGCCATGCTGTCGCAACGCGTGCCAGCGCTCCAGTGGGTTTCCCGCTCCTCTTCGGGGTGCGGCTGAATGGCTGGAGCCTCTCTGTCGGACTCCACCCGCCAGCCGCGCCCGCCTCCATCCAGCGACACCAGTCGTTCTCGGATGATTCTGATGTCTTGACGGGAGCCTAGCTGGGTCCGGCGCTGGTCGAACTCTCCGTCTCCATTCGTGTCCTCGAGCCACAGTTGCACCATCACGCCGCCGTCGAACGAGAGGTCATACAAGGAGTCGGTTCGAGAGTCCTCGTCGTAGTCGCCCCAGTGAGTGGTGAGGTCTCCCTCGCGTCGTATGGTGAGTACCGGACGGGTGCTTTCACCGTTGTAGTATTCGACGAATCGCGCACCCCCATCCTCCACCCGGGAGACGATGCGATTCGTCGTCCCGTCGCGATTGGGGATGGTGATGCTGCCTCCGAGTCGCTCCACTTCGCTGATGGCTTGAAGCTCCTTCGCCGCGGGTGACTCGTCCACCACGACGACGTGGTGTCCACGAGACGGTGTGCCTCCGTCCGGCCGTGCCTCGGGTCGGCTCCGCTCGGCGCCGTCCTGACAGCTCGCCAGTCCGAATGCCGCCATGGCCGCGACAGCTCCAGCCGTGATTCGCATGCCCCGAGCTCCTCGCGCCGTTGCCGGGTCTGGATACCGCGGCGAGGCAGGGTGTCCTCTTGCCCTCGGGGGCAGCGTCGTCTTCTCGGCAGATGTGTTCGCTGCCTCCACCGAGCGGGTGAACGCTCACCCCAAGGTGTCAGGGCTGGGGCGTCGTCGGGGTTTCCACGTAGGTGTTGGCCATGCGTCGCAAATCAGGGTTCTTCTCGTGCTGGCTCGCCCAGCGCAGCAGGGCCAGGGCGCCCGGGGTGGCGTGGCGGTGCTGGCCGAGCAACTGGAGGATGTCGGAGCGCACGCCATCGGAGGGGTCCTCGCGCAGGGCCTGCCCCAGCACGGGGAGCAGCAGCGGCTCGAGCGGGCGGAAGCCGCAGGCGAAGACGGCGGCGCGGCGCACCTCGGAGGCGGTGTCGTTCACCAGCCGCTCCACGAGCAGCCGGTCCGCCTCCGGGCCAGGGATGTTGCGCAGCGCGACGAGCGCGGCCTCGCGCACCCGGGAGGCGTCGGAGCGCAGGGCCTCGGTGAGCGTGTCGAGCGCGCCCGGCGAGCGGGTGTTCCCCAGCGAGCGCAGGAGCAGGGCGCGCTGCTCGGCGTCGCGCGCGGCGCGGTAATCGTTCTTCAGCTCCTGCACGAGCGCCTCCGCGTCGCGGCCCGCGGTGTCGCTCATCTGGAGCGCCGCGTTGCCCAGGGCCAGCGTGGCGGTGCCGCGCAGCTTGGGGTCATCGGTGCGCGACAGCTGCCGCAGCGTGTCCACGCCCTCGCGGATGGGGTTGTCCGCCATGCCCAGCGCGGAGACCGCATCCATGCGCACGTCCGACGTGAGCGCGGTGTCCCCCGTGGCCTGGACGAGCGCGCGCAAGGACTCCGGCGTGCTCGCCGCGGAGAGCGCGCCCAGCATGGAGCTGGCGGCCAGCGGGGACAGGCCCTGGGTGCGCAGCAGCGCGGGGATTCGCGCGGCCTCCTCGGGGCGCAGCAGCAGGAGCGCGCGCAGCTGCTCCAGGGCGCGCGTGCGCGCGTCGTCGCGGGCCTTCTCGTCGGACGGCAGCGAGAGCAGGTCCGCGAGGATGTCCTCCAGGCGGCGCTTGCCCAGCACCTGCCGGTGGTGCGCGAGCGGGTCCGCCGCCTGGCCCTGGAAGCTCGCCAGCGCGGCGGCGCGCAGGCGTCCGGAGCGCGCGGCGAAGGCGCCCACGAGCGTCGGCTCCTCGCGGCGCTCCAGCAGCCGCAGCGTCAGCTCCATCGCGTTCGTCACCGTGGGCATCCCCTGGCCGGACTCCACCGTGAGCTGCTCGCGCGACTGGAGCGACTGGAGCCCCCCGTCCTCGCCCAGCTCGAAGGTGGCGCCCCCGCTGACGCTCATGCGCGGCGACGTCCCGAGCGGCTGCAGCCCCTGGGGCGTGGCCACGGCGGTGTACTCGCGCTTGCGCTTGTCGAAGCGGCGCTCACCCTGGCGCTGGTACTCCGCCGAGTACTGGCCGGAGGTGTCCTGCTCCTCGGTCCGCCACGTCGGCGTGGGCGCGCCCTCCCGCACGAACTGGGACGTGGCCACCACCGAGCGGAGCAGCCCCATCGCCAGCTCGTCCACGCCCTGCTCGAAGTGGGTGAGCGTCACCGCGCCGCGCGCGTCCCGCGTCACGAAGAAGGGCTGGGACAGCGCCGCCTCCATCGCCTGCCGCGTCTCGGGCGACAGCGCCCCCTGTCCCTCCACGTCGAGCGTGAAGGCGGTGGGCCGCAGCTGAAGGCGCACGATGACCTCCGCGCCCTCCGCCGAGACCAGGCCCTCGTCCCACTCGCCCTTCAGGGTGATGCGCATGCCGGGCGGCGCGCCGCCCTGGGACGCGGGCTGTCCGGTGAAGGACATCGTCAGCCCCAGCGTCAGCGCGTGACGGTGCAGCGTGCCCGGCACCCAGGCCCGGGAGCCTCGTGGCGCGAGCGGCTCGAAGGGCGCCGCGCCGGGGCTCGGGAGGGTATGCGTCTTCGCGCGGACGTGGGCGACGGTGGGGTCGGAAGACGTCGTGTCGGTGGCATTCTTCCACCACACGCCACCCAGTCCCGCCAGGAGCAGGACGGCTGCCAACGCGACGACGTTCAGCCGCTTGCGGCGCATGAGTCCCCCGGGACGATTCCTTGACTTGGGTACGGCACCCAAACCACGCTTGTGATTGCTGGGTCGGGAACGGCCAGGTCCCGAGGATATAGCGAAACCCGTCGGTGGGGGGCTGACCCGATGAAGCCACATCGCTATCGTCAGCTCGCACTCCCCGTGTGCGAGCTTGAAGCGCCCTCGAGGTCGAGGTGGAGCGGGTGGTGGGGAGTCGTCGCCGTGTTGGGATTGATGGCCTGTGGTTCCCGGGAGCAGGCGCCGCCGCCCCTGGTGCTGGGCGCGAGCGTCCAGGCGATGCGGGGCTGTCCCGCGGCCCGCTCGGCGTCGGTCCAGGACTCCTGCATGGCGGGCTGTCACCTGGGCTGCGGTGACGGGGTCTGCCAGGACGAGACCGAGGCCACCTGTCCCGTCGACTGTTTCTGCGGAGACGGTGTCTGTACCGCGGAGGATGTGAACAGCTGCCCCGTGGACTGTGGCTGCCCCGGCTCCTGCGCGGGGGCATGTCATACGGCGACGCTCGTCTCGGCCCGGCACGCCTGCCCGCGTGAAGCGGTCCCCGGACGTCTGCTGCCGGGTGACCCGTTCGCGATTCCCGACCTCCGGCCCTAGGAGCCGACATGTTCCGGTACTTCTCTCTCGGATGGGCCTGCTGCGCGCTGCTGGCGTGCTCGTCCTCGACCATCTCGCCCCGGGGCTTCCCGGACGTCCAGTGGCTGGGCTTCACCGAGGCGCGGGTGACCCACGCCGCGGGAGGCACCCAGGCGCGCGGGCTGCACACCGCCGACGTCGATGGGGACGGCGTGAAGGACCTGGTCCTGGTCGCCTCGCAGACCGAGCAGGTCTGCATCCTCGACGGAGCGGGGAAGGGCGCCTTCGCCGCGCCCCGCTGTCTGTCGGCGGGCACCACGCCCATGGACGTGGCGGTCAGCGACGTGAACGCGGACCGTCGCCCGGACCTGCTCATCGTCGGCCACTTCGCCAATGCGTTGACGGTGCGGCTGGGCGCGTCGGACGGCACCTTCCGCGAGGGCGTGCCCCACTCGCTGGGCAATCACTCGCAGCAGGTGCGCGTGGCGGACCTGGACGGTGACGGGCTGGTGGACGCGATGACGAAGAACGCGGGCTCGGGGGGGTACTTCAACATCACCTTCCTGAAGGGGAAGGGAGACGGCACGTTCGGCGCGGCGGTGCCCCACTCCGTCACGGGGCTGCCGAGAGATTTGGTGCTCGCGGACGTGAACGCGGATGGTCGGCCCGACGTGCTGGTGCTCAACACCAACAGCTTCACGGTGGACGTGCTGCTCGCGACGGAGCGCGGCGAGCTGTCCGCGGCGGCGCCCGTGCGCTTCGCCGGCTCCGCGGACGACGAGCCCTTCCGCCTCGTGTCCCTGGACGTGAACGGGGACGGCCTGCTGGACCTGGTCATCTCGCACAGCGTCTCGGACTCCGGCTACCTCTCCGTGCACCTGGGGGACGGAAGGGGCGGCTTCACCGAGGTGTCCTCCCTCCCCGCCGACGCACCGGGCGAGCTGGTGGTCGCGGACTTCAACCAGGACGGCCGGGAGGACGTCGCCTTCGCGGGATTGGAGGGGGGCGTCTACCTGCTGCTCGGCGAGGAGGCCGGGGGGCTGGGGGCGCCCACGCGCGTGGCCGAGGGCACGACGCCTTCCTCCCTGGTCGCGGAGGACCTGGACCAGGACGGCTTCCCGGACCTGGCCTGGACGACGCGCGACTCGGTGGAGGTGCTCCTGGGCTCCACCGTCCGTGTCCCGCGCCGTTGAGGCTCGCGCAGTGAATCCCTCGAGGAGGTTGGCATGAAGCAGCTCTGGGTCGTCATCTGTCTCGTCACCGCGGGCTTCGCCAGTCCCGCCTGGGCGCAGCTCAGCGGCCGATGCGGCGGGGACGACAACCTCACGCCGCAGCAGGTCGCCGGACGCAACGCCTGGGCGCGCAAGTGCAACTACATCTCCGCGGCGAAGGAGGCGATTCTCAACGCGGACAACGAGTATCAGGTCTTCGCCAACGGCTGTTTCCAGTACCCCTGCTCCACGAACAACTGTCAGTACTTCGTGCCCGTGTCGGCGAGCGCGCCGTGCGTGTCCGGGCTCATCAACCTCGGCTCGTGCGTGGCCCACCGTGAGCCTCAGGCTCCGCGCGAGGGGCTGCTCGCCTATCTGGAGACGCTCGAGGCGCCATGGCCGCCCGCGTGGCTCCGGTTCGCCGCCGCTCGCGACGCCTCGCGGGACGCGGCGGGCCCGACATGAGCGCGGCGAGGTTCGCGGTGGTGGCGCTGTGGCTCGCGGCCTGTGGCCCCGTCGCGCCGGTGGAGTCGGAGCTGGGCGAGGCGTCCCAGGCGCTGCCCTACTGCCCCTGTCCGATGGTGCCGCTCCAGGAGACCTCGGACATCGACCCGATGTTGCCCCAGTGCAACCTGCTCTATTGCGAGGTCTGCGGGGACGGCTACTGCGCGGCCTCCGAGAGCCCGTGGAGCTGCCCCTACGACTGCGGCCCCGCGAGCGTGTGCGGAGACGGCGCCTGCAACGGCGGTGAGTCCGAGGGCAACTGCCCGTCGGACTGCTACTGCGGCGACGGCCAGTGCAAGGGCGAGACGGTGTACACCTGTCCCGTCGACTGCGGCTGTCCCAACCCCTGCGGTGACGGTGTCTGCGGCGCGGGAGAGTCCACCGCCACGTGCCCCGCGGACTGCGGCACGGCGTGTGGTGACGGCACGTGCAACGGCACGGAGAGCGTGTACACCTGCCTGGACGACTGCGGCTACTGCGGCGACAGCTACTGCGCCAGCACGGAGAGCTGGGGCTCGTGCCTGGATGACTGCGGCTTCTGCGGCGACGGACTCTGCTCTTCCAGGGAGTCGCCCTACACGTGCAGCCAGGACTGTGGCTTCGCCGGCTCCTGCCTGCTGCCCGAGTACCCCTGCAACATCCCCTGACGTGTCAGGGAGGCGGGGCTCCGGCCGTGCTGACCGGAGCCCCGTGACGACGGACGGTGTGGGGACTACAGCCCGCCGACGTCGACCTCGTCCCTCAAGGACAGCCGGTAGTCATCCTGCGCCCACTCGTTCTGGAAGCGCACGGAGCCGGTGAGGAAGCCCTCCGCGTTCATCACGTTCTCCAACTTCACCTGGCTCTCCGGCCGGACGTTCCACACCTGGCCCTTGAAGCTGAAGACGGTGACGCGCGTCAGGTGCAGCGGCTTGCCGTCGGCGCCCATCAGCGTGTCGCCGGCCTGCAGCGTGCGCGCCTTCACCATCGTCCCGTCGCCGAGCACCATCGGGTGCTCCGCGGTGACCTCCAGCCGGCGGCCTTCCTGGGTCTCCAGGGCGAAGATGTCCTCCTGCGTGTCACCCGCCACGTAGCTGCGGATGGTCTGCTCGCCGTAGCGCAGCAGCCCCGGCTCGGAGGTGGGGCTCAGCGCCGTGACGGTGGTGACGCCGGACGCGTACGCCTCCGGAATCGGCAGCATGCGGCCGTCGAAGGCCACCTTCTGCGTGGGCGTGGTGCAGCCCGCCACGCAGGTGCCCAGCTTGTTCAGGCCGGTGATGCACGCGGAGGCCTCGTCCGCGGGCACGTGGAAGCTGCACGAGGAGCCCGCGGGCACCGCCGGGTACGCGAAGCAGCCGTTGGTGAAGACCTGGTACTCGTTCTCCGTGTTCAGGTACGCCTCGCGCGAGGCGGTGATGAGGCCACACTTGCGCGCCCAGGCGTTGCGGCCCCGGGCGAGGTCGATGGTGACGAGCTGGTCGTCCTGGAAGCAGCGCGTGGACAGCTGCGCCAGGGCCGTGCTCGACAGACAGATTGAGAAGACTGCGGCTGCGATGAAGACGTTCTTCATGGGTTCTCCTTCAGGTGGTGGGGTGGGACTTCCGCTCGGTGCCGTGTGTCAGGGCACGCCCGCGGCGCCCCAGGCGTCGCGCACCGAGTTCACGACCGAGGCGTCGTACCGGTCCGTCGCGGCCTGCACGGTGTAGGCCTTGGCCTGGGACATGGTCGTCGTCGACGTGAAGTAGGTCGTCGCGGCGAAGTAGAAGGTCTGCGCCGCGCGGTTCATGCCGATGCCACCCACGTTGATGGGCGACTTGCCGCGCGGGTGCGTGCCGCCCGTGACGAGCAGCTTGAAGACCAGGTTGGGGATGCCCGAGTTCCAGTGCACGCCACCGTTGTCGGCGGTGCCCGTGTAGCGCTCGGGGTAGTAGTCACGCGACGAGTTGTCGCGCGTGGGGTTGTCCATGTAGCGCAGCGCGTCCCCGGAGATGTTCGGCGTCCAGATGTCCTCGCCAATCTTCCAGACGTCCGCGTCCAGCGCCCCGCCGCGCGCCCAGCTCTCGCAGATGGCCGCCGCGATGTCCGACAGGCTCTCGTTCAGCGCGCCGGACTCGTTGCGGTACACGAGCCCCGACTCGTACTGCGTCACCGCGTGGGTGATTTCGTGCGACACCACGTCCAGGTCCAACCCGAGCTGGCCCGAGTTCACGTTGTCGCCATCCCCGAACACAATCTGGATGCCGTCCCAGTACGCGTTCACGTACGCGGAGCCGTAGTGGACGGTGCTGGTGATGGTGGCGCCCCGGTCGTCGAACGAGTCGCGACCGAAGATGGTCTCGTAGCAGGCGTACGTGGTGCCGATGTGGTCGTAGTTCCGGTCGATGTGGGCGTCGCCCGTGGCCCCGCCACCCTCCTGGCGCCGCAGGGTGCCGGGCGTGGTCCACTGGTTGTTGGCCGAGTGCACGCGCCGGTTGAGTCCCCCGTGGATGAGCGGGTGCACGTCCAGCACCCGGCCCGACGACGCGTCCACGTAGACGCGGTCCTTCGCGGGCGCGTCCTCGCGGGTGCCCACGCGCAGCACTTCATAGGCGGCCGACAGCGGACCCTCGGCGCCCAGGAAGTAGACGAAGCGCGGCTCGCCCTCGACCTTCAGCGTGTCCAGGCCCTCCAGCGCCGCGTCGGTGACGGCGTGCAGCGGCAGCCGCGCGAGCGTCGACGGCTCCCCCGCGCCCCGCGCCGAGCCGTTGGCCGCGTACACGAGGCCCTGGTCGTCCACGTGCACCACCAGCTCGCCGCCCTTCACGGGAACGCCGTGGCGGATCTGGTCGTAGCGCACGTGGGTGTAGCCCAGCTCGTCCGTGCGGCTGTTGCGCACCGTGAGCTCCTCGGCGCGCAGGCCGAACACCGGGGCCAGGGTGCGCAGCACGGGCGCGAGCGCGTCCGCCGCCTTCAGCGAGACGAGCGAGCGGTCCACCGTGCCGAGCGAGCCGCGGATGAAGCTCGGGGTGCCGTCCCGGCCCGCGTCGACGACCTCCACGCGGCCCAGCGCCGCCAGCGCGGCCTGTCGAGTCTCCGGGGTGTTGTCCCGGGTCGGGTCCACGGGGGCCTCGCCGCAAGCGGCGCCCCACATGGCACAGCACGCCCCAATCAATCCCAGTTTCCAAGTCCGAGTCACGACGCGCTCCTTGTCTTGCGGGTAGGTGCTGCTCTGCATGGCTCCAGCGCGTGCGGGCCTCCCACGCCTGCGCTCGCGCGGCAGGGGCGGAAAGGGACGGACGTGTCGTGTCGTCGTCGGAGGCCGACGGCGCTGGCACTGCGGGACCCATGGGGATGGGTCCAGTCCGATGGCGGACTAGAGGTGCGCGGTCATCCGCTGGACCTCGGCGGGGCTGGCCCCCGACTCCGCGAGCCCGGCCATGAGCGCCTCCCTCAGGAGGCTCTTGAGCCGGGGATTGTCGAGCCGTGTGTACGTGTCCACGGCGAGCTGCCGGTCCACCTGCGCCAGGCGGAAGAGCAAATCGTACTTCTCACCCACCAGCCCCTTCTTCACCGAATCTGACAGGCCGCTGTCGATGGGCGACAGCGCCAGCGACGTCATCGCGTCGCGGGCGGCGGGCTCGTCCGGCGCCAGCTCGAAGAGCAGGTCGATCATCGCCATGCGCTCGAGCACGGGCTCCGGCTTGTCCTCCATGAACCGCGCGTCGGCGGGGAGCTGCTGCAGGGCGGTGGGGTCCGCCAGCTCGCTGCGCAGGCCGTCGATGCGGGAGGCCCCGTCGCGCGCGAGCTCCTCCACGAAGACCTCCTTGCGGAAGAACGCGTTGAAGCGCCCGGCCCGGTACTGACGCGCGGACTGGCGCGCGGCCTCGCGCCGTGTCTTCTGCTCCGCGTCGTCCGTGGGCGCAGCCGCCTCCGGGCTCGTGGCCCGGGCCGTGGGCGCGGTGGGGCGCGGCGACAGCGTGCGCGTGGCCTGGGGCGCGGTATGCGACGCGGGAGCGCGGGGCTCGGTCGGCGCGGGCTCGTGCGCGGAGGGCGAGCGCGGATGGACGAGCGCATACAGGCCCGTGCCCCCGAGCACGACGAGCGCGAGGCCCGGTCCCATCCATCGCCAGCGTCGGGGAGCTGGGGGCCGGGGATTGTCGGCGGGAAGTCCGTTCATGGCTCCACTCCTTGAAGGAATCAGAACAGCCAGCGCGGGGGGGCCGGCTCGACGTCGAGTCCGAGGAAGCGGCGGTTCACCACGCGGTTCTCGGGGTCCACCGTCACCTGCACCACCGGCTCCGGGAAGGGCACCGTCACGCTCAGCGTGTCCGACTGCGGCGACAGCCCGTAGTTCAGCGTCACCCGCCTGCGCTCGGTGGCGCCCTCGACGAGGACGTCCACGGAGACGGGGTAGCGCGTGCCGGACACGGAGCGCTGGACGGCGGTGAGGGTCAGCTCGCCGTCCTCCAGCGCATGGCTCACCTCGAAGAAGGGCCAGTCCGGGTCTCCGCCGCCGTACACCCACGCGTCGAAGTACGGCCCCAGGTCCTCGCCGGACGCCTGCTCCAGCGCGGCGCGCAGGTCCGCGACGCTCCGGTCCCCGGGGACGGACAGGAAGTTCTTGATGGCCTGCAGGACGATGTTCTCGCCCAGCAGCGGCTCCAGCTGGAGGAACAGGAGCATGGGCCCGGTGCCGTAGACGTCCGACGCGAAGGAGAGGAAGACGGGGGCCGGGTCGTCCTCGGGCTGCGGGTAGTACGCGGCGGTGCGCGCCAGCCGGTCCCAGTACGCGCGCGTCTGCTCGGCCTCGCCCGCGGGGCGGCCCAGGCGCTCGTAGCGGTACGTGAGGTACTCGGCGATGGCCTCCTTCCACACGAAGTCGAACGGGCTCGACAGCGTGGTGCGGTTGCCCGCCCACTGGTGCACCACCTCGTGCATCAGCGTGTGCATCGTCATGTTCGCGTAGTCGCGCCGGAGGTCCGGCAGGTCCTCGCGCAGGATGAGGTTGGCGGGGTGCTCCACGCCCAGCCACTCGGTGGGCGCGCCCGCCACGCGCAGCTCGGTGCCGTACGGCAGCGGGCCCAGCTCGCCGATGACCCAGTTGAGGTACGCCTTGACGTCCGCGGCCACCAGCGACGAGGCGAGCTTGCCGCCGGCCACCTCGTGGAAGACGACCTTGAACTTGCTGGACTGCTCGGTGAACGTGCTCGAGCGCCACGCGGGATTGGAGGCCACCGCGAAGGACGAGTACGTGGGGGCCTGGGTGAGCCCGGTCAGCGTGCACTTCGTGGTGGTGCTGTCGGGGCGCGTCAGCTGTCCCGGGCACAGCACCCGCTCGCCCGTCGCGTGCTTCACGGTGAAGACGTACTGCGTGAGCTGG
This sequence comes from Myxococcus faecalis, assembly GCF_050039385.1. NCBI lineage: Bacteria > Pseudomonadati > Myxococcota > Myxococcia > Myxococcales > Myxococcaceae > Myxococcus > Myxococcus faecalis. The sequence continues at coordinate 4,089,248 of NZ_CP144336.1, read as the reverse complement.
TCCGTGCGGTCGTCGCACGGGCCGAAGCGGTCGCACGACTCCACCCAGCTCAAGAGATACGAGAAGGTGTTGCCGGCCCTGTCCGTGCGGCGCGAGAAGCCCACCTGGGTGAAGTCGTACGTCTCCAGGGGCACCGTGTAGCGCGCCTCCAGCTTCACCTGGCCCGCGAACTGGCCGCGGCCGCAGACGCGGATGCCCTGCTCGGTGGACTCCGAGCGGGTCGGCTCGGCGTCGTTCCAGCGCAGTCCCGTGAGCCCCTGGGGCGCGTTCACCACGAAGCAGTCACCGCCTGGCGGCGCGACGTCCAGGTACAGCGTGGACTTCGCCTCGCCCGTCTGCGTGGCGAAGTCGTACTCGTAGCGGGTCACCCGCGCGGAGAAGTCACCCTCGGGCCACAGGGGCACGAACGGGTGTGACTGCGCGTCGAGCGCGTCGAGGGCGCCCTCCGGCTCCACCGTGGGGCCACAGCCGAGCGCTCCGAGCGCCCACAGCCCCCAGACCACCCGTGTGAGAACACCTGCCAGCGGCTGCGCGGACCATCCTGGGATGCTTCGCATGGCGTCCTTGTCGTGAGGTGACGAGCACGATGAAGCGCGAGAGCCCCGACCCGAGCCCCCCTGGGGGGCCCTCGCGCAGGTCCAGACAGGGTGTGCGCGGGACTACAGGCCGTCGACGCTGGCCTCGTCACGCACCGACAGCCGGTAGTGGTCGTCCGCCCACTCGTTCTGGAAGCGCACCGAGCCCGTCAGCAGCCCCTCCACGTCCAGCACGTTCTCGATCTTCTCCTTGCTGAGCGGCTGCACGTTCCAGGTGGTCCCCTCGTAGCGGAAGACGGAGACGTCCTGGAGCTCCACCTTCTCGCCGCGCACGCCGAGCAGCACGTCGCCCGCCTGGAGCGTCTTGGCCTTCACCATCTCACCGGTGGCGAGCACCATGGGGTGCTCGGACGTCACCTCGACGCGGCGGCCGTCCACCGTCTGCAGCGCGAACACGTCCTCCACCGTCTCGCCGGCGACGAAGGCGCGGATGGCCTGCTCGCCCGTGGTGGGCGCCACCAGCGAAGCGTCCTTCGTGAGCGCCGTCACCGTGCGCACGCCGGACGCATACGCATCCGCGATGGGCCAGTACTCACCACCGAAGGACACCTTCTCCCTGGCCGTGTAGCAGCCCGTCACGCACGTGCCCAGCTTCACCAGTCCGGCGATGCACGGCGCGTTCTCGTCCGCGGGGATGAAGAAGGAGCACGTGGCCGTCGGGCCCGTGGCGGCGAAGGAGTAACAGCCGCTCGCGTACACCTGGTACTCGCCCTCCGCGTTCAGGAAGTCCCGCTTGGCCTGGGTGATGTAGCCGCACCGGAAGGACCAGTTGTTGCGACCCTGCGACAGCGTGTACGTGGTGAGCTGGTCGTCGGTGAAGCAGCGCGTGGACAGCTGCGCCGACGCCGTCGTGGAAAGCACCGCGCACGCGAGGACAACCAGATACGACAGTCGCTTCATGGCTCGCTCCTGGAGGCTGGGGCTGCTGGGTTTCGCTGCCCCGGGATATATCGAGGGTTCACTCGCAGTAAAGTGGATTCCCGCCGAATATGGGATTCCTGGCGACGAATGTTGGCTGTTATTGATTTGCAGTGTCTGCTGATAATTCCATCCGCGCGTCGCGGTGCGGGGTGGAGTGTTCGCGGCTGAAAGCCCTGAATCCACGGGGGCTTATGTGGACTCCTGGTCGGATACGGGCGGGGCCTGCGGACGTGCGGGCGTCTCAGGGATTGCCGCAGGTATGCCTTGCGCGGGTCAGGTGCGGGTGGGGCCCGGTGGGAGGCTCCATGACTGCCATTGGGTTGCACTGGCAGTACGGATTGCGTGTGGCGGTGGGGCGGAGTGTCGTCCCCCGACGCGAAGTGGCTGGACGGGGGCGGACGGACGCGCGAGTCCTTATGACGAGGCTCCACCCTGGCGAAGGCGACCTCGGGCGCCTTGGAGGAAGGCATGCGCGTACACCCTGTCCGGCTGGTGCTGGCATGGGTCCTGGTCTGGGGGACGGTGGCCTGGGGCGCCGCTCCCGGCACGGGGCCCGGGGACTGCGAGGGCAACACGCGCTTCCTGGTGGGCGCGGGCCTGGGGGACATCACCGGCCCCGCCGCGGAGGTGGGGATGATGGGCTACGGGCAGCTCTCGCAGCAGACCGCGGGGCTGCACCAGCGGCTGCGCTCGCGGGCCTTCGTCATCGTCTCGCCGTGCAACGGGCGCCGGGTGGCCATCGTCAGCGCGGACCTGGGGATGATGTTCCAGGCGGTGAAGACGCAGGTGGTGGAGCGGCTGCGCGCCCGCTTCGGCGCCGTGTATTCGAATGACAACGTGCTGCTCGGCGCCACGCACACGCACTCGGGGCCGGGCGGCTTCTCGCACCACACCTTGTACAACCTGACGACGTTCGGCTTCGTGCCGCAGAACTTCGAGGCCATCGTCTCGGGCATCGTCACGTCGATTGCCCGGGCCCACTCGCGGCTGGGCGAGGGGACGCTGCGGCTGGAAGCGGGGGAGCTCGTGGGGGCCAGCCGCAACCGCTCACCGGAGGCCTACCGGCTCAACCCGCCCGCCGAGCGCGCCCGGTACGCCCACGACGTGGACACGCGGATGACGCTGCTGCGGCTGACGCGCGCGCAAGGCGGCGACGTGGGGCTCATCAACTGGTTCGCCGTGCACGCGACGTCCATGGGCAACGACAACCACCTCATCAGCGGGGACAACAAGGGACTGGCCTCGTACTGGTTCGAGAAGGCGCACGACAAGGGGGACACCTTCGTCGCGGCCTTCGCGCAGGCGAACGCGGGGGACGTCACGCCCAACATCCTGGGCGGCACGAATGGCGGTGGGGCCGACGACTTCGAGGACACGGAGCTGTCCGCGCGCAAGCAGCACGACTTCGCCGCGCGGCTGTGGGCCCGGGCCACGACGCCGCTCGTGGGGGGCGTGGACTTCCGGCACACCTTCGTGAAGATGGACGCGGTGGACGTGGCGCCCGAGTACGCGGATGGGAGGCCGCGCCGCACGTGTCCCGCGGCGATTGGGCTGTCGATGCTGGCGGGCGCGGAGGACGGGCCCGGCTATGGCGTGGAGGGCGCGTCGTGCGCCGTCATCCATGACCTGTGGAGCCAGTTCACCTGCGCGCTCACCACCACGCCGTGTCAGGGCGAGAAGCCCATCGTGCTGGAGATGGGCGCCATGCTGCCGCACCCGTGGAGCCCGGACGTGTTGCCGCTGCAGTTGGTGACGGTGGGGCCGCTCGCGCTGGTGGCGGTGCCGTTCGAGGTGACGACGATGGCGGGGCGGCGGCTGCGTCGGACGGTGCTGGAGCGGCTCTCGCCCCGGGGCATCACGGAGGTGGTCATCGTGGGGCTGGCCAACGACTACGCGGGCTATGTCGCCACGCGCGAGGAGTACGCGCGCCAGTCCTACGAGGGGGCGTCGACGCACTTCGGGCCGTGGACGCTCGCGGCGCTGCAGCAGGGGTTCGATTCGCTCGCGGTGGGGATGCGCGAGGGGCATCCGGTTGCTCCGGGGCCCCTGCCCACGGACCTGCGCTTCATCCAGGCGAGCCTCCAGCCCGGCGTGGTGTACGACGACAAGCTGCTCTGGGTGTCGTTCGGCGACGTCATCACGGACGCGAAGGCGTCGTACGCGCGCGGGGACTCGGTGAAGGTCACGTTCTGGGGCGCGCATCCGAAGAACGACTTGCGCCTGGAGGGGACGTATCTGCGCGTGCAGCGCAAGGGCTCCATCGGCGCGTGGGTGGACGTGGCGGATGATGGTGACTGGGAGACGCGCTACCGCTGGGAGCGCGAGAGCTGTGTGCCCACGCTGGGGTGCTCGCACGTCACGGTGGAGTGGCACATCCCGCGCGACGCCGCGCCGGGCACGTACCGCATCCTCCACGAGGGCGAGTGGAAGTCCGGCTGGGATGCGCGCGTGCGCCCGTACTACGGCGCCTCGCGGGTGTTCACGGTGAAGTGACGGCGTCCTCTGGGGCGTGGGGCCGGGAGAGCAGCTCGCGCAGCCGGGGAGGCGTGGGTTGGAGCTGCACGCCGATGCCCGCCGTGGAGCCCCAGGTGCGGGCGTGCGCGGTGTCGACGTGACGCACCACCTCGCCCTCGCAGGTGAAGTCCTCGCCGTCCAGGCGCAGCGTCAATGACAGCCGCGTGAAGAGGGGAGGGAAGGGCTCCTCGCAGCCGAGGAACAGGCCGCCCTTGCAGACCTCGACGCGGTGGGCCACGAGGCCCTGGGGATGCTGGATGCGCACGTCACAGGGGGCGGGAGTCCGCGTGATGGGGCGATGGGGGCTTGTGCGCGAGGTGGCGTGACGACGCGCGGCGGGTGGGCACGGCAGTGCATCGGAGTGTTCCGACAGGCAGCGCTCGCAGTGCATGGTCACCTCGCTCGGGGGCTCCCGCGGGGGCGGAAGGGGCGACACCTGGCTGTATACCGGGTGCGGGAGCCGGTGTGACGAGGCCTCCGGGGCAGCACGAGTGGGATGACGGCTAGCGCACAGAGGGGCTCTCGGGGCCTGGCCCGCATGGGCGGGGGCGTGTCGGTTGCGGGACGTCTGTCTCGCTCGCCCAGCGCATTGAGGCAGCGGGGTGAAGCGCGGAGGCTCGCGGCGGTGATGGGACGTGCCCCGTCATCCACTGCCACCCGACGGGCAGTGCGCTTGTTGGAGAAAGGCCCATCCATGAGCATCCATGGTCTCGAAGGGAAGAATGTCCTCATCGCGGGGGGCGCCAAGAACCTGGGCGGGTTGATGGCTCGCGACCTGGCGCGACATGGGGCCAAGGCGGTGGTGATTCACTACCACGACGCGAGCGCGAGGAGCGCCGCCGAGCAGACGCTGCGTGCCATCGAGGCCGCGGGGGCCAAGGGGGTGGCTCTCCAGGGAGAGCTGACGAGCGCCCGGGGGATGGAACAGCTCTTCGCGGAGGCGAGGGCCGCGGTGGGCAGGCCGGACATCGCCATCAATACCGTGGGAAAGGTGCTCAAGAAGCCCATCGTCGAGACCACGGAGGCGGAGTTCGACGAGATGAGCGCGGTGAATGCCAAGACGGCCTTCTTCTTCCTCAAGGAGGCGGGGCGGCACCTGAACGACAACGGCAAGGTCTGCACGCTCGTCACGTCCCTGTTGGGGGCATACACGCCCTTCTACGCGACCTATGCGGGCATGAAGGCCCCCGTCGAGCACTTCACCCGGGCGGCCTCGAAGGAGTTTGGCGAGCGGGGCATCTCCGTGACGGCGGTCGGCCCGGGCCCCATGGACACGCCCTTCTTCTACCCGGCGGAGGGAGAGGACGCGGTCACCTACCACAAGACGGCGGCGGCGCTGTCGAGGTTCTCCAAGACGGGCCTCACCGACATCGAGGACATCGTTCCGTTCATCCGGTTCCTCGTCACCGAGGGCTGGTGGATGACGGGCCAGACGATTCTCGTCAACGGCGGATACACCACGAAGTAGTCGCCGGGAGTGGGATGCGAGTCGCTCACCTTCGATGGAGGCGAGCGACTCGGGCCCGACGGGGGATGCCGTCAGGCGCTCTCCGGGGATGACCGCGACACGGGCTGTCGCTCCAGCAGTCGCTGGTAGGCGAGCACCAGGACGAACTGGTGCAGGCTCACCGACGCCATGACCATCAAGGTGGCGACGAGGTTGGCGGCGAAGGAGAAGGGCGCCGGCAGGTGCTCCGTCGCGTCGGTGAGGAGGGAGCCCACGGTGTCCGAGAGGGGCATGAGGATGAGCACTGGGAGCAGTGCGCTGAGAAGCCTCCTGCGATGGCCTCGGACGAGTTGATAGGAGAACCGGAGCGCGGCGAGTGGACCTTTGCCGTCCACCGCGACGGCGGCGGGGGCCAGGCTCGTGCAGAGCGCCATGTAGACGCCTGGCAGCACGAGGAGGAACGAGCCCCCCAGGACGACGAGGAACGTCAACACGTACGTCAGGAGCAGGAGGGGGATGCGCCCGAGGACGACCCATGGGGAGCTGACGTCCGGGGCTGGCAGCCCGGCCTCCTCGCGCAGCCGCCGGGTCACCGTGCGCATGAGGAGGATGCTCAGGCCGAGCTCCGCCGCGACCAGGGACGTGATGCCGGGCAAGGTGCTCTGGGTGAGGTGGAGGAGGGCCCCGGAGCCCATGAGGCAGAGCCACTGGAGGATGAAGAGCCCCGCCAGGAGCACCCGGTGCTGGAGCAGGAGCGAGCAGGCATCTCGCAGGAGCCGCGTGGGGGCCATGGCCGTCGGGTCCTCCCGAATCCGATGTACGCACGGCGCGCAGCGGGCGGCCTCCGGGTGGGCGCGACAGCCGGCGCAGCCGAAGCTGCCACACCGGTCGCAGACGAAGACGGAGTCCTCCAGGGGATGCACGGCACACGTGGGCGCGATTTCGGAGGCGGCGGACGACATGGGACGGCTCGGGGCAAGAGGAAGCCCGGGCCGCTCGCGCGCCCTCGGGCGCCGCCACCCTATGAACCGGGGGCCCTGCGCACCGGTCCTCCTCCGGAGGCTCGCCCCTGGGGGCCGCTCCGCCTATCCGCGAGCGGACAGGGCCCGCGTGGGCCCTGTCACCCCGTGGAAAGCCTCCCGTCGGTGCGGGCGGCGCTCAGCCCTTCGCCTTGAAGGGCGCCGCGTCGATGCGCACGCCGATGTACGAGGGGAAGCGCGGCACGCCGTCGTTGGACAGCTCCTGGTAGCGGAACGTGATGAGCGTGCCGAGGGCCGGCGGCGAGGCGCGCTCCGCGTCGGAGAAGCCCGTGCCCACGCTGAAGCGCTTGCCGTTGCGCAGCTCCACCTCGAGGGCGCCCAGCCGCCCCTTGTGCCGGCCCGCGCCCGCGACGTGGCCAATCACCACGGCCTCGTCATCCTTGAAGCTCTTCACCTTCAACAGCGTGTGCGAGCGGCCCACCTCGTAGCGTGAGCCCGGCTGCCGCAGCATCAGTCCCTCGCCGCCCAGGCCCTCCACCCGCTCCAGCTCCGCGCGCAGGTGCGCCGTGCCCTGGCAGCGCTCGTGCGGATGCCACCGCGCGTACCCGGGCTTCGTGTCATCCACCCACTTGCGACAGTGCTCCAGCCGCTGCTCGAAGGCCGCGTCCACGCTCGGGGCGTCGAACACCACGAAGAGCAGCTCCTTCCAGTCCTGGCTCTTGTCCTGCCGGCGCACCACGCTCACCGTGCGCTGGAAGCGCTTGCGGCCACCGAACAGCTCTCCGTCCAGCGGGAAGTCCGGCAGGCCCGCGGTGAACCAGTCCGGCGCGAAGAACTCGTTGCCCAGGCGCGACCAGAAGCGCTTGCCGTCCCAGTACGCGCGCACGCCGTCGAGCTTCTCGCTCATCCACCAGTCGGTGAGGTCCACGTCGTTCTCCCACGGATGGGCGAGCAGCAGCGGCGGGGCCTTCTCGGTGGCGTCCTCGCCGGACTCGGACTCCTTCGCCGTCTTGACGCGGGTGGCCTTGGGGAGGGCCTCGGCGCCGCCGACGCGGGCGGCTTCGGCGTCCTCACCGCGCAGCTTGCGCAGGTGCTTGCAGGTGCGCCGCTCGATGCCGATGGACTGGTTGCGCCACGCGGGACAGGAACACGAGTAGACACCTCCGGTGTTCTTGAGGATGTAGGGCTTGGCGCCCGAGCCCTTCATCTCCGCCTGCTCACCGTCCGCGAGGTCCGCCACTGATATCCCCTCCGTGCCGCGTGTCCTCGCGGCGACCGTGAGGAGAATCGTACCCCTGGGGTCTGACGTTTCCCAAGCACGGTGGCGGTGTGGCGCCGTGTTCCGCGCGCTGGACCCGCGACGTTGGACGGGTATCCGGAGTTCGACGGGGCGCCACGGGGGCAGGCGGGCGGCCCGGTGTCGCGCGTGAGGGGCCCGCGGGACGTGGAGAGGTGGTCATTCGACGCGCGAGGCAGTGGCGGACGGGCGGCAGGCGTCGCACCATGTCCGGAGGTCCACGTTTCATCGAGGAGGCGTCACGGGATGGTGGTCATCGTCATGGGCGTCTCGGGCGCCGGCAAGTCGACGGTGGGGCGCGCGCTGGCCCAGAGCCTGGGCTGGCGCTTCCTCGACACGGACGACCTGCACTCGGCCGCCAACGTGGCGAAGATGGCGGCGGGCATCCCGCTGACGGACGAGGACCGCTGGCCCTGGTTGGCGGACGTGCGTGGTGAGCTGGAGCGCTCGCTGGCGCGCGGTGAGGACGTGGTGCTGGCCTCGTCCGCGCTCAAGCGCTCCTACCGCGAGCGGCTGGAGGTGGACCCGGCGCGAACGCGGTGGGTGTTCCTGCATGCGCCGCGCGAGGTGCTGGCGCACAGGCTCGCGCAGCGGCACGGGCACTTCATGCCGCCGGAGCTGTTGGCCAGCCAGCTGGCGACGCTGGAGGTGCCCGAGCAGGCGCTGCCGGTGGACGTCTCGGTGCCGCCGGAGGAAGTCGTCGCGCGCATCCGTGAGGGCCTGAAGCTCTGACGTCAGCGCCCCGCGCGGGCGAGGAAGTCGGACGTGCCCTCCAGCTTCGCGTAGGCCATGCCGAGCGCGGCGAGGAACGCGGCGTGGACCTGGGGCGCGGGCACGCTCACACCATTGAGCTCGAGGGCGCGGGCGGCGCAGGCGTCGTGGAGCACGGTGACGGAGTAGCCGAGGTCCGCGGCGGCGCGCACGGTGGCGTCCACGCACATGAGGGTCATCATGCCGGTCACCACGAGGTGCTTGATTCCGAGCGCGCCCAGCTGCTTCTGGAGGTCCGTCTCGCGGAAGCTGTTGGGGTAGTGCTTGAGGATGATGCGCTCGTCGGGGCGGGGCGCGACGAGGGGGTGGGTCTCCGAGCCCGGGGTGTTGGGGAGGAAGAAGGTGGCGCCGGGCTGCGCGGAGATGTGGCGGACGTGGATGACGGGCAGGCGGTGCTGGCGGAAGTGGTCGAGGGCCGCGCGGGCCTGGGTGGCGGCGGCGTCGGCGCGGTCCAGCTCGGCGCGGCCGCCGGGGAAGTAGTCGTTCTGGATGTCGATGAGCAGCAGGGCGGTGGTGGGGTCCAAGGGGTCCTCCATGGGGTGGGGCTTCATGGGATGGAATAACCAGACGGGATGCACGCGACGAGTGCCTGGATTGACAAAATCCGGGCGGAAAACGACAAGCGGCCATGGCGTCGTCTCCCACACGAATCGCGGTGTTGTCGCTGGAGGGGTGTGTGGCCTCCAGCGTGATGGGGCCGCTGGACGTGTTCGCGATGGCGAACCTGTTGAGCCGGGACGTGGGGATGTCGGAGCCGTTCGTGGCGGAGCTGGTGTCGCCGGGTGGGCGGCCCGCGAGGAGCTTCCACGGGCTGGAGTTGATGGCGGCGCGGGTGCCGGAGCCGGCGGAGCGCTTCGACGTGGTGTTGGTTCCGGCGATGGTGGGTGGATTGGAGGAGGTGTTGGGGGAGCGGGTGCTGACGCGGTGGTTGAAGGCGCAGCATGCGAGAGGGGCGAAGCTGGCGGCGGTGTGCGCGGGTGCGTTCGTGTTGGCGGAGACGGGGTTGTTGGAGGGGCGCGAGGCGACGACGCACTGGGGGTTGGCGCAGCGCTTCGCGGCGAGCTATCCGGGGGTGAGGCTCAAGCCGGAGCTGTTGTTGGTGGACCAGGACGACGTGCTCACGGCGGGAGGAATCACCGCGTATCTGGACCTGTGTCTGCATCTGGTGGCGAAGCAGGCGTCACCGGAGCTGGCGGCGTTGTGCGCGAAGATGTTGTTGGTGGAGCCGGGGCGCAGGTTGCAGGGGCCGTACGCGGTGCACTCGGCACCGAGGGACCACGGGGACGCGGCGGTGCTGCGCGCGCAGGAGTGGCTGGAGGCGCACTACCAGGGCCCGGTGACGCTGGCGGAGGCGGCGGAGGCCGCGAGCCTGGGCGCGAGGACGCTGCTGAGGCGCTTCCAGAAGGCGACGGGGGACACGCCGCTGGACTACGTCCAACGCCTGCGCGTCGAGGCGGCCCGGCGGATGCTGGAGACGAGCCCGCGCACCGTGGAGGACATCTCGCAGGCCGTGGGCTACGCGGACACCACGTCGTTCCGGCGACGGTTCAAGGCGCGCACGGGGCTGACCCCGGATGCGTACAGAAGACGGTTCGCGCTGCGGTGAGCCGCGACACGCGGGCTACCCTCAAGAATGGACGGAACATTCAAATCATTTGAATGTTCGTGCATGTCGCGCTGCCTCCAGCCTCGTTCCCTGATGGGGGCGCTCGTATCTTGGGTGCTCGATGCGCACCGTGCGCGCATGGCTCACGGTCGAGGTGGTCGTTGCGTCGCTCTCGAGCGCCGTTTCCCACGGGCCTCTCCGGCGGACAGAATCTCGGGGATGCGCGCGGCGAGCAGGTCGATGGCCGCGCGGACCTTCGAGGGCAGGTGCTTGTTCTGCGGCCACACGGCGAAGACTTCATTCCCGTGTCGTCCCTCTTCCTGAAGCAACAGCGTCAGCTCTCCCTTGCTCAATCGCGGCGCGACCAGCCAGCAGGGCAGCCACGCGAGCCCCGCGCCCCTCACCGCCTCGTCGGCGATGGCTTCCAGGTCATCGAAGCGCAGTCGCCCTCGCATCGACACCAGCCGCTCACCTCCCCGTGGGTCCGGGAACCGCCAGGGCTTGGTTGTCCCCTGTCGTCCGTAGAGCACGGCCTCATGCTTCCCCAAATCCTCGAGGGACTTGGGTCGACCACGTCGCGCCAGATACGCGGGTGACGCGCAGACCACCATGTTCTGCACGCCCAGTCGCCGCGCCGTCAGTCCCGCATGGTCCGACAAGGGCGCGACTCGAATCGCCAGGTCGAACCCCTCCTCGATGAGGTCCACCACCCGGTCGCTCACGGACAGCTCCACCTCGAGCCCCGGATGCTGTCGCGCCAGCTCCCCCAGCAGCGGCGCCACGCAGTGACGACCGAACAGCACCGAGGCCGTCACCCGCAGCCGCCCCGTGGGCGCGCGATGCCCCGAGTCCAGCTCCGCCTCCGCCGCCTCCAACTCCGCCAGCGCCCGCACGCACCGCTCGTAGAAGACCTGTCCGTCCTCGGTGAGCCCCTGCTTGCGCGTGGTGCGCAGGAACAGCCGCGCCCCCAACCGCTCCTCCAGCCGCGCGATGCTCTTGCCCACCGCCGACCGCGACAACCCCAGCCGCTTCGCCGCGAGCGCGAAGCTCCCCGCCTCCGCGGCCTGCACGAAGGTCAGCACTCCACTCAGCCGGTCCGTCACGACACGCCTCCCATTGGCGAATTCCTGTCTCCAGTGAAGCCTCCAAAGCTCTCCACTGGGGACCTGCCCTCCCCCGTATATCCCCCAGGCCCTCGAATGGCATGACCCTGGAGACAGCAACGATGGATGGCGTGATGAAGCGGTGGGAGCTGCGCAAGCCGGGCCGCGTGAACCTGCAACTGGCGAGCGTGCCCATTCCCCAGCCCGGCGCGGGCGAGGCCCTGGTGCGCGTGTCCGCGGTGTCCCTCAACTACCGCGAGAAGCTCTTCCTGGACGCAGGCGGATACTCCGACGTGCCGTGGCCCTTCGTTCCCACCTCCGACATGGCGGGGGAGGTGGTGGCCACCGGCGCGGGTGTCTCGCGGGTCCGGGTGGGCGAGCGCGTGCTCGCGGCCTTCAACACGGACTGGGTGGACGGCCCACCTCCTCGCGCACCGCGAGCCCTGGGAGGGAGCGTCCCCGGCGTGTTGTCCGAGTACGTCGTGATGCCCGAGGGCTGGCTCGTCGCCGCGCCCAGGACGCTCGATGATGCCCAGGCCAGCACGCTGCCCTGCGCGGGGCTCACCGCATGGACGGCGCTCGTGGAGCAAGGCGCGCTCAGGCCCGGACAGACGGTGGTGACGCAAGGCACCGGGGGCGTGTCGCTGTTCGCCGTGCAGCTCGCCTCCGCGCTCGGCGCGCGCGTCATCGTCACCTCGGGAGACGACGAGAAGCTGGCTCGCGCGAAGACGCTGGGCGCGGCCCATGGCATCCATCGTCGCCGCACCCCCGACTGGGAGAAGGAGGTGCTGGAGCTGACGAGCGGACGTGGCGCGGACCAGGTGCTGGAGTTGGTGGGCGGCGACAACCTGGGGCGCTCCGCCAGCGCCCTCGCGTCAGGCGGACGCATCTCGCTCATCGGCGTGCTGGAGGGCTTCGACATGCGCTTCCCCGCGCTCCCGCTGCTCCGGAGCCACGGCATCATCCAGGGCGTGCTCGTGGGACACCGCCGGGGACTCGAGGACCTGGTCCGAGCGGTGGACACGCTGCGCGTGGCGCCCGTCATCGACGCGACGTACCCGCTGCGCGACTTCCCCCAGGCCCTGGCGCACCTGGACCGGGGGCCGTTCGGCAAGCTGGTCATCCGCGTCCGCGAGTGAGCCGGAGGCCAGGGCCCGGGAGGGCCTCATGCCGATGAATCGTTGCTCACGATGCAGTTCGTCGGCCTCACCCCTTTCCCTTCACGCGCTGGACGCAGGTAGAGTTCGGGGACTCTGCCGGCCGGGGGCGAGAGGTTGGCCGCATGAGAGGTGGTGGGTTCGTGAGACTCGCCGGATTCGTCATTCATGGAAACAATCAGGACACGCTGCCCCGGTGCCTGGAGAGCCTGCTGGCTGTCTGTGACGACGTCGTGGCCGTGGACTCCATGTCCACGGACGGTTCCTCGGACATCTCCCGGCGCATGGGGGTGAGGTCCGTGTCGATGGCCTGGGAGGGATATGGCGCCGCCCGGGCCGCGGCCGTCGCCTCGCTGAGGCCCTCCGATTACGTCTTCTTCCTGGACTCGGACGAGCACCTGGACGCAGACGCCGTGCGAGCCATCGTCGGCTGGAGGGAGAGCCACCCGCGCGAGGCCGTCTACCGTCTGCCCTTGCGCGACTGGGCCGAGGTCGACGGTCAGCGCTTCCTGTACCGCACGCACTGGCGCTCGCGCCTCCTGCGCAGGGAGGTGGCCGCCTGGCGTCCGGAGATGATTGTCCATGAAGCGCTGCCTCGCCGACGTGCACAGCGGCTCCAGGCGTTCATCGAGCACCGGTTCGCCACGTCCGTCTCCCTGCGCTCCGCCAAGGAGCACCGCTACGCGCTGCTCTGGGCGGTGATGGCGTTCGTGGAAGGGCGCACGTCCAAGCCCGCGTCGCTCCAGCGCCCCGCGCACCTCCTGCGAGATGGCCTGCTGCATGGAGCGCTGTGGCGCGGCGGATGGAGGGCGCTGAAGCTCGCCTGGGTGGTGGCCGGATACCACGTGGCGAAGTACCGCTACCTGTGCGAGCTGAAGCAGGGCCGCCATCCCGAGCTGGTCCAGGCCTTCAAGGAGCGACGCTTCGGCGAGCTGTTCCAGCGGGTTCACGCCCTGCGGCTGACCCCATGACACCCGAGGTGGCGCGCGCCTACCGGAACGCGGGCCAGGTGAACGAGCCGGTCCCGGCCCAGCGCTCCGCCAGGCGCTCCTCGAGCGCATCCAGGGTGCGCGACAGGGCGGGAATCGGGTCCACGTCCTCCCGCAGCGCCCGGGCGCGAGCGAGGTGACGCAAGAGGGCGGCGCGCTCGGAGAACCCGGGCGCCCACTCCCTGTCCCGCTCCAGCGCTCGCGGCGATAGCCACTGGAACATGTTCACCGTGCGCGCGGTGGCGAGCAGCGCGCGGGCGCGCAGCCATGTCGCGTCGATGCGCGCCGCCTCGCACGAGGGCGCCAGGGTGATGCGGTACGTGACGTCCGCGCGCGCGATGAGCTCCTCGGGCAGCGGCACCACCAGCAGCCACATCAGCGCGTCGTACAGCGCGTGGCGCATGCCGCAGTACTCGAAGTCGAGCAGCCGCGGGCCGCTGGCGGTGAACAACGTGTTGCCCGGGGCCATGTCCCCATGCGTGAGCGCGAGGAACGGACCGGGCTCGGCCAGCTCGCGCGCCACGTGCTCCAGGTCCTCCTGCGTCCCCGGCTCCAGCTCCGCGTCGACCGCGTCCGTCCACCGTCGCAGCCGGTCCACGTGCTCCAGCAGATAGCGCGCGTTCTCGATGCGCACGCGCCCGGGGCGAGGGCTCAGCGCATGGCGGAGCATGTCGAAGTCCCCATGCAGGCCCCAGGTCCGCGCGTGGAGCTGCCCGGTGAGGCGGGCCACGGCGAGCAGCCCGCCGATGGCCGCCTCCGGGTCGTCCCCCTGGAGCAGGTCCTCCAGCGTGGGGCCGAGGCCCAGGTCCTGGAGCACGAGCAGCCGCGAGTCGACGCTGCCCGCGATGAGGCCCGGGGCGATGGTGAGGTTGTGCCGGCCGAGCAGCTCCAGCCCCGCCCACTCATCCAGCCCGAGCACCAGGTCCTGATGGAAGTGCTTGAGCACGACGCTGGTGACGTCTCCGCCGCGCACGCGGGCGCGCACGACGTGGCAGCGCGACTGGGTCCGCAGGACCTGGGGCTCGGTCAGCAGCACGGGGCGTCCCCAGGCCGCGGAGAGCGAGCGCGCGCCATCGGCGAGCAGCCGCGCCAGGTCCAGGGCGCTCAGGGGAGTCGCTCCACGGTGGCGCCAGCTCTCTCCAGCAGCTCGCGGTACCACGCGAAGGCCCGCGCGGTGCGGTCTCCCAGGGCCTTGGCGCCCCAGAGTACGGTGAGCGTGCGGCGGGTGTCCGCGTTGGTCTTGGTGCGCTGCGCGTCCTTCACGGCGTTGGCGCACGGGCCCTCGGCGTCGAAGAGGCACAAGAGGCCCGCGAGGTCGATGCTCTGGCCGGAGGCATTGAAGACATACTGCGCGCCCTCGGGCGCGATGCCGACGCGGAACGGCTGGGTGGCGCGGTCCAGGTCCACGACGCTGATGGGCAGCCCGCTGTGCAGCGACACCGCGTTGCACGCATCCACGGCCGTGTTGATGCTGCCGAGCGAGCCATCCCCCGCGGCGCGCACCAGGTACTCGGAGGCGGGCTTGCCCCGGCCCGTGGGCTTGTAGCCGCCGTGGCGGAGCATGTCGCGCACGGCGCCGCGCACGGTGTCGTCGCTGGAGAGCGGCGCGGCCGCGTCCGACCTCAGCAGCGCCACCAGCCACTGCGGCGAGGGCGACGCGCCCAGCGACGCGGGGAAGGTGGTGGTGAAGCTCAGCGTGTCCAGGGACGGATGCGGGTCGACGGTCAGCACGGCGGGCCACTCTACGCCACCCGGCCGTCCCGTGCTGGGCGTCGATGCGTGGGGCGAAAGACGCTGCTCATCGAGGACAGCGGCTGCTCGCGGGAGGCCCGTGTCCGCCCCGGCGTGCAGCGCGCCGCGGGAGGCTGCTCGTGGCGTGGGGCACTCGCGGGGCCCCTTGTTGGCGGAACGTCGCGGACTTCACTGTGGAGCGCCCGCCTCCGGGGCACAGTGTCACGAGTGCCGTTGGGCTTGTTCGTGGCGCCAATCCCGGGGCGTCATGCCGTAGGCCTTCTTGAACGCGCGGCCGAAGTGCGTCAGGTCGACGAAGCCCCAGCTGAAGGCGATGTCCGCGATGCCGCGCGCGTCCATGTCGGGGTCCTCGAGCGCCTGGCGGCAGCGCTCCAGGCGGCGCGAGAGGACCTGGCGCATGAAGCTCTCGCCGCCTTCCGCGAACAGCCCATGCAGATAGCGCGTGGACATGCGGAAGTGGGCGGCGGCCGTCGCCGGACTCAGCGAGGGCTCCGCGAGGTGACGCTCGACATAGAGGCGGAGGGCATGTCGCCGGGCCTCTCGCACGCTCGCGGCGTTGGTCTGGAGGGTCCGGCCCTGGGTGTTGAAGGCCAGGGCGAGCAGCTCGAGCAGGTTGTCCGAGACGGAGCCCGCGACGGGCTCGGCGAGCTGGTTCACCGCGAAGGCGCGCAGGTAGGCGGAGACCAGGGCCCCGACGCCCTCTTGGGTATGGAGCACGCTGCCCACCAGGTCATCCGGACGTGAGAGCCGAGGCCGCAGCGTGGAGTAGGGCGCCACGATGACGATGCGGCGGTAGTCCGCGTCGAACGAGAGCTCTCCCGGTCGGGTCCCATCGAAGAGCTCCACGTCACCGGGGTGGGAGTACCGCTCCTCGCGTCCCTGGCGCAGTCGGCAGACGCCCTCCACCTGCATGCAGAGGTAGTAGCACTCGCGTGGGGCACGGGCGATCTCCGGCTCCCCCCGATAGACGCTCTGGGCCGAGGAGTGCAGGTACGTCACGCCCAGCGGTCCTGCGTCGTGATGGTCGAGCCGCCCGAAGAAGGGACTGGAGGAGGACTTGTGCTCCGTCCTCAGTCCCAGGAGCACCTTGCTCGCCAATTCCTGCCAGTACTCATGCCGCTGCTGCTCGGAGACCCCGTCCGTCGAGAAGACTGTGCGCAAGTGCCGCCCCCAGATGTCGTGGCACGCATCCTCCCACCCACCTCCGACACTCCCAGCGCCCACGGCCGAATCCCCGTGCACCCTCGGCCGAGCCCCCCTGCCGCCCATTCCCTATACCTGCCTCCGACCGACACCGATGCTCGGTTCCTCTCAAGGAGAGTCTTCATGAAGCAGTTCCTCGCAGCGTTTGTGCTTTCGTTGGCCGTCGCGACCCCCGCCATGGCGCAGCATGATGGGCCGTTCGCCGACACGGACGCGCTGGTGAGCTATTGGTCGGCGCAGGACACCCAGAGCTCGCTGACGCAGATCTACGTCAATGGCAAGCGCGTGTACCAGCGCTCCGGCTTCGGGCCGGCCTTCGTCAAGGAGTACTTCGATTGCCACGACGGCTCCGGCATCAAGTCCTTCTGCAACAACATCTTCGACGGCTACTTGACCGTGGAGGGCACGTACGGGACGTACAGCCCCGGGCTCGCCGTCTACCTCGACGGCGTGCTGTATCGCTCGGGCAGTCCCTTCTCTCGCGTGGACATCAAGACCTGCTACGGCGACGCGAGCTATTACGGCCCGGTGAGCTACTACATCGTCGAGAGCGTGATCGACGGCTTCGGCCCGCCGTATCCGGGCAACGACTGCTTCTGACCCATCGTCCCGAGCCGCGCCCGTCCTGTGCCGGAGGGGCGCGGCTGTCGGGCCGCTCAGTCGGGTTCGGACAGTCCGAAGTAGTGGGACAGGTAGTCGCCGAAGCTCTTGTACTTGAGCCAGAACTCGAAGCGGTTGTGGCAGCCGAGGACGGGGTACTCGCCGCGACGGTTCGCTTTGTGGAAGAGCAGCAGGTGCTCCTGGCTCCCCGAGGGCAAGAACTCCAGGGCGAGCGCGTTCGCCATGGTGGGGTCGGGCAGCAGGTCCACCCAGGCCTGGACCAGCTGCTCCTCCGTGAAGGACTCCGCCGCCGGTGCGTTCTTGGTCATGGCCCGGGACCAACCGGTGAGGATGTCCCGCAGCGGTCGGACCTCCAGCTCGGGTGGGGTGCCTTTCGCCAGGCGAAACCAGCTCGCATCGAAGGCGAGCCACTCGCGGAGGCTGGGTGGGAGTGGACGCGCGTCCGGGAGGGTGAGCGCGTTGATGGACTGAGCATCGAGGGGACGCGGGTCCTGGTGCTGGTGGAACCAGCCCTTGCCGCGTCCGCCGTGTTGCACCAGGTGTTCGATGACCTGCTTCGTCGCGCTCAGGTTCATGTCGGCCTCGCTCTACTTCGGAACGCACGACGAGGGGAGAGGGTCTCGCGTGAGTTGCTCCTCGCGCGGCGTGAGCGTGGAATTGTGTGCTCACACTCCATTGGCCCGCACAGGGCGAAGCGGATGAATCTCGCGTGTTAGGTTCGGCGCCTTGCGAGCTTGAGCGCGCGCGTGTGTGTGGCCGAGGCGTGGCGCAGAGGAGCGAATCGATGGCAGACGCGAACCAGCGGACGATGCGGGCGGCGCGCTTCGATACGGCGACGAAGACGCTGACGGTGACCACGGTTCCGGTGCCGCAGCCCGGTCCCGGTGAGGTGCGAGTCCAGGTGAAGGCGTGCGGCATCTGTCTGTCGGACGCGCATCTGCTGGATGGCTCGTTGCAGTCGCCGCTGCCGGTGGTGACGCCGGGGCACGAGTCCTCGGGAGTCATCGACGCGGTGGGGGTGGGGGTGCCGCGCTGGACGGCGGGGCAGCGCGTGGCCATGGCGGGCGGCAAGCCGTGTGGACGTTGCGCGAGGTGCTCCAACGGGCAACCGGCGGAGTGCCTGGACTTCCACATCATGGGCTTCCACTACGACGGTGCGTGGGCGGAGTACGTGGTGGTGCCTTACTTCGTGCTGTCTGCGATTCCGGACCATCTGCCGTTCGAGCAGGCGGCGATTCTCGCGGACGCGGTGGCGACGCCGTACGCGGGGCTGGTGGAGACCGCGCAGCTGCGGCCCGCGCAGTCGGTGGGCCTGTGGGGCATCGGTGGGCTGGGAGTCCACGCGGTGCAGATTGCGCGGATGATGGGGGCGACGCCGATTCTCGCGTTCGACACGAACGAGGCGGCGCGGAAGCGGGCGCTGGAGTTCGGCGCGGACGTGGCGTTGGACCCGCGCGCGCCGGACGTGCGCAAACAGGTTCTCCAGCACACGAACGGCATGGGGCTGGATGTGGCGGTGGACCTGGTGGGCGCGAACGCGGTGCTCGCGCAGGCGTCGATGAGCCTCGGGCGGCACGGGCGCGCGGTGATGGTGGGCCTGTCGCCGGAGCCCATCCAGCTGGGCGCGGGGGTGAACTTCGGCGTGCGCTCGCAGGCGCTGCTCGGGCACCTGGGCTACGAGAAGAAGCACCTGGACCAACTGGTGACGCTGGTGGGCGGCAAGCGCCTGGACGTGTCGCGCTCGGTGACGGCGACGCTGCCGCTCGAGGACGTGGCCAAGGGCGTGGAGCGGCTGGTGAGCAAGGAGGGCAACCCCATCCGGCTCGTCATCACGCCGTGAGCCTGAGGACCCGGGCACGCGAGTGCTCGGGTCCCATCGAGCGTCACGCGGTGCTCACCGCGTGCTGTCGGACGCGGCGAGGAGGCGGGCCACGTCTCCGAGCGTCGTGACTCCGGGGAAGCGCGCCGTGCCGGGCGCGGGGCCCGGCCTCAGCCACGCCGCGATGATGACCCCCAACAGCGCCGACATCCCACCGACGAACAGGGGCATGGAGCCCAGGCGGTAGCCCGCGGCGGTGCTCACGAGCGCCAGGACGAAGAGCCCGAGGCTCGCCCTGCGAAAGGGCGTGGACGGGATTTCGACGCGAGGGAGCGCCCGGGGTGAAAGCAGCCCCACGACGTCCTGGAACGTCGCCAGCTGTTGCCAGCTCTGGAAGGACAGGGGTGTGGACGGGCGCGCTCTTGCGACGGGGAGCCCCGCGCCCAGCAGCGCGGTCCGCAAGGTGATGAAGGCACCCGCCGTCAGGCAGGACGTCCCCGCCACGCGCAGGGGCTCGAGGACGGGCAGCCGCAGCCGCGGCGCGAGGAACTCACACAGATGTCCCATCGTCGGCGCGCGATGCGCGCGCAGGGCGGCGTCGAGCGCATGCGGTGGAACCTCGACGTACAGCCACGACTGGAGCCAGGCCGCGAGCGGCTTCCATCCGAGCCAGAAGTCCCGGAACCCAGCATCCAGGGCTGCTTCCCAATGGGACAGTGGCGTCTCGAAGTCGAGGGGCGGGTCCTCCTCCACGCTCGCATCCAGCGCGGCGTCGTGCGCGAGCTTCGCGCGCAGCAACGCCAGTACATCCTCCGGGGTCGCGGAGCGTGTCCGCCAACGTCGCGTGTCGCGCATCGACTCCCTCCCAATCAGGCCCGAGGTTAGTGGACCCGGCCCTCCGCCGCGAACCCAGGATGCGAGCCTGCGAATCCGCTCACGGCGGAACGCGGCCCCCGCCCCATGTAGGTCTCCCTCCCGGCCCGGGGGCGTGCGCCACCCTGGCTGGCCGCCCTCGGGCATGGGAAGCGATTGCCGGAGGTTCGGAACAGTCCTCCTCTGGCGTCCCCCATGGCATAAGGGCGCCGCGCCCGCTTTCTCCGGGCACCCCCTACGCACATGATTCGTCTCGACAACATCAGCAAGCAGCACGGCCAGCAGATTCTCTTCATCGAGGCCTCGGCCGCTCTCCACAAGGGGGAGAAGGTCGGCCTCGTCGGCCCCAACGGCGCCGGCAAGTCCACGCTGTTCCGGATGATCACCGACCAGGAACACCCCGACGAGGGCCAGGTGGCCGTCGACCGCGGCGTCACCATCGGCTACTTCAGCCAGGACGTCGGTGAGATGTCGGGCCGCAGCGCCGTCTCCGAGGTCATGGATGGCGCCGGCCCCGTGAGCACCGTGTCCGCCGAGCTCAAGCAGCTCGAGGCCGACCTCGCCGACCCCGACAAGGCCGACGAGATGGAGAAGCTCGTCGAGCGCTACGGCCTGGTCCAGGGACGCTTCGAGGAGCTGGGCGGCTACGCCCTCGAGGGCCGCGCGCGCGAGATTCTCGCGGGCCTGGGCTTCAGCGAGGAGATGATGGACGGCGACGTCGGCGCCCTGTCCGGCGGTTGGAAGATGCGCGTGGCGCTCGCCCGCATCCTCCTCATGCGCCCGGACGCGATGCTCCTCGACGAGCCGAGCAACCACCTGGACCTGGAGAGCCTCATCTGGCTCGAGGGCTTCCTCAAGGGCTACGAGGGCGGCCTCCTGATGACCTCGCACGACCGCGAGTTCATGAACCGCATCGTCACCAAGATGGTGGAGATCGACGGCGGCACGCTCACCACCTACTCGGGCAACTACGACTTCTACGAGCAGCAGCGCGCCCAGAACGAGAAGCAGCAGCAGGCCCAGTACGAGCGCCAGCAGGCCATGCTCGCCAAGGAGCTGAAGTTCATCGAGCGCTTCAAGGCCCGCGCCTCCCACGCCGCCCAGGTGCAGAGCCGCGTGAAGAAGCTGGAGAAGATTGAAAAGGTGGAGCCCCCCAAGCGCCGCCAGACGGTCCTCTTCGAGTTCCAGCCCGCCCCGCGCTCCGGTGACGACGTGGTGAGCCTCAAGGCCGTGCACAAGGCCTACGGCAAGAAGCGCATCTACGATGGCATGGACTTCCTCGTGCGCCGCGGCGAGCGCTGGTGCGTCATGGGCATCAACGGCGCGGGCAAGTCCACGCTGCTCAAGCTCGTGGTCGGCTCCACCACGCCGGACCAGGGCACCGTGGCCATGGGCGGCAGCGTGAAGCTCGGCTACTTCGCCCAGCACGCCATGGACCTGCTCGACGGCGAGCGCACCGTGTTCCAGTCGCTGGAGGACGCGTTCCCCCGCGCCGGTCAGGGCTCGCTGCGCGCGCTGGCCGGCTGCTTCGGCTTCTCCGGCGACGAGGTGGAGAAGAAGTGCCGCGTGCTCTCCGGTGGAGAGAAGGCGCGTCTGGTCATGGCGAAGATGCTCTTCGACCCGCCCAACTTCCTGGTGCTCGACGAGCCCACCAACCACCTGGACATGGCGACGAAGGAGATGCTCATCACGGCGCTCTCCCGCTACGAGGGCACCATGCTCTTCGTCTCGCACGACCGGCACTTCCTCGGCGCGCTGTCCAACCGCGTGCTGGAGCTGACGCCCGAGGGCATCCACCAGTACGGCGGCGGCTACACCGAGTACGTCGCGCGCACCGGCCACGAGGCCCCTGGCCTGCGCACCTGAGGCACCCGTGAGACGGCGGGCCGGCTACTCGAACAGCCGGCTCGCCAGTCGCGCCAGCTTGCGCGCCTTGCCCGTGTACGGCGGGAAGAACAGGTGCGCCAGCGACGTGCGCCCCTGCCGCAGCACCGCGCGCTCGTGGCTGAAGGCCTTGAAGCCCGCCTCGCCGTGGTACGCGCCCAGCCCGCTGGGGCCCACGCCCCCGAAGGGCAGGTGCGGGTTCACGTTGTGCAACACCACCGTGTTGACGCACGTGCCGCCCGCGCTCGTCTCCTGGATGAGCCGCTCCACCGCCGCGTCGTCCTGGCTGAACACGTAGAGCGCCAGCGGCTTGCCGCCCGCGCGCACGTGCGCCACCACCTCGTCGAGCGACTCGTACCGGAGCACCGGCAACACCGGCCCGAAGATCTCCTCCTCCATCAGCGGCGCGTCCGGCGTCACGTCCGCCACCACCGTCGGCGCGATGAAGCGCGTCTGCGCGTCCACGCCGCCGCCCACCACCACCCGCGCGCCCTGCGCCACCGTGCGGTCCAGCAGCCCGCGCACCCGCGCGAAGGCGCCGTCATCCACCATCCGGCAGAAGTCCGCGCTCGCCCGGCGCGCCTCCTCGGAGCGTCCGTAGAAGCGCTCCACCGCCGCCTTCAGCGCGGCCAGGAACGCCTCCTCCTGCGACGCATGCACCCAGACATGGTCCGGCGCGATGCACGTCTGGCCGCCGTTGAGGAACTTGCCCCACGCCACCCGCTCCGCCGCCGCCTCCAGGTCCGCGGACGTGTCGAGGATGGCCGGTGACTTGCCGCCCAGCTCCAACGTCACGCCCGCCAGGTGCCGCGCCGCCGCCTCCATCACCCGCCGCCCCACCCGGGGCCCTCCGGTGAAGAAGAAGTGGTCGAACGGCAGCCGCAAGAGCGCCTCGCCCACCTCCGTGCCGCCCTCCACCACGTGGACCTCGTCCTCGGGGAACGTGTCGCGCACGAGCTGCGCCAGGAAGCGCGAGGTGTTCGGCGTCTTCTCGCTGGGCTTGCAGAGCACGGTGTTGCCCGCCGCCACCGCGTCCACCAGCGGCGCCACCAGCAGGTTGAACGGGTAGTTCCACGGCGCCATCACCAGCACCACGCCGCGCGGCTCGTAGCGCACGTGGCTGGAGGTGCCGGTGAGCACCAGCGGCGTCGTCACCTTGCGCGGCTTCATCCACCCCTTGAGGTGCTTGCGCACGTGCTCCAACTCCATGAGCACGGGCAGCACCTCCGTCGACTCCACCTCCGCGGCCGGCTTGCGGAAGTCCGCGTGGAGCGCCTGGGCCAGCGCCTCGCGCCGCTCCAGGATGAGGGCCTTGAGCTTCTCCAGGCGGGCGAGCCGCTCACCGGGGCCGCGCCTGCCCACCTCCCAGCGGCGGGCCCGCAGGCGCTCGAACGCCTCCCGCAGGCCCTGGGGCACCAGCTCCTCCTCCTGTTTCACCACGCGCATCCCGGCTCCTCGAGGCTGGCTGCCCTATTCCAACAACCGCGTCGCGCGGGAGGCCCAGTCCTGGGCCTTTCCGCGGTACGGCGGGAAGAACACCGACGCGAGCGACTTCATCCATTGAACCGACACGGCCCGCTCATGGCTGAAGGTCCGGAAGCCGTAGACGCCGTGGTAGTGCCCCAGGCCACTCATGCCCACCCCGCCGAAGGGCAGGTTCGGGTTCGCCACGTGGATGAGGACGTTGTTCACCACCGCGCCGCCGGACGTCGTGTTGCGGAACACGTCCTCGATGGCCCGCTTGTCCTGGCTGAAGACGTAGAGCGCCAGCGGCTTCTCCCCCCGCTGGATGTGCGCGTACACCTCGTCCCGCGAGCGGAACGTCATCACCGGCATCACCGGTCCGAAGATTTCGCCCTCCATGATGGGCATGTCCGGCGTCACGCCCGTCAGCACGGTGGGCGAGATGTAGCGCGAGGGCCCGTCCGCCACCCCGCCCATCTCCACCTTCGCGCCCGCCGCCACGGTGCGGTCCACCAGGTCCTTCACCCGCCGCCACGCCGCCGGCTCCACCAGCCGGGCGAAGTCGGGGCTCGCCTGCCGGGCCTCCTCCGTCTCACCGTAGAAGCGCGTGATGACCGCCTTCACCGCGTCCACGAACTGCTGCTTCTTCGACTCGTGCACGAAGATGTAGTCGGGGGCCACGCACGTCTGGCCGCTGTTGAGGAACTTGCCCCAGGTCAGCCGCTCCGCCGCGGCCTGCACGTCCGCGGACTCGTCGATGATGGCGGGCGACTTGCCGCCCAGCTCCAGCGTCACGCTGGCCAGGTGCTGCGCCGCGGCCTCCATCACCTTGCGGCCGATGCGCGGGTTGCCCGTGAAGAAGAAGTGGTCGAACGGCAGCCGCAAGAGCGCCTCCGCCGTCTCCGCGCCGCCCTCGAACAGCGCCACCTCGTTCTCGGGGAACACGTCGCGCACCAGCCGCGCCAGGAACCGCGCGGTGTGCGGCGTCTTCTCGCTGGGCTTGCACAGCACGGCGTTGCCCGCGGCGATGGCGGCGATGAGCGGCGCCATCAAGAGCTGGAAGGGATAGTTCCAGGGCGAGAGCACCAGCACCACGCCGCGCGCCTCGTAGCGCACGTGCGCCGACGAGCCCGCGAGCAGCATGGGCGTGCCCACGCGCGTGGGCTTCATCCACGACGACAGGTGCTTCACCGTGTGGTTCAGCTCCTCCAGCGTGGGGTGGATCTCCGTCAGCTCCACTTCCAGCGCGGGCTTGCGGAAGTCCTGGTGGATGGCCTCGGCCAGCTCGTCGCGGCGGGCGATGATGGCCTCGCGCAGTCGCTTGAGCTTCGCGACGCGCTCGGCCGCGGTGGTGCGCGACAGGGCCCAGCGGTTGGCGCGCAGCGAGTCGAACGCGGCCTGCAGGCGCGCGACGTCGGCCTGGGGTTTGGACTCGGTGGAAACGGGGACGAGCTCCAGCATGGTTGGCTCCTCGATGAAATCCGGTGGGTGCTTCAGCGGGCCTCGAGCCCGCGCAAGAGGGTGGTGAGCGCCGCCGTCAGCTCGGCGGTGAAGTCGATGCGCAGGGGAGCCATGTGCGGCAGGGCGAGCACCTCGCGCGCCACGGGCGCCACGTCCGCCATCTGCCGCAGGCCCGTCACCAGCGCGTGCAGGTGCACGAGCACGCGGGCGCCCTCACCCGGCTGCAGGAAGGACAGCCGCGACTCGAGGAGCGCGCCCGTGCGCGCCATCGCCTCCAACAGCCGCTCCTTGAACCGGCGCGCCTGCTCCACGGAGACGTTCTGCTCCAGCACCGTCTGCAGCATCGCGAGCAGCCGCGTCAGCGACAGCTCCGGCTCCAGCGACTCGGCCACCGCGCGCGCCAGCCACGGCCCCGTCCACGCCCCCTCCACCGTGCCCAGCCTCGCCTCCAGCCGGGCGAACCAGGCGAAGAGCAGGTCCTCCAGGAGCGCGAGGAACAGCGCCTCCTTGGTCGGGAAGTAGAGGAACACCGTCCCCTTGGCCAGATGGGCCCGCTCGGCCACGTCCGCCATCTTCACCTCGGAGTACGAGGTCGCCTGATAGAGTGCGAGCGCCTCGTCCAGCAGCACCCGCCTGCGCGCCTCCTTGTCCTCGTCCTTGCGCGCGCGCTTGGGTGCCACCCGCCCCGCCTGCTCCCCGGAATCGCTGACCATGCCCTCAGTGGTAGGTGACCTCAGGTCATCCGTCAAGTGACCAAAGGTCATTTCCGCTGGCCGGCACCTGGAGTGTGGTGGGTGGGTGTGAGATGATGTCCGCCATGCGTCCCATCCAGACGGAGCTGCTGTCCGGAAGCGAGCTGTACCGGGAGGTGGTGCTGGAGAAGCTGCTCCACGCCCGCGAGTCGGTGTGGCTGGCCACGGCGAACGTGAAGGCGATGTACGTGGAGTCGAAGGGGAAGTTCGTGCCGCTGGTGGACGTGCTGGACGGGCTGGCGGCCCGGGGCGTGTCCCTGCGGCTGCTGCACGCGGAGCTGCCGAGCCGCCCGTTCCGCGCGGCGTTCGATGCCCGGGCGCGGCTGGTGAAGGGTGGCTTGAATCTGAAGGTCTGCCCCCGCGTGCACTTCAAGGCAGTGGTGGTGGATGGGGCGTGGACCTATCTGGGTAGCGCGAATCTGACGGGGGCGGGCCTGGGGGCCAAGGGCGACGCGGTGCGTAACTTCGAGCTGGGCTTCGTCACGGAGGACTTCGACGTCATCGACCGGGTGACGGCGCTCTACGAGGCGGTGTGGAGCGGGGCCGAGTGCAGGGGATGCAAGCTGCGGCACGTGTGCCCGGACCCGATAATCCCCGCACCCGGGGGGCGGGAGGAGATGAGAAGCTCCCGCGGCGCTCCTCGGCTCGGCAAGTCCCGTCGGTTGAGGCGCGCCACCTCGGAGTCGTCACGACGATGATGAAGCTCTACTTCGCGCGGAACACCCGGGCCACCCGACCCCGGTGGTTGCTGGAGGAACTGGGCGTTCCCTACGAGCTGGTGCCGGTGGACGTGCTCCAGCGTGAGCACAAGAGCCCCGAGTACCTGCGCATCCACCCCATGGGCTCCATGCCCGCGCTGGAGGATGACGGGCAGCCCATCTTCGAGTCGGCGGCCATCCTGCTGCACGTCGCGGACAAGTACCTGGAGCAGGGCTTCGCCCCGCCGCTCGGCTCGCCCGAGCGCGCCGAGTACTACCAGTGGATGTTCTTCTGCATGTCCACCATGGAGCCGCCCTTGTCCGCGTACTCCGCGCACAGCCGCTTCCTGCCGGAGGAGCAGCAGGTGGTGGGCGAGGCGGAGCGCGGGCGTCGTCGCTTCACGGACATCGCGCGCATGCTGGAGTCGCGGCTGCAGGGGCGCACGTTCCTGGTGGGCGAGCGCTTCACCGCGGCGGACGTGGTGATGACGTCCATCCTGGAGTGGGGCGGGAGCATGGGGCTGCTGGAGGACTTCCCCGGCTTGCGCGCCTATGTGGAGCGGCACCTGGCGCGTCCCGCGGCGCGGCGAGCCCTGGAGTAGGCGGCCCCGTGCATCAACCCGTCGTACCCAGTCCCTCGCCCTCGGAGCTCGCGGCCCACGTCGGGTTGAAGCGCCGGGGCTTCATCGTCTCGGCGTGCGTGCTGCTGCTGTCGCTCGGCACGCACCCGCTGCTCTTCGGCGGCTTCATCCCGACGGTCATCGTGGTCCACATCGCGTGGGCGGCGGTGCTCGTGGGCACGGCCGCGGCCATGGGCTCGCGGTGGGTGACGGTGCATCGCGCCAGCGTCGTCACGGGCGTGGCCAGCATGGTGGCGCTGGTGCTGGACATCCACTTCACCGGAGGGCTGTCGAGCACGCTGTACCCGCTGCTCTTCGCGATGCCGCTCATCATCGCCGTCTTCGCGCCGGGGGACGTGGTGACGGTGTGGGCCTCCGTCGTGCTGACGCTGGTGGGCATGCTGGTGGCATCGTGGCACTCGGACGTCTCCGAGCAGCGGCTCGTCGGGCAGGTGACGCTCTTCTTCTTCCTGGCCTGGGTGGCCGTCTTCAGCTGCAAGCAGTTCCGCCGGATGCGCGACACCGAGCGCGACGCCGTGAACGCGCGGCTGGCGGCGCTGGAGCAGCTGGCGCGCAGCGAGCACCTGCGCGCGGACGCGGTGCGCAGCCAGGCGGAGATGGAGCGGCTGGCTCTGGTCGGGCGCCTGGCCGCGGGCGTGGCGCACGAGGTGAACAACCCGCTGGCGTACGTGAAGTCCAACCTGGGCTACCTGGAGGAGGTGTCGGGCGAGGGCGTGCAGGACCTGGAGGACCTGCGCCGGGTGCTGTGGGAGACGCGGCAGGGCGTGCTGCGCATCGAGCAGATCGTCACGGACCTGCGCCGCTTCTCGCGCGACGCGTCGGACGCGGAGGAGGCGGGCAGTGTGGCGGAGGCGCTCGACGAGGCGGAGCGGCTCGCGTCGGTGCGGCTGCGCAGCCTGGGGCAGGTGGTGCGCGAGGTGGAGCCGCACCTGGTGCGCGTGCGGCTGGGCCAGCGTCAGCTGGTGCAGGTGGTGCTGAACCTGCTGCTCAACGCGGCGGACGCGCTGGACGGGGTGCGGCCCTCGCGCGCCGCGCGCATCGTGCTCAGGGCCTCGCGGGTGGAGGGGGGCGTGCGTCTGGAGGTGGAGGACAACGGGCCGGGCATTCCGGAGGCTGTCCTTCCGCACCTGTTCGAGCCGTTCTTCACCACCAAGGCCCCGGGCAAGGGCACCGGCCTGGGCCTGGCGCTGTGTCGCGAGTACCTGGCCCGCGTCGGCGGCACGCTGACCGTGGCCAACTGCCCCGATGGCGGCGCGTGCTTCACGCTGCACCTGCCCGCCGTCCCCGAGAAGGAGCCCCCGGCCTGAGGACGCGGGCGGCTACGACTTCGCGGGCTCGGTGCCGGTGGGCGCGATGGGCTCCTCGGCGGCCTTGTCCGGCTCAGACTCCGACGAGGACTTGCCCAGCTGCCGCTCGCGCCACGCGCTGGGGGACTCGCCCACGAGCTTGCGGAACAGGCTGCTGAAGTGCTGCAGCGACGCGCAGCCCACCTCCACCGCGACGGCGGTGAGCTTCATGTCCGTTTCCAAGAGGAGCCCCTGGGCCATGCGCACCTGCACGGCGTTGAGCTCCGCCTGGAAGGACGTGCCGGCCTCCTTGAGGCGGCGCTGCAGCGTGCGCTCGGACATGCCCATCTCCCGGGCGACGTCCGACAGGTTGATGTCCGGCAGCTTGCCCTTCATCGCCTGGTGCAGCTCGCGTAGCAGCGGCGACTGGCCGGTGGCCTCGGCCACCAAATCGTTCAGCTTGGAGAGCAGCGGCGCGGCGCGCGCCTCGGGCTGTCCCAGCCACGCCAGCGCGGCGGCCGGCTCGGTGAAGACCTTGCTGGGGTACGCGCCCGTCAGGAGCGTGTAGAAGCCGCCCACCACCGCGCCCGCCACGCCCTCCGGACGCACCAGCGCCTGGCGCTGCACCGACGTGCCGAAGGACTTCTCGCGCGCCTGCATGTACTTCACGAGCACCGCGAAGGCCGCGGGGTCCGCCGCCTCCAGCCGGCGCGCGTCCACCAGCGAGGAATGGGGCGCCGCGGGGGCCAATTCCACGTCGAGCACGTGCACCAGCCTGCGCACGTGCGCCTCCGCGGGGCGTCCCCACAGGATGAAGCCGCACAGGTCCGCCGAGGCGTACCAGTGCAGGAACCCTTCCCCGACTAGGTAACGGCCGTGGGGGTCCCGGAAGTAATCGTCGACGCCGTCTGCCGATCGCACGGCTCGGCAGAATAGCGCTTCGCCACCTGGAGCACCCAGCGGGGATTGATGGGCGACAGTCCCGTCACCAGCTCCGGCCTCACCAGGGCCACGCCCTCCAGCTCCCGGGTGGTGGCCGGCAGGTCCCGCCAGGGCACCTGGGGCTTCACGTGGTGGGCCTGGTGATAACCCGCATTGAAAAAGAACAGGTTGTACAGACGGGACGTGGACGTGGTGCCCAACGCACCGCGCTGCGTGGAGTCGGTCTCGAAGTGGGCGGCCAGGTTGAGCCAGTGGATGCAGAACTGGCCCACCAGCAGCACGCCGAACCACGCCAGGCCCAGGGCCGGCCGCCAGACGATGACCGCCAGCAGGGCCCCATCCACGATGAGGAAGTCCAGCGCCAGCTCCAGGCGCTGGTTGCGCTTCCTGGCCCAGCGCCAGACGTTGGCCACGGCCTCGAAGGGCCAGAACCAGGGCGTCAGCGCCGAGCGCAGGCAATAACGCACCACGCCTTCGCCGGGCTTGCGCTGGCCCCAGTCACCCGGGCCGTCGTTGTACCGGTGATGGTTGAAGTGGTGGATGTAGTAGCCGCGATAGGGAAACCCACACGCCATGCCCAGCGTCCGGGACACCAGCCAGTGCGCCACGCGCGGCTTCGCGATGCTCACGTGCATGTGGTTGTGCAGGACGGCGTAGTTCCAGAACATCACCGCCCAGCCCACGGCGCACATGCCCACGCGGCCCCAGGCGCCCAGGTGGTCCCAGCTCCAGAGGAAGGAAGGCAACCACGCCCACCACAGCGCGTGTACCGCGAGCTGCGGCAGGTCGAGAGCGGGGGCGGGGAGGGGGCGAGTCATGGGGCACGAAGCTAGGCCCGCCCCTGTCTCGCCGCTTCATTCCATGCGCCAAGCGATTGCGAAAACGCGCAACCTCAAGCGTCCTTCGCTGGCATCGCTTTCAACCCGGGTCCACCCCGCCCCGGTGCTGATTCCGCCCGCGCTCGCCGTCTTCCACGTGACGGGAATGGGCGAGCGCGAGCGGCGCCGCCGCGCTCACGACTCCAGCGCGTTGGCGACCTGTCCCAGCAAGCGCAGCCGGGGCGCGTCCAGCTTGCGCACCGTGCGCAGCAGCCGGCGGACCTCGGGACGCTCGCGGTACTCCGGCGGGTCCTCGGCGAGCGTGGGCGCGCCTTCGACGCCGGCCGTCATGCCCAGCAGCACATCCGAGGAGCAGTTGAGGACCAGACACAGCTTCCTCAGCGTGCGGACGCTGGGGAGCATGTGACCGCGCTCCAGCCGCCCGTACACCTCGGTGGCGATGCCCACGCGCTCGGCCACATCGGCCTGGGTGAGCTCCAGCCGCTGCCGCGCCGCGCGAACTGCATTTCCAATGATGGTGGCCAATCGTTGTTCCATGGCGTGCGGAAACCTGTCGAAAAGAGGGCTTCGCCCCCCGCGCTCGGGCGGAGAGGTTCCGGGGAGAAGTGACTGCGGGTTCGGTGCCTCGTGGAACACAGACTACGGGTGGGGTCTGACATTCAGGTGCTTCCGGAATGGCGTGCGAAAGCGCTTGAAAAAAGCGCCGCCGGCACGCCCCGCGGGAGGCCCTCGGAAGGCCCCTCCGGCGAGGCTCCGGACGTGGTTTCCGGCGCGCTCCGGGCGTGCCTCGCGAAGGCGGGTGGTGTCGCGCGGTCGACACCGCTGGGGCCCGAAAACTCGGCGCGGGGGCGATTCGCACGCGGCGCGTGGGGCGTTCGTGTCTCGCGGACGCGGACCGTCCTCGCGCACGTCGCCGTGAGCGTGGGTGAAGCTCACCGCGGGCGTCTTGCTTCGCGTTCGTCCGGTGCTGGACGTCACCGGCCGGACGGCCGCACTCTCGGTGCTGGGGCGCGGGGGTGGCGTCCAGGCCGTCGGCGTGCGGCGGAAAGCCGGGGCTCACGTCCGAGGCCGAAAATTCGGCCCGCGCGGCGTTGTCAATGGACGGGTGGGGACTTCACGGAAAAGCCCTGGTGTTTCCGTGGTTTACGAAGGCGGGACGTCTGACGTAGGGTGGGCCCCCCCGGTGGGTCGGGGGTGCACCGCGTGCCTCGCGGGGAGGGCCGTTGAGGTCGTGAGCGACGAGCGTCCGGACGCGCTGCTCAAGAGCGCACTCGAGAAAATTGTCTACTTCGAGGCCCGTGCGGAGCAGTTGCTCAGCGAGCTGGGCTCGACGCGTGAGGAGATGGAGCACCTCAAGCGCGAGCTCGCGGAGACGCATCAGCGCGAGCTGAAGCTGCGGCGCGAGGTGGCGGAGCTGGAGGTGCGCGTCGGGCGCGCTCAGGCCGAGCGCGAGGAGTCGGTGCGGCTGACGCAGGCGCTGCGCGGCGAGCGCGACCAGCTGATGGACCGGCTGCTGACGGCGAGCCGGCTGCGCGCCTCCACGCAGGAGCGCGACGACGAGGACGATGACCTGGGGTTCGACCTGGCGTCGTTCATCTCGCAGCTTCGCAGCGAGGCGCTGCTCAAGAACGAGACGGGCAAGGGCGCGGCGGCGACGGTGATGTCGATGAAGGTGCCCGTGCGAGCACCCGCGGTCCCGCTGGCCGAGCCGGTGGCGAAGGCCCAGCCTCCCGCGGCGGCCTCGAGCGCGCCGCCCGCGTTGCTGGAGCCGCTGCTGGAGGGACTGTCGCCGGTGGCGCGCGAGGCGCAGCGCTTCCTGCAGGCGGGGCGGCTGGGCGTGAGCGCGGCGCAGCTGGCGGAGCTGTCCGGGCAGGGTGGGCTGGGGGCTCCGACGGACGAGACGCTGTTCGGGTTCTCGGTGCGGGAGCTCTCGGCGCAGGACCCCGCGGCGCGCATCCGCGCGGCGGAGCGGCTCAAGGCGCTGTCGCAGCCCGCGGCGGCTCCGGCGCTGGCGAGCGCGCTGCACGCGGAGACGGACGCGGCGGCGCAGGTGGCGCTGCTCCAGGCGTTCGCGGCGCTGTGCCGGGAGGAGGGCGCGCAGGTGGTGTCGCCGCTGTTGTCCTCGCCGGTGCCGGAGGTGCGCATCGCGGCGCTCAAGGCGCTGTTGACGCTGGCGCCCCGGGACGCGGCGCCGCACCTGGCGCAGGCGATGAAGGACCCGGACCGCTCGGTGCGTCGGCGCGCGTCGCTGCTGGCGCTGGGGCTGGAGGGTGAGACGGCGCGCCGGCTCGGTGAAGAGGCCATCCACGACGCGGACGCGGAGGTCCGTTCGCTGGCGGCGCTGGCGCTGGGCGCGGGGAGTGGCGAGAACGCGCGGGCCTTGTTGCTGGAGGCGCTCGGGGACCGCGAGCCTCGCGTGCGCAAGGCGGCGGCGCAGAGCCTGTCGCGCATCCTGGGGCAGGATGTGTCCGGCGTCGTCGCGCTGGACGACACGCACCGGCGCCGTGAGATTCGTCGGCTGGCGACGTTGCCGGTCAAGCCCGTGCGCGCGCGGCTCGAGGAGCCGGCGCGAGTGGTGGCCATGGCACCGGCGCCGGCCCCGGTGGTCGCGAGTGTGGCGCCCCCGGTCGTGGTGGCCCAGCCCGTGATGGCCGTGGTGGGGGCGACGCATCAGCAGATCACAAAACGCGCGGATGGTGTTCTGCACGGCCAGCAGGTAATGGCCACAGTGGGTGCCCGTCATCATGCTGCGGTGTCGGCTCCCTCGATGGGTGCCCGTCCCGTCGCGCCGTCGACGCACGTGGCGCAGGCCCCGCAGGCCCGTTCCTCGGTGCCTTCGTCGACGCAGGGAGTTCAGGCCCCCCAGGCCCGCGCCCCGGTTCCGTCCCAGCCCGCGCAGCCCGTGGCCGCCCCGCCGAATGCTGGCGCCCCGCAGCGCGCCGCGCCTCCGCCTTCCCGTCCCGCCGCCCCGGCGCCCCGGCTCTCGCCCGTCCAGGCGGCCCTCGTGGCCATGGGCGCCCCGGCGCCGCAGCCCGCGACGCGCTCCGAGGAGCCCCGGCCCGTCGCCGCGCGCCCGAGCGCCTCGCCCGTGGAGACGCTCTGTGCCCCCATGCTCCACGAGGTCCGCGTGGCGGTCCGTGGTCGCTCGCTCGCCGAGCTGACGGCCGCCCTGGGGGTGCCCGTCGAGCTCGCTCAGGAAGCAATCACCCTGCTCTCAGCCCGGGGGGCCGTGGTCCGAAGGGGACACAAATACTTCGCCGCTTGAGGCAAGGTAGCCGCCCCGTACGTCTTTCGAAGGGTCGTTCATGGAAGCGCCGACATACAGCTCGAAGCAGGTGGCCGAGATGCTCGGCGTGTCTCCGAAAGCGATTCCGGAGGACGCGAGGAAGGACGTGTACACCCCGGACGACGTCTGGGACCTGCGCACGACGCTCGACCGCTTCCCGGCCAAGGTGGGCCACCGCCGCCAGCTCTTCCTGAACTTCAAGGGCGGCACCGGCAAGACGTCCCTGTCCACGTCCTACGCGTGGCGCGTGGCGGAGCTGGGCTACTCGGTGCTCCTCATCGACCTGGACAGCCAGGGCCACGCCACCAAGTGCCTGGGCTACGAGGGCGAGGAGTTCGAGAAGACGCTGCTCGACGTGCTGGTGCGCAAGACGCCCCTGGCCAAGGTCATCCAGAAGTCCCCGCTGCCCAACCTGGACTTCGTCCCGTCCAACCTCAGCATGTCCACCATGGACCTCTCGCTGATGCCCATGGCCGGCCGCGAGTTCAAGCTGCGCAACGCCCTCAAGGACGTGGAGGCTCAGTACGACGTCATCGTCTTCGACGCGCCGCCGTCCTTCGGCCTGCTCAACCTCAACGCGCTGATGGCCGCCAACGACCTGTTCGTCCCCGTGCTGGCGGACTTCCTGTCGTTCCACGGCCTGAAGCTGCTGTTCGAGACCGTGCAGAGCCTGGAGGAGGACCTCAACCACGTGCTGGACCACGTGTTCATCGTGGTGAACTCCTTCAACGCCACCTTCAA
Source organism: Myxococcus faecalis (assembly GCF_050039385.1). Taxonomy (NCBI): domain Bacteria; kingdom Pseudomonadati; phylum Myxococcota; class Myxococcia; order Myxococcales; family Myxococcaceae; genus Myxococcus; species Myxococcus faecalis. Next base: position 4,055,605 of record NZ_CP144336.1, on the reverse strand, counting down.
GCTGGCGAAGGAGGCGCTGGAGGCGCTCCAGACGCACTACCCGGAGTTCCTGCTGCCGACCATCATCCGGCAGTGCACCAAGTTCGCCCAGGCCTCGAGCGAGGGGCGCCCCGTCTTCGTCGCGGACCCCACGTCCAAGGGCGCCAACGACATCCAGGCCATGATTGACAACGTCCTGCCGCGCCTCGTCGCCGCGGCCGCCGCCGCCCCGAAGAAGGGCACCCAGCAGGCTGGCTGAGATTCGCCATGAAGAAAGCCTTCGAACAGAACGTGTCTCGCGCCAAGCCGCGCCTCCGCCTGGGGGCGTTCACCGGCGCCGTCGAGCAGACCGAGCCCACCGAGCCTCCCGAGCAGGCCGCCGACGTCGCTCCCCCCGAGCCGACGAGCGCCGACCTGTCCGCGGAGGTCCGCGCCCGCATCGAGCGCGCCCGCGCTCCTCGCCCCACCGCCGCCGAGGCGATGGAGGTGGCGCTGTCGCAGCCCGAGGGGCCGCGCGCGCGGGAGCCGGTGTTCACCCAGCAGGTCGCCGAGCCGGTGACGTATGCGTCGCCGGAGCCGGAGGCCGCCGTCTACGACGACGGGGTGAGTGAGGCGCCCGTCACCTTCGCTGCTCCGCCCACCATGGCGTTCCACCTGGACGGCCTCGAGGCCGAGCCGTCGTCGGAGGCGCACCCCATGACGCAGGGCTCTCCCCACGCTTCGCTCCCCCACGTCACCGCCACCGTCGCGGAGCCCGTGGCCCGCGTCGAGGCGCCGCCGCAGGAGGTGGAGGTGCAGACGCCCGCGCCGCCGCGCGAGGAGGCGATGGACTCGGACGCGCGCCGCGAGCGGCTCAAGGCCCGGCTCAAGGCGGTGCGGGAGAATCCGCGTCCGGAGCCCCTGCCGGCCACCGTCGCGGAGGCGGGCCAGCGCGCGGTCGAGCGCATCACCCACCTGCAGGCGGAGCTGGTGAAGGTGAAGGCGGCGAACCTGTCCCTCACGCAGGAGCTGGAGGTCGCGCGCCGTCAGGCGGAGAAGGCCACCGAGGAGGCTCGGCTGCGCATGGACGAGGCGCGCCGGCTGTCGGCGGAGATGGAGGGCCGCGTGAAGCTGCTCGCGGACCTGGAGCGGGAGCTCGCGGCGCTGGAGGGTGAGCGCGACGAGGCGCTGCTGTCCCTCCAGGAGAACCGTCAGGCGCTCCAGGCCTCCGCGAAGGAGCACGAGAAGCTCGAGGAGGAGGTCTCCCGGGGCAAGCAGGCCCTGGTGGACAGCCTCGCCGAGGAGGAGCGGCTCGCCACCGAGCTCGAGTCCGCGAAGGACGAGTCGATGTCGCTGCGCCGCGCGGTGGAGGCGCTGCAGGGAGAGCGGGACGTGCTCGCCCAGCAGGTGGCCTCGCTCACCGCCGAGCGCGCCGAGCTGCTCGAGGCGCGCAAGGCGCTCGAGGCCGTGCACCGCGCGCTGAGCCAGGCCGCGTCGCGCTGAACGCGTCGTGGCCATGGGCGCCCCGAACGGGGGGCGCCCGAGCCCGCGCCTACTTCCCGTCCTTCGCCACGTTGCTCCGCCCCGCGCCCTTCTTCACGGCGGCGACGAGTTCCGGCTGGAGCGGCGGGCTGCGCAAGCCCTCCAGCGACAGCTCCGCGAACTCACCCTCGCGCGGCTTCAGGCTCGCGAGGAAGGTCTTCAGCCGCTCCTCGCGGTCCGCCTTCTTCGGGTGCCGCGAGCCCAGGCGGGAGCCGTCCTTCGTCTTGCCGAGGACCGCGATGTACTCCTTCGGGTCGTAGCCGGCCGAAATCATCAGCCGCGCGGCGAGCTGGTCCGCCGCGTACTCCTGCTCCTTGTCGTTGCCGCTCTCCGCCAGGCCGATGACCTTCTCCGTCAGGTCACCGAGCAGCGCCGTGTCGCTGTCCAGGTCCAGGTTGCCGCCGCTGCCTCCCGCGGCGATGAGCTGACCGGAGCCCGGCACGTTGGCCTCCATCGTCACCGCCACTTTGCACAGGCTCACCTTCGCGGCGTTGTACTGCTGGATGGAGTGCTTGAGCACCACGTGCGCGATTTCATGCGCGAGCACGCCCGCCAGCTGGCTCTCGTTGTCCAGCTCCGACAAGAGCTTCCGGGTGACGAAGACGTAGGCCCCCGGCGTGGACACCGCGTTGAAGTTCTGGTCGTCGTTGAGCACGCCGAACGTCCAGTCCAGCGTGGGCCTCGGCGACTGCGCGCCCAGGTTCTTGCCCACCGTGTTGAGGTACTCGTGCATCGCGTGGACGCTGGTGTCCTTCGCGCCGCCGGTGGTGCCCATCAGCCCGCCGCCGCCCTCCACCCAGTGGACCGCCATGGCGCTGCCGATGGCGTACTCCTCCTTCACCGTGGGCTCCACATCCAGCTTCGCGCACTCGTCGCGCTGCTTCTGCGAGGCCACCGAGTTGTTGACCGTCTTGCCGGCCACGTCCGCCACCTGCGCGAGCGTGACGCCCTTGCACGACACCGTCAGCAGCCCCAGGCCCAGCAGCGCCGCCGTCCTCCCGAGCGCCTTCATCACGAGCCTCCCTTCGGCTTGCTCTTCGCCCCGCCCGAGCGGGCCGTCGTCTCCGCGCCCACCACCGGGTGCAGCCCCGCCGCCGCGGCGTGCCTGGCGATGTCCTGGGTGGACACGTCCTTGGCCGCCTTCTCCAGGCTCTGCAGCTGCGCCACCGCCTGCTTGTGCCCGCCGCCCTTCTTGTTGCCATACGCGACGGCGCCGGGGCTGAGCGCCTTCACCGCCGCGCCGCTGGACACGAAGCCCTCCGGGTTCACCTTGCGCTTGCCCTGGTCCCCGACGACGAGCTCCAGGTTGGGCGCGGTGGTGGACAGGTTGGACTGGAACACGAAGCCGCGCTTGCCCGTGGACGTCTTCACCTTGTGCCACTGCTTGTTCTTCGCGTCCGCGCCCTCCCACTTCACCTGCTCACCCGGCTGGAGGATGACCACCGCGTTCGCCGTGGGCGAGGGGCTCTCCATCACCCGCGTGTTCTTCGCCTTCACGTACAGCGAGCCCCCCACCGCCACCGCCGAGGACAGGCCCGGCAGCCCCATCATCAGCAACGCGGCCACCCACGCCGCTCTCGTTCTCATCCCCATGACTTCAGACTCCTTTCACTTGTCCAGGCTCGCCACGCCATCGAAGCCCGGCGGCGGCGACTCGGCATACTTCCGACAACGCTCCAGCAGCGCTTTCGTCGGCCCGTCGTCCACGTCCTCGGCCGCGAGCCGCTCCAGCGCCGACGCGGCCTCCTCGAAGCGCCCCTCCCGGTAGAGCGCCAGCGCCGCGTGGTAGCGCTCCACCGTCGCCCGCTTGCGCGCGTCCAGCCCACCCTTGAGCGCGAGCAGCTCGTACACGGTGACGGCCTCCGTCTTGCCCGCCACCCGCACGCGGTCCAGCTCGCGCACCTCGATGTGCTCGCGCGCCAGCTCGTACGTGCGCGGACCAATCATGATGACCGAGCCGTACGCCTTGTTCGCGCCCTCCAGCCGCGCCGCCAGGTTCATCCCGTCGCCGATGGCCGTGTAGCTGAAGAGCTGCTCGCTGCCGAAGTTGCCCACGAAGTTCACCGCGGAGTTCACCCCGATGCGCGTGTAGACGTCCGGCAGCCCCTTGGCGCGGAACTCCTCGCGCATCGCGTCCACCTCCGCCTTGGCCGCAAGCGCCCCCCGGCACGCGCGCACCGCGTGGTCGTCCTGGCGCATGGGCGCGCCGAACAGGCACACCACCGCGTCACCGATGTACTTGTCCAGGCACGCGCCCTCCTTGAGCAGCACGCCGCTCACCCGCGTCAGGTACGTGTTGAGGATGCGCACCAGGCTGCGAGGGTCCTCCTTGAAGCGCTCGCTGAAGGTGGAGAAGCCGCGGATGTCGCTGAAGAACGCGCTGATTTCGACGTTCTCCCCGTCGAGCTTCGGCAGCTTGCGCTCGGAAATCATCTGCTCCACGAGCTTGGGCTCCATGAAGCGACTGAACGCCGCGCGCACGAACTCCGTCTCGCGGTTGGCCACCAGGTGGTTGAAGGCCACCGCCGCGACGCCCGCGAGCAGCCCCGCCATCGAGGGCAGCGCCGTCAAGAGATGCCAGCCCTTCGACAACACCAGCCCCGCGACCAGGTACATGCCCACCGGCAGCACCACCGGCCACGCAATCTCCAGCGGCGTCCAGCGCGTCGTCATCAGCAGCACCACCGACACCAGCGCCACCACCAGCGTGAGCCCCAGGTCCACCGCGAGCGGCGTGCGCGTGATGAAGCGGCCATCCCCCAGGAGCGTGTCCAGCACCGACGCCTGCTTCATCACGCCGGGCACCTCCGCGAGGAACGAGGTGGCCTTGATGTCGCCCAGCCCCAGCGCCGTGCCGCCGATGACCACCACCTTGCCGCGGAACACCTCCCGCGGCAGCCCCGAGGGCTGCCCGTTCTCCCGTCGCACCCAGCCGTCCAGCACGTCCAGCAGCGGCACCGTGTGGAAGCGCTCGTGCAGCGGGCCCCCGCCGTAATCCATCGCCGCGCCGCCATCCGCGTCCACGCGGTACTGGCGTCCCCCCACCTTCAGTAGCCCGTCGGAGAGCTCCACCTTCTCCGCGCTGAAGAGTCCCGCGGCCACGCGCACCGGCAGCGTCGGGTACGTGTTGACGCCGTCCGAGTACGCGAAGCGCGTACGGCGCATGAACCCATCCGGGTCCGTCTCCGTGTCCACCAGGCCGAAGCCATCCACCGCGCCCACCAGCACCGGAATCGGCGGCACCGGATGGCGCACGGCGCGCGTCCCGTCCGTGTCTCCAGGGACGTGGTGCTCACCCGCCGCCTCGCGTCCCTCCAGCAGCGGCGGCGCGTGGCCCTGGACCATCACGGGGAAGGCGAGCGCCCGCGCCATCTCCTCGGGCGTGACGGCGGGCAGCACGCTGTCATCCGGCGTGTCGGTGAAGGCCTCGCCGTCTTCCTCCGGGAAGGTCTCCTCGCCCACCGGGGGCGCGGCCTCCGGAGTCGCCACGGGGACGGGGGGCGGGGCGAGCGGGGACGGCGGCGCCGCGTCGAAGTCCGCGCGGGGCAGGGGCTGCGCGTTGACGTTGGTGGAGACGCCGAGGAAGAACGGGATGCGCGTGTCGCGCAGCACCTGGGCGAAGGCCAGGTCCGTGGACGCGTCCGAGGAGCGCTCGTCCATCACCGCGTCGAAGACGATGGCGCGCGCGCCCTCCGCCTCCAGCTGTTCCACCACGCGGGCCCAGAGGTTGCGGCTGTAGGGCCACGTGCCGAAGTTGAGCGTGTAGCGCTCGTTGGCGCGGATGCCGTCCAGCGTGCCCTGGTCGATGACCACCACCGACACGGTGGGTGACAGGCCTCGTCCATCCGTGAAGGCCGTCAGCGCCTGGTCGTACGCGCCGCGCTCCAGGTCGTCCAGCCAGCCGCCCCACCACGCCAGGGCGGACAGCACCGTGGACAGCGCCGCGATGCCCAGCATCAACCGCCAGTGGTCACGCCAACGCTGACGGATGATTCTCCCGGTCTCGCCTGCCACGGCCCCCTCTTGCCATGTGTGGGGTGTATCGCGCGTCACACTAGCCCAAGCCCTCGCGTCCTCGCGGCAGACGAGCGTGAAAACAAAAAATCCCAGGTGAGCCTCGATACCCGGCTCGAGCGTGCTCCTCCGTCCGCCCTCCAGACGGAGGACATCCCGTCCTATTCTCGGGCGTCTCACGGGCCCGCCCACGCAGGGGCCGCGAATCGCACACCCGGCGTGTCCCGCTCCCCGCGGGCGGCGGTGTGGGCAGCGACAGGGCAGCCGAGCCTCCGTCAGTCCCATGCGGTGGCGGGGTGACTTGCTGGCGGGGTTTGCCGGAGTCCCGGTGCGACCGGACCTTACCTCCCAACACGGCGGGCGCGACGCCTTCCGTCCTCCTCTTCTCCGCACGCGCAAAAGGAGTCCGACGTGGCCCTGGACATCTTCCAACAGAAGGGCGTCCCCCTCGACAAGCAGGTCTTCACCTGGAAGGACCTGGTGCGCAGGCCCTACAGCAAGCTGGACGACGACGCCTTCACCCGGGTGCGCGTCATCTACATGAACGGCATCATGGCGGATGCCCTGCGCACCAAGCACATGATGGCGCGCATCAACGCGTCCTTGCGCGAGCCGCTCGCCCGCATCCGCCGCGTGGAGCACTTCGAGCAGACGCTCATCAACTGGCTCAACCCCGCGGACCAGAACCCGCTGGAGACGACGCTCGGCTTCGAGCAGGTGGCCATCGAGGTGACCGCCAGCGTGGCCCTGCGCGAGCCCGACCCCTACCTGGCGCAGACCTACCGCTTCGGGCTCCTGGAGGACTTCGACCACCTGTACCGCTACTCGGCGCTCTACGACCGGCTCGAGGGCAAGGACCCCAACAACATCACCCAGTCCTATACGGACATCATCCCCGGCCGCCCCACCGTGGTGGAGCACCGCCACCCCGTGGATGACCTGCGCCGCCCGTACGACAAGACGCGCGCGCACCCGCTGACGAAGATTCACGCCATCAGCATCACCGCGGCGGAGAACCAGACGCACGACTACTACATGACGGTGGGCCCGTTCTTCGCGGACCCGGTCGCGCGTCAGCTCTACGCCGAAATCGCCGCCATCGAGGAGCAGCACGTCACCCAGTACGAGTCACTGCTCGACCCGGGCGAGACGCTGCTGGAGAAGTGGCTGATGCACGAGGCCGCGGAGGTCTACAACTTCTACTCCTGCCTCGAGTACGAGACGAACCCGCGCGTGAAGGAGGTGTGGCAGCGCTTCCTGGACTACGAGCTGGGGCAGCTGCACTTCGTCAAGGACCTGTTCGAGGACGTCGAGCGCCGGGACGCGGCCGAGGTGCTACCGAAGACCTTGCCCGAGCCCATCGAGTACAAGCAGCACCGCGAGTTCGTCCGCAAGACGCTCAGCCAGGAAGAGGACCTGGCCACCAACGGACCGGACTACGTGCGCATGGCGGAGCTGCCGGCGGACCACCGCTCGCGCGTGTACCGCGACCAGCTCAACTCGGAAGGCTCGCCGTCGGAGATCGCCGCGGCCGGCTACCAATGGACTCCTGGCACGGAGCTCGCCGCGCGGGCACAGCGCATGGGCTCGGTGGTCGAGGGAAGGAAGGTTCACTGACATGAAGAAGACGACCAGTGACATGGGACTCAACCGCACGGGCATCGCCACGTCCCCCATCGACAGCGCGGACATCTTCCAGCAGGCGCAGGAGCGGCTGCCCAGCTCCGCGGGGGATGGCTCGCTCATCCTGGAGGTCCGCCAGCAGTACGCGCGCGAATCCGATGGCCTGGGCAGCGTGCCGCCGCCGGCCAACCTCAAGGGCGTGGCCAAGACGGCGGTGGAGCTGCTCAAGGGCGCCAGGCCCACCGTGTTCCTCGACAAGCTGGGGGAGCGGCTCGCCTTCGAGCGCTCGGGCTCGCGGCTCTACGAGGGCGCGCTCGCCAAGCTCGACGTGTACGGCACGTGGGAGGGCGGCCCCACCCGCGAGGGCCTGGAGCGCATCCTCGACGACGAGCTGGCCCACTTCGGCCTCGTCTCCGAGACGCTGACGAAGCTGGGCGCGGACCCCACCGCGATGACGCCGTGCGCGGACCTGGTGGCCGTCACGTCCATGGGGCTTCCCGCGGTGCTGTCCGACCCGCGCACCAACCTGCGCCAGTCCCTGGAGGCGCTGCTGGTGGCGGAGCTGACGGACAACGCGAGCTGGGAGCTGCTCATCGAGCTGGCGCGCGGCCTGGGCCATGACACGCTGGCGGACCGCTTCCAGCTCGCGCTGGACGCGGAGGCCGAGCACCTGACGCTGGTGCGCGGCTGGCTCGCCTCGGGCATCACCCTGGAGGCCCGCGCCTCGCAAGCCGAGCCGGCCGGCGCTCCGGCCTGACGTCGACTCAGAAGGACGAGCCCGGCTCCTGGAGGAAGCGCGCTTCCTCGGGAGTCGAGGCCCGTCCCAGCGCGTCGTTGCGGTGCGGGAAGCGCCCGAAGCGCTCGATGACGTCCCGGTGCCGGCGCGCGTAGTCGAGCGTCTCCAGGCTGCCGGAGTGGTGCATCGTCAAGAGCTCGAAGAGGTCCACCGACAGCCGCTGGTCGTACAGCTCCTCGCTGTGCTCGAACGGCAGGTACATGAACCAGCGCCACACCGAGGGCAGCGTCACGTCCAGGCCCCGGGCCAGCGCGTGGCGGGCCACCGAGCGGGCCTTCGCGTCCGTGGCGAACGCGCGCGGCGTGCCCCGGAAGAGGTTGCGGGGCACCTGGTCGAGCAGCAGGAGCAGCGCCAGGCACGTGCGGGCTTCGTTGCGCCAGGAGTCCAGCTCGCCCGCGGCCGCGCGCTCGTGGGCTCCCTGGAAGCGCTCCCTGCACTCCGCGTCGAAGGCCGCGTCGCGCTGGAACCAGACGGCCCGAGGTCGGATGCACGCTGGATTGCGAACCGGGTCCGCCGGCTGACCGAACCAGAAGTCGAGGACTTCCTCCGCACTCACCATGTCGTTCCTCCCCAAAGGCTCGATAGAGCGCCCACCCGTCAACAGTCAACGGGGGTGGACCCGGGGGCAGGTCGTTACCACCTTGCAGCGAACACTGCGCCCGCACACCGCGCGCAAGGAGACAGACCATGCACACCTCGTGGGAGACCTCGACGCGCACCGTGCCGGGGCCGGTCAAGCGCACCGCCCTCAACCCCACGCTGCGCACCGAGTCCGTCATCGCGCTGGGCGCGTTCGGCGCGCTCACGCTCGGCGCCGCCGCGCTGGGGGCCCGCCACAGCACCGCCGACACGCGCTGGTACCGCCACCTGCGCAAGCCGCCCTTCCAGCCGCCGCCCGCCGCCTTCGGGCCGGTGTGGACCGCGCTCTATGCGCTCATCGCCGTCTCCGGGTGGCGCGTGTGGACGGCGCCGGCGGGGCCCTCGCGCTCCCGGGCGCTCGGCTGGTGGGGCGTGCAACTGGGCCTCAACGCCGCCTGGTCCTGGCTCTTCTTCGGCAGGCACCAGCCCAGGAAGGCCCTGGCCGACAACCTGGCGCTCCTGGGCAGCATCGGGGCCTACATCGCCGCGACGCGCGAGGTGGACCGGCCCGCCGCGTGGCTGGTCGCGCCCTACCTGGCCTGGGTGGGCTTCGCCAACGTCCTCAATGGCGAAATCGTCCGGCGCAATCCCTCTTCCGGACACTGAGACCCGGCGGCGATGGCCCCGGCGGAAAATTCGCCGGGAAATCCGGCCGGGAAGATGGCGGCGGGGCGTCGTTGAGAGGGGCGACCCGCCATGGATGCTTTCGCCCTGCAACCACCTGCCGCACGCGCCCGTCGCCCCCGGTCCCGGGGCTTGACGGCCCATGACGCGCCGGTCCAGCCTGCACCCCGCGTGGATAGCGGGCCTCCCTCAACGCCGACCCTGGACAATCGCTGGTTCTCCGCCTTCGTCCGGACGCACGAGGCGGCGTTGCGCGCCACGGCGCTCCGGCTGTGCGGAAACGCGGCGGAGGCCAACGACCTCCTGCAGGACACCTACGAGCGCGGGTTTCGCAACCTGTCCCGCTACCGCCCCGGCACCGACGGACGCGCGTGGCTGCTCACCATCCTCCACCACATCTTCATCGACAAGTGCCGCTCGAAGACGCGCGAGCGTCGCTCGGACGTGTCGGCGGAGGAGCTGGAGGAGCGCATCGCCGCGCCGGAGCCGGAGGCCGCCCCCGCGTGGGCTTCCATCAGCACGGAGCAGCTGCGCGAGGCCCTGACGCGGATTCCCGAGGAGTTCGCGACGGTGTACCGGCTCCACGCCCTGGAGGGGATGCCCTATCAGGACATCGCCGAGCGTCTGGGGATTCCCAAGGCGACGGTGGGCACGCGCCTCATCCGCGCGCGCCGCAAGCTGAAGGAGCTGTTGATGCCCGGCGCCACCGGCAAGGCGGAGGCGTCATGAGCGCCCCGGAGCCCATGGACCCGCACGACCTGGTGCACGCCTTCGCGGATGGCGAGCTGTCCCAGGAGGAGGCGGAGCAGTTCCGCGAGCACCTGGCCACGTGCGAGGCGTGCCAGGAGGAGCTCGACGACATCCTCCAGCTCCAGGCGCTGGGCACCCGGCTGGGGGCCGAGGAGGCTCGCGAGGCCCCGCGCGACGTCACCGCACCCGTGCCGCAGCAGCCCGTGGCGTCCGCGCCCCCGCGCGCGTTTCGTCCCGCGTGGAGCCGCCGCAAGTGGGTGGCCGCCGCCGCGCTGTCCGGCTCGCTGGCCGCCCTCCTGGTGCTGGTGGCGGTGCGCTCGGGGCCGTCGAGCGTGCGTGACGATTCGCAGCTCTTGGCCCTGGCGCCCACGCGCTCCATGGAGGCGCGGCTGAGCTGGTCCGGCGCCAGCGCGCACCGTCCCTACGGCGTGCTGCGCTCCGGCGACGAGCGCCCGCGCGAGCTGGTGCCGCTGCAGGCGCTGGCGAAGCTGGAGGAGCAGGGAGATTTGCAGGGCCTCGCGGTGGGGCACCTCTTGCGCGGTGAGCGCGAGCAGGCGGCCGACTACCTCCAGCGCGCGCCCGCGTCGCCGGACGTGGACAGCGACAAGGCGGTGGTGGCGCTGACGAAGGGCGAGCTCGAGTCCGCGCTCGTCCTGCTGGACGGTGTGCTGGAGAAGCACCCGCGTCACCCGCAGGCCCTGTGGAACCGCGCGCTCGTGCTGCGCGAGCTGGGCCTGGACGCGCTCGCGGCCGAGGCGTTCGACACCGTCGCCTCGCTGGGCGAGCCCGGCTGGGCCGAGGAGGCGCGGGAGCGCGCCGCGGTGCTGCGCCGTCAGCTGGAGGGACGTCGTGGGGCGTGGGACTCCGCGCAGCAGGCCGGCCGTGCGCTCGCGCTGCAGGGCACCGCGTTCCCGGAGGACGTGGCGCGGGCGGTGCCGGGCACGGCGCGCAACTGGCTCAACATCGCGCTGTGGACCGCGCCCTCCGCCGAGCGGGTGCGCGAGCTCCTGCCGCTGGCGCGGGTGCTGGACGCGCGCTACGGCGGCGACACGGTGGTGGCCTCCGTGGAGCGCGTGGCGGGGCTGGACTTCGCGCGCCGCGCGCCGTTCGCGGCCCGCTTCCGCCAGGTGCTGGAAGGCACCTTCGATGCCGCCTCGCTCGAGCCGCTGGTGAAGGAGCTGTCCGGCTCGCAGCACCAGGACATCCTGCTGGGTGTGCTGCCGCTGGCGGGCGGGCTGCCGGCGCACATCGACGTGTACGAGAAGGTGGCGCGCGCGCTCGGTGACTCGTGGCTGACGCTCAACGCGGAGCGCGAGCGCGCGCTGGCCGAGTACGGCAAGGGAGACCTGGCCGGCGCGGAGGCGCGGCTGTTGCGCGCGGTGGCGGCGTGCGAGGTCGCGAAGGCGGACTACCGCTGCGGCCAGCTGGAGCACCTGCTGGCGCACATCTACAAGGACGAGCACCGGCTGGTGGAGGCGCGCGAGCACGCGCTGGCGGGCCTTGGCTGGGCGCGGCAGACGCAGGAGTGGACGCTGCAGGCGGACCTGCTGCTGGTGCTGGGCGACATGGCGCGCTTCCGCAACGCCTTCGCCCTGACGCGCGCATACCTGGGTGAGCAGGCCCTGCGAGACCGGGGCTGCGCGGCCGACCGGCACGTGCACGAGAGCCTGGCGTCGCTGCACGTCTTCGCGCTGCGCCCGCAGGCCGCGCGCGAGGAGCTGGAGAAGGCCCCGGTGTGCGACGTGCCCTTCTTCCTCAACGGCGCGTTCGTGCTGGCGGACCTGGCGCGGCTGGACCCGAAGCCGGGCGACGTGGAGAAGGTGCGCGAGGGCCTGGCGAAGCTGGACGCCGCGGGCTGGCTGCGCCCCGGTGAGAAGGTCATGGCCACGCACATCCAGGGCCGCGCCGTCATCGGCTCGGACCGCGCGGAGGGCCAGCGGCTGCTGGGGCAGGCCATCGTCGCCGGTGAGCTGCTGGGCGCGGCGGACCCCGTCGCCGCCAAGGCGCGCGCGTACAGCTACTCGTCGCTCATCCTGGACGCGGGCTCCACCGGGGACTGGGCGCGGGCGCTGTCCCTCTTCGCGCAGGAGGCCCGCGTGCCGGCCCCCGAGCGCTGCGCCCTGGGCGTGGAGGTGCACGACGAGCGCACGCTGACCGCCGCGCGCGGACCCACGGGTGAGCTGCTGGGCCACCAGGACGCGAGCCGCCGCTCGCCCGACTTCGACGTGGCCTCGCTGGTGCCCGCCTCCGTCATCGCCGCGCTCAAGCCCTGCGAGCACGTGAGCGTGTTCGCGCGCTACCCCGTGCACGGACAGGCGGGCCTGCTGCCGCCGGACATCGCGTGGAGCTACCACACGGGCACGAAGGTCCAGGCGCCGAAGGTCTCCGCGCCGCGCCCGCTGGTGGTCTACGACGTGGACGCGCCCGCGTCGCTGAACCTGCCCCGGCTGCGCAGCTGGGAGCTGTCCGGCGGGCCGTCTCCGCGCCGCGTGGAGCTGACGGGCGCGGCCGCCACGCCGTCGCGCCTGCTGGCGGAGCTGGCGCAGGCCACCGAGGTGGAGATCCACGCGCACGGCCTGGTGAACCTGGGCGTGTCGGACGCGTCGCTGCTGGTGATGGCGCCGGAGGCGGGCGGCCGCTACGCGCTCACCGCGGGCCAGGTGCGACAGCAGAAGCTGCAGGGCGCGCCGGTGGTGCTGCTCGGCGCGTGTCAGGCGGCCCGGACTGCGCCCTACCTCCACGCGCCGTGGAGCCTCCCCGTGGCCTTCGCCGAGGCGGGCGCGCGCGCCGTCATCGCCTCACCCATCGACATCCCGGACGCCGAGGCCGGGCCCTTCTTCGCGCGGGTCATGGAGCGCATCCGCGCCGGTTCCTCCGCCAGCCTCGCGCTCCGAGACGAAAGGCTGCGCGTGTTGTCCACGCAGCCCGACAGCTGGGTGAAGACGGTCGTCGTCTTCGAGTAGCCCCGTCACCGCCGTCAGTCCCTCACCTCGGCTCGCACGAGCCGAGCACGCTCCACGTGTCTCTTCACACCAAGGAAACCCCGCCCATGAAGACGCTTCGCTCCGCGCTGCTGTGCCTCGTCACGCTGTCCACCTTCGCCGCGTGCGGCGTCGACTCCATCGACCAGGCCTCGCCCGAGACGCTGGAGTCGCTGGGCTCCGTGTCGCAGCAGGCCGTGCTGCCGCCTCCGCCGATTCCCAACTACTGCCCGGGCACCACCATCCCCGGCACGCCGTGGGTCATCCCCACCGCGCCCACGGCGCTGTCCAGCATCCCCAACGGCACGCCGATGTATCCCAACAGCGCCTCGCTGCTCAGCGCGTACACCGTCATCGTCACGGACCCGAACGACGCCAACGCCTTCTACGCCTTCGGCTTCGACGTGCGCGCCCAGCGGCTCATCTTCTGGGTGTCCGGCGCGAAGACGGAGCTGCGCCGCCTCAACAGCCAGCTCGCCACCGACATCACCGTGCTGGAGACGTCCAGCGGCATCGACCTGGGCTTCTCCTGGGGCACCAGCGGCCAGGTCGGCGGTCCGCTCATCCCTCGGCCGGGTGTGGCCGAGGGCGCGTGGAAGGTCGCGTTCAACAACTGGGCGCAGCTCGACAACTATCTCATCAGCCCGCCCGCGCCCGGCACCGCCCCCGTTCAGTGACGCAGCTTCGAGGGGGGAGGCGGATTGAGGGCCAGCACACCCGCCATGTAGCGCGCCTGGCCTTCCGTGGTGCAGCGGACCTCCTGGATGCGCCCCGCCACCTTCACCCGAACCAGCCAACCGTCATTGTCGCGAGTCCAAGCCGGAGTTTCCGTCGTCATGTCCCTGCTCCTCTCGGGTTCGACTTCTCTGACGGGATGAAAAGCAGCCCTCGTGCCAGCGTCTGAAACACCTGAATCCAGGTGCTGGCTCGCAGCGGATGCACAGTGGTGGACACGGGGGGCTGTAGTTCTTTCGGGAGCGGGGGTGGCGAAAGCTTCAGTGGACGTGGCGCTCCGGCTGGGAAGCGGGCGGGTGAGAGGGGGCTCCCGTCAGCAGGGGCAGGGCGACATGGAAGGTGGAGCCTTCTCCCACCCGGCTCTCCACCCAGATGCGGCCGCCGTGGCGCTCGACGATGTCGCGGCTGATGTACAGGCCCAGGCCCAGTCCGCCGTACGAGCGCGTGGACACGTTGCGCGCGCGGAAGTAGCGCTCGAAGAGCAGCTTCTGCTGGTCCTCGGGGATGCCGATGCCCGGGTCCTTCACCGACAAGAGCGCCAGCTCTCCGCGCGTCTCCAGCTTGACGTGGATGACGCCGCCATCGGGGCTGTACTTGAGGGCGTTCTCCACCAGGTTGGTGACCACCTGCTCCAGCCGGTATGGGTCCGCGAACACCTGCACGTCGTGCTCGGGCCGCTCGTAGCGCAGCTCGTGTCCGCCGCGCTGTGCCTCCATCGCCTGCAGCACGTGCTCCACCAGGCTGTCCAGGCGCGTGGCCTGCGGATGCAGCGCCAGCCGGCCCGCCTCGATGCGGGACGCGTCCAGCAGGTCGTTGATGAGCCCGGTCATGCGCAAGATGTGCTGGCGCGCGTGGCGCAGGGTGGTGGGGTCCACGCTCTCGCCGCGCTCGAGCCTGCGCTCCAGCGTGGCCAGCCGGAGGCTCAGCGGCGTCAGCGGCGTCTTCAGCTCGTGCGAGGCGATGGACAGGAAGTCGTCGCGCACGCGGATGGCCTCACGCGCCTCGCGGTAGAGCCGCTCGCGCTCCTCCTCGGCGAGCCTGCGCTGGGTGATGTCCTCCACCAGCACGCCCACGCCCAACAGGTGTCCGTCCGGCGCGCGCACCGGGTAGCAGCTCCCCGTGAGCAGCCGCCGGGGGCCGGGATAGCCCACGGCCTGGGTGTCCACCTCCTGGCCCACCACGGGCTCGCCGGTGTCCAATACCTGTTTCAGCATGGCCGCCGCGGCGCTGCCGCCCTCACCCAGCACCTCGTAGGGCGTGCGCCCCAGGTGGGCCTCGGGGGGCAGGCCGTTGATGCGCGCCAGCCGCCCGTTGACGCGCACGTAGCGCAGGTTCGTGTCGAGGAAGCCCAGCGCCACGGGCGCGGTCTCGAACAGGGTGATGAGCAGGGCCAGGTTCTCGTCGCGCTGGCGCTCGGCGCGGCGGCGCTCGGAGACGTCCTCGACCAGGCCCACGCCGCCCTCCACCTGTCCCGCGTCGTTGTAGCAGGGCGCGAAGCGGATATGGACGGGCGTCACCTTGTGGCTGGTCACCGCGGCATAGTCCCCCACGTAGTCCGCGCTGTGGCCGGAGAGCGTCTCGCGCACGCACGCCATGAGCTGCTCGTCGCGCAGCGACATGAGGTTGAGCCCCACCACCACGCGCTTGGGGGTACCGACGATGGTGGCCAGCCGCTCGTTGCAGGCGGTGATGATGGGCGTGGTGTCGTAGTGGAAGATGCCCAGGGGGGCGTTCTCCACGACGAGGCGATAGAGGTCGTCGCCGCTGGTCCGCCTGGCCTCACCACCATCGCGAGGCGGCTCCATGGGCTCGCGGATGGTGTCGATGACCTCGTGCAGGCGCCGGAGGCTGAGGACGATGCGCTCGTCCTCCCCTTCGCCGGAGGTGCCCACCGTGAGCTCCACGAGCACCTCCACGCCGTCCCGTCGTCGCGCGAGCACCTTCGTGGGTCGCCCGCCCAGCGCCTGCCTGCGTGAGAGCAGGTAGCGCACCAGGCTCTGGTCGCCTTGGTGATGGAATTGCTGGGGGAAGAGCTCGGCCACCGGGTGGCCCTGGAGCTGCTCGCGCGTCCAGCCGAGCAGGCGCTCCGCGGCGCGATTGATGAGGTACACGTGCTCGTGCGCATCGCAGGCGATCCACGGGTCGACCGCGGCGTCCAGCCAGGCACTGAGCTCCTCGTTGGCTGCGGCCATGTCGTCCCCTGCGCCCGTCGTCGGACGGAAAGACGCGAGCCGCCCACGCGCGCCATGGGCGTGGCCCCGCGAAGGGGCTCGTCCCGTGGTGTCTTACAGGTAGCCACGACGGACCTTGGACGCGCCGGTGCGGGGGGGCCGGCGCGCCTGGACGCTCAGCGCCGACGCTTGCTCGCGGGAGGCTTGCCCGCCTTCTTGCGCGCGGCGGCCTGCTTGCCTCGCGTGGGCTTCGGCGCGGGCGCTGGAGGAGGCTTCGTCAGGGAGAGCCCCTCCAGCTTCTCGCGCATCGCGCGCGTGGCCTCCTTCAGCAGGTCCACCTCCTCGCGCAGCGACGCCAGCTCACGCGCCTGGGGCTCGCCCTCGCGCAGCGCTCGCACCGTCTCGCGCGCGGCGCGGCGGGCGCGGGCGTCGCTGAGCGGGGTGCCCTCCAGCGCGGGGATGATGCGCCGGTCTCCCAGGGTCCTTGCTGCCTCGAAGACGCCCATCTGCACGCGGAACATCGGGTCTCTCAGCAGCTCCGCCAGCAAATCTACCGCCTCGCGCTGACGGCCGGCCACCTCCGCCAGCCGGGCCACGGCCTGCGTGGCCGCGCGGCGCAGGAAGGCGGGCTGGCCATACGCGGTGCGCGCCTCCACCAGCGGGAAGGCGGCGGGGTCCTGTGACTCGGCCAGCCCGTCCATGGCGCCCACGGCGATGGCGTCCTGGAAGGACGGGCGCGTGGAGGTGGTCTCCAGCACCGTCAGCGCGTCCGCGGCGCGCAGCTTGCCGTAGCTGCGCGCGGCCTCCGCCTCCACGAAGTAGCTGGTGTCTCCGGATTGCAGGAGCGAGCGCAAGAGCGCGATGACCTCCGCGTCGCGGCGGAACTCGCCCAGCGCGGCCACGACGGCGCGGCGCACGCGCGGGTGCTCGGCGCGCAGGCTCGCGAGCAGCCGGGCGCGGGCCTCCGGCGTGCGGATGCGGCCCAGGGCCTTGGCGCACGCGGCGCGGGTGCCCCAGAACAGGCGTGCGTCCGCGAGCGCGGTGCCCAGCGTCTCCACGGCGCGGTGGCCTCCGTCGCGGCCCAGCGCGTGGGCGGCCTCGGTGCGGGCGCGGGACTCGGGCGCGGCGCGCAGCTCCTCCAGCCAGAGGCCCACGGCCTTGTCCACCTCCAGCGTGCCCAGCACGTCGCGGCGCGGGTCCACGCGCACCTGCGAGGGCGCGGTGGGGCAGGGCAGGTGGAAGAAGTGCTCCGCGTCCGTCACGTCCAGCCGGTGGCGGGTGTCCCGGCCCTCGACGGTGACGACGACGTCCAGCGGCAGGCGGAACAGGGGCGTGCCCGCGTCGGTGCGCTGCGTCTGGCGCACCTTGAGGCGCAGCCGGCCCTCCTCGGCCTCGTGGCGCACCTCCACCTTGAGCTCCGGGTGGCCGGGGGCGAAGACGTACTGGTCGAAGAAGGCGTCCAGGTTGTGGCCGGTGGCCTGCTCGAAGGCGCGCGACAGGTCCACCGTCTCCACCGAGCCGTGCCGGTGGCGCGAGACGTAGTGGCGCAGGCCGCGGAAGAACAGCTCGTCGCCCAGGCGGCGGCGCAGCTCGTGGAGGACCAGGCCGCCCTTCTCATAAAGGTGCCGGTCGAAGACATCCAGCGGGGCGTGGAAGCGGCGCGAGACGATGGGCCGCGCGTAGCGCTCCTTCACCTCGCCCAGGTAGGCCTCCAGGTCCGCCTGCCGGTGGTGGTCGGCCTCGTCCTGGCCGTCCGCGCGCTCCTTCCACAGCACCTCGAACCAGGTGGCGAAGCCCTCGTTGAGCCAGCCGTGGGGCCAGTCGCGGCAGGTGAGCAGGTCCCCGAACCACTGGTGCGCCAGCTCGTGGGAGATGAGCGGCTCCGCGTTGTAGTCCGCGTGCGCGCGCGCGTCGTGGAGGACGGAGTCGGTGAGGCTGGTGGCGGTGGTGTTCTCCATGCCGCCGAAGATGAACTCGGTGAGGAACACCTGCGCGTAGCCGCTCCACGGGTAGGGCTCGCCGGTGGCCTCCTGGAACACGCGCACCATCTCCGGGGTGCGGCGCACGCACCGCAGC
This sequence comes from Myxococcus faecalis, assembly GCF_050039385.1. Lineage (NCBI taxonomy): Bacteria > Pseudomonadati > Myxococcota > Myxococcia > Myxococcales > Myxococcaceae > Myxococcus > Myxococcus faecalis. The sequence goes on along the minus strand of NZ_CP144336.1, from coordinate 4,037,696 downwards.
GCGTCCTCGCGGCGCCCGCGCGGGAAGAGGTAGCGCAGCGGGACGGTGCCCGCGGTGTCGGTGAGCTCCTCGAAGTCGCCCACCGCGAGCGTGACGAGGTAGGGCGCGTGCGGCTGCTCCATGCGGTAGTGCTGGGTGCGCCGCTGGTCCTGCACGGTGTCGGAGACGAGCACGCCGTTGGAGAGCGCGGTGAGGCCGTCGGGGAAGGTGGCGATGAGCTCCGAGGTGGCCTTCTGCGCGGGCGTGTCCAGGCAGGGGAACCAGTGCCGTGCGTCGGTGTCCTGGTTCTGGGTCCAGGCCTGACGGGGCCGGTCCGGGTAGGCGGCCTCCGGGCCCCAGAAGTAGAGGCCCCGGCGTGGGCGGGCGGTGTAGTGGATGGCCACCTGGGCGGCCTGGCCGGGCGGCAGCGGCGCGGGCAGCTCCACGCGCACGTGCGAGCCGGAGTTGGTGAAGCGCACGGGGCGCTCGTCGACGAGGACGCGCGAGACGTCCAGGTCCACCGCGTCGAAGGTGAGGGTGGACGACAGCCGCACGGCGGACACGCGGGTGGTGCAGACGCCGGTGACGCGGCCTTGCTCGAAGTCGAGCTCCAGTTGGATGCGCACGTGCTCGGCGCGCAGGGGGCGCTCCGCGGCGTAGTGCTCGGTGGCGCCGGGGAGGCTGAAGGCGCGGGACTGGGGGAGGGCGGGCTCGGAGGAGTGACGGTGGCAGCAGCGCATAAGCGGGGATGACTCTTCCGCAAGCGCGCGAAACCGTCGAGCCGGTGTTTCGTCGCACTGTTCCGCCCTGCACCCTCTTGCCGCGCCAGGACATAACGCCTGTCTGGATGGCGCGGGACGGACTACGTTGTCCACCGTGCAGTTCGTCCTCTTCTATTCGGACAAGCGGGTGCGCGAGCAGCTCTTCGCCCATGTGGACGGGACGCGAGGGGTGTTGCTGGTGACGGGCGTGCGTCATGGGGCGGCCATGCGCTCGCCCGAGCTGCGCGAGCCCTTCGCCACGCTGGAGTTCCTCCACGGCCGCGTGTTGACGCAGGTGCTGGTGGCGGACGAGGGCACCCCGGACGGCATGTGGAGGGACCCGCTGGGAGACCTGGGCGACAGGCTGCACCCCGACAGCAAGGATGACGCGTACGCCGTCACCACGGGCTACCTGCTGCTGGTGGATGGCCAGCCGCGCCAGGTGGTGCGCAAGCACGGCCTGCCCGCCGAGGACCTGTGGTTCCTGGAGGACGCGCTGAGCCGGCTGGATCCGCGCATCCCCGCGCCGGACCCCGCGCGCCGACCGGGGAAGAAGCGCCCGGAGCCCGCGCCTCGCGCACCGCGTCGTCCCGCCAGCACCGGCGCGGCCCGGGAGCCCGAGGAGGCGGGGGGGCGCCGTGCGCGGGACGAGGAGCGGGAGGGCGGCGAGAGTCCGGGGCGTCGCTCCCGAGGCGCCTGGAGCGGTGACGACGAGCAGGTCGGAGGCGAGCATCCGGGTCGTCGCTCGCGAGGCGCCTGGGGCGGTGACGACGAGCAGGTCGGAGGCGAGCATCGCGCACGCGGGGCCCGGAGTCCTCGCGACCCGGAGGCCACGCCGCCCCGGGGCACCCGGGTACGCAGCGAGGCCCCCGCGCGCAAGGACGCATGGGAGGTGCTGGGGCTCGAGCGGGGCGTGTCGCGGGACGAGGCGCGCAAGGCGTTCCGCGCGCTCATCGCCGGCTACCACCCGGACAAGGTGGCGCACCTGGCGCCGGAGTTCCGCGAGCTGGCGGAGCGCCGCACGCGCGAACTCCTGGAGGCGTGGGAGACCGTGGAGCAGGAGCTCGGGTCGTAGCGGCGCGCCGCGGCCAGCCCCGTCAGCCCACGCTCGGCACCCCGGGCACGGGCATCGTGACGGGGAGCGCCTCCAGCGCGAAGCGCGCGACGATGGGCATGTGGTCCGACAGCCCGTGGAAGCGGCTCTTCAAGTCCCCGAACGGGTGCGTCTCCTCGGTGTCGAGCCAGCGCACGCCCCCGCCGGAGAACATGTGGTCCAGGTGCATGCGCATGTGCATGAAGCCCGCGGTGGGGAAGCCCCGCGACACGCTCGGGTCAATCTGTCCCACGGCGGCCTGGGCGCACGTGAAGGAGACCTCCCCGGTGAGGTAGCGGAACACCGGGGACGACGGCGGCGAGTTGAAGTCCCCGCAGACGATGAACGGCTCGTCGGCGCGGAGGCTGCCCACGAACTCCGCCAGCTTGCGCGCCTCGTGGAGCTGGTTCACGCCGCAGCCCATCTTGTCCTTGGTGGACCAGAACTCGCGCGCGAAGGGCGTGGGCAGGCTCAGGTGGGTGTTGAAGACGTGGAAGGGGCGCCCGTCCTCGCGGCGCAGCAGGCGCATGTGCGCGCAGATGCGGCTCTGCTTGCGGTCCTTGAGCCGCTGCACGTGGTGGTGGGTGATGGACATGGGCGCGTCCACGTTGTGCTTGTCCACCTGGAGGGTGCGCTTGTTGACGAGCACCGCCAGCCCCGTGGTGTAGAGCGACACCTCGCCCAGCTTGTAGTGGTGCGCGCGGAAGTAGAACGCCTCGTAGGGCATGTCGCGCCCCTGCGCGGCGAACGTCTCCTCCATGCGCCCCATGAAGGCCATCAGCTGCGTCTCGCCGGGCAGCTTGGGGCGGTGGGCGATGGTGCTGCGCAGCGAGGTGGTCTCCACCTCCTGCAGGCACACCACGTCCGGCAGCGGGTCCAGTCCGGCCAGCGCGAAGGCCACCCGGCGCTTGGGGCCCACGGTGCTCGCCAGGCCCCGGAGCATGTGGCCGAAGTAGCGGACGTTGTACGTGACGATTCGAAGCGAAGAGTCGGGCATACGAGGTCCGTGCCCGTCCCGGGCACGCCGCAAAGCTACTCATCCGCCCGCCCGCGCGCCCCCGATTCCTCACCTGCCGGACAGTTGACAGACGGTCGTCCCCGGTCGGGAAGCTCGCGCCGGCCCGTGGGTTCCCTCGCCCTGGGGGCCATGCTTTCCTGGTCGGGAGGAAGGCGCCCGCCTGCCCGGTGGGGTGGCGGACGCCCAGGGCCGGCGAGGGTGGTCTCCCGTGGAACTGGAGGGTCGATGAACGCGATGGGATGGGCGGCGCCGCTGGTGCTGCTGGTGGCGGGCTGTGGCGGCTTCGAGCAGGAGACGTATGACGTGGAGCTGGACGCGGCCCAGGCGGCCGCCGTGCCCTACTCGTGCACCGACAAGACGGCGAAGGAGCCGGTGGCGGTGCCGGGCATCGGCGGCGTCTCCGGCCTGGCGCTCCAGCAGCGCTGGACGGTGCGCGCCGAGGAGTACGGCGCCACGAGCATCGAGGTGCCCGACGTCTCCTTCACGCTGCACCGGGGCGACGTGGCGACGCTCGACGAGGACGACGCCCCGGACATCCTCCAGGGCACGCGCTCTGATGAGGGGCCGTTCCAATACGTGGACATCCGCTCCATCCCGTCGACAGTGGCCGGCGAGTCGAACATCGTCTACGTGCTGCGCTTCTACATCGCCAACGACTCGCTGGAGGACGACGACATCGAGGGCTTCATCGACGTGCGACGCACCTCGTTCGAGGGCCTGGGCATCGACGCGAGGGAGCTCGAGGAGTGCACGTACAAGGTCCGCCTCGCCGGTCGCCGGGTGAAGTGAGCCCGGGGCGCGAGGGCCCCGGGCCCGGCCTCACGGCGCGCGCTTGAGGCGCACCACGGTGTCGAGCAGGTGCTCCAGCGCGGCCTGGGGCTCCAGGCTCAGCCCCGAGTGCACCGGCCCCGTCTGGAGCATGGTGCTGCGCGGCGCCACGAGCCAGTGCCAGCGCTCCTTCTGCGGCAGCTGGCCGATGGGGCCCGCGCCCTTGCCGCCCACGCAGACGCGCTGGAAGCTGTCCAGGTGGCAGCGCACCGTCTCCAGGTCGATGTCGGGCGCGAGCGCCTTCAAGCGCGCCTCGTCCACCTCCACGCGCGCGCCCAGGAAGCGCTGCGTGGTGCAGAAGAGGACGACGCCCACGTTGATGAACTCCTCGCGCTCCACGCGCGGGACGACGCGGATGATGGCGTAGTCAAACGAGCTGTGCGCGGGCACGGGCCGCCTCCTCGATGAAGGCCGGCAGGGCCTGGACGCGCTTGCACAGCCAGCTCACGTAGGCGGCGCGGTGCGCCTCCACGGTGGGGAAGGGGGACTCGGCCGCCTTCAGCCAGCCCTCCGGAATCCCCGCCACGGTGGTCTCCATCAGCTCCCGCGTGAAGTGCGTGGACAGCAGCGCCTGGGCCTGGGGGAGCTGGCTGGCCCACGGCAGCAGCACGTGGTCCTTGATGGGCGCGAAGCGGCTCTGGCTGCGCTCCTCCCAGTCCTCCCACGCGTGGTGGAAGTAGAGCGACGCGCCATGGTCGATGAGCCACAGCTCCCGGTGCCAGCACAGGAGGTTGGGGTTCTTCGGCGTGCGGTCCACGTTGGTGATGAACGCGTCGAACGCCACCAGCGACGACGCCACGTCCACCTTCGGCGCCGGCCCCGCCACCGGGTCGAACGTCACCGAGCCGGGCAGGTAGTCCAGCGCCAGGTTCAGCCCCGCGCTCGCCTTGAGCAGCTCGCGAATCTCGCTGTCCGGCTCGTTGCGGCCCAGCGCGGGGTCCAGCTCCACCAGCACCAGCTCCGGCACGCGCAGCCCCGCGGCCCGGGCCAGCTCCGCGGCGATGTACTCCGCGATGAGCGCCTTGGCCCCCTGGCCCGCCCCCCGGAACTTCACGACATACAGCCCCGCGTCGTCCGCCTCGACGATGGCGGGCAGCGAGCCCCCCTCTCGCAGGGGCGTCACGTAGCGCGTGGCGACGATGGTCCTCGGCATCCTTCCCGTCCTCGCCCCACGCCGCGTCCGGGCCAGGGCCTGGGGCCAAACCCCCGGAAGGAGGGGCCCGGCCGCGCTCTACCACGCCTGACGCGCCTGCCCACCCGCCAAGGGGGTTCACTTCAGGTGGAAAAAGCAGCCCTCCAGGAAACTGATCCTGACGAGCTGCGACAATCAGGGACAGTCGTTGATTCCGCTTCCCCCCGGAGCCGCCAACATGACCGTCACCCGCAAGCCCCTGTCGCTCCCGTCGCCCACCACCCGTACCGGGGAGGCTGCTCGTCCGGAGGCGCCCGCGACGCCCGCCGCGGAGCGCGTGGTGGCCCGGCCCGGCAAGAACGGCACGGACGGCTTCGAGTCGGCCAAGTCGGCGCGGCCCTCGAACTTCGTGGACCGTCCCACCGGTCACCGCCCGGACCCGAACGCCCCGGTGCTGCCGGCCACGGCGTTCGCCTTCGGCCCGAGCAAGGCCACGCTGGCCGGCCGTGACACCTCCACGCCGGTGACGCTGACGGCGTCCGCCACGCCCAACGCGGCGGTGAAGGACCTGGCGACGGTGACGTCCACGGTGAGCTTCGACAAGGACGTCTCGCTCGACTCGCTGAAGCTGAACCTGGACCTGGCGCACTCGTACCGGGGCGACCTGGTGGTGAAGGTGACCAGCCCGTCCGGCAAGACGGCGACGGTGTCCAACCGCCAGGGTGGCAGCGCGGACGACGTGAAGGGCTCGTTCGACCTGAGCACCACGTTCAAGGGCGAGTCGGCCAAGGGCACCTGGACGCTGTCCGTCGAGGACAAGGCGCGCGCGGACACGGGCACGCTGAAGAGCTGGGGCCTGGAGGCCACGGGCAAGGCGCCGTCCACGGACCCGGTGGACCCCAAGCCCCCGCGCCCCACGGGTGACCCGGTCATCGCGGTGTTCGACGGCGGCGTGGACTTCAAGCACAGCGACCTCGACAGCGCGATGTGGACGAACCCGAACGAGATTGCCGGCGACGGAATCGACAACGACGGCAACGGCGTGAAGGACGACATCCACGGCTACAACGTCGGCTTCAACAGCGGCGACGTGATGAAGGGCCAGGGCACGGACCACGGCACGCACGTGGCGGGCATCATCGCGGCCGAGGACAACGGCGAGGGCAACACGGGCATCGCCGCCGGCAAGGCGAAGGTGATGAGCATCGGCGGCCTGTACGACGGCGCGGACCTGCTCACCAACTTCGAGCGCGGCGTGGACTACATCGTCAACATGAAGGAGAACCACGGCGTCAACGTGCGCGCGCTCAACGCGAGCTTCGGTGACGAGTACCGCGACGCGGCCTCGCAGGCGCGCTGGAAGGCCGCCGTGCAGAAGCTGGCGGACGCGGACATCCTGCTGGTCGCGGCCACGGCCAACGGCAACGGCAGCAACATGAACAACGTGCAGGACTTCCCGGCCAACATCGACCTGCCCAACGTCATCACCGTGGCGGCCATGGACCAGCGCAACGACAAGCTGGCGCGCTTCTCCTCGCACGGCGACAAGGTGGTGGAGCTGGCCGCGGTGGGCGAGAACGTCCTGAGCACCGTGCCCGGCGGCGACTGGGAGAAGATGAGCGGCACGTCCATGGCCACCCCCACGGTGGCGGGCGCCGCGGCCCTGATGTTCGCCGCGAACCCGGACCTGACGGCCGCCCAGGTGCGCGACCTGCTGGTGCAGACGGTGGAGCTCGACCCGGACCTCAAGGGCAAGGTCAGCACGGGCGGCAAGCTGGATATCGCCGCCGCCGTGAAGGCCGCCGAGGAGTTCGTCACCACGCCCCCCGCGACCGTCGCGGGCCGCTGAAGCGCCCACGGGCCCGGACGTCCTCCGGGCCCTGAGCGGTCGGGTGGGTGGATATCCGGCCCCTGTTTTCCGCGGGTTTCGCGGTGGCAGGGGCCTCTTTTCGGCCCGAATTGATTGCGCGCGATTGAATTGCGCCCTAGATAAAGGGGGTCGAAAAGAAGCGACTCTGAACTTCCAGGAGAACAAGCCATGGCGCCCGTCACGATTTCGCCGCTGTACACCGCCCACGCCACCGCCCACGGAGGCCGGTCGGGCAAGGTCCAGTCCTCGGACCAGGTCATTGATTTGCCGCTGGCGATGCCGAAGGAGCTGGGCGGCGCGGGTGGGGCGGCGACGAACCCGGAGCAGCTGTTCGCGGCGGGGTATTCCTCGTGCTTCGAGAGCGCGCTGCGGCTGGTGGCGGGCAAGGCGGGCAAGAAGCTGGGGCCCGAGGTGGGCATCACCGCGTCGGTGACGATTGGGAAGACGCCGGACGGGGGCTTCGGGCTGGCGGTGGAACTGAAGGGCATCCTGCCGGGCATCCCCCGTGACGAGGCGGAGAAGCTGATGCACGCGGCGCACGAGGTGTGCCCGTACTCACGCGCCACGCGCGGCAACATCGACGTGAAGCTCTCCGTCGCGGAGTAGGTGGAGGGGCGCCAGGCGGCGTCCTGGATGCGCACCGGCCAGGTTGAATGGGAGTGGGCATCGCGAGGGGGGTCGAACACCTCGCGGCCCGCTCCCTCGCCTCGTGCCGCGCCGAAGAGGCGGCCGTGAACTCGTCATCGACCGGCGGAGCGGGACCCGGAGCATTCGCGCGTGTCATTCGGCGCGCTCCGCGAGTCGCTCGTCACGGTGAGCAGGGGCACGGGCGCGGATGTGTTCGTGGAAGGGCTGCGTGGGCCGTTCGACGAGCGGCCACGTGCAGGGATGCGGCGCCAGGCGCGCACCGTGTCGTGGGGGACACGCTGTGCCATGGAGGACGCACGGGTTTCCCCTTAGGGACGCGGTGTCAGGTGCGTGCGGGAAGCACGCGGGTGCGTCGCTCCTCGACGCCCTCCCTCGGAGGGCACACGGGATGTGCCGTGAGAGGCCCTCCTGGCATGTCCCTTGAAGTCTCCCCTGGGTGAAGGGGGGGGAAGCCTGTATGCAGGAGCGTCAGCTCATTCCGATGGATGTGGCGGGGACCGCGGTCCTGGTGGCGGCTCGGATGTTGTTGGAGGAGCCCGATGTCGAGGAGTTCTTCGGGTGGTGGCGGCCCGAGGCGGGAGGTCGTCCGCCAGGGCGCTGGAGCGCGGCGGAGGGGACCCGCTTGTTCGCCGTGGCCGAGCGGGGCAACGGTGTCATCGGCCTCGCCGCGCTGACCAACATCCGCCGCGAGGAGCACTACGCCCGCGTGTGCTGCTCCATCCTGGCGCGGCATCGCCAGAATGGTGCAGGGCACTGGACCATGTCGGAGCTCATCCGGCAGGGCGTCAGGCTGGATGGACTGCGACACCTGGAGACCTCCGTCCGCGCGGGTCACTCGACGTCGCTTTCGACCCTGGAGTCGCTCGGCTTCCGGCGCCTGGACGTTTCAGGCCAGCTGTCCGGCGACATGTCTCCGAGCGGGTATGTCTATCTCCGGTTGGATTTGCCCTCCGGGTCGGTGGGGTACTTCCCACGCGTCGCCGCGCGCAATCTCTGCGCGTGACGCGGCCGCTGGCGGGAGACGGACTCCCGCCTCGCGCATTCCTGTCGCGGGTGGCGGCGCGTGAGCCGGCGCAGCGCCCTGGCGGGCCACCTCCAAGCGGCTTGGTTGGAGTTTGTGACTTTGCAAGTCAATCTCAAGTTTGTATGCTTGGGTCCATGGCACGGGTCCAGACAGTCGAGGCGCTCGAAGGGGTGGTGGGCTCCCGCCCGCTGGGCGTGATGCTCAAGTCGTTGGACTCGCTGGACGACCACTGCGTCAAGCTGCTGGCGTGTTCATCGTTCGCGGTGCTCGGCTATGTCGACGTGGACGGGCAGGGGCGCGCGACGGCGGCGGGTGGGCCCTTGGGGTTCGCTCGCGTCGTGGACGCGACGCACCTGGAGCTGCGGCTGGACGCGCCCATCCCGCTCAACCCCACCGTGGGCTGTGGCCTGCTGTTCTTCATCCCGGGCCTGGGCGAGACGCTGCGGGTGAACGGGCACGCGACGCTCGAAGGACACACCCTGCACGTCACCGTGGAAGAAGCCTTCGTGCACTGCGCGAAGGCCATCATCCGCTCGGGACTTTGGAAGTCACCGAAGCCCGCGACCTCGGACACTCGCGCCGCGGGCACCTGGAGTGGTGACCCCGAGGTGCACGACTGGCTGTCACGCACGCCCTTCGTCGCGCTGGCCTCGTGGGATGCGCAGGGCCTCGCGGACGTGAGCCCCAAGGGCGACCCCACGGGCTTCCTCCGACTCGACGGCACGCGCGTGGCCGTGCCCGACCGCCCCGGCAACCGTCGCACGGACACGTTCCACAACGTCCTCGAACAATCCCGCGTGGCGCTGCTCGCGCTCATCCCCGGTGAGACGCGCTTCCTCGAGGTCTCTGGCGTCGCCTCGCTCTCCACCGAGCCCGCGCTGCTGGCCTCGATGACCGTCGAGGGCAAGGTGCCGAAGATGGCGCTGCTCCTGGAGTCCCACGCGGCGCGTCTCCACTCCAGTCAGGCCATCGTCGACGCGGGGCTGTGGGACACCGCGCGTCACGTGCCCGCGAGCCAGCTCCCCAAGATGGCCGATGTGTTCGTCGACCATGTCCGGCGCAGCCCCCAGAAGGGCGCCGCCGCCGCGACGGTGCGCGCCCTCGTGTCCAGGAGGATGCTCAGCTGGGCACTGGAGCAGGACTACAAGAAGAACCTGTACTGAGTCCGCGAGGGCTCCCGTGTCTCGCGACGCAGGGAGCCCTCGTGCACCGTCAGAACCGCTTCACCTCGGTCAACACCTGCCGCGAGTGCCGCGTCACCGTCCCGAAGCGCGCGAGCGACTCCGCGCGCAGGTGCTTCGCCGCGTCGCTCGTGGTGTAGCGCTGGAAGTCCGCCTCACTGGCCAGCTCGAAGTGACACACGTACCGGGTCCAGCCATCCGGGGCCCGCTCCGTGTCCTTCCACTTGCGGCACCCCAGGAACCCCGGCTCGCGCAGCACCTCGGGGACGTGCGTCCCCTCGTGCCACTGGTTCCACGCGGCCTCCGCGCCGGGCTCCACCTCGATGACCACCGTGTACAGCGCCGTCACGGCTGCCACGCACCGAAGCCCGTCAGCTTCGCGCCACCCTGGGACTCACGCTTGCCCTTGGACGAGACGCGATAGGTGAAGTCCGACAGCGGCTCGAACCGCGCCTCGTGCGCCAGCCCGCCGAGCGTCTTCTCCCACGGGTCCGCGGCGAACAGCAGCGTGCGCACCTGCTTCGCGTTCGTCGGCCCCTCGTTCGCGTCCACCTGGAGCACCGGCACCCGCTTGGTGCCCACCGCCAGCGTCTCGCGCACGGCCGGCGCAGAGTTGGGGACCGCGGGCGGCCACTGCTTGGGCTCCAGCCCCAGCGAGATGAACGACAGCAGCACCTCCTCCAGCGGCATCACGCTCGCCTGCGAGAAGTCCTGGCACGGCGCCTCGTCCGTCGCGGGGTTCACCGGCGCCTCCGTGCGCAGCACGTAACCGGCCTCCGCCGACTGGCACGTGCGCAGCACCGTCTTCGTGCCCTCCGACTCCATCTCCCGGTCGAACCACGTGCCAGGGCCCAGCGGCCACTCCAGGTCCGGCGCCATGCCCGCGCCCTCCTTGCCCTGGCGCATCGACACCAGCGTGAGCTGATGGCTGCCCGCGCCGCCGAAGCCCGACAGCGTGGTGCTCGCGTCGAGCAGCCCGTTCGTCAGGTACAGCGGCCCCGCGTCCACCGCGTACAGCCGGTTCTCCAGTGGACCATCCACCGGACGATTGTCGCGCAGATAACGCTTGGCCTCCCAGGTGCGGCCCGCGGCCGTGGGCTGCTCGGACGTCGCGGTGCCCTCGCGCGCCACCTCCAGCGGCCGGGAGGCCTCCACGCGCATGGGAATCGCCAGCCGCCGCGACAGCCGGGGCTGCGTCAGCTCACCGCCCTTGTCGCTCTGGAGCGTCAACGTCAGCCACACGCGCGAGCTCTCCACCGCCGCGACCTCCAGCGTCAGCTGGCCCGCCGCGGCCGAGCCACCCTGCGCGTCGCGCGGCGGCGTGCGAATCGCGGAGAACGAATAGACGACCTGGTCGCCCACCCGGGCGCGGTGCCAGGCAGAGGTCCCCTTCGTCGATGCAGGAGCCTCGGGCGCGGCGGTGCCCGTGGGCGTGTCCGTGGTGCTCCCGGACGTGCCGCCTTGCGTCACCGGCACACCATCAGTGGGGCCCGCGGCGCGGGGCTTCGTGCTCTCACAGCCGGAGCCGAGCGTCAGCGTCGCGCACAGGAGCGCGGAGCGGGACAGGAAGGAAGCGGAGGGCTTTCGCATTCGGGCGTCACCTCACGAGAAGGGCCTTGCGCGGCATTGCGCGACCCCAGGCGGGGCTTGATACACCGGGGGACAGGTCATCCCCAACTTCCTGGAGTTTCCTCGCTCATGCCCACACCTCTCTCCATCCGCCGGGTCGTCCTCTACAAGCATGGCGTCGGGTACTTCGAGCGCCGGGGCAGCGTCACGGGCAGCGACACCCTGCACCTGGACTTCAAGGCGCGGGACATGAACGACGTGCTCAAGTCGCTGACGGTGTTGGACCTGTCGGGCGGCTCGGTGTCGGCGGTGAGCTACGACTCGACGAAGCCGCTGGAGCAGCTGCTCGCGGAGGCCACCATCCGGATTCCAGAGGACGGCAGCCTCACGGCGCTGCTCGGGCAGATCAAGGGCGCGCGCGTGCGGGCGCGCGTGGGCGGCGGTCAGGTGGAGGGCGCCATCATCGGCCTGGAGTCGCTCGCGGTGGCCGCCGGTGAGACGAGCGTGGTGCGCCCCTTCCTGTCGCTGCTGGTGGGCGCGTCGCTGCGCACGTTCGACGTGCTGGACATCACCGAGCTGGAGTTCCTCGACGAGGCGGTGCGCAAGGACTTGGAGTTCTATCTGTCCACGGTGCTGTCCTCGTACAAGAAGGACAGCAAGCGCATGAGCATCCTCACCGCGGGCGAGGGCGAGCGCGAGGTGTTCGTCAGCTATGTGGTGGAAGCGCCGGTGTGGAAGACCAGCTACCGCATCCTCCTGGACGAGGGCGAGTCGCCGCTGCTCCAGGGCTGGGCGCTGGTGGACAACACGGGGGACGAGGACTGGGTGGACGTGGAGCTGGCGCTCGTCGCGGGCCTGCCGGTGTCGTTCGTGCACGACCTCTACAACCCCCGCTACATGAAGCGTCCCGTGGTGGAGGTGAGGACGGAGGCCGCCGCCGCGCCGGTGATTCCGGAGGAGAGCTACGCGAGCGCCCCGGCCGTGATGGATGAAGAGAGTGATGCCATGCCGATGATGGCCGAGCTGGCGCCCGCGCCGGCGATGGCGCCGGGCCGCTCCCGCTCGCTGATGCGAAGCAAGGGCGGAGCGACCTCCGGTGGTCCTGGTGGGCCCCGGCTGCGCGATGTGCTCGAGCAGCAGGGCTCGAAGGTGACGACGCTGACGAAGGACGTGGGGGACTTGTTCGAGTACGGCGTGGACCGGCCGGTGACGGTGCACCGCAACCAGAGCGCACTGGTGCCCATCCTGCACAAGCCGTTCGAGGGGCGTCGGGTGCTGCTCTACAACCGGGCCACGCGCGAGAAGAACCCGATGGCGTGCATCGAGCTGAAGAACACCACGGGCCTGACGCTGGAGGGCGGCCCGGTGACGGTGACGGAGGACGAGCGCTACGTGGGCGAGGCGATGCTCGACACGATGAAGCCGCAGGACACGCGCTTCGTGCCGTACGCGGTGGAGCTGGGCTGCGTCGTCACGGTGGAGGAGGGCGCCGAGGACGGGCCCGTCTTCCGCGTGGTGGTGAGCCACGGCAGCCTGATGGCGGAGTACCACAACGTGCGGCGCACGACGTACGTGGTGCGCAACAAGGCGCCCCGTCCGCAGGTGCTGTTCATCGAGCACCCGCGCATCGGCTGGGAGCTGGCCAAGGACATGCCCGCGCCCGAGGAGACGACGGACGGCTTCTGGCGCTTCAAGCGGACGCTGGCCGCGGGCGCGCAGGAGACGTTCGTGGTGTCCGAGCGCACCACAGGCCATCGGCACTACGCCCTGTCCTCGGTGGGCCCGGACGACGTGGCCTTCTTCCTGTCGCAGCGCTACGTGGACAAGGCGATGTCGGACGCGCTGCGGGAGGTGATTGCCATCCGCGAGCGCGTGGCCACGCTCACGCGCGACGAGCAGCAGCTCACCCAGGAGCGCGCGCAGCTCTTCAAGGACCAGGAGCGCATCCGCTCCAACATCGAGTCGCTCAAGAGCGGCGTGTCGCAGCGGGAGCTGGCCGAGCGCTTCGTGGCCAAGCTCAACGAGCAGGAGGACCGGCTGGAGGCCATCGCCCGCGAGCTGGAGCGGCTGGTGAAGGAGCGACAGGCGGCGCAGGAGGAGCTGCACCGCCGCGTCCAGTCGCTCAGCCTGGTGTCGAACCTCTAATCACGGCTCACGGGGTGGCGCGGTGGACTTCATCACCGCCCACCACGGTGAGGTGGACCTGGGCGCCGGGCAGCTCGGAGACGGGGGCGTCCACGGGGTCCACGGACAGGGCGACGAAGTCCGCGTCCATGCCGGGCTGCAGTCGGCCTCGGCGCGCCTCGGCGAAGGAGGCGTAGGCGGCGCCCGCGGTGAAGCCCTCCAGGGCCTCCTGTCCGCTGAGGCGCTGGTCGGCGTACCAGCCGCCCTCGGGCGTGCCGCGCGCGTCCTGGCGGGTGCGCGCGGCGTAGAGGCCGGCGAGCACGTCGGGGCGCTCGACGGGGAAGTCGCTCCCGAGGGCGAGCACGGCGCCGGAGGACTTCAGGCGCTGCCACGCGTAGGCGCCGCGGATGCGCTCGGGGCCCACGCGGGCCTCGGCCCAGGGCATGTCGCTGGTGGCGTGCGTGGGCTGCACGCTGGCGACGAGGCCGATGCGGCCCAGGCGGGTGATGTCGTCCAGGCCCATGATTTGCGCGTGCTCGACGCGGTGGCGGCCCGCTTGCGTGGACGTGGCCTGCATCGCGCGCGCGAGGGTGTCGAGCACCAGCGTGTTGGCGCGGTCGCCGATGGCGTGGGTGCAGACCTGGAAGCCGGCGCGCATGAAGTCGGTGACGCGCTTCTCGTACTCCTCGGGGGTGAGGAGCAAGAGGCCGCGGTGGCCGGGCTCGTCGCTGTAGTCCTGGTGCAGGGCGGCGCCACGGCTGCCGAGCGCTCCGTCCAGCACGAGCTTCACCGCGCGCAGGGTGAGGCGCTCGCCCTGGTAGGGGCCCATGCGCAGGAACTCGGCGCGCTCGGGGGCCTGGCCGTCGGCCATGGCGTAGACGCGCAGGGGCAGCTTGCCTTCCTTGTCCAGGCGCTGGAGCAACTGGAAGGTGGCCAGGTCCATGCCGGCGTCGTGCACGCCGGTGAGGCCCACGCGGGCGGCGCGGTTGAGGGCGGCGGTGAGCTGCGCGGTGCGCTCGGCCTCGGTGAGGGGCGGCAGGACGGCGTGAATCAGGCCGATGGCGTTATCGACGAGGATGCCGGTGGGCTCGCCGTTGGCGTCGCGGAGGATGCGGCCGCCGTTGGGGTCCTGGGTGGCGCGGGTGATGTTCGCGCGGCGCAGCGCCTCGCTGTTGACCCAGGCGGCGTGGCCGTCGATGCGCGTGAGGTACACGGGCGTGCGCGGGTGTTTGGCGTCGAGGTCCTGGCGGGTGGGGAAGGTCTTCTCGGGCCAGTCGTTCTGGTCCCAGCCTTGTCCGACGAGCCACTCGCCCTGGTAGGAGGTGCTCGGCGCGTTGGCGACGCGGGCGAGGGCCTCCTGCTTGGTGGTGGCGCCGAGCAGGGTGACGGTGGCCTCCCATTGACCGAGCGAGGACAGGTGTCCGTGCGAGTCGGTGAGGCCGGGGACGATGGTGGCGGAGCCCAGGTCGACGACGCGGGCGCCGGGACCGGCGGCGGCGAGCACCTCGTCACGGGTGCCGGTGGCGAGCACCTTGCCTTCGCGCACGGCGAGGGCCTCGACGACGGGGCGGCCCGGGTCGAGGGTGCGCACGCGCGCCGCCACATAGACGGAGGTGCCCGCGGCGTCCGGGCGCGGGGTGTTCCGCGTGCAGCCGCCGAGGAGGGAGAGGAGCAGTACCGCACCGAGGAGCCCGCCGATTCGTCGCAGCATCGTTTCGCGCACCTGTCTGGATGGAGGGCCGCCCCGAGCCTGGGGCGGGCGCGCGACACTCTGGCGTACCCGGTGGTCGGGGGCCAGTCTGCTCACGACGACCGAGCGTTCGGCATGGGTGCTAATCGTTCTCGTCATTCGCCCGAGGTCGGTCAACGGGAGGAGGTTGGTCATCCGACCGATGCGGCCTCCCGCTCACGTCGGGTTTCACCTTCGTTTCAGCTCCTCGGGTGGAAGGCGACGCAAGCGCCACACGTTCCATGCCTCCAGGGCCGTCGTGGCCGTGAAGCAGAGGGCCAAGACCCCCGTGATTTTCGTGGCCCACGTCACGCTGAAGAACATCGCGCACAGCCAAAGGGCCAGAAAGAACAGGACCAGTCGGATGCCGCTGCGGAATGCGACCTCGGACTGACGGATGCGGGTGGCTCGCTTCATGGTCGACCCGGGACTCGATTTATCGGAAGTGTTCGAACCCAAGACATGATGGATGTCCGATGTCCTCACTGGCCATGAGCAGGAGCCCGTGGAGGACCGTTCCTTGGGCGCTGTCCGCAAACTCTGACATGCATCCTCGCGCGTTGATGAGTCATGGACGCATGGCCTCTGGATGGAGACCTGTCTCTGCCACGGACTGCTAGCTTGCGCCCTCATGGACACCGACACCCCCGCGCTCGCCTCGTTGTCCATTCCCCTGGCCTCGCTGCGCATGCAGGCCTTGGAGGCGGGGCCCGCGGACGGCCCGCTCATGCTCCTGCTGCACGGCTTCCCCGAGCTGTCGGAGAGCTGGCGTGACGTGCTGCCCGTGCTCGGCGCGGCGGGCTATCACGCCGTGGCTCCGGACCTGCGCGGCTATGGCGGCACGGACCGTCCCCGGAAGGGCTACGACCTCGACACGCTCGCCGAGGACATCTACCAGCTCGCCCGCCACCTCCAGCCCGACCGCCCCATCCACCTCGTGGGCCACGACTGGGGCGGCGGCATCGCCTACCACGTGGCCGCCACCCGCCCCGACATCGTCGCCACCCTCACCGTCGTCAACTGTCCCCACCCCTCCGTCCTGCTGCGCCGCATCTGGCGCCCCGCCCAGCTGCGCCGCTCCTGGTACATGTTCTTCTTCCAGCTCCCCTGGCTCCCCGAGCGCGCCCTCTCCGCGAACAACGGCGCCCGCGTCCCGGGCCTCATCCGCCGGGGCATGTCCCGCAACTCCCAGGTCAGCGACGCGCGCCTCGCCCCCTACGCCCAGAACCTCTCCCACCCGGACGCCGCCCGCGCCGCCGTGGACTACTACCGCCAGTCCTTCCGCGACCTCCTCACCCCCAACGGCGCCCGCCGCCTCCTCCAGGGCTACCCCCGCATCCGCGCGCCCTTCCGCCTGGTCTGGGCCGAGGAGGACCGAGCCCTGGGCCGCGAGCTCACCCACGACCTGGAGCCCTGGTTCGAGCTGCCTCCCCAGGTGCGCTTCCTCCCAGGCGTGGGCCACTTCGCTCCCCTGGAGGCGCCCGCCCTGGTTTCCGCGCAGATCCTCGAACACGTGGGCACACACCCGCCCCAGCCCACACGCCGAGCGTAGACCGCCGCGATGAGATGGTTGTCCCCGGCAACCTTCCCCCCGGGGACTTGGCGACGGGGCAGCGGTGAGGGATGTTCCGGCCGTCTCACATTCCCTGGAGTCAAGCGCATGAACCCGTCCCAGTCCCGCCTCGGGGCGTTGTCGTTGCTCGTCGTCGCCGCCCTCTGTCTGACGTCCGCCACCGGCTGCGCCGGCCGCCGCCGCGAGGCCTTCCTCAACGACAAGGCGCGTGCCCACGTCTACCGCAAGCCCGCCGCCGAGGTCTGGCCGCAGGCGCTGGCCCTCCTCAAGGAGAAGGGCTACTCGATGCGCGCGGGCAAGGACGGCTTCGAGGCGTCCACCGAGTGGCTCATGCACGGCGCCCCCTCGTCGCTGGGCACCACCCAGGTGCGCTACCTGGTGAAGGCCGTCGAGCGCGGCCCCGGCCAGTGCGCCATCGAGTACTACAAGCAGCTGTCCACCGAGTCCCGCGGCGCCCAGAGCGGCGGCCGTCAGCAGTCGGAGTTCAACGACCCGGCTCCCCGCGCCGACGGCACCACCTTCAACCGCGACCCGGAGATGGAGTGGGAGCTCCTGCAGAAGGTGGACGCCGAGTCGGCCACCGCCCTGCGCGCCGAGGCGGAGAAGATCCAGTAACGAAGCCCGGCGTCCCCGAGGAGC
Source organism: Myxococcus faecalis (assembly GCF_050039385.1). NCBI lineage: Bacteria > Pseudomonadati > Myxococcota > Myxococcia > Myxococcales > Myxococcaceae > Myxococcus > Myxococcus faecalis. The sequence goes on along the minus strand of NZ_CP144336.1, from coordinate 4,020,528 downwards.
CGCCGCGCGTCAGTCGCGCAGCGGCAGCTCCAGGGTGAAGCCGTCGTACGCCACCTCACAGGGCCCCTTGTACTCCTCGCGCGCCTGCGCGAGCAGCTTCGCGGGGTCCGTGTCGTGGCGGCTGGACAGGTGGGTGAGCACCAGCCGGCGTGCTCCCGCCTCGCGGGCCACCCGCGCCGCCTCGCGCGCCGTGGAGTGATGCGTCTCCAGCGCCCGCGCCTGCTCGTCGTCGGAGAAGGTGGACTCGTGGATGAGCAGGTCCGCGTCCTGGGCCGCCTTCACCACCGCGGCGCACGGCCGCGTGTCCCCGGAGATGACCAGCTTGCGCCCCGGCCGCGGCGCGCCCAGCACGTCCTCGGGCTTCACCACGCGCCCGTCCTCCAGCGTGACGCTCTCGCCCCTCTGCAGCTTGCCGAAGTGGGGCCCCGACGGCACGCCCAGCTCGCGCGCCTTCTCCAGGTTGAAGCGCCCCGGCCGCTCGTCCTCCACCAGCGCGTACGCCAGCGCGTTGATGCGGTGGTCCACGCCGATGGCGTGCAGCGCGTACCCGTTGCGCCGCACCACGTCGCCGTCCTTCACCTCGTGGATTTCGACGGGGAAGGACATGGCCTCCACGCCCAGGTGCACCGCCTGGTGCAGCAGGCGGCGGGCCGGCGGCGGGCCGTACAGGTGGATGGCGTGCTCGCGCCCCATCATCCCCAGCGTGCGCAGGAAGCCGATGATTCCCAGGTAGTGGTCGGCGTGGAAGTGCGTGAAGAAGACCGCGTCCACCGTGAAGCCGGTGCCGAAGCGCACCATCTGCCGCTGGCTGCCCTCGCCGCAGTCGAACAGCAGCAGGTCCGTGTCCGCCTTCACCGCGAGGCCCGACAGGTTGCGGTGCAGGGTGGGCTGGGCGGCGGAGGTGCCGAGGAAGGTGAGCCTGAGGAGGGACATGCCGGCACTTCCCACGCGAAGAGTGTCTCCCGCGCCCGGACCGCCAGGGCGCGAGGCGCCATTTAGCAGGCTTTGGACCCGCCCGTGCTATGTGAGCCGCCCCCCAGACACCGCCATGCCCGAATCCCTGACGTTCGCCCCCACCTCGGACCCCCGCCGTGTGCGTGCCCCGGATGGCCGCGTGCTCTCCGTGCCGGAGGGCTGGGTCCTGCTGCCCCCCGGTGACGCCGGGCTCACCCGCCGCGTGAAGGCCGCGGGCCCCACCTGGACGGTGGTGGAGAAGGTGGGCCGCAAGCTCTTCTCCCGAGGCGTGTGGGCCCCCGAGCCGCACATCCTCCAGGCCAAGGCCGCGCTGGACGCCGAGCGCGCCACCCCCGCCTACGCCAGGAAGCTGGCCGCCGGCCGCGACCGGCGCGCCCGCGAGCAGGAGCAGTACGAGGTCGACTTCGCCAACAGCGTCCTGCGCTTCCTCGCCTTCTCCCCCGCGTGGCTGGCCCACGCCAAGAAGCTGGCCGTGCTCGTCTCCGCGCACGCCACCCCCGTGGGCAGCGGCACCGTGGCCCGGACGGAGCGCATCCCCGTGGAGCGCCGCGCCGAGGCCGCCGTCATCGCCTGGATGCGCCACCAGACGACCCAGTACGACGACATGAGCATCGCCCGCGTGAAGGGCGCCCGGCGTGAGGTGCGCCGCGAGCTGGCGGAAATCTCCCGCGCCGTGCTGGACCTGCACCGCCGCGACGTGCCCCACGGCCCCGCCGCGTGTCCGCTGTGCACCGCCCTGTCGCGTGTGGGAGCGGGTACTCCCCAGCCGTGAGCCCGGCCTCGCAGGTGGACTGACGGTGGGGTTTCTGACCCGCCGTTCACTCACATTGCGTGATTACTGACTGGCGGGTTAGTAACGGGTCCGTCATGCCGAGACCCGCGGACCCCCATGCCAGGGAAGCCCTGATGACCGCCGCCCGCGCGGAGTTCGCCCGCAAGGGGCTGCGCGGGGCGCGCATCGAGGACATCACCGCCGCGTGTGGCCTCTCCAAGGGCGCCTTCTATCTGCACTTCGAGTCGAAGGAGGCGCTGTTCGCCCAGGTGCTGACGTCGTTCGAGACGCGGCTCAACGCGATGAACGCGCGGCGGATGGAGGCGATGGAGCGCCACCTGCGCGAGCACGGGCTGCCGGGCCCCCGGGACAGGCTGGAGCGCACCGAGCGCTACCAGTGCTTCTTCCAGACCGAAATCGACTTCGACCTGGAGTCGCTCGAGCTGATGTGGGCGCACCGGGACATCGTCGCGGTGCTCGTCAACGGCAGCCAGGGCACGCCCTTCGAGTCGCTCTTGTGGCGCATGACGGACGCGCAGGTGGAGCGCGTGGCGAGCGACTTCCGGCGGCTGCAGGAGGCGGGCGCGGTGGACCAGGAGATGGACGCGCGGCTGTTCGCCTCGTTCATCGTCGGCGCGTTCGTGCTGCTCGCGCAGCGCATGGTGCACTTGCAGGAGAAGCCGGACCTGACGGCCTGGGCCCACACGCTCCAGCGCCTGTGTGAAGGCGGCACGGTGCCGCGCTTCGAGACGCCCGCTCCCGCCCGGACTCCGGCGCGCGCGCAGCGGCCCCAGACTTCCACGCGACGGGCACCCGCCCGCGCGAAGACCCGTCACACCCCGAGGAAACGTCCGTGAACCTCTCCAAAAACGCCCCCAGGGCGCTCGCCGTGGCGGGGCTCGTCGCCGCGACGCTGTCCGTGTCCGCCTGCTCCCGCGCGGATGCGTCCTCCACGCCCGCCGCCGGAGCGAAGACGGAGGCCGCGCCGCCCTCCGTGAAGCTGGTGTCCGCGCGCACGGTGAAGGCCGCGCCGCGCGAGGAGGTGACGGGCACGCTGTTCCCCGCGCAGATGCTCCAGGTGGGCTTCGAGGTGGGCGGGCGGCTGGCCGCGGTGAAGGTGGGCAAGGGGACGGTGGTGAAGAAGGGGGACGTGCTGGGGCAATTGGACGTGGAGATCGCCGACGCGCAGGTGGCGCAGGCGGAGGCCGCGGTGGCGGCGGCGCAGGCGGGGGCGGACATGGCGGCGGACGTGGCCGCGCGCAACCAGACGCTGCAGAAGGAGGGCGGGGTGAGCGACCTGCAGAACCGCTCCACCGCGGCGCAGGCGGCGCAGGCCCAGGCGCAGCTGCTCGCGGCCAAGGCGCAGCTGTCGCAGGCGCGGGCGGCCCGGCGTCGGCACGACCTGAAGGCGCCCTTCGAGGGGACGCTCATCGACGCGCCGGAGCAGACGGGCGCCACGGTGGGGCCGGGCACGCCGCTGTTCAACCTGGAGCGGCTGGACACGCTGCTGCTCAAGACGACGGTGGCGGAGTCGCTGCGCGCCCGGCTCAAGCCCGGCCAGAAGGTGCGGGTGGAGTCCATCGCCGGGGGCGCCTTCACCGAGGACGCGGTGGTGCGCACCATCCTGCCCTCCGCGGACCCGGCCACCCGGCGGGTGCCGGTGGAGCTGGCGGTGCCCAACGCCGACGGCCGCTTCGTGGCGCACACGCTGGCGCGCGCGGTGCTCCAGCTGGGGGATGACCAGGACGCGCGGGTGGTGCCGGGCTCGGCGCTGTCGTCGGCGAACGGGGACCACGTGCTCATCGTCGGCTCGGGCGGCGAGGTGAAGCGGGTGGACGTGCAGGTGCTGGAGCGGCGCGAGCGCGAGGTGGTGGTGCTGGCGCGCTCCGAGTTCGAGTCGGTCATCGACCACCCCACGCCGAGCCTGTCGCAGGGCTCGCGCGTCACCGTGAAGTAGAGGGACGCCGCCATGCTCCTGAGCGACGTCTCCATCCGTCGGCCCGTCTTCACCACGATGCTGTCGCTGTGCCTCGTCGTCCTCGGCCTGATGGGCCTGGGGCGGCTGGGCACGGACCTGTATCCGGACGTGGCCTTCCCCGTCGTGGTCGTCAGCACCGTCTACAAGGGCGCGGGCCCGGGCGAAATCGAGACCCAGGTCGTCAAGCCCATCGAGGATGCCGTCGCGGGCATCAGCGGCGTGGACAAGATCCACTCCTGGAGCCGCGAGAACCTGAGCACGGTGGTGGTGCAGTTCAAGCTGTCCACCAACATCGACCGCGCGGTGCAGGAGGTGCGCGACAAGGTGGCGGGCATCGCCAACAAGCTGCCGCAGACGGCGGACGCGCCGGTGGTGGGCCGGGTGGACCTGTCGGCCACGCCCATCCTCACGTACGCGGTGTCCGCGGACCTGCGCTCGCAGGACCTGCGCCGGCTCATCGATGACCGCATCAAGCCGGCGCTCGCGCAGCTGGAGGGCGTGGCGGAGGTGCGCATCACCGGCGGCGACACGCGCGAGATTCAAATCGACCTGGACCTGGACAAGGCGCGCGCGGCGGGCGTGTCCCCGCTGGAGATTGCCCAGCGGGTGGGCGCGGAGAACCTGGACCTGCCGGCGGGCCGGCTGCAGCTGGGCTCGAGCGAGCTGACGGTGCGCTCGCTGGGGCAGTTCAAGGACGTGGAAGAGATCCGCCGGTTGCCGGTGGCGCGCAGCCGCACGGGCGCGCAGGTGCGGCTGGAGGAGATTGCGACGGTGACGGACGGGGTGGCGGAGCGGCGCACGGTGGCGCGGCTCAACGGGCAGGACGCCGTCATCCTGGACGTGGTGAAGCAGCCGGGCTCCAACACCATGGCGGTGAGCGACAACGTCAAGCGCGTGCTCAAGGACATGGGGCCGGAGGTGGGGCAGGGCTTCACGGCGCGGCTGCTCATCGACCAGTCGGACCTCATCAAGGAGAACGCGCACGAGGTGTGGGTGGCGCTCATCTTCGGCGGCGCGATGGCGGTGCTCATCATCCTGCTGTTCCTGCTGGATGGTCGCGGCACGTTCATCTCCGCGCTGGCGTTGCCCACGTCGGTGCTCGGGACGTTCTTCGCGATGTACCTGCTGGACTACACGCTCAACCAGATGACGCTCCTGGGGTTGTCGCTGGCCATCGGTCTGCTCATCGACGACGCGGTGGTGGTGCGCGAGGCGATCACGCACCGGCTGGAGAAGGGCGAGGACCCGATGAGCGCGGCGGCCAACGGCACGCGCGACGTCGGCCTCGCGGTGCTGGCGACGACGCTGTCGCTGGTGGCGGTGTTCGTGCCGGTGGCGTTCATGCCGGGCATCGTCGGTCAGTTCTTCAAGCAGTTCGGCATCACGATTTCGGTCGCCGTGCTCATCTCGCTGTTCATCTCCTTCACGCTGGACCCGATGCTGTCGGCGCGGCTCGCCAAGCAGCGCAGGCCGGGCGAGGTGCACAAGGACAACGCGGTGGCGGCGTGGCTGCGCGCCTTCCTGGACGGCACGGAGCGCGTGTACGAGCGCATCCTGCGCTGGGTGCTCGCGCACAAGTGGCTGACGACGGGCATCACCGTGGTGGTGCTGGTGGTGTCGTTCGGCGCGTCGAGCCGGCTGGGGTTGGAGTTCCTGTCGGCGGAGGACCGCTCGCAGTTCATGGTGGATTTGCAGCTGCCGGACTCGGCGAGCATCGCGGAGACGGAGTCGCGCACGGGGGAGGCGGAGGAGTTGCTGCGCAAGCTGCCGGAGGTGACGGCGGTCTACTCGGTGGTGGGCACCAACGGCGACGTGAACAAGGCGCGGCTGCGCGTGCTGACGGTGGGCAAGGGCGAGCGCACCAAGGGCATCCCGCAGTTGAAGGAGGAGGCGCGCGAGCTGCTCACGGGGCTGGTGGCCACGCGGGTGAACCTGAGCGACCCGCCCATCCTCGAGGGCATGGGGGGGGACTTCTATCCCATCATGGTGCGGGTGACGGGGCCGGACCTGGCGCGGGTGCAGGTGGAGGCGGAGCGAATCGCCGACATCCTGCGCAAGCTGGAGGGGACGGCGGACGTGCGGGTGGAGGCGAATCCGCCCAAGCCGGAGCTCCAGGTGCACATCGACCGGGCGCGGGCGAGCGACGCGGACATCAACGCTGCGGGGCTGGCGACGCAGCTGCGGCTGGCGATTGGCGGCGACGTGGTGGCGAAGCTGCGCGAGGGCACGACGGAGACGGACATCCGGGTGCGGCTGGCGGAGAAGGACCGGAGCACGCCGGAGCGGGTGCGGCAGCTGGAGGTGTTCACGCCCCGGGGTCTGAGGCCGGTGACGGACGTGGCGAGCGTGGAGCTGCGGGACGGGCCGAGCGTCATCGAGCACGAGAACCGCGAGCGGCAGATTGCCGTGTTCTCACAGCTGGGCAAGGGCGCGGCGCTGGGCAACATCGCGGCGAAGCTGAAGGAGCAGGTGGCGCTGGCGCCGCTGCCGCCGGGGTACACGATTGTCTACGACGGCCAGATGAAGAGCATGGATGAGCAGAACGAGGCGTTCGGCACGGCCTTCATGCTGGCGTTCGTGTTCATCTACATGGTGCTGGCGAGCCAGTTCGAGTCCTTCAAGCACCCGTTCACCATCATGGCGTCCTTGCCGCTGGCGCTGGTGGGCGCGTTGTTGGGATTGGTGCTGACGGGCTATCACCTGTCGATGGGCGCGATGATTGGCATCATCCTGTTGATGGGATTGGTGACGAAGAACGCCATCCTGCTCATCGACGGAGCGTTGCAGCACCTGCGCGAGGGTGACTCGGTGGACGAGGCGCTGATGAAGGCGGGGCCTCGTCGGCTGCGTCCGATCCTGATGACGAGCGCGGCGATGGCGATTGCCATGGTGCCGACGGCGGTGGGCACGGGGACGGGCTCGGAGTTCCGGGCGCCCATGGCCATCTCGGTGATTGGCGGCGTCATCACGTCCACGTTCCTGACGCTGCTGGTGGTGCCGGTGGTGTTCGCGGCGATGGAGCGGGTGGGGCGCTTCGGTCGCAAGAAGACGCCCGCGGCCGGGCCCGCCGTGAAGCCGGTGGAGTCCGGGCCCAGTCAGGCCGCATGACACCGTCTGCATGAAACACGGGGCCCGAGGCGGTTGGCTCGGGCCCTGTTCATTTGTCGAGTCCGCCGGAGCCGTGGGCCTCGGCGATGGCGGTGGAGTCGGGGAACAGGGCGCGCGCGCGGGTGGCGAGTCGCGCGGCCTCCTCGGTCTTTCCCTGCTCCACGAGGGATTCGATGAGGCCGGCCCAGGACTCCTCGAGCGTGCTCAACGCCCTGGTGGAGGCCTCCTGGTAGAGGGCCTCTGCTTGCTGGGGCGAATCGCGGACGACGCTCTGGAAGCGGGCCATGCCGATGAGCGCCTCGGGACTCCGGTCGGAGGACTCCAGGGCTTCGTTCAGGATGTGCTCGACGGAGGCGAAGAAGGCCTCGGGGTCCTCGGTGGGCTCGGGCTTGCCCCAGAGGAGCGCCCGGCTGGAGAAGAGCAGCCCTGGTACGTGGGTAGGGCAGCTCGTTCGCAGACGTTCGAGCAGTCGGAGCTGCTCGGGACTTCCCCAGTCCAGGCGCTTGGCTTCGGTCAGCAGTCGCAGCAGGTCGTGCGGGCTCGGGTGCATGGGGCTCACTGCTTCTGAAGGAGTCGCGAGTTGTCCTTCGCCACATCTTTGAGGAGCTTGAGCGCCGTCTGCAGCTCCTTCTTCGTCGCGAGGGTGAAGTTCTCCGCGTCGTACATCTTCTGGATATCGTGCCGGGTGAAGTCCTTGAGCCTGGCGGGGAAGTTCGGCACGCGCTGGAGCCGGGCGGGAATCTCTCCGAGCTTCATCGAGAGGTCCGCGATGTGACGGCGAAAGGCCGTCGCGGCGGAGGACTCGATGAGTCCGGAGGCTGCTGACTCGGACACCAGCGCTTCGGCTTCCGCGAACCGTCCCTCTGAAATCAGGTGGGTGATGCGTGCTTCAGCGCTGTTCCGTCCGAAGCCACCGCCACTCCCCTCATCGACATGGGCGCAGGCGAAAAGGCCGCAGACGAAGAGGACCAGGATGTATCGCCCGACTCCCGAGCCAGTCCTTCGTTCCATCTGGTGAAGGTTACCGGCGCGCGAGGATGCGCACCCACGCATCGGTGGCGCGCTGTCGGCTCCTGGGCGATATGCGGCCTACCCGCCCGTGTACACGGGCGTCATCGTGTCGAGGATGGCGCGCATGAGCGCCTGGCCGTCCGGCGTGTCCGGGCACAGTCCTCCCCAGACCAGCGTGAGGCGCTCGGCGACGGGGCGGAAGTACATGCGCCCTCGCATCCTCACCGGCTCATAGCTCTCCCGGCCACCGGCGAGGTAGTCCTCCTCCGGCACGCCGAACACCGCGTAGTAGCTCAGGTCCGGCGCCTGCGCGTCCTCGGTGCGATGCAACCCGCTGGGGATGAGACAGGCCACGTCCGCGCTGTGCCACGCGCCCTGCCGCCCCGTCGTCACCTCCAGCGGCTCGAAACACATCCGCGACGCCGGGCACCCCAGCTCCCCCGCCGTCAGGAAGTTGTAGTCCAGCCGCGGAATCTCCAGCATCTCCTCCACGTCCACCCGTCCATCGCTCCGGAAACCCCAGGGGTTGCCGTCCCGTTTGTACGAGCGCACGCCATAGGCGCCGTAGAACACGTTGTACCAGGGGCTGTGCGGATTGAAGTAGTCCGAGCACCCCACGTCGTCCGGGAAGTCCGCGATGGTGAAGGCCACCAGCAAGTCGAACAGCCGCTTGTTCTCGAACGCGAGGAACGGCTCGTGCGCCACCGCCCCGATGGAGCCCCGGACCGCCGGCACCGGCGTCACCCACCCCAGCTCCTCCAGGAAGTTCGTCTTGCCCGGAAGCGGCGTCGCGTTCATGGCCATCACGGCCAGCTCTCGTTGGAGACCCATGGTGTTTTCGTTCCCCGCTGCAACGACAGATGGGTCCAGAGTACACTGGTGAACATGCCGGAGAAGCTCGTCTTCGAGCACACCTTCGAAGGGCTCTTCGTGAGGGGACTCGCGGGGCGCGTCACGCCCGTCCTGCGAGACCGCCTGCACGAGGTCGGCCTGGACCTGAAGAAGAAGCTCCGGCCCGCCTACGACTTCGACATCTGGTGCTCCGCCGTCCGCGTCGCCGCCCAGGAGCTGCACCCCGACGTGCCCCCCGAGGAGGGCTATGCCCTGCTGGGTGAGCGCATGGTGGACGGCTACCGCGAGACGGCGATGGGGCGCGCCCTCTTCAGCGTCATCCAGCTTCTGGGCCCTCGACGCGGCGTGGGCCGCGCCCAGCAGATGTTCCGCTCCGGCAACAACTACACCGAGGCCCGCATCGAGGATGTCTCCTCCAACGAGGTGGACCTCTGGATGAACGAGGCCGGCCCCATCCGCTACTTCACCCAGGGCGCCCTGCGCGCGGGCCTGCGCGCCACCGGCGCCGTGCAGCCGCTCGTCACCGTGGCGGGCTTCACCTCCGCCGACGTCACCTACCGCTGCACGTGGCGCAATGGAGTCTCCTGAGCCCTCCCTGCCGGGCCTGCTCGCCGTGGACCTGGGCCTGCGCTCGGGGCTCGCCCTGTACGGACCGGATGGGCGGCTGCGGACGTACCGCTCGCAGAACTTCGGCAGCCAGTCGCGGCTGAAGCGCGCGGTGCCCTCGGTCCTCGCGGGCTCGGGCGAGCTGGCCTGGCTCGTCCTCGAGGGTGGCGGACCCGTGGCGGACGTCTGGGAGCGCGAGGCCGCACGGCGCGCGCTGCCCGTGCTGCGCGTCTCCGCCGAGGACTGGCGCGAGCGGCTCCTGTACGCGCGTGAGCAGCGCAGTGGCGGACAGGCGAAGGACGCGGCGGACGGACTGGCGCGCAGGGTCATCGCGTGGTCCGGCGCCCCGAAGCCGACCTCGCTGCGCCACGACGCCGCGGAGGCCATCCTGTTGGGCCTGTGGGGCGTGCTGGAGGTGGGCTGGCTCGCGCAGGTGCCGCCCGAGGTCCGCGCCCGGTAGGGGCCCTTGCCGCGTCCCTGCTATGACGGGGGCTCGGGTTGCGCCGGAAGGAGGCCACGGTGAAGCGATGGGTGGATGCGCTCGCGCGCACGGGGTACCGGGGCGCGTACACGCTGGCGCGGCTGTACTGGCTCGTGCGTCACCCCAGGACGCAGGGCGTCTTCGTCGGCGTGTGGCACGCCGGCCGGGTGCTGCTCCTCCAGAACTCCTACAAGCACCCGCTCAGCATGCCCGGCGGAGGCATGGACGGGGGCGAGTCCCCCGAGCAGGCCGGCGCCCGCGAGCTGCACGAGGAGGTCGGCCTGCGCGTGGACGTGTCCTCCCTGCGCCCCGTCTTCGAGACCGTGGGCACCTCCGAGAACAAGGAGGACCACGTCCGCTTCCTCGAGCTCGACGTGGACCACGAGCCCACGCTCACCATCGATGACCGCGAGGTCACCTGGGCGGCGTTCATCGACCTGGACACCGCCCTGCGTCTGCCCGTCTCGCCCCTGGTCCGTGCCTACCTGGAGCACGCGCGCTCACGCCGCTGACCCCCGGCAATCCCACGCGGGCAGACGATGGGCCCACGGGGCCATGCCCGCTCCCGCCGCGTCACCTCCGCGGCCGTGTCTCGAGACATGGCACCGCCAGGCCGGGGTGAGCCGGCGTCCTCGAGACAGGGATTGCCAGGGTGAGAAATCCCCGTGCGGGCGCGACAGTGACGTCGAGGAGGGGGCCCGTGCGGGGAGAGGAGACCGTCGTCAGCGGGCGTGGGCGACCGCGGGCTCGTTGACCAGGAAGTGCTGGGTACGGGCCTTGGCGAGCTGCTTGTCCGCTTCCTCGATGGACACACAATTCACGGTGATGTCGCCGTTCTCCGTCACCGTCTCGGAGGCCACGCGCGCCGTCTGGAGCCGGGCGATGACCGAGTCCGACACATGCACGCACACCAGGCAGCCCCGCTCGCGTCCGTACTGGACGACCTCGCCGAAGATGGCCGCCGACTCCGGCTCCAGCGCCTTCAAGCCCCGCATATCCGCCAGCACCAGGTGCCGGCCTTTCGCATACGTATCCGTCGCGGTCCGGTAGGCCGCGGCGAAATCCTTCATCTCATTGGGTCGGACAAAGCCCTTCAACCGCACCGTGACGGTGCGGCGGTTCGTATCGTTGGAGACCTCGAACATGGAGCCCTCCCTCCTGGGGAGGACAAACAATAACAAACATCCGGGCCACTCCGAAACCACCCCCGGACAGTCTGTCCGCCCTGGAATAGTCGAAAGGAATTGTGTCGCAACAGACCCGGGACGATGGAACATTGCCACCAGCGCGCATCCCCATCTCACGCCAGCGCAATCCTCCGCGCCCAACGTGAAGTCGAGTCACATCCGACTCAGGCGCGCTGACTGCTCTCCCCGGTGACGACCGCCGAGCCGATGAGGTGCGCCAGCCGCAGCGCCTCCGGCACGTGGCCCCTGTCCGTCACGCGCCGGAGCGCCTCCGCCACGTCGTCGGGTCCGGCGCCCTGCACCTGGAAGGTGAAGCCCGCAAGCTGGTGGATGGGCCCCGCACGGCGGAGCGTGGCCCAGCGCTCGTCCGCGCGCGGCAGCCGCCTCAGCGCGCGCTCCACCGCGTCCAGGTCCGGCGGCCTGCGCATCACCGCCACGCACGGCTTGCCCAGGCGCGCCGCGAGCGCGGGCAGGTCCACCACGTTGAAGCCGCCGAACGCGATGCCATCCAGCAACACCAGGTGCACCTGCGGCAGGAACTTGCCGCCCTCCAGCAGCCGGCACACCTCGCGCGTGCCGTTCCAGCCGTCCCTGCGCACGCGCCCCCAGACGAGCCCCTCGAAGCGCGTGCCCGCGCAGACCACGCCCGCCAGGGGCACGGAGACTCCCGCGCGGCGGGGAAAGGGCCCATCGTCGAAGCCGATGACTCGGGGGAAGCGGGGCAGGCGCATGGGCGGCCCAGCCTCGCAAAGCCCGCGCCCTGGCGGAAAGGAAGAAGCCCGACCCCGCGCGACGCGGAGACGGGCTTCAGGGACGTCCGGACTGGAAGAAGGCTCAGCCGGCGCGAACGTTCTGCGCCTGGAGGCCCTTGGGGCCGCGGCCGACCTCGAACTCCACCTTCTGGCCTTCCTGCAGCGTCCGGAAGCCATCCATGTTGATGGCCGTGTGGTGGACGAACACGTCCTCACCGCCACCGTCCTGCACGATGAAACCAAAGCCCTTCGCATCGTTGAACCACTTCACGGTACCAGTTGCCATGAATCGCGTTCTCTCGGGTGGTGCGGCGCGCCGCGGTTATCGGCCTCTGAGAATGTAGAGGCCGTAAGTCGGACATAGTCTGCCTGGGGCGGCCGGCTGAGTGGAAGCCCCCTCGGCCGCTTGCCGTGCGGGAGGGGTGAGGAGTGGTGGCCGGGATTCCTACTTCCGCGGGCATGCGGGGAGGGGCGCTGGCGGCGGGCGTGCCTACCGTCAGGAGGAGCCCTCGGTACCGCCCCGGAAAGGACCCCGCGATGAGCCTGTCCCTGCTGCCTCCCCCTCCCACCTTCCCCCGGGCGGAGAGCGCCCCCCGCCGGGTGGCGCGCCACCTGGTGGATACCAGCGCCCGGGCGGGCATCCTCTCCCGGCCGCTCCTGGAGCACTTCCCGCTGCGCCGCTGGGTGCCCTCGGAGGTCCACACGCTGCTGGACTACCGCGCCGGCGTGGCCGCGGTGGTGGCCGGGCACCTGTCCGAGGATGGGACAGCGCGTCGAGCGGGCTGGGCCCTCGGCGCGTCGCTGGTTGGCATCACGCTGCTCACCGACGCGCGGCTGAGCGTCTCGAAGCTCATCCCCATCGAGGTGCATGAGCTGTTCGACTACGTCCACGGCGCGGCGGCGGTGCTGGCGCCCTTCGCGCTGGGCTATGCGAAGAGGCACCCCCTCACCGCCGCGGCGCACGTGCTGCTGGGCCTGTCGTCGCTGGCGGTGGCGCTGGTGACGGACTACCGCTGCCAGACGGGCATGCACCTGGGCGGCGAGCACCTGACGGACCCCGAGGGCATCGGCGCCTGAAGACGCGAAGCGGCGGGGCCCTGGGACAGGCACCCCGCCGCTGTTGAATCACGAAGGGAAGGCGGCGCTCAGGCCGTCTTCACCGCGGCCTGGGGCTTGGACTCGGGCGCGCTGGCGCCGGCGACGCTCTGGATGCGCATGCCGTAGAAGCTGCGGTAGACGAACACCGTCGAGAGCACGAAGAACACCACCGACAGGATGCGGGTGAGCTGGCCCTGGCCCGCGGCCTCCAGCTCCACCGCCAGCTCCACGGCGAGCAGGCCGAAGAGGGTGGTGAACTTGATGACCGGGTTGAGCGCCACGGAGGACGTGTCCTTGAACGGGTCGCCCACGGTGTCACCGACGACGGTGGCCGCGTGGAGGTCCGTGCCCTTGGCCTTAAGCTCCACCTCCACCAGCTTCTTCGCGTTGTCCCAGGCGCCACCCGCGTTGGCCATGAAGACGGCCTGGTACAGGCCGAAGATGGCGATGGAGATGAGGTAGCCCACGAAGAAGTACGGCTCCAGGCAGGCGAACGCGAGCGTGCTGAAGAAGACCGCCAGGAAGATGTTGATCATCCCCTTCTGCGCGTACTGCGTGCAGATTTCGACGACCTTCTTGGAGTCCGACACGCTGGCCTTCTCCACGCCCTCCAGCTTGATGTTGGCCTTGATGAACTCCACCGCGCGGTAGGCGCCCGTGGACACCGCCTGCATGGAGGCGCCGGAGAACCAGTAGATGACGGCGCCGCCGGTGATGAGGCCCAACAGGAACGGGGCGTGCAGCAGGGACAGGTACTGGGCCTTCTCCGGGTCGAGCACGCCGTTCTTGATGCCGACGAGCAGCACGATGATGGAGAAAATCATGGTGGTGGCGCCCACCACGGCCGTGCCGATGAGCACGGGCTTGGCGGTGGCCTTGAACGTGTTGCCCGCGCCGTCGTTCTCCTCCAGGTACTCCTTGCCCTTGTCGAAGTCGGGCGTGAAGCCGAAGTCGCGCTTCACCTCCTCCTTCACGTTGGGGACGTTCTCGATGAGCGACAGCTCGTAGACGCTCTGCGCGTTGTCCGTCACCGGGCCGTACGAGTCCACGGCGATGGTGACCGGGCCCATGCCCAGGAAGCCGAAGGCCACCAGGCCGAAGGCGAACACCGGCGCGGCGATCATCAGCTGCCCCACGCCCTCGCCCGCGACACCCGCGCCGCTGAACCAGAACGCCAGGCCCATCAGCATGGCGATGACGAGCCCCATCCAGTACGCGGAGAAGTTGCCGGCGACCAGGCCCGAGATGACGTTGAGCGACGCGCCGCCCTCGCGGCTGGCCGTCACCACCTCGCGCACGTGGCGGCTCTCCGTGGAGGTGAAGACCTTGATGACCTCCGGGATGATGGCGCCCGCCAGCGTGCCGCAGGTGATGATGGCGGACAGCTTCCACCACAGCGACGGGTCGCCGTTGAGGTTGGGGATGAGCAGGTAGCTGACCAGGAACGTCAGCGCCACGGAGATGATGGACGTCACCCACACCAGCGCGGTGAGCGGGTGCTCGAAGTTCATGTGGTCCGCGTTCTTGTACTTGGCGGACTGGTACACGTTGTTGAGCGCGTAGGCGGCCAGCGACGCGAGCACCATCACGATGCGCATCATGAATATCCAGACGAGCAGCTCCACCCGGAAGCCCTCGCCCACCGCCAGCAGGATGAAGGTGATGAGCGCCACGCCCGTCACGCCGTAGGTCTCGAAGCCGTCCGCGGACGGGCCCACGCTGTCACCCGCGTTGTCACCCGTGCAGTCCGCGATGACGCCCGGGTTGCGAGCGTCGTCCTCCTTGATGCGGAAGACGATCTTCATCAGGTCCGAGCCGATGTCGGCAATCTTGGTGAAGATGCCGCCCGCGATGCGCAGCGCGGACGCGCCCAGCGACTCGCCGATGGCGAAGCCGATGAAGCACGGGCCCGCGAAGTCCGCCGGGATGAACAGCAGGATGGCCAGCATCAGCAACAGCTCCGTGCTGATGAGCACCATGCCGATGGACATGCCCGCCTGCAGGGGGATGGCGTAGGTGGGGTAGGGCTTGCCGCGCAAGCTCGCGAAGGCGGTGCGGCTGTTGGCGAACGTGTTGACGCGGATGCCGAACCAGGCGACGCCGCACGAGCCGGCGATGCCCACGAGGCTCGCGACGAGGATGATGCCCACCCGGCCCGCGTCCATGTGACGCAAGAAGCCGAAGTAGCCCACCATCACCACCGCGATGAGCGCCCACAGCACGCCGATGAACTTCAGCTGCGTCATCAGGTACGTCTTGCACGTCTCGTAGATGAGCTCGGAAATCTCGAGCATCGCCCGGTGCACGGGCAGCTTCTTGAGGCTCGCGTACTGGAGAAAGCCGAAGACGAGCCCCAGCACGCTCACCGCGATGCCGGACAACAGCAGTTGATGGCCATTGAGTCCGCCGCCCAGGAACGTCTTGGAGGCGAAGTCGGGGAGGACCAGGTCCGCCTCACTGGCGTGAGCGGACGTGGCGGCGAGGACCGACAGGAGCCCCAGGGCCCTGGCGACCACGCCGGTGACGCTCCGGGACGGAGCGTCCTTGCGTGAAACGGTGCTTGTCATGGGGGTGCAACTCCTCACAGAGACTCGGCCGGAAGCGCGACCCACAACGCCGCGCCCCGGGATGACAGGGAGTGGTGTCGAGGGGTTGGCCGTCTGCGAACGAAGTTGCCGCGCGCCGACGCTTCAGCACAGCCTCGCCCTTCAAGGCGCGCGAACGGCACGCGTCCGAAGGCGAGACGGCGAATACCATGGCCGCCCGTGGGAAGTCGAATCCGAGACAGGCTTCGATTGCCCGCAAGACAAATGATTGGGATGCCGCGTCTAAGTATTTCCCGCCATTTTTCGTGTCAGGGTTTCAGGCGGAAAAGAAAACCATCCTGCGGCTGCGGATAGGGCGTCCCTGGCGGAAGCTTTCGCCGCAGCGCGCCAGCCACCAATGTATGCCCTGTGACATCCACGGCCACGGTGCGGGCTGACGGCTGCTGGGGGCTTTCGAGCGTGCGGACCCAGAGCGCGTCGCCCTTCTCGGGCTGGAGGCGGGCGACGTAGAGGCCCGCGGGCGCGGCGGTGCGGGCCAGCTCCAGGGCGCCGTCGTGGGTGCCGGAGACGGTGAGCTGTCCGGCGTCATCCGTGGCGAGCGCGGTGGCGGTGGCGGCGAAGGAGCGCGCCCAGCGCTCCTGGCCGTCCGCGCTGAAGGCCGCGACGAAGCCGTGGTGGTTGCCCGCGTCGTGGGGCTGGCCCTGGAAGTAGAAGCGGCTGGAGAAGGCGCCCGCCACGTAGACGCGGTCGGGGCCCACGGCGAGCGCGTTCACCGCGCCGGTGGAGCCTCGGAGGTCGCGGCTCCACGCGTGGGTGCCCTCGGGCGTCAGCTTGAGGACGAAGGGCGTGCGCTGGCGCACCGTGAGGAACTGGCCACCGCCGAAGCACACCGCGCCCGCGTAGGCCCCGCCCACGTAGATGCCGCCGAAGGCATCCACGCCCGCGGCGCGCGCGGTGACGAAGCCCTCCGCGCCCGCGGACCAGACGCGGCTCCAGCGCGTGCGGCCCTGGGCGTCCAGGCGCAGGACGAAGGCGCCGCGCTCCCCGTCCGGAGGCGAGCGCACGGCGTCGCCGAAGTCGTGCTCGCCGCTGAAGTCTCCCACCACCACCACGCCGCCCGCGTCGGAGGTGACGGCCTGGATGGTGAGCGCGCCCTCGCCCGTGAAGCCCTTCACGGCCTCGACGGAGCCCGTGGGCGACAGGCGCGCGATGAAGGGACCATCCGGCAGGCGAGTGCCCGAGAGCGTGGCGCCGGAGATGGCGCCGCCCAGCCACGGCCGTCCCTGGGTGTCGATGACGAGCCCGCCCACGCGCACGCGCGAGGTGCCCTCCTCCGGAACGACACCGTGGGCCCAGCGCAGGGCCCCGTCCGGGGAGAAGCGCGCCACCAACAGATGAGGCTTCGATGCACTCCGGTTGAAAGGCAGGGGGCCGCCCCCCACGTCCATAGGCTCCCGGTATGTCGCCGCGACGAGGACGTCCCCGTCGGGAGCAATCACCGCGTGTGGCGCCTCGCTGTCCCCGTGCGCCAGCGGACGCGACCACGCCATGACCCCCTCGCCCTCGCCACCCCGCTCAGCCGTCCCCACCACCACCACCGGGCCTGGAGCACGTGGTGCTGCAATCGCCTGCTCCCCGCACGCCACGAGTGCAGGCGCCAGCAGACACACCACGCTCAACCACCGCCAACCCGCCATCGCCCGCCCCAGCCTCTCCCGCCGCCCAACCCCCCGACGACCCTCTGCCCTTCAACCGTGGGAATGCTTCAGCAAGCAGGGTGCCAGCGGCGTCCCCGCAAGGGTTTTCCCTCTGAGAGGCCCGGGGACATGGGCCTGGAGGGCGGGGTGGATGTCCTGTCTCCTGAAAAAATCCCTGTCCACCAGCCAACGCGGGAGGAAAAACGACGCGGCCGGCAGGAAGGCAGACAGGCCTGTAGCACCCACGAGCAGGCGAGGTGGCGGGGTGTGGGGCCAGCGGCTGTCAGGTGTCTGACATTGCGCCCCGCGCGCGCCACGAACGCGCCACGAAGCGGCTGTGAAGGCTGCCGCACGGCGGGTGTGACATGGCGCTGGCCAAATCTTGACCAAGTTGAGTCAGCGCCTGTCTGGCCATTCAGGCACCTTGCTCCTCGTCGAAGCCCGGGCCTCCGGGTTCGACGGTCCTCTCCAGGCACTCGAAGCCACACCGCTCCCCAGTCCGCGGGGAGAGGGCCGCGTCTTGCCGTCAATCCCCCGCGATACCTGAGGAGTCGTCCATGAACAGCATGAAGTGGGTGATGTCCGCCACGGTGGTGGCGATGTCGGTCGTCGGTTGCGGTGGTCAGTCGGTGGTGGGAGGGCAGCAGGTGGAGTCGAGCCGCGGGCAGGCGCTGGCGCAGGCCTTCTACGGCTCCGACACGCTGAAGGACACGTTCATCGCCGGGTCGCTGCAGGCGGGCTCCGGGCTGAGCGTGGAGGGCAAGGGCTCCGGCGTGGGCGAGGCGTGCATGCGCAACGGCGTGGGCTCCAGCGGCTTCTGCGGCGCGGGCCAGCAGACGCTGGCCCCCATGTCGCGTGACTTCGCCGCGCCGAAGACGGCGTCGGGGGCCACCTGTCTGGGGGGCGCCGCCGCGGACGCGAAGGGCTGCTGCCCCGGCGAGCGCAGCAACACCATCGCGCTGGACGCGGTGAACGCGTTCGTGAAGACGAGCACGTACACGGCGCTGGCGAGCAACGGCCTCACCACGCAGGAGCTGCGCCGCATCTTCTTCGCCACCGACAACGCGAACGTGGCCATCCCCGGCGCGTGCCCCACGGACTGGAGCGCGTTCGGCCTGCCGTCGGCGCCCATCGTCAAGTACCGCCGCGACGACCTGTCCGGCACCACGGACACCTTCAAGTCGCTGCTCAAGGGCGGCGCGTTCTGCCCCGGCGTGACGGTCATCGTGGACGAGTCCGCCGCCAACCCCAGCCCCTGCACCGCGTCCGACGGCGCCACCGCCTGCATCGGCAAGCTGACGGAGGCCAGCGCCAACGCCATCGGCTACGCCGGTGACTCCGCGTCCCGTCCGGGCAACTCGAAGCTCAAGCTGAAGGCCGTCTCGCCCATCTCGCCCACCACGAGCGTCTACGTGGAGTCCAATGCCACCAACGTCCGCAAGCTGCTCCAGGCGGGCGCCACGGACATCTACCCGCTGTCCCGCCGGCTGTTCCTGAACGAGAACCGCAACACGGCCCGCTCGTTCGACGAGGCCACGCTGCACGAGTGGATCTACGACACGAACTCCGAGGACTTCGAGGCCATCCTGACCGAGCAGGGCTTCATCGCCTGCAGCGACCTGGGCGCGCTCGACTGCGGCGGCGACAAGGGCCGCGGCCAGGGCCTGTGCAACTAGTCATCGGCTGACCCGCTGGAGCGAGGGAGCGGGGGGCTCCCTCGCTCCCCTTTTCCTTTCAACGTCTTCCCGCAACCGAAGTCCTGCTCCCATGCGCTCGAACCTTCATGTCGTGCTTCGCTCGTCGCTGCTCCTCGTCTCCACCTCGCTCGTGGGCGCGCCCGCCCTGGCGTCCGACCTCCAGGCCGCGCCGTGGGTCTGCCGGGATTCGCGGGGCGCGGTGGGGGACGTCTCGGAGATTTCCCTGTCCGCGGGCTCGGGCCCCCTGAGCATCACCGTGGGCCCGGACCTGGCGCTCTGGTTCACCCAGGCCGGCTCCAACAAGGTGGGGCGCGCCACCCGGAGCGGGGTGCTCACCGAGTTCCCGCTCCCCACGTCGGGCGCGGGCGTGCAACAGATTGCCGCGGGCTTCGACGGGCACCTGTGGTTCACGGAGCTGGCCGCCAACCAGGTGGGCCGCATCTCCCGTGACGGGGTGGTGACGGAGTTCCCGCTGCCCAGCCGCGGCTCGAGCCCCGCCGGCATCGCCGCCGGCCTGGATGGCAATGTCTGGTTCACCGAGGTGGTGGGCAACCGCATCGGCCGAATCACGCCCGAGGGCGTGGTGACGGAGTTCGCGCTGCCGACGGCGGGCGCCCAGCCTCGCGCCATCACCCAGGGCTTCGACGGCAACCTCTGGTTCGTGGAGCAGGCGGCCAACAAGATTGGCTCCATCTCCTTCGACGGCGTCATCCGGGAGTTCGAGCTGCCGGTGGCCCGGAGCGCTCCGTCCGCCATCGTCGCGGGCCTGGATGGCAATGTCTGGTTCACCGAGCAGGCCGGGGACCGCATCGGCCGCATCACGCCGGAGGGCGTGGTGACGGAGTTCGCCCTGCCCACGCCGGGGAGCCAGCCCAATGCCATCGCGCTGGGGCCGGATGGTCAGCTCTGGTTCACCCAGCTCGCCGGCAACCGCATCGGCCGCATCTCCTACGCGGGCACCATCACCGAGTATGCCCTTGCGTCACCCAACAGCCGGCCCTCCGGCATCGTGCTCGCGCCGCCGGGCTCCTGGTGCCTGGATGCGCACCTGTGGTTCACCGAGCGCGGCACGCACAAGCTGGGACGGATTCGCGCCATCGCCGTGCCGTGACATGGCCGGGACCTGAGCGCCTTTCTTCGCATCCGGCCGTGACGTGTTCGTGAGACGTCGAAAAGCAGACGTCTTGTGTCATGGCTGGGTGCGGGCGGGGCGTGTCTGGTTTTGTTGCAAGGACTTGGCATTGACTGCCGGTGCGCGCGGCTAGGGTGCGCCCCATCCTGGCAGGTCTCCTTCATCCAGCTGGACCCGGTGGGGGAGGCCTGGGGTGGTCACGGTGCATCCGGAGGATGCGGGAGGGACATCATCATGGGGATGACACGGATTGGGCCGGGCCCAGGCCGCGCGCTGCTGTTGTGTCTGACGTTCGTTCCGGTCGTGCTGGCCTGCTCGTCCGAGCCGGAGCCCGTGAAGGAGGCGCCGGTGGAGGTGCCCGCCTACGAGCGGGCCTGTCTCCCCGCGCGCACGGCGGAGCGGATTCCGCTGCGCCAGGCGGGCACCCGTCCCACGGTGACGGAGACCTTCGACCACCTGAAGACGCGGGTGGATGCGCAATGCGCCTCCTGCCACGTGGCGCCCAACATCCAGGGTGGCTTCCAGTACACCTCCGATGTGGAGGGGTTGAAGCGGGACGGCGCGCGCATGGCCTTGAAGGCGGACCAGGGCGAGATGCCGCCGCGCGCGACGCCCTCGCAGCTCAAGGAGGCGGTGGAGGTGTCCTGCGCGCTCCAGTCGTGGCTGGCGCAGGGCGCTCCGGCGGGGGCGTTCCCCGTCCGATGTGAGGCGTCGTCCGAGGGCGGTGTCGCGGTGGCGCGCGAGGTGGGCGACGCGATGACGGACCTGGGCAACTGCGTGCCCTACGTCTCCCCGGAGTATCCGCTGGGCAGCGATGCTCCGAAGGACACCTTCTTCGCGGGGCTCACGAAGCTGCCGCGCCTGCTGTCGGAGACGGACACCGACATCATGACGTTCGACATGGCGAAGCTGGTGGAGCACGGCACCGTGGCCTTCGCGCCCACGTACCCGCTCTTCTCCGACAACGCCAAGAAGCTGCGGCTGGTTCATGTCCCCGCGGGACAGTCCATCCGGTACGACGCGGAGACGAAGCGGTTCCACATCCCGCCGAACACGCGCTTCTACAAGACGTTCTTCAAGGCGGTGTCGGACGGCAACGGGCACCGGCGCTATCGCAGAATCGAGACGCGGCTCATCGTGGTGCGCGAGCCGTGGAATCAGTCGCTCTTCGGCACCTACCTCTGGAACGAGGACGAGACGGTGGCGGAGCTGCATGACCTGCGCTACCGGGACAACGAGCCGTTCTCGGACCGGGTCCTCGTCTACAAGGCGTTCGAGATTGGCGGCGCCACGCGCAACTACGCCGTCCCCGGAGCCCACCGCTGCGTCCAGTGTCACACGGGCGCGGAGGCCCGGAACTTCGTCCTCGGCTTCACGCCGCTCCAGCTCAACCGCCGCGCCTCGGGCGAGGCGGGCGTGGACGCGAAGACGCGGGTGGAGGAGGACGAGCTGAACCAGATGGACCGGCTGGTGCGCTATGGCGTCGTCACTGGCGTGCCCGTCTTCCGGGAGCTGGCGGCGCTGGAGGAGCACCTGCCCCGGCTGGAGCGCTTCGCCGAGGCCCGCGCGTTGCCCGGGTCGGAGGAGGCCCGGAAGGCGGCGCTGGAGCTGCAGGGGTACTTCGTCGGCAACTGCGGCCAGTGCCACAGCCCCAACGGGTTCGCGGTGCGGAGCAACCCGGCCATCGCCTCGCTGGACTTCACGGCGGAGGGCATCCTGTTCGGCTGGAACCCGTGCGGCGTGAAGGAGAGCAACGGGCAGCGCGTATACGCGGACTGCGAGGTGCCCAATTTCCAGCAGGACCTGGTCCTCCGCACGCCGTCCAGCGCGCTGTACCAGCGCGTGGCGCGGGACACGGACGCGCGCGTCATCCACATGCCCACCAACGTGCCGGGCAAGGACTGCCGCGCGTCGCTCCTGGTGGCGCGCTACCTGGCGACGCTCGAGTGGCCCGCGGAGAAGTCGTTGAGCCCGGAGGCGAAGCTGGAGGCGGTGCGGACGCGGCTGCGGCAGGCGGACACCGCGGTGGCGGGCTCGTGCTCGGACCCGGCGGACGTCACCTGGATTGCCGAGGACTTCACCGACAAGGTGCCGTACGAGCCGCGCGGACATGACTGGCGTCAGGCCATCGGCCACGGGCCGTTCGAGTTCCTCACGCGGTACGCGATCACCGAGCGCCACGAGCAACTGGCGAAGAAGCGCTTCCCCACCAACTGGTGGCAGCCCAAGCGCGTCTGCTCGTTCCCCACGCGGAGCAGGCCTCCCGACGGGCATGACCCGTGGAACGACTCGCGCGACAAGTGGATGGTGAACGCGCTGGGCAACCCGCGCGCGCCCTGGGGCGAGCTGTACTACTCCACGCCGGGGGCCACCGCGTACCAGGGCATCTGCGCCAACTGTCACGGACGCGCGGGGGATGGACAGACGGGCGCGGCCAAGGTGCTGGTGGCGCTCAACGGAGGCCGCGTGGCCAACCTGGTCAGCGGCATGTTCGGCGCGACGGACGGGGTGTCGAACCTGGGGTTGTTCGACAGCCTGAACCCCCATGGGGCGGCTCGCTACCTGGCGTACATGGCGTCGGGTGGGACGACGGTGCAGTTCACGCCGGAGTTCATGAGCGCGTGGATCAAATACGGCGAGGTGGACATCGACTTCTCGCCGCGCGCCTCGGACTGGAGCAAGTGGGGCGCGAACATGCTGGGCGCGGGGCGTGGGGCGTGTGACCTCATCCGCACGGGGAGCTTCGGCACCGCGTCGGCGGAGCCTCCCAGCGGCAATCGCAACGCGGTGGGCGGCGTGCGCATGTGGGAGGAGGTCTGCACGCTCGACAACGTGCTGACGGACGCGGTGCGCGGCGGACAGGAGCCCGCGCTCACCGAGTGGCTGCAGCGCGCGCAGTTCAACGTGGGGGTGATGGCCTACTTCTACCTGCGTGACGAGCTGTCGCGTGGCGCGAGCGCCATCCATCCCCTGCGGACCGAGTGTGAGCGTGGAGTGACGCCGTGAGCGGCCCTGGCCGTGTGAGTCCTTTCTTCCGGAGCGCCAACGTGACCCAGAGCAGACTCCTGCGTGTGTGGCTGTTGATGCTGGCGGGCCTGTTGTCGGTGGGGCCCATCGGGTGTGGAGATGATTCCGAGGACCCGAGGCCCGACTCGGGCGTACCGGACTCGGGCGTGCCGGACGCGGGACGGGACTCCGGGCCCGGCCCTGTCGACAGTGGGCCGGATGGGGGCCCTGTCGTCCCTGATGCGGGGGCTCCGGATGCGGGCCCTGTCGTGCCGGACGCGGGGACTCCGGATGCGGGGATTCCGGATGCGGGGCCGGACACGCGGCCTCGGGCGCGGGTGCGCTTCGTGAATGCCTTCCTGGGTTCGAAGGGCAATCCCACGGATGTGACGGACCAGCCCTGGGCGCCCTTCTCGGTGGACCTGCACGTGGGGGACTCGAAGCTGTTCACCTCGGTGGAGGCGGGGGGCGAGGCGGTGACCGCGTTCCAGGAGGTGATTCTCACGGGCGACACGCAGGAGGTGGTGTTCGTGGCGCGCGACACGGAAGGAGGCGAGTCGGCTCCGGTGCTCGCGCAGGTGGGCTTCACGCTGGAGGCGGGGACGTGGGTGACGGTGGTGGGCGCGGGCTCGTTGCTCCAGGTGGGACAGGAGCGACCGGACCGTCCTCGGCTGGTGGTGTTGAGGGATGACGCGTTGGGGGTCGAGACGGAGCCGGACCTGGTGCGGGTGCGCTTCATGTCGGCGGACCGGGTCACCTCCGCGACGGCGACGCGGCGCCTGGCCGACGAGGCGGGCAATCCCTACGAGGGCAACACGGTCAATGCCTACTCGGTGGACGAGCACGAGGAGGGGGTGCGGGTTCCACGGGAGGACGTGAGGGTGAGCGTCACGGGGGCGAGCCCGGCCTTCACGCCCTCGCAGAGTGGATGGCTCTACTACAACCTGCCGCCGCGGACGCTCGAGGAGGGGCGGGCGTACTATGTCATCAACACCGGTGAGGACCGGCGCACGCTGCCGGATGATGGGGCCTCCGCGCTGCTCATCATCACCGCGAAGCAGGACCAGGTCGTGCGGCTGCGGCGCGGACCGCTGGTCTACTTCTTCAACGGGCTGCTCCCCGCCACACCCGGGGGCACGGCGTCCTCGCTCCAGGTCGTCTACCAGTCGCTCAACATCGCCACGGGCATCACCTACGGCACGTCGCCGAAGGTGGCGGACCTGCCCGTGTCGGAGACGGGCGTACCCGTGCGCGTCACCGTCAATGGTCAGCCCGGGCAGGCGGTGCTCGAGTCCGCGAACAGCGGGCCGCTGGAGGCCGGTGGCCGCTACCTGGGCGTGCTGTGTGGACGACAGGGCGCCTCGCCGACGCTCACCGTGGTGAGGGAGCGGTTCGCGGCGGAGGTGCCTCCGTCGGCGTTCCTGCGCTTCATCCACTGTTCGGCCAGCGCGCCGACGCCGCTCGACTTCGGGTCCTATTCGATGCTGGAGGATGGCTTCAGTCGGGGGGACTTCTCGCCGCTCCTCACGGGGGCCTCGTTCCTGACCGCCACCGAGCCCGCGGCGGGTGTGGTCTTCTCTCCGCCCGTGTCCAACACGTCCCCGGCGTACACGTGGCTGGGCGTGCGCACGACGGGTGGGTCCTCACTGGAGCGCTTCATCCGGGGCAGGGTGCTCGCCACGCCCTCCTTCCTCATCCTCATCGGTGAGTGGGAGGGCTCCCTCACGTACCGGACGCTCAACGTCCGGCAGAACAACTGGGGCGCCTCGGGCCCCAACGACGCCAGCTTCAGTCCGCTGCCGGCGCCGTGAGTCGGGCCTGACGGTTCCGACGCCCACCCGGGCCCTTGCAACAGGGGCTCGAGGTGGGCGCGGTGTTTTCAGCGACCCGGGGTGTCAGACGTCGATGTAGCAGAGGCACATCCCATTGATGCAGGCGCCATTCGCACCCGACAGGCTGCACTGGTATTGGCACTGGGACCTGCTGCAGATGGGCGGGATGGAGGGGCCCGCGGCCTCCGCCGCCAGCGGGAAGGCCCCCAGGGTGAAGCCTCCGCCCAGTCCCACCATCAACGCCGTGCTCATCATGATTCGATACATGTGTCCTCCCATGCGCGGAGGATTCCGCGCGGGAGGACTACCCGGGCGACGCCGTGCTCATTTCCAGCCGGAGACCGTCGACCTGGAGTCGTTGCTTTTTCAGCCTCATTCCCTGGGCTCGGGAATGGTTGTCGTGAGATGGAAATATTGGCTCAGGTCTGGTGTCGCGCCACCGCACGGAAGAACTGGGTGAGCGAGTAGTCCAGCAGGGACTGACGGGACTGCATGTATCGACGGGCGCGGAGGAAGGGGAGCCAGACGCGCTTGCCGACTCGCACCTGGGACTCTTCCTGCTTCTGCCGTGGCAGCCACGTGCCGCCTAGCCGTCGCACCAGCACCGCCGCCAGATAGGCTCCGAGCGCGGGGGCTGTGTGCCCATCGATGAGCTGTCGCTCGTACCGCTCCGGGAAGCTCTCCCTCCAGAAGTAGAAGTCCAGGTCCGTCAGTGACTCCGCCGTCTCCTCCGTGATGGAGGGCACCTTTGTGTGCAGGGCCGCCACGAGGCTTTCGGACAGTGCTCCGTAGGACGCGAGCAGGGGCTCCGGGCTCTCCACGTCGGGCGACAACGCAGTTGGCAGCCACTCCTCCGGCTCTGGTGGCTGGAAGGCGTTGAGCTCGGCGATCTTCGTCTGTCGCTCGCTGATGGCGAACTCGTCCGGCAGTCGCGAGAGCAGCGGTGCGAGGTCCGGGTGGAAGTGAGGCTCCACCGGAGCGAGCGCGGCGCTACGTGCCTTCAACGTTCTCAGCACCGTGTCGAAGTCGAGGTCCGGCCGCAGGTGGACATGCGCACGCGCTTGCGCCACGCGCGCCTCGTCGCTCGCGAAGTCGGCGGCAGTAGGCCGCAGCACCAGGAGGACGGAGCCGTCAGGCAGCTCCTCCACGAGGTGCGCGGGCGTCGAGAGCATCCGCTCACGACCCACGCTCTCCACGAGCTGGGGACCGAAGACGTTCAACCAGAACACGTCGTAGACCTTGTCGGCCCCGTGCTTCTCGTACGTTTCGTCATCGCGACCAAACCTGGGGAAATCAGCCAACTGTCTGTCCGCGGCACTGTGCGCAACGGCATAGGGAGTCGAGTAGGTCGAACTCCACCCGCGAACAGTCTCTACGAGCGCCTGACATCGGCCCTGGTCGCTGAAAAATGATACAGGCTGTACATCAAGCCAGATGTGAATCCCCGCGGGCTCGTGTGCGAGCCCCAGGTCGATCGTCAAAGAGACTGCCGGAGAGGTCGTGCGATACAAACCCACTGTCGACCCATATTGATCTTGGCGCTCCTTCAGTGCGCTCACGACGGCATCGCGTGAATATTCATACTGTCGCTTGCCCTTGACGAGGTCGGGCATCCAATCGCCTGCGTGCGACTCAACCCCTTGAAGAAAGGGAGCCAATTCGCGTTCTAGCGCGCCACGGTGGCTGAATGACCCATCGAACGAGAACCTCAGCGTGTCTTCGACGTTCAGGTCTTCGAGGGTCAGCAGCTTCATTGAAACAAGACCTCCACTCCCTTGATGTAGGTTTTGACGTTCCGCACCGTACTTGCCAGCACGTCCGTATCGCTCGGCGCAAGCTTGCGTTCATAGACGAGGCGGACCCTCTCGACTTTGACCGGCATACCACGGCGCTGGAGTTCAGTCCGCCTTATGTCCACAGTCTCTCCGTAGTATTTCAAGGCGTCACCCGCATCCGCTCTCAGTTGTGCCGTCAGCTCACTCCTCTCCAGGCGATTGAGCTCCCGACTCTTGAAGCTGAAGGTCTCCACGCGGGGGGCTTGTCCCGGTGGAGGGCGCTCCTCGATGACGAGCGCGTCCGCGAATCTCAGGTCCGCCTTCATCACTCCCACGTGCGTCTCGATGCGGGGCTGCTCGAAGTCTCGGAGCCATCGCCGTTGTGCCCGCGGACGGGCCGCGTCTTCCATGAGAAGGGCGACCATCGTCCTTTCGAAGGCGAGGCCCCGGGCGTACCTGTCGCGCATCACCTGGTAGTCCGCCCACCCCAGCGGCCCCTTCGTCGCCTGCCGCTGCCCGATTTCCGCGGTGCGCCGCTCCAGGTACGCCAGATAGTCCGGCCAGAGGGCATGCACCTCGGCTCCAGGAGGCACGGCCTTCTGCAATGCCTCCCTGTGCTTCTCAAGGAGTCCCGCGTTCATGGGCAGCCGCGCGCCTCCAGCCTCGGCCTCCGCCTGCCGCAGCTTCGCTTCCGCCACCTCGACGGGGATGCCGGCTGCCTCGGGTGGGAGGGACGAGCTGCCACCACTTCGCTGCTCGACACGGCCTCGCGCCGCGCTGGCGCTCGCGGGCTCCCGATACCGCTCCGTCAACAGGGCCTGCGCCTTCGGCAGGCTGCCTCGGGCCTCATGCAAGGCGATGACGCCAGCCGGTCCTTCCACCGCGGCGAACCGG
Organism: Myxococcus faecalis; assembly: GCF_050039385.1. NCBI lineage: Bacteria > Pseudomonadati > Myxococcota > Myxococcia > Myxococcales > Myxococcaceae > Myxococcus > Myxococcus faecalis. Next base: position 3,993,129 of record NZ_CP144336.1, on the reverse strand, counting down.
GCGACCTCTCGTTCGCCGCGTAAGAGGGCGAAGACTTCGCGGACCGCGCTGGGGCCGAATTGCTCCTCCAAGTCCTTCACGACGGTCCTCAGTGCTTCCGCGTCTGGCGCGGAGAGCCGCTGCGGGCCACTGCGTCCACCAGACGTGGAGTTCACCAGGGCTCGTGCGCCCTTGCTTCCGGCATACAGCGCCACCATCAGCGCGGCTGGCGCCAACTCGCGAGTGGCCCGCTCGTATTTGCCCTGCGCCAGCGAGCGCGCTCCGTGCCCCGTCCCGGCGAGCAGATGGTAGAAACCCACGGGTACGCCGAAGGTCAGGTGGTCGAAGGCTCCCACCGAGACGCTTCCTGGCGCGTAGTGCCGCTCCGCCAGCACCTTCTGCACTTCGTCCAGGGCTGCTTGATAAGGCGGCGGGAGCTCGGCGCGTTTCGCCCAGAGGCTTTGTCCCCGAGCGCTATCGCTCGCCGGACTGCTGGAGAGCATGTCCCGGCCCGCTCGCCCCAGTCCGCGCAGGACATCGCGTGCTTGCTCTTCCCGCTCGGGGAAGTCCTCCAGCGACAGGCCTCGCCGCTTCAGTTCCTCGCGGACGGTGGCCATGGCGCCCAGCGTCTCTTCCAATTGCTTGTCGCGGGCCAGCAGCCGCACCACCTCGCGCAGTTCGTCGTCGAAGGCCGAGTGGAGGACGAAGAGGGCAAGCACCTCGGCATACGGCACGCCGTACTTCTCCACGGACGTGACGAGGAAGGCCGCGCGCTTGTGGGCCAGGACCTCCGAGGCCCGTGCATCCATCGGACCCAAGGCGCCCAGACGGACCGCGTCCCAGTCCGCGAGCGACGCCACCAACGCGGCCATGTCCACCGCGCGCTGCATGGCCACGAACTCGCCGGGGGATGCACATGCCAGGAAGGGCTCCAGCGCCTCACGACTCGACTCCGCGCGAGGCCAGCCCGAGAGCATGGGGCGTCCCCCACAGGCGACAACCCCACGCGCCAGCCACTCTGTGACTGACGCACCTGTGCCTTCAGCCCCATCCGCCAGGGGCTCGCGTCGAAGACTCAGGGGAACTTCCGCCCCCATCGTCGAGGAAGTCGACACCACGTCCAGAGATGACGCCTCGGCCACGCTCCACGTTGCATGGGTGGATGCGGCATGGGGACTGAAGTTCAGTACGTCTTGTGTCCCTGACTTCGAGGGCAACGAGGCGCAGCCCACGTTCAGCAACGCCACGGCCAGCACCAGGCCCACTCCGCCGCGCCGACGTCGCTCAGCGCGCATGGTCCACCCCCAGCCCCACGGCCGCGAAGGCACCCGGACGCAGCGGCCCTTCCGCCGTCGGGAACAGCAACGTGCCGCCTTGTCCCACCGCGAAGAGGCGGCCACGCAAGAAGCGCCACCGAGCCTCGCCCGAGACGAGGTAACGCGCGGCTGGCTTACCCGCGCCGAGCGCCATCCCGCCCACCGCCACGGTGAGGCTCCGGTGGAAGGCCTGCACCTCCAGGCGTCCTTCCACATCCACCCGGCCCCACGAGAAGGCCTCCGCCCCCATCGTCAGGCGCAGGTGGCGTCGCGACAGCGTGCCCAGCCGCTCCGCATCCCCACTGAGAATCACCTCGCCATACGCGGACACTCCGTCCGGAAAGGACGCCTCCGCCAGCGGCAAGGCGGACGGGCCCGTCACCTGGAAGCGCGCCAGTTCGTGGTCTGGGCCGAAGGCTCCCTGTCGGAAGCCCCCTCGCTGCACGCGTCCCTCCAGACGGGCCCGCAGGTCCACCGTCGCGGTCAGCGCATCCACGCCCAGTCCCGCCACCGCGCCCCACGCCCCGCCTTCTTCTGGACGTCCGCCCCAGCCCCCCAGCAGCGTCACCTCGAAACCGCCGTCAGCGCTCCTGCGCCGCACGAGCATCGCCGAGCCGTCCACATGAGCCAGCGTCAGCGGCTTCGAGGTGCCTCCCGCGCGTCCCCAATCATGGGCCGCGGACACCGACAGCAGGTACTGCAAGGGAATGAGGGGGCGGCCGAAGAGGAGGTGCTGCATGTCCAGCGCGACTTCCGCGCCCACCAGTCGCGCGCCCAGCACGTCCGAGGCGAAGGCCTCCGCGTAGACCGGGCCCAGCATCCCCGTCACCACCGCTCCAGCGGGGTGGTAGTCGGGGTTGCTCCGGTTGCTGTAGCGGCGCACCAGGTGTCCCGACAGCAACGTGTAGGACTCCAGAGCGCCCAGCCACAGAGAGTTCGGCGCGCCGCCAACCCTGAGCGCGCGCACCACCTGCCCCCAGTCGGACAGCGTGTCCCAGTCCTCCTTCCTGACGAGCCCCGCTCCCTCCGCGCCACCCCAGAGACGCAACCGCACCGGTGCTCCGACTTCGAGGGTGAAGGCGCCTTGTCTCCTCACCACGCCACGCGGCTCCAGTTGCACGAAACCTTCGTCGCGACCCACGCCACTTCGGGGCAGCAGCGTCAGCGAAGTGGCCTCCAGGCGCAGCCAGTGCGCCCACCTCGTGTCATTGCTGGGAGGTGCAGGTGACACGGGCTCTTCGTCAGTCTGGGCTGCTCCTGCTTCTTCGCCAGAAGCCTCGGCCCGAAGCGCCTCCTCCAGCCTGCGCACGGTGGCGTCGAAGTCCTCAGGGGTGACGGCCTCCTGGCCCCACCCGACCCTGGGTAACAGCAGCCACAACACGACGGCCGAACGCATGCACATCGACGCCTCCGTGGAATGCCCCAGCAGGGGCGCTCGGAACAGAGGTTCCCTGTTCGGTCCGACAGGGCGGTGGGCCGGGAGGGGTGTCGCGCTTGACGAGTCACGAATGCCTCGACCCGTCGAGGGGTGGAAGCGTAGCGGCTATGCCTGCTCCCCCTCCCGCGAGGGACAGCAGGAATGGCCAGGCGACAAGTGCTATCCGAAGACGAGGTCGTGCGTGTCCGATGAACTGGACTGGGACCCCATCCGCACCCTTGCCCGTCGTGTGTTGCAGGGCGGTGAAGGCCTCGTGCTCACCGATGACATCCGCACCCTGCTCGAGCGCACGGCCCGTGAGGTTGGTATCGGTATCTCCGAAGCCACCGATTTGCTGGCAACGGACGCTGGCGCCCGGACGCTCTTGGAAGAGTGCGCGCGGCGCATTCGCGAGGGCTCCAGCCGCATGGTGTCTTCACTGAACCAGATGTACCTTCACAAGCGAGCCGGCGACTTCGATGCTGCTCGCCAGGTGATGCGGGACGTGCTCGCCGTCGAGCGGGTGCCGCACTATCGCGAAGTGGCCCAAGGACAGCTCGACGAGATGTCCGACGACCCGTGACGTGAGTCGTGGCTCGGAGACACCACGTCTTGCGGTCCCGTATCCGCGAAGCCCCCGCGTGGTGCCGTGCTAGCGTCCCCGCACCTTCCTGCCCTCTTCACCCACCATGCGCTTCCGGACATTCACCTGGGTTCTCTCCTCCTGCCTGCTGGGCGCCGCGACCGCTGTCGCCACACCGCCGGCTCAGCCGAAACTCCCGCCGCTTCCACAGTTACAGGCCTACACCGTGGATGCGCCCTGGTTGCAGCCCATCCTGCCGCTGCGCATCGCCGACCACACCTGGCAGATTGGCACCGAGGAGCTGACCGCCCTGCTGGTGGAGACCCAGGACGGTGTCGTGCTGCTCGACGGCGGCATGCCCCAGATGGCCGACCATCTGCTGGAGAACCTGCGGCGTCGTGGCTTCAAGCCCCAGGACCTGCGCCTGCTGCTGAGCAGCCACGCCCATGCCGACCATGCCGGTCCCTTCGCCGCGTTGAAGCGCCGCACCGGCGCGCGGGTCGTCGCCAGCGCCGAATCCGCGGCCCTGCTGGCTCGCGGGGGCGTCGATGATCTGCACTTCGGTGATGACTTCGTCTTCGCCCCCGTCGTGGTGGACCGCGTGGTGATGGACGGCGAGGTCGTCAAGCAGGGCGGCGTCGAGTTCACCGCGCACTTCATGCCAGGGCACACCCCTGGCAGCACCGCCTGGACGTGGACGGATACACGAGACGGCAAGCCCGTGCGCATCGCCTACGTCGACAGTCTCAGCACCCCCGGGTATCAGTTGCTGGGCAACCCGCGCTACCCCCGACTGGTCGACGACTATCGACGCAGCCTCGCCACCGTGCGCGCGCTGCCTTGTGATGTCTTGCTGTCACCTCATCCGAGCTTCAGCGGCTGGGAATATTCCGCCGGAGACAAGGCCGGCGCCAAGGCGCTGACCTGCAAGGCCTACGCGGACGCCGCCGAGCACGACTTCAACGCCAGGCTGAGCGAGCAGCGTCGCAAGCCTCGTTGAACCACGCGTGCCCACCCGAGCCCTCGAAACAGGGGCTCGTGGCGGGCCGTGCCTTCTTCACTCCGCGCTGAGCCGGGCCTCCGGCCACCGCTGACCCGAGCTGTAGTTGAGGGGCACCCACCGGTAGTTCCGCCCCTCCGCGCTCAGTCGGCCCAGTCCAGGAAACGGCATGTGCGAGAGGCCAATCAGGTCTCCGCGCGCCGCGGCGTCGGAGAACACGCGCGCCCGCTGCGCGGCGGCGGACCGGTCATCCACGTCATAGGCCACCGTCACCGACGGCTCGCGCAGCTGCACCGAGCCGAAGTGCATCAGGTCGCCGAACAGGACCAGCCGCTGGCGCCGGCTCTCGATGATGAAGCTGCTGTGCCCCGGCGTATGTCCCGTCGTCGGCATGACCCGGATGCCCGGGACGATGGTGTCCCCACCGCCGAATGTCCGCAGCTTCCCGGCCGCGCGGTAGGGCTCCACCATCGCCCGCGCCTCCTCGAAGTACTTCGGGTCCACCGTGCCCGTGCCCTTGTCGCGCCCGAGCCAGAAGTCAGCCTCGCGTGCATGCACCTGGAGGAGGGCGTTGGGGAACAGCCGACGCGCGCCGGACATCAGCCCTCCGGAGTGGTCGGAGTGGATGTGCGTGAGCAGCACCACGTCGATCTGCGCGGGCTGGTAGCCCGCGGCCTGGAGGCTCTGCTGAAGCCGGCCTCCCACGTCGGGACCGAACAGGCCCCCCACGCCCGTGTCCACCAGCACCAGCGCCTTGCCCGTGTTGACCAGGAACGCGTTGATGGACAGCTCGACGGGGTCCTCCAGGTGGTCGCGCGAGAGCAGCTCCTTGACCCGCTCGGGCGTCGTGTGGGTCGCCACGTCGCGGACCGTCTGCGGAACGGTGCCGTCGGACAACGCCGTGACTTCGAAGTCCCCGAGCAACATCCGGTGGAAGCCAGGTGCCTGCGTGCGCACCTGGGGCGCGGCCGCGTGGACAGCGGTCGGGATGACGGGCGCCGTGGCCAACACCCACATCGTGAGGGCGCGTGAGACTGCGTGGAAAGCACCGCGGGAGAGAGGTCTTGTCATGGGCGATGAAATAGCCCCCGGCCCTGTCTGGGATAAACGGGCGCCCGCCCTACACACTGTTTCACCCCGGAAACAATCGAATGCGATATGCCACGCGCGGAGGTCGTGATTGGACAAGTTCATGGCCATGGAGGCCTTCGTCCGCGTGGTGGAGAGCGGCACCTTCACCAAGGCCGCGGACGCGCTGGGCCTCCCGAAGACCGCCGTCACCCGGCTCATCCAGCAACTGGAGTCGCACCTGCGCGTGAAGCTCCTGCACCGCACCACGCGTCGGGTGACCGTGACTCCCGAGGGCCAGAGCTACTACCCCCAGGCCCTGCGTCTGCTCGGCGAGGTGCGCGAGCTCGAATCCACCCTGTCCCAATCCAAGCGCGGCCCCAGGGGCCGCCTGCGCGTGGAGTCGAGCGGCACCTTGTCCCGGCTGCTCCTGGTGCCAGCGCTGCCGTCGTTCTACGCGCGCTACCCCCAGATGCACCTCGAACTGGGGGTGAGTGACCGCGTCGTCGACCTGCTCTCCGACAACGTCGACTGCGCGATTCGCGGAGGCGGGGTCAAGGACGAGTCCCTGGTGGCGCGGCACCTGGTGGACCTCACCTATGGGCTGTGCGCGTCACCCGCGTACGTGGAGCGCCACGGCTGGCCGCGCCATCCACAAGAGCTGGCGGGCCCCTCGCACGCGGTGGTGAGCTACTTCTCCTCGCCGAGCGGCAAGGAGCTCCCCTTCGTCCTGCTCCGCGACGGCGAGCGGCTGGAGGTCCACGGCCGCAGCCTGCTGACGCTCAACGAGACGAACGCGTACCTGGCCGCGGGGCTCGCGGGCCTGGGCGTGATGTTCGCGCCCCGCTTCGTGCTGGAGCCCTACATCGCCAGGGGAGAGCTGGTGCGCGTGCTGGAGGGCTGGCGGCCCGAACCCCGGCCCCTGTTCCTGGTCTACCCTCCCGCGCGCCAGCAGGCCGCCGGCCTGCGCGTCTTCATCGAGTGGGTGACCGAGCTGTTCTCAAGCCGCCCCGACCTCTGACACCAAGACGCCCACCCAAGGCCGCGAAAGGGCCTCGTGGTGGGCGTCAGGTGCTTCACGCATGCGCTCGAAGTGAGCGCGGTGCGTGACTCAGTTCACCTTGACCTGCAGCTCCTTGAGGACCTGGTCACCGCGCATCACGGAGACCGTCCAGTTGCCCGGCTTGTTGAGCCGCACGCCCGTCCACTGCCGCGCGCGCCAGCCGTCGCCCTTGAGCTTCACGTCCTTGGTCTCGCGCACCACGTTGCCCTGCTTGGTCTGCACCATGACGTCCTCGACCGAGTCGCCCTGGGGCACCAGGTAGGCCTGCCACAGCATCACGGTGGTGTTCGCCTTGATGCCCTCGGCGGCGACCTCGGCGATGCACTCGTACTTGTTGGGGCCGTCCTTGGCCACCTCCGTACAGAGCTTGGCCTCCACCAGCACAGGTCCCTGGCCCTTGCCGTTGTAGAAGAAGTTCCAGGTGTCACGGACCGCGTCCGCGCTCGGAACCTTCGCGGGCTCCTTGGCCGGAGCCTCCGCCGCCGCGTCCTGCGCCAACGCCAGCGACGACATCCCCAACACCGCACACACCATGGTCCGCGTCATCAGCTTCTTCATGCTCGGGGTCCCCTCGTTGGATGAGTTGGGATCCGCCTTCCCCGGCGGGTCCTGCCCGGAGGTCTAGCACGGAACCCCGTCGCGTCTCATCCGAGCCACCAGAACGCCAGCGTCACCAGCGGCAGGTACACCAGGAACGCCACCAGCAAGAACCCCAGGATGTCCTTGAACTCCAAGCGGGCCACGGCCAGGAGCGGCAGCGCCCAGAAGGGCTGGATGAGGTCGGTGGCCATGTCACCCCAGGCGTACGCGAGCACCACCTTCTCCGGCGCCACCCCCAGCCGACTGGCCGCGTCGAGCAGGTAGGGCGCCTCGATGGCCCACTTGGAACCCCCCGACGGGACGAAGTAGTTCACCACGCCGCTGTAGAGATAGACGATGGCCGGGAAGGTCTGCGGCGTGGACAGCGACACGAAGAGCTGGCCGATGCGGTCCGTCAGCCCCGTGGCCTTGAAGATGCCGTAGATGCCCGCGTACAGGGGGAACTGCAGGACGATGCCGTGCAGCACCGTGCCGGCCTCCTCCGCCGCCTTGATGAGCCGCGCGGGCGTGCCGTGCAGCAGCACCGCGAGCACCAGGAAGGTGAAGTTCACCACGTTGAGGTTGAGCGCCCGCCAGCCGCCGTTGAGCCACAGGTACTGGCCCAGCCACAGCAACCCCAGCACCCCGAAGAGGACGTTGAGCAGCCGCGCGTGGTCCAGCCAGACGGCCAGGCTCTGGTCGGCGGGGCGCTCGGGCGGAACGAAGTCCCCCAGCTTCTCCAGCACCGCCGGGTCCACCCGCACCACGTGCTCGGGCCTGGGATGCAGCGCCCACGCCAGCAGCGTGAGGCCGGCGACGACGCCCACGGTGAGCGAGACGTTGAAGGGCGAGAAGAGCGTCCGGTCGATGGGGATGAGGCCCATGCTCTTCTCGAGGAAGTGGCCCGGCGTGGCGACCAGCAGCGGCGCGGAGGCGGACAGGCCCGCGTGCCACGTCGCGCCCAGGCCGAAGTACGCGCACGCGACGAGCAGCCGGTAGTCCACGTCCGGCCGGCGCCGCGCGACGAAGCGCACCAGCATGGCGCTGGCCACCAGGGACAGGCCCCAGTTGATGTACGCCAGCGCCATGGACACGAAGGCCATCAGCGCCACCGCGCCGCGCGGCGTGCGCGCCAGGCCGGACGCCTTCTCCAGGAGCGCTCGGACAGGCGTGGTGAGCGCGAGCAGGTAGCCAGTGAACATCACCAGTGCCATCTGCATGGAGAACGTGAGCAGCTCCCAGAAGCCGCCGCCCCACGCGTCGAGCACCTTGGGGGGACTTGCGCCCACCCAGCCCATGGCGAGGCCCATGGTCAACAGGCTCAGGAGTACGGCGATGGAGAACGCGCTGGGCACGAAGCGCGCGGAGAAACGGCCAAGGGCTTCGGCGATGCGGACGAGGGTGTCCACGCGGGGCAGGGGCTCCTGGAGGGTTCCAGGTCCGTTCTACGGCATTCCGAGGGCTTGTCGTGCTCCCTGTAAGCAATCCAGGCGCGCGGGACGTACGTTTTGCGGTATGAGCGCTCCCATGTCTCCTTCCGAGCAAGCGCCGCGGCAGGACGCGCGTGTGTCCACCGGCGTGCCCGGCCTGGACGCCGTGCTGGGCGGTGGCCTCATCACCTCGGGTGTCTACATCGTCGTGGGCGAGCCCGGGGCGGGCAAGACACTCTTCGCCAACCAGCTCTGCTACCACCAGGGCCGAGCCGGGGTGCGCTGCCTCTACGTGACGCTCCTGGCCGAGTCGCACGCGCGCATGCTCGCCAACATGCGGGACATGGCCTTCTTCGACCCCGCGCTGCTGCCCGATGGCGTGTACTACGTCAGCGGCTTCCGCACGCTGGAGGAGCAGGGGCTGCCGGGGCTGTTGGAGCTGTTGCGCCGCGAGGTGCGCAACCACAACGCCAACATCCTGGTGCTGGACGGCCTGGTGCAGGCCCAGGAGGCGGCGGGCAGCAGCCGCGACTTCAAGAAGTTCATCCACGAGCTGCAGGTGTCCGCGGGCCTGTCCCGCTTCACCGCGCTGATGCTCACCAGCTCCAACGGCCCCACCGTCCACCCCGAGTACACCATGGTGGATGGCATCCTGGAGCTGCGCGAGCGGACCCTGGGCGTGCGCTCCTGGCGCGAGCTGCAGGTCCGCAAGTTCCGCGGCGGCGCGACGATGGGGGGGGTGCACACCTTCCGCATCTCCAACGCGGGGCTGGAGGTCTTCCCCCGGCTGGAGGCCCGGATGCGGCGCGGCCCGCCGCCCGAGCCGCGCGAGAAGCGGGTCCACTTCGGCATCCCGTCCATGGACGCCCTCTTCCCCGGCGGGCTGGCGGCGGGCTCCACGTCGCTCTTGCTGGGGCCGCCGGGCAGCGGCAAGACGCTGATGGGCAGCAGCCTGCTCGTCGAGGGACTGAGGCAGGGCGAGAGCTGCCTGTACATGGGCTTCTACGAGTCGCCCGAGCGGCTGCTGCACAAGGTGGCGGCCGCCGGCATGGACATGTCCGGCGCGGTGAAGGAGGGCCGGATGCACCTGCTCTGGCAGCCCCCCGCCGAGTGCATCCTGGACGTGCTCGCGGACCAGCTGTTGAGCGCGGTGCGCAAGCACGACGTGTCGCGGGTGTTCGTGGACGGGCTGCCCGCCATGAGCCAGGCGGCGCCGGACCCCGCGCGCATGCCGTCGTTCTTCGCGGCGCTCACGCAGGAGCTGCGCTCCTCTTGCGCCACCACCATCTTCAGTCTGGAGACGCCGCGCCTGTTCGGGCCGGTGCTCGACGTCCCCCTGGAGCCGGGGCCCTCCGCCGTGGCGGAGAACCTCTTCTTCCTGCGTCACGTGGAGCTGGAGGGGCGTCTGCGCCGGCTGTTGACCCTCTTCAAGCTGCGGGACACCGACTACGACCCCTCCATCCGGGAGTTCGTCATCTCCCGCCAAGGAATCGAGGTTCAGCCTCCCTTCGACGTCGCCCTGGACACCCTGTTGACGGGGCTTGCCCGCCACCGGAGCGGTGGCCATCCCTGATTCGCGAGGAGCGCAGCCCGCCCGTATGGAGACGGTCCTGGTGGTGGATGACGAGCAGGGCATCCTGGAGGCCCTCGCGGACCTTTTGCGCGAGGAGGGCTACCGGGTGCTGACGGCCTCGCATGGTCGCGAGGCGCTGGCGCGCATGAGCGAGCTGCGCCCGGACCTGGTCCTCACCGACTGGATGATGCCGGTGATGGACGGCCCCGCGCTCATCAAGCACATCCGCACGGAGCCGGAGTGGAAGGGCGTGTCGCTGCTGGGCATGAGCGCGGTGGACGTGGCCGCGCTGCGCGCGGAGTACCCGGGCATCCCCTTCCTCCAGAAGCCCTTCGACATCCCCGCGCTGATGAAGCAGGTCCGCAAGGCCCTGGACGGCAAGCGCGCGCTCTAGAAGGGCCCCCATGTTCTACCTGCTGAAGCTCGGCCCGGTGCCGCTCTCCCAGGGCACGACGGACGTGTACCTGCGCATCTCCGACACGGGCGAGCCGTCCGCGCCCGTGTTCGAGCGCGACGACGTGGCGGGCCTGACGGTGCTGCTGGAGGGGCTGGAAGCGCGCGAGTCGGTGCGGTGCGAGCCGGCGTTGGCCCAGGCTGGCGCGGAGCTGGGCGTGCGGGCGGGGGAGCCGACGGAGGCGGCGTTGTCGTCGCGCGCGGCCATCGCCACGTTCCTGGCCTGGGGACAGCGGGGGTTGTCCGGGCTGGGCTCGGACAAGGCGCTGTTGTTCGTGCAGGCGGCCACCGAGTACTGGGAGGCGCGTCCGTGGACGCATTGGGATGACAGCCAGCCCTTCGAGGTGGCGGTGTCCGGCCCCCTGACGCACACCTTCGAGGGCTGCGTGTTCCACACCGGCGATGGCCGGGCGGGGCTGGCGCTGTACTTCCAGCAGGGCGCGCTCCAGCAGTTGATGCACATGCAGGCGCAGGGACAGGCGGAGGCGGCGCAGGAGCTGCCCGCCATCGCGGTGACGCTGGACACGACGCCGGCGTACGCGGTGGAGGCGCTGTCCTCGGCGGGGCGGGTGCCCCGGCTGCCCATGCCGCTGAAGACGGGCGCGGGCGGCGTGGGCGTGCCGTCGACGGTGGAGGCGCTGTTGCTGGTGGCCACGCTGCGCGCGGTGGCGCGGCTGGGGCCCGAGCAGCAGGAGGTGCTCAGCAGCGTGGTGGCGGGGGACGCGCGCATGGAGGTCCACGTGCGCGCCCCGAAGCCGCGCGTGCGGCACTGAAGGCGCCCTACTCGCGCGAGGCCGCCCCCAGGCCGTGGCGCTGCAGCAGGCGGCGCAGATGCGTGCGGTGCATCCCCAGCGCGCGGGCCGCGGCGGCCACGTTGCCTCCGTGGGCGCGCAGGGCCTCCTCCACGCGCGCGCGCTCCGAGTCCTCCAGGGGCGGGCGGGGGCGGGGCGGCCTGGGCGCTGGCGCCTCTTCTGGAGTCCGCTCCCGTGGGTCGGTGTTGAACGCGTGGCCCGCGTCCGGTGCCAGGTGCCCCGCCTCGATGCGTCGGGCGCCGCGCAGGAGGGCCTCCTGGCTGGCGCCGCGCACCTCCACGCGCAGCTCGCGCACGTTGCCCGGCCAGGCGCGCAGCAGGCAGGCCTCGAACAGCGAGACGTGCGCGCCGAGGCCCTCGGGGCCCTCCTGGAGGAAGCGCGCCACCAGGAGCGTGAGCTCCTCCGGGCGTTGTCGCAGGGCGGGCAGGCGGACCTCCGGGCGACCGAGCCGGAAGTACAGGTCCTCGCGCAGCCGTCCGGTGGCCACCTGCGCTCGCAGGTCCCGGTTGCTGGCCGAGCACACCCGCACGTCCACCTTGCGGGCGCGCGCGCTGCCCAGGGGGAGGACCTCGTGGGTCTCCAGCGTCCGCAGCAGCTTGGCCTGCACCTGGAGGTCCAGCTCCGTCACCTCGTCGAGGAACAGCGTCCCGCCGTCCGCGGCCTGGAGGTAGCCCTCCGCGTCGTCGGCGCCGGAGTAGGCGCCCCGCTTCGCGCCGAACAGCAGGCGCTCGGCGAGCCCCTGGGGGATGGCCGCGCAGTTGACGGCCACGAAGGGCCCCGCGCGCCTGGGGCCCAACTCATGGAACGCCCGCGCCACGCCCTCCTTGCCCGCGCCGCTCTCGCCGTGGATGTGCAGCGTCAGGCCATGCTGGGCCAGGCGTGACACCTGCTCCAGCAGCCGCCGCATCGCGGGCCCGCGCACGAAGCCCCCGTCGTCGATGACGCCCTGGCGCGCGAGCGGGCCCACATCCGCGCTGGGGATGAACAGGGAGTCGCCCAGGCGCAGGACGCGGTGCACCTGGCGCCGCTCGCCGGAGGGGAGCGGCTCTCCGTCCACGAAGGTGCCGTTCTGGCTGCCCAGGTCGGTGACCCAGCAGCGCTGGCCGTCGTGGCTCACCCGCGCGTGGTGGCGTGACATCCTGGGGTCGGCCGGCTCGCTCAGGCCGGGCGTGCCCCGCCCCAGCGCCTGCTCGCCGTGGAGCGGCACGGCCACGGCCACCGGAGCGCCCGCGCCGAGGACCTGCACCAGCCCGGGCCGGGGTGGCTCGTCCGAGTCCCGCCGCGCGGCGGCGTCGCTCTGCCCCAGGGTCGACCCCTCGTGTTCCATGGGGCCCATCTTACGTAAACCGGCGGTGTCACCAGGCACTGTGCCACCTGGGTGTGCCACGTGCGCCGCTGGCGGGGGGCGCCGCTCGGGCGTGGGCGCGGGAGGGGGTTGGCACGGGGCTGGCTAACGTGGCCACCGCGAACGACCCGCGCCCTTGGCGCGGCTTTTGAGGAGACATCTTTGGCGAGGATTCAGCAGGCGTGGCTCGTGGGCACTCTGGCGTTGTTGGCGGTGGGTGGAGGGTGCCGGCTGACGGCGCCCCCGGGGCCGCTCCAGGCGGGGCGGTCCGACGGTCCGACGGGGGGCGGGGGCTGTCCCACGGGGCAGTGCGACCCGGACCCCAACGGCCTGGGCATCTACATCGCGGAGGGCGACGACTACTGCTTCCAGCACGAGGGGCGGCCCGTGTGGTGTCCGGAGGGCTTCCTGAACACCGCGGAGGGCGTGCTGATGCGGGTGCGCTCCACGGCCGAGCGGCGCACGGTGCTCGACGTGCCGGTCCGGCTCACCCGTCCGTCGGAGCCGGAGCCGGAGGCCATCGGGGTGCTCACGGGCCTGCACGCCAGCCCCGCGGACTTCTTCGTGGCGCTCACGCAAGGGGGCGAGTCGCGCAAGGTGCGCGGGGCCTCGCTGGCGAAGCTGTCGTTCTACTTCCACCTGCCGGTGGACGTGGGGGGCGGAGACCGCCGCCAGGTGCTCCACGAGCTGTCGCTGGGCGCGCCGGAGGCGGGCCGCTTCCAGGTGCGCTACCGGGTGGTGGGGACCGGGGACTGGCAGCCCCAGTGCCGGGCGACGGGGGGGCAGGGTGACGCGCGGTCCGTCTTGCTGCCGGGGCGACAGGTGGATGGCCTGAGCGCCGCGGTGCGCGAGCGCGCCAGCGCGGTGACGCTGGCTTGCGAGACGGGCGCCATCGCGGCGTGCCTGAGGTGGGGGTATCAGCCGTGGGACCCGGAGACGCACCAGGACGACGCGGAGCGGGAGCTCGTCTATCGGTCCTGTCTGCAGGCCAAGCGCGCCGCGTACTTCGTGGGACAGGGGGACCTGCGCGCGTTCACGGTGAGCGGCACGCCGTTCCTGCGGCGTGACGCGCACGGGTTCGACCCGCGCTCGGGAGCGCGGCTGGAGGATCTGGAGGCGCTGGAGGCGCTCTGGGGACCTCGGGGGGCGGTGTGCCTCAACCCGGAGAACCGTCGCCAGTCGACGCCGCCGCTGCCGAAGGGGCTGTCGCTGCCCAGGTGCGGCCCTGCGCCTCAGTGGCGCACGGACGCGCCGCTGGCGACCGGCGTGCCCAGGGCGGCGGAGCGCTGAGGCGCGCAGCGGGGGAGGTGGCGGAGCGCTGGGGCGCGGGTGGCCAGCGTGTGCGAGGTGGCGGAGCGCTGGGGCGCGGGTGGCCAGCGGGTGCGAGGTGGCGGAGCGCTGGGGCGCGGGTGGCCAGCGTGTGCGAGGTGGCGGAGCGCTGGGGCGCGGGTGGCCAGCGTGTGCGAGGTGGCGGAGCGCTGGGGCGGGGCGCGGGTGGCCAGCGTGTGCGAGGTGGCGGAGCGCTGGGGCGGGGCGCGGGTGGCCAGCGTGTGCGAGGTGGCGGAGCGTGGAGGCGCGCCGAGGGGGAGCCAGCGTGCGCAGGCCGGCGGAGTGCTGAGACACTTCGCAGGTGCTCCCGCCACCTTGTTGCGACGGACTCGCGCGGGGAGGGGCGGTTCAGGGGGCCGCGGGCCGGGCTCGGAGTGCGGCCCCGGTGTGCGCGGGCTCGGCGAGGTCCTGGACCAGCCGGGGGTACGCGCGGCTCAGCCGTGGTGCGCGCTCGAGGACCTGGTCGAGCACGGTGCGAGCCTCGCCCAGGGTGGCCTCGCGCGAGGCCGTGTCCGACAGGCCCCGGGCCCGCGCCCACAGCAGTCCGGCCCGGAGGGCTTCGGCCTCCGCCAGTCCTGGCGACAGCCGTAGCGCCTTCTCCACGTGGGACAATCCCTCCTCCTCCACCTCGTGCGAGACGGAAGGGGACGCGGCGCGGGCCCATCGCCAGCAAGCGCGCGCCATCATCAGGTGGCTCTCGTCATAGGCGTACAGCGCCACCGCGCGCCGCGCTTCGTCGAGCGCGCGGCGCAGGCGGGGCAAGCCCGAGCCGCCTCGAAGTTGTTCCAGGTCCGCCGCCGTCAGCTCCAGCCAGGCCCCCATCACCCGGCAGTCCGCGCAGGAGGGACTCAGCCGATAGGCTTCCTCCAGAGCGCGTCGCCCTGCCTCCAGCGCGGCAGTCGCTTCGCCCTCGCGCAGCGTCCACCGTGCGTGCTCCTCTTGGACAGTGCGCGGGAGGGTGAAGGCGCTTTCCGAGCGCGTGTCGAGCCGCTGCGTCTCCAATGCAGCCGTCGTGTCACCGGCTTCGCGCAGCGTCTTCGCCGCTTGCCCCTCCTGGAGCGGAGTCTGGAGGGGGATGGCACGCTCCGAGTTCGCAACGAGCGTGGCAGTTGCATCGCCGCTCTCGTGCCGCATCTTCGGCGCTTGCGCCTTGTAGACCGAGGTCTGGAGGGGGATGGCACGCTCCGAGTTCGCGTCGAGCGTGGCAGTGGCATCGCCGGCCTCGCGCCGCGTCTTCTGCGTGCGCGGGGCGTGCTCCGAGCGCGTGTCGCGTAGCGCGGCCGTCGCATCACTGCCCTCGCGGAGCATCCACCGCGCGCGCTCCACGTGGACCGTGGCCTGGTGGAGGAGGGCGCGCTCCGAGCGCGCGTTGAGCCGCTGGGCCTCGAGCGCCGCGCTCAGCGCCCGCTCCAGGGCCGGACCCGGGTCCTGCTCCGTCTGCTCCAGGTGGCGCGCCCGCGTCAGCTCCGCCGCCGCGGTGTGCTCGAGCGCGGAGTGGAACCGGGCGTCGATGGCGCGCGCCCGCCCGCTCGCCTCCAGCGCCCGCCGCACGTCGTCCTCCGGGTCCTGGCCGAGCCCCAGCCGGTGGCCCGCCATCGCCACGTACAGCTCCGCCAGGTTCGAGTGGGCGAACAGGTACTGCGGGTCCACGCGCGTGGCATCGAGGAAGGCGCGCGCGGCCTGTTCGTAGGCGGGCAGCGGGTCCCCACCGTGCTCCCGCAGGTGGTTGCCCCGCCACCGGTGCACGAGCCCCAAGTCGTTGAGCGCCCAGGGATACAGCGGCTGCAGCTCGAGCGCGCGCGACAGCCAGCGCAAGGCCTCGCTCCAGGAGGCCTCCGGTGTCTCGCCCGCGCGCGCCTGACGCAAGCCCCGCATGAAGTGGCTGTAGCCCAGCGAGTCGAGCGCGAGCACGTCGCGCGGGTCCAGCTCCACGGCCCGCGCCGCCGCGCGCGTCCACTCCTCGAGGAGGGCCGCAGCGCCGCGCGAGTCCGGCTCCCCCTGGAAGTTCACCGCGCGATACTGATTCATCAGCACCTGGGCCCGCTGGGTGTGGCCCGCCGCGCGCTCCGGGTCGGCGGTGAGCGAGCGCTCCACGGCCCGCTCCGCCTCGTCGAGCGCGGCCTTGCGAGAGCGCCCCTCGCGCTTGTCCAGCTCGGAGCGCTGCAGCCACACCTCGGCGAGCGCCGCATGACCCCACGCGTCGCTGCGGCCCAGCTCCAGCGTCTTCTCGTAGCGCTGGCCGGCCTCCTCCAGCCATCGTCGTGCCTGGACGTAATCCCCTTGCTCCAGCAACATCATGGCGCGAGCACGGGCCACGTCCCCCGCGAGCGCGCGGGCCTCGGGCATCCAGGAGGCCTGGGCCATGGCCTCTTGGGCGGCGTGCTCGGCGGCCTCGTGCTCGCCGCGGTACAGGGCGATGAGCCCCTCCAGGTAGCGCGGCGACTCCAGCTCCAGGCTCCGGCTCCGCTCCAGCGAGGCGAGGGCGGGCGTGAGGAAGCGCGCCTCGAGCTGCCGTCGCTGCTCGTCCACCCACCGCGCCCCGCCCTCGCGCCGGGCGTCCTCCAGGCCCTGGCGATAGCGCTCGCCGAGCGCCCGGCCCAGCGCGTAGTGCAGCCCCGGCGTGTCCACGCCCAAGGCGTGCGCGCGCTCCAAGGCTTCGTGGGCCTGCTCGAACTCGCGCAGCGCCAGGTGCCCCCGACCGAGCGCCTGACGCACGAGCCCCTCCTCCTGGGGGCCGAGCCCGGTCTCCATGGCCGACAGCTTCGCCAGCCGCTCGCGGGCCAGCCGCAGCTCGGGGCGGGTGTCGTGCAGGGGCAGGGCCTGGAAGGCGCGCACGAACGACTCCAGCTCCCGCACCTGCTGGCCCAGCTGCTCCGCCAGGAGCACCCGCGAGGCGGTGCGCGCCTCCAGCTCCCTCCGGGACAACCACGCCTGTCCTCCCGCGGCGCCGAGCAGCAGCATGCCGGACAGCGAGCCGGCCGAGAGCCAGAAGGCGACGCGGTGCGCTCGCGCCAGGCGCCGCACGCGGTCCACCAGGCCGGGCCCGCGGCCGAGGATGGGCTGCCCGTCGAGGATGCGCCCCAGGTCCTCCGCGAGCGCGAGGCTCGAGCCGTAGCGCTGGTCCGGCTCCCGGGCGAGGCACTTGAGGCACACCGTGTCCAGGGCGGCGTCCAGCGTGGGCACGCGCGCGCGCGGCGGCGCGAGCTCCCCATCCAGCACCTTCGCGAGCGTCTCCAGGGGCGTGGCGCCCTGGAAGGGCGGGGCCCCCGTGAGCAGCTCGTACAGCGTGGCGCCCAGGGCGTAGATGTCGGCGCGGTGGTCGACGGCGCGCACCTCGCCGCGGGCCTGCTCCGGCGCCATGTACGCGGGCGTCCCGAGCACGGCGCCCGTGGTGGTGAGGCCGTGTCCCAGCGCCAGCTCGTAGGCGAGGCCGAAGTCCAGGATGACGGGCGTGGGGCGGTCCGAGTCCGCGCCGCGCACCATGATGTTGGAGGGCTTGAGGTCGCGGTGGATGACGCCCAGCGCGTGGGCGGCGTGGACGGCCTCGGCCACGTGCTTCATCAGGCGCAGCTTGCGCGTCAGCGTCATGCGCGCCGCGGCGTGCTCCAGCAGCTCCCCCTCCACGAGCTGCATGGCGATGAACGTCCGGCCCTCGACCTCGCCGACCTCGAAGACCTTGCAGACATGCGGGTGGTCGATGCGCGCCTGGGCGCGGGCCTCCTGCACCAGTCGCATGGCCCGCTCGGGGGCCGCGCCCCGGATGAACTTGAGCGCCACCTGTCGCCCCAGCCGCGTGTCGCGCGCGCGGTGGACCTCGCCCATCCCGCCCCGGCCCAGGAGGCCGAGCAGCTCGTAGTGTCCCCAGGACGTGGCCTCGGATGCGCGCGGGGCTTCGTCGCGCGAGGCGCCGGAGACCGAGCCCTCCGCCGTGGCGGCGGTCGCCGGTGAGTGCTCCAGCGCGGGCGGGGTGGGCGTCAGGGGCGGTCCATCTGCGCCGTGCGGCGGCATGGCCCGACGCTACCACACGCGCGCGTGCACCCAGGTGGCACACCCGGAGGCATGTGCCATCCGAGTGCCATTCGTGGTGCCACGTGAGGGGCGAGGACGGGCGCCCGCTCGGAGCGCGCGACGACACGCATGCGGCATGTGCCTTGCTCAAGCAGGCGGCGGCGCGAACGCGCGCCCCAACCCATCACCGAGAAAGACACCCTCATGTCGAAGCTGCGTCACACCCTGGTCATGCTCACGATTCCCGCCGTGCTGTGGGGCTGCGGCCCCGAGGACCTGACCGAGGCGCCTGGGCAGAACGGCGCGTCCACGCCCGGCGCCGAGTCACTGGCCAGCACGTCCGCCGCGCTGGTGGCGAGCAACGAGTTCACCTGGTCCCAGGGCAACCTCGCCAAGCCGATGGGAGGCACGGACGGGCGCTCGTGCTTCCTCACGCGCGTGGGCGGCGACCTCCAGGGAGGTGGCGAGCGCGTGGACATCTTCCAGTCGGGCGGCTCCTGGTACCTGGGCGGCGCCTCGCAGCAGACGGGCATCCACGGCGCGGCCCGGTGCGTGGAGGCCGAGGGTGACACCACCGAGTACCAGTGGACGCAGTCGATGGCGTACCCCGTCTACATGGGCACCGCGACCAACCGCGTCTGCTACCTGGTGGGCATCGCCGGCAAGTTCAACGGCACCGGAGAGTGGGTGCACGCCTACGTCAGCGGCGGGAGCTGGTACCTGAACGGCAACTCCAGCCAGAGCAGCGTGCGCGCCCGCGCGCGGTGCATCGACGTCTCGCCGTCCGGCACCGACCCCGCGTATACGAATGAAGTCGCCTGGTACCAGGGCTCGCCCGCGTCCTACCTCATGGCGACGCCCTCGACGCGCGCTTGCGGCCTCACGTTCGTGCGCGGCAAGTTCGAGGGGAGCGGTGAGTACGTGCGCATCTACAACGACTCCGGTTACTGGTACCTGAGCGGCTCCTCGAACCAGACCGGTGTCGCCGCTCGCGCGCGCTGCTTCTGACGCGGGGCTCGCACGCCGGCGCTTCGGGCGGCCTCGGGCGACAGGGCCCGAGGCCGTGCCGGCGTGAGTCCAGGCGCTCCTGGAAGGGCGCGGGGCGCGTCCGGGAACCGCCGGGCGCGCCTTCCTCCCGAGCGGGCGGGCAGGCTCGGTCCGCGTGTCCGACTTCACGCGCCGTGGCGGACCTCCCCTGGGTCAATGTTGGCTGGCGCACGAAGTCGCGAGCGAGTGTCCGGTGGTGGGCACTGTGCCCTCCCGAGGGGGCTGTCGGGGGCGGGGAGTCGCGGGACAACGCAGAGGCCGCGCCCATCCCAGGGACGTGCAGGGGCTCTCAATGACTGTGAAGAAGGTTGTCTCGCGTCGCGCTCGTGCGGTGGTGCCACCGCAGCGCTCCGTGGAGGACGACTCGGATGCGTTGGACTCGCGGCAGCTCTTGCGCGTGCTGACGGCGGTGCGCAAGGGTGACTTCTCCGTGCGCATGCCCGTGGACAAGGTGGGCAACGCGGGCAAGGTCGCGGACTCGCTGAACGAAATCATCGAGCTCAACGAGCGCATGGCGCACGAGTTCGAGCGCATCGGCAACGTGGTGGGCAAGGAGGGCCGCATCACCCAGCGCGCGCACGTGGTGAGCGCGGTGGGCTCCTGGGCCGACTGCGTGGAGTCGGTGAACACACTGGTGGCGGACCTGGCGCAGCCGACGACGGAGATGGGCCGCGTCATCGGCGCGGTGGCCAAGGGCGACCTGTCCCAGACGGTGGCGCTGGAGGTGGACGGCCGGCCGCTGAAGGGCGAGTTCTTCCGCACCGCCCGGCTGGTGAACGGCATGGTGGAGCAGCTCGGCGCCTTCGCCTCCGAGGTGACGCGCGTGGCGCGCGAGGTGGGCACCGAGGGAAAGCTGGGCGGCCAGGCCCGCGTGAAGGGCGTCGCCGGCACGTGGAAGGACCTCACGGACAACGTGAACTCGATGGCGTCGAACCTGACGTCGCAGGTGCGAAACATCGCCGAGGTGACGACGGCCGTCGCCAAGGGCGACCTGTCCAAGAAGATCACCGTGGACGTGCGCGGTGAGATTCTCGAGCTGAAGAACACCATCAACACGATGGTGGACCAGCTGTCGTCCTTCGCCTCGGAAGTGACGCGCGTGGCGCGTGAGGTGGGTACGGAGGGAAAGCTGGGCGGTCAGGCCGTGGTGAAGGGCGTGGGCGGCACGTGGAAGGACCTCACGGACAACGTGAACTCCATGGCCTCCAACCTCACGTCCCAGGTGCGCAACATCGCCGAGGTGACGACGGCCGTCGCCAATGGAGACCTGTCGAAGAAGATCACCGTGGACGTGCGCGGCGAGATCCTGGAGCTGAAGAACACCATCAACACGATGGTGGACCAGCTCAACTCGTTCGCCTCCGAGGTGACCCGCGTCGCGCGTGAGGTCGGCACCGAGGGAAAGCTGGGCGGTCAGGCCGTGGTGAAGGGCGTCGCCGGCACGTGGAAGGACCTCACGGACAACGTGAACTCGATGGCGTCGAACCTGACGTCGCAGGTGCGCAACATCGCCGAGGTGACCACGGCGGTGGCCAACGGAGACCTGTCGAAGAAGATCACCGTGGACGTGCAGGGCGAAATCCTGGAGCTGAAGAACACCATCAACACGATGGTGGACCAGCTCAACTCGTTCGCGTCCGAGGTGACCCGCGTCGCGCGCGAGGTCGGCACCGAGGGCAAGCTGGGCGGCCAGGCCGTGGTGCGCGGCGTGGGTGGCACGTGGAAGGACCTCACGGACAACGTGAACTCCATGGCCTCCAACCTCACCGCGCAGGTGCGCAACATCGCCGACGTGACGACGGCCGTCGCCAAGGGTGACCTGTCGAAGAAGATCACCGTCGATGCACGCGGCGAGGTGCTGGAGCTGAAGAACACCATCAACACGATGGTGGACCAGCTGTCGTCCTTCGCCTCCGAGGTGACGCGCGTCGCGAAGGAGGTCGGCACGGAAGGAAAGCTCGGCGGTCAGGCCGTGGTGCGCGGCGTGGGTGGCACGTGGAAGGACCTCACGGACAACGTGAACTCCATGGCCTCCAACCTGACGTCCCAGGTGCGCAACATCGCCGAGGTGACGATGGCGGTGGCGCGCGGTGACCTGTCCAAGAAGATCACCGTGGACGTGCGTGGCGAGATTCTGGAGCTCAAGAACACCATCAACACGATGGTGGACCAGCTCAACTCGTTCGCGTCCGAGGTGACCCGCGTCGCCCGTGAAGTGGGGACGGAAGGAAAGCTCGGCGGTCAGGCCGTCGTGAAGGGCGTGGGCGGCACGTGGAAGGACCTCACGGACAACGTGAACTCCATGGCCTCCAACCTCACCGCGCAGGTGCGCAACATCGCCGAGGTGACCACCGCCGTCGCCAACGGTGACCTGTCCAAGAAAATCACGGTGGACGTGCGCGGCGAGATCCTGGAGCTGAAGAACACCATCAACACGATGGTGGACCAGCTCAACTCGTTCGCCTCGGAGGTGACCCGCGTCGCGCGCGAAGTGGGTACGGAAGGAAAGCTCGGCGGACAGGCCGTGGTGAAGGGCGTCGCCGGCACGTGGAAGGACCTCACGGACAACGTGAACTCGATGGCGTCGAACCTGACGTCGCAGGTGCGCAACATCGCCGAAGTCACCACGGCCGTGGCGCGCGGTGATTTGTCGAAGAAGATCACCGTGGACGTGCAGGGTGAAATCCTGGAGCTGAAGAACACCATCAACACGATGGTGGACCAGCTGTCGTCCTTCGCCTCCGAGGTGACGCGCGTCGCCCGCGAAGTCGGTACGGAAGGAAAGCTGGGCGGTCAGGCCGAGGTGAAGGGGGTGGCCGGCACGTGGAAGGACCTCACGGACAACGTGAACTCCATGGCCTCCAACCTGACGACGCAGGTGCGCGGCATCGCCAAGGTGGTGACGGCGGTGGCCAACGGCGACCTGAAGCGCAAGCTCGTCGTGGACGCGAAGGGTGAAATCGCCGAGCTGGCGGACACCATCAACGGGATGATCGACACGCTGGCGGTGTTCGCCGACCAGGTGACCACGGTGGCCCGCGAGGTGGGAATCGAAGGGAAGCTGGGTGGACAGGCGCGCGTGCCCGGCACGGCCGGCATCTGGCGCGACCTCACCGACAACGTGAACCAGCTCGCCGCGAACCTGACGACGCAGGTGCGCGCCATCGCCGAGGTGGCCACGGCGGTGACCAAGGGTGACCTCACGCGCTTCATCACGGTGTCCGCGCAGGGCGAAGTGGCCGCCCTCAAGGACAACATCAACGAGATGATCCGCAACCTGAAGGACACCACGCGCAAGAACACGGAACAGGACTGGCTCAAGACCAACCTGGCCAAGTTCACCCGCGTCCTCCAGGGCCAGCGCGACCTGCTCACGGTGTCCAAGGTCATCCTGTCGGAGCTGGCGCCGCTGGTGGACGCGCAGCACGGCGTCTTCTACATCTCCGAGCGCGCCGAGGCCGGGGAGCAGATCCTCAAGCTGCTCGCGTCCTACGCGTACCGGGAGCGCAAGGGCCTCTCCAACACCTTCAAGCTGGGCGAGGGCCTGGTCGGCCAGTGCGCGCTGGAGAAGGAGCCCATCCTCCTGTCGGACGTGCCGGACACGTACATCCGCATCTCCTCCGGGCTCGGTGAGGAGGTGCCGCGCAACATCGTCGTGCTGCCGGTGCTCTTCGAGGGGGAAATCAAGGCCGTCATCGAGCTGGCCTCGTTCCACCGCTTCAGCGAGGTGCACCTGGGCTTCCTCGCGCAGCTCACCGAGTCCATCGGCATCGTGCTCAACACGATTGCCGCCAACATGCGCACCGAGGCGCTGCTCAAGCAGTCCCAGGCGCTCACGGACGAGCTGCGCAAGCAGCAGGAGGAGCTGACGGAGACGAACAAGCGCCTGGAGCAGCAGGCCACCTCGCTCCAGCAGTCCGAGGAACTGCTCAAGCGTCAGCAGGAGGAGCTGCGCCGCACCAACGAGGAGCTGCAGGAGAAGGCGAAGCTGCTCTCCGAGCAGAAGACGGAGGTCGAGCGCAAGAACGGCGAGGTCGAGCAGGCCAAGCGCGCGCTGGAGGAGAAGGCCGAGCAGCTGAGCCTCACCTCCAAGTACAAGTCCGAGTTCCTCGCCAACATGAGCCACGAGCTGCGCACGCCGCTCAACTCGCTGCTCATCCTCAGCCAGACGCTCAGCGACAACGTGGAGGGCAACCTCACCGGACGTCAGGTGGAGTTCGCCAAGACCATCCACGCCTCGGGCGCGGACCTCCTGGAGCTCATCAACGACATCCTCGACCTGTCCAAGATCGAGTCCGGCACCATGACGGTGGACGTGGGCCCGCTGCGCTTCAGCGACCTGCGCGAGTTCGTGGACCGCACCTTCCGCCAGGTGGCGGACAAGAAGGGCCTCCAGTTCGACATCGACCTGTCGCCGGGCATGGCGGGCGAGGTGGAGACGGACGCCAAGCGCCTGCAGCAGGTGCTCAAGAACCTGCTGTCCAACGCCTTCAAGTTCACCGAGTCCGGCTCGGTGTCGCTGCGCATCGGCATGGCGAGGAACGGCTGGACGCCGGACCACCCGGTGCTCTCCAGCGCGCCCTCGGTGGTGGCCTTCTCCGTGCGCGACACGGGCATCGGCATCCCCAAGGACAAGCACCACATCATCTTCGAGGCCTTCCAGCAGGCGGACGGCTCCACCGCGCGCAAGTACGGCGGCACCGGCCTGGGCCTGTCCATCAGCCGCGAAATCGCGCGCCTGCTCGGCGGCGAAATCCGGCTGGAGAGCGAGCCGGGCCAGGGCAGCATCTTCACCCTCTACCTGCCCCTGGACTTCATGGCGGAGCGGCCCGGCGTGGACAACCGCCTGGTGTCCAGCGTGCTGGCGCAGTCGGTCGCCATGCTGCCGCCGCCCCTGCACCTGGAGGAGCCCTCCTCGGCGCCCACGGGGCTCGTCACGCTGTCCATCGATGATGACCGCGCCACCATCCAGCCCGGGGACAAGGTGCTCCTGGCGGTGACGCACGCGCCGGACCACGCGGCGCGGCTGCGCGCGGCGGCGCAGGGCGCGGGCTTCAAGGTGCTCGTCTCCACGGAGGTGGAGGGCGCGCTGGACGTGGTGCGCGACTCGCGGCCCGTGGCCGTGGCGGTGGACCTGGACCTGCCGGAGATGGCGGGCTGGGTGGTGCTGGACCGGCTCAAGCACGACGCCAGCACGCGCGCGCTCCCGGTCTACACCGTGTCGGACGACGACCACCGCGAGCGCTCGCTCAACCTGGGCGCCATCGGCCACCTGCGCGCGGCGGCGGACCCGGCCGCGGCGGTGGCGGCGCTGGCCTCCCTGCGCGACTTCGTGGAGCGCAAGGGCCGGGGGCTGCTCATCGTCGAGGACGACGCCGTGCACCGCCAGTCGCTCCAGGAGCTGCTGGGCAGCGACGACGTGCAGACGATGGCGGTGGGCACCGCGGCGGCCGCGCTGGCCGCGCTGGCGGAGCGCCGCTTCGACTGCATGGTGCTGGACCTGGGCCTGCCGGACCTGCCCGGCACGGAGCTCATCCGCCGCGTGCGCGAGGCGCATGGGGCCGGCGGGCCGCCCATCATCGTCTACACCGGCCGCGAGCTGTCGCGCGCGCAGGAGACGGAGCTGCGTCGGGTGGCGGAGGCCATCGTCGTCAAGGATGCGCAGAGCCCCGAGCGCCTGCTGGAGGAGACGAGCCTGTTCCTGCACCGCTCACCCGCCACGCTGTCGGAGACCAAGCGCCGCATGCTGGAGAAGGCGCGCGAGCGGGACCCGCTGCTCGTCAACCGCAAGGTGCTGGTGGTGGACGACGACGTGCGCAACATCTTCGCCCTCAACACCGTGCTGGAGCGCTACGGCATGAAGGTGGCCTTCGCGGAGAGCGCGCGCGAGGGCCTGGCGCAGCTGGAGACGGACGAGGACATCGAGCTGGTGCTGATGGACGTGATGATGCCGGAGATGGACGGCTACCAGGCCATGCGCGCCATCCGCCGCATGGAGCGCGTCTCGCACCTGCCCATCCTGGCCCTCACCGCGAAGGCGATGAAGGGTGACCGCGAGAAGTGCCTGGAGGCGGGCGCGTCCGACTACATCACCAAGCCGGTGGACATCGAGAAGCTGCTCAGCCTCCTGCGCGTGTGGCTGCACGCGCCCCGGGGTGCTCAGGCCAAGGGCCCGCGCACGGAGGTCTCCGGGTGAGCGCCGGGGCCCAGTCCTCGGCGCTGGAGACGCTGGAGGCGGAGCTCCTGCTGGAGGGCGTGGCCCGCCACTGGGGCTTCGACCTGCGCAGCCACTCGCGTCCGCAGTTGCTGCGGCGGCTGCGGCGTCACCTGCGCGAGGAGCGCCTGGAGTCCTTCTCCGCGCTCCAGGCCCGCGTGCTCCACGACAGCGACGCGCTGGAGGGGCTCCTGCGCGCGCTGTCGTGCACACCGCCCACGCTCTTCTCGGACGCGGCCTTCTTCCGCGACTTCCGCGCGCGCGTCGTCCCCGTGCTGCGCACCTGGCCGTCGGTGCGCGTGTGGCACGCGGGCTGCGGCACGGGCGAGGACACCTACTCGCTGGCCATCCTCCTGCATGAAGAGGGGCTGTGGGGGCGGTGCCGGCTGTACGCGTCCGACGCGAGCGAGGGGCTGCTCGCGGACGCGCGCACGGGCGTGGTGCCCCTGCCCGCCGAGGACTGCGCGCGCCGCCACGCGGAGTCGGGTGGCAAGGGCTCGCTGTCGGACCACTACACGCGCGACGGCAACTGGGCGCTCCTCCAGCCGAAGCTGCGCGACGGCATCTTCTTCACCCAGCACAACCTGGCCATCGACGGCTCGTTCAACGAATTCCATGTCATCGTGTGCCGGGACACGCTGCTGTCCTTCAACCGCGCGCTGCACAACCGCGTGCACTCGCGGCTGTACGAGAGCCTGGCCCGCTTCGGCTTCTTGTGCCTGGGGCGCAAGGAGTCGCTGTCGCGCACGCCCCACGCCCAGGCCTTCGAGGAGCTGGAGGGCAGTGGTCGCATCTTCCGGAGGGTGTCATGAGCGTGGGGTTGCTGGTGGTGGGCGCGCCGCGTGGCGCCGCGGCGGACCTGGAGACGCTGCTGTCCGTGTTGCCGGCGCACCTGCCGGCGCCCGTCGTCGTGGCGCTGCACCGGGGGCCGCACGACCGGCTGGTGGAGCCCCTGGGCCGCCGCTGCGCGCTGCCGGTGGTGGAGCCGGACGACAAGGACGACCTGGTGCCCGGCCGCGTGTACCTGGCGCCGTGGGGCTACCACCTGCTGGTGGACCGGGGCTCGGTGTCGCTGTCGGTGGAGCCTCCCGAGCACGGCTGTCGTCCCGCCATCGACGCGCTCTTCGAGTCCGCGGCGGACAGCCACGGCGCCGCCGCGGCGGGGTTGCTCTTCGGCGGCCATGACGACGGCCTCACGGGGCTGGGCCTGCTCCAGGCGCGCGGCGGGCGCGTGGCGCTGGTGGGCGGCGAGGACGTGGAGCTGTTCGACGCGGAGGTCGAGCGCTTGTCACTCGGGGACGTGGGAGGTTGGCTCGCGCGACTGGCCTACGTGTCGCGCGGCAGGGTGCAGCCATGAGCCCCGTGTCCGTCCTCCTGGTCGACGACCAGCCCGAGGGGCTGCTCGCGCTGGAGGCGACGCTCGCGCCGCTGGGGCTCCAGCTCGTCACCGCGCGCAGCGGCCGCGAGGCGCTGCGCCACCTGCTCTCCCAGGACTTCGCCGCCATCCTCCTGGACGTCGTGATGCCGGGCATGGACGGCTTCGAGACGGCGAGCCTCATCCGCGAGCGCGAGCGCAGCCGCCACACCCCGCTGCTCTTCCTCACCGCCCTGTCGCGCGGCCAGCTGCCGGAGCTGCGCGCCTACGCCGTGGGCGCGGTGGACTACCTGCTCAAGCCCTACGAGCCGGAGATCCTCCGCTCCAAGGTGAGCGTGTTCGCGGACCTCTACCGCAAGACGGAGCTGGTGAAGCGTCAGGCGGAGGTGCTGCGGCAGACCGAGCGGCGCGAGCACGAGAGCGAGCTGGCCGAGGCCCAGCGCCGCGTGGACGCCGAGCGCGCCCGCGCCCGCGAGGAGCTGCTGCGCCGGGAGATGGAGACGCACCGCAACCAGCAGCGCTGGCTGGAGGCCGTGCTCGCGGCGCTCCCCACGCCGCTCGCCCTGGTAGAGCCCGGCACGGGCCACACCCTGCTGGCCAACCGCGCGGCCCAGGGGCTCGCTGGCGGAGGGCTCGCGTACCGCGAGGCCCAGGGCCTCCACGAGGGCCTCGTCGTGCGAGGCCCGCAAGGCCAGGTGCTCTCCACCGACGAGCAGCCCCTCATGCGCGCGGCCCGCGGTGAGGCCCTCCAGGGCTTCCATGTGGATTGGGAGTGGGGTGGCCAACAAGGCTCGGTGCGCGCCTTCAGCACCTGGCTGCCCCGGATGCATGGCCGTCCGGAGACGGTGCTGCTCGCCCTGCTGGACGTGGCGGCGCCGAGCGCCACGGTGCAGCTTGTGGAAGGACTCAGGCAGCTTGCGCCCGCCCACCCGGGACGGGAGGACATGGAGGGCCCGCTTCCCGTGAGGCAGGGCGAGCGGGCGAGGGACACGTCCGCGCCGGAACCTGAACATCCTGTTGCGAGAAAAGGTTGACGCACAAAATAACGTGGGCATGGTGGCCCTGTGAGCGACGCCGGACTTCCGCCGCGGGTCCAGCGCTTCATCACGACGCACATCGACTCCCTGGAGAAGCTGGAGGTGCTCCTCCTGCTTCGAGCCCAGCCGGGGCGGGAGTGGACCGCGTCATCGGTGAGCCTGGAGCTGCGCATCACAGAACCTTCCGCCGCCGCGAGGCTGGCGGACCTCACCGCGAGGAGCCTGCTGGTGAGCGACGGCGGACGTGTGCCCGTCTATCGCTTCAGTCCGGCGAGCTCGGAGGACGTGCAGGCCGTCACGGAGCTGGCGGCGGTGTACGGTGCGCGCCGGGTGAGTGTCATCTCCTTCATCTTCTCCCGGCCCCTGGACAAGGTCCGGGGCTTCGCGGAGGCCTTCGTGCTGAAGAAGGACAAGGACGGCGACCATGGCTGAAGCGGTCTACATCCTCTGTGCCTTGACGAGCATGGCGTGCGCGGTGCTGCTCTTGCGCGCATGGAAGCGCAGCCAGTCACGGCTCCTGCTGTGGAGCGGGCTGTGCTTCGTGGGCATGGCGGTCAACAACGTCCTGTTGTTCGTGGACCTGGTGGTCCTGCCGACGACGATTGATTTGTACCTGCCCCGCCAGCTCACCACCCTGGCCAGCGTCTCCGTCCTGCTGTACGGCCTCATCTGGGACGGCTCGTAGCGAGAGGAACCCCCCATGTTCCACTCCATGCTCAATGGCGCGGTGGCGATGGCGTGGCTGGCCTGCGCGCTGTTCTTCCTGCGCTTCTGGAAGCAGTCGCACGACCGGCTGTTCGCCTTCTTCGCGCTGTCGTTCGCGGTGCTCGGGGTGAACTCGGTGGTGGCCGCGCTCATCGACGTGCAGGACGAGCGGCGCTACTACATCTACGTGGCCCGGCTTGTCGCCTTCCTCATCATCCTCTACGCCATCTGGGACAAGAATCGCGAGAGTCGACGCGGCTGATGTGTCCTGACGCGCACCCGTCCTCCGCGTTCAGTGGTGGGGCGGCGCGCGGGTGGTTCTCCTTCCCGGTACAGGAGAACCACGCATGCGGCTCGGTCGTCGCGACTTCCTTCGTCTCTCCGCGCTCGGGGGGAGCGCGCTCGCCTTCGGCCCCGGGTTCTGGAAGGACGCCTACGCGGCCCCGGCCCAGGCGGGCCCCGGTCCCTACGGCGCCATCTCCGGCTCGCCCGACGCCAACGGCCTGAGGCTGCCGGCGGGCTTCACCTCCCGCATCGTGGCGCGCTCGGGACAACCGGTGGGGCCCACCGGTTACGTCTGGCATCCGGCGCCGGACGGGGGGGCCTGCTTCGCGCGGCCGGAGGGTGGCTACGTCTATGTGTCCAACAGCGAGGCCATCTCCGGCGGCGCGAGCGCGGTGCGCTTCGACGCGGGCGGCCGGGTGCTGGCGGCCTATCGAATCCTCGCGGGCACGCGGCTGAACTGCGCGGGCGGGCCCACGCCGTGGGGCACGTGGCTGTCGTGCGAGGAGCACCCGACGGGTTGGGTGTGGGAGTGCAACCCGGCGAGGCCGTCGCAGGGCGTGGAGCGGCCGGCGCTCGGCGCGTTCCCGCACGAGGCGGTGGCGGTGGACCCGGTGGGCCAGCGGCTGTACCTGACGGAGGACCAGCCCGAGGGGCGGCTGTACCGCTTCACGCCGTCCGTGTGGCCCCGATTGTCGGAGGGCACGCTGGAGGCCGCGAAGGTGTCGGGCGACGCGCTGGCGGGTGAGGCCCGGCTGTCGTGGGTGCGGTGCTCGCCGGAGAAGTCCGTGTCGCGTCAGCCGGACGTCGCGGCGCGCACGACGGTGTTCGAGGGCGGCGAGGGCTGCTGGTACGACGGCGGCACCGTCTACTTCACCACCAAGGGAGACAACCGCGTGTGGGCGCACGCGCCGGCGACGGGGAGGCTGGAGGTCATCTACGCGGCGTCGCTCCTGCCGCTCGCGCCGCTGACGGGCGTGGACAACGTGGTGGTGTCGCGCTCGGGGGACCTGTTCGTCGCCGAGGACGGCGGCACCATGGACCTGTGTCTCATCACCCCGGGACCCCAGCGCGTGGTGTCGTCGTTCCTCCGGCTGAGGGGACACTCGGGCTCGGAGCTCACCGGGCCGGCCTTCAGCCCGGATGGGCGGCGGCTGTACTTCAGCTCGCAGCGCGGCACCTCGAACTCCATCAACGCCGGTGTCACGTTCGAGGTGTCCGGTCCCTTCCGCTGAGGCAGGCGCGCGGCTTGACGACGCGGGAGGGCTCTTGCAGATACGGGGGCCATGTCCACGCTCCCTTCCTTCTCGCCCCGCCGCGCGCTGGGCCGCACCGGCTTCGTCGCCACGGCGGTGGGCATCGGTGACATCGCCGACCGCTCGACGCCCCGCGAGGTGCTCGTCGCCACGCTCACGCGCGCGCTGGACGCGGGGCTGAACGTCATCGACACCGCACCGAACTACGAGGAGGGCCTGAGCGAGGAGGTGGTGGGAGAGGCGCTGCGCGGCCGGCGCGAGGGCGTGTTCCTCATCGACAAGGTGGACGTGCTCGACGCGCCGGTGGGGCCCCAGGTCGCGGCGAGCCTGAAGCGGCTGGGGCACGCGCACGTGGACCTGTTCGTCTTCCATGCCGTGTCGGAGCTGCCCGCGTGGGAGGCGCTCGCCGCGCCGGGTGGGGGACTGGCGCAGCTGGGCGAGTGCGTGCGCGCGGGACAGGCGCGCTTCCGGGGCATCTCCAGCCATCATCCGGAGGTGCTGCGCCGGGCGGTGCTGTCCGGGCTGTGTGACGTGGTGATGTTCCCCCTGGGGCCCTTCGTGGACGCGCGCTACGTGGAGGACGTGCTGCCGCTGGCGCGCTCGCGCGGCGTGGGCGTGGTGTCGTTCAAGACGTTCGGCGCGGGCAAGCTCCTGGGCGACACGGAGGGCTATGGCCGGCCGCTGGAGTCGCGGCCCCGGGGCAAGGTGGGCTCGGGTGGACGTGAGGACCGGGAGGCGCCGCTGCTGCCGCACCTGGGCGTGGAGGAGTGCGTGCGCTACACGCTGACGTTGGACCCGGACGTCATGTTGATGGGGATGAGCCACCCCAACGAGCAGGACGCGGCGCTCGCGGCGGCCCACGCGTGGCGTCCGCTCACGCCCGAGGCGCTGGAGGACGTGCGCGTGCGCGCGCGCCGGGCCATCGACGGCAAGGGCGCCGTGTGGTGGAACCCGACCGCGGCTTGAGTCGAAGACCCCGAGTCATTTCGCCTGAAACACACCCCGGGCGTGGGGGGTGTGGCCATTCAACGTCTGGCGGGTCTGGGATTGGACAGTCCTCCCGTCCGCGGAGGTGGGCGGCATTGTTGCGGGCGTCGGGACGCTCTTAGCTGCGGGCTTCACCGCGCTCTCGGGGTCGCCTTCATGTCCGCCGAGCCGAACCCACTCGACGACCTTCCTGGCGACACCGCCGGGACACCGCGAGGCGCCGCGGCGACAGGGCCTCGCGCCGAGCCCGCGTCCTCCGAGTCCGCGCGGCTGGCCTTCCTGTATCGCGCGGGTGAGGCGCTGGGGGCCTCGCTGGAGTGGCGCACGGTGTTGCGGCGGCTGGCGGAGCTGGTGGTGCCGGAGCTGGCGGACTGGTGCGCGGTGGACGTGCTGGGGGACGACGGCCGCGTGGAGCGCGTGGCCGCGGCGCATCGGGAGCCGGGGCGGGTGGCGCTGGTGCACGAGCTGTTCCGCCTGCGTCCGGTGGACCTGACGATGTCGGACGTCATCGCGCAGACGCTGCGCACCGGTGTCGCGTCGCGGATGGAGGCCGTGTCGGAGCGGGCCTGGGAGCGCGAGGTGGCGCTGGGCGCGCGGGTGGGGATGGTGTTGCCGCTGGTGGCGCGCGGCCGGGTGTTGGGGGCGATGTCGCTGCTGCGCGGTGACGCGGCGGCGGGCTTCACGGAGCAGGACCTGGAGGTGGCGCGGGAGCTGGGGCGGCGCGCGAGCCTCTCCATGGAGAACGCGCTGTTGTACGAGGAGGCCCGGGTCTCCCAGGCGCTCTCCGCGCGACTGCAGACGGTGACGGCGGCGCTGTCCCGGGCGGCCACCGCGGAGGACGTGGCCAGGGTGCTGGTGCATGACGGGCTGGAGGCCTCGGGCGCGGCGCGTGGCACGGTGATGAGCCTGACGGACGAGGGCTTCATCCACTTCATCGGCGCGTTCGGCTATTCGCGGGAGTTCAGGGCCGCGCTGGAGGGGAAGCGTCCGCTGGTGGTGCCGGTGCTGGCGCGCGCGGCCGAGCGGCGGGAGGCGCAGTGGTTCTCGCGCCTGGAGGACCTGTTGCCCCTGACGGGCACCGTCCGGCGCGAGGTGGCGGTGCTGGGGGGCGGGGCGCGCGCGGTGCTGCCGCTGCTCACGGAGCGGGGCGTGCGCGGCTTCGTGTGGCTGGCCTGGGAGGGGCAGCGCGACTTCACCGCGTCGGAGCGCTCGTTCCTGGAGGCGCTGGCCCAGCAGTGCTCGCAGGCGCTGGAGCGCGCGGTGCTGTACGGCACGCTGCGCGAGCGGGGCGAGCGGTTGCACCACGCGCTCCAGATGGGGAAGGAGGCCGAGGAGCGGCTGTTCTTCCTGCTCGAGGCGAGCCGCGCGCTGGCCGAGCACCTGGACGACGTGGAGTGGACGCTGGAGCACGTGGCGCGCGTGGCCGCCAGCAGCGTGGCGTCCAGCTGTCTGGTGGAGCTGGTGGGGCCGGATGGCACGCTGCGGTGCGTGGCGTCCGCGCACCAGGAGCCCTCGCGCGATGCGTCGGTGCTCCAGGCGCTCGGCGGAGAGGGCGCGCTGTCGCTGTCGCGCGAGTGCTTCCATTCCGGAGAGCCGCGCTTCGTGCCGGACGTGGACGCGGCGCTGTGCGAGCGCTTGTCGGACAGCTCCGAGCAGCGGGCGCTGTTGCAGGCGCTCAGGCCGGCGTCGCTGTTGGTGGTGCCGGTGCGCACGCGCGGACGCACGCTGGGCGTCATCACGTTGGGGACGTCGCCGCCGCAGCGTCCGCTGGCCATGTCGGACGTGTCGATGATGGAGGAGCTGGCGCGACGCGTGGCGGTGGCGCTGGAGAACGCGTCGCTGTATCGGGACGCGCAGGCGGCGGTGCGGCTGCGCGACGAGTTCCTCTCCGTGGCGAGCCACGAGCTGAAGACGCCGTTGACGAGCCTGAAGCTCCAGCACGGGCTCATCGACCGGGCGCTGGGGCCGGACTCGCGCGAGAAGGTGGCGCCGAGGTTGTCCACGGCGATGCGGCAGGTGCAGCGGCTGGCGTCGCTGGTGGACCACCTGTTGGACGTGAGCCGCGTCTCGCTGGGGCGGCTGGCATTGGAGCCCACGGAGGTGGACCTGGGGCAGGCGGTGCGCGACGCGGTGGACCGGATGGAGGAGGTCTTCGCGGTGGCCGGGTGCACGGTGCGGGTGGAGATTCCAGAGCCGCTGCAGGGGCGGTGGGACGCGCTGCGGTTGGACCAGGTGCTGGTCAACCTGCTCACCAACGCGGCGAAGTACGGCGCGGGGCGGCCGGTGCAGGTGTCCGCCTCCGCCGAGGGCGAGGCGCGGGTGCGCCTGTCGGTGCGCGACGAGGGCATCGGCATCTCGGAGACCGACCTGCCGCGCCTGTTCGGCCGCTTCGAGCGCGCGGTGTCGGAGCGCCACTACGGTGGGCTGGGGCTGGGGCTCTACATCAGCCGGCAGATCGTGGAGGCCATGGGCGGGAGCATCGAGGTGGAGAGCCGCGAGGGCGTGGGCTCCGTCTTCACCGTGCTGTTGCCTCGTTCAGCAGGCTGAGGGCGCGCTCGAGCACCTCGTCGCGTCCGGCGCGCAGGCCCTCGAGGGTGGGGTGGACCTCCACGTCGGGGCGCAGGCCCACGCCCTGGACCGGCTGGCCGTCGGGTGTCTCGAAGCGCTGACCGGTGAAGAGGACGCAGAGAGCGCCGGGGAGGCAGACGTTGGTGGTGTCACCCACGGCGCCCGCGGTGGCGCTGCCCACGAGGCGTGCGCCGGACGCGGCGCGCAGCATCATCGCGGTGTATTCGCCCTGGCTCAGCGTCCGCGCGTCGACCAGGAGGATGACGTGTCCTCGGTAGAGGGGACCGTTGTTGGGTGGGAGCAGGGTGGGGAAGCGCTCCTCCAGGCGCTCTCCGGCGGAGAGCCGGGGGCGGGAGATGAGCGCGGACGTCGTGGCGCCGCGCGTGTTGAGTCGCGGCGCGAGCGCCCAGGCGCTGCCCTGGGGATAGCCGCGCAGGTCGAGCACCAGGCCCCGCGTGTCCTTCATGGCGGTGAGCATGGGGTCCACGGACTCGGCGCGCAGCCTGCGCAGGTCCACGTAGCCGATGCCGCCGCTCAGCATCTTCCAGGGGGCGTCGTCGCGGGGTGGGGGACGCAGGAACGGGAGGAAGTCGCGTGAGCGCGGCAGGCGTGACTCCTTGAGGCGGCCGTCGGAGCCCTGGAGCATGACCTCGACGTGCTTGCCGTCCGCGCCCGCGAGCAACAGGCTGGCGACGCGCTCGGCCCTCGCGGCGTCGTGTGAGGCACCGAGGAGGGAGGTGAGTCGCCGCGCGTGCAGGGCGACAGGCTCCTGGTCCACGGCGACCACCTCGTCGCCCACGTGGATGCCGGCGGCGCGGGTGACCTCGGGCGCGGGCAGCTGCGTCACGATGAAGCGCCCCTGCACGGGCCGCAGGACGACGGGCGCGGTGGCCTCGGCGAGAGAGCGCAGCGGCTGGCCCTGCTCCGCGACGAAGATGTGTCCGTCGTGGACGCGCGCGGCCAGGGTGTAGAGGACCTGTGTGTAGGCGCGAGCGTCCGCCGCCGCGCGAGCCTGACCGAGGAACGTGGGCAGGACGGCGTCCCAGTCCCGCAGGGCTTTCGGGTCGGGATGAAAGAAGCGCATCACGTTCCAGAACCGGATGACGGCGAGCAGCCGATGCGGTTCCGGTGGATACCCCGGGTGCTCGTACATGGCCTCGGCGCTGATGATGGGGAGCGCGGAGGCGGACCTCGATGGGGCTGCGCTCGCGCGAGTCCGCGTCCCCGACGTGCCCGAGCGCACCCGTTGGAGCGCGGCCTGGAACGCGGGCCCCGAGTCACCCTCGTCCGCCTCCACCGGCACGGTGACGTCCGCGGACAGTCCCGAGGCGCCGGAGGCGAACACGAGCTCCGAGGCGCGCACCACCGCGCGATATCCCCCGGGCAGCGGCAGCGTGCGAGTCCTCACGGCGGAGGACTCGTCGAGCCCACTCTGCGCGATGACTCGCGTGCGAGGCGTGGACATCAGCGCGAGCACCAGCGGCGTCAGCGGCGTCCGCGCGTTGACGAGCAGCGCCACCGAGCGCTTCGGCGTCCCGGACACCGGCGTGAAGCTCCGCGCGAGCCGCGTCTCGACGGACGCGCTGTATCCCCCGGAGCTGGGCCCCCACTGCACGGGGTGGCCCGAGTACACACGGAAGCGCTCCGCGGGCGCCGTCAGCTCCTCCGCCACCAGCGAGCGCTCCAGGAAGCCGAGCGCCATCTCCGCCCACGCGGCCGCGTCATCCCCACTCATGCGCAGGTCGATGACCACGCGGCGAGCTCGCGCGAGCTCCGGCTCCAGCGCGCTCATCGCGGGATACAGTGCGTCGACATTCGCGAAGGTTCGGTCCAGGTCCAGCACCAGCGCGTCACCCACCCAGCGCGACAGCGGCCCAGGTGCCGTGCTCGTGGCCACCACCGGCCCATCCCGCACGACCCGGGTGAGCGGGTCCTCGAGCGTGCGCAGCATGCCGCCCACTGTCGCGGCGAGCGCCTCGGGGGTGCTCGCCGCGAGCGCACCGGGCAGCGCGGCGAGGAGCGCCGCATCCCAATCGACCGCGCCCGTCGCGAGCGCCGGATGCGCGTACTTCACCTCGCCCCAGACGCGCCCCAGCGCCGCGGCGTTCTCCAGCGCGGGCGCGACGCTCGCACCCGGTCCACCCGGCTCCGCGCCCGCTCCGACCCCCGCGCCGAGCAGCACCGTCAACACCCCGACACCGAGTGTCCAGCTCGGCACCCGTCGGATTCTCACGTGCTCCACAACCACCTCCGATGACGGCCCCGCCCGCTCGACACCACCCTCACGGAAAAGTTCCCGAGCGAACCGCTCCGAGGCGTCTGCCGGCGCCCTCATCGAGGCTCCGCGTTCAAGCGCGTCCACGCCTGGTGAAGCGCGTGGCCGGGGGCGTGGGTGCCGGGTCTTCTTCGCGTGGTGGAAGTGCTCGCGGGGAGCAGTCGTCTACAAGGGCTGGCTCCCTCGCTCCAGGCGTGTGGCCCGGCCATGCTCATGGCTCCGAGGTCTCGCGCGGCGCTCGACACCCGTACACCTGGAACTGGAGAACGTTCATGCGACGTCTGAACCTCATTGCGACTCCCTCTCTCGTGGTGGCCCTGTGCGCGTTGCTCGCGAGCGGATGCGGTGGCTCACCCGGGCCCGACGCGGAGCCGTCCACCGGCGCGCCCCAGTCCGGCGGCCTGGAGGGTGCGCCCGGCACCGACGAGGGCGAGGCCGCGGGAGCCGACTCCGATGATCCGTTCCACCCGCTCAACGCGGGCAAGGTCACCCTCTGCCACATCCCGCCGGGCAACCCCGACAACGCGCACTCCATCACCGTGGGCCTGGCCGCCGTGAAGGCCCACGTCAAGCACGGCGACACGCTGGGCGCCTGTGACAGCGAGCCCGACGCGGGCACCGGCGGCGAGCCCGATGCCGGCTCCTGCCAGCCCGTCGAGGCGCCCTGTGGCGAAGGCGCTGCCTGCTGCTCGGGCCTGGCCTGCTCGACCGACGGCTACTGCGAGCCCATCATCGGCTGATGAACAGGGCCCACCGGCCCTCCCGAAGACGACGCCTCACCCAGACCCCTCCGGCGGCGCCCCCGTGGCTCCGCCCGAGGGGTCTTCCTGTTTCCGGGGAGCCACGCCCCTCGGTTCATCCTCATCACATCTTTTGACTCAAGGAACCCGACCCCCTGCGTCTTCCCTTCAGGGGGGCGGCGAGACAGGGAAGGCGTGAAACGTGTTCCACAAAACATGGGAGTGAGACGGAGAGAAAAGGAATCCCAGAAACCCAACCGCGCATTGCGAGCCGAGCGGTAAAGTTTTCAACCGAATGGCTGTAGTTTCTGCGGAGAGAGCAGGGGAGACTTCCAGCAATGAGGGCGCGTTCCTCCCTCACTGTCCGGAACCTGAAGTCACACGACTCCTTTCGCATGAAGCGCCGGTGCCAGCGCGGTTGAATCGAGGGTGGCACACGACTCGCAACCCGTCTTCCGAATCACCCTGTCCCCGCGTCCCCCAATCGCCCCGTGTTCGTCCAGAACGTCATCTGCTCCTGCGTGCCTCCGCACTCCGACCCCAGTGAGTGTCCGACCTGGGTGCGTCCTCACCGGCACACGCCGGCGGAAGGGAACACGATGTTGTACGCGGGGACGCCGCCGCCGCCCGTCCGGGTGGAGACGCTGACGCCGGTCCCCACGCCCGTGCCGGGCTCGTTGGTGGGGCACCAGCTGGGGCACTTCAAGCTGCTGAAGGAGCTGGGCCGCGGCGGCATGGGCACGGTGATGCTGGCCGAGCACGCCCTCATCCAGAAGCGCGTGGCCATCAAGGTGCTGCACTCGCACCTGGCGCAGGACCCGGACCTGGTGGCCCGCTTCCTGTCGGAGGCGCGCACGCTGACGGTGGTGCAGCACGAGAACGTCGTCGCGCTCTACGACTTGGACACGCGCGACGGCCGTCCCTACCTGGTGATGGAGTACCTGGAGGGGCAGAGCCTGGCGGCCTTCGCCAAGGAGCCGCTGCCGCCCGCGCTGGTGGTGGACCTGCTCTCCCAGGTGTGTGACGCGCTGGGCGCGGCGCACGCGCACGGCATCGTCCACCGTGACTTGAAGCCGGCCAACGTCTTCCTGGTGCCGGGGCCGCAGGGCCGCCAGCGCGTGAAGCTCCTGGACTTCGGCATCGCCAAGCTGCTGTCGCGCCCGGCGGGCGTGCACACCACGGAGGTGGGCGTGCTGCTGGGGACGCCGGAGTTCATGGCCCCCGAGCAGTGCGGCGACGAAGTGGTGGACGCGCGCACGGACCTCTACGCGGTGGGCGTGCTGGGCTACTTCCTGCTCACCGGACGCGTGCCCTTCGCGGGCCGCACCGCGGCGGAGGTGCTCATCGGCCACCTCCAGAAGCCGCCGGTGCCGCCGCACGAGGTGCGCCCGGACGTGCCCAGGACGCTGTCGCGCGTGCTCCTGCGCGCTCTGGCCAAGCGCCCCGCGGACCGCTTCGCCCAGGCCTCGGACCTGCGCGCCGCGCTCGCCACCGCGCTCGTGCCCGAGCCGGAGCCCGCGGCGCCCGGCTTCACCGCCCGGGTGCGCATGTCGGGCGCGCCGCACTCGCACGAGCTGTCGTGCGAGTGGGTGGGCCGCGCCGGCCTCTTCCTGCACACGCCCGCCGCGCCGCCGCCGCTGCTCTCCGACGTGGGGCTCCTGCTGCGGCTGCCCGGCGGCGAACTCGCCTGCACCGGCCAGGTGGTGCGCCACGTGACGGAGGAGCAGGCCAGGGCCTGGCGCATGTCGCCGGGCTTCGGCGTGCAGCTTCGCGACACGTCCCCCGCCTTCCAGGAGGCGCTCGCCCGGCTGAAGTCCGGCGTGCGCCTGGAGCCGCCCACGCCGCCGCCGTCCCCCATGCGCGAGGACGCCGAGGCGGAGCGCGTGCTCCAGGGCTTCCGCAACCGGATGTCCGGGGACCACTACGCCGTGCTGGAGGTCCCCCGGGACGCCACGCCGGAGACCCTGCGCGTGGGCGCCCAGCGCGCCCGCACGGCGCTCGAGCCCCTCAAGGCGCGCAACCTGTCCCTGGGGCAGCGCGCCCAGCTCGAGCGGGTGGGGGAGCGGGTGGCCGCGGCGCTGCATGTGCTGGGGCACGTGGAGCGCCGGGCGGAGTACGACGCGCGCCTGGGCAACGTGGAGGGCGTGGAGCGCTGCCTCGCCGCGGGCCTCACCGCCACGGCGCTGGAGAACTGCCGCCGCCGCTTCCTCGCCGAGTTCCCCGGCCGCGACGGCCGCGCCGCGGTGCAGCGGCTGTCCGGTGACGCGCTGTCCTCGGTGGGCCGGCTGCAGGAGGCGCTCGCCGCCTACGAGCAGGCGGTGCGCATGGACCCGCTGGATCTGGAAGGGCTCAAGCGCTGGCGCATGCTCCGGGCCCGGCTGCGCAACACGCCCACGCCCCGGTAGGCGGGCGGGCGGGCGCCAGGGGTGGACCGCCGTTCCTTGCGTCCCGGGGTGGGCTCCTCGTTAATCCACCCTGGACCCATGGCCTCCGACTCCGACGACTCGCTTCCACCCCAAGGGCGCTTCACCCGGCTGCGCAAGCTGGCGGGCCTCTCCATGCAGGTGGGCACCGACGTGCTCAAGAGCAGCGCGAAGCGCCTGACGGGCGGCACGCCGGAACTGCTCAGCAGGAACGCCGCGGAGAAGCTCGTCTCCACCCTGGGGGAGCTCAAGGGCGCGGCCATGAAGCTGGGCCAGGCGCTCTCCATGGACCCGGACCTGCTCACCCCCGAGGTGCGCCAGGTCCTCGCCCGCCTGCAGAACCAGGCCCCTTCCATGTCCTACGACATGGTGTCGCGCGTGGTGCGCGAGGAGCTGGGCTGTCCCCCCGAGGAGGCCTTCCGCGAGTTCAGCCGCGAGCCCCTGGCCGCCGCCTCCCTGGGCCAGGTGCACCGCGCGGTGCTCGCGGACGGGCGCCCCGTGGCGGTGAAGGTGCAGTACCCGGGCATCGCCGAGTCGCTGACGCACGACATGGAGAACCTGGGCCTCGTCGTGAAGACGATGTCCAAGGCCTCGCGGCTGATGGACGGCTCGGCGTACTTCCAGGAGTTCCGCGACGAGCTGCTGCTGGAGCTGGACTACCGGCGCGAGGCGGAGCTCGCCCGGGGCTTCGCCAGGAGCGTGGCCCGGCTGGAGGACCTCCACGTCCCCGGCGTCGTCGACAGCCACAGCGCCGGGCGCGTGCTGACCATGGAGCTGCTGGAGGGCCTGACGCTCAAGGACTGGGTGACGAAGGAGTCCTCCAACGAGGAGCGCTTCCGCGTGTCGCGCCAGCTCATCCGCGCCACGTACGGGCCCTTCTTCGGCGCGGGTGAAATCCACGCGGACCCGCACCCGGGCAACTTCATGGTGATGCCGGACGGGCGCCTGGGCCTGCTCGACTTCGGCTCCATCAAGCGCTTCAGCCCGCGCTTCGTGGACGCCAACCGGCGCATGTTCCAGCAGTCCCTGAAGCTGGAGCCCTTCGACGTACTGCGGCTGAGCCTGGAGGTGGGCTTCACCGTGGAGCTGCCCGGCGACGAGGCCGCGGACCTCATCCGCGAGGTGCTGCACATC
Organism: Myxococcus faecalis; assembly: GCF_050039385.1. Lineage (NCBI taxonomy): Bacteria > Pseudomonadati > Myxococcota > Myxococcia > Myxococcales > Myxococcaceae > Myxococcus > Myxococcus faecalis. The sequence continues at coordinate 3,953,131 of NZ_CP144336.1, read as the reverse complement.
GCCGGCAGGCCCATGCGCACCACCCCGTACGACTACACGTCCTGCGAAATCCCCCGCGACATGCGCAACCACTTCACGCGCAACGCGGCCCGCTTCCTCAAAATCAAGCCGCCGCCGGAGGCGGTGATGTTCTTCCGCTCCACGGGGGGACTGGCGCAGAACCTGCGGCTCATCGGCGCCCGCGGGGACTTCCGCGGCGTCTTCCTGGAGATGGCGGAGCTGCTCGGCTGAGAGGAGCCCGCGCGCGTGCTACGGCGCGGACGAGGCCGCCTGGCCGCGGCCCTTGGCGTGGATGGCGTGGAGCCTCCGCGCCAGCTCCTCGCCCTGGGTGCTCTTGGTGATGTAGCCGTCCGCGCCGGACTCCAGCGCCAGCTTGCGCAGCTGCGCCTCGTCCGACGCGGAGAAGAGCACGAAGCGCGTGCCCGCCGGGGCCTGCCCCCGCGCCAACGTCAGCACCCGGTCCCCGGTGAGGGCCGGGATGTTCACGTCCAGCAGCACCAGGTCCGGCATCGTCGTGCGCACCAGGTTGGACACGCCCAACGAGGAGCGGTGGGTGCGCACATCGAACCCGTACGCCGACAGCGAGCGCTCCGCGAGCGTGAGCTGCTCCTGGTCGTCATCCACCACCAGCACTCGGATTTTCATCTCCGACATGACTCCTCCCCCTCATGGGCGCCCGACGCCCACCGGATGTCGCCACCAGGCCGGGTGGCCTACGGATTATCACCTAGCCGAGGGCCGCCTGTCGCCCCCTTGCGCCCTCGCGAAGTCGCCCTTCGCGCCGCCGTGACAGGACGTGGTGGGTGGACCGGGTGTACCTCCACCCGCCCCGTCCACCCCGGCCGGGGCCCCGTGTCTCAGCCGGAGCGGTACTCGGAGGCCCGGCCGCCCCGGCCCGTGGCCGTCCGCCTGAGCGAGGGGAGGGTGAGGGTGAAGACGGCGCCGCCCTCCGGGCGGTTGGACGCGACCAGGGTGCCGCGTGCCCGCGCCACCACCTCGTGCGCCATGGAGAGGCCCAGGCCCGTGCCGTGCTGGCCCTTCGTGGTGAAGAAGGGCTGGAAGATGGAGAGCAGGTGCTGCTCGGGGATGCCCGTGCCCTCGTCCTCCACGGTGATGACGACCTGGCCCGCCGAGGTCTGGTGGCCGCGCACGCGCAGGGTGCCGCCCCGGGGCATGGCGTCGCGTCCGTTGCGCAGCAGGTTGAGGAACACGCAGCGCAGGTCCGCCGCGGAGCTCTCCACCAGCGGCATCCGGGGCACGTCCACGTCCAGGTGCAGGCTCAGCCCCTCGCGCGCGGCCCGCGACTCCAGCTCCCCCCGGGCTATCTCCACCGCGTCACGCACCACGTCGGCCAGCTGCACCGGCTCCACCGGAGACTCGGGCTTCTGCCGCGCGAAGTCGCGCAGCCGCGACAGCCGCGTCGTCGCGTCCGCCACGATTCGCAACAGCGTGTCCACGTGGGCCGGCGTCTCCTGCTCACCCTGCTTGCCAGGGCGGGTCTGGAGCAGCTCCAGCCGCAGCTTCATGGCCACCAGCAGGCTGCTCAGATCATGGGCGATTCCCGAGGCCTGCTCACTGAGCATGCGCAGGTGCTCGCGCTCCGCCAGGGCGCGGCGCTCCTTCTCCAGCGCCTCCTCCTGACGCGCCTGCTCGGTGATGTCCCGGGCGAGCACCAGGACGACCCTGGGCGCCAGGTCCGCGCGGACATGCCGGACGCCCACCTCCAATTGCTGATGCCCCCCCGCGTAGGTGTAGCGCGAGATGCGGGCCAGCTCCTCCGGCGTCGAGTCCAGCGCCCGCACCTCCGCGGCCACGACGCTGCGCAGCGTGAGCAGGGCGGGCCCCTCCTCCTGTCCGCGCTCTGTCAAACGCCGCCACGGACCCCGGGCCAGTGTGAGGGATTGCCAGCGCAGGTTGACATACAGCGCCGCATCCCCTCGGAGCAGGGCCACCGCGCCGGCAATGCCTTCCAGGGCCGGCGAGTGTCGGGAGGGCGTCAGGGGCTCGTCCTCGAAGTCGGGCCCGTGTGTCTTGTTCACCTTTTCGAGGAGGGCCGCCAGCTCATGCTCGGTCGACGACGCGGGTGACATGCGTTGAGCTGTAACCCAGGGCGCGGCACGCGGCAAGGGAGGGTCCCCCGCCCTCACGGAGCCCCAGCCCGCACGGGTATGTCTGATGTGGACTGTACTGCCATTCCCCCGTGCGCCGACTGCGAAAGACTGACATACGGATGGGTGCCCGACATGGACAGCATCCCTGGATGGAGGCTCCGCACGCCAGTGAATGGCTTACCTTGAACAGTCCCTGAACAACTTTTGAACATCGCCTGATGAACAAGGTCGCGGAAGGGCTCTCGTCGGAAGTGAATCCCGAGGGCTCTCATCGCATCTGGAGTGATGATGACGACAGACATTTCCAATGAGAGAATCCGGGTGGCGCTCCTGGAGGACCAGCAGGTCTTCAGGGAGAGTCTGGTATTGGTCCTCGAGAGTGCGGGCATGGACGTGGTGGCGCGCTGCTCCCAGACGCCGCCCTTCCTGGCGCGGGTGCGTGAGCAGATGCCGCACGTGGCGGTGTTGGACCTGAAGCTGGAGCCGCCGGACCAGGATGGGACGGCGACGGGGATGACGGCGCTGCAGTGCCTGCATGACTTCTATCCGTCGGTGAGGTCGCTGGTGTTGTCGAGCCACCACGAGCCGGAGGTGGTGGAGCAGTGCCTGCAGGCGGGCGCCGCGGGCTACCTGTGGAAGCACAACGTGGGCTGCGCGGAGGTGGTGGAGGCGGTGACGCGCGTGGCGCGCGGGGAGCGGCTGATGCCGCCCGGGCTGTCGTGGGTGCCGTCGCTGCCGGGCTTCATGCTGCAGCACGAGGTGCCGACGGGCGGCGCGGAGCTGGGGCTGCTCACGCCGCGCGAGCGCGAGGTGCTGGGGTATGTGGCCGCGGGCGCGGACAACCTCAAGATTGCCGCGTGCCTGAGCATCACCGAGCGCACGGTGAAGGCGCACATCACCAGCATCTACAAGAAGATTGGCTCGGAGAACCGCACGCAACTGGCGGTGCTCGCGCTGCAACTGGGCGTTCAGCGCCCGGCAGGCATCTGAGACCGCGGTGCGCCAGCACTTGCAGGCAATGGGCGCGGGCGCGGGCGCATGAGAGGGTGGGTGGACCCGTGGCGCTCCACTCCCGAAAACCCCCGCGCGCGGGTCTTCGCGTCACCGTCCCCGGCGGGCCAGGGCAGCTCCGAACGCAGCGGCTGCCCTGGCCCGTTCACTGTCGACGCCGCACGGCGTCAGGGCTTCTGGGCCGTCACCAGCTCGAAGGGGCCGCCGGGCAGCACGCGCACGTGGTGGAAGCCCGCCTGCGCGAGCATCCGCTCGTAGAGCTCCACCTCGCGCAGCCGGCTGACGCACGAGTCCACGCCGATGAGGAAGTAGGTCCAGAAGAACTGCGCGGCCAGGCGCTCCGGGGTGCGGAACTCCTCGCAGATGATGACGCGCCCGCCCGGGGGCAGCGCCGCCCACGCCGCCTGCAAGAGCGCCTGCGCCGTCTGCGGCGCCCAGTCGTGCAGCACGCGCACGAAGCTCATCACGTCGTAGCCCTCGGGCAGCGGCTCCTTCAGGAAGTCCCCGGCCACGAAGCCCAGGCGCGAGGCGGACAGGCCGAAGCGCTCGCGCGTGCGCTCCACCAGCGCGAGCGTCGCCGGCAGGTTGAAGACATCCACCTTCAAGCCCGGGTGCTCTTGCGACAGGTGCGCCGCGAGGCTGCCGTCGCCGCCGCCCACGTCGAGCACGCGCTGGCCGTCCCTCCACAGCGCGGGCGCGTGCAGGCGCAGCGCCTCGAGGATGGGCGGCAGCCCCGCCGCCATGCTCGTCTCGAAGCCCTCCAGCTGTTCGGGGGTGCGCAGGGGCCAGTCGAAGTCCGCGGGGGCGATGGAGTGGTGCCCGCGCAGCACCTCCGGCAGCCGGCCGTGCAGGGTGCGCCAGGCGAACTTCTCGCGGTCCGTCTCCCGGCCGTCGGGCCCCAGCACCGCGAGGGCCGCGTCGCGCAGGCCCTCCACCGCGTGGTAGCGCGCGGACGCGAGCGCGTCCGTGTCCTGCTCGCGCGTCACCAGGCCCAGGCTCTCCAGACAGTCGAGCAGCTTGTAGAGCCGGCCCGGCACCAGGCCATGCCTCGCGGCCAGCTGGGCCAGGGTGATGGGCTCGGGGCCCTCCAGCGACTCGAGCAGCCCCAGCTCCAGCGACGCCGTCAGCACGTCCACCGCCTTGGCGCCGTTGTAGAGCAGGTGCAGCAGCGCGCGAGGCGAGCGCTCCACTCCGCCCGCCCTCGACGTCACGACTCGCCCCGGGTGGGCGTGAAGCCCGCGTGCGCCACCGGGCACCCGCCGCCCGTCCTGGCGGGCGCCGCGTAGGCCGCCGCGCTCATCGCGCCCTCCATGCAGCCGTCACGGCGCGCGCCCGGGGAATGGCCCCCCTCCCGGCGCCAGCCGGCCGTCAGCTCCACGCGCACGTCCCAGAGCTGACGGAACAGCGGCAGCGTCATCCGCCCCGCGAGCACCTGCGTGGGCAGCCCGTCCAGCGCCTTCACCGAGCGGTCCACGCCGATGGTGCGCCGCACCAACTGGAAGTGTCGGTACAGCCAGCCCTGGAAGGCCTCGTCCACGTCCACGAACTGCTCGCACAGCCGCTTCAGGTCGTCCGGCCCGCCGCCCGAGTACACCTCCAGGAGCGTGCGCGAGCGCCGCGCGAGCAGCCGCTCCAGCGCGGCCTCCAGTCCCTCCGACGCCTTGCGCAGCATGTTGTAGCCCGGGGACTCCTGGCCGCTGCCGTTGCCCAGGCTGCGGCGGATGACCTGATAGGTGTCCGGCGTCATCGTCTCCATCACCCCCAGCTCCGCCTCCAGGCTCCGGAGGATTCGCACCAGCCGCTCCAGCCGGGCGGACGCGGCCCACAGGGCGTCCCTGTCGAACTCCGCCACCACCTCCACCGCCTCGCGCGAGCCCAGCTTCAGCCACAGCTCCTGCGCCTGGTGCACCACCTGGAACATCAGCTCGTCGTGCGAGACGCGCTCCTCCTCCGACGCCTGCAGCGACAACAGCTGCTGCGTCTTCAGATAGACCTCGTAGTCCAGCTCCCCCTTCCCCACCCACTTCTTCAACAGGGGGTTGAACAGCGGCGCATCCAGTTCTTGCCGTAACTTTTCCGCAGGACTGTAATCATTGAACGTGTGCATGGACCCCTCCGGAGGGGAGAAATGGGCATTCAGGGGCGGAGAGCGAAGCAGACGTGCCCGACGGTGACGGCCAGAGGCTCGCGACGACGACGGTGCTGCTGCTGCAGGTGGAAGCCGCGCCAAGGCCCTTTCGGGCACGAGGCGCGGCGGTGAGGGCTTCAGGGTGAAGGCGGGCGCGGCTTGAGGCGGAAGGTGCGCAGCCGGTTGGCCAGCTCCTCCCCCTGGACGCTCTTGGAGATGTAGCCGTCCGCGCCGGACGCCAGCGCGAGCGAGCGCAGCTTCGACTCGTCGGAGGCCGAGTAGAGGATGAACTTCGTCTTGGCGGACGCGTACTGGCGCGCCAGGTTGACGACCTTGTCGCCCTTGAGGGCGGGGAAGTTCACGTCGATGAGCACGAAGTCCGGCTCCGACTGGCTCACCAGGTTGGACACACCCAACGCCGAGGTGTGCGTGAGCACCTCGAAGCCATACGCGCTCAGCGAGCGCTGCACGAGGTCGAGCAGGTCCGGGTCATCGTCCACCACCAGGACGCGTGCTTTTTCTTCAGCCATGGCTTCTCCCTAGATGCTTGCGGATCATCTCGAGCAACTGGTCACGATCAAGGGGCTTGGTGAGGTACGCGGTGCAACCGGCCGCGTGCGCCTTGTCCTGATATTCACGCCCCGCGTGAGCCGTCACCGCGATGACGGGCACGTTGGCCACGGAGGGTACCGCACGCAAGCGACGTGTTGCCTCCCAACCATCCAACCGCGGTAGGGACAGGTCCATCAGGATGAGGTCCGGATTGTCGCGCGTGGCGCGCTCCAGGCCGTGCTCTCCGTCCTCCGCTTCGATGACTTCGAACAGTCCGCCCAGGTAGCGCCGGACGATGTCCCGATTCTGGGCACTGTCCTCCACGTACAGGATGCGCGGCAGCCGCCCCGCGGACGCGGCGCGCTGGGAGAGCAGCAGGCCCTTGGCCTGGGCGATGACGTCCTCGAGCGCGTGGCCGCCCTTCTTCACGAAGCCGGCGAAGCCGTCGCGCAAGAGCGCCTCCTCCTCGTGGGTGAGCGACTTGCCGGTGAGCACCACCACGGGCACCTGGAGCTTCTCGGCGCGCAGGCGCCGCAGCACCTCGAAGCCGTCCAGGTTGGGCATCATCAAATCCAACACGACGAGCGACGGCGGGGACACGCGCGCCTTGAGCAGCGCGTCCTCGCCGCTCCGGGCCTCGGCGGTGCTGAAGCCCGCGCGGCGCAGGTTGCGGCTGACCAGCTCGCGCGTGGCGGAGTCGTCGTCCACCACCAGCACTTCGCCCACCCCGGCGGACGAGCCCAGCGACTGGGCCAGGCTGCGCTGCACCACCTCCACCAGCCGCTCGGGCTCCACGGGCTTGACCAGGTACTCGCACGCGCCCAGCGAGAAGCCGCGCGAGCGCTGCTCCTCCACGGAGATGAGGATGACGGGGATGCCCGCGAGCGCCGGCTCGCTCTTGAGCTGGCTGAGCACGCTCCACCCGTCCAGCTTGGGCAGGTGGATGTCCAGCAGGATGGCCTGGGGCTTGAGCTCCCGCGCCCGCTTGAGCGCGATGATGCCGTCCTCGGCCACCACCACCTTGAAGCCCACGGGCTCCAGCTGGCCCGTCACCAGCTGCTGGATGAGCGGATCATCATCCACCACCAGCACGGTGCTGCCCGGCTGCGCGAGCGCGCCCACGTGGCTGGCCACCTCCGCCACGGGCACGCCGCGCTCGGCGTGCTGTGAGGCCTGCGCGCCCGTCGGCGCCGCGTCCGGGGTGTTGGGCAGGCGCACCGTGAAGGTGGTGCCGCGGCCCAGCGTGGACGTCACGGAGACGGTGCCGCCCAGCACGCGCGACAGCTCGCGCACGATGGCGAGCCCCAGGCCCGTGCCGCCCACCTTGCGCGTGGTGGAGCCGTCCACCTGGCGGAACTTCTCGAAGATGAAGGGGAGCTGGTCGGCGGGGATGCCCACGCCGGTGTCCTCGACAATCATCACCACCTCGTCCCCGTTGGGGACCAGGCTCAGCGCCACCTCGCCCGTCTCGGTGAACTTGGCGGCGTTGCTCAACAGGTTGAGCATGATCTGCCGCAGCTTCAGCGCGTCGGTGCGCAGGGTCTCGACCGCCGCGTCCACGTGCACCGTGAGGGCCACGTCCTTGCCCTTGAGGTACTCCTTCACGGTGGCCATGCACTCCTCGGCCAGCTCGCGCACGTCCACGGGCTCGGTGACGACGTCCACCTTGCCCGACTCGATCTTGGACAGGTCCAGGATGTCGTTGATGAGCGCCAGCAGCGTCTTGGCGTTCGTCTTGACGACGTTGAGGTCGCGCCGGCCGTGGGCCGTCAGCCGCGAGCCCTCCTCGCGCATCAGCAGGTCGCAGTAGCCGATGATGCCGTTGAGCGGCGTGCGGATTTCATGGCTGAAGTTGGCCAGGAACTCGCTCTTGAGGCGGGCGGCAGCCTCGGCCTCGCGGGCGCGCTCCTCCTCGTTGCGCTTGGCCACCGCCAGCTCCTGGGCCAGCCGGTCCAGGTCCTCGTTCTGCTGGCGGATGATCTCCATCTGCAGCGCGCGCTGCTGATAGGACGCCAGCGAGCGGGCGGACACCGCGCGCGTGCGCTTGATCTCCTCCAGGCTCGCGGCCAGCTGCTTGTTGGCCGCCTCCAGCTCCGCCTTGGACGCGCGCAGCATCTCCTCGTTCTGCTTGCGCTCGGTGATGTCCTCGGTGACGCCCAGCACGTAGCGGGCCTCGCCGGAGGCGTCGAGCAGCGGCAGCTTGCGCGTGGCGAAGATGCGGTCCACGCCGCCGGCGCGCGCCACCTCCTCGAACGAGCGCATCTTCTTGGACGCGAGGATGTCCGAGTCGATGGCGATGAACGAGTCGGCCTGCTCCTTCGGGAAGTAGTCGTGGTCCAGCTTGCCGAGCAGCCACTCCTTGGTGACGCCGAACGCGTCCGCGAACGTCTTGTTCGCCACCACCAGCCGCCGCGTCGCCGCGTCCTTCACGAAGAGGACGAAGGGCAGGGCGTCGATGATGTTGCCCAATATCCAGTTGGCGTGATGCAGCTGCTCCTGGGTGGCGTCATGGCGCAGCCGGTCCCCGGCCAGGGGCAGCTCGCGCCGCAGCACGTGCCCCAGCCGGTTGAAGCGGTCCTCGCTGACGTAGTCGCGAGCGCCCGCGCGGGTGCTCGCCTCCAACAGCTCGTCGCTCCACTCGCGCGACAGGACGACGAACGGCAGCTCACGCGAGTGCTTGCGCCACAGGGCTTGCGCCTCGGCGAAGCCCAGGCCGGGCAGCTCCGAGCCGCACACGACGAGGGACCAGGGGCGGGCGAGCGCGGCCTCCAGGGCGGGGGCGCTGGTGGCGCGCTCGACGTGGGCGATGACACCCGCGTGCCCGAGCGCCTCTTCCACGCGCTGACACTCGCGCTCACTGGCGACGAGCAGCAGGGACGTGGCGTCCGCCACGGGGACGGAAGGGGGGAGGGAGGTGGCCATGACTCAGTTCGCCCCGAACACCAGCGCGGTCAACGTGGTGTTGATGTGGAACCCTGAATAGATTTCGAAGTGCACGTTCATCCCAGCGGCGGTGGGTGCGGCCTTCAGGGTCTCCGCGAGCTGGGCCACGCTGTTGGTCGCATGCGCGTACCACATGCGCCCGCCGCAGTGGAACAGGAGAGCGGCCTGGGGGTTCTGCACCCGGCGGGGCATCTCGTCGGTGAAGAAGCCGCGCGTCATGCCCGCCATGTCCCCCAGCTTCATCAGCTCCAGCTCCGTGCCCTCCTCCAGCAGGTTGGCGAAGAGGATGGAGCCGTCCTCCTGGGGCCGCCACGCGGCGCGGATGAAGTACTCGCGGCCCACGCGCAGCGCGGTGGGGCGCACCGCGAAGCCCTCGGGCGTGCCGAACTCCAAATCCTTCACGTCCTTGACGCCCAGGATTTCAGCGTAGCGCCTGGCGGCCGGGTGCCCGTCGATTTCCAGCGCGCGGGTGTGGCTCTCGTCCACCTTGGTGATGGTGAGCTTCTCCCCGGTGGGCACGTACCAGTGCGAGCGCAGGGCCGCCCAGGGCGCGCTGGTGCGGAACAGCGCCACCAGCACCGCGTCGGTGGCCACCTCGCCGTCCACGTGCACCAGCGCGGACTGCTTGGCCGGGTCGCGGTTGTCGTCGCTGGCCCCGCCGCCCACCAGCACCAGCGTCTGGCTGCGCTCCAGGATGCCCAGCAGCAGCTCTTCTTTCTTGTAACGAAAGCCGTCGTCGATGACGAGGCCCACGTACCGCCTGGGGTCCAGGTCCTGCTGGCGCACGCCCAAATCCTCGCACGCGCGCTTGATGGCGTTCTGCCCGGCGGTGATGGCGTCCACCGACAGCTGCGTGCCCAGCCCCAGGCCCACCTCCACGTCGCCGGAGAGCGCGGACAGCACCACGCTGCCCTCGTGGATGCCGGTGTTGTCCAGCTCGCCCGCCGTCGTCGCGCCGATGAGGCGCGTGCCCGGGGGGAGCCGCTCGCGCACCGCGCGGTTCAACGCATGCTGGTCCCGGTTGCGCGAGGCGAACATCGTCACCAGCACGGGCTTGACGTTGCCCAGCTGGCTCAAGAGGTCCTCCGCGGCCGCGGCCGGCTCCGTCAGCGTGGTTCGAGCCGTCTGCATCTTCACTTGGGCCATGGAGGACCTCCGAGGTGTCTGGCGGCGGCTACAGGCCGCTGCGCGGGTGCTGGGTATGACAGGCGCCGGTGCACTGCTGGAAGGACTCGGGTCCTCCGCCGACGTACATGCTTTCAATCTTCCCGAACTGGGCCTCGTGGCTCTTCGGGTAGCTCTTGTGGCACGACAGGCACGCGGCCTTGCTCGTGCGCTGGATGCTCTCCTTCGTCAGGTGGCAGGAGGAGCACTGCTCCAGCGGCTTGTCGAAGCGGTTGGAGCGCGAGTGGATGAAGTGCGTGCGCACGAAGATGGGCCCCTCCAGCTCGAAGCCCAGGGGCGCGTGGCAGCCCGAGCACGCGGCGCGGTTGTCGTTGCCGTGGAGCACCTGGGACAGCTCTCCGCCCTCGCTGTGGCAGCTGTTGCACGGGCCCGTGGTGAGCCTCGCCTCGGTGCGGCGCGGGGTGCCCACCTGGATTTCAATCGTCCGCGAGCCGGGCAGGTCCTCGCCCAGGTACACGCGGCGACCCTTCACCGTCACCAGGTAGGTGCCGGGCGTGGCGTCGGCGGGAATCTTGTACTGCCACTTGTCCGTGTTGGGCCGGTCCCACAGGCCCTCCTCCGGGAAGAAGGCGCCGCGGAAGACGATGTTGGCGAACGGGAGGATGGCGAACTGAGAGTACACGCCGTCGCGCGCCTCGGTGGCGACCACCTGCTCGTCCACCTCCGGGTCCAGGAAGGCCTCCAGCGCGATGACGCTGCGGATGGGCTGGATGTTCTGCGCGGGCCCGATGATTTGGGACATCAACATCCGCTCCCGGTGCTTGCGCCGGTAGTACGTCGTCGTCGCATCGAAGAAGGCCCGATAGTACTGGATGCCCGCCGCGTTTCCGTCCGGCGCGACCTCATTGTAGGACGGCAGACTGCCTTCGGGGTGCAGTCTGTTGCCCGCCCCGTCCTTCAGGGCGACCTGGAAGGTGATTTCGGACCCTGGGGCATACGTGCCATCGCGGCGCGGCGGGGTGAGCGCCTTCACGTCGATGCCGAAGCCATAGGCGTAGTCGGCGTCGCGCACCTGCTCCACGGGGATGATGTAGGGCGTGAAGGGGCGCAGGCTCCAGCGCAGCCGCAGCGCGGTGGTGGTGGTGGTGAGCGTGAAGGCCTTCGCCTTGGCGTGCTCGTACGCGTTGCGCACCTCCACCAGCGCCTCCTCCTCGAACTTCCGGGCGCCCGTGCAGTTGGTGGGGGACTGGCAGTCGGTGATGGACTGGATGGCGCGCAGCCGGCGGATGAAGAAGTCGTCGGTGCGCTCGCGTCGCGAGTCCTCCGAGCCGATGTTGAGCACCACGGGCAGGCCCGTGAGCCGGCCGCGCGAGTCCACGGGCTCCACGGTGAAGATGCTGGGCACGTCCATCCACGCCGCGCCCCGGTAGAAGCGCCGACGGGTGAAGGCGCCCGGGCTGCCCAGCAGCACCGGCTCCTCGTCCACGGCCTTCAGCCCCGACCAGCCCAGCCCCGCGAAGTCGCTCTGCGTCTTCAGCGCGGCGAGCCCCGTGTCGCGGTTGGACAGCACCGAGGCGCGCAGGTCGATCTGGTTGATGTAGAAGCTCGAGCCCGCGCGCACGCGCAAGAGCTGCCCCTTGCCGTTGTCCACCTCGAGCGCCAGCCCCACCGGCTTGGGCGCAGGCGGCCACGGCCAGCCGAACAGCTCCTGGGACTCCGACGTGGTCTCTCCGGCCTCCGGCGCCAGCGCCGCCTCGTCCAGTGACGCGTCTTCTGGTCCGCCGCAGGCCACCAGCAACCCCGTCACCAGGGCCCACGCCAACGTCTGGCGGGCCGTGGGGTAACCGAGCGAGCGGTGCGTACACGCTTCGCGCTGGGACCAGGGTGCTCCAAGTCCACCCATGGGTGACTCTCCTCGTACATGTGGTTGAGGGCACCACCATTGGCGCCCCGGCCAGCGGACCCTGTAGCCCTTCGCCCGCAGGGGGCGAGGGGGGCCGGATCTCTCCCGTTTCCGGGTTTCCCCGGTTCGAGCCTTTTTAGCCGTACGAAGAATATCTGGACTGAACAGACGCCTTCAACTTCTGGGAAAATAATCCGCCCTCTTTAAATCCCGGAAGCCTCCAACTGTTCGGATTTCCTCAATACGCTGCGGGCTGAACCGACTCAAGCGGTCGCTTGCAGGGGGATGTGAGCCCTGCCCTGCAGGGCACGGGGAAGTTCAACAGTGAATTCCGCGCCTTCCCCGATTCGGCTCCGGACGTGGATGGAGCCGCCGTGGGCCTGGACCAGCTGTTGGACGATGTAGAGGCCCAGGCCGGTGCCGGGGTGGCGGCGGCCGTCGCCGTGGACGCGCTCGAAGCGGTGGAACAGGCGCTGCTGGTCGCCGGGGGCGATGCCCAGGCCCGCGTCCTTCACGGTGACGCGCGCGTGGGAGGCGTCGGCGTGGACACTGATTTCCACGGGGTGGCCGTGGCCGAACTTGAGGGCGTTGTTGATCAGGTTGGTGAGGACGCGGTCCAGGCGCAGCCGGTCCCACGAGCCGGTGGTGTCCTGCTCCTGCACGCGCACGGTGAGCGCGCAGCCGGCGGCGGTGGCCTGCTCCGCGTGGCGCTCGGCCACCTCCCTGGTCAGCGCGGCCAGGTCCATCTGCTCGCGGTCCAGCGTCATGGGGCCCGCGGACAGGCTCGACAGGTCCAGCAGGTTGTGGAGCAGCCGGCCCATGCGCCGGGCCTCGCCCTCCACGCCCACCAGGCCCTCGCGCAGCCGGGGCTCGTGCGCGTTCACCTCCAAGAGGCGCAGGCGCCTGAGGCGCAGCTGGAGCGAGGACAGCGGGTTGCCCAGGTCATGCGCTGCCACGCCGATGAGCTCCAGCGCGCCCTGCGCCTCGGAGAGCAGGCGCGCGTTGTCCAGCGCGAGCGCGGCCCGGGCGGCCAGCTCCTCCATGAAGGCGCGGTCCACCTCGCCGTAGCGCCGCGCGCCGGTGGACAGCAGGCACAGCGCGCCCAGCACGCGCGAGCCCACCGCCAGCGGCACGGTGAGCGAGGAGGTGACGCCCAGCACGCGCAAGAGCTCGCCGTGGGCGCTGCCCTCGAGCGCCACGGGCAGGTGCTCCGCTTCCACCTCCGAGAGGAGTTCCGCGCGGCCGGTGCACACCACGTGACAGGGGCCCACCTCGTCCGCGTCGGGGCAGCGCAGGAGCGGCTCCCACAGGCGGCTGGCGGCCTGGTCGTCCGCGCACGCCACGGCCTGGGGCCGCACGCGGCCGTCGGCGGAGGGGAGGAAGAGGATGCACGCGTCGGCGACCTCGGGCACGCACAGGCGCGTGAGGGCCTCGCCCACCTCGCGCGCGCCGGACAAGGGCTGCAGCACGCGGCCCGCCTCGGCGAAGAGCGCCTGGGCCCGCTCCATGCGGCGCCGCTCGGTGATGTCGCGCGTCACCTCCGCGAAGCCGCACAGCCGCCCGCGCGAGTCCGACAGCGCGGTGATCAGCGTCTCCGCCCAGAAGCGCGTGCCGTCGCGCCGCACGCGCCAGCCCTCGGACAACAGGCGCCCCTCGCGTCGGGCGCGCTCCAACTGGGCGCGAGGCAGGCCCGCGGCCACGGCGTCCTCGGGGTGCAGCCGCTCCAAGGCACAGCCCGCCACGTCCTCGGCGGCCCAGCCCGTCAGCCGCTGCGCGCCGGCGTTCCAGGCCGTCACCCGGCCGCGCGAATCCAGGAAGCACAAGGCGTAGTCCGTCACCGCCTCCATGAGCAGGCCCAGGCGCTGCTCGCTGTGCTCGTGGCGCGCGTGCAGCGGCGCCAGCAGGTGGCTCAGCACCAGCCCCAGCGCGCCCACGCCGGCCAGCCCCACGAAGCCCGCGAGCAGCGCCTGTCGCAAGGCCAGGCGGGAGACCTCCTCATGGGTGAACAGTCCGTGCACGACGGACAGGAGCGTCGCGAACAACAACAGGCCGGCGAGCATGCAGGCGGACACCCCCGCACCCACCCGCTGGGCGAACGTCCAACGTCGCATCATGTGAGGCTCCCCCCGCTCCTGGCGAAAGCCCGCAACCGGCCCGCATCAGGAAGGTGATGGACAGCATCCCCGATGCGAGGACAGCGGAAAATTGCCCGGTTGGACAAAGTCTGAGTCACCCCAGGGAGGTTGCTGACACTCCCTGGGTGGAAGGACTCCCCATCTGGAATGGCCATCGCCAGGGCGCGGGGTTATGAGGCGTGCCCCCCCCTCATTCGTCTCGCGTCTGTCCACACCGCCTATGTCTCTCGTCGAAGGTCTGAAGGTCCGCTATCTCCCCCAGCCCGAATGGGGTGTGGGTCACCTGCTGTCCCTCCAGGAGGACGGAGCCAAGGCGCTCGTCGTCTTCCCCGCACGGGAGGACGCCCCGGTGCTGGTGTCCACCAAGGGCGGCGCCCTGGTGTCCTACCCGCTGCCTCCGGGAGAGCCGGTGGTGACGTACAAGGGGCGGCTGGCCCTGGTGGTGGCCGAGGAGCCGGGAGCGCGGGGCCTGCGGCGCTACGTGCTGAGGTACGCGGACACGGGCGAGGAGGACGAGCTGCCGGAGTCCGAGGTGCGCGCGCTGCCGCCGCGCTCGGACCTGTTGTCGACACTTCGCGAGGGTCGGGTGGGGGACGCGCGCGCCTTCACGCTGCGCAAGCAGGCGCTGGTGCTGGACGACGAGCGGCGGTGTGACGCGCTGGGCGCGCTGCTCGCCAGCCGCGTCATGGTGAAACCCCACCAGGTGGGCGTGGTGCAGCGGGTGTTGTCCGCCCGGCGTCCGCGCTTCGTGCTCGCCGACGAGGTGGGCCTGGGCAAGACGATTGAAGCGGGCATGGTGTTCAGCGCGCTGCGGCTGTCGGGCCTGGTGCGGCGCTGTCTGGTGGTGGCCCCCAGCCACCTCACCGTGCAGTGGCTGGTGGAGCTGTTCCACAAGTTCAACCAGCTCTTCACGCTGATGGACTCGGACCGCTACGCGCAGTCCCTCAAGGAGGCCCCGGGCGTGTCGCCCTGGGCGCGCTTCCCGCTGGTGGTGACCAGCCTGGAGCTGCTGTCGCGCAGCGAGGAGCACCGCCAGGAGCTCGCGGGCGAGGACGCGTTCTGGGACCTGGTCATCATCGACGAGGCGCACCACCTGAAGGGCGAGCGCGCCTTCGAGGCCGCCTCCGTGCTGGCGAAGAACTCCTGGGGCCTCTTGCTGCTCACCGCGACGCCCATGCAGCTGGACCCGGCCGAGTACCACGGGCTGCTCACCCTCATCGACGCGGCCACGGCCCCGTCCGTGAAGGGCTTCGAGGAGCGGCTCGCGCGCCAGGAGGAGCTGTCCACCGCGGTGCGCGCGCTGCGCGAGGGCGGCAAGGCCCAGGCCACGGCGGCGGTGAAGGCCCTGGCCCAGCGCTTCCCCGAGGACGCGCGGCTCAAGACGCTCAAGGAGCCCGAAGCGCTCCTGCAGCACCTGGCGGAGACGTACAGCCTCAGCGACACGCTGGTGCGTAACCGTCGTGCGGTGGTGGGTGGTTTCTCCACGCGCAGGCTGCACCGGCACGCGGTGGCGCTGCCCGCCGAGGAGCTGAAGGTCCGCGACGCGGCCTTGGAGGTGCTGGCGCAGGGCACGCTGAGGGGCGCGCCCCTGGGCAACGTGCTGCGCCGGCTGGAGTCCAGCTCCGCGGCGTTCTCCGGCGCGGTGAAGTCCAACCCGGTGCTCAAGGCGAAGGCGGACGTGCTGAAGCTGCCGTCGCGCGACGCGAAGTTCAGCGCCTTCGTGGGCGTGCTGCGCGGCGTGTGGAAGGCGGAGCCCTCCGCGAAGGTGCTTGTCTTCACCGAGAGCCGCGACACGCTGGAGATGCTCCAGTCGGAGCTGTCGCGCGAGAACGTGGAGGCCTTGGGCTACCACGGAGATTTGCCGCTGGTGGAGCGGGACAGGCAGGTGGCGCGCTTCCGGGACCCGGAGGGCCCCAAGGTGCTGCTCTGCACGGAGGTGGGCGGCGAGGGCCGCAACTTCCAGTTTGCCCACCACCTGGTGCACTACGATTTGCCCTGGAGCCCGGCGACGGTGGAGCAGCGCATCGGCCGGCTGGACCGCATCGGCCAGACGCACCCGGTGGAGATCCACGTCTTCGACGTGGCGGGCACGCTGGCGTCGGACGTGCTGACGCTGCTGGCGGACGCGGTGGGCGTGTTCGGCGAGACGGTGGGCGGCCTGGACGCGGTGCTGGAGGAGGTGGAGGACCGGCTGGCGGAGCTGGCGCTGCTGCCGCGCGAGGCGCGCGTGGCCTATGCGGGCGAGCTCAAGGCCAAGGTGGAGTCGGCGCGCGAGCAGGTGAAGCGCGCGTATGATCCGCTCCTGGACGTGCGCAGCTTCGACCGCCCCGCGGTGGAGCGCCTGGTGAAGAAGGCCCAGGAGCGCATGGGCATCGAGTCCGACGAGGACGGCGACGACGGCGAGGCGCTCGGGCTGGAGGACGGCCTGTGGGGCGTCGCGCGGGACCTGGACGAGCGGCTGGAGGAGACCGTCACGGAGCTGGCGCGCCGGGTGGGCATCGGCGTGGACACCGACGAGCAGGTGGAGGCCTTCCAGGTGGCGTTCCAGTTCGGCCACGCGCTGAAGGTGGACGGCCTGCCGGGGCTGGACGTGCTGGAGGACCGCACGCAGCTGGGCACCTTCTGGCGCGACACCGCGGTGGAGGCCGAGGAGCTGGAGTACTTCGCCACCGGCCACCCGCTGGTGGAGGCGCTGTTCGGCTTCCTGCGCGACGGTCCCTATGGCCGCAGCGCGTTCCGCTTCATCGAGAAGCGCGGGCCCCAGAAGGCGCGCGGCGTGGAGCTGCTCTACCACCTGCAGCTGCCGGAGCCGGAGGACACCTCGCCCGGCGCGCGCGTGCCCAGCCGTCAGCTGGCGCGCTTCCTGGAGCGCACCCTGGTCCACGTGGCCGTGGTGGACGGGGGCGCCTCCGGCCCCAGGGCCGACGACGCGCTGCTCCCCGCGCTGGAGGCCGAGGGCAAGACGCTCAAGGGCGACGAGGTGTCGCGCGCCTTCCCGGGCTTCGACACCTTCCTCGACGCCGCGGTGCCCGTGGGCCAGAAGGCCGCCGAGGCCGCGCTGAAGAAGCTCACCACCGCCGCCCGCGAGGCCATCGAGGCCGAGCGCGACGCCGGCCTGGAGCGCCTGCGCCTGTCCCTGGACCACCAGGGCCTGTCGGATGACGCCCTCGCCACCCAGCTGGGCGCCGAGCATGCGCACTACGAGCGTCTGCTCCACGCCCTTCGTGACGCGAAGGTGACACTCGACTCGGCTTGCGGTTTCATTCTCAACCGCTGAGACGTGCGGGGCAGGGCGGGGTGTTGCGCCCGTGACGCGAGGTGTCGGAGGCTCGCGCGGACAGTCCCACTGTGTCGTGGACAGTGGGGCTGGGTACCGAATTTGGCTACGGTCCAGTTGACCGATTCCTCAATCAACAAGATTCAGGGAATTGGAAGGTGTATGCTTCCCCGCGCCATTTCACCCACATCCAGGCAGTCCGGACAGGCAGCGGTGGAAGCGGCGCTGACGCTCCCGCTGGTGGTGTTCCTGGTGTTGGGGACGCTGCAGCTCTTCATGATGCTGCAGGCGCGAATCCTGGCGCAGGTGGCGGTGTACCGGGCGGTGCGGGCTGGCAGCCTCAACCACGCGGACTGCCTGCCGATGATGCACGCGGCGATGGTGACGATGCTGCCGTCGGTGGTGCGCACGGACAGCCCGCGCGCGCTGGCGGACGCGTTCCGGGTGCGGCGGGACAACGAGTACCGGGTGACCAGCTCCTACGGGAACCTGTTCCGGGGCCCCATGGTGGAGATCGTCCGCGACTCGCCGGACGTCGCGTGGGTGCAGTCGCTCGCCTTCAACGAGGACCTGCTGTTCGACCAGTCCACGGACAGCGACGCGGCGCTCGACAACCGCACGTTGGAGATCCGCATGGTGGCCTGGTACTACATGCGCATCCCCTTCGCGAACTGGGTGATGAGCCGGATGTTCCTGGCCCACTTCGGTCTGCGTCGCTACACCGCCACCAACCCGCTGATGCCGGCGCAGAAGCAGTCGGACTGGTGGAACGACGAGGCGCCGCCCCTGGGGCCGGATGACTGGCCCGGTGGCGCGCTCGACGAGCGCATGGTGGCGTGGAGCCGGCAGGGCCACTTCGTGTTCCCCATCCAGGTCCACGCGGCGATGCGGATGATGACGCCGGTGATGGCCCAGAACTTCCCGCGAGGCGCCGAATGTCCCGTCACCGGCTTCTGAGTGCTCCGCGCGGTCAGGCGCTCGTCCTCTTCGCGCTGACGCTGCTGCTCCTCGCGTTGATGGTGCTGATGACGCTGGGCTTCGGCATGCGCGCCAAGGAGCGCGTCGAAATCCAGATGGCGGCGGACGCGGCGGCCTACAGCCAGGCGGTGGCCGCGGCGCGCACGTTCAACGCCATCTCCGTGATGAACCGCGCGCAGGTGGCGCACATGGTGGCCATGGCCGGCACCCAGGCGCTCATCAGCCGCAGCAGCCAGGTGTACGCGGCCCACATGGTCTGCGCGCCCAAGTACACCGTGACGGAGTGGGAGGCGCGGGACAAGGACGCCGCCACGCAGACGAAGCTGGCCCAGGGCAAGGCGGGCAACCTGTACCGCGCGGGGCTGGAAATCTACGCGCACCTGCTCACCGAGCACATCGCCGGACAGAAGCTCGCGGTGCGCATCGCCCGGGGCGCCAACCCGGAGCTGGAGGCGACGGCGGACGGCGCGGCCAAGAGCTTCCTGGAGCTCAACGGCTCCGAGGACGTGCCTCGCCACGGGCCGCTGATGGACGCCGTGCGGCGAGGCGGCGGCGCCTGTGGCGGCGGCGCGGTGTGCCCGGTGGGCGGCGCCTCGCGCGCGCACCTGAACGCCACCATGGGCAGCCTGGGCTGGACGTGGGTGCACAACCGGCCCACCGGCAGCGCGGGGTTCGGCACGGGCGGCGCGGCGCGCTCCACGGCCTTCCGTCGCTACGGCTCCGCCGCGGAGATGGACCCTTCGACCTACAACACGGTGTCGGGGCGCAACGCCACGGGCCATGACCACGGGACGGCCATCGTCCCCACGCAGTGCGCGAGCAACGCGCCGCCCGCGCCGGTGCCGGTGACGGACGCGTGGGTGATGTCCGACGAGCAGCAGACGCCGCAGGACCAGCACGTCTACGGCCTGCGCCTGCCGCCGGGGCAGGCGCCCGAGGCGGGCGAGCCCCTCTACGAGCGGCACACGCTGGGCGCGTGCGTGACGTGCCCGGGCATCTGGCCGTTCGCCATGAGCTACAACGTGGACGAGATGTGGCGCGGGCCGAGCAACCACTACGCGCAGCCGAAGCTGTACTCGGTGTTGCATCGCGATTACGGCAGTGACGCGCGCCGCAGGAACCCGGACCCGTGGAACCTGTTCTTCCGCTTCAAGTTCTCGGAGGAGAACACGACGGAGTTCGACCTCTCGATTCCGCTGGGGCGCTCGCGTCCGACGGGGCGTGAGAGCGTGCAGCGCAACCAGGTCGCGCTGTCGGCGGGCATCGTCTACTACCACCGGCCGCGCGCGGCGGCGCAGGGGGGAGGCTGGCGCGAGCCGCCCAACTTCCTCAACCCCTTCTGGCGCGCCACGCTGGTGAGCGCCGAGGGCGCGGTGGACGACAGGCCGGCGCAGAGCCTGGAGACGGCGGGGTTCGCGGAGCACGGCCGGACGCTGCGGGAGCTGGAAGAGGCGGGTTACCGCGGCGGCAGCCGGCGGGGAGCGGGGTACTGACATGCGCTCGCGACGCGCGGCACGACGAGGTCAGTCGCTCATCGAGACGGCGCTGGGGTTGATGGTGTTCGTCACCATCCTCCTGTTCGGCATCTACTTCGCGGAGGTGGGCGCGCTGACGCTGAAGGTGCAGGAGGCCGCCAACTTCGCGCTCTGGAACGCCACGGGGCGCGTGATGCACGACCCGGCGGCGGGGGAGTGGCAGCGGCCCTCCGCGGTGACGGGTGCGCTGGCGGAGGCGAACGGGCGCTACGTGGATTACGACGGGCGCAGCCGCATGGACGGAGCGGGTGGGGTGCCGGTGCAGCTCGCCGTCGCTCGCGCGCAGCCCATCCAGGTGGACTGCGAGCCGGAGCTCCCGGCGGGAGTCCCCACGCTGGAGCCGCAGCATGCGGGAGGGCCGCTGGCGACGATGCGGGTGGCGTCGCCGGGCATGCGCTGCACGGCGTCCACGCGGCTTCGCGCCGAGCGCATCGGCCGCTTCATGGAGCCGAGCTTCTTCCAGACCTCGCAGCGCGCGGCGGCGGCGACGTTCCGCGTGTGCGCGGCGGGGCGCGCGACGGCGGGCGAGTGCCGGGGGCGGTTCGGGGTGTTCCTGGACGACTGGGGTCTGTCGACGGTGGCGGAGGGACGGGCCTGCGCGCTGAGCATCAACAGCGGCAGGGTGTGTGGCAACCCGGACTACTACCTCTGGGCGGAGCGGGTGTACCGGCGCAACGGTGGTGGCGGGAACGCGGGCTCGGCGCTGGCGGGCCTGGTGGGCGCGGAGTCGGTCAATGAGGACCAGTTCTTCATGAGCTTCCGGGGCGAGGAGGACCGCTACGAGGAGAACATCGGCGCCACGCACGCGGGCGGCCAGTCCGTCTGGGAGACGACGCCGTTCCGGGCCTCGAACCTGGCGCGCCGGTACGACGTTCCCCGGGAGAACCGGTGGCTGGGTGGAGTGCGGGTGCGGTGAGGTCCGTGCTCGCCGTCCTGTGCCTGCTGGGCACGGCGCCTGTCGCCGCGAGCACGCCAGGGGGCGAGCAGGAGCCTGTGAAGCGAGGCTCGCCGAGCACGGGCATCTCGGAGCCGAAGTCTCGGCGCGCGGCCCGGGCGAGCGACCTGGCGCGGCCTGATTCAAACCCGCCGCGCCCTGGTGCGAGTCCGAACACCGCGCCATCGGGCACTCCGAGCGTCGTGGGAGCGAGCACTGCCACCGCGAAGCCGAGCGTGCCCGGGGCGGGCATGGGCGCCGAGAAGTCGAGCACTGCGCCGTCGAGCGCTCCACGCATGCCCGAAGCGGGCGCAGGTGCCGAGAAGTCGAGTGCCGCGCCATCGAGCGCGCCGCGTGTAGCCAGCGCGAGCGCAGGTGCCGAGAAGTCGAGTGCCGCACCGCCGAGCGCGCCACGTGCGGCCAGCGCGGGTGCAGGTGCCGAGAAGTCGAGTGCCGCACCGTCGAGCGCACCACGCGCAGCCAGCGCGGGCACGGGTACCGAGAAGTCGAGTGCCGCGCCATCAATCGCACCACGCGCAGCCAGCGCGAGCACGCCCGCAGCGAAGTCGGGCGCCGCGGCATCGGGCGCGTCTCGTGCCACAAGCGCGAGCGACGCCGCGAAGTCCGGCGCGAGCCCCTCCGCGGACACCGGACCACGCTTCGCGTGGCCGTCGCTGCGCGTGCTCGAACAGGTGGACGCCAGCGAGGTGCTCGACGCCAACGGCGTACCCGTGGTGCTCCGCGCCGTGGTGGTGAAGGACTCCGCGCAGGACCTGGTGCAGCGCTTCGCGGATGCCTTCCGCGCGGGCGGCCTTCACGTCCCTCCAGGCTCCGAGCAGCCCCAGCTCGCCAGCGGCGCGGCCATGCTCACCGGCGTCGACATGTACCGGGGGCTCACCTACACCGTCATCCTCCAGCCTCAGGAGGGCGGCGTCACGCTCGTGTACCTGGGCGAGGCCAACCACGCCCTGGCCCGCGAGCCGAGCATCGCCGGTGACGTCGCCACGCTCCCTCCCGGCGCGCACGGCGTGATGCGCGTGAGCGACGAGAGCTCCAGGACGCTGTCCTTCCAGGTCCCCATGTCCGAGGCCGAAGTGCGCGCCTTCTACGCCCAGGCGTTGGGGCGCGACGGCTGGCGGCTCGCCGACGGGGAGACGTCCGTCTACACCCGCCCCGGTGAGGAGCTGCGCATCATCCAGGCGCCCGCCGAGAAGGGGCTGCGCTCCGTGGTGCTCGTGCACCGGGGTCGACTTCGCGGGCCCTGAGGCGCGTGTCGTCGCGCCACGTCCCGTCGGACACCACCCGTGCGACTCAGGCGCGCAGCTTCTCGCGCAGCGCCTTGGCGCGGCCCTGCATGTCCGGGTCCATGCTGGTCAGCTCCACCGACTTCAGCCGCTGGTCCAGGCTCTGCGGCTTCTTTTGCAGCTTGCCCTCCTCCACCAGCACCTCCAGCCGGGCCAGCGCCTTGTCGACGATGCGCTCGCGCGGGTGGTCCAGCAGGCTGTCGAGGAAGTACGCGTCCTCGGGCAGCTCCGGGTACTTCTCCAGGTAGTCCACCACGGCCTTCACCCAGTCGGCGCGCGTCTCGGACTCCGTCACCTTCTGCATGGCCTGCTTCTGGGCCTTGCGCTTGCCCTCCGGGTCGAACGTCTTCGCCAGGCCCTCCGGCAGCTCGCCGCCCGTGAAGAGCGCGTCCGCGGCGGCCTTGTACTTCTGGTAGCTCGCGCTGCGTTCGATCTTCTGCTGCGCGGGGTCATCCTGGCGCGAGTGGTACTTGCTGCCCTTGGCGCGGCCCGCGTCGATTTCGCGCCACGTCTTGTTGCGCTTCCCGGAGAAGCCGCCGCCGTCGTCGTTGTCCTTGGCCATCCTTCATCTCCCCTTGCGTGCGCCCCAGAGCGCCGCGAGTCCGCGTTGGACGAGGGTGCGCACCACCTCCAGCTCCTGTGCGGTCAGGGGCTGCTCCTCGTCCTGCTCCGCCTCGAAGAGCGCCTCGGCCGCGTACGTCCGCAGCGACTCGGGCACCGGTGGAGCCGTCGTGTCCGCCACCAGCGCCGCCGGGCGCACCGAAGCGACCCCCGGCGACCAACCCAGCTCCAGCATGGCGTACAGCTCGAAGAGCAGGTGGCGGGCGACCCCGTATCCTTCGTCCGTGAGCCCCGCGGCGTCAAGCGCGCCCAGCAGGGCATCCTGTCGGTTCTCGAAGGCGTGCATCAGCCGCGTGCGCGCCTTCTCGTCATCCTCCAGATAACGCCAGGCCGTCTCGATGAATTCGCTCGAGGGCTCGCCCGGGTGGAAGTCCGCGGGCGCGACGGGCCGGCTCTTCTTCGGCCGGGGCGGCCGCTCCCCGTCCTCCAGGCGCACCACGCGCCCCTCCACCACCAGGTCCCAGAGCCCCAAGAGGTTCTGGTAGAGCTTGCGCGCGATATCCGGCGACGGGAAGCGCGGCTCGCCCTCGAAGAGCCCCGGGATGACGTCGCCCTGGGGGCGGCCCCTGGCGTGCGCCGCCTGCATGCGGGCGAGCACCTCCGCGGTGTCGTACGGGCTGCCGGACAGCTCCAGCAATCCATCCAGCATCGACGCGCCCTCGAACTGGCGCTGGAAGTCACTGCCTCGGTCCTTGGAGCGGCTCATGGCGGCGGGACGCTTACCCCGGCGGGCTGCCGAGCGCACGCGGCATCAGGAGTCCTGGGGCCACTCGCCCATCAGGTCGTCCTGGCGCTCCTTCGGGTTGGACGTCCACTCGAAGTCCTCCGGGACGTGGCCGCCGCCGTGCTGGCGCGTGCCGTCCCAGCTCACCTGTCCGGTGAGGAAGTGCTCGTCGGGCTCCCCCGTGATGGGCGCGCGCTCGTCGGGCAGCGTGAAGGGCGTCTCCAGGGGCTCTTTGGGGATGAGGATGGGCATGGCGGACCTCGCTGCGCAGGCGTCGGGCGCGCCAGGTGTTGGCTGGCGCACGCGCCCGTCACCCCTTCAACGTGGGCAGGCGGCCGCGGCCGCGGGAGCCTTTGGGGGCGGGCGGGCGGGGGCATGGCCGCCTTCCGTTTCGGAGCCGGCGCACCTAGTCTCCCATCCCGAATGGCCGAGTCCTCGCCGGAGACGTTGAAGACCGCGGTGCTGGCCCTCTCCCGCGTCCACGCGGTGGAGGGCCCGCCGGGAGAGAACGGGCTGCGCACCGTCTGGCACATGGGGACCGACGGCGCGGAGCTGATGTCCCAGGTGGACTCCGACGGGCGCGTGCGCAGGCAGGAGCTGACGCTGCTGGAGGACCACTACATGTGGGCCAGCGGCGAGGGCGTGCGCACCGGCCGCGTGGAGGCCCACGGCGGCCCCACGGTGCCCGTGGTGAAGGCGGACCCTCAGCTGGTCCCCCACCGGCTCGTGCGCGCCGCCCAGGCGATGGGCACGTACACCGGCCAGGACCGCTACATCCTCCACATGCAGCGCGTGCTGGCGCTCGCCCGCGAGGGCCTGGAGATGGCCGGCGCGGGCGTCATCGTCCGCGAGTCCCAGCGCCCGTCCGAGCCCACGTTGCCCTCACTGGAGTCCGCGCCCGTGTCCCCGCCCGTCACGCCCGAGCCGTCGTCGCAGGAGGAGCAGGTCCAGTACGTGTTCGGCGCGCCGCATCCTCACGAGGTGG
This sequence comes from Myxococcus faecalis, assembly GCF_050039385.1. Lineage (NCBI taxonomy): Bacteria > Pseudomonadati > Myxococcota > Myxococcia > Myxococcales > Myxococcaceae > Myxococcus > Myxococcus faecalis. The sequence goes on along the minus strand of NZ_CP144336.1, from coordinate 3,928,865 downwards.
CGCCGCCGGTGTCGCGCGGCTCCGAGGGCATGGTGATGCTCGCCGTGTTCGGCGTGGGGGTGGTGGTGGGCCTCCTGTTGCTCATCTGGCTGCTCTGAGCGGGGGCGATCTCCAGGCCGAGCAGTCGCAGCATGTCCAGCGTGGTGGGCACCGTGTCGCGAGGCAGGGTGACGTGGGTGGTGCGCGCCACCGAGCGCACCGGGTGCAGGTCCATCACCAGCAGCGCCGTCACGGCGGCCGCGGGCACCAGCCTGGGGACCCAGCGCGGCCTGCGGTGGGAGGGGTCCTGGCGGCTGAGGCCGCGCGCCAGCAGCATGATGCCCAGCACCACCAGCACCGACGTGCACATCCACCGCAGCTCGCGCAGCCGCACGGCGGACTCCATGCCGAAGGACACCCACTCCTCGCGCCCGGCATGGGGCACCTCTCCCAGGCCGGTGAGCATCTCCAGGAAGTGACGCGCCTCCAGCGCGCCCACCGCCGCCACGGACGCCAGCGCCGCCGTCACCCCGCTGGCCAGCAGCAGCCCCCGGGCACGCCGCGCGCCCCCGGCCTCGTCCGCGCACGCAGGGCCGAAGCGCGCCAGCGCCAGCCCCAGCGAGAGTCCCAGCAACAGCGCGGTGCTCGTCCACGCGCCCAACAGTCGGGGGGCCATGGCCTGGCCGGTGCTCAGGGCGACATCCAGCGCGGTGTCCTGCGTGGACAGCCGAGTCAGGCTGGACATCGCGCGGCCCACCAGCACCTCGGTGCCGAGCAGCCCCACCATCCACGGCAGCGTGGCCATGCCCAGCATCACCGCCAGCGGTACCCGACGACCCAGCCCCGTGCTCGCCAGGGCCAGCGACAACAGCGGAAGCTCCACCAGCAACGACAGGGCCACCATCGCGGCGAAAGGACCCGCTGCGTCCACCACCTCCGCCAACGCCTCCGGGCCGTTCATCAGCGGTGCGAGCGTGAAGCACCACACGACGACAGTGACCGGCACGGCCGAGGCGACGCAGAGTGCAGGGGCGAGACGGGGCCGCAGAGTAACAAGCATTCCCGGATAGACTAGTCTCTACAGGTAATTCTTGGAATTCAGACTGGGGGACGACCGATGAGCCAGTACACGACGGTGGAGAGCGCGCCGGCGATGGGGGAGGCGAGCACACCCAGCAGGTAGAGCTGCGGGCACCCGCCCTCGGCGCAGCCGATGCGGCCGTAGGCGAGGGCGCCGGCGAGCAGGAGCGGCACGTGCATGCCGATGAAGAAGATGCCCAGGCCCCGCACGACGAGCCCGCGGTACCAGGTGCGGGTCCACAATCGGAAGACGACGGGGACCAGGACGAGGGTGCTGGTGGTGGCGGCGGCGAGCACTCCCTGGCGCGCGGACACCGCCACGCACGCGAGGGCGGCGAGTGCCAGGGAGGGCACCAGGAGCAACGCGTTGAGGGACAGGGGCTCCCGGTGACGCATGACGCGCTCGGGACGCTGGCAGAGCAGGTGCCCGGAGGCAAGCACCGCGCGCGCGGGTGTCCGGCAGGAGGCCTTACGCTGCGACCGCGCCCTCACCCAGCAGTCGCGTGTACCGGCCGCGCAGCGCGAGCAGCTCCGCGTGGGTGCCCGCCTCGACGATGCGGCCTTCTTCCACCACGGCGATGACGTCCGCGTCGCGCACGGTGGACAGCCGGTGCGCAATCACCAGCACCGTGCGCCCGCGCATCAGCGTCTCCAGCCCCGCGCCCACCGCGGCCTCGCTCGCCGCGTCCAGCGCGCTCGTCGGCTCGTCCAGCAGCAACACCGACGGCTTGCACAGGAACGCGCGGGCCAGCGCCAGCCGCTGCCGCTGTCCACCCGAAAGCCTCGCGCCGCGCTCGCCCACGGACTCGTCCAGTCCCCCCGGCAGCGCGCGCACGAAGTCCTCCGCGTGCGCCAGCTTCAGCGCCTCCCACAGCTCCGCGTCCGTCGCCTCCGGCCGTCCCAGCCGCAGGTTGTGTCGCACCGTCCCCGAGAACAGCACCGGCTCCTGCGGCACCCACGCGAGCTGTCCGCGCACGCTCGACGGCTTGAGCGACGACAGCGGCGTGTCATCCCACAACACCTGTCCGCCCGACGTCGGCAGGAAGCCCAGCAGCACGGAGAACAGCGTCGTCTTCCCCGCGCCCGATGGCCCCACCAGCGCCACGCGCTTGCCCGCGGGCACCACCAGGTCCACGCCGCGCAGCGCCTCGCGCCCGTCCTGGTACGTGGCCCTCACGTCCTTGAGCACCAGCGCCCTCGACAGCGGCCGCGCGTCGTCCCCCGTGTCTGGAGGCGAGGGCTCGTCCGCGATGGCGAACAGCCGCTCCGCCGCGGCCAGGCCCGTGAGCACCTGCGACAGCGTGCCGCTCAGCGACTTCACCGGCTGGTACAACAGCAGCGCCGCGGCCAGGAACGACAGCAGCCGCCCGGCCAGCTCCGGATCCGCCGACACCGCGCGCGCGCCCCACGCCACCGCCATGGCCACGCCCGCGATGCCCAGCAGCTCCACCGTGGGGCTCACCGCGCCGCGCAGGAACAGCGAGCGGCGCATCTCGCCCAGGTACTTGTCCGCCTCCACGTCGAAGGCCTCGAGCGCGCGCGCCTGCCCGCCGTAGGCCTGCACGACCGGCAGGTTCTGGAGCTGCTCGGCCATCAGCGACGTCTGCACGCCCAGGCTCTGCAGCGAGCGGGCGGCGACCTTCTTCAGCGAGCGGGCGAAGCGATTGATGGGCAGCACGGTCACCGGCACCACGATGAACGTGAAGAGGAAAAGCTTCGCGTCGATGAGGAAGCACGTCGTCAACAGGGCCAACGCCTGCAGCCCGTCCTTCACGTACGATGACAGCGCCTGCGTGATGGAGAACTCCACCAACGGCACGTCCGACGTGAAGCGCGCGAGCAGCTCTCCCGAGTGACGCCGCTCGAAGAACGCGGGCGGCTGTCCGAGCAGGCGCCCGTAGAGGAAGCCTCTCAAATCCGCCATCACCCGCTGGCCCAGCCGCTGCATCAGCCCGCCCTGGAGGAACTGGGCCGCGGCCTTCACCAGCGCGAGCGCGATGACCACCAGCGGCAGTCGTCGCAACAACGCATCACCCGGCAGCGACACGCCCGCCACCGTGACGGGCTGACTCGTCAGCACCGCGCGCAACAGGGGGCCGACGACCCACGCGTACGCGGACGTGGCCATCGCGGCCACCAGGGACGCGCCCACGCCCGCCGCGAGCAACGGGCGGTAGGGACGCAGATAGCCGAGGAGTCGGCGGTAGACGTGTGCGGAAGGACGAGGAGCCACTGTTCGGCGGCGGACTCTGTCACTGAGTCGTCAGCAGGTCCACGTCCAGGGGCGACCGGAGCGTCGTGCCCCGTCGCCTGCCCTGCCACCAACCGTCACTGGCAGGCAGGCCCATTCCATTGCCCCCCTCCATCCCTGCGGACAGCTTCAGGGGAGCCATGGACACCAATAACGAAAAAGAGGTCCTTTTCAATCCGGGCTGCGAGCCGGTGGTTGAAGACGAGGAGCGCCGCCGGCTCCTGTGGCTCATGGCCGAGTACTTCCGCACCATCGGATACACGGACATCAAGGCCCGTCTCCCCGGCTTCATGCCGCCTCCCATCCTGTCGGGCACCATCGAGGATGCGCGTCCCGACTTCACCTGCCGCCAGTCCGACTCGGCGCGCACACCCATCATCCTGGAGATCGTCACCCCGAGCATGGTCGAGGAGCCGACCGCGGAGAACCGCTGGAGCCTGCTCGCCAGCGCCGCCAAGCTCTACAACGCGGAGCTGCACTTCGTGGTGCCCAAGTGGGCCTCCACCGGCGCCGTGGACCCGACGCTCAAGCGTCGCCTCGCCCGCATGGAGCTGACCGCCAACCGCGTGTGGACCGTCTAGGCCCACCCGCCCCAACCGAGGCTCGACGCCCTCTTCGACCGCCCGGCGGGCCCCACGGCCCCCGGGCGGCCCTCGTTTCCGCCCCCTGGATTGCTGGCGCGTTCGGCTGCGTTATAGTGACTCAGAGTTTTTCGCTGAGTCAAAAAGTCCAGCAAATTCCAGGGGTTGAAGCGAATGCCAGCGGCGGCGGGACAGAAACGCGACTACTACGAGGTCTTGGGTGTGGCCAAGACCGTCTCCGCGCAGGAGCTCAAGAGCGCGTTTCGCAAGGTGGCGCTCCAGTACCACCCGGATCGCAACCCGGGGAACAACGAGGCCGAGGAGAAGTTCAAGGAGGCCTCGGAAGCCTATGAGGTGCTGAGCGACCCCGACCGGCGGGCGAAGTACGACCGCTTCGGGCACTCGGGCAACCCCTTCGAGGGCTTCGGCGGCGCGGGCGGCGGGTTCCAGGGCGTCAACATCAACGACATCTTCGGCGAGATCTTCGGCGACATCTTCGGCGGCGGCCGGGGTGGCGGACGTCGCACCAGCTCGCGTGGCGCGGACCTGCGCTACAACCTGGAGATCACCTTCGAGGAGGCCGCGTTCGGCAGCCGGCCCAAGGTGACGATTCCCCGGCCGAAGAAGTGCGAGACGTGCAGCGGCTCGGGCAGCAAGAGCGGCGCGGGTCCGCGGCCCTGCGGCACCTGCGGCGGCAACGGCGAGCTGCGCTACACCCAGGGCTTCTTCGCGGTGTCGCGGCCGTGCGGTGACTGCGGCGGCACGGGCGCGGTGGTGCCGGACCCGTGCGCGCGCTGCAAGGGCTCGGGCAAGACGCCGTCCGAAGAGGTCATCGAGGTGGCCATCCCCGCGGGCGTGGACAACGGCACCCGCGTGCGGCTGACCGGCATGGGCGAGCCCGGCGACCGGGGCGGCCCCGCCGGCGACCTCTACGTCACCGTCATCGTCAAGGAGCACCCGCTCTTCCAGCGCGAGGAGTACGAGGTCTTCTGCGAGGTGCCCATCTCCTTCACGCACGCGGCGCTGGGCGCGAAGATCGACGTCCCCACGCTCGACGGGAAGGTGAAGATGACCATCCCCGCCGGCACCCAGTCCGGAAAAGTCTTCAGGCTCAAGGGCAAGGGCATCCCCCATCTGCACAGCCAGCAGCGCGGAGACCAGCACGTGCGCGTGGTGGTGGAGACGCCCACGGAGCTGTCCTCCAAGCAGCGCGACCTGCTCGAGAAGCTCGCGGAGCTGTCGGGCGAGGAGTCCCATCCCCAGTCGAAGAGCTTCTTCGCCAAGGTGAAGGAGCTCTTCGGCTGAGGCGTGTGAGGCCGGACCTGCCGTGTCCGGCCGGCCGCCCCACGTGGAGGCCCGGGAATCCATGGAGCGTGGCCCCAGGGCCGCGCGGGCGTGGTCCGGGTGCCGCGCCAACGTGAGGAAGTCAACGCGGCCTGGGGCAAGCGGCCGCATGGGCATGAAGGGTGCAGCAGGGGAGGGGTTCCGCGAGGAATCTTCTCCCCGCTCCGTTGTCGACGGAGGCGCGTCGCCGCTGCTATGCACCCCACTGCCATGGAAGTCCTGCCTACCTTGCGCCGCTCGCTCATCGTCGCGCTGGCCCTGCTGCTGACGGCCTGTCCTCGTTCCTCCCGCATCCCGTCCGGTGGCACCACGGGCGAGGACGTGCCCACGGGGGACCCGTTCCCGAAGAAGCCCGCCATCGAGGTGCGCAAGGACGCGTCCGCGGACGCGGCGCTCGCCCAGGCGCGGCAGACGGCCCAGGCCACGCCGGACAAGAAGCGGGCCGCGGAGGCCTACCTGTCCGTGCGCAAGGCGTACCCGGCGACGACGGCGGGCCAGGACGCGCTCTATCAGGCGGGTGTCCTGTTCTTCGAGTCGAAGGACTACGTCAACGCGCGCAAGTCCTTCAACGAGCTGCTCTTCGAGAACCCGCTCTACACCCAGGCCGAGGACGCCAAGCGCAAGCTGGCGCTGTCCGCCATGGAGGTGGGCGCGTACCGGGACGCGTACCAGACGCTGTCCAGCCTGGCCGAGCGCGCCGAGGGCGCCGAGAAGGAGCAGCTGCTGCGTGACGCGGCGCGCGCGGCCGAGGGCGCGGGCCTGTACGGCCAGTCGCTGACGATGGCGGTGGAGGAGGCGGGGCAGGCGAAGACGCAGGCGGAGCGTGACGCCGCGGTGGCCCGGGTGGAGGCGCTGGTGGAGGGCCGCGCGGACTTCGTGGACATCGCGCGCGTGGCGGACGGGCTGTCGCCGTCCAACCCGGCCTGGCCTGTGCTCACCTTCAAGCTGGCGCGCGTCTACTACCACCTGCGCGAGTGGAGCCGGCTGGAGGAGACGCTCAACCGCTTCCTCGCGGAGGCGCCTGGCAGTCCGTTCGCGCCCCAGGCCCGGGAGCTGCTCGCGCGCGCCACGCGGCGCGTGGAGGCCAAGCCCCGCACGGTGGGCGTGCTGCTGCCCATGACGGGCCGCTACCAGCCCATCGGCGAGGCGGTGCTGCGTGGCATCCAGCTGGGCCTGGAGGGCAGCGACATCGAGCTGGTGGTGAAGGACACGCAGGGCGACGTGAACAAGACGGGCCAGGCGATGGAGCAGCTCGCGTTCGACGACGGCGCCATCGCTGTCTTGGGGCCGGTGCTCGCGGAGGACTCCAAGCGCGCGGCGCTGGTGGCCGAGGAGCTCCAGGTGCCGCTGCTGACCATGACGCGGCAGGACGGCGTCACGGACCTGGGCGCGTACGTCTTCCGCAACATGCTGACCAACGCCGCGCAGGCCAACGCCGTCGCGGACTACGCCATCAACGTGAAGGGCTACAAGAAGTTCGCCCTGCTGTACCCGAACATCCCCTACGGCGTGGAGCTGGCGAACGAGTTCTGGGACCAGGTGGTGGACCAGGGCGGCGTGGTGCGGGGCGCGGAGCGCTACTCGCACGACCAGACGACGTTCACCCAGGAGGCCAAGAAGCTGGTGGGCCGCTACTACCTGGAGGACCGCGGCGACTACGTCGAGGGCGTGAGGGATTTGCAGGGTGAGAACCTGGACGCGTTCCGTCGCCGCAAGGCGCTGGAGAAGGTGAAGAGCAACGTCGAGCCCATCATCGACTTCGAGGCCATCTTCATGCCGGACGACTGGCGGCGGGTGAGCCTGGTGGCCCCGGCGCTGGCGGTGGAGGACATCGTCACCAACGCGTGCGACCCGCGCGATTTGGAGCGCATCCGCAAGACGACGGGCAAGAAGGAGCTGAAGACGGTGACGCTCTTCGGCGCCAACCAGTGGAGCAGCCCCAAGGGGCGCTCGGGTCTGCCGGAGCTCATCGAGCGCGGCGGCAAGTTCGTCACCTGCTCGGTGTACGTGGACGGCTTCTTCGTGGACTCGCAGCGGCCGGCCACGCGCAACTTCGTGCGCAAGTACCGCGAGTCGTACAAGCAGGAGACGGGCAAGGACCCGGGCCTGCTGGAGGCCATCGGCTACGACTCCGGCCGCATGCTCCGCCAGCTGGTGGAGAAGAAGGAGGGCGCTCCGCGCACGCGCGCGCAGATGCGTGAGTCGCTCGCCAACCTGAAGGACTTCGACGGCGCCACCGGCCGCACCTCGTTCAACGACAAGCGCGAGGCCGTCAAGCAGCTCTTCCTCCTGTCCATCGACAACAAGGGCGTCACCGAAATCAACGTGGACAAGGAGCGCGAGAAGGCGGCCTCCGCGACGGGAGGCTCGGGTTCATGAGGGGTGGGGTGGGGCTGCTGGCGGCGGCGCTGCTGGCGGCGGGCGGTGGTGGGTGCGCGCATGGTGTCGCGACGCTGCCTCCGGACGTGGTGTCCCGGCTGGACGAGACGCCGGGCGCCTATGTCACGGGCGCGACGGCGGGGCTGGGCAAGGGCGCGGTCCTCAACCGGACGGACTTCATCTGGGGCCTGGACTTCTCGCCCCGGCAGCGGCGCGTGGCGTACACGCGGCTGGGCTCGCGCTCCTACTTCCTGACGCTGTGGGCGCTGGAGACGCCGCCCCGGAAGCTGGGCGACCCGGCCATCAACCCGTACGAGTTCGACGTGGAGGGCGTGGCCTTCTCGCCAGACGGCAGCCTGGTCGCCACCGCGGGGCGTGACGGCGCGGTGCGCCTGTTCGACGCGGCCACGGGCGAGCCCAGGGGCGTGCGCGCCACCGAGGAGCCGCTGTCCGTCGTGGCCTTCCACCCCGAGGGCCAGTGGCTGGTGGCGGGCGGCGTGAAGGGCCTGCTCACGGTGCTGGCGGTGCCGGACCTGGCCTATGTGTCCGAGGAGCGCGGGCACGAGGGGCCGGTGAGCGGCGTGGCCTTCTCTCCGGATGGGACGCTGTACTCGGGCGGCTGGGACAAGCACGTGCGCGCGTGGACCACCGAGGTCCAGTCACTGTCGCCCCAGGAGGCGCGCGTGCGCTTCGAGCGGCGGGGGGGCTCGACCATCGTGGTGGGCGCGCTCAACGGCAAGACGCCGGTGGGCTTCACGCTGGATGCGCGCGTGCCCCAGGTGGTCATCACCCGCGAGGCCGCGACGCAGGCGGGCATCGACCTGTCGCAGCTGAAGGACACGGTGGACGTGCCGGGCGCGCTGGGCACGACGCAGGCGCGGGTGGCGCGGGGACAGTCGCTGCGCTTCAAGTCGCTGGAGGTGCGCGACGTGGACGTGGCGGTGTGCGACGCGTGCGTGCCGCAGGGCTTCCAGGGCGTGCTGGGCGCGCCGTTCTCCGACAAGGTGGACGTGGCCTTCGACGAGCAGACGCTGGAGGCGCGCCTCGCGCTGAAGGGCGGTGCCCAGGCGGGCGCGGCGGTGGTGGACACGCTGGTGCTCGCGCGGCGCTCGGACTTCACGTTCCCCGCGTACGTCAGCGACGTCACGGTGGACGCGCGGGGCGCCCGGCTGGGCGTGGGGTTGTCGGAGCAGAAGCCGGAGAGGGACCGCGCCGTGTACGAGCGCGAGCGCAAGGGCGTCGAGGAGCCTCGGGGCGACTTCAACGCGGGCGCGGTGGTGGACGCGGCGACGGGGAAGGTGCTGCACAAGTGGCCGGTGCACCGGGGCGTGGTGTCCACGGCGGCGATTTCTCCGGATGGGCGCTCGCTCGTGTCCGGGGGCTGGGACAAGCAGGTGCACCTCTTCACCGAGGGACAGGAGGCCGCGCGGGGCTCGTACGGCTTCGACTGGTCCGTGCGCCGGGTGCGCTTCAGCCCGGATGGGCGCAGGGTGGGCGTGGCCGCGTGGACGCCGCAGGTGGCCAGCAGCTCCGGGGAGAGCGACCCGTCCGCGGTGCTGCTCGACGTGGGCTACGTCGACGGCGCCACCGTGGTTCCTCCCGGGGCGCCCGTCGCTCAATAGTTGAAGAAGATGTGCTCGCGGGGCACGCCGCGCTCACGCAGTGCCTCGATGACGCCCTGGGACATGCCGGGCTGTCCGCAGACGAAGGCGCGGGCATCCGCGACGGCCTCCTCGCCCAGGTGCGTCTGCACGTAGCCGGTGAGCCCCTGCCAGCCGCTGGCGCCGGGCTGGCTGACGGTGCGCACCACCTGGACGCCGCCTTCCTCCCACGTGTGCAGCTCGCCCTGGTACGCGAAGGCCCCGGGCGTGCGCGCGCCGAAGTAGAGCTTCACGCGGCCGAAGTGCGAGCGGTCCCTTCGCACGGTGGCGATGACGGGCCGGATGGCGGAGATGCCGGAGCCGGTGGCGAACAGCAGCACGTCGTGCCCGCGCGCTCGCTCCACGGGGAAGCCCTTGCCCTCGGGCGCGGACACCTGCACCGGCGCGCCGAGCGGCAGACGGATGAGCGCGTCGGGCAGCGGGCTGCCGTCCTTGAGCAGGAACTCCCAGCGAAGCCCCTGGGCCTCGGGCGGGGAGGCGATGGCGAACATCCCCGGCTGCAGCCCGGGCAGGCACATCCGGACGTACTGGCCGGGGTGCGCGTGGGTTCCCACCAGGGGTGTGCCCTGGATGTCGAGCACGAGGTCGGTGAGCCCATCGGCTGCGGGGGTGCGGGCGGTGACGGTGGCCGGATGCCAGTCGGGCATGGTGAGTGCGGTTCTAACCCGTGTGTCGGGCGCGTGCTGCCCCTGGTAGCCTGGGGCGGTGAAGAGTCTCTTGTGGATAATCCTGTTCATGCTCGGCCTGGCCGGCGTGCTCATTCCGCTGACGTATCTCTATACGGCCAGCAAGCTGCCCCAGCTCGAGAGCGAGTTCGACGTCGAGAAGCTGCTCAAGCACAGCATCGAGGGCGAGCGGATGAGCCTGCGCGCGGGCCAGTTCGAGCGCAACCCGCGCCCCATCACCTTCAACCGGCCTGACTTCTCCCGGCTGCCCAAGGACCTGGTGGCGCTCTACATCCGCCACATGGACTGCCCGCGCTACTTCCAGACGCCGCGCGAGGACGGCGCGGCCTGGGCCTGGCGCTTGTTCGTGGGCGCCACGATGGGCTCGTCCCCGCCGGGTGAGGGCGCCTGTGAGCGGCTGCTGGCCATGCGCATCGCCCAGTCGCTGGGCATCTCCGGCAAGCTGGAGCTGACGGTCGCCGCGCACCGGCTGCACACCTTCATGCAGAAGGACCAGCTCATCGCGTACGACCTGGCCATCCTCTACTTCGAGCGAGGCATCGTCGGCGTGGAGGACGCGGCCTTCCGGCTCTTCAAGAAGGAGCTCAACGAGCTGCAGTTGGCGGAGTTCGCCGAGCTCCAGCTCGCGCTGCCGCCGTTCTACCGCTACTGGGACATCCGCCAGTGCAAGAACCCCACGGTGCTGCGGCAGGACCGCGACACGTTGCTGGGGGACCTGGCCGGGTGGAAGCTGGTGAGCGAGGACCGCGCGCGCAACGCGACGTCCCAGAAGCTGGGCTGCATGGAGTGAGCGGGACGCTCGGGCGCGCGTCGGTCCGCCCGGGCCTCACTTCTTGATGAACATCCTCTCCAGCAGGTCGATGCCCTGCTGGACATTGCGGAGGGACTCGGCGTCGCCGGCGTCCTTGGCGGCGATGCGGAGGTTGTCCAGCCGATTCAACATGGCGCCCGGGCTCGTCACCCGCTTCTGAGCCAGGAGCTCGGGCAGGGCTTCCTCCAACGATTCGATGCGCTTGAGCACCTTGGCGCGCGACTGCGGGTCCAAGGGGGTGGTGGTGGGCTTGCTCGCGCTCGAGGGCCGTCCGGCACGGGCCAGTGTCTCCGGCTCGTCGGTGGTGGAACTCGTCTCTCGCGTGGACTTCGCGAGGGCCAGTGATTTCCTCGTGGCGGTTGCCGAGCCCTCGGACCCTGCTTCGGACTCGGACGGGGCTGCGACGGGCGCGCTCGCGACGGTGGGAGCCTGCTGTGCGGTGGAGCCCGCGGGATTCTGGCCATCACCGACGGCCGAGGTTCCGACGGCGCCACCCACCCCAGGGACCTGCTGCCCGGCGCGGGTTTCATCCCGGGGAAGCGCGGCGAGCTGCGCGGTGCCAGCCTCGTTCCGAGCCGCCCCGGCGAGCTGCGCAGACCCAGCCTCGTTCCCCGCCGCCTCGGCGTGGGCTTCGTCCCGAGCCTCCGCTGCGAGACGCTCGGCGGGAGCTTCGTTCTCCGCCGCTGCGGCGTGGGCTTCGTCCCGAACCTCCGCGGCGAGCCGGTCGGCGCGAGCGTCCACCTCGCGCTGCGGCGTGAGCGGCACGGCGCGGGCCGGCTCGCGCAGTATCAACGCCGCGGCGCCGACGAGCAGCAGCGCGGCCGTCCCCACCGCCACGGCCACGGGCAGGTGCTTGCGCGCGGGCGCATCCAGCACGGCCGTCGGCCGCAGGCTCCGCTCCGCGCCCAGCTCCGTCGGCGCGGGCACGGGCGCGGTGGGCCTGCGCGAGGCGGCGTCGTCCGGGACGGACGGCTTCGGCTGGGTGGGGGCGAGCGCGCTCGCGTTGGAGTGCGTGGTGGAGCGCAGGGAGCGGCGCAGCTTGTGGAGCTGCTGCCGGAGCGCGTCCGCCGAGTTGGGGCGCGCCTCCGGGTCCTTGGTCAGCATCTGCAGGATGAACGCATCCAGCGCGGGCGGCAGGTCGGGCACGAACTCCGACGGCCGGGGCGGACGCGCCTCCACGTGCTTCATCAGCAGGTCCACCGGCGAGCTGCCGATGAAGGGCAGCCGCCCCGTCACCATCTCGAAGGTGACGACGCCCAGCGCGTAGAGGTCGGTCATCGGACCCACCTCCTGGCCTCGCGCCTGCTCCGGGGCCATGTACTCCGGCGTGCCCACCACCATGTCCGTGCGCGTCTGCGCGGTGCGGCCGGTGGGGCCCTGGCCCCGCTTGGCGAGGCCGAAGTCCAGCACCTTCACGTACCGCGAGCCGTCCGGCTGGTGGACCATGAAGATGTTGCTCGGCTTCAAATCCCGGTGCACCACGCCCGCGCCGTGCGCCGCGGCCAGCGCCGCCAGCACCTCGTCCAGGATGGGCAGCGCCTCCAGCACGGGCAGCCGCGTCCGCTCCGAGAGCACCGCGTCCAGCGGCTGGCCCTCCAGGTACTCCATGACGATGTACTGCCGGCCGTCAGGGACCTGGCCGAAGCCGAAGATGTCGATGATGCCGCGGTGGCGGATGGCGTTCACCGCGCGCGCCTCGGCGAGCAGCCGCTCCACCTGCTCGGTGGAGTGCGCCAGCTCCGGGCGCAGCACCTTCACCGCCACGCGCTTGCCGATGAGCGGCTGGATGCCCTCGTACACCAGCCCCATTCCGCCCACGCCCACCCGAGCGCGCAGCTCGTACTCACCAAGCTTCAGGCCGATGAGCGGGTCCCGCAGGGACTCCGCCGAGGCCTCCAGGGTGCTCTGCACGATGACCTTCGGCTCGTCGGCCTCCGGCGATGCCGGTGCCGGCGGTGGGACGTGGAACGCAGCGAGTGCCACGGTGCCATCCCGCGGGCACACACCGGTGTCGGCGGGGACGGGGAGACCACAGGTTTCGCAGTTCAGCTCGGAAGCCATCTCGGGAAGAAAGGCCAGCGTAGCAAGACCGGGAGGGGGGCGCGATGGGCTTCGGACCTGGGTGCAGGGCGAGCGTTCAGGCGACGCACACCCCAAGTGTCCCCGACGCCCCTCCAGCGTCGGTCAGCCGACGGATGTCCCTCACGGTGAGGTCGGGCAGCCCAACGTCGGCACCGACGCGCCGGGTTCGCCCGCAAGGCCCGCGCTCGGTCCGCCATCGCCGCCCGGACCCTGGGTGATGGTCGTCCCCGCGTCGTCCTGCGTCACCTGCGAGCGTGTGCACCAGATGCCCACCGAGGGGCCGCCGCCACCACCGCCGCCAGGCCCGCCCGCGCCTCCGTTGCCGCCCTTTCCGCCAGGGCCGCCGGCGCCACTCTTGTAGGTCATGTCCTCGAGGTTGGTGCGCCCCACGGTCAGGCCTCCCTCCCCGCCGGACCCCCCGCGTCCACCCGTGCCTCCCCGGCCACCCGCGCCGCCGCCGAGCGTCTCGATGGACGTGGCCGTCTCCAACGCCACGTTTGAGTCGAACACCAGCAGGCCGATGGACGCACCGCCGCCACCGCCACCCGCGCCGCCCTGGCCGCCGCAGCCGCCCGCGCCGCCGCCGCTGCCTCCGGGGCTGGCGGGCTCGGTGATCTGGGGGCTCGACTGGATGAGGCAGCTGCCACCGCTGCCGCCGCCGCCACCACCCGTACCGGACGTCCCCGGCTCACCCGCGCCGCCGTTCTGGCCCGCGCCCACCGTCCACGTCCCGTCGACCTCCGACAAGGTCCCCATTCCCGCGCCGAACGCGCCCGCGTCCCCGGGGATGCCCGCGACGCCCGCGTCTCCCGCGAAGCCGTCGCCAGCGTTACAGCCGCAGCTGGAGGGAGAGGCCCGACAGTCCTTCGTGTCCAGCGCGCCACCCGCGCCGCCCGTCCCTCCCGTCGGAGGACCTCCCGCCTGGGGCTGCCCGGGGGCTCCGTCGTTGCCCACGGTCTTGTGGACTCCGGGGGCGCCGTCTCCGCCTGAGCGCGAGCCCTCCTCGCCGGGGCACGCCAGGTTGATGCCGCCCGCGCCACCCTCACCCGGCACGGTCGGGCTTTCTTGGAGGGTCTTGGTGCCCTCGCCGCCGTCGGGGCCCGGTGCTCCGGCGTCACCGTTCGCGCCATCCTGTCCCGCGGCGCCGTGTCCCGCCGTGAGCACGGTGTGGCGCAGCCGCACGTCCGAGCCGATGACGCGCAAGGCGATGGAGGGCTGTCCCGGCGCCTGTCCATCCGCGGAGCGCACGCGCAGGTACTCCAGCACGATGCCGGCGTCCGACAGTCCGCGAACGGTGAGCGCGGTGGGGCCGGCCTCCAACCGGGCCACCTGGGTGCCGGCGCGGCGCCAGCCGCCATCGCGTCCCGCGTAGCCGCCGTGGAGCGACACGGGCACGTCCAGCGTCAGCTCACCCTCCTGGTACTCCCCGCCCGCCAGGTACACCCGCGTGGGCGCGCCGCCGTCCCACTGGCGCACGAGCGACAGCGCGTGGCCGAGCGTGCGCAGCGGCGCGTCGCGCGTGCCGGTGCCGTTGACGTCGTCGCCCGTCACGGGGTCGACGAACAGGCCCTCGCTGGCGCGGCCGTCCACGCCGTCGCAGTCGGAGTCCTCGAAGGTGTCGTCCGGGGTGTCGTCGATGGCGGTGTTGGGGATGCAGCGCCCGGCGTCGGGCACCTGCTCGCACCGGCCTTCGTCGAGGCAGCGCTTCCGCGCGGCGTCGAAGTCGTAGCAACCGCCGGCGGCGAGCACCGCGCCGAGCGCCGCGCCCAGGGCGCCGAGCGTCCAGGTCTTCCGCATGGGTCCTCTCGAGGTCATGGCCACGTCCCGGACAGGCCCACCATGGCGCCACCCGACGTCACGGCGGCGGAGGGGACGACCTTCGCGGGAGGGTCGTCCTCCGGCCACAGGAACATCACCGCGCCGGCGACGAGCCCCGCCGCGCCCACCCCGAAGGCCACGCGGCTCACCGTCTGCGCGCTCTTGCCCTGGGACACCAGCGCGTCCGAGTCACGCAAGGGGATGTCCGCGCCGCCGGTCTCCAGCGTGTCGTAGCGGTCCTTCGCCTTCAGGTAGAACACCGTCCCCACGCCCGCGAGCACCACGCCGCCCGCCGCGGGCAGCCAGGCCCAGCGCCGCGCGGAGGAGGAGGTCTGCGCGAGGGCGGGCTCTGGCGGCACGGGCGTCGGCTGGGAGCCGGGGTCGGAGGTGCCAGGCCGGGTCACTCGCGTGGGCGGGGGAACGTCGTCGATGCGCGGCGGGGGAGGCGGTGGCCGCAGCGCGCGCAGCGTCGCGGGCAGCACCACGTCCAGCGTCTGCGTGAGCGCGTCCAGCAGGCCGTCCTCGAGCACGTCGGAGACGAAGTGCTCGGCGATGAGCGCGCCGTCCTTCGCCGCGTGGAGCTTCATTCCCGCGCGGTACCCCTGGGGCTTTCGCACCAGCTCCGTGACGAGCACGACCTCCGCCTGGCTGGTGGTGCCCAGCCATTGGATGCAGGGCGCCTCGGTGCGCTTGCAGCGCAGGAGCGCGCGCCGCTTCGTGGCGGGCAGCCTGCGGGTGACGTTGTCCATCCGGATGACGCGCACGCCTCGCGACTCGAGCTGCTCCGTGATGTGCTCGCGCGCGAAATCCACGACGTGAGTGGGAGTTCCCGTCGCGTCCGGGGGCGCGACCAACACGCTCAGGGGCCCCTGCGGGGCGGGGAGCGCGGGCGCCTGGGCGGCGACCACGGTGAAGACGGCGACGAGGGAGATCAACACGTGAGCACTTTCCCCCCGACACGACCTCCTCGCAAGAAGGGGAATCAGGGGCGACCCACCTCGGGTGGCATCACGCTCGCGGGCGGTGCGTGCGGTGACGGGAGACTCCACCACCCGGGTAGGGCGGCGGAGTCGTGACCCGTGGCCTCAGCGCCGAGGCCGCTCCGACGGAGCGGGGCGGATCTGCGTCTTCTCGGCGCCGCCCTGGGGCTCGGCCGTCGCGCCCGTGTCCTCGTCCTCGTCGTCCACGTGGGCGGGCATGGCCGGCGGGGGCCTGCGCGCGGCGAGCGCGGGGCGGGCCCCGGGAGGCGGAGGCCTGGGCGGCGGCGTGCCCGGGCGACGCGGCGGGGGAGGCCGGCCCGCGTCGGTGAGCAGCTCCTCGTCCACCTCCACCTTGGCCTCGGCGGCGTGGTCCATGCCGCTGGCGAAGGGGCTGCGGGTGGGCGGCGGCGTCTTGTCGTCGTCGCTCTCGGGAGGAGGCGGCGGGCGCGCGGCGGGAGGCCGGGCGGCGGCCTGTCCCGCGGGCGGCGTGGCGCTGGCCACCCTGGGAGGCGCGGCCGTCGTGGCGGGCTTCGAGGTGGGCAGGTTCGCGGGCACCTGCACCTGCACGGGCGCGGCGGCGGGCGCGGGCGCTCCACCAGCCTTGGCGGCCTTGGCCTCGCGCGCGCTCTGCTTGAGCTTCTCCTCGAACGCGGACCACTCCTGCTTGTAGTGCGCGGGGTCCGGCTGTCCCTCCTCGCGGTGCTTCAGCGAGGGCGCCCACCGCACGGTGTACGACTCACCGGCGTGGAACGTGGGCGGCGGCGGCAGGCCGTAGGTGGCCGGGTCGAAGAACGAGTCCTCCAGGTCGCTGAAGCCGTACGCCTTCGCCTTGGCGACGAAGTTGGGGATGATGCCCGTGGGCGCGTGGTAGCCGAGGATGTGGTCGTCCTCGTCCTTGGCCACCGGCGTGAAGACGAAGATGTCCTGCGTGCGGTAGTCGCCCTTCTCGTTGAGCGGCAGCACCTCCGACAGGGCAATCGTCTTGCGGCTGCCGTCGTGCAAGCGCTCGCAGCAGATGACGAAGTTGATGGCGCTGGCCACCTGGGCGCGCACGGCCACCATGGGCAGCTCCACGCCGGACATGAGGCACAGGGACTCGATGCGGCGCAGCGTGTCCGTGGGCGTGTTGGCGTGCGTGGTGGCCAGCGAGCCGCCGTGGCCCGTGTTCATCGCCTGCATCAGGTGGAACGCCTCGCCGCCGCGCACCTCGCCGACGACGATTCGGTCCGGACGCAGACGCAGCGCCGAGTGCAGCAGGTCTCCCATGTCCACGCCGCCCTTGCCGAACTTGTCCGGCGGACGGCTCTCGAAGGCGACCACGTGTGTCTGGTTGAGCTGGAGCTCGGCCGAGTCCTCGATGGTGAGGATGCGCTCCTCGTCGGGGATGAGCGACGAGACGATGTTGAGCAGCGTCGTCTTGCCGGAGCCCGTGCCCCCGGCCACCAGCATGTTGAGCTTGGTGGCGATGCCCGCCTCGATGAGCCGCGCCATCTGCGGCGTCAGCGAGCCGAACTTCAGGAGCGACTGGACGGTCAGCTTCTCCTTGAAGAACTTGCGGATGGAGATGGTGGTGCCGCGGCGGGCAATCGGCGGAATCACCACATGGATGCGGCTGCCGTCCGGAAGGCGCGCGTCCAGGCGCGGGCGCTCCTCGGTGAGCATGCGGCCGACGAACTGGGCCATGTTGCGCGCGGCGCCGATGAGGCCTTCCTCGGTGAAGGCCGCGTCCGTCTTCGTCAGTCGGCCCTTCTTCTCGATCCACACGTCGGTGGGGCCGTTGATCATGATCTCCGACACCGACTCGTCGTCCAGATAGGGCAGGACGGGCTTGAGGAAGGCGCGGAGTGACTCGGTGTACATCGTCATGGCGCCTCGCAGGCTAGCGCGCCCGGGGCCTTCCCCCCAAGAACCCGTCCCGCCCGCCCGGTCGCTTCCAGTGCGGCTGTCACCCCCTGGACGCCGGGACGAAAGCGATGGGCCCCCCGCGCGGGCGGTGTTTCAATGCCCGACCTCGCAGGTCGGACGGGGAGTCACGCCATGTTGAAGGACGGGTTGCCGGAGGACTGGAAGCGGGAGCTGAAGTCCGCGCTCGATTCACCCTCGTTCCAGGAGCTGGAGCGCTTCGTCGCCCAGGAGCGCGAGGCGGCCACCGTCTTCCCCTCGGAGGAGGACCTCTTCTCCGCCTTCCGGCTGACGCCCTACGCGGACGTGCGCGTGCTGCTGTTGGGCCAGGACCCGTACCACGGGCCCGGGCAGGCACACGGGCTGGCGTTCTCCGTGAAGCCCGGCGTGCCCTCGCCGCCCTCGCTGGTCAACATCTTCAAGGAGCTGGAGGCGGACGTGCAGGAGCCCCGTCCCAAGACGGGCTCGCTCATCCCCTGGGCCGAGCAGGGCGTGCTCCTGCTCAACGCCGTGCTCACCGTGCGCCAGGCCCAGCCCAACAGCCACGCGGGCCACGGCTGGGAGGACTTCACCGACGCCGTCATCCGCGCGGTGAGCGCCAAGCAGGACGCCGTCGTCTTCCTCCTCTGGGGCAAGTACGCCCAGAAGAAGAAGAAGCTCATCGATGCGAAGCGCCACGTCGTCATCGAGGGCACCCACCCCTCGCCCCTGTCGGCCAGCAGCGGCTTCTTCGGCAGCAAGCCCTTCAGCAAGGTGAACCAGGCCCTGGAGTCCAAGGGCCGGCCCCCGGTCGACTGGCGCCTGTCCCGGTGAAGCGGCGGGCCGCACCGCGCGTCCGGGCACGAAGGCCGTGCCTCCGGGACGAGGCTTGATACGGTGCGTCGCGACATGACCGCCGCCTTCGTCGCCGCCTCCACGCCCGAGCTGCTGGAACCCAACGTCTACCGCACCCGCTTCCACGCGGACTGGTACCAGGGGAGGGGGGCCTATGGCGGCGTGGTGGCGGGCACGGCGCTGCGCGCGCTGGAGCACACGCTGGCGGACGCGGCCCGGCCGGTGCGCTCCTTCACCATGCACTTCTGCTCTCCCGCGGTGGAGGGCGAGGCGCGGGTGCTGACGCGCATCGAGCGCGCCGGGAAGCTCGTCACCCACGCCACGGTGCGCGTGGAGAACGACGCGGGCGTGGTGGCCGTGGGCAGCGCGACGTTCGGCGCCTCGCGCGGCGGGGCCCTGGAGTACCTGGACCTGACGCCCCCCAAGGTGCCGCCCCCGCTGGACGTGCCGGCGACGCCCGACGACGTGCCCATGCCGGACTTCTGCCGCCACTTCGAGTTCCGCTTCTGCCTGGGCTCGGCGCCGTACTCGGGCTCGGACGTGGCCGAGACGGGCGGCTGGCTCCGCCCCCGTCAGCCCACGGTGCTGGACGCGCCCCTGTTGGTGGGGTTGATGGACGCCTATCCCCCGGCGGCCCTCTCCCGCGTGGAGGGCTTCCGCCCGGCGGCCACGGTGGACTTCACCGTGCACTTCTTCCACCCGCTGCCCAGGCCCGGGCTGAAGCCGGACGCCCACTTCCTGCGCACCGGGCGCTCGCGTCAGGCGGGCGAGGGCTACGCGGACGACTACCAGCAGCTGTGGACCGAGGACGGCGTGCTGCTGGCCCAGTGCCGCCAGCTCTTCGTGGTGATGGGCGGCTGAAGTCCCGCCATCTGGTAGTGTCGGCGGCGTGCAAGTGCTCTGGGTCGTCGTCACCGCCATCGCCGCGCTGCTCGCCGCGGTGGGTGTCCTCTTCGTGGTCGCCGGTCTCAAGGACGTCCAGCGCGCCCGGCGCACCCTGAGCTGGCCCACCGCGCCCGGCACCATCCGCTCCGCCGAGGAGTTCGAGCGCCGCCTCCCCGTCGCCGGCCCGGCCGAGCCCCGCATCCACTACGAAGCCGTCATCCAGTACGAGTACACCGTGGGCCGCGTCCTGGTCGGCACCTCCACCCTGCGCGTGGACCCCGCCGCGTACACCAACCCGGAGCACGCCCAGTCCGTCCTCCGGCGCTATCCTCCGGGACAGGCCGTCCGGGTCGCTTACAACCCGGCGGACCCCACCGACGCGGTGCTGGAGCCCGGCGCGCACGCGCCCAGCTTCGTGCGGCTGGGCGTGGGGCTGGGGCTGGTGGCGCTCGGCGCCTGCATCCCGCTGGTGGCGCGCTGGTTCGCGGCGCGCCTGTAGGAAAATCTCCGTCCTGGACGCAACTGATCCACGTCCCCCGCGACAATCCCTTCACATTCTTTCCCGGCCAGTCCCCGGCCGAGGTCCGCCATGAGCGATCGCTCCTCCATCCGTCGCGGTCAGCAGAACCCGGTTCGCACCACCCAGACGCCGCAGAACGCCGCGGTGGTGAAGAACACGACCACGGACAAGGTCGTCAAGGACACCAACACGGGTGTCCAGACCACCTTCGAGAACGGCCGGCTCCAGAGCCACTTCGAGCGTGAGAAGAGCACCACGCAGAACTGGAACACCAGCTACAGCCACGAGTCCCAGCACGAGTCCACGGGCCGCGTGACGGGCGCCATGGCGAGCCTGCTGGGCGCCATCCCGAAGGTCGGCATCGACGGCCAGTTCACCAAGGGCGCGGCGGTCAAGAAGTTCGAGGGCGGCTTCGGCGACGCCAACAGCGTGGCCCAGGGCTACGGCAAGGTGAGCCTGCTCGAGGCCGAGCTCAAGGGCTCCGGCGAGGTGGGCATCGAGGGCGGCAAGCTGTTCGCCCGCGGCGACCTGGACGCGAAGGCCACGCTGGTGGACGCCGAGGGCACGCTGCGCGCGGGTGTCGGCCCCATCCAGGCGGAGCTGCAGGGCAAGGCGTGGGTGGGCGCGAAGGCGGGTCTCCACGGTGAAGTGACGGTGGACCCCATCAACGGCAAGTACGCGGCCCGCGTCGGTGGTGACGCGTTCATCGGCGCCCGCGCCGGTGCCACGGGCACGGTGAAGCTGGGCGACTACGGCGGCGTCACGGGCCGTGCGGAGGCCTGGGCCGGTGTGGGTGTCTCCGCCCGTGCCGAGGCCAGCTGGGACAACGGCCGCTTCAAGGCCCGCGTGGACTTCGGCGCGGCCCTGGGCGTGGGCTTCAAGCTCGGCTTCGACGTGGACATCAACTTCGGGAAGATCGCCGACGCGGTGAAGAGCGTCGTCGAGAAGCCGGTCGAAGTGGTCAAGGATGTGGTGAAGTCCGTCGGGAACTTCTTCAAGGGGCTGTTTGGCTGATGGCGGAGACCGCCAGGTACGACGCACTTCTCGCAGCCGGGGAGCTGGACCAGGCACGTCGGGAGGCCGAGGCCGCGCTCAAGCGCGATGCCTCGGACCTGGCGGCCCGGGTCGCGCTCGCCCGGCTCGCGGCATTCGATGGCAACGAGGCCCAGGCCGAGTCATGGCTCGCGGGCGTGAGCGCGGAGGAGCCGGACGTGCAGCTGGTCCGGGCCGCGCTGCTCACCCGACGAGGTGACGCGGCGGGCGCCCTGGCGCTCTACCGGAAGGTGGCGAAGGCGCGCCCCCAGAAGGCCGAGGCCTGGTTCGGCCAGGGCTACCTCCTGGCGGAGCAGGGCGACAACGCCGGCGCCCGCACCGCGCTCGAGCAGGCGGTGAAGCTGTCGCCGGGCACGGCCATCCATCACTTCCACCTGGGGCGCGTGCTCTTCGCCCAGGAGAACCTGAAGGACGGCTTCCACCACCTCCAGGAGTCGCTGCGCCTCAACCCGAGGCACGGGCCCAGCTACCTGGTGCTCGCGGTGGCGCTCCAGGCGGGCGGTGAGCTGGGCGCGGCCGAGGAGCTGCTGACCACGGGCATCAAGGCGCTCGACGGCGACCCGTACCTGCTCAACGCGCTGTGCAACGTGCAGCTGGCGCGCGGCAACCTGAGCGGCGCGGTGGCCACGGCGGAGACGCTGGCGCGCGTGGAGCCGGACGCTCCCGCGGCGCAGGCGAACCTGGCGCGGCTGCGGCTGGCGCAGGGGCGGCTGACCGACGCGCTGGAGCTGTGCAGGAAGCTGGCGTCGCGCGGACAGGCCACCTCGCAGAGCCGCATGGTCGAGGGCATGGCGCTGGAGGCCATCGAGCCGGTGGACATCCCCGCCGCGCTGACGGCGTGGCGCGAGGCCATGAAGCTGGACCCGGACGACTGGGCCCCCGCCAACAACCTGGGCAACCTGCTGATGCGCATCCCCGAGGACGAGCTCCCGGGCGCGGGCCAGCAGGCGCTCGAGGCGCTGGAGGAGGCGCACCGCCGCGCGCCGGAGCGTCCCGAGCCGCAGCTCAACCTGGCGCTCGTGAGCGCGCGCCTGGGCGACAAGCAGCGGGCGACGCGGCTGGCTCAGTCGCTCTTGAAGCTGGAGCGCCTGGACCCCGAGTGGCGCGAGCAGGCCGAGCGGCTCATCAAGGCGCTGGCCTCCTGAGCTGAGGTGACGGACGGGCGCTCACGGGCGCCCGTCCGGTGGCGTCGCGGCACGCGGTGTGGTTCCCGCCACGGCGCGACAGCCGGGCCAGGCCGCCGCACGGGTGTGTCGATGTCTCTGGCCTGCGTCGCGCGTGGCCGACATCCGAGCACACTGATGCATCTGGCGCTCCGCTCGTGCGCGTGGCCATCGACCCGCCGCGTGGCGTGGCACCGCCTCCGCCTGTGAAACATGTATCGAGCCCGTCGCGGGTGGCTGGTTTCACCGCACGGGGCTCGGCGTTCACGCCGCCACGTTGGCGAGCTGCTTCATGAGCAGTCGAATCAGCTCCACGGGGTGGATGGGCTTGGGCAGCAGCTCCGCGCCGTAGCGGATGGCGACGGGGATGAGGTCATCGAGCTGCTCGTGGCCGGTGAGGAAGATGAAGGGCGCGTTGCACTCCTTCAGCTCGCGCATGGCGATGAGCACGTCCGCGCCGTTCATCGACGGCATGTTGTAGTCGCACAGGATGGCGGAGATGTTCCCCAGCTCCTCCTGGAACGCGCTCTCGGGTGACTGCACCGTGCGCACCTGGAAGCCGGCGCTCTGCAGGATGTCCGTCACCAGCGAGAGCACGAACAGGTCATCGTCAATCACCAGCACGGTCTGCATCGCGCGCTCTCCCGGCAAGCCTGTCTCATCCTACGAGCCGGGCCAGCCAGGAGAGTAGGGCGAGCAACGCATTCCGTCAGCGCGGTGCGGGAGCCACGGGGCTCGGCTGACCCGGGGTGCCCGGCGACGGGATGAGCACCAGGTCCTCCTGCGGCGGAATCAGGTACTCGGCGCCCGTCTCGGTGACGACGGCCATCTCCTCCACGGAGAGGACCCGCATCGCGTCCGGGCCCTCCTTCCACGCGAAGAACCCGTCGAAGGCGAACACCTGCCCCGTCCGGATGATGCGCGTGGACTGGCCCTGCTTGGGCTTGTCCTTCGCCCCGCCGGAGAGCGCGGGCCCCACGTCATGCGCCCAGTAGCCCACCGGGTGGCCGGTGCCGAACATGTTCATCGGCTCCGAGCCCGCCTCCTTCATCCACACGCGCTGCGCCTTGTCCACGTCCCAGCCGCTGGCGCCCGGCTTGAGCGCCGCCAGCGCCACGCGGTTGCCCTGCCGGCCCTTCTCCCACTTCTCCAGCGCGTCCTGCGGCACCTGGGTCTGCCCCGGCGCGAGCACGTAGGCGAAGCGCTGGATGTCCGTCACCCACAAGTGGCCCACGCGGATGCCGAAGTCCGTCTGGATGAAGTCCCCGGGCTGAATCACCTTCTCCGTCGCATGCGAGTGGCCCCTCAGAGGCCCGCTGTTGACCGCCGGGTTCTGGTCCGGCGCCCACGCGTCCCCCACGCCCAGCTCCGCCATGCGCTTCTTGAGGAAACGAGCGACGTCCGAGTCCCGCGTCTTGCCCGGCACCACCGTGGCGTACGCCT
The DNA here is from genome assembly GCF_050039385.1 of Myxococcus faecalis. Classification (NCBI taxonomy): domain Bacteria; kingdom Pseudomonadati; phylum Myxococcota; class Myxococcia; order Myxococcales; family Myxococcaceae; genus Myxococcus; species Myxococcus faecalis. Next base: position 3,905,413 of record NZ_CP144336.1, on the reverse strand, counting down.
CGACTTGCAACTGCGCCGTGAGCGCCGCGGCCTTGCGCAGGATGTCCACCTCCTCGGGCAGCTTCACGGACAGCCACTCGGAGACGACGTCCTCGGACGACACCAGCTTCTTGCGCAGCGCGGGCGACAGCGCCTTCTCCAGCGCCGCGCGCTGCGAGGACGACAGCCCGTCCGCCACCGTGACGGACGTGGACGCGTTGATGGCGATGCGCGCGGGCTTCGCCGCCGCAAGCCTCGCGGCCACCTGCGCATAGAGGTCCTGCCCGCGCTCCACCGAGATGACCTCGTCCAGCGGCGCCACCTCGCGCAGCGCCGTGGCCTCGCTCACCGGCGACAGCGCGAGCGAGCGCACCGTGTCCCCCTGCCGCAGGAACAGGAACGCCGCGGTGCCGCCCGCGTTCTCCCCGCCGACGTGGATCGCCAGCGGGTCGTTGTCGTTTTCCCGGCAGAGCACCACCCAGGCGTCCACGTTGGCGCGCGCCATGGCCTGCGGCAGCAGCTTCTGGATGCGCTCCTTGCGGATGCGAGGCCACGGGTCGCCGGAGACGATGGGGTCCTTGCCCGCCGCGCTCGCCAGGGGGGCGGCGAGGAGCAGGGTGGTGACGAGAGCGGACCGGACGCGCTTCATGCTTCGGGAATCCTTTCGGGAGAAGGCCCCGCCATCATCCCCGACCTCGTCCGCCCCAGGCACCGCCCCCAGGTGAAGTCCTGTCGCGTCGTCATGAAGAAATGCCCGGGCAAACCGGAGAAAACCGCGAGCGCAAGCGCCACCGCCGTCGCTCGTTTAAGGTGATGACCATGGCCAAGAGCTCCTCTCGCAAGTCCGCCGCGAAGGCGAAGGTGAAGGTGAAGAAGCCCGCCGCCCCCCGTGCCGCCGCTCCCCGGAAGAGCCAGGCGAAGCGGCCCGCCCGGCCCCCCGAGCCACCGCCCATCGTCCTCGAGGCCGAGCCCGTCTTCCCCGAGGAGCCCACGCTCGAGGACACCCCCAAGGCCCTGCCCGCGGGCGAGGAGGGCTCAGGCCGCGTGCTCCCCTTCGAAATCGACCCCAAGCGCATGGAGGAAGGGCTGCGCAAGCTCCAGGGCGAGGTGGTGCACTGGGCCAACAAGGGCCGCTACACCCGCGTGCGCTTCAAGTTCCGGGGCAAGCAACTCTTGCCGGACCTGCCGCTCGCCGCCGTCGTCGCGGCGGAGGGGCTCACGTTCTACTGGGGCGGCATCCTGCGCGTGCTCATCGCCAACGTGGTGGGCGGCAGCGTGTTCCAGGTGGAGCTGGTGAACGACGCGGAGAAGCGCGTCCAGGCCGGCAAGGAGGCCCTGCTGTCGGGCGACGTGGACCAGGCCCTGGCCCTGTTCCGCGAGGCCGTCGCCATGGACCGCGACTCCGCGCCCGCACACCTCAACGTGGGCGTGGCCCTCAAGCTCAAGGGTGACAAGCAGGGCGCGCTCGCGGCCTTCGAGAAGGCCAAGGAGAAGGACCCCGAGGGCCCTGTCGGCACCGAGGCCGAACGCCTGGCCGCGCCCCTCCGTCCCTCGCCCGTCTAGCGTCCGTCCCGGGCGGCTCGGGATGCCCGTTTTTCTTCGTCGGAAGCGGGCTGAAAACGGGGTGTTCGAGCGTTCAGTAGGGGGCGTTTTCCAGCGCTCCGTTGACTTGATTCCGAACCCCATCGCATGTGGGGTGTCCACCCCCTCGTTTCCCTTGTTGACGTAGGGAAATCCAGGGGTTACGAACGCTCCCTCACTGGACGGCGGCCCTTCACGGGGTCCCTCCGCGAACCTCCCAGAGCCCATGGCTGACGACACCACCGACAAGCCGGCCCCGCCCTCCCCGCCTCCTCCTCCGGACGGCGCTGGAGAGCTCATTCCCGTGAACATCGAAGACGAGATGCGCCGCTCGTATCTCGACTACTCGATGTCCGTCATCATCGGTCGCGCGCTGCCCGACGTACGCGACGGCCTCAAGCCCGTGCATCGCCGCGTGCTGTTCGCGATGAACGACCTGGCGAACTACCACAACCGCCCCTACAAGAAGAGCGCGCGCGTGGTGGGTGACGTCATCGGTAAGTACCACCCGCACGGCGACTCCTCCGTGTACGACGCCATGGTGCGCCTCGCGCAGCCGTGGAGCCTGCGCTACCTGCTGGTGGACGGTCAGGGCAACTTCGGCTCGGTGGACGGCGATATGCCCGCCGCCATGCGCTACACCGAAGCGCGCATGGACCGCCTGGCCGAGGAGCTGCTGGCGGACATCGACAAGGAGACCGTCGACTTCGGCCCCAACTACGACGACTCCCTCGAGGAGCCGCTCGTGTTGCCGGCGCGCTTCCCCAACCTGCTCGTCAACGGCAGCAGCGGCATCGCGGTGGGTATGACCACCAACATCCCGCCGCACAACATGACGGAGGTCATCAACGGGACGCTGCACCTCATCGAGAACCCCACGTGCACCGTGAGGGACTTGATGGAGTTCATCACCGGCCCGGACTTCCCCACCGGCGCGTTCATCACCGGCCGCGAGGGCATCCACCGCGCCTACGAGACGGGCCGCGGGCAGATCACCGTGCGCGCCCGGTCGGAAATCGAGACGTCGAAGAAGGGGGACCGCGAGTCCATCATCTTCACGGAGATTCCGTACCAGGTGAACAAGGCGCGGCTCATCGAGAAGATCGCCGAGCTGGTGCGGGAGAAGAAGCTCGAGGGCATCAGCGACATCCGTGACGAGAGCGACCGTCAGGGCATGCGCATCGTCATCGAGCTCAAGCGCGACGCGATTTCGCAGGTGGTGCTCAACAACCTGTACCAGTCCACGGCGCTGGAGACGACGTTCGGCGCGGTGATGCTGGCCATCGACGGTGGCCAGCCGCGCACGCTGAACCTCAAGGAGCTGCTGGACCGCTTCATCGCCCACCGCCGCGACGTGGTGACGCGCCGCACGCGCTACGAGCTGCGCAAGGCGCTGGCGCGCATGCACATCGTGGAAGGTCTGCTCGTCGCGCAGGACCTCATCGACCTCGTCGTCAGCCTCATCCGCGCGTCCAGGGATCCGGACGAGGCGCGCTGGGGCCTGATGAACATCCTGTCGCCCACGCTGTACGAGCACGAGCGCTTCGCGAACCTGCAGCGCATCGACTACGACAAGGCGAAGGCGCAGATGGAGCTGCTCGTCTCGCGCGCGCGCAACGAGGAGCCGCAGTACCGGGGGCTGGCGCACAAGTACGAGGGCGCGGGCTTCAGCCAGGAGCAGGCGCAGAACATCCTCGAGATGCGCCTGCAGCGGCTCACCGGCCTGCAGCGTGAGGAGCTGTTCCGCGAGCTCATCGGCCTGGTGCGCGACGTGGCGCGCCTGCAGGACATCCTCGCCAACGAGAAGAGCCTGCTCAACGTCATCAAGACGGAGCTGATGGAGATTCGCGAGCGCTACGGCGACAAGCGTCGCACCGAGATCATCGGCGCCGTGGACGACATCACCAGCGAGGACCTCATCGCCGAGGAGACGATGGTGGTCACGCTGTCGCACACCGGCTACGTCAAGCGCTCGCCGCTGTCGGAGTACCGGGCGCAGAAGCGCGGTGGGCGCGGCAAGACGGGCGCGGCGACGAAGGAAGACGACTTCGTCAGCAAGCTCTTCGTGGCGAGCACCCACGCGTACCTGATGCCGATTACGACCAAGGGCAAGCTGTACTCGCTCAAGGTGCACCAGATTCCGGCCGCCAGCCGCACGTCGCGCGGCAAGGCGATGGTGAACCTGGTGCAGTTCGGCGAGGGCGAGAAGCTGGCCCAGGTGCTGGTGACGAGGGACTTCCCGGAGAGCCGCTACGTCTTCTTCGTCACGAAGAAGGGCGTGGTGAAGCGCACGGACCTGAGCGCGTTCGAGAACGTCCGCTCCAGCGGCATCATCGCGCTGGGCATCGACGAGGGCGACGAGCTGGTGGCGGTGATGATCACCGACGGCTCGAAGGACATCCTCCTGTCGACGGCCAGCGGCATGAGCATCCGCTTCCCGGAGTCGGAGGTCCGCTCCATGGGTCGTCAGGCCTTCGGCGTGAAGGGAATCACGCTGGAGGAGGGCGACGAGGTGGTGGGCGCCGTGGTGGTGGAGAACGAGTCCGCCATCCTCACGGTGACGGAGAACGGCTACGGCAAGCGCACCGAGGAGGCCGAGTACCGGCAGCAGGGCCGCGGCGGCAAGGGCATCATCGACATCAAGACCACCGAGCGGAATGGCAAGGTGGTGAGCGTGGTGCAGGTGAAGGAGTCGGATGAGGTGATGCTCGTCACCAACGGCGGGATGCTCATCCGCATGAAGGTGAAGGAGATCTCCGTCATCGGCCGCAACACGCAGGGCGTGCGCCTGATTGCGCTGGAGAACGACCAGGAGAAGGTGATGGCCCTCTCCAAGCTCCCCGAGGGCGAGGAGTCCGAGGAGGAGTCGGAGACGGCGACGCCCGCCGAGGGCGCTCCGGAGGGTGTGGTCGCGGAGGCCGTGGCCACCGAGGCCGAGGCCGCTCCCGCCGCCGAGGAGGCTCCTGCCTCCGAGACGCCGACCGAGGGCGGTGGCTCCGAGGAGCCGCAGGCCTGAGTCGGACCGTGATTTGAAACACCGAGGCCCCTCTTCCCCGTGCGTGGGGAGAGGGGCTTCGTCTTGGTGGGCGTGAGGTTAGAGAAGTCCGAGGAAGGTGAGGGTGGAGGGGCCGCTCAAGCGCCGCAGTCCCTCCGGGCCGCTGCACGCATCCAGGTCCGTGGAGAGGAACGTGGTGGTGCGCAGCACGGTGGCGCCCTGGAACTTGCCGGACTCCACCGAGCCGACGTGGGTCAGCGTGAGCAGGAGTCCCTCGACGCGAGCGGCGACGCGGGTCTGCACGAGCGTGGAGGTCTCGCCGGTGTTCCAGACGAGCGTCCCACGAGCCCGTCCGACCTCCAGCAAGTCGAGACAGGAGAAGGGCGAGGCCCCCAGGTTGCCCACGGTGTACGTGGCGGACGTCAGGGTGGGGTCGAGCAGGGCCAGGCAGTTGCTGAAGACCGACGTGCCCGAGATGCCCACGTCCTGGCGCTCGTTGCGAAGCGGCGGTGCGTAGTGGAGGTCTCCCGAGCCCACCGGGCAGCTCGCGAGTGTCAGCAACGCCTGCTCCGCTCGCGCGGGCGCCTCCGCTGGAGTGCCTTCGTTGTCCCGGGGCTCGGGAGGAGATCCGCAGGACATCAGTGCTCCACTGACGAGCAGGGAGATGGTGATGCATCGCAGCAGGTGTTTCATGCGCGTGCTCATGGCAGCCCCAGCAGTGTCAGCGTCGTCACACCGGACATGCCCGGGACGCCACGAGACGAGAAGCAGTCGAACAGGTTCACATCGAAGTACGTCAGGGTCCGGATGGCGGTCGCTCCCTGGAACTTCCCGGACTCGACCGTGCCCACGTAGGTGATGGCGACGGTGGCGTTGCTGACCTGGACGGAGCCTCGCGTCTGAAGCAGGGTGGAGGACTCGCCCGTGTTCCAGGTGATGTCCGCGCGTGCCGAGCCCACCTCCAGCAGGTCCTGACAGGCAAAGCCGGGCAGCTCGACGTGAACAGAGAGCTCGCCGGACGTCACCTCACCGGACAGTGAGACGCAGTTGGAGAACGTCGACGTCCCGGTGACGGTCGTGTCTCGAGGGACCACCGAGAGGGGCGGTGAAAAGCGATTCATCGTCGAGCCCACCGGACAGCTCATCACCGTCGGCAACTGCTGCCCCTGCGCGATGTCCTCGGTTGGCACGGGCGCGGGAGCTTCCCCACCGCAGCCCGACAAGACGCTTCCCATGAAACCTGACAGCAGCAGGGCGAGCCTGGACCCTCGACGCATGAGTGAACCTCCACGGAGTGCAAAGAGGCCGCAGGGATAGGGAGGACTTTCGACGTGGGCGACGTGGGACCCACACGCACCGTTCGCGCGTGGGCTCAGGGGTTGGACCTTCGTCCACTCCGGGAGGAGGAACGGTCAGGTCGAGGGCAGGACGCCAAGCGCTTCGAGACATCCCTGCGGAAACGCCGCCCCGCACCACCGCCCGCATACGGTGTCTAGAGCAGCCCGAGCAACGAGAGGGTCGCCGTGCCGCTGTGCCGGGCGAGGCCCTCTGGCGAGGAGCAGGCGTCCAGGTCGGTGTTGAGCACGGTGGTGGTCCGAATCGCTGTGGCGCCCTCGAACTTGCCCGAGACCACCGAGCCCACATGCGTGAAGACGACGGAGAGCCCCTCCACCCGCGCGCCGAGCCGCGTGAGGGTCAGGGTGGAAGTCTCGAGGGTGTTCCAGGTGACGACCGAGTTCGTCGTGCCGATGTCCAGCAAGTCGGAGCAGGCGAAGCTGGGCCGGAAGACGTTGAGGGGGGTGTTGCCGGAGGTCACCCCGCCGAACAAGGAGTAGCAGTTGGAGTAGGTCGTCGTGCCCGTGGTCGTCACTGCCTGGGAGGTGTTCTTCAAGGGCGGGGAGTAGTCGAGCACCGTCGAGCCGATGGGGCAGGAGACGAGCGTCACCAGGCCCTGCTCCGCCGTCGCGGGCTCCTCGATGGGTTGTGGCGCGGCACTCTCCTCGAGCCCTCCGCAAGCGGTGAGGACACTTCCTGTCAGCATGAACACCACGACCGTGCCCCATGATGGGTGACGCATGATGGCCTCCTGGATGTGAGGCATTGGCTATAGTTGTCTCGGTTTGGCGCGTGCCAGTCACGGCGCGAAGCGCTGTTCGAGACGGCTCAAACGTCTTGGACTCCAGTACAGGCGTCCAGGCTCAGCGCAAGGTGTCCGGGAGCTTCGAGAACTCCACGCGCGGGACACCGACCTGTGTCACCGCCTGCGCGCCGAACCAGTTCGCCAGCTCCGCGCACTTCGTCATCGGCCAGCCCCGCAGCAGGCCCAGCGTGAAGCCCGCAAGGAAGCAGTCCCCCGCGCCCGTCGGGTCCACCTCCTCGACGGGGCTGACAGGAAGCTCGAGCGTGTCCTTCGCCGTGAGCAGCGTGCACCCGCGCCTGCCCCGGGTGATGACCACACACGTCCTCGCGCGCACGGCGTCGAGATCCATCGCGCGCGCCTCCTCCTCGCTCGCCTTGAGCACGCGCAGGTGTCCCAGCAACTCCGCGTAGGGCGTGTCCTCCAGCCGCTGGTTCCACACGCGTCCTTCGTCATCCAGCGCGCGCAAGAGGCCCTGCGCGTCGGCGAGGACATGCCGGGCCCGCTGCGACATCCGGACGAGCGTCTCCGGCGGCACCTCGCCCATCACCCCGCAGGCGAGCGCCACGCGCGCATCGAAGAGGATGTCCTCGGGAGCAATGCTCGCCGAGCGCGCGTCGACACGGAGCACGCGCTCCTCCCGGCTGAAGTCCGCGAGGAACCGCGTGGTGCGAGTTCCCGGGACGATGCGCGGTGGATACCGGACGCGGTCCGCGTAGGCGAAGTCCTCGCCCGCCACGGCCACCACCGCGTGGTCCACCCCGGTGGCGTCGAACACCGAGGAGATGTACGCCGCCGAGCCGCCGAGCGTGTGCACCTCCCCACCTCCGACCGAGGGCAGCACGTCATGGCAGTAGTTGCCCACCACCAGCACGTCGCACGAGGAGCGTCCCGGCACGGGCGGCTACTTGCGCGTGAAGGTCGCGGGCACGGGCGCGCCGGCGGCCTTCTCGTCCGTCCAGGAGATGTGCAGCACCCACCAGCGCTGGCCGTCGAAGACGAGCTGGATGTTGTTGACGCCCTTCGTGAGCACCGCGCCCTCCGGCGCCTCGCGGGCCTCGTACGCGCTCAGCACGTTGACCAGGTCGCCATAGCCATACACCTGGCGGTGCGTCTCCTTCTCGAAGAAGCCGTGCGCCTTGAAGAACGTCTCGCCCCAGGCCACGTAATCATCCGGGGTGATGGGGGACACACCCGGGAGCCCGCCGGGCTTCGCGCGATGGACGGACGCCATCTGCGCGCCCGGATAGAACAGCGAGCGGAAGCGCTGCCAGTCACGCGCCTTGCCCGCGGGGCCGCTGATGACGTCATAGAGCGCGGCCAGCAGCGCCTCCTGCGTCTTCACGTCCTCCGGACGCCCGGGAGGATGTTGCTGGAGCGCCGCCTGGGTGCGCTCCGCCGCGAGCTTCATCGGGCTGGGCGCGGCGGGCGGCTTGGGCGCGACGGGCGGCGGCTTCGCGGACTGCGCGAGGGCGGAGGCGCAGCTCAGCAGGACGACGACGGGGACCGCGGTGATGAAGCGGGGCATGGGATGGACCTCCAGACGTCGAGGAAGCACCGCGCGGCACGTTACCCTGACGTCCGGGGAATGTCTGACGCGGTTCGAAGCGGGCGTGTGTGTTCGCGCTTCGACACTCGACGCACGGCGCAAAAGCCCGGGCTCCGGGTGGCACGGTGAGGGCCCGTCCGTTAGGGTGCCCCGCCATGATGCGACGACTCCTGCTGACCCTGTTGTTGTCCGTGTCCTCCACCGCGATGGCGGCGGAGACGCTCACCGTCTACTCCGGCCGCAACGAGAAGCTCGTGGGGCCGCTCCTCAAGAAGTTCACGGAGAAGACCGGCATCGAGGTGAAGGTGCGCTACGGCGAGACGCCGCAGCTGGCCGCCACGCTGCTGGAGGAGGGCGACAAGACGCCCGCGGACGTGTTCTTCGCGCAGGACGCGGGGGCGCTCGGCGCGCTGAGCAACGCGGGCCGCCTGCAGGCGCTGCCCAAGGCCACGCTCGACAAGGTGGACGCGCGCTTCCGCTCGCCGACGGGCCAGTGGGTGGGCGTCAGCGGCCGCGCGCGCGTGGTGGCGTACAACACCCAGAAGGTGAAGGCGGCGGACCTGCCCGACAGCATCCTGGGTTACACGGATGCGAAGTGGAAGGGCCGGCTGGGCTGGGCGCCCACCAACGCGTCCTTCCAGGCCTTCGTCACCGCGCTGCGGCTGCTCAAGGGCGAGGACGCGGCGAAGCAGTGGCTCCAGGGCATCCAGGCCAACGGCGCGCGCGTCTACAAGAACAACGCCGCCATCATCGAGGCGCTGGGCCGCGGTGAAATCGACGCGGGCTTCGTCAACCACTACTACCTGTACGCCGCGAAGAAGAACAACGCACAGCTGCCGGTGGCCAATGACTTCTCCGCGCCGGGCGACCCGGGCGCGCTGGTGAACGTGGCGGGCGTGGCCATCCTGAAGGGCTCGAAGAAGGTGGACGCGGCGCGCAAGTTCTCCGCGTGGCTCCTGGAGAACGACGCGCAGACGTACTTCTCCCAGCAGACGCACGAGTACCCGCTGGTGGCCGGCGTGAAGACGGCGCAGGACCTGCCGGCGCTGTCCAAGGTCGGCTCGCCGGACCTGGACCTGTCGAAGCTGGATGACCTGCGCGGCACGGTGAAGCTGCTGCAGGACACCGGCGTCCTCTAGAAGGAGCGGGCTTCGTGACACGGCGGGCTCCGCGGTGGTTGTTGATATCGGGCGGGCTGGTGGCGGCGCTCGCGGTGCTGCCCGCCGTGTACCTGGGGGTTCGCGCGGCGGAGGCCGACGCGAGCGCCTGGGGGCTGCTCTTCCGGGAGCGCACGTGGGGCCTGCTGTGGCGGACCTTGGGGCTCGCCGCGGCGGTGACGGTGCTCGCCGCCGCGGTGTCCCTGCCGCTCGCGTGGCTCACCACGCGCAGTGATTTGCCGGGCCGTCGCCTGTGGACGGTGCTGTTGTGCGTGCCGCTCGCGGTGCCCACCTTTGTCAGCGGCTATGTGCTGCTGGCCGCCTTCGGCATCGGCGGAGTGCTGGAGGAGGTGCTGACGCGCTGGGGGCTGCCGGTGCCGCCGGTGTATGGCTTTCCCGGCGCGCTCGTGGCGCTGACGGTGTCCACGTATCCGTACTTCTTCCTCGCGCTCCGGGCGGGACTGCTCGCGCAGGACCCCGCGTGGCTGGAGGGCGCGCGCAGCCTGGGGATGAGTCCGACGCGGGCCTTCTGGAAGGTGACGGCGCCGCTGTTGCGTCCGGCCTTCGTGTCCGGCGCGCTGCTCGTCGGCTTGTATGTGTTGTCGGACTTCGGCGCGGTGGCGCTGGTCCAGTACGACGCCTTCTCGCGCGCCATCTATGTGCAGTACGAGGGCGCGTATGACCGCGCCTACGCCGCGCTGCTCGGGCTGGCGCTGGTGGCGGTGACGGTGGTGGTGCTGGTGCTGGAGGTGCGGCTGCGCGGACGTGCCGGCTATCACCGCAGCTCCAAGGGCGCCGCGCGGGCCTCGGCCCCGGTGACGCTGGGGCGCTGGCGGGTGCCCGCGCTGCTCTTCTGCGGCGCGGTGGTGCTGGCGGGCGTGGTGCTGCCGGTGGGCGTGCTCCTGTACTGGGGCGCGCGAGGGCTGGCGCAGGACGAGGCGTCGCTGATGCAGCCCGCGCTGGGCTCGCTGCTCGCGTCGGTGCTGGGCGCGGTGGCGTCGGTGCTGGGCGCGCTGCCGCTCGCGTTCCTCGCGGTGCGCTACCCGAGCCGGCTCACCCTGGCGATGGAGCGCGTGTCCTACGTGGGCTACGCGCTGCCGCCCATCGTCCTGGCGTTGTCGCTCGTCTTCCTGGGCGTGCAGGCGCTGCCGTTCCTCTACGGGACGTTGGTGATGCTGGTGCTCGCGTACGTGGTGCGCTTCCTGCCGCAGGCGGTGGGCACGGTGCGCTCGGCGCTGCTGCAGCTCAACCCGCACCTCGCGGAGGCCGCCGCGTCCCTCGGTGAGGCCCCGGCGGGGGTGTTCCGCCGCGTCACCGCGCCGCTGCTGCGTCCGGGGTTGCTGGCGGGAGCGGCGCTCGTCTTCCTCACGGCGATGAAGGAATTGCCGGCGACGCTGCTGCTCGCACCCATCGGCTACGAGACGCTGGCCACGCGCGTGTGGGGCGCCACCGCCGAGGGCCGCTTCGCCGAGGCCGCGCTGCCCGCGCTGGTATTGATGGCTGTCTCCGCGCTCGGTGTGGGGTTGCTTGTATCGCAGGAGGGTGACGCACCTCGGGGCTGAGACACGGCCTCGGAATCCGAGACACTGAGAGGTGCTTCATGTGGCTTGGCCTCCCCCTTCGCAGGCGGTATCACGTCGGGCTTCATGTCCCTGCCAGAGTCTGTCCTTCCTCCGCTCGCCGCCGACGCTTTCGCCACCACGGAGAATGCTCTCGGTGAGCTGCCCTGTGGCCCGCCGTACTCCGCGCGGCACGTCCAGTCCGTGCTCGAGGAGAAGAAGCCCACCACGTTCGACGGCGCGGTGAAGGCGCTGGGGTCCGCGGGCAGCTCCACGCTCGCGTTCGTGGCCTCCGTCTACAAGGACGCGCCGCGCACGGCCGCCACGCTGGCGGGCCCCTTCATCGTCACCGAGCCCACGGGGCATGTGGGGGATTTGCACGTCCAGGGGGACCTGACGCTGGAGAAGTCGCTCGTCGTCGTGGGCGACCTCACGGTGGACGGCGTGCTGCACGATGGCGAGCACACGAAGCTGGTGGTGGTGGGGCAGGTGCGCTGCCGCGCGATGCACACCTCGGGCTGGGTGACCATCATCGGCGGGCTGACGGTGGAGCACGCGCTGTATGGCCGCTACAACGATGACTCGGTGGAGGTGCTCGGCCCCATCACCGCGGGCCTCATCGTGAGCGACGACCACCTCATCTACGGCAAGCCGAAGACGGCGAAGCTGCGCCCGTCCCAGGGGGGCGCCTGGGGGCCGGACACCTTCGACGCCCGGGACCGGGCCCACAAGGCCGAGCTGCCCAAGGTCCTGGTGGACGGCATCACCTCCCTCGACGAGGACGGAGAGGTGAAGGTGGACGGGGAGAAGCTGGTGGCCGCTCGGCCGCCCTGGAAGTAACGGCGGAACGCGGTAGGGTGCGTGGCGCTTTCGCCATGCCCCTGCTCTCGCTCGAAGCCCTGTCCCTTCGCTACTCCGCCAGCGGCACCGCCGCGGTGGATGGCCTGTCGCTGTCGATGGAGCCCGGTGAGGTGGTGGCCCTGCTGGGCCCCTCCGGCTGTGGCAAGACGACGACGCTGCGCCTGGTGGCGGGCTTCGAGCGCCCCGGCGCGGGCACCATCACCCTGGACGGCCGCGTGCTCGCGGGCCCCGGGACGTTCGTCGCGCCCGAGCAGCGCAGCGTGGGCATGGTGTTCCAGGACTACGCCCTGTTCCCGCACCTGTCCGTGCTGGAGAACGTGACGTTCGGCCTGTCGAGAATGCCGCGCGCGGAGGCCGAGAAGAAGGCGCGCGCGATGCTGACGCTGCTGGGCCTGGGTGAGTTCGGCGCGCGGATGCCGCACGCGCTCTCCGGTGGACAGCAGCAGCGCGTGGCGCTCGCGCGGGCCTTGGCGCCGGGGCCTCGGGTGCTGCTGTTGGACGAGCCCTTCTCCAGCCTGGACAGCGCGCTGCGCGCCTCCACGCGGGTGGAGCTGCGGCGCGTGCTCAAGTCGCTGGGTGTCACGGTGCTGCTCGTCACGCATGACCAGGCGGAGGCCATGGCCTTCGCGGACCGGATGGCGGTCATGCGCTCGGGGCAGGTGGAGCAGGTGGGCACGCCGGAGGCCGTCTACTCGACGCCGCGCACGGCCTTCGTCGCGTACTTCCTGGGGGGCACCAACCTGCTGCCCGGGATGGGCTTCGGCGGCGCGGCGCGCACGGTGCTCGGCAACCTGCCGGTGGTGGGGCAGGCGCGCGGCAAGGTGCTCCTGTCGCTGCGCCCCGAGTCGCTGCGCCTTACGCCGGACACGGACACCGTGGCGGTGGGAGGCGCCCTGCGCGCGGAGGTGTTGTCGCGCGAGTTCCAGGGCCCCAGCGCCGAGTTCACCATCGCCTGCGGCGGCATGGAGCTGGTGGTGCGCGGCGCGCCGGAGCTGCCCCTGCGGGCCGGCGACAGGGCACGCCTGGAAGTGGTCGGCCGAGCGGGCGTCCTGGAGGACAGTCCCGACTAGCTCGGCTGTCCTCCGAGCGTGCGGACGGCATACGCTGTCGGTGTCCCCCGGGTGCAATCACCCGGGCTCTCCGTGCGTAGAGGTGGGTATGAACATCGCAGGTCTTCGTGGCATGGGCACCCGCTTCTTCCGGTACGTGAGAGACCCTCGCGTGTCGCTCTGGCGCAAGCTGGCCGGAGTGCTGGCGGTGGTCTACTTCGTGTCGCCCGTGGATGCGGTGCCGGACGTCATCCCCGTGCTGGGCTGGATGGACGACCTGGGCGTGCTGTCCGCGGCGGCGCTCTTCATGATGCGCGAGGTGCAGCGCTACCGACCCGAGCAGCCCTGGGACGGTGTGCCTCGCGACGAGGAGGGACACGAGCGCGTGCCGCCCACCGTCCGCAAGCACGTCTGAGCGGGAAGGTTCCGCCGGGAATCCCCGGCTCCAGCACTGTCCCAGGAATGTGACGCCGCGCGTCCGCGAGTTCCCGTGGTGCGCGCGGAAGGGACGCGGAATCATGGGCGTGCATGGACACGTCCCAGGGAAGCAAGGTGGTCCTCGTCACGGGAGCCTCCTCGGGTATCGGCGAGGCGTGCGCGGAGCTGCTCTCGGTGCGCAAGCACGTCGTCTACGGCACCAGCCGTCGTCCTCCGGAGACGCCGACGGTGGGCTACCGGATGCTGGCGCTGGACGTTACCCAGGAGGACTCGGTGCGCCGCGCGGTGGCGGAACTCCTGGAGCGCGAGGGCCGCATCGACGTGGTGGTGAACAACGCCGGCCACGCGCTGGCGGGGGCGCTGGAGGACACCTCCGTGGAGGAGGCCTGGCGCCAGCTCGACACCAACGTGCTGGGCGTGCTGCGCGTGTGCAAGGCGGTGCTGCCGCACATGCGGGAGCGGCGCTCGGGTCTCATCATCAACATCGGCTCGCTGGGCGGCGTGGTGGGGCTGCCGTTCCAGGGGCTCTACAGCGCCAGCAAGTTCGCGCTGGAGGGGCTGACGGAGAGCCTGCGCCAGGAGGTGGAGGCGTTCGGCATCCAGGCCTCGCTGGTGGAGCCCGGCGACGTGCGCACGCGGCTGACGGACAACCGCGTCCGCGCCGAGGGCTCGCGTGACGGGTCCGCGTACCGCGAGCCCTTCGAGAAGGCGCTGGCCATCATCGAGAAGGAGGAGCGCGAGGGCGTGCCCGCGGAAGCGGTGGCGCGCAAGGTGCTCGAGGTGATGGAGGCCAGGGAGCCCGACGTGAGGTACTCGGTGGGGAAGCTCTCCCAGCGCGCCGCGGTGGTGGCGAAGACGCTGCTGCCCGCGAGGACCTTCGAGGGCCTCCTGATGTCCATGTTCGGACTGAAGCGCCGCTGAGCACTGCCACGCCTGACGGCAAGGACTGGCCTTCAAAAGACAAGCATCCCGGTGTCCGGGGTGTGGTGATATGGCTTTTGCCATGGGATGGTGGAAGTCTCCCGCTCCCCACGAGCCCAGGAGGCTTCCATGCGACTGTCCGGCCTGTGCGCCAGTGTTGTCCTGGCGACAGTGTCCCCCGTCCTGGCCCGTGAGCGATTGCCGACGGTGGATGTCTCCACCACGGCACCTTCATCCTCGTCCTCGCACCTCGCTCGCCCAGGCGCTCCGGGTCTCTTCATTGCCCATGAACAGACACGCCTCGGCGTGCCCACCTTCGTCCGGAGGGAGGCGTCCGATGCGCCGGCGCGCGCGGCGTCATCACGCTCCGCGGAGGCGGTGGGCCGGGAGCTGTTGTCCCGATACGCCTCGCTCTATCGCCTGGAGCGCGTGGACGCGGAGCACGTGCCGCTGCGCTCCGTGCGACGACTGCGCGAGGGCGGCGGCATCATCCACTTCGGGCAGCAGGTGGGTGGCGTCGAGGTGTTCCGCCAGTCCTTGAAGGTGCTGTTGGATTCGCGAGGAGAGTGGGTGGCGATGTCGGGGCACCTGAGCCCCGTGGCCACGCAGGCCCGCTTCGCCAAGGGGCTGCCCTTCGCGCTGGGGCCCGAGGACGCGATTGCGCGAGCCTGGCAGGACCTGGAGGGCCACGCGCTGCCGCCGTCGAGCCTCGAGGACACAGGGAAGGTCCAGGGGGCCTACCGCCACTTCGTTCTCACCCAGGGCCCGCGAGGCGTACAGCTGTCCTCTCCCGCGCGCATCAAGCCCATCTACTTCCCGCTGCCGGAGCTGTTGGTGCCGGCGTACTACGTGGAGCTGGGCACCGAGCCGCTGGAGGGTGAGCCGAGCGGCCTGTATGCCTATGCGATTGCCGCGGACGATGGGCGGCTGTTGTACCGACACTCGCTGGTCGCGGACTCGGGGGCCTTCACCTATCAAGTCTGGGCGGACGCCCAGGCGCCGTTCCTGCCGTGGGACGGTCCGCAAGGGCAGGTCGGGATGCCTCATCCGGCGGGCCTGCCAGATGGCTTCCAGGCGCCCTTCATCGCGCCGAGCCGGGTGACGCTGCGCAACGCGCCCTTCAGCAGGAACGACCCGTGGCTTCCTATCGATGCGACGCGTACGCGGGGCAACAACGCGGAGGCGTACGCGGACCTGGCGGAGCCGGACGGCTACGGTGAGGGAGACCTGTTCGCGAGCATCACGGGCACGGCCACCTTCGAGCACGGGTACGACCACCGCTACGCGCCGGGCTTCACGGACACGCAGCGGATGGCGGGCGTCACCCACCTCTTCTACGTCGTGAACTTCCTGCACGACTGGTTCTACGACTCGGGCTTCGACGAGGCGGCGGGGAACGCGCAGGACACGAACTTCGCGAGAGGGGGCCTGGACGGGGACTCCATGAAGGCGGAGGCGCAGGACTTCCTGGGGCGGAGCAACGCCAACATGGAGACGCCGGCGGATGGAGCACGTCCCCGGATGCAGATGTTCGTCTTCGACTCCAGGGCGGAGAACGCGCTCACCGTCACGACCGCGTCGGGGGTGCAGGGGCCCTTCCAGATGACGCTGGCGGACTATGGCTCGCAGCGCTTCGACCTCGCGGCGCGGGCGGTATGGGGCGTCGATGGTGTCGTGGCGGGTGAGCAGGGCACGTCGGCGGATGGATGCGAGCCGCTGACGAATGGCGCCGAGGTGGTGGACAAGGTGGTCCTGCTGGACGAGGTGGACGGCTGCGCACCGACGCTCCAGGCGCGTCATGCCCAGCAGGCCGGAGCGCTCGCCGTGTACCTGGTGGGCAATCGTCCCCGCGGTCGACACTGGACGCTGCAGGGCCGCGCGCCCGACGTGCACATCCCCGTCGTGACGGGCTTCGCGAGCACGAGCCGCGCCATCCGTGAAGCCGTGGCCCAGGGGGAGACGACCTTGCGGCTGGTGCGGGGCGGGCCCGCGAGGGAGTCGGCGCTCGACTCGACCCTCGTGACGCACGAGTGGATGCACTACATGAGCAACCGGCTCATCGGAGACGGCAACGGGCTGACGAACAACCAGGGCTTCAGCCTGGGAGAGGGGTGGTCCGACTTCGGCGCGCTGCTGCTGACGACGCGCGAGGAGGACGCGCTGCTCGCGGCGAACGCGGGCTTCGGTGGCACCTATACGGTGGCCGGATTCCTCGAGAGCGGTGGGGCGAACCAGGGCTACTACTGGGGCCTCCGGCGCTATCCCTATTCGACGAACCTGGCGAAGAACCCGCTGACCTTTCGCTTCATCGAGGCGGGCGTTCCCCTGCCGGACGGCATCCCCGTCAATCCGTCCGGCCCATCGAGGGAGGCCAACCCGGAGTCCCACAACTCGGGCGAGGTCTGGGCCGTGATGCTGTGGGAGTGCTACGTGGCGCTCCTGAGGGATTCGCCGCGGCTGACCTTCGACCAGGCCCAATCCCGCATGAAGGACCATCTGGTCGCGTCGCTCGCGATGACGCCCGTGATGCCGACCTTCCTGGAGGCACGCGACGCATTGCTGGCGGTGGCGCACGCGAGGGATGCGCGGGACGCGGAGCTCTTCGCGCAGGCGTTCGCTCGAAGGGGCGCGGGCCTGCGCGCCGTGGCGCCGCACCGGGAGTCACTCGACCATCTCGGCGTGGTGGAGAGCCACGTGTCCGGCAAGGACCTGTCCCTGCTTCGCACGGAGCTGAAGCGCTGGGTTCGCGACTGCGACGGCGACGGAGTGCTGGACGCGGGAGACGAGCTCCTGGTGCGGCTCACGTTCCGCAACGTGGGCACGGCGAGGCTGGAGCGCTCCCACCTGCGTGTCTCGAGTCGGCCCGGAGGGCTCGGCTTCCCGGGTGGAGCCGAGTGGGCCCTGCCGCCCACGGACCCGTTCGAGACGGTGAGCGTGGAGGTCCCCGTGACGGTGCTGGAGGGCACCACGCCGCGGCGCCTCGTGCTGGGGCTGACGTACTGGGACGAGCACCAGACGTTGCCGCAGGAGCAGGATGTCGAGCTTCCGCTCTGGGTGAGCCGGGACGAAACGCTCGAGGCGAGCACGACGGAGACGGTGGAGGCGCGGCACCATCCCTGGCGTTTCGACAGCGAATCGCTCGCCTCGCGGCCCTGGGAGCGTCTGGCCTCCGACGGGGCCGAGGGTCATTACTTCCATGGCCCCAACCTGGGCGTGGTGGGACTGCGGTCGCTGGTGTCACCGCCGCTACATGTGTCCACGGACCATCCGCTGCGCTTCAGCTTCCGGCATCGCCACGACATCGAGACCCATTGGTACGAGGGCGAGCCTCCGGACTACAAGGATGGCGCGGTGCTGGAGCTCAGCACGGACGACGGCCTCACGTGGACGGACATCGGCGAGTTCGCGACGCCCACGTACAACGCCTTCATCGAGGACCCGTACGGGAACGAGAACCCGCTCTCGAGGCGACCTGTCTACAGCGACAGGAACGCGGCGTACCCGGAATTCGAGCCGGTGAGCGTGGACCTGGGCCTGGCCTACGCGGGCCAGACGGTGCGCGTGCGCTTCGCCTATGGCACCGACTACATCGATGGCTACTCCGTCACGCTCCACGGCTGGGACATCGACGACGTCCAGTTCGAGGGGCTGGTGAACACGCCCTTCACGGCGGTGGTGGACGACGCGGGCACGTGCCTCAACCAGCCACCCACGGTGAGTCCGGTGCCGGCGCAGGAGGAGAACGAGGAGAGTCGCGTGACGGTGACGGCGGTGGGCACGGACCCGGACGGGGACGCGCTGACGTACACGTGGACGCAGACGTCGGGCCCGCCGGTGGCGCTGGAGGGAGCGACGACGGCGACGGTGCGCTTCGAGGCGCCGAGGGTGAAACATCCAACGCAGGTGGTGCTGCGCGTGGTGGCGAGCGACGGGACGCTCGCGAGCCCCCCCGTCGACGCGACGATACGCATCCGCGACTCGAAGCCGGACGGCTGTGACGACTGCGCATCGGGAGGACCGGGCGCGGGCGTGGCGTGGCTGCTCACGGCGCTGGGGCTCGCGGCCCAGCAGCGACGTCGTCAGAACTGACCACCCAGGGCGAGGCCCGCGCCGTTGCGACCCATCAGCGTGGGCGTCACCGCCACCGGAGGCAGGCGGCGGGCATCGAAGTTGCGCGTCAGGTAGGCCGTCAGCGCCAGGCCGCCCATGACGCCGATGCCCGTGCCGATGAGGATGGGGTCCTCGTCGTTGTTGCCCGTGAGCAGCAACATGGAGCTCGCGCCCATCAACCCGCCGATGATGCCGCCCGCGTCGATGATGAGCATGCGGCCCCGGCTCACCGGCAGGTTCCGCGACAGCAGCGAGAAGGCGATGATGCCCGCGGACGCCGACGCCATCTGCGCGCCGAACAGCGTCTCCGTGCTCTCTCCGTCGACGGTCCCCAGGAACAGCGTCGTCAGCACGCCGGCCCACAGGCCACCCGAATTCGCCATCGACACCTGCCCCGCGGTGGGCTTCAGGGTGGTGGCGAGCACGATGCCGATGCCGGTGAAGGCCGCGCCGCCCAGCGCCACCGAGCCGAACGCCTCGTCCTCCTCCAGGTCGAGCGCGATGAGCGAGGCGACACCGAAATAGAGCCCCCACATCGTGCCGGAGTTGATGACCGAGGCCTGCCCCGGGGTGACTCCGTCCTGGACCAGCAGCAGCGTGCTGAGCGTGCCCAGGCCCGCGCCGAGCAGCGCGGAGGCCGGATAGGCCCGGTCCGCGCACTCCGCGATGGCACACAGCAGCAGCCCCTGGACCGCGCCATGCATCGTCTGAATCACCGTGAGCGAGGCCGCCGCGCCTCGTGTCGGGCGCTCCGTGTTCTCGAACACCGCGGCCTGCGCCAGCTTCGCGCCGGGCTTGAGCCGCGCGCGGGCCAGCCGCTCCAGCTCGGGCGCATGCGAGTGCTGCGGACACAACTCCAGGACCTGGCGGAAGCGCTCCGCGGCCTGCTCGTCGTCGCCCTTGCTGAGCGCGTCGAAGCCTTCCTTGTAGAGCGTCTCCGACTCGGGAGGACACGCGTCCGGCGTGGCCATCAGCGGCGGCGCCGTGAGTGTGTCCGACGGGCGGACAGGGGCTTCGTCGTGGGAGGGTGAGACCTGGGCGGCACCGAGAGCGACGAGCAGGAAGGTGGCGAGCGTCATGTGCACCCACCACTTTACGCGACGACCCCGGCCCGTCCACGAGGGGAGGGGCCGAGGTCGCCGATGACTTGCAGCGTCGAGCCAGACGACCCGGGGTCAGCGCGTGGCGAGCGTGTCCACGTGCTGACGCAGCTCGACGTCATTGCCCAGCCGGGCGGCGAGCCCGGACAGGGGCTTCGCGGCCTGCTCGATGCGGCCGCGGGTGCGGGGCCCCGCCGCCACGAGCCAGGCCACGCCCAGCGCCAGCTCGGCCACCTCGGGCGCGCCGGTGAGCTGGCTGGCGAGGTTGAGCAGCGCCTCCACCGCCTTCTTCACCTGGGCGCCGTGCAGCGCGTGGCCGCTGGTGATGCCCTCGCGCAAGAGCTCCAGCAGGGCGAGCGCCGTGCCGCGGGCCTGCCGCACGGGCTCGGGACCCGTGCCGGTGCCATCCCAGAGGCCGTTGGCCAGCTGGCGGCCCAGCAGCGCCTCCACGCCGCCCTCCTCGCGCTCCTCGGCCATGGGGGCCAGGTCGCGCGACTCGCGCATCACCGCGTCCTCCGCCAGCGAGTCGTCGTACGAGTCCATGGGCGCCATCTCCGCGCGCTCCATCTCCTTCGCCTGCTTGCGGGACTTCTTCATCCCGCCTCCGCCGAAGATGCCGCCGAGCAGTCCGCCCGCGCTCTTCGCCATCTCGCCGACGGCGCTGCCGCTGGGCATCATGGGGGACGCAGGCGGAGGCGCCATGGGCGCCGCGGCGGCGGGCGCGGGGATGCGCATGGGCGGGGGCGGCGGCGGAATCTGCGCCGAGCCGCCACGGCTGCGCGCCCCGGGGCGCTGCACGACGTTGCCACCGCCCTCGGCGGCCTCCTCCTGCTTGTCCTTGCCGAACATGGCCCAGCCCGCGGGCGCGTTCACCGGGACGACGCGAGTCTCCGGCTGGCCCGAGGCGCGGCGGTCGCCCGTGCGCTCCTCGACGACGACGAAGGACGTGTAGCGCGTGACGATTTGATGGGCGACGGCGAGCTCGATGATGCGCTTCTTCATCGACTCGGCGCGCCGGCCGATGAGGCCCGTGGACTCCCAGCCCTTGATGCGCTCGGCGGCCCACAGCTTCTCCACCGCGGGACGGTCCGACTCGGCGGGGAAGCTCACGCTCACGGTGAGCGCGAAGGGCTCCTTGCCCGAGCGTCCACGCAAGGTCAGCTTGCCCGAGCCCGGCGTGGTGTAGCGGCCGAGCAGCGTCCAGGGCACGCCGTCCACCATCGTCGGCAGCTCCGCGGGCGCCAGCTCCGTGCCCTCCACGCCCTCGAACGTCGCCTGCAGCTCGGTGACGCGGGGCGCGAGCGCGCGGGCGAACTGGGCCACGACCTTGTCGTCGATGCGCTCGCCGGGGTGGATGAACTCCACGTCGCCGCCCGTCTGGCGGGCCAGGTCGCGCAGCAGCGCGTCGCTCACGTTGGTGCCGATGCCGAACGAGTACACGCGCGCCGTCTTGCGCTCGGCGAGCACGGCGCGGAGGATTTCGTCCTCGTTGCCCACCTGGCCGTCGGTGAGCAGCACGAGCACGCCATCCGGCGCGGTGCGCGCGGCGGCCTGCATGGGCCCGAGCAGCTCGGTGCCACCGTCGGCGCGCAGCGCGGCAACCCACCGGTCCGCGTCCTCCAGCATGCGCTGGGTGAAGGGCACGGGCTGCGGCTGGAAGGAGCGGAAGCTGCTCTCGAAGGCGATGACGTTGAAGCGGTCACCCTCGCGCAGGTGGCGCAGGCACAGCCGGAGCGCGGCCTGGGCCTGGGGCAGGCTGTCGCCGTCCATGGAGCCGGAGACGTCCACCAGGAAGATGACCTCCTGCTTGGGCGGCGTGGACGCCATCGCGAGCAGGTCGGGCACCACGGTGAGCGCGAAGGTGCCGGGGTTGTCACCCTTGCGGTGGGTGACGAGCGGCACGAAGACCGCGCTGGTGTCGGGGCTGCGCAGGGTGAGGACCAGGTCGCGGTCCAGGGCCACCTCGCCGCGCGCGAAGCTCACGCGGCCCCGGGTGCTGCTCTCGCGGGTGAAGGTGATGGCGTGCGAGGGGCTCTCGACCACCACTTCGCGGCCCAGGTCGACGAGCAGGTCCAGGCGCAGGCCGTACTGCACCTGGCCGATGGGAGGGCTGATGCGGTCCGCGTCGGGGACGCGGGCGGTGGGCTCGGCGGCGCCGTGGCCGGTGCGGTCGCCGGAGGGTGCGCCGGGGATGTAGCGCGGGGCGACGAGCGTGGGCAGCATCCAGCGCACGCTGCCCTCCTCGGCGGTGACGGCCTGGAGGAACTCCACCTCGATGACGGTCTCCTCGCCGGGCAGCAGGTTGCCCACCTGGGCGGTGAAGACGTTGGAGCGCTCCTCGTCGAGCAGCGCCGCGCCGTGACCGGCGGTGACGGCGTCGTCGTAGGTGCGGAAGGCCTCCTCGCGCTCCTTGACGACGCCGTCGATGCGGCGGCCCGCGCACGTCATGGAGAAGGCGGACAGGGTGCCATCGGAAGGAAGGGGGAAGGTGTAGACGGCCTCGACGGGGCGCTTCTCGTCGTTGAGGTAGCGCTGGCGCACGCGCACGCGCGCATGACCGCCGAGCAACTCACCGGTGACTTCGACGCCCTGCAGCGGCACCTGCTTGCCTTCGCGCGTGAACAGCCCAGCTTGCTCCTTCGTCATGGCTTCTCCTTGTCCTGGAACTCTTCGATGAGGGCGCGCACCCGCTCGGCGAGCGCGCGAGTCTTGGCTTCCGCTGAATCCGACACGTGCAGCTCCAGCCCGGGAGCCAGCTCCCACCGCTGGTAATTCGACGCTCCGTTGGGACGCCGGACGGGCGGCGCCGGTGCCACGTTTTGTGGCTCAGGCGAGGTCGCCGGCCCGTACGTGGGCGGCGTGGGGGTGGGGTCCGACTCGGCGAGCTTTCGCAGCTCGTCGGGCGTCAGGCGCAGCAGCTCCGCCTGGATGGCGTCCAGGGGGAGGAACCGTGCCTGGAGGACCCGGATGGCCTTGAGCCGGATGAGGTGCTCCTCGCCATACACGGTGTCCGGTCCCTTGAAGGGAGGCGCGGGGAGCAGTCCCCGCTGGACGTAGTAGCGCACCGTGCGTGGCGAGACGCCCGCCTCCTCGGCCAGCTCCGCCAGCTTCCACTCGCTCTGTGTCTTCCGCGTGTTCACGACACGAACAGTAGGACTCGACATGATTGCTGTCAAGTCGACAGTGTCGAATTGTCGCGAGGGGAGTGTCGAGATGTAGGGTGTGTTGGTGTCGGATTGGACAGTGCTGGTGTCGAGATGGGGCGGATGGGTTGCGTGGGGTGGGGAGGGGGTGGAACAGAGGGGGGATGAACGGTGCGGAAGGGTTGGACGTCTCGTCGATACGGTTGATTGGGACGGCGGTGACGCCGGCGGTGATGGTGTCGGCGTGCGGCATCGTGGCGACGGGGTTGGACAATCAGATTGCGCGGATGACGACGCGGATGCGGGAGATGTTGAGGGAGGTGCGGTTGTTGCCGGAGGGGCACTCGCGGCGGGAGGTGTTGCGGCAGGAGGTGGACATCCTGGACCGGCGACACGCGATCCTGGCGAGGGCCATCGCGCTCACATACACGGCGCTGTTGTCGTTCGTGGTGACGTCGCTCTTGTACCTGACGAAGCGTCAGCTCGACATCCCGGAGCCATTGCCGGTGGTGGCGTTCGCGTTGGGCGTGTTGTTGCTGGGCGCGGTGGCGGTGCTGGCGCTGGCTTCATTGAGACTGAGCCGGCTGGCCATCCAACTGGAGCGCGAGGAGCTCTTCGGGAGCAAGCGCGGGCCGCGGTCGAGTTAGGGCATGTGCGGATGGCGAGCGAGGACGCGGCCGTCCGGTGAGACGGCGTAGAGCTCGAACCAGTCGAGTTCGAGCGTGACGCCAGCAGGCCAACCGCAGCGCTCGGGACGCCGATCGACACGCACGAAGTAGAGGCCGGCTTCTTGTCCGACGACGACGTCCAGTGATTTGGCCGAGGACTCACACGAGGGCGAGGGGCTTTTAGGGAATCGGGCCAGCACCTGCTGCAGCGCCGCATGTGCCGCCAAGACGGCGGGGCCTTCGAGTGTGGCCAGGGGACGGAGGTCCTTCGGCCATGGAATGGCCTCGGCGCCAATGCTCCCCGCGTCGGAGGGCGCGGCCGGGCCCGCGTCCACGGTCTTCGCCACAGACACGGGTGGGGTGCCGCCGTCCGGAACGAGTGAGATGAGGAGCGCCAGTTGAAGAGGCTTCAGCATGAGCGTCACTCCGGGCGGGCTTCAGACATCGTATCCAACTCGGGGACACAACGCGGTGGGGGAAGGGTCGTGGAGAGATTGCCAGGACGCTGGGGTTCGCAGGTTGCTTGGAAGTACCAGCGCTTCGCTGCGGCATTCCAGCGGAAGACCTCTCCCAGGGGATTCCACTTGTAGATTCGGGGCCGGGCCGAGGAGCCCGTCGCGAGCCAGGCCCACACTGGAACGAGTTGCCCTCGGGCGTCGCGAGCAGGAGACCCGTCGGGTGCCACGGCATACTCGACCATCGTCCATTGTCCTTCCGGTGACTTCATCGCTGGGGAGACGCGGAGGTCCGAGCTGCTCATGTTCGTGCCGCATGGATGATTGTGGGCGAAGCCGAAGACGGGGAGCTGGCGGCCGAAGTCCTTGTCCTCGACACCACCGAAAGGTGGGGTGCAGGCGCTTCGCTCGCCCGTGAGATTTCGAATGGGCCAGGACACCCGCCAGTCCTCGGGCGTTCGATAGACGGCGAGACAGTATTCCGCGGCGTCGGCGCGAGGTCGCCCGGTGCTCGGGTCGCAAGCGTCGGTTGCCCCTGGCAGGGTCATCAACGTTGCGAGCGCGGGAATGATGAGGTCGTCCGGGACGTCGGTCGCATCCGAGTAGACAGTCGGGACCGCATCATGTTCCCAGGGCCCCGGCGCCACGCGCAGGATGTCCCGGTTGTCGAGCGTCGCGAGCTCGCTGCTGGAGAAGTAACGGCGAGCCGGAGCGCATGCCAGGATGAACGTGAGGAGCAAGCCTCCGTTGAGGCAGACGTTGGCGTTGATGTTCCGACGCAGCATCCGAAGCCCCACTCAGGCAGGTCCTGAGCGGGAGCCTACGTCAAGCCGTCCACGGGAGGGCTCTCCTCTTCGTCGTCGAGCCCATGGCGTGACTCGTCACGCGAGCCGAAGCCGCTCCGGGCCGCCGCGGCGCCGACCGCGCGCAGGATGTCGAGCGGGATGGGGAGGATGGTGTGGTTTCCGCCCGTCGTGATCTCCACCAGCGTCTGGAGATAACGAAGCTGGAGCGTGGCTGGGTTGCGGCTGAGCACGTCCGCCGCCATGGAGAGCTTCTCCGCGGCCTGATGCTCGCCCTCGGCGGCGATGATCTTCGCGCGGCGCTCGCGCTCCGCCTCGGCCTGTCGAGCGATGGCCCGCTGCATCTCCAGCGGCAGGTCGATGTGCTTCACCTCCACGTTGGAGACCTTGATGCCCCACGGGTCCGTGTGCGAGTCGAGCACCTGCTGGATTTCGCGGTTGATGCGCTCGCGCTCCGTGAGCAACTGGTCCAGCTCCACCTGCCCCAGGATCGCGCGCAGCGTGGTCTGCGCGAGCTGACTGGTGGCGTAGAGATAGTCCTCCACCTGGAGCACGGCCTTGTCCGCCTGGATGACGCGGAAGTAGACGACGGCGTTGACCTTCACGCTCACGTTGTCCCGCGTGATGACGTCCTGTGGCGGCACGTCCCGAGCCACGGTGCGCAGGTCGATGATGACCATGCGCTCCACGAAGGGGATGAGCCAGCGGAAGCCCGCGCGCTTCAGTCCCACGTAGCGTCCCAGCCGGAACACCACGCCGTTCTGGTACTCGGTGACGATGCGCACGCCGGAGAGGAACAGCAGGAAGACGGCGCCCAGGGGGATGAGGAACCCGAGCAGTCCGAATACGTCGGTCATGGCTTCACCTCGTCGACGAAGAGGGTGAGCCCGTCCACACGACGGACCACCACGTGGGTGCCCTGGCGGAGGGGCTTGGGAGAGGTGGCGCGCCAGCGCTCACCGTGGACGAAGACCTCGCCGTTCTCGGGCGAAGTGGGCGAGAGCGTGGTGCCCTCCTCGCCGACGAGCCCCGCGTCACCGCCGAGCTGCGGCAACTTGCGCGTCTGCGCGCCTCGCCACGCGATGTAGGCCGTGGCCCCCGCGAGCACCAGCGTGGTGGGAATCAACCAGGCCCACGTCACGCGGAAGGACGGGTCCACGAACCAGCCCGGGTCGAACCGGTCCACGAGGAACAGTCCACCCAATCCCAACAGCACCACACCCGAGGCCCCGAGCAGCCCACTGGTGACGAACAGCTCCGCGACGATGAGCGCCACGCCGAGCAGCAACAGCAGCAGCGCCCCCGTGCGAACGGGCAGCGCGGAGGACGCCATGAGCGCGAGCACCAGCGCCACCGCGCCGAGGAGCCCTGGAGCGATGCCGCCCGGATGGGTCAGCTCGACGACGAGCCCGAGCGCGGCCATGAGGAACAACAGGTAGACGAGCGAGGGATGCGCGAGAGCATGGACCAGTCTCTGTGACAGACCGGGCGTCAGCTCCACGAACCGCGCATCGCGGGTGTCCAGGTGCACGGTGTCCCCGCTGGCCACCTGGACCGCGCGTCCATGCACCTGGTCGAGGAACCCCTCTTCACTCGAGGACAGGTACTCCACCACGCGCAGCTCACGGGCCTGGTCCGCGCTGACGGCGACGCTGTCGCGCACGGCGGAGGCGGCCCAGGAGGCATTGCGCCCGCGCTGCTTCGCGATGCTCTCCGCGAAGGCGACGGTGTCGTTCTCTACCTTCCGCGCGAGCTGCGAGCCTCCCGCCGCCTCCGGGTCCTCGCCGGTGAGTCCCACCACGGGATGTGCGGCGCCGATTCGGGTGCCCGGAGCCATGGAGGCCACATTCGAGGCGAGGGTGATGAACACACCTGCGCTGCCCGCATGCGCACCAGAAGGGCCCACCCAGACGAGCACGGGCACGGACGAGCCCAGGAAGGCGCGCACGACGGCGTGCGTGGCCTCCAGCGAGCCACCCGGCGTATCCAATCGAACCAGCAGCGCCGAGTGCCCACCCAGCTCCGCGCGTCGCACGCAGTCGACCAGATAGGCGCCCGAGCCCGAGTCGACCACGCCATCCAGCTCACAGCGAGCCACCGTGTCGTGAGGGACCTCTGTCGGCGGTGTCGCCGCGAGCAACCCCAGTGACAGTGACAGCAGGAGCCCCATCGCTCCGAGTCGCCGCGTGTGCTGGAGTGTCGAGGCTCCCATGGAACGAGAGGGCCACACGTCACACCTCCTGGAGCTGGAGCGAGCCGTGGAGGGTGACCCGCGGGGCGTCGAGCCGTCGCGGACAGTCGTTGCTGCGCCGCCGCCAATCCGCCTCGGAGCCGGTGCTGTTGCCGCACGACCTCGGCCTCCACGCGGCTTCGACGCATCGGCCGAGGTCGCGCGACCTCCGAAGGAGGAAGTTGCCGAGGCGCAGAGCGGACACTCCATCACCGTGGAAACCCTCCCAGTCAGTCTCGAGGCAATGGACGGAGCCGCGTGACTCCGGGGCGCGCAGGATGGCCGCGACGTAGCTGTCACCAAGCACTCCGCTCAGCGGCTCAGCGCGGCCTCCACGCAGGAGCGCGGCGCGGCGCGGAAGCACGTCGAGCGCGACGCCACGATGAATGGCGGGTGCTCGCTTGCCGGCATCGACGACATCCCGCATGGCCGTGAAGCTCCCGGGGGTGAGGCCCTCCCGACACAACGGTGCTCATGGCCGACGGCCTCTTCCTCGAGGGCGCTCCGCATGTCCGGTATCCGGCATCGTGAGCGGGCGCCCGCCTGCCAGGCCGCTCAACGGCTGGTGGGACCCGGCGTTAGGCCCCACATTGCGGCAGGAGGTTCGCGCGGCATGGGCCGCCACCGGCAGTCCCATCATCTTGGACGAGGAGGATTCATGCGCCGTGTCGTTCTCATCGCAGCCCTGGGCCTGGGCGTCACCGCAGCGTTCGCATGTAAGACCACGCAGCCTCCGGGGACGGAGACGCAGGCGCCGATACAGGGACCCGATCAGGTGAGAGAGCCTGTGCAGACGGTGCCGAACGAACCGCCAGGTCCCGCCACGCCCATGCCCGCCGAGGCGGACGCGGGTACGACGCAGACGCCGTAGCGACCAGCGCATGGCCGACCCTCGTCTTACGCAGCCATCATGATTCGAGCGGCACGGATGCCTTCGTGAGGGACGTCCGTGCCGAGCCATCTGGATGCGGCCCGTGACAGCACGCCGAGGCTCGCGCACAGTGCGCGGGCACAGGCAAGCACCCACGGAGGCGCACGGTGGCGACCACGGTCTATCTGGCGGAGCGAATCTGGACACTGGATGCTGAGCATCCACGGGCCCGAGCCCTGGCCGTGCGCGATGGCCGCGTGCTGGCCGTGGGCTCATTGGACGACGTGCGAGCCGCGGCTCCTGGCGCGCGAGAGGTGGACCTGGGTGACGCCACGGTGGTCCCCGGTCTGGTGGATGCGCACGCGCACATCCACGGGCTGGGCCGGAGCCTCACCACGGTGCGCCTGGAGAAGGCGCCCTCGGTGGACGAGGTGGTGCGTCGCCTGGCGCAGGCGCCTGCCTCCAGCTTCCAGGGGGACTGGTTGCTGGGTCGTGGCTGGGACCAGAACGAGTGGCCCGGCGGAGCCTTCCCAGGGCGCGAAGCGCTCGACGCACGCTTCCCGTCGACGCCGGTGTTCCTCACGCGAGTGGACCACCACGCGGCGTGGGTGAACGGTGAGGCGCTCCGACGCGCTGGCATCACCCGAGACACCCAGGACCCGGAGGGCGGCCGCATCCTGAGGGATGCGCGGGGAGAGCCCACGGGTGTGCTCGTGGACAACGCGATGGACGTGGTGGCCGCGGCGATGCCTCCGCCCACGAAGGACCAGCTCGAGACGCGACTGCGCGCGGCGCTGGAGCGCTGTGCCCGGGTGGGCCTGACAGGCATTCACGACGCGGGCATGGACCTGGAGGCCTTCCGCGTCCTCCAGCAATGGGACGCACAGGGCACGCTGCCCCTGCGAGTCTACGCGATGGCGGCAGGGCAGGGCGACGAGCGGCACGCGTACCTGGAGCAGGGTCCCTGGCAGGGGCGGATGCTGACGATGCGCGCGGTGAAGTTCCTCGCGGATGGCGCGTTGGGGAGCCGAGGCGCCGCGCTCCACGAGGACTACAGCGACGAGCCCGGCCAGCGCGGGCTGTTGTTGATGTCCCCCGAGGAACTGGAGGCGAGGACGCGCGCGTTCATGGCGAGGGGCTTCCAGGTCTGCATCCACGCCATTGGAGACCGTGCCAATACCTTGGTCGTGGACGTGCTGCTGCGAGCCTCCGAGATGACGGGCACGCAGGCGCTGCGGCACCGTGTCGAGCACGCGCAGCTCCTCCGTCGCGAGGACATCACGCGCCTGGGCGCGGCGAAGCTCGTGGCGAGCGTGCAGCCCACCCACGCGACCAGTGACATGCCCTGGGCGGAGGCGAGGCTGGGCCGCGAGCGGCTGCGTGGCGCCTACGCGTGGCGCAGCCTGAAGGACGCCGGCGCGAATCTCGCGCTGGGCAGCGACTTCCCCATCGAGAACCCGGACGTGCTGGCGGGCCTGTACGCGGCGCGCACTCGGCAGGACGCCACGGGCAGGCCCGAGGGCGGCTGGAGGTCGGAAGAAGTCCTGACCGGACAGGAGGCCCTGGAGGGCTTCACGCTCGGCCCCGCGTGGGCGTCGTTCGAGGAGGCACGGCGCGGACGACTGGCGCCCGGACAGGACGCGGACTTCGTGGCCCTGTCCGTGGACCCGGTGGAGGGCGCCGCGAGGGGCCTGGTGGACGCGCGAGTCCTCGCGACGGTGGTGGCGGGCGTGGAGGTGTTCCGCGAGTCGCCGTGACTGCCGCTCACACGCTGAAGATCTGCGAGCGCGCCGCCTCGGCGATGGCGACGACGGCGGGGTGGCGCAGGCGTCGCTCGACGGTGATGGCGTAGAAGCAGGTCTCGATTTCGTCGGTGCGCCCGATGACGGAGCAGTTGAAGGCGCGCTCCATCTGCGACTCGATGACGGAGGGCATGGCGAACACGCCGTGCCCGCTCTGCCCGAAGGCCTGGAGCAGCGCGCTGTCGTCGAAGTCGCCGGCGATGAGCGGGCGCAGGTTCTGTCGCTCGAACCAGAGGTCCAGCGAGCGGCGCACGGAGGACTCGTCCGAGGGGAGCAGCACGGGCGCTCCGTCGAGCGAGCGGGGGAAGTCCTTCTTCAGGTGGCGCAGGTTGTTGGCCGCGAAGAAGGACACGCCGCACTTGCCCAGCAAGTGATTGAAGGAGCGGACGCTGACCGGCTCGGAGCTGGGGGCATCGGCGAGCACCACGTCCAGCTCATGCAGCGCCAGGGAGGCGAGCAGCTGGGGCAGCGGGCCCTCGCGGCAGATGATGCGCAAGGAGGGCCCCGCCTCGAGCGCGGGCTTGAGGAGCTGCTCGGCCACCAGCTTCGGGATGACGTCGAGGATGCCCACGTTGAGCCGCAGCTGCTGACCCGGGGGGAGGCCCGCGACCACGTTCTTCAGCTCGTTGCCCAGGCGGAAGATTTCGTCCGCGTACCGCATCACGGTGCGGCCCACGTCCGTGAGGACCAGCTTGCGGCCCTGTCGCTCGAAGAGCTTGTGGCCCAGCGACTCCTCCAGCAGCTTGAGCTGGCTGCTGATGGTCGGCTGGGCGAGGTGCAATTCCTCGCCCGCCTTGGCGATGCTGCCCGCCCGCGCAACCGTCCAGAAATACAGGAGATGGTGGTAGTTGAGCCAGCTCATGGGCTTAGAAATAACCTATGGATTCAGTTCAAACTACCTAATTTTTTTAAGGATGGCGGTGACTTATCTCTTGGGGCGTTCGCGGCGATTGGTTCGCCGCGAATGACCCGGAGGAGGTCCATGGAAGCCATCAAGGTGAGCGAGTTCTGCGAGTCCCCTGAGCTTGAGGTGTCGGGCGCGGTGGTCGAGGCGCGGGTACGAGAGCACCTGAATCTGGTGGAGCGGTTGGCATGGAAGTACCGCTGGACGGGGCTTCCGCAGGACGAGCTGGTGGCGGAGGGCAACGTCGGGTTGATGGAGGCGGCGGGGCGGTTCGAGGAGCGGGGGGTTCCGTTCGGGGCGTACGCGAGTCAGTGGATTCGGGCGCGCATCCGGGCGTACGTGGGGCGCAACTGGAGCATGGCGGGTGGGCGGGCGCCCTGGGTGGTGTTCCAGCTGCGGCGGGAGCGGGCGCGGCTGGAGGCCCGGTGGGGGGAGGGGCATCCGGAGGTGGTGCGGCGGCTGGCGGACGCGCTGGGCAAGAAGGAGGAGGACGTGGCCCGGGCGGCGGAGTCGCTGACGCGCGACGTGTCGCTGGACGCGCCGGTGACGCAGGACGGGGACGTGACGCGGCTGGAGGTGTTGGAGGGGGACTTCGAGTCGCAGGAGGACTCGGTGGACCGGGCGCAGTGGGCGGCGAGGCTGCGGGCGAGCGTGGAGGCGGCCTGGCCGGAGCTGGACGCGCGGGAGCGGGCGTTGGTGGAGGAGCGGATGATGGTGGAGGAGGGGGTGAGCGCGGAGTTCCTGGCCCAGCGCTTCGGGGTGACGGCGGTGCGCATCCGGCAGATCGAGCAGGGGCTGAGGGCGAAGCTGAAGAAGAGGCTCACGGCCAGTCTGACGACCTGGGACGCGGAGGCGATGCAGCGGGCGGCGTGACGTGGAGGTGAAGGGCCGTCAAATGGGTGCTTGACGGCCTGGGGACGGGCTCGATATGAGAGCGCGGCTTCTCGCGGTGACCCGTACGCCCAGGTAGCTCAGTCGGTAGAGCAGGGGACTGAAAATCCCCGTGTCGGTGGTTCGATTCCGCCCCTGGGCACACGTTGAAGACTTCAGGGCCCTGGACCTCTCTGGTTCAGGGCCCTTTGTTTTTCCGGCGGGTGTGCGGATTGAGCAGGGGCGGGCCGCAGGAGAGGGCGCCACCCTTCACCTGGTTCTCCAGGCTCAGGGCGGAGGCGCCGTCCGGGACCTGAACGAACCGGTAGCCGAGGTGCGCGTGGATGAACGCCTGGGTCCGCTCATCCAGTGACAGGACTCCGCTCGAGACTTGCTGGATGTCCTCGGGTGACAAGGTGGGGAGCACCAGCCGGTCGCAAACATAGACACAGAACTTGTCTCCGCTGCGCCGTCCGCTGGCGTGGCTCCTGAGTCGGTCCGCCAGTCCCCTGGGTTTGGTGGAGGAGGGCTCTTCCACGAGCGGACCTCTGCCTGCCATTCCCACGTAGACGAGCTGCTGGTCTCTCCAGATGGAGTACACGCCCGCGGCGATGCTCGGGAGGGTGCGGTGGGGCCAGCCGGAGAACGCGAACAGCGGCCCGTGCTCGAGATGATGGAGTGCGGCCGTCCAGTCGGGTCCCTGGAAGCGTGGGCTCGTCATGATGTGTGCAGGCTATCCCGCGCGGCGTGGTGGGCCCATCGTCGAGCGAGGTGGCGGCGAGCAGACGACCTCGTGCGAAGCCGGGTGCACAGGACGCCTGGGGCAGGGTAGAGAGAGGGCTCGGAGGAGTGACTCGAGATGGACGCGAACGCAGTGGCGGAGCTGGAGAAGGCGGGCGTGAAGGCGGATGCGCCGGACCGGCTGTTTGTCGCCGTGGAGTGGGACGCCGACAAGAAGCACGTGGTCCCCGTGGGCTCCCGCGCCCTGGTGCGTGATGGCGAGAAGCTCGCGCACGTCACCCTCCAGCCCATCTCCAAGCTGTGGACCGGTGACAAGGTTCCCCCCGACTTCACCAAGACTCCGCCTCCCGAGTATCACCCGTTCTTCATGCTCCTCGAGGCCACGGCCGCCGGCTACTGCCGCGCCGTGCGCAACACGGAGACGGACCAGGAGTTCGAGCGGCTCTATCGCCACCTCGCGCGCCGCCCGGATGGCACGGACCGCAACCCCCTGTTCTCGTACCTGCAGGGCGCCGCGCGCCTCTACCTGTCCCTGCGCGACGTGAGCAAGGCCGAGTTCGAGGCCGTCGTCCTCCGCCTGCACCAGTCCGCCAGGCACCACCAGACGCACGTCGGAAGCATCAACTACTTCCAGGACGTGCTGCGCGGTGTGCTCGGGGCCTGAGCGCGTCATCCTCCCCGCTCGGTAGGCCCCCCGCCCGAAAACGGAATATCGTGCCCCGCCGCCCGTTCCCGGGCGTCTTCCTCCACCTCAGGAGCACGGATGTTCCGTCAGTCCCTCCTCTGGACGTCGTGCCTGGCGCTGCTGGCGGCTCCTGTCGCCGGCGCCCAGACACAGGCCAAGGCCCCCAAGCCCGCCGCCGCGTCCTCCCAGAAGCTCGGCGCCAACGTCGAGACGCGCACCTTCAAGAACGGCCTCAAGGTCGTCGTCTGGCCGGACCACGACATCCCCAACGTCGCACTCTTCAACTGGTTCCGCGTCGGCAGCCGCAACGAGTACCCCGGCATCACCGGCCTGTCCCACTTCTTCGAACACATGATGTTCAACGGCGCCAAGAAGTTCGGCCCCGGTGAGTTCGACCGCGTCATGGAGGCCAACGGCGGCTCCAACAACGCCTTCACCTCCGAAGACGTCACCGTCTACCAGGACTGGTTCCCCCGCTCCGCCCTCGACATCATCTTCCAGCTCGAGGCGGACCGGCTCCAACACCTGTCCTTCGACCCCAAGGTCATCGAGTCCGAGCGCGGCGTCGTCTACTCGGAGCGCCGCTCCAGCGTGGACAACAACAACATGGGCGCCCTCGCCGAACAGGTCCAGGCCACCGCCTTCGTCGCCCACCCCTACCAGTTCCCCGTCATCGGCTGGCCGTCCGACATCGAGTCGTGGCGCATCGAAGACCTCCAGCGCTACTTCAAAACCTACTACGCCCCCAACAACGGCACCCTCATCGTCACCGGCGCCGTCACCCCCGCCGAGATCTTCGCCCTCGTCGAGAAGTACCTCGAGCCCATCCCCTCGCAGCCCGCCCCCGAGCCCGTCCGTACCCAGGAGCCCGAACAGCAAGGCGAGCGCCGCGTCGTCGTGAAGAAGGTCTCCCAGTCGCCGCTGCTCCAGCTCGCCTACCACGGCATCGCCGGCAACGACGCGGACGCCGAGGCCCTCACCCTGCTGCTCAACATCCTCGGAGACGGTGACTCGTCCCGGCTCCACCGCCGCCTCGTGGAGGAGGAGCGCGTCGCCATCCGCGCCGGCACCATGTACTCCCCCGGCTTCGACCCCGGCCTCGTCTGGCTCACCGCGGACCTGCCCGCCGGCGGCGACCTCGCCCGCGCCGAGGCCCTCCTCACCGAGGAGGTCACCCGCGTCGCCAAGGACGGCGTCACCGAGGCCGAGCTGCGCAAGGCGCGCAACATCACCCTCGCCAACCACTGGCGCTCGCTGGAGACCATCAGCGGCCGCGCATACACGCTCGGCGCCTCCGAGGTCTTCCGCGGCGACTACCGCAAGGTCTTCGACGCCCCCGCCCGCTACGAGCGCGTCACCCGCGAGGACGTCCGCAAGGTCGCCGCCCGCATCTTCGTCACCCAGCGCCGCACCGTCGGCTGGCTCGTCCCCACTGACGCCGCCGAAGTCGCCACCCCCGCCGCTCGCAAGGACGCCACGCGATGATCGCCCCCCTCACCTGGAAGACGGTCCTCGCCGCCGTCCTGCTCTCCTCGGGCACCGCCGCCGCCCAGGGCGCCGCGCCGTCCAAGCCCACCCCGACCGCCGCGCCCGCCGCCACCCAGGGCGTCAAGCTGCCCAAGCCCACCACCGTCACGCTCAAGAACGGCGCGAAGCTGCTCCTCGTCGAGCGCAAGGAGGTGCCCCTCATCGCCTTCAGCGCGTGGCTGCGCGGCGGAGCGCTCGCCGACCCGTCCGGCAAGGAGGGCCTGGCCGCCCTCACCGCGGAGCTGCTCCAGAAGGGCGCCGGCGCACGCGATGCCCGCCAGTTCGCCGAGGCGGTGGACGGCGTCGGCGCGATGCTCGACACCCGCGCCGACCTGGAGAACCTGGTCGTCAACGGCCAGTTCATGTCCCGCGACAGCGCGCTGATGGTGGAGCTGCTCGCGGACCTGCTCACCCGCCCGCGCTTCGCCCAGGATGAGCTGGAGAAGACGCGCGAGCGCATGGCCTCCGAAATCACCGCCGCCAAGGATGGTGACCCGCGCGGCCTCATCAACACCTACTTCGAGGCGTACCAGTTCTCAGGCCACCCCTACGGCACCCCCGTGGGTGGCACCGAGGCCTCGCTGCCCACGCTCAGCCGCGAGGACGTGCTCGCCTACGCCAAGAACCAGCTCGGCGGTGACAGGCTCATCCTCTCCGTCGTCGGTGACTTCGACAGCAAGGCGCTCGCGGCGAAGCTGGAGGCCGCGCTCGGTGGTTGGGCCAAGGCGGCGAGCCCCGCGCCCCAGGTGCCCGCCACCACCGTCTCCCAGGGCCGCCGCGTCCTGCTCGTCGACAAGCCCGACGCCACGCAGACCTACTTCACCATCGGCAACACGGGCATCGCGCGCAACGACGCGGACCGCGTCACCGCCAACCTGGTGGAGACGGTGCTCGGCGGACGCTTCACCTCGCTGCTCAACACCGAGCTGCGCGTGAAGTCCGGCCTCACCTACGGCGCCCGCGCCTACTTCGCTCCGAGCGCCCACCCGGGCACCTTCGCCATCTTCTCCTTCACCCAGACGGAGAAGACGGACAAGGCCATCGACATGGCGCTGGAGGTGTACAGCCGCTACCGCAAGACGGGCATGGATGACGCCATGCTCGCGTCCGCCAAGTCCTACGTGCTGGGCCAGTTCCCGCCCCGGCTGGAGACGGGCGGCCAGGTGGCCAACAAGCTGTCGGAGCTGGCCTTCTACAACCTGGACGCGAGCGACGTGGATGGCTTCGCCACCGCCGTGTCCGCCGCCACCCGCGAGTCCGTGGGCGCCGTCCTCCAGCGCACGCTGCCCGCGCCGGAGAACCTGACCTTCGTCTTCATCGGCAAGGCCTCCGCCATCCGGGAGATGGCCCGCAAGTACGGCCCCGTCACGGAGATGAAGATCTCCGACAAGCGCTTCGCCCCGGCGGCCGCGCCCGCCAAGCGCTGAATCCCAGGCGGTCCCATCGCGCCCTCCGGGTCCGCCGACACCACGTCGGCGCCGGGGGGCGCGGTGCGTTCGGTCCATGGACAGACATCCTTGCGAGGAAATGGCCCGCAACACCTGACGGGCCTGGATTGCGCAAACCTCGCACGGATGCTTGCTGGATGTGATTCATCGCGAGCGCCCCCTGGGCCGTCTGGAGGGCCTCGGCTAGCGTGCCGGGGCTTTCTTCCGAAGGGGGCTCTCATGAAATCGCCGCGATGGTCTTTCCTGCTGGGCGCGACGTGCGTCGCGTGGCTGGCGGGATGTGGAAGTGGTGCGCCCGAGTCGAGCGGACTCGGCGCCGGGCTGGCTTCCGTCGATACGGACACGGACTCGACCGGGGATGGGACGTGGATGGGGGAGCCCATCGCCGAGGGCTGCGAGCCGGATGGCGGCGTGCCCACGGATGGCGGCGTGCCCTCCGTCGACGGGGGCGTGCCCTCGGCTGACGCGGGAGTGCCCTGGGGGTTGGTGTGGGTGAAGAGCACCACCCGTTTCCACACCTCCGTGGGCGTCGCCCAGCAAGAGGAGGACCTGTCCGCCAATCCTCCCGAAATCCTCGTGCCCACCGGCTCGACGTTCGAGCTGCACCTGGGCTCGGCACACCCGGAGGGTGGCTGGCTGTTCACCGGTATCCGCCAGGGGGCGTACTACCTGCGCAGGGGGTCCACCTCCCTCATCACGAGCGCGAGATACGTGGACGTCGGTCGCAACCGCCTGGGCCGCTCCGACGCGCAATACGTGGACGTGGCCTCCTCGCCGCTCCAGGTCAACCTGCTGAACCTGGCGCCGTGGCAGAACTGGGAGAGCGGCACGCAGCCCGGCTCCAGCCTCCAGCTCACCTCGTCGCAGGTGGACCTGTACTCCACCGCGAGCGTCTTCGACTTCATCCCGGATGGCGCGACGTCCATCGTCACGTCCAACGCCGTGATGGACTCGGGCCTGGGCAACCTTCCGGTCTTCGAGGCGGACAAGGGAGACCGGCTCTACGTCAACCAGCTCAGCGAGTTCAGCGCGGGCTCCCTCCCGGATGGACGCCCGCTGGGCTACACCGCCGTGGAGCGCTCCGCGCAGGTGGGAGCCTTTGACTTCCTGCCGGATGGCTTCACGCCCATGCCTGTCACCGGGCTGCTCCAGCCGGCGCGGATGCGGGAGTTCCCCATCGAGTGGCGGCTGCCTGACTTCGCGCGCTTCGCCTCGCACGTCCACCCCAATGCACAGCCGGGGATACCGCGCCTGGACCTGGTGCCCGGCCCCCACGGATTGCAGGAGGGGTGGATTGGCTATACCGGCGAGCTGCTCAGCCTGAGCCTGCCGCGTGGCACCGCGTATGACCTCACGGCGCGTCTGCGGTTCGGCAATCCCTATCCGTCGAACTGGGGCGTCATCGGCGTGGTGTCCTATTCGTTCCGCAACCAGGAGCGCATGCCGGATGGCTCGGGCCGGCTGGGCAGCATCACCGGGGGCTATACGGAGTGGGACTCCATCGACAACCTCATCGCCGGGCCCCTGGTGCCCAAGCTGTCGCCTCCGCTCGCCTTCACCATCGATGGCGTGCCCGCCACGATTCCGCGCAGGGTAGGGACCGTCAGTCCGGTGCTCGCATGGACGCCGCCGCTGGTGGGCACGCCCAGCGCCTACCGGGTCAGCATCCAGCGGTTCGACCCGGACCTCGGCTTCGCGTTCACCTGGCGGGTGCTCTACATGCCCGGCTCCGTCACCCAGGTGCGCCTGCCTCCGGATACCCTGGAGCCCGCGACCAGCTACATCGCCACGGTGAGCGCCATCGACAGCCCGAACGTCGCCATCGAGAACTTCCCCTTCCGGACGTTGGATCGACTGCCGTATCGCTCGTTCGCCACCACGAGTTCGTACTTCACCACGCCGTGACGCTCGGCGCGTGAGCTCGCCGGGGGCCCTCCGTGTCCGGGGCTCCCGGTGGACGGGTCACTTCGCGCCCTGGATGTCCCGGGCGCGAGGTGGCGGCTTCGTCGAGTCGCGGTAGCGGCCCTGGCACTTCTGGAAGCGCGCGTCGACGGAGCGGGCGAACCAGGCCGTGGTG
Organism: Myxococcus faecalis; assembly: GCF_050039385.1. NCBI lineage: Bacteria > Pseudomonadati > Myxococcota > Myxococcia > Myxococcales > Myxococcaceae > Myxococcus > Myxococcus faecalis. The sequence goes on along the minus strand of NZ_CP144336.1, from coordinate 3,867,753 downwards.
CGCTCGCCCTTCAGCTTCGGGCTCTGGAGCGTCACCTGCGGCAGCTGCGCGTAGACGGGGGACTGGCCCGTCTGGTTCGCGAAGACGCGCTTCACCGCGCGGAAGGTCTCCGTGGACTCGAAGGACTCCTCCTTCTCCTTCTTCACGTCGCGGCGGACCTGACGCTCGCTGAGGTCCGGGGCGAGCGTGCGACGGAAGGTGAGCAGCGCCGTCAGCGACTTGCTGTCCTGGCTCTTGGGCTCGCCGTTCTTGTCGTAGAGCTGGAGGTCTCCGTCGAGCACCAGCGACACGCCGGTGAGCTGGCTGACCTGGGCCTGGAGCGCGGCGTTGCGCGAGGCGTAGACCCCGGCGTTGTAGTCCGCGAAGCGGAAGAGGGGCTGGGGGTAGGCGGCCTCGAAGCCGAGCAGTCTCGCGGTGCCGTAGCGCACGCCGCCCGCGCGGGTGTACAGCGCGTCGCGCACCTTCACCGGGTCCGCGTCCTCGCCCGCCTTCTCCACCGCGTAGCGGACGCTCACCTGCATGGAGCCCGCGGTGGTGACGGGGTTCAAGTCCTCCAGTCGCCGCGAGGAGAACAGGGCGCTGGCCAGGTTCATCGTGGCGTAAGTGGTGGGGTACTCGGCCTCGTAGAACGCGAGCATGTCGCGGAAGAGCTTGTCGAGGTCCCGCTCGGTCTGCACGGCGCGCAGCCGCTCGTCGAACGTGCGCTTCTGGCCGGGCGCCTTGCCGGAGAGCACGGAGGCCAGGGCCTTGTGACCGAGCGGGCCCAGCGTGTCCGCGTGCTCCTCCAGCTTCGCGCGCACCATGCGCGAGAGGTTCGGCACGGCGGGGTCCGCCTTGTAGCCGGACTCCTGCTCGATGATGGCGAGCACGGAGCACACCGCGACGGGAGAAGGCGGCACGTCCTCCGCCTCCAGCGCGGCGAGCACGTCGCGGGCCCAGCCCTCCTTCTCCTTCACGTGCGTGGGGATGAGGCGGGTGACCTGCTGGACGGAGAGCCTGGGAGGGGGCGGGACGGTGGGCTCGGGCGTGCCCGCGCCTCGGGGGGCGCAGGCGGTGACGAGACACAGCAGGGCCCAGGCGACGCGCTGAGCTCCGCGGCGTCGCGTTCCGGTTCCACCTGGGCCTGGGTCATCCATCCGCGCGCCTCCGAGATGCGGCACACCGCTCCACCGATGTCGGACGGTGGAACAGCCCGTACGGCGACTTCCTCCCGCCGCCGTGCTCGTCGACGGCGGGACCGCGGAGGCATTCAGTCCGTGACTCGGGGCGTCATCCTACCTTGGCTCAGGTGGAGGCGGAATGTGTTCGCACGGGAGCGCGGGTGGGTCGCACCTCGCGTGCGACGTGGTGACGACTCCAGGATGGCGAAGCCCGATGGCTCGGGCGTGTCCTCGTGGCGTGATCGTCTGCACCTGCTTGGCCGTGGCGGAGGCGTGCGTCGCGGGGCACCGCGACCTTCCATGAAGACGAAGCCCGATGGCGCTCGGGCGTGTCCTCGTGGCGTGGTCGTGGACTCGGCTCGGCGAGAGGCGGACGTATGCTCCCGTCAGCAACTGCCTGTCAGCGGCGGATGCGCACGTCGCGCGCGACGCTGCGGCCTCCCATGAGGACGAAACCCGCTCGCACCGGCGTGCCCTCCTGGAGCTGGCGCAACGACACGCGCCGGCCCTGGCGCATGCCCTGGCTGCGCTCGTCGAGCGTGAGCACGTAGTCGTTGCCCTCGCGGTCTCGCACGGTGATGGTGTCGCGGCCCACGCGCTTGACCCGGCCGCTCACGGCGCTGGAGGCGATGACCACGTCCTCGAGGGAGCGGTTCGACGTGTCCTCGGGGAGAGCGGCCTGCGCCGCTCGCGCGGCTCCCTTGAACCAGTCCTCGTCCTCGCTCGCCTGCACCGCCTCGGTGCCAATCATGATGCGACCCGCGCCACCGGTCCCCGTGCTCGCGATGGCGTTGCCCTGCGCGCCCGTGCCTTGCGTGGTGCTGGTGTCCCGCGCGCCCGTGCTGGCGTTGCCCGTGCTCGCGGTGTTGCCCTGCGCGGTGCCCGTGCTCGCGGCGTTGCTCTGCGCGGTCCCCGTGCTCGCGGTGGCGTTGCCCTGCGCGTTGCCCGTGCTCGCGGCGTTGCCCTGCGCGGTGCCGGAGTTCCGCGCGCCCGTGCTGGCGTTGCCCGTGCTCGCGGCGTTGCCCTGCGCGGTGCCGGTGTTCCTCACACTCGTGGCAGCGTTGCCTTGCGCGGCGCCAGCAGTCCGCGAGCCCGTCGCGGTGTTGCCCGGGGCTGTACCCGTTACAGGGTTGCCTCGCGTGTCGCCGCCCGTGCTCGTGCCGGTGTTCTGCTCAGTACCCGTCGGAGTCCCGACGAGGCCCGCCAACTCGGGAGACTCGACCTGCTCGGACTGTCCACTCGTGGCGCGAGCCGCCCTTCCACCTTCGTGTCCCTGGCGCTCGGCACAGCCCGTGACGCACGCGCAGAGACCCAACATTCCCACCCACGCCCATCGACTACCCATCCGCGCACCTCGCGTTCTCATTCGGAGTGACCTGCGAGGAGGTCCGTGCAAACGCCGTGCTCCAGCCAACCAGCCCGGGGGCCCGTGCCCTCGTCAGTCCCTGACGGCGTCTGCTCGCCTGCCAGCCCTCGATGCGTCCGGCCCCGACGTCGCTCAGCGCGGGCTCGCCATCGCGCGCGCCACGGCCTTCACGTGGGTTCGCACCAGCTCGCGCGACGCCATCAGGTCCGTGGCGTTGTCGGGCGTGTAGCCCAGACACAGCACCACGTCGTCCTCGGGCGAAGCGCGCACACCGAGCTTCATGTAGTCGAGCATTCGAGGCACGGGCTCGCCCTCCGTGTCCTTCGTGAAGCGACCGAAGACGCCCGCCTTCGGGTCCCTGCGCGGCGCCGTCTCCTTCAGCGCGAACAACTTCCGCACCGCCGCGAGCACCCCGGGCTGCTCCACCATCTGCTCCGGCCGAGCCGGTCCACCCAGCTCCCACTCCAACAGCCGCAGGCAGCCACGCACGTACTCCACATCCGTGATGACCAACCCATACAGATACCAGTCCGCGCACGCCGCCTGGACCAGGCGCGCCTGCCCATCCGTCAGCCACCCGAACGACGGACACGTGAACGTTTCACACACCGACGCGCGATACACGCCGCAGTCCCGCAGGTCCGTCCCACCCGTCGTCAGCGGATGCCCCAGGCACCCCACCTGCTTGCGGTCCTTGTCCAGGAACCCCAGCAGCGGACACACCCTGACCGCCGGGAACATCGGCGCCGCTCGGCGCGCGTCCACCAGCTCCTTCGCCGCCGCGCTCCAGGCAGACGCCTCGTACGGCACCCGACGCAGCCGCTCGGTCTGCATCGCGAGCTGCTCCATCAGCGCCCCGCGCGAGTGGTCCCTGAAGTTGTAGAGGCCACAGCAGGCGCCACACGAGGCGCCCCCACCGGGCTGGCAGAGGTGGAAAGAGACAGACACCCTTCACATCTTACGAGCACCAACGATTAATGCAGCCGAAACGTAGCGAGCGAGCAGTCGTTTCACACACTCCGAGCAGGCGGCCGGGCGTCGGAGTGTGAAGCCCGAGTGGGGTGGGTTCAAAACCACTCGGGGCGCATCCGGGCGTAGGAGTCCTCGCCGGTGCGACACAAGTCGACGAGCAGGGGCACGCGGGGCAGCTCCACCGCGAACCAGTACTGCGCGGCGGCGAGCTTCCCCTCGTAGAAGTCCGAGTCGCCCTGGCCGCGCGCCAGGCCCTCCTTCGCCGCGGCGGCCTGCTCCAGCCAGCGCCACGCCACCGCGAGGATGCTGAACAGCTCCAGGAAGTCCGCGCTGTGGCGCAGCATCAGCTCCACCTCGCCCGCCATGCCCTTGGCGCCGAGCTCCGAGACGAGCTCCGCCACCTCGCCACACGTCCGCTCGAGCGCGTCACCCCACCCAGCGTCCACGCCCGCCGTCTTCGCGCGCGCCACCGTGCGGCCCACCTCCCGCGCGAAGGTCGCCAGCGCCGCGCCGCCGCCCGCCACCACCTTGCGGCCGAGCAGGTCGAGGCCCTGGATGCCCGTGGTGCCCTCGTGGATGCTGTTGAGCTTCTGGTCCCGGAGCCACGCCTCCGGCAGGTACTCGCTGGAGTAGCCGTAGCCGCCGTGCACCTGCACCGCGAGCGCGTTCGCCTCGAAGCCGCGCTCGGCCGGGAAGCTCTTCGCCACCGGCGTGAGCAGGTCCACCAGCAGCCCCGCGCTCCGGCGCGTGTCCTCGTCCGCGGCGTGTGACGCGAGGTCCGCCTGGTACGCCGCCGTCACCAGCAGCGACAGGCCGCCCTCCACGATGGCCTTCTGTCTCAGCAGCATGCGCCGCACGTCCGCGTGCTCGATGATGGGCGACTGCGGCCGGGTGGCGTCCTTCGCCCCGGCGGGCCGACCCTGGGGCCGCTCGCGCGCGTACGCCACCGCCTCGTGGTACGCCGCCGACGCGGTGGCCACGCCGTTGAGGCCCACCATGATGCGCGCCTCGTTCATCATCTGGAACATGCACGCGAGCCCCCGGCCCGGCGGGCCCACCATCCAGCCGCGACAGTCACCCGCCTCGCCGTAGTTGAGCGCGAGGCTGGGGATGCCCTTCCAGCCAATCTTGTGGATGACGCCCGCCACGCGGACGTCGTTGTCCACCAACGCGTCGCCCTCGCGCCGCCGCGCCGGCACCGCGAACAGGGAGATGCCCCGCGTGCCGCTCTCGGGGCCCTCGGTGCGCGCGAGCGTGAGGTGCACGACGTTCTCGGTGAAGTCCTGGTCGCCGCCGCTGATGAAGATCTTGGAGCCCTGGATGCGCCACGTGCCGTCCCCCGCGGGCGTCGCGCGCGTGCGCACGTCCGCGAGGCTGCTGCCCGCCTGCGGCTCGGTGAGGGCCATGGTGCCGGTCCACTCGCCCCGGTACAGCGGCTCCATGAAGGCCTGCTTCACCTCCGGCGAGCCGAAGACCTCCAAGAGGTGGGCCGCGCCGTGCGTCAGCCCCAGGTACGCGTACGCGCTGAGGTTGGCGGCCATGAGGTACGCGCTGGCCAGCGCGTGCACCGTCATCGGAAGCTGTTGTCCGCCCACGTCCGGAGGCCGGGTGGCGGTGAGCATGCCCAGCTCGACGAGCCGCGGGTACAGCTCGCGCATCAGCGGGTGGACCTTCACGCGGCCGCCCTGGAAGGACGGGGGCTCCAAATCCAGCGTGCGGTACGTGGGGTAGAGCACCTCGCGCGCGAAGCGGCGGGCGCTGTCGAGCAGCAGGCCGAAGGTCTCGCGCGAGTGCTCGGCGAAGGCGGGAAGCGTGCAGAGATGCTCGACGTGAATCACCTCGTCGAGCTGGAAGTCCACGTCGCGGTCCGACAGCAGCGGATTGGGGCGGGGCGCGCTCATGCCCGCGTTGTTAGCAGGAGCGCTACCAGGAGGCGATGGCCTCGTCGAAGTCCACGGCCTCCTCGTCGTCGTCGCGAGGCGCGTGGGTTCGCAGTGCGGAACGTCGCCACCGCTTGCCGGGACCGCGAGGCGTCTGGTGTCGCTCGCCCAGGACCTCCAGCAGGCCGGACGTCATCGCCGCTTCACCCAGGCCTTCCAGGCGCATGGGGCGACGCAGGCGCCCCAGGAGGCGTCGCCGCGCCGGGCCCGAATCCCAGTTCGAAGATGTTGTGCTCCACATGACACGCTCCTGCTCCGGGAGGCACCCGCTGCTGCTTGCACGTACGACTCCTCAACTTGGGTCTGCCCTCCGGTCCGTGCCATGTGGGGAGCGCTCGCCCCCTCGCCGGCCGCCGGCTGGACGACACGGAGACCGAGCGCCCGTCCGCTCGGCCCCCGGCCTCGAACGACCGCTCAGCTGTCCGCGTTGACCGTTCACCGGCGTCGTCCACGGAGGCACTGTCCGCTGGCGGATAACCCGGGGCATGCGACGCATGCTCCTGCTGCTGCTGGCGATGGCGGTGTGGGTTCCCTCCCTGCAACTGGGGTTTCGTCCCGACAATCCCCGGGACTGGGTGCCGGCGCTCGCCGCGCGGCAGCGGGCCCTGGCCCTGGTGGCGGAAAGCCCCGAGCGCGACGTGCTGCGTCGGTCCAATCCGGAGTGGGACCTGATGGCGCGCACCTTCTGCGTGCTCGCCTTCGCGAACCTGGCGCTCCACGAGCCGGAGCGCAGGGCGGAGCACCTGGCCGTCGTCGACACGCTCATCACGCGCACGCTGGAGGACGAGCGGGGAGGGGTGGACACGTTCCTCCTGCCGTACGTGCACGCCGCGCCGTTCAGGGACGCCTCGGGGCGCAGCCTCTTCATCGAGGGCGAGGTGGCGTTGATGCTCGCGGCCCGGCAGCTGGTGGAGCCGCGCGAGGCGTGGGCGTGGCCGCTGCGCGAGCGGGTGGACCGCATGGCCGCGCAGCTGGAGCGGGCCCCGCTGCTCTCGGCGGAGAGCTATCCCGACGAGGGCTGGATCTTCTGCAACACCGTGGCGCTCGCCGCGCTGCGCCTGTCCGACGCGGTGGATGGCCGCAGCCACGCCTCGCTGCGCGAGCGGTGGGTGCGCTCGGCGCGCGAGCACCTGCTGGACGCGCGCACCGGGCTGCTCGTCTCCAGCTTCACGCACGAGGGCGCGACGCGGGACGGACCCGAGGGCTCATCGCTGTGGCTCGCCGCGCACATGCTCCAGCTGTTCGATGCCGACTTCGCTCGCGAGCAGTTCGAGCGCGCCCGGGCGCTGCTCATCGGCGAGCGCCTGGGCTTCGCCTGGGCGGCGGAGTGGCCCGCGGCGGATGCGCGCGCGGACGACATCGACTCCGGTCCCACGATTCCGCTGGTGAACGCGAACGCGGGCTCGAGCGGATTGGCGCTGGTGGCGGCCTCGGCCTTCGGCGACGAGGCGCTGCTCATGGGGCTGTCCACCAGCCTGCGCTTCGCCGCGTTCCCCATCCTGGAGGACGGCGGCCTGCGCTTCGCGGCGGGCAATCCGCTGGCCGATGCCGTGTTGCTGTACTCCCTGACGCAAGGTCCGCTGTGGCGGCGAGCGCTGTCACCGCGAACGCTGGAGGCCCACCGATGATGCTCACCCGGATGTCGCGCGCGCCCAGGGTCCTCATGGCGCTGGTGTGGGTCGCCGTCTTCCTGCTGCTGCACCTGGCGGGAGGCCGGCAGTATGTCGGCGTGCTGTCGGGCACCCGCGTGGGGGGCGCGCCCGAGCTCGTCTTCGGGCTCCTGTACGCGCTCACGTGGTTCGGCGCCGTGCTGCTGGCGCCCATCCTGCTCCTGGCGGGCCTCGCGGACGCGGCGCTGCCCCGGCCGCCTTCGGCGAAGCGGCGCTGAGCCTCAGTGGCTCAAGCGCTCGGTCAGCCAGACGCGCACGTAGGACCAGTCCCGGCGCGCCGTCGCCTGGGAGACCTCGAGCACCCCGGCCGTGTCGGGCAGGCTCAGGCCCGCGAAGTAGCGCAGCTCCACCAGCCGCGCGAGCCGGGGCTGGAAGGACTCCAGCTCCGACAGGGCCTCCTCCAGCTGGAGCACCTCCAGCTCGGCGCCCGCCGGCGCTTCGTCTCCCAGGTGACGCAGGCTCACCCGCTCGCGCCTCGCCGCGCGACGCAGGAGGAGCGGCGCCCGGGCCCGGTCCACCAGGACCTTGCGCATGGCGCGCGACGCGGCGCACAGGAAGCGCGGACGGGACTCCAGGGGGACGCCCGCCGCGAACAGCCGCGCCCAGGCCTCCTCCACCAGCCGCACGGGGTGCTGGGGCGTGAGCTCGGACACCTCCGGCGAGAGCCTCCACTGGAGCTCCCGACAGGCCGCCGCCATCAGCGCATCCCGAGCGCCCGAGTCCTCTTCCCGCGCCCCTTCCAGCAACTCCGCCAGCTCCGCCGTGCTCATGTATCCCCCTCGGTCCTACCTGGACCGCCCCCGGAACCATCTCCGTGCTCCTTCTTAACGACGGATTAGCCGGAAATCCTTGAGCGGCCGGAAGTAACCCTCACCGGGCAACAATCCCACCCGGGCGGGTGGGGAGGCGGCCCGGACCGTTGACCCGCTCGGCGGAGGGCCTCTTCGGGGCCGGCGCCCCGATACAGCGTGTCGACATGGATACAGGCATGACACAGCTCGCGGTTTGTTCGTGATTGGCTCGCGTGACGCGAGTTTGTTCCATGAAGACAGTGGAGCAGTGTTCCAAGTGTCGACGTCCGTCTCGAGCCTGCTCACACGCGGGGAAGGAGCAGACGGGCGGGGTGGGGTGGACCCGTTTACAGCGATGTCTCGAACACACGAGCATCGCCATACATGTCTTGGTCTCCTGTCTCGCAGCGCGTGTCGTCGTCGTGTCGTGTCTCGCGTCGCGGTCCTGCTGTTTGCAGAGGGCGTCACCCCGTGTCGCAATCCACGCGTTGGCTGGTGGTGCTGTGCTGGATGCTGGTGCTGGCGTGGAGCTCCGCGGCCCAGGCGCAGACACGCGCCGCGAGCGTCATGGAGTTGAAGGACGGGTGGCTCCATCACTGGGGAGACTCACCGCTGGGGCCGGACGGCGTGCCCACGTGGGCGAAGGAGCCCGACAAGGTCGACTGGAAGTCGATGGAGGCGCTGAAGGTCCCGCCGGGTCGGGAAGCGCACACGATGTTGTGGGTGAGCATCCCCGTGCCTCGAGGTGGATGGGGTGAGCCCGCGCTGATGCTGGGCTCGGTGACCAACGCGTACGAGGTCTATGTCGACGGCCAGCGTGTCTACGCGAACGGGAAGCTGAACCCGTCGGGGACCGAGGTGCGCGAGTCCATCTGGGCGCAGCTGATTCCGCTGCCCGCCTCCGCGCAGGGCTCGCGGGTGCTGCTGCGCATCCAGAGCAGCACGGCGGCCATGGGCGTGAGCCAGCACGCGCGGGTGGGGCCTCGCCACGAGCTGCTGGCGCGGGTGGTGCGCACGGGGCTGGGCTGTCTCGTCACCGGCAACCTGCTGCTGGTCATCGCGCAGGTGGCGCTGGGCATGTCGCTGCTGGGGCGGCAGCGGCGCATGTTGTTGGCGCTCGGCGTGTTCTCCGGCGGCGCGGGCGTGCTGCTCGTGGGCATGAGCGGGGTGGTGAGCGCGGTGTGGGGCGTGGAGCTGTCGCTGTGGCGCGCCACGTTCCTCGCGGCCTACTGCGTGCTGCCGGGGCTGGGCTGGTTCATCCAGGAGGGCATCCTGGAGGGGCGCGCGCGCTGGTTCAGCGCGGTGGTGTGGACGGTGACGGTGCTCGCCGCGCTGCAGGCCGTGGTGGCCATGGTGGACCTGGGGACGGCGAGCCGGCTGTTCCAGGTGCTCATGCTGTACTCCATCCCGGTCTTGCTGACGTACGTCATCGTCGCGGTGGTGGCCGCGCTCCGGGGCAACGTCGACGCGCGCATCTTCAGCGCGGGCCTGGGGGTGCTCACCCTGGTCCTGGTGGCGGCGATGCTGCCGCTGTTGGGCTGGGTGAAGATGGAGGGGATGTTCATCCACTGGGGCTTCCTCGCCTTCACCGCGTCGCTGGTGGGAATCGTGGCGCGGCGCTCCTCGCATGTGGTGCGCTCGCTGTCGTCGCACGCGAGCCAGCTGGAGGCGCGGCGCAAGGACGTGCGCGAGCTGGCCGAGGGCATGGGCACCGGCGCCGGGGAGCTGGCCACGGTGGCGCAGCAGCTGCGCACCTCGAGCGAGGAGCAGACGGACGGCATCGGTCGTCAGGCGACGGCGCTCAAGGAGCTGGAGCAGACGGTGCAGGAGATTCGCCAGGGCTCGCTGGTGACGGCGGACAAGGCGCGTGTGCTGGCCGAGTCCATCGTCGCCGCGGAGGAGGCGGGGCGCGACGGCGGCGCGGCGCTGGACAAGACGCTGACGAACCTGGAGGCCATCCGCGAGGAGGTGTCGGAGATGGCGCGGCGCATCCTGGCGCTCGATGAGCGGACGCGGGAGATCGCGGGCATCGTCGACACGGTGAAGGGCCTGGCGGACCAGTCCAACATGCTCGCGGTGAACGCGGCCATCGAGGCGGCGCGCAGCGGCGAGCACGGCCGGGGCTTCAGCGTGGTGTCGCGCGAGGTGCGCAGCCTCGCGGACCAGTCCATCCTGGCCACCCAGCGCATCCGCGAGGTGCTGGAGGGTGTGAGCAGCAGCATGCGCGAGGCGGCGAAGATGAGCGAGCAGGGCGAGCAGCGCGTCCGGGTGAGCGTGGAGGCGGTGCGCGTCTCCGGCACGCAGCTGCGCAAGCTCGCGGGCATCATCGGCGACACGAGCAACAGCGTGCGGCAGATCTCGGCGGCCGTGTCACAGCAGGACGCGGGCACGTCGCAGATCGCCGTGGCCATCCAGGACATGTCGGGGCAGATGCAGCAGACGCTGCGGGTCGTCGAGGAGACGCGCAACGTGACGCGCTCGGTGCAGACGCTGGCGCAGAGCATGGCCGGCTCGGCGCGCAAGGCGCTCGAGTCCGGCACGCTGGGCAGCTGAGGGAGTGCGTCTCGTCCACGCTCCTCGCGGCGTGGACGAGAGGGAGGACGCGGCCTCAGTGGGCGGCTTCACCGCCGCCGCACAGGCCACTCCAGTAGTAGTAATAGGGCGTGGGCGTGGTGTCGCCCCAGGTCTGGATGACGCCGCGGCACTTGCAGATGACCACGCCGGTGGGCTCACCGCTCATCGAGGGGTCCGCGTAGTAGTAGTACTCCCAGGCCGTCGTGCCGTCGCAGACGTCGCTGGCGCTCCGGGACGTCCCGTCCTGGACCTGCTCCTCGCCGTCGTGAGCGACTCCACAGCCCGTGAGGACCGCGGCCGTCAGCATGACTCCCAGGAAGTTGCGTGGATGCATGTCGTGCTCCTTGAGGGGTGAGGAACAGATGCTATTCCATGACGGATGCCATCCGGATTACGGCTCGATGGGGCCGGCGCAGAGCGGGTGGAAGGGACCACACGCGAAGCGCTGGGTGCAGAATCCACCCCCCTGGGTGGGCCAGGCGTAGGCGACCGTCTCGGGGGCGCCGGGAGGGCAGTCGAGGGTGTGTGAGTCGACCCGGCACCAGTCCGCGGGGTCACACGTCCACGGGTCCGAGATTCGCTGGTGCGTGGACGTGTCCCGGGCCTGGGGACTCCCGGCATCGGAGTCCGGACCACAGGCCGTCAGGAAGAAGGCCACCACGACAACTCCACTTCGCTTCCGAAGGTTCATTGCGTGCTCCCTTTGCGTGAGGAGGCACAGCCTCGCCCGAAGGGCTGACACGCGGCCAGGGCCGTGAGGCGGGCGCCGTGGCCGGGTGCGTCACCCGGTGCCGAGGCCGTGGCGGCGCGGGGCGGGGATGGAGGGGTGCTCGCTCCCGGCGCATTTGCGTGTTTGCCACGTGGGTGTGGTCGAATCGCGCAAGAAACCGCGCTCCAGGACTCCTAGGGTTGCATGCGGGAGGCCCGGGTGGAGGGAGTGGTCCGCATGCGGCGCATTCGAGTCATCGACAGTCATACAGGGGGTGAGCCCACGCGGGTGGTGACGGAGGGCGGCCCGGAGCTGGGCACGGGCGACCTGGCGAGCTTGCGCGAGCGGTTCCGGGAGCGCTTCGACGACTTCCGCAAGGCCATCGTCTGTGAGCCCCGGGGCTCGGACGTCATGGTGGGCGCGCTGTTGTGCCCGCCCGTCAGCCCCTCGAGCGTCGCGGGCATCATCTTCTTCAACAACGTGGGCTACCTGGGCATGTGTGGCCATGGGACCATCGGCGTGGTGAAGACGCTGGAGCACCTGGGCCGCATCGGCCCCGGCGTGCACGCGCTGGAGACGCCCGTGGGCGTGGTGAAGGCCACCCTGCACCCGGACGGGAGCGTCAGCATCGCCAACGTGCCCAGCTACCGCTGGGCGCACGACGTGAAGGTGGACGTGCCCGGGCATGGCGAGGTGCACGGCGACATCGCGTGGGGCGGCAACTGGTTCTTCCTCTCGCGCGCGACGAACCCGCCGCTGGAGCTGGCGCGGGTGCCTGCGCTGCTCGCGTACACGTCCGCCATCAAGCAGGCGCTCGCGGACCAGGGCATCACGGGGGAGGGCGGCGCGGAGATCGACCACGTGGAGCTGTATGCGCCGTCGCCGACGCCGGGCGTGGATGCGCGCAACTTCGTGCTGTGCCCGGGGCTCGCGTATGACCGTTCTCCGTGTGGCACGGGGACGAGCGCCAAGGTGGCGTGCCTGGCCGCGGAGGGCGCGCTCGCCGAGGGCGACACGTGGGTGCAGGAGAGCATCATCGGCAGCCGCTTCCAGGCGCGCTACGTGCGTGATGGCGAGCGCGTCCTGCCCACGATTACGGGCACCGCGTCCGTCAACGCGGAGGCCACGCTGCTGGTGGACCCGAAGGACCCGTTCGCGTGGGGCATCGGATGAGCGCCTTCGACTGCGTCATCGTCGGCGGTGGCATCGTCGGCGCGGCGCTCGCGGAGGCGCTGTCCACCGAGGGGATGTCCGTGGCGCTCGTCGAGGCGCGCTCTATCGGCGCCGCGACCACCGCGTGCGGGATGGGACACCTGGTCGCGATGGATGACAACGCGGCGGAGCTCGCGCTGACCGCGTACTCCGTGTCGCTCTGGCGGCAGCTCGCGCAGGGGCTGCCGCGCACCGTGGAGTACGACGCGTGCGGCACCTTGTGGCTGGCGGCTGATGACGAGGAGATGGCCGCCGTCTCCGCGAAGGTCGCCAATTATCGCGCCGCGGGTGTTCGGGCCGAGGTGTTGGATGCGGCCGCGTTGTACGAGGCGGAGCCTGCGTTGGCCCCCGGGCTCGTCGGTGCGCTGCGGGTGCCGGATGACGCCGTGTTGTATCCGCCGGTGGCCGCGCGGACCTTCGCGCAGAGGGCGCAGGCGCGTGGGGCGAAGGTGAGGACGGGATGTCCGGTCCGGGAGCTGCGGCCCGAGGGCGTCTTCCTGACGAACGGGGAGGTACTGAAGGCCGGGCGGGTGGTGCTCGCGGCGGGCGTGGCGAGTCCCTCGCTCTGTCCGGAGCTGCCCATCTCTCCGCGCAAGGGCCACCTGCTCATCACGCGGCGCGGTGCTCCCGTGGTGCATCACCAGCTCGTGGAGCTGGGGTACCTGAAGAGCGCGCATGGCACGGATGGGGCGTCGGTCGCGTTCAATGCGCAGCCTCGTGTCACCGGGCAGTTGCTGCTCGGGTCGTCGCGGCAGCCCGGGGAGGCGAGCCGTGAGGTGGAGGCCGCCATCCTGGAGCGCATGCTGAAGCGCGCGGCGATGTTCCTCCCGGGACTCGATGGCTTGCAGGCGCTGCGCGTGTGGACGGGACTGCGTCCGGCGAGCCCGGATGGACTGCCGCTCTTGGGGGCGCATCCGGAGAAGCCGTGGCTGTGGCTGGCTTGTGGGCATGAGGGATTGGGCATCACCACCGCCACGGGGAGCGCGCGGTTGGTCGCGGACCAGATGCTCGGGCGGACGAGCGCCATCGATGTGTCGGCGTACTCGCCGTCGCGCTTCCTGGGTGGGGCGACTCGCGAGGTGGCGCATGCGTGAGTGGGTGCCGCAGGGCGCCTCGACGGACGTGCGCCGCCCATGGATGGGCGCTTCGTCGCTCTACGCCGCCGGTGGGCTGATGCATGAGCAGGAGTCGCAAGGCTCCTGGAGGCCGCGTCGTCGCGAGGTGCCCCATGGGTGAGCCGTCGCGCAAGGCACCTGCCTCCGTCACGCTGCGTATCAACGGGCAAGCCGTCACCGTTCCCTCGGGCACCTCCGTGGCCGCGGCGCTCGCGATGACGGAGCGGTTCGTCAGCCGCGCGGACCTGGGTGGACGTCCTAGGGGCCCGCTGTGCGGCATGGGCGTGTGCTTCGAGTGTCGGGCCACCGTCGACGGCGTGTCCGAGGTCCTCACGTGCCTGACGCCGTGTCGTGACGACCTGGAGGTGGTGACCGATGGGTGAGGGATTCATGCCCGGAGTTGCGCGTGTCTCCTCCTCGTTGCCGAGTGGGTGCGAGGCTCGCCGTCTCCTGTGCGTCACGGCCCGCTGTGTGTCCGAACAGGAGGGCCCCGATGCGTGAGACGTGTGACGTCGTCATCGTCGGCGCGGGACCCGGTGGGCTCGCCGCCGCCTGTCATGCGGCTGAGGCGGGATTGAAGGTCCTGGTCCTCGATGCGCAGCCCGAGCCCGGTGGGCAGATCTGGCGCGGTGAGGCACGGACGGGGAAGAACCCGCTCGCGCGCAAGTGGCTCACGCGCTTCGCCGCCTCTGGGGCCCGCTTCCGTCCTGGTGCGCGGGTCATCGCCTCGCCCGAGCCCGGTGTGCTCCTGGTGGAGGAGGGTGCCTCCTCGTTCACCGTGCACCATGGCCGCGCCATCCTGGCCACGGGTGCACGTGAGCGCTTCCTCCCGTTCCCCGGCTGGACGCTCCCCGGTGTGCTCGGTGTCAGCGGTCTCCAGGTGCTCGTGAAGGACGGCCTGCCGATTCGCGGCAAGCGCGTGGTGCTCGCGGGCACGGGGCCGCTGCTCCTCGCCGCCGCCGCGACGATTCAGTCCCACGGCGGAGAGGTCCTCTCCATCGCCGAGCAGGCTCCCGCCGCGGACCACTGGCGCTTCGCGCTCCAGCTCTGGCGCCATCCCTCGAAGCTGCTCCAGGGCGCGGTGATGACCGCGAAGCTCATCAGCGTCCCCACGTCCACGGACGCGTGGGTGCTCGCCGCCGAGGGCACGGACCGCCTGGAGTCCGTGCGCCTGTCCGTGCGAGGCCACGAGGAGCACCTGCGCTGCGACTACCTGGGCGCGTCCTATGGCCTCGTGCCCAACCTGGAGCTGCCCCGGCTGCTGGGCTGCGAGGTCTCGCACGGCGCGGTCCTCGTGGACGACCGACTGGAGACCCGAGTCCCTCGCGTGCACGCCGTGGGCGAGCTGCTCGGCATCGGCGGTGTGGACCAGGCGCTCGTCACCGGCGAGCTCGCGGGCCTCGTCGCCGCGGGCCGTCCCGTCCCCGAGTCTCTCGCCCGTGCCTGGCGAGGCGTGCGCGACTTCTCCGTCCACCTCGCGCGGCACGACGCACCCCGCGAGGAGCTGCGCCGACTGGCCCGGCCCGACACCCTGCTGTGCCGCTGTGAAGACGTGCCCCTGTCCGCGCTGGAGGGCTGCACGAATCTGCGCGAGGCGCGCCTGTACGCCCGGCTGGGCATGGGCGCGTGTCAGGGGCGCACCTGCGGCCCCGCGGCGCAGACGCTCTTTGGTTGGTCGGGCGAGGACGTGCGCCCGCCCTGTCTCCCCGCGCGCATCGGCAGCCTGCGCCTTCCTCCCTCCGACGTTTCCCCTTCCCACACGAGCAAGTCATGAGCCTCTGGTCCGGTGTCCTCCCCGCCATCACCACCCCCTTCAACGCGGACCTGTCCGTCGACCACGGCGCGGTGCGCTCGCACGTGCAGTGGCTCATCTCCCAGGGCTGCACGGGCATCATCCCCTGCGGCTCGCTGGGCGAGGGCGCGACGCTGACCTCCGAGGAGAAGGCCGCGCTGATGCGCACGTGCGTGTCCGCGGTGAAGGCGCCCGTCATCCCCGGCATCGCCGCGCTGTCCACCGCGGAGGCCGTGCGGCTGGCCCGCGCCGCCGAGGAGGCCGGGTGCGCCGGCCTCATGGTGCTGCCGCCGTATGTCTATTCCAGCGACTGGCGCGAGATGAAGGCGCACATGTCCACGGTCCTCCGCGCCACGAAGCTGCCGTGCCTGCTCTACAACAACCCGGTGGCCTACAAGACGGACTTCACGCCCGCGCAGCTGGCGGAGCTGGCCGCCGAGCACGACAATGCGGTCGCCGTGAAGGAGTCCTCCACCGATGCCCGCCGCGTCACCGGCATCCGCGCCCTGCTGGGCGACCGGCTGACCCTGGGCGTGGGCGTGGATGACTGCCTCGTCGAGGGCGTGGAGGCGGGCGCGCGCTTCTGGGTGGCCGGGCTGGTGAATGCCTTCCCCGCCGAGTCGGTGCGCCTGCTCGAGCTGTCCCTGGCCGGCAAGAAGGACGCTGCGTTCGCGCTGTACCGGTGGTTCCTGCCGCTGCTGCGCCTGGACACCGTCCCCAAGTTCGTCCAGCTCATCAAGCTGGTGCAGCAGGAGATGGGCTGGGGCCACGAGCGGGTGCGCGGGCCCCGGATGGAGCTGGTGGGCGCCGAGCGTGAGGAGTGCCTGCGCGTGCTGCGCGAGGCGTTGGCGAACCGCCCCGCGCTGTAGGGGCGAGTCGTGGTGTGACGTAGCCGAGGTCGAAGCTTCGAGGGGCACGGCCGTGTCCCTCCCCGACGTGAGGTAGTGGCATGAGCTGGATGGGATTGTCGTTGATTGGCGCCGGGCGCGGCGAGCCCGGTGGCGCGACGTTCACCGGATGGAACCCGGCGGAGGGCGTGGCGCTGGAGGTGCGCTTCCACGCCGCGCGGCCGCATGAGGTGGAGCGGGCGTGCTCGCTCGCGGCGGAGGCGGCGCCGTCGCTCGCGGCCCTGTCCTCGCGGCAGCGCGCGGTGTTCCTGGAGCACATCGCCGAGGCGCTCCTCGCGGCGGAGGCGGACTTCCTCGCGGTGACGCCGAAGGAGACGGGCCTGCCTCCCGCGCGCATCCAGGGGGAGCTGGGCCGCGCGGCGGGACAGTTCCGCCAGTTCGCGCGACTGCTGGAGGAGGGCAGCTGGGTGGACGCGCGCATCGACCACGCGCTGCCCGACAGGAAGCCCCTGCCGCGCGCGGACCTGCGCTCGATGCTGCGCCCGGTGGGACCGGTGGCGGTGTTCGGCGCGAGCAACTTCCCGCTCGCGTTCTCCGTGGCCGGAGGTGACACCGCGTCCGCGCTGGCCGCGGGCTGTCCCGTCGTGGCCAAGGCCCACCCCGCGCACCCGGCGACCTCGGAGCGCGCGGCCCTGGCCATCCGCGCCGCCGTGTCCGCGTGTGGCCTGCACGAAGGTGTGTTCTCGCTCCTGTTCGACGCGGGCACGGAGGTGGGCGCGGCGCTCGTGCGTCACCCGGCCATCCGCTCGGTGGGCTTCACGGGCTCGCGGCAGGGAGGACAGGCGTTGATGGCGCTGGCGGCCTCCCGTCCCCTGCCCATTCCCGTCTTCGCGGAGATGGGCTCCATCAATCCCATCTTCGTGTTGCCGGAGGCCCTAGCCGCGCGACCCGAGGCGATGGCGGACTCGCTGGCCGCGTCGATTCTCCAGGGGGCGGGACAGTTCTGCACCTCGCCCGGCCTGGTCGTGGCGGTGGAGGGTCCGGGGTACGAGGCCTTCCGCGCGCGGCTGGCGGAGAAGCTCGGGGCGGCGTCGCCCGCGCCCATGCTGACGCCGAACATCGCCGAGCGCTTCCGTGAGGGCGTCGGCCGGCTCGCGGCGCGCACGGACACCCGGACCTGTGTGCGGGGTGAGTCTCGGGCGGCGCTCGGGGCCGCGGCGCTGTTCGAGGCGCCGGCCACGGTGGTGCTCGCGGAGCACGCGCTGACCGAGGAGGTGTTCGGCAGCTGTGCGGTGCTGACGCCGGCGAAGGACGCGGCGGAGCTGGTGCGCGTGGCGTCCGGGCTGGAGGGACAGCTCACGGCGACGGTGTTGATGGACGCGGGGGACACGGCGGTGGCGGCGGAGCTGTTCCCCGTGCTGACGGACCGCGTGGGGCGCGTGCTGGTGAACGGGGTGCCCACGGGCGTGGAGGTCTGTCCGGCGATGGTGCACGGCGGGCC
Organism: Myxococcus faecalis; assembly: GCF_050039385.1. Taxonomy (NCBI): domain Bacteria; kingdom Pseudomonadati; phylum Myxococcota; class Myxococcia; order Myxococcales; family Myxococcaceae; genus Myxococcus; species Myxococcus faecalis. The sequence goes on along the minus strand of NZ_CP144336.1, from coordinate 3,850,103 downwards.
CTTCCCGGCCAGCTCGGATGGGCGCTTCACCGCGGTGGGCACCGGCGCCATCCGCCGCTTCGTGCGGCCCGTGTGCTACCAGGACGTGCCGGACGCGCTATTGCCGGTCGAACTGCGCGAGTCGAACCCGCTGGGCCTGTGGCGCACGGTGGATGGCGTGCTGAAGCGGGAGTGACTCGACTCCCAGGTGGCGCCACGTCCACCCGGGAGTCGTCCCTCGTCTTACGGCCCCGTGTCGAAGCGGGCCTCCAGCTTCACGCCCGAGTACGGCGTCCGGGCGTTGAGCATCAGGTAGATGTAGCTGCCGGTCGGCGGTGACGGGATGTCCACTGTCTCGTCATTGCCTGACAGGTAGGGCCGGTGGTCGTATGTCGTGAGGCTGGGCCACGTCGAGGCGCGCACGTACAGGTCCGCGTTGCCCGTGCCGCCGCTCATCTGGAAGCGCAGGTTGCGCGCGCCATTGGGCACCCACAGGTAGAAGTACTGCAACCCGCTCGTCGCGGACAGCGGCCCGCGGTAGCAGCCATTGCCCAGCATCCTGGAGTCGGAGCCCGTGCACGGTGTCCCCGTCCCTGGCCCCGGACCCGGATTCACACAGGTGCTCGGGTCGCTCGCGGTGGCCACGCACGTCAACCACTCGTGGAACTCCGGGTCGTTCGCCGTGCCCAGCGCGTCGAGTGACTGGCGATACGCGGCGTAGCTCCCCGCCCGGAACTGTCCCAGGAACGTGCCCACCTGGTCCGCGTGCCGCTCGAACATGAAGCGCACCGCGAGGTAGCCCCACGTGTACACGCGCTCCGTGCCGCTGTTGTAGTCGTTGCGCAGAATCTGGCTGAGCTGGAACGCCTTGCCGGCCCCCACCGCCACCGCGCTCGCGTTGTCGCTCTTCTTCGAGATGTACTCGGCCAGGCCCTCAATCCACCAGATGGTGGGCTGGCTCACGCTGGCGCCGAAGTCGCCCTTCATGTCGAAGCGGCCATCCAGGTAGTGCACGTACTCGTGCTCCAGGTTCCATATCTGGAACGTGGGCCGCACCCACTCCGCCTCGTAGGCGATGAACCGCGCCTGGTTGCCCGACGCGGAAGGGTCTCCCTCCAGGTACATTCCACCGTTGTTCGTGTCGATGCCGAACAGCGCCCCCGCGTACGTCTGATAGTCCAGGCTGCTGTCGAAGATGACCATCTCCAGCGCGGTGTTGTTGTCCCCGGCCACCGGCACGCGCCCCGTCTTCAGCATGTCGTGGAAGTACGTCTCCTGCGCGGCGAGCTTGGCGCAGCTCTGGCTGAACTGCGAAGAAGTCATGTCCTGCGCGCGCATGCGCAACGTCGCGCCGCAGTTGTACGTCACGCGCAACACCGCCTGCTCCAGCGTGCGACGGAAGTCACAGATGCCGTAGTACGCGCAGTTCGCGCCGTCGTAGTAGTCCGCCATCTCCGCGGCGCCCACCCAGACGCCCGCCGTGGGCCCCGTCATCTGGTGGTTCGCGATGAGCGCCCGCACCTTGGGACGCGACTTGTCCTGGAGCGCGCCCGGGTACTGGAGGAAGCGCGCCAGCTCGCGCGCGGCGTTGACCGTGAGGTACTGGTTGTCCGTGCCCAGCAGGTGCTCGGTGCGCAGGCCGAAGGACTCCAGCGCGTCGATGATGGCGCTGTCCTGCTGCACGGCCGCGATGAAGGCCGCGTCGTAGTGTCCCCGGAACAGGCCGACGAAGACGTTGTTGGTGGCGGCGCGCATGTACCAGAACGTCTCGGCGGTGGTGTTGAAGCGGTCCAGGAGCCCCTTGAACGTCGCCAGGTGCCGCGCGCTCTCCCCCGCGCTGTCGATGAGCGTGACGAACTCCCGCAGCACCGCGCCGTGCGCGTCGTTGACGTCCCGGAAGTGGCTGTTGGCGACGAAGGCCGCCAGCGCCGGACGGATGGCGTTGCCGAGCGCCGTGCCGTACGCCCCCACCACGTCCGGGCTGTAGAACTGCACGTAGTACCCGGCCCGGAGGAACAGGATGAGCTGGAGCGTCTGCCCGCTGTTGTCCCCCACGTAGGCCTGTGCGCTGGTGGTGAGCGCGTTGGCGATGGTGACCATCTTGCTCTCGATGAACACCTGCCGCGCCAGCGTGCCGGTGACACCGAACAGCGTGTTGACGCACGCCTCCGTGGAGCCCTTCACCAGGGTGACGAGCGCCGCGCCGCTGGCCGAGCCGAAGGCCGCCGTGTCACAGGCGGCCAGCAACGCCCGGGCGGGAGGCGGTGGGGCGAGCTCCTGACGGAGTTGCTCCGGCGCGACGTCGGGCGAGCGCTCGTCGGGCAGGATGCGCTGATGGGCATGCTCCAGCCCGTGAAGGCGCTGGGCGGACCCGGTCGGCGGGGGAGCCCCGGGGCGGGCGTCCGCTCCAGGGGCGAAGACTCCGATACAGAGGGCGAGGACGATGTGACAGCGACACCAATCCGTGATTGGACTGCGCATGCTCGTGCTCCTCGGGGTGGGGGCTTTGCCGCACGGTGTCGACAGGACTGGACGACGCCGACGTGGGTTTCACGCGGTGTTCAAGGTATTCCTGGGCCGGTGCGCTGTTCTTGTGTCTTTCCCACGCGGGGATGAATGGAAACGACCAAAGGGCGAGAGGCGTTGGAGCACTGGCGGGTGGACTTCATGGGGCGGGTGACGAACCCGCTGTTCGCGGAGGCGCTGTTCGACCGGGTGCCGGACATCGTCTTCTCGGTGAAGGACATCCAGGGCCGGTACGTGTGCATCAGCGAGGCGTGCGCGGAGCGCTGCGGGCTGAAGAGCAAGGCGGCGGCGGTGGGGCGCACGGCGCACGAGCTGTTCCCCCAGCACATGGCGGACCGGTACGTGCGGCAGGACGAGAAGGTGTTCCGCACGGGGCGCCCGCTGGTGGACAACCTGGACCTGACGCTGTTCAACAACCGCGAGCCGGGCTGGTGTCTGACGAGCAAGGTGCCGCTGTTCGACGCCACGGGCGACGTGATGGGGCTGGCGTGTCTGTCCAAGGACATCCACGAGCCGGGGCGCGCGGGGCTGGTGGACGAGCGCTTCGCGGCGACCATCGACTTCATCCAGGCGAACTACGGGGAGCGGCTGCGCATCGACTCGCTGGCGCGGCGCGCGGGCATGTCCGCGGCGCAGTTCGAGCGGCGGATGCGGCGCATCTTCCAGCTCTCCGCGGGGCAGTTCATCATGAAGACGCGCATCGACGCCGCGGCGGAGCGACTGGTGGAGGACGTGCGCGAGCCCATCGCCGCCATCGCGCTGTCCGTGGGCTTCTGCGACCAGAGCGCCCTGTCACGCCAGTTCAAGCAGGTGACGGGCCTGAGTCCCCGCGAGTACCGGCAGCTCGTCGAGTCCGTCCCTGGCACTGCCGTGTCCCGGCGCAAGCGCTGAGGGGCCTGGGGGGCTTCCCCAAAGCCTGTCAGGTGTGATGCGCTCCGGGCTGGTCATGAAAGCCTTCACGCTGCCCGTGTCCACCGTCCTGTTCCATGTCGTGGCCCTGGGGTTCTTCGGGGCCTGCGCGGCGTGGCTCGTCCAGGAGTCCCTGCTGCTCGGCGGACGTCGGGCGATGATGGGGTTCGCGGTGGCCGTGGCCTCGGGCGCGCAGGTGCTGTTGTCCTTGAGCACCGTGAGGGGGCTCTGGGTCGCGCGACGCTGCTGTCCGCCCGCGCGCGGGTGGTGACGTATCTTCAGTTCAGGGGTTGGTGCTGGGGCCGTCCTCTCGCTGACGCTCACTTCCGGGCGGTGGGCGCGGGGACCGCACGCTTCTTCCACGGGTCTCCGCCCACGCCGGAGTCCACGAGCTGGAAGGGACTCTCTCCGCTCATCCGCACCAGCCCGAGGCTGGGCACGGAGGCGGACCACCCGGCGGTGATGCCGCCGCAGTAGGAGTACTCGCTCACCTTCAGTGTCCTGCCGGCGAGCGTCTCCAGTTGGATGATGCCCAGCACCCTGAAGACCCTCATCGGCACGACGATGGCGGTCTCCACGGCGGCCTGTCCGGACTGCCTCCCGGCAATCCCGTGTCTGTCATTCGAGTTCGTGGCCCTCCGGCCGGTTGAACCCAGACTCGCTGGAGGCGCGTGCCGTGCTGGAGATGTCAGGCATTGGGGCGCAATGAGATGACAGGTCGCGTGTCTGGTATCAGGTATGGAGCGAGGGATTCCCAGCGGGTCGCGGCCGTCCCTCCCGGGGAGGGAGCCGCCGGGGCCTTGTCCCTGGGGACGATTGTCGGATGGTGGAAAACCCAGGGGTGCCGAAAGGGCGGTCCCTGTGCGGACTGTTAAGGTCACGTGCGCTCCATGTCCCCTCCCCACTCCCCCCCGGAGGCGCCGGTCCCCACCGTGGACCTGTCCCCGGGCGCGCTGTCCCTCCAGGTCCTGGAGAGCCTCCCCCAGCTCGTCTGGATGACCCGCCCCGACGGGCACCACGTCTACTTCAACCGCCGCTGGTACGAGTACACCGGCCTGACGCCCGAGCAGGCGCTGGGCGACGGCTGGTGGCGCATCTTCCACCCGGAGGACGCGCAGGAGGCCGGCAGGCGCTGGGCCCACTCGCTCGCGACGGGGGAGCCCTACGAGGTGGAGTTCCGCTGCCGGCGCCATGATGGCGCCTGGCGGTGGATGCTCGGCCGCGCCAGCCCCCTGCGCGATGCCAAGGGCGACATCCTCCAGTGGTTCGGCACCACCACGGACATCGAGGAGCCCAAGCGCGCCTCGGAGTCCATGCGCTTCCTGGCGGAGGCGGGGGCGCTCCTGTCCTCGTCCGCGCTCGACCTGGACGACACGCTGGCGCTGCTGGCGAAGCTGGCGGTGCCGCAGCTGGCGGACTGGTGCGCGGTGGAGCTGGTGGAGGAGGACGGCGGCACGCGCCAGGTGGCGGTGGCGCACGTGGACCCCAGCCGGGTGCGGCTGGCCGAGGAGGTGCGGGTGCGCTACCCGCCCCGCGAGGACGACCCGAACGGCGTGCTGGCCGTCATCCGCACGGGCAGGCCCGTGTTGCTGGAGTCCGTGTCCGACGACGTGCTGGCCCTGGCGGCGCGGGACCGGGAGCACCTGCGCTTCCTCACGGCGCTGGGCCTGCGCTCGGCCATGCTCATCCCCCTGAAGGCGCGCGGCCGCACCCTGGGCGCGCTCACGCTGGTGACGGCCGAGTCCAGCCGGCGCTTCGGCCGGGCGGACCTGGCCTTGGGCGAGCAGCTCGCCTCGCGCGCCGCGCTGTCGGTGGACACCGCGCGCCTGTACCGCGAGGCCCAGGCCTCGCTGCGCCGCAGCCAGGAGGAGCGCCGCACCGCCCAGACGCTGCTGCGCATCGGCGAGACGCTGTCGTCGGAGCTGGACCCGGGCGTGCTCGTCCAGCGCATCACCGACGAGACGGTGGCCCTCACCGGCGCGGGCTTCGGCGCCTTCTTCGAGAACCGCGTGGACGAGCGCGGCGAGTCCTACCTGCTCTACACGCTGTCGGGCGCGCCCCGGGAGTCCTTCGCCCACCTGCCCATGCCGCGCAACACCGCCATCTTCGGCCCCACCTTCCGGGGCGAGGGCTCGCGGCTGTACGACGACGTGACGCGCCACCCTGATTACGGCAAGAGCGCCCCGTACCACGGCATGCCCCAGGGGCACCTGCCGGTGAGGAGCTACCTGGCGGTGTCCGTGAAGAGCCGCTCCGGGGAGATTCTCGGCGGGCTGTTCTTCGGGCACGCGGAGCCGGGGCGCTTTGGCGAGGAGCACGCGCGGCTGGTGGAGGGCGTGGCGTCCCAGGCCGCGGTGGCGCTGGACAACGCGCGCCTGTTCCGCGACGCGCGCCGGGCCGAGGAGCGCTTCCGCTCGCTCGTCACCGCCACCGCGCAGGCCGTGTGGGTGACGCGGCCGGATGGCTTCATCGAGGAGGACAGCCCCTCCTGGCGCGAGTACACCGGCCAGTCGTATGACGAATGGAAGGGCACGGGCTGGCTGGACGCCGTCCACCCCGAGGACCGGGACGCGGCCAGCCGCGCCTGGACGGCGGCGGTGACGGACGTGAAGCCGTACGAGGTGGAATACCGGCTGCGCCGTCCGGACGGGACGTACTCGCCCACGCTGGCGCGCGCGGTGCCGGTGCTGCACTCGGACGGCAAGCTGCGCGAGTGGATTGGCACCAACACGGACATGACGGCCCAGCGCCGCGTGGAGGAGGGCCTGCGCCGGTTGGACCGCGAGCAGGTGGCCCGCAGGCTGGAGGCGCTGCGCGCGGAGATGAGCGGCGCCCTGGCGAAGGAGGGCTCCGTCGCCGACATCCTCCAGGGCTGCGCGGAGGCGCTGGTGCGCCACCTGGACGCGCAGGTGGCCCGGCTGTGGCTGTACTCGCGCAGCTCCGCCACGTTGGAGCTGGTGGGCAACGCGGGCGTGTCCGCGCCGCCGCGCGAGAAGTGGGCGCGCGTGGCGGTGCACGGCGGCAGCCTGGTGGCGGAGGTGGCCCGCACGCGCGAGCAGGTCTGGGTGGACAAGATGGAGCACGACGCCCGGGTGCTGGACCCGACGTGGATTCGCGAGACGGGGCTGCGCTCGTTCGCGGGCATCCCCTTGCTGGTGCGCGGGCAGCTGGTGGGCGTGATGGGGCTCTACAGCAGGACGGTGCTGGGCGAGGACAAGGTGGCGGCGCTGGCGGCGGTGGCGGACGCGCTCGCGCAGGGGCTGGAGCGCAGGCGCGCGGAGGACTCGCTGCGGCTGCGCGCCAAGGAGCTGGCCCGCTCCAACGAGGAGCTCCAGCAGTTCGCCTACGTGGCCTCGCACGACCTGCAGGAGCCGCTGCGCATGGTGGCCGGCTACACGCAGCTGCTCGCGCGGCGCTACCAGGGCAAGCTGGACGCGGAGGCGGACACCTTCATCCACTACGCGGTGGACGGCGTCACGCGCATGCAGCGGCTCATCCAGGACCTGCTGACGTACTCGCGCGTGGGCACGCAGGGCCGCGAGCCGCGCGCGGTGGACGCGGGGCGCGCGGTGGAGCGGGCGCGGGCCAACCTCCAGGTGGCGCTGCAGGAGTCGGGCGCCCAGCTCGAGACAGGCCCGCTGCCGATGGTGCTCGCGGACGAGACGCAGCTGGTGCAGCTGTTCCAGAACCTCATCGGCAACGCGCTCAAGTTCCACGGGGCCGCGCCGCCCAGGGTGGAGGTGGCCGCCGAGGTGAAGGGCGCGGAGGCGCGCTTCACGGTGAGGGACTGGGGCATCGGCATCGACGCGCAGGACTTCGAGCGCATCTTCGTCATCTTCCAGCGCCTGCACGGCAAGGAGTCGTTCGCCGGGACGGGCATCGGGCTGGCCATCTGCAAGAAAATCGTGGAGCGTCTGGGAGGTCGCATCGGCGTGGAGTCCAAGGTGGGCGAGGGCAGCACGTTCTGGTTCACCCTGCCGCTGGCGCCGTCGGTGCCCGCGTCTTCCGAGGTGTCGTCATGAGTGACATCGGCACCGAGGAGCGCCCGCTGCGGCTGTTGCTGGTGGAGGACAACCCGGGCGACGCGCTCCTGCTCCAGGAGGAGCTGCGCGAGGTCACCGCCACGCGCTTCGAGGTGCTCCACGTCGAGCGCCTGGCGGACGCGGTGCGCGTGGTGAGCGAGGGGCCGCCGGTGGACGCGGTGCTCCTGGACCTGTCGCTGCCGGACGGGCACGGGCTGGGCAACATCCCGCCGCTGCTCCAGGCCGCGCCGTCGGTGCCGCTGGTGGTGCTCACCGGCACGGACGACGAGCGCCTGGCGGTGCGCGCGGTGCACGAGGGCGCGCAGGACTACCTGGTGAAGGGCCAGGTGTCGGGGCCGCTGCTGGTGCGCGCGCTCAGGTACGCCATCGAGCGCAAGCGGGTGGAGGAGGGGCTCAAGCGCGAGGAGGCCGCGCGGCGCACGGCCACGTTCCGCGAGCAGTTCCTGGGCATCCTCGGCCATGACTTGCGAAACCCCCTGCAGGCCATCGCCGGCAACGCGTCACTGCTGCTGCGTCACGGGGGCTTGAGCGAGCCGCAGCGCAAGGCCATCAACCGCATCTCCATCTCCGCGGACCGCATGGCGCGGATGATCAATGACTTGCTGGACTTCACGCGCACGCGGCTGGGCGCGGGGTACGTGCTGGAGCGGGCGCGGATGAACCTGCACGAGGTGCTGCGCCAGGTGGTGGAGGAGCTGGAGGTGGCGCACCCGCGCCGCCAGTTCGAGCTGTCGCTCACGGGCAACGGCTGGGGGGACTGGGACGGGGACCGCATCGCGCAGGCGGCGTCGAACCTGGTGGGCAACGCCGTGCAGTACTCCCCGGAGGACACCGTGGTGCGCGTGACGGTGGCGGACGCGGAGGGCGGCGTGCGGGTGGAGGTCCACAACTGGGGCCTGCCCATCCCCGCCGAGCGCCTGGGCTCCATCTTCGACCCCTTCGGCCGCGCGCAGGACAAGCGCAGCGCGCAGCGCAACGGCCTGGGCCTGGGGCTCTACATCACCCACGAAATCGTCCGGGCCCACGGGGGCCTCTTGGGCGTGTCGTCCTCCGCCCAGGAGGGGACGGCCTTCTGGCTGAGCCTGCCGCGGCAGTTCGTCACCGAGGAGTGAAGGGACACCCCGGCAACCCCCTGGCCGCCCGCCCGCTGACTCGAGGGGCGGGCCGGGCGGGCGCGCGGCACGGGTCGCGGCGGGAAGAAGGAGGACACACCCTTCAGGGGTGCGTTCAACCTGGCCGGCGCTCTTCGGGTGGCGGCCCCCAACCTCGAGGTCCAGCGATGACCATTCTCGGCGCGGCGCTCATTGGAACGCTCCTCTTCGGCCTCATCATCTTCGCCGTCATCCTCTTCGGCGCGGCCGGCAACAAGTGGGAGAAGGACATCCGCGAGGTGACTGAAAACCAGCGGGCGCGCGGCATCGTCGGTGACGTGACGATGAACGACCAGGACGATGAGCACCACCACCCCGGCCCCCACGTGCACGCGCACGCCTGACGCGGCGGCCTACCTGGGCCGCGGGCTGTAGTAGCGACGCAGCCAGCGGCTCAGCCCGTCCAGGCCGGGGAAGAGCACCCGCTCGGTGAGGTTCGCCTGGTCCAGCTTGTCGCGCACCTCCCACTTGAGGTCCGCGGGGATGATGAGCCGGCGCACCCCTTGCTTGCGCCGCTCCAGGAAGCTGTCCAGGCGCGCGTCCGGCCCGTTCATCACCGAGAAGAGCGCGAACTGGTTGACGATGCGCGCGTCCAACGACGGCGGCTCGAAGAAGAGCACGAACGGGTGGCGCGCCAGCCGGTCCAAATCAGAGATGGACGGCGCCACCTCCGCCAGCATCTCCCCGGAGAACACGTCCGCGCCCTCGCGCTTGAGCAGCGTCTTGAGCGGGCGGGGCAGCAGCCGGTTCGTCTCCCGGTAGTCCACGCACCACACCACGCCGTCCTCGTGCGCCAGGTCCGAGTCCTCGGTGAGGAAGTGCAGCGCGACGTAGGGGCTGAACGTCCAGTCCAGCATGCGCGTGGGCAGGCCGTGGTGCTGCGCCAGGGCGAGCCAATCCCAGACGGAGTCCAGGGGCTCACGGGGCGTGCCGCGCGCGTACTTGCGGAAGGCGCGCAGCAGGTCCTTCTCCTTGCGGACGAACAGGCCCCGGCGGTTGAGCGCGGTGGACAGGTCGTGCTCGGCGTGGGGCATGCCGCGGAACACGTAGCTGGCGCGGTGGCGGCCCAGCGCCTCGTTCCAGGAGTCCGCGAACAGCGCCTCCTGGAGCTCCAGCCATGAGCTGACCCGGTGCTCTTGCATGCGAAGGCCCGTGTCCCCACGACAGGGGACACACGGCCTTCAAGATGCGGCGCGAGGGGCTGCTTGGGAAGCCGCGCGTCAGACGACGCGCGAGTCGGTGGGCGCGAAGGACCGGGCCGGCGTCGTGGAACGCGTCGGGTGGGTGAGCCGGTGGAGGATGCGCGACAGCTCGGTCGAATCGAAGGGCTTGCGCAACAGGCACACCGCGCCCTCGAAGCTGGGCAGCTCCAGCTCCAGCCCCGTGGTGAGCACCACCGGCAGGTCCGACAGCTCACGCTGCGCGTGCAGGAGCCGGATGAGGTCCCGGCCCTCGATGTCGGGCAGGAGCCAGTCGAGCACCAGCACGTCCACGCGGGGCTCGGCGAAGAAGGCCTTGAGGGCGGAGAAGCCGCTGTCGCACGGCACGACGCGGTAGCCCTCCAGCTCCATGGCCTCGGCCACCGCCTCTCGAAGGAGGCCATCATCCTCGGCCAGGACGACGACGGGACGGTAGGTCATGCGCTCGGGCTCACACCGGCCGGAAGAAGACATCCAACGAGCGGCGCGTGGGTCCGGCGCTCCCACCGCCTTGCGAAGGACAAGAACCCCGGAGGCCCCCGGCCCTCCTCCCGCACCTGGAGGGAGGGCCGGTCCAGCGGAGTCCGGACGGGCGGCCTAGGGCCTGCCGTTCTCCGCGGGCTGGTTGAAGGCGTACTGGTCCGCGCCGGGCGCGGTGTCCTGCTGGAACAGGGGGCACCTGGAGCAGGTGAAGCTGTCCCAATCCTGGCGCACCGCCACGTCGATGCAGCCGCCATAGAAGCGGCAGTGCACGTTGCGGTGCTCCTCGATGGAGAAGGACTCCGCGCGCATGGGCAGGCGGAACTCGGTGGGACGTGGCTGTGGACAGGACATGATGACTCTCTTGCCCCCCTCGTGGGTGCGATGAACCGTTTACCGGCTGGTGCGACGCGTCATTCCCATCTGCGAGTCCGGAGCGCGGGCACCACGAGGTGCACCTGATAAGGGCCAGCAGCAAGGGTTGCCAACCCGCGGGGTCGTCCGTTCGAGGGGCGAGGTGCCAGGCGTGTGGGAGGGGCCTGGCGGGCACGGGCGGGGAGGGCTGGCTTCATCCGAACACTTCACCCGGTGGCGCCTTTCCCGGAAGATGTGGGCGTGTCCGCCCCCCTCCGTCCCCCTCGTCCGGCTCCCTCGTCGTCCCGCGGCGCGCTCGGCGCCTTCGCCCTGGCCGCGCTGCTGGCCCTGACGGCCTGCTCGGCCTTCTCCCGCGCCGTGAAGGAGGGCGACACCGCCAGCCAGCAGCAGAAGTGGGCGGAGGCGGAGGCGGCCTATCTGCGCGCGCTCGCCGCGGACCCGGAGGCCTCCGAGGTGACGGTGAAGCTGCGCGAGGTGCGCCGCGCCTGGAGCCAGGTGGTGCTGGAGGAGGCCCGGAGCGTCCATGACGCGGGGGACCTGGACGGCGCCATGAAGCGGCTGGTGCGCGCCCTGGAGCTGGATGCGGAGAACGTGGCGGCCAGGGAGCTGCTCAACGTGACGCTGGACGAGCGGGTGGCCGTGGCGCTCACCGCGCTCAAGGCGGACAAGCTCCAGGAGGCGCGCGCGGAGCTGGACGCGGTGCTGGCGGTGGCCCCGGACCACGCGGGCGCCAAGAAGGCCCTGGACGCGGTGCAGGTGGCGTGGGCGAAGCGCTGGTTCAACACCGGGGACGGGCTGGAGAAGGCGGGCAAGCTGGGCAACGCGCTCGTCGCCTACGTGCGCGCGGACCAGGAGCGCGTGGGCGCCACCGCGGCGCGCGAGCGGGCGGAGGCGGTGCGCCAGAAGCTGCGCGACGAGGTGGCCTTCCTGGTCGTGGCGACGCCGGTGGAGGACCGCGCGGGCGCGCCCGACGTGGCGCAGCGACTGGCGGCGGGGCGGCTGGCGGCCATGCTGCCCACGCACCTGCCCCTGCGCGTGGTGACCGAGGCCCCCGAGGGGCGCGAGGGCGTGAAGCTGGACCTGTCCCTGGAGCGCGTGCTGCCGCTCAAGGCGGTGGAGGACTCGCAGCGCTCGCACCGCTACCTCGCGGGCAAGACGTCCGTGCCCAACCCCCGCCGCGCCGGCTTCGAGACGAAGCTGCTGCAGGCCGAGCGCACCCAGGAGGAGGTGGACCGCAAGCAGGCGCAGGCCCTGCGCGAGTACCTGCGCCTGCAGACGGAGCTCAACCTGCTGCGCGCGGGGACGGAGCGCTGCCGCGAGCGCGAGCGCCGCGAGTGCCTGGAGGCGCTGAAGGAGTGCGGCGAGGCCGCGCGCGAGGCGGAGAAGCCCGGCACGCTGCCCGGGGAGTGCAGCCCCGCCCGCTGCGCCTCCAGCTCCTGCGCGAAGGAGGAGCAGGCGCTGGCGCTGCTGCTGGCGGCGGTGAAGGTCAAGGAGGCCAGCCTGGAGGCCGCGCTGGAGAAGTCGGAGACGCAGCGCATCGAGGTGCAGCGCCACCGCGACACCACGTTCCGCGAGCCCGTCACGGTGGAGGAGCCGATGTACTCGGACTTCGTCTACGACGTGCAGCTCCACCGGCTCACCGTGACGGCCTCCGTCACCGCGGTGATGCGGGACCTGCTCAAGTCCCAGGTGCCCGCGCCGCACACGGATGACTTCTCCGTGATGCACGAGGACCTGGCGCACAAGGGCTACGACCGGTACGGCGTGCTGGCGGACCCGGTGCAGCTGCGCAACGAGCTGGAGCTGCGCGTGGAGGTGGGCGACAAGGCCGTGTCGGACCTGGCCCGCCGGGTGAAGGAGCGCTTCGATGCGTACCGGGGCAAGCGCGTGGAGGACGCGCGCCGGGGCATGGTGCGCCCGGGCGCCGAGGACGTGGTGGAGACCGCCGTGCGCGCGCTGCTGCTCACCGCGGACGCGCCCCCCGCGGATGTCCTCCAGCCCCTGGCCCGCGCGCGCGGCCTCAACCGCCCCGAGACGCTGCTGGGCCTGTAAGTCGCCGCTGCCCCTGTAACCAGAGTCCGTACGGACCCGCGACACCTTTCGACTCAGGTGTCCTGTCCCAGGACACTTTGGTTACGGGGTTGTAACCATTTGGAATCAAAGGACACAGACTTCAAAGTGTCATGAGTCTTTACGCCGTGGTCCCCGAGGCGTGGAGTCCAGGCGCTCCGTGGATACCGGGTGTTTCAGTGGGAAGCTAAGGGAAATCCGCTAGTTACCTGGATGGCATGACACCTGCTCAGGGCAGGGGTCCCCGGGCTGTGGGAGTCCGGGAGCCTCATTCCTCTGCGAAGAAGGATGTTCATGTCCCAGTCCAAGATTGTCGGTGCCCTCGCGGGCCTGGCGCTGCTGGCCGGTTGCGGCGGCGAAAACACCACCCCTCCCCCCTCCGAGGAGGTCAGCCAGGGAATGTCGTGGGAGGAGTTCCTCGCGGGCGTGTACCAGGAGCCCGACACCGGCATCTTCATCGCGGATGGTGACACGCCGTTCGCCAGCGAGAAGCACCTGCGCGAGTTCTATGAGAACAACGTGCGCAACGGGCAGCTCATCGTCCACACCGCGGGCGGCGTGGACGCGGCCTGGAACGCGACGCAGAAGAAGAACATCACCTACTGCGTGAGCTCCTCGTCGTTCGGCACCCGGTACAACACCGCGGTGGCGGCCATGAAGAGCGCGGCCGAGGCCTGGGAGGCCGTGGCCAACGTGGACTTCGTGCACGTGGTGGCGCAGGACGGCAACTGCACCGCGAGCAACGGCAACGTCGTCTTCGACGTGCGCATCGTGAACTCGGGCAACCAGTACCTGGCCCGCGCGTTCTTCCCGAACGACACGCGCGCCAACCGCAACGTGCTCATCGACACGTCGGCCTTCGGCAGCATCCCGCCGTGGACGCTCGAGGGCATCCTGCGCCACGAGCTGGGCCACACGCTGGGCTTCCGCCACGAGCACACCCGTCCCCAGGCCGGCACGTGCTTCGAGGACAACAACTGGCGTCAGCTGACGGCGTACGACTCCGCGTCCGTCATGCACTATCCGCAGTGCAACGGCACCCAGAACGGGGACCTGGTCATCACCGCGCTGGACGCGCAGGGCGCCGTGGCGCTCTACGGCGCGCCGGGCGGCACGGACCCGGAGCCGCCGGGTCCTGGCACGGGCACCCCGACGACGACGACGCTCACGGGCTCCGTGGCGGCGAGCACCAACAACGCCTTCCCTGCCATCAACGTGGTGCCCGGCACGGCCTTCAACGTGACGATGACGGGCACGGGTGACCCGGACCTGTACGTGCGCTTCGGCGCGGCCCCCACCACGACGACGTACAACTGCCGCCCGTACCTCAGCGGCGCGTCGGAGTCCTGCAACCTGACGGTGCCCGCGGGCGTGACGACGGCGTACGTCATGGTGCGTGGCTACACGGCCGCCACCTTCACGCTGACCATCAACTACACCCGTCCGGACGCGGGTGGCACGCCCGCGACGGACACGAAGTCGGGCTCGGTGGCCTCGGGCAGCGTCACCGACTTCCCCGCGTACACCGTGGTCGCGGGCAGCACGTTCAAGGTCGTGATGACGGGCTCGGGTGACCCGGACCTCTACGTCCGCTTCGGCTCCGCGCCCACCACCACGGCGTACAACTGCCGCCCGTACCAGACGGGCGCCGCCGAGACATGCGAGCTGACGGTGCCCGCCGGCCAGACGAGCGCGTACGTCCAGGTCCGCGGCTACACGGCGGGCACGTACAACCTGGCCATCAGCTACACCAAGCCGTAGTCCACGCTCCCGACACCCGGGAGTGAAACACGGGCGGTCTTCCCGAGTCGGGGAGGCCGCCCGTGGTCTTTTCAGTCGAGGAGCGGGCTCAGCTGCGCGCCCACCGCGCGCTGCGCGTCCAGGCGGCGCCGGCGGGCGGGGGCGATGACGAGCTGCCACACGGCGCAGACGAGCCCCAGCACCAGACACCCGAGCCACAGCGCGGACGTGCCCGCGCGCCCCAGCACCCGCCCTCCGAGCGCGGGCGCGGCGCTGGAGGCCAGGCCCCAGAGCATGTGGTACGCGCCCTGGTAGCTGCCGCGCAGCCGCGTGGGCGCCAGGTCCGCGACGACGGAGGGCGCGACGGGGGCCTGGGCCATCTCCCCCAGCGTCCAGATGGCCACGGCGAGCGCCGCGAGCGCGACGTTGCCCGTCAGCGCGTGCAGGCCGAAGCCCAGGCCGGTGAGGGCCGCCGCCAGCGCGAGCGAGTGCGCGCGGCGCAGGTGCTTGAGCGCCCGGTGGGACAAGGGCTGGAGCGCGACGATGAGCAGGCCGTTGACGGACAGCACCGCGCCGAACTGCGCCTCGCTCAGGCCGCGCGCGCTCAGGTCGAGCGGGAGCGACACCTGGCTCTGATGGAAGATGATGGCCACGCCGAGGATGGGCAGCGCGAAGGCGACGAAGCTCGGGTCCAGGAAGGGCGTCAGCAGCGAGCGCAGGGCGCCGGGGGCCTGGGCGTCCTCCGACGCGGTGCGGGCGGGGCGCGTCTCCGGCAGGAGCAACCAGATGCAGCACCCGTAGGTGAACGTGGTGATGGCGTCGGCCACGAACAGCGCTACGTAGCCGAAGCGGACCATCAGCCCCGCGAGCGGCAGCGCGACGGCGAAGCCCACGTTGATGACCCAGTAGAGCAGGCCGAAGGCGCGCTGTCGGTCCTCGGGGGTGACGACGTCCGCGACCGCCGCGGACACGGCGGGCCGGTAGAGCTCTCCGAGGATGCCCAGGCAGAAGGCGGCGAGCGCGATGGAGGAGGGCTCGCGCGCGAAGCCGAGCAGGAGCATGCCCACCGAGCCGAGCCACAGGCCGCCCGCCAGCGTCAGGCGCCGGCCCACGCGGTCCGCGAGCATGCCGCCCAGGGGGCTCGCGATGACCGCGCCCACGCCGTAGAGCGACACGGTGAGGCCCGCCTGCTCCACGCTGAAGCCCCGCTCGCGCGTGAGGTACAGCGCGAGGAAGGGCACCACGAAGCTGCCCAGTCGATTGACCAGGGTGCCCACCCACAGCACCCAGTAGGTGGGCGGCAGGCCGCCGGCCATCTCATGCACGGCCCTGCCCAGCGCGCTCGTCGTCCATCGCGAACTCATGTGCCCACGCAGCATGTGTCAGCGCGAACGCCCTTGCACGAGCGGCCGCGGGAGCCCGTGGAACGTGGTGCTGCTTGGTGCTCCGAGGAGTTCAGGTGGGGCGGATGGGGGAGGTCGGGCATGGGCGGGAGGGCGGTGGGAGTAGGGGGCTTCGCGCTGGGCTAGAGGCTTCGGGGACGACCTCTCGATGAGGCCCTGACGGAGGCAGGGGCGAACCGAGTCCACGGGGTGTGCTGGGCTCCCGAGTGGGTGTGGTGCGCGGGCCTCGTTGGGGCGCTGGCGAGGGTTGCTCGCCTTGAGTGAGGTGGCGCGGGCCGCTTGCCGGGGCCTGTGAGTGATCGCGGTGGCGTGGGCCTCGCGGACACTGGCGGCTGAACTTGCCGGGGCCTATGAGTGAGCGAGGGGTGGCGTGGGCCTCGCGGACACTGGCGCGGCTGAACTTGCCGGGGCCTATGAGTGAGCGCGGGGTGGCGCGGGCCTCGCGGACACTGGCGAGGCTGATTTGCCGGGGCCTATGAGTGAGCGCGGTGGCGTGGGCCTCGCGGACACTGGCGCGGTTGACTTGCCGGAGCCTGTGAGTGAGCGCGGTGGCGTGGGCCCATGGTGGCGCTGGCGCCGTTGGGTCGCGAGGGCGCTGGCGTGGGCCCGCCCTGCGCGCTATCAGCGCGGGACGTCATCGCCCGCGAGGCAGGGGCGGGACGGCGGCGAAGCCGGAGGGCGTGGGCGTCATGAGTCAGGTCATCGGGTTGCTGGGCACGTGTCTGGTGTTGGGCGTGCTGGCCCGCAGGAGCGGGAAGTTCCCGGAGGGCTCCGCGGGGCCGTTCAACACCTTCGTGCTGTACGTGGCGCTGCCCGCGCTGGTGCTGCGCGTGATGCACCGGCTGGAGTTCGTGCCGTCGCTGCTGGTGGCCGCGGTGGTGCCCTGGCTGTACTACCTCGCGGCGGGGCCGTTCTTCCGGTGGCTGGGGCCGAAGCTGGGGCTGTCCAAGGAGTCCGTGGCCGCGCTGGTGCTGACGGGCGGCCTGGGCAACACGGCCTTCGTGGGCCTGCCGATGGCGGAGGCCCTGCTGGGCGCGGAGGGGCTCGCCGTGGCGGTGGTGGTGGATCAGCTCGGCTCGTTCCTGGTGCTGTCCACGCTCGCGACGCTGGCGGCGGCGAGGGCGAGCGCGGAGGTGGCGCTGCCCCTGGGCGCGCTCGCGAAGAAGGTGGCGACCTTCCCGCCGTTCGTGGCGCTGGTGCTGGCGCTGCTCCTGCGCCCCGTGGGCTACCCCGTCTGGGTGGACTCCGTGCTGGAGCGGCTGGGCGCGCTGCTCACTCCGCTGGCGCTGTTCTCCGTGGGCCTGCAGCTTCGACTGTCCGGGGTGAAGGCGCGGCTGCCGGCGCTGTCCCTGGGCCTGCTCTACAAGCTGGTGCTGGTGCCGGGCGTGGTGATGCTGGGCCTGTGGGCCCTGCCCGGCCTGTCGCCCATGGTGGTGCAGGCCACGGTGCTCCAGGCGGCGATGGCGCCCATGGTGAGCGCGGCGATTCTGGCCGCCGAGCACCGCCTGGACCCGGAACTGGCGGTGCTGATGGTGGGCGTGGGCATCCCCCTGTCCTTCGTCACCGCGCCGGTGATGTTGTGGTTGGTGCGCTGAGTCATCCTCGGGGGGAGGTGAGCGGGCGTCTGGTCTGCCCGCCTGCTCTGCGGGCGGGTGCGCGGACGGCTCACTGACGTGTAGCCGCAGCTCCCCTATCTTCCGTCATGGCCGAGCAACCACCGAAGGCTTCCGGGGCACCCGGAGGAGACCCGAGGCGGATGGAAGTGCGGCGCTCCGTGGCGGAGCTGGGCGCGCGCACCTACGCCATCCAACTTCTCACCGACGCAGGCATCCCGTTCCTCGTGGGTGGGGCCTACGCCTTCGCCCACTACACGGGCCTCTACCGCGACACGAAGGACCTGGACCTCTTCCTGCATCGCAAGGACGGGGACCGCGCCGTGGAGATGCTCGCGCGCCACGAGTGGCGCACCGAGAGCGAGGTCCACGGCTGGCTGCACAAGGCCTTCTGGGAGGACTTCCTCGTCGACCTCATCTACGGCTCCGGCAACGGCTTCACCGCCGTGGATGACGCGTGGTTCGAGCACGCGGTGCCGGCCCAGGTGCTGGGCTGTCCGTGCCGTGTCCCGCCCGCGGAGGAGATCTTCTGGAGCAAGGCCTTCGTCCTCGAGCGCGAGCGCTTCGACGGCCATGAGCTCACCCACCTGCTGCTCAAGGCGGGGCCCACGTTCGACTGGCAGCGCCTGCTGCGCCGCTTCGACCGGTACTGGGAGGTGCTGCTCTCGCACCTGCTCTTCTTCCGCTTCGCCTACCCGTCCGACCGCGCCACCGTGCCGGAGTGGTTGATGCGCGAGCTGCTCTCGCGCGCGAACGGCTCCGTGGACGCCGGCAACTGGCAGGAGCGCATCTGCCGGGGGCGCATCCTGTCCAAGGTCAGCTACCAGGTGGACGTGGACGAGTGGGGCTTCCAGGACGGGCACAGCTGGGACAGGGAGGAGCGCCAGCGCGAGGCGGACTCCGTCGCGAGCGGCGAGGCGCCGGGCCTGCACGGGCCCCACTGAGCGCCCTCACTCGGGGGGCTCCACGTCCCACCGTGCGAGCCCCCGAGTCGTGGGCCCATGTGCCTTCCGGGCTCACGGCCCTACCTTGCTTCCAGTGTCCCTTCGCGAACAAGGCAGGTGTCCCGTGGCCCGTTCCCCGTCAGGACCCCGACGCGCGCTCGGCCGCTTCGGCGCGGTGCTGCTGTCCCTCGGCGTCGTCGCGCCCGCGAGCGCGCAGCTCGCCACCTCCCAGCGCTCGGGTCCCATCCGCCTGCAGGTGGGCGACCAGTCCCTCGCCATCTCCCTGGGCAAGGAGCGCCTGAGCGGTGGCGGCTTCGACCTGCGACGCACGGGTGCGTCCTTCCGTGGCCAGCTTCGCGGCGGCGACGTGGAGCTGGGCTGGCGACGGGGCCCCATCGTGGGGCGCGTGGGCGTGGAGGACACGCGCCTGGAGCTGTCGCGCTTCTCCTCCGAGCAGGGCATGCGCGTGGACGGTGAGCTGTCGAACTGGCCCACCTCGCTCGTCTTCTCGCCCGTGGGCATCTCCGGGGACGTGGGTGGGTGCAGCTACTCGCTGACGGTGGCGGGGGGCCGCTACACCGGGTGGCGCACCTGTCAGCCGGACCTGGAGGGCGAGCCGACCGCCGTCACGCTGAGCCTGCCGGAGACAGTGCTCGCGCTCGACACCGCGGAGCAGGCCGCGCTCCTGTCGCTGCTGCTCTCCGCGAAGGGCCTGCCACCCGCCCCGCCGCGCGAGGCGCCCGCGAACACCGGGCGCACGCTGGAGGGGCCTGGCCTGAACGAGACACCTCGGCGTTGAGGTGGGCCCGGTGCGGGCCGGTCGAGCCGCTCCGCGCGGAATCGTGCAATCCAGATGCATCCGTCATGGTGAGTCACGTGGCACTCGCGGGAGTCTCCGCGCGGCCCGTGCTTCAATCCCTGACTTCCGCTCGCGCACGTCGGCGCGTGGATGGGCATGCGAGCCCATCCCTGGCGGAAGAAGGAGTCCCACCATGAAGCTGTGCCTGGGTGTGTTGTCGGCCCTCGTCGTGTCCGGCCTCTTGGCCTGCGGTGGCACCGGAGCCGTGGAGCCGGAGGAGGATTCGCTGGGGCAGGTTTCGAGCGCGGTCGTCTGTTCGACGACGTGTCCGAACGGCTCGACGGTGACGTGCGAGGGCACGACGTGCAACACCTATCCGGGGGAGTCCGTGGAGTGCGACGGGCTGCACAACATCTGCCTCCCCACGATTCCCAGCGTCTGCCTGTCGCCCAACAGCGCCTGCTCGTACCTGGCGGGACGCACCTGCTCACCGGTGGGCGGCACGCGCTCGTGCTGCATCAACCGCCGCGCGGGCAACTGCTACTGCATGCCGACGGGCCAGTGGGCGTGTAGCGCGTCCTGAGTCGTCGGCAGGTGGATGCGTCGAGCCCGCTCTCGGGCTCGACGCGAAAGAAAGACTTCAGGCGGTGGCGGTCGCGCCGAAGGACAGCTCCACGCCGTTGTCCTTCACGCGCATGCGCGGCTTGGACAACCAGTGGCAGTGCGCGCAGTAGCTGTTCGCGCCGGAGGGAGTGGCGCGCACGCTCACCGCTCCGCCGCAGAGCACGCAGCCGTCGGGAAGGACGAATTCGGCGAATCGCTCGCCGAGGTTGCTCTCGATTTCGGTCATGTCCCACAAGTAACGCAGGAATCGCGCGGCACAAGCAGACCGCACCAGGCCACCCGCATCCTCCTGGCCCTCCCCCCGCAAGAGGCAGGCGGACAGGCGAGCGCACCTGCATTCCTTACGGGCTCGGACGCGAGTGACGTCCTGACGACATCGCAACCCCCGGCTCCGACGTGGCGCGACTGGCACGTGGATTGATCTGCCCCGCGCCGGGAACACGAGAGGGGGAGGGCATGGGTGGTGTGGAGCGTGTGGATGTGCGCGAGGAGAAGAAGGGGTGGGGCGTCGAGGTCGTCACCTCGGACGGCGAGGTGAGGCGCTACCGGTACGCGAGCGAGGCGCAGGCGCGCTACTTCGCGGCCATCTTCGAGCTCGGCCCCCGGGTGTGGCCGCCCGTGCGACGGGGGAAGGCCCGGAAGGCCGCCTGAGGAACCCTCGTGCCCGGGCGTGGGAGTCGGGCACCGTGGCTTCCCACTACCCTTGGGGCCGGGTTTCGGAGAGGCTTGTGCCATGAGCGACGCGAGCAAGAACTTCCTCCACCGCCCGAACCGGGAGCACATCACCCAGGAGCCGGACCCCGCGGGCCGCTGGAGCACGCAGTTTCCGGACATGATTGGCTACCGCAGCCAGGGTGGCGGCAAGGTGCCGGCGGACTTCGGCTGGAACACCAGCCCCAAGCAGTGGCAGGAGGAGCTGACGCCGCAGACGCTGGCGGAGCGCTTCAACGAGCTGCGCGTGCTGCCGCCGAAGCCCGAGGCGCCCGCGCTGTCCGCCGACACGCAGCCGAAGTAGTCAGCTGAAGGGCAGGGCCGCCAGGCGCTCGCGGAAGCGCTCGAGCAGGCCCCATGAGCCCGCCTCGTCCAGCCCCTCGGCGGCCTCCTGACGCGCCTTGCGCAGGAAGCCGTCGAAGGGCGTCGAGCGGCCGTAGAGCGCCGCCGCCGTGTCCACCGCGTCCGCCAGCACGCGCGCCGCGCCCTGCGAGCCGAGCGTCAGGTGCATCTCCGCCTGCTCCAGCTTCGCGCCGCACAACGCCCACAGCTCGCGGTCATGCACCGTGAGCCACGTGCGCGTCACCTCGTCCATCGCCTCGTCGAGGAAGCCGAGGAACGGTTCGACCAGCTCCGGCAGCGCCTCCGCGGGAAGCTCGCTCCTGCCCGCGGCCTCCTGGATGCGCGCGCGCAGCGTCAGCACGTGCTGCTTCTGCGGCGTGCGCAGCGCCACCGAGGCGGGCAGGGTGATGAACGCGGACAGGCTCTCGGCCGCCTGCCTCGCCAAGGTGGGCCGTGACGGCGCCTCCGCCTTGGCCGCGCGCTCCAGTCTCCCCTGCAGCGAGCGGCGCAGGTCCGCCGCCGCCGCGCGCAGGGCCGCGCGGGCGCCCACCTGGTGCACGTAGCCGGGCACCACGTCCTCGCGCCGCACGTCCTCGAAGGCCGCGGCCGTCAGGTAGACGAGGTCGCCGATGCGCACGCGGAAGTCCGCGCGGAAGGCCTGCAGCTTCGCCATCAGCGTCCACTGGTCGCTGACCACCTCGGGCCGTCGCATCTGCTGGCCCAGCTCCGACACGCGCTTGGACAGCCGCTCCGCGATGGCGTGCAGCACCGTCTCCACCTCCTGCGCCAGCCGCTCGTCGGAGCTGGCCGGGGGAGGTGCCCAGCCGCCGTCCGAGGCGCCTCGCGTGGGCGGCGGGGGGAACTCGTGGTGGATGGCGGTGACGAGCTGGTTGACGCCCACCAGCGTGTCGCCGATGGCGGGCGCCATCGTCTCCCACAGGGCCAGGTCCGCGCCGCCCTCGGGCTCCACCGTGGTGGGCTCGTACTTCGCGATGCTCAGGTGTCCCAGCCGGTCGATGGCCACCGCCGCCGCGCGGTGCACGCGCTCCAGCCGGTCCGCCAGGTGTCGGTCCGTGAGCGAATGCAGCAGCGCCTCCAGGCGGGAGGGCAGGGCATCCTGGGGAACACGGGGCGCGCGGGGCTTGGGGGGCGACACAGGCATGGAGCGCTCGACGCTACCGCATGGGTGCCGTGTACGCGAAAACGGACGCTGGGAACGGTTTGGGGGCGTCCCGGCGTACAGTAGGGACTCGGGGAGGATGCATGACAGAGCGGTTGCGACGCCGTCCATGGCTGACGGGGGGCCTGGTGGCGTTCCTGCTGGTGGGCCTGTGGGCCTTCACGGCGTGGGACGTGTGCGTGTCCACGTGGATGCTGCGAGGCGTGAAGCTCGCGCGCTGTCCGGTGGGGACGCTGCGTCAGACGGTGAGCCTGGGTGCGCAGGGACTCGGTCGGAACCTCCCTGGCGAGGTCTTCGCGTGGGCGGATGCGCACGGCATCGACTCGCGGGGCGAGCGGATGACGGCGCGGGTGCGGCGCGGCTCGGTGTCGCTGTTCCTGGTGGATGCCGAGGGCAAAGAGACGCCGCTGACGCCCGAGAAGGACGGCCCCTGGACGCGCGACGGCGGCGAGGTGTCGCGGGCCACGGTGAAGCTGCCCGACGTGCCGGATGGTGACTACCGGCTGAGCGCCCGGCTCTCCACGCCATTGGGCGAGGACACGGTGGAGATACCGCTGCCGCTCTATGCGCCCGCGGTGGCGCACGTGCTGACGGACCGGCCGCTGTACGAGCCCGGCAACGAGGTGCGCTTCCGCGCGGTGGCGCTGCGCGTGAAGGACCTGGCGCCGCTGGATGGGCGGCCCGGGACGTGGTTCTTGAAGGACCCCTCGGGCGAGGTGGTGCTCGAGGAGCGCGCCCCCGCGGGGCCGTGGGGCGTCGTCGCGGGAGGCTTCCCGCTGGACCGGGGTGCGCCCACGGGAGCGTGGACGGTGGAGTGGGCGAGCGGCGAGACGGTGGCCCGCGCGCAGTTCACGGTGAAGCCGTTCACCCTGCCGCGCTTCCGCGTGGAGGCGCAGAGCCCCCGCCCCTACTGGCGCGCGGGCGACGTGCCCCAGGTGGAGGGACAGGTGGTGTACGCGTCCGGCGCGCCGGTGGCGGACGCGGAGGTGGAGCTGTCGTGGGACGTCTCGGGCGCGTGGCCGCCGCCCCCCGAGTGGGGCACGGGCGGGCTGCCAGGCCAGGCGCGTACGGACAAGGCGGGCCGCTTCCAGGTGACGCTGCCGCGCGTGCCGGAGGACCTGCGGGGCCAGGCGCGGCTGTCCGCGAGCGTGGTGGCCAAGGACGCGGCGGGGGACCGCGTCGCGAGCGGCGTGTCGTTGCTGCTGTCCGAGGACGCGCTCGCGGTGTCGTCGGTGACGGAGCTGGAGGACGGGCTGGTGGAGGGCTTCAGCAACCGCGTGTACCTGCGCGCCACCACGCCGGACGGGCGGGTGCTGCGGGGCGCGGAGCTGACGGTGACGCGCGCGTGGGACTCCCAGGACGAGGGCGTCCGGGGCGTGACGGACGAGGACGGCGTGGCGGCGTTCCAGTTGGACCCGGGCCCGCCTGTCAACGTGGTGGTGCCGCCGATGCCGGTGCGCCGCCCGCCGCCGGCGCCGTCGGTGACGCTGACGGAGGTGCGCAGCCTCCTGGAGGAGGACGGCGAGGAGTCGCTCCAGGACCGCGTCGCGGTGGAGGCCTGGCTGCCCGCGCTCTTGCCGTGCGCGCGCTTCGTGCTGCCGGAGGACCCGGTGCGCGAGGTGCCGCTGGCCGTGCGCGTGGGCATGGGCGGCGCGGTGGTGGACGTGGTGGGCGCGAACGACGCGCTCTCGCGGTGTCTGGCCCAGGCGGTGCGCACGCGCACGCTGCCGGCGGGGCGTGAGCGGATGCTGGCCCTGAGCCTCGAGGTGCAGGACCCGGGGCTGCCGTGGGTGGAGCTGGCGGTGCATCCGGCCTTCGGCACCGCGACGGCGTTGATGGACTCGCTGGGCACGGCGGCCCGGGATGCGCGCGCCTGTGTGTCCCCGACGCAGTCCACGAGCAGCCCCTTCCCGATGTCGCTCACCTGGAGGTTGGGCGCGAAGGGCGCGCTGACGACGTCCTGGTCCTCGCGGCCGTGGGTGAAGAGCGAGCTGGGGGCGTCCACGGTGGCGTGCATCCAGGAGCGCTTCTCGCGGCTGAAGGCCTCCGCGTCCGCCTTCGGCTCCGGTGAGGACGCGGGGCTGGAGGCGATGGGCATCGCCGAGCTCACCGTCCACCCCGCCGGAGGTGAGGGGGAGGACGACGGCGAGGGACAGGCCACCACCTTCCTGGGCTACGAGCTGAAGGTGGTCGCGACGGTGGAGGGCAAGCCGGTGGGTGACACGAAGTGGCTGCTGCGCCCCGCGCGCCTGCCGCCCTTCCGCCTGCGCGCGACGCCGGTGCTGGCGCGCGGTGGCGACGAGGTGCGCATCGACCTGATGCGCGGTCCGTCCTTCCAGGGGAAGCTGCCCGAGGAGCTGCGGCTCCAGGCCGGCAAGCAGACGCTGGTGACGAAGCTGGAGAAGGGCGCCACCTCGGCGCGCTTCCGGCTGCCGGACGACTTCGAGGGCTGGGCGGAGGCCGAGTGGGCGGGGACGCGGGCGCGGGTGTACGTGGCGCCGCGCGCGCGGCTGTCCGTGGAGGTGTCGCCGGAGAAGCCGGCGTATGCGCCCGGGGACCTGGCGCGGCTGCTGGTGCGCACGCGGGTGGATGGCAAGGACGGCCCGGCGGCGGTGGGCCTGGTCGGCGTGGACGAGACGCTGGGGCAGCTGGTGCCGCTGCCGGGGGGCGACGCGCTGGCGAGCCTGCGTCCCGCGCCGGCGGTGTCCTCGCCCGCCTTCGGGGTGCTGGATGGCGTGGCGCTGGCGCAGGGCCGCATCCGCGGCTCCAACGCGGCCGCCGCGGCGCTGCTGCGGGTCAGCTCGGTGCCCACGCTGGTGGACACGGAGACGCGGGTGCGGGGCCTGCAGGTGGGCGAGTTCGACCCGGACGTGGAGCTGACCGAGCCCTTCTACACGGTGCTCGGGGAGCTGCACGCGCGGGTGCGTGAGTGGGAGGAGAAGGCGCCCGAGGGCGAGACGCTGGCGCCCGAGGGCCTGGCGAAGCTGTGGGCCCAGGCGCTGTCGGCGTGCGAGGCGCGCGGGGAGAAGGTGACGGATGCGTATGGCCAGCGGCTGCGGTTGTCGCGGCTGCCCCAGGCGCTGCTGGAGCTGACGGACCCGCGCGCGGTGGTGTCGCGCGGGACGCGGCTGCCGGAGGACGTGGAGAACTGGAACGCGTGGGTTGCCCGGGAGGCGCCATGAAGCGCACGGTCATCGTCGGAGTGGTGTGCTTCATCGCGGGCGTGGTGGCGGTGTTCGGGGCGCTCTTCGCCGCGCGGCCGCTGATGGGCATGTCGGCGGACGCGCTGAGCGGCTCGGCCGAGCCGGAGATGATGGTGAGGCTACAGTCGCCGATGAAGGCCCAGGCCGCCCCGGCGCCCATGGAGGCGTTGGCCGAGCCGGTGATGGAGGAGGTGGAGGGCGGTGCCCCAGGCGCCGTGGCCGTCGGCGGCCTGGACGATGCCTTCGGCGCGAAGAAGAAGGGCGCCTCGCGAGGGGGCCCGATGAAGGACGAGGCCTCGCCCCAGGCCGAGGGCGCGCCGAGCCGCGCGTGGTTCCCCGAGACGTTCCTCTTCGAGCCGCTGGTGGTGACGGACGACTCCGGCGCCGCGACGCTGCCGGTGCGCGTGCCGGACCGGCTCACCCGCTGGCGGGTGCTGGCGCTGGCGCACTCTCGCTCGGGCGCGCAGGCCGGCGCGGTGACGAGCTTCGCGGGCACGCTGCCCACGTACGTGGACCCGGTGGTGCCGGCCTTCCTGCGCGCGGGGGACAGCGCGCGGGTGCCGGTGCAGGTGGTGAACACCACGGAGTCCGCCGTGGAGGCGCCGCTGAAGGTGGCCGCGACGGGCGCGGTGGTGGAGGGCGGCCTTCGCACCGTGCGCGTGCCGGCCCGGGGCAGCGTGGTGGAGTACGTGACGGTGCGCGTCTCGGGCCCCGGGCCCGTCGCGGTGCGCGCGTCGCTGGGGGACGCGGACAGCGTCGAGCGGCCCCTGGATGTCTGGCCCACGGGGCGGCCGGTGGTGCAGACGCGCAGCGGCACGCTGGCCACGCCGCGCACCCTGTCGCTCACCGGACCCTCGGACGCGCAGGAGGGCAGTGAGCGCGTGCGGCTGCAGGTGTACCCGGGCGGCCTCGGCGTGCTGCGCTCGGAGCTGTCGTCGGCGGGCGCGCGCGAGAGCGTGGAGGACGTGGCGCACGCGCTGCTGCTCGCGGGCAAGGCGCCCGAGCTGCTCACGGCGCTGGGCGAGCCCGACGCGGCGAAGGTGGTGCGCTCCGCGCTCTCGCCGAGCCAGGGCCGGGTGGCGATGCCTCCGGAGTCCTCGGGAGGGCTGGTGGACGCGGAGTCGATTCGTGTCCTGGTGGCGCGGGCCACGCAGCGCGCGTTGAGGATGTCGCGCACGCCGGACGTGGCGACGGGGACGCTGCTGGTGGAGGGCGCGCTCGCGCATCCGGACAACCCGGTGCTGGCGCGGCTGGGCGAGCGGCTCGCGGGTTGGGTGGCGCAGGCGCAGCGGCCGGACGGCACGTGCCAGGGCGGTGATGGCTGGACGCTGCAGCGGCTGCTGGTGGCCACGGCGGACTGCGCTCGCGCGGTGGTGGCGGCGTCGGGGAGCCCCGCGGGACAGCGGCGCGCCTCGCGCTTCACGGCGCTGGCGGAGGGCGCGCTGGAGCGCAACCGGGCGCACGTGAAGGACGGCTACACGGCGGCGGCGCTGCTGTCGAGCGGCGTCGTGAAGGGCTCGCTGCGGGAGGCCCTGCGGGCGCAGGTGCGCGACGCGCTGAAGAAGCGCGAGGACGGCGCCGTGTACCTGCCGGTGGAGTCCGGCGTGGTGGCGGCCAACGGCCAGTCCCCCACCGAGGCGGAGGCCACGGCGCTCGCGGTGCTGGGCCTTGAAGGCGACCCCCAGGCGCCCCTGGCGGACCTGGGCGCGTCGCTGCTGTCCGGCTACGCGCCGTCGACGGGCTGGGGCAGCGGCCGCGCGAACCGGCTGGCGCTGCGGGCCGTGGTGGCGCTCTTCAAGGAGCCGCTGCCCGCGCGGGTGAGGGTGGTGCTGGAGCGCGACGGCCAGGCGGTGACGGAGGGCACCTACGACGCGAAGGCGCTGCGCGAGGTGCTGGTGATGGAGGCCCCGGCGACGGGCTCGGCCGGAGCGCACGCGTGGACGGTGCGCGCGGAGCCGGCGGTGCCGGGGCTGGGCTTCGCGCTGGCGCTGTCCGCCGCGGTGCCGTGGGCGAAGGAGGACGCGCGAGGGCTGGAGCTGGCGGTGGCCTCGCCCCAGGAGGCGAAGGTGGGCCAGCCGGTGGAGGTGACGGTGCAGGCGACCACGCCCTCGGGGCTCGCGCTGGAGCTGCGGCACGGCCTGCCGGCGGGGGCGCAGGTGGACGCGGCGAGCCTGGATGCCCTGGTGGCCTCTGGCAGCGTGTCCTCGTGGACGTCCGAGGACGGCGCGGTGACGTTGAAGCTGCCGCCGCGCGGTCCGGGGACACCCTTCCAGGCGCGCTTCCGTGTCATCCCCACGCTGGGGGGCACGCTCCAGACGGGCGCGTCGTCGCTGCGCGTGGAGGCTCGGCCGGACCTGGTCTCCTACGTACCTCCCGCCACCTGGGCGGTGCGCTGAGACCGGTGTCCGCGTGGACTCCCGGCCCCGGGCCCCAGGGGCTGGGGCTGGGGGGTGGGGTGTCCTGCCAGCCGGTGGGGCCCTGCACGTCAGGGCATGCGGGCTGCTTCCACTGGGAATCCCGTCGCGCCGTGCGGAGAATACGGAAGCGTCACGGCGGCGGCGGCGGGCCGGGGCAGGCCTCGTCAGCGGTTCTTCACGGGTGGCACCATGGAGCTCGACGGCGCGGAGAGAGACGAGTTGCTGCTGGCGCTGCTGGGGGCCTTCCCCTCGGTGGAGGAGCTGCGTCGGGTGGTGGCCAATGTCTGTCACCGGGACTTGGAGTTGCTCGTGCCCAGGGGAGGCCCGAGGGAGCGGGCGTCGGGGCTCATCCTCCGCGCGGAGTCGGAGGGGTGGACACGCGAGCTGGTGACGGGCATGCACGGCGCCCAGCCGCGCCATCCCCGTCTGAATCGCTTCATGCAGGGCTACCTCGCGTCGGTGCAGCGCAGCGTCCCGCGTCGCAGCCTGGAGCGCATCGTCGGCCCGACGTGGGAGCAGGGCGCCGCGGACGGGTGGCGCAAGCGCCTGTCCGCCATCGAGCGGCGCGTGTGTCGGGTGGAGCCCGTGGTGGGGGCCTCGCTGGGCACGGGCTTCCTGGTGTCGCGCGACGTGGTGCTCACCAACTTCCATGTCATCGAGAACCGGCTGTTGGAGTCCTTGCGCGTGCGCTTCGACCACAAGGTGCTGCCGGACCGGACGCTCCTGCAGCCGGGCAGGCAGTACGTGGTGAAGCGCTGCATCGCGCGCAGTCCGTACAGCCCCGCGGACCTGATGCACCCGCGCCCGAGGGAGGCGATGGTGAGCGAGCTCGACTACGCCTTCCTCCAGGTGGAGGGCGCGCCCGGTGACGAGCAGGTGGAGGACGCGCCGCGGGGCTGGTTGGAGTTGCCCGAGGAGCCGACGCCCATCATCCCTGGCCAGCTGGCGCTCATCGTCCAGCACCCGGAGGGGCAGCCGATGAGCGTGGCGCTGGACGAGTTCCTGGGCGTCAACGCCTCGCGCACGCGGGTGTCCTATCGGACGTCCACGAGCCCGGGCTCCTCGGGGGCGCCTTGCTTCACGCAGGAGCTGCGGCTCGTCGCGCTGCATCACAGCGGCGGGCCGCGCATGCCGTCCGCTACTGGTCACAACGAGGGCATCCCCACGGACACCATCCGCCGCGGGCTGTCGCCGGAGGTGAAGGCGCTGCTCGGCTGGACGTGAGGGCGGGTGTGAACTGGAGGCGGGGGGCGCGCCTGCTATCGTCGGTGGATGTTCGTCCTCGATGCCCGCTTCCTCCGTGGTCGGGGCTTCTGCGTCCTGGCCCTGCTCGTGTTGCTCGTCGCGCCGTGGCGTGGCGCGAGCGCCCAGTCGCGGCTGCGCGTGGCCGGCGCCACGGCCAGCAACGAGGTGAAGCTGCGCACGACGTCGGAGGACTTCCGCGCGGTGCTGCGGGTGGACCTGCTGTCGCCGCCCTCCACGGACGCGGGCGTGCAGGACGGGCTGCCCGGCGGCGTGACGGTGCTGGTGGACCCGCTGCAGGCGAGCGACGGCTCGCAGGTGGCGCTGACGGCGGTGGTGCGCGAGACGGCCTCGGCTGACGCGGGCGTGGCGCCGTTGTCCTCGCGCTCGCCGCTGCACGTGGAGGTGTCCGGGAAGCTGCCGGCGGCGGGGGACTACACGGGGCAGGTGGTGTTGGTGCACGAGGGCGGGCGCGAGACGACGTCGCTCATCGTCACGCGGGTGCAGGCGGTGCCGGCGGTGCAGTTCGTGGCGACGTCGCCCGCGGTGGCGGCGCCGGGGTGGGGCTTCGGCGCGGTGGACGCGACGGTGCGCCTGCCGTTCAAGGAGACGGCGGGGGTGACGGGGAAGGTGTCGGTGCCGAGGCTGCTCCAGCTCTCGCACAAGGCGCCGGACCTGGGGGCCACGCTGGTGCAGCCGCGCTTCGGTGGCGCGGACTTCTGGTTGGAGGGTGGGGGCAAGGACGGGGCGGACCTGGACCTGGCCACGGTGGAGGGCGTCACGGTGGCGGCGAATGGCAGCGGCACGCTGCTGATGCGGTTGAGGGGGCTGGACGGGCCGGGCGAGTACACGGGCACGGTGCGCATGGCGGTGCCGCAGGGCGTGGCGGTGGAGCAGCCGTTCACGGTGTGGGTGAGGACGCCGTGGCTGTGGGGCGCGCTGCTCATCGCGGCGGGCGCGGTGTCGTCGTATGGCGTGCGGCTGTACACGCAGAGCATCCGGCCGAGGGCGCAGCAGCTCCAGCGGGCGCGCGTGCTGCGGCGGAGGATGAGTGTGTTGTTGGAGGGACAGGAGGAGGACGCGCGCAAGGTGGGGCTGGAGGTGCGCGGGCGCATCGACGCGCTCATCTCGCGCATCCGCTCGCCGGTGAGGGGTGGTCGGGTGGCGGACGGGGAGCTTGCGCGAGTGGAGTCCGAGCTGCGGCTGTACGAGGCGTGGCGCGGCTGTTCGCGCGAGCTGCGGGCGCTTCCGCCGGAGATGCGCCCCGAGTCGGCGAGCGCGGCGCTGGAGGAGGCGGAGACGTCGCTGCGGCTGGGCACGGTGCCGGCGGAGCGGCTGGAGGAGCAGCTCAAGGTGCTGCGCGGGCAGAACGTGCAGGAGCTGGCGCGGGCGGGGCTGAAGGCGAAGCTGGAGGAACTGGAGGCGCAGGCGCGAGCGCTGGCGCAGAAGCTGGGGGAGGACAGCCTGGGGTTCCGGCTGACGTATGAGCTGTTGCCGTTGCTGCAGGACGTGAGGGCGCGGCTGGGGCAGGGGGACGTGGCGACGGCGCGGCAGCAGTTCGAGATGGCGCGTCGCTCGTACTTCGATGTGCTGTGCGCGGAGCTGTCCCAGGCGGTGGCGTCGCCGCGCAATCCCCGGGGCTTCTCGTTGGAGGAGTGGCGGGAGCTGACGTCGGACGTGAAGGAGCGGCTGAAGCAGGCGCGAGCGCGCGCGGACGTGAACGTGGACGAGGGCTTCCGGCTGTACCAGGGGGCGTACGCGCACTACGTGCGGCGGTTGTTGTTGGAGCTTCGCGGCGCGGTGGAGGAGGCGCGGAGCGCGGCCACGGAGGCGCAGAAGACGGACCTGGACGCGGCGGAGGCGAAGCTGCGCGAGGCGATGTTGGCGCTGGCGGCGGAGTCGCCGCACGAGGCCTCGGCGAGGTATCGCGAGGCGCGGGACGCGCTCCACCGCGCGCAGACGGGACAGGTGCGTGTGCGGATTGCCGGGTTGCGCGCGGAGGTGTCGCGCAAGCGGGGGGAGGCGGAGGGCGAGGGGCAGTTGCATGAGCTGGGGCACATCAACGCGTTGCTGAACGAGGCGGAGCTGGCGCTGACGCCCGAGACGTTGCAGGACGCGGAGTACAAGGCGGACAAGGCGCAGCTGGCGTTGGAGGGGTATCCGAGCTCCCAGGGGGTCGGGATGGGGCGACCGGGGACTCCGCTGTCGTTCGTGGAGCGGGGCTCGACGGCGTCGGTGCCGGAGGTGCCCTCGGCGAGCGCGCCCACGGGAGGCAGCCTGCCCGCGTTGCCGGAGGCGCCTGTGGGGGCGGAGGACGCGGGAGGGGCGCTGGGGGAGCTGGAGGGAATGCCGTTGCCGGCGGCGCGCCATCTGTGGCTGGTGGAGCTGGCGATGTTGGTG
Organism: Myxococcus faecalis; assembly: GCF_050039385.1. NCBI lineage: Bacteria > Pseudomonadati > Myxococcota > Myxococcia > Myxococcales > Myxococcaceae > Myxococcus > Myxococcus faecalis. Next base: position 3,818,753 of record NZ_CP144336.1, on the reverse strand, counting down.
TTGTTGACGGGCGTGGCGGTGGTGCTGGGGCTTCAGTTGCTCAATGTCTTCTCACCGACGTGGGGAGGCTTTGGCGCGGGGATGACGGCGTTCCTGTGGGGCTTTGGCTTGCATCAGGTGGGCAACGCCAGCTTCGAGGGACTGGCGGGCTTGTTGACCCGCGTGGACCGACGGGGCGGCGCGAGCGCGGGTGGGGACTCCTGAGATGCTGCAATGGTGAGTATGCAGGCGTCTCTGTATCTGCGTCATGACGTGTATGAGCGCATGGGTGACGGGGATGTGATTGTCTACCGCTGCCTGGAGTTGATTCCGGGTGGCGGGTTCGTGGCGCAGAGCGCGGACAGGATGCGAGGAGGGGACGGTCATGAGCGGCAGTTTCTCGAGCTCATGAGTGAGAGCGCGCCCGAGGAGCGGTCGGAGCCGTGCGCCAGTCTTGTCGAGGCGATTGCGAAGTTCAGGGCAGGGTTTGGTATTTGACTGGGCATTGTGAACCACAGGGATGGCGGAGCGCGCCGGGGGCGGCGACGGACCGCTTCCACCCTGCGCTGAACGCGGCGGGGGGGCCGCATCACGATGAGATGTATGGCTGGCCGTTGCCGGGACAGAAGCCGTTCGGCTGTGACGGGGGCCACAACTTCAGTTGCTGAAACTACGCGTTCTACGACGTGCTGCCACGGATGCTGGCGGTGCTCGACGGGCCGTGAGTCGACGGCGGTCCTGGAGCGAGGTCAGACCTCTTCGAACTCGGCGCCCGTGATGTTCGCTCGCTCCAGGGCCGTTTTGATGTCCTCGGAGACGATGAGGGCAACGGGCCAGCCCCAGGTGCGGAACACCTTCGCGTCGCCGACGCGCGAGTGGTCGAGCTTCATGCCGAAGACGCTGCGGTACTGGCCGAGCATGTCCGGACGCTCATCCTCCGGCTTCCAGTAGCGGACCTCTTCCGTCGCCGCGTCGTCGATGCAGCGGACCAGTCGAGTGGCGACGAGGATGAGGTACTCATCTGGACACCCCGTGATGTCCACGGGGTGCAGTTGCACATCGGAGGGCGCCAACTCCGTCAGGAGCATGGCGAGCTTGACGTGGACGACAGGCGTCCTGCCCGCGCCCGCCATGTTGAACTCGCACCGACGCCCTGGCTCTCGGACAGGAATCGTCAGGCGGCCCCTCGGATGGGCGGCGCGTCCCGACGTGAACTCCCGGATGTCCTCCAGTGCGTGCCCGCGCTCATCCAATGGTGTCCCCAGGTACCAGTTCCCTGCCTGCACGGCTTCGTTGAGCCTGAAGTATCGAGAGGGAGTCGGCATGGAGGACTTCCGGGGGGCTTCATCGACCTTGAGTCAGGAGCTTGTGAAGGAGCGTTCCCGGCGTCTGGGCTTCTTTGCCGAGGATGCGCAGTTCGTTCGTGAGTGCCTGCCGACAATCTACCACCCTTCGGCAGCTTCCCAGCGCATCCTCGAGTCGGTCCATGACGAACCGATGATAGCGCTCGGGATGAGGCCCCTTGTGACCAACGACCTCGACGATGTTCTCGGGGGCCTTGAGCTTCATCCCGGCCCGTTGGAAGAGCTCGCGGAATCGCGGTGACCAGGGGCCGCCGCGCACGGTGGAGACGTCGTTCTTGTTCGTGGCGATGTGGTGACGCTCGCTCCTGCCGTGCATCCCCTGGCTCGCCATGGCGACGGCATTGGGCGCGAGCGCGATGGTGAAGCCCTCGGAGGTCATGGCAACGGACCGAACGCCACTGACGGCTGTGTACTGAAAGCCCGCCTGGGTCTCCACGGCGAGCGCCGCTGGTGCGGAAGCAGGCAGCCGCGTCGAACTGGCGGCGAGCCCCGCGGTGTTGCCGATGGCGACTGTCGCCAGCATCACGAAGACGCGCGCCGCGTTCTCCCCGAGCACCTCGCCGTAGGCCTGACCCGCGGCGTCGAGTTGCTCGAAGCGGGTGGCCTGCTCCACCTCCCGCACCAACGTCAGCCATCCGTCGAGCAGCCGCCACACCGTGTCCACCCCGAGGTAGGCGATGGCGAGAGCAGTCAACGTCGCCGCGACACCTTTCGAGACGGGCTCGGGGAGCGACCAGAGCAGGAGGTACATCGTGACGGAGGCCGTCAGGGTGGCCATGATGGCGCCAGGGTCCGTCATGTCCTCCAGCGCCTCGGCGGTCTCATCCCAGACAGAGTCCATGGCGATGGCCAAGGCCCAGACGTATTTGCCGTCGCTGGCCAGCAAGGGGCCCTCGTCCAGCAGGCGCAGGCAGTCTCCGGGCCGGTCCTTCGCTGCGCACCAGTGGCCATAGGAACGCGTCAGTGCGTCATCCGCGTAGGACTCCAGCAGGCGGGGGCCGTCCACCTCATCCCGGTGGGGGATGAGCCGCGCCGGGCGCTGCTCGAACCGATAGACCCCGCTGCGTGATGGCACACCAAAGAGTTCTCGCGCCTCCTGTATCGGATGGCGGGAAGGGCGCACGTCGCGAGCGAGTTCAGCGAGGACCTCTTCATATTCGTCGTCCTCAACTTCGGCCTCGGACAAAGATGCGCCTGGGACCTCGTGCGGCGTGACGATGAAGGACTCGTGCCCGGTGTCGAGGCGGACGACCCGGTTCGTCGTACAGCCTGTGAACCACATCATCAGGAGCAGCGGAACCACTGGGTGCGCGGCCATGGTGACTCCCAGGAAAGCCTTGTTGAAGGGTGCCATGCTCTGGATATCGCGATGGACTGACAGGCCATGTCCGCAGTCGGTGGCTGTTTCTACTTGTTGGGTGGTATGATTGGGTTGGGCTCGAATCGAGGTGGTGATGGATTTTCGGTTTGGGAGGAGACGGCGATGCTTTACTTGGTGGTCCATCATCGTGCAGACCCCAGCCGGAACTGGACCAATGAATGGAGTGACGACAACAGGGTCCTGACCATCACCACGACGACAGCGGTCGCAAGGCAGTGTGAGGCCGCGGCTTGGCTCGGTGAGCGGGTCCGGTTCCATCGGTGCGCTTACGGCTCGAACGAACCGGTGGTCTGCTCGGAGGCCAGGGTTGTCGCTGTCCAGAAGGTGGACAGGTCGATGAGCCTGGTGCATTTCAGCGAGCATTCGATTCTGGAGTTGACTCCTCCGATGACTCCAATCCAGGGGACCAACTTCTATCGAACATGAAGTGTCCTGGTCGTACTCATATCTGATTGGAGGCCTCACTGCTGACAGGCCTGCGCGAGGGCCTCTCAAGTGCACTTTTGTGTCGCGACGGATTCGTGGAATGAGAGGTGCTCGACGGGCCGTGAGTCGCGGCTCCACCCCGTCGAGCTTTGACTTCACGAGATGGGTGCCAGCGTCGTGAGGGATGTGCGCTACTGAATCAAGGCTGGGCTTGTGGGCCCGAGCCGCCCAGGCAGCCTCCCGCGCACTGACCGGCACGGTGTGAGGCGTTGATGGGTCGGAGATGTGCCTCGCACACGAATGAGGGTGGCTGGCCAGCGAGGAGTGGTGCGTTCGTGTCACCTGGCGGCGGGTATGAAATCTGGCGCGGCCAGAAGTTCTGGAGGCTGCCGAAACCCGATGGCAACTGTTGGAGTAATGGATGGGGCTTGGCTCAGCGACTCGGCACTGGCGGCAGTCGATGCACCACCGGCCGCGGCGTACCGGTCTCGCTCAGCTCCACCGGCTCGCAGGACACGGGGAGTCGGCTCGCGCCATCGCGCACGCGCTGGGCCCAGGTCGGGTCCTCGAGGTTCCCCCTCACGGGGACCACGCACAGCGTATAGGTCCCGGGGACCAGCCGAGTCACGGTCAGCGGCTGCCCCTTCATCAACAGAAGGATGCGTGTCTGTCCATCGCCACGCGCCGCCAGCACCGCTTCGAGCTGCCCCAGCGTGGCCGCGCTCAACTGCCCCGTGCCCAGATAGACCTGGGCGTTCTGGAGAGGCCGTCCATCGGCTTCGAGCACCTGGATGGAAAGCGCCTGCTCTCCCATCGCCACCTGGATATCCATGGACGCACCACGGTCCTCGATCCGCGCCAGCACGCTCTGGAGCAGTTGTGTCGTCGGGCCCTCGCGAAGCGCCGCCGTCACGACGTAGGACCCCTGCGCTAGTCGGTCGAAGCGATAGCGGCCATCCGCTTGGGTCATCACCATGAAGCGGCCCGTGCTGCTGCCGTGTGGGGCGGCCACCACCGCCACGTTTCCCACGGGGCGCCCTTCATTCATCACCGTCCCCTCCAGTCCCGCGAGCGGCCGGAGCGTCAGTTCGAGCGCATCGGATGCCGTGCCCGCCGCGACGACGAGGGGCGCTGAGCGGCCCCGTGTGGAGTGCTCGGCCATCACCGTCAACGACTCCTCCCCGCCCCCCACGAGCGAGAAGCTGCCATTCGCGTCACTGATGCTCCGCAGGGGCGCGGGCCCGGCCTGGCTGCCATCGCCGAGCAACTGCGGACCCGCTAGCACCTGTGCGCCCGCGACCGGCCTACCCTCCGCGTCGCGCACGACGCCGCTGAGCTGTCGCCCTTGCTCCAGCACCACGCGGCCCAGGTCCTTGTCCTCGCCGGCTCCTACCTCCACGCCCTCCACCGTGTGCGGCGCGGACCCACGCGCCAGGAAGGTCAACGTGTAGCGCCCAGGGGGCACGTCCTCGAGCACGAAGAGCCCGTTCGTTCCCTGGAACGCCGTGGGCTGAGCCAAGGTGAGCGCCACCGAAAAGGACTCGGGCACCGCTCCATCCGAGCTCGCTACCCGTCCACGCAGTGTGCCTGGCGACTCGAGCACGATGCGCACGTCCTCGTCCCCCACCTCGGCCACGACACCTGTCGACAGCCAGAACGACGACGACTGCACCGAGTGGTGAACAGAGGCGCGCAGGCGGTAGCGCCCTGGTGCCAGCCCCATTAGTCGGAAGCGGCCGTTCCCGTCACTGACCTCCGACGCATACCGGCCACTGTGGGACTCCGCCAGCCCACCCAGCGCGGCACGGTCTTGGGGGACCGCGACGACCTGCGCGCTCGCGATGGGCACACCCTCCGATGCCGCGACGATACCCGCGATGGTGCCCTCTTCCTCCAGCCGCAGCGTTACCTCCGCCGCTCCCGAGCCCAGGTCCACGTCCTGGGATGAAGACGAGGCGCGCTCGCTCTGCGCATCCACGCGGAACCGCGCTCGCGGCAGTCCCCTCAGCTCGAAGCGGCCACTGGCATCGGTGAAGGCACCATGCCGTGTGCCGGGAAGTCCGCCCACGCCGCCCTGACGTGCCTGGACTCTCGCGAACGGAGCCGGCTCGCCCGAGCGCGCCACCACCTGCCCGGAGAGCACCGCGCCGGGTCGCAGCACGATGCGGACAGGGGCGGAAGCTGCGAGTCCCTCGAGCGTCACCTGCTCCGACAGGGACGGCGCGAACCGCGAATGGGTTGCCAGGAAGCGGAAGGTGCCCTCGGGCAGCGCCCTCATGCTCCATGCACCCTCCGAGGTGGTGCGCGCCTCCTCCACGATGTTCTCCGACTCGGGCAGGGCGCTGCCGGTCCGGAGCGCCCGCACGTTCGCTCCACCGACAGGTCGTCCTTCGGAGTCCACGACCACTCCTCGGACGGGCGCACCGGCTCGGAGCAGCAGCGTCACCTGGCTGACGCCCGCAGCGTGGAGCACCGTGGCGCGCTCGGGAGCACGTCCCTCGCTCGACGCGCGGATGGCATGACGCCCGGGCGCGAGCCCCTGGAGCAGCGCCTTCCCATCCGTGCCCGTCAGCACCGCGAAGTCCTCCTGCCCCTCCACCTCCACCCGCGCGCCCTCCAGGGGATGGCGCTCCCGGGCGTCCATCACCGACACCTCCACCGCAGCCGTGGGGCGGAGGACCAGGATGACGGGCTCCGAGGTGGGCGTGAGCCGGACCTCCACGGGCGCCGCTGCCTGCGTGCCTTTGCGCGCCTGGAGCGTGTAGCTCCGGGGATGGAGCCGCTCGAAGGAGAAGGTCCCGTTGCGCTCCGTGAGCACGGTGCGTGGCGGGACGGTGCCCAGGCTCACCCGTGCCCCTTCGACGGGCAGTTGCTCGGCGTCAATCACCTGCCCCTCCAGTCGTGACGGGCCCTGAGGCTCCGGGTCCTCCAGCCGCAGGAGGGGAGGGGCTTCGCGAACGGGGAAGGGCCTGGGCGCCGATGCTGGCCGGGTGGTCGCCTGCCCTGACGTGGGCGGTGCGAGCGCCGGGGCTTGCTGACGGCTCAGCACGAGCGCCACGAGCGCCGCGACGAACACCGCGATGGCAATGCCTCTCATCCCGCGCACTTCACTCCTCGGGCACCACGAAGGCCGCGGGGTTGCTCACCGTGAGCTCGACGTGACCACAGCGAGGACACACGTGGACGGAGGTCTCCACGCCCTTGCACAGGCGGGAGCGACCCGGCGGGGTGACATGCAGCCGGAGCATTCCGATGGACGCGGGTGTCATGCGGACATTGCAACGCAGACAATTCATCCTCTTCCCCAGAGCCAGGACGCCACGAGCGCCAGGATGAGTAATGCCAGTTGGCCCGCGATGCGTGGGCCTCGGTGGCGGAGGCAGTAGGTGAACGGGACGAGGAGCCCTGTTCCGGTCATGGCGGCGAGCCAGGATCTGTGCCCCCATCCTACCGCCACACAGACAGTCAGCGCGGGGGCGAGCGCCGCCAGTCCCCATGTCGCCAACAGTCGCGCACGGAAGCGTGCCCCGAGAGGCGCCAGACGCAGCCGGTCCGCAAGCGCCAGCTCGGGTGCGAGAACTCGGTCCAGTACCGCGGCGACTCCCGCCACGGTCAACAGTGCGCAGAGCGTCCAGCGCAGTTGGGGCCTGCCGAAGCCCACCACCGTGGCGGGAACCAGCGCCAGCAGCGAGGGCATCCAGGACGAGCGCAATGCGAGCCGTCCCCATCCTCCGTGTCCCCACCTCGGCTCCGGCGACCGTCTGGGGGTCTCCGTCCCGCGCAGGACGTCCATGAAGGCGTGCAGGGCGCGCTCCCACAGCGGCGGCAGAAGCAGGGGCGTCAGGACGAGGAACGACACCAGCGCGGGTGTCCCCAGTTCCAGCCGGACCAGGGCTCCGAACGCCATCATGGACAGGAACGCCAGCCAGCCGGAGAGCGCCCCCAGCACGCGGGCGCCGCGCTCCTTGCCGAGCCGCCGACCCAGGAAGGTCGCCATGCGGACCGAGGCCCATACGGCCCACCCCAGCGCGCAGCCTCCCGCCACGAGCATGCTGAAGGCCACCCACGGCGCCGCGCGCGAAGCGAGCAGCACGAAGGGCAGACCCACGCACGTCAACGGGCACAGCGCCGCGAGCAGGGTGGGCGTCAGCGCGATTCTCAGCGCATCCCGAGCACCCACGGGTGATAGGGCCAGCAGCCACGGCCCCTGGGGCCTGCCCAGCAACCGGGATAGGGCCACGCCGGCGGCGCCTGTCGCCAGCAGCAGATTGAAGCCCACGAAGCCGCCCATCACGCCCACCCCGAGCCTTCGCGGCGAGGGAGGCGCGATGAAGAGGACGAACGCGGACAGCCCCACGGCGAGCGCCAGCACGACAAGACCCAGGAGCCACCGCGTCCAACGCCAGGGGACGAGCTGGCGCAGCGCATGTCGGGCCTCGCCATGGGCCGCCAGCGCCCAGTTCATGCGACTCCTTCCCGAACCGCGCGGAGCGTCGCGTCCCGGCAGGCGCGTTGATAGAGCTTCGCGGTCCCCCCTTGTCTCGCCATCTCCGCGCGGTCGAACAAGTCCATCACCTGTCCGCGATGCAGCACCGCGAGACGATCCACCAGCACATCGAGCACCTCGGGTTGATGATGGCTCAGCAGGATGCAGTCCCCCGCCTCGGCTCGCGCTCGAAGCAGTCCCCTCAGCCACAGGGCCGCGTCCAGGTCGAGCCCGTTGAAGGGCTCATCCAGCATGAGGACGGATGGCCGATGGAGGAGCGCACAGCAAACAGAGAGCTTCTGCCGCATCCCGCGTGAGTAGCTCTCCACCCAGGCCTCGCGCACCTCCCACAATCCCGTGTCGCGCAACAGGGCCTCGGCCCACGGACGGGCCTGCGTGGCCGGGACTCCCCACAGCAGGGCGAACTGGTTGAGGTTCTCCAGGGCGCTCAAGCGTGGATAGAGCAGGGGTTCGTCCGGGACGAAGCCCAGTCGCTGGCTGGCCTTGCTCGGGTTCGTGGCCACATCGATGCCCGCGACACGCACCTGGCCCGCCCTGGGTTTCAACAGGCCCGCCACGACGCGGAAGAGCGTGGTCTTCCCAGCCCCATTGGCGCCGAGCAGACCCAACACTTCTCCAGGACGCGCTTCCAGCGACACCTGGTCCAGCACGGCGGGCCCTTGCCCATGACGAAAGGACACGCCGCTGAGCTTCACTCCCGACATCATGACTCCTCCGTCGTGGGCACCGAGGCGCGAAACCTTGCTCGCAGCGCCTGCCCAAGGCGCTCCTTCCATCTTGCCGCCCGCGCATACTCCTCGTCCGTGAGCAGGAACAGCTCCAGGCCCATCATCGCGAGGGAGAAGCAGATGAGGCCTATGAAGCCGGCGATGCCCAGGTGCAGGAACAGGCCGAACGCCAGGAAGGGCAGCCGCAGCCGCGTCAGGACGGCGATGGGAAACCACAGCTGATAGAAGAGCGTGGTGTAGCTCGCGGCTGTCGTCAGATAGGGATTGTGGAAGAGCTGGCGCATCGAGGGATGTGAGAACCACTCCACCTGGCTCACGAGGTACAGGGCGGTGCCGTTGCTCCACTTGTCCCCGGTGGCCTTCAAGAAGCCCGAGGTCAAGTAGAGCACGCAGACCTGGAGCCCGATGGCGAGGATGGCGATGTTGTGGAGCCAGACCTCCAACGAGCCACGGCGAGGGACCTTGTGGGCCGGCAGGGCGAACAGCATGTACGTCAGCACCAGGCGGGCGACGTTGTCTCCGCCATCCCCCAGCTCGGGCAATCGCGCCGCGAGGAACAGGGAAGACAGAAGCGCAACGGCCGTTGCCAGACGCGTCGACCAGCCGAAGACGAGGCTGATGGCGGCTGCGCCCATGAGTGTCACCAGGGCCGCGGGACCCCAGTCCAGGGTGTAGATTCCATCCGCGAGGCGTGCCACCGGCGCGCTCAGGAAGTCCTTGCTGGAGCCCTCGCCAAGGCCTTGTGGGCCCCAGAGATAGGCGGCGAAGCGGCCTTCCGTGCTGGCCCGGAAGAGCAGCATGAGCCCCAGGCAGAGCTGCAGCGCCCGCAGCCCGTGGCGCTGGTGGGGTTTGATCGCGAGCCAGTCCCAGGCTTGTCGCAGCGCGGTCTTCATGTTCCCTGCGCCTCGTAGATGCCTGGCAGTGTGACGGTCTCGTCGAGCTTGAAGAGCCCCAGCTCGAAGTCCTGCTCCTTGGAGCGGCCCTCCGCGCGAGCCGACCAGGGCACCGCTCCACGCTCGCGGAAGCGGAGGGCCACGGCACTGAATCGTCTGTGGGGAAAGGCCTCGCGACAGAACGCGGAGCCGACGCGGCGGAACATCCGCGAGGCCAGCTCTCGGCGGGGCTTGAGGGCGATATCGCGCGCCTCGCACGCCCGGGTATCACCCTTCTCGCAGGCTTCGTGGAAGGGGTACAGGTCTGGCCCGCCATTGAGATACGTGCGCAGCGAGTTCTGCAGCGGGCGCACCAGCCGTTCATAGGCGGAAAGTCGATGCCGCTGGGCCTGCTTGAAGTGCGCGGAGGAGACATCCTCCCAGCCCTCGCTGGGCAGGGGCCGCGAGGAGTCCTCGGGAACGTCCTCGGCGCTCAGACAGCGGACGAGCAGCACCTGCGTGCTCTGGACCGGCGTGGGCGCGAACAGGCTCCAGTTCTGTGGGAAGTAGGTCCCGATGGTGAGGTTGGCGGCGAAGCCAAGCTCCATCTTCACCGGGTTGAGAGGGAACACGTACAGGAGCGTCAGCGCGAAGTGGAGGATGAGCCCCACGAGCGTGGCGACACGTGTGGCGTGACCCAACACCTGACCACAACGAGCGAGCGGACGGAGCATGACGGTCCTGTTCGAGGCGAGGCCCCGGCACGCTCTTCCCGGAGGGTGCCGGCTCCTGAGTCATGGACGCGTGAGTGTCAATCGAGCGCGGTCGACGGCACGAAGGACGCGAGTGGATGCGCGCTGTCGCCCATCATGTAGGTCCAGGCCTGGGTCCCCGCGTAGTACGCCGCGCCGGACGCCGCACCGGAGACCGCGCCGACCACGGCGCCGCAAGCCGCGCCCACCGGCGAGCCGACCATCGCGGCCGTCACGGCGCCACCCGCCGCACCCCCCGCGGCCCAGCCCACCGCCTGCCCACCAAAGTCCGTCCAGGTCCAGTTCGACTCCCGCATGAGCCCCGACACCGGGGATGCCTCCGGTGACAGGGTGGCCTCCGCGCGAACCGTGGTGGAAGAGAACCCCAGGCCGACAACACCCACCACTGCAATCGTCTTGAGAACGGCGTTCAAGTGACACCTCCGGTATGCCGGCACACCCCATGTGCCGAGAGCGTTTGGAATCGGAGCTTCTGGAGGGCGCTTACAACGGCCCGCGGCGTGGCACCCTCGATTCGTGCCGGACCGCCGGGCTTTCAGGCCATGCGGATGCGCATGGTCTGTGTTTGATTCCAGTGGATGGACGTCATGCAGGGCCCCCTTCCAGCGATGAGTCAACCCAGTATCGGGGGGCGCCCCATCACCGGCCATACCTCGCGAGAGGTAGAGCGTCGTAATCGTTCAGCGAAGGGGGCTCGAAGGGCCTGCGGACCGCGGACGGTCAGACCTCTTCGAACTCGGCGCCCGTGATGTTCGCTCGCTCCAGGGCCACCTTGACGTCCTCGGAGACGATGAGGGCAACGGGCCAGCCCCAGGTGCGGAACACCTTCGCGTCGCCGACGCGCGAGTGGTCGAGCTTCATGCCGAAGACGCTGCGGTACTGGCCGAGCATGTCCGGCCGCTCGTCCTCCGGCTTCCAATAGAGGACGTCCTCCGTCGCCGCGTCATCGATGCAGCGGACCAGCTTCGTGGCGACGAGAATGAGGTACTCATCCGGGCAGCCTGCGATATTCGCGGGGAGCAGTTGAACGTCCTCAGGAGCAAGCTCCGCGAAGAGGGTAGCCACTCGAACATGGACAACAGGGGTCATGCTGACGCCCGCCAGGCTGAAGTCACGTCGTCGCCCGGCTTCTTGAATGGGGAGCGTCAGTCGGCCATGCGTCGTCGCGGGTCGTCCCGACGTGAACTCCCAGAGGTCATCCGGTTCCTGTCCCCGCTCGTCCAGCGGAACCCCCAGGTACCAGTTCCCTGCCTGCACGGCTTCGTTGAGCCTGAAGTATCGATGGGGAGTCGGCATGGAGGAGGTCTTCCTGGCGTCCTCATTCCAGCAGGTCCCCGAAGGACCTGCCACCCGCTCTCTGTCTCTACCCCTCGGGTGGTATGGCTGGTGATGAGGCTCCGCTCGATGCTGGCGTGACTCATTGCTGGAAGGGGGCCCCTGTATGACCGGGTGGTGTCTGCTGCTCCTGGCGGTGGCGTTCGCGGAGTTCATCGCGCTCTCCGTCCTCGTCGGGCTGAAGAAGGATGCGGAGGCGACACTTCGTTCGGTGAAGGATGAGGGTGAGCGGCAACTCTCCGCCCTGCGTGAGCGCAATTGTGTGCTCGAGAAGTACCAGGCCATCATCGACGTGGAAGCCCACGTGGCGACGCTGCGAGACGAAGCCGAGAAGAGCGCCGCCGAGGTCCTGGCCAGCGCTTCAACGGAAGCCGCTTCCCTGCGAAGCCGTGCCGATGTGGACGCGGCGGAGATTCGCAAGCGTGCCGAAGGCTCCCTCGCGGATGCGAGCCGCGAGGCCAGCCGGCTCATCGAGTCCGCGAACAAGCGCGCACAGGAGATCGCCGGCGAGGCCTTCACGGCCATCCAGAAATCGAAGCAGCTGGAACAGACCGCCACGGCGATGCGCAACATCATCGAGGGATACGGAGACCGCTACCTTGAACCCACCCAGGGCGTGCTCGACGAACTGGCAGAGCAGTTCGGCTTCACCGACGCCGGTGCCAGGCTCAAGGCCTCCCGCGAGAAGATGCGCTCGATGATTCGCACGGGCAAGGCGGCCACCTGCAACTACGCGGAGGCCCACCGCCGCGCCACCGCCATCGAGTTCGTCCTCGACGCCTTCAATGGCAAGGTGGACTCCATCCTCGCGGACGTCCGCCACGACAACCACGGCACGCTCTCACAGAAGGTGCGCGACGCCTTCAGCGTCGTGAACCACAACGGGCAGGCCTTCCGGGAGGCACGAATCCAGCTGGACTACCTGAACGTACGCCTCGATGAGCTCAAGTGGGCCGTGGTGGTCAACGAGCTGAAGCTGAAGGAGCGCGAGGAGCAGCGGCTCATCAAGGAGCGCATCCGCGAGGAGGAGAAGGCCCAGCGGGAATTCGAGCGCGCCCAGCGGGAGGCCGAGAAGGAAGAAGACGTCCTTCGCAAGGCGATGGAGAAGGCCCGGAGCGAGTTCGAGAAGGCGGGGGACGCGCAGAAGGCCAGATACGAGGAGAAGCTCGCCGAGCTCGCCCTGAAGCTCCAGGAGGCGGAGGAGAAGAACAAGCGAGCCCTCTCCATGGCCCAGCAGACGAAGACAGGCCATGTCTACGTCATCTCCAACATCGGCTCCTTCGGCGAGGACGTCTTCAAGGTCGGGCTCACCCGCCGGCTGGAGCCGCTGGACCGCATCCGGGAGCTGGGGGATGCGAGCGTGCCCTTCGAGTTCGACGTGCACGCCCTCATCCACAGCGAGGACGCCCCCTCCCTCGAGCGCGAGCTGCACAAGCGCTTCGTCCGGGCCCAGGTCAACAAGGTCAATCCCCGCAAGGAGTTCTTCCGGGTCGCGCTCCGTGACATCCGACAGGTCGTCGACGAGATGGGCCTGCAGACCCAGTGGACGATGACCTCCGAGGCCCGGGAGTACCGGGAGACGCAAGCCGTCGAGCGCTCCATGCAGAGCCAGTCCTTCGAGGAGAGCACCTGGCTCAAGAAGCAGCTCGAGGCGCAGGACGCGATGCGCCTCGAAGCCACCCGTGGCGCCGAGCTCGCGGGATGACGCTCCCGCGCCCCGCCTACGGCGCCGGCAGCGGCTGCCAGTTCGGGTCCGGCCAGACGAACGGATTGCCCCCCTGGCCCGGATTCGCGTTGCCGAAGTACCGCTGGCAGCCCGCGGTGTTCCCCGGCTCCCCCCGAGACTCCCAGAAGCCCGGACATACCTCCGCCGGGATGCGCGTGCGGCAGTCCGCCATCGTCCGCTCGCCCGCGCTCGGCTGCGCGTAGTACGCGCTCACGAAGTTCCACGCGATGCGCTGGAGCGCCTGCACCGTGGCCGCGTTCGCACCCGCGGGCCCCGCGGCCCCCTCGGGCGAGGACCGGAACACGGAGGCATGGTGGACCGCGGCCATGAAGTACGCGCCCAGGTTCGTCAGGTGGACGTTGTCGCTGAAGAGCACGTTGAGCCGCTGCGACGTCGTCCCCGTGATGCCCGGCACCTCGCCCGCGATGACCCGCTCCACCAGGTCCACCAGCGCCGCGCCACCCGGAAGCGCACGCACGCGGTCCACCCGCCCCTCGGCCTGCAGCGTCAGGTTCACCTTCGAAGACACACACTCCCACGCGACCCGCGCGTTCTTCTCATAGGCAATCCACCGCGAGGGGTTGGCTTTATCGATGTCCAACCACGTGTGATAGAAATACGTGACGGCCCGCGGGTTGCCGGCAATCAACCGGTCATGGAAGTGCCGCAGATAGCCGATGGTGTTCTCCCACTCGATGGTGCCCAGCAGGTCGTGCCGCTCGGTGATGAGCAGGGTGTCGTACTTCTCGCCCGTGCCCAGCGTCCGGGGGGACAAGAGCTCCTGCACCACGTCCATGCCGGAGCCCTCGCGGTTCTTCCCGCTGCGATACCCCTCCCAGCCCCCGTTGCCCCAGGTCCGCACCCGGATGGGTGAACCAATCACATTCTGCTGGTTCCACTTGGAGTCCTTGCCCTTGCTCGCGGCGATGTCCGCGAAGTGGTCGGGCATGGGGTTGTCGAGCAGGCTGTGTCCGGAGAAGAAGACCCGGGCGCTCGTGATGGGCGCGGAGTCGGGCCCGCCCGCGTCCGGAACCCCCGCATCCGGAGTCCCCGAGTCTGGAGCACCGGCATCACCCGGACCGGCATCAGGCCCGCCCCCGTCCGGTGGCTGTGTGCCCGAATCCACGACATCGGGCGGGTCCTTCATGATGTTGGCCTCGCCACAGGCCAGTCCGAGGGAGCAGAGCAACAGGGCGCACAGGCCCCGACGTGATGCATTCATGGTCCAGGCCTCATCTCGTGAACGTGAACGCTCTATCGCGGGCCTGAAGAGGAAGTCAGTACGTCAGCCGGCCTGCGATTTCGCACGGGACAGAGGTCTTCAGCCGGACTGTGATGCCCGGGCCGCGGACGCCTTGCAATACCCCGAGTATGGGTTCGTAATGTCTGACGTCCGCACGGATGCGGACGGCACGGGAGACACGATGAAGAACCTGCGATGGCTGATGTGCGCGGTGGCGCTGTCTGTCGTTGGCTGTGGTGGCCCTGTCCCGGAGGAGGAGGCGCTCCCCGAGGACCTCTCCGAGGGCCAGGTGTCCCAGGCCGCGGTGACGTGCACGGAGACCTGGGGCACGTGCAACGTGGGACGGTGCGAGCTGGGAGCGCTCGACCGGTTCGCGATCCTCACCACGACCTGTTGTGACGAGAACGGCGCCTGTACCACCACGCGCAAGCGCATCTGCGGCTGCTAGCCACGGATGGCCTCCCGGTCCACCGCCGTCACGGTGGACCGGGGCCCGCGCGCCCTACCGCCGCCGGTCCTGGATGGTCTTGAACACGATGCGGTCCAAGAGGCCCGGGGTGAACAGCTTGAGGTACTGACCCACCTTGCCCTTGGTGGTCATCACCACCTCGCGCTCGCGCTGGTCCATGGCGCGCAGGATGATGGCCACGCAGGTGGCCACGTCCATGTTGTTGCCCTCGCTCTCGTCATGGGCGCTCACCTGGAGCGGCTTGCCGTCCTTGCCCAGCGCGTTGGCGCGCACGTTGGTGGACACGAAGCCGGGACACACCACCGTGACATCCACCCCCGTGCCCATCAGCTCCACGCGCAGCGAGTCGAAGAACCCGTGCATCGCGTGCTTGCTCGCCGCGTAGCCCGTGCGCGTGGGCACGCCCGTCTTCCCCGTCAGGGACGAAATCGCCACCAACAACCCACGCCGCGCCTTCAGATAGGGCAGCGCCGCGTGCGTGCAGTACACCGCGCCCAGGTAGTTGATGCGCATCAGCCGCTCGAAGATGCCCAGGTCCGTGACGTCCTCGAACTTCGCGTCCATGGAAATGCCCGCGTTGTTGACGAGCACGTCCACGCCGCCGAAGGCCTCCACCGCCTTCTCCACCATCCGCCGGCACGCCTCCGGGTCCCCCACGTCCGTGGCCACCGCCACGGCCTTGCCCCCCGCCGCCTCGCACCGCTGCTTCACCCGCTGGAGCGCCTCCTCGCTCCTGGCCGCCAGCACCAGGTTCGCGCCCCGCGCCGCCAGCGCCACCGACAGCTCCTCGCCGATGCCCATGGAGGCACCCGTCACGACCACGCACTTGCCTTGCATGGCCCGCATTCTCACCTCGCAGGAACGGCCCGTCGAGGGTCGCCTGCCCTGGGGCCTACACCCACGCACAGGGGTTCAGATCCACCGTGAATCGACCGGGTGACACTTCCTGGCGCCCCCGGTGTTCCAGTCGCGCCAACGCATTTCACGAGGGGAAGGAACACCATGTCGTCCATCGCGGTCATCGCCCAGGCTCATGCGGAGAACCTCGGGTGGCTCAGCAGCAAGCTGCTCGGCTTCACGCTCACCTCCGCCGAGTGGGTGCTCTGGATCCTGGTGTGCCTGTCGGTGCTGTCCATCGGCATCATGCTGGAGCGCGCGGTGTACTTCGCCCGGTACCGGCTGGCGGACTCGGAGGCGCTGGCGGTGCGGCTGGCGCGCGGCGAGCACGAGGCGGTGCGCGTGGCCATCCAGGGCAAGCGCGGCATGGAGGCGGCCATCATCCGCGAGGGCCTGGCCTCCAGCGAGCAAGGCGCCGACACCGTGGAGCAGGTCATCGCCTCCACCATGGCCCGCGAGCGGCCCCAGTACGAGCGCTTCCTCTCCTTCCTGGGCACGCTGGGCAACAACGCCCCGTTCATCGGCCTGTTCGGCACGGTGCTCGGCATCATCAAGGCCTTCAATGATTTGGGCGCCAGCAACGTGAAGGGCGCGGCCATCCAGCAGACGGTGATGGGCGGAATCTCGGAGGCGCTCGTCGCCACGGCGGTGGGCCTGGCCGTCGCGATTCCCGCCGTCGTCGCCTTCAACATCTTCAACCGTCAGCTCAAGACGCTCACCAGTCGCGCCAACGCCCTGGGCCACGCCCTGGTCGGCAGCCTGCGCGCGGAGGCCCGCTAGCCATGGCCGGAGGCGCGCAGGAGAACGAAGAGGAAATCACGGGCATCAACGTCACGCCGCTGGTGGACGTGGTGCTGGTGCTGCTCATCATCTTCATGGTGACGGCGAACTTCATCGTCCGCGAGACGGTGGAGGTGGACCTGCCCCGCGCGGCCAACGGCGGCGAGACGGTGCAGGGCCTGGTCAACGTGGTGCTCGACAAGGAGGGCAAGCTCTACTTCGACGGCGCGCTCGTCACCGAGCCGGAGCTGTCCGCCAAGGTCGCGGAGGCGGTGGCCAAGGACAAGGACACGCGCGCCATCATCAGCGCCGACCAGACCATCGCGTACGGCCAGGTGATGCGCCTCATCGACACGGTGAAGGGCCAGGGCATCGCCAAGTTCGCCCTCAACATCGAGAAGGACGCCGCGCCCGCGCCGCGGGGCTGACGTGAAGGCCATGAGTACGAGCGCGCTCGACAGTGAGTTCGTGTTGCCCCGCCGGGGCGGCAACGGGTTGTTCGTGGGGTTCGTCGCGGGCTCGCTCGCGCTGCACGGGTTGGGGTTGGTGGTGCTGCACACCCGTCCTCCCGAGCGCGCCGCGCCGCAGCGGCCCGTGGAGTTGGTGATGGTGGAGGTGACGAAGCCGCCGCCTCCGCCGCCCGAGGTGAAGGAGGAGCCCAAGCCCGAGCCGCCCCCGCCGCCCAAGGTGCGCGTGAAGCCCCCGCCGGTGAAGGTGGCCCAGGCCCCCAGGCCCCTGCCGCCTCCGCCCACGGAGGCCCCGCCGCCGCCCAACGAGACGCCGCCGCCGAGCGCGAAGCCCGCGCCCCTGGTGGTGGGCATGTCCCTGTCCTCCACCACCAGCGCCGGAGGCTTCGCGGCCCCGGTGGGCAACACGCTCTACGGCCGCACCGCCGACAAGGCCAAGGCGCCGCAAGAGGTGAAGGCCTACAGCGCGCCGAAGTACACGCCCATCTACCAGGTGGACCGTGAGCCGCAGCTGGCCAGCGAGGTGAAGGTCCCCTATCCCGAGGAGGCGCGCCGGCTGGGCGTCGAGGGCACGGTGACGCTGTCCATCACCATCGACCCGGAGGGCCGCGTGGTGAATGCGCGCGTGCTCAACGGGCCGGGGCACGGACTGGAGGAGGCCGCGCGCAACGCCATCCTCCGCTTCCGCTTCCGTCCCGCCTTCAAGGGCGGCGAGGCCGTGTCCACGGAGATGAAGTACGCCTATACCTTCCTGCTCGACTGAACCCCCGCTCCCGCTGGGAGAGGGCCGGAGCGAGGAGATGCATCGGTGGGCCTCATCCACATCCACGGCCCGGAACTGCCCGCCGACTCCTCCAGCACACCCTCACTCCGTCCCTTTGCCGGCGGGAGCCCACACCCCGTCTCCACGTCCCCGCTCCTGAAAGACCTATGTCCTCGAATGTGAATGCCCGCGCCGCGCTCGCCGCCGCCTCCCTGTGGGTGGCGACTCCGGTGCTCGCCCAGGCGCCCACGCCTCCGGCCCCGGGCGCGCAAGCCGCGGCCCCGCCTCAAATCACCAGGCCGCCCGCGCTGGTGCAGCCCGTGGAGGCCGTGTATCCGCCGGAGGCGCTCGCGCAGGGCCTCACCGCCTCGGTGCGCCTCATCATCACCATCGCCGAGGATGGCAGCGTCTCGGACGTGCAGCCCACCGAGCCCGCGGGCCACGGCTTCGACGAGGCCGCGCTCGCCGCCGTGCGCCAGTTCCGCTTCTCGCCCGCCGAGGTCGACGGCGTGCCCGCGCCCGTGCAGGTCGAGTACGTCTACCACTTCACCCTCACCGCGAAGGCCCCCGCCGAGGGCGCCGCCACCGAGGAGCCCGAGCAGCCCAAGGCCGTCCTCACCGGTCAGCTCATCTCGCGCGGCAGCCGCTCGCGCGTGGCCGGCGCCACCGTGCGCTGTGGCGACGACGCGGACGCGGCGGAGGCCGTGTCGGACGCGGACGGCCGCTTCACCCTCGAGGTGCCCCCGGGGGAGTGCGCGGTGCGCGTCGTCGCCTCCGGCTACCAGCTCTACCAGACGAAGGAGACGCTGAAGGAGAACGAGACCACGGAGGTGAACTTCTACCTGGCCCCGGCCGGGAGCGCCTTCGAGACGGTGGTGCGCTCGGACCGCCCGAAGAAGGAGGTGGTCCGCCGCACGGTGACGCGCGAGGAGGCGCAGAAGACGCCGGGCACCTTCGGTGACCCCATCCGCGTCCTCCAGACGCTGCCCGGTGTCGCGCGCGCGCCGTTCATCTCCGGCGACCTGCTGGTGCGCGGCTCCAACCCGGGCCAGACGGCGACGCTGATGGACGGGGTGCGCATCCCCAACCTCTTCCACCTGCTCGGCGGCCCGTCGGTGGTGAACGCCGAGTTCATCGACTCGCTCGACTTCTTCCCGGGCGGCTACGGCAGCCAGTACGGCCGCGCGGTGGGCGGCGTGGTGGACGTGACGACGCGCAAGGGCGCGGCGGACACGGTGCACGGCTCGGTGAAGGTGGACCTGCTCGACGCGGGCTTCTTCCTCGAGGCGCCCATCACCGACGGCATCAGCGTGGCGGCGTCCGCCAGGCGCTCGTACATCGACACCATCCTCCCCGCGGTGCTTCCCAAGGACGAGGGCACCACGCTCTCCATCGTCCCGGTGTACTGGGACTACCAGCTCCGGCTGGACTTCGGCGCCCCGCGCGGCTCCACCCCTGAGCCCGGCGCGGCGCGCAGCACCGGCTACGTCATGGCCTTCGGCAGTGACGACAAGCTGCGCCTGGTCACCGGCGGCGAGGAGTCCTCCGCGGACATCGAGCTGAACACGCACACGCGCTTCCACCGCGTGAAGGGCGACTGGACGTACCGCAAGGGCAACTTCAGCTCCGTCTTCACGCCGTACGTGGGCGTGGACTACTTCGACATCTCCTTCGGCAACTACATCGAGGACGACACCATCTACTCGCTGGGCGCGCGCGAGGTGATGGCCCTGGACGTCTCCTCGCTGCTCACCGTGCGCACGGGTCTGGACGTCTACTTCGACCACGTGAAGATCGACGTGCAGGCCCCCTCCGTGGGCGGGGCCGAGTACGTGCCCTTCCCGGGCTCGGAGCCCGTCTCGGAGCTCATCTACGAGAAGCGCACCATCAACGGCTTCGACGGCGCGCTCTTCGCGGAGGCGGACCTGAAGCTCGGCCCCGTCACCATCACGCCGGGCGTGCGCGGCAACTTCCAGAAGGTGGGCGGCACGCGCAACTTCCTGTTGGACCCGCGCCTGTGGGTCCGCTACGGGTTCAGCGAGCGCACCGCCTTCAAGGGCTCGCTCGGCCTCTACAGCCAGCCGGCGGACACCTTCCAGTTCGTCTTCGCCCCGTACGGCAACCCGCTGCTCGGCTACCAGCGCGCCTTCCAGTCCAGCCTCGGCGTGGAGCAGCGCCTCAGCGACGTGTGGAACGTGGACGTCACGGGCTTCTTCAACCGCCGCTTCGAGAACGTGGTGTCTCCGGGTGACGTGCGCCCCTCGGACAACGGCAGCTTCGTCCAGGACCGCTTCGTCAACATGGGCATCGGCAAGGCGTACGGCGTGGAGTTGATGGTGAAGAAGGAGCGCGCCTCCGCCACCGACAAGTGGTACGGCTGGCTGTCGTACACCCTCAGCCACGCCGAGGACGGCCGCGCGGGCCCCAAGCCCCGCGCCGAGGGCCCCCTGGGCGGCGACGGCCTGCCGGGCGTGGGCGAGGAGACCTACGGCCCCAGCCCCTGGGACCAGACCCACATCCTCACGCTGGTGGCCAACTACGTGCTCGGCAACGGCTGGGAGCTGGGCGGGCGCTTCCGCCTCACCACCGGCCGTCCGGTGACGCCCCTGGTGCACCCGCATGACATCTACAACTCGGACTCGAACAACTACTCGCCGTCGTACGGGCGCTATCTCTCCGGGCGGGCCTCGAGCTTCCATCAGCTCGACGTGCGCGTGGAGAAGGGCTGGCGCTTCGACAACTGGACGCTCGCGCTCTACCTGGACGTCCAGAACCTCTACAACGCGGAGAACGTCGAGTTCGTCTTCAACGACTACCGCTACCGCAAGGAGATGGAGATTCCCGGCATCCCCATCCTCCCCGTGCTGGGCGTGAAAGGGAGCTTCTGACCATGGGGACCTGGTTCAAGTGTGGCGGACTGTTGTTGATGGCGCTGGGCGCGGTGGCCTGCGTCGACCCGGATGACCACTCGTCCCACGTGCGCGACCTGCGCGTGCTGGGTATCGCCGTGGAGCGTCCGGAGCTGATGGCTCCGACGTGCGAGCCCACCGCGGAGGCGCTGGAGGTGCTCACCGAGCAGGTGTCCTACCGGGCGCTGCTGGTGGACCCGTTGGGGCAGGGGCGCTCCATCGCCTACACGCTGACGGCCTGCGCGGACCCGGAGGACTCGCTCTGCGAGGACGCCTCGAAGCGCGTGGAGCTGGCGCGGGGCACCACGACGGCGGGCGAGCTGGTGCTGCCCATCCGGCCGGGCGCCTCGCAGCTCGCGGACGGGACGCTGCTGCTGGACGCGGTGCGCGAGGCGGACCCGTACCAGGGCTTCGGAGGCCTGCGCATGCCGCTGGTGCTGCATGTCACCGCGGGCGAGGAGGGCGTCTATGCGCAGAAGCTGATGGTCTTCACGTGCCCGCTGGTGCCGGGCATGGCGCCCAACCAGCAGCCTCAGCTGCAGGGGCTCACGCTGGACGACGCGGCGTGGGACGCGGAGGCGCTGCCCGAGCTCAAGGGGAAGGGGCCCTTCGTGGTGCGCGCCAACGACATCTCCGCGCTCGAGGAGTCGTACGTGGTGCCGGGGTTCCGCAAGGAGGCGGTGCAGCTCAAGGAGTCCTGGGCCATCACCTGGCACGCGACGTTGGGGAAGTTCTCCGTGGAGGAGACGGAGAGCGTGGAGTTCAACGGGCAGCCGGGCCGTCACCGCACGGAGTGGGAGCCGCCGGAGAAGGACGGGGTGGCACAGGAGGTCACCTTCTGGGCGGTGGTGCGAGACGGGCGGGGAGGCAGCTCCTGGCTCGTCCGTCGGGCGCGCTGGACGCCGTGACGTGGTAGCGGATGGCTCGCAAGGGGGCGGCCATCCGGGATATGCCCGGTGCTCGCGCGAGGCCGGGCCGGAGCTGGAGCGGAAGTGGGACGCGGATGATGAGTGGGAGCACAGCGCGCCGGTGGGGACGCGTGGCCTGCGTGTTGGCCATGTGGGTGCTGGGAGTGTGGACGCGTGAGGCCCACGCGGCCCGTCGTGACGAGGCGCCCGACGCCACGTTGCGCCGCTTCGCGCTCATCGCGGGCTCCAGCGAGGGCGGCCCGGGGCGCGAGCGCTTGCGCTACGCGGGCTCGGATGCCCTGGCGATGTCGCGGGTACTGCAGGAGCTGGGCGGCGTGGCCTCGGCCGACCAGGTGCTGTTGCTGGAGGCGGACCGGGGCGCGTTGCTGGCCGCGCTCGAGCGGCTCGTGACGCTGGTGGAGGCCGCCGCCGTGCCGGGGCTCCGGCGCGAGCTGGTGGTGTACTACTCGGGCCACTCGGACGCGGACGGGCTGTTGCCGCGCGGCGAGCGCGTCTCCTACGACGATTTGCGCAAGCTCATGTCCCGCGTGCCGGTGGACGTGCGCATCGCCATCCTGGACTCGTGCGGCTCGGGCGCGCTCACGCGCTACAAGGGTGGGCTCCGGCGGCCCGCGTTCCTCACGGATGCGTCCGCGCAGGTGCGGGGGCATGCGTACCTGGCCTCGAGCTCCGCGGATGAAGTGGCGCAGGAGTCGGACACCATCGGCGCGTCGTTCTTCACGCACTTCCTGGTGACGGGGCTGCGCGGGGCGGCGGACATGTCCGGGGATGGGCGCGTCACGCTGCACGAGGCGTATCAGTTCGCGTTCCACGAGACGCTGGCGCGCACGGAGCGCTCGCAGGGTGGGCCGCAGCACGCGGCCTATGACATCCAGCTGGCGGGCAGTGGGGACCTGGTGATGACGGACCTGCGCGGCTCGAGCGCGCGTCTGGGGATTGCCGAGGAGGTGCACGGGCGGCTGTTCGTGCGCGACTGGGGCAACCAGTTGGTGGCCGAGCTGCGGAAGCCGTTGGGGCGCAGGCTGTCGTTGGGGTTGGAGCCGGGGCGCTACCACGTCACGTTGGAGCGTCCGTCGCAGCGCTTCGAGGCGGAGCTGGTGGTGGGGGTGAAGGGAGGTGCGCAGCTGCGGGTGGGGGACTTCGTCCCGGTGACGCTGACGCGCACGGTGTCGCGAGGAGGCGCGGTGGCGGATGCGCCGCTCGCGCGGGAGTCCTCGGGCGCGCGGGAGGATTTGCCGTCGGTGCCGGTGAACCTGTCGCTGGTGCCTCCGTTGTCGACGACGTCGCTGTGGGGTGGGGGTGGGCTCAACCACGTGGCGCTGGGGGGGCTGGCGGTGCGCTCGTTCCAGTTGCGTGGGGTGGGGGTGGCGGGAGGGTTGGGGTGGGTGGATGGGACGATGGAGGGGGCGCAGGTGGCGGGCATCGCCAACGTGACGGGGGGCGAGGTGCTGGGGCTCCAGCTGGCGGTGGGTGGCAACCTGGCCTTCGGCGGGGCGACGGGGGCGCAGATGGCGGCGGTGGTGAACTACTCGGAGCGGGCGTTCAGCGGGCTGCAGCTCTCGGTGGTGGGCAACCGCGCGGACGAGCAGATGCAGGGCTCGCAGCTCGCGGTGGGCGTCAACATGGTGGAGCGGCTGACGGGAGCGCAGGTGGGGCTCTTCAACCTGGCGGGCAGTGTGTCGGGCGCGCAGGTGGGCTTCATCAACGTGGCGGGGAACGTGAAGGGGGTGCAGCTGGGGCTCATCAACATCGCGGACGACGTGTCGGTGCCCATCGGGTTGTTGAGCCTGGTGCGCAAGGGGCGCATCGCGTTCGAAATCTGGGCGGACGAGGTCTCTCCGTTGTCGGTGGGAGTGAAGTACGGCAGCCGCACGGTGCATGTGATTGCGAGCGCGGGGGTGTCGCCGTGGAAGGATTCGTGGCGGACCTTCAAGTCGTTGGGCGTGGGGGTGCACCTGCCGGTGGGGGCGGCGGACCGCTACTACGTGGACCTGGACCTCTCGCTGGGAGGGTGGACGCCGCAGTTGTTCGAGGAGGGGAGGCCGAACAACCTGTATCGGCTGCGCGCGAGCTTCGGCTGGGAGCTCAAGCGGCGCTTCGCGGTGTTCGGCGGGTTGTCGCTGAACGCCTACAAGCCGCCCGAAGAGGACCCGGACCAGGACGTGACGTGGATGCCGCAGTGGCAGACGGGCCGAGGGGCCTCCGGCACGCGCATGTGGCCCGGCCTGTTCCTGGGCGTGCGCATCTGACGCGCGTCAGACCTCCTCGAACGCGGCCCCGGTGACCTTGGCCTGCTCCAGGGCCACCTTGAGGTCCTCGGAGACGATGAGGGCGATGGTCCATCCCCAGGTGCGGAACACCTTGGCTCCGCCCACTTTCGTCGAGTCGATTCGCATGCCGAAGACACTGCGGTACTGGTCGAGCTTGTCCGGACGTTCATCCTCCGGCTTCCAGTAGAGGACCTCTTCGGTGGCCTGGTCGTCGATGCAGCGGATGAGCTTGGTGGCCACGAGCATGACGTACTGCTCTGGAGTGCCTTCGACATCGACGGGGAAGAGCTGAACGTCGTCGGGCGCCAGCTCCGCGAAGAGGTGGGCCACGCGGACATGGACGATGGGCGCGCTCCCGACGCCTGCCATACAGAAGTCCAATCGTCGTCCAGGCTCTCTGATGGGAAACGTCAGACGGCCTGGAGGCGGGATGGGCTGTCCCATCGCGAAGGCCCAGATGTCCTCGACCTCCTGACCCGTCTCGCCCGAGGGGTCTCCCAGGTACCAGTTCCCGCCTTGGACGTCTTCGCTGAGCCTGAAGTAGCGCGGTGGGTTCGGCATGACGGATGCTCTAGCTATCACACTAGCCCTGCGTCAGAAGCTTATGGAGTCGTGTCCCGGGCGTCTGTGCTTCCTGGGCGAGTTTGCGCAGCTCGCTGGTGAGTGCCTTGCGACAATCCACCACGGTTCGACATCCTGACAAAGCCTGCCTCAGTCGCTCGTCGATCTGCTTGTGATAACGCATGGGATGGGGGCCTTTATGGCCTGCGACCTTGACGATGTTCTCCGGGTCCTTGAGTTCCATCCCGGCGCGGGTGAAGAGCTCTCGGAATCGTGGTGTCCAAGGTCCTCCTCGCGCCGTGGAGACATCGTTCTTGTTCGTGGCGATGTGATGCTTCTGGGGCTTGCCCATGCCCTGGTTCGCCATGGCCAGCGCATTCGGCGCGAGTGCGACGGTGAATCCCTCCGAAGTGAGCGCGATGGACCGGACGCTTCCCACCGCCGCATATTGGAAGCCGGCCTGGGTCTCCACGGCGAGGGCTGCCTGCGCCGAACCTGGGAGTCGAGGGGCCTTCGCCGCGAGTCCGGCCGTGTTGCCGATGGCGGCCGTGGCCAACATCAAGAAGACGCGTGCTGAGTTCTCCCCGAGGACTTCGCCGTAGGACTCGCCGGCCGAGTGGAGTTGCTCGAAGGTCCTGGCCTGGTCGACCGCGCGGACCAGCGTCAGCCATCCATCCAGCAGGCTCCACACCGTGTCCACGCCGAGGTAGGCGATGGCAAGGGCCGTCAACGTGGCCGCGACGCCCTTGGACACGGGCTCGGGGAGCGCCCAGAGCAGCAGGTACATGGTCACCGCGGAGGTGAGGGTGGCCATGACCGCGCTCGGGTCCGTCATGTCATCGAGGGCCTCCAGCGACGCTTCCCATACGGAGCCGAGGGCGATGGCCAGCGCCAGCGTGTACTTGCCATCGCTGGCCAATAGAGGGCCTTCATCGAGCAGACGTAAGCAGTCTCCAGGCTGGTCACGTCGTTCGCACCACTGGCCATAGGCGCGCGTCAGCTCGTCGTCCGCATAGGACTCGAGCAGGTGGGGGCCCGCTCCATCCTCCTGGGACTGGGGAATGAGCCGTGATGGGCCGCGCTCGTACCGGTACACACCGCTGCGTGTGGGCACGCCGAAGAGCTCCCGTGCCTCCTTCATGGGATGGCGGAAGGGCGGAACGTCCCGGGCCAGCGCCGCCAGTGACTCCTCGAACTCAGCGTCGTCGATTCTGGCTTCTTCGACCTCACCGCCGACGTCTTCGTACGGGGTGAGCGTCACGGAGCCGTGCTCCGTCTCCAGCCGCACGACCCGGCTCGTCGCACAGCCAGGGATACACATCATCACGAGCAGCGGTAGTGCTCTGCGGAGCCACATGGAGAATCCCCCGGCGAGTCGCCAGCAATGCGCGGGCATCATCGTTGAGTGCCGGGTGTGTGCTCCACATGTCGCCTCCTCGCGGCCCTGGCTTCGAGCAGGGCCTCACTCGCGCAGGAGCCACTCCAGCAGTTCCTTGGCCGAGTCCACGTGGACGAAGTGGCCGGCGTTGGGGAACGTCGTCACCGGGCAACCAGCGGCCTCCAGGCGCGCGGCCTCGGCGTCGGAGACGTAGCGCGAGCGGCCTCCTCGGACAGCGCGCATGGGCGGGCGGTCCGGACGCTCCACCGCGGCCCACAGGTCCGTGCCGTTGACGCGCGAGTGCAGCTCCGCGAGCGCCTGCCGGTCGAAGCGCCAGCGCACCCCTTCTCCCTCCGGCATCAGGTTCATCACGAGCCAGTCGGCCAGGTGGTCGGACAGCCCACGCGAGGTGAGCTCGGCGCGCATGTCCTTGCGGTTGGGCGCGCGCGGCGGCGCCTGGAGGAGGATGCCCAGCACCATGCCGCTGTCGGACAAGTCGTACGGCACGGGGCCCGGCGCGATGTCGAGCAGCGAGACGTGGGCGACCGCCTCCGGGACGTGGAGGCTGGCGGCGAGCGACACGCGGCCTCCGAGCGAGTGGCCCACCCAGTGGAGCGCGCCGCTGAAGCCCTGGGCCCGCGCGGTGTCCACCACGTCGCGCGCCACGCTGAAGAGGTCCGAGCTGGGCGGCGGGACAGGGGAGGCGCCATGGCCGGTGAGGTCCGGGAGGAGGAAGCGGCGCCGAGGGTCCGCCGCGCTCCACGCCGTCGCCAGCGAGCGCAGGTTGCGCCCCGTGCCCAGGAAGCCGTGCAGCAGCACCGTGGGCACATCCCCCTCACCGACCTGGAAGCTCTCGAGGACCACGCGACTCACACCTTTCTGGCCAGCCCGGGTGCGCTTGACCCGGGGGTGGGCCGTGCCGCTTCATACCCCGAACTTCTCATCGACGAGGTCGCTTCGCGTGTCCACTGTCTCCCTGTTGTTGTTCGTGCTCTCCGCCGCCCCCGTGACGGGCAAGGCCGCTGACCCGAAGGCCGCCATCACCACGGTGCTGGATGACTGGCACCTGGCCGCCGCCCAGGCGGACGAGGCGCGCTACTTCAAATACTTCACCCCCGACGCCATCTACCTGGGCACCGACGCCACCGAGCGCTGGACGCGCGACGAGTTCCGCGCGTGGGCGAAGCCCTACTTCTCGAAAGGCAAGGCGTGGACCTTCAAGGTCACCTCGCGCCACATCACCGTGTCCAAGGACGGCAAGGTGGCCTGGTTCGACGAGGTGCTCGACACGCCGAACCTGGGGCCCAGCCGTGGCAGCGGCGTGCTGGTGAAGGACGGCGCCACCTGGAAGATCGCCCAGTACAACCTGTCCATCCCCATCCCGAACGACATCGTCGATGACGTGGTGAAGCGCATCGCGGAGGCGTCGAAGCCCGCTGCGGCGCCCGCGCCGAAGAACTGAGTTGTCGCAGAGCCCCTGAGTGGGAAATCTCGGCCTGGGGGCCTCGCCGACAACGGCCCCGAACAGGACGAACCTCATGCCGGCACGAGGTCTGCACTGGCCTCCTCGTGGCGCTTCTCTCCGGTGGTCGGAGGAAGGGCCGCGGGTCAGCGCCACGTGTGAAGCCAGACGCTGCAACGACATGGCGACGCACGCGACGAAAGCGACCCTGCCAGAACGTCACATGAGGTGAAGAACAGTCATGAACCGGAACAAGTCCAGGCAGCACCGCCGTCACCGTCGCGGCATGACGCTCATTGAAATCATGGTGGTCATCACCATCCTCGGGCTCATCGCCGCGGCGGTCGGCGTCGCCGTCATGCCCATGCTGGGAGAAGCGAAGGGAGACAGGGCCTCGTTGGACATCAAGAACATCGAGACCGCCCTCAAGCTCCACTACACGAAGACAGGACACTTCCCGGACACGAGCGCGGGGCTCGGCGCACTCGTGGAGAGCCGGGTCCTCGAGCAGCTCCCCAAGGACCCGTGGCAGAACGACTACGTGTACCTCAACGAGGGCGGCCGCCCCGTCGTCCTCTCCTACGGCGCGGACGGCGCCGCGGGCGGTGAGGACGAGAACGCCGACATCTCGTCTGCCTCCGCACCAGCCCACAAGAGCTGAGTCGGGCCTGACGGATTCGGAGAGGCGAGCACTCGCCTCATCTGAACGGCCTCGAGCGGCACGTGAGGCTCGAATGACGAGGGGCGACGGGCCCGAAGCACCGTCGCCCCGTGACACGCCGCTACGGCGTGTACAGCTCCGCCGAGGGCTCACCGGCGGGCCCGCAGCCCACCGCGAGCACCTCCTGGGTGTAGAGCGGCGTCAGCGTGAAGCCCGCGCGGGCGACGCGCATGCCCGCCGTCTCCTTCCAGGTGTTCGTCGCCGGGTCGAACAGCTCCGCGCTGGCCAGCGTGGTGGTGACGGGCTGTCCGCCCCCCACGCGCGACAGGCCTCCCGCCGCCATGAGCGCGCCCGACGCGAGCAGGGCGCTCGAGTGCTCGTGGCGCGTGGTGGCGAGGCTCCCCACCGGAGTCCACGTGCCCGTGGTGTGCGAGTACACATCCGCCACCTTCACGGAGAGCGCGCCGAAGTTCAGGGAGTTGCCCGTGCGTCCGCCCGCGGCGAGCGCCAGCCCGGAGCCCAGCACGTCCAGCGTGAAGTCGCTCCTCCCGGCCCAGGCGATGTTGGTGGTGTACGTCCACGCCCCCGTGGTCGGGTCATAGAGCTCCACCGTCGGCGTCTGCGTCGTCATGGAGTTGGTGAAGTACGTTCCGCTCGCCACCATCACCTTGCCATCCGGGATCAGCACCGCGCTGTGGTCCGCGCGGCCGAAGTTGAGGCTGCCCGTGACCGACCAGGTGCCCGTGGCCGGGTCGTAGACCTCCGCGCTGGTCAGGTAGTTGATGGTGTTGATTCGTCCACCGGCCACGACCACCTTCCCGGTGGGCAGCACCGTCGCGGTGAAGCCCTCGCGCGCGTTGTTCAGGCTGCCACGCGCCGTCCACGTGTGGGTGTCCGGGTCATACAGCTCCGTCGTGGTCTGCGTGGTGGACGCATTGCCGCCGATGACCAGCACCTGTCCCCACGGCAGCCGCACGGCCACGTGTCCGCTGCGCGCCTGCGTCATCGAGCCCAGCGACGTCCAGGTCCTGGTGGCCGGGTCATAGGACTCCACGCTCGCGAGCGGGGTGCCGGAGCTCGAGCCGCCCGCCACGAGCACCGCCCCCGAGGGCAGCTCCGTGGCGGTGTGCTGGCAGCGTCCCACCCACAGCGAGCCGGTGGCGCTCCACGACTGCTGTCCCGGCTCATACAGCTCCGAGGACGCCGTGGGCGTGGCGCCGATGGCGCCGCTGGAGAGCAGCACCTGCCCGGAGCGCAGCAGCGCGGACACGCCGCCGGTGCGGCTGGAGAGCAGGGGCGCGGTGATGCTCCAGGTGCCCGTGGCGGGGTTGTACAGCTCGCTGGTGCCGCTGCTGTCGAAGACGAGCACCTTGCCGGACGGCAGCAGCGCGGCGTGGTGGCTGGAGCGGGCGCGGGACATGGAGCCGGTGGGCGTCCAGGTGTTGGTGGCCGGGTCGTACAGCTCCGCTGTGTTGGTGCCGCTGCCACCGGCGATGAGCACCTTGCCGGAGGGCAGCAGCGTGGCGGTGTGGCTGTGGCGCGCCCGGCTCATCGGGGCGGCATGGGTGAAGCTGTTCGTCGCGGAGTCGAACAGCTCCGCGGTGCTCAGCGTGCTCAGCCGGCTGCTGCCACCCGCGACGAGCGCCTTGCCGCCGGGCAGCGCGGTCAGCGTGTGCCGGTAGCGACCTCCGTTCATGCTCGTGGCCGTCCAGCTGTTGGTGAACGGGTCATAGAGGTCCGCGCTGGAGAGGATGCCGATGGCGCCCGAGTAGCCGCCGGTGATGAGCACCTTGCCCGTGGTGAGCTTCGCGGCCTGCCCCACCGTGCGAGTCGAGGGAGAAGCGGCCGCGGCGGTCCAGGTCCCCGTCGTCGGCCAGTAGATCTCCGCGGTGTTGAGCACGACGCCCGCGCCCCCGCCGCCGTAGCCGTTCGCCACCAGCACGCGGCCGTTGTCCAGCAGGGTGGCGGTGTGCTCGCTGCGAGCGCCCGTCATCGAGCCCGTGGGCGTCCACGAGGCGTTGGCCGGGTTGTACAGCTCCGCGGTGGTCGTCACGGCGCCGGAGATGCTGCCTCCGACGACGAGCACCTGCCCGGTAGCCAGCCGCGTGGCGGTGGCGTTGCCCCGCGCATACAGCGCCGAGGTGGTCGGGAGCCATTGTGGCGTCGCGAGGGCCGCGGTCTGAGAGTCCGTGGCGGGAGGGGGTGACTCCACGGTCGCGGGACCACAAGCCGCGCAGGCAATGAGCGTGAGCAGGGCAGGAAGGAGCGCAATTCGTTTCATGGGAGCGCCCGACGGCGCGGGAATCGCTCTCCGCTCGGGCGCGGCGAATCCTGGACCCTTATCCCAGTCAGTTCAAACGGACCCTGACCGGGTCGGTCGCTACCTCGGCGCTCGAAGGAAAGTTTTGAGCGTGGTGTGTCAGGAGTTGCAGCTCATTGGATGTAGGTGACGACCTGGCTCCGGCAGGTGGAGGGGTCGAAATAGGATTGCGTCGGGTCGATGGTGCAGAGGACCCCCTGATTGCCGGCGGAGGCCTGGTTGATGACGCCGGAAAAGACTCCGTTGCTGTCGCGGGTGACAGAGAATTGCCAGATGCACGTCTTCGCGGCGCCCAACGGATCCGAGGGGTTGGTCGTGAAGAGGTACTGGTGGGTTCCCGGAAGGTTGGTGAACACTCCCGCCGAAGCGAAACCGCCGGCGGCGACGAAGTTCGGGAAGGGAGGGGTCAGGGTCCCGGATGACGAGACCGTGACGCCGGTGAGGTTCAGGACGTAGTACTCCTGCCACGCCATGCACAGCAGGGGCATGGCACCCGGAGTCGAGGGGCGCGCAGGCAGCACGAAGGTCTCTGTCCAGGATGGCTCGGCGAGGCCGCTGGTCGGGGCAAGGGACAGCGGCAGGGCGAAAGCCAGCAATCGCTTCACGTTCCGGGTCACGAGAACCTCCTGGAATGCCATTGCGGGGATGGGCTCAATTCCTAACATGGTTGCCGTTGGCGCGGCAAACGAGGTGGGATTGAAGTGGGAGCAGATGTTTTCGAGGAGGCGTGGACTGGCCTGGAATACAGGGAGGTCGGGCGCGCCGGCGTCACGCGCCGGGCTCCAGGATGCATTCGCGCTTCCCCCACGGATTCGGATGCGGGTAGGGAACAGGACATGCCGAAGAAGTCCGTGTCGCCGACGATGCAGTGGAAGAAGGTGGAGAAGCAGGCCACCCAGGTGCTGGGGAGGGGCGCCGTGGGGCGCTACGCGGAGGACCTGGAGCCGCGCGTCGTGCCGTTCTCGGCCGTGCCCGACATCGCGTCGCTGCTGCCCGCCGAGTACGTCGAGTTCATCGAGGCGCTCGGCTATCGGTGGCTGTCGACCTCCGAGTCCACGCTGGGCTTCCTCCCGCCGCGCTGGCGGGTGAGCCTGTCCCAGCAGACCGGTGTCCCCGACCGGCACTGGAGCGAAGTCCGCGCCGAGCGCGAAGCGGGGACGCACACGTACGCGTTCGTGATGTTCGCCGCTCGCGACCTGGAGGACGTCAACGGCTTCGCCTTCGGCCAGGGCACCCAGGGCGACGGGCTGGTCGTCTGGAGCGTGGAGGAGAGCCTCCCCGTGGACGAACTGGGGCCGTTCTCCGCCTGGCTCGCGGAGGAGCTGGGCTCGATGGCCGAGTCACTCCAGGGCGCGGAGGAGGGCGCCACCTCCCAGGAGCCGCCGGACCTCGCGCAGGCCTCCCTCCCGAGGGCGGCCGCGTCCAAGGCCAAGGGCGCCTTCGTCCTGTTCGACAGGTTCCCGCGCGACTCCAAGGAGCTGCTGTTCAACGGCCGCAAGCTGGGGGAGCTGCCGCCGGTCATCGGCGAGTTCACCGAGCTGGAGTCCCTCTGGGTGCGCACCACGGGCATCCAGCAGGTCCCACCGGAGCTGGGGCGACTCACGAAGCTCAAGAAGCTGGACCTGTCCTTCAACCCCGCGTTGGCGCAGCTGCCGCCGGAGCTGGGGAACCTCGAGTCACTCGAGTCGCTCAACCTGCGGCAGACCGGCGTGACGACCTTGCCCGACTCGCTGGAGCGGCTGCGTCGCCTGGCCTTCCTCGACCTCCAGTCCACGCCCCTGACGACGGTGCCCCCGGTCCTCTTCCGGATGCCGTGGCTCAGGACGCTGGACCTCTACTCGACGACGCTGCCGCCCCAGGAGCTCGAGCAGCTCCGGCTCGCGCTCCCCGAGTGCAAGCTGGGCCTGAGCTGACGCCTCACGTTCCGGGCGGCGTCAGTTTCACGCGCGGGACCACGCCCAGCAGCCTGCCGAGACGTGAGTCCTTCCCCAGCGTCCGCAGTCGCTCCTTCGCGATGACCAGGAGGAGCGCGTTGAACCCGAAGGCCACCAGCACGTGCCACCAGGCATGGAACTGGGGGTTGGGGATGCCGTGCGCGGGGAGCGTCTCGTTGAGCGTGGGGCAGAACTGGATGTCGCTGACCCACAGCACGATGGCGAGCGCATAGGACGCGATGCCGAGCTGGAACAGCCGCTTCGTGCTCGCATCCGGGCTGCGCCGCTGGAGGACGTAGGTGCGGCCGAGCGCGAAGAACTCCAGCGACGCGAAGCTCACCTGGAAGAGGAAGAACTGGAGCGCGCCGCGCGTGAAGGCCGTCAGGTACGTCACCAACACCGCGTGACAGAACAACAGCCACGGGAACCAGCGCCCGAAGCGCCGCTGGGGTCGGTCCTCCAGCAGGATGTAGACGATGACGATGGCCAGATAGAGCATCGGCAGCTCGTCCAGCATCTGGTGCTCGCGGCGCAGCGTCGTGTGGAACGCGGTGCTGCCCACGCCCACCAGCGCGAGCAGTCCGAAGGCGAGCAGGAACCGGCGCTCCAGCACGCGCCAGTGGAGCACGACGCCCAGCACGCCGACGAGGACCAGCACCAGGCTGGAGGCCGAGTTGAACAGCTCGCCGATGTGGAAGAAGTGCTGGTAGTTCGTCTCGCACCAATCCACGGTCGAGGTGCTCGGGCCCCAGTAGCCCGTGGGAATCGCGGACATGTGGGGTCCAGCGTAGCACCGGGTGACTCCCTCGGGCCCGTGTGGCGCGTTCCACGTCTGGGATGCGCGCGTCCCAGAAGCGGAGCGGCGGCCTCACCGAGGACAGGCGCGCCGAGGGCGTCCCGCATGGCACGCTAATTCCATGCCCGGGGAGATTCCCCGAGCGGAGGACGCGGCATGACGGCAGTCTGGCAGGACCTTCGATATGCCGTGCGGGGTCTGTGGCGCGCTCCGGGCTTCACGCTGGTGGTGGTGCTCGTGCTGTCACTGGGCATCGGCGCGAACGTGAGCTTCTTCTCCGTGTTGCAGGGCGTGTTGCTCAGGCCCTTGCCGTACACGGCGCCGGAGCGGCTGGTCGTCCTGCAGCAGGAGAAGCAGGGGGAGCTGGGCGGCGTCGCGTATCCGAACCTGCTCGACTGGCGCGCGGGCGCCACGTCCTTCGAGCGCATCGCCGTGTACACCTCCACGCGCTTCACGCTGAGCGGCGACGGCGAGGCGACGCGGGTCACGGGCGCCATCGTCTCCGCGGACCTGTTCCCGTTGCTGGGCACGTCGGCGCTGCTGGGGCGCACCTTCCTTCCCGAGGAGGACCGGCTTGGCGGGGGGCCCGACGGCACGCGTCCGGTGGTGTTGAGTCATGCATTCTGGCGCAAGCACTTCCCTGGCGCGAGAGAAGGAGACCCGGGCGTGCTGGGGCGCGTGGTGCGGTTGGACGAGCTGCCCTTCACCATCATCGGCGTGTTGCCGGAGGGCTTCACCTTCCCGCTCCAGCGCGAGTCCGCGGACCTGTGGGTCAGCGTGGCGGTGGACGCGGAGCCGAGCGTGTACGGCGGCACCATTCCCACCAGCCGGGGCTACATGCGCTACGACGCGGCCCTCGCCCGGCTGAAGCGCGGCGTCTCGCTGGAGGCGGGGCGGCGGGAGATGGACACGCTCTCAACGGAGCTCGCGAGGACGTATCCGGACGCCAGCTCGTACACGCAGGTGCGGGTCGTCTCCGGACACGAGCGCCTGGTCGGGCCCATCCGGCCGGTGTTGTGGCTGCTCTTCGGCGCCGTCGTCTGCGTGCTGCTCATCGGCTGCGTCAACGTCGCGAACCTGTTGCTGGCCCGGGCCACCGTGCGGCGCCGCGAGGTGGCGGTGCGCCTGGCCCTGGGCGCCAGCCGCGCGCGCGTCGTCCAATGGATGCTCACGGAGAGCGGGGTGCTGTCGCTGCTCGGTGGCGCCCTGGGGCTGCTGCTCGCCGTGTGGGGGGTGGACGTGTTCAAGGCGTTCGCGCCGCCCGGCGTGCCCCGGCTCGACGAGGTGCGGGTGGACGCGGTCGCGGCCAGCTTCGCGATGGTGCTGTCGCTGGTGACGGCGCTCGCCTGCGGGCTCTTTCCCGCGCTCAGCGCCACAGAGCCGGGGCTGCGCGAGGCGCTCAAGGACGCGGCCCGGGGAACGACTGGGGGCCGCGCGGCCCTGCGCGTGCGCGGCGCGCTGGTGGTGGCGCAGACGGCGCTGGCGCTGGTGCTGCTGGTGGGCGCGGCGCTGCTGGTGAACAGCCTGGTGCGCCTCACCCAGGTGGACCCGGGCTTCGACACGCGCGGGGTGCTCGCGGTGGGACTGGACCTGCCGGTCTCCCGCTATCCGATGCGCTCGTCGGCTGTAAGCGCGTTCTACGCGCGACTGACGGAGCGGCTGGGCGGGGTGCCCGGGGTGCTCTCCGTGAGCACCGCCGAGTTCCTGCCCCTGAGCGGCCTGGACAACGGCACCAGCGTACAACTGGAGGGGGCGCCCCCGCGCAAGGACGAGGCGCGACTGCGCTTCGTGGGCCTCGACTACTTCCGCACGCTGGGCATCTCGCGGGTCTCCGGCCGGGACTTCACGGTGGCCGATGACCGGACGGCGCCTCCGGTGGTGCTGGTGAACGAGGCCTTCGTCCGTCGCCACCTGGAGGGGAAGTCCCCGCTGGGGCGCCGGCTGCGACTGGGCTGGGGCGGGGAGGCGCCCAAGGAGATTGTCGGCGTGGTGCGGGATGTGCGGCACCAGTCGCTGGGCGCCGCGCCGGAGCCGGAGGTATATGTCCCTCACGCGCAGTTCCCGCTCAACGCCCTGACGGTGTTCCTGCGCACGTCTCGCGACCCGATGTCCCTGCTGCCCACCGTGCGCGCGGAGGTGCGGGCCCTGGACGCGGGGCTCGCGCTGTCGGAGGCGCGGACGGTGGAGGGCCTCGTCGACGAGGCGCTGGTGCCCCAGCGCTTCGTGACGCTCCTGCTCGGGGCCTTCGCGGGGGCGGCGCTGGTGCTGACGCTGCTGGGGCTGGCGGGTGTGATGGCGTACACGGTGGCGCAGCGCACGCACGAGTTCGGAGTGAGGGCCGCGCTGGGGGCCCAGGCGTCGGACGTGTTGTGGCTGGTGCTGCGGCAGGGCGTCCAGCGCATCCTCGCGGGCGTGGCGCTGGGGCTCGTGGGTGCGCTCGTGCTCTCGCGACTGCTCGGGCGCTGGCTCCATGGCGTCACCGCGACGGACCCGTGGACCTTCCTGGGGGTCTGCGTGCTGTTGACGGCCTGCGGGCTCCTGGCCTGCTACCTGCCGGCCCGGAAGGCGATGCGAGTCTCGCCGCTGGTGGCGATGCGCGCGGATTGAAGCGCGCTGGCGAAGGAACCCGGGGCGCCCCGTTGGAGATGCACGGTCGCATCGCCGGCCGGAGGGGGAATCCCATGCCGCTGTCCTCGTCGCTCGTCGGAGTGTTCCGTCGTGGTGTCCTCGCGCTGGCCGGGCTGTCGCTCGGCGCCTGTTCGCTGTCGCCCACGGACGGACAGCTCGCCGACTCGCGCACCGTCAGCCTCACGTTCGAGGGCGCCAGCCTCAAGCCGTCGCAGACGATTCGCTTCGAGGTGCACTCGGGCGGCGCCACGCCCGCCGTGTTCGCCTCCACGACGACGCGCGCCACGCCCACGCGCATCCAGGACCTGGATTACTTCCAGTGGAGCACCTCGGCGGTGATTCCCTCCAGTCGCTGGGTGGCGGGCACCACGGGCTACTTCGCGCGCATCCGCACCCGGCTGGTGGCGAACCTGGCCAACGGCAGTGACTCCATCGCGTACACCTTCCCGCCGGACTGGTCGAGCTGCTACTCGGAGTACCCGGCCGCCGGGGACTTCGTCGTCAACTGCCAGAGCCCCCACAGCCCGGACGCGTACGTCTACACGCGGGACTTCCCCACGGGCGTGGACCTCATCGTCAAGGACATGCGCCCGCCGTCGTCGTCGCCGAACGGGAAGACGACCGTCGTCGTGCGCAACAACGGCCGCTTCGGCAAGGTGACGGGCGTGGCGTGCTTCCAGTCGGGCCGTCAGGCGGGCATCTCCGAGGAGCGGGTCGTCGCGCCCGGACAAGAGGTGGAGATTGAACTGTCCTATTGGCCGGACCCCGCGTTCCCGAGCACCTGCTCGGTGGGCGGCGTGTCGGAGAGCGGCGCGGCGGAGCCGAACACCGGCAACAACTCGCGCGTCGAGTACTTCTGAGCCACGGCACGCAAGGGGACGCACTCATGTACGCGCTGCTGCTGACGCTGGCCCTCGCGAGCACGCCGAGGGCCTGCTACCCCATCACCCAGGACGCGGACCGGGACGGCTATGCCAGGGCGGGGGCGCTCGCGGTCATCATCCCCGTCCCCGGCCTGTACTGTCCCGCGGGGTACGTGCCGGCTTCGGGGGACTGCGACGACGACAACCGGAGCATCCACCCGAATCAGCGCGAGCTGCCCTTCAACGGCGTGGATGACAACTGCCGCGACGGCGCGGACGAGGTGCGCTGGGTGTACTCGGCAACGCCGGCGAACACCCCGACGAGCGCGCGGATGCTGGCCATCATCAACGACGAGGACGCGGTGCGCGCGGGCGCGGAGGACCGGCTCTACCTCCACCTCGAGTACTCGCCGCTGGCCAGCGCCGAGCTCACCACCGTCCTCTCCCCGCTGAAGGTGCGGGACGTGGACTGGGACGCGCCGTTCGTGTCCCTCTCGTTGGGCGGGCTGGTGTCCGGTGACGTCTACCGCATCCGCATCCGCTTCCTCCGGCGTGACGTGAGCGCCGCGGGCGGGGTGACGTACGTCCGGGTGACGGGGCTGAGCCCCTGGTACTACACGATGACGGTGGGCGGCTCCGCGCTGGAGCGGGCGCGGACGGACATCGTGAACCTGGCCCTCCTCCAGGCGGATGACTCGGACTCGGGGCTGGTGGGCTACGCGGGGCTGCAGCGCGACGGCACCCGCTACGGCGCGGCCTCCGACGAGAAGTGGTGCTCGGAGTTCTATGCGTGGAGCGCGGGCCGCTTCACCACCGTGGGCGGCGACGACGTCTGGGAGGTGCTGGGCGCGTTCGGCGGAAACGTGCGCGACAACAGCCACCTGGGCATCTACGCCCGGCCCGGGGACTACATGGCCGTGAATGACCACGGCCACTCGACGCTGTTGCTCGCCTACGACGTCTCCACCTCGCCCGCAAGGCTGTGGACGGTGGAGGGCAACTACGGCAACCGCGTGGAGGTCGTGACCCGCGGCGTGGAGACGGTGAACGCGCTGGGGCGGCTGCACGAGTCCATGTTGCGCTGAGCGACGTCAGCCCGCCTGGGCCCCGGTGCGCTGCTTCCACGCGGTGAGCAGGTGCTCGACGACGACGTCCAGGCCCACGCCCTGGGTGACCTGGGTGAAGACGAAGGGGCCGTCGCCGCGCATCTTCTTCGCGTCGCGCTCCATGACGCCCAGGTCCGCGCCCACGTGGGGCGCCAGGTCCGTCTTGTTGATGATGAGCAAGTCGGACTGGGTGATGCCCGGGCCTCCCTTTCGCGGCACCTTGTCCCCGCCCGCCACGTCGATGACGTACACGGTGTAGTCCGCCAGCTCCCGGCTGTACTGCGCCGCCAGGTTGTCGCCGCCGCTCTCCACGATGAGCAGCTCCGGCGTCAGCTCCTCCATGAGCTGCTCGAGCGCCAGCAGGTTGTGGCTGATGTCCTCGCGGATGGCCGCGTGCGGGCAGCCTCCCGTCTCCACCGCCTTGATGCGCTCGGGTGAGAGCGCGTGGTTTCGCACCAGGAACTCCGCGTCCTCCTGGGTGAAGATGTCGTTGGTCACCACGCCCAGCCGGTGGCGCTCACGCAGCGCGCGGCACAGCGCCAGCACCAGCGCCGTCTTCCCGCTGCCCACCGGCCCGCCGATGCCGATGGTGAAGGCGCGCGCCTGGTAATCACGCCGCTTCGGCTCCTCGCGCTCGTGGAAGTGGCCCGGGTGCTCCCACTCCTCATGCGTGTGGTCGTGCTCATCGTCGTGGCCGTGGCCCCTGTGGTCGTCGTGCATGTGCGCTTCACCTCAGGACAGGAAGAGCCTCGAATAGAGGCGGTCGTGCGTGGAACCCAACAAGTCCAACAATGGCGAGGGCTGCGCGAGCGCCTCCAACCCCAGCCCCGCGCAGCGCTCCAGCACCGCGTCCAACAGCGGCGTCGCCTGGTGCTGGAGCTGGTGCGACTCGTGCGTGCCGACGATGCCCAGCCGCACCGCCGCCGACAGCGCGCCGCGCAGCGTGAGCGACAGGTGCAGCCGCTGCGCCTCCGACAGCTCCACCTCCAGCGCGCGGACCACCGCCCCGAACACCGGCGCGTGGTGGAAGCCAAGCCCCGCGGCCCTCGCCGACTCGCGCAGCGGCCCCACCGGCCCGGGGAAGATGCGCGCGCACGTGTCCAGGAAGGCCCGGCCCTGCGTGCGGCTGGCCCGGTGCGCGACATGGCTGGTGAGGAACGCGTCCGCCCGCGCGTCCAGCTCCGGCAGCCGCGAGGCCTCGCGGTGCGCCGCGCTCAACAGCGGCAGGGCGCCATGCCCCGCCTGCCACAACAGCTCTCGCGTGAAGCGGCGAAGCTCCGGTGCGCCGCGCACCTCGCCGGCCTGCACCGCCGCCTCCAGCCCTCCCGAGTGGGCGAAGCCCCCCGTGGGAAAGCCCGAGTCCGCCAGCTGGAGCACCTTCCAGGACGAGCCCATGCGCGTGAGTCCCCGTCCTTTCAGAACAGCGAGTAGCGCTGCGCCAGCGGCAGTCGGACGGCGGCCTCGCAGCGGAGCAGCTCCCCATCCGCGCGCACCTCGTAGGTCTCCGGGTCCACGGTGATGACGGGCAGGGCGTCGTTGAGCCGCATGTCGCGCTTGCCCAGTCCCCGGCACCGCTTCACCGCGACGGCGCGCTTGCCCAGGCCCAGCTCGCGCGTGGTGCCCTCGGCCAGCGCGCGCGGTGAGACGAACACGAGGCTGGTGGCCCCGAGCGCCCGGCCCCTGGCGCCGAACATGGGCCGCATCATGAACGGCTGCGGCGTGGGGATGGACGCGTTGGCGTCCCCCATCTGTCCCCAGGCGATGAAGCCGCCCTTGAGCACCAGCTCCGGGCGGATGCCGAAGAAGGCCGGGCGCCACAGCACCAGGTCCGCCAGCTTCCCCACCTCCACCGAGCCCACCTCGTGCGACAGCCCGTGGGCGATGGCCGGGTTGATGGTGTACTTGGCCACGTAGCGGCGGATGCGCAGGTTGTCGTTGTCACCCTGCTCGCCGGACAGCCGCCCGCGCTGCTCGCGCATCTTGTGCGCCGTCTGCCACGTGCGACAGATGACCTCGCCCACCCTCCCCATGGCCTGGCTGTCCGAGGACATGATGCTGATGGCGCCCAGGTCGTGGAGGATGTCCTCCGCGGCGATGGTCTCGCCCCGGATGCGGCTCTCCGCGAAGGCGACGTCCTCGGGGATGCCCGGGTCCAGGTGGTGGCAGACCATGAGCATGTCCAGGTGCTCGTCCAGCGTGTTCACCGTGTACGGGCGCGTGGGGTTGGTGGACGAGGGCAGCACGTGGTCCACGCCGCACACGCGGATGATGTCCGGCGCGTGGCCGCCGCCCGCGCCCTCCGAGTGGTACGTGTGGATGGTGCGGCCCTTGATGGCCGCGAGCGAGTCATCCACGTAGCCCGACTCGTTGAGCGTGTCGGTGTGGATGGTGACCTGCACGTCCTCGTCCTCGGCCACGGTGAGGCAGGTGTCGATGGCGGCGGGCGTGGTGCCCCAGTCCTCGTGCAGCTTCAGGCCGATGGCGCCCGCGCGAATCTGGTCCACCAGGCCGTGGGGCAGGGACGTGTTGCCCTTGCCGGTCAGGCCGATGTTGAGCGGCAGCGTGTCGGTGGCCTGGAGCATCCGCTGCAGGTTCCACGCGCCCGGCGTGCACGTGGTGGCCTTGGTGCCGGTGGCGGGGCCGGTGCCGCCGCCCACCCAGGTGGTGATGCCGCTGGCGAGCGCCTCGTCCGCCTGCTGCGGGCAGATGAAGTGGATGTGCGTGTCCAGGCCGCCCGCGGTGACGACGTGTCCCTCCGCGGAGAGGGCCTCCGTCGTCACGCCCACCACCATGCCGGGCGTCACGCCGGCCATGATGTCCGGGTTGCCCGCCTTGCCGATGCCGACGATGCGGCCCGCCTTGACGCCGATGTCCGCCTTGTAGATGCCCGTCCAGTCGAGGATGAGCGCGTTGGTGATGACCAGGTCCAGCGCGTCCGCGTCGCCCACGCCCGCGCGCTGGCCCATGCCCTCGCGCAGCACCTTGCCGCCGCCGAACTTGCACTCGTCCCCGTAGACGGTGGCGTCGCGCTCCACCTGGGCCCACAGGCCCGTGTCGCCCAGCCGCACCTTGTCCCCGGTGGTGGGGCCGAACATGTCCGCGTAGTGGCGACGGTCCATCTTCCGGCTCATTCGCGCTCCTCCTCGTGGCCGAAGCCCTGCTCGCGGACCTGCGCCATCGCGCGCTCACGGTTCTCGGCGGACACCTTGCCGCTGCCCAGCGCGTTGCCGCCCCGCACCACCTGCTCGCCCGCGATGGCGACCAGGCTCACCGTCTTCGTCTCCCCCGGCTCGAACCGCACCGCCGTCCCCGCGGGGATGTCCAGGCGGTGGCCGTAGGCCTTCTCCCGGTCGAACACGAGCGCGCGGTTCGTCTCGAAGAAGGGGTAGTGGCTGCCCACCTGGATGGGGCGGTCTCCCCGGTGCGTGACGCGGAGAAAGACGCTGTCGCGGCCCGCGTTGAGCTCCACCTCGCCGGGCAGCACGCGCACCTCGCCGGGGATGCCGTCGTCCGCCGCGGTGGAGGCCGTGAAGCGCTCCCGTGGGGGCACCGGCAGGAAGCTGCCGTACAGCGCGAGCTCCAGGTCGCCGTGCTCGGCGACGATGGGGTGGTGCACCGTCACCAGCTTGGAGCCGTCCGGGAAGGTGCCCTCCACCTGCACCTCCGCGAGCATCTCCGGCACCCCCCGCATCACCTGCGCGCGCCCCAGCAGCTTGCGCCCCAGGTCCATCAGCTCCGCCACGCTCCTGCCGTCACGGATGAACTCCAGCAACTGCGTGGCGATGAGCGCGACGGCCTCCGGGTAGCTCAGCCGGACGCCTCGGGCGAGCCGCTTCTGGGCCAGGAAGCCCGCCTGATGCAGCAACAGCTTGTCGACGTCTCGAGGGGACAGGTGCACGCGCGCGACTCCCGGGGTTCGACGGCGCCATGACTTGATGCGTCAACACTAGTGCAGGGCCGGGGTGCGCCGCCAGGAGGGGGCTCACACGCGGCGGGCCCAGGGGTCGTCCCCGAGGAGGGCGGGGAGGAAGGACAGCCAGTCGTGGGTGGTGCGCACCAGGGACTCGACGGAGACGGCGGCGGCGCGCAGGAGCAGGCCGTGGGGGCCCAGGGGGCTGGCGGAGGGGACGAGGTCGGCGCGTGGGGTGACGGGCAGCGCGGTGACGCGGGCGAGCAGGGCCTCGCGGGCGGTGGCCAGGGCGGGGCCGACGAGGAGGAGGGAGGCCATGGCCTCGAAGCGGCCG
Organism: Myxococcus faecalis; assembly: GCF_050039385.1. Classification (NCBI taxonomy): domain Bacteria; kingdom Pseudomonadati; phylum Myxococcota; class Myxococcia; order Myxococcales; family Myxococcaceae; genus Myxococcus; species Myxococcus faecalis. Next base: position 3,776,982 of record NZ_CP144336.1, on the reverse strand, counting down.
AGCCGCTCGCGCAGGGGGCCGTGGGTGGGGTCCAAGAGCCAGCGCTCGTCGACGAGGGCGCGCTCGCCCACGTGGACGCGCAGGGTGGAGGCGTAGTGGGAGAAGGCCCAGCGCTCGCCGCTGGCGCTGCGGCCGGAGGTGACGATGTCGGCGAGGACGAGCGACGCGGTGGGCGCGAGCCGGAAGGCGAGTGTCTGGGCGTAGCGCGCGCCGGAGAAGCACGCGGTGGGGTCCGGCACCCACGCGAGCAGGGCGTCGTCGCCCACGCGGGCGGACACGTCGCTCGTGCAGCCGGAGGGGGAGCGGTAGACGCGGTTGGCGCCCTGGGAGGACAGCCACGCGGTGGCGCCGGGGGCCACGTCGAGGTCGAGGCGGAGCGAGTCTCCGTCCACCAGCCCGCCGCCGAACGAGCTGGTGTACGCCCACGCGGCGTGGCCGTGGTTGCGCGGGGTGAGCAGTCGCAGCGGGCTGTGCGCCAGCGCGGTGCTCACCACGGTGCGCCCCCCCGCGCGCTCGAAGGCGAGCCGGGCGAAGCCCGCGCGTCGGGGTGTCTCGGAGGAGGGGACCTGGCTCACGTGGCTGGAGCCTGGACCAGTTGGCGCCCGAGGGAAAGGGGCCACCTCGCGTCAGACCTCCAGGGGCGTCGCGCGACGTTGCTCCCCTTGGACAGGCATTCTCCCGAGCCCCCCGCCGCATCACCTCTCTGCGGGGCTCCCGTGGCGACACGGGGGCCGGGGCTCGGGGAGCTCATGCGGGTGATACCCAGACACGATGTCTGGTGTTGCAGCGAAACGGCAGGCAGGGAAGCCCAGGGTCGGTCCAGTCTGCGGGATGGCGGACGCCTCGTTCGTTCCGGTTGATGCAGTTCTCCTGAATTGACAGACAACCTGTGTCTCCCAGTGATTTTCCTGGGATTTATCGCGGGCCGGCGCATCGGCGGACCGGTCACGGTGAGGAATGTCATGCGTGTGCAGGCGGAGCTCGAATCTCTCAAGCCCCGAGTGAACATCGGCGTGCTGGGCCACCAGGGCCACGGCAAGACGACCCTGACGGCGGCCATCACGAAGCTGCTGGCGAAGTCGGGTGATGCCCCGGTCTGGTCGCCGACGGGGTGGGGCACGGCCAGACAGACGCGGGCCCGGGGAACCTCCCTCTCGATGATGCACATGGAATGTCAGACGTCGAATCGGCGCTATTCGCACGTGGACCCTCCGTCGCATGTGGACTGCGTGAAGGGGCTGCTGACGGGGGCGACGCCGATGGATGGGGCCATCCTGGTCGTGTCGGCGGACGAGGGCCCCATGCCCCAGACGCGCGAGTACATCCGCCTGGCGCGCGAGGCCGGCATCAAGTCCATCGTGGTCTTCCTGAACAAGTGGCGCCTGATGGACGACCCGGAGATCCGCGAGCTGGTGGAGCAGGATGTCCGGACGCTGCTGAAGTCGTATGACTTCCCGGGCGATGAGACGCCCATCGTCATCGGCTCGGCGCAGAGGGCGCTGGCGGGCGACACGGGGGCGTGGGGGGAGCCGGCCATCCAGCGACTGCTGGAGGTGGTGGACCGCTCCATCACCCCGCCCAGGTGCGCGACGCGCGAGCCGTTCCTGATGCCGGTGCAGGGGGTGCGCTTCATCATCGGTCGCGGCGCGGTGGTGGGAGGGCGGGTGGAGCGCGGCACGCTCCAGCTCCACGAAGAGGTGGAGGTGGTGGGCCTGGGGCCGACGCTGAAGACGGTGGTGACGAGCATCGGGCGGTTCCACGAGCCACTGCGTGAAGGCCGGGTGGGCGACAAGGTCGACGTGCGGGTCCGCGGCCTGGAGAGCTGGAGCCTGAAGCGTGGGCAGGTGCTGGCCAGGCCCGGCAGCATCCGCGCGCACCACCGGTTCATCGCGCGGGTCTACCTGCTGCCCCGGGCCGATGGGGGGCGACACGGCGTGCTGCTCGACGATGACCGCCTGCGGTTCTGCCTCCATGGGACGGACATGATGGGGGCGGTGAAGCTCTTGGAGGGGGAGCGGTTGGGGAAGCCGGGCGACAGCCTCCTGCTGCTGGTGGAGCTCACCGACCCCGTCGCGCTGGAGGAGACGCTGCGCTTCGAGGTGCGCGACGGCGGCCGCACCGTGGGCGTCGGCATCGTGACGAAGGTCTGCTGAGCCGCCCCCTCGCGGTCATCTCCAGGTACCGGGTTGCTGGCTTCCTTGTCGAGGCCGGGGGGAGAGGTGCGTCGCGTCCTTCGTTCCGGTCGCCCCGATGCGCTCCAAGGCTGCTTTGCTCTCCTCCGAGACGATGATGGCGATGGGCCATCCCCCTGTCCGGAACACCTTCGCCCCGTCCACCTCCGGCTCCCGGGCGATTGTCGTGAAAATTAGGTCGAACGACCTATATTGTCCTCCCGTGAGGCACGGACGGTCCGTGTCCGTGCACGGGAGTCTTCATGGAGTCCGAGGGAAGCGTCGTCCTGGTGGGTGGCTATGGCGTGGTGGGAGTCCGGCTCGCCCGGCTCTTGAGGGAGCGGCACCCGAAGCTGCCGCTGGTCATCGCCGGACGCCGGCAGGAGCAGGCCGCCGCGCTCGCCTCCCAGCTCGGGCTGGCCCAGGGCGTGGCGATGGACATCCGCGCCAGGGACCCGCTGGCCGTGCTGAAGGGCAGGCCCGCCGCCGTCGTCACCCTGGTGAACGACCCCGAGGACCACCTCCTCGTCTGGGCCGCGCGCGCCGGGGTGCCGCTGTTGGACATCACCCGATGGACCTCGCGCATGCGCTCCGCGATGTTGCGCCTGTCGGGCACGCCCCCTCGCGCGCCCGTGCTGCTGGGCTCCTCGTGGATGGCGGGGCTGGTGCCTCGCCTGGTCGCCGTGGCCGCCGCGCGCGTGGGGGCGCTGGCCCAGGTGGACGTGGGCATCCGCTTCGCGCTCGCCGACGTGGCGGGACCGGACTCCCTCGAGTACATGGACCGGCTGGCCCTGTCCTTCGAGGTGAAGGAGGACGGCCAGGAGCGCCACGTGCTGCCGCTGACGGATGGACGGAAGGTGACCTTCTCCGACGGGAAGAGCACGCGGGTGTTCCGCCTGGACACGCCCGAGCAGGCCACGCTGCCCGCGGTGCTGGGCGCGCGCGGCGTGGCGACGCGGATGGGCTTCGACGCGGACTCCGCCACCTGGGCCCTGGTGGTCCTCCAGCGGCTCGGCGTGCTCAAGCTGCTTCAGCATCCCCGCCTGACGCGCCTGCGCCGCGCGCTGCTCGCCACCAGCAACAAGGGCGGTGACGCGGCCTGGGTCGCGGACGTGGTGGGCGAACGCGGCCGCGTCCGGGTCGAGGTGGTCGACCCCAAGGGCCAGGCCCACCTGACGGCCGTGGGCGCGCTGCTCGGCGTGGAGCGGCTGCTCGGCGTCGACGGCGCGCCGCCGCACGCCCCCGGCGTGTGGTTCCCCGAGCACGAGCCCCGCGCCGAGCACGCCCTCGCGGCGCTGCGCGCGTGCGGCGTCCAGGTGCGCCTCGACGAGTCGCTCGTCGGCGCCGCCCCCGTCCCGTCGATGGTGGCCGCGTGAGCCCCCGCCGCGCGAGCAAGCCGCCCGGCACGCTCCCCTCCGCGAAGCCCCGCGCGGGCACCGCCGTCCACGCGAAGGGCCACGAGCGCGTGGAGCGCATCCTCGACGCGGCCATGGACGTCCTCGTGGAGGAGGGCTCCGCGGGCCTCGCCCTGCGCGGCGTGGCCCAGCGCGCGGGGCTGAGCCTGGGCAACCTCCAGTACTACTTCCCCACCAGGCAGGACGTGGTGCGCGCGCTCCTGTCGCGCTACCTGGAGGCCGCCATCCGCCACGTCCGCGAGCGCATGGACGGCGCGGGCACGCACCCCGACCAGCGGCTGCGACACGCGCTGGACGCCATCCTGGAGGACCAGGAGTCCCCCCGGCACTTCCAGCTCTTCGCCGAGCTGTGGGCCCTGGCCGCGAGGGACACCATGGTGGCCGAGGCGCTCGGGGTCTTCTACGCGGGCTATCGCGAGGGGCTCGTCGAGCTGCTCACGCCGCTGACCCCCGGGCTCACGCCCGCGCGCCGTGAGCGGCGAGCCGCCCTGTTGATGGCCTTCTTCGAGGGCCTGTCCCTCTTCCGCGGCGGCGGCAGCCTGCGCTCCGTGGCGGTGCCGGGACTGGAGCAGGAGCTGCGCGCCCTCTGGGCCGACTGGACGACCCCGCCCGAATGACGGCGCGCCTTCAGTCCTCGGCGACGAGCACCGACTTGAGGCGCTCGAGCGCCTCCGGGGGGACGTCCATGAACGCGAGCCCCACCTCGTAGACGGCCGCCGCGTCCTTGGGCAGCTTGCGCAGCCACGCGACGCGCGCGCGACACTCCAGCGTCGTGCCGTCCCCCAGGAACAGGTCCACCTCCAGGTTGCTGCCCTCGGTGTACGCGTCGTCGGAGTAGATGCGCACGCCGCCGAGGCTCGCATCCAGCACCCGCTGCTTGTCCCCGAACTTCAGTCGCGCCGGGCGCGCATAGAGCGGCGCCTGGAGGCGAGGGAACGAACGGCGGTCATCCGCCAGGCTGCTCTTCTGACTTGCTGGGTTCATCATCGGCGCTCCCCCCGTCAGGATCCGGCGGGTCTCACGGGCCTGTCACGAGCATAGGGGATTCAGACGCGCCGTGCAGGTGGGTCACTGGAACAACCCCGCCACCACCGCGAGCAGCCCGCCCACGGCCGCGGAGACGACCTCGCCCCCCTCCACCGCGGCTTCGACGGCCGTGCCCACCCCCTCGGCGGCGCTGCCCGCCAGGTCCACCGCCCCCACCGCCAGCTCCACCACGTCCACCGATTCGGCCGCCTGCTCCATCGTGGACTGAAGGACTTCCGTCACCCGGGTGCGGGTCGGGGTGTCGCCCGCCACCTGGGAGAGCGCGACGGCCGCGGCCGCCGTGGTGCCCGCCGCCGTCAGCCCCACCACCAGCGGACGCTTCCAGCGGCGGTGCCAGTCCATCAGCTGCTTCAGCTCGTTCGCGTCCAGCCACAGCCCGTGGCAGCGCGAGCACACATCCACCGCGCAGACCTCCGTGCGCACCTGGGACAGCGTCTCGTCGCAGGACGGACAGCGCGCGGCGGGTGAGCCACACAGGCCACATTCTTCGCGCGTGGCCGGAACATGGTGCCGCGCGTGGCGGCAGCGCCGGGTCGCGGAGGGCAGCGCGGCCTGGAGCGCCTCCGTCCTCCAGCCCGGCGCCAGCCGCTCCAGCTCGCCCGCGTCCAGCCAGTGTCCCTGGCAGCGCGCGCAGGTGTCCACGGGGACACCGCGCAGGTCGATGACGCGCAGCGGGGGCGCGGGGGGCGGGCAGACGGGGCAGGAGCGTTCCATGACCCGGGCATCCTTCCATGAATCCGCCGGGGCCCGCAGGGGGTCGACGCGGGGCTCACGGGGGCGGGATGCGCAGCCTGCGGCCGTACGAGGGCACGCCCGCGTCGTTCACGATGAAGAGCTGGTAGTAGCCCGGCGGCGCGAGGTTGCGGTTGGGGGGCGCGGTGACGGTGAGGGCGCCGGAGGTCCGGGTGAAGGCCAGGGTGAGCAGCCGCTGGTTCATGTCGAAGGTGTGCGTGGTGGAGTTGAGCGCGATGAGCGACACGCGGGTGATGCGGGCCGCGTCGGGTGTCGTGATGGAGAAGGTGGCGCCGGGCTGGGACGTGGTGGGCGCGGCGGTGATGACGGGGCGCGCGCCCTTGAAGAGGTAGGGCGGGGAGAAGACCTCCGCGGTGCGCTCGTTCGCGCCGCCGGCCGACAGCACGCGCCCGTCCGGCAGGAGCGCCGCGGTGGAGTGATAGCCGCGGTAGCGCACCTGGCTGGCCAGCGAGGTCCAGGTGTTGGTGGCGGGGTTGTAGAGCTCCGCGTGGCGGACGGGCGAGGTCGCGTCGTCGAAGCCGCTGCCGCTGCTGCCGCCGACGATGAGCACGGTGCCGTCCGGCAGCAGCACCGCGTTGTGCTGGCGCCGGCGGATGCTCATGGGCGCCACGTACCGCCAGCTCGGCGCCGCCACGGTGAGGTCTATCTGCTCTACGGTGGCGGTGGGCGGCTCGCCTCCGCCGAAGAGCGTCACCTTGCCGTCGATGAACACCGCGGGCCCATAGCTGCGTCCGCCGAAGTTGCTCAGGGGGCCGGTGGTCCAGGCGCCGTTGCCATTGGGGTTCAGCCAGAGCGAGCCGCGCAGCGAGCCCGCGTAGAAGAGCTGGCCGTTGGGCGCCAGGAACATCTTCGGATAGAAGGGCAGGTTGCGCCGGGCGCCCGTCAGCGTGCGCCATGTGTTGGTGCCCGCGATGAAGCGCTGGGGAATCTCGTTGATGTCGCCCGCTCCGGCGATTTCTCCGGAGATGACCACCACGTCGCCGTTGGAGAGCGTGGTGTTGGTGGGGTACCAGCGCCCGGCGTTCATGTCCGGCAGCCGGGTCCAGGTGTTGGTGTTGAAGTCGAATGCGCTGGTGTCGGGCAGGCCCACGTGGCTGGCGATGTGGCCACCCGTCACCAGCAGCTTGCCGTTGGACAGGAAGCTGTGGCCGCTGCAGAAGATGTTGTAGCCCGCGTACGGGTACGTGGTGAGCGCCCCGGTGGACGGGTCCCAGCGGCGGGGTGGCAGCGCGCCCTCCGCGAACTCACCGAAGAAGAGCACCTTGCCGTCCGGCATCAGCGACAGGTGCGTGGCGGAGATGGGCCAGGTCAGCACGCTGGACCAGCGCCCCGTCAGCGACGGCACCTGGGCCCTGGCCGAGGTGGCGCCCAGCACCACGAGGCCCAGCAGGTGGACGGCGAGGACCGCGCACCGACGAGGCAGGGGAGGGTGGCGCATTGGCGGGCTCCAGGCGGGGTCGGGCGGACGAGGGGCCAGAACCTAGGGACGTCGCGCGCGGGCGCGAGCTGTCCGCCCGTCGCAAGTCACTGACGGCTGGGTGACGAGCCGTGCCACCGGAGGACCGTTGTCCGCGGAGGGCGCGAGGTGGCTTGGTCCTCTGTCTGGCTCGATTCGTGTCGACGAAGGAGATGTCCCGATGAGGTGCCGTTGGCTGCTTTGGGTGGGTCTGCTCGTGGGGTGTGCCCCGGCCTCGGGAGCGCCGGAGCCGGTGGAGGCGGCGGCTTCGCCCTTGTTGGAGTCCTGGGAGTACTGCTCGCGCACGGCGGTGTCGCTGGGGGTCACGCTGGTGGAGGACAGGCCCTACACCCCGCCGATGGCGCCGAGCACGGGCGGCATGGTGTTCAGCGCGGAGGACGCGGAGCGCGGCCGCGAGCCCTGGGTGAGCTCGGGCGCGCCGGGCGCGGGGACGCGGCTGTTGAAGGACGTGTTCCCAGGGGTGGGCGGCTCGGAGCCGACCTGGTTCACGCGCGTGGGCGCGAAGGTGTTCTTCGCCGCGAACGACCCGGCGGCGGGGCGGGAGCTGTTCGTCTCGGATGGGACGCCGGAGGGCACCGTCCGGGTGAAGGACATCTGGCCCGGCGAGGTGGGCTCGTTCCCGAACGCGCTCTTCGAGTACCAGGGGCAGTTGTACTTCACGGCGGGAGACCCGGCGCATGGGCGGGAGCTGTGGCGCAGTGATGGCACCGCGGCGGGCACGGTGCTGGTGGAGGACCTGGAGCCGGGGGTGGAGGACTCCTCGCCGGACCAGCTCACCCGGGGTGGGGACGGCGCGCTGTACTTCGTCATCTCGTCCCGGGGGCTGTTCACGCGGCTGATGCGGCTGGGCGTGGGGCCGAACGCCGTCGAGGTGTTGCGTGTGCCCAGTGACCTGGGCTTCCAGTTCCCGTTGGTGCCCGTGGGCCGCAAGCTGTTCTTCGTCAGGAGCCAGCAGCACCACGGCGCGGTGGGGCTGATGGTGTCGGATGCGGGAAGGGCGCCGGTGATGCTGGGCACCTTCGCGCGCGTGGGGGAGCTGGCGGCGGTGGGGGAGCGGCTGGTGTTCAGCGCCGCGGCGCACATGGAGGACGAGAACCTGGAGCTGTGGCGCAGCGACGGCACGGCGGCGGGCACGGTGCTGGTGGAGGACGTGCGCGCGGGCAACGTCGGCTCCAACCCCCGGAATTTCGCGGTGCTCGCGGACACGCTCTTCTTCGCCGCGGACGACGGCACCCACGGCGTGGAGCTCTGGGACAGCGACGGCACGGCCGCGCGCACGCGCATCTTCGGGGACCTGGAGCTGGGGCCGGGCGGCTCGTTTCCGCAGGCGCTGACGGTGGTCGAGGACCACCTGTTCTTCAGCGCGGACATCCGGGGGCGGGGCCAGGAGCCGTGGGTGAGCAACGGCTTTCGCGTGGGCACGGTGCCGCTGACGGAGCTGGCGCCGGGGCCTCGGGGCTCGTCGCCGAGGAGCTTCCGGCGCTCGGGGTGGAGCGTCTTCTTCTCGGCGGAGGATGCGACGGGGGTGCGGCGGCTCTTCACGCTGCCGTTCCGGCCGGACGGCAGGTGCCTTGTGCCGGGGCCGTGAGCACCTGGAGGAAAACAGGTCCCGGGACGTTGTAGACAGGGGGCATGGCTCCCTTCTGGGACAATGGCGCCGTTCGCGGCGCGCGGGTGCGGTGTCCGGGCTGCACCCGCTTCAATCCTCCCGGTGTCCGGTGTCCGAGCTGCGCCTGTGGTCCGGTGGCGCCCGAGCACTACGGCGCGGCGCGCATGCTGTTGCACGCGGGGGTGGACCGCTTCGCGCTGACGGGGCGAATGGAGGTGCTGGAGCCCGGGCTGGCCCGACAGCTGGAGGCCCAGTACTCCGGGCAGTGGGCGGGGGTGTTGCGCATCGTCGAGGACGCGCGGCGCTGCGAGCCTTTCCTGACGCTCGGGGGCTTCGTCGAGGAGGCGGAGGACCGCTGGGCGGACGTGGTCCCTTGGAGCCAGCCGCCGGTCTCTCGTGACGCGGCGGCGGAGGCGGATGACTCGCTGGATGCGCTCTACCAGCGGAGCGAGGACCCGGGCGTGCGACAGCTCGCGGCGCTCGCGGCGGTGAACCGGGGGCGGCCGTCGCGAGAGCTGTACTCCGCGGCGCAGGGGGCGCTGTATGCGGATGGGCTCGCCCGCCTGGAGGCCGCGCTTGCGTTGACGCGCTGGCGGGTCTGGTTCGTCGCGCCGGCGGGCCGGCCGCAGCGGGAGCTCATCGCGCGCCATGCGCGCGACGTGTTCGCGAATCATCCGGAGCATGCCGCCCGCGCCGCCGTGGCCTGGGTGCGCGCCACCGGCAAGGCGCCGGAGGTGGACCTGCTGCTCGCGTTGCGCGAGGGCCTGCGCGCCCAGGACAAGGACATCGCCTTCGAGTGCGCGCTCGTGTTGGGGGACGAGAGAGGGCTGCTCGCCGCGCTGCGCTCGGACGCCGAGGCCAGGGCCGCGCAGGGCTCAGACGACAAGGCCAGCGCAGCGCAAGGTTCGGCCGTTGAGGCCAGAGCCGTCCAGGGCGCGGACGATGAGACCAGCGCAGCGCAAGGCTCGGCTGATGAGGCCAGAGTCGTCCAGGGCGCGGACGAAAAGGCCAGAGCCGCGCGTGGCTCGGACGACAAGGCGAGGGGCGCGCTGAGCTTGGACGGTGAGGGCAATGCCGCGCAGGACTCGGATGCCGAGGACCGGGCCGCGCTGGCGGCGAGGACGCTGGCATCAATGGGTGCCCCCGCATTACTCACGGTCCTGCGGGAGACGCGGAGCGCGGTGCTCGCGCGCGAGGTGATGCGGCGCTGGCCCGCGCCCGCCTCGTGGGAGGTGGTGGACGCGCTGCTGACGGTCTCCGCTGGATTCGATGACGGGCTCATCGAGCCGCTGTCCCAGTGGGCGCGCCAGACGCCCTTCGCGAGCCTGTCGCCCGAGGTGCGCGAGCGCTGGCGGCAGTGGGCCGATGACCGCCTGGGGACGTTGCCCGCGGCGCGTGTGCTGAAGATGCTGGAGTGGGTGCGCGATGGCGACGAGGTCCCGGACGATGCGTCCGCGACAGCCTTCCATCGCGCCGCCGCCCAGGCCCTGTCCTCCGCGTCTTCATCCGAGCGCGCGGAGTTGCTCCACTCGCGCGCACTCGTGGACTTCCTCGTCCACGGAGAAGTGGAGGAACTGGCCCTGGTGCACACCTGGGCGCGGGACGCGGCATGCGCTGCGCCGCTCCTGGAGTTGCTCGTGTCGCTGCCCGGACGCCTGCGTCGCGAGCGCCCGGTTCCGGGGCGGTGCGCGCGGCTGCTGATGGCCGCGTGGGAGCGCCCCGCGCGCTCGACGATCCTGGCGCCCTTGAACAAGGCGGTGCGCTCCTGGAGCGGCATCTCCGGACGCGAGGAGCTCATCGACGCGGTGTGGCTGCGCTTCCAGCGTCACCCCGTCGACCGCGCGGAGCTGCTGGCCGCGTTCGAGCCCTGGCGACAGGAGCTCTGGGAGCGTCAGCTCGCGGCACAGCCGGACGCCATCGCCATCTTCGAGACGTGGTGGCGCGTGGACTCACAGAAGAGGCTGCCCGACCTGGTGTCCTTCCTCGTGGAGAACGCGCCCGTGGACACGCTGTCCGCCAGGCTTCCCTCCATCTGGGCGGCGGCCGAGGCGCGCGTGGACGCGTGGCCTCGTTCCACGTCGCACGCCGTCTTCCTCGCCGCCGCGCCGCTGGCCGGGGCCCTGCGCTCGGGACACGACGCCCTCGTCCCCGACGCGGAGCGCTTCCTCGCGTGGTTCCCCGGCTTCGAGGCGCGGGTGCTCGCGGCGTCCTCGCCCGAGGCCGAATCCAGCTACCAGCGGGACCTGCTCGAGGACCTGCACGTCGAGGTGCGGCTGATGCGCGAGGCCCTCGAGCGTCGAGCCGAGGAGGCAGAGGCCCTGCGCCAGGCCGAGCTGCGCAAGCGGGTGGAGGAGTCGCGGCGCCGCGACCAGGAGCGTCAGCTCGAGCTCGCCCGTCTCGAGGTCGAGGCCGCCGCGCTCGAGGCCGCACAGGCCCGCGCGGAGCAGGAGGCACACCAGGCCCGCCTGGCGGAAGCGCTGGCGCGGTTGGGGCCGCGTCCCACGCAGCTGCGACGGTTCGACGCGAACCCCCAGGTGGAGCTCCTCCCCATCGACGTGGAGGTCATCTTCCCCGGCGCGACGATGGCCTCGGTGCTGGACTACTCGCGCATCCTCAAGGCCCTCAGCATGGGCGACGACGCACTGGAAGTGTTCGCCGCCAATGGCCTGTCCGTGACGTCGTGGGGCACGGAGGGCCGCGCCTGGGGCGAGGCGATGATTCGACGCCCGGAGCTGGGCCTGCGCTTCTCCCAGCTCTTCCACGCGCCTTGGAGCTGAAGCGCTACTGCGCGGTGGAGCCGCCGTCGAGAATCATCTCCGCGCCCGTCATCAGCTTCGACTCGTCCGAGGCGAGGTAGACCACGGCGTTGGCCACGTCATCCGGCTCCCCCATCGCGCCCTGCGGAATCGTGCGCCGCAGCCCCTCGCGAGCCCGCTCCGGCGAGCCCGAGGACGCAATCAGCGCCTTCACCATGTTCGTCTCGATGAACGTGGGGTGGATGGAGTTGCACCGGATGCCGTAGCCGTGGTGCGCGCAGTGCAACGCCACCGACTTGGTGAACATGTGCACGGCGGCCTTCGCGCTGCCGTACGCCACCAGCGTGGGCACGCCGATGAGCCCCGCCACGGAGGAGATGTTGATGATGGAGCCCCTGGCGCCTGACTTGCGCATGGCCTGGATGCCGTGCTTGCAGCCCAGGAACGTGCCGTCCAGGTTGACCGCGTGCACCAGCCGCCACTCGGCCAGGGTGATGTTCTCCACGTCCTTGGGCACGCCCAGGCCCGCGTTGTTGACGAGCACGTCCAGCCGGCCGAACTTCTCCAGCGTCACCTCCATCGCGCGCACCCAGTCCTCCTCGCGCGTGACGTCCAGCGGGACGAACAGGCCCATGCCCTCACCCAGGGATTTGGCCACCTCGACGCCGGCCTCCTCCTGCTGGGGCCGGTCCGTCACCACCACCCTGGCGCCCTCGCGCGCGAGCATCCGCGCCGCCGCGCTGCCCAGCCCGCCCGCCGCGCCCGTAATCAGTGCCACCTTGCCTTCCACGCGCTTCATCGTCGTGCCTCCCGTCGAACAGCGTGTCTTCAGACAGGTCCATTGGGCGTGAGCAGCACCTTGCCGCCGCGTCCACCCTCCATCGAGCGCGCCAGCGCCTCCTGGATGGCGTCCAGCGTGAAGGTGCCCTCCACCGCCGTCTTCAGCGTGCCGTCGGCCACCAGCTTCGCCAGTCGGCCGAACGTCTCCTGCTGCTGCTCGCGCGGGGCGCGCTTGAGCCACAGCACCAGCCAGAAGCCGCGCAGGGTGATGTCCTTGAAGATGGAAGCTGCGGCCGACAGCTTGGGGCCCTTGCCGGACATGACGCCGTAGTTCACCACCGTGCCGCCGGTGGCGAGCGAATCCCCCAGCCGCCGCGTGGAGTCGCCGCCCACCGCGTCGATGGCCAGCCGCACCTTGGCGCCGCCCGTCGCCGCCTTCACGCGCTCGGGCAAATCATCCGTGTCCGTCAGCACCACGTCCGCGCCCAGCTCGGTGAGCTCCTTCGCCAGCTCCTCGCGGCGCACCACGTTGAGCGTCTTGTAGCCGGCCTGCTTCGCCAGGGTGATGAGGTAGCGGCCCACCGCGGAGTTGGCGGCGTTCTGCAGCACCCAGTCCCCGGGCTTCAACGCGCCGAACTCGCGCAGCAGGATGTCCGCAGTGGGCGGGTTGACGAACAACATGGACGCCTGCTTCAGGTCCGTGCCGGGGGGCACCGTCACCAGGCCCTCGGCGGGCGCCACCAGGTGCGTGCGCCACGTGCCCGCGCCCAGCGGCAGGAACACCAGGTCTCCCACCTTCACGGCCGAGGTGTCCTTCACCTCCACCACGCGGCCCACGCCCTCGTTGCCCGGCACCGCCGGCAGCTTGGGCAGCGAGCCGTACTGACCCGACAGGGTGAGCACGTCCGACGGGTTGATGGGCGTGGCCAGGACCTCGATGCGGACCTGCCCCGACTCGAGCGCCGCGTCGGGCTCCTCCACCAGCTCCACCACCTTCAACGGATGCCCGAACTTCGAAAACCGGACCGCTTTCATGGGTTGCTCCGAGTGCGCGCGGGAATTCGGGTCCGCACCCTAGCGACCTTCGGGCCCGGAGCCGAGCACGCACTCCAAGTCGTCGCGGCAACCCGTTCGCCAGGGTGGGGGCGCCAGGCACGGTGTCCACCGGCGGACGCGAGGGGAGGGGCAGGGGAGCACGAGGGCCTCGCATTCCCGCGTCGCGCTGCTCACCTTGCGTGGTGACTCGGGGCGGCTGGGTGGCGAGGAGGCGACAGTGGGCAGCAACGTGCGCGCGGGGATGACCCTGGGCCGACCGATGGAGGCCGCGACGGTGGCGGCTCCGCTGGCCGTTCCGTGGAGACGCAGGATGACGGGGCTCCTACGGCCCCTCTTCGCGGTGGCCGGGGTGGGCATGCTGGCGCTGCTGGTGCGCAAGGTGGGCCCGCATGAGCTCGGGAGCGTGCTGCTGGGCGCCGCGCCGTGGCTGCCGTGGGTGGTGCTCCTGGAGGTGGGACGTCAGGGCATGGACGCGCTCGCCACGCGCGCCTCCTATGGCGCGAGCGCGGAGCGGGTGCCCCTGAGGGTGCTGGCGCGCGCGCAGCTCATCGGCACCGCGGTGTCCAGCATGGCGCCCGCGGGCCGCGCGGCGGCGGAGGCCACCAAGGCCGCGCTCCTGTCACCCCACATGGGTGGCGGCACCGCGGCGGCCGCGGCGGCCACGTCCCAGGCGGCCTCGCTGGCGGCCGGCGGCCTCATCTCCTTTCCCTGCGCGGCGGCCTCGTTCCTGCTCACGGGCTGGTCCGTCTTCACGCTGGCGATGCTCGGCCACGGCGTGGTGCTGGTGCTGGCCTCCACGGGCGTGCGTGCGTGCATGCGCGCCCAGGGACCGTGCGCGTGGCTGGCGAAGCGCTCGCGCAGGTGGGCGCAGCTCACGGAGCAGTTCCGCCAGACGGCGTGCCACGGCCCGCTGCTCCCGAAGAGCCCCGTGCTGGCCTTCCTGGGCAGCCGCACGCTGCAGGTGGCGCAGTACGCGGTGCTGACGCACGCGGTGGGCATCGACACGTCGGTGGTGCAGGCGCTCTTCTCGCAGGGCCTCTACCTGTGCGCGCTGGCGGTGGGCTCGCTGGTGCCCGGCCAGGTGGGCGTGAGCGACGGCGCCTTCGCGCTGGCGGCGGGCGTGCTGGACACCACCGCCGCGCGCGCCATGTCGGTGGCGCTGCTGGGCCACCTAGTGCAGCTGGTCTTCGTGCTCGCCGGCGCGCTCACGCCGCTGGTGTGGCGGATGCCTGGGGTGGCGCGGCCGGCCTCACCCTCACCGGCGTGCCGTTGAAGGCCGCGTTGCCGCTGACGGCGTCCACCGCGTGGTCGTCCGTCAGGTCGTTCTGGCTGATGCCCGCGTGCTCGCTGGCCACGCGCAGCTTCGTGCCCTGACGGCGATGGCCATAGCCGTGCGGCAGGCTCACCACGCCCGGCATCACCTCGTCCGTCACCGCCACCGGCACCGTCACCTCGCCCACGCGGGAGGTGACGGTGGCGTCCACGCCGTCCGCCAGCCCCAGCCGCGCCGCGTCCTCCGGGTGCACCATCAGCGTGCAGCGCGGCTTGCCCTTGAGCAGGCCCGGCACGTTGTGCATCCAGGAGTTGTTGTCGCGCAGGTGTCTGCGGCCGATGAGCAGCAGTTCGCCCGCGCGCGCGTCGGGCGCCCCGCCCTCCGGGAACGTCTGGGCGAGCCGCCGCACGTCCGCGACGAGCAGCGGAGGGGCCAGGTGCAGGCGCCTGTCTTTCGTCTGAAGCCGCTCGGGCAGGCACGGCTCGAGCGGGCCCAGGTCCACGCCGTGCGGTGAGGCGCGCAGCTTCGACAGCGACAGGCCCTGGCGCAGCGGATGGAACCGGCTGCCGTGCGGGCCCAGGCGCAAACCGATGTCCAGCATCCGCTCCGGCCCCAGCCGCGTGAGGGTCTGGTAGCGCAGCGTCTGGCGCACGGACGGGCGCCCCTTGCGCAGGGTCTCCAGGCGGTGCTGCAGCGCGAGGACGATCTGCCAGTCGTGACGCCCCTCCGGCCCGGGCTCGAACAGCGGCGGCGAGTACTTGGCGGTGTTGCGCACGGCCAGCGCGTGGAAGGCCACGTCGTAGTGGCCGCGCTCCAGCGGGGACACGGGCGGCAGGATGAGGTGCGCGTGGCGCGTCGTCTCGTTGAGGTACGGGTCCACGCTCACCATGAAGTCCAGCCCCTGGAGCGCGCGCTCCAGCTGCGCGCCGTTGGGCGTGGACAGCACGGGGTTGCCCGCCATGGTGACGAGCGCGCGCACGCGGCCGTCGCCCGGGGTGAGCATCTCCTCGGCGAGCACGGCCGAGGGCAATTCGCCGCCCGTCTCCGGCAGCCCACGCACCCGGCTCTTCCACCGGCCATGGCTGCCCCGGCCGAGCGCCATCGCCTTGGGGCCGCAGATGATGTCGAAGGCGGGCTGGGTGAACATGGCGCCGCCCTCCTTGTCCAGCTGGCCCGTCACCGCGTTGAGCACGTTGATGAGCCACTGGCACAGCGAGCCGAAGGGCTGCGTGGACAGGCCCATGCGCCCGTAGCAGACGGCCGCGTCGGCGGCGAGGAACTCGCGCGCGACTGTGCGCACCGTCTCGGCGGGGACTCCGGTGTGCGGCGCCACGCGCTCGGGCGGGAAGTCGCGCGCGAGCGCTCGCACGGTGTCGAGCCCGTCCGTGAGCGCGTCCAGGTGCCCCGTCCTTGGCGGGTGCTCGTGGAGCACGACGTGCAGCAGCGCGAGGAGCAGCAGCGCGTCCGTGCCGGGGCGGATGAAGACGTGGGTGTCCGCGATGGCCGCCGTCTCCGTGCGGCGCGGGTCCACCACCACCAGCTTGCCGCCGCGCTGCTGGATGGCGCGCAGCCGGGTGCGCACGTCCGGGGCCGTCATCAGGCTGCCATTGGACGCGAGCGGGTTGGCCCCCATCACCAGCAGATAGCGCGTGCGGTCCAGGTCCGGGATGGGCACCAGCAACTGGTGGCCGAACATGAAGTACGACACCAACTGGTGGGGGAGCTGGTCCACCGACGTGGCGGAGAAGCGGTTCTTCGAGCGCAGCGCGCGCACCAGCTCCGAGCCGAACACCATGTTGCCCAGGTTGTGCACGTTGGGGTTGCCCAGGTACGACGCCACCGCGTCGCGCCCGTGCGCCTCTTGCACCGCGTGCAGGCCCTTCGCCGCCTGGTCCAGCGCCTCGTCCCACGACACGCGCTCCCAGCCCGTCGGGGTCCGCCGCATCGGGTGGCGCAGCCGGTCCGGGTCCTCGTGCAGGTCCTTGAGCGCCAGCGCCTTGGGACACACGTGGCCCCGGCTGAACGGGTCCTCGTCGTCTCCCCGGATGGAGGTGATTCGCTCCTCCTGGAGTTCGATGCGCAGGCCGCACATGGCCTCGCACAGGTTGCACGTACGGAAGTGGACCCGGGACGTGGCCTTGGCGCTCATGCCGCGCACTCTACACAACGCCAATGCCTGACGCGGATGGCGGTGCCATGAAAGGATTGTGTCACGAGGAGAACACATGCGCCGGATGGAGCCGTGGGTCATCGCCGTGGGGTTGTTGGCATTGTCGCCGCTGGACGTGGGGGCCACCGAGCCGCCCCGAATCGTCGTGTCCAAGGCCCGGGCGCTGAGCTTCACCCGCCAGGACGCGGTGGTGGGGCGGGCCGAGGAGGTGCGGATGGGGATGACGATGCAGCAGGATTTCTACATCACCGCGCCCTTCATGGAGCCGGAGCCCATCGACGTCTCCACCGAGATGTTCCAGGCGCAGGTCTTCACCCCGCTGGAGGTGAAGGGGCCCCTCGTCACCAAGGCGAAGCTCGCCTATGGCGATGTGGTGGACGTGATGAAGGACCCGCAGGGACGGCAGAAGCGGCAGGTCACCGTCGTCCACCAGAAGACCTACGTGGGTGAGGCCAGGGCGGGCCGAGTCGAGGTGACGGACGCGAACGGCCAGCCGGTGCCGCCGGAGGAAGCCGAGCTGGTGCGCAAGGACCTGGACGGGCTGGGCGCCGAGGACCCCATCGCCGCCGCCTTCCCCCGGGGCCCGGTGAAGGTGGGCGCGAAGCTGGACGGCGTGGCGCGCGCCTTCGAGAAGCTCCTGCAGAAGGGCAACCCCGCGAGCGTGAAGTTCCGCAAGACGCGCGTCCAGCTCCAGGAGATCCACGAGGACCCGCGCGGCCTCGTCGGCCTGTTCCTCGTCTCCACCACGATGGAGCTGGCCCCGGACGAGCAGAACCCCATGACCACCACCATCGCCTACCAGGGGACGATGCACGTGCTGGGCGAGGGCACCGAGCTGACCGCCTTCAACCTGCAGGGGCCCGTCGTCTACACCCCCATCCCCGCGATGAAGGCCAAGGGCATGCAGGTGAAGGGCAAGGGCGACTCGGTCCTCTTCTTCTCCGTCCAGCCCGTGAAGAAGCCCTGACGACACGTCGCGTCAGTCCCCGTCGCGTCGGGACTGGAATGGCCCGGCGCGACGCCCGCATGGCCGGCTGCTCCGCGGAGCAGCGCGGGCGTGACAGCACGCTGACAGAGAATGGGCAGGGTTGGGCGTTAGAGGGTTCCCATGTTCCTGCACGCGCTCGGTCACTTCCATCCGCCCAACCTCCTCACCAATGCCTTCCTGGAGGAGCTGGGCCTCGAGACCTCGGACGCGTGGATATTGGAGCGGGTGGGCATCCGCTCCCGCCACACGGTGCTGCCGCTCGACTACCTGCGGCAGACGCGCAACCGGGACGTGCGGGCCGCGCAGGAGGCCGCGCTCTACAGCAACGCGCAGACGGGCGCCCACGCCGCGCGCCTGGCGCTCACGCGCGCGGGGCTGAAGCCCTCCGACATCGGCCTCGTCGTCGCGGGCGGGTGCAGCCCGGACGAGTGCATCCCGGCCGAGTCCAACCGCGTGGCGCAGGAGCTGGGCATCGACGCGCCGGCCGTGGACCTGCAGAGCGCCTGCTCGTCCTTCTGCACGCAGCTGCACTTCCTGACGGGCATGCGCCCGGAGCGGCTGCCGGAGTACGTGCTCGTGGTGAACATGGACAACTCCACGCGCGTGGTGGACTACGCGGACCGCTCCAGCGCGGTGCTGTGGGGCGACGGCTCCTCGGCGGCGGTGCTGTCCCCCCGCGTGCCGGGCCGCTGGCGAATCACCGAGACCCGCCTCGCCGGAGACCCCTCGGGCGCGGACAAGGTGCGCGTGCCGCGCATCGGCCACTTCACCCAGCACGGCGCGGAGGTGCAGAAGTTCGCCATCCGCCGCGCGGGAGAGACCTTCCTGGACCTGCGCGCCGACTACCTGGCCCGACACCCGGACCAGGGGCCCGGCGACGTCACCTTCATCGGCCACCAGGCCAACCTGCGCATGCTGGAGGCCGTCCAGCGCCGCTGCGAGGTCCCCGAGTCCCGCCACTTCTTCAACGTCCACGTCCGGGGCAACACCGGCGCGGCGGGCGCCCCGGGCGTCCTGAGCGAGCACTGGGACGACCCCGGCCTGGGCGACGCCCTGGTCCTGAGCGTGGTGGGCAGCGGGCTCACCTGGGCCGGCGCCCTGCTCGAGCGCACTCGCGCCGCCCCCTGACGCACCCTGGCACCCCGGTCCGAAGTGTCCGACCGGGCGCCCGTCATGCAGCCTCCTTCCCCGCACGTCGGAGAGCGCTGGTATGTTCTCCAACGAGCGTCATGGCCCCGACACCCCGCGACATCCCCCTCCCGAGCTCCCCGTGGCTGACGGCCCCGGGCCCGTGCGCCTCGACGCCGGGCGTGGGCGGGGCCTCACCCCGGGTCCGCTCCGTCCACTGCTCCACAGGGAACTGGAACGATCTGCTGGCGGTCGCGTCCAGGCATGCGCACCTATCCGGGCACCGTACTCGGACGGGGCGGGGGTCGGACGCATGAGAGAGCAGGCGTGGAAGAGCGCGCGGTGGCTCGTGCTGGGGTGGGTGCTGGCAACGGGCGCGGCGCAGGCGGGACAGAAGCAGGTGGGTGGAGTCCACATGCCGGACTCCCTGCAGCTCCAGGGGCGCACGGTGGAGCTGGCCCACATGGAGCTGCACAAGCGCTTCTTGTTCAAGGTGTACGTGTGGAGTCTCTATCTGGAGTCGCGGCCGAGGAGCGCCTCGGAGGCCATCGCCTCCAACTCCGTGAAGCGGCTGCACTTCCGCTTCCTGCGAGACATCACCCGCTCGCAGCTGGTGGACAGCCTGCGCAACGGCCTGTACCGCAACCCGGAGCTGCGCGAGGGGCCTCTGTCCCAGCAACTGGGCGTCATGCTCGCGTCGCTGCGTGACGTGGAGAAGGGCGGGGACCTCATCATCACCTACACCCCGGATGGCGGCCTGGAGGTCGGCGGCGCGGCCAGCGGCGGCGTGTTCATCCCCGGCAAGACGTTCGCCGACGCGCTCTTCGCCGTCTGGCTGGACGTGCACCCCATCTTCCCTCGTTGAAGCTTTACACCCGGGCCCTCTGGCGGGGGTCCAGGCTGGCGAAATGCCAGTGTGGGTTCTTCCTGACCTTGGAACTTCCAGGCAGTAGGCTGGAGCTCCAACCATCGCTGTCAGGAGAATACATACACATGCGGACACGGCTGATTCTGGCTGCGCTCGTCGCGCTCTCCACCACGGGATGCGTCTCTCAGGGCAAGTTCGACGCGAAGGCCCTGGAGGCGGAGAACCTCACCAAGGGCCTCAACGACGAGAAGGGCGCGCGTGAGGCCGCCGAGGCCAAGGTCAAGGAGCTGACGGAGAAGCTCGCCGCGCTGGAGGAGGAGAAGAAGGCGCTGGAGACCCGGCTGACCACCTCCGAGTCGCGCCTCACGGCGGGCGCCGCTGAGCGCCGCGCGTTGCAGGACCAGAACGCGCAGCTCGCCGCGCTCAACGAGGAGCTGGCGCGCAACTCCAAGAAGCTGGCCCAGGCCAAGGAGGAACTGGAGAAGAAGAGCTCCGAGTACGAGAGCCTGGCGCAGAGCCTCAAGTCGGAGATCTCCGAGGGCAAGATTGAGTTGTCCGAGCTGAAGGGCCGCATGACGGTGCAGCTCAAGGACAAGATCCTCTTCGCGTCCGGCTCCGCGCGCGTGGGCAAGGAGGGCGGCGAGGCGCTGAAGAAGATCGCCGACGCGCTCAAGAGCGTGCAGGGGAAGATCATCCGCGTCGAAGGACACACGGATGACGTTCCGACGGGCGGCGGCCAGTTCCCCACCAACTGGGAGCTGAGCCTGGCGCGCGCCATGGCGGTGGTGCGGGCGCTGCAGGACGCGGGCGTGGACCCGACGACGCTGTCAGCGGCGGGCTACGGGCAATACCAGCCCATCGCGGTCAATGACTCGCCCGAGAATCGCAGTCTGAATCGTCGTATCGAAATCGTTCTCGCACCCAAGTTGTGAAAGCGTTAGGGAGGTCGGGCGCCTTCGCGCCCTTCCCCCCATGAGAACGTTCCTGGCCGTTTTGTGTTTCTGCCTCGCCGCCGGAGCCTGGGCACAGGCTCCGGACGGCGGTGTCGCCGACCCCGACGCGGGCGTCCCCACGGGCGTGTTGACGAAACCGCCCGAGCTGCTGCGTCAGGTCGAGGCGCCCTATCCACCCGAAGCCGCCGCCCAGCAGCTCGAGGGCACGGTGGTGATGTTCATCGACATCTCGGAGACGGGCGCCGTCACGAATGTCGAAATCACCCAGCCCGCCGGCCACGGCTTCGACGAAGCCGCCGTGGAGGCCGTGAAGCAGTTCGAGTTCTCCCCCGCGGAGGTCGACAACGTCCCCTCCCCGGTGCGCATCCAGTACGCCTACCAGTTCGTCTTCCGGCCGGTGGCCCCGCCCACCGACGCGGACGGTGGCACCGTGGAGCCCGAGGCCCCGGTGAACTTCAGCGGCCAGGCGCTGGAGCGCGGCACGCGCAAGCCGCTCAACGGCGCGGAGGTGGTGCTCCCGGAGCTGGACCGCTCCACCGTGGCGGACTCGGAGGGGCGCTTCTCCTTCCGGGGCGTGCCGCTGGGCACCCACGAGGTGCTGGTGGTGCAGGGCGGCTATGACCGCTTCAAGACGCGGGAGACGGTGTCCGAGGGCCGCGAGACGCGCGCCACGTACTACGTGCAGAAGCGCATCTTCAGCCCCTTCGAGACGGTGGTGCGCAGCGACCGTGAGCGCAAGGAGGTGACGAGCACCACGCTCCAGGTGGCCGAGGTGCAGCGTGTGCCCGGCACCCAGGGCGACACGCTCAAGGTGGTGCAGAACCTGCCCGGCGTGGCGCGCCCGGCCTTCAACGGCGGCGCCCTGGTCATCCGCGGCACCAGCCCCCAGGAGTCCGGCGTCTTCCTGGACGGCCAGCGCATCCCCCTGCTGTTCCACTTCGGCGGCCTGACCAGCGTCTACAACTCCGAGCTCCTGGAGTCGCTGGACTACCTGCCCGGCAACTTCTCCTCGTACTACGGCGACATCACCGGCGGCGTCATCAACGTCAACAGCCGCGAGCCGAAGATGGACCGCATCCACGGCACCGTGGGCGTGAGCCTCATCGAGTCCAACGCGGTCATCGAGGGGCCCATCACCGACACGCTGGGCTTCGCCATCGGCGGCCGGCGCTCGTACATCGACCTGGTGCTGGGCGTGATTCCGGAGGGCGACGACGGCCCGAGCCTCCAGGTGGCGCCGCGCTACTACGACGCGCAGCTCAAGCTGGTGTGGAAGCCGATTTCACGCCACACCTTCACGCTGCAGGGCATCACCTCTCGGGACCGGCTGGGGCTGGTGTTCGACCGACCGTCGGACGACGACCCGTCCGTCAACGGCAACCTGGACGTGACGACGGGCTTCAACCAGCTGCGCCTGCGTCACCAGTACCGCGGCGAGCGGCTCACGCTGGACACGCACGCGCTGGTGGGCAACACGCTGGTGGAGTTCGAGATTGGCGAGCGCAACCTGCGCATCGCCTCCACGGACCTGAACCTGCGCGCCACGGCGGAGTACGCGCTGGTGGAGCCCTTCACCCTGGCGGGTGGCGTGGACGTGACGAGCAGCTTCGCGAACGTCAAGGCGCGCATCCAGCGGCCGCCTCGCGAGGGGGAGCCGCCCAGCCCGCTCGTCACCGAGGACCTGCTCGACACCGACGGAGACTTCCTCCAGTACTTCCCCTCGCTCTGGATTGAGGGGCGCTGGCGTCCGTTCAAGGGGCTCTTGGTGGTGCCGGGCGTGCGGTACGAGGGGTATGTCTTCACGGACCAGAAGAAGGCCAAGCGCACGCTCAACCCGCGCCTGGCGGTGCGCTACGCGCTGACGGACACGCTGACCTTGAAGGGCGGCGCGGGCGTGTATCACGGGCCTCCGGTGCAGGATGAGCCCAGCCTCGCGTTCGGCAACCCGGACCTCTCCGCGAAGCGCTCGCTCCAGTACGGCGTGGGCGCGGAGTGGCAGCCGGTGCAGGAGTGGTTCGTCAGCGGCGAGGTCTTCTACAACGACTTGGACAACCTCATCAGCCGCTCGGACGCGCTGGTGGAGCGCGACGGAGAACTGGTGCCGGAGCGGCTGAAGAACGGCGGCATCGGCCGGGTCTACGGCTTCGAGTTGCTCGTGCGCCGCGCGCTGACGGAGCGCCTGTTCGGCTGGATTGCATACACGCTCAGCAAGAGCGAGCGCCGGGACGCTCCCGGGGCGAACTGGCGCCTGTTCGACAACGACCAGACGCACGTGCTGACGGCGATTGCGTCCTACAAGCTGCCGAGGGGCTGGGAGGTGGGCGCCAGGTTCCGCTTCGCGTCCGGCAACCCGACGACGCCGGTGGTGGGCTCGGTGCGTGACGACGGCACCGACGTGTTCCTGCCGCTGTTCGCGGGGGTGAACTCGCGGCGGCTGCCGTCCTTCAACCAGCTGGATGTCCGCGTCGACAAGATCTTCATCTTCGACAAGTGGACGCTGGACCTCTACCTGGATTTGACGAACGTCTACAACAACGCGGCGGTGGAGGGCATCGCCTACAACTACAACTACACCCAGAGCGCCTACTTCGAGGGACTGCCCATCCTCCCCGTCATCGGCGCCAAGGGGAGCTTCTGACCATGCGCGCGTGCGTCTTCATCTCCCTGGCCGCGGCGCTGCTGGCGTGTGGCCCCGACTTCGAGCTGCAGAGTGAAATCCGCCGGGTGCGGGTGCTCGGCATCCGCGCCGAGCCGCCCGAGCTGGTGCTGGACCCGGACACGGGCGCCCTGCCCGGGCCCACGTCCTTCACCGCGCTGGCGGTGGCGCCGGACGCGCGGCCCGTCACCGTCACCTATGCGCTGTGCCGCCTCACCGGCAACCCGTACGACGGCCGCTGCCCGGGTGAGAACGGCGTGCCGCTGGCGGACGGCACCCTGTCGTTGCAGAACCCCGACGTGCAGGCGGTGCTGCGGCAGGCGCTCCAGGCCGCCAACCCCAACGGCGGCGCCACGCCCAACCCGGACGACCCGCGCACGCGCGCGGCGCTGGAGAAGGGCATCCCCCTGTTCGTGGGCTACGAGGCGACGGACGGCTCCGGCACGCCCGAGGGCAGCGAGCGCGGCGTGCGCCAGGTGCTGGTGCGCATGACGCGCGAGCCGAACCACAACCCGGGCGTGGCGGACATCCTGTGGAACGACGCGCCGCTGGTGGGGCCGCTGCCCTTGGACCAGGAGGTGGTGTTCCGCCCCACGCTCACCGAGGGCAGCCTGGAGGTGTTCACCGGCGAGGAAGGCGCGGAGACGGAGCAGGTCTTCTACAGCTGGTTCGTCACGGGTGACGGCGAGGTGAAGGAGTTCCGCTCGCTGGAGCCGGTGGACGGCAAGCCGGGCGACCCCACGTCGAAGTACGAGACGCCCAAGACGCCCCAGCGCCTCACCGTGTACGTGGTGGCGCGCGACGGTCGTGGCGGCGTGGGCTGGCTCAGCCGCGAGGTGGACGCGGGGCCGTAGTCGAGCACCTGTCGATGGGGAAGCGGCCCGCCTTCGAGCGGGCCGTCTGCCTTTGAGGGAGGGGTCAACGGCTCCCGGCCCCGGAGGGCGGTGGGACTGTCTGGAATTGTCGCCACGTCACGAGCGTGATGGGGCCGGGACACGGGTCCTGTATGTCTCGCGCGGACCGTGGCCCTCCCCCAGCGCGCGCCCCACGTCCGCGCCACGGTCCTTCCCCGTCGGCAAGGAGCGTCCCTCATGGCTAACAAGTCCCAACCGGACTACGCCGGTCGTGCCCTCGACAGCTTGAAGCAGGCGTTGCGCGAGCGATTGGACCGCAATCAGCTGGTGCACCGGGAGGTCCCCTGGGATTCCGCGCGCGCGGAGGAGTCGCCGCTCACGGGCGGACGCGACGTGGAGGCGTGGTTCCTGGGCCCGCGCGCGGAGAACGCGGAGCTGTTCGAGCAGCTGGTGTTGGAGGCCCTGAGGGACCACTCCTTCTGGCGCCGCAACTTCCACCCCACGGACCCGCCCGCCATCACGCAGAGCATCAAGAGAGACCCGGGCTACCTGCGCGCGCTGGACACGCTGCACACGGAGTTCGACACGCTGCTGGCCGAGCTGAAGAAGTCCGCGCCGTTCTTCAGCATGCGCTACCAGGGCCACATGACGTGGGACCAGACGTTGCCGGGCATGGCGGGCTACTTCGCGGCCATGCTCTACAACCAGAACAACGTCGCGCTGGAGGCCTCACCGCTGACGACGGTGCTGGAGGTCCGCGTCGGTGAGGACCTGTGTCGCATGGTGGGCTACGCCGAGCAGGGGCAGGTGCGCCCCTGGAGCCACCTGACGTGTGGCGGCACCACCGCCAACATCGAGGCGATGTGGGCCGCGCGGAACCTCAAGTTCTACCCGCTGTCCCTGCGCGAGGCCTTGAGCAAGGAGCCCGCGCTCGCCGCCGCGAAGGGGCTGGAGGTCACCCTGCCGTCCGACACGAAGGCGCGGCTGCTGGACCTGAACGCGTGGCAGGCGCTCAACCTGGAGGTGGACGAGGTGCTGGGGTTGCCCACGCGCATCCAGGACCAGTTCGGCATCCCGGTGGAGACGCTGACGGCGCGGCTGTCCGACTACACGCTCCAGGATTTGGGCCTGGTGGAGTTCACCCGGCGCCACCTGGGCGACGTGAAGGCGCCGGTGTTCATGGTGCCGGGCTCCAAGCACTACTCGCTGCCCAAGGCCGCGGCCATCCTCGGCCTGGGCGCGGACCACATGTACAGCGTCCCGCTGGACGAGGCCGGGCGCATGGACATGGAGATGCTGGAGTCGCGGCTGGACCAGTGCCGCGCGGACAAGCGGCCGGTCATCGCGGTGACGGCGGTGATGGGCACCACGGAGGAGGGGCTGGTGGACCCGCTCGCGTCGGTGGTGGGCCTGCGCAAGCAGAAGTACCACCCGCTGGACATGACCTTCTGCGTGCACGCGGACGCGGCGTGGGGCGGCTACTTCGCGTCGCTCCTGCGTCCGGCGCCCGGACCCAAGGGGGCGCGCTCGGGGCCGCCGGCGCCGGTGCTGCAGCTGAGCACCTACGCGATGAAGCAGTTCGAGGCGCTGCCGGAGGCGGACACCATCACCGTGGACCCGCACAAGACGGGCTACCTGCCGTACCCCGCGGGCGCGCTGTGCTACCGCAACCAGGCGATGCGCAGCCTCGTGGCCTTCGAGGCGCCGTACATCAACACCGCGGGCAGCCAGGAGGACCTCACGGTGGGCAAGTACGGCATCGAGGGCTCCAAGCCCGGCGCCGCCGCGGCGGGTGTGTACCTGAGCCACGCCGTCGTGCCGCCCGACCAGCGCGGCTACGGCAAAATCCTGGGCAGGGCGCTCTACAACTGCAAGCTGTTCCACGCGCGCCTCCTGATGATGAACGCGGTGGCGGACGGCTACCGGGTGGTGCCCGGCCCGCGCTTCGAGCTGCCGGAGAACCTGCGCAAGAAGTACGGCGGGACGCAGAAGGCGCTGGAGACGCTGCGACACCAGCTCTCCAACAAGCGCCACGAGGAGCTGCTCGCCAGCGCCCGCTCCGAGGAGCTGGAGCTGCTGCGAGAGATGGGCGCGGACCTCAACATCCTCACGTATGCCTTCAACTTCCAGACGGCGGACGGGCTCAATCCCAGCCTCGCCAAGGCGAATGACTTCAACCGGGGCATCTACGACAGGCTCGGCGTGAAGGCGGATGGCCGCGACATCTACGGCTACCGGCTGCTGGTGAGCACCACCGACTTCATCGAGGCGGACTACGGCAAGAAGTTCTTCGCCGACTACCAGGAGCGGCTCTTGGGCACGCCCACGCCCGAGGACGTCGAGGAGGGCCGCATCACCGTGCTGCGCTCCGTCATCATGGACCCCTGGATTACCGAGGACCTGGAGGGCCGCCCCTTCCTCGACACCATCATCCAGGAGCTGCGCGCCGCGGTGGAGGACACCCTCCTCGAGCTGCAGGGCAAGGCCACCCGCCGCGCCCGCTAGCCACGGGCCTCCGGCCACCTCGGAGTGCTCCGAGGTGGCCGATGTAGCCCGAGTCAACGGAAACCTTGTTTTGTCTCCGTAAATAAGAATTTACGAGAAGGCCCCTTGGCTCTGTTCGCGGGGAATGCTTGGTTGTGCGCTCCCCCTCACCTGGAAAGGTGCGCATCGAATGCGGAACTTCCTCGCAGTGACGGCTTCCATCCTGTCGCTCTCGCTGTTCGGCTGCAGCAACGCGGCGCCGGAGCAGGCCCCGGCCGAGCCGACGCCGGAGACCACGGAGCAGACCCAGGGCCTGACGGCCACGGGCGGCGGCTGTCAGTATGACTCCGAGTGTGCTTCGGGCCTGTGCTGGCTGGAGGCGGACTCGTACCCGCTCTACAACCCGTACTGGATTCGCGCGGACTCGTGCACCGAGGAGTGCTCGGGCCCGACGGACCACCAGAGCTGCCGTGACCTGGCGGCGTCCCTGAACGCCCCGTCGCCGTCCACGGCGCGCTGCATCCCCGCGCGCGGCGTCTACGACGACTACCCCTACGACGACATCTTCTACGTGTGCGACATGGTCGCCGCGGGCCTGGGCAACGTCGCCTGGGTGGAGTGATGTCCCTCGCGCCGTCCGGAGCAGGTGTCTCCGGGCGGCGCGGTGCTGTCGGGAAAGCCATGCCGATTCCATGATTGGCGTGCGGGGCCTTCCGGAGGGAATGCTCCGAGCCCATGGAACACAGGCTCCTGGTCGTGGGTGTGATTGCGGGGCTCGTGCTGGGCGCGTGTGCCCCGCGCGCGGTGCGTCCGGTGCCTCCCCTGGGGAGCGAGTCCGACGTGCGGACGCGGCCGGGGAGATACGTCGGCTACTCGGTGACGCTGAGCTTCTTGCAGACGGCTCGCCACCAGGGACACCTGGGCGATGTCGTGGTGACGGGCCTGGGCGAGGTGCCCCTGGCGACGACGTCACGGCGGCAGGGTGATGTCGCGCTGGAGCGGCGGCTCGCGCCCGGCCTGAGCATCGAACATCCCGTGATGATGGCGTCCCAGCTCCCCTCGGCGGCGCGACCCGAGCGGGTGCTATCGCGTGTCGAGGGACTCGACTACGACTACCTGCGCGACCAGGGATGGCTGTTCGAGCGCTGCGAGCCGGGCTTCGTGTGGCTGTGTGAGCCCGGCAACAGGGTGCTGGTGGCTCCCAGTTTCCAGGTGCTGGATGCGCTCATCGCGTACCTGGGGCGCTGGATGCAGGAGGGGCATCGCAAGGGCGCCATCGTCATCCAGGTGTGGGCGCCACTGGGCACGGTCGACCAGGTGAAGACGCGCATGGGCGCGCAGGATGGCTACACCGTCGCGTGGTGCAGGCCGGAGGAGTACCCGGGCCACCGTCTCCTCGTGCTCACGGGGCAGGGGACGCGGGTCTTCGCGCCGCTGGTCGACGGTGAGCCCGAGGCCATCGAGCAGCGCGGCAACACCGGCGTGTTGATTGGCGCGCCCGGGGCGGAGCGTGGGGTCACCACGGTGTCCCGGCCCGGCTGCCATGCGCCCCATGCGGCCTGGGTCGACGTCGTCGGTTATGGACAGGTCGACGCGGCCATCGCGTGGTGGGGCCGCCGCCTGAAGGAGGGCGACCACGCGGGAGAGGTCCTGCTCCGGGTGTCGGGGCCCGAAATCCTCTACCTCGAGTGAGCGGGCTCAGCCCAGGGTGGCGGAGGCTCGGCCGAGGCCCTCGGCGACGGAGGTGAAGGCGTCCGCGGTGCGCACGCGCTCCTCGCCGAAGCGGCGCACGTAGAGCTGGCGCACGGCGGGAATCTGCGACGAGCCACCGGTGAGGAACACCGCGTCGATGTGCTCGGCCTCCGGGTGGCGTGAGAGCAGACCCTGGGTGCACTGCTCCAGCTCGTCGAGCAGCGGCTGGCTGAAGGTGTCGAACTCGGCGCGGGTGATGGGCTCGTGGAGGTTGATGCGGGCCTCCTCGAAGTCGATGGTGGCGACGTCGTCGCGGGACAGGCGCACCTTGGCGGCCTCGATGGCGCGGAAGAGGCGGTAGCCCAGGTTGTCGACGACCAGGTCGTGGAGGGCCTCGATTTCGGCCGGCTTGTCGCTGGTCTCCATCATCGTGTTGAGCAGCTCCTGGGTGGACTTCTCACGGATGAAGGACATCTCGTGCCAGGACAGCAGCTTGGCCATGATGTGCTGTGGAATGGGCAGGCGCTTGTCGCTCAGGCCGCGCACCCGGTACGTGGAGCCGGCGCCGAAGCGGGGCAAGAGCTTGTGGCGCATGATTTCGGCGTCGAAGCGGTCTCCGCCGATGCGCACGCCGGTGGAGCCGACGACGTCCGGGCGGCGGTCCTTGGCGCCCCGGCGCGAGGGGCCCAGGCGCATCAGGGTGAGGTCGGTG
Source organism: Myxococcus faecalis (assembly GCF_050039385.1). Classification (NCBI taxonomy): domain Bacteria; kingdom Pseudomonadati; phylum Myxococcota; class Myxococcia; order Myxococcales; family Myxococcaceae; genus Myxococcus; species Myxococcus faecalis. The sequence continues at coordinate 3,748,140 of NZ_CP144336.1, read as the reverse complement.
GTGCCGGCGCCGAAGTCGGCCACGAGGACCAGCTCGTCGCGGGTGAGCTGGGCCTCGTAGGCGAGCGCGGCGGCGATGGGCTCGATGAGGAACTCGATGTGCTGGAAGCCGGCGAGCTCGGCGGCGCGCTGCAGACGCTTCTGGGCGAGGGCGTCCGCGTCCGGGTCCGGCGTGAAGACGGCGGGGCGGCCGAGGATGACGGCCTCCGGGGGCGTGCCCATGTGGGCGCCGGCGGCCTCGCGCACGCGGCGCAGGAGGATGGCGACCAGGTCCTCGATGGTGAAGGTGCGGCCCTTGACCTGGGTGGCGCGGAAGGAGCTGGAGTGGAGGAAGGACTTCACGGACTGGATGAAGCGCCCGGTGTTGTCCTCGAGGTAGCGGTTGATGGCGTCGGCGCCCGTGTAGATCTCGCGCTCGTCGTCCGGGAAGAACATGACGGAGCGATAGAGCCGGGGCTCCGAGGTGTGGGGTTGCAGGGACAGCACCGTGCCGTCGGGCAGGGCCGCCGCGGTGTTGCTGGTTCCGAAGTCGAGTCCGCAGGCGTGCATGGGGGTGCGCCCCTTATCCCCAAAGTCCCGGAAAGGGTAGGGCGTCGTGAGGTGGGCTGCCCGATGCAGGACGGCCGAGTGGGCGGCCGCCCGGAGAGGGCGTGGGTTGGCGGAGTTCGATGACTTCCCATGTTTCTTGTTCGGGCAGTCACGACAGGAGGACTCATGAAGCTCCGCGCGAAGTGGGCGGTGGCCGCGGGCGCCGCGTTGCTCGTCACGGGATGTCGGTCGAAGTCGTCGCAGGAGGACGAGCAGAAACAGCAGGCCACCCAGGCGCGCGAGGACGTCCAGCGGGAGCAGCGCGAGCTGGACGAAGCGAAGGGCCGGGCCGAGCGCGAGTCCGCGGAGGCACGGCAGTCGGGCCAGGGGCAGGCGGAGCCGCAGCAGGGCACCCAGGCGGGTGCGGATGCACGGCAGCAGGCCGCACAGGCGGGACAGCAGGCGGCCGAGGCACAGCGGCAGGCCACGCAGGCGGGCCAGCAGGCCACCGCGGCTCAGCAACAGGCCACGCAGGCGGGACAGCAGGCCACCGCAGCCCAGCAACAAGCCGCACAGGCGGGACAGACACAGCAGCAGGCCACGCAGGCGGGGCAGGTGGACCCGACGACACGGCAACAGGCGCAGGCGGCGGGACAGCAAGGCGCAGTGGCGCAGCAGCAGCCCGCACAGGCGGCTCAAGCGGGTCAGACTGCACCGGGAGGCTCGGAGGCGCAGCAGCAGTCCACACAGGCGGGACAGCAGGGCAGTGAGGCGCAGCAGCAGGCACAGGCCCAGCAGAGCGCTGGCGCCACGGGGACGCTGACGGATGACGCCAGCGATCTCGAGTCTGAAAGGCAGGCGGAGCGCGCGGCGGAGCGGCAGGCCGAGCTGCGCGCGGAGCAGCAGGCGCGCCAGTCCAGCGCGGCGGCGGTCGGTGGCACGGGCTCGGAGACCTCATCATCGAGTTCGTCGGTCCCGTCCCAGTCCACCACGGAGCCGGGAATTGGAGGCTCCTCCGCGGCGGGTGAATCGCAGACCTTGCCCTCGACCGATTCGAGCAGCTCGGCGCAAACCTCGCAGCCGGTCGAGGAGCCGCCCCAGCCGCTCTCACCCCTCGAGCAACTCGATGCACGGCAGCAGCAGGAACAGATTCTCGGCACCGCGGAGCCACAGCAGCCCACCGCGGACACCCAGCAGCAGCCGGTGGCTACCGCGCCCTCCACCGACATCCAGACACAGTCTCAGACAGAAACCACCGGCACCCAGCCGCAGACTGGGACGGTCACACAGCAACCCCAGCAGCCCATGGTCATGCTCCCCGTCCCGTCCACGGGGACGTGGCAGGGCGGCACGGCGTCCTCGGGGGCCCAGCTCGGCGCCGAACAACAGTTCACCGGGGAGGTGGTGCGAGCCTCCGAGAGCGAGGTCCTGCTCAGCCAGAACGGCGAGCCGCAGCTCCGCGTGACGGTGAGCCCCTCGACGCTGGTGATGGTGAATGGCATCCAGTCGGTCGCCGAGGACCTCCCGGAGGGCGCCCAGGTGCGCGCCGCGTACACCATGGATGAGTCAGGCGAGGCCACCGCCACGCGCATCGAGGCCACCTCGCCAGGTGGGCCCACTGGTTCCAGCACCCCACTCCAGGACACGCAACCCACACCGCAGCAGTAATCCCATCGCTCCGGTGATGGGGTGTCGAAAAGCGCCTCGTGATACGAAAGGCCTCCTCACAACATCCGAGGAGGTCTCATCATGAAGCAGCGTCTCGTCGTCATCCTGGGAGCACTGGGGTTGGGCGTGGTGATGGGCTGTGGTGGAGCCGTCGAGCAAGCCCTCGAGCCGACCGCCAGCGAGGCCGCGTCCCTGTGGGACGAACCGCAGGAGCCCGCGCTCTGCAAGAAGGATGGGGAGTGTGGCTCCGGCGAGGACTGGGTGACGTGTCCGGCGGACTGCGAGCCTCCAACGGACACGTGCGGGGACGGCGCGTGCCTCGGTGCGGAGACGCCCCAGAGCTGCCCGGTGGACTGCGACGCTCCGGTTGACGGGTGCGGTGACGGCTATTGCACCGGTGCGGAGACGCACCAGAGCTGTCCTTTGGATTGCGACGGCTGAGCGTCGCTGGTCGGGCACCTATCGTCCGTCGGACAGTGGCAACGGTTCCCGCGCCCATACCGCTCGCACCTGCCCCTCCCCAACCTCCGCCAGCCTGGGTGGAGAACGGGGAGGGGACATGCACGGGGTGAGAGGGTGGATGGGCGCGCTGCTGGCGGGCGCGGTGGTGTTCGCGGTGGGCTGCATGAGTGAGTCGAGCGAGAGCCCAGTGCCGGGGCTCAGCACGCAGACGGTGGAGCTCACGGACGCGCAGATCCTCCGGGTAGTGCAGGTCGCGAACGAGAGCGAGGTTGCCTTCGGGGCGCTCGGGCAGTCTCGCGCGACCACCGCGTCAGTGCGGGACTTCAGCGTGAAGATGGTCACCGAGCACACCGTGGCGCGCGAGGAACTGGGCCTGTTGGCCGTGGACCAGGGGCTCCGGCCCGCGGACAGCGAGCTGTCCTCGATGCTGATGGCGGAGGCCCAGCACATGATGGCGGAGATGGACTCGTTGGAGGGGACGCGCTTCGACCTGGCGCTGATGGACGTGCAACTCGCGCTCCATGCGCGCACGGCGATGCTGATGGACTCCCTGCTGCTGTCCCAGTCGGACAACGAGGCGCTGCGCCAGACGCTGACGGCGCAGCGCAAGGCGGTGCAGGGACACCTGGAGGAGGCCCTGCCCATCCAGAAGGCCCTCTTCGACGCCCCGGCTCCCTGAGCCCGCCCGACGCGCTACGAGAGGACCTGGAGCAGCCGCCGGGGGATGTCCTCGGCGTGCCAGCGCTGGAGCTCACGGGCAATCTCGGCGGAGCGCTTCGCGCGGCCTTCTCGGATGAGGGGGAGCAGGGCGCGAGCCGCCTTGCGCTCCTGGGGCTTGCCGCCCGCGGCGAGCCGCTCGAAGACCTCCAGCCGGACGTCCGCGTCGTGCAGCTCGCCGAGTCCTTCCTGGAGCGGGACGAGCATCTCGGTCATCGCGCCGAGCGTCCGTCGGAAGGCGGGCTGGAAGATCTCGAGTTCGTAGCGCAGCTTCTTCAATTCCTTGCGCAGCACATGGGCGGAGACGGCGTCGGGCGCGTCCATGTAGACCTTCATCCGCTTGTGCACGCGGCGCACGCGCCAGTGCAGGGGCTCCTTCACGCGGCGCCCGCCGAAGCGATGGTCATCCTCCAGCCCATCCACCTTGCGCAGCATGCGAGGCAGGGTGCGAGACGACCAACGCTTGAGCTCCGAGCGCAGTCGCTTCTCCCGCGCCTCCAGGCCGGACAGCCGGGCCTTGCCCAGCGCGGCGATGCCCTTGCGGGTCTCCGGCTTCTCCCGGCGCGCCTTCTTCGCGACGTCCTCGAGCCATGAAGCCTGGACGTGCAGGTCCCTCACGTCGCCCAGCGCGTCCTGGAGCCGCTTCACCTCGTGCTCCAGCTTCGTCAGGCCACCCAGCGGGCGGAACACCTGGAGGGCGGCACGGAGCCTGCGGGTGGCGACGCGCATGTCGTGGACGGCGTCGTCGTCGATGGTGCCGTTGAGCTTGGACTCCGGCTTGCGGACATCGGCGAGTCGTCCGGCGAGGATGCGGCGCGCGGCCTGTCCCAGCTCGCTGTCGGGGCCGAGACCTCGGATGGGCGTGGGTTGAGCCATGGGGCCTAGCCTCCCTTCGCGGCGTAGGTGCGAATCATCTGCTCGGCGGCCTCGGGGCCTTCCCAGCCGAGGACTCGGGCGTCCTTGTCGGCGAAGTGGACGACGGTGAGGAAGAAGTGCGCGAGCTCATCGCGCTCGCGGCTGGAGATGTCCTGGTAGGTGCGCAGCTGTTCGGCGCGGGGCGCCTGGGTGGGGATGGCGAGGATGCGGTCATTGCGCTCGCGCTCCCCGGGCTTGCCGTCCTTCTTCTTCTGGTCGACCTGGAGGACGCCGAGGGCGCGGCAGGGCAGCACGACGCCGGGCCAGGTGGAGTCGTCCCACAGCACCATGGCATCGAGCGGGTCGCCGTCCGGGCCGAGGGTGGAGGGGATGAAGCCCCAGTCGAAGGGGTAGCGCAGTCCCCGGGTGAGGGGACGTGAGAGCGAGAAGGCCGAGAGCGCGGTGTCGTACTTGAGCTTCACCGTCGAGCCGCGAGGCGACTCGACGACGACGTGGAAGGCGCCCTGGGGCCCGCGGGTGGGCAGGCGGGAGAGGTCCGTCGTCATGGAAGGTGAAAGGTCGTGCCGGAGGCGCGGCCCGGCAAGAGCCTTTGTGGGCGACGTTACGGGTCGCCAACCTTCCGAGTGTCGGGAAGTCTACCGGGCCTGGGTGGGCTGGCCCTTCCAGAGGAAGCGGCCGACGTCCTGGAAGGAGGCGCCCCTCCACTTGAGGATGCGCTCGGGGCGGGCGGTGGGCTCGCGGGACTGGCGGAAGACGATTTCCGGGAGGCCATCGCCATCGACGTCCTGGAGGGCGCCCATGGAGCAGGCGCTGGAGGTGCAGCCGTTGGTCCATTGCTCTGAGGTGAGGCGCTTGCGGTTGGGGACGTCGTAGACGCGCACGTAGGTGGTGGAGTTGCCGACGTCGTAGTGCTCCACGGCGATGAGGCCCGTGCCGAGCTCATGCAGGCAGGTGGTGATCCGCGCGGCGCAGGGCGTGGCGTCGACGACGGTGGCATCGGGCTTGCCGCAGCTCGACAGGGTGAGGCTCTTGATGGACTGGTCCTGGCCGCAGACTTTCGAGCTGCCGCGAATGAGGGCGTCGTTCTTCTCGAGGAACCAGAGCGCGTCGGGTTGCCGGGAGAGAGTGCAGAGTCCCCAGGTGACGCGGCCGCTCCAGTCCTTGTCGCACGAGCGTTCGGGGGCCTTGTCGCGGGCGTCGTCGAAGTTCGGAATCAGGGACGAGGGACGGGCCGTCTGGGCCTGGGCGAAGGAGGCCAGGAGCACGGCGAGGAGCAGCAGGGCGCGCATGCGGACATCCTGGGCGAGCGCGGGGCGGGAACTCAAGTGCCGGGTGGCGCCGTCGCTGGAGTGGAGATGGAAAGATGTATGGAGTCACTCGTTTGGTTGGTGACCCTTGAGGTTGTCTGTCTGGGCTGTTATGTCGCGCCGCACCGCCCGAGGCATTGGCGTCAGGGTTGGGGGGAAGACATGAAGCTCGAGGGGCTCATCGCACTGCTGTTGCTCGGTGTCGGGTGTTCAGCGTCCCGGGTCGTGAACCTGAGGACCGGGCAGGGGACGTCCATCGCCTACACGCCGGTGGAGTCAGCGCCGGTCGAGATTGAAGAAGACGCTTTCAAGGAGGTGGTCTCCCGGCTCGTGCTCGACATGAAGCTGGATGTGGCGTTCAGGGAGAGTGAGGAGGAGGACCTCCGGCGCTCGTTGCTCGCGTCCTCGGGTGGATTCGTGGATGGGGCGCGGGGGCGCGCGGTTTCTCCGGAGTACGAGCGCATCTGCCAGCGGCAGGACGATCCTGGAAACTGCCTGGGGATGTTGGCGGGAGGGCTCGCGCTGGGGCCGATGGAGCGCAGGATGATGGCGCTCTACTTCGCGCTCGACACGGTCTGGGAGGGAGTGGAGGAGGCGCTGGGTGACGTGGTGAACGCGGCTGCGTTGCGGGCGATGGTGACCTCCATGATTGGGACGGCGCTGGTGATGCTGGTGGCGCCGGAGCCGATCACGAAGCTCGTCGCGGTGGCGCTGACGGCGTCGTTGATTGCGTACCTGGGGACCGGGCCGGTGTGGAATCTGGGGCAGGGGTTCCTGCGGCTCATGGACGAGTCGAAGGCTGCGGCGAACTTCGCGGACCTGGAGCGGGCGGGGCACCGCTTCGGCAAGCTCCTCGGAGACAACGGCGCGCGAGTCCTGGTGGTGGTCGCGTTGTCGGCGCTGGGCGGAAGGGGGGCGATGGCCGCGCAGGGGCCCAGGCTGCCGGGCTTCGCTCACGCGGCTTCCCGGGCCCAGATGGAGGGTGGGTTTCTCCTCACGGGGGCCCTGGTCGGCGAGGTCCAGGCGATTTCAGTGGCCTCCGCCGGAGTGTTGAACGTGACGCTCGCGCCGACGGCGGTCGCCGCCGTGGCGATGGGACCGGGCGCCTCCGCGCAGGCTGGGGGCGTCATCCAGGGAGACCCGGAGGGCAACGTCCACCATATCTGCACCGACAAGAACGAGATCTCCGAGGTATCCGGTGGCCCATGGACGCCGATCTTCCAGGCGCTCTTCGAACGAGCGAACATGAGCCTGAATGACACCGCGAATCTCGTACGAATCCAGGGGCACAAGGGCCCGCATCCTGCTGAGTATCACCAGGAGGTGCTCCGCCGGCTCACGGACGCCATGCAGGGCTGTCGAGGGCCCGCGAAGTGCCGTGTCGCGCTTGTCGACGAACTGGCGAAGATTGCACGAGACCTGACGACCCCTGGCAGTTGGCTCCGGAAGCTGGTGTTGAAGGACATCGAGGGATGACACATGGGGCGCCGCTTCTTTGATTTGAAGATCGACGTATACGTGCCCGGCCGTTGGTACCTGTCGGACCCTCAGAATCCCGCCGGAGACGAGATCGAGGACATCTGGCAGTTCATCCAGGGGAAGCCGGTCGAGCTGACCGAGCGATTGCGCATCCCGCTCTACCAAGCAGGGGCTCCACTGGACTTCACGACCGCAGGGGCAGGGCAGGCGCCGATTGTCAGCGACCGGGTCGCGTCCCTGTTCCGCCAGATGGCTCCCGAAGATGTTCAGCTCTTCTCGGTGGATGTCGAGGGAGAGTCTCAACCTTTCTTCCTGCTCAACGTGGCTCGGGAGATTCGGTGCATCGATGACGCCGCATGCGCGGCGGTCCAGATTCGTACCGCGGACGAGTACACGGAGCGGGTCGGGGAGTACCGTTCAGTGTCCAGGTTGCGAATCGACAAGACGAAGGTTGGCGACGCTCGCGTGTTCCGGACCTGGGGATGGCACGCTCCCATCATCGTCGATGAGGACCTCAAGGACGCGCTGGAGGCCAATGGCATCTTCGGCGGCAGATTCGACGAGGTCTGAACCAAGAAGTTCAAGAGGTGGCCGAGTTTCGCCAGCGATTCTGCTCGTACAGTTGACGAGGTCTTTGTGGGACGACAAATGGCAGTGTGCCTTACGGGTATGGATGTAAAGGCATTGGAGGCGGTTCTTCGTGCGGGAGAGGAATTCCGAGTGGTCAAGGGCCTGACTGAGACGCCTTGTGTTGTCGACGCTAAAGGTGTGCTCGCGGAGCAAACCCACATGGTTTATCTGGTTAGGGGCGTGGACGCGCTTGGGGTCCGGTTTCAACCGATTCCAGGTAGGAATCTCTACAGGGTGGATTCGACTGACTCGCCAGTCGTTGAGTTCAGTCCATGTAGGGTGAACAACTCCGTGATGCGCCCGGGGCGTCTGTTTTTCAAGGCTCGGTACTATGAAGGAGAGAAAGAGGTGGATAAGCCTCCAGGTTTCTTGGCGTGGTCTTCATGGCTCATGACTCGCTGTAAGAAGGAACTGATGGCTGATGGTGCGACGCGCACCTACTGGGGTAGGGAGGCGGCGAGTTTGCGCGAGGCGTCGCAGTTGAAGCTGGAACTCTGGTGAGAGGACGAGCTCTGGGGCCTCATTGGCGCCCTGGGCGTGGAACTCGACGAGGTCTGAGGGATGAAGCTCAAAATCGCTGAGCTTCGACACGTGACGAACCGCTTGTTCGACCACCTCGAACAGCGTGGACATCTGGAAGTCGAGTTCCCTGAGGACTTCTTCGGACGACTGGATGGAGCTACAGCAGATGGGGGCCGGGGCAGAAATCGCCTGTGAGCGATGGCCTGGTGTGGCTGTCGTCGCTCAGTCCCGCAGGTCGCCCCCCAGCATCCACACCAGCAGCGTGATGGCGAAGCCAAGTCCCGAGCAGGCGAGGCCCGCGATGGGCATCCAGCGCAGTCTCGCGAGCTCGGGCGTCTTCTCCACGCGGCTCATCATCACGAGGTTCATGATCACCGCGCCCGCCTGCAGGATGAAGCAGAAGGGGAGCACTGACAGCACACCCAGGACGAAGCCCGTGATGACCGTCGACTTGCTGGTGCCCTCCTGCCCCGGCACGACGCGCGAGCGCAAATCCCAGCACGTCGGACACATGGGCCGTGCCTCCGGCCGCACCCGACGCTCACACGCCGGGCACATGAACGTGCCACACCGCAGACACACCCAGCTCGCCTCGGCGTCCGGATGTGCCGCGCAGCTCGCTCCCTCCGGTGGAGCCTCCACGCTCATGCCGAGCGCACCTCACGCGCCGGCATCGCCCGCGAGGCCTGTCCCGCCTGCAGGTGCCTCAAAATGGCGGACGCCGCCTCATCGCTGGGCAGCCGCAACGTGATGTTCCGGTCGTCGATGCGCAACACCTGCGGCACCTTCCCCTGCACCACCGCGAAGTACGCCACCACGGGCACGAGCACCGCCACCAGGACCCCCACCATCAGGTAGCTCCCGGTCTGCGTGTTCCCGCCGAACGTGAAGATGGAGCCGAACAACACGGCGATGGTCCCCAGGAACGACAACCCGAAGACCAGCTTCGCGCGCTTCCACTGCGCCCAGCCCTCCTCGCTGAACGGCAGCGTCCCCTGCGCCTTCTTCGTCAGCAGCATCGCCACGAGCAACACGATGAGCGCCGCGAACGGCACGAAGATGAGCAGCCAGCGCGGATACCACGAGAACTTCACCGGCTGGAACGTGATGCCTTCTGTCTGCCCGGTGATGACGCACACCCGGGGCAAATCGAACTCACTGAGCTCGTTCTTGGGAATGACGACCTGACGCATGGCCGTCTTTCTAATCCACCACTTCCCTCGAACACCAGCCAGCCCCTCAAGAGCTGCAGCTCACCACCAGGTGCCGACCCCAGGCCGGCGGCGCCACCGTGTACTCCTCGTACTCGGGGCGCTGGGTGAAGGGGTCCGCCAGTGCGGACAGCAACCGCACGACCTCCGAATAGTCCCCCTGCCGTGCCCGCTCGATGGCCGCCTGCGCCATCCAGTTGCGCAGCACATACCTGGGATTCACCCGCTCCATCCGCCCCTGGCGCTCCTCATCCACGCTCCCCTCCGCCGCCAGCCGCGCCCGGTAGCGCTCCGCCCAGCCATCGAACGGCACGCGGTCCGCGAACATCACCGCCGCGTCCTCCACCCGCCCAAGCGCCCGGAAGAAGCGCGTGTAGTCCACCGCCGCCTCGGCCATGACCGAGAACAAATCCCCGACGAGCGCCCGGTCCTCCTCGCGCGCCTCCTGGAGCCCCAGCTTCTCGCGCATCAAGGACAGGAAGTGCGCGCTGAACGTCGGCTCGAACGTGCCCAGCGCCGCGCGGGCCTCGTCCTCGGTCATCAGCGTCAGCAGCGCCTCACCCAGACACGCCAGGTTCCACATCGCGATGCGCGGCTGCTGGTCGAACGCATACCGGCCCCGGTGGTCCGAGTGGTTGCAGATGAACCCCGGCTCGAAGTCATCCAGGAACCCAAACGGCCCATAGTCCAGCGTGAGCCCCAGGATGGACATGTTGTCCGTGTTCATCACCCCGTGCGCGAAGCCCACCGCCTGCCATCTCGCCACCAGCCGCGCCGTGCGCTCCACCACCTCCGCGTAGAACCGCGCATACCGCCCCTCCACGCCCGACAGGTACGGGAAGTGCCCGGCGATGACGTGGTCCGCCAGCCGCGCCACCTGCTCGGGCTGCTCCGTGTAGTGGAAGTACTCGAACGTCCCGAAGCGCACGTGCGAGGGCGCCATCCGCACAATCATCGCGCCGGTCTCCACCTCCTCGCGGTACACCGGCTCATCCCCACCAATCAGACACAACGTCCGCGTGGTCGGGATGCCCAGCCCGTGCATCGCCTCACCGCACAGGTACTCGCGGATGGACGAGCGCAGCACCGCGCGCCCATCCCCACCCCGCGAGAACGGCGTGGGCCCTCCGCCCTTCAAATGCAAATCCCACTTCGCTCCGTCCGCCGTGCGCACCTCGCCCAGCAGCAGCGCGCGCCCGTCCCCCAGCCGAGGCACGTACACGCCGAACTGATGCCCGGCGTACACCATGGCGAAGGGCTCCATGCCCGGCAGCGGCCTGCCCCCGCCGAAGGCCTCGACGAACTCCGGCCGCCGGGCCTCCTCCGGCTCCAACCCCAAGAGCCGCATCGCCGAGGGGTTCACGCTCAACAGCCGGGCGTTCGGGAAGGCGCGGGGCGCCACCCTCGCTCCAAATCCAGACGGCAGGCGGGCGTAGGTGTTGTCGAAGACGAGTTGTTCGAGCGTGGGCATGACGGAGGACAACAAGCGGGGACGCGGCCGTCGTCCGGCCGCATCCCGGGAGGACGACTCAGGGAACCTTCATGCCGCGCTGCACGGCGGGGCGGCTGCCCATGCGCGCGAGCCACTGCGGCACGCGCGTCAGGCCCGCGAACAGCTCCGGGAAGTAGCTCTGCGAGCCCGCGACCCACGGGTACAGCGCGATGTCCGCGATGGAGTACGCCCCCGCGACGTAGTCACCCTTGCCGAGCTGCCCGTCGAGCACCTTGAGCAGCCGCTTCGACTCCTGCGTGTACCGGTCGATGGCGTAGGGAATCTTCGAGGAGTGGAAGCGCGCGAAGTGGTTGAGCTGCCCGAACATGGGGCCCACGCCGCCCATCTGGAACATCAGCCACTGCGTCACCTGCGCCTTGCCGCGCAGGTCCGAGGGCATCAGCTTCCCCGTCTTCTCCGCCAGGTACAGCAGGATGGCGCCCGACTCGAACACGGTGATGGGCTGTCCACCCGGCCCCTGCGCATCGACGATGGCCGGAATCTTGTTGTTGGGGTTGATGGCCAGGAACTCGGGCTTGAACTGCTCGCCCTTGGAGATGTCCACCGACTTCGCGGTGTAGGGCAGCCCCAGCTCCTCCAGGGCGATGGAGACCTTGCGCCCGTTGGGCGTGGCGAACGTGTACAGGTCAATCATGGTGTGCTGACTCCCGTGAGCCGCGCGCTTTCGCGCCAGAGTTGCTCTGCGAGGGCGTCGTCCCGCGCGGCCGCGGACGGCTTCCTCTTCTTGCGTCGGACGAAGTACTTCCCGGAGACCTTCTCCACGTCGGGCGAGGTGGCCAGGTAGATGGACGTCCTGGCGCCGCCGGCCGGCGACAGGAAGAACGGCCCGCCCAGCTTCACGATCCACTTGAAGAAGCCCAGCGTGTTGTGCCCGAAGCCCGAGCGCACCACGCCCGGGTGCACCGCGTTCGTCGTCACGGCCGTGCCCTCCAGCCGCTTCGCCAAGGCGTGCGTGAACAGGACGTTGGCCAGCTTCGACGTGGCGTAGACGCGGAAGCCGTCATAGCGGCGCTCGCTCTGCAGGTCGTCGAAGTCCAGCTTGCCGATGTAGTGCACGTCCGACGACAGGTTGATGACCCGCGCGGCGCCGCTGGCCTTGAGCGTGTCCAGCAGGAGGTTCGTGAGCAGGAAGGGCGCCAGATGATTCGTGGCGAACGTCGCCTCCAGCCCATCCACCGTGACCTGTCGCCGGTCGATGATGAGCCCCGCGTTGTTCACCAGCACATCCAGCCGCGAGTAGCGCGAGAGGAACACCTTCGCCAGCGCGCGCACGGCGGACATCGAGCTCAGGTCCGCGAGGATGAAGTCGACCCGGGCGTCCGGCGCCTCCGCCTTGACGGCGTCCACGGCGGCCTGGGTGCGGGTGGCGTCACGGCCCACGAGCACCACGGTGGCGCCCAACCGGGCCAGGGCCTTCGAGGTCTCCAGGCCGATACCGCCGGTGGCCCCGGTGATGAGGCACACCTTCCCGTCCATCCGTGTCTCGGCGCTCATATGACGTCCCCAGGATTTCGAGGACGCCTTCTATATGCCGACGCGGGCCCGGACGCTCGTGGAAGCGCCGGGCCCGTGTGGAAGGGAGGACCCTTGTCGCGGCCTCAGGCGTTGGTGGGGCGCGAGGGCTCGGCGCCGGCGTCCCGGCCACCCTTGCCGGGGCGCATGCCCGGGCGCGCGCCGCCGTTGAGGTGGCTCTCCAGGAACCACATGTCCAGCTCCACGTCCCCGAGCACCTGGGTGAGCAGGTCCACGGTGATGGGCTCCTCCAGCTCGTCGCAGCGCTGGATGCCGCCGCGGATGGAGGCCGCGTAGCGGGCGAAGCGGTCCACCAGGGCCTTCAGGTGGTCCTCGCTCTCCACCGCCTTGAGGTCGTACTCGGGCAGCTCGCTGTTCTTGGCGGCCAGGCGGATGGTGCCCTCGGCGTAGCCGCCCAGGGTGCCGGCGCGCTCGGCGAACTCGTCGGCCTGCTTGCGCGCGTGCTTGGCCAGGTCGTCGAACAGCAGGTGGCGGCTGTAGAAGTGCGTGCCCCGGATGTTCCAGTGCGCTTGTTTGATCTGCCAGTGCAGGTCGATGGAGTCGGCCAGCAGCGTGTTGAGCAGGTCGATGATCTCCTCACGCTTCTCACTGGGGACATTCACATGGCTGGGAAAGTTCATGGTTTGGCGCTCCCTCCAGAAAGCTTTCCGAAGAGTGGGGATGACCTCCCACATGCGCCATGGCGCCCCATCACGCCCGCAGAGCGGCCGGCCGACCGGGCGGTCTCCCCGACGACACGTGGCGGCCAGCCCCGTCGTGAGCATCGCGAGGCGCGCCCGGGTTCCCTGGAAGACGGGCCTGCTCACGGGGTCGCGATGACGCGGCTCCAGGCCCCCTTCGTCGTGGGAGGGACCGGGTAGGGGCTCGGGGCCGGACATTTCGAGCGGCGAAGTGCTTCTTCTCGGGAGGCACTGGAGGCAGACTTCAGGTGTGTCCCGGCGCTCCTCGTGGTCCATCGCGGTCGTCCTGTCGCTGCTCCTGCACGCGGCGCTCTTCGTGGCGCTGTCGCGGATGAGCGGACCCGTGCCCGCGCGGCGGACGGCGACGGTGACGGAGCTGGACATCGTCTACGTGCCCATGAAGGCACCGCGGCAGGTGGCCACGCCCGCTCCGGCGACGAGCCCCTCCGCGCCGCAACCGCCGAAGCCCCCGCGCAAGGCGGAGCGTCCGCCGGCGGACATCGCGAAAGCGCCCGCCACGCCGCCGTCCTCGCCGTCGACGGAGCCCTCGCGGGTCGCGCAGGCGCCCGGTGGCGGGAAGAGGGAGGACGCGCCCGGTTCCGAAGAGCTGCCCGCGGATGCTCCGCGCGCGAGCGGGCCGGCGATTTCACTGATGCCCAAGGGCTGGGTGGGCGGCATGCCGGTGGGCCCATCGCAGTCCGGGCGGACGCTGCGCAACAACGGCGACGCGGGGACGGACCCGAGCGTGATTGCGCGCGAGCAGGCGGAGGAGGCCCAGGCGCGCGTGGATGGCTGGGCGGCGGACGCGGCGGCCTCGGCGCGCGCCGAGAGTGGCGCGGTGAATCCTTACTTCACGAACCTCCAGGACCGGTTCGCCAAGAAGCTGGTGAACCCACCGTCGCCGGACCTGAAGGTGCTGGCCTCGCGGATGAAGCGCGAGCAGGTGGACGCGGTGAAGCGCTTCGGTGAGACGGGCTCGCCCTACGTGGCGACGAAGCGCGACCGCCGTCTCGAGGAGCGCAATCGCATGCAGGCGGCCGTGGAGGCGGGGCGCGCGGCGAACATGTTCATGGTGGATGTCACCGAGCCCATCCTCGCGCTCGCCGCGGTGGTGGAGGTGCGGCAGACGCGCGACGGTGAGTTGGTGGACCTGCGCGTGCTGGAGGGCTCGGGTGACCCGAAGTTCGACCAGTGGGCCGTCGCGCACCTGAAGGAGGCGCTGGCCAGCGCGGACGCGCCCCCGGAGTCGGGCCATGGGCTCCGCTCGGACGGGCTGCGCAGCCGTTGGCGCCTGGAGGAGTACGTGGGCAACCCGCGCGTGAAGGTCATCCTCATCGGCGTGTACTGACGGGCCTCCCGGAGCGGTGGATGGAGGCGATGATGCCCGCGGGTCTCACGACTTTCGGGCCAGGAGGCACCGTCCTGGTGTACTAACCTGTCGCTTCAGGCTATCCGAGCCGCTGGCAGCGATGATTCTGAGGCACCCCGTCATGCCCATCCTTCATGTTTCGAACTTCTACGCACTGAGGCGCATTCGCTGGCCACTTGAAGGTGTGTCGGTGCTGACTGGGGCCAACGGCAGCGGCAAGACGACCGCGTTGCTCGCGCTCAAGGCCATCCGCGCCGCGTTTGACCGCAGCCTGCCCGAAGCGGTCTCCCAGGTATTGGGCGGCAGCTACAATCTCCGAAACCACGCCGCGGCTGAAGGCGAGCCGGTCGAGCTTGGTATCGACCTTGACGACTTGAGCTGGCGCATCCGGCTCATCCCTCGGGGCGCTACCGTCGATTCCATGACGGATGAGAGTCTGTGCCGAGGTGATGAGGTCATCTTTCGGCGCGACAGTCTCGGAAACTTCAGCTACCGGGGCGCGCCGCAGGAGCTGCCTCCGGTGGCCGCGGAGCGGCTTGGACTTCGCTGGGTGACAGAGGTGCATCCAGAAGATGCGGAGGCTGCCCGGCTTGCTTCGCTGATTCGTGGCATCCATGTCTATCACGACCCGGATCTCCACGGGCTGCGAGAAGGAGGTTCGAGGGCAACTGAGGACCGTCATCTCCACACACGCGGGCGCAATGTCTTCACGATGCTGCGGCAGTGGAGAGATCGGCGGGACGACGCACGGCGCTTCGTGTTCGTCGATGAAGGCATGAAGGCCGCCTTCCCTGGCGTGTACGAGAGCATGGACTTCGACGCAGGGCAGACCATCACGGCACGCATCTATCGCCCTGGCGCGGAGGTCCCCAACCCCATCAGCCACGAGGCGAATGGTGTTGTCTCCATGTTGATGCTCCTTGCCCAGGTCGCGTCCGCCGAGCAGGGGGGCGTGGTCGCAATCGACGAGCCAGAGCACGCCTTGCATCCCTTTGCGATACGGCGCTTCATTGCTCGAAGTCGTGCCTGGGCCCGGCAGAATGAGCTCACCATCCTGCTGACGACCCATTCTCCTGTCCTTCTCAATCAATTCAATGCGGAGCCGGAGCGCATCTTCGTTCTAGAGCCTGGCCATGAGGTCGCGCCTGTCCGACTCAACGAACTGCATGACCGGAACTGGCTCGCGAACTACACGGTTGGCGAACTCTACGTGGATGGGGTGTTCGCGGCCAACGAGAAGACCTGATGCGTGTGCAGCTCATCGTGACGGGGGACATGGAGCAACGTGCGCTTGGGGAGTCCCTGGAACGCCTCTTGCGGGCGGCCGGGGCGAAGGTGGAGTTCCTCCCACCGAGAAAGCTCGGTGATGGAGCCGTGACCACGAACCCATTGCCACCTCTGACGTCCGCGCAGACGCCCAGGACCGTGCAGCGAATGGCAAAGGCGCTCGTCACGGAGACGCTGGACGTCTCCAAGAAGAACACTTCGTTGCCGGACCTCGTGGTTGGCATCGACGACCTGGAACTTGCCAACGCGCATCAGCCCGAGGTCGTTGTCGGCTGGATTCGCCGTGGAGTCGTGGAAGAGGTTCAGTCCCGCGCGAAGTCGCTGTCGCTCAGTTCGAGCACGGTCGAGAAAATCGCGCAGGAGCTTCGCAATCGCTGTTCCTTCCATCTCCTGGTTCCACTGGCCGAGGCGTACTTGTTCGGAGAGCCAGCGGCGCTGCAGCGGGCAGGGGTTGCGGCCGCGACTCCGGTGTATCGGACTGAGGCTGACCTCGAAGACTTCGAGACAAACGATCCGAGGTTTCTTCCGCGGGCCGCCGTCGAGAACGCCAGGAAGGCGAAGCATGGCGCTACATGGTGGAGGGAGGAAAAGCACCCCAAGCGCTACCTGGAGTTCCTCGTGGAGCTGTCTGGGGGTTTGTATGATGAGACCATCGGAGGTGTTCATGCGCTCCGTACGCTTGACTGGCTCATG
Source organism: Myxococcus faecalis (assembly GCF_050039385.1). Taxonomy (NCBI): domain Bacteria; kingdom Pseudomonadati; phylum Myxococcota; class Myxococcia; order Myxococcales; family Myxococcaceae; genus Myxococcus; species Myxococcus faecalis. The sequence goes on along the minus strand of NZ_CP144336.1, from coordinate 3,731,666 downwards.
ACGGAGTCCTCCTCCGCGCTCCTCTTCGCGAGGGCGCTCTTCGAGGACATTGGCGATACGCTCGGCATGCCCAACCCGTTGGGCGCTGGGGTCTGTTGCAAATGGACCTATCCGTCCAAGGCGTCACGTCGCGAAGAGTTGATCCTCCGAAACCTGTGACGGTGTTGTTGGCGGGCTCCGCTCGGACGGGCTGCGCAGCCGCTGGCGCCTGGAGGAGTACGTGGGCAACCCGCGCGTGAAGGTCATCCTCATCGGCGTGTACTGACGGGCTCAGCGCTCCGCGTACACGGGCTGTCCCTGGGGCGCCGTGCCCTCGGTGGCGTAGCCCTCCTTCACCCAGTACTCGATTCCTCCCAGCATCTCCTTCACGCGGAAGCCGAGCGCGGCCAGCTTCGCCGCCGCGCGAGTGGAGCCGTTGCAGCCCGGGCCCCAGCAGTAGGTGACGATGACGTCGTCCTTGCTCAGGCCGGCGGTGGTGGTCTCGGAGATGCTCCGCGTGGGGAGGCTCCGCGCGCCCGGGATGTGGCGCTCCGCATAGGCGTCCGGCGAGCGGGTGTCCACGACGATGAAGCCCTTCTTGCCGCGCTCCAGGTCCAGGTGCACGTCGGCGGCGTCCGTCTCCACGGAGAGCTTCGCGAGGAAGTGGCGGCGGGCCTCCTCGGGTGACGCGGCGGGGACTTCGAGGACGAAGGAGAAGGGCGTGGTCATGGGAGGGCTCCTGGTGGATGGGCCGTGACGCTCGGAACAGTGCGCTCCAAGTGGCCCATGGGAAAGCACCACTTCGGTGCACAGGGGTGGACCATTTCACGGGGCCCGGTTACGTGAGGGGCCATGCCGAAGCGCTCCCAGGGCGTGCCCCTGTCCTTCCTGATGCTGGACTCGAGTCGGGGGACAGGCCCGCTGCATCGGCGGCTCTACGAGCGGCTGCGCGAGGCCATCCTCTCGGGGACGCTGGCGCCTCGGAGCCGGCTGCCCTCCACGCGCACGCTCGCCCGGGAGCTGGGGCTCTCGCGAGGCACGGTGGAGGAGGCCTTCGCGCAGCTCGACGCCGAGGGCTTCCTGGAGCGGCGCGTGGGCTCGGGGAGCACCGTCGCGCTGCCGGAGCATTCACGCGCGCCCCGAAGCACCCCAGTGCGAGGTGGCTCGCCACGGGCCCGGGGCGATGGGCTCTCCCGTCGGGGACGGCGGATGGCGGGTGACGTGCTTCCACCTGAGCCTCGGGACGTGCGGCCCTTCACGCCGTGCCTCCCCGCGCTGGAGCTGTTTCCCGCGAAGGCCTGGGCGCGCGCCGTCGCGAGGCAGGCGAGGGCGTGGGGGCCGGAGCGGATGCTCCACGGTGAGCCCGAGGGCTTTCGTCCCCTGCGCGAGGCCATCGCGGCGCACCTGGGGCCCGCGCGCGGCGTGCGCTGTGCCTGGCGTCAGGTGCTGGTCTTCTCCAGCACACAGCAAGCGCTGGATTTGACGGCGCGGCTGCTCCTGGATGAAGGCGACGGCGTGTGGCTGGAGGAGCCGGGCTATCTGGGAGCGTGCGTGGCGTTCGACGCTGCGGGTGCGCGGCTGCATCCGGTGCCGGTGGACGCGCAGGGGCTCCAGGTGGACACGGGCAGGACGCGGGCGCCGAGGGCGCGGCTGGCGTACGTCACACCCTCGCACCAATACCCGCTGGGCGTGACGATGAGCCTGCCGAGGCGACTGGCCTTGCTGGAGCATGCGCGGGCCTCCGGGATGTGGGTGCTCGAGGACGACTACGACAGCGAGTTCCGCTACGCGACGCGACCGGTGGCGGCCATCCAGGGCATGGACGCCGCGGGGCGGGTGCTCTACGCGGGCACCTTCAACAAGGTGATGTTCCCGTCGCTGCGACTGGCCTTCCTGGTGGTGCCCCAGGGGCTGGTGGAGCCCTTCACCGCGGCGCGCGCCTCGACGGAGGGACACACGCCCACGCTGCCGCAGGCCGCGATGGCGGACTTCATGGACTCGGGCCACTACGTCACCCATTTGAGACACATGCGGCAGGTCTACTCGGAGCGACGCGATGCGCTGTTGGATGCATTGCGACGTGAAGGCAATCCCAGACTTCGACCCGGCGCGGCGGAGGCGGGAATGCATGTCACGGCATTCCTGGCGTCCGGGTGTGAGGACCTGGCGCTGGTCGAGCGGACGGATGCGAGGCGCCTGGGCGCACGCCGGCTGTCGCCGCTCTACCTGGGACGCAAGCGGGAGCAGGGATTGGTGCTGGGCTTCTCGGGAGCGAGTCCCGCCGGCCTCCGCGCGGCCGTCCGGGACCTGGTCCCACTGCTCGCGGGGAGCGCGGCGTCACCACACCTCAGCGCGACGCATCCTCGAAGATGAAGTCGGTGATGCTCTTCCAGGTGGCCTCGAACTGGGGCCGACGGAAGCCGGAGCCGGAGATGAGCCAGTCCACGTGCGGCGGCTGGTGCGCGGGCTGATCGAAGTGTCCGATGGCATCCAGGTGGTCCGCTCTCACCGCCGCGAGCACGCGTCCGTAAACCTGCGAGCGCGTGGGGACGATGCCGTCACACGCCGTGGGCCCCGGCATCGCGCCATACGCCTGCACCAGCGCCGCCGTCTGCGCGGGCGAGTGCAACGGCAGCGCCGTCAGCGGCATGCGCTGCGTCTGTCCATACACGAACGCGTAGATGGTGTGCGTGAGCTGCGCGTACGGGTCCAGGCCCGCGGACACACGCGTGCGCAGCGAAGGCGGCCTGGCCTGCGTCACCACCGAGCCGTAGCGCACACCCGGCCGGTCCACGGTGCTCGCGTTGAACAGGTCGATGCCCTCCGGCGTGAGCTGCGGAATCAGCGACGTGTCGTTGCCCACGTCGCTCAGGAACTTCGACACCGCGTCGCGCCGCTCGGAGGAGAAGTCCCCCAGGAGCTGGTCATAGAGCTGGTCCAACAGCGTCTGCTTCCAGCCGAGCTGGTCATCCGCGCGCGCCATCAGGTGCCCGAAGCGGAACACCACCCGCAGCGGCAGCCGGCCAAAGCGCAGCACGTACACCGTGAACAGCGACAACAACTTCAACAGCCGCTGACCGAACAGCCCCAGGAAGAACGACGCCAGCGGCGTGCCCGCGTGCGGCGTGGACACCGTCACCACCGAGCGCACCCTGCGTGCGAACGGCTCCAGCTCCAACCCCTCCGCCAGCTGCGCGCCGGGGCTCGCGAACAGCCGCGCGTCCAGCCCACCCGTCGAGTGCCCCACCAGGTGGATGGGCCCGTCGTCCCCACCCGCCGTCTCCTGCACCACCTTGAGCAGGTCCGCGGTGCGCGTGCGGATGGACGCCGTCGGATGGGACAGGACGATGGTGACCTCCGAGTCCGTCATGCCCCGCCGGGCCAGCTCCGCCTTCAAGTAGTCGAGCGCGTGTCCGAAGTAGACGAGCTCGCCCAGATTGATGAACCCGAAGAAACCGGGGACGAGATAGATGTGGTGCTTCGCGGCCATTGCCTCCACCATACCTGACGCGCCGCGTGATTCCCCTCGGGAATGCTGCCGCCGAGCGGGCGTTGTGCGGCGCCTTTCTCACTCGACTTCCAGAAGGATGAACACCCGTGGACCGTGCACTGCTCGCACTTGGCCTGCTCCTGTCGCTGCCCGCCGTGGCGGACGAGGGCATGTGGACCTACGACGCCTTCCCCGTGGAGGCGGTGAAGAAGGCCCATGGTTTCACGCCGACCCAGGCGTGGCTGGACAAGGTCCGGCTCGGCTCGGTGCGTCTGGCGGGCGGCTGCTCCGCCAGCTTCGTGTCCCCGGAGGGGCTGGTGATGACCAACCACCACTGCATCCGAGGATGTATCGAGGATTTGTCCTCGCCCAAGGAGGACCTGCTGGCCAAGGGCTTCCAGGCCCGCACGCCCGCCGAGGAGCGGCGCTGCCCCAAGGTGGAGGCCAACCAGCTGGTGAAGATGACGGACGTCACCGAGCGGATGAACACGGCGACCAAGGGCCTGTCCGGCGCGGCCTTCAACACCGCGCTCAAGAAGGAGATGTCCGCGGTGGAGTCCGCGTGTGCCACGTCCACGGACGTGCGCTGTGACGTGGTGACGCTGTTCAACGGCGGCAAGTATCACCTCTACGAGTACCGCCGCTTCCAGGACGTGCGCCTGGTGTTCGCGCCCGAGTTCTCCATGGCGGCGTTCGGCGGAGACCCGGACAACTTCAACTTCCCGCGCTTCGGCTACGACGTGGCCTTCCTGCGCGTGTGGAAGGACGAGCAGCCGGCGAAGAGCCCCGACTACCTGCCGTGGGCGAAGACGGGCGCGAAGGACGGGGACCTGGTCTTCGTCTCCGGCCACCCCGGCGGCACCGAGCGCAAGGCGAGCGTCGCGGAGCTGGAGTTCCAGCGCGACGTGAACCTGCCCTACACGCTGCTGATGCTCGCGGAGGTGCGCGGCAAGCTGAAGGAGTACGCGAGCACGTCGCCGGAGCGCTTCCGCACCACGCGCTCCAGGCTGCGCGGCGTGGAGAACGGGCTGAAGGCCCTGCGCGGCCGGCTCCAGGCGCTCGCGGACCCGGCGCTGCTCGCGAAGAAGCGCGAGGACGAGGCGGAGCTGCGCCGGCGCGTGGAGGCCAACCCCCAGGTGAAGGCCGCCACGGCGGGGGCGTGGGAGGAGACGGCGAAGGCGCTCGACACGTACCGCCGCATGCTGCCCGAGTACCGCATGAAGGAGGCGGGGGACGCGTACGGCTCGGAGCTGTTCGGCATCGCCCGGCAGCTGGTGCGTCTGTCGGAGGAGCAGGGCAAGCCGAACGCGGAGCGCCTGCGCGAGTACACGGACGCGCAGCTGCCCTCGCTGCGTCAGCAGCTGCTCAGGAGCGCGCCCATCGCGCTGGAACTGGACGAGTCGATGCTCGCCTTCGGCCTGGGCCGGCTGCGGGAGACCCTGGGCGCGGATGACCCGTTCGTGCGCGAGGTGCTCGGCACGGAGTCCCCCGAGGGGCTGGCCCGCGCGCTGGTGCGCGGCACGAAGCTGGGCGACGTGAAGACGCGCAAGGCGCTGCTCGAGGGGGGCAAGGCCGCGGTGGACGCGTCCAAGGACCCGATGCTGCTGTTCGCGCGCAAGGTGGACGGCCCGGCGCGCGAGGTGCGCAAGCGCTACGAGGACACGGTGGAGGCGGTGCTCAAGCGCAACGGCGAGCGGCTGGCCAAGGCGCACCTCGCCGTGTACGGCACCTCGGGCTACCCCGACGCGACCTTCACGCTGCGCCTCAACCCCGGTCAGGTGAAGGGCTGGGAGGAGAATGGCCGTCCTGTGGCGTCGCTGACGACGTTCGGCGGGGCCTACGCGCGCCACACCGGCAAGGAGCCCTTCAAGCTGCCCGACACGTGGATGAAGGCGAAGGGCAAGGTGCCCGACGCCACGCCCCTGGACATGGCCACCACCAACGACATCATCGGCGGCAACTCCGGCTCGCCCGTGGTGGACCGGGACGGGCGCGTGGTGGGGCTCATCTTCGACGGCAACCTGCACTCGCTCGGCGGGCGCTACGCCTATGTCCCGGAGACGAACCGCGCCGTGGCGGTGCACGGGGACGGCATCCTCGCCGCGCTGGAGCACGTCTACGGCGCGGCCCGCGTGGTGCGCGAGCTGAAGGCAGCCAGCGACGTCGAGGCCCCACCCGCGAGGTAGGTTGGATTCAGGACGCTTCCTCTCGGCTTCCTCAAGCTGTGAGAAGTCGATACCCCGAGGTGTCCTCGCTGAGGGCACCTCGGGATGCAGTGTGCCTGCGGAAATTCGGCGGGGACGTGCGTGGATGGCTGATGACTGGCCGAGGCATGTCAGGGGTTCCAGGATAGAATGAGGTTTCCGGTGTGAAGGCCGGCTTCATCCATGGGCTCCTCGCCAACGAATGACATCCCGCTCGGTACGGTCCTGCGGGACACGTATGAGATCTCCGGCGTGCTGGGCCGAGGAGGGATGGGGACCGTCTTCCTGGCGCGGCATCTGCGGCTGCCGGGCAGGCACGTGGCGGTCAAGGTGCTGCGGCACGACGCGAGCCTGGGGGAGGAGGTCTACCTGCGCTTCCGGCGGGAGGCGGAGATTGCCTCGCGGCTGGGGCATCCGAACATCGTGGAGGTCATCGACTTCGACACGCTGGCGGACGGCTCGCCGTTTTTGGTGATGGAGCACCTGAAGGGGATGCCGCTGTCCCGGCGCATCCGCAAGGGCGCGCAGCTGACGCTGCCGGAGGTGTTCTCCATCGCGCGGCAGATGGGCTCGGCGCTGCAGGCGGCGCACGGGGCGGGCGTGGTGCACCGGGACTTGAAGCCCGGCAACGTGTTCCTGGTGCCCACGGAGCTCGGGGGGATGTCGGTGGAGCACGTGAAGCTGCTCGACTTCGGCATCTCGAAGATCATCGACTCGAAGACGGTGCAGACGCAGGACGCCATCCTGCTGGGCACGCCGCAGTACATGGCGCCCGAGCAGGCCACCGGGAAGAACCGGGAGGTGGACCCGAGGACGGACATCTTCTCGTTCGGGTGCATGGTGTACGAGATGCTCGCGCGCAAGCTGCCCTTCAAGGACGGGGGCATCCTGCCGGAGCTCATCTACCGCATCGTCTATGATCCACCGGAGCCGCTGCTGGAGGTGGCGCCGCAGACGCCGGTGCACGTGGTGCGAGCCATCGAGCAGGCGCTGGCGAAGCGCCCGGAGGACCGCTTCCCGGACGTGAGCGCGTTCATCGCCGCGCTGACGGGGACGCCCTTGCGCACGGCGACGCCGTCACCGGATGCGCCGGCGCCCGTGGTGGTGCGGCCCGCGGCGCAGGTGCCGACGGCGACCGTGCAGCCCCGGCCCATCGCGTCGCCGCCGTCGAAGCCCGCGACGCAGGTGGTCTCGCCCTGGCGGGCCTCGAGGCCGCAGGCGGACGCGGCTTCGCGCGCGAAGCCGGTGGAGGCTCCTCGCGAGGAGGTCTCGTCTCGAGCCGTGCTGGAGGGCACCGGACACGCCCCGAATGGCGTGGCGGCCTCCGCGCATGGAACGGGACGCGGGGCGAACGGCGCGGATGCATCGGCGCGCTCGGAGCATGGCACGAGACGAGACGCGAACGGCGCGGATGCGTCGGCGCGCTCGCCACAGGGCGCGGGACTCGTGGGACGTGCCGCGAACGGAGCCGAGGCGCATGGCACGGGACGAGACGCGAACGGCGCGGATGCGTCGGCGCGCTCGGCGCAGGGGCCTGTCGCGACGGGCCGTGGCCTGGAGGCTTCGGCGCAGGGCGCGGGACGTGCCGCGAACGGAGCCGAGGCTCCGGCGCGCGCGCCACTCGGTGCCGTGGTGCATGGCGGTGATGGCTCCACGCGTCCCGCGCGCGGCGTGGCGGCTCAAGCCGCGAGGGCGTCGTCCGATGCCGAGCGGGGCCGCGCGGGGCAGGACGCGGACAACCCTTCCGTCGACCCCTCGCGTGCACCCGCGTCGGGGCTCGTCGGCAAGTCGGTGCGCGTCTCCCCTCCGAAGCCCGGAGTCGTCGCGCGCCCTCCCGTCGCGGAGCCTTCCCCTCCACCCGAGCTCCCCCGGCCTCCCGTCCCGGACACCCCCGCCGTCCCGCTGGAGGTTTGGAGACCTCCCGCCGCGAACGCGCCTGCCGTGGAGCCCGACTCGGATTCCGAGCCGGTGACGATCCGCTCGCCCTCGGGAGGTGTCCCCGTGGTCGGCCGCAGGCGCTACGGGCGATGGTTGCTCGCGGCCGGCGTGGTCGCCCTCGTGGGCGCGGGCCTCGTGGCGACCCACAAGAACCGCTCCACCACCCCCGTCCCCCTGGCGACGACTCCTACCCAGAACGCGCCGCCGCCCGAGGTCGCGCCCGCCGCGCCAGCGCCTCCGCCCGCGCCGGAATCACAGACACGGCTCGTCCAGGGCACGCCTCCCGCGGAGAAGAACACGCAGGCCCCCTCGCCACCCCCGACGGGCATCGGTCAGATGGAGTCCTCCGTGAAGCCATCTCCCGAGGCCAAGGCGAAGCCCGAGGGCCAAGGCACGAAGCCCACGGACCTGGAGCTGGCCGAGAAGGCCCTGGCCCGTGGTGACCCCGGCGAAGCCATCCAGCTGGCCCGCCGCAGTCAGCGCGACCAGGCCACCGGCGCCTCCTTCGCGCTCCTCGCGCGCGCCCACTGCCACCAGAAGGACCTCTCCAGCGCGCGCTTCGTCTGGCTCCGCGTCCCCGCCTCCGAGCAGGCCGAGGTGCGCAGGTACTGCCAGCAGCACGGCATCACCCTGTGAGCACCGGCGAGCCCCGCTCGCCTCTGTCATCCGTCAGACCCCCGCCCGACCCGCCACGTCGTTGGCCAGACACGACCCACCACGCCCTCCTGCGGACGGGTGTTGCGCTGCGTTAAAGATGAATTCTCCTGATGGTGTCGAATAGGATGGTTCAGCTTCGCGAGGCAGCGCCCTACCAGGGCAAGCGGCCGTCCGAGGTCCGGTCTCCGCCGTGAGGGGGGCCCGGCGGGGACTGGGAACCGCGTCCTGGAGTAGGCTTTCGAACAGTTGGCATCGGGGGGAGGGGAGATGAGCGATGGTGGTGGAGGCACCCGAGCCGGGGAAACTGTCGGCCATCCTGTTCACGGGCATCGAGGCCGTGAGCCGTCAGTCCTGGCGTGATGAAGCGCTCCAGCAGGTGGTGCGCGAGGAACACGCGTCGTTGGTCCGAGAGCTGCTGCCGCGCCATGGAGGGCGCGAGGTGAAGCGTCTGGAGGATGGGTTCCTGTTGGAGTTCGAGGGCGGGATGTCCGCCGTGGACTTCGGCCTGGCGCTCCAGCGGGAGCTGGAGACCCACAACGGCACCGTGGCCGCCGAGCGCCGCGTGGTGCTGCGCGTGGGTGTGCACGTGGGCATGGTGGTGCACCGCGACGGCGACGTGTTCGGCGAGGGCGTCAACCTGGCCGCGCGCATCGAGGCGCTCGCGAGGCCCGGCACGCTCTACGTCAGCGAGTCGGTGGCCCGGCAGGTGGAAGGCCGGCTGGCGTCGCCGCCGGTGCGCCTGGGCCGGGGCGAGATGAAGAACATCCGCCTGCCGGTGGCCGTCTATCGCATCGACCCCCGGGAGCATCGCGGCCGTCGGCCGTGGCTGTCCCGGATGCGCTCGCTGTTGAGTCGCACGCCCACGGCGAACTGAAGCGCGGGTATTCACCGGACGCTGGCGCTACGGTGCGCGCCATGCCCCAGCTCACCCTCGTCGTCGCCTCGAAGAATTACTCCTCGTGGTCGCTTCGGCCGTACCTGGCGCTCTGCCATACCGGGCAGCCCTTCCAGGAGGTCGTCATCCCCCTGGACACGCCAGGGACCCAGGACCGCATCCTCGAGCACTCGCCCAGCGGACGGGTGCCGGCGCTCCGACACGGAGACCTGGTCATCTGGGACTCGCTGGCCATCTGCGAGTACCTGGCGGAGACCTTCCCGGAGGCCCGGCTGTGGCCCGAGTCGCGCGAGGCCCGCGCGGTGGCGCGCTCGGTGACGGCGGAGATGCACTCGAGCTTCTCGCGGCTGCGCGAGCACATGGGGATGAACCTGCGCGCGCGCAAGCCGGGACAGGGGCGGGCGCCGGGCGTCGCCGAGGACATCGCCCGCATCCAGGCGCTGTGGAACGACTGCCGCTCGCGCTTCGGTCAGGGCGGGCCGTTCCTGTTCGGCCGCTTCAGCATCGCGGATGCGTTCTACACGCCGGTGGCCACGCGCTTCGTCACCTACGACGTGACGCTGGACCCGGTGAGCGCCGCGTACCGCGACACGCTCCTGTCCCAGCCCGCCTTCCAGAAGTGGGCCCAGGCCGGACTGCACGAGCCGCCCGTGGCGAAGTACGAGGACTGAGCGCGCTGGCTCACAGCCCCAGCCGGGCGAGCTGCGCGTCGAACGCGTCGGCGGTGGTGAACAGCTGCCCACGCAGCCCCAGCGCGTCGGCGGCCTCCACGAACTCCGGCAGGTCGTCGAAGAAGGCGGCCTCGCGCGGCTCGACGCCGGCGCGCTCCAGGGCGATGCGGTAGATGTCCGGCTCGGGCTTCACGAAGCCCACCTCGCAGCTCATCACCAGCGCGTCGAAGCGCTGCAGCAGCGGCAGCCGGGGCCGCAAGTACGCCGCGTGCAGCGCGTTGGTGTTGGACACCAGCACCAGCTTCACCCGGCCGATGAGCGACTCCACCCGGGGCAGCACGGCCTCGTGGGTGGTGAAGTGGCTGCTCCACAGGGGCGCGAACTCCGCCATGGGCAGCTCGACGCCCAGCGCCCCGCACACGCTCTTGCGGATGCCCTCGGCGTCCAGCGTGCCCCGGTTGGCCTCGGTCCACCCGGCGCCCATCAGCCGCTGGGCGACCTCCGCGGCGGACATCCGCGCGCACGCGCCCAGCCGCGCGAAGAGCAACGCGTTGTCGTGGAAGACGAGCACGTTGCCCAGGTCCAGGAGGACCGCCTTCACCTCCGCCATGCCTGCTCCTCGCACCGGGTCGCCTGGCGGCCCGGTCATCAGAAGGGCAGGCGAGGCTAGAGGAGCGGGACGCGCTCAGGCAAATCCCGCGCGGGCACCGTCGAGTAGTCCGAGCCCACGTCCAGGAGGACCCGCTGACGCACCCGCGTGCTCAGCGCCTTGCGCAACCTGCCGAGGAACTCCGGCGGCGCCGCGATGATGAGCTTGTCGAACGCGTGGCGGTCATGCCCCTTGTCGAGCACGCCGGACAGCTCGCGCGCGAAGCGGTCGTGCTCCAGCTCCCGACGACCCTGCGGCTCGTTCTCCCCGGGAGGACCGTGCAGGGTGCCCGCGTTGGGGTTGTCCGGCTGCTCGCGCAGCTGCTCGCTCTTGACGCGGCTCTCCTCGTGGAAGAACTCCTCGACCAGACTCCACTCCTCGCGCCCCTTCGCGTCCGTCTCGAAGAGCCGGGCCCGGCTCGCGTTCCCCACGAGAATCCAGAGCTTTGCGTCCGCCATGTGTCACGCCTCCTTAGGGTGGGAGATGAGGACCCACGCGGCGCCCGGCAACCTTCCTGTCCCGAGCCGCTCCCCCGTCGCGCGCAGGGCAGGCGGGCGTGTCACGCGGGTTTGACACCCACATCCGGAGTTCCGGTGTTCGGAACCGGACCGATCATTCCGTTGGGAATGGCAAAGGAGTAGAACGGCGGCATGCGCATTCCCGCGTTGTTGCCTGTCGCCGTGCTGGCGCTCGCGCTCTGGGCTCCGCCCGCGAGGAGCCAGGAGCAGGGTGGCCTGGGGTTGGACCTCAGCTCCGAGACGTCGTCGTCGGAGTCCGCGCCCCAGGAGCAGCCGGCGCCGGGCATGGGCCTGGACTTGCGCGAGGGCGAGGAGAGCGCCGTGTCGCTGACGCCGCGCTTCATCCTGTTGGGGTTGGAGACGCCGGAGCGCGCAGGCTCGCAGCAGGCGTCGGCGTGGCTGCGGGAGCTGGCGAAGGGCGCGATGTCGTCCGGCATGGTGGAGTTCGCCGCGACGCCCAAGCAGGCGCGGGAGCGACTGGAGGCGGGCTACGAGGCGGCGCTGAGCTGCGCCCAGGCGTCGTGCATGACGGAGCCGGCGGAGCAGCTGGACGCGGACCTGCTGACGACGGCGCGGCTGTCGCTGGAGGACGCGGGGTGGACGCTGCGCGCGTGGACGTATGACCGCGACCGCGGCGTGGTGCACGAGGACGTGGTGTCGGGGCGCAACCCCAAGGACGAGGCCTTCCAGAAGGAGGCGGCCACGAAGCTGGGCAACCGGATGATGGCGCTGGCGCGCCCGCGCGCGCTCTTGAAGGTGAGCGTCAACGTGCCCACGGCGGTGGTGAAGGTGGGCGAGCGCATCCTCGGCGTGGGCAGCGTGGAGGCGCGGCTGGCGCCGGGCACGGTGCAGCTGGAGGTGTCCGCGGACGAGTACGCGTCCTTCACGAAGGCGGTGGTGCTCAAGCCCGGCGCGCGCGAGGAGGTCCAGGTCCGCATGGAGATCTCCGGCCCGGCGCCGGAGGGCCCCGAGGACGGCGTGGCGCGGGTGTCGTCGAAGCGGCGCGGCGGCGCCAGCACGCCCATCTACAAGCGGCCGGCGTTCTACACGGCGCTGGTGGGGCTGGCGGTGGCGGGCGCGGGCGCGGTGATGAGCATGAGCGCCAAGGACGTGGAGAAGCGGGCCACGGACACCAACGGGGACGGCATCATCGACGTGACGCGCAAGGAGATGCTGGACGCGAAGTCACAGGCCAACCTGGCCGCGGGGCTGCTCATCGGCGGTGGAGCCGTGGCGGCCGGCAGCGTGACGTGGCTCCTGGTGATTCCGTCGCGCAGCGAGCCGGCCGCGCCCGTGGGCACGGTGAGCGCGGGTGGCGCGTCCACGGCGGTGCACGTCGTCGTCGGTGGGAGCTTCTGAGCCTTATGAAGACCTTCGAATCCTGGCTGCGAGCCCTCACCGCGGTGCTGCTGCTCTCCGGCGTGGCGGGCTGCAAGGTGACGTTCCCCGACAACGCCGCCTACACCTGTGAGAAGGACGGGGACTGCGGCGGCGAGGGCTTCGTCTGTACGTCGCTGCCCGATGACGGGCCCCGGTACTGTTGCCGGCCGGAGGGCGCGGAGCTCTGCAACGGCCTGGACGACGACTGCGACGGCGCCATCGACGAGCTGGAGGCGACGTGCTTCTCGGGCAAGGACGACAACCGCGGAAAGGGCGCGTGCCGCGACGGCCAGTCCGTCTGCACCCGTCAGGGCACGGTGGCGTGCGTGGGCGACGTGCTGCCCACCGTCGAGCGCTGCAACGGCGTGGATGACGACTGCGACGGCGAGGTGGACGAGGACTTCAATCGTCTCACGGACCCGTTCAACTGCGGCACGTGCGGCACGGTGTGCACCGCGCTGCAGACCTGCGTGGAGGGCGTCTGCCAGAAGCGCGGCGAGCTCGACTGCGGCAACGGCATCGACGACAACCGCGACGGGGCCACCGACTGCGCGGACCGCGACGACTGCGATGGGCAGGCCTGCGGCGTGGGGTGCGTCTGCGAGAACGGCCGGCAGACGGAGTCGGACTGCGGCAACGGCGAGGACGACGACGAGGACCGGAGCATCGACTGCGCGGACCGCGACGACTGCGAAGGCAAGTCCTGCGGCGCCGGCTGCGTGTGCACTGACGGCCGCAAGACGGAGTCGCTGTGCACGCCGGACAGCGGCGACGAGGACGGCGACGGCCGGCTCAACTGCGCGGACCCCGACTGCGAGCGCAAGGAGTGCGGGCCGGGGCTTTCGTGTAACAACGTTGGCAGCTGTGTCGAGGGCGCCTGCGATAACGGCGAGGACGACGACGGAGACGGCCAGACGGACTGCGCGGACTCGGACTGCAGCGGCCAGTCGTGCGGCGTGGGCTGCGCGTGCCGCAACAGCGCCAAGGCCGAGGCGAACTGCACCGATGGCATCGACAATGACGGGGATGGCACGACGGACAACCCCAGCGTCGACTGCCAGGACTCCGACTGCGGCGGCCAGCTGTGCGTGGCCGGTGAGCCGAACGCGGTGTGCGGCGTCACGTCGAAGCGCTGCGCCGAGGTGAGCTGCAACGACCTCGTCGACAACGACAAGGATGGCCTGACCGACTGCGCGGACACCCAGGACTGCCCGAACAACTCCCGCTGCTCGCGCCTGGTGGATGGCAACCGCGTGGCCGGCGTCTGCCGCTCGGGGGTCTGCACGTGATCCACGCCGCCCCGCCTGGATGCCCGGCCCTCGCGCCTGTCCACGAGTGGACGGTGGCGGGGGGGGCGTCGGGGCCGTGCGGGGTGGAGGGGTTCGGGGTTCGGACAGGGTCTTCGTCGACCTCCGTCTCGCGAGCACCGCTGGGGACGTGGGACGTGGGCGTTACGTGGAAGACAGAGGGGCCGCGGTGGGTTGCCGTTGGGCCTGAGCATGGAGAGTTCTTCACACCATGGGCAACGATGACCTCTTCGCGCAGACCTTGTTGTCCTCTCGCGGAGGGCCCGTGAGCGGCGAGCAACGTGTCGGCGTGGAGCTGCGGGAGGGCTCGCAGCTGGGCAGCTACCAGCTGGAGGCGCTCCTGGGCGAGGGCTCCATGGGCCGGGTGTTCCAGGCGCGTCACGCGCGGCTGGGGCGCCAGGTGGCCTTGAAGGTGCTCAAGCCCGAGCACGCGCGCGACGGCGGCTTCGTGCAGCGCTTCTTCCAGGAAGCCCGCACGGTGAATCAGATCAACCACGAGCACATCGTGGAGATCTTCGACTTCGTGGACGAGGGCGAGGGCGGCCACGTCTATTGCGTCATGGAGCTGTTGCGCGGGCAGGGCCTGGGCGCGCTCCTGAAGCAGGAGCCCCTGTCGCTCGCGCGCATCCAGCGCATCGCGGTGCAGGTGTGCGCGGCCCTGGGCGCGGCGCACCAGGTGGGCGTGGTGCACCGGGACATCAAGCCGGACAACCTCTTCCTCACCCAGCGCGCCGGGCAGCCGGACTTCGTGAAGGTGCTCGACTTCGGCGTCGCCAAGCACCTGGCCACCGAGGGCGCGACGCCCACGGGCACGCTGGACGGGACCATCATCGGCACGCCGGCGTACATGTCCCCGGAGCAGGCCGCGGGCCTGACGGTGGACGCGCGCTCGGACATCTACGCGGTGGGCAACATCCTGTACGAGATGCTCACCGGCCACCCGCCCTTCCAGGCGGAGGCCTTCGGGCAGCTGGTGGTGCAGATCATCACCCAGCCGCCGCCGCCGCTGCCCACGCAGCTGGCGACCGGTGAGCCGCTCCCGTCCCAGCTCGCGGAGCTGGTGATGCGGTGTCTGGCGAAGGAGCCGGAGGCCCGGCCGCAGACGCTCGCGGAGGTGACGACGGGGCTGTTGCTGTTGCCCGTGCAGGTGCCCTCGTCGCCGGAGGCCGTGGCGGCGCTGGAGCCGTCGGAGCGGCCCACGCGGCGGATGCCCGTGGTGATGGGCCCCCATCGTCGCCGCGCCCAGTGGGCCGCGGGGGCGGGCGTCGTGGCGCTGCTCGCGGCCGGTGCGCTGGTGTGGCGCGGCACCGGGACATCGAGCGCGCCGGTCATCGTCCCGAGCGCGTCGGAGTCCGTCGTCTCCCCGGAGCGTGCGCCGGAGCCCCTGGTGCTGGCGGCGGCGCCCGAGCAGGTGGTGGTGCCCGCGGTGCGGCTCACCGTGCACTCCTTCCCGGAGGGCGCGCAGGTGGTGCGCTCGGACACCGGTGAGGTGCTGGGCGTCACGCCGCTGGTGCGCGAGCTGCCGCGCCGCGAGGTGCCGCTGCACCTGCGCGTGGAGCTGGCGGGGTACGTGTCCTCGGAGCGCTCGGTGCGGCTGGATTCGCACACGGAGCTGGAGGTGCCGCTGGCCAAGTCGCTCACCGCGCCGAGGGCGAACGCGAGCAAGAAGCCGAGCGCGAAGAAGCCGTCGCAGGACGCCGCCGCCTCGCGCAAGACCAAGGCGCGCTCGGCGAGCGCCGAGTCCTCGGGGCGTTAGGCCTGGCTTCGTGGCGGCGGGAGGCCCTCGCCGCCGCCTCGGCCTGGACCTTCAGCGCGAGGTGGCCGTCTGGGCGAGCACCTGCGCGGCGATGCGGGAGATGCGCTCGTCGAAGCCCGCCGCGTCGTGGAAGGTGAGGCGCACGTCGCCCACCTCGAGCTTCGCGCCGGGCGTCAGCACCACGCCCGCGTCGGGCAGCTCCCGGCCGTCCAGCTTCACGGGCCTGGCGTCGGCCACGCGGGCCACGTGCCAGGTGGCCTCGGACTGGGGCGTGAGGATGAGCTGCTCGCGCGACACCGTGGCGTCGTTGACCACCAGCGCGTTGTTCTGCGAGGCGCGGCCCAGGCGGATGGGCCCTCGCTCGGCCAGGGCCACCAGCTCGAAGCACATGGCGTCCCCGGCGGGCAGGCAGTCCTTCAGGTCCGTGAGCGGCAGCCGGGTGGCGCCCACGTTTCCGTCCACGGTCTCCGGGACGTTCCACGCGCCTGCCTCCCACACCAGCCAGGGGTGCGGGTACTTGGCGCGAAACTTCTCTTTGAGTGCCAGGTGCTGCCTCACCAGCAGCGAGAGCAGCAGTGCGCGAGCCATGGATGACTCATAACCCCTTCGGCCCCCGCAGCGCGCGAGAAGGTGCATTCCGGTGTCCACGAATCGTCTGAAACCCGGCGGGTGGCCCCCCACTCGCGCGCGGAGTGGGCCCTGTAGTACACCCGCGCCCACATCCTTCTGGAGGTCCCATGCGTCGTCTCCTGCTCGCCCCGCTCCTGCTCCTCGTCCCCGCCTGCAAGGGTGAGACGGCCAAGGACGTCACCGCCACGGTGGTGGGCAAGACGGTGGAGGTGGCCAAGGGCGCCGGCAGCGGCGTCGTCGAGGGCTTCAACGAGGGCCGCAAGGGCGCCGCCAGCGCGGACGGCTCGCGCACGCTGTCCACCGCCGAGGAGGTGGCCGCCAACACCGAGCTGTCCGTCCTGGAGGCGAAGCCCTCCCACGGCGGCGGCGTGGAGGTGGTGCTCGCGGTGACGAACAAGACGGACCAGCCGCTGCACCTCTTGGGCCTGCACGAGGGCGGCGGCGCGCAGCTGCTGGACAAGGACGGCTTCGCCACGCCGCTGCAGGCCCGCTCCCCCGGACAGTCGGCCGACTCCATCAAGGTGCCGCCCTCCGTGAAGGTGAAGGCGAGCATCTACTTCGATGGCGAGGCGGAGAAGGCCACGAAGGTCCGGGTGTGGGGGCGCGAGCTCACCGTGCCCGCCGCGGCCACCGCCGCCAAGCCGCAGCCGTAGTCCGTCCCTGCTTCTCGCCTGTCGCCGCCTGGAGTCGCGATGCGCCGTCTGTCCCTGGTCCTGCTGTGCGCGAGCCTCTCGTCCGCCTGTGATGATTCGGAGGGCGCGCCCGTCGTCCCGCCGCCGCCCTTCACCCAGTCCTATCCGGACGCGGGGTCGACGCCCGACGGGGGAGGCGGTCCGACGACGTGGGCCTGTCAGCGGCAGGCGGTGGTGAAGGGCGCGCCCATGTCGCTCCTGGCGGACCTGCAGCTCGCCATGGGTCGGGCCACGACGTCGAACGAGCGCACCCAGGCCATCGACCGCTTCGTGGAGCAGGTGGAGGCCCAGGGAGGCACGCCGCTGGTGAGCGACGCGAGCGCGGGCCGCCAGCGCGTGGCCTTCTTCGCCCGGGGCGAGTCCGCGCGCGACACCTTCGTGGCCGGTGAGTTCAACGAGTGGTCGCCCACGGCGACGCCGCTCGGGCAGGTGCGCGACACGGACCTGTACCTCGCGGAGGTGGAGGTTCCGCGCACGGGGCCGCAGCCGTACAAGCTGGTGAAGGGCGGCAGCTTCTTCGAGGACCCGCGCGCGCGCAACGTCGTGTGGGACCGCCTCAACCGCAACGACGTGGGCCAGTTCAACTCGCTCGTCTATCCGGACGCGCAGGACCCGGCGAAGGGCCGGCTCACCGCGTGGTACGACGTGCGCGCCACGGCGCTGAACGACGCGCGCGATGTCTTCGTCTACACGCCCGCGTCGTACGACGGCCCGGAGTGCCCGTCGCTGCCGGTGATGTACGTGCACGACGGCAATGAGAGCATCACCCGCGAGTCCTTCGTGGACGCGGCGGACGCCCACTACAAGGCGCGGCCCCAGGACTCGGCGGTGCTCGTGTTCATCGCGCTGCCGAGCCAGGACGTGCGGCTGGGGCAGTACACCTTCCCGCCCGCGCTCGCGCCGGGCTGGCCCACGCCTCGGGGTGACGACTACCTGGCCTTCATCGTCAATGACTTGATGCCGCGCGTGGAGTCGGGCATGCGCGTGAAGACGGGGCCCCAGCAGACGGGCATCTCCGGCGCGTCGCTGGGCGGGCTCATCTCCGTGTACGCGGGCTTCCGCGCGCCGGAGAAGTTCGGCTTCGTGGGCACGCAGTCCGGCACGCTGTTCTGGCCGCACGACGGCGAGGTGGACCGCAACGACGGCAACGCCATGGTGGTGCGCGCGAGCGCGGACCCGGTGGTGCCGGTGCGCTTCTACGTGGACCACGGCTCACCCTCGGCGGGCTGCACGCGCGACGGCGAGCAGGGCGCGGACGACTGTCAGTCCAACCTCCAGTTCGTCTCCGCGCTGCGCAACAAGGGCTACGGCGTGGTGCACGTGAACGAGGTGAGCGGCGCGCACGACTGGGCCTTCTGGAAGAAGCGCCAGCCGGGGCTGCTGTGCGCGTTCCGCAACACGGACGCGAAGGAGTGCGGCCTCTAGGCGCGCACTCCCTCGGCGACGCCGCTACAGCTTCGCGGCGATGGCCCGCGCCAGCCGGTGCGGGGCCTCGGCGTCCAGGTTGAGGAAGAGGGCGGGCTCGGTGACCTCCACCTCCTGCAGCCGGGTGACGCCTTCGTTGTCGGTGGCCACGTCCACGCGGGCGTAGAGCAGCGGGGCGCCCATGGCCTCGAGCACGCGCTCGGACAGCTTCAGCTCCTTGGCGTCGGGCGTGAAGAGGGTGGGCTCCGAGAAGCCGCGCGGCGCGGACTTCAGCGTGGGCGGGCGGCGCACCGCGTGGCTGAAGGCGCCGTCGAAGAAGATGTAGCTGCGCTCTCCCTCCGACTCGAAGGCCCGGAGGTAGGGCTGCACCATGAGCTCGCTGGTGGCGGAGAGTCGGGTGACGAGCGCGTTGCCGGCCGCGGCCTCGGCGCGCGGGATGATGTGCGTCTCCACGGCGCCGGCGGACACGGCGGGCTTGAGGACCAGCGTGTCCCAGCCCCGGGCGCGGGCGACGATTTCGAGGTCCAGGGTGCCCTCGCGCTCCACCCACGCGGTGGGCGTCACGGGGATGCCCTTCTCCTCCAGCTCGCGCAGGTAGAACTTGTGCGTGTTCCAGCGCAGCACGTCGGCGGGGTTGTGGAGCCTGGTGAGGCGGCCGACCTTCTGGGCCCAGGCGACGAAGGTGTCGCGGCGCAGGTGGCTGTCCCAGGTGCTGCGCACCACGGCGAGGCGCACGGTGTGGAAGTCCACCGTCGGGTCGTCCCAGACGACGGGCCGCGCATCCAGGCCCAGCGCGCGGAGCGCGGGGAGCAGGGGACGCTCGAACTCGGCGAGCTCGGGCATGTCTGAATAGGTGAGGACAGCGACATCCATGGTGAAGGGCTCCAGGTGGGGCGCCGAGGGGTGTGGGCGGTGGCCGGGCACGGACGCCTCGGACAGTCGAGGCGGACCGGGCGGCGCGCATCGACACGATACGTAGCGCGCGGTCGTCCGGGCAGCAGGAGTTTCGCGGGGGCGCGCACTGTGATGGTCAGCGGCGTGGGGAGGTGTGCTCCGGCTTCACCGCGGGAGCGCGGAGCGCGGCCCTGGGGCGCGTGCTCCCTCGGTGTGTCGTCAGCGCCTCACGCCGAGCGCGCCGATACGGGCACACGCGCGGGAGCCTCGGGCGAGGCCTGGGCCGCCTTCTCCTGCTGCTGCCGCTCCGACGCCTCGCGCAGGACGCTGGCGAGCAGCGCCTGTCCTCGCGGATACGGCGCGGCTTCTCCCTCCAGCGCGAGCAGCTGCTGCCGCAGGATGGCCCCGCTGGCCGTGCGCTGCTCGGGCCGCTTTTCGAGCAGCCCCATCACCGCCGCGTCCAGCGCGGGCGGCACCTCCGGGTTGAAGCGCGAGGGCGGGAGCACCTCCTGGTCCAGCGTGGCGCGCAAGAGCGCCTCCTGCGTGGAGCCCTGCAGCGCGCGCCGCCCCGTGAGCGCCTCGTGCAGCGTCAGGCCCAGCGCGAAGAGGTCCGCGCGCCCATCGAAGGGCCTGCCCGCGGCCTGCTCGGGCGCCATGTAGCCCAGCTTGCCGCGCACGCTGCCCGCGGCGGTGAGCTGCGAGCGCGCCGAGTCCCGCGCGATGCCGAAGTCCGACAGCTTCACGTCGCCGAAGCGCGACACCAGCACGTTGGGCGGGTTCAGGTCACGGTGCACCAGCCGCAGCGGCTGTCCATCCGTGCCCGTGCGGCGGTGCAGGTAGTCGAGCGCCGACGCCAGCTCCGCCCCCAGGAACGTCACCGCCGCCACCGGCAGCGGCCTGCGCGCAAGCCCCCGCATCAGCGTGCTCAGCGGCATCCCATCCACGAACTCCATGGCGAGGAAGTACGTGCCCCCGTGCCGCCCCAAATCGAAGACCTGCACGATGTTGGGGTGGTTGAGCGACGAGCACAGCTCCGCCTCGCGGCGGAACATGGCGACGAAGTCGTCGTCGTCCGCGAACGAGGGGAGGATGCGCTTGAGGGCCACCTGCTTCTGGAAGCCGCCCTCCGGGCAGTACGTGGCCCGGTACACCTCCGCCATGCCGCCCGCGCCCACGCGCTCGTGCAGCACGTACTTGCCCATCACCTCCTGCTCGCGCAGCGCGGACAGCGCCCCCCGCGTCAGCTGAAGGAAGTGCCGCGCCAGCGTGGCGGTGAAGACGCCCGCGGCCACGAAGAAGAAGGCCCGCGTGGCGATGAAGCGCGGCGTCAGCGTGATGAGCGCCGACTCCGGCAGCAGCGGCTGGACGAAGAGGAAGTAGATGCCCAGGTACTCGGCGGCCACCAGCAGGCCCGCGGCCAGCGCCAGCCGGGGGTTGCTGCGCAACGTCGCGAGCGTAATCAGCGTGGGCCAGATGACCAGCGTGGGCGCGGTGAGCGCGTAGATGGGCCCCTGGAAGCGCAAGTCGAACGCGAGCACCACCGCGGGGATGCTGACCTCGATGGCCACGTTGAGCCAGGGGATGGCCGGATGGAACGCGCCCGAGCGCAGCACGCGCCACAGCGCCGTGTAGTAGAGCGCCAGCACCGCCGACAGCCCCATCAGGGCCTGCGTGAGCCCCCAGCCCAGCGAGGGACCCAGCGCCGCCGCCACCACCACCGACGCGCCCGACAGGCCCGCCATGAAGCGCGCCACGGACAGCTCACGGCCCTGCGCATCGCGTCGTAGGTGTCCGTCGAGGAAGCGGGAGACGGGGCTCGTCAGGGTGTGGGCGGTCATCGGCTTCTCAGTCTACAGAAAGGTGGGAAGCGGCTGCGGGGGGTGCCCCCGAGCCCCTTGCATTTCGCCAGGGTGGATTGCCCCGGGGACGTCTGTCGCTGAAATGTTTCACAGGCTACTCTGCGCGGCGTTTCAAGTACGTGCTGTCCGCGCACCCAGGCGGGTGCCATCAGGAGACCCCCGAGATGCGAATGTCGCCTCGCTCGTTGTTGGCCGCGCTCAGCGCGGTGTTGCTGTTCCAGGTCGGGTGCTCGCGGGAGGACCCGAAGCCCTGTGAGGGGACGGGCTGCACCCAGGCCGCTGTCTGTGGCAACGGGGTCCAGGAGGAGGGGGAGGCGTGCGACGACGGCAACAAGGTGGGCGGCGACGGCTGTGAGGCGGACTGTACCTCCACGCCCACCCGGCCGCAGGCGGCCTGTGGCAACGGCCGGCTGGAGGGCACGGAGGTCTGCGACGACGGCAACCTGACGGGCCAGGATGGCTGTGAGGCGGACTGCTCGCTGACGCTCACGCGCTGCGCGGCGGCGGACGCTCCGCCCCTGGCGAGCGGCGCCACGTGCGAGGTCTCCAAGCCCGGCAACGGCGCGCGCCTGTTCACGGGCCTGGTGCTCAAGGACGACGAGACGCTGGTGGGCGGCCAGGTGCTGGTGGACGCCAGCGGCGTCATCACCTGCGCGTCGTGTGACTGCTCCGCGGAGGCGGGCGCGGCCGAGGCCACGCACGTGGCGTGCCCCACGGGCGTCATCTCCCCGGGCCTCATCAACACGCACGAGCACGTCACCAAGCAGAACGGTCCGTTCGCCATGACGGACGAGCGCTACGAGCACCGGCTGGACTGGGTCGTCGGCCTGGGCAACCACACGCGCATCGCCAACAGCACGCGCTCGGCGGTGGACGCGGTGAGCTACATCGAGCTGCGCCACCTGCTGGCGGGCACCACGTCCATCGCGGGCCTGGGCGGCGCCGCGGGCCTCTTGCGCAACGTGGACCAGCCGATCAGCCGTCTGGAGGGCCTGGACCAGTGGAGCACCGCGTCCGTGGACTTCCCGCTGGGCAGCCGCGAGACGGACATCAAGACCAACACGTGTGACTACGTCAGCATGCCGCGCACCTCGGGCCTGCCGAACCACGGCACGTACCTGCCGCACCTGGCCGAGGGCATCGGCGAGGAGGCGCTCAACGAGTTCCGCTGCCTGTCGACGGGCATCAACGACGTCATCCAGCCGCGCACGTCCCTCATCAGCGCGGTGGGCGTGACGGCGAAGGAGATTGCGCTGATGGCGGAGCGGGGCACGGGCCTCATCTGGTCGCCGCGCTCCAACGTCGCGCTGTACGGCGACACGGCGATGGTGACGGCGTACAAGCGGCTGGGGGTGAACATCGCGCTGGGCACCGACTGGGTGCAGTCGGGCTCCATGAACCTGCTGCGCGAGCTGAAGTGCGCGGACACGCTCAACACCGTGCAGTTCGACCGGGCCTTCAGCGACGTGGACCTGTGGCGGATGGTGACCAGCCAGGCCGCGGAGGCGGTGGAGATGCAGGCCGGGGTGGGCCGCATCGCCCCGGGCAAGCTGGGCGACCTGGCCATCTACTCGCTGCGCACGCACGCCGCCTCTCCGCACCGCGCGGTCATCAGCGCGGAGGCCGCGGACGTGGTGCTGACGATGCGCGGCGGCAAGGCGCTCTACGGAGACCAGGCGCTGGTGGGCGCGCTCGTGTCCGGCGCGGAGCCGTGTGACGCGCTGGACGTGTGCGGCAGCGGCAAGACGGTGTGCGTGCAGTCGGAGCTGAAGAAGACGCTGGCCACGCTGGAGGCGGCGAACCCGGAGGCCTACAAGCTGTTCGCCTGCGGCGTGCCCGAGGGCGAGCCGGTGTGCGTGCCCCGCCGCATCTCCAACAACCCCAGCTTCCCCGCGTCGGTGAAGCGCTCGAACGTGTACTCCGGCGAGAGCCGCTCGGATGACCCGGACGGCGACGGCCTGAAGGGCAACGCCGACAACTGCCCGTTCGTCTTCAACCCCATCCGTCCGATGGACGGCGGCAAGCAGGCGGACTCGGACGGCGACGGCGTGGGCGACGCGTGCGACGTGTGCCCGCTGAACGCGAACACGACCACGTGCACGACGTACACCGCGGGCGACGACGACCATGACGGCCACCCCACGTGGCAGGACAACTGCCCCTACGTGGCCAACCCGGACCAGGCGGACCAGGACGGCGACGGCAAGGGCGATGCGTGCGACGCGTGTGCCTCCGACCCGAACCCGGGCCACCTGGGCTGCTCGGCCGCCTCGGTCCACGAGCTGAAGACGCAGGACGGGGATGGGCGCTATCCGTGGGTGGGCAAGACGGTGACGTTCAACGACGTCGTCGTCACGGCGCTGGTGCGCGGCGCGCTGACGGAGATGGGCTTCTGGGTCCAGGTGCACCCGCTGCCGCCGGGGCTGGGCGTGGAGAACTCGGGCATCTACGTGTACGCGCCCAAGGACGACCTGGTGGTGGGGGACCGGCTGGACATCGTCACGGCGACGCTGACCATCTACCAGGGGCTGCCGGAGCTGGTGGACGTGAAGTACCGCAAGCGCGGCGCGGGCAGCGCGCTGCCGACGCCGGTGGCCGTCACCACGGCGGACGTGCGGACCGGTGGGCCTCGGGCGAAGGCGCTGGAGGGCGTGCTGGTGGACGTGTTCGACGTGACGGTCTCCAGCGGCGTCGACTCCTTCTCGCAGTTCCTCGTCAACGAGAGCGGGGACCCGGGGCAGGCGGGGTTGATGGTGGATGACTTCGCCTACAGCTACCGGGACCCGGCGGTGGGGACGAAGTACGGCGCGCTGCGCGGGGTGCTGACGTACATGTTCAGCGACTCGAAGGTGTTGCCGCGCAGCTCGGCGGACCTGATGCCGCCCATGCCGACGCTGGCGAGCTTCGGGCCGGGGGCGTACGTCCGCCTGGGCGGGACGGGCGCGGTGAGCACCTTCCCGCAGGTCCTCACGCTGACGCTGTCGGGCACGTACACGGAGGCCATCGACGTGGCCGTCACCTCCAGCAACAGCGCCGCGCTGCGCGTGGTCAACGACGTGGTGCGCGTGCCGCGCAACCAGAGCTCGGTGGAGGTGAAGGTGGAGGCCCTGGCGCCCGCGGAGAGCGTGGTGCTGACGGCCACGCTGCGCGGGGTGTCGCGGCAGGCCACGGTGCGCGTGCTGGGCCAGGACGAGCAGGCGCTGGTGGCGCGATTGTCGCCCGCGGAGGTGACGATGGTGCCGGGCGGCTCGGTGACGTACACGGTGTCGTTGGACCGGCCCGCGGCGGACAACGCGTCCGTGGCGCTGTTCGCGGTGCCGGAGACGGGGTTCGGCACCTTCACGCCGGCGGTCTCCGTGCCGGTGGCGAAGAACGCGCTGCAGACCACGTTCACCTTCACGCTCGACGAGACGGCGGCGGGGCCCTCGGGCACGGTGACGGCGGTGGTGGGGACCAGCCAGGCCAGCTCCACGGTGACGGTGGACCTGTCGTCGCCCAGGCTCGTGTCGCTGTCGCCGGCGGGGCCGGTGTCCGTGCGGTACGGCGAGACGCAGGAGTTCCGGGTGGCGTTGTCCTCGGCGCCCGCGCAGGACCTGGCGGTGACGTTGGGGGCGGCGCCGGGGACGGGGGTGACGCGCTACGGCTCGGTGCCCGCCACGGTGACGGTGCCGGCGGGGAGCACGGAGGCCACGTTCCTGTTCACCGCGGACGTGGAGGGTGAGGGGACGGGCACGGTGACGGCGTCGCTGCTCGGCGTGAGCCGCGCGGCGACCGTCACGGTGACGCCGCCTCCGGCGAAGCTCGCCTCGCTGACGCCCTCGACGGCGACGGTGTTCTTCGGGGCGAAGCAGGGCTTCACGGTGACGTTGGACCGCGCGGCGCAGGCGGGTGGCGCCGTCGTCGCGGTGGCGCTGACGCCGGAGACGGGCCTGGGGACGCTGGAGTCCGCCACGGTGACGGTGGCGGAGGGGCAGCGGACCGCGCAGGCCCTCTTCACCGCGGGCACCGAGGCGGCGACGGGGACCTTGAGCGCGACGTACGCGGGGGTGACGCTGACGGCGCAGGTCTCCACGGCGGAGCGCCCCGAGCTGAATCACCTGTTGGTCAACGAGGTCGACTACGACCAGCGCAGCACGGACACGCGGGAGTTCGTGGAGCTCTTCAACCCGACGCCGGCCGCCGTCTCGCTGGATGGGTTGTTCCTGGTCTACGTGAACGGCGGCGTGGCGCAGCCGGCGAGCTACGCGAAGATCGACCTGAAGAGCGTGGGCACGCTGGGGCCTGGGGAGTACCTGGTCGTGGGACCGGAGGCGGTGATTGGCGTGCTTCGTGACCAGCCGGGCGTGAAGGTGCTGCTGTCGACGACGGCCATCCAGAATGGTGGCACGGCGAGCAGCCCCTCGGCGGACGCGGTGGCCCTCTACGACAGCCTCCAGGACGCGATTGTGGACTCGCTGTCGTACGAGGGCCCGGTGATGCAGGCCACCATCAGCGGTTCGCAGAAGCGGTTCGACCTGCAGGAGGGGCCGCGGAGCACCGTGGGTCTGGTGGACATCGACACGGTGGAGGGCTCGCTGTCGCGGATTCCGAACGGCTCGGACACGGACGACAACGTGGAGGACTTCCGGTTCACCACGCAGCTGACGCCGGGGGCGCCGAACGTGCTCGTCGCGCCCTGACATGAGTCGGGGTTGAGGTTCGGGCGGCTCCCGGTGTCTGGGGGCCGCCCGAGTCGTTGCTGGGGTCAGCCGTCCTTGCGCGCGAGGGCGCCGTTGGCCAGCAGGCCGTCGAGGGCGGCGGCCATCGGGTCGTAGTCGAGGGTGGCGCGGAAGAGGTTCTGGTACATGAGCGCGCCCATGTAGCCGCCGAAGATGCCCTGGGCGGCGACGTGGGGGTCGAAGTCCTGGCGGAACTCACCGGTCTTCTGGCCGTGGCGGAGGATGCCGCCGAGGATGTGGGAGTACAGGCCGAGCTTCTCGCGGATGGCCTCGGCGACGCGCTCGTTGGAGTCGGCGGCCTCGGCGGCGAGCATGCCGAAGAAGATGCCGCACTCGCGATGTTGTCCGAGGAAGTCGTGAGTGCGGCGGGTGAAGGCGAGGAGCTGCTCGCGGGCGGAGAGGGAGCGGTAGTGGGCGAAGAGGGGCTCGAAGGCGATGACGTAGCGTTGGTGGAGTTCGTCGATGGCGGCGAGGAGCAGGTCTTCCTTCGCGGGGAAGTGCCAGTACAGGGCGCCGGGCGTCATGTGGATGGCGCGGGCGAGGTCGGCCATGGTGGTGGCGAGGAAGCCACGCTTGGCGAACAGGGTGATGGCGGCTTCGAGGATGTCCACGCGGGTTCGCGCGGAGCGTTCCTGCTTGAGCTCTCGTTTCGCTGGTTCCTTGCCCATGGCGGCGAAAACCATACCCCGAGGGTCTCGGGTCACCAGCGTCACCGTGTGGATTTCGGGCGGAACGCTAACGGGTGGGCAGCTCGTGGAAGACGATTCCAGAGAGCCCCAGGCGTTGCACGGCGTTCATGAAGCGCTCGGTGCCGACAATCACGGTCGAGTAGTTACCCACGCGGAACAGGTCCAGGTCGGTGGGTAGTGAGGCTGCGTCCAGGATGGGCTCATCCGGGAGGCGGAAGTAGACCCATCCGCACGTCTCGCACGGCAGGGGTACATCCGGCGAGAGGCAGTCCGGATGCAAGCGGCCATGGGGCTCGAGCTGAAGCTCCAGCAGGTCCGGTGGGGCCTTCTGGCGGAAGCGCAGCTCGGTGGGGCATCCGAGGAGGCCGCGGACTCCTTCGGCTTGGAGACTCTCGAAGGCATCCCGCCGAACCACCCACAGCATGTCGCCCTGAGAGGTGAACGGGCCGAACCTTCCTGAAGTGGAGCCGACGAGAGGGCCGAAGTGGGTGCCTGGAGGTAGCGGGGCGTGAGGCGGTGCGAGCGGGCGCACCAACTCCCGGAGCCGTACGAACTCGGCGTAGGGCTCGGGGCGTGCTCGCTCGAACTCGCGACGTTCTGGCAGTTGGGAGAGATCCACCGCGGGATATTGGTGCCCCCCGCTCGCCCATGTGGCGCCGCACGTGTCGCAGTGCGCACCTGGAAGCCCCCACTTGTGGGTGGCGTCGAAGCTCGCCGTGATGGATTTCTTATCCTCGCTCAGCCAGAAGAACCGACTCATCCGTCAGAGAACCTCACGCTCCAGGCCGAGAATAGTAGGGCTGGATCGGCCCGCCTATGAGGTCGAAGCGGTGAATCAACTCGCCCGCGAACTTGTAGATTTCCACAGGTGGGGCGTACTCGTTTCGCTTCCTGAACTCGCGCCACGCGTCATTCCACGCTCCACCATTTCCAGTTCCATCGTGGATGCGTCGGTGGACGTGGAGCGGAATGGGCATGGTGTAGTGGTGGATCTTCACCCCCCGCTGCTCGAACCACATCGCCAGGTCTCGGGACTGGGGAAAGATGTGGTGCTTCTCCCAACGTCCCTTCGGGAGCTGATGTGACGGCGGGATGACCTGCGAGGGCGCGCCGTTCCAGTTGGGGAACGTCATCACCCAACCCTTGGGGAGCTGCTGTGCGCCTCCCCAGTTCCTCCTCGGTCCACTGCCCGGAGCCGCGGCGGCGGCAGGTGGTCGCGAGGGAGGAAACCGCGTCAGCTCGATGGCGCCGGGCGTGCTCTCGCAGGGATAGAACCCACAGGTGTCCCCCAGACACAGCAGGGTGACACACTGGTCCTCGCTCGAGGCGTCGCACTCGGTCTCCGCCTCCTCCCAGGCCTGCTGCGCCACGGAAGGCGCGACGCTGGCGCAGCCCAGCCAGGAGACGGCGAACAGCCAAAGGCAGACGGCGGGTCGGGTTCGCATGGTCAGACAGACCTAGCATCCAGGTCTGTCATGACTTGTCAGGCCAGCAGCGTCACCTTCACGATTTCGGGCGGCGCGCCGACGCGCAGCGGTGGCCCCCAGAAGCCCGTTCCACGGCTGACATACAGGTGCTTGCCGTCCTCCTGGAAGTGTCCCGCGTCGTGCTCCCAGATGGCCGACACCGCGAGCGTGAAGGGGAAGAACTGTCCTCCATGCGTGTGCCCCGACAACTGCAATCCCATCCCCGCCTGCGCCGCCACCCGCCAGTTCGAGGGCTGATGCGCCAGCAACACCGCCGCCCGCTCCGGCTCGCGCCCCTTCACCGCCGCCTCCAAGTCATACCCGCGCACGCCCGTATGCCCGCCGGACCAGTCATCCACGCCCACCAGGTCGAACGACGCCCCCGCATCGCCAATCCTCACATGCCGATTGCGCAGCACCTGGATGTCCATTCCCTCCAGCGCCTGCGCCCACGCGTCCTGGTCCCAGTAGTACTCGTGGTTCCCCGTCACGAAGTACGTCCCGTGCCCCGCCCGGAGCTCCCGCAGCGCCGCCACCGCGGGCCCCAATGACGCCACCTTCCCGTCCACCAAATCACCCGTGATGGCCACCAGGTCCGGACGCAAGTCATTGCACCGGGCCACCAGCTCATCCATGAACCGCCGCTGGATGACCGGACCCACGTGGATGTCACTCAGGTGGACGATGGTGAACCCATCCAACGCCTTCGGCAGCCCCGGCAGCTTCACCGCCACCTCGTTCACCACCGGCGGATGGAACGCCCGCCACGCCCCGTAGCCCGTCAGCCCTCCCGACGCGAGCAACGCCCCGCCCGCCGTGGCCCGCGCCAGGAACCGCCGCCGCTCCACGTTCACCTCTGCGGGCGCCACCTCCACCTCCAGCCCGCTCCCCGTGCCCTCCACCACGGCCATCAACCCGCCCGCCACCACGCTCCCCGTGTCCGCCTCCGGCACGCGCGCACGCGTCAGCCGTCGACCCAGCGCCCGTGCACCGCCGATGCCCCACAGCGCGAGCAGCAGGTACAGCGCCGCGCCCATCCACATCCACACGCCCGTGGCCACCGCGAACAACGCGTCCATCGGCAGCAAGCGCGTCACGGACCAGGACAACACCAACAACGTGCCCAGCGCCGTCAGCACCCCCATCCCCACCCGCCGCCATCGCGCGTCCTCCAGCGTGTCCGCGAACAGGCGCCGATACAGGTAGATGTGGACGGCCACGGTGATGAGCCCCGTGAGCACCGCGAAGACGATGAAGCGCGCCGGTGAATCCATGTCCCCCAATACTCCCCCGCGCCCCACGCGCCGCAAGGCGCTCCTCCGTGAAGAAACGTGAATCCCCCCGCGTGTGCGCCCATGGCCCGCCTGCCCGCCCGGGAGGCACCAGGGTCCCTCCTGACGCGGGCCGATGACGCGACGTCACGTGCACGCCCGGGCGAGCAAGCTCACGCTCCGTGCTTCTCATTCCCCAAGGACACGATGTATGGACGGCCGCTTCTCGCTGGAGGCTGAGTGATGCGGATGGACAACCTGAGGGTGGGCGCGGGTCTCCCACTGTTCCTGGTGCTGGGCCTGCTGCTCGCAACGGGATGTGACGGTACACCCTCTCCCGAGGCCCTCCCCGAAGCGCGGACCTCCCGCTCCCTGGAGGCCGCGTCGTCCCGGGTCGCCGCCGGTGGCCAGCACTCGCTCTACGTCACCCCGCTCGGCACCGTGTGGGCCTGGGGTGGCAACGCGTCCGGACAGCTCGGCTCCGGCAGCATGTCCTTCCAGCGCGTCCTCGCCCGACAGGTGCCGGGACTGAAGGACGTCCTCGCCGTCTCGGCCGGCAACCTCCACTCGCTCGCGCTGCGCTCGGACCGCACCGTGTGGTCCTGGGGCGGCAACACCTCCGGGCAGCTCGGCGATGGCACCCTCGTCGACCGCGCCACGCCCCGTCCGGTGCCCGGCCTCTCCGAGGTGGTGTCGGTGGCCACCGGCGAGTTCCACTCGCTCGCGCTGCGCTCGGACGGCACCGTGTGGGCGTGGGGCAGCAACTTCTACGGACAGCTCGGCCGGGGCCACACGCAGCAGGGCCCCTCGCCCGCGCAGGTGGTGGGCCTGACGGACGTGGTGGCGCTCGCGGCGGGCTTCGACTTCTCCCTGGCCGTGCGCTCGGACGGCACCGTGTGGGCGTGGGGCGCGAACGCCTCCGGTCAGCTCGGCGATGGCACCACCACCCAGCGCCTGTTGCCCAAGCAGGTGCTCTCGCTCGACGGCGTCACCTCCGTGGCCGCGGGCCTCTATCACGCGCTCGCGCTGCGCAAGGACGGCACGGTGTGGAGCTGGGGCAGCAATGGCTCCGGGCAGCTCGGCGACGGGTCGTGGGCGGACCGCTCCACGCCGATGCAGGTGCTCGACGTGAAGCACGTCCGGTCCGTGAGCGCGCAGGAGGCCGGCTCGCTGGTGCTGCTCCAGGACGGCACCGTGGCCGCGTGGGGCCGCAACACGCAGGGACAGCTCGGCGACGGCACCACGAACGACAGCAACTTCCCGGTGAAGACGAAGGGGCTGGGCTCGGTGACGGAGTTGTCCGCGGGAACCCAGCACGCGCTGGTGCTGCGCGCCGACGGCACGCTGTGGACGTGGGGCGGCGGCGCCTCCGGTCAGCTCGGCCATGGTGGCGCGGAGCGCCTGCTGTCACCCGAGGTCGTCACGCGCCTGTCCGGTGTCACCGCCGCCGCGTCCGGCAGCTTCCACTCCCTGGCCACGCTGTCGGATGGCTCGGTGTGGAGCTGGGGCCGCAACGCCAACGGGCAGCTCGGCGACGGCACCACCACCGAGCGCATCGCGCCGGTCCGGGTGACGAACCTCACCGCCATGGTCTCCGTCGCCGCGTCCGGGCATCACTCGCTCGCGCTGCGCTCGGACGGCACGGTGTGGAGCTGGGGGCGCAACGCCAACGGGCAGCTCGGCGACGGCTCCACGAGGGACCGCGCCATCCCCGCGCCCGTGGCGGGGCTCCAGGGGGTGACGTCGCTGGCCGCGGGGGGCGGGCATGTGCTGGCGCTGCGCGCGGACGGCACCGTCTGGGCGTGGGGCTACAACGGCGTGGGGCAGCTCGGCGACGGCACGACGAAGGACCGCCTCACTCCGATACAGGTGCCCGGCCTGTCCGGCGTGGTGGCCGTGGCCGCGGGCACGTACTTCTCGCTGGCGCTGCGCTCGGACGGCACCGTGTGGGCGTGGGGCGACGGCTTCGAGGGGCAGCTGGGGGATGGGACCGGAGCCCAGCGCGTCGCGCCGGTGCAGGTGGTGGGGCTGACGCGCGTGGTGAAGCTCGCGGCGGGTGGGGCGCATGGGCTGGCGGTCCGCGACGACGGCACCGTGTGGGCCTGGGGCGACAACGCGGACGGACAGCTCGGTGACGGCTCGTGGACGGACCGCTTCCGCCCGGTGCAGACGGCGGGGCTCACGGGCGTCGAGTCGGTGTCCGGCGGCCAGTATCACTCGATGGCGGTGATGAAGGACGGGACGCTTCGCTCCTGGGGCGCGAACACGTACGGCCAGCTCGGCGATGGAAGCATCGCGTCGCGCGTGGTGCCCGGTGGAGTGCCCGGCATGTCGCAGGTGAAGGTGCTCGGCGCCAACTACATGCACGTGCTCGCGGTGCGCCGCGATGGGCGGCTCCTGGCGTGGGGCTACAACCGCTTCGGCCAGCTCGGCCTCGGCGCGGTGGGGTGGAGCGCGCAGCCCGTCCTGGTGCTGGGGCTGGGCCAGGGACGGCGGCTGTCGGCGGGCAGCTCGCACTCGATGCTGGTGCGCTCCGATGGTGGGGTGCTGGCGTGGGGACAGAACACGTCCGGACAGCTGGGGGATGGCACCACCACGCATCGCGCGGCGCCCATCGCCGTGCAGGGCTTGCCGTGCACGCGCTCGGTGGCGACAGGGGCGCGGCACTCGCTGGCGCTCGCGTGTGATGGCTCCGTCTGGGCGTGGGGCGCGAACGCGCGCGGACAGCTCGGCGACGGCTCGCTCAAGCCGCGGGTCACGCCGGTCCCCGTCAGTGGCCTGGAGGGGGTGGTGGCCGTGGCCGCGGGCGGTGACGCGTCGATGGCGTTGCGCGCGGATGGCTCGCTGTGGACGTGGGGCGCCAACGAGCGCGGGCAGCTGGGCGATGGCACCCGTCTGGACCGCACCACACCCGCGCCGTTGAAGAGTCCGTCGAACATCGCCTCGATGGTGATGGGCGTCGGACATGCGCTCGCGGTGGGCACGGACGGCGCGGTGTGGGCGTGGGGGACGAATGACAGCGGGCAGCTCGGCGATGGGAGCACGGTGTCCAGCGCCGCGCCGATGCGGGTGAAGGGCCTGGAGGCGGCGACGGGCGTGAGCGCGGGGCTGTCCTACTCGCTGGCGGTGCTGAGTGACGGCACGGTGTGGGCGTGGGGCGCGAACACCAGCGGACAGCTCGGCGACGGCACCAACGAGTCGCGCGGAACGCCGAAGCCCGTGCCGCTGCTCGCGGGCATCAAGGCGGTGGCCGCGGGCGCGCATCACGTGATGGCGCTGAGCCAGGACGGCACGGTGTGGGGGTGGGGCGACAACGGCTACGGGCAGTTGGGGGACGGCACGCACTCCCTGCGCTTCAAGCCGGTGCCGGTGGTGGAGCTGTCCAACGTGGCGGAGGTCGTCGCCGGTGAGCAGCACACGCTGGCGCTGCTGGGCGACGAGGGCGTGCGCTCCTGGGGCAGCCACGAGTATGGCCAGCTGGGTGACGCGGAGTCCGGCCCGCGGACGATGCCCGTGGACGTGAAGCTGCCGACGTCGAAGGACTTCGCGCCCGTGGTCACCGTGCGCGCCTGGCATCAGCATGCCGCGGCGGTGCTGGCCGACGGCTCCGTGCAGACGTGGGGCATCAACTCCCACGGGCAGCTCGGGGATGGCACCACGGAGAGCCGGTCCATGCCCACGACGGTGGAGGGCCTGACGAAGATGCGCGACGTCGCTCCGGGCGCGTGGCACACGCTGGCGCTGGCCGAGGACGGCACGGTGTGGGCGTGGGGCAACAACGTCTTCGGACAGCTCGGCGACGGCACCACGACGAACCGCACGCGGCCGGTGCAGGTGCTCGGCCTCCTGAATGTCGTGGCCATCGCCGCGGGCAGCTACCACTCGCTCGCGGTGGACGCGGACGGCGCCGTGTGGAGCTGGGGCTACAACGTCTTCGGACAGCTCGGCGACGGCACGGCCGAGGCGCGCGCGTTGCCCACGCGCATGGTGGACATCGACGGCGCGGTGGCCGTGTCGGGCGGAGACCATCACTCGCTGGTGCTGCGCGGCGACGGGACGCTCTGGGCCTGCGGCCACAATGCCTACGGGCAGCTCGGCGAGGGGACGTCCACCAACCGGATGACCCCCATGAAGGTGATGGACCTGGAGGGCGTGAGCGCCGTGCAGGCGGGGGGCTACCACTCGCTGGCGCTGCGCTCCGACGGGACGGTGTGGTCCTGGGGCGACAACAGCCACGGTCAGCTGGGCGATGGGAGCCTGTCGACGCGCATCTACCCGGAGCCCGTCCCGGGCCTCTCGGCGGTGAAGCGCCTGGGCGCGGGCGCCTACCACTCCTTCGCCGTGGGCGACGAGGTGTGGACGTGGGGACGCAACTCGCACGGGCAACTGGGCACGGACGACTGCGACAACCGGCTGGAGGCGACGCCGGTGAAGGGGCTCGCCGGCGCGAGGATGGTGTCGGGCGGCGGCGAGTTCTCCGTGGCCCTCGACATGGAGGGACAGGCGCGCAGCTGGGGCACGAACTTCCACGGCACGCTGGGCGTGGGGCTCCCCGGTCAGCGGGCCGTGCCGGGCGTCGTGTCCCTGCCCTGAGTCGAGTCCTCGTCGTCCGGAGCGGGCGTGGCCCCACCGCTCCGGGCGCCGTGCCCGAAGCTCAGAACCGCAGCCCGGGGCCCAGCCGCTTGATGAGCGGAGCCAGTTCGTCCGGGTCCAGGCCGATGTCGAGCAGCTCCAGGCGACGCAGCGACGGCAGGGACTTGGGCGAGCGGAACGCCAGCGCGCCCTCCTCGGTGACCTCGTTGCGCGACAGCTCCAGTCGCTCCAGGCGGGGCAGTCCCTTGCTCTTCGAGAGCGCCACCGCCGCTTCATCGCTCAAATCATTGCGGTTGAGCGCCAGCCACTGGAGCGTCTCCAGGCCCTTGGCGCGGGCGAGCGTCGCCACGCCGTCGTCGGACAGGCCGCTCCCGGACAGGTACAGCCGCTCCCAGGGGACGGTCGCCTTCGCGAGCACCGCGGCGCCCTCGTCCGACAGCGCGCTGCTGGAGAAGCTCACCGAGCGCAGCGTTGGCAGCACCGGCTGCTCCGTGAGCGCGCGCAGGGACGCGTCCGTGGCGCCCGCGAGCACCAGTCCCGACAGTCGCTCCGTGCGAGGCGTGGACACGAGTGCTTGGACCGCGGCGTCGACCCCCGAGCCCTTCAGCCGCAGCCAGCGCACCTGGGAGAACCAGGGCTGCTCGGCAGAGAGCCCCAGACCCACACCGTCCCGGACCGCCACGCACAGTCGCGACACCGGCTCCCGCGCGAACAGCTCGTGCCCGTGCAGGGCCAGCTTGTCCTCGGCGAGGTCCAGCTCCTCGATGAATCCCCGGTGGTAGGTGGGCTCGTGCACGCGCGCGTCGCGCAGGGGCTTGAGCCAGGCCGCGCCATGCTCGTCGAGCAGCGCGCGCTGACGCAGCTGGAGCGACCTGCGTCGGGCCGGGTCCATGCGTCCGGGCAGCGCGAGCTGCACGCGGATGAACTCGGCGCGCGCGGGGTCCAGCGCTTGAAGCGCGTCCGCGCAGGCGAGCCTCGCCGCGTCGTCGTCGGGCGCCCGCACCACCTTCGAGAGCAGCGTGTCGAAGTCGCTCATCGCCCCAGCAGCTCCTTCACCTCGGCCTGCCAGCGTGCGCCCAGCTCCGGGTGCACCATGCGCACGTAGGCGGCATAGCCCTCCAGATACGCCGGGAAGTCCGGACGGCCGCGCGCCTGCGAGTCCACGCCGTGCTTGCGGCAGTTGGCGAGGATGGCCTTGAAGCGGCGGCGCTCCTCGCGCGGAATGGCCACGCGTTGGTTGACGGTGAGCCCCGTCACCCGCTGGCGCCCTGCTTGTCGCATGACACGGCGCTTGGGGGCGTTCTCCGTGAAGCCCTCCTGCTGGAGGATGGCGTTCACCCACCAGAAGAAGCGGCCCAGCTTCTCCGGCGGCTTCGCGAAGGAGAAGGACAGGTCGTCCGCGTAGCGCGTGTACGCGGCGCCGGCCTTCGTCGCCAGCGCGTGCAGGCGCGCGTCCATGCGGCGACAGACGAGGTTGGCGATGGCGGGCGAGGTCGGCGCGCCCTGCGGCAGCACGCCCGGCCACACCACGGTGCCGTCCGGCAGCCGGGGGCGCCAGGTGGTGAGCCCCGCGAGCGTGGAGGCCACCTCGTCGTTGTAACCGTACGCCTCGAAGAGGCCCTTCACGCGCCGGTAGTGCACGGTGGGGAAGAAGTCCTCCAGGTCCACGCGCACCACCACGTTCGCTCCCACGTGGGCGTTCGCGTTCGTCACCGTGGAGCGGCCCGGCACGAAGCCGTGCACGGCGTCATGCGTGGGCAGGTGCGCGAGCAGCCCCTCGAGCAGGGCACGCTGCGCGGACTTGAGCTTCTCGCGGGGCGCGCAGATGCGACGCACGCCACCGGAGCGCTTGGGGGCCTCGAACTCCACGTAGCCGGAGCCAGGGCCGGAGCCGGGGCGCATCAGCGCTTCCAGCTCCGACTCCTCCACGCCCACGAGGCGCGCCACGTCCTGTCGGCTCTCGAGCTTCGGCAGGGTGGGGAGGTCGGGCTTCTGCTTCACCTTGCCGCGCGAGTGGGGATACAGGCCGTAGAACCAGCCGGTGGGATTCCAGCCGCCCAGGGCCATGGGGCGGGGACGTCGCGGCGGCGCGATGCGCGTGTCGGGCAGGGACACGTCCGCGAGGCCCAGCTTGCGCACGGCGGCGCGCGCGGCGGTGGCCACGCGGGTGTCTGCGTCCTTCACGCGGCGACGCAGGTGCCCGGCGGCGATGAGGCGCGGGAAGAGCAGGGGGATGAGGCGCACGGCCTCCAGGCGCTCGCGCGGGTCCTGGCTGTTGAGGCGACGGGAGACGGCCTGGCTCCAGTGGCGGCTGACGTAGAAGCGGGCGACCTCGTACTCGGCGAGACCCTGGTGGCGCTCGAGCAGACCGGTGATGCGGCTGAAGTTCCCCTCGGGGTCCTCCATCAACGGCTTGAGCTCGAGGAGGAGTGAGACCAGGTCCATTCACGTGCTCCGGGACCACCGATGAGACTGCGCGCTCCTGGGGACGCCGCCACCTGCACGGCAGAGGCGGACGAGGTCGGGGAAGCCCGCCAGGCGGACCTCGTACCGCGTCGTCCTTCAATGGGTGTCATGGGCAGCCGCGACGTGACATCGCGGACGGAAGGCTGGCTGCACGCGACCCCAGGAGCGGAGCGAAGCTGACCACATCCTTCACGATGAAGGAAGGTCGTCCAGCTCGGCCGGGCCTTCTTCGTCCATCAGGGCGAGCAGCGCTTCGCGAGGGCCTCCGGGAGCCCGGCGCACCAGGGAATCGAGGAGTCGTCCCTGGGCGCGCACGCGCTCACCATGGGCGCGCATGGCCTCCAGCGCGTCGGGTTCCATGTCCGGGCGGGACAGCACGTCGAGGTTGTGGAGCAGCTCGCGTCGGTTGCGCGGCGCGGTGAGGCTCGCGCTGACGCCCGGCTGGGAGAGGGAGTAGCGGTAGCAGTCCACCGCGGTCGGGAGGGGCGTGTCCTGGGGCCCGCCGGGGACGGGCTTGAGCAGCCGGCCGTAGCAGGTGGTGGTGAAGGTGAGGATACCGGTGCCACGACGTCGGGCCTCGGGGAGGAAGGCGGCCTCTGCGCCCGGGTGCGCGGCGCTGTGGCGGGTCATCACCACGGGCCAGTCGCGTCGGTCGAGGGCGTCTCGCGCGAGGTCTCTCAGGTGCGTGGAGAAGCCGAAGGCGCGCAGCTTGCCCTCCGCGCGGAGCTGCTCCAGCACGGCGTGGTTCTCGTCGGAGAGGCGCTCGGGTGCGCGGACCCAGAAGAGCAGGAAGACATCGAGCCAGGTGGTGCGCAGACGGCGCAGCGCGGACTCCACGTCACGACGGATGGCGGCGGCGCCCGAGTGGTAGGTGCCCGCGATGATGACGGACTGCTCGCGCGTGTTCCGGCCTCCGCGGAGGAACTGCGTCAGCGCGGCGTAGCGGGGCTCCCAGAAGAACGTGTCGATGCCGGCGTCGCGGGCCTCGAAGAAGGGCTCGCGCGTGGTGAGGTGCGCGCCGGAGAGGACGAGGGGAGAGACCGTCAGGCCCGTGCGGCCGAGAGGACGTGCGCTGGCGCGTGGGATGAAAGGGCGGGGCGCGGGGCGCTCCCGGGGTCGCGAGGAGGTGGTGGGACGCTGACGTGCCAGCTCGGGTTCGTCGGCGAAGAGAGGCTCGGGGAAGGTGAGCGCGAGGGCTCGCAGGTGGGGGGCGACGCGAGGGGACTCGGTGGTGCCGCCGAGCGACTCACGGAGTCGGGCGAAGGCGTCGTCATCCGCGCGGCGCAGACGCCACGTCCATGCGGCGATGCGCAGGTCCACGGTGTCGTCGGTGGCGGGCTGGCGGAGGAGCGCGTCGAGGCGGGCATCGAGCGTCTCACAGGACTCCAGGGGCGAGGCCGCCGCCGTGCGGACCATGAGTTCGGTGTCGCGTGACAGGCGCAGGAGCGCGCGCAGCTCCGTGTCTCCGCCCTCGGGCGAGAGGTGCTCCGCGGCGCGGGCACGTATCCACGGGTCCGGAGAGCCGCAGCAGGCGAGGGCCACGACGGTATCGAGAGCGGGGGCTTCAGCGCTCTCATGCGAGAGCCGCTCGGCGTGGCGGGATTGCATCCACGCGCCAGGCGGGCCACTGCGTGTGAGCGCCTTGGGCGCTGAAGTCTCATCGCTCTCAGCGGGGTGAGTGCGCATCGCTGGAGCAGGCGGACCGCTGCGTGTGAGCGCCTCGGGCGCTGAAGTCTCATTTCTCGCAGCGGGGTGAGTGCGCATCGCTGGAGCAGGCGGACCGCTGCGTGTGAGCGCCTCTGGCGCAAGGGCCTCATCGCTCTCGGTGGAGAGCGGCTCCCTGGAGTGGGCTCTCTTCCCTGGCGCACGCGAACCGTTGCGTGCGAACTCTTCGGTTGACTGGGGCGCTGGGGCGTCGTTGTCCTCGGACGAGGGATGGCCCGTGGCGCGGGTGCGCATCCCAGCGCCAGGTGAGTCGCCGCGTGCGAGCATCTCGGTTGCGGGGCCTTCGTCAGCGAACTCGCGTGCGTGTGTGAGCACCCACTCCAGCGCCTGGCGTCGCACGGTGGCGTCCGCGTCGTGGAGACAGACGTGTGCGGCGTCGTCCACGTCCAGCACGGCGGCTCGCAGCCACGGGTCTTCGTGGGCACGGGCTTGCTGTCGCTCCGCGTCGCTGAGTCCACCCAGCGCGGACAATGCGGCCAGGGCCGTCGCGCTCGTCGCGGAGTCCTCGTCCCATGCGAACTGTCGGAGCACGTCGAGGTCCTGCTGATGTGCCGCGGCGGAGGTGACAGCCCTGCGCTCTCTCGCCGTCCGTGCCTTGGGCGCGAAGGCCATCAGCGCCTCGACGAAGTCGTCGAACGCGGCGCGGGCCTTGGGCCGTTGCTCCCACGCCGCGATGACCTCCTCGCGCACCGTCTCGTCCCCGTCGCCGAGTGCATTCAACACGTCGCGACGATGCGTCGGAGCATGCACGAGCGCACCGAGCGCCGCGCGGCGGTACGCGGCGTCCGGATGCGCCATCCAGGCACGGAGCTGGGACACGGAGTCCTGGAGACCGTGCTTCACCGCGATGCGCCCGGCCCACGCCAACGCGCCGGGCCTGGGCTTCGGAAGGGACTCGAGGACCCGCTTCGCGAGCGCGACCTCATCCACGGGTGGCCGGTCGAGCAGCGCCTGCGCCTCATCGCGCGCATGCGGGACACGCGGCTCGTCCAGCCAGCGCATCGCGAGACGGATGGCCTCGACGTCCTTGCGCTCCCGCAGTCGCCGACGCGCGAGTGCACGCAGCGGCTCGTGTGGATCTCCCAGCCACTCCACCAGCTCACGCGCGGAGACGGACTCGGCGGAGCGTGCCTCCAGCCGTGCGGTGGTCACCGCCGGGTCCTCGCTGGAGAGAGGCTCGGCTCCGGGCGCCACCGCGGGAGCCGCGAGCGGCGCTGGGAGCGGGACGCCGTCCCGAGCACCGGTGTTCCACTCGGACTCCAGCCACGCCACCGCCGCGCGCACGGGGCCTTGGGTGTGTCTCGTCGCGGCCTGCCGGACCTCTTGCCGCAGGGCTTCGTCCCCCGCGCCCAGCCACGCCAGGGCCTGCACCGACGCGTGGCGCACGCGCCAGAACGGGTCCTCCAGCGCCGTCAGCAACACCTCCATGGCGTCCGCCCCAGCGACGGAGGCCGAGGCGCGCACCGCGGCCCGCCGCACCCACCACACGGGCTCCTGCCGCACGGCCCGTGTCGCGGACGCGAGCAGGTCCTTCGCCCCCAGCCGCGCGAGCGCGCGCCACGCCCTGTCCCGCACCATCGGCATTGCGTCTCCGAGTGACTCCAGGAGCGCGGGCGCGAAGCGTCCGTCCCGCGCGTCCCCCAGTCGCCGCGCGGCGATGGCGCGCACCTGCGCGTCCTCGTCCGTGAGCAGCGCCTGCCTCAGCGCGTAGCGCCCGTCGAGCCGCGAGCCGTCGACGGTGCCCGCCGCCTCGCGCCGCACCGTGACGTCCTCGTCGAGCAACCGCACGGTGGCCAGGTCCCAGTCGAGCATCGCCCGCGGACTCTATGCGCCCTGGTACACTGCGGACATGCCCGACATGCTGGCCATCATCAGCAAGGCGATTTTCGAGAAGGAGGCCGTCGGTCTGTCTCCCGGCAAGGTGCTGCCCACGGACCGCTATCGCAGTCAGAGCAAGCACCTGGCGCCGCTCGAGAATGGCGGTCGCCTCTTCCTCGTCACCGTGCGGCCCCCGGACGAGGCCCTGTGGCTCGTCGCCGTGCTCGAAGGGCTGTCCCTGGATGACGACGGCTGGGTGGGCCGCAAGAACCGCGTGCCCATCACCGACGTCACCACCGCCATCCCCAAGCTGCGCTTCGAGTCCGGCAAGGGAATCCAGGCCGCGAAGGGCGCGCTGGGCATGTCGCTCCAGACGCCGCGCACGCTCACCGCCGGAGACGTGGAGCTGCTCCTCTCCAGCGCGGGCGCAGGCCCCCTCAATCTCACCGCGCACCAGGAGGGCTCGGCCCTGCCGTGCCTGTGCAAGCAGTGCCTGCCCGCGAGCCAGGAGCACGCGCAGGCCCAGGGCATGCGCTTCGTCCGCGCCCAGGTCGAGACGGGCGGCAGGCTGCTCTATTACTGGCTGCCCGAGGAGCTCACGAAGCAGGCGCGCGCGGTGTCCAACGCGGTTCGCGGCGCGCTCGTCGGACGGCTCGGAGCCTGAGTCGGGCAGGGCACTTCGTCCGAGCCCAGCGCTGATTGTCGAGGAACGGCGTGGTCCGCCGGGGCCTCGCGCGCCGAGCAAGGCGTGCGCTCATCGCCACCGTCGTGGCTCGGAGGGGCGATGACCCCTCGCCCGTGGGACTACGGCTTCGCGTCCGGAGCGGACAGCTCGGAGCCGATCTGCCGCCACTCCTGCGCGTAGGCGCCGCGGGTGAACGAGCGCAGGTCGTCGCTCGTCACCGTGCCCCGCGCCATCGCGGTGTCGAGCGCGCGGACGACGGCGGCCCGGTGCGGCTGCTCGACGTACGGGTTGCCCTCGCGGAACACCTCGCCGAAGAGCGACTCCAGCCGGCCATCCTGCTTCAGCCGCTCGACGATGCGGGCCTGCGAGGCGGGCTCGTCCGCGTGCGCGTGCAGCATCGCGGAGGCCATGCCGCCCTGCGCGTCCGCGTCGGAGAACTCCGAGAGCAGCTCCAGCTCCGCGTCCGCACCGGCGATGGCCGAGGCCTCGGAGGAGGCGGGCGTCAGCGGGCCACCCCCCAGCGCCACCGCCGGCGTGGCGCGAGGCGTCGGACGGCGGTCC
Organism: Myxococcus faecalis; assembly: GCF_050039385.1. Taxonomy (NCBI): domain Bacteria; kingdom Pseudomonadati; phylum Myxococcota; class Myxococcia; order Myxococcales; family Myxococcaceae; genus Myxococcus; species Myxococcus faecalis. Next base: position 3,690,730 of record NZ_CP144336.1, on the reverse strand, counting down.
GGCTCGAAGTCGCTGCGCCCCTGGAACGGACTCACCGCGCGAGTTGCCTGGGCGTCCTTCTTTCCGGGGTTCTGCTGCGCGCCCTTGTTGGCGGCGGAATCCGCCCGCTCCGTGCTGGAGCGCTCCGGCACGGAGCTCTTCGGCGACGACGAACGGTTTCCACCATCAATGCGCGACATGCGTGCGCTCCAGGAAGACTGCGAGCCGGTGCTGACATGGCTCCGGGAAGTCTCAGGGAAGTTATCGGACGCCCCCGGCGCCAGTTGCGTCCAGCCCGAAGGTGGATCCTCCGTCGACTGTGCGCGAGTCGAATGACCACCGGTAGACAATCCAATTCGTTCAGCAACTACCGGCGTTTGGCGGCGGGGGTGGGAGGGAACAGGCACTCCAGCCCACGCACCAAGTCATCCCGCCAGGCCGTGTAGTTGTGACCTCCGCTGTACTCCCGGTCCTCCACCCGGTGGCCGCTGGCCCTCAGCAGGGGGGTGATGCGCTGGTTTCCCTCCAGCAGCCCCTCGAACCGGCCGCAGCTCATCCACACCTCCAGCGGGCGGCGGGGCACCTGCCGCGCCAGGTCGAAGACGACGAACTCGTGGTTTTCCACCACGAAGGCGCCCGACTGGGACAGCACCCGCCCGAAGGTCTCCGGCGCGCGCAGGCCGATGAAGAGCGACATCAGTCCGCCCAGGGACGAGCCCAGCACCCCATGGGCGCCCGGGTGGTGGCGCTCGTCCACCAGGGACAGGTGCTCGCGGGCCAGGGGCAGCACCTTCCACACCAACAGGCCCACCGTGTACTCGCTGCACGTGTACTCCACGTCGCGCATGGGGCCGCCGTGGGAGACGAGCGCGAGGGCGACGGGGCTCATGCGGCCATCGGCGATGAGCGTGTCCACCAGCTCCGGCAGCCGCACGCGGCGCAGGTACTCCTCGCCGTCGAGCACCACCACCAGCGGCACGGGCCCCTTCGTCGGCGGGGCATACAGGTGCACGGTGCGCTGGCCCGTCAGGCCCGTGTCGGACATGTCCACGCGGTGCCGGGTGACGCGGCCTCGGGGAAGACCTCGGGGCCTGCGCGAGGGGAGGGCGGGCCCGCCGTCGGGCATGTAGAAGGCGTGGTTGCTCTCACCGAAGCCGTTGTCACAGACGCGCGCGTTGAAGTCGTCCCGCACCCGACGGCCCTTCGCGTCGAATAGCGCGTACTCCACATAGGCGTCCCGGGGCAGCGCCAGCGAGCGCGTCCAGAGGCCAGGGCCCGCGCGCTCCAGCGGCAGCGGCTCGCCCTTCCAGTCCTGGAAGTCCCCCTGGACGAAGACGGGCCCGCGCCCGCGCCACACGAAGGTGACGGTGTCGCCGATGATGACGGGTGTCCCTTCCGCTCGCGCTCGCGCTTCCAGCTCCCTGGCATCCATCCCGCGTCGCTCCTAGGCAGTTCCCGCCGCTGTTTCTAGCCCGAGTCACCCACGCGCGCGCCCGGGCTTCGTCGCTCAGCCGAGCAGCTGCTTCAGCGCGCCTTCCAGCTCCGGGAAGCCGAACGCGAAGCCCGCCGCCTGGGCTCGCGCGGGCAACACCCGCTGGCCCTCGAGCACCACCTTGGACATCTCCCCCAGCGCCGCCTTCACCATGAAGGCCGGGACATGCATCACGCTGGGGCGCCCCAGCGCGTGGCCCAGCGCGTGAGCGAAGGCCGTGTTCGTCACCGGCTCCGGCGCGGTGGCATTCACCGGCCCCTCCAGCTCCGGGTGCGCCAGCGCGAACTGGAGGAGCGCTCGCGCGTCGTCCAGGTGAATCCAGCTCACGTACTGCTTGCCGCTGCCCACCGGCCCTCCGGCGCCCAAGCGGAACGGCGGCAGCATCTTGTGCAGCGCGCCGCCGTCCGGATGCAGCACCATGCCCATGCGCACCACCGCCGTGGGAATCCCCGCCTCCTCGCGCGCCCGGAGCGCCTGGGCCTCCCACGCCACGCACACCCGCGCGAGGAAGTCGTCGCCGGGGGCGCTGTCCTCCGTCAGGGCCTGCGCCTCGCGAGCGCCGCCGTAGTAGCCGATGGCCGACGTGGACACGAAGCGCTTCACCGTGCCCGCGGCCTTCATCGCGTCCACCAGCACCCGCGTGCCCTGCACCCGGCTGTCGTGGATGCGCTGCTTCGCGTCCTTCGTCCACCGCTGCGCCACCGGCTCGCCCGCCAGGTGCACCACCGCGTCCACGCCCGCGAGCGCCTCGGGCGCCATCGCCGTCCGCCCGTCGAACACCGCCCCCGTCACCCCCGCGGGCAGCCGCTCCAGCGCCCGGGCCACGTCCCGCGTGAGCACCTGGACCTGATGGCCATGACTCAACAAACCCTGGACAAGTCCCGGGCCCAGGAACCCCGTGGCCCCCGTCACCGCCACCTTCATGGGGTGGCTCCCGGGGCGGCCGGCGCGGCCACCGGCGTCGTCAGGTCCACCCCCACCAGCTTGCTGAGCGACTCGAAGAAGGCCGTCTGCTCCTCCGGCTTCATCTTCCCCGAGTGTCGGTAGACCAACACTCCCTGTGCATCCAGCAGCAGCACGTTGGAGGTCTTCAGCGGCAGCGTCCACGGCGCCTCGCCCATGGCTCCTTTCAGGTCCACCAGGATGGGCACGCCCACCTTCTTCTCCTCGTCCCGGACGTAGGAGAGGGCAATCTGCCGAGCGGGAAAGAAGTCGAACTTCATGAGGTTGGCCACCGCCACCACCGTGGCCGCCCCCAACAGGTTGCGCTCCTTGCCCCGCGCGAAGAGCTCCTCCTTCAGCCCCGCGTTGAGCTTCGTGGAGTCCTTGTCCTCATAGAAGAGAATTACCGGTTTTCCACGCCAGCGAGAGAGACGCACCTCTTCTCCGCTCGAGGTTCGTAACGTCGCGTCCTGCGGACCGTCCGGAAGGTTGGACGCGAGGGCTCCCTGGGAAAGCAGGGCGGCCGCCAGTGTGCCGGTGATCCACGTCTTCATGAGGTGACCCCTGGTGGACAAGGTTGATACAAACCATGGACATAGCCTTGACAAGGCCTGGACGCAAACGTTACCTCTCAGCAGCAGCCGCCTGAATCCGGAGGATCAACCGATGGCCCTTCCCCGTCCCGCTGTACAGCCGATGTCGGGCGAGCTTCCCCTGGAGCAGGCCTGGCTGAAGCTCGTGCAGGCACAGGTGGAGACGTCGTTGGGCGAGCTGTTCGACCTGCCGGACGAGGCCCGCCTGGACGCGCGCTGGACGTGGGCCATGGCGCAGGCGCGCACGTACGCCCTCAGGCCGGCCAAGCGGGTGCGGCCGGCGCTGGTGATGGCGGGGCACTGTCTGGCGAAGGGCACGCCGGTGGTGCCGGGCGAGCTGTGGCGCTTCGCGGCGGGGCTGGAGCTGCTGCACACCTTCCTGCTCATCCATGATGACGTGGCGGACCGGGCGCACCTGCGGCGGGGCGGCGCGGCGCTGCACCACCTCCTGGCGCCGGGGCGCGGCGGCGAGGACCTGGCGGTGGTGGTGGGCGACCACCTCTTCGCGCGCTCGCTGGAGGCCATGCTGGAGTCGGGCCTGCCGGGCGTGGCGAGGGTGGTGCGCTACTACCTGTCGGTGTGCCGTCACACGGCGGCGGGCCAGTACCTGGACCTGGCGCTGGGCGGCGCGCCGCTGTCGCAGGTGTCGCTGTTCCAGACGCTGCGCGTGGCCTACCTCAAGACGGCGCGCTACGGCTTCTGCGCGCCGCTCGTCTGCGGCGCCATGCTGGGCGGCGCCAGCCCCGAGCTGGTGGCGGGGCTCGAGCGCGTGGGCCGTCAGGTGGGCCTGGCCTACCAGCTGAAGGACGACCTCATCGGGCTCTTCGGTGACTCGAGCGTCGCGGGCAAGGCGGCGGACGGCGACTTCATGCAGGGCAAGCGCACCTTCCCGGTGCTGGCGGCCTACGTGCGCGCCCCGCCGAGGGCCCGCGAGGAGTTGGAGCTGCTCTGGTCGCTGCCCGAGTCGCTCAAGGACGCGCGCGCCCTGTCGAGTGCCCGGACGCTGGTGGAGGAATACGGCGGCCGTGAGGCGTGCGAGCGGTTGGTGACGCGCGGCTCCCACGCGGCCCGGCGCGCCTTGCACTCGCTGCCCAACCCCAACGGGGCCCGGGACCTGTTGGACGCGCTCATCGCGCGGCTGGCCCATCGCATCGCCTGAGGACCTCATGAGCTCGCGAATCCAGGGCAGACGCGTGGTGGTGGTGGGCGCCGGAGTCGGAGGTCTGGCCGCGGCGGCGCGGCTGGCGCACCAGGGCTTCGACGTGCGCGTCGTCGAGAAGACGGTGGGGCCGGGAGGTCGCTGCAACCGGCTGCGGGTGGAGGGGTTCACCTGGGACATCGGTCCCACCATCGTGCTGATGCCGGAGGTGTTCGAGGAGACCTTCCGCGCGCTCGGCCGCCGAATCGAGGACTACCTGACGCTGCTCAAGTGCGAGCCCAACTACCGGGTGCACTTCCGCGACGGCTCGGACGTCACCTTCACCTCCGAGCTGTGCGCCATGGGGCGCGAGCTGGAGCGGGTGGAGCCGGGCAGCTACGCGCGCTACCTCGCCTTCCTCGCCCAGGGGCGTGTCCAGTACCGCACGAGCCTGGACCACCTGGTGGGCCGCAACTACGAGGGCATCACCGACTACCTGTCCCCGCGCGTGCTCGCCCGCATCCTCCAGGTGCGCGCGCATCGGCGCATGTACCCGGACGTCAGCCGCTACTTCAAGGACGACCGGCTGCGCGCGGCGATGACCTTCCAGACCATGTACCTGGGCGTGTCTCCCTTCGAGTCGCCCGCGGTGTATGGACTGCTGCCCTTCACCGAGCTGGGCGTGGGCATCTGGTTCCCCAAGGGGGGCCTGTATGCGATTCCGCAGGCGCTGGAGAAGCTGGCGCTCGAGGAGGGCGTGCGCTTCCACTACGGCACCCCCGTGGAGCGCATCCTCACGGAGGGCGGCCGCACCACCGGCGTGAGGCTGGAGGGTGGCGAGGTGCTGGAGGCGGACGCGGTGCTGTGCAACGCGGACCTGCCCTACGCGTACGAGAAGCTGCTGGACCCGGAGGCCACCACGCTCAAGCGCCGCGAGTCGCTGCGCTACACGTCCAGTGGCTACATGCTCTACCTGGGGATGCGCCGGAAGTACCCGGAGCTGGGGCACCACAACGTGGTCTTCGGCCACGACTACAAGGGCTCGTTCGACGACATCTTCCAGCGCTTCCGCGTGCCGGACGACCCGAGCTTCTACGTCAACGCGCCCACGCGCACGGATTCGTCGCTCGCGCCCGAGGGCAAGGACTCGCTCTATGTCCTGGTGCCCGTGCCGCACCAGCACCCGTCGCTCGACTGGAAGGTGGAGGGCCCCAAGGTGCGCGCCAAGGTGTTCGCGCGCCTGGCCGAGCTGGGCCATCCGGACCTGGAGTCGGACATCGAGGTGGAGCGTGTCTTCACTCCCGACGACTGGGCGGGCACGTTCAACCTGGCCAAGGGCAGCGCGTTCGGACTGGCGCAGAACTTCCTGCAGATTGGTCCGTTCCGGCCGTCCAACCAGGACGCGCGGGTGAAGAACCTCTTCTTCGTCGGTGCGTCCACGCAGCCGGGCACGGGGCTGCCCACGGTGCTCATCTCCGCGCGGCTCGTCACCGAGCGGCTGATGTCGTGGGCTCGTGACCGCGGGGTGAAGTTGTCCCCGCGCGCGGACCCGGCGAAGTCGGTGGCGGCGGAGGTGGCGGCATGAGCACGACCGACGAGAAGGCGCTGGTGCGTCGGGGATACTGGCTGGCCCGGCGGGTGACGCGGCATCACGCCAAGAGCTTCTTCTTCGCCTCGTATCTGTTGTTCGGTCAGCGCCGGAAGGCGGCGTTCGCGCTGTATGCGTTCTGCCGGCGGCTGGATGACCTGGTGGATGAGGCGGGGCCCGACGGCGAGGAGCTCGCGGTGCGGTTGGACCGGGCCCGACGCATGGTGGCGGAGCTGTACGTGCCCATGCCGGAGCTGGCCTCGCGCGAGCTGGGGCCCCCGAATGACCGGGTGGCGGGTGTGGCGGCGCGCTCGCCGTGGGACGCGGGGGAGTTCGCGGCGCTGGCGCACACGGTGCGGCTCTACCGGATTCCGGAGCAGCCGTTCCAGGACCTCATCTCCGGCATGGAGATGGACCTGACGAAGAACCGCTACGAGACGTGGGAGGAGCTGGACCTCTACTGCTACCGCGTGGCGGGCGTGGTGGGGTTGATGTTGACGCCGGTGCTCGGGTGCTCGGACGTGTCGGCGCTGCAGCCGGCGGCGGACCTGGGCCGGGGCATGCAGCTCACCAACATCCTGCGCGACGTGCGCGAGGACCTGGAGCGCGGCCGCGTGTACCTGCCCGCGCGGGAGCTGGCGCACTTCGGGCTGTCCGAGGAGGACCTGCACCGCGGGAAGGTGGACGCGAGGTGGCGGGACTTCATGCGCTTCCAGGTGGCGCGGGCCCGCGTGTACTACGCGCGCGCGGCGCAGGGGGTGCCCTCGCTCACCGGGTTCGGCAGTCAGCGCATGGTGCGGCTGATGGGCGCCATCTATGGCGACATCCTCCGGGAGATTGAGGTGCGCGACTACGACGTGTTCAGCTCGCGCGCCTTCGTGCCGACGGGCCGCAAGCTGTCACTGGCCGCCGCGACGTTCCTGCGTCCCATGAGTGTGCTGCCCGCGCCCCTCGGCGAGGCGCGCGTGCCGTTGCTGCCGAGCGAGGCGGGGGGCCGACACCATGGCTGATGCGTGTGTTCGGAGGCGGGGGTGCCCCGGCTTCCACGCGAAGCGGGGCGATGATGCCCTGGGGGACGTACGTGCTCGCGGACGTTTGGAGCCGCGGCGAGGGGGGCATGGCCTGCGCGCGATGCAGGGTGGTGACGCCGCGGAGACCGCGCGCGTTCGCGAGTGCCCGGAGGCTCGGTCATGAGGGCCTCCCGGGTCGCCGTCATCGGCGGAGGCATCGGCGGGCTCACCGCCGCGGGGCTCCTGGCGAAGGAGGGCCACGCGGTGACGCTGTTCGAGGGCAGCGCGTCACTGGGCGGCAAGGCGCAGGCGGTCACCGTGGACGGCGTGACGCTGGACACCGGGCCCACGCTGTTGACGCTGCCGGACCTGGTGCGTGGCACCTTCGAGCAGCTGGGCGCGATGGACCTGCTGCCCCAGCTCACGGAGCTGGAGCCCCAGTGCTCCTATCGCTTCTCGGATGGGTGCTCGTTCACCGCGTACAAGGACGTGGAGCGCACCGCGGACAGCGCGGGGGACGTGAAGCCCTCGGAGCGTCGAGGCATCCGCGGCTTCTACGCGGAGGCCGCCGCCATCTGGGCCGCCGCGGGTGAGCCCTACCTGGAGGCGCCCTTCGAGGGCATGGCCGGCTTCATGGGCCGCGTGGCGAAGCGGGGCATCGGCGCGGTGCTCGCGGGCATGCAGCTGTCGTCGCTGCACGCCCTGGCGGTGAAGCACCTGCGCACCGAGCACCTGCAACAGTACGTGGGGCGCTTCGCCACCTACGCGGGCGCGTCGCCGTACGAGGCGAGCGCGGCCTTCGCGCTGATTCCTCACATCGAGCACGCCTACGGTGTCCACCATGCGCGCGGCGGCGTGGGCGCGCTCGTGGACGCGCTGGGACGCGCGGTGCGCAGGCTGGGCGTCACGGTGCACCTGCGGACGCGGGCCCGCTTCGAGCGCACGCACGAGGGCTACCGCGTGGGCCCGGAGAAGGACGGCGCGCTGTTCGACGGCGTGGTGGTGAACGCGGACCCGCTGGAGTCGCTGCGGCGCGAGGGCGAGGCGCTGGCGCTCTCCGGCTTCGTGCTGCTGCTGGACGTGGAGGGACGACTCCCGCTGCCGCACCACGCGGTGCTCTTCGGCAGCGACTACCCGCGCGAGTTCAGGGAGCTGTTCAGCGGGCAGCTCGCGTCGGACCCGACGGTGTACTTCTGCAACCCGTCCGCGACGGACCCCACGATGGCCCCCGTGGGCCGCACGGGCCTGTTCGTCATGGTGAACGCGCCGCCGCTGTCAGGAGGCCCCGGGGCGCTGGAGGCCAGCGCGCGCGAGTGGGAGCAGCACGGCGAGCGGGTGAAGGCGCAGATGTTCGAGAAGCTGTTCGCGCACCACCCGGAGCTCCGGGGGCGGGTGCGAGTCATCGGCCAGCGCTCGCCGGTGGACCTGGCGGCGCAGGGCGCTCCAGGGGGCTCCATCTACGGCTTCCTGCCCCACGGCAAGCTGGGGCCCTTCCGGCGTCCTCGCATCCGGGGCAACACGCCGGGCCTGTTCTTCGCGGGCGGCGGCACACACCCGGGCGGTGGGGTGCCCCTGGTGATGCTGTCCGGCCGCTTCGCCGCGGAGATGGCCTCCGCGCATCTGCGGAGGGGCGGATGATGAACACCTTGCGAGACATTCCGGCGCTGCCCGGCGAGGCGGGGGCCTATCGCTGGTTCTACGCGGACGTGACGGCGGGTCCGTTCAGCGCGGTGTGCATCTTCATGCTGGGCTCGCTCTTCTCGCCCCGGTACTCGGTGGCGGCGCGTCGAGGCGGACGACCCATGGAGTACAGCGCGGTGAACTTCGCGCTGTACCACGAGGGCGTGCGTCGTCTGTGGGTGCTCAGCGAGTATCCGCACGCGCAGATGGAGTCGCCGGGGCGGCTGCGCATCGGCCGCTCGACGCTGACGTACGGCGAGGACGGCGCGGTGCGGATGGAGGTGGACGACTGGACGGCGCCGTGGGGACGGCCCGTCAGCGCGCGCCTCACGTTGGAGCCGCTGACGCCCATGGGCGAGGTGGTGCGGTTGATGCCCGAGCTGCCGCACTACTGGCAGGCCCTGGCGCCGCGCGCCAAGGCGAAGCTGGAGGTGTCCTCGCTCGGCGTGACGGCGGAGGGGCTGGGGTACCACGACACGAATCACGGTGAGGAGTTGCTGGGCGCGCGGCTCGCCGGCTGGCACTGGGCGCGCACGCACCGCGAGGACACGACGGTGGTGGACTACCACCTGCCGGATGGCGTGGCCCCGCTGCGGATGACGGCCTGTTCCAGCGGTGTGCGCTGCGAGCGTGGCGAGGAGCCTCAAGCCCGGCCCACGGTCATCACCGGCTGGGGCCTTCGCGTGCCCTCGCGCCTGGAGTCGGGCAACACGGTGGTGGGGCAGGCGCGGCTGTTGGAGTCCTCGCCCTTCTACGCGCGGCTGGAGGCTCGCAAGGGCGCGCTGGACTGCATGGGCGAGGTGGCGGACTTCCGCCGGTTCCACTCGCCCTTCATCCGGTGGATGGCCCACTTCCGCACGCGCCTGGGGAGGGCGGCATGAGTGTGCCGATGGGGTGGATGAGGCTCGCCTCGGCCTTCAGCGCGATGACGCCCACGCGCCACGCGTGCTCCGGGAGGGCGGCATGAGTGTGCCGGTGCTCCTGGTCCTGGGGTGGACGGTGCTCGCCACGGGCTTCAGCGCGGTGACGCTCGTGCGGCTCCTGCGCATGCGGACAGGTCGCGCGGCGCGAGCCCCCTCGACGGCCCGCGTGCTCCTGCTTCGTCCCGTCGACGCGCCGACTCCGCGCGAGCTGGAGAATCTCGCGCTCCCCATCGACTTCGCGGGTGAGCTGGAGCAGGTGGTCGTCTCGCCCTACCGTCCGCGCCTCGGCCCGGACGTGCGCTGGCTGCCGAGCGACCCGCTCACCCCGAACCGCAAGGTGGGCCACCTCCTCTACGCGCTCTCGGTCCTCCCCATCGAGGGGCGCGTGGTGCTCGCCGTGGACGCGGATGTCGCGGTGACGGGCGAGCTGGTGGAGGGACTGGTGGCTCCGCTGCTCGCCGGCGCCGCGCTGAGCACCGCCGCCCCCACGCCCGTGGACGCGCGCGACGGCGCGGGCCGCGCGATGGCGGGCCTGCTGCGCTACACGCACCACAGCTTCCTCGCGCTGCACGCGATGAGCGCCGGCGCCCCGGCCGTGTGCGGCAAGGCCCTGGGCCTGTCCGCCGAGGCCCGGGCCTCGCTCGAGTCCCTGGCCGACCACATCGGCGAGGACCTGGAGTTGTCCAAGCGCCTGCACGCGCGCGGGCTCGACGTGGCGCTGAGCGCCGCTCCCGCCGTGGTGCCGCTGGGCGAGGTGGGCTCGTGGGACATCCCCCTGTCCCGCTTCACGCGATGGATGCGCGTGCTCGCGAGCCACCGGCCCGGCCTGTACCCCACCGTGCCGCTGCTCTTCACGCCCACCGTGCCGCTGGTGCTGTGCGCGGCGTTGCTGGGCTCGCCCGCGTTGTCCGCCGCCGTGGCGCTGCTGGTCGCCGTGCGCGCGGCGCTGGCACACCGGCTCGGGGTGCTCGGAGCGCCCCAGGGGCCCGTCCCAGGACGCGGCCGCGCCTGGACGGACTGGCTGCTGGGAGAAGTCTTGCTCCTGGCGGCCTTCGCCGTTTCACTGGGCCGGCAGGGGACGGTGACGTGGCGCGGACGGACGTACACCCTCTTGCGCGGTGGCCGCATGGTCCGCGTGTCGCCAGAGCTGACGGGAGGACCCGGATGACCTACGCACGTTTCCTCGGGCTGTTCGTCGTACTGCCCATCCTCATCCAACTCTGGCGCTACCGGCGGACCTTCTCCGCCAGGTCGCTGGCGCCCATGGGGATGCTCCTCATCGTCGTCTACGCGGCCACGTCCCCGTGGGACAACCTGGCCGTGAAGTGGGGCCTGTGGGGCTTCGACGCCGAGCGCATCTGGGGCATCAAGCTGGGCTACCTGCCCCTGGAGGAGTACCTCTTCTTCGGCCTCCAGACGCTGCTGGTGGGCCTGTGGGCCCGCGCCCGCCTGGCCCGCGCGCTGGAGGCTCCGTCCGCCGAGACGAAGGCCCCCGCCGCGGCGCCGTCCGAGCGCGCGCTGTCCCCGAGCGAGGTGTCGCCATGATGGAGTCTCGCTGGGCCTACCTCATCCACCTGCTCGCGTGGACGCTGCCCCTCATCGCGTTCCAGCTGGTGGTGCTCGTGCGCCACTACAAGGAGCGCTCGGGCGCGGTGCTGCGCGCGGTGCTGCCGCCGGCCTTCATCCTGGGCCTGTACCTGGCGGTGGCCGACCACCTGGCCATCTCCACCGGCATCTGGAACTTCGGCGAGGGCAAGCACCTGGGCATCTACCTGGGCCTCGTCCCGCTGGAAGAGGTGCTCTTCTTCGTCATCACCAGCGTCCTGGTGTCGCTGGGGCTGGCCCTGTTCACGGGGCTGGCGGAGCTCGTCTGGAAGAAGGAGGCGCGCTCGCCGTGATTCCCGCGGCCAAGGGAGGCCCCTTCGGGTGGGCGCTCGACCGGTACATCGGGTGGAAGTTCCGCTCGGCGTTCCGGGGGCTGTGGGTGCGCGGCGAGCTGCCGGCGTCCGGGCCGGGGCGGCTGGTGTACCTGAACCACACCAACTGGTGGGACGGCTTCATGCTGCACCAGCTGTCGCGCGTGGCGGGGTGGGACGCGTACTGCCTCATGGACGAGGAGAACCTGCGGCGCTACCGCTTCCTCGCGCGCATCGGCGCCTTCAGCATCCGCCGCAAGGACGCGATGTCCTCCATCGAGTCGCTGCGCTACGCCAAGGAGCTGCTGCGCCGCCCGCGCGCGGCGCTGTATGTCTTTCCCGAAGGCGAGCACCGTCCCTTCGGCGAGCTGCCCCTGCGGCTGGAGCGCGGCGTGGAGATGCTGGCCCGGGTGGCGAAGGTGGAGTGCGTGCCCATCGGCGTGCGCTACGCCTTCTTCGAGCACGAGCTGCCGGACGTGTTGTTGGAGGTGGGCACGCCGCATCCACCCGGACCGCTGTCCGTCTTCCAGACAGGCCTGGAGACGGTGGTGAAGCGGCTCATGACGACGACGAGCCTGGAGGGCTTCACGCGCAAGGTGTCCGGCGCGCGGGGCGTGGCCGAGCGGTGGGACGCGGCCCGGGGAGTCCAAGCATGATGTTGCGCATCCGCACCATCTCCCGCCTGACGGGCGTCCGCGAGGCGACGCTGCGCGCGTGGGAGCGCCGCTACGGCTTCCCCCGGCCGCTTCGCAGCGAGGGCAACAACTACCGCGTGTACTCGCGCGAGGAGGTGGAGGCCGTCCGCCGCGTCGTCCGCCTCATCCAGCTGGACGGTCTGGCGGTGAGCGAGGCCATCGCCCAGGTGGTGTCCTCGCCGCTCAAGACGATGCCCGGCGCGGAGCGGCTGCAGGAGCGCTTCTGGAGCGCCGCGATGCTGCTGGACGAGGACGAGCTGTCGCGCGTGCTGGACGAGGCCCAGCGCTCCATGGACGTGGACACGTACTGCGACGGCTTCCTCATGCCGCTGTTGCGCGAGATGGCCACGCGGGTGGACGTGGCGCGAGAGCACCTGGCCTCGGGCTACCTCCGCCAGCGGCTGCGCCAGGTGCTCTCCAGCCTGGAGACCACGGCCGGCGGGCCCCGGGTGCTGCTGGCGTGTCCCCGGGGGGACTCGCACGAGGGGGGGCTGTTGGGCCTGGCCGTGCAGCTCAAGCGCAAGGGCTGGCGCACCACGTTCCTGGGCGCGGACACCCCCGCCGAGGCCCTGCGCGTGGCGTGCGAGCAGGTGCGGCCGGACCTGGTGGCGCTGTCCTTCGTCCACGGGCGGTCGCCGGAGGAGTTCCTCACGGTGCTGTCCGAGGCGCTGCAGGCCTGCGCCCTCTCGTCGGTCGTGGTAGGAGGGCCCGGCGCGCGCGAGCACCTGAAGACCGTCTTCACGCTCGGGGCGCAGTTCGCCGAGTCGTCGCAGGAGTTGATAGCCCTCTGGAACCAGGTGCGGACCGCGCAGAATCGCCCCTGAACCGTCCGCCCCCATGGCCGAGCGCACCTACCGAATCCACGTCGCGGCCGAGCTGTCCGGGGTTCGGGTGGAGCTCATCCGCGCCTGGGAGCGGCGCTACGGCGTGCTCCAGCCGCTGCGCACGCCCGCCGGCTACCGCGTCTACACGGAGCGGGACGTGGCGCTGCTCAAGCGCCTGAAGAAGCTCACCGACGAGGGCGTGGCCATCAGCGAGGCGGCGAAGATGCTGCCGCAACTGCTCGCCGAGCTGGACGCGGCGAGCGTGGCCTCCGGGGAGGACCCGCTGACCTCGGGCTCGGGGCTGGACTTCTGGCGTGACGCGGCCCTGCTGGCGGCCGAGGCGTATGACCAGGGCGGCGTGTCCGCGGTGGTGGACGAGGTGCTGTCCGCGCTGCCCCCCCTCAAGGCCTTCGAGGGCGTGCTGGCCCCCCTCCAGCGCGAGGTGGGCGAGCGCTGGCACCGGGGCACGCTGACGGTGGCGCAGGAGCACCTGGTGACGCAGGTGGTGCGCGCGCGGCTGGTGAGCCTGCTGCATGCGGCGCCGCAGGGGGGGCGCAAGCACGCGCTGCTCGCGTGCCTCCCGGAGGAGGAGCACGAGTTGGGCCTGCTCGCCGTGGCCCTGCGCCTGCGCCACGCGGGCCACCGGGTGACGCTGCTGGGCCAGCGCGTGCCCGCCGTGGACCTGGGCCGCGCGGTGACGCGGCTGCGTCCGGACGTGGTGGGGCTGTCGGCGGTGAACAACCCCGGCGAGGCCGTGTTCGAGGCCACGCTCACCCAGGTCCTGCGCGAGCTGCCCCCGGGCATCCCCGTCTGGGTGGGCGGCGCCGCGGCGGTGGCCCACGCGGACCTGGTGGACCGGCTGGGCGCCCGGCTGTTCAGCGCCGAGGGCGACTGGGCGCGGCTGGTGGGTTAGCCCGGGACGGCCGCGCGCGTTGGAGCGTGGCGATGAGGCCCGCCTCCCCCACGGCCCAGACGCGGTTGCCCGAGCGCGAGGTGGAGACGGCGTGGAAGCCGGTGGTGCCCAGGGGCATCCACGTGCGCGCGCCGTCCACGGACAGCTCCGAGCCGGACGGGCCCACGGTGACGAGCGTGGGGCCCGGCGCGCCGTGCACCTGCGCGACGCACGAGCGATAGCCCGCGGGCCGTGTTCCCGGGGGCACCGTCCACGTCCTGCCTCCGTCCTTCGTGAGGGCCAGGTTGCCGGTGGCGTCCGTGGGGCGCTGGTGGTTGCCGCCCACGGCGATGCCCTCGTGCTCGCTCCAGAAGAGCAGCGAGAAGATGCCGCCGCCGTCGCCCGTGGCCAGGGGCGTGGTCGCCACGCTCCAGGTCTTGCCGCCGTCGGTGGTGCGCACCACGCGGGCCGCCTTGCCGCCCAGGCCGAACCACGCCTGCCGGGGGGCTCGCACGGTGATGCTGGTGCCGCTGGCCGCGAAGCCCGCCTCGCCCGGCAGCGCGGGAGGGAGGGCCTCGGCGGGAAGGGGTGTCCAGGTGGCGCCGCCGTCGGAGGTGGCGATGACGAGGAAGCGGCCCTGGACCGGGTCGCTGAAGGCCACGCCGTGGCGCTCGTCCCAGAAGGCCATGCCGTCGAAGAAGGCGCCGGGCGTGGTGTTGGTGAACTGCAGCCGCCACGTCTCGCCGCCGTCCTCCGTCTTGTAGATGCGGGACTTGTCGCCCTCGCCGATGGAGAGCAGGTACGCGGTGGTGGCGCTGAAGGCGTCCACGTCCCGGAAGTCCAGCGCCTCCGCGCCCGGCACCTTGCCCGGCCTCCACGTCTGGCCTCCATCCGTGGTGCGCACGAAGGTGCCCTGGTCTCCGCTGGCCCAGGCCACGCGGGCGTCGACGGCGCTGACGCCGCGCAGCCTCACGGAGGTGAGGCTCGGCTGGGTCTCCCACCGCATGCCCGCGCTCCCCACCGACAGCATCGCGGCCAGAAAGATGGCTCCCGTCATCATCTCCTCCTCGTGGGGACGGGAGGCTAGCTCACGGCTGGGGCGGGGCCAGCGATTCGTTGGATTGGGAGTTGTTGAAGACGACGCTCTGGTAGCGCTGGGCCGCCTCCTGCGCGTTGTCGCAGATGGGCGAGCACTTGTACGCGCCCGTGACGTTGTTGGGGTCGCGGCAGTCGTTGATGACGTTGCCCTCGGAGTCCTCGATGGGGGGCTGCAGCTCCACGCACCCGGCCTGCAGGTGCTTCCAGCGCCAGTGGCTCAGGCACGCGGGGCCGCTCGTGTCCCACCCCGCCTCGAACCTCATGTCGGAGCTGCCGCCCGCCTCTGGCGCGGTGATGATGTTGGGCGTCAGGGCGTCCCATGGCTGGATGGGGGTGCCGTCCTGGGTGAAGGGCGTGCCGTTGCCGCAGTAGTCCGCGCGGGCCATGCGGGTGCAGGCCCAGTGGGCCTTCGTCACCGCGCCCGGCGAGGCGCCGTCGAGCCAGGGCTTGTAGCCCCAGCGGTAGCACTTGGCGAGCACGCCCGGGTCGCAGCCGAGGGTGAAGCTGTTGGGGGTCTCCTGGCGCGCGCCGCTCGCGTTGAAGTAGCCCTCCAGGGGCACGGCCCAGGCCCAGCCCACGGCGGGATTCGCGCCCGTCGTGCACAGGTCGACGGTGGTTCCGGACGGGGGCGTCACCTGCACGCGGTAGAGGAAGGTGGCGCCGGTGGCGTCCCAGATGCCGGGGGACTCGGGGATGGTGACCTGGTTGGCGTTGACGGCGTCCACGACTTCAATCGTGGAGTTGTAGTGCGCCGTCGAGAGGCTGCGCAGCTGCGTGCCGATGAGCTGCTTGCCGCGCAGCTCCTTGTGCTCCGCGGGGAAGCGGCCGCCGCTGGCCCTCGGCGAGGCGCTCCAGGGCTGCCCCGGGAGGTAGGGCCCCGCGAGCACGGTGAAGATGCCGCTCTTGGGACAGGTGAAGCGCACCGAGGGACATTCGAGGGGACAGCTGGGGTCGGGCTTCACGATGCCCTCGGACGAGCCGAGGTAGCCCTGGCGCGCGTGCTCACAGGGCTTCTCCCCCGCGCAGACGCGCAGGACGGGGCGACCGGTGCAGCTCCCGGTGGTGCCCGCGCACTCGCCGCTGTCGAGCGTGACGACGGTGTCCGGAGTGCACACGCCCTGGCCCTTCACGGTGAAGCCGCAGGTGCGCGCCGCTCCCGACTCGGCGCGCAGGAAGCAGGGGCTGAGGCTGGCGGTGGTGCCCGAGACGGCGAGCGGCATCTTCGCCGCGAGCTCTCCGCGGAAGACTCGCAGCAGCGCGGGGCGGCGGACGTTCTCGAAGAGGACGGTGGCGGGGTCGTAGAAGAACGAGCCGATGCTCGTGCCGTGGAGCTGGGTCCCCTGGGAGTGGGAGTCGTCGCCGTCGGCGCGGAAGTCCTGGGCGGCGAGCTGGGGGGAGGCTTCCTGGGGGGACAGGGGCTCGCAGGCGGCGAGCAGACACAGACACAGCGCGGATGACAGCAATCGCGAGACGGCGCTCATGCGAGGGACCTCGGGTTCGTTCAATCCATCCAGACGCGGCGCGGTGGAGCATCCGGCATGCCATGGACGGGGCAGGGGACACACGGTGCGTCACGGGGTCGGGGTGGCAAGGGCTGCCGGCAAGACTTGCCGGGGTCGGGCGAGGCTTGCCGTCCGGGCCTCAGGGCCGAGGGGTGGCGCACACGCGCAGGCCGGTGAGGGCCTCTCGTTGGGTGGGCTCGACGCGGTCCCGGTTGGCGGAGTGGGCGGTGAGGTCGCTCTGGTACCAGCTGCCGCCCTGGGCGGAGGGCTTGGTGGGGTCCACGCTGGAGCGGGTCCATTCCCAGACGTTGCCGGCGAGGTCATCCACGCCGAAGGGACTGCGAGAACCGGGGTGGCTCCCCACTTCGTCGGGGCCGAAGCCCCAGGGCTCGCGGCCGTAGGTGACGTCGTGGTTGGCGTCGTCGGGGGAGAGCCAGTCGCCGGAGGGGTAGCGGCGGCCGTCGGCGCCTCGGGCGGCGCGCTCCCATTCGTGCTCGGTGCAGACGCGGGCGCCGGGGACGCGGCCGGTGTGGTCCAGCCAGGCGACGTAGGCGAGGGCGTCCTCGAAGGAGATGGCGGACACGGGAAAGCGCAGCCAGTCCTGCTCGGCGCGGCGGGTGCGCTTGCCATAGCGGAGGGGCTCGCCGTCGAGGACGCTGTAGCTGGCGGAGGCGGGGCGCAGGTTGAGGCGCCAGCGGCCATCGGGTTCGCGGGTCAGGTCCACCACGGTGAGCCGGCGCCGGGAGCCCGGCATGCGCGCGGCGCGCTCCTC
The DNA here is from genome assembly GCF_050039385.1 of Myxococcus faecalis. Taxonomy (NCBI): domain Bacteria; kingdom Pseudomonadati; phylum Myxococcota; class Myxococcia; order Myxococcales; family Myxococcaceae; genus Myxococcus; species Myxococcus faecalis. Next base: position 3,673,686 of record NZ_CP144336.1, on the reverse strand, counting down.
GGGGGAGAGGGTCTCGAGGAAGGCGATGTAGTCGCCGAAGGTCACCTCGTGACGGGCGATGAGGTACGCGCCGGTCTCGACTTCGTGGAGGGGTGGGGCGAAGAAGAAGGCGCGGCGCAGGTACTCGCTCTCGGACGCGCCTTGCAGGAAGCGGCCGGGCGGGATGTAGACGAAGCCCTCGGGGACCTGGGGGGGCTCCGGCAGGGCGAGTTCCTGGGAGAAGGATTCACCCGGGCGCAGGAGGACGGGGACGCGCACGGGGACGCGGCCGGGCGCTTCGATGAGGAGCAGGTGCGAGCCCGCGGGGAGCGAGAGGTCTCTCAGCGGTGTCTGGCCGAGGAGTGTGGTGGCGGACTGATTCGGCGGTGCGCCCGCGGGGCCAGACCGCGCGGCGATGTTCGACTCGCTCGCGGAGCCCTGCGCCTGGCTCTCCGTGCCTGGCGTCGAAGCAGGAGGCGCGAGGTCCGCGTTGTCTGCCGTTGGCTGCGTGCCGACCGGAGCGATGTTCGTATCGCTCGCGGAAGCCTGCCGCGGGCTTTTCATCCTCGGTGTCGAGGCAGGAGGCGCGAGATTCGCATTGTCTGCCGTTGGCTGCGTGCCGACTGGCGCGATGTTCGTATCGCTCGCGGAGGCCTGCCGCGGGCTTTGCATGCTCAGTGTCGAGGCAGGAGGCGCGAGGTCCGCGTTGTCTGCTGTCGGCCGCGTGCCGACTGGAGTGATGTTCGTATCACTCGCGGAAGCCTGCCGCGGGCTCTCCATGCTCGGTGTCGAGGCAGGAGGCGCGAGGTTCGCGTTGTCTGCCGTTGACCGCGTGCTGATTGGAGCGATGTTCGCTTCGCTCGCGGGCTCCGCACTCGGTGTCGATGTGGAGCCAGCGCGTGCATCCAGCAAGGTCACCCGTGCGCCTGGAGGCGACGTGATGAGGGAGATTCGCGCGGGCGCATCGAGCCGCCGCTGTCGCTGTCCTCCGGTGTCATAGGCGGCGAGCCGTGCGAGGAGCTGCGCACGCACCTCGGGCTGGCGCTGACGGTCCGCACGCTCCACGCGCTCCGCGAGCAGGTCCGCGAGCAGCTCGTTCAACCGGGTGCTTCCCGGGTCCAGTCCCCACGCCGTCTCGAGCGCGGCCTGCGCTCGGAGGCTGAGCGTCTCCACTGCCTGCTCTTCCTCCTGGACCTGTGTCCACAGCGCCTCGGCGGCCTCGCGATTCTGGGGGCCCGGCGTGTCGAACAGGGTGAAGGCGTCCTGTCTCATCTGCTGGGCTCGCGCATCCTTCGCGCGTGCTTCGTCGTGATGTCGCCGTGCTTCGCTCAGGTGTTGGGCGATGCGTGCGTCGAGCTGCGCGCGTGACTGGACCCGGGTGACGGCCACCACCGCCAGCAGGGCGAGCGGCGCGACGATGGCCACCGCCCAGCGGGCGACGCGGCGGTGGCGCACCACCTGCCTGGAGCGCGCGAGGAAGTCCTGCTGGAGGGCGGCTCCGGGAAGGATGTTCGCGGCAGCGGCCTCGGAGAGCTGTCGCTCCGCGTAGAGCAACTCCGAGGGACGCCCCAGTCGCTCCCACTCCGCCGCCGCGCGCGCGAGCCGGTGGCGGATGGCGCGATGCTGTTCGTCCTGTCCCAGCCATCCGCGCAGCGTGTCCCAGTGGGTCAGCAGGCTCTCGTGCGCGAGCGTGTACACGCCCTCGCCACTCTCCGCCTCGCTCGCCGTGAGCAGTCGACCGCGCACGAGCCCGTCCAGCACCGCGCGACCGGTGTCATCGTCGGGCCCGCGGAGCAGCTCGTCACGGGTGCGACGCAGCCGGGTCCCCTCGGAGGTGACCAGCTCGAGGAGCAGCTCCCGCGCCCGAGGTCGCTGCTCGGGTCTCAGCCGGTCCACCACCGCGTCCGCGTGCCGGGCCAGCGCGCCCTCCACGCCGCCGAGCGCGGTCAGCGCCGCCATCGGGATGATGCCGCGCGAGACGTCGCGTGCCTCCCACAGGGCCTCCAGGACGAACTGCAATGAAGGCAGCCCACCCTCGGCGCGCGTGGCGGAGGTGACGAGCGCATCGACCAGCTCGGTGGACTCGAAGGCCACGCCGAGCGCACGCGCGGGCCCTTCGACAGCGTCGCGCAGTCCGCGCTCCGTCAGTGCGCGAACGAGGTAGAGCGCGCGAGGCAGCTCGTCGCCCAGTCCCGGCAGGGCCACCAGTCGGGTGAGACAGTCGCTCCGCGCGGTGGCCAGCACCCGGATGCGAGGCACCCGGTGCAGCGCGAGCGCCAGCTCCTCGGCGAGTCGGGTGGCCTGCGTCAGCTCGGAGAAGGTGACGAGCTCCTCGAGTTGGTCGATGAACAGGAGCACCGGATGGGCGCTCCTGCGGCGTCTGCGCAGCGCGCGAGCCAGGGCGCCCGGCTCCTCGTCGGCCACCTGTGACAGCAGTGCATCCGGGCTCTCATCGAGTATCGGTGCGAGCGCGACCGCCAATGACTCCAGGGGGCGCCGTCCAGGTGTCCACGAGACGATGTCCCACGACGTGTCACTCCCGGGGCCGGTGAGCGCGGGGAGGACGCCCGCGCGACACAGTGAGGACTTGCCGACGCCGGAGTCACCCGCGAGCAATACGAAGCGCTCGCCGCGCAGGCGGTCCATCACCTCACGCAGCTCCGCTTCGCGGCCGAAGAAGACCGCGCGGTGCTCGGCCTCGAAGGCGCGCAGTCCGCGATAGGGATTGCCGGAGGGCAGGGGCGTCGCCTGCACGGGAAGGGACAGGGCTTCGAGGGCCTCCCGGAGCGCATCGCCGGAGTCGAAGCGCTGGTCTGCTTCCAGCGCGAGACATCGGTCCACGACGGAGGCAAAACCCGCCGGCAGGTCGAGCCGTTGTCCCTCGAGCAGCGGTGGGCGCTCGGCTGTCACGGCGCGGCCCAGCTCCGCGAGGGGCACGTGTTGATGGGGTGCGCTGCCCGTACACAGCTCGTGCAGCATGACGCCCATCGCGTAGATGTCGGTGGCCCGACTGGCGGGCTCGCCGCGCCAGAGCTCGGGCGCGAGATAGAGCGGCGTACCGGGCACGGTGAGCTGCGGCGCGCGATGCACGGGAGCGACCCCGTCCCTGGCTCCTCCAGGCGCCGAGTCGTCGCCAGGGCTCGCGGGCTGCATTGGCGCGCCGAGGCCCGGGCTCATCACGCGACGCGGTGACGCATCGACTCGCTCGCCGAAGCCTGGCGCAACGCCGAGCGCCGCTGGCGGATGCTCGAACCCTCCGCGCCCCGGAGCTGTCTCGCGGTCCGAGGGGCGAGCAGATACTGCCGGCGCATCGAGTCCCACCGTCATCGACGGATGTGCTGGCGTGCCGAGGTCCCGCGTCTTCCCAGGATGCTCCGGCTCGACGAAGCCAGGACTCATCGCGGGCTGCCCAGGCGAGTCGAGGCCCGGAGCCCGCGTCTCCGTCACCGACGCCGGTACTCCCTCGTGAGGCTCCGCCGGAGCCATCGGCCGTGTCTCCACCTCCGGCTTGCGCACAGCGCGGTCCGAGTCGAGGTGACGGCGCTCGTCCCGTGTCGACTCGACGCGCGTGCCCTGCTCGGAGCCTGTTCCCCGGTCCGTATCCGGCGTCGCGCGCGGCCCCTCCTGCGCCACGCTGTACGAACGCCGGTCCCCCGACCACGCCTCCGCCAGCCCGAAGTCGAGCAGCTTCACCTCACCGTCCTCGGAGAGGATGGCATTGGCGGGCTTGAGGTCCCGATGCAGGACGCCTCGGCGATGCGCGGCCGCGAGCCCGCGCGCCAGTCCGATGGCGAGCGCCAGCAGCCGTCTCCCCTCGACCGGCAGACTCAGCGTGTCCAGCGTCTCGCCCCGGATGAGCTCGGACACGAGATAGGGCTGTCCGCGCACCTCGCCCACGCGGTGGATGGCCACCACGTTGGGGTGCTGCAGGCGCGCAATCGCCCGGGCCTCCTGGAAGAAGCGCGCCCGAGCCCCCGCGTCCGGCAACCGCCCCGCCGGCGTCGCGATGAACTTCACCGCCACCAGCCGGTCCAGCAGGGTGTCGCGCGCCAGGAACACCTGTCCCATCGCCCCGCGTCCGAGCGGCCGGAGCACCTGGTACTCCTCGAACTCGCGGGGCGGCTCCAGCAGCCCGGGCGGAGTGCTCATTCCGTCGGTGGGCCCCGGCGCGGGGCCCGCGGTTGGAGTCCGAGCTGCTTCAACTTGAACGAGAACGTCCGGATGGGCATCCCAATCAGCGCCGCCGCGCGCGTCTGTACACCCTCCGCCTCCTCCAGCGCCTCCTGCATCCGCCGACGCTCCAGCTCGCGAATCTCCTGCGCCAGCGGCAACCGCGCGCGTCGGGACAGCTCCACGGGCGCCGCCTCGGGAGCCACGGGCTCACCCACCGGCGCCCCCCGTCCGCCGCCGAGCATGCGCGCCGGAAGATGGTGCGGCTCCACGACGTTCCCCGTCACCGCCGCGGCCACGTAGTCCATCAGGTTGCGCAGCTCGCGCACGTTGCCCGGCCACCCATGCCGCGACAGCGCATGCATCGTCCCCGACGCCAGCTCCAACCCGGGGCGCCCGAGCGCCGCGCACGCCCGCTCCAGGAAGTCCCGCGCGAGCATCGGCACCTCGCGAGGCCGCTCCCGCAGCGACGGCAGCAGCACCGTGGCCGCGCCCAGCCGGAAGTACAAATCCTGTCGGAAACGCCCCTGCGCCACCTCCGCCTCCAAATCCCGATGCGTCGCCGCCACCACGCGGATGTCGATGGGCCGCTCCCGCGTCTCTCCCACGCGGGTGATGCGACGCACCTCCAGCGCGCGCAGCAGCTTGGCCTGCGCGGACGCGGGCAGCTCGCCCACCTCGTCCAGGAACACCGTGCCGCCCTGCGCGCTCTCCAACAACCCCACGCGCGCATGGGTCGCCCCGGTGAACGCGCCGCGCTCGTGGCCGAACAGCTCGCTCTCCACCAGCCCCTCCGGCAGCGCCGCGCAGTTGACCGGAACGAAGGGCCCACCCGCACGCCGGGACCAATGGTGCACGGCGAACGCGGCGTTCTCCTTGCCCACGCCCGTCTCACCGCGGATGAGCACCGGCAGCTCGCTCGCCGCCAGCCTCCGCAGCAGCGCATACAGCTGTGCCATCGCCGGGTCCGCCACCAGCACCACGCGCTCCGCCAGCGCCAGCCGCGTGACGCCCTCCGCCGCCGACGCGAAGCCTCCCGGCGCCGCCGTCTGCGCGGCCGTGCGCGCCGCGGCCACCAGCGTCTCCGCGTCACACCCATCCGACGGACACGTCGCCGCGCCCAGCCGAGCGCGAGGGCTCGCGGACAGCAGCGCCTCCACGCGCTCCCCCAACCCCTCCTCACCCGGCTCTCCGGCCACCTCGGGCAACAGCCACAGCAGGTGCCCCGCGTCGAGCCAGCCCGCCGCCTCCGCCGGGCCCGCCTCCGACGTCAGCACCGCCTCCACCAGCTCGCGCCCCCCCGGCTCGCCGAGCGCGAGCGCCAGCACCGTCAGCGGCCGGCCATACCGCAGCGCGCGCTCCACCTCCTCGCGCAGCCGCCCCATCAACCGCTCCGAGTCCAGCGCGCGCCGCGCCGGCATGGGCCGATGCCGCGCGCGCACCACCGCCACCACCGCCCCGAAGGCGACCACGTCCCCGGACAACAGCGGCCGGGCATCGTCGATGGGCCGGCCGTTGAGGCTCGTCCCGTTCTGGCTGCCCAGGTCCACCACCCTCGGCCCCTCGTCCGTGACGAGGATGCGCGCATGTCGGCGCGAGACGCTCTCGTCCTTCAGCCGCAGGTCCGCCTTGTCGTCGCGCCCCACCAGCACCACGCCCTCCGCGGGCAGGGGGAAGCGCCACGACGACTCGCCCTCCAGCACCAGCAGGTACGCGGCGCTCGTCTCGGCGGACTCCAGGCCGGAGCCGAGGGGACGGGTGTCTCGGGCGCTGGGAGGCGGAGCGGACGACATCGAGCGGGCGTCCATGCTGGCACGCCCGTGTCGATTCGGGCAACTCGTGTGCGTCCTGGAAATCTGGAGCCACATGAAACCCAACCGGAGCCTGCTCACCGGCGCAGCGTCATGGGCAGGCGCTCACCGGTGCGCGACAGGTAGACGCGCGACGTCACGCGGCCCCCTTCGTTGTGCGGGCGGACCACCGTCTGTCCGCGCAGGCCCGGCACGCGGGAGAGCGAGATGAGCAGCTCCGCCTGGGCATCGTTCCCCTCGTGCTCCACCTCCAGCGTGCACAGATGGGTGCGGCACTCCACGCGGGTGAGCCGCGAGCCGGCGAAGTCCTTCCCCCGGAAGGACTCCGTGACGAGCGACTCGGTGCTCCCCGCCCACGTCGTGTCCCGAGGCTCGGTGTTCATCGCCACCTCCAGCTCCGCCTCCAGCTCCAGGACCCGCTCCTGGCGCCGCTGCTCGTGCACCACCATCGCCGCCTCCCGCGAGGGCGCGGAGTCCTCCGCTGCTGGCACGTCCTCGCGCGTCTGGGGAGCCCCCTGCTCCAACGCGCCCGCGGACGGCGGCTGCTCCAGACTCCCCTGTCGTTGACGCAAGGACTCCAGCTCCGCGCGCAGCGCGCGCACCTCCCGCTCCAGGTCCGCTGGGGTGTTGGCGGAAGCCCCGGCGGCCTCCACGGGCGCGGCGCCTCCCCCAGGCGCCTCCCCCTTCCAGCTCCAGACTCCCGCGGTGAGCACGACGGCTCCCGCCCACCCCATCACTCCCCAGCGGACCTTGGACATGGCGGCTACTCCGAGATGTAGAAGCTGGAGAGCGCGGAGTTGTAGCCGGAGTAGGGCGCCGGCAGCTCACAGCGCAGGGCGATGAAGCCGTTCGAGGACGCGAACGTCGTCGGCACGCTCAGGCTGATGGTCTTCGGGTTCGCGGTGTCGGCGCCCGACGTGCAACCCGAGTCGGAGGCGATGGCGCTGCCGTCGGGCTCCGTCACCGTGGCGGTGCAGCACACGTTCTCGGTGAGGTGGGGGTCCCTGGCGGTGACGAGGAAGGACACCGCCTCGTTGAAGCTGGGGATGGAGACGTTGCGCTGCACCGGGCACACCACCTCGAGCGCGCTGCCCGTCTGGTTGATGAGCCGGCCGCTGCGGAACATGCTGGGCGCGCTGAAGCCCGACACGGAGGTGCACAGCGAGCCCGCGTAGGTCGCCGGACCCGCGAACGTCGGCATCGCACCGAGCACCGCGAGCGCGGCCACGGACTGCTTGAACAGGTTCTTCGTCATGGAGGTCTTCCTCGTCGAGCGCGTCCCCCTCGAGCTGTCGCGTCATGCGCAACCTGGGGTGACGTGCTGACCGGGAGGAAGAGCAACGCGAGTGCCAGACAGTCTCGGCCCGGAGCGGCCCGCGAGCACGGCAAGTCTTGCCGGACTCCCGCGCGCGTCGGACGGCAAGCCTTGCCTTCGGCCGGCGAACCTTGCCGGTGGGAACGACGAAGCCCCGGCCAGGTGCTGGCGCCGGGGCTTCGGGACTCACGACGCTGGGGGGACTACTTGCGCGCGGGCGCGCTGTGCGCGACGTGGCTCTGCGACTGGAGCGCCGGGGGCGAGGCGTTCAGCGTGCCCAGGTACAGCCGCCCGTGGAAGCCATCCGCGCGCGCCTCGCTGGCGAGTGCCACGCCGGGGCGCTGCTTCGAGGACTGCCGCGCCTGGAGCGTGGGGCTGATGCCGAAGACGTTGCACTCCACGTCGTCCCAGACGCTGTAGCGGCAGGCGAACTGGGTGCCGCGCTGGAAGCCCACGTCCAGCGCGCGCACGGAGGGCAGCGCCTTCGCCACGCGGGCGCCCATGGGCTCCAGGTCGCCGTCCCAGTCCACCTTGGTGGTGCGCGCGTGCACGCTGCCGGTGAGCACCAGCGTCCACGCCTGGGCGCGCTGGGCCTGGAAGGAGAGGAGGTTGGCGGCCAGCTGCGCCTCGCGCTCGTTGCCCTGCGCCTTGTCCGCGTCGATGGCGGCCAGCGCCACGTCCTTGCCGGAGGCGCGCAGGCGGCGGGCCTGCTCCACGAGCCACAGCATGGCGCGGCTGCTGCGCCCGTCCTGGTGCGCGCGGCGCCAGAAGGCGCTCTCCCGGAGCAGCTCCTGCGCGTCCTGCGACGTGCCCGCGCTGGCGAGGTAGCGCGTCAGCAGCGGCTGCTCGGAGGCGGGCACCGACAGGGCCAGCGTCACCGGCAGCCCCTGGGCGGTGGCCTCGCACAGCATGCGCAGCGCCGCGGAGGGCAGCTCCTGCGTGCCCAGCGGGTCTGCCATCAGCACCACCCCACCGGCCGACAAGAGCGACGTGGCGCCCTCCACCGGCTCGCCGCAGTCGGGGGTGGCGGCGGACGCGTCACCGGCCTCGCCCCAGCCCTCCATCATCACCGAGCGCATGGACACCGGCGCGTTGCCACCCACCAGCTCCAGCGCGGGCACCATCTCCATCCGGGCCAGCAGCGTCTGCTCGACGTCCAGGTCCCGGTAGCCGCGCACGTAGCGGAAGCGCTCCAGGCCGGGCGCGTTGGGGAAGGGGTTGCGCATGGCGATGGTGCGCAGGGCGTTGTGCCGCGCGGGGGGCGCGCTCAGGTGGGCCTCGGACCGTGCGTCGAACGCGTGCTCGGTCTCCTCGAGCGACAGCTGGCTGTCGCGGCTCGTCATGTCGCCAATCTGCTTGGGCGTCTCCTCGATGAGGTTCTCCATCTCGGAATAGCTGAGGCGGAACACCCGGATGAGCGTCTGGCGGGGTCCCAGCCGCTCGCCCTTCACGTAGTAGCGCTCGTGGTTGCGCAGGCCGTTGCGGTTCTTGCCGGGCTCGTGCGCGGAGGAGAACAGCTCCAGGCCGCCCTCCTTCTCCATCACGTCGTAGCGCTGCTCCTCGAGCACGCGCCGCGCCATCATCATCGCGTCCTCGGGGGGCGCCAGGTACACGGTCTCGTGCGTGGGCGTCTCGTACTCCCCCGTCTCGGGGTTCAACTGGGTGTCGAGCCCCCGGGTGAGGGTGGCACACCCCGCACACCCCAGGACGCCCATCAGCAAGCCGATTCGACGCATCACTTCCTCCGTGCAGCCCAGCGCATCCGGGCCGCGGTGTCTCGAGCTGGAACCGCGGCGGGAACGGCGGGTACACGGCGAGTATATCGCGGGGAAAGTCACCTCCCCAGCCGGTGGGGACGGGCCGTGCGGTGGGGGACACGCGGCCGCTCGGAGGGCGCCAGGCCTGTGCACCCGTCGACGGGGACGAACCGGCGCCCGTCCGGTGGCCAGCGGCCCCATGCACGCAGAGCGAGCGTTCGGCGGGCCTTCTTTGACGCGGTGGGTTGGTGTCGGGCCCCGGGCTGTAGTGAACTTCCCCTCCGTGCCTGCCTCTCCCGCTGTCTCCTCCGTGGCGCAGGAGCGGACCGTCGGTCCGCTCCAACTGCTTGCATTGGGTGTCAACGGCATCGTCGGCGTGGGCATCTTCTTCGCGCCCGCGGAGGTGGCCGCGCGCACGCCGGGCCTGGGCGCGGTGCTCGCGTTCGCGGTGACGGGCCTGGCGCTGGTGCCGGTGGCGCTGGCGTTCGCGGTGCTGGGCCGGCGCTTCGACGCGGACGGCGGGCCCGTCGTCTTCGCGCGCGCGGCCTTCGGTGAGCGGGTGGCCTTCCTGGTGGGCTGGGTGGCCTACGTCAGCGCGTTCCTGAGCACGTCCGCGGTGGTGGCGGGGCTGTCGCAGGCGGTGGCCCCGTCGCTGGGGCTGGAGGGCGCGTGGGGGCAGCGGGCGCTGGCCTCGGTGCTCGTCACGGTGCTGGGAGCGATTGTGGCCTCGGGCATCCGCGTGTCGGCGAGGGCGTGGACGGCGCTCACGGTGCTCAAGCTGCTGCCGCTCGGGGCGCTGCTCGTGGCCTTCGCGGCGGTGGCGCTGTCGGGGCCGCTGCCCGTCGCGGCGAGCCCCGTGGCGTGGACGGCGGGGGCGTGGCTGCCCGCGGGGCTGACGGTGATGTTCGCGTACCAGGGTTTCGAAATCGTGCCGGTGATTGCCGGGCAGGTGCGCTCGTCGGAGCGGAGCGTGCCGTGGGCCACGGTGGGCTCGCTGCTGGGCGCGGTGCTCCTCTACGTGGGCCTGGTGTGGGCGTGCGTGACGGCGCTGCCGGAGCTGGCGTCTTCCGGCGCGCCTTTGGCCTCGGCGGCGGGCGTGTGGGGAGGGGCGGGGCTGTCGCGCGTGGTGGCGATGGGCACCAGCGTGTCCGCGCTGGGCATCTGCGTGGGGATGATGGTGACGACGCCGCGCTACCTGTCCGCGCTCGCGTCGGGGGACAGGGCGCTGTTGGGGCTGGAGCGCATGTCACCCAGGGGCGTGCCCGTACGGGCGCTGGGCGTCACGTGGGCGGTGGTGCTGGTGTTCGTGAACCTGGGGAACCTGTCGGAGCTGTTCGCGCTCTCCAGTATCGCCGTGCTGATGCAGTACGGCGTCACGGCGGCGGCGCTGGCGTGGCTCTCCTTCAAGCGGGAGCGCGCGCTGACGCCGTGGCATGCGGTGCTGGCGGTGCCCACGCTCGCGCTCGGCCTGACGCTGGTGGCGTTCGGCGCGAGCGTGCGGGAGGCCGCCACCACCGGTGTGGCGGTGGTGGCGGGCCTGGTGCTCTGGGGCCTGTCCCGGCCGAGGGCCTAGAACTGGCTCCAGAGGTACTGGTTGGTGATTTCGTGGTGGAACTGGATTTCGGACGTCTTCACGCGCGTGCCCAGCTGCTTGGGGCAACGCTCGGCGGAGGCCGTCTTGAGCTCCGCGAACTTGCTCTGCACGTTCTCGCCCAGGATGTTGGCGACGAACGAGCTGCCCTTGAAGAGGCGGATGGCGTCGAAGATGTTGTCGGGCAGGAAGCGGGTGCGGCTGCGCTTGGACTCGGCGTCCTCCTGCGGCTGCGGGCCCTCCAGGCCGGTGCGCAGCAGGGTGTAGAGCACCAGGTACGGGTTGGCGTCCGGGCCCACCGAGCGGCACTCGACGCGGGCCGAGCGCTCGTTGCCATAGGGGATGCGCACCATGGCGCCGCGGTTGTTGGCGCTGGCCTTGATCTGGTTCGGCGCCTCGAAGTGCGGGTCCAGGCGGCGGTACGCGTTGACGCTGGAGTTGAGGACCAGGCAGATGTCGTTGGCGTTGGTGAGCAGCCGGTCGATGAAGTCCCAGCCCATCTGGCTCAGGTTGTCCTGGCCGGCCTTGTCGTAGAACAGGTTCTTGTTGTTCTTCGACAGCGACATGTTCATGTGCATGCCGTTGCCGTTGACGCCCGTCACCGGCTTCGGGAGGAAGCTGGCGGTGGTGTCCATCTGCGCGGCGACCTGGCGGCACAGCAGCTTGTAGAGCTGGATCTGGTCCGCGGAGACCAGGGCCTCGCTGTACGTGAAGTTCATCTCGAACTGGCTGGGGGCCACCTCGGGGTGGTCCTTCTCGTTCTGGAAGCCCATGGCGCGCTGGGCCTCGGCGGCCTTGTCGATGAAGGCGCGTAGCGGGTCACCGGGCAGCGAGTGGTAGTAGCCGCCGGTGGAGATGAAGTCGAACTTGCCCGTCTCGTGGTAGTGGCGCTCGGCGTCGCGGCCCTTGAAGAGGAAGCCCTCGACCTCGGGCGCGGCGTGGAAGACAGTGCCGTCCTTCTGGTACAGGGCCTCGGTGACGCGCTTGAGCTGGCCGCGCATGTCGGCGTGGTAGGGCGAGCCGTCGCGCTCGAGGACCTCGCTGAACACCAGCACCTTGCCGGGCCCGAAGATGTCCGAGGGCAGCCAGTAGAACGAGCCCCAGTCGATGTTGAGGCGCAGGTCGCTCTCCGCCTGCTGGGAGAAGCCGCGGATGGAGGAGCCGTCGAAGGTGAGGTTGTCGGCGCTCTTGAGGAGGAACTTCTTGTCGTAGTCCAGCATGTGCAGCCGACCCTCGAGGTCGGTGAAGCACACGGTGACGGCCTTCAGGCTGCGCTCGTCGGTGAGGTACTTGATGCGCTCCTCGCGGACCTTGTCGGCCGACACGTGCTGGAGGCGCTGCTCCTTCACCTTGAGGTTGCGCTCTTCCAGCTCGTCGTAGGGAATCTCCAGGAACGTCCGCAGCCCCTTCGTGTCCATGCTTGCCGTGCCTCCAGGCCGGTCGTCACCGTCAGCGCGGTGATTTCGAATCCGTGGGCGCAGGTATTTACATTTGGGGACGGGAAATCAAGCCTAAATTCCGCGCCACGAAGCTTAAAAGATTGGTCCAAAAAGCTTTAGAGCACGGTGGGCAACACTCTGGAGGGGGGCTGGAGGGCCTGGGATGACGCCCGGTGGACACTTGGGCGCCTCGGGAGCCTGCCTGCCTGGTCCACGGGGAGCGGGGGAGGTGCGGAGTAGAGTGGCCGCCGTTCACGGTGTAGGTGGAGGGAGGCGGGGATGTTGGGACCGAATGACATCAAGGAGCAGCTCAGCGTCGCGTACGTGCACGCGGTCGCGGCCAGGGCGGGCTGCTCGGTCGAGCGAGTGGGGATGGATCGGGACAGTATCGACCTGAAGGTCTGTGCCCGTGGGCTGCTGGCGGAGAACGCGGCGCTGACGTCGCCGGAGCTGGCCATCCAGCTCAAGGCCACGGCGAGGGTGGCGCATCTGGGCCAGGAGGGCGGCTTCCCGTTCGCCCTGTCGCGCAAGAACTACAACGACCTGGTGGCGCCGTCGTTGGTGCCGCGCATCCTGGTGGTGTTCGTGATGCCGGAGGCCGAGGAGTCGTGGCTGACGCAGACGCCGGAGTCGCTCGTCCTGCGGCACTGTGCCTATTGGACGTCGCTGCGGGGCCAGCCGCGCACGCTCAATGACACCGGGCAGACGGTGCGGCTCTCCCGGGAGCGGTGCTTCACGCACGACACGCTGCGGCGCTTGCTGGAGAAGGTGGCTCGCGAGGAGGAGCTGGAGTCATGACGAGCACGCCGCTTCATGGGTTGGGCAGTCGGGTCGACTACCTGGAGGTGCGGGCGTACCTGGAGGCGCGGGGATGGACGCGGGTGCCCTCTCGTCGGGCCTATGCCGCCATCTATCGGAGCCCGCGCGAGCCCGTGGCGGAGGTGCAGGTCCCGTTGGACCGTGACCTCGCGGACTACGCGGAGGCGATGGGGGTCGTCGCGCGGCGGGTCTCCGAGTGGGAGGGGCGCTCGGCCGAGTCCGTGCTGCATGACCTGCTGCAACCCCGGAGGGACGTGCTGCGCTTCGGGCTGGAGGGCGAGGTCACTCGCGATGGGGGCGTGAGTCTGGCGGACGGGCTGGGGCTGGCGAACGGCGTGCGCAAGGCGTTGCTGGCGAGCGCCTGCAGCGTGAAGCGGCCTCGCGCCTTTCATCCGCGCCTGGGCCTGGCGGAGGCGGAGAGCTTCGTGCGCCAGTGTCGACTGGGACAGACGGAGGTGGGCAGCTTCGTGCTCACCGTCGAGACACCGCTCGACCTTGGTACACAGGGTGGAGAGCCCTTCGGACGGCGGACGGCCCTGCTCCTCTTGCGGTCCGTGGCGCACCTGGCGCGGTCCGTTCGGATGGGGGAGCCACAGCGGGTCCTCGATGCCGTGGAGGATGCGCCGAGGGTGAGCGCGAACCTGTGTGAGGCGCTGGTCGAGATGATGCCCTCGGACGAGTCCGCGGACCTGCGACTGCGGGGCTCCTGGTCGCCCCTGCTGCCTGTTGTCGGGGAGGTGCCCGCGGAGGTCCATGTGGACCGGAACATGTACGAGCGCCTCGAGCGCCTCGCGCATCAGCTCCGCCCCATGCGCGAGACGCAGCCCGACCAGTTCGTGGGCCGCGTCACGGAGTTGATGGGGGCGCCGGGAGAGCAGGGGACTGTCGAGGGGCCCGTGGTGCTCCAGGTGCAGGTCGAGGATGAGCTGCTGCGGGCGCGAGTCGTGCTTGGCGCCGTGGACTACCGGCAGGCGGCCAGCGCGCATCTGGAGCAGCGCTATGTGACGGTTCGCGGCGTGCTTCGCCGGGGGCCGAGGACGCACTGGATTGAAGATGCGTCCGGTTTTGGCATCGTAGGCGCGGCGGTGACGCGGCTCTGAGTGGTTGTCGGGTGGGGTCTTGGTTCCTTGGAGGAGAGCGGGATGAGCTCGATGTGGATTCTGGACGAGGCACCTCCGGCGCCGGATGCGCGCATCCCCTATGGACCGGGGACGCATCACTTCGGAGAGCTGCGGCTTCCCTCGGGGCCGGGGCCGCATCCTGTCGTCGTCGCCATCCACGGCGGTTTCTGGCGCGCGAAGTACGACCTGGCCCACCTGGGCCATGCGTGCGCGGCGCTCACCGCGAGCGGCTTCGCCACGTGGAGTCTGGAGTTCCGACGCGTCGGCCATGAGGGCGGCGGCTATCCCGGCACCCTGGAGGACGTCGCCCTTGGCGCGGACTTCCTGCGCACCCTCGCGGAGTCGCATCCCCTGGACCTGTCGCGCGTCGTGTTCCTCGGCCACTCGGCGGGAGGTCACCTCGCGCTGTGGCTCGCCGCGAGGCCCCGGCTGCCCTCGGGCAGTTCGCTCTACAATCAGTCGCCGCTGCGTCCGCTCGGCGTCGTCTCGCTCGCGGGCGTGGCCGACGTGACGCGCGCCTATGAGCTGGGCCTCAGTGACAACGCGGCGGGGCAGTTCCTCGGGGGCTCGCCCCTGGAGGTGCCCTTGCGCTACCAGCGCGCGTCTCCCGCCGCGCTCCAGCCGCTCGGCGTCCCCCAGGTCCTCCTGCATGGCTCCGAGGACGACACCGTCCCCGTGTCGATGAGCGCGGACTTCTGCTCGCGAGGCCGCGCGCACGGGGATGAGGTTCGCTGTGTCGTGCTCCCCGGCGCGGGCCACTTCGAGGTCGTGGACCCACGCTCGCGCGAGTGGGCCCAGGTCGTCGACGCCGTGCGCTCGCTGCTGTGACGCGAGCGCTTCAGTTCACGTCACCGAAGACGATGTCGTAGCCCACCGTGTTCGTGCCGCCCGTGCCCCCGCTCATGCACGTGAAGGTGCTGGTGACGTCGTCGTAGGCGTACGTGTACGCCGTGGGACACGCCTTCTTCAGGAACGAGAGCCACGGCTGGACGCTCTGCGCCCACGCCGGGTTGTTCGCGTAGCACTGCCCCTGGGCCTGCTGGCTCGGGTTGTTGCCGGGCTCCAGCAGCGTGGGCCAGAAGCTCCCCGCGTCGTTGCCCGGATACGTCGCGCAGCCGCAGCAGGCCGGCGTGTTTCCGTTGCTGTTGTAGCAGGATGAACCGAAATTGCCGGCGCACTGGAAGAGGTTGCTCAGCGTGTCCTGCACGGTGCCGCCCTGAACCTGCACGGTCATCACCTGGCTGCAGTCCAGGGGCCCGTAGCCGAAGCTGGTGCTCGCCGAGCACAGGTCTTCATAGGACCACCAGCCGATGGACTGGCCACACGTCTGGACGAGCGGAGACGTACCGCCGACTCCTGGCAGGAACGCCGTTCCGCACACGGCGCCCCCCGCGCAGTCGCTGTCCGACGTGCACGTGCCGCAGTAGCCCGCGTCCGGGTTGTTGGGGTTGCCGCACACCGCGCCGTTCGCGCACGTGGGGCCGCACTTCGTCCACGTCGGCTGACACACGCCGCCGGTGCACGTCGTCCCCGCGCCGCAGTCGCTGTCCTGTCCGCAGGCCGGCAGCACGACGGCCCGGAGCAGGGTGGTGTAGTCGGCGGGGAGGCCCGCGCTCGTGTCGGGCGTGAAGCTCCACGAGCACGCCTCCAGCATGCCCATGGTGCTGTTCCCCTGGACGCTCGTGGAGCCCGCCGTGCCGCACGAGTACGGCGAGGGTGGGTTCGCCGCCGCGAAGCCTCCGTCACCGCTGGGGCCCATCTGGAGGCGCACGTTCGCGCCGTTGATGACGGTGACGTCGTAGAAGTCGACCGTGTCCGGCTGGAGCGTGAACTCCGCGGCCGTGAAGGGATTGGTTCCGCCCTTGCCGAGCGGGCAGGGCATGCCGGCCGCGTTGCCGCAGTCCGCGCTCAGGCAGCCCGTCCCATCGGACTGACAGCCGAACCGTCCGAACAGACCGCCGCTCCAGCCGATGGGAGAACGGCACAGGCACGCGACGCCGCCATCCTCCGGGCACTGCGTCGGCGGATTCGCGAGGTTGACTCCGTCCGCGAGCAGGCAGCGGCCACTCTGGCACTGGGCGTTCTGCGTGCACGCCGTCATCCCGGGCTGGAGGTTCGCGAACGCGGGAGGCAGCGACGAAGGCATGCACAGCGTCGTCGACTCCTGGGCCGTCAACTTCAGTGCGTCGAGCGGAACCCCGCCATCCGTCCTCGGGTACTGGCAGAGCCCCAGCGCCACCGTGCAGGACTGTCCGCTCGGACACGGCGAACTCCCGGAGCTGCACGCCTGGTTCTCACCGGGGACGACGGACTGGAAGTAGCACGTCCCGCCATTGGCGAGGCTGCACTCCTGCACCGTGGTGGAGCAGGTCGTGCTGCCGGGGCACGCGGCCTGCCCTCCGTCGGCGCACTTGCACAGGCCCGTGGTGGAGTCACAACCCTCGGAGCCGCAGTTGGCGCACGCGGGCACCTGCGTCGCACCCGTGCAAAGCGCGGTGGGGAGATTGACGGTGACGATGGGAGCACCGCCGTTGCACGTCGTGCCCGGGGCCACCATGCACTGTCCCGTGTTCGTGTCGCACATATTGCCCGCGTTGCAATCCGCGCTGCTGGTGCAACCGGGGTTCAGGCAGGCCTGGTTCGGACCACAGTCGCTGTCCGTGGTGCACGTGAAGGGCGGAGGCGCCGCGCCCGCGGTCTGGCCAATCCAGACCGTCTGGCTCGCCTGGTTCGTCAGCGTGAAGGGACGGAAGCCGGGCGGGCAGGTCGACGAGCCCGCGTCGCCCGGAGCGGGTGTGTCCGAGGGCGCGCGGCCCTGGAGCGTGCCGAACACCACGAGCGCGACAGCCAGTCCGAGTGACACCGCGGGGATGAGCAGACGACGTGATGCCATGACGGGCCTCTCAATCAGGTCTGCCGAGCGACGGTAGTGAGCGGCCGCCTCCAGCCCAAGGATTCGGGGCGTCGGCTGCTCGCACGTGCGCGAACGAACCCAAGGCCCGTGATTCCCGGGGGCATGGGCCCCACCCTCATGGCCGAGTCCGGCCCGACGCACTGCCCGTCGTGGGATTTCGCGCCCCAGGACTTGCGCGAGAAAGAGCCATTGCTAAACTGAGCTATATGGTTCAGTATCAAGCCCGACTCGATGCGACGTTTGGAGCACTGGCGGATGTGACGCGCAGGGGAGTCCTGGAGCGGTTGGGCCAGGGGGAGGCGTCCATCACGGAGCTGGCGGAGCGCTTCGACATGACCCTGACGGGCATGAAGAAGCACGTGCACGTGCTCGAGGAAGCAGGGTTGGTCATCACGCAGAAGCAGGGGCGGGTGAGGACCTGCCGGCTAGGGCCATGTCGCCTCGAGGACGAGGTGGCGTGGATGAATGGCTATCGGCGTCTGGTGGAAGCGCGGCTCGACCGGCTCGGCGAGTTCCTCGCGCGAACGAAAGGGGAAGAGGAATGAACACGGCACTCAGGGAAGCACTCGTCACGCAGCCGACGGACCGCGAGATTCGCATCGAGCGCATCTTCGATGCGAAGCGCGAGCGGGTCTGGAAGGCGATGACGGACCCGAAGCAGGTGGCGCAGTGGTGGGGGCGGGGCAACAAGCTCGTGGTGGAGCGCCTGGAGGTGGAGCGGGGTGGCCACTGGCGCTTCGTCGAGCACGCGGATGGACAGGAGCACGGCTTCGAGGGGCGCTTCCGCGAGGTGACGCCCGTCGAGCGCCTGGTGCAGACCTTCGAATGGGACGGCATGCCCGGCTACGTCATCCTCAACACGACGACGTTGGAGGACCTGGGCGACGGGCGCACGAAGGTGGTGGCGGTGTCGTTCTTCTTCACGACGGAGGAGCGCGACGGCATGGCTGCCTCCGGCATGGCGGACGGCCTCAACCAGAGTTACCGCGCGCTCGACGCGCTGCTGGCCCGCGAGCCGTAGCCGCGGAAGCGTGAAGCCCTCCCGCCCACCACGCGAGGTGATGGGCGGGAGGCGCGCATCAGTTCAGGGCGCAGAAGTCGAAGCGCATGTCGTCGCAGTACGCGCGCGAACTGGCAACTCGCGCCAGGTGAGTCCATCGCCCCCGACCCTGCTCACCGCGTCGAGGAATCTCTCGGTGCAGATGACCATCGTCGCGAAGTTCCCGACCCGGAAGAGGTCAAGGTCGGAGGGCAGCGACGACGCGTCCAGGATGGGCTCATCGGGGCGCTTGAGCGCAAACCGTCCACAGGTCGTGCAAGGCGGCGAGACTCCGTCCGGGATGCAATCCGGGTGGAATTGCCCTCGGTGGGCCAGCTGCACCTCCAAGAAGTCTGGTGGTGTCTTCTGGCGAGACCGGAGTTCCGTAGGAAAGGCCTCGAGTCTTCGGACTCCCCCCGACTGGAGGCCATCGCGCACCCGACGATGGAGCAACAGTTCATCAACGACCCAGGTGAAGTCCGGGAGCTGCCCACTGCATCTGCCGACCAATGGGCCGAAGGTCGTCCCAGGCGGGAGAACGGCACCAGGTGGCGCAAGGGGGAGCACCATCGCCCTCAGTCGCGCGAACTCATCGAAGGGCTCTTGCCGTGCCTTCCGGAACTCACGTTCCAGCTCCCCGAGTGGTGCGAGGTCGACTCCAGGGTAGTAGTGGCCGGCTGCGGCCCATGATTTCTCACAGGTGGGGCACTTCAGCAGGCCAGGGAGCCCCCAGCGATGCGCAGCGTCGACATGCCCGCCGTGCTGGGTGGCCGCGCCTTGGTCCTCGTCCAACCAGTAGAATCGGTCCATCTCACGTCCCAGGCCGTGAATAGTACGATTGAATCGGTCCGCCCGTGAGCTGGAACCGGTAGATGAGCTCGCCGGCGTGCTTGAAGATCTCCTCTGGCGATGCGGAGGCGTTGCTCCTGATGAACTGACGCCAGGCCTCGTTCCACTGCCCTCCCTGCCCGCCGACTTGATGAATCCGTCGGTGCACCTCGTATGGGAGCGGGAGCGTGTAGTTGTGGATCTTCACCCCCTGCCGCTCGAACCACTCCTTGAGCCGAGCCTCCTGCGGGAAGATGTGGTGCTTCTCCCATCTCCCAGAAGGAAGCTGGTGCGAGGGAGGGATGATTCTCTCGGGAGCGCCGTTCCAGTTGGGGAACGTCATCACCCAAGCCTTGGGGAGCCGCTGCCCACCACCCCAGTTCCGCCGCGGGCCTGCGCCCGGAGCCGCTGCGGCTGCAGGCGGGCGGGACGGCGGGAATCGGGCCAGTTCTATCTGCCCGAAGTCCTGGTCGCACGGGTAGAAACCACAGGCATCACCCAGGCACAGCAGTGTGACGCACTGGTCTTCGAGCGGTGTATCGCACTCGAGCTCCGCCGCTTCCCAAGCCCCCTGCATGGGAGCCTTCCCTGCGGTTGCACAGCCCGACCACGCAGCTAGAAGCGCCGCAAGCCAAACAGCTCTCAGAACGTTCATTGGGTGGCGCAGCCTGCCTTGCAACCCAAGCACTGCGCCACCGTCTCCTGCCTTCGTCACCGAGCTGGCATGGGCTCGGCGTCACGGAGGTACGTCAGAACCCGCGCGCCGCGCCGCCGTCGACGGCGATCGACTGGCCGGTGATGTACGAGGACTGCTCGGAGGACAGGAACGCCACCAGCGAGGCCAGCTCCTCCGGCCGCCCCAGTCGCCGCGCGGGAATCTGCGGGGCCACCTTCTCGTCCGTGAGGCCCAGCTGCGTCATCCGCTCCGTGGCGTGGAAGCCCGGCAGCACCGCGTTGAGCGTGACACCGTGCTGCGCCACCTCGTTGCTCACCGTCTTCACCAACCCGAGCAACCCCGCGCGCAGCCCGTTGGAGATGGTCAGGTTCGGCATCGCCTCACGCGCCGCCAGCGACGTCACCAGCGTGATTCGGCCCCACTTGCGCTCCTTCATCCCCGGCAGCGCCGCCTGGATTCCATCCACCGCCGCCATCCACAGGCTCTGGAACCCCAACTGCCACTGCTCCGCCGTCAGCGACTCGAAGCCGCCCGCGGGAGGCCCGCCCGTGTTCACCACGAGCACGTCCACGCCGCCCAGCTTCGCCACCACCTCATCCACCAACCGCTTCGCCGCGCCCGGCTGGTTCAAGTCCGTCGGCACAGCGAGCGCCGCGCCCAGCGACTTCGCCGCCTTCTCCAGCTTCTCCCCACCGCGAGAGCAGATGGCCACCGTGGCGCCTTCCTTCACCAGCGCCTCGGCCGTCGCGTATCCCAACCCCGCCGACGCGCCCATCACGAGCGCGCGCTTACCCTTCAGTCCGAAATCCATCCGCGTGCTCCTTCATGAATGGCACCAGCCGCTCGTGGATGAGCCGCTTCGCCCGCTCCAGGTCCACGTCCTCGGCGCGCGTCAGCCCCTCGGACAACTCCGAGACGATGCCACCGGCAATCGCCCCCACCTCGTACGCCAACCGGTACGGCACCCGGCTGAAGCTCACCATCGAATACCGACTGACGAACTCACCCGGGAAGGTGTTGAGCAACACCTTCTCCACCGCCTTCTCCAACAGGAAGCGCGGGTTGCCCGTGCTGTCGCGCATCTCCACGAAGTTCTCCACCGCCATGTCCGCGATGGCATCCGCGTTCGTCTTGCGCAGCCGCGCCAGCTCCCCGAACAGCGTCTCCCAGTCCCCGCCCTTGCCGAGCAGCCCCTCGAGCACCGTGCAGTCCTCGAAGCCGCAGTTCATCCCCTGTCCGAAGAACGGGACGATGGCGTGCGCCGCGTCCCCCAGCACCACCGCCTTGCCACCCACGTTCCACGGCGCGCACTTCACCGTCACCATGCTGCCCGTGGGCCGAGCGAAGAACGCCTGCGTCAAGTCCGGGATGAGCGCCTTCGCGTCCGGGAACTGCTCCTCGAAGAACGCCTCCAGCCGGGCAGGGGAGTCCAGCGACTCGAAGCTCACCGGCCCCTTCCACGGCAGGAACAACGTGCACGTGAAGCTGCCATCCTCGTTCGGCAGCGCAATCAGCATGTACGTCCCGCGCGGCCAGATGTGCAGCGCGTGCTTCTCCATCTGGAACGCGCCGCCCGGCCCGGGAGGAATCGTCAGCTCCTTGTACCCGTGCCCCAGCGTCTCCGCCGTCGACTCGAACCCCGGCACCTTCTCCAGCGCCTGCCGCACCGCCGAGCCGGAGCCGTCCGTGCCGAACACCACACGCCCCTCCTCGCGGCGCTCCTCACCCGTGGCCTCGTCCACCACCGTGAGCACGCCCTGGTCCAGGTCCGCGCCCGACACCCGCTGCCTGAAGCGGATGCGCACCTTGCCCGTGGCCTCCGCCGCGCTCATCAGGAACTTGTTCAGCCACGCGCGCGACAGCGAGTTGATGTGCTGCGAGTCATCCTTCCCATAGGGCTGGTACATCAGCGCGCCCTTCGGGGGATGAATCATCCGTCCCCGCATCGGAATCGCGTGGCGCAGCGCCTCCTCCTCCAGCCCCACCTGCCTCAGCGCGTACAACCCCCGCGTGGAGATGGCCAGGTTGATGGAGCGCCCCGCGTCGATGACCTCGCGCCGCATGTCCGGCCGACGCTCCAGCACCTCCACGGTGTGCCCACGCCGCGCCAGGAACACGGACAGCAGCGAGCCCACCAGTCCCGCGCCCACCACCGTGACGGCCTCGTTCCGCTCACCCACGGGCATGTCCCTCCAGCGTCTTCACGAAGCGGTACACATCCGTGAACGAGCAGTACAGCGGCGCGGGCGCCGCGCGGATGATGTCCGGCTTGCGGAAGTCACAGATGATGCCCGCGTCCGCCAGCCGCTTGAGCATGCTCGGCGCGTCGCCCTGGAACCGCAGGGACAGTTGCGCCCCGCGCTGCTTCACGTCGCGCGGCGTGGTGATGCGCACGTAGCCGGGCGGCAGCTTGTCCAACAGGAACTCCAGATACCCCGTGAGCCGCTCGCTCTTGGCGCGCAGCGCCGCCATGCCCGCCTGGTCGAACAGCTCGAACGACGCGCGCAGCGCCGCCAGCTGGAGGATGGGCGGATTCGACAGCTGCCACCCCTCCGCGCCCGGCAGCGCGTCGAAGTGCGGCCCCATCTGGAAGCGCGTGGCCTTGTCGTGCCCCCACCAGCCCTCGAACCGGGGGATGTCCTTCGAGCGCGCATGTCGCTCGTGCACGAACACCCCACCCAGGCTCCCCGGTCCGCCGTTCAGGTACTTGTACGAGCACCACACCGCGAAGTCCGGCCCGTCGTCGTGCAGCGACAGCTTCAGGTTCCCCGCGCCGTGCGCCAGGTCGAACCCGACGAAGCATCCCTTCGCGTGCGCCGCGTGCGTAATCGCGGGGATGTCGAACGCCTGGCCCGTGAGGTAGTTCACGCTGCCCAGGAGCACCAGCGACACCTCGTGGCCGTGCTGCTCCAGCGTCGCCAGGATGTCCTCGGTGCGCAGCGTCTCCTCACCGGCGCGCGGCTTGAGCTCCAGCACCGCCTCGCGAGGGTCGAACCCGTGGAAGCGCGCCTGCGAGGCCACCGCGTACTGGTCCGACGGGAACGCGCCACCCTCCACCAGAATCTTGAAGCGCTCCTTCGTGGGTCGGTAGAACGACACCATCATCAGGTGCAGGTTCACCGTCAGGGTGTTCATCACCACCACTTCCTGCGGCTTCGCGCCCACCAGCCGCGCGGCCTGCTCGGTGACGAGCTCGTGGTAGTGCAGCCACGGGTGGCGCCCGTGGTGGTGCCCTTCCACGCCGAAGCGGGCCCAGTCCTCCATTTCCTCCTGCACGTAGCGCGCGGCGTTCTTCGGCTGGAGCCCCAGCGAGTTGCCCGCCAGGTACACCACCGGCTTGCCATCCGGGCCGGGCGGGAAGTGGAACTGCTCGCGGAAGGAGCGCAGCGCATCCTCGGCGTCGGCCTTGCGCGCGAAGTCCTGGGAGTCCTCGAAGGTGTACGTCGTCATGGGGCGAAGTCCTCGCGCGAGCGCCCCAGCCACGCCAGGGCGTTCTTCCACAGGAGCTGCTCGCGCGCGTCGGATGAAAGCTCCGTCAGCGATTCGATGAGGGTGCCCGGGCGCAGCTCGCCCAGGGGGAACGGATAGTCACTGCCCAGCGCCACCTTGTCCTGGCCGAACAGCTTCACGATGAAGCGCAGCGTGTCCGCGTCATGCACCAGCGAGTCCACCCAGAAGCGCCCCAGGTACTCGCGCGGCGGCACCTTGTTGTCCACCGCCACCAGGTCCGGCCGAGCCTCGAAGCCGTGCTCGATGCGCCCCAGCGTCCCGGGGAACGCGCCGCCACCGTGCGCGAAGGCGAAGCGCAGCTTCGGCAGCCGCTCCAGCACGCCCCCGAAGATGAGCGAGCACATGGCCAGCGACATCTCCGCGGGCATGCCCACCAGCCACGGCAGCCAGTACTTCTGCATCTTCGCCTCGCCCATCATGTCCCACGGGTGGACGAAGATGGACGCGCCCAGCTCGCTCGCCGCCTGGAAGAACGGGAAGAGCTTCTCGTCGGAGAGGTTCCAGTCGTTGACGTGGCTGCCAATCTGCACGCCCGCCAGGCCCAGCTCCTTCACGCACCGCTCCAGCTCCCGCACCGCCAGCTCCGGCGACTGCAGCGGCACCGTGCCCAGCCCCACGAAGCGCTTGGGGTGCTCGCGCACCACCGAGGCCACGTGGTCGTTGAGGAAGCGCGACAGGTCCAGCCCGTGCTCCGGCTGCGTCCAGTAGCTGAACATCACCGGCACGGTCGAGATGACCTGCACGTGGACGCCCACGTCGTCGCATTCCTCGATGCGCTTCACCGGGTCCCAGCAGTTGCTCTCGACCTCCCGGAAGAACTTCCCGTCGTCGCGCAGCATCCGCGCGCGGCACGGCGCGTGGTGGTCCAGCGTGATGAAGCCGCCGTACCCGTAGCGCTCGGCGAAGCGCGGCAGCTTCTCGGGCAGCAGGTGCGTGTGGATGTCGACCTTCAACGAGAAGGCCCTCCCTTGGTCACCTTCGTCCCGCACTTCTTGCAGGTGCAGTTCGCGTCGTTGCCGTAGAAGTGCTCGAAGATGGGCGGCAGCTGCGTCACCAGATTCGTGACGTGCACGAACTCCTCGTAGAGTTTCTCGCCGCAGGAGGGGCACATCCACATGAAGCCATCCAGCTCATGCGGCAGGCGGCGGCGCTCCAGCACCAGCCCCACCGTGCCCGCGGGGCGCTGGGGCGAGTGCGGCACCTTGGGCGGCAGCAGGAAGATCTCCCCCTCGGAGATGGGGATGTCCACGGGCTTGCCGTCGTCGAGCACGCGCAGGTTCATCGTGCCCTCCAACTGGTAGAAGAACTCCTCGCCCTCGTTGATGTGGAAGTCCGTGCGCGCGTTGGGGCCGCCGACGACGGTGACCATGAACTCACGGTCCGCCCACACCTGCTGGTTGCCGACGGGCGGCTTGAGCAGGTGGCGGTGCTCGTCGATCCACTTCTTGAAGTTGATGGGGGTCAGCCGGCCCATTCATTCATCTCCGATGGTGGCGATGCACTTGAGCTCGATGGCGATCGGCGTGGGCAGCCGGTTGATCTCGAGCGTCGTCCTGCACGGCGGGTTGTCCTTGAAGTACTCGGCCCACAGGCGGTTGTACGTGGGGAAGTCCTTCTTCATGTCCGTCAGGTACACCGTGACGTCCACCAGCTTGTCCCAGGAGGAGCCCGCGTCCTCCAGGATGTAGCGGACGTTGCGGAACACCGAGTGGCACTGCGCCTCGATGTCGTACGAGGTGATGTTGCCCTCGGCGTCCAGCTCCACGCCGGGAATCTTCTTCGTCCCGCGCTCGCGCGGGCCCACGCCCGACAGGAACAACAAGTTGCCCACACGCCGTGCGTGGGGATACAGGCCCACCGGCTCCGGGGCCTTCTGGGAATCGACTCGCTCACTGGTGCTCACGTCGCGTCTCCGTCCAGCGCGTCACAGCTTGATGCACACGTTCTTCGGCTCGGTGAAGAAGCGCAGCGCCTCCCAGCCGCCCTCGCGCCCCACCCCCGAGTCCTTCACCCCGCCGAACGGCGTGCGCAAGTCACGCAGCATCCAGCAGTTCACCCAGACGATTCCGCTGTGCAGCCGCGAGGCGAAGCGGTGCGCCCGCTTCACGTCCCGCGTCCACACGCTCGCCGCCAGGCCGTACTTCGTCGAGTTCGCCCACGCGAGCACCTCGTCCTCGGTGTCGAACGGGATGAGCGTGGCCACCGGGCCGAAGATCTCCTCCTGGTTGGTGCGGCAGCTTGCGTCCAGGCCCTCGATGAGCGTGGGCTCCACGAACCAGCCCTCGCGGCAGCGGCCCGTCAGGCTCGCGCGCTTGCCACCCGCGAGCACGCGCCCGCCCTCCTGCTTCGCCAGGTCGATGTAGCCCATCACCTTGTCGAAGTGCTGCTGGGACACCAGCGCGCCCTGCTCGGTGCCGGCCTCCAGCGGGTCACCGACCTTGAGCGCCTGCGTGCGCGCCACCAGCGCGTCGCGGAAGCGCTCATAGATGGGGCGCTGCACGAAGATGCGCGGGCCGCAGAGGCAGATCTGCCCCTGGTTGGAGAACGACGAGCGCACCGTCGTCGCCAGCGCCTCCTCGAAGTCGCAGTCCTCGAAGATGACGTTGGGGTTCTTCCCGCCCATCTCCAGCGAGAGCTTCTTGAAGCTCGGCGCGGCCACGCGGGCAATCTCCGCGCCCACGCGGGTGCTGCCGGTGAAGGAGATGGCCGGGATGTCCGGGTGCTCGCTCATGGCCGCGCCCACCTTGGGGCCCAGGCCGTGGACGATGTTGAGCACGCCGGGCGGCAGACCCACGTCGCGGCACACCTGCGACAGGAGGAACGCCGTCATCGGCGTGACTTCGGAGGGCTTGGCCACCACGCAGTTGCCGATGGCCAGCGCGGGCGCGAGCTTCCACGTCAGCAGGTACAAGGGCAGGTTCCACGGCGAGATGCAGCCCACCACGCCCAGCGGCGAGCGCAGCGTGTAGTTGAGCGCGACGCCGTCGGTGGCGTGCGCCTCGCTGGAGAACTGCGTCACCGCGTCCGCGAAGAACTCGAAGTTGAGGATGCTGCGCGGGATGTCCACGCTGGACGCCACCGACAGCGGCTTGCCGGAGTCGATGGACTCCGCGCGGGCGAACGCGTCCAGTCGCTCGCGAATCGTGTCCGCCACCTTGCGCAGGAGGCGCGAGCGCTCGGCGGCGGGCGTGGCGGCCCAGGCCGGGAAGGCGCGCTGGGCGGCCTCCACTGCGTGCTGGATGTCCGTGGCGTCCGAGTCCGGCACCTGCGCATAGACCTTGCCCGTCGCGGGCTCGGGCTTGTCCAGCCACTGGCCGCCGCGCGCGGGGATGAGCTCTCCGCCGATGTAGTTGAGCACCTTCTGCATGTCCGAGCCCTCCGTGCGCCCGTCCCCGGGATGGCTCGCGAGCGCCTGGTCCCTCGGGTGCCGGGAGACAGGGGGAGCGCGGGGGCCCGGGTCGAACGGGGCGCAATGTACGCAACCGAGCCAGCCGTCACCAGCATCACGGAAAGCGCGCCTCGGAGCGTCGTCCTCTCGCGTCAAACGGGTGACGACTCCGGCTGCCTGGAGGGTGGGCGAGCGGCGGGGGAATACGGAGGACTGGAGGCGCGAGGGGCCGGACCGGGTTGTGTGTAAAGGGAGTCAGACATGCCCATGGAACCTGTCGCGCCGATGTCCGAGGAAGAGGCGCGCGCGGCGGCGGATGCGGACTCACGGCAGCTCCTCTCGGCGGCCACCGTCGAGGAGGCGCTCACGGTGCTCGTGGAGGTCGCCCGCCGGCTGACGCGCGCGCACCAGGCGACCGTGGTGCTGACGCCTGCTCCCGGCAGGACGCGGGGGGCGAGCGTCACCTCGCTCTCGCGCGCCTACGAGGTCTGGGGCGGCTACGCCGTGCCCTCGGCAGGCGGTCGAGCCCGGCGGGAGCGCCGCGCCGCCACGCGGGGCGCGGAGCCCCGGGGTCGGCTGGCGGTGGCGCTGCCCTCGAACGCGGGGGTGCTCTACCTCTTCGACCGGGAGGTGGGGGACTTCAGCCGCGAGGACGAGTTGGCCCTCTCCCGGCTCGCCCGCCTCGCGGGCCTGGCGCTGGAGTCCGCCCGCCTTCTGCGGGAGGAGCAACAGGCGCGCACGGAGGCCGAGGACGCCGAGCACCGCGCGGCCTTCCTCTCCGACGCCAGCCGCCTGCTGGCCTCGTCGTCGCTCGACCCCAAGGTGACGCTCGACACGCTGGCCCGCCTCAGCGTGCCCGTCATGGCGGACTGGTGCTTCGTCGACATCATCGACGAGGGGGGCGCCGTGCAGCGCACGTCCGTGGCGCACGCCGACGCGCGCGATGCGCCGCTCGCCCTGCGCGTGCGCGAGTTCCCTCCCGGGCCCGAGGGCAGCATCCACCCCACCACGCGCGTGGCCCGCCACGCCGAGTCCCTGCTCGTCGATGACGTCGACGACGCGTGGCTGCATCGGGTGTCGGTGAGCGAGGCGCACTACCAGACGATGCGCGAGGTGGGCTTCCACGGCATCATGTCCGTGCCGCTCGTCGCGCGGGGACGCTCGCTGGGCGCCCTCACGTTCCTGGCGGTGCGCCCCTCGCGCCACTACAGCCAGGCGGACCTGGAGACGGCGCAGGACCTGGCCCGCCGCGCGGCGCTGTTCCTGGACAACGCCCGGCTCTACCGCGAGGCGCGCCGCTCGGTGCTCTTGCGCGACGAGTTCCTCGCCGTGGCCAGCCACGAGCTCAAGACGCCGCTCACGCCGTTGCAGCTGCGCCTGCAGTGGCTGCGGCAGCAGACGCCCAAGGACAGGCCCTACCTGCCCACGTCGCTGGTGCTCTCGCAGCTGGACGTGGTGCAGCGCCAGGTGGACAAGCTGTCGGGGCTGGTGCACGGCCTGCTCGATGTCTCGCGCATGTCCAGCGGACGGCTGTCCTTGCACCGTGAGGACGTGGACCTGGAGGTGCTGGCGCGCGAGGTGAAGACGCGCCTGGCGCTCGCGGCGAGCCAGGCTGGCAGCGAGGTGTCGCTCACCACGCACGGGGACGTGAAGGGGCACTGGGACCGCTGCCGGCTGGAGCAGGTGTTGACGCACCTGCTCGCCAACGCGCTGAAGTACGGCGCGGGCCAGCCGGTGCGCCTGGAGCTGGAGGACGCGGGGGACGACGTGGTGGTGCGCGTGGAGGACGCGGGCATCGGCATCGCGCGCGAGTACCAGTCCCACATCTTCGAGCGCTTCGGCCGCGCCGTCAGCGAGCGTCACTACGGCGGCCTGGGCCTGGGGCTCTACGTCACCCGGCAGATCGTCGAGGCCCACGGCGGCACCATCCAGGTGGCGAGCGAGCCGGAGAAGGGCAGCCACTTCGAGGTGACCCTGCCCCGACGCGAGAGCACCTGACGTGCGTCCCGCTCCCGCTCGGCTATAAACGCCCCGGGAGGAAACAACATGTCACGCAAGGTGGCCCTCATCACCGGAGCATCGGCGGGGTTGGGTGAGCAGTTCGCGCGGCGTTTCGCTCGGGACGGACACGACGTCATCCTCGTCGCTCGCAGTGCCGAGCGCCTGGAGGCGCTCGCCGCGACGCTCCAGAAGGAGCACGGGGTGACAGCCCACGTGCTGCCCGCGGATTTGACGCGGCCGGAGGCGCCCGAGCAGCTCTTCGCGCAGGTGGCTGAGCGCGGCCTCGTGGTGGAGTTCCTCGTCAACAACGCGGGCTTCGGCTCCGCGGGCCCCTTCCTGGACCAGGACGTGAAGCGCGAGGGGGAGATGGTGGAGGTCAACTGCACCGCGCTGTTGAAGCTCACGCACCTGTTCGCCCGGCCCATGCGCGAGCGCGGCCACGGCCGCATCCTCAACGTCGCCTCCACCGCCGGCTTCCAGCCGGGGCCCTACATGGCCACGTACTACGCGACCAAGGCCTTCGTCGTGTCGCTGTCGGAGGCGCTCTCCTACGAGCTGAAGGGCACGGGCGTGACGGTGACGTGCCACTGCCCCGGCGCGACGCACACCGAGTTCGCCCAGCGCGCGGGCAACGACAAGACCCGCCTGTTCCAGCGCACCGGCGTGGCCAAGGCCCCGGACGTGGTGGAGCACGCGTACGCGAAGATGATGCGCGGGCGCGTGCTGGCCATCCACGGCGTGGCCAACGCGGTGGGGGCCTTCATGGTGCGCCTGAGCCCGCGCGCCGCCGTGCGCGCCATGGTCGCCGGGCTCAACCAGCAGGGCTGAGCGCCTGATGCGGACCGGGCCGTGAGCTCCTCGGCTCGAGGAGGCGTCACGGCCCGGCGCGCGACCTCACTTCAGTTGAAGGTCGCGGTGAACAGCAGCGAGAAGTGGGTGACGTTCCAGTCGTCGTTGCCCTCGCCTCGGATGCGGCCCAGCGCCAGCTCCGCGCCGATGCCCACGCCCCAGTTGTCGCTCACCCACCACTCCTTGCCCAGGCCCAGGTGCAGGCCCACGCCGGTGTCGGTCTCCGCCTCCGTCTCGCCCTCGTACGAGGCGCTGAGCTGGTTCGCCACCACCGCGCCGGAGAGGTAGAAGTTGACGGGCATGAAGTAGTACGCGAGGCCCACGCCGATGGCGGCGTAGTTGCTGGCCACGTCGTCGTCCTCGTCCCCCTCGATGGTGACGCCCTCCACCTCGATGTCCGGGTTGGGGGTGGAGGTGCCGAACAGCTTTCCGTAGAGGATGAAGTTGTTGATGGGCGCGAAGCCCAGCTCCAGGTTGAGCGTGCCCGCGCCGCCCTTGAGGGCCAGGTCCACGCCTTGTCCCACGGCGGCCGAGTGCGTGTAGCCCAGGCCGAGCTGACCGCGCAGGTAGAAGCCATCGTGGGTGTGTCGGCCGCGGTCATCCGCCAGCGCGATGGAGGAGGGAAGCAGCACTGCCGCGAAGAGCCAAGAGTAGCGCATGAAGTCGAGTCCTTGCTTCGGTGGAGCCCGCCCCGGCCGGGAGGTCTCGTCGGGGTGATGCCGCATGGCGACCGCTCGATGCCAGCCCGGGAGACACCCCCAATCCCGGGTCCTCGGGCTTATACCCCGGTGACGGCCGATGCGAGCAACCCTCGCCCGACACCGCGAAAGCTGCTCTGCTGCGCGCCCCCCGGCGCCGGCTTTCCGCGCCGCGGACTCAGAAGAGGGATGCGATGACTGGGACTGTGAACCCCGCGGAGCTGGCCCGACGACTGGACGACGCGAGGCGGGAGCGGCGGGAGGTGCCGCCCTTCACCAACGAGCTGCCCGCGCTGTCCGTGCCGGACGCGTACGCCATCCAGGAGGAGGGGCTGAAGCTGCGGCTCGCGGCCGGTGAGCGCCTGGTGGGATTGAAGATGGGCCTGACGTCCGAGGCCAAGCGCCGGCAGATGAACCTGGACTCGCCCGTGTATGGCGTCCTCACGGACAAGATGCGCGTGCAGGCGGACGGCGTGGTGTCGCTCGCCCAGGGCATCCACCCGAAAATCGAGCCCGAGATTGCCTTCCGCACCGCGCGCGAGCTCAAGGGCACCGTGACGCGCGACGAGGCGTTGGATGCGTGTGAGTCCGTGTTCGCGGCGATGGAGATCCTCGATTCGCGCTACCGCGACTTCAAGTACTTCTCCCTGCCGGACGTGGTGGCGGACAACGCGTCCTCGTCCCTGTTCGTCCTGGGGACCCAGGAGCACCCGCCGCGCGCCATGGATTTGACGCGGCTGGAGATGAAGATGTTCGTGAACGACGCGCTGGCGCACTCGGCCCGCTCGGACGCCATCTCCGGGGACCCCGTGTTGTCGTTGGTGCAGCTGTGTGAGCTGCTCGCGAAGCGCGGACAGGTGCTGCCCGCGGGGAGCATCGTCCTGGCGGGCGCGGCGACCATCGCGCACATGTTCCAGCCGGGAGACCGGGTGAAGCTCGTCGTCGAGGGACTCGGCTCGGTGGCGGTGTCGGCCGCCTGAGTCCTTACTGGAACCAGGAGGAGGCCACGTCCGCGCTCTGGTGGCGCGGGCGCACGTCCGTCTCCAGCCATTGCACGGCGTAGCGCTCACCGTGCTGCTTCAGGAACGCGTCCAGTTGCTCCGGCCTCAAGCGCTCGCGGGTGGAGTGATGCGCGGACAGCGCGCGCCGCATCGCCGGGTGGTAGCGCACGAAGGACGCGAAGTCGCGCGGGTACTCCCGCGCGTCCACGCCGAGCAGCTGGCCCCGGGTGCGGCCTCGCGACAGCAGCTCGCGCCAGTGCTCCATCGTGGCGAGGCCGATGGACTCCACCCCGCGTGAGCAGAGCGTCAGGTACATCGCGTCCCACGGTGTGGAGCGGTCCAGGTAGCGCTCGAGCGCGCGCGCCGAGGCCCGCGTGTTGAGCACCATCCAGAACGGCACCGCGCCGGTGCGCAGCGTCCACCAGGGCTCCAGGAGGATGGAGCACTCCGCCAGCAGCTTGCCGGAGGGCATCTTCCGCTCGCGGTACCAGTGCCGGTACAGGTCCGCCACCAGCGGGCTGAGCGCCTCCGGCTCCGGGTAGACGATGCGCTTGAGTCTCCAGCGCCGCTTGCGTGCGAGCCGCAGCAGGTCCTCGCGCAGGGCGGGCTCGAAGCCCCACTCCGCCTCCGGGCTGTCGCTGTCCGGCGGTGGTGATGGCCAGCGCGTCAGGGACGAGCCCTGCTTGCGCAGGTAGGCCTCCACGCGAGGGCCGCCCAGGTAGTACTCGTCCGGGCTCGCGCCGCCGAGCGAGCCTTGTTGGAAGACATGCCGCTCGCCTTGCTGGAGCGTGGGCCAGCGCAGCTCGCACTCGGACACGAAGAGGGTGGCGCCGGGCTCCAGCGCTTCCTCCAGGAAGCGGATGTACGCGGGGCTCAGTCCGCGTCGCTTCACCCGGAAGTGCGTCAGCCCCTGGAGGAGGAGCCGGTCGTGGTTGGCGTCGTGGGTGTGGTGGAGCTGCAGGTCCGGATGGGATTCCAACAGACGACGTGCGGGCTCGCGCGCGAAGCCGAGGGTCTTCATCGGCTCGTCCACGGGCACCTGGCCGTCATGGCGCACGGAAAGTAGATGCGTCTGCGGCAGCCACGGGATTCCCAGCGCGGCGCACAGGTGGACGAGCGCGCCGTTGGTGGCGCCCACCACGGCCGCCGGGTAGCGGCGCCTCGGGTAGCGGCCCACGACCCAGCGTGCGAGGGCCTCCGCGTCGAAGCGCGCGAGGGCCCTCGGCGTCAGCGCCTCCGCCAGCGCGCCGCGCACCCACGCGACCTCGCGCAGCGGCACCGACAGGCGGTTGACGGCGGGCGCCAGCGCCTCGAACAGCGGATGCGTGTGGCGGTGGGCTCCCAGCGCTGGAGCGTCCCGGCCGTGCAGGAAGGCCGCGAGCGCCCGCAGCAGCGCGGCCGAAGAGTCGAGGTCCGCGACGAAGCGGCCCGCCCTCATCGCGCCAGCTCCGCGCGACGAGCCTCGGGCGGGTTCGGTGCGAGATGACGTGCGCCAGGCGAACTCCGCGCCGCTTGCTCCGGGTCCACGCGCCGAGGCCCGTTCGTGTCCGGCACGCGCCGACGGGCATCGGGCGAGCACCGTGCCTCGCGTGCCGACTCCTCGCGACGAGCCCCGTGCGCGTCCGACGCCGCACGACGTGCGTGTGGTGGATTCATCTCCCCCTCCAGGGCTCTGGCTTGGCGTCCTCAGGCAAGGTAGCCCTGACGCACCCGCCGGGCAGGCCGCTGACCGGGGCCTGCTCGCCTGCAGTCCCGGGAGGCGCGGGTGGACGCCGTGCGTCAGGGCCCCGGCTGTCGCGCCAGGTCCGCCGTCACGCGCAGCCCCTGGGCCGCGTACGCGCGCGAGCAGGGACGCAGCCGGGCCTCGGTGGGCCCCATCGGCTCCAGCACGAAGGAGGAGTCCTTGTGGCGGGGCGGCGAGTCCGGCCAGTGCCCCCGCTCGGCGCGCGCCAGGTCCACCTCCGCCAGCGTGATGAGCGCGTCGTGCTGCAGCCGGCGCAAATCCAGCCGCTCCGCGTACTCGCCATACGTGACGACGTCCGGACCGTGGAGGCTGAGCGTGCCCAGCTCCAGCAGCGCGAACGCGCGCCGGCGCGCCCCCGTGGGCAGGTCCGCGGCGGCCGTCAGCGCGTCGAAGCCCTCCACCAGCTGCCACCACGCGCGCCGCGCCGTCAGCGCGTTGTCGTCCGGAGGCGCGAGTCCCAGCAGCTCCGGCGGGACGATGTCCTGGCTCCCCGCCGGCAGCCGCGCCAGCGTCTCTTCGGAGAGCAGCGGCCGGAAGTGGACCAGCTGCAGCAGCACCGACTCCTGCCGCAGCGTGACGGAGAAGGGCGCGTACCCATCCGCCAGGCGCGCCAGCTGCGAAATCGCCAGGCGCTTGCGCTCCAGCGGCGCGGCGTCCAGCGCGTCCGCGCAGGGGTGATAGAGCACGCCGTGGCCCGTGGCGGAGAGCAGCTGCCCCTCCATGCCTCCCCCCAGCTCCAGCTCCCGGCTGAGCGCCAGCGCGTCCAGACACACATCCAGCGCCGCCGAGGCCTGCCCGTGGGACAGCCGCACCCGCGTCTCCAACGCCGCCAGGTGCACCACGTACATCAGCGCGAACCGCCCATTGGCGCGGGCGGGCGTGAGGGGCGCCAGCGCCCCCAAGCGCTCGGGCAGCCCCCCCACCTCCGCGTGTGTCGCCAGCAGCACCCGCGCGAGCAACGGCCGGGCCCGCTCCAGCGCCTGCTCACAACCCTGCGTCAGCGCCGACGTGGGCAGCTTCCCGTCCGCCACGTCCCGACAGGGCTGCCCCTGCGCCGAGTTCCCCTGTGGCTTCTGTTGCTCCTGATACAGCTGCAGCACGGGCTCGAGCAGCGGCTCCAGGTGGCGCGCGAAGCTGCCCGGGACCGAGGGATTCACGTGCGAGGGCCGCGCGTAGCTCGTGCGCGACAGCTCCCCCACCTCCCGCACCAGCCGCTCCTCCAGGGGCCCCGTGCGCAGCTTCACGTACGCCCACCCGCCCCCGCAGGCGAGGAGGACGGCGAGTGCGCCGCCAGCGAGGGTGTAGAGGGGACGGTGGAGGGCCATGAGGGGGAGTCCGGCGGGCGGAGCCTCGCATGAAACCCCCGCTCCGGGGACTCGCCGCGTCATCCTTCCGTGACTTCACTCGCCGTCTGGGCCTGGGGGCCAGCGTCCGGCCCGGGGGTCAGCCGGCACTGCGGCGGGGAGGCAGGAGGCCATGGTTCAGCCGGGCCAGCAGGTGGTCCGCGAGCGCGCGGGCCTGGGCGCGAATCTCCGGCACGGCCGTGGTCTCCCACAGCTCCCCCCGGCGCAGGGGGCCCAGGGTGTAGAGGAGCCCTCCTGTCCGCCCGCTCGCGTCCAGCAGGGCGCCGTGGCTGTCGGTGTCCAGGCCCATGCCGAGCGTGTCCGGCCGCAGCCGCCCCTCGTCCGCCAGGCGCTTGAGCAGCGGGTGGCCGTGTCGGGTGACGGTGCCCTCGGGGCCGGTGCAGTTCACCACGTGGCGGACCTGGAGGTGCTCCTCGCGGCCCTCGCCTCGCGGGAGGATTCGCGCGTGGACCGTGCCGGTGTCGTCCAGCCGGAAGCCGCGCACCCGGGCCGCGCGCACCGTCAGTCGTCCTGTTTCCATCAGCTGCTCGAGCCCATCGGCGACGCCGGGCGCCATCCGGTGGCGGTGGACGTCCCAGTAGGAGCGCAGGTGGCGCAGGAAGCGCCGTCGCTCCACGTCCGACAGCCGCTGCCACAGGGGCACCGTCACCGGCCTCAACGCATCCACCACCGCGCGCCAGCTGGCCCCCGCGTCCGTGGCCCGGCGCACCTCGCGCCGCAGCACCCGGAGCAGCGCGCGCACGCGCACGGGGATGGGGTGCAGGGTGGTGTCGTCCTGGGGCCGCAAGCCCTCGCGTCGCAGCGCGCGCAGCACGTCGCGGATGCCGGGCGAGTCGTACGTGCCCGCGGCGGCCCGCACGTGCCGGTGGGGCAGCAGCCCGTGCCGCGACAGCGCGTACAAGGGGCCCGTGTGGCCCTGCTCCTCCAGCGACAGCACGGCGTCCACCATGGTGAGCCCCGTGCCGATGAGCAGCACCGCGTCCTTCGCGCCGATGCCGGCGAGCGCGTCAGGGACCCACGGCGAGCGGTGGTAGTGGGGGCTCGCGTACAGCCCGCCGTCCTCCACCCGGAGGTCCGCGGGGTCCGCGTTGCCCAGCGCCAGCACCGCGCGGCGCGCGACGTGCTCCGCGCCGTCCCCGGTCGTCAGCGTCACCAGGCCGCCGTGCTCGCGCATCGAGACCACCTGCGCGGACCGCGTCTCCAGCCGCACCCCCGGGGCCGCGCGCGCGCGTGTCTCCTCCAGCACCTCCGCCAGGTATTGGCCATAGCGCTGCCGGGGGACGAAGTCTCCGGGCGCCGTGTCGGGCGCCTGTCGCCGCACGGCGCGCAGGAAGTGCTCCGGGTCCTCCATGAAGGCGCCCATGCGCCCGGCGGGGACGTTGAGCAGGTGACGCTGGCTGCGGGTCGAGTAGGCGAGCCCCTGGCCCACGCTCCGGCCTCGCTCCAGCAGCAGCACCCGCAGGGGCGCGCGTGCCTGCTTCAGGAGGTGGATGGCCAACAATGTTCCGCTGGCCCCGCCCCCGACGATGGCCACATCCCATGGGCTGCTGTGTCCTTGCACGCCGCAATCCTATGTCCGCCTGCGCGTGACGGCATCCACGCTGGCGGTGTGGACAATCGGATGGCAACCCCTGGTCAGGGTCCGAGGGCGTGTCCACACTCCCACGCACATCCCGGGAGGACCCATGCGAGAGCGCTCCACCATAGGAGAGTGGGACCGTGAGGTCCCGGACACGAAGAGCCTGCTCGGCTGGTCACTGCCAGAGGGTCGGGACGCCGTCCCATCGCTGACGTGGCTGGTGGAGCGGCTTCGTCACAGCCGCCCCGACTGGGGGCTGCTGGGCTCGCTCGTCCGGTTCGACGACGCGCGCTACGTGCGCAGGACGCTGGCGAAGACGGACGCGTGTGAGCTCCTGCTCGTGTGCTGGATGCCGGGGCAGGGCTCGCTCGTGCATGACCATGGCGGCTCCGCCGGCGTGTCGCTGCTCGTGCAGGGGAGCCTGGACGAGACGCGTTACGACTGGGCGGGAGACAGGCTGCTGCCGGCCGTCGTCGAGCGCGCGCGGGAGGGCGACTTGTTGCTCGAGGCGTCGGACACCATCCACCGCGTGCACAACTCGTCGCGTCGGGGCGCGGTGTCGCTGCACCTGTACGCGCCGCCGATGGAGGGCATGACGCCCTACGACAGCCAGGTGGTCAGAGCGCCGCGTCCAGTTGCCGTGGGGGCTGGGCGAAGGCGCCGGCCACGGGCAGGGTGACGCGGAAGATGCTGCCCCGGCCGGGCGCGCTCTCCAGCGTGAGGGTGCCGCCCAGCGACGTGACGATGCCGTGGCAGACGGCGAGCCCCAGGCCGGTGCCCACGCCCAGGGGCTTGGTGGTGAAGAACGGGTCGAAGATGCGCTCGCGGTGCTCGGGGGAGATGCCGCAGCCGGTGTCGCGCACCTCCACCGCGACGACGCGCCCGGGCATCGCCTCGCTCGCGACGACGCGCACCTCGTTGAGCTCCACCTGACCGGGGACGATGGCCTGCGCCGCGTTGAGCAGCAGGTTCAGGAACACCTGACCCAGCCGGGCGCCGTTGCCCTGCACCGGGGGCACGCCGTCGCACTCGACCACCAGGCGCGCGCGGTGCCGCAGCTCGTGCATGGCCATCTTCGCCGCGGTGCGCACCACCGCGCCCACGTCCGACGGGCCGCTGCCCACGTCCTCGGAGCGCGAGAGTGTCTGCAAGTCCCGCACGATGAGGCGGATGCGCTCGGCGCCGTCGCGCGTCTCGGCGAGCGCCTCCAGCACCTCCTGGCGCTCGCGCTCGGGCAGTTGCTCCTTCTGCTGGAGCTCCTGGTGGATGTACTCCAGGTTGCTGAGGATGAAGGCGAGGGGGTTGTTGATTTCGTGGCCCACGCCCGCGGCGATGCGGCCCAGGGCGATGAGCCGGTCGGCGAAGAGCAGCTGGGCCTGGGTGGCGTGGAGCTGCTCCAGGCTGCGCGACAGCTTGGCGTTGGCGGCCTCGAGCTCCGCGGTGCGCTCGCGCACCGTCTCCTCCAGCGCCCCCGAGGCCTCGCGCGCGCTGGTCGTGCTGGAAGCTTCCGGGCCGGACGGTATCCCCTGACGTGCCAGGAAGGCGCGTCGCAGCGTGCCTCGCCGCTGCGCCACCGCCGACATCAACAGCACCCTGGCTCGTAGCGTCATCACGTCGCAATCCCAGCGTCAGGTGTCCATCCCGTGGAACGCGCGGGGACGGGTGGACAGCGCCAGTCAACACCGCCAGGACGGCCCGGGCAAGGAGCCGATGTCGTCTGGCGAGGCGGCGAAAGCACTTCCAGGTGGGTAGTCGACGGCGGCGCGCCCCCGTGTCGGAGCCAGCGTTGGGCGGTGGAAGCTTGGGCGCGAGGTGTGTCACCGCGCGCGCGGAGACTCGGAGGCGTGGCGGTCCGACGCCACCGAGGGCTGCGCGCGCCGGGCCCAGCACGCGCCACCCACCAGACACGCACCCATGACCACCGCGAGCAGGAGGCTCGACACGCCCTTGAGCCGCGCCGTCCCCGTCGCGGGCCGTGCCCGGACCACGAGCCGGGGCACCTCGGGCTCGGACGCCGGCCGGTACGCGGGCAGTCCACCCGAGCTGGCCGCGCCGCGCCGCCCTCTCGACGGTGGCCAAGTCCCCTCGGTGGAGGCGGGCACGTCCGCCACATCGGGGAACAGCGGCGCGTCCCACGCACCGTCCGCCGACGCGAGCTCCGCCTCCAGCGCCGAGCACCACGTGCTCGCGGTGCCGCGCCGCCAGGGCTGCTTGGACAACAGCCGCGAGCACAGCTCGCTCAACGCCCACGGCACCCGCGGGTTGAGCACGTGCGGCGACACCGGAGGGTGGTGGATGACGGCCAGCTCGCCCTCGGGCGTCTCCACGTCCACGAACGGGTGGCGCGCGGTGAGCATCCAGTAGAGCACCACGCCCAGCGCGTACAGGTCATCCGCGGACGTGGGCGGATACACCCCGTCGGGATGCGCGCGTCGGAACGCCAGCGCCTCCGGGCTGCGGTAGCGCGGCGTGCCCGGCGGCAGCACCCCGCGCGGCAGCCGGGGCGCCCCCGAGTAGTCCCCCACGCCGAAGTCCATCAACACCGGCGTGCCGTCCTCCTCGCGCACGACGACGTTGTCCTCCTTGATGTCGCGGTGGAGCACGTCCGCCGTGTGCGCCGCCTCCAGCCCCCGCGCCATGCCCAGCGCCAGCGTCGCGGCCCCTCTCGCGGACGGGTTCTCCTCCTCCACCCACTGCGCCAGCGGACGCCCCCTCACGTACTCCATCGCCAGGTAGAGCCACGCGGGAGACTCGGAAGGAAAGAGCCCGCCCGCGCGGAAGCCCACCACGTTGCGATGCGCCAGCCGCGTGAGGATGGCCACCTCGCGCAGGGCCCAGCCCCCCAACTGCTCCA
Organism: Myxococcus faecalis; assembly: GCF_050039385.1. Taxonomy (NCBI): domain Bacteria; kingdom Pseudomonadati; phylum Myxococcota; class Myxococcia; order Myxococcales; family Myxococcaceae; genus Myxococcus; species Myxococcus faecalis. The sequence continues at coordinate 3,635,239 of NZ_CP144336.1, read as the reverse complement.
GCGACTGCAGCTTGAGCGCCACGGCGGCCCCGTCGCGAGAGGCGCGGTACACCACGCCGCACCCTCCCGCGCCCAGCAACGCCTCCACCCGGTAGCCCGCGATGTCCGCGCCCTCGGGCGCGTCCAGGACGTGATGCTTGTCCATGCCACCTCCCCAGTCGGACACGACCTCGGGAATGGGGTGAGGCTAGCACCACCTCCGAGGATGTCCCCCCCGACAGCGGGGAGGGGCCCACACGCCCCGGCCGCGAGTGTGCGGCAGCGGATGGCGCGCTGCCCTCAGGGGCAGGCGCCGCAGTCGGCGTTGCAGCTCGTCGCGGTGGTGCCCGTGCCGCAGCGCTCGGTGAACTGGCAGACGCCATCCCCGCACCGATAGATTTCCGCGGGGCGGATGCGCGCGGTGATGGGCTGGTAGGTCTTCGCGTTGTGCGTGCACGACGCGTAGTAGGGCAGGGGGTTGTTGCCGGCGTCCCTGGCCACCGTGCACAGCGAGGCGCACATGCCCAGGTGGGTGATGGGCGGGCACTGCTGCGTGGTGCCCGAGGCCAGCCCACACGTGCGAGGCGTGCTCCGCTCCGCGGTGAGGTACGGCTGGTCATTGGCCGCGAACACGCCCGTGCCGTCGAAGAGGTTGCCGAAGTAGCAGGCCTCCTTCTCGCTGTAGAGGTCCAGCTCCGCCTGGGTGTAGGGGATGGCTGGAGGCGTGGAATCGCTGGTCGCCGCGACGCGGCCCAGCACGGAGATGGGCACGTGCAGGCCGTACTTGTTCGCGTGCGCCGCCAGGCACGCGGACACCACCTGCTGCTCCGCCTCCGTCGCCGCCGCCCCGTTCGCCCAGCTCGTCGCCAGCCCCAACGAGCCCAGCCACGTGTACTGCACCCCCGTCACCGGGTTGGTGAAGGTGCGCGTCTGCCCCGCCGCCACCGCGCACGTCACCACGTAGGACATCACCGCGTCCGCCGTGCTCGGGTCCTGGTTGAACCAGTCCTTGAAGCCATTGGTCGACAGGCCGTTGGTGGACAGGCCATTGGTGGAGAGCCCGTTGGTGGACAGGCCGTTGGTGGACAGGCCGTTGGTGGAGAGCCCGTTGACGGACAGCGCATGCACGCGCAGCTGCCCCAGCTCCTCCCCCACCGGCTCCAACTCCACCCCGCAACCCGCCGCCCCCATCCCGAGTCCCCAACCCAGGAGCCCCACCACGCCTCCGCGAGCCCAACGGCGGATGGAGCGGGTGTGGCGAAGCGACTGCGAAGCTGGAATGCGGTGCATGCGTTTCCCCCGTGTGTGGTGGTCAGCGAGGGCTGACCACCTTGTCGTCCACCCGCTTCAGCGCTCCCAATCGCGCTGAAAACTGATGGGCTCGACAAGATTCGTAGGGGATTTCCCTGCGCGCATGCTGCTATGGAGGAATTTTCTTTTCCCGTCGAATCAATAACAGCAGGGTTGTAAAGTCCTAGACCCAGTCAGGTCTGGATGGATTTGATTAAACGGAGAATTTGTATTTCAGGAAAAACTAGAGAGGCTCTGGAAACTCCAGGCTCAGCGCGGCGGCGGGGGTGAGGGCGAAACCCTCCGGCCCGCGCAGCCTCCAGGCGCTCACGTCGGTGACGGGGCCGCCGACGATTTCGGATTCGCCGGTGTCCCCGCGCGTCTCGGCCTGGCCCAGGTGCAGGCACAGGTGGACCTTGGCATCCACGGGGTCGGCGAGCTTCTGCGCGGCCTGCTGGAGGATGCGCAGCGAGCGCTCCGCCTCGCGCAGGTAGGTGGTGCGCTCGGGGGTGGGCGCGCCGTTCTCCAGGGGGCGCACGGCGAGCAGCGTGGTGCCGGACTGCAGCGCCAGCAGGAAGCCCCCGCCGCGCAGGCCCTGCTCCAGCCCGTCCAGCACGTCCGCGAGCACCGCGTACATCGCGTCGTCGTCCTGGGCGGCCGCCGTCGACAGCACCACCTCCGCGTGGACGGCGAGCGCCAGCCGGGTGCGGTGGGTGGGCTGCACGGGCTCCTCGGCGGCGTCGGCGAGCGCGGCCAGGAACGCGCCCACGCTGCCGAAGCGGCGGCTGGCGTCCTTCTCCAGACAGCGCAGCACCACCTGGTCCACGGCCGGGGACACCGGGGCGATGGCGCTGGGCCTGGGCGCGGGGGCCTCCAGGTGCAGCCGCTCCAGCTCCATCCGGTCCTCGCAGAGGAAGGGGTAGCGGCCGGTGAGCAGCTGGTGCAGCAGCACGCCCAGCGCGTAGATGTCCGTGTGCGGGCCGATGGCGCCCCCGCGGAACTGCTCGGGCGCCATGGCGTGGGCGGTGCCCAGCCGCTGGCCGGCGATGGTGAGCCCCTCCTGGGTGGCCTCGGCGGACAACAGCTTGGCGATGCCGAAGTCGAGCAGCTTCACCCGCGGCTTCTCGCCCTCCTCCACGACGAGGATGTTGCTGGCCTTCAGGTCGCGGTGGACGACGCCCGCGCGGTGCGCCGCCTCCAGCGCGCCGCACACCGGCTCCAGGTAGGCGCGCGCGCGGGACGCCGACAGCCGCCCGCGCTCCTGCACCACCTGGCCCAGGGTGCGCCCGGCGAGCAGCTCCATGACGTAGTAGGGGCTGCCGTCCGGCATCAGCCCGAAGTCATAGACGTCCACGATGTTGGGGTGGCGTATCTGGTTCACCACCCGGGCCTCGCGCACGAAGCGCTTGAGCATCTCGCCCTGATCCGCCAGGTGGGGGTGGAGCACCTTCACCGCGGCCCGTCGGCCCAGGATGCGGTGCTCGGCTTCATAGACGCTGCCATGTCCGCCGGAGGCCAGCAGGGCCTTGAGGACGTACTCGCCCGCAAGTGTTCCCGGGCCTCGGCCCGCATCGCCTCTTGTCCGCTCGGTGCCATGGAGATCCGCGCGTGCCTGGATGCGGAACGTGCTCTCGGAGTCGGCCGCCATGTGGCGTCGTACCCTAGCACCGCGCCCGGGACGCCTGCTGCATGGCCTGGGCCCGAAGCGTCCGCCGCGACGCGGCAATCCTACCTGGGCGTTCACCACCCATCACAGCGGGTGGCGGAGGCAGGGGCAGATGTTGCCTGGCGTATGCTCCAGGGCCCCATCACCCCGGGTGGTTGGACGCTGGGCCCGGGGACTGCTGGATTCTCGGGACGTGACACCACGCGTGCAAGCTGGGGCAGGTGGAGTGGACGGACGCGGCGCGGGGTGCCGGGGGGCTGCTTGATGACGACATTGGATGACCTCACGACCTGCGCCGGTCTGGCGCTGGCTCCGCCGTCCTCGACGGGAGCCTGCCTCATCCTCATCAGCACCACGACGCCCGCGGCCATCGGCAAGGCGTACCGGCTGGAGCCCGGCGAGCACATCATCGGCCGGGGCTCCGAGGCCACGGTGCGCATCGACGACCATGGCGTGTCGCGCAAGCATGCCCGCATCGTCCGCCTGCCGGACGGGGGCTGCCACGTCACGGATCTGGAGTCCACCAACGGCACCCTGCTCAACGGCACGCCCATCGCCACGGCGGAGCTCCAGGAGGGCGACAGGCTCCAGATTGGCACCGTCACGGTGTTCCGCTTCTCCAAGCGGGAGCTGCTCGAGCAGCGCGAGGAGGCCCTGCGCCAGGCGCTGTCCGCCGCGCGCGTGGGCATCTGGGATTGGAACGCGCAGAGCGGCCGGGTGACGTGGAGCGAGCAGGTGGACCGGCTGTTGGGGCTGCCCGTGGGCAAGCTGTCCGGCCGCGCCATGGAGCTCGAGGAGGTGGTGCACCCCGCGGACCTCCCGCGTGTGCGGGAGTCCTTGTCCATCGCGTTGGAGAAGAAGACGCAGGTGGACGTGGAGTACCGCATCGAGCCGCAGGGCAGCGGGTGGCGCTGGATTTCGTGCAAGGGCGACGTGCTGTGCGACGCGGCGGGGATGCCCGCGCGCGTGACGGGCACGGTGATGGACATCACCGCCCGCAAGCAGGCCGAGCAGGAGCTGGCGCGCCAGGCGCTCATCTTCGAGAGCATCTACGACGGCGTGGTGATCACCGATTTGGGCGGCGGCATCATCGACTGGAACGCCAGCGCGGAGCGGATGTTCGGGCGCAACAAGACGGAGGCGCTGGGGCAGACGCTCTTCCGCGTGCTGCACCCGGACGAGCCGGACCGGATGACGGGCATGGTGCTCGCGGGGCTGGAGAAGCAGGGCCGGTGGTCGGGGGAGCTGGAGTTCAAGCGCCGCGATGGCACCACCTGCTGGTGTGAGTCCGTCGTCGTCCCGCTGCGCGACAGCGAGGGGCGCACCATCGCCAACATCATGGTCCACCGCGACACGTCGGAGCGAAAGCAGCTCCAGGCGCACCTCGTCGTGGCGGACCGGCTGGCGTCGGTGGGTACGCTGGGCGCGGGCGTGGCGCACGAAATCAACAACCCGCTGGCGTACATGCTGGTCAACCTGCACCTGGTGCGCGAGGGCCTGGAGCGGATGGAGAGCCAGGTGCCCGCGGCGGCCATCGCCTCGCTGCAGCAACTGGTGCGGGAGACGACGGAGGGCGCCGAGCGCATCGCCACCATCGTGCGCGACTTGAAGGTCTTCGCGCGCGGCGAGCAGGAGGTGCGGCTGATGCCGGTGGACGTGCGGCGCGCGGTGGAGCTGGCGTGCAAGATGGCGGACAACGTCATCCGTCACCGCGCGCGGCTGGTGACGGAGTTCGAGCCGGTGGCGCCGGTGGAGGCCAGCGAGTCGCGGCTGTGCCAGGTGTTCCTGAACCTGCTGCTCAACGCGGCGCAGGCGATTCCGGAGGACCGCTCGCCCGAGCACGAGCACGAAATCCGGGTGGTCATCCGCGCCGGGGACCGGGGCCGGGTGCTGGTGGAGGTGCGCGACACGGGCATGGGCATGACGGCGGAGGTGATGGACCGCATCTTCGACCCGTTCTTCACCACGAAGCCCGTGGGCGTGGGCACGGGGCTGGGGCTGTCCATCTGCCACGGCATCATCGAGTCCATGGGCGGCTCCATCCACGCGGAGAGCGAGCCGGGCAAGGGCAGCACGTTCCGCGTCGTGCTGCGCGCGGCCACGCGGGAGCTGGAGCTGTTGCCCAGGCTCCAGACGGTGGTGCCGACGAACGCGCGGGCGCGCATCCTGGTGGTGGACGACGAGCCGAACGTGACGCTGGCGCTGCAGCGCTCGCTGGCGGCGGACCACGAGGTGGCGACGGCGAACAGCGCGCAGGCGGCGCTGCGGCTGCTCAACGAGGGCAGCCGCTTCGACCTCATCCTCTGTGACGTGATGATGCCGGGGATGACGGGCATGGACCTGTACAACGAGCTGGGCCGCAGCGCGCCGGAGCAGGCGGGCCGCATGGTGTTCATGACGGGTGGCGCCTTCACCCCGCGCACGGTGTCGTTCCTGCGCGAGGTCCCCAACCTGAAGATTTCCAAGCCGCTGGACCTCACCCAGCTCCGCGAGCTGGTGGGGCGCTCGGCGGAGGCGAGCCGATGACGGGCTCGGCGGAGCGCGCTGTGTCTTCCTCGACGACCGCACCTGACTCCGCCGACGACGTGCGCTTGAGCGCGGTGGCCCCGGCCCCCGCGGCCCCTTCGCCCGAGGCGCGCGAGTGGACACCGCGCGCGGTGGGCATGGGGTTGCTGGTGGGCTCGCTGTTGGCGGTCACCAACGTGTCCATGGGGTTGAAGCTGGGCTGGTGGGAGAGCGGCTCGGTGATGGCGGCGGTGCTGGGGTTCGGCGGGCTTTCGGCGGTGTCGCGCCGACGCGGGGCTCCGTACACGCCGCTGGAGAACAACCTCACGCAGGTGTCGGCGGTCGCGGTGGGCGCGATGCCCGCGGCGGCGGGGCTGTTGGGGCCGCTGCCGGCGCTGATGCTGCTGGGGATGGATGTACCGGGCGTGGCGGTGGCCGCCTGGAGCGTGGCGCTCGGGGTGCTGGGCGTGCTGGCGGCGCACCTGTTGCGGCGGCGGTTGATGGAGGAGGAGCGGCTCGCGTTCCCGACGGGCATCGCCACGGCGGAGCTCATCACCGCGATGCACGCGTCGGCGCCCGAGGAGAACCGGGGGCGGGGCTGGTGGCTTGCGGCGGCGGCGGCGCTGTCCACGGGCTTCACGGTGTTGCGGGATGCGTTCCAGAAGGTGCCGGGGATGGTGGCGGCGCCGGGTACGGTGGGCGGCGCGTCGGCCGCGTCGCTGACGTGGGGGTTGGCGTGGAGCCCCATGCTGGTGGCGGTGGGGATGATGGCGGGGCTGCACCTGGGGATGAGCATGCTGCTGGGCGCGCTCGTGGGGTGGGGCGTGCTGTCGCCGTGGCTGGTGTCGACGGGGGCGGTGAAGGAGGCGGGCTTCGATGCGCTCCAGACGTGGCTCACGTGGCCGGGCGTGGGGCTGCTGGTGGGCTCGGCGGCGGTGTCGCTCACGGCGCAGGCGCGGGACTTCTGGCGGGTGGCGAAGGACCTGGGCTCGCTGCGGAGCGGCGGGGGGGTGCCCCGGTGGGCGTGGCTGAGCGGGGGCGTGGCCTGTGTGTTGGCGTTGGGCCTGGGCGTGGGCGTGTATGGGATGAGCGCGGCGCAGGTGGTGCTGGCGTTGGTGTTGGTGTTGCCACTGTGCGCGGTGTGCGCGCGAGGGGCGGGGCAGCTCGACGTGTCGCCGGTGTCGCAGGTGGGCCAGCTGTCGCAGGTGGCGGCGGGCGTGCTGCTGCCTGGGGGCGTGGGGCCCAACGTGGCGGTGGGCGGCGTGGTGTCCGGCGCGGCGGCGCAGACGGGCGTGAGCCTGTGGGCATTGAAGGCGGGGCACCTGTTGGGTGCGTCGCCGGGGCGGATGCTGGGGGCGCAGCTGTTGGGCGTGCTCGCGGGCTCGTTGGTGAGCGTGCCGGCGTACCTGTTGCTGACGCGGGCGTATGGCTTGGGTTCGGAGGCGCTGCCCGCGCCGTTCGCGCAGCAGTTCCGCGCGGTGGCGGAGCTGGCGTCGAGAGGGCTGGATGGCTTGCCGCCGAACGCGCTGTTCGCGGGGAGCGTGGCCGCGGGCGTGGGCGCGCTCCTGACGTTGCTGGCGCGAGGGCGCGCGGCGCGGTGGGTGCCCTCGCCGGTGGCGATGGGAATCGGCTTCATCCTGCCGGCCTACTTCGCGGTGACGCTGTGCCTGGGTGGCGTGCTGGCGGCGGTGGCGCGCTGGCGCTGGCCGGCCTCGACGGGACGCAACGTGCCCGCGCTGGCTGCCGGGGCGATTGCCGCGGAGTCTCTCGTGGGCGTAGCGCTCGGCGCGCTCAAGCTCTTGGGCTTCATGGCGTAGCGAGACGCGCAGGGGCAACGAAGAAACGACGACCGTCGCGGTGCCCTCGTACTCTCGCCGCCTCGTCGCGTGAACCTCGGGAGCGTGCTCGGCGGGCGACGCTGACTACACGGGCAATTGGCCATCCCGTGCGCGTTCGAGTGAACGGCGGATGCGAACCTCCATGAGGTTGGGCATCCGGGAGGCGAGCTGGAGTGCCTCCGTGAGGATGCGCACCGCTTCATGTGTCTCGTCCCGCCGCAGCGCCGCCAGGCCCATCATCTCCAGCACCTCCAGCGGCTCCTGCTCCACGGACACCTGGCTGGAGCGCTCACGCAGCGCCGCCCACTCCTTCGCCGAGGCGTCCCGCGTGGACAGCTCCACCATGGAGAACAGCACCTCCTCGGGGGGACTCAGCTCCACGCCATTGCGGTTCTCGGAGAGCACCTGCTTCACCTGCGCGAGCAGCTCTCGTGCCCGCGCCTGTCTCCCCGTCCACGCCATGGTGCGAGCCTGGAGCAGCAGCGCCCACGGGCGCGGCGCCACCTCCGGGTGCCGGCGCTCCAACGCAATCGCCCGCGCGATGTGCGGCGCGGCGGCGTCCACGTCGCCCGCCTGGTAGTGCAGCTCGCCCAGGTTGTGCTCCGCGAAGTACTCCCAGCCCACCATGCCTAGCTCGCGACCCAGGTGCATGAAGCGCTGCTGGTCCTTCAGCGCGCTCGCCAAATCCCTGCGCGCCACCCACAGGTTGCGGCGGTTGTTGATGGCGCTGCCCAGGTGGAACAGGTCTCCGCGCTCCGTGCACGCGGCGACCACCTCCGCCAGCACCCGGTCCGTCTCGTCGATGTCGCCCAGGTTGGGGAGGATGACGGCCAGCAGCAACTGCGACACCACCTGCGTCTCGTAGCCCGCGTCCCCCAGTCGCTTGGCGAAGACCGCCGCGGCCTCCAACGGCTCGCGGGCCTCCTGCCACTCACCCTTGCGGAACAGCGCGCGGCCCAGGGCCAGCAGCAGCCGGCTCTGCACGTACGCCGACCGCACCTGCATCGCCATCGCCTGGGCTTCCAGCGCGCGCTCCTCGCTGGCCGCGTAGTCGTTCACCCAGTCCAGCGCCATCGCCTCGTCCAGCAGCAGCTCCACCTCGGAGCGCACATCCCCCAGCCTGCGAGCCCGCTCCCGCGCCGCCGCGAAGTCCGCCAGCGAGTCGTCATACCGACCGATGCGGATGCGCATCAGCCCCCGTCCCCGCAGCGCGGTGAGGCAGCGCAGCTCATCCTCCGGGTCCAGCAGCTCCAGCGCGCGCGTGTACATGGCCTCCGCGTCGAGGAACGCATGACGTCCCCGCGCGGACTCCGCCAGGTCGATGGAGAGCGCGGCGGCCTCCTCGCGCAGGTCCGCCGCGGCCGCGTGCAAGGCCAGTCGAGGCAAGCGCTGTCGCTCGCTGGCGCCCGCGGGCCCCAGGTAATACCGGTACGCCGCGCGGTGGATGCGCTGTCGCTCGGCGGCCGGCAGCGTGGCGGCCACCGCGTCACGGAGCAGCTCGTTACGGAAGCTCAACCCCTCCTGCCGATGCGACACGAGCAACCCGGAGTCCAACAGCCGCCGCGTCGCGTGGCCCGCATCCAACGGGAACCCACCCGCCGCGCCGTCCCGCTCCAGCTCCCGCACCACGCCCTCCGCCGTCGCGGCGGTGAAGTCCGTGCCCAACAAGGCACACAGCCGCGCGTGCGCGGCGAGCGTCGAAGGCAGCGCGCCCAGCTCCCGGTCCGCCAGCCACTCCACCAGCCGCAGCTCGGGGACCTTCTCCACGCCGTCGGTGACCAGGTACCAGCTTCCACCCGGCGCGCGCTGACGCACCAGCCCCTGGCGCTTGAGGCCGCGCACCAGCTCCACCAGGTACAGGGGCACGTGCTGGGCGCGCTCGACGATGCGCTCCACGGCCTGCGCGGGCACGTTCTCCACCGGCTTGAGGAGCATGCGGCACAGCTCCTGCGACGGCTCCGCCGCGAGCGCCCGCAGCGACACGGTGACCTGCCGCGCGGCGCGAGCGCCCCACAACGGCCGGCTCTTCTCGAACCCGGGCCGCGCCAGCACGCACACCCAGATGGGCACGCTCGCCTCGGCGAGGCACGCGTACTCCAGCGCGTCCAGCGCCGTCTCCTCCGCGAAGTGCGCGTCGTCGATGATGAGGCACAGCGGCCGCTCACGGGCGGTGGACGCGAGCAGCTCACCGGTGGCGCGCATGGCCAGGGAGCGCAGGGCGCCCGGCGCCGCCGCCCAGCTCTGCAGCTCCGGCCCGCCCGGCGCGTACCAGCCCAGCGTCGCGGCCACGCCCGGCCACAGCTCCGAGCCCAGCGTGGGCCCCAGCCGCTGCATGATGGATGCGCGGCCCTGCTCCTCGGTGTCCGTGTCGTCGCTCTCGAAGGCGTTGAGCGCGCAGCGCAGCAGCGTGCGCAGCGTACCGTCCGGGTCGCCCTGCACCGGCTCGCGCGAGCGCGTGCTGTACATCCGCGCCAGCGGCAGCTGCAACTGGAGCTCCCGCACCAGGGCCGCGGACAGGTGGCTCTTGCCCAGCCCTCGCTCGCCCAGCACCGTGACGAGCGTGGGCGCCGCCTCACCCACCGCCGCGCGCGCGCTGTCCACCAGCGAGGCCAGCTCCGCGTCGCGGCCCACCAGCACCTCGCTGCCCAATTGCAGCACGGTGATGTCCGGCCGGGGCGCGGCCCCCGGTGACGCCGGACGCAGCAGGCCCGGATGGTTGGGCACCTCCGTGCACGGCACCTCCGGCACGGCCTCCGCGGCGGCGGGGGACAACAGGAGCCCGTGCGCGTCCGGGCCCGTGGGGTAGCGGTCCGCGCGGGCGAAGATGGCGCCCAGGTAGCGCGGCGCTCCGGTGGGACGGCGCTGCACGGTGACGGCGGACACGTCCACGAGCGCGCTCGCGGCCAGGCCCCGCTCGGCCATCCCCTCCGCGGCGCGCATGGCGCGGCGCACGGGGTTCTCTCCGACGTCCGGGTCGAACACCGCCGCGATGCGAGGCCCGTCCGTATGCGCCAGGTGCCCGCCGTAGGAGCCCAGCCCCTTCTGCACGCTGACCGGGTTGGAGCGCGAGGTGAGGAAGAGCACGGCGACGGAGCGGCGCACCTGCGCGGGCCGGGGCTCGCCGGGCGCGGTGGGGCGGGGCGTGACGGGCTCGAGGGGGCGGTGCGCGTGCGAGAAGGCCTCGCGCAGCGCGGTGGCCAGCGCGGCGGCGTCCTCGGGCCGGCGCGAGCGCTCCTTGGCCAGACACCGCAGCACCACCTCCTCCAGCGCGGGCGGCACCGGCGCGAAGTCCGACGGCGGCGGCGGCCGCAGCGCCAGGTGGGCCTGGAGCACGTCGGGCGTCGAGCCGAAGAAGGGCGGCCGGCCGGTGAGCATCTCGTAGAGCAGCACGCCCAGCGCGTACACGTCCGTGCGCGCGTCCACGTTGGCGTTGCCCGCGCACTGCTCGGGGGCCATGTACTCGGCGGTGCCGGCGAAGCCCGAGGTGTCGCTCGTCGTCGCGCCCTCGCCGGGCAGCGCGGTGCCCTCCTGGGGCGTGGTGCCTCGCACCAGGCCGAAGTCGAACACGCGCACCTGCCCGCCGCCGTCCTCGTTGAGGAACAGGTGCTCGGGCTTCAGGTCGCAGTGCGCCAGCCCGAGCGCGTGCACGCGGGCCACCGTGTCCGCCACGGACAACGCCAGCTGGGGCAGCTCCTGCGCGGGCACGGGCCCGGAGGCGCGCGCCAGCCGCTCCGCCAGCGTGGGCAGCGGCACGTGCTCCATGACGAGGAAGCGCACGCCGCCGGCGAGCACGCCCTCCTCGTACAGCGCGGGCACGGTGGGCGGGCCCAACTGGCGCAGCGCCTCCGACTCGCGGATGAGCTGGGCGCGCGCCAGGGCATTGCCCGTGCGGGCCAGCTTGATGGCCACGCGCTGGTGGTCCGTCTCCCGCCGAGCGCCGAGCAGCACGCCGAAGCCGCCCTGCGCCAGCACGCCCTCCACCTGGTAGCCGGGGATGCGCGGCGGCGTCGGCTCCACGGACGTCGCTCGTCCCGCCCCGTCTGGGGATGGACTCGGCGGGCACGGCGCATGGGAGCCTTCCCAGCGCCGCCCACATGTCTGGCAGCGCGGCACGGCGACACTCTACGCCAAACGCCCTGGGGATTCAGGACACCCGTGGGAAACCCCTGGGGTCGCTTTCGCATCACCTGGACCCGGGGGCCGCCTGCCCGGCAAGGGCGCGTTGGTTGCCCCAGTCAAGCGTCGGTGCTGTCATGCCGGCCCTCCCTCCTCAACCGGGACATCCTCTGGAAGCGGCTGGCGAAGGAGGGCATCGACAGCGTGCGTCAGGTCTCCGTGGACGACGTGTGGAGCGCGCTGCGCTTCCGTCCGGCGAAGTGACGCGTGGAAACGGGGTAGGGTGCCGCCCTTCTCGTGGAGGGAGGACGGCAATGCCCTACGTCGATGGTTTCCTGCTGCCGCTGCCGAAGAAGAACGTGGCCGCCTATCGCAAGATGTCGCGCAAGGCGGGCAAGCTCTGGCGCGAGCACGGCGCGCTCCAGTACATCGAGTCCATCGAGGATGACATCCCCGAGAGCCTCACCCGCGTCTCGTTCGCCCGGGGCGTGAAGCTCAAGCCCGACGAGGCCGTGGTGTTCGCCTTCATCGTCTACAAGTCGAAGGCGGACCGGAACCGGGTCAACAAGAAGGTGATGGCCGACCCGCGGCTGGGCTCGCCCGAGGACGTGCCCTTCGACAGCAAGCGGATGATCTGGGGCGGCTTCAAGTCGATTGTCTCGCTGTAGCCGCCCTCACGGATGAGGACTCGACGACGTCCGGCGGGTGGGAGGGGAAGACGTCCCGCCGGACGTCGTGAGCGACTCAGGGAACTTCGAGCGCGCGCAGCACGGTGTTCTCGGACTCCGGGGCGCGCACGCGCAGGAGCAGGGCGGCGCCGGACTTCGCGCCCGTCAGGCTGCGCACGGCGTCGGAGGCGCTGGACACCTTGTCGTCACCGACCTGCACCAGGATCATCCCGGGCTGCAGGCCCGCGCGCTCGGCGGGGCCGCCGGGCTCCACCTCGGTGATTTGCGCGCCGCCGTCGGGCGCGTCACGCAGGCCGATGCCCAGCTTGCGCGTGGAGGGCGCGGTGCTGTTGCGCGGCGTGAGCTCCTCCTCGCCGCGCTGGGCCGGGCGGGTGCCGAGCGTCACGTTCACCGTCATCGGCTTGCCGCCGCGCACCAGGTCCACCTTCACGCTGCTGTCGGGCTTGAGCAGCGCGACGGCGCGGGTGAGGGCTCCGGCGGAGTCCACCGCGCGGCCGCCGACGGAGGTGATGATGTCCTCCTCCTTGAGGCCCGCGCGGTCACCGGGGCCGCCCCGGCTGACGCCCGCCACCACCGCGCCCTTGTTCGCGTCCACCTTGAGGGCCCGCGCCAGCTCCGGCGTGAGGTCCTGGATGGACAGGCCGAGGAAGCCGCGGCGCACCACGCCCGTCTCCTGCAACTGGGGCAAGAGCGCGCGGATGAGGTTGCTGGGCACCGCGAAGCCGATGCCGCTGGCGCCGCCGATGATGGCGGTGTTCATGCCCACCACTTCACCCTGCATGTTGAACAGCGGGCCGCCGGAGTTGCCGGGGTTGATGGCCGCGTCCGTCTGGAGGAAGTCGTCGTAGGGGCCCGAGTGGATGTCTCGCGCCCGGGCGGAGAGGATGCCCGCGCTGACGCTCGAGTCCAGGCCGAACGGGTTGCCGATGGCCATCACCGGGTCGCCCACGCGCAGCGCGTCCGAGTCACCCAGCGGCACGAACGGCAGGTTGCCCGCCACGCCCTTGAGCTTGAGCAGCGCCACGTCGGTGAGCGGGTCTCTCCCGAGCACCTCCGCTTCATACGAGCGGCCGCCCTCCAGCTTCACGCGCACCAGGTCCGCGCCGTCCACCACGTGGTTGTTGGTGAGCACGGTGCCGGAGGCGTCGATGATGAAGCCCGAGCCCAATCCCTGGCGCGGTGGCGCGTTGCCCTGCATCCCGGGCGGCAGGCCGAAGCGCTCCGCGAAGCCGGGAGGAAGGCCCTGCATGCCGGACATGCGGCGCGGGCGGGCCTGCACCTCGACGTAGACGACGGCGCCCTTCACGGACTCGACGAGCGGGGCCAGCGAGGTGACGGTGCCGGCCGTCGCCGGGTTGAAGCGCGCGGGCTGCACGGGCGCGCCGGAGGGCGTCGCGGCGGCGGCGACGGCCGCGGGCACGGTGGACGCCGCGTTGGAGGTGTTGGGCGAGCCGAGTGCCTGGGCCTGTCCGCACGCGAAGCCCAGCGTCGCGGCGGGAAGGAGGGCCAGGGCACCGAGGAAACGGCGAGAGGGGAGCGAGCAGGCCATCGTTCGTTCTCCGAAGAGGCCGGAGGTGAGTCCGGCTGGGAAAGGGGTGTCAGGAGTCGGTCCGGAAATGGGGAGCCCGTGGAGAAGCTCCTCCTGGAGGTGGAAAGGTCTGCCGCTGGTCGTCCCCCGACTCCCGACGGCTTCCTGGCTCGGGGCTCATTCCGCGAGTCCCCACTTCCGCACCGACGTCGGGCTCCATTGCAGATGCCGGGCCAGCGCTTCGTGTGAGGGATTCCCTCGGAGGGTGGGGGCGTGGGGGCAGGGGGCGCGGGGCAAAGTGCCCCGGTCGGGGCAAATCTCCCCGGGGCGGTTTGCCTCGCCCTCCCGGGGAAGGGCGTGGCACGTCGAATGCTCTGGCCCGGGCACGCCTCGCCCTGTGGGCGCCCTCGTCGGGAGGGCACGCGGGCGGGCATCCCACCACGCCAGGAGGAGGACGTCTTGATGGGGCCAGACGAGGAGCAGGGAGTCGGAGTCCAGCCGTGGCCGCTCCCGAGCACGGAGCGCGAGCAGGCGCCTCGGGTGTTGGTGGCGGAGGATCAACCGGAGATGCGCGCGCTGCTGCATCGGGCGCTCAAGCGCCGGGGCTATGAGGTGGTGGAGGCGGCGGACGGGCCGGGGTTGGTGAAGGCCATCATCGACGGGTTGCTGGCGGACCAGACGCTGGTGCCGGACCTCATCATCACGGACGTGCGCATGCCGGGGTACTCGGGGCTGGAGGTGGTGGCGCGGCTGCGGCGGGAGGGGTGGACGACGCCGGTCATCCTCATCACCGCGTTTGGAGATGCGCAGCTGCACCGGGACGCGGCGCAGCTGGGGGCGGCGTGTGTGTTGGACAAGCCCTTCGCCATGGAGGACTTGTGCGCCACGGCGGAGGCGCTCGTGCCGCCGTCGCGTTGAGGGCCTGGGTGCCCTTCGAGTGCCCTGGCGCGGGCGGGTGAGCACCGTACGGGGGTGTTCTCGAGGAACCTGATGAAGCGGGCGCTCCTCGCCTTGCTTCCCCTGGGGTTGCTGGCGTTGGCGTTCGTGGTGCTGCGGCACGAGCTGCGCCAACTGCACGGTGAGGACGTGGCCCGGGGGCTCGCGTCCATTCCGCGAGAGCGCATCGCGTTGGCGGTGGTGTGCGCGGCGTGCAACTACCTGGCGTTGACGCTGTATGACGTGTTGTCGCTGCGTCACCTGGGGAAGCGGCTGCCCTACCGGCAGGTGGGCTTCACGTCCTTCGTGGGCTACGCGTTCGGCCACAACATCGGCATGTCGTTCCTCACGGGCGGCGGCGTGCGCTATCGGCTGTATTCGGCGCGTGGGCTGACGGCGCTGGACGTGGCGCAGGTGGGGACGTTCAACGCGCTGACGTTCTGGGTGGGGCTGTTGGCGGTGGCGGGCGTGGCGCTGGTGGTGGACGCGGGGCAGGGGGCGATGTCCGCGCTGTCGCTGTCGCCGTGGGTGGCGCGGGGACTGGGGTGGGGATTGTTGGGGGTGTTGGGCGTCTACTTCGCGGCGTGCGCGTGGATGCGGCGGGTGTTGAGGGTGCCCAGGCTGCATCTGGAGGTGTCGCTGCCGACGGGGCGGCAGGCGCTGGAGCAGCTCGCGGTGTCGTGCATGGACTGGACGCTGGGGGCGATGGTGCTGTGGGTGTTGCTGCCGTCGGGTGCGGGGATTTCGCCGCTGACGATGGTGGCGCTGTTCGCGGTGGCGCAGCTGTTGGGGATTGCCAGTCAGGTGCCGGGAGGGTTGGGGGTGTTCGACTCGGTCATCCTGGCGGCGCTGACGCCCTCGGTACCGACGTCGGTCGTGATTGGCACGCTGGTGGTGTACCGCATCGTCTACTACCTGCTGCCGTTCACGGTGGCCGCGCTGATGCTGCTGGGGCATGAGCTGGTGGAGCACCGGTGGTGGGGCCGGCGGCGGCAGCCGGGGTAGAGCGCTCGGGGCGTGTGGAGAATCCGACAGAGTCGCCGGGAGAGTGGAGGGCAATCATTGGCGCGGGTCTCGTCGTTGGCCTGGAATTGAGCGCGCCCAGGTTCCCCTTCGACAGACTTCTTGTGGGCCCTCGACTCCAGGCCACCCCTTCGTGGGTGAAAGGGCTCTGCCGATGGCCACCGACGCTCCGACGGCTCCGCCTCATACGCCCCTTCTCTACCTGGAGATGGGGGGGAGCAACTTCTTCTCCGAGCGATGTCAGGCGTTGTTGATTCAAGCCCACCTGAACCCTGACTGGTTCGGCTCCTATTCAACCGTTGGAAATGTCTGCTCCGACGCGAAAGCGAAGTGCAGCCGATGGGATGGCGCGACCCAGGCGGAGCGGGACCGCGGGTTCATCGAGAACCCCGGTCCGCCTGCCACGCAGACGCCGCTGGAGCGCCCCACCACGGGAGACCGGTATCTGAACCAGTGCCAGTCCGGGCACCTCGTGCGTGACTCGAACTTCCGTGAAGCGGGCCGCTCCACGGATGGATTGGGACGCAGGGCGCGGGGAGACCCCTGTCGCAACCTGGTGGATGGCTACCAGGAAGAGCAGGCTCCCGCTGTTCCCATGCAAGGGGCAGCCTTCAACCCTCAACATGAGCATGGCCTGCACACGAGGAACGAGAACGCTGATTCCGCGAGGCAGCGCGAACGCAACCTCGCGGAAGGGCGCCCCGAGGAGGAGTATCCTCAAGAGGCTCGCCAGCGGGATGAGGATGGCCGGACGCAGAGCTATCTGGACGATCATCAGGAGAAGTGGCGCACGGCGGAGCGGGAAGCCCTCAATCAGCCTCCAGGGGCGGGCTCCTCCAGCGGCGCTGGCGCAGGTGGCTCCGCGACGAGCGCCGCGGGGCCTGGCGGTGCCGAGGGCGCGGGACTCGGAAAGGTG
Source organism: Myxococcus faecalis (assembly GCF_050039385.1). Taxonomy (NCBI): domain Bacteria; kingdom Pseudomonadati; phylum Myxococcota; class Myxococcia; order Myxococcales; family Myxococcaceae; genus Myxococcus; species Myxococcus faecalis. Next base: position 3,618,753 of record NZ_CP144336.1, on the reverse strand, counting down.
ACCGCGCCCAACTGTGCCCCGGGTGATGTCGTGGAGGGCCGCAGCGCGGCAGAGTGCATCAACAGTTGGCGCAGGAAGGCCGAGGCGCAGATGAAGCAGGACGTTGTGGCCTCCATCAAGAAGAACAAGATAAACAGTGCACCGCTCGCGCAGTTCCCTGGCAAGAAGGCGCCCCCACCGCCACTTCAACAACAGTACCAGCAGCATTTGGACGACGAAGCCCTTGCCGCGAGACGCGCTCATGTCATTGCCCGCCGGCGACTCGGGGCGAACCACCCCACGACGGAGGCCGCGTTGCGGAACAGGCAGGCGACGATGCGTGAAGCCAATCGCATCCGAGGAGCGGGGTGTCTGGCGCAGCAGGGGATGCGCATGAGGGATACCCCGCCGGGCCGCACGACAGGACGGGCGCGATGAGCCCGTGGCTTTCCAAAGGAGAAGACATGTCGGTGAGCGTCGACCAGTCAGCGATGTTGGCGGAGACCTTCCTGAAGGACTACCTACGCCAGAATGAATACTTCACACCCGCCAACGAGCTGACGGACAGTGACGACGATGATGAGGGGGTGGGAGATCTGCGCTTGAGTCTGACCCGGGCGGCGCCAGACCCCGACGAGCCCGATGTCATCTACTTCTTCTTCCTGTACGGGCGTGTCTTCAGGAATCGAGGGGACCCGGCGCTGTCGAAGCTGGTCAATCAATGCATGGCCGCCCTGCTCGCGGCGCATCCCGAGGTGAATCAGTTCAAGCACGAGTTGTGTGTAGACCCCGCGAGGTAGAGCCCGGCTGCGACGCAGCCGCGGGTTCGTGAGAGGAGTCGTGGACGATGCCGCTGGGGCATGCATTCCGGAAGGTCTGTGGTCCCTCCATCGAGGACTGCCACTTCCTGGCGGACCGCTGGGATGGCAAGGGCTGGGTGGAAGACGAGGCTGAATCCTGGGTGGTGCAGGTGTCGGCCGGGCGGATGTATGCGCTCAAGTCCCAGGTCGGCTGGTTGACGGGGCTCTGGTGCTCACCCTCGGGCCGGGTCTACGTCTCCCAGGGCGGCGGCGCGCGGGGAGGGGTGCACGTCTCCCTGGGCCAGGACCCCACGGCGCCCCAGTGGGAGTTCCATCCGCTCCCGCTCCTGGCCATGGGCGTCTGGGGCGTCGATGACCACTTCGTCCTGACGTGGGGCCCGCGCGTGGACAAGCGGGAGGACGGCATGTTCCGGTGGGATGGCACGGCCTGGCAGTCCATTCCCTGTCCGGGCGAGGTCATCAGCGTCCACGGTCTCTCCTCCACCCTGGTCTACGCGGTGGGACGCAAGGGACTCATCTCCCGATGGGATGGCTCCCAATGGCATACGGTGCCTTCCTACACGAGAGCCCCCCTGACAGGGATTCACGTGGCGAGTCAGGATGAGATGTACGCCTGTGGTGGCAACGGCGTGATGGAGGGGTCCATCTACGGCTGGTCGGAGGTGGTGGAGTCTCCAGGGATGGTCGTGGACGTGACGAAGTACCACGACGACATCCTGGTGGCGGGCGAGGGCTCCGGCCTGCTGCGCCTGAAGGGCAACCGCCTGGAGCTGGTGGAGCCCTCGCTGCCCGTCACCTCGATGGACAGCCGGGAGAGGCTCGTGGTGGCGACCCCCGAGGAACTCGCGGACTCCCTCGACGGGAAGGCCTTCCGGCGCAAGCCCCTGAGCGAGTTCATGGACCTCACGAGTGACATCCCCACGATGTGGTAGCGCCCGACTCCAGTTCCTCTCTGGAGTCGGGTCCCTGTCTGTCAAGTCATATGGCCGGCTCCGGTCTACCCCCACGGTGGTAGGTCGTGAGCTTGAGAGGGATTGAGCCCCTCACCCAGGATGCGCGCGTCTTCATGGCGCCTTCCTGGGGGATGTCTTGCGCGGGTCTGGAATCGTCTTGCTGTGTCTGCTCACGGGCTGTGCCACCCCTCGCGTCGTCAACCTCGACGCGGGGCACGGCAAGAGAATCACCTACGCGCCGATGGAGGTCGCGCCCGTCGAAGTGGAGGAGGACGACTTCCAGCGGGCACTCTCCGAGCTCATCCTCACCTTGAAGCTGGAGGTCGCCTTTCGCGAGGCGGACGCGGCGGACCAGCATGGTTGGGTCCGGTCAGGAGCGCTGCTTGCATCCTCGAAGGGCATTGTCGACTCCCGCGTGGAGAATTCCCCCGAGTCACTCTACTCGCGCATCTGCCCTGTGCGGGATTCCTGCCTGACGCTGATAGGTGGGACGGGCCTGTCCTTCTCACGCAAGGACCGCACGTTGATGGCCCTGTCCTTCGCCTTGGATACTGTCTGGGAGAGCGTCGAGGACGAAGTGGGGCACATGCTCAACCCCGTCGTACTCAAGGCGATGATCAGCTCGGCCGCGCTGGCGCTGCTCCTGACGATGACCTTGCCCGAGCCCGTCACCAAGACCATCGCGGTCGCCCTGACGGCCTCCCTCATTGCTTATCTCGGGGTCGTCCCGGTGTGGGAGATGGGGCAGGGGTTCCTCCGACTATGGGAGGCCTCCGAGCGGGCGACGAGCATCGTCGAGCTGCAAGACATCGGTCATCGCTTCGGCAAGGTGCTCGGGACGAATGGGACCCGCGTGTTGGTGCTGCTGCTCACGTCGGCACTCGGGGGCCGCGCCGCGATGGCGGCACAGGGGCCGACGTTGCCAGGGTTCTCCCAGGCGGCGCTGCGCGCTCAGGTCGAGGGAGGGTTCAAGCTCGAGGCGGCGCTCGGCGCGGGAGTGGGGTCCATCGCGCTGCCCGCGGCGGGAGTGCTCAACGTGGCCCTGGCTCCCGGCGCCGTGGCGGTGATTGCGTCGTACTCCACCGGGCGCATTCCCGGGGACGCCGAGGGCCCGGTCCATCACATCTGCACGAACAAGAACACCGTCTCGACATTGCGCGGTGGGCCGTGGACGCCGCTGTGCGAGGAGGTGTTCGAGATGGCGGGGATGAGCTTGGAGGACGCGGCCAATAAAGTGCGCCTCAAGGGGCACGAAGGGCCACATCCCGAGCTGTACCATTCACAGGTGGTGCCCCGATTGCAGCGAGCCGTCAAGGACTGTAGGGGAACCGAGGATTGTCGCGTGCGACTGATGAACGAGCTGGCGAGAATCGCGAACGAGCTGCTCACGCCGGGCTCGGAGCTGCGCGGCTACATCGTGAAGGCAGGGGAGTGAGGTGGACCGTCACTTCTATTGGGTCGAAATCGCCGATGTCCCTCAGTGGTACCTCGCGACTCCCGCGCCGGCCTCGGGGGGGAGGTTCGAGGACCCAGGGATGTTCACCGACGGGCGTCTGCTCTCCGACCCTGGACCCATCTTGGCGCGAGTGCGTCATCGGGGCAGCCCACGTGCGTTCGTGTTCGCTGGCGTGCAGCGAGTTCCTGTCGTCAGCGAGGAGGTGGGCCAGGCCTTGAAGACCCTCGCGCCCGGTGATGTGCAGCTGTTCCCGGCGTCGGTCGAGGATGTGGACGAGCGCTTCTTCATCGTGAATGTGGTCAGGGTCGTCGACTGCATCGACGAAGCGGGTTCCACGGGAGTCCAGCACTACGCCGAGGACGACCCATTCCCCGAGCGTGCGGGAGAGTTCCGGTGGATCTCGGGTCTGCGAATCCTCCCCGAGAAGACGGAGGGTGCGCGTGCCTTCATGCTGAAGCGCTTCAAGCACCCCATCATCGTCGCGGAGGAGGTCAAGGAGGCGCTCGAGCGAATCGGCAACCTGGGCGTCATGTTCAAGCGCGTCACGGGGAACCCGGGCGCTTGATGGGAAGTCGCCCCTCGGCGGACGGCGGAATCGTTCGCCAGTGCAATCCTCCGCCGGCTCCCGGGACGCAGCGCCTCACGTGTTCATTGCGGACAGCGGCACCGAAGAGGTAGTGGTGTGCGCCTCCCACCCTCTACCTCCAGGGAACCTTCCATGCCCACGGTCGAACTGACGACGAACTTCGGCAACATCACCATCGAGCTGGACGAGGCCAAGGCGCCCAAGTCCGTCAGCAACTTCCTCGAGCTCGTCGGGAAGGGCCACTACGACGGCACCGTCTTCCACCGTGTCATCGAGAACTTCATGATTCAGGGCGGCGGGTTCGAGCCGGGAATGAGGCAGAAGCCGGTCCCGACCGCGCAGATCCAGAACGAGGCCAACAACGGCCTGAAGAACGAGCAGTACACCGTCGCGATGGCCCGCACCAACGATCCGCACTCCGCCTCCGCGCAGTTCTTCATCAACACGGTCAACAACTCGTTCCTGAACCACACCGCGCCCACGGTGCAGGGCTGGGGCTACGCCGTGTTCGGCAAGGTGGTGAAGGGGCAGGAGGTCGTGGACAAGATCAAGAAGGTGCGCACCGGCAACAAGAGCGGTCACAGCGACGTGCCCCTCGAGGACGTGGTCATCCAGAGCGCCAAGGTCGTCTGAGGCGGAAGGCGTCGTCCACGCCGTGACACGTCCCGGTCCTCCCGGGCCGGGAGTGTGTTGTGCCGGTCCGCGTTTCCTGCTTCCGTGCGCGACTCGATGCACTTGAATCAGCGAGCGTGGATGTCGGCCATCTGTGTGCTGGGGCTGGGCGTGGGCTGTAGCTGTGGACCTGTCCATCGTCGACCGACGGAGGGCGGCCCCACACGGAAGGTGGCCCGCATCGTCCAGGAGTATCCGCACTCCACCGAGGCCTTCACCCAGGGCCTCGTCTTCCACCAGGGGCGCCTGTTCGAGAGCACCGGCCAGAAGGGCTCGCTGCGCGAAATCTCGCTCGAGTCCGCCACGCCCCTCTGGATCGAGCGCCTGGGCGACGTCTTCACCGAGGGCCTCGCCAGCGACGGCGAGCGCCTCTACCAGCTCACCTGGACCGAGGGCCTGCTCTTCACCTGGAGCGGCCTGCCCCCCACCCGTGAGCGCACCACGCCGTACGAAGGCGACGGCTGGGGCCTGTGCTACTGGCAGGGCCGGCTGGTCCGCAGCGACGGCAGCTCCACGCTGACCTTCCACGACCCCGACACCTTCGAGCCCCTGGACTCCGTCGAGGTCACCCTCCAGGGCCAGCCCCAGGAGCAGCTCAACGAGCTGGAGTGCGCCAACGGCGTCATCTACGCCAACGTCTGGCACTCCACGGACGTGCTCGAAATCGACCCGTCCACCGGCCGGGTCACCGCCGTCATCGACGCGTCCGCCCTCGCGCGCTCCGTGGCCTCCCAGGTCCGAGGCATCACCGACGCCGTCCTCAACGGCATCGCCGTGGAGCCCGGCACCGGCCGCATGCTCATGACGGGCAAGCTCTGGCCCAAGCTCTTCGAGGTGAAGCTGGAGACGCTCGACTAGGGCTTCTTCGCCTCGTCGTCGCGCTCCAGCTTCCGGTACAGCGTCTTTCGGTCCACGCCGAGGATTCGCGCCGCCAGCGTGCGGCTGCCGCCCACCGTCTCCAGCACGCGGTGGATGTAGCGCCGCTCCAGCTCCTCCAGCGTCACCAGCTCCGAGGGGTCCGTGTTCTCCGGCACCACCTTCGGCTGGCTGTAGTTCCGGATGCGCTCGGGCAGGTCATCCACGGTGATCTGCTCGAACGACGTCAGCGCCACCGCGCGCTCCATGCTGTTCTGCAGCTCGCGCACGTTGCCCGGCCACCCATAGGCCAGCAGCCGCTGCGCCGCCGCCGGTGACAGCCCCACCACCCGCTTGTTGTTGCGCGCGGCGAACTGCTCGATGAACCGCTGCGACAGCAGCAGCACGTCGTTGCCCCGCGCCCGCAGGGGCGGCAGCTCCACGCCGATGACGTTGAGCCGGTAATACAGGTCCTCGCGGAAGCGGCCCTCCTCCACCGCCAGGTCCAAATCCCGGTTCGTCGCCGCGACGATGCGCGCGTCGAACGGCACCTCCGTGTCCCCGCCCACAGGCCGCACCACCCGCTCCTGCAGCGCGCGCAGCAGCTTCGGCTGGAGCGTGAGCGGCAACTCGCCCACCTCGTCCAGGAACAGCGTGCCGCCGTGCGCCTGGATGAAGAGCCCCGCGCGCGCCGCCTTCGCGTCCGTGAAGGCGCCCTTGGCGTGGCCGAACAGCTCGCTCTCCAGCAGCGCCTCCGGCATGGCCGCGCAGTTGATGGCCACGAAGGCCCCCTGTGCCCTGCGTCCACGGGTGTGCACCGCCCGCGCGGCCACCTCCTTGCCCGTGCCGCTCTCGCCGGTGATCAGCACCGTCGAGTCCAGGTCCGCCACCCGGTCGATGAGCGCGTAGGCCTGCTGCATCGCGGGGCTCTCGCCCACCACCGCGCCGCTGTCCTGCTGCCGTCTGCCCAGCTCCTGCCGCAGCCGGCGCACCTCGTCACGCAGGGCGCGGTGCTGCACCGCGCGCTCCAGCACCAGCACCAGCGCGTCGATGTCGATGGGCTTGGTGACGAAGTCGTAAGCCCCCGCGCGGATGGCGGCCACCGCCGTCTCCATGCTGCCGAACGCCGTCATCACCACGACGGGGATGTCCGGCCGGTTGAGGACGATTCGCTCGCACAGGGCCAGCCCGTCCATGCCCGGCATGCGCAGGTCCGTGAGGACCACGTCGAAGTCCTCGCCGGCGAGCTTCGCCAGCGCCTCGTCGGCGGACCCCATCGCCACGGGCGTGTAGCCCCGGCGGGTCAACCCCTTCTCCAACATGGCGCGCATCTCGCGCTCGTCCTCGACCATCAGGACGCGGCCTGGCATGTGTCCCCTCCGCTCGGCAGATAGATGGAGAAGCAGCTACCGCGTCCCAGCTCGCTTCGCACGGCAATCCAGCCGCCATGGTCCCTCACCAGACCATAGGACACGGACAGCCCCAGCCCCGTGCCCTCGCCCACGTCCTTCGTGGTGAAGAACGGCTCGAACACGTGCGCCAGCACGTCCGGGGCAATCCCAGAGCCCTCGTCCTCCACGTCCACGCGCACGTAGCTCCCCTCGGGGCCGCCCACGTCCTGGGGTGGCGTGGTCCGGGAGTGGGCCGCGTGCACGCGCACCGTCCCCGGCTGGTTCATGGCCTGCAACGCGTTCATCACCAGGTTGGTCAACACCTGCTGCACCTGGCCTCCATCCGCCTCCACCGTGACGCCGGGGGGGATGTCCTCCACCAGGGTGATGCTCTTCTTGGCGGCCATGGGCTTGAGCAGGGACAGCGAGCGCGAGACGAGCTCCCGCACGTCCTCCGGGGCCCGGTGGGGCGCGCGGCGCCGCGCGAAGTCGAGCAGTTGCCGGATGATGCGCGTCATGTGCTGCGCCTGCTGGCTGATGATGCGGGCGCTCTCGCCCACCTCCTCGCCCTCCGCCTCGCCCGACGAAATCATCTTCGCGCGGCCCATCACCACGTTGAGCGGCGTGCCCAGCTCGTGCGCCACGCCCGACGCCAGCTTGCCCACCGTGGTGAGCCGGTCCGCGTGCCGCAGGTGCTCCACCGCGGACAGGCGCGCGGCCGTCTCCGCGGACAGCCGCGAGCGCGTCTCCTCCAACTGCTCGCCCATGCGGTTCATCGCGTTGGCCAGCGTCGTCAGCTCGTCCCCCCGCCGCTGCGGTGGCAGCCGCACGCGCGCGGACAAATCCCCATGGCCGAAGCGCTCCGCCAGCTGGACCAGCTGGTCCACCGGCTCACCGACGAGCCTGCGGCCCATGGCCATGGCGACGATGAGGAACGCGAAGGTGATGGTGCCCGTGGCGACGATGGTGCCCACCACCGTGACGAAGACGTGCTGGCGCTCCTCGCCCAGCGACTCGGTGATTTCGATGGCGCCGAAGCGCGGGCCAATCTTCACCGGCGTGTACGAGTGCAAGAGGCCCGGCGCCGGGTCCGGGTCCACCATGGAGCCGTCCCTGCCCTGGCGCAGCGTGGCCATCAGCCGGGGCGGGAAGCCCGCGAGGGACGGCGTCCCGGGACCGCCATCCAGCCAGACCCAGCGCAGGTGGACCTGCTCCTGGTAGTTGTTGGACTGGTTGAGGAGATTGAGCGCCTCGCGCTCACCCGCAAGCTGCCACGCCTTGCCGATGGTGCCCGCGAGCGTGTGGCCGAGCAGCCGATGGTCATGCTGCATGTCCAGCGCCGAGCGCTCCAGCTCGCGGCGGACCTGGATGACCTGCAGCGCGGCGATGACGGCCACGGCGAGCAGGACGAGGGCGAGGGTGAACTTGCGTGCGAGTCTCACGGTGGGTCGAGGCTATTCCGGTCCATGCACGTGGGAGGGGTCGAGAATGCATGGACCGGAAGGAAGTACTCAGAAACTACCGCGACTGCCGTGAGAAGGCGTCAGGACGTCGCGTCGGGCTCCTCGGCGGGCGAGCAATCGCCCGAAGCTCGGCGTGGGTGCACGAGGACCGACGTGCGCTGCGTGACGCCTCCTCCGGTTTCCGCCCCGCGATGTGGCCGGGGCACGCGGAAGCTCTAGAGCATCCTTTGTGCCAGCGTCTGGCTCGGGGCGGCTCCCTCGGAGGAGGGCCCCGGACGGGGTGGAATGTCCCGCCGGGGCCGGGGCACATTGCCCCATCGGGGCGAAGTGCCCCCGAGCTGCCCCGGAATCAGGGCAGGGCCACCACGTCGCTGACCAGCGAGAAGCCGCTGGCGGGGCAGGCGGCGATGGCGGGCTCGGAGGTGTCCTTCAGGCCCCGACGCTCGACCAGGGTGTTGCCCACGATTTCGTGGACGAAGACGCGGCCGCCGTTGGTGTCGCCGGTGTAGATGCGCGGGCCCACCACGGCGAACCGGCCGGCGGCGGGGATGGGGCAGGAGCCGATGCCCGGCGAGCAGGCGATGGGCTCCGAGGCCACCACGGTGTCCTGCGCGTCCAGCATCACCAGGCCCGTGCGCTCCACGGACACCAGCTTGAACTCGGCGTCATAGGTGGACTTGCCGCCGCAGCTCACCACCAGGTGCTCGCCCACGGAGGCCACCGCGTTGGGGTTGAGGCAGTCGTCGCCCAGGCCGACGAGGCTCACCGCGCCCGTCGCCGGCTCGATGCGCGCGAGCAGGCCCGGGCCGCCGGGGGCGTAGGTGGCGGGGTTGAGGTTGTTGAGGGCCACGTACACCTTGCCGCGGTGCTGGGTGATGCCCGCGGGCGTCGACAGCGTGGTGTTGTCCGGGAAGGGACGCAGCGCGGCGCCCGTGGGCAGGTCGATGGTGCTCGTCACGCGCGGCTCGGACGGGGACGCTAGCGAGACGCGCGCCACGCGGCCTCCGGCGCTCGGGTCGCCCACGAGGTTGCCGTAGAGGGTGACCCACAGCTCGTTGCCCACGCGCGCCATGCCGAAGGGGTTGGTGTTGGCGCCGAAGCTCACGCTGGCCACGTTCTGGAGCGAGATGCCCTCGGGGTGGCGCTTGCCGGGCGGGAGCGGCTCGGTGCTCCGCAGCACCTGGAGCGTGTTGTCGGTGGAGTTGAGGATGTAGATGAACGGCCCCTCGACGAGGACCTGGTTGGGCGCGCGGCCCGTGTCGTGGCGCGGAGGCAGCACGCCGTAGTCGTCCAGCCGCGCCTGGATGAGCTTGCGCGTGGAGTCGAGCACCAGCAGCACGTCGCTCATCCGCGCGGCGCTCTGCGGCGACGACGCCACCAGCGTGCCGGGGCCCTTGAGGTCCACGCCGGACTGGATGCCCACCACCTGGCCGGTGTTGAAGCACGTGGCCACGATGTCGTACGTGCACACGCCGCCCCGGCACGTCCGCGCGTCGCCGCAGACGTTGCCGCAGGCGCCGCAGTTCAGGTTGTTCGAGTCCCCGTCCACGCACGCGTTGCCGCAGCGGAGCAGGCCCGCGGTGCAGTTGAGCTGGCACGTGCCCTGCTCGCACACCTCGCTGCTGTCGCACGTCGTGCCGCAGGCGCCGCAGTGCTGGGGCGAGGACCGGGTGTCGACGCAGGCGCCGTCACAGGCCGTGGTCCCCGTCAGACAGCGACACGCGCCCTCGGCGCAGAGCTGGCCTTCGCCACAGGCGTTGCCGCAGGCGCCACAGTTCGCGGACTCGCTGGTGAGGTCCGCGCAGGTGTCGCCGCAGCGGGAGAGGCCCTCGCTGCAGACGACGCCCTCGTCGGGACAGCCGGTGAGCAGCAGGCAGGAGAGCAGGGAGCAGAGGAGCGCCAGGTGGCGTCCTGGAGGAGGCGAGGGCTTCATGGGGTGTCCGCCTTTTTGGCAGTGGAGGGGGAGGGTGGGACGTCGAGCGCCAGGGCCACGGAGGCGAGCACCGCGCGGCCCGGCAGGGGATAGCCGTCGAAGTCGTCGACGTGGACGTCGAGCACGTTCTTGAGGTCGACGGAGAAGGTGAAGGCGGGGCGCTGGCCCACCGTGGTGGACAGGCCCGCGTGCAGGAGCGTGCGGCCCGGGAGCACCAGCTCGCCGGTGCGGTTGCGAAGCTGTGAGGACTGGGCGCGCACTTCCACGCGGCCCGTGAGCCACGAGGGGCCCGCCGTCACTCGCGCGGCGAGGGTGTGGCGCGGCCGGAGCGGGATGTCCTTCAGGTAGTAGCGCGGGTCGTCCCGGAGGTTGCGGGAGACGAGGAACGTGTACGCCAGCGAGCCGGACAGGAAGGAGAAGGGGCGCGCCTCCGCGTCCACCTCCAGGCCGGAGACGCGCGCGGAGGCGAAGTTGCTCGGCTTCGCGGCGAACGGCGGATACGCCTCGTAGGTGATGAGGTCCTCGTAGCTCGCGAAGAAGCCGCCCACCGACACGAGCGAGCGCTCCGTGCGGTGCGCCAGCGCCACGTCCGTGGACACGGCGCGCTCGGGGCGCAGGTCCGGGTTGGGCAGCAGCGTGCCCTGGCGCACGTACAGCTCTACCAGCGAGGGGGCCCGGTGCGCCTGTCCCACGTTGGCGCGCAGCTCCAGGCGCGCGGGCAGCGTCACGCGCGCGCCCAGCTTGGGGGACAGCAGCGTGAACGCGCCCACGCGCTCCACGCGCAGCGAGGGCGTCACGTGGAGCCGGCCGTCGAGCAGCGCCAGGTCGTCCATGACGCGGACGCTGGCGCGCAGCCAGGACGTGCGTCCGTCCGAAGTCACGGGCGCGCCATCGGTGGCCACGCCTTCCCCGCCGAGGCTCGCCAGCGCGGAGACGACGTTCCAGCTTCCCAGCGGCAGGCTGCCCTCGGCCTCCACGCCGCCCGTGCGCAGGGTCTGCACGCCCTGCTGTGGCAGCGGACCGCCCGACAGCTCCAGCCGCTCCTGGCGATAGTGCGCGCGAGCGGACACGTGGACGTGGTGGCCCAGGTCGCCCAGCACGCGCAGGCTCAGGATGCCGCGACGGTTGGACTGACGCGCGTCCGCGAGCGGGTTCTGCGCCGTGCCCGCGAGCCCTCGTCCTTCCAGGGTCCCTTCGCCCATCGCGTCCAGCACCACACCCTGGGAGAGGCGGCGGCGCAGTCGCACGAGCGCCCCGGCGCCGCGCGCGTCGTTGTTCTCGCGACGTCGCAGCTCGGGCGCGTCACCCGGCAGCGTGGGCGTGGCATCGAACGGATAGAAGAAGCGCCCGGACGACGTGCCGCCGTGGAGCAGCAGGAGCAGCTCGCTGTCCAGCACGGGCCCGGTGAGCGACAGCCACCCGGTGGTGGTGTTCCAGCTCCCGTGGCTCAGCTCGCCCGCGAGGCTCAGCGTGTCACCGGGGGCGCGGGTGATGATGTTCACCACGCCGCCGAGCGCGCCGCTGCCGTGGCTCGAGCCCGCGCTCCCGCGCATCACCTCCAGCTCACGGGCGAGCGCGAGCGGGACGCGCGACAGGTCCATGCTCCCGCCCGCGCCGTTGAGGGGGATGCCGTCGAGCAGCACCAACGTCCCGTTCGACGAGGCGCCGCGCACCACCAGGCTCTTTCCCTGGCCGTATCCGCCCGAGTCCTGGATGGAGACGCCGGGCGCGGTGGACAGCACCTCCGCGGTGTCACGCGCGGTGCCGCCGCGCTCCTCCACGGAGATGACGGTGACGACGCTGCTCGGGTCGCGACGGGCCGCGCGGTCCATCGGCTCCGGGTCGGGCACCTCGCCCACCACGTCGATGACCTCGGACATGGGGGGCGTGCCGGCGTCCTCGGTGGACTGGGCCCGCACGGAGGCGCACGCCAGCAGCCCCAGGCCCAGCAGGCCCCTGGCGAGCGCCGTCCTCACACGCCCGGACCGAACTGGAGCACGTGCGCGCGCCGCAGCGTGCCGAGCATCCGCGTCAGCTTCTGCTCATCAATGTTCGAGTCCTCGCGAGACACCCGCTCCAGGAGCTTCCAGCCGGTCATCCCGCGCTCCACCTGGGCCACGAGCATCGACAGCTCGCTCGACACGAGCTGCACGGCCGCGCCCCACGGCGTCCGCACCTTGAACGCGCCACCCTGTTGCCCGCTGCCCAGCATCCGGCGCGCATCCTCCAGGTTGCGTCCCGAGGCGTCCAGGCCAAAGCCCAGCGGCTCCTTCAAGAGGGGACGCAGGTCCAGCGTGTCCTCCGCGCTTTCCGAGGACAGGGGCGCGATTCGCTCTCCGAGGACGAGCACCTCCAGGTCCAGCAGTGAATGCAGCGCCTCGTGCTTGGACACGAAGCGGTCCAGGAGCACGCAGCCCTCCAGCCCCGTGGACAGCAGGCCCCACAGCGCGTCCTCGGGCGTCTCGACGATGGGCTCCCCGGCGATGTTGAACGAGGTGTTGAGCAGGACGGGGACGCCGGTGCGTTCATCGAACGCGGTGAGCAGCGCGTGCAGCAGGGGCGTGTGCGCCCTCGTCACCGTCTGCACGCGGCCGGTGCCGTTGACGTGGGCGACGGCGGGGACGCGCTCGCGCTGCTCCTCACGGAAGCGCCACACGCGGAGCATGAAGGGGCTGTCCGTGGAGGCCGTGTCGACGTCGAACCACTCGCGCACCTTCTCCGCGAGGATGACGGGGGCGAAGGGACGGAAGCCCTCGCGGAACTTCACCCGCGCGTTGAGGGTGTCCTTCATGTCGCGAGGCCGCGGGTCGCAGAGGATGCTCCGCTGGCCCAGGGAGCGTGGACCCAGCTCGGAGCCGCCCTGGAACCAGCCGAGCATCTTCCCCTCGGCGAGCAGGTCGGCCACCTCGGGGACGAGTCGCGGCAGCCTGCGCGACACCACCGCGGGCACGGTGCGCAGCGCGGTGTCGCAGTCCTTGGCGGAGTACGTCCTGCCCGTGCTGTCATGGCCCAGTCGCCGCGTGGAGCGCCGCCCCGTGAGCTGCCAAAGCCCGTGGTACGCCGCGCCGATGGCGGTGCCGCTGTCCTCCGCGGCGGGCATCACGTAGAGGTCCTTGAAGCCGCTCTCGGTGAAGAGCCGCTCGTTCGCCACGCTGTTGAGCGCGACGCCCCCGGCGTAGCAGAGCGCGTCGCAGGACGTGCTCGCGCGCAGTCGACGCACCAGCCGCAAGAGCCCGTCCTCCAGCGCCGCCTGCGCCGAGGCCGCGAGGTTCCGATACTCCACCTGTCGCGCGGGCCAGCGCTCGTCATGCGTGAAGCGGCGAGGCACGGTGTCGTGGAACACGAAGCGCCCGTCGACGATGTCGAAGAAGTCCGACACGGGGGTGTCCGCCACGCCGTGAGGCGCCAGGCCCATGACCTTGCCCGGCCCCTCCAGGACATCCGAGAAGAGCTGCCGTCCGACGGCGGAGTACAGCCCGCCCAGGCTGCCGAAGCGAGGCATGCCCCGGAAGCGCTCCAGGTCCACGGAGGACGTCACCTCCAGGAACGTGCCCAGGTGCTTCTCCACCGGCACGAAGCCCTCGCGCGACGCGTGGTAGACGGACAGCGTCTCCTCTCCGCGTCGCTCGGTGACGACCGCCGCCAGCTCCTCGGGGGACAGGTCCTGGACGTTGGAGCCGAACCCGTCCACGACGAGCACCAGCGACTCGTCGAAGCCGGACGTCGCGAACGCGCCCACCGCGTGGCCCAGGTGGTGCGAGAGGTAGCGCACCGGGACACCCGGAGCGAGGTCCGGGTTGGCGCGCACGTCGTACAGCGGCCCGCGAGGCCCCATCAGCGAGCAGCACGAGACGAGGCTGAGCTCGTCCGCGCGGATGCCCGCCGTCTCCAGGCAGTAGCGCACCGCGAAGGACACGGCTCCGCCAGGGAGCCACGCCCGCTTGCGGCGGATGAGTCGCTCCTCCTGCACGGCGACGACCAGCTCGTCACCACGCAGGAGGCACGCGGCGCCGTTGTGATTCGACGCGCCGATGCCCAGCACCCACGGAGCGCTGTCCCGGGACATCGCCGTGCTCAGTGGACCAGCGACGGCGCTTGAGGCGGCGCGGCCTTGGGCGCCTGCTGGCGTTGCGCGGGCGCGGGCGGAGCGACGTTGAAGAGGTTGACGAGCACGCCCACGGCGGCGAGCTGCGAGGTGGCCGGGTTGTAGTCGATGGCCTCACCGATGGGGAAATCCACCGAGCTGACGGCCTGGACCTGGAGCTGTCCGTCCGGCGTGACGAGCACCGTCCACAGCAGACCCTCCTGCGTGGTGGCGAAGACGTGGGGCTGCCCGCCCACGCTGGCCATCGCGGCGCGGAACGCGAAGGACTGCGGCAGGGACAGGTTCTGCTTCAGGTCCACCGAGCCCTGCGACTGGAGCTCCGCGGGGCGCACGCGGAACAGCCACGTGTTCTTGTCCGACGGGCCCACCGAGCAGGCCACTGCCACCAGGTGGTCATCCAGGATGGCGAGGCCGTTGATGCCGCGCTGGGCCGCCGGGTTGTAGCGCTTGCGGGCCAGCACGTTGCCCTGGGGGAGCTGGAGCATCACCAGGTCTCCGTCCTCGGAGCCGGTGATGACCACGCCGTCGCGCCACGAGACGATGTCCCGCACGTTCCACAGCTGGAACGGGCTGGGGATGGGGTCGGGCGAGCGCACGTCGATTTTCTTCAGCACCGCCAGCTGCCGGCCGTTGCGCGTGACGCTCCAGATGAGGACGAAGCCGTTCTCGTGGCCGGTGACGAGGTACTCCCGGTTCCCATGGGTGACGAAGACGGCGCTGTTGGCCGTGCCCACGTCCGCGTCGTAGGCGAAGTTCTGGTAGCGGAACGCGCGCGGCAGCCGGTCCAGCAGCGCGGGCTCGGCGTCCTCCGCGACGGAGAGGTCCCGCTCGCGCCACAGGGTGATGGTGGTGCTGTCGTTGGATGTCACGAACGTCCGCTCATCCCGCACGGCCATCATCTCCACGCCCCGGTTGGCGGGCGTGCGCAGCACGTCCGTGAGCATGGGACCCCACTCGGTGGGTCCAGGCGGGCGGAAGAGCGTCATCGAGCCATCCAGCCGTCCCACGATGAACCGCCCCGCGTCCAACCACTGCAATTGCTGGGTGTAGGGGTACGTCGTGCCAACGGGCGTGAGGACCTGCTGGGTGAGTGTCTTCGGGGCGGTGTCGAGCTGGTCCTGTGCGAGCGCGCTGTGCTGGCAAGCCATGGCCAAGAGCAGCACCACGCGCGGAAGGACACGAGCGAATCCATCGAGCTTCACGTTGAGCCTCCTCCTTACATTCGCCTGTCGTCGGGAATCCCCGAGCGCCCCCTTTGGCGGGATGAAGAGTCAGTCGATGGATGTCATGTGCTCGGCCAGGGCGGCAGCGAGCCGATTATAGCTGTCCTCCCGACGGGTGTCGTGGTTGCACAGGGGCGCTGTCAGGGCTGGCAATCCCTTGCGCTGGCGCAGCGTGTCGACGAAGGCGCGGCTCAGACGAGGATTCTTGAACAGGTCATGGATGAAGGTGCCGAAGATGGGCAGCCGCTCGTGCACCGCGCCATCGAAGCCGCCGGGGTGGGCATACATCGGCCGCGCGCTGTCGTACCGGATGAGCCCGGAATGAATCTCATACCCGGACACCTCGCCCGCATCCCGCAAGGGATTGTCCTTCGTCGGGGTGTAGTGGCGGTTGAAGACCGTCTTGCCCGGCAGGAACTCCACGTCGATGTCCAGCAGGCCCAGGCCGGTGGTGCTGCCGTGCTCGGACTCGCGGCGGTGCTCGTCGAGCAGGTGGCGCCCCAGCATCTGGAAGCCGCCGCAGATGCCGACGATGGGCGTGGTGGCGCTCAGCTCCTGGAGCACGCGCTCGAAGCCGATGCGCCGCAGGTGGACCAGGTCCCCCACCGTGTTCTTGGTGCCGGGCAGGATGATGGCGTCGGGCGCGCCCAGCTGGTCCACGGAGCGCACGAAGCGCACGCGCACGTGGGGCTCCTCCTGGAGGTAGTCGAAGTCGGTGCTGTTGGAGATGTGGGGCAGGTAGAGGACGGCGATGTCGACCTCGGGTGTGCCGTGCATGCGGGGCTGGACGCGGTCCTCTTCTTCCAGCGCGAGGGACAGGTAGGGCAGCACCCCGACGACGGGCTTCTTCGCGTGCTGCTCGATGAAGTCCACGGCGGGCTGGAGGACCTGCCGGTCTCCCCGGAACTTGTTGATGATGAAGCCACAGATGCGCGCGACGTCCTCGGGGGCGACGAGCTCCAGGACGCGCAGCGTGCCGAGCAGCTCCGCCACCACGCCGCCCTTGTCGATGTCCGCGGCCACGAAGACGCGGGCGTCCAGGCGGTGGGCCACCTCCATGTTCACCACGTCGAACGGGCGCAGGTTGGGCTCCGCGCAGCTCCCCGCGCCCTCGGCGATGACCAGGTCGTAGTGGCGGTTCAGGTGGTCGATGGACTCCTGGATGGCGGCGAGCTTGAGCGCACGGTGCGTGTCGGCCAGGAAGTACTCGCGCGCGTCGACGTCCCGGTGGGGCCTGCCGTGGATGATGAGCTGGCTGACGCTGTCCGACTTGGGCTTGAGCAGCAGCGGGTTCATGTGGACGATGGGCCGCTGCCGCGCCGCGAAGGACTGCACCGCGGTGGCGCGGGCAATCTCCTCGTTCTCCTCGGTGACGAAGGAGTTGAGGGACATGTTCTGCGACTTGAACGGAGCCACGCGCAGGCCCCGGTTGGCGTACAGGCGGCACAGCCCGGCCACCAGCGTGGTCTTCCCCACGTGGGAGCCCGTGCCCTGAATCATGAGGTGGGGGTGCTTCGACATGGCGGGCCTCCTCTGGCGGGTGCACTATAAGGCGCTCGTCACGCACTCCTCGGTGCGTGATTGTCCTCCCATGTCCCCTTCGCGCTCCTTTCGGCTCCTCGGTCTCGCGCTCCTGCTCCTCGCGGGCTGCCAGCGCTCCTCGCCTCCGGCCCAGGAGCCGGGCGCGCGGCGGCTCGTCTCGCTGTCCCCCGGAATCACGGAGACGCTCTACGCGCTGGGGGCGGGGCCGCAGGTGGTGGGGCGCTCGGACTATTCGTCCTGGCCCCCCGAGGCAGAGGGCGTGCCCAAGGTCGGCTCCACGCTGGCGCCCAACTACGAGGCCATCGCCCGGCTCAAGCCCACGCTCATCCTGGATGAGCAGGTGAAGCAGGCTCCCGCGGGCTCGCTGGCCGCCGTCGCGCCGGTGAAGGTGCTGCCCTGGCTCACGGTGGACGACGTGGCGAACGGGGTCCGCGAGCTGGGGCGGCAGACGGGCCGCGAGGCGCAGGCGAACGAGCTGGCCGCGAAGGTGGAGAGCACGCTGAAGCGGGCACCTCCGAAGGACGCGCCCCGGGTGCTGCTGGTGATTGGCGACGCGGAGGCCGGGCTCTCCAGCATCTGGTACATCCGCAAGGGCTCGCTGCACGGCGCGGCGCTGGAGGCCGCGGGCGCGCGCAACGCCGTGGCCGAGGACCCGGGTGGGCCGCCGAACATCTCCGTCGAGCAGCTCATGACGTTGGACCCGGACATCATCCTGGTGTTGCTGGAGGGGCCCGTGCCGACGCCCGAGGAGGAGGCGCGGCAGCTGGCCGCGTGGAAGCAGCTGTCGGTGCTGCGCGCGGTGAAGGAGGGGCGCGTGAAGCTGGTGGCGGGGCCGGGCGTGCAGTCCACCGGTCCGCGCATCCTGGACCTGGTGGAGCGACTGAAGGTCGCGCTGCGCTTCGACGCGAAGACGCCATGACGTCCACGCTGGAGGTCTCCGGGGCGACGGTGCGCAAGGGGGAGCGGACGCTGCTGGCGGACGTGTCCCTTCGGCTCGGGGCTGGAGACTTCGTGGCGGTGGTGGGCCCCAATGGGGCGGGCAAGACGACGTTGATGCGCGTGGCGCTCGGGCTGGAGCGTCCGGACGCGGGGCGCGTCACGGTGGGCGGGCGCGACGTGGCGGCGCTGTCGCCCCGGGAGCGCGCGGCCCATGTCGCGTGGCTGCCCCAGCGTGTGCAGGTCTCCGAGCCCATCACCGCGCTGGAGCACGTGGCCGCGGCGCGCTATCGCTTCCGGGAGTCGCATCGCCGCTCGGAGGAGCAGGCGCGGGCGGCGCTGGAGCGGGTGCAGGCGGAGGGGCTCGCCTCGCGGCGAATCACGGAGCTGTCTGGAGGAGAGCAGCAGCGGGTCGCGGTGGCGGCGCTGCTCGCGCAGGAGTCGCCGCTGGTGATGCTGGACGAGCCGGCGAACTTCCTGGACCCCGCGCAGCAGCTGGAGTTGTACGCGCTCGTGGGGCGGCTGTGGCGCTCGGGGCTGGGGGTGCTGTGCATCACGCATGACATCAACGTGCTCGCCCACGCGGTGAGGCACGGGGGCGAGGGACGGATTCGGGTGCTGGGGTTGTCGCGTGGCCAGGTGGCCTTCGAGTCGCACTACGACGCGCCGGAGCTGGGCGAGCACCTGGGGCAGGTGTTCTCCGTGCGGATGCGTGGCGTGGAGGTCGAGGGCCGGAGGGTCTTCGTGGGCCTGCCGCTGGAGGGTGGCGAATGAAGGCCCGGCTGGTGGTGATGTTGCTCTTGTGCGGGCTGGTGGTGGTCGCCGCGCCGTTCATCGGGCCGCCGATGCCGCCGGACGCGCGGGACTTCATCCTCTGGCAGCTGCGCATCCCCCGGACGCTGATGGCGCTGCTGGTGGGCGGCACGCTGTCGCTGGTGGGGGCGGTGTATCAGTCGCTCTTCGCCAATCCGCTCGCCGCGCCGAGCACGGTGGGCACCACGGCTGGAGCCACGCTGGGCGCGCTGGTGGCCATCGTGCTGGGGGCCCGCTCGGCGCTGTGGGGCTTGCCGCTCATCACCGCGTCGGCCTTCGCCGGGGCGCTGGGTGTCAGCCTGTTGGTGGCCGCCATCGCCGCGGGGCGGGGCGTGCGGATGAACGATTTGGTGCTCGCGGGCATCGCCTTCTCGATGGCGGCGGGCGCCATCTCCACGGGCGTGCAGTTCTCGGCCGACTCGGCGGAGCTGCTGGCGGCCACGCGGTGGACGATGGGGCACCTGCCGCAGGTGGGCTACCAGGGAATCGTCGCGCTCGTGCCCATCGCGGCCGTGTCGGTGGTGGGGCTGTTGTCGCTGACGCGGGCGCTGGAGGTGTTCATCTCCGGCGAGGAGCATGCCGAGTCGCAGGGCGTCAACGTGCGTGTGGTGCGCATGGCCTCGATTGGCTTGGGGGCGCTCGGCGTGGCGGGCTGTGTCGCGTGGTGTGGCCCCATCGCGTTCGTGGAGCTCATCGTTCCGCACATCGTCCGGCGCGTGCTGGGCGTGAGCCGGCGCGTGCTGCTGCCGTGCTCGGTCATCGTGGGCGCGAGCTTCCTGGCACTCTGTGACGCGGCCTCCCGAGTCATCTTGCCTGGGCGAGAGCCGCCCGTGGGGCTGGTGACTGCGGCGCTCGGTACACCGCTGCTCGTGTACCTGGTGGCGCGAAAGTCGCGCTGAGCCCAGAGTCAGAGCTGGCAAGGCAGGGTGACGGCGGCGCCAAGCACATCGCTGCTCATGTCCCTGGTGGCGCGTAAGCCGCGCCGAGCGCGGAGTCAAAGGTGGGGACGGCAGCGCCAGGCACGCCGCTGCGCGTGTCCCTGGTAGCTCGCAAGCCGCGTCGAGTGCGGAGTCAGAGCTGGCAGGGTGACGGTGGCGTCAGGCGCATCGCTGCTTGTGCCCTGGTGGCGCGCAAGTCGCGCCGGACCCGGTGTCAGAGCTGGCAGGGCAGGGTGGTGAGGCCACGGAACACGGCGGTGTCGCGCCGCTTCCACGCGCCGGGCACGAGCCGAAGCTGCGGTAGTTCGCGCGCCAGCGTCCCGAACGCGCTCTGTGCCTCGATGCGCCCGAGCGCCGCGCCGACGCATTGGTGGATGCCGTGGCCGAAGGCGAGGTGCTGGAGGTCCGTGCGCTGGATGTCCAGCGCATCGGGGTTCTCGAAGCGCCTGGGGTCCCGATTCGCCGCGCCGAGCAGCACCCACGCCCACTCGCCCGCGCGGACATGAGTCCCTCCCACGTCCACGTCCTCCTGTGCCATGCGCGAGACGAGCTGCAGGGGCGTGTCGAAGCGCAGCACCTCCTCCACCGCGCCCTTGGCTCGCGAGGGCTCGGCGCACAGCGCCTCCCACTGCGCGCGGTGCTCCATCAGCGCGAGCATCCCATTGCCGATGAGGTTGACGGAGGTGTCGTAGCCGCCGAAGAGCAGCAGCATGCACGTGGGCAGCAGCTCCTCCTCGCTCAAGGCCTGTTCGTCTTCCTGCGCGGCCACCAGCAGCCCGAGGACATCCGTGCGTCGCGACTGTCGGCGCCGGGTGACGGCGGCCTGGAGCGCCTGGTGCACCTCTCGTGTCGCGGCGCTCGCGGCCTCGCGAACCCCCAGCGGCGCGGAGGCATCCGCGCACCGGGCGAGGCACAGCGCCCAGTGCTGATAGAGCCCCTCATCCAGATCATCCGCGCCCACCAGCTGGCGCAGCGTGCTGCGGGCCAGGGGCATGGCGAACTCGGAGATGACATCCATTCCCCCACGCTGACGCGCCTGGAAGACCAGGGACTCCGCCAGGGCCTGGATGTGGATGGCCAGCTCCTTCATGCGAGGGCCCAGGGCACGCTTCGTCACCGCGCGCAGGCGCGTGTGGTCCGGCGGGTCCATCAGCAGGAACCACTGGTTGTGCATGGCGGACAGCGCCGCGAGCGCCTCGGGTGGAGGCGGGTAGTCCTGGGGACGGCGCTTCCTCGCGCTGGCGATGTTCCGACTGAAGCGGGGATTGGCGAGCACCTCCAGGCAGTCCGCGTGCCGCGAGAACAGCCACAGCTGGGACTCGGCGCTCCAGCACGCGGGCTGCTCGAGGAGCCGCGCGTAGACGGCGTAGGGGTTGTCGAGCGCCTGCGCGGAGAAGGGGTCGGGCGTCTTGCCGAGGGCGCGGATGACGGGACGTCCGCTGGCCTCGCCTGGCGGTTGGGTCTCCATGCGCGTGACGCCCCCTTGTGCACGACGGAACTTCAATCCCAGACAAGCCACCAAAGGCTACGCCTCGCGCGGAAACACCGTCAAGCCGAGGCGTGGTGCGTCACGGCTCCGCGTTCATCAACTTCACCACGGGCTCATCGCCATAGAAGTCGATGACATTCACCGCCGCGTGCACCTGGTCCAGTCGGAACAGGTGCTCATCCGACATCCCGAGTGCCTCGCAGAGCAGGGTGCGATTGACGCCGCCGTGGGACACCAGCGCGAAGCACTGGCCGGGATGACGTGCCCGCAGCGCCCGACCTCCTGCGCGCACGCGCTCGCGCATCTCGGAGAACGTCTCTCCCTCGGGGAAGCGCACCTGTGCGGGGTGTGTCATCCACTCCGCGTACACGGCGGGGAAGCGGCGCTCGGCCTCCTCGTAGGTGAGCCCCTCGAAGAGCCCGAAGTCGATCTCCCGGAAGGCCTCCTCCACTCGAAGCTCCAGCCCCCGGCCCTCCGTGAATCGCTTCGCCGTGTCGAGCGCGCGGAGCCGGGGACTCGAATACAGGCCGTGCAGCTCCACCGGCGCGAGCAGGCGCGCGGCGCGCTCGGCCTGGACGTGTCCCTCGGGCGCGAGGCCCACGTCGAGCCTCCCGTAGCAGCGGCCCTTCATCTCCTCGGAGGGCTTGCCGTGCCTCACCAGAATCATGCGCGTCACGCCGCTCGGCAGTCGCCAGTCCACGCGTCCGTTTCCTTTCGTGAGCAAGGTCAGCCGAGCGCCAGCGCGAGCACGAGCACCACCGCCTCGCACACCTCGGTGTTGGCGCCCATCGTATCGCCCGTGATTCCGTCAATCTTCTTCCGGCACCACAGGGCCTGGAGCATCGACACCAAGGCCACGGCCCCCATGATGACACCCCCCTTCCAGCCCATGAGCCCCACGGCGATGCCGAGCCCCAGCACCGTGGCCCCCGCCACCTCGACGCGCCCGACATAATCCGTGATGGCCATGCCGATGCCACCGGAGCGCCGCGCATAGGGGAACAGCCACCCCTGGGGCACCGAGCCCCACCGGCCCAGACTCAGCGCCACCACCAGCGCGACGTCCGCCTGTCCCCGCTCGAGCAGGGCCGCCAGCGCGCTCGACTTCAGCCCCACGTTCAACAGCAGGGCCGTGCCGCCATACGCGCCGATGACGTGGTCGCGCATGATGCGCAGCACGTCCTCCTTCGTTCGCCCGCCCCCAAAGCCGTCCGCCATGTCCGCCAGCCCGTCCAGGTGCAGCGCGCCGGTGAGCAGCGCGTAGACGATGAGCAGGATGAACGCCGTCACCGTGGCGGGCAGCAGGGGGAAGAGCGCGTGGCGCACGCCCACCAGGATGGCCGCGAGCAGCGCGCCGACGAGCGGGAAGCACAGCGTGGCGCGGCCCACGTCGCCAGCGTCGAACGTGGCCGCCCCGGGGACGGGGATGCGACTGAGGAACGCGATGCCGGCGAGAAGTCGCTTCATGGGAGCCCAGGTATGGCGCGACTCCCGCCGGGTTTCCAGCCGGGGACACGCGCTTCAGCGCTGTGACTTCTCCGCGACGCCGGCCGAGGCGAAGGTCGCCATCTCGTGCAGCACGTGCAGGCTGCTGTCCACCAGCCCCATCGCGAGCACCGCGCCGGTGCCCTCGCCCAGCCTCAGCCCCAAATCCAACAGGGGCCGCAGCCGCAGCGCCTCCAGCACCCGCCGGTGGCCCGCCTCGCGCGACATGTGGCTGGCCATGAGGAAGGGCATCACCCGGGGACACAGGCGCGCCGCCACCAGCCCGGCGACCGAGGAGATGAAGCCATCCAGCATCACCGGAACGCGCTTGGACGCCGCGCCGAGCGCCGCGCCCGCGAGCCCCGCGATTTCGAACCCGCCCACCTTGGCGAGCACGTCCAGCGGGTCCGCCGCGTCCGGCTGGTTCACCACCAACGCCCGCCGCACCACGTCCACCTTGCGCGTCAGGCCCGCGTCATCCACGCCCGTGCCGCGCCCGGTGGCCATGTCCGGCGACACACCCGCGAGCACACACGTCAGCGCCGACGACGCGGTAGTGTTGCCGATGCCCATGTCACCCAGGCCGAGCAGCGTCACGCCCGACTCCGCCAGCTCGATGGCCAGCAGCGCGCCCACGCTCAGCGCCTCCTCGGCCGTCTTGCGCGACATCGCCGGCCCCTTCGCCAGGTTCCCCGTGCCGGGGCCCATGCGGTGGTGGCGCACGCCCGTGAGCCCCTCCACGGGCACCCGCACGCCCATGTCGACGACCTCCACGCGCACGTCGTGCTGCCGTGACAGCACGTTGATGGCCGCGCCGCCCCGGGAGAAGTTGGCGACCATCTGCGCGGTGACCTCGGCGGGATAGGCGCTCACGCCCTCCTCCGTCACCCCGTGGTCCGCCGCCATCACCACCATGCCCTTGCGAGGCATCGCCGGAGCGGGCTCTCCCCGCAGCGCGGCCCACTGACACGCCAGCTCCTCCAGGCGGCCGAGGCTGCCCTGGGGTTTGGTCTTCATGTCCAACAGGCCCTGGCACTGCCTGCCGGCCTCGACGTCAGGTTCGGGAATCCTGCCGAGCACGTCACGGTATGCGGGCATCGGGCCCCCTTCGCGGGAAGGGCTTCAAGCTAGGCGCTGCGCGTCCGGGGACACAACCCCGCACCGCGCCCGCGGGTCCCCGTGCTCGAGATATGTCACGGCCCCTACAGCGCGGTTGTCTCGTGGGACAGGTGAGGACCTTCAGCCGTTGGGCTTCGCGGCGGGCTCCTCGCCCTTGAAGCGCTTGCGCAGCGTCTGCGTGACGACCGCGTCCCAGCGCGCGGAGAACACCTCGACGAAGGTTCGACGCCCGGGACCCAGCGCGCACGCGAGGACGGCCAGCGTGGTGAACAGCCCGATGACCGAGTTCTGCCACGACGACAGGTCCCACTGCCCCTGCCAGAACCACTCCCGCATGCTCGTGGGCCAGGAGTAGTGGATGGGCCAGCCGGGCCCGCTTCCCGCCAGGTCACAGACGAGGTGCAGGTGGAACGCCACCATCGCGAGCACCGCCACCCTGGCGCGCTGCCTCGCCAGCGCCACGCACACCGCAGTGGTGACGAGCGCGCCCACGTAGCCGTGGAAGAGCACGTGGTGGTAGCGCGCGTACCACTCCTCGCCACCCAGCAGCGTCAGCCCATCCAGGTCCGGCGCCAGCCCCGCGCACGTGACGAGGATGCGGTCCCTCCGCTCACGCAGCCCCTGGGCCGTGAGCCACGCCAGCTCCGCATGGACGATGGGGTTCATGTCCCCACGAGCTTACGGCGCTGAGGGCCCGCGCTCACAGGGGCAGGGGCGCCACGCGCGGCGTCCCCAGGAGCGCCAGCGTCCGCGCCGCCACGTCCACCAGCGTGGCCGAGCAGGGCTGGCAGCCGCCTCCGCAGCAGCTCGGCCACTCGCCCTCCGGCTCGCGCAGCAGGGGGTACACGCAGCTGCGCAGATAATCCGGCAGACCGGCCTCGTCGCTCGCCTGCCGCAGCGCCGCCTGCACGGTGGGGTCTTTCACATCCAGCACCTCCCCGTCATAACAGCGCGTCCGTTTCCTCCCACCGGCTCCACTATTTCGTTGCGCGCGGTAGTTAGGAGCCTTACGACTCAGGGGCGGCGGGGTCTTCGCCGCGCCTCACCATGAGCGTCACGCCTCCCATCACCCGCTTCGAGCGGCTGCAGCGACTGTCGCAGCGCTTCCCTCAACTGGACGCGAGCGCCATCGAGACCTGCGTCCTCTTGCTGCGCATGTCCAACGAGCTGTCGAGCGCCTACGAGGCCAACCTCGCGCGCCACGGCCTGTCCACGGGCCGCTTCACCGTGCTGGCCCGCCTGCTCTCCTACAGCGAGAGCGAGGAGGGCAAGGGCCTCACCCCGGCCGAGCTGGCGGAGAGCTCCTGTGTGAGCCGCGCCACGATGACGGGGCTGCTCGACACGTTGGAGAAGGACGGCCTCATCTCCCGCGCCGACCATCCCGATGACCGGCGCATGTACACCGTGCACCTCACGCCGAAGGCCCGCGTGCTCCTGGAGGAGCTGCTGCCCGTGCACTTCCGCCGCGTCGCCGCGCTGATGTCCACGCTGAGCGAGCCGGAGCGCGCCACCTTGCGCGAGCTCTTGACCAAGGTTTCCTCCGGACTGCCTGCCTTCCGAGAGCCCTGAGCTTCCCCTCGAACCCTCGATTCCCCTCGGGCCCGGCCCGACGGACGTCTTGTCATGGCCATGTGGTTAGGCCCCTTATCATCGACCCGTTGAACCTTCGAGAACGCCCATGAGCACTGCCTCACCCTCCCTGGATGCCCAGGACACCGACGTACCGAAGAAGAGCCCCTCGCTCGTGAAGGAGCCGGCGGCGCCGCGCTCCAGGGCGAAGCGGGTGTTGCCCGCGCTGTTGGGGATTGCGCTGTTGGGCGGCGCCGCGCGCTGGGTGCTGACCCGGGGCGAGGAGTCCACCGATGACGCGCAGGTGGAGGGCCGCATCGCCAACGTGTCGCCGCGAATCTCGGGGCAGGTGGCCCGGGTGCTGGTGACGGACAACCAGCAGGTGAAGGCCGGCGACGTGCTGGTGGAGCTGGACGCCACGGACCTGGAGGCGAAGCTGGAGGTGGCGCGCGCGGACGTGTCGAGCGCGGAGGCGCAGTCGGCGAACGCGCAGGCGCAGCTGGCGCTCACCGAGGTCAACGCGGGGGCCAACCTGCGTCAGGCGCGCGGCGGCGTGGTGCAGGCGAATAGCGGCATCAGCTCGTCCAAGGCGGCGCTGGACCAGGCGCGCGCGGACGTGGTGGCGGCGGAGGCGCGCTTCAAGCTGGCGGACACGGACCTGACGCGGGTGAAGACGCTGAAGGCGGAGGGCGCGGTGACGCAGGCGGACCTGGATGCGCGGCAGTCCACGCATGACCAGGCGAAGGCGGCGCTGGACGTGGCCAAGGCGCGGCTGACGTCCACGGAGGCGGGCGTGCAGGGCTCCTCCGGTGGCCTGGAGACGGCGCAGGGCAAGCTGGCCGCCGCGGAGACGGGGCCGGTGCAGGTGCAGGCCGCGCAGGCGGCGGTGAAGCTGGCGGACGCGAAGCTCAAGCAGGCCCAGGCCGCGCTGCACCTGGCGGAGCTGGCGGTGTCGTACACGAAGGTCCGCGCGCCGACGAATGGCGTGGTGAGCCGGCGCACGGTGGAGGTGGGCCACATGGTGGGGCCGGAGCGTCCGCTGATGGCGGTGGTGCCGCAGGATGACGTGTGGGTGGTGGCGAACTTCAAGGAGGACCAGGTCGGCGAGATGAAGGCGGGGCAGGCGGTGGACGTGGAGGTGGATGCCTTCAGCGGCCATCACTTCAAGGGCCATGTTGACAGCCTGGCGGGGGCCAGCGGGGCGCGCTTCGCGCTGCTGCCTCCGGACAACGCGTCCGGCAACTTCGTGAAGGTGGTGCAGCGCATCCCCGTGCTCATCCGCTTCGACGGTGACGCGAAGGACGTGGCCCTCAAGCCGGGCATGAGCGCCGTCGTCACGGTGAACACGAGGGGCGAGTAGTCGTGAAGGGCGACGTCATCACCGGCTCGAAGGCCGGTATCACCATCGCCGCGATGGCGGCGGCGTTGATGTCCGTGCTGGACATCTCGATTGTGAATGTCGCGCTCAGCGACATCCGCGCGAGCTTCGGCACGCCGATGGACCAGATTGCGTGGGTCTCCACCGGCTACATGATGGCCAACGTGGTGGTCATCCCGATGACGGGCTGGCTGCAGCGTCGGTTCGGGTTCCGGCGCTACTTCACCGCGTCCATCCTCATCTTCACGGCGGCCAGCCTGTTGTGTGGGCTCGCGTGGAACCTGCCGTCGCTCGTGGTCTTCCGAATCCTCCAGGGCGTGGGAGGCGGCGCCATCATCCCCACGTCGCAGGCGATTCTGTTCGCGCGCTATCCGCAGAAGGAGCACGGCATGGCCGGCGCGCTCTTCGGCCTGGGCGCGGTGACGGGGCCGCTCTTGGGTCCGACGGTGGGCGGGATGCTCATCGAGGTGGCGAGCTGGCACTGGATATTCCTCATCAACCTGCCGGTGGGCCTGTTCGCTGCGTACATGGCGTGGCGTCACATCGAGCAGAAGGACTTCGAGGTGTCCCACGAGCGGGTGGACCGCTGGGGCATCGGCCTGTTGGCGGTGGGCATGGCCGCGCTGCAGTTCGTGCTGGAGGAGGGCACGCGCGAGGACTGGTTCGACAGCATGAAGATCACCGTGCTCGCGGTGGTGGCGGGCGTGGCGCTCATCACGTTCATCGTGCACGAACTGGAGACCCCGCAGCCGGTGGTGGACCTGAGGGTGTTCGCGAACCGCTCGTACGCGGCGGCGACGGGGGTGAACTTCCTCATCGGCACGGCGCTGTTCGGCGGGTCGTTCCTGTTCAGCCTCTTCTGCGGAACGGTGATGCGCTACTCGGCGCTCGACATCGGGCTGGTGTTCTTGAAGGGCAGCTTCATCCAGGTGTTGTTGATGCCGCTCATCGGGAAGTTCGGTGGCAAGGTGGACGGGCGGATGCTGGTGGGGGTGGGCATCATCGGGATGTGCCTGTCCTTGTGGACGAACGGGCACTTGAGCAGCACGGCGGACGAGGCGGCGCTGATTGCGCCGGTGTTCATCCGGGCGTGCTCGATGGGGTTCATCTTCGTGCCGCTGTCGGTGATGGCGCTGAGCAACCTGCGGCCGGACCAGCGCGGCAACGCGGCGGGGCTGTTCAACCTGACGCGTGAATTGGGCGGGTCCATTGGCACGGCGTGGATGAGCAGCGCGCTCAACCGGCTGACGCAGGTGAACAACACGGCGCTGGCGTCGCATGTGGATGCGTACAGCCAGGTGACGCAGGAGCAGCTCGCCGCGATGCAGGCCACGGTGGCCTCGCGGGTGACGGACCCGCTGGCCGCGGCCTATGGGCTGTTCAGCCAGCGCATCAACCTGCAGGCGCTGGTGCGGGCCTTCAACGCCAACTTCACCGTGCTCACGGCCATCTTCGCGTGCTCACTGGTGCTGGTGTTCATGCTGCGCCGCGCCGACCCCAACGTGAAGGTCGAGGGCGCGCACTGAAGTCGCCGGGGTGGCTGGGTCGATGGATTCTGCACGAGCCTCGTGCGGGATCCTCCCCGGGACACGAGTCACTTGTAGTGGGCTCACGACCGCGATGCATCGCGGTGCCCTTGTCAGACCGAGCGTGAATCCTGTGGCCTCCCCCGTCCGTCGGGGCCTGCACGGGAGCCGCCGATGTCCTCGCGTTGGGTCGTTGTGTTGTGGCTGCTGTTACCCAGGGTCGGGTGGGGACAGGAGGCCATCACCCCTGAGGCCTTCGACGCCACCGTGCGCAGGCTGGAGGAGGCGCTTCGGGCCGAGGCTTCTGGCGAAGAAGCAGGAGCGGTCCAACCCGAGGAAGAGCCCACGTCACCTGCGCCTCTCCGCGATGACACGAAGTGGGCCCACTGGCTGCGCCTGGAGGCCACGTCGCTGACGCTGCTGCCCCGAAGTGGCGTGGGGCGCGACGAAGGTTTCATGCAACTGGAGCCGCGTGGAGTGGTGAGGAGACGAGGCGTCTTCACCCTCGAGGTCGGAGCACCGGTGCGGTTGCGGCTCTGGGGGGGAGCGGAGGGGGCGGGGCTCGTCAGGAAGGAGGACTGGGACACGCTGTCCGACTGGGGACAGGTGGTGCGCGCCCTGAGGGTTGGCGGCACGCCGAACGTGTTGTGGATGGGCGCGCTGGAGTCCTACACGCTGCTGTCCGGGCATCTGGTGCGTCGCTATAGCAATCGGAGCAACCCCGACTACCACCCCGCAGGAGCGGTGGTGACGGGGAGGCTGGGGCCGGTCTACGCGGAGGCCTTCGCCTCGGATGTGCTGGGCGCGCGACTGGTGGGCGCGGAAGCCGCGGTGGACGTGCAGCACCTCGTCTTCGGCCGTCCCCTCATTCCCTTGCAGTACCTGCTGTCGCTGTCCGCGGTGCATGACTGGGGGCGCGCGGGAGGTGTCTCGAAGCCGCTGACGCTGGCGCACGTGGACGGCTCGGCGATGCTCGTGCGGCGCAGGAATGCTGACGGCAGCTTCGAGGTGACGCTGCTGGGGGGCTGGGGCGGACGTCCAGGAGCGGGCGGGGCCTGGGGCGCGGTGGCGGGACTGGGCGTGGATGCGCTGACCGCGACGGTGGACCTGCGAGCCCGTCTGGAGGGACGCGTGCAGCGAGGCGGTTTCCGACAGGGAGCCTTCGGCCCGGACTACGAGCTGGCGCGCTTCCAGGTGCCGGGCCTGTCCGCCTTGCCGCTGGCGGAGGCGTCCTTCCCGGACGGAGCGTCCGCGTATGGCGAGGTGATTCTCAGTGGGGATGCGGAGCGGCTGGGCACGCTGTCTCGGCGCCACCTGCGCCTGACGATGGGGGCGGAGGTCTTCTCGTGGGGCCGGGTGGATGTGGAAGGACGCCTGGAGGTGCAGGGCTTCCACCGGCGCCTCACCGTGGCGGTGGGAGGGATGGCGCTCGGCGCGGGTAAGCCAGCCGCGCGCTACCTCGTTTCGGGCGAGGCCCGGTGGCGCCTCTTGAGTGGCCGCCTCTACGCGGTGGGACAAGGCGGCACGTTGCTGTTCCCGACAGCGGAAGGACCGCTGCGTCCGGGCGCCTTCGCCGCCCTGGGGCTGGGGGTGGACCATGCGCGCTGAGCAACGTCGGCGCGGCGGAGTGGGCCTGGCGCTAGCCATGGCGCTGCTGAACGTGGGCTGCGCCTCATTGCCCTCGAAGTCGGGGCTAC
Source organism: Myxococcus faecalis (assembly GCF_050039385.1). Classification (NCBI taxonomy): domain Bacteria; kingdom Pseudomonadati; phylum Myxococcota; class Myxococcia; order Myxococcales; family Myxococcaceae; genus Myxococcus; species Myxococcus faecalis. The sequence goes on along the minus strand of NZ_CP144336.1, from coordinate 3,588,824 downwards.
AGGACGCCCTGGCCTTCCGTCCCTCTTCCGCGTCCACACAGGCAACGTGGAGTACAGCGGAGGAGCCATCGCGGGAAGTGTTGCTGGCCTCCTCGGCGGAAGTGCCCCTGAGTCTTCGACGCGAGCCCCTGGCGGATGGGGCTGAAGGCATACATGCGCCAGGCACGGAGTGGGTGGCGCGCGGTGGGGGTGTTGCATGCGGGGGACGCCCCATGCCCTCGGGCTGGCCTCACCTGGAGTCCAGCCGAGAGGTGCTGGAGCCCTTCCTGGCATGTACCTCACCCGGCGAGTTCGTGGCCATGCAGCGCGCGGTGGACATGGCCGAGTTGGTGGCGTCGCTCACGGACTGGGACGCGGTCCGTCTGGGTGCCTTGGGTCCGCTGGATGCCCGGGCCTCGGAGGTCCTGGTCCGCAAGCGCGCGGCCTTCCTCGTCACGTCCGTGGAGAAGTACGGCGTGCCGTATGCCGAGGTGCTCGCCCTCTTCATCCTCCACTCGGCCTTCGACGACGAGCTGCGCGAGATGGTGCGGCTGCTGGCCCGCGACAAGCAATTGGAAGAGACGCTGGGCGCCATGACCACCGTCCGCGAGGAGCTGAAGCAGCGGGGTCTGTCGCTGGAGACCTTCCCGGAGCGAGAAGAACAAGCACGTGATGTGCTGCGCGGACTGGGGCGAGCGGGGCGGGACATGCTCTCCAGCAGTCCGGCGAGCGATAGCGCTCGGGGACAGAGCCTCTGGGCGAAGCGCGCCGAGCTCCCACCGCCCTACCAGGCAGCCCTGGACGAAGTGCAGAAGGTGCTGGCGGAGCGGCACTACGCGCCGGGCAGCATCTCGGTGGGAGCCTTCGACCACCTGACCTTCGGCGTGCCCGTGGGTTTCTACCATCTGGTCGCCGGGACGGGGCACGGAGCACGCTCGCTGGCGCAGGGCAAATACGAGCAGGCCACGCGCGTGTTGGCGCCAGCCGCGCTGATGGTGGCGCTGTATGCCGGAAGCAAGGGCGCGCGAGTCCTGGTGAAGTCAACGTCCGGTGGACGCAGTGGCCCGCGGCGGCTCTCGGCGCCAGACGCCGAAGCACTGAAGACCGTCGTGAAGGAGTTGGAGGCGCAATTCGGCCCCGACGCGGTCGGCGAGTCCGTCTCCCTCTTTCGGGGCAGGCGAGAGGTCGCGCTCTTCGCGGCGGCGGAAGGACCGGCTGGCGTCATCGCCCTGAATGAGGCCCGAGGCAACCTGCCGAAGGCACTGGCCCTGTTGGCGGAGCGGTATCGGGAGCCCTCGAGTGCCAGCGCGACGAGGGGCGGTGTCGAGAAGCGAAGTGGCGGCAGACCGTCCCTCCCACCAGAGGCGGCTGGCATCCCCGTCGAGGCGGCGGAAGCGAAGCTGCGGCAGGCGGAAGCCGAGGCTGGAGGGGCCCGGCTGCCAATGGATGTGGGCCTCCTTGAGAAGCACAGGGAAGCACTGCAGAAGGCCGTGCCTCCTGGAGCCGAGGTGCATGCCCTCTGGCCTGACTATCTGGCGTACCTGGAGAGGCGCACCGCGGAAATCGGGCAGCGGCAGGCGACAAAGGGGCCGCTGGGGTGGGCGGACTACCAGGTGATGCGAGACAGGTACGCCCGAGGCCTCGCCTTCGAGAGGCTGATGGTTGCCCTTCTGGAGGAGGATGCGGCCCGCCCGCGTGCACAGCGATTGTGGCTCCGAGACTTCGAGCAGCCCCGCATCGAGACGCATGTGGGTGTGGCGAAGGCCGACCTGCGCTTCGCGGATGTGCTCGTCATCGAGGAGCGGCCTCCGCCGGGCCAAGCTCCTCGCGTGGAGACGTTCAGCCTCAAGAGTCGGGACCTTCTTGGTCTGAACAGGGATGCGCTGGTCGCGCAGGTGGTTGCGGACGCAAGCGCCGCACTGCGGTATTACGGCGAGACGGTGAGCATCCGCAGGCCTGGACTCGAACAGACCGCTCGGATCAAAAGGGTCCGGTTGATCTACGAAAAGGCCTTCAAGCCCTTGGACCCAGATGCCATCGAGCGTGCCGTGACAAGAGCTGAGAACAAGGCAAGAGGAGTGGAGGTGCTGTTTCGATGAAGGCGATGAGCGCTCTTGAACCCAATCCAGGCGATGGCCTTCGGTTCCTGCTGGACGGGGCACCTGCCCAGCAGGTTGGAGCAGACTCCGCACTCACGTCCTTCTTCGCGGCGCTGGAGGCTCACGCCGAAGGCTGGATGCCGGATATCGTGAAGGGAGCGCAGCGGCGGAAGTACTCGCGCGCCTCCATCAAGAAGGCGTTGGAGGAACGATGCGATGAGCATGGGACCTCTGTCGCGCTCTACCGGGCACAACCCTTGGTCGAGTTGACGCTCGACCTCGATACTCCTCCATCAGGAACTCGGCTGAGCTGCGGTCTTGATGTGCAGCCACTTTCATTGTTCTCGGAGCGAGGGCGATGTCTTGAATTCGTAGACATGGTCAGGGACCTGGCCGCGTACTATCGCGTCGACTACGCCATGGCCCATGGCCTGGCGGATCGGCAAAGCGCAGGAGCGCCCTGTTTCGGCCGTGATGAGAAGACTTCTCGCCGAGATGGCTTCGACCAGATCTACGAAGTGTTCTGGCTGAACGTCTTCGGCCCACGCCTCGTGGAGAGCGTGGGGCGTGAGCGGATGCTCTCGACGCCCGCGCATCTCGTGGAGGAACTCCCCAACGGCTCCGTCCTGCTGGTGCTACGTCGCAACGCTGCGGACTTCGCGAGCGACGAGGCGCGCGTGGCGCAGGCGCGCGCGCATGTCCACCTGCGGCCAGACCTCGACTTCGACACGGTGCTGAGCACGCTGCGGGCGCGCAGTGCCGCGCTCGCTCCGGTGGAGCCGCGCTTCCACCCGGACCTCGCACCGCTGCTCGCGCGACTGCCGGACGAGTTCGCCATCAGCGAGCGGCAGACGAAGATCGCCGAGTTCAACGCATTCCAACCACCGGCGCCGGAGGAGTGGCTGCCAACTGCGTTGCCGTCCGATGTAGGGAGCCCTGAGCGTGTGCTCGCATCCTACGACGCACTGTCAGAAGGACTCGTGGCGGCGCTTCATACGAAGGTGCCAGCCATCACGGAGGAGACGGCGGAGTCCCTGACGGACCTGGACTTCTACTTCTGGCGCGAGAACTTCCCGGAGCGGTACGAGCGTCGACTCGTCGATGGGCACACCGCCCCGGCGCTCGGAGCCTATCTGGGACACGTGCTGGTTCGGCGGCTCGGCGGGACGTGGGTGCCACGGCAGAACCAGGAAGAGTCCCAGGTGCGCGTCGGTGAGCGCGTCTGGCTGCCCTTCCTTCGTGCCCGCCGGTACATGCAGTCGCGCCAGTCGCTGCTGGAGTACTCGCTCACCCAGCTCTTCCGTGAGGCGGCGCGACACCATCGCTGATTTCGTGAACACCGCTCCGCCGTGCGGCGAGTCCGCGGCCCTTCGCCATCCACGACCAAAAACAGCAGCGGGCCCGCCCTGCTGGAGGACGGACCCGCTGTGGACCTTCACGGTGTCGCGGTGGCTCAGCGACGCGCGCCGCGAGCACGCACCGTCGCCGGCTTGCGCCGACGGCTCAGCAGCGCCGCGAACGCGAGCAGGCCCGTGGCGGCGATGAACGGAGCCCCGCCCGTCGCCGTCGCACCGCAGCCCTGCGCCGCCTGCGGATTGTCCGTGCCGTCATCCGTGTCGATGACACCCACGCGCGGCGTGCCCGTGCCCGGCAGCGTGGGCACGTTGACGATGGGCGGCGTGGTGGGCGTCGGCGTGGGCTCGGGCGTCGGCTCCGGGGTGGGCGTGGGCTCGGGCGTCGGCTCCGGGGTGGGCTCCGGCGCGGGCGGAGGCGGCAGGACGTCCTCCAGCGCGGTGCTCATGGTGAAGCCATCGTGGTACACGCTCGCCTCGGGACGGATGCTGTCCTCGCGGTACAGCCCGAGCTTCAGGTAGTTCATCTCCTTGCCGAACTGCGTCGCCCCCATCGTCTTCGGCAGCACCAGCTTCCCGTTGTGCCACAGCTGCACGAAGCCGACCTTCGCGTTGGACGACCACTTCACCTGCAGGATGAAGTCGTGCCACTGGCCCTTGTTGAGGGGCCCCTTCCAGGGGATGTCACCGTCCGCGCCACCCACGCGCAGGTGCATCTGGTCCCCCTTCACGAAGAACTCCAGCGGCGGCGAGCCACAGCAGCCCTCCTGGTGCCACTGCGCGAAGACCTGCCACCCATCCGAGATGGGGTAGTTCGACGGGAACATCGTGCTCCACTTGTAGAAGTACGTGGAGCCCGCCTTCTCCTCGCTGATGTAGAGCAGCTCGTTGCGGTTGCCGCTGGCGCCGATGGGGTCATCGCCCTGACGCACCGTGGCCTTCAACGCATAGCGGCCCTCACGGACCACGTCCGACACCACCTGCAGGCGGCTGTTCGCGACGCTCTGCGAGCGCGTCCACTGCGAAATGTTTCCGGTCTCGAAGTCGCCCTTCCACACCACCTCCGCGGACGCGAGGGGGGGAACCAGCAACACCAGGGCGGCGAGTCGAAGGAATGCGGTCAAACGAGGTCCTTTCATTCCGGGTTGGCGCATTGGGACATCCGGCCGGCCGTGCTACTTCCCGCTCCCGCTCGCCCGCCAAGCCCCTGGGGTCCCAGCCCCCGCTCCGCCGCCCGGTGGGGCACGAGGCGTCGGGGCGCCCTCGGCCCCGCTCGTCGCTTGCCGTCCACCGCAATGATTCCCGGGGGATGAGGCGACGCGCCGGAAGTGGGAGCGCGCGGCACCTTGGGCTCCCGCGGCGCTCGCCCGCTGTGCGGCCCGGGGACGCGGCGGCTTCTTCCGTGCCTGCGGCCGCGCGGGAAATTCGCCCAAGAAATGCCCGCGCCCAAGGACCCGGTGGGATGTGCGTTCGTACAGAGGCGACAGGTCCGGTGTGGGCCTGGAGTCGTCGCCAGCCGGAGGGTTGGTGTAGAACCCGACCGGTGGGTGCCTGTCCGGGGGGACAGCACCCGAGGGGGCAGCATGTTGAAGTCGAAGTCCGACAAGGCCCTGGTCCTGGCGTTGGCCGCGCCCGTGCTCGTCGTCACCGCGCTGCTCGTGCGCACGCCGTCCGGGGGGAACGGCGTGGAGGCGCGCTTCTGGGCCGAGCGTCGGGCGTCCGCGCGCATCGAGGCCCGCCTCACCTATCCGGAGGCCGACCGCTATCGACCTCGCGTCTCGGCGGGCGGCTGTCTGGTCCCCGCCGAGCCCATCCCGCTCAAGGAGCTGGCCCGGCTGGAGGAGGAGGGCAACTGGGCGGGCATCGCCGCCGCCTACGGCCTGCAGGGTGAGTGGAACCAGGCGGGCTCCTTCCTCGAGCGCATGTCGTCCTCCGTGGACCGCGACAGCGACCTGGCCGCCGTGCAGCTCTCCCGGGGCGCACACGAGCAGGCCCTGCGGCTGCTGGACCGCGTGCTGGCCCGTGCCCCCGCGCATCCCCAGGCGCTGTGGAACCGCGCCCTGGCGCTGCGCGACATGGGCCTGACGATGAAGGCCGCGGAGACCTTCGAGAAGGTGGCCGCGCTCGGCGAGCAGGGCTGGAGCAGGGAGGCCAAGGCGCAGGCGCTGACGCTGCGCGAGGAGACGCAGTCGCGCTCGCGCAAGTGGCACGGCGCGCGCGACGCCACGCTGGCCCTGCTGGAGGACCCCAATGCGCCGCTGCCCCTCCAGGAGGCTCGGCAGAGCCCCGGCGTGGTGCGGCAGCACTTCTACGACGTGGTCCGCGCCGCGCCCTCCAAGGAGCGCGTGCTGGCGCTGATGCCGCTGGCGCGGGAGCTGGACCGGCTGCAGGGCGGCACGTCGCTCGGCGACTACGTGACGCGGGTGTCCGGCCGCGACTTCACGCGCCGGGGCGCCCTGGCCCAGGGGTACTCCGAGTGGGTCAGGAAGCGCGCGGGCGCGCCGGAGTCACTGGTGGAGACGGTGCGCGCCTCGGGTGAGGAGGACCTGTTCGTGGGCATGGCCCTGCACAACAAGGCCGCCGCGCTGCGCTACCTGCCGGACCTGGTCTCCCACGTCCAGCGAGAGAAGGACACCTGGCTCGGCCTGTTCCTGGAGCGCGAGCAGGCCCGCAAGGAGACGGCGGACGGCGAGTGGTGGAAGGCCGAGCAGCGCCTGTTCAACGCGCTCCAGCGCTGCCGCGAGGGCGCCTTCTCCGCGCGCTGCGTGGACCTGGAGATCCGCCTGGGCATCCTCTACGCGGAGCTGCGCCGGCTGACAGAGGCCGAGCAGCACGCGCGCACCGCCTGGTCCTGGGCCCGCCAGCTCCAGGAGTGGGAGCTGGAGCTGACCACGCTGGAGCTGCTCGTGCACATCTCCCGGGACCGCGGGGACTTCTCCAGCGCGCTCGCCTACGTGGAGGAGTGGACCGCGCGCGGCGGCCGCGTCATCGACACCTGCTACTGGCCCCACATCAACCAGGCCCACACGCACTACCTGGCCCTGCGTCCGGAGGCCGCGCGCGCCTCGCTGGAGGCGGCCGCCGCGTGTCCCAACGCGAAGCTGGACCTGATGTTCGGCGCCACCTTCGCGGAGATGGCCCGCGCCCGTCCGGACCCGAAGGACGCCGAGCGGCTGAGCCAGGCGCTCGACGTCGCGCGCGCCAGCAACCCCACGCCCGGCGACGCCATCTACGCGCGCTACCTGGAGGGCCGCTTCGTGCTGGACCACGAGCACGAGCGCGGCGTGGCGCTGCTCACGCGCACCCTCGAGGACGCGCGCAAGCTGCCGTCCACCGAGCCTTTGGCGCGCGAGGCGTGGACCCTGGCCTACTCCTCGCTCGTCACCGACGCGGGGCGCCGGGGCGAGTACGCGCGCGCCCTGGAGCTGCTCGCCGAGCAGCTGGGGACCCAGGTGCCCCAGCGGTGCGCGCTCGGCGCCGCCGTCCACAACGAGCGCTCCGTGGCCGTCGCCCGGGGGCCCGGGGGTGAGCTCGTCGGTGACTACCAGGGCACGCGCGAAGTGCCCTTCGCGGAGAGCCCCAGCGTCAAGCTCGTCCCCGAGCACGTGCGCCAGGCGCTCAAGGGCTGCGCCCAGGTGGAGGTGCTCGCGTGGGCGCCCGTCTTCGGCCGCACGGACCTGTTGCCCGTGGACCAGCCGTGGAGTTTCCGCATGGGCCGCATCGTCCCGGGCGTGTCCGCGCCGTCGCGGCGCCTGGTCGTCTCCAGTGTGGAGGCGCCCGCGCTGTTGCAACTGCCCAGGCTGCCCACGTGGACGCCGCCGCCCGAGCCGGAGCCCACGACGCTGGAGCTGTTGTCCGGCTCGGACGCCACGCCCTCGCGCGTGCTGTCCAGCATGTCGGACGCGACGGAAATCGAGATTCACGCGCACGGCATCAGCGACCCCGTGCTGTCGGACGCCTCGCTGGTGGTGCTCTCGCCCGAGGGCAACGGCCGCTACGCGCTGACGGCGGACATCGTGCGCAAGCAGAAGCTCGCCGGCGCGCCCATGGTGTTCCTGGCCGCGTGCAGCGCGGGGCGGCTCGCCTCCACCACCACGCACGAGCCCTTCAGCCTGCCCGCCGCCTTCATCGAGGCCGGCGCGCGCGCGGTGCTCGCCTCCACGGTGGACATCCCCGACGCCGCCGGGCGCTTCTTCGACGGCGTGCGCCAGCGCATCCGCGGCGGCACCGCCCCCGCGGTGGCCCTGCGCGACGAGCGCCAGAAGTGGCTCGCCCGCGACGCCCGCAACGGCTGGACGCACCACGTGCTGCTGGTGGAGACGTCCGACTGATACCCCTACAGCGGCGTGGGCAGGTACGTGTTCCCCTGCGGCACCTGGAAGTGGTGGAACGTCACCGACGCGCTCACGTCGAGCGCGCGCACCCAGTGCCACCAGCCCACCGGGATGAACACCAGTTCCCCCGGTTCCAGCACCGCCTCCACCACGTGCGCCTCCGCGTAGAGCGGGTGGCGCTCCACGTCCGGGCGCTCCGCGTCCACGTGGCTGAACGTCCCGTAGCGGGGATACATCAGGTGCCGCTGGAAGGAGGGGATGAGCTTCACGTGCTTGCGCCCCATCACCTGCGCCAGCAGCACGTTCATGTTGTCGTGGTGCAGCGGCGTCACCGTGCCCGCGGGGCCCAAAAGCAGCGTCATCATGTCCGGCCGCAGGCTGTCGTCGATGATGCCCTGGGGCGCGCGCACGTCCTCGCGCAGCGGCTCGAAGCCCTCGCGCTGCCAGTTCTCGTTGCGCGGCACCATGTAGTAGTCGTTCGTCTCGCCCCCCGTCGCCACCCGGTGCACGTAGTCGCCAAAGCGCATCGTCTCGCGGTGCTTGTCCGGCTCGGGCGCGTGGTCAGGGTTGGATTCACGCCGCGTCATCACCTCCACCTCCACGTCCCCCACCCGCTCGGCCAGGTAGGAAAGCGACCAACGTCCGAGCGCCGGCCAGTCCTTCATCCGCCCCGTCAACACCACCGGCCGGTGTCCGAAGTAGTAGCGCGTGAAGAACTCCTCCGCGGACAGCTCGTGGCGTCGCTCCAGCGCCAGGTGTCCACCCGATTGCCGATGCAACGTGCTGTACGTGTCCATCACCGACTCGAGCCACCCGTAGCGTCGTCCCACCCGCTGGCAGGCCTGGAAGAACGGATGCGCCTCCACCCGCGCCACCTCCTCTCGCGCCACCTCCTCGGACACGCCCGCGCTCGCCAACGCCAGACACGCCTCCTCGCGCGTCACCCCCATCGCCAGGTTCTCCACCAGCCAGACCTGCCACTCCAACGCCAACCGGGATGTATCCACGCTCATTTGGAAAACCTCGAAATCCGAGACGCAATCCACCCCGCCGCCTCTCACGGAATCGGACCGGAGCATGGTAAGGACGGCGACAGATTCAAAGTTTCATCCACCAGCAACTTGTCCGTGCTGCTGTATCCCAGCACGAGGAGCGAGCGAATGACGTCCGGTTCCAAGCCCGTCGAGTCGAGTGCCGCGGACGCCCACGTGAAGAACAACTACGTGGACTGCGCCACCACGGTGGGGGTGCAGCGCGCCCGCAAGCCCCTGCCCCTGCCGTCCAGCCCCGCCCTGGCCTCTGCCCCGCAGCAGCCCTAGGCGCCGTCTCCCCTCCAGACCTACATCCGCTGGAGATCCATGCCCGGACTGGGATTCCATCCCTTCCGGGCATTGCCTTGTTGGTGCCCTTGCACTTTTTTCTCAAGGAACGGACGGCACCGCGTCTTTGACTGGGAAACCTGCCGCGCGAGGCATGTAGGACATCATGGCCAACCTCTTCAACCGGGAGCGGAGGCGCTTCGAGGCGTTCATCCGACAGCACCGGCCCAGCCTGCTGGGACTGGCGCGTCGTCTGTCCGCCCGCTCCAGCCTGGAGGCCGAGGACCTGGTGCAGGAGACCTTCGAGCGCGCGATGCAGGAATTCGAGTCGTTGAAGGACCGGACGGACGCGGCGGCGGCGGCGTGGCTGTGCACGACGATGACCAACCGCTTCCTGGACTACTGCCGCAGGCAGCGGACGGAGTCCCGGGGAATGCCCCACCTCGCGCTGGTGCAGGAGGGGGTGGCGCAGGCGGAGGCCCAGGAGAACTGGGAGCTGGTGAGCACCGAGGAGTTCCAGAAGGCGGTGGAGCGGCTCAAGCCGCACCTGCGTGATGCCTACCGGCTGCACGCGGAGGGCAAGCGCTACAACGCCATCGCCGAGCATTTCAACGTTCCCGTGGGCACGGTGGGCAGTTGGCTCACCCTGGCACGCAGGGACCTGAAGGACTTGCTGCTGCCACAGGTAGCGGTGGCCCGGGAGCAGGGGGCAACGAGCTCATGACGACGCCATGCACCAACAACCGACTGCATCTCTTCGTGGACGGGGAGCTGTCCGCCACGGAGGCGGATGCCTTCCGCCAGCACCTGACGCGGTGCGCGGAGTGTGAGTCGGGACTGAGGGATTTGTTGCAGCTGGAGCTGCTGGCGGCCCGGGCCCTGGGGGGAAGCGCGCCGGTGACGCAGGGCGCCGACGTGGCCGAGCCGGTGATGGGCGGCAACGTGGTGTCCCTGAAGGCACGGCTCCAGAAGGGCCTGAAGCTGGCGATGCCGCTGGCGCTCGCGGCGGGGCTGGCGGCGGTGGTGGTGGTGCGCGGCCAGGCGGAGCCGGAGATTCCGGGCGAGGTGTGGCTGTCGGGCGCGGACACGCGCGCCTTCGAGGCGCGGCTCTCCCATCCGAAGGCGGACCGCTTCCTGCCCTACAGCCCCATGCGCGGCACCAGCCACTCGGCGCAGATGCTGCCGCTCAGGCCGCTGGCGGAGCTGGCGGAGCGGCACGACTACCGGGGCATCGCGGCGGCGTACGCCCTGCGCGGCGACTGGCAGCAGGCCGAGGCGTTCCTGGGGCAGGAGCCCGAGTCCGCGGACAAGGCGAACGACCTGGCCGTCGTCGCGCTCAGCCGTCAGCGCTACGAGGAGGCGCTGGGGCTGCTCACGAGCGCGCTGAAGCTCAATCCGAACCACGCCCAGGCGCTGTGGAACCGCGCGCTGGTGCTGCGCGAGCGCGACCTGCTGGACCGCGCGGCGGCGTCGTTCGACACCGTGGCGTCGCTGAGCGAGGCGGGGTGGAGCGGCGAGGCGCGGCGCATGGCGGCGGAGCTGCGCACGCAGCTGGCGGAGGAGCGGGTGCGCTCGCGCCGTCAGGTGATGGACGTGTGGACGACGCTCACGGGCGAGGCGCCCTGGGACGCGAAGCAGCTCGCGCAGCGGCCCGCGGTGGCCCGCGCGGCGCTCTACGACGCGGTGCGCACGGTGACGTCGAAGGAGCGCGTGGAGGCGCTGCTGCCGCTGGCCCGCGAGCTGGACGCGCTGGGTGGGGGCTCGGTGCTGCAGGACTACGTGCGGCAGATTGCCGCGCGGGACTTCACGGCGCGGGCGCCCTTGGCCCAGGGGTACGCGGGGCTGTTGCGTGACAGCGACACGAAGAAGGACGCGACGGTGCTGCTGGACTCGCTGCGCCGCTCGGGGGAGCGGGACATCTACTTCGGCGCGCTGATGCACACGGGCTCCGCGGTGTCGGACGCCACGGCGATGAGCGCGCTGCGCGGCTTCGCCGAGGGGACGCCGGACCCGTGGCTGCACCTGCTGGCCGAGCGCGAGGGCATCCGCCGGGAGCTGGCCGCGGGCCGCACCGCGCAGGCCGAGAAGCAGTTGATGGACGCGATGCTCACGTGCAACGGGATGGGCAACATCGTCCCGTGCATGGAGCTCAACTGAGTCCACCGTAGGTTCTCCTCGTCACACACCGGGGTCGGTCCTCTCTGAAGGGCCGGCCCCTCTGCTTTTTCGCGGCGGGCGTGTTGTCCACCGTGCGAAGCGGGGGCGTGTGGACGGACGTCGTGAGGAGGGGCGTGGCAGGCTCGCCCGCATGGCCCAGTCCACCCCTCGCAACATGCGCGACTACGCGGCGACCCACCGGGACTTCCGGTGGGAGCGGCCCGAGCACTTCAACTTCGCCACGGACGTGGTGGACCGGCACGCCGCCGAGCGGGGGGAGTCGCTGGCGCTGCTCTGGTCGGACGAGACGGGCCGCGAGCAGCGCTTCACGTGGCAGGGCGTGAAGCAGCGCTCGCTGCACGCGGCGCAGTTCCTCACCGGATTGGGGCTGAAGAAGGGGGACCGCGCCTTCATCATGATGCCTCGGGTGCCGGAGTGGTGGTTCCTGGTGCTGGGCTGCATCCGCGCGGGCATCGTCTTCATGCCGGGCACGCCCATGCTCACCGTCAAGGACATCCGCTACCGGCTGGTGGCGGCGGACGCGAACGCGGTCATCGCGGACACAAGCTGCCTGGAGCGCTTCGAGGGGCTCGCGGGCACCGGCCGCGTGGAGACGTGGGTGGCGGTGGGGGAGGGCGCGCCGGCGCCGTGGGTCCGCTACGAGTCGGGCACGGTGGGCACGGGCGCGCACGGACAGGACTTCGCGCCCACGCGCGCGGAGGACCCGCTGCTCATCTACTTCACGTCCGGCACCACGGGCATGCCGAAGATGGTGCTGCACACGCACGCCAGCTACGGGCTGGGCCACGTGATTACCGGGCGCTACTGGTTGGATTTGACGCCCGAGGACCGGCACCTGACGTTGAGTGACACGGGCTGGGCCAAGTGCGCGTGGGGCAAGCTCTTCGGGCCGTGGAGCCAGGGCGCGTGCAACGTCGTCTACGACTTCCGGGGGCGGTTCGAGCCGCGGAAGCTCCTGAAGGTGCTGGCGTCCCAGCAGGTGACGACCTTCTGCGCGCCGCCCACGGCGTGGCGGGCGATGGTGCTCGAGGACCTGAAGGCCCACGACCTGTCGAGCCTGCGCCACACGGTGAGCGCGGGCGAGCCGCTCAACCCGGAGGTCATCGACACGTGGAAGGCGGCCACGGGGCTGCACATCCGCGAGGGCTACGGGCAGACGGAGACGGTGGTGGTGGTGGGAATGTTCCCCTCGGTGGAGCCGCGCGTGGGCTCCATGGGCAAGCCGTCCCCGGGCTTCACGGTGGGCGTCATCGACGACGCGGGCCAGGAGGTGGCGGACGGGCAGGAGGGGGACATCGCGGTGCGCGTGGCGCCGGAGCGGCCGGTGGGGCTGTTCCAGGAGTACCTGGGCGACGCGGCGGCCAACGCGGCCTGCCGTCGAGGCGACTGGTACGTCACCGGGGACAGGGCCGTGCGGGACGCGGACGGCTACTTCTATTTCGTGGGCCGCGCGGACGACGTCATCAAGACGTCCGGCTACCGCGTGGGGCCGTTCGAGGTGGAGTCCGCGCTGCTGGAGCACGCGGCGGTGGCGGAGTCCGCGGTGATTGGCGTGCCGGACGACAAGCTGGGCCAGCGGGTGAAGGCGTACGTGGTGCTGGCGCCGGGCTTCACTCCGTCGCACGAGCTGGCGAAGGAGCTCCAGGAGCACGTCAAGCGCACCACCGCGCCGTACAAGTATCCGCGCGAGGTGGAGTTCGTGCTCGAGCTGCCCAAGACGGTGAGCGGCAAGATTCGCCGCGCGGAGCTGCGCGCCACGCCGCCGAAGCCCGGGTGACTCAGGCCGAGGCGCGGCGCAGGGACAGCTCTTCCCTGAAGGCGCTGATGACGTCCTCCACGAGGGGAATCTCCCCGGCGCGCCGCTCCATCAGCCGGGAGAGCACGGCGATATAGGCCTCGCCGAACAGGGTGGTGAGCGCGGTGGCGGTGGAGGCGGCGATGAGCGCGCCGACCAGCGTGCCCGCGCCGGGGATGACCTTGAGCAGTCCGGACACGATGGCCTGTCCGGAGAACGTGGCGCCCAGCCCCGTGGCCACGGAGCTCACCAGCGTGGAGAGGAAGGCCTCGGTGAGCGGCAGGCCGAAGACACTGCTAATCCCCGCCAGCATTCCGACCTGCGTGGGGACGAGCAGGGCGGCGTCGGCGAAAGGGATGGGGGTGGCTCCGATGGCCGCGGCGGCCGCGGCCGCGCTGGCGACGATGCCGTGGGCCCGCTTGCGCTTCTGTTCGATGCTCACCCGCTGCGCGGCGGCGAAGGCGTTGCGCTGCCCCTCCGGCACCAGCTCCATGGTGAGCTCCACCAGCTCCACGAGTCCCTTGGCCTGGAGCGTGTTCCCCTCGTCGTCCGTCTCCTGGAGCGCGCGCACGCGCATGACGTTTCGGGCCATGGGCAGGAGCCGCTCCACCTCGGCGCGGAAGCCCTGGTCGTTGCGCGCCTTGGTGACGACCGCCACCACGGGCATGTGCCGCGAGAGCATGCGCGCGACCTCCAGGTCTCCATCCTCCACGCGTCGCGAGTCCTCTCCGATGCAGAGCCACGCGCAGTGCAGGTGCTGCGTCGCGTCCGCGTCCCGGCCCCGCGTGGCCACCAGGTCCTCGAGCAGCGTCAGCGTCTGCTTGTAGGCGCCCAGCTCCAGGCCCCGGGTGTCGAGGATGCTCACGGGGACGTCGCTCTTCGTGTACTCGCGCGTCTCCTGCGTGACGGGGCGGCCCTGGCCGGTGTCCGCGATGCGCCCGTGGAAGACGGCGTTGATGAGCGTGCTCTTCCCCACGCCGCTGCGTCCGGCGATGACGATGTTGACCCGCCCGCGTCTGCGGAAGGCCTCATCCACCTGCTTGCGAATCTCTTCGGTGAGCTGGAGCTCCATGACACGCCTCGTGGGTCCTTCGTCCCGGCCGCGCGGAACGGGCTTCTGGGGACAAGCCTAGCGGACCTGGGCCGTCCGACACGATGCACACGAGGGTGCGTCCAGGCGGGCGAGCGGGCCTCCGGAAGCACCATCGCACCCGCTGTCATGTGACGCGTGCGGGCCCCTGGGTGCTGCGGGCTGTTGGCGGACCGGCGTGCTCCCCTCGCGACTGTCCGGTGCCGTGCATGGATACGCACGCCCCGTCGGATGGCCGCGCGGGGCGTGGGCCCTCACCTTGGGCCCTCCGGGGGTGTGGCGGATGGTGGTGTTCCTCATCGATGGCAGGGCGGCGCCCGCGAGCGTGGCTCGGCACGCCGTGGCCTCGCGCCGGCTCCGGCTGGTGGTGCCGGGGTTGTTGGGTGACCGCCACCTGGGACGTCGATTGGAGCGCACGTTCCACACCTGGCCCGGCATCGAGGAGGTGAAGGCGGAGCATCGCAGCGGCCGGGTGCTGGTGCGCTACGGCCCCGACGCTCCGCTGCTCACGCGCTTGAAGGAGACTCCCGAGGACACCGGCCCCGCTGTCGCGCGCGAGCGGCGTCCCGCGCCGGTCTCCGCGTCTCGTGACGAGGTGGCGTGGCACGCGCTGAGCGTGGACGAGGCGCTGCATCGGAGCGGGACGGACGCGCACGGCCTGTCCGGAAGGGAGGCGGCGACGCGGCTGCGACGTCAGGGGGCGAACCTGGTGGCGGGCGTGCCGCCGCGCTCGCGGTGGTCGCTCCTGCGCGCGCAGGTGGCCACCGTGCCCATGGGGTTGTTGATGGGCTCGGCGGCGGCGTCCGCGCTCGTGGGAGACGTGCTGGAGTCGACGGCCATCCTCGCGGTGGTGGGGCTCAACGCGGGCATCGGCTATCGCATCGAGCGGCGCAACGAGTCGCTCCTCGCGTCCTGGCAGAGGCTGGAGGCGGGGCAGGCGCAGGTGCTGCGCGACAGTGTCCTCCAGGCCGTGCCCACGGCGGACCTGGTGGTGGGGGACGTGCTGCTCGTGCGCGCGGGAGATGTGCTCCCCGCGGATGCGCGCGTGCTGGAGGCGCACCGGCTCAGCGTGGACGAGGCGCCCCTCACCGGCGAGAGCGAGCCACAGGCCAAGGGCGCGGAGCCGGTGGCCGGGGACGCGCCCTTGGCCGAGCGTCACTCGATGCTCCACGCGGGCACGGTGGTGGCGTCGGGACATGGGCGCGCCGTCGTCGTGGCCACGGGCGGGAACATGGCGCTGGCGCGGGTGCGCAAGCTCGTGGAGGAGACGGCCTCGCCGCCCACGCCGCTGTCGCGCAAGCTGGAGCGGCTCGACAAGCGCGTGGCGCTGTTCTCCGTGGGCGCGGCGGCGATGTCCGGCGTGGTGGGGCTCGCGCGCGGACGTCCGATGGGACAGGTGCTGCGGGGCGCGGTGGCGCTGGGCGTGGCGGCGCTCCCGGAGGGGCTGCCCATCGTCGCCACCGCGGCGCTGGTGCGCTCGATGCAACGCCTGCATGCGCGCGGCATGGTGGTGCGCCGCGTGTCCTCGGCCGAGGCGCTGGGCGGCGTCACGGTGATTTGCACGGACAAGACGGGGACGCTCACGCGCAACGACATGTGTCTGGAGGTCCTGGACGTGGGCGCGGGCCCGGTGGACCTCGCCTCCTTGCGCGCGAAGCCGAAGGCGGTGCTGGAGGATGCGCCGACGCTGGCGCTCGCCGCGGCGCTGCTCAACAGCGACGTGGACGTGCACCGCAACGGGCACGAGGTCATCATCGCGGGCAGCTCCACCGAGCGCGCGCTGGTGACCGCCGCGCACGCCGCGGGGTTGGACGGTGCGGCGCTGCGCAAGGCCTTCCCGCGGCGTCGCCTGTTGGAGCGCACGAATGGCATCCACTACGTGGTGAGCCTGCACGACGCGCCGGGCGGCGGCGTGGCGTTCATCAAGGGCGCGCCGGAGCAGGTGGTGCGGCTGTGCTCCCGTGACTCGAAAGGCCCGCTGGGCCCGAAGGGACACGAGCGCCTGCTCGAGCGCAACCGCGCGCTGGCCCGGGAGGGCCTGCGGGTGCTCGCGCTGGGCTGGCGGCGCGTGGGCGCGAGGCACGTGGGAGCGCCGGAGGGCGATTACACCTTCGTGGGCTTCATGGGCCTCAGGGACCCGCTGCGTGAGGGGGCCGAGGAGACACTGCGTCAGTCCCGCGTCGCGGGCATCCGCACCATCATCCTCACGGGGGACCAGCGGCACACGGCCGAGGCCGTCGCGCGCGAGGTGGGCTTGCGAGGCGAGACGCTCACGGGCAAGGAGCTGACCCAGCGACTGGCCGGGGCCGAGCGCGGGGACTGGCTGGACCGGGTGGCGGTGCTCGCGCGGGTGGCGCCCGAGGACAAGATGGCGCTGGTGCGAGCCCTGCGCGCGCGTGGCGAGGTGGTGGCCATGGCGGGCGACGGCGTCAACGACGCGCCCGCGCTGAAGGCCGCGGACGTGGGCGTGGCGGTGGGCGCGCGCTCCAGCGACATGGCCCGGCAGATGGCGGACATCGTCATGGCGGGCGAGGACCTGCGCGGCATCCTCCACGCGGTGGGCGAGGGGCGCATCGTCCAGGACAACCTGCGCCGCGCCCTGCGCTTCCTCTTCGCCACCAACCTGTCGGAGATGGCGCTGGTGGTGGGCGCCTCGCTGGTGGGCAGCCGCGAGCCTCTCGCTCCGATGCAGCTGCTCTGGCTCAACCTGCTGACGGACACCTTTCCGGGGCTCGCGCTGGCGCTGGAGCCGGGGGACGCGGACATCCTGGACCGGCCGCCCGCGCCTCCCGACGCGCCGCTGCTGACGCGCGACATGTCGCGGCGGGTGGTGCGCGACGCGCTGCTGCTGGCGGGCGTGGGCGCCGCGGGCCTGGTGCTGGGCGGACCGCCGCTGGCCTTCGGGATGCTCACCGCCGCGCAGCTGGGGTACGCCTCGGTGTGTCGGGCGCCTCGCACCGGGGCTCGGGGGCGCTCGCTGGACTCCGGGCGCTTCACGCTATGGGTGGGCGGCGCGGTGGCCATGCAGGCCCTGGCGCTCACCGTGCCCCCGCTGCGCGCCGTGCTGGGGTTGCCCACGCCATCGTGGCTCACCCTCGGTGGGGTGGCGGTGGGGTGGGCGCTGCCCGGGGCGCTTCACGGTCTCTCCCGCCGCGTCCCCCGGGGCGCGGCGCATCGTCGTCCCTTCCTCATCCCCGCTTTCGCGGAGGCTTCCCCATGACGTTCCATCTCCCGTCGTTCCTGTTGGGCTACACCGCTGGCGCCGGCTCGGTGATGTTGAGCAAGCACCTGCGCCCGTTGCTGGTGGAGCTGGCCACCGCCGCCTACCGCTTCGGCGACATGGTGATGTCGAGGACCGCCATCAGGCAGGAGGACCTGGAGGACCTGCTGGCCGAGGCGAAGGCCCGGGCCCGGCGGGCCGCGAACGGTCACCCGCAGGGCCAGGCCGAGGCCTGAGGAGGCTGCCCGTGTCACGCTTCATCTATGTGGTCCATGTCCTGCCCGGCCGCGTACGGCTGAGGCTCCCGTGGCTGCGCGAGCATGGCTCGGTGGCCAACGAGCTCGCCGAGGGGCTCTTGCGCATCCGCGGCGTGGACGAAGTGGAGGTGCGCCCCTTCACCGGCAGCGTCCTGGTCCTCCACGACGCGGAGGCTCTTGATTTGGAGGACGTGCTCGCGATGGTGCGGAGGCTCACGGGCGTGGACCTCGTCGTGCGCCAGGGCGAGGAGGCGCCCGAGGAGGAGGTGCTGCTGGAGGCGCTGGCGATGGGCAGCGACGTGGCGCTCGCGACCAGCCGCTTCGTGAAGGGGCTGGACGTGGAGGTGCTCCGCGCCACGGGAGGCAAGGTGGACCTGGGCTCGCTCGCGTCGCTGGGCTTCGCGGTGGCGGGCGCGGCCAAGGTGATTGCGACGAAGAAGCTGCCCACGCCGGACTGGTTCAACCTGGCGTGGTGGGCCTTCGCCACCTTCTCGGGCGTGGAGCGCACCGCCATCGGCAACACGGCCTCGCCGGTGCGCACCGGACCCCGGGAGTCACCGTCCCTGGACGATGACGTCCCGGCGGGCGAGCCCTCCTAGCTGTTCCAGTCGCTGTGCACGAAGCCGGCGTCGGGCTTGTCCCGGCGCTGGTACGTGTGCGCGCCGAAGGCGTCGCGCTGGGCCTGGGTGAGGTTCTGCGGCAGCTCCGGGCTGCGGTAGCTGTCCAGGTACGCCAGCGACGCGCTGAACACGGGGACGGGGATGCCCACCTTCGTCGCCGTGCCCACCAGCTTGCGCCACGCGGGCGCCAGCTTCTCGAGCACCGGCGCGAACGCGTCCGACACCAGGAGGTTGGGCAGGTCCGGCTGCTTCGTGAAGGCCTCGCGCAGCGGGGTGAGCAGCTTCGCGCGGATGATGCAGCCGCCCCGCCAGATGCGCGCCATCTCCGCCAGGGAGATGTTCCACTGGTACTCGTCGGACGCGGCCTGGATGAGCCGCAGGCCCTGCGCGTACGTCACCACCCGCGCCGCGTACAGCGCGTCATGCGCCCACGCCGCCAGGTCCGCCTTCTCCTCCGCGGACAGCGAGGCCCCAGGCCCCGGCAGCTTGTGGCTCGCCGCCACGCGCTGGTCCTTCATCGAGGACAGGTTTCGCGCGTCCAGCGCGGAGGCGATGGAGGGCACCGGCACGCCCAGGTCCAGCGCCACCTGCACCGTCCACTTGCCCGTTCCCTTCTGCCCGGCCTTGTCCAGCACCAGGTCCACCAGCGGCTTGCCCGTCTCGGCGTCCTTCTTGCGCAGCACCTTGATGCTGGTCTCCAGGAGGAAGGACTCGGCGATGCCCTGGTTCCACTTCGTGAACAGCTCCGCCACGCCCTCCGCCGACAGTCCCAGGCCCCGGCGCAGCACGTCGTACGTCTCCGCGAGCAGCTGCATGTCCGCGTACTCGATGCCGTTGTGCACCATCTTCACGAAGTGGCCCGCGCCATCCGGCCCCACGTGCGTGACACACAGGCCCTCGTCCGTGCGCGCGGCGATGGCCTCCAGCACCGGCTTCACCAGCGCGTACGCCTCCGGGGGGCCGCCGGGCATGATGGACGGGCCGTGGCGCGCGCCCTCCTCGCCGCCGGACACGCCCACGCCCAGGAAGTGCAGGCCCTTGGACTTGCACAGCTCCTCGCGCCGCCGCGTGTCCTGGAACCAGGAGTTGCCCGCGTCCAGGATGACGTCGCCGGGCGACAGCAGCGGGAACAGCCGCTCCATCATCTGGTCCACCGCCGTGCCCGCCGTCACCATCAGCAGGATTCGCCGGGGGCGCTCCAGCCCCTTCACGAAGTCCTCCAGCGACGCGAAGCCCTTCAGCGACGGATGCCCGTGCTGCTGGTGCATCTCGTCGATGCGCTCCGCATGCCGGTCCCACACCGCCACCCGGAAGCCATGGTCCGCGATGTTGAGGGCCAGGGCCGCGCCCATGACTCCCATGCCCGCCACGCCGAACTGCGCGCCCGTCTGGGCGCTCGCTGCCGCACTCATGATTCCTCCGACAAGGCCCGCTCACCGTCCCGCGGCGGCGGTGTCCATCATCCACTGCGCATTCGTCACCCGGGCCGCCGGCAGCGCGGAATCCCGCCCGAGCGCCCGCTGCACCGTCTTTCGCTTCCCCGCGCCCGCCACCAGCATCAGCACCGCGTTCGCCGCCAACAGCGTCGGCATCGTGAGCGTCATCCGCCAGGGCGGCGGCTTGGGGCCCACGACGGACAACACGCGCCGGCTCTGCTCCTCCAGCGCCGGGTGGCCGGGAAAGAGGCTGGCCGTATGCCCGTCCTCCCCCATGCCGAGCAGCACCACGTCCAGCACATCGGGCAGGCGCGCCTCGTAGTCCTTCGCCGCGGCCTCGCGGTCCTCGCGCTCGCCCTCCATGCGGAACACCTGCGAGGGCGACAGCCGCAGCGGCCCCACCAGCGCCTCCTCCACCAGGTGGTAGTTGCTGTCCGGGTGGTCCGGCGGCACGAAGCGCTCGTCCACGAAGTACAGGTCCACCCGCTCCCACGGCAGCGTCAGCCGCGACAGCTCGCGGTACGCCGGCGCCGGGGTGCTGCCACCGGACAGGGCCAGGCTCGCCCGTCGCTTCATCGCCAGCGAGGTCTGCAGCGCGCGGCCCATCCACTCCGCGGCCTCGCGGGCCAGGGACTCCGGGGGCACGACGCGTGGAGGCAGCGCGCTCATAGCAGCGTCCACCGGCGGCCGTCGCGGGCGAGCAGCGCGGAGGCGGCCTGCGGCCCGATGCTCCCGGTCGCGTAGGGGTGCAGCGTCCCACCCTCGCCGGACTCGAGCGCCTGGAGGATGGGCGTCACGTACGCCCACGCCTGCTCCACGCTGTCCTGCCTGGCGAAGAGCGTGGCGTTGCCGCGCATGCAGTCGAGCAGCAGCCGCTCGTACGCCTCCGGCACCGGCTTGTTGAAGCTCTCCGCGTAGTTGAAGTCCATGGTGACGCCCGCGATGTTCACGTCCTCACCGGGCACCTTGGATTCGAAGGAGAGGGCGATGCCCTCCTGGGGCTGGATGCGCAGCGTGAGCACGTTGGGCTGCAGGCGCTGGCAGGTGGCGCCCTCGCCGGAGAACAGGCCGATGGGCACCGAGCGGAAGTGGATGGACACCTCCGTCAGCCGCTTCTTCAACCCCTTGCCGGCGCGCAGGTAGAAGGGCACGCCCTCCCACCGCCACGAGTCGACGCTCAGCTTCATGGCCACATACGTGGGCGTGCGCGAGTCGGGCTTCACGCCCTTCTCCCCCAGGTAGCCCTCGTACTGTCCGGCGACCACGGAGCGCGACACCTCCTTGCCCTCCACCGGACGCAGCGCGCGGAACACCTTGTTCTTCTCGTCGCGGATGTCCTCCGCGCCGAAGGACACCGGCGGCTCCATGGCGCACAGCGCGAGCACCTGGAGCAGGTGGTTCTGCACCATGTCCCGGATGACGCCCGTCTCGTCGTAGAAGCCGCCGCGGCCCTCCACGCCAATCTGCTCGGCCGCCGTGATTTCGACGTGGTCGATGTGGTTGCGGTTCCACAGCGGCTCGAAGATGGCGTTGGCGAAGCGGAAGACCAGGATGTTCTGGACGGTCTCCTTGCCCAGGTAGTGGTCGATGCGGAAGATCTGCTTCTCGTCGAGCACCGCGGCCAGCTCGCGGTTGAGCTCGCGAGCGGTCTCCAAGTCCCGTCCGAAGGGCTTCTCGATGATGAGCCTGTGCCAGGGCGTCTGGTGGGGGCGCTCCTCGCGCTTGAGCAGCCCCGCCTCGGCGAGCCCGTGGAGGATCTGGGGGAAGGTGGAGGCGGGCGTGGCCAGGTAGTAGAGCTGGTTTCCCTGGGTGCCCTGCTGCTGGGACACCTGCTCCAGCTTCTCGCGCAGGCGGGCGAAGGCGGCCGGGTCGTCATAGGCGCCGGAGACACCCTCCAGGCGCGGGGCGAACTTCTGCCACGTGGCCTCGTCGAGCGGCTGGGTGCGCGCGAACTTCTTCAGGCCCTCCTTCACGTGCTGACGGAAGGCGTCGTTGTCCAGGGTGGAGCGGCTGAAGGCGACGACGGAGAAGTGGTCCGGCAGGAGGTTGGCGCGCGCCAGCTCGAAGAGGGCGGGGAACAGCTTGCGCTGCGCCAGGTCCCCTGTCGCGCCGAACAGCACCACCGTGCAGGGGTCCGGTCTCGTTGCCCTGAGCAGCGGGTCTCCCTCTCGGGGATGCGTCTCGATGTGCAGGCCCTGCGCGTCCATTCCGCTGCCTCCTCGATGTGACTGCCGTGGGCGGCCACCTTACGCCCCCCTCGTCGCCTCGCGGCAAGCCAGAGTGCGCGCAGTGACGTGCGCGTGACGTCTGGAGCGTTCGAAAGCGCTCCCCAGGGGGCCTGCTCTAACAGTCGGAGGGTCCCCTCGCCATGCCTGTTATCCTCGCGCCGCCATCGCCTGTGCTTCGGCCCAGGCAGGAGTTGTCGGGCTTGGGCGGAGTGATGCGCGTGCACGCTTGCGGCCCGGGACGGATGACGCCACCTCCAGCCGACGGCGGACCCGGTCCTCCGCGAGGAGGCCTGTCCGAGTCCCGGGTGCTGCGCGGAGGCCTGGTCGGGATATCGTCGTCCCTCGCCGGCTGGCTGCCCGCCTGTCGGAGGGTCATCCCAGGCGCTGGAGGTCCCTGCTGTATGTGCCAGCCGGGTCGCGCTATGTCGGTGAGCCGATGCGCCCCCGTTCCGAGCACGCACCCATGAGCCCTCCGCGATGAAGTACGTCATCACCGTCTGGTTCTGGCTCGTCTTCCTGACCACCGCGCCCATCCTCTTCACGCTGGGGGCGCTGCTGCTCCTGGTCACCTATCCGGTCGACAAGGACCGCCGGATGCTGCACTGGCTCGTGTGTCACTGGTGCCATGGGCTGTGGCTGCACGTGTCGCCGTTCTGGCGCACGCGCTTCGAGGGCAAGGAGCTGTTGCCCTCCGGGCCCTGCGTCATCGTGGTCAATCACCAGTCCGCCATGGACATCCTGGCGGTCATGGGGCTGTACCACCCGTACAAGTTCGTGGCGAAGGCGTCGCTGTTCTCGCTGCCGCTGGTGGGCTGGATGATGACGCTGCTCGCGTACGTGCCCATTGTCCGGGGCTCGTCGCAGGCGATGCATCAGCTCCTGGACCCGTGCCGGCGCTGGCTGCGCCGAGGCATGCCCGTGCTCATCTTCCCCGAGGGCACGTACGCGAAGGGTGGCCAGCGTCTGCCCTTCAAGCGCGGCGCATTCCAGCTCGCGGTGGAGGAGCACGTGCCCGTGGTGCCCGTCGTGGTGGAGGGCACCACGGAGCTGCTCGAGGGCGACGGCCCGTGGCTGAATGCCCGCGCCTCCATGCGCGTGCGCGTCCTGCCGCCGCTGCCGCCCGAGTCGCTGGGACAGGACCCGGTGGAGCTGGCGGAGCGGGTGCGCGGGCTGTACGAGAGCACGCTGTCCGCCAACGGCTGAGCCGCGCATGGGCTGGGTGCTCTGGGCGCTGGAGACGTCATGGGCGGTGGCCGCCGCGTGGGCCCTGTCCGCGGCGCTCCTGCGTGAGCGCTCCACGCTGGAGCGCTGGATGGCCGCGCTCCTCTTCGGCACCGCGAGCGTCCTCACCTGCGTGCAGGCGCTGGGGCTCGTGGGGCAGCTCGGTCGACTCCAGCTGGCCCTGGTGGGCTTCGCGCTCCACGGCGGGATGCTCGGCTGGAGCGTGCGGAGGGTGGGGCTCGCGGAGCTGCGCTCTCGGCTCGTGTCGGATGTGACGGCGCCGGTGCGGCTGTGGCGTGACATCCTCGCGCGTCAGGAGCTGGCCGCGTGGGCGCTGTTGCCGGCGGCGTGCGCGCTCATCGTCTCCGGCTCCATCGCGTGGCACTTCCCCAACTGGGCCTGGGACGTCGTCTGGTACCACACTCCGAAGACGAGCTACGCGGTGCAGACGGGCCGCATCACCTGGGTGGACACGTCGGTCTGGTACGTCAACGGCTACCCCGAGCTGACCGAGCTGCTCTCCGTCTGGCACGTGCTGCTGCCTCATCACTCGCGGCTGGAGGACCTGGCGCAGCTCCCCTTCGGCCTGCTGGGCGCGCTCACCGTGGCCGCGTTCTGTCGTCGCGCGAGCGCCAGCCCCGCGCTGTCCGCGTCGCTGGGCGCGATGTGGCTGGCCCTGCCCGCGGTGGCCCTCCAGCTCCACACCACGCACGCGGACGTTGTCGCGGGCGCGCTGTTCATCACGGCCTTCTACTTCCTCACCGAGCGCGACTGGAGCCCCACCGCGCGCACGCTGACGCTGCTGGCGCTCGGCCTGTACGCGGGCACCAAGGTGACGGGGCTCTTCCACCTCGCGCTCGTGTCGCCGCTGCTGCTCGTCAGGGGCGCGCTCGTGCTGCGCGCGGCGAAGGGGGCGCGAGGGCGGGTGCTGGGGCAGACGGGGCTCGCGCTGCTCCTGCTCTTGTGGATGGGGGCGCCCACGTACGTGGAGAACTCGGTCCGCACGGGCAACCCCTTCTGGCCCGCGCGCATGAAGGTGCTCGGGCATGAGCTCGAGGGGCCCATCGGCGCGGAGGAGATCGCGGGCCCTCCCGCCTTCTTCGGCGCGCCCGGCGCCTTCGAGCGCATGGTGCGCAGCTGGACCGCGCCGGAGGGCATGTACTGGCCGGACGTGCGCGAGCGCGCCTTCGGCTGGCTCTTCCCGTACCTCCTGCTGCCCGCGCTCCTGTGGGTGAGCGCCACGGCGGTGTTCAGTCGGGAGCGACTGTCGCGGCTCGCGCTGCCGTTGCTCGCGGGCTTGTCGGTGCTGGTGCCCGCGGCGTGGTGGGGGCGCTTCACGCTGGGGCTGCCCGCGGCGGGGCTCGTCGCCTTCGCGGTGCTGCACCGTCAGGTGGGGACGCGCTACCTCCAGGTCCTCTTGTCCGCGCTCGCGGCGTTCCTCTGCGTGGCGTCCTATGCGAAGGCCTCGGTGGGGTATCAGGTGCTGCCCACGATGGGGCGCCGCGCGGACCCGTCCCTGCGCGACGAGGACCGGGTGCGCATGCGCATGGGCTGGCTGTGGACGCCAGAGGCGGCGCGCCTGCGTGAGCGGGAGCTGCGGCCCGGTGACGTGGTGGCGTACGACAGCGCCACGTCGTTCCTCGGTGAGTACTGGACGTGGGATTTGCGCAACCGCGTCGAGTACGTGAATCACGAGGGGAACGACGGGGTGTATCTCGACCGACTGCGCGCGCTGTCGCCGCGCTGGGTGAGTGTGCGCAAGCACAGCCCCGCCGAGCGCCTGCTGCTCTCGCGCGCCCGCGCCTTCGAGAGACTGTTCGACTGTCCGTTGAGCTCGGCCGTCATGTATCGCGTCACCGGGACCGACTGGTAGGTGGATGGCACCGCCCGGGGTTGGATGGCACAGCCTCGCTGAAAGGATTCTGTGGGACTGAGTGCTCGGGCGTCCTGCGTCTGGATGGCCGAGCAGGTCTACACGACGTGTGCGGTATCTTCCCGCGCCATGCGCCAACTCGTCCCCCTGCTCCTGCTCCTGGCGGCGCCCGTCTGGGCCGCGGTCCCCTCGGGTTTCGTCGAGACTGTCTACACCTCCAATGATTTGAGTCAGGCGACGGGGATGGCGTGGGCGCCGGATGGCTCGGGCCGCCTGTTCATCACCCTCAAGAACGGTCCCATCCGGGTCGTCTCGTTGAAGGACGGCCTCCCGGAGACGCAGCCGGGGAACACCACGCTGGTGACGCGCCTGTTCGCGACGGAGCCCGCGGTCCACACCAACAGCGAGTGCGGTGTCATCGGCATCGCGTTCGACCCGAACTACGTGGCCAACCGCTACGTCTATGTCTTCGTCACCGTGTCCCCGACGGAGCAGCAGATCGTCCGCTACACGGACGTCAACGGCGTGGGCACGGCGCGCACGGTGCTTGTCTCGCGGCTGCCGACCCGTGGAGAGAACCACGATGGCGGCGGCATCGGCTTCGGTCCGGACGGCAAGCTGTACTTCGCGATTGGTGACCTGGGCAACGGCACGGGCGTGGACGCGGACCTGACGTCGCTGGCGGCGAAGGTGGGCCGGGCGAACCGTGACGGCACGCCGGTCAACGACAACCCGTTCAACGATGGCGTCGGTCCGAACAACGAGTACATCTGGGCGCGCGGCTTCCGCAATCCGTTCACGCTGACGTTCCAGCCGAGCACCGGCCAGCTGTGGGTCAACGTGGTGGGCACCGGCTACGAGCAGACCTTCGTGGTGCCCCGGCGCGGGCACGCCGGCTACAACGACTACGAGAACAACCAGCCGGCCGGCAACGACTACATCACCCCGGTCATCAAGTACCGCACCAACGGCTTCGACACCCGCACCCTCACGGCCACCGGGGCCGCGCGCGCGGGCGGCGTCACCACCTTCACCACCACGGGCAATCACGGCTTCCGCAAGGGCGAGAAGCTCACGCTCGAAGGGGTGGGCGATGCCTCGTTCAACGGGGACTTCTACGTCGTGAGCGTCCCCAGCGTGACCACTGTGACGGTCGCGCAGTCGGGTCTGCCGGATGCCACGAGTGGCGGCGGCACCGCGAAGACCCAGCGGCTGGGCGGCTGCATGAACGGCGGCGTGTTCTACGACGCCACGCTCTTTCCGCCGGAGTACCGCGGCAACTACTTCTTCGGCGACTACAACGAATCCACCTTCATGCGCGCCACGCTGGCCCAGGACAACACCGTGGCGACGGTGGACCTCTGGGGGACCAGCTTCACGTCGTACGTGGATGCCTCGGTGGGGCCGGACGGCGCGCTGTACACCATCGGTGTCTCGGGTGGGCGTCTGCGCCGCATCGTCCCCACCACCACGGGTCAGCGCCTGGTGGTGACGAACCTGTACCCGCGCGTGATGGAGGGTGGGAAGGCGACGTTCACGGTGGGCCTGGCGGAGGCTCCCACGACGTCCGTGGTGGTCGACGTGTTCCGCGCGCCGGGTGGCAGCTCGGACCTGCGCGTGTCCGGCGTGGCGACGTTCACCTTCACGCCGCGGGACTGGAGCACGCCTCGCGTGGTGACGATTGACGCCCTGGAGGACGCGGACAACGAGGTGGACACCGCCACCTTCACCGTGGCGTCGAGCGGCCTGACGTCCGAGTCCGTGCTGGCGACCACCATCGAGGACAACTCCGCGCAGCTGGTGCTCTCCTCGAGCAACGTCGCGGTCCCCGAGGCCGGCACGGCCACGTTCGACGTGTCGCTGACGCGCCAGCCCTCGCGCACCGTCACCGTCACCGTCAGCCGCGCCTCGGGCGATGCGGACCTCACCGTGGAGTCGGGGGGCTCGCTCATCTTCAACGCGAGCAACTGGAACGCGCCCCAGACGGTGACGCTGCGGGCCGCCGCCGACGCGGACAACCAGGACGGCGTCGCGCTCTTCTCGGTGGTGGGCTCGGGGTTGGACGCGCGCACCGTGACGGCGACGGAGGTGGACGACGAGGACCTGGCCCCCATCATCACCTCCACCGCGCCGACACAGGCCGTGGTGGGCAATGTGTATCGCTATGACGTGGAGGCGAGGGCCCGGCCCGCGGCGACGTACTCGCTCACCACCGCGCCGACGGGCATGTCCATCGATGCGGCCACCGGCCTCATCACCTGGACGCCCACCGCGGTGTCGACCACGGGCGAGGCCGTCACCGTGCGCGTGGCCAACAACGTGGCGCCCGAGGCGACGCAGTCCTTCACCGTCACCGTGAAGCAGGACGACGCGCCCGTCGCCGTCCTCACGCGTCCCACCGCGGACGAGCGTGTGTCCGGCGCGGGCGCCGAGTTCTACGGTGACTGCCAGGATGATGTGGGCTGCACGCGCGCGGAGTTCTTCGTGGACGGCGTGCAGCGCTACGTCGACGAGCGCACGGACAACCACTTCCACTTCGGCGGCGAGCACAACCGCTGGGACACGACGGACCTTTCGCCCGGGGGACACCTGGTGCGCTTCGCCGTGGTGGACACCTCGGGACAGCGGCACCAGGTCGAGGTGAAGGTGTGCGTGGGCGAGGGCGACTGCACGCTGGTCCCGCAGCAGGAGCCCGACGCGGGCTCACAGCCGGATGCGGGGACGGGGCTGGACGGAGGCACGGGCTCCGATGGCGGGATGAGCCCGCCGGACTCGGATGAGGACAGTGGCTGCTCGTGCGGCAGCGCGCCGGTGGGCTCGCTGGCGTGGGCCGCGCTGACGGCGCTGGCGCTGATGCGCCGCAAGCGTCGTCAGGACTGAGCGCGTCGTCGCGAGTGCGGTGGGAGCGCTTGCCCGGTGGACAGATGCAGGGCGTCCGCCAGGGCGAGCGCGGGGGCGACGAGGGCCTCGAGGTCCTCAGGAGAGGTGGGCACGCCCTCCTCCGCCACCTCCAGCATCCCCGCGATGATGCAGAGGCGGTGGTAGTGCCGGTGGGCGCGCAGCAGGGGCTCGCGCAGGGACGGTGTCAGGAGCAGCTCCCGGGTCCTGGGGGAGAGGTCGCGCAGGTTCAGGGCCGCGTCCAGCGCCGCGTCGCCCACCTCCTCGTCCACCTTGCCGAAGAGCTTGAGGAACTTGTCGCCGACGGTCTCCGTCTCGAGCTGGAGCTCCTGGGGCAGGGCGTCGGTCAGCTCCAGGCGCAGCACCGTGACGAAGCGGGCGCTCTTGCCGGTGCCGTGCTTCTCGGTGAGCAGGGAGAGCTGCTGCTCGCGGTAGAGCCCCTGCACCTCGAGGACGTCACTGGCCTGGCTGAAGGTCCAGCCCTGACGGGTGGCGAAGATGCGCCAGGCCTGCCGCTGCTGGCGCTTCTCCCGGGCTCCCAGGACGATGATGCCGAGGGCGATGAGCACCATCAGCGCGAGCATGAGGTACGGGGCGTGCTCGGAGGACATGGCGCGAAGCATCTCCGTCCGGGACCTGTCGGGCCAGTCTCCCCAGCGGGTTCTTCCGTGTCTTCCAGACTCGCGGGGCCGGGTGGCTCGGCAACCCCCTGGAATTGCAGCGGCCTGGGCACATGTCAGAGGGAGCGTGTAAGGGAGCAGGCGCCCGGCGCTTGGAGCGGATGGCTTCCCTGAAGGAGGCTGCCGGCCAGCCCGAGTGCCGTGGGGTGAGGGAGGGTGAACGCGGGATGCGCTTGCTGCACACGTCGGACTGGCATCTGGGACACACGCTGTACGACGTCTCGCGCGAGGCGGAGCACGGCGCGTTCCTGGAGTGGCTGCTGGACACGCTGGAGGCCCAGGCGGTGGACGCGCTGCTGGTGGCCGGCGACATCTTCGACACCGCCAACCCCAGCGCCGAGGCCCAGGCCGCGTGGTACCAGTTCATCGCGAAGGCGCGCCGGCGGCTGCCCCGGCTGGACGTGGTGGTCATCGGTGGCAACCACGACTCGGCCGCGCGCCTGGATGCGCCGGACCCGCTGTTCGCGGCGTTGGGCGTGAAGGTGGTGGGTGGGCTGCCGCGCGCGGGTGGGGTCTTGGATTTGGAGCGGCTGCTGGTGCCAGTGCACGACGCGAAGGGGCACGTGGGCGCGTGGGTGGCGGCGGTGCCGTACCTGAGGCCCTCGGACCTGCCGCCGGTGCGCGAGGAGGTCGGGGACAGGCTCGTGGCGGGGGTGAGGGCCGTGTACGAGGAGGTGCTGGAGGCGGCGCGGCTCCGGCGTCGGCCGGGGCAGGCGCTGGTGGCCATGGGGCACTGCTACATGACGGGCTCGGAGCTGTCGGAGCTCAGCGAGCGGAAGATTCTCGGCGGCAATCAGCACGCGCTGCCCGTGGAGCTGTTCCCCGAGGACGTCGCGTACGTGGCGCTGGGGCACCTGCACAAGGCGCAGCGCGTGGGGGGACGCGAGGGCGTTCGCTACAGCGGCTCTCCGTTGCCCTTGTCGCTGTCGGAGGCGAACTATCGCCATCAGGTGTTGGTGGTGGAGTTGAAGGACGGGGTGCTGGAGGCCGTGGAGTCGGTGCCGGTGCCACGTCGGGCGGAGATGGTGCGAGTGCCCGCGCGGGACGCGGCGACGCTCGAGGAGGTGGTGGGGTTGCTGGAGGCGCTGCCGGCGATGGAGGAGGACGTGCCGGACTGGCGGCGTCCCTACCTGGAGGTGTGCGTCTCGTTGCCCCGGCCCGAGCCGGCGCTGCGCCTGAAGGTGGAGAAGGCGCTCGAGGGACGCGCGGCGCGGCTGGTGAAGCTGACGCCCGCGTACACGGGGACAGGCGGCGCGCTGGCGGAGGCGCGGCCGGGGCTGTCGCTCCGTGAGCGCACGCCGGAGGACGTGTTCCGGGCGCGGTATGCGCGTGACTACGAGGAGCCTCCCACGGAGGGGTTGTTGGAGGCGTTCCACACGCTGCTGACGCAGGTGCAGGAGGACGCGTCATGAAGGTCCTCGGCATCCGGGGCAGCAACCTGACGAGCTTCGCGGGGAACTTCGAGCTGGAGCTGGACCGGCCTCCGCTCGACCGGCTGGGGCTGTTCGCGATTACAGGTGCGACGGGGGCGGGCAAGAGCACGCTCCTGGATGCGCTGTGTCTGGCGTTGTTCGACCGGACGCCGAGGTTGGGGGGACGGGGCGGCGTGCCGGTGGGGCGCGCGGACGAGGAGGAGGAGGCGCGGCTGTCGGCGTACGACGTGCGCGGCATGTTGCGGCGGGGCGCGGCCGAGGGCTTCGCGGAGGTGGACTTCCAGGGGAAGGACGGCAAGCGCTACCGGGCGCGGTGGAACGTGTGGCGGGCGCGCGGGCGGGCGGAGGGCCGGTTCCGGCCGCAGGAGATGAGCCTGACGGAGGTGGCCTCGGGGCAGCAGTTCGGCCGCACCAAGGGCGAGGTGCTGGTGGCCATCCAGGAGCGGCTGGGGCTGTCGTTCGACCAGTTCCGCCGCTCGGCGTTGCTCGCGCAGGGAGAGTTCGCGGCCTTCTTGAAGGCGGACGCGAGCGAGCGCGCGGAGCTGCTGGAGCGGATGACGGGCACGGAGGTGTACAGCCGGCTGTCCATCCGCGCGCACGAGAAGAACAAGGCGGAGCAGGAGGCGC
Organism: Myxococcus faecalis; assembly: GCF_050039385.1. Lineage (NCBI taxonomy): Bacteria > Pseudomonadati > Myxococcota > Myxococcia > Myxococcales > Myxococcaceae > Myxococcus > Myxococcus faecalis. Next base: position 3,558,185 of record NZ_CP144336.1, on the reverse strand, counting down.
TGGCGAAGCGGGAGCAGGGGCTGGCGGCGATTGTGCTGATGGAGGCACAGGAGCGCGGGGCGGCGGAGGAGCGGCTCGTCGACGAGGCGCGCGCGCGGGCGGAGGTGGAGACGCGGCTCCAGCAGGCGGAAGGCGCGGCGGCGTGGCATGCGGAGCGCTCGGCGTTGGTGCGGGCGTTTCGAGAGGCGGAGGAGAAGGAGGTCCGGGCGGCGCAGGCGCTGGAGGAGGCGGCGCCACGGGCGAGGAAGCTGGAGGAGGTGCGCGCGGCGGAGTCGTTCCGGGAGGTGGTGACGGCGGCGGAGGTCGCGGGGCGGCGATGGGAGGACGCGGAGGCGGCCCGGCGAGCGCGCGCGGAGGAGGTGGAAGCGGCGAGGGCTCGGGCCTTCCAGGCGGTGGGGGTGTTGAAGGGGGCGGAGGAGGCGCGGGCCGCGGCTCGGACGGCGCAGGAGGAGGCGACTCCGGCGTTGGAGGAGGCGGCGGCGCTGGATGCGCGGTGTGAGGCGACGGCGCGCGACGCGGACGAGGCGCGGGTGCGGGCGAAGGCGTCGCGGGAGGAGGAGGCGAAGGCGCGGGGGACGTTGGAGCAGGTCGCGGCGCGGGAGGAGGAGGCGCGGGCGAAGGGGGAAGCGGCGCGGGCGTGGTTGGTGGAGAAGGCCCACTGGGAGGCGTTGGCGAAGGAGTGGCCGCGCTGGCAGCGGGAGCTGGAGCGGTACGAGGTGGCGCTGGGGGAGGGGAGCGCGGCGCGGACGCAGGTGGAGACGCAGCGCGCGGAGGTGGAGCGGCTGCGGGAGTCCACGCGACTGAGGACGCGGGAGCGGGACGCGGCGGCGGAGGCCGAGGCGCGGGCGCAGGCGGCGGCGACGCATGCCGAGGCCGCGTTGGGAGAGGGCACGGCGGTGGAGCGGCGCGTGCTGCGCGAGTCGCTGCTGGCGAGGCGGGAGGCGCTGCGGGCGCTGGAGTCGGCGCGACAGGGTTTGTGCTCGGCGGAGTCGGAGGCTCGACGGGCGGAGCAGGAGACGGTGGCGGCGCGTGGGGAGGTGGAGGTCGCGGCGGTGGAGGTGCGTCGGGCGGCGGAGCGTCGGCTGGAGGGTGACGCGGCGCTGAAGGAGGCGCGGCGGGCGCTGTCGGTGGCGCAGGCCACGCAGGGCCATGCGGCGCAGCGGGCGCTCTTGCGCGAGGGCGAGGCGTGTCCGCTGTGTGGTGCGACGGAGCATCCGTATCGGCACGAGCTGCCGGCGCTCGACGGGTTGGTGGCGCAGTCAGCCGCGCGCGTGGAGACGCTGGAGGCCGAGCAGGCCGAGTGCTCGCGAGCGGAGGTGGCGGCGAGCGCGAAGCAGGCCGAGGCGCGAGCGCGGATGTCCCAGTCCGAGTCGCGGCGTGACAGCGCGAAGGCCCAGTGCGCGGAGCACGGCGCGGCCTGGGGGCGCGGTCGTGAGCAGTGGCGGCGAGTTGAGCCATTGCGCGACGGGTCTCCGGTTGAAGGCTCGTCGTCCACCGAGCCGTCCGGCGCGGCGATGCCTCCGGAGGCAGGCGCCTCGGTCGAGGCCGGGACCTGGCTGGAGTCCACGGTCGCGCGAGTCCAGGCGCGACTCGCTGCATTGAAGTCGGAGGAGGAGGCCGCGGAAGGCCTGGAGCGCGCGGCGCGCGAGGCCCGCGCGGCGCTCGAGACGCAGCGCTCCCGCCGCGAGGTCGCTGTCGATGCGCTTCGCCGCGCGGAAGAGGCCTTCACGCGAGCGGAGAGCGCGCTGCGTGAGGGATTGGCGCGAGTCGAGGCCGCCGACGTGGTGGTGCGTCAGGTGATCGCGGACGTGGGGCCCATCTTCGCGTCCGACGTGGGATGGGAGGGGAAGCTGGAGGCGGCGCCCGCGGACTTCCGTCAGAAGTGCGGCAAGCGCGTCTCCATGTGGAAGGAGCGGGAGAAGCTCGTCGAGGATGCGAAGGCCCTCGAGAAGCAGGAGCAGGAGCAGCGGGCGCGCGCGCAGGGACAGTTGGAGGCGAGCACCCGGCGCGCCGAGGACGACGCGGCCCGGGCGGCGCTCAAGGAGCAGGCGCGCGCGGACGCGACCCGGGCCCGCGCGGCGCTGCTCGGCGGCCGTCCGACGCAGGAGGTCCGCGCGGAGCTGCGAGCGAAGCTGGACGCCGCCATGGCCGCATACGAGCAGGCGCGGGTGGCGGCCGAGTCCTCACGACAGGCGGAGAGCGTCACCCTGGCGCGCCTGGAGGACGCCGTGCGCGGCCTCGCGAGCGCACTGGAAGCGCGCGAGGCCGCGCGGATGGAACTCGAGCGGAGGCTGTCGGCGCAGGGCCTCTCGCTGGACGTGGTGAAGGCGCTGCTCGCGCACGACGCGGCCTGGTGTGAGGCGGAGGCCCGGGCGCTGTCGGTGCTTCGCGAGGCGCAGGCCCAGGCCCGCGCGGTGCGCGACGAGCGGCGGGAGCGTCACACGGCCCACGAGCAGGGTGGACCGCCGAGCCTGTCGGAGGAGGAGGCCTCCGCGGCGCGGGCGCAGTTGCGCGACGACGTGGAGGTCCGTCGTCGGGCGGAGGCGATGTTGCGCGCGAAGCTGGAGGCGGACGACGCGGCGCGGGCGCGTCACGGCAGCGAGGCGCAGGCGCTGGCGGAGCTGCGGCGGGCGGGTGAGGTGTGGAAGGTGTTGGGAGACCTCATCGGCTCGCATGACGGCAAGCGCTTCAAGGTCTTCGCGCAGAGCCTGACGCTGGACGCGTTGTTGCTCCACGCCAACGCGCATCTTCAGGAGCTGGCGCGACGGTATCGCCTGATGCGGGTACCGGGGCACGACCTGGACCTGCAGGTGGTGGACGGGGACATGGGCGACGAGGTGCGCGGCGTGGCGAGCCTGTCTGGAGGCGAGAGCTTCCTCGTGTCACTGGCGCTCGCGTTGGGGCTGGCCTCCCTGTCGTCGGAGACGACGCAGGTGGAGACGCTCTTCATCGACGAGGGCTTCGGGACGTTGGACCCGGAGACGCTGGAGGTGGCGCTGGCGACGTTGGACGCGCTCCAGGCGACGGGCCGACAGGTGGGCATCATCTCCCACGTCTCGGGGCTGGCCGAGCGCATCGGCGTCCAGGTGCGCGTGGTGAAGCAGGGCGGCGGCCGCAGCCGACTGGTGGTGGAGGGCGACCTGGGGATTCCGTTCGCCGAGGTGCGCCGACTCGCGTGAGTCCTGGTGGTGGGCTGTTTCCATGGGGGTGGGGCAGATGCGCGAGTCGAAAGACCTCCTCGGGGATGCCGGCGTCGAGGTGTGCTTCGAGACCGTCACGGGCGGCATGCATGTCGCCCAGGTCGAAGTGGAGCACACCAGCGGGGCGGACTATTTCAAGGACCCGCTCGGCCGTCCCTGGGTGCGCAAGGTCGACATGGGCTGGCAGGAACTGCTGGCGGAGCTCGTCGGCTGGTACCTGGGCAACGCGCTGGGGGTTCCGCAGCCTCACGGGGCTTTCTTCAAGGGCCCGGGCACGGAGGTGGGGTGGCTCAGCGCGCTGATTTCCTCGCCGCTGCACTGGAATGGTGCGCACGCGCACTTCGTCAAGAACCTGGAAGGACTCGGGGCCATGCTCACGCTCGATGCGCTCATCCACAACCATGACCGCCATGCGAAGAACATCCTCCTGACCTCGATGGGGGATGAGCTGGACGTCTGGGCGTGGGCCATCGACGCTGGGGCTTCGCTGGTGGGCTATCCCCAGGACTTCTCCGATGCGGGCCTGTCGATTCCAGAAAAGCCCAATCTGGCCCGGGGCCTTCCTGTAGGGCTGCTGGAGGTTGGCGCCTACAAGGCCGCGAAGAGGGCAGCCGAGCTGGCGGGCTCCGTCATGTTGCGGCAATGCGTCCAGCAAAGCTGCATGCTTGTCGGGGAGTCGGGCAGCGACCTACTGTTCTCGGCGCTCTCCAGGCGCATGGAGCAGGCCACACAGCTCGTCGAGCGCTACATCCAGGTGGTTGGAGCAATCCGGTGATGACTCGCATCCGTCTCGTACATTACGTGCCGGACCCCTTCTCGGGGGCGAAGGTCACCATTGGTGCGCTCGTGGAAAGCGGAGCCCGGGTGGAGTTCGCGCGCTCCCCGTGGCTGCCCGCGCCCGGCTGTATCGGCGGACGCAAGGCGCACTTCGCGATGCTGGCCATCCTCGATGCGCTGGCCAGCCCCACGCGCTTCGACCTCCCCTCGGGAGAGGTCAGCCCGCTGGCCCGGCTTGGAGAGGAGCTTCTGCTGCCCCAGGAGGTGACGAATCCTCGCGCCTGGGTGGAGAAGCATCTGCTCCCCCAGAAGCCCGCGAGCGAGGCTGATGCTCGGGAGACCGTGCCACGAGGACCTCACCGGGACACGCTGGGGCAACGCTTCCTCGAGCAGTGGCAGGTGGGCCAGTTCGTCCAGCGGCGCTACTCACCCAGCTTCCTGCCGAGTACGCATGCGAAAGCGGCCCAGGAGATTTCGCAGTTCGTCGAGGGGCGACAGGAACTGCTGTTGATGGAGCCCATCGTCGGGACTCGCTCGCAGCTCGAAGAGGACCTGCGAGACATCAGCCAGGAGTTCCTCGCCTTCCGCGAGCTGTTCCGGAGCGCGAACCTGGACAAGCGCCCCCTGTTCATCGCCTACGTGATGACGCGAGGCCGTCAGGCCGCTGTCGGCGCCGCGGAGCTGGTGCTGTCGAAGGCCGCGGACTGGGTCATCAACGTGGATGACGCCGCCCAGCGTGAGCGCTTCCTCAAGCGAATCGTCGACGTGGGACGCTCGGGGACGCCACAGGGAACGCTGCCCTTGCAGTAACCGGGCGTTGAGCCCTCAAGCCCCCGGGCCCATGAGGCCGCGCACCACGGCGGCCACGGCCAGGGGCGTGGCCACGCGGTCATCCGTCAGCGAGGACAGCGCCCGCGCGAACTGCTCGGCGGAGCCGAAGCGCTGCGCGGGGTGGGGCGCCAGCGCCCGGTCCAACACCAACGCGAGCGCGTCCGACACCTCCGGCACATGCAGCCGCACGGGCTTCACCCGCGCGCCCCGGATGGCGGACTCCACTTCCTCTCCCGGCCCGGAGGGGAAGGGCGACTCCAACGACAAGAGCTCGTACAGCAACACCGCCGTCGCCCACAGGTCCACCGCCACGGACACCTCGCCCGCGAGCAGCTCCGGCGAGCGGTAGTGCTGCTTGCCCAGTCGCCGGGCGTCCAGCGTCATCCCCGCCCGCGAGCGCGCCACGCCGAAGTCCGCCAGCTTCACCTCACCGGTCCGCGACAGCAGCACGTTGTGCGGCGACACGTCACAGTGCACCACGCCCAGCGGACGCCCCGTGGTGCTCGTCGCCTGGTGCGCGTGCGCCAGCGCCTCCAACACCTGCCGGACGATGAGCACCGAGATGTCGATGGGCAGCTCGATGCGCCGCTTGCGGCACTGCGCCAGCACCCGCCCCAGGTCCGGCCCCTCCACCAGCTCCAGCGCCAGATAGCCGCCGTCGCGAAGCTCCCCGTACTCGACGAAGCCCACGATGTGCGGATGGCGCAGGCACCTGGCCAGCTCCGCCTCATGGAGCAACTGCTCGTGCGCCTCGTCGTCATGCGCGCGCTCGGGACGCACGCGCTTGAGGGCCACCTGCTCCCCCACGCGCGGACCCTCCTTCACCCGCGCCAGGAACACCTCCGCCATCCCGCCGCGCCCCAGTCGCGACAGCAGCTCGAAGCGACCACAGTCGCGCGGCCAGTGCTCTTCTCCCCCCACGTCCATGTCCTATCCCGCCCCACCCACCAGGCTCGCCAGATAGCCGTCGAGCGTCCGCGAGAAGGTGGCGTCGTCACTCAGGAACGCCAGTCCCACGCCGCCGTTGTACGGGTCATCCACCACGTGCACCACCACCGCCTCGCCCTGCAGGTGCTCGCCGTTGGGCAACGTCACGTCCACCGTGACGACGCTGTCGGGAGGAGGCCGGTGCGCGGTGCGCACGAACAACCCGCCGTTGGAGATGTTCAGCGCATGCTCACGCACGAAGTCCAGCTCCGTGCGGAACGCCAGCTCCAGCCGCACCGCGAAGCGCCGCCCCCGCCGCTGCGGACTCCCCGGCGGCGCCGCGGGCACCTTGCGCGGGTCCTCCTCCGACGTCGCGACGGGCGCGGGCCCGGCGGGCGCCACGGGCCCGGCGGTGGGCTCCGGCCGCGTCGCCAGCGCGCTCACGTGCTGCGCCAGCGTGCGCGCCGCCAGGGCGCGCTCCTCGCCTCCGAACGTGCGCCCCTTCGCGAAGGTGGTGTTGCGGAACGCATCCCGCTCCGCCTTGGGCAGACGCCACAACTCCACGAACGTCCCGCCGCTCTTCTTCACCTCGTCCGCGAGCTGCTCGACGGACGTGCGCGGATAGCCCGGCGCCTCCACCTTCAGCTCCACGCCGGCCTGCTCCGCCTGCATCGCCACGACGAGCTGCATCGATTGCGCGGTAGGCAACAGCTTGCCCAAGCCCTCCACCACCGCCGCCGCGAGCTCGGGCGAGGCCCTTCCATTCCACAACGCCGCGAGACCGAAGACAGGCACGAAAGAGACGATAACCGACGCCTCCCAGGGCGCGAACACTGTTCGCAAACAGTCACGCGGCAATCCGTCCATGACGGTGAACAGAGAGCATACGAAGAGCGACGGTAAACTCGTACGCAGGGGAATAGACGCTGACCCGAGGGCCCGACTCTTCATAGACTTCGGATTCCCCCTGGCTCATCCAATACCCCCCCGGAGTCAGGGCCCTGGAGTCGAATGATGCGCAAGCCCCTCACCCGGCTCATCGCCTGCGTGCTCGTGTCAGCTTCGTTGCTGGCCGGCTGCGGTGGATCTGACCCCGACCCCAACCCTCCCGACAACACAGACGATGGCGGGACGAACAACCCGGACAGTGGCACGGATGCGGGCCCGCCGCCGCCGGAGGACGCGGGCGTCGAGCCGGACCCGGACCCGGACCCGGGTCGTGTTCCCACGGATGTGAACGACACGAAGAACCCGACCAAGGACTCCGACTGCGACGGCCTGACGGACGCGGAGGAGTTCGCCAACGTCTATCCCGGTGGGTTGAAGACGGACCCGGGCCTGCGTGACACCGACGGCGACGGAATCCGTGACGGCGTCGAGGTCGGCCGCACCAGCAGCGTTGATCCCAACTGCTCCTTCCGCGCGGACCTGGACCCGGACTCGCGCACCTCCCCCGTGAAGGCGGACACGGACGGCGACGGAATCCCGGACGGTCTGGAGGACACCAACCGCAATGGTCGCCGCGACCCGGGTGAGACGGACCCCAACGCCATCGACTCGGACGGCGACGGCATCCCCGACGGCGTGGAGGACGCGAACAAGAGCGGCACGGTGAGCCCCGGAGAGACGGACCCGCGCAAGCGCGACACCGACGGCGACGGCCTGCAGGACGGGTTGGAAATCCAGATGGGCACCGACCCGCTCAAGCCCGACACGGACGGCGACTCGTGCGCGGACGGCGACGAGGACCGCAACCGCAACGGCGTGGTGGACCCCGGTGAGACGGACCCGAAGGTGCGCGACTGCGCCGCCTCCATCCCCGACGCGGACTTCGACGGCATCCCGGACTCGGTGGAGATCGCCACCGGCACGGACCCGAACAAGGCGGACACGGACGGTGACGGCCTGCCCGACGGCGTCGAGGACGAGAACAAGAACGGCAAGGTGGACGCGAACGAGACCGACCCGCGCCTGACGGACACGGACTGCGACGGTCTGCAGGACGGCCCGGGCCGCGACGGCTTCCTCGGCGAGGACGCCAACGGCAACGGCAAGGTGGACGGCAACGAGACCGACCCCACCAACCCGGACACGGACGGCGACGGTCTGCGCGACGGCCTGGAGCGCGGCGTGACGACGGCCAACGCGCCCCGCAAGGACTGCGGCTACTCCGGCGACGCGCAGCCCTCCAGCACGACGAACCCGAACAACCCCGACTCGGACGGTGACGGCATCGCCGACGGCGCCGAGGACGCGAACCAGAACGGCCAGGTGGACCCGGGCGAGCTGGACCCGAACAACCCGGCGGACGGCGCGCCCAACACCCCCGCGGGCCAGGCGTGCCGCGCGTCGAACCTGCGCCCGGTGACCTTCAAGGAGGAGAACGGCGCGGACATCCGGCTCGCGCTGCCGGCCACCTTCAAGGACGCCAACCTCACCAACATCACCGTGGCGGGCTCCACGGTGGGCGTCATCGGCTGGGACGACACCCGGCAGGTGACGGTGATTGCGTACAAGCGCGGCCAGGCGGGCGGCTCCACCACGCCCACGGGCGACGAGGCCGCCATCCGCGGCGCGTCGTTCAACACCGCGGCGCGCGAGGTGTCGCAGACGTTCACCACCTGGGATGGCTACGCCGCGCTGTCGGCGCGCTACACCCTGGCGGGCACGCAGGACCTGAAGGCCCTCACCAACACGCTGGTGCGCTCGATGGTGCCCAACAGCACGGGCTCGCTCGCGGGCACCGCGGGCATCACCGGTCCGTTCACCCTGCAGGGCCAGTACGTCCACCGCTCCAACGACAGCGTGCTGGTGGTGCTCGCCATCACCCCCACGTCCCGCTACAACGAGAACGGCAGCCTGTTCGCCCTGACGGACACGGCGGGCGGCTCGTCGCTGGCGCAGTTCGGTGACGCGGACGCGGTGCAGTGCGAGCTGTTCAGCACGCGCGCGGCGGTGGTGGACTTCCTGTTCGTGGTGGATGACTCCGGCTCCATGCGCGACTCGCAGCAGTCGCTGGCCGACGCGGCCACCGCCGTGGCGAACAAGCTGTCCAACTCCACGTTGGACTGGCGCCTGGCGATGGTCACCACCAGCTACACCTCCACGGCCAGCAACCACGCCAACCGCAATGTCGTGCGCGGCTTCACCACGAACATGAACCAGTTCCGCGCCTGGCTGACGAGCGACAGCACGTGCAGCGGGGGGCAGTGCTCCGGGGTCACCATCCCGGCTGGCACGCCTGCCACGACGTGCTCGAACAACCAGGGCTGCTGGGTGAACGTGGAGGGCTGGGGGAGCGAGAAGCCGATGGACGCGGCCCGGGCCGCGCTCAACGGCCCGCTCGCGCCGGACGGGACGTCGTCCCCGTCCAAGGTTCGCCCCGGCGCGAAGGTGGTGGTCGTCATCCTGACGGACACGCATGACTACTCGACGGATTCCATCGCCATCTTCGAGCAGTACTTCAAGGGCACGGGCACCACGGCGGCCACGAGGAACCCGCTGGGGCAGGTCATCCAGGTCCACGGCATCATCTGCCCGCCGGAGCTGGCCACCAACGACACGTCTACCTGGTGCCACCCGCAGGAGGACCCGCGCAACCCGAAGCACCTGGACATCATCCAGGCGACGGGCGGCGTGGTGGGCTCCATCCGCAACGCGGGCTCCATCACCACGACCATCAACGGCATCGTGGACAGCGTCATCGCGTCGGTGGGTCACCGCACGCAGCAGCCGCCCATCGGCGCCTCGGTGAAGGTGTCCGTGGGCGCGGTGGCCAACCCCACCACGTGCCCTACGCCGGCGGACCTGCCGCGCAGCCGCACCCACGGCTTCGACGTGGACGGCATCAACCGCACGCTGTCGTTCTTCGGTGGCTGCCGCCCGCAGGCGGACAACACCCAGGCCGCGGTCTCCTACCGCTACTGGAGCGACCGCACGACGAACCCCAACGGCGTGCCGCCCCCGTGCCGCAATGACCCGTACTACGACGCGACCGAGGCCGACTACTGCGACGGCAAGCTGTCGTGCAACCGCACCACGGACAAGTGCGAGTGCCCGTCGGACTGCGGTGGTGGCGGCGCCTCGGGCCAGGTCTGCAACACGGACCCGGCGGTGTGCTCCTTCACGTGCGCGCCGGACTGCGGTGGCACGTGCGGCACCTACGAGTCGTGCAACACGGCGACGTGCAGTTGCTCGTGCGTCCAGACGGCCACGTGCGCGGCGGGCTACAAGTTCGACCCGAACGTGTGCGCCTGCGCGTGTGACACGTCGACGCTGAACTGCGGCCCCACCGCGCAGCCGGACGCGGCGTCCTGCTCGTGCGCGTGCAAGCCGGACTGCGGCGGCTGCCCGTCGAACACGGTGTGCAACCCCAGCCTCTGCGCCTGCGAGGGCGTCATCGGCTGATGCAGCCCCTCCGCGCGTCGGCCCCTCGTCGTGAGGCGGGGGCCGGCGTGGGAGGTGGCCCGCTCCCGGGGTGACTCGGGAGCGGGTCGAAGCAAGTACCGCGGCCCCGGAGGCTCACCTGCCTCCGGGGCCGTCGTGTCTCAGCGCGAGGCCGTTGGCGCGGCGGCGGTGCGCACCACGGGGTAGACGCGCAGCCGCGTGTCGCGGGCGGGGTGGCGCTCGTAGAAGAAGCGCAGCCGGGCGCGCGGGTCCTTGGCGAAGGCCGGGTCCTTGAGCTTCGCGTCCCACTCGGCCTTCACGGCGGCGTCCCTGGCCAGCAGCTCGCGGGCGAAGGGCTCCAGCACGTAGTCCTCGATGTATTCCTTCTGCTCGAAGTGGGGGTTGAAGAAGCCCCACGCGAGCAGTGAGTCGGAGCCCGAGGGCTCGAACAGGTGCGCCACCAGCTCCACGCCGGGCTGGGCGCTGGGCACGTACAGCGAGCCCGCGGGGAGCTCGCGCGACTGCTTCTCCCACGCGCCCTTGACCGACAGCGTCTGGCGTCCCTCGTTGGACTGTGTGCCCCACTTCAGCTCGGTGGCGCGGAAGACCTCCACGTCGGTGGTGGGTGAGGCGCGCGTGAGGCGCTGGAAGGTGAGGCCGTGGGTGGTGAGCTTCTCGGCGACCCAGGCCGCGTGGGCGGGCGGCACCACGTACCCGCCCGCGGGCATGCTCACGGTGAGCGCGGGCTCCACGGTGTCGAAGTAGGGCACGTTCCACACCTGCGGCTTCGTGTCGTCGTAGCGAATCCACGTCTGGCCGGAGACCTCGGACGGCCCGCGCTCGTAGGCGTAGCCCTTGAATGGGAGGACGCGGCTCTTCTTCGTGCTCTTCCACGCGAGCACCACGTCGCGCACCTTGCCGGCCTGGGCCTCGGCGTCGGCGGCCTTCACGGCGGCGAGCAGCGTGGCGCCGTCCCGGGAGACCAGGCGCAACAGCCCCGCGACGACGTCCCGCGTGGCCTTCACGCGCACGGCGTAGGGCTTCCACGAGTGCGTCTCCACCAGCACGCCGAAGCGGTGGTGCGCGGCGGCGTAGGCGTGGCTGAAGCGCGGCGTGGGGACGCCGTAGGCGAAGCCGGAGGCCGGGTCGTCGTCCTCGAGGAAGGACGGGTAGAACTCGAGCGGCTGGTGGCCCTCCTTCTCCAGCTCCTGGAAGAGCTCCTCGCGCAGCTTCACGCCGAGGGCGCGCAGGGCCTGGGGCCCCGACTGCTGCGGCTCGATGCCGACGGAGACGTCGGGCTGGAACTTGGCGCCGTCGGTGACGTGCAGGTCCGCGTACACGAGCGCGTCCCACGTGTGGAGGTAGCGCAGCAGGGCCACCATCTCCGGGGCCTCGGCCTTGACGTAGTCGCGGTTGAGGTTGAGGTTCGACGCGGTGGCGCGCCAGCCCATCTCCTCGGGGCCCACCTGGTTGGGGCGGTGGTTGGGGGCGAAGCGCTCGTGGCCGTCCACGTTGAAGACGGGGACGAACACGGCGGTGACGCCCTTGAGCACGCCGGGCAGCGTCTTGCCGGACAGGATGTCGCGCAGCAGCGCGAAGCCCGCGTCCTTGCCGTCGATTTCGCCCGCGTGGATGCCGCCCTGGAAGAAGACGACGGGGCGGTTCTTCTTCTTGTTCGCGGCGGGGGTGAGGGCGCCGTCGGCGCTGGCGACGAGCGCGAGCATGGGCCTGCCCTCGGGCGTGGTGCCGAAGGTGTCGCAGCGCACCTTGCCGGGGTAGGCCTTGGGGAAGGCGCGGCAGAGCGCCTCCACCTCGGAGTAGCGGCCGGTGCGGACCCAGCCGCTCTGCTCGGACACGGTGGTGAGGGGTGGCGGCGCCTGGGTGAGCGCCAGGGACAGGGCGGTGGCGAGGAGCATGGGCTTTCCACAGCACAGGCTCCGGTGTGATTCAACCGGCGCGCACCGTGAGCGTTCCTCCCACCGGCAACACGTGCAGGTCCTCGCGCGGCCAGCCCCGGCGGTTCCACTCGGTGTCCAGGCGGCGGGGCGGCTCGTCGAGCGGCTCATCGGTGAGCTTGAAGGTGCCCCAGTGCATCGCGAGGAAGCGCTTCGCGCCGAGCGCGTCGTAGGCGCGCGCCGCGTCCTCGGGGTTCATGTGCTGGCGGCTCATGAACCACTCCGGGTCGTACGCGCCAATAGGCAACAGCGCGGCGTCGAGCCGGGGGAAGCGCTTGCCGATGTCGGCGAAGCCGTCGAACCAGGCGGTGTCGCCCGAGTGGTAGACGCGGGCCGTGGAGCCCTCCACGACGAAGCCGCCCCAGAGCATCTGGTTGGCGTCGTTGAGGCCGCGGCGGCTCCAGTGCTGGGCGGGGACGAAGTGCACGGTGACGGGGCCGACCTTCGTGGACTGCCACCAGTTGAGCTCGGTGACGCCCAGGCGCGTGCCCTTGAAGACGGGCGCATGGCCCAGGCCGGTGACGATGGGCGCGCCCACGTCGAGGAGGGTGGGCAGGTCCAGGTGGTCGTAGTGGTTGTGGGAGACGAGGCTTGTGGCGATGGGCGGTAGCTGGTCGATGGGAACGCCGGGCGGGACGTTGCGGCGGATGACCACGTTGATGGCGTCGCGCAGCACGGGGTCGATGAGGAGCGACAGGCCGTCCAACTGGACGAGCCAGCTGGCGTGGCCCAGCCAGGTCAGCCGCGCGCCTTCACCTGGCGCCGGGGGCGTGTGGAGCAGGGCGAGGTCCGGCTCCACGCGAGGCACGGGGGCGTGGTCGGGGGACTTGCGGCGACGGCCGGCGAGCTTGTCGGCGACTGCCCACTTGAAGACGGTGCCGAACGGCTGGGGGCCGCTGCCATCCAGGTTCTTGAAGCGCGTCGTCATTCGGAAGGAACTCCTCGGGAGCGGGCGCGGGTGGCGCCCCTGTGGGCTCTCATGCTCGCGGGCCGGTGGGGGCGCAAGGGGAATGACATGGGGGTGTCGCTCGGCAAGAGTGGGCGGGGACGGGACGGCCGTGTCCGCGCGAATCATCCAGGGCCTCGGCGCCGAGGCGGAAGTGAACCGAAGGAGGAGTCGACATGAGCGACATCACGCATCGCACGGTGGAGACGAACGGCATCCGGCTTCACGTCGCGGAGGCGGGGACGGGGCCGCTGGTGTTGCTGCTGCATGGGTGGCCGGAGTCCTGGTACTCGTGGCGGCACCAGCTCATCGCGCTCGCGGCGGCGGGGTATCACGCCGTGGCGCCCGACATCCGAGGCTATGGGCGCAGCGACAGGCCCGCGGCGGTCGAGGCGTACAGCATGAAGCAGCTGGTCGCCGACGCGGTGGGGCTGCTCGATGCGCTGGGCGAGGAGCGCGCGGTGGTGGTGGGGAACGACTGGGGCTCCGCGATGGCGTGGACGTGCGCGGCGCTGCATCCGGAGCGCTTCCGCGCGGTGGTCGGGATGAGCGTGCCGCACCTGGGGCGCACGCCGATGCCTCCGACGCAGCTCTTCCAGGGGGCGTTCGCGGGGAAGTGGTTCTACATCCTGTACTTCCAGGAGCCGGGCGTCGCGGAGGCGGAGCTGGAGGCAGACGTGCCCCGGACGATGCGCACGATCCTGGCGGGGGAGCCGGGCTTCGACCTGGGCGCGGGGGCGGTGCGTGCGAAGAAGCCTGGAGATGGCTTCCTCACGCCGCCGCCCGCGTCGTTGCCGGCGTGGCTCTCGGAGGAGGACGTCGCGTACTTCGCGGGGGAGTTCGAGCGGAGTGGTTTCCGAGGCGGCTTGAATCGCTATCGGAACATGGACCGGGACTGGGAGGAGCTGCCCGAGCTGGCGACGGCGCGAATCGAGCAGCCCGCGTTGTTCATCACGGGGGAGAAGGACCCGGGGCGCCTGTTGGCGCCGCTCGAGCCGATGAAGGCGCTGGTGCCGGGGTTGACGGAGGTGCGGGTCATCCCGGAGGCGGGGCACTGGGCGCCGCAGGAGCGACCCGCGGAGGTGAACGCGGCGCTGCTGTCGTTCCTGTCGAAGCTGCCTGGGTGACGAGGGCGCGGCTCAGCTGAAGACGGTGGACAGGTGGAGGGGGCCGGCGGGGACGCCGACGTCGCGGCCGACGGGGCTGTCGGAGGGGGTCTGCCAGGCGTTGGCCTCTGTCACCTTGGCGCCGGTGGCCTGGTTGGAGATGGACATCTTTCCCTGGTGGCCGGCGGGGCTGATTTGGCTGGTGTCGTAGCCGCTCCAGCCGGTGGCGGCGTGGCCGAAGGAGGCCTCGCCCCAGGTCTGTCCGTAGTTGGCGCTGGGGTTGGCGGTGCCGTCCTTGGAGACGCACCAGGCGACGCTGGTGTTGGTGTCGAAGGCGACGAGCTGGGATTGGCCGGGCTGCAGGGTGAAGGTCTTGGGCGTGCTCTTGTCGAAGTGCTGGCCGTCGTTGGGGCCGCCGTGCTCGCCGGTCTTGTTCCAGAGGGTGATGGTCTGGGGCTGGTTCGTGCTGTTGGTGAAGGTGTTGGTGTACTTGAACTGGTCCTTCTGGCCCGGGTCGATGAGCTGGATGTTGCTGTTGTAGGGCGCACCGACGTTGTTCTTGGCGAGCCACGGCTGGTCGACGGGCGCGGGCACGGTGGAGCCGGCGGAGGGCGCGCCGAAACCGGGGCCCGCGTCGCTGGTGGGGTGGGTGCGCGGGGCTTCGGCGGCCTTGGCGGCGAGGCTGGGCGCGGAGGGCTTCTGGGCGGAGATGCTCGCGGGTGCGGGAGGTGCTTCACCGCCGAGGGACGCGGGGGCCTGGACACCGAGCGACTGGAGCTGTTGCGTGAGTCCGCCGAGGAGCTGGGACAGTTGGGCCTGGAGCTTCGCGAGGTCGCCCTGCTCGAAGGAGTCGGCCTGGAGCTTGCGCTGGACGTCATTGCCGGCGCGGGGCGTCGGAGTGGACTGGGGGAGGGAGGAGGTGGGCTCGAGGCAGGACGTGCGCGGGAGGGGCGAGCGGTTCTGGATGGCGATGGACATGTCGGCCTCGGGGGAGTGGGGCGGGCGCTGCGTTGCGCGACCTGGGGGGGGATTGAGCAGGAGCTGTGCCACTGAGGGACGCGCGGGGCGGGGCGTTACCTCCCGTGGGAAATCAGGGGTTTGGGATGCTCGTGCACGGTGACGCGCGAGCACGGTGCGATGACGACGGGCATCACCTGATGACTCGGGTCACCAGTCGGGGTGACAGACCCAGGGGCTGGAGGGACGACGCTGGAAGCAGCGATAGCCCTCGTCGCAGGTGTTGGGGCCCTTGGGGTCGCAAGGCTGTTTGCAGGACCAGCCGTCGCAGACCTGGGCGTCGGGGCAGGGAGGGAAGCGGTCGCCGCAGCGCTGCTCACACTCGGACCAGATGCGGTCCGGCTGCTGTGGCGCTTGGATGACTCGACAGGTTTGTCCGTGAGGGCATGGGGTGGTCTGGCACTGAGGTCCCAAGACGTGAGCACAAGCGGAGGCTCCTTCTTCGTGCCGGATGCAGTGCTGCCCTTCGGGACAGGTGATCTGCTCGCATGAAGGGAGACAGACGGGGACAGGGAGCGTGTCCGCGCAGAAGAAGCCTGAGCCGCAGTCGTTGGGAGAGGTGGGCGCGCAGGGACGTCCGCAGAAGCCGGTTCGGCCGCCGCAGGTCAGGCCACGGGCACAGGCCTCTTCGAGCGTGGCTGGGACCTTGACGCAGGGTTCGCCTTCGCCGCGGAGGCCGATGGGGAGACAGTGCCGGACGAAGGGCCCATCGCCCTCCGTCGCGAGGAGCTGGCAGATCTGTCCGTCTGGACATTGCGAATCCGCGAGGCACTGGCTGTCGGCGCAGTACTGGGCATGCGCGCGCGCATCCATGAGGCAGCCGAGGGGGGGCACGCAGCCGGAACTGTCCCGGCAGTTGCGGTGGTAGGTCCTGAGCTGACCGCGAACCTCCTCGGAGAGGATTGGGCTGACCTGACGACCGTGAATCGATTCCGTGCGTTCGGTGCGCAGTGCGCTCGCGAAGAGAAGGACGAGCGGCAGGGGAAGCAGCAGCGCGGCTATCAGGCCTGCGAAAGAGCGCCAGTTCATTCGGGCTCACCACAGTGCTGGATGCACTCGGGGTCGTCCGGTGCCTTGCCGCCGCAATACAGCTCACGTTCCTTGCTGGTGCACCGCGTGGGGATGTTCTCCAGCGAGTCCCTGTGCGCAGCCCGGTCCACGAGCCCGTCACGCCGATGCACCTCGGGACAGCCCAGCAGGGCGCAGGACAGCGCACAGACCCGGATGGTCGGCCACGTCATCGCGGTGCCCCCCGGCGCAGGAAACGACCACGTGGATTCTATCCCAGGTGGTCCGTCCGGGAGCTGACCTCAAGGGTGGGATGCCTCAGACTGTGCACGCGCCGACAGGGAGAATCTCTCCGCGAGAGCGCCCGCATGCTCGACGCCCCTCTACCTGCATCCCGCCCACACGGCCCCGCTCTCCCTTATATAGAGCCCGATGCTTCCGACCTCCGGCTCCACGACTCGCAAGCTGCTGCTCGCCTTCGGTGCGTTGGTGGCGCTGTTCACCGCGGCCTCGGGCTTCGCGCTCGCCCGGCTGGCGGACATCCACGATGGCTCCCACGAGCTGCGCGAGGCCGGCGGCCGTGTCCGCGAAGCCCTCGAGCTCGCCACCGCCGTACGCGACCAGTACGCCCACCTGGCCCACACCATCATCCTCGGCAACGCCAGCCACGTTCACTTCCACGAGGAGTCGCGCGCCCGCGTCGAGGAGCTCACCCGCCGGCTCCGCGAGCAGGCTCAGGACGCCGAGGAGCGCGCCTGGGTGGCGGACATCCAGGAGAACGGTGACGCGCTGGACCGCCTCTACCGTGAGACCCTCCTCCCCGCCGTCCTCGCCAAGGACCACGCCACCGTCACCTCCGCCCACGGTCGAGCACTCGAGCGCGTCTCCCTCATCCAGGCTCGCGCCGAGGCCCTCGCCCGCCGCTTCGATACCTCCATCGGCTCGTTCGAGGAGCACGTCGCCGCCGTCGAGCACACCAGCTTCCGCTGGGCCCTGCTCCTGCTCGGTGGCGCCACCCTCTTCGCCGTCGGCGTGGGCATCTACATCGGCAACTCCGTCGCCCGCCCCGTCGCACGTCTCTCCGAGGGCGCCGCTCGGCTCGCCGAAGGCAACCTCGACACCCGCATCCCCGAGGACGACCCCGGAGAGCTCGGCCGACTCGCCGCGCAGTTCAACCGCATGACCGAGGCCCTCCGCACCCATCAGGCCCAGCTCGTCCAACACGAGAAGCTCGCCAGCGTGGGCCGACTCGCCGCGGGCGTCGCCCACGAAATCAACAACCCGCTCGGCGTCATCCTCGGCTATGTGCGCATCCTCCAGCGCAAGGCGGAGGGCGCCCTCGCGGAGGACCTGAAAGTGGTGGAGGAGGAGGCGGTGCGCTGTCAGCAGATTGTCGAGGGACTGCTCGACCTGTCCCGGCCGGGCCAGGGCCCCGTGGAGCAGCTCCCCCTGCGGGAGACGTGCGAGGACGTGGTGGCCCGGCTGCGTGAGGCCGAGCGACTCGGCCAGGTCCAGGTGCGCGTGGATGGCGCGGCGAATGTCTGGGCGCAGCCCTCGCGCCTGCGCCAGGTGCTCCTCAACCTCGTGAAGAACGCCGCCGAGGCCGCAGGAAACGGCGGCACCGTCGAGGTCCACATCGCGCCCTCCCAGGATGGCGGCGCCACCGTGGCCGTCTCCGACTCCGGCCCGGGCGTGAAGCCCGAGGACCGACGTCGCCTCTTCGAACCCTTCTTCACCACCAAGTCCACGGGCACCGGACTGGGCCTCGCCGTGAGCCAGGCCATCGCCGAGGCCCACGGTGGCCGCATCGAGGCCGACACCGGCCCTCTCGGCGGCGCACGTTTCACCCTCCGCCTGCCCCCCGTGTCCGCGGAGCGGGAGGCCATGTCATGAGCTCCTCCAACAAGCCCACCGTCCTCGTCGTCGACGACAAGGAGAACATGCGCAAGCTGTTCTCGCGCATGCTCGGAGACGCCTACGCCGTGACGGAGGCCGCGGATGGAGAGCAGGCCCTCGCCTGCCTCGCCTCGCGCGACTTCGACGTGGTGGTCACCGACATCCAGATGCCGGGCGCGGATGGCTTCGCCGTGCTGCGCGAGGTGAAGCGCCGCGCCCCCGAGACAGAGGTCCTCCTCGTCACCGCCTTCGCGAGCATCCCGAAGGCCGTCGAGGCCATCAAGGAGGGCGCCTACGACTACCTCTCCAAGCCCTTCGACCCGGACGAGGTCGCGCTCGTCGTGGCCCGCGCGCTGGAGAAGCGCCGCCAGGGCCGCGAGGTCTCGTCCCTGAAGGCACGCCTCGCGGTGGCCCCCGGCCTCCACGGCATGCTCGGCGAGAGCCCCGCGATGCGCGCGCTGCACGGCCTCTTGTCCCAGGTGGCCGCCAGGGACCTCACCGTGCTCCTCACGGGAGAGACCGGCACGGGCAAGGAGCTCGCCGCGCGCGCGGTGCATCGCGAGAGCCCCCGGGCCTCGAAGCCCTTCGTCGCGGTGAACTGTGGCGCGTTGCCCGCGGAGCTCGTGGAGAGCGAGCTCTTCGGCCACGCCAAGGGCGCGTTCACCGGCGCCACGGTGGCCAAGCCCGGCCTCTTCGAGGAGGCCCACGGCGGCACGCTCTTCCTCGACGAGATTGGAGACCTGCCGCTGCCGGTGCAGGTGAAGCTCAACCGCGCGCTCCAGGAGCGGGAGGTCCGCCGCGTGGGCACCACCACGCCAGTGAAGGTGGACGTGCGCGTCGTCGCCGCCACGCATCGCGACCTGTCCGCCGAGGTGTCCGCGGGCCGCTTCCGCGAGGACCTCTACTACCGCCTCAACGTGGTGACGGTGCGACTGCCCTCGCTGCGAGAGCGACGCGAGGACATCCCGCTGCTCGCGATGCACTTCCTCTCCCGCGCCGGGAGGCCCGAGGTGGACAGCTTCACGCCCGAGGCGCTGCGCGCGCTCTCCACCTACGAGTGGCCCGGGAACGTGCGTCAGCTCGAGAACGCCGTGGCGCGCGCGGTGGCCGTGGCGCAGGGTACGCGAATCACTCCCGAGGAGCTTCCACCGGAAGTGCTGACAACGCCCCGCGCGGCCAGCACCGCCCCGGGTGTCCGCGCCACGACCGAGTCCCTCGCGAAGCTGCCCTACCGCGAAGCCGTGGACGGCGCGCGCGACACCGTGTCGCGCGAGTACCTCACCGCGTTGATGCAGGAGTTCGGAGGCAACGTCACCCACGCCGCCGAGCGCGCCGGCATGGAGCGCGAGAGTCTCCACCGGTTGCTCAAGCGCTACGGCGTACGCTCCGACGACTTCAAGCGCACGGAGTAGCTCGCTCGTCCCATCAGAACGCCGGCACCACCGCGCCGCCGTAGTTCGACTCGATGAACCGCCGCACCTCCTGGGACTGCAAGGCCTTGAGCAGCGTGCGGACCTCGGGGCTACCCTCGTCACCCTTCCGCACGACGAGCACGTTGGCGTACGGGTTGCGCGTGGCGGACTCACGGGCCAGCACCTTCGCGTCCAGGTTCAGGTGCTTCTGCGCCTCCAGGAAGTAGTTGCCGTTGATGACGGCGGCGGCCACGTCCTGCAGCGTGCGCGGCTGCTGCTCCGCGTCGATCTCCCTCAACTCCAGCTTGCGAGGATTGCCCACCACGTCCTGCAACGTGGCGCCGGCGCCCACGCCCTCGCGCAGCCGCAACAGCCCCTGGTCCGCGAGCAGGTGCAGCGCGCGGGACGCGTTGCTCGGGTCGGCGGGAATCGTCACCTGCGCGCCCTCGGGCAGCTCCGCGAGCTGACGGAACTTCGTCGAGTACAGCGCCAGCGGCTCCAGGTGCACCGAGCCCGCGCTGCGCAAGGACAGCTTCCGGTCCTCGGCGAAGCGCTCCAGGTAGGGCACGTGCTGGAAGTAGTTGGCGTCGAGCTGCTGGTCCGCCAGCGCGATGTTGGGCTGCACGTAGTCGGTGAACTCCACCACCTCCACGCGCACGCCGTCGCGCAGGGCCACGGGCACCGCCGCGCGGAGAATCTCCCCGTGCGGCACCGGGTTGACGCCGACCTTCAGCGTGGGAATGCCAGGGGCCTCGCCGGTGGCGGGGGCTTCCGACTTCTTGCAGCCCGTCCCCACCAGCAACGCGGCGGAGACGGCCGCGAAGGCCAGGGGGATGAGCAGGAATGACGCGGGTGGCTTCATGGGGTGGGGGTTCCGCATGTCCGAAGGGGAGAGGGGCGCGGGCCAACAACAGACCCGCGCGGAAATTTCACTCGTGTGCGCGGCTGGGACGCTGCGTGGTGTGGTCGAAGCGGGACGCCAGGCCGTCACCGAGCCACTGGACGAGCTGCACCAGCGCCAGCAACACGGCGAGGCAGCCCAACATGACGTCGGTGCGGAAGCGCATGTAGCCGTACTTCACCGCCAGGTCTCCCAGCCCACCTCCGCCCACGGCGCCCGCCATGGCGCTGTAGCCGAGCAGGCTGATAACCACGAGCGCGACGCCGCGCACGAGAGACGGCAGGGCCTCCGGCAACAGCACCCGGAAGATGACCCGCCGGTGCGTGGAGCCCATCGCGATGGCGGCCTCCACCAGCCCTCCGTCCACCTCGCGCAGCCCCTGCTCCACCACCCGACCCATGAAGGGAATCGCCGCGACCACCAGCGGGACGATGGCCGCCGTGGTGCCGATGGTCGTCCCCACCAGCAACCGCGTCAGCGGGACGATGGCCACCATCAAGATGATGAACGGCACCGAGCGCCCCACGTTGACCAACGTGCCCAGCACGCGGTTCAGCGCCGGCCGTTCCCACAGTCCGCCCCGGTCCGTGAGCACCAGCAGCACACCCAGCGGCAGCCCCAGCACCACCACCAGCACCGTGGCCACCGACGTCATGTAGAGCGTCTCGAGGGTCGCCACCCACAGCGCCCGCGCCAGCTGCTCACCAGGCATGGGCCGCCTCCTCGGACGTCAGGCCCTGCTCACGCAGGAACGCCAGCGCCTGGCTCACCGCGTCCGGCGCGCCGGTGAGCTCGAACAACAGCCGGCCCACGCGCGCTTCACCCACGCGCTCCAGCGAGCCCTCCAACAGGTGCGCGTCCACGTCGAACCGCCGCGCCAGCGTGGACAGGATGGGCCGCGTCGAGTGCTCACCCGACAAGGACAGCGACACCCGCTGTCCCCCTCGCAGCACCGAGGCCTCGCCCGTGGCGAACGGCGGATAGCACAGCTCATGCAGATGCGTGCCCGGCCGCGACAGGAGCTCCACCACCTTGCCCTGCTCCACCAGCCGGCCCTGCTCCAGCACCGCCACCGAGTCGCAGATGGCCTTCACCACCTCCATCTGGTGCGTGATGAGCAGGATGGTGAGCCCCAGCTGGCGATTCAGGTCCTTCAGCAGCGACAGCACCGAGCGCGTCGTCTCCGGGTCCAGCGACGACGTCGCCTCGTCCGACAGCAGGATGCGCGGACGCGGCGCCAGCGCCCGCGCGATTCCCACCCGCTGCTTCTGCCCGCCCGACAGCCGCGAGGGATACACGTCCGCCTTGTCCGACAGCCCCACCAGCGAGAGCAGCTCCGCGACCCGCTCGCGAATCTGCTCGCGCGGCAGGCCCGCCACCTCCAGCGGGTAGGCGACGTTCTGCGCCACCGTCTGCGAGGAGAACAGGTTGAAGTGCTGGAAGATCATCCCGATGCCCTGCCGCGCCTGGCGCAGCTCATCGGGACTCAACGACAGCATCTCCTTCCCGTTCACCCGCACGCGCCCCTGGGTGGGGCGCTCCAGCAGGTTGACGCAGCGGATGAGCGTGGACTTGCCGGCGCCGCTCTGCCCGAGCACGCCGAACACCTCGCCCGGGTCCACCCGCAGCGTCACGTCCTGGAGCGCAGACACCTCGCGCCCGCCCTGTCTGTAGACCTTGCTGATACCGCGCAACTCAATCATCCAGCGACTCCCTGCGGTGTCTTCGCCAGCTCCTCGGCGAAGGCCGCGAACAAGCTCCAGTAACGCTCACCGGTGTCCGGCAGCACCGTGAGCACCGTCTTGCCGGGCCCCAGTCGGCGCGCCACCTGACGGGCCGCGTGCAGCGCCGCGCCGCTGGAGATACCGACGAGCAGTCCCTCCTTGCGCGCCAGGTCCTTCGCGGCCACGTACGCATCCACGTCCGCCACGTCGATGACCTCGTCGTACACGGCGCGGTCCAGCACCTCCGGGACGAAGTTGGCGCCGATGCCCTGGATGCGGTGCGGCCCCGCCTTGCCCTCGGTGAGCAGCGGCGAGCGCAGCGGCTCCACCGCGATGACCTGGAGCCGCGGGTTGGCCTTCTTCAACACACCGCCCGCGCCGGTGATGGTGCCGCCCGTGCCGATGCCCGCCACGAAGGCGTCCAGCTTCGTCACGTCCAGATCGCCCAGGATTTCCTTCGCCGTGGTGCGGCGGTGGATCTCCGGGTTGGACGGGTTGCGGAACTGCTGCGGCATGAAGCCCTTGTCGCCCAACTGCTTGAGCAGCTCGTCGGCCGCCTCGACGGCGCCGTTCATGCCCTTGGCCGCGGGGGTGAGCACCAGCTCCGCGCCATACGCCTCCAGGATGCGCCGGCGCTCCACGCTCATGCTCTCCGGCATGGTGAGGATGATGCGGTAGCCCTTCACCGCGGCGACCATCGCGAGCGCCACGCCGGTGTTGCCGCTGGTGGGCTCGACAATCGTCATGCCCGGACGCAGCCGGCCGTGGTTCTCCGCGTCCTCGAGCATGGCCAGGCCGATGCGGTCCTTCACGCTGCCGCCCGGGTTGAAGAACTCGACCTTGGCCAGCAGCGTGGCCTCCTCCGGCGTGCCGATGCGCGACAGGCGGACGATGGGCGTGCGGCCGATGAGCTGCGTCACGTCGGGGTAGATGTTGTGGGGCATCCGGTCTCTCGGTGGGAAGGGCCGGGACCTCGATGCAGCGCCCCGGCGTGTGGGGAAAAAGAGAACGGCCCGTCTCCAGGTGCTGGGGACGGGCCGGACACGCCTGTGCGCGAAGGACGCTCAGTACGCTCGAACGGACGGACCCGTCGTGACGCGACAACACATGCCGCGACAACAGGTTCCGGACGTGGCGACGAAGACGAGCATCGAGCTCCAGACGTAATCAATCCGTCCCGCACTGTCAATCCGACCGCCTCCTCAAGCGGCCTCCCGGAAGGCTCGACCCAGCGCGTTCGCCAGGTCCGCCTGGAGGTCTTCCACGTCCTCCAGACCCACGGAGAAGCGGATGAGCGCGTCGGTGATTCCCCGACGCTCGCGCTCGGCGGCGGGCACGGAGGCATGCGAGTGCCTCGCCGGCACCGTGAGGATGCTCTCCACCGCGCCCAGAGACACGCCGAGCAGCGGCAGCTTGAGCGCCTCCACGAAGCTCGACGTCATCGCGTCGCTCGCCAGCCGGAACGACACCACCGCGCCGATGCCCGGGTAGTAGACCTTCTCGATTTCATGACGGCCGGCGAGCCAACGAGCCAGCGCCGCGGCCGTCCGCACCTGTCGCTCCATGCGGACCTGGAGCGTCTTGATGCCGCGCTGGAGCAGGAAGCAGTCCTGGGGGCCGAGCACCGCGCCCACCGCGTTCTGGAGGAAGTAGACCTCCTTCGCCAGCTCCGGCGTGCGCACCGCCACCGTGCCCGCGATGACGTCGCTGTGCCCACCCAGGAACTTGGTGGCCGAGTGCACGACGATGTCCGCGCCCTCGGTGAGCGGCCGCGACAGGTAGGGCGACAGGAACGTGTTGTCCACGATGAGCAGCGCGCCGTAGGTGCGCGCGAGCGCGGACATGGCCTTGACGTCGGTGCGCCTGAGGAACGGGTTGCTCACCGTCTCCACCAAGAGGCCCTTCGTCTCGGGCCGGAACGCGGCGCGCACGGCCTCCGGGTCGCTCGTGTCCACGAACGTGGCCTTCAGCCCGAAGCGACTGAACACCCGGGTGAGCACCCGATAGGTGCCGCCGTAACAGTCATCGGTGACGACCAGGTGGTCGCCCGCGCTGAAGAGCATCAGCACGGTGGACAGCGCGGCCATGCCGGAGCCGAAGGCGAACGCCCCCGCGCCCTCGTCGAGCGTGGCGAGCACGCCCTCCAGCGCCTTGCGCGTCGGGTTGCCGGAGCGCGCGTAGTCGAACTCGCCGGGCGTCTCCAGGCCCGGCTGGTCGAACATGGACACCTGGTAGATGGGCACCGCCGCGGCGCCCGTCACCGGGTCCACTTCATGGCCGGTGTGCAGCAGGCGCGTGGCGAACGTCTTCGGAGCGGGAGTGCCCGTCGAGCGCCTGGGCCAGGTCGGAGATGATGTCATGGCAGTCCTCGATACCCACGGAGAGGCGAAGCAGTCGGTCAGTGATGCCAAGCTGTTCCCGGCGCGCGACGGGGATGTCCGCGTGGGTCTGCGTGGCGGGGAAGGTGATGAGCGTCTCGACGCCGCCGAGTGACTCGGCGAAGAGGCACAGGCGCACGCCGGCGAGCACCTGGGGGACGAGGGCCGCGTCCTTCACGCTGAAGGACAGCATGCCGCCCTGGCCCGGGTAGTGGACGCGCTCCACCTTGGGGTGGCCGGACAGGAACGCGGCCACCTCGCGCGCGTTGGACTGGTGGCGCTCCATGCGCAGCGCGAGTGTCTTGAGGCCGCGGATGACCAGGTACGAGTCCTGCGGCCCCAGGATGGCGCCGATGCCGTTCTGGAGGTACGCGAGCTTCTCGCCCAGCGCCGCGTCGCGCACCACGAGCGCGCCGGCCACGACGTCGTTGTGACCCGCCAGGTACTTGGTGGCCGAGTGCACGACGACGTCCGCGCCCAGCTCCAGTGGGCGCTGGAGGTACGGGGTGAGGAAGGTGTTGTCGACGATGAGCAGCACGCCCGCCTCGCGCGTGAGCGCCACCAGCGCGGGCAGGTCCGCGGACTTCATCAGCGGGTTGGTGGGCGTCTCCACCACCACTGCACGGGTGTTGGGGCGCAGCGCGGCGCGCACGGCCTCTGGCTTCGTCGTGTCCACGAAGGTGTGGGGCAGGTGGAGCAGCCGGTCCACGAGGCGGAACGTGCCGCCGTAGAGGTCCTCGGTGAGGACCACGTGGTCCTCGGGGCCGAAGAGGCTGAGCGCGGCGTGCAGCGCGGCCATGCCGGACGCGAAGGCGAGTCCCCGGGCGCCACCTTCGAGCTGCGCGAGCGCGTCCTCCAGCGCGGCGCGGGTGGGGTTCTTCGTGCGCGAGTAGTCGTAGCCGGTGGACTGTCCGAGCGCGGGGTGTTGGTAGGTGGCCGAGTGGTAGACGGGGACGGCGATGGCGCCGGTGGCCGGGTCGCGGCGGGTGCCGGCGTGGACGAGGGCGGTGGCGAGCTTCATGGTCGTGATTCCTTTCGGAGCCGAGGGTGCTTCATCGACCGCGCAGCGTCTGGGAGACGCGGAGGATGTCGGCCAGGACACCGGAGGCCGTCACGGCGCCCCCCGCGCCCGCGCCGCGCACGGTGAGCGGGAACTCGCTGTGCCGTGTGGTGGTGAAGGACACGAAGGACTCGGAGCCGCGCAGGTCCGCGGCGGGCTGGCCCGCCTCCACGGGCGCGAGCCCCACGCGGATGACAGGGGTGTCGGTGCCCAGCCGCGTCGGGTCGATGCGGGCTAGGTAGCGCAGCACGGTGCCGCCCTGGCGGGCGTGCTCCACCTTCCGGGTGTACTCCGCGTCGAGCGCGCGGAGGCTTCGCAGGTAGGACTCGGCGGTGTCGCCCGCGTCGGCGGGCTCGGGGACGAAGGGCTCCAGCGCGACGTCGGAGAGGGACAGGGGCAGGCCCAGCTCGCGGGCGAGGATGAGCGCCTTGCGCGCGACGTCGGCGCCGGACAGGTCCTCGCGCGGGTCGGGCTCGGTGAAGCCGCGCTCCTTGGCCGTGCGCACGGCGGTGGACAGCGGCACGCCCGCCATCAGCTCGTTGCAGATGAAGCCCAGCGTGCCGGAGAGGGACGCGGTGATGAGGCGCACGGTGTCGCCGGTGCGCACCAGGTTGGCGAGCGTGTCGATGACGGGGAGGCTGGAGGCCACCGTCGTCTCGTAGTGGTAGGCCACGTGGTGACGGCGGGCCTCGGCGAGCAGCGCCTCGCGCTCGTTCCACGGCAGGGCGAGCGGCTTCTTGTTCGCGGCGACCACGTGGATGCCCCGACGGAACGCCTCGATGTAGAGCGAGGCGACGTCACCGTTGGCGGTGCAGTCGACGAGGATGGGCACGGGCAGCCGGCGCAGCTCGTCGAGCAGCGGCGGCAGGGCGCGCGTGCCGGACTCACCGCGGACGACGCGCGCGAGCTGCTCCTCGAGTCCCTCCAACGGCAGGCCGGTCGGGTTGAACAGGCTGCGCCGGCTGTCGGCGATGCCCACCACGCGCAGGGCGATTCCATGTCGCTCGCGCAGCAGCGACTCCTGGCTGCGCAGCTGGGTGAGGAGCTGTCCTCCCACGGTGCCCTTGCCGAGGAGGAAGAGGCTGACCTGCTGGTGGGCGAGGTTGAAGGCCGCGTGCGTGGTGCGCACGGCGATGGCGGTGTCCGCCGCGTCGACCACGCAGGAGATGGAGCGGGAGCTGGCGCCCTGGGCGCTGGCGCGCACGCCGACGCCCACCGCGCCCAGCGCGCTGAAGAAGCGGCCGGCGACGTTGACGCCGTGGCCCATCGCCTCGGCCACGAGGGTGACGAGCGTCACGGGCTGACGGATGCCGAGCGGCTCGACCTCGCGGCGGGCGAGCTCCTGGGCCAGCTCCCTTTCCAGCGCGGTCCTGGCGCGCTCGGTGTCGGGGCGGGGGATGACCACGGCGATGGACTGGCCGTTGGCGGATTGGGCCGTCATCCACACGGTGACGCGGGCCGAGCGCAGCGCCGCGAGGACGCGCTCGCCCAGCTGGAACTGGTCGGAGAGCTTGCGCACCTCGATGCCGAGCAGGGCCAGGTCCTCGCGGGTGGCGATGCAGGTGGGGCGCTGGACGTCGCTCGAGCCGACGGCGTCGATGAGCGTGCCCGGGTGCTCCGGGTGCATGGTGTTGCGGATGCGCAGGGAGATGCCGGACTCGATGAGCGGAATCATCGTGCGCGGGTGCAGCATGCGCACGCCGACGGCGGCCAGCTCCAGGCCCTCGCCGTGGGAGAGGTGCGGGACGGGGTAGGCGTCGCTCACCAGGTCCGGGTCCGCGGTGTGCAGTCCGAGCACGTCGGTCCACACGGTGACCTCGGTGGCGCCCAGGCCCTGCGCGACGAGGGCGGCGGTGTAGTCGGAGCCGTTGCGGCCGAGCGTGGTGGTGCGGCCGTCGGGCGTCGACGCGATGAAGCCGGGGATGACGGGCACGGTGGTGCCCCACTCGGCGCTGCTCGACTGGAGCCGCTCGCGAGTGCGAGGCACGTCCACGCGCGCGGTGCCGAAGGCGTCGTCGGTGACGAGCAGGTGACGCGCGTCGCGGAAGCGGGCCTGGGTGCCGGAGGCGTCGAGCAGCTCGGCGAGGAGCGTGGCGGAGACCAGCTCACCGAAGGCGAGGACCTTGTCCTTGGACGCGGGGGAGCACTCGCGGGTGAGGGAGAGGCCGTGGAGGAGCCGTTGCAGGGGCGCGAGGAGTTGGTCGACGCGCGCGGCGAGGGTGGCGGACTGCGCGGGGTGGAGCGCGGCGGCGTTGGTCTTGGCGAGGTGGGCGATGCGGCCCACCACCGTGAGCGCGCCCTCCAGCTCGCCCCGGGTGGCGAGGTCCGCGGCCTCGAGCAGCCAGTCGGTGGTGTCGCCCATGGCGGACACGACGACGGCGAGCGGGCCCGTGCGAGCGTGTTGTCCAATCAACTCGATGACCTGACGCAGCCGGCGCGGGGAGCCCACGGAGGAGCCGCCGAACTTCATCACCCGATAGGAATTGCTGCTCATCTGCGAACCTCGAACGAGGGCCTGGCGCCCTGAAGACATGGAGGCGCACGTCCGCGACGCCGACGCACACGTCGAGCGAGCGCGGCGCTGGAGCGCCGACGGAAGAAATGAAAGGAAGGAGGGGTGGAAGCCCTAGCCGGCGTGCACCGGCCCGCGCATTCGCGCGAGCGTGCGTGGCAGGGCGTGGCGCATTCGGACGCTCTCGGGCGAGCGGAACGCGCGACGGACCTTCGCGGGGTACAGGGGGGCGATGCGAGCGGTGGGAACCACGAGGTCCTCTCTCACCGAAGCGGAGGGACTGCCTCGCCTCGGACACTTGGTTTGCCCGGGGAGCACCTGCTCTCCGGACCGCATCGTTTGGACACCTTGGAGGTCCGTCTCCAGGTTGTCGGGCCACCGCCGAAGCGGGACCGCTCTTGATGCTGCATGCGAAATAAACGGGATGCGGGGCCTTGTCAATCCCACGCAAGCCCGCATGGTTGGTCGTGTGAGAGCCGGAAGCGACGCCGCTGGCTGTGCTTGCGGGACTTCCTGGAAGGCGCCGCCGGGTGTGGCCCTCATGACCCCGTAGGATTGTCAGCCCCCGGAGTCACGATACCCCGCCTCCTTCCGCCAGGAGGCAGCTTCGGGGAGTTCCATGAGATCGATTGCGGTAGTGGCTTTACTGCTTCTGTCGATGGGCTGTACGAGCACTCGTGTTGTCCATATCGACGTCGGGCGTGGACAGCGGGTCGTCCATGAGTCGGTGGATGTCGAACCGGTCGAGGTGAGTGACGACGAGTTCAGGTCTGCGGTCGTGCGCCTCATCCTGGACACGCGGATGGCCGTTGCGTTCCGGGAGACTGAAGAGGTGGACGAGCGCGGGTGGTCTCGGTCCCAATCACTTCTGGCATCGTCCCATGGCCTCGTCGATTCGGGCTTGGGGAGCTCGCTGGAGACGCTGTACTCGCGCATCTGTCCCGATGCGGACGACTGCTTGACCCTGGTGGGCGGAACGGGGCTGACGTTCTCCCGAAAGGACCGGACGCTGATGGCCTTGTCCTTCGCGCTAGACACCGTATGGGACAGCGTCGAATCCGAGGTCGGCAAGATGCTGAACCCGGTCGTACTCAAGGCCATGGTGACGTCAGCGGCGTTGACGATGCTTCTCACGATGGCGCTACCCGAACCTGTCACCAAGGTCATCGCGGTGGCGTTGACGGCGGCGATGGTGGCCTACCTCGGGGTCGTACCGGTCTGGGAGATCGGGCGCGGATTCGTCCGCTTGTGGGATGATGCGGGCAAGGCGATGAGCGTCATCGAGCTACAGGACATCGGGCATCGGTTCGGGAACGTGCTGGGGGCGAACGGCACGCGCGTCCTGGTGCTCGTCGTCATGGCGGCGCTGGGTGGGAAGAGCGCGATGGCGGCTCAAGGGCCAAGGCTCCCGGGCTTCTCCCAGGCCGCGCTCAAGGCCCAGGCCGAGTCGGGATTCCAGCTCGGGGCCGCCATGCAGGGGGGCGTGACTTCCATTGCGATGCCCGCTGCTGGAGTGCTGAACGTCACGCTTGCACCTGGAGCAGCCGCTGCCCTGGTGATGTATGGAGAAGGGCGGTTCCCTGGAGACGAGACCGGGCCGGTTCACCACATCTGCACGAACAAGAACCCCAGCTCCAGTGCGGCGGGCGGCCCTTGGACGCCAGAGTGCGAGAGGATCTTCAAGAGAGCCGGGATGACGCTCGAGGATGCGGCGAACAAGGTCCGGCTCAACGGGCACGAAGGGCCTCACCCTGAGTTCTATCACAATCAAGTGCTGACCCGCCTCGAGCGCTCCGTCGCGCGGTGTAGAACGACGGAGAGCTGCAGGGCCAGTCTGCAGAAGGAACTCGCGAGGATTGCGGACGAGTTGCTGACTCCCGGCTCGGAGTTGCGCAGCTTCATCGTGAGATAGGAGGCCGGATGGAGCAGAACTTTTATTGGGTGGGGTTGGCGGACGTGCCTCGATGGCTCGTGGAGACGCCCACGCGGACATCCGGCGAGGCGTTCGAAGAGCCTTGGCTGTTCACGGATGGGCGTGTGCTTGAGGACCCTGGCTCCATCAGGTCCCAGGTGTCACACCCAGGGACGAAGCGCGCTTTCGTGTTTGGAGGAGTTGAGCGCACGCCGATCGTCAGTGAGGCGCTCGCGAACGTCTTCCGAAAGCTGGCTCCCGATGACGTCCAGCTGTTTCCGGTGACGGTGGAGGGGGCGCAAGAACGGTACTTCGTCGTCAATGCAACCAAGGTGGTTGATGCCATCGACGAGGCGCGATGCCGGGAGGTGCACCATGAGGACGGGGATGCACCTGCCCCTGGCTATGAAGGGGAGTACAGCTGGATCTACGGCCTGCGAATCGACCCCGCGAAGACCGAAGGCGCCCAGGTCTTCCGGCTGAAGCGGTTCAAGGTCGCGTTCGTTGTTTCGGAGGACATCAAGACTGCGCTCGAAGGAGTGGGGAACCTTGGAGTGTCGTTCGAGCGTGTGACCGGGCCGCACGAGCCTCGATGATGAATGATTGGCGTCACATTGCTTCCTTGGAGGGATGAGGGCGTCGGCCGGAGGCGGCCAGCGTTCTCTTGAATGCAGTACGGGCCGTGGCTCGCCGGCTGGCTGCTCATCCGGGTGACTTCCATCGCGGCCCATGAGCCCGGCAGGCGGTGATGTGCGCCGTGAGGCCACAAGGCCGTGCTCCGCTCGGGGCCATCACAGTGTGATGGTTTCGGTCACACCTGTGGCCTTGGTGCTGGCTCGTAACCTGTTGGAATCGCTGTGGGTCGGCGTGGGTACGGGGCTTGCGATGGAGCGGAGCATGTCGCTCGTGTCCGTCGCCTTGTCGCTCGTGCTGGCCGCCTCGCCCTCGGAGGCGTGGTCGCTGGAGCGCGTGGTGTCGGAGGCGCTGGCGCGCAGTCCGGAGGTCGCGGCCGCGCAAGCCGAGGAGCAGGGCGCCGAGGGCGTCCGCGCGACCGACGGCCGCTGGCCCCGCGCGAACCCCTCCGTCGAGCTGGCCCTGGTCACGGATGCGCTCACGGGGAACTCGGGTGAGCAGCGCACGGAGTTGGTGTTGAGCCAGTCCCTGGAGGTCGCAGGGCAGTCGGGGCTGCGCGTGGAGCGCGCGAGCGCGGCCCTGGCCGCTGCCCGTGCACGACGTCACGCGGTGATGCTGAGTGCTTCGGCGGGCGCGGTGGAGTCGGCCGTGGAGCTGGAGCGTCGTGAGGCGCGCGCGACGCTGGCGCGTGAGTCGCTCGAGCTGACGCGTCAGATGGAGGCGGCCACGGTGCGTCGCTTCGCCGCGGGCGATGTGTCGGAGCTGGACCGCAACGCCGCTGCCTTGGAGCGCGCGCGTGCGGAGGCCCGCGCGGCGCAGGCGGTGGCGGAGGTGGTGGCGGCTCGGGCCGAGCTGAATCGTCGCCTGGGTCGCTCGATGGACGCGGCCTTGCGTGTCTCGCTCGTGGACACCGCGACCCAGCCGCTGCCCTCGTCGCTGGAGGGTGAGCCCCCGAGCCTGGTCGCGGCGCGCGCCGAGGTGGCCGCGGCGGGCTCGGAGGTGGACCTGCTGCGCCGGGAGCGCATCTCGAGTCCGACGGTGTCCCTCGGCTACGAGCGTGAGCGACGGCCGGAGTCCCACGGCGCCTTCTCGGATGTGCACACCGAGCACCTGCTCATCGCGCGGCTCTCGGTGCCGCTGCCGCTGTGGGACCGGAACCAGCCCGAGCTCGCGCAGGCGCGGGCCCGACGCAAGGTGCGTGAATCGGAGCAGGTGGCGAGGGAGCGAGATGTGTCCGCGGAACAAGCCGTGGCGCGAGCGACGTTCGATGCGGCGCGCTCGGCGCATGAGTCACTGATGTCGGTGCGCCCCTCGGTGGACCGCAACCTGGAGTTGGTGCGTCGCGCGTACGAGGCCGGAGAGCTGGGGCTCGATGCCTTGTTCCTCGCGCGAGACAGGGCGTTCGCGGCGGCGGCGGAAGGTGTGGACGCGGCGGCCGCGCTCGTCCGGGCCCGTGTGGCCCTGCTGCGCTCGGCGGGGCGGCTCCCGACGGGACAGGTGCCGGAATGAGCACGTCGCCGAAGCATCTGGGGGTGCTCTGCGCGCTCGCGCTCCTGGCGTTCCCCGCCCTGGCGCACGAGGGCGAGTCGCATGGTGGACCGGCCGTGTCCTCCGGGGTTCGTGATGCGCAGCACGTGCTCGCGGCGACGGGGGACGTGTTCGAGGTCGTGCTCAAGCATCCCGAGCACTCCGGGACGCCGAAGACCCAGGTCCGCATCTGGGTCGCCGAGACAGAGACGAACGCCCCGGTGAGCGGCGCGCAGGTGGAGCTCACGCTCACGGGCAGCACCGTGCAGAAGCTGCCCGCGCGAATGCTGTCGGCAGGCGCCTACGAGACAGAGGCCCTGCTCGAACCCGAGACGGAGTGGGCCGCCGTGGTCACGGTGACGCGCGGCAACGACGTCGACGTGCTGGCGCTCGGCACGGTGCATCTCGAGGACGACCACGACACGTCGGGCGCCACCGGAGCCACGGAAGGCTGGCGTTGGGGCGCGGTGGGCGGCGCATCGCTGCTGGCGGTCGTCGGGGCGTGGTGGACGTCCCGCCGCAAGAAGGTGCGGACATGAGGTCGGTGATGCGGTCCACGTTCTCGCTGTTCCTCTGTCTCTCCCTGAGCGGCTCCGTCGCCCTGGCGCACACGGGCGAGTCCCACGCCGCCGCCCAGCCAGTCGTCACCGGCCCGTCCTTCTCCGTCCCGAAGGAGACGCAGTTCCTCCTGGAGGTCCGCACGCGCCGCGCGGCGGTGCGCTCGGTGGAGTCCCGACTGGTGACGCCCGGGAAGGTGGTGCCTCGCACCGACCGCATCGCCCAGGTGTCCGCGCCCGTCGCGGGGCGGGTGCTCGCGGCGAACGGCGCCGTGCCGCTCGTCGGCCAGCGCGTGAAGCGCGGCGAGGTGCTGGCGCTGGTGCAGCAGAGCCTCTCCACCTCCGAGTCCACCGGCCTGTCGACGAGCCACTTCCAGGCGGAGGCCGAGGTCTCCCGCGCCCAGGCCGCGCTGGAGCAGGCTCGACGGGACCTCACGCGCCTCGAGTCCCTCCAGGGCGTGGTGGCGGAGAAGGAGGTCCAACAGGCACGGCTCGCGGTGAGCACCGCCGAGCAGGAGTGGAGCCGGGCGAAGTCCGCGCGCGAGGTCCTCGCGGGCGCACGCCAGGGGCAGGGCACCGCGCGCGTCTCACTGGTCGCGCCCATCGACGGCGTGCTCGTGGAGGCCCGAGCCTCCGTGGGTGAGCAGGTGGACCCGTCGCGTCCGCTCTTCACCGTGCTGGACGCCTCCATCGTCTGGGTGGAGGCGCACGTCTACGAGGCCGAGGTCGCGCGGGCCGAGGGCACCACGGGTGCGCTCATCTCCACCGCGGCCTATCCCGGCCAGCACTTCCCGGCGAAGCCCTATCACGTGGGCCAGATGGTGGACGAGGCGACGCGCAGCGTGCGCGTGCTCTTCGAGGTCGACAATCGCCAGGGCCGACTGCGCCCCGGCATGTTCGTGGACGTGGCGCTCGGAGAAGGTGGACGCAAGGACGAGCTCGCCGTGCCGACGGATGCAGTCGTGGAGGACGAGGGCCGCGCCTTCGTCTTCATCCACACCGGGCCGGAGACGTTCGAGCTGCGCCCCGTGGTGCTCGGCGGCACGGATGGCGCGTGGAGGGCGGTGCGCCAGGGCTTGAAGACAGGAGAGCGGGTGGTGGTCTCCGGCGTGGCGGCGCTGCGGCTGGCGCGAGGGGGCCGCTAGTGCTGGACCACGTCATCCTCTTCTCGCTGCGCCATCGCCTGTTCGTCGTGCTCGCGGCGGTGGCGGTGCTGCTCTATGGCGGCTGGGTCGTCACGCGGCTCCCCGTGGACGTGTTCCCCGACCTCAACCGTCCCACCGTCACGGTGATGACCGAGGCGGGCGGCCTGTCCCCCGAGGAGGTGGAGACCCTCGTCACCACGCCCATCGAGACATCGATGAACGGCGCGCCCGGCGTGCAGCGGGTGCGCTCGTCCTCGGGCGTGGGCCTGTCCATCGTCTACGTGGAGTTCGACTGGGGCACGGACATCTACCTGGACCGGCAACTCGTCTCCGAGCGGCTCCAGGTGGCGCGTGAGCGCCTGCCGCGCGACGTGGCGCCCCATCTGACGCCCGTGTCCTCCATCATGGGGGAGATCCTCCTGCTCGGCGTGGAGAGCGAGGAGGGGCGCACGTCGCCGCTGGAGCTGCGCTCGCTGGCGGACTGGGTGCTGCGCCAGCGCCTGCTCACGATTCCCGGCATCGCCCAGGTGACGGTGCTCGGCGGCGGCGTGAAGCAGTTCCAGGTCCGCGTGGCGCCCGAGAAGCTCCTGGCCTTCGGGCTCACCTTCGAGGACGTGGAGCGCGCGGCGGGGCTGTCCCAGGGCAACACCACGGGCGGCTTCGTGGACAAGGGCGGGCGCGAGTACCTGGTCCGCAACCTCGCGCGCAGCGCCTCCGTGGAGGACCTTCGCGCCACGGTGGTCGCGATGCGGGACGGTGTCCCGGTGCGCCTCTCCCAGGTCGCCGAGGTGGACGTGGGCCCGGCGGTGAAGCGCGGTGATGGCGGCATGAACGGTCGCCCCGCGGTCATCCTCGCGGTGCAGAAGCAGCCCGGCGCGAGCACCCTCGCGCTGACGGAGCAGGTGGACGTCGCCGTGAAGGAGCTGCGCTCCACGCTGCCCGGGGACGTGCGCGTGGAGACGCTCTTCCGTCAGGCGGACTTCATCCAGGCCGCCATCGGCAACGTGGTGGAGGCGCTGCGGGACGGCGCGCTGCTCGTGGTGGTGGTGTTGTTCCTCTTCCTCGTCAACCTGCGCACCACCGCCATCACCCTCACCGCGATTCCACTCTCCTTCGTCATCACCGCGCTGGTGATGAAGGCGTTCGGCCTGTCCATCAACACCCTCACGCTCGGGGGCCTCGCGGTGGCCGTGGGCGAGCTGGTGGACGACGCCATCGTCGACGTGGAGAACGTCTACCGGCGCCTCCGGGAGAATCGGGCGAAGGAGCAGCCCGAGTCCGTGCTCCGCGTCATCTACCTCGCCTCCTCGGAGGTGCGTGGGTCCATCGTCTTCGCCACGCTCATCGTGGTGCTGGTGTTCCTGCCCCTGTTCGCGCTCGGTGGAATCGAGGGCCGCCTGTTCGCGCCGCTCGGCGTGGCCTACGTGGTGTCCATCCTCGCCTCCCTGCTCGTGTCCCTCACCGTGACGCCCGCGCTGTGTGCGTTCCTGCTCCCCAAGGGCCGCTTGCTGGAGCACGGCGATGGCGCCGTGGTGCGCTGGCTGAAGGCGCGGGCGCGCCATGTGCTCGACTTCTCGCTGGCCCATTCGAGCGCGGTGATGGTGGGGGCGACGATGCTGGTGCTTGGCGCGGTGGCGGTGGTGCCGTTCCTCGGGCGCTCCTTCCTGCCGCCGTTCAACGAGGGCACCGCCACCGTCAACGTGCTGGCACCTCCGGGCACGTCGCTGGAGGAGTCCAATCGCTTCGGGCTGCTGGCCGAGCGGCTCATCGCCTCCGTCCCCGAGGTGAAGACCGTGGGGCGCCGCACCGGCCGCGCCGAGCAGGACGAGCACGCGGAGGGCGTGCACTACTCGGAGCTGGACGTGGACTTCAAGGAGGGTGGGCGTCCTCGGGACGTGGTGCTCGCGGACCTGCGCGAGCGGCTGTCCGTGCTGCCCGGCCTGTCCGTGTCCGTGGGACAGCCCATCTCGCATCGACTGGACCACCTGCTGTCCGGCATCCGCGCGCAGGTGGCGGTGAAGCTCTTCGGGCAGGACCTGGAGGCGCTGCGAGGCAAGGCGGAGGAGGTGCGCGCCGTCATGGCCCAGGTGCCCGGCGTGGTGGACCTCCAGGTGGAGCAGCAGACGCTGATTCCCCAGCTCCAGGTGCGCCTGAAGCGCGAGGAGGCGGCGCGGCTGGGCGTCCAGCCGGGCGCGATGGCGGAGCAGCTCGAGAAGGCCTTCAACGGCGTGGTGGTGGGGCAGGTGCTGGAAGGCCAGCGGACCTTCGACGTGCTGGTGCGCTACGAGGAGCGCGCGCGGGTGGACGCGGAGGCCTTCCGTCGGGCGCTGGTGGATACGCCGTCGGGCGCGCGGGTGCCCGTGGCCGCGGTGGCCGAGGTGGTGGAGTCGCGCGGCCCCAACGTCATCCACCACGACCACCTCCAGCGGCGCGTGGTGGTGATGGCCAACGTAGCGGGCAGGGACCTGGGCAGCGCGGTGGAGGAGGTCCGCGAGCGCGTGGCCGCGAGCGTGGTGCTGCCGACGGGGACGTTCCTCTCGTACGAGGGGCAGTTCGAGAGCCAAGAGGCCGCGACGCGGCTCATCGCGCTGCTGTCCCTGGTGTCGCTCGTGGGCATGTTCCTGGTGCTGTACGCGCACTTCCGCTCGGCGCGCCTCGTGGCGCAGGTGATGCTCAACATCCCGCTCGCGCTGGTGGGCAGCGTGACGGCGGTGGTGCTCACCGGGCAGCCGTTGTC
This sequence comes from Myxococcus faecalis, assembly GCF_050039385.1. NCBI lineage: Bacteria > Pseudomonadati > Myxococcota > Myxococcia > Myxococcales > Myxococcaceae > Myxococcus > Myxococcus faecalis. The sequence goes on along the minus strand of NZ_CP144336.1, from coordinate 3,521,638 downwards.
GGTGGCGACGCTCGTGGGCTTCGTCACGCTGTGCGGCATCGCCAGCCGGAACACCATCATGCTCATCTCGCACTACCTCCACCTGGTGGAGCACGAGGGCGCGGTGTTCGGTCGGGAGATGGTGGTGCGCGGCTCGCTGGAGCGACTGGTGCCCGTGCTGATGACGGCGCTCACGGCGGGGCTGGCGCTGGTGCCGCTGGCGCTCGCCTCGGGTGCTCCCGGCAAGGAGATCCTGCACCCGGTGGCCACCGTGATTCTGGGCGGGCTCATCAGCTCCACGCTGCTGGACCTGCTCGTCACGCCGGCCGTGTTCCACCGCTTCGGGCGTCCCGCGCTGGAGCGCTACCTGGCGCGCAAGGCGGCGGCGCGGACCGAGGATGACCTGACGCTCCCGGGGCCCCGGCCCGAGGGAGAGCGACTCGCGGGCTCGTATTGAGGCCCTCGCGGGCCCGCATTGGGATTGAGGAGAGAGATGAGACACGGATTCATCGCGGTGGTGGTGGCGGCGGGGATGGTGGCCGCATGCAGCAAGAAGGAGTCACCGGCGCCCGCGCCCGTCGCCGCCGCCGCGCGCTCGCATGTCGAGGAAGCGCCGCATGCGCACGCCGCGCCCCACGGTGGACTGGTGGAGTCGACGCCTCGGGGGCATCTGGAGTTGGTGACGACGCGGGCCGGCGGTTATCGCGTGTACCTGCTCGATGCGTCGCTCGCGCCGCGTCCGGTGGATGGGGCCACGGGCTCGGTGAAGGTGGCCAAGGGCGGCTATCCGGACGTCACGCTGACGCCCGCGGGAGACCACCTGTCGGGACAGGGACCCGAGCACGGCGATGACCACCTGGCCATGGTGGTGACGGTGGTGAAGGACGGGAAGCCGGAGGTCGCTCGCTTCGCCGCGCACCTGGAGGCGAACGGACACGGCAACGGGCTCGTGGGGACGCTGCGCGTGGCGCCCTGTCCCGCGACCCCTCCGGAGGGCCTGAGCGCCGCGGACTGCGCGAAGCAGGGCGGCGTGTACTCGCTGGTCCGGGACGGTGGCGCCACCACGCTGGTGCTCGCGGCGCCGGGACAGGACGCGAAGGGCCTGCTGAGCACCCGCGTGGGGCAGCGCGTGCATGTGAAGGGCACGGAGGCCGAGGGGCGCGTGGTGGCCGAGGCGGTGGCGTTGGAGCACGACCACACGCCCTTCCATGGTGGCGTCGTGGCGATGAGCGGCGACACGCATCTGGAGGTGCTGTCCCTGCGCTCCGGCGAGGTGCGGGTCTGGGTGACGGATGCCTTCCGGCAGCCGCTGCCGCTCGCGGGGCGCAAGGGCGTGGTGGAGGTGACGGGCGCCTCCGCGCCGCTGGTGCCCGAGGCGGGCGGCGCGTACCTGAGCGGCACGTTGCCTGCCTCGGACGTGGAGCGGGAGGTGACGGTGCGCCTGCCGATGCCCGAGGACGCGGAGTACTTCATCGGCTTCCTGCTGACGCCCACGGACGCGCCGAAGTCCGCCGCGAAGCCCGAGGCGACGGGCGGCGAGGCGGTGCAGGAGGTGACGATTACAGTTCAGGGCGGCTATCAGCCGAGCGAGGTGACGCTGAAGCAGGGGGTGCCCGCGCGGCTGCGCTTCGTGCGCAAGGACTCGGGGGGCTGCGGCGACGAGTTGCTCATCCCCGACTTCGGCATCCAGCGCCCGCTGCCTGGCCTGACGGAGACCGTGGTGTCCTTCGTGCCGGACAAGGTCGGCACGTTCGAGTTCACCTGCGGCATGCAGATGATGAAGGGCCAGCTGGTGGTCAAGTGAGCGCGTCCGAGGACACCGAGGTGGTGCGTGAGGAGGGCGACGCGGTGACGCGGGCGCTGGTGGAGAACCATCGCCAGTTCCTCGCCTTCGTGGAGCGGCGCGTGGGCAACCGCGCGACGGCGGAGGAGATCCTCCAGTCCGCCTTCGTGAAGTCGCTGGAGAGCCAGCGTGTCCTCGACGACGAGGAGGGCGCGGTGACGTGGTTCTACCGGCTGCTGCGCAACGCGCTGGTGGACCACTACCGCCGTCAGCAGGTGGAGGGCCGTGCGCTGGCACGCGAGGCGCTGGGAGCCGAGGAGCCCTCCGAGGACCCCGAGCTCAAGCAGGCGGTCTGCGCGTGCGTGGGCGAGCTGTTGCCCACCCTCAAGCCCGAGTACGCGCAGATGGTCCGCGAGGTGGACCTGGAGGAGCGCTCCGTGCTGGACGTGGCGTGGGAGGCGGGAATCACCCCCAACAACGCGGGCGTGCGCCTGCACCGCGCGCGGCAGGCCCTCAAGAAGCAGCTCGTGCGCAGCTGCGGCACCTGTGCGTCCCACGGCTGCCTCGACTGCTCGTGCAAGGCGCGCTCCTGAGCAGGCGGCGGGCGGGGCGCTCGGGCGCGGCGAGAAAGCGCTTGCCGAAGTCCCGGGCGCGCCGTTAACTCCTTCGCAGGTGCCGAGGGGCGCCTGCCCGAAAAGACGACGTCACCCTCGCTTCATCCGGCAGGTCCGACAGTTTCCGATGAGTTCCTTCCACGGCCCATGACACGGGTGGGGCCGCCGTTCAGGGACTTCTCATGGGAACCGTTGCAGACACCTCCGAGCCCCCCTCCCTCCAAGAGTGCAAGGTCCGCGCGTCGCTCCTGCTCAAGGCGCTCGCCGCGGACGACCCCGCGAAGGCCACGCGCGCGGCGGAGCGGCTGCGCGTGCTGCCCGGCTTCGCCAGCCTGTCCCTGGGCGAGGTGCTCGCGCGCCGTGACTCCATCCAGCGCAAGCACGCGCTCGCCGTCATCGCGAGGGAGCAGGGTCACGCCACCTGGAGCGACTTGAAGCAGGCGCTCGAGGCGCGCGACGCGCCCCAGGTCGACTTCGAGCGGCTGCTCTCCCGCACCGGCGGCACGTACCTCAATCGCTGGTTCACCTCCTACGAGGAGGCCGCCGCGTCGCTGCGCGAGTTCGGGGGCTACCTCTTCCCCTTCCGCGAGCAGTTCTTCATCTGCGAGCCCGGGCTCTTGGGCCTGCTCGGGCTGGACCCGGCGGACCCGGACTGGGCGAAGGCCGGTCCGGACTGGCTCGCGCCTCGCGATGCCCAGGCCCACGCGCGGCTCGAACAACGCCTGCTCCAGCGCTGCCGCGAAATCCCCACCCACCCCACGAGGAAGTCGCCCATGTCGTCCCCTGATGCCAACGCAAGCCGGGCCCGCCGCTCGGACCTCAAGCGCGAGTACAAGGAGAACCCTCCCGAGATGGGCGTGTTCGCCGTGCGCAACCACGCCAACGGCAAGGTGCTGGTGGGCTCGGCGCTCAACGTCCCGGGCATGCTCAACCGCATCCGCTTCGAGCTGACCATGAACATGCCCCGCATCCCCGCGCTGCTCGAGGACTGGAAGCGCCACGGCGCGGAGAAGTTCACCTTCGAGGTGCTCGACGTGCTCGAGCCGCCCAAGGAGCCCGGCGTGGACCTCAACGAGGAGCTGCGCGTGCTGGAGAACCTGTGGCTCGACCGCCTGAAGCCCTACGGCGACGCGGGCTACAACGCGCCACCCAAGTAGGCGGGCACGCCGCCGGTGCGGGTGCGCACCCTTACGGAAAATCGACTGTAAGAGTCCGCCGGGTGTCTCGTTGGCCCGGGGGAAAGGAGACGCACCATGCATCGCCACTCCCACCCGGGCTCCCACTCCCACCCGCACCCCTCGGCTCCCCATCCTCCGAGCGAGGGGGCGCACGCCATCGACCCGGTCTGCGGGATGAAGGTGGACCCGAGCGCTCCCAAGGGCGGCAGCCTGGAGCACGAGGGGCGGACCTTCCACTTCTGCAACCCGAAGTGCCGTGAGCGCTTCGGCGCGGACCCGGCGCGCTACCTCGCGCCACCCCCGGAAGCGCCCGAGCCGCCGCCTCCCGCCGCGCCGGGGACGATGTACGTGTGCCCCATGGACCCGGAGGTGCGTCAGGACCATCCGGGGGCCTGCCCGAAGTGCGGCATGGCGCTGGAGCCGGAGACGCTCTCCGTCCCCGAGACGCGCGTCGAGTACGTGTGCCCCATGCACCCGGAGGTGGTGCGCGAGGGGCCGGGGAGCTGCCCCCTCTGCGGCATGGCGCTGGAGCCGCGCACGGTGCTGCCCGAGGACAGGCCGGACCCCGAGCTGACGTCCATGTGGCGGCGCTTCCTGGTGGGCATGGGGCTCACGGTGCCGCTTCTGGTGCTGGCGATGTCGGACATGATTCCGGGGCAGCCCGTGCAGCACGCGGTGCCCGCGTCGGTGCTGGCCTGGGCGCAGCTGCTGCTGGCGACGCCCGTGGTGCTGTGGGGCGGCTGGCCCTTCTTCCAGCGCGGCTGGGCGTCGGTGAAGAACCGGCACCTCAACATGTTCACGCTCATCGCCCTGGGCACGGGCGCGGCGTATGTCTTCAGCGTCTTCGCCACGCTCTTCCCGGACCTGCTGCCCCACGGGCTGCGCACCGGACACGGAGGCACCGCGCCGCTGTACTTCGAGGCCGCCGCCGTCATCGTCACCCTGGTGGCGCTGGGGCAGGTGCTGGAGCTGAGGGCGCGGCACGCGACGTCCGGGGCGCTGCGCTCGCTGTTGAGCCTGGCGCCTCCGGTGGCGCGGCGCATTCGCGAGGACGGGCACGAGGAGGATGTGCCGCTCGCGCACGTGCACCCCGGTGACCGCCTGCGGGTGCGGCCTGGTGAGAAGGTGCCGGTGGACGGCGAGGTGCTGGAGGGCGCCAGCGCGGTGGACGAGTCGATGGTGACGGGCGAGTCCTTGCCGGTGGAGAAGTCGCGCGGGGAGAAGGTGACGGGCGGCACGGTGAATGGGACGGGCTCGCTGGTGATGAAGGCCGAGCGCGTGGGCAAGGACACGCTGCTGTCGCGCATCGTCCAGCGGGTGAGCGAGGCGCAGCGCACGCGCGCGCCCATCCAGCGGCTGGCGGACAAGGTGGCGGCGGTCTTCGTGCCGGTGGTCATCGCGGTGGCGGTGGTGACGGCGGTGGTGTGGGGTGTGTGGGGGCCGGAGCCTCGGCTGGCGCACGCGCTGGTGAACGCGGTGGCGGTGCTCATCATCGCGTGCCCGTGCGCGCTGGGCCTGGCCACGCCCATGTCCATCATGGTGGGGACGGGGCGGGGCGCGCAGGCGGGTGTCCTCATCCGCGACGCGGCGGCGCTGGAGCGGCTGGAGGCGGTGGACACGCTGGTGGTGGACAAGACGGGCACGCTCACCGAGGGCAAGCCGAGGCTGGTGTCGGTGGTGGCCTCGGAGGGCATCGACGAGGCGACGCTGCTGCGGCTGGCCGCGAGCCTGGAGCGGGGCAGCGAGCATCCGTTGGCGGAGGCGATTGTCTCCGGCGCGAAGGAGCGCGGGGCGGTGCTGACGGCGGTGGAGGACTTCCGCTCGGAGACGGGCAAGGGCGTGGTGGGGCGGGTGGACGGCGTGGAGGTGGCGCTGGGCAACGCCGCGCTGATGTCGGCGCGCGGCGTGGAGGCCACGGCGCTGACGGCGCGGGCCGAGTCGCTGCGTCAGGAGGGGCAGACGGTGGTGCTGGTGGCGGTGTCGGGCCGCGCGGCGGGGCTCCTGGGCGTCGAGGACCCGGTGAAGGAGTCGACGCCGGAGGCCTTGTCGCTGCTGCGCCAGGAGGGGCTGCGCGTGGTGATGCTGACGGGGGACAGTCAGACGACGGCGGAGGCGGTGGCGCGCAGGCTGGGCATCTCCGAGGTCATCGCGGGGGTGTTGCCGGAGGGGAAGGGGGACGTGGTGAAGCGGCTGCAGCAGGAGGGCCGCGTGGTGGCGATGGCGGGAGATGGGGTCAACGACGCGCCGGCGCTGGCGCAGGCGGATGTGGGCATCGCGATGGGGACGGGGACGGACATCGCGATGGAGAGCGCGGGTGTCACCCTGGTGAAGGGGGACCTGAGGGGTATCGTCCGGGCGCGCCGGCTGAGTCAGGGGGCGCTGCGCAACATCCGGCAGAACCTCTTCTTCGCCTTCATCTACAACCTCCTGGGCGTTCCCCTGGCGGCGGGGGTGCTGTACCCCTTCTTCGGCCTGCTCCTGAGCCCCATCTTCGCCAGCGCGGCGATGAGCCTGTCCTCGGTGTCGGTCATCGCCAACGCGTTGAGGTTGCGGCGGCTGAAGCTGTAGGTCCGGGAGGCGCCGGGGGAGGGCGACTGCTCGCCCCCCGACGGGCGGCGCGGGCCCGCGAGGGAAGACGTGCACCGGCCGTGCGGGCCATTAGACTGCGTCGTATGAGCCCGCCCGCCGGTCACGTCTCCGTCGTCAACCTGCCGAATGCGTGGTTCATCCTCTGTTCCTCGCGTGAGCTGAAGGACAAGCCGCTGGCGCGCACGCTCCAGGGCACGCCGCTGGTGCTCTTCCGGGGTGAGGGCGGCACGCCTGGCGCGCTGGTGGACCGCTGCCCGCACCGCAACGTCCCGCTGTCGCTGGGGCGCGTGAAGGGCGGACAGCTCCAGTGCGGCTACCACGGCTGGAAGTTCGACACGGGCGGGCAGTGCCGCGCCATCCCGGGGTTCATGGGTGAGCCGGAGGCCCGCTCGCGCTGCGCGACGTCGTATGCGACGCGGGAGCAGGATGGGTTCATCTGGGTGTACTCGACGCCCGGCGCGGTGCCCACGACGGAGCCGTTCCGCTTCCCGCTGCTGGAGGCGGGGGACTACACCACGGTGCGCCGCATCCTGCGCGCGCCGGGCTCGCTGCACGCGACGCTGGAGAACACGCTCGACGTGCCGCACACGGCGTACCTGCACGGGGGCTTGTTCCGCACGGAGGAGAAGCGCAACGAGATTGACGTGGTGGTGCGGCGCAGCGCGGACCGGGTGGAGGCGGAGTACATCGGCGAGCCGCGTCCCAGCGGCGTCGTGGGGAGGCTCCTGGCTCCGGGCGGTGGCGTGGTGCAGCACTTCGACCGCTTCCTGATGCCGTCGATCGCGCAGGTGGAGTACCGCATCGGCGAGGGGAGCCATATCATCGTGACCTCGGCGATGACGCCCGTGTCGGAGTGGGACACGATGGTGTACGCGGTGGTGACGTTCCGGCTGCCGCTGCCGCGCTGGCTCCTGCGCGCCGTGCTGCCCGTGGCCATGCCGGTGGCGCTCCACATCTTCAACCAGGACGTGCGCATCCTGAAGACGCAGACGGAGACCATCCGGCGCTTCGGCACGGAGACGTATGCGTCCACGGAGATTGATGTGCTCGGCCCCGGAATCCTCCGCCTGCTGCGCGCCGCCGAGCAGGGCAAGACTGGCGCCGTGGGCGATGCCGTGCACGAGACGCGGCTGAAGATGCGGACGTGAGTCCCCACACCACCACTATGTTCAGGTGGTGGGTGAGGTCATTGGTGTCCACACCGCAAGGTCAATCGCAGGTGTCCTGTCGGGGGCGACCTAGCGTTTTCTCGGGGAGGAGCTTCTCGGTGACGGGAGAGGTGACTTCCCTCTTGCTGGTGTTTCCGCCCGCCAGTGTGCCTAGCAGCTTCATGCAATGGAGTTGGTAGGGGGGCTCCCTGACGGCATCAGGATTGCCCGCGTGCCGGAAGTCCCGCTGATAAGCGCGGTTGGACTTCCGGTAGTACTCCACTGCATCCCGGAGTTGCCCAGCCTGTTCCGAGAGCTGGCCGCGTGCACCCCAGCACATGGCGCTCGCGGTCGCGGCATTCTTGCCCAGGAACTCATCCAGAACGATGGCTGCACGCTGCGGGTTTCCCCTCGCCACCTGATAGTCTGCTTGGGCTCGCACGGCATCGCATGCCAGCGAGGCGGTCAGCTCAGCCGGTGCCGCTTGCACGGTGAGCTGGGCGCTATAGGGAACCGTTACCCTCCAGCCTTCCCCTCCACCCTCCACGCTTTGCGGAGCCAGCTCAGCCTCGAGTTGATAGACCCCGGGTTGCAGCCTTGCTGTTTCTTCTGGAGCGAGTACGAAGTGAACTGTCTGTCTGCGGGTTGGAGTCGCTCGACGGCTCACGACCAGTCGCTCGGAAGAATTCGTCGTGGGATTGAACGGCCAGTTCAGTAGCGGAGGGCGGGGCTTGCCTCGGAGGTTCCCCCTCGGTCGCAGCCATGCATCCAGGTGGAGATGTTGGTGCCAGCCCGGTGCGAGCACGGTGTCCCTCGAGCCGTCGGCATCACCGCGCTCCGCATGGACGATCTCCACGTCCACTACGAGTGGCCACCCTGGGACCAGGGTGGCTGGGCGGGGTGTCACGTAGAGTCGTGGCTGTTCGGGATGTGCTTGTGCCGAGAGTTGGGCGGCAGCCAAGCCCCCTTTGAGGCATATCAATACCCCCAAAGGATAAACTAAGCGCTTCATCATGGCGCACCCTCTAAGGATGATAAAGTCATTGACGCATGTCCGATGTACGCAGTTGCCGCGGCCAGCCGCAGCGTTTCCATGGCGGGATGGTTGAGGGCTGCCATTTGGATAGGTCCGGTTCGAGTTGAAGGTTTTCCCTACTCCATCTAAGCATAGGGACACTCCGAAAGGCTCGGGAGGATTGATGAAGTAGCGTGCGCCTGGCTCCGTCGCGTACTTAATAGCATTTGCGACTGGGTAGCGCATGAAGCATGTTTCATCGCCGCTGAATAGTCCATGTAGTTGCGTGGAAAGGGTGACACTGGTGGACATGGTTGACGAAATCACCTGCCCCGTCGCTTCCAGTTTTAGGATAATGGGCACTCCTGGTGGCGTTTGATTCACGAATTCAAGGAATGAGCCATTGGGTTGAAGCGCCCAGTGCGCATCCTGAATTCCTCCTTCCCCATGATGCGGGATATTCACTGAATGCCCTAGTTCGTGCGCGACAGTCCATACGAGCTTGTCTCCAGTAGCCAAGTGCGAGAGTTCGATCTGGGAGATTTTCTTCGGGGTGTTGGGGCCACCGTAGGTTTGTGAAACCGGGTTTTGTGTATTGGTTGCGAGTCGCATTACAACAGCATGCTGCTTTTCTCTGTGTCGACGCCCCTCTGAGCCATCCCCTCATATGAAGCCAAGCGCTTCTTGGAAAACCCGCTGGCCGTGAAGGAGCTCGGAGAGGCGCTCGACGAGAGGCCGCAGGCGCTCCTCCTTCATCATGGGAATGGCCTGGTAATACATGCAGCCCTGACGGAAGAGCGAGTAGGTGCGCGTCTTGACGGTGTTGGCCTTCAAGCCCTTTTCCATGCCGAGGCTCTCCCCGGCGGCGCCCAGCAGCGTCAGCAGCACCTGGGCCAGGGCGCTCACCAGCAGCAGCCTGTCTCGGCGCTCGGGGCTCTTCACCCGCACGGCGGACAGCCCCATCCCGAATCTCAAATCCTTGACGTCCCGGAACGTCTCCTCGCACGAGAAGCGCCGCGAGTAGAGGTCCACCACCTGGCGCGCGCTGGCCGTGCCCAGGCTGGTGGCCAGACACCACGGCTCCTTCATGCCCTTCTGGTGCACCAGCACCACCGCGGGCACCGACGTGCGGTCCGCCGTCACGTGCACCTGCGTCAGCTTCTTGGCGTGCCCACTGGCCGGTATCCACTCAGCCGCCGGCCGCTGGTGCCCGCCTTCCACCTGCACCCGCACGTCCTTGCGAAAGCGCACCACGTATTCGAAGCCCGCCTGCTCCAGCAGGGCGTACAGCCGCTGGTCCGCGAAGCCCCGGTCCGCCAGCACCGTCACCTTCACTCCGTCGGGCACGCACTCCTTCAACCGCAGCAGCAGCTCGTCCTCCGCCTGGGCCCGGTTGCCCGCCAGCGCGCTCTTCTGCAGCGTCATCCACAGCAGGGGCGTGGTGCGTCCATGCGAGGTGACAAGGCTGGCCACCAGCGTGGTGTGGTCGTCGGCCTCGAAGTCCGTCCAGTCCAGCGCCACCAGCGCCTCGGGGCGTTCGGCCAGCACGTACGGCACCCACGCGCCCGCCAGCTTCCACACCTCGACTCCCTCATTGGACAGCAGCCGGTCCACCTGCTTGATGCCGTGCTTCTCCATTCCGCCTCGGGCCCACGCCAGCGCCTGACCTATGGCGTGCACCGACAACGACGCGGCGTGCACCACGCCCAGCGTCGCATGCGACAGCGACAGCACCCTCTTGGCGTGCAGGTCCTCCTCGAACAAACTCTCCAGGAACGCCCGCACCTGCTCTTCGTTGATGGCCACCTTGCGTACCAGCATGGCCTCTCTTCCTGCACTCCACCACTCAGCCTCGCACGGGGCTATCAGGTAGGCGGCTGGCGATCCGCTCGCTCAAATGCGGGGATCGCTCAGGGTTGCAGCCTGAGCCGGAGCACGAGGCGGCTCAAGGCTGCCCGGAGGGCGCCGCCGCTAGGCAGCCGGAGGGCCTTGCACGGACTCAGGATTCCGGCGTCCATCCTCCATCCGGCTCACCCGTCCATCAACAAGGCGGTGCGGCGCTGCTCATTGAGCGATGACGGCGCTCTCTTTCCGGGGCCAGGGCAGCCGGCGTGATGCGCTCTCGGAGTCGTGGGGATTGCTCTACTTCGCGAGCTTCAGCTGGGCCTCCCAGCGTCTGCGCAAGGTCGCGCGTCGCTCGGGGTAGGGTGTGTCGAGGAAGTCCACGCTGAGCAGGCGCTCGGTCCTGAAGTAGCGGAAGTCGCGCCTCAGTTCACACCATGCAATCAATACGCGGACGCCCGTCACGTAGCCCACGAGGATGGGCCACACCGTGCGCTGGCTCGTGAGGCCCTCCGCATCGGCGTAGTGGAGATGGAGCTTCAGCTGCTTCCGTGACCACTCCCGCAGCCGACCCAGGTCGACCGTGCCGTCCGGGTGCTTGTGCCTCGCCGGTGGAGTGCCCACCACCGGGTCGTCGACCAGCTCGCGCAGGTGCTCCGGGACGATGGCGGCGACCTTGGCCAGAACGCCTTCCGCCGCCGTCGACAACGTCTTGTCCGCGTTGGCCGCCACCCACTGCGCTCCGAGTACCACCGCCTCGATTTCGCTGGGTGTCAGCATCAACGGCGGCAGGTCGAAGCCGCGCTCCAGCACGTAGCCGACCCCCGCTTCGCCCCGAATCGGCACCCGGCGCGCCATCAACGCCGCGAGGTCCCGGTACACGGTGCGCTGACTGGTCTCGAGCTTCTCGGCGATGGCGCTGGCCGTCAGTGGACCCTTGGCCCGTCGCAACACCTGAAGAATCTCGAACAGCCGGTCCGCGCGTCGCATGCGTCCTCTGCGCTATGCCATCGCGGTGAGGATAGCGCAGCTCACGAGGTTGCTGACCAGGAAGTAGGGCGCGTTGATGACCCCGTACAACAGCGGCCTGGGCATGTTCGGGTTGATGGCCACGTTGAACACCGTGGCGACGAGATAACCGAGTCCGCTGATGACGCCGAACGCGAGCGCGTTCGACATCGTGTCGATGTGGAACGAGCGCAGCAGGACCGCGCTCGTCATCGTCACCACGAGTCCGCAGAGCAGGGGACCCGCGATGAAGAGGGGCTCCGGCTTGCGGCCCGCCAGGTCGGTGCGCGCGAGCGCCAGCGCATATGGCTTCGGGATGACCCCCATGTACCACGCGGCGCCGAGCACCTGCAGCGCCACCGTCGAGAGGAGAACCGCGAGCCAGTTGATTGAAAGCGTGAACATCGTGTGCGTCCCGGTTGAGGTGAGACGCACGGAGTACCGCCACCCTGTTGCCACCGTGGTGGCAGCAGTGAATGGGACACCGTCCTACGTGGCGACGGACGGAGCGCGGGCCTCGATGCGCCAGCAGGCCGCCGTGAGCCGCACCTCGTCGCCGTGGACGAAGGGGCTGAAGGCCGTGAGGAGGGTGTCGACGAGCCGGGCGCGTGCCTGTTCATCGAGCTCCTGAATCACCCGACCCACGGGGCCGAGCCGGGTGACGTACTGAGCCAGGCTCCGCGCGGGCATGGTGCACGGAACGTCGATGGCGCGCAGGGTGATGTCCGTCCAGCCGCTCTGCTCCAGGATGCGCTGGACGCGGTCCGGGTCCGCGAAGGCGAACTGTCCCGGTGCGTCCGGGATGCGGGGAGGGATGTTCGTCAGGTAGGGCGCCGCGGCCTTCTCCGCGGTCGTCATGAACGGGTTCTCCTCCGGGCTCCTCCAGGCGATGCAACACAGCCGGGCGTCACCGGTGGCCGCGCGTCGGAGGTTCGTGAAGGCCCGGACCGGGTCGTCGAAGAACATGACGCCGAACCGGGACATCACCAGGTCGAACGACGCGGGCTCGAAGGCATGGGTCTCCGCGTTCGCTTCGATGAAGCGGGCGGCCACGTGCTGTGCCTCGGCTTGTTCCCGCGCCACGGCGAGCATCGGCGTGGAGACGTCGAGTCCGACACACTGTCCCGTCGTGCCGAGATGCCGGGCGACGGCGAGCGTCGTGCTCCCCGTTCCGCAGCCCACGTCGAGCACCCGGTGGGCGCCCGCGGCCCGCACGGCTTCGATGAGCAGGGTCTCGAAGGGCTTGAACAACTGCTCGAGCACCTCCCGGGTGTCCACCCAGGCGTGTCCCGCGGGGCCCTTCCAGAGGGCCTCCTGCTCCAGGGGGGATGAGGTTCCGGCGGTCATCGCGTGTCTCCTTTACCGATGAGATGTGCTGTGGACGCTAGAGTGCCAGTTCAAGTCGACTTGAGGTCAAGTGGATGAAAGACCTGGACATCACCGAGGTGGCGCGTCGCTCGGGCGTACCCGCCTCGACGCTGCGCTTCTACGAGGAGAAGGGGCTGCTCGCCTCGACGGGCAGACGGGGCCTGCGCCGCCTGTTCGGTCCGGAGGTGCTGGAGCGGCTCGCGCTCATCGCGCTGGGACGGGAGGCAGGGTTCTCGCTGGAGGAGATTGCCCGGATGTTCGCGCCGGATGGGCGCCTGGCCATCGACCGGAAGCTGCTGGTGGAGAAGGCGGAGGAACTCGACAGCTCCATCCGGCGACTGAGCGCCATGCGCGACGGCTTGAGGCACGCCGCGAGCTGTCCCGCGCCGAGCCACCTGGAGTGTCCCCGCTTCCGCCGACTGCTGTCGGCCGCCGTGTCCTCCCGCCGCGGGAGCGCCGCGCCGAAGGGCCGGGAACGAGCGCCGCGGAAACGGACGCCTCCCAGGCGTCGTCCGAGACTGTGAAGCACTCCAGGCCACCGCCCTCCATCGACGTGCGGGAGCGCATCGAGCACCCGTGCGGGGTCGAGGGCTCGTCGGACCTCCCGGGCCTTGTCGGCCGTGGACCGGACATGGGGCGTCGGGCGTCTGACAATCCGTCGCGGATGTGAGGGCTTTCAAACCCTCCGAGCCCACCTGGCTTTGTCATGAGGCGATGAGGTCCGCCAAGGTCTGCGCGCTCCGGTTCCCTGCTGCGTGTCCAGGGGCCATGCGCGGGGTGGGCCATGGGACTGAACACGAGCCTGGACAGCCTCCGTGCGCCCATCGTCCGCCGCGTCGAACGACTCCAGGCGCAGTGGGCGGCCTTCGCGGAGGACGAGGACGCGCGCCTGCTTCGTTGGGTCCTCGCGCCGGACGAGCGCAAGCTCATGGACACCTTCTTCGTCGTCGAAGAGCACGACGGCGGCGTGTCGCCGGACCTGTTCCTGCGGTTGGAGGTGCCCTTCGCCGCGCCATCCCACCATGGCCTGGAGCTCGTGGAGGCGATGGCCTCGCAGTACCACGCCATCCGGCACGACCTGGCGCAGGCGGGTGTGGATGCGTCCTGGGTGCCACCTCGTCGCGAGTCGGGACACGACGACTCGCGGGTCTTCCTGCAGGCGGCGCAGTCCTTTCACGAGCACCACCAGCCCTTGTTCCGCCACCTCGTGCTCGTGCTCCTCCCGGAGGAGGTCTCCTCGACCGCGGACTGGACGGCGTGGGTCGAGCGAACGGTGCTTCAGGCCCACGCGGCCCAGGTCCGGCTGGTGTGCTTCGATGTCCAATCCTCACCCACGCTGGCGGAGCTGGCGCGGGCCCAGCCCCGCCGGGTCCGCACCTGTGTGGCGGGACTCGACATGGGCGCGGCGATGGAGGAGGTGTCCGCGGCGGCCGGGCACCTGGACACGCCACAAGGCCACTTCCGGCATCTGTACGTGAAGCTGGGCCGCGCCCTGGAGGCGCGGGACCTGGGGGCGGCGCGAAGCCTGGCGACCGAAGCGGTGGCGGTGGCGAAGGCCCAGGAGTGGAGCCATCTCGTCGTCGCGACCCACGTGGCGCTGGCCACGGGGTGCATGACGAAGGAGGACTTCCCGGCGGCCGTCGCCTGCTACCGCTCAGCGGAGGCCGAGGCCCTGGCCGCGCATCAGCGAGGTGAGGCGCAGGGCCTCCCCTTGCAACTCAAGGTGCGCATGGCCCTGGGGGGCGCGCTCATCTGCGCTCGCACCTATTCGCGAAGCGGAGACCTGTATCGCGACACGGCGCCGCTGGCCGAGCAACTGAAGGATGACCGCATGCTGCTGGAGTGCTGGCGTATGGCGGCCTACGGCTACGAGCTGGCCCGGGACCATGACGCCTCCTGGGCCTGCGGGGTGCGCGCCTTCCCCGTGGCGCACCGGATGGACGAGGAGACGCGCCGCACGTCCACGCTGGGCTACCTGGGCGACGGGCTGATGCGCCTGACGCGGACGTGGAAGTACCGCGCGCACCGAGGCGTCGTCGAGGAGCAGATGTCGCGGCTGCTGGGCCCGGCGTGGCGCCCCCCGGACTCGCGGAGGCCGTCGTCATGATGCCGGCCGCGAAGCACTTCGACCTGCTGCTGGGCATCGACATCCACCTCGTCCAGCCGCCGGGCCCCGTCCCCCCGGTCCCCATCCCTCATCCGCACCTGGGGCTGGTGTTCGACCCCGTCGACTACGTGCCCGTCCTGGGGGCCACGGTGCTGGTGGGCGGACTGCCGCGCGCGCAGGCGGGCTCGTCCGGCATCGCGCTGCCACCGCACATCCCCCTGGGCGGCGTGTTCGTGAAGCCTCCGGCCAACGAGTCGGAGCTCTTCATGGGCAGCAGCACGGTGTCCGTGGATGGAGACGCCTTCAGCTACCTGGGCCTCCCGGTCCTGAGCTGTCAGGACATCGGCATCCCGCCCATCCCCCGGCTCAAGAAGAAGAAGACCACGAAGTCGCTGGTGCTCCCCACGACGGTGGTGCTGTCCATCCCGCTGCCGGTCCTGGTGGGCGGCGCGCCGACCGTCTCCTTGATGGCCCTGGCCATGCGCGCGGGCTTCGCGCTGCTGGGGGCGTTGCTGCGCAAGGTGAAGGCGCTGCGCAAGACGCGCAAGGCGCAGAACGGGGTCCACTGCACGGGTGGACATCCGGTGGACATCATCACCGGGGCCAACTTCGACGAGTTCACGGACGCGGTGTCTCCGCCGCCCGGCCTCTTTCGCTGGCGGCGGCACTACACCACGGCGCGCGTGACCGAGCAGGGCCCGCTGGGGTGGGGCTTCCGACACGAGTACCAGCACACCCTGCGCTTGATGCGACAGGCCTGGCGCTACGAGAACGGCCAGGGACGCGTCATCGACTTCACGCCGATGGGGCCCGGGGAGGTGGAGACGCTCCAGCAGGGCGTGGTGCTCCGGAGGTTGGACGCCCGGCGCTTCGAGGTGTGCGAGGCGGATGCGCCGCGCTTCGAGCTGGAGCTGGCGGGCGCGGAGCCGCTGGCGCGCCTGCGCTTCGTCCGGAGCCCGGACGCGGAGCTGGAGCTGCGCTATCGGGGCGCGCGGCTCGTCCTGCTCTTCGAGCGGACGCGGCACGGACGTCAGCGCTACGCCTGCGCCTACGACGCACGGGGCCGGATGACGTCGCTCCTGCGGCTGCGCGATGGCGGTCCTCCCGAGTGCCTGGCCTCGTACGGCTACGACAAGCGGGGACGGCTGGTGACGTCGTGTGACGCGGAGGGCGGCCGTCATGCGCTGGTCCATGACGAAGCGCACCGCTGGACGGAGATGACCACGCCCGGCGGCTACCGCTTCTGGTGGAAGTACGACGACCAGGGGCGCTGCGTGGAGACGTCCGGAGAGGACGGGCTCTGGTGGGCCCGCTTCGAATACGACGCCGAGCGTCGCGAGACGCGCGTCACGGAGCGCCAGGGCGGAGTCTCCGTCTTCAAGTACGACGCGAACGACACGTTGCTGGAGCGGGTGGACCCCTACGGCGGGGTGCTCCGGCGGGAGGTGGATGCGGACGGCGGCATCGTACGTGAGGTGGACTCAGGGGGCCGGGTCACCCGCTGGCTCTACGATGCACAGGGCGCCCACACGGGGCTGCTGGACCCCTTCGGGCAGCGCCTGCCTCCGGCGGAGACGCAGGCCGACCCTCCGGGCCCCGACCTCTTCAGTCATCCCGTCACGCCCCTGGGCCACCTGCTGGGCCTCCGCATGGAGGAGCTTGCGTCCGCGGCGACGCGGGACCTCCCGACGCTGCTCGAGCGTGTCCCCGCGGAGCTGTCCACCGTCCTGGCCACGCTGGTGAGGGCCCACCCCCCGGCGGAGGAGGCGACCGCCCCGGTTCGCGAGTACGACCGACTGGGCCGCTGCATCAAGGAGGTGGACGCAGCGGGCCGGGTCCAGGCGTGGAGATACGACACCGGCGGCAACCGGGTGTGGCACCAGGACGCGGACGGCTCCATCACCCGGTGGGGGATAGGCCGGTGGAACCTCGTCGTGTCCGAGACGGACGCGCTCGGACACACCCTGCACGTCGCCCACTCCTCCACGGAGGAGGTGGTCCATGTCGAGGACGCGGGAGGCGCCGTCAGCGAGTACGCGCGGGATGA
The DNA here is from genome assembly GCF_050039385.1 of Myxococcus faecalis. Lineage (NCBI taxonomy): Bacteria > Pseudomonadati > Myxococcota > Myxococcia > Myxococcales > Myxococcaceae > Myxococcus > Myxococcus faecalis. Next base: position 3,504,960 of record NZ_CP144336.1, on the reverse strand, counting down.
GAAGGACCGGCTCGTCCGGGTGACGCGCCACGGGGTGGCGCGGGACGAATACGTCTGGGACGTGGGCGACCGCCTGGTGGAGAAGCGGGACGGGCAGGGCAGGTGGCTGCTGAGGCTGGACTACGAACAGGAGGGGCACCTGGTGACGTGCGCCCTCGCCTCGGGGGCAACGCACTTGCTGGCCTTCGACCTGGAGGACCAGGTCATCCGCGCCTCCACGGACGCGCACACGGTGGCGCTCGAGCGCGACGCGCGAGGACGCATGCGAAGCGACCTGCGCGATGGCCTGGGCGTCGTGCACACCGTGAGGGGCCGTGAGCGGCGCACCGAGGTGCTGGGCTTCACCTCCACCGTGGTGGACGAGCAGGGGTCGCTCGTCCAGGTGGTCGACCCGACCGGCGGAGCGCACGCCATCTGGAAGCACTCGGCGGGGTGGGTGCTGCGGGAGCACGCCCAGGGCACCCGCGAGCTTCGCCAGCATGACGACCGGGGCTGGCCGCTTTCGACACTGCGGTGGCGCTGGACCGACGACGGGCAGCTCCAGCACCACGGGGTCCGCTACGAGCGCACCCCGGAGGGCGACTGCATCGGCGTCCACGACAGCGTGGACGGCGAGACGCTGTACACGGTGGATGCCGCGCACCGGCTGGTGGAGGAGGACGGCCCCGGCGGGCGACACCTGTACCACCTGGACGCCGCGGGCAACCTGCTGGCGAAGCCGGGGCTGCGAGGCGTGGTGCTCCAGGAGGGCAACCGGTTGGTCGAGGCCAACGGGGAGCGCTTCGTCTACGACGACCGCAATCACATCGCGGAGCGACACCGCGAGGACGGCTCCCGGGTCCGCTACACCTACGACAGCGCGGACATGCTCATCCGCGTCGAGGATGGCCACGCGGAGCCGTGGACGGCGGACTACGACGCCATCGGTCGGCGCATCCGGTGCGGACGCGGGGCGCGGCAGACCTGGTTCTACTGGGATGGCGAGCGACTGGCGGCGGAGCACGCTTCCGACGGCAGGCTGCGCATCCACGTGTATGGGGCCCACGACGCCCTGGTGCCGCTGCTGTTCGTGGACTACGAGCACGTGGAGGCGCACCCTTCGACGGGGCGCGTCTACACGCTCTTCACGAGCCCCAACGGCACGCCGACCCGCATCGAGGACGCGCGAGGTCAGCCGGTCTGGCGCGCCACGCGCATCGAGCCGTATGGACACGTGGAGGTCGACGCCGCGTCCACGGTGGACTGCCCGCTGCGGATGGTGGGGCACTATCACGACGCGGAGACGGGGCTCTTCTACAACCGCTTCCGCTACTACGAGCCTCGCCTGGGGCGCTATCTCCAGAGCGACCCGCTGGGCACGGGGGGCGGCAGCAACCTGTATGCCTATGCGCCCCATCCGCTCGACCAGGTCGACGTCCTGGGGCTGGTCCACTCGAAGAAGGGGAAGGCCAGCGCCAAGGGGGGCAAGTCCGCCAAGGGCGTCACGCGGGTCGAGACGCTGCTGACCCTCCCCATCAAGAGCCGCATCCACAAGAAGAAGAAGCTCCAGGCGCAGAAGAAGATTGTCTACACCGACCCCCAGGGCCGGAAGTCGACGTACTTCCTGGACGGCAAGGGGCGGACGGTGCTCAGCGAGGTCCCGTTGGATCCACCCAAGAAGTACAAGAAGGAGGGTGTCAGCCACATCAAGCCGGATGGGTACCAATCCGGAATCGACCACCGGGGGCATCTGGGGCCGGAGCGCGGCGTGGCGAACCAGGACCTGGTGAACGTGCCCGAGAACGTCATCGCGGAGCACGGCACCAAGTCGAACCTCAGCGTCAAGAAGCGGCTGGAGAACAAATCCATCGCCACCGCGAAGACCACGCCGAACACCCTGTTCGTCAGCGAGCCGAAGTACTCAGGTTCATCGGGCCGGCCCACCGAGGTCGCTCACTCGCTGCTCGATGGCTCGGGTAAACCCATCGCGGGTCACTCACAAGTCATTCCCAATCCCAAGACCTAGGTCGTCCTCTTTCCCGAATGGTAAGGGTGCTGCATGGCCACGGAGCTTTCAGAAGAACAGTTGCCCGTCGACCGCGAGCTGGGCGCGGCGGTCCTCTCCCTCCTGCCCGATGAGTGGACGGGTGCGCTCCTCCGGGTCGAGCGGGTCCCCGGTGAGGAGGATGTGGAGCGCTACCGCATCCAGATCACCCCCACGGGGAAGGGACAGGGGAGCGTCACCCCGGACGAGGAGGTCGAGGTCGCCGTGCAGAAGCTCTTCCTCCTGCACCAGCGCTTCAAGACGGGCCTCCAGTCGATTTCGTACACCTATCGCCAGAAGAAGGACGGGAGCTGGGGACAGGTCGGCGAGTACGAATACGACGACTCCGACGAAGAGGCCGTGGGCTGAGCGAGCACCCGGCTCAGCCGTGCGGCAGCCCACCCGGAGACGCGGGCTCCGCCTTCGGCGGCGCGTCCACGTCGATGCCGTCCTGGCTCAGCTCGGACGTGCTGGCCGCCATCGCCAGCGTGCCGGGCGGGTTCTCGTACCAGCCCGGGTCCGCGTTACCCGTCAGCCGCTCGCGCACCTTGAGCACCGTGAACATGCCGCCCATGGTGATGACGTCGTGCTTGCCGCGCGCTCCGCTCATGGGGATGGAGTTGGTCGGCACGGGCATGCCCATCTCCACCATGTCGCCCATGCCCGTCTGCCCCATCGTCATGTAACCCGGCAGGAGCTTGCGCACCTTCGCGTCGAGCCCTCCCGGATTCACGCCGATGAGGTTCGGGATGTCATGCCCCATCTGGTTCATCAGGTGGTGCGTCATGTGGCAGTGCATCGCCCAGTCACCGGGCGCGTCCGCGACGAACTCGATGCTGCGCGTGCTGCCCACCGGCACGAGCACCGTGGTCTCCGGCCACTGCGCGGACTCGGGGATGCGGCCCGCGTCCGTCTCCGTGATTCGGAAGTGGTAGCCGTGCAGGTGGATGGGGTGGTGGTCCATCGCGCTCAGGTTGCCCAGGCGGATTCGCACGCGCTCGCCCTGGCGCACCACCAGCGGCTCCGTCCCGGGGAACGCCTTCGCGTTGAACGTGAGCAGGTTGAAGTCCGTCATCTCGTTCGGGTCCGGTCGCCGCGTGCCCGGGTCCACGCGCCACTCGTGCAGCATCAGCGCGAAGTCCTTGTCCACGCGCGGACCCACCGGACGACGCGGGTGCATGATGAACAGCCCCACCATGCCGAGCGCCATCTGCGTCATCTCGTCGTGGTGCGAGTGGTACATGCCCGTGCCCGACTGGCGGATGGTGAACTCGTAACGGAACGTCTCTCCCGGTGCGATGGACTTCTGGTTGAGCCCCCCGACGCCGTCCATGCCGTTGGGCAACAGCAGCCCGTGCCAGTGCACCGTCGTGGGCGCGGGCAGCCGGTTGGTGACGTAGAAGCGGACGCGGTCCCCCTCCACCACCTCGATGGTGGGCCCGTGCACCTGGCCGTTGTAGCCCCAGCAGTGGACCTTCAGGCCCGGGGCGAGCTCGTGCTCCACCTCCTCGGCCACCATGTGGAAGACCTTCACGCCGTTGACCAGCTTCCACGGCAGCTTCGTCCCGTTGGGCACGATGACCGGGCGGTAGTCCCGGTTCGGCATCCCGGGGGACTGCCAGTCGCGCCGCGCCGGTGGGCTCGCGCGAGGCGCCGCCGTCTGCGCCTGCGCGGCGCCGCCCTGGAGCAGCAGCGCCCCGCCCGCGAGCGTGGCCCCCGCTGTCGCCAGCATGCTCCGTCGGCTGAGCTTGCCGGAGACCTCCGTGTCGTGGGTCGACGCGGCGTCGGACGTGGCGCTGGGCGCCCGCTCGTCCGTGGAGGTCCTCTTGCGCGCCGTCGGGTCCTCCGTGTCCGTCGTGCTGGAAGCGAAGGGAGAGAGGAGGGACTTCATGGTGTGACTCCGTGGCCAGGCTCGGGCGCGTGGCCGTGGCCGGAAGGCGTTTCGGTTTCAGTGGGCGTTGGGCGGGGATGCTCCGGCGCGGCGGCGGGCGTCGCGCGGCTCCCACCCGGGAGCCGACCTCCGACGAGCTGCTCCAGCTCCGCGTGCGCCATCCAGTAATCGCGGACCGTCTCGATGTACGCGCGGTACGCCTCGACCTGGGACTGCTTCGCGTCGAGCAGCGCGTACAATCCAATCTGCATCGCGTTGTATTGGAGCTGGGACTGCTCGACGACCTGCTCGCGCAGCGGCAGCACCACGCGCTGATACCGCTCGGCCACGCCTCGGAGCGTCAGCAGCCGGGCCCGCGCCGCGCGGACCTCCGAGCGCGCGTTGACCGACAGCTCCGTCTGCCTCCGTTCGCTCTGCCGATGCTGCGCCTCCAGCTTCGCGATGAGCGCCTGACGCTGGTCGAAGATGGGCAGCTCCAGCGAGAGCGTGGGCCCGAGCAGTCGCGGACCATTCGCGTCCCGGTGCGTGTGCACGCCCACGTCCACCCGCCCGAAGAAGCGCGTGCTGCGCGCCAGCTCCAGCGCGTTCCACATCAGCTCCGTCTGCTTACGCGCCGCATCGATGTCCAGCCGCTGCCGGATGGCGAGCGACTCCAGCCGCTCCAGCGTCGCCTCCTCCTCGGGCGGCGCGGGCAGCTTCTCCGCGATGGCCCACTGGGTCCTCGCACCCCACAAGCCCAGCAGCCGATTGAGCCGCTCGCGGTCCTCCACCAGCGTCAGCTCCTCGCGCGCCAGCTCCAGCCGGGCCTCCTCCGCCGCGGCCTTCTCCGTCGCCAGGTCCAGGTCCGTGAGGTTGCCCGCGGCGTGCTGGAGCGTCGCCAGCTCGGCGGCGGCCTCCGAGGCCTCGACCACCATCCGACGCAGCTCCACCAGCTGCTGCCGCGCCTGCACCTCGCGGAACACCTTGCGCGCCTCCGCGGCCGTGGCGAGCGCCTCGTGCGCGACGCGCAGCGTGTCCGCGATGAACTGCTCCTGCGCCACGCGCTTGCGCAAGGGCAGGGTGAACAGCTCCACGAAGCCCTGCACCAGCGAGAACTCCGTCTCGCTCACGCCGTCACTCGTGAGCGGAAAGCCGATGCTCCCGTCGAACGTCGGGTTGCTCAACAGCCCCGCCTGCACCATGTCCGCCTGGGACACCCCCAGGTCCTCGTACGTCGCCTGGAGCGCGGGGTTGTTGAGCAGCGCCACCTCCACCGCGTGGTCCGAGGTCAGCGCTCCCGCGAGCAACGTGTCCAGATGCCGGGAGACCTCCGCGTCCTCCGGCGTCCCCTGATTCCAGCGCGTCTTGCGGCCGATGCGCTCCTCGACGAGCGTGGCGACCTCCGCGTGGCCCTTCTCCTTCTGGATGGAGGCACAGCCGCCCGTGAACACCAGGGCGGCGGCGACGAGCGCGCGTCTCACCGGTGCTCTCCGTGTCCCTCATGGCCCGACGTGGGCTTCGCCGGCGTCAGCTTCATGTTGCACTTGGGGCACACGCCGGGCTTGTCCGACTGGACCTCGGGGTGCATCGGGCACGTGTAGAGCGGGGTGCCCGCATCGGGCGGCGCCGGTTTCTCGGCCTCCGGCACGCGGGGCGGCTTCGCGTCGGGAGGCGCGGCCGCGAGCGCGCTGGAGAGTGGGGCGGCCGGGGACTCGGGCGCCTCGGGGTTCGATGGGTCCAGGGACGGCGCGAGCCGCCTCGGCTCGGAGGCACAGGCGGCGAGCGTGGTGAGGCTCGCGAGGACGCTGAGGAAGGTACGCATGGATGACCTCGATGAGGCGCGCGGTGAAGCGGGCCGAAGACGCCGCGCGGTTGAGCAAGCCCCAGGCCATGCCGGCGCGAGCGCCAACCGTGCGAAGTGACGACGCTCTCGAGGTGCAGGGACGCGATGCCGCGCGGGCCCCGGTGTAACCGGGGTCATCACAGTGTGATGAGCGCCGTGAGGTCCGGCTGTTCAGCCGCGCACTTCATGTCCGCCCCAAACACGAAGCGCGGGGAGCACCCTGTCAGGCACTCGACCCGCGCTTCACCTGCTTCACTCCATGACGACGCTCAGCTCAGGAGATGCCCTTGCGCAGCCGCGCCCAGTCGAAGTTCGGCGCCGGGTCGTTCTTGCGGCCCTTGGGCACCGCCACGTCCGCGTGGCCGACGATGTTCTTCATCGGCACGTCGTACTTCTCCTTCAGGTGGCTCGTCAGCTCGGTCAGCGCCTTGTACTGCGCCTCCGTGAAGGGCGTCTTGCCGCTGCCGTCGTTGACGATTTCGATGCCGATGGAGCGCGCGTTGACGTCCGTGGGGACGCCGTGCAGCTCGCTCTTGCCCGCGTGCCACGCGCGCTTGTCGTCACCGACGAGCTGATAGATCTTGCCGTCGCGGTCCACCATGTAGTGCGCGGACACGCCGCTCTTCGGGTTGCGCATCCACGACAGGTCGGCCTTGCCGTCGTTCGACGCCGTGTGGTGCATCACGATGGTGTCGATGTCCGTCCCGTTGCGGCTGTCGGAGTTGGGCGACGGCGCGCTGATGACCGCGGGCTTCGTGCCCGGCGTGGTGGGCGTCGTCGGCGTCGTCGGCGTGCCCGACAGCGCCTTCTTCAGCGCCGCCTGCGTCTGCTCGCCGTAGTACCCCGTCGTGGGAAGTTTCTTGTCGGCCTGGAACTTCTTCACCGCGGTCTCGGTCTGCGCGCCGAAGGTGCCGGGGCCCGTGGCCACCTGCTTCGCCGTCAGGTAGCCGAGCTTCACCAGCGCGTCCTGGAGCTGCTTCACCTTGGGGCCCGTGTCGCCCTTGCGCAGGCCCGCGGGAGGCGCCGTGACGGTGTTGGTGGCGGCCGCCGCCCGGGTGGTGGTGCGGGTCGACGTGGAGGGGGGAAGTCGCAAGCTCATGAAGGGCCCCAGGTATGGAAGTGTGAAAATCACGGGATTGTCGGTGCTCCGGGTCGAAAGTTGCGGACCCAAGACCCGGAGCACCTCTCGTGTTCTTCAGGACACAGTGGGGCCGCGAGCGGCCACACCCCGTCGACGCACCTTCTCCCTGACGCCGTGCACCCAGACGTAAAAAGTCGGCAACACCAACAGGGTGAACAGCGTGGAGGTGACGAGCCCGCCCACCATGACGACGGCCAGGGGGCGCTCAATCTCCGTTCCATGCAGAGGCAAAACCAACAGTGGCAGCAGACCGAGGATGGCCGTGGCCGCGGTCATCAACTTGGGACGTACGCGACCCAGGCTCGCTTCTCGCACCGCGTCATCGAAGGACCTGCCGCGTGAGAGCAGCTCCTTGGTTTGAGAGACGAGCACCAGGCCGTTCTGCACGGCGATGCCGAACAGGCCGATGAGGCCCACGAGGCTGGAGACGTTCCACGTCTCTCCCGCGATGAGCAGCGCGAGGATGCCGCCGACGAAGGCGTCGGGCAGCGTGGCGAGGATGACCAGCGCCTCCGCCACCGAGTCGAGCGCGAGGTACAGCAGCACGAACACCGCGAGGATGGCCACGGCGATGGCCATGGCCAGCGACTGCGCGGCGCGCTGCTGGCTCTCCACGCGGCCGCCCACGTCGACGAAGTAACCGGTCGGCAGCTTCAGCTCCGCCGCCAGTCGCTCGCGCACCTCGGCCGCGGTGCTGCCCAGGTCCCGCCCCGACACGCTCGCCTCCACCGCGAGCCTGCGGCTGCCCGCCTCGCGGCGCACGCTGCCCGCGCCGAAGGTCTCCTCGATGGTGGCCAGCTGGCTCAAGGGGATGCGCGTCCCGTCGTGCCCGTCCACCAGGAGGTTGCGCAGCGCCTGCAGGTCGCCGCGTCGGTGGTCCGCCAGTCTCAGCACCAGCTCGTGCCGTCGCTGGCCCTTCCAGACCTGGGAGGCCTCCTCGCCCACCATGCCCACGCGCACCGCGCGGATGACGTCTCCGGGCGTCAGGCCCACGCGCGCCACGGCGGCGCGGTTCACGGTGATGCGCAGCTGGGGCAGGCCGCTGAGCTTCTCCACGCGCAGGTCCTCCACGCCGTCCACCTTGGCGAGGATGGCGCGCGTGCGCTCCCCCAAGGTCGCGAGCGTCTCCAGCTCCGGCCCGAAGACGCGCACGGACAGGTCCGCGGGGCTGCCGCCCAGGCCCTCGTCGATGCGCATGCCCAGGGGCGTGGTGAACAGCGTGGTGACGCCGGGCACCCGCCCCACGGCGACGCGCAGGTCCTCCTCCAGCTTCTCCAGGCTCCTGCCGCGCTCCGGCTTGAGCACGACGAGCACGTCCGACACCGTGTGCGGCATCGGGTCCTCGGTGCGCTCGGCGCGGCCGGTGCGGCGCACCACGTCCTCCACTTCGGGGAAGCCGAGCAGCACGTCCTCCACCAGGTGGTTGAGCCGGTCCACCTCCTCCAGCGAGGCCTCCGGAGGCAACACCGTCTGGAGCAGGAACGCGCCCTCGTCCAGGCGGGGCATGAAGTCGCTGCCCACCGCGAACGCGAGCCCCAGCGCGGGCACGGTGATGGCCAGCGCCACCAGCCGCACCCGCCCCGCCCGCCGCATGCACGCGTCCAGCAGCGGCGAGTACACCGCCTTGATTCTGCGGATGAGCCACACGTCCTCGGGCGTGCCCTCGCGCGGACGCTTGAGCAGGAGCGAGGAGGCCACCGGCACCAGCGTGAGCGCCAGCGCCAGCGACGCGGCCAGGCACGCCACCACGGCGGCGGCGAGCGGCTGGTACATGCGCCCCTCGATGCCCGTCATCGCGAACAGCGGGATGAAGACGGCCACGACGATGAGCGTGGCGAAGGCGATGGGGCGCCCCACCTCCATCGACGCTGACAGCGCCTCCTCGCGCACGGACCTGCGGCCCTGCCCCTCGCGCAGGTCGTGGATGATGTTCTCGGTGACGATGATGGCCGCGTCCACCAGCAGGCCCACGGCGATGGCCAGCCCGCCCAGCGTCATGGTGTTGATGCCGATGCCCGCGACCTTCAACAGGATGCCCGCGAGCGCCAGCGACAAGGGCAGGGTGAGCGTGACGATGAGGGCCGCGCGCCAGTCCCCCAGCAGCACGAAGAGGACGAGCACCACCAGCAGCGCGCCCAGCAGGATGGCCCGGCTGACACCCCCCAGCGCCGAGTCCACCAGCTCCGACTGGTCGTAGACGACGCGCAGCTGCACGCCCGGAGGCATGGACTGCTTGAGCTCCTCGAGCGCCGCGCGCACGCCCTTGGCCACCGCCTGCGTGTCCGCGCCGAACTGCTTGATGACGCGGCAGCTGACCACCTCGCCCTTGAGCCGGTGGGCGATGCCGCGGCGCACCGCGGGCCCCTCGCGCACGTCGGCCACGTCCGCGAGCAGCACGGGCGTGCCGTCACGCAGCGCCACCACCGTGGTGTTCAGGTCCTCCACCGTCTGGGCGCGCCCCACCGCGCGCACCGTCCACTCCATGGGCCCCTGCACCACGAAGCCTCCGGAGGCGTTGAGGTTGGCGCCCTCCAGCGCGTGCTCCACCTCGTTCAGGCTGACGCCTCGGGCCACCATCTGGTCCGGGTCCAGCAGCACCTGGAACTGGCGCAGGTAGCCGCCCAGCCGCTCCACGCCGGCGACCCCGGGCACGGCGAGCAGCCGGTTCTTCACCTCGAACTCGGCCAAATCCCGGAGCGCCATCAGGTCCGCGGAGCCGGGCTCGGCCTCGAGCGTGAACTCGAACACCTCGTTGAGGCGGCCCGTGAGGCTGGAGACCAGCGGCGCGTCGGTGCCGGCGGGCAGCTCGCCCTGGGCCTGCGCCACGCGCTCGGCGACGTACTGGCGGCTGCGGAAGTAGTCCGCGTCCGGCTCGAACTCCACCGTCACCTGGGTGACGCCCAGCTGCGAGGTGGAGCGGATGCGCCGCACGTCGGGCAGGCCCGCGAGCGCCACCTCCATCGGGATGGCCACCGCCGTCTCCAGCTCCTCCGCGCCCATGGCGGCGTTCTGGACGATGACGTTGAAGATGGGCGCGGACAGGTCGGGGAACACGTCGCGCCGCAGGCCGTTCAGCGACACCGCGCCGAACGCGGACAGGGCCAGGGCGAGCAGCACGGTGAGCCCGGGCCGCGCGAACGACGCGCGCAGCACGCGGGCCACCCAGGATGAGGCGTCAGTGGCCATGGTGGTCCGCTCCTCCCGCCGACTTCTCCACCTCGGCCTTGAGCAGGAACGCGCCGTCCACCACCACCTGCTCGCCGACCTTCAGGCCGGAGAGCACCTCCACGTGGTCGCCCAGCGTGCGGCCCCGGCCCACCTGCCGCCGCTCGAAGGAGCCGCGCTCGCCGGTGGGCAGGAACACCACCCAGCCGTTCTCCAGCCGCTGGAGCGCGGCCGCGGGCACGGTGGTGATGGTGCCGTCGGGTCCGCCCAGCGGAATCGACGCGGTGGCGGACATGCCGGGCTTGAGGAGGCCCTCGGTGTTGTCCAGCACCAGCCGCACGGGGATGGTGCGGCTGGCCGCGTCCACGCGCTGGCCCACGTGGCCCACGCGGGCCAGGACCTCCTTGCCCGGGAAGGCGGCGAAGGTGATGCGCGCCTCGGTGTCCGGCCGCATGCGCACGGCGTCGCGCTCGAAGGCATGGACGATGAGCCACAGCGAGCCCAGGTCACCGACGCGGAAGAGCGTGTGCTCGGCGTCCGCCATCTGGCCCATGCGCGCGTCGCGCTCGATGACGGTGCCCTGGATGGGCGAGCGCAGGATGAAGCCGGCCACGCCCGCGGTGTCCTCGCTGGCGCCCAACGCCGTCAGCTCCGCGCGGGCCGCGGCGAGCTCCGCCTCGGCGCCGGCCGCGTCCACCTCCGCGGCCTGCACGTCCTTCTGCGCGACGATGCGCTCGGCGGCGAGCGCGCGCTTGCGCTCGGCGGCCTGTCGGGCGGCGGTGGCCCGGGCCTTCGCGGACTGGAGCGCGGCGCGCGCCTTGCCCAGCTCGGGGCTGCGCAGCTCCGCCAGCTTCTCGCCCTCCTTCACGTGCTGGCCCGTGGTGACGAACACCGTCCCCACGCGCGCGGAGATGGGCGAGGCCACCTCCGCGTAGGCGTCCTCGCTGAACGTCAGCTCGCCCAGCGCGTTGACGCTGTCGCCGCCGGGCCGCGCCGCCGCGGGGGCGGTGGTGACGCGCAGGTCTCGAAGCATCTCCGGGGCGATGTGGACGTGGGACTCGTCATGGCCCTCGTCGTTGCCACCGGAGGGCTGGGGGCCCTCCTCGTGGTCGTGCTCGTCCGCGTGCTCGGGCTTGGACTGCTTGCAGGCCGCGAGCGCGAGGACCAGGGAGGCGATGATGAACGCGAGGCGCTTCATGGCAGGACTCCCATCTCGACGGCGAGCTGCACCCGGGCGAGCGCCGCCTGCAGGTGGCTGTCGAGCAGCGCCACGCGCGTCTCGAGCGTTTCACGGCGCACGAGCAGCAACCCCGCGAGGTCCATCTCCCCGGCCTCGTAGGACCTCTTCGCCAGGGACTCGTTCTCATCGAGCAGCGGCAGCGCCTCGGTCTCCAGCACGGCCAGGGCCTGCTGACGCGAGGCATCGCGCACGCGCGCGGCCTCCACCTGCGCGTCCCGCGCGCGGCGAGCGGACTCCAGCGCGGTGCGGAGCCTGCGCACGCGCGCATCCCCCGTCACCTTCGCCTCCTGCCCTCGGGAGAACACGGGAAGGGGCACGCTGAGCGTCCCGACGAGCGCCGTCTCGTCGACCTCCTTCTCATAGCGCACGCCCACGCTGACATCGGGCCAGCCCTCGGCGCGGCCGAGCTTCAGGTCGGCCTCCGCCTGCGCGAGCTCCGACTCGATGGCCACCAGGTCCGGCCGCTCCTTCGTCCCGGAGGCCGCCGCCACGGGCAGCGAGGCCAGCTCCCGCAGCACGCCGCGCACCGCGAGCGCTTCCTGGAGCGGCAGGCCCAACAGGGCGCGCAGCTCGTCGAGCAGGGCCTGCTCTTCGCCTCGCGCCGTCACCACCGCGGCGCGGGCGCGGGCCAGCGCCACCTTCGCCACGTTGACGTCGACGACGGGCACGTCCCCCGCGTCGAAGCGCTTGCCGGTGGAGTCGGACAGGCTCCTCGCGGCCTCCTCCGTCTGGTGCATCAGCCGCGACAGCTCCCGGGCATACAGCGCGCGCAGGAAGGCCGCGCCCACCTCACCCAGCACGCGCCGCTCGGCGTCCTGCTGCTCGGCGTCCTGTCGCTGGAGCCCCGCGCGCGCGGCGTCCCGGCGTGCGCCCTGCTTGCCGCCGAGCTCGATGGGTTGGGAGATGCCGAGGGACAGCTGCGTCCCCCGGAGGTCGTCGTGCGTGCGGGGCCCCAGCTCGAAGCTGACGGTGGGGTTGTCACGCAGCCACGGCGACGCGCCGGCGACGGGGCCCTGGGCCTCGGCCACGCGCCCCGCGGCGTCCAGCAACGCGGGCGCGCGCTGACGGGCGAGGGAGAGGACTTCTTGAAAGGACAGCTCGGAAGGTGAAGCGGCGCTGGCGAAGGGCCAGACGAGGGCGGCGACGAGCCCGAGGGCCGCCGGCGCGGAAGGTTTGAACACGGGAAGAGACCTCGCGAAAGGGAGGCGCGCGTCAGGCCGACGGTGCCACGGCCACGCCATGGACACACGTCACCTCGGCACGGTTCGCGCGCGGAAGACGGACCACCACCACGTCAGGCGAGGTCGGCTCTGGGGACGTGCAGGATGTCGTCGAGGTCGGCGGAGGCGGGGGCGTCCTCGTCCACCCGCACCGGGCGCGGTCGAGGTGCAATCCACAGCAGGGCGGGCGACGCGACGGGCGCGGCGCTCACCGAGCGCACGTGGCCGCAGCAGGTGCAGTCCGCGCAGTCCGGCGCGCACTGTCCGCTGGAGTCATCGTCCGGGCAGCGCTGCGTGCACACGGTGTCCGTCGCGTCGGAGAAGGCCATCCACAGGCCTCCCTCCGTCGGGGCGAACAGCAACAGGCTGAGGCACAGCCAGATGCGCGGCAGCACGAAGTCGGCTTCTAGCACGCACCCCGACAACGCGCACGCGGATGCCCCCCGCGCGTGAAGTACCTGTCGGAAGGGCAGGCGCGCCCGCTCGGGGGCGGGGCGGGGTGACGCGGTGGGACATGGCGCGTCTGTCCCCGTGCGGACGCTCGACGTGCCCCGGGAGGCGAGGCGCGGGAGGCCCGAGCCGTCACGCGGTTGAAGCCCGGCGCGGGCCGCGCGCGCGGTGCCTCGAGGCATCGCGGATGCGCCGAAGCGCCCGCGCGACGCTCCTGGCGCCGCTCGGGTGTTCGCTCCGAGCGGCGCACCCGCCGCGTCAGCTCACGCCACGCCGCGCGCGGCGACGGGGCGCTGCTGAATCAGCTCCGTGGAGAAGTAGCGCTCCATGCGGTCGGGGAACACGGTGACGACCTGCGCGCCCGGCCCCAGCCGCCGCGCCGCCTCCACCGCGGCCACGTAGTTGAGCCCCGACGACGGCCCCACCGGGAAGCCCCGGCGGATGAGCGCGCGCGCGGTGCACATGGCCTGCTCGTCCGACACGTCCAGCTCCACCCGCCCCGGCATGTCCGCGTCGCGGTACAGCTTGGACATGCCGTCCACCACGCCGGGCACGCGCGGGCTGAAGCTGCAACACTCGATGTCGCAGCCCAGGCCCGCGATGGGCCTCGCGATGAACGCCGTCACCGGACAGCCCGCCTCCGCGAACGCCTGATACAGGCCGACCACCGTGCCGCCCGTGCCCACGCCGCTCACCACGCCGTGCACCAGCCCGCCCGGAATCTGCGAGAGCACCTCCTGGCCCGTCCACACCCGGTGCGCCTCCGCGTTGTCCGGGTTCTCGAACTGGCGCGGCGCGAAGGCCTTGCGCTCGCGGGCGAGCTCCTCCGCCTTCTGGATGGCGCCACGCACGCCGCTCTCGCGGGGCACCAGCACCACGTCACCGCCGTAGGCGCGGATGGTGAGCACGCGCTCGTCGGTGACACCCTCGGGCATCACCGCCGTGAAGCGCACGCCCATCTGCGCGCTGGCCAGCGCCAGGGCGATGCTCGTCGAGCCGCTGGACGCCTCGACCACTTCGCCGCCCGGGCTCAGCTCGCCCATGCGCCAGGCCTTCTCCAGCATGTAGCGCGCGATGCGGTCCTTCGTGGACCCGCTGGGGTTGAGGAACTCCAGCTTGCACCAGATGGTGGGTCCCTCCGCGTCCAGTCGGACGGGGACGAGGGGGGTCGGAGCGATGGCCTGGAGGAAGCGGCCATCCGCGGGCAGCGGGCGACAAGGAGGACGCATGAGCCATCCCTATCGCGAAATTGTCCGCTCCGTCAGGGTCCTGGCGTGTCCGGGTGCACTCGGAGGCCCTCCGTCCGTCCGCCCGTCCTGTAAGGAAGCACCCGGGGTCGGAGATGGAGGTGGCGCGACCCCGGACTGACGGCTACGAAGGACTCCAGCTCCGTACATCATGAGTCCTCCTTCTCCGGTCATTCTGAACGTCAATGATGATGTCGCCAGCCGCTATGTGACGAGCCGCGTGCTGGGGCTCGCTGGCTACCAGGTGGTGGAGGCCGGCTCGGGCAGCCAGGCCCTGACCCTGGCGGACGAGCGCACCGACCTGGTCATCCTGGACGTCCGCCTGCCCGACATCAGCGGGCTGGAGGTCTGCCGCCGGTTGAAGTCGTCTGCCCGCACGCGCGACGCCCTGGTGCTGCACCTCTCCGCGCAGGCCGTGGGACCCGGGGACCGGGCGCAGGGCCTGGAGCACGGCGCGGATGGCTACCTGGTGGCCCCCGTGGACCCGGAGGAGCTGGTGGCCCAGGTGCACGCGCTGCTCCGGCTGCGCCGCGCCGAGCGCAAGGTGCACGCGCTGTCCGAGGAGGTCGAGCACCAGCGCAGGCTGCTCGCCATGGCCATGGCCTCCGCGGCGGACCCGATGGCCCTCTATGACGCCACCGGCCGGCTGCTCTTCGCCAACCAGGCCGCCTACGAGGTGAGGGGCACGGCCTCCATGTTGTCGCCCGGCGTCTCCCTGGAGGAGTACGGGGCGAGGGACGCCTCCCTGGCGCCCTTCATCCGGACCATGCAGACCGCGCTCGCCACGGGGCAGGTGCAGCGGGGCTCCGTGACGCTGGCGGCGCTGCGCGGCCCCCGCCACTACGACTTCACGCTGTCGCCCGCCCTGGGCGCGGACGGCCGGGTGGCGGCGGTGATGGCCACCGCGCGCGACGTCACCGAGGAGCGCAGCGCGGAGGAGTTCCGCGAGCAGTTCATCGGCATGCTCGGCCACGACCTGCGCAACCCCCTCAACGCGCTGTCCATGTCCGCGCAGCAGCTCAAGCGCAAGGGCAACCTGGACGAGCGCCAGTCCGCCCTCACCGAGCGCATCCTCACCAGCGCCGAGCGCATGGACCGGATGATTCGTCAGCTGCTGGACTTCGCGCGCTCCCGGCTGGGCGGTGGGGTGCCGGTGGTGGCGTCCGACTGTGACGTGTTCGACGTGGCGCGGCGCACGCTCGAGGAGATGCGCGCCAGCCACCCGGGCCGGCTGCTCGTCCTGGAGGTGGTGGGGGACGGGCGGGGCTCGTGGGATCTGGACCGGCTGGAGCAGGCCTTCAGCAACCTGCTGGCGAACGCGCTCAAGTACAGCCCCGGGGACAGCCCCGTGCGGATGTGGGGCGAGGCGGACGGGCAGGGCGTGGTCTTGCGGGTGCACAACGGCGGGCCGCCCATCCCCCCGGACGAGCTGCCCCATGTCTTCGCCGCGTGGCGTCGAGGCTCCCGGGCGGTGCAGCACGAGTCGAAGGCCGCGTCGGGCCTGGGCCTGGGGCTCTACATCACCCGGCAGATTCTGCTCGCCCACGGGGGCGAGGTGACGGTGGAGTCCAGTTCCGGAAACGGGACGACCTTCACGGTGCGGCTGCCGCGCGGATGATGACCAGTTGACGGTTGGAATGCGGAATGGCTCGCCGTTGCGGGGGGCCATTGCCACCTTTCCGTCATGTCGCCCGGGAAGCTCATCTTCGCGCAGTCCGTGGAAGCCCTCTTCGTGCGGGCCCTGGGGCCCTACCTGTCGAAGCAGGGGCGCCAGCGCCTGAAGGACGTGGGCCTGGATTTGTCGGAGTCGCTGCGGCCGCACTACTCACTGGAGCAGTGGCACGCGTTCCTGCGCGTGGCGGTCCAGGACGTCTTCCCGATGCTGCCTCCCAACGAGGCATGGCTGATGCTGGGCGCGCGCTACCTGCAGGGCTTCCGCCAGACGTCGGTGGGGCGCGCGAGCCTGTCGCTCGTCACCCGGCTGGGGCCGATGCGCACGCTGGAGCGCGTCCCCTTCAACGTGAAGGCGGGCAACAACTTCAACGAGGTCCGCGTCGAGGAGTCCACCGAGGGCGCGGCCACGCTGTGGATGAAGGACGTGGTGGCGGACAACCCGTACTTCTCCGCGGGCTTCCTCGCCGAGTCGCTGCGGGTCGCGGGCGCGGGCAACGTCGTGGTGGAGCCCATCGCCTTCGACGGCACCGCCGCCACCTACCGCATCACCTGGGGCCGCGCGGCCGCCGCGCCCGTGGGCGAACTGGTTCCCGCTCCAGGCGTCTAGTCGAAGCGCCTCCCGCTCGACGCCGTGCATCCTGGCGACGGTGTCGCGGGCCTGGGTGTCCTTGAATGGCCTGGCCTCTCTGCTGCCCGCGAGCGCGCTGGCTCTGCGGGCCGGAATCGCGCGCGCCTACCACCCGGGAGGGAGTGACTTCCCTGGGCTCACGCGCAATCCTTGGCTCCATCAGTGGGGGGCCAGGATGCGTGATGAAACGATAGGTCAGCGTCATTCAGGGCACTTGTGCTGCCGTGGCCATCTGGATGCTACTCGGGGGGTGATGCCTCCGCCCGGGGCCGATGCCTATCTGATGGGTAGCATCATGCAAAACAAGATTTGCCCTGAATCGGCTTGCGTCAAGTGAGACAGGGTCGTGCCGGATGACGCGCACGGGGGGAAGCACATGGTGAAGTTGAATGCTCGACTGCGGCGGTGGGTGATGATTCTGGGAGCCGCGGTCACGCTGGGGGCGGGGACGGCGTACGCGCAAATCATCCGGGAGGGCGCTTGCTGTGTTCCCTGTTCGTGCAATCCGGATGGAAGCACCGGCAAGTGCTGTGCGCCCTGCTAAGGACATGCATTCCACGTGAGTCCGGACATGTCCAATGCGATGCGGATGGCGATGCGCCTGGGGCGAGGCTCCCTGGTCCTGGGGGTGTTCGCGGCGGTGGCGTGGGTGTCCTGGTTCGCCACGTCGTCCGTGTTGACCTCGCGGACCTCCGCCAATGCGTGTGTCGCGCCCGTGGTGGAGGAGGTGCCGGTGGTGGAGGCCTCGCTGCTGGCGGCGAGCACCGAGGCGTTCCAGGTCTCGCGGGGCGTGGCGCCTGAGCGCATCGAGGGCATGGGGGGCTCGGGGGGGCTCGCGCACGTCTTCCAGGGGCAGCGGCTGGCCCGTCCGGGGCTGAGTCTGATGACGGGCGCGGTCCGGGAGACCCGGCGGGTGGGGCGCGCGCAGGCTCCGTCCCCTCCGCACGAGCCGGAGCCGGTGCGCGAGGAGCTGCGCGTGCGTCCGGCGATGCAGCTCGACTGCTCCTTCGACAAGGGGAGCTTCCGCTGCGGCGAGTGCGCGACGGATGGGGACTGCCCTCAGGGGCAGGGCTGTGTCATCAACTATGACAAGCGTCGGTTCGAGTGTGCCGACAGCGAGTGCGAGGACGACTCGCATTGCTTCCCCGGGGATGTCTGTCGGGTGGCGGCGGGGGAGTTACCGGGGCCGGTGGTCCGTCGGTGTCTGAAGGCGGGCGTGCGTCAGGCGGGGGAGACCTGCAGCCGGTTGCCGACGACCGCGGACGAGGCCTGCGTGGAGGGGCTGCTCTGCATCAACCACCATTGCGGACCTCCGTGTGAGCCGGGGCAGCCGGGGACCTGTCCGGAAGGGGAGACGTGTGAGCAGAGCTCGATGGGAGCCGCGTGTCTGCCGGACTGTCGCAAGTCCGGGTGCATGGAGGGGCGGGCGTGCGCGGCGCTCAATGGGGGCTCGTTCCAGTGTCTGGAGTTGGTGGTGGATGAGTGCTCGGACGAGCAGCCGTGTGGGGGCGGGAAGAACTGCGTGGTGAGGGGCGGGCGTGGCGGGCGCGCGGGTCGGTTCTGCTCCGCGGCCTGTGAGTCCTGGCGGCCGGAGAGCTGTGGCAAGCAGAGTGTGTGCGGCGTGGGTGGGCCCACGGGCAGCACGTGCTACACGCAGTGCGATCCGGACAAGGTGGATTCGTGCCCGGAGCGGTGGATCTGCTCCACGGTGACGGAGGACCTGCAGTCGTGGGGCTGCATGCCGGACTTCCTGAGCGGCGCGAGCACGACGCGGCCGCGGCGCGGCGACGAGCCTCCTCCGTTCTGAGGACTACTGCGACTGGCTGCTGTCTCCGAGCGGCGTCACCATGGGGGGCGCGTCCTGGATGGTGCCGGGCTTGATGCGCTGGATGGCGAACTCCGGCAGGGTGGCGAGCAGGTCGGCCATGGAGAGGGCGAGGGCGAACTTGCCCTGGTTCTCCTTCCACTCACCGGCGAAGTGCAGGCCCACGACGACCTTGTCGTCGCGCAGGTCGACGAGCGGCGCGCCGGCGACGCCGACGGTGGTGCTGACATCGCTGCGCAGGGCGCGGACGACCGAGGGCCGGGGCTCCTGGCTCGGGGTGAGCGACACCACGCGGCCGGGCATCAACCGGCGGATGTCGTAGAGGTCGCCCAGCAACGGGCGCAGGAAGTTCTTGGGCAGGTTGCTGCCCTCGGAGGGATAGCCGATGACGTAGACGTACTGGTCCACGTGGGACTTCACCGACTCGGGGTTCCACTCGAGGGTGACGGGCGGGTGGCGCTGCGTGTCGTGCTCGGCCAGCTCGAGCAGGGCGATGGTGCGCGGCGCGGTGGATGACGTGTCGTGGCGGGCGAAGATGACGTGGGTGACCCGGTGGGTCTGCTTCGGGCTGTTGCCATCGTCGTCGAAGGTGAACCGCCAGGTCTCTCCGGTGAGTGGCTGGGGCTCGGGGTGGTCGAGCATCAAGGGAGGGACATGGTCCCCGACGGTCATGATGACCCGTGGCGCCACGGCGAACGCCGTCAGGTAGGTGGTCTTCCCGTCGGGCTTGGTGATGTAGAGCGAGCCGGTCGCGCGGCTGACGGGGAAGCCGGAGTCCTGACCTGACTTCAGGAGCTGCTGCCAGCTCTCCGGCAGCGTGTCGGTGACCCGGTCGCCCTGCATGCGCAGCGCTGGACGCACCTGGGCCATGACCTCGTACTTGTCGGGAGGCGCGGCGCGCGCGGTGAGCGCCACGCCGGCTTTCTCCGGCTCGGTAGGCTTGCGTCCCATCATCGCGTACTGCAGCCGGTCGTTCTGCGCCTGGATGAGGTCCTCCTGGGTCTTCTGCTCCGCCGGGAGCAGGTCCAGGAGGTCCGCGCGCAGGAGATAGACCTCCGCGAGCTGCGTCGAGCCAGCGACCTGCCGGTCGAGGAACGAGCGCAGCTTCTTCACGCTCTCGAGGCTCTCGGGGCTCAAGCCCGTCAGGGTGGCGCTCCGCTCGCGCAGGTCGATGTAGTGGCTCCAGGCCTCGGCCCAGGCGCAGAACTCGGCGCGAGACACCTTGGCCAGCGCCTCGTCGGCGGCGGCGAGCTGCGCCCAGATGAGACCACAGGCGACATGGAACGAGGCCCGCTCCACGTCGGGCTGGCCGGCGATGTCCAGGACCTGCCCGTCGATGAGTTGTCCCTCGGAGCGCAGCGGGCCCCGCGTCCAGCTCGCCAGGGCGCGCACGCCGCTGGGGTGCTTCTCCACGACGCCCGTGAGCTCGTTGGGGGTGCTCACCCTGTCTCGCAGCCAGGAGAGCAGCTCCTTGATGTTGATGCCCTGGACGGTGAGCTCGACGGAGGAGAGGTCATTGGCCGAGGAGAGCAGGGCCTCGAGATTCCCACTCCCGAACGTGGAGTCGGGCAGGGGCGTGCTGGCTCCGGACGCGGCGGGGTTCTCTGATTGGCTCGCGCGCTCACGCCGCTGGCGCTCCTTCGCGAGCAGGGTCTTGAACGACTGGTGGTGGTAGGCGATCTGCCGCGCGAAGGCCTTGGCCTCCGTGGCCTTGGCCTCGCCTGTCTCGAAGAAGTCGAAGCGGCCGATGTACAGCCGCTTGTCGAACCAGACCCGCTGAATCTCGGAGAAGAACACGGCGCCGAGTCCCAGGCAGACCACCGTCAGCACCGCGGTGTAGAGCAGCTTCGCCACGACATCCGAAATCGCCATGCCTGAAACCTCTGTCGACCGCGCGGCCTGGCGGCTGAAACCCATCCCGAGGAGCCTGAAATGCTAGCGAAGGCGAGGAATCGCTGACAAGGCAGCGCTCCGAGGGAACAGGGCGCCTGTGTCTGTCTTTCCTCGGGGGCTCGGGCCGGATGAGAGTCATTGGGTTGGATGAGGGTTGCAGGACGTGTCGGGTCGTCCGGTGCATGAGGCCTGACACGTCGGCGCGGGCAGCCTGTCCGCCCTCCTGGCGACTACCCGGGCGGAGGGTGTGGGCGTGGGTCCTCCCACGCGGTGCGCGCGTTGACGCCCGCCTGTACCTGTGTTCAGGCTGCCACCTGGAGAGGTGTGCATGGCCCCGCAAATCAGCCTCGACTTCGCCGCCGAGTGCGCGGCCCATCCGGCCCTGGCGAGCTTCCACCCCGTGGTGCGCCGCTGGTTCGCCGAGCGACTGGGCGAGCCCACGCGTCCTCAAATCGAGGGCTGGCCCCTCATCCAGGCCGGGCACGACGTGCTCATCGCCGCCCCCACCGGCTCCGGCAAGACGCTCACCGCGTTCCTCGCCGCGCTCGACTCGCTGTTCCGGCTGGCGCTGGAGGGGGGCCTGGAGGACCGCACCCAGGTGCTCTACGTGTCGCCGCTCAAGGCCCTGGGCAACGACGTGCAGAAGAACCTCCTCCAACCCCTGGAGGAGCTGCTCTCGCGCGCTCGCGGCGAAGGCTACACCCCCACGGAGCTGCGCGTGCAGGTGCGCAGCGGTGACACGCCCGCGTCCGAGCGCGCGCAGATGGTGCGCCGCCCTCCGCACATCCTCATCACCACGCCGGAGTCGCTCTACCTCTACCTCACCGCCGAGCGCGCCCGCGCCACGCTCAAGGGCGTGCGCACCGTCATCGTGGACGAAATCCACGCGCTCGCCCGGGACAAGCGCGGCAGTCACTTCACGCTGTCCATGGAGCGGCTCAAGGCGCTCACCGAGGTGCGCCCGCAGCTCATTGGCCTGTCCGCCACCCAGAAGCCGCTGGACGCCATCGCCGGCTTCCTCACCGGCGCGAGCCACCGCCAGTGCCGCAAGGTCGAGGTGGGCCACCTGCGCCCGTGGGATTTGACGCTCGAGATTCCGGACGCCGAGCTGTCCTCGCTGGCGAGCCACGAGATGTGGGGCCAGGTCTATGACCGGCTCATCGCGCTGACGGCCTCGCACCGCACGACGCTCATCTTCGTCAACACGCGCAAGATGGCCGAGCGCGTGGCGCATGATCTGGGCGAGCGGTTGGGGGAAGGGCTCGTCGCGGCCCACCACGGCAGCATGTCGCGCGAAATCCGGCTGGCCGCCGAGGAGAAGCTCAAGGACGGCCGCCTGCGGGTGATGGTGGCCACCGCGTCGCTGGAGCTCGGCATCGACGTGGGCAACGTGGACCTCGTCGTGCAGCTGGGCACCACGAAGGCCATCTCCGTGCTGCTCCAGCGCGTGGGCCGCGCGGGCCACCACAAGGCCGCCATCTCCAAGGGCATCCTGTTCGCGATGACGCGCGACGAGCTGGTGGAGTGCGCCGCGCTCCTCAACGCCGTGCGCGAGGGGGACCTGGACCGGGTCATCATGCCGGAGAAGCCGCTCGACGTGCTGGCCCAGCAGGTGGTGGCCGCGTGCGCGTGCGAGGAGTGGGACGAGCGCGCCCTCTTCAGCCTCTTCCAGCGCGCGTACCCGTACCGCGACCTCACCTGGGAGGAGTACCAGGGCGTGCTCGAGGTGCTGTCGGAGGGCATCAGCGACCGGCGCGGCCGCGCGGGCATCCACCTGCACCGCGACCGGGTGAACCAGCGCCTCAAGGGCCGCCGGGGCGTGCGCATCACCGCGCTCACCAACGGCGGCGCCATCCCGGACACCTTCACCTTCAGCGTCACCGCCCAGCCCGAGGGCAAGGTGGTGGGCACGCTGGACGAGGACTTCGCGGTGGAGTCCTCGCCCGGGGACGTGTTCCTGCTGGGCAGCACCGCGTGGCGCATCCAGCGGGTGATGGGCAGCACGGTGATGGTGGAGGACGCGCGAGGCGCCGCGCCCAACGTGCCCTTCTGGCGCGGCGAGGCGCCGGGGCGCACCGACGAGCTGTCGCTCCAGGTGGGGCGGCTGCGCGAGGACCTGCTCGCGCGCGAGGACGCGCAGGGCTTCCTCGAGAAGGAGCTGCGCATGTCCCCGCCCGCGGCGGACGCGCTGCTGGGCTACCTGCGGCTGGGGCGCAAGATGCTGGACGCGCTGCCCAGCCACAACCTCATCGTCGCCGAGCGCTTCTTCGACGAGGCGGGCGGCATGCAGCTCATCATCCACGCGCCCTTCGGCAGCCGCATCAACCGGGCCTGGGGACTGGCGCTGCGCAAGCGCTTCTGCCGCTCGTTCGACTTCGAGCTCCAGGCGGCGGCGACGGAGGACGGCATCCTCCTGTCGCTGGGCGAGCAGCACTCGTTCCCGCTGTCGGACATCTTCGACTTCCTCCACCCCGAGCACGTGGAGGAGGTGCTGGTGCAGGCGGTGCTCCAGTCGCCGCTGTTCGGCACGCGCTTCCGCTGGGTGGCCACGCGGGCGCTCGCGCTCCACCGGATGATGGGCGGCAAGCGCGTGGCGCCCAACCTCCAGCGCGCGCGCAGCGAGGACCTGCTCGCCGCCGTGTTCCCCGCGCAGGTGGGCTGCCAGGACAACCACGGCGGCGCGGACGTCGAGCTGCCGAACCACCCGCTGGTGAAGCAGACGATGGACGACTGTTTGCACGAGGCCATGGACGTGGAGGGGCTGCGTGAGGTGCTCCGGCGCATGCGCGACGGCCGCATCCGCCTGGAGGCCCGCGACGTGCCGGAGCCGAGCGTCTTCGCGCACGCGATGATTCACAGCCAGCCCTACACGTTCCTGGACGACGCCCCGGCGGAGGAGCGCCGCGTGCGCAACGTGGCCCTGCGCCGCGCCATGCCAGCCGAGGACGCGGCCGCCTTCGGCGCGCTGGACGCCACCGCCATCGCCACGGTGGTGGAGGACGCCGCGCCGCCGATGCGCGACGAGGATGAGCTGCACGACCTGCTCCTCCAGTGGGTGCTGGTGCGGGACAGGGATGTGCCCCGGGGGCTCGCCGAGCCGCTCTTCCAGCAGGGGCGCGTGTCGTGGCTGACGCTCCCCGGCGGGCGCTTTCTGGTCGCGGCCGAGCGGGGCAGCGCGGTGCGCGCGCTGTTCCCGGACGCCATGACCCAGCCGCCGCTCCCGGTGCTGGAGCACGACCGTCCGGTGGAGCGCGAGGCCGCGGTGCTCCAGGTGGTGCGCGGGCGCATGGAGAACGTGGGCCCCGTCA
Source organism: Myxococcus faecalis (assembly GCF_050039385.1). Taxonomy (NCBI): domain Bacteria; kingdom Pseudomonadati; phylum Myxococcota; class Myxococcia; order Myxococcales; family Myxococcaceae; genus Myxococcus; species Myxococcus faecalis. The sequence continues at coordinate 3,481,433 of NZ_CP144336.1, read as the reverse complement.
CGGTGGCGGAGCTGTCGCGCCTGTGTGAGCTGAGCGAGGACGAGGTCAACGCGGCCATGCATCAGCTGGAGATGCAGGGCACCGTGCTGCGAGGCCGCTTCCGTCCGCTGGAGCAGCCGCTGGCGCCGGGCGAGGCGCCGCCGCTGGAGTGGTGCGACCGGCGCCTGCTCCAGCGCATCCACCGGATGACGGTGGGCCGGCTGCGCCGCGAAATCGAGCCGCTGAGCGCGCGCGACTTCATGCGCTTCCTCTTCCGGTGGCATCACCTGGAGGACGTGGACTCGCTGCGCGGCTCCACGGGCCTGCTCAAGGCGGTGCGCCTGCTCCAGGGCTACGAGGCGCCGGCCTCCGCGTGGGAGCGCTTCCTGCTGCCCGCGCGCATGCGCGGCTACACGCCCGACCTGCTGGAGCGCGCGTGCTACGGCGGCGAGGTGGCCTGGGGCCGGCTGACGATGAAGGAGCCCAAGCCCGTGGCGGGGCCGCGTCGCGGCGCGCCCGTGACGCCGGAGCCGGAGCCCGCCCCCACGCGCTCCAGGGCCTCGCCCACGCGCAACGCGCCGCTCACCTTCGCCCTGCGCGAGGACCTGGAGTGGATGCTCGTCGCGGCCCGGCCCCACGCGGTGCTCGCGGACGGGGACGTGTGGACGCCTCCGGACCTCAGCGTCGCCGCGAAGGACGTGGTGTCGGTGCTGGAGCGCCGGGGCGCGTGCTTCTTCCAGGACCTGGTGTCGCGCGCGCGCCGGCTGCCGGCGGAAATCGAGGACGCGCTGTGGGAGTTGGTGGCGCGCGGCCTGGTGACGGCGGACGCGGTGCAGAACCTGCGCGTGCTCCAGAGCCCCGCGCACCGCAAGCGCCAGAAGCTGCTCCAGCGCGGAGGCCCGGGACGCTGGAGCCTCCTGGCGCCCGCGGAGCCGAAGACGTCGGACGAGGTGATGGACTCGCTGGCGCGCCTGTTCCTCCAGCGCTACGGCATCGTCTGGAGGGATTTGGTGATGCGCGAGGCGCTGGCGCCCACGTGGCGCGAGCTGCTCTTCGTGTACCGGCGCATGGAGGCGCGGGGCGAGGTGCGGGGCGGGCGCTTCGTGGCGGGCTTCGTCGGTGAACAGTTCGCGCTGCCGGAGGCGGTGGACACGGCGCGCGCGGTGCGCCGTCAGCCTCCGTCCGGGGTGCGAATCCAGATTTCGGGAGTGGACCCCCTGAACCTGACGGGTGTGGTGACGCCGGGGCCTCGCGTGCCCGCGCTGCCGGGGAACGTCGTGACGTACATCGACGGTGTCCCCGGAGATGTGAACGCCCTGGCGGATGAGGCCGATGCGAACGTTCGGGAGGACACGGACGACGACGAGGTCGCGCAGGCCAGCTGAGAATGCACGTCCGCGCGAAGGCGCGATGTTAGGGTGCCCCCTTCTGTCCGCGGTGAGGGGGCATCCTGAATGCGTCGTGCATGGCTCGTGGGGTTGTGGCTGCTGCTGTCCGTCAGTGGGTGTGACGAGAGCAAGGGGGGCGGAGGTGCCGACGGTGGCACGGACCCCAACAAGGGCACCGTCACGGGGACGTTGACGCCCTTTCGCAGCAACGAGCAGTCCACGGAGGGCGGCGTCTCGCGCGAGCTGAAGCTGCCCTTCGGCAGGTCGGTGGCGAACCGGCTGGCGGAGCAGATTCGCGAAGCCCGGGCGCAGTCCTCGCGCCGCGCCGCGCTGGAGCAGACGGACCCTGAGCTGCCCATCATCCCCGCGCCGCTGGGGCCGCCGCCGCTCTCGCGCGTCCCGGATGAGGACCCGACCATCCCCGGTGACGTCGTCGTGCGCTTCGAGGAGTCCTCCGTCTCCCCCGAGCGCGTGCTCGCCGCCGCGAAGGTCCCCGGCTATCGCGCCGTGCACAAGGGGCACGCCAGCGAGCACCTGCACCTGGTGGGCTTCGAGGCCGAGGATGGCCACGGGGTGACGGCGGACGAGACGCGGGAGCTGGTGTCGCGGCTCGCCGCGCTGCCCGGGGTGCGCTTCACGGACCGCAACCTGCGGATGCACAAGCTCGCGGTGCCGAACGACAAGGGCTACAGCCTCCAGTGGCACTACGCCGCGCTCAACCTGCCGGCGGCGTGGGACGTGGAGTCGGACGCCACCGGCGTGGTGGTGGCGGTCATCGACACCGGCATCGTCGCGCACCCCGACCTCGACGGCCACGTGGTGCCTGGCTACGACATGATTTCGGACCCGGCCAACGCGGGGGACAGCAATGGCCGTGACGCCAACCCCCAGGACGAGGGCGGCGACATGCCGTCCGGGGGCTCGTCGTGGCACGGCTCGCATGTGGCGGGCACGGTGGCCGCGATGACGAACAACGGCTTCGGCGTGGCGGGTGTGGCCTGGAACGCGCGCATCCTCCCGGTGCGCGTGCTGGGCCGGCAGGGAGGCAGCAGCTTCGACATCGCGGCGGCCATCACCTGGGCCACGGGGGGCTCGGTGCCCGGCATCTCCCAGTCGCCCGCGGTGGCCGCGAAGGTGGTGAACCTGAGCCTGGGTGGCACCGCGCCGCCGCAGCGGCTCTACCAGGACGCCATCGATGCCGCCGTCGCGCGGGGCGCCACCATCGTCGTGGCCGCGGGCAACGAGAACATGGCCGCCGCCGACAGCACGCCCTGCAACCAGCAGCAGGTCATCTGCGTGGGCGCCACCGGCCTGTCCGGCCGTCGCAGCAGCTACTCCAACTACGGCTCGGGCGTGGACGTGGTGGCCGCGGGCGGCGAGATGGTCGAGGACCTCAACGGCGACGGCTACGCGGACGGCGTGCTCTCCACCGTGCTGGATGACAACCGTCAGCCCGCGTACTCCTTCTCGCAGGGCACCAGCATGGCGTCGCCGCACGTGGCGGGCATCGTGGCGCTGATGCACGCGCACTCGGGCGGGACGCTCTCGCCCGGACAGGCGGAGAGCATCCTGAAGAGCACCGCCACGCCCGTCGCCGGCTCGCAGTGTCCGGGAGGTTGCGGCGCGGGCCTGGTCAACGCGCAGGCGGCGCTCCGACAGGTCGCCAACACGGACCCGGGCACCGTGCCTCCGAAGCTGAGCGTGTCCACCTCCACGCTGTTCTTCCAGGGGACGGAGACGCAGCACCTCACCTTGAGCAACATCGGCGGGCGTCAGGGCGGCGAGCTGGTGGTGACGGCCTCCGTGGACGGCGCGGCCCGCGCGACGGTGTCGTTCCCCGGAGGCACCACGAAGACGGTGCCGGCGTTCGGCTCGACGTCGTTCGACGTGGCGGTGAACACGGCGGGACTGGCGGATGGGGACTACCTGGCCACGCTGAACCTGGTGGGCTCGGGCGGAGCGGGCTCGGCCACGGTGGCGCTGAAAATCGCGGTGGGTGCCGCCGCGGGCCGCGACGCCATCATCGCGTTCCTCTGGCAGGACGACCTGACCGGCGAGTGGGAGACGGACCGCGACTCGCTCATCACCGTGTCCGCGGCGCGCGGCTACGCGTACTCCATCTCGCTGGTGCCTCGGACGTACTACACGCTGGCGACCATCGACGAGGACGACGACGGCAACCTCTTCGAGGACGGGGAGCTCACCGGCTTCTGGCGCAACGTCGACTCGTTGGAGGCCATCGACGTGACGGCCCGCTCGACGACGCGCAACATCGACTTCGCGCTGCTCCCGCTGGCGCCCATCGACGATGACCCGTCGCTCCAGGTGGGCGCGCCGTGCTCGCTCGACTCGGAGTGCGGCGAGGGCCTCTGCAACACGAACTTCCCCGGCGGCTACTGCACGCTCCAGTGCAACTCGACGGCGTGCCCCGCGGGCTCGAAGTGCTACGTCGTGAACTCGGTGACGGGCCTGAAGAGCTGCCTGGACAGCTGCTCGCGGGAGATTGGCACGGGGCAGGGTGACTGCCGCTCGCAGTACCGCTGCTACAGCGACGGCACCGGCATCGGCGCGTGTCAGCCGAGCTGCCTCGGGACGGGGCTCAGCTGCGCGGCTCCGGCGACCTGTCGCTCCGACGGCTTCTGCCGCTGAGGGCATGAGACGGCGGCGGAAGGGGCCTCAGCTCTTCGCCGCCGCGCGCTCCAGCAGCACCGCGCGGCTGTCCACGTTGAGGACCTGCGTGCCGCTCGGCAGCGTGGCGAGCGGCTCGTCCCAGTGGGCGTGGCCACAGATGACCAGCGAGCCCGGGGCCCTCTCCACGGCCTCGCGGATGACGGGGCTGCCGCGCAGTCGCGTGCCCTCGACGTCCGGCCCCTGATGCAGCACCAGGACGTCCGGCCCGGTGCGCAGCACGTCGACGAGATGGCCCAGGAACTGGGACTCCTCGCGGCGGCCCGGCTTGCCCGGGTGTCCGATGATGCCGCCCACGCCGCCCACCTTCAGCCCGTCGAGCTCCACCACCTCCCCGTCGAGCAGGCTGACGCCGGGGCGCTGCTGGAAGCGCGTCTGCTCCCGCGCGCCGCCGAAGGTGTCGTGGTTGCCGGCCACGCCCACCACCCAGCGGAAGTGGGACGCGAAGGCGAGCCACACCGAGCGCACGTCGCCGGAGGCTCCGCGCACGTTCGCGCCCGGCTCGGAGAAGAGGTCACCGGCCAGCACCACGCCGATGGCGCTCGGAGGCGGCAGCTCGCCCAGCTCCCCCAGGAGCGCCAGCTCGTCGGCGAGCACCTCGCCGAGCAGCGCCACCGCGCCGTCGTGCAGCGCATGGGGCGCGACGCCCTGGAGGTCGGAGAGCACGAGCAGCGCCGAGACGTCCTCGGGCAGCACGTCCACGGTGCCCCGCAGCAGCGGGAAGAACACCGTCTCGGAGCCTCCCCGGGGCGCGGCGGATTGATAAGGCCAGCTTTGACACGGCGTCGGCTGAAGCGTCTGGATTCGCATGGCGCCCAGGTCGCCCGTCTCCACGTGTTCCTGACAGGTGCCCCCGGCCGCTGCCCGGGCGGGCGGGCCCACGCCGTGGATTTCGTCGTTCCTTCGGCGCGTCCGTGACGGCATCTTCCCCGCAGTGTCCCTGCCGCAGCGACTGAAGACGGAGACCCGCCCCCATCACGAGCGCGCCGAGTCCGCGGTGCGCCTCCTGGAGCCGGGGCTGACGCTCGATGGCTACCGCCGTCACCTGGAGGCGCTGTACGGCTTCCACCAGCCGGTGGAGGCGCGCCTTCACGAGGTGCTCGCGGAAGAGCTGCCCGCGCTGCACCTGCGCGAGCGCCTGAAGCTGCCGTGGCTGGAGGCGGACCTGCGCGCGCTCGGCCATGACGCGGCGTCGCTCGCGCGGCTGCCCCGCTGTCCCGAGCCGCCGTCGCTCCGCTCGCTGCCCGAGGCGCTCGGGGGCTGCTACGTGCTGGAGGGGGCCACGCTCGGCGGCCAGCTCATCCTTCGCCACCTGCGCCGCCACTTCGAGGGCACGCAGGCGGGCGACTTCGTCTTCTTCCGAGCCTACGGCGACGACGTGGGCCCGAAGTGGCGCGGCTTCGCGGAAGCGCTCACGCGCGCGGCCGAGGACACGTCGGAGCCTGACTTCGGGGACCGCGTGGTGAGGGGAGCCCAGGACACCTTCGACGCCTTCGAGCGCTGGCTCCGGCGTGCCCTGGGCTGACCGTGCCTCAGGGCATGGACGGCACGCTGCCGCGCAGCATGAAGAACACCACCACGCCCGTCACCGACACGTACACCCAGATGGGCGCCAGCCACCGCGTCACCTTGCGGTGCCGCGTGAAGTCCTTGCGCCACACGAAGTAGAAGGCCGCGAGCGCCATCGGCACCACGCCCATGGACAGGAGCACGTGGCTGGCCAGGATGCTCAGGTACAGCCCGCGGAAGTCGCCCACGTAGCGCGTGTCGCCGTGCACGTAGTGGTACGCGAGGTAGCACACCAGGAACAGCGCGGACGCCGCGAAGGCCGACACCATGAGGTACTGGTGCACCCGCCGCGCGCCCTGCTTGATGGCCACCCACCCGGCGATGAGCAGCGCCGCCGCCGTCGCGTTGAGGCTCGCGTTGACCGCTGGCAGGAAGCGCAGATCCACGCCCTCCACCGTGGCCCCGCGTCGGCCCATCAGAATCCAGCCGATGAACGCCAGGGCCGCCACGGACACGACACCGGTGAAGACATAGAAGGCCCGGTCACTCACCCGGGGCGGAAGCGGAGCGGAGCTGACGTTCGACATGCGCCCTATGTCTCGCGCCCCGTCGAGAGATTCAACCGGCACCCGCGTCTGTCACAGGTTTGTGCCACCTTGTGGGATGAAGGAATCTGCTAGGTCGACTGGATCTCTTATCTGTAATTCTTGCATACTAGGAGACAGTCGCCCCCGACTCCCCCTCCACGGAGGTTCCCCGTGCTCCGCGAGCGTTGCCTTGCCATCCTGGCCGGCGCCGCCTTGTTCCTGGCCCTGCCAGCCTCCGCCGATGAGGCCGCTGTCTGCGCGCCCGTCGCGAAGGTGCGCCCCGAAAGACACCTGCGGCAACTGACGCTCGACCTGCTTGGCCGCCCTCCCACCTGGGACGAGTACAAGGCCGTGCAGGAGAAGGGCGCCGTCACGCAGGAGGACATCCGGAAGATGATGGACAGCGAGGGCTTCTACACTCGCATCCGCAACTTCCACCGCGCGTTGATCCGCTCGAACATCAGCGGCAGCGTCAACAACAACGGCAACTCGCGCCTGGGCGGCAACGGCACCACCACTGCCTTCGGCTTCGCGAACAACCCGTCCACGGCGCTGCGCGGTGTGAACGGGCAGTCGTGCAACTCCGACATCGAGCAGAGCGCGTGTCTGACCCAGACGCAGGACCCGCACGCCGCCCCGCTGACGGCCGCGACGCGCACCTCCTGCAATGACGCCATGGGCGTGCCCATGCCGGTCAGCTTCGACTACGACACCAACTTCTACCGCTGCACGGACCTGGCGGCCGCGACCACCAACGCGGTGACGGACTGCTCGCAGCTGACGGCCTCGCCCTCCAGCAACACCTGGGCGAAGTACCGCTACTTCTGTGACAACCGCGGCTCCGGCACGGGCATCAAGCCGTTCCTCTGCCTGCCGGACCCGGCCAAGAACACCACCTCCGCGCTGACGGTGGAGACGAAGGACGCCAACGGCTACGTCATCTCCTTCGACCACCCGAACCCCGACTCCAAGCCCAGCCTGACGACGCTCAAGCGCTGCACGCTGGACCTGAACCTCAACAACAACATCAAGGGCGCGTACGCCCCGGTGCGTGGCTGCATCCAGCGCGAGGGCTTCGTGAACCGGCCCGCCGGCTACTGGGCCCCGGAGGGCGCGCCCGCGACGGTGAAGGTGTGCGCCATCGAGGCGCAGGAGCGCGTGGAGAACCCCTGGACGCGCGAGTCCTGCGAGGCGGCCCGCTTCGCCAATGACCGCAGCTGCGGGTGCGGCGTGGGCATGCGCCGCTGCGAGGTGCCGGCCATCGGCAACACGACGGACCCCCTGTACGTGCGCAACGTCTACGACTCGCGCGTGGCCGCCTTCAACGAGGAGCCGCTGCGCATCGCCGACTCGGTCATCCGCAACGACGAGCCCTACTACAACATCCTCACCACCCGCCGCTCGTTCGTGAACGGCCCCATGTCGGAGCTGTACCGCCAGCGCCAGGGCGTGGGTGTGTTCAACGTCACCGCGCCCGCGCCGCTGGAGGCCATCCCCGCCGTCGCCTACACGGACTCGGCCACGTGGCAGCCCTACACGCGCGATGCGTCGCACTCCGGCATCCTGACGACGCCCGCGTTCCTGTACCGCTTCCCCACGCACCGCGCCCGCGTGTCGGAGTTCTACGAGGCCTTCCTCTGCAAGACCTTCGTGCCCGCCTCGGACGGCAACCTGCCGGCGCCCGAGGACGCGTGCAACCGCGAGAACAACCTGGCCAAGCGCTGCGGCTGCAACTACTGCCACGCCACCATCGAGCCCACCGGCGCCCACTGGGGCCGCTACGGCGAGCGCACCGCGCAGTTCCTCTCCCCGGACCAGTTCCCGCGGCTGGACCCGAAGTGCCGCGACTGCGCCATCGCCGGCGACACCAACTGCGGCGGCGAGTGCTCGCAGTACGTGATGCAGGCCTACGACGGCGATGGCGCCAGCAGCCTGGGCATGCTCAAGACGTACCTGTACCGCACCGCGGACGAGGAGCAGAACATCGAGGCGGGCCCGCGCCTGCTGGTGGAGCGGATGTTCCAGTCGGGTGAGCTGGAGCGCTGCACGGTGAAGCGCGTGTGGAACGAGTTCCTGGGCCGGCCGATGTCGGCGGAGGAGCAGCGGATGTACCTGGCGCCGCTGGCCAGCGAGTTCGCGAAGAATGGCCACCGCTTCAAGGCGCTCATCGAGCGCGTGGTGACGACCGACGCCTACCGGAGGATCGACTGATGCGCCGCTGGCTCCTGACCGCCGCGCTGCTCGCGCTGAGCGCGGGCTGCACCAAGTCCCCCGACGAGAAGTCCGGTCCCACCGAGGACGGGACGCTCGAGCCCATCGCCAACCCCCACCAGCCCGGGGACTTCGACCCGCTGCCGGACCCGGAGGCCCAGGGCGGCAGCGTGGGCCGCGCCCCGCGCCGGCTCACCGTCGCCCAGCTGGACGCCGCCATCCTGGAGGCCGTGGGCCGCCGCTGGGTGAACGGCGGAGACGGCATCGACGCGCGCGCCTCGTCGCTGGGTCGCGCCGACTACGCGCTCGTCAACAGCGAGAACACCGAGCCCAACCTGGTGTTCGCCAAGTTCCTGGAGGACGGCGCGCGCTTCGTGTGCATCGGCCAGGCGAACGACGAGCTGAAGCTGGCGGACGCCTCCAAGCGCACGCTGTCGCGCACGCTGCCCGACGTCTGGGGGGATTTGCGCAAGCTGACGGACGCCCAGGTGCGTGAGTTCCTCGTCTACAACTCCCTGCGCTTCTGGGGCGCGCCCCTGGAGGGCGAGGAGCTGGACAAGTGGGCCACGTTCTTCACCCAGGCCGCGGCCCGGGCGGAGACGGCCAAGCGGCGCTCGGACGTGCTGGCGGTGATGTGCATCGCCATGCTGACCGACACGCGGTTCATCACCTACTGAAGCGCGGAGTGACTTCGATGAAGAAGAATCGCCTCGACGAGAACCACCGTCCCGAGCGCCGCACCTTCCTCAAGGCCGCCGCCGGCTTCATGGGCTCCACCCTGCTGGGCGGACTGCCCTTCCGCTCCTTCGCCCAGGCCGCCGCGCTGGCCCCGGCGGACCGCTGCTTCGTCTTCGTGTACTTCAACGGCGGCTGGGACCAGCTGCTCGCCTTCGACCCGAAGGACCCGGAGGAGTTCACCGCGGACCGCGCCGCGGAGACGCGCATCCTCCCCGGCTACAACCTCATCAACGACTCGCGCTTCTCCTCCATCCCCCTGCGCCCGGACATCGCCGGCAAGGGCCGCTCGAACATCGACTTCGGGCCGGCGGTGGGGCGGCTGGCGGACCACTACGATTTGATGACGGTGGTGCGCGGCATCAACATGAACACGCTGGGCCACGAGGTGGGCTACCGCTACTTCCTCACCGGGAAGATGCCCATCGGCAGCGCGGCGCGCGGCTCCTCCACCGCGACGGAAATCGTGGGGCAGATGAAGCCCCGCGTGCCCATCTCCAACATCGCGTTCAACGTGGAGTCGTACAACGACCGCTACCCCGGCTACGCCAACGCGCTGCGCGTCAGCCGCAAGGACGACCTGCTGCTCACGCTCAAGCCCAGCTCGCAGCTGCTGGACAGCGAAATCGAGAAGCAGCTGGTGGACTTCCGGGGCCAGCCCATCAACTGCGAGCAGGCCGCCTACGGCGCGCGCGGCGTGGGCACCACGTACCAGAACAGCCGCGACCAGATGCAGCAGGTGATGACGCAGCAGCTGGAGTCGTCGTTCCGCTTCGAGCTGAACAACGACGACATGGCCGCGGTGCGCCAGCGCTACGGCCTGGACCAGAGCGGCCGCTACGACAACGAGGCGGGCCGCGCCGCCATGGTGGGCACCGCGCTCAAGAAGGGCATCGCCCAGTGCGTCACCATCAACCTCACCGGCGGCCTGGACACGCACTTCGGCACCCAGCTCACCCACGCGAGCAACCAGCGCCGCGGCTTCGACGCGCTGGCCAGCCTGGTGGATGACCTGCGCGCGTCCCAGCACCCCTCGGGCGGGACGTTCATGGACCACACCACCATCATGGTGTTCTCCGAGTTCTCCCGCACGCCGCTCATCAACAGCTCCGGCGGCCGCGACCACCACATCTCGAACTCGTGCATGGTCATGGGCGCCGGCGTGAAGCACAACTACGTCTTCGGCAAGAGCGGCGACATCGGCATGGCCCCGGGCACGTTCGACTTGCGCACCGGCGCCGCCAACCCCAACGGCGAGAACATCCTGCCCGAGCACGTCATCGCCACGGTGCTGGCCTCGGCGGGCCTGGACTACAGCATCACCCGTGTGGAGCCCCTCCGTCCCATCCTCGCCTGAAAGCCGCATGCGCACCCATCCCCGAGCCCCCCGGGACCTGGCCCAGGGGCGGTCCTCCGCCCCCGGCCTCCTTCGCCTCCTCCCCCTCTGCGCCGCCGTCCTCCTCACCGCGTGCGGCGAAGACTCACTCCCGCTGGACAGGCCCCGGCCCGTCTCGTTCCGGCCCACCGAGGTCCGGGCGAAGACGGCGTTGGCGTCCGCCCCGGGCTTCGCGGACCAGTCCGGTGGCGGCATCTTCGCCAACACCAGCGGCAAGGTGGTGCGCCTGCGGCTGGACGGCTCGCTCGGCGCGCTGGAGCCCCACCCGGGCAACAGCGCCCAGCCGGGCACGGTGAACGCCGTGTTCCGGATGGGGCCGCACAGCGCGCTCGTCGAGGCGCAGAACGGCCTGTTCCTCGCCGAGTCGGGCTGGCTCATCTCCCCGCCGTGGCGTGACGCGCTGGGGCTGGGCATCAGCGCCACGACGCAGTCCTCGGACGGCGCGGTGTGGCTGGCGCATCCCACCGGATTGTTCCAGCTGCGCGACGGCACGCTGTCCGCCCTGAAGGTGAAGGGCGAGGCGCTCACCGGAATCACCGCGCTGGCGGCGGCGCCGACGGCCGAGGGCTCCGCGGGCGTGTGGTTCTTGCGCGGCGGCAAGCTGCACGTCGCCGTGGCCACCAGCCTGGTGCACTTCGACGTGCGCGAGGAGGGCGCGCCGCTGGCGGAGGGTGAAGAGGTGCAGTCGCTCGCCGGCCTGGGGCCGGGGCTGGGCACGGCCGGTGAGCTGTGGCTGCTCACGAACCAGGGCCTCCTGCGCCGCCCGAAGGAGGGCTGGCGTCGGGTGACGCTGCCGCAGCGGCCCGCGCAGCTGCTCGCGTCGGGGCGCTTTTTGTGGGTGAAGTCGAGCGACGCGCTGCTGCTCTACGACGCGGACGCGAACGAGTGGGGCCTGGCGCAGGGCATCGACACGCGCGAGTTCCGCTTCCTGTCCGCGGACGAGAGCGGCTGCGCGTGGGTGCAGCTGGGCGGCGAGACGGTGGCGGTGAGCAAGTCCCCCGCGCCGCGCGTGACGGGGCTGCACCAGGGCATGCAGGTGGTGGAGGACGGCCTGGTGGTGCGCGCGGTGATGCCCGCGGGCGTGGACCCGGAGGAGGTCGTCTTCCAGCTCGGCGGCGCGGAGTTCCGCGCGCAGGGCGAGGGCCCCGTGTACAGCCTGGGGGGCACCGAGGACGACGGCACGCCCAAGGCGTACTCGTTCGCGGGCCTGCCTGCCGGCCGTCTGGCCCTGGGCGTGGTGGCGCGCTTCCTGGATGGCACCGAGGCGAAGCGGCTGGTGCCCTTCGACTACCAGCCGGTGAGCACCGCGGTGCTGAGCTGGGCGACGGACATCCAGCCCATCCACGTGTCGCGCTGCGAGAAGTGCCACATCACCGGCCCCGGCCGGGCGCTCAACACGTACGAGCTGTGGAAGGAGAACGCGGCGCTGATTACGGCCGCGGTGAGAGACCAGCGCATGCCCGCCGACGGGCCGCTGGACCCGCAGCTCATCTCCCTCATCCAGCGCTGGGCCGCGTCCGGCGCGAAGCCCTAGTCGTCCCGCCTTACCCCCGAGGCACCCCCATGATTCGATTTCCTCGCGCGGCTCCCCTGCTCGCGCTCCTCGTGACGGCCTGCTCCGACGACCTGGACCCCGCACGTGAGAACGAGCCGCCTCCGGAGGTGGACCGGTGCACGGGGCTGTCGCCCGTGAGCCTCCGCGCCGAGCCCTCGCGGGTGCGCGTGGGGGCCCCCGTGGCGCTGGTGGCCACCGGCGGCAGCGGCCAGTACCGCTACACGCTGCAGGACGGAGGCTCGTCGGGTGAGCTGCGCGGCAACCGCTTCATCGCGGGGCACACGCCGGGCAGCGACACGCTGGTGGTGGAGGACGCGCGCTGTCCCGGTGACGCGCGCGCCACGGTGGACGTCATCGCCGCGTTCGACATCGCGCCCGGGCGCGCGGACGTGCGCCCGGGCGTGTCCTTCCAGGTGGCGACGCAGGGCCTGCTGGGCACGGCCACCTACAGCCTGAAGCAGAACCGCTCTGGCGCCACGCTGACGCCGGAGGGCCGCTACACCGCGGGCGCGAACGAGGGCCTGGACCTGGTCTCCGTGCGCGACTCGCAGACGGGCGACGAGGTGGAGCTGCAGTACACCGTGAGCAGGACGGCGCGGCTGGCCGGCGCGCCCGCGTACCTGGCGGTGCCCTCGGGCTCGTCCGTGCCGCTGTTCACGCGGGGCGGCAGTGACAGGGTGGTGTGGAGCAAGGTGTCCGGGCCGGGGACGCTCGCGGCCGGGCGCATCGGCTTCCTCTCGGGCGACACGGGCGCGGCGCTGCTGGAGGCCTCCGACCCGTTCACCGGTGACAAGGCGTCCGTCACGGTGGTGGTGCTGGACGAGCTGACGCGGCCGGGCCTGGCGCACGGACGGCTCACCGACGCGGCCACGATGGTGACGGCGGACTTCGACGGCGACGGCGTGCTGGACCTCGCCGTGGGCCAGCGTGAGAGTGACCTGGGCCGGCCCACCGGCGGCGCCGTCTTCATCTACAAGGGCGGCAACGGCGGGTTGGACCCGCAGCCCTTGTGGGTGCTGACGGGCGACACGGACACGGCGCAGTTCGGTGACGCGCTGGCCGCGGGTGATTTGGACGGCGACGGGCGCGCGGAGCTGGTGGTGTCCTCGCCGGGCGCGGACGTGGCGGTGAGCAACGCGGGCGCGGTGTACCTCTACACCTTCAAGGGCGGAGCCCCGGCGCCGCTGCGCCTGCAACTGGCGGGGCTGCTGCGCGACGCGGCCTTCGGCGCGGGCATGGCCGTGGCGGACATGGATGGGGACGGCAAGGTGGACCTGGTGGTGGGCTCGCCCGTCGGAGACCTGGCGCCCACCAACGCCATCCGCGCGCGTGGCACCGTGGACATCTACCTCTCCTCGGCGAGCGCCCCGGTGCCGGACCTGCCCTCGATTCGCCTGGGGGGCTCGGACCTGACGAAGGACGGAGCGCCCATGGCGCGCACGGGCTCGGACATGGGCCGCGCGCTGGTGACGGCGGACTTCAACAAGGACGGGCGGCTGGACCTCGCCGCGCTGAGCAAGGTGTCTCGCTACAACGCGGAGGGCGCGGTCTCCGGCACGCAGGTGGCCATCTCCGTCTTCTTCGCGCGCTCGGAGGGCATCCGCTTCCGGGCGACCCCGGACGTGTACGTGCTGCCCGCCAACCTCGCGGACTCGAACGAGGGCACGTGGCGGCTGGGCGCCATCCCCGGTGATGACACGCGCCCGCCGCTGCTGATGGCGGTGGCGGACCGCGCGGACTCGCCGGACCTGAGCGCCAGCGGCGGCAACCGCGCGGCCAGCGACGCGGGTGGCGCGCTGCTGTTCGACCTGAGCACCCACGCGCCCACGGGTGACCCCGCGGCCACGCCGCCGCAGGTGAAGCGCGAGGAGGCCTTCGCGCGCATCTACGGCGAGTCGGGCGGCATCGTCGCGGGGCGCAGCTTCGCGGTGCTCGACGTGGACGGCGTGCCGGGGCCGGAGCTGCTCCTGGGCGCCCCCTACGCACAGCCCGGCACGGGCGCCACCGCGCTGCGCTTCGGTGGCAAGGTGCTGGCGTACCCGCTGGCCACGCTGACGAAGGGCGCGGTCATCAACAAGCCGCTGCTGTCGCTCAACGGCACGGCCCGGTCCGACACGCTGGGCGCGGGCCTGGCGGTGTGGAAGCTGCCGGAGGGGGACTCGCTGGCGGCCTTCGCAGGACGCGCGTCGTCGGAGGCGGGCGCGTACACCGGCCGCGTGGAGCTGTTCCGCCGGGGTGGCGCGTCGCTGACGGAGTGGGCGCGCACGCATTCCTATGTCCCCGCGCGGCCCAGCGTGGAGCGCGTGGGCGAGCAGGTGGCGGTGACGACGGGCGCCTCGGGCGCGCTGGCGCTCCTGGGCGCGCCGGGGTGGTCCGGCGCGGGCGCCAATGGAGATGGTGACGCGCTCTCCATTGGCCGCGCGTACGTGCGGCCGGTGGCGCGTACGGGGGATGCGACGGTGGCCGCGGAGGGCGCGCCGTCCCCGCATACGGCGGGCCGCTCGGTGGGCGCGGACGTGGCCTTCACCGACTTCAACAAGGATGGCCGCCCGGACCTGGTGGTGGGCGCCACGGGCCTCATCGTCCCGGCGAGCACCAGCGCGGAGCACGCGGCGCAGTACCACACGACGCGCGCCGAGTGCCTCACCACGGGCAGCCAGTCCGTGGGCGGCGTGCTGGTGTCGCTCGGGCAGGCGGACGGCAGCTACAAGCCCGCGTACCGCATGTGGGCGCCGCTGCAGATTGCCGGCTGCACGCCGGAGACGGACGCGAAGTGCAAGCGCTCGGCGCTGGGGCGTGGGCTGGTGGGCGGCTTCGACTTCAACAACGACGGGTTCCAGGACGTGGGCGTGCTGCGAGACCGCGGCATGGAGGTGTTCCTGGGCCGCGCGCCCGACGACACCGGGCTGAGCAAGCTCACCATGGTCTGCGACCCCGTCTACACCTGGCCCTCCATGGCGCTGCAGACCAGCGCGCTCACGTCGCTGGGCGACATCGACGGCGACACGTGTGACGACCTGGCGTGGCGCTACGCGGAGGGCGCCCGCTCGGGCGTGGCCATCCTCCTGGGCTACGGCGCGAAGTGCTCGCGCACCACGGCCACGGTGTGGCGCATCGCCGCGGACAGCGAGGTGCAGCTCAACAACCAGGGCCTGGGGCTCGCCATCGCTCGCGCGGGCAAGGTCCTGGGCAACGCGGGCGGTGGTGGAGACGCGCGCGACTTCCTGGCCATCAGCGCCACGTCCGTGCCCTTCAACGGCACCACCCAGCCGGTGGTGCTGCTCGTCGACATCGCCACGCTCCGGGCGGAGATGGCCAAGCCCGAGCACGTGGCCTCGGGCGTGGTGGGCCTCTTCGGTGACGGGCTCAGCCCCATCGTCCTGGTGCACAAGTCGCGCGCGGTGGGCTTCGGCACGTCGCTGGCGGGCAACGTGGACCTGTCGGGCGACAAGGTGCCGGACCTCGTCGTGGGCGCGCCGGGCGCCTCCGAGGCCTCGGATGGCGGCGGCGCCGTGTTCATCTACGCGGGTGGCCCCGGCATGCAGGGCGCGCTGTCGCCCTTCCTGCTCGTCGCCGGGGATGGCTCCGAGCGAAGCCAGATTGGTCAGGATGTCGCGCTGACGCCGGGTAGCCAGACTACGCCGCCCACGCTGGTCATCGGCGCGCCGCGCAGCTTCCGGACGGGCACGCAGAACGGGACGGCGTTCTCGCTGCCGCTGCGCTTCTAGCGGCGGGCCAGTGGGAAGCGGAGGCCGTCGGTCCTATCCTGGGCCCGGCCTCTTCGCGGGAGTCGCATGGCAAGGGATTGGGAGCAGGAGTGGAGCCACGGCGCGCAGCGTGCGTGGTTGGAAGCGCCGGACATCCTGTGGGCGCGCTTCCGGGGCGCCATCACCGAGGACACGTCGCGCTGGTCCTGTGGCCTGTACCAGTCGCTGTCCGCCGAGGGGCGCTTCTACCTGGCGGCGGACATCGCCGACTCGCAGCTGAGCCCGGAGTCGCGCCGCTACTTGGTGGAGCACGCGAAGGCGGACTGGTTCCTGGGCATCGTCTACGTGGGCGCGGCGCTGGAGCAGAAGGCCACCACCAAGAGCCTGATGGTGGGCTCCATGCTCACCGGTGGGCGTCCGCTGGACGTGCGCTACGTGGACACGCTCGACGAGGCGCGCGCGTGGATTCAGGAGCACCGTGCGCTGAACGCGCCGCGGTGAGCGAGTGCCCTCAGCCCCGGGCCTGTTCGTCGGGCCGGGGCGGGGACTGCTGGGGCAGCGCGTTGGCCAGGGCCGCGCTCCCGAGGATGAGCGAGCCGCCCACGACGAGCGACAGCGTGAGCGGCTCGCCGAGGAACGCGACGCCCAGCACCACCGCCACCAGCGTGTCGAGCAGCGCCATGATGCCCAGCGCGGTGAGGGAGATGCGCGGCAGGAGCCAGTAGAGGCACAGGTAGGTGAACGCGGTGCCGAAGATGGCCAGGTAGAGCACCGCTCCCACGGCGCGCGGCGTCCACGTCACGGCGGCGTTCGACTCCAGCAGGAACGAGAGCGCGAGCAGGGGCGCGGCGCTGCTGAGCGCCTGTCCGAAGACGAGCACGCGCGGAGGCACGTGCGCCATGTGGCGACGGACGAGCACGTTGGCCACGGCGATGAGGACCACGGACAAGAGCGTCATCCCCACGCCCAGCAGCATCTTGCCGGACAGCGCCATCCCCTGGATGTCGGAGGACTGGAGCAGCACCACGCCCGCCACGCCCAGGCCCGCGGCCAGGAGCTTGCCGGGGGTGAGGGGTTGGTCCGGCAGGAGGATGCGGCCGACGAACAGCAGCCACACGGGGAAGGTGGAGAACAGGAGCGCGGCCCAGCTGGACGGAATCCACTGCTGCGCGAAGAAGAGCAGGGTGAAGGGCGCCGCGAGCTGGAGCATGCCCAGCGCGGCGATGCGTCCTCCGGTGCGCGGGTCCACCTGTCCCGCGGCGCGGGCGAAGGGCAGCAGGACGAGCCCCGCCACCAGCATGCGCGTGCCGAGGAAGCGCAAGGGGGGCAGGTCCTCCAGGCCCACCTTCACCACGGACCAGGTGGAGCCCCAGAGCAGGAAGCAGGTGCAGTAGGCGAGGGCGACCTTCAGACGGCTCGCGGGCTTCACGGGGCCGGAGGCGACAGCGGAGTCCATGGTGGCGTCGCCCCATAACACCCGCCCCGACGTCATGCACGGTGTGTCGCGAAGGGGAGCGGCGAGCGGCCGGGCGTGTCAGTCCGGCAGCCGCTGCGGATGCTTCAACGCGGGAGCGAACAGGTCTCCCACCTTGTCCAGGCGCTTCTCGAGCGTGCGGAGGTTGAAGCGCGCGGGGTCGAGGCGTCGGGTGACCTCGCTCCACTTCAGGGGCGCGGAGAAGGGCGCGCCCTCCTTGGCCCGGAGGGAGTAGGGCGCGACGACCGTCTTGCCGCGCGCGTTCTGTCCCGCGTCCAGGTAGAGCCGGCCCTTGCGCGCGCGGATGCCGCGCACCGTGGTGGCCAGCTCACCCAGCCGCGCTTCCAGTGCATGGGCCAGCGCGTCCGCGTGCGCCTGGACCTTCGCGTACGTGTGTCCGGGGGCCAGGGGAATCATGACGTGCAGGCCGCGCTTGCCGGAGGTCTTGGGGTAGCTGTCGAGGCCCTGCTCCTCGAGCAGTCCGCGCAGCGCGAGCGCCACCGTCACCACGTCGGACCAGCCGCCCTTGCCCGGGTCCAGGTCCATGGCCAGGAAGTCGGGCTGCGAGAGCCTGGGCGCGCGGCTCAGCCACATGTGGAGCGTGAGCGCGGATTGGTTGGCGAGCCACAGCAGGGGCTCCTCGCCGTTCACGTTCACGTGGCGCAGCGTCTTGTCCAGGTGGCGCACGCGCTGGGTGGGCACCCACGCGGGGATGCCCGACAGCTCGTGTCGGAAGAAGCCCGGCGCCTGGATTCCCGCGGGCCACTGCTGCACGGAGATGGGGCGGTCCTCGAGGACGGGGACCATCAAGGGCGCGACCTCTCGGTAGTACTCGAAGACATCCGCCTTCGTCAGGCCGGCCTCCGGGAAGAGCACGCGGTCCCCGTGCGTCAGCGTGGCGTGCCCGTCGCGCGACGAGGGAGGAGAGGTGCGCGCGGCCTGGGCGCGCGGTGCTCTGAGCGAGCCCGTCGAGTGACGTTGTCGTGAGCCGCCAGCGGAGGCCGTGCGCCGCGAAACGCCACGCACGGGCGCGGTGGCGCGGCGCTGTCTTGTGCCAGCCGCCGTGGAGGTCTCATCCGAGGTCTTCCGTGCCCCTCGCGAGGCAGGCGCGGGACGCTCACGGACCACCTCCGTCGGAGCCTTGTCGATGCGCAGCCCCTGGTACACGGGTTGGCGCAGCCGGCCGTCCTCGGTCCACTCGCTGAAGTTCACCTGCGCCACGTGCCGGGGCTTCACCCACACCGCGCCCTTGCGCGGCTTCGCGTCCACGGCCGCGGGCTTGCGCACCACGTCCTCGTCGAGCAGCCGCCGCAGCTCGCGCCGGTCCTTCGACGTGAAGCCCGTGCCGACCTTGCCCACGTCGTGGAAGCCGTCCTCGCGATGCACCCCGACGAGCAGCGCGCCGAGCTCCGTCTTGGAGCGCTCGTTCTGGATGGGCAGGTACCCGAGGATGACCACCTCCTGTCCCGCCACCACCTTGAGCTTGAGCCAGTCGCCCGAGCGCGTGTCCACGTACGTGGAGCCTCGCCGCTTCGCGATGAGCCCCTCCCAGCCCTTCCTGCGCGCCTGGTCCAGCGCGCGCTTCATCGGAAGCTCGATGCGCTCCGAGAGCTGAAGCGGGAGCCGCGCGTGCTTCATCACCCGCTCCAGCCGCGCCCGTCGCTCCTCCAGCGGCAGGCCGCGCAGGTCCTCACCGTCGAGCCACGGGACGTCGAACACCACGAAGCGCTGCTCCACGCCCTCCAAGCCCTGCTGGAGCAACTGGAAGCGCGAGCGGCCCTTCGCATCCAGCGCGACGATTTCGCCGTCCAGCACCACGTCCTTCACGCGCAGCCCGCGCAGGGCCTCGGCGAGCGCGGGGAAGCGCTTCGACAGGTCATTGCCCCGCCGGCTCCGCAGCGCGAGCTTGCCGCCCACGAGCGCCGCCAGCGCCCGGAAGCCGTCGTACTTCACCTCGTAGACGTGCGTCGCGTCGGTGACCTCCTCCGGCACCGACAGGCGCGCCAGCATGGGCGCGCCCAATCGCTCCAGCAGCTTCGCCGGCGTGCGAGGTGTCGCCAGCGCACGAGGCTTGCGCTGCTTCGTGGACGTGGTCGCGACCTCCCGCGCGCGCGACGCGGGCCGCTTCCTCGCGCCCCGCTTCACCGGGCCCCGCGTCTGGACCTGTCCGCTCTTCACCGACTCGGGCCGCTCCGTGGTGATGTCGAGCGAGGGGTCCGCCGTCTCGTCCTTCGCCTTGAAGAGCAGCCACTGCGGCTTCTTCGCGCTCCCCTGGAGCCGGGTGCGGATGAGGTGCCAGCGCCCCCGCAGCTTCTCGCCCTGCAGCTCGACGTGGAGCCGCCCGTGCTCGCGCTGCGCGTGGGCCTGTCCCGGAGGGACCGTGTCGAACGTGCCCCGGTCCCAGAGCAGGGAGTCCCCACCGCCGTAGGCATCGTCGGGGATGTGTCCCTCGAAGTCGGCGTACGCGAGGGGATGGTCCTCGGTCTCCACCGCGAGCCGCTTGTCACCCGGGGCATAGCTGGGCCCCTTGGGCACGGCCCAGCTCGCCAGCGCGCCATCGACCTGCAGGCGCAAGTCGTAGTGGAGGCTGGTGGCATCGTGCTTGTGCACCACGAAGACCGGCGCGCCGTCCGAGGAGGCCGGCGCCTCCGGAGCGGGCTCGGGGGTGCGGCGGAAGTCCCGCTTGCGGCGGTAGGTCTGGAGTCGTGTGCGTGCGCGGTTCACGACTCAACGGTCGGCATCCAGGAAGCCCATCGCAATGTCGACCGCGCCATCCCGCGTCGAGCGCCCGCGTCACCTGCGTCCGAGCGGACGACCCGACAAGCCCCGGCCATGTCGCCTGGACAGCGGGGTCTCCGTGAGCGTCCGAGGAATGCGCAGCTGTCGCCGTGCCCGCACATGCGCATCTGTACGCGGGAGGCGCTGCATGGGCATCGAGGCGGTGGGGTGGTTCAGTTCCTTCATCTTGTTGCTGACGTTGGGGACGCAGATCCACAAGCAGTGGAAGACCGGCTCCAGTGAGGGCGTCTCGCAGTGGCTCTTCCTGGGGCAGATCACCGCCTCCGTGGGCTTCACCACCTACAGCGTGCTGGTGGGCAACTGGGTCTTCGTGGTGACCAACGCGCTGATTCTGCTGAGCGCCCTGGTCGGCGAGCTCATCGTGCTCAAGCACCGCCGCGCCGAGCGTCGGGGCGCCCGCGGTGAGGGCTCGCTGCCGCTGCGTCCCGCGCATCCCCGCTCCTGAACCCACCTCCAGGCCGCCTGCCCGGTGTCGGAGCGGCCGGGCCGAGGCACTGGGGGACGGGTTGGCTCGTGGGAAGAGGCTTCTCACATTGCCTGCGGTCCCTAGGCTTGGAGGATGTCGACATGGCCGAGAAGTCCGAGGTGGCACGCCTGCGCAGCCTTGCGCAGCTCGACGCGGACGCGGTGGGCGCCTATGACGCGGCGCTCGCGCGCATCCCGGAGCCGCTGGTGCGTGAGCGGCTCGCCGAGTTCCGTGCCGACCACGTGCGCCATGTCCGGGAGCTCAACGGCTTCATCCACCACTTCGGAGGCGCGCCGCTGGACCTGAGGCCCGACTTGAAGGGCGCGGCGATGAAGGGCCTGACGGCGATGTCCAGCCTGATGGGTACCGAGGCCGCGCTGGTGGCGATGCTCGGCAACGAGGAGTACTCGAACCGCTCCTACGACGTGGCCCTGCGCTTCGACTGGAGTCCCGATGTGCGCCTGCTCATCGAGCGACACCGCGAGGACGAGCGCCGTCACATCCTGTGGATCCGCGAGGCCGTCCGGACCCGCCCCTGGGAGAAGGAGCGCGCCCCGCTGCACGAGGGCTCCGAGGTCCAGGCCTGACCCGGGGCCCGCACCTGGGGCGGACTTCCCCCGGGCGATATGCCAGACGTGTGCCGCCGTTCTAGGCTCCCGGACAAGGACTTCCGGGAGGCAGCATGGTGCGGTCCGCCGTCGTCGCGGTGCTGGCAGGTTTGTTCGTCATGGGCTGCGCGGCCCATCGCAGTGATCTGGACTACCCGGACCGGGAGGCCATCTACGACCGGCCGCTCGAGGAGATGTGGCCGGAGGTCCAGGGATTCTTCACCCGCAACGAGCTGCCCTTCCGCGAGGACAAGGGCAGCCGGGTGCTGGAGACGGAGTGGCGGCAGGAGTTCGGAGGCTCGAAGATCTCCGGCTTCTTCCACCGCTACCTGGTGGTGGGCCGGCGCGAGACGCCCACGACGAGCAAGCTTCAAATCTTCCGCATCACCAAGAGCCGGAACAAGACGCTGCAGAACCCGGCCGTGCAGATCGACTGGGGGGTCAACCGCAACCTGAACGGCGGGGCCGACTCGGAGACGCCCGGCCTGAGCTCGGAGGACTTCGAGGACCGGCTGGCGGAGCCTCGTGGGGAGAACGCCTTCTTCGCCGAGTCCGCGCAGGGCCAGCGCGACATGGTGATGGAGTGGCGGGTGTTCCGCGAGGTGGCGCCGCTCCTGTCGAAGGAAGAGAACGCGCCCAAGCAGGTGCAGGTGGCCAAGGCCCCCAACGCGAAGGAGGCGCCGTCGCAGATGGCGGTGGAGTGCGGCCTGCCCATCATCGGCCTGGGCAAGAAGGCGAAGCCCGGCACGGTGATGCTGCTGGGCGAGATGCACGGCACGCAGGAGGTGCCGCGCTTCGTGGCGCAGATGGCGTGTCAGGCGGTGGTCGCGGGGCTGCCGGTGACGGTGGGACTGGAGCTGCCGCTGGAGAACCAGGGCCGCGTGGACACGTTCCTGGATAGCCCGGGCGGCGAGGACGACTGGCTCAAGCTGATGGAGGCGCCGTTCTGGCGCAGCCCGTACCCGGATGGGCGCGGCAGCGCGGCCGTGGCGAACATGCTGGAGCACCTGCGCCAGCTGCGCTCGCAGGGCCTGGACGTGGATGTCTTCGTGTTCGACCACCCGAAGGCGAACGGGCAGCAGCGTGAGGACTCGATGGCGGCCACGGTGGCGCTCCAGGTGGAGGCGGGACCCAAGCGCTTCCACGTGGTGCTGTCGGGCAACATCCACTCGCGCACGAAGAAGGGCCTGCCGTGGAACAAGGACCACCGGCCCATGGGCTATCTCTTGAAGGAGAAGCTGGACGACGTGGTGGCGCTGGACATGGCGTACGACAGCGGCACGGCGTGGATCTGCTCGGTGGACAGCAAGGGCGTGCGAGATCGCCTGGACTGCGGCGTGCGCGACGCGAAGGGCAAGAACAACGGCGAGCGCTACTTCGTGCACACGTGGGACTCGGCGAACGCGGAGGGCTACCACGGCGTGTTCTACGTGGGCGCGGTGAATGCCTCCGCGCCGGCCATCCGCGTGGGTGACAGCGGCCCTGGCAAGGAGGGCAGCAAGAACCCCTTCACGCCTGAGGCGGGGAAGGTCGCGTCGTCGAGGTAGTTGCGGGCGATATGTCCGCCCTCCCGCTCGCGTTTCCCGCTCTGGAACGTGATGTCGGGAGGGTGGATGCGCTCGGTTCTTTACGCGGTGTTGTTGCTGTCGACGTGGGTGGGGCTGGGGTGCGCGGCCCACCGCAGTGACCTGGAGATTCCGGACCGGGAGGCCATCTACGACCGTCCACTGGACGAGATGTGGCCGGAGGTCCGGGAGTTCTTCACCCGCAACGAGCTGCCCTTCCGCGAGGACAAGGGCAGCCGGGTGCTGGAGACGGAGTGGCGGCAGGAATTCGGAGGCTCGAAGGTCGCGGGCTTCTTCCACCGCTACATGGTCGTCGGCCGGCGCGAGACGCCCACGACGAGCAAGCTTCAAATCTTCCGCATCACCAAGAGCCGGAACAAGGCGCTGCAGAACCCGGCGGTGCAGCTCGACTGGGGCGTCGGGCGTGGCGTGGGGCTCAAGGGCGGGGACGGTGACATGGGGGCCACGGACGGAGAGAGCTCGGTGCTGACCAGCACCGAGGACTGGGAGGAGGTCATCGCGGAGCCGCGTGGTGAGAACGCCTTCTTCGCCGAGTCGGGGCAGGCGCAGCGTGACCTCTTGATGGAGTGGCGGGTGTTCCGGGAGGTGGCGCCGAAGCTGGCGAAGGAAGAGAACGCGCCCAAGCCGGTGCAGGTGGCCAAGGCACCCAAGGCCAAGGAAGCGCCGTCGCAGATGGCCATCGAGTGCGGCCTGCCCATCATCGGCCTGGGCAAGCAGGCCAGGCCCGGCACGGTGATGATGCTGGGGGAGCTGCACGGCACGCAGGAGGTGCCGCGCTTCGTGGCCCAGACGTCCTGCCAGGTGACGGTGGCGGGAACGCCGGTGACGGTGGGATTGGAGATTCCGCTGGAGAACCAGGGGCGCGTGGACACGTTCCTCGACAGCCAGGGCGAGGAGGGTGACTGGCTCAAGCTGATGGAGGCGCCGTTCTGGCGCAGCCCGTATCCGGACGGGCGCGGCAGTGAGGCGATGGCGAACATGCTGGAGCAACTGCGTCAGCTGCGCTCGCAGGGACTGGACGTGGACGTCGTCGTGTTCGACCACCCGAAGGCGAACGGGCAGCAGCGTGAGGATGCGATGGCGGCCACGCTCATCCACCAGGTGGAGTCGGCGCCCAAGCGCTTCTACGTGGTGCTGTCGGGCAACATCCACTCGCGCACGAAGAAGGGCCTGCCGTGGAACAAGGACCACCGGCCCATGGGCTATCTCCTGAAGGAGAAGCTGGACGACGTGGTGGCGCTGGACATGGCGTACGACAGCGGCACGGCGTGGATCTGCTCGGTGGACAGCCAGGGCAAGCGGGACCGGCTGGACTGCGGCGTGCGTGAGACGAAGGGCAAGAACAACGGTGACCGCTACTTCGTGCATACGTGGGACTCGGTGAACTCGGAGGGCTACCACGGCGTGTTCTATGTGGGCTCGGTGAACGCCTCCGCGCCCGCCGTGCACCGGGGGCTGGGGCGTCCGGGCGCGGATGACAACTCGAATCATCCGGCTCCCGACGAAGGCTGGAAGCTGGCGGAGTTCGGGCGCTGACAGCGACGCGGGCGGACCGCGTCACGGCTGCTGCGTGGCCCGGTCCGCTGACGTACGCTCGGCAGGGTGAGCGACATCACTGTCTACCAGCCGGACTTCCTGTACGTGGGAGGCCGGCTCATCGAAGGGGGCGCCCTGGCCGTGGGCGCCGATGGCCGTATCCTCGATTCGACCGCCGTGCCCGCCGGGGCGAGCGTCGTGCGGCTGCGAGGCCGCGCGTTGTTGCCGGGGCTCGTCAATGGCCACTCCCACGCGTTCCAGCGGCTCATCCGCGGGCGCACCGAGTACGTGGTCGCCGGGCACGAGGCGGATGACTTCTGGAGCTGGCGCGAGGCCATGTATCGCGCCGCCGAGTCCCTGGGGCCCGACGACGTCTACGTGGCCTCCCGACAGGTCTTCGTGGAGATGGCGCTCGCCGGCATCACCACCGTGGGCGAGTTCCACTACATCCACCACCAGCAGGACGGCACTCCGTACGCGGACCGGAACGTGCTGGCCAAGGCCGTCATCCGCGCCGCGCGGGACGCGGGACTGCGCATCTGTCTGCTCCGCGTGGGCTATGCGCGCGCGGGCTTCCAGGTGGCACCCAATCCCCGGCAGCGGCGCTTCATCGACCCGGACGTGGACACGTTCCTCGCGTCGGCGGAGTCGCTCGCGAGCGAGGTGAAGGGGGACGCGGCGGTGAGCGTGGGGCTCGCGCCCCACAGCGTGCGCGCGGTGCCGAAGGGCTGGCTGTCCGCCGTCGCCAAGGCGCGAGGCTTCCCCGTGCACATGCACGTCGCCGAGCAGCCCAAGGAGATTGAAGCGAGCCTCGCGGAGTACGGCCGCCGGCCCGTGGAGCTGCTGTCGGACCTGGGGCTGTTGGGGGCGGGCTTCACCGCCGTGCACGGCGTGCACCTGACGGACGAAGAGGTGTCCATGCTGGGCGCCGCTGGCGCGACGGTGTGCGCGTGTCCCTCCACGGAGCGCAACCTGGGGGACGGCATCGTCCCCGCGGACGCGCTGGTGAAGGCGGGAGCGCACATCAGCCTGGGCTCCGACAGCCAGGCGCACGTGGACCTGCTGGACGAGGCCCGTCAGCTCGAGGGGCACCTGCGACTCTCCCGGCTGCGGCGCTCGGTCCTGGACCCGGGAGGTGGACAGGTCTCCGGCCTGGGCGCGCGGCTGCTGGACATGGCCACCTTGGAGGGCGCGCGCTGTCTGGGGCTGTCCACGGGGGCGCTGACGCCGGGTGCGCTGGCGGACTTCTTCACGGTGGACCTGGGCCATCCGTCGCTCGTGGGCGCGGGGCCGGAGTCGCTGCTCGTCTCCATCGTCCTGGGCGCGGAGAAGGCGGCGGTGCGCGAGGTGGCGGTGGCCGGGCGGCTGGTGGTCCGGGACGGCGTGCATCCGCTGGCGGAGGAGAGTGGACGCGCCTTCCAGACGCTCGCGCATTCGCTGTATCGCTGACGGGGGCTGGCGCCTGATGCTGGGCGATGGCATGACGCCACGACGGAGGAAGTCTTCATGAGCGACACGCTGCCCGCGCTGCGGGCCACCCTGGCGGAGCTGGTGGCGATGGACACCACGTCCGCGCGCCCCAACGCCCCGCTCATCGACTACGCGCAGGCGCGGCTGGAGAAGGCCGGGTTCAGCGCGGAGCGTCAGCGCTACACGGACGACGCGGGCGTGGAGAAGGTGAACCTGGTCGCGGTGAAGGGCGGTACGGGCCGGGCGGCGCTCGCGCTGGTGGGGCACTCCGACTGCGTGCCGTATGACGCGGCGTGGACGGACGCGCTGAAGCTGACGGAGAAGGACGGCAAGCTCTACGCGCGCGGCGCCTGTGACACGAAGGGCTTCATCGCGTGCGCGCTGCACGCCGCCGAGCGGGCCGAGAAGCTCTCCGCGCCGCTGATGGTGGTGCTCACCGCGGACGAGGAGATTGGCCTCATTGGCGCGAAGAAGCTGGTGGCCGCGGGGCTGGGCCGTGCGCGACACGCCATCGTCGGAGAGCCCACGAAGCTCACGCCGGTGCGCGCGAACAAGGGCTACTGCCTGGCGGAGGTGGAGGTGCTCGGCAAGGAAGGGCACAGCGCGTATCCGGACACGGGCGCGTCGGCCATCTTCCGCGCGGGCCGCTTCCTCAACCGACTGGAGCAACTGGCCACCACGGTGTTGCGCGAGGAGCTCGACGAGGGCTTCCAGCCGCCCTTCACCACGGTGAACGTGGGTGTCATCCAGGGTGGCAAGGCGAAGAACATCCTGCCGGGCTCGTGCCGCTTCACGGTGGAGTGGCGGCCGATTCCAGGGCAGCCCACCGAGCGCGTGTCCGAGCTGCTGGAGTCCATCCGCCAGGAGCTGGTGCGCGACGAGCCCGCGTACGAGGCGCGCATCCGCGTGCTGCGCACGGACCGGGGTGTGAACACGCGAGCGGACGCGGAGGTGGTGCGCTTCCTGGCCGAGGCCAGCGGCAATGCGTCCACCACGGTGCCCTTCGGCACGGAGGCGCCGCAGATGACGGAGCTGGGCGCGGAGGCAGTGGTGTTCGGCCCCGGCGACATCCGCGTGGCCCACCAGACGGGCGAGCATGTCCCCATCGAGGACCTGATTCGCTGCGAGGCCGTGCTGGCCCGCGCCGTCGCGCACTTCTGCGGCAAGTGAGCCTGGGGCCCGTGCGAGGAGCGACCGCCTTCGTTATGAAGGCCCGGTCGCTCCTTCTCCCGGACCTCCGTCATGCACTCCCGTCGACTCCTCTTCCTGCTCTCCAGTGCCCGTGAGAACGGCAACGCGGAGCAACTCGCCCGCAAGGCCGCGGAGTCCCTGCCGGACGGCACGGTGGCGGAGTGGGTGAACCTGGAGCGCTACCGGGGAGCGGTCTTCAAGGACCTGCGTCACTCGCCCGGCGGCTACACGCAGCCCCTGAGCCCCGAGCTGCGGGACCTCGCCCAGCGCACGGTGTCCGCCGACGAGCTCGTCTTCGTGGCGCCGGTCTACTGGTATGGCCTGCCCGCCAACGCGGTGTCCTATCTGGAGCACTGGTCCCACTGGCTGAGAATCACCGAGCTGTGCTTTCGCGAGTGCATGCGCGGCAAGGTGCTCTCGCTGGTGACCTCGCACTCCTCCGAGGAGGACGACGCCGTCGCCCAGCCCCTGCTCAAGAGCCTCCAGCTCAGCGCGGACTACATGGAGATGCACTGGCGCGGCGCGCTCATCGGCCACGGCAACACGCCCGGTCAGGTGCTCCAGGACACACGCGCCGTCACGACCGCGCGCGACTTTCTCGTGCGTCCCGTGGTTGTCGCGAAAACCGAAGCTGCCTGAGTCTGTCCCCCGCACCGGCGCTGATTTGACGCGTGCTCCGACGCGCCGCTAGGTTGCCGCGCCTTTCGGCCCGGGAGGCCCGCCGCGCCTGTGCGTCGAGCCGCGCGCGGCATCGTCAGCCTCGCTGAGGCTTCACGTCCCTCCGGCCGATTGTGTCTGGAATCCCTGGAGGGGGAGCTCAATGCAGTGTCGACGTGGGTTGTTCGCGGTGGTGTTGCTGGTGGGAGTGAGCGCGTGGGCCCGGGCCCCCGAGCAGCAGGAGGCCGCCGAGGCGGCGGAGGTGGCGGCCCCGGCATTGCCCGAGCTGCACCCGCGCACCGGCGTGGTGGTGCTGGGCAACGGCCTGGCGAAGATGAACGTCCCCTCCAACTTCGGCTACCTGTCGCCCGAGGACGCGGAGAAGGTGCTCGTGGAGGTGTGGGGCAATCCTCCGGGCACGAAGACGCTGGGCATGCTGGTCCCCTCGGACGTGAGCGTGGACGCGCCGGAGGGCTGGGGCGTCGTCATCCAGTACGACGATGACGGCCACGTGGAGGACAAGGACGCGGCCAGCATCGACTACGCGGAGCTGCTCGAGGAGATGCAGGAGGGCACGCGCGAGGAGAACAAGGAGCGCACCCGCGCGGGCTTCGAGGCAGTGGACCTGGTCGGCTGGGCCGCCACCCCGCACTACGACGCCAGCACGCGCAAGCTGTATTGGGCGCAGGAGCTGGCCTTCGGTGGCTCCAAGGAGCACACGCTGAACTACGCCGTCCGCGTGCTGGGCAAGGAGGGCGTGCTGGTCCTCAACGCCGTCTCCAGCATGGTGGCGCTGCCCCAGGTGGAGACGGACATGAAGCAGGTGCTGGCCTTCACCGAGTTCCAGCAGGGCCACCGCTACGAGGACTTCGACCCCAGCACCGGCCGCGTCGCCGCGTACGGCGTCGCGGGCCTGGTGGCGGGCAAGGTCGCCGCCAAGGCGGGGCTCTTCAAGGGCCTGCTCGCCGTGCTGCTGGCCGGCAAGAAGGTCGTCATCGCCGGCGTGGTGATGCTGTTCGTCGCGCTGGGCAAGCTGTTCAAGCGCGGCGGCAACAGCGACGGCACGCCGTAGTCGGCTCCGCGAGATGAATCCAGGAGGCTCGGGACTTCGTGTCCCGAGCCTCTTCGCGTTCAGTTCCTCGGCAGCGAGCAGTGGTCCAGGTCTCGGAGCACCTTGCGCGCCTCGGCGATGAGGTCGTGCCCCTGGGTGCCCTGCGCCACGCGGGCGATGAGCTTCATGTCCGGCGTGAGGCGGTAGTAGCCCTTCGAGCGCTGCACCAGCCCCGCGACCTTCGGTCCGTCGAGCAGCGCGTCGGCGCCCAGCGTCACCACCAGCCGCTGCGGCCCCACCTCCAGGCCGCGCAGCCGGAGGTCGCGCATGTCGATCTTCAGCAGCGTCAGCTCGGACAGGTGGTCCACCTCGTCCGGGGCCTCGCCGTAGCGGTCCACCAGCTCCGCGCGCAGGTCCGTGACCTCGTCCGGGTGGCTGGCCTGGCTGAAGCGCTTGTAGAAGACGAGCCGCTGGTGCACGTCCGCCACGTAGTCGTCCGGGATGAGCGCGGGCATGGGCAGCGTGACGTCCGGCTCAATCTGCACCTTGGGCGGCTGGCCCTGCAGCTCCGCGACGGCCTCCTCCAGGAGCTGCGCGTACATGTCGAAGCCAATCTCGGCGATGGCGCCGGACTGCTTCTCGCCCAGCAGGTTGCCCGCGCCGCGAATCTCCAGGTCGTGACTGGCGATGGAGAAGCCCGCGCCCAGCTCGGTGAAGTTCTGGAGCACCTCCAGCCGGCGCTGCGCGTCGCGCGTCACCGCCCGGCGCGTGGGCACCAGCAGGTACGCGTACGCGCGCTCCTTGGAGCGGCCCACGCGACCTCGCAGCTGGTAGAGCTGCGCCAGACCGAACTGGTCCGCCCGATTGACAATCATCGTGTTGGCGCTGGAGATGTCGATGCCGCTCTCGATGATGGCCGTGCACAGCAGCACCTGGTGCTTGCGCTCGGTGAACTCCAGCATGACCTTCTCGAGCTGCCCCTCGCCCATCTGGCCGTGCGCCACGCCGATGGACAGCTGCGGCACCAGCTCGCGCAGCTGCTGCTCCATGGAGGGCAGCGACTCGACGCGGTTGTGCACGAAGAACACCTGCCCGCCGCGGGCAATCTCGCGTTCAATCGCCTCCTTCACCACCATCGGGTCGTACTTCATCACGAAGGTGCGGATGGCGCGCCGGTCCTGCGGCGGCGTGGCGATGATGCTCATGTCGCGCACGCCCGACATGCTCATGTGCAGCGTGCGGGGGATGGGCGTCGCCGTCAGCGTCAGCACGTCGATCTGGGAGCGCCACTTCTTCAGCGACTCCTTCTGCTTCACGCCGAAGCGCTGCTCCTCGTCGACGATCATCAGCCCCAAATCCTTGAAGGCCACCTCGCCGCCCAACAGCTTGTGCGTGCCGATGAGGATGTCGACCTTGCCCTCCTTGGCGCGCTTGAGGATTTCGCGCACCTCCGGCGGCTTCTTCAGGCCGGAGATGACCTCCACCGTGACGGGGTAGTCCTTGAAGCGCTTCTTGAAGGAGAGGAAGTGCTGCTGCGCCAGCACGGTGGTGGGCACCAGCACCGCCACCTGCTTGCGGTCCAGCGTCGCCTTGAAGGCCGCGCGCATGGCGACCTCCGTCTTGCCGTAGCCCACGTCGCCGCAGACCAGCCGGTCCATGGGCTCCGGCTTCTGCATGTCGGAGAGCACGTCCTCAATCGCCTTGGCCTGGTCCGGCGTCTCCTCGAACTCGAAGTCCGCCTCGAACTGGGCGAAGTAGCGGTCCGGCGCGCTGAAGGCGTGTCCCGGGTGCGCGCGGCGCGAGGCGGCGATTTGCAGGAGCTCGGCCGCCATCTTGAGCAGCTGCTCCTTGACGCGCTTCTTCGTCTTCTCCCAGCTCGTCGTGCCCAGCTTGTCGAGCTGGACCGTCTCAGGATTGCCGCCGGTGAACTTCTGGATGAGCCGCATGCGGCCCACCGGCAGGTAGATTTTGTCCCGGCCCGCGTACTCCAGGACGAGGAAGTCCCCGGGCACGCCGTTCACCTGCATCTTCGTCAGGCCCGAGTAGCGGCCGATGCCGAAGTCGGTGTGGACGATGAGGTCGCCTTCCTTCAGGTCCTTGAAGCCCGCGGCGAACGCGTCCAGCTTCTTGCCGCGCTTGACGCGCCGACGCGCGCGGACGCCGAAGATCTCCTCGTCCGACAGGAGCGCCAGCCCGCCCCCGCCGTCCACGAAGCCCTGGCTCACCTCGCCCGTGAAGAGGTGCGCCCAGACGGACGGCTCGTACAGCGCCGACGCGTCCTTCATGGGCTCGGTGTGCACCTTCACCATGACGTTGCGGTCGAGCAAGAGCCGCTTGAGCCGGTCCGCCTGGCTCAGCGTGCCGCACGCCACCGCGCACGCCACGCGCGAGTCGCGCCAGCGCTGCAGCCGCTCGACCAGGGGTTGCAGCGCGCCCTCCTCGCCATGGTGCGCGAGGATGGCCTCCCGCAGGTCCTGCGTGCCGCCGAACTGGAACAACACCGGCGGCTTCTCCGACTGCGTCAGCGACAGCCCACCGCCCTCGACGACGCGATAGGCGGACAGCTGCTGCTCCACCGCGTCGCGCGACAGGAAGTGCTCGGCCGGCGGGCACACCAGGTCCTTGCGCTCCTCGGCCTGGGCGAAGGTGCGCTCCAGCTCCTCCCACAGCGCGTCCGCCGCGCGCGACAGCTCCAGCGGGTCGTCCAGGTAGAAGACGGGCCCCTCGGGGCTCCACGCGCGCAGGAAGTCGAACACCGTGGCCAGCCCGCCCTCGAACAGCCCGGGGAGCAGCCCCTCCAGCCCGAAGCCGGGCAGGCCCTCGCGCAGCGCGTCCAGCCGCTCGCGCAGCTGGATGGTGGGCAGGTTGATGCGGTCGGCGACGGCGCGCGCGGCGGCCTCCGCGCGGGGGCGGGTGTCCTCGGTGAGCAGGAGCTCCCGCGCGGGCACCAGGTCCACTTCCTTCAGCGCGTCCACCGTGCGCTGCGACTCCGGGTCGAAGGCGCGGATGGAGTCGATGGTGTCACCGAAGAACTCCAGGCGCACCGGCTTGTCGTAGAGCGGGCTGAAGACGTCGAGCAGCCCTCCGCGCACGGAGAACGTCCCCACGTCCTCCACCATGGGGCTGTTCTGGTAGCCCATGCGCGAGAGCTTCCGCGCCAGCGCGTCGCGGTCGTACTCCTGGCCCACCGTCACCCGGTCCGTGAGCCGGGCCATGACGTCCGGGCGCAGCATGCGGCGGTACAGCGCGCGCAGGGACAGCACCAGCACCGGGAAGCGCGTGCCCCGCGCCAGGTGGTACAGCGCGCCGATGCGCTCGGTGACGACGGCCGCGTCCGGGGACAGCTCGTCGTAGGGGAGCACCTCGTCCGCGGGCAGCCGCAGCACCCCCGGCTCTCGCAGCGTGCCCGTTCCGCCCAGGAAGAAGGCCAGGTCGGAGGCCAGGCTGTCGGCCGCCTCCTCGTCCGCCGCCACGCACACCAGCGGCGCCTTCGCCTCGCGATGCAGCCGGGCGAGCACGTGGCCCCGGGCCGCGCCCTTCAGGCCCTGGGTGCGTGTGCGCTGGCCTGCGCGCAGCTCCCCGAGCAGCCGGGAGAAGGTGTCCGCCGCCACGAGAGGCACGCCACCGTCCCGCGCCGCCTCGCCATCCAACCTCTGTGTGTAAGGACTGTCCATGAGTGGACCCCTGAGGGCCCCGGGGTAATTAGGGGCGCGCCCCTGACAGGTCAACGACAGAGCGCGTCGCCTGTCGTGTGTCGGAGCCGACGCGGCCCGGAGTGCTGTGTCCGCCACGAATCAGCCGTACCGGGGCTGGGTTGGCCGCATGCCTGGGGCAGGGCCTACTCTTCCTCAAGGCATCGCTGGGGGGTGCCACACGCCAGCCATGCAATCCGGCCGTTGGAACAGGGTGATGAGCGGGGCGGGCGCGCCCCCCTCCGAAGCCGTGGTGGTGCTGCGCAGCGTCCGTTCCGCTGAGCAGGGCATCCTGGACTTCGAATGCGTCTCCGCGAACGTGCACGCGGAGCGCTGGTTGGGGCGCGAGGAGCGCTCCCTGGTGCGCCAGCGCCTGCTCGAGGAGGCCGCGTGGGTGGGCGAATGTGGCCTCTTCGCCGCGTGTGTCCGGGTGGCCGTGCGGCGCGAGCCCGAAATCATCCGCGTCTCGCGCCAGTCCTCCGTGGGGCCGGTGTGGCTGTTCGCCCGCGTGTCCCCGTGGGAGGACGGCGTCGTCGTCTTCCTGGAGGATTTGACGGAGCGGATGGCCGCCGAGGAGACGCTGCGAAGAGACCATGACCTGCTGCACGCGGTCATCGAGAGCGCCACCGACGCCATCTACGTGAAGGACGTGGACGCGCGCTACGTGCTCATCAACCCGGCCACGGCGCGCGCCTTCAACCGGGCGCCGCAGGACATCCTGGGGCGCACGGACCTGGAGCTCCTGGGCCAGGACATCGCCGGGCCCACGCTGGCGCACGACCGCGCGGTGATGGAGTCGGGCGTCACCGCCACGTACGAGGACTCCGAGGGCGGCCCGGGCAGCGACCGCATCTGGCAGACGACCAAGGGCGTGCTGCGCCGGGGCGACGGCACCGTCTACGGCCTGTTCGGCATCAGCCGGGACGTCACCGCGCGGCGCCGCCAGGAGCTGGAGCGGGACGAGGAGGCGCGCTTCCAGGAGCGCTTCATCGGCGTGCTGGGACACGATCTGGGCAACCCGCTGGCGGCGGTGCGGCTGTCCGCGGCGGCGCTGCTCGCCCAGCCGACGCTGACGCCGGAGGTGCGACGGGTGGCGACGCGCATCGACGGGAGCGCCGAGCGCATGGCGCGGCTGGTGAAACAGCTGCTCGACTTCACCCGCGCGCGCATGGCGGGTGGCATCCCCTTGCGTCCGCGCGAGGTGTGCATGGAGTCGGTGTGCCGGCGCATCATCTCCGAGCTGGAGCCGGCCCATCCGGACCAGCGCGTGGACCTGGAGGTGGTGGGGGACTCGCGCGGCGTCTGGGACGAGGAGCGGCTGGGGCAGGTGCTCTCCAACCTGGTGGGCAACGCCCTGCAGCACAGCCCCGCGGGCACGTCCGTGCGCGTGCGGCTGGCGGCGAGCGAGCCGCTCTTCCAGCGGGTGGAGGTGCACAACGTGGGGCCGCCGATTCCGGAGTCGCTGCGCCCGCGCCTGTTCGCGCCCTTCCACCGCGGCACGCCCGAGCCGGGCATGCCCAGGCCGCATCGCCACGGGCTGGGGCTGGGGCTCTACATCGTGTCGCAGATCGTCACCGCCCACGGTGGGTGGGTGGACGTCGCGTCCTCGCAGGAGGCGGGCACGTGCTTCGCGGTGACGCTGCCCCGGGTGGCCCAGTCCCAGGACGAGGCCCAGACGCGCTGGGCCTGAGGGACGAGGCCCAGACGCGCGGTGGTGTCGGTCAGTACCGGGCGTAGCGCGCCGCGGCGCGCAGGCGCAGCATGTCGTTGAGCGCGCCCGGGTCCACCAGCTCCAGCGCCGCCGCCCCGCGGAGGCCGCGGTAGCGGTAGTCCTCCTCGTCCTCTTCGCCCTTGTCCTTGTCCTTGTCCTTCCCGTCGCCCTTGTCCTTGCCGTCATCGGGGCGCAGGGACAGAGGCTCGGGCCGGGAGAGTCCCGGCTCGATGCGCGGGGTGCTCAGCGCGTGGGCCTGCACGGAGGTGAAGACGCCCGCGAGGGCCAGGCAGAAAACGAAGAGGGTCGAAAGGGTCTTCATGAGGGGGCTCCGTTTCTCTTCTCGGCAAGACGCGAGCCCGAAACGGTTATTCAGCCCCGAGGCCCGTCCCTATTTGGCCTTCATGGTGCGGATGTATCCCACCAGCGCGTCGATCTGCGCGGCGGTGAGCTTGTCCTTGAAGGCCTTCATCTTCGTGTTGCGCGGCGAGCCGTCGGCGATGGCCACGCGGATGTCCGCGTCGGACTGGGCCGCCTGCCAGGCAGGCTGGCTCATGTCGGTGATGGACTCCTTCTTGCCCATCTTCGTGTCCGCCTTGCCGGTGTCGCCGTGACAGGACTTGCACTTGGCCTTCCACACCTCGACGACGTCGTCGGCCGCGTGGGCGGCGGGGGCCAGACACAGGCTCATCATCAGGGCGAACCGCTTCATCATCGTCACTGCCTCCTTGGGAGGCCCTGACTGTGACACGGAACGCTGGCTTCAGGGAGTGCACCCGGCGGCGGTGGGCTGAAGCTCGCAGTCCATCAAGGTCGGGTTCCCGGTGAGTGCGTCCACCTGGAGCACGCGGTCCGGCACGGCCGGGTCCTGAGGCCCGCGCTTGCGCAGGATGCGCAGCGAGCCCGTCACCGGCGCCGTCCCGTCCGGGTCGCACATGGTGGCGCCCCGCGCAGCGACGGGGCGCGCGGTCTCTCCGAGCCAGCACAGGCCGTGCAGGCTGGAGACGTCCAGCTCGGGGGACACCGCGAACGCGTCCCCCACCTGCGCGCAGGTGCAGCCGGACGTGCCGCACGCGGCGGTGAGGCACTCGGTCCGGGGGCACTGGGAGCCCCAGGTGTCCCCGGGCGCGCAGTCGGGTTTCTCCCAGCGCAGGGCGGGCTGGCTGACGCCGTTCTCCACCGTGGTGGTGCGCATGAGGCGCACCGCCTGCCGCGTGCTCCGGGCCTGCTGCCGGGCCTCCTGCGCGGCCAGGAGGATGGAGCGCGAGGCGGCGCCGGCGCGCTGGTTGCGCGTGAGCGCCTGGTAGCCCGTGGTGGCCAGGGCCGTGAGCAAGCCGAGGATACCGAGCGCGACCATCAGCTCGATCAACGTCATGCCGTGTCGTCGTGTGACTTGCATGGTGGTGTCAGCCCCCGGCGTAGCCGAAGTTGCGCGGCGTCACGCGGATGAGGAAGTGGCGTCGCTTGTAGCCGTCGTCGGGGTTGCCCTCGTCGTCGTCGGGGAGCGTCCCCGCGTCGGGCGACCCGCGCGCGGCCTCCCGGTCCGGCCGCGCGGAGCGCGCGGTGATGAGCAGCTCCACCACGCGCACGCGTCGCATCAGCTCGTCCCGCGCGCTGCCCGGTCCGTGGTCCAGCGCGCCCATGGTGCCCGCGTCGCCGGGGATGAGGCCCCAGCACTGGGCGTTGGTGCACTGGTCGATGGGCGGACGCGAGGTGTCCGGGTCCGGGAAGTAGCGCAGCGGGTCGCTCGGGCTCTCCAGCGTGGCGACCCCCAGGCGGACACGCAGCTGCTCAATCTCCTCCGACAGCACCCGGAACTCCTCGGGGCCCAGCGAGCCGTCCGGGTCCAGCTCCAGGGCGGGCCGCCCCTGGCGCCAGTTGACGCGGTAGATGCGCGAGGTCACCGGCATGAGCATCGCGTCGTCGTCGTTGCCGACCAGCCACAGCGGCGCGCTGTTCCCCGCCGTGGCGGTGCAGTAGCTGTTGACGTCGAACGCCGTGGCCCCAGGGGCTCCAGGGAGCCAGGCGATGTTCTTGGCCTCGGTGTCGGGAAGGACGAGGAGGTTGCGCTGGGCCTGTGCCACTCCCACGCATGCGCCTCGGGCAGACGGATCCGCCGCGACGAGCGCGCTCCCCGTGGGGATGCCCGCGTCGGTGCCGGGGGGCGCGGCCACCACCAGGCATACCTGCGTGGTGGCCGTCAGGCGGGCGTCCGTATTGCCGCCGGCGCAGCCCCTCATCCTCAAGGAGCGCGCGCTGTCCGCCTCGAAGATCTCCAGCACATCCGAGCGGAGGGTCGCGTAGGCGCCACTGGGCGGCACGTATCCGGCGGAGGCGCCCGCCGCGCTGGTCACGTTGATGGCGTAGCGCAGCTCCCCGGGGGCTCCGCCCAGGTAGAGCGGTGAGCTGCCGAAGCCCTCTCCAGCGCGCTGGAGCGAGGGGGTGAACAAGTCCCGCGCCGCGCGGGCGGCGTTCTGCGTCTCCATGGTGCGTTCCTCGAGGAAGCCGCGCCGCTGGAGATAGGTGCCCGCGGACACCGCGCCGGCGATGACCACCAGCGCGATGGTGCTGGCCATCATCAGCTCGATGAGGCTGAAGCCACGAGTGTGGGGCGCGCGGCTCATGGCGTCATCCGGG
Source organism: Myxococcus faecalis (assembly GCF_050039385.1). Classification (NCBI taxonomy): domain Bacteria; kingdom Pseudomonadati; phylum Myxococcota; class Myxococcia; order Myxococcales; family Myxococcaceae; genus Myxococcus; species Myxococcus faecalis. The sequence goes on along the minus strand of NZ_CP144336.1, from coordinate 3,444,800 downwards.
TCTGCAGGGCCACCGCGCGCAGGACCTTGTCCGGGTCCTGCCAGCTCACGGTGACACGCACGTTGACGACGTTGGGCAGCCTGACGCCAGGGATGAGGTCGCGGGCCAGCACGGGCGTCCCCGCCTCTTCGCCCTCCATGGGCGGGTCCACGTCCACCGCGACGTCGTACTTCATCCGCACGGGCTCGCCCGCGGCGGGCGCCAGGTAGCGCGGCGTGCCGTTGGCGCTCCACCACACCTCATGCCGGTCCCGGTCCAGCGCCTCGATGTTCTGGCAGGGGCGGCCGGGCGCGGGGGTGACACACCTCATCGCGGTGATGCGCTCCAGCTCCTGCTCCGCGATGAGGCCCGCCTGGGCCTGGATGAGGTTGCGGCGGTTCTGCTTCGCGGCGGCGAGCACCGCGAGCGCGATGCCGAGGATGCCGAACACCACCACCACCATGGTGGCCATGGCCTCCAGCAGCGTGGCCCCCCGGTGAGCGCGACGAAGGGCCCTCATGGGACCACCCCCTGGATGTTGCCGGTGGTCTTCACGTCCCAGATGAGCGTGCGCGCCGTGCTCCCCTGGCCGTTGCCTGTCTCGTTGTTGAAGACATCCGAGCCGTTGTTCATGAGCTTGAAGCCGTTGTTGGTCTGGATGACGACCTTCTTGTCGAAGATGAGCGGCTGGGTGAGGCTGTGTCCCTCCAGGCTGGCGTCGCTCGAGGGCTGGGGCGCGCCGTTGCTCCCGTTGAAGGCGTAGACCCGGCCGCTCTCGTCGGCGTCGAGGCTGCACTGGTTGGCGGAGGTGCCCACGGCGGTGGCCGTGTGGACGACGCCGTCCTCGTCCACGGAGACGCCGCCCCAGACCACCTGCCTGGGCCCGAGCTTCTGCACCCAGGCGACGCTCCGCCCCGAGCACCCGGAGGCCAGCGGGTTTGCGTCGACGAAGGCCATCACGTGGTAGCGGGGACGCGGGTCTCGGTCCACGTCCTCGTTGTCCAGGTCCGGGTTGTTGCCGGTGCCCATGTAGATGCGCACGGAGGTGCCGGAGCCGGAGCGCTCCTGGCTCACCGCTATCTGCGAATAGAGGCCCTGCTTCGCCGCGTCGTCGATCACCTGATTGGTCGCGGGGTCCCGGTCGTTGCGTGCGTCGGCGATGATGCACGACGGGACGACCGACCCCATGGGGCGGGTCGCGTCGACGTCACGCAGGTTGACGCGGAACACGCGGGCCTTCGTCGTGGGGACGTAGACGACGTCGTAGTTGCTGTCGCCGTCCACGTCGATGGCCACGGGCGCGCCACCGACGCCCTCGCCCTCGTCACCCAGCACCACCACGCCCGCCAGCTTCCGCTTGAGCGCGGTCTGCCCGGCATGGGCCACCTGGATGGGCAGCCCCGTCTTCACGTCGATGAGATACAGCGTGGCGCGGCCGCCCGCGTTCCTGGGTGAGTAGTCGGACGCGAACGCCGCCACCCACTTCTTGCCTCCGCGCGTGCCGAAGTCCATGCGCACCAGGAGCGGGTTGTGCCGCGAACCGCTGGTGTCGGGGCGCAGGGAGAAGTGCTCCTCCAGGAGCTTGCAGGTGCTGCTGGTGCTGGTGCACGGGTCTCCCGAGGTGTTGAAGCGATCTCTCTGGACGTCCAGTTCCCAGAGGACGCCGGGGTAGTTGGCCGCGGTCTCCGTGGGACGCGTGACGTCCAGCGCGAAGAAGACGCTCTGCTGGGGGCCGGTGGGGCTGACGAGCACCGTCTTCGCGTCGGTGCGCTCGTTGGGCTGGGTGCTCAAGCGCCACTGGGTGCCCGTGGCGGGGTTGTGGCCGGTGTCGGGCTGGTACTCGTTGCCCGAGCGCAGGTCCACCACCGTCACGGCCGGAGACGCGTCCACGGAGGCGCGCTTCGCCTTGTCGTTGCCGCGCACGTAGTTCTCCGCGAAGAAACGCAGCAGCTTGCCGGGTATGTAGGCGTACAGTTCGCCGCCCGTGCCATACTCGCGGCCCGCGGAGCAGCCCGAGTCGTGGGCGAAGTACCCTCGGAAGTCCCGGAAGGACGTGCAGGAGTCATCTCCGGCGCGCAGCTCACCGAGCGACAGGGCGTGCAGGAAGCCCGAGGTGCTGCCGATGAAGGCCGCCGCGCCACGGGTCTTCATCACCGTGTTGCCGATGAAGCTGTTGCTGCGGTACGCCGCCTGCTCGCTGAGCGACGCCCGCTTCACCCAGGTGGGCTCGCTGGCGGGGCCGACGATGGCCGCCGTGGACAGGTTGATGCCGCCCATGGGCCAGGTGCGCCGGGTGACGGGGCCGGAGGCGAGGCTGTTGTCCTCCCACCCGTACAGCCAGTTGCGCAGGGCGTTTCGGTCCAGCTTGTCGCACAGGCCATCCTGGTTCAGGTCATACCGGCGGCCCAGGGTGGATGCGCAGTAGTTGCGAGCCTCGTCGTTGGTGTTGGCGACGGTGGGGAACAGGGGGCTGTTGTTGTCGTCCTGTCCGGCCTGGGAGGCCACCGTGACGCGCGAGGTGGGCGTCGTCGCGGGGGCGCTGGTGAAGAGCTGGCGGTCATTGGGCGAGGCCGTGCGAATCAGGCGGTTGAGCTGCTCGCCTCCGTCCCACTGGTTCCAGTCGTCCGCCTCCGTGTTGGCGCGGTTGGGCTGGTCCGGTTCGTACAGTCGCCGCAGGTAGACGTGGCCCCGCTCGGCCACGTCCAGTCGCTGGTCGTAGACGCGCTTGGAGGGATAGAGCGGGTTGCCGGAGGACTGCTCGTACCAGGGCTCGGGCGTGTACCAGGTCCGCCCCGGCGTCTCCGACACCCCGAGGATGACGGTGTTGGCCACGCCCAGGCTCGCGGCGCGGCCGTACTGGCCCGCCTTCTGCGCCTTGTAGGAGATGTTCACGTTGGCGATGGTGGGCTGGCACGACTCGCCGGGGCTCTCGAAGACCGCGCGCCAGCACAGCTGCGAGCCGGTGAAGCCCTGCTCCAGGAAGTCGTTCACCGTCCGGGTGATGTTCACCCGAGTCCCCGGATTGGCCGTGGCGTCCGGGAAGGGCATCGTCACCCAATGGGGCGCGGGGTTGAGCTGGAAGTCTGGGTCGGTCGTGTTGCACCGGTCCACGCACACCTTGCAGTCCAGCGACACCTGATAGGTGATTTGCGGCTTGGGCTGCACGTAGCCGTCGGGTATCGGGTTGGGCGCTGGCGGCTGGCAGTCACTGGTCTGGTTGTTGAACCGGTAGTAGGGCTGGTCGTCGATGGTCATCTCGACGGAGGTGATGGTGTAGTCCTGGGCGACATCGAGCGGGATGCTCGACACCAGGTCCGACTTGTAGATGCCGTTGTTCTGCTTGTTGATGAGGATGACGGTGTCGTCGTAGGTCCGGTTGCCGCCGGAGTTCTGGTCCTCCCACCCGAGAATCCAGACGCGGGGGTTGTCCACGGGCGCGCCCACCAGCGTGTGCGCGGCCCGCCGGAAGTAGGATTTGACCTCCTGGTTCTGGTTCGTGTTGAAGCGGACCTGGCCGTAGGTGGGGGAGCGCAGGCGGTCATAGGCGACGCCGTCGAGCCAGCCGTTGCGCAGCTCCTTCACGGTGACGATGTCGTCCTTCGTCTGATGCAGGTCCAGGTTGAGCAGTGTCTTGGTGAAGAAGACGTTGATGTCACCGTGGCCCCACAGGTCGCACTGCAGCCGCGCGCCGCCGCCCTGGGACGCGGGCCAGGTCGTCATCTTGGTGATGAAGCAGGTGTCGGTGCCGTCGTAGATCTGCTCCACGTACGTGACGAGGAAGAAGACGATCTCCCGCTGTCCCTGGATGACGCCCATCTTCTTGCGGCGGTCCTCCTCGTTGGGGGCATCGAGGGGATTCCTGCCGGGGATGAGCACGCCCCGGTCATCGAAGGCGCTGGCCTTGTAGTCGGGCAGACCATCCTGTCCCGTGGCCAGGCGGCTGTCCCAGACGGGCCCCACGGCGGTGCGCACGCCGTTGACCTCGCGCCATGCCGTGCGCGGCTGGAAGCACTCCGAGGTGGGTGAATCGCCGGAGATGTTGCCCGTGGGGCAGTGGTTGTCATCGTCGTCCGTGGCGAGGAAGACGAGGTGCCCGATGCCCCGGTTGCCGTTCTCCTGGGACCTGGGCTCGAGCAGGTTGGGGATGTGTGGGAAGAGCCCCCGGTCGCTGAAGTAGCTGTCGACGTTCGTGGGGTTGGTCTGCATGTTGTCTTCGCCGTTCAACACACCCGCGGGGTGGTCCATCACCCGGGCGCCCACCACGCCGCCGCTGGGCTTGGTGCCATAGGCGTCCTGCCAGCGGCGCGGTCCCGCCGTGGCGCTGTAGGTGCTGGCGGCGTTGCAGGGGCCGGTGAGCAGGTCCGGTTCGCGCAACGTCACCGTGGTGTTGTCGGCGCGCTTGTGTTGGAAAGTCTTCGCTTGGTTTCCGCAGCGGGGCCCGTCGCCGATATAGGTCTGCGGGTCGAGGTTGTAGAGATGCTCGTGGAAGTCCGGCACGCCGTTGCCGTTCTTGTCGAGCAGGACGTCGTCGTTGGGGTTGTCCACGTCCTTCGGGTCGATGTACCCGCCGGCGATGAGGTCGTCGTAATAGAACCAGCCCAGCGTGTTGGAGGCGCCGCCGCCGGCCTGGTCATGGACGAGGAGCGCCTCCAACTCCTGGTCGAAGGGCAGGATGATGCGTTCGGGGTCCAGGATGCTGCGGTTGGTGTTGAGGCGCAGCTTGTTGTCGGGCGTGAGGATGACAGCGGTGGGGTAGCCGGCATCGGCGGTGAAGGGCGGCTGCTTGTCCTTGCCCGTCTCGTCGATGCAGGGGTTGTAGGAGACGGAGGGGGTTCCTCCGTCCTGTTGGGCGAGCGCCGGGAGCGCGGTGACGAGCGCCAGCGCGGCGATGAGCAGAGGTCGTGCGTACGGCATGGGGAGTCCTGGGGTGGGGTGCGGGAAAGGACAGACAGGAGGTCAGCACTCGCCGTTGTTGGCGGCGCCGTTGGTGTCTTCGGTGCTGCAGGCGCCGCCAGGGACCGCGCCGCTGGTGATGAGGGCCCGGATGATGACGCGCTGGGGTTGGGTGCCGTCGCGGCCCCGGACCTCACCCACGGAGACGAGCCAGACGCGGTTGTTGGAGTCCACGGTCCGGTCGTCGGTGTCGTTGTCGTCGACGAGGAAGACCCGGTAGAGGACGCGCTCCTGGGCGGGGAAGTCCAGGATGCGGCGGCCGGCCGCGCCGTTCATCTCCAGGAAGGCGGTGGTGACGTCCGAGTCGACGGCCGTCCCAGAGGACGCCGCCGCGAGGGTATAGGGCGTCCAGGGGATGGCCTCGTACCAGGGGAACACGTTCCCATTGGGAGGACCGCTGGGCAGTCCTGGCTCCCCCTGGACGTAGCCATTGGCAGGAGCCTGCCCGTTGTACTGCTTGCTCAACTTCTCGATGACCTTGTTGAAGTTGGTGTTTCCTTCCTCACGCAGCACCCGCGTGAGCTCGCGCGCCTCCGCCAGCCCCGCCTCCGCGGCGAAGTGGGCCTCGCGCTTCCTGCGCTCCTGCGCCTGCAGCGCGCTCTCCGCGGCCACCTTGCGCAGGGACACGACGACGGCCGCGGCGATGAACGCGATGATGCCGATGGCCATCAACAGCGCCATGCCCCGCGGGGCAGGTGGGCGGATTCCAGACGGACGACGGGTGCATGAGGGACGCGACACCAGCGGCTCCTTGCCGATGAACGGAGGAACGAGAGCAGCCGGAGTGATGAGCAATCCCCGGACCCGCCGCTGCGGGCTTCCGGACTTCAATGCTTCCAGGGTCTTGAGTCGCACCCCGGGTGAACCCTGACACTGACGCGCTTTGCGAGCCTCGCAAAACTTGCGAGGTGTCACAGGTGTCAGGCGTGTCTTGGAATGTGTTTGTGATTCATCGAATTCGCGATGAATCCGAAAATGTATGAAGTCTCAGCGACCCGGGAGGGGCCAGAAGGACACGCGACTTTGGGGAGGTGCGAGCCATACCGACTCCAGGAAGCGCGTGGCGTTCTGGTCCGCGGTGTCGTGCTCGGTGGAGGCGTGGTGCAGGGTGGCGAGCACGAGCAGCGTGGCCACCGCCGCGCCCCAGGCCCCCACGCCCGGCGCGCGGCGTCCCGGAGGCGTGGCCAGGGCCAGGAAGACCCAGCACGTCACGGCGACGAGCACGGCGAGCAACACCCCGCCGGCCGCGGGCTGGGGGAGCCCCAGGAAGGAGAGCACCGACGGCGGGAAGTAGCCGTCGGACAACAGCGGGAGCGTCAGCCCTCCGAGCACGTTGGAGACATCGTCTGGGATGTAATTGACGAAGGTGGCCAGCCCCGTGGTGAGGATGGCCGCCCCGCACAGCATGGCGGCGAGCCCCAGGGCCACCGGACGGGGCGCGGCGCGCAGTCGCGCAAGCCAGAGCCCCGCGGGCAGCAGCAGGAAGGGCACCAGCCCGGTCAGGTGACGAGGGCCCGTCGTCCATCCCCAGGAGTCGTAGGAGAACGACGACGTGAAGTAGAGGTAGCCGGCGACGAGCGCCGCCGTCATCCACGCGGTGGCGCGGGCCTCGGCGCTCGCGCCGCGCCGGAACGTCAGCCGCGTCACGCCAGGGATGGCCAGGAGCAGGAAGGGCGCCAGGGTGAACAACCCCCGCAGCGGCGAGACGAGCGACAGGGTGAAGGCGCGCGGGTCCGGCGTGCGGATGCCCAAAAAGCCCCCCAGGTGCCACGGCTGATAGCCCGCGTCGTTGAGGTGCTTGTAGCCGCTCGTCAGCGGGTGGCCGAAGGCGGCCTGGTGATACAGCATCAGCGCCACCACGAAGGGCAGCGCCCCCAGCGTGGCGAGCCCCGCGGCGCGCCCCAGGCCCTTCCAGCGCTCGCGCGCGGGGGCCTCCTGGAGCAGGAAGGTGAGCACGCCGTACAGCACCAGCCCCAGCACGCCGAGCGCGCCGGTGTACTCCGCCGCCACGGTGGCGCCCGCGCACACGCCCGCGAGCACGTACCCCCGCTCCCGCCAATCGCCGCGAGCACAGCGCCACAGGGCATAGAAGCCCGCGAAGAGCAGCACCGCCACCGTCTGGTGGCTCATGAACAAGAGCGAGTAGCTGAACGCCAGCGAGCCCAGGCCATACGTCACCGTGAGCGCATCCGAGACGAGCGGTGACAGGTGCTCGCGCAGATACCGTCGCACCAGCCACAGCATCCACAGCGTGGGCAGCACCGTGAGGAACAGGCGCGAGAAGAAGACCAGTGGCACTTCCGGCACCGGGCCCGGGCGGGCCACCGCGCGCAGCGCCGCGTAGAGCGGGGTGGCGGCGAACGACAGCAGCGGGGCCTTGCTGGGGTAGTACTTCCCGTCCTTCACGGACAGGTCACCCACGTAGCCGCGCTCGCGCAGCACCTCGTTGATGACGAGCGTGCCGTGGTCCACCAGCGAGATGGTCTGCCACAGCCGGCACAGCTCGTTGGGCGAGCGCAGCTTCGGGTGGTAGGGGAACAGCAGGAGGTACAGCGCCGCGAGGCTGGCCCAGACCCAGCGCGGAGCACCCCGCGAGGCCGCGATGGGGGCGGGGGGCGTCGCGGTCGCTGACACCTCGGCGCCGGGGCTCGTCGCCGTCGCGCCAGAGACCGTCTCGTCGCGCTGCGCTCCCGCGGTGCCGGGGTCGGCCGGGCTCACGGCGCCGGGTCCTCCGGGCGCGGGCGGCACGGCCCGCTCACGCCTCGCCACCGGTGACGCGGGCCACGGCGAAGAGGCTCATGCCCACCGGCAGCTTCACGTGGGCCTCGGCGCGGGCGAACAGCGGGGCCAGCGTGTCGTAGAGCTTGAGCTGGAGCTTGGGCACCGAGCGGCGGCGGAACAGGCGGCTGTTGACGAACCAGCCGGGCATGCCCACCAGGTTCATCCACTCCAGCTTCTCCACCTCGAACCCGTTCTCCTCCAGCACCGCGCGCAGCGTGGCGGGCGTGTAGCGACGGTAGTGCCCCACCGCCTCGTCGATGCTGCCGAAGAGCTGCTCCAGCGCCGGCACCAGGATGAGCACGCGGCCCCCGGGCGCCAGGATCTGCCGGAAGCGGCGCACCGCCGAGCCGTCATCCGGGATGTGCTCGAGCACGTTGGACAGCACGATGGTGTCCAGCTGCTCCTTCTTCAGTGACTCCCAATCCGCCAGCGCCACGTCCGACAGATACGGGCGCACGTGCGGACGGCCGCGGAAGAGGTTCTTGAGCCGGTCCACGTAGAAGCGGTCCACCTCCAGCGCGATGAGCAGCTCCGCGCCGGACTCCAGCTCGCGGGTAATCGTGCCGATGCCCGCGCCGATCTCCAGCACGCGGCGGCCCAGGTGCTCACGGAAGCGGCGGCCCAGCCACTGGTTGTAGTGCGTGGCCCCGTCCATGCGCTCCAGCGTGGTGTAGCCCTCGTGCTGGTTGTCCGCGTCGTCGCGCACGGTGGCGTAGCGCATCAGGGTGCGCAGCTGGGACAGGCGCGCGGCGCGCGGACGGCGCGGCACCGCCTGCAGCGGAGGCAGGGAGACCTCGGTGAGCCGGTACAGCTGCGCGGCCAGCTTCACCACCAGCTCCGCGTCCACCGCGTCGTCGTCGCTGGTGAGGGTGACGGAGCGCAGCGCCTCCGTGCGGAACGCGCGCACGCCGCTGAGCGGGTCCGTCACCGCCACGTCCGTGACGAAGCGGGTGACCTGTCCCATCGCGCGCTCGGCCCACAGCTCGGGCGACAGCCCCGTCGTGGCGCGGTGGCCGAACACGGCGTCCGCGGTGTCGTCGCGCAGGGGGCCCATCAGGGCCTCGTAGGCGTCCGCGGCGTAGGCGGCGTCCGGGTCCTGGAGCACCGTCACGGGGCTCGTCACATGCGCGAGCGCCGCCCGGATGGCCGCGCCCTTGCCTCCCTGCACGTCCAGCACCCGCAGGCCGGGGCTCGACGCCACGTCGGGCCGTCCGGCGCCGGCGAGGACGACCTCGGCGCGACCCGACAGCTCGCGGGCGAAGTGGGCGGCGGCATCCGCGGTGGAGGGGTCGAAGGGGATGATGACCGAATGCTGGAAGCTCACGTCGGGCTCACTAGCACAGGCGCCCCGGATGCGCGCGGCCCCGCCTCGAAGAAGGGTGGGATGGGGGGCTTCCAGGCGGCGGCGGAACGATGGACAACCCCGGGCGGACACGGCACGCTCGACGGTGATTTCCATGGGTGTGGGTGAAGGTCGGGGCCGGCGGGTGCCGGGCGCCGCCGCACCGCGCGGCGCCCCAGGGCTCCAGGAGAGACGAGACGTGGATGGAACGGTGTTCGACCCGGCCGGTGGCACCGGTGGCCCGACGTCCGCGGGGTTGATGCTCCGCGCGCGGGCGCTGTGGCGGCGCAAGTGGGTCGTGCTCGGCGTGGCGGTGGTGGTGGCGGCGCTGTCGGCCGTCTACACGCTGCGCCAGCCCAAGGTCTTCTCCGCCAGCACCTCCCTCATCATCGACGTGACGGCGCCGCGCTTCCTCGACGGCGAGGTCAAGGAGGTGATGGGCGAGGAGCGCAGCAACTACTGGTTCAACAAGGAGTACTACGCCACCCAGAGCGAGATCATCACCTCGCGCGCGGTGGCCAGCCGCGTGGTGGACAAGCTGGGCCTGTCCACGGACGCCAGCTACCTGGGCGTCGCGCACATCTCGGATGAGAAGGCCCGCGTGCAGGCGATGCAGGGCGCGGACGCGGTGGGGCTGCTCCAGTCGCGCATCCGGGTGCTGCCCGCCAAGGACTCGCGGGTGATGAACATCGCGGTGGATGACCTGGACGCGGCGCGCGCGGCGCTGCTCGCCAACGAGGTCGCCAACGCGTACATGGCGGAGAACCTGGCGCTCAAGCTGCGCATGACGGACGACGCGCGCAGCTGGCTGGAGAGCCGGCTGGAGGATTTGGAGAACACGTCCAAGGCGAGCGAGCTGGCCGTCTACGACTTCAAGAAGGACGCGGACATGCTGTCCACGTCGCTCGAGTCGCGGATGAGCATCGTCAGCGACCGCATCAACAGCTACAACCTGAACCTCACCCAGGTGAGCACGCGCATCGCCGCGCTGCAGGCGCGCGTGGAGGCCATCCAGAAGCTGCGCAAGGCGTCCCCCGACGACGAGACGTGGGCGGAGGCGCTGCCGGGCGCGAAGGACGGGCCCATCCAGGATTTGCGCAAGAGCTACACCGACGCGCGCGTCGCGTGCGCGGAGCTGGCCGAGCGCTACCTGCCCGAGCACCCCAAGCTCCTGGAGTGCCAGGGCAAGCTCGCGGTGATTCAAGCCGACTTCCTCAAGAGCCTGCGCAACGTGGTGCGCCTGGCGGAGACGGAGCTGTCGGAGGCGGAGGCGCAGCGCAAGAACCTGGTGAAGCTGCTCGACGAGGCCAAGGCCGAGGCCTTCCAGGTGAACAAGAAGTCCATCGAGTACGACCGGCTCAAGCGCGAGTCGGACAACAACCAGCGCCTGTACGAGCTGGTGCTCAAGCGGCTCAAGGACATCGAGCTGTCGGGCCTGCTTCGCACCAGCAACGTGCGCGTGCTGGACCCGGCGCGTCCACAGTTCGCGCCGGTCAAGCCCCACGTGAAGCGCAACCTGATGGTGGGCGTGGTGCTCGGCCTCTTGACGGGGCTGGGCGTGGCGCTGCTCTTGGACCTCCTGGCGAACACGGTGGCCTCGCAGGAGGACGTGGAGGGGCGGCTGGGGCTGGCCTTCCTGGGCGTCATGCCGCGTATCGAGGGCAACCGTCCGCCCAAGGACCGCGACCTCTTCGTGCACCGCGAGCCCAAGTCGTCGGTGGCCGAGTGCTGTCGGGCCATCCGCACCAACCTGCTCTTCATGTCGCCGGACACGCCCTTCAAGACGCTGGTCGTCACGTCCAGCGGGCCGCAGGAAGGCAAGTCCACCACGACCATCAGCCTGGGTGTGGCCATGGCCCAGAGCGGCAACCGGGTGTTGCTGCTGGACACGGACATGCGCAGGCCCCGGCTGCACCGGGCCTTCGGCGTGCCCAACGAGCTGGGCATCTCCTCGCTGGTGGTGGGTGAGGGGACGCTGGAGGCCGCGGTGAAGAGCACCGAGGTCCCCGGGCTCTTCCTGCTCCCGTGTGGCCCCTTGCCGCCGAACCCGGCGGAGCTGCTGCACACGCGCGCGTTCGCGGACCTGCTCAAGCTGGTGGCGGGGAAGTTTGACCGCGTCCTGTTGGACAGCCCGCCGCTCAACGCGGTGGCGGACGCGGCGGTGCTGGCCACGCAGTGTGACGGCGTGGTGCTGGTGCTCAAGGCGGGCAAGACGAACCGGGACTCGGCGCAGCGCGCGCTGCGCTCGCTGGCGGACGTGCAGGCGCGCATGTACGGCGCCGTCCTCAACGACGTGGACCTCAAGGCCCCGGGCTATGGCGGCACGTACATCGCCTACCAGGGCTACGGGCAGTACGCCGAGGACCCCAAGGACCGGGTGGCGCAGTCGTGAGCGGCACGCTGACGGGAGCGGGCCTCCGGGTGTTGCACCTGGGCAAGTTCTATCCGCCGGCGTCCGGCGGCATCGAGAGCCATGTCCAGACGCTGGCGCGCGCGCAGGCGGCGCAGGGTGCGCGGGTGGAGGTGCTGTGCGCCAACCACTCGCGCGACTCGGGGAACACCAGCCACGAGTTCCACGGGAAGAGCCCCACGCTCGAGGAGTGGGACGGGCTGGTGCGGGTGGTGAGGCTGGGGCGGCGCGCGTCGGTGGCGCGCATGGACGTGCTGCCGGAGCTGCCCGGGACGCTGCGGCGGATGCTCGCCCAGGGCGTGGATGTGGTGCACCTGCACGCGCCGAACCCGACGATGCTGCTGGCGCTGGACATGATGCCCCGGCTGCCGGCCGTGTTCGTCACGCACCACAGCGACGTCATCCGGCAGAAGGTCGCGGGCGCGCTGTTCCGGCCGCTGGAGCTCCTGCTCTACACGCGCGCGCTGCGAATCTTCTCGGACAGCGAGGCGTACATCGAGGGCTCCTCGCTGCTGAAGCTGTTCCGGAGCAAGGTGCGGGCGTTGCCGCTCGGCATCGACGTGGAGCCGTACCTGCGGCCGTCCGCGGAGGTGCTCGCCGCCGAGGCGCGCTGGCGTCAGGACTTCGCGGGGACGCCGCTGTGGCTGATGGTGGGGCGGCTCGTCTACTACAAGGGACTGTTCACCGCGCTGGAGGCCCTGGCGAAGGCGCCGGGGCGGCTGGTGGTGGTGGGCGTGGGGCCGCTGGAGGCGGAGGGCCGCGCCCGGGCGAAGGCGCTCGGCGTGGAGTCCCGCGTGACGTGGGCGGGCTATCTGCCGCCGGCCTCGCTGATGGGGGCCTATCGCGCCGCCACCGCGCTCTGGTTCCCGAGCAACGCGCGCAGCGAGGCCTATGGCCTGTCGCAGGCGGAGGCGATGGCCAGCGGCCTGCCGGTGTTGAACACGGCGATTCCGCACTCGGGCGTCGCGTGGGTGAGCCGCCACGAGGAGACGGGCCTGACGGTGCCGGTGGGGGACGCGGACGCGCTGGCGCGTGCGGCGAGGCGGCTCGTGGAGGAGCCGGGGCTGGCGGAGCGGCTGGGCCGTGGGGCCAGGGAGCGCGCGGAGGCGGAGCTGCGGCACGACGTGATGGCGACGCGCAGCCTGAAGCTCTACGCGGAGGCGCTCGGTCGTCCCGTGCCGGAGATGACGGAGGCCCCGAGCGAGGTCCCCGCGCTCACCGGTACGGGGAGGGCCTGAGACGCCGCATGCGCGCGCTGCATGTCTACAGCGGCAACCTCTACGGAGGCATCGAGTCCTTCCTCGTCGCGCTGGCGCGGGCGTCCTCGCGCCACGCGGAGGGCACGGCGCATGAGTACGCGCTGTGCTTCGAGGGGCGGCTGTCGACGGAGCTGCGCGAGGCGGGCGCCGCGGTCCACCTGTTGGGGAGCGTGCGGGTGGCGCGGCCCTGGACGGTGTGGCGCGCACGGCGGGCGCTGGGCGCGTTGCTGAAGACCGGCGGGTACGCGGTGGTCGTCTGCCACGCGGCGTGGCCGCAGGCGGTGTTCGGTCCCGTGGCGCGCGCGGCCGGTGTGCCGCTGGTCTTCTACCAGCACGATGCCTTGACGGGTGCGCACTGGGTGGAGCGCTGGGCCGGTGTCACCTCGCCGGACCTGGTGCTCGCCAACAGCGCGTACGCCGCCCGTTCACTTGGCAGCGTGTATCCCCGGGCTCCGCATCGGGTGCGCCATCCCCTGGTGCAGGAACCAGCGCGGGTTCCGGAGCCCTCGGAGCGCGCGGCGCTGCGAGCCGAACTCGGCGCCAGTGACGATGACGTGGTCATCCTCCAGGCCTGCCGGATGGAGGCGTGGAAGGGACACCGGCTGCTGCTCGAGGCCCTGGGCCGCATGCGCGAGGCGCGGGGCTGGCGACTGTGGGTGGCGGGGGGCGCTCAGCGCGAGGAGGAGTCGCGCTACCTGGAGGGATTGGTCGCGCAGACGCGAGCGCTCGGCTTGGAGGGACGGGTGCGCTTCCTGGGGCAGCGTGCGGACGTGCCCCGGTTGATGCGCGCGGCGGACGTGCACTGCCAGCCCAACACGTCGCCGGAGCCCTTCGGCCTGGCCTTCGTGGAGGCGCTCCAGGCGGGGCTGCCCGTGGTGACGACGGCGCAGGGCGGGCCGCTGGAAATCGTGGACGAGACGTGTGGTCGGCTCGTCGCACCCGAGGCCGGCGCGCTGTCCTCCGCGCTCCTGCGACTGGTGGTGGACGCGGAGGCGCGGCGCAAGCTGGGCGCGGGTGGGCCCGCTCGCGCGGCGGCGCTCTGTGCGCCGGAGGTCTTCTTGCGCGGCCTGGGCGAGGACCTGCGCGTGGCCGTGTCGGGAGTCGAGGCGTGAGCGCGCCACGTCCGTCCTCCCGGCCTCAGCTCCAGGGGCCTGGTGTGCTCGGGCGCAGGTACGTGCGCCGCGCGCCGGGCGCGCCCCTGGAGGTGGCGACGCCACGGCAAGCACAGGCGCCAACGAAGGAGGCCCCGCCCGCGGCGCCTCGCACGGGCTTCTTGTCCTCGAGCCGGCTGGTGCCGCTGTTCATCGGCGTGCTCGTCGCGTGTCAGCTCGCGCTGCTGGTGGAGGCCATCGCGCCGCTGCGGGTGCTGGTGCGCATCCTGGCGTTCGGGTTGAGCCTGGCGCTGCTGGTGCTCGTCCCCGGACGCGGGGCGAGACATCCGGCGGTGCCCTTCGTGGTGGGCTCGCTGGCCATCACCACGCTCAACTTCTTCCACCCGGGCACCGTCAGCCCGATGGCCGGCGTGGTGCAACTGGGCATCCAGTTGTCCATCATCGCGCCGCTGTTCTGGGTGACGCGGCTGTCCATCGACTCGCGCGTCTTCCGGCTCACCCTCACGCTGTTGTTCCTCTTCAACACGGCCAGCGCCTCGGTGGGGGTGCTCCAGGTCTACTTCCCGGGCCGCTTCCAGCCGGCGATGTCGGCCGCGGTGCAGGCGCAGGGCGATTCCTACCTGCGCAGCCTGGAGTTCGAGACCGCCAGCGGCGCGCGCGTCTTCCGCCCCATGGGCCTGACGGACATGCCGGGCGGCGCGGCGACGGGAGGCTTCTACGCGGTGCTGCTCGGCAGCGGCTTCCTCTTGTCCTCGCGCAAGGGCCTGTCGCGCGCGCTGAGCGTCGTGGGCATCCTGGTGGGGCTGCTCTGCCTCTACCTGTGCCAGGTGCGCGCGATTGCGCTGACGCTGGGCGTCTGTCTGGCGGCGATGGCGGGCATGCTCGTGCTCACCGGCCGCGTGGCGCGGCTGGCGAAGCTGATGGCGGTGGTGGGAATGGCGAGCGTGTTCGCCTTCGGCTGGGCCGTGGCCGTGGGTGGCGACGCGGTGCAGAAGCGCTGGGACAGCTTGTTCGAGGCGAAGCCGGAGGAGGTCTATCACAGCAACCGGGGCCGCTTCCTAGAGGGCACCTTCGAGTACTTCCTCCCGGAGTATCCGCTGGGCGCGGGCCTGGGGCGCTACGGCATGGCCAACGCGTACTTCGGGGACAACTCCGACCCGGCGCAGCCGCCCCTGTGGGCCGAAATCCAGTGGACGGCGTGGGTCTACGACGGCGGCATCGTGGTGGTGGTGCTCTACCCCCTGGCGCTCCTGGCGACGATGGCGTGGGTGCTCCAGATGGCCCGGCGGCGCCAGGACTCCGGCGACGAGTTCTGGCTGTGGGGAAGCGTCATCTTCGCCTACAACCTGGGCGCGCTGGCCCTGACCTTCAGCTATCCGTTCTTCATGAGCCAGGTGGGCATGGAGTTCTGGTTGCTCAACGCGGCGCTCTTCGGCGCCTGGACGCATGCGAAGACCCTACACGCTCATCGCCGGTGATTTCGTCGCCACGGGTGGAATGGACCGCGCCAACCTGGCGCTCGCGCACTGGCTGGCGAAGCAGGGCGGTCCCGTGCGGCTGGTGGCCCACCGCGTGGCGGACGAGCTGCTCGGCTTCCCCAACGTGCGCTTCGTGAAGGTGCCCAAGCCCGCGAACTCCTATCTGCTCGGCGAGCCGCTGCTGGCCGCGATGGGCAAGGCGTGGGCGCTGCGCACGCGCGCCGAGGGCGGTCGGGTGCTGGCCAACGGCGGCAACTGCGTCGTGCCCGGCGCCAACTGGGTGCACTACGTGCACGGGGCCTATGTCTCGGAGCACGTCGGCGGCGTGCTGCGCCAGGTGAAGGGCCGGGTGGGGCACGCGCGCTTCGTGAGCGAGGAGCGCAAGGCGCTGTGGCGCTCGAACGTCATCCTGGCCAACTCGAAGCGGACACGCGCGGACCTGGTGGCGGCCACGGGGGTTCCCGAGGCGCGGGTGCACGTCGTCTATTACGGCAACGACTCGGAGCGCTTCCATCCGGTGTCCCCCGAGGCTCGACGCGCGGCGCGCGCGGAGCTGGGCTGGCCGGAGGACCGGCGCGTGGCGCTCTTCGTGGGCGCGCTGGGAGACCGTCGCAAGGGCTTCGACTCCCTGTTCCACGCGTGGGCGCGGCTGCACGCG
The DNA here is from genome assembly GCF_050039385.1 of Myxococcus faecalis. Taxonomy (NCBI): domain Bacteria; kingdom Pseudomonadati; phylum Myxococcota; class Myxococcia; order Myxococcales; family Myxococcaceae; genus Myxococcus; species Myxococcus faecalis. Next base: position 3,428,828 of record NZ_CP144336.1, on the reverse strand, counting down.
CACGGGGACTGGGGCGTGGACCTGAAGGTGGTGGGTGTGGGCGCGCAGCGCGAGGCCTGGGAGCAGGAGGCGCGCACGCGGGGGCTGGAGCGGCGCATCGAGTTCCTCGGCTTCCGACGGGATGTGCCCGCGCTGCTGTCCGCGGCGGACCTGCTGGTGTCCCCGACGCGGTACGAGGCCTACGGGCTGGGTGTCCACGAGGCGCTGTGCTCGGGGCTGCCCGCGCTGGTGAGCCGCTCGGCGGGCGTGGCCGAGCGCTATCCGACGGAGCTCGGGGGACTGCTGCTGGATGACCCGGATGACGTGGACGGGTTGGTCCGCGCGCTGGAGTCGTGGCGCGAGCACGAGGCGGCGTGGGCCCCCCACGTGGCGGCCTTCTCGGAGCGGCTGCGCGCGTGGACGTGGGACGACATGGCCGCCGGCATCGTCCAGGTGATGGAGCGCGAGGGCTGAGCGCTTCAGCGTAGCTCGAGCAGCGTTTCGAAGAAGTCCAGGTGGGCGCGAGCGACGACGGGCCAGGAGAAGCGCCGCACGGCCCACTCGCGGCCGCGTGACGACAGCTCGCGCCGGAGCTCGGGGCTCTCCAGCACGTCCGAGAGCGCGCGAGCCCACGCGGAGTCATCCGCCTCCGGCAGCAGTCGTCCCGCGTCGCCCACGGTGTGGGGGATTTCGCCGGAGGTGCTCGCGAGCACGGGTACGCCGCACGCGAAGGCCTCCGCGAGCATGCGGCCGAACTGCTCCTTCCACCGAGGCATCGTCTGGCTCGGGCCGCAGAGCACATCCATGGCGTTGAGCACGCGCGGCACGCCCTCGTGGGGCACGCCGGTGAGGATGCGCACGCGGTCCTCGTGACGCGCGGCCCAGGCGCGCAGCTCCGCCTCCAGGGGGCCTCCCCCGGCGAACAGCGCGCGCCACGGCGTGCGGAGCTGCTCCAGCACGCGCATCAGCAGCGACACGCCCTTCTCGGGGACGAAGCGCCCCAGGTAGCCGATGACGGGAGGACCGTCCGCGCGCCACCCGAGCTCGCGCCGCACGGCCTCGCCCGAGGCGCGGTCCGGTCGGAACAGCTCCGTGTCCACGCCCATGGGGATGATGCAGGAGCGGCGCGCGGCATAGCCCGGTCGGCCGAGCAGGTTGTCCTTCACCGTCTGGCCGCCCGCGACCCACCCGGTGCTGCGCCCGACGACGAAGCGCTCCGTCTGCGCGAAGGGCGGCGGGTAGCGCTTGGAGAGGTTCTGGAAGGTGCTGAAGACCAGGGGCACGCGGCGCGGGGTGAGCAGGGCCACCTCAAGCCCCGCGAGGACGAAGGGCTCCTCCCAGGCATGGACCAGGTCCACGCCGCGCCGCAGGTGCTCGCGCAGCTCGGGGCCGTAGACGAATGCATGCGGCGAGCGACTGAGGAAGGCTCGCACTCCCTCCACCTTCGCGGGCTCGTCGGAGTCCGGCTGGAGGTGGATGGGGCGCAGGTCACCGTGGAAGAAGCGAGGCGCGACGGCGGTGACATCCCAAGCGCCGCCTCCGACGCGGGCCATCTCGTTGGCGAGGCGCCGGTTGAGGGTGACGACGTATGAGTGCGAGACGGTGACGAGTCTGCGAGGCCGCTGCACGGAAGCTCCAGTGAGCGGCGGACGAAACCAGAGCCCCCCAGGGTGGTCAACCCGCGCGAGAGGCGGGCTGTCCGCCCAGCAGCGAGCGGTACACGGCGAGAATCTCGCGGGCGTAGCGCTGGCGGGAGAAGCGCTCCACGGCGGTGCTCCGGGCCGCGGTGCCCAACCGGGCACGCAGGGACGCATCCGTCAGCAGCCGGCGCAGCGCCTCCGCCAGGGCATGGGCATCGTTCGGCGCCAGCGTGAGCGCGTCCACGCCATCGGTGAGCGCCTCGGCCGCGCCGCTCGCGCGCGAGACGATGGAGGGGCGGGCACAGGCCAGGGCCTCCGCGATGGTGAGACCGAAGGGCTCGCGCCGCGTGCTGGCGTGCACGAAGACGTCCAGCGCGCGGTAGACGGGCGCGGAGTCGGGCTGGAAGGGCACCAGCCCGACGCGTCCGGTGAGGTTGCGCTGCTCGATGAGGCGACGCAGCTCGTCCTCGGAGAACTGCGAGCCCGCCGTCTGGTACAGCGGCGAGCCGACCACGTAGAAGCGCACGGGCAGCGACGGCTCCACGCGCGTCAGCGCCTCGGCGGCCTCCAGGAAGAGGTCCTGTCCCTTCCAGCGTGCATAGGTGGCCACCAGGCCGACGCGCGACGTCCCCGCCGGGGCGGGAGGCAGGCCCGCCAGCGTGTCCAGGTCGGCGGTGCCGCCCGTGTCCGGAGCGAAGCGGTTCACGTCCACGCCGTTGTAGACGACCTGCACGGGGACCTTGAGGAGCACCTCCCGGGTGTCGTCTCCCACGGCGCGCGAGTTGGCGATGGCCGCCGAGGCCAGCGGTGCGAGGGCGCCCATCGCACGTCGCACCAGGGGACGCTCACCGAGGAAGTCGTGGACGTGCCAGACGCGCCGGAGCGGCAGGCCCGCAGTGACGGCACTCAGCAGGTGGGACTTGATGCCGTTGGAGTGGATGAGGTCCGGGCGCAGGCGGGCGACCTCGCGTCGCAGCACGTGTCCGTGGCTCGCGAGCAGGGCGGGCACCGGGAGCAGCTTGCTCGCGAAGCGCAGCGTATCTCCCAGGTTCTGTCCGCGCAGCGCGCTGTCCCCCAGGCTCGACAGGTGCGAGGGCATTGGCAGGCAGCGCGCGTCCACGCCCAGCCGACGGGCCTGCTCCAGCAGCGGCCCCTCCATCCCCGAGAACAGGTGGAGCGACAGCCCCGCGTCCAGCTCGCGCAGGCAGGACATCAAATCGAGCAACGCGCGCTCCGCGCCGCCGACAATACCTACAGGATTGAGGAAGAGGACGCGCACGCCTGATGGACCGAAGCAGAGCCCTTCGAGGGCGTCAATGAGGGTTCATGAAGTCGTGCGGGACCGCACCCCTGGGTCACAGTCCGTCAAGGACTCATGGGGATGCCGCGATGTCTTGGAAATGAAATCAAGCCAGAGAAGTGAATCCAGAAAAGTGTTTTCCGAGCCGTTGGGAGACCCGCGGGTGAGATGGCTTCCGGCCTGCTTGCCGGGCCATGATGCGAGCGACGATGAGTCCTGCGCGTAAATGTCCTCGCTGTGGTGCGAACCACAGGCCGGGAGTGACGGTGTGCCCGCGCGAGGTCTTTCGTGCGGGTGTCGCCGCTGGCGCGGGGGCGTACCGCTCCGAGTCGCGTGACGACACGGATGAGGCCACGTTCAAGCGAGGCCGGCAGACGCGCACGGAGGTCGTGCGGCCGCTGGTGGCGAAGGCTCCCGCGGGCGACATGACGTGGGAGGACTCCGTCACGCGCGACGTGCTCGTGGGCACGAAGGTGGGCGACTACCTCATCAAGCGCCGCATCGGCCATGGCGGCATGGGCATCGTCTACGAGGGCGAGCACGCCGTCATCGGTCGCCGGGTGGCCGTGAAGGTGATCCGCCCGGACTACGTCGAGGGCGGTCGCGCCAGGGACCTGGCCACGGAGGCGCGCTCGGCGGCGGCCATCCGTCATCGCGGCATCATCGACATCTTCGGCTTCGGCACCATCCCCGACGTGGGCCAGTACCTGGTGATGGAGTACCTGGACGGTGCGCCGTTGGACGAGGTGCTGCTCCAGCGCGCGCCGATGCTGGAGGTGGAGGTCATCCGCATTCTCGATGCGCTGTTGAGCGCGCTGGGCGCGGCGCACGGCGTGGGCGTCATCCACCGCGACCTCAAGCCCGGCAACGTGTTCCTGGTGCGTGAGGGGGATGGCTCGGAGTCGGTGAAGGTGCTCGACTTCGGCATCGCGAAGCGCAGCGAGGCGCCGTACGGGAGCACGCCGCAGACGCACGCCAACGCGTTGGTGGGGACGCCGGAGTACATCGCGCCGGAGCAGGCCTGTGGTCAGCAGGTGAGTCCGCAGACGGACCTGTACGCGGTGGGGGTGATGGCCTTCGAGATGCTCACGAAGCGGCTTCCCTTCGAGGGGGAGTCGGCGATGGGTATCGTGTTGCAGCATGTCCGCACGCCGCCGCCGCCCGTGTCGCGTTATAGGGAGGTGAATGCCTCGCTGGCGGCACTGGTGGCGCGGCTCTTGGAGAAGGCTCCCTCGGCGCGGCCCGCGTCGGCGGAGGCGGTGCGTCGGGAGCTGAAGGGCATCCTCGCGAGCTTCTCGGAAGGGGCCACGCGGCTCTCCATGGCGCCGTTGCAGGCGCCTCCCAAGGCGAAGGTGCGGCGGGCGAGGATGCCTGAGCGTCGCGCCCCGGCTGCGGATTCGGACCAGCGGACGAATGTGGAAGCGCCCACGATGTTGCTGGAGCAGACGGCGTTGGACCACCGCACGGTGCGTCCTCGGCGTTCGCGCAAGTGGTGGATGGGCGGAGCGCTGGCGCTGGTGCTGGTGGTCGGAGGCTGGGCGTTCCTGTCACAGGCGCGAGCGGCCTCCATGCGTCGCCAGTCGACTCCGGCGCTGGTGAGCGAGGTGCCAGGGACGGGCACCGTGGTGCTCAGGGTGAGCGGACCTCCGCTGAGGGAGGTGCTCGTGAACGGGAAGAGTCACGGGGAGCGCTACGTGCTCGAGCTGCCCGAGGGCATCCATCGGCTGGAGGTGCGGGGCCGGGATGCCGCGACGACGTACAGCGGCTCGCTGGAGATTCACGCGGGCGCGTTCATCGAGCACCACGTCACGCTGTGAGCCGTGTGTCGGTTTCAGCGCAAGAGGTGCTGATACGCGTCCAGGATGGTTCGACCGTGAGCCTTCCACGTGAAGCGCGCCGCGCGAGCGAGGCGGGCGTCTAGTGGAGGCGGGGACAGCTTCCCCGAGAGAAGCGCGTCAACGGTCATCGTCCACGCAGCGAGGTCGCCGACAGGGCAGTAGAGACACGTGTCCGCGCCCACTTCGCGCAGCACGGGCAAGTCACTCGCCACCACTGGGACGCCGCAGGCGAGGGCCTCAATGAGGGGCAGGCCGAAGCCCTCGGCCTCGCTCGTGATGAGCACGGCCTTCGCACGTCGGTACATGCCCGCGAGCGTGGCGCGAGCCTGGAAGGGCGGCTGCACCAGCGCATCACCCATTCCCAGTCGCGCGACCTGCTCTCGCTGCGCCGCATTCAGCGCGCCACCTTGCTGGACGAGCCGCAGGTCCGGGTGCCGTGCGCGCAGCGCGGCGAACACTTCGAAGAGGACGTCCAGTCGCTTGCGTGGAATCGCGCTCCCGACGTGCAACAGATACGGCCGTCCACCGAGGGACGCGAGCACCTGTTCGCTCTGGTCGCCAGCGACGGGCTCGGGCCTGTACTCCGGCGAGGTTCCGAGAGGCGCCCAGACCAGGCGCGCGGGGTCGACGAGTCCGTGGGCGAGGAGCTCATCACGAACGGCCTGGGAGTTGTGGAAGACGATGGCGGCGCGCTCGAGACCACGGAGCTGTGCCCGTGCCAGGAGTCGGAACCACGCGGGCCGCTGCTCACGGTGTGGCTCCACGACGGAGCGAAACGCATCCAGGTCGTGACAGTAGACCCCCGTGCGCGAAGCCGGGAGCGCGTGGACGAGCTGGGCATAGCTGTGGTCCACGACATGGAAGGCGTCGAACCAGGGCCGCGAGAGCAGCGCCCGAGCCGGGTAGAGACCGAAGCGGGTCAGCAGCCGGTCCACATTGAACGCGGCATTCCGCGCGCCCACTCCAGGCACCCGTCGCGCCACGGAGGGGATGGGGGGACGAAGCGCATGCGCGGAGACTTCGGAAGGGTGTGCAGCGAGCTCCTCCAGGAGCGCCTCGCCCACCAGGTCCATGCTGTGCCAGCCCTCCTCACGAGGGTCCATCAGCACCGCGAGCTCGAGTGACGTCTTCACGAGCGACTCCCGATATCCGAGAGGAGCGTCTCCACGGTGTGCTCCAGCGCGAAGCGCTCCCGATACAGCCGAGCCGCGCGCTCACCGAGCGCCACGGGTTCCTCCGGCCGAGCGAGGAGCCGTTCGGCGACTTCAATCATCGCACCGGGGCTCGTGTCACCCGCAAGGGCGACGGCGTGCGACTCACGCCAGAGCGGCTCCGTCAGGAGTCCCGTCTGCGTGACGAGCGCGCGGCCCAGCGCAAGTCCCGCCATGGCGGACGTGCGTCGGGTGCTGACCCCATCCGGGTAGGGCTGGATCAACGCGTCCATCGCGGACAGATGGGCCGCAAGCTCCAAAGGCGCGAGGTCCTCGCGCGCGACGATTCGCGCGGTGAGCCCGGGATGTTGCTCGCCCAGCTCCCGCGCGACGTGACGACTGCCTCGGCCCAACAGCAGGAACCGCCGCCGCTCGTCCGCGCGCAGCAGCGACACGAGCACCGTCTCGAGCGGCCCGCGAATCGCGGCTCCATAGGTTCCGAAGTGGCCCAGCCAGAGGCCCGCGTCCAACTCCTCGCGCACCGCGCGCACGAGGTCCTCGGGCACCTCCGTGGGCAGCGTGCTGGGAACCGGTCTCCATTCCGCGCGTCCGCGAAGCGCGGAGGGCAGATGGTCCGCCCAGGTGGGAATGGAGACGAACATGCGCCGAGCGTCCCGGGCCACCAGTCGCGCCATCACACGGGTGACGCCCGCGAGCACCTGGTGCCGCACGGGCGAAGCCAGACTCCACGGGTAGACAATCTCGTGGAAGAACACCCAGCGCTCGTCCTGCACCCGTGAGGAGAACCAGGCGCAGAATGGCACGTTCATCGCCTTCATCCCGAAGGCATGCGGCACATACTGGAGCAGCAACCGCCGAGGTCCGGGACACCGGTCCAGCTCACGCGTCAGCCGGACCAGGCCCGGTGGAGTGAAGGTCCCGGGGATGCGGTGGACCGTGACGCCCTGCTCGTCGAGCGTGCCCGTGTCACCGGGAGCCCAGACGTGGACCCGCTGACCTCGGAGCGCGAGCCCCCGGGCGACGAGGGCCGTGTAGTCACTGACGCCGCCGGGCTGGGGCGGATACTCACCCGTGAGCAGATGCCACGTGGGGGCCTCCACGGCTCAGGAGGCCTCCATGTCGCGGACGGCGAAGAGCTGGAAGGCGAGCTGCGGAACACGCGTCGCCAGCGGCTCGGTGAGGATGGACAGGCGGCTGCCCAGGCGCGCGGGCCGGATGCGCGGCAGCGCGAAGTCTCCGCGCAGCGGCTTCAGGCCGCTCATGCCGGTGACACGGTAGCCGCGCAGCTCGAAGTCATAGACCTCCCAACCCGAGCGGTGCACCTGGTGCACGTTGTTGTCCCACTCGTCCTGCGGCAGGAAGCCGTTGGGCGTGAAGATGACGACGCGCTTGCGTGCGAGCGACTCCATCATCTCCAGCAGCCGATAGCCCTCGGGTTTGTCGAAGTGCTCGATGACGTCGAGCGCGATGACCGCGTCGAAGCTCTTGGGCGCGAAGTGCTGCCCCACCTGGAGCAGGTCCAGTTGGTGGTACTCCTGATGGATGCCCGCGGCGCGGCTGCGCTCGATGCTCGCGGTGTAGCCATCGACGCCGACGGTGCGCGAGAACTCGCGGGAGATGTGCTTCAGGGGCGAGCCCGAGCCACAGCCGATGTCGAGCACGCTGTCGCAGGTGCCCACGAGCGTCTCTCTCAGCGTGCGGTGGAACACCTCGTGCTCGGCGACGAGGACCTCGCGCTTGAGGAACTGGAAGAGGGATGGGCTCGGTGACATGGCGGGCGGACCGTAGCCTCGCGCCTTCCTGGGTGGCAACCACGAGTGCGGCACCCGGGCGACCGAGCGGGCCCTGGTCCTCTGGTGACCCACGCGGCACACGCGCGTGTCGCTTGTGAGGGGAGAGGTGCCTCGCTAGCATCGAGCCCTCATTCGAGCCTCGAGCGCGGGTGGGTGCCGTCCACGCAGGCCGGCCTTCTCACCGCGGCCCGGAAGCAGTCAGCCCCCATTGCGATGAATGCGACCGCGGCACCCCAGGTGGACACCGGCGAGGTCAAGGCCCGTGCCCTGAAGGGCATGGTCGTCCTCGTGCTGCGCACCGTGGCCTCGCAAGGGCTGCGGGTCATCAGCGCGCTGGCGCTCTCCCGGCTGTTGTTCCCCTCGGACTACGGCTTGTTCGGCATCGTCGCCTACGCCAGCTCGCTAGGGGTGTTCCTGGGCGACCTGGGCCTGAGCGCCGCGCTGGTGCGTCAGTCGCATGCGCCCACCCAGGACGAGACCTTCACCATCTTCTGGAGCCACCAGGCCCTCACCGCCGTCATCGTGGCCGCGGTGTGTGCGATGGCGCCGGTGCTCACCGAGGGCTACGCGCTGGGCGCGGAAGCCGTGCCGATGGTCTGGGCCATGGCGCTGGGATTGTTCCTGTCGTCGCTGCGCGTGATTCCGTTGATGGCGTTGGAGCGGAAGCTCGCGTTCCCGACCATCGCGCGAGCGGAGCTGGTGGAGAACGTGGCGCAGGTGGCCGGCACCCTGGCCCTGGCGGCGGCGGGGATGGGGGCCTGGGCGTTGGTGGTGGGCTCGCTCATCCGAGGCGCCGTGGGGCTCGTCTGCATCGCGTGGGCGTCCCCGTGGCGTCCGAGCGGGACTTTCCAGCGGGACGTGTTGAAGCGGCTGCTGGGATACGGGCTGGCGTTCCAACTGCCTCCGCTGGTGGCGGCGCTGGTCGCGGGCTGGGTGCCCTTGGTGGTGGGGCAGGTGCTGGGCAAGGACGTGGTGGGGTTGGTGAACTGGGCCTGGGCGCTCGCCTCCACGCCGATGATGCTGAGCGTGGTCCTCAACCGTGTGGCCTTCCCCGCGTACTGCCGGATGCAGGACGACCCGAGCGGGTTCGCGGAGTATCTCAAGACGTCGCTCCGGCGGCTGTCCGCGGCGCTGCTGCTGACGTTGCCGGTGGCGGTGCTGGGGATGCCGGTGTTGGTGCCGCTGTTCTTCGGTCAGCGCTGGATTGCCGCGGTGCCGCTGGTGCAGTGGTTCACGCTGGAGTGTCTGCTCATCACGCTCACGGGGCTGTTGGCCACGGCGCAGAACGCGGGCGGGCGGCCCTGGGAGCGCTTCGCGGTGGTGGTGGGCGTGGGCGTGGCGAAGTGGAGTCTCGGCACCTGGGCCATCCATCGCTGGGGGCTGGAGGGAATCGGACCGGTGGGCCTGGTGGTGTCGATGCTGGAGGTCGGGGTGACGGCGTGGCGCGTGTCGCACCTGAACCCGGGGCTGCGAGGGTTGATGTGGCAGGTCGTGGAGCCGCTGGTCTCGGTGGGCTTCCTGCTGGCGGTGTCGGCGCTGGTGGCCTGGAGGTGGGGCCCCGAGGGGGATTGGGCGCGGTGGGGCGTGGGCGGGGTGTTGTTCCTGTTGCTCGTCCTCGCGCGGGAGTTGCTGCCGGGGCTGCGCTCCATGGTGGGCGAGGTGCGAGACATCATCGAGTTCGTCCGGGCGCGACGCGCGGCCCGGTCCGCGCCGGCGAGCCCGGCGTCATGAAGGACGTGAGGCATTCGATGTCGAAGCCCGACCTGGTCATCTCCATCGTCAACCACAGCAACCCGGAGCTGCTGCACGACTGCCTGCGGACGCTGTACGCGACGACGCGCGAGTGCACCTTCGAGGTGTGGGTGGTGGACAACGCCACGGATGGACGGGGCGTGGAGGCGATGCGGCGCGACTTCCCGCAGGTGCGCTGGCTCTTCAACACCGCGCGCAAGGGGTTCTCCGCCAATCACAACCAGGTGCTGCGGCAGGCCTCGGGGCGCTACTTCTGCATCTTCAATGACGACACCATCGTGCACGAGGGGGCGTTCGACTCGCTCGTGCGGTTCATGGATGAGAACCCGCGGGTGGGGATGGCGGGCGCGCGGCTGTTGAACGCGGATGGCACCATCCAGAACTGCACCTTCCGGCCGATGTCGTTGTCGGGGCAGTTGTTCGACCTGGTGTTCCTGCCGCGTCCGTTGCACTTCTTGAAACGCAAGGACATCGACCCGGCGCAGTACGGGCACGAGGAGGCCCGAGTGAACTGGGTACTCGGCGCGTGCATCGTGGTGCGCGAGGAGACGCTGGCGGAGGTGGGGCTGCTCGACGAGGCAATGTCGCCCCTGGGGAACACGGAGGACACGGACTGGTGTGTCCGGGCGTGGAAGGCGGGCTGGGAGGTGGCCTTCTGTCCCGAGGCGGTGATTACGCACCTGACGAGCCGCTCGTTCCGTCCCTCGGCCACGGGTCCGGACAAGGTGCGCGTGGAGCTGTGGCGCACGCGGGTGGCGTACTTCCGCAAGCATCACGGTCGGATGCGCGAGTGGATGCTGCGCGCCATCTTGGTGGGGACGCTGCCGTACAACTCGCTGGTGCTGACGCAGACGTTGCTGCGAGGGCGCATGGAGTTGAGGGAGTATCGGCGGCAGCTCGCCACGTTCCTGCGCATCTCCGAGATGGGGCTGCGGACGCGGGTCTGAGGACATGCCCTTCTTCTCCATCGTCATCCCCACGTACAACCGGGCACGGCTGTTGGAGCGGACGCTGGCGTCGGTGTTCGCGCAGGAGGAGCGGGACTACGAGGTGCTCGTCGTGGACGACGGCTCCACGGACGACACGCTGGAGGTCCTGTCGCGGCTGGGCGAGCGCGTGAGGGTGCTCCAGCAGGTGAACGCGGGACCGGGAGTCGCGCGCAACCGGGGCATCGAGGCGGCCCGGGGCGAGTACGTGGTGTTCCTGGACAGTGACGACCTGTGGTTCCCGTGGACGCTGTCGTCGTATCGGCAGGTGATCGAGGAGCACGGGAGTCCGACGGTGGTGATGGGCACGTCGGTGACCTTCCGTGACGAGTCGGAGCTGGCGCGGGTGGTCCGTGAGCCCGTGCGCGCGTCACCGTTCGCGGACTATCTGGCGAGCGCCCTGGACCGGACGCCGCGCACGGCCTGTGTGCTGGCGGTGCGGACGGAGGCGCTGCGAAAGGTGGAGGGCTTCACGCCGCTGCGCATCGTCGCGGAGGACTACGACCTGCTGTTCCGGTTGGGGACGGAGCGGGGCTTCGCGTGGGTGCGCTCGCCGGTGATGGTGGGCTATCGCCAGCACCACGGCTCCGAGTCGACGATGCTGGAGGCGGCGCATCAGGGCATGGCGTACCAGTTGATGCAGGAGCGACTGGGCCGCTATCCCGGAGGCCCTGAGCGCAGGCGCGAGCGGCTGGAGATGTTGCTGTACGCCACGCGGCACGTGTCACACGTGATGGTGGACCATCAGCGGATGGACCTCGCGCTGGACTTGTACTGGCGGGGGCTGCCGTTCCATCGGGAGGTTCCCCGGTGGCGCTATCTGTTGGGGTTCCTGCCCAAGGTGGCGGTGAGGCGGCTGGCGCACGTCGTGCGCCGTCGCTGAGTCCGGCCGAGCGGCCAGGGCCTTGTCCGTCTTGAGTCTCTCCACAGCAGGCGGCCCTACGGGCTGCCGGACGGAGCGAGGTCTGCGCATCTTCCGAGGGACGTTTGTGTGGCCCTTGCTCGGAGGCTGGACATGGATCGGGTCCGTTCGAAGAGGACGGTGGCGTCTCGCAGGTCGCGAACTCCGCGACGCGGGAAGGTGTGGGGAGGCATCGACCTGGGCGGGACGAAGATCGAAGCCGTGGTCATCGACGGGCACGGCAAGCCGATAGGTCACGCGAGGCATCCGACGCCCACGCAGGGCGAGCCGGAGGACGTGGTGCGCGAGATGTACGGCGCGCTGGAGGACGCGGTGCAGACGGCGGGGCTGCGGCTGACGCGATTGGGAGGCGTCGGCGTGGGGGCGCCTGGGGCGGTGGATGCGAACGCGGGGACGCTGGCGCGGGTGAGCAACGTGGGGCGTGGATGGACGGCTCCGTTTCCGCTGGCGGGGAGTCTGTCCGAGCTGACCCGAGGTGAGGTGGTGTTGGGCAACGACGTCCAGGTGGCGGTGGCGGCGGAGTATCGGCTGGGGGCGGGGCGTCCCTATCGCTCGGTGCTGGGGGTGTGGTGGGGCACTGGGGTGGGGGGAGGATTGGTGTTGGACGGTGTTCCCTGGCGAGGCCGAGGGGCGGCCGGAGAGATTGGCCACATGGTGGTGAAGCCCGGAGGGGCGCGGTGTGGATGTGGCCGGCGGGGTTGCATGGAGGCGTACGCCGGACGCGGAAACCTGGAGCGTGACGCGCGTAAAGCGGAGGAGAAGGGCGAGAAGACGCAGTTGTTCGAGCTGATGCGCAAGAAGCAGCGCACTCGGTTGACGAGCAGCATCTGGAAGAAGGCGTTGGAGGAGGAGGACGCGCTGGCCACGAAGCTCATCGAGCGCGCGGTGCACATGCTGGGTGTCGGAATCGCGTCGGCCATCAACCTGCTGGACGTGGAGGCCGTCATCCTGGGCGGAGGATTGGGCTCACGCCTGGGCGCCAGATACGCCGGGCTGATTCACGAGGCCATGAGCCCCCATGTCTTCATGACGGAGCGACAGCCGCCGGTGCTGGTTGCGGAACTGGGTGAGCTCTCAGGCGCGATTGGCGCGGCGCTGCTGGTCGAGCCTGACGTGACGTAGTCCGTGCCACTCGTTCTTGGGTCGAGCGGCACAGGTCCGACGAGAGCGCCGCGGGTGTGTGGACACTGCTCCGCTGCGCCGGGCAGAATCACGTCACGTGGACAGTCCGCGTGAACGCTCGACGCGAGGGGACCGTGTACACCAAGGACGCCTTCTCGACGGTCGCTCTTTCAGGCGGGGTGCTGCTCGGATTGATTGGGATTCTGGGGATGCGCGTGTTTGTGGGAGCCGCCGTCATGGGGCGATGGCCCCTGGGGTGGCGGGAGTGGGGGCAGTTCATGTTCCTGCTCGGGGGCATCAAGTCTCGCCGCTTCCAGTTGTTAGGCATCGCGTGGTTCTTCGTGTGCGGGGCCCTCGCGTTCGGGTTCATCATCGCGGTGATGCTCTACGGCCAGCGGACATACGGTTGGCCGTGAAGACCGATGACGCAAGAGTGTGAGGCGAAATGGATGCCAGAACCCTGGTGACCTTTCTTGCGTTCTCTGGCGGGACTGCAATCGGTCTGATGGGAATCTTGGGGATGCGTGTCTTGGCCGCGGTCGCGGTCACGGGCCAATGGCCGCAGAAGCGCAGCGACTGGGTGGAGTATGTGGTTTTCGTGACGGGCCCGGTTCGGCGTCCGCGCTTCCAGCTCTACTCGATACTCTGGTTCCTGGGATGCGGCGCGGCCTCGATGGTCTTCACCGTGGGCGTGATGCTGTTGGGGCGATGGCTGGGTCAGACCGGCCTTGATTGAACCCGAGGCTCCACGTGGGGCTTCACGGGTTTGAGCCGGATGCAGGGGTGCTCGACGAGTCGCCAGGACAAGACGGCGAGCAGGAGCGTGGGGAGGAACGCCAGGGTTGCGTTCAACCACCACGGCGTGGCGCCGTTCATCAGCGCCGCCACCGCCTGCTGCACCGGAAACGCGTAGATGTAGAGCCCGTACGAGAAGTCCCCGTAGCGCCCGAAGCTCGCGAGCCGGCTCGGGAGGAATGCGAGGTAGACCACCAGGTACGCGCCACAGGAGCCCATGGCGATGGACAGCCCCTTGCCCAGCAGTGACGTGGCCACGAGCACCAGCACACAGCCCGCGGCGATCCACGGGCTCATTCTCACGCGCTCGCGCCAGAGATAGAGCACCAGCCCGCCCCCGAAGGCGAGCCCCAGGTTCGGCCAGAACCCCAGCCGCCCGATGTGCAGCAGCGACAACCCCGCCGTGACACACCACCCGACCAGCGCCAATTCCTTGCGCAACAACCCCGTGACGCCCAGGCCCAGCACGAGCAGGTAGAAGCCCACCTCGTACTTCAGCGTCCACAGCGAGCCGTTGACGGCTCCTGGGTACACGTTCCCCTCGAACACCCCGGGCAACATCCACTGCGGCTCCACCAGGGTGAAGTTGCGCAGGATGAACGTGTACGTGTCCTTCGACGTGAAGTACTCCGCCAGCGGGGACGCGGTGAACACGGCGCCGAGCACGAAGACAGTCAGTAACAGCGACACCGCGAGCCCGGGGAAGATTCGCAGCGTGCGCGCCAGGAGGTACGCTCGAACGTCGGGCCTGCGCTCCCAGCTCCGTGTGATGAGCACGCCGCTGATGACCAGGAACACCGCCACACAGACCAGCCCGAGCGAGAGCTGTCCGCGCGTGAAGTCCATCAATGGCTCGGGAGCCTTCGCGGCGCCTTCGCCCAATGGGAACGCATGGCTGACGATGACGCCCGTGGCCGCGGCGAAGCGCAGGAAGTCCAGGTTGTTCCCCCGGCCTTCGAGACACTCACCCAAGGTGCGACGTGACCGGAGCGCCATGAGCGTCAATCAGCGCGACTCGTGCAGTTGCGCATACGGGCCCTGCACCTGCGCCCAGCGGCTCGCCAGCACGAACAACACCTCGCGCACCGAGTCTCCCCGGAGCGCCAGCGCCGGACTCGCGAGTCCCGCTCCCACCAGCCGCGCGCACTCCTTGAGTCGGGATAGCGCTCCCATGCGTCGTCCCAGGTAGCGGGCCTCGAGTGTCTTCTCGCTGCGCACCACGCCCATGATGAGCCGGATGAAGTAGCGCGTCTCGAAGCGGCTGCTCGGGATGACGTGCCAGACCTTCAGCGTGGGCCCGTAGATGCGACGATGGCCCGCCTTGCCCAGCAGGTACCCGAGCTCGATGTCCTCCCCACTCACCATCAGCTTCCCCAGCCGGCCCGGCATGAGTCGCTCGGGCGTGCGCCAAGGGACCGCGTCCAATATCGCCGAGCGGCGCATCCACAGCCCCGCGCCAATCGTCGGCGCGAGCGTCGCCTCCGCTCCGAAGTCGATGAGCGCATCCCCCATCCGGTGGTTGATGGCCAGCAGGTGCTCGCGCCGCGAGATGCTCGGCGGAGGCGGCGTCTCGTACCGGGGATAGATGCGCGACACCACCATGCCGACGCCCGCGTCCTCGAAGTGCGCCAGCCCGTCGGCGATGAAGTTCGGCTCGGGGATGTTGTCGTCATCCAGGAAGCAGATGACCTCGCGCCGCGCGTTGTGGATTCCGCACAGGCGCGCGAAGAGCAACCCCTGGCGAGGCTCGGGGACCACGCGCACGTCCACGCCCCGGCGACGCAGCTCCGCGACGGACGCGCTCTCCTCCACCACGCGCGCCGTGCCGTCCGAGGAGTTGTTGTCCACCACCACCACCTCGAAGCACCCGCTCGGCGCCTGCTGCTCGACCAGGGCCTGCAGCGGCGCCTCCACGCGCCGGGCTCCGTTGTACGTGGGGATGACCACCGTCGCGCCCGGCGAACTCATGGACGCGCCTCGGCCTCACGAGGACGCGCCCAGAGCAGCCCGTTCACCTCGCTGCTCCAGATGCCTTGCGTGACTTCGTAGCCCAGCGCCGCGAGCCGCTGCTCGCACCAGACCTTGCCGTCCGGCCGCTCCCGGGTGCGATGCCACTCCATGATGAGCGTGCGGATCTTCAGGCGCGCGAACCGAGGGTCCTCCAGCAGCGCGTACTCCCCGCCCTCGATGTCCATCTTGAGCAGGTCGATGGGCTCGTCGCCGATGGCCTCGAAGAAGTCGACCAGCGGCACGCGCAGCGAGCGCCCCTCGCTCGCATCCACGATGGTGGACGCGCTCTCCGCGTCGAGCAGGCCCACCTCACCGGCGCTCACACCCGCCGCCGCTCGGTGCAGGGACACTCGCGGCGTCAGTGCGTTGAGCGCCAGGTTGCGCTCCAGCATCGCCAGATGGACGGGGTGCGGCTCGAAGGCGACGACGTGCGCGCGCGGGTAGTGCTTCGCCCAGAACAGCAGCGAGTGTCCGCAGTTCGCTCCGACATCGACGATGCGCAGCGTGGTGTCCGTCCGCACGGAGAACGGGGGACGGTAGACCTCCGCGACGAACATCTCGTACGCCGTGGTCAGGTCCTCGGCGGGAGGCGGCCTCAGGGAGAGCTTCTCCCCCGAGCGCAGCTTCACCGTCACCTCACGCCCCAGCGGCATCGCCCGCCAGGCGAGATACCGGAGCTGGCTCAGCGGCGTCAGGTGGTCTCTCAGTCGTTGCATGGCATTCCTACGGAGACAAGACGCCGGGCGGGAGCGCCCCTCGGGTCAACAGCCAGTCTCGCAGCTTGAGGCACGGCTTCTCCACCGCGACGTAGGTCACCCACGAAACGCCCAACGTCAGGGCGAGGTACGCGAGGAGGTCCAGCCCCCACGCGCCCAGGCGGAGGTCCAGCCGCTCCACTATTCGCAGCACGAGCCCGTGCCAGAGATACGCGCCATAGGACAGCAGCGCGATTTGATAGATGGCCCAACGCGGAACCCGGGGGAGCTGGAGCGACTCGATACCCACGAGCACCCCGCCGAAGCCCACCGCCAGTCCAGCGAACAGCCAGACGTGGTTCGTCGTCGTCACGATGGCGCCGTGGTGCCCCACCGTCAGCGCCAGCACGCCCACGCCCACGAGGCCACACAGCATCCGCCCTCGCGGCGACCAGCTCCTCCACGTGGGCGCGGTCTTCGCCAGGAACACGCCGATGCCCAGCCCATCCAGGTGCAGCTCGGTGGACCAGGGCGCGAGCGTGTCCAGGCTCGACATCGTGACGTCCGCCGGCAGGCCGCGCGAGAAGAGCCAGCGCGCCGTGACGCTCAAGGCCACCGAGCCCAGCCATGCCCACGCGGGCCAGCGTCGCCCACCCAGCGCGAAGGCGAGCAGCGGCAGCACCAGGTAGAAGTGCTCCTCCACGCACAAGGACCAGCTCTGCACGAAGTCGCGCGGGTGGCCGAAGTTCTGGAGGAACAGGGCGTAGTGCCAGCCGCCTCCCACGAACGGCGTGCCCACCAGCCACGGCTTGAGCGCGTAGAGCGCGAGCACCACGAAGTACAGCGGCAGCGTGCGCATCCAGCGCTTCAGCCAGAAGGTGCGCAGCTGCGCACCCAGCGTGGGCCCCTCTTCCGTGGCGAAGACCTGCCGACCCACGAGGTAGCCCGAGAGCACGAAGAACAGGTCCACGCCCATCCATCCGTGCGCGAACGCGAAGCGCACCGCGTACGGCACGGCGTCATGCACCGCCGCGGGCGCATGGAACACCAGCACGCCGAGGATGGCGAAGGCCCGCAGCACATCCAGCCCATCCATGCGCCGCGGGGACGCGAGCACGCCACTCAACGGGTTGCTCCCGACGGCGGCGGTCCGTGGGCTTGTAGGCGGATGGATGTCCGGGGAGGCATGCGCAAGAGGTGGGCGCATTGTGTCCCCCGACGCGAAGCCGTCAACAGCGGACGACGAAGGGCCTGCCAGCAGGGCCGGCCTCTCGCATTCTCCGTCGACGAGGAATCGGTTCCGTTCGAGGTCAACAATGACACGCCACAGCCCGCATGGTTGCTCGGCGAGGGACGACTCGTGCGACATCCGGGTGTCGCACAACGACATTCATTGACGCGCCGTGACGCTCACCGTCAGCATGACGAAGGCGGCCCACCTCGATGATCACCTTCTTCGTTGCCTTCCTCGTTTCGCTGATGGTCGCCCTGGGGCTCACGTACGTCGTGCGCAACCAGGCCCTCGCGTGGGGGTGGCTCGACCAGGCCAATTCCAGTCGCAAGGTCCACGTGCGGCCCATTCCCCGGCTCGGGGGAATCGGAATCGTCGCGGGCTTCTTCGCGCCCCTGTGCGCGCTGTTCCTGGTGGACTCCGGTGTCGGGCACAACTTCCGCTCCCACACGGACCTGGTGATGGGGCTGTTCGTCGGCGGTGGCGTCATCGCCGCGCTCGGGCTCTACGACGACTTGCGAGGCGCGAACGCGCGGCTGAAGTTCAGCGTGCAGTTCGCGGTGGCGCTCGGGCTGTATGCGCTGGGCTTCCGCATCGAGGTCATCGCCAATCCCTTCGGCCCCGAGCTGACGCTGGGCGCGCTGAGCCTGCCCTTCACCGTGCTGTGGATGGTGGGCGTGGTCAACGCGCTCAACCTCATCGACGGGCTGGATGGGCTCGCGGGCGGCGTGGCGTTCTTCGGCGTGAGCACCAACTTCATCCTCGCGCTGTCGCGAGGCGACGTGCTGCTGTGCCTGCTGATGGCGGCGCTCGCGGGGGCCATCCTCGGGTTCCTCGTCTTCAACTTCAACCCGGCCTCCATCTTCATGGGGGACACGGGCAGCATGTTCCTGGGCTTCGTGCTCGCGGCGGTCTCCATCAAGACGAGCACCAAGAGCGGCACCGCGGTGGCCATGCTCGTGCCCATCATGGCGCTGGGCCTGCCCATCATGGACACGCTGCTCGCGGTGATTCGCCGCTCGCTCTTGGGCCGCCCGCTGTTCAGCGCGGACAAGGAGCACATCCATCACCGCGTGATGAGCCGCATGGTGCTCAGCCACCGCTCCACCGTGCTGGTGCTGTATGCCCTGTGCGGCCTGTTCATGCTCACCGCGCTGGGCCTGAACTTCGCCAACAGCGCGCAGAGCGCCCTGCTCCTGTGCGGCATGGGCGTGGTCATCGCGGTGATGATGCGCAAGCTGGGCTACCTGGACCTGGGACGGGCCGGGGACATGCAGCAGCGCCGTCAGCGAAACCTCCGGCTGCGCTCGGTGGTGAAGCAGGTCATCGGCTCGGTGCGTGAGGCTCGCTCGCCGCAGGAGGTCTGGAGCGCCGTGCGCCCGCTGGCGGACATGCTGGGCGTGTCTCGCCAGGAGCTGCGCTTCCAGCAGGCCCACGACGAGCTCGTGGAGGGCATCGTCTTCGAGACCGAGCGCGCCGCGGGGCTGTCGCTGCCCTTCGAGCGGAGGCTCGAGGTGAAGGACGAGGACCAGGTGCTCGGCTCGCTGCTGCTCGTCTGGCGCGATGGCCGCGACGCCATCGACCGGGACGAGGAGCTGGCGCTGGAGCTGGTGGCGGATGCCATCGCCGAGCGCGCCGTGAAGTTCCTGTCCGTCGCGGACGCTGAACCCGGGCGCGTCATCGCGCTGCGCCGATGACGACCCGCCCAGGCCCGAGCCCCCTCGTCGGGCTGCTGCGCGCCTGGCCCGAGCCCCCGGAGATTCGCGCTCCCCAGGGCGCCGAGGCGGATGCCTTCGTGCGGAGCGCCGTCCGCCACGGGCTCGCCGGGTTCGTGGCCCACGCGGTGGGACAGGCGGGGTGGCAGCTCCCCTCGGAGTCGAGCGCGCTGCTGCGCCGGGAGTCACTCGCCGGCGCGGCCCGCTCGCTCCAGGTCAAGGCGCTGTTGCTCAAGAGCCTGGAGGCGCTGTCCCGCGAGGGAATCGTCCCCGTGTCGCTCAAGGGCTACGGCCTGGCGCTGAGGCTGTACCCGGACCCGCTCCAGCGCGCCACGCGCGACGTGGACCTGCTCGTGTCCCGCACCGAGGTGGCGACGGCGGTGCACCAGCTCTCCAGCCTGGGGCTGACGGTGCGCCCGTCGCGCGATGGGCGCCACTCGGACGTGGACTCGCACCACCTGGAGCTGGAGGGGAAGGCGGGGCTCGTGGAGCTGCACTTCCGCGCGCTGGCGGGCTGGGGCAGGGCGCTCGAGGGGGACGCGCTGCTGGCGCGCGCGGTGGAGGGGACGGTGGACGGCCACCGGGTGCGGTGGCTTGGCCCCGAGGACGAGGCCGTCTACCTGGCCCTCCACGCCAGCCACCACCTGCTGCAGCGGCTGGCGTGGCTGTTCGACCTGAAGCTCCTGGCGGCGCGGGGCCTGGACTGGGACCGCGTCATCGAGGGGGCTCGGGACTCGGGGCTGCCCCAGCTCGTCTTCCACGGCTGGGAGGTCGCACGGCGGCTATTGGGCGCGCCGGTGCCGGAGGACGTCCTCGCCGCGCTCGCGCCCTCGGGGTGGCGCAGGCGCCTGGGGCGGAGGTTCTTCTCCGAGTCTCGCCTGGTGGCGACCGAGCTGGTGCACAGCCGTCCGCGCTGGATGGCGGCGAAGCTGCTCCTGTCGCCCGAGCCCGTGGCGATGGTCCGCTATTCGCTGCGGCGCCTGGACACCCTGCTGCGCGGCCCGCCGGACAGGTGAGCGGGTGGGGGCTCGCCCTGGGGGACGGGCCGGATGTCCGCTGTCCACCACGGCGTCGTCCCGAGGGGCGCAGGCAGTGATTGCAGGGCATGCGGTGGGCCCGTTAAAGGGGGCCACCATGCCGCTCAGCCTGCTCGACACCTTCCGCGTCCTCGCCTCGTTCGACCCACCGCGAGGTGCCCTCAAGGGCGCGCCCTGGGAGGAGTACGTGGACTGGGCCATCGCCCAGGGCCTGGCGCCGCTGGCGGCGTACAACCTGGAGTACCGCCTGGGCGCCAGCGCCGCGCCCGAGTGGGCCCGCGACAGGCTGCTCTCCGTCTACCAGGGCTCCGTCAACGACAACGTGATGAAGCTCGTCAACTTCAAGCAGGTCGTCGACGAGCTGGAGGGGCGCAAGCTGGTCCTCATGGGCTCGGCAGCCTTCGCCGAGGCGCTCTATCCGCACATCGGCTTCCGCCCCGTGCTCGAGCTGCAGCTGCTCCTGCGCCGCATGGACGTGGACGGCTTCGCCGGCTTCCTCTCCAACCACGAGTTCAAGCCGGAGGCGGACACCTCCCACAGCGGCGCCACCAAGGTCGTCACCGACGGCCGCACCGCCATCCACCTCTACTCCGACATCCTGGGTCCCCAGCGCCGCGAGCAGACCGCCGGCATCATCGAGCGTGCCAAGCCGATGAAGGTCTACGGCCCCTCCATGTACCGGGCCGACCTGGAGGATTCGGTCCTCCTGGTCTGCCTGGAGCACGCGCGTCAGGGGTACGACGTACCCTGGCTGTCCTTCATCGACCTCCGCGAGCTCGTCACGGGCGCCAAGTGGATGGGCGGTGTCTACTCGCGCCCGCTGGATGTGCCCGCGCTGCTCGCCCGGGCCGCCGACTGGCGACTGGAGCGCGCCCTGTACACGTCGCTGTCCATCATCGCCCGCCTCTTCCCGGAGGCCGCGGCCGATGCCACCGCCGCGCTGCCGCCCCTGCGCCGGGCGACGCGCGAGCTGTTGGACCGCACGGTGGTGGGTCCAGTCAGCACCCCCGGGCGGACCTCGGCTCTCAGGGGCTTGGAAAGAGTGCGGCGCCTGCTCACCGGGCAGTGAGCCCGCCCGGTTGCTGAACTGCCCCAGGGACGGGCTTCCTTTCCGAGCGCGTCCCGGCGTATGAGTTCTGGTCAAGACACCTCCCCACTGGGACTCCTTCAATGCGTATTGCCATCATCGGAACGGGCTACGTCGGCCTGGTCGCGGGCACCTGCTTCGCGGACTCGGGCAACGACGTCACGTGCGTGGACATCGACGAGCGGAAGATTCGGATGCTCCAGGCGGGCGAGGTGCCCATCTACGAGCCCGGGCTCGAGGAGCTCATCAAGAAGAACGTGCGCGAGAAGCGCCTGTTCTTCACGCGCGACCTGGCCGAGGCCGTCTCCAACGCGCACGTGGTGTTCATCGCGGTGGGCACGCCCGAGGGTGAGACGGGCGACGCCGACCTCCAGTACGTGCTGGCCGCCGCCGAGCAGATCGGCAAGGCGATGAAGCAGTACACGGTGGTGGTGGACAAGAGCACCGTGCCGGTGGGCACCGCGGACAAGGTGCGCGAGGCCATCCGCAAGGTGACGAGCGTGGAGTTCGACGTCGTCTCCAATCCGGAGTTCCTCAAGGAGGGCGCCGCGCTGGACGACTTCCTCAAGCCGGACCGCGTGGTCATCGGCGTGGACTCCGAGCGCGGCCGCAAGGTGATGGGCGAGCTGTACGCGCCCTTCGTGCGCACCGAGAACCCGGTGCTCTTCATGGACACGCGCTCGGCGGAGCTGACCAAGTACGCCGCCAACGCGATGCTCGCCACGCGCATCTCCTTCATGAACGACATCTCCGCGCTCTGCGAGAAGGTGGGCGCGGACGTGGACTTCGTGCGCAAGGGCCTGGGCTCCGACAAGCGCATCGGCTACCCGTTCCTGTTCCCGGGCGTGGGCTACGGCGGCTCGTGCTTCCCCAAGGACGTGAAGGCGCTGGGCGCCACCGCGCGCGAGTTCGGCCTGGAGCTGGACCTGCTGCGCGCCGTGGAGCGCACCAACGAGCGGCAGAAGAAGCTCCTGGTGAACAAGGCGGCCAAGCACTTCGGCGGCTCGCTGGAGGGCAAGAAGTTCGGCGTGTGGGGCCTGGCCTTCAAGCCGAAGACGGACGACATGCGCGAGGCGCCGTCCATCGAGGTCATCGAGGGCCTCATCGGCAAGGGCGCCACGGTGGTGGCGCACGACCCGGTGGCCACGCACACGGCCAGGCGCGTCTTCGGTGACCGCATCCGCTACGCCAGCGTGCCCTACGAGGCGCTGGAGGGCGTGGACGCGCTCTTCGTCGTCACGGAGTGGAACGAGTTCCGTCACCCGGACTTCGAGCGCATGAAGTCGCTGATGAAGGCGCCGGTCATCTTCGACGGCCGCAACGTGTTCGACCCCGTGCGCATGCGCGAGCTGGGCTTCACGTACTACGGCATCGGCCGGCGGTGAGCCGGGGCGGTTCACTCGATGCGTTGACGGGGCTGCGCTTCTTCGCGGCCCTGCATGTCGTGCTGTTCCACTTCGCGCGTCCGGCCCTGGCGCCGGCGCCGGAGTGGCTGCAGAACCTGGTGGGCGCGGGCTTCTCGGCCGTGGGCGTGTTCTTCGTCCTGTCCGGCTTCGTGCTCGCCTGGAACTACCTGGACGCGGACGGGCGCATGGAGACGGGCACGCGCGCCTTCCTCGCGGCCCGCGTGGCCCGCGTCTATCCCGTGTATCTGCTCACCTTCCTGCTGTCCGCGCCGCCCACCATGCTCGCCTCGTTCGCGAGCAACGCGTGGCACGTGGCCTTGGTGAAGCTCGCGGTGGCGGCGGTGGCGACGCTGGCCCTGGTGCAGGCGTGGGTGCCGCTGCTCGCGCTGTACTGGAACCCGCCGGGCTGGTCCGTGGCGGTGGAGGCGTTCTTCTACGCGCTGTTCCCGAAGCTCGCGCGCGGGCTGTCGCGCCTGAAGCCGTCCTTGTTGCCCGTGGCGCTGGGCGCGACGTGGGTGCTGGGGCTCGTGCCGCCGGTGCTCTACCTCGCGCTGCGACCCGATGGGCTGGACACGGTGGATGCGCACTCGTGGGGCGCGTGGCTGGCGGTGCTCAAGTTCGCGCCGCTCTCGCGCCTGCCGGAGTTCCTCTTCGGCGTGCTCCTGGGCTGGTGCTTCGTGCGTGAGCGGCAGGCGGGTGCGGCGAAGGGCTCGGGCGCGGTGCTGGCGGCCTTGGGCGCGGCGATGCTGGTGGCGGCGGGCGCGGCGGGCGAGCGCATTCCGTACGTGCTGATGCACAACGCGCTGTTGGCGCCCGCCTCGGGGCTGCTCGTGTACGGGCTGGCGCGGGGTGGGGGCCTGCTGGGCCGGGTGCTGTCACGCCCGTGGGCGGTGCACCTGGGCTCGGCGAGCTACGCGCTGTACCTGCTCCAGTACCCCGCGGGCGAGGCGGCGATGAAGCTGGAGCGCGTGCTGTCGCCGTGGGTGGACCTCAACACGCCGTGGGGCTGGCTGGGCTCGGTGCTGCTGTTGGCGCTGCCCGCGTCCGTGCTGGTGCACCGGTACGTGGAGACGCCGATGCGCTCCCGGGTGCGCAAGGCGCTGCAGCCGTGGGTGGACGCGGAGGGTGCATCCACGCGCGCGCGGCCGGTGGCGCCGGGGGCCTGAGGGCTACCGCCTCCTCAGTCGATGCCGCCCTCGCGGGCGATGCCGCACTCGCGCTTGCCCTCGGCGGTTTCAATCTTCTTGCAGTCGCAGCCGGCGAGCTTCGTCTCGCAGACGGCCTCCTGCTCGGGGGTGGGCTCCACCCGGCTCTCCTCGCGCGAGGCGTTCTGGAGGCAGAGTTCCTTCTCCACCGAGTTGATGGAGCAGTCGCACAGCTTCTCGGACAGCTCGCGGCAGGGCCCCTTGCAGCCGGCGAGGCCGGACAGGGTGGCGCAGAGGAGGGCGGTGGCGAGCAGGAAGCGGCGCATGGGTGCGGGCGAAGATGCCAGAAGGTCTTCGGGATGCAAGCCCACTCGGGGGCCGTAGGGGTTTTCAACGCCGGACAGGGAGGGAGGGGCTCCGCGCCTGCCGGCCCTGTCAGCCGCCGAGCAGGACGTGCGGGCCGGAAAGCAGAGGGTTGCGGAGCCCATGCCATACTCGCAAGCCCTCTCGCATGGCCCCCTCGCAACGCAGCAGCTCCCGGTACACCCGGCTCGCCGAAGTGGCCCTGGCCATGCTCGTCGTCGTGTGTCCGCTGGCGCTCGGCGGCGCGGCGAAGTGGGTGCTCGTCCCGCTGGGCCTCCTCTCCGGCGCGGCGGCCCTGCTGGCGTGCATCGGCGCGCGGCGACACGGTCAGTCGCTGCGCTTCCCGCTCATGGCCTCGCCCCTGGCCGCGGGCGCGGCGCTGTGCGCGGTGCAGCTCGTCCCCCTGCCCTCGGGCGTGCTGGGGTGGGTGAGCCCCGAGGCCGCGGCGCTGCGGGAGTTCGCGCTGGAGCCCCTGGGCCTGGGCGGCGCGCGGCCCGTGTCGCTGGACCCGCCGGCCACGTGGCGTGAGCTGTCGAAGCACCTGGCGTACCTGCTCGTCTTCCTCGCCACGGTCCAGGTGTCGCGCTCGAAGGACAGCCGTCGCAGGCTGCTCGCGGTGGTGACCTTCACGGGCGCGGCGGTGACGCTGGTGGGGCTGGGCCACGCGCTCATGGGCGTGACGTCGCTGTTCGGCCTGCGCTCCTGGGTGCACGCGCATCCGACGCTGGTGACGTTCTTCGGCAACCCCAATCACCTGGCGGGCTTCCTCGGACTGGGGGCGTCGGTGGGCGTGGGGCTGGCGCTCACGATGCGGCCTCCCATGAAGGCGCTGCCGTATGCGCTGGCGGCGGGCGCGTGTGGGCTGGGCGTGGTGCTGACGCTGTCGCGCGGCGGCATCGTGTTCCTCGTCCTCGGTCAGGGACTGCTCGCGCTGTGGCTCGCGCGAAGGCGCCAGGAGGACCGGCGCGGCGTCACGTCCGCGCGGAGCTTCGTCCCGGTGCTGGGGCTCGTGGCGGTGCTGGCCGTGGGCGCGTACGCGGTGGCGGAGCCGCTCTGGGCCGAGGCCCGCTCGGCGGACAGCCTGGAGAAGCTGGGCCAGTCCAAGGTGTCGCTGTGGCCGATGATGGCGAGGGCAGCCGCGTCCTTCCCGGCGCTGGGCATGGGGCGCGGCGCGTTCGAGGCGGCCTTCCCGCGCTACCAGTCCGAGCTCAACCCGAACACGCTCACGCACCCGGAGAACGCCGTGCTCCAGCTGGCGGCGGAGCTGGGCCTGCCCGGGTTGCTGCTGCTGGTCCTGGCCGTCTGGGGCTTCGCGCGGCTGGCGCGACGCGAGGGGCTGGACGCGCTGGAGGTGTCCGCGCTCGCGGGCGTGGCGGCGCTGGCCCTGCACAACCTCTTCGACTTCAGCCTGGAGCTGCCGGCCTGCGCGGTGGCGGCGCTGGTGGTGCTCGGCACGGTGGCGCGCCCTCGCGAGCGCGACACCGCGGATGCGTGGGCGCTGCCTTCGTCCCTCGTCTCGCTGGGCGCCAGTGGTGCGCTGATGGCGGTGGCGTTGGTGGCCTTGCTGCCCGGTGCCTCGCGACTCTCGGACGCGGAGACCGAGCTGGCGGAGCAGGTCCGCGCGCGGGCGCCGGTGGAGACGGTGCATGCGCGGGGGCTCGCGCTCATCGACCGGCACCCGGCCGACTACCTGCTGTATCGACTGGTGGCCTCCGCGCACGCGGCGCGAGGGGTCGAGGGCGCGAGCCAGACGCTGGCCTTCGTGAATCGCGCGCTGTACCTGGCGCCGCTGGACGCGGTGTCACATCGGGTCGCGGCGCATGCGCTGCTGGCGATGGGGCACCGCTCGCAGGCCTTCCTGGAGTACCGGCTGGCGTACGAGGCGGGCGAGAAGGGCGCGCTCGTGGGCGACGCGGTCCGACGGGCGCGCACGGTGGAGGACCTGGTGGCGATGACGCCGGACTCGCCCGACATCGCCGGGGCGCTGCTGGACGCGCTGTCCTGGCATCTGAATCGTTCGGACCTTGCGCTGGCCTATGGTGCCTGGGCGCGAGAGCACTTCGAGGGCCGCCCGGGTGTCACGGCCCTGTGGGCCCGGGAGGCGCGGCTGCGGCTGACGCGCAAGGAGCTGCCCGAGGCGGAGGCGGCCTGCGTGCAGGTCGAGCGTCGAGCGCCGGGTGAGCGTGACACCGCGCTCCTGCGCGCCGAGGTGCTCCGGGGGCGAGGAGAGAGCGACGCCGCGTTGAGGGACATCGAGGCCCTGCGCTCACGTCACCCCGAGGACCTGGAGCTGGCCCTCATCCTGGCCTCCTGGCAGATGGACGCGGGCCTGACGCGGCGGGCGCGCCAGACGCTCCAGGAGGTGGGCGGCCTCGTCACGGACTACCGTCAGCGGGCGCGCCTCTTGTCGATGGAGGCGGACGGGCTCGAGCGCGAGGGGCTCCTGTCGCGCGCGGTGGACCGGCGGCAGACGGTGGCCCGGCTCCTGCCGAGCGCGGAGGCCCACTTCGCGGTGGCGCGGCTGCAGGAGTCACTCAAGCGCTACGACGCGGCGGCCCGCTCGGTGAGCGAGGGACTGGCGCTGTTGCCGCCCGATGCCCGCGAGGCCGCGCGCGCCTGGATGACGCGGCTGGAGTCCGCCGAGCGTGCTCGCGTGGACTCGCGTCGCAAGGAGCTCTTGAGCGACCCGCGCGCGCAGGAGCTGGAGCACCTGCTGGGAGACTCCCGCGAGCCGCTCGTGGAACCCTGACCCTCCTCACGCCGGAATCGGCGCGTCCTGCTCCATCAGGATGGGAGGGATGACGGTGACGGCCGAGGCCGAGGGTTGAAGCCGCTCGTGGATGAACGAGGCGACGAGCGGCCACTCCAGCGTGGCGAAGTCCTGGAAGCGCATCTCCAGGGCCTCCTCGTGCGAGCCCGCGCGGAAGAGCAGGTGCTCGGTGAGGCTCAACGTCTCATCCACCGCCACGGGCAGGCCGTACAGCTCGCCGAAGGGCGGCTCCGCGCCCACCTCGCAGTCCGGGAAGTGGTCGGAGAACTCCCGCTCGGTGGCGAGCCGGGCGGTGCGCACGCCGAGCAGCTCCCGCACGCGCTCCAAATCCACGGTGCCCGCCGCGGGGACGACGAAGATCCAGGGCTGACGGTCCGCCATCACGATGACGGACTTGGCCACGCGCCAGCCGGAGACATGGAGCGCCTCGGCCAGCTCCTGGGCGGTGACCGCCCGGGGGTGCCAGTAGCGCTCGTAGAGGACTCGGTTGCGACGCAGATAGTATTGGATGGAAGCCGGAATCACGGGACGCCACCTCCTTGAACGAAAGGTGTGTCACCGCGACGGTTGGGGCCACGGCACTCCTCGCCCCTCGGGACGGAGCCCCCGGTGCGAGGGCTCGGCGTCCTGTCACTGGAGCAGGCGGGCGGGCGTCACTGCTGGAAGTCGTAGACGCTGCCGAGCTTGAGGATGCGCGTCAGCTCGTCCAGCGCCGTCATCGTCTCGCGCGCGAGCAGCGGGTCCTGCAAATCCCTGGGACGCAGCACGTCGCGGTAGTGGCGGCGCACCCATGCGGCCAGGGATTCGTGCAGGGCGGGCGTGTAGAAGACGTCCGCGTGGATGGCGCGGCGCTCGGTGTCCGTCAGCCACACGCGCTGGCGCAGGCAGGCGGGCCCGCCGCCGTTGTTCATGGACTGGCGCACGTCCAGGTAGTGCACCGCCTTCACCGGCGTGTCCTCGGCCACCACGCGCTCCAGGAAGCCTCGGGCCGCGGGCGTCTCGCGGCTCTCGATGGGCGCGACGATGGCCATCGTCCCGTCCGGCAGCGTCAGCACCTGCGAGTTGAAGGGGTACGCCTTCACCGCGTCCTTGGGGGGCAGCTCCGCGCTGCTGGCCACCACCGCGCGGAAGTCCGGGCCCAGCTTCTCGCGCAGCACCTGGAGCAGCCCCGGGTGGTCCACGAAGGCCAGCTCGTGCAGCATGAGGAAGCGCTCGTTGCCCACCGCGAGCACGTCCGTGTGGAAGGCCCCCGCGTCGATGCCCTCGGGGTGCTGCTGCGGGAAGAGCACCGAGCGCGCGTCCAACTGGTGCAGCCGCGCGAGCGCCTGGCTCGCCTCCAGCGTCTGGCGCGCCGGGAAGCGCTTGGGGCCCGTCACGTCCTGCCACGCGCTGCGGCCCCAGGCGAGCAGGTGCACCCCCGCGTGCCCCGGGGTGGCCAGGCGTGTGTGGTTGGCCGCGCCCTCGTCCGCGAAGTGGCTGCCGGGCGGCAGGGGCGCGTGCACCGCGAAGTGCTTCTCGTCGGCGAAGATGGCGCGAAGCACCGCGTGCGTGGTGTCCGCCTCCAGCGCGCGGTGGAACATCTGCGACAGGTTGGCGGGCGTCAGGTGCACCCGGCCGTCCGCCGTGTCGGAGCTGGGCGCCACGGTGGCCGCGTTGGCGGTCCACATGGAGGATGCGCTGGAGGTCAGCCGCAGCAGGTGCTCGGCCTCGCGCGCGGCGCGGGTGATGACCTCCTCGTCGGTGCCGGTGAAGCCCAGGGTCCTCAGGGCGCGCAGCGAGGGGCGCGGCTGGGGTGGCAGCACCGCCTGGCCGACCCCCAGGCCGGAGACGAAGCGCATCTTCTCCAGGCCCTGGAGCGCGGCCTCCCGGGGATGGCTCGACTCTCCGACGTGACTCTGTGACGCCAGGTTGCCGGGCGACAGACCCGCGTAGTTGTGGGTAGGACCGACGAGCCCGTCGAAGTTGTATTCGCGCATGGGATATGGAGCGACGTGTGGAGCGTCCACCCTTAGCAAAGCGCCTGAAACGTTTCCTCCGGTACCTGCTCATCCGGACGGTCCTGTTGTGCCTTCAACCCCTCCCCCTGGGGTGGGCCCGGGCCCTGGGCTCTCGCCTGGGCGGGTGGGCCTACACGATTGCGGGCGGTGAGCGCCGCAAGGCCCTGAAGTCCCTCGGCACCGCGTTTCCGGAGAAGTCCGACGCACAGCGGCAGGCGCTGGCCCGCGCGTCCTTCCGTCACCTGGGCGCCGCGGCGCTGGAGGTGGCCTGCACGGGCGCGCTGGACCGGGGGCTGGAGTCGCTGGTGGCATGGCCGGAGGCGGACCGGGCGGTGCTGGACGCGGCCCTGGCGAAGGGCAAGGGCGTGGTCTTCATCTCCGGGCACGTGGGCAACTGGGAGCTGTTGGCCCGGCGGGTGGCGCGGGCGGGCTACCCCAGCCAGAGCATCGCGAAGGAGACCACGGACCCGCGCCTGACGAAGCTGGTGGAGCGCTTCCGGGAGCGGGGTGGGGTGCGCAGCATCTGGCGGGGCCAGGACGGCGCGGCGCGGGCCATGCTGCGCGCGCTCCGGGCCGGTGAAATCCTGGGGCTGCTCATCGACCAGGACACCAAGGTGCAGTCGCTCTTCGTGCCCTTCTTCGGGCAGCTGGCGGCCACGCCCCGCGCGGCGGCGGACCTGGCCGTGCGCACGGGCGCGGCGGTGGTGACGGGCTTCTGTCACCGCGTGGAGGGCGGCGGCTACCGGCTGGTCATGGAGGACGTGCCCCTGCCCGAGGTCGAGGACCGCGAGGCCGCGGCGCTGGCGCTCACCGCCGCCCTGTCGGCGCGAATCGAGGCGGCCATCCGGCGCACCCCCGAGCAGTGGGTGTGGATGCATCAGCGCTGGAAGACGCGGCCCCCCGTCGAGGCCTCCCCCCAGGCCCTGCTCGCCGGGGCGGCGCCGGCCACCGCCCGGTGATAGAAGGCACCCTCGTGTCGCGCTCCGAGCCCGTCCGCCTCCTCGCCCTCTGCCTGCTCGTCGCGGCGTGCTCCCCGCGTCGCCCGGCGGAGGGGGCGTCCCAGCAGCCTCCGCCGCAGGTGGTGCTCCGCGGCGCGCGCCTGGTGTCCTACGAGGGCGAGCGCCTGACGCTGTCGGGCACGGCCGAGTCGCTGACGTACCAGCGCTCCGGCGGCGACGTGCAGGCCACGAACGCGACCTTGCGCATCCCCCCGGGCACCCCCGAGCAGGGCATGTCGGTGGGCACCGAGAAGGGCCTGGACATCAGCGCCCCGAATATGGAGGGCAGCCTCGCGTCCAAGCAGCTGGTGGCGTCCGGCGGCGTGGTGGTGCGCACGGGCGAGGGCATGGTGGTGGAGACGCCGCGGTTGACCTACGACGCCGTGGAGAAGGGCGCGCGGGGCAACGAGGGCGTGAAGGTACGAGGGCCGGCGTACCGGTTGCGGGCGGACCGCTTCGAGCTGTCCTTCCCGGATGAGACGTTCACCTTCGAAGGCTCGGTGGAGACCGTGCTGGGAGAATCAGGGCGTGATTGAGTTCCTCGTGATGGCCTTCTTCGTGGCGCAGCCGGTGCCCGCCGTCGCCGCCGCCACGCCCACGGATGGGGGCACGCCTGCCGCCGCCGCCGCGGGCAGCCCGGGCCAGGGGCCCCTGGGGCCGGTGGACCTGAAGGAGCCGGTGCAGATCAACGCCGACCTCATCGAGGGCGGCAAGTCGCAGGCCACGCTCACCGGCAACGTGAAGGTGAAGCACCGCACCCTGGACCTGAAGTGCGACCGGATGACCGCCTACTTCGCGCCGCCCCGCGTGGTGACGCGCGTGGTGTGCACCGGCGGCGTGCACGCGGTGGACGGCGACCGCATGGCCCGCGGCGAGCGCGCCGAGTACGACGTCGCCTCGGGCGTGCTCGTCGTCACCGGCACCCCGGAGGCGCGCCAGGGGACCACGTACATGCGAGGGACGAAGGTCCGCCTCACGCTGGGCAGCGAGAAGCTCGAGGTGGAGAACGCCGTCATCATCTTCGAGTCGCCGCCGTCGGCCCCCTCGTCCCCCAAGCGCAAGGCCGCGCCCGCGCCCGCTCGCACGGCCCCCGTGGCCCCGGAGGCGGCGCCGCGATGAGCGACGCGAAGCTGTACGCGGAGGGGCTCAAGAAGGCCTATCGCGGGCGCCAGGTGGTCAACGGCGTGTCCTTCACCGTGTCCCCGGGCGAGGTGGTGGGCCTGCTGGGCCCCAACGGCGCCGGCAAGACGACCAGCTTCAACATGGTGGTGGGCCTGGTGACGCCCGACGCGGGCCGCGTGCGTGTGGGCGACGAGGACCTCACGCACCTGCCCATGCACCGCCGCGCGCGCCGGGGCGTGGGCTACCTGCCCCAGGAAGCCTCCGTGTTCCGCAAGCTCACCGTGCGCGACAACTTCCTGTCCGTGCTGGAGCTGCAGAAGGGCCTGGACAAGAAGGCCCGCGAGGCCCGCGCCAGCGCCATCCTGGAGGAGTTCGGCCTCTCCCACGTCGCGGAGTCCCTGGGCGGCACCCTCTCCGGCGGCGAGCGCCGCCGCGCCGAGATTGCCCGGAGCCTGTTGCCCCAGCCGCGCTTCATCCTCTTCGACGAGCCCTTCGCCGGCGTGGACCCCATCAACGTGGGTGACCTCCAGCGGCAGATCTTCCTGCTGCGCGAGCGCGGCCTGGGCGTCCTCATCACCGACCACAACGTCCAGGACACCCTGGGCATCTGTGATAGGGCCTACATCATCACACAAGGGCAAATCCTCGAGGAGGGCACCCCCGCGGAGATCGCCGCCTCGCCCCGCGCGCGCGCCGTCTACCTGGGGGAGCGGTTCCGCCTCCAGCAGCCGCTTTGAGGGACGACTGGCAAGCGGCCAACCGAGTGCATAGACTCCGGTTGGCCTCGCTTTTGCGTCGACAGGTCAACAAGGCCCAGTCACGCTCAGTGCGTGCAAGCTCTTGGTTTCCTTGTGGAATTTTGAATATGCAAGCAAGGGACCACGATTCGGGCACTAGACGCCGTCAGGGGGCCTTGTTACGTTGGCACGGTCTTTGATTGGTCCCGTGTCGTGTAGGGGCTGAATCACTCGGGGAGACCCTGTCTCATGGCGATGGAACTCAAACAAAGCCTGAAGCTTGCGCAGCAGCTGGTGATGACGCCGCAGCTGCAGCAGGCCATCAAGCTGCTTCAGCTCTCCCGGATGGAGCTGCTGGAGCAGGTCCGCGAGGAGATGGATCAGAATCCACTCCTGGAGCAGCCGGACGAGCAGGCACCGGGCGACGTGGGGGACAAGGAGCCCGGAGAGGCGTCGCTGGAGGCGGACAACGTCGAGATTCCGCGCGACGTGGAGCTGCCGTCGGCCTCCGGGGACAACGCCCCGGAGTTCAAGGCGGACGGGGACGGGCCCCCGGAGATCGACTGGGAGCAGTACCTCAACAGCTACCAGTTCAACGAGCCCACCACGGCGTCCAACAAGGGCAACGTGGCCACGGACGACCTGCCGTCGTTCGAGGCGAACCTGGTCAAGAAGGAGGACCTGGTCGACCACATCCAGGAGCAGCTGGGCACGCTGCGCCTGAACGACGCCGAGCGCCGCATCGCGATGCTCATCCTGGGCAACCTGGATGACGACGGCTACCTCAAGCTGCCGGACATCGAGGGAGACCCGCTCATCCGCCTGGCCAACGAGGCGGACGTGCCGATGCACATCGCCGAGCGCACCCTGCGTCGCATCCAGATGCTGGAGCCGCGCGGCTGCGGCGCTCGCGACTTGCAGGAGTGCCTGCTCATCCAGCTGCAGGGGATGAAGGAGCCGCAGGCGCCGCTGTTGGGCCTCATCATCAAGCGGCACATGAAGTACCTGGAGAGCAAGAACCTGCCCGCCATCGCCAAGGACCTGAAGGTCACCTTGGAAGAGGTGGTGGAGGCGGTGAAGCTGCTCCCCAAGCTGGACCCGAAGCCGGGCCGCAACTTCAGCGGGGACGACGCGCAGTACATCACCCCCGACGTCTTCGTCTACAAGATGGGGGACGAGTACACGGTGGTGCTCAACGACGACGGCCTGTCGAAGCTGCGCATCTCCGGCACCTACCGGAACGCGCTGAAGACGGGCGCGGTGGGCCCCGGCCAGACGAAGGACTTCATCCAGGACAAGCTGCGCAGCGCGGTGTGGCTCATCCGCTCCATCCACCAGCGGCAGCGGACCATCTACAAGGTCACCGAGAGCATCGTGAAGTTCCAGCGCGACTTCCTGGACAAGGGCATCGCGCACCTCAAGCCCCTCATCCTGCGCGACGTGGCCGAGGACATCGGCATGCACGAGTCCACGGTGAGCCGCGTGACGACGAGCAAGTACGTGCACACGCCGCAGGGCATCTTCGAGCTGAAGTACTTCTTCAACTCGTCCATCGCCCGCGTGTCCGGCGAGGACACCGCCAGCGAGGCGGTGAAGCACCACATCAAGCAGCTCGTCGCGCAGGAGGACGCGCGCAACCCGTACTCGGACCAGAAGATCGTCGAGCTCTTGCGCTCGCAGGGCACCGAGATCGCGCGCCGCACGGTGGCCAAGTACCGCGAGGTGCTGGGCATCCTCCCGAGCAGCAAGCGCAAGCGGTACTACTGAGACCGCGACAAGTGGCTCTTGGCGCGAGGGGTTGCGCCGACGGACAGTGGGCGTCTCATGAGCGCCCCTGTCCTCCTGCTTCCCTCGGACGAGGGGCTCCCCTGGAGGGAGCCCCTGCCGCTGGTCGTTCCCCCCGTCGTCCTCGAAGGCCGCGCGGTGCGCCTGGAGCCCCTGGCGCTCGAGCACGCCCCGGCCCTCGCCGCGTTGTGCGAGGACGAGCTCTTCACGTACTTCACGGTGGTGCCTCGCACGCTCGCGGACGTGGAGCGCTTCATCGCGGACCGCCTGCGCGGCGCGGAGAAGGGCACCGAGCGCCCGTTCGTCATCCTCGAGAAGGCCACGGGCACACCCGTGGGCTCCACCAGCTACCTGGACATCCAGCGCGACAGCCGCACGCTGGAGATCGGCTGGACGTGGCTGGGCCGCCGGGTGTGGCGCACGCGCGTCAACACCGAGTGCAAGTTCCTGCTGCTCCAGCTTGCCTTCGAGTCGCTGGGCGTCATGCGCGTGCAGCTCAAGACGGACCAGCGCAACACGCGCTCGCGCGCCGCGATTGAGCGGCTGGGCGCGAAGTTCGAGGGCATCCTCCGCCACCACGTCCTGGTGCGGGGTGGGGTGGTGCGCGACAGCGCCTACTACTCCGTCATCGACACCGAGTGGCCGGCGGTGAGGGCGCGGCTGTCGGGGATGCTCCAGGAGGAGGCCTAGCGAGCAGGCGGGCTACGGGGCGGGGTGGGAAAGGCAACGCCCCCGTGCCGTTGTGCTCCCGTCGGGCGGGCGCGGGCGGTATAGGTGCGGCCCGTATGCACTCTTCCTCTCGTTTCCGTGGTGTGTCGGGTGTCCTGGCCGCGCTCGGGCTCCTCGTGGCTGGCTGTGGCTCCTCGCTGA
The DNA here is from genome assembly GCF_050039385.1 of Myxococcus faecalis. Classification (NCBI taxonomy): domain Bacteria; kingdom Pseudomonadati; phylum Myxococcota; class Myxococcia; order Myxococcales; family Myxococcaceae; genus Myxococcus; species Myxococcus faecalis. The sequence continues at coordinate 3,394,561 of NZ_CP144336.1, read as the reverse complement.
AGGAGCAGGACGTGGACCTGGCGGGGCTGTCCGGCCGCACGCTCTTGTACACGCACGCGGACGTGGACCTGTTCGAGGGCGAGCAGGCCGCGGGCTCGCACCGCGTCACCGTCACCTTCTCTCAGGCGGGCGGCGACGTCTGCACGCGGTTGAACGATGGCGTCGCGGCGACGTTCAACGGCGAGCCCATGCAGGTGGAGCGGGGCGGGGTGGACGGCACTGCGGGCCGCGACGTGTGCCTGCCCACGCGCGCCTTTCTCGACTTCAACCCGGAGTCGTGGGGCGCGCTGCCGCCCACCGATGCGCGCGTCGTCTTCCAGGACGGGAGTGGCACCATCACCCTCGTCATGAAGGAGGCCCAGACCAGGCGCTACTTCGAAGGCCCGTTCGGCACGTCGCGGCTGCTACGCGGGCAGAGCTACTCGTATCAGTGGATGCCGTCGAGCGAGTCGCTTGAGTCTGCTGGCGCCACGTTCCTGGCCGAGGGGGGCTCCGTCCCCGCGAATCTCACCACCACGCGCGATGGCGGCCGCGTCAGTTTCACCATACCGCCGAACATGGGGGCCTCCACGTACCTGTTCACCTTGAAGGGCCAGGTCCGCGGCGAGGTGCTGGAGTGCTCGGGCGTAGTGAACTGCTCGGGCACCTACTTCCACTCCGAGGAGCACGTGGTCTCGGTGCAGTAGCCCTCCGCTCGCATCCCTCCGGGGCGGGCGGGCACGTGAGCCCGCTTCGCCCGGTTGTCGTGGCCCGCCTCGGACGCCACCGTGCAGGGACCCTCTTTCCCCTGAACGGAGCGCAGCCATGGCTCAGAAGAACCCCGACCCGCGTGAGGCGGGCCCCAAGCCGCCCTTCCCCGAGCAGACTCAAGCCCACCCGGGCAAGGAGGGGCGGATGTCGCCGGAGCCGGACTACGGCGAGCAGTCCTACAAGGGGCTGGGGCGGCTGAAGGACCGCGTGGCGCTCGTCACCGGTGGCGACAGCGGCATCGGCCGTGCGGTGTGCCTGGCCTTCGCGCGCGAGGGCGCCGACGTGGCCGTCTCCTACTTGAGCGAGGGGGACGACGCCCGACAGGTGCAGCGCGTGGTGGAGGACGCGGGGCGCTCGGCGCTGCTGTTGCCCGGGGACCTGGCGGTGGAGGCGAAGTGCCGCGAGCTCGTGGAGGCGACGGTGAAGCGCTTCGGTCGCATCGACGTGCTCGTCAACAACGCGGCCTTCCAGGGCAAGGCGGTGGAGAGGTTCGAGGAGCTGGACGCCGAGCGCGTGGAGCGCACGTTCCGCGTCAACATCCTCGCGATGTTCCACCTGGTGCGCTACGCGCTGCCGCACATGAAGGCCGGCGGCACCATCATCAACACCGCCTCCATCCAGGCGTATCAACCCACGCCGCCGCTGCTCGACTACGCCACCACGAAGGGCGCCATCGTCACCTTCACCAAGGGCCTGGCGCAGCAGCTCATCGAGCGCGGCATCCGCGTCAACGCCGTGGCGCCCGGCCCCGTGTGGACGCCGCTGATTCCGCAGTCCTTCGACGGCAAGCAGGTGTCGACGTTCGGCGAGGACTCGCCCATGGGCCGCCCCGCGCAGCCGGCGGAGCTGGCGCCGTCCTACGTGTTCCTCGCCTCGGATGAATCGCGCTTCGTGAACGCGGAGGTGTTGGGTGTCACCGGAGGAAGGCTGCTCGCCTGAGCCCGTGTCCCGAGCTACCCGGTGCGCCGTTGTCCGTGCGGCGGCGCACCGCCTGATTCCGAGGGGTTGAAGAGTCTGGTGCCCCGCAGGTCCGAGCACCAGTCACGGCGTGTTGTCAGGCCCCGGACGGCAGGTGCGCTTGGGAAGAGTCAACCTGGGGGGACGGGTTGCTTTCCCGGGGGCAGAACGTTTCTGATCTGTCACGCAGCTCCCCTCACCCTAGGAGGCAGCCACGCATGCAGTTCAACATCACCTTCCGTCAGTTCGGGGCGTCGGATTCCCTCAAGGAGTACGCACGCGAGAAGGTCGAGCGGGTGAACAAGCTGTTGGATAGAGCAGGAGAGGCACACGTCGTCCTGTGGTTGGAAGCCAACCACATCCACCACGCGGACATCACCGTCCACTCCGGCGCCTGGGTGCTCCGCGGGCGCGACAAGAGCAGTGACATGTACGCGTCCATCGACCTGGCGATGGACAAGATCGAACGACAGCTGCGCCGCTACCGCGACAAGCTCAAGACGCATCACGGAAAGGAGCGCGTCCACCACCGTCAGGACCTGGTGAACCACCTGAAGGTGCGTCACGCCGTCTTCGAGGTGCCGGACGCGGAGGAGCTGGCGGACATCGCCGAGCAGTCCACGGTGGACACGCCCGCGCCGAAGCTCGCCGCCGCCCCGCCCGCGACCCCCGTGGCCGCCACGACGCGCGTGGTGAGCTCCACCCAGCTCACCGTCAAGCCGCTGTCGGTGGACGAGGCGGTGATGCAGATGAACCTGATGAACAACGACTTCTACGTGTTCCACAACGTGGAGTCGGACGCGCTGGGCATCGTCTACCGGCGCAAGGATGGCCAGTACGGCCTCATCGAGCCCCACGAGCCGCCCGCGCTGGCCGCGGCCGCCGGCACCTGAGGCGAGGGCCTGAAGGAAGCGTCGCGCTCCGCCACCCCCCTCGAGGAGGCGGAGCGCGGACGCTCCCATCCAGTCGATGACGGGAGCGTCGTCGGTCCTTCACGGATGCTGCTTCCCACGAGGCTCGCGGTCGGCCACGGCCTTGTCGGTGTCCCCCCAACCGCCCGGGTAGGGCGGCTGGCGCATCCATCCCCAAGAACGCCTGGGCCCACCGCGCATATCGCGGGGGGCTTCCGGTAAAAACGACGCGCCCCATCTCTCCCCCGGGAGATGGAGCGCGCCTCGGCCCTGGCTGGGAGGGGCCGTCAGTAGCCCTTCTTGCAACTGGACATCCCCTGCGCGTTGCGCAGGTCGGTGAACACGCCGGTGGAGACGGCCACGGGCGTGGTGACGGCGGGGGCCCGGACGTTGACGAGCGCCAGCGTCATCAGCGCGGCCCGCTCACCCAGCGGGCGCGAGTGGATGGCGGAGGGGAAGGCCACGACGATGTCCGTCTCGCGCGCTCCCCCGCACTCGCGCATGCCCGAGAGCGCCTCCGCCTCCCGTTTCAGGAGGTAGACGCAGCTGCCCACCCGGCCATGCAGCCACGTGCCGTCCTCGGTGAGGTCCACCGGCTGGCCGCCGAAGGTGCCCCAGACGCGGGTGTCGTCCCCCTCGGCCAGCTCCAGCCGCGTGCCCTGCTGGGCCACCGAGCCCGTGAGCAACTGGTAGTCCCACTGGAGCGCCACGGGGTGGCGGCGGTAGCGCCCGTGCATGCTGTTGTCGGAGATGCTCAGCGTGGAGGTGGGGCCGGTGATGGCGTCTCCCCGCAGGAGCAGGGACTCCTCGGCGGCGTCTCCCAGCGCGGAGCCCTGGACACCGGTCGTGGCGCAGCCGGTGGCCAGCAGCGAGAGGACAAGGCTCGAGCACAGCGTTCGCTTCATGGCGGTCGCTCCCCTTTTCGTTTGCTGTCGTGGTTCACTGAAGGAAACGGACGCTGGGGGAGGGCATATCGTCCCCTGGGGGACGGCGGGGCGGGGAGACATGGGGGCGGCCCGTGGTCCCGGTCCCTGACGCGCAGTGAGCGGGGGTGGCGCCGGGACGACAGGCGACCCTTGCGCGAATCGAGGGTGAGGAGTAATTGCCGCCATCTCAGGAGCGCCAGCGCGGGAGCGTCAGTGAGAATCGCCGAGTTCCTCAGCCCCCAAGCCGTCATCGCGGACATGCAGTCGCGGACGAAGCAGGAGGTGTTGCGCGAGCTGAGCGCCACGTTGGCCCGGGCCCACCCCCCGCTCCTGGAGGAGCGGCTGGTGGAGGTGCTGCGCGAGCGCGAGAAGCTGGGCAGCACCGGCATCGGCGAGGGGGTGGCCATCCCCCACGGCAAGCTGCCGGGCATGACGCAGCTGCAGGCGGCCTTCGGCGTGTCCCGCGCGGGCGTGGACTTCGAGGCCATCGACGGCAAGCCCACCCACCTGTTCTTCGCCCTGGTGGCCCCGGAGAACAGCGCCGGCGTGCACCTGAAGGCCCTGGCCCGCATCTCCCGGCTCTTCAAGAACCCCCGCTTCCGGGCCGCCATCCTCGAGGCGCCCACGACCGCGGAAATCCACGCGCTCATCATCCAGGAAGACGCCCGGCCCTGAGCGCCGGGCCGGGGGGACACCATGGACGTGGTGCTGCGGCCCATCAACGACGCGTTCTTCCACGAGCAGGTGCTCCCGTTCCTCACGCGCGCCATGGGCGACGCCAGCGGGGCCCTGGAGTCGCTGATGGAGCAGCTGGGGGACGGCCAGTCGCGCATGCTGTGCGAGCGCATGCTGGCGACGTCAGTGCCCGGCGGCCTGGGCTCGGTGGACGCGGACCCCTGGGCGGACCTGGTGGACCGGCTCGCCTTCCAGCCGTGGAGGACGGGGCCCATGGGCTGGGAGGTGGACCCTCGCCACGCGGGGTACGCGGACGCCTGGGACGAGGCGCTGCACCTGGCGCTGATGCTGGAGGAGGCCCACTACCCCTACTGGGACAACCGCACGTCCCGCGAGGTGCGCGACGGCTTCCGCCTGCGTCCGCTGGCGGACGTGGGGCTGGCCTCGCTGCTGGCGGGGCAGTGGGACCCCTTCCCGGAGTTCCCCCCGGACCGCGTCTTCGTCACCCAGGGCCGGGGCGAGTACTTCCCCAACGAGCGCTTCGCCTTCGCGGACTGGGCCTGGCGCCCGGCGCGCGCGGTGGCGCACTGGCAGGTGAACCTGCCGCGCAAGCTGGAGCGGCTGCTCACGCGCGAGCAGGAGCGCATGAAGCTGCCGTCGTTGCCGGAGCGTGACGAGGTGCTCGCCTACTGGCTGGGCAAGCAGGCACAACCGCCGCCGCTGACGGTGGCCTTCTCCGGGCTGGGGCCGCGCGCGGCGAACTGGATTCGCGAGCTGGGCGCGCTCACCGGCCACATCCGTCAGGCGGCGCTGGCGAAGCAGGGCCTCGCGGCGCTCGTCACCAAGGGCACCTCCGTCCGCATCTAGGCCTTGGGCGTGGCGGCGGCGGTGCTCCCGGGGCTCTCCAACAGGAGCGTGACGGGCCCGTCGTTGACGAGCGCCACCTTCATGTCCGCGGCGAAGATGCCGGTGCCCACGGACAGGCCGCGCTGACGCAGGCCCTCACAGGCCTTCTCGTACAGGGCCTTGGCCACGGTGGGCTCCATGGCGTCGATGAAGCTGGGGCGCCGGCCCTTGCGCGCGTCGCCGTAGAGCGTGAACTGGCTGACGACGATGAGCTGCCGCGAGGTGTCCTCCAGCGACAGGTTCATCTTGCCGCCCGCGTCCTCGAAGATGCGCAGCGTGGCGAGCTTCTCCACCATCCAGGCCACGTCCGCCTCGGTGTCGCCCTTGCCCACGCCCAGGAGCACCAGCAGCCCCGGGCCGATGTCGCTCACCTTCTGCCCGTCCACCGTCACCGACGCTTCCAGCACCCGCTGCACCACCGCACGCATCGAACTTTCCTCCCAGGGCCGATTGTCCACCGACGACTGTCAGGGGCGCGTGGCATCTTGCGCCCTTGGATTATGAAAAGAAGTCCACATGCCAGGGCGGCCAAATTGTTCTTGGCGGTAGAGCGAGCGCCCAGCCGTGGACTCCCGCACCCCCTCTCCCTTGCCGTGGTTTCACGCGATTCACCATAATGGCCGCCGACTTCCCCGGAGCGTGCGTGCAGGTTCTTCGAGCCAGACACCTCTTGGCCGCGACGGCCATCGTTTCCCTGCTGCTTCCCCCCGGTGCCCTGGCGGCGCCGCCCTCCGCCGAGAAGCGCGCGGACCGCGAGGCGTTGCGCGCGGCGCTGCTCGAGGTGCTCCAGCGTGCCCCGCTCAAGGTGAGCCGGGTGGGCGTGCACATGCAGAGCCTGGATGACGGCGCGGTGGTGTTCACCCACAACGCGGACGAGCTGCTCAACCCCGCGTCCAACGTGAAGCTCGTCACGTCCGCGGCGGCGCTGGCGACGCTCGGGCCGGAGTTCCGCTACGAGACGGAGTTCCTCGTGGACCCGGAGCTGGGCGCGGACGGCAAGGTGAAGACGCTCTACGTGCGCGGCAAGGGCGACCCGTCCGTCACCACCGAGCGGCTGTGGGGCATGGTGTCGGAGCTGTGGCACGTGGGCGTGCGCGAGGTGGGCGAAATCGTCGTGGACGACTCGTGGTTCGACGCCGAGCGCACGCCGCCCGGGTATGACCAGGAGGACTCGGACCGGGCGTACATGGCGCCCACGGGCGCGCTGAGCCTCAACTGGAACGCGGCGGCCATCTACCTGCGGCCCGGCGCGAGCGCGGGCGCCAAGGGCGTGGTGGAGATGGAGCCGCCCAGCGACTACTTCATCGTCGACAACCAGCTCTCCACGGGAGCGCGCCGGGCGCGGCGGGTGTCGGTGACGTCGGACCCGGTGGGGCCGCAGCAGAAGATTGTCGTGCGCGGGCAGGTGCCGCCCGAGCGCGGCGGCGCGGTGAGTGTCTGGAAGAAGATCGACAACCCGCCCATGTACTTCGGCCAGACGCTCAAGCAGCTCCTGAACACGCGGGGCGTCAAGGCGAAGGGGAGGGTGCGCGCGGGGGCGACGCCGTCGCGTGCCCGGGCGGTGTACGTGGCGCAGTCGGACACGTTCGACGTGCTGCTCAAGCGGCTCAACAAGCTCTCCAGCAACTTCGTCGCCGAGCAGCTGCTCAAGACGATGGGCGCCGAGGGGCGGGGCCAGCCGGGCACCTTCACCAAGGGCGTGGAGGTGGTGGAGCAGTTCCTCGAGCGCGACGTGGGCATCCAGCGCGGCACGTACGTGATGAAGAACGGCAGCGGGTTGAACGACGCGAACCGCTTCTCGGCCACGCAGCTCAACAAGCTCCTGCGCTACATGTATGAGCGCTTCCCGTTCGCGCCGGAGTACCTGTCCTCGGTGCCCATCGCGGGCAAGGACGGCACGCTCAAGTACCGCTTCGAGGGCAGCGACGCGGTGGGCCGGCTGCGCGCGAAGACGGGCACGCTGGAGGGGGTGTCCGCGCTGAGCGGCTACGTGACGAGCGCGGGCGGTGAGCGCTTCTCGTTCTCGATGATGGTGAACGACTTCGCGGGCCGGGCCGGGCCCATCGTCGCGGGGCTGGACGCGCTGGGCGCGGCGGTGGCGGCCACGGGCTCCAGCCTGGGGCCCTCGAGCGCGGTGGCGTCGCTGGCGGACGGTGGCAAGGCGGCGGGCGCGATTGGGGACGTGGCCTCGCGCGTGAAGACGTACCTGGAGCTGGGCCGTCAGAGGGATCCGCGCAACCTGGGCTTCCTGCGCACGGCGTGGCGCAGCGAGAGGGACCCGGCGGTGCGCGCGGTGCTGGCGGAGGGCCTGTACCAGTCCAACCCGCACGACTACCTGGGCGCGCGCACGTTGCTGGACAGCTACTCGGCGGGCAGCGACGTGTATGGCCGGCTGAGGGAGGTGGCGCGGGTGCTGGCGGTGGAGGTGCCGGGCGTCACGAGCATGGTGGAGCTGGCGGCCGGTGGGAACACGGAGGCGCTGGCGCGGGTGCTGGAGCTCGCGGGCGCCACGGGCGCGGATGCCACGGCGCAGGGCGAGATGTCGGTGGCCCTGGGGGAGGTGGCTCGCACGGCGCCGGAGGAGCTGGTGGTGGCGCTGCGCGCGGCGTCGACCTCGGACCGCGAGGCGTCCACGACGCTGCTGGCCCGGGCGCTGGTGCAGACGGGCCAGGCGGACCATCCGTTCTGGAAGTCGCTGCGCAAGCTGGTGGGCGCGGCGGATCCGCAGGTGGCGACGTTCGCCAAGGGCCTGGACTCGACGCTGTCGCAGAAGGTGGCGGAGGCCAAGGCCCGCCCGGTGGAAGGCGCGCCGGTGCAGGTGGTGGCTCCGGCGGGCAATCCGCCTCCGGCGTCCTCGAAGCCCCAGGGCAGCGCCCCCGAGGCCCGCACCGCCGAGACGCACCCGGGCGGGTAGCGAGCGTCGCGCCACCGCGGGCCGTCGTACCGGAAGGCGCCCGGGCGGGTGGCCTTCCGGGGCCGGGGCTCGCATCTTTGAGCTGCATCCGGGCGGCGATTCCCTGCCGCGACGCACCTGGCTGCGGGGGCTTTGCGTGCTGTCGCGTGTGCACCGCATCGAAGCGGGCGGCGAGCCCGCCTCAGCTCACCCCGAGCCTCGTTCCACCGAGGGGCATTGCCGGGCGGGTGTCTCCTGGGCGTGACTCAAGGCGGGCCCCGCCGCGCGACGCTCGGGACGCCCCCACGCCCTGGTTCGCCTCGCGTGCGGTCCTGGGTGCACTGAGCCTTCGGGTTCGCGCCCGGGTGGGCCCGTCCCGCACCCGTCAGGTCCTGTCTGCTCGCCTGGTGCGCTGTCGCCCGGGCGGGCCCCGTGCCGCGGTCCGCCTTCTGGAAATGTCAGGGCGCACTGCTATACGTGGAAGGCAACCTGCCAGGGCTGATGCCCGGTGGGCCCGTAGCCCCCCCGTGGTGGGGGGGTACTCGACGAAAAGGAAGAGGGAGCAGTCATGGCAGGAGGCGTGAACAAGGTCATCCTCATCGGCAACCTGGGCGCGGACCCCGAAGTGCGGTTCACCCCGGGAGGTCAGGCGGTCGCGAACTTCCGCATCGCGACCAGCGAGAGCTGGACCGACAAGAACGGCCAGAAGCAGGAGCGGACCGAGTGGCACCGCATCGTCGTCTGGGGAAAGCTCGCGGAGCTCTGCGGCGAGTACCTGAAGAAGGGACGGCAGTGCTACGTCGAGGGCCGCCTGCAGACGCGTGAGTGGACCGACAAGGAGAACCGCAAGAACTACACGACCGAGGTCGTGGCCAACGCGGTGACGTTCCTGGGCGGCCGTGACGCCGGGGACAACATGGGCAGCGGCGGTGGTGGTGGCGGGCGCCGGAACTTCGGCTCGCAGCCGCGCGGCGGCGACAACAACGACTACGGCCAGCCGCCTCCGATGGATGACGGCATGGGCGGTGGCGGCGGCGGCAACAACGAGGACGACATCCCGTTCTGAGCCGTGTCGGGACTCCGGCCGCTCCGGTCGGACACCCCAGAAGCGAACCGGCCGCTCCCCGGAAGGACTCGGGGGCGGCCGGTGTGCTTTTCGAGACGTGTGGACCGTGAGGAGGGCACTCCTCTCGGAGTGCCCGGTGACACAGGAAGGCCTAGTGGCCCGCGGGCCCGAGGGCCCCGCCCGCCTGGTACAGCGCGTAGATGGCGCTCCAGGCCATCGCCGTCAGCAGCAGGAAGATGAGGATGGAGACCGGCTCGAAGCGGCGCATGGCGCGCTCGGAGCCCAGCAGGCCCCAGCCCATCGCGAAGCCCTGGAGGCCGTTGGCCAGGTGGTACGCCGTGCCGAGCGTGCCCAGCAGGTAGACGACGAGCGTGGGGCCGTGGAAGTGCATCTCCCGGGCGATGTCCTCGAACATCTCCGGGTGACCCAGCATCAGGCGCGGGCGCAGGAAGGCCAGCCAGATGTGGGCGCCCAGGAACGCGAGCACGCCCAGGGCGCTGACGCGCTGGAGGATGTACTTGAAGTTGCCGTAGTTGTTGTAGCGGTTGTTGTTGGGCCGGAAGCTGAAGAGCCTCACCAGGCCCCAGCCCGTGTGGAACACCAGCGGCAGCAGCACGATGATGAACGCCAAGTATTCGGCGTACGGGTTGGGGTACTTGGTGACGGCGTTCTGCCACGCGGCTTCGCCGCTGAAGGCGGCCAGGTTGTTCCACAGGTGGTTGACGACCCAGAAGCTCAGGGGAACCACCGCGAGGAACGAGCCCAGGCGGGACTTGAGGAGCGGAGTCTTCGTTGCAACGGCGTCGGCGGTGGCGGCCTGGGTGCTCATCGTTTCTCCAGCGATGGCGCGCGGGCAGGTGGCCGCGCCCCAGCTCAAGGTCAGGTGACTGACTGTCGGTCGGCGGTTTATAGCCGTTCCGGCCACGACGCTGGATTTCTTCCGCACATGCGCATCCCAGCCTTCGCGCATGGAGGCATAAGCCTGGACTTATGCGTCACCCCGGCCGGGCCTGCTGCCGGGCCGGCATGCGACGGGGCGTCCGCCTTCTGACGTTGGCGGGCACGCCGGGCTCGGGCACGCTACTCGCCCTGTCATGTCCGATGAGCTCGTCAGTGGATTGCTGAAGAAGTCCGATGTCCGCGTGGTGCTGGCCCTCACCACGCAGCTGTCCCGCCAGGCCCGGGCCACCCACCACACCGCCCCGGCCGCCGCGGCGCTCCTGTCCCAGTCCCTCACCGCCGCCGCCCTGCTGGGCGCCCTCCAGAAGGGCGACTCCCGCGTCAACCTCCAGCTCGAGTGCGACGGCCCCTTGAGGGGCCTCTTCGTGGACGGCGACACGTCCGGCCTGGTGCGGGGCTACGTGAAGAACACGCTCGTGGAGTACACGGGCAGTGACGACCAGTACCACTGGCGTCCCGTGCTGGGGAACAAGGGGTTCCTCTCCGTCCTGCGCGATTTGGGCGGCGGCGAGCACTACCGCTCCTCCGTGGAGCTGGAGCGCTTCGACCTGGCGGGCGACCTGGAGCGCTACTTCCACCAGTCCGACCAGCTCCCCTCGCATGTGGTGCTCGCGCAGCTGCCCGCCGAGGTGGGCGGCAAGCCGGAGTCCCTGGGCATCGTCGCGGGCCTGCTCGTCCAACCCTTGCCCAACGCCGACCTGGAGGTCTTCCAGGCGCTCGGTGAGCGGCTGCGTCGTGACGCCGAAGGCGCCCTTCGGGCCCATGCCCCCGCGGGTGCGTCCGCGGTGCTGCGGGCGCTGCTGCCGGAGGCGGACTTCGAGGTGATGGCCCGCTATCCGTTGCGCTTCGGCTGCTCGTGCAGCGAGGACCGCGTGAAGCGCGCGCTGCTCGCCATGGGGCGCGAGGAGCTCCAGGACCTGCTGGAGAAGGAAGGGCAGGCTGAAGCAACGTGTCAATTCTGCACGACGCGCTATGTCATTCCAGGAGATGAAATTCGGCGCATGTTGGAGACCGGCTCGGTTTGACTTGGGTGCGTGGCCTCGGTAGAGGCCGCGCGCCATGAGTTACTTCACGCAACTGCTCGAAGGCGGCTACGAGGCCGTCCATCTGCTCAGCGATTCCCGCACGGGACTTCGCGCCATCGTCGGAATGCACAACACGCGACTCGGCCCTGGGCTGGGTGGCACGCGTGCCTTGTCCACGTACACCAGCGAGGAGGAGGCCGTCGCGGACGCGCTCCGGCTGGCGCGCGGGATGACCTACAAGGCGGCGCTCGCGGGCCTGCCGCACGGAGGTGGCAAGGCGGTCATCATGCTGCCCCGGAGCAACTTCGACCGGGCGAAGCTGTTCGAGTCCTTCGGTCGCGCGGTGGAGTCGCTCGGCGGCCGCTACATCACCACCGAGGACAGCGGCACCAGCACCGACGACATGGAGCACGTGCGCAAGCACACGAAGAACGTCGTCGGCCTGAAGGAGCGCAGCGGAGACCCGTCGCCCGTCACGGCGTACGGCGTGGCGCGCGCCATGGAGGCCACCGCCAAGCACGTCTTCGGCAGCGCGGACCTCAAGGGCCTGCGCGTCACCGTGCTGGGCGTGGGCCACGTGGGCATGTACCTGGTGAAGGAGCTGCACGAGCGCGGCGCCCACATCTTCGTGAGCGACATCAACGCGGCCAGCGTGGAGCACGCGGTGAAGCAGTACGGCGCCACGGCGGTGGACGCGGACACCCTGCACCGCATGGAGGCGGACGTGTACGCCCCGTGCGCGCTGGGCGGCGCCATCAACGACACCACGCTGCCCCTGCTCAAGGTGAAGGCGGTGTGTGGAGCAGCCAACAATCAGCTGCTCACCATGCGCCACGGCGAGCAGCTGGCCAGCCGGGGCATCCTGTACGTGCCCGACTACGCGGCCAACGCGGGCGGCCTCATCAACGTCGCCCAGGAGTGGGCGGGGTACGACCGGGAGAAGGCGTACGCCCGGGCGGCGAACATCTTCGACACCATCGACACGGTGCTGCGGCGCGCGAAGGAGTCGGGCCTGCGCCCCGAGCAGGTGGCGGACCGGATGGTGGAGGAGAAGCTCCAGGCCTGAGGGCCGTGAGGTCCCCACCGCCTCGTGTGTCCGTGAGGTGGTGGGGATGTGAGCGGGGATGTGGCCAGGGCGCGCGCCTCGGGGTATGACGGGGCCGCACTTCAGCCGGAGCTCACCGCCGTGGCCACCAAGCGGGCAGCACCCGGGCCCAAGGCCCAGGGCAAGCGCAAGCCCACCGCGAAATCCTCCCCGAAGCCTTCGTCGTCGAAGAAGGCCCCCGCGAAGTCTCGTGTCGCGTCGCCGTCGTCGGCCGCGCGCGAGCAGGCGCGCAAGCTGGTCTCCATCCCGACGGACATGGTCCTGGCGCCCCAGGCGGAGGCCCCCCGTCAGCCGACGGGCAAGGACCAGTCGCGCAAGCGCACCGCGGGTGTGCTGCGCGAGCTGTCCTGGGCGCAGCTGGACCGCGCCGTGCAGCAGATGGCCGACGACATCCGCCAGTCCTTCCAGCCCGAGGCGGTGGTGGGCGTGGCGCACGGCGGCGTGTTCGTGGGCGGCGCGCTGGCGTCGGCGCTCGGGTGCGCGTTCTTCCCGGTGCGCATCAGCCGCCGCAGCAGGGACCGCGGCGACAAGGCGCATCCGCGTGGCGGACCGAAGCCCGCGAACGAGATGCCGCGCGAGCTGAAGGGCAAGCGGGTGCTCATCGTCGACGACGTGGCGTCCAGCGGAGACACGCTGGAATTGGCCATGGCGCTGGCGCGCGAGGCGGGGGCGAAGAAGGTGTCCACGGCGTGCCTGGTGGTGAAGCCGGACGCGTACGCGCCCCAGTTCGCGGGCATCTCCACGGGGGCGCTCGTCGTCTTCCCGTGGGACTACGCGCCGGGCACCGGCGACGCGCGCTTCGACGAGGACCCGGACAAGGCCGGAGCCTGAGCCGTGCCGCGGTGATGCGATGATTGTCGGCACGGCGGGCCACATCGACCACGGCAAGACGTCGTTGGTGAAGGCCCTCACCGGCATCGACACGGACCGGCTCCAGGAGGAGAAGCGCCGCGGCATCACCCTGGAGCTGGGCTTCGCGCACCTGACGCTGGATGACGGCACCGTCGCGGGCGTCGTCGACGTGCCCGGCCACGAGCGCTTCGTGAAGGCGATGGCCGCGGGCGCCGGCGGCGTGGACCTGGCGGTGCTGGTGGTGGCGTCGGACGAGGGCGTGATGCCCCAGACGCGCGAGCACCTGGACATCTGCCGGCTGCTGGGCGTTCGCGCCGGCGTCGTCGCGCTCACCAAGTCGGACCTGCTGGACGAGCCCGGGCCCGAGTGGCGCGCGCTGGTGGAGGCGGACCTCGCCGCGCTCACCGCCGGCTCGTTCCTGGAGGGCGCGCCCGTGGTGCCGTGCTCCACGCGCACGGGCGAGGGGCTCGCGGCGTTGCGCGCGGCGCTCACCCGGGCGGTGGGCTCGCTGGGGAAGCGCCCCTCGGAGGGGCCCACGTTCCTCCCGGTGGACCGCGTCTTCACGCTCAAGGGCTTCGGCACGGTGGTGACGGGCACGCTGCTGTCGGGCACGGTGGCGGTGGACGACGCGGTGTCGCTGCTGCCGGGCACGCCCGGCCCGCTGCGCGTGCGCGGGGTGCAGCAGCATGGCCGGGCGGTGGCGCGAGTGGAGGCGGGCCAGCGCGCCGCGGTGAACCTGCCGGGCGTGGAGCCGGAGGCGCTCCACCGGGGGCAGGTGCTGACGCGCGCCGGAGAGCTGCCCGAGACGCGCATGCTCGACGTGGAGCTGACGCTGCTGCCCTCCGCGCCGTCGCCCCTGCCGCGCCGCCGCAAGCTCCTGCTGCACCTGGGCACCGCGCAGGTGGAGGCCACGGTGGCGCTGCTGGACGTGGAGCGGCTGGAGCCCGGCGAGACGACGCTCGCGCAGCTGCGCCTGGACGCACCCGTGGCCGCGCTCGTGGGGCAGCGCTTCATCCTCCGGGGCTCGCGCGCGCTGCCGGGGCGGGGCGCGACGGTGGCGGGTGGGCGCGTGCTGTCGATTTCCCCGCCGAGGCGCCGCAAGGGCGGCGCGTCCATCGTGGCGCCGCTGCGCGAGGCGGACCCGGCGGGGCAGGTGGCATGGCTGCTCCGGCAGGCGGGCTATGCGGGGCTCACGCAGCAGGCGCTGTTCGGCTGCTCGGCCTTGGGGCCCAAGGTGCTCACGCGCGCGCTGGAGCTCCTGGGCGCCCGGGGCGCGGTGGTGCTGTTGGACCGGGAGAGCCGGCTGTACCTGTCCGGCGAGGTGCTCGAGGGGTTGCAAGGTCGGGCGCTCGCGGTGCTGGCGGCCTTCCATGAGCGTGAGCCCTTGCGTGAGGGGCTGTCCCGCGAGGAGCTTCGCCAGCGGCTGTCCGGTGAGCTGGATGCGAGGGCCTTCCAGCGGGTGTTGCAGGGGCTGGGGGATGCCGGGAAGCTGGAGGTCGAGCGGGACCTGGTACGCCTGAAGGGGCGTGGACGCGCGCTGTCGTTGGGGGACGAGGCGGCGCGGGCGCGGCTCGCCGCGGAGCTGTCCGCCGCGGGTCTGGCGCCGCCCACCGAGGGCGAGCTGTCCCAGAAGCTCCAGCTCCCGGCGCCCCGCCTGCGCGAGCTGCTGAAGCTCCTGGTGGCCGAAGGCAAGGTGGTGCGCGTCAGCGAGGAGCTGTGCTTCGACGCGGGCTGTCTGGAGGCCTTGAAGGAACGGCTGGTTGCCCACCTGCGCGAGAAGAAGGACATTACCACCCAGTCCTTCAAGGAATTGGTGGGACAGAGCCGCAAGTTCGTCATCCCTCTGTCCGAGTACTTCGACCGGGAGAAGGTGACGCTCCGGGTGGGCGAGAAGCGGGTTCTGCGTCGCGGATGAGCACCAGCCACTACAGCGAGGCGTCGCTGCGCGCCCTCATCGAGCCCTTCGGCAACCCCGTGCTCGCGGTGGTGGACGGGCGTGTGTCCGCGGCCAATGACGCCTACCTCGCCCTCTTGGGGCTGCCCCGCGAGCGGGTGGAGGGGCGCTCCGTGATGGACTTCGTCCAGCCCGAGGAGCGCAGCCGGCTCATCGAGCGCTACCGCCTGGTGGAGTCCGGCGGGGCCATGGAGGCGAGGACGCAGGTCTACCAGGTGCCCTCGGCCGACGGCGTCACGCGCGAGGTCGCCCTCTACGCGTCCCGAATCCCGCTGGAGGGCGGGCGGCACGCGCTGCTGCTCAACCTGCTGCCGCTGACGGACAAGCCCCCCGAGCTGTCCATGGCGGAGCGGTTGGTGGAGACCTCGGCGAGCCTGGTGTCCGCGCACTCCGAGGACGCGGTGCGCCGCGTGGCCCTGAAGGGCCTGGAGGCCGCGGGCTTCCGGGTGCGGCTCCTGCGCTGGGATGGCCTGCGGCTGAACCCGTTGGATGGTGGTGCTCCTCCGCCGGACGTGGCCCTGGGGCTGGAGGCGCTGTCGGACGGGCGCCCCGTGTTCGGCGGCGCGGAGCGGGCCTCGCCCACGCACGTGTACCTGCCCGTCGGCGGCCCCCAGGTGGAGGTCCTTCGCGTGGAGGGCCCGTGGGTGGCGCCCCGGCATGGCTCGGTGCTGACGCTCTTCGCCAAGGTGGTGGGCGCGGCGCTGACGGACGCACGCGTGCAGTCGGACAGCACGCGCAGCCGGTGGGAGGTGGGGGCCGTCGCGGAGATGGCGCGCTTCGTGGCGCGGCCGATTCCGCCCACGCCCGAGGACTTCCTCTCGCGCGTGTCGGAGCTGCTGCTGTCCGAGGCCGCGGCGCTGCACCTGACCCGGGGCACGGAGGGGCCGCTGGTGCTGTCGGCCCACGTCGGCCTGACGGAGGTGGTGGGCCCGGGCGGCGATGTCGCGCGACTGGGTGGGGTGATGGGCGGCTCGGTGCCGGACGCGCTGGATGGCGACCTCACCAGCGAGGCGCAGGCCCAGGCGCTGCGCGAGGCCTCGCAAGGCACGCTGGGCAGCGGCGCGGCGGTGCGGCTGGCGCGGGGCGGCGAGGTGTGCGGCGTGCTCCAGGTGCTGCGCGCGCCGGACCGGCCCTTCGACGCGCGGGACGTGCGGCTGTTGGGGACGCTGTCGGAGCTGCTGATGACGTTGCTCGAGCAGCGCCGGCTGCGCTCGGAGTCCGCGCGCCAGCTCACCGAGACGCGGCTGCTCCTGGATTTGGCCCGGACGACATCGGGCGTGCTGGAGACCTCGAGCATCCTCGACGTGGCGTCGGACTTCCTCGTCCACCTGCTGGATGTCTCCAACTGCTACATCATGCTGTACGACGAGAGCGCGAAGGTGCTCCGGGGCGCGGCGGCCTCCGCGGCGCACCGCGACTTCTTCCGCACGGTGGTGTTGTCGCTCTCCAGTGACAGCGTGGCGGCGCGCGCCGCGCGCGAGCGCAAGCCGGTGGTCATCGAGGACGTGGAGGCCTCCGGCGGCGGCTTCAATCCGCAGCTCGTCCAGCGCTTCGGGGAGAAGGCGCTCCTGGCGCTGCCTCTCACCTCGCGCGAGGAGCTCATCGGCGTGGTGCTGGTGGACGACACGCGCCGCGCGCGGACGTTCAGCCCGGAGCTGGTGGAGCTGGCGGAGGCCACGTGTGGCCAGCTGTCGCTCTCCATCGCCAACGCGCGCCTGTACGAGTCGCTGTGGGCCAGCTACGCGGAGCTGGCCGCCACGCGCGCGGAGATGGTGAAGCGCGAGCGGCTGGCCGCGCTGGGCGAGCTGTCCGCCATCGTCGCCCACGAGGTGCGAAACCCCCTGGGCGTCATCTTCAACGCGGTGGCCTCGCTGCGCCGGCTCCTGGAGCCCTCTGGCGACGCGGCCATGCTGCTGGACATCCTGGGCGAGGAGAGCGACCGCCTCAACCGCATGGTCGGTGATTTGCTCGACTACACCCGGCCTCGCGACCCCGTGCTCCAGCACGAGGACCTGAGCCGCGTGCTCCAGGACTCGCTGGAGGCGGCGCGCGCGCAGGGGGGGGCGCCGGACCGGCCGGTGCGAATCGACGCGGAGGTGGAGCAGGGGCTGCCACCCGTGCCCATGGACCGCCGGCTCATCCGCCAGGCGCTGGTCAACGTGGCCGTCAACGCCATCCAGTCCATGCCGCAAGGGGGGCTGGTGCAGGTGCGCGCGCGCCGCGAGGCCCACGCGGGCCGCGAGCAGCTGCGCATCGACGTGGCGGACCAGGGGCCGGGGATTCCCGCCGAGCTGCTCCACCGCGTCTTCGAGCCCTTCTTCACCACCAAGGCCCAGGGCACCGGCCTGGGGCTGGCTGTCGTGAAACGAATCCTCGAGGAGCACCGCGGCGAAATCGCCGTGGACAGCACCCCCGGTCGCGGTACCACCTTCACCTTGCGGCTTCCCCTCTCGCAGCCCCCGTCCTTCCCATGACCGACGCGAACCTCCCGCCGTCCCGCGGACGCATCCTCGTCGTGGACGACCAGCGCAACATGCGCGCGACCACCGCGCTGCTCCTGCGCGCCGAGCACTACACCGTCTTCGAGGCGGGCACCGGCGAGGAGGCCCTGGCGCACCTGGCCGGCGGCAGCATGGACCTGCTCCTGACGGACCTGAAGATGGAGCCCATGGACGGGCTCACGCTGCTCCGGCGCGCGCTGGAGGTGGCCCCCCGGCTGCAGGTCATCATGATGACGGCCTTCGGCTCCATCGAGAGCGCGGTGGAGGCCATGCGGCTGGGCGCGTACGACTACGTCACCAAGCCGTTCAAGGAGAGCGAGCTGCGCTACCGCGTGGAGCGCGCCCTGGAGCGCGCGCGCCTGCTGCGCGACGTGGACAACCTGGCCACGGACTTCAACGAGCGCCACGGCCTGTCCGCGCTGGTGGGGCGCAGCGCCGCCATGAGGGACCTCACCTCGCGGCTGATGCGCGTGGCGCAGAGCGACGCCACGGTGCTCATCCAGGGCGAGAGCGGCACGGGCAAGGAGCTGGTGGCGCGCGCGCTCCACGCGCACAGCCGCCGCAAGGGGCGCTCCTTCGTGCCCGTCAACTGCGCGGCCATCAGCGAGACGCTGCTGGAGAGCGAGCTGTTCGGCCACGCGAAGGGCGCCTTCACCGGCGCGGTGAAGGCCCGCCGGGGCCTGTTCGAGGAGGCCGACGGCGGCACGCTCTTCATCGACGAGGTGACGGAGACCAGCCCCACCTTCCAGTCGAAGCTCCTGCGCGCGCTGCAGGAGGGCGAGGTGCGCCGCGTGGGCGAGTCCACCGCGCTGCGCGTGGACGTGCGCACCGTGGCGGCCACCAACCGCGACATCGAGCAGGAGGTGCGCGAGAAGCGCTTCCGCCAGGACCTCTACTACCGCCTCAACGTGGTGACGCTGCGCGTGCCGCCCCTGCGCGAGCGGCTGGATGACGTGCCCGCGCTCGCCGAGCACTTCCTGGGGCGCGCCAACGCCCGCAGCCCCAACCCCCGGCGCCTGTCCGCCGCCGCGGTGACGCACCTGATGAGCTACGACTTCCCCGGCAACGTGCGCGAGCTGGAGAACCTGGTCGAGCAGGCCGCCGCGCTCTCGGAGAGCGACGAGTTGCTGCCCGAGGACTTCCCGCTGCGCCAGGCCCGCCTGACGCCCGTCGCCGGCGCCAGCCCCCTGGGCGCGCTGGACGGCCCGGGCAGCCCTCCTCCCGGCACCAGCGCCGGGCCCACCCTGGCCCAGGTGGTCGAGGACGCCGAGCGCCGCGCCATCGCCCAGTCCCTGGAGCGCCACGGCGTGGACCTGGCCCGCGTCGCCGACGAGCTGGGCGTCTCCTCCACCACCTTGTGGCGCAAGATGAAGCGCCTCAACCTCCGGCCGCCCAACGAGGTGGGTCGGGAGTAGGGTGGAGTTGGACGTGTAACTTTTGCGCACCCGTGGATTCAGATCCGAAATGAACGGGGTTCATCGGTGAAAAACACAACCGCCCGGACTCATTGGAGATTTTCAGTTCTGAAAGCCGATTGCAGGGCTGAAATGCAATCGCCGGGGTGGGCCAGTGTTGGGCAGACCTCTAAGTGCCTGAGAAAACTGGAGTTTGTCCCAAATCGGGGTCTGGCACGGCGACTGCTATAGGTTCACGCGGGACACATCGAAGCGAGGCTGAAGGCGGTTCCCCCCCACCCCTTCAGCACTTCCGGTGAGTCACCTTCAGAAGACCCGCGGCCCGACCCTCCCCTGGAGTGTCGGGCCGCCTTCTTTTGTGCTGTCGGACGTTGAGTCAGGCTCGCGTCGGTATCGCTCCTTCTAACCGGAGGCAGGCCGATGACGGTGGATGTGGGGCCGTGTCCGTGGGTGCAGCGGCCCGGACGCGCCGACGATTACCCGACGTACGTCAGGCTGTTCGCGGAGCTGGGGCTGGAGGACCCTCCGCCGCCGGCGTCCATGTGGGAGCAGGAGCTGGCGGCTCGTACCTTCCTCGTCGAGGGGCAGGGTGGGGTGGTGGGGTACACGTCCACGGAGGCCCTGGGCGTCATGGGGTACGTGGGGCAGCTCGTGGTGGCGCCCGCCGCGCGTCGTCAGGGGCTGGGGCGGTGGATGATGCTGAGGACGGCCGAGCGCTTCCGGGCGCAGGGCTGCCAGCGCTGGTCCCTCACGGTGGTGCGCGACAACACCCCGGCCCTGGAGCTGTACGGCTCGCTGGGGATGCGGCGCGCGCGGCAGGCCACGGACCTGGAGGTGACACGGGCCCACGTGGCCACGCTGCCCGAAGCGCCCCGGGGCCTGAAGACGTCGCCGGTGGAGTCGGCGGATTGGGAGCCGCTGACGGAGGCCTTCGGGATGATTCCGGGCAAGCTCGCGCGCTTCTCTTCACTCGCCTCGCACCAGCTCTGGAAGCTGACGCGCGGGACGGAGCTGCTGGGGCTGATGGACCTGCGCTCCGGCGGCGCGGTGCTCTACCCGTTCTTCGCGGTGTCCCTCGCGCATGCCCGGGCGCTCCTGGAAGACGCCTTCACCCGCGTGGGGCCCTCGCGTCAATCGATGGGCGTGGTGATGACGGACAACGAGCCCCTGGTGGCCGTCCTGCGGAAGGCCGGCGCCCGCACGCGCCTGGAGACGTACGAGCTGCGCGGCGAGCTCCCGGGCTGACGCACTCCGGTGCCCCTGAAAGACGACGCCCGCCCGGGCACGAGGCCGGGGCGGGCGGAGTCGACGGGCTCGCGGCCCGCGAAGGCTACTGACCGAAGAGGCTGCTGGCCTGCACCAGCCACGCGGTGACGGGGCCGGGGAGGATGCCCAGCACCACCACGGCCGCGGTGGAGAGCACCAGGGCCAGCTCGGTGGACCAGCTGCGCTCCAGCGCCTGGGCGCCCTCGGGCACCGGGCGCATGAACATGTAGACCACCACGCGCAGGTAGTAATAGACGCCCGCCGCGCTGGAGAGCACGCCGATGATGGCCAGGCCGATGAGGCCCGCGTCCACCGCGCTCTGGAACACGAGCAGCTTGCTCATGAAGCCGATGGTGGGAGGAATTCCGCCCAGCGACAGCATGAACGCGGCCATGGCCACGGCCCAGCCCGGACGCCGCTGCGCCAGGCCACTGAAGCGCTCCAAATCCCACGCGGTGCCCTTCTCCTCGTCCTCGCGACGCTCGAGCACGGACACCAGGGTGAAGGCGCCCACCGCGCTGAAGGTGTAGGCCAGCAGGTAGAAGAGGATGCCGCGCAGCGCCTGCGAGCGCGCCAGCTCCAGCGGCGAGCCACCCGTCAGCTCCGACGGGCCCAGGAGGCGGAACTGCTCGCCCGGCGCCGTGACGAACAGCGCCGCCACGCCCACCAGGAGGTAGCCGGCGTGGGCGATGGACGAGTACGCCAGCATGCGCTTCACGTTGCGCTGCGGAATCGCCAGCAGGTTGCCCACCACCATGGTGAGGAAGGCCAGGGTGGAGAACAGCACCAGCGGCATCTGCGGGTCGATGCCCTTGCCCACCGTCAGGAACACGCGCACCAGCGCCGCGAAGGCGGCCGCCTTCACGCCCGCGCTCATCAGCGCGGTGACGGGGGTGGGGGCGCCC
This sequence comes from Myxococcus faecalis, assembly GCF_050039385.1. Classification (NCBI taxonomy): domain Bacteria; kingdom Pseudomonadati; phylum Myxococcota; class Myxococcia; order Myxococcales; family Myxococcaceae; genus Myxococcus; species Myxococcus faecalis. Next base: position 3,373,494 of record NZ_CP144336.1, on the reverse strand, counting down.
TCGTAGACGTCCGGCGTCCACATGTGGAACGGCACCGCGGCCACCTTGAAGGCGAAGCCGGAGCCCAGGAGGATGAGGCCCGCGTAGACCAGCGCCGGCTGCTGGGCGAGCGCCGTCGACAGCGGCCCGGCCATGGCCGTCAGCGTGGTGGTGCCGGTGGCGCCGTACAGCAGCGCCGCGCCGTACAGCAGCACCGCGGACGAGAACGCGCCCAGGATGAAGTACTTGAAGCCCGCCTCGGAGGGCCGCGTCCCGCGCCGCAGGTACGACGTCAGCGCGTACGTGGCGATGGAGAGGACCTCCAGGTTGACGAACAGGGTGATGAGCTCGTTGGACAGGGCCAGCAGGCTCATGCCCGCCGCGGCGAACAGCATCAGCGCGTAGAACTCACCGCGCTCCGCGCCGCGCTTGCGCAGGAAGCTCACCGAGCTGAGCGACGCCAGCCCCAGGCCCACGCACACCACGAAGGTGAGGAAGCTGGAGAAGGGGTCCAGCACGCCGAAGCCGAGGAACGCCTCGTGCGCCGGCTCGAACATGTTGGACACGGCCACGGCGCCGGCCGCCACCGCCGCCACCACGGAGAGCACGGCCTGGTAGGACCGCGACGCGGTGCTGCTGAGGAACACCTCCGACAGCAGCAGGATGCAGGCTCCCACCACCAGGATGATGGCGGGAATCAGCGGGAGGAAGTCTGCCAGGGTCAGATTGGGCAGGGGCAAGGTCATGGCGAGGGCTCAGTCGGCTTACGGCCGGGACGAGGGGACGGCCCGGGCGGCGAGCGGGGCAGGGGCGCTCGGGGCTGCCACGGTGGGGTTGGCCGGCAGGGACATCACCTCCACGCGCACCTGGTCGGCCTGCACACCCGCTCCGGGCGTGCCCACGCGGGCGCGGGACAGGAAGCGCTCCGTGGACGGCTCGATGCGGTCCAGGAAGGGCTGGGGCATCAGGCCCATCACCCCAACGAGGATGATGAAGGGCAGCACCGTCAGGCTCTCGCGCACGTTCATGTCGCGCAGGTGCTGGTTCTCCCGGTGCGTCAGGCCGCCGAAGAACACCTTCTGCACCATCCACAGCATGTACGCCGCGCCCAGGATGACGCCCGTGGTCGCGAACGCGCCGAACACCGCCGTCAGGTGCGGGTTGCCGGCCGCCGCGCCCAGGTCGCTCTTGAACGTGCCGAGCAGCACCAGGAACTCACCGATGAAGCCGTTGGTGCCGGGCACCGCCACCGAGGAGAAGGTGATGATGATGAAGGCCGTGGTGAACACCGGCATCACCTTGGCGATGCCGCCGAAGTCCGCCATCAGGCGGCTGTGGCGCCGCTCGTAGAGGAAGCCGAACAGGAGGAACAGCGCGCCCGTGGACACGCCGTGGTTGAGCATCTGGTACGCGCTGCCCGTGGCGCCCTCCGCCGTCAGCGCGAAGATGCCCAGCATGCAGTAGCCCAGGTGGCTGACGGACGAGTAGGCGATGAGCTTCTTGATGTCCCGCTGCGCCAGGCACATCAGCGCCCCGTAGACGATGCCGATGACGGCCAGCGTCGCCAGGAACGGCCGGGCCTGCTGCGCGGCCACCGGGAAGAGCGGAATCGCGTAGCGCCAGAAGCCGAAGGTGCCCATCTTCAGCATCACGCCGGCCAGGATCATGGAGCCGGCCACCGGCGCCTGCACGTGCGCGTCCGGCAGCCACGTGTGCACCGGCCACATCGGCACCTTGATGGCGAACGCCAGCGCGAACGCCGCGAACAGCCAGGGGCCGTAGGTGTGCAGCGTCGCGGCCATGCCCGTCAGCGAATCACACGCGCCCGCGGGTCCCGCCGAGCACGCGGACAGCTGCCGGTTCGCGTCCAGGAGGCCGTTGTAGATGCTCGCGTAGTCGAACGAGCGCGCGCCCGCCGGCGAGCTGATGAAGTACACCGCGATGAGCGCCACCAGCATCAGCAGCGAGCCCACCAGCGTGTAGAGGAAGAACTTCACCGCCGCCATCTGGCGGTCCTCGGCGCCCCACACACCCACCAGCAGGTACATGGGGATGAGCATGGCCTCGAAGAAGATGTAGAAGAGCAGCACGTCCAGCGACACCAGCGCGCCCAGCATCGTCGTCTGGAGCACCAGCAGCGCCAGGTGGAACTCCTTGATGCGGTGGCTGATGTACGTGGTGGAGGCCAGCACCACCAGGGGGCCCAGGAACACCGTCAGGAGGATGAGGCTCACCGCCAGGCCATCCACGCCCAGGTGGTAGCTCAGCCCGAACTCCTGGAACCAGGGCACCCGGTACTCGAGCTGGAACTCGGGACCGCCGACCTCGAAGCGTGAGTACGCCCACACGCCGAAGACCAGGTCCACCACCATGCCGATGAACGTGACGGTGCGAATCTGCCCCGCCTCGCCGGCGGGCAGCATCAGCACCAGCGCCGCGAAGACGAGCGGCAGGAAGACGACGAGGTTGAGCAGGTGGGTGTCGAAGAAGCTCATTGCAGCACCTGGATGAGGGCGTAGGCCACGCCGCCGAGCAGGGCGAGGGCCATCACTGCGGCATAGGCCTGGGCGTCGCCCGACTGGACGTAGCGCAGCGCGCTGCCCACGCGCGCCGTCACCCACGCCGTGCCGCGCACCGCCACGGTGTCGATGAGGAGCGCGTCCACCACGCGGAAGAGGATGAAGCTCATGAACTTGATGGGCCGGATGATGGCCAGCTCGTACAGCTCGTCCACGTAGAACTTGTTCTGCGCCGCGCGGCGCACCGCCCGGGCATAGGCCGGCGCGGGCTGACCCGCGCGGGACGGGAAGAAGCGCAGGTACAGGAACGCCGCCAGCGCGCCGCCGGAGACGGCCACCAGCCACGCGAAGCCGTAGTCACCCAGCGTGGGGACGCTCGTGTCGAGCTCCACCGTCTTGCCCGTGGCGACCACGCGGTTCATCGCGGCGAACACCGGGCTCAGGAAGTTCTCGAACACCGGCTGCGGACGGCCGTCACCGGGCGCCTTGAGCAGCGGCCACGCGTACACGGAGGCCACCACGCTGAGCACCGCCAGCACCACCAGGGGCAGCGTCATCTGCCACGCGCTCTCGTGCGCGTGCGCCACCTTGGCCTCCTTGGAGCGGGGCCCCTCGAAGGTCAGCAGGTACACGCGCGTCATGTAGAACGCGGTGCACGCGGCGATGAGCAGGCCCAGGTAGTAGACCGCGCTGGACACCCAGTGCAGGCCCGCCAGGTGGTTGTGGTGCACGCCGTGGAAGATGGCGTCCTTCGAGAAGAAGCCGGACAGCGGGATGATGCCGGTGATGGCCAGCGTGGCGACGAAGAAGGTGCCCCACGTCCACTTCATCTCGTGGCGCAGGCCGCCCAGCTTCTTGATGTCCGTCTCGTCCCCGTTGCCGTGCATCACGCTGCCGGCGCCCAGGAACAGACACGCCTTGAAGAACGCGTGCGTCACCAGGTGCAGCACGGCCGCCCAGAAGATGCCCATGCCCACGCCCATGAACATGATGCCCAGCTGGGACACCGTGGAGTAGGCGAGCACCTTCTTGATGTCGTCCTGCGCGAAGGCGATGAGCGCCGCCAGGAGCGACGTCAGCGCGCCGATGATGGCCACCGTGGCCATGGCCGTGGGGCTGAGCACCAGCAGCGCGGACATGCGGCTGAACAGGTACACGCCCGCGGTCACCATCGTCGCGGCGTGGATGAGCGCGGAGACCGGCGTCGGGCCGGCCATGGCGTCCGGCAGCCAGACGTAGAGTGGCAGCTGCGCGCTCTTGCCCGCGGCGCCCAGGAGGAACAGCAGGAGCGCCACCGTCATCACGCCGCCGAACGTGTAGCCCTCCAGGGGGCCCGCGGCAATGGTCGTGGACAGGTCCACCTTGCCAGCGCCGCCCTCGGGCATCGCCTCGGCGAACTTCTGCAGGCCCAGGAAGGTGACGGGCCCCTTGTCCTCGAGCGCGGAGGCGTAGCGCTGGCTGGTGCTGCCCGCCGCCGTGTAGTCGCGCTCGTCGGCTTGCCGGTTGAAGGCGCCGACCATCAGCACCATCAGGAACGTGGCGATGAGGAACGCGAAGTCACCGATGCGGTTGGTGACGAACGCCTTGCGGCCGGCCCACGCCTTGGCGGGGTCCGTGTACCAGAAGCCGATGAGCAGGTAGCTGGCCATGCCCACGCCCTCCCAGCCCACGAAGAGCAGGACCAGGTTGTCGGCCAGCACCAGCGTCAGCATCGCCGCGACGAAGAGGTTCAGGTACGCGAAGAACCGCCAGTAGGCCTCGTCGTGCTCCATGTAGCTGGTGGAGTACAGGTGGATGAGGAAGCCCACGCCGGTGATGACCAGCAGGAGGATGCCGGACAGGTGGTCCACCATCAGCCCGAAGTTCACCCGGAAGTCGCCCACCGAGAACCAGGTGCCGTAGTCGTGCGCAATCGCGTAGCGCACGTAGTCCCGCTCGTTGCCGAACGGGTTCACGATGAAGGACAGGAGCCGGCGGCTCTCCAGGTCCATGGAGCTGGTGGCCCAGAAGGCCAGCACGCTCAGCACGAAGGCGCCCGCGACCGCGGAGCACGCGACCAGGTGCACGTTGGCGCGGCCCAGCATCTTGCCGAACACGCCGCAGATGAACGCGCCCAACAGGGGCAGCGCGATGATGAGCCAGAGCGAGGGCGCCATCACTTCTGGCGCGACCGGCGCGACCTGGAGGAATTCCGAGAAGGTGCTCATGAGTGGGCTCCTGGCGTGTCCGTCAGTGCTTCATGGTCCGGATGTCTTCCACCAGGATGCTGCCTCGGCTCCGGAAGACGGCGATGACGATGGCCAGTCCAATGGCCGCTTCCGCCGCGGCCACCGCGATGACGAAGAAGGCGGAGACGTGCCCGATGCTGTCGCCGTGCATGCGGGCGAAGGCCAGGAACGTCAGGTTCGCCGCGTTGAGCATCAGCTCCACGCACATGAAGACGACCAGTGCGTTGCGGCGCACCAGCACGCCGAACATGCCCATGCAGAACAGGGCGGCGGCAAGCAGGAGGTAGTAGGAGATGGGGACCATGGCCGGTTCGGGGCCTCGCGGGCGGACGACCTGCGCCGCCATCTAGCACAGAAAGTTTGAGGGAGTCGGCTGCGATCAGATTCGCGACTTGGCCACGACGACCGCGCCCACGATGGCCACCAGGAGCAGCAGGCTCACCGCCTCGAAGGGAAGCAGCCACTGGGTGAAGATGACCTGACCCAGCGTCGCCATGGTGCCGAAGGTCGCCTGCGCCTCCACGCCCATGGACGGGGGCGGCCCCGAGGGCAGCTTGCTGAGCGCGATGCCCAGCACCGCCAGGAGGCCCACCGTCGCCACCCCGCCCACGAGCCTCGCCAGCGTGGGCTTTCCACGCGAGGGCGACTCGCTCAGGTTCAGCAGCATGATGACGAACAGGAAGAGCACCATGATGGCGCCCGCGTAGACGAGCACCTGGAGCACCGCCACCGTGTGCGCCCAGAGCAGGACGTACAGCCCGGCCAGGAAGAAGAACGTGGAGACCAGGGCCATGGCGGAGTTGATGGGACTCCGCGCGAAGATGACCATCCCGGCCGACAGCAGCGTCAGGAGCGCGAACGCCCCGAAGAGGATGAGCTCGATGTTCAAGACCAGTCTCCGAACGAACCCCAGGGCTTGTCGCCGAACGGGCAGCGCTTCTCGCGGATGTGGGCCTCGAACTCGTCCTTGAACCGCATCAGGAACGAGTGCGTGGGCAGCGCCGCCGCGTCACCCAGCGCGCAGATGGTGTTGCCCAGGCCGATGGGCGGGTAGGGGGCGATGGAGGACGCCACGTTGGAGAGCATCTCCACGTCGCCCGGGTCGCCGCGGCCCTCTTCAATCTTGCGCAGAAGGCGCGTCTGCCACGGCGTGCCCTCGCGGCACGGCGTGCACTGGCCGCAGGACTCCTCCGCGTAGAAGCGCGCCACGCGCCACAGGCTGCGCACCATGCAGGTGGCGTCGTCCATGACGATGACGCCGCCGGAGCCCGCCATGGTCTGCTTGACCTTGAGGGCCTCGAACTCCATGGCCACGTCCAGCTCGTCCGCGCCCAGCACCGGCGCCGAGGACCCGCCCGGAATCACGGCCTTCACCTTGCGACCCGCCGGCATGCCGCGGCCGTACTTGTCGTCGTAGATGAGCTCCGCGAGGGTCGTGAACATCGACACCTCGTAGACGCCCGGGCGGTTCACCGTGCCGGACAGGCAGACCAGGCGCGTGCCGCCCGACTTGTCCGTGCCCAGCTTCGCGTACCAGTCCGAGCCGCCCGTGAAGACGTGGGGCACGCTGGCGAGCGTCTCCACGTTGTTCACCACCGTGGGGCTGCCGAACAGGCCGACGACGGCGGGGAAGGGGGGCTTCAGGCGCGGCCAGCCCTTCTTGCCCTCCAGGCTCTCCAGCAGGGCCGTCTCCTCGCCGCAGATGTAGGCGCCGGCGCCGCGGACCAGGTAGCAGTTGAGCTCGAAGTCCTTGCCCATCAGCTTCTTGCCGAAGATGCCCGCCTTGTACGCCTCGTCGATGGCGGCCTGGCAGCGCTCCGCGGGGAACTTGAACTCGCCGCGCAGGTACACGTAGCAGGTGTGCACGCCCAGCGCGTAGGACGCGATGGCGATGCCCTCCAGCATCATGTGCGGGTCGTCCTCGAGGATGTAGCGGTCCTTGAAGGTGCCCGGCTCGGACTCGTCGCCGTTGACCGCGAGGTACTTGGGCTTGGGGCTGTCCTTGGGGACGAAGCTCCACTTCAGGCCCGTGGGGAAGCCGGCGCCGCCGCGACCGCGGAGGTTGGACTTCTTCACCTCGTCGATGATGGCGGCCGGCTGCATCTCCAGCGCCTTCTTCAGACCCTCGTAGCCACCGCGCTTCTTGTAGCTGTCCAACGTCCAGGACTGGGGCTTGCCCCAGGCCGCGGAGATGATCGGGTCGATGCCCTTTGCCGTAGAGGCCATGTGATGACGTCCTGCCTGGGTGAAAGGGTGGCGCTTCAGCTCAGCTCAGCTTGGCCAGGATGGCGTCCAGCTTCGCGCGGGTGAGGCTCTCGTGGTGATCCTCGTTGATCTGCAGGCACGGCGCCGTGCCGCAGGAGGCCAGGCACTCGGTCTCGCGCAAGGTGAACTTCTCGTTGGCTTCACCTGCCTTGAGGCCGAGCTTCTCCTCCAGGTAGGCGAGCATCTTCTCCGCGCCCCAGAGCGAGCAGGAGAGGTTCGTGCAGACGTCGATGACGTACTTGCCCGGCTTCTTCAGGTGGTACATCACGTAGAAGCTGGCGACCTCGTAGGCGCGCTCCGGCGTGACCTCCAGGTGCTTGGCGACCAGCCGCAGGCCCTCGGGCGGCAGCCAGCCCTTGATCTCCTGGAGCAGGCGCAGCGCCGGGAGCATGCCCGCGCTTTTGCGATCAGAGGGGTAGTGGGAGATGATCTCCGCGATACCCGCGTCGAACTTCTTCTGCTCTTCAGGAGTGAACAGGGGCTCCGCCATGGCGGGGGGCTACGTATTGCTCCAAAGGCCGCGTTGTCAACATAAACCCTCGACGGTACACTGGGCCGCCATCAGCAAATTGCCGAGCGATTTCAACCCCTTGTTATGACCCCGGGCCCAGAGAACAAGCGTCAGCACCCCCGGGTCCCGGCCGTGCTGAAGGTGGAGTACGCGGACGGACGCCAGGCGCGTGACGTCACGGAGAACCTGTCCCATTCGGGGCTCTTCGTGCAGACCGACCAGGCCTTCACCCTGGGGGACGAGGTGCGGCTCGCACTTTCTTTCCCGGGACTGCTGGATCCGGTAGAAGTCACCGGCATCGTGGCCTGGATGAGGCCCGCGGGCGTCGATCAGCCCGGAGGAGTCGGGGTCCGCGTCGAGCGCGCGGAGGACAGGCGCAGACTGGGTGACATCTTGAGTGCGGCAGGACCCAACAGCCACGCGCCCCACGCCGAGCACGAGGGGTACCGTGTGCTCATCGTCGAGGACAACCCGCACATCATCGAGATGTACAGCTACGTGCTGAAGAAGCTGGCGTCCGGTGAGCTGCACGGGAAGGTGCCCCTGGAGGTCCACTTCGCGCCGGACGGGCACCACGCGCTGGGCATGCTGCGCGAGGGCCGCTTCAGCCTGGTGATGACGGACCTCTACATGCCGGTGATGGACGGCTTCGCGCTCGTGGAGCGCATCCGGGAGGAGGAGGCCCTGCGGGCCATCCCCGTCATCGCCATCTCCGCCGGCGGCAAGGAGGCCCAGGACCGCGCGCTGCAGCTGGGCGTGGACATCTACCTGCGCAAGCCGGTGAAGTTCGTCGAGGTCCTGGAGACGGTGAAGCAGCTGCTTCGCATCCGCTGAGAACCCCCCGGGTTCCGCCAGTCCCACGTTGAGCGGTGGCGGGTGGACGTCGTAGAGTCGCCCACCCATGCCGAAGGCCGCCATCAACCGCGACGCCGTCAGTGGCGAGGCGCTGTTCATCCTCCGAAACCTGAGGGAGAACGGCCAACTCGGACGCTCCAACAAGCTGGCCGATGTGAAGGCCGCGCTGGAGCCGTCCGTCTCGCTCGATTTCGACAACTACTTCTTCTTCCTGCGCAAGTTCCACTACATCGCCATGGACCGCGAGGCCCAGCTCAAGCTCACCGAGCAGGGCGAGCGCGTGGCGGGCGGGGAGCTGTCGGACAAGTTCTCCGTGGAGGTGGGCGAGTTCTTCGCCGACCAGATTGCCTCGGCCGAGGACGAGCCCCCCGTGGCCCAGGGCACCGAGGAGTCGCTGGTGTTGCCGCCGCCCCCGCCGGAGCTGCTCCTGGACGAGGCGGAGGTGGTGCCCACCGCGGCCACGCAGATTGCGCCGCCCCCGTCGCCGCCGCCCATGCCGCCGATGCGCGCCGCGCGCTCGGCCATGCCCGCGCTGGACCTGACGCCGCCGCCCAACACGTCGCAGGTACCCGTGCCCGTCCCGGCGCCCTTCACGCCGCCTGTGCCCGTGGCGCTCATCACCCCCGCGACGCCCGAGCCTCGCCGGGAGACGTCCATCGGTCTGGCTCCCACCGCGCCGCTGCCCCTCGCTCCCCCGTCGTCGTCCGCCGCCCCTTCCATGCCCCCTCCCGCCGCCACTTCTCCCGTCGCCGCCGCGCCCGTCGCCCCGAAGGGCACGGAGCTGGACTTGCGCTACCAGAAGTTCGACCCCATCGGCACGGGCCCGCTGGGCACCGTCTTCAAGGGCCGCTTCACGGCGCTGGGGCTGGACATCTGCCTGAAGGAGCTCAAGGACATCTTCGGATACTTCTCCTTCCTGCAGCGCGGTGAGGTGCTCAAGCGGCTGAAGAAGGAGCTGTGCGCCCAGGCCCAGGTGCGCCACCCCGGCATCGTCCAGGTGGTGGACCAGAACGTGGAGGCCAGCCGCCCCTACTTCGTCCTGGAGCTGATGAACGGCAGCCTGAAGGAGCGGCTGGACGCGGGCGGGGGCAGCGGGGTGCCGGTGCCCTTCGCGCTGCGCACGTTCCTCCAGATGGCCTACGGCCTGCGCGCGGCCCACGCCACGGGGCTGACGCACCACAACCTCAAGCCGGAGAACGTCCTCTTCGACGCCTACGGCAACGCCAAGCTGTCCGACTTCGGCCTGGGCCGCGTGGTGGAGGTGGACGCCACCAAGGGCATGCCCCAGGTCTTCGTGGGCACCGGCGGCATGGCGTACATGGCCCCGGAGCTGATGAACCGCGGCGCCAAGGACCCGGGCCCCTCCGCGGACGTGTACGGGCTGGGCATCCTGCTCTACGAGATGCTCACCGGGCAGATTCCGGGCCGCCGCTCGCCGCTCCCCTCGGAGGTGAACCCCGAGGCGCCCAGCGGCCTGGACCAGCTCTTCGACAAGGCCACCCAGGACAAGCGCGAGCAGCGCTACCCGGACGTCGACGCCATGCTCGAGGACTTCTACAAGGCCTTCCCGGACAAGGAGTTCCTCGTCCGCGGCGACCTCATCCTCTCCTCCGAGTCGCCCCAGCAGTGACGCGCTCCCGGGCGCGGGCCTCCTCGTGAGGCTCGCCCCCCGTGTGGACGGTGGCGTGGAGAGGCCGTGTCCTGGCCCTCCGCCAGCGCGGTAGCAGGCAGGCACGACGTGGGGGCCTCGCGGCGTCCGCCCCGTCCAGGCGGGGTCATGGCATTGTGCCGCGCGCCATGACCTCCACTGCTCCAGGCTGTGTGCTCGTCACCGTGACGGGCAAGGACCACCCCGGCATCACCGCCCGCCTCACCGGCCTGCTCGCGGACGCGGGCGCCGAGCTGCTCGACGTGGAGCAGGTGGTGGTGCAGGGGCGGCTGACGCTGTGCCTCCTGGTGCGGCTGCCCGAGTCGGTGGGCATTCCCCGGGCGCTGCTCTTCGCCGCGCGGGAGCTCGGCGTGGCGCTGGACTTCCAGGCGGTGGAGACGCCGGACCCCGGGGCTCCCATGCCCGCGCGCTACGTCGTCACCGCGGTGGGGCGCGCGCTGGGGGCGGGGCAGCTGCACTCGCTCACCTCGCACCTGGCCCAGGCGGGCGCCAACGTGGAGCGCATCGTCCGGCTGTCCGAGCCGCACCTGGGCTCCATGGAGCTGCACGTCACCCTGCCGCCTGCGCTGGAGCCCCAGGTGCTCAAGCGCTCGCTGCTGGCGCTGTCCATGCGCGACAACACCTTCGACGTGGCGCTGCAGAAGGAGAGCCTGTTCCGGCGCGGCAAGCGGATGGTGGTGATGGACATGGACTCCACGCTCATCCGCATCGAGGTCATCGACGAGCTGGCGCGCGCGCACGGCGTGGGTGAGCAGGTCTCGCGCATCACCGAGCGCGCCATGCAGGGGGAGATGGACTACGACGAGTCGCTGCGCCAGCGCGTGGCGCTGCTGAAGGGGCTGGACGTGGACGTGCTGCACCGGCTCGCGGCCAACCTGCCCCTCACGGAGGGCGCCGAGACGCTGGTGCGCGTGCTCAAGCGCTTGGGCTACCGCACCGCGGTCATCAGCGGCGGCTTCTCCGTGGCGGCCGAGGCGCTCAAGGCGCGGCTCAGCATCGACCACGCCTACTCCAACGTGCTGGAGGCGGAGGGCGGCAGGCTCACCGGCCGCACCGTCGGGGCCATCGTCAACGCGCGCCGCAAGGCGGAGCTGCTCGAGCAGCTCGCGGCCCAGGAGGGCATCCTGCTCGAGCAGGTCATCGCGGTGGGCGACGGCGCCAACGACTTGCTGATGCTGGAGCGCGCGGGGCTGGGCATCGCGTTCCGCGCCAAGCCCCGGCTGCGCGAGGCCGCCGACACGTCCATCTCCGCCGGCGGGCTGGACACCATCCTCTACCTCCTGGGGCTCACCGGGCGGGAGCTCCAGGAGGCGGGCTGAGCGCTACAGGCGCATCCTGGCGGCGAGCTCGCGCTGCTGCAGCTTGCCCTTCTCCAGGAGCAGCTCCAGCAGGGCGCGCAGAATCTTGGAGCTCTTCTCTTGGTTCTGCTGGAGCGTCTGCAGCCGCTGCAGGTCCTCGTCCGTCCACTCGGGCGAGGTGGACGGGCCACCGGCCAGGATTTCGTCGAGGATGTCCGCCGCGCTCGACCCCTGGGCCGCCGCGGGCGGTGCGGGCCGCTCCGGAGCGCGGGGGGCTGGCGCCGCCGCGGGTGACTCGGGCGGGACGATGTCGGCGATGCGCTTCACCACCGTCTTGCCGCTCATGTCGACGACCTTGAACTCGTCCTCCTGCTCGTCGACGGTGGCCTGCGTGTCCGAGGACTGGTTGCGCGAGGGAGAGAAGCGCGTGCTGACCACCGGCTCCTGGCCTCGGTAGTGCCGCAGGATGGCGTGCTCGATTTCACGCTCGCCCGCCACCATGGGGACCACCCGGGCGCGGCTGCGGGCCGCCACCTGGTCCAGCGTGGCCAGGTCCGTGGGGTCCGCCATGGCCAGCACCAGCGTCTTGCCGTTGTCCTTGAGCGAGACGGGGAAGACGGCCTTCTGCTCGGCGAGCGTCATGTCCACGCGCGACAGCGCTCCCGCGTCCCGGCTGATGTTGCCCAGCTGCACGCGCTGCATCCCCAGGCCCTGGCAGATGGCCTCCGTAATCGTGTCCTCGGTGGCCAGCCCCAGGTCCGCGACGACGCGCGACAGCCGACCGCCCCACTGGTCCAGGGTGGCCATGGCGCTGCGGAGCTGGAGCTCGTCGATGACGCGGGCCTTGACGAGGATTTCGCCGATGCGATTGCGGGAAGGAGAAGCCATGGCTCGGGAGTCTACCGTCTGACGGCGCGGACGCTCAGTCCGCGACGCTTTCGCCCGCTACGAGGGCGAGGAGGCACCATCATGCAGCCCTTCGCGGAAGCCGCCATCCAGCAGTGCCCCTACTGTGGCGAGGAGGTGGAGGTCGACGTGGACCCCATCGGCGCCAGCGCGGAGCGCTACATCGAGGACTGCCCCGTCTGCTGCCGCCCGTGGACCGTGCATGTGTCGCGCGACGAGGAGGCCTACGCCGTGGCCCTGGCCCGCGACGACGACTGACGGCCCGGGTCCGCCCGTCCCGGAAGGCCCTCGTCCGGCGGTCCGGAGGGCAGGCGTGCGGGCAGGGTGGGAGGGGGCCGCGAGGGCCCGGGGGCGTTGCTTGACACGTCCCGGAGCATGGTTCTCTTGAGTCTTGTGAGGCGGCGCTGGAGTGGAGCCCCGATGGGGCCCCCGAGGCGAGACCGCCGACAACGACAACGTCTGTGATTCACACACCGTGCACTCCGCCAGAGGAGTGACACGCACAGGAGAAGACCATGCAGAATCGCAACCCGTTCAACTCCGCCGTGGTGGTGAACCCCCTGATGCGCGACTTCGACGCGCTCTTCCGTGAGTTCGCCCAGCCGGGCTTCTTCCGTCAGTCCACGGCCCGCGAGCGCGTGCCGGCGGCCGACATCCTCGAGTCCGAGGCGGGCGTCACCCTGCACCTCGACATGCCGGGCGTGGACGCCAAGGACATCCAGGTGACGGTGGAGCGCGACGTGCTCACCGTGAAGGCCGAGCGAAAGGCGCAGCCCGTCGCCGAGGGCGTGACCGTGCGCCGCCAGGAGCGCGCGCAGGGCGGCTTCACGCGCTCGTTCTCCCTGCCGGAGACGGTGGACGCCACCAAGGTGGAGGCGCGCTACGAGCAGGGCGTGCTGACGCTCACCTTGCCTCGACGCGAGGCGTCCAAGCCTCGGGTCATCGAGGTCAAGGTCCAGGGCTGATGCTTCGCGCGAGGCGTCGAATCGCGCGCACACCCCTGCTGGGAGGCCGCTGTCCGGGGAAGAACGGCGCGGCTTCCTCCTTCTTCACCCCTGTCGAGGGCTTCCGCGAGGGGGCGGCGGAAGCCCTCCCGACCTCAGCGCTTGGCGCCGAGCGAGATGGGCACGCGGAACAGCTCCAGCACCTGCTGCACATCGAGCGGCTTGGCCAGGCACGCGAGCGCGCCCGCCTGCTTGGACTGCTCCACGACGTCGGCGGTGTGCATGGACGTCATCGTGATGAGCCGCACACCCTCCATCTGCTTGCGCGCGCGGATGCGACGGCAGACCTCGAGGCCGTCGATGTCCGGCATGTTCAGGTCGATGATCATCCCGTGCGGCTTCTGCTCGGACACCAGCAGCAGGGCCTCCACGCCGCTCGTCGTCGTCTGGAGCTCCACCTGCGCGGAGAACGGCTTGAACGCGCGCTTGACGGCGTCCAGCACCGCCCGCTCGTCATCCACCACCAACAGCCGCACCGTGCCGCTGCCCAGCTCCTCCGGAACCGGCATCTGGTGCGCGATGAGGAAGGTGCGCAGGTCCGCCGAGCGCACCCGGCGGTGACCGCCCGGCGTCCTGAAGGCCATCAGGATGCCCCGGTCAATCCACTTGCTCACCGTGGACGGATCCACCTGAAGCAAACGACTGATGTCGTGCGTCGTGTAGAGCTGGTCCGTCATCGCCGTACTCCCCTCTTGCTGCATCATTCCGCTGCCCATGGAATCAACCACCTACCTTGAATACGGGGTTTCCTTCAACCTCTCTGCGCACTGCGTCCATCAGTCCCCCTCATCAGACCCACGGCCCCGTCCCACCGGGCACTGGCCTTGAGGCAGAGCTCCACGAGCTCCCGAGCGGCCCCACGGCCTCCCGGGCTCTGAGCCACGAAGTGGACCTCCTGACGCACCTCGGGAACTGCATCCGCGGGACACGCGGACAAGCCCACCCTCGACAGCGGGGCCAGGTCATTGTGGTCATCCCCCATGTAGGCACAGGCCTCATGGGGGACGCCCAGCTGCTGGAGGAGCTCGTCCAGTGCGGCACCCTTGTCCCGGCGGCCTTGAAACACAGCCGCCAGCCCGAGCTCCCGCCCGCGTGCCTCCACGATTCCTGAGGTGCGAGCGGTGAGGATGGCGGCGGGCAGGCCCGACAGCCGGGCCATGACCAGGGCGTGGCCATCCTTCACGTCGAAGCGCTTCATCAGCTCCCCGCCGTCGCCGTAATACAGGCCGCCGTCGGTGAGCACCCCGTCCACGTCGAAGACCAAGAGCCGCACGCGCGCCGCGCGGGACGTCAGCTCTTCCTTTCCAGGCTTGGAAGGTGCGTCCGTCTGCATCGTTTGCTCGGCTCCCCTCGTCGTGTTCATCAGCCGGGCTCGTGTCCCAACACCCGGCGGATATCCAGCACATTTCGTACCACGTCCTCGAACATCTGTGGATTGAGGGAGCACGGACCGTCACACAGGGCACGGTCAGGGTCCTCATGGACTTCCGTGAACAATGCATCAATCCCGGCGGCCGCGGCAGCGCGGGCGAGCAGTGAGACGAATTTGCGGTCGCCTCCCGTGACGCCGTCACCGGAGCTGGGCTGCTGCACGGAGTGCGTGGCGTCGAAGCACACGGCCAGGCCCGCCTCGCGCATCTGCGCCAGGCCCCGCATGTCCACCACCAGGTTGTTGTAGCCGAAGGTCGAACCCCGCTCGGTGACGAGCACGTTGGGGTTGCCCGTCTCGAACGCCTTGCGCGCCGAGTGGACGATGTCCTTGGGGGCCACGAACTGTCCCTTCTTCAAGTTCACGCCCTTTCCCGAGCGGGCCACCGCCTCGACCAGGTCCGTCTGCCGGCACAGGAACGCCGGTATCTGGATGATATCCACAACTTCCGAGGCAGGACCTACGTGGCTGGTTTCATGGACGTCCGTGAGGACCGGGACGCCCACTTCATCCCTGATACGCGCTAGGATGCGCAGCCCTTCCCGGAGGCCAGGACCTCGGAAGGACTTCCCGCTTGTCCGGTTGGCCTTGTCATACGAGCACTTGAAGGCATAGGGCACGCCCAGCCGGCTGGTGATGCCCTTGAGCAAGTGAGCATGTTTCAGCGCCATCTCCTCGGACTCGATGCTGTCCGGGCCGGCGATGACGAAGAGTTTCTGTCCCGGGCCAACCTTGTGGCCACAGAGGGTAATCGGAAGGCTGCTGGCGCTCATGCGCGCACCTGGCCGGCGGAGGCGTCGCGCTGGTCGAGCGCGGCCTTGATGAAGCCGGAGAAGAGGGGGTGGGGGGCGAAGGGCTTGCTCTTGAACTCGGGGTGGAACTGGCAGCCGACGAAGTAGGGGTGGTCCGACAGTTCAATCATCTCCACCAGGTTCAGCTCCGGATTATGACCGGAGATGACCAGGCCCGCCTCCTGCAACCGGCCGCGGTAGGCGTTGTTGACCTCGTAGCGGTGCCGGTGGCGCTCCTGGATGAGGTCCTGGCCGTAGAGCTGGTGGGCGCGGGTGGTGGGCTTGAGCGCGCAGGCGTAGCTGCCCAGGCGCATGGTGCCTCCCTTGTCCTGCACCGACACCTGGCTCTCCATGAGCGTCACCACCGGGTGCGGCGTGTGCTCGTTGAACTCCAGGCTGTTCGCGTTGGGGAGCCCCAGCACGCTCCGGCTGAACTCCACCACCGCCATCTGCAGGCCCAGGCAGATGCCGAAGAACGGAATCTTCTTCTCCCGCGCGTAGCGCACGGCGGCGATCTTCCCCTCGGTGCCCCGCACGCCGAAGCCGCCGGGGACCAGGATGGCGTCCACGCCGGCGAGCAGCTTCTCGGGCCCCTGCGCCTCCACGTCCTGGCTGTCCACGAAGTGCAGGTTGACCTTCACGTCGTTGGCGATGCCGCCGTGGAGCAGGGCCTCGTTGAGGCTCTTGTAGCTCTCCGTCAGGTTCACGTACTTGCCGACGATGGCCACCTGCACCTGGCCTCGCGCGGGCTCGTACACCTTGCGGATGATGTTCTCCCAGCGCTCCAGGTGCGGCGCGCGGCTCCAGATGTTGAGCACCTCCGCGAGCCGGTCATCCAGGCCCTGCCGGTGCAGCTCCAGCGGCAGCTCGTAGATGCTGCGCACGTCCGGGGACGTGAACACGTTGCCGGTGTCCACGTTGCAGAACATCGCAATCTTGTCCTTGAGCTCGCGCGACACCTCGCGGTCCGTGCGGCACACCAGGAAGTCGGGCTGGATGCCGATTTCCCGCAGCTTCATCACCGAGTGCTGCGTGGGCTTGGTCTTCACCTCGCCCGCCGCGCCGATGTACGGCAGGAGCGTCAGGTGCACGTAGACGGCGTTCTGGCTGCCCACGTCGTAGCGCATCTGGCGGATGGCCTCGAGGAAGGGCAGGGACTCGATGTCGCCCACCGTGCCGCCCACCTCCACGATGACCACGTCCGCGTCCTGGGCCGCCTGACGGATGCTCGCCTTGATTTCATCCGTGATGTGCGGAATCACCTGCACCGTCTTGCCCAGGTACTCGCCGCGGCGCTCCTTCATGATGACCGCGTGGTAGATGCGGCCGGACGTGAAGTTGTTGAGCCGGCTCATCCGCGCGTTGGTGAAGCGCTCGTAGTGGCCCAGGTCCATGTCCGTCTCGCCACCGTCCTCGGTGACGAAGACCTCGCCGTGCTGGAACGGGCTCATCGTGCCCGGGTCCACGTTGATGTACGGGTCCAGCTTGAGCAACGTGACGGCGAGGCCACGGTTCTCCAGCAGGGCGCCGATGGAGGCCGAGGCGAGGCCCTTGCCGAGGGAGCTGACCACTCCGCCCGTCACGAAAATGAACTTGGTCTTCTTGGAGCGCATATCCCGTTCTGCCAAGTAGGGCAGGGATGCGTCAATTATTCTGCGCCGGACGGGGGGTCGACCGGTCCGCCTGCTGACGCCGCCTCAGTTGCCGTCCCAAGCACCAGGGCGGGACACGGCGAACTCCCGGACGTCGGGTTGTCCGACGCGGAAGTCACGCAAGTCGCAGTTGCGGCAGCTCCAGCCCTCCCAGCCACGCTTGACCACCATGTGCAGGCAGGCGTCGTAGTTGGGACAGTACAGGTTGCGCTGCGCCTGGACGGACTCCTCGTCACGCAGGGCGGTGGGCAGAGGGCTGGGGCACGGGGTGATGGACACGGCGAATCTCCCGGATGGGTACGTCAAGGGTCGGCCACTCCCCCCGGCGCGTCGGAACAGGTTGTCGGGACTTCCATTCCCGACCGGAAAGTAAAAGACCCGCCCCCGCATGCGCGGAGACGGGCCCCTGAAACCTTTAGCGTCTTCCACCGCGACGGAAAGCCGTTTCAGGCCACCGAAGCGGAGGTGGACGCCTGACTCTTGCTGTCGGTCAAGGCATCACCTCCTTTCTTGAGGCCGGAACAACTAATCGCCCTCCTGATTTCGCGCCACTTTCCGGTGCGATGAGCGAAGGACGTGGAGGGTAGGCGGGCGTTCAGGCCGCGACGAACTGGCGCTCGACCAGGCGGCGGTAGAGGCCCTCCTGGCCCATGAGGCTGGCGTGGGTGCCGCTCTGGACGATGCGGCCCGACTCCAGCACGAGCACGCGGTCCACGTTGGCCACGGTGGACAGGCGGTGGGCGATGACGAGCGTGGTGCGGCCCTTCATCAGGCGCTCCAGCGCGTCCTTCACCAGGTGCTCGCTCTCCGCGTCGAGCGCGCTGGTCGCCTCGTCGAGGATGAGCAGGCGGGGGTCCTTGAGCACCGCGCGGGCGATGGCGACCCGCTGCTTCTGGCCGCCGGACAGCTGCACGCCGCGCTCGCCCACCTGGGTGTTGTAGCCCTCCGGGAAGCGCTGGATGAAGTCGTGGGCGTTGGCGGCGCGCGCGGCGTGTTCGACCTCCGCGTCGGTGGCGCCGGGCCGGGCGTAGCGGATGTTGTCCGCGATGGAGCAGGAGAACAGCTGCGGCTCCTGGGCCACCATGCCGACGTTGCGGCGCAGCCACTCGGGCTCGAGCGTGGTGAGCGGATGTCCGTCCAGCACCACCGCGCCGCCCTGCGGGTCGTAGAAGCGCGACATGAGCGAGGCGAGCGTGGACTTGCCTCCGCCCGAGGGGCCCACCACCGCGACGACCTCGCCGGGCTTGAGCTCCAGGTCCAGCCCCTGGAGCACGGGTACGTCCGCGCGCGTGGGGTAGGAGAAGCGCACGCCGCGGAACTCCACGTGGCCCTTCACCGACGGGAGCTGGTGGCCTCCGGCGGGGATGGCGGGCACGCGGTCCACCAGCTCGAAGACGCGCTCGGCGGCGCCGCTGGCGCGCATGAAGTCCGCCCACACCTCCGCCACCGCGCTCAGCGAGAGCGCGACGAGCGAGGTGTAGATGAGGAACGAGGTGAGCGCGCCCACCGTGAGCTCTCCGTCCACCACCAGGCGGCCGCCGTACCAGAGCATGGCCGCGGTGGAGCCGTACATGGCCAGCGAGGCGATGCCCATGAAGAGCGCGGACTGGCGCGCGCGGTCCTTGGCCAGCGCCAGCGCGCGGTCCACCGCGGCGCTGTAGCGCTCCACCTCGTGGGCCTCCGCGGCGAACGAGCGCACGGTGCGGATGCCCGACAGGTCCTCCTCGGCGACCTCGCTGGAGGCGGCGAGCGCGTCCTGCACCTGGCGCGACAGCACCCGCACGCGCCGGCCGTACACCACCGCGCCGATGGCCACCGCCGGGATGAGCGCGAGCATCACCAGCGTCAGCCGGGGCGAGGTGAAGAACAGCAACGCCACGCCGCCCAGGGCCTGGAAGGTGTAGCGCAGCGTCATGGAGACGTTGGTGGTGACGGTGTTCTGCAGGACGCTCGTGTCCGAGGCGAGCCGGCTGGTGAGCTCTCCGGTGCGGCGCTCGTCGAAGAAGGCCACCTCCTGGGACAGCAGGCTCTGGAACAGGCGCTTGCGCAGCCGCGTCACCACGCGCTCGCCGGCGGTGCTGAAGAGGTAGGCGCGCAGCGCCATGGCCACCGACTGCACGACGAAGACGGCGAACATCACCAGCGCGATGGTGTCCAGCTTGTCGCGGCTGCGCGCGCCGAGCGCCTCGTCCACCAAATCACCGATGGCGCGGGGGAAGACGAGCGTGGCGGCGCTGCTGAGGAGCAGGAAGAGGGTGCCCACGACGAGCGTGGGGACCTCGGGCCGGGCGAGGGTGAGCAGGCGACCCAGCGTCACGCGCGAGGGGAGCCGGGGCTTGGCGGGTGACGGGCGGGCGGACACCGGCGGAGACTAGCGCGGAGTTTCCCGCTTCGCACGGCTCCCGGCTGTCGGAGCGGGTGGGAGGTGCTCATCCTTCCGGACACGGAGGTAGGCCATGGAGCAGCGCGTCTTCGGCGGTACCGGCAGGCAGGTTCCCGTCCTCGGGCAGGGGACATGGCAGATGGAGGAGGATGACCGCGACGAGGCCATCCGCTCGCTGCGCGCGGGGTTGGACCTGGGGCTCACGCATGTGGACACCGCGGAGCTGTACGGCCATGGCCGCGTGGAGGAGTCCATCGTCTCCGAGGCCATCGCCGGCCGGCGTCAGGAGGTCTTCCTGGTGTCGAAGGTGATGCCGTCCAACGCGACGTACGCGGGCACCCTGGCCGCGTGTGAGCGGAGCCTGAAGCGGCTGCGCACCGACGTGTTGGATTGCTACCTGCTGCACTGGCCCGGCTCGCATCCGCTGGAGGAGACGGTGCGCGCCTTCGAGAAGCTGGTGGCGGACGGGAAGATTCGCTCGTGGGGCGTGAGCAACTTCGGCGTGGCGGAGCTGGAGGAGCTCGTCGAGCTCGCGAAGCCGGAGCGCGTCGCGTGCAACCAGGTGCTGTACCACCTGGAGGAGCGCGCCATCGAACACGCGGTGCTGCCCTGGTGCGAGGCGCGTGGCATCGCGGTGGTGGGCTACAGCCCGTTCGGCAACGGGCGCTTCCCGCGTCCCGACAGTCCGGGCGGACGCGTGCTGGAGGCGGTGGCCCGCGCGCATGGCGTCACGCCCTGGCAGGTGGCGCTCCAGTTCCTGGTGCGCAGGCCCTCGCTGTTCGCCATCCCGAAGGCGAGCCGCGTGGCGCACCTGCGCGACAACGCCGCGGCCGCGTCGCTGAGGCTGTCGCGGGAGGAGCTGGCGCGCCTGGACGCCGCGTTCCCGCTGGGGGCCTACAGCGACGAGCTGCCGATGCTCTGACTACAGCAGGCCCTTCTCGCGCATGACGGCCTCGACCTTCGCGACGTCGGCGGGGATGTCCACGGCCACCGTGCGCCAGGAGACGCGGGCGCAGCGGATGGCGATGCCGTGCTCCAGCGCGCGCAGCTGCTCCAGCTTCTCCGTCTCCTCGAGCGGCGTGGGGGCCAGCTCGGCGAGGCGCAGCAGCACGTCGCGTCGGTAGCCGTACAGGCCGATGTGGCCCCAGCGGGGGACGGGGGTGCCCGTCTCGCGGGCGTGGGGGACCAGGCTGCGGCTGAAGTAGAGCGCGTCGCCGTTGAGCGCGAGCACCGCCTTCACCACGTGCGGGCTCTCCGCCTCGTCGGCCTCCAGGGGGCGCACGAGGGTGCCCATGCGCACGGCGGTGTCGTCGAAGAGTCCGGCGAGGGCCTCGAGCGCGGCCGGGTCGACCAGGGGCTCGTCGCCCTGCACGTTCACCCACACGTCCACATCCGGACGGGCGCGGGCGACCTCGGCCACGCGGTCCGTGCCGGTGGCGCAGGCGGGGCTGGTCATCACCGCGCGGCCGCCGAAGGACTCGACGGTGGCGCGGATGCGCTCGTCGTCGGTGGCGACCCAGACCTCGTGGAAGACGCCTGCTTCCTGACAGCGGCGCCAGACATGCTCCACCATGGGACGGCCGGCGATGAGGGCGAGCGGCTTGCCCGGATAGCGGGTGCTGGCGTGACGGGCGGGGATGACGGCGATGGTGCGCGAGGAGGGCATGGCACACTCCGTCTATCAGATTCAGAACGGACGCTGGCCCCCCGATGGGTGGGCGCCCCGCAGGCACTAGGCATCCGACCCGGCGTGCCTAGCTTGGCTGGCGACATGAAGAAGGTCATCCACATCGTCGGCGCGCGCCCGAACTTCATGAAGGTCGCGCCCATCCACCGCGCCATCGCCGCGCGGAATCAGCTCCAGCAGGTCCTGGTCCACACGGGACAGCACTACGACGTCAAGATGAGCGACGTCTTCTTCTCGGACCTGGGGCTGCCAGCGCCCGAGGTGCACCTGGGCATCGGCTCCGGGAGCCACGCGCAGCAGACGGCCAAGACGATGGTGGAGCTCGAGCGGGTGTTCCTCGAGCACAAGCCGGACCTGGTCTCCGTCGTCGGTGACGTCAACAGCACCGTCGCCGCCGCGCTCGTGTCGTCGAAGCTGGGGATTGCGCTCGCGCACGTCGAGGCGGGCCTGCGCAGCTACTCGCGGCACCAGCCGGAGGAGATCAACCGCGTCGTCACGGACCGGCTGTCCGACCTGCTGCTCACGCCTTCTCGCGACGCCGACGCGAACCTCCTGAAGGAGGGCGCGGACCCGGAGCGCATCCACTTCGTGGGCAACGTGATGATCGACTCGCTGCTCGCCTCGAAGGAGCGGGCGGACCAGCTGCCCGTGCTGAAGACCCTGGGCGTGGAGCCTCGCGGCTACGCGGTGTGCACGCTCCACCGGCCGTCCAACGTGGATGACCCGAAGCTGCTCGGGGGGCTGCTGTCCGCCATCGCGCACGTGGCTTCGCGCGTGCCGGTCATCTTCCCGGTGCACCCGCGCACGCGGAAGATGATTTCGGAGCAGGGCCTGGGTTCGTGGTTCGAGCGCAGCCCGAACCTGCGCCCCGTGGACCCGATGGGCTACCTGGAGTTCCTCGCGCTGACGTCACAGGCGAAGTTGATCCTCACCGACTCGGGCGGTCTGCAGGAGGAGACCACGGCGCTGGGCGTGCCGTGCCTCACGCTGCGCGAGAACACCGAGCGCCCCATCACCGTGGAGCAGGGCACCAACGAGGTGGTGGGCACGGACCCGGACCGCATCCGCGAGTCGGCGGACCGCGTGCTCGATGGTCAGGGCAAGAAGGGCCGCATCCCCGAGTACTGGGATGGGCGCTCCGGCGAGCGCATCGCCGACCTGTTCGCGCGCTTCCTGGGCGTGAGCGAGGATGCCCGGCGCGCGGCTTCGGCGTGAGCGTGTGACGGCGCGCGGTGGGGCTCGTGTGGGCTTCACCGTGTGGCGCGTGCCGCCTCGGCGCCAGGATGTGAGTGCGCATGTGATGGGGGCCCGTGTGGGCTTCACCACGTGGCGTGTGCCCGCCTCGGTGTGACGTTGTGAGGGCGTAAGCGACGGGGACTTGTTTGGGCTTCACCGTGTGGCGCGTGTCTGCATCCGCGTGAGGCTGTGACCGCGTACGCGGCGGGGGAGTGAGGACTCCTCCAGGTGGCGTGTTTCCGCAGGGGCTCGTCGACGTCGGCGTGAAGCCGCTTCGATGCGCAGGTCCTTCTGTTTCCGCGCTGGCTCGGGTGGTGCCTCGTCGTGAGGCCTCCCGACCCTGAAGGGTTCGGACTGTGCGCCGTCCCGCGCCGTGTTAGAGCGCGGAGGTGATGCACGGCGAGAAGGATTCATCGGCGGAGGACTCCTCCCCTGAGCAGGAGCCCTCCGAGCAGGGGGGCTCGAGTCGTGCGCCCGCGTCGGATGCCGCTCCCGAGGGCTTCGTCGACATCTCCTTCGTCGTCGAGCCCAACTATGCGGGCTGGCGCCTGGAGGACTACCTGGGCCAGAAGCTGCGCCGCATGCCTCGCGAGCGTCTGGCCGGCATCATCCTGCGCGGCGTCCGCTGCGAAGGACGGCGGCTGAAGCCCTCCACGCCCGTGTACCCCGGACTGGCCTTCCGCCTGCGCCGCCCCGGCAGCGAGGAGCCGGAGACGCCCACCACGCTGCCCGTCGTCTTCCAGGATGAGTGGCTGCTGGTGCTCGACAAGCCCGCGGGTCTCCCCATCCATCCGACGGCGCGCTACCACAAGGGCACCCTCGTCTCCATCCTGCGCGAGCGCTTCGGGGAGCGCTTCGCCGAGCCCGCGCACCGTCTGGACCGCGAAACCAGCGGCCTGGTCGTCTGCGGTCGCACCACCGAAGCCTGTCGTGTGCTCGGCCGGCTCTTCGTCTCGCGCGACGTGCACAAGGAGTACCTCGCCCTCTGTGAGGGACATCCTCCCGAGGACACCTTCACCGTGGATGCCCCCATCGCCGAGGGCACCGAGCTCATCCGCATCGCCGTGCGCATCGACGCCGTCGAGGGCAAGCCGAGCCGGACCCGCTTCCAGGTGCTCCAGCGATTCACCCGCGATGGTGCGCCCTTCGCGCTCCTGCGCTGCTTCCCGGAGACGGGACGTCAGCACCAGATTCGCATCCACCTGCGTGAGGCGGGCTTCCCGCTGGTCGGCGACAAGATGTACGGCCCGGACCCCGGCTACTTCGACCGCTTCAGCAAGCACAGCCTGGAGCCCGAGGCCTGGTCTCGACTGCGACTGCCCCGACACGCCCTGCACGCCGAGCGCATCGTGTTCCCGCACCCCGGCACCGGCGCGGAGGTCTCGTTCTCGGCGCCGCTCCCCTCGGACCTCGCGGACTTCATCGCGGGCGCGCCCCTGCCGCCTCCGCCCTCCACGGCACCCAGCCGTTGAAACGACGAAGGCCCCCGACCCGATGAAGGGCAGGGGGCCTGGGGCCTCACGCGCGCATGCGCGGCGTCAGGCGGTGAGCTTGTTGGCTTCCTGCGCGGAGCCGGCCATCTCCCCGAGCAGGTACTGACCGGAGAAACACGCCGTGCAGAAGCTGCCCCGGCTGGGGTCTCCCACAGCCTCGCCCAGGCCCTCGATGGAGATGTAGCCCAGCGAGTCCGCCGTGACGTAGCGGGCAATCTCGTCCGTGCTGTGGCTCGCGGCGATGAGCTCCTGCCGGCTGGGCGTGTCGATGCCGTAGAAGCAGGGCCACTTCGTCGGCGGCGAGGAGATGCGCAGGTGCACCTCCAGCGCGCCGGCCGCCTTGATCATCTTCACGATCTTGCGGCTCGTCGTGCCACGCACGATGGAGTCGTCCACCACCACCACGCGCTTGCCCTTGATGACGTTGCGCACCGCCGACAGCTTCAGCTTCACGCCGAAGTGACGGATGGACTGCTGCGGCTCGATGAACGTCCGGCCCACGTAGTGGCTGCGGATGAGCCCCACGTCATACGGAATCCCGCTCTGCTGCGAGAAGCCGATGGCCGCCGCCACGCCCGAGTCCGGCACCGCGATGACCAGGTCCGCGTCGGGCGCCGGCTGCTCGCGCGCCAGCTGCATGCCCATGCGCTTGCGCACCTCGTACACGCTGTTGCCGAACAGCACCGAGTCCGGCCGCGCGAAGTACACCTGCTCGAAGATGCACCGGCCCAGCCGCGCCGGCTCCGCGAACGGCTTGCTCGTGCGCATGACGCCGTTCTCGATGACCAGCAGCTCACCGGGCTCCAGCTCGCGCACCACGTCCGCCTCGATGAGGTCCAGCGCCGTCGTCTCGCTGGCGAGCACGTACGCGCCTTCCTTCATCCGCCCGAGCACCAACGGCCGGATGCCCAAGGGGTCCCTCACCGCGACCAGCTTGTTCTCGGTGAGCACCAGCAGGCTGTAGGCGCCCTCCACCTTGCGCAGGGCCTCCACCAGCTTCTGCTCGAAGCTCCCCTGTCGCGAGCGCGCGAGCAGATGGAGGATGACCTCCGTGTCGGCGTCCGACTGGAAGATGGCTCCGTCGGCCTCCAGCTTCTCCTTCAGCGCCGCCGCGTTGACCAGGTTGCCGTTGTGCGCGATGGCGCACTGACCGCCCGCGTACTGCACGAAGAGCGGCTGCGCGTTCTTGAGCTGGCTGCCGCCCGCCGTCGAATAGCGCACGTGGCCGATGGCCGACTGGCCGGGCAAGCCGGCGAGCACTGGCGCATCGAAGATGTCCGCCACCAGCCCCATCTGACGGTGGGCCCGCAGGCCATGACCATCAGAGGCGACGATACCCGCGGACTCCTGCCCGCGATGCTGCAGGGCGTGCAGCCCCAGGTACGTCAGGTTGGAGGCCTCGGCGTGTCCCGTGATTCCGAAGATGCCGCACATGGCGCGCTGCCTTACTCCTTTCGGGCGGTGAGCGGAACAGGAACGCACGCCCCTCTGGTGGGTATTCCACCCGTCACCGGAGTCGGCCGATGTGGGCAGACGAGCCTCGCGGCGAGTGCCGCATGCCGTTAGTCTGCGCACCGCATGGTGTTTCCACGACGAGCCTCCTGGCGTTCCCTGTTTCCCCTGGTCTTGCTCACCGTGGGTGCCGCTTATGCATTGGGTTCCTGGAACTGGTGCGGCACGTGGGCGGAGCGCGCGCCGGTGCTGCTGTCGCAGGTGAAGGGCGAGGGGCCGCTGCGCGCGGGCGCGGCGAAGGTGGCCCTGGCGCCGCCGTTCCCGGTGGTGGTGGCGGGGTACTCGCCGCCGCGTCCCGACGCGACGCAGTCCGACCCGCCGCTCCATGCGCGCGCGGTGGTGTTGGAGGCGGGGGGCTCACGCGTGGGGCTGGTGTCGCTGGAGCTGCTGCTCGTCACGGATGTGGTGACGGCGCGGGTGCGCGAGCACGCGAAGACGCTGGGGCTGCAGGATGTGTTGGTGCTGGCCACGCACACGCACTCGTCGCTCGGGGGCTATGACTCGCGGCTGGTGTCGCAGCTCGTCGGCACGGGGCGCTATCGGGAGGACTCGGAAGCGACGGTGGTGGCCGCGGCGAGCGCCGCGCTCGGGCAGGCCGCCTCCTCGCTCACGGACGTGACGCTGGAGCTGGGGGAGGCGAAGGAGTCCTCGTATGTCTACACGCGCTCGGGTGGCACCGCGCCGGATGGGACGCTGACGCGCGCGGTGCTGCGCGGTGAGGCAGCGCCCGTGGCGGAGCTGCTCTTCTTCGCGGCGCATCCAGCGATGGTGCCTCGGCAGCGCGCGTACGTGGACCCGGACTATCCGGGCCGCTTGAGCACGCTGCGCGAGTCCGAGGGCAGCGGCGTGACGCTGTTGTTGCAGGGCGCGGTGGGCAACGCGTCGGTGGCGTACTCGGAGGGGCAGGGGCTGGAGCGGGTGTCGGGCTTCGCGCGGGCCTTGTCGGAGCTGGCGGGCAAGGCGCCCCTGGCTTCGGCGGGGCCGTCGGTGCGGCTGTCGCTGGCGCGCGCGGAGGCGGTGATGCCCCGGCCGGATGCGTCGCGGCTGGTGCCGGCCTTCACCCGGGCGGCTGGGGATAACTTGTTGTGTGGCTCGGCCGAGCGTGTGGCCGAGGTGTCCGCGTTGGTGTTGGGGCCGCTGGAGCTGGTGACGGTGCCGGGCGAGCCCACGGTGGATGCGGGCGCGGAGCTGGTGCGGCGCACGGGGGCCTCGGGCGTGCTGGGGCTCGCGGGAGGGTACGTGGGCTACGTGGAGACTCCGGACCTGGTGAACGCGAAGGGCGGAGAGTCGCGCAGGCAGTACTTCGGGCCCGCGTTGTTGGAGCGTCTGGGCGTGGCGGCGGAGCTGGCCGCGAGCACGGCGGGCTTCACGCGCTGACGGTGGGCCGTGTCTGAACGTCGTGCGGTGGACGGCGTGACACGCGTGATGGTGCGCGCGGCGCCGCGTGGCGGACAATGCGCGTCCACCTTCACCGTGGAGCGCAGATGAGCCCGTCGGACCCTCGCATCACCCTGGAAGTGCGCGGACACCTTGCCCTCATCGGCATCCACCGGCCGGAGAAGCGCAACGCGTTCGACGTGGGCATGCTGCGCGGTCTCTCGTCCGCGGTGACGGAGGCGGACCGGCATCCGGACGTGCGGTGCATGGTCATCTTCGCGGTGGGCGACCACTTCTCGGCGGGGCTGGACCTCGCGAGCGTCGCGCCCGCGCTCTCCAGCGGCGAGCCGCTCTACGCGGAGGGGTTCATCGACCCGTGGGGCATCCAGGGGCCGCCGCGCACCAGGCCCCTGGTGCTCGCTGTGCAGGGTCTGTGTCTCACGCTGTCCATCGAGCTCGTCCTCGCCGCGGACATCACCGTGGCCTCGGAGGACGCGCGCTTCGGACAGATTGAAATCAAGCGCGGCATCTTCCCGTTCGGCGGCGCCACGGTGCGCTTCCCCCAGCGCGCGGGCTGGGGCAACGCCATGCGGTGGCTGCTCACCGGCGATGAGTTCGACGCGCGCGAGGCCTACCGCATCGGCCTGGTGCAGGAAGTGGTGGAGCGCGGCCGGCACCTGGAGCGGGCGCTCGCCCTGGCGGAGACGGTGGCGAAGCAGGCCCCGCTGGGCGTGCAGGCGACGCTCGCGTCCGCGCGACAGGCGGTGCACGAAGGGCCCGACGCAGCCAGGGCCGCGCTGCTGCCCCGGCTGCTGGAGCTGGTGAAGACGGAGGACGCCGCCGAGGGCGTCCAGTCCTTCCTCGAGCGCCGCGAGGCCCGCTTCAGCGGCAAGTGAAGCGGACATGCGGGGCCCGGGGACGGTCCGTCAGAACTTCTCGAACTTGGACTTCTCCTTGCGCTTCTTGAAGAGCAGCGCCGTGCGGCCCAACAGCTGGGCCAGCTCGGCGCTGGTGCCCTCGGCGAGGCGCGCGGCGGCTTCCTGGCGCGACTCGGGGCCCTCGTTGATCTTCACCTTGATGAGCTCGTGGTCGTGCAGCGCCTGCTCGACGGCGGCGATGACGCCCTCGGTGACGCCGGATTGACCGACGATGACCACCGGCTCCAGGTGGTGTCCGAGCGCGCGCAGATGGCGGCGTTGCTTCCCGGTGAGCGACACGTTGCTGTCTCCTTCGACTCCACCCGCGGGGCCCCTGGCCCCTCCGGATGGGGGGCGCACCCTACTTCTTCTGGGCCGCCATGCGAATCTCCCGCTGAGCGTCGATGTGGTCTGGCTGAAGCTCCACGGTCCGCTTGAAGTGCTTCAGCGCCCCCGCGGTGTCTCCCGTCAGCTTCGCAATCACCCCGAGGAAGTAGTGCGCCGGCGCACACCGCTCGTTGCGCTTGATGGCGTTCTGGATTTCCCGGAACGCCTCCGGCTGCGCCGCCTTCTTGTCCGTCGCCGTGAAGAACCGCGCATAGCCCCGCCAGGCGTAGAACTCCGCCTCCTCGGCGTTGAGCTGGATGGCCTCGTTCAACATCTTCACGGCCTCCGGGAACTTGCGCGCCTTCACCAGGATGCACGACTTCTGGAAGAGCTCCTCCGCCATCAGGATGGCGTTGATGTCCACCTCCGCCCCGGCGCCACCACTCTTCAGCTCCTCGAGATAGGCCGCCCGGCTCTTGTCGTCGGACAGCGTCCGGTACGCATCGCCGATGTAGGCGAACACCTCGGCCTTGAGCTTCTCGAGCTCCGGCGGCGCCCCCTGTGGGAGCGTGTCCGGGTGGTACAGCTTGGCCAGACGGAAGTAGGCGACCTTGACCGCGCTGCCGTCCGCCTGCTCCGCCAACCCGAGCCGCTGGAAGTGGTTCTGCTGCTTCAACGCCATCGCCAGCTGCTTGAGCGCCGGAATCTCGTCGGCGCCCGGCGGAGGGCCGGAGACCGTGGGCGGCGCCGGACGTGCTGCCGCAGCGGGCGCGGGGCTCGCCGGACGGGCTGGCGCCGCTCCGACGACGGGCGGCGGACGGGGGGCCGCGGCGGCTCCAGGAGGATTGCCCGGACGGGCCGCTGCCGGCGCGGCGGCACCCGGCGGATTGCCCGGGCGCGCGGCCTGCGGTGAGCCCGCTCCCGGGGGATTCCCAGGCGCGGCGGTCGGAGCCTGTGCCCCCGGTGGCGGGGCCGGGCGGGGCGCGGCCGTGGGACCCGCGGTGGGCGCAGGACCGGGCTGCGCGGCGGCCGTGGGGCCCGCCACCGTCGCGGGGGCCGGGCGCGCGGCCGCGAAGGACACCGCGTCCAGCTCGCGCAGCAGGAAGGCCAGGCGCAGCAGGTGGTCGGCGTCCTGTGGGAAGTCCGCGAGGAGCTGCGACACCGAGCGCACTCCATCGATGACCGTGAGCGCGCGAACCTCGTGCGGCGTCAGCCGCAGCTCGCTGGCGGCCACCATCCCACCCGACTTCATGATGGGCAGGTTGAGCACCGGCATGAGCCGACGCTTGATGTCCGCGGAGGGCATGCGGCGCACCGTGTCGCTGAGCACCGCCCACCGGTTGCCCAGCGGCATGGCCTTGTTGCCCGCCAGCTCCCGCAGCTCGAAGGCGAACATGCCGGACTCGGCGCGCAGGCCCTTGAACAGGATGCTGGAGGCTCGCTGCGCCAGAATCGAGAACGCGCTGGCGGGCTGGAGCAGACCGAGTCCGAAGAGCGCGGCGAGCAGGTCTCCGCCGAAGCGCTCCTTGGCGGACTCGGCTTGCTGGAGCTGCTCGGGCGTGAGCAGCCGCGCGCCCATCAGCGACGTGCCCAGCGAGTCCTCGGGGTGGTTGGAGTCGACGAACTCCGGGTTGCCCTTGCGGAAATGAATCAGGATGACCCGGTCCGCGAGCGCCAGCTTGAGCAGGCCCGTCTGCTCCGCGGAGGCGATGCGGCCGAAGAGGTTCAGCGGCGAGGTCTGCTCGAGCTGCCCCTGCGAGGGCATCGCATAGGGAGAGGACTCCGTGGAGACGGCGGGCGCGGCTCCCGTGGAGGGGAAGGGGGCTGCTGGAGGGACGGCTCCCGCCTGCGGCGTGGCGACCTGGGGCTGTCCGGTGGCCGCGTTGGGCGGCGCGACGGGCCGTGCGACGGCTCCGGGGGCTCCGGGGGCCGCACCTGGAACTTGAGGCCGTGCGGCCTGCATCGGGTTCCCTTGCGCCCGAGGATCCCCCGGTCGAACCCCTGGACCCGCCATGGGGACCCCTGGGCCCGCCATGGGTGCACCTGGGCCTGCCATGGGTGCACCTAGGCCTGCCATGGGTGCACCTGGGCCTGCCATGGGGACACCTGGTCGAGCCACGGGCGCTCCCGGGCCTGCTATCGGGGCTCCTGGGCCCGCCATGGGGACACCAGGGCGCGCGTTCGGCGGTGCACCTGGACCCGCCATGGGGACACCTGGACGCCCGGTTGCACCGGGCCCCGCCATGGGCGCACCCGGGCCCGCCATGGGAACTCCTGGGCGTGCGATCGGCGCGGCACCTGGCCCCGCCATCGGCGCGGCACCTGGCCCTGCCATCGGCGCGGCACCTGGGCCCGCCATCGGTACTCCCGGTCCCGCCATCGGCACGCCCGGACCGGCCATGGGCGCCGCACCCGGCCCCGCCATGGGCACACCGCCCGGCCCCGCCATGGGGACCCCGGGGCGCGCTGCCGGGGCCTGGGGCCCGGGGCCGAGGTTCGCCGGCGCGCCGTCACCCCACAGCTCGCGCGGGAACACCTCGCGGGCCTCGGGGAAGCGCCAGGGGAAGGCGAAGTTCAGCCCGTCCTCGGAGACCTGGAGCTTGCCCTTGATGGCGCCGCTGTCGATGAGCAGCTCGATGGTCGGCAGGGTGAGGGGCCCCCACAGGGTGCCCCTGTCGTTGCGGACCCAATATTGACGGACGTCACCCTCCGCCATGCGCGGTTCTGCTCCATTCCTGCTGCGAGAAGACGGCAACCCTACCGCTCTCCCAGGAAGGCTCAAAGCAGACGGCGGGGCGGAGGGCTCATACCCTGTGTCAGGGCGTGGCCCCGTCCAGCACCGCCATCCCCAGGACCGACAGGCAGGCCGGGTCCGCCTGCTGCTCGACGGGCGGGTCGAAGCAGTGCACCTCGCTGTCGAACACCTTGCAGATGCCCGAGGGCGTGGACGCACACGCCGACTTCGAGAACGCCGTCGTGCACGCATATCCACACGCCGGGCCGGACTCCGTGTTGCGACACTCCGGCGCGGGCATGGCGCGCTTCCAGGTGCACATCGCCGCCGCAGGCGGGTCGAAGCAGGTGATGCGCCCGCTCGAAATCTTGCACACCCCCGCCGGCGTCCGGGTGCACCGCACGCCCTCTGACGCGTTGAGGCAGTTGTAGCCACACGTCAGCTCCACCCCGTTGCTGCGGCAGTCCGCGCGGGGCGTCTCCTTGCCGTACACCGCGAAGACCACCGCCGGCGGGTCGAAGCACTCCACCTCGCCTCCGCGCGCCTTGCACACCCCGGCCGGCGACTTCGCGCACTTCACCCGGCCCGGCTGCGTCACGCAGTGGTAGCCACACGCCACCGCCCCGTCGATGGCCTTGCACTCGGGCTCCGGCAGCGCCGCGCCATACGCCTTCACCACGTACGCCGGCGGGTCGAAGCACACCGCCTGCCCGTCGATGAGCTGACAGCGCCCCTGGGGCGTCTGCGCACAGCGGGCGCGGTTCGAGTCGGACTTGCACCCATATCCACACGCCACCTGGCTGTTCATCATCCGGCAGGTGGGCGCGTTGGGGTCCTGCGAGGGTGGAGCCGAGGCCAGCGTGAGCGCCAGCACGGTGAAGAGGGAGGCGAGCATGAAGACCTCGGAGGTGAAACGACCCGGGCATTGACGCCCAAGGTGGCGGGGGACGCAAGAAGCGAGCAGCCGCGACGGCGCCCGTGGTACCCAGGCGCCGCTCGAGGCGAGGGAGACACAGGGTGGACCTACTGGTGGACGTCAGTGCGCAGCACCTGCTGCTGCTGTGTGTCGCGGCGCTGGTGGCGGGCATGGTGGATGCCATCGCGGGCGGCGGCGGGCTCATCACGCTGCCGGCGCTGCTGACGGCGGGGCTGCCCCCGCACGTGGCGCTGGGGACCAACAAGGGGCAGTCCGTGTTCGGCTCGTTCGCGGCGCTGGTGCGCTTCTCGCGCGCGGGGCTGGTGGACTGGAAGCTGGCGCGCGTGACGTTCCCCTTCGGCCTGGGCGGCGCCTTCGCGGGCGCGGCGCTGGTGCTGCTGGTGAAGCCGGAGGTGCTCAAGCCGCTGGTGCTGGTGCTGCTCATCGCCGTGGCCGTGTTCCTGGCCTTCCGCCGCGCGCCGCCCAAGGCCCCCGCGCACGCGGAGCCCTCGCCCCGCTCGCGCGCCCAGGCCATCGGCGCGCTCATCGCGCTGGCCGTCGGCACCTATGACGGGTTCTTCGGCCCGGGCACGGGCACCTTCCTCATCGTCGGCTTCAACACGCTGCTGGGCCACGGCCTGGCGCGAGCGTCCGCGGACGCGAAGGTGGTGAACTTCGCCTCCAACCTGGCGTCCGTCATCCTGTTCTCGCTCAAGGGCGTGGTGCTGTGGAAGGTGGCGCTGCCCATGGCCGCGGCGCAGTTCACCGGCGCGTGGCTGGGCGCGCACCTGGCGGTGAAGGGCGGCGACACCCTGGTGCGCAAGGTGGTGCTCGCCGTGGTGCTGGCGCTGGTGCTGAAGCTGGGACGCGACGTGGTGATGGGCTGAGACGGCCTTCAGCCGATGTGCACCAGCAGCGCGCCGTCGCGGCGGGACACCTGGGCGACGAACTTCTGGAGCTCCTCGAAGTAGGAGAGCACCTCCTCGAGCGGGTCGCTGTCCTCGGGCGGCTCATCCCAGGTGCCGGGGTAGATGTCCTGGGCCTGCATCTTCGCCGGGTCGAAGCGGCGGCGCAGCGTGTTCTCGGAGACGTCCTTCAGTGCGGTGGCGAGCGCCTTCACCTGCGCGGGCGCGAAGACGCGCGCGGTGCCCTCGTCGGAGGGGATGTCGCCCACGTCGTCACCGCCGCGGACGAGGAAGTCCAACGGCGCGCTGCCCTCCCACGCGGTGCCGGTGAGCAGGTACTGGAGGGCATGCCACGCCTCGCCGATGTCCAGCTCCAGGAACGCTCCGCCCTTCGGGTCTCCGAAGTCCTCGTCGTCGTCGAGGAAGTCCTCCAGGCGCTCGGGGGCCTGAAGCAGGGCGCCGCGCTGCGCCTCCGTGACGCTGCGCAAGGTGCAGAGCATCTCCATGCGGGGGACCTCGTGTGACGCGAAAGCCGGGGGAAGTGGAGCGGCGCCGGACCCTACCAGTCCCGGGCGAGCGTGCGGAACTTCGATGCGGGCCCCTCCGCCCCCAGGTCCACCGACGCGGGCCGCGAGTCCTCGGAATGCTAGGCTTCCGACGTCGGGCCGTCGTCCTCGCGGGTGGAAGCCAGGGAGCTCGGGTATGCACCGAGGGGTTCGTTGGGTCATCACCATCGCGGGCGTCGGGGTGTCGCTGTCGCTCGCGGCGCTCCTGCGGCGGCAACTGGCGCAAGAGCCCCGACCCAAGGTCGCCACCGCTCGGGTTTCCGACGCGGGTTCGCCGGACGCGGGCTCGATGCCCATCGAGGACCCCGAGGACCCCCGCACGCTGGCGCCTTCTCAACTGGGGCGCGTCTACGTGCGGACGCTCGACCCCTGGGGGCTCAAGCCGGTGCCGGGAATCACGGTGGCCATCGTGAGCGAGGGCCAGCCGCGTCGGCTGCATCCGGAGCAGTTGAAGACGGATGCGCAGGGCATGGCCCGCTTCCCCAAGGTGCGCGCGGGCGTGTTCACCGTCTGCGCGAAGGGGCCGCGCCACATCGAGACGTGCCAGATGAACCTGGAGCTCTCACCGGAGAGCAGCCACACCGTGGAGCTGTCCATGACGGAGCGCTCCACGGCCGCTGGCAGGTGACGCTCAGCAGGGCAGCCAGGGACCCACGCCGCGCTCGCACGAGTCGTAGCAGACGGAGATGGCCTGGGCGCACACCTCGCTCGAGACCCCGCACTGGGACGGACACCAGGCGTTGGCCTGGTAGCACTCGTCCCAGCAGGAGACCTGGGCGCTCGTCGAGGTCTCGGTCTGGGGCGCCTCCGGGCTCACCGGCTCGCTCGCGGGCGCGCCGCCACCACAGCCGAGGAGGGACAGGCAGACGGCGAGGGACGCGAGGAAGGGGCGCAGCTGCATGGAGGTGCTCCGTGGCGTGGGGGATGACCGCGGACACCACTGTAGCCGAATGGCAGATGCAGACTCGTTCCCAGTTCGGCGTGCCGCCGCGCGCCCCGCACGGCTAGCTGCAGACGCGGCTCTTCACGGGACAGGGCAAGTCGAAGCTGCCCTCCACCCGGATGGTGCGCTCGGTGGCGTCCTTCTTGTTGGCGGAGCTGTGCGTGCGGGCGGTGAACTTGAACGTGCCCGCGACGCCGCGGCCGTCGAACCGGGTCAGCACCAGGACGCCGGGCACGGTGAGCATGTAGTTGACGCCCTTGAGGCGCAGCGCCACGGGCAGCTCGCCGGGCTTCTCGTCCAGCGTGACGAGCGGGTACGCGCCGGGCTTGAAGGGAACGCTCTCCTTGGTGTTCTGCCCGGAGAGGATGCTCAGGCTCGCCGACTGGATGCCGCCCGCGCTGATGCAGTGGACGGACAGGGGGCCGCTCATCGTCCCCTTCGCCGCGAGCTTCGCGGCGGCGGCCTGGACCTTCTTGGGGTCCTGCTTCATCCGGCTGTGGATCTTCTCGTAGACCGCGCGCATCTCCTCGGGAGACATCCAGTGGTCCGAGGTGGCGGACTGCGTGCCGCCCTTGCCGGAGAAGGCCAGCTGCAGGCCTCCCATCACCCGGACCTCACAGGTGCCCTCGCGCCGCGCCGCGAGCGCGGGCAGCGAGCAGAGCATCACGAGGGCGACGGCGGCGGCGTGTCGCATGGGGCGGCTTTCCGGGGCAGGGGGCGGCACGAGGCCGCCCGGTGGTCCCCGGACTGTAGAACGTCAGGGCGTCGGAGAGGCGCTCTTCGGGGTGCCGGTCTCCGGCGGCCGGTCGATTTCCTCGGCCGGGAAGTTGGCGGCCGCCTCCAGGTAGCGCGGCGGCTGGATGCGGCGGCGGTCGCGCTTGTTGAGCCCCTCGGGCTCCACGTAGGTCGGCTCCGCGCCGGCGCGCTGCTCCACGAGGGAGCCGTCGCAGAAGTGCCACCGGAAGGTGCCGTCCATTGCGGCGCGCGCGTAGAACACCGTGGCCTCGCCAATCTTCGGGTCGGCGGTGCACCACGTGCCGCGCGCGGTGGCCTCGCGCTGGGGCGACTCCTCCTTCCACTTGTCCTGGGCCTGGCGCAGCGACACGGCGGCGAGCACCGAGTCCGCGCTGGACAGCCGCTCGCGCGCCTCCTTCACCAGCTCCCCACCCCGGCGCGAAATCTCCGGGAAGGCGCCCTTGTCCTTGAACCCGCACTGCGCGAGGCCCCGGAGGTTGTTCTCGTGGACCGCCAGCACCGGCGGCAGCGTCTGCTGGGCCTCCTTCAGGAGCTCCACCTGCTTCGCATGGTCCAGCGAGGCGGGCGTGTCGAGCTTGTCGGTGCCGTTGACGAAGCGCGCCAGCACGCCGTTGACGGCCGTCAGCTCGTCCGACAACCAGCGCTGCTCCGCGTCACAGGGGCTGGCCTTGGCACCCCCGTAGTCTCGGTAGTCCGCTCGGGAGATGCCCAAGCTGTAGTGCAGGACCGGAGGGGCGGGCCGGGACGCGCACGCCGACAGCGACGCGCCCAGGGCCGCGAGCAGGACTCGGCGACCAGTGACCTTCATGACGCCCCAGTCTGCCATCTGGTTTGCGTGCGAACAAACCACGAGGCGGGCCGGGGCGCCGTTTCACACTAGGAGTGTGAGGGAGTGACTAGAGCGGGCACACGATGGGCCCGCGGCTGCCACAGACGTTGCGGGGGATGAAGTAGTGGCCGAGCTCGTCGCTCCAGTACGCGTACATCTGGAGGCCGTTGTTGCAGCGCACCGAGGGCGTCATGACGATGCAGTGCAGGTCCTCGTTGTACTCCAGGGCGGCCTCCGTCTGGGCCAGCTCGGGGGCGGCCGCCTCGGGCTGCCCGTCCAGGGCCTCGGTGCCACCACAGCCCGCCAACAGCACGCCAGCCAACCACGGCCCCTTCATGTTCCAGCTCCGCATGGTGCCTCCAGGTGAGCGACCGCTCGGGTCGAACTGAGTAGCAAAAGCATCTGGGTTGCGCGGGTCGCATTTAAAGTCGCGGACGGCTCCCGGCGGGGCGGAGAAATCGTGTCCCCTCCCGGGAAGATGGTGCGGGCGCGTCGTTGACCCGTGGGTGGGCGCGCCTCCTTGCGCGTCCCGGACTCGGAGACACGCGATGCGCGGACGCAGGCGGTTCCCTCGGTGCTCGTGGGTGGGAGTGCT
Source organism: Myxococcus faecalis (assembly GCF_050039385.1). Taxonomy (NCBI): domain Bacteria; kingdom Pseudomonadati; phylum Myxococcota; class Myxococcia; order Myxococcales; family Myxococcaceae; genus Myxococcus; species Myxococcus faecalis. The sequence goes on along the minus strand of NZ_CP144336.1, from coordinate 3,337,212 downwards.
TTCGCTGGCCCTGATGTGGGCCACGGGCTGTGGCGAGGCTCCGCCCGACACGCCGGACGTGGCGCTGCCGGACGAGGTGCTGGAGGGGGCCTTCGTGGCGGTGCCGCGGGAGGTGGGGGCCGCCGAGCGGCAGCAGGTGGAGCAGAAGCTGCGAGGCGTGGTGGAGGACTCGGGGCGCGGCTTCTACCTGGCCATCCGGCGGGACCAACTGGCGACGAAGTGGTTCCTGTCCGCGTACATCCAGCAATACCACCCGGGAGGCGCCGCCTACTTCGCGGCCAACTCGCTGGGCACGCGCGTGGTGAGCTTCAAGGAGCAGAACGGCAAGCTGTTCGTCCTGGATGTGGATGACCGCAAGGTCCTGAGCGACATCTTCGACCCGCAGGTGTTGGTGGAGGCGTATCCCATCGTGGAGGACCACCCGCCGTTCCACCGGCGGCGGGGCTCGGAGCAGTACGTGCTCATCGACCCGGCGGCGGGGCTCAACCGCTTCGGGGTGATGGGGGACCTGAACGCGGTGATGATGCGCGCGCAGTTCCAGGTGGAGCTGAGCCTGGCGCAGAAGCTGCGGCCCATCGCGGACGGCGTCACCTTCGAGCAGGTCTTCACCGGCTACTCGAACCTGCCGGATGACATGGCGCCGCTGTACCTGGAGGAGAACCCCTTCCGCACGTCGGGCACGCTGAGCATCGCGCTGCGCCGCTACCAGGAGAGCCCGAGCTACGTGCCCACGCCCGCGCCCGCGCGGGAGCACTACTTCCTGAGCGAGCCGAAGCTGATTCCGAACACGGGAGGCGCCACCGAGCGCGTGGCCGCGAAGTGGGCCATCCAGCCGGGCATGACGCCCATCCGCTGGCGCATCACCCCCAGCCTGCTCACGGTGCAGGCGGACCCGCGCTTCCAGGCGTATGACCTGGTGGGCGCGGTGAAGCGGGGCATCGAGGGATGGAACACGGCCTTCGGCTTCCCGGTGCTCGAGGCGGTGATGGGGGACAGCTCCAGCGACTTCGGCCGCGATGACGAGAACCACCTCATCGTCGACCCGGACCGCGCGGCGTCGTTCGCTTTCGCCGATTGGCGGACCAACCCGAACACCGGCGAGATTCGCGGCGCCAGCATCTACCTGGGCAGCAACTGGCTGGAGGTGGCGCACCAGACCTTCTCAGGGGACGTGGGCGCGCTGGTGGCCACCGAGCGCCCCGCCTCGTCGCTGCGGATGTCCTGGGCCGGCATGGGGGGCGAGGCGCGGTGTGACTTCCACTCCGAGGCGCTGCTCGAGCAGGGCGAGCAGGGGGCGGAGCTCCTCGTCGAGCCCGGCTCGCCGATGACCAAGAAGCAGAAGGTGGAGGCGTACCTCACGTACCTGGTGCTGCACGAGGTGGGGCACACGCTGGGGTTGCGGCACAACTTCGCGGGCTCGCAGGTGTACGACGGCGGCGCGACGGGGGCGCGCTCCAGCTCGGTGATGGAGTACCTGGACCCTCGGGATGCCGTGTACGGCGACGCGCCGGGCGCCTACGACGTGCAGGCAGTGCGCTACCTCTATGGCCTGTCCCCGGGCCTGCCCACCGAGCCGTACTGCACCGACGTGGACGCGCGCGTCGACCCGTACTGCAACCGGTATGACCGCACCGACGAGCCGCTGACGAAGTTCTACGTGCCCGCGATGAACGTGGCGATGAACACCCTGCTGAATGTCTCGCACCCCCTCCTGTATGCGTCGCTGGCGGGCCGGTTCAACGCGACGGCCAACCCCGTGCTCCAGTTCGTGCGCGCGGGCAGCCCGGCGGTGCAGGCGCAGGCGTATCAGCTCGCGATGCAGCAGGTGCGTCCGCCGCTGGTCATTCCCGCTGGGGCTCCCGCGCACTACGCGTCGCGCGCGGATGACCTGGCGCGCAGGCTCCTGGCGCGGCTGTACCTGGACCCGGCGGCGCAGCGAGGCCCCTTCAGCGCCAACCCGCCCGACTCCCCCGCGCTGACGTCGCTGGTGCTGGCGGACGTGCAGGGCATCCTGCTCAACGCGGATGGGGTGCGAGGGTACGTCGCGCGCCGCGCCATGGTGGACATCCTGAAGCTCCAGCAGACGCTGGCCGCGCACTCCATCCTGGTGTCCGCGCGGGACTCGCTCACCGCCGCGCTGCCCACGCTGAGCGCCGAGGACCGGCTGCAGACGACGGACCTGATTGCCCGCATCACCGCCGCGCTGTCTCCGTACTACCGCTGAAGGCCATGCGGCGCGCGCTCGGGGGCGGACGACCCCCGAGCGCAGGGCGGCTGTCGCCTGGCGGGCGATTGGCGCAGCGAATCAGGTTCTCCTGTTTTTCCGCTTGATCTTGTCTTTACGGATTGTGTTTGATGTCTGGCGAATCCAAGGAGACGACCATGCGACGAACGCTGAATACCCGGCTGGGATTGATGGTGCTCGTGTCGGTGCTGACCTCGCCTGTGGCCTTTGCCTCGGGCGGTTTTGGGATGTCGTGGCAGAAGCTGAGTCACTCGCAGGGGGTGGACCACATCGGCTGCTCCAACTGCAATGCGTACTCGGGAGAGATGGCGTGTACGCAGGCGCTGCCGGTGCTCTGCATCCAGCAGGACGGCTCCGCGGTTCCGCCGGGCGTGGTGCCGGACTTCTACAACGGCTGGGCGCGTGGGAACGTCGCCACGACGCTCCCCATCCGCGGCACGTCCCTGACGAGCCTGGCGACCGCGAATCAGCTGTGCTCGGACTCCTTCGGCGCGGGCTGGCGGATGGCCGAGTTCCATGACGGCTCTGGCGGTTGGAGCTGGTATGCGTATGGCAACGTCCGGTCCGATACCCGCCTGTGGGTCTACATCAACGACACCGCCGGGAACTGCTGGAACCCCTGAGTCGATTGCACCGCCGTGCTCCTGGCCGCATCTCCCGCCTCGAAGGGGGATGCGTGCGAGGGGAAGGTCCGGGTCCAACTCCAAGACGCAGCCGGGAGGGACGGACCTCGCGTCCGACTTCCAGTGGGGGCTGCTGGATGACCAGGGCTCGCCTGTGGACCGCTTCTTCGAGTCGCTCGGCGCCGCTGCCCGCGCCCTTGACGAAGTCGCTCACGCGCGTGGAGGACCTGGGGCTCGAGTCTGACGACCCCTACGAGGCGAGGCGCCTGGGACTCTCGCCCCGGCCCTGAACGGCGTGGTAGCGGCGCGCGCGATACAGGGCACGCGCCGCCACGCCCTGGCTACTCGACGACGACGAGCTTCGCGTTGTTCTCCACGGTGGTGCCTTCCTTGGCGAACAGCTCGGTCACCTTGCCCGCCTTGGGGCTCTTGAGCTCGTTCTCCATCTTCATGGCCTCCACCACCACCAGGCCCTGGCCCTCCTTCACCTCGTCGCCCACCTTCACCAGCACCTTCACCACCTTGCCCGGCATGGGCGCGGTGACCAGCTGCTTGCCCTCCACGGAGAAGCCCGCCGTGCCCGCGCGCAGCCGCAGCCGACGCTCGTCCGCGACGTCGAAGCGGCTCACCTGGCCGCGGAGCAGCACGCCCACCTCGTCGCCGTTCTCCTCGAACTCGACGCTGTAGGACTGGCCGTCCACCAACATGCTCATGGTGCCGTGCTCGAGCGCGAGCGCGTCCACCTGGTACGTGACGCCGTTGACGGTGAGCTTGTAGCGCTCGCCACCCAGCGCCTCCAGGTCCACCGGCACCGCTTCCTTCTGTCCCTGCTGCTTCGTGAAATAGCGCATGGAAGTCTCGTGAGCCTCAGGGTGGGGTTAGCGGCGACGCGAGCGCAGCGCCTGGCGCCACGCGCTGACCTGGCCCGTGTCGGAGCTGCTCGCGGCCTTGGCGCCGGGGAGCGTCTTGGCTCGCTTGGCATCGCGCTGGTGCGCGTAGACGACGCTCGCCAGCAGCGCCATCTCGCTGAGCTTCGGGTCCTCCACGCCCTGCAGCGTGGTGTGCTCGCGGCCGAGGAAGCCCGTGTCGTAGTCGCCCTCGACGAACTCCGGGTGCGCCAGAATCGCCCGCAGGTAGCGGATGTTGGTGGTGATGCCCTTCACCACGTACTCGGACAGCGCGCGCTGCGCCCGGGCGATGGCCTCGCGCCGCGTGGGGGCCCACACGGACAGCTTGGAGATCATCGGGTCGTAGACGTTGGGCACCGTGTACCCGGGGAACACGCCCGAGTCGTCGCGCACGTTGGGTCCGCCCGGCACGCGCAGGTACGTAATCTTGCCCGGGCTGGGCATGAAGTTGCGCGCGGGGTCCTCCGCGTACACGCGCACCTCGATGGAGTGGCCCTGCGGCGCGGGCGCCTGGAGCAGGGGCAGCTTCTCCCCCTCGGCGACCTTGATCTGCAGCGCGACCAGGTCCAGCCCCGTCACCCACTCCGTCACCGGGTGCTCCACCTGGAGGCGCGTGTTCATCTCCAGGAAGTAGAAGTTGCGGTGCACGTCGACCAGGAACTCCACCGTGCCCGCGCCCACGTAGTTGACGGCCTTGGCCGCCTTCACCGCCACCTCGCCCATCTTCGAGCGCAGCTCCGGCGTGAGGATGGGGCTGGGCGTCTCCTCCACCACCTTCTGGTGACGGCGCTGCGCCGAGCACTCGCGCTCGTTCAGGTGGATGACGTTGCCGTGCGTGTCGGCGAACACCTGGATTTCGACGTGGTGTGGCTTCTCGAGATACTTCTCGATGTAGACGGCGTCGTTGCCGAAGGCGTTGAGCGCCTCGCTCTTGGCGGAGCGCCACGCGGACTCGAAGTCACCGAGCCCCTCCACGCGGCGCATGCCCTTGCCGCCGCCGCCGCCCGCGGCCTTGAGCATGATGGGGAAGCCGATCTTCTGCGCGTACTCGCGTGCCTCGGCCTCCGTGGCGATGGGCTCGGTGGTGCCGGGGACCACGGGCACGCCGGCCTTGATCATGTTCGCGCGGGCGCGGGTCTTCTCGCCCATGGCGTCCATGGCGGAGGCCGGCGGACCGATGAAGGTGATGCCGGCGGCCTCGCAGGCGCGCACGAAGGAGGCGTTCTCGGAGAGGAAGCCATAGCCGGGGTGGATGGCGTCCGCGCCGGCGGCCTTGGCGGCGTCGAGGATGCGCTGCTGGACCAGGTAGCTCTCCCGGGAGGGCGGAGGGCCGACGAAGATGGCCTGGTCCGCGGTGCGGACATGCAGGGCGGCGCGGTCCGCCTCCGAGTACACCGCCACGGTGGCGATGCCGAGCTCCTTGCAGGTGCGCATCACCCGGATGGCGATCTCGCCGCGATTGGCGACGAGCACTTTGCGGATCTTGGGCATGGGCGCCCGTCTACCACGGGCCGCCTCGTTTTGCGTGGGTTGGATGCGGGCCCCGTTGTTGGCACCGAGCGCGTCCTGTCGGGCTCTCGGAGGGAGTGGAGGCTTCCACCTCCACGCTCGAGTCCACCCGGTACGTCTCGAACCTCTTCCCGCCCGGAAGACCCCTCCGGGCGTCACATGCGCGCGCCCTACTTCCGCGCGCTGCGGTACTGCTCCATGTACGCCCGCGCCTGCGCGAGCTTCGCCTCGACGAACCGGTCATCCTCATCCGGCTCCGGAGGCTTGGACGGCACCGCGGCGGCGTCCCCACCGAAATCCACGGCCGCGGCCAGCAGGTTGCGCGCGGTGTTGCCACCCCCGAGCATCCGCGCCAGCAAGCCCGTCTCCACGTCCAGCCAGCGAGCGGCCTGGCGCATCACATCCAGCACCTCGCCCTCCACGGCCTTGGAGGGACGGCCCGGGCCGCTGACGCACGTGCGCGCGTAGCTGTGCTCCCGGTCCACGAAGATGCCCAGGGTGCGCTCACGGAAGTCCTGGGAGAGGGCCTGCGCCATGGCGTCGAGCTGCTCCTCCAGGAAGGGCTGCTCGGACTTGCGCGCCTTGCGGCCAGGGGCCGGGGGCAGGGCCACCTCCGCGGCGTGCCAGCCCGCATCGGCCAGCCCGTCCGGGGGCGTTTCCACCCACTTCACCTCCGGCGTGGGGAGGTCCACCGCCTCGCAGACACGCTTGAGCGTCTGACGCAGTGCGGTGAGGTTGCCTTCGACGTCGGCGAGAAACAGAAGGAGTCGGCGGTGGGGCAAAATGGGGGTTCCTTTCCTGGCCCGGTGAAAGCCCTCGGGCCGCACGAGAATTTCCCGCGCGGCCCGAGCCTGCCTGCTCTCCAGCCGAGGGAGAGCAGGCGTCCAGGGGCCCGGAAGGGAGCCTACAGCGGGATGTTCCCGTGCTTGCGCGGCGGGTTCTCCTGACGCTTGTCCTTCAACATCTCCAGCGCCCGGATGACCTTGGCCCGGGTCTCCTCGGGGCGGATGACCTCGTCGATGTAGCCCAGCTCCGCCGCCTTGAACGGGTTGGCGAACTTCTCGCGGTAGTCGTTCACCAGCTTCGTGCGCTCGGCCGCGGCGTCCTGCGCCTTGTTCAGCTCGTTGCGGAAGATGATGTTGACCGCGCCCTCGGGGCCCATCACGGCGATTTCGGCGGTGGGGTAGGCGTAGTTGATGTCCGCGCGGATGTGCTTGGACGCCATCACGTCGTACGCGCCGCCGTAGGCCTTGCGGGTGATGAGGGTGATTTTGGGGACGGTGGCCTCGGCGAAGGCGTACAGCAGCTTGGCGCCGTGGGTGATGATGCCGCCCCACTCCTGGTCGGTGCCGGGCAGGAAGCCGGGCACGTCCACCAGCGTGAGCAGGGGGATGTTGAAGCAGTCGCAGAAGCGCACGAAGCGCGCGGCCTTCACGCTGGCGTCGATGTCCAGCACGCCGGCGAGCACCGCGGGCTGGTTGGCGACGATGCCCACGCTCTTGCCGTTCATGCGCGCGAAGCCCACGACGATGTTGCGCGCGTAGTGCTCCTGCACCTCGAAGAAGTGCTTGTTGTCGACGACGGCCTTGATGATGTCCTTGATGTCGTAGGGCTTGTTGGGGTTGCTCGGGACAATCGTCTTGAGCGACTCCTCGGCCCGGAACGGGTCGTCATCACACGGCTGGACGGGCGGGTCCTCCTGGTTGTTGGAGGGCAGGAACGACAGCAGCTCGCGCGTCATGACGATGGCGGCCTGCTCGTTCTCCGCGGCGAAGTGCGCCACGCCGGACTTCTGGTTGTGCGTCAGCGCGCCGCCCAGGGACTCCTTCGACACCTCCTCGTGCGTCACCGTCTTGATGACGTCCGGGCCGGTGATGAACATGTACGAGGTGTCCTTCACCATCATGATGAAGTCGGTGATGGCGGGCGAGTACACCGCGCCGCCCGCGCACGGCCCCATGATGAGCGAAATCTGGGGCACCACGCCGGAGGCCAGCGTGTTGCGCAGGAAGATGTCCGCGTAGCCCGCGAGGCTCTCCACGCCCTCCTGGATGCGCGCGCCGCCGGAGTCGTTCAGGCCGATGACGGGCGCGCCCACGCGGGTGGCCATGTCCATGATCTTGCAGATCTTCTGGGCATAGGCGCCGGACAGCGAGCCGCCGAAGACGGTGAAGTCCTGGGCGAAGACGAACACCTGTCGGCCCTCGACGGTGCCGTAGCCGGTGACGACGCCGTCGCCCGGAATCTTCTTGTCGCCCATGCCGAAGTCGGTGGAGCGATGGGTGACGAACTTGTCCAGCTCGCAGAAGGAGCCGGGGTCGAGGAGCAGGTCGATGCGCTCGCGAGCGGTGAGCTTGCCGGCCTCGTGCTGTTTGGCGATGCGGTCCGCACCGCCGCCCAGCTCGGCCTGCTTCTCCATCTGCTGGAGGCGTGCGCGGAGGGGGTCCTTCTCGGTGGTCTCGTCCATGGGCCCGCGCTCTAGCACGATTGGGGCGCTCGCGCGCTGCCCGCCTTCGCTCAGGCGGCGCGTCGGGCGGGGTCGTCCTTTACCGGGCCCATCAGGACGGGGAGCAGCGCGTCCACTGCCAACAAGTCCAGGCCGTAGCGCTGGCGGACCTCCTCCAGGGGGCGCGCCCACAGCTCGCTCCAGGGGGCGCCGAACACGGGGTGGGCGCGGCGTCCCAGCACCCAGCCCCGGGCGAGCGCCTGGACGCGGGCGTCGCGCTCGGAGAAGGCGTAGAGCAGGGTGTTGGCGAGCCCGCCGGTGAGGATGCCGAGCGCGAAGGGGGTGCCCACCTGCGCCAGGCTGAAGGCCTGGACGCCCAGCTCTCCGGCCACGTCGGTGTCGAAGCCGGTGAGCACGTGCCAGATGTCATGGGACTCGAGCAGGTGCGCGCGCACGTAGTCCTCGGGGGTGTGGGCCTCGCGTTGGGGCAGGGCGTCGGGGTCCAGGCCGTTGCGCTCCAGGTGGTCGATGAACGCGCGGCCCAGGGTGCCCTCGGGCAGGGCTCGCAGCGTGGCGAGCGGGAGGCGGCCCACGCGGGGGCGCTCGGCGAGGGCGCGGGCGCAGGTGGGGGATTGGCTCAGTCGCTCCACGATGCGGCGCATGGCGGTGGGGGGCACGAGCACGCGGGCCAGGTCGATGATGTCCTGCAGGCGGTGGGGGTCCCTGAGCACGCGGGCCGCTCGCCAGACTTCGCGGGCGAGGGTGAGGGGGCTGTTCAGGTTCATGCGGGGCCTCTCGAGGGGAAGGGGCACGGCGGGCAGTCGAGCGCGGGCACGCTAGCTGGCGAGTCACGCGCGTGGCGCTGTGTCGTCGTCGGTGTGCTCGTGGGTGGACACCTGCCGGGATGGGGAGCGGACACTCAGGGGCCGGGCGGGCGAACGCGTCGCCCCTGGCACCGTGCGCGCGTCGCGCGGCTGACGGAGGTTGGTGGGGGCAGGCGAGGGCGCGCCGGACCCGGAGGATGCGAGATGCGCGAGACGCGAGGTGCGTTGCAGGTGGGCTCGTTGCGCGGCATTCCCGTCCGCGTGCACTTCTCGCTGCTGCTCGTGTTGCCGTTGCTCGCGTATGTGTTTGGCGGCGCGTTCCGGCGGGCCGCGGAGGTGGCGGCGGTTCCAGAGGGGCAGCTGTGGGGCGCGCCGTGGGCGTGGGGGCTGGGCGTGGCGGTGGGGCTGTTCGTGTCGGTGTTCGTGCACGAGCTGGCGCACACGCTCTACGCGTTGGCGCGGGGCGGGCAGGTGCGCTCGATAACGCTGATGATGGTGGGCGGGGTGTCGGAGTTGTCGGAGGCTCCGCCGAGGGCCCGGGACGAGGCGCTGATGGCGCTGGTGGGGCCGCTGACGAGCCTGGCGCTGGCGGGGTTGCTCGCGTTGGCCACGTGGGGTGTGGCGGGTACGGGCTCGTTCAATCTGCAGTTCGCGTGCTTCTACCTGGCGAGCCTGAACCTGTTCCTGGGGGTGTTCAACCTGCTGCCCGCGTTCCCGATGGATGGCGGGAGGATTCTGCGGGCGTTGCTCGCGGGGCGGATGGGGATGGTGCGCGCGACGCAGGTGGCGTCGGTGGTGGGGCGGGGGTTCGCGTTGCTGTTCGGGGTGTGGGGGCTGGCGACGTTCAACCCGTTCCTGATGGTCATCGCGTTCTTCATCTTCATGGGCGCGGATGGCGAGGCGAAGCAGGTGCGGATGAAGGCCACGCTGGAGAAGGTGAGGGTGGCGGAGTTGATGACGCCGCGCTGGATGGGCGTGGACGCGGGGGCGTCACTGGAAGAGGCGCTGTGGGAGTTCCGGGTGGAGCGGCGCACGGCGTTGCCGGTGACGGAGGAGGGCAGGCCGCTGGGGCGCGTGGCGGTGGAGGCGGTGCGCGCGGTGCCGGCGGGGGAGCGGACGCGGCGGCAGGTGCGCGAGGTGATGCGCCCAGCGCCGGTGGCGCGGCTGGAAGAGGACGGGTGGCGGGCCCTGCGTCGCATGGCGGAGGAGGAGTCTCCGCTGCTGCTGGTGGTGGACGCGGACGGGCGACTGGCGGGGACGCTGGAAGTGGGCGACGTGGAGCGCGGGCTGACGCTCTTCCAGAACCGTGAGGAGCGGGCGGAGCGGGATGCACGGCGGTGGCGCGAGGAGCGGCCCGCGTGAGCGCTCCTGATGGCCTGGTGCGCGCGCTCCGGTGAGCCGAGGCCCACCGGAGCGAGGGGCGAGGCTCAGTCGAGGTTGAAGTAAACGTCGTCGATTTCGCCGTGGTACTGGTCGTTGTTGTTGCCGACGCTCTTGGCGCCCACGTTGACGGCCTGGCCCGTGGGGCTGATGTCGTAGGTGGCCGGGAGCAGAGCGCTGCCGCGAGCGACGTTGTCCACGAGGATGGTCAGCGTGGTGCTGGTGCGCTGGCAGGCGACCTTGTGCCAGGCGCCATCGGCGACGCCCACCGACGACTTGGCGATGATGGGGTTCACGCCGCCCGTGGTGCGGACCACACAGCTCGGTCGGCCCTGCACGGCGTCGTCGAGCTGGAGCTTCCACTGCGCGGTGCTCGCCAGTCCCTTCTGCACGAGGTTGGAGCCGTGGGCGGTGGAGAGGTCGGCGAGCGTGAGGCGGACGCGGGCGCCGAAGGTGAAGAGCGCCGTGCCGGGATTGAGGTCGGTCGCGTCGGGAGTGGTGATGTTCGCCAGCGGGCAGCCCGTGCCGTCACAGACGGCGGGGAACTTCACGCCGAGGCCCTCGAAGCCCGTCACCGCCGTCACCGTTGCGCCGTTGTTCGTCTGCACCGTGCCGGTGTGGCCCTTGCCGCTGTCATCCGTGACGGTGGTGACGGGCGTGGTGACGGTGTCGAAGCGGTAGCGCAGCTTCTGGCTCACGGCGCCAGCCGCCATGGGGGCCAGCACCAGCGTCGCGAGCGCCGCGCGCTTCGCCGTCCATCGGGGATGTTTCGTTCGGGGCATGTCGTCTCCTCGTTGTCTCGGGTGTGGGGACAGCGAGTAGAGGATAGGCGTGGGTTCGGGAAAGCCTGTCACCCGCGAGCGCATAATCATGCGCATGCCCTCGTACTGGTGCGTCAGATGGCTCTGGGTCGCTTGTCTCTTCGTGCCCTTCCTTCCGGCATGCGGCGCTTCGAGTTCCGCTCTTCATACAGATTTCCCTGAAGAGGTCTCCTCCGACGTCGAATGTGAGGCCCCTGATGCTGACCAGTGCGTCGTGTTCGCCTGTGAAGGCGCGCTGGCGGAATGTGGGCTCTTCGCCTGTGACGACGTGGACCCGGCGCTCAGCGCCAGCGCGCGACGTGAGCTTGGGGTTCGGAATGTCAGTCATCCCTATCGGCCCGTACGTCCTCCGGGGAGACTTCCTCCACGAGACTACCGACGCTCTGGAATCCGACAGGCGGCGCGGCCTCGGATGGTCTTCCATTTCGGCTATCGCTACGGCTACCTCCCCGCGTTCCCTCCGCAAGATGGGAGCCGCCTGGTCAAACACCACCTCTTCCCGCAGGAGGAGTTGCTGGCGCGGTGGTTCGCGCGTCATGGCATCAACATCCATGAGTTCACGATGGTCGTGCCCGAGCACCTGCACCTGCGAGTCCACAATCCAGGTGGGCGGGGAGGGCCCTGGAACGCGGCCTGGCGCGAGTACATGAACGCGAACCTGCACCGTCGACGCATCCCGAAGGAGGAGCTGCTTCGCAAGTCCCTGGAGCTCGCGTTTCGGTTCGACATCGCCGGACCCATCGTGCCCTACTACGGACACCCGATTCTTCCGCCGGGGCCCCAGCTCTTCGCGGACCCTTGAGGCTTGGCTCCGAGGTCACGGACAGCGCATGAAGTACTTCAGAGTCGAGCAGGAGCCCTCCTCGCGCTACTCGGGGGAGCTGAATGCCGCCCCTCGCTGGGGACTCCCCGGGGTGGAGCCTTGTCCTCAGTGCGGACTCAGCGGTGCCACCCTCGGCCTCGAATATCCCTGCGTCGACCTGTCCAGTCTCCCGCCCAAGGAGCAGGCTCGGTTGTCCGACCCTTCTCCTGTGTCGCAGGACGAGCTCGAGCGCTTGCGCGAGCTGGTGCGTCCCTTCGCGCCCGCGAACGCGGTGCTCGATGCGGGAGCCGAGCTGGGTCCCCTGACAGGGACGGGCTCTGGCACGTTCGGCTCGCTCTACATGCCCGCGGGTTGGTCCTTGTGCCTGCGTCGCGAGGCGATGGAGGCGCTCCAGAAGGAGGGCATCCGAGGACTGCTCGGTGCGCCTGTCTCCGTGAAGTTCAGGACGCAGAGTCCGCCTTCACTGATGAGCCTTCAGTTGGACGTCCAGGGGCGGTTCCATCCCGAGGCACTGACCTGGATTCGCAGACCGCCCTGTCCGAGGTGTGGCATCAGTGACGTGGAGGGCCCGATGCCGGACCCCATCGTCCTGGAAGCACGCTCGCTGCCCGACGGCGTCGACCTCTTCCGGCTCGTGGACGCTCCGGGCGTCATCATCGCCACGGAGCAGTTCCTGGACGCGGTGACCCGACTGTCCCTCGACGGCGTGACGTTCCGGGCGGTGGAGGCGCGTTAGCGCCCCGTGCTCCCTACTTCGACTCCGGCAACGTCCAGTCGAAGAAGAACCGGTGGGCGCCACCGGGCGCACTGTCCAGCCAGCCCGTGATTCGCTCGCTGCGCGCGAGCAGCGGCCCCAGCTCGGAGCTCACCGCGAACATCGCCGCGAGGTTCTCGTCCGAGAGCACGTCCGCCAGCGACACCTGGGACAGTCCGCGCGCGAGCAGCTTGGGGTCCAGTGAGAAGTCCGCCGCGCGCTCCAGCTTCGCCGTCGTCTCCGGCAGCGCCGCCATCGTCGCCTGCGTCACCGCGTCGTCGTTGCCCACCACCAGGTGCTTGCCCTTCTGCCGCACCTGCACCGTGCCGCCCTTCACCGTCAGCGCCCAGCCATCCTCCAACGCCTTCGCCCCCGGCAACTTCCCCAGCGGCTCCAGCGCATTCTTCATCGCCGCCGCGTCCTTCACCTCCGCCGCCAGCGCCTGCTTCACCGCGAAGAAGCGCGCCTCCGGAGCCCTGAGCGAGCCGCGCACCTGCACGTTGCTCATGCTCACCAACATGTTGCCCGTCAGCTGCTTCGCCACCGCGTCCGTCGTCGCCTGCACCTGCTCCTTCGGACACGTCGCGCACAGCGCCTGGATGTTCGCCCTGAGCGAGCCCACCGCCTGCGAAACCCCCGCCGGCGCCACCGCGACGCGCGAGAACAACAGCCCTTCCGGCTTCATCGCCGCATACGGGCTCGCCGCCTTCGCCTGGAACGGCGGCAACGGCAGCTTCGTCGTCGTGCCGTCCACCTTCAGCCCCGTCGCGTTGCCGTCCAACCCCAACACCGCCCCACCCGTGGCCAGGAACGCCACCCCCGCCACCTTCCCCAGCCGCGCATCCGCCGCGGGCGCCTTGCCCACCAGCTTCACCGACTCCTTCAGGAGCGCCGCCCCGCCCTCATCCGTCGCCCCGTACGCGCAGACGTCCGAGCCCTTGAGCGCATAGCCCATGGCCCCACCCGCCGAGCGCGTCGTGCTCACCGTCGTCACGCCCTTCGACGTCGCCGACTTCGCCGCCTCGCCCCCGGCCTGCGTCATCGCCTCGGCCGCCTTGGCCTGGAACACCTTCGCGTCCGACACCCGCATGCACGACACGCGGCCATCCGTGCGCAGCGACACCGTCGCCGGCCCCGCCGGGTCCAACCCCACCGCCGTCAACGTCTCCGGCCTGGTCGGGTCGATGGTCAGGAACGGGTGCAGCTCCGCGCGCCACGCCGCGGGTCGGAGCAGCGCCGCGTGCGTGCCCGCGCGCTCCAGGAAGGCCGTGAGCCCCGCCAGCGCATCCAGCTTGGGCACGTGCACCACCGTCTGGGCCTGGGCTGCGGAACGGGGCGCGGGAGCAGCCGCCAGCGTGGCGGCGAGGACGAGCGAGGAGAACATGCCCTCCGTGAGAGCAGCGCACCTCCACCCCTGTCAAGACACTCGCACCACCCGTGCCCGTGGAACCCGCCTGGGCCCCATCCGAACGGCCAGTGGTGGACGATGGCGCCGACAAACCCCGGTGGAACAGCGAGGCGGAGCCAGTCCGCCCGACTGCCCGCCGGTTCCCCCCTCCTCATCCCGTGCCGTCACTCCCCCTCATCCAGACCGCCGCGGGCATGTGGCCCGGGGCCTCGAGCCCCAGGCTTCCTCCCGCACGGCCCGGCATGTCGAGTCAGACGGGATGCGTCACGACTTCGAGCAGCTCAGAGTCGGCCCTGGTTGGCCCACTCGATCATCCGCTCCGCCAGGTCCTCGGTGTTGCGCCGCAGGTGCGCGAGCTGAAGCACCTGGTCATCCGCGTCCGCGAGCGTCATGCGCCGCGTCAACAGCTCCGCGAAGCGCACCACCTGCGCGATGCTGATGCAGTCGGCGTCCTCCGACGCCCCGGCGAACCGCGCCACCTCCGCGTCCACCTCCAGCTGCTCATCCAGCAGCGCCTTCACCAGCGCCGAGCGGGACACCGGCGTCTCGAACTCCTCTGGGTTGCGCAGCTGACGACGCCACGGCTGGGACTCCCACCGCACACGCGCGGGGTCCCTGAGGACTCGGCTCCGCGAGGGCTGAATGCTCATCAAGGCCTGCATGCCGACCTTCGTCGGCGACGCGAAACTGAGTTCCATCAGTGCCCCCTCTCCACCACGGGGTCTGTCCACGAGCGTGACCGACTTCATTCGTTCCAGCCGTTGCCTTCCCGTCCTACCCACGCGACCACCCCTTCATTACGCGCGAGCGGCCAAATCTTGATTGGAGCCACGGCGCCAAAGGGTTGCGTGCATGCGCCAGGAGTGCGTTGACACACGGCGGTGGGCCCGGGACAGTCGCGCGCGCCATGCCGACCTATCCGTCCTCACCCCGAGAGGCCTTCCACCTGCTGCGCGCTTTGTCGGAGGACCTGGCCCACCCCGAGCGGCGCGCCCAGGCGCGGGTGGAGCTGCGCGCGCTGGCGGACCTGTCGCGCGACCAGCCCGAGTCGGCCCCGCTGCGGCTGGTGACCGTCACCGTGGCGGTGGGCGCCTCGCAGGAGCGGCTGGAGCTGTTCCTCCTGCCCTCCATCTTCGCGCCCGAGTCCTGGGCCTACACCTTCCTGGAGGGGCTGCTCAGCGTCCCGTTGGACGAGTACGCCGGCAAGCGGCTGGTGGAGGTGGGCGCGGGCTCGGGCTGGATCTGCATCGCGCTGGCGAAGTTCACGCGGCTGGCGCACGTGCACGGCGCGGATCTCAACCCGCACTCGCCCGTCGTCGCGCGCTGCAACGCGTGGCTCAACGGCGACGAGACGCTGGTGTCGCGGCTGTCCTTCGCGGAGAGCGACCTGTTGCGCGGCGTCCCGGCGCAGCCCGCGTGGGACTTCGTGGTGGGCTGCATCCCCCAGGTGCTGCGCACGGAGGAGCTGCCTGGGGAGCTGTCCCAGGCCGACGAGCAGGCGCTGTATGACTTGTCGAACTACTGCACGTTGCAGAACGTGTACGAGGACCACTTCGGCCTGGGGCTCATCGCGCGGCTGCTCGACGAGGCGCCCGAGCGGCTGGCGCTGACGGGGAAGCTGCTGCTCAACCTGGCGGGCCGCCCGGGCCGTCCCATCATCGAGCGGATGTTCACCCGGCGCGGTTTCTCCACGCGGGTGCGCGTGGCGCGGCGGGTGCGGCAGGCGGCGGACACGGACATCCGTCCGCTGGTCGCGCTGGAGCAGCGCACCGGGCGCGAGTTCGAGTTCTTCATGGAGGCGCACAGCCCCGAGCCCCTGCGCGCCGCCACCGCGCTGGGCTGGCTGCAGTCGGGCCATGCCGTATGGCACGAGGTGGCCGTGTGGGAGGCGCACCTGTCGCGTCCGCGCGAGACGCTGGCCCTGCGCCAGTCGCTTCGAGGACTGGGCATCCCCGCGCTGCAGGAGGAGCTGGATCTGGGCGCCGCCTCGCCCGAGCAGCTCGGCTTCGTCGCGGCGCTCTCGGAGCGGCTCGCGAAGGGGCCGCTGCTGCCGTACGCGCACGAGGCGGGGGACGCGTCGTTCCGGCGCCAGCTGGTGCGCTACCTGGAGCGCTACTTCGGCCTGAGGCTGTCGGCGGAGGAGCTGTTCGTCGCCCCCGAGCGCGAGCAGGCGGTGTACTCGCTCCTGCTCGCCACGTGTGACGCGGGCGACGAGGTGCTGGTGTCGCGCAACCTCCACCCCCTCTACGCGCGGGCGCTGGAGAAGGCGGGCGTGCGCGCCACGGTGACGCACACGACGCTGGAGGAGATCCGCCGGCTGCTGTCCGCCTTCGACGTGAAGATGGTGCTGCTCACGGTGGAGAAGGGCGAGCGCACCAACCTGTCCGTGCTGCGCGACATCATCGCGGAGGCGTCGCGGCGGGGCATCTGGGTGGTGCTGGACGAGAGCGCCTTCTTCAACATCACCGGCCAGGTGGAGCCGCTCACCCTCTTCGAGTTCCTGGCGCGCGAGCCGTACGCCCCCAACCTGGTCGTGCTCTACGGCCTGGTGAAGAACGCGGTGTGGCCGGACCTGGAGCTGACGCTGCTGCTGCCCGTGCCGGAGCCGCTGCGCGCGGACCTGGAGGTGGCCGCGGAGGTGACGTACTCGCGCATCAGCACGCTGGCCCAGTGGTTCTATGAGCGCACCTTCGCGGACCTCTTGTCCTTCCGCATCTCCTTCGCGGAGCCGGAGCCGCCCGGGCCCCGCCGGCACCCGGTGGCGCCGCTGCCGCGCTCCTCGCGCATCCAGACGCTCTCGGCCTTCCCCGCCTTCGCGCCCAAGGTGTTCCGCGAGGACGACGCGGAGCTGGTGCGCCTGGACTACGGCGAGAACGAGGGGCCGCTGCCCGAGCCGCTCGTGGAGGGGCTCATCGCCGCCGCGGCCGCGCCTCGCGAGTCCGGCGCGCAGACGGGCCTCTCGGAGGCCGTGGCCGCCTTCCTGCTGGAGACGCGCGCCGTGCGCTACACGCCCGAGGAGCTGGTGCTCGCGCCGGGAGTCTGGCCGCTCATCCACCACCTGGGCGTCGCCCTCAAGAAGCGCCTGGGCCGCGCGCCCCGCGTCTTCCTGACGACGCCCTGCTACGGCGTGCTGCCGCCGACGTTCCTCTCCGCCGGCTGCCAGGTGGACCAGGGCACGCTGTCGGAGCTGCTCTCGCGACGGGGACAGGGCGGCTTCGTCCCGGACGCCGTCGTCATCTCGCAGCCCTCCAACCCCACGGGCGTCTACGTGGCGCGCGAGGAGCTGGTGGCGCTCGCCAACTACGTGGTGGAGCAGCGCTGCCTGCTGGTGTCCGACGAAATCTTCGGGCTGGTGAACCTCACCAGCCCCACGGCGGAGACGGTGCACAGCCCGGTGACGCTGGAGGGCGCGGTGCCGGGCGTGGGCGCGCGCACGGTGGTGCTCGGCGGCCTGTCCAAGGAGTTCGCCGCGGGCGGGCTGCGCGTCGGCTGGCTCGCCACGAGGGACCGCGCGCTGGCCTCGGCGATGCGCGAGGCGGGCCCGGGCGTGCTGCACCTGGTCACCGCACGCGCGGCGGCCTACCTGTACGCGGCCTACGCGCGCAGCCCGGACGGCCAGCTGCTCTACCCGGCGCGACACCGCTCCCTGCGCGCCTTCCTCACGAAGATGCGCCGCGAGCTGGCGGAGAAGCGCGACCTGCTCGCGGCGGTGCTGCCGAGCGAGGCGCGCGCGGAGGTGGGTGACGCGGGCGGGCTGTTCCTCGCGCCCCGCGTGACGTCCTGGTTGGGGCGCACGGTGGACGGCGAGCGGCTCACGCCCGAGAACCTGCCGCGCGTCGTCTACGAGCACACGCACGTGGTGCTCAATGGCGGCCCCTGGTGCTCGGACCCGGAGCGGGTGCGCGCCGTCTTCTCCATCCCCCGTGACAAGCTGGAGAAGGCCTGCGAGCGATTGAAGGCCTTCGGCGCGAAGCTCCCGTCCTCCTCCTGACACCCCGCCGCCAGCGAGGCGGGACTGTCCTCGACTCGACGCCGGGGCCGTTCATGTGGGGACACAGACCCTGTCCCCACGGCGGATGGGGTGCTCCAGGTAATTCCAGCATGATTGGTAATCCCCGGTAGGCCGACGGCCCGCCCCGGGGTTCTTCCGTCTCCTGTCGTGGGGGGTGTCATGCCCAATCTGCTCGACCTGCCTCGGCAGGCGTTGATGGACCTGCGTTCTCGGCTGAGCCACCTGCCGTTGGTGTCGCAGCTGCCGTTGCGCAACGTGGTGCCGGACAGTCTGGCGTTGTCGAGCCCGGCGCCGCAGGACTCGGCGCTGTCGGACCCGGCGCGGGTGCTGGCGTGGCAGAAGGCGTGTGCGCGGTACGTGAAGCCGGGGCAGGTGGTGATGGACGTGTGCGCGGGGGCGGGCTTGCGCACCTTCGCGGCGGCGACGCGTCATCCGCGGCGGCTGTATGCGGTGGACCCCTCGCGGCTGCTGGACACCACGCAGTGGGTGGCGCGGCGCAACGGGCTCGAGCACATCGACTTCGTGCGCGCGCAGCCGTGGAGCTTCCAGCCGCCGGAGAAGGTGGACGTGCTGTTGCACGAGCTGCTCGGGGAGGCGCTCTTCGACGCGGGGCTGGTGCCGAGGATGCTGGACCTGCGCTCGCGGCTGCTCAGGCCCGGCGGGCGCATCCTCCCCAACCGCTTCGAGGTCTTCGTGGAGCCGGTGCAGCTGCGCGACGAGGCGTGCCTGCCCTTCATCTGGAGCCAGCGAATCCCGGGCGTGGACTACAGCTGCCTGCAGACGCTGCGTGAGGCGATGAACCCGTCCTACTTCACGCGCGTGGTGCGCTCGTACGAGGTGGACCACCTGCTGTGCGAGCCGGAGCCCGCGTTCGCCTTTGATTTGGAGACGATGGCGGCGGACGGCCTGCCCCAGCGCGTGCGCTACGAGCGGCCGGTGATGGAGGCGGGGCGCGTGGATGGCTTCTGCCTGTTCTACAAGGTGGCCTTCGACGCGGAGCTGTCCTTCACGGTGTCGCCGCTGCGAGGACAGAATCCGGCGGGCATGACGTTCTTGCGCGTGGACCCGCGCGACTTCGCTCGCAACGAGCTGTTGTCCTTCGAGCTGGAGCTGGCCGACCCGGGGGATGTGGGCACCTGGCGCTGGCACTTCCGCTGAGGGAGCGGGCGGCAGTGCTCGCGGGTGGACACCCGGGGGGACTGGAGGGCTTCGCCTCCGTCGGACCGTGCCTAGGTTTCACCCCGGCATGGGTTCCATTCGTGGGTGGGTGGTGGTGGGGGGCCTGCTGAGCGCCTTCACGGCGCTGGGGCAGGAAGGGGGCGAGCGTCCACGCACGGTGGCGGGCGTCTGCGGCAGCGCCAACTGGGTGTGCGTGGCCGAGTGCATCGAGCCCGAGTGCGTGGACCGCTGTCTGCGCGAGGGCTGCGAGCAGTCGCTGGACCGGCTCAAGGCCTGCACCCTGAAGGCGGGCTGCGCCGAGGACGACACGCAGTGTTCGGCGAAGGCGTGCGGCAACACGTGTCAGAAGGCCTTCGAGCCCGCGCCGCCCAGTCCGGAGAAGGAGCAGAAGTCTCCGTGTGACGGGCAGGCGGCCTCGGCCAGGCCCGTGCCCCAGAAGCTGGTGGGCGCCTGGCGGCTGGCGGCCGCGAGCCTGCCGTTGCAGCAGGACGGAGGCTTCACGCGAATCGAACCCCAGCCGCGCGCGGACTATGCGCGCACGCTGCGAATCACGCCCGAGGGGTGCTTCGTGCTGCGCACCGCGTTGAAGGACGCGACGTTGGGGCAGGGCAACCAGCTCGTCGTGCGCGCCTGGGGGACGATGGAGGTGCTGGATGACCACCACGTGAAGCTGCTCGCGAAGGATGGCCAGGCGGTGGGCCCGGTGTGTGGTGACAAGCGCGTCATCCCCCTGGCCCGCTCCAGGGTGAAGTTCAAGGGCGGCTCGTTCCGGTGGGACTTCGAGGAGGAGACGCTCACGTTGACGGTCGACGACGCGACCAAGCAGACCTTCCAGTTCGAGCGCGAGGAGGAGTAGCGGCCCCCTCGTCAAGACAGCGCGCCACGGGAGGCCGTCCTGCGCCATCATGGTGTGTCCCGTCGGGTGGGACGCACGGAGGCACGCGTGGCCGGGATGAACCAGGAGCGGATGGCGAGTGTGGACGCGCTGTGGTTCCACATGGAGGAGCCCGCCAACCTGATGATGATCACAGCCGTGCTCGGCTTCGAGGGCCGGCTGGACTTCGAGCGGCTGCGCGAGCTGGTGCGCACGCGCCTGGTGGAGTGCTACCCGCGCTTCCGCCAGAAGGTGGTGATGGGACGGCTGGGGCAGCCGCAGTGGGAGGAGGCCCAGGACTTCTCGCTGGACGCGCACCTGCGGCGACTCCAGGTGCCGGCCCCCGGAGACCGCGCCGCGCTGGAGTCCCTGGTGAGCGAGTGGATGAGCACGCCGCTGGAGCGCTCGCGTCCGCTGTGGCAGTTCCACGTGCTGGAGGGTGGAGACGGGGGCGATGTGCTGCTCGCGCGGCTGCATCACTGTCTGTCGGATGGCATCGCGCTGGCGCGGGTGCTGCTGACGCTCACGGATGGGGACGGTGCGCGGGAGGAGGCGCCGGAGTCCTCGCGGACAGCGCCTCGTGAGGGAGGGCTCGCGAAGTGGATGCGCGGGGCGCGGGCGGTGGCGGGCACGGCTCGGACGGTGCTGCGCAAGGGCGCGGAGATTGCCGCGGAGCCCATCCTCGCCGGAGACCTGGTGCGGCAGGGGGCGCTGGGGGCCGCGGCGCTCGGCAAGCTGATGGTGGTGACGCCGGACCCGCGCACGCCGCTCAGGGGGCCCCTGGGGACTCGCAAGCGCGCGGCGTGGTCCTCGCCCATCCCCCTGGAGCGGGTGAAGACCGTGGGCAAGGCCCTGGGCGGCACGGTGAACGACGTGCTGCTCGCGGCGCTGACGGGCGCGCTGCGGCGCTACCTGGAGGCGCGCAACGTCCCTCCCGAGGACCTGCACGCCGTGGTGCCGGTGAACCTGCGGCCGCTGGATGAGCCGGTGCCTCGGGCGTTGGGCAACCGGTTCGGCGTGGTGCTGCTGCGGCTGCCGGTGCACCTGGCCGAGCCTCGACGACGGCTCCACGAGCTGTCGCGGCGGATGGACCTGGTGAAGAAGTCCCCCGAGGCGGTGGTGACCTTCGGCGCGCTAGAGCTGCTGGGCTACACGCCCGCGCCGCTGGAGCGGGTGGTGGTGGATGTCTTCGCCACGAAGGCCTCGCTGGTGGCCACCAACGTGCCGGGGCCCCGGCAGCCGGTGTCGCTCGCGGGCGTGAAGCTGCGCGCGCTCACGTTCTGGGTGCCCCAGGCGGGACACCTGGGGCTGGGGGTGAGCCTGTTCAGCTACGCGGGGCAGGTGACGGTGGGCGTGGCCGCGGATGAGCTGCGCGTGCCGGACCCGCACGCGCTCATCGACCACTTCCACGCGGAGCTGGAGGCGCTGAGCGACGGGGTGACGCAGGTCGTGTAGCTACAGCAGGGCGTGCTCCTCCAGCTTGTTGTAGAGCGTCCGGCGGCTGATGCCGAGCAGCCGGGCCGCCAGCGTGCGGTTGTCGCCCGCGCGCGCGAGTGCGTCCACCAGGGCCTGCTTCTCGGTGCCCTTGCGTTGGGACTCGAGCGTGCGGCCGCTGTCGGCGGCGGGGCTCGCGAGCGCGGTGACGCCCTGGGGCGGCGTGAGCACGGGCGTGGTGAGCCCCGGCTGCCGGGCCAGCTCGCGCGAGACGTCGTCGCCCGTGAGCGTCTGTCCGTCCGAGAGGACCACCAGGCGCTCCAGGAAGTTCTGGAGCTGGCGCACGTTGCCCGGCCAGGGCTGGGCGCGCAGCACCGCGAGCCCGTCCGGGGTGAGCGAGAAGGGCGGCTTGCCGTTGGTGCGCGCGTGGATGTCCAGGAAGTGGCGCGCGAGCGGCTCGATGTCCTCGGGGCGCTCGCGCAGTGACGGCAGCCACAGGGGCACCACGTTGAGGCGGTAGAAGAGGTCCTCGCGGAATCTCCCCGCCTTCACCAGCTCCTCGAGCGGCTGGTGCGTGGCGGCGACGAAGCGGACGTCCACCTTCACCGTCTGCGTTCCGCCCAGCCGCTCCAGCTCCCGCTCCTGGATGACCCGCAGGAGCTTCACCTGCACGGCGAGGGAGATGTCGCCAATCTCGTCCAGGAACAGCGTGCCGCCGTGCGCCAGCTCCACGCGACCGGGCTTGCGGGTGGCCGCGCCGGTGAAGGCGCCCTTCTCGTAGCCGAACAGCTCGCTCTCCAGCAGCGTGTCCGGCAGCGCGGCGCAGTGCAGCTTCACGAAGGGCCCTGCGTGCCGGGGGCTGCCGTCGTGCACGGCCTTGGCGGCCAGCTCCTTGCCCGTGCCGGACTCGCCGCGCAGCAGCACCGTGGCCATGCCCGTGGCCGCCTTCGCGAGCAGGGCCTGGGCCTCCAGCATCCGCTGGCTGCTCCCGACGAAGGCGCTCGGGGTGCGGAGCGGTTCGTTCGTCGCTTCACCTTGCGCGCGCAGGAGCGCCTTGCGGATGGTGAAGAGGATCTCCTCGCGGTCGAAGGGCTTGAGCACGAAGTCCGCGGCGCCCGCCTTCATCGCCTCCACCGCCAGCGGCACGGTGCCGTGCGCGGTGATGAGGATGACGGGGACGTCCGGCCAGAGCCGGCCCATCTCGGCCAACAGCTGCATGCCGTCCATGCCGGGCATGCGCACGTCGCTCACCACCACGTCCACCGGCCAGCGCTCGAGCAGCGAGAGCGCTTCCGTCCCGTTGCGCGCCGTGTGCGTGGCCAGGCCCGCCTGACCCAGGAGCGCACCCAGCACCTTCGCCACCGCCGGGTCGTCATCGACCAGCAGCACGGTTCCCTTCAACGACTCACTCACGCGGCTTCTCCTTCGGCCCCACCGTCCACGCGCCGGGCATCCACCGGCAGGCGCAGACGCACCACCGTACCGCGCCCCTCCCGGCTTGTCAGACCCACGGTGCCTCCGTGCGCCTCCACCACGCGTCGGACGAAGGCCAGCCCCATCCCGCTGCCCGAGGCCTTGGTGGTGAAGAAGTCGTCGAAGGCGCGCTCGCGGGTGCGCACGTCCATGCCCTCACCCGTGTCCTCCACCTCCACCGCCACGTCCTCGTCGTCCCTCAGCGTGCGCACGGTGAGTGTGCCGCCCTTCGGCATGGCCTCCGTGGCGTTGCGCACCAGGTTCTCCACGGCGTTGGTGAGCAGGTCCTCGTCCGCGGCGCAGGCGGGCAGGTCCGGGGCGAGCTCGCGGACGATGGTGATGGGGCTCGAACTCGCGAAGGACTGGAGGGAGAGGACGCTCTCCACGAGCCGGCCCAGGTCCACGGGGCGGGGGAGGGGCTCCACGCGCGCGAGGCGCTGGTAGGTGTCCACGACGCGCCCCAGGCGCTCCACCTGTTCGAGCATCAGGTCGAGGAACTCGCCGTGCGTGTCCCACGACTGGCCTCGGGCGTGCTCTTCCTTGAGGTACTGGGCGGCGCCCTTGAGCGCGGCGATGGGGTTCTTCAGGTCGTGCGCCATCTGCGCGGAGAAGCGGCCCAGGGTGGCCAGGCGCTCCATGCGCTCGCCCCGGGTGACGAAGGCGGTGACGCCCCGGCGCGTGGCGGCGACGAGCGAGAAGGTGATGGCGGTGGTGCACAGGACGAGCGCGCCCACCTGCGCGGCGAAGAGGCGGAAGACGGTGAGGTAGGCGAGGACGCCCACGCCCGCGAGCACCACCGCGTGCAGCGCCATGCGCGGGGCGCCCTCGCTCTCGTCGCGTCCGAAGAGCCCGAAGCGCAGCGAGGCGGTGGCCATCAAGGGCATGCACAGGAGCGTGCCCAGGTTGCCCAGGCGTGGCACCTGTCTGAGGCCGAGCTCCACCGCGAGCTCGGTGAGGAGCAGGGCGACGAGGAAGGTGAGCCCCAGGGCCATCAAGCTCGCGCGGGCGCGCTCGTCCGGGCGACGTGCGTCGCGCAGGTGCAGCGCCAGCAGCGTGAAGGTCCCGATGACCGGTGGGACCACGAGGACGGTGACGAAGAGGCCGAAGCGCAGGGTGAGGATTGTCGCGGCGAGCGAGGGCACACCCAGCGCCACGTGCATCAGCAGGGCGAGGGCGCCGAAGACGGCATAGGTGCCGTACATGGCCCAGGCCGAGCGGCGGCGGCGGCCCACGAACGCGAGGGTGAAGTGCAGGGTGCACGGCACCGTCATCAGCGCGGCGGCGAAGCCCACCAGTCGCCAACCCGGTTCGCTCGCGCGGGCGAACGCGTAGCCGGTGAAGTTCCACGCGGACAGCGCGATGGAGAGCAGGGAGAGCGGCAGCGCGAGCGGGCTGCGTCCCACCCGGGCCAATGCCAGCCCCGCGAGCGCGAGCTGCCCGGCGCACGCGATGAGGCTGATCCACATCCCACCGGTCATGGGGTCCTGTCCCGTGCTGGCGTCACCGGCGCAGCATAGCGGGATGGCGCGGCGTCCGGAGCCGAGGCGGAGCCCGCCTCGACTCACCGACGCTCAGAGCATGCCCAGCCGGCGCGCATTGGCCGGGTCCACGGCGGCGCTCTCCCACCGACGCGCGGCCACTTCGCGCTCGTTCTCCGGCGCGTCCGCGTAGTAGCCGAGCGTGTCGTTGAGCGCGCGGCTCAGCTCCTCGATGGCGGCGAGCCGCACGTCGAGCTCGCGGTGTCGCAGCGCCGCGATGAGCCAGTCCGCGCGGCGACGGCTGCGGTTCTCCGCCCACCACGCCGCCCACTGCTTCGGGCTGAGGCCCAGCGGCATGCGCGTCACCTCGCGCAGTGCTTCCGCCGCGGCCTGCGCGCACATCTCGTCCTCGCTGCGCGTGAGCTGGATGAGGCCCTCGACGGCCTCGCGGTCATGCAGCGTTCCCAACGCCCGGGCCGCCAGCGCGCGACGCATCGTGTCCCGGCTGTTGAGCTCCTGGCGCAGCTCACGCATCGCCGAGTCCAACCTCGGCAGCTGCTTCAGCGCGGCCGCCGCCACCCGCGCGGCGCTGGAGATGTCCGGCTCCAGGTCGAACAGGCCGCGCAGCACCCCGTCCACCAGCTCCACGTAGGGCAGGTTGCCCGCCGTGAGCAGCGCGAAGTAGCGCGTGTCCGCGTCATGCGAATCCAGGAGCGGCGCCAACGCCTGCGCGGCCGGGCGCCCCAGTCGCGACAGCGCGGCGGGAATCGGGCCGAGCTCGTCCGCCTCGGGCAGCTCCACCACCGGCAGCCGGCTCCACGCGGTGGGGCCGGGGAAGTGCTGGGCGAGCACGCGGGCACTCGCCTCGGGCGAGCGCGCCAGCTCCACCATCGCGTTCGAGCGCTGCGCGGCGTCCGGGCCCGTGAGCCGACGCAGCAGCGGCGCGAAGTCCGGCGGCGGGCGCTCCTCCTGCGACTGCGCGCGAGGCGGCAGCGCGGCGGCGCGTCCCACCGTGCCCGCGGCGCCTCGACCGAAGAACGGGCTCCACCCCAGCCCCGCCACCACCGCGGGCGCGGGAGCGGGCGTGGCGGCCACCGGCACGTCCACGTCGATGGTGATGTCCTCCTCGACGGAGCGAGGCTCGGACACGCGCTGCTTGCGGAAGAGGATGAGCTCCTGGAATGCCGAGGCCAGGTCCTGGCAGAACAGGATGTAGTCCGACAGCCGGCGCTGGCTCATCGGCTTCTGTCCGCAGTCTCCGTAGAGGATGGCCACCAGCCGGCCCTTCACCTCCACCGGGTACAGGAACACCGTGCGCGGCGTCTGCCGACCGAACAGCTCCAGGTAGTGCCGGGTGAGCGCGTCCGGAGGCAGCGGCCCCGCGTAGCTTCCCCGCGTCACCGCCACCGTGCGGAAGACGCTGCTCGCGTCGAGCGGCACGGACACCTGGGTGAGCCCTTCGCTCGCCATGCCCTCGCCGCGCGCTTCCCATCCAATCGCCGCGCCTCGCAACACCGCGAAGGCGGCCACGTAGTCGAACGTCCGCCGGCCGAAGCGCAGCGCCACGTCCATCAACTTGTCGCGGTCCTTGGTGGACTCGCGCAGCGCGGCGCGCGCCGCCGCCAGCGTCCAGTCAGGGACCTCCTGATTGGCGGACGCGGTGGGCGGCGGCCGGACCTCGGGCTCGGGCGGCCTGGCCTTGGGCTGCGCGGCCGGCTTGTTCGGATTGGGGAAGACGATGAACGCGGGCTCGCTCGAGCGCGGAGGCTGCGCGGGCGGCACCTCGGGCCGAGGACCTCCGGCCAACAGCGGCGAGCCGAAGCGCATCGTGGAGAGCGGCACGGAGTCCGCCCCCGACGTGGGCGCGGCGGGACCCGGTGGCCACAGCTGCGGCGCGCCACCGGACTGCGCGGGCGGCCACAACGGGGGCGCGGCGCCAGGCGTCGTCGCGGAAGAAGGCGCTCCGCTGGCCGGAGCCGTGGAGGCACGCGCCCCCGTCACGGGCTGGGAGGAAGGCTGCGTGGCAGGCGCCGTGGAGGGACGTGCGCCAGAAGAAGCACCACCCTGCGTCGTCGCCGGAGGCTGCGCGGCGGGGCCTGTCACGAGTCGGCCCGTGGACGTGGCCGACGGAACGCCGCTCACCGTCGTCACCGGAGGCTGCGCGCCGGGACCTGTCGCGGGGCGGCCCGCTGAAGCCGTCGAGGAGGCGCCGCTCGCCGCGAGCTGCGCCGGTGGCTGTCCCGCGAACCCTGTCGTTGAGCCGCCGCCCGCCGCGGGCTGCGTGCCGGGCGAAGCACCACTCGCCGCGGGAGGCTGTCCCGCGAAGCCTGTCGGTGAAGCGCCGCTCGCGGAGGACTGCGTTCCGGGCACTCCGGCCGAGGCTCCGCTCGTCGGGGAAAACGGCGGAGGCTGTCCCCCGGAGGTACCCGTCGTGGACCGGGCAGGAGACTGCGCGCCCGTCGGCGAAGTCCCTCCGGCGCGCGCCCCAGTCGGAGCACCGCTCGCGGACGGCACACCGCCCCGTTGAACCGTCGTGGGCGTCGCTTCCACGGGAGGCCGAGGGGGCGTCGCCGTGAGCACCGGCGGCTGGGCCGGGCGAGACGTATCGGGCCTGGACGGCGGCGTCGAGGGACGCTCGGCCGCGGGCATGTTCAGCCGCAGCGGGGCTCGCACGAAGGCGGGTGGCGGCACCGGGTCGGGAGGCGGCGGCGGAGGCGGACGCTGGGGCGCGGGCGCCTCGCGGGGCGCGGCGCGAATCTCCGCGGCCACCGGCTCACCGGCGACGGAGCGGGCCAGCCGCTCCACCATGTCCACCGTGAGCGACTCGTCCGCCGGCGGAGGAGGCGGCGGCGTGACGGGGAGCTGCTTGTCCGGGTCCAACGCGGACACCAGCTGCGTGAAGCGCGGCGCCAGCGGCTGGCGGTAGATGGTGGAGATCCACTCGCGAATCCGCACCTCGGTGGCCACCCACAACTCGAGCGGCTTGCCGAGCAGGAACCCGACCTCGTCCAGCTCCTTCTTCGGCACCGGATACGCGCAGGCGACGTGCAGCGTCTGCCCATCCAGCGACAGCGGCACCACGCACAGCCGCTCCGCGATCTTCGGCGGGATGAAGGACGCGACCTCGAGGTTCGGCTCGAAGTCGACCAGGTTCACGGGCCGGAAGCCCGCGACGTCACCGAGCAGCGAGAGGACATCCGCCTCGTTCGCGAGCCCCTGCTCCAAGAGCAGCGTGTCCAGATGTCCGCCCTGGGCCTGCTGGAGTCGCAACAACTCTCCCGCCTTCTCCTGGGAAAGGAGCGTGCGGGAGACGAGGAGCTGGGCAAGGCGGGCGGGCATGTAGGCGCGGCATCTTACGGCCGCGGCCGCAAGGCACAATGAAGCGGTGGTTCAGCTCGGTTGAACGACGAAGGTGGACGTCAGCTTGTCATGGAGCGTCTGTCCACGGCGATCGAAGAGCGCCATCCAGAATCCGCCCAGGAACAGGACGAAGGAGAGGCTGGCGAGCATCGCGCGGACGATGGCCCTTCCCGGCGCCGGCGCCAGGCCGTGGGTGTCCACCAGCCTGAGGCCCAGCAGCAGTCGGCCCAACGTGCGTCCGTTCCAGAGGAAGGCCGCCACCGCGCAGTACACGAGCGCCAACACCAGCACCAGGAAAAACCCGGGCAGCAGCACCGTGTGCAGCGCCCGCAGCCACGCGACGAACCCGTCCAGGCCGGACAGGCCCGCCTCGGGCGCCTTCATCCCCGTCACCGACGAGGCCAGGGTGATGTACAGCGCCGCCACGCCACCGATGGCCGCCGCGTCGATGCTGAAGGACAGCAGCCGGCGCCACAGCGACGCGGGGCGCGCGTGGACCTCGGCGACCCCCGGCTGCACCGCGGCGGTGCGCACGGACTTCGGCTTCTCCGCCCGAGGCGCGGCGCTGGCCATCACGGGCAGACCCGTGGACACCGGAGCGGGCGCGGACTCCACCGCCGGAAGGCTGGACGCGGAAGGCGCCGGCGTCTCCAGGGCCGCCATCACGGGCAGGCCCGAGGACACCGGGGCCACGGGCTCCGGAGCGGACCAGGGCAGGCCCGACGGCATGGGCGAGCCGGGCTCCGTGTCCGCCAGGCTCGCGGCGGGCGCCGGAGTCTCCACGCGGGGGAGGCCAGGGGCGGGCGCCACCAGGGGCTGCACACGCGGCGGCACCGGCGGGGTGCCGTAGGCGGGCGTCATGGCGGACATGGGCGTCTGGGCCGTGGAGGGCACGGGCGGCACGTCCATGGGGAAACCACCCCCCTGGGCCCAGGATGGCTGGGCGGCCGGCGGAGGCGTCGCGGCGCGAGGCGCGGGCCGGTGCGAGGGCGTCATGCCCGGCGGGGTGGGGCGGGCGACCCCGGGCGGATTCTGGGGCGCGGCGGCGCGGGGCGCGGCGGGCGG
This sequence comes from Myxococcus faecalis, assembly GCF_050039385.1. Lineage (NCBI taxonomy): Bacteria > Pseudomonadati > Myxococcota > Myxococcia > Myxococcales > Myxococcaceae > Myxococcus > Myxococcus faecalis. The sequence goes on along the minus strand of NZ_CP144336.1, from coordinate 3,308,596 downwards.
AGGAAGCGGGCCCGCGAGCGGCGCCACGGACGGCGGGGCCGGGGGAGCGGGGCTGCGCTCGGCGAAGGCGGGGCCGTCGTCACGCATGCCGGAGCGGCGGTCGATCTGCAGGTCCCGGTCGAGGAAGCTCGGCAGACCCGGCAGGGTGGTCTGGGCGGCGGCCTTGGCGCAGGCGGGGCACTCTCCGACGGGCGGCAACAGGGCTCCGCACTTCATGCACTTGGACAACGGACTCTCCTCCGGGATGAGACGCGTCGCCATGAAAAGACGTCCGCACCGAAGGAGCAAGAAAAGTGGCGAGCCCCCGAGGTCCCTCGGTCGAGGAACCGTCAGGGGCTCGTCAACGACAGGCGTCCACCTGTCCCCTGGGGGACAGCCGGTGTGGAGCGCCTCACGCTAGGCGTGGACACGGCGCCGTCCCACCGCTCCGACGATGAGCAGCACGACGATGGCACCCAGCACCGACATGATGAGACCCGAGGGTCGCAAGTCGAAGAGCCGTCCGTCCCGCGTGAAGAGGGACCCGATCAATCCGCCCAGCAGCGAGCCGACCATGCCCAGCAGCGTCGTCGCCAACAGGCCCATGCTCTGCTTGCCGGGGAGGATGGCGCGAGCGATGAGGCCCGCGATGAGGCCGATGATGATGAATGCGATGATCCCCATGAACCCTTCTCCTGTCTGTGGGGACCCGGAAGGTCCCAGATGGTCCAAACGTAGGAATGGCCCAGAGAAGGTGGGAACCCGTGTGGAACGGGCGCTCGACTGGCCCCTCGCTAACCAAGCTCTCCGTCGAGGTGCATCATCACCGCCAGGGCGGCGAGCGCGGCCGTCTCCGTACGGAGGATGCGCGCACCCAACGTGACGGGGCGGGCGCCCTGGGCCTTCAGCGCCTGCACCTCCTCACGGGCGAGCCCGCCCTCGGGCCCCACCACGAGGGCGATGGGCGTGCCGGCGCCCGCGGCCCGGAACGCCTCGCCCAGCGGCACCGCGGACTCCTCCTCGTCCAACACCAGCACCACCGTGCCCCGCGCGAGCGCGCCGACGGCGTCACCCAATGAGCGCGGCACCTCGACGCCGGGAACGTCGTCACGACGACACTGGCGCGCGGCCTCCTCCACGATTTTCGTCCACCGCTGGGTGCGCTCCTGCGCGCGCTTGGGCTCGAGCTTCACCACGCTGCGCAGCGTGTCCACGGGGAGGAAGGCGGCCGCGCCCAGCTCCGTCCCCTTCTGCAGCACCCACTCCAGCTTGTCGCCCTTGGGCAGGCCCTGCACCACGCTCACCGCGCGGCGGGGCGGCGCCTGTCGCGACGCTCCCAGGCTCACGCGCACCTCCTGCGCGTCCACGCCGGTGACCTTCGCCTCGAACGCGCGGCCCTTGCCGTCGAAGACCTCCAGCGTGTCGTTCTCGCCCAGGCGCAGGACGTGGACGACGTAGTGGCGGCGCTCGCCGGTGAGCACGAGCGTGTCGGGGGCGGGCTCGGCGATGGGGACGAAGAGGCGGACCACGTGGGCTTCTCCAGCGGCGACGGGGTGGGGGCGTGTCGGGGCGGGGACTTCAACAGCAAGCGCCGGCCCGACGCCAGGGCTCGCTGGCCTTCGCGACTTGAGGCACCATGAGCATGTCGGTGCCCCGTGGCAGGTTCCCCTGGACCTTTTCGCGCACGGGGCGTGGTGGACGCGCGGACGTGACGATGACGGGCCAGGCGGAGGTCCTGGCTCCGCCCCGGGAAGGGAAGGAAGGGGAGCTCGCCATCATGGGCCGGGACGACGAGGGCTTCTCGCCGGGACAGGACTCCGCCGTGGCCCGCTTCGCGCTGAGCCGCGCCAACGAGGAACTGGTGCTGGCGGAGAGCTCGCTGCGAGGCGAGCGGCGCGTGGCGTGGGTGCGGCTGGCGCTGATGGCGCTCTTGTCGGTGAGCCAGGGTGGCATCGCGCACGTCACCGGCGAGTCCCTGCCGCCGCATGACCTCCAGCGCGTGCTGGCCATCGTCCTGTACGGGTTGTTCTCCGTGCTCGCGTTGGTGGTGCTGCTGCGCCAGCGGCCGCACTTGAGGCACGCACGGTGGTTGCCCGTGCCCACCACGGTGGCGGACACCAGCTTCTTCGCCTTCATGGGGTGGCATGCCTGGGCGCGCACGGGCCAGTTCGACGCGGGCATGCTGGGCGCGAGCATGGGCATGGTGCTGGTGTTCTCCGTGGCGCGCTTCTCGTGGCTGCACGTGCTGTTGTCCACGGCGCTGTCGTCCATGGGGTATGCCTTCGTCGCGGGCGTGTCCGGGCACGGCACGTGGTCCAGCACCAGCTTCGTCGTCTTCTGCTACGTGACGCTGGGGCTGCTCATCGCGATGACGAACGCGGAGGTGGGCAGCATGTTCCTGCGGCTGCGGCGCCGCGACGGCCTGTCGCGCTTCCTGCCCAAGCCGGTGGTGGAGCGGGTGATGGCGTCGGGGGACACGTCGCTGCGGCCGGTGCAGCGCGAGGTGACCATCCTCTTCAGCGACATCCGCGACTTCACCATGCTGAGCGAGACGCTGCAGCCGCGCGAGGTGCTGGAGCTGCTCGACGAGTACTTCGGGCGGATGACGCACATCGTGATGGCGCACGGGGGCATCGTGAACAAGTTCCTCGGGGACGGGATGCTCGCGTGCTGGGGCGTACCGGACTCGAGCGACGACCACGCGGAGCAGGCGATGCGCGCGGCCCTGGCCATGCGCGAGAAGCTGGCCGAGCTCAACGTGCTGCGCCTGCGCCGGGGACTGCCGCCGTTGCGCATCGGCATCGGGCTTCACACGGGCGTGGTGGCCGCGGGCATGCTCGGGGGCGCCGAGCAGCACGAGTACACCGTCATCGGCGACGCGGTGAACCTGGCCTCGCGGGTGGAGGGGCTCACCAAGGTCCACGGCGTGGACATCCTGGTGAGCGAGAGCACGTGGACGCGCGGCGGCGGCGACTTCGTCGGTCTGCGCCTGGGCGAGGCCCACGTGAGGGGGCGCCGGGAAGCGGTGGTGGTCCACGCGCTCCAGGGCCACGCGCTCGACGCGGACGTCGAGTCGCCCGCTCCCGTGCGCATCGCCAGCGGCACCTGAGGGAGGAAGGCCCCCAGGCGCGCGGGCTCACACCGTCAGCGGCGCGGGGCGGGACCCACCGGACATGACACGCGCGTGCAGGTCGCGCTTGAGGCCCATGCCGAACAGCAGCAGGGTGATGAGGTACACCGGCTCGATGAAGAACAGCTGCGGCCCGCCCAGGGACAGGCCGTGGGTCTTCTTCTCGAGGACGACGTGCGCGCCCACCACGAGCGCGAAGCGCACCACCATCACGGACACGGCGACGATGGCCACGGTGGGGCCGGGCAGGTGGCCCACGGCCAGCGCGGCGCTCAGCGTGGGGAAGAGCGGCAGGCTCATCAGCAGGCCCGCCGTCCACTCCAGGCTGATGGCGTACAGCGCCACCAGGGCCACCAGCACGTGGGCGGCGGACAGCGAGAAGCCTCCCACCGAGAAGCGCACGAGGCCCAGCGGGACGAGCAGGGCGAAGATGAACATGTAAGCGCCCAAGAAGTGCACGGCGCGGCTGAGGCCGTTCTCGTGCAGGGGCATCCAGGTGCGCAGCTTGTCGGCGAAGCTCATGGGAGTCCGGAGGATACGTCAGGCGCGCGCCGGCGTGGCGCCCTGGGGCTGGGGCTTGATGACGTAGTCGCCGAAGAGCACGGCGACGAAGAACAGCGGGCCCACCAGCGCGTGCACCAGGTTGGTGAGGAAGGACGGGGACTTCTTCTCCCACACGGCGTGGCCCGCCAGTTGGATGAGCCAGCCGAACGCTGCGATGGCCAGCACGCTCCAGGTGGGCATCAGCCGGCCCAGGGGGAAGCAGGCGGCCATGAAGGCCACCACGACGAGCCCCAGCTTCACGTCCGCGCGCAGGTACCAGACCGCGGCGAGCGCCCAGGCCACCATGCCCAGCGTCAGCACGCCGCCCGGCAGCGCGGGCACCGTCGCCAGCCTCACCCAGTCCAGCATCGCGATGATGTGCAGGACGATGACCGGAATGGCGACCTTGTGGGTCAGCCGGTTGGTGGGGTGCTGGTGCGACGAGTAGTACTCGTCGAAGAGCACGGCGATGGGGGCCTTGAGCATGGCGTCCTCCGGACGGTGGAGCAGGGGACCTCCCAAGTTAGGGGAGTCCCCGGCGCGTGTCCCTGGCGGCTCACGCCAATCTCCTGGCACGGGACGCCACGGGGCGGCGGGCCCGCACGTCCGGTGGCTCAGCCCCGCTCGGCGCCCTCGCGCCAGACGCGCGGCGTCATCCCCGTCCACCGCTTGAAGGCGCGGTCGAAGGTGCTCAGCTCGGAGTAGCCCAGGAGGAAGGCGACCTGGCTGACGCCCAGGTTCACGTCGCGCAGGTACTGGTAGGCCAGCTCACGTCGCACCGTGTCGACCTCGTCCTGGAAGGACGTGCCGTGCTCGGTGAGGCGGCGCTGGAGGGTGCGCAGGCTCAGGTGGAGTCCCTTGGCCACGTCGGCGGCCTGGGGCGCGCCCTCGCGCAGGGACGCGCGGATGGTGTCGCGCACGGCCTGGACGAAGCCGGGCGCGTCCGGTACGGGCGAGGGCACGGCGGCGCTCGCGGCGCGCTCCAGCACGGAGAGCAGGGCGGGGTCCGCGCCGAGCACGCGCAAATCCAACGTGGCCGCGTCCAGCGTGAGCGCGTTGCGGCCGCGGTTGAACGTGGGCGCGACGCCGAAGTGGTCCACCAGCGGCGCGATGTCCGGAGGGGCGGGGTGCGCGAAGGCGATGGCGCGCGGCGACCACGGGCGCTCGGTGAGCTGCCGGCCGACGTGGGTGAAGAGCGCGAGTCCGTACTCGCTGGCGTGGCGTCCGTATGCGAGCGGGGCGCCCTCGATGCCGTAGGAGAAGGTGCCGCCGCCGTCCGCGTCGTCGGTGAAGGACGCGCTCCAGGCGGGCTCCAGGAGGGCCATGTAGCGCGCCATCGCGCGGAAGGTGTCGCGCAGCGTAGGCGAGGCCCGGGCGATGTACTCGACGAGGCCGTAGTTGCCGCGAGGCACGCGCTGGGCGACGTGCAGGCCAAGGAAGGCGTCCTGGGAGAGCCGCTCGGCGGCGTCGAGGAAGGCGTGCAGGGTGGACAGCGGGAGGCTGACCTCGGGGAGCGAGCCCGCGTCGAGCGGCAGGCCGAAGCGCTCCACCAGGGGCGTGGGGTCCAGGCCCGTGGCGCGCAGGTACGCGAGCAGCGGACCCACGAGCTGCGAGCGGACCTCCGTGGGAGGTCTCGGGAGGGACTGGGAGGCAGGGGGCTCCACGCGCCGGGGACGCTAGCCTGTCCGGCGCGTCGGGCCCAAGAGGCGTTCAGCCGGGGCTCACATGGGGCCGATGAAGTCCTTCTTGCCGATGGGCACGCCCAGGTGGCGGAGGATTCCGTAGGCGGTGGTGATGTGGAAGTAGAAGTTGGGCAGGCCGAAGGTGAGCAGGTACTCGTCGCCCTTGAAGTCGCGCTTGAGGGTGCCGGTGGTGAGCGTGACGTTGCGGTTCTCGCTGCCCGCGAAGCTCTTGGCGGGGACGGACTTGAGGTACGTGATGGTCTTGTCGATGCGCTGACGCAGCTCATCGAAGGTGCTCTCGGTGTCGGGCATGCGCGGGGCGGGCGCGCCGCTGAGCCGCTCGGCGGTGGCCTTCGAGGTGTCGCTGGCGCGCTGGACCTGCTGCACCAGGTTGAACATGTCCGACGCGAGGCGCGCCTCGAGCACCTGCTTCGGGTCGAGGCCGTTCTCCTGGGCGTACTTCTCGCCCTGCGTGACGAGGGTGGAGAGCACCTCGAGGGCGCGGATGAAGACGGGGATGGTGGCCTCGTACATCGACAGGGACATGGAGTGCTCCACAAGAAGGGGTGCGCGGGGCGAGTGTTAATCCGCCTGGGCCCTGCGTGCTGGAGGATTTCGGCTGACGCGAGGTGTCGAGGTCCGCGTGGGGTGAAGTAGCCTCGGGGGGACATGGACAATCTCGCGCACTCGCTCGTCGGAGCCTGGATGGCGGAGGCGGGGCTCAAGCGCTACACGCCGCTGGCCACCGCGACGCTCGTCATCGGCGCCAACCTCCCGGATGTGGACGCGGTGGTGACGTTCGCGGGCTCGGATGCCTCGCTGTACTGGCGACGCGGGTGGACGCACGGCGTGTTGATGCTGGCCATCTGGCCATTCGTGCTCACGGGGTTGATGCTGGCGTGGGACCGCTTCGTGCGCAGGCGTCGCCATCCGGAGCTGGAGCCTGCGCGCGCGGGGCCGCTCTTCTTGTTGTCGACGCTGTCGGTGTTGAGTCATCCCGCGTTGGACTGGCTCAACACGTATGGCGTGCGGTTGTTGATGCCGTTCGACGGGGCGTGGTTCTACGGGGACACGCTGTTCATCATCGACCCGTGGGTGTGGTTGCTCGCGGGGGCGGCGGTCATCATGGCGGATGCGCGCACGCGCAAGTCCGCGGCGGGGTGGATGGTGTTGGGCCTCGCGAGCACGGCGCTCGTGACGGTCCCCGCCTTCGTGCCGTGGCCCGCGAAGGTGCTGTGGGTGGTGGGCGTGGCGGCGATTGTGTGGCTGCGATTGAAGGGGACGCAGGTGGTGTCCACGCAGCGCGTGGCCACGGTGTGTGGCGTGGGGCTGGTGCTGTACCTGGGGGCCATCCTGTTGGGCTCGCAGGTGGCGGCGCCTCGCGCGAAGGCGTGGCTGGAGGGGCAGGGGCAGTCGGTGGAGCGAGTCATCGCGGGGCCGGTGCCGGCGAACCCCTTCGTGCGAGACCTCATCGCGGTGGGGAAGGACCGCTATCACTTCGTGACGGCGGACTTCCTGAAGGGCGGAGAGGAGCACCTGCGCATCAATGGCCCGAGCCTGCCGCGCGAGCCGAACCCCGGCCCGGTCATCCAGGCCGCGCTCGCGGCGCCGCACCTGCGCGGACTGTCGAACTGGCTGCGGTTGCCCACGTATCAGGTGCACGAGACGGAGCAGGGGTGGCGCGTCACCATCGATGACGTGCGCTACTCGCGGATGCAGAGCGGTGGGCTCGGCTCCGCGGTGGTCGAGCTGGACAAGGAGCTGAAGCCCGTTCGCGCTCCGCCGAGCAAAGGGACGCATTGACGCGAGGCCCGAAGCAGGCGGTGAAGGCGCAGGACACGTGTCCTGGCTCAGCACCGCGTCCCCTCGTCGTGCAGTAGGGCACGAGGGGGGCCTTCGCGCGCGAGGTGGAGTGGCGTCGCGAAGGGCCACTCCTGGGTTCGGAATCGAGGAGCGCTCCAGGCATCCGAAGGCTCGTGAGGGGTTGGCCTCGTTCGAGCCCTCGGAGGGAGACCTTCAGCGCTTCAAGTCGATGCGCACCCACTCACCCTGGGTGGCGCCGGGGAGCACGGTGAAGCCGAGGTTGCGGTAGGCGGCCTCGACGTCGGCGCGCTGGTGGGAGAGCACACCCGCGAGGACCAGCCGGTCCTTGGCCTTGGGCGCGATGAGCGGCGCCAGCTCGATGAGCGTGTTGGCGAGGATGTTGGCGAGCACGAGGTCGAAGGTGCCCTCGACGGCCGTGAGCTCCTTGCCGGACACGTCGATGTCCGGGGTGCCGTTGTCGGTGAGGTTCTCCTGGGCGAGCTCCACGGAGGTGGGGTCGTTGTCGGTGGCGACCACGCGGCCCGCGCCGAGCTTCTTCGCGGCGATGGCGAGCACGCCGGTGCCGGTGCCGACGTCCAGGACGCTCGCGCCGGGGTGGTCGGTCATGTATGCGTCCACGGCGGCGAGGCACAGGGACGTCGTGGGGTGGTCACCGGTGCCGAAGGCCATCTTGGGCTCGATGACCAGGCGAACCGCGTCCGCGGGGGCGTTGGCCACGTCCCAGGGCGGGCCCACCCAGAGGCGGCCGACATGGACGGACTTGATGAGGGACTTCCACTCGTTGCTCCAATCCTGCTGGGGCTGCTCGTCCAGGGCGAGGCGGGCGTCGGGGAAGGACTCGGCGACGCTGTCGCGGGCGGACTCGGCGGTGGGGCGGTCCTCGAAGTAGCCGATGACGATGGACTCGCCCGCGTTGGGGGCCTTCACGCCGGGCATGGTGGGGGTTTCGCGGTCTCGTACCTCGAGGCCGAGCGCACCGGACTCGTGGAGGAGGTCCTGTACGGCCTCGGACGCTTCCTCGGGCAACTCCACGGTGAGTGACAGATAGGTCTGGGACATGCGGGCCCTTTTACCGCGCCGTGCGTAGCGTGGGAGCGCCGTGAGATACCTGTTCATCTTGTGGCCCCTGGCCTGGCTGTGTGCCTGCTCCGGCCCGGAAGCACCCGACGCGGCGGTCTGTCGGGATGTGGTGACCCGCCTCTGCCAGACGTCGGCCTGCCCCGGAGTCGCCGAGCAGCTCGACCTGGACACCTCCTGTGAGACGACCCTGCTGGAGCGGACGGGGTGTGGCTCGGAGGACTTCGCCTTCGTGACGCCCGCGCGGGAGCGGGTGCTGGACTGCCGGGAGCCGCTCATCCGGGTGGGGACGACGACGGAGAAGTCGCCGAGCTGCGAGGACACAACGCGCTTCCTGGTGGAGTGCCCGGACGTGGCGGCGTACTTCCGGGGGGAGCAGCCATGAAGCGGTGGGTGGCGTCGGTGTTGATGTTGGCGGTGGGGTGCACGCCGCTGGACGTGGAGCGGCGCACCGAGCGGGGGCCTGTGCTGCGCACGTATGTCCAGGAGTCGCAGCTCGGGGAGCGGATGCCCTTCGCGAGCGCGGCGGTGGACTGGCCCCGGCTCTCGCTGCGGTTCTCCACGGCGGACGTCTGCCGGACGGAGCAGCACGTCGAGTACACGGAGAACCTCATCAGCACGCACTCGTCACCGGGCGCGGCGGGGGCGGTGAGCTCGGGTGGGGTGCTCACGGGCATCGGTGGCTTCCTGGTGCTCGGGAGGACGTTGTTCTCGAACACGCCGGACCGGGATGGCATCGACCGGGACGGGCACTACGGGCCTTCGAGTCGCAAGGTGGCGACGACGTGGGGCGTGGTGTTGTTGTCGGTCGGCGTGCCGGCGCTGGTCGCGGGGCTCATCCAGCTCCACAGGGGAGGGGAGACGACGGAGACGCGCAAGGCGGATGAGATGGTGGCGCTGCGCGAGGTGCCCTGTCATCCCGAGCCGGCGGACGGGGTGGTGGAGCTGACCGGAGGCAAGGGCGAGCCGCCCGCGCCACGTCCCACGGAGAACGGTGTGCTGGTGCTCGATGTGGAGCAGGTGCGGGCGTTGGGCTTCAAGGGGCTGAAGCTGGACGGGGCGCCGGTGTTGTTGGAGGAGGACGACCGCGCGCGGATGGAGTTGTTCCGCACGTGTGCTGTCTTGCTGTCGGCGCCGGTGGATGTGGAGGCGCTCGCGGTGGAGGCGAAGCGGCAGCCGGAGAAGCTGCGCAGGAAGCGCGACCTTGTCCGGGCGTGCAACACGTTGCCTGGGGCTCCCACGGGGCCACTGCTCGATGCGCTCGACTCGGCGCTGTCGATGGGACTCCGGGAGGTGCCGGAAGCGGAGCCACCGCCGCCGTCACCCGTGCTCCCTGGCACTGAACTCTGATTGATTGCGGAGGAGTCTCTTGTCCTCACCAGCCCACTCACTCTGATATCCCGGAGCCCAGTCTTCGGGGAACGAGTCCGGAGAGGGAGGGCGTGGATGAAAGCGCTCGGGATTGTCGGGCTGTTGCTTGCGCTGGCCGTGACGGGATGCGGGACGACGCGTCTGGTTCGCCTGGAGACAGGGGTCGAGCCTCCACTGGCACACGCTCCCATCGCCCAGGACGATGCTGCGCCGGTGGAGTTGGACGAAGAGGAGTTCGAGGCCGCAGTGGTGGTACTCGCTCGAGACGTGCGACCTTTCGCGAGTCCCATGCGAGAGGCACGCGAACTCTTCGGTGTTCCCGAGCGGAGTGGGGTGTTCTTCTTCGACAACCAGGGACCACGGCTCATCCCCCGGAAGGAGCAAGATTCACCCGATGGACCGAGCCTGCTGGAGTCCTACGCGGACGATGCGCTGACGTGCGCCTACGGCCATTGGTGTGAGCGGAAGAACCAACCGGGTGATTGCCTCCGCCTGCTGACGGAGGGCCCATTGCTGGCCAGCGACGGCAAGTACTCGTTGGCCATGGCCATCGCAATGGAGTCAGTTTGGGAGGAGACGGCGGAAGCGCTGGAGGACATGGCGGACCCACAGGCATTGATGGCGACGGTGAGTGCCTCCGTCAGCATGTACATGCTCCTCTGGGTATTGCCCGAGCCCATGAGTAAGGGCCTTGCTGCGCTGCTGACGGCCTCGGCCATCGCCTACCTGGGCGTCGACACGGTCTGGCGCATCCTGGATGGATGGGTCTCGCTGGTGCGGACCGTGGACCGGGCCACGACCTTCGAGCAACTCCGTGACGCGGGAGAGGTCTACGGTGAAGTCCTTGGAGAGAACGCGGCGCGCATCTTCGTCATGCTGACCACCGCTGCTCTGGGGAATACAGCGGGACTGTTGGCTCGCTCCTCAAGGCTGCCCGGCTCCTCGCAGGCCGCGCTCTTCGTCGAGTCTCAGGCGGGTTACCGCTACGGGGCGATCGGAGGCGTCCAGTCGGTGGCGATGGCAGCAGATGGCTTCACCATCGCGCTGGCTCCCAACGCCGTCGCCATGGCGTCACGTGAGATGGGCGGCAGGGACCCCGAGAACCATCACATCGCCACCGACAAGAACAGCAAATCTCCGGTCCGGGGTGGCCCTTGGACGCCACGGTTCCGACGAATCTTCGCGAAGGCGGGGATGGAGCTGAAGGACGCCGAGAACGTGGTCGAGGTTCAAGGCCATCGAGGTCCCCATCCGCAGCGCTATCATGAGCGCGTCTATGCACGGCTGGAAGAAGCGACGAAGGGATGCCGGACGGTGATGGAGTGTCGTGAGGTCCTGGTCACGGAACTCAGACGGCTCGCGAGGGAGGTCTCCACTCCTGGCTCGGGCTTGAACAAGTTGCTGACGCGAAGCGAGTGAGACCGAGGCTGCGCGATGGTGAAGCGGTACTTCCAATTGACCGACGATGTCTCGGTGCCGGGCCGATGGGACCTGGGGCATCCCCGAGAGTCCCAAGGGCGCGAGCTGGAGAACCCCTGGATGTTCAGGGAGGGCCATCCGGTGGCGGTGAGCGGGCGGCTCTCCGTTCCCATCGAAGTTCCGGGCAAGGCGCTCGACTTCTCCCTGGCGGGCTTCGGCACGCCCGTGGTCCATGTGACCGTGGCCAACCTCTTCCAGGAGCTTGCTCCTGACGATGTGCAGCTCGTCCCCGTGGATATCCAGGGGCGCCCCGACGCGTACTTCATCCTCGTGGCGACGAAGCTCATCCGTTGCATCGACGATGGGGCGACGGAAGAGGTGCTCTACTGGACCGAGGACGACCATCGACCCGAGAAGCTGGGGCAGTACCGTGATGTCTATGGCATGCGCATCGACCCCGCGAAGGTGGGGGATGCGAAGGTGTTCCGCACCGAGGGCTGGTCCATCGCGCTCATCGTGTCCGAGGATCTCCAGCGAGCACTGGTGCGGTTGAAAGTCACCGGCGTGAAGCTCACGTCGGTGTAGCTCTCGATTTGAACCTGATTGAAGGCGAGCGCCAAAACCCCGGCGCTCGCCATCCCGACATCACGGCCCGACGATGGCGAGCGCGCTCTTGTCGAAGTCGATGACCTTGCGCGCCACGTCCCGCACCTGCTCCGACGTCACCGCGGCGATGTGCTCCGCATAGTGCAGGAAGTTGTCCAGGTTCAGCCCGTAGAGGGTGTCCATGGCCATCATCCCCGCCCGCGCGCCGTTGCGCTGGAGCGCGATCTCATGCGTGCCGATGAGGTTCTGCTTCGCCCGCTCCAGCTCCGCCTCGGGAATCCGCTCGTCACGCACGCGCCGAAGCTCCGCGCGGATGCCCTCCAGCGCCGCGTCCACCTTCTCCGGGCTCGTCCCCATGTACGCCGCGAAGTAGCCCGGCTCGATGCCCTCCACGCCGAAGCTGCTCACGCTGTACGCCATCGACCGCTTGTCGCGCAGCTCCACGAACAGCCGCCCGCCCTGGCCGGACAACACCCCCGACAGCGCCTCCAGCGCGTGCCGCTCCGGGTCGTTGATGCGCATGCCCCGGAAGCCCATCACCAGGTGCGACTGCGCCTTGGCCAGCACGCGCTTCTCCTCGCGCGCACCCTCCAGCGGTCCCTCCTCCAGGATGCGCGGCGCCGGCGCGGCCTTGCCCCGCGACTTGCCGAAGTACTCGTTCGCCAGCGCGAGCACCTCGTCCACCTTCACGTCGCCCACCACCGTCAGCACCAGCTGCGACGGGTCCATGTACTTCTCGTGGTACGCGCGGAGCGCCTCGGGCCCCAGCGCCTCCACCGACTCCTTCTCACCCAGCGTCGGCATCCGGTACGGGTGCGTCCGGAACAGCGTCCGGTTGAACAGGTCGAACGCCAGGCCCGACGGCTTGTCCTCCCGCGTGAGGATGTCCTGGAGCATCAGCGAGCGCTCCCGCGCCACCTCCACCTCGGGGAACGAGGGGTGCAACACGCTGTCGGAGAACAGCCGGAACGCCGCCTCGAAGTGCCGCGAGAGGAACTCCCCGCGCAGGTTCACCGAGTTGCGTCCGCTCAAGCCCCCCATGCTGCCCGCGTAGATGTCCGCGAGCTGCGAAATCTCCTCCGCGTCCCGCGTCGGCGTGCCCCGCGTGAGGCTGCGCGCCAAGAGCGTCGTCAGTCCGTTGTCCGCCGGCGTCTCGTAGCGCAACCCGCCCATGAACGCCGCGCGCACCGCGAACAGCGGCACCGCCGGCTCCACGCGCACTACCACCTTCGCCCCCGAAGGCAGCGTCTCCTGGATGATGTCGCTGGGACCCTTCGCCTTCGCGCCCAGCTTGAGCGAGGGCTCGCCCGCCGACACCTTGCTCGCCCTGCGCTCGGGCGGCGCGGCCACGGGGCCCTTCTCCACGCGGTCCAGCACCGCGTTCACCTGCGCCTCCGTGAACTCCGTCCCGTGCGGCAACAGCGCCGTGACGATGGCCTTGTCCAGCCGCAGGTACTTCTCCGCCGCCTTCTGGATGTGCTCGGGCGTCAGCGAGCGCACGGCCTCGTAGTAGCGCGCCTCCGCCTCCAGGCTGCCCATGCCGGACTGGAAGTAGCCCATCTTCCGCGCCACGCCCTGCACCGTCTCGCGCTGGTAGACGGCCTCCGCCTCCAGCAGCGCCTTCGCCGTGGACAGCTCGTCCGCCGTCACCGGCGTCACGCGCATCGTGGCCAGCGTCTTCGCCGCCTCCTCCAGCGCGCGCTCGCAGTGGCCGGGCTGCAGCGTCATCGACACCGAGAACAGCCCCGGGTCCTGCGGCGTGTACGCGAAGGCGTGGATGTCGTTGACCAGGTTGTGGCGGCGCTTCACCTCGCGCGTCAGCCGGGACGCCTCTCCCTGGCCCACCATCATCGCCAGCACGTCCAGCGCGGGCGTGTCCGGGTGCGCGGCCTCCGGAATGGGGAACGTCAGGTGCAGCCACGCCTCCTTCACCTCGTCCGGCCGCAGGAGCACGCGGCGGCCCGTGAGCGCGGGCTCCTCGGGGCGCTTCACCTCACCCTCGAACGGCCGGCCCCAGTCCCCGCCGAAGATGTCGTCGACCCACCCGCGCAGCTCCGCCTCGCTCAGGTCCCCCGAGACGGACAGCACCATGTTCTTCGGCGTGTAGTACCGGTGGTAGAACTCCAGCACCTTCTCGCGGCTGAAGCTGCGCACGCTCTCCGCCGTCCCCAGCACCGGCAGCCGGTACGGGTGGCGCTGGAAGGCCGTGGAGAACAAGTCGCGCGAGGCGCGGCGGGACGGCGTGTCCTGGCTGCGTTTGATCTCCTCGCAGACGACCTCGATTTCGCGCGAGAGCTCCTCGGCGTCGAAGGCGGAGCGGCGCACCGCGTCCCCGAGGATGTCCAGGCCCGTCCGGGCGAACTGGCTGGCGATGACGATGTGGTAGACCGTCTGGTCGTAGGACGTCCAGGCGTTGATCTCCCCGCCGTGGGCCTCCACGTCCCGGGCGATTTCGCCGGGGCCGCGCCGCTCCGTGCCCTTGAAGAGCATGTGCTCGTGCAGGTGGGCCAGGCCCGCCTGGTCCGGGCGCTCGTCGGCGCTGCCGACCTTCACCCAGACCTGGAAGGCCGCGACCTTGGCGGCGTGCTGTTCCTCGAAGACGACAGTGAGCCCGTTGGGCAGCGCGTAGCGGATGGCCATATGGAAGGGTCCGAAGCTGGCACTCGCCCCCCAGGAGGGCAAGGCGAGGTGAGATTTATCCCTCACTGGCTAACGCCCGGGCGCCCCGGCGTCGAGGGGTCCGTGGGGCCTCCCCGCGTCCGGTCGCCCGAACCGACCCTTCCCGTCACGCGTCCCTGGTAGGCCGCGCCGCCGGGCGGTAACCTGGGCGGGCCCATGCCGTCACCTCCGGAAGAGGTGGATCCGCTCGCGGACCTGCGCGACAGCCTGGACCTGGAGGACACTGGCGTCCAAGCGGCCCCCCCCGCCCCCACCGCCACTGCCCTCCCCAGGCCCCAGCCCAAGCCCCCGCCTTCGGCGCCACCGCCCGCTGCTCCGCCCCCTCTGCCCCCTCGCCGCCCGGCGGCGTCCCCGGCGTTGTCGTCGGCGGGCACGGGCGCGGCCAAGGCCCCCGCCCCCGTCGCCACCACCCCGGCCCCGGTCGCCCGGGCGGCGCGGGTGCCGGGGGATGATCCCTTCAAGGAGGCCGCCGAGCCCCGGATGCCCATGGGGGCTTCTCCGGAGGAGAAGCTCGAGTACTTCCGGGCCGTCGTCCGGCAGAAGACGGAGACCCTGGCCCGGGCGCGCACCCTGTACGCCGAGCGCGACGGGGAGGTGACCGGTCTCAAGCAGTCGCTCACCCAGGCGCGCAAGGAGGCCGCGGAGGCCAAGGCGCAGCTGGGCGCGGTGAAGGACTCCCCGGCGAAGCTGGCGCAGACCTCGGAGGCCCTGGCCAGCGCGGAGAAGCGCGCGGCGGACGCCGAGGCGAAGCTCGCCGCGGTGGAGGCGGAGCTGTCCGCGGTGGAGGCGGACCGCAAGGACTTGTCGCGGGCGCTCGCGGAGGTGGAGTCGGAGGTCCCCCGGCTGACGGCGGAGCTCCACGACGAGCGCGAGTCGCGGGGCGCGGTGGCCGAGGAGCTGGTGGGCGCCAAGGAGGCGCTGTCGCTGGCCCAGGACCGCGTCGCGGAGCTGGCGGCGGAGAAGTCCGAGGCGCAGGGCGCGCTGGAGGCCGTCCAGGAGCAGTACCAGCAGGTGCTCTCCGACGTGGAGCGGCTGGGCGGTGAGCTGGAGACGGCCACGGCCGAGCGTGACTCGCTGGGCCTGCGCGTGGGCCAGCTGGAGGCCGCGCTCGCCGAGGCGCAGGGCGCGCTCTCCGCGGTGGAGAGCGAGAGCGACTGGTCCAAGAGCTCGCTGGAGGAGGCGCAGACCCGCTCGCGCTCGCTGGAGGAGGAGCGCGACCAGGCGCGCCGCCAGCTCGCGGTGGTGGAGGAGGGGCTGCGCACGCTGCAGGCGCAGACCTCCGAGCTGGAGAAGGCGCTGGCCCTGAAGGACGCCGAAATCGTGGGCCTGCGCGCGGCGCTCACCGCGCGCACCACGGAGGCCTCCGAGCTGCCCGTGCTGCGGCAGGCGCTGGAGGGACGCGCCGCCGAGGTGGCCCGACTCACCGCGCGGCTGGAGACCGAGGCCGCGCGCGCCGCCGAGCGCGCCCAGGCCCTGGAAGAGGGGCTCGCGCAGGCCGGTGAGCGCGCGCAGGTGGCGGAGGGCGAGGCCGCGGCGCTGAAGGAGGCGCTGGAGGCGCTGGAGGTCGAGCAGGTCTCCCTGCGTGACCGCATGGAGGCGGACGCGGCGGCGCTGGGCGAGGCGGCCCAGCAGGCCGAGGCGAAGGTGGGCGAGGTGTCCGCGGCGCTGGAGGCCGCGCACGCCGAGCGCGACGAACTCAAGAAGCAGCTCGCCGCCGCGGAGATGAAGACCGCCACCACGGACGCCGAGCGCGTGGGCCTGGCCGCGCGGGTGACGATGCTGGAGACGGCCTCCGCGCAGCGCGAGGCGGAGCTCGCGCGGGTGCAGGGCGCGCTCGCGCAGGCGAAGGAAGAGGTGTCGCTCGAGCGCGTGCGCCGCGAGGCCGCGGAGGCGGAGCGCTCCGACGCGCAGGTGCACGCGGCGGAAGTGGAGGCCCGCGCGGACGCGCTGGCGGAAGGGCAGGGCGGCGCCGAGGCCCAGCTGGCGGAGCTGCGCGAGGAGCTGGAGGCCGCGCGCGCCGAGGCGGACAAGGCGGAGCGGCTCCAGCAGCGGCTGAAGATGCTGGAGGGCGCGCTGGAGACGGCAAAGACCGACGCGGCCCGTGCAACCCAGGCGGCGCAGACCGCGCAGGCCGGCAAGCAGAAGGAGGAGGCGGCGGCCCAGGCGGCGGAGACCCGGCTCAAGGACGTGGAGGTGGCGCGGCTGGAGCTGGCCTCGAAGCTCGAGTCAGTGGAAGCGACGCGCGCGGAGCTGGCCTCGAAGCTCCAGGACGCCGAGGCCCGGCTCGCTCGCGCGGAGTCCTCGCAGGCGGGCAAGGCGCAGGAGTCGGCCACGGCGCGCGCCGCGTCCGACAAGAAGCTGGAGGAGGCGAAGGCGGCGCTGTCCGCGGCCGAGGCGAAGCTGCGCGCCGAGCAGCAGGCCCGAGAGGCGCTGGAGCAGAAGCTGGCCCAGGCACCACAGCCCGTGGCGTCGAGTGCGCCCGCCGACTGGGAGGCCGAGCGGGAGGGCCTCAAGGCGGACGCGGCCAACCTCAAGCGCAAGCTGGTGGCGGCCGAGACGGCGCTCGAGGCGGCGGCCGGCTACAAGGCGAAGATCGCCAAACTGGAAGCGCAATTGAAGGGCCGGAAGTAGAGGTTTGCCCCTCATGCCGTTCGACGCGCCAGTGGACCTGCTCACGGGGATGCCGGCGGCCCGCTTCGGGCTGTACCTGCACTTCCCCTACTGCCTCGCGAAGTGCCCGTACTGCGACTTCGCCGTGGCCGTGGCGCGCCAGGTGCCCGAGGAGCGCTACGCGAACGCGGTGCTGGCGGAGCTCGACGCGCGCCTCGCCCTCTCGCCCGAGCTGCGCGACAAGCCCCTGGAGTCCATCTTCCTGGGCGGTGGAACTCCGTCACTGTGGCATCCGCGTTACGTCTCCCGCGTGCTGGACGGAATCGCCGCGAGGCTGAAGGTGTCGCCCGGCGCGGAGGTGTCGCTGGAGGGCAACCCGGAGCGCGCGGACGCGGAGCGCTTCGAGGGCTACCGGGCCGCGGGCGTGAACCGGCTGTCCCTGGGCGTCCAGTCCTTCGAGCCCCGGACGCTCAAGGCGCTGGGCCGCGCGCACGACGCGGAGCAGGTGGAGCGCGCGGTGGAGCTGGCACGGCGCGCGCGCTTCCCGGTGGTGTCCATGGACTTCATCTACGGCGTGCACGGCCAGACGGTGGCCCAGGTGGAGCAGGACGCGCGCCGCGCGGTGGCGCTCCAGCCCGAGCACCTGTCCACGTACGCGCTGACGGTGGAGCGCGAGGTGCTGGCGGTGGACACGCCCTTGTCCAAGCAGCTCAAGCGCGGCGAGCTGGAGCTGCCCTCGGACGACGACGTGGTGACGATGGCCGCCACGGTGCGCCAGGTGTACGGCGCCGCGGGCCTCACCCGCTACGAGGTCTCCAACCACGCCAGAGCGGGCTTCAGCTCCCGGCACAACGCGCTGTACTGGACGGGCGGCGAGTACCTGGCGCTGGGCGTGGGCGCCACGGGGATGCTGCTGTCCCCCGAGCCCTCGCGCTACGCGAACCTGCGCAGCCCGGAGAGGTACCTGGCCCAGGTGGAGGCGGGGCGCCTGCCCGAGGACAGCCGCGAGGCGCTGGGCGCCGAGGAGCTGTTCGCGGAGCGGCTGGCGATGGGGCTGCGGCTGGTGTCGGGTGTGGACTGGGAGGCGGTGTGTGAGCGATATGGCCAGCCGGTGGAGCCCCGACGGGCGGAGGTGGCGCGGCTGGTGGAGCACGGCTTCGCGACGCTCACGAACGGGCGACTGGCCTTGACGGAGAAGGGCGCGGACGTGCACAGCGCCGTCTGCGCGCGGCTCTTGTAGTCGAGCCGGCGCGCGCGAGGGATTTCGAGGAGCGTATGAGCAAGTGGCTGTTGTGGATGTTCCTGACGCTGCTGACGGGCAGCCCGCTGTTGTCGCTGGGCCTGGTCATCGTCTTCATCTTCGTGGCGGACCGCTTCACGTGGCGGCTGTTGCCCAGCCCCGTGCGCATGATGAAGCGCTTCCAGCGCGCCGGGTACCTGGCGGGGACCATCCTCACCAACCCCCACGAGCGCCGCGCGCGCCACGAGCTGGCGGACATCCGCGTGGAGCAGAAGCGCTATGAGGAGGCCGTGGACATCCTCAAGCCCAACCTGGAGGCGGGCGACGAGGACGTGGACACCCTGTTCCTGCTCGGCGTCGCGTACCTGGGCGCGGGCGACGCGCAGCGCGGCGAGCTGCTCCTGGACGAGGCGGCGAAGCTGGACGCCGGCTACCGCCAGGGCGCCATCGACCTGGAGCGCGGCCGCTTCCGATTGAAGCGCGGCGAGGTGAAGGGCGCCATCGAGGCGCTGGAGCGCTTCTGCGCGACGCGGCTGGGCTCGGTGGAGGGCCGCTACCTGCTCGCCCGGGCCCTGGCGAAGGACGGGCGCAGCGCGGACGCGAAGCGCGCTCGGGACGCGGCGTGGAACGAGTACGTCGTCGCCCCGGGCTTCCAGCGTCGCCGCGAGCGCCGGTGGGCGTGGCTGTCCCGACCCAGCCGTCCGCTGACCTACGCGGTGCTGCTCGCGCTGGTGCTGGGCACGGGCGCGACGATGGCCCGCCAGATGGGCCTGTTCACCCAGCGCACCCACCGCTATGGCGGCGGCTACGGCGAGGGCTACCCCCCGGGCGAGGCCCCCTCGGCCGCCGGCTGGGAAGAGGCCGGGCCCCCAATCGAGTAGCGCGCCGGGTAGCCCCAGACCCCAGGACCGCGAGTGGGGGCCGGTCCGCTCGCTGTTCGGACCTCCTGGTGAAGGGCCCTGGGGCCGGGGGATGTCTGGAGTGGCGGGACGGGCGTAGGCTTCAAGACGTCGTCCCTCCCCGCGTCCACAGCCGAGGCCCCCGCTCCATGTTTCCCTCCCCGTCGCAGGTGCTCCGGCAGCGCGAGGGATTGCTCGCGGACACGCCCTTCCCGCTGCTGCTCCAGGCGCTGATGGCCGAGGAGCGCACGTGCACGCTGGAGCTGAAGGTGCGCCAGCGCGAGAAGCGCATCCTCTTCGAGGAAGGCTCGCCCGTGGCGTGCCAGTCCAACCTGCTCCACGAGACGCTGGGGAAGTACCTGGTGGAGAAGGGCAAGCTGTCCGAGGCCGACTACCAGAAGTCGCTGGCGGAGAGCGTCTCCTCGGGCATGCAGATGGGCGGGCTGCTGGTGCAGAAGGGGCTCATCAGCCCGTTCGACTTGTACAAGCAGCTGCAGGCGAACCTGGCGCACAAGCTGCTCGACTGCTTCCGGTGGGTGGACGCGAAGTACCGCCTCATCGCGGACGTGGAGACGCCCGACGCGAGCGTGCGGATGAACACCGCGCAGCTCATCCTCACGGGCGTGGAGGGCGTGATGCCCTTCGACGCGGTGGCCACCCACTTCACCTTCACCGACGAGCGCCGCTTCGGGCAGATGCCCGCCGTGGAGTCGGGCCCCAAGCTGTCGTCCAAGGACGCCCGGCTGCTCCAGCAGCTGCGCCAGCGCCCCACCTTCAACGAGCTGATGGAGCGCACGGGCTTCGACATGGAGACCGTCCTGCGCCGCCTGTACGCGCTGTGCCTGCTGGGCGTCGCGGGCTTCGTAGAGGACGTGGACGCCCGGGCCGTGGAGCTGTCCTCGCGCGCGGTGCCCGTGGCCGCCCCGCCTCCCGAGCCCGTGGCGCCCGAGCCCGTCGCCGCCCGGGGCCTGCCCTTCAGCGACGAGGACGTGCCCACGCGCGACGCGCTGGTGTCGGCCTTCCTCGCGCACCGCGCCAAGGACCCCTTCGCGCTGCTGGAGGTGCCCGAGGACGTGCAGCCCCTGCCGCTGCGCCGGGCCTTCCTCGCCTGGGCCGAGCGCTTCTCACCCCTGCGCTTCCAGACGCCCGAGCTCAAGGAGAAGGCCGAGTCCCTGCTCGCCGCCTACGCCCGCGCCTATGGCACCCTGTCCGACGCGGAGCAGAACCTCCTGTGGCGGAAGCGCCGCGCCGCCCACCGCGAGAAGGAGCGCACCGCCACCGGGCGCCCCTCCACCGCCGAGCAGTTCCGCATCCGCACGGATTTGCTCGACGCCAGGACGCAGTTCGACGAGGCCCGCCGCCGCCTCAACGACAAGCAGTACGCCGGCGCGTTCGAGTACTTCGAGTACGCCTGCGACATCGAGCCCAAGCCCCTGCACCACGCCTGGCGCGCCTGGGCCCGGTATCTGATGAAGCCCGAGTCCCACGGCCGGCTGGCCCTCCAGGAGCTCCAGGAGGTGGTCCGCCAGGAGCCCGGCCTGGAGGATGGCTGGGCCTTGCTGGGCGAGGTGGCCCAGGGCGAGGGCCAGTGGGCCCTGGCCGACGAGGCCCTGCGCAAGGCCTTCAAGCTCAACCCCAAGAACCGCCGCTACGTGGAACTCATCCAGGAGATGGCCCGCCGCCGCTAGCCCGGTCAATCCCCCCCGAAAGCAGCCGTCCGAGCGGTGCATGGATGTCTCTTCACGTCACCCGCTTTTCCAGGCGCTGAGAGTTTTCCGGGGACCCATCGGTCATCTGGCCGAACAGCTCTTTCGCGCACGGCATTTTCTCCCAAGGAGAGGGATGCTCCCAGAGGGGGGGACGGGGCTCGCAACAACGGGCCCTTCATTCGCGAGATCTAAAGGTCCGTGCAACCCTGTTGTCGTCCGGCGGCAGCCCCCGGTGGGGTGCCGCTCCTGAAGCGAGGCTGGATGCGTTCCGTCCCCACAAGGGCCCAATCAGGCCAGGCCGCGGTGGAGTCCGCCATCGTCCTGCCGCTGTTCGTGTTCCTCATCCTGGGCACGTTGCAGCTGGGGCTGATGCACCAGGCGCGGCTGCTCGCGAAGTACGCCGCGTACAAGGCCGTGCGCGCCGGCTCGCTGCACAACGCCAAGGTGGAGACCATGGAGGCCGCCGCGCTCGCGGTGCTCCTGCCCATCCTCAGCACCCGGACCTCGGGCGAGGCGGGCATCGAGGTCGTCAAGCCCGTCGGCAGCGCCCAGGAGTTCGAGACCAAGTTCGAGGAGCTGAAGAACAACCAGATGCCCGGGGCGAACCTCAAGTACGCCGAGGTCACCATCTGCGGCCCCACGCAGGAGGAGGTGTCCGGCGGCGGTGAGTTCGACTTCGACGACCCGGACAACATCCACCCGGACGGCTGGCGGGAGAACCACCGCACCAAGCTGCGCATCCAGCTGACGCTCAACTACCGACTGGTGGTGCCGTTCGCGGACTGGGTCATCTACAAGGCCGCGCGCGGCCGCGAGGTGCCCATGCTGATGCGCATGGGGAAGATGAAGGCGGAGGAGCAATCCAAGACGTCCACCCGTCGCTTCGGCGGCGCCGCCACGGGCGAGGGCCCCTACGAGAGCGCCGCCTCCCAGGGCATCTACATCATGCCCATCCGCACCACGTACACCATGCGGATGCAGTCCAACCTGTACCTGGGCGCCAACGCCCTGCCCGCGAGCAACGCATGCCTCTTCCCGTTCTCCTACTGAGCCGGCCCGCCCGCCGCCGCCAGCGCGGGCAGGCCATCGTCCTGGGCTCGTTGTCGTTCCTCGTCCTGGCGCTGATGGTGACGCTGAGCTTCAACCTGAGCCACGCGCTGCGCCGCAAGATGTCCCTGCAGCAGCACAGCGACACGCTGTCGTTCTCCATGGCCGTGCTGGAGGCGCGCGCGCTCAACTACTACGCCGTCAGCAACCGGGCCA
The DNA here is from genome assembly GCF_050039385.1 of Myxococcus faecalis. Classification (NCBI taxonomy): domain Bacteria; kingdom Pseudomonadati; phylum Myxococcota; class Myxococcia; order Myxococcales; family Myxococcaceae; genus Myxococcus; species Myxococcus faecalis. The sequence continues at coordinate 3,286,565 of NZ_CP144336.1, read as the reverse complement.
TCGCCAGCTCCTACGTGGCGATGAACAGCCTGCACGCGTACATGTCCGCCGCCAGCCTCACCGGCCAGATGATGCGCGCGTCGTCGAACAACTTCATGCAGATCGCCATGATTGAGTTCGGCCTGTGCGTCGCCTGCGAGTTCATGTGCGACCACTGCGAGCACATGGCGGAGGCGTTCAAGATTTCCGGCGACTTCCGCGACGCGGGCAAGGACTACGACGACAAGGTGGAGGCCTTCGAGTCCAACTTCCGTCAAGCCATGGAGGCCCTGGACCTGATGGTGGACAACATCCACACCGCCCAGCGCGAGGTCCACGACAAGACGCTCCAGGCGGTGAAGGACGGCAGGAGCCACGGCCTGGGGCAGCTGCGCGACTACACCGCGCCGCTCGCCACGGATTTGGTCTCCGCGGTGGGCTCCATCAACGCCAACGAGTTCAACTGCGCCGTGGACGGCATGGAGTGCCAGGGCAGCGAGAGCAACACCTCGCCCGAGGCCCGCGCGCGGGTGATGACGGAGATCGCCAACGCCACGCGCTCGGGCTGGCCCGCCAACCGCGACAGCCCCGGCGCAGGCGCGTCCGCCAACCTGCCCAAGTACCTCAACTCGCAGTTCTTCGATGAGCTGGACGAGATTCCGGACAACGAGGCGACGAAGCTCATCTCCGGCACCAAGGGCACCGCCAAGACGGTGAAGAGCAAGGGGCAGCTCACCCAGGGCGGCCAGTCCGGCGGCAACGACGGCACCATGGTGGCCGCGTCGGACGAGGGCAACATCTTCCACCGCTGGGAGCACGGCGTGGGCACCAGCAACTTCAAGTCGGAGGTCTGGAGCGACGACGGCGGCGGTGGCCACGTGAACAACGGCGCGCACTCCGGCCAGCACCGCTTCGAGGGCGTCAACACGCGCGCGCTCACCGGCTGCGCGGGCTCCGGCAACTGCTTCATGAAGTTCCGCGCCAACCCGGACCCGGACCGGGACTGGGGCCAGCCGCGCGTCTACAGCTACGTGTCCATGCCCTTCCGCGTGGGCAACACGCGCCAGGCGCCGTGGGAGCTCAATTCGTCCGCGCAGGTGCGCCTCACCCACGGGCAGCAGGGCCAGGGCAGCCTCACCGTGGCGGCGACCGAGGGCATGGCCATGTCCAAGTCCCTGGTCTACTACCACCGCTTCGGCGAGGAGGGCTGGAAGGAGGCGCCCAACCTCTTCGCGCCCTACTGGCGCGCCAAGCTGCACCCCTTCACCAAGGGGGATGCGCAGCAGGTGCTGGACGCGGCGGGCAACTCGGACGCGGCGCAGATGTCCCAGGTGGACGGGGTGGCCCTGTGAAGACTTATGGACAACGCGCGAGGCGCGGCGCGGCCGCGGTGGAGACGGCGCTGTGCATGCTCGTCATCATCCCCGTGTTCATGTACGCGCTCTTCGTCGATGACCTGTTGAGGCACACGCTGGACTCGCAAGAGACGGCGCTGTCGACCATCTGGGACTACGCCGTCCAGGACTATCCGACCAAGCCCAAGAACCCTCCGCCCGAGGGCGGCGCGGAGGAGCCCTTCTATGGCTTCAACGGCGCCCAGTACTACGCGCGCCTCCAGTACTGCGACCACGAGTCGGGCCTGGACAGCTTCGGCCCCGGCAAGGGCCCCGAGTGCGAGAACGACGAGGGCCACCACGCCGAGGTCACCGCGCACGCGTGCTGGCTCAACCCGGGCGCGCAGCAGGTGCAGTGCACGCTGAACCAGGCGGACCCGAACGGCGGCGGCGGTGGTGGGCCCGCGGGCGCGTACAACGTGACGCTGCACCAGGCGTACATGGATGACTTCGGCAAGGGCGGCGTCATCCGCTGCTCGGCGCGCCTGGGCGTGCAGAACTACCTGTTGCCGCGCACCTTCCTCCAGGACTTCAGCCAGGTGAACCTGGCGCGGCAGACGAAGAACAAGAGCGACGGCATCCACAGCAACGCGCAGGGCGGTGATTTGCAGGACGACCCGCGGGGCCTCGCGGGCGATGTCTACCTGCTGCCCTGGGAGCGCATCGCCATCGTGACGGACACGTGGGCGCTGACCAAGGAGGCCCGCTACGCGCCGGGCACCGAGGACAGCGACCAGGAGAACCTCTACGCGCGCGTGTCGCAGATCTACAAGAGCGGAGACAACCCGGCCTACGAGCAGATGTCCTCGGCCGCGGAGGCGTTCGTCAACGAGGCCACGCAGGAGGTGCTCAGCAGCGACATCCGCCTGGATGACATGCCGCCGGGGGATGACCCGCGTGAGGCGAGCCTCTCCATCGTCCCGTTCCCGTCCAGCGGCGGCCCGACACAGACGATGAACCAGAATGGCGGCAGCGCCACGTACTTCAACAGCGAGTGGCGGGACTGGGACCGCAACAACAACGAGAAGACGCACAACGCGCGAGGGAACAACTACCTGGGCTGCGCCCAGGCGGAGCGCTGCTGATGCCCAAGTCGTCGAGCCTGGTCATTCGCGTGCCCGCGCTGCTGTTCTCCGTGGCCGTGGTGGGCGCGTTGATCGGCTTCGCCTGGGAGGGAGCCGTCTACGGGCGGCGGGACGTGTCCGAGGAGTGGTCTCCTCCGCCCTCGCTGGATGACGCGCCTCCGGCGAAGGCGCCGGGCCGCTCGCCCGCGGAGGAGGCGGCGCTGAAGCGGGCGCTGGTGCACTTCCCGGCGTACCCGCGCGCGAGCCGCGCGGAGCTGCTCGCGGTGGACTACCTGGGGCCGGACGTGCCCATCGCGGTGGCCTGGTTCACCACGCAGGACACGCCCGAGCAGGTGCTGGAGCACTACCGCAAGGTGCTGCTCGACAACGGGCTGCCGGTGCTCGGAGAGCGGCACGGGGTGAACGGCGGCTGGGTGGGGTACTGGAGCCCGGCCACGGAGGAGATGCGGCTGGTGTCCGTGCTGGCGCAGGGCGGGGAGACCCTGGGCTTCGTGTCGGCGGGGCAGGTGGCGCCGCTGCTCAAGCGGGCCTCGAAGGTGCCGTCGTGGATGCCGCTGCCGCCGGAGCTGAGCGAGCCGGTGACGCTGTCCTTCGACATGGAGGGCGCGGCGCACCACGTGGTGTCGGGCAGGCTTCCGGGGGACTCTCCCCAGGCGGTGGGGGAGAAGTACCGGGCGCTGTTGAAGGAGAAGGGCTGGGAGGTGGGGGCGGTGGAGCCGATGGACGCCGGTGGCATCGGGTTCGAGGTGATGCGGGGGACGACGATGGGTCGCGCCACGCTGCGCCTGAAGCTGCCCGAGCCGGGCGTGGAGCTCCAGCTGTCGCTGCTGCAGCGCGGGGCTGTGCCATGAAGGAGGCCGTGGTGGAGAAGTCGCTGAGGAAGCAGGGGCGTGCCCGGGGCCAGTCGATGGTGGAGTACGCCGTCGTCACCGCGGCGCTGATGGGCTTCACCGTGATGGGCTGGCCGTTCCTCGTGCAGCTGCTCAACGCGCTGCACCGGTACTTCAACTCCATCTACTACGTCATCCAGTCGCCCATTCCGTAGGGCGCCGGCGACAACCCCTGGCCCGGGACGAGTCGCGCGCTCCTGGCGCGCTGGATTCGACCGGGCTGTTTCATTCCTGTCTGGTTGATTCGCGTTCGCGCGCGTGGGCGCCGGCTGCCTGGAGGGCGGACGGGAAGCCCTTACGTGTTTTCCGAAAGACAGCCACCTCACTGCCCTCCAGGGCGATGAAGTGTCGCGGAGGCGTCGTTGTGTCGTGGATTCCCCCGAGGCGGATGCCTGTATTTGTTTGATGGGGCTGCGGGCAGGCAGGCGGGGAGGCCGGGATGGCTTTGTCCATTCATGACTGTCATTGGTGTGAGGCGCAGGACATTCCCAGTCAGGGGCGGAAGAATCGAATCCTCGGCTTTTGTGGTTCTTTCTGCGTGCGTGGTAGTGATTGATGGATGCGATGCTCCTTCCGCTTACATCCCGCGAGGGCGCAGTCCGGGCAGTCCGCGGTGGAGACCGCGATTGTCCTGCCGCTCTTCGTGTTCCTCATCCTGGGCATCCTGCAGCTCGGGCTGATGCACCAGGCGCGGCTGCTCACGAAGTACGCGGCCTACAAGGCGGTGCGGGCTGGCTCCATCCACAACGCGAACGTGCGGGAGATGGAGAAGGCGGCCGTCGCCGTGCTGCTGCCCATGCTCGCCCAGCGCGCGTCCGGCCAGGGGGGCATCGAGTACGTGCGGCCGGTGGGCAGCGGGCAGCAGTTCGCGGACAAGTGGAAGGAGCTCAAGGACAACAAGATGGCGGACACGGAGCTGAAGTACGCCGAGGTCACCATCTGCGGGCCGACGAAGGCGGACGCGGGCGGGAGCGGCGGCGAGGTGGACTTCGACGACCCGGACAACGCCACCTCCGCTGACTGGAAGCAGAGCCACCGCACCAAGCTGCGCATCCAGGTCACGTTCAACTTCCGGCTGGTCGTCCCGTTCGCGGACTGGGTCATCTTCAACGCCGCGCGCGCCCGCGACATGCCCATGGTGATTCGCATGGGCGAGGTGAAGGGCACGGAGAAGAGCAAGGTGGCCGTCCGGAAGTTCGGGAGCGCCTCCACCGGCGAGGGCCCCTACGCCGCCGCCGCGTCCAAGCGCATCTACATCGCCCCCATCCGCGCCACCTACACCATGCGGATGCAGTCGAACCTCTACACCAACACCGACGACCTGCCCTCGAGGAACGCATGCCTCTTCCCGTTCGCATACTGAGTCGCCGGCCGCGTCGCCGCTCTCCTCGCGGGCAGGCCATCGTCCTGGGCTCGCTGTCGTTCCTCGTCCTCGCGTTGATGGTGACGCTGAGCTTCAACCTGAGCCACGCGCTGCGCCGCAAGATGTCCCTGCAGCAGCACGGCGACGCGATGGCGTTCTCCATGGGCGTGCTGGAGGCGCGCGCGCTCAACTACTACGCGGTCAGCAACCGGGCCATCGCCGGCTCCTACGTGGCGATGAACAGCCTGCACGCGTACATGGCGGCCGCGAGCGTCACCGGCGAGATGCTGCGCGCGGGCGGGGTGAACTTCACGGCCATCGCCGCCTCCGAGGCCGCCAAGTGCGCCGCCTGTCAGGGGAAGTGCCCCTGCTGCCAGCACGCCGTCGAGGCGGGGCAGATCGCCGCGAAGTTCGCCAAGCAGTCCTTGATGTACGACCGGGACGTCCGGGGCCTGGAGGGCAAGTTCAAGAACGCCATGGAGGGCCTGGACCTCATGGTGGACAACATCCACACCTCGCAGCGGGAGGTGCATGAGAAGACGCTGCAGGCGGTGAAGGACGGCTCGAGCCATGGCCTCTCCCTGCTGAAGACGCAGACGGTGCCGGAGGTCAGCGACCTGGCGTCGGGGGTGGGGGCGCTCAACGCCAACGAGTTCAACTGCGCCGTGGACGGGATGGAGTGCCAGGGCAGCGTGGCGAACACCTCGCCCGAGGCGCGCGCGCGCGTGGTGACGGAGATTGGCAACGCGAGTCGCTCGGCGTGGCCCGCCAACCGCAAGGGCCTGCCGCCCAATCACCTGCACGAGAAGTTCCTCGAGGAGTTCAAGACCATCCCCAACAACAAGGGGACGCACCAGTTCGTCGGTCACTTCGGCTCGTCGAAGACGGTGCAGAACATGCTGGGCGTCTACCTGCCGGGGCAGATGGGGGGCAACCAGGGCACCACCGTGGCGGCCAACGAGACGGGGGCCCTCGCCCAGCTGTCGTGGGAGGACGCCACCCCGGCGACCGCGCCCTACCTGGCCAACATCTGGAGCGACGACAGGGGCGGAGGCCACACGGTGCTGATGGCGCACTCGGGGCAGCACCGCTTCGAGGGGACGAACGCGAAGGCGCTCACGTCGTGCGCGGGCTCTGGTAACTGCTTCATGAAGTACCGCGCCAACCCCGACTCGGAACGCGACTGGGGCCAGCCGCGCGTCTACAGCTACTACACCATGCGGCTGAACAAGGGGGACCCGGCCAAGGCCCCCTGGGAGCTCAACTCCTCCCGGAGCGTGAAGTTCACGCATGGCGAGCAGGGCACCGGCAGCCTGACGCTGTCCGCGACCGAGGGCATGAGCCTGTCGAAGTCCCTCATCTACTATCACCGCTTCAAGCAGGACGGCTGGTCGGAGCCCCCCAACCTTTTCGCGCCGTACTGGCGCGTGAAGCTGCATCCGTTCAAGCCCGATGAGGCGAAGAAGGTGCTGGAGGAGGCGGGCAACTCCGACGCGGCCGCCATCGCCGAGGCGCCGGAGGTGTCGCTGTGAGCATCAGGACTGGAGGCCGCCTCGCGCGGGGCGCGGCCGCGGTGGAGACGGCGCTGTGCATGCTCGTCATCATCCCCGTGTTCATGTACGCCATCTTCCTGGACGACCTGTTGAAGCACGTCCTGGACGCCCAGGAGACAGTGGTGTCCACCGTCTGGGATTACGCGGTGTCGGACTACGCCGCGAAGCCGACGGGTGGTGAGTCCTTCGCGGGCTTCGGCCAGACGCAGGGCCTGGCGCGGCGGATGTTCTGCGACCACGAGTCGGGCCTGGACAGCTACGGCGCCGGGAATGGACCCGAGTGCGAGAACGACGTGAGCCACCACCAGGATGTGGTGGCGCATGCGTGCTGGATGCATCCGGAGGCGAAGCAGGTGTATTGCACGGTGGACCAGAACGCCGTCGGAAGCTACGGCGTCACGTTGCACGCCGCCTACATGCGGCAGTTCAACAAGGGGGGGCTCATCCGCTGCTCGGCGCGCAGCAGCGTCCAGAACTACCTGCTCCCCACGACGTTCCTCCAGGAGTTCTCGCAGGTGGACCTCGCGAAGGAGCAGAAGCAGAACAAGGGGCAGGTCCACAGCAACTCCCAGGGAGGGAGCGAGAAGGACACCTACCTGCTCCCGTGGGAGTACATCGCGCTGGTGACGGACACGTGGGCCCTCACCAAGGTGCAGAGCTTCTCGCCCGGAGAGGGACAGAAGGAGGAGGGGGACCTCTACGCGCGCGTGCAGCAGATCTACTCGAACCAGGAGAACTCGGGCTACACGCAGATGGCCCCCGCCGCTGAGGAGCTCGTCAAACAGGCCATCGATCGCAACCTGCTCGCCTCCAGCCTGGCGCTCGACCACACCCCCGGCGACGACCCGCGTGACGTCAGCCTCTCCATCCAGCCGCAGAACGGCGGCGCGCCGTCACAAATCGTCATCCAGGGGCTGACCCCCGCCATCTACTTCAACAACGAGTGGCGCGATTGGGAGGTGAACAACAACGAGGCCACGGCGCGCAAGCGGGGCCGGTACTACCTGGGCTGCAAGCAGCCGGGGAAGTGCTGATGCCCGTGCTCGACCGACGCAAGCCTCGCGGCCAGTCGATGGTGGAGTACGCCGTCGTCACCGCGGCGCTGATGGGCTTCACCGTGATGGGCTGGCCGTTCCTCGTGCAGTTGCTGAACGCGCTGCACCGGTACTTCAACTCCATCTACTACGTCATCCAGTCGCCCATCCCGTAGAGGGCGTTGGCGGTACCCGAGGCCCGGGCACGAGTCGCGCGCTCCTGGCGTGCTGGATTCGACCGGACGATTCCCTGAACTGAAGCTCGTCGTCGAGCCTCCGCCCCGCAGTCCGTGGGAGCTGCGGGGCGGGTGTTCCGTGCAGGGACGATTCCTGACTGGCGTGGGTTTGTTCGGTTGAGGGCGCTGCCTGCATGGAGGGTAGACGGGAAACCCTTACGTGTTCTCGCAAAGACAGCCTCCGGTGGTCCTGGCGGGCAGCGGGGGCGCGGACACCTTGTCATGTCGTGGATCTTCCTGGGGTGGTTGTCTGGACTTTTTTGGTCGTGCTGCGGGCGGGCGGGCAGGCGGGTGGCTGGGATGGATTTGTCCGCCAGGTGGCTGTCATTGTTGTGTGGCGCAGAACACTGTAGGGCAGGGGTAGAAGATTCGGTTCCCGGGCTTTTGTGGAGCTCTGTGTGGGTGTGGTAGTGATTGTTGTATGCGATGCCCCTTCCACTTACGTCCTGCGAAGGCGCAGTCTGGGCAGTCCGCGGTGGAGACCGCGGTAGTCCTGCCGCTCTTCGTGTTTCTCATCCTGGGCATCCTGCAGCTTGGGTTGATGCACCAGGCCCGGCTCCTGACGAAGTACGCCGCCTACAAGGCGGTGCGAGCCGGTTCCCTCCACAACGCTAGCGTCGCTGAAATGGAAAAGGCGGCGCTCGCCGTCCTCCTTCCGATGCTTGCCAAGCGTTCGGAGGGTCCTGCTGGCATCGAGTATGTGCGCCCGGTGGGCAGCGGACAGGAGTTCACGGACAAGTGGAACGAGATGGCGAACAATCAGATGGGCAAGATTCGCCTGAAATACGCAGAGGTCACCATCTGCGGACCCACGCGAGAGGATGTGAGTGGAAGCGGCGAGATGGACTTCGACGATCCCGACAATGCCACCTCCGACAATTGGCGACAGAGCCAACGCACCAAGCTTCGTGTGCAGGTGACGTTCAACTACAGGCTCGTCATCCCGTTCGCGGACCGGGTCATCTATAACGCGGCACGAGCGCGAGATCTGCAGATGGTGTTGCGGATCGGGAAAGCGTCTGCCCGCGAGATTCGCAGGGCGGCGCAGTGGAAGTACGGAAGTAAGTCCGCGGGGGAGGCGCCCTACGAAGATGCGGCAGGGCAAGGCATCTACATCGCCCCTATTCGCGCCACCTACACCATGCGGATGCAGTCCAATCTTTACCTCAACACTGACGATGTGCCCGCGAGGAATGAATGCCTCTTCCCGTTCACTTACCCGAGCTCGTAGGACGGTCTCGTCGTCATCCTCAGCGCGGGCAGGCCATCGTCCTGGGTTCGTTGTCCTTCCTCGTCCTCGCGTTGATGGTGACGCTCAGCTTCAACTTGAGTCATGCGCTGCGGCAGAAGATGAGCCTGCAGCAGCACAGCGACTCCATGTCGTTCTCCATGGCAGTGCTGGAGGCCCGGGCGCTCAACTACTACGCGGTCAGCAACCGGGCCATCGCGGGGTCCTACGTGGCGATGAACAGCCTGCACGCCTATATGGCGGCCGCGAGTGTTACGGGCGCGATGTTGCGGGCTGGGGAATCGAACTTCAACGACATCGCCAAGGCGGAAGGGCTTCGGTGTGCTGCTTGCGGCGGAAGATGCCTGTGCTGCAAGCACGCGATTGATGCCGGGGAGATCGCGGCTGATTTTGGCAAGGAGGCCAGGATGTACGACCGTGAGGTCAGGGTCCTCGAAAGCTCCTTCAGGACTGCGATGGAGGGGCTGGACCTGATGGTGGACAGCCTTCACTCGTCCCAGCGCGAAGTACACGAGAACACCCTGCAGGCGGTGCGGGATGGTTCGAGCCATGGGCTCTCCCGCCTCAAGACCGACACTGCCCCAACGGCGAGCGAGTTGTCGTCGGCGGTGGGCGGCATGAACGCCAACGAATTCAACTGCGCTGTGGACGGAATGGATTGCCAGGGCAGTGTGGCGAGCACCTCAGCGGATGCTCGCGCGAGGGTCGCGACGGAAATTGGCAATGCGAGCCGTTCGGGATGGCCATCCAATCGCAATGGCGGCGGAAGCCCGCCTAAACATCTCAACGCTCAGTTCCTCGCGGAGTTCAGGAAGATCCCCGGCAAGGGGATGTGTCAAGTGTTAGATCATCAGGGGTCCTCGAAGACGACACAGAGCAGCAGCAAGGTGGATATCTACAAGGGAGGCAGGAGCGGTGGGAATCAGGGCTCCACCGTGGCGGCTGTCGAGGAGGGCTCTCTTCGCCACTCCGGGTGGGAAGATGCCCTCCCTGCGCAGAACTCCTACGAGGCGCTCATCTGGAGCGATGCCAATGGTGGGGGCCACGACAATGGTGGCATCGATACCCACCGAGGTCGGCATCGCTTCGAGGGGACCAACGCGAGGGCGCTGACGGCGTGCGCGGGTTCGGGCAACTGCTTCATGAAGTACCGCGCCAACCCGAGTTCAAGCCGGGATTGGGGACAGCCCCGTGTCTACAGTTATTACACGATGAAGCTCAACGTCGGAGACCTGAAGAAGGCCCCCTGGGAACTCAACAGCTCCCGGTCCGTGAAGTTTGACCATGGCAACCAAGGCTCGGGGAGCCTCACCCTCTCTGCGGCGGAGGGCACTGCCTTGTCCAAGTCCCTTGTGTACTACCACCGCTTCAAGCAGGGGGGCTGGTCGGAGCCTCCCAATCTCTTTGCCCCCTACTGGCGCGTGAAGCTGCACCCCTTCACTGCTTCCGAGGCAAGGCGGGTACTGGATGAGGCGGGGAACTCCGATGCGGCCACCATCGCCGATGCTCCGGGAGTGTCACTGTGAAGACCTTCAGGATTCGGAGGAAGCGTGCTCGGGGGGCTGCCGCCGTAGAGACGGCGCTGTGCATGTTGGTCATCATCCCCGTGTTCATGTACGCCATTTTCCTGGATGACCTGCTACGCCACGTGTTGGACGCCCAGGAGACCTCACTAGCGACCATCTGGGACTATGCGGTCTCGGATTATGCTGCGGAGCCCAAGAACGGAGAGTCTTTCGCGGGCTTCAGTCAGACGCAGGGACTGGCGCGCCAGATGTATTGCGACCACGAGTCGGGTTTGGACAGCTATGGCCCTGGCAAGGGGCCTGAGTGCGAAACGGATGATGACATCCACCACCAGGAAATGGTGGCGCATGCGTGCTGGCTTCATCCAGGGGCGCAGGAAGTGGAATGCACCGTCGACCAAAATGCCGTGGGAAACTATGGCGTCACGCTTCATGGCCCCTTCATGTCCCAGTTCAATCGCGGGGGGCTCATTCGTTGTTCCGCGCGAAGCGGTGTGCAGAACTATCTGCTCCCCACGACGTTCCTCCAGGAGTTTTCCAAGGTCGACCTTGCGAAGGAGACCCAGTCAGGCAACGTCCATGGCAATGCCAAGAAGGGCGGCCCCCAAGGACGGGATGTAGCCCGGGACACTTATATGTTGCCTTGGGAACGCATCGCGCTGGTGACGGACACCTGGGCGCTCACCGAGCACCAGAGTTTCGAGCCTGGGCAGCGCCAGCAGAAGGACAGGGACCTCTATCACCGCGTGTCATTCCTCTATAAGCACCAGGAGAATGATGGTTACTCGGACATGTCGTCCGCGGCCGAGCAACTCGTCTCCCAGGCGATCAGGACCAAGCTACTCTCGGATGCTGCGGCTCTGAAGGAGACTCCCGGGGATGATCCTCGAGAAGTCAGCATCTCCATCCAGCCACAGACAGGCGGTGGCGAGCCCATCCAGGAGATAAAGCAAGGTGACGGCAACGGCACCTACTTCAACAACGAGTGGCGTGACTGGGAGGCGAACAACAACCAGGCCACGGCGCAGGCCCGTGGCGAGTACTACATGGGCTGCAGACAACCGGGGACGTGCTGATGGCCTCGCTCACGCGTCGAAATCGCCGAGGCCAATCCATGGTGGAGTACGCCGTCGTCTCCGCCGCCTTGCTCGGCATCACCACGGTGGGCTGGCCCTTCCTGGTCCAGCTCCTCAACGCGCTGCACCGCTACTTCAACTCCATCTACTACGTCATCCAGTCCCCCATCCCGTGAGGACGGGGGACCGGGCACGCGTCACCGCTACGGCGTCACGGTGGTGACGAACTCCGCCTTGCCGCCGGCGACCTTCAGCACGACGGCCTCCTTCACCGCGTCGCGGTTGGCGTCCAGCGTGATGCGCCCCGCAACGCCCGGGAAGTCCTTCGTCGCCGCGATGGCGTCGCGCAGCGACGGGCCGCTCAGGTCCGGGGCGCGCTTCATCGCCTCCACCAGCACCCGGCCCGCGTCGTACGCCAGCGCCGCCACGCTGTCCGGCACGCTGCCGTAGCGGGCCTTGTAGCGCGCCAGGAACGACTGGAGCACCGGGTCCGGGTTGCCCGGCGAGTAGTGGTTGGAGAAGTAGCTGCCCTCCAGCGCGGACCCGCCCAGCTCGAACAGCTTGTCGGAGTCCCACCCGTCGCCGCCCAGGAGCGGCACCTTCAGGCCCACCTCGCGCGCCTGCCGCGCGATGATGCCCACGTCCGTGTAGTAACCCGGCACGAACACCGCCTCCGGCTTCAACTGCTTGATGGCCGTCAGCTGCGCGCGGAAGTCCGTGTCCCCCTTCGAGTAGCTCTCCGTCCCCACCACTTGTCCGCCGAACTCCTGGAACTTCGCGGTGAAGACGTTGGCGAGCCCCATGGAGAACGCGCTCTTGTTGTCCGTGAGCACCGCCACCCGCGACAGCTTCAGGTTCTCGCGCGCGAACTTCGCCATCACCAGGCCCTGGAACTCGTCGATGAAGCAGACGCGGAAGATGTAGTCGCCCTTCTTCGTCACCTCGGCGCTCGTCGACGTGGGCGTAATCATGGGCACCTTGCCCGCCTGCGCCTTCTCCGCCATCGCCATGGACACCGACGAGGCCGCCTCGCCGAGGATCGCCACCACCTTGTCCTGGGTAATCAGCCGCGTCGCCGCCTGCGCACCTTCCTCCGGGCGCCCCTGGCTGTCGTACACGCGCACCACCACCTTGCGGCCCTTCACGCCGCCGGCCGCGTTGGCCTCGTCCAGCGCCAGCTCGATGCCGTTGCGCGCCGACACGCCGAACGTGGCCTCACTGCCCGTGAGGCTGCCCACCTCACCCACCACGATGGGGCTCGAGTCCCCGCCCGCCTGTGCCTGGGCGCCCGGCTGGGCGGGGGCCTGCGCTGGAGTGCCCTCCTGGGAGCCTTGGGGAGCCGTGGCCTGGCCGCTCGGCGGGGCGTCGGTGGGGGTGGGCGCGGACTTCTTCTCACAGCCCGCCAGACTCAGTGCCAGGGTGGCCAGGAGCAGCAGATGACGCATCGGCGGATTCCCTCCAGGTGACAGGGGCCTCACCCTAGCCCTGTCCCAGAAGCCCTCCAACCGCAGGGCCGCCCGCCTTCCGTCAAAATGCAATGTGGACTGAAACGGTCCAGATTACATATGACGCCCCGGCGGGCTGGAGGGCCCGCGTGGGAATGGACCCAGAGAGGAGAGAGCGTCCCGCATGCTTCGGATGAGCAAGATGACCGACTACGGCATCGTGCTGATGACCGAGCTGGCTCGCGCGGAGGGTGGCACCCGCACCACTCGCGAGCTGGCGGCACGCACCCGTGTGCCATTGCCCTCGGCCAGCAAGGTGCTCAAGGGCCTGCTTCAAGCGGGCCTCGTGGTGTCCCACCGCGGCGCCAACGGGGGCTATGGCCTGGCGCGGCCACCGGCGTCCCTGTCCCTGGCGGAGCTGGTGGCCTCGCTGGAGGGCCCGGTGTCGCTCACCGAGTGTGGCGTGCATCCCACCGGCGGCGCGCCCTGTGAGCTGGAGGCGGTGTGCCAGGTGCGCGGCCACTGGCGCCTCATCAATCAGGCCATCCAGGAGTCGCTGGCGCGCCTGACGCTGGCGGACCTCATCGCCCCGGCGCCGCGCATGCCCGAGCGGCTGGTGGGTCTGGGCGTGCCCTCGCGGCCCACGAGCCCCAACACCCCCCCGACGACTTCATCCGTGACAGGAGTTCGCTCATGACCACCGACACCCTCCAGGAGCTGACGCGCCGCCCGTACGCGGCGGGCTTCGTCTCCGCCGTGGAGGCGGACACCTTCCCGCCCGGCCTGAACGAGGACGTCATCCGCGCGCTGTCCGAGAAGAAGGGCGAGCCGGCCTTCCTGCTCGAGTGGCGCCTGAAGTCCTTCCGCCACTGGCTCACGCTGCGCGAGCCCACGTGGCAGGCGGTGACGTACCGCCCCATCGACTACCAGGCCATCAGCTACTACTCGGCGCCGCGCTTCAAGCCGAAGAAGGACAGCCTGGACGAGGTGGACCCGGAGATTCTGCGCACCTACGAGAAGCTCGGCATCCCGCTCGAGGAGCAGAAGCGCCTGCAGAACGTCGCGGTGGACGCGGTGTTCGACTCGGTGTCCGTGGCGACGACGTTCAAGGACAAGCTCGCCAAGGCGGGCGTCATCTTCTGCTCGTTCTCGGAGGCGGTGCGCGAGCACCCGGAGCTGCTCAAGAAGTACCTGGGCACGGTGGTGCCGCACTCGGACAACTTCTTCGCGGCGCTCAACTCGGCGGTGTTCAGCGACGGCTCGTTCGTCTACGTGCCCAAGGGCGTGAGGTGCCCGATGGAGCTGTCCACGTACTTCCGCATCAACGCGGCGGAGACGGGCCAGTTCGAGCGCACGCTCATCGTCGCGGACGAGGGCTCCTACGTGAGCTACCTGGAGGGCTGCACGGCGCCCCAGCGCGACACCAACCAGCTGCACGCGGCGGTGGTGGAGCTGGTGGCGCTCAAGGGGGCCACCATCAAGTACTCCACGGTGCAGAACTGGTACCCCGGCGACGCCGAGGGCAAGGGCGGCATCTACAACTTCGTCACCAAGCGTGGCATCGCGCACGAGAAGGCGAAGATTTCGTGGACGCAGGTGGAGACGGGCTCGGCGATTACGTGGAAGTACCCGAGCGTCATCCTCAAGGGGGATGACTCGGTGGGCGAGTTCTACTCGGTGGCGCTCACCAACAACCTGCAGCAGGCGGACACGGGCACGAAGATGGTGCACATCGGGAAGAACACCCGCTCCACCATCGTGTCCAAGGGCATCAGCGCGGGCCGGGGACAGAACACGTACCGGGGGCTGGTGAAGGTGCTCAAGAGCGCCCAGGACGCGCGCAACTATACGCAGTGCGACTCGCTGCTCCTGGGTGACAAGTGCGGCGCCCACACGGTGCCGTACATCGAGGTGAAGAACGCGTCGGCGCAGGTGGAGCACGAGGCCTCCACGTCGAAGATTGGCGAGGACCAGCTCTTCTATTGCAGGCAGCGCGGCATCTCCCAGGAGGACGCGGTGTCGATGATTGTGAATGGCTTCTGCCGGCAGGTCTTCAAGGAGCTCCCCATGGAGTTCGCGGTGGAAGCGCAGAAGCTGCTCGGAGTGAGTCTGGAAGGGAGCGTGGGGTAGGTCATGGCGCTGCTGTCGGTTCGGAATCTGCACGCCCGCGTGGGCGACAAGGACATCCTCAAGGGCATCGACCTGGAGGTGGGCGCCGGTGAGGTGCACGCCATCATGGGGCCCAACGGCTCGGGGAAGAGCACCCTGGCGAGCGTGCTCGCGGGGCGTGACGCCTACGAGGTGACACAGGGCGAGGTGCTGCTCGACGGCAAGTCGCTGTTGGAGCTGTCGCCCGAGGCTCGCGCGGCGGAGGGTGTGTTCCTGGCCTTCCAGTACCCGGTGGAGATTCCGGGCGTGGGCAACCTGCACTTCCTGCGCACGGCGCTCAACGCGCAGCGCCGGGGGAGGGGGCTGGAGGAACTGGACGCGATGGACTTCCTCCAGCTCGCCAAGGAGAAGTCGAAGCTGGTGCAGTTGGACCAGGCCTTCATGAACCGCTCGGTGAACGAGGGCTTCTCCGGCGGCGAGAAGAAGCGCAACGAAATCTTCCAGATGGCGGTGCTGGAGCCGCGCCTCGCCGTGCTCGACGAGACGGACTCGGGCCTGGACATCGACGCGCTGCGCACGGTGGCGGGGGGCGTGAACGGCCTGCGCTCCAAAGACCGCGGCATGGTGCTCATCACCCACTACCAGCGGCTGCTCGACTACATCGTCCCGGACAAGGTGCATGTCATGTCGGCGGGCCGCATCGTCCGCTCGGGCGGGCGCGAGCTGGCGCTGGAGCTGGAGGAGAAGGGCTACGGCTGGCTGGGCCTGGAGGGTGGCAAGGGGGCGCCGAAGGGCGGGGAGGTCCGGCGATGACGCGCTACCTGGACGTCGCCTCGCGCTTCCAGAAGCAGGCCGCGAGCGCGCCTGCCTACCTGCGCACCCTGCGGCAGGAGGGGCTCGCGCACTTCGAGCGGCTGGGCCTGCCGACGACGAAGGACGAGGCGTGGAAGTACACCAACGTCTCGCCCATCGCGGAGGGAGGCTTCACGCCCGTGTCGGCGCTGCGTGACAGCGCGGTGCTGGCGCCGGTGGTGGACAGGCTCGCGCTCGTCGGTGGACCCCGGCTGGTCTTCGTCGACGGACGCTTCGCTCCGGAGCTGTCGAGCGTGACGGGGCTGCCGCGCGGGCTGACGGTGAAGCCGCTCGGCGTGGCGCTGACGGAGGACGCGGCGCTGCTCGAGGCCCACCTGGGGCAAAGGGCGCGAGCGTCGGAGCAGGCCTTCACGGCGCTCAACGCGGCGCTGCTGGAGGATGGGGCGCTGGTGCACCTGTCGAAGGGCGCGCTGAGCGAGGTGCCCGTGCAGCTGGTCTTCCTGACGCGCGGCGACGCCGCCGTGCTGGCGAGCCCGCGCGTGCTGGTGCTCGCGGAGGAGGGCAGCGAGGGCACGCTGGTGGAGACGTACGCCAGCGCGAGCGGAGGCCCCGTGGCCACGTTCACCAACGCGGTGACCGAGGTGGCGCTGGGGGACAACGCCAGCCTGAAGCACTACCGCCTCCAGTCGGAGGGGGACGCGGCGCTGCACGTGGGCGGGTTGCACGTGAAGCAGGGGCGCGACAGCCGCTTCGTCTCGCACACGTTCGCCTTCGGCGGCGTGCTGGCGCGCAACGAGGTGCACGTCTCCTTCGCGGGCAAGGGTGGCGACGCGACCCTCAATGGCCTGTACGTGGGGCGCGGGACGCAGCACCAGGACGTGCGCACCGCGCTGGACCACGCGGTGGCGGACTGCACCAGCCGCGAGCTGTACAAGGGCGTGCTGGATGACCGGGCGCGCGGCACGTTCCACGGTCTGGTGAAGGTGCGGCAGGACGCGCAGCGCACGGACGCGCGGCAGCAGAACCGCAACCTCCTGTTGTCCGAGCACGCGCAGGCGGACACGCGGCCGCAGTTGGAGATTCTCGCGGACGACGTGAAGTGCGCGCACGGCGCGGCGGTGGGGCGGCTGGACGCGCAGGCGCTGTTCTACCTGCGCTCGCGAGGCATCCCCCAGGCGGAGGCGGAGCGGCTGCTCACGTATGCCTTCGCCCGTGAGCTGGTGGAGGCGGTGCCGGAGGGGCCGGTGCGCGCGAGCGTGGAGTCACTGCTGGCCCAGCGGTTGCCGGGCGCGGCCCGGACGGAGGTGACGGCATGAGCACGTTCGACGTGCAGCAGGTGCGCGCGGACTTCCCCCTGCTGCGGCAGGAGGTGCGGGGCCGTCCCCTCGTCTACCTGGACAGCGCGGCCACGGCGCAGAAGCCGCAGGCGGTCATCGACGCCATCGTCCGCTTCTACCAGCACGACAACGCCAACGTGCACCGGGGCGTCCACATCCTCTCCGAGCGCGCCACGGAGGCGTACGAGGGCGCGCGCGAGACGGTGCGCGGGTTCCTCAACGCCCGGGACGCGCGCGAAATCATCTTCGTGCGTGGCACCACCGAGGCCATCAACCTCGTCGCGCAGACCTACGGCCGCAAGCACATCGGCGCCGGGGACGAGGTGCTCATCACGCAGATGGAGCACCACGCCAACATCGTCCCCTGGCGGATGCTGTGCGAGCAGACTGGCGCCACGCTCAAGGTGATTCCGGTGGATGACCGGGGCGAGCTGGTGATGGACGCGGTGGACGCGCTGCTCACGGAGAAGACGCGCATCCTCGCGGTGACCCACGTGTCCAACGCGCTGGGCACGGTGAACCCGGTGAAGGAGCTGACGCGCCGGGCGCACGCGAAGGGCATCCCCGTGCTGGTGGACGGGGCGCAGTCGGTGACGCACTTCCCCGTCGACGTGCAGGACCTGGGCTGTGACTTCTACGCCTTCAGCGGGCACAAGACGTTCGGCCCCACGGGCATCGGCGTGCTGTACGGGCGGCTGGAGCGACTGGAGCCGATGCCTCCGTACCAGGGCGGCGGGGACATGATCCTCTCCGTGACGATGGAGAAGGTGACGTACAACCGCGTGCCGCACCGCTTCGAGGCGGGGACGCCGAACCTGGAGGGCGCGGTGGGGCTGGCCGCCGCCATCCGGTATCTGCAGGGCGTGGGGCTGTCCGCCATCGCCGAGCACGACCGGGAGATGATGGCCTACGCGACGGCCGCGCTGGAGTCGGTCCCGGGGCTGCGACTCATCGGCACGGCGCGCGAGAAGGCGGGCGTGCTGTCCTTCACGCTGGAGGACATCCACCCGCACGACGTGGGCACCATCCTGGACCGCGAGGGCATCTGCATCCGCACGGGCCACCACTGCGCGCAGCCAGTGATGCAGCACTTCAAGCTGCCGGCGACGGCGCGGGCGTCGCTGGCGCTCTACAACACGCGCGAGGACGTGGATGCGCTCGTGCGCGGGCTGCACAAGGTGAGGGAGGTGTTCGGATGAGCTCGGGCTCGGATGACCTGAAGGACCTCTATCAAGAGGTGGTGCTGGAGCACTCCAAGCGGCCGCGCAACTACCGCGTGGTGGAGGGCGCCAACCACGAGGCGGCGGGGCACAACCCGCTGTGCGGAGATCAGCTCTCCGTGACGATGAAGATGGAGGGAGACGTCATCCGCGACATCGGCTTCCAGGGGCAGGGCTGCGCGATTTCACGCGCGTCCGCGTCGCTGATGACGGGGGCGGTGAAGGACAAGTCGCGCGAGGAGGCGGAGGCGCTCTTCGCGCTGGTGCACAAGCTGGTGACGGAAGGGCCGGAGTCGGTGGACCTGGACGCGCTGGGCAAGCTCGCGGTGCTGTCTGGCGTGAGCGAGTTCCCCGCGCGGGTGAAGTGCGCGAGCCTGGCGTGGCACACGATGCGCGCGGCGCTGGCGGGACACAGTGAAGCGGTCTCCACGGAGTAGGGAAGGAGGGAGCGGACCATGCGAGGCGTGACGGCGATGCTGGAGCGGGAGGTCCCCGCGACCATCATCCCCAGCGGTGACAGGGTGGTGCTGCCGGAGGGCGCGGAGCTGCGGGTGATGCAGACGCTCGGCGGCAACATCACGGTGCAGGACCCCTACGGGCAGCTCTTCCGCATCGACGAGAAGGACGGCGCGGCGCTGGGCGAGGAGTACGCGCCCAAGGAGAAGGCCGCGGGCGACCCCAGCGAGTTCCACGAGGAGCAGGTCTGGGAGCAGCTGCGCACGGTGTATGACCCGGAGATTCCGGTGAACATCGTGGAGCTGGGCCTGGTGTACGCGTGCAAGGCGGAGCCGCTGCCGGAGGGTGGGCAGCGCGTGGACATCCAGATGACGCTGACGGCGCCCGGCTGCGGCATGGGGCCGGTGCTGGTGGATGACGTGCGCACCAAGGTCAGCGGCGTGCCCGGCGTGAAGGAGGCCCACGTGGAGCTGGTGTGGGACCCGCCCTGGGACCAGAGCCGGATGACGGACGTGGCCCGGTTGCAGCTCGGGTGGATGTGACTCCCTGATTCGAGCCCACCGCGGGCCTCGTGCCCGCGCGTGTCGAGACCGCGGAGCGATACTTCTGCCCCCGAGTTGCTCTTGATGTCCGGATTGCGGAGGATGCCGCCGGCTCGGTCGTCCTTCGCTCGCACACCTTCTCGACACCAGGAGGTCTGCCATGAAGTCTCTGAAGCTGTGGCTGTGGGCTTGCGCCGTCAGTCTTGCGGTGGGGTGTGGCGGAGTGCCCGCCGAGACGACGGTCGACGAGGGCGATGCCCTGACCTCCGCTTCGGAGGCGCTGGTGGGCTGTTACGCCTCCTGCTCGGATGGCACCACCGTCACGTGTCCGACGACGCCCGTCACCTGCACTTCGACGAACTACGTGAGCGTGGTCTGTGATGGCACGACGTACGCGTGCCCGCCCACGGGCTGCCGGCCTGGGATGCCGACCTGCTCCTTCGCGCGGACCAAGATCTGCCTCGACTTGTCCACCTTCTCCTGCTGCGATGACGGGGAAGTGGGGGAGTGCACCTGCCGGCAGGTGGGTGGAAATCCCCGCTGCCTCTGAGCGGCGCTCGACCTCGTCGGGCCCGAGGAGGGCCGTGGAACGCACCACGGCCCTCGCGCGCTTCAGCGTGAAGCCGCCAGCCGGCGCACGCCGAAGCTGATGGCCGCGGTGGCCAGGCTGCCCGCGAGCAGCCGGGGCCAGCGCCGTCCGGACTCCTCCGTCGTCGGGTGGTAGCGCGCGGCCACGGGGTGCTCGTCCTGGGCCTGACGCAGGCGCTCGCGCACCTCGGGCATCTTCTCCGCGAAGAGCTCCACCATGGCGCGCTCGAAGGCGGGCAGGTCCTGCGGCCCCCGGCTGGAGACCCAGTTGTCGTCGCGCACCAGCTCGTCGTCGCGCCACAGGGCGCCGGAGTTCTTCACGTCGTCCTGGATGCCGGGCCACGACGTGAGCGTGCGGCCCTCGGTGAGGCCCGCCGAGATGAGCAGCCACGGCGCATGACAGATGATGGCCATGGGCAGGTTGAGCGAGTCCGCGTCGTGGACGAAGTCCTTGGCCAGCGCGCTCTGGCGCAGCGTGTCCGGGTTGATGAGCCCGCCGGGCAGCAGCACCGCGTCGAAGTCCGCGGCCTTCACGTCGCGCAGCGTGGCGTCCACGCGGACCTTCTTGCCCGGCAGCATGTGGTTCATGCCCCGGATGTGGCCGGGCAGGAGCGACACGATGGTCACCTCCGCGCCCTGGCGCTGCAGCTTCTTGACCGGACGCGTCAGCTCCACCTGCTCGAAGCCGCTCGTCGCCAGCACCGCCACCCGCAAGCCCTTCAGCTTCTTCATCACGCGCTCCCCGGTTCCGTGGACGACCCCGAGACTGTGCACGCCAGCGCCATAAGGCACGGGGAACGGAGCGGACGGGAAGGCCCTCCGTCCGTGGCCTGCTCGTCGCCTGGAGGGCAGGCAGGGGGCCGTCGTTGTGCCCTTCGGAGCGCCGTGCTACCGACGCGGGCACATCGCCTGCGAACACGCGTGTCGTCACCTCATACGCGTCGTCTCGCGGGTCCCGCTGGAGGTCACGGAATGTTCGCTTCCCTGCCGTCTCTTCCCCGAAGCCTCGTCGCGGGGACCGCGCTGTTCCTCCTGCCCGTGGGCTGCACGAGCACCCAGGGCGCGCGGGTCGATGACGCCCGACTCACCCAGGAGGGCTCGGCTGCTCGCAAGCCCCGGTGGGGGCTGGTCATCCACGGCGGCGCGGGCGTCATCTCGCGCGAGAACCTCTCAGCCGAGCGCGAAGCCGAGGTCCGCGCGGCGCTCCAGCAGGCCCTCGCGGCGGGACATGGCGTGCTGGCCAAGGGCGGCACGAGCCTGGACGCGGTGAGCGCGGCCATCCGTGTCCTGGAGGACTCTCCGCACTTCAACGCGGGCAAGGGCGCGGTCTTCAACCACGACGGCGTCAACGAACTGGACGCGGCCATCATGGACGGCAGGACGCGCTCGGCCGGGGCTGTCGCGGGGCTGCGGCGCGTGAAGAACCCCATCGACCTGGCGCGCCGGGTGATGGAGCAGTCGCCGCACGTGATGATGATGGGAGAGGGCGCGGAGGCGTTCGCCAAGGCGCAGGGCGTGGAGCTGGTGGACCCGAAGTACTTCTACACGGAGGAGCGCTGGCAGGGCCTCCAGCGCGCGCTGGAGAAGGAGCGCGCGACGCCGGCTCCGGGCACGACGCCCTCGACGCTGCGACCCGGGTATGACCCGGTGACGGGGGACCACAAGTTCGGCACCGTGGGCGCGGTGGCGCTGGACCAGGCCGGCAACCTCGCGGCGGGCACGTCCACCGGAGGCATGACGAACAAGCGCTACGGCCGCGTGGGGGATTCGCCCATCATCGGCGCGGGCACCTACGCGGACCCGCGCTGCGCGGTCTCCGCCACGGGGCACGGAGAGTTCTTCATCCGCTACACCGTGGCGCGCGACATCTGCGCGCGCGTCGAGTACCAGGAGCTGCCCCTGCCCGAGGCCGCCAACCTCGTTGTCAACGACGTGCTGGTGAAGGCGGGAGGCGAGGGCGGCGTCATCGCGATGGACCGCGATGGGAATGTGGCGATGCCGTTCAACTCCTCGGGCATGTATCGCGGCTACGTGGGCGAGGACGGTCAGCCCCACGTGGCCATCTTCAAGGAACCCGAGGAAGCGAAGTAGCGCGGGCGCACTGTCGGGGCGGTGACGAAGAATCCGCGCTCGCCGCTTCCAAAAAATCCGGACTGCGGTGTCTTGGGGCTCATGCGCACGACACGATGGGTGATTCTCGTCCTGGCTCTGTTGGGCTGCTCCTCGTCCGACCCGAAGCCCGAGGCGCCGCTTCCTCCCGAGGAGCAGGAGACCGACTCCAAGCCCCTGACGGTGACCGTCCTGGGCTCGGGGCAGGCGGCGGTCGGTGGGCAGCAGTGGGCGTACCAACTGCTGCGGCTCCAGGAGGAAGGCAAGGCGGCGTCCTACGCGCAGTGGTTCCCGCCGAGGAGTCCGGGCGCCTGGCCCGTGATGATGCTGACCCGTCCCTACGACGGAATCACGTGGACGGGCGAGGCGGTGGACGCGAAGTGGGCTGCGCGAGGCAACGGCTTCCATCCGGATGACAGCGAGCCGGGCCACCACGCGGGCTCGTCCAACATCGTCTACAGCATCAGCACGCCGGAGCTCATCGCGGGCGAGTCGTTCTTCTACCTGTACAACGGCTTCGGCGTGCTCAACGTCTTCGGCCGCTTCTACGCGGGTGGCAGCATCCAGAACGACCGGGATGACATGCACGCGGGGCTGCGCTTCCTCGAGCAGGCGCCCGAGGTGGACCGCTCACGCATCGGCATCCAGGGAGGTTCCTGGGGCGGCTTCGAGGCGCTCTACGCGGCGGCGGATGCGCCGAGGGCGGTGCGTCCCAGGGCGGGCGTGGCGCTCTTCCCGCTGTCCGACTTCGCGCGGCAGTTCGAATACCTGGAGACGGTGATTCCCTCGCGCGTGTCGGACCCGTGGGTGCGCTCCCAGTACGCCACGTTCTTCGAGCCCTATCGGCGCCGCATCGTCGCCGCCACGGGAGGGGCTCCGGGGGCGCCGGGCGCGGACTACAGCGCGTGGACGCGCGAGCACCTCGCGCCGAGGCTGACGACGCCCTTCCTCGTCCTGCACGAGGACTGGGACACGCTCGTCCCCGTGGAGCAGACGCAGACGCTCGCGCCGCTCGTGGGCCCGACGATGTCTCCGCTGTACATCCAGCACCTGGAGGTCCCGGACTGGAACACGCGCGCGTTGGACCACGGGCAACTGGTGGTCCAGTACGCCCATGCCCTCACCACGGTGTCCCTGGGGTATCTGCTGACGAACCTGGGGCCCGAGGAGCAGTCGCTCTACGTCCCCTTCGTGCAGGACGCGTTGGTGGGGTGGCTCCAGGCGCAGCGCGTGCTCCAACTGAACGGGCGGGACGTGTCCCAGGTGGCGCCGCGCCTGCTTGAGCTTGCGGACCCTCGCGTCACCCTGGTCGAGATG
This sequence comes from Myxococcus faecalis, assembly GCF_050039385.1. NCBI lineage: Bacteria > Pseudomonadati > Myxococcota > Myxococcia > Myxococcales > Myxococcaceae > Myxococcus > Myxococcus faecalis. The sequence continues at coordinate 3,263,244 of NZ_CP144336.1, read as the reverse complement.
ACCTCGGGCAGCGTCTACTCGGGCTCGGAGGGGGTCGCCGTGCTGGTGAACGCGCTCTGGGGGACACAGTACACGGCGGGGGAGATCCGCGAGGTGCTCTCCACGGGGCTGCCTCCCTGACGCCTCGGGGGCTTCGTCGCCGGATTGCAACGGGGATACTGCTGTAGGCTCCGGGATGGACCCACGGGTGGGCGGGTCCGCTTGCGCCGAATGAGCGCCCGGGCTCCCGCGGGCCCGACGTCCTCTGTCAGTTCTGAGGTTGTGGTGACCCGGGTTTGATTGCAATCGCGGTGCTTCTGTAGCGTCTGTGCGGGCCGCGCATCGTCGCGTGGTCCGCACGCGTCGAGAGGAGCATCGCCATGAAGTTCCTTCGCAAGCAGCTTCCCTGGAGTGTCGCCGTCCTTCTGGCCGTGTCGGCCGTCGTCTTCGGTGGGAGTCCGGCGAGCGCCGAGCCCTCCGAGGACGCGGTCTGTGACGAGGCCTCGCCGGGCGCGACGGAGGCGGGCCTGTCCGTCTGCGTCCAGTCGTTCTGCAACGATGAGAGTGATTGCTGGAACGCGTGTCCGTCGGCGCTGAGCGTCGCTTGCGTCCAGGGGGCCTGCTACTACCAGCAGTCGACGGGCGGTGGTGGCGGGGGTGGCTCCGTCTGCCCCATGAGCTTCTGCTCCGAAGACTTCCACTGTCAATGCAAGGGCTATACGGGGGGCTGCGGCTCCGACAACCTCTGTTACTACTGACATCCGCTGACCCGCTGGAGCGGGCGAGGACAGCGAACACCCCGGACGGGCGTCAGCGCGTCACGTCCGGGGCCCCGCCTGTCGAGCGCCCGCTACGGCGTCACGGTGCGCGTGCCGGTGAACTCGATGCGGCGCACCTCTCCGCCTCCGGCGTACGTCGTGTAGTAGAGCGCCTGGCGCGCGCCCGACGGGCCGAAGCGCAGCGTCACCGCGGAGCCGGAGCCCAGGCCCGTGGCGAACGCGTCCACCGTCACCGCGCCGCCCGCGCCGCGCACCAGCTTGAACACCTTCCCGCAGATGTAATCACTGAAGAAGTACGCGTTGTCGTCCGCGTTCGCCCACGCTCCAGGCGGCGCGAAGGCCCCTCCCGTGATGGAGTTGCAGTTCTGGAACGGCGAGCCCGTGGGGTTGGTGCCGCGCTTGTAGTCGAAGAGGGGGTTCGTCATCCCCGCCGGAGGCGCGCCGCAGTTGGTGGTGGAGTTGTTCGCGCAGTGCCCCTCGCGCGTGTTCCAGCCGTAGTCCGCGCCCTTGATGCCCTCGTCAATCTCCTCCCACAGGCTCTGGCCCACGTCGTTGATGAAGAACGTGCTGGTGCCCGGCTGGAAGGCGAAGCGGAACGGGTTGCGCAGGCCCGTGGCGTAGTTCTCCTGGCACGGCCCCGTGCCCGTCGGCACCCCCGCGGGATTGCCGCAGCGCCGGCTGCCCGACACCGCGTACCAGGGGTTGTCCGTGGGCGCGGTGCCGTCCTTGTTGATGCGCAGCATCTTCCCGAGCAGCACGTCCAGCCTGCGCGCCGTGGTGTTCGCTCCCCCGCAGCGGCTCGGGTCCCCGAGCTGACAGCCGCCGTCTCCCACGCTGACGTAGAGCAGCCCATCCGGGCCGAAGTGCAAATCACCGCCGTTGTGATTGCCGCCCGGGGACGGGATGTTGTCGAGCAGCACCACCTGGCTCGACGGGCTCACCACGTTCGTGCTCGGCAGCGTGAAGCGCGAGACGCGGTTCACCGCCACGTTGGCGATGTTCGTCGTGCACGTGTTGAACTTGTTGAACGTGTAATAGAGGAAGATGTGCCCGGTGGTCGCGAAGTCCGGGTCCACCGCCACGCCCAACAGGCCGCGCTCCGAGTTGGTGCACAGCACCGCGGAGAGGTCCAACGCCGGCGTCGGCAGCAGCACGCCCCCGCTGAACACCCGCGCAGCTGCCCCGTCTGCGTGGTGATGAGCAGCCGCCCATCCGGCGTGAAGGCCAGCGCCGTGGGCCGGGCGATGGCCGTCACCTGCGCGTCCGTGTACGACGGGGGCAGGGTGATGGCCGCGCGGGAGGTCTCCAGGCCCTCCGGGGCCGGAGTCTCTTCCGCCGCGGGCTCCGGCGCGCAGGCCGGGGCCACGAGGAACAAGGACAGCAACACCGCGAAACGACAGGACCCAGGTGTCATGGTGCACTCCTGAAGGAGGGGGATGAGGCACCTGGGTTTTGCTGTTTAGTCTTGATTTTCTCGAGTCTGAACGACGCCCCTGTCGAGGGGTGAACGCTGGGGGGGCCCCCGGGGGGAGGCGGGCCCCGAGCCAGGGCTCTAGCGTCGGCGGTCGCCGTCTCCCCAGCCGCCGCCGCGTCCGCCGCGGTGGCGGTCGCCGCCGCGGACGGGCGTGGCCTCATGGCCGCGGGGCGAGGAGCGGTGGCTGGGGGCGCGCCAGCGCTCGTGGCGCTCCGGCCCGCGGTGGTGGCTCTTCCAGCGGTCATCGCGGCCGCGCCACGAGTCGTCGCGGCGGTGGTAGCCGGGGCCCGGCGAGGCGCGGTGGTAGTAGGTCGGCGAGCGCCAGACGCGGTCATGCCGGTAGTAGTGGCCGGAGGCGCGCCACGGGCGGTGGTAGTAGTAGCGGACGGCCGGCGCGCGGTACCACGTGTGCGCGAAGTAGTTGGGGTGGCCCCAGCGCACGGACACGCGGGCGTGGCGGAAGACGGGTACGGTGACGTGCAGCGAGCCGCGCGGCGCCCAGCCTCCGCTGACGAAGTGCCAGGTCAGGCCGCGCTGCACCCAGCGGGGCGACACGAAGACCAGGCCCGCGCGCGGCGGAGCGGCCCACGTGCCATCCACCCAGTCCCAGTTGTTGCCGGACCAGTACCAGTAGCCGGGCTCCCAGGTGAGGTCGGCGGAGGGCGCGGCCGGACGGATTTCCTGGCGCGGCGCGGGAGGCGCCTGCTGCACGGTGAGGGCCTCGGAGGACACGGCGATGGGAATCTCCACCTCGGTGGTGCCCCGCCGCGCCCAGCCGCCGGAGACCCAGTACCAGGCCCCCCGGTCCTCCTCCCAGTAGCCGTTCACGAACTGGTAGCCCTCCATGGGGGCCAGCCACGTGCCCGGGTTGAAGCGCCACTCGTCGCCGTCCCAGTACCAGTGCCCGGAGGCCCACACGGCGCCGGCATAGGGCCTGCGCGAGGGCTGCTCCGTGGGCAGCGCCGGAGGAGGCTGGGGCGCCATGGGGGCAATCTCGTCGTCGGAGTCTTCGTCGAACTCGCCTTCGCCGTACTCGCGGCCGTCGTACGAGGGGTCCGCGGCGGGCACTGGCGTCGTCTGCGCCTGAACCACCGGGGCCGACAGCAGGGCCACCATCCAGAGCCAGCTTCGAGGACTCATGACGTCTTCTCCAGGTTGAGAATCCAAGCGCCCCATCGTCAGGGGCACTTCACGCCCTACGGACGCGTGAGGGGCCCCCGTATTCAACCCGGGAGCCCCTCTTGGGTCGACCCGTCTTGCTGGGAGAGCGGGCGGACAGGCGGGCTGGCTACTGCTTCACCAGGAACATCTCCCGCGTCTGGATGAGGTCCACGTCCCCGGTGAAGCCGGCGAACTGCTCGTACTGACGGGGCGCGACGCGGGCGCGCGGCAGTCGCAGCGACTCGGTGATGGTGAGCGTGCCGCCGTCCTGCTTCTCGGTGCGGGTGAATTGCCCGAAGGGGTTCTTCACGTCGATGGCGGGCTGCGGGTCGGGCAGCTTCCAGCCCGAGGGCAGGGACAGCGTCACCTGCGTGCTGCTGGCCTCGGTGTTGTCGATGTAGAGCGGCGTGCGGCGGCTGCTCAGCTGCACGTAGCGGCGGCCCAGCTGCGCGGGGAAGGTGAGGGGCCCCAGCGCCATGCGGTTGTCGCCCTCCAGCCGTCCGAAGCGCGGCACGGTGAACTCGTAGCGCAGCACGAAGGGCGCGCCCACCTGGTCCTTGTGGTCCAGCGTGACGCTGGAGAGCGCCGCGCCGCCGAAGTAGCGCGCCACCGCGCCCTGGAGCGCCTGGTTGCGGCTCTCCGCCGACAGCTGGTTGAAGGCCTCCGCCAGCTGCGCCGCCTCGAAGCCCGTGTACGTCTCCTCGCCCTTGCCGCTCAGCTTGCCGTCGGCGTCGAGCGAGAGCGTCAGGCGCACCTGCTTGCCCGTGGACTGCTTCGTCGCGGGCGTCTTCACCACCTCCAGCTTCCTGCCCGGCTCCGGCAACAGGTACGCCGTCAGCTCGCCCATGGCGAACTCCGGCAGCTCACCGAAGGGCCCGTAGCGCACCGACGTGTCCACCCACACCGGCGCGCTCCCCGGCACCTCCACGCGCAGGGCCGCATAGGGCAGCAGGTTGTCGTTGGGGAACAGGTACTCGGCCGGGTCCACGTTGAAGGTGCGCACCGCCGCCACGCGCGAGGGGATGCCCAGCTCCTCCAGGCCCGCCTTGAGCACCGTCAGCCGGCTGCCCCGGTCCTGCGCCACCGTGGACGCCGCGGACTGGCCCAGCCCGTTGTCCCGCCCGGAGAAGCGCTCCATCACCGCCGCGTGCAGCGCCTTCACCGCCTCCAGGCCCTGCTTGCCCTGGGTGACCTCGCGGGTGAACCGGACCACCTCCGCGGTGCGCGCCCAGCGCTCCTGGAAGGCGTCGCCGTAGACGCGCGCCAGGCTGTCGTTGCCCGTGGCGCCCGCGCCCACCATGACGAAGGGCAGGTACTCGTTGCCGGAGGGCGGCGCGTCCGGCTCGGGGATGAACGGCGGCACGCGGCGCGCCTCGTAGTGGAAGACCTCCTCGTCGCCGCGCACCGTGGGCTGGGGCGCCTTCATCGCGTGCGCGTCCACCTTCATGCCCGTCCCCTTGGGCGCGGCCACCGTGTACGTGGTCCACGCGTTGGGCTGGTTGGCGATCTGGAAGTAGAACGCGGACGCGGTGAAGCCCGGCTGCGCGGGGCCGCGCGGGCTCTCCGCCAGCAGGTACTCCACCTGCACGCTGTCACCCACCTGCACGCCGGGCAGGCTCACCGTGTCCTTGCCCTCGATGTTCTCCGGCTCGAGCACGCGCCCGTCCGCCTTGAGCGTGCGCAGCGCCAGCACCTGGGCGCCGCGGGGCACGTTGACCTCCGCGATCTCCTGCACGCCCGACTGCTCCAGCGCCTTCTGGATGGTGTGGATGCGGTTGACGATGCTGCCGTCCGGGTACACGCGCACCGCCGCGGCATCCAGGACGAACACCGCCGCGCCGCCGGTCACGGGCTCCGCGTCGTAGGCGCGCAGCGCCTCCTGCCCGTCGATGGCGAACTCCTGCAGCAGCTCCTTGCCCGTCTTCGCGCGCTCCACCGCGCGGCGCAGCGACAAATCGTCCCCCTCCAGCGCCAGCGCCTTCTCTCGCAGCGCGAGCGCCTCCGCGCCCTTGCCCGAGTACTCGCGCACGTCCGCCATGCGCTTGAGCAGCTCCGTGTTGCGCGGCCACGTCACCGCCAGCTTCTCCAGCACGGCGATGGCGTCGTCATGGCGACGCAGGCCCACGTAGAGGGTCGCCAGCGACGTGCCCGCGCTCACGCTCGTCGGGTCCCGGGCGAGCAGCTGCGCGTACTCGCGCGCGGCGGCCTCCAGGTCCCCGCGCGTACGCGCGTGGTCCGCCCGCCGCGCCGCGACGCCGGGGCAGTCCTTCTGCGCCTCCACCAGCGTGTTGGAGCGCTCCACCGCGTCGCGCCGCCGCGCCAGGTTGTACTGGAGCCCCAGCGCCTCACACAGCTGCGGCTGGAGCTGCAGCGCCGCGGCCAGCGACTCCTCCGCCAGCGCGTCCACGTCCAGCGTGAGCGCCGCGCGCGCGCGCATCAGGAACAGCGGGAAGCCCGGAGGCTGCACCGCCTCGCTCGCCGTCTTCAGGGTCTCCAGCGCGCTCGCCGCCTGCCCGTCGTCCATGAACAGGTCCGCGCGCAAGAGCAGCGCGGCCACGTGGGTCGGGTCCTTGGACAAGAGCGCTTCCAAATCCCGCGTGGCCCGGCCGCGCGCCACCTTGGAGGGCACCGTCCGGTCCGCCGCGGCCACCTCCGCGCGCAGGGCCAGCAGCGCGGGCGTCGTCGCGTCCACGTCCGCCATCAGCCGCCGGGCGCCGTCCGCGTCGCGCGCCAGGCCGTCACGCGCCGCGAGGAACGTGGAGAGCAGCTCCCCCGCCTCGCCCGAGAGCGCGTCCTTGATGGACTTCGCGGTGGGGTAAACGCCCTTCGCGTCGGCCAGCGAGGGGGCGCTGCCCCACGTCGCGGGCGCCGGTCCGGTGGCCGCGGTGAAGCGCACGTTGGCGGGCTGGCCGTCCTCGCGCAGCAGCGAGAACGACAGCACGCCGGAGGTGCCGCCCTTGAGCTGACGGACGATGATGCGGTGCTTGCCCGCCGACAGCTTCACGGCGCGGCTGGTGACGGTGGAGGTGGCCTGCGTCCACGCGGCGCGCTCCAGCACCAGCGTGCCGTCCATCACCACCTGGTGCGACGCGGCGCTCACCGAGCGCGCCACGTAGGTCGCCCCTTGCGGCACCTCCGCGTCGAAGGCCATGAGGTACACGTCGCCCTCGCCCGGCTCGCCGCCCAAATCCAGCCGGCCGTCCGGCGCCAGCAGCTTGCGCGTGGGGAGCGCCCCGAAGGCGCCGGTGAACGGGCCTGTGAGCGAGCCGCCCTGGCCGGTGGGCCACGCCTCGTCCCACGACAGGACATGGAAGGCGGAGAAGGGCCCCACGAGCGTCGCCTCGGACACGCCGCCCAGCTCCTTGAGCACCGCGTCGCGCGCCTTGAGGTCCCCGCGCGTCACCGCGACCGACAGCCGCGTGCCGCGCAGCAGGTACGCCGTCTCGCCCGACGCGCCCGCCGCGAGCGCCTTCTGCGCCGCCGCGAGGATGGCCTCATCCAGGGGCGGCGCGGTGCCCACGGTGTCCAGCGCGTAGCGCGCGCCGATGAGCGCCAGCGGGTGCGTGGGCGCGCGCGTCACCACCTCCAGCGCGGCCACGAGCGCCCGGTCCGGCCGCCCCGCGCGGCGCGCGAGCAGGTGCTGGCCGATGAGGGCGTAGGGGTCCGCCGGGTCCTTCGCCACGGCGGCGTCGAAGCGCTGCTGCGCCACCGCCGCGTCGCCTTCCATCAGGTACGCGTGGAAGCCGGCGAAGGCGAGCGTGCGCGCCTCGTCCGTGCCGGAGCGCGCCTTCTCCGCGGCGCTCTCCAGCACGCGCGGCGCGACGCTGGGGGTGGGGGAGTGGGAGCAGCCCGTGAGGCCGGCGACGAGTGCGAACGCGGTCAGGCCGCGGCGGAAGGTGCGCATAGGAGTGCCGAGGGATAATGCAATCCCCCGTCACTGGCCATATTCCCCTGCGGAACTCTGTCGCCTTCGTGCCCGTCTAGCGGCGCTTGCCGTTCTTGGGCGCGGGCTTGACGGGCTGCTTCTTGGGGGGCGGAGGAGGCGCCTTCTTGGGCACCACCGCCTTGGCCGGCACCGCCGCGGCCACCTTCGGCGGGGACGGGGTGGGTGTCGGCGGCACCGGCGCCGTCGTCCCTCCGGGCGGCGACTGCTTGAGCACGTAGGTGATGCCGGACACGCGGCAGGTGCCCTCGATGCAGCCGAAGCCGGGGAAGGGCGCGTCGCCGAACTGCTCCACCCAGCCCGCTCCCAGCACCAGCGGCTCGAAGAGCGCCCGGCGGTCCTTGCCCGTGCCCAGGAACGCCTCCAGCCGCCCCTCCGCGTCCACTGCCAGCTCCACGTTCACCGGGCCCGCCTTGGGGGACTCGATGCCGAGCATCGCGCCACGGCGCTCGCCGAGCGCCCACTCCAGCCGCAAGGGCTCGCCCACGCCGTTGTGCACCAGCGCCACGTAGCGGCCCGTGCTGCCCAGCAGCAGCATGGACGCGGTGGGCGGCGGGGACGGCTGGTAGAGGCTGAACATGTCGCGCAGGCGGCGCTCGAAGGTGAGCGGCGGCGCCTCCGTGAGCAGCTGCGCCGTGAGGCTGAGGCTGTCGCCGTCCCGGCGCGTGACGTCCACGCGCACCCGGCCCACGCTCTGCTCGTCGTCCTGCCAGGGGAAGACGAGCGTCTTGTCCTCGAGCGTGACGGGGCGTCCGGCCACCACCAGGCTCTGCTCCGCCAGGCCCTCGCCCAGGGTGAGCCTGCGCCGCTCGGGGTTGGACTCCTCGCGCCCGGGCACCGGCTGGATGCGCGGCTCGCCCAGGTAGGCCATGAGGGTGGCGCCCGGCGCGGACGCCGCGCGGCGCTCGCCGCTCAGATAGAAGGCCGTGCCCAGGACCAGGCTGGCCGCCAGCACCATCACCACCGCGGCGGCCTGCATGGTGGTGCGCACCACCTTGCGCACGCCCGCCTTGAAGCGCTGCACCCGCGTCTGCTTCACCGGCAGCATCGACGGCAGGCTGCCGGGGACGAGCAGCTCCAGGTCCGCGATGAGCGCCGCCACCGACGGGTAGCGGTCCTCCGGGTCCGGCTTGAGGCACTTGGTGACGATGCCGTCCAGGCGCGCGTCCAGCCCGGGCTTGCGCTGCGAGGGCGGGTCGAACGTGCCCAGCGGCACCTCGCCGGTCAGCCACTCGTAGAGGATGACGCCCAGCGAGAAGATGTCCGCGCGCGCGTCCGCGTTCTTCGCGTCCACGCGCTGCTCGGGCGCCATGTACGACAGCGTGCCCATGGACACGTGCGTGGACGTCAGCGCGTAGCGCGACGAGGGGCTGGCGTCATCCAGGAACGAGGCGAGCCCGAAGTCCGACACCTTGGCGATGCCGCCGGCCTGCTGGTCCAGCAGGATGTTCTCCGGCTTCAGGTCGCGGTGGATGACGCCGCGGCCGTGCGCGTACTCGATGGCCCGGCAGATTTCGAGCATGCGCCTGAGCGCGCCCATCATGTCGAACTGGGACTGGCGGATCAGCTCGCGCAACGACGGGCCGTCCACGAACTCCATCACCAGGTAGTAGGTGGCGTCCGTCTTCCCCTTGTCGACGATGGAGACGACGTGGGGGTGGCTCAGCGCGGCGAGCGCCGCGGCCTCCTTCTGGAAGCGCGCGATGAAGGACGGGTCCTTCGCCAGCTCCTGGTTGAGCAGCTTCACCGCCACCGTGCGCCCGAGCGACAGCTGGGTGGCCTTGTGGACCTCGCCCATGCCTCCGGTGCCCACGAGCTTTTCGAGGCGGTAGCCGCTGATGAGGTCGGGGGAGCGAGGCCGGCTGATCGCCGTCGGGTCGATGGAGGACATGGCGGTAGACAGGGGGCCGCCAGGGTAGCAGAAACCCTCGACGCACGGGGCCAGGGCTCAAGGGGGGAGGGTCGCCCGCGCCCTCCGTCGCCTGGCGACCGGGGAGGCGAGGGGCTAGTGCCCGGACGCCGGCGTGCGGCCCACCGCCGCCCTCAGGCTGTTGCGCACCTGGTCCAGCGAGGAGCGCATCTGCCCGTGGCGCACCGACGCCGCCACCGCCCGCGACAGCGACTTGAGCAGCGACACGTCCTCGGGCTTCCAGGCCCGGGGCTGCCGGCAGTCCTCGAACACCGCCACGCCCCACCACTGCTGACGCGAGGGGTTGATGGGGCACAGCAGGATGGAGTGCGTCCCCTGCCGCTCGAGCAGATCGCGCATCATCGGCGGCGCGTCACGGGTGGGGCACGCGACCACCATCCCCGCCTCCAGCATGTCCACCCAGCCCGGCGCGAAGTCCCGGAACGAGAACGCGCGCAGCACGGGGTTGGCCAGGGGCGACGCGGTGGGCGGCTCCGCCCAGGCGTAGCGCAGGTCCGTCACGAACCGGCCGTACGTCTGCGACACCCGGTTCTCGAAGATGTAGGCCCGGTCCACGCCCATCGCGTGCCCCACCAGCCCCAGCGACTCCACCGCGGTGGCGGGGCAGAGGCCCTTCTCCAGCAACAGCTTCGAGGCTTCCGACACCTTCGAGAAGGCTTCCACCATGGGGGTGACTCCAGGAAAAGACGGATTTGCAATGGGGTTCCGCAGGAATCCGGAACCGACTGTCATCCTCTGAAGTCGCATTAAGCGCGATTACTGTGTTTCTGTCAAATCCCAGCTTTGCTGAAAATCAAGAGCTCGCCACGGAGACAATGACCCAGGCGGGGTGTAGATGACACAGGTGACTTTCCGAGGGAGGCGACCTGGTCGTGAAGTGTCCGGGTGATGACAGACCCCGAAATGCCACGAGGGCGCCCCCCTTGGAAAGGGCGCCCTCGCGGGGATTCCTCGAAGTGAGGAAATCGAGACTACTTGGTCTCGGCGGCCGTCTCGGCCTTGGGGGCGGCCTTCTTGGCCTTCTTGCCCTTGGCGGGCTTGGCCTCCGCGGCGGGCTTGGCCTCGGCCGTCTCGGGCTTGGCCTCCTCGGCCTTCATCTCGGCGGCGGGAGCGGGCTGCGCCTCGGCGGCGGCGGGCTTGGCCTCCGCGGCGGCCGGAGCGGGGGTGTTGGCAAACGCGGTGGCGGCGGCGAGCAGGGCGGCGGCGAACACGGTCTTCATGGAATGCTCCGTTGAGGCAGGACGACGCAGGATTGCGCCGTATCAGCGGACAGGCGCTTGAGCAGCGGGCGTGCCAGCGCGGCCTTCCGAGGGAAGCGCGTGGGCTTTCGTGCGCGTGCTGGGGAGGAAATCCTCAGTTGAGGCTCCAACATTGGGGGCTTGCTCCCCAGACGGGCGCTTGTCGCTTTGACGACACCGGGCCACTTGAGCAAGCTGCGCACGCGTCCTTTGCTGCAACAGGACACGAGCCCGTCGCACCTCGTCGCGAATCTCTCGCGACCGCGGCGCGGGAGAGACGGTGTATGCGGTCCCTGTGGTTCGCGATGGCGACGGCGGTGGCATGGCTGGCGACAGGGTGCGCGCGAATCCCGCCTGAGCGCCTGGAGGCGCAGGTGCTGGAGACGCTGCACTGGCAGCGCCAGTACGAGGCGGAGCGCGAACGCATGGAGTCGGTGGCGGTGAAGCTGGCGGCGCTGGAGTCGGCCATCGAGCGGCTCAAGCAGGAGCGCGCGGAGGCGGAGCAGGGCCGCGCGGCGCTGATGGAGGAGCTGGCGCGCACGGAGGCGGACCGGCACGCGCTGGAGGAGCACAACACGCAGCTGCTCGCGCGGGAGCGGGAGCTCAACGAGCTGCGGGAGATGCACGAGCAGCTGTCGGACGTCTTCTATGAGTCGGCGCTGGAGCGGGCGCGGCGGCGGTTGCCGTCGGCGCGGCAGCCGGATGCTCCGGCGGCAGGCGACGGGACGGCGGCGCCCTGAAGGTCAGGACGCGGGTCCTCGGCCCGTGCTCCGTGGTACAGGACGACCCTGGTGAGCACCCGCAAGTCCATCCGCGGCTATCGCGCCGGCTTCTTCTTCGTGGTGGCCCTGCTGTCGGCCGTCACCGCCTTCATGTTGTGGACGGAGGTGCGCACGGGCGCGCAGGTGGACGCGCTGGTGAAGCAGGCGCTGGAGCGCGCCGGCCTCATCGGGCGCATCCGCGTGGACGCGCTGTCGCTGGAGTCCGCGATTGAGGCGCACATCCGCGCCACGGACGACCGGGAGCGCGGCGCGGCCGACGCGGTGATGGAAGAGATTCTCACCGACATCCGCTTCGCCTCGGAGGCGTACACGCGCAACCTGCCCTCGGGCGACAAGGCGATGTGGGAGCGCTTCAACGCCGCGTGCCAGGGGCTGGCGGACCAGGTGCGCGCGGCGGCGGTGTTCTCGCAGCGGCGCGAGGCGGACCGGGCGCGTCGGCACCTGGCCGAGCGCATCCGGCCGGTGGCCGCGCAGCTGGACGCCTTGGGCGAGTCGCTGTCGGAGGAGAACGCGAACGAGGCGCGCCGGCTGGTGGGGCGGCTGGCCGACCTGCGCGTGCGCAACACGGCGCTGGGCGCGGGCACCACGCTCCTGGCCATGCTGCTGTCGGTGTTGGTGGGGTGGCACATCACGCGGCTGCTCCAGCGCCAGGACGCGACGATTCAGGGACAGCTGGAGGAGCTGGGGCGGCACAACCAGGAGCTGGATGCCTTCACGCGCCGCGTGGCGCACGACCTCATCAGCCCGCTGGCGCCGCTCAAGGGCTACCTGACGCTCATCCGTCGCACGGGCGCGGTGAAGGACGCGGGCGCGCTGGAGATGCTGGCGCAGTGCGAGTCCAGCGCGGTGCGCATGGGGGAGCTGATTGAGGCGCTCTTGCGCTTCTGCCGCGCGGGCACGCGGGGCGAGCGCACGGTGGGCGAGCTGGACACGGCGGTGACGACGGTGCTGCTGGAGGTGTCGCAGGTGGCGGCGCTGCAGAACGTGGCGCTGGACCGGGCGCTGGAGGCGGGCGTGGCGGTGGACTGCCCGGGGCAGCTGTTGCAGGTCACCGCGCGCAACCTGCTGACGAACGCGGTGAAGTACTCGGCGGGGCGGCCCGACGCGAAGGTGACGGTGAGCGTGGCGACGGACGGGACGGACGCGGTGCTCGAGGTGTCGGACAACGGCATCGGGATGGGGCCCGCGGTGTTGACGTCGTTGTTCCAGCCGTTCTTCCGCGCGCCGGAGGCGCGCTCGCTGCCGGGGCATGGGTTGGGGTTGGTCACCACGAAGCGGGTGGTGGAGGCGCACGGGGGGACGCTGGCGGTGCGCTCGGAGGAGGGGAAGGGGACGCGCGTGGTGGTGCGCTTCCCGAAGGTCGCGCGGCAGACGGTGGGAAGCGCCGTCCAGTCCGCGGAGTCGTCCACGGCTTCCGCAATCCGCAAGGTGGCTTCGTGAGCTCAGCGCGCATCCTCGTCGTGGACGATGACCCTCAGGCGAGGGATTTGCTCCAGCGGTTGCTGGGGCCGCTCGGCTCGGTGGCGCAGGCGGCGCACCCCAAGGCCGCGCAGGAGAAGCTGGCGGAGGGCGCGTTCGACCTGGTGCTCACGGACATGGCCATGCCGGAGCCAGGGGATGGGCTGAAGGTGCTGCAGGAGGTGAAGGCGCACCTGCCGGACACGCCGGTCATCGTGGTGACGGCGTTCGGCAACATCGAGGGCGCGCTGGACAGCATCCAGCTGGGCGCGTTCGACTACCTGGCCAAGCCCTTCGACGTGGATGCGATTCTGCGCATCGCGCGCCGGGCGCTCGAGCAGAAGCGCTTGGTGGAGGAGAACCGCTCGCTGCGCCAGCAGGTGGACCGCACGGCGCTGGTGGGGCGCAGCCCCGCGCTCCTGGAGGTCTACAAGCAGGTGGCCCGCGCGGCCGCGAGCAACGTGCCGGTACTGATTACGGGCGAGACGGGGACGGGCAAGGAGATGGTGGCGCGGGCGCTGCACAAGCGCTCGCCGCGCTCGACGGGGCCGTTCATCCCGGTGGACTGCGGCGCCATCACCGAGTCGCTGATGGAGAGCGAGCTGTTCGGCCATGCGAAGGGCAGCTTCACGGGCGCCTCGGGCGCGCGTCGGGGTGTCTTCGAGGAGGCGAACGGCGGGACGCTCTTCCTGGATGAGATTGGCGACGTGGGGATGAAGGTGCAGTCGCAGCTCCTGCGCGTGCTGCAGGAGGGCGAGATCCGCCGGGTGGGCGAGAGCGTGCCGGTGAAGGTGGACGCGCGCGTGGTGGCGGCGACGAACAAGGACTTGAAGGAGCGGGTGGCGGAGGGCGTGTTCCGCGAGGACCTGCTGTACCGGCTGGACGTGGTGCACCTGCACCTGCCGCCCCTGCGTGAGCGGCGAGAGGACATCCCGGCGCTGGTGCAGCACTTCGCGTCACGGCATGCGCGGGGTGGGGTGAGCCCGGTGGTGACGTCGGAGGCGATGGGGCGGCTGACGGCGTATGACTGGCCGGGCAACGTGCGGCAGCTGGAGAACGTGGTGGCGCGGGCGCTGGCGCTCAACGTGACGGGCGTGCTGGGGCCGCAGGACTTCCCGGAGCCGATTGGAGATGCGCCCAAGCGGCTGACGGGGCTCGCGGGGGACATGCCGAGCCTCGCGGAGCTGTCGCGGCGGTATGCGGCGCACGTGCTCCAGTCGGTGGGGGGCAACAAGAGCGAGGCGGCGCGCCTGCTCGATGTGGACCGCAAGACGCTCTACAAGCTGCTGGATGGCGCGGGCACGGAGACGCCGGAGGCATAGGCGCTTCGGGTTGGCGCGGCTCGGCCGCTTTCTCGTCGAGACCGTTGTGCGTGAAGGACCGTGTGCATCGCGCCTGTCGAGGCGCTCGCGAGAGCGTCGAGGTGCGGTGCGCGGGGCCGTATGCGGTGGCGCGTAGGTCGGCGCCGTCATGCGGTAGTGCCGGGGTGGGGGGCGCGGGGCGCTCTCATGCCGTCGCGAAGGCGCGGCGCCCGAGCGCGTGCCGGGCTGTGAGGCGCTCCGAGCGCTCGTTCGTCATCGGGTGTTCCGCTGCGCCTGCGAAGGGCCGCTCCGGGTGCATGCGAGCTGTCCGGTGATGGAGCGTGTCGCTGCGATGCGCCTTGTCTGGAGTGGTGGAGCCCTCGCAGACTCCGGGCCGTGAACGCGCGCTCCCTGTCGACGCTGGCCCTTCTCATCACCTCCACGCAGACCGCCTGTGTCTCGCCGCAGAAGGGGCGCGAGGAACTGCCCGTGGAGGAGCCGGGGGCTCCGGCGCGACTGTGGCGGCGCAGCGCGAGCGAGCGCGACTTCGAGCGCTTCACCCGCGAGGGCACGGCGGTGACGGCGGACGGTGCGCTCGTGCTGGAGGCCTCGGCGCGGACCGACAACGTGCCCGTGCCCGCGGGCCGGTTGGAGGATGGGAGCACGCGCTACCATGAGGCGACCTATCGGCTGGGGAGCGCCGTCTCCGAGGTGCAGCTCGTGCCAGGGGGCTTCAACAGCGTCATCCCGTCCTTCGATGCGCTGACGCCGCCGGGCACGTGGGTGAAGGTGACGCTGGCCGCGCGCATCGAGGGCGTCTGGACGAAGGACTACCACCTGGGGGTGTGGGCCTTCGACAAGGAGCCCGTGGCCCGGCACAGCGTGGAGGGACAGGGCGACGCGGACGGTCAGGTGTTCACGGACACGCTCAACCTCAAGCGTCGCGCGGACGCGCTGCGGATGACGGTGTGGCTGTTCTCGTCCAACCCGGAGGCCACGCCGCGTGTGCGCGCGTTGTCGGCGGCGGTGAGCGACAAGCAGGGTGTCGCATGGGATGGCGGTGGAGACCGGAGCGTCTGGGGGACGGTGCTGGAGGTGCCCGGCCACTCGCAGATGCTGTATCCGGACGGTGGGCCTGTGTGGTGCTCGCCGACGTCCACCACGATGCTGCTCGCGTATTGGGGGCGGAGGCTGGGGCGGCCGGAGCTGGTGACCTCGGTGCCTTCGTCGGCGGACCGGACGTATGACTGGGTCTACAAGGGCACGGGGAACTGGGTCTTCAACACGGCCTATGCCTCGGCGATGGGCAACGGCGCGCTGCATGGCGCGGTGCTGCGGCTGGATGGCTTCGCGCAGGTGGAGCGGCTCATCGCCGCGGGCATCCCGGTCAGCATCAGCATCGCCTACGAGGAGGGAGAGCTCACCGGCTCACCCGTGCGCAGCTCCGATGGCCACCTCATCGTGCTCAAGGGCTTCACGCCCGAGGGGGACGTCGTGTGCAACGACCCCGCCTTCAAGACGGACGAGACGGTGTCGGTGACGTACAAGCGCGAGGAGCTGTGGCGCGCGTGGCAGCACTCGCGGGGCGCGACGTATGTACTGTGGCCCTCGGGAACCGCGCTTCCTGTCGAGCTGATTGGGGTGCTGCGCTGACCTGGGCGTGGGGGCTGTTTCACCGTGAGACAATGTCTCGGGTCTCACGGTGCATACGGGTTTCCACTCGTGCGGGTGGGGGCGCGGGAGGCTCCATTCCGTTACATGTGACATCCACCGTCGTGGCGGCACGGATTACGCACCCGAGCGGAGTCGTGCGCAGGGGGCCCCACCTCGGACGACGTTGAGCAAGCGGGCGAGCCCTCGTACCGTGTCGTCCACATGCGACGTTGGCTTCAGCTCGCCCTTCTCCTGCCTGGAATCGCCTGCACGCCTTCGTCCAAGACGGAGGAGCCCGGTCCGGCGGGCACCGTCACACCTCCTGGCCCGATAGCAGCGAACGCCGCGCGTGATGAAGCGGGGACGCCTTCCGCCGCGAACGGGCTCGGAGCTGTTCCAGGTGGCGCGAACAGCGGCGGAGCAGCGCCGGCGGCCACCGAGATGGGACACTCGAACGGACTCGAAGGCGGCGGACCGACGCAGCCTGGAGCTGCGCCTCTCGCGAATCCTTCCTCTGCCCAGGGCCTCGCGAACAGTACGGCCACGCCGAGCGAAACAGCGTCTTCGCCAGTCAGTGTGAACGGTGCCCCATCAGGGCTGGGGGCGGCGCCCACCGCGAATCCCTCCGCACTCGGCGACACGGCTCGGGCCGATACGACAGTCCCTTCCGCGCAACCCTCCTCGGTGGTTCCCCCGGTCGACGGAGGCACACCCGTCACCGCCGCGACACCAGGCGAGCTGCTCGCGGCCTGGAACCGCACGGCGCCGGTGCTCGACACGGATGGCGGTCCCTCGCGTCCCGTCGTCGCCACGCAGCCCCCGCACTCCGACGCCCCCTCCGCCGGCCACGAGCCCTCGCTCTCCATCGACCCCGAGCTCAGCGCCACCCCGAAGCCCGAGCGTCAGGAACTCCCCCTCGAAGAAGACACGGACGCGCCGCCACCCGCCGAGCAGCTCGTCGTCATCCCCGACCGGAAGAACCCCAGCGAAGAGCTCGTGCTCGGTCCCGACGGCGAGCCCCTCGAGGACACCAGCCTCGTGCTCGATGACCCCGCTCTCGGGCTCGAAGGCGAGGACCCCGAACCCACGGCCTCCACCAGCCCCGACGCGGGCTCCGAGCCCGTCGCCATTCCCTACCAGCCCGACGCCGGTTCGCTGCGCGTCCTCCGCTCCATCGCCGTGCGCTCCGAGCCGCGTCAGAGCTCCCCACCCCTGGGCACCGTGGCCCAGGACATGCGCGTCCTGTGGAAGAGCGAGACGGCCATGCGCAGCTCCGAGTGCGAGGCCTGGGTCGAAATCCAGCCGCGCGGCTGGGTCTGCGAGCGCTACCTGGAGCAGAACTTCCGCGAGCCCCGCGTGCGCGACCTCCCCCGCCTCCGCGAGGGCGAGCTCACCCCCGGCACCTACGCACGCGTCGTCGGCAAGCGCGTGCGCGCCTACCCCAGCCTCGCCCTGGCCCGCGCGCGCAGGAAGGGCGTGCTCCTCAAGGGCTCGGTGACGGTGCAGCTGCGCGGACAGGTGCGCGTGGGACGCCGCACCTTCTGGCGCACCACGGATGGCCAGTACCTGGAAGCCCGGGTGCTGCGCGAGTACCGGCCCTCGGCCTTCGTCGGCGTGGACGCGGAGCAGATGTCCGAGCTCTCCTCGCCCTTCGCCTGGGCCCAGTCACGCCTCAAGCCCACCGCTCCCGTCGTCGTCCGCGTCGCCCCCGACGAGAAGGCCGCGCGCGAGACGGTGCTCCCTCCACGGACGCTCGTCGCCGTGCGCGAGCTGTCCCCCGATGGCCGCTGGGTGCTCATCTCCGAGGACCACTGGGTGTCACGGGACGATTTGCACGTGGCCTGGTTCACCCACGCGCCCCCCGGCGTCGAGCCCGGCGAGCGCTGGCTGGACGTGGACCTGGAGGCGCAGGTGCTCGTGGCCTACGAGGGCGAGCGCCCCGTGTACGCCACGCTCGTCTCCTCCGGGAAGCCCGGCACGGACACGCCCGAGGGCCTCTACCGCGTCTGGATAAAGTTCGCCGAGGCCGACATGACCGGCTCCGGCACCGCGGGCAATGACACCTACCGCGTGGCCACCGTGCCGTGGACCATGTTCTTCGAGCGCGACTACGCCCTGCACACCGCCTACTGGCACGACCGCTTCGGCGAGCCCACGAGCCACGGCTGCGTCAACCTCTCGCCGCGCGACGCCCGGCTCCTCTACACCTGGGCCGCGCCCGAGGTCCCCACCGGCTGGTCCATGGTGCACGCCACGCCGGAGTCTCCCGGCTCGTGGGTGCGCATCCGGGGACAGGCGAGCCTGCCCCCGAAGCCCCAGAAGGAGCGCAAGGCGCGCGTCGTCGCCAGCACGCGCGGCCTGCGCTGAATCACCGTCGCTTCAGCCCACCACCGACACGGTGACGCGTCGGCGGTGGGGCGACGTGCGGTGCTCCCAGACGTAGACGCCCTGCCACGTCCCCAGGTCCGGCGCGCCGTTCTTCACGGGGATGCTCAGCGAGTTCTGCGTGAGCACCGTGCGCACGTGCGCCGGCATGTCATCGGGCCCCTCCGCGTCGTGGACGAACAGCGGGTCCCCGTCCTTCACCAGCCGCGCGAAGAAGGCCTCCAAATCCCGGCGCACATCCGGGTCCGCGTTCTCGCTCAACACCAGGGACGCGCTGGTGTGGTGGAGGAACACGGTGCACAGCCCCTGCTCCAGGCCGCTGTGCTCCACCACTGTGCGCACGTCCGCGGTGATGTCCGTGAAGCCCCGTCCCCGCGTGGACACCGTGAGCTGCTTCGCGTGGTACATGCCCTCGTCAGCCTCCCAGGCGGGCCTTCAGGAACGCGGCCAGGCGCGTCAGCTCGCCCTCGTCAATCGTGTGCGGCCCGTCGAAGGGGAAGAAGTCCACGGACAGGCCCGCCTTCACCAACGTGTCGCGCAGGCGCTCGGCCGCCGCGAAGGGCAGCACGTCGTCATAGCGACCGTGGGCCTGGAACACCGGCAGCCCCTGACGGGCCTTGGCCTTCTGCGTCCACTCCGCCTCCGCCAGCAGCGTGCCCGACAGGATGCACAACCCCGCGGGGCACTCCTCCAGCCGCAGCGCCACGTCCGTCGTCACCATGCCGCCCTGGCTGAAGCCGCCCAGGACGATGCGGTTGTAGGGCAGCTTCGTCGCCGTCGACACCGCGTCCACCACGGACGTGACGGCGCGGCGCGCGGCGGGCAGGCCCTCCGGGACGCTCTTCCCATACGTGTCCCAGTCCCGCTGCTGCCCGCGCATGATGGACTCGGGCAGATGGAACCAGGCACGTCCGGACGCCATGCCCCACTGCGCCAGCGACAGCGGCGCCCCAGGGAACACGAAGCGCACGCGCCCGGCCAGCGAGGCCTCCAGCCCGACAAGCTCCGGCGCCAGCATCACCAGGTCCGTGGCCGGCGCGCCGAAGCCGTGGCAGAGCACCACCACCAGCTCCGGCGTGGCGCCCTCGGACAGCCCGTCCACCACCTGGCAGTCCAGCTCGCCCAGGCGTGTCGCCACGCGGCGCAGCTTGGGCGGGCTCATCACTTCGCCCCGGCCGTGGCCGGCGCGTCCGCCAGGGTGATCTTCTGGATGACCACCGGCTCCACCGGCCGGTCACCCGGGGCCGTCTTCACCTTGGAAATCTTCTCCACCACGTCGTAGCCCTTCGTCACCTCGCCGAAGATGGTGTGGCGGTTGTTGAGGAAGTCCGTCACCGCCGTGGTGATGAAGAACTGGCTGCCGTTGGTGCCCGGGCCCGCGTTGGCCATGGCGAGCAGGCCCGTCTTGTTGAACGTGCGGCCGCTCTGGAACTCGTCCGCGAAGCGGTAGCCCGGGTCACCGCGGCCGGTGCCCGTGGGGTCGCCACCCTGAATCATGAAGTTCGGAATCACGCGGTGGAAGATGACGCCGTTGTACAGCGGCCGGCCCGTCACCTTCTCGCCCGTGTTCGGGTCCGTCCACGTCTTCTCGCCCGTGGCCAGGCCCACGAAGTTGGCCACCGTCAGCGGCGCGTCCTTGGAGAACAGGCGCAGCTCGATGGTGCCCTGGTTCGTCTCCATCGTGGCCAGCAGGTCCTGCCCGGCCTGGACCTTCTTGGTCCACTCCCCGGTGGCCTCGGGGGCGGCGGGGGGCGGCGTGGCCGCGACGGGCTTGTCCGCGGGCTTCGTCGCGGCGGGCGGGGTGGGCGTGGCCGCCGAGGGCTCCTTCTTGTCGGAGGAGTCCTTGCAAGCGGCGAGGGAGAGGCTCAGCACGAGCGCAGTCAGGATTCGGAAGGTCATGGGCGGCGCAGATTACCCCCACCCGCGCCGGATTCCAGGACGTCTCGTCGCCCCCCGCCCCGGACGTCCACCGCAGGGCACAATCCCCCTCAGCGGGGCTCGAGCGCCAGTGCCACCATCACCTCGGTGAGGTCCCCCGGGTGGTAGCGGCTGAAGCCCGGGAAGGCGCGCAGCGCGGCCTCCGCGTGGTCCATGTCCGACAGCCGCACCAGGCCCGCCCCCGGCACCTCCGCGTCCAGCGCCGTCACCATGCCGTCGGACGCGTACTGGTAGCGCTCGTCCAGGTAGCGCTGCAGCGCGTAGAGCGACGACAGCCTCGACAGGCGCGAGGTGGCGAGCGCCACCGTGGGGATGTCCAGGGGGTAGGGGTGCCGGCGGATGAACTCCATGCGCTTCGTGTAGGACAGCTCCTCCACCGAGCGCGACACCCCGTGGAACAGCAGCGGGAAGGCGAAGTCGATGAGCCTGCGCATCTCCGGCGTGGTGGACAGGTCGTGCGCGATGGGCGAGCCGCCGTACGGCGCCTGCAGCGTCACCACCGCGCGCACCACGCGGCGCAGCTCCGGGTACAGCGCGAGCACCGCCGTGCACTCCACGCCGCCCTTGCTGTGGCCCACCAGCACCACCGAGCGCCCGAAGTGCGCCGCGTCCAGCAGCGCCTCGCGCAGCACCGCGACGTTGTCGAGCAGCAGCCCCTCGGTGTCCACCGGCGCCTCGCGCACGTCCAGGCCCCGGCGCTCCAGCCGCTGCACGTTGTCCAACAGGTACCCGGGCAGCTCGTCGCCCAGCATCCCCCGCACCAGCACGTACTGGTGACGCCACGCCTCCACCGGCAACACCGGCTCGCCGTCCCGCACCCGCGCGAGCAGCGCGTGGAAGCGCGGCGTCAGGTCCACCGACGGAGGCGCGCCCGCCGGCAGGTTCAGGAGCCAGCCAGCCATGCCGCCACAGCCCGGTCCCCACCAGCGCGGCGCGGCGGGAAGTCCTCTCAGACCTCGCGTCAGCCGGGCGATGGCCCCGGGCTCCCGCTCCGGAGAGGGCGTGGGGATGGGGGACACGGGCACTTCGGGGGGCGACGGCTGCGTCATTTCACTTGCGGAGCGTAGCGGCAAGCGCGGGCCGGACGCCAACGAGGGGGCGCCCCGGGGGCACGAGCGGCTTTCGTGCGTCGGGGCTCGTGCTAAAGAGGTGGGCAGAGGCGGGAGGACTTCGAAGCTGACGACCGGACAGGAATGGCTCGTTGACGCGAGCGGCTGCTCGCCTGGGTTGCTCAAGGACGCGGCCGCGTTGGCGGCGCTCTTCGAGGAGCTCATCGTCCTGCTGGACCTGAAGGTCGTGGGTCAGCCGCAGTGGCACGTGTTCCCGGAGCCCGGGGGCATCACCGGCCTGACGTTGCTGGCCGAAAGCCACCTGGCCATCCACACCTTCCCCGAGCATGGCTTCGCCGCGCTCAATGTCTACTGCTGCCGCCCGCGCTCCCGGCCCGACTTCGAGTCGCTGCTGGCCAGGCGCCTGGGCGCGGCCTCATGCGAGGTGCGTGAGCTGAAGCGGGGGGTGATGGCGTGAGTCAGGGGAGGTGTCCGTCGTGCGGCGCGGACGTGGAGTTCACCGCCGGCTCGGCGCAGGTCGTGGTGTGCGGCCACTGCCAGACGGTGGTGGCCCGCAAGGGCGATGACTTCGAGTCGCACGGGAAGATTGGCCGCATCGTCCCCACCGACTCCCCGCTCCAGCTGGGCGCGGAGGGGCGCTACGCGCGCTCGGGCTTCCGGGTGGTGGGCCACCTGCAGAAGGACCATGGCGCGGGCCCGTGGGACGAGTGGTACGTGGAGTTCGACGACGGCCGCGCCGCGTGGATGAGCGAGTCCGAGGGCGCCTTCCACCTGCTGCTCGACGGCGGCGTGGAGGAGGGCCTCCAGCTGGAGGACATGCACCCCGGCCAGCGACTGAAGCTGCGCAACCGCGTCTGGGTGGTGGAGGAGCGTGGCCACGGCACCGTGGTGGCCGCCGAGGGACAGCTCCCCAGCGACGTGGACCCCACGCAGGACTCCTATTACGTCGACGCCACCGGCTCCAACGGCGCCTTCCTCACCCTGGACTTCGGCACCCGCCACCGCGACCCGGAGGTCTTCATCGGGGAGCGGCTCAAGCTGGAGCAGCTGGGCATCCCCGCCGACCAGCTGCGCCCGCGCGCGAAGCGCAAGGTGGACCTGCAGCAGGCGCGCTGCACCGAGTGCAACGGCCCGCTGGAGCTGCGCGCGCCGGACCAGTCGCTGCGCGTGGCGTGCCCGTTCTGCGGCGCGCTGCTGGATGTGCGGAAGGGCAAGCTGTCCTTCCTGCGGCTGCTCGAGAAGCCCGACCATCCGCCCCTCATCCCGCTGGGCGCGAAGGGGACGCTGAAGAACACGGAGTGGATGTGCATCGGCTTCCTCGTGCGCTCGTGCACGGTGGAGGGCGTGCGCTACCCGTGGGAGGAGTACCTGCTGTACCACCGGGCGAAGGGCTTCGTCTGGCTGATGAACTCCAACGGCCACTGGGTGTTCCTGGAGCCGGTGGCCGCCGGTGACGTGTCGCTGGCCCCGCTGACGTCCGCCTTCTTCGACAAGCGGCGCTACAAGGCCTTCCAGAACGTGCACGCGGTGACGGAGACGGTGCAGGGCGAGTTCTACTGGAAGGTGCAGGCCGGCGAGTCCGCCGAGGCCACCGAGTACGTGAATCCGCCGTACTCCCTCAACGTGGACGCCACCGAGGACGAGGTGACGTACACGCATGGCGAGTACCTGGCGCCGGAGGTCATCCAGAAGGCCTTCAACCTGGAGCGGCTGCCGCCCGCCGAGGGCATCCAGCCCAGCCAGCCCAACCCCTTCTCCGAGCGGATGAAGTCCACCTTCCTGTGGTCCTTCATCTGGTTCCTGGGGCTGTTGGTGCTGTCGGGCTTCTTCTCCATCAGCGCGCTGAACCGGGTGGTGCTGGAGGAGGGCGTCAAGCTGCCCCCGGAGGCGATGTCCAACACACCCTCCGCCACGCGCTTCAGCGCGCCGTTCGAGCTGACCAAGCGCGGCAACGTGAAGGTGGAGCTGTCCTCGGGGCTGGGCAACAGCTGGATTGGCGTGCAGGGCGACCTGGTGAACCAGGACACCGGCGACGTGACGAGCTTCTACCAGGAGCTCAGCTACTACTATGGCCAGGACAGCGACGGCTCCTGGTCCGAGGGCAGCCCGAGCGAGAGCCTGTACCTGTCCGCGCTCCCCGCGGGGAAGTACGTGCTGCGCACCACGGCGTCCTTCGATGCGTCACCCCAGCCGGTCGACCGCGGCTACCACGTGAAGCTGGTGCACGACGTGCCCAACGGGAGCTGGTTCTGCGTGGCGCTGGTGCTGCTGCTGCTGGGGCCGGTGTTCGCGTTCTTCCGCTCGCACAACTTCGAGACGCGCAGGTGGGCGGACAGCAACCTGGGCAATCATTAGGCTCGCGATGGCACGACACGGAGGCGGGGCATGAAGTGGTTCGGAGGCGTGGTGCTCGCGGCGTACGCGACCATGATGTTGACCGCGTGGTCGCCGTTCACGCGTGAAGAGAAGGACCGGGTGCCGGGCACCGTGAAGCGCGGCCCGGGCGGCATCCTGCTGTGGACTGGTGGTTTTCAGGGAGGGAAGTGATGCTGTTACTCGGCGTCGTCGTGAGCTGGCAGGGTGTGCTGGCGAGCGTCATCTATTCGCTCATCGGCCTGGCGGTGTTCGTGGCGGGCTTCTACGTCATCCGCCTCATCATGCCGTTCGACGTGCACAAGGAGCTGGAGGTCGACCAGAACACGGCGGTCGGCATCGTCATCGGCTCGTTCATCCTCGGCCTGTCCATCATCGTGGCCGCGGCCATTGGTGGTTGACGGGGCCGTTTGCCGTCGGGTGGACCGACGCGGCCGTGAAGTGACGACGTGAACAAGACGCTGCTGTACATCACCGTCATCGTCATCGCGACGTGCGGGCTCGTCTACGAGCTCGTCGTCGGGGCGCTGGCCAGCTACCTGCTGGGCGACTCCATCACCCAGTTCTCCACCGTCATCGGTGGCTACCTCTTCGCGATGGGCATCGGCAGCTACCTGTCGCGCTACATCGACAAGGGGGTGGCCCAGCGCTTCGTGGAGGTGGAGCTGGCGGTGGCGCTCCTGGGCGGCATCTGCGCGCCGGTGCTGTTCCTCACCTTCACGCTGACGGACATGTTCCAGGTGGCGCTGTACGGCAGCGTCATCGTCATCGGCGCGCTGGTGGGGCTGGAGATTCCGCTCCTCTTGCGCATCCTCAAGGACCAGCTGAAGTTCAAGGACCTGGTCAGCCAGGTGCTGTCGCTCGACTACCTGGGCGCGCTGGCGGCGAGCGTCGCGTTCCCGTTGCTCCTGGTGCCCAAGCTGGGGCTGGTGCGCACCTCGCTGTTGTTCGGCATCCTGAACGCGGCGGTGGGCCTGTGGAGCACGTGGCTCCTGGCGCCGCTGCTGGGCAACCCGCTGCGCCTGCGCATCAAGGCGGTGGTGCTGACGGTGTTCCTGGTGGTGGGCTTCGCGCTGGGGGACAGGCTGACGACGTTCTACGAGGACCAACTCTACGCGGACGACGTGGTGCACGCGTCCAGCTCACCGTACCAGCGCATCATCCTGACGCGCGGCAAGCGGGGCTTCTCGCTGTTCCTCAACGGCAACCTCCAGTTCGCGAGCCTGGACGAGTACCGCTACCACGAGTCGCTGGTGCACCCGGCCATGGTGCGCGCGGGCAAGGTGGAGCACGTGCTCATCCTGGGCGGTGGCGACGGGCTGGCCGCGCGCGAGGTGCTGCGCTACCCGGAGGTGCGCTCCGTGACGCTGGTGGACCTGGACCCGGCCATCACGGGCCTCGCCATGCGCTTCGACGAGCTGGTGAAGCTCAACCACCACTCGCTGACGGATGCGCGCATGCGCGTCATCAACACGGACGCGATGCAGTTCCTGATGGAGGGGACGCAGCAGTACGACGTGGTCATCGTCGACTTCCCGGACCCGAACAACTTCGCGCTGGGCAAGCTGTACACCACGGGCTTCTACAAGCTGCTCAAGAAGCGGCTGGCGCCCGACGGCGTGGCGGTGGTGCAGAGCACCAGCCCCCTGTTCGCGCGGCGCTCCTTCTGGTGCGTGGAGAACACGCTCAGGGCCGCGGGCTACTGGACGGAGCCCTACCACGCGCTGGTGCCGTCCTTCGGTGAGTGGGGCTACGTGCTGGTGGCGCACGAGGCGCCCGGGCACCACCGCGCGCTGCCGGAGGGGCTGCGCTTCTTGGACCTGTCCACGCTGGAGTCGCTGACGCGCTTTCCTCCGGACATGGGCCCGCTGCCCACGGAGGTGAACCGGCTCAACAACCAGGTGCTGGTGCACTACTACGAGGAGGAGTGGCGGCGGTGGAACTGACGCGGCGGGAGCTCATCGCCGCGTTCCTGGGCTCGGCGGTGGCCAGCGCGTGCAAGCGCGAGGCGCCCCGCGCGCCCATCCCCGGCGCCGTGGTGGACCGGGCGGTGGAGGTGGGCCACAAGCTGCGCGGCGGCCCGCTGCCCTCCGCCCAGACGGTGGAGCCGGTGGACGTGCTGGTGGTGGGCGGCGGCATCGCCGGCCTGTCCGCCGCGTGGCGGCTGATGGGCGCGGGCGTGAGGGACGTGCGCGTGGTGGAGCTGGAGGCGGACGTCGGCGGCACGTCGCGCTCCGGCCGCAACGCGGTGACGGCCTTCCCCTGGGGCGCGCACTACCTGCCGGCGCCCACGGAGGACCGCGGCCCGGTGATGCGGCTCTTGCGCGAGATGGGCGCGGTGTCGGGCGTGGACGCGCAGGGGCTGCCGACGTTCGAGGAGACGCTGCTCATCCAGGAGCCGGACGAGCGCCACTTCTACCGGGGCCACTGGTACGAGGGGCTCTACCTGCGCGTGGGCGCGACGGCCCAGGATTTGGCCGAGCTGGAGCGCTTCGACGCGCGGATGAACGCCTTCGCCGCCGCGCGCGACGCGAAGGGGCGCAAGGCGTTCGCGGTGCCCACGTCGCGCTCCAGCGACGACGCGGAGTGGACGGCGCTGGACTCGCTGAGCATGGCGCACTGGCTCGAGCGCGAGGGCTTCCACTCCGCGCGGCTGAAGTGGCTGGTGGACTACGCGTGCCGCGACGACTACGGCGCCACGTCCGAGCACGTCTCCGCGTGGGCGGGCATCTGGTACTTCGCCGCGCGCCAGGACGGGCAGGGCGAGCGCAGCGAGGGCTTCCTGAGCTGGCCCGAGGGCAACGGACGGCTGGTCCAACAGCTGTCGAGCTCGCTGCCGCCGCGCGCGGTGGAGCGCGACGTGCTGGTGCACACCGTGACGCCCTCGGTGAAGGGGTGCCGCGTGGACGCGCTGGATGCGCGCACGGGCCAGCCGCGCTCCTTCCAGGCGCGTCAGGTGGTGCTGACGTGTCCCCGCTTCATCGCCGCGCACGTGGTGGCGCCGTGGCGCGCGCAGCGGCCCGCGTGGCTGTCCGCGTTCACCTACGCGCCGTGGGTGGTGGCGAACCTGACGTTGTCCTCGCCGCCCGTGTCCCGGGGCTTCCCGCTCGCGTGGGACAACGTGTTCCAGGAGAGCAAGAGCCTGGGCTACGTGGTGGCCACGCACCAGCGGCTGCGCCAGGACGAGAACGGCCCCACGGTGCTCACGTGGTACCTGCCGATGGCGGGCGGGGACGTGAAGGCGGAGCGGGAGAAGGCGCTCTCCGCCAGCTACGCGGACTGGGAGGCACTCGTCATGGCGGACCTGCGCCCCGCGCACCCGGGAATCTCCGCGCAGGCGCAGCGGCTGGAGGTCCAGCGCTGGGGCCACGCCATGGTGCGGCCCACGCCGGGCTTCATCTGGGGCCCGGAGCGCCAGGCCGCGCAGGAGAGCCTGGGGCCCAGCCTGCACTTCGCGCACACGGACCTGGGGGGACTGGCCCTCTTCGAGGAGGCGAACTGGTTCGGGGTGAAGGCCGCGGAGCGCGTGCTGGCGGGACTGGGCGTGGCCTCCGAGAGCTGGCTGTAGCGCGAGTGACGTCCAGGGGCTGTCGAGCCGGGCCCTGCTCGCCCGGCTCCACCCTGGGGACAGCGGTGGCTGTCCGATGCTGTGTCCATTCCTGAGCTTCGGGGCCGGTGCGGTGTCCTCCCGTGACGGGGGCTCGCGGACGCGGCTCGCGGTGTCACGTCTTCTCGGAGGCAAGGGACATGTCGCTCAAGGAATACACGCCGGGCAGTGCCTTTCCCGGCACCATCGGTCGCACGTGGGAGCAGTCCTCACCGGCCTGGCCCCGGCCGCTGCGCGCGAAGGACGGCGCGCCGAACGTCCTCTTCATCGTCCTGGACGACACGGGCTTCGGGCACCTGGGCTGTTATGGCTCGCCCATCCACACGCCGAACCTGGACCGGCTGGCGAAGGGCGGACTGCTCTACAACAGCATGCACACCACCGCGCTGTGCTCCCCCACGCGCTCGTGCATCCTCACCGGTCGCAACCACCACTCCAACGGCATGGCCACCATCACCGAGGTCTCCCTCGGGTATCCCGGCTACAACGGCACCATCCCCTTCGAGAACGGGTTCCTCTCGGAGATGCTGCAGGAGCAGGGATACAACACGTATGCCCTGGGCAAGTGGCACCTGACGCCCGCGGAGCAGACGAGCGCGGCGGGACCCTACAACCGCTGGCCGCTGGGGCGCGGCTTCGAGCGCTTCTACGGCTTCCTCGGCGGCGACACGCACCAGTACTTCCCGGACCTGGTCCACGACAACCACCCGGTGCTCCCGCCGAAGACGCCCGAGGAGGGCTACCACCTCACCGAGGACCTGGTGGACCGCGCCGTGGACTTCATCGCGGACTCCAAGCAGGTGGCGCCGGACAAGCCCTTCTTCATGTACTTCTGCACGGGCGCGATGCACGCCCCGCATCACGTGCCCAGGGAGTGGGCGGACAAGTACAAGGGCCAGTTCGACGACGGCTGGGACGCGTACCGGAAGAAGGTCTACCAGCGCCAGCTGAAGCTGGGCGTGATTCCTCCGGGCACGAAGCTGTCCCGGCACGACCCGGACGTGGCGGAGTGGGAGACGCTGTCCGCCGACGAGCGGCGGCTCTACGCGCGGATGATGGAGGTGTTCGCCGGCTTCCTGGAGCACACGGACCATCACATCGGTCGGCTGCTGAAGTTCCTGGAGGAGACCGGTGAGCTGGACAACACGCTCATCATGGTCATCTCCGACAACGGCGCGAGCGCGGAGGGCGGGCCGCACGGCTCCGTCAACGAGCTGAAGTTCTTCAACAACACGCCCGAGTCGCTGGAGCAGAACCTGGAGGCCATCGACGAGCTGGGCGGGCCCAAGTACTTCAACCACTACTCCTGGGGCTGGGCGTGGGCGGGGGATACGCCGTTCCGCCGGTGGAAGCGGGAGGTGTACCGCGGCGGCACCACGGACCCGTTCCTGGTCCACTGGCCCAAGGGCATCCGCGCGCGCGGCGAAATCCGCTCGCAGTACTGCCACGCCATCGACATGGTGCCCACGGTGCTCGACTGCCTGGGGCTGACGCCGCCGGCCGCGCTGCGCGGGGTCACCCAGTCCCCCATCGAGGGCGTCAGCTTCCGCCACACCTTCGACGACGCTCGGGCGGAGAGCCGGCACCGCACGCAGTACTTCGAGATGTTCAGCAACCGCGCCATCTACCACGACGGTTGGCGTGCGGTGTGCCCCTACCCGGGCCCTTCGTTCACCGAGGCGGGCGAGGGCTTCGGCGAGTCGAAGCTCACCGAGGAGCGGCTGCGCCAGCTCGACGCGGAGGGGTGGGAGCTGTACCACGTGGCGGAGGACTGCTCGGAGACGAAGAACCTCGCGTCCGAGGAGCGGGGCAAGCTCATCGAGATGATTGCCCTCTGGTACGTGGAGGCGGGGCGCTACCAGGTCATGCCGCTCGCGTCGCCCGACCGGGCCGTCTTCTCCGAGGAGCGGCCGCAAATCACCCGGGACCGCAAGCGCTACGTGTACCGCCCGCACACGTCACCGGCGCCGGAGAACGTGGCGGTGCACGTGCTCAACCGGCCACACTCCATCACCGCCAGGGTGGACGTGGAGGGCGACGCGGAGGGCGTGCTGCTCAGCCACGGCGGGCTCACCGGCGGCTACACCTTCTTCATCCAGGACCGGCGGCTGCACTACGTCTACAACTTCGTGGGCGAGCGCGAGTTCCACATCGAGTCCGGGGTGGAGATACCCGAGGGGCCATCCGAGCTGAGGTTCGAGTTCGAGCCCACGGGGGCGCCGGACCTGGCCGAGGGCAAGGGCGCGCCGGGACGCGGGCGGCTGTTCATCGACGGGGAGCTGGTGGCGCAGAGCGACATCGCCGCCACCATGCCGTTGGTCATCAGCCTGGGCGAGGGGCTGACGTGCGGACGGGATGACAACTCCGCGGTGAGCTCGATGTACCGCGCGCCCTACGCGTTCCGCGGCGGCACGCTGCGCGAGGTGGTGGTGGACGTCTCCGGCGAGCACCTGCGCGACGAACAGGCCGAGCGCAAGGCGGCGATGGCCCGGCAGTAGGCATGGGGTGACATGTCGTCGCCCCTCGGGGCCCGGTCTCTTCCCAGCGCTTCAGGGAGGCCGGGCCCCTTTTTCGTGTCACAGCACGGGCGTCGGCGGGTCGAAGCCCAGGAGGATTCCGCCGGTGAGCTCCAGCGTGGGCCGGGCCACCATGGCGTGCTGGGTGAGGGTGTGCACGTCGCGCAGGCAGCGCTGGAGCGCGCTCGTGTGGAAGACGGCGGGGCCTCCCGCGGCCTCGTACATGAGGTCCACGGCGCGCGCGGAGCTTCGTGTGGCGTGGGTCATGGCCAGGCGCAGCTCGGCCCTCGCGCGCACCGAGGCGGGGCCGCGGGAGGCCTCGTCGAAGACGGCGTGAATCGTCTCCAGCGCGAAGGCACGCGAGGAGCGCACGAGGGCCTCGGCCTCGGAGACGGCCTCCTGCACCGCGGGGCGCGCGGCCAGCAGCCTGCGCTCCACCACCACCGTCTTCTGGCGGGCCAGCAGGGTCAGCTCGTCGATGGCGCGCCGGGCGATGCCGAGCGCCACCGCGGGGATGCCCAGGCCGAGCAGGCCGAAGGGGAAGCCATACAGCGGCCGGGCGACGCGCGGGGGCGCGAAGAACGAGAAGCCATGGTCGTCCGGAACGAAGAGGTCCTTCACCTCCATGTCGCCGCTGCCCGTGCCGCACAGGCCCGCGGCGAACCACGTGTCGTGCAGCGTGACGTGCTCGGCGGGGAAGAAGAACAGGCGCGTCTCCGGCACGCCCTCGCGCACCATGCGGGGCTTGCCGCCCTCCGTCACCAGCGCGCCGCCAATCAGCCAGTGGCAGTGCTGACTGCCGCTCGCCCAGGTCCAGCGGCCGGTGACGCGGTGGCCACCCTCGACGCGCTCGGCGCGGCCCAGGGGCGCGGCCACGCCGCCGGTGATGACGTCCGGCCGTGAGAAGATGGCGCGGCCCACGGCCTCCGGGAGCCACGCGGCCGTCAGCGCGGTGGCCGCGCCAATCATCGCGTTCCAGCCCGTGGCGCCGTCCGCGCGCGCGAGCGCCTCGATGACCTGGAACGACAGCGCGGGGTGCAGCTCCAGGCCGCCGTAGGTCTCGGGAATCATCATCCGGAAGACGCCGGCGCGGTTGAGCTCGGAGACCAGGTCCGCGGGCAGGCGGCGCGCGCTCTCGATTTCGGCCGAGCGCTCGGACAGGCGCGGCGCGAGCTCCCGGGCGGTGGCGAGCAGGGGATGGACGGGGGGCGTGGGGAGACTCGTCATGGTGGACAGCCTAGGAAGACATGACTTCCTGTTGCCAGTCGGAGGTGGACGGAAGAAGGTGGGGCGCCTCGAACCCGGAGCCTGTCGATGAGCCCTCTGCCGAGCCGTCACATCGTCCTCGCGCGCCACATTCCCGGGCGTCCGGAGCCGGAGCACTTCCGATTGGAGCCGGTGGAGGTGGGTGAGCCCGGGGAGGGGGAGCTGCGGGTGCGGACGTTGTTCGCGTCGGTGGACCCGGGGACGTTGGCGCGGCTGGGCGGCGTGGACTCGTATGCGCCGGCGTTGAGGCCCGGAGAGGTCATCGGGAGCGCGACGGTGGGCGAGGTGTTGGACTCGCGGGACGCGCGCTACGCGGTGGGGGACGTGGTGGCGGGCGGGTGGGGCTGGCGCGAGCACGCGGTGGTGAGCGCGAAGGGGCTGCGCAAGGTGGAGCGCGGAAGCGAGTCCCTGTCCGCGGAGCTGGGCGTGTTGGGCATCCCGGGGCTGACGGCGTACTTCGGCATCCTGGAGCTGGGGCGCCCCCAGGAGGGCGAGACGGTGCTGGTGTCCTCGGCGGCGGGCGCGGTGGGCTCCGTCGCGGGACAAATCGCGAAGCGTCAGGGGGCGCGGGTGGTGGGCATCGCCGGTGGGGCGGAGAAGTGCCGCTGGGTGAAGGACGCGCTCGGCTTCGACGCGGTCATCAACTACCGGGCGGAGGTGGACCTGGGCGCGGCGATTCGACGCGAGTGTCCACGGGGCGTGGATGTGTACCTGGACAACGTGGGCGGGACGATGCTGGACACGACGCTTGCGTGCATGGCGCTCAGGGGCCGCGTCGTGGTGTCGGGACTGGTGGCGGACTACGGCGTGCCGCCCGAGCAGCGCGCGGGCCTGAAGAACACGCCGTTCCTCATCACCCACAGGCTGCGCATGGAGGGCTTCGTGGTGCTCGACTACTTCGCGCGCTTCGGCGAGGCGCGGACGGCGCTGCGCGAGTGGCTCCAGGACGGCACGCTGAAGCACCGCGAGCACGTGGCGGAGGGACTCGAGTCCGCGCCCGCGCTCTTCGCCGGGCTGTTTCGCGGCGAGAACTTCGGGCGCGCGGTGGTGCGGGTGGGGTGAGGCGCGCCACGGCGTCGCGGCGCGCCTCGGGGGAGGCTAGCCGTTGGGGCCGGGGCAGGTGGGGATGAGCCCGTCCGGGTCGGAGGTCAGGTCGTTGCAGTTGCGGCAGTCGATTGGACAGGACTGGGTCGTCTCGCCACCATTGCAGACGAAGTCACCGCAGCGGGCGCAGTCGCTCCCGCATGTCCTCGAGTTCTCGCTGTTGCTGCAGACCCCATCGCCGCACCAACCGCAGTCATCGGCGCAGGAGGTGGCGGTCTCCCGGGGGCCGCAGATGCCATTACCGCAGACGGTGCAGTCCGAAGGGCAGCTCCGCTCGCCTTCGTGGGCATTGCAGATGTTGTCGCCGCAATAGACATACGCGGCACGGGCCGTGTAGAGCGTCGTGTTCCCTCCCTCCGTGACGATGGCCTTGGCCGCCCACTGGAAGTCGTAGTCCACGGTGTAGGCGTTGGCGTTCCGGGTGTCCTCGTCGTCGTTGAAGATGACGCCCGCTTCCTTGCCGAAGCGGAAGGAGGGCGTCGCGAAGACGCCATAATCGAACTCGAGGATGGGCAGCGAGCTCGCGGGCGTCGTCGCCCCCGTGAAGAGGCAGAAGTACAGGGTCGTGTCCCGGCCCTGCAGGTTGGGCCAGATGTTGGCCGAGTTCGAGTTCGAGTTCATGTTGTCGCGGTCTTCGTTGTCGAAGTAGCGACTGAACTCGGCGCTGCCCGCGGGACAGCTCGCCCCCAGCTTCAGCAGCGCGAAGTTGCTCGACGGGCCCGCGCTGGTCGAGAGCGCCCTGAACTTGTTCCCGTCGACCCGACAGAAGGTGAAGGTGGTGTTGCCGGACCCGTTCACCTGGGTGGCCCCCACCCAGCCGTCGACAAAGCTGGTCTGGCGGCTGTCCTCGTTGTCCATGTGAATCCAGACGGTGGGAGCGAAGGTCGGGCAGCCCGTATCCTTGGGCGCGATGACCCCCACGTCATTCGTGCTCAACGGGGCGGACGAGGAGGCGACGGCCTCGATGCCCGGCTCGAGGTGCGAGGGTTGCAGGTCTTCTTGACCACAGCCCAGTTGCGTGGAGCACAGCGCCCAGACCACGAGTCCACGGACGACATCGCGCATGAATCCCCCCCAGGGGTTTGATTGACAGGCGCAGTCTGGTTGCTTCTGTAGTTTAGTCAATGATTTGTGAGAGGGTTTCCTGGGGCCGTCAGGGCTTGGCAGTGGCGCCGAGGTGGGTGACGTAGCGCGTCGGGATGCCGGAGGGCGTCCAGGGACCCGACGTGTGCTCCGTGTCCACCGCGATGATGACGATGTCCTTTCGCTGCCCCAGCGCGACGAGCTCGCTGGGGCGCGGCTCCACGGAGCCGGCGGCGCCGCTCACCCCCTCGGGGAAGAAGAGGGCGCGGTCCTTTTCCAGATAGAGCACCGGGATGCTCGCGCCCTGGGCCTCGGCGTCCTCGGGCGCGAAGACATGCACCGTGCTCCCAAGCGACTCCACGCGCAGCCCACAGGACGTGAGCAGGACGGACAGGGTGAGAAGCCAGCGGCGCATGACCATTCTCCGTGCCCCGACGCGAGGCCGGGCACCGCGATTCGTGTGGGACCCATGGGGATGGGCGTGTGTGTCTGTCGTTGCCGGGGCGTCCCTCCGCCTCAGGTGGGCGGAGCGACGTCGCAGCGCCCGGAGGCGCGTCGGGTGAGGTCTTCCGCGACGGAGCGCAGCAGCGTCCCCGTCAGGCTGCTGCGGCCTGCCTCTGCCTCTTCATCCTTCCACCGCAGCCACGAGGCCATGCGTCCCAGGCTGGCCGCCGTCACCACGTTCAGCCTCACCTCCACCTGGACGACGAAGCGGTCGCCCACGTCGGGGCGGGACTCCAGCGTCCAGGCGACGCGCTCCAGCTCCAGCGCCGCGGGCCCTTGTGGAAGCAGCCGTCCATCCAGCAGGTAGCCCTCACGGCCGTAGCCAATCACCTGCGTGAGCCGCGCGCCGTCCAGCCGGGTGTTGAACCACAGCGTCCTGCGCTTCCACAGCGACAGCTCCACCTCCACCTTGCCCGCCATGCCCAGCCGCACCAGCCGGTCCAGCTCCTCCGAGAGGAAGGCGAAGGCCTCCGGGCGCACCAGCACGCGCCGACCGGAGAGCGTGGCGGTGCAGGCGACGCGAGGCTCCTCCGCCAGGGCCTGGGGCGCGAACAGCCCCAGCGCGGCCACCATCGCCGCGCCGAGCCTGCGTCTGCGGTGTATTCCCGTGCGTGCCATGGGCCTCTAGAACGTCCGCACGAAGAACAGGCGCGCCTCGGGCGTGGCCGTGGCCTTCTCGTCCGTGCGCCACGCGACGTCCATGCGCACGTCGTCGGTGAAGTGGAAGCTCGCGCCCACGCCGAGTCGCGGGTCCGTCCACTCGCCCTCCCCGCGCACCGTGCCCAGGTCCGTGAAGAGGCCGAAGGCATGCCACCGGTACTCGGCGCTCGCGAGCATGGACACGTCGCCCTTGAACTCCTTGAAGCCGAAGCCTCGCAGCGCCGTCCACCCACCGAGCGCCTCGCGCTTCTGCTCAGGCAGGTTGTCACCGCCCGCGCCCCGCAGGCGCAGCCGCAGCCCCGTCTTCGCGCTGGTGGGCACCACCAGGGAGGCGTCGCCCACCAGCTTCCAGAACCGCTCGTCCGCGCCGGTGGTCGCCGGCCCCTCGCCCACCTCCAGCGTCATGAAGGCGTGCAGGAACGGGCGGTGGTCCCAGTCCCCGTCAATGTCGAGCAGCGCCGTCTCCGGCGTGCGGAACAGCGAGCCCACCTTCGTTCCGCGTGGCGCGTTGCTGGCGTACTCCACCCGGGCCACCACGGACTGGAAGCGGCCCTCCGTCACCGGCGCGTTGGGGAAGGGCGGCGAGTCGCGGCGGAACAGCGACAGCGGCGGGGAGAAGCTGCGCAGCGTCTCGTAGCGGTCCGAGTGGTACTCGACGCCCGCGAGCCAGTCGGACCAGCGGAAGGTGGCGAAGCCCGCCACGCCCTTGCGGCGGAAGTAGTCGCGGTCCGGCCGGTTGATGAGCGCCGAGTACAGCGACGAGTCGATGTCGCTCATCCGCCAGCGGTCCAGCGTGTCGGTGAAGTCGTGCGCCTGGGCGCCCAGCTCCGCCAGGCCCACCGCTGGAATCTCCACCTTCGCGCCGCCGAGCAGGTTCACCCGGCGCTGCCGCTTCGTGCCCTCGGGGTCGTCGGGGATTTTCTGGCCGCCCAGTCGCAGCGCCAGGAACGCGGCGGCGTCGAGCGTGGTGTGGATGCGGTCCTTCCCATCCCAGAGGCGCAGCGAGCCCGCCAGGCCCGGCGCCAGTCCCGTCACCTGCGTGTGGATGGGCAGCAGGGACACGTCGACGTCCGGGCGGCGCGGGCGCACGTGCACCACCAGCTTGCGACCCTCCAGGGTGATGCCGTCCCCGTCGCGGCCGTGGCGCCAGGACTCGAAGAGCTCGCCCCAGCTCAGCTCGACCTCGACGTTGTCGCGGCGGCGCTTCTCCTTCCGCTTCTGCTCCTGCGTCCGGTAGTGGCGCACGCCATCGGCGGTGCGCTCCTCGACGATGCGCGCGTCGCGGCGCCGGGCCGCGTCCCGGGAGTCGGTGTCCACGCTCTTCGCCTCCAGGAACGGCAGGCGGGCCTCCAGCCGCTCCATGGCGCGGCGCGCGTCGCTGCGCAGGAAGACGTCTCCGGGCTTGAGGTCCAGCGCGTCGCGCACGCGGTCGGCGATGGCGCCCTCCACGCCCACCACGTCCACGGCCTCCAGTCGTCCCTCGTCCACGATGACGGTGAGCTTGCCGTCCGGCGTCAGCGTCCCCGAGAGGCTCGCGAGCATGTAGCCGTCCGAGCGCAGCTCCCTCAACGCGCGCTGCAGCGCGGCCGTCACGCCGCCGAGGACGATGCCCGGGCGATACGTGTCCTTGTCCATTCGGGCCAGCCACTCGCGGGGCGGGTGCTGGGGCGGGCAGGGCCTGGTGACGGTGAGCGTGCCGCGCGCGCCGTTCACCCGAAGGGTGGCGACGAACTCCTCGTCCTCCTCGTCGCCGTCCTCGTCCGGGTAGCGCGGCGGCAGGTGGAGCAGCTCCTCCAGGATTTCATCGAGCTGGAGGTCCCGCAGGCCCTCGACCTCCACCTGGGTGACGATGGGGTGCTCCTCCAGGTGGATTTCGAGCACCGCGGCGCCGTGCTCGGTGACGCGCACGCGGGGCTCCACGCGGGAGAACAGGCCCGTGCGCGCGAGCCGGCGCAGCGTCTGCCGGAGATTCGCCGGCGTGGGCGTGCTGCTCTCCTCCGGGGTGGGACGGATGAAGGCGCGGACCTGGGCGTCCGTCAGCCGATGCAGGCCGTGCAGCTCGAGCGTGGTCGGCGTGAGCGCGCGGCCGTCGACGTCGAGCTGGAGCGGCGCGAGCACGGACAGCTCGTCGCTGTCGTCGTCCTCCAGGTCCTCGTCCTCGCACAGGTCGCGCTGCTCGCGTGACGCGTCCTTGCGGCCGTCGCGCGACTTCTTGCCGCGCTTCGAGCGCTGGTGCTCGGCGCGTGTGTCCTCCTCGGACGTCTTCACGCGGAGCTGGCCGTAGTCGCCCTCGGGCTCGGTGTCCTCGGGCTCGGACGCGTGCTTGTCGTCACGCTCGTCGTCGGCTCGCGGGTCGCGCCCCTCGGGCAGGGCGGCGCTCCCTGGACTCGCCGTGGTGGCGGGGCCAGGCGTGGTGGAGGAGGGCGTGTCGACGGCCTGGGGCTCGGAGGCGACGCCAGCGTCCGGCATGGACTGGGCGCCGGAGGCGAGGGAGACGAGGCAGGAGAGAAGCGCGAGGCGGTTCATGCGCATGGGACAGAGCACGCTGCGTTCCAGCCGCCGCGTCGTGACAAGTGCTTGAAAGGACGAGGGCCGGCCAGCCGTGTCGATGTCATGGGCACATCCTGATGTCGAATCCGGATGTGATACTGACATCGCGCCCCGCGATTGCGGCACGTCTTCACGCCTGTCCCGAGGGAGCACTCCGGGTCCCGGAGGCTCGCGCTGTCGGAGGACGTGGGTGTGTCAGACGGGGCGCGGCCTTCCGGCCCGGCGTCCCGCTTCGTCTCAGCCCGGGAACTCGGCCTGGTGCGCGTCCCACCACTTCAGCCAGCCGCGCCGGTTCGCCTCCAGGTCCCCCACGACGCCCTCGCCGAAGGTGGTGACGCCGGTGATGCGGCGCAGCGCCGCGCCCCAGAACACGCTGCCGTGGCGATAGCGCTCGATGATGAGCGGCACCGCCGCGCGCCCGAGCCCCACGAGCGACTCGAAGGACGGATGCTGGACGAACACGAAGGGATTGGATGCCTCCAGGTGCTCCTCGCAGTGCCGCTCCCACTCCGCGGCCAGGGCGTCGAAGCGCTCGCTGGACGGGCTCATGACACGCTCACCGACCGGGGCCGCACGTAGACTCGCACGGGCGCACCATACGAAGGCCCGGTGAGGTCGTCAGCGCTGTTGTGACGGATGAGCGGCTGGGTGCCGATCTTGCTCGTGAAGCGGCCCTGCTCGTCCATCAGCGCGCCGTGCGTCACCTCGAGCGGGCCGTTGCCCGTCACCGGCTTGCGGCCGTAGATGACCACCTTCTCCAGCGTGGGGTCGTGGCTCAGGTCCAACGTGTCGAGCGGCTGGTAGCCCTGCTGCGCGTAGAGCTTGTCGAAGTCCTCCACGCGCGTGCCCGGCCAGACCCACTCGTTGCGGTTGCCCAGCGTCCACGCGATGCAGTTGTAGCGCTGTGACGAAGGGCCGATTCCCACGAACTTGTCAGCGCTGAGGTTGGGGAAGCTCTTGCTGCGCAAGAGCTCGTTCTTCCAGCCCGGCTCCGCGTCGTCGCGCGTGACGCCCACGGAGAACTTGAAGTTCTGCCCGTTGGCGGAGTCCCACGTCGTGTTGTCGTCCGCCTTGCCGCGGAACCAGACCTGCACGTCCGTGGCCTCGAAGGGCACGCGGACCGAGGGCATGAACGCGCCGCCCTCGCCGCCGTCCTGGGCCTGCAGGTCCAGCGGGAACTCCAGCGGCGGCTCGCCGTTGAAGGAGACGCAGGCGACGACCTCGGTGGGCGTCTTGCCGCCCGCGAGCGACTTGAGCCGGTCCTGGTCATACGCGAGCTGCAGCTTGTCGCCCGCGCGCAGCGTGCCGTCCACCTGCGTCTGGAAGTCGTCCGTGAAGGACACCGTCGCGCCCTCGGCGGAGGCGATGGAGGCGTCGCTGCTCGGGTCCCACTGGTTGCTGGTGCGCCCGGATGCGTCCGTGGTGCGGAAGGAGATGCGCACCAGGCCCGTCGCGTCCGGGGGGAGGTCGAAGGTGCCCGGCTGGAGGTTCAGCCGGCCCTGTGCGTCGCGCGTGCCGTCCGACATGGGGACGACGTTCTCCGCGCCGCCGGGGACCAGCCGCCACACCAGCTCCACCTTCTGGTACTGCGACGAGAAGCGCGCCGGGTCCGCCGTCACCGTCAGCGGCTTGCCCGCCTCCGCGTGGAAGGAGGGGCCACGGCCCGAGCCGGTGGGCAGGTGGACCTGTCCCTGGCCCTCCACGTGCGCCGTGGCGGTGCGCTTGCCCGAGCCGAAGTGGGCCGAGTACCCCGTGGCCGCGTGGAGCTGGGGCTGGATGTCCGCGGCCTTGGAAGGCAGGGCGACCGCCGCCGTCGGGAGCGCGGTGCCCAGGAGGGACGCGTTGGGGCGGGCGGCGCGCGACTCGAACTGGTCGACCTGGGCGCGGGTCTGGGAGGGCTTGTCGCCGGTGGCCCGGGCCGCCCGCTCGCGCTCCGGGGTGAGGCCCGTCTGCGCGGTGGGGACGAAGGTGGGGCGGCCGATGCGGTTCGACATGGGGCGACTCTTCCTGTGAGGCGGTCTGGGGGTGGCCGCATGGGATTATCGCCCCGGGGCTTCCTGGGTTTCCTGCTCACTGGGAGTCGCACGGGGAATGCCGTTGAAGTTGCTGGACACTGGACCCAGGATGCCATCCGCCCTGGATTTCGGGAGATTCACCTTCGGGGGACTCTATGAGGTGGGTTGGGATACTCCCGCTGCTGTTGCTCACGGCCGGTTGTGCCACCGGCCGCGTCGTCCATCTCGACACGGGGAGCGGTCAGCGGGTCGTCCACGAGTCCGTGGACGTTGACCCGGTCGAGGTCACCGAGGATGAGTTCAAGTCCGCCCTCACGGCACTCATCCTCGACCTTCGGATGGACGTCGCCTTTCGCGAAGCGGACGAGGCCGACCAACGAGGTTGGGTGCGGTCCAGGACGCTGCTCGTGTCCTCGAAGGGCATTGTGGACTCAGGCCATGGAGGCTCGCCCGAGTCGCTGTCCGCGCGCATCTGCCCTGATGGCGATGAGTGCCTGACCCTCGTTGGGGCAACGGGTCTGACCTTCTCTCGCAGGGACCGGACGTTGATGGCGCTGTCGTTTCGCGCTCGATACTGTTTGGGAGAGCGTCGAGGTGGAGGTCGGCAAGGTGCTGAACCCGGCGGCACTCAAGGCCCTGCTGACCTCGGCTGCTTTGACAGTGCTCCTCACGATGGCTCTTCCTGAGCCCATCACGAAGGTCATCGCGGTGGCGTTGACGGCGGCGATGGTGGCCTACCTGGGCGTCCTGCCGGTCTGGGAGATCGGCCGGGGCTTCGTGAGGTTGTGGGACGACGCGGAGCGAGCAACGAGCGTCATCGAGTTGCAGGACATCGGGCATCGGTTCGGGAGGGTGTTGGGGACGAACGGCACGCGCGTCCTGGTGCTGCTCGTCACCGCGGCGCTGGGCGGCAAGAACGCCATGGCGGCTCAAGGTCCGAAGCTCCCTGGCTTCTCGCAAGCCGTGGTCCGAGCGCGGGCTGAATCGGGGTTCCAGCTCGGAGCGGCGATGAATGGCGGTGTGACTTCGATGGCGCTTCCCGCCGCCGGCGTGCTCCATGTCGCGCTGGCGCCTGGCGCAGCCGCTGCCCTGGCGATGTACTCGGATGGGCGGATTCCCGGTGACGAGGTCGGGCCTGTTCACCACATCTGCACGAACAAGAACCCGATTTCGGATGCAACAGGGGGGCCTTGGACGCCTCAGTGCCTGAAGATATTCGAGAAGGCAGGCATGTCTCTCGAGGACGTGGCAAATAAAGTGCGGCTCAATGGCCACGAGGGGCCTCATCCTGAGCTGTATCACCGAGCGGTGATCCGGCGCCTCGAGCTTTCGGTTTCGCGCTGCCGAACCACGGAGGCCTGCCGGGCCAGTTTGACGAAGGAACTTGCGAAGATAGCCAACGAGCTTCTGACGCAGGGCTCCGACTTGCGGAGCTTCATTGTGAAGGTGGAGGGGTGAGGTGGAGCGCCATTTCTATTCGGTGGAGCTTGGAGATGTGCCCCGGTGGCTACTGGAAACGCCGACGCGGGATTCTGGCGATGCGTTTGACGAGCCTTGGATGTTCGCGGATGGCCGCGTGCTTCCAGACCTTGGACCTCTCAAGGCACGCATCGCACATCCCGGTAGGAAAAGGGCGTTTGCTTTTTCTGTGATTGAAGCAGCCCCCATCGTCAGCGATGCCGTCGCGAACGTCTTCCAGACACTGGCTCCAGAGGACGTCCAGCTTCTTGAGGTGTCCATCGAGGGGGAGCCCGAACGGTACTTCGTTGTCAATGCAACCAAGGTCGTTGATGCCATCGATGAGGCACGGTGCAGCGAGGTGCATCATTACGACGACCATCCCCCTGGATTTGAAGGGGAGTACAACTGGATCTACGGGCTTCGCATCGACCCCTCGAAGACCGAGGGCGCGCAGGTCTTCCGGCTGAAGAAGTTCAAGGTCGCGCTCGTTGTTTCCGAAGACATCAAGAACGCACTCGAAGGAGTCGGGAACCTTGGAGTGTCATTTGAACGCGTGACGGGCCCCAGCGAAGGATAGAATGGCACGCCAAGGCCACCACCCACCCCGAGAACCCTCTGATGCTCGCTGACCTGCTCCCCGAACTGCCCCTCGACACCGCCCGGAGGTTTCGGGTGATGACCGCGTGCGCATGGCTGATGTTCCCCCTGGCGTGTTCACACGTGGACCACACGCGGGACGAGCAGCGGATTCGTGAGCAGGTGGACGCGCAGACGGCGGCTTGGAACCGCCAGGACGCGGTGGTGTGGTCCCAGGACTTCGCGCCCGACGCGGACTTCATCAACATCGCGGGGACGATGTTCGAGGGGAAGGCTCAGATCCAGGAGCGCCACGCGGCCATCTTCGAGTCGCTGTTCAAGGGCAGCCAGAGCAAGGTGACGGTGCGCCGCATCTCCTTCGTCGGCGACGACGTGGCGGTGGTGGACACGACGCACGAGGTGACGGGCCATCCGGGCCTTCCTCCGGGCGTGCAGAACACCGAGCCGGGAGTCCTGAGGACGCAGATGCGCTACGTGATGCAGCGCTCGGCGGACGGCGCGTGGCGCATCGTCGCGGGGCAGAACACGGACGTGAAGCCGCGGCCCGCGGCTCCGTGAGGCGCGTTCAGCTCACGGGAAGGCCGAGCGCCTTGATGCGGCGATAGAGGTTTCCCCGGTCCACCTGGAGCAGCCGCGCGGCGCCCGCGATGCTCTCGCCTTCCTGGAGCGCGGCGCGGATGAGCTCGCGCTCGAAGTCCTCGACGTGCTCGCGGTAGCTCTTCTCTCCCACGCTGGCGCGCTTGGGCGTGGGGGAGGCGAGGGGGCCGGAGACGGCCTCCGGCCCGAGCACCATCGGCCCGTCGCCGCGCAGCAGGTTGAGCCGCTCGATGACGTTGCGCAGCTCGCGCACGTTGCCGGGCCACGGGTAGGCGCGCAGGGCCACCTCCGCGCCGGGCGCGAGCGTCAGGGGCACCTCGCGTCCGGCGAACTCCGCGGCGAAGGCGCGGGCGAGGGGGAGCAGGTCCTCGGGGCGCTCGCGCAGCGGCGGGATGTGGAGCGGCATCACGTTGAGGCGGAAGAAGAGGTCCTGTCGGAAGCGGCCGTCCTTCACCGCGCGGGCGAGCTCCTGATGGGTGGCGGCGAGCACACGCGCATCCACCGGCACGGGCGCCGAGCCGCCAAGTCGCTCGACCTCGCGTGTCTCCAGCACGCGCAGCAGCTTGGCCTGCAGCTCCAGCGGCATGTCGCCAATCTCGTCGAGGAACAGCGTGCCGCCGTGGGCCTGCTCGATGCGCCCCGCGCGGCGGCTGTGCGCGCCGGAGAACGCGCCCTTCTCGTGGCCGAACAGCTCGCTCTCCAGCAGCGTGGACGGGATGGCCGCGCAGTTGACGGCGACGAGGCGTCCCTTGCGGCCCGAGGCGAGGTGCAGCGCGCGTGCGACGCGCTCCTTGCCGGTGCCGGTCTCGCCGGTGATGAGCACCGCCGTGTCGCTCGGGGCCACGCGGGTGATGAGCCGGCGCAGGGCCTCCATGGCGGGGCTGTCGCCCACGAGGTGTCCAGGGCGGGCGAGCGCGTCCAGCAGTCGCTCTCGCTCCTCCTGGAGCGCGCCGAGCGCCAGTGCGTTGCGCAGCGCCGTGAGGAGTCGCTCGGGGGAAGGGGGCTTCTCCACGAAGTCGGTGGCGCCGAGCTTCAGGGCCTGCGCGGCTTCGGAGGGAGAGGCTTCGCCCGACAGCACGACGACGGGCACGGGCAGGGGGCGGGGCAGTCGCGCGAGGAACTCCAGGCCTGTCTCTCCGGGCATGCGGAGGTCGAGCAACATCATCGCGGGCGGAGCCTCGGGGGCATCGAGGACGCGGGTCGCCTCCGCGGTGGAGCGGGCCTCGACGACAGTGAAGCCCTCGTCGCTCAACAGGCCCCGCAGGGCTTTGAGGACGCCGGGGTCGTCATCGATGACGAGGATGCGAGGGCCGGGCTTCATGACAGGGACACCGGGGGGGGAGGCGCGAGGGAAGACTCCATGTCGCGCGGGAGGCCGCGCAGGGCCTTGAGGGAGCCGGGGTCGTCATCGACGACGAGGATGCGAGGGCCGGGCTTCATGACAGGGACACCGGGGGTGGAGGCGCGAGAGGAGACTCCATGTCGCGCGGGAGGCCGCGCACGGCATCGAGGATGCAAAGAGCATCGTCAGCGACCAGGGGGCGCGAGGCAGGCTTCATGACAGGGACACCGAGGTGGAGGCGCGAGAGGAGACTCCACGTCGCGCAGGAACTCGTGCACGGCTTCGAGGACGCCGGGGTCGTCATCGACGACGAGGATGCGAGGGCCGGGCTTCATGACGGAGACACCTGGGCGGGCGGAGGAACGAGGGGAAGCTCCACGCTCGCGAGCGTACCGCCGCCCGGCGCGGGCTCCAGGCGAAGCTGTCCGCCGTGCTCGTGTGTGATCTTCTGCGAGATGGGAAGTCCGAGCCCGCTGCCCTCGGGCTTCGTGCTGAAGAGTCCACGCGTGAGCGCCGCGCCCTCGAGGACTCCGGGAACGCCGCTGCCGCCATCCGCCACGGTGACGCGCACGCCGCCCGTGGAGGCTGGCTCCAGCGAGACACGCACCGGGGGCGCGCCCTCGGAGGAGGCCTCGGTGGCGTTCTTCACCAGATTGCCGAAGAGGCGGCGCAGTCCATCCGGGTCCGCGCGCAGGGAGACCTCGGGGCCCGCGACCAGCTCCACGGGGACGGCGGAGGTCCGCGCGTACAGCGCGCAGACCTCGGAGAGCAGCGGCCGGAGCGGTACCTCTTGGAAGTGCGGCGCGGGCAGCCTCGCGAAGGTGGAGAAGCTCTGCGTCATGCGCATGAGCAGCTCCACCTCTTCCTGCAGCAGCGCCACGGACTCGGCGATGCGCGTGGTATCCGCGGGAGAGCCAGGGTCCGAGCGCGACAGCCGCGCGAGCGAGAGCTTCATCGCCGTGAGCGGGTTCTTCAGCTCATGGGCCAAGGCGCGCGCCACGTCCTGCCATGCGGCGATCTGCTCGGCGGACTTCGCGCGCTCGCGTTGTGCGACCAGCTCCTGTCCCATCCGGTTGAACTGGCCCAGGAGGAACTGGAGCTCGTCGCGCGGCGGGTCGACGGCAGGCAGACGCACCGACAGGTCGCCACGGGCATAGGCCCACATGCCCTCGGTCAACGTCGTCACCGGCCGGGTCAGCGCGCGGCCGAGCAGCACGGCGGCCAGCGCGAGCACACAGCCCGAGACGAACACGAGCACGGTGATGAACGCGGGGACCCGGCGCGCCAGTGCCCGTCGGGTCAGCTCCGCCTGCGCGAGGTTCAGCCGCGCCTCGTCCAGTGCGTCACGAGAGAGCCCTTGTCGCTCCAGGTTCACGGACACCTCGTCCAGCACGGCCTCCACGGGCGCGACGGAGACGGACAGCACACGCTCCAGGACGCCCTGCGCCACCACGCCCAGCAACACCAGGGGCACGAGTCCCGC
Source organism: Myxococcus faecalis (assembly GCF_050039385.1). NCBI lineage: Bacteria > Pseudomonadati > Myxococcota > Myxococcia > Myxococcales > Myxococcaceae > Myxococcus > Myxococcus faecalis. The sequence continues at coordinate 3,218,995 of NZ_CP144336.1, read as the reverse complement.
CAGGAGCATCACCGCCAGGAGCCGACGACGGAAGCGAGGGGGCGGGGGCGTGGAGGACATGGCGGAAGCTTCGGGAAGGAGGTCGACAGGCGCACTACGCGGGAGCCGCGCCGCGCTTGCAAGCCCCTCCACTTCCCGGCGCGGACTGAATCGCCGCGAGGGCCGGACACACCCTGCCTGGGGCCCTCCACTCCATGGCGTTGCCGGCCTGGTCAGATGCCCGCCTCTCTCTCGTGCTCTCCGTCTGCGTCGCCCACGTGGGAGCGGCGCACCACTCGGCTCATCCGAGTTGATGGCGATGTGGCCTGGACACCTCGCCTCCTCGTGCCCCCACGAGGGGGCCGAGCCTCGCCACCCAACCGCTCCACGGTGCTGATAGCCTCTCGGTCCGGATGCCCCGCTTCCTCGCGCCTTCCCAGAGCTGGCTGTTCGGTCCGCGCGTGGACCTCGCCGTGTTCGCTGGCAGTGCCCTCGCGTCCGTGGCCCTCGTGCTCGCCGCGCCGTGGCTCGGCGCCGCGGGGGACACGCCTCCTTGGGCGTGGCTCCTGCTCGTCGTCTGCGTGGACGTGGCCCACGTCTGGTCCACGCTGTTCCGCACCTACCTGGACCCGGGGCAGCTGCGTGAGCGCCCCGGGCTCTACCTGGGGGCTCCCCTGGTCGCCTGGGTCGTGGGCGTGCTGGCGCATCAAATCTCCGCGGGCGCGTTCTGGACCCTGTTCGCCTACGTGGCGCTGTTCCACTTCGTCCGCCAGCAGTACGGCTGGGTGGCGCTCTACACGCGCAAGGCCCGCGCCTCGGACCTGGAGCGTCGCCTCGACGCCGCCGCCATCTACGCCGCCACCGTGGGCCCCGTGGTGTGGTGGCACGCGAACCTGCCGCGCGCGTTCTGGTGGTTCGTCGAGGGCGACTTCCTCCCGGGGCTGCCCCCGTGGCTCGGCACCGTGGCCCTGCTGCTGCACGCGGGCGTGCTCCTCACCTGGGCAGGCCTCCAGCTCGCCCGCGTGGCGCGCGGCGAGGGACTCCAGCTGGGCAAGGTGCTGCTCATCGGCGCCACGTGGGTGACGTGGTTCGGCGGCATCGTCCTCGCGCGCGACGACTTCACCTTCACGGTGATGAACGTCGTGCTGCACGGCGTGCCGTACTTCGCGCTCCTGTTCCGCTACGCGCGAGGCCGCGACGGGGAGGGGGACTTCGGCGTCGCCAGCTCCATCCTCCGCGCGGGCCTGCCGGGCTTCCTCCTGTTCCTCGTGGCGCTGGCGTTCGCGGAGGAGCTCCTGTGGGACCGCTTCATCTGGCACGAGCGCACGGGCCTCTTCGGGGGCTCGGAGTGGACGCTGTCACCGGACCTGCTGGCGCTGGTGGTGCCGCTGCTCGCGCTGCCGCAGGCCACGCACTACGTGCTGGATGCGTTCATCTGGAAACCCGGGCGCGAGCCCGCGTTGCTCGCGCGACTGGGCTGGGCACCTCGGGCGACACGCGAGGGTCCAACAATCGCCACCTCGCGCGAATCGGCGATGGCCATTCGTGGAGGGAGTGAATAAGGGTTTGAGGTTCTATGCCTCGACTCCTGCTCGTCTCCAATCGTCTCCCTGTCACCGTCAAGGTGGAGAAGGACAGTGTCGCCGTGGTGCTCAGCTCCGGCGGGCTGGCCACGGGCCTTCGACGACCCCATGAACGCTCCGGCGGCCTGTGGATTGGTTGGCCCGGTGACGTGTCCCGTCTGTCGGAAACCCAACGCACCCAGGTGGAGGCCCGCCTCGCCGAGGAGCGCTGCGTGCCCATCCACCTGTCGCCCAGCGAGGTGAGCCGCTACTACGAGGGCTACTCCAACCGGGTGCTCTGGCCGCTGTGCCACTACATGCTGGAGCGCGTCCCCCGGCAGGACCGCGACTGGGAGGTGTACCGCAAGGTCAACGAGCGCTTCGCGGACCTGGTGGCCCGGCACTATCAACCCGGTGACATCATCTGGGTCCACGACTACCAGCTCATGCTGGTGCCGGGGCTGTTGCGCCAGCGCCTGCCCGAGGCGCGCATCGGCTACTTCCACCACATCCCGTTCCCCTCGTCCGAAATCTTCCGCACGCTGCCCCGTCGCGAGGCGCTGCTGAAGGGGCTGCTCGGCGCGGACCTCATCGGCTTCCACACCGTGAGCTACGTGCGGCACTTCTCCGGCTCGCTCTTGCGGCAGCTCGGCCTGGACACGGACGTGGACCGCATCATGTGGGAAGGGCGCCAGGTGCGCGTGGGCGCGTTCCCCATGGGCATCGACACGGAGGCCTTCGAGTCGCTCGCGAAGGAGCCGAGCGTGCTGGAGGAGGTCGCGTCCCTGCGGCGCAGCGCCGAGGGCCAGCGCATCCTGCTGGGCATCGACCGGCTCGACTACACGAAGGGCATCCCCCGCCGGTTGCTCGCCGTGCAGCGCCTGCTGGAGCGCGAGCCCACGTGGCGCGGGCGGCTGCGCTTCATCCAGGTGGCGGTGCCCAGCCGGACCCAGGTGAGCGAGTACGCCACGTACCGCGAGCAGGTGAACGAGCTGGTGGGGCGCATCAACGGCCAGTACGGCACGACGCAGAACGTGCCCGTGCACTACCTCTACCGCTCCTTCAACGAGAAGCAGCTCACGGGGCTGTACCGCGCCGCGGACGTCATGCTCGTCACGCCGGTGCGGGACGGGATGAACCTGGTGGCGAAGGAGTTCTGCGCCGCCCGGCCGGACGATGACGGCGTGCTGGTGCTCAGCGAGTTCGCCGGCGCGGCGGACGAGCTGCACCGGGCCGTCTCCGTCAACCCCTACGACGTGGAGAAGGCGGCGGACGCCATCGAGGAGGCGCTGGAGATGGGCGAGCCCGAGCGCCGCGAGCGCATGCGCGCCCTGCGCGCGCAGGTGAAGGCCCATGACGTCCACTGGTGGGTGTCCAGCTTCCTGGGGCGGTTGCAGGGGCTGCCCTCGGTCTCCGTCCGCAAGTTCCAGGGCGCCACCGAGGCGCTGGAGGTGATGAAGTCCGCCGGGCGGCTGGCGCTGATGCTCGACTATGACGGCACGCTGGTGGGCTTCGCGCGCAGGCCGGAGCTGGCCGCGCCGGACGATGCGCTGCGCGAGCTGCTGGCGAAGCTGCTCGCGCGGCCGGACCTCTCGGTGAGCGTGGTGAGCGGCAGGCCCAAGGAGACGCTGGAGGCGTGGTTCGGGACGCTGAACCTGGGGCTCTACGCGGAGCACGGCCTGTGGTCGCGGCCCAGGCCCGGGGACACGTGGAAGATGCTGGAGGGGGTGTCCGCCGAGTGGAAGGCCGCGGCCCGGCCGGTGCTCGACGAGTTCGCCGCGCGCGTGCCGGGCTCGTTCGTGGAGGAGAAGTCCGCGTCGCTCGCGTGGCACTACCGGCAGGTGGACCCGGAGTTCGGCGCGCTGCAGTCGCGCGAGCTGCGGCTGAAGCTGGCGGAGACCTTCGCGCGCAGGCCGGTGGATGTCCTCCCAGGCGACAAGGTGGTGGAGGTGCGGCCGCACGGCGTGCACAAGGGCCGGGTGGTGGAGGGCGTCCTGCGCGGGCTGCCCCCCGGCACGCTTGCGGTGGCCATCGGCGATGACCGCACGGACGAGGACCTGTTCGAGGCCATGCCCGAGGACGGACTCACGATTCATGCGGGCAACAAGCCCACGCGCGCCACCTATCGCGTCAGCGGTCCGGAGGAGGTGCGCAAGCTGCTCGCCGCGCTCGTGGCCTCCTGAGCGCGGATGGGCTGGGGGCTTCGCGCTCGCCCGCAGGTGGAGGCGGGTGCGGGGAATGGATGGCTGGGATTGCGGGTCTGGATGTTTGTCTTTGATTGGGCATTGTGGTGGGGTCCGCGTTATCAGACACGCCGCTGTCCACTCCAGAGCGAGGTCCGCATGTCCGAGTCCCGTGTTCCGGTGGCCGAGTCGAACGCGCGTGAGCGCGAGTCCCGTTTCGCGCGGCTCTTCGCCGCCGAGGTGTTCCGTCAGCGGGAGCACCAGACGCTGGGCGAGCGGGCGCGGCATGCGTACCGACAGCTCCAGGAGGTGCACCGGGGGCTCGGGTCGGGGAAGGCCATCGCCCAGGACCTGCCCAGCCTGTTCGCGCTGTTCGAGTGGTCGGCGATGCTGGCGCCGGAGCTGTTCCTGGTGCTCAGCGGGCACTTCAACCTCACGCTCAACGTGCTGCTGAGCCTGGGGCGCGGGCGCACGGACCTGGAGGACTACCTGCGCGAGCTCGACAGCGGGGACTCGGTGGGCGTCTTCCTGCTGACGGAGCTGGGGTATGGCAGCACCGTCTTCAGTTTGGAGACGGAGGCCGAGTATGACCATGACCGGCGCGGCTTCTGGCTGACCACGCCGCGCGACGCCGCGTTGAAGTTCATGCCGAACGTGGGGGCGGAGGACGTCCCCAAGCTCGTCGTCATCGCCGCGCGGCTCAAGGTGGCCGGGGAGGACCAGGGGGTCTTCCCCTTCATCCTCCGCCTGAGGGGGAAGGACGGCGGCCTCCATCAGGGCGTGCGTGTGGTGCCCCAGCCGGAGCGGCCGCTGTATGCCATGGACAACGCGATGATCGGGTTCGACCGTGTCTGACTTTCCTTCCGGGACTGGCTGCCGGGGGACGCGGGCTCCATCAGCGAGCAGGGGGTCTTCCACAGCGACTACGGCCGACGTGAGCGCTTCAGGCGCACCATCGAGATGCTCCAGACAGGGCGGGTGGCCCTGTCGTGCGGGGCGGTGGCGAGCGCCCGGGCCTCGCTCTCCATCGCGCTGAGCTACGCCCGCCAGCGGCGGGTCGCGGTGCCGGACCGGGGCACTGCTGCGATGCTGGAGTGCTGGAATGTCCAGCATGACCTCCTCATCGGGCTGGCACGCATCCAAGCCTGCACGCTGTTCGGCCGGTTCGTGCAGGAACGCTTCAGTGAGGAGGGGGACGAGGAGCGCGAGAGGCTCTCGCTGCTCGCCATGCTGCTCAAACCGTACATTTCCCGGACGGCTTTCGAAATCATCCAGACGTGTCGGGAGCGTTGCGGCGCGCAGGGCATGTTCGGCGTCAATCGCATCCCGGAGTACCTGGGGACATGTCAGGCGGTGATGACGGCTGAAGGGGAGAACCAGGTGCTGCAGCTCACCGCCGCCAGGCGCCTGGTGATGGGAGAGCACCTGCGGACCCCCTCGGAGGGGACGGACGCGGCGCGGACGGAGGGCTCCAGCCTGTTCGCCGAGCGGGCCCGACGGCTGCGGACGCGAATCGCTCAGGGCCTGGAGGCGCCTCTGGGGCCCGGGGAAGATCGCTTCGAGCGTTGGAACGCGTGGTCCACGGAGGCCATCGCCCTGGCGGAGGCGCAGGGCGAGGCGCTCGCGCTGGAGTGCTTGCAGGTGGCGCTCCGGGCGGAGGTCCCGTCGTCGGAGGGATTCCGGACGGCGAGCGCGGTGCTCCGGGTCTTCGTGGCCGACGGCCTGCGGCGTCACGCGGGTTGGTTCCAGTCCGAGGGGCTGCTCGGCGCGGAGGAGGCGCGGCGGTTGGACGTGGAGCTGCGCGAGGCCTGCGTGGAGCTGCTGCCCCACGTGCCTCGGGTGCTGGAGTCCTTCGCGTTGCCCGAGGCCCTGAGGGAGGCGCCCATCGCCGCCCCGGAGGGTTACGTGGAGGCGTGGGCCCGACGCTTCCGCTGACCTGACGTGGTCCAGTCCACGAAATCCCCACGGAGCGGGTGACACCGCTCCCCCTCACTGGTGTTCTGTCCCCGGGCCGGAGTTTCGAGAGGGGAGAGGGAACATGGATGTCCCGCGCCGGGGTCTGCGGGTCGGTGCCGCGGTATTGGTGGTGAGCTTCTCCGGGACGGGGTGTGCTCCCGGGGACGAAGCGCTCTCCAACGAAGTGGACACCCGTGAACAGGGCCTGGACTGGGGCCAGTCATTGCTGGCCCCGTTGGACCGCGAGACGCTGCGACAGGTCATCATCGAGCTGCCCGACGCGACGGCCGCCCAGGTCCGCGTGCAAGGCTCCGCGGGCCGCTGGCTCGGCTCCGCGGGTGTTGCGGACCTGCACACCGGCGCGCCGATGCCTGGTGACGCGCGCTTCCGCATCGGCGGCCTCACGCAGACCTTCACCGCCACGGTGCTGTTGCAGCTCGCCGGCGAGCGCCGCGTGGACCTGGACCGTCCGGTGCAACACTCGCTGCCCGGCCTGCTGCCACCCAACTATCCGCTCATCACCGTCCGGCAGTTGCTCAACCACACCCACGGCCTGCCCGGTGTCCCGCTGTCCACGCGCCATCCCGAGTGGTTCTTCGAGCACCGCTTCCGTCGCTGGTCTCCGCGCGAGCTGGTGGCGCTGGCGCTCCCACAGGGGCCGCGCTTCACGCCGGGGACCGTGCAGGAGTACGGCCACATCGGCTACCTGGTGGCGGGGCTGCTCATCGAGAAGGTGACGGGTCGGCCGTACGGCCATGCCGTGCGCGAGCGCATCCTCACGCCGCTGGGCCTGCGCGACACGTCCGTGCCGGGCAACGACCCGACGATTCCCGGTCCCCACGCGCGGGGCTACGAGGCCCTCGCCAGCGCGGATGGGACGCAGCGCTGGGTGGACGTCACGGAGGCGAACCAGTCCCTGATGTGGGCCGCGGGGGAGATGATCTCCTCCACCGCGGACCTGGACACGTTCCTCTCCGCGCTCTTCCGGGGCCGGCTGCTGCCCTCCGAGCAGTTGGAGGAGATGTTCACCGTGCCGGACGTGCCCTCGGCCCACGGTGGTCGCGCGGCGCACGGCGCGGGCCTGGCGCGCTACGAGTTGGGCGGCGTGACGGTGTGGGGACGGCGCGGGGCGCGCCAGGGCTATGTCAGCGGGATGGGCGCCACGCGGGATTCGAGCCGGCGCCTCGTCTATGCCTTCAACACGCACCGCATGGGGCACGCGCGGCCGGTGCTCGCCGACCGCATCATCGCCACCACCTTCGCCGCCCGCGTGCCCCGGCCTTGAGGAGTGGGGCGCACGGGGGCGCAACCTCGATGATGGGTAGGCCATGGGTGGCGCGGGTCTGGAGTGCTTCCAGGTCGATGGCGTGGCTTTGTGGGGGATGCGCGGGGCGCGTCTGGGCTGTCACGCCAGCAGTGCTGGGCATGGCAGATTCGCGCAGGTGATGAGGGTGCGGACGTCAGGATGGCGGCGACAGAATGCGGGGTCGCGAGATCGGGAGGTGGCTTGCTGGCGGACGGCGAAAGCGCGAACCTGTCCCGGTGTGCGCTCCGTCGAGGGTTCGCGCTCTTTGAAAACTTCAATAGTTCTTGAAGGTTGCGTGGCCGCAGGACTGGCTGCTGTGTGCTGTGGACCTCTTCTGGGATGGGGTTCGCGCGAAGCGGCTGGATTCTCCTGGGATCCTGCTAGGTTGGACGAGCAGGGTCGCTCCTCGTGAACGCGAGGGGCGTGGGTTGAAACTGGAGCAACGTCTACGCGCCCAACTACTCGGAGGGTCGCTCCTCGTGAACGCGAGGGGCGTGGGTTGAAACTTGAGGCTCATCACCGCCTCGATGATGGTGAAGGTCGCTCCTCGTGAACGCGAGGGGCGTGGGTTGAAACTTGGCGCCCTCGATCGTCTCGGTCGCGTTGGCCGTCGCTCCTCGTGAACGCGAGGGGCGTGGGTTGAAACGAGCTGAGCGTTGCCGCCACCGGCGCGACGGTGGTCGCTCCTCGTGAACGCGAGGGGCGTGGGTTGAAACGCCGTCTCCTGCACCTGGGCGGGCGCATCCACAGTCGCTCCTCGTGAACGCGAGGGGCGTGGGTTGAAACTGGAGCAGGTCGTTGAGTCCGCACTGCACCACGACGTCGCTCCTCGTGAACGCGAGGGGCGTGGGTTGAAACACCAGGATTTCGTTGCCCGCGTCCGTGATGAACTGTCGCTCCTCGTGAACGCGAGGGGCGTGGGTTGAAACTCGACTGGGGTGGGTCGGTCAGAGTGCGGACAGTCGCTCCTCGTGAACGCGAGGGGCGTGGGTTGAAACCGTTCCGTGTCGGGCACGGTGATGTCGACGGTGTCGCTCCTCGTGAACGCGAGGGGCGTGGGTTGAAACTCAGCCGTCCAGAACTTGCGCGGCGCCTGCCCCGTCGCTCCTCGTGAACGCGAGGGGCGTGGGTTGAAACGCAGTTTCGCCTATCCGTCGGCCGGTGACGTCAAGTCGCTCCTCGTGAACGCGAGGGGCGTGGGTTGAAACTGGGTCAAGCAGCGGTGGGGCAACGAGCCGCTCCGCGTCGCTCCTCGTGAACGCGAGGGGCGTGGGTTGAAACTCCGGAGGCTGGCCCTCGCCCACCCAGTGGACGTCGCTCCTCGTGAACGCGAGGGGCGTGGGTTGAAACCGGGGGATGGTGTATTGGGCGTCCGGCTCGGTGTCGCTCCTCGTGAACGCGAGGGGCGTGGGTTGAAACATGCCGGTCAAGGTGAAGCTGAACGCGCGCGCGGTCGCTCCTCGTGAACGCGAGGGGCGTGGGTTGAAACTCCACCTTCGCCTTGACCACCGCGCGCATCTGCGTCGCTCCTCATGAACGCGAGGGGCGTGGGTTGAAACGCATTCAGGGAATGGTTGAGCTGGCCGAGAACGTCGGTCGCTCCTCATGAACGCGAGGGACATGGGTTGAAACTGTTCCTCGAACACGACCATCATGGTCTGACCCCAGTCGCTCCTCGTGAACGCGAGGGGCGTGGGTTGAAACTTGCTAAAGAGGGGCTTGCCCGTCTGCGCATGCACCGTCGCTCCTCGTGAACGCGAGGGGCGTGGGTTGAAACTCGCCCAAATGCTCGGCACCGAGAGAAGACCGGTCGTTCCTCGTGAACGCGAGGGGCGTGGGTTGAAACTGTAGCTCGCCTCGTCACGGGCGTGGATTAGGCGGTCGCTCCTCGTGAACGCGAGGGGCGTGGGTTGAAACAGCTTCGTCACCGTGCCGACCTGCACGCGCTCGTTGCTCCTCGTGAACGCGAGGGGCGTGGGTTGATGCTGGGGACTGCAAGTGCGTCGGCGGCTCCATCGTCCGTTGTCGTGTCTCTGCGGACTTGATGCTCGCGCTCCACCTCGCAGCCCGTCACGTCTCCCCTCAAGTCGAGTCAGGGCCTTGGCGCCGGTGCGCGAGCCTCAGGGGCCTGGAGCACCAGGTCTCCGGGTCGAGGCCCCGCATTGACCTGCCAGCCGGGAGCCAACTCCAACACCCATCCCTCGCCTTCCCAGCGAGCATCTCGGGGCTCCGTGCGCGGGGCGTTCACCGTGGCCGACTTCCAGTCCGAGGACAGGATCACCTCGGACGTCGCCGTGAGCGAACCCCACGCATCCACGATGCGCGCGCCGGGATACACCGTGCCGTGCTCGGCCAGCGGGATGAGCTCACCAGGGTTGAACTGGATGCGCATGCGGACCAGCGGAAGGCGCAACACCGGGCCCTCCACCAGTTTCTTGCGCAGCGCCTCGGCCCGCGCTTCGGCGAGGCGAGCCCGCTCCCGTTCGCTCTCTCTCAACGCGGCGCCTTCGTAGCGTGCCTCGCGCTCGGGTGAGGCCTCAGGCGTCCCCAGCTTCAATGCCTCCTGCAGCAGCGCTCCCAACTCCGCCCCGGCGAGCGCCCGGGCACGCCACCCCTGGGCGCGTGAGCCCGCCTCGTCCAACAGGAGGCCGTAGGCCGGACCCGATGCATAGGCGAAGGCACGCACGAAGGACTTCCGTTTGGCGCCATCCTCGAGGTTCTCCAGCGCCAGGGCTCGCCTGCCACGTGCATCGGCCCCCGCCAGCGCCACGCCCGTGTACTCCGCGAGACCTTCGTTCTCCTCGAGGAGCCCCTCCGCGACGGCGGCTTCCTCGAAGCGCGCTCGACGCTCGCGACGGAACACCAGCGCGTCCTCGACAGCCCGAGCGCGCACCGAAGGGTTCGTCGCGCGCAGCGCTGCCGCGAGGGCCCGCCACTCGAGTTGCAGCAGCGTGCGGCCCTCCATGCCATCGAGGTGGGCATTGTCCTTCTCCCGCCCGGGCTGTCCCAACGTGGTCCGAAGCCGATGAAAGGCCTCGTGGGCAATCAGCGCACGGCGACGCACGGGGACGTCGGGCAACGGCCCCTGGAGCTGGACCCAGGTGGTTCCCGCCCAGGTCAGGGCCGTGTTCGCGATGGTGAGCTCCGAGGGGAGCACGCCCACCCAGGGTCCTGTCCCCGCGCCCTTCGGCCAGGTGCTCGCGACGAAGACGCGCGTGCCGGGATGGACGACGAGGAGCGGGGCGCACAATGAGTGGCCCCACAGCCGCTGTCCGTCCGCGGCACACGTCCGCTGGAACTCAGCGAAGGCCGAGGTGAGTGCCCCCACCTCCAGGACCTCGGGCAGGGGCTTCACCTCGGGCTCGGCCGCGGCCGCACCGAAGCCCCAGAAGACCATCGCCGCCACCGCGAGTCCCACCTGTCGTCCGTGCTTCATCGAGCCGCCCTCCCATGTTGGGGCGACAGTACACGGCCGGGCTTCCACGGCAACCCACGTGGAGCCCGGCCCTGAGCGCGCCGCCTACGGCGTCAGCGACGCGGTGCGCCCACCGGGGCCCTGGATGATGACCCGACGCCCGAAGGCGCGGTCCACCCGGCCCAGGAACTCCCTGAACGCCGGGTACTCGTCCGACTTGATGCGCGCGACGGAGAGCTTCACCTCGCCCTCGGCGATGAGCTTGCCCTCCTCCACGCGGTAGGTGAGCCGCAGCCGGCCGAACGGGTTCGTCTCGTCCACCGCCTGCGGCAGCTCCGTCACGGACCAGCCCGCCGGCAGCGTGTAGCGCAGGTTGAACAGGTTCACCCACGGGCTCTGCATCACCAGGTCGAAGCGGCGCTCCGCCAGCGGCGCGAAGGCCTGCTGGTAGGTGCGGCCCGTGCCGAAGGGCAGGAAGCGCACCGCGTTGGACAGCACCTCCGCGTAGCGCGGGATGCTCATCCGGAAGCCCATCGCCACGTCCTCGTCCAGGCGCGTGGTGTCGTTGAGCGACACCTCGTTCACCGTCAGGCCCGGGAAGCTCTGCGCCCACGCGCGCTCGAAGGTGGACTTGCGCGTGGCCTCGGGACGGTAGGCGCGGCGGTACTCGGGCGCGCTCTGCCCGCTCACCGTGCTGGAGCCCGTCACCTCGGCGCTGCCGTCCGCGCGCAGCGTCACGTCCATCTTCAGGCCCGTGGCGTTGTCCTCCGCCTTCGCCTCCGGCGTCACCATGAAGGTGCTCTTGCCGTCCGGCTCCACCACCAGCACGTTGGCCACCCGGTCCGAGCTGGGCAGCTCCTTGGCCCCGTGGAACTCCGCGGTGCCATCCAGGTACAGGTCGAACTTGGGCACATACGCAATCGCGTGGTTGAAGGCCGCCAGGCTCGCCGGCTCCGCGTCCAGCGCGCCCAGGTTGCGCATGCGCAGGAGCACCAGCCGGCTGTCCACGCCCGCCACCCGCAGCATGGAGTGGATGAGGCTCGCCTTGTCCTTGCAGTCACCGAAGCGCCGCGCCAGCACGCGGTCGACCCGGTAGGGCTTGAAGCCGTGGATGCCGAACTCCAGCGCCACGTAGCGCGTGTTCGTCACCACGAAGTTGTAGATGGCGCGCACCACCGCCAGCTCGTTCTTGCGGTCCACGCCCTGGAGGACCTGGTCCACCGTCTGCTTCAGCTCCGCGTTGGGCTGCAGCTGGTCCCTCACGAGCCCCCACCAGTAGCGGCCCACCTGGTCCCACGTCTGGTACGTGGAGACGTGCAGGTTCTGGGCGACCTCCGCCCAGCCCGGCATGCCCGGCTCCGGCACCACCTTGGCCACGTGCTTCGCGCCCCAGCGGTACAGCACGCGGCCGCCCTCCAGCGACTCCTGCGCGCTCTCCACGCCGGTGAGCTTGCTCTTGTTCCAGTACAGCGGCCGCTCCTTCGGCGTCTCCACCAGGTACTGGAAGCGCAGCTTCGGATAGACGCCCTGCACGCTCTCCACGTCACCCCAGTAGTCCGACAGCAGGTTCTCCTGCGCGGTGTCGTCCAGGCGGTACGTCACCTCCAGCGTGTCGCCGGCGGCGAGCGACGGGAAGGACAGCACCTTGGCGCGGGCGTCGTAGTACATGCCCGTCCACGGCTCGTTGATGTTGCGGTCGTTCTCCCCGTAGCTCTCCACCACGGAGCCGTCCGCCTTCGTCACGCGCGCGCGCAGGATGCGCACCTCCTGCCGGTCCGGCGAGTAGGTGATGGGCATCGAGCGGAACGCGTCCACGCCGCGCGCGTTCTGCACCTTCACCACCATCTGCGACAGCCGGCTGGACAGGCCGCTCTTCTGGACATTCACGTAGGTGTTGTCGACCAGGTAGATGGCGTCCTCGTGGACGTAGGCCTCGGCCTCCTTCGCCAGGGGCCTGGCGTCCACCACGTGCTGCATGCCGGCGCCGGTGCCCTCGCCCTTGAGGGCGCGCAGGGCCTCCTTGAGGCCGGGGTTCTGCGGACGCAGCACCAGCGAGCGCTCGAAGGCGGCCAGCGCGGGCTCACGCCGACCGGCGGCGAGCAGCGCGCGGCCCTCGCGCTCGTAGACCTCCGGCTCATCGGGCGACAGCGCGCGGGCCTCGGCGAACAGCGCCACGGCCTGCTCCACGTTGCCGTTGCTGGCCTTGAGCTCGGCGAGCCGCACGCGCGCGCCGTTGTCGAACGGGTTGAGGGCCACCAGCTGCGCGTACTCGCGCTCGGCGGCCTCCACCTGACCGGAGTCCGCCAGCAGCGCGGCCAGCGAGCGGCGCGTGCCGGTGTCGTCGAAGCGCAGCGCCAGCACCACGCGCATGCGGTCCATGGCCTCGCGGTTGCGGCCCAGCTGCCGCGAAATCTGCGCCGCCGAGCGCACCGCGCGCGGCTGCCGGGGCTGATGGCGGAAGGCCTCCTCCACCAGCGCGTGCGCGCGGGGACGCTCGCCCAGCGCCTCGTGGGCGCGCGCGAGGACCAGGCGCGCGGGCGCGTCGTCCGGCGTCTTCTCCAGCACGGGCGCCACCAGCGGGATGACGCGCTCGGGGTGGCCGCGCTCCAGCTCGAAGTCGGCCAGCGCCACGCGGGCCTCGGGCAGCGCGGGGTCCGCCTTCACCGCGGCCTCCAGGAAGCGGCGGCGCTCGTTCAGGTCATCGCGCTGGAGGCTCGCCGCGAGCATCTGCAGGCGCGCGTCCTGGGGGGCGAGCTCCGCGGCGCGCGTGGCCTCCACGGTGGCGGTGTGCTCGCGGTCATCGAAGCCGCGGTAGAAGCCGAGCACCCGCGCGTAGTCGCCGCGCAGGGCCGCGTCGTCGGGGTTCTTCTCCACCAACGCCTTGAGCGCGGAGGTGAGCGTGGGCAGCACCTGGGGCGCGGGGGGCGCGCCGCGCTCCACGGCGGGGGCCTTGGCGGGCAGCGCCGCGCGCACGCCCGGCGACTCCTGGCGCAGGTAGAAGCCCAGCGGGCCCGTCTCCTGGCACACCTTGAGGAGCACGCGGTTGAGGCCCTTGCGCAGCTTCACGGAGACGCGCGCCTGGTCCGGGCGCGGCAGGTTGTAGCGGTCCTCCTTGGAGGCGAGCTGGCCGTTGACCCACAGGCGGTAGGCGCCGGAGGTGCCCAGGCCCAGCGTCACGCGCGACTCCTGGTTGGACTCCAGCCAGGTGGCCGCGTACGCCACGGCCTCGCGGTTGGGGCGCACCGCGGTGGCCAGGTCCACGTAGCCGTCCGCCGTGTTCGCCGTCAGCTTGCGCCACGACACCTGGCGGCCCTTGGCGCCCGGGTAGGTGGCCGTCAAATCCAGCGCCGCGGCCTCCGGGCCGAAGTCCGTGTCACAGCCGGACTTGCCCTCGTTGTCGAAGCCGCCGACGACGTAGTAGTCGCCCACGAAGCCCATCCACTGGCGCACCTCGTTGGCGCGCGTCAGCCGGCCGCGGGCCCGCTCGGTGTCCAAGAGGAGCAGCTGCGCGGTGGCGCGCGTGTTCGCGTCGAACTGGCGCCGCGAGGCGATGTACGCGTACGTGCTCACCAGCGGCGTGAGGTCCTCCACCTCGTCCACCAGGGAGTGCAGCCGCAACAGGCCGGCGGCGCCTCGGGGCGAGGAGGCCTGCTTCATCGCCTCGGCCGCGTAGACGCGCGCTGTTTCGTCCGCCGCGGGCCGGGCCTGCGCCCAGAGGGGGCAGGTGAGCACGAAGACTGCGGCCAGCCATGTGAAGCGCGACATCCGTTCTCCTCGGTGCGACATGCGTGGGGCACAGCGTCCCATTCCTGGGGGCGCCGACGGCGATGAACAGGCGGGCCCTCCGGGGCCTTCCCCTGCATGCGACCCCGGACGGCGCACAGGCAACCGAAAACGTTACCCGGGGTGCGCTCGGGAACGGGGTGGGTGTGGGTGGGCCTCCGGCGGATTTCGCGGTGGACGAGCGCTTGGTGTCCCGAAAAACCCGCCTACACTGCTACCCCGTTTTCACCTCACACCCCCTGGAGCCCCCGAATGCGTCGTCTCGTCATCCTGCTCGCCGCGCTGAACCTGGCCGCCTGTGCCCACGCGTCCGGAGGCGCGGCCACCCCCGCCGAGGCCCAGGCCGCCGCGCCCAAGCCCGTGGCGACGCCCGAGGCGCGCAAGGCCGCCATGGAGGCGACCGGGCTGGCCGCCGTCGGCAACGGCGAGGCGGCGCTGCCGCTGTTCCGGTCCGCCTGGGAGGGTGGGGTGCGCAGCAACAACATGGCCTACAACGCGGCCTGCGCTGCGTCGATGCTGAACCAGGGCGAGGAGGCCCTGATGTGGCTGGGGCGCGCGGCGGACGAGGGCTTCGAGGACGTGGCCCACATGAAGAAGGACACGGACCTGGACAACGTCCGGGGCCTGCCGGGCTTCGCGGCCATCGAGAAGCGCGTCGCCGAGGAGGAGGCGAAGCAGCTGAAGGCGGCGGACCCGGCGCTGCGCGACGAGCTGCTGTCGCGCATGGAGGTGGACCAGCAGGTGCGCATGACGCTGATGCGGAACAACTTCCAGGACGAGGCCATGACGAAGAAGCTGGAGGAGGTCGACGCGAGCAACACGGCCTGGCTCAAGGACGTCATCGCCAAGAAGGGCTGGCCGAGCCAGGCGCTGGTGGGCAAGAAGGCCTCCCATGCGGCGTGGCTCCTGGTGCAGCACGCGGACAAGGACGTGGCGTTCCAGGAGCAGGTGCTGCCCCTGCTGGAGGCGGCCGTGGCGCGCGGGGAGGGCTCCAAGCAGAACCTTGCGTACCTGACGGACCGCGTGCTGGTGAACACGGGCAAGCCGCAGCGCTACGGCACGCAGATGGAAGAGGTGAACGGGCAGATGGAGCCCAAGAACCTGGAGGACCCGGCCAACGTGGACGCTCGCCGCGCGGCCGTGGGCCTGGGGACGATGGAGGAGTACAAGGCCTCGTTCGAGGCGATGCGCAGGCAGGCCGCCGAGCAGAAGCCCTGAGGCGTGGGGCCTGGCTAGAGGCGGATGCCGAAGTGCTCCGCCAGCGCCCGGGCGCGGGCGTCCTCGACCTGCACGGGGTGCTCCTCGCGGGTGGTGCCCCGGGTGAGGACGAGGGCGCCTTCCTTGAGGGTGACGCGGCCCTCCCGCGTCGCCCGGGTGCACAGGCGCCCCCGCGTGAAGATGGACTGGGGCGACGTCTGGTGGTGGTGACACATGTCCACGAAGTCCCCGAGCGCGCGCGGGACGAGGGACAGGGAGTACTGCGGCTGCCAGCCGGAGTCGTCGCGCCGCAGGAGCATGAGCCGGTCGCCCTCGGGCGCCAGCCGGAAGTCGCGGCCGGCGCGTGTCTGCACGCCTCTCTCGTCCAGGCGCAGGGGCTCGAGGAAGCTGTCGCCGAAGCCCACGTCGACGAGCCACGTCCCCTCGCGGTCCTCCACCTGGAGCGTCAGGTGGTCGAACTCCGGGCCGAAGGTGCCGTCCCGGGGCTCGGTGGCGACGCGCGCGGACAGCGGCGTCACGCGCAGGCCGCGCGCGGTGAGCAGGCGGGAGAACAGCCCGTTGAGCTCGTAGCAGAAGCCGCCGCGCCGCCGGACGACGACCTTGTCGAAGAGCGCGTCCGGGTCCAGCTGGATGGGCCGGCCCAGGTGGATGTCCAGGTTCTCGAAGGGCACCGACTCCAGGTGGGCGCGCTGCAGCTCGGCGAGCGATGCGTGCGCGGGGGCGCCGATGCGTTCGAGGTAGCGGGCGGAGTCGAGCATGGCCCCATGTCTAGCGCGCTCGCGGGGCGCGCGCACCGTCTGCCCGCGTGGAGCGGGCTCCCTCTTGAACACGAGGGAGCCCGCACGGGCCCTCAGCGGGTGGGCGCCGCGGTGACCTGGGGCAGCTTGCCGATGAACGCGCGCACGCTGTCCTGGTGGAGGCGGTTGGACTCCACGCACAGCCGCACGGACTCCAGCGCCCGGGCGTAGGCGCGCGGCGCACCCTCCAGCTTGTCGACGCGAGGCCCGAGGAAGGCCTCCATCTGCGCGCGGCTGGTGTCGTCACACAGCGAGCCCGTCATCGCGATGAGCCAGCCCAGCTCATCCGAGCGGACGCGCGAGGCCAGCGTGTCGAAGTTCTCGCGGTAGAACTGCCACGCCACCGCCCGCGTCTCCGGCCCGCTGAACGCGCCCGCGAACAAGGGCCGCGCGTCGCGCACGTCGAACTCCGTCATCGCCAGCGTCAGGTTCTGCTTCACCAGCTCCGGGTCGCGGAAGGCCGACAGCGCGTTGATCATCTGGTTGCGCTCGTTGCGGTCCTCCGCCTTGCGCGCGCGGGTGAGGAGCTGCTCGTGGAGCACGCGGTCGGAGTTGCGCGCCGCCACCGCCAGCGCCACCGGCACCGCCTCCGGGCTCACGCTGTCGCGCTGCGCCAGCCACTTCGTCACCAGGGCCTTGGCCTCGCGCGTGAGCGTGGGCTCGTCACCCATCATCGTCGCGAGCGACAGGAACAACGAGCGCGTCTGCTTCACCTCGTCGCTGTCGCCCTTCGCCGGCTGCCAGCCCAGCGCCCGGGCCCGCGTTCCGTAGAGCTTGCCCACCCAGGCGCGGAAGCGCTGCCGCTCGGCGGGCGTGAGCGAGTCCTCGCCCACCAGGTGCAAGAGGCGCGCGCCGCTCAGCGCGATGCCGCGGTCCGGGTCCTTCGCCGTGTCGTTCACCAGGGACAGCACCTCCCCGAGCCGCACGTCGCCCCGTTGCACCGCGCCCTCGATGTCCGCGAAGAAGGCCAGCCGCTCGGGCACCGTCAGCGACTTGCTGGCCACGCTGTTCACCTGCTGGAACTGCCGCAGCGTGTAGCTGGCGCGGTAGTAGCCCATGCCGCCCGCGTTGAGCAGCATCCACTGGGGGCAGCTCTTCATGGGCAGCTCCATCTCGCCGGTGCGCTCGGAGAGCAGCTGGCAGGCGCGCACGTCGCCCGCGCGGTCCCCGGCGCGCACGCACACGGGGACGGACCAGGTGGCGTCCTTGGATGCGGTGGAGCCCGCGGGCAGGAAGCGCTCCTGGGACAGCTTCAGGCGCGGCGCCTTGCCCGCGTCGCACACCAGCTGCGCGGAGATGTGGGGCGCGCCGGGCTGGTCGATGAAGCTGCGGAAGGAGCGCGCGACGTCGGGGCTCGCGGCCTGGGCGAGCGTGGCGGCGAAGTCATCCGACGTCGCCGTGCCCCACTCGTGCTTGCGGATGTGCGCGCGCAGGATGTCGCGCATCGTGTCCTCGCCCAGCCACGACTCGAACATGCCGATGATGGCGGAGCCCTTGGCGTAGGTGGTGGAGTTGTCGAACGAGCCGATGACCTCGTCATGTGTGTTGGCGGGCTTTCTCACCGGCAGCGCCGCGGCGAGCGCGTCCGCGCTCATGGCGCCCGCCAGCGCGTTGGTGCTCGCGTCCCGACCGAAGCCCCAGCTCGGGTCGAACCCGTCCATCTGCTTGCGGTCCAGCCACGAGGTGAGCGACTCGTTCAGCCAGATGTCGTCCCACCAGCGGCAGGTGACGATGTTGCCGAACCAGTAGTGCCCCAGCTCGTGGCCCGCGATGTTGACGTACCACTTGCGCCGCTGGAGCGTCTCCTCGCCGGGGCGGATGAGCGTCAGGGGCTGCCCCAGGGCGACCAGGCCCGGGTGCTCCATGGTGCCCCAGTAGCGGGGCACCACCGCGACGTCGAGCTTCTCGTACGGGTACGCCTGGTCGAAGAAGTCCTCGAGCACGGTGACGATGCGCGGGGTGACGCTCGCGGCGTACGCCGTCTCCGCGCCGCGGCCCTTGGGGACGACGAAGCGCAGCGGCACCCTGTTGCGCCCGGTGGTGCCCGCGTCCACCACGTCGAACGGGCCCACCACGAAGGCGACGAGGTAGCTGGGCATGGGCTTGCTGTCGCGGAAGGTGATGCGCTGCAGGCCGTCCGGCAGCGTCTCCTTCGCCTCGATGGCGTGGTTGGCCAGCGCCACGTCCTCGGCCTTCACCGTGAAGCGCAGCTGCCAGGGCACCTTGAAGCCCGGCTCGTCGAAGCACGGGAAGGCGCGGCGCGCGTCCACCGGCTCGAAGAAGGTGTAGAGGTAGTTGTGGCCGCCCTCCTCCTGCGAGTACAGGCCCCGGCTGCGCTCCTTGTCGATTTGACCCGTGAAGGCGATGACGATGCGCGCCTTGCCCGCGGGCAGCGTCTCGGGCAGCAGCAGGCCCAGCCGGCCCTCGCTCGCGGTGACGGGCCTGGCCTCGAGCGCGCGGCCCTGCGTCTCGATGCGCGCGGAGGTGACCTCCAAATCCTGTCCGTGCAGCCAGACCTGGCGCACCGGCTCGCGCACGTCCACGTCGATGGTGACGGTGCCGGAGTGGGTGGACTCGGTGGAGATGAGCTTCAGGTCCAGCAGGTAGTGCAGGGGCTGGACGGTGTCCGGCAGGCGCAGCGCGGGGGGCTGGGCCTCGGGCCACTCGGGCGCCGCCGCCACCGTGGCCTCGGGCTTGGACGGCCCGGCGGACCCGGTGGCGTGGGTACAGTGGAGTGAGAGCAACGCGGGGACGAGGAGGAGGGAGTGCCAGCGCATGCCGCGAGGCTATCGCGCCCTCGACGATTGGCCACCGCGAAGCTTCCGTCCTGGATTCCGCGTGAGACAGGCAACGAACACCTGTCCCACGTCCGGACACGGAATGCGGGCCTGTCTCAGAAGCGGACGAGGAACGCGTCGTAGCTGCCCGCGTTGGTGCCGCCCAGGCTGCCGTAGGTGGAGCCCGTCACGTAGGCATTGCCGCTGGTGTCCACCGCCACGCCGCTGCCGACGTCGGGCAGGTGGGTGCCGACGACGCGCGTGCCCAGCTTGGTGCCCGAGCCGTCGTAGCGGGTGAAGAAGGCGTCCTGGCTGCCGGCGTACGGCTGGCCGTCCAGGGCGTTGGCCGTGTAGCCCGTGACGTTCACGGTGCCGTTGGCGGCCACGGCGACGCCGCTCGCGTAGTCGGGCTGCGCGCCGCCGAGCAGGCGGCTCCACTGGCGGTTGCCCACGGCGTCATAGCGGGCGAGCACCACGTCGATGGTGCCGGCGTTGGTGTGGCCGTCGATGGCGCCGAAGGTGTCGCCGACGAGGTAGGCGCCGCCGTCGGGGCTCACCGCCACCCCCTTGGCGTCATCGAGCTCGGAGAGGTCCAGCTGGCGCACCCACTGGGTGGCGCCGAGGATGTCCAGGCGCAGCAGGAACATGTCCGTGCCCGTGGGCGTGGTGGCGCCGTCGAGGCTGCCGCTCGTCTGGCCCACGACGTACACCTTATGGTCCGGCGTCACGGCGATGCCTCGCGCGATGTCGCTGCTCGTCGAGCCCAGCTGCCGGAGCCAGTACGGGTTTCCGGCGGAGTCGTAGAGGCCCACGAGGGCGTCGTAGTGGCCGGGGTTGCCGCCGTTGGCGAAGCTGCCGCCGGTGTAGCCGGAGAAGTACAGCGTGTCGTCCGCGCCGATGGCCAGGCCCGTGCCGAAGTCATCCATCTGCGTGCCCTGCTGGCGCACCCAGAGCTGCTGGCCCTGCGGGCTGTACTTGGCGATGAAGAAGTCATAGCCGCCGGCGTTCGTGTGGAAGCCCATCGAGCCGTACGTCCGGCCCGTCACGTACACGTTCCCCTCGGAGTCGGTGGCCGCGGCGGCGGGGCGGTCATCCTCGGGCGTGCCGAACTGGTGCACCCACTGCAGCGCGCCCGCGGTGTCGTACTTCGCGACGAAGACGTCGTTGCCGCCGGCCTTGGGCTCGGGGCCGAGCTGGCTGGTGGTGTTGCCCACGACATAGACGGCGGTGCCCGCGACGGCGACGGCGCGGGCCTGCTCGTCGAGGTTGGCGCCGAACTGCCGCGTCCACGAGGGCGCGGGGACCTGGGCCTGGACGGGGGCGGGGAGGCCCAGCGCGCACACGGCACCGGCGAGGGCGAACGAGCTCAACACGGGGAGCTTCATCACGGACTCCGTTTCGAAGAGGGGGGAAGCGAGCCGTGAAACGCGACGCGAAATGTCTCGTGACACGGCACTGATGCAAGAACACGGGACGGAAAGTCGCGGAAGATGGGTAATGAAAGACACGCGGGGTCCGCGCTGAATCCGGGCGTGAGTTGTCGTGGACCCGGTTGCAGTTGACGCGCTGTGACAGTTGCTGCGTCAGGTGGTGTTCACGTCATGGTGAAGGCGCGGGCGAGGGTGAGGACCTCGACGCGGGTGGCGCCGGCGACCAGGAGCGCGGTGGCCGCGGCGCGCGCGGTGGCGCCGGTGGTGAAGACGTCATCGAGGAGGAGCACGTCGCGCCCCGCGAGGTCGTCCGAGGCGACGAAGGCGTCCGCGACGTTGTCGGCGCGCTCGGCCTCGGTGAGGCCCACCTGTCGTTGGGTCTCCCGCGTGCGCGTGAGCAGCCCGACGGGGGCGCGCAGGCCCAGGTGTTTCGCCAGCGCGCCCGCGAGCAGCTGGGCCTGGTCGTACTTGCGCGCGTGGTAGCGGCGGGTGTGGAGCGGCAGCGCGACGACGAGGCGGGGCGCGCGGGTGAGGAAGCGGTGGGCCTCGGCCGCGAGCATCTCGCCGAGGGGCGCGGCCAGCTCCGGGTGGTCTTCGTACTTGAAGCGGTGGACGGCGCGGGCCACGGGGCCTTCGTGCGCGAACGGGGCCCAGGCGCGAGAGAAGGGTGGGGGAGCGGCGCGGCAGCGTGGGCACAGGCCGGCGGGGAACGGACCCGGCTCCGCGCAGGTGCGGCAGCACACGGGCGGCAGGCGCTCCACGGCGGTGTCGCAGGGCTCGCAGAAGAAGGCGCCGGGACCTGGGAGGACCTTCGCGCAGGCGATGCACGCGGGAGGGTAGAGCACGTCCAGCAGGGCCCTCAGCATGGGCGCGCGCTCGTGGACGCCCGCTGCGTGGAACCCCTGCACCCGACTCGTGTCGTCCCCATCCCCATCGCCCGTTCCCCCACCGCCCGCTTGGGAACGCTAGGCGGCGGTGGAGGGGAGCGTCGAGTGGATTCGTGGGGCCCGGAGGGGCCGCGTGCTCAGGGCAGCACGCCCTGCCGGTTCATCTCCTTCGACTGCGGCAGGTTCATCACCTTGCACAGCGTGGGCGCGATGTCCGCGAGGATGCCGGGGCGCAGCTTCTGTCCCCGGAAGGCCGGGTGGATGAGGTGGAAGGGCACCGGGTTCAGCGTGTGCGCCGTGTGCGGCTCGCCCGTCACCGGGTCCACCATCTGCTCGCAGTTGCCGTGGTCCGCCGAGATGGCCATCACCCAGCCGTTGCGCTCGCACGCCTTGCCGAGCACCCCCAGGCACTCGTCCACCACCCGCACCGCCTGCATCGCCGCGTCCAGCCGGCCGCTGTGCCCCACCATGTCCGGGTTGGCGAAGTTCGCCAGCGCGAAGTCATACGTCCCCGAGTCCAGCCGCCGCACCAGCTCCGCCGTCACCTCGCGCGCCGCCATCTCCGGCTTCAAGTCGTACGTCTTCACGTCGCGCGGACTCGGCACCAGGTGCCGGTCCTCACCCGGATACACAACTTCGCGCCCGCCGTTGAAGAAGAACGTCACGTGCGCGTACTTCTCCGTCTCCGCCGTGCGGAACTGCCGCAGCCCCTGCCGCGCCAGAATCTCCGGGAAGATGTCCTGCGGCTGGTCCGGCGCGAACGCCACCGGCAGGTCGAAGGTCTCGTCGTACTGGGTCATGCACACGTACCGCCCCAGCCGGAGCCCGCCCCGGTCGAACTCCTTGAACGTCGGATACGCCAGGGCCTGCGTCAGCTCCCTCGCCCGGTCCGCGCGGAAGTTGAAGAACACCACCGTGTCCCCATCCTGGATGCGGCCCACGGGCGTCCCATCCCCGCTCGCCATCACCGTGGGCTTCACGAACTCGTCCGTCACCTTCTCCGCGTACGACGCGCGGATGGCGCTCAGCGCGTCCGGCGCCTTGGGACCGCGCGCGTGCACCAGCGCCTCGTACGCCAGTTGCACCCGGTCCCACCGCTTGTCGCGGTCCATCGCGTAGTACCGCCCGCTCACCGTGGCGATGCGGCCCGTGTGCGTCTCGTGGAGGAAGCGCTCCAGCGCCTCCACGTAGCCCAGCGCGCTCTGCGGCGGCGTGTCACGTCCGTCCAGGAACGCGTGCACGTACACGTGCGGCACACCCCGCTCCCGCGCCGCCTTCAGGAGCGCGTACAGGTGCTCCATCGACGAGTGCACCCCACCCGGCGACACCAACCCCAACAGGTGCAGCGCCTTGCCGTCCGCCTTCACGCCGTCCATCGCCGCGCGGAGCACCGGGTTCTGCGCCAGCTCCCCCGACTCGGCCGCGCGGTTGATGCGCACCAGGTCCTGGTAGACGATGCGACCGGCGCCGATGTTGGTGTGGCCGACCTCCGAGTTGCCCATCTGCCCCTCGGGCAGACCCACGGCCAGCCCCGAGGTCTGTAGCTCGGTGAACGGGTAGGGGCTCGTCAGCTTGTCCAGGTTCGGCGTGCCGGCCAGGAGGATGGCGTTCGCCTCTCGCTCGTGGCGGATGCCCCAACCATCCAGGATGCAGAGCAATACCTTGTGCGCGGGAGTCATGCCCGAACCCTAACCACGCACCCGCCGGACGCGGAGGGGAAAAACGCGCTGCGACTCCAGGGCCGGCTTCTTCCCGCGGGCCCGCGCTACTCCTCGTGGGAGCGCGTCTTGTACGTCAGCACCGGCGCCAGCGTGGCCACCACCTTCACCAGCCCCGCCTCCACCAGGTCCGTCACCACCCGGTCGATGGCCTTGTACGCCTGCGGCGCCTCCTCGAAGAGCAGGTCCTTGTTCTCGCAGACGACGTGGCTCTTGAAGCTCGTCCGGGTGAGCGACTCCGCCGTGAAGCGCTCCTTGATGCGCTCCCGGGCCGCCGTGCGCGTCCACTTGCGCCCCGCGCCGTGCGCCAGGCTGTACGCGCTGCCCGTCCCATCCCCCACCGGCGCCACCAGATAGCTCAGCGCGCCACGACTGCCCGGAATCACCACGGGCCCCTCGTCCGCTGGCGCCGCGCCCTTGCGATGCAACCACCTCAGGGCCCCGTCCTCGCGTCGTGGGGTGACGCTGTTGTGGCAGACATCCAACACTCGCCGCGCCGGAGCGCCGATGCCATCCAGCACCCTGCGCGCCACCAGCGCCCGGTTGGCCCGGGCCCACGCCACCGCGTGGTCATGCCGCGTCAGGTACGCCCGCGCCTCGTCCGAGCCCGCCGTCAGCCCGCCCGCCGCGTGCCGGTCCACGTGGGCCCGCAGAATCGCCTCGCCCAGCCCCCGCGAGCCCGAGTGCACCAGCAGCAGCAACCGGTCCGCCTCCAGCCCCAGCTCGGCGAACGCCCGCGCGTCGTGCACCGCGTCCACCCGCTGCAGCTCCGCGAAGTGGTTGCCGCCGCCCACCGTGCCCAGCGCCCCCTCGAAGCCCGAGGGCTTCACCCCCTCCTCCGCCAGGAACCCCTCCACGTCACCGTTCCAGGGTCCCTCCACCTCCAGCTTCGAGGCCCAGCGCTCGGCCTTCGCCTTTCGCGCCAGCATCCCCACGTCCCACAACCCCATCCCACAGCCGATGTCGTTGCCCACCAGGTAGGGATAGAAGAGCCCCTCCGAGGTGAAGGCCGCTCCCACCGGCGCGCCCTTGCCCGGGTGCAGGTCCGGAAGTCCCACCGCGGCCTTCATGCCGGGCAGCCGCGCGACGGCCTCGAGCTGTCGCACCGCCTCACCCTCCACCCACGACTGGGGCGAGGCGATGACGCGCACGGTGGCGGCGGGGGAGGGAAGGGAGGTTTCGGTGCTGGCGGTGCTCATGGGGCCCGTTGACGCCTCCTGTCCGACGGCCCTGACGCCAGCGCGCAAGGGGGCCTGGGAGGCCCGCCTGCCTACTTGTGGTACGGCTCACCCTTGAGGATGGTGAACGCCCGGTACAGCTGCTCCACGAGCACCACGCGCGCAAGCCTGTGGGGCAGCGTCATCTTGGACAAGGACAGCGTCAGATGGGCCGCGGCCCGCACGCTCTCGTCCAGGCCCTCGTCGCCGCCGATGACGAAGAGCAGGTCCCTGGAGCCCGTCTGCGCCTTGCCCACGTAGCGGCCCAGCTCCACCGAGTCGATGAGCGAGCCGCGCTCGTCCAGCGCCACCAGCCAGTCCTGCGGCTTGCGCCTGGCGAGGATGGCCTCCGCCTCCGCGGCCTTGGCGTCGCCGGGCTTGAGCTTCTTGCCGCTCGCCTCGGCCAGCTCCACCAGCTCGAAGCGGGTGTAGTGCCCCAGCCTGCGGGCATACTCCTGGACCGCCGGCTCGAAGAGGCCCGAGCGGTCCTTGCCGATGGAGAGCAGGCGGACCTTCAGGACACCTTCTCCCGGGCGGCATCCGCCCAGAGACCCTCGAGGTCGTAGTGCGCGCGCAGGTCCGCGAGGAACAGGTGCGCCACCACCTCGCCGTAGTCGAGCAGCACCCACTGGCCCGTGTCCACGCCCTCGGTGCCCAGCGCGCGCTCGGGCGCGTCACCCTGCTTGAGCTGCACCTGGACGTTCTCCGCCATGGCGCTCACCTGGCGGTCGCTCTCGCCGGAGGCGATGACGATGTAGTCCGCGTACGACGTCATGCCCCGGACATCCAGGATGACGACGTCCAGCGCCTTCTTGTCGATGAGCAGCTGCGCCATGCGGCGCGCCAGGGCCTGCGCCTGGGGGTTCTCCGCGGGGCCCGTCTTCTGCTGCGGGGCGGCTGGCAGCTTCGCCTTCTTCTTGGGCCGCAGCGGCGTCTTGCCCGTCGTCTTCTTGCGCGCCGGGGCCTTGGCCTTGGCGGGCGCCTTGCTCGCGGCGACCGTCCTGCCCGTCGCCGACTTCTTGCCGCGCGCCGGCGCCTTCTTGGCCGCGCTCTTCTTCTTGGGGGTCGTCTTCTTCTTCGTTGCCATGTGCGGCGCACCCTACCGCACCCTTGGCAACACGCCATGGGTCCTCTAAGGGTCCTGTCCATGAGCGACGCCCGGCTGGAACAGTTCAAGAAGATGGTGGCGGACTTCCCCGACTCCCCCATGAGCCACTTCTCCCTCGGCAAGCTGTACTTGGACCGCAAGCAGTACGCCGAGGCCGCCGCCGCCCTGGAGCAGGCGGTGCGGCTGGATGGGACCTACGCGGCCGCCATGGTCTCCCTGGGGGACGCGCTGTCGGGCGCCGGGCAGTCCGAGCGCGCCCGCGAGGTGCTCACCCGGGCGAAGGAGCACGCCCTGGCCCAGGGACACCCGGGGCTCGCCGAGGAGATCGACGAGCGCATCTGCGACCTGGGCTGAGCCTCAGTCGCGCCAGGTGACGCCCACGCCGAACACCTGGCGGGAGTAGCTCAAGTCGTTGCGCGGCAGCCGCGTGCTCCACAGGCCCCAGGACAGCTCCAGGTCCACGCGCTCCGAGACGGGGCGCGCGAGCTTCAGGGACAGGGAGTTCTGCCCCTCGTCCTCCTCCACGAGGATGATCTCCGGCGACAAATAGATGCCGTCCGGGTAGCGCGTCACGCCCAGCGAGCCCTGAGCCAGCAGCGTCATCCGCCAGGGCAGCCGCACCCCGGCGTTCGCCGACACCCGGTGGCGCAGCACCGTCTCCCCGTAGCTGTTGGAGGAGACCTCCTGGTACGTGTAGCGCAGCCCCAGGGTCAGCGGCCCCCGGTAGTTGTAGCCGAAGCCCGCGGTGAGGGCGCCGTCCTCGCGCCGTCCCGGGGAGCTCTCCACGCCCGGGCGCGGGCGCGCCAGCGGCCCGTAGCGGCGCGCGCCCCAGTCGCCGAAGACGGACAGGCTGTGGCGCCGGTCGAAGCGGTAGCGCCCCAGCACCCCCAGCTCCAGCCCGCCGAAGTTCGCCGTGGGGTCCGGCCGGTAGACGAACCTGCGCGCGCCCGCGCGCACCCGCAGCGCCAGCCGCACGTCCGGGGCGTACTCCGCGAAGGCGCTCGCGCCCAGGTCCGAGTACGCGCGGGTGCCGCCCCGCCGGTCCTTCGCGTGCCCCTCCGCGCCCAGGCCGAACTCCGTGCCCAGCGCCAGCGAGGCCTCGAGCGCGCCGGCCTGGATGAGCGTGTCCTCGTCGGAGAAGCCCGCGTACTTGCGCGCCCCCAGCTCGTAGCGGCCGACGAGCTGCGTGCGCTCGAACGTCCCCTTCCCCTCGGCCGAACCCAGCACGCTCAGCGCCGGGTCCACTCCGGGCGAAGGCGTGCTGCCGTCGGTGAAGTCGCGCGGGGCGTTGGTGTCCGCCAGCAGCCGCAGGGTGCCCTTGAGCGCGCCCTCCCACTCGGCCGCGGACGCGGGGCGGGCGGTGGCGAGCACCAGGAACACCAGGAGGGTAGGGCGGACGCGGGACACGACGCGGGGCACCATACCCGGCCTCGTGCCTGCACGCCCCACTCGCGGGAGGACGGGCCCGGCCGGTTGGCTGGCGACGGTGACGACACGGCTCGCGCCCGGTACATTGCTGGAATGCGCCCTGCCTCACTTCTCGCCGCGGCGGTCGGCCTCGGGCTGGCCGCCTGCGCCCAGTCGACGTTCATCACCGAGGTGAGGGGCGAGACGACCGTGCCCGCGAGCCTGCCGGGCGGCAGCACCGAGCTCAACGCCTTCCCCCCCATCAGCAGCTTCGCGGGGATGGACTTCGACCAGAACCAGGACTTCAAGAACCAGGGGCTCTCCAAGAGCGAGGCCACCTCCGTCCACGTCGACTCGCTCTCGCTCCAGATTCTCAGCCCCAACGACGTGGACTTCACCTTCCTGGACAACGTGGAGTTCTTCGTCCGCGCCGGAGACCGTGAGTCGCGCATCGCGTGGAAGAACGACCTGTCCCGTGGCAGCCCGCGCGCGCCCAACCCCACGCTGCGGCTGGACCTGGCGGACGTGGAGCTGCAGCCCTTCGTCGCCGCGCCCACCATGAGCATCATCATCCGCGGCAAGGGCCGGACGCCCGAGCGCGAGGTGCGGCTGCGCGCGGTGGTGCGGCTGGAGGTCGAGTCCGGGCTGCTCTAGCCCGAGGGCGGCCCTACTTCGTCAGCTCCTGCGCGCGGCGCTCCAGCGCGCCGGCCCGGCCATCCAGCTCCCCGGCCAGGGCCTCCAGGCGCCTGGCCTCGGCCTCCATCGCCGTGAGGTCCACCGGACCTCCGGCGGCCAGGTCCTGGGCGCGCACCCCGTCCACCAGGGGGCGGCGGTCCGTGGCGCGGACGGACATGGGCTCGGGGCGGCCCGTGGTGGGCGTCCCGGGGGTGTCCGGCATGGAGGGCTCCGGGGGCGCGCCCGTGCCCGGGTTGCCCGACATGGGCGGCGCGTCGCTGTCGCCGCTGGCCTCCTGGAACAGGCCACCGCCGCGGTCGCTGGGCTCCACCCGCAGGCTCCGGTCCGAGCTCATCCTGAGCCGCAGCCGCCGGTCCTGCTCGTCGAACATCGACTCCTCGCCCAGGAAGTCGCTCATCCGGCGGTCCAGGTCGCGCTCCTCGCGTGCCTCGGTGATTCGCGCGCGCATCAGCTTGAGCCGCTCGCGCACCTTGTCCTCGGCGTCGCGCAGGGTGTCCGCCTGCTCCAGCAGGTCCTCCGGGTCGTCGCCGCCCGTCGTCGTCCTGTCCAGCGTGGGGACCTTGGAGGCCGGCAGCGCCAGGCGCACCGAGTCGCGCTCGGTGCGCGTGGTGCGCATCACCTCCAGCAGCGTGGCGCGCTGGGCGCGGTCCACCGTCTTGTCCCAGGCCGTCATCAGTCGCCCGAGCTCCTCCGACAGCGCCTGGTGCAGCGCCACGTGCGCGCGCTCCGACTCGCCCTCGGCCGTGGACACCGCCTGCGCCAGCTGGGTGAGCGAGCCGCTCAGCTCCTGCGAGCGCCTCAGCGCCGTCTCCAGCTCCGTGCCCGTGGTCAGCCGCCCCTGGGCACGGGCCTTCAGCGCCTCGATGCGCTCGGCCACGCCCTGCAGCTCGTCGCGCAGCGTCTGCTGCTGGGTCCTCAGCGCCCGCGCTTCCGTCCTCGCCACCTGCGCCCGCGCGCGCGCCGCCTCCAGGCCGGACGCGGCCCAGGCGGGCACGCCCACCAGCAGGCACAACGCGAGGACGAGGGAGCGGGGGTTCATCAACAGGCCCCCATGAGCAAGGCGGATGCCAGCCCCGCGGCGCCCCCGCGCCCCGGCCTCGCGCGAAAAGCGCTGGGATTCCAGGTGTCTGGGCGCGCCGGGTGGGACGGGGTGGGGAGGGGGGGCCGGTGGAAAGTCATGGGGCGTGGGCCTGGGGTCACGGATTTCCGAGGATCACCCCTCCTCGGGCGCGGTGCCCTTGGGGAGGAAGCCATACTTCTCCAGCTTGTAGTACAGCGCCGACGTCTTGATGCCCAGCAGGCGGGCGGTCTCCGTCTTCACCCCGCCGGCCTTCTCGTAGGCGCGGGCGATGAGCTGCCGCTCCAGGTCCTCCAGGATGTCCGGCAGGGGCCTGTCGCCGTGCGGCACCGGCAGCCCCGCGTCCATGCGCGGCGTGCCGCCGGTGAGGTGGCCGGGCAGGTCCTGGGCGGTGAGCACCTCCCCTTCCGCGAAGACGAGCGCCTGCTCCACCACGTTCTCCAGCTCGCGCACGTTGCCGGGCCACGCGTGGCGGGCCAGGGCGCGCAGGGCGCCCTCGTCCAGCCCCGTCACCCGGCGGTTGACGCGCACCGCGTGCTTGGCGACGAAGTGGCGCGCCAGCGCGGCGATGTCCTCTGGGCGCTCGCGCAAAGGCGGCAGCACCAGCGGGACGATGTGCAGCCGGTAGTACAGGTCCTCGCGGAAGCGGCCCGCCTTCACCTCGGCCTGCAAATCCCGGTGCGTGGCGCTCACCACGCGCACGTCCACCTTGAGCGTCTCCTCGCCGCCCACGCGCTGGATCTCCTTCTCCTGGAGCACGCGCAACAGCTTGGTCTGCACCGCGTGGGGAATCTCCCCGATTTCGTCGAGGAAGAGGGTGCCGCCGTCGGCCAGCTCGAAGCGGCCCAGCTTGCGCTTCACCGCGCCGGTGAAGGCGCCGCGCTCGTGGCCGAACAGCTCGCTCTCCAGCAGCGTCTCCGCCAGCGCCGCGCAGTGCACCACGACGAAGGGCCCGTCCTTGCGCGGGGACTGCTGGTGCAGCATGCGCGCGATGAGCTCCTTGCCGGTGCCGCTCTCGCCGCGAACGAGCACCGTGGCGTCGCTCATCGCCGCCTTGCGCGCCTGGGAGAGCAGCTTCTGCATGGGCTCGCTGTCGCCCACCAGGCTGCCGTGCGTCAGGGCCGCGTCCGCGTCGTGCGCGGCGGTGCGCCCCTCCAGCTTCTCCACGCGCCGGCGGGTGCTCGCCAGCTCCAGCCCCTTGTCCACCTTGGCGCGCAGCACGTCGGGCGTGAAGGGCTTGGTGATGAAGTCGTAGGCGCCCTCCTGCATGGCCCGCACGGCCGTCTCAATCGTGCCGAAGGCCGTCACCACCATGACGACGGCGGAGGGGTCCAGCGCCTTGAGGGCCTGGGTGACGGCGATGCCGTCCATGCCGTCCATCTTCAAATCCGTGACGACCAGGTCGAACGGGGCCTTGCGCCAGGCGGCCAGCCCGTCCGCGCCGCCGCGCACCGCGGACACGGCGTGCCCGGAGCGCGTGAGCGTGACGGTCATCCCCTCGCGGAGGGTGTCGTGGTCATCGATGACGAGAATGCGCGCCATGCAGGTGCTTGCCCTCAGGTCCTCATGCCAGCGGGGCCGGCCGCCCCGGGTGCGTCCGCATGAGAACACACCCGGCCAGAACCCTACACCGCCCCGGGCGGGCCGGCCGCTTCCAGAAGGCGCTGGCGTGTGAGGGCCCGCCGGGGATACGTGGTCGCGCATGGAATCCCAGAACGCCCACGCCCTGCGGGAGCTCCTGGCGCGCCACGTCCCCGGGGACGACAAGGAGCGCCAGGACCTGGAGCGGATGCGCCACCACGCGGCCACGCTCGCCTCGCCCTTCTCCCGCGCGCAGGCCACGGCGCACTTCACCGGCAGCGCCGTGGTGGTGGACCCCCGGGGCGAGCGCGTGGTGATGGTGCTGCACGGCAAGCTCCACCGGTGGCTGCAGCCGGGCGGGCACGCGGACCTGGCGGACGGCGGCGACATGGAGGCCACCGCCCTGCGCGAGGCGCGCGAGGAGACCGGCTGCCGCGTGGTGCTCCACCCCACCGCGCCCCGCCCGCTGGACGTGGACGTCCACACCATCCCCGCGCGCCGCGACGAGCCCGAGCACCAGCACCTGGACGTGCGCTACCTCGTCGTGGCCGAGGACCCGGAGTCGCTCGCGCACGACCCCCACGAGTCCTCCGGCGCGCAGTGGCTCACCTGGGACGAGGCGCTCGCCCGCGCGGACGAGGCGCCGCTGCAGCGCATGCTGGAGAAGGCGCGCCGCCAGGTGGCCCGCACCCCGTGACGGCGGGCGCGAGTCGCCGTCGGTCGGAGAGACAGGCCCGCTGTGGGGCGCGCGACGCCTCCAGGTGCCCCCGGCTGAAATCTGAAACAAGGCGGTGAGAAAAGCGTCGGGCGACGACAGTCGCGTGGCCCCGTGGAGGTGCTGTCACCACTATGGGGCCGCCCTGGCGGGTGAGGGGGGCCATGTCGGTCTGGAACCCGCCGGGTGCAGGAGCCTCGTGCCGCCATGTCGTCTTCCGAGCAGGAAGTGCGCAGCCTCACGTCTCGTGTGCCCGTGCGTCGCTATGGGCCTCCGCCGCTGAACCCGTCGGCGCATCCCCGCTGGCTCGAGTCCATGCTGGATGCGACCCGCCGGGACTGGGACGCGGCGTGCTGGCCTCCGCTGTTCCGCGCCACCGCCGAGGGCCGGCGCCCGCCGCTGGTGTACTGGCGCCGCGTGCTGTCGCAGTTCTTCCTCATCGTCGAGTCCTTCCCCAAGTACATGGCCCTGTCGCTGGCCAAGACGACGTACGGCCGCTCCGAGGGGGACGCGAGCATCCGCCGCTGGCTCTTGCAGAACCTGGCCGTGGAGGCGCGCCACGCGGAGTGGTTCATCGACTGGGTGCGCGCGCTCGGCCTGGAGCCCGAGGCGCTCTTCCAGGTGCGGCCGCTGCCGGAGCTCCAGGCGCTGCACGCGCACCTGCGAGACACCTGTGCCCGGGGCACGCTGGCGGAGGGCATCGCCGCGTCCAACTGGGCCATCGAGGGCATCACCGGCGTGTGGACGCGCGACGTGGTGGAGCCCTTCCGCGCCTATGCCGCGGACGGCGCACGCATCGACGCCAGCGCGATGATGTGGCTCAAGGCGCACGCTCGCTATGACGACCTGCACCCGGTGGAGGCGCTCGAAATCCTCAAGCTCTGCACGGACCCCACCGGGGACGAGCCTGCCCGGGTGCTCGACGCCACGCGCAAGTCCCTGCGCCTGTATACCTCCGCCATCCGCGCCTGCTGTGTGGATTGAGGCCGAAATCGCCGCGTCTGTCTTCTTGCTCAATCTTTCTGGAGGAGGTTGATTTCCCGACTGTGTATGCCTTTCGACGAGCGCCCGGCTGACGGGAGTGCAATGTCTGGAACCGGGCGTGCGCCGCTCGCTTTCGTCTCGACGACGTGCGGAGAATGGGGTCGTCCGCCATCCCTCCATTCCTGGACTCACCGCGTCCCCTGGCCGGAGGCGCGGGAAGGCAATCCCGCATGAGCATCGAAGATTCGTTGATTCGCGAGTATCGCTGGCGCGCGCTCAGGGTGTTCATGTCCTGGGTGGTCCCCGCGGCGCCCATCGCGGCGTACCTCAACGGCATGTCCATGGGCGTCGCCGGGTGGGAGGGCGTGAGGGCGGTGGCGTGGGTGCTGCCGCCCATCCTGGTGGGCCTGGGGATGCTCTACCCCGCGCTGCTGATGCGGTGGATGGTGGGCAACGCGCTGCGCTCGCGCGCGGGCGACAAGCCGGGTGAGCGACTGGAGCGCATCCTGCGGCTGCCGTGGCGCGTGGCGGTGGGGACGTCGTGGGTGGGGTGGACGCTGGGGGGCTTCTGGTTCAGCCTCCACGTGTGCCTGACGTGGCACAAGGATTTGTCGCAGGTGGTGTTGGGGACCATCATCGGCGTGTGCTGTGGCGTGCTGCTGGGCTTTCCCATCAGCGTCTCGCTGGAGCGGATGTTGTTGCCGCTGGCGCTGGAGGAGCAGCGCAAGCACGCGACGGTGGCGCTGGCGGGCGGCGGCTTCTCGTGGCCCCGGCAGGCGTGGTTCCTGCCCTTCACCTTCGGCGGCTCCATCATCTCCGCGCTGGTGCTCAGCGGCTGCGTGGTGGTGGTGAAGCTGGAGGCCATCCGGGACACGCTGGCGCTGGAGCTGGAGTCGGAGGGCGCGCGGCGCTCGGCGCGGATGCTGATGGAGCTGGGCGGGGTGCTGGCGGGGGAGCTGACGTTCAGCCTGGCGTGGGTGGGCGGGCTCCTGCTGCTGCCGGGCATCACCATGTGGATGCTGGCGCGCAGGCAGGCGCGGGCGGCGGACGCGGTGGGGCAGGCGATTGAATCCGTGGCGGCGGGGCGCGTGGTGGCGCCCGCGTGGGTGTCCACGGACGAGATGGGGGACCTGGCCGAAGGCATGAACGCGGTGCTGGCGCGGCTGCGTCAGCTTCCCCTGACGCTGCAGGCCTCGGCGGCGCGGCTGGGGGAGGCGGGCGGGCACCTGCGCGCGGCGAACGACGCGCAGCAGCAGAGCCTGTCGAAGCAGTCGGCGGCGCTGCACCAGGCGCAGGTGACGTCGGAGGAGATACGGCGCACCTCGAGCATGGCGGCGGACCGGGCGGAGGCGGTGCTGCAGGTGGCCCGGCGCGCGGAGGCGCTGGGGCTGCAGGGCGAGGCGGCGGTGGAGAAGAGCGTGGCGGGGCTGGCGGACATCCGCGGCGCGGTGGACGGCATCCAGCAGCGGCTGGACAAGCTGGCCCGGAGCGCCTCGCTGATTGGCGACATCACGGAGACGGTGAAGGACCTGGCCGCCCAGTCGCACCTGCTCGCGGTGAACGCGGCCATCGAGGCGGCGCGCTCGGGGGAGCAGGGCAAGGGCTTCGCGGTGGTGGCCCGCGAGGTGCGGGCGCTGGCGGACCAGTCGCTGCAGTCCACGCGGCGCATCCGCGACGTGCTCCAGGACGTCAGCGTGGGCATCCAGGACGCGGCCCGCATGGGCGAGCAGGGCGTGCGCACCATCGGCACGGGGCTGGACCAGATGCGGGCGTCGGGCGACTCGCTGCGGGCCTTGTCGCTGATGTCGCAGGAGAACTCGGCCGCGGCCCGTCAGATTGCCGCCGCCGTGACGCAGCAGAACGCGGGCATCTCGCAGATCTCCATCGCCGTCTCGGACCTGTCGCAAATCATGGACGAGACGATGAAGCGCCTGGAGTCCACGCAGGAGGCCACGAGCACGCTCGCGCAGGTGTCCGGCGAGGTGGGGCAGATGGCGCGTCAGTTCAACGAGGCGGGCTGACGGCGCCCAACGGCAGCGTCAGGGTGAAGGTGGTGTCGCCCGGCGTGGACGTCAGGTGCAGCTCGCCCCCGTGGGCGCGGGCAATCTTGCGCGCCAGGGGCAGGCCCAGGCCGGTGCCCTTCTCCCGGGTGGTGAAGAAGGGCTCGAAGATGCGCTCCTTCTGGAGGTCGGGCACGCCCGCGCCGGCGTCGTGGACCTGGATGGCGTAGCGCCCGTCGCGCACGGCGCCGTGGATGCGCACGTGGCCTCCGGATGGCGAGGCCTGCACGGCGTTCTTCACCAGGTTCAAGAGGGCGGCGGTGAGCAGGCTGCCGTCGGCCTCCAGCAGGGCGGGAGAGGCGTCCACGTCCAGGACCACGTTCCGGGACTGGGCCTCCGCGGAGGACAGCTCGCTGACGATGGACAGCAGCGCGGGGGCCTCCACGGGCGCACGGGACAGGGGCTGCTCGCGGGCGAAGGCGAGGAAGTCCTCGACGATGCGCTGCAGGAAGGCCACCTCGCGCTGGATGCGCTCGACGTGCGCGCGCGCGTCCTCGTGGGCGCCGGCGCGGAGGTCCTCCTGGAGCAGGCCGGAGAACAGGGCGATGCCGCCCAGGGGGTTTCGCACCTCGTGGGCGACGCCCGCGAGCATCATCTTGAGCTGTCTGTCCCGGCCCTCCAGCGCGCCGCGCATCTCCTCCAGCTCGCGTGCGAGCACGCCGATTTCGCGCGTGGGTTCAGGCGGCACGGGCGTGGTGAGGTCGCCCCGGCCGATGCGCAGGGCGGAGTCCATCAGCCGGCGCAGGGGGCGCGCGAGGCCCCGCGCGGTGAGCAGCGCGACGACGGCGAGCGCGGCCAGGGCGAGCGCGCCCATGATGGCGAAGGTGCGCGACAGCCGCTGCAGGGGGCCGAAGAAGGCGGCGCTGCCCTCCACGCCCACCGCGCCCACCACCTGGCCCGCCAGGGTGATGGGGGCATAGCCCGTCTTGTACAGGCGCCCGTCGGAGCCGGTGAAAAGCACCTGGCTGGCGGCGTGCTGGCCGGCGAAGACGCGCGCCAGCTCCAGCCTGTCGCGCGCGAGCTCCGGCACCTCCGCGCCCACGGGCAGGCCGCCGCCCACGTCCGCGCGCACACGTCCCTGGACGTCGACGGCGAAGACGCGGCGCACGTTGCTGGCCTCGCGCACGCCCTCGAGCAGGCGCACCACGTTGCGCCAGGTGCGGGTGCCGCCCACGTCGTCGCCGGGTTCGATGGTGAGCATGCGCTCGCCGTTGAGCTGGCTGGCGGTGGCGGCGGCGATGTTGGAGAGGCTGGTGCCCAGCTCCTCCTCGAGGATGGCGCGCGCCAGCTGGTACACCGCCGTGCCCGTCACCGCGAGGATGAGCAGGGTGGGGACGAGGAACGCCGCGAGCAGCCGCGTCGACAACAGGTGCGGGACGTCCCGCCAGCGGAAGGTGTCTCGGCGCTCCGGGCTCATGCGTGGGCCGGACTCTAGCCGAGCCCTGCTTCGAGAGCCCTTCCTCCTCTGCTAGAAGGCGGGGCACCGCATGTCCTCTCCTCTTTCGACGCGCGCGCGCGAGGGCCTCCTCATCCTGGGGGCCTCGGTCCTCGGGACGCTGCTGTTCTTCCATCGGCTGCTCGCCTCGGGGGGCGTGTTCTGCGAGCGAGACATGCTGCGCGTGTACGCCCCGACGCGGGAGTACTGGGCCACGTGCGTGAGCCAGGGCGCGTGGCCGAGCTGGTACCCCTTCAACGCGCTGGGCCAGCCCTTCGCGGGCGCCACCGTCACGGGCGCGTTTCACCCGGCCAACGTGTTGATGCTGCTGTTCGACGGCCCGGTGGCCCTGACGGTGATGGTGCTCGCGTGCTATCCGCTGGCGGCCACGGGCATGTACCTGTTCCTGCGGGCGCGGCGGGCCCGCATCGAGGCCTCCGTGCTGGGGGCGCTCGCCTTCACGCTGAGCGGCTATCTG
Organism: Myxococcus faecalis; assembly: GCF_050039385.1. Taxonomy (NCBI): domain Bacteria; kingdom Pseudomonadati; phylum Myxococcota; class Myxococcia; order Myxococcales; family Myxococcaceae; genus Myxococcus; species Myxococcus faecalis. The sequence goes on along the minus strand of NZ_CP144336.1, from coordinate 3,183,225 downwards.
GTCAGCCTCACCAGCAACCTGCTGTACCTCCAGGCCGCGGCCATGCTGCCGTGGCTCCTGCTGTTCTCGGACGCGGTGCTGACCCGGGCCTCGCGGGCGGCGGCGGGCGCCCTGGGGGTGACGTTGGCGCTGGTGCTGCTCGCGGGCGACCCGCAGGGCTTCACGGTGGGCGGCGCCACGGTGGCGCTGGTGGTGCTCCTGGGGCCGCTCGGCGAGGGCGTGTCCCGACGGCGCGCGGTGCTGGTGGCGGGGGCGGGGCTCCTGCTCGCGGTGGTGGTGTCCACGGCGCAGCTGTGGGCCTCCGCGTCGGTGTTGCCGGAGACCTTTGCGCAGCGGCGCACCGCGGAGGCCGCGCAGCTGTGGTCCGTGCATCCGCTGCGCGTGCTGGACCTGGTGGTGGGCAATGTCCTCGCGCTGGAGCCGCCGCTCCGGGGCGCGGTGGCCCAGGGGTTGTTGGGCCTGGGGACGGCGGACTTCTGGGCGCGCTCGCTCTACGTGGGCTTGCCGGTGGTGTTCCTGGCGGGCGTGGCGGCGTGGGCGCGGCGTCGGGAGCGCTGGGTGCAGCTGGCGCTCGGGTTCGTGGGGCTGGCGGGACTGTTGATGCTCGGCCGGCACACGCCGCTCTACGGATGGGTCTACGAGCTGCTGCCTCCCTGGAGGGCCTTCCGCTATCCGGAGAAGCTCACCGTGCACGCCGCGTTCTGGCTGGCGGTGCTGGCCGCGTGGGGCGCGGACGTGCTGCTGGGGCGCACGCGGGACGAGCGTCGACGCACGGCGTGGGGCCTGCTGGCCACGGGCGTGGGGGTGTTGCTCCTGGCCATGACGGGGACGGGGCTGTGGCTGGCGGAGTCCTTGCGCGGGCTCTACGCGGGGCCCGCCGAGGTGTGGCGGGAGGTGTCGCGACAGTTGGGCGAGCGACTCACGGTGGAGGCGGCCTGCATGGCCGTCACCTGCATCGCCATGGGCGGCGTGGCCCTGTTGCGCGTGCCCTCGCGGCGGGTGGGCGTGGCGTGGGTGGCGCTGCTGGCCGTCGACCTCGGGCGCGCCACGGAGCCCGCGTATGTCTCCTGTGCGCGGAGTCTGCTCGATGCGCCGCCACCGTTCGTCGAGACGCTCCAACAGCGCGTGGGGGAGCCGTTGCAGGGACGGGCGCGGGTCTTCACGGCCGCCGGCATCGCCCTGCCGGAGACGATGGAGGGGCTGACCCCGGACGAGACGCAGGTGGCGGGCGCGCGCGTGGTGCTGGCGGCGGACTCGGCCGCGTCCTGGGGCGTGGAGAGCGCGAACTGGTATCTGCCCGCGCTGTCCGCCCGCGTGGCGGACCTGCTCAAGGACCCGCAGCCGTGGTGGAACCGCTTCGGACCGCTCGCGGGCGTCGGGTACTTCGTCGCCGACGAGCAACAGGTGAAGGCCCGGGGACTTCAGAGCACCGTGCTCGCCACGAGCGAGCCGTTCCGCGTGGCGCTGCTCGCGCACCCCCGACCGCTGTCGCGGGTGTATCTCGCCGCGCCTCGCTGCGTGGCGAGCGCGGAGGAGGGACTGGCGCTGCTCTCCTCGCCCGGCTTCGTTCCCGGACTCCAGGCCGTGGTGGAGTGCCACGAGCCGTTGCCCGTGCCACCCGAGGGGGAGCCCCCGGGGCAGGCCCAACTCGAGCGGTACGGCGTGGACGAGGTGGAGGTGACGGTGCGGGCGAAGCACCCGGCGGTCCTGGTGCTGTCGGATGCGTACTTCTCCGGCTGGAGCGCCACCGTGGACGACGTGCCGACGGAGGTCCTCGTCGCCAATCACGCCCTGCGCGCGGTGGCAGTCCCGCCGGGGGCCCACCGCGTGGTGTGGCGCTACTCACCGCCGGGCGAGGGCGTCTCGATGGCGGTGAGCGGCCTGGGGTTCCTCGTGTGCCTGCTCCTCATGGTGCCCTGGCCGCGCCGCCCGCGTCCTGCGCCCGGAGTCACGCTCCCCGGGCGCTCACCCACCCCTCACTGACACGAGAACGTGTACGAGCCGGGGGTGCTCCAGGTGCCGTCCGCGTTGATGTTGCGCACGGTGTAGCCGCTGAACGGATAGGGCGAGTTCCAGCAGTCGCTGGCGCGCACGTCGTTGCGCACGGCGGCGGACAAATCCCAGTTGCCCCGGCGGCGCAGCTTCTCGTACGCGGCCACGCGGTCGATGGCCTGCAGCCACGTGGCGTCCGCCGCCAGCACGTCGCGGCGCTTCTCCAGGAAGCGCTGCAGCCACGACGACTCCGTGATTCCGTTGTAGCCCACCGCCGGCGCCACCTGGGCCGTGTTGCCCAGCGCGTTGTTCGCCGCGCGCACCAGGCTCTTCACCCCCGACTCGCCGTGGTTGATGTACGCGTCATACAGCGCCATCTTCGACAGCGCGCTCGTGGCGCCCCACTTGTTCGCCTCCGCCATGGCCGGCGTGTAATAGAACTGGTCGCTGACCTGGTCCTGGCACGCCTTGAAGTCCGCGCGCGTGGTGGTGTTGTTGTAGCTGGCGGCCCAGTCCGCCCGCCAGTTGCCGATGACATCCAGCTCCGACGTGGATGGCTGCGATTGCCCCGTGGACAGGAAGCGGTTGTTGATGGTCGTCAGCCCCGGCATGTACTTGGCCATCAGGTTGCCATTGGCCGCGCTGCGCCGCGCGTTGTAGCACTGGATGACCTGGATGGCGTCGCCCGTGCCCGTGCAGAACCCCGCGCGCCCGCTGGTGTACCCGCGCCCGTCCTGGATGTTCTCCGAATACGCATACGCGAGCACCGGCGTGTCGTTCTCCCAGATGCTCGTCAGCCCCTCCGACACCTTCTTCTGGTTCTCCGTCAGCCCACCTCCCGGAGGAGGCGGCGTGCTCCCGCAGCTCGGGTCGCTGATGACGATGTTGCTCGCCGTCCACGACGTGTTCGAGTTCGTCGAGTAGTAGAACGTGTAGGACGCGTTCACCCCCACCGTCAGCCCCGAGGTGCGCGAGTACGTGCACGTGCTCCCGCTCTGCGTGTGCGTCCAGCCCGGCTCGTCGTGGTCGCACGTCACGCCGCTGGGAACCCCGAACGCAATCGTCGGGCTCGTCATCGCCGCCGCGCCCGTGTTCTTGAAGACGATGGTGCCCCACCAGTCCGCGCCCACGTACGTGTTCGTCGTAATCACATACGCGCAGGCCGCGAGCCCCTGCTCCCCACGGGCCTCCTCCACCGGCCCACCTCCCACCTCCGCCCCTCCACACCCCACCAGGGCCCCCGCCCACAGCAGGGCTCCGCACTTCATCCACAGTGAATCATTCCGATGACGACCCATGGGCGCTCTCCTTTGCGCGGTGTCTTCCTTCAGCTACCTCCGAAAGAACGGAAAGTCAGTCAAAACCAGCTCGACGCCCGCTTGCCTGCCCTGCGAACGGACCGGCCTCCGTTCGAACGCGAACCGGCGTGCTTAGGTTTGCGCCAGACACATCAGTGCGACCCGAGGAGGAAGAGATGTCTTTGGAAACGATTCTAGTGTGGGCGGTCATCGGCCTCATCGCCGGGTGGTTGGCGTCGGCCGTGGTCGGCGGGGGCTACGGGCTCATCGGCGACATCGTCGTGGGTGTGGTGGGAGCGTTCCTGGGCGGCTTCATCTTCCGTGCACTGGGAGCGGGCACGCCCTTCGGCGGCCTGGCCGGGACCATCTTCGTGGCCTTCATCGGAGCGGTGGTGCTGCTGCTCATCCTGAGAGCCATCCAATCGACACGCGTCCGACGCACATGAGTGGGCGGCTTCAGGTGCCGCGCCAGCCCTCGAGGGCGGTGACGACGGCGGCGAGCACCATGAGGCCTCCCACGGCCTGAGCCACGCGCGCGCTGGCGGAGGGACGTGACTCCAGCCAGCCGCGCGCGCGGTCCGCGACCAGGGTGATGGCGCCGTACACCGCGCCCTGGGTCAGCGCGATGATGGCCCCCAGGACCAGGGCCTGCAGCCACAGCGGCCCATACTCCTTCCGCAGGAACTGGGGGAAGACGGCGAGCATGAAGACGTAGGCCTTCGGGTTGAGCAGGTTGGTGAGCGCTCCCCGGCGGAACGTGGCCAGGGCGGAGCGCTGGCTGGCCTGCGAGGACGGGGAGAAGGTGGACGGGCTTCGCACCAGCGCCACCCCCATCCACGCCACGTAGAGCGCCCCCACCCAGAGCAGCACGTTGAACGCGGCGGGCACCACCGCGAGCAGCACCGCCACCCCCGTCGCCCCCACCGCCACGTGACACACGCCGCCGCAGATGATGCCGCCCACCGCGGCCAGCCCCGAGCGGCGTCCTCCCACCAGGGAGCTGGCCAGGACGAAGGCCATGTCCAGCCCGGGGAGGATGACGATTCCGGACACGAGCACGAAGAACAGCCAGAGGTGGGACGTCTGCGTCATGGGGGTGCCCTCCAGGGGAGCGGGGAGGGCGGCACCGTACGGAGCATGTAGGGCGGAATCGGCCCTGATTCGAGCGCCCCTGGCGTTAGGTTCCCGACCTATGTCCCGGCCCACCACGCGCGTGCTCACCGTGCTCGAGTTGCTGCAGACCCATGGGCGGATGAGCGGCTCGGAGCTGGCGCGGCGGCTGGAGGTGGACCGGCGCACCGTGCGCCGCTACATCCTGAAGCTGGAGGAGCTGGGCATCCCCATCACCGCCGAGCGCGGCAGGGACGGCGCCTACATGCTGGTGGCGGGCTTCAAGCTGCCGCCGATGATGTTCACCGAGGACGAGGTGCTGGCGCTGTCGGTGGGGCTGCTCGCCTCGCGCGGGCTGGGCCTGGCGGAGGCGGCCCCCGCGGTGGAGAGCGCCCAGGCGAAGCTGGAGCGGGTGATGCCCGCGACGCTGAAGCGGCGCGTGCGCTCCGTGGACGAGTCGGTGACGCTCGACATCTCCCGCGCCCGCGAGATGGCGGACAACACCGCGCTCGTCGCCCTGAGCTCCGCGGCCCAGCTGCGCAAGCGCGTGCGCCTGGGCTACCGGGGAGCGCGCGAGGAGGACACCGAGCGCGACTTCGACCCGTATGGCCTCGTCTGGCGCGGCGGGCGCTGGTACGCGGTGGGCGTCTGTCACCTGCGCGAGGATCTACGCACCTTCCGGTTGGACCGGGTGCGCGCGGTGCTCCCGCTCGACGTCCACTTCACGCGGCCGGACGGCTTCGACGCGCTGGCGCACGTGGAGGCCGCGGTGGCGTCGCTGCCGCGCGCGTTCGCCGTGGAGGTGCTGCTCGACACGGACCTGGCCCGGGCGCGCCAGCACCTGTTCGCCACGCTGGGCGTGCTGGAGGCGGTGCCCGGCGGCGTGCGGCTGTCGGGGCAGACGGATGACCTGGACTGGTTCGCGCGGGAGCTGTCGCGGCTGCCCTTCGCGTTCCACATCCAGCGCCCCGACGGGCTGCGCGCCGCGCTGGAGGCCCGCGCCCAAAAGCTGCTGGCCCTGGCGCGCGGGGGTGGCTAGCGAGCCTCCTGCCGCTGCCGACGCCGGAACTCGGCCACCTTGGCCTTGTTGCCGCAGCCGGACATGGAGCACCAGCGCCGCAAGCCCGAGCGCGAGGTGTCCACGAAGAGCAGGCCACAGTCGCGCTGCTCACACGTGCGCACGCGCTCCGCCAGCTCGCCGCCGAGCAGCTCCGCGCCGTCGCGCGCCACCGTCACCAACAGCCCCCGGATGTCCGCGCCCGCCCAGAACAGCCCGCGAGGCCCCAGCTGGGGCGCGGGCGGCGGCTCCGCGGCCCAGCGGTTGAGGATGGAGCGGTCCCTCGCGGAGAAGTTCTCCCCGCGCGCGAGGGCCAGGGCCAGCCGGTGGAGCGCCTCGCGCAGCTCGCGCGCCTGGGCCAGCTCCTCCGCCGTGGGCTCCTGCACCTGCGCCGCCAGTCCCGCGGCGATGAGCCACCGGCCCAGGTCCTTCGGCGTCTGGAGCAGTTCCTGGGGCGTGTCCTTCAGCCGCCCCGCCAGCGTCGCCGGCAGGTCCAGCGACACGCGCCCCGCCCGGAACGCGAAGCCGTCCCTTCGCTCTCCCTTGGAAATCGGCGGGGAGGGGGGAGCAGCGCGTTGCCTGGCGACCATGGAGAGACCTCGAGGAGGGGGGAACCGCAATGGCAAACTACCTGGAATGCGCGCCAACGCACGCGTGAAGTTGGTAACCCTTCCATGGGGTTTCATTCCGATGCATGCATGGTTTTCACCCCGTGTCTGGCTTCGGGGCCGGGCGCGCGCGGGTCGCTAGAGGAGATGCGTGAGGGCGCATGCACGCATCGTCCTGGTGCGGGCGCGCGCCGTCACCCCGTCGTCATCGGCTCCAGAGGAAGTCGACGAGCACGAGGTAGTGCGTGGAGGCGGCGGCGATGACCATGAGGTGGAAGACCTCGTGGTAGCCGAAGACGGCGGGGCTGGGGTCCGGCCACCGGCGCGCGTAGACGACGGCGCCCACCGCGTAGAGCAGGCCGCCCAGCACGAGCCAGGTCGCGCGCGTCGTCCCCACCACCGAGGGCAGCCGCAGCATCACCGGGGCGGAGAGCGCGCCCAGGATGACGTAGAGCACCGAGCGCACGCCCCGCGTGCCGGAGATGCCGAAGAGCGACAGCCCCGCGCCCGTGAGCGCGCAGCCCCACATCACCCAGAGCAGGTGCCGCGTCCACGCGTCGGGTGCGTCCAGCGTGGCCAGCGGCGTGAAGGTCCCGGCGATGAGCAGGTAGATGGCGGCGTGGTCCATCCGCCGCAGGCGCTGGTACGCGGCCGGGCCCCAGGTGGGCACGTGGTAGGTGGCGCTGGTCCCGAACATCAGCACCAGCGACAGGCCGAAGACGCAGTCGGCGAAGTGCTGCAGGCCCTTGGCCGGCGCGAGCGCGAGCGCGATGAAGCCGCCCAACGCCGCGAGGAACGCGAGCGCGTGCGACACGCCTCGCAGCCGGGGCTTCACCTCCGCGACCACGGCGCGGAGCTCGGGAGGGACGATGGACGCCATGCCCCCTGTCCTAGTCACGCCCGGTCACCGGCGCGTCAGCGCCCCGGACATCCCGTCCACCCGTGGACGGCGGTCCCGCCCCGAGCGTCGACTGCTCCGCACTCGAAGGGCCCCGCGACGTCCAGGAGCCCACGCCGTGTCCATGGCTCCGACGCGAAGCGTTGCCCGTGCGCGCGGGCGGTCCGCGAGCGCTCGCCCGTCCGTCTGGGTTTGGGCCTTCGATTTGAGAGGAATTGGCCGCGCCCCGCCGGGCTGACTGCGCTTCCCAGGGAGTCTGTTCTCTCTCTGGAGAGGCGGGCTTTTCAATGTTTCATCCGGGTCGATGTCCACCCATTTGAAGCGTTGAGAGGTTTTGGGCATACCCTGATGTGTCGAATCCGTTTCGGGCCGTCCAACGCCAACTCCCTCGTCCACGGCCCGGGCCTCATCGCCCATGAATCAGTCGCAACCGCAGGTCATCGAAATCAACCTCGAGCGTCTCGAGCGCATCCGGGACGTGCTGGCGATGATTTCGCTCGGGGAGTTCAACCCGGACGAGCATCTCATCGCGGTGGAGAACCATGACGTGTTCTCCTCGTTCGAGGACACCATCAACCTCTTCGCCCGCCAGCTCCACGCGTCCGTGCAGGAGAGCGAGCAGTCGATGCTCAAGCTCGACGCGGCCCGGCGCGAGCTGGAGGAGAAGCTCTCCACCATCGAGAAGCAGCGGCTGGCCATCCGCGACTTGTCCACGCCCATCATCGAGCTGTGGGAGGACGTGCTCACGCTGCCCATCGTCGGGGTGGTGGACACGCAGCGCTCGCTGGAGATGACCGAGCGGCTGCTCCACCGCATCTCCCAGGGCAAGGCCCGCTGCGCCATCATCGACATCACGGGCGTGGAGGTGGTGGACACCTCCACCGCGAACCACTTCGTGAAGATGGTGAACGCCGCCCGCCTGCTCGACACCTACTGCGTGGTGACGGGCATCAGCCCGGTCATCGCCCAGACGCTCACGCAGATTGGCGTCGACCTGCGGGACGTGAAGACGCTCGGCAGCCTGCGTGACGGGCTGAAGGAGTGCTTCCTGTACCTGCGCAACCACACCGCCCACCGCGCCCTCGACGCGGGCGGCCGGTAGCCCTCCGAACCCTCTTTCCGGAACCCAGACTCACATGTCCCAAGTCACCCACGAGCCCGGCATCACCGTCACGGGCGCGAGCGTGGCCTCCATCGTGGAGGCCATCCAGTCGTTCACCGTCCTCGTCAACGCCCTGCTGGACGTGATGAAGGTCCCCGCGCGCGGGGCGGGCGCCGAGCGCGCCATCGACGTGACGGCCTGGTACCCGCTGGAGGACTACCTCCAGGCGTACCGGAAGATCGACTCCCTGCTGGGCGGGCGCGGCCTGGAGAAGGTCGGCTCGATGATTCCCAAGAACGCCGTGTTCCCCTCGGACATCACCGACATCCACAAGGGGCTCGCCTCCATCGACATCGCCTTCCACATGAACCACCGGAAGAACGGCCGGTCCATGTTCAATCCCCTCACGGGGGAGATGGCGGACGGCATCGGCCACTACTCGTACAGCGCGGTGCCCGGGAAGAACGAGGGCCACGTGGTGTGTGGCAATCCCTATCCGTGCCGGTTCGACCAGGGCCTCATCAAGGGCATGGCCCAGCGCTTCATGCCCCACGCCGTCGTCGCGCATGACCCGGACCAGGGCTGCCGTCAGAAGGGCGGCGCCTCCTGCACCTTCATCGTGACCTGGTAGCGGAAGGACACCTCCGCCGCGCCCCCGTCGGGAACGAGGGCGCGGCGGCTTGCAGGCAGGAGGTGGTTCCTAGTTCGTGCCGCGCAGGGGCAGCAGCGCCCGCACGCGCGCGTCCCTGAGGAACAGGCCGCCCCAGGCGATGACGCCCAGCAGCACGGGGATGAGGAACGAGTCCCCCTGCCGCACGTGCGTCACCGTGGCGCCGCCCAGGTAGCCCGTGACGAGGATGGCCCCCAGCACCGCCGTGCGCGGCACCGCGTAGAGCAGCGCCGAGAGCAGCTCCGCGATGCCGATGGGCACGAGCACCGACGCCGGGAAGCCCGACTTGGCGAAGCCCTCCACCACCTCCGGGGGCTGCCGCAGCTTCATGGACGCGCTGGCGACCAGCGCCAGCACGACGAGGCCGGAGAAGACCCGGCCCGTCCAGAGGGCCCAGGGTTTGGAGGCGGGGACGGCGGTGGTGGCGGCGGTCGTCATGGGGGACGGCTCCTGATGGGAGTGGGTTCCGAAAGGTTCGTCGGTTACAACCCGTAACCGGCGCTCGTGTAACGGGGGCCCGTTTCGTCCGCAAGAAGGCACATCCATGTCACCACCTCCCGCCAAGCGTCCCCGCTCGAAGAATCCCCATGGCGCCACCGAGTCCTGTCTGGCCGTGCGCGACGTCCTCACGCGCGTGGGCGACAAGTGGAGCGTGCTCGTCGTGGGCAGCCTGGGAGACGGGCCGCTGCGCTTCAGTGACTTGAAGCGCGGCATCGAGGGCATCTCCCAGCGCATGCTGACGCTCACCCTCAGGGGGCTGGAGCGGGACGGGCTGGTGACGCGCACCCAGTACCCCACGGTGCCGCCCCGCGTGGAGTACGCGCTCACGCCCCTGGGGCACACGCTGCTGGACCCCGTCCAGCAGCTGGCGAAGTGGGCGCTGCAGAGCCGCGCCGCCATCCAGACGGCCCGGGGCCGCTACGACAAGAAGCCCAAGCCGCCTCCTCCGACGGGGCCCACGCGGAGGTAGGGCTCGTCAGTCGAACATGGCCCGGAGCGCGTCGCCCAGGGTCTCCACGCCCACCACGCGCAGCTTCGTGGCCTCCATGCGCCGGGCGCTGCCCGCGGGCATCACCACCCGCTTGAAGCCCATCTTCGCCGCCTCGATGAGCCGGGGTTCCACCTGGCCCACCGCGCGCACCTCACCCGCCAGGCCCACCTCGCCCAGCACCAGCGTGTGCGGGTCCAGCGGCCGGTTCTGCAGGCTGCTCACCAGCGCCGCGCAGACGGCCAGGTCGCACGCGGGCTCGTTGAGCTGCATGCCGCCCGCGACGTTGACGAACAAGTCACACCCGACGAGGGGAATCTCCTCCTTCTTCTCCAGCACCGCGGCGAGCAGGGCCACGCGGTTGCTGTCCACGCCGATGGCGGTGCGCCGCGCGGTGCCGTAGCCGGTGGGGGCCACCAAGGCCTGCACCTCCACCAGGAGGGGGCGGGTGCCGTTGAGCGTGCTGGTGACGACGCTGCCGGACTTGCCCGCGGGGCGCTCCGACAGGAAGAGGGCGGACGGGTCCGAGACCTCCACCAAGCCCGCGCCCTTCATCTCGAAGACGCCAATCTCGTTGGTGGAGCCGAAGCGGTTCTTGTGCGCGCGCAGGATTCGGAACGGGTGGCCGCGCTCGCCCTCGAAGTAGAGGACGGTGTCCACCATGTGCTCGAGCACGCGGGGGCCCGCGATGGAGCCCTCCTTCGTCACGTGGCCCACGATGAAGGTGGGCACCCCCGTGCGCTTGGCGTAGGCCATCAGCCGCCCGGCCACCTCGCGCACCTGGGTGATGCTGCCCGGCGCGTTGCCCAACTCCGGCAGGTACATGGTCTGGATGGAGTCCACCACCAGCGCGCGCGGCTGGAGCGACTCGGCGGCGGCCAGCACCCGCTCCGCGTCCGTCTCCGCGAACAGGTGGATGGAGTCGCCCTCCACGCGCAGCCGCTCGGCGCGCATCTTCGTCTGGCGCAGGCTCTCCTCGCCGGAGACGTAGAGCACCGCGCCCTGGCGCGCGAGCCGGTCCAGGGCCGCGAGCAGCAGCGTGGACTTGCCGATGCCCGGGTCGCCGCCCAACAGGACGACGGAGCCCGCCACCACGCCGCCGCCCAGCACCCGGTCGAACTCGGCGATGCCGGTGCGCTGGCGCACCTCCGCGTCCCCGCTGACGTCCTTGAGCAGCATGGGCTTCGCCGCGCCGCCCGAGGCGCCCCAGGCCGGGCGCTTCTCGTCCTGCTTCGCCCCGGCTTCCTCCAGGAGCGAGCTCCATGCGCCACAGTCCGGGCACTTCCCCAGCCACTTCGCCGTCTGGTACCCGCACGCCTGGCAGGTGTAGTGCGTCTTCGCCTTCGCCATGGGTCGGGCTTACATCAAGAGTCTGACATGTTACGTGCGACGAACGCCACCTACCGGTGAGAGTAGCTTTGGCTGGGATTCCGTGATGGTAGTATTTTAGCTTCGATAATGCATGTTTCCCAGCCTTCTCCAGTAGATGGGGGGATACCGGAAGGAAGTGTGCGCTCTGCTGCTTCAGTGCTCTTTATGTCCTCAAGGAGTATGAGTATCGGCCCCGGAGGCGCTCTGCGGGAGGCTGTCTCTTTTGAGATAAGAGCACTGATTATGCTGGCTGCGTTGCCTGAGCTAAGTGCTGCATTGTTGCGCAGTGAGGGGCCAATGCGCCCAAATACGTCGAAGTACTGGATTGAATGTTTTTCAAAAAAATCAAAGAACCACCTTCGATTCGTCCCTCCAAGATCAAGAAGGGGCAGGGGGCGTAGATCCATTACCCATCGTGGACGAAGCTCCGTGAGAAGCTGGATGAAGGGATTTGCTGACATGTTTGACATGTCGACGAATCCAAGAATCCTTGGATTGTGGTGAAAGAAGAGTGGAATTTGAAGGGCCTTTGATGGAGGAATTTTTGGAACTCCTTCATCCTGGGCTGCGACTAGTCTAAGGTGAGGAACTGTGGACGATCTAGTCATGTTCGGCCTCCGGGCCGGAGAGCTTGGCTTCCAGATCGATATAGCTCAGTTTGCTGACATCCCATGCAGTGCCCCAGTCAGGCTCACCAATGCTCATCTGGCCGTTGCTGGATTTCAAATCTCGATCTTTGATGAACGTTCTTGCGTATAGTCTAGGGGCAACACCTGTAAAAGGTCTGAAAAGTACCTTCTGTCCGCCCTTGCTTGGTGGAATCCAGTCTCGAGCATGTTCGGAAATGGAGTCGCCATGGAGCTTGAGTGCTCGGCTTTTGGGATAGGGCTCGATGTACTGCACTTCGTCAACCCCGGCTCCGACAATGTGTCGTGCGCAGTAGTGGCAGGGGAAGGTTGTTACAAATAAGCGGCACCCTTGGGGGGACGTTCTTGCTCGTGCGGCGCTAAGAAGAGCGTCCATCTCGGCGTGCACTGCTCTGCTGAACTCTAAAAGTCCACCGATTCGAGAGTCTTTGCGGAGAGTATCTTTGATTTCAGTGGATTCGTCGGGTGTTAAGGTTTTCGTCTTCTGGATTATCTTTAGCACGTCGTCAACTATTGAGTCCTGCTCCTTGTTGTTGCTGCAATAGCTTTCAGCGCGATAGGCACAGCGGCTGTCGACTGGACGAACTGAATTGTCTCCAATGCCTTGTCCATATACGCCGCCGCCTGCTTGAGGCACTTCATTGGCTCCGGTCGCAACAATGTTCCCGGACTGGTCAATTAATGCTGCGCCGACTTGGCGGGACAAGCAGGCGCTGCGCATTTGTGCTCCATGAGCGACATGCATTGCGGTTTCGCTTGATGTGGGGCGCTCAATGGTTGTTTGGTGTGGCTTTACTATCCTGACTAGCCTTAGGAGATGCTCGTCGACTTTCCAGAGGTCATTCTCGCGCTTGTGATCGCCGACTTCTGTATATCGCTCTTCCGTGTTGTCGATGAAAAAATCGGCTAGGTGAAATGTGTCAACGACGCGCTGTCCGTATTTCTTAGCAGAGTCCTTGGCGTCGCGTTTCATGAAGCTCGAAATTTGAGTTGTCCCGGCTTCAGGATACTTAAGTCGTAAACGCTTGCTTCGAACCTCTTCTTGGCAAACGACGCCAATAAGAGCGAATGCGTTGCGGTAGAGTGTTCTGAGGAGGTAAGCCTCCGAGGGATGTCGGAGAGCATCAATGATGTAGGCACGAGGTTTCCCATCTGGCAGAACGCGACCAGCGCTAAGACTCTTGCCTTGGCGCTCAGCACGAGTCCTGCGTATTAGCTCGACGATGCGACGGGCTACAGATGTTGCATCCGTGCTTCGCATCTCGTCGCCCCAGTCTTGAAACTGGATGGTCTGGTCAAGCTTGGGTTTGTCAGTTCCCTCGCCTTGCTGCTTGCTCTCCTTCGCCCACTCCGTAATCGCTCTTCGCCCCTTGATGATTGCTACCTCGTAGGAACCACCCTGCGAACTAGCCAGCAGCTTTTCAAGGGCCTCCGCAATGAAGGTGGTGCCCGAGCCGACATGTCCGACGACGGCAAACACGAGTTCATTAGAAGTGTACTCCTTCAGAATCTCCCTGCCCTCCTTGTCGAAGGAGGGAGATCTCTGGGGGACGGTTCGGAGAGCCTCGGCAGCTGACATGGAAGCGTAGGCTAGCAAGAGGGGCTGGCGTTAAGTCGAGTGGGGCCTGCTAGACCCGTTTTCAATGCAATCTTGGGCGCCGCAGCGCGTCACTCCGGATGCTTCTAGCCCAACCTAGCGTGTTTTGTAGTCGCTCGTTGTAGGCCCATGTCGTTCACGAATTGCACGTCTGGAGAGCAGGCAGGCTTGGTGTCAAGACCCATGCCGTCGAGTTGTACGTTGGGGAGGGGCGACCCAGCTTCATTCCCACGGGCGGCGCGAAGGGCGCTGACCCTCGCACAAGCCGGGTGGGCGCCACACCGTGCGCCCCCTTCACCACTCACTGTGAGGTCGTGTCATGGGGATCATCGCTTTCCTGGTCATCGGTCTTCTCGCCGGTCTTCTCGCTCGGGCCCTGATGCCCGGCAACCAGTCCATGGGTCTGGTGGCCACGACGCTGCTGGGTATTGTCGGCTCCTTCGTGGGTGGCTTCATCGGCTCGCTGTTCCGCAGCGACGGCCGCGTCTTCGACCTGCACCCGTCCGGTCTGCTGTTCTCCGTGCTGGGCGCGCTCCTGGTCCTGTTCCTGGTGGGACTGGCCGGCCGGCGCCGCGTCCACGTCTGACGCCAGCCCGCATGACATGAAGGGTGGAAGGCCGGCGCTCCAGGGTTCTCCTCGGGCGCCGGTCGTCCGTTCGGGGGTGGGAGGGAAGTCGTCAACCTGTTCTCGCTGAGTGGTTGACAAGTCCGCGCCGCCCGCGCACGTTCGCGCTCCTCTTGCCGTCTGTCGAGGAGCCCATGTCCGACGCCGCCACCGAGTCCTTCCACGGCCATGCCCACCACGCCGAGCCCGCTCCGGAGGGAGTGGCGGTGCGGCACGACTGGACGCTGGCCGAGGTGCGGGCCGTCTACGTGCTGCCGCTGTTGGACCTGGTCCATCGGGCGCAGACGGTGCACCGCGCGGTGTTCCAGGACAACAAGGTGCAGCTGTGCTCGCTGTTGTCCATCAAGACGGGCGGGTGCTCGGAGGACTGCGCGTACTGCCCGCAGGCGGCGCGCTACAAGACGGGCGTCAAGGCGGAGAAGCTGATGGCGGTGCCGGACGTGCTGGCCGCTGCCCGGAAGGCGCGCTCCGCGGGGGCCACGCGCTTCTGCATGGGCGCCGCGTGGCGCGAGGTGAAGGACGGCCCGCAGTTCGACAGCGTGCTGGAGATGGTGCGGGGCGTGCGCGAGCTGGGGATGGAGGCGTGCGCCACGCTCGGCATGCTGACGGACAGCCAGGCCAAGCGCCTGAAGGACGCGGGGCTGTCCGCGTACAACCACAACCTGGACACGTCCGCCGAGCACTACGGGGACATCATCTCCACGCGCCTGTATGAAGATCGGCTGCGCACGCTGGGGCGGGTGCGGGACGCGGGCATCTCCGTGTGCTGCGGCGGCATCATCGGCCTGGGCGAGTCGGTGGATGATCGCTGCAACCTGCTGCGCACGCTGGCCAATCAGGAGCACCACCCGGAGTCGGTGCCCATCAACGCGCTGGTGGCGGTGGAGGGCACGCCGCTGGCGGAGCAGCCCCGGGTGGAGACGGTGGACATGGTGCGCACCATCGCCACCGCGCGCATCCTGATGCCCCAGTCGATGGTGCGGCTGTCGGCGGGCCGTCAGCAGATGAACGAGGAGGCGCAGCTTTTGTGCATGATGGCGGGCGCGAACTCGCTGTTCTTCGGCGAGAAGCTCTTGACCACGGGCAACCCCGAGTACACCCAGGACATGGCGCTCCTGGAGAAGGCTGGCATCCGTCCGCTGGAGCCGCGGCAGGACCGGTAGGACGGTGGGCCGTGAGTGATTCGACGCGCGACGTGGCCTCGGAGTGGGCGCGCGAGGATGTGTCGGCGCTGCAGGCGCGGGGGCTTCGGCGCGGGCTGGAGCCCCTGGACTCGGCGCAGGGGCCGGTGGTGACGATGGGGGGCGAGACGCTCGTCAACTTCTCGTCCAATGACTACCTGGGGCTCGCGGCGTCCTCGGCGGTGAGGGCGGCGGCCGTGGCCGCGGTGGAGCGCTACGGCGTCGGCACGGGCGCGAGCCGGCTGGTGGTGGGCGACACCCTGGCGCATCACCGGCTGGAGGCGCGGCTCGCGGCGTTCGAGCGGGCGGAGGCGGTGCTGCTGTTCAACAGCGGCTACGCGGCGAACACGGGCATCCTCCCCGCGCTGGTGGGACCGGGGGACGCGGTGTTCTCGGACGCGCTGAACCATGCGTCCCTGGTGGATGGGTGCAGGCTGTCGCGCGCGAAGGTCATCGTGTACCCGCACGCGGACGTGGAGGCGCTCGCGGGCGCGCTCGCGTCGACGACGGCGCGGCGCAAGCTGGTCGTCACGGACACGGTGTTCTCCATGGATGGGGACGTGGCGCCGCTGCGTGCAATCGTGGAGGCGTGTGAGGCGCACGGCGCCGCGCTGATGGTGGACGAGGCGCACGCGACGGGGGTGCTCGGCGCGCGGGGCGCGGGGCTGTGCGAGGAGCTGGGGCTGGAGTCGCGGGTGGCGCTGCGCATGGGGACGCTGAGCAAGGCGCTGGGAGGGCAGGGGGCCTACGTGGCCACGTCGCGCGTGGTGGTGGACCTGCTCACGAGCCGGGCGCGGCCGTTCATCTTCTCCACGGCCTTGCCGGCGGCGCTGTGCGCGGCGGCGGAGGTGGCGGTGGACGCGGTGGAGAAGGACGTGGAGCTGCGCGAGCGGCTGTGGCGCAACATCCGTCGCTTCGCGGAGGGGCTGAGGGGCCTGGGCCTGCGCGCGGAGGCTCGCAGCGCGGTGTTCCCGGTCATCCTGGGCGAGCCCGGGCGCGCGCTGGACGCGGCGAGGCGGCTGCGCGAGGCGGGGGTGCTGGTGAAGGCCATCCGTCCGCCCACGGTGCCCGAGGGGACGAGCCGGCTGCGCTTCTGCCTGTCGGCGGGCCATACGCTGGGGCACGTGGACCTCGCGCTCGAGGCGCTGCGGCACGTGGGCGTGCATGACCGTGGCACGTCGTGGTGAGGGCCTCGGGCCACGCCTCTCGCGCGCGGCGCGCCCGCGGACCAGACGCCCTCGTCATTCTGTACGTCGCGCGAGCGTGCCTCGGTCCGCGGCGGCCTTGGCGCGAAGGCTCGGGCGTGCGGACACCTCGCCCGAGGATGATCCACGGAGACAACACCGCATGAGCCGACCGTTCCAGATTTTCGTCACCGGCACGGACACGGGGGTGGGCAAGACGCAGGCCTCGCGCGCGCTCCTGTCCCTGCTCGCCGACGCGGGCCTGTCGCCCCAGGGCTTCAAGCCCTACGAGTCCGGCTGCGCCTCCCTGCGCGCCCCCGCCGACGCGCTCTCGCTGCGAGAGGCCGCCGGCAGCACGCTCCCGCTGGATGTCCTGTGTCCGCACCGCTTCCGCCTGCCCGTGGCCCCGGGCGTGGCCGCCGCGCGCCTGGGCCGCGAGCCGGACTGGAAGACCACCCTGGCGGCCTGGAGGCAGCTGAAGGGCGGCCCCGCCGTGGTGGAGGGCGCTGGGGGACTCTTCGTCCCGCTGGACTCGCGCCACGACGTCATCGACCTCATCCAGACGCTGCGGCTGCCCGTGCTGCTGGTGGCGCGCGCGGGCCTGGGCACGCTCAACCACACCGCGCTGTCGCTCCAGGCGCTCGCCGCCCGGCGCATCCCCGTGCGCGCCGTGCTGCTCTCGCGGAGCACCTCCACCCGTGACGTCTCCGAGCGCGACAACCGCGCGCTACTGCAGGCGCGCCACGGTGTTCCCGTGCTCGGGCCGGTGCCGTTCGAGCCCGACGCGCGACGTCGGCACGCCGCGTTCCGGCGCGCCCTGCGTCCTCTGATGCCGTGAGCGCCGGGGCCGAGAATTCGGCCTCCCGCGCGTTCGGCCGGACAGACGGGTGCTACAGGTCGCGCAAGTTTTCGGGTGACGCGGCCGTGAAATGGACGGGCCGATTTTTCCGCGCGAGAAAGCCGTCACGAATGGCGGACATCATCGACCTCACGTTCCTCGCGGACGTCCGACGCTTCTTCCACAAGCTCATCGACCAGAGGGGGCTGTCCTACTTCCTCCAGAAGGACGGGGCTCGGCTGTTCCACATCGAGCCCACCAAGGTGGAGCTCGTCCTCCGTACCGCCCTGCGAGCCAGGGACCCGGAGCTTCCCAGGCCTCATGAGAAGGCCATCGAGCACTGCCGCAAGGAAGTGCGTCGCGAGCTCATCCGCCGCGTCGCCAACGCCATGCTGCAGACGGGGCTGTGAGCCGCTTCTCCCTCCGCTCGGACTTCTCCCGCACCCCGAATCCACTGGCGGAAGCGCTCGCCGGGCTCCGCGCCCAGGGCCTCCCCCCACTGGACCTCACGGTTTCAAACCCCACCCGCGTGGGGCTCCCGGCGCCCGACGCCGGAGTGCTCCACCCTCCCGGCGCCTTCGACTACGCGCCGGAAGCACTCGGCCTCCCCTCGGCTCGCGAGGCGGTGGCCGGGTACCTCCGCTCCCGGGGCACCGCCGTCTCCCCGGAGCACCTGGTGCTCAGCGCGAGCACCAGCGAGTCCTACGGCTGGCTCTTCAAGCTCCTGTGCGAGCCGGGTGACGACGTCCTCGTCCCCGCGCCCTGCTACCCCCTCTTCGAGCACCTGGCGCGTCTGGAGGCCGTCCAGACGCGCTCCTACCGCCTTCCGCTCGCGCACGGCTTCGGCCTGGACGCGGGCGAGGTGGAGGCGGCCCTCGGCCCGCGCACCCGCGCCGTGCTCATCATCAACCCCGGCAACCCCACCGGCCACTTCCTGCACGAGGGCGAACTGGCCGCGCTCGCCGACGTCTGCGCGCGCCACCAACTGGCCCTCATCAGCGACGAGGTGTTCGCCGATTACGCCTGGGCCCCGGCGCCCGGCCGCGTGACGACGGTGGCCGGCCGCGCGCTCCCCATGCCCACCTTCAGCCTGTCCGGCCTGTCCAAGGTGGCGGGCCTGCCCGGCCTGAAGCTCGGGTGGATGCACGTGGGCGGGCCCGAGGCCGCGCGCGACGAGGCCCTGGCCCGCCTGGAGTGGGTGGCCGACACGTACCTGTCCGTGGCCACGCCCGTGCAGCTCGCGCTGCCCCGACTGCTCGCCCATGCGCCCGTGTTCCAGGCGGCGCTGCTCGAGCGCGTGCGCGCCAACCGCGAGCACCTCCTGCGGGCCCGCCCCCCGGGCGCGACGTGGGACGTGCTGCCCGCGCACGGCGGCTGGAGCGCGGTGCTGCGCATTCCGAGGGAGCCCGGCGAGGAGGCCACGTGCCTCGCGCTGCTGGAGGCGGGGGTGCTCGTCCAGCCCGGCTACTTCTACGACTTCGGCGGGGGCGCGTTCCTGGTGCTCTCGCTGCTCTCCCCGCCCGAGGACTTCCTCGCCGCCCTGGCGCCGCTGACGCGGGTGCTCGGGGCGACGGGGTAGCACGCTCCCTCGGCTGGGGGAGCGCTCCTTCCAGGCACCGGCGCTTCTTCAGTCCTCGGCCGGAGCGATGAGCTCCACCGTCCTGACGCGGGTGCTCGGGGCGGCGGGGAAGAGCGCGCCCTCGGCTGCGGGAGCGCTCCTTTCACGCACCGGCGCTTCTTCAGTTCGCGACCGGAGCGATGAACTCCACCGTCCATCGCCGCCCTGACGCGGGTGCTCGGGGCGACGGGGTAGCGCGCTCCCTCGGATGAGGGGGCGCTCCTTCAGCCCAGGCTTCTTCAGTCCACGGCCGGAGCGATGAACTCCACCGTCCATCGCCGCCCTGACCCGGGTGCTCGGGGCGACGGGGGCGCACGCTCCCTCGGCTGCGGGAGCGCTCCTTCCACGCACCGGCGCTTTCAGTCCGCGGCCGGAGCGATGAGTTCCACCGTCCATCGCTGCCCTGACGCGGGTGCTCGGGGCGGCGGGGTAGAGCGCTCCCCCGACCGAGGGAGCGCTCCTTCAACCCGGGGATGCTTCAGTCCGCGGCCGGAGCGATGAGCTCCACCGTCTGGAAGGCGCCGTCGACAATCTGGAACAGCTCGTACTCGGACGGCGCCTCGCCCGTGGCATCGAAGTCCAGCGGGCCGCTGGCGCCCTGCACGTTGATGAACTTGCCCGCGCTGATTTCGCCGCGCGCCTCGGTGAAGCGGCTGAAGCCCAGCGCGTAGGTGGTGGCCGGGGTGGCCGGAGGCGGCGTCACCTTGGCCAGTCCCTGGGCGATGCGGTCGCCGGTGATGGGCTGCGGGTTGTTGACCTCCGCGCCCGCCGCGTACGCCGCGCCCAGCGCCACCAGGTACATCGAGTCGTACGCGTGCGCCGTGAAGGAGAACTGGCCCGGGTCCGTGCCGCTGTACGCCGTGCGGAAGCGCTCCTTGAACGTCGTGTAGACCGCGTCACCCGGGCGCGCCTGCGCGGGCGCCGTGCCGTAGGCGCCCTCGACGATGCCCTTCGAGGTGCCCAGCGACGTGATGAGGTTCGAGTCCTTGCTCGCGTCCGTGAAGAAGTAGCGCTGGCTGGTACGGCCCTGGGCGGCGGCCTGGGTGATGATCTTCGCGTTGTCCTCGGAGAAGCCCATCATCACCGCGATGCTCGGCGCCGGGTTGGCCGCCAGGTGCGTCACGGCCGCGCTGACGTCGCCGTTGCGCGCGTAGAACGCGGAGGAGGGCGTCCGGCCGTTGCTCACCCGGCCGAGCACGGTGTCGAACAGGCCCTGACCGTAGGCGTCGTTCACGTAGACCAGGCTCACCGTGGTGGTGTCGGCGAAGGGGCGCTGGTCCCCGCTCACCGCGCGCACGTTGCTGACGAGGTCCGCGATGATGCGGCCCTGCAGCCGGTCCGACGGCGCCGTGCGCCACACCAGTCCCGCCTCACCCGACGCCGCCGTCTTGTCGCTCAGCGTGGCGATGTCGGGGCTGGTCGCCGTGTGCGTCATCAAGAGCACGTTGCGCGGAATGGTGATGGTGCTGATGGCGATGGTCTGCGCGCTGCCCGAGGAGAAGATGGCGGGCACGCCGCGCTCGGTCACCAGCCACTCGGCCTGCTCGCGGGCCCGGGCGGGCTCCGAGCGCGTGTCGCAGATGAGCAGGTTGAACCGCCGGCCGCCCACGCCCTCGCGCTGGTTGATCTCCTCCATCGCCAGCTTGAGCGCGTTGAGCGCCTGCCGCTCCGACACGTCCTCTCCGGTGGACGTCGTCAGGGGCAGCGCCGCGCCCAGGATGATGGGGTTGCCCGTGGTGGGGCCCACGATTTCGCCGCAGCCCTCCGGCTGGGGCAGGCAGAAGCCGCCCGAGGAGCAGACCTGGTTGGTGTCGCAGTCCGCGCTGGTCTCGCACTCGTCGAGCCCGCCCGCGGTGGTGAAGCTGCAGCCGGCCAGGAGCGCCGCGCAGCACGACATGAGTCGCAGGGTCTTCATCAGAAGCTGACCTCCAGACCCGCGCCGGTGCCACGAGGCGCCAGGGTCATCCGGACCTCGCCTTCCGCCGGGGGGCCGTCTTTCGGATACAGGATGATGGCGGTGATGGCGCCGGCCAGGCCCACGCCGAAGCCGATGTCCGCGAGCAGCGCCTTGGTCTTCGTGTTGTCCGCGAAGGTCTGCTTGGTGTCCTCGGTGCGCGCCGCGTCGAACTTCTCGCGCTCGTCGCGCGCCTGCAGGCCGAACAGCACGCCCGCGCCCACGCCCAGCACCGCCACGCCGCCCACCGCGTAGGCGGCGATCTTCTGGCGCTGGTAGGACTTGATGGCCCGGTCCAGCTCCGCCTGGCGCTGGCGCAGGTTCTCCTCCTCGGCGCGCTGCGCGGCGAGCTGCTCCTCCTCCGCGCGCTTCTTCGCCGCCTCCGCCTCGCCCTGCAGCTTCAGCCGCTCGGCCTCCGCGGTGGCCTGGGCCTGGTTCTCCTTGTCGAGCAAGAGCCGCAGCTTGTCGATGCTGCGCGCGCTGCGCTTGAGCAGCGCCGGGTCCGTGCCCTCGGTGTTGCCCACGTATTGCTGGTACCAGGAGAGCGCCTCGCGCAAATCCCCGGCGTTCTCCAGCGCCACGGCGATGTTGAAGATGAGCCGCGGGTTGGGCTGGGCCTCGTGGGCCTTCTTCAGCGCGTCCGCTGCCTCCTGGTACTTGCCGGCTTGATACAGCCGCTCGCCTTCCTTGATGAGGGCCGCTGGATTCTTGGCGCGCTGGGCGAACGCCACCGGGGGCGACAGCGCGAGGGCCGCCGACAATACGAAGACCAGTCTCATGATGAACACGAGACTAGCGCGCCTTCGGCCCCGGGGCGAAGAGGGTGACCTCACACCTCGTGAAACGAGGTCGGGGCCGCTTCCACCCCCAGACTGGGAGAGGGAGCGACCCCGACGGGTGCTTCAAGGCGCTACAGCCGACGGGCGCCTCAGTGCTCCAGGCGCGAAATCAAGAGCTTGCGCTGGAGCATGAGCGCCTCCGGCGCCTTGGTGCCCAGCTGCTCGAAGAACACCTCCTGGCTCTTGAGCTCGGTCTTCCACTCGTCCTCCTTGATGGAGGTGGCCTCGGCGACGGCGTCCGCCGACATGTCCAGGCCCTTGAGGTTGAGGCCCTCGTCCTGACGGGGCACCCAGCCCAGCAGCGTCTCCTTGGTCGGGACGCGGCCGTGCACGCGGTTCACCACCCACTCCAGCACGCGCATGTTCTCGCCGAAGCCCGGCCACAGGAACTTGCCGTCCTTGTCCTGACGGAACCAGTTCACCTGGAAGATCTTGGGCAGCTGCGGAATGGTCTTCTGCATGTCCAGCCAGTGCTGGAGGTAGTCGCCCATGTGGTAGCCGCAGAAGGGCAGCATGGCCATGGGGTCGCGGCGCACGACGCCGACCTTGCCCGTGGCCGCCGCCGTCGTCTCGCTGCCCATGGTGGCGCCCAGGAACACGCCGTGGGTCCAGTTGAAGGCCTGGAGCACCAGGGGGACGGTGCTGGAGCGACGGCCGCCGAAGATGAGCGCGGAGATGGGCACGCCCATCGGATCATTCGCCTTGGGGCTGAGCACCGGGTTGTTGGACATGGGCGCGGTGAAGCGGCTGTTCGGGTGCGCCGCCTTCTCCGTGCTGCCCTTCTTCCAGGGCCGGCCCTGCCAGTCGATGAGCTCCTCGGGGACCTCGCCGTCCTTGCCCTCCCACCACACGTCACCATCCGGCGTCAGCGCCACGTTGGTGAACAGCGTGTCCTTGGAGATGGTCTCCATGGCGTTGGGGTTGGTCTTGTTGTTGGTGCCCGGGACGACGCCGAAGTAGCCGGCCTCCGGGTTGATGGCGTACAGCCGGCCGTCCGGGCCCGGGCGCATCCAGGCGATGTCGTCGCCCACCGTTTCGATCTTCCAGCCCTTGTACTCGGCGGGCGGAATCATCATCGCGAAGTTCGTCTTGCCGCACGCGGACGGGAAGGCGGCGGCGACGTAGGTCGTCTCGCCCTTGGGGCTCGTCACCCCGAGGATGAGCATGTGCTCGGCCAGCCACCCCTCCTCGCGGCCCAGGAAGCTGCCGATGCGCAGCGCCAGGCATTTCTTCCCCAGCAGCACGTTGCCGCCATATCCCGAGCCGAAGCTCCAGATGGTGTTGTCGTGCGGGAAGTGGCAGATGTAGCGGCGGTCCGGGTTGACGTCGCCCGTGCTGTGCAGGCCGCGGTTGAAGTCGTCGCTGTCGCCCAGCATGTCCAGCGCCTGCTGTCCCATGCGCGCCATGATGCGCATGTTCAGCACCACGTAGATGCTGTCGGTCAGCTCCACGCCAATCTTCGTGAAGGGGCTGCCGATGGGGCCCATGGCGTAGGGCACCACGTACATGGTGCGGCCCTTCATGCTGCCGGCGAAGAGCTGGCCCAGCTTGTGGTACGCCTCGTCCGGCTCCATCCAGTTGTTGGTGGGGCCCGCCTCCGCCTTGTTCGGCGTGCAGATGAACGTGAGGTGCTCCACGCGCGCCACGTCGTTCGGGTTGGAGCGGTGCAGGTAGCAGCCGGGCCGCTTCTGCTGGTTCAGCGGGATGAGGATGCCCTCACTCACCGCCTGCTCCGTCATCCGCTTCTTCTCGGACTCGGAGCCATCGCACCAGACAATGCTGTCCGGCTGGGTCATCTTGGCCATCTCGGCCACCCAGGCCAGCAGCGTGGGGTTGTTCGTGGGGGCCTTGGAGCCCTCCGCCGCCACTTGCGTCGAAGCCATGGAAGTTTCCTTGTGTTCTCTCAAGATAGGGGCTCCCCGTCCTGGTGAAGTAGGGCACGGCCCCTACCAGCGGGAGAGACGACAAAACTTCTGGAAGGGGCGCCTAAAAGCAACTGGCGTCCGACGATGCCCCGCCCCACCAGGCACAATCTCCTAATTCCTCTTATCAGCGCTCGGTCATCTAGTAGTTGACGACACGGTGCGGCAGGGGCTCGCCGCCCCGGCGGACAGGGCACAAGTTGGCGGCCCCCACCGGTTTTCCATGACCATCGCCATCGTCCTGGCCGTCGTTCTCATCGCGCTGGTTCTGTTCACCATCGATAGCATCCCCATCGAGGTCAGCTCGCTGGTGGTGGTGTGCCTGTTGGCGCTGACGGGGGTGCTGACGCCCCGGCAGGCCTTCGAGGGCTTCAGCAACGACACCGTCATCTTCATCTTCACGCTGCTGGCGATGACGCAGGGGCTGGCGTCGACGGGCGTGGTGCAGCTGGTCGGGCAGCGGCTGGCCTTCTTCGCGCGCTTCGGCCACCAGACCTTCGTCCTGGCGATGATGGTGGTGGTGGCGGTGTTCTCGTCCGTCATCTCCAACACGGTGACGACGGCGGCCTTCCTGCCGGTGGCCATCGGCGCGGCGAACCGGGCGAAGGTGCCCAAGAGCAAGGTGCTCCTGCCCCTGGCGTACGCGTCGATGCTGGGCGGCATGGTGTTCCTCTACGGCACGTCCACCAACCTGGTGATGTCCGCGGCGCTCGAGCGCATGGGGATGCGGCCCATTGGCGTGGCGGAGCTGGCGCCGGTGGGGCTGCCGGTGGCGGTCATCGGCATCCTCGTCGTGGTGCTGCTCGGGCCGCTCCTGCTGCCCTCGCGGGTGGGCAAGGGGAGCGCGGACGAGTGGACGCTGCGCGACTACCTGACGGAGGCGGTGCTGCCCGCGGGCTCGCGCTACCTGGGCAAGCCGCTGGCCGAAATCACGGAAGGGCTGGGCCTGCGCGTCATCGGGCTGCTCCGCGACGGGAAGGCCACGTCGGCCACGCCCACGCAGGTGCTGAGCGGCGACGAGCGGCTGCTGGTCGAGGGCTCGCGCGAGGACATCCTCCGGGTGAAGGACCTGCGGGGCATCGAAATCCGTCCGGACCTGCGGCACGCGGACGAGGCGCAGCTCGACGAGGACACGGCGCTGGTGGAGGCCGCGGTACCGCCGGGCAGCCCGCTGGTGGGGCGCAGCCTGAAGGAGGCGCTCTTCGTGGAGCGCTACGGCCTGGTGGCGCTGGCCCTGCACCGCCACCCGAGCCTCCAGCGCGTCACCAAGCTCCAGCTGTTGGGCCGCACCTTCGGCGAGCGGCGTCTGTCGCTGCTGCCCCTGGCGGTGGGGGACGTGCTGCTCTTGCGCGGACCCCGCGAGAAGGCGGCGGAGCTGGCGGACGGGCTGAGCCTGACGGTGCTGAGCGGCCACGAGTACCAGCCGCCGCGCTACGGCAAGGCGCTGCTCGCGGTGGTGCTGTTCCTGTGCGCGCTCGCGGCGGGCTCGCTGGACATCCTGCCGCTGTCGGTGGCGGGGCTCACCGGCATGCTGGCGATGATCGCCACCGGCTGCATGGACGCGCGCAAGGCGTTCCGGGTGGACTGGCGGGTGGTGCTGCTCATCGGCTCCATGATGGCGCTGGGGCTGGCCATGGAGGTGAGCGGGGCGGGGAAGTTCCTGGGTCAGCGGGTGGCGGAGCTGGGGGACTTCGGCGGGCCGCGCACGGTGCTGGTGGCGCTGATGCTGCTCACCATCGTCCTGTCCGCGCCCATGTCCAACCAGGCCGCGGCGCTGGTGGTGCTGCCGGTGGCCGTGAACGCGGCGGCGCAGCTGGGCGTGGACGTGCGCCCCTTCGCCATCGGCGTGACGCTGGCGGCCAGCTGCTCGTTCATCACGCCGCTGGAGCCCAGCTGCGTGCTGGTCTACGGCCCCGGGCACTACCGCTTCACGGACTTCTTCCGGCTGGGCACGCCGCTCACCCTGCTGCTCGTGGTGGTGCTGACGGTGGCGGTGCCGTGGGTGTGGCCCTTCTGAGGCGAGGGCGTCAGTGGATGGCCGCGCGCACGCCGATGTCCTCGAGCACCCGCGCCTCGTGGTCGAGCATCCACTCCATCCGCTCGCGCACGGGCGCGTCGTCGCCTCCGGACGCGGTGACGGCCAGCCGGAAGAACAGCGACTGGTGGCCATCCTCGGACTGGGCCAGCTCCCCGTAGAAGCGCGCGAGCGCCGGGTCCGTCAGCCCCTCGGCGAGCAGTGACAGCCGCTCACAGGAGCGCGCCTCGATGATGGCGGCGACGAGCAGCCTGTCGGTGCGCCGCTCGGCGGCCGGGGTGCGCACCAGCTTCTGCAGGCCTTGGGCGTACGGGTCCCCGGCGTCCTTGGTGAGCGTGAGCCCCCGGGCCTCCATGAGGTCGAGCACGCGGGCCAGGTGCGCGCTCTCCTCGCGCGCCAGCCGGGCCATCTGCGCGGGCAGCCCCGGCAGGTCCGGGTAGGCCTGCAGGAGCGACAGCGCGTTGGCGGCGGCCTTCTTCTCGCAGTGGGCGTGGTCCACCAGCACGGCGTCGAAGTGCTCGAGCGCCAGCGGGAGCCAGCGCGGGTCCGTGGCCGAGTGGAGGATGACGGGGCCCTCTCCGGAGAGGGGGCGGCGGGAAGGCGTGGGACGGCTGCTCATGGAGGGCGCGGACTGTACGGCATCGCGCCCGGCCTGGGCGAGCTACTCCACCAGCACCAGCCGCCACGTGCGGCCGGCCAGGTAGCCGACCTTCCGGGCGATGCGGGCGGTGCTCTCGTCGCGCTCGTCGATGCGCATCGTCAGCCGGGGCAGCGAGGACAAGAGGTGCCGGGAAATCTGTCCCAGGCACAGCGTGGCGTGGCCCTTCTGGCGCTCGGAGGGCAGGGTGTAGAGGCCCTCCAGCTCCGCGCCGTACTGGGAGCGGCTGCCGATGTCGACCTTGAGCACCAGCGCGTCGTTCTCCTCCAGCACGTAGGTGCGCTTCTGGCGCACGCGCTGGACGACGCGGGCCTCGTAGCCCCGGGGGTCCTCGGAGAGCGGGTCTCGCTCCATGGCCTCGCGCACGTAGCCCTGCGCCAGCGGCAGCAGGCGGGGCAGGTCCTCCTCGCGCGCGAGCCGCAGGAGCGGGTTGGTGAAGGGGCCCAGGTCATCCGCGGACACGCTGAACAGCCGCTGCGTGCGCGACAGCCGGGGCTTTCCGGGGGACAGGCTGCGCAGGAGCGCGTCCACCGAGGACTTGTCGCCCACCGCGGCCTTCAGGCTCAGCGAGGAGGCCAGCGCGTCCGCGATGACGCTCGTGGCGCTCGCGTCGCTGGCGCTGGGCACCACCAGGCCGCCTTCTCCGCCCACGAAGACGGCGGCCGTCAGCAGCTTGTTGTCGAAGCGCCCGTAGAAGGCGAAGGGGATGCGGCCCCGGGCGGCGATGCCGAACTCCTCCAGCAACCCCAAGAGGTAGAGGTTGTGGACCGGGTCCTTCGAGAGCAACGCCCGCAGGGCGTCCGCGTCCTGGGGGCCGAGCTGTTCGACGGAGACGGGCATTGAGGTGGGGTTGGGGGCCTTGCGACCTTACTCCAACGGTACGCGGAACTCGAAGGGGTACACCACCGTCGCCCGGCCCCCTCGGGACGGGGTCTTGAACCCGATGTCCAGCAGCGAGTCCACCACGCACGCCTGCACCATCGGGTCCGGGATGGTGCTCGCCAGCACTTCGCCCTTGTCCATCCGCCCCTCGCCCTCGCCGCGTGACTCCAGGTTGAAGCGCAGCTTCACGGCTTGTGGGCCCCGGTTTCGCTGTGCGGCATCCTGGAAACATTGCTGCACGAGCGGAGTCACCGCCTTGAGGGCGGCCTCGATGTCCTCGGGGCGGAAGTCGCCGTGGATTTCCTCGAGGGTGAACTCGCTCTGGATGACGCGGCGCTTGTCGGGCTGCTCGGGGACGGGCACCTCGGACTGGGGCGAGGGGAAGGCGGGGGGCGGCACCACGGGCGGCGGGGTGAGGCGGGGCGGCGGCGTGGGGGCTGGCGGGGGCGCCTGGGCGACGGGCTCCTCGGGCGGCGGTGGGGGCGGGGTGGTGGGTTGGGTGAGCCAGTAGGCCAGGGCGGCCAGGAGCAGCAGGAGGCTCAGGCAGACCAGGGGCAGGGCGAGCCAGCGGGTGGTGGAGCTCTGGGACATGGCGCACTCGGGTGAAGCGGGCGCGCGAGGATATGCCGACGCCGGTGCTCCGTGGGGCCCGCATGGCGCGGAGGCTGGCCGGGGAGCCCGGGGCTCGTGGCGACAGGCGCGGCGGTGGCCTGGGCGCTGAGGCCCCTCGTGGCGACAGGGGGCTCATGGCGACGGGAGCCGGGGCGCGGAGGGCGGCCCCGGCTCTCCTGGAGACTTCAATCGCAGGAGCGCTGGTCGGGCTTGCCGTCGGTGCACTGGCCCATCGGGGCGAAGCGCGACTCGGCCTCGGTGACGACGTCGTCGACGGGGCGGGCGCACTCGTTCTGGGCGAGCGTGCCGCGCACCTCGAACAGGCGCAGCACCTCGGCGCAGCGCTGCTGGAAGGACTTCACGCCCTCCTTGAAGAGCGGGCGCATGACCTGCGGCGAGAACGCGTAGCCGCTGGCGGTGGCGAGCTGCGACTCGGGCCGGAACATCCACGACGAGCGCCAGCTGGACGCGACCTGCTCGAAGCGGGCGGGGCCCAGCCACATGCTGGTGGCGGCCTGGAGCGAGCGCGGCTCGGTGGGGACGAAGCCGGTGCCGGTGCGGCGGCAGTAGGGCTCCACCGCGGTGGGGTCCTCCACCTGGGCGAGCCGCAGCGCGCAGACGTTGTACTCGGCGAAGCGGCGGCCCACGGCGGCGAGCTCCGCCTGCTGCACCTCGCCCACGCGCGGCTGGGCGACGAACAGGTCGATGGTGCGCATCAGCGTGGTGACGGCGTTGTCCGGGGGCGGCACGGGCGTGGACTCGAGGTTGCCGGTGGAGATGACCAGCACGCGCTCGGCGCCGCGCTGCACGGCCTGGAGCACGGGCAGGCCCGAGCGCACGCCGCCATCCAGGAAGGTGCCCGCGTGGCGGCCCTTGCTGGAGGGAATCCAGGGGACGGGCTCGGCGAGCACGGGCTCGACGATGGAGGCGAGCACGGCGTTGATGAGGCCGTCCACGCGCTGCGCCTCGGTGGCGGTGGGCGGGAAGTCCGCGGGGTCCTGGTCGCTGACGCCGTGGACGTCACCGGTCTCGAAGTCCACGGAGACGGAGACCAGCTCCGTGCCGTTGGTGAGCTGCGCGGGGACGACCATGGCGCGCAGCTTGTTCTCGATGCCGTCGAAGCGGACCAGTCCCTTGAGGTCCGAGGCAATCTTCCAGACCCACGTCGAGTTGACGCAGTACAGGTCCGACTCCACCGAGCACGTGTAGTTGCCCAGGAGCACGTCGCGGGCCTTCTGCTCGTACCCGGGCGTGTGGAACAGGTCGACGAGCGTGCTGATGAGCGCGCCGGTGCTGGAGCCCGCGGCCAGGTCGATGCGCGCGTCGCCGCAGCCCTCGGGCTCGGGCTTGCCGCGGCACTGCTCGAGCACGCCGAGCAGGCGCCACAGGATGCCCGCGCTGAAGGCTCCGTTGGCGCCGCCGCCGCTGAGGACGATGGCGTTGGAGGGGCGCCCCAGCTTGCGGCTCCAGCGGCGGGCGCTCACGTACTGCGCGGCGGACTCGGCGCCCTCGCGCAGGCCCTGGTTGAGCAGGCTGGGGTTCACTGGGTCCGAAAGCGAGTCACCCAGCGCGGCGAGCGACGCGGCGATGCCCATCGCGTTGCCGAGGAAGCGCTGCGCGTCGACCTCCGCGGCGGTGGGCGCCGTGGGGTTGACGCTCCGGGGTTGGGTGGGCAGGCCCCAGATGCCTCCGGGGACGGTGGCGCGCAGGAAGGTGTCGTAGCAGGTGGCGTTGCTGCCGCCGGCGTGGGCGCGCAGGCACTCCACCTGCTCGACGATGGGGCGGGGGGCGCTGCCGAGGGCGGACATCCACTTCGCGACCTCGGCGGGGTCGGCGTAGGCGTCGACCAGGTGGGAGCGCGTCAGGCGGCCCACGCGCTCGCGGAAGGAAGGGGGAAGGGGAGGCGTCTTCGGCTCCGAGGGCTCGTTGAGCGCCTCGAGGATGTAGCCGGTGCGCAGGAAGCAGCCGCCACTGAGGGTGGCGAGCAGCACGAGACACAGCAGGGACGTCCGACTTCGGTTCACGAGCTTCCCCCGTCATGGAGCGTGACTGGGGGCCTGGAGGTGTGAGGGCGCCCCCCTGATGACGACTCGCGAGCAGGTTACCGCAGGAGGCCCACGGGGCAGCGCGTCGTCGTGAGGGGGACGGCGCATCGTGAGGTGCCTGGCGGACGCGAGCGACGCCCTGACGTGGAGCGATGAACATCTCAACCCCGCGCCATTCCGGAGCGCGGACCGGCCGAGGGGCGGCGCGAGCGAGTCGTGCTCCGTGTGGCGCGGGTGCGCGCGAGGGCCCGCCGACCGACTTCGCGGGGGCCCTGCGTCACGCGACGCTCCGTCGGGCACGGTTCGCCGCCGTCAGGGCCTTGTGCGGGGCGAGCGCGCCTGGGGCTCGCTCTCGTGGCTGGATGGGGACGACGCGAGGCCCACCCCCGTGAAGGAGTGGGCCTCGCGTGTGCCGCAAGGGCGCTTCGTTGCCTTACGGATACACCTCACGGCGGGTCGTCGTTCCCGGCGTGGAGATGGCGCCCTCGGCGTAGACGCGCTGGCGCTTGCTCACGCCCAGGCCCGCGCCGAGCACGGAGGCGATGAGGCCCAGCAGCAGCGCGCCGAAGATGCCCCAGAAGACGCGGCCGGACTTGTCCGCGGCCACGAGCGCGCCCTGCTGCACCTGCTGGCCGACCTGGCCGACCTTCGTCTTGGCGGCATCGATCTGCACCTGCACGCGGTTGGCGACGTCCTCCGAGTCCTGCCGCGACAGGCGCGTGTTCTCCGCGATGGAGCTGACGAGCAGCTCGCGGTCCACGTTGCCCGTGCGCACGCCGGTGGTGACGATGTCCTTCGTCGCGGCCTCGAGCTGGTTGGCGGTGATGGCCGGCTTGCCCTCGGCGCGCAGCCGCTCGTTCACCGGACCGAGCGCGTCGTTGGCGTCGAGGCCGAAGGCGTTGGCGACCTGGTCACCCTGGGAGGCCGCGCCCGCGACGGCGGCGCCCGTGGCACCCACCACGCCGGTGGCGGTGCGCACCGCGGTGCCGACGATGGTGGAGATGACCATGCCCATGAGGGCAACGCCCGCGATGGTCGTCAGCCCCCACATCACGGCGCCGTGCATCGCGCCGCCGCCCTTGTCCACCACGCCCGCGGTGCGGGCGGCGACGAAGCCTCCCGCGAAGAGGGCGATGAGCGGAGCGATGAGGCCCCAGATGCCGGTGCCGATGCCCGCCGAGCGTGCACTGCCTGGGTTGCTCGGGTCGACGGACGACAGTCCGAGCGCGAGGCCCAGTGAGTACAGGAGGATGAGCACGCCGAGCGCGACGAAGGTGCCGCCGAGGATGGCGCCCCAGCTGAGCTTGAAGGGCGTTCCCGCGCTGGCGGAGATGACGCCGGGTTTCTCTCTTTCCACGATGGTTGTTGCCATGGGCCGGGCCTCCTGCCGCGGTGAGCACCCCTGAAGCGGGCTGCTCGGGTTCCGCGGCAAACATGGGCATCGTCGGGCCGCGGACGATTCCACGGCTCCAGGACGCCTCCTCGGTGAGAGGGAGGCGGCGGGGGCTCACCGCAGGTCGAGTGCCTTGAGGAGCACGGCTTCCTTCGCCACCACGGGCGAGCGGGGGAGGGCTTCGATGGAGAAGGCGCGCAGCAGCTCTTCGAGTGTCCTGGGGGTACCGTCTCCGAGCCCGCTCCACGCGGCGAGCAGGCCCAGCACGCGCTCGGGTGCGACGCCGCGCTCGCGCAGCTCAGCGAGGGCGAAAGCACCCTCGCGCTTGGCGAGGCGCTTGCCGTCCTCGCCATGCACGAGTGGGACGTGGAGGAAGTCGGGCGCTCGTTTCGCCAGGGCGTCGTAGAGCTGGAGCTGGCGGGGCGTGGAGGAGAGCAGGTCGTCGCCGCGCAGCACGTGGGTGACGTGCGTGGCCGCGTCATCGACGACGACGGCGAGCTGGTAGCTGGCGACGCCGTCGTTGCGGCGCACGACGAAGTCACCGACGACGGCGTCGACGTCCTGGGTGTAGGGGCCCATGAGGGCGTCGACGAAGTGGATCTCACCAGGACGGGCGCGGAAGCGGATGGCGGGGGCGCGTGTCTTCGCGCGCTCGGTGATTTGCGCGGAGGTGAGGTGGGCGCAGGTGCCGGGGTAGCGAGGGCCTTCCTCGGAGAGTCCGTGGGGGGCGCTGGCGGCGCGGGCAATCTCCGCGCGGGTGCAGAAGCACGGGTAGACGAGGTCCTGTTGTTCCAGGGTGGCGAGGGCCTCGCGGTAGAGGTCGTCGCGCTGGCTCTGGACGAGGGGTGTTTCGTCCCAGTCGAGGCCGAGCCAGCGCAGGTCCTCCATCAGGTCGTCGACGTACTGGGGCTTGCAGCGGGCGCGGTCGAGGTCCTCGATGCGCAAGAGGAAGCGCCCGTTGGCGGCGCGAGCCTGGAGCCAGCCGAGCAGCGCGCTGCGGATGTTGCCCAGGTGCATGCGGCCCGTGGGGCTGGGGGCGAAGCGTCCTCGGAAGGTGCTCATGGACGGACGAGCGGCTTGCGGATGGCATCCGCGGGCTTGCGGACGGGGGCCACGGGCTTCGCCGCATCCGCGACAGGCACGGCATAGACCGTCTGTGAGGTGCGTGTGTTGCGCGAGGCGCCGGGAGTCGGTGAGAGCGGAACGGACTCGGCGAGTCCCGCCTCCACGCCGCGCGAGGCGAGCTGTGCCGCTATCTCGCGCAACGGGTCACCCGCGTCGAGCAACTCCAGGTCCATGGCGATGCGCGGCAGCCTGCGTGGCGAGGTGTCGCCGGGCGCGAGGACGAACGCGTCGAGGGCGAGGCCCGAGCCCATGCGGGACAGGGTGCCGAGCACGACGAAGTCTGCGCCGAGGTCGCGACCGAGCTTCGACGCGGCCTTGATCGCGGACGCATCGAGCTGATTGTTGGAGAGGGACATCGCCAGCGACGCGGCGGGGCCATCGCCTGGAGGCATGAGGAGCACGGGCACCTCGCGCTCTGCCACGGCCTCCGCCACGCCCGCGACGCTCTCGCCCGAGGGAAGCGTGGCGCGCCACAGGTGCGCGCCCGGAGGCACATGCAGCACGCGCACTGGCGTGGTGCCGACGGCGACGCCATCGAGCGTGACCTCGACGCCGGAGGGGACGGACTCGAAGCGGAGCGTGGCGCGAGGCTGCGCGGCGTGGGTGGTGCGAACGCGCTCGACGGTGTGCGCGAAGAGCGGGGACGTAGCGGCCAGGGGGAGGGGACGCCCAGGCGCGATGGAGAGGGCGTGGGTGAGGGCCTGGGTGGCCTCGTCATCGCGGCCGACGGCGTAGCGCACGGCGGCGCGCAGGGCGTAGGTGTCCGCGAGCTCCGCGCCATCCGTGAGATGAACGGCGTTGTCCGCGTAGGCCTCGAGCGCGCGGCCGAGCGCGGCGTCTGCGCGGGAGAAGCGACGGGCGGCACGCGCGGTGGTGGCTTCCTGCACGGCGGCACGCGCGACGGCGAGCGCGTCGACCGTGGTCTCGGAAGGCGTGGTCGCGGGAGTGTCGACGAGCGCGAGCCCCGCGGTGCCATGGACCTCGGAGGCGAGCCGCGCGGCGAGGCGCGGGCCAGCACGGGCGGGGACATCGCCGGAGATGGCCTGGAAGGGCAGCACGGCCACCTTCTTCCGAGGCACGCGCGGCTGCGCGGCGAGGGAAGAGGCGCCCAGGACGAGGCAGAGCAGGAGCGCGAATCGCTTCATGGTCGGCAGTGACTCCGACCGTGTTCCTATCACGGAGCGGAGTCCCGTGCCGCCGGCCCCTCCTGCCCGAGAGGGCTCCGGGAGAGCCGATTGCTTACTCGACGCGGAACGGGAAGTCCCTCGGAGAACGGTTGCCACGAAGAGGCATCCAGGATGAAGCACATCATGGACCCGAGGGCTGGGACCTGACGGGCAGAGACAATGGTCGAGGCTTCAGTCCATGGCGCTGCTTGAACGCGGTCCATTCGAGCTGTAGCGACTGGAACTGCTGAGCGTTCATCTCGGCGCGGAGCACTCCCGGCTTGGGGACAAGCTTGGGAGGAGGATGGGGCGTCTCTCCATGCCTTGCCCGCATGAGGTTGAAGGCGGTGAATCCCCAGGGAGGCATCTGCCTGTCGAGGATGATGGTTTCCAGGACGCGTGTGGCCATCTGGTCGAAGTTCCGGTGCGGGACCTCTCGGAGAAGCATGAGCGTCATCACGAACGAGAGGTCCAGCGACGGCGCGCTCACGAAGTCCTGTGCCACTTGTCCGAGCTGTGCCGATGTGAGCGGAAGGGATGACGCGCTGGGAGGCATGAAGGCGCCGTACTGGAGCAGACTCGCCCTGGGAATCAGGTCATGCAGCCCGCCCCAGCGCGTCGCTGGAAAACGTGCGGCGAGCACGTGCCAGTCCTGTCGTGCTTTCGTCCGGACGGGTGACGTCTCTGGAAGCGATGCGGTGAGCGCATGTGCCTCCCGTGCGGCCTTCACGACCCGCCGGTACACATCCAGTTCGGGCGCGTTCTCCAAGGGGCGCACGCCGTAGGACATACCCACTGTCCACCATTCGCCCTCTTCCTCGAAGAGGAACGCGAGCACCCGCTTCCCGGTCGTATAGCTCGCGGGGGCTGGGCAAATGAATGCCGAGGAGGAGGGCACTTCGATCGTCATTCCTGGCCGGGCCGCGCCCATCAGTGACTCCAGGACCTTCAGCCGTGCGATATCTCCAGGGTCATCTGCCCAGGTATCGCCAGCGCGTCTCGGGGCCATGCGGACGCTCTCCACCTCCACCCAGACGATGCTGTTCGCTTCCTGCGTCAGCGACCAGAGTGTCCGCGGCGCAATGGGATAGGCGCTGGCCAGGGGGGCATGGAGCCACAGCACGAACACCAAGAGCCGCAGACGCACCATGTCGACCTCGCGGACGGTGCAGGGGCTCGAAGCATCTCGAAGCGCTCGCCGCGAAGGTCCATGGCCTGACCATCACTTCGCGGCGATTCCGTCACGCCTGTACACCCCACCGGCGTCGATGGCGCTTCCCCCCATTCGTCATCCGGAGAGAATGTCCGCACCCGGCCGCCCGTTCCCGGGCGGGAGTCTTGATGCGCTTCATCCACTGTTCCGACGTCCACATCACCGACGACTACTTCGCGCTGCCCCTGCGCAAGCTCGGCTGGCGCCGCTGGGTCGCGCTGGCCGAGCTCACCGTCGGCGGCCGCGCGAAGCGCTACGCCCGCGCCCCCCACTCCCTCTCCGCCATCGCCCGCGAAGTCGACCGCCACGCCGCGGACCACTTCATCCTCTCCGGTGACCTCACCGCGTACGCGCTCGACAGCGAGTTCAAGGGCGCGCGCCAGGCCCTCGGCCCCCTCGCCGACGACCCGAGCCGCTGCACCATCATCCCCGGCAACCACGACGTCTACACCCCCGGCAGCCACCAGAAGGGCCGCTTCGCCAGCCACTTCGGCCACCTGCTCCACAGCGACCTTCCCGAACACCGCCGCGAGGGCGCCTTCCCCTTCGTGCGCCTCGTGGGCTCCGAGGCCGCCGTCGTGGGCCTCCTGTCCGCCCGCGTCCCCGCTTCGCCCGGCCTCTCCTTCGGCGTCATCGGCGACGCCCAGCTCGACGGCCTCTCGGCCCTGCTGAAGGACCCCCGGTTGGACGGCCGCGCCGTCCTCGTCGTCGTCCACCACGCCCCCCTCACCCGCAGGGGACGCGCCGACCGCTGGCACCACGGCCTGCGCGACGCCCAGGCCTTGCTGCGGCTGCTCCCAGGCCCCCGCCACGCCGTCCTCCACGGTCACATCCACCAGCGCTACCACCACCCCGCCACCAACGAGCGCCCCCACATCTTCGGCGCCGGCTCCTCCACCGAGGCCGGCCACGAGGGCTACTGGCTCATCGAGGTGGCCCACGGTCAGGTCGTGGGCGGCCAGCCCCACACGCCGCCCCTGTGACAACGCCGCGTCCTCGGCGGTAGAACCCGCCTCATGACGCATCCGCTGGCCACGGACCTGAGCCTCGAGGAATACAAGACGCTGCGCGCGCTCCACCGCGCGGTGGATGACCTCCTCGAGGAGAGCCTCCGCGCGCGTGAGAACCTCACGCAGACCTTCCGCCGCTGCTTCCCGCCCATCCTCGCGCTCACCGGCGCCCGCGCCGTGGCGCTGACCACGCGCGACGAGGACCTGCGCACCCGCACCTGGCAGGAGGGCGACTGGGGCGGAGACTTCCCCGGCCCGCTGCTCGACGGCGCCCCCGGACCCCAGCGAATCGGAGACGCGACGCTCGTCACCCAGCCGCTCGACGTCGCCGGAGACCCCGTGGGCTCCTTCGGTCTGCTCTTCTCCGGAGACCACACGTCACCGGAGGCCTCCGCCCGCGCCCTGCGCCTGCTCGACACCATCGCCGAGCAGCTCGACACCGTGCTGTGCCTGGTCCACACCGCGTCGGAGAAGCACCAGCTCATCATCCAGTGCAACGCGCACCTGGCCAACCCCGTGTTCGAGGTGGGCATGGACCAGGCGGTGCTCACGCTGGCCCAGCGCGTGCGCGTGCCCTCCTTCCTCCTGCTCTACCGCGACGCCGTGCGCCCCCAGGTGCTCCACTACCGCCTGTACCGCAACGGCCACCTGGAGTTCGAGAGCGGCGAGCAGCCCAGCCAGGACGTGGAGCGCGCCCTGCGCCAGCACGGCCACCGCCTGTTGTCCGAGGAGGTCTCCGCCCTGCGCCAGCTGCTCCCCGGCCGCACCACCGAGGCGGTGCTCATCTCCGGCTCGGCCTCCAGCGAGCCGTTGGGCAAGATCGCGGTCGCCTGCGACGAGGGCTTCTCCGCGTACACGATGGACCTCTTGCGCGTGCTGGCCTCCACGCTCAGCCAGCGCCTGCTCGACTACAACCGCGAGCGCATCCACCTGTCGCAGTTCTTCCCCACCAGCATCATCGACGCGCTCCTGCAGGACCCCAACTACGCGCAGCACCTGCGCGCGCAGGACCAGGAGGTGGGAATCCTCTTCGCGGACATCAACGGCTTCACGCGCATCTGCGAGCACGGCTTCGACAGCCCGCGCAACATCGGCCGCTTCGTGGACGAGTGGAGCGCGCGCGCCGTGGACTGCATCTGGGAGCACGGCGGCGTGTTCGACAAGATGGTCGGCGACTGCGTCATCGGCCTGTTCGGCCCGCCCTTCTTCAAGTCCAGCCGCAGGGAGCGCGCCGAGGCCGCCGTTCGGGCCGCGTGCGACATCCAGGCGCTCACCGCGAGGCTCGGAGCCCGCGAGGAAGTGGCCGCGCTGTGCGAGCGCGTGAAGCTCCCCGGTCTGGGCGTGGCGGTGGGCGTCAACCTGGCCCACGTCAACTGCGGCCTCTTCGGCCCCAACCGTCAGTACACCGCCTTCTCCAGCGGCATGAACCAGGCGGCGCGCCTGCAGTCACTGGCGGGCTTCCGCGAGACGCTCGTCATGGCGAGCGCCCGGGACGTGCTGGTGGACTCCACCGAGCCCTTCATCCAGGGCCTGCGCTTCGGCGCGCTCACCGAGACGCCGGTGAAGAACGTGGCGCAGCCCCTGCGCCATCACCGGCTGGACAGCCTCACGCCGTGAGGTGCGAGGCCGCGTAGCGCCGGGAGAAGTGGATCCACCGGCGCTCGTCCACCTCCACCTGCCACTCGGAGTTGGGCGTGAGCGGCAGCCGCTCCTTGAGGAAGCTCTCCAGCTGGTCCGCCGCCTTCACGGGCGTGAGCCCCGGCGCGCGGAAGGCGATGTGCAGCAGCACCTCCAGCCCCGCGGAGACCTCCACGCACGCGCTGATGCGCAGCGGGCCCACCCGGCGCTGGTAGAGCGTGTTCTGACCCGGCCATACGGCAGGGTCCGTCTCCCGGCGCGCGGCCGAGAGCCAGTTGGACGGCTGGAGGATGAAGTCGAGCAGGTCGCTGCTCGCTTCTTCCGTCGTCGAATGCTCCTGGATGGAAAGCATCGCCCACCTCCCCGGGGAAGCCGATGGAAAGAATGTGCCCACGGCCATGGAGCGTGCAAGAGCCCCCCCGCGGAAACCTCGCGGGTGTCCTCCAGCGATACAAGATGAGGGTGTGGGTCCGGAGCTCGGCACAAGGCCTCCGGCGGCGCGACGTTAACGGGCGCGGCTGACATGCGCGCGCGAGCGCGTCACGGGCTGGTGGGAAGTGAACGGCGCGAGCGTCGCTCCACGGCGGACTTGAGCTGACCACAGCCCGCGTCGATGTCGATGCCCCGGCGTTGACGCACGGTGCTGGGGACACCGTGCGACATCAGCACGTCCTGGAAGGTGCGCACCGACTCGGGGCGGCTCGGCCCGCCGTCGTAGCCCACCGTGGGGTTGAGGGGGATGACGTTGACGTGCGCGTCCATGTCACCCAACAGCGCGCCCAGCGTGTGGGCGTGCTCCACCGTGTCGTTGCGTCCCTCGATGAGCGTCCACTCGAAGAAGATGCGGCGCTTGCGTCGGGCGATGTAGTAGCGGCACGCGTCCATCAGCTCCGCCAGCGGCCAGCGTCGCCCCGCGGGCACCAGCGCCGCGCGCTCCGCGTCCGTCGCGCCGTGCAGGCTCACCGCCAGTTGCACCGGTCGGTCCTCGTCCGCGAGTCGACGGATGCCCGGCACCACGCCCACCGTGCTCAGCGTGATGAAGCGCGGCGCCAGGGCCAGGCCCAGCGGGTCCACCAGGACATCCACCGCGGCCAGGGTGTTGTCGTAGTTGTGCAACGGCTCGCCCATGCCCATGAGCACGACGTTGCGCAGCGTCTCGCCCGACTCGCGGAGGATGCGCTGCACGTGGAGAATCTGTCCCACGATTTCGCCGGGCGTCAGGTGACGCGACAGGCCCATCTGCCCCGTGGCGCAGAAGACACAGCCCATGGCGCACCCTGCCTGGGTGCTGATGCACACCGTCGCGCGGCCCTTGAAGCGCATGAGGACGGTCTCGATGGTCTGTCCGTCCTCCAGCTTCATGAGCAGCTTGTGGGTGTGGCCGTCGGAGCTGAACGCCTCGTGGTGCGTG
Organism: Myxococcus faecalis; assembly: GCF_050039385.1. Lineage (NCBI taxonomy): Bacteria > Pseudomonadati > Myxococcota > Myxococcia > Myxococcales > Myxococcaceae > Myxococcus > Myxococcus faecalis. Next base: position 3,144,538 of record NZ_CP144336.1, on the reverse strand, counting down.
GTGAGCTGTCCCAGCCGCGCGCGCTCGCGCAGGGCCTCGCGCAGGTCCGCGCGCAGCCCCTCCACCTCGTCCAGCGCCCGGGCCTGCTGTCGGTACAGGCCGGACCAGAGCACGTCGCGGTGGTGGGGCCGGTAGCCCCAGTCGGACAGCAGCGCGCCGAGCGCGGGCCGCGTCAGGTCGTAGAGGTTGGTGGGCGTGTCGGACGGCATGGCCAGGACGCCAGATAACACACCCGGGCCCCTCGTCACCCGGGTGCCCCGGGATGGAAGACGGGCGTGCCTCCGGAGCGGACGGCCCGAGGCAGTCCCGGCGGCCGGGCCGGCGAGCCCCTGGCGAGTGCTGCCGGTGCGGGCGACCGTGCACAGGTTGTCCGCGCATGGGGCTCTCCATCCAGCAGGAGCAGTTCGGTCCGGAGGACTTCGAGCGCTTCTCGCGCAGGCTCGACGAGAGCCTGGAGGCGCTGCGCGTCGTCCTCGCCAGGCCCGGCTTCGGCGAAGGACCGACGACGATTGGCGCGGAGCTGGAGTTGTTCCTCGTGGACGACCGGGGCTTCCCGCTGCCGATGAACCAGCAGGTGCTCGCGCGCACGAAGGACCCGCGCGTGACGCTGGAGATGAACCGCTTCAACCTGGAGGTCAACCTGCGCCCGGGGCCGCTGGCGGGGCGGCCCTTCACCGCGCTCCGGGCGGAGCTGGAGGACGCGCTCGCGGAGGTGCGGCGCGCGGCGGCGGTCGAGGGCGCGCGGGTGGCGGTGATTGGAATCCTGCCCACGCTGCGCGAGGCGGACCTGGGCAAGGGCGCGCTGACGGCCCAGCCGCGCTACCGCGCGCTGAACAACGCCATCCGCCAGCGCCGAGGCAAGCCCATCGAGGTCGCCATCCGGGGCGACGAGGAGGCGCTGACGCTCGCCTGGGACGACACGACGCTCGAGGGCGCGAACACGTCCCTCCAGTTCCACCTGCGCGTGACGCCCGCCGACTTCGCGCGCCTGTACAACGCCGCGCAGCTGGCCACCGCGCCCGCCTTGGCCATCAGCGCCAACTCGCCGCTGTTCCTGGGGCGCAAGCTCTGGGACGAGACACGCGTGGCGCTGTTCCGTCAGTCCGTGGATGACCGGGGCGAGCCGGGCGAGGGCGGCTTCCAGCCCCACGGGCGCGTGACGTTCGGCCACGGCTGGGTGCGCGAGGGCGCCTACGAGCTGTTCGCCGAGTCGGTCGCGCTGCACGCGCCGCTGTTGCCCGTGGTGGGGCACGAGTCCCCGCTGGAGCACGCGGCCTCGGGCCGTCCGCCGGGGCTGGAGGAGCTGCGGCTGCACCAGGGCACCGTGTGGTCCTGGAACCGGGCCGTCTATGACCCGAAGGACGCGGGGCACCTGCGCATCGAGCTGCGCGCGCTGCCCGCGGGGCCCTCCGTGGTGGACATGGTGGCCAACGGCGCGTTCCTCCTGGGCCTGACGCTGGGGCTCGCCGAGCGCATCGACGCGCTGCTGCCCGCGCTGCCCTTCGCGCACGCCGCGGGCAACTTCATCCGCGCCTCGCGCAAGGGGCTGGACGCGGAGCTGCTGTGGCCGGGTGAGTCCGCGCCGAGTCCCCGCGTGGTGCCCGTGGTGGACCTGGTGCGCAGGCTCATCCCCGTGGCGCACCGCGGGCTGGTGTCCGCGGGCGTGGAGGCACAGGAGGCGGACCGGATGATGGAGGTCATCTCCCGCCGGGTGGACACGCGCAGGACGGGGGCGCGCTGGCAGCGGCAGGTGCTCACGCGGCTGGAGGCGGGCATGCCCCGCAGGGACGCCCTGGCGGCGATGCTGGAGCGCTACCTGGACCTCACGGCCTCCGGCGCCCCCGTGCACGACTGGCCGGTGGAGTAGGCGCGGGCGGGCGGGCGGCCTCGGGAGGACCCCCTCCGTTGCGAGCCGGGCGCGGCTGGGGCGAATATCCGGGCGCCCGCCACGTCAGCGGCAGAGGTCCTGCTCTTCGCACCCATGTTCCGACTCCTTCCTCCGCTGTTGCTGCTCGCTCTTTTGGGAAGTGCCTGCTCCACCCTGCGAGGTCGCGCCGACGAGCTGGCGCGCAACGGCCAGTTCGTCGAGGCCGCCAGCCTCTATGACGACCTCGTCGCCAAGGACCCGCATGACAAGTCCCTGGTCATCGAGCGCGATGGCCTGCGCGGCAAGGCGCTCAGCCAGCTGCTCGGCAACGCGCGGCGCTTCCGGTTGGACGGCATCGACGAGAAGGCCGAGGACGACCTGCTGCGCTTCCTCGACCGGCGCGTGCAGTGGAACGCGAAGCTCAGCGGTGGCCTGGAGAGCTCGCTCCTGGAGGAGATGGAGGGCACGCACCGGCACCTGCGCGCCGTCATCGTCGCGCCCGCGAGCCAGGGCCACGCGCTGACGGCGGAGGAGGCGCTCATCCGCAAGCGCCCGCTGCTCGCGCACAAGGAGATGGTCGGCATCCAGCGCGAGATGGAGTCCTCCGTGCTCCAGAGCGGCAAGGACACCTGCGGGCGCCTCAAGGCCGTGACGTCCGACACCGGCGCGCACTGGCGCGAGGTGGTGTCGCGCTACTGCCGCCACTGGCGCGAGCCCGCCCCCGAGCCCGCTCCGGCCCCCGAGCTCACCGGCGTGCCCACGTGGGAGGGCCAGGTGTCGGGCCTCGACTCCGCGCGCATGGCGCTCCTGCGCTCGCGGCTCGCGCGCGCCTACGAGCTGTCGCCCTGGTACTCGCCCGCCGCGAAGCCCCAGCCGGAGCTCTTGCTCGCCGGCCGCTTCGACACGCGCCGCGGCAGCGAGAACGTGGCCATGACGGCGCCGTACACGGAGCGCGTCCCCTACACCGACCACGAGGAGCGCAAGGAGACCATCGAGGAGCCGTTCGAGGCGGACGAGACGTACACCGACAAGGACGGCAAGACGCAGACGCGCAAGGTGACCAAGGTGCGCACGTACACGCGCAACTTCACCGTGCCCGTCACGCGCTACAGGGATGTGGCGCGCACCTTCGAGTACCACGCCCTGCGCCTGTCGGTGGAGCACCAGCTCACGCTGTCCTCCTCGGGGGTGCTGGACGCGCGTCGGGCCCCGCTGGCGACGGTGCTCCAGGACCACCTGTCCGAGTCCTCGCTGGAGCACGACGTCCACTTCGAGCCCGGTGAGATTCGCCCGCGCCGCGCCAGCTTCACCTCGCCCGAGGGCTGGCTGGAGCAGCGCGTGGAGCTGATGGCCCGCCGCTTCGCCGAGTCCCTCTCCGTCCACTGGCGCGAGTCCTACTGCGACGTGCCCATGCGCACATTGGACGAGGCTTCCCGCTGTGCACGCGCCGGCACCACGCTTCCCACCCCTGCGCACCAGCTCCTCTCGGAAGTGCTGGGTGACGACGCGGCGCGCATCCCGGCGCTGTTCGTCAACCGCTGACGCGGTGCGAGAGGCGCGTTGGGTAATCGGCGGGTCAATTGAGACTGGGTGGATTGTTCCAGCAGTCTGACGTGAAATACCCGTGAGTGCGGGTCAGACTCCTTTGTCAGTATTCGTACTCGGCAGCGGAAATTTTCACACAGAGGACCGTATGCATCCGAATGAAGTCCGAAGCATCGCTCGTCGCGGGACACTCGTGATGTGGATGGCTTCTTCTCTGGCGCTGACCGCTTGCGGTGGCGCGGACATGGAGGCCGCATCCTCCGGCGGTGACGCCACCGTGGCGGAGCAGTCGCAGGGCGCCGTCGCGGACCGACGCATCATCGTCTACCTCACGCCGAGCCAGCAGCTGTACGGCGTGAAGGACGGCAAGTCGACGCTCATCGCCGAGCGCGCGAGCGCCCCGTCGGTGTCGCCGGACGGCAGCCAGGTGGTGTTCTCGAAGCTGCCCTCCTCGTGGAACGTGGGCCAGCCGGTGACCAGCGCGGAGCTCCACCTCTACAAGGCGAGCAACGGCAAGACGGAGCGGCTGACGACGGGCCATGACGACCAGAGCGCGTCGTGGACGCCGGACGGCAAGAGCATCCTGTTCCAGTCGAAGCTGCGCTCGGGGCTCGCGTCCTTCTGGCGCGTGAAGGCCAACGGGAAGAACCTGATGCAGGTGACGAACCGGAGCACGTCGCTCGCCACGGACCCCGCCTACGTGCCGGCTCCGGTGAGCAACACCCCCGTGCAGTGGGGGCCCAACCAGCGCCGCATCATCGTCTACCTCGCGCCGCAGACGACGACCACCACCGAGGTGCGGGTGATGAAGCTCGACGCCCAGGACAACGTCGCGTCGGCCTACAGCCTGGGTCAGGGCACCTCGCCCGCGTGGACCGAGGACGGCAACGTGCGCTTCCAGCGCGAGGAGAACGGCCAGCTCGTCGATGTCGAGGTGAGCGTGCAGTAGTCGCAGGTGAGGTGCGGCGCGAGCTGGGCGCGCCGCGACACGCGAGGGGGACCTGCGGTCAGCCCTCGTCCTCGGCGCCCTTGCGCAGACCCAGCATCCTTCGCAGCTCGCGCGCGGACTGGCGGCTGACCTCCACCGCGTGGCCCCGGGACGTGCGCGCCAGGTAGCCCCCCGTCTCCAGGGGCTCCAGCCTGGCGACGTGGCGCAGGTTGAGCAGCGCCCGGCGGTGGACCCGTTGGAACAGGTCCTGGGGCAGCTTCTCCGCCAGCTCGTTGAGCGTGAAGTCGGTGAGGAACTCGCCCTGCGCGGTGAACACCGTCACCAGCTCGTCATCCAGCGCCGCGTGGGAGATGGTCTCCGGGTCCACCAGGACGATGCCCTGCCGCGTGGGGATGGGCAGCCGCGCCAGCGCCCGGGCCTGCTGCGGCGGCTTCTCCGTGGGGGCGCCGTCCCCGCGGGCGCGGGGCTCCGCGCCGATTCTCGCGCGCACGCGCTCCAGGGCCTTCTGCAGCCGCGCGGGCTCCACGGGCTTCAAGACGTAGTCCACGGCGCCGTGCTCGAAGGCGTCCACGGCGTGCTCGGCGTGCGCGGTGCAGAGCACCACGCGAGGGCCGTCTTCCGGCAGCAGCGCGAGCGCGTCCAGGCCGCTGAGGCCGGGCATGTGGATGTCCAGCAGCACCACGTCCACGCCGCCCGCGCGCACCGCGGCGAGCACCGCCTCCCCGTCGGCCGCCTCGCCGCACACCCGCACGTCGGGCAGCGCGCCCAACAGTCGCGACAGGCGCTTGCGGGCGAGCAGCTCGTCGTCGGCGATGAGGACACGCAGGGGAGGGCTCACGTGATGACTCCTGGCAGGGGGCCCGAGCGGGGCAGGGTGACGGTGACACGGGTGCGCTCCGCGTCACTGGTGAGCGACAGGCGCGCCTGTTCGCCATAGGCCAGCGCGAGCCTGCGCTCCACGGTGGGCAGGCCCGCGCTGCCCTCGCGCGGCCCCCGGGAGGCGCCGGGGTTCTCGATGGCCACCGCCACCTGGCCGTCGCGCACCTGCACCTCCAGCGACAGCCGGCCCCGGTGGCCCGCGGCGGGGCCGTGCTTCACCGCGTTCTCCGCGAGCGGCAGCAGCACCAGCGGCGGCACCGGCACGTCCTCGGCGCCGGGGCGGATGTCCACCGCGAGCTGGAACAGCTCCGGGTCCCTGAGCAGGTGGAGGTCGAAGAGGGTGCGCATCAGCGCCAGCTCCTCGGAGAGGGGCCAGGTCGCCTTGCGCACGCCGGCGAGCACCGAGCGCAGCATGGTGGACAGCCTGAGCACCGCCGCCTCCGCCACCGCGCCGTCCTCGCGGCACCACTCGGCGATGGCGTTGAGCGTGTTGAAGAGGAAGTGCGGGTCCAGGTGGCTGCGCAGCGCGAGCAGCTGCGCCTGCTCCGCCTCCAGCGCGAAGCGGGCCGCGCGGGCGCGCTCCTTGGCCAGGGACTCCTCGAAGCCGATGTCCCGCCCCAGCCCCCAGCCGCCGACGAGGAACAGCGCGTTGCACACCATGAGGTTGGTGCGCTGGGTGAGGAACGTGGGCCCCATGTCCAGGAGCTTGGGCAGCACGATGCCCATCATCAGCACCACGCCGCTGCCCAGCGTGCCGTACATCAGCACGCGCACGCCGCCGTGGCTCAAATCCAGCCCGCTGGGGAAGAGGACCCGGTAGGTGACGGGGGCCACGCCCACGAAGACCAGGCACATGAGCACGCCCAGGTGCGGGGCGAGCGGCTCGCGGCTGAAGCTCACCTGCGCGGCGACGAGCGGGGCGCAGACGAGGAGGATGGGCACCAGCCTGCGGGGCTCCGCGAGGGCCCGCAGGGTGGCGCGGACGATGGACCCTTCGGGCTTCTCCGACATGCGCCCGGCGGAGCCTACACCGTCGGAGGCGTCACTGCTCGGGGGCCTTGTCCACGTCGAGCTCGAGCGCGTCGACGAGGATGCTTCCGGCGAGGACGACGGGGAACAGGACGATGGCGGCGGCGACGAGGAGGGTGGGGGGCATGGGGGTCTCCGGAGGCTGCGCAGCATGCATGCCCAGTCTGACGTGCCCCTCGTGCCCCACTGACCCGGTGGCGCCGGACGGTCGCCGCCCGGGGCCGAGCCGTCGCTTTCAGGCCCCCGCGTCCACCAGCGCGTCCGCGAGCGAAAGCCCGTTGCGGATGCAGTCGTTGAGGCCCACGCCCTTGTAGGCGTTCCCCGCCAGGTGCAGCCCGGGCAGGCGCGTGAGCGCCCGGTCCACGCCGTCCATCCGCTCCAGGTGACCCACGTTGTACTGGGGGATGCCCCGCTTCCAGCGGAAGACCTCGGTGAGCGTCGGCGTGGCGGTGACGCCCGCGAGCGCCCGCAGCTCCTCGCGCGCCAGCGCCACCAGCGCGGCCTCGTCCAGCGCCACCAGGTCCGGCCGCGTCGCGCCGCCCACCATGCACGTGTACAGCACCCGGCCCGCCTCCACGCGGAAGGGGAACACGGTGGACGCGTGGATGGCGCCGAGCAGGCGGCGCTTCTCCATCGGCGGCACCAGGAAGCCGAAGCCGTCCGGCGCGGGCGTCGTCCCCGCGTCGAAGCCCAGGTGCACCACGGCGATGGGCGCGTAGTCGATGCCGCCCACGCGAGAAGCCAGCTCCGCGTCCAGCAGCTCCAGGAGGCCCCGCGTCACGTATGCGGGCGCGGCCAGCACCACGTGGGACGCCTTCAGCTCCGAGCGCTGTCCCCGCTCGCTCACCGCGAGCCGCCAGCCGTCGTCTCCCCGCGTCAGGCCCTCCACCGTGGCACCGGTGTGCGCCGCGTCCCCGAGCGCCGTGCCCAGGGCGTCGATGAGCGTGCCGAGTCCGCCCTCGAAGGTGCTCAGCGCGCCGCTCAGCTTCGGCGCGGTGCTGCCCGCGGGCAGGGCCTTCTGCGCCTTCGCCTGGGCCTTCTGGGCGTGGATGGCGCCGAGCAGGAGGCTTCTGTGCTCGCGCTCCAGCTTCACGAGCTGCGGGAACGTGGCGCCCACGCTCAGCCTCTCCACGTCGCCCGCGAAGATGCCCGTCTGCACCGCGTCCAGCAGCACCCGCGTCGCCGTGGGCCCCAGATGCCGGCGCCCGAAGTCCGCCAGGGATTCGTCCACACCAGCCGCCGCGCGGCCGCTGAACAGCTCCCCCATCACCCGCAGCTTCGCGCCGAAGGGGAGGATGTCCGACTTCAGGAACGCCGGCGGCGATGCGGGCACCGAGCGCAGCTTCCCCCGCGTGTAGACATACCGCCGCTTCGCCGCCCCATCCGCCGCGCGAATCCTGTGTTCCAGATTGAGCGCGGATGCCAGCTCTCGCATGGCGGGCTCGCGGTCCAGGAAGCTGTTGGGGCCCGTCTCCAGGAGGAAGCCCTGCTGCGCGCGCGTGCCCACCGCGCCACCGAGCCGGGGGGTTGTCTCCAGGAGAACGGCATCCCTACCGCGGGAGCGCAATCGCCAGGCGACGACCAGACCTGAAATCCCACCTCCTACGACGGCGACAGTCATGGGTTGTCTCTCCTGAATCAAATTTTCCGGTGACCAGCGTGCACTCACTCGCGTCATTCGTCCGTGTTTTGCCAAGGACATCCATTCGGCGCGTTAATGAAGAGCATGCGCTACGTCATCACCGGAGCGAGCAGGGGCATTGGGTATGAGTTCGTCCAACAGCTCCTCGAGCGCGGCGACATCGTCGACGCCGGGGTGCGCACCGAGGAGGGGAGGCGGCGGCTGGAGCCGCTGAAACACGACTGTGCGGGGCGCTTGAGAGTCCATGCGCTGGACGTGGCCGACGAGGCGAGTGTCAGGGATTTCGCCGACGAGGTGCTGCTGGAGCCGGTGGATGTCCTCATCAACAACGCGGGCGTGCCAGGGTTGTGGTGCGCGCTGACGGACGTGGACTACGCGGACGTGGTGCGCACCTTCGCCGTCAACGCGCTGGGGCCGCTGCGTGTCACCAGCGCGCTGCTCCCGGGGCTCCTGCGGGGCCGCTCGCGCAAGGTGGCCTACGTCACCTCGCGCATGGGCTCGCTGTCGTCCAACAGCGACGGCGGCGCCTATGCCTATCGGATGTCCAAGGTCGCGTTGAACATGGGCGTGCGCAACCTGTCCAATGACTTGCGTGCCCAGGGCATCGTCCCCGTGCTCTTGCACCCCGGTTGGGTGAAGACGGACATGGGCGGGCCGGACGCGCCCTTGCCGCCACGCGACTCGGTGCGAGGGATGCTCAACGTCATCGATGAGCTGCGCGCGGAGCACAGTGGTCGCTTCTTCGACTACCAGGGCGCGGAGGTGCCCTGGTAGCACGAGGGGCCGCGTCGCTACGGGTAGAGCATCTGCGTGCGCCACGCGTCGCCGTCGCGCAGGTAGACGTGCCGGTCATGCAGCCGGCTGGGCTGGGCGTGCCAGAACTCGATGCGGTCGGGCACCACGCGGAAGCCGGACCAGTGCGGCGGGCGCGGCACGTCTCCTCCCGCGTAGCGCTTCTCCACGTCCTCCACGCGCGACTCCAATTCATCGCGCGAGCCCAGCCGCTGGCTCTGGAGGCTGGCCCACGCGCCCACCTGGCTGCCGCGCGCGCGGCTCCTGAAGTACTGGTCCGCCTCCTCGGGGGACACCACCTCCACGCGGCCCTCCACGCGGACCTGCTCGTCCAGGGGCTGCCAGTAGAAGCACAGCGCGGCGAAGGGGTGGGTGAGCAGCTCCTGGCCCTTGCGGCTCTCGTGGTTGGTGAAGAACACGAAGCCGCGCGCATCGAAGTCCTTGAGAAGGACGACGCGCGCGCTGGGGCGGCCGTCGGCGCCGACGCTGGCCACCACCACCGCGTTGGGGTCCACGGGGATGGCCTTCTTGGCGCGCTCGAAGACGTCCGCGAAGCGCTGGATGGGGTCGGGAGGTATCAGCACGGGCGCACCATAAGGGACGCGGACAGTGGGCGCACGTTCACGGTTGACTCATCCGGCGCAACCGTCATGGTTGTCACATGAAGATTCTCTTCATCTCCTCGGAGGTGGCGCCCTTCTCGAAGACGGGGGGACTGGGGGACGTGGCCGGCGCGCTGCCCGCCGCGCTCGCCTCGCTGGGTCACGACGTCAAGGTCGTCACCCCGCGCTACCGTGACTTGCGCGACGCCGGACGACTCGCGCCCACCGGACAGTCGCTCCAGCTGCGCTTCCCCTTCGGCGAGGTGGGTGGGCCCATCCTCTCCGCCCGCGTGGCGGAGGGGCTGGAGGTCCTCTTCCTGGAGAACGAGCACTTCTTCGGCGGCCGCCACGGGCTGTACGGCGACGCGGCGGGTGAGTTCGGCGACAACGCGCGGCGCTTCGCCTACCTGTCCGTGGGCGCGCTCCAGGCGGCCCAGCGCGTGGGCTTCCAGCCGGACATCATCCACGCGAACGACTGGCAGACGGGGCTGGTCCCGGTGGCGCTGCGGCGCGGCTTCCAGTCCACGTCGCTGTCGCGCGCCAGGAGCGTGTTCACCATCCACAACCTGGCCTACCAGGGGCAGTTCCAGAAGGACGCGATGGCGGACCTGGGGCTGCCGTGGGATTTGTTCACCTCGGAGGGCGGCCTGGAGTTCTACGACACCGTCAACCTGCTCAAGGGGGGCCTGGTGTTCTCCGACGCGCTCACCACCGTGTCGCCCACGTACGCGCGCGAAATCCAGACGCCCGAGCAGGGCTACGGCCTGGACGGGCTCTTGCGCCGCCGCGCCCACCGGCTGCACGGCATCCTCAACGGCGTGGACGTGCACGAGTGGAACCCCGTCACGGACCCCTACCTGCCGGCGCGCTTCGGCCCTCGGGAGATGGAGGGCAAGGCGGTGTGCAAGCGGGAGCTGCTCCAGCGCTTCGGCCTGCCGGAGGGGGACGCGCCCGTGTTCGCCATCGTCAGCCGGCTGGCGTGGCAGAAGGGCATGGACCTGCTCCTGGAGGCGCTGCCCACCGCGCTGCAGGCGGACATCCGCTTCGTGGGCGTGGGCAGCGGCGAGGGCCCCCTGGAGGAGGGCCTGCGCGCCCTGCAGGCCCGCTTCCCGCGCCAGGTGTCCGTGCACCTGGGCTTCGACCCGGCCCTGTCGCATCTGGTGGAGGCCGGCGCGGACTTCTTCCTGATGCCCAGCCGCTACGAGCCGTGTGGGCTGAACCAGATGTATTCGCTGCGTTACGGGACCGTCCCCATCGTCCGGGCCACCGGGGGGCTGGTGGACACCGTGGAGGGGGGGCTGGACGGCAACGGCATCCTCTTCGAGGCCTTCCACAAGTCGGCGCTCCTGGCCGCCTTCCGCCGGGCCCAGGCCCTCTACGCGGACCCGCCCCGGCTCGCGGATTTCCGGCGGCGGGGCATGGAGAAGGACTTTTCCTGGGATGTCTCCGCCCGGCGATACGAGGCCCTGTATTCAGCCTTGATGGCTGAATAGTGGGTGCCTGCGGAAAATCGCAGTAGGCTTGTGTCGTGGCGGATGCTCCGGACCTGGGTGGCTACGAGGTAGTCGGCCGACTGGCCGTTGGCGGCATGGCGGAGGTGTACCAGGCGCGAGCCCGGTCCACGACGCAGCGCTCGCCCGGCGAGCCTGACGAAGTTGTCATCAAGCGGTTGCACCCGTCGTTCCGCAACGACACGGCCTACGTGAAGGCCTTCGTCGACGAGGCGAAGCTGACGGTGCGCCTGCGACACGCGCACATCGTCCGGACGTTCCGCCTGTTCAAGGCGGGGCCGGACTACCTCATGGTGCAGGAGCTCGTCAGTGGCCGGACGCTCGGCTACATGCAGGAGCTCTTGCTCAAGGCCGGCGCGGCGATGCCGCCCGAGGCCGCGTGCTACATCGCGTGGTGCCTGCTCAAGGCGCTCGACTACATCCACCGGGCGAAGGTGGGGGAGAACGGCGCCACCATCGTCCACCGCGACCTCAACCCGGCCAACGTGCTCTTGGGCATCAACGGCGACGTGAAGCTGACGGACTTCGGCGTGGCGGAGGTGGAGGGGATGATGCGCGGCGACGCGGGCGCGCTGCGCGGCACGCTGCCGTACATGAGCCCCGAGCAGGTGCTGGGGCAGGCGGTGGACGCGCGCACCGACTTGTTCGCCGTGGGCATCATCCTGTGGGAGCTGTTCGCCAGCCGGCGGCTGTACTCGGGCGACAACGAGGCGGACCTGATGCACAAGGTGCGCGACGCGCGGGTGCCGCTGCTCTCCTCGGTGACGTCGGACCTGCCGGACTACGCGGGGCTGGTGGTGCGCAAGGCGCTCTTCGCGGACCGGGCGCGGCGCTTCCAGTCGGCGGCGGAGTTCATCAAGGCGCTGGAGGCGCTGGCCCGCCGGGCGGGCTGGCCCCTCACGGTGGAGGCGCTCCAGCCCCTGTTGGGCGGCTGATGCGCGCGCGGCTCCTCGTCCTCGGGGCATGGGCGGCGCTCGTCGGCCCGGGCTGCCTGGGCGCGGTGCCCCTCAAGCCGCGCGCCTACGACGAGGCGGTGCGCGTCGAGTCGCTGGACGTGGACTTCCAGGCGGACGGCTCGGGCCTGCTCGATGTCGGGCTCCAGGTGAGGAACCCCGCGTCGGACCCGGCGACGCTCACCGCGGTGGACTTCGAGCTGTGGGTGGACGGACGGCGCGTGGCCACCGGCCAGCAGCACGTGGACGCGGCGCTGGCGCCCCAGGGCGAGGTGCCCCTGCGCGTGCTCTTCCCGCTGGCCGCCGAGCGCGTGGTGCCGGTGACGGGGGCGGTGCCGGTGCGGCTGCGCGGCGGGGTGGTGCTGCGCTTCGGCGGCACGGAGCGGCGGGCGTCCTTCCGGGCCCAGGGCTCGCGCAAGCTCACGCACGTGCCCCCGCTGGAGGGCATGGCGGAGTGACGCTCAGGACTTGGCCGCGGAGGCCTCGGAGCGAGGCTCCTTGGGGCGCGTGTCCTTGCCCGGCGTGGCGCTCTTGAGCCGGGACATGCGCACGCGGTCGATGCGAGCGCCTTCCTTGTTGGCCACGACGAACTGCCAGCCGTTGTAGGTGAAGCGCTCGCCCACGTCCGGCAGGTGGCCGGCGAGCGACGACAGGTAGCCGCCCAGCGTGTCGAAGTCGCCCTCGGGCAGCGGGAAGCCGAACGCCTGGGTGAAGCTGTCCACCTCCATGGCGGCGTCCACCATGAAGCTGCCGTCCGCCATCTTCTCGACCTGCTTCTCCTCCACCTCGAACTCGTCGCCGATGTCGCCGACGATTTCACGCAGGATGTCCTCCAGCGTGACCACGCCCATGAAGCCGCCGTACTCGTCCACGACGATGGCCATGTGGATCTTCCGCTTCTGCATGTCGCGCAGGAGGTCGCCGATGGGCTTCATCCACGGCACGAAGTGCGCGGGGCGGATGATGTCCTGCAGGACGATGAGCTCCGGGTGCTGCAGGAGCGGGATGATGTCGCGCGCGTGCAGCACGCCGATGATGTGGTCCACGTCGTCCCGGTACACGGGGATGCGCGAGTGGTTCTCCTCGGCGAGCAGCCGCAGCAGGTCCTCGGAGGAGATGGTGCTGTCGACGGTGACGACCTCGGTGCGCGGCACCATGACGTCGCGGCAGCGCTTGTCGGACAGCTCGAAGATGGAGCGGATGAGCTGGGGCGCGCTCTTGTCCACCTCGTTCTTCGCGGCCTGCGCGGCGAGCAGCTTCTCCAGCTCCTCGAGCGGCGGCGGCGGCGGCTCGAAGCGCAGCGTGCGGCCGAAGGTGCGCGCCATCAGGTTGAGCACGCCGAGCACCACGCGCATGGGCGGGTAGAGCACCGCCACCAGCAGCGACACCACGCCCGACAGCCGCAGCGCCCAGCGCTCCGGGTTCGCGTTGGCGAGGCCCCGCATGGTGACCTCCATGAGGCTGGCCAGCACGCCGACGAACAGCGCGCCCGCGGCCACGGTGGCGACGGGCAGCCACGCGGCCTCACCGTAGCGCGTCAAATCCAGCATGCGCGGCGGGACGAACGCGCCGATGGCGGCGGCGAGGAACCCGCTGAGCAGGGTGCCCAGGCGCAGCGCGGTGGCGGTGGCCTCGCGCTCGGTCTTGTGGCGCAGCACGCGTCGGCTCGACGCGCCCTTGTGGGACTCGGCCAGCTCCTGTGCACGCAGGTCCGACGTTCCGTAGAGCGCGGATTCGGCCGCGGCGACCAGCGACCTGACGAAGCACAGCGCCAGGCAGGCGACCCAGAGGGCCCAGGTAGGCATAGAGCACCGTTCTTATCCCGTGCTAAGGGTCCGTTCCACCCCGCCGGAGCCCCGATGCCCGCTCGCATGTATTCCCTTGGAGCACTCCTGGCCCTCCTCGTCCCCGCGCTGGCCCTGGCGTGGCCGGTGGACCTGGTCCGTCCCCTGGACGTCGACAAGGAGCAGTTCCAGAAGCTGGCGGCCGTCGAGTGGGTGGAGGTGGAGGACCCCTCCGTGGCCCACGTGGAGGTGCTCCAGGGCAGCAACGAACTGTTGCTCAGTGGGCGAAAGCCCGGGCGCACGCTGATGCTCCTGTACGCGGAGGGGCGCTTCGCCGTGTGGCGGCTCACCGTGGGCAACCCCCCGGACGAGGACGTCACGCCCCGGCTGGCGGCGGCGCGCAAGGCGTGTCCGGACCTGAAGGCCACGCAGGGTGCGGAGCGGGCGCTGACGGCCACGGTGAAGGACGCGGCGTGCCGCGCGGCGCTGCTGGAGGTGCTGCGCACGGACGCCTTCGTCGCGCGGGATTTGGAGCTGACGTTCGACGTGCCGGCGCTCCAGGAGCAGCTCACGTCGTTCACCACCGCGCTGCAGCCGCTGGGGCTGGAGGCGCGCTACAGCGGCGCGGGGCTGGTGGTGTCGGGCTCGGCGAGCCGCGAGGACTGGCACAAGGCGCTGTGGGAGCTGTTCCGCCGCTCGGCGGGGCGGGTGCCGCTGGAGGACCGGGTGGAGGTGAAGGCCCCGGAGCCCGCGGCCGCCACGCCGGACGCGGGCCCCGACGTGAAGTCGGAGCCCCCGGTGGAGATTGAAATCCTCAAGCCGGCGCCGAAGAAGCCCGCGCGCAAGAAGGCGCAGTGAGGCTCAGGGCGTCTCGCGCAGGATGAGCAGGCCGCGCGAGGTGTCCACCGCGTAGATGAAGCCGTCCCCGGGCACGCGCATGCCGATGGCGCCGTCGTAGAAGCTCTCGCCGCGCATCGGGTCGTCCGGACGGAAGGTGTTGTAGTGGGCCACCTCGCGGGGGCTCTCCGGGGTGGACACGTCCAGCACGCGCACGCCCTCGTGGTACCAGGCGACGTAGAGCTTCGTGCCGGACAGCACCATGTTGTGGATGGAGACGTGCTGGCGCAGGCGGTACTCGCCGATGCGCTTGGGGTTCGCGGCGTCCGTCACGTCCAGCACGCGCAGGTGCGCGCCCCAGTCCTCGCCGCCCTCGAAGGCGATGAGGCGCTCGCCGTAGCGCGCGACGGCGCTGGCGTGGCTGTTGGAGTGCTCGTAGCGGTACGCGCCGAGCTGCCGGGGCGCGGCGTCGTCCTGCAGCGACGCGATGACGTAGCCGGCGCGCCAGAAGTTGACGTAGAGCCGCCCCTCGAAGGCGAACATGTCGTGGGGGCCGTAGGACGTCGCCGCGGTGAAGCCCGTGGCCTGGAACGTGCCCGTCAGCTGGGGGTCGAGCGGCTGGGAGATGTCATAGACGAGGACTTCTCCGGTGGGCGCGGGGGACGCGGCGAACAGGCGGTTCCCCTCGACGAACACCGTGTGCACGTTGGTGCGTGAGGTGCCCATCGCGCGCACCTCCAGCGGCTCGCCCGGGGTGCTGATGTCGAAGACGATGACGCCGCGCGAGTCGCTGGCGATGTAGAGCGCGTCGTCCTTCGCCCACACGCCGTTCCAGTAGTTGTCGTTCGCGCGGCGGATGTTGCGGGTGAGCCGGGGGTTGGCCGGGTCGCTCACGTCGTAGACGAAGAGGCCACCATAGAGGGACACGACGTAGGCGTGGCCCTTGGTGACGTAGACGTCGGCGGCGAGTCCCGCCGACACGGCGGTCTCGGACATCAGCTCCAGGCCGGAGGACACCGGCTCGCCGTCGCGAGGCGTCACCTTCCACGCGTCGAAGGTGCCCTCGCTCTCGAGCCGGCCGTTGATGCAGTCCACGTAGCAGCCCTGCAGCCGGTTCGGGGCGGGGGACTGGCAACCGATGAACGAGCGGCGTCGGGAGGTGGTGCCCGAGGTGAACGAGCCGGAGGCGAAGACGACGCCACCGGCATGCACCTGCCGCGTGTCGAGGGGCAGGCCGCCCGCGTACTGGTCGCCCGAGTCCGCCAGCCGCATCGATTGCGACGAGAAGGCGTAGGTGTTGCCGTAGCGGGGCGTGCGCGCGCGCACGTGAATCGTGTAGACGCCGTCGGGGTCCAGCGAGGCGAGCTGCCCGGGGGTGCAGCCGGTGATGTCGAAGCTGCCCAGGCTGCCGCAGGCGTTGGAGGCGGCGTCCACGCCGCAGGTGGCGAAGGGGCCCGTGTCCTCCCAGTCGCCCTCGTCGGCATCGCTGACGGGAGGTTGGGGCTCGGGGTCGGGCTTGTCCTTGCCGCAGGCCATCAAGGCCAGTGTCATCGCGGCCAGCATCGACAGGGCGCGCATGGGCTCATCCTGGTGAGTGGGTGTCGGGGGGGTCATATCGCGAAGGTGCTGGCCGTGCTTCGGGCGCGGTGCGTCGAGGTGCCGCGGCGCGCCGGGCTTGGGGTATGAACGCATCCAGGATTCGAGTCGCCTGGAGGAGAGCGGATGCGATTGTCGATGCGGTCGACTGCATGGGTGTTGGGATGGGCGCTGCTCGCGCCGTGGAGCGCGGGGGCGCAGGACGATGATGGCTCGGTGAAGTTCATCGTCCCCTCCGACGTGGAGCGGGGCTGTCCGAAGCGCCCGGACGTGGTGCCCTTCACCCAGCGCTCGCAGGCGGGGCTGGAGGGCTCGGGCTGGTTGGTGCACCAGGCCATCATCCCCGAGTCGAAGGACCCCTACTTCAAGGGGCTGGAGCGGGAGCGCGCCGGCGTCAAGCGGGTGGACGAGCTGGACATCCGGAAGCTGGGCGCGCCGGACCCGACGATTCCACTGTGGATCTACGGCAAGACGGACGCGGTGCCCTGTCGCGCGGTGCCGAGCGCCTGGTGGGCCGTGCGCATGGGCGCCACGGACGCGGAACGCAAGACGTTCCTCATGGCGGAGGTGCAGGCGGAGTGCGACCTGCTGCCGCCGGGCAGGTTGTCCGGCACGCCGGTGGCGCTGCGGCAGAAGGACGAGCCCACGGGCTGCAAGCTGCGCCGACCGACGGAGCGCGAGACGGGCAAGGAGGCGGAGGGGCTGCCCTCGGACGTGATGGAGTACGTGCCCGCGCGCGACTGCGACATGCCGGAGTGCGGACGGCTGTGGGAGCGCATCGGCGCGAGCTGGGAGGATGGCACCACGGTGAGCGACTTCCTGGTGACGTGGATGGAGCGCGCCGGGAAGAAGAACCCGTGTGACTGGGCCACGGAGGACCTGTCCCTGGTGCTGCACAAGCCCATCGGCGCGCTGACGCCCGTGCAGCTTCGCAATGGCGGCTCGGTGTTCTTCGGCGGCCTGCACGACAGCGGCGGGCTGAAGTTCATCCTCACGCGGGACTTGATGTCGCTCTACGTGCACGAGGTGGCGAAGCCCAAGGCCGCGCCGAAGGCCGTGCGCTACAGCAGCCCCTCGGAGGAGGACCTGATGGTGCAGCAACGCACCCTGTCCCCGTGCAAGGTGAGGCGCTGAGGGAGTTCGTCGTCTCCGGTGACCGGGGACGCGCCCTGGCTTCGTATGCGGAGGGTGGGGCGCGGTCAGGCCCCCGCTCCCGCCCCGTCGGCCGAGCATCCCCATGCGAGCTTCCCGTCCCGTCATCACCGAGTCCAACGCGGAGAGCCTCAAACCGGTGGCAAGGCTCGGTCCCGCTGTGCCGGACTTGTTTGCCTGTGGCCAGCGGCTCGTCTTCGACCCGACGGGTGCCCGGCTCGGCGCGCTGGCGCGGAGGGGACAGCCCCTGCGGTGGTGGGATGTGGAGACGCTCTCGCCGGAGCCGATGGGCACCCACGAGTCCGCGTCCGGAATGCACTCCCTGGCGTTCCCTGACGCCGAGCACGTCTTGACGGTGGTGTCCGCGAACCGGTCGCCCCAAGGACCGTGGCGGCCGAGGTTGGTGGCCTTCTGCGCGACGGACGGTGCACAGGTGCGTGAGCGGCACCTGACGCACGCGGTGACCCGGCTCGCCGTGTCCTCGGATGGCGCGCGGTTGCTGCTGATTCCGTTGGAAGGTGACTCGCCCGAGGTGTGGGACCTGAAGTCCTGGCGGCCGCTTCGTGAGCTCACGCCGATGGACCTGGGCGTGTCGGTGACGGCGTGCGCGCTCTCTGCGGAGGGCCGCTACGCCGCGGTGACCTTCCACGCCGATGACCGACGCAGCGAGAACCTGTGGCTCTGGGACGTCGCCTCCGAGGCCCGCCCCGTGGCGCTCTCCATCGACGCGTCCACGGTGTGGAGTCTCGCCTTCCATCCGACGCAGCCGCTGCTCGCCGTGGGCGGAATCACGGAGGAGGTCGCCGTGGTGCACGTGGGCGAGCGTCGCCAGGTGAAGTCGCTCGCGGGCTTCCAGGGCTACGCGTGCAACCTGAGCTTCAGCCCCGACGGCGCGCTGCTCGCCGCCTCTCGCGATGGCCGAGGCTTCGGCGTGCATCGCTTCGACACGGGCGAGGCCCTGTTCAGCCATGGCGACGGCGAGGACCTGCACACGAGCGACGCGGTGTTCTCGCCCGACGGGCGCCTGGTGGCGTGGGGCAGGGCGGACGGCACCGTGGA
Organism: Myxococcus faecalis; assembly: GCF_050039385.1. NCBI lineage: Bacteria > Pseudomonadati > Myxococcota > Myxococcia > Myxococcales > Myxococcaceae > Myxococcus > Myxococcus faecalis. Next base: position 3,126,341 of record NZ_CP144336.1, on the reverse strand, counting down.
GCTGTGGGGCGTGGAGGACTGACGCTCGCGCTCGTCACTCGGACGCGGGCTGGGTCCACTTCCCCTGCCGCGTCGGTTGGCGCAGGGCCTCGCGCAGCGCGGTGAGGAAGCGCTTCCGGGGCCAGGACTCCGCGCCGAAGCGCGACAGGTGCTCGGTCTCCACCTGGCAGTCCACGAACTGGAAGCCCCACGCCTTGAAGCGCTCCACCGCGGTGACGAAGGCGACCTTCGATGCGTCCGGCGCCAGCGCGAACATGCTCTCGCCGAAGAACGCCGCGCCCAGCGACACGCCGTACAGCCCGCCCTTCAGCTCGCCTCCCGCCCACGCCTCCACCGAGTGCGCATAGCCGCGCTCGTGCAGCGCGACGTACGCCTCCAGCATCTCGTTGGTGATCCACGTGCCGTTCTGCCCGGGGCGCGTCACGCGGCCGCACTCGGTGATGACGCGCGCGAAGGCCGTGTCGTAGCGCACCTCGTACTCGCCCCGCGCCAGCGTCTTCCTCAGGCTGCGGCCCACGTGGAGCTTGTCCGGCTCCAGTACGAAGCGCGGGTCCGGCGAGTGCCACAGGATGGGGTCCCCCTCGCTGAACCAGGGGAAGATGCCACGTGAGTACGCCGCCAGCAGCCGCTCGGGGCTCAGGTCCCCGCCCACGGCGAGCACGCCGCTCTTGTCCGCGCGGTCCGGAGGAGGGAACAGCTCCGGGTGCTCTTCACTCAACAGATAGATGGGCACGCATCGCCCATCCTAGCGGGACACGTTCAGCTTCACCTCGCCCGTCAGCGAGTACGGCACCCGCATCAGTGGACCCGTCAGCTCTCCTGTCACCCCATAGGGCAGGATTCCCCGTGAGATGAGGGACTTCACCTCCGGCCCCCACGAGTCCTTCGTCACCGCCACCTCCACCGGGTACACACCCGTGGCGGACGCATCCACGCTGTCGGCCTGGGCCAGCGTCCCGCTGTCCAGCGCCTTGCCCGCCACCGCCACCTGCCACGTCAGCCCATCCAGCTTCAGCGGGAAGGGGTTGGGGTTGCGGATACCCAGCCGGAGGTTGAGTTGCACCTCCTCGGCCGAGTAGCGCGCCCCATCCAGCTCCTCCACCACCACGGTGGGGAGGCGGGGCACGCGCACCGCGCGGCTCGCGGCGAAGGGGACCTGCTGCTCGGAGTCGCCGGAGCGCACCACCAATACGCCTCGGAGGGCGAGCAGCACCGTGCCGCCCTGGGCGCTCAGGCGCGCGAGGTCCTCGGGGCTCTGGACGTAGGCGGCCTTCTCCTCGAAGGAGACCTCCGTCGCGGTCCCGGGCTGGAGGGCTGTCTCCAGCCTGGCGGAGCCCTTCTTGAGGACCTTCCCGTCGGAGACGAGCTCGTAGTCGGCCCGCTCCACCATGCCGGGGCCGGCGCTCTCGAGCTGGGCGCCGAAGCGCAGGGTGGCCTCGGTGAGGCCCTGGGATTCCACGGAGGTCTGCTGGCCTGTCAGCGAGGCCGAGGCCGACGGACGGGAGGGGGCCGAGGCGCACCCCAGACCCAAGCAGACGAGTGCCGCGAGCTGGACGACGAGCGAAGTCTTGCGCATGACGCTAGACATTGTGTGCACCCTGGAGGGCCTCCCCAAGGGCTTTTCCGCTAGACTGTCCACCACTCGTGGTCCGACGCCGCCCCAACTTCAACAAGACGGTCCGCGCCCTCATCCGGGACATCGCGACGAAGCTGCCGGAGTTCGCCCACGTGAAGGCGGGCCGCATCCTGGTGGTGGCGGGTGAGGCGCGCCGAGCCTCCCGCGGCACCGTCAAGCCCCTGTGCTTCCGGGGTGGCAAGAGCAAGGACCGCCGGGGCCGGCGCAAGCCCGTCATCCGCATCCGCGGCCGGCGGATGCTCTACTGCATCACCCTCCGGCCGCTGTTCTTCCGGGGGTCCACCGCCCGGGCCCGACTGGAGACGGTGATGCACGAGCTCTTCCACATGTCGCGCCGCTTCGACGGCACGCTGCACTCGGGGCGCAGGCACGCGGTGCTCGGCAAGGACTTCTCCCGGAAGCTGCGCCCCCTGGTGCGCCGCTACCTCAAGCAGTGCCCTCCGGAGCTGCTCTCCGCCCTGGCCCTCACCGGCGAGGTGCGCGTGCTCCAGTGGCTGGAGCGTCCCGGCCCCGCCTACGTCCCCGGCACCCACCGGCGCGTGCGCAAGGTCTACACCGAGGACCAGCTCTATTACGGCATCGCCCGCATGGTGACGCCCAAGCCTCGCATCCAGCGCGAAGCCGCCGCGCGCCCCAAGCTTCACTAGGTCGAGGGGAAGCGCCCGGCGCTCGCCTCGACGGCGAGGCCGCCAGTTGTGCGAAGCGCCGCAGCGCCGAGGGTTAGCGCCGGGTTCCCTCCTCGGCGGCGAGGCCATCCGCGCCAGCCTCCACGGCGCGCGCGCCCGCGCTGTGCCGCCTGGGCCGAGCCCTCATCCAGAGGCCGTCTGCGCCGAGTTCCACGGTGCCCCGCCCGCGCGGTGCCGCCTGGGCCGAGCCCTCATCTCGAGGCCGTCTGCGCCGAGCTCCACGGCGCCCCCGCCGCGCTGAGCCGCCTGGGCCGAGCCCTCATCTCGAGGCCGTCTGCGCCGAGCTCCACGGCGCCCCGCCCGCGCGGTGCCGCTCCTCATCGAGAGGCCGTCAGCGCCCGTCTCCAAGGCGCCCCGCCCACGCGGTGCCGCTCCTCATCCAGAGGTCGTCTGTGCCCAGCTCCACGGTGCCTCCACCCGCGCGGTGCCGCTCCTCATCCAGAGGCCGTCTGTGCCCAGCTCCACGGTGCCTCCACCCGCGCGGTGCCGCTCCTCACCCAGAGGCCGTCTGTGCCCAGCTCCACGGCGCCCCGCCCGCGCGGTGCCGCTCCTCATCCAGAGGCCGTCCGCGCCCAGCTCCACGGTGCCCCCGCCCGCGCGGCATGGCCCTGGCCGCGCGCCCTCCGCTCGCCCCGGGCCCCACGGAGTGTCCGCCCCGGACTGTCCCTGGGTGCGCCAATCCCCACTCACCGTCCTCCTGGAACCCGCACTTGTCCGCCCCGGGACAGAACCTGGGAGAGAAGATTGACTTTGATAATGAGTATCAATATCGTCAGTCGCGTTTCAGACACCGGGGTGGAGATGCGCGACGGATGCCAGCGGGAGGGCGAGGCGGGCGAGCTGCGGTGTCTGTGCGGAAGTCTGCTGGCAAGGCGGGTGCCCGAGGGCGTGGAGCTCAAGTGCCGGCGGTGTCATCGGACGCGGGTGGTGCCGCTGGAGCGGCCGCCGGGTGATGGGAGCGCGAAGGGCGCGCACGGTGGAGCGGTGGGAGTTCCGGGGCGCTCGTCCCGGGGTGTCACAGGTTTGGACTTTGAGGCCCGAGGCCGTTGAGCCCAGTGCCCCGTGGGGACTCCAGGACGCTGGGGAGTCTCGACCGGTCGCGGGCCGGAGGACGTTGTATGCGCGGCAGTTGGTGTCTCTTCGTGTTGGCCTGTGCCGCGCCGTCGATGGCGTGGGGCTCGATGGCGTCGGAGCCCGGGGCCGCCGCGCCCGAGTCCTCTGTCCCTTCTGAAGTTCAGTCCGCCGGGGAGCAGGTCCCGGCGCAGTCGGAGTCTTCCGCGTCGGGCGTCACCGAGGATGCGGTGGAGCAGTCGAAGCAGGCCGAGGTCGTCGCGGGTCCAGGGGCCTCGACGACCTCGGCATCTTCGACGCCCGTGCCTGCGGACGCGTCGCTCGACGAGGTGCCCACGGCGCGCACGGTGGTGACGGCGTCGCGCAGGCAGGAGCGGCTGAGCGAGACACCGGTGGCCACCGAGGTCATCACCCGCGCGGAGATCGTCGCCAGCGGCGCACGCGACGCGTCGGAGTTGCTCGCGGCACACCCGGGCCTGGTGGTGAACCAGACGTTCGCGGGCGCGTCGCTCCAGGTGCAGGGCCTGGGACCCGAGTACGTGCTGGTGCTGGTGGACGGCGAGCGCGTCGCGGGCCGCGTGGCCGGCAGCGTGGACCTGTCGCGCCTGTCCCTCGAGGACGTGGAGCAGGTCGAAATCGTGAAGGGCCCCTCGTCCGTCCTCTACGGCAGCGACGCGGTGGGCGGCGTGGTGAACTTCATCACCCGTCGCGCGCGCAGGCCGCTCGGCGGAGAGCTGCGGCTGGCGTACGGCCAGCTGGACCGGCTGGACCTGGACGCCACGGGTGAGGCGCGAGGCGAGAGCTGGGGGCTGCGGCTGAGCGGCGGCCTGCAGCGCCGCGCGTCCTACGATTTGGACACGACCGACGTCGGCACCAGCGGCAGCAGCCTGGACGGCTTCGACGTCTCGGCGAGCGGCGACCTGAAGAACCAGGGGGCGATGTCGCTGGAGGCGTCCGCGGGCGTCTCGCGGCGCACCCAGCGCGGCATCGACCTGGGCGCCACCGGCGCGGTGTTCGACCGGGCCAGTCGAGACACGTCCATCAACTCGCGCGTGGCGCCGTCGTGGAAGCTGAGCGACGACGCGTCGCTGCGCGTGGAGGGCTCGTACTCGCGCTTCCAGCGGACGTACCTGCGCGACCAGCGCCGCTCCTCCGCGCTGGACACGGTGGAACAGACGCGCGACCAGCAGGCCCGCCTGGGCACGCAGCTGGACGCGCGCCTGGGTGAGCGGCACGCGCTCGTCGTCGGCGCGGAGGCGCTGGGCGAGTGGCTGACGGCGGACCGGCTGGAGACGGGCACCGGCGAGCGGGGCCGTGGCTCGCTCTACGCACAGGACAGCTGGACGCTCCTGACGGAGCCCAAGCTCGTGGTGGTCCCCGGCGCGCGCGTGGACGTGGACACGCAGTTCGGCTCGGCGGTGACGCCCCGGCTCGCGGCGAAGGTGGACCCGCTGTCGTGGCTCACCGTGCGCGCCAGCTACGGCTGGGGCTACCGGGCGCCGGGCTTCCAGGAGCTGCTCATCGACTTCGAGAACCCCTCGGTGGGCTACGTCGTGCGCGGCAACCCGGACCTGAAGCCGGAGCGCTCGCGCAGCTTCAGCGTCGCCACCGAGGTGCGCCCCACGGAGCGCTCGCTGTTGTGGGTGAGCGCGTTCCAGCACTCGCTGCGCGACATGATTGGGACGTCCGTGGAGCAGGGCGGCGAGCAGCAGCAGTTCTCCTACGTCAACGTGGCGCGCGCACGGGTGCGCGGCGGCGAGCTGGGCCTCCGTCAGCAGTTCCCGTGGCGACTGTCGGGGGAGCTGGCGTACTCGCTCACCGACGGCCGCGACCAGTCGCAGGAGCGCGCGCTGGAGGGCCAGGCGCGCCACCGGCTGACGGCGCAGGTCACCTGGCGCCACCGCGAGTGGGGCCTGGAGACGTGGGTGCGCGGCGCGCTCGTCGGCAAGCGGCCCTTCTATCCGGACACGGATGGGGACGGCGTCGCCAACCCGTACGACTCGGACGCGTACCTCTCCCTGGACGCGCGCATCGCGTGGCGTCCGCGCGAGGCGCTCCAGTTCTTCGTCATCGGCTCCAACCTGGCCGATGCGGGCAACCCGACGGACCTGCCCATTCCTCCGCGTTCCTTCCAGGCCGGCGTCGCTTTCCGGCTGTGAGCTTCCACCCCCACTTCCCAGGAGCCCGTATGTCCCGTCCCACCTTCCTCTCCGCGTCCCGCGTCGCCGCGCTGTGCCTGTCCGGTCTGCTCGCCGCCTGCGGTGACGACCTGGAGCCCACGCCGGGCGAGGACCTGGACCCGACGGACGGCACGCACATCAGCCACGTGAGCAACGCGGACGGCTCCATCACCACCACGGTGAACGCCACGGACTCGTCGGTCTGGATTGGCCTGGACCTGGACGAGGGCGCGCAGGTGTCGCCGGAGACGGACGCGCTCTGGGACTTGTCCTTCAATCGCTACCACATCCGCTCGCGCGGCGGCGTCAACGGCACGGGTGGCGTGGAGGTGGCGGTGGTGTCCGGTCAGGACTTCGCGGGGCTGACCCAGGCGCCCGCGAGCGGCTACGCGGTGGACCAGGACGACGGGGACGACGAGGGCTCGGACCCGGACACCGTCTTCGAGGCGAACGGCGCCTGGTACTCCTATGACGTGTCCACGCACAAGCTGACGCCGCGCGCGCAGGTGTACGTGGTGCGCACCGACTCCGGCGCGTACGTCAAGGTGAAGATGGAGTCCTACTACGACGACGCCGGCACGCCCGCGATGCTGAAGCTGCGCTGGTCGAAGCTGACGGCGCCCACGGGTGGCGCGGCCGTCGATGACGTGCCGTCCGAAGAAATCTCCGCCGAAGCCTCGCGTTGATGTCGCCGTCCTGTTCCCCCCTTTCCAGGTGTCCGCCATGATTTCCAACCCTGCCTCCACGGCCTCCTCCTCCGAGCCCACCGCCCTCCTCCAGCGTTGGAACGCGCTGCGCGAGGCCGAGCCGCGCATGCGCATCCGCGACGCGGCCCAGCAGTTGGGCGTGAGCGAGGCCCAGCTGCTCGCCACCGGCGTGGGCGGCGACGTCGTCCGGTTGGACCTGCGCCTCGATGCCCTGCTGCCCCGGCTGGACACGCTGGGCAAGGTGATGACGCTCACGCGCAACGAGAGCGCGGTGCACGAGAAGCGCGGCCTGTATCGCAACATCGAGGTGAACGGCGCGGTCGCGCTGGTGCTCGACGAGAACATCGACCTGCGCCTGTTCCTGACGCGCTGGCGCTTCGGCTACGCGGTGCGCGAGACGCGGCCCGAGGGCATCCGCCGCAGCCTGCACTTCTTCGACGCCACCGGCATGGCCCTGCACAAAATCTATCTGGAGGACGAGCAGGGCGTCTCCGCGTTCGAGCGCATCGTCGAGGACTTCACCCACGCGGAGCAGACGAAGGTCGTCCCCGTGGAGGCGGCCACCGCCCCCGAGGCGCCGCGTCCGGACGCGGACATCGACGTGGCGGGCCTGGTGGAGGGCTGGCGCGGGCTGCAGGACACGCATGACTTCTTCCCGCTGCTGCGCCGCTTCAAGGTCGCGCGCACCCAGGCGCTGCGGCTGGTGGGCAAGGAGTTCGTCACGCCCGTGGCGTCCGCGTCGCTGACGTGGGTGCTGGAGAAGGTGGCGGCCTCGGGGCTGGCCATCATGGTGTTCGTGGGCAACCCCGGCGCCATCCAGATCCACACCGGCCCGGTGCACACGGTGAAGGCCATGGGCCCGTGGATGAACGTGCTGGACCCCAGCTTCAACCTGCACCTGCGCACCGACCACATCCACTCGGCCTGGATCGTCCGCAAGCCCACGCGGGACGGCGTCGTCACGTCGCTGGAGCTGTTCGACAAGGACGGCGAGAACATCGCGCTCATCTTCGGCAAGCGGAAGCCGGGCGTGCCCGAGTCCACCGACTGGCGGGCCCTGGTGGAAGAGCTCGTCGCCGTGCTGCCCGCGCCCGGGGTGGTGTCATGAAGCGCTGGAGCCTGGGGCTCGCCGCGCTGCTCCTGTCGCAGGGGGCGCTGGCCGCCGCGCCCGCCGCCGCCGCGAAGAGCGCGCCGGTGAAGCTGGTGACGGTGGGGCCCGCCGTCACCGAGACGGTGTTCGCGCTGGGGATGGGCGAGGCCGTGGTGGGCGTGGACGACACCAGCCTCGCGCTGCCGGTGGCGCGTGGCCGTCCCAAGGTGGGCTACCAGCGCGCGCTCGCGTCGGAGCCCCTGGTCGCGCTCGGCGCCACGGCGCTGCTCGCGTCCGAGGAGGCGGGGCCTCCGGGCGTGCTCGAGCAGCTGCGCTCGGCGGGCATGGACGTCGTCATCCTGTCCAACAAGCCGACGCTGGACGAGGCGCGCAACCGCGTCCGCGTGCTCGCCAGGAAGCTGGGGCGCGAGTCCCAGGGCGAGGCGCTGGTGGCGGACCTGGAGAAGCAGCTCCAGGACGCGGCGGCGCGGGCCGCGAAGGGCAAGCAGAACAAGCCCGTGCGCATCCTCGCGCTGTACGCGCGGGGGGCCAACGCGCTGATGGTCGCGGGCAAGGAGACGCCCACCGACGAGCTCATCCGTCTGGCGGGGGGCGTCAACGCGGTGACGGAGTACTCGGGGCACCGGCCGCTCACGGCGGAGGGTGTCATCCTCGCCGCGCCCGACATCATCCTGGTTCCGGAGGGCACGTTGACGGCCATCGGCGGGGAGGCGGGGCTGCGCGACGTGCCGGGGCTGTCCCAGGCGAAGGGCTGGAAGGCGACCACCGTCGAGGACGTGCACTTCATGAGCCTGGGGCCGCATCTGGGCAAGGCCGTGCAGCGCATCCAGGACGGCATGGGGTTGCCGGCGCGGGACGCGAAATGAGCGCCTCGGACGTGGCACCGGCTCCCGCGAGCTATCCCGCGCGCGAGTCGGTGAATCCGGCCCGTCTCCGTCCACGTCCGTGGTGGGTGTTGGGCGCGGCGCTCGGGGTGGCCGCGCTGACGTCGCTCTCGGTGGGCTCGGTGCGGGTGCCGCTGTTGGGGCTGGCGGGCAGCGTGCTGGGAGCGCTCGGGGTGGAGACGGGGCATCGGCTGGAGGCCGTGCAGGAGGCGGTGTTGCTGTCCATCCGCCTGCCGCGCGTGGTGCTCGGGGTGATGGTGGGCGCGGTGCTGGCCACGTGCGGCGCCGCGCTCCAGGCCCTGTTCCGCAACCCGCTCGTGGAGCCGGGGTTGTTGGGCACCTCGGGCGGCGCGGCGCTGGGCGCGGTGCTGGCCATCATCCTGGACCTGTCCATCGATTCGAGGCTGGGCGCGTTCCGGCTGCTGGCGGTGCCGGGCATGGCCTTCATGGGCGCGCTGGGCGCGACGTTGCTCGCGCAGCGGCTGGGCACGGGGGGAGGACGCTCGGAGACGACGCGGGTGCTGCTCGCGGGCGTGGCGGTGACGGCGGGCGCGGGGGCAGGCATCGGCCTGCTCACGCACATCGCGACCGACGCGCAGCTGCGCACCATCACCTTCTGGACGTGGGGCAGCCTGAGCGGGTCCTCGTGGAGCGTGGTGGGCGCGGCCGCGGCGCCGCTCTTGGTGGCGCTGGCGCTGCTGTTGCGAGAGGCGCGCTCGCTCAACCTGCTGCTGCTGGGGGAGCGCGAGGCGTGGCACCTGGGCGTGGACGTGGAGCGGCTCAAGCGCAGGCTCATCCTGGCGGGAGCGCTCGGCGTCGGGGCGGCGGTGTCTGCGTCGGGCGTCATCGGCTTCGTGGGCCTGATGGTCCCCGCGCTGCTGCGGCTCGGGATGGGGCCGGACCACCGTCGGTTGATGGGGGCCTCGGCGCTGCTGGGCGCGGCGCTGCTCGTCGTGGCGGACACGCTGACACGCACCCTGGCGGCTCCGGTGGAGCTGCCCGTGGGCGCGCTGACGTCGGCGCTGGGGGTGCCCGTCTTCATCGCTCTGCTGGCGCGCAGCAAGGGGACCCTATGAGCCTGGAGGCACGAGGCGTCGAGGTGTGGCGGGGCCGAGGGCGCACGCTGGGGCCGCTGTCCCTGGAGCTGGTGCCCGGCGAGGTGCTCGCCGTGGTGGGGCCCAACGGCGCGGGCAAGTCCACGCTGCTGTCCGCGTTCTCGGGCGAGCTGCCCTGCTCCGTGGGCGAGGTGCTGCTGGATGGGCGCCCGCTCTTGAAGTGGCCGTCTCGCGAGCGCGCGCTGCGGCTGGGCGTGCTCCCGCAGGAGTCATCCCTGGGGTTCGGCTTCACCGTGCTGGAGGTGGCGCTGCTGGGACGCAGTCCGCATCCGATGCGCGGTGACAGTGGCGCGGACCTGGACGTGGCGCAGGCGGCGCTGGACGTGATGGACATCCGTCACCTGTCCTCGCGTCCGTATACGTCGCTGTCGGGCGGCGAGCGGCAGCGCGTGCAGCTGGCGCGCGTGTTGGCGCAACTCTGGGATGCGCCCGCGCATGGGGGCCGTTACCTGTTGCTCGACGAGCCCACGTCGAGTCTGGATTTGTCGCATCAGCACCTGGTGCTGGAAGAGGCGACGCACTTCGCGCGCAACGGTGGCGCGGTGCTCGCGGTGCTCCATGACTTGAACCTGGCGTCGCGGTACGCGCATCGCATCGCCGTCATCGCGGGAGGTCGGCTGGTGGAGCTGGGCCCTCCCGCGCAGGTGCTCCGCGCGGACCTCATCGCGAGCACCTTTGGTCTGCAGGTCCAGGTCGTCGAGTGGCCGGAGGTGCCCGGTCCCTTCGTCATCCCCTCGGGCCGCGTCTCACCTCCCGCGTGAGCGGGAGTCTGGCAGTCGTTGTCTGAAGCTGCTTCTCGCGGGGGTGTGCGGCGAACCCGGCCTCCCTCCAGGCTGTACCGCCGGGCGCCCGCCCCCGCGAGGAGTGTTCTTGTCTGACCCCAGGCTGACCGCCCGTCCTCGGGCGTGGAGCAGCCGGGCAGGCGGTGTTCCAGCTGCTGTTGTCTCCTGATGGACAGAGTGCGCGCTCGGATGCGAGCGAGCAGGGGACCCCCGCGCTTCCTGCTCCTGCAGTCCTCGGAGGAGCGCGTGTTGTCCTGCCGCGCACCCGTCACCAGTGTGGCGGGCGTGGAGGATGTCCCCCTGGTGGGTTTCGAGTCCGCGGTGCGAGCGTGGGCGCTGGTGGTGTGGAGCGTGGGGTTGCTGGCGTGCGGCGCGGGCGCGCCCTGTGATTCCGCGTGCGAGCCCTCCGATGAGGCGTGCCGACAGAGCGCGTGCGGCGCCCTGCCCGAGGAGAGCCCTCGGATGCGCATCGCCTGTGACGCGCTTCCCCCCGAGGGGCGATGTCTGGGCCCTCGCGTGGTGGAGCGCTGTGTCGATGGACAGCTCCAGCAGCGGGACTGCGCGATGGGTGAGGCCTGTGTGGAGGCAGGTGGCGCGCACTGCGAGGCCGCGGCGGCCTGTGTGGAGGGCACGTCCCGTTGCTCCGACGCGGGCGCGCTGGAGCGCTGCGCGGCTGGGCGCTGGGCATCCGCCGCGTGTGACGCGGGCTGTGTGGCGGAAGGGAACCGCGGCTTCTGCGGCGCTCCCGGGCGGACGCTGAGCGGCGTGGCCCGCTATGCGCGGCGACTGCCGGACGCGTCGTTCCGCGACTGGGCGCCGGAGGCGGAGTGGGTGTCCGCGCGGGGCTTCCTCGTCGCGTCGTTCCAGGGCGGGGCGCTCGTGGACCTGGCCGTGACGGATGGCTCGGGGCGATTCACGGTGCGCGTGGCGCGGGAGGTGGGCGCGGAGGACGCCGTGGTGGTGTACGCGGCGGGGCAGGGGCAGACGGGGTTGGTGGAGTACGCGGTGGCGGACCCGGGACTGTCGGGTGCGCAGGGCGTGCCCGCGACGCCTGGTGCCTCGGCGCGCATCTGGAGCTGGTCGAGGCCGACGCGTGCGCTGCTCGATTCACCCGTGGTCGCCATCGAGGAGTCCGAGGGCTCCGGGGCCGCGGCGGTGTTCGAGGCGGTGAGCGCGGCGTGGCACGGGACGCGGGAGCGATATGGCGACACGGGGCTGCCGCTGGTGGCCTGGCTGGGCTTCGGCACGACGTGGTCCTGTGGGGCGTGCTTCGCGCCGTGGCAGGTGACGGCGGTGGGGCGCCGCTGGTCCGCGCAGCTCTGGCTGCCCGGGGACTCGGATGCGGCGTGGTGGTCCGAGGCGATGGTGCTCCACGAGCTGGGACACTGGGCCATGGCGAGCCATGGGACGAGCCCGGCCGAGGGCGGGCCTCATTTCCTGGGCGTGCCGACGTTTCCGGGGCAGGCGTGGAGCGAGGGGTGGGCCACATGGTTCAGCTCGGACACACGTGGCAGTCCCCGCTACTACGACCGCCAGGGCGGGACGATGTTCTGGCTGGACCTGGAGACACGCTCACCGGAGATGATTGCGTGGAGCCGGCCTCGTCCCGAGGACGGGCTGCTCCAGCCCATCGAGGAGAACGAGGTGGCCGCCATCCTCTATCGGCTGGGCACGAGCACGCCGTCGCGGCAGCTGTTGTACGAGTCGCTCGCGGCTCCGGCGATGAACCTGGCTCCGTGGGCGCGGGGCTATCGCAAGCACACGTGGCGCATGGAGGAGGGGACGCCCGTGGATGTGGCGGAGACGCTGGAGGCCGCGCCGTGTCTGGCGGACTTCCTGGATGCGCTCATGTGCGGAGGCTTTCCCCGCGAGCTGATGGACGCCGCCACCGAGCCCGCCGTGGCGTATCCGTATCCGAGCCACGCGCCCCTGTGCAGGTGAGCGGAGCATGTCCATGTTCGCGCCAGGGGCCGTAGGGAGTTCGTCGTGTCGATGATGGGAAGTGGACGCGGGTCGCCCGTGAGGTGGCTCGCGAGTCCTCGACGGCGCATCGCGGGTGCGGTGCTGGCGCTGGCGTTGGTGGGAGCGCTCTCGGCGGGAGTGGCCTCGGGAGTGGAGCGAGCCCGAGGGCGTCCGCGTAGGAGTCCGGAGCCTTCGCCGTCGCTCTCACAGCAGGAGGGCGCAGCCGTGGGCCGTGGAGTGTCTTCACGTGCCACGCCTCGGATGGCGCGCGAAGTGGAGGCACCTGCTCGGGCCTCGTCTCGCGGGAGCGTGTCGACGGCGACCGCCGTGGTGTGCGAGTCGGGTGCGCGTCATCAGGTGCGAGAGGCGCTCTTTCGGACACCTTCTTCGCGCGGTCGCGAGGAAGAACCCCGGACCTCGTCGGACGAACATGTCCACTCGGGAAGTGCCACGGGCGCGCCGAGGGGGCTGACGTCGCGAATGCCCGCGCCGATGCGGGTCGATTGGCGCGAGGTGGTGTCCGAGGGCGGTGCTCTGTCACTCGTGGCCGAGGTGGAGCGACGCGCGGGTCTCGACGCGGACATCGAGGTGAGCATCGTGCTCCCCGAGGGTGCGCGTGTCGTCGAGGGCTCCACGGAGTTCGTGTTGCCGAGGAGCGCGGGGGCCCATGCTCGGGTGACGCCCTGTGTGGTGGCGGTTGCTCCCGGCGTGGTTCCGGAGACCGACCTGGTGCTGTCCGCGCAGGCGCGAGGCGGGTCCTTCGGGGCACACGCGGAGGCGCGGTACACCTTCGGACGCGAGCGTCAGCTCGAACGTCAGCCCGTGCCCACGGGGCCGGTGTTGCCTGCACGGTTCTTCTCTGGGAGCGGGCCCGGTGAATCGGACCCGTGAGCAGGTGAGGACCTGCGCGAGGCGGATGGCGCGTCAACCTTCGCCCACCAGGCCCGGGTTCCTCTCGGGAGCGTGATGCCAGGCAGACCGGATGGCGCCTCGTGAGCAGATGAGGACCCGGGAGGCGTGGCTGGAGTAGATACGGAGCCTCGTCGTTCCGAGGTGCCTCGTTGCAGACCGCTGCCCTGGTGTTGGTGTTGCTGTCCGCCTTCCTCCACGCGTCGTGGAACGCGATGCTCAAGCGGCATCCGAATCCGGAGGCCGGGGTGGTGGGCGTCATCACCGTTGCGACGGTGGGCGGAGGACTGTGGGCGCTGGGGATGAGGGGCGAGGCGTTCCCGACGACGCGAGGATTGATGTGGGCGCTGTGCGCGGGTGCGTGCGAGAGCGTCTACCTGGTGGCGCTCGCGAGAGCACTGCACCGAGCACCACTGGGACTCGCGTACACGGTGTCGCGCGGTGGCGCGATGTTGCTGGTGTGGCCGGTGTCGGTGCTGCTGTTGGCGGAGCGCGTGTCGGTGTGGTCACTGACGGGCGCGTGGGTGCTGGGCGCGGGGCTGGTGGTGATGCACGTGTCGCGCCCTCAGGGACGCGCGGCCTCGGGCGTGGCGTGGGCGGCGCTGTCGGCGGTGGCGATTGCTGGCTATCACCTGAGCTACAAGCTGGCGCTGGCGGAGCGCGCGCAGCCGCCCGCCCTGTTCACCACGGGCCTGCTCATCGCGCTCCCAGTGTTGATGGTGGAGCGCGGGCGACAGCTCGGCTTCGTGGAGCTCCTGCGACAGGCGTGGTGCCGGCCCTGGCTGGTGCTCATCGGGGGAACCATCAGCATGCTGTCCTTCTCGCTATTGCTGACGGCGTTGAGTGACAGCGGGGCAGGGGTGGTGCTCACGCTGCGCAACACGTCCATCGCCTTCGCGCTGCTGCTCGCCGCGTTCCAGGGGGAACGGCTCGGACACCGTCAGCTCTCGGGCGCGGTGCTCGTGTCCGTGGGCGCGGTGCTGCTCGGCATCCCGGCGTAACAACCTCCCAGGCGGAGTGAACTCAGGAGGAGGCGCTGCTGTGCCCGCTGGTGTGAAGCCGCTGGCCGGGGGGACGCGCCAGCGCGGACACGGTGCTCGCGTCAGTCGGTGCTGCGCGGCATCCCGGCGCGAATCACCGCCACTCGGACCCGGGCCAGGGCCGTGGCCCCGGGTCGACGAGGGCGGGCATCCACCCGCCGGCTGACTACTCCGCCTTCGCGGACGCGGCACCACCCAGTCGCTTCAGGGCGATTTGCGCATCCTCGTGATTCGGCTGGAGCTTCAGCGCCGTCTGATACTCCTGCTTCGCCTCATCCACGCGCTGGGTCGCCTCAAGCAACTGCCCCAGGGCGTTGTGCGGCTCGGCGAACGTCGGGTCCACCTGCGCGGAGCCCCGGAAGGACTTCTCCGCGTCCTTCGTGTTGCCCTGCTGGTACAGCGCATGGCCCAGGTACAACAACGTCAGCGCGTTGCGAGGCTCCACCGCCAGCGCATCACTCAGCACCTTGCGCGCCTTTGCCCCATCACCACCACGCAGGTACAGGAAGCCCAGCTCCGCGCGCGCTTCAATCTGCGCCGGGTCCTTGGCCACCACCGCCTCCAGCTCCGTCACCGCCTGCTCCGGCCGCCCGCGCCGCGAGTGGACGATGCCCAGCCGCGCCAGCGCCGCCGTGTCGGCCTCCTCGCCCTCCTTCGGGCGCAGGTACGTCTCCGCGCCGGGGTAGTCCCCCATCGCCATCAGCAGGTCCGCCAGGCCCAGCTTCGCCGCGCGGTGGTTCGGGTCCTCCTTCAGCACGCCCAGGAACAGGGGCTGCGCCTTCGCCGCCACGCGCTTCTTCGCGTACGTGTCCGCCAGCGCCAGCCGGTTCTCCACCGTCGGCGACAGGGCGACGCACTCCTCGTACTCCGCGATGGCGCCATCCAGGTCACCCTTGGCCTTGAGCGCCTCGCCGTAACCCGCGCGCGCCGCCGCGTCCTTGGGGAACGCCTCCACCGCCGTCTTCAGCGTGGCCACCGCCTCGTCCGCCTTGCCCAGCGAGAGGTACGCCCGGGCGAGGCCCTGGTACGCCTCCGTCGTCTTCTTGCCGTCGTCGGAGCTCTTCTCGATGGCCTTCTTGAACGCCTCCACCGCCTGCTTCTTCTTGCCCTGCTCCAGGTACAGGTGGCCCAGCTGCGTGTACGGGCCACTGGCCCGACGCGGCTCGAGCACCAGCGCCTTCTCGAAGGCCTTGGTGGCGCGCACGTTGTCGCCCAGCTGGTAGTACGCGAGCCCCAGGTTGAAGTGCGCCTCCGCGTACTTCGGGTCCGCCGCGATGGCCTTGATGAACGCGTCGGTGGCCTTGCGCGGGTCGCCCTTCTCGTTGAGCGCCACGCCCAGGTTGTTCTGCGCGCGCGCGTGCTTCGGGTCCGCCGCGATGGCGCGCTGGTACTCGCCGATGGCGCCGTCGAAGTCGTTCTCGCGCAGCAGGATGACGCCCAGGTTGTAGTGCGCCTCCGCGTCGCCCAGCTTCTCGCGCGTGGCCTCGCGCAAGGTCGCCTTCGCCTCGCCGTTGAGGCCCTTCTCCGCCAGCGCCTTGCCCAGGTTGATGCGCGCGACGTTCAGCTGGGCGTTGAGCTTCAGCGCCTCGCGGTATGCCTCGATGGCGTCGTCCGTGCGGTTGGCGCGCTGCAGTGCCTCACCCAGGTTGAAGCGCAGCTCCGCGTCCTGCGGCGCCAGCTCCACCGCCACCGAGTACTGGCTGATGGCCACGTCCGTCTCGTCCAGCACGCGCGCCAGCAGCCCTCGCTCCGAGCGCAGCGTCGCGTCCTCGGGGAAGGCCGCGATGGCCTGGTCCAGCAGCGTGCGCGCCTTCTGCGCGTCGCCCGCCAGCCTGAGCGCGCGTCCCAGCGCCAGCCTCGGCGGGACGAGCTCCGGCTCCAGCTCCACCAGCTTCGTCAGCGGCTCCACCGCCTTCTTCGGCTTGTTCAGCGCGAGGAAGGCCGTGCCCAGACGGTAGAGGGCGTCGGCGTCGTCCGGGGACGCGCGCAACCGGGCACTCTCCACCGCCGCGGTGCGTTCGAGCGCCGCCGCGTCGGGGGGAGGCGCCTGGGCGGTGAGCAACTGGAGGACTAGGACGCCGGCTTTCGTCATCACAGGTTCTCCACGTAGGGACTGGCGCGCGCGTCGAACGTCTTCTTGGCGAGGGCGGACTTCTTCGCCTCCCACGCCTCACGCGCCGCCTTCTCTTCCTTCTCTTCCTCGGCGAGCTCGGCCCTCTCCGACTTCACCTCCGCCTCGCACTCGGCCACCTGCTCCTCGTACTCCTTCGGGTCCAGCTCCTCGCTGCCCTGCACCTTCGCCTTGCGGGCCGACGTCAGCTTGGCCAGCTCGAACTTCGCGAAGGCGCAGTCGCGCGCCAGCTCCGACACGTCCCGCAGGCCCACCGACAGCCGCTGCTTCGCGCGCAGGTACTCCACGCGCGCCTCGGACTCCTCGATGGCCAGCTTCGCCACCTCGCGCGACACCTCGTCCGTGGCGCGGTCCACCTCGTCCTCGGCCGCCTCCTGGCGGTCCTTGGCGCGGCGGATGTTGTCGCGGGCCCGGTCGATTTCGTTGTTCGCCTCGTCCACCTTGTCGACGGCGAGCGCCAGCTCGTTCTCCGCCTCGAGCAGCTCGATGCGGACCTCGAACGGGAGCTTCTTCACCAACGAGTTGGGCACCTTCATGCCGTAGCTGGAGCCGCAGCCGGCGGCGAGCAGGGGAAGGGTGAGCAGGAGCAAGTGCTTCATGGAACGGTGGCCTCGAAGCTGCCGAAGATGGTGCGGCCGGAATAGATGTCGGTGCCGTTGACGAACGTGACGTGGAACTCGCCGCTGATGCGCTGGCCCTGCGCCGTGGGAATCCGCTGGACCACCAGCGAGCCCCGCTCGAGCGGAGGGAAGACGCGCGCCGGCTCGTCCAGCACGCTGCGGCCGATGGCGCCCCGCTGCGCGCCACCCTCCAGGACCTCGGCCAGGTTGATGTCCAACCCGCCCGTATAGCCCTCGGGAATCATGTCCCCCACGCGCGCGCTGACCTTCAGGAGCGTGTTGACGCCCGGCCCCTGCGGCTTGACGAAGTTGATGGACAGCTCGCCCTCCGCCAGCACCGCCTCCGCGCGCGTGTAGCGCAAGTCGAGCAGCGGAGAGACGCTGCCCTCCAGCCGGCCGCCCTCGTCGCCGCACGCGCACAGGCCGGCCACCAGCACGGCCGCCAGCGCCAGCCCCCGAAGGGGCCGGACGCTGGAGATGGACGTGGCGTGGATGCCCGGGCTCACTTGCACGCCTTCCAGCCCGCGCTGTCCACGTCCGAGCCCGTGAGCGAGCCCACGTCCTTGAGGACCGCCAGCTCCCGCCGGGCCCCGTCCACGTCGCCGAAGCGGCAGCGCAGCGCGGCCAGGTTGAGGCGGGCCTTGTCGTAGGTGGGGTCGGAGTCCATCGCCTTGGCGTAGGCCTCGCGCGCGCCCATCGCGTCGCCCATGTTGAGCAGCGCCCAGCCCAGCGCCGAGTGCGCCGAGGCCTTGGTGTCCTGCAGCTCCGTCACGCGGCCGAACGTCAGTTGCGCCACGCCGAACTGCCGCGCGTCCAGGTACGCCATGCCCAGCGCCTCCAGCGCCTCCACGCTGAGCGTGCGCTCGGCCTTCTTGCGCAGTTCGTCCAGCGCGGCCGACTGCGTCGGCGCGCCCGGCTGCGGCACCGGCAGCGACGCCTGCTCGGAGCGGGCACGGCAGCCCACCACCGCGGCGTTGAAGACCTCCAGCGACTCGGCGCGGGACAGACACGCCTTGAAGGCCTCCTCGGAGCGCGCCTTGAGCGGCCCGACCTGCTCCTTCACCGCCGCCTGGAACTGCTGCGACTCGGAGGCCGACAGCCCGCCCGGCACCGGCGTGGACTCGACCACGTCCGCGATGTGCCCGTACGCCAGCGCCAGCCGCCACAGCGACGCCACCGCCCACTCGGGATAACCCAGCGACGCGGCCTGCGTGTAGATGCCCTCCAGGCCCTGCAGCGCGGCGACCTTCTCCTCCACCTTGTCGGAGGGCAGGTCCTTGTAGCCGCGGTAGAGGATTTCGCCCAGGTACCACAGGCCCTTGGCCGCCTCCTCCGTCTGCCCGTTGGGGCCCTGCACCGCCGTGGTGAGCGTGGCCACCAGCGCGTCCGCGCTCGCCGTGGGCGCCGTGGTCGCCTGCACCTCGGCGAGCACCGCCGCCGCGCCCGCGCTCCTGGGGTCCTGCTTCAGCGCGGCCTCCGCCGCCAGCTTCGCGCGCGAGTAGTCCTTCGCCTTCAGCCGC
The DNA here is from genome assembly GCF_050039385.1 of Myxococcus faecalis. Lineage (NCBI taxonomy): Bacteria > Pseudomonadati > Myxococcota > Myxococcia > Myxococcales > Myxococcaceae > Myxococcus > Myxococcus faecalis. The sequence continues at coordinate 3,107,987 of NZ_CP144336.1, read as the reverse complement.
GCCTCGGCCAGCAGCACCAGCACGTCGCCCTTGCGAGCGCCGGAGGACTCCGCCGCCGTCTCCAGGTTGCGCGCGGCCTCCTTGTACTCACCCAGCGCCATGCGCAGCCGCGCGCCCGCAAGCCACCCGTCCACGCCGGCCACGTCCGAGCCCAGCTTCTGGCCCACCTGCTCGAACCAGCTGGCCGCCTCGCCGAACGCCGCGGCCTCCGCCGCGTGACGGCCGAGCGTCAGGAGCACGTCCGACAGGTACTGGCTCTTGGGGTAGTCCTGCGACAGCTTGGAGCCCAGCTCGCGCTCGGCCTGCAGGTCCCGCTTCTCGCGCGCCGCCGTGAAGGCGCCGTAGAGGGCCTTCTCGCCGATGTCGCTGTTCTTGTTCTCGTCGGCCACCTTCACGAGGCCCTGGATGACGTCGCCTGTCTCCTGGGCGCTCTGCAAGGCCAGCTCGTCGAGCGCCTCGGCGCGGCTCTGCGTGAGGATCTTCTGCACCTCCGCGCGGAAGTTGCCCGGCAGGGGCGCGCCGAGGAACTTCTTGCCCGTCTCGTCCAGGCCCTTGAAGTCGTTGACCTGCCGCAGGCTGTCCAGCGCCAGGTTGCCGGCGACGGTGGACTCCTTGTGCTGCGGGTGGGAGAGGGCGAAGGCGGTGAACAGCTCCGCGGCCTTGGGGTAGTCGCCGTCCTCGTAGAAGGCGCGCGCGATGTTGAACTTCACGTCCAGGGCGTTGGGGCTCTTGGGGTAGCGCGACACGTACTCCGCGCCGAGCAGCTTCATGGCCTGGCGCGCGTCCGCCACCTCATACGCGTTGCGCTTGAGCGCCTCCTCCGGCTTGAGCGTGGAGAAGTGCGCGAGCAGCGCCGCGTAGAGGGCGTCCTCCTCGCCCTTCGCGTCCTTGGCCTTGGCCTCGTAGCGGGCCAGCTCCTCGAACTGGCGCGCCGCCTCCGGGAAGGCCTTGGCGGAGAAGAGCGCCTCCGCGCGGTTCTTCATCATCGGCCGCACGTACTGCTCGGGACGGAAGAGGCTGAGGTACGCCTCGTACGCCTCGGCGGTGCTCAGGTAGAGCTCCTTCTCCTCCTTCTTCTGCGCCGCCAGATGCAACTGGGTGGCCAGGTCGCGGCCCATCTCCTCCAGCTCCGCGAGCTGCTTCTTGCGCTCGACCTCCACCAGCTCCGGGTCCGTCTTGCTCTGCACCGCCGCGCGCACCAGCACGCGCAGGTCCTCCGGCTCCGGCAGCACCTTGCCCTTGGCCGCCTTGAGCGCGTCGTAGAGCTTCTGGCTCCGCTCCAGGTCCAGCTCCGGGTCGTGCTGGATCTCCATCAGCTTGCGCAGCGCGGGGATGGCCCACTCGTACTGCTGCTTGATGAAGTAGCGGTTGCCCAGCTTGTCCAGCGCGAGCGCGTACGTGGCCCGGCTGTCGCTGAGCTTCTCGAAGTAGTTGAGCGCGCCCTTGGGCGGCTTCGCCTCGGTGTAGCTGTAGACCAGGTCCAGCAGCGCCTCGCGCTTGACGTTGAGCGCCTTCTTCACGTCCACGCCCGGCAGGGGAGCGCTGGCCGCCGCGGCCTCGAAGAACGTCACCGCCTCCGCGTGCTTGGCCTGGTTCACGCGAATCCAGCCCATCTTGTAGCGGGCCAGGTCGTGAACGGGGGAGGGCGGGGCCTCGAGGATGGCCTGGTAGTGCTTCTCCGCTTCGACCAGGTCGGCCTTGTCGAAGAAGTGGTCGCCGAGAATCTGCTCCGCCTCCAGCCTGAGCGGGCTGTTGGGGAACTTGCGCGTCAAATCGCCCAGCGTCTTGAGCATCTCGTCGAACTGGCCGAGCTCGCGCTGCTCGTGCGCCAGGTAGAACGTCACCTGGTCGCCGTCCTTGAAGTCCGGGTACTCGCGCAGGAGGCGGTAGTACATCTGCACCGCCTTCTGCTTCATCAGCCGCGTCTCGGGAGAGACGATGGCGCCCGTGGCTCCCTCGGGCCGGGACTCGGCCTGCAGGTAGTACACGTAGCGGCTCTTCTCCACGTAGAGCTCGGCCAGCCGGAACTGGAGGTCCGGCAGGTACGGCGCGTTGCGGCTCTTGGAGATGAGCTTCTCCGTCTCGCCGATGGCGCGGTCCACCTTGAAGATGTCGCGCTTGAGCTTGGCGATGAGCTCGTCGCGCTCCTTCGCCTTGGACACGATGGGGTTGAAGCCCGCGGCGTTGCGGCCCGGGCTTCCAGGGGCGGCCGCCAGCAGGGCGGCGGCAATCAGGCCGGTAAGCTGGCCGGTCATGGGGTCTCCTCGATGCAGCGGCTCTCGATGCTGACCCGGTACGACTTGAGCTCGTCGTTCCAGTACTCGCCGTCGAAGCGGAAGGCGACGCTGTCGGGCGTCAACAGGGGCTCATCCACCGGCACCACCAGCTTGGAGCCCTTCTTCACGCGCTCGTACAGCTTCAGTCCCACTTCGTATTCCATCAGCCGCACCTGCTCGGCCGCGCGCAAGAGCGTGTCCGCCTCCTGCCGCACCGCCTTGGCCAGCCGCGCGTCGTACACCCGCACGGCCTCCGCGCGGGACAGGTCATAGAGCTTCGTCAGGTGGGTGAAGAGCCGGTCGCCGAAGCTGCCGGCGTAGCGGCCCAGGCGCTCGCCCTCCAAATCCAGCGTCTCCACGAAGCGCGCCGCCCGCTTCGTGCCGCCGTGCGAGTTGGCCGCGCGGCGCAGGCGGATGTCCTGCGTCAGGTCATCGCGGTTGCGCACCGCCTCCAGCGAGTCCGCGAAGCGGCGCGTGAGCTCCTTGGCGGCGCGCTTGGCGGGCAGGTAGTGGCACAGGTCGCGGTAGATGAGCGCGCGCAGGAGGTACTTGTCCGGCAGGAACTCGTCGCGGAAGGACGGCGCGTCCAGCGTGGTGAGGATGCCCAGCGACGCGCGCGGCTCGCCCAGCTTGTAGCGGGTCCACGCCTCCTCCAGGTAGAGGCTGGCGCGGCCCGGGTCCAGCTGGGGCAGCTTCACCAGATTGTAGGCCTCCAGCGCGCCCGTGTAGTCCTGGCGCTCGTAGCGCAGGCGGGCCACCGCGAGCGCCGCCTCGTTGCGCGCCGAGCGGGTGAGCTTCTCGTCCTTGGACAGCGTGAGGAAGTCCGAGATGAGCTCCTCGGACGGCTCCTTCACCTGCTTGAGCCGGGTGACGAGCAGCGCGAACTTCGCGTGGCTCGCCTCCGCGCTCGTCTCCGACAGCTTGGCGAAGTGCGTGTTGGCCCAGCGCTCGTTGCCCACGCGCAGGTCCACCAGGCCCTGCTGGTAGTGCGCGTACGCGCCCGTGTCCTCGGGCAGGAAGCCCAGGTCCAGCGCGCCGAACACCTGCTCGTCGATCATCACGTCATCGTGCGGCTGGTCCGTCAGCGCCTTGAGGGCGTCGAGCGCGCGCGGGATGACGTTGGGGTTGGAGCGCTCGCGCGCGATGCGCGCCAGGTAGGACGCGCCCGCGTGCGTGAGCCCCAGGTCGATGAGGCTCCTGGCCAGGAAGTACTGGCCCCAGGCGTAGTTGTCGTCCGTCTTGGGCGCGGCCTCGAGCCAGGCGTACAGGGGGCCGGCGGCGTCGCGCGGCTTGCCGTCGAAGTAGTCCTGCAGCGCGCGGTCGAACGTGGCCGGGTCCACCTTCTGCGGGAGCGACGCCGGTGGGGCCTCGGCCTTCTTGTCGCCCTCGGGCTTCTTGTCGGCCCCGGGCGCGGCGGCGGGCGTTCCCGGCGCGGCGCTGCCCTCCGCGGGCTTGGCGGCGGGCGCGCCGGACGCGGGCGGCGTGCCGGTGGACGCGGGCTTCGCGTTCCCCGGGGGGGGTGGCATGGGCAGCGCGCCGGCGCCGGACTGGGCGCGGGCGGCCGCTGGAGACACGACGAGCGCGGCGCTGGCGAGCGCGGCGATGAGTGAGCGGGAAGTCATTCCGTGGCGCCGAAGTTGAACGCGGTTCCGAGCTGGACGACCGGGACGTTGATGATGCGCGAGGCGCCGGCGAAGACGACGTTGTTGGACACGTCCAACCGGAACGACACCGTCTTGCCGGAGAACATGCGCACGCCCAGGCCCAGGTTGACGGCGGGGCGGAAGCCGTCCTGCCGGTCAATCTTGACCACCGTGCCGCCGCCGAGCAGGAACGCCTCGAAGTGCAGCACGGAGCTGTTGAGCACCGCCGTCTTGCCGTACAGCGGGCTCCACACCAGGTCGGAGCCCACCATCCACTGCACCTGGTCCTCGAACGCGGACGCGGTGGGGGCCACGTCGAAGTCGCGCTCCAACTGGCGGCGCAGCGACGTCTGGATGTTGTAGCTGTACGTGCCCCGGCCCACCTGCCACGCGAACGTGTCGCTGAAGTGGTACGTGTACGAGACGCTCCCGGTGAGGCCCTTGTAGAAGGCGTCCGCCGGCAGCACGCCGACGCCGAGGTACAGCTCGTGGTGCATCCGGTACTGCCGCTCCTGGATGGCGGAGACGGAGCCGGGGTTCTCGAGCGCCTCGGCCTGCGCGCGGGCAAGGCCGGGCGCCAGGAACAAGAGGATGAGCAGGGCGTATCGCACGGTGGGGGCTTCCTGGCGGATGAGCGGAACGGAACGCGGGGAGGAGGGGGTGGTCCCCCTCGCGTCAGTAGCCGACGGAGTTGAAGAGGAACGGGTAGGTGATGATGACCACGCCGCCCTTGGGGGCGGGGAAGGTCCAGGTCTTCAGGTTGGAGAGGATGCACGCCTCGACGGAGGCGTTGCGCAGCGTGGAGGACTTGGTCTTCGCCGCGGCCACGCGGCCGTTGGCGCCGATGGTCCACTCGAGCACCACCTTGCCGGCCAGGCCCGGGTCCTTGAGCAGCGCGCGCTCGTAGCAGCCGTGCACCTCGTTCAGGTGGCTGTTGATGACGCGCGCCACGGCCTCGCGGTCCACCGTGCCCTGCGTGGAGGCGATGCTGCGCGCGGTGGCGCGCGTGACGGTGCCTCCCACCTTGCCCTTGCCCACCGAGCCCGCGCCCAGGGCGCCGATGCCGCCGCCGCCCTTGCCGCGCAACAGCTCCGCGCCCAGCGTGGCGCCGCCGCCCTTGCCGCCGCCGCCCAGGCCGAAGGTGCCCAGGCCCGCGTTGGCGATGGGCGCCTTCCCGATGAGGCCCGACAGCTTGTAGTTGGAGTTCTTCACGTTCTTGCTGCCCGGCCCGCTGCCCAGCTTGTCCACCGCGGCCAGCAGGTCGTTGGTGGCGGGGCCCGCGGCCGACAGCTTCGCGAGCGCCTTGAGCGCCTTGTTCTCCGGCGGCGCGGCGGCCACGGCCTTGGCGGGCTGGGGAGGCGGCGGCGTCTTCTCCACCGGCTTGGGCGGCGCCTTCTCCGCCACCTTCGCCTCCTCCTTCTTCACCGGCTTGGCCTTCTCCTTGAGCGCCTCCAGCTTCTTCTTCGCCTCCTCCTTCTTCTTGGGCTCGGGGGCGATGAGGCGCAGCGCCACGGGCGGCAGGTTCTTCTGCGTGAAGTCCGCCGTCTCCGGCGTGGGCGGCTTGAGCGCGATGAACGCGCCCAGGCCCGACGCGAACAGCGCGAAGCACGTCATCGCCAGCCACGGCAGGCCGCGCAGCGGGTTGACGAACACGCGCGCGGGCACGGGCGCCGCGTAGGCGACGAGCGACATCTGCCCCTGCGTCAGCCGCGCGCCCACGCCCTCGCGCAGCGTGATGAAGCGGCGGCTGCCGTCGGACTCGAGCGAGGCACCGGTGACGGGCGTGAAGCGGCCGTCGGAGCCGCTCTTCTCGACCTCGGTGCCCGGGGGCACGAAGAGGCGGAAGGAGCCGCTGATGGACTCGGCCAGCGTGAAGGGCGCGCCGGTCTCCGGCAGCGTGAAGCCCCACAGCGGCATCGCCTCCGGCAGCTCGAGCGAGGCCACCACGGGCTTCTTCCTGTCCGGCGCGAAGCGGCGCGCGTCGCGGCGCACGGTGCCCCAGTACAGCTCCAGGTAGAGCTGGGAGGCGCCCTTGCCCGGGTCGATGCGCGGCGCGTGCGTGGGCCGGGAGGCGGTGACGCGCGGCTCCTGGAGCAGCGGGCCCTGCGCGACGGGGAGCGGGTCCAGCGCCACGTCCGCGAGCAGGTCGTCCGCCAGCAGCATGCCGGTGTTGACGGGCGCGGCGGCGGCGGGGGCGGGCTCCTGGGTCGCGCGGCGGCGCACGGACGGGACGGTGCCCGCGGGCACCGGCGCGTGCAGGGGGATGGGCTGCGCGGGCGGGGCGGCGTGCGCGACCGCGCCGTGGACGGCCGCCTGCGGCGCGACGGGCGCCGGCATGGGCACCACCGCGGGCTGGGCCGCGTGCTGCGGATAGATGGCCTGCGTCGCGGCGGAGGGCGCGGTCTGCTGCGGCACCGCGCGCACCGCGGGGACGGTGGTGGCGAGCGGCTGCGTCGGCGCCGCCTGCACGGGGCGCAGCTGGCGCACGGGCGCGGCCTGCGGCGCGGGCGGCTGGGGCGGGGCGGGCTGCGGCGCGCCGAACAGCGCGGCGACCTCCGGCGGCGGCTGGGGCTTCACCTCCTGGGGGCGCTGCGCGAGCACGCGCGTCTTGAGGACGAAGGGACCGCAGAGCACCTCGTCCACCGAGCGGATCTCACACGCGGTGACGCGGTGGCCGTTGACGAACAGGCCCGTGGCGGTGCCCGCGTCCTGGATGGCCGCGCGACCGTTCTGGAAGTAGAGCAGCGCGTGACGCGGCTCCACGGCCGGGTCATCCAGGCGCAGGTCCGACGTCGGGTCCGACCCGAGCGCATACGTGCCGGGGACGAACACTTCCGTCCCAACGAGGAGTCCGTCGCGGAGGATGACGACTTGCAGGACGCTGGGCTGGCCGCTCAACGGTGACGCTCCCTTCAAGGGCGGGTGGGCGGTACTGCCCTACTGGTCGTACACGGTGGCGAGCGTTTCGGCGCGGAAGCTGTCGCGCTCGCGGATCATCGACCGGGTCTTCAATTCCTTGCGGTCATACAGATACACCGCGCCCGACTTGTTCGTCTGACCCTGGATGAGCCGGTCATCGAAGTCGATGCGCGAGGGCCCGCGCTGCGGCGGCGCCGCGGACGCGGTGGCGTCCGGCTCGCCCGTCACCGGGTCCGTCACCGGCGCGCCCTTGGTCTCGATCTTGGGCGGAGCCTTGGGGCCGGACTTCTTGCCCGCCGCCTTCTTGGCCTTCGCTGTTTTCGCGGAACGGCCGCGGCCCTGGGCCCATGCGTCGCTCGGGTGCAACAACGTACCGATGCCGAGGAGCTGGGCGACGACCATGCAGAGGAGGAAGCGTCGCATCATCAACAGGTTAAGCGATGCGCGTATGGACCTGTCAACGCACACTCCAGGGCCATTCACGAGGCGTGGTGCGACAGGTGTGGGGGGCACTCCACCCCATGTGGGGCGCGTGCTCCACGACTCGTGTCTCGCGTTGCCGGCCGACTGGAAATGTGGCGTGCCGCTCCGCATCCAAATCCAAGGAGGCGCCGTCCAACCGGGCGAGCGCCCGGAGAATCATCGCGGCGACGCGGGGGATGAGAGATGCTGCGCGCGTGACGAGCGCGCTGCGCAGATGGAGTCTCCTGACGGTGGGCGTCCTGCTCTGGTCCGCCGCGGGTGTCGTCGGATACCGGCTCAGCGCGCGGGAGCCCCGGGGTCAGACGCCCCCGCGGGCACAAGGTCCCACTCCACCCACCACCGGGCCCCGGCTCACCGGCGTGGGCCCCAGGCTCACCAGCAACGAGACCTCCCAGCCGCTCTCCGTGCATGGCGAGCAATTGGTGACCGGGTTGCGACTGTCACTGGGTCCACCCCTGTCACTGGAGCTGCCGCTGAGGGTGGTGGACTCGCGCCACGCCTTCGCGCGGCTGCCCTCCGGGCTGAAGCTGCCCGAGGACTCGCCCCAGGTCGTGGTGGAGGCGCGCCTGGTGTCGGAGCGGGCGGACTGCTGCGAGGGACAGGACGCGCTCACGGTGGTGAACGACACCGCCTTCCCGGACCTGACGGGCATGGTGGCCTCGCCCGATGGGCGCACGCTGTTCGTCGTCTCGCCGCCCACGGACACGGTGTACGCGCTGGACGTGGGCTCGGGCCACGTGGAGGCGCTCCCCGTGGGTGACGGGCCCTCCGCGCTGGCCACGTGGAAGGACGCGAGCGGCAGGGCCTTCCTGGGCGTGGTGCACCGCTTCCAGCCGGAGCTGTGGGTGTATGCGCTGGAGGCGCGCGGCGCGCCGCGGGTGTGGCCCGCACCGCTGGGGGCCTCGGGGCTGGAGGTGGATGGCGCGCGGGGCGTGGCCTACATCGCCGAGCAGGTGCGCGACACGGTGCGGGCGGTGTCGCTCGAGGACGGGCGCGAGCAGTGGACGACGCCGGTGGACCCCAACCCGCGCGCGCTGGCGCGGTGGCGCGACGTGCTCGCGGTGGGCAGCCTCCAGACGGGGCAGGTGGAGCTGCTGCGGCTGCGGGACGGCACGCCCGTGTTCACCGTGGCGCCGGGGCCGGGCGTGGCCATCGTCGGCGGACGCACGGAGCCCTTCCGCGCGCAGGTGATGGGCGGCCACGCGCCGCGCTCGCTGGTGGCCAGCGCCCGGCTGGGGCGGCTGTTCATGGGGAGTCTGGGGCCGAACGTGGGCCCCATGCCCCAGCGCAAGGAGGTGCACGGCAGCAGCGGCGTGTCCGTCATCGACCCGGCGACGGGCGACTTCGTGCGCCACCGGGGCTTCGGCGTGGGCATGACGGAGGGGCTGGCGCTGGATGACGCGGCGGGGCTGCTCTACGCGGCGGACGTGGCGCTGGGCCAGGTGCGCGTGCTCGACGCGCGGGCGCTGGTGTCCAACGACGACCGGCTGGCGCGCGACGCGGTGTTGCAGGAGCTGGTGGTGGCGCCGCCCGAGGGCACGCCGCTGATTCGCCCCGCGGAGGACTTCTCCGTCAAGGGCCGCGCGGGCCCGGAGCTGCACTCGGGGCCGCGCTCGCTGGTCCTGTCCCCGGACGGCCAGCGGCTCTACGTGCTCAACCGCTTCACCCGCGAGGTGGCGGTGGTGGACGCGCGCGAGGCGCGCAAGGGCGGGGCGGTGGTGGCGCGGCGGCTGCCCGTGGTGGCGCTGCGGCATCAGGCCAAGCGTCGGCAGGGACAGGTCCTCTACTCGGCGGACCTGGGGCGCTCGGGCATCACCTGCGACGGGTGCCACATCGAGGGCCACACCGGCGGGCTCTTCTACGCGAAGAAGCATCCCGTGCGCATCTACCGCTCGCCCACCGTGCAGGGCAGCCGCGACACGCCGCCCTTCTTCACGCCGGCCAGCCAGCACAGCCTCGCGGAGACGGCGAGCTTCGTCGGCGCGCGCAACCGCTTCCACAACCCGGACCCGTCACCCTCGGAGGTGGAGGCGCTCACGCTCTTCACGTCATTGATTGCCACGCCGCCCAATCCGTACCGCGGCGAGGACGGCGCGCCGCCGCCGACGGTGACGCTCCCCGACGGCGCCGTGGGGCACCCGGCGCGGGGCCGCGCGCTGTTCGAGGGCAAGGGCGGCTGCGTCGCCTGCCACCCCGCGCCCCTCTACACGCTGGACCAGGACGCGGCGACGCGCGGCCAGTACCTGGACGTGGGCACGCCGGTGGCGCTGCCCTTGCGGCTGGAGCAGCAGGAACTGGTGGTGGGCGCGGCGCCTCCTTCCCTGGTGGGCACGTGGGATGTGTGGCCGCTGCTCACCAGCGCCTCGGCGGGCTACGCCGCGAAGGAGGGCCGCTTGGTGGTCGACACGCGCTTCCCCTTGAGGAAGGTGCTGGAGATGTCGGGCCCCGCCCACGGAGACGCGCGCGCGTTCAGTCCCCAGGAGCGGGACGACGTGCTCGCCTTCCTGCTCACATTGTGAGCGCGAGGCCGAACCTGGCGCGTCCAGGTTCCGTGGCGGGGCGAAATCACCGCCATCGCTGTGTGCGAGCGCGAGGAGATTTCGTCGCGGACGCGGCTGTCGCTTGCGTTGTCGTGGGGGGCTGCGGTCTACAATCCATCTGATGCGCCTCCTTCCGCGCTCCGCGTGGCCGCTGCTTCCGATTCTGCTCCTGTCCTGCTCCGACGCGGGCCTGTACGCCATCGACGGGCGTGGGGCCAACGGCGGAGACCGCGCCAACTTCTCCGGCAAGGTCTGCGTGCCGCTCGCCGGCGGCGATGCGTTCCCCACCAAGGTCCTCTTCGCGCTGCAGGGCGGCGAGGGCGTCGAGACGGAAATCGTGGGCTACGCCACCGACGGCCTCGCCACGCTCTCCAGCCGCTTCTCCGGGCCGTTCGTGAAGTTCGGCCTGGTGGCGTACCACTCGGTGGCCACCGGCATCCTGGGCGGCTTCTCCGACGCGGCGGACTTCCAGGCCGCGCTGCCGCGCTTCGCCACCTATCAGGAGACGGGGCCCGTCAGCATCCGCTCCTCGCTGCGGCTGGCCAAGACGCTGCTCGCCGGTGACATGCAGACGTCGTGTCGCGGCGAGGTGGCCCGCACGCGCTACGTCGTCGTCGTCGTCGTGCGCAGCCAGGACACCAGCTGCGCCAACCCGGCCTTCAACATCGGCCTGGACGCCACGTGCAACGCGCTGACGGACAAGGTCGCCTGCAGCCAGTGTGAGCTCACCGCCGTCACCGGCGAAATCAAGGCGCTGGCCCAGCAGTACGGCGCGGGCGAGGTGGTGGTGCAGCCCATCTACGTGCGCGACGTCGCGGACCCCAACACCCGCGCGCACGTGGCGGCCATCGCCCACGCGGGCGGCACCCAGGCGGTGGAGACGGACGCGGCGGGCCTGTCCCCCACGCTCTCCGGCATCCAGTACGCCGCGCGCACCAACACCCTCAAGCTCAAGCGCTTCCTCGCCTTCAACCGCAACGTGGTGGTGCGCGCCGGCCAGGTGCTCGTCGACAGCGACGGAGATGGCCTGCCGGACGTGGACGAGGTCGCCCTGGGCACGGACCCCACGGTGGTCGACTCGGACCAGGACGGGCTGATGGACGGCATCGAGGTCCGCGTCGGGTTGGATCCGCTCGTCCCCGACATCATCAACGGCTGCAACCTGTCGCTCGACGAGGATGGAGATCGGCTCAACACCTGCGAGGAGCGCGTGCTGGGCACCAACCCCTGCATCGGCGACAGCGACGGCGACACGATTCCGGACCTGGTGGAGGTGCTGTCGCAGACCAACCCGCTGGTGCCCGAGGACCTGCTCGACTCGGACCGCGACGGCATCACCAACGTCGCCGAAATCGAGGCGCATGGAGACCCGCTGAGCGCCGACCTCGACTTCCACCGCGAGCGCGCCTACGGCTACGACCTGGTGGAGTCCGAGCCCACCGTGGACGGACGCACCTGCTACGACTCGCGCGTGGAGAACATCACGCTGGTGCGCACGCTGGCGCGGCCCCACCCGCTCGTGCCCGGCGAAACCATCCCTGCGGGCACCAACGAAATCTACCTGTACCTCCAGGCCGGCCGGGACAACGACCCGCGCGGCGCCGGCATCGGCTCGCTGCTCATCCAGAGCATCCAGTACGACGAGAAGGAGGGACGCACCCCCTCCGGTACCCTCCTGTTGGACCCCGAGGCCTTCATCCTCGGAACCTGATCCACCCGTGGGTGTGGGGTCTTCCCCTCGCCCGGGCTGGGGAGTGCCCCCCACACTCCTCCGCCCAGTCCTCCTCACTCCATGCGCAACCCTCTGGAATCACGGATGTTTGATTCACGACGGGGAGCGGATCGACTCTTGCTAAGGGCTCGGGGCTGAAAGGAGTCACCATGTCACGCGTTCGATTCGCTCCGGTGCTGATGCTCGGGGCAATGCTGGTCGTGAACCCCGGTCTTGCCCAGGCACAGTCCAACGACAATCCCGACAACCCGGAGTGTCTCGGCGACAGCTGCGGCAAGCCCCAGGAGGAGGGCGGCGGGTGCGGGTGCGGGTGCGGCGGCTCGGTGTGGGTGAACTACACGGACGACGGCGACACGCTCGCCTACACGGACGACGCGGACGGCGACGGCCGCGCGGATGACCGCGACAACTGCCCGTTCGCGTCCAACCGCGACCAGGCGGACAGCGACGGCGACGGCGTGGGCAACGTCTGCGACAACTGCGCGACGCTCTCCAACTTCCAGCAGCGCGACGCCGACGGTGATGGCATCGGCGACGACTGCGACCCGGACCGCGACAACGACGGCATCGCCAACGAGCAGGACAACTGCCCGCTGATTCCCAACCAGGACCAGGCCAACCTGGACGGTGACGCGCAGGGCGACGTCTGCGACGCGGACGACGACAACGACGGCGTGGCGGACGGCACGGACAACTGCCCGCGCGTCGCCAACCCCGACCAGGTGATGCCGGCGGACGGCAGCCAGTGCCGCGTGGACGCGGACGGCGACAACATCGCCGACAGCAGCGACAACTGCCCCGGGCTCGCCAACCCCGAGCAGACCGACAGGGACAACGACGGCGTGGGTGACGCGTGCGACCCGGACGACGACGACGACGGCGTCCTCGATGACGCCGACAACTGCAAGGACGTGGCGAACCGCGACCAGGCCGACAGCGACGGCGACGGCGACGGCGACGCGTGCGACATCCTCTTCTGCGTCGTGGTGGACCCCACGCAGAAGCAGAACTGCCTGGACCCGAAGAAGGCCTTCGCGGTCAGCGCCGGCGGCACCATGAAGCTCTCCCGCTCCGGTGAGTCGCTGCGCCCGCCGCTGTTCGCCAACCGCAACGGCGCGGCCATGGAGTACCGCTGGACGGTGACCAAGCGCCCCTCGGGCTCCAACGCCGTGGTGGAGAACCCCCAGGGCGCGGTGACGCTCAGCCGCAACTGGCAGTACTCGTACGTGGACGGCAGCGTGCCCAACTTCGTGCCCGACACCGAGGGCACGTACGAGCTGACCGTGGAGGCCCGACTGGCCTTCGCCGACCGCGTCTTCCCCGAGCAGCGCGTCTCCACCAGCACCCTCGTGCTGACGGTGGGTGAGGGTGACGGCGAGGGCGGCAACTGCAGCTCCGTCCCCGCCGGCTTCAGCGCCACCGCGCTGGGCGCCGCGCTGCTGCGCATGCTGATGCGCCGTCGTCGCAGCGAGCAGTAATCTCGTCGTCCCCCTCGCCAGGAGGTCGTACCGCATGCGTCGCCTTGTCCGACTCCCGCTGCTGATGGCGGGCCTCCTGGCCACGGGGCTGTTGTCCTGTACCGACTCCATGTTGGAGCCCCGGACGGAGCAGCAGACCCACGTCGATGACCGCGTGATGCTCCAGGGGCGCGTGTGCACGCGCCCGCCCAACCCCTCCGGCTTCCCGGTGAAGGTGGTGGTGGTCATCGACGAGTCGGGCAGCATGTGCATCAGCGACCCGCCGGGCGCGCAGACCGACAGCGGCTTCTGTCAGCGCGCCGAGGTGCAGGCCATCATCCCGCCGGGCGTCACCGAGCCCGCGCGCGTGCGGGCCCTCAAGCGCCTGGTGAACCAGTTCCGTCAGGTCAACGCGGCGGGCGGCAACGTGCAGGTGTCCGTGGCCCCCTTCGAGACGAACGTGCGCAACGTCTGGCCGCCGGCCACGACGGGCAACCGCTTCGCCCGGCCCGACACCAACATCGACAGCTACATCGACGGCCTGCAGAGCCAGCTGGGCAAGGGGACCGACTACCAGGGCGCGCTGTCGTACGCGTACAGCCTCATCGCCAGCGACATCAACGCCGTGGCCCTGTCCAACCCGGAGGTGCTGCCGCGCACCCGCTACGTCGTCGTCTTCCTCACGGACGGCACGCCGTACCCGCGCTGCTCGGCCACCGACAACCTCAGCGTGTACGCCAATCCGGACAACCCGGACCTGACGTGGGCGGACTCCATCGTGAGCTTCTGCAACGCCACGAACACCACGGACCAGATCGACGGGTTTGAAATCGGCACGGACCGCAACCAGAACTACCAGCTCTTCAGCTACGTGCGCCGGCTGATGGAGCTCAAGGACCAGTACAACGTCGGCGACGTGCGCATGCACACGGTGCTGCTCTTCAACCAGGAGGCGGTGCGCGCGTGCGGCCCCATCTGCCAGGAGATCTACGGCATCTACCCCGGCGTGCCGCAGGCCCAGTACCCGGAGGCCGCCAAGAAGATCGCCTCCTGGCTGCTCAAGCGCTTCGCGGACATGGGCAACGGCGTCTACCAGGAGTTCAACGACACGGCCGAAATCTCCAACCTGGGCCTGGGCGCGCTGGACTACTCGTCCTTCGCGTCGCGCAACGTGATGAAGACGCTGCTGGTGGAGCCGCTGAGCTCCTCGCCCGGACTGGACGGACGCGTCATCGACAGCGACGGCGACGGCGTGCCGGACGACGTGGACAACTCCTTCACGCTGAAGACCCACCCCTTCACCTCCGACAGTGACAGCGACTGCCTGGACGACGGCTTCGAGCACCGCCGCGAGGACCAGGGCTTCAGGGCCGCCAACGATTTGGACGCGCGCGGCTGCAACCCGAACTCGCCGCTGACGCCGCGCTGCACGTGCCGCGACACGGACGGTGACGGGCTCTCCCAGTTCGCCGAGGCCTACCTGCGCACGCGCGAGACCATCGTCGACAGCGACGGCGACGGCATCCCTGACAGCATCGAGGCGCGCTGGGGCCTGAACCCGCTGGAGCCCAGCGTGGCGGGGCTGGACACGGACGGTGACGGCCTGCCGGACGAGGTGGAGCTGCGCGCGGGCACGGACCCCACGCGGCGCGACAGGGCCTTCTTCGAGAAGAACGGCTTCCAGTACGAGACGCGCATCGCCGAGGTCCTCCCCAACGGGAGCATCTGCTACGACTACACCGTCTCGAACCTCCAGATGGTCGCCACGCCGGACCGGCCGGGCACCAAGCAGGGCTTCAACCTGTTCAAGCTGTGGTTCGCGGAGGCGCCGGAGAGCGGCGTGGCCACCGACTACGGCGTGTGGCGCGCGGCCTGCGCGTGGTCCCAGTACTCGCCGCCCAGCGTGCGCGTGCCGGTGGGGCCGGAGCTGACGTTGACGAACGACAACTTCATGGTGCCCACGGAATTGAGCAATCCCTGGGACAGCCAGGGCCGGTGCGTGGGCGCGCCGCCCTCGGGCCAGCAGGGAGGTCTGCTTCCGTGAGTGTGGCCGCACGTATCCTGGCGGGGCTGGTGGTCGCGGTGGCGGTGACGGTGGCCTGCACCGACTCGTATCTGTATGACCCGCGCCGCGACGTGGAGGTCCCCGTGGACCGCTCGGTGTCCATCCAGGGCCGCTTCTGCAGCACGGGCTCCAACGAGGTGGTGCGACCCATCAAGCTGGTGGTCGCCATGGACGCCTCGCAGTCCATGCGCGTCAGCGACCCGGACGGCACCCGCGCCACCGCGCTGGTGGAGCTGATTGAAAACCTGCCCAGGGACCCGGAGGTCCACCTGGCGGTGGTGCTCTTCGCCGGCAGCACCACGGCGTTCCTCACCCAGACGCCGGGCAGCCCGCCGCAGGACGGCTTCGTGCAGGTGGCCAGCTTCGACGACGCGCGGATGCGCCAGCTCACCGAGCAGCTGCTCACCTTCCGCAACCCGGACAACTCCCCGAACCGCGACTCGACGGACTTCGTCAAGCCGCTGTCGGACATCTACTCGCTCATCAACACGGACATCGCGCGCAGCCGGCTGGAGCCGGGCGGCGCGCAGGCGCTGGCCCAGGCGCGCTACTCGGTCCTCTTCCTGTCCGATGGTCGGCCCACCACGGACCAGGACGACGAGCTGCTGCAGGGTGACGCGGTGGTGCGCATCCGCCAGCTGCGGGACCTGGTGGAGGACGTGCGCGTCAACACCGTGCACGTCTTCAACCCCACGCAGCCGGTGTCGTCGGTGTGTGATTTGTCGGGCGACGGCGGCTGCCCGCTGCTCATCATCAACCAGAACTCGGACCGGCTGGAGAAGATGGCGGCGCTGGGCGGCGGCAACTTCCGCGACTTCCGCAACAACGAGCCCATCAACTTCCTGGATTTCAGCTTCGGGCAGGTGCGCCGGACGTTCATCGTGAAGGAGGTCATCGCGACGAACTTCTCCTCGCCGCCTGGCAGCCCCTTCGACGAGGCGGACACGGACGGCGACGGGCTGTCGGACGCGCGCGAGCGGGAGGAGGGCACGGACCCCAACCGCGTGGACACCGACGGCGACGGCTTCAGCGACGGCGTGGAGGTGTACTTCCGAGACCGCGGCGTGGACTTCGACCCCACGCAGGTGGCGGACCCGGACGGCGGTGGCCTGGACAAGGGCTGCCCGCCGCTCCTGCGCGCGTCGGACTCGGACTGTGACGGCCTGCTCGACTGCGACGAGCAGTTCATCGGCACCAA
Source organism: Myxococcus faecalis (assembly GCF_050039385.1). Classification (NCBI taxonomy): domain Bacteria; kingdom Pseudomonadati; phylum Myxococcota; class Myxococcia; order Myxococcales; family Myxococcaceae; genus Myxococcus; species Myxococcus faecalis. The sequence goes on along the minus strand of NZ_CP144336.1, from coordinate 3,091,674 downwards.
CGCGACGCTGGCCGACAGCGACCGCGACGGCGTGCCCGACGGAATCGAGTGGCGCGGCGGCACCCAGGGCGCCAGCGACGACCTGGACGAGGACCCGGACAACGACGGGCTGTCGAGCCGCGCCGAGCTGCGCCTGCACACCCGCCCGCTGGTGGTGGACACCGCGAACCTGGCGGCGGAGGGCTACCGCTACTCCTTCGAGGCGGACGGCCCTCCGGACGAGCTGGGCCGGCAGTGCTACACGCTGCGCGTGGACAACGTGCTGTTGGCGCCCACCATCGCCTCCGCCGACGACGCGGGCGTGGTGGTGCGGGGCGCCGGCTACAACGACATCGCCTTGTCGGTGGCCATGGTGCCCGCCGACGACCCGACCGCGCGCACGCAGGTGCGCACCTTCCGGGTGAACCACGTGCGCTACCCGGTGGGGGGCATCAAGTCCCCCGCCGACGGCATCATCCGCGTGAATCCCGAGGACTTCGTCGACGGCTGCCCTGGCCGTCCCGACGTCACCCTCCCGACGCCGTGAGAAACGACGCTGCCATGAAGACCCAAGCCCGACTGCTGTCGCTCTCGCTGCTCGCCCTCGCCGCCGCCTGCTCCTCCAAGGGTGATGACAAGGAGGACGCCGGCACCGTGGCGGTGGTGGATGTCTGCAACAGCCGCGAGGAGGCGCTGACGCTGGACGAGTGCGAGCTCAAGCCCGGTGAGACGCTGGAGCGCTTCCTGGCGAAGGAGGGCCCGCAGCGCGAGGGTGACCAGGACTGGTACCGCATCGTGCTGCCCGCCAACACCACCGCGCGCACGCTGCTCAACCTCAACGGCGTCTACGTGGCCTCCAGCACCGCGGTGCAGCTGTCGCTCACCGTGCTGGAGACGCTGCCGGACGGCAAGGAGGCGGCGCTCGCGAAGAAGGACGACAAGCACGGCCAGGGCGCGCCCAAGCCGGTGGACATGGTGCTGCCCCTGCGCGCGGACCTGGCGGGCAAGACGCTGCTGGTGCTGGTGCAGGACTCGCCGGACGTCGTCTCCCAGCCCAAGTTCGATGCGCGCAGCCCCTACCGGCTGACGGCGCGAATCACCGAGAACCCGGACACCAACGAGCCCAACGACGCCATGGCGGCCGCCACGCCGGTGGCGCTGACGTCGGCGGGCGGGGGGCTCACGGGCACGGCCACCGGCTACCTGGCCACGGACAACGACGTGGACCGCTTCACCTTCGACGTGCCACAGGGGAAGGTCCTCTACGTGGGCCTCACCGCGCCGGACCAGGGCTTCGTGCCCAACTGGCGGCTGTCGTACCAGCTCTTGCGTCCCGGCTTCCTCGTGAAGGAGGAGAAGGAGGACGAGGACCAGGTGCGCCCGAGCGTGCGCCCCGGCGTGCTGGCCACGGCGCGCAAGGTGAAGGAGGCGAAGTACGGCGGCAAGTGGATGCTGGTGGTGCGCGGCTACCGCGGCATCAGCGACCGGGACACCGCGCCGGGTGACATCCAGCAGGCCTACCAGGTGGACGTCCGGGTGCTGGACGAGGCCGACGCGCAGGACTCGCGGGTGGTGGACGGCGTGGTCGTGGGCAACGACAAGGTGGCGGACGCGCTGGCGTGCGGGCTGACCGCTCCGGCGCAGGACCTGGCCACGACGATTCCCTCGGGCGCGACGACGACCTTCACGGGGCGCCTGGGCTACATCGGCGACGAGGACTGGTACGAGGTGAGGCTGCCCGCCACCGCCGCGCCCACGCGGCTGCACTACCACCTGGTCCCCAAGAGCGAGGGGGGCCGCTTCCCGCCGCTGCCGGACATCCCGGACCGTCAGGTGCTCGTCTTCACGCTGGTGTCCAAGGGCGCCACCATCGAGGACTGGCGCACGGCGTGCGTCAACGACAGCACCGAGTGCCCCAAGGGCTACGGGGAGAACCCGGACATCGCCCCGCTGGTGCAGGACTACTGCCGGCGCACGGACTTGCCGGCGCCCATGTGCCTGCACTCGCTGCGCGAGGAGGTGTCGGAGAACCCGCGCTTCGTGAACCTGAGCAACTTCCGGGGCGTCATCCCGGTGCCGGTGTTCACCGGGGAGAAGCGCTACCTCTTCAACGTCCAGGACAACGGCGTGGGCTGGGCGGACGACAAGGACTACGACCTGGTGGTGACGTGGCGCGAGGAGGACGCGGACGAGCAGGGGCGCTACTCGGGCGGCGTCGAGCAGGTGGTGACCAAGGCCATGGCCTCCACCACCGCGTTCCCCGCGCCGCCGGACACCGCGGAGTACAGCGTCTCCGGCAGGCTGTCCCACGGCTACGGCCGGCTGCGCAGCGGTGACGACCGGGTGAACGGCCGCGGCGTGCGCGGCCCCATGGACTACGACGCGGTGCCTTCCGACGTGGACTCGTACCTGTTCACGCTTCCCGCCGTGCCCGCGCCGGAGGACCGCGCGTGGCTGGTGCAGTGGGAGGTGGCGAAGTCACCGGACGGTGGCACCGCGCACGGGCTCGCGCTGGATTTGACGTTCTGTGACGGCGACGCCCCGGCGACGCCGGACGCGGGCATCGAGAACTGCGCGGTGGTGCGCGCGGGCAGCCGCAACCAGGGGCTCACGCTGGGCTACCGCTCGGATGCGCTGAGGGCCTGGCACACGCCGGCGGGTGCTTCGGCCAGCACCCTGCAGCCGCTGTACACGCTGGAGGAGCGGCCCAACTCCACCGTCGTCACCCTGGCGCCGTATGCCTGCGGTTGCCTGGAGGGACGCTTCGTGCGCGGCGGGAAGATGCGCGTGGATGTCTCCGCGTCCGAGCGCAACTCCTACGAGCAGGTGGGCTACACGCTGCGCACCGGCTACGCGGACTACCCGCAATCCTATACGCGGGATGGCGGTGTCACCACGCAGTGCCCGGGACCCGCGGATGCGGGCACGGACCCGGATGGCGGCGTGGCTCCGCTGAGTGGTGGCTGTGTCTTCACGCGTCAGCCTTGAGCGTCGTGGGGGGCGGGGGCCCACCTTCGGGTGGGCGCTCCCGGGCTGTCGTGTCCGGCGGGCGCGGCTCCCACCGGGACAAGGTCTCCCCCCACGCGAGCACGCCGTGTCTGGCCATGAAGGGGTCGTCCGGAACGACTCGCGCGTCCGCCGTCGGGATGCCGGCGCGGTCGGCATGCAAGTCATTGCAACGGGGGCGCTCGCGCGAGGCCGCGGGCAGGGCCTCGTGGCGCAAACCCTGGCGGGCAGTCGACCGCACGGCGCCAGGGTGGATGGGGCGGTCAGGGCCGCCCGTCATCGCTTCGTCCAACGTGTCTCAGGGAGGCGCGATGCCCAGCCCGTTGAGCGTGATGCTCTTCTCGGGGAGGTTCGCCGCGTTCGACTTGATGACCAGCGCGCCCTGATACTGCTGGGCCTCGCGGGGGCGGAACGCCACCTCGACGAAGAAGCGCTCCTTGGACTTCACCTGGAAGGCCTCCTGGGGATTGAGGTCCTGGCCGTCCTTGGAGACCTTCATCGTGAAGACATTCGGGCCGGAGAGGGCGATGCTGGAGACATCCAGCGTATCCTCGCCCATGTTCTTCACCTGGACGGAGTTGAAGCCCGTGGTTCCGACGTAGGTTCCGGAGCGGAACTCCTGGTCGAAAGCCATCTCGTCGCGGTCCGAGATGAGCTGCGGGGCCTTGGGGATTTCCTCGGCGCCTTCGCCGCAGGCGGCGAGTGAGAAGAAGAGAATGGGGAGCCACGGGGTGTGCAGTCGCATGGACGTTCACTCCTCGCTAGAGGGTCGATGATGATGAATGTTGTAACAGTGTTCTGTCGTAAGGCCCAGAGCGTCGGTGCATTCCTGCTCACGTTGCTGGCGGTGGGATGCGGAGACACTCGCGACGACTTCATCGGTCCGCGTGTGAAGGATGTGTGTGATGAGTCATGGCCCGTGTGTGGCCGCGTCGCCGGCTGCATCCTGGGAGAGGAAGGCTATTCGGAGGGTCGCTTCCCCGGCCGCAGCCAGTTCATCGTCCAGGTGCCGGAGGCGTCTCACATCAAGGTGAGCTTCTACCTGGATGAGGTCACCGCGGCGGGCGAGGAGACGGTGGTCATCTTCCACGAGGAGGGCTGCCGGGCGCGCATCCGGACCGCGGCGGACGGCCGCGCGGTGCTCGACTCGATGGAGAAGTTCAGCGTCTTCACGCGCGAGGCGGAGCTCACCGGCGTGGGAGACCACCTCATCGAGTTCGAGTCCGACATGCAGGCGCGCTACGCCGTGAAGGTGGACGTGACGCCCCTGCGCAATCGCTAGCCGCCGGAGGAGACGCCTTGCTTCAGCGTGCGCACCAGGTGGCTGGCCACCCGGAAGCTGTTGGCGGCGATGGTCAGCGTGGAGGGCACGCTGCCGCCGGTGGGCATGAAGCTGCCGTCCACGACGTAGAGGTTGTCCACCTCGTGCGCGCGGCAGTTCCGGTCCAGCACGGACTCGGCCGGGTCGTCGCCGAAGCGGCAGGTGCCGTGCTGGAGGATGGTCGTCTCGCCGGCGACGCTCTTGCGCTCGAGCGAGTCCGGCTCCAGCCGCAAGAGCACCTCCTCGCCGCGCTCGACCAGGAAGCGCGTCGCCGCCAGGTCCATGGGGTGGCGCTCCACGGTGATGGCGGCCACGGGGATGCCGTGCTTGTCCTTCACGTCGCCCTCCACGCTCACGTAGCTGCCCTGCGTGGGGAGGTACTCCGCGTAGACCTCGAACAGCAGGACGCGCGAGTCGCGGTACGCGCGCATGCGGTCCTTGAGCTCCTTGCCGAAGACGGCGGACGCGCCGCTGCCCGCCAGCCCCGACGCCGCGTGGATGGGATTGGGGTGCGTCCACATGAAGCCCAGGGTGCCGCCCTTGCGGAAGCCGAAGCGCGCGTCGGGCATCAGGTAGAAGTCCTGGAGGCTGCGGTTGACGAAGGGCCCAGGGTCCTTGAGCCACGGGCGCCTTTCCGCCTGCTTCGACAGCCGGAACGTCGCCTGGGACTCACCGAAGGAGCTGAAGATGAGGTTCCGCCCCACCAGGCCGTTGCCGTTGGCCAGGCCCCGCGTGAAGCGCCTGGACGTGGAGTTGAGCAGGAGCCGCGCGCTCTCCACCGCGGTGGCGGACACGACGACGACCTTGGCGGGCTGCTCCTGGGCCACGCCGTCCGCGTCCAGGTAGACGACGCTCTTGGCGCGCCCCTTCTTGTCCACCTCCACCGTGCGCGCCATGCAGCCGGGGCGCACCTGGACGTTGCCGGTGGCGACGGCGGCGGGGATGAGGCTGGCGTTGGTGCCGCTCTTGGCGCCCATCTCGCAGCCGTAGCTGCCGCACAGCGCGCAGTACGCGCACGGCGCGCGGCCCTTGTACGGGCGGCTGATGATGCCGCGCGCGGTGGGAATCGAGTGCCAGCCCATGGCCTGGCAGACCTTGTCGATTTCCGACGCCACCGGGTGCACGTCCAGCGGGGGCAGCGGAAAGGGGCCGCTCCGGGGCTCGGCGAAGGGGTGGGGCACGGCCTGTCCGGACACGCCCAGCTCCGCCTCGGCCTTGTCGTAGAAGGGCGCCAGCTCCTCGTAGGAGATGGGCCAGTCGGCGAGCGTGCTGCCCGGCACCGCGCCCAGCGTGGTGCGCAGCCGGAAGTCCACCGGCTTGAGGCGGTAGAAGAAGCCGCTCATGTGCACGGTGCCGCCGCCCACGCAGTTGGCGGTCCACGCCGCGGTGCTGCGCTCGTACTTCCCTTGGGCGCCCTTGCGCACCAGGTGCGGCTCCTCCCAGGGCAGCGGCATGAAGAAGTTGCGGCGGCTGTTGAGGATTTCGTCGTGGACGAAGTCCTGCGGCCGGTAGTGCGGCCCCTTCTCCAGCACCACCACCTTGAAGCCCGCGCGGCCCAGCTCCAGCGCCATGGGCGCGCCGCCCGCGCCGCTGCCGATGATGCAGACATCCACCGGGGGCAGGCTCACTTGTGAACCCCGCACTCGCGCAGGCACTTCGGGCCGTCGTAGCCCTCGGGGGGCGCCATCGCCACGGTGCCCACCGTGTCGAAGCCCATCAGCCTCCAGCCCACCTTGCCCTTGTTGCCGCCGTAGGACGGGTCTCCCAGGAAGCCCTCCAGCGTCAGCACGGTGAGCAGCTCCATGAAGTGCGCCTCGCCGCTCCTGGGCGGGCTGTCCTTGAAGAGCGTGAGCAGCTCGTCCTGCTGCGCGGGCGTGAGCGACGCGAAGCCCTTCTGGAACATGCGCTGCGAGCGGTGCTCCAGCGCGGCCAGTCCCGACATGAAGTCCTCGCGCATGGGCTGCATCGAGGGTGTCTGGAGGATGCGGTCGATGTAGACGGGCACGTCCGCGTCGAGCGCGCCCGGGTCCTCGTCCTTGGGGAGGATGCGCTCGGTGGCGGCGGCCACGACGGCGAACTCGAAGGCGGAGAAGGTGTGCGTCTGCCGCCCTCCGGAGGTGGTGCCCAGCGGGCCGGGGTCCTTCGCGGGCTTGGGCTCCTCGGAGGAGCGCTTGCAGGCCAGGGGCCCCAGCAACACCACGCCTCCGCCGAGGAAGCTCAGCCGCTGGATGAAGGAGCGCCGGGTCAGGCGCCGACGAGCAGGACGCGCACGGGACATAGGCGCGGAAGCGTAACCCAGCGGGGGCATGCCTGGCGCGTGTCTGGATGCGCGCTGCTCGTCTGCTCCCTCGGGTGCGTGGGTGAACTAGGATGCGACGCAACGTTGTGCACGGCCGGAAACGCAAGGAGACCAAGATGAGACGTCATGCCTGGGCACTGGGATTGGCGCTGGCGATGGGCTGCGGCAAGGACTCGAAGCCGGACAACCCGGACGCGGGCCGGCCGGATGGCGGCGGGGGAACGACGGAGACCTTCACCAAGCTGGAGGTGGACGCGGACCCGAGCGAGTTCAATCCCATCTCCAACATCGCCATGGCGGTGGGGCCGAACGACCGCATCGGCATGGTGTACTTCGTGAACAACGGGACGGCGACGGGGAGCGAGACGAACTACGACCTGCGCTACCGCGAGTTCGACGCGGGCGTGCTCGGGCCGGTGGAGAAGATCGCCACCGTGCAGCGGGTGTACGGCGTGTCGGTGGCCTTCGGCGCGAACGGCCAGCCGGCGGTGTCGTACCTGGGCGGTGGACGCGACAGCTCCACGTTCTGGCTGCAGAGCGACCTGGCGGTGTCCTACCGCTCGGCGGCGGGCGTGTGGACGGAGAGCATCGTCGCCACGCGCTCCAACGCGGCGGCCATCAACAACCCGCTGAGCGACGTGGGCTTCCTGGTGGGGCTCAACTCGTCCATCGTGTTCTCGGGCAGCCAGGCGCTCATCGCGTATCGCGACGGGCACAACGGCAACTTCGGGCGCCAGGACTGGGAGTCGGCGGACCTGGAGCTGGCGAGCGGCGGTCCCCCGTCCAGCTGGGCGTTCCGCATGGTGGCGGCGTCGGGTGACACCAAGGCGGGCTACGGCGGACACATCGGGCTCATCATGGCGGGCGCGCAGCCGGCGGTGGTGCACGACTACGTGAAGGAGGGCGCGCAGGCGACGGGCGCCGGAATCGTGTTCCAGCGGCGCGCCGCGGATGGCGTGGCGTGGAGCGCTCCGGTGGAGGTCGCCACGGCGGAGAGCATCGGCAACACGCAGCTGGGGCCCTCCATGGCGTTCGACCCGGAGCAGGGCTTCGGCATCGCCGTGCAGAACCGCGGCTCCTCGTCGCGTGGCGACGTGCTGCTGTACCTGGACTGCCCGAGCCCCACCGCGACGAGCTGCAACACGAAGGGGGAGTGGTCCACGCCGGACCCGGTGTTCGGCCGTGGCACGGGTGGCTGGTATCCGTCGCTCGCGTTCGACCCCATCAACCACGAGCCCTCCATCGCGCACTACTTCTGCTCGTCGGAGTCGGGGAACAACGACACGGGCTGCAACCCGACGGAGGACCGGCTCCTCATCAGCACGCGCATCGGCGGCATCTGGCGTGAGACGGTGGTGGACGAGGACGGCGCGTGGTCTCCAAAGCTCGCGTACCTGTCCACGGGCAAGCGCGTGGTGCTGTACCGCCTGCCGGTGATGGCGCCGTCCAAGAAGGGTGTCCTGCGTCTGGCGGTGGAGCAATGAGGAGCGCGGTCCGCGCCCTCGCGGCGCTGACGCTCTCGGGTGTGGTCTCGGGCGCGGGGATGCTCGCGTGCGCGCGTCCGGACAATTCATTGTCCGGCAGCGTGTCGGAGCTGTTCCCGCTCGAGGTGTCGCGGGTGGAGATCCTCCGCAACGCGGAGGCGCTGCAGGTGAGCTACTTCCGCAACAACGACCTGGACGTGGACCTGGTGGTGCGGCTCACCGTGTCCACGGAGGGGTTGGACCTGCGGCCCGGCGCGAAGGTGAACCTGGCGGGCACGACGCCGTCGGGCGTGGCGCGCGCCACGGTGGTGCACCTCAACGCGGGCGAGCCGGCGCGTGTCTTCGCGCCGGTGGAGAAGGGGGACCTGCAACTGGAGTCGGGAGGCAACCCCGGCGAGCAGACGCGCGGGGACTTCTCCATGTCCTTCAAGAAGGGCGAGGGCTACGGCGCCGGTCGCAGCCTGGAGGGGACGTTCTCCTCCGAGGCGCGCGACGCGGGCTTCGGGCCGGAAGAGGGCGAGCCGCTCGACGCGGGCACGCCTCCGTAGGACCGAGGCGGAGGCGACGCCCGGAGGCTCGGGCGTCGCCTCGCGCGAGGGGCGCGGTCCGCTCGCGCGTCTCAAGTCGGCGCGTCGGCCCCGAGGAGCGCCGCCGCCGCGCCAGCGCCTGGCGCGAACCCTCCGCGCGTCTCGGGTCGGCGCGTCGGCCCCGAGGAGCGCCGCCGCCGCGCCAGCGCCTGGCGCGAACCCTCCGCGCGTCTCGGGGTCGGCGCGTCGGCCCTGAGGAGCGCCGCCGCCGCGCCAGCGCCTGGCGCGAACCCTCCGTCAGCGTGCGGGAGGGCCGCCGGGCGCGCTGCTCGCGGAGCCCCGTCAGTGCGCCGCGCAGGTGTTGAGCGCGAGCCCCTGGGACACGCGGGCCTGGTCCACGGTGTGGCGGGCGAGCGCCGTGGCGCCGCCCTCCTCGTAGATGCGCCGCGCGAGCGCCAGGGCCTCGCTGGCGTGCACCGTCAGCGTCTGGCCCGCGGCGTCCGTCACCGCCACCGCGCCGTCCGCGGCGCCCTCGGCGCGGACCAGCAGGGCGCCCGCGTCGTCGCGCACCGCCATGCCGTTCTCCAGCGGCTCGAAGTGGCGGATGACGGGCTCCTGGCCCTCGCGCTCCAGCTCCAGTCGCATCACGCCGCTCTGGGCGTCGCGCGACATGCGCAGCACGTCCGTGGGGCTCAGGCGCACCACGCGGGTGCCGTCGTCCTCGCCGTCCACGCTGGACACGGGGTTGTTGCCGCTCCAGAACTCGATGCTGTTGATGATGAGCGCGTCGATGAGCGAGCCCAGTTGGTACACGGGCACGATGACGAGCACGAGGAACATCAGCCACTGCACGAACTTCTCGCCCGAGATGTTCTTGTTGAACTGCCAGATCTTCTGCGTGAGCTTGAAACTGCCGAAGCACCCGGTCGCGTGCATCGAGATGAAACCGGCGCACAGCACGGCGAGCCAGGGAGACGGACGCTTCATCGTGAACCCTCCTGGGGGGATGGAAGGACTGCGAAGGCAGACGCACCATGCCACGTCGGTTTTCCCCGGCACACCTTGTTCGCGGCTTCATCCGATGGACAGCACTTCCCAGCCCTTGGAGGTGCGAGGATGCGGGGGATGCCTTCCCCGCGTCTGTCATCGAAAGCCTTCGTCGCGTGGCTCCTGTCCCTGCCGGTGCACGCCGCCGAGCCCGTCGACGCCGGGACGCGCGCACAGCCCCGTGAGGCCGATGCGCCACCCGCCGCGCTCGTGTGTCTGGCCCGGTGGTATCCGGCGCTCACGCCCGTGCGACTCGACTCGGGCTGGGGCTTCTTGCTGCCCGACGGACGCTCCTTCCCGTTCGACGACGGACAGACGAAGTCGTTCGCCCGCAAGCTGGAGGCCCCGGACCTGGAGGACACGCTGTCCATTCCCTATCGAAAGGGGCCCATCACCCCGGTGACCCGCGAGGACGAGGACCCCGGCCGCATCCGCTTCGAGCCGCTGTTCGAGGCCACCTACGGCGCTGCCCGGGAGCAGGTGGACGTCATCCCCATCGACTTCCTGGGTCAGCGCTTGAAGGTGAACCGCAAGGTGGCGCCCGCCTTCGAGCGCGTCAGCGCCCGGCTGGCGTCACTCGTGGCGAAGGACGCCTCGCTCAAGCCCTATCTCCAGGGCGTGGGCGGCACGTTCGTCTGGCGCAACATCGCCAACACGAACCGACGCAGCGCCCACGCGTACGGCGTCTCCATTGACCTCAACGTCGCGCGCTCGCACTACTGGGAATGGCAGAAGCCCCGCAATCCCGTGCGCTGGCGCAACTCCATCCCCCAGGCCCTCGTGGACGCGTTCGAGGCGGAGGGCTTCATCTGGGGAGGCCGCTGGTACCACTACGACACGATGCACTTCGAGTACCGGCCGGAGCTGCTCGACGCCGCGTGTGCTCCGGCCCGGTGACGAGGTCAGTCGCCCTCGCTCTGCACCAGCCCGTACTTGTGCAGCAGCGAGTAGAGGTGCTTGCGGTCCAGCTCCGCCTCGCGAGCGGCGCGGGCGATGTTGCCCTTGGCGCGGCCCAGCAGGCGCGTGAGGTACTCGCGCTCGAAGGCGCGGATGAGCTCGTCCTTGCACACCTTGAACGGGCCGGTGAACTCGGCGGGCAGGAAGTCGCCGGCGGGGGCGGGGGCCTCGCGGGTGAACTCGCGCAGCAGCGCGTCCCCGGCCAGCTCCGGGATGTCCACCATGTGCCGCGCGCGCTCGAGCGCGTTGCGCAGCTCGCGCACGTTGCCCGGCCAGGTGTGTCCGTTGAACTGCTCGCGAATCTTCTCCGGCAGCCGCAGCCACAGGCCCTCGCCCGCGAAGGCGTCCACGAGCAGGGGGATGTCCTCCTTGCGGTCTCTCAAGGGCGGCAGGCTGACGGTGAACACGGAGAGGCGGAAGTAGAGGTCCTCGCGGAAGCGGCCCGCCTGCGTCTCGGCCCAGAGGTCCTTCTTGCTCGCGACGACGATGCGCGCGTCGAACGAGATGGGCGTGGAGGCGCCGAGCCGACGGAACTCGCGGTCCTCAATCGCGCGCAAGAGCTTGGGCTGGAGGTCCAGCGCCAGGTCGTCGATTTCGTCGAGGAACAGCGTGCCGCCGTTGGCGCGCTCCAGACAGCCGATGCGCTGGCTGACGGCGCCGGTGAACGCGCCCTTCTCGTGGCCGAACAGCTCGCTCTCGATGAGGGAGTCGGAGACGCTGGCGCAGTCGAAGACGACGAGCGGCCCGGGCGCGCGGGGGCTCAACTTGTGGATGGCCTTGGCGGCGGCGCCCTTGCCGGAGCCCGTCTCACCCACCAGCAGCAGCGTCGAGTCCGTGGGGGCGATTCTCTGGAGCAGGGCGAAGATCTGCCGCATCGGCAGGCTGCGGCCCACCAGATCTCCCAGCCGGTCCTCCAGCGTGGGCTCCACCTGCACGGGGGCCAGCTGGGGGCTGAAGCGCAGGCGGACATCGCCCACCTCGAGCAGCGCGCCGGGCCGCAGGTACGCCTCGCGCACCTGGGCGCCGTCCAGGAAGGTGCCGTTGGTGGAGCCCAGGTCCTGGACGAGGAAGCGGTCACCCTGGCGGCGCACCACCAGGTGGTTGCGGCTCACCGTGGGGTGGTCGATGACGACGTCGTTGTCGGCCGCCTTGCCGACGCGCAGCGCTTCGTTGGCGAGCGGGAAGACGGTGCCAGCGCGCTCGGTGTCGAGGAGGACGAGGTGGAATTGCTGCGCGGAGAGTCGCTCACCCTGGCCTCGCGCGTTGATGACGGTGTGCGAGGGGATGGGGGCTGGGGGCAGAGGGGGCATGACCGGGCGGGGATTCTAGACGGCTTCTCGTCGCGAGGTGACTTCCTGTCGGGTGGGGTTCAGCCCGCCCTCCAGGCGACCGGGCATGGTTGGAGCCCCAGGGGGCCGTGATACGACGGGCCACCCCTATGCGCTCCTCCTCCCTGCTCCTGCTGCTGGCCTCCGCCTGCGCCACCGTGCCGCGGGCTCCCACCCCCACCACCCCCGCCGAGGCGCCCCCCGGGGCCACGCGTGTCTGGAAGCAGACGCGCGCGGTGGTGGTGCGCCACGCCACGGTGCTGCCCGCCTCCGGCCCGGCCATCGAGGACGGCGCGGTGGCCTGGGTGGATGGAAAGCTGACGGCGGTGGGACGCAACGCCGAGGTCACGAGCCCCCCGGGCGCCGAGGAGGTGGACGGCACCGGCCTCTACGTCACCCCGGGCATCATCGACGCCCACAGCCACCTGGGCGTCTATGCGTCGCCCGACTCCTTCTCCAACTCGGACGGCAACGAGGCCACCGCGCCGGTGACGGCGGAGGTCTCCGCGGAGCACTCGTTCTGGCCGCAGGACCCCGGGCTTCGCCGCGCCGCGGCGGGCGGCGTCACGTCCCTGCTGGTGCTGCCGGGCAGCGCCAACCTGATTGGCGGCCGGGGCTTCCCGGTGAAGCTGCACTTCGGCCGCTCGGCGGCGGAGGTGCGCTTCCCGGGGGCGAAGGACTCGCTGAAGATGGCGTGTGGCGAGAACCCCCGGCGCGTCTACGGCGCGGGGCGCAACATGGCGCCCGCCACCCGCATGGCCAACGTGGCCGGCTACCGACAGGCCTTCGCCCAGGCCCGCGACTACATGGCCAAGCGGGACGAGTGGACGAAGAAGAAGGAGAAGAGCCCGGACGAGGCGGGTCCGGAGCCGATGCGTGATTTGAAGCTGGAGACGCTCGCGGAGGTGCTGCGCGGCAACATCCTGGTGCAGAACCACTGCTACCGCGCGGACGAGATGGAGGTGATGCTCCAGGTGGCCCAGGAGGCGGGCTACACCATCCGCGCCTTCCACCACGCGCTGGAGGCGTACAAGGTCCGCGACAGCCTGGCCGCCAAGGGCGTGGCGGTGGCGACGTGGGCGGACTGGTGGGGCTTCAAGCTGGAGGCGTGGGACGGCATCCCGGAGAACGCGGGCCTGCTGTCGCAGGCGGGCGGCAAGGCCGTCATCCACTCGGACTCCGCCTATGGCATCCAGCGGCTGAACCAGGAGGCCGGCAAGGCGATGTGGCGCGCGCGGGAGTCGGGCATCCCGATTCCGGAGGAGGAGGCGCTGCGCTGGGTGACGCTGAACGCCGCGTGGGTGATGGGCGTGGAGGGTGTCACCGGCTCGCTGGAGCCGGGGAAGATGGCGGACGTGGTGCTGTGGAAGGGCCACCCGCTGAGCGTCTACGCGCGGGCCCAGCGGGTGTGGGCGGACGGCGTGGTGACGTTCGACGCGGGCTCGGGCGCGGTGGAGGCGAGCGACTTCGAGGTGGGCGAGATGGCCCAGGGCCCGGCGAAGCTGGTGGCCGCGTCCGCGCCGGTGCCGTCGCTGACCGACTTGGGCCTCACCGAGCGCTGCGACGTGACGAAGACGCGCGAGTGTGCGCAGCCCCTGGCGCTGGGCACCGAGGCCTGCACCGTGTTCCAGGGCGTGACGGCCTTCACGGGCGCCGCCTGGGTGAGGGTCGCCACGGTGGTGGTGGACGGCGGCAAGGTCGCGAGCGTGCGCCAGCAGGGCGAGGGCGGCGCGGTGCCTTCGGGGTGCCGCACGGTGGACGGCAAGGGCCGCGTGCTGACGCCGGGCCTGGTGGATCCGCTCACGCAGCTCGGACTGGTGGAGGTGGGCGCGGAGGTGTCGACGCAGGACGACGGGCTGCGCGGCGAGGCGAACAAGCGCGACGTGCGCGCGGCGCTGGTGTCCGCGGAGGACGTCAACCCCGTGTCCGCCGCGTTCGCGGTGGCGCGGCTGGGCGGCGTCACCAGCGCGCTGACGGTGCAGCACGGGGGACTCATCTCGGGACAGAGCGCGCTCGTGTCGACGGACGGCGCGGTTCGACGCACGCCGCTGGCGATGCACATCCACCTGGGCATCGGCGGGCGGGACGCGGTGTCGGGCTCGCGGGCGCTGGTGCTGGAGCGGCTGCGCGAGGTGCTGTCGGACGCGCGCGAGTACGGCCGGCGCAAGGGTGACTTCGAGCAGCGGCGCATGCGCGACGTGGGCGCGAGCCGCCTGGACCTGGAGGCGCTGCAGCCGGTGCTCGCGGGCAAGCTGCCGGTGGTGATGGTGGCGCAGAAGGCGTCGGACATCCGGGCGGCGCTGACGCTCGCGCGCGAGTACAACCTCAAGCTCGTCATCGCGGGCGCCAGCGAGGCGTGGCTGGTGGCGAAGGAGCTGGCGGACGCGAAGGTGCCGGTGATCCTGCAGCCCACGCAGAACCTGCCCCTGGACTTCGACCGGCTCAACAGCCGGCTGGACGCGTCGGCGCTGCTGGGCGCGGCGGGCGTGAAGGTGCTGTTCTCCGTGCTGGGCGAGCCCGGTATGGTGCGCACGCTGACGCAGGAGGCGGGCAACGCGGTGGCCTGGGGCCTGCCGCACACCGAGGCGCTCAAGGCGATGACGTCGAACGTCGCGGACGCGCTCGAGCTGCCGGTGGGGCGGCTCGCCCCGGGCGCGACGGCGGACGTGGTGCTGTGGAACGGAGACCCGCTGGAGTCGGCCACGCGGCCTTTGGGCATGTGGCTGGCCGGACGGCAGGTGCCGCTGGTCAGCCGTCAGCAGGCGCTCTTCGAGAAGCACCGCGCGCTGCCCGCGAAGTAGCGCGGGACGTTCGCTGAAATTAACCACGCGGCGACCGTCCCCCGAGGAGGACGGCCGCCGCGTGCCTTCATCGGGACACGAGGCGCGGGCCCGACTCAGTTCCCTTCATAGATGCCGATGACCCCCGCCACCCACTTCTTGGTGGTGGAGTCCTGGTAGCCCAGGAAGGACACCAGCATCCGCCGGCCACTGCCGGAAGCATCCGCCTGGATGTCGCTCACCCGGGACATCCCGTAGCGGCGACCGAACACGTCCAGGCCATAGTTGGTGATGTTGCCGCCCTTGACGCGCGACAGACCGCCGCCCCACGACGCGCCCGTCCAGATGCTGCCGTCGGACGGGTCCTTGCCGAGCGCGGACAGGTACTTGTCCACCAGCCCCGAGCCCTTGCCCAGGTGGCCCAGCACCGCGCCGTTCGCGTCGATGCGCACCAGGCCATTGCTGAAGGAGCTCAGCCACACCGTGCCGTCGTTGGCCACCACCGCGCCGGAGATGTTGTCCGGCACGCGCTCGGCGGGCGTGGAGTACTCCGGCTTCGCGTCCGGCCACAGGTCCAGCTTGTTGGTGGAGTCGTTCTCCGAGCCCGTCTGCGCGCGCCAGAAGTTGCCGCCCAGCGTGCCGTAGCGGAAGCGCGTGGTGCGGTCCGAGCCGCCGAACCAGACGTCGCCGCCCGGGTCCACCGCCACGCCGTAGTACGCGTCCGTCAGGAGAATCACCCGGCCGTTGGCGTCCAGCGCGTTGACGTGCGGGTGCACGTGCTCGAACACGCCGGTGCAGTTGAGTTGGCCGTTGCACATGGGCGCGCCGTTGAACTCCGCGTTGCCGCGCGCGAAGCCGTGGTTGCCGCCGAACCAGATGCTGTTGGTGCGCTTGTCGTAGCGCAGCCGCAGGATGTTGCAGAGCTTCTCGCGCCCGCGGGGCTCCGCGGCCACCACGTTGGGACCGGAGAAGATGTCGTAGTGGATGACGTCCAGCGTGCCGTCGCCGTTGAGCGACACCTTGTCCGCGTCACCGCTCTTGTAGCGCGCGGGGTCGGGGCTGGGGCCGTCCCAGTTGTTCTCGCAGTGCTCGGAGCCCTTGCCGGGCATGCCCTCGTAGCCGACGAAGACGGTGCCCGCCTTGCCGCCCGCCACGGAGATGACCTTCAGGTACTTGGCGCCCGGCGGCGTGCTGCCGTCGTCCATGTACCCGTACGGACGCAGGCCGTCCTCCATGCCGTAGCGCACGAAGCGCTCCGCGCCGCGCTTGAGCAGGAACAGGCCCTCCTCGCCGCCGGCCACCCAGATGTTGCCCGCCTCGTCGGCGCTCACGCCGTACACGGTGAGCGGGCCGCCCTGGTCCGCGCCGTAGAAGCGCCAGCCGGGCGCCGAGGGCAGCGGCGGAATCTCCGCGTCCGCGCGCGGGTCCGGCGTCGTCGGGCCGCCACCGCCGTCCGGCGTGCCGGCATCCGGCCCGGTGGGCTCGCCACCCCCGCCGTCCGGCGTGCCCGCGTCCGGCTCGGTGGGCTCACCGCCCCCGCCGTCCGGCGTGCCCGCGTCCGTCCCGTCCGAGGGGCCTGGCCGCTCGGGCGGAGGGCCCGGGTCGTCCATGCCTGGGTTGTCCTGCTGCGACTCGTCGCTGCTCTTGGAGTCGCAACCCGCCACGGTCCACATCGCGCCCGCCATGAAGAGCGCACCCGCCCAGCGCCATCCCCGCGTCATCCGCATCCACCCCGCGAAACCCGGACCGCCCCGGATGGGCGACCGTCGTCCGGGCACCTGCATCGCAAGGCCGATGCCAGGGTTTACCGCCGCTCCAAGCCGCCCTTCGTCCGCTCCCGGACAACGGGTGGGCAATCGGCTGCCCTGCCAGGGCAAGTCGCTGTCCCGAAGACCCCAGCAAACGTGCTAGTGGCTTGCCTCCATGGGTGGGAACGACGCGCGAGGTCGCACACCGCTGTCCCTGGTGGGCCAGGAGCCGGACCTCCTCTTCTACACACGGCAGGCGGCCGAGCACGGCGGGCCAGTGTTGGTCCTGGGCGCCGCCAACGGCCGGGTGGTCTGGGCCCTGGCCGAGCACGGCTACACCGCGGTGGGCGTGGACCCCTCCGAGGTGATGATCCGCTCCGCCGAGGAGCGCCGCGCCTCGGAGCCCGCGGAGGTCTCCAACCGCGCCCGCTTCCTCGTCGCGGACCCGCGCGCGCTGCGGATGCCGGACCGCTTCCCGCTGGTGCTCGCCCCCCAGCACGCGCTGGGGCTGATGCCGGGCAATGACGATTTGGAGGCGTTCCTCGCGACGGTGCGCCACCACCTCACGCCCGACGGCACCTTCGTCTACGACGTGCTCAACACGCCGCGCGAGCCGGTGCTCCCGCGCGATGACGAAGAGCCCAACGCGGGCCTGGAGCCGCGCCGCCCGCTGTTCGCCCTGCACCTGCGCGAGCGCAAGCAGCCGGGCGTGCCCAGCCCCATCCGCCGGCTCAAGCTGCGGCACTTCTCGCCCCAGGAGCTGGACAGCGCCCTCACCGCCGCGGGCTTCATCCCGCGCGAGCGCTACGGGCGCTTCGACGGCAAGCCCTTCGACCTGGAGGACTCGCGCCACATCGGCGTCGCGGGGCCGTGAGCCCCACGGCTACTTCTCGAAGCGGTAGCCCAGGCCCCGGACGGTGACGAAGTGGCGCGGCTCCTCGGGGTTCGGCTCGAACTTCAGCCGCAGCTGGCGCATGAAGTTGTCCACGGTGCGCGCGCTGCCCTCGTAGTGGTAGCCCCACGCGCCGGACAGCAACTCCTCGCGGGTGAAGGTGCGCTCCGGGTGCGCCAGGAAGTGCGCCAGCAGCTTGAACTCCTGCGCCGTCAGCTCCACGGCCGCGCCGCCCCGGGCCACGGTGCGCGCGTTCATGTCCACGCTGACGTCGCCGAACGTCACCGGCGGCGCGCCCCCCGGCGTCGGGTAGCGGCGGCGCAGCACGGCCTTGATGCGCGCGAGCAGCTCCTGGAGGCCGAAGGGCTTCACCACGTAGTCGTCCGCGCCCAGGTTGAGGCCCAGAATCTTGTCGGTCTCCATGCCCTTGGCGGAGAGGACGACCACGGGCGTGTCCCGGCCGCGCTGGCGCAGCTCCTTGAGCAGCTCGAAGCCGTTGAGCTCCGGGAGCATCAAATCCAGCACCATCAGGTCCGGGTTGTCGTCCAGCGCGCGCTGCAGGCCGGTGCGGCCGTCCTGGGCCTGGAGCACCTCGTAGCCCTCGAAGCGCAGGTTCATGGAGAGGCCGGTGAGGATGGACAAGTCATCCTCCACCACCAGGATGCGCCGCGTCGTGTCGCTCATGCCTTCTGCACCGGAAGGTGGATGGTGAACCGGCTGCCACGGCCCAGCTCGCTCTTCACGGTGATGCTGCCGCCGTGGGCCTCGATGATACGCCGGGCGATGGCCAGTCCCAGCCCGCTGCCCTCCGTCTTTCGCGTCAGCAGGTTGTCCACCCGGTAGAAGCGCTCGAAGATGCGCTTGCGTTCCTTCGGAGCGATTCCCACGCCGTTGTCCTCCACCGTCAAGTCAATCCACCGGCCGGAGCGGTGCGCGCTCAGCTGGATGCGCCGGTCCGCCGGCCCGCTGTACTTGTAGGCATTCTGCAGCAGGTTGAGCAGCGCGCCCGCGACGGCTTCCTTGTCCACGTCCACGCGCGGCAGGTCGCCGGCCACGTCCACCTTCAGGTCCACGCCGCCCTCCAGCCGCTGGGCGCGGAAGGCGGACACGGCGGTGTCCACCACGTCCATCACCGGCAGGGGCTCGCGCTGGTACACCTTGCGTCCGCCCTCGATGCGCGACCAGTCCAGCACCCGCTCGATGAAGACGGACAGCCGCTCCGTCTCGCGCGTCAGCAGGGTGAGCACCTCCTGCATCTGCGCGGGGTCCTTGAGGCGTCCCAGGGCGAGCGTCTCGATGAACATGCGGATGGAGGTGAGCGGCGTGCGCAGCTCGTGGCTCACCAGGGACACGAAGTCCGTCTTCATGCGCGACAGCCGCGCCTCGCGGTACAGCACGCGGCCGGTGTAGACGACGCCGAAGGTGAGCGTCAGGTAGAAGAGCCCCAAGAGCACGCCGTACACCGCGCGGTTGCGCGTGGAGGCGCGGGCCACCGGGTCCTCGCCGGTGGGCAGCACCACCAGCCGGAAGTCCTGCAGGGGCGGGGACAGCACGCGCTCGGCGAGCACCTGCGGCCCCAGCGCGCTGGCGCGGGCCTGGGCCACCTCCGACACGAGCTTGCCCATGAGGCCGCCCTCGCCGGAGGACTCGCGGGGCACGGGCATCAGGCCGAAGCGCACCGGCTCGCTGGACACGGCGCGCGGCTCCACCTGCTCCGTCATCAGCGTCTCCAGGGCGCGCACGGACAGGCGGACGCCGCGCACGACGGCGCCGTCACGCTCGGCCACCACGACGACGGAGCGTCCACCGGTGGACAGGGAGAAGAAGGTGGGCGCCTCGGGGAGCGAGCCGACCTCTGGCAGCACGGTGCCCAGGGCCTCGGCGAGCTGGGGGTCCTCGGTGATGGCGCGACCGCCCTCCAGTTGGAAGGTGCCGTCGGGCTCGGAGAGGATGCGGCCGTCGGCGGCCTCCAGGCGCAGAATGCCGGCCTCCTGCTCCAGCCGGGCCTCGGCGAGCTGCCGGGGCAGCTCCTGGGAGAGCGTCTCCAGCGTCCCGCGCCAGGCGGACTCCAGGCGCTTCTCCACCGCGGCGCGCTCGTTGATGATGGCCACCACGCCGAAGCCGGACAGGCCGGCGGAGGGCAGCACCACCAGGATGATGAGCAGGGCGAAGGTGCGCCGGAAGCTCAGGATGACGGAGGACGAACGGGACACGTCCCACTCCTTTACTCCCACCCGGTGCGACACGCTCGGGCGTTTCGTCCTAGGGGGCGGCGAGGCCGTCTGTCCGGCACCCGGAGGCCGCCCCGGGAGGCCATCGACTTCGCGGGGGGTCTGGTGCAAGCATGCCAGGCTCGCGGGGGAGGCGAGCGACCAGGGCCGGGCGTGTCCTCCCCTCCGACACAGCGCGGCAACTTCCGACGACGAGGCACGGTGGGTGGGGTCCCGTCGGGGGACGCGAGAGGAGACTTCATGAAGCGGCATCTTCTGGCCGGGGTCCTGGCGGCGGCGCTCGGGCTGTGTGCGTGCGAGGACCGCTCCACGGGAGCGGCGTGGACCAACGCCTCGGGCTCGGTGGCGCTCAGCCGGGACGACGCCTTCCTGTACGTGGTGGACGCGGACACCGGCGTGCTCGCCGTGGTGGAGACCGCGAGCGGACAGAAGGTGGGCGAGGTGAAGGTGGGCGCGGGGCCGGAGCGGGTGGTGGTGGGCCCGGACGACACGGTCTACGTCTCCAACCGCGGGGCCCGCAGCGTGTCCGTCATCCGCCGGGGTGACTGGAACGAGGCCGCGCGGGTGGCAGTGGGCGTGGAGCCCATGGGTCTGACGGTGTCTCCCAACGGGGACACGCTCTACGTGGTGAACAGCACGGCGCTGGACTCCTCGGTGTACGGCACGCTGATGGCCGTGGACACGCGCACGTTGGAGGTGCGCTGGGAGCTGCCGGTGGGCGAGGAGCCGCGCGGTGTCGCGCTGGTGGATGGTGGACGCAGGGCGCTGGTCAGCTTGTTCCGGCACGCGGACCTGGTGACGGTGGACCTGTCGGACGCGCACCAGCCGCGCATGCAGCGCGAGGGCACGGACCTGTACGCGCGGGCGAACACGCGGCAGGGCGTGGCGGCGGATGAGCCGATTCCCTTCCCTTCGTCGGACGTGCTGTTCCGTCCGCGAGGCATGGCGGACGTGGTGGTGTCGCCCGAGGGCGCGCGGGCGTTCGCGCCGACCTTGTGGGCGCGTGAGGACTCGCTCACGAGTGACGGGCGGGGGCCTGGGGGCTCGCTCTATGGCGGGGGTGGGCCGTGCAACACGGCGGGCGTGGTGGCGCCGGGCGTGTTGACGTTCAACACGGAGGACGGCTCGCCGCGGGTGGATGACCTGGACCAGTGCCGTCCGCCGCCGAGCGAGGAGCCGGACTTCCCGCCGTCGACCATCGTCAGCCCGGAGTCGAGTCACCCCATCCAGGGGCCGGTGGCGGCGGTGGTGGACCCGTCCGGGCAGTGGCTGTTCCTGGTGAACCGCGAGACGGACAACGTGGCCATCCTGCCGACGCAGCGGCGCACGGGGTTGGATTTGACGGGGGAGCGGGGCAGCACGGTGCGGCAGTTGGTGCGGGTGGGCTCGGGGCCCAGCGGCATCGCGATGACGCGGGATGGGCGCAAGGTGTACGTCTACAACGCGTTCGACCACACGGTGACGACGCTGGTGAACGACGGCTCGGGGAACGTGGCGAACGTGCGCACGCAGGGGGCGCCGATTCCGGTGGTGGGGGAGGACGTGCTGACGGCGCAGGAGGCGGCGGGGCGCAAGCTGTTCTATTCAGCGCTGGATTCGCGGATGACGAGCGCGGGGGTGGCGGCGTCGTGTGCGTCGTGTCACCTGGACGGGCGGGATGACGGGCACGTGTGGGGCTTCCCGGACGGGCCGCGGCAGACGCCGAGCCTGGCGGGGCGGAAGGTGACGGAGACAGGTCCGTTCCACTGGAGCGGGGAGTTCCCCTCGATGAGGGATTTCCTGGACGCGACGGTGCGGGGGCGGATGGGCGGCACGTCGTTGGATGGGGTGATGGTGGCGCAGCTGTCCGCGTTCATCGACGTGATTCCCACGCCGGACAACCCGTACCGGGGCGCGGTGCAGACGGCGGCGCAGGCGCGGGGTGAGCAGGTGTTCAAGAAGGCCGCGTGTGACACGTGTCACGAGGGCGCGCACTTCACGAACAACCAGCAGGCGGACGTGGGGACCTTCATCACCACGGGGCCGATTCGGGACGACGAGAACACGCGCAAGCGTGGGTTGAACACGCCGTCGCTGTTGGGCCTGGCGCGCACGGCGCCGTACCTGCACGACGGCAGCGCGCTGTCGCTCAAGGGCCGGCTGATGCAGGGCAGGGCGTCCAACAAGCACGGCACCACCGCGGACCTCACGGAGGCGGAGGTCGACGACCTGGTGGAGTACCTGCGCACGCTGTGAGGTGACAGCGTTCGACGATGTGACGGAAGAACGCGAGGTCAACGATGCCGAAGGACTGGGCCAGCACCTTGGTCGAGCTTGTGACAACGCCTGTTTCATGGGTGAGCGATGTCATGGAGGCCTTGGTTGATACCCCGGTCCACGAGCGGTTCTCCAATTCCATCAAGTCCGATGTGTTTCAGGACTCGCACCTGCGAGACATCGATAAGGTCAGCAGCGGTCGAAAGCTCCGTGCCGGGACGATCCTTCGGGTAGGGAGAGTAGCCCCCTGTGTCAGGGAAGTTGTCGCCTCGGCGAACAAGCCGAGCTGACGACGCCTTGGGGCGAGAGCAGGCAGGACTTGGTGCCGTACACGGATGCATTCAAGACGCAGATGGTAAAGCGGATGGTA
The DNA here is from genome assembly GCF_050039385.1 of Myxococcus faecalis. Taxonomy (NCBI): domain Bacteria; kingdom Pseudomonadati; phylum Myxococcota; class Myxococcia; order Myxococcales; family Myxococcaceae; genus Myxococcus; species Myxococcus faecalis. Next base: position 3,069,449 of record NZ_CP144336.1, on the reverse strand, counting down.
GTCCCTGGCGCGGTGAGCGCGGCGGCGCTGGATCGCGCGTGGAGGCCTCGCCGGCGCCCGGAGGCTGACGAGCCCGGGATAGCGGCAGCCGACGAGGCCGCGGACCACCAGCTCACGGCGAAACGTCAACACCGGCTCGCCGGGCCGACGTCCTCGTCGGTCGGTCGCTGGTGACGTCCACCGCGAGAATCTCCGACTCCTCCAACTCGCGGCCCAGCCGCTCGAGGACGCGCTCGCTTACGACCACGACGGTCCGGAAGACTCTCGAAAAATCGACCGTTGGCACATTGTCCAGGCGCATCTCGTCGAACGGGGGCAGCGGCATCTCGGAGTCTCCGCGGCCGCACGTCCTGCAGGGCTCGCCGGCATCGACTCCCCGAATGCTCCCGCCAGGCTGAACCTCGAGTTCCAGCAGCTCTGCCACTCCCGGACGTGCCTTGAAGCGTGTCGGGACAGGGATGGCGCCGGTGAGCCCCGTGAGTCGCGCCGCCAATGCCGGCTGGATGAGGAGTAGCCACGGCATGTGGATGACCACCGGGGGAAACTTCCCCTTGGCCTTCCCCGTCAACGCGCCAAACCCAGTGCCCGGCTCAACGACGGCTCCGCGGGGCACCAGCGGCAACACCCGCTCCCTCAGCTTTACGAACTGCTCCCAGGGCACGCACTGCGCTCGTTCCAATTCGCGCCTCTCCGTCAGTGAGGAGAGGTCCACGGTCGGATAGTCGTAGCCGACACCAGCCCAAGTCTCCCGACAGGTTGGGCACTTCACTCCGGGCAATCCCCACTGCCGGTCGAGGTGGAAGCTCCCGCTCCATTTAGACCGCTCCACATCGCGTCGTTCCCTCAGCGCGTAGTAGCGCATTCACTCTCCCGCGGCAGCGGTCATCGCCAGCTTCTGCCAGTACGTCATTGGAACACCGATGAGCCCATAGCGCTCGACCATCACTCCGCCATGCCGGAAGTGCGCCGCTTGAGACGGTGGTGTTCGCTGACTCTCAATCCACATGCGCCAATCTCGATTCCATGGTCCGCCATCATTTCCGGCGTGAACCCTCCGATGCTCAGCAACGTCGACGAGCAGAGTGTACTTGTGGATGTCGATGCCGTTCCTCCGGAAGTACGCCTCGAAGGCGCGCGGAAAGATATGGTGTCGCTCCTTCTCACGGCGCTTCCACTCCGAGATTGCCTTCCGTGCAGCCTTGACGCTCGGCAGCTCCTCCTTTCGGTACCACGGGATGATGAAAACAGCCTCGCGGCCTGGAAGGGGAACCGCACCACCCCAGTACCGTTGGATACGTGCTGTCGCGGTGTCTGCGCTCCGGGCAGGTGCAACTCGAAGGGCATACGGCGGCGAGGCGAGATCCTCGCAGCGGAAGAGGCCGCACTCGTCCTCGCTGCACGACGGGGCATAGCAGCCCTCCTCGGACGCCCCTGCTGACGCGGCGCAGGACTCCGAGGAGTCTTCAACGTTGGCCGTGCGCAAGTCGTCGGTTCCAACATGTGCCGGCGCACCTGCGCAGCCAGCGGAGAACAGCAGCAGCAAAACCCACCACCTGAGCGTCTTCATGAGGTCCCCGGCCACGCTGAATCGCTGGATGCAGTCGTGTTGTGAGTGCATGTTTTTACGGATTTGCAGTCAGTGCTAGTGTTGCCCGGTCACATGAATCCAGGTGGCGGTCATGATCTTCGGTCGGGAAGACACCCGCACATCTGTGCAAGCTGGATGAAGCGCTGAGCGCCTACCTCGATGAGATGGTGGTCGGCATGGGACGGCTGGAGCGCCGCCGGGCCATGGAGGCGTATTTGACGGGCCTGCTGCTGGACGGGGAACGCAAGAGCGTCGAGCCGATGGCGTCCCGACTGGTTGAGGACACCCGCGAGGTGGAGGTGATGCGCCAGCGGCTGCAGCAGTGCGTCTCGCAGGGGACGTGGAGTGACGAAGCGCTGCGAGAGCGGCTGGCGAGGACACTGGAAACCGAGGTGCCGGAATTGGAGACCCTGGTGGTGGACGACACGGGGTTTCCGAAGAAGGGGCAGCACTCGGTGGGGTGGCCGGCAGTCCTCGGGCACGTTGGGGCGCACGGACAACTGCCAGGTGGCCGTCAGCCTGCATCTGGCAGGGCGGCGAGGCAGCGGATGCATCGGCATGCGGCTGTACCTGCCCGAGGACCGGGTAACGGACACAGTGCGGCGCAAGGCGGTAGGTGTGCCCGAGACGGTGGGAGCAGCGCGTAAATGGGAGCTGGCGCTAGGCCCTCCAGGAACTGCGCCGCACCTACCCGTGAAGAAGGGGGCGAGTAGGGGCGCCCTCGGACGCGCTTCGTCACCGACGGCAGCGCGCTGTCGCTCAAGGGCTGGCTGATGCAGGGCAGGGCGTCCAACAAGCACGGCACCACCGTGGACCTCACGGAGTCGGAGGTCGACGACCTGGTGGAGTACCTGCGTACGCTGTGAGGCGTGCGCTCAGCGGATGGGAAGCTCGCGGAACGTGATGCCGTCCAGTTGCAGGCGGCTCACGGTGTCCACGAGGCGCTCGGTGCCGATGAGCATGGTGGCGAAGTTGCCCAGCCTGAACAGGTCCAGCTCCGTGGGGAGTGAGGCCGCATCCAGGATGGGGGCCTCGGGCCACCGGAGGTTGAGGCGACCACACGTTGCGCAGGGCGGTGGATGGTCGGGCGGCATGCAGTCGAGGTGCAGTCGCCCTAGGGGGTTGAGCTGAATCTCCAGCAGCTCTGGTGGGTTCTTCTGCCGGAAGCGCAGCTCGGTGCGGCAGCCTCGGGGACCGCGGATGCCCTCGGCTTGAAGTCGCTCCAGCGCATCGGGCTGCATCAGCAGCCGGATTCCTCCGAGCCAGTCGATGGGGCCGAACCTGCCCGAGGCGCGTCCCACCAGGGGCCCAAAGGTCGTTCCTGGTGGAAGGGGCGTTCCGGGTGGGACGAAGGGGCGGGCCAACTCCCGCAGGCGCACGAACTCCGTGAAGGGCTCGGGTCTTGGTCGCTCGAACTCAGCGTGCTCGGTGATCCCCGAGGGGTCGACCTCGGGATGGTCATGACCCACGCTGCTCCAGGTCGCGCCACAGGCGTGGCAGCGGACACCGGGCAGTCGCCACTTGTGCATTCCATCGAGTTCGCCGCCGTGCCTCGCCGTGGCTGCTTTGTCCTCGTCCAACAAGAAGTAGCGGCTCATTCGTGGCGAGGCTCCCGGCCGGGAGTCGTATGGCTAGGGACGGGACGGGCCCAGTTCCTCGGGGAGCGGTGTCCGGAGGAATCGCTTTCCCGTGGGGAGGACCACGACCTGGAAGCCCTGTCCCTCGATGCGCACGAGTTCTCCGTCTGTACCCGCTCCGCTGGTGAGCCATTCATCCGCCAGTGCACGCGTCGCGAAGTCCTGGGTGATGCGAACCTCGGAGGCCGGGTCCGAGAACTCCGCTCGATATCGGAAGAACGCATCCATTTGATGCGTATGCCGGAGATAGAGCAGGGCGATGCCGGCCAGTTGAATGGCCTCGTCTTCCTTGGACCCAGGTTCGTAATGGCCACCGGCCTCGCCGAGGAGGCGCAGCGTCGTCTCCATGTCGAAGCTCTTGGGCGAGGTCATCGATTCCATGGATGCACGACGGGGTGACGCTCTCGGCTCACGGCGTCCCGGAGTCCACCTCGGGCTCCGGCGGCGTCGGCACGCGGAAGGAGTCCGGACGCGTGGCGCCGAGCGCGAGGCGCGCGACATCCAGCGCCTGCTCCGGCGAACCCCCGAGCCACGTGACGATGAGCGCGCACGGCGTGTCGTCGTCCCACGCCATCACCTGCAACATCCCCTGCGCCGGAGCCCTGCGCGCCGCCGCCTTGCCGAGCGCCGGAATCTCCTCGCCGCCCAGGTTCAACGTCGGCTGCAACAAGGCCTGCGTGTCCGCTTGTGAATAGTGCGGCTTGCAGTCCCACGTCACCGACACCGTGACGTCCTTCTCCGACGCCGAGCGGAACGTGCACAGCGGACCGCACGTGGGACACGCCCGGTCCTCCTTCATCGTGAAGCCCGGCAGCATCGACTCACGCACGTCCGAGGGCAGCAGCACCTCGCACGCGGGCAGCATCGCGTTGACCTGTGCCACCCGCGCCGCCACTCCCGCATCCGCGTCCGCCTCCGTCGCGCGCGAGCGACACGCCAACCCCATGGCCAGTGTCACCCACAACGCCACGCGCCCTCCTGCCCTCATCCCTTGGCTCTCCTCGGTCGCCCACCACCCGGCGCGCCGCGGATGGTAGACCGGTGCGGCGCTGGCGAGGACACGTTTCCCACCGCCCCCTGCCTACCAGCCGACGGGGCACACCCAGGGTCGCGCTCCGTCCCGCACCCGGCTCGTGTCCCTCCCGCGCCGTGGACTAAGCTCGCGGCCGTCTCCATGCCCTCCGTCCGCTTGCTCCTGGTGCCGCTCGCCCTCACGCTCGGGCATGCCACCGCCTGGGCCCAGGCCCCCGTGGTCCGCACCCCGCCGCCCGAGAAGCGACCGTGGGACCCCTCGGCCCCACAGCCCGCCGAGCAGGTGCCCGCGCCCTCCCGGAACGACTCCCCGGACGACACCTCCTGGACCGGCTTTCCCGGAGCCGCCACCGCGCCCACCGGACCGGAAGCCGCGACGCTGCCCCGTCTGCCCGAAGTCCCACCCCTCGTCCCCGTGCCGGACGACGAGGAGCCCGTCCCCGTCGCGCCCTCGACACCGCGCATCCCCGAGCCCCCACCCGGCCCGCCTCCCGTCCCCAACCGCGTCAGCCTCCTGGGCGCGCGCTCCGTGGGCCCGGGCGGCGTGGCCGTGGGCCTGTCGCTCGGCTTCCCCGTCGCCTCCGTCCGCGCGGCCTTGGGCGTGCTGCCCCGCGTCGATGTGCTCGCGGGCTTCGACACCCTCTATGGGATGATGAACGAGCCGCGCCTGGGCCTGCGCTGGACGGCGCTGGACGGCGGCCCGCGCTGGAGCCTGGGCCTGGTGATGGAGGGCAGCCACGCGTTCTTCCTGCGCTCGGCCAGCCTGGAGGACCGGGGCGCGCGCTACCTGAGCGGACGCCGCAACTGGAACCTCATGCCCGGCCTCGTCGGCACCTTCCAGCTGCGCGGCCCACGCGCCACGCGCTTCTTCGCCGACGTGCGTTATCACGTGGCCCTGGACACCGAGCCCATCCAGCGCACGCCCCTGGGCGGACTGCCGCCCGACCTGGTGTCCTCCGGCTCCGTGCCCGTGCGCCTGGGCGCCGAAGTGCCGCTGAGCGAGAAAACGTCCTACTCTGTCTCCCTGGGCGGTGACTTCCGCAGCCGCCCCGAGGACGCGACCTTCATGCCGGTCGTCTCCATCGGCATCGTCACCGGCCTCTAGCGCCGGTGTCCTCCACCCCCTCGAAGCGAGGTCTTCATGCGTGGCAGTGTCATCGGCTCGGGTTCCTTCGGTACCGCCCTGGCGAACGTGCTGGCGGCGAACTGCGAGGACGTCCGCCTCTGGGGCCGTGAGCCGACGGTGGTGGACGCCATCAACACGCGGCACGAGAACCCCACCTACCTGCCCGGCATCCCCATCTCCGAGCGCGTGCGCGCCACGCTGGACCTGCAGGAGGCGCTCGACGGCTCGGAGCTGGTGGTGCTCGCCACGCCCAGCCACGCCACGCGCCAGGTGCTCGCGCGCGCCAAGGACTTCCTGCCGCGCAACGTGCCCATCATCACCGTGTCCAAGGGCATCGAGAACGAGACGCTCCTGACGATGACGGAGCTGCTCGAGGACTGTCTGCCCGAGGAGTTCCACCCGTACCTCGCCGTGCTCTCCGGCCCCAGCTTCGCCAAGGAGCTGGCGCGGCGCATGCCCACGGTGGTGACCATCGCGTCGCACTGGGACAAGGTGGCCGTACGCTGCCAGAAGGCGCTGCAGACGGAGACCTTCCGCAGCTACACGTCCACGGACGTGGTGGGCGTGCAGTACGGCGGCGCGCTGAAGAACGTCATCGCCATCGCCGCGGGCATGGCGGACGGCCTGGGCATGGGCCACAACGCGCGCGCGGCCATCATCACGCGCGGCCTGGCCGAAATCACCCGGCTGGCGGTGCGCAAGGGCGCCAACCCCCTGACGCTGTCGGGCCTGTCCGGCATGGGGGACCTGGTGCTCACGTGCACCGGTGAGCTGAGCCGCAACCGGCACGTGGGCATGGAGCTGGGCAAGGGCAAGAAGCTGGCGGACATCCTCGGGCAGATGAAGGAGGTCGCCGAGGGCGTGAAGACGGCGCGCAGCGCGCGCGACTTGTCGCTCAAGACGGGCGTGGAGCTGCCCATCTGCCAGCAGGTCTACCTGATTGCCTACGAGGACAAGAACGCCAAGATGGCGGTGGTGGACCTGATGACGCGTCAGCCCAAGTCCGAGCTCGTCTGACACGGGTTGGGATGTGGGCCCCGCGCGCTGTTCCGGCGCGCGTCGGGGTGCTGTTAGAAACCGGGCTCAGCGTGTCCCTCTCGAGCCTGGCGAACCTGCCGTCCTTCCGTGCCTTCCGTCACCGGGAGTTCCTCGCGGTGTGGTCGGGGGCGCTCGTCTCCAACGTGGGCACGTGGATGGAGGTGCTCGCGCTGGGCGTCTTCGTCACGAAGGTCACGGGGCGCGCGGAGTGGACGGGCGGTGTGGCGGCGCTGACGTACCTGCCCTCGCTCATCCTGTCGCCGTTGGGCGGCGCGCTGGCGGACCGGTTCGACCGGCGCAAGTACGTCGCGGTGTGCGCGGCGTCGCAGGCGCTGCTCGCGGGGGTGCTGGCGACGCTGGCCTTCACCGGGAGCCTCACCGTGCAGGCGGTGGCGGGCATCTGCTTCCTCAATGGCTGCGTGCACGTGCTGTCGGGGCCGGCGTACACGGCGCTGGTGGCGGGGCTGGTGGCGAAGGAGGACCTGCACAGCGCGATGACGCTGATGTCGGCGCAGTTCAACCTGGGGCGCATCGTCGGGCCGGTGCTCGCGGCGGGGTTGCTCGCGGCGGGCAACGTGGCGTGGGTGATGGTGGCGAACACGCTGTCGTTCTTCGCGGTGTTGTTCGCGGTGGCGCAGGTGCGCGCGGAGCCCAGGGCCTCGCTGCCCGCATCCTCCCGGGGGCTGTGGGGCGACATCCTCGAGGGCGCGCGGCTGGCGCGCGGCGACTCGGGCATCCGCCTGTCGATGGTGGCGCTGTTCCTGCTCGCGCTGTTCATCTCGCCCTTCATCGCGTTGGTGCCGGTGTTCGCGCTCCAGGTGTTCGGCGCGGATGCATCCGCCGCGTCGGTGCTCATCGCGGTGCAGGGTGTGGGCGCGCTCGTCGCGTCGGGCCTGGTGGGCGGCCTCGCGGTGCGCTGGGGCAAGGACCGGGTGGTGGACCTGTCGATGATGTTGATGGGGCCGGTGACGATGGCGTACTGGCTGTCGCCCACGCTGCCCGTGGCGATGGGGAGCATGTTCGTGCTGGGCGCGGTGTACCTGGTGGTGATGACGGGGCTGAGCACGCGCAACCAGGAGCGCGCGCCGCGCGAGCTGCAGGGCCGGGTGAGCAGCCTCGCGATGATGCTCGTCAACGTGGGCTACTCGGTGGGCGTCTGGGCGCAGGGTGCGCTCGCGGACCGGGTGAGCGTGCGTGGCGTCACGGCGACGGCGGCGGCGCTGTTCTTCCTGTCGATGGTGGGGCTGCGCTGGCAGCGCCCGCGTACGGCGGACGTCGCGAGCACCTGACGTCTCAGCCCTTGTTCGGCAGGAGCGCGAGCACGCGGGCCAGCACGGCGACGCCCTCTTCGTACTCGCCCAGCTCGATGTGCTCGTCGGGCGTGTGGTCCAGCGCCGAGTCACCGGGGCCATAGGCGACGGTGGGCACGGCCCAGGTGTCCGCCACGGTGTTCCAGTCCGAGGTGCCCGTCTTCACGCGAAGGGTGGGGCGCGCGCCGCGCTCGCGGATGGACTGCTTGAAGGCGCGGGTGAGCGCGTCGTTGCCCTCGGCGGACACGGCGCCCTTGCGGGACACCGTCTTCACCGAGACGTCGGGCACGCGGGTGAGACACGCGAGCAGGGCGTCCACGTCGCTGGTGGGGCCGGTGCGGATGTTGATGTTCGCGGTGGCCCACTCGGTGTCGTGGTCGGTGCCCGTGTGGAAGGACAGGAGCGAGGGCAGGTCCTGCTCGAAGAGGGTGCAGCCGGGGTTGCGCTCGTCGCAGCGGCGGCGCAGGGCGTTCCAGGCGTCGACGAGGTGCTCGGCGGGGGCGCGATAGTTGCGGCTCGCGGTGTGCTTGCGCGCGGCGCGGTACTCCAGCTCCAGCCGGACGAGGCCCTTGTAGCCCAGGGTGATGGCGTGAGCGCCGCTGGGCTCGCCGTTGACGACGAAGTCCGGGCGGTGGTGCTCGCGAGCGTGGAGCGCTCCCCGGGTGATGGCGACCTCCTCTTCCACACAGCCCAGCAGCAGGAAGCGCTTGCCGGCGCGCTCGGAGTCATCGAGCAGCTCCGCGGCCTCGATGAACGCGGCCAGCGCGCCCTTGGCGTCCACCGCGCCTCGGCCGAACAGGCGCGTGCCTTCGAGGCGCACGGGGATGTCGCCGGGCACGGTGTCGATGTGGCCCAGCAGCGCGACGCAGGTGTCGCCGTCGCCGAGGCTGGCCACGGTGTTGCCCATCTCGTCGACATGGGCGCGCCAGCCGCGACGCTCCAGCCGGTCCGCGAGCGCGCGGGAGAAATCGCGCTCCTGGTGACTGGGGCTGTAGTGCTCCAGCATCCACCGCAGCAATTCCGAGCTCGCCTCACGCACCCGCATCAGCCACCTTCACACCCGAAGAAGTGAGCTTCGTACCCGCCTCGCCCGCCAGCGCGGACAGCACGGGCCGAGGCGCCGCCGAAGCCGTGATGTACGCGGACCGCACGCCCCCCGCGAGCGCGCGCCGAGCCGCCTCCAGCTTGTAGCGCATGCGGCCCCGCGCGAAGCCCATGACCCGCTCGACATCATCACTCTCGCGGATGAGCGACGTGGGGTCCGCCGGGTCCTCGAGCAGCCCCGCCACGTTCGACAGCATCACCAGCGCGCGGGCCCCCAGCGCGGCGGCGATGGCGGCGGCCACCTGGTCCGCGTCCACATTCACCAGCACCCCATCCTCCGTCACCGCCGGAGGGCACACGACGGGCGTCTGGCCCGCGTCCATCAACACGCCGAGCAGCCGCGTGTTCACCTCGGTCATCTCTCCCGCCAGGTGCGTGCGGTCGATGCGCGTGCGAGCTCCGTCCTGAATCTTCAAGGGCGGCCTGCGCCGGGCCACGAGCATCCGCCCATCCGCGCCGCACATCCCCAACGCCGACACCCCGCGCGACAGCAGCGCGAGCACCGCACGCTTGTTGACGTCCCCCACCCACGCCATCGTCAGGACACGCAGCGTGGCCTCGTTCGTCAGCCGCACCACGTTGCCAGAGGCCGTCAGCACCTCCGTGCGCTCCATGCCCAACGAGGCCAGCAGCGAGTCACCTGCCTCCGAGCCACCGTTCACCACGACGACCCGCTCGCCGCGCTGACGCAGCTCCGCCACGTCGGCGCAGACGTTCTCCAGGTCCACGCCCGCGGCGCCGCCAATCTTCACCACCAGGGGCGCCGGCTGGGACACGGTGCTCATCCGATGACGCTCGCGCCACCGTCGATGAGCTGCACGGTGCCCGTGATGAACGACGCACGCTCACTGGCGAGGAACGCGGCCGCCGCGGCGAACTCCTCCGGCTCACCCACCCGACGCAGCGGGATGTGCGCGGCCATGGCCCGAAGCCCCGCCTCGACATCGCCCGACGTGTTGGTCCCCGCGGTGCGCTCCACGGGCGGCGTGCGCGTATAGCCCGGCGCGAGCACGTTGACGGTGACACCGCAGTCGCCCAGCTCCTGCACCAGCGCGGAAGCAAATCCCACGATGCCCAGGCGCGCCGTCCCGGACAGGGCGAAGCGCGCCACCGGCCGCACCACCGTCTCCGAGGTGATGAGCAGGAGCCGTCCCCACTTCGCGGCCTTCATGTAGGGCAACGAAGCCAGGGCCAGGTTGATGGCCGGCAGCATCACCGTGTCGATGGCCTCCTGGTACGCGCTGATGTCGAACTTCGTCGCAGGCCCCGGCGGAGGCCCGGCGCTGTTCGTCACCACGATGTGGGGGCCGCCCAGCTTGCTGGCCACGTCCTCCACCCACGCCTTCGCGGCGCCGTGCTCCTTCAAGTCCACTCGCGTGGCCAGCACCTTGCCACCGCGCGACATCAAGCGAAGGTGCGCTTCGGCGCGAGCCAGCCGCTCGGCGTCGCGTGCGCCGATGGCGACATGCGCGCCTTCCTTCACCAGCTCCTCGGCCACGGCCAGCCCCAGTCCGCTGGAGCCACCGGCGATGAGCGCGACCTTATGGGTGAGTCCCAGTTCCAAGGTTCTTCCTCCGAATGTCCGACACGGTCCTGACGGGACCTGCTCCAGCGCAGGGGTTCATCGCCAGCCCCAGTCCACTGATGCTTCCGGCAATGAGCGCGACCTCATGGATGAGTCCCGGTTCCAAGGTTCTCCCTCAAGTGTCCGACATGTCCTGGTGGGGCCTGCACCATCGCGGGGCTCCTCGCCAGCCCCGGTCCCCGGGCTCCACCGTCGATGAGCGCGGCCTTATGAATGAGTCCCGGTCCCCAGGTTCCCACTCCGAGCGTCCGACACATTCTTCGCGGGCTCCGCTCCGGAGCCGACGTCCACGGGGGCTGGCGCTCCCCGGTACTGGTAGCGCCCCGTCAGCGGCCACGCGAGCGTGCACACCAGCGTCTTCACCTTCGCCGGAAGCTCCTTGCGCCACGCATCGTCGCCGGGCCGCAGCAGTGTGGAGCCACTGAGGAACCGGTCCGGGTTGCCGGTGACGGTGTGGTTGCGGCCCAGCACCACCGTGCGCCCCTTCACCGGATTCACCGAGCGGTCCACCTGGATGAGCTCCAGCAGCGAGTCGATGGTGGCCTGAGGCGACGCGATGAAGTCCTCGTAGCGCAGGAACAGCGAGCGCTCCGGGTGACGCCGGGTGACCAGCTCCGAGGCCACGTTGAAGCCCAGCCAGTATGCGGTGCTCCGCGCGGCGGACATCGGCACGACGTACTGCTTCGTCTTCGTCCACGAGTGCGCCACCGCGCGAGGGTCCCGCACCAGGTGCAGGTAGTACGGAGTGATTCCGTCCACGTGCGGCAGCAGCGCCGCCTCGGAGGGGAACTTCCCGCTGTCCACGATGATGTGGCTGCCGGTGGCGTCCGCGATGGTGCGGTAGGTCCGGGCGAGCAGCTCCGCGTGCTCGTACAGCGCTGGCGAGGGCGTGCCCTGCCGCAGCACGCGCCACGTGTGCCGCGTGCGCACCGTGTCCAGCTGTCGGCGCACCACTCGCGCGGCGTGGCCCTGCGCTGACTCACCCGGCGCCACGCCCTGCTCCAGCACCTTGGCCCACAGGGCGCACTGCACCAGCGGCGTGCCGCAGCCGCACATCGTGTTGGAGCCGTTCCCGTAGGCGTTCTTCCACAGGAAGCTCAGCTCACCGGTGTGGAAGCAACCCGCCACCTCGTTGAGCACGTTGCCGATGATGGTGCTGCCGCTGCGGCACCAGCCGGTGATGTAGAGGACGGTCAGCGTGCTCATGGGCGGACACCGAGGGGGAGGTGGCGCATGGGGGAGTCTTTCACGTCAGAGGGGGTGGAGGCCGCGGAAGCCGAGGCCCTCCGTTTCGGGCCTGCCCAGCATCAGGTTCAACGCATGCACGGCCGTACCCGCCGCGCCCTTCACCAGGTTGTCCAGCGCCGCGTTCACCACGATGCGCCCGCGCTCCGCGTCCACGTCCACCGACAAGTCACAGTGGTTCGTGCCCGACAGCGGGCCCGGCTCGGGGAACGGTGACGCGCTCGCGTTGGCGCGCAGCACGTTCACGAACGGATGCTCACGGTACGTCGACGCGAGCGCGCGCAGGGGCTCGTTGGCGTCCTCGAGCGGACGCGCGGCGAAGGCGTGCACGGTGGCGAGGATGCCTCGGACGCTGGGCACCGCCGTCGCGCTGAAGTGCACGGTGGCGCGCGTGCCGGTGAAGCGCTCCGTCGCGGCCTCGATTTCGCCCGTGTGCCGATGTCCCGTGGGCCGATAGCAGCGCAGGGCCGAGGCCCGCTCGGGATGATGCGAGGAGCGGTCCGGCGTCGCTCCGCCGCCCGACGAGCCCGTCTTCGCGTCCACCACCACCATCTCGGGACGCACCAGCCCCGCGCGCACCAGGGGCAACAGCCCGAGCAGCGCCGCGTGGGCCATGCACCCGGGCACCGCCACCAGCCGCGCGTCCCTCAGTCGAGCGCCCGCCCACTCCGGCAGGCCATAGACGAACTCGGGCAGCTCCGCGGGCCGGGGCGCGCGGGGATACCAGCGCGCGTGCTCGACGGGGCCGAGCCGGAAGTCTGCGCTCAGGTCGATGATGCGCGCGGCGAGCGGACTCACCTGCGACCAGCGGCGGATGAGCTCGCCGGAGGGCATGCAGGAGACGAGCACGTCGCACGGCTCCAGCGCGTCGTGGGGCGCGAAGCGCAGCGTGCTCGCGCCGCGCAGGTGCGGGTGGGGGAAGTCGAGCCGCTTGCCGGCGTGCTGCTCGGACGTGGCCTGGGCCACCTCCACCGCCGGGTGCGCGAGGAGCAGCCGCAGCACCTCGCCGCCCGCGTAGCCCCCGGCCCCCAGCACCGCGACGCGCGTCATCGCAACGTCTCCCGCACGTAGTCCGCCATCAGCTCCGGCAGGGGGATGCCGGTGAACTCGATGCTCCGCGCGAACTCCACGCAGTGGTTGATTTCGTTCACCATCACCTCGCCTGTCCGCGTCTCCAGCAGGTCCACCGCCACCAGCTCCCCGCCCACGGCGCGCGCGGCCTGCTCGGCGAGCCGGGCGTGGGACTCGGGCACCTCGTAGCGCTCCGGCACCGCGCCCCGGGCGGTGTTGGTCACCCAGTGCTCGGAGCGTCGGCGCATCCCGCCCACCGCCTTGCCGATGACGTACACGCGCAAGTCGTAGCCCGGCTTGTCGATGTACTGCTGCACCAGCGCCACGTGGTCCTGCGCGCCGCCCATCTCGAAGCGCATGGACATCATGCCCTCCGCCGCGTGGACGCCGTCCACGCGCGCCACCATGCGCCCCCACGAGCCGAGCACGGGCTTGGTCACCACGGGGAAGCCGCGCTCCTGCATCTGCGCGACGCAGGCCTCCTCCTCGAAGCCCACGAAGGCCCAGGGGATGGGCACCTCGGCCCTGGCGAGCGCGAGCGTGGTGAGCGCCTTGTCCCCGCACGTGGCGATGCACTGCGCGGTGTTGAGCACGCGCGAGCCCTTCACCTCCAGGATGGAGGCCAGGTAGCGAGCCCGCGTGAAGGACATGCTGCGCATCAGCACGGGGCCGCCGTCCTGCCAGCGCTCGCGACTCAGCGGGAGCACCAGCTCCGAGTCCGCGTGCGTCCTCACCCCGAAGCCCCGCGCGCGCAGCGCGTCCGCGAGCATGCGCTCCTCGGTGCGCAGGCGGGTGTAGACCAGGTGGACCTCGTGGCCTTGCATCATCCCCTCCTGGCCGGTGCCAGCGCCGCCAGCCGGGGGCGGGGCAGGGCGCCGAGAATCGTCTCCACCAGCGCGCCCGCCTCCAGGCCGTGGCGCCGCAGCAGCGACTCGTGCGTGCCGGCCGTGGAGTCGTAGCGGTCCTGGATGCCCGCGCGCACCACGCGCCGGCCCAACCCATGACTCGCCACGCTCTCGCACACCGCGCCGCCCAGGCCGCCGAGGATGGAGTGCTCCTCCACCGTGACGAGCAGCCGGGTCCGCTCGGCCGTCTCCAGGAGCGCCTCCTCGTCGAAGGGCTTGAGCGTGTGCAGGTTCACCACGCGCGCACAGACGCCCTGGGTCTCCAGCCTCGCGGCCACGTCCAGCGCCACGCTCACGCCCACCTCGCCGTGCGCGATGATGCCCACGTCGCCGCCCTCGCGCAGGCACATGGCGCGCCCCAGGGCGAAGGCGGGCCGGGCCACGTCCAGCCGCGTGACGCGGTTGCGGCCCAGCCGCAGATACACCGGGCCCTCCAGCTCCAGCACCGCCCGCGTCGCCTGAATCGTCTCCAACCCGTCCGCCGGCGACACCACCGTCATGTTCGGCATGGAGCGTAGGATGGCCAGGTCCTCGATGGCGTGGTGCGTGGGGCCGAAGAACGCGCCGGACAGTCCGCCGTAGTCGCACACCAGCTTCACGTTGGCGCGCGCATAGGCCAGCCCCAACCGCACCTGCTCGCACGCGCGCATCGCGCCGAAGGGCGCGAACGTGTGCGCGAAGACGACGTGGCCGGTGGCCGCCATGCCGCTGGCGATGTCCAGCATCGCCGCCTCGCAGATGCCCAGGTTGAGGAAACGCTCCGGGTGGCGCGCGGCGTACGGGTCTCCACCTCCCGCCAGGTCCGCCTCGAGCAGCACCACGCGCTCATCCTGGTCCGCGAGCCGGGCCAGCGCGTGCCGGAACACCAGCCGGTTGGACAGGCCCGGCTGCTCCGCGAGCCAGTCCGAGGGCGCCGTCAGCAGGTCCGCGCCGCTGGAGGTGGAGCTCGTCATGGCGTCACCTCCCCCAGCGACGCGAGCGCCCGCTTGAGCTGCTCCGGGTTGAACGTCGCGTAGTGCGGCCCCTTGCCGCGCAGCATCGGCACCCCCGCGCCCTTCTTCGTGTTCGCCACGATGGCGCGAGGCCCCTCGGCGGGCGCCTCCAGCGCGGAGGCCAGCGCGTCCAGGTCGTGCCCGTCCACCTCCACGGTGCCCAGGCCGAACGCGGAGAGCCGCTGCACCAGCGCGGCCTGGGAGAGGATGCTCTCCGTGGGCCCGTCGTTCTGTCCGCCGTTGCGGTCCACCAGCACCGTGAGCCCGCTCAGCTTGTGCTGCGCCGCGATTTGCAGCGCCTCCCAGTTGGAGCCCTCGCCCATCTCACCGTCTCCACAGATGACGAACACGCGGTTGGCGCGCTGCCGCAGCCGATGCCCCAGCGCCATCCCCACGCCCAGGCCCACGCCGTGTCCCAGGCTCCCCGTGGGGAACTCGACACCCGGCACCGCCGCGCTCACGTGTCCGGTATAGGGACTGCCCTCCGCGTTGTAGCGCTGCACCAGTTCTTCAGCGTCGATGAAGCCGAACTCGGCCAGGGCGGCGTAGAGCCCCGCGGCGGCGTGGCCCTTGGAGAGGATGAGCGAGTCGCGCTCCTCCCAGCGGGGCTCCTGGGGCCGCACGTTCATCACGCGGCCGAGCAGCACCACGAGCAGCTCCACCATGGAGAGCGAGCCTCCCAGGTGGCAGCCCACGGGCGTGGCGGCGAGCCGGA
This sequence comes from Myxococcus faecalis, assembly GCF_050039385.1. NCBI lineage: Bacteria > Pseudomonadati > Myxococcota > Myxococcia > Myxococcales > Myxococcaceae > Myxococcus > Myxococcus faecalis. The sequence continues at coordinate 3,054,101 of NZ_CP144336.1, read as the reverse complement.
GGATGGTCCGGCGGATGCGACGGGCGCGCTCCTCGAGGGGTACCTGGACCATGGGTGTCATGCCGGTGGAAGCGTGCCCGGTGTCATCATCGCGTGGGACGCACAATCCTGGCTATTCATTCCAAAGTAGGAAACCGAGAGCGGCCCCGTCAATGTGAGTGAGGGTCCTTGGGGTGCAGACATGTGAGCTTTCGCAGTCTTGCTGGTTTTACAGGCGAATCGGTATGGTTCGCGCGGTCCGGAAAGTCACGCGGTCCATGGAGGATGTGGACGATGGACGCACGGTTCGGAAGCGGCCCCACGCGGGAGCAGGCGGCGCTGTACCGGAGCAGGGGCTGGTGGCGTGACGAGACGGTGCTGGACGACCTGCGTCGTGCCATCCAGAAGCACCCGGACAAGCCGGCCATCGTCGCGGCGCGCTACTTCGCCAAGGACGTCACGCGCATCAGCTACGCGGAGCTGGGACGGTACGCGGAGCGCTTCGCGGGCGCGCTCGTGTCGCTGGGCGTGGCCCGGGGCGAGCTGGTGGCGGTGCAGCTTCCCAACTGGTGGCAGTTCACCGCGCTGGCGCTGGCGTGCGCGCGCATCGGCGCCGTCATCGCGCCCATTCCTCCCGACTACCGACGCCGCGAGGTGGAGTTCATCCTCGGCAGGACGGAATCCTCCGTCTACATCGGACCGCTGAGCTGGAGCGGCCACTCGCACCGGGACATGCTGCGCGAGGCCGTGTCGTCGCTGCCGGCGTTGAAGCACCGCGTCTTCCTCGGCGCGCAGGGCGCCACCCAGCCGGGCGAGCTGGACTTCGAGGCTTGCTTCGTCGAGCGGCGCTGGGAGGACGAAGTCGACCCGGCGACGTTGGACGCCAGGTCCGCGCGCGCCGACGACATCTGCAATGTCCTCTACACCTCCGGGACGACGGGCGAGCCCAAGGGCGTGGTCCACTCGCACAACACCAACTACGGCATCACCCGCGCCATCGCGGACGTCATGGCCCTGGGCGAGGACGACGTGGTGTGCCTGCCCTCGCTGCTCACCGCCTCCAGCGGATTTACCTACCTGTACTTGATGGCGGTGAACCTGGGGGCGACGGCTGTCTACATGGACGTGGGGGACCCGGAGCTCACGCTGCGCTGCATCCAGGAGCACGGCGTCACGTTCATGTATGGGATTCCCACGTATGTGATGAACGTCATCGCGGCGAAGAAGAAGCGCGGCGGTGAAACATCCTCGCTGCGTCGGCTGTCCACCGGCTCCATCCCCGTGCCGCCGCACCTCATCGCCGCGGTCCGCGAGAGTTTTGGCGTGCCACTGCACACGCTGTGGGGGATGACGGAGAACGGCGCGGTGACGATTACGCGGCGCGACGACCCGCCGGACTGGCCGTCCCACAGCGACGGGCGCCCGGTGGAGTGGATGGAGGTGCGAATCGTCCCCGCGCTGGCGGAGGACGGCTCGCCCTATCCGGAAGGGACGGGACGGCTGCTCGTCCGGGGCGCGAGCCAGTGCCTGGGCTACTTCAAGCGGGAGGACCTCTACCGCGCGAGCGTGGACGCGGAGGGTTGGTTCGACACGGGGGACCTCGCGCGGGACGACGGGCGCGGGGGCATCCGCATCGTCGGGCGGCTCAAGGACGTCATCTTCCGCTATGGCCAGAAGGTGCCGGTGGTGGAGGTGGAGTCGGCGCTGTACTCGCATCCGAAGGTGAAGGAGGTGGCCGTCATCGGTCACTCCGACGACCGCATCGGCGGCGAGCGGGTGTGCGCGGTGGTGGTGGCGCGCGACGAGGCGCCGACGCTGGACGAGCTGCGCACGCACTTGAAGGGCCTGGGCATGTCCAACCAGTACTGGCCGGACCGGCTGGAGGTGGTGGAGGAGATGCCCAAGACGCCGTCGGGAAAGATTCGCAAGTACCTGCTGCGCGAGCGGCTCAAGGGCCCCACCGCCAAGGTGGGCTGAGGCGTCACCATGAGGAGCACACGTGAGCACTGACACGAGCACCACGCCCCTTCAGCGCCAGCTCGCCGCGTACTGGCGCGAGCTGCTCGGGGCCGAGGTGGTGAGGCCGCAGGACCACTTCCTGGAGGTGGGCGGCAACTCGCTGATGGCGACGATGCTCGCCAACCGCATCGAGGAGGAGCTGGGCGTCCAGCTCTCCATGGTGGACCTGTTCGACACGCTGGAGCACGTCACCGCGGTCTGCGAGGAGCAGCTGCGCGAGCAGGGCCGCACCTTCCCCGCGGCTTGAAGTCCCGCCCGGCTTCGTCCGGGCCCACGCCTCACGCCTTCGCGAAGTGAAGCGACCTGTCCGTGTCGTGGGGCTTCGTGTCTTCGAGATCTGCTTCCTTGAGTTGAGGTGTCGACATGTCCGCGAATGAGTCGAAGCCCGCGAGCCCCCGTGCTCGCAGGCCGCCCCCCGTGGTGCCGGTCCGCCGCGAGGGCGCGCCGCCGCTCTCCTTCGCCCAGCGCCGCATGTGGTTCCTCTCGCGGCTGGACCCCTCGGGCTTCGCCTACAACGCGCCGTTCTTCTCGCGGCTGAAGGGCCGGCTGGACGTGGCCGCGCTGGAGCGGGCGCTGACGGAGGTGGTGCGCCGGCACGAGGCGCTGCGGACCACCTTCGCCGAGGTCGCGGGCGAGCCGGTGCAGCACATCTCGCCCGAGGCGACGGTGACGCTGCACGCGGAGCGGGTGCAAGGGGAGGAGGAGGCGAGTCGGCACGCGGAGGAGGAGGCGAGGCGTCCGTTCGACCTGGGCACCGGACCGATGCTGCGCGCCCGGCTCCTGCGGCTGGGCGAAGACGACCACGTGCTGCTGCTGACCCTGCACCACATCGCGTGCGACGGGTGGTCGCTGTCGCTGCTGGAGCGCGAGCTTCGCGAGCTGTACGGCGCGCTCGTCGAGGGGCGCGAGCCCGCGCTGCCGGCGCTGACGGTGCAGTACGCGGACCACGCGGCGTGGCAGCGGGAGTGGTTGACGGGCGAGGTGCTGGAGACGCAGCTCGCATGGTGGCGAGAGCACCTGGCGGGGGCCTCGCCGGCGCTGGAGCTGCCCACGGACAGGCCGAGGCCCGCGGTGCAGTCGACGCAAGGCGCGGTGCTGGGCGTGCCGCTGCCCGCGGAGTTGATGCGGGCGCTGCACGAGCGGTGCAAGCAGGAGTCGGTGACGCCGTTCATGTGGCTGCTCGCGAGCCTGCAGGTGCTGCTGTCGCGGCACAGCGGCCAGCCGGACGTGGTGGTGGGCACGCCCATCGCGGGGCGCACGCGGCGCGAGGTGGAGGGGCTCATCGGGTTCTTCGCCAACACGCTCGCGCTGCGCACGGACGTGGATGGACACGAGTCCTTCAAGTCGCTGCTCGCGCGGGTGCGCCGCTCGTGCCTGGGGGCGTATCAGCACCAGGACGTGCCCTTCGAGCGACTGGTGGACGCGCTGCGGCCGGTGCGTGACCTGAGCCGCTCGCCGCTGTTCCAGGTGCTGCTCGTCCTGCAGAGCGCGCCGCCGCTGGTGCGACTGCCGGGGCTGGAGTCGCGGGACGCGGACTTCGAGCCCGGCGTGGCCAAGTTCGACCTCACGCTCTTCGTTCGCGAGACGCCGGACGGCTGGATGGGCCTGTGGGAGTACAGCACCGCGCTCTTCGACGAGGCGACGGTGCGCAGGCTCGCGGGGCACTTCGTCCGCTTCCTCCAGGGCGTGGTGGGCAACCCCGAGGCTCGGGTGGGGACGGTGCCGCTCCTGGATGGCGAGGAGCGCCAGGCGGTGGTGCGGGAGTGTCACTGGAGGCAGGAGTACCGGTCTCCGTCCTGGTTGCTGCATCGGCGTGTGGAAGCACAGGTGGCGCGCACGCCGCACGCGGTGGCGGTGACGGATGGACGCGAGTCGTTGACGTACGCGCGATTCGAGGCGCGGGCCAATCAGCTCGCGCACCACCTGCGGACGCTGGGGGTGCTCCCGGGTGACGTGGTGGGTCTGTGCTTGGAGCGGGACAGCCTGGACCTGCCCGTGGCGGTGCTGGCGACGTTGAAGGCGGGCGCTGCGTGCATGCCCCTGGATGCGAGCTACCCACGGGAGCGACTGGCCCGGATGCTCGAGGACGTGGGCGCGCCGGTGGTGCTGGCGCACTCGTCGCTGGAGGCCGTGCTTCCTCCGGAGGGTGCATCGCGTCGGGTGCGATTGGATGAGCAGGCCGAGCGAATCGCCGAGGCGTCCACGCTGGCGCCCGCGTGGGTGCTGTCTCCCGTCACGCCCTGCTACGTCCTCTTCACGTCCGGGAGCACGGGCCGGCCCAAGGGCGTGACGATGTCCCACGGCGCGCTGGACACGCTGGTGCGCTGGCAGCTCGAGAGCACGGCGGCGCCGCGCGCGCGGACGTTGCAGTTCAGCGCGTTGAGCTTCGACGTGTCGTTCCAGGAGATGCTGTGCACGTGGTGCGAGGGCGGGACGCTGGTGCTCGTCTCGGCCACGACGCGGCAGGACCCGGCCCTGTTGCTCGCGCACATGCGGGAGCATGGCGTGGAGCGGCTCTTCCTGCCGTACGTCGCGCTCCAGTCACTGGCCGAGCGAGCCCGGCACGAGCCGGCGCTCCCTCCGTTGAGGCAGGTGGTGACGGCGGGCGAGCCGCTGCAGGTGACGCCCGCGGTGGTGTCGTTCTTCGAGCGGCTGCCCGGGTGCGTGCTGGAGAACCAGTACGGTCCGACGGAGTCGCACGTGGTGACGGCCTGGAGGGCGGAGGGCCCGCCGTCGACGTGGCCCGCGCTCCCCCCGGTGGGCAAGCCCATCACGCTCGCGACGGTGTTCGTGCTGGATGCGTTCGGAGAACCGTGTCCCATCGGCGTCACGGGGGAGCTGTACCTGGGAGAACGGAGCCTCGCGCACGGCTACTGGGGACGTCCGGAGTTGACGGCGGAGCGCTTCGTCCCCAGTGCGGTGCAGGGTCATCGAGACGGGAGGCGCCTGTACCGCACGGGTGACCGGGGACGGTGGCTCGCGGATGGGAACCTGGAGCTCCAGGGGCGCTCGGACGAGCAGGTGAAGGTGCGTGGCTTCCGCGTGGAGCCCGGCGAGGTCGAGGTCGCCCTGAAGGAAGTGGAGGGCGTGGAGGACGCGGCGGTGGTGGCGCGTGTCTCCGAGCGGGGTGGGAAGCAACTGGTGGGCTACGTCGTCGCGACGGGCGCCTGGGATGCCGAGGCGCTGAAGCGTCGTCTCGCGAAGCGGCTGCCCGAGTACATGGTGCCCTCGGTGCTGGTGCCGCTGGAGGCCCTACCGCTGACGCCGAGCGGGAAGGTGAACCGCCGGGCATTGCCCCGGCTGGAGTCAGCACGAGAAGAGCCGGGTACGCGCCACGAAGCGCCGCGCACCGCGATGGAGGAGATGCTCGCGAACGTGTGGCGCGAGGTGCTGGGCGTGCCGCGTGTCGGCGTGCGAGATGACTTCTTCGCGCTGGGTGGACACTCGCTGCTGGCGACGCGCGTGGTGTCGCGCCTGCGGGACGAGCTGGGCCACGACGTCCCCGTGCGACTGTTGTTCGAGGCGCCCACGGTGGAGGCGCTGGCCGAGCGACTGGGCACGACGGCGGGCGGGAGTCCGCGGCGCCCCTCGCTGACTCGCGGGGACCGACCGGTGGACCCACCGCTGTCGTTCGCGCAGCGACGGCTGTGGTTCCTCGCGCAGTTGGATGCGGGAGGACACTCGTACAACCTCCCCTTCGTCGTCCGGCTCCAGGGGGCGGTGGACGCGCGTGTCCTGGAGCAGGCCCTCACGCAGGTGGTGCGCAGACACGAGGCGCTGCGCACGAGCTTCGTGGAGGTGGGCGGAGAGCCCGTGCAGCGCATCGCCCCGAACGCGGCAATCTCCCTGTGCGTGACGTCCGTCGAGGACGCCGTCGACGTGGAGGCGGCGGTGCATGAGCAGGTGGTTCGCGAGGTCCAGTCGCCCTTCGATGTGACGCGAGGCCCGCTGCTCCGGGCGAGCCTGTTGAGGGCGGGCCGGGACGAGCAGGTGCTGGTGGTGGTGCTGCACCATCTGGTGGCGGATGGCTGGTCGCTCGGCGTGCTTACGCGGGAGCTGGAGTCGCTGTACGTCGGGGCGGAGCTGCCTGTGCTGCCGGTGCAGTACGCGGACTATTCGGCGTGGCAGCAGGACTGGTTGAAGGGCGAGGTGGAGTCCGCGCAGCTCGCATGGTGGGGCGAGGCGCTGAAGGGCGCGCCGCCGGTGTTGGAGCTGCCCACGGACAGGCCGAGGCCGCCGGTGCAGGGCTACCGGGGCGCGAGCGTGTCGGTGCGACTGTCCGCGGAGCTGAGCGAGTCCCTGCGCCAACTGGGACGGCGCGAAGGCGCGACGCTGTACATGACGCTGCTGGCGGGCTTCCAGGTGCTGCTGGTGCGCTACAGCGGGCAGTGGGACGTGGTGGTGGGTTCACCGGTGTCGGGTCGCACGGCGAGGGAGACGGAGGGCCTCATGGGCTTCTTCGTCAACACGCTGGCCCTGCGGGGGCAGCCGGATGAGGCGCGCTCCTTCGAGGTGTTCCTGCGTCAGACGAAGGAGTCGGTGCTCGGGGCGCTCGCGCACCAGGACGTGCCCTTCGAGCGACTGGTGGAGCACCTTCGTCCGGAGCGAGACCTGAGCCGCTCGCCGCTGTTCCAGGTGCTCTTCACGTTGCAGGACGCCGCGCCGCTGTTGTCGTTGCCCGGTGTCACCGCGAGCCCCTGGGACTTCGCGAGCACCATCGCCAAGTTCGACCTGGAGCTGTTGCTCGTGGACGCCCCCGACGCGAGCGTCGAGGGCCAGTTCATCTACAACGCGGACCTCTTCGATTCGTCCACGGTGCAGCGAATCGCCGCGTGCTTCCTGGAGCTGTTGTCGAACCTGTCTGCCCGTCCCCAGGCCCGACTGTCGACGCTGCCCCTGCTGCCCGCCGAGGACCGCGCGCGGCTGTTGGTCGAGTGGAACCAGACGGCGGTCGAGTTCCCGCGTGAGGCGTGTGTCCACCACCTCTTCGAGGAGCAGGTGGCGCTGCGCCCCGACGCGGTGGCGCTGGAGTTCGGTGACGAGCGGCTCACCTATCGGGAGTTGGAGGCACGAGCCAATCAGCTCGCCTGGGCCCTGCGGGCGCGCGGCGTCGGCGTGGACGTGCTGGTGGCGGTGTGTCTGGACCGCTCGGTGGAGCTCATCGTGTCGCTGCTGGCCATCCTCAAGGCCGGTGGCGCGTACGTGCCGCTCGACTCCAGCTACCCGGCGAAGCGACTGGAGCAGATGCTGGAGGACTCGGCGCCACGGTTGCTCATCACCACCCGGGTCCTCCTGGAGCAGCTGCCTCGGGAGGGACGTCCCGAGCTGATGTTGCTGGAGGAGGAGCGGCTCGAAGGCCAGCCGGCGACGGCGCCGCGCATGCCGGTGTCGGGACGCAATCTGGCGTACGTGGACTTCACGTCCGGGAGCACGGGCCGTCCCAAGGGCGTGGCGGTGGAGCACCGGGGCGTGCTGCGGCTCTTGTACGGCGCGCCCTACGCGAAGCTGGGACCGGAGGAGACGTTCCTGCTCATCGCGCCCATCTCCTTCGACGCGTCGACGTTGGAGGTCTGGGGTCCCTTGTGTCTCGGCGGAAGGTTGGTGGTCTTCCCGCAGCGCTCGCCGAGTGACCTGGACCTCCTGTCCGAGGTGCTCCGACGTCACTCGGTGACGCTGCTGCATCTGACGTCGGGTTTGTTCAGCCAGATGGTGGAGCTGGGCTTGGAGGGGCTGAAGACGGTGCGTCAGCTCCTGACGGGCGGCGACGTGGTGTCCGCGCCCCACGTGAGGCGCTCGCTGGAGGAGCTGTGCATCCCGGTGACGGCCTGCTACGGGCCCACGGAGAGCACGCTCTTCACCTCGACGCATCGGATGACGCGGGTGGAGGACGTGGGGACGTCGGTGCCCATCGGCCGGCCCATCGGCAACACACAGGTCTACATCCTGGACGAAGGGATGGAACCGGTGCCCGTGGGCGTGGCGGGAGAGCTGTTCATCGGTGGCGATGGACTGGCCCGAGGCTATCTGCGCCAGCCCGACGTGACGGCGGACCGCTTCATCCCGAATCCCTTCAGCGCGGCGCCGGGAGAGCGCCTCTACCGCACGGGGGACCTGGCGCGGTGGCGCCCGGACGGGGTGCTGGAGTTCCTGGGGCGACGCGACAGCCAGGTGAAGGTGCGGGGCTATCGCATCGAGCTGGCCGAGGTGGAGGCGGCGTTGCTCGCGCATCCCTCGGTGAAGGAGGGGCTCGTGGTGGTGCGGGACGGAGCCGGCGGCAAGCGGCTGGTCGCGTACTACGTCGAGCAGCAAGGGCCCGAGACGCTGAAGGTGCGCGACTGGCTGAAGCAGAAGCTGCCCGAGTTCATGGTGCCCTCGGCCTTCGTGCGACTACAGGCGTTGCCGCTGACGGCCAACGGGAAGGTGGACCGCAGGGCCTTGCCGTCGCCGGACCAGGAGGGGCCGGGCATCGAGGAGGTGCAGAGTCCTCGGACGGTGATGGAGTCACTGGTCGCGCGCATCTGGACACCGCTGCTCGGCGTGGCGCGGGTCGGCGTGAAGGACGACTTCTTCGCGTTGGGGGGCCACTCGCTGCTGGCGACGCGCGTGGTGTCGAGACTGCGGGAGGCACTGGGGCGTGACGTGCCGGTGCGGTGGTTGTTCGAGACGTCCACGGTGGAGGCGCTGGCGGAGCGACTGGAGGGGCTGACGGCGCGAGGCTCCGGTGCGAGCCTCTCCGTGCCGTCGCGCGTGCCGAGGCTCGCGGGGATGCCGCTGTCGTTCGCGCAGCAGCGTCTGTGGTTCCTGGGGAAGCTCGACGCGGGCGGGTATTCGTACAACCTGCCGTTCGTCGTGGGCCTGAGTGGCCCGCTGGACGTGGAGTTGTTGGAGCGGGCGCTCGCGGAGGTCGTGCGGCGACACGAGTCGCTGAGGACGACATTCGAGGAGGTGGAGGGACAGCCGGTGCAGCGCATCGCCTCCGAGGCGGTGGTGCGGCTCGCGGTGGCCTCCGTGCAGGGCGAGCTGCGTGACGCGGTGGAGAAGCTCGCGCGCGAGCCGTTCGACCTGGGCGCGGGGCCGCTGCTGCGGGCGACGCTGTTGAAGTCGAGCGAGCGTGAGCACGTGCTGGTGCTGGTGGTGCACCACATCGTGGCGGACGGCTGGTCGATGGGGGTGCTCGCGAAGGAGCTGGAGTCGCTCTACGGCGTGAGCGCTGAGCCGCTGCCGGAGCTGCCGGTGCAGTACGCGGACTACGCGGTCTGGCAGCGCGAGCGGTTGCAGGGCGAGGTGCTGGAGGAACAGTTGTCCTGGTGGAGGGCGAGGCTGACAGGAGCGCCCGAGGTGTTGGAGGTGCCGACGGACCGGCCGAGGCCCGCGGTGCAGCGCTACCGAGGGGCGACGGTGGAGGTGGGCCTGCCCTCCGAGCTGAGTGAGAAGCTGAAGCGCCTGAGCCGACAGGAGGGCGCGACGCTGTACATGACGCTGCTGGCGGGCTTCCAGGTGCTGCTGGCGCGCTACAGCGGACAGTGGGACGTGGTGGTGGGCTCACCGGTGTCGGGGCGCACGGTGAAGGAGGTGGAGGGACTCATCGGCTTCTTCGTGAACACGCTGGTGGTGAGGACGGAGGCGGCGGGAGAGCTGACGTTCCGGGAGATGTTGGGACGGGTGAAGGAGTCGGTGCTCGGTGCGTTCGGTCACCAGGAGGTGCCGTTCGAGAAGCTGGTGGAGGCGCTGCAGGCGACGCGTGACACGAGTCGGGCTCCGTTGGTCCAGGTGGCCTTCGGCTTGAACGGGCCGGCGCGGCTGCCCGCGTTGAGAGGCCTGAAGGCGTCGGAGGTGAAGTACGAGCCCGGGATGGCGAAGTTCGACTTCGCGCTCTCCGTCCGGGAGGACGCGGAGGAGCTCACGGGCTTCTGGGAGCTGAACACGGACCTGTTCGAGGTCTCCACCGTGGAGCGGATGGCCGCGCACTATCAGCAGGTGCTGGAGGCGGCCGTGGCGGACCCCGAGGCGCGAGTGGGGACGCTGCCCCTGTCGGGACATCGCGAGGTGCCGGAGAAGGTGGACGTGGCGCGCATCCAGGCGCGTCGGCTCGAGCGTGTGGCGCGCGACTCCGTGCCCGAGGGTTTCATCGCGCCTCGGACGGGCTTCGAGGAACTGGTGGCGGGCGTCTGGGCGCCGCTGCTGGGCGTGAAGCATGTGAGCGCGGAGGCCCACTTCTTCGAGCAGGGCGGGCACTCGCTGCTGGTGATGCAGGTGGCCTCTCGGCTGCGTGACGTGCTCGGGCGAGACGTCCCCGTGCGGACGCTCTTCGAGAACCCCACGGTGTCCTCGCTCGCGAGGAGCCTGGAGACCCTGGTCCGTGGAGGGCCTGGAGCGGAGCGTTCCGCGCTGCTGCCCGTGCCGCGCATCGGCGCCTTGCCTCAATCGTTCGCGCAGCAGCGCCTGTGGTTCCTGGACCGCCTGGAGCCCGACAGCCCGCTCTACAACATCCCGCTCGCGCTGCGACTCGAAGGCGCGCTCGAGGTCAGTGCCTTGGAGCGTGCCTTCGAGGCGCTGGTCCGCCGCCACGAGTCCTTGAGGACGACCTTCCATCAGGAAGGGCAGGGCGCGGTCCAGTCCATCCAGGCCGCGGGCCCCGTGGCGCTGCCCGTGGTGGACCTGGGCGGCGTGTCGGTGGTGCGTCGTGAGCAGGAGGCGTTGCGGCTGGCCGTCGAGGAAGGACGTCGCCCGTTCGACCTGGGCAGGGGACCGCTGCTGCGAGCGACGTTGTTGAAGCTGGGCGAGCACGAGCACGTATTGGTGCTGGTGGTGCACCACATCGTGGCGGACGGCTGGTCGATGGGGGTGCTCACGAAGGAACTGGAGGCGCTCTACGGCGCGCATGTGAGAGGCGAGGCCGCGACGTTGCCGGAGCTGCCGGTGCAGTACGCGGACTACGCCGTCTGGCAGCGAGAGTGGTTGCGGGGGGAGGTGTTGGAGGAGCAGCTGTCCTGGTGGAGGGCGAGGTTGGCTGGAGCACCGGAGGCGCTGGAGGTGCCGACGGACCGTCCGAGACCGAAGGTGCAGAGCTACCGAGGCGCGAGCGCTCCGGTGCGATTCTCGCGGGAGCTGAGCGAGAAGCTGAAGCGCCTGAGCCGACAGGAGGGCGTGACGCTGTACATGACGCTGCTGGCGGGCTTCCAGGTCTTGCTGGCTCGCTACAGCGGACAGTGGGACGTGGTGGTGGGCTCGCCGGTGTCGGGGCGCACGGTGAAGGAGGTGGAGGGACTCATCGGCTTCTTCGTGAACACGCTGGTGGTGCGCACGGAGGCGGCGGAGGAGCTGACGTTCCGGGAGATGCTGGGACGGGTGAAGGACGCCGTCCTCGGAGCGCTGACGCATCAAGAGGTCCCGTTCGAGAAGCTTGTGGACGCGCTGCAGTTGAGCCGTGACCTGAGCCGCTCGCCGTTGGTGCAGGTGTCCTTCGCGCTCCAGACGGCGCCCGTGGGTGAGCTGTCCTTGCCGGGGCTCACCGCGCGCACGCTGGACCTGGGAACGAGGACCGCCAAGTTCGACCTCGCCCTGGCCCTGCGGGAGGACGAGGAGGGACTGGTCGGCGCCTGGGAGTTCAACACGGACCTGTTCAAGACGGCGACCGTGGAGCGGATGACGGCGCACCTCCTGCGCTTGCTGGACGTGGCGGCGGAGGTGCCGGAGGCGAAGCTGAATGCGCTCCCGATGCCGGGCCATCGCGAGCCGTCACGGAAGGTCACGGGCGCGCGCATCTCCGCCCGGGGCAAGGCGCAGGGCTCCCAGGCGGAAGGCTTCATCGCGCCGAGGACGGCGATGGAGGCGCGGGTCGCGGAGGTCTGGGAGCCCCTGCTGGGCGTGGGGCGCATCGGCGCCGAGGACCACTTCTTCGAGAAGGGTGGACACTCGTTGCTGGTGATGCAGGCGGCGTCCCGTCTGCGCGAGGCGCTGGGGGTCGAGGTCCCGGTGCGGATGCTGTTCGAGTCCCCCACCGTGTCCTCGCTCGCGGAGAGCCTGGAGGGATGGGTCCGAGGGGGCACGACGCCTCGAAGCCCGGTGCTCGTCCAGTCGACACGAGACGAAGCCCCGCCGCTCTCCTTCGCCCAGCAACGCCTGTGGTTCCTCGACCGACTGGAGCCGAACAGCCCGCTCTACAACATCGCCCTGGCGCTGACGCTGGAGGGTGCGCTCGAGGTCGGAGCGTTGGAGCGCTCGTTCCAGGAACTGGTCCGGCGCCACGAGTCTCTTCGGACCACCATCCGCCAGACCGAGCAGGGCGCGGTGCAGCACATCGACCCCGCCGCCTCCATCCAGGTGTCCCGGGTGGACCTGACGGGCCTGCCCCCGGAAGAGCGAGCACGAGAAGCGCTGCGACTGGGGACCCAGGAGGAGCAGCGTCCGTTCGACCTCGTCACGGGGCCGTTGCTGCGAGTGACGCTGCTGAAGCTGGGCGAGCACGAGCACGTGCTGGTGCTGGTGGTGCACCACATCGTGGCCGACGGCTGGTCGATGGGCGTGCTCACGAAGGAGCTGGAGGCGCTCTACGGCGCGGACGTGAGAGGCGAGGCCGCGACGCTGCCGGAGCTGCCGGTGCAGTACGCGGACTACGCGGTCTGGCAGCGGGGGCGACTGGAGGGCGAGGCGCTGGAGGAGCAGCTGTCGTGGTGGAAGGAGCGGCTGACGGGAGCCCCCGAGTACCTGGAGGTCTCGACGGACCGTCCGAGGCCCGCGGTACAGAGCTTCCGCGGCGCCGCCGTGCCGGCGCGACTCTCTCCGGCCTTGAGCGAGAAGCTGAAGCACCTGAGCCGACAGGAGGGCGCGACGCTGTACATGACGCTGCTGGCGGGCTTCCAGGTGCTGCTGGCGCGCTACAGCGGACAGTGGGACGTGGTGGTGGGCTCGCCGGTGTCGGGGCGCACGGTGAAGGAGGTGGAGGGACTCATCGGCTTCTTCGTGAACACGCTGGTGGTGAGGACGGAGGCGGCCGGAGGGCTGACGTTCCGGGAGATGCTGGGACGGGTGAGGGAGTCGGTGCTCGGCGCGTTCGGTCACCAGGAGGTCCCGTTCGAGAAGCTGGTGGATGCGTTGCAGTTGAGTCGCGACCTGCGCCGCTCGCCGTTGGTGCAGGTGTCCTTCGCGCTCCAGACGGCGCCCGTGGGTGAGCTGTCCTTGCCGGGGCTCACGCAGCGACCGTTGGACCTGGGCTCGCAGGTGGCCAAGTTCGACCTCGCCCTGGCGATGCGCGAGGACGCGGAGGGGCTGGCGGGGTACTGGGTCTTCAATACGGACCTGTTCGACCGCGCGGCCATCGAGCGCATGGCGGACCACTTCCAGGCAATCCTGGAGGCCGCGGTCGAAGTGCCGGAGACGAAGCTGAGCGAGCTTTCGATGCCGGGGCATCGCGAGGTGTCCGTGAAGCAGCCCGCGTCTCGCATCCAGGCCGAGCGCCCCAGGATTCGGGAGTCGCGTCAGATGACGGAGGGCTTCATCGCGCCGAGGACCGCGATGGAGGAACTGGTTATCGAGACGTGGGTGCCTCTGCTGGACGTGAAGCGAATCAGCGCCGAGGACAATTTCTTCGAGCGCGGTGGACACTCGTTGCTGGTGATGCAGGTGGCCTCGCGCTTGCGCAAGGTGCTGGGGCGCGACGTGCCGGTGCGCCTGCTCTTCGAGGCGCCCACGGTGTCCGCCCTCGCCGCGAAGCTGGAGTCGCTGGTGCGCGGCGGAGGCGGGACGGGGCGGCCGGAGCTCGTCCCCGTGACGCGGGTCGAGGGGATGCCGCAGTCCTTCGCGCAGCAGCGCCTGTGGTTCCTGGACCGCCTGGAGCCCGGGGGCTCGCTCTACAACATCGCCTTCGGGATGCGTTTGGAGGGAGACCTCGACGTCGCGGCGCTGGAGCGCGCCTTCAACACGCTCATCCAGCGTCACGAGTCGCTGCGAACCACCTTCCAGCAGGAGGCACGGGGGGCGGTGCAGCACATCCACGCCTCCGCGGCGCTGGTGCTGCCGGTGGTGGACCTGAGTGGGCTGACGCTTGAGGCCCGCGAGCAGGAAGCCCTGCGTCTGGGCGCGGAGGACAGCCGTCGTCCGTTCGACCTCGTCACGGGCCCGCTGCTGCGCGTGACGCTGTTGAAGCTGAGCGAGCGGGAGCACGTGCTGGTGCTGGTGGTGCACCACATCGTGTCCGACGCCTGGTCCATGAGTGTGCTCGCGAAGGAGCTGGAGACGCTCTATGGCGCATACGTGAGGGGGGAGTCCGCGACGCTGCCGGAGCTGCCGGTGCAGTACGCCGACTACGCGGTCTGGCAGCGTGAGTGGTTGAAGGGTGAGGTGCTGGACGAGCAGCTGTCGTGGTGGAAGACGCGGCTGTCGGGAGCGCCGGAGTACCTGGAGGTCCCGACGGACCGCCCGAGGCCGCCGGTGCAGAGCTACCGGGGCGCGAGCGTCCCGGTGCGGTTCTCGCGGGAGCTGAGCGAGAAGTTGAAGCGCTTGAGCCAGAAGGAGGGCACGACGCTCTTCATGACGCTGCTGGCGGGGTTCCAGGTGCTGCTTGCGCGCTACACCGGACAGTGGGACGTGGTCGTGGGCTCGCCGGTGTCGGGCCGCACGGTGAAGGAGGTGGAAGGACTCATCGGCTTCTTCGTGAACACGCTGGTGCTGCGCACGGAGGCGACGGGGGCGCTGACGTTCCTGGAGCTGTTGGGGCGCGTGAAGGAGTCCGTGCTCGGTGCGTTCAGCCACCAGGAGACGCCGTTCGAGAAGCTGGTGGAGGCGCTGAGCCCGAAGCGGGACATGAGCCGCGCGCCCGTGGTCCAGGTGGTGTTCCACCTGCTGAACACGCCGTCCGGAGACCTGTCCCTGCAGGGACTCACGCAGCGTCCCCTGGACCTGGGACTGAAGGCCGCGAAGGTGGACCTGTCGCTGGGCCTGCGGGAGACGGCCGATGGAATCGACGGCCTCCTCGAGTTCGGCGCGGACCTGTACGACGTCTCGACCATGGCCCGCTTCTCCGAGCACCTGGTCCGGTTGATGGAGGCCGCGGTGGAGGCGCCGCGGACGCGCCTGTGGGACCTCCCGCTCCTGTCCGGGGCCGCGCACGGTGAGCTGCTCACCCAGCAAGGCCACGCGGAACCCTCCGAAGGCGAGTGCCTGCATCGCCTCTTCTCTGCCCAGGCCGCGCGCACGCCCGACGGCGTCGCGGTGGAGATGGACGGACAGCGGCTGTCCTACGCGGAGCTCGACCTGCGCTCCCAGGCGTTGGCGGTGTTGCTGCGCGAGCGGGGTGTGCGGCCCGACATGGTGGTGGGCCTGTGTCTGCGGCCGGGCTTCGAGTGGGTGGTGGCGATGCTCGCCATCCTCAAGGCGGGAGGCGCCTACCTGCCGCTGGACCCCGACCATCCGACGGAGCGGCTCGCTTACCTGCTGAACGACTCCGGAGTGCGGCTGCTGGTGTCCCGCTCGGAAGAGGCTTCGCGGCTCGACTACTCGGGAGACACTGTGTTGTTGGACCGGGTGGTGGTGCCGGAGGGCCGCGCGGGCGAGGTGGCGCCCGAGGTCACGGCGCGAAACCTCGCGTATGTCATCTACACGTCCGGCAGCACGGGCCGCCCGAAGGGCACGCTCCTGGAGCACCGCGGCGCGGCGAATCTGGCGCGGTCCTTCCCCACGGTGCTCGGAGGGCTGGGGCCAGGAGACCGCGTGTTGCAGTTCGCGCCCGTGAGCTTCGATGGCTCGGTGGCGGAGCTCATCCCCACGTTGTTGAACGGGGCGACGTTGTGCCTGGCGCGTCGCGAGCAGATGTCACCCGGCAGCCCGTTGACGGAGCTCCTCGCGCGGGAGCGAATCACGGTGACGATCCTCCCGCCCTCCGTGCTCGCGGTGTCCCCGGTGGTGGAGTTGCCCGCGCTTCGGGTCCTGCTCTCCGCGGGCGAGGCGTGCAACGCGGAGTTGGTGGCGCGCTGGAGCCCCGGGCGTCGCTTCGTCAACGGCTATGGCCCCACGGAAGGGACGGTGTGCGGCACCTGGGGTGAGTGCTTCGCGGGCGCCCGGCTCACGATTGGCCGGCCGTTGCACAACGTGGTCGTGAGGGTGATGGACGAGGCGGGGCACCTGGTGCCGCCCGGTGTCTGGGGTGAGCTGTATCTCGGAGGGATGGGGCTCGCGCGAGGCTACCTGGGCCGACCCGACCTGACGGCGGAGCGCTTCGTCCCGGACCCGTACGCGGACGGAGGCCGCCTGTACCGCACGGGCGACGTGGTGCGCATGCTGGAGGACGGACGGCTCGAGTACCTGCGTCGAGCCGATACCCAGGTGAAGGTGCGTGGCGTGCGCATCGAGCCGGGCGAGGCGAACGCGGCGCTCGCGACGTGCCCGGGAGTGCGGTCGTCCGTCGTCATGGGCCGCGCGGACACTCCGGGGGACATGCGACTGGTGGCCTACGTGGTGCCCGAGGAGGACGTCACGCTGACGGTGGACGTGCTGCGAGCGTGGATGAAGCGCACGCTCCCGGAGGCGCTGATTCCGTCAGCCTTCGTGCTGTTGCGCGAGCTGCCCCTCACGCCGAACGGGAAGCCGGACTGGAAGGCGCTCCCCGCGCCGGAGTCGAGTCGCCCGGAGCTCAGTGGCGGCTACGTGGCGCCCCGGGAGGGACTGGAGGCCGTGCTCGCGCGACTCATCGCGGAGGTGCTGGGGCTGGACCGCGTGGGCGCGGGAGACAACTTCTTCGACCTGGGTGGCAACTCGCTGCTGTTGCAGACGCTCCAGGTGAAGGTGGAGGCGGAGCTGTCGCGCAAGGTGCCGTTGGTGTCCCTGCTCCAGTTCCCCTCCGTGCGAGCGCTGGCCGAGCACCTGTCCCCGACGCAGGAGGCGCCGAAGTCTCCGTCGACGGCGGAGAACCGGCGCGAGGGACTCCAGCGGCTCGCGCGCCAGCGGCGTCAGCGGCCGGGCTCGGATTAGGGCAGCAGCCGCGCCAGCTTCGCTCCGAGCACCTCGACGTGAGGTGCCTGGAGCATCGTGTAGTGGTCGCCAGGAGTGATGTCCACGCGCGTCGCCGCGCCCAGGTCCAGCCAGCCCAGCTCGGGGTGTGGAGGGAACCCCGGGGGCGGACGTCGGGCGCGGAAGTACTGGACCTCTCCTCCCTCCCAGCGCGGTGGCGTGTAGAGGCTCAGGGCCCGGGAGTTCGCTCGCAGCACGTCGAGCTGCCGACGCGCGTCCTCGACGGTGGCGAAGGGCGGCGCGAGACCTTGGCGCTCCGCCTCCTCCTGGAGCCTGCGGAACTGCTCCTCCACGGGGAGGTCCTCGGGCCACTTCGCGGCGGGGTCGAACATCTCCCCCGCGCGGAAGGCGAGCAGGGATATCCGGTCGGCGAGCTCGGTGGAGAAGGAGCCAGGAGGCGGCGTGTCCAGGAGCGCGCACAGGGGCACGGCCTCGCCTTCGGCCGACAGGCGCCGCGCCATCTCGTAGACGATGGTGCCGCCCAGTGAGGCGCCGATGAGCAGGTAGGGGCCTGTCGGTCGGATGACTCGGAGCGCGGCGACATAGTGCGCCGCCATCTGCTCCACGGTGGTGAGGCAGGGCTCGTCGCTCTCGAGGCCCACGGCGGAGAATCCGTACACGGACCGGTCGGGCGCGAGCTGTCGGGCCAGCTCCCGATAGAAGAGCACCTGTCCGCCCGCGGCATGCACGAAGAACAGGGGGGCCTTCGAGGACGTGCCGGTCTGAAGCTGGACGACACAGTCGGGGCTCGTCTTCGGTGTCGGGCGAGCACCGCTGATGCGCTCGGCGAGTCGGGCGACGGTGGAGGCTTCCAGCACGGCCTTCAAGGGCAGCTTCGCGCCGAGGCGCTCCTGGATGCGGGCGCTCAGGCGCAAGGCGAGCAGGGAGTCGCCACCCAGCGCGAAGAAGTCATCGTGGATGCCGATGTTGTCGAGGTGGAACGTGAGGCGGAAGCACTCCAGCAGCGTGGCCTCCGTGTCGTCGCGAGGTGGCGCGGCGCGCGAACCCTCGGGCCGTGGTGGCGCGGGCCTGGGTTCTTCACGGGGCCCCACGGAGCGCGGAGTGGCCGTGACGGGTTCAATCCAGTACCGCTCGCGGTCGAAGCTGTAGCCGGGGAGGGTGACACGCCGCCGCTGTTCGCCCGCTCGGAAGCGCTCCCAGTCGATGGTGATGCCCGCGAGCCACGCCTCGCCGAGTGACGCGAGCGGATGCGTCGGCTCCTCGGAGGTGTACGGCAGCGTGGAGACCACGGGCTGGGCGGAGCGGCTCGGGTGGCGTCGGGTGAGCGAGGACAGGGCCGTTCCGGGGCCGACCTCGATGAAGGCTCGCTCCTTGCCCGAGAGCAGCAGGTGCAGGGCCTCCGAGAAGCGCACCGTCTCTCGCAGATGCCGGCACCAGTAGTCGACGGTGACGGCCTCGCGCTCGGTGAGCCAGTCTCCGGTGAGGCTGGAGACGATGGGGAGCTTGGGCGCGCGCGGCTTGATGCGGGACACGACGCGCGCGAAGTCCGGCAGGTGCGGCTCCAACATGAACGAGTGCGCGGCCTGTCCCAGCCGGAGCCGTCGGGCCTCGATGCCTCGCGCGCCGAGCTCCGACTCGAGGGCGTCGAGCGCCTCCAGTGCGCCGGCGATGACACAATCGGAGGGCGTGTTCAGCGCGGCCACGGACAGTCGTGGATGGAGCAGGGCCTCCACCTGGGCCACGGGCGCGAGGACCGCCGTCATCCCACCGGGCGGGAGCTGCTCCATGATTCTTCCGCGCGCGGTGACGAGCTCCAGTGCCTCCTCCAGCGTGAAGACGCCCGCCACACACGCCGCCACGTACTCGCCGAGGGAGTGGCCGAGCAGCGCCTCGGGCTGGACGCCTCGGGCGAGCCACAGCTGCGCGAGCGCCCAGTCGCAGGTGAACAGCGCGGCCTGGGTCCAGAGGGGGCGTGACAGCTCTCGCGCCGCGGTGTCGTAGCGCTCGGCGGGGGCGAACATCACGTCGCGCACGTCGGCGCCGAGAGGACCTCGGAGCAGCGCCGCGCAGCGGTCGATGGCCTGTCGGAAGACGGGTTCGTCGAGCAGCTCCGCGCCCATGTTCACCCGCTGGGAGCCCGCGCCGGGGAACAAGAAGACCGCGCCACGCTTCTCCGCCGGGTCGTGGCTCGTGCGTGGACGTTGTCCCGGGTCGCGCAGGCGCGCGGCCGCGTCCTTCGCGGTGCTCGCGGTGACGAAGCTCCGGTGCTCGAAGCGGTGACGTCCGACCTGGAGCGTGTGTGCGATGTCCGCGAGCGCGTCCTGGGTGTGCTCCAGGTGCTCGGCCAGCGCGGTGGTCATCCGCTCCAGCGCGGCGTCGGAGCGAGCGGAGAGCAGCAGCAGCTCCGTCCCGCGGGACGCAGGTGACGCGGGACTGACAGGGGCCTCCTCGAGCACCACGTGCACGTTGGTGCCGCCCATTCCGAACGAGCTCACGCCCGCGCGGCGCGGCCCGCTGGAGCTCCACGGACGCGGCTCGGCCACGACGTAGAAGGGACTGTCGTCGAGGCCCAGGAGCGGATTGGGCCGACGGAAGTGGACCGTGGGAGGGAGCTGGCGGTGCTCCAGCGCCAGCACGGTCTTGATGAGTCCCGCCACGCCGGCCGCCGAGTCGAGGTGGCCCAGGTTGCTCTTCACCGAGCCCAGGCCGATGGAGCCCAGCGCCACGCCCTCGAAGACCTGCTTGAGGGCGGTGACCTCCACCGGGTCACCCAGTGGCGTGCCCGTGCCATGCGCTTCGACATAGGAGATGGAGCCCGGCTCGACGCCCGCGAGCGCCAGCGCATCACCGATGGCGGTGACCTGTCCGGAGACGGAGGGCGCGGTGAACCCCGCCTTGCCGCTGCCGTCGTTGTTGGCGGCCGAGCCGAGGATGACCGCGCGAATGGGGTTGCCATCCGCGAGCGCGTCCTCCAGGCGCTTGAGCAGCACCACGCCCACGCCGTTGCCCGGCACGGTGCCAGCGGCCTGGGCATCGAAGGCGCGGCAGTGTCCGTCGGGCGAGGAGATGCCACCCTCCTGCGTGGGGTAGGCGCTCAACTGCGGCGAGCGCACGGCCGCGCCACCGGCGAGCGCGAGCGTGCACTCGCCCGCGAGCAGCGACTGACACGCGAGGTGCACGGCGGTCAGCGATGTGGAGCACGCCGTCTGCACCGTCATCGCGGGGCCGGTGAGGTTGAGCTTGTAGGCCACGCGCGTCGCCAGGAAGTCGCTGTGCGTGCCGAGGACGCTCTCCGTCCAGTCGCTGGAGCGGCGCTCCATGTTGGGCAGGACGTTCGTCAGCAGATAGCTGCTGAGGGACGCACCGCCGTAGACGCCCACGTGCAGGGGCCGGGCGCGAGCGGTGTAGCCCGCGGCCTCGAGCGCCTCCCAGCAACACTCCATGAAGAGCCGCTGCTGCGGGTCCAACTGCTCGGCCTCGCGCGGTGCGTAGCCGAAGAAGCGCGCATCGAAGAGGTCCGCGCCCTCGATGACACCCGCCGCCGCGACCCACCCCTCTTCCGAGGGATGGCCGGCCCTCGCCCGCTGCTCGGCGTCCAGCACCGTGACGCTGTCGACACCCGAGATGAGGTTGGACCAGAAGCTCCGCGCGTCAGAGGCGCCCGGAAAGCGGAGCGACAACCCGATGATGGCGATGGCGGACGCATGCTCACTCATCCCTGAAATAGAGCATGCCCCGCTCCGCGAGTTGAGCCCGCACCACGATATTTCCAGTGGAGTCCCGAGGGGATGTGCCCCCGCTTGCCATCCCGCGCGGGAGCGGCGCACCCGTTCCGACGAGGTCGCCCAGGTTCCAGACCCGCGTTGTGTCGCGGGTCGTGCTTGGCCCGCAGGCGCAGGGAGGTGCGGGGTGTTGGATGAACTGTCTTTCAGCCCGAGAGGGCTTGCGGGACTGGGTATGCCGCGATGGGTTTGCGTCCGAGGGCTCGGGTGGAATGAGGCGCGGTTGTTGTGTGATTGTTGTGTGGGCCAGCGGTTGTGTCTTCCATTGCTGGCTCCTTCTCTGTCCATGGAGGCCTCTCGTGTCGAACAAATCCGTGCTCGACGGCTTTCGTCGTCAGTGTGCCCTCAATCCCAGTGCCCCCGCGGTGGTGGGGCTCCGTGAGCGCCTCTCCTATGCGGAGCTGGACGCGAGGAGCAGCAAGGTCGCGGCCCATCTCCAGGCGCGAGGTGTCGCCAGGGGCTCCTTGGTGCCCGTGGTGACCGAGCACTCGGAGAGCCTCATCGTCGCTTTCCTGGCCGTCATGAAGGCGGGCGCGGCGTACGTGCCCATCGACAAGGCCTTCCCGGACCGCCGCAAGCAAGCCATTGCCAGCCAATGTGATGCGCCCCTCGTGCTCTCCACCACGTCCTCGACCATGACGTTGCCGGGCTGGGAGGTGCAATCCCTCGATGAGCTGCTGCGCCAGGCGCCCGTGAAGGCCTTCCGTGAAGTGGACATCCAGGGGCATGACGCGGCCTATGCCATCTTCACGTCGGGGACCACGGGGCAGCCGAAGGGCGTGGTCATCGAGCACCACTCCCTGGCGAAGCTGGTGCGGTGGCACAACGCCCGGTTCGACATGGGGCCTGGCAGTCACACGCTGTTGATGGCCAGCGTGGCCTTCGATGTCTCGCAATGGGAGGTGGGCTCCGCCCTGGCGGCGGGGGCTTGCATCCACGTGCTCACGGACGACATCCGTCTGGACGTGGGGGCCTTGCTGGCGTTCTACGCCGAGCACGGCATCACCCACGCCTTCCTCCCGACGGTGATGGTGCCAGACTTCGTCGGAAGGTCCGCACACCAGAAGCTGGCCCTGCGCTACCTCTTCACCGGGGGCGAGAAGCTCCATCCGGTGGAGACCGAGGGACTCTCCTACACCCTGGTGGACTATTACGGACCGACGGAGACCACCATCTTCGTCACCCACCGGGTGGTGGAGAGCAGGCGCCTGAACCGGCCCGCCTCCATCGGGACGCCCGTCGCCGGCGCCGAGGTCTTCATCCTGGATGAGCGACTGGAGGTGGTGCCTTGGGGGGAGGCGGGGGAGTTGTGCATCGCGGGTGACTGCCTGGGGCGCGGCTATCTCGGAGATGCCGTGCTGACGGCCGAGCGCTTCGTCACGCCGCCTTCGCTCGGTGGCCGCGTCTATCGCACGGGGGACCTGGCGCGTGGGCTGCCGGATGGGAGCATCCAGTTCCTCGGGCGACAGGATGAGCAGATCAAGATTCGCGGCAATCGCGTGGAGATGGGCGAGGTGGAGTCCGTCCTCATGCGCGGCCCGGCGCTCAAGGCCGCCGCGGTACTGGTCGATGACTCCGCGGGTCCCTCCAACAAGCGACTGGTGGCGTTCGTCTCGCCGCGTGACACCCAGGTCCCCACCTCGACGCTCATCGCGAGCCTGAGGGCGGCGCTGCGCGTGGAGCTGCCCGACTTCATGCTGCCTGGCCAGTACCTCTGTCTGGCCTCGCTCCCCACCACCGCCAATGGCAAGACGGACAAGCAGGCCCTGCGGGAGATGCTGCGGACCTCCACGGTGCGGACGCAGGGCGAGGAGGCGTTCTCCGGCGAACTGGAGAAGAGCCTCGCCAGCGCCTGGACGGAGGTCCTCGGCCACTCCGGGTTCACGGCGGACGACAGCTTCTTCGAGGTGGGAGGGCACTCGTTGCTGGCCTCCACGCTCGCCGCCAGCGTCTCCCGTCGTCTCGGGCTGAAGGCCTACATTCGTGATGTCTACGAGCACAGGACCGTTCGGAAGCTCGCCTCGGCGCTGGAGCCGCGAGCCGCGCACGGGGGCGCGATGCATGACCCGGAGCCCCTGCGCGCGCTCCGGGAGGATGTCTGGCTCCTGCCCGGCACGGACTTCTCCTCGGGCTTCGACCCCGGGCGGCTCGCGCGGCCGCGGCACATCCTGCTCACGGGGGCCACGGGCTTCGTGGGCGTCCACCTGCTGTCGGAGTTGCTCTCGCGCAACGACGCCGACGTCCATTGTCTGGTGCGCGATGTCAGCGACGCGCTGGGACGCGCGCGGCTGCGACAGGTGGTCGACCACTATCAGGTGCCGCTGAGCGAGCGTGACTGGGAGCGGGTGCGGGTCCATGCCGGAGACATCGCCGCGCCCCGCTTCGGGATGTCCGAGGAGGACTACCGCCAGCTGT
This sequence comes from Myxococcus faecalis, assembly GCF_050039385.1. Lineage (NCBI taxonomy): Bacteria > Pseudomonadati > Myxococcota > Myxococcia > Myxococcales > Myxococcaceae > Myxococcus > Myxococcus faecalis. The sequence goes on along the minus strand of NZ_CP144336.1, from coordinate 3,030,942 downwards.
CCGCGTCGGTGGACGTCATCTACCACTCGGCTGGCGCGGTGAACTTCATCGAGCCCTACTCCCAGATGAAGCGCGACAACGTCGAGGGCGTGCGGCAGGTGATTGCCTTCGCCGGCCATCAGCGGGTCAAGGCGCTGATGCTGTTCTCGACGCTCTCCATCCACAGCTGGGGCAACCGGCTCACCGGCAAGAAGGTGATGCGGGAGACGGACGACATCGACCAGAACCTCCCCGCCGTCATCTCCGACATCGGCTACGCGAGCAGCAAGTGGGTGATGGAGAAGATCGCCGACCTCGCGCAGTCGCAGGGCCTGCCCTTGATGACGTTCCGTCTGGGCTACGCGACGTTGCACAGCCGCACGGGCGCCTTCGCCAGCTACCAGTGGTGGGGACGGCTGGTCAGCACCTGCCTCATCCTGGATGCCGTCCCGGACCTGCGGGGACTGCACGAGGGGTTGACCACGGTGGACTACATGACGTCGGCGATTGCCGTGATTGCCCGCGACCCGAAGGGGCTGGGCAAGAAGTTCCACGTCGCGCCCGCCCCGGAGCACGACCTGACGCTCCTGGAGTTCTTCGAGCGGGTGGGAAAGTCCCTGGGACGTCCCCTGCCGGTGGTGCCGTTCAAGGAATGGGTCTCCCTGTGGGACACGGACCCCGAGGCGCCCATCTTCCCGTTGCTGAGCATCTTCAGGGACCCCTTGAGTGGGGGACAGGCGATGGTGGAGCTGTACCAGGACAACTACGTCTGGGATTGCACCCATGTGCGCCAGCACCTGGCCGGCTCGGGGATTCAGGAGCCCACCTTCAACCCCGAGCTGCTCGGCTTCTACCTGGACAAGGTGCGCGGCAGCCCGGGGATGATGTCCTGGCGCCCCAAGCAGCGGTGGAAGGCGGCGGGCTGAGGCCGTTGCTCGAACCCGCACGTCGCTTGGCGCTATAAGTGTCGGCGGAGGTGCAGCCATGGCCGCGCCCGAGCCGAAGCGAGTGGTTGGGAGGGGGCGGGGGCTCCCTCCTCTGGTGCCCGTGTCGAGGGACACGGCCCCTCCGCTGTCCTTCGCCCAGCAGCGCCTGTGGTTCCTCTCTCAGGTGGACGCGGGAGGCTTCTCCTACAACGTGCCCTTCTTCGCGCGGCTCCAGGGGCGCCTGGATGTCCCGGCGCTGGAGCGCGCGTTGTCGGACCTGGTGCGACGGCACGAGTCCTTGCGCACCACGTTCGGCGAGGAGGCGGGGCGGCCGGTGCAGCACATCCTGCCCGACGTCGAGGTGACGCTGCGGGTGACGCAGGTCGCCGACGAGGCCGAGGCACGGCGCGAAGCGGAGGCGGAGACGCGGCGCCCGTTCGACCTGGGCACGGGGCCGATGCTGCGCGCCCGGCTGCTGCGCGTGGCGGAAGACGACCATGTGTTCCTCCTGATGCTGCACCATGTCTCCTGCGATGGGTGGTCGCTGGGCGTGCTGGAGCGCGACCTGCGGGAGCTTTACGCGGCCCACACCGAAGGGCGCGCGCCCGTGTTGCCCGCGCTGCCCATCCAGTACGCGGACCACGCGGTGTGGCAGCGCGACTGGCTGAAGGGGGAGCTGCTGGATGAGCAGCTCGCGTGGTGGACGGAGCTGCTGACGGGAGCCTCTCCCTCGCTGGAGCTTCCCCTGGACCGGCCCCGACCTCCCGTGCAGACCTTCCTGGGCGCCACCGTGGCGGTGCCGCTGTCTCCATCGCTCTCCCAGGCGGTGAAGGCCCTGGGGCGCGCCGAGAGCGTGACGCCGTTCATGCTGCTGCTCGCGTGCTTCCAGGTGTTGATGTCGCGCTACAGCGGACAGCGGGACGTGGTGGTGGGGACGCCCATCTCGGGACGCAACCGGCGCGAGCTGGAGAACCTCACCGGGTTCTTCGTCAACACGCTCGCGCCCCGTGTGGACGTGGACCCGGAGGAGTCCTTCCGTTCGCTCCTGGGCCGGGTGCGGCAGGTATGTCTGGGCGCCTATGCGCGACAAGACGTCCCGTTCGAGACGCTGGTGGAGGCGCTGCGCCCGCCGCGTGACTTGAGTCGCTCGCCGCTGTTCCAGGTGATGTTCGTCATCCAGGGGCCGCGCTCGCTGCCGTCGTTGCCGGGGTTGGTGGAGCAGGAGGTGTCCTTCGACTCCGGCATGTCGAAGTTCGACCTCATCTGCTTCCTGCGCGAGACGCCCGAGGGGTGGGTGGGCTTCTGGGAGTACAACACCGCGCTGTTCGACGCGGCGACGGCGCGGAGGATGGCGGGGCACTACGTCACGTTGTTGGAGGGGCTGGTGGCCGACCCGAGCGTGCGCGTCGGTGATGCGCCCTTGCTCGCGGAGTCGGAGCGGCGGGAGCTGCTGCGCGAGTGGAGCGGGCGCGAGACCCCGGACGCTGTCGCGGGGCTGATGCACGCGTGGGTCGAGGCCCAGGTGGCGCGCTCGCCTGACGCCGTGGCGGTGACGGATGGCGTGGCCTCGCTGACCTACGCCGAGCTGGAGCAGCGCGCGAACCAGCTCGCGCATCACCTGCTCGCGTTGGGGGTGACGCCTGGGAGCACGGTGGGCCTGTGCCTGGAGCGCGGTGATTTGGAGATGCCGGTGGCGGTGCTGGCCACGCTGAAGGCAGGCGCGGCGTTCCTTCCCCTGGACCCGAGCTATCCGGCACAGCGGCTGGCGCAGATGCTGGAGGACACGGGCGCGCCGGTGGTGCTGGTGCAGGGAGAGCTCGGACGCGCGCTTCCCGAGCATCCGGGGACGAGGCGGGTGCGCCTGGAGGATGAGGCCTCGCGAATCCGGACGAGGCCCGGACAGGCTCCAGCGCTGTCTCTGTCTCCCGAGACGCCCTGCTACTTCGTCTACACGTCGGGGAGCACGGGGCGTCCCAAGGGCATCCTCATGTCCCATCGCGCGGTGGGGAACATGCTGCGGTGGCTGCTCGCGCGCACCGTGGACCCGGGTGCGACGACGCTGCAGTTCGCGTCGCTGAACTTCGATGTGTCGTTCCAGGAGCTGTTCGGCACGTGGTGTCTGGGCGGCACGGTGTTGCTGGTGGGGGAGGCGGAGCGCAAGGACCCGGTGGCGCTGCTCGGGCGCATGGTGGCGCATGGAGTGGGGCGCTTGTATCTGCCCTTCGTGGCGCTCCAGGCGCTGTGCGAGGTGGCGCAGCATGAAGCGAAGCTGCCGCCCCTGCGCGAGGTGGTGACGGCGGGTGAGCAGTTGCAGGTGACGCCCGCGCTGGTGTCCTTCTTCGAGCGACTGCCGGGCTGCGTGCTGGAGAACCAGTATGGCCCGTCGGAGGCGCACGTCGTCACGGCCTGGAGGGCGCGTGGCCCGCCGTCGACCTGGCCCGCGTTGCCTCCCGTGGGGACGCCCATCTCCAACGTGAAGGTGTACGTGCTGGATGAGCGGGGCGCGCCGAGCCCCGTGGGCGTGGTGGGGGAGGTTTACGTCGGCGGCGCGAGCCTCGCGCACGGGTACTGGGGCAGGGCGGAGCTGACCGCGGAGCGCTTCATCCCGGATGCGATGAGCGAGGTGCCGGGGGCGCGGCTGTATCGCACGGGCGACAAGGCGCGGTGGCTCGGCGACGGGAACCTGGAGTTCCTGGGGCGCGTGGACGGACAGGTGAAGGTGCGTGGCTTCCGCGTGGAGCTGGGCGAGGTGGAGGTGGCGCTGAAGGCGCTGCCGGGCGTGAGGGACGCGGTGGTGGTGGCGAGGCAGGAAGAGGGCGGCGAGAAGCGACTGGTGGGCTACGTGGTGCACGAGGCGCCGTGTGACGTGGAGGTGCTGCGCGAGCGCCTCGAAGCACGGTTGCCGGAGTATCTGGTGCCGAGTGTGCTCGTGCGCCTGGACGCGCTGCCGCTGGCTCCCACGGGCAAGGTGGACCGCAAGGCGCTGCCCGCTCTGGGGTCGCTCCAGCGCGCGACACGTGAGGGACATCAGGAGCCTCGCGACGCACTGGAGCGCACGCTGGTGGGCGTGTGGGAAGAGGTGCTGGGAGTCCGTCCCGTGGGCGTGACGGAGGACTTCTTCGCGCTGGGTGGTCACTCGCTGATGGCCATCCGGCTGCTCGCGCGCATTCGCGGCGCGGTAGGCAGGAGCTTGCCGGTGGCCGCGCTCTTTCAGCGCGCGACGGTGGAGCACGTGGCCTCGGTGCTGCGACGTGAGTCGTCGTCCTGGACGCCGCTGGTGCGACTGACCGAGGGACGTGGACGTCGGCCCTTCTTCTGTGTGCATCCCGTGGGCGGCACGGTGCTGAGCTACGCGGAGCTCGCGAAGCACTTGGGGCCGGAGCAGCCGTTCCACGGGCTCGAGTCACGCGGGCTCGATAGTGAAGCGCCGCCCTGCGAGAGCATCCCCGAGATGGCGAGCCTCTACCTCGCGGCGATGCGAGACGTGCAGCCGCACGGGCCCTATCGGCTCGGAGGCTGGTCGATGGGCGCCAGCATCGCGTGGGAGATGGCGCACCAGCTCGAGGGGCGAGGAGAGCGAGTGGAGGTGCTCGCGCTCATCGACGGCTTCGTGCGCCCGTACGATGGAGACGGCGCCGCGCCAGGGCACGACGAGGCGCAGCGCTTCGGCGAGCTGTTCCACCTCGACCTGCTACGCGCGATGGGACATGGCGAAGCGGCCCAGAGCGCCGAGACACCCGAGGCACTGCTGCGCATCCTGGACGCTCACGCTCGAGAGCAGGGGAGTGGCGTCACACCGTCACTCAGTGCCCTGCGCCGCGTCTTCGAGGTGAACCTGTTGGCCGCGTGGAGTTACGTGCCTCGGCCCTACTCAGGGCCTGTCGTCTCCATCGAAGCGACGGGCACGCGCCGTGTTCACGGCTGGGAGCAGGTGGCGACAGGCGCGCTCACCGTGCACGCGATTGCAGGAGACCACTACTCCATCCTGCGCGCCCCCGACGTGGGACAGGTGGCGTCAGTCCTTCGGGGCTACCTGGACGAGGTCGAAGACAGTCCGTAGCCGGAGCGCCTGGCGCCGCGACGCAGCCACCACACGAGCAACGGACCGAGAGTGATGACAAGGAAGAGGCTGAAGTAGAGGAACATCTCCCCGGAGCTGGGGTAGTCGCAGTGAGCAATCGTGAACTGCATGCTTCCCCCCTCGTTCACAGACGACCTCAGTAGCGCCGGGCGCTCGCCTCGGGGGCGGCGCCACGGATGCGCCAGACCGTCAGGCGCTGCGAGTTGGTGTGGCTCACCACCATGCCGTCCTGCTGCATCTGCTCCAGCAAACGGTGGGTCTTCAGTCGGTCCAGCCCCACGGCCTTCGCCAGCACGTCACCCGGCAGTCCGGTGATGTTGCTGCGCAGCTCGTTGACGATGGCCTTCTTGAACTCGCTCTTCTGCAGGCCGTCCAGGTCCTGCGTCCTCCACGCCTGGAGGATGCCCGCGGCGATGAGCACCAGCGTCAGCACCGCCACCAGCGGGTAGATGATGTGGCTGTTCTGCTCCAAAATCTCGAAGTACTTCGGAGACATGGAGGAGACGGGACGGGTGTAGTCCGGCACCGCCTGGGCGAGCAGGACCGACGACAAGGTGGACGCGAGGGAGATGGACACGGCCCCCCGACTCTAGGGGGAGCCATGCCACCTCGCAACCCGCACGCCGCGTCAGACGATGCCCATCGACTCGGACGCCCCTTCTGCGAACAGCGTGGTGTCCGCCTTCGCCAGGAGGGTCTGCAGCCCGTCGCGCGTCTGGGCGCTGATGGCCACCCCGCCCCGCGAGCGAAGCAGCGACTCCACCTCCTCCGCAGAGAGCAGGTCCGCCTTGTTCCACACCATCAACCGGGGCTTCTCCATCAACCCCAGCGACGACAGGATCTTCTCCACCGCCTCCACCTGGTCGTCGCGCGCCGGGTCGCCCGCGTCCACCACGTGCAACAGGAGGCTCGCGTCGTACAGCTCCTCCAGCGTCGCGCGGAAGGCCGCCACCAGGTCCTTGGGCAGGTCCCGGATGAAGCCCACCGTGTCGGTGATGATGACCTCGCGCTCCTGCGGGAAGCGCAGCCTGCGGCTCGTCGGGTCCAGCGTGGCGAACAGCTTGTTCTCCGCCAGCACCTGCGCGTTCGTGATCGCGTTGAGCAGCGTGGACTTGCCCGCGTTGGTGTACCCGACGATGGAGATGACCGGCAGCTCGCGGCGGTTTCGCTGCGCCCGCCGCACGCTGCGCTCCCGGCCAATCGTGTCGATGCGCTTCTCCAGATGCGTGATTCGCTCGCGTACCCGGCGTCGGTCGATTTCCAGCTTCGTCTCACCGGGGCCGCGCCCGCCGATGCCGCCCGCGAGCCGGCTGAGCGAGTCATCGCTCTGCACCAACCGCGGCAGCCGGTACTTCAGCTGCGCCAGCTCCACCTGGAGCTTGCCCTCGGCGCTCTGCGCGCGCTGCGCGAAGATGTCGAGGATGAGCTGGGTGCGGTCCAGGACCTTGAGGCTGGTGGCCTCGCCGATGTGGCGCCCCTGCGAGGGGGTGAGGTCCTTGTCGAAGATGAGCAGGTCCACCATGGACTGCATCGAGCGCAGGTTCAGGTCCTCCAGCTTGCCCCGCCCGATGAGGTAGCGAGGGTCCGCCTCGCGCTTCACCTGGAGCACGCTGTCCACCACCTCCACGCCCGCGGTGCGCGCCAGCTCCCTGAGCTCCGCGAGGCTCGCCTCCGCCTGCGCCCGGTTGCCGTCCAGGCACACCGCCACGAGGATGGCCTTCTCCCGCCCACTCACCGCGCGCGCCGCCGCCTTGCGGTTGAACTCCTCCTCCAGCGCGTCCAGCGTGTCGATGAGGTCCGGCTGCTCCAGGTGCACGGAGGGCAGGGTGGTGACCTGCCAGAACTCACCCGTGCCGTTCTCCGGCACGAGGTGGGCGTAGTGCAGCACGCCCGGCAGCCCCTCCTGTCCCACGCCCACCGCGGCCACGCAGTCCAGGCGCAACAGCGCCAGGTCCGTCAGGTCGTCCTTGGTGAGCGGCTCGCTCTTGAGGTGCGTGTGCACCAGCCGCAGGCCACGCAGACGCACCTGGCCCGCACGCGCGCGGCCGATGTCCGGCAGCTCCAGCTTGTGGGCATTGCCCACCACCACGTGCTCGATTTCCCCCTTGCGGTTGATGAGCACGCCCACCTGTCGGTTCGTCTCGTGGGACAGCTCGGTGAGGTGGCGGGCGAGCTCGGGCGACACGATTTCGTGAGGCGACACGCGCCGGCGGAAGGTGTTCCGCAGCCGGTGTTGCTCGTTCGCCTTGAGGCCCAGGGTGTTGCCGTAGATTTCCTTCAAACGCTTGCTCTCCTGACGGAAGCCGGCTGACCCCGTCCTTCCCGGCACTTTATACGGCGCCCCAACGATGTGGCTGACACGCCCCTCCGGCCCGGGTTGCCGGAACCGTAGTGAACACACGGCCCTTGCGCCCTGTTTCCTTTTCCGTCCTACGCTCGCGGACGTGACTCACTCGGGACGTAACGCCCTGCGCGCCGCGAAGCGCGTGGTGGTGAAGATCGGCACCAACGCCCTCACGCACGCCACCGGCCGCTTCAACCGCGAGCACTTCGTGGCGCTGGGGGAGGACCTGCTGTGGGCGGCCCAGGGCCGCGAGCTGGTGGTGGTGTCCAGCGGCGCCATCGCCCTGGGCATGGAGCGGCTGGGCCTGGGCTCGCGCCCTCGCGACATCCCGGGCAAGCAGGCGTGCGCCGCGGTGGGACAGAGCCGGCTGATGCAGGCGTACGAGGACGTCTTCGGCGCCCAGGGACAGGCGGTGGCCCAGGTGCTGCTCACCCACGAGGACATGCGGGACCGGCGGCGCTACCTCAACGTGAAGCACACCCTGGAGCGCCTGTTGTCCGCGTCCGTGGTGCCCGTCATCAACGAGAACGACACTGTCTCCGTGGACGAGCTGAAGTTCGGTGACAACGACACGCTGGCGGGCCTGGTGGCCGGCGTGGTGGAGGCCGACGCGCTGGTGCTGCTCTCCGACGTGGAGGGCCTGTTCACCGCGGACCCCCGCCGCGACGCGGGCGCGCGCCTGCTGGACACCGTGGAGGAGGTCACCTCCGACGTCCTCGCGCTCGCGGGGGGCACCTCCAGCGGCGTGGGCACCGGCGGCATGGCGACCAAGGTCCGCGCCGCCGCGAGCGCCGCCGAGCAGGGCATCCGGGGCGTCATCACCTCGGGCGCCTTGCCCGGCCGGCTGCGCGCCGTGCTGGAGGGTGAGCCCATGGGCACCCTCTTCGAGCCCACCGGCGCGCGCCGGGGCTCCCGCGCCGCGTGGATTGCCCATGCGCTGCGGCCCCTGGGCACACTCACCGTGGATGCCGGCGCGCGCGAGGCCATCGTCCACGGCAAGCGCAGCCTCCTGCCCAGCGGCGTGAAGCAGGTGACGGGCGACTTCGACCGGGGCGACCCGGTGGACCTGGCGGACGCGTCCGGCGAGGTGTTCGCGCGGGGGCTGGCGTCCTACGGCGCGGACGAGCTGCGGCGCATCGCCGGACGGCGCACGTCGGACATCGAGTCCGTGTTGGGGTACCGCTACCTGGATGAGGCCGTGCACCGCGACGACCTGGCGGTGCTGTAGCCGGCGTGGATCAGATGGAGCAGGAGGTGCCGCTCTTGCCGCCGTCGGTGCCCAGCTGCATGAGGGCTCGGAACTCGGGCGAGTCCACCTTCATCAGGAGCAGCGACACTTCCAGCTCGCCCGGCACGCGGCCGAGCTGCAGCTTGCGCTGCTGGCCGTGGAGCAGCGCCAGCTCCGAGTGGCCCTTGGCCTCCGGCAGCAGCAGGTCCAGCTGGAGGAGGAAGGACTCGCCCTCGGCGCGCGGCATCAGCACCAGTCGGTAGTCCGCCGTGGCGGCGCCCGGGCGACGGCGCTCGGCGCGCAGCGTGCGGCCCGTCTCTCCGAGCAGCTTGGGCTGGGCCACCAGCCGCCCGTCGCGCCAGACCTCCACGGCGAAATAGAGGGGCTCGGCTTCAGCGGAGGCAGGCATCATCCCGCAGAACAACCCCACCAGCAGTGCCAGCCCGGCGACCACGTCACGGAAGGTGCGGTTCATGGAGAGGTCCCTTCTGAAGCTGGCGCAGGAATATCCCAAGTCGCGCCCATAGTGCGAGCCCTCCTTGGCGGGTTCAACCTTCCCACCTGTGTTGCAACCATCACACAATTAATTACCTGCTTGCCTGTTCAGTCCTGGGTGGCTATCAGCCTGGACGCGCGCGGGCCGGGCCGTTGTTTTCCTCCTGTCACGTGCCCCTTCCTTGACCCCCTGGGGTCCGCCCGGCATCGTCGCCGACCTTCCCGAATGGACCGCACCGAACGCATCCTCGACCTCGTGGCCCTCTTGCTCGACGCGCGCGAGCCCATCTCCTGGGCCGAGCTGCGCGAGCACTTCCCCGCTGATTACGGAGGCTCGGACGACGCCGCCGAGCGCAAGTTCGAGCGCGACAAGGCGGAGCTGGTGGAGCTGGGCTTCCCGCTCACCTACGTCCAGGGAGACGACGAGCGCCGCGACGGCTACATCGTCGACCGCGACGCCTACTACCTCCCGGAGGCGGACCTCACCAAGGAGGAGCTGGCCGTGCTCTACGCCGCCGGCTCCGCCGCGCTCACGTCCGGCGCCTTCCCCGGCCGCGATGACCTGGCGCACGCCCTGCGCAAGATTGGCTTCTTCGCCGGCCAGTCGCTGCCCACGCCCAGGGTCCGCATGGAGCTGGGCGCGGTGCAGGAGGGACAGGAGAAGGAGATCTCCGCCCGCCTGGAGCAGCTCTGGGACGCGTGCGCCGCGCGCAAGTGGGTGGAGATTTCCTACGCCAGCCCCAAGCACCCCCACGCCACCCAGCGCCGCGTGGACCCGTATGGCCTGGCGCTCCGGCGCGGCGTGTGGACGCTGGTGGGCCACTGCCAGTTGCGCGGCGGCCTGCGCACCTTCCATGTCCACCGCGTGCGCGAGCTGAAGGTGAACACCGCGCGCCCGCGCACCCCGGACTTCCAGGTGCCGGAGGACTTCTCGCTCGACAACCACGTGGCGTACTTCCCGTGGCAGCACCGCTTCCACGAGCCGCAGGAGGTGGTGCTGCGGCTGTCGGGCGCGCTGGCCTCGCGCGCCTCGGGCCTGTTCCCCGGCGCCGTGCTGGAGCAGGTGGCCGAAGGGGGCATCACCCGGGCCCACCTCAAGGTGAGCTTCCTGGATGGCCTGGTGCGCTTCTGCCTGTCGCTGGGGGCGGACTGCGTGGTGGAGGGACCCGAGAGCGCCTGTGCCCGCCTGCGGGAGATGGCCGCGCGCGTGGCCAACCGCCACGCGGACGCGCAGGAAGACAAGGTGAGCGCATGAGCAACGTCCACGAGCGGCTCCGCCGCCTGCTGTTCCTCGTCCCCTACGTGTCCAAGAACCCCGGCGTCACGGTGGAGGCGCTCGCGCGCGCCCTCAACGTCAGCCGGGAGGACCTGCTGGAGGAGCTGGACCTGCTCACGTGCGTGGGCCGGCCGCCCTTCAACCCGGACGACTACATCGACATCTACGTGGACAACGACCGCGTCTACGTGGACCTGGACCAGCGCCTGTTCGCGCCGCCCCGGCTGACGGCGGGGGAGGCCGCGGCCCTGGCCGCCGCGGCGGAGCTGCTCCGGCCGGCCTCCGGGGACGCGCTGCAGAGCGCCCTGCAGAAGCTGGAGCGCGTGCTGCCGCCCCAGGTGCGCGAGCGCTACCGGGAGATGTACCGGAAGATCGACGCCTCCGCCGAGGCGCCCCAGGCCCTGGGGCCGCTCACCCGTGCGATTCTCGAGCGGCGAGAAGTCACCTTCGGATATGCCAGCCCCGGACGCCCCGCCGAGCCCCGCAGGGTGCGCCCGTACGAGCTGCTCAGTCACCGGGGGCAGTGGTATCTGCAGGGCTTCTGCCACACCCGGCAGGACGCCCGACTGTTCCGGCTGGACCGGATGGAGGACCTGGCCGTCACCGACACCCCCTTCCTCCCCCCGCCCGATGCCCGGGCGGATGTCCCCAATCCCGCCCGGAGCCGCTCCGAGGCGTCCGTCCGCGTGCGCTTCTCGCCCGTGGCGGCGCCCTACGTGAAGGAGCGCTTCGGCCAGGACGCCCGCCCGCTCGCTGACGGGGGCGTGGAGGTCCTGGTGGCCGGCGACAGCGAGCGCTGGCTCACGCAGTGGGTGCTGTCCTTCGGGGGCGAGGCGGAGGTGATGGAACCCGTCTCCGCGCGAGCCGCCGTTGCCCGAGCGGCGCGAGCCTCGATAGGATTGTAGAGCCCCATGCCTTTCCAGCTGACGATCTCCGAGGGAAAAGACGCCGGCAAGGAGTTCGTCTTCGACCAGGACTCCGTGCTCATCGGTCGTACGTCCGAATGCGACGTCGTGCTGTACGACCCAGGTGTCTCCCGCCGCCACTGCCGCCTGTTCCTCGACGGTGACGCCTACAGCGTCGAGGACCAGGGCAGCGCCAATGGCACCTTGCTCAATGGCACCTCCGTGCAGACGCAGGCCCTGGAGGACGGCGACAAGCTGACCCTGGGGCCGGTGACGTTCGTCTTCACGCTGATGACGGCCGACGCCGCCACCGGCGAGGAGGAGATTCCCGCTGGCGCCGAGGACGGCGCGAACAGCACGCGCATCGTGTCCGTGGACGCGCTCAAGCGTCAGCGCAACAAGGGCGTGGCCCTGGCCCCCGAGGGCGCCGACGAGCAGTCCCTGGCGGAGATGCGCCAGGGCGCCACGCGCAACAACCTCCGGGCCCTGCGTCCGGCCGGCCAGAGTGGCGCGCGCGCCGCGCTGCCCGCGTCGGCGTCGGCGGAGGCCCCCGCGGCCATCGAGCGCGCCGCGTCCTCCGCCCCCGCGCGCGCCCGTCCCGGCACGGGGGCTTCAGCGCCCGTGCGCTCCAGGCCGACCTCCAACGCGGGCGCCGCCAGCGGCCTGTCCGCCGCCGAGCGCGCCCGCATCCGCCGCGAGTCGCCGGGCCTGGTCGCCAGCGCGAAGCTGTTCTGGGCGGACGCCACCAACATGGTGCGCGGCGGCATCATCGGCGGCGCCGTGGTGCTGGTGCTGGGCATCTTCGGCCTCCTGTACTGGCTGGTGCTCAGCGGCGTGGACACGGGCCCCGTGGGCGAGGAGCCCGCGATGCTCACCGGGCAGCCCATCCGCGACTCGTTCGGCCTGGGGCCGGACGTGACGTGGAACCGCCCGGACATGAAGATCTTCGAGTGGGAGTACACCGCCGCCACCCGCGCGGTGGTCATCCTCCACTACCAGGCGCAGGGCATCTCCAAGGACGAGGTGATGGTGAGCGTCAACGGCGTGGACGTGGGCAAGGTGCCCCCGGACACGCTGGCCAGCCAGGACCGCTCCCTGGAGCTGATGATTCCCGCCCAGCACCTGAAGAAGGGCGAGCCCAACCGCATCGTCTTCGACAACACGAAGAACCCGCCGGGTGAGGACCCCTGGCGCATCTGGAACGTGTGGGTGGAGCGCGCGCTCCTGCCGGACCTGCTCCCCGAGGAGCTGGTGCGCCAGGCCAGCGAGTCCTACAAGCGCGGCCGCAAGAACAGCGACACGCCGGACATCGGCGCGCGCAACCGCTACGAGGCCTGGAAGGGCTTCCGCGAGGCGTGGCTGATGCTGGAGGCCCACCCGGAGCCCAAGCCGGACCTCTACTACGAGGCCCGCGAGCGCATGCAGACCGCGCAGCAGGAGCTGGACCGCACCTGCGCCAAGCTCCTGCTCGAGGTGGAGAAGTACTACAACCAGGGCAACTACAAGGGCGCCGCCGCCACCCTGGACCACGTGAAGCAGTACTTCCCCGAGTACGACCAGCCGTGTGCCACGCGCGCCGAGAACAAGCGCGCCGAGTACGGGCTGTAGTCGTCGCGGGTTTTCGCCGGGATGCACCGTCCTGCACAGGACGGTGCATCACCCCGAGGGGCCGTCCGCGGGGCCCGTCGGGTTGCCGGCGCGAGGGGCCGTCCTCACCGTAAGGTCGCCATGCGCGACCTGGAGGTCATGAGCGAGAGGACGGGTGTCTCGGGTGAGGAGCCGCCCGAGGCCGGCTGTTCTCAGGGCCCCCTGCCGGAGCAGGCGCCCGTCTGGAGCCCTGGTGTCTCCAGCCTCCTGCTGGCGCGCTACTACCTGCCGCGCGGCCACTCGGTGGTCCGGGGCAACGCGTGCGAGCTGCTCCGCGACGGCGTGGAGGCCTATCCGGCGATGCTGGACGCCATCCGCCGGGCGCGGCGCTACATCCGCCTGGAGACGTACATGTTCATCACCGACGCCGTCGGTGAGCTGTTCGGCCAGGCGCTCGCGGAGGCGGCCGAGCGGGGCGTGCACGTGAAGGTGCTCTACGACGCGGTGGGCTCGTGGACCAGCCGCAAGTCGTACTTCGACACCCTGCGCCAGCGCGGCGTGGACATCCGCCCCTTCAAGCCCTTCAACCTGTCGCGCGGCTGGCGCCACCTGCTGCGCCGGGACCACCGCAAGATCCTCATCGTCGACGGGGAGGTGGCCTTCACCGGGGGCGTCAACATCTCCGCGCACTGGGCGCCGGCGGGGGAGGGCGGCGGCTGGCGCGATGACGTGCTGCGCATCGAAGGGCCCGCGGTGCACGCGCTGGAGCGCCGCTTCCTCGCCACGTGGCGGATGATGTTCCAGGACCGCTTCCACCGCTGGGCCACGGGCCTGGGGCGGCTGCGGCGCCGGCGGGGCGGGGGCGCGCGGGGCCAGGTGGGGCTGGCGGTGCTGTCCAGCCGCCGCAGCATCCACCGGGCCTACCTGCACGCCATCCAGCGCTCGCGCAAGAGCGTGCTCATCGCCGCGGCCTACTTCGTGCCGGACCGGCGGCTCGTCGCCGCGCTGCGCGACGCGGCCCGGCGGGGCGTGGAGGTGAGCCTCTTGCTCAACGCCCGCTCGGACCACCCCCTCCTCGAGTTCGTCACCCGCGCCTTCTACGAGAAGCTGCTGGGCGCGGGCGTGCGCATCTTCGAGTGGCAGCGCGGCGTGCTCCACGCGAAGACGGCCGTCGTGGACGGGGCCTGGGGCACCCTGGGCTCGTTCAACCTGGAGCGGCTGAGCCTGGCCTTCAACCACGAGGTCAACGCCGTCTTCGCCGACCCGCGCCTGGGCCGGCAGTTGGAGGAGTCCTTCCGGACGGACTGTGGCGACTGCCGCGAGGTGACGCTGGCGGAGTTCCGCCGCCGGCCCCTGTGGCGCAAGCTGCTGGAGCGCGCCCTGTACGCCCTGCGCAAGGTGCTCTGAGGGCCCGCCCCGGGGTTGTCCTGGGGCTGCCCCGCCGTGACGCAAGAGGTGTCGCGGACGACATTCCCCCAGCGGGACGCATGGTTCCGATGAGCGGGGCTGGACCCTTGCTGGGTCAACCGTCCATCGCCGGATGCGTGTGCAGGAACCCTTTGCAACGCGTCAAAGGCGAGCCTAGAAGTCCCCACATCCTGCGCACGGAAGGGCACCGCACATGACCGACAGTTTCGGCACGAAGTCCAAGCTCCAGGTGGGCTCGGCCACCTATGACTACTTCAGCCTGAGCAAGCTGGCCAAGGCCCACCCGTCGGTGGACCGCCTGCCCTTCTCGCTGAAGGTGCTGCTGGAGAACCTGCTGCGCAACGAGGACGGGCGCGTCGTCAAGCGCGAGCACGTGGAGAAGATGCTCGCGTGGGACCCCAAGGCCACCCCGGACGTGGAGATCTCCTTCCACCCCGCGCGCGTGCTGCTGCAGGACTTCACCGGCGTCCCCGCCGTCGTGGACCTGGCCGCCATGCGTGAGGCGCTCGCCTCCATGGGCGGCGACCCGTCGAAGATCAACCCGCGCAACCCCGCCGACCTGGTCATCGACCACTCGGTGCAGATCGACTCCTTCGCGACGACGGCGGCCTTCAAGGAGAACGCGGAGCTGGAGTTCGAGCGCAACCGCGAGCGCTACGCCTTCCTGCGCTGGGGCCAGAGCGCGTTCAAGGGCTTTGGCGTCGTCCCGCCGGACATCGGCATCTGCCACCAGGTGAACCTGGAGTTCCTGGCGCAGGTGACGTTCCGCCAGGGCAGCACCGTGTACCCGGACACGCTGGTGGGCACCGACAGCCACACCACGATGATCAACGGCCTGGGCGTGGTGGGCTGGGGCGTGGGCGGCATCGAGGCGGAGGCCGCGCTGCTCGGCCAGCCGATTACCATGCTCATCCCCCAGGTGGTGGGCTTCAAGCTCACCGGCCAGCTGCCCGCGGGCGCCACGGCGACGGACCTGGTCCTCACCGTCACGCAGATGCTCCGCAAGAAGGGCGTGGTCGGCAAGTTCGTGGAGTTCTACGGCAGCGGCCTCAAGGGCCTGTCCCTGCCGGACCGCGCGACCATCGCCAACATGGCGCCCGAGTACGGCGCCACCATCGGCTTCTTCCCGGTGGACGAGGAGAGCCTCAACTACCTGCGCTTCACCGGCCGCCCCGAGGCCGTCGTGGCCCTCACGGAGGCGTACGCGAAGGAGCAGGGCCTGTGGCTCGCCGCCGACGCGAAGGACCCCGTCTTCAGCGACACGCTGGAGCTGGACCTGTCCACCGTGGTGCCCAGCCTCGCCGGCCCCAAGCGCCCGCAGGACCGCGTGCCCCTCAAGGACATGAAGTCCGGCTACGAGAAGTCGCTCGTGGAGATGCTCTCCGCCGGCAAGAGCAAGGGCGAGGATGACGAGGGTGGCGGCAAGGCCAAGGCGGCCCCCGCGGCCGAGGTCCCCGCGGAGCGGCTGGCCCAGAGCGTCACCGTGAAGCAGGGCCGCCAGAGCTACCAGCTGGGCCACGGCGCGGTGGTCATCGCGTCGATTACGTCCTGCACCAACACGTCCAACCCGGCGGTGCTGGTGGGCGCGGGCATCCTGGCCAAGAAGGCCGTGGAGCGGGGCCTCAACCCCAAGCCCTGGGTGAAGACCAGCCTGGCGCCGGGCAGCCGCGTCGTCACCGAGTACCTGCGTGACTCCGGCCTGCTGCCGTACCTGGAGGCCGTGGGCTTCCACGTGGTGGGCTACGGCTGCACCACCTGCATCGGCAACTCGGGTCCGCTGACGGAGCCCGTCGCCAACGCCGTCGTCGAGGGCGACCTCGTGGTGGCCGCGGTGCTCTCCGGCAACCGCAACTTCGAGGGCCGCATCAACCCGCACGTGCGCATGAACTACCTGGCGAGCCCCCCGCTCGTGGTGGCGTACGCGCTGGCGGGCGAGGTGGGGTTGGATTTGGACACGCAGCCCTTGGGCACGGACCCGAACGGCCGCGAGGTGTTCCTCAAGGACATCTGGCCCACCAACGACGAAATCAAGGCGGTCATCCGCGCGTCGGTGAAGCCCGAGCAGTTCCGCAGCCAGTACGCCAACGCCATGGAGGGCGACGCGCTCTGGCAGCAGCTGCCCGTGGGCAAGGGCTCCACGTTCCAGTGGGATGAGAAGTCCACCTACGTGCGCAAGCCGCCCTTCTTCGAGAACCTGCCGAAGGAGCCCAAGGCCACGCAGGACATCAAGGGCGCGCGCGTGCTGGCGCTGCTGGGTGACTCCGTGACGACGGACCACATCTCGCCCGCGGGCAACATCGCCAAGACGAGCCCGGCGGCCAAGTACCTGATGGCCGAGGGCGTGGAGCCCAAGGACTTCAACTCCTACGGCGCGCGCCGCGGCAACCACGAGGTGATGGTGCGCGGCACCTTCGCCAACATCCGCCTGAAGAACCTGCTGGTGCCCGGCGTGGAGGGGGGCGTCACCGTCCACATCCCCACCCGCGAGCGGATGAGCATCTACGACGCGTCCATGAAGTACCAGGCGGACGGCACGCCGCTGGTGGTGCTGGCCGGCGCCGAGTACGGCACGGGCTCCAGCCGTGACTGGGCCGCCAAGGGCACGCAGCTGCTCGGCGTGAAGGCCGTCATCGCCAAGAGCTTCGAGCGCATCCACCGCTCCAACCTCGTCGGCATGGGCGTGCTGCCCCTGCAGTTCGAGGCGGGCCAGGACGCGCAGTCGCTCGGCCTCACCGGCCACGAGGCGTTCGAAATCACCGGAGTCGCGCAGGACCTGGCGCCGCAGAAGAAGCTCACCGTGAAGGCCACGGGCGAGGGCGGCGAGAAGAGCTTCACGGTGGTGTGCCGCATCGACACGCCCAACGAGCTCGACTACTACCGCCACGGCGGCATCCTGCAGTACGTGCTGCGCCAGCTGGCGAAGGCGTAGCGCGCCGCGAAGACGAAGACGAGACGGGCCCCGCTTTCCTCGGCGGGGTGCCGGCTCACACGACGGCCCGGAGTGCCCGCTGCGGCGCTCCGGGCCGTGGTGTCTTCAGAGCTGCTTCAGGCGCGCCCAGGCGGCGCGGTAGCGCGCCAGCCGGTCCAGGTCCTTCGCCGTCACCTGGGTGAGGCGGCGCACGTCCATGTTGTCCTCCAGGTCCGCCAGCTTCACCCGGCGCGCCAGCGGGTCCGGGCGCAGCCGCTCGATGAAGGCCTCGTAGGACTCCTCCTGGCGGCGGGTGAGGCCCTCCAGCGCGCGCAGGACGGGCTCCGCGTAGCCCTGCTCGCGCAGGCGCTCAATCGTCCAGGGCGTGTCCTCCACCACGTCGTGGAGGATGGCGACGGTGCGCTCCTCCTCCGTCTCCAGCTTCAGCATCAGCCGCAGCGGGTGCAGGATGTAGGGCTGTCCGGCCTTGTCCCGCTGCCCGCGGTGCGCCTCCACCGCGAGGGCAATCGCGTCTTCGAGCGTGCGCATTCCAGGTGTCCTCCGTGACGGGAGGCCCAGGATGTCGCCGCGGGAGGCCGGGGCGTCGCGCGTGGGTGGGGCCCCCTCGCGCGACGCGTCGTCAGTTGCAGTTGCCGGAGCCCGAGCCCGCGGTGCCCTGGGCGCAGTTGGTGCCGCCTCCGCCGTTGTAGCTGAGCAGGCCCTCGAGCGCGAGCTGGGTGGGCGTCTGGGCACCGTCCGCGCGGCGGGGGCGCAGCGTCTCGGAGATGCAGATGGCGCCCACCAGCGCCACCTGGTCGTTGTCCCGCCGCCAGTCGACCGTCAGTGGCGCGAACTCGTCCTCGTTGTCGCGGATGTAGATGTAGACGTCGGGCTTGCCGTCGCCGTCCACGTCCGCGAAGAGCTCCGGGTGGTTGGAGCGCAGGGTCGGGTCGGCGGGGTTGGCCGGGTTCGGGTTGAAGCTGGAGCGCACCGGGTCATAGACGGCAGGCTGGGACAGGTAGGTGTTCCAGCTGGGGTAGTTGCGCCCGAAGTAGCTGCGCGCGAGCTGCAGGCCGCTGTCCGCGCAGCTCTGGCGCTGGCTGGCGCGGCTGCTGGCCACGGCGCGGATGCGCTCGCCGCCCGCGTACATCATCAGGCTGGCCACCAGGCCCAGCAGCACGGTGACGAGCAGGACCACCACCAGCAGCGTGGCCCCGCGAGGGGAGGGAGGGGTGCGCATGGGAATCCTCGGGCTCACAGGTTGGCGGCCGCCAGGTTGGGCAGCTCCATGCGACGGGTGAAGAGGCTGCGGTAGTAGCCGTCCGCGGCCACCGTGGGCGCCCGGACGTTGTTCTCCACGGTGACGGGCTTGTCGTCCGCCAGCACCGCGGAGCTCTGGCTGTTGCGGCGCGGGTTGCGGCCGGTGGCCACCACGCTGATGCGCAGCGTGCGCAGCCCCGACTGATGGTCGGCGCCCTGGCCGTGCCTCCAGGTGTACTGCGCCGGGTCATCCATGCCCGTGGTGTCGAACCCGAAGGCCACCTGGAAGTCCTCCACGTTCTCCTGCACGACGAAGGGCGTCGCCCCGGCCATGTCGGAGAAGGGGCGGCCCAGCGCGTCCGCCACCAGCCGGCCCTCGGTGCGCAGGAGCGACGGGCGCCTGGAGACCGGATGCGGGCCGATGAAGAAGTGCACCAGCCGCACCGGGTACACCAAATCCCCCTTCTGGAAGCCGCCCTTCTCCGGGGCGTTGGAGAAGCCCGGCGTGCCGGACTCGGCGTAGTTCACCCGGCCCGGCACGCCCGGCGTGGACGGGACGATGTTCAGCTCGGAGATGAGCGCCGCGGAGGTCATGTTGCTGACCAGGTGGAGCTGCGGGGCCTTGAGGCTCTGGGTGCAGTTGACCTCGAGCTCGCCGGTGCCGGGGCGCACCACGGACACGGCGGCGCCCGGGGTGACGCAGGGCTCGCCCAGGTAGTCGCGGTCCGGCACGACCAGCCACAGGTCGTCGCTGCCGTCGGCCGTGGTGACGTTGCCGGAGGTGCCCGCGCCGGTGGTGCCGTCGCGTCCGAAGAAGGCGCTGGTGCGCACCGGGACGCCGTTGCGGCGCACCCAGATGCCGTTGGGCGCGCCCGCGCCCGCCTGGCGCACCAGGCTCATGATGGCCTCGCCCGCCAGGCGCGCCGAGTCGTGGCTGTCCGTCGTGTGCTCCGTGTTGTGGACCACGCGGCTGCCGGCCACCATCAGCGCCGCGGCGGCCGCGATGATGATGCTGGTGAGCGCCAGCGCCACCATCGTCTCCAGCAGCGTCATGCCTCGCGTCTTCATTGGACGAACACCTCGCTGTGCGCCTGCGCGCGGGCGGCCGTGTCGCCCTTGCGCACGATGCGGGCCCAGACCGTCACCGGCTGGGCGCCCGGGGGGAGGACTCCGGGGACGGCGGGCTCCCTGGGCAGCCCCTTCGTCACCAGCATCTCCCGGCAGTACGTGCCGTCCGGCAGCGCGGGGGCGTTGCACGGCGTGCCGGCGGGGATGCCCGCCAGGGGCTCCACCGTGCCGTCGGCGGACAGCTTGAAGTAGGCGCCGGAGGAGGGGTCCCCCGGCACGTGCGTGCTCACGTCCGCCTTCCACGGCGCCGCGCCCGGGGCCAGCTCCGTGGGGAAGGTGGCGGGGCGCTCCACCGCGTCGACGAGGAGCCTCGACTTCGAGGCTAGCCGCAGCCGCTGCATGCTGGCGTCGAGCATCATCCGCTTGGCCTGCAAGAGCTGCCCGTCATGGACGTCGCGGGAGGCGAACACCATGCCTCCCACCGCGCCCGCGGCGGCCAGGGCCAGCACGCCCATGGACACGAGCACCTCGACGAGACTTGCGCCGCGGCGCGCGGCGAGACGTTGCGAGCTCATTCGAAGAACCTCTGGCTCCAGTTGAGCAGCCGGAAGACGAAGCCGTTCTGGCCGTTGACGCGCATCTGCTCCTTCGCCTCGGGGGTGTTCGCCCCCGCCGGGTCGTTCACCGTGTGGCGGGCAATCTTGCTCACGCCCAGGCCGATGACGTGGCTCTGGGACGACGCGCCGCTGCCCTGCTGGAACACCGCCACGCCGCCGAAGTTGGCCACCGTCATGGAGGACAGGCTGCTGACGGCCCCCGTCCCCGACGTCGCCGTGTTGCCCAGGTCCAGCGCCCACGTCTTGCCGCTGATGTTGCCCTCGACGGACATCAGGTCGGAGCCGATCTTCCCGTTCGCGGTGGAGAAGTACGCGGTGCGCCCCGCGACGGTGATGGTGCCGTACACGTGCTGCGGAGCGCCGAACGTCAGCGGGAAGGGCGTGGGCTCCTGGAGGATGCCCTGCTGGGTGGCCAGCCCCTTGGCTTCCGAGGCGCTGATGTTGGTGCCGTCCAGCTTGAGGCCCGCGGTGCCCAGCGGCAGCCGGCGCGAGGTGCCCAGCAGCGCCAGGTGCAGCTGGCCCGCGTCGTCGGCCGGCACCCAGTCCACGCCGCCCGTGCCCACCAGGGCCACCAGCTCCCCCTCGTAGTCCTTCAGGGCGCTGCCCGCGGTGATGTTCTGGGGCAGGCGCGCCAGCGCCACGTTGGTGGAGAGCGGCCGGCGGTCACCGGTGACGGACTGCGCGTCCAGCCCGGTGAACTTGCACGGCGTGGCGCACGGCGGGTTGGCGCGCGCCACGTTGACGTTCTGCCCGGTGGCGCCGTCCAGCTCCCACAGCTTGCCCTCCATGTCGCCGGTGTACACGCGCGCCGCGCCGCCGGTGTCCGTCAGGACGGTGGGCGCGTGGGGCGGCGTGTTGTCCACCCAGGCCTGGGTGTAGCCGCGCTCCCACTGCCACAGCTTCTGGCCGGTGGCGATGTCGATGGCGAACACCTGCATGCCGAAGGTGGGCGAGCCCTGCGCGCCCGAGCTGCTGGAGCCGACGAAGACGGTGTACGTGGGCTCCAGGCCCTGGCGCACCACGCCCACCGACAGGCCCCGCGTGCCGCCCATCTCCGTGTAGTTGTAGAGGCCCGTGGGGTGGCGGCCCGGGTCGTCCAGGGGCGCCATGACGAAGTGGGCCGTCTCCTCGCGCCACTTCCACGCCCACTGGGTCCCGCCCGTGTCACGGTCCGCCAGCTCCACCGGCGCGTGCGGAGGGAAGCTGCCCGCCTGGAAGTGGCTGCCCACCAGGTGCCACAGCAGCACGGGCCTGAGCGGGTTGGTGATGTCGAGCGCGAACAGGTCCCGCCCCTTCTGGCCCGCGTTGGCCACCAGCACCGTGTGCCACTCGCGCTTGCCGCTGCCCACGAAGTCCGCGAAGACGTCCAGCACCACCGGCGCGCTGTTGACGGCCGCCGCGTTGCTGCGCAGCCACGGCAGCTGGGTGGCGGGCAGGAAGCTCCACAGCTCCGTGCCCGGCGGGGGCGTGGAGCCGCTCTGGAAGCTGGCGCTCCAGTTCTTGGGGAAGGCCGTGTCCGCGGGGCTGACGTTGGGGAAGGACAGGCTCTCCGCGGGGCCCGCGTAGCGCGCGCCGCCGGACACGTAGAAGGCGTGGAGCTGACCGTCCAGGCCCGCGGCGTAGGCCACGGTGGGCCGGGGCGCGACCTTGTCCGGGATGTACCCGCTGGGCTTCACCACCGCGGGCGAGGAGTGCACGAAGCCGCCCAGGCGCGCGCGGTTCTCCGCGTCCTCGTTGTTGCACTGGCTGTCGGAGGGCTCGAGCACGGGGCTGCCCGAGCCGTCGTTGCCGGTGGAGGTGGCGTAGCAGAAGCCGCGCACGCGCTGGAGCATCTGCGCCACCGCGTTGAAGTCGTTGGCCAGCTTCGCCTTGTTGATGGCGGCGGTGCTCTGGCCGAAGTCGGTGCCCGCGAGCTGCTCGGTGAACTGCACCGCCTGCTGCAAATCACACACGCCGTCGCCGGTGGGCGTGGTGACGAAGTCGAAGCGCGAGGTGTCGTCGGGGTTCTTGACCTCGCCCAGCTTGAGCACGTCCACGCAGTGGGGGTTGGGGCCCGAGCCGTAGTTGGCGTTGATGGCGGTGCCGGCCACGTTCTGCGGCTTCCAGCCCACCTGGAGCACACCGCGCGGCGCGCGCAGGCCGGTGCCCAGGGACGGGTTCTCCTTCACCTGGCCACCGAAGTAGGTGAACAGGTTGCGCTCGCGCGGGTGGGGCATGACGGTGTCCGCGTCCCACAGGGTGGCCTCGTCCAGCGCGCTCTCGCCGGTGGCGAGCGCGTTGCCGCCGATGAGCGAGTGGGCGCGCAGGTGGCCCGGGTAGTAGGGGAACACCCAGTGGGAGCCCTGCGTCGGCAGGAACGTGTCCGCGCCGGGCGGGTAGCCCCTCACCGCGTCGTACGTGGCCGCCATCACCAGCGCGCGCGAGCCGTCGCCGTCACTGCCGTTGGGGTCCTCGAAGGCCACGGGCGCGGACAGGGCGCGCTCGTTGCTCAAGGGCTCCGAGCCCAGGTTGAGCAGCGTGTTGAGCACGATGCGCGTGCCGGGGACGCTCGACTTGAAGTCGTGGCCGGCGAGGTAGACGACGGTCGCCTTCTTCGGGTCGTTGTCCTTCTGGTTGAAGGTGAAGAAGTCGTGACCGCGCCGGGCGTCCTGGCCGACGTGGGTGGCGTTGTCGTAGACGTGCTCGTCCTTGTGGCCGTACCAGCTCACCGCGAGCCGCCGCACGCCGTCCTTGTACGTCGCGCGGTAGTTCTCCGTGTGGCCCACCACGTTGTTGAAGCGGAAGTCTCCCATCTGGGAGAACGGGTCCCCGGCGTTGGGGTAGATGACGCACTGGCCGCGGTTGCGCTCCGCCTGCGCCATGTAGTCCGGGTCCGTGCAGTTGCGGCCGTCCCAGCTCCTGCCGCCGCTGAGCTGGTTGATTTGAAAGCCGGACTCGGCCTGGAAGCGCGAGGAGAGCACGGGCGTGCGGTCCGGCTTGAGCGTCGCCTCGTAGGACCAGATGCTCGCGCACTCGGCGAACAGGCCGTTGCCGCGCTGGTTGGTGAAGTACTCCACGTTGTTGAGGGCGTTCTCGCGCTGGGTGGTGGCGCCGTCGCCGTTGGGCACGTACTCGCGGCGGGTGATGTTCCCGATTTCCCAGTGGGGCGCCCAGAACACCTTGTAGCGGGGCTTCTTGGTGACGGGGTCCACCGCGTTGAGCAGGCCGTTCTTGAAGGTGGCGGTGGAGACCAGGTCCGCGTTGGCGTGGAGCGCGTCGTAGATGAGGCCGGGCTTCTTGCCGTTGAGCGTGCAGCCGGACGTCGTGCCCTCGGGGCAGCCGCCCGCGCCCGGGAAGTCCAGGCCGGCGTTGCGCAGGTAGTCGTCCAGCATGCCGCCCTTCACCAGCGGGTCGCCGGCGCTGTTGAAGCCGTCCGACAAATCCAGCAGGGCAATCTTGGGCGGGACGCGGTTGATGCGGCGGGCCACCGGCGCGGTGAACTCGATGGTGGCCTGGTGCATGCGCACGTGGTGGCAGCCGCTGTTGTTGGTGAAGGTGGCGCAGCCCCGGGCGCAGGTGGTGCGGAACTTCTCCGGGGACAAATCACCGGAGCCCGAGCGGATGAAGTCGATGGCGTTCTTCGCGTCCTCGGCGGCGATGATGAAGGCGCCGCCCGAGTAGCGCGCGGTGGTGAAGCGCGGGTTGGCGACGGTGTGGTTCAGCGTCACCGCCGTGAAGTAGGGCCGGGCCTGGGTCGCGGTGGTGGTGAAGTTCTCGATGGCGGCGTTGGGATAGACGCCGCTCGCGGGGAAGGGGACCCCGTAGTTCACCGGCACCACGGGCTGCTCGTTCTCCTTGGTGTTGGTGATGGTGAAGTCGCAGCCGTCGTTCCACCGGTCGTCATTGGCGGGCGCCGGCGCGGTGTGACGGTTGGTGGGCACGCACCGGTTGGGGGACGTCTTCTGGTCGTTGATGGCCAGATACACCGTCACCGGGTTGTTGGCGTTGAAGCCGCCCGGCTGGTTCGCCTGGAGGATTCGCCACACCAGACCGTACGCGGACAGCGAGCCGCAGCCCTGCTGGAAGGTCGCGTTCTCGGGGATGATGAGCGAGCCGCGACTGAAGGTGACGAGGTCCGCCGCGGACGCGGGGAGCGCCAGCAGGACGCACATCGCGAGCAGCGCGCGACGCAGCAGCGAGGAGGGGGGCCGAGGGCTCATGGGGTGCTCCCACCGGGGGGTGAGCCGACCCGGGACAGGGTCAGCCTGGCCACCCGACTGCACACCCTGTGCCCGTCTCCGACGCCCGCTTGCTCCCAGTGGAGTGCTGGAAACTTCTCCTCAGCCCTGAATGCTCGGGGGACGAACGGCTATGAAAACTTTGCGACTCCGCAACGGCTTGCGTAGCCAGGCGCCCGGGAATCCCGAGCTACCAGTCGCCCTTGCCCCGCAGGGACTTCTTCTCCGACGTGCGCTTCTTTCCTTCGAGTCTGCGTCGCTTCGCACCGGCGGAGGGGCGCGTGGGGCGGCGCA
Source organism: Myxococcus faecalis (assembly GCF_050039385.1). Lineage (NCBI taxonomy): Bacteria > Pseudomonadati > Myxococcota > Myxococcia > Myxococcales > Myxococcaceae > Myxococcus > Myxococcus faecalis. The sequence continues at coordinate 3,006,329 of NZ_CP144336.1, read as the reverse complement.
CCTTGGGGACGATGGTGAGCGCCTTCAGGCCCTCGCGCAGTCGCTCCAGGGCCACGCCCTTGTTCTGCGTCTGGCTGCGCCGCTCGGTGGCGGAGACGGACAGCTCGGTGGCCGCGTGCGTGAGGCGCACGCCGCTGGCGGTGGTGTTGCGGTGCTGCCCGCCGGGACCGGAGGCGATGAAGTAATCCACCTCGCACGTCTTCAGCAGGGCCTCGTCGTCGAGCGCGAGGGCCTCTCGCGCGGCTTGTCGGCGGGTGGGTGAGGTCGTGGTGGTCATGGCGTCTCTCGAAAGGTAGCCCTCGACGCCGGTGTCTTGCACCGACTGACTCGGCGCCCTCGCGCTCCCGCTCCCACCCGGCCTGCCTCCGTCCTCCAGGCGGCCGGGCAGGCTCTCGGGGTGAGAGGGTGGCTGTATCAATTTGAGATGACTTGCGCCGACTCAAGCTTGGGTCTGGAGTGATTCCAGTGGGTTATGTGTTGGCCTGACGGTTGCTCTATGGGTGGTCAGACGCGGTAACCCAAGGAGACACGGACATGGCCCTCAAGACCTGGCAGTTGGACGCGGCGCACACGACGGTCGGCTTCATGGTTCGCCACATGGTGGTGGCGAAGGTGCACGGCCGGTTCACGAAGTTCGAGGGGAAGGTGGTGGTGAACGGGGACGACCTGTCGCAGGGCTCGGCGGAGGTGAAGATTGAAGCGGCGAGCATCGACACGGGCGTGGAGCAGCGTGACAACCACCTGCGCTCGCCGGACTTCTTCGACGCGGCGGCGTTCCCCAAGCTCATCTTCCGCAGCAAGCGCGTGCAGGACGCGGGCAAGGGGCACTACCGCGTGGTGGGCGACCTGACGATTCGCGACGTCACGCGCGAGGTGACGCTGGACACGGAGTTCCTGGGCAAGGTGAAGGACCCGTGGGGCAACGAGCGACTGGCCTTCCAGGCGAGCACCAGCATCGAGCGCAAGGAGTTCGGGCTCTCGTGGAACCAGGCGCTGGAGGCAGGCGGGCTCCTGGTGGGTGAGCGTGTCGATATCACCCTGGACGTGCAGGCGGTGGCGGTGGCGGCGGAGCAGGCGGCGTGAAGTGGCATGCGGCGGGGCGCCCGCTGTCCCGCAGGTCCGTGACGGGCGGGCTGTTGGTCGGAGCCTCGGGCCTGGTGGGTGGCGGGCTCCTGTCGCGCCCCGCAACGCGGGGCGAGGTTGATGCATCTGAGTTGCAACTCGAAGGGAAAGGGAGGCAGGCGATGATCTACGTCCGGAATGCAGAGGAGAGGGGCCATGCCAACCACGGCTGGCTGGACACGCATCACACGTTCTCGTTCGCGGACTACTACGACGCGGACTTCATGGGGTTCCGCACGTTGAGGGTCATCAACGAGGACACCGTGGCGCCGCAGCGCGGGTTCGGCATGCACCCGCACCGGGACATGGAGATCATCACCTACGTGCTGGGCGGGAAGGTGGAGCACCGCGACAGCATGGGCACCCAGGCGGTCATCCAGCCGGGTGAGGTGCAGCGGATGAGCGCGGGGACGGGCGTGGTGCACAGCGAGATGAACAACTTCTCGGAGCCGCTGCACATGCTGCAGATCTGGATCCTCCCGAAGGAGAAGGGCCTGAAGCCGGGCTACGAGCAGAAGGCGTTCGACGCGAAGGAGCGTCAGGGGCGCTTCCGGGTGGTGGCGTCGCCGGATGGGCGGGAGGGCTCGCTGACGGTGCACCAGGACCTGCTGCTGCACGGCACGCTGCTGGGCAAGGGCGAGTCCGCCGAGTACGCGCTCTCGCCGGGGCGTCACGCCTGGGTGCAGGTGGCGCGGGGCTCGGGCACGCTGAACGGTGTGAAGGTGAAGGCGGGTGACGGCGTGGCGGTGTCGTCCGAGGACAAGCTGGTGCTCACCGCCGACACGCCGGTGGAGGCGCTGCTGTTCGACATGGCCTGAGCGCGCGAGCGCCGGGCGTTCGCGAGTCGCACCCGGGCCGGGTGGCGAGGACCTGGATGAAGGTCCCTGCTCCCCGGCCCTCGTGCGTCCTGGGACTTCAGCGCATGTCGAGCGTGAGGCTGGTCCTGGCCGTGCGCCCGTCCTCGGCGGTGGCGACCACGGTGACGGCCACGGGGATGCGGGCGACGCTCGTCGTGGTGGCGATGAGGATGTTGGCGGATGCCTGGTCACCGGGGACGACGACGGGCTGGGCGGTGATGCGCCGCGAGTCGGACTCCAGGGTGAGCGTCAGCGGGCCGGTGAAGCCCTCGGCGCGCGTGAGCTGCACGGGCGTGAGCTCCGACTGTCCGACGAACAGGGTGAGCTGCCGCTGCGCGAGGGCGATGGAGAAGTCGGGCTGACTGGTGGTGGCCGGGAGGACCACGACGTAGAGCTCGGCGCCGGAGACCAGGTCCTTGCCGGAGTCGTTCGCCAGGAGCAGCGTGCGCTGGGCGCCGGTGACGGCGATGTCCTGCGCGACGCTGACGGTGACCATCTGGGTGGTGATGCCCTCGCCCTCGGGGACGATGATTTCGGGCGCCATGGTGATGCCCTCGGGCGCGGACTCCATGTTCACGCGGAGCTCCCCGGGCTGGTCGCCCACGCGGTTGAGCGTCACCTCGAACTGGGTGGACTGGCCGGGCTCGAGGCTCACGGCCCAGGGCATGGTGAACTGGAGCCGGTAGTAGGGCGAGTTGCTGTTGCACGAGGCGACGAGCAGACAGCCGAGGAGGAAGAGGCTTCGGCGGAGGACGGGCATCATGGGCGTGGTTCTCCCGGGAACGGCTCAGCATGAAACCGCCGCCCCCCGTGGAGCAAGCCGCCCGGATGGACAGCGTGCGCGGAGCGACATCGGCGGCGTGAAGGAAGCAGGACATCCCAACGTCCGGGATTCAGGGGCATTCCTCGGCGAAATGTGGGGGGCGTAGACCTTTGGACGGGCTGGTCCGTTCATGGAGGGGAACGCGCGCGCAGCCACCCCTTTTTCCACGCAGACCCTTCCTCCGGAGTTCGCCATGGACCTTTCGTCCCTGTCGCGGGCCGTGCTGTCGGCCGCGCTCGCCCTCACCCTGTCCTCCACCCCCGCGCTGGCCGAGTCGCTGCCGAGGGCCGCGGTCACCACGCCTGCCCTGCCGCAGGGCGACGTGGCGCCCAAGGTCCAGGACGTCGTGGCGCCCAAGGTCCCCGACAAGGTCGAGGTGAATGCGGCCCGGCCCGAAATCGAGGTGGTGTTCGTGCTGGATACGACGGGCTCGATGAGCGGCCTGTTGGAGGGGGCCAAGCAGAAGATCTACTCCATCGCCTCGCGCATCGCGCAGGGTCGGCCCACGCCGCACCTGAAGGTCGGCCTGGTGGCGTACCGGGACGTCGGCGATGACTACGTGACGAAGCGCTTCGACCTGAGCGACGACCTGGACACGGTGTTCGCGAACCTGCGTCGCTTCCAGGCGGGCGGTGGAGGAGACACGCCCGAGCACGTGGGGCGCGGGTTGGGTGAGGCGGTGTCGAAGCTGTCGTGGAGCCAGGACCGCACGGTGATGAAGGCCATCTTCCTGGTGGGGGACGCGCCTCCCGCGGCGCGCAACGACGACTGGGACTTCAATCACTGGGCGCAGCGGGCGCGCGACAAGCACATCGTGGTGAACACGGTGCGGTGCGGCCTGGATGCCGAGACGCAGAAGTCGTGGAAGTTCGTGGCGAAGCTGACGGACGGCACCTACGACTCCATCGACCAGTCCGGCGGCATGGTGGCGGTGACCACGCCCTATGACGCGGAGCTGGCGAAGGTGAATTCGGAGCTGGCCTCCAAGACGCTCTACACCGGCAAGGCGGCGGTCCAGGCGAAGAACAAGGAGCGGGCCAAGGCGATGGCGGAGCTGGCGCCGGAGGCCGCGTCGGAGCGCATCAGCTACATGCGCAAGACGGCGGACAAGGGCTCGTCCGGCGCCGCCGCTCCGAGCAGCGCGCCCGTCGCGGTGGAGGGCGCGGTGGACCTGGTGGTCGCGCCGGGGGCGCTCGCTCGGGTGAGCGCCGACGAGCTGCCCGATGAACTCAAGGGCCTGGATGACAAGGCGCGCGCGGCGAAGGTGAAGCAGCTGGGCGAGGAGAAGAAGGTGCTGGAGGCGAAGGCCTCCAAGCTGGCCGCGGAGCGCGAGGCGTGGCTCGCGAAGAACCGCTCCGAGAAGGAGGACGCCTTCGACGCCAACGTGATGAGGGGCGTCAAGGCGCAGGCCGCGCGGCACGGCGTGACGTACTGAGGTCGCTGGGCGGCCGCTCCGAGAAGGAGGACGCCTTCGACGCCAACGTGATGAAGGGCGTCAAGGCGCAGGCCGCGCGGCACGGCGTGACGTACTGAGGTCGCTGGGCGGCCGGAGCGGGGGGCTCCGGCGCCAGAGGCGCATGCGTGTCGGCGCGGCGTGGCGACGCTACTTGATGTGGTGCCGCACGAGACGGGCTGCCCCTCGCAAGGCCGATGCTTGCGACGCCGCCCGGTGCGATGCGTCCGGAAAAGGACCCGCTCCTTGCGTGGAGTCTGCTCGCGTCGCGGGGCTCGTCGGCGCGACGAGCTACTCGCGCGTCACCGCCTGGAGGATGGCCTCGCGCCGCCGGTCCAAGAGGCGCAGCGCCAGCGGGAGCGAGGCCCGGTAGATGGCCAGGTAGAGGCCCGCGCACAGCGCGATCATCATCGCGGACTGCCAGGTGGGCCCGTCCTTGCCGGCGAGCTTCAGCGTCCAGCCGAAGGGCATGCACCCGATGCTGGCCGCGACGATGCCGAGCATCGACGCCGTCAGGGGCACCTTGTCGCGCCGCTTGAGGTTCGCGTGGAACTTCACCGGGAAGTAGAGCGACAGGAAGTTGCCCGCGGCCATCAGGATGGGCAGCACGCCCACCACCGCGGCGAGCGCGCACGCGATGTCCACCCACGTGCCGAAGCCGAAGTACACCCGGTAGAACAGCGCCACCAGCACCGCCATCCCGAGCGCGGCCGCCGCCTGCACCCGGTTCTTCGCGTGCAGCACCTCCTCCAGGTTCAGCGGCGCCGCGAGGAACGCCGCGAAGCCCTGCCCGTCATAGGCGAATGTGTTCTGCGAGAACGTGGACGCAATCACCACCGCGCCATAGATGCACAAGCCGCCCATCAACCACGTGTCCGCGGAAGCCCCCAGCAGGAACACGAACAGGTCCCGCCCGGACAGCAGCTTCAGCAGGATGGCCAGGATGAAGGGCACCGACGCGAGCAGCCTCGCGCGCGGGTTTCTCCACAGGTCCAGCGCCTCGCGCGTCACCAGCGTGGAGAAGCGCGTGCGCGTGCGCGCGAACGGGTTCCCATCCTGCGAGTCCTTCGACTGCGGCCCCGCGCGCCCGGCCTGCCGGTGGAAGCGCATGAGCAGCGCGTACGCCACGCCCATGCCCAGCGCGGCGAAGAACAACAGGCCCACCGCCTCCGCCATCGCCACGCGCGGACGGAACCACGCGAGCTGCCCCAGGCCATCTCCGAAGAAGCCTGGCGGCACGCGGCCCAGCGCCACCGCCGCGTTGATGATGAGGCTCATGTCCAGCGCGTCCACGCCCTCGGTGCCCACCGCCGTCAGCCACGACGTGTCGATGGGCGGGATGAACGACGCGGCCACCAGGAAGGCCAGCAGGCCGCCGCCCATGATCTCCGCGCTGCGCTTCTCGCGCAGCACGTTGATGACGGCGTACAGCGCCACCCGGCTCCACGCGGCGCACAGGAGCGCGAACAAGACGTACAGCACCACCGCGAGCCACGGCGCCCACAGCCGGTTGACCGACGCGAAGCCCAGCGCCGCGCCGGTGAGCGGCGCGTAGAACACCAGCGCGCGCGGCTCGAAGAGGCTGGCCACCGTGGAGGCGATGAGCAGCCGGAATGGCGAGATGGGGAAGGCCGCGTACCGGCTCAGCTCCGAGTGGTCATCCACGCCCGCGGACAACAGCGGCCACGTCACCCAGACGGAGAAGGTGACGAAGCACAGCAGGTTGAGGATGAAGTACGGCCACACGTCGCTCCGGGCCACCGGGCCCAGCCGCATCAGCCCGAAGAAGAACAGGCCGAAGAACACACCCGGCGCGCTGGACGCGAGGAACGCGCCCACCGCCAGGAGCCGGCTCTTGCCCGGCCCCTGGTTCAGCCCGATGTCGAAGCGCAGCCCCCACAACAACAAGAGGTGCCGGAAGAAGCCCGGGACGGCGGGGCGGCTCATGCCGGCTCCCGCAGCGCGACGACGGGCGCGGGCGCCTCACCGTAGAAGGACAGGCGCGCGTTGCGCGAGGCCGGCACCGCGATGAGCTTCTCGAACACCGCCTCCAACGATGGACAGTCGTAGCGTCCGAGCAGCGACGACACCGTCCCCTGGTCCAGCATCCGCCCGCCCTGGATGATGCCCGCGTGCGTGGCCAGCCGCTCCGCGATCTCCAGCACGTGCGTGGTGAGCAGCAGCGTCACCCCGCGACGCGACAGCTCGCGCAACAGCTCCCGGATGACGCCCGCGGCCAGCACGTCGATGCCCTCGAAGGGCTCGTCGAGCAGCACCAGCTCCGGCGCGTGGATCAACGCCGCGGCGATGGCGAGCCTGCGCCGCATCCCCTTGGAGTACTCGGCGACGAGCGCGCCCGCCTTGTACGTCAGCTCCGTCAGCTCCAGCAGCTCCGCCGCGCGCGAGGCCGCCTCGTCACCGTCCAGGCCGTACATGCGCGCGCAGAACGTCAGGTACTGCCGGCCGGTGAGCCGCTCGAAGAGGCTCAGCTCCTCGGGCACCACGCCCACCCGGCGCTTGACCTCCATGGGCTTGTGCACCGCGTCCACGCCCAGCATGCGGATGCTGCCCGCGTCGGGGCCATACACGCCCGTCAGGAGCGCGATGCTGGTGGACTTGCCCGCGCCGTTGGGGCCCAGGTACGCGTAGAAGGCCCCCTTCGGAATCTGGAGGTCCAGGCCGTTGAGCGCGGTGAAGGAACCGAAGCGCTTGACGAGTCCGCGCGCGTCGACGGCCAGTTCATCGGAAGGGGAGGGCGTCATGAAGTGGCGCCATCTCACCCGAGCCGGCACCCCGCCGACAACCCCACCCGGGGCCCGGAGGCGTCAGTGCACGAACGTCATCTCCGGCATGCCGACGATCTGCTGCACCGTCTGGCGGACCTTGTCCAGGTCCACCGGCTTGGAGATGTAGCCGGCGGCGCCCACCAGCTCCGCCTCCCACTCGAAGCCGTAGCCCGAGATGATGATGATGGGCAGTCCCCGAGCGCGCGGCATCTTCTTCAGCGCGTCGAGCAACCCCCAGCCGCTCATCACCGGCATTCGCAGGTCCAGCAGCACGGCGGCGGGCATGTCGCCCTCGAGATGATCCAACGCCTCCCGGCCATTGGCGGCCTGGGCGGTTTGGTAACCCATCTCCTCGAGGGCATCGCAGATGAGCGTGCGGTGACTCGCGTCGTCATCGACGACCAGGATGTGGGACATGGCAGGGCCTCAGAGGGGAGCTGCGGCGTCTCTAACCGCGGGATTCTATGGGCCGCAAGATGGGAACGGCTGCGGGATTCCGGAAGGGGGCACGCGACTTTTCAACAGCCAACCACCCTCGGGATACAGCCATCCTCGGGACCCGCGTCACTCGTGCGTCTTCTTCGTCACGTCCGCGTCGCCGGGCGCCTGGGCGGTGTCCGTGCGGCGCAGGTACGTGTTGTGCGCGTAGCCCTGGCGAGACAGTCGCTGGGACTCGATGGCGTCCGCGACCTTGGTGCACACCTGGCTCAGGAGCCTCAAGGACTCCGCCAACAACTTCTCGGCGTGGTCCTGGGCATCGGCGTTCTTGATGGTGGTTCGCTCCTTGCGGAACAGCCCTGGCAACCTCATTCCTCTAAATCTAGGAGACCCCGACGCCCCGCGCCACCGCCCCCACGGGGCCCGGGCGCCGCGCGGGCCTCCAGACCGGGCGCCGCCAGGCCCCTTAACCTGATTGACGGCCCAGCAAATTTACATTTTTGAGCAGTCACCGCGGACCTCGCTCGCCCGCCCCCCCTGACTGTCGCGTAACCCACGGATATCAAAGGCGCTTAACGAATTTTCAAGAGGGGGGATGACAGGAAGTTAATTGATCCCTACATTGCCCACGTCGCATTGGACGCAAAGGAGCTGCGCATGGCTTACGACGGCGAGCTGGTGAAGATGCAGAACGGTCGCTGGGCGCGGTTCCAGCGGTGCCAGGTGTACCGCCCGGGCGTGGCGGACGCGGGTGAGACCATGTTGCTCATCGCGGTGGAGCTGGAGGAGCGCTACCAGCTCCTGCTCGACGGGGCGGCGGACTCGCTGGCCCAGTACCGCTACCAGGGCGTGCCCGTGCAGGTCCGGTTGGATCCGGAGGCGCAGGCCATCACCCTCCAGCCCGAAGTGGCTCCGTCCGCACCCGCGGTGCACTGACTCCCACGCTCCTCGTGAGCGCGGCGGAGCCGGTTTGACGGATTCACAACACAAGGGGCCTCGCGATTCACATCGCGGGGCCCTTTGAATTTACAGCCGCCGGCGTGACGCGTCAGCGGCCCTCCAGCCAACGCGAGTAGGCCCCGAAGTCGTAGCCCCGTCCCAGGAAGTCGCGCACCAGGTCCGCGGCGTCCTCGGAGCCCCCGGGCGCCAGCACCTTGTCGCGGTACCTCCGGGCCGTCTCCACGTCCATCAGCCCGTGCGCCTCGAACGGGGTGAGCAGGTCCCGCGCGATGACGAGCGACCAGAGGTACGTGTAGTAGAGCGCCGAGTAGTCCCCGTCGAGCTGGGTGAAGGCCAGGTGGGCGTAGGTGCCGTCCACGGCGCGGAAGGGCAGGTAGCGCTCCTGGAGCGCCAGCACGCGCGCGGTGGAGTCGCGGCCGGCGGGGTCCCCGTCGTGCAGGTGGAGGCTGACCGCGGCGTAGAAGAGCTGCTGGCGCACCCACAGCCCCTTGCCGAAGGAGTCCGCGCGGCGCATGCGCGTGATGAGGTCCTCGGGCAGCGGCGCGTCCGTGTCGATGTGCCGGGCGAAGCGCTGCAGGGTCTCCACGCTCCACGCCCACTCCTCCAGCACCTGGGCGGGCGCCTCCACGAAGTCCACCTCCGTGCGCGTGCCGGACAGCCCCGCCCAGCGCGTGCGGCCGCCCAGGAGGTGGTGCAGCAGGTGGCCGAACTCGTGGAAGAAGGTGCGCACCTCGGAGTGCTGCAGGAGCGCCGGGCGCGCGCCGGGGCGGGGGAAGTTGCACGTGAGCACGCCCTCGGGCAGCGCCTTGCCCGCGCGGCCCACGGCCAGGTCCCACTGCGCCGCGTGGGTGTACTTGCCCGGGCGCGGGTGCATGTCCAGGTAGAAGCGGCCCAGGCGCACGGGGCCCTCGAGGACGTCGTAGACCTCCACGTCCGGGTGCCACACGGGCGCGTCGACCACGCGCCGGTAGGTGAGCCCGAAGAGGCGCGCGGTGAGGTCCAGCACGCCCTCCTTCACGCGCGTGTATTCGAAGTAGGGCCGCAGCTCGCGCGAGTCGAAGCGGAAGCGCTCGGCGCGCACCCGGTCCTCCAGGAAGGCCTGCTCCCAGGGCTCCACGCGCGTGGCCTCGGGCTCGTCGCGGCGCTTCCTCTCGAGCAGCGCGTCGTACTCCTCGCGCACGCGCCCGGTGACGGTGGTGGACAGCGACTCGATGAAGTCCGCCGCCACGTCCTGGCGCTTCACCATCTTGTCCTCGGCCGCGTACGCCGCCCACGTCGGGTAGCCCAAAAGCGTCGCCAGCGCGTGGCGCGCCTGGAGCATGCGCGCGAGCGTCACCAGGTTGCGCGGGTGGCCCCGGCGCCGGCCCAGCCGCCACAGCGCCTCGCGCGTGGCCGTGTCGCGCGCGTACGTCATGAAGGGGCCCAGGTCCGACGTGTCCGTGCGCAGCCGCACCCGCCCGTCCGGGCCCGGCGGGTGCGCGCGCACGTAGTCCTCCGGCAGGCCCGCGAGCGCCGAGGGCGCCACGTCCAGGTGCCGCACGTCCTCGTGGATGTGCCGGCTGAACTCCTGGCCCAGCAGGATGAGCTCCTCCTGCAGCTGCCGCACGCGCTCGCGCGTGGCCTCGTCGCGGTCCACCCCCGCGCGCTTGAAGCCGCGCAGCACCCGCGCCATCCAGTGCCGCGTCACCGCGTCCTGCCCCGCGAGCGTCAGCCCCGACAGCACGTCGTAGACGCGCCGGTCCAGCGCGATGTCCGTGCGCACCCGCTCCACCGCCTGCTCACACCGCTCGGCGGCGGCGCGGAAGGCCGCGTCCGGATGCACGTTGGCGCCGATGCCCGAGCGCCCCACGACGTCGTCCAGCAGCGCCATCGCGTCGTCGTACGTGGTGAGCACCTCCACCTCGGGCGCCGCTCGCGTGGACGGCGCCGTCAGCTTCGCCACCGCCGCGCGCGCCGTCTGGATGTCGCGCCGACACGCCTCCATGAACCGCGAGGGGCTCACGGCCAGCAGTCGCCCCGCGTCCGGCACCAGCAGCGCGCCTCGTGCGTCGCCCGCGCGGACAGGGCCCTGCCGGGACGGGCCCGTACAGCCCGCCAGCAGCAGCGTGACGACGATGACGAACCTGAAACGCAAAGGCCCTCCCGAACCGGCAAGTGTGGAAGCGGAGCGCGCCACCTGGGGGCTAACCCGTACCCGCTTTCGCAAAGAGGACGGATGGGAGTCCAGTTTGTTGCAAAATTTCAGTGAAAGCGGAGTCGCGGGGCCTACCCGTGCGGGCCTGAAAAAGGGGTCGGCGAGGGTGGCTCAGGGGGTGAGCTGGAAGAAGCGGGCGGCGTTGTCGCGGGTGACGCGGCGCACGAGGCGCTCGGACAGGCGGGCCTTGGACAGGAGGTTGGTGACGCGGGCGAGGCCCAGGATGTCGCCCGCGCCGTCGCCGGCGTCGGAGTTGAGCACCAGCCGCTCGCTGCCGAGCCTGCGCACGAGGATGACGGCGCGCTCGGCGACGAGCGCCTCGGGGTGCAGCGTCAGCCCGGCCCAGTGGCCCACCTCCAGGATGGTGCGCACGGTGCGCGCGCTGGCGTGGTCCACCAGCACGCGCGAGGGCAGCACGCCGGACTGGCGCAGCAGCGTGAGGATGCGGCGCGTGTGTCGCTCCTTGTCGGCCAGAGGCGTGTGCACCACGACGCGCAGCTTGAGGCGGCGCGCCAGGGCGAGCTGCTCGAGGAAGGCCTCCTCCTCCTCCTCGCCGCCGGCGTGCAGCCCCGTCTCGCCGAGCGCGACGACGCGGCCGCCCTGGAAGTAGTCGGGCAGCGTGGAGAGGACCTCCGACAGCCCGCGCCGGGGGATGCAGCGCGGGTGGACGCCCAGCGCGGCGTACGCGCGGATGCCCAGCTTCTCCAGCCGGGGGAGCTGCCGCTCGACGATGTCGTCGAAGTGGCGCAGCAGCGCCTTGGACGTGGGCTCCGGGAAGTGGTGCGCGACGACGAGCGCCCGCTCCACCCCGAAGAAGCGCATCGACTCCAGGTCCTGGTCGCTCAGGCTCTCGGGGTGCAGGTGCGCGTCGAAGATGGGGAGGGGCTCGGCCACGGCGTCAATCCTGTCCCAGGGAGACACCTTCGTTGCGAGGGTCGCTCGCGGCGAAGCGCAGCCCCGTCTTGGGGTCGACGAAGACGGCCTCCGCGTCGCCCCACTGCTCCACGCGGCGCACCTTGTGGCCCTTGGCCTCCAGCGCCGACAGCGTGGCGGGCTCCAGCCCCCAGCGGTCCACCCACAGCTCGTCCGGCAGGTACTGGTGATGCACCCGGCCCTCGTTCACCGCGCGCACCACGTCCATGCCGCCGTCCACCACGTTGCTGATGACCTGGATGACGGTGGTGGGGATGGTGGAGCCGCCGGGGCTGCCCACCGCGAGCATCACCTTCTTCGGGTCCTCCTTGGAGAACACCAGCGTGGGGGACATGGAGGACTGGGGCACCTTGCCCGGGTGGACGGCATTGGGCTCGCCGGTGACGAGGCCGTACGCGTTGGGCACGCCGGGCTGGGCCGCGAAGTCGTCCATCTCGTCGTTGAGCAGCACGCCGGTGCCCTTGGCCACCACGCACGAGCCGAAGCTGTAGTTCACCGTGGTGGTGAGCGCCACCGCGTTGCCCTGCTTGTCGACGATGGAGATGTGCGTGGTGTTCTTGCGCTCCGGCTCCGGCGTCAGCGTGGTGGGCTTGTCCGTCAGCGTGGAGCCCTGCTGCGTGCCCGCCGCCTGCGGCAGCAGCGCCAGGCTGGAGGTGGCCTTCTTCGGGTCGATGGAGCCCGCCAGGTCCGCGATGTGTCCCTTCGAGATGAGCCGCTGGGTGGGCACGTCCGCGAAGTCCGGGTCGCCCAGGTACTTGGCCCGGTCCACGTACGCGCGCCGCAGCGCCTCCACGTACAGGTGCACGCTGTCCGGCTCCCGCCAGGTGAAGCCCTGGGGCCTGAGCTGCTCCATGGCGCCCAGCACCTGGAGCACCGCCACCCCGCCCGCGCTCGGCGGCGGCATGGTGAGGATGCGGTGGCCGCGGTAGCTGCCCTCCAGCGCCTGACGCTCGCGCGTCTTGTACGACGACAGGTCCTCCAGCGTGACGATGCCGCCGCCCGCCTTCACCGTGTCCACGATGCCCTTGGCCACGCTGCCCGCGTAGAAGCCCTTGGCGCCGCTCTTCGACACGGCCGTCAGCGTGCGCGCCAAATCAGGCTGGCGCACCAGGTGGCCCACCGGCGGGATGATGGCCTCGCCCTGCTCGTTCTTGGTCAGGAAGATGCGGCGGGCCTCCGGGTCCTTGCGGAGGCACTCCAGCCGGCCTTCCGCCAGCGCGCGGTAGCGGGGCGTCACCCACAGGCCCTTCTTCGCCGCCTCGATGGCTGGCGCCAGCACCACGGCGCGCGGCAGGGTGCCGTGCTTCTCCAAAAGCTCCAGGTAGCCCGCCACCGCGCCCGGCACCGCGACGCTCAAGACGCCGTCGGTGGACAGCCCCGGCACCACCTTGCCGTCCTTGACGAACATGTCGCGCGTGGCCGCCTTGGGCGCCACCTCGCGGAAGTCCAGCACCCGCGTGGTGCCCGTCTTCGCGTCGTGCACCAGCGCGAAGCCGCCGCCGCCCACGCCCGAGTGGTAGGGCCCCACGACGGCCGCCACGAAGGCCGCCGCCACCGCCGCGTCCACCGCGTTGCCGCCGCGCTCGAGCATCTTCAGCGCCGCCTCGCTCGCGGGCGGGTACGCCGTGGCCACCGCGCCACCCCGGTACGGCCGCGCCGCCTGGGCCACGCCCGCCACCAGCATCAGCACCACCAGCGCCGCCGCCTCCAGCACCTTCGCGCGCGTGCGCGGGGCCTGCTTCTCGAAGCTCGTGTCGTTCACGGAATCCACCCCTCCTCGGGGCGCAATCAATACCTTGTGGCTGGCATTCGTCGCAGGGGATGTGTTACCCGGCGGACACTCACCCACACCTTGGGGCCGGGACTCGGGGGCGCCTGAGCGACTACACCTCTCCCGGTATGCACGAACTGTCCGCACCGGACCATGATTTCAACTCGGCAACATTTTTCCTCTTGGATTGTTCCTCCAGAGGGAGCATCCTTCCCCCATCATGAGCCGCGAGTGGGGGAGCACATGAGCGCACCGGTCATCCCAGACAAACAGCCCCGACCCGGGTCTGTTCCGCCCTCCGGCCGGGTCACCCTCTTCCTCAAGCCCAGCTTTGGAATCACGGTGAAGAGCAACGCGCTGTGTGTCGCCGTGCAGGCAAAGCCCCGACCCGACAACACCTCGGAGACTTCGGAGCTTCGCCCGGTTGACGACTCGAATCCCGGTCCCTAATCCTCCGCCGCATGACAGCTCTGTCGGCGGTGGTGCTGTGTGCGGGCAAGGGCACGCGGATGAAGTCGAAGAAGGCCAAGGTCCTTCACGCCATCCTCGGAAAGCCCCTGTGCGCGTATCCCCTCAAGCGAGCGCTCGAACTCGGTGCCACGTCGGTGGTGCCGGTGGTGGGCCATCAAGCGGAGAGCGTGGAGAAGGAGGTGCGCGCCCTGTTTCCCCAGGCGCCCCTCACCTTCGCGCTCCAGCGTGAGCAGCGGGGGACGGCGGACGCGGTGCGCTCCGCGGAGGAGGCCCTGAAGGGGTTCTCCGGGCGCGTGCTCATCCTCTACGGGGACGTGCCGTTGCTGCGCAAGGAGACCCTGGCGTCGCTGCTGGCCGCGCACGACGCGGCGGGCGGCGTGCTGGCGATGGTGACGACGGTCCTGGAGGACCCCACCGGCTACGGGCGCGTGCTGCGCGAGGGGGGCCGGGTGACGCGGGTGGTGGAGCAGAAGGACGCCAGCCCCGAGCAGCGCGCGGTGAAGGAGTGCAACGCGGGCATCTACTCCGTCGACGCGGCCTTCCTCTGGAAGGCGCTGGCCGAAATCAAGCCGAACAACGCGCAGGGCGAGTACTACCTCACGGACCTGGTGGAGCTGGCCGCGAGGCAGGGCCCGGTGGGCACCGTCGTGGCGGACGCCACCGAGACGGCGGGGGTGAATGACAAGGTGGAGCTGGCGGCGCGGGCCAAGGTGCTCCAGCGGCGCATCAACGACGCGCACATGCGCGCGGGCGTCACGCTGCACGACCCGGACACCACCTTCATCGAGGAGGACGTGGTGGTGGGCTCGGACTCCGAGGTGGGCCCGGGGGTGTCGCTGACCGCGGGCAGCGTCATCGGCGAGGGCGTGGTGATTGGCCCCGGCTGCGTGGTGAGCGCCTCCACGGTGGCGGACGGCTCCGTGCTCAAGCCCTACTCCGTGCTGGAGGAGGCGAAGGTGGGAGTGCGGAACGTCATCGGCCCGTTCGCCCGCCTGCGCCCGGGGACGGAGCTGGCAGAGGACGTGCATCTGGGCAACTTCGTGGAGACGAAGAAGGCGCAGATCGGCAAGGGCAGCAAGGCCAACCACCTGACTTATCTGGGGGACGCCCGGATTGGCGCGGGCTGCAACATCGGCGCGGGCACCATCACCTGTAATTATGACGGGGTGAACAAGAGCCTGACGCAGCTGGGCGACGGGGTCTTCATCGGCTCCGATACGCAGCTGGTGGCGCCGGTGCAGGTGGGTGACGGGGCCTATGTCGGGGCGGGCACCACGGTGACGAAAAACGTGCCTCCTGGGAGCCTCGCTGTGTCACGTGCGCCACAGGTGACGAAGGAAGGCTGGGTGGCCGCGAAGAAGGCGCGCCGCGCGGCCAAGGGTGGTTGAGGCAGGGCGTGGCTCTTGCTTGGGGGGCGGCCGGTCAGCCGCTCCCGGAGATGTACGGGTATCCCTCGGTTTGCTCCGGCGGGCGTGGGCGTGAGAGAGAGGTCAGAACATGTGCGGGATTGTTGGTTACGTCGGTGACAAGGAATCGGCTCCCATCCTCGTTTCCGGGCTGAAGAAGCTCGAGTACCGGGGATATGACTCGGCGGGCGTGGCGGTGGTGAACCGCAACGAGCTCAACGTGGTGCGCGCCACGGGCAAGCTGCGCAACCTGGAGAACCGCGTGGTGGCGGACCAGCCGAAGGGGAACATCGGCATCGGTCACACGCGCTGGGCCACGCACGGGCGTCCCTCGGACGAGAACGCGCACCCCCACACGTACAAGAACGTCGCGGTGGTGCACAACGGCATCATCGAGAACCACCTGGCGCTCAAGGAGCAGCTGCGCGCCAGGGGCCATGTCTTCTCCTCGGAGACGGACACGGAGGTCTTCGCCCACCTCATCTCGGACGAGCTGGAGAAGGGCAAGGACCTGCCGGACGCGGTGCGCGGCGCGATTGAGCAGGTGAAGGGCACGTACGCGCTGGCGGTGGTGAGCGCGACGGACCCCAACCGCATCGTCGCGACGAAGAACGCGTCGCCCATGGTGCTGGGCCTGAGCGAGGGCCAGAACTTCATCGCCAGCGACGTGCCCGCGGTGCTCGAGCACACGCGCGACATCGTCTACATGGAGGAGGGTGACCTGGCCATCGTCACCGCCGCCAAGGTGGACATCTTCAACCGCCAGGGTCAGCCGGTGAACCGCGCCACCCGCCGCATCGACTGGACGCCGATGATGGCGGAGAAGGGCGGCCACAAGCACTTCATGCACAAGGAGATCTGGGAGCAGCCCCGCGCGGTCGCGGACACGCTGCGCGGCCGGATGCTCCTGTCCGAGGGCGACGTCCACTTCGAGGGCTGGAACCTGACGCCCGAGAAGGTGCGCTCGCTCACGAAGATCACGATTCTCGCGTGCGGCACGTCGTGGCACTCGGGCGTGGCCGGCAAGCACATGATTGAGACGCTGGCGCGGCTGCCGGTCGAGGTGGAGCTGGCGAGCGAGTTCCGCTACCGCGACCCCATCGTCGAGGGCACGCACCTGGCCATCGCCATCAGCCAGTCGGGTGAGACGGCGGACACGCTGGCGGCGTTCAAGGAGGCCAAGGCGCGCGGGGCCACGGCGATGGCCATCTGCAACGTCATTGGCAGCGCGATGACGC
Source organism: Myxococcus faecalis (assembly GCF_050039385.1). Classification (NCBI taxonomy): domain Bacteria; kingdom Pseudomonadati; phylum Myxococcota; class Myxococcia; order Myxococcales; family Myxococcaceae; genus Myxococcus; species Myxococcus faecalis. Next base: position 2,989,877 of record NZ_CP144336.1, on the reverse strand, counting down.
GCGAGGCGGAGTTCTCCGTCCTGACGAACGCGGGCCCGGAGATTGGCGTCGCGTCCACCAAGGCGTTCACCACGCAGCTGGTGGCGCTCTACCTGCTGGCGGTGAAGCTGGGCCGCATGCGTGGGACGTTGTCGGTGCAGGCGGCGCAGGAGCACCTGACGCACCTGACCGAGATCCCGAAGATGATCGAGGACGTGCTCAAGTGCGAGCCGGCCGTGAAGCGCGTAGCGCGTGAGTTCATGAACGCGCAGGACTTCCTCTTCCTCGGCCGTGGCCCCATGCACCCGGTGGCGCTCGAGGGCGCGCTGAAGCTGAAGGAGATTTCGTACATCCACGCGGAGGGCTACGCGGGTGGCGAGATGAAGCACGGCCCCATCGCCCTCATCGACGAGAAGATGCCGGTGGTGGTCATCGCGCCGAAGCAGCCGCACGTGGCCTACGAGAAGATCATCGGCAACGTGGAGGAGGTCCGCGCGCGCGGCGGCAAGGTCATCGCCGTCATCGACGAGGACGACAAGCAGGTGGACGGCCTGGCGGACCACGTCATCCGGATTCCGGCGGCGTGCGCGCTGCTGGCGCCGGTGGTGGCCACGATTCCGCTGCAGCTCCTCGCGTACCACGTGGCGGAGATGCGCGGGAACGACGTGGACCAGCCGCGCAACCTGGCCAAGAGCGTGACGGTGGAGTAGCCGTCGCTCGCGCCTCCTGATGCACGCGGAGCCCGGGTTCCCCTGATGGGGGCCCGGGCTCCTGTCGTTCCGGGGCTCGGGCCTCCCCGCTGGGCCGGCATGCTGTCGCCCGGAGGAAGTCGCGGGCGCCTCGCGCTTTGATGCCCACCCGCTTGCGTGGATACAGTCACCGGGTGTCGGACGCCACGCGCACCCAGCCTCCCCTGCACCAGACCGAGCAGGAGCCCGGCGAGGAGCGTCTGGGGGACCTGGCGCCCTGGACGCCCCCTGGCGCCGAGGCCGGGACCCAGGGCCTGACGGACCTCTCCTCCTGGGCCGCGCCCGCCCCGGCGCACCTGGTCCGGCCCACGCCTCCGGTGGAGCTGCCCCTGCCCGTCCTCGTCCGGGTGGAGCAGGCCGTGGCCGCGCCCGAGGCGGAGCGCCCCGAGGCCGCCTCCCGGCTCAACGAGGTCCTCGCCCAGCTCGCCCAGGGCGGCGGGGAGCGTCAGGTGGCGGACACCCTGCACCGGCTGCTCGACAGCGGCCGGCTGGAGGGACTGGTGGACGCCCGGGGGCGCTCGTGCCGCGCCGTGGCCGTGGAGGCGCTCCTGTCCCTGGGCTTCCCCTACGCCCTGGAGGTCCAGCCCGAGGACCTCAAGCACCTGCGCGCCAACCACGCCTCGCGCCCCCAGGGCCGCCCCGGCGCGCTCGACTTCGGCCCGGAGGTCCCCGCCCTGGTGCTGGGCGGCGGCCTCTTCGCCCAGATGGTGGAGGAGTTCCTGCGTCCCGGCGTGGTCGAGGGCACGGTGACCTTGCAGGTGGGCCTGTGCGTGCTGGCCATGCTGGCCTTGTGGCTTGCCCCGCCCCGGACTCCCGTGTACCGCCTGGGCCTGGGATTGCTGGCCCTCGTGTCGGGCTACGGGCTGCTGCTGGCCCTCGGCTCGGCGGGGCATGCCGGGGGGCTGTGGGCAGGTGTGGCAGGCGCGGTGGCCGTCCTCCTGGCTGCCCTCCGCGAGAGCTGACCGGCAGGATTCAACACGGATGTCAGAGGGGTGGACTAGGGTCTACCCATCGCGTACTAAAAGCGCGTTCAGGTGAGCCGGGGTGGCTCGCCAATACAAGGAGCCAAGAGAAATGGCCGTGAATCAGGAGAAGGAAAAGGCGATCGAGCTGGCGATGTCCGCGGTGGAGCGCCAGTTCGGTAAGGGGTCCATCATGCGGCTCGGCAACGACGAGCCGCTGATGCGGGACGTGCAGGCCATTTCGACGGGCTCGATTTCGCTGGATATCGCCCTGGGCGTGGGCGGCGTGCCCAAGGGCCGCATCATCGAGATCTTCGGACCGGAGTCCTCCGGCAAGACGACGCTGTGTCTGCACATCGTCGCCGAGGCGCAGAAGCGCGGCGGCATCTGCGGCTACGTGGACGCCGAGCACGCGCTGGACGTGGGCTACGCGCGCAAGCTGGGCGTGCGCACCGACGACCTGCTCCTGAGCCAGCCGGACACCGGTGAGCAGGCGCTGGAAATCGCGGAGATGCTGGTGCGCTCGGGCGCCATCGACGTGCTGGTGGTGGACTCGGTGGCCGCGCTCGTTCCCAAGGCGGAGCTCGAGGGCGAGATGGGCGACGCGCACATGGGTGTGCAGGCCCGTCTGATGAGCCAGGCTTTGCGCAAGCTCACGGGCACCATCGCCAAGAGCCAGACGTGCGTCATCTTCATCAACCAGATCCGCATGAAGATCGGCGTCATGTTCGGCAACCCCGAGACGACCACGGGCGGCAACGCGCTGAAGTTCTACGCGTCGCAGCGCCTGGACATCCGCCGCATCGGCGCCATCAAGAATGGCGAGAACGTGGTGGGCAGCCGCACCCGCGTGAAGGTGGTGAAGAACAAGGTGGCGCCTCCGTTCAAGGAGGTCGAGTTCGACATCATGTACGGCACGGGCATCTCCCGTGAGGGCGACCTCATCGACCTGGCCTCCAACGACAACATCGTGGAGAAGAGCGGCAGCTGGTTCTCGTTCAACGGCGAGCGCATCGGCCAGGGCCGGGAGAACGCGAAGGACTACCTGCGGGAGCACCCGGAGGTGGCGCGCGACATCGAGACCCGCGTGCTGGAGAAGTACGGCATCGCGAAGGGCGCGCCCCTCTCCGCGGCCCCCGCAGAGGAGGCCCCCGCCGAGGGTGCCAGCGAGAAGCGTCAGCGCGTGAAGGCCGTGAAGTAACGCCTTCCCTCGCGGAACTTCGACAGACGGGGTCGTCCTCCTTCGTGGGGGCGGCCCCGTCGTCGTTGTCGGCCCCACGCATGCGGGGCGCACGGGTGGCCCCGGGCGCCGAGTGCTGACACGACGCGTTGTGTCCGGCGTGTGGCGGGGATGTTGCCGGAGTGATGGACGAGGGCCGTAGACTCCCGGGCGTTTCGTTTCGCTAGCGCTTGCCCCTGGGAGTGTCACCTTGTTCGACCGTCTGAATCGTCGCAGCTTCCTTCAGGCCGTGGTCGCCGTCGCGGCGAGTACCTCATTCGGGTGCTCGGATGATGACGACACGAAGAAGCCCACCGCCGATGCGAAGTACTTCCCGCAGTCGGTCTGCTCGGGAGACCCGAGGCCGGACAGCGTCATCCTGTGGGTGCGCGCGTTGGACCCGGACAACGCGGGCGCGGACGCCCCGGTGCGGCTGGAGGTGTCCACCCGCGCGGAGTTCAGCGACTTCGTGTTCCGGGGCGACTTCACCGCGCTGGCGGCGAACGACCACGCGCTCAAGGTCAAGGTGACGAAGCTGGCGGCGCGCACCACGTACTACTACCGCTTCGTGCTGACGAAGAACGGGACGGAGTACACGACGGCGACGGGCCGCACCCGCACGGCGCCGGCGGCCGGGGCGGACGTGGCGGTGAAGTTCGCCTTCGCCAGCTGCCAGGACTACATCGGCCGGTACTACAACGCGTGGCAGCGGCTGCTGGAGCTGGACGAGGACCTGGACTTCATCGTGTTCCTCGGCGACTACGTCTACGAGACGACGGGGGACAAGTCCTTCCAGTCGGGCAACACCGAGCGGCGCGTGGTGTTCAGCGAGCCGGACAAGGCGCTGCAGCTGGGCTCGGGTGAGTCGACGTATTACGCGGCCAACGCGCTGTCGAACTACCGCGACCTCTACAAGACGCTGCGCACCGACAAGCTCATCCAGCAGGTGCACGAGCGCTACCCGTTCATCATCATCTGGGACGACCACGAGTTCTCCGACGACAGCTGGGGCTCCAACGCGACGTACCTGGACGGGCGCGCGGCGGAGAACCAGATTGAGCGCAAGCGCAACTCGGAGCGCGCCTTCTTCGAGTACATCCCGCTGGACAACACGGCCTCGGCGGAGGGCGCCATCGACGTGGCGAGCGCGCCGGTGTTCCCGAACACGCGCGTCTACCGGGACTTCGACTTCGGCAAGCACCTGAAGCTGGCGGTGTCCGACTACCGCACCTACCGCCCGGACCACCTCATCCCCGAGGACGCGTACCCGGGCAAGGTGGCGGTGGAGGCGTCGGTGCTGGGGTTGGCGCTGCCGACGCTGCCGGCGCCGGTGCAGGCGCTGCTCCAGTCGGAGACGTTCGCGTACACGAGCCTGGACCTGCCGGAGCACGCGACGCAGAAGGCGGTGCTCCAGGGCGCGTACGTGCAGCAGGCGGTGGCGGCGGGCCTCACCCAGGACGCGGCCACGGTGAAGGCCCAGACGTGGGTGTCCGGGAACGTGTCGCTCTTCTACGCCAACCAGGTGCTGACGGCGGTGAACGCGGCGCGCGAGGCTGCGGGGCAGCCCGCGATTCCGCTGCTCTCCACGGCGGGCACGCTGCGAGGGCTCGCGTACGTGCACCTGGGCAAGGGCTCGCTCTTCAACATCCAGGGCTCGCGCTACATCGTGGTGAAGCCCATCTACGACTTGTTCTCCGCCCTGCGCTACGCCACCTCGGCCGGGCTGAGCGAGGACGCGCTGGGCGCGACGCAGCAGGCGTGGCTGCAGAACCAGCTGAAGGCGGCGAACACCTGGAAGATTGTCGTCAGCTCCGTGTCGATGACGTCCATGGTGTTCGACCTGTCGGCGAAGACGGACATCCCGGACCCGACGCTGCGCCAGGTCTTCTACTTCAACGCGGACCAGTGGGACGGCTTCCCCGCGAAGAAGAAGGAGCTGCTGGAGTTCATCGCGCAGAACCAGGTGAAGAACGCGATGTTCATCTCCGGCGACATCCACGCGTCGTTCGCGTCGGTGGAGGGCGGCGTGCCCGCGCTGACGGCGCCCGCGATCACCTCCGGCTCCATCAAGGAGCTGGCGGGGCTGGCCGTCATCGGCGCGGGCTACGGCCCGGGCAGCGCCGTCTACAAGTACGTCGTCACGGAGCTCAACGAGTCGCTGGCCGCGGGCAACCCCGGCATGCGCTATGTGAATGGTGACGCGCACGGCTTCGTGGTGCTGGAGGTGAAGGGCGACGAGGCCCTGGCCGCCTTCCACCTCATCCCCAGCACGGAGGTGACCAAGGACTACTCGGTGCGCGGCGCCGCGGAGCTGCAGGCGCAGTTCACCCGCGTGGACTTCCGCGTGCAGAACGGGGCGATTACGAAGCTCTGAGCCCGCGGGCACTGAAGCGCTCCCACGCTCACCCGTGGGAGGACGAGGGCCGCGCCGGGAGCCAGAAGGCTTCTCCCGGTGGCGGCCCTCACCGCTTTGGTGGAATTGGAAAATTTCCTGGGGACTGGCGTTTTTCGTGAATGAGCCTCGAGGCCTCCGTGTCGTCGTCCGGCACGGTGAGACACCTGGCGGGTTCACCTGGAAAGGAAGGCAGCACGATGAGCGCTCAGTCCCCGAAGAAGAAGCTGACCCTGAAGAAGGAGACGCTCCGCACGCTCGAGACGGTGGAGCCGTCGCTGCTGGAGGGCGTCGTCGGTGGCGCGGGCCTGGGGCTCGAGAACGCCGTCACGCTGACCGTCACGCAGGACCCCAACCGCCTCACGCTGAAGACGCGCTGACCTTCCGTGGGGAGTGTCCCGCTCGCCGGAACGGGTTAGAAGTCCGGGCATGGTGACTGGCGTCGCGGCCCCGGACCTGTTGCTCGTTCCGGCGCATCCCGAGCACGTGGACTTCTGGCTGGCGCTGCGCGCCGAGGCCGGGGCCCGTCGCTACGTGGACACGGAGGACGACTCGCGGGAGGTGCTGGTGAAGCGCATCCTGGAGGCGGGCTCGCTGGGGGAGCCCCGCGCGAAGGGGTTCCGCTGGTTCGTGCGCCTGGGGGACGCGTGGGTGGGCACGGTGTCCGCGCGGGACGTGTCCCGGGAGCACGGGCGCCTGCAGATTGGCTACATGATGGCGGAGGCGTACCACGGGCGCGGGCTGGGCTCGCGCGCGGTGGGGATGATGCTGGAGCGCCTGTTCACGCTGCCGTTCCTGCACCGGGTGTGGCTGACGACGCTGTCGGAGAACCTGGGCTCGCAGGGGGTGGCGCGCAAGCTGGGCTTCTCGCTGGAGGGGACGATGCGGGGGCACAGCGTGCTGCGAGGGGAGCGCAAGGACCAGCAGTTCTGGGGAATGTCGCGCAGTGACTGGGAGGCACGCGGGCGCGGGTGACGCGCGCTGGGAGCCGTGTGGGGGGCGGGTTATAGAAGCGGCGTCATGCACGCCTACGCCGCTGAGCTGTCGCAGGAACTGGGGCTGAAGCCCGAGCAGGTGGACCGCACCCTGGCGCTGAACGCCGACGGAGCCACCGTCCCCTTCATCGCGCGCTATCGCAAGGAGGTCACCGGAGGGCTGGACGAGGTGCAGATCCAGACCATCCTGGACCGGGCCGGCGAGCGCGCCGAGCTGGACTCGCGCCGCGAGACGATTCTGCGCTCCGTGGAGGAGCAGGGGAAGCTGACGCCGGAGCTGGCGAAGGCGCTGAAGGCGGCGAAGACGCGCACCGAGCTGGAGGACCTCTACCTGCCGTACCGGCCCAAGCGCCGCACGCGCGCGGCGATTGCGCGGGAGCGCGGGCTGGAGCCGCTGGCGGACCTGCTGTGGAAGCAGGACGGGCGCAAGGGCGAGGACGCGGACGCGAAGGTGCGGCCGTTCGTGAACGCGGAGAAGGAGGTGCCGGACCTGGCGGCGGCGCTGGCGGGGGCTCGGGACATCTGCGCGGAGCGGGTGAGCGAGGACGCGGGGCTGCGCCGCGAGTCGCGCGAGGTGTGCGCGAAGCGGGGCACGCTGCGCTCGGACGTGGTGCCGGCGAAGAAGAACGAGCCGACCAAGTTCGAGAACTACTACGGCCACGAGGAGCCGCTGTCGCAGGCCCCGTCCCACCGCGTGCTGGCGCTCTTGCGCGGTGAGGAGGAGGGCGTGTTGAAGGTGCGGCTGAACATGCCGGACGACGAGGTGAAGGCGCTGCTCGCGGGGCGGGTGGTGACGAAGCCGCAGTCGCTGTTCGCCTCGGAGCTGCGCGCGGCGGTGGAGGATGGGTGGGAGCGGTTGATGGGACCGTCGCTGGAGTCGGAGTTGCGCGCGGAGCTGAAGGAGCGCGCGGACAAGGGCGCCATCGGTGTGTTCGGAGAGAACCTGCGGCACCTGTTGTTGACGGCGCCGGCGGGGGCTCGGGCGGTGCTGGCGTTGGACCCGGGGCTTCGCACCGGCATCAAGCTGGCGATGCTGGACAACACGGGGAGCGTGGCGGAGACGCTGACGCTGTACTCGGAGCGGAGCGCGGACGAGCGGGTGCGCGCGGCGAAGCTGTTGTCCGCGGTGGTGCAGAAGCACAAGCCGGAGCTCATCGCGGTGGGCAACGGGACGGGCAGCCGCGAGGCGGAGACCTTCGTTCGCGGCACGCTGAAGGCGCTGGGCGTGCAGGTGCCGGTGGTGTCGGTGAGCGAGCAGGGTGCGTCCATCTACTCGGCGTCGGAGGTGGCGCGTGACGAGTTCCCGGAGATGGACGTCAGCCTGCGCGGCGCGGTGTCGATTGGGCGGCGGTTGCAGGACCCGCTGGCGGAGCTGGTGAAGATCGACCCGAAGAGCATCGGCGTGGGGCAGTACCAGCACGACGTGGACCAGGGGTTGTTGAAGAAGAAGCTGGGCGAGGTGGTGGACTCGTGTGTGAACGCGGTGGGCGTGGATGTGAACACCGCGTCGCCGCAGTTGCTCGAGCACGTGTCCGGCGTGGGGCCGTCTCTGGCGAAGAAGCTGGTGGCGCACCGGGCGTCGAAGGGGCGGTTCACCACGCGGCGGGAGCTGTTGAAGGTGAGCGGGCTGGGGCCCAAGACGTTCGAGCAGGCGGCGGGCTTCCTGCGCGTGCGAGGGCCCGAGCCGCTGGACGCGAGCGCGGTGCACCCGGAGCGGTACGCGGTGGTCGAGCGCATGGCGAAGGATTTGGGCGTGGAGGTGGGGGCGCTGGTGGGCAACGCGTCGCTGGTGCGGAAGATCGACCCCAAGAAGTACCTGGGCCCGGACCTGGGCGAGATGACGTTGAAGGACATCCTGGCGGAGCTGGAGAAGCCGAGCCGGGACCCGCGTGGAGACTTCTCGGCGCCGACGATGCGCGACGACCTGCGCACGCTGGAGGACGTGAAGGAGGGGATGGTGTTGCAGGGCGTGGTGACGAACGTCACGGCGTTCGGCGCGTTCGTGGACGTGGGCGTGCACCAGGATGGCCTGGTGCATGTGTCGCAGATCTCGACGAAGTTCGTGAAGGACCCGTCCGAGGTGGTGAAGGTCGGGGACCGTTTGACGGTGCGCGTGCTGAGCGTGGATTTGCAGCGCAAGCGCCTGGCGTTGTCGGTGCGCGCGGCGCAGGAGGGCGGAGCGGCGCAGCCTTCGGGGCGGCCCGCGGTGGGCGGGGCTTCAGGGGCGGCGCGGATGACGGAGCGGGGTGGGGCGGGGGCGCCTCGGCCGGGTGGTGGAGCGAGCGCGCGGCCTGGGGGACAGCAGGCCCCGGGCTCCTCGTCAGGTGGTCAGCGGCCGGGTGGTGGTGGTGACAAGAAGGGCCCGGAGCCGTTCAACAATCCGTTCGCGAAGCTGAAGCGCTGAGGCGGAGCCCCCGCTCGATGGCGCGGGTGCTCGAGATGCCCCCGCGCCCATGGGCCCCTTCTTTTGGACCTTGTGTGCCTGTGGGTCGGCCCGCATTTGCGAATTTGGTTCATGCGCATTAACTATATGGGCGAATGAACCAACGGCTCGGCCGCCTCCTCGAATCCTTCCTGGGCCACGTGTCGCACTCGCGTGGCCAGGTGCTCTCGCTCCTCTCGGAGCACGGCGTCACGGCCGACCAGGGCATCCTGCTGCGCCACGTGCGCGAGCAGCCGGGCGAGCCCCTGTCGAGCCTCGCGGAGCGGATGGGGCTCTCCCTGCCCTCGGTGAGTCAGATGGCCGAGCGCCTGGTGAAGCTCGGCTATGTGACGCGGCGGGAGGATCCGGAGGACCGCCGGCGCAAGTCGCTCCAGGTGACTCCGAAGGCGAGCCGCTTCCTCGCCGCATTCAAGAAGGTGCGCGCCGAGGAGCTCGCCCTGGGCTCCGCTCGCCTCTCGGAGCCCACGAAGCAGCGGCTGGTGTCCGCGCTCGAAGCCGCCCTCACAGAGCTCGAAGGAGAACCAACATGATGCAGCTGGACCACCTGGCCGTGGACGCACGCGACGTCGACGCGTCCTCCCGATTCCTCGCGCGGATCCTGGGCGCGCAGGCCCCCGTCCCCGAGGGCGCCGATGACGACATGCGGCGCATCGACCTGGACCACGGGTGCTTCGTCCTGTTCTCGGCCTCGTCCGAGCCGCGCTTCTCGCACGTGGCCTTCCGCGTCGACGCGAAGCGATTCGCGGAGGTCGTGGAGCGACTCCAGGCCGAGCGCGTCCCCTTCGGCAATGACCACTTCGACACGGCGAACGGGCAGACCCAGGACCCCCTCGGTGGCGCGGGCCGCGTGTACTTCAATGACAGCAATGGCCACCTGTGGGAGGTGACGTGCTGAGCCCAGGCTCGTGCGCCACACCCCACCACTGAAACGTGGTGGGGCATGACGTCTGTTCATGTGCGGCGAAGCAATGACTGACGACTAGTAGCCCCAGCAGGCGCCGTTGTGGCCGTTGTAGCCAAGGGACCGGCAGAAATCGAACGCCGCCGAGGCGCAGTTGCCATAGCCCACCACGGAGACGTGGCCGACGACATACCAATAGCTGACGGAGTCGTTGCACTCGGCCAGACAATAGTTGTTGCCGTCATAGCCGGTACACGTGGCGAACGCGCTGACCCGGCCGTCCTCGGACGACGTGTCGGGCGAAACCTGCTCCTCGGCGGGCGGCGTGACGGGCTCCGTCGCGCCACCCTCGTCCAACTCCATACCGCCACCACAAGCCGTTGCGACCACTGCGAACATCGTCAGAAGGGAGTGCCTCGCGAGATGCATGGTGGGTCCTGTCTGGCTTCGAGTGCCCGGACGAATGACAAGCATCCGCCGGGGGCGCCTGGGATGGGCGCAGGAGCCTTGTAAGGGAAGTCCATCCGGCCAGGGTATGGGCTGTGTCTGGATTGCCGGCTGCTTCACAGACACCGCGAGACAAACGCAGGATTCCAATCAATCCCTGGTGGATTCCCACGAGGCCGTGATGACCCCGTGGGCACCTCTCACCATCAATCGAGCGGGAACTCGCGCACTTCCTCGGTGAGCCGCTGGATGCGCGCGAGCCTGCGCGCGTAGCGGTCCGTGCCGTTGCGCGTGTCGAACCGCGTGGCGATGGCCTGGGCCTGCTGGCGCATCCACGCGTGCAGCGCCTTCACCTCGTAGCCGCCGTCCGCTCGGTGCTCGGGGAACGACTTCGTCAGGCGCAGGCTCACCACGTCCCGGTCTCCCGCCGCCAGCACGCGCTCCAACAGGAACGTCGCCGCGACCAGGAAGATGAACCGGTCATTGTAGCTGCCGTGGTCCAGCGTCCACTCCAGGTGCTTCTCCAGCAGCGTCAGCCCCCGCGCCAGGTTGCCCGTCAGCGTCAGGAACTCCAGGTGGTCTCCCACCGTGGCCAGGAAGTCGCGGTTCTTCGACGTCAGCGCGTAGCCACGCCGGTGCAGCTCCGCCGCGCGCTCCAGCTCCCCCAGCTTGAACAGGGGATAGAGCAGCGTGCCCAGCGTCAGGTGCGGAATCTCCGCGCACTTCACCCGCCCGTCCAGGATGGGCTTCGCCTTGCGCAGCGCCTGCTCCCACTCGCCCTTCTCCACGTGGTGGTCCAGCTCGTCGTCCAGCTCACACGCCCGGCAGTCCGTCAGGTGGTCCCGGGGCGCCGCGAGCCACGCCTCCCACAGCCGGTCCACCTCCGCCGCGTCATCCCCCATGTCCCGCGCGGCCTGGTAGCGCAGCTTCAGTACCGAGCGCTTGCCCGCGTCCACCTTGGTGAAGCACTGCTCGATGTCGTCCAGCGCGTCGACGATCTGCTTGCGGGAGATGTGCGGGAACTCCTTGATGCGCCCCACCACCCACTTCTGCTTCCAGAGCATCGCCTCCGGGTCGAAGCGCTCCGGGTCCTTCTTCTGCTGACCCCGGCACCACGCGAAGGCCACCAGAGCCTTGTCCGGGTAGCCACCGAAGGTCGCCGCGTCGATGAGGTCGTCACGCAGCTCGTAGCCCAGCTGCACGTCGCCGTGCGAGTCGGCCATCCGCACCGCTTCCTCCAGCAGCCGCACCTTGCTCTCGCTGGAGCGCTGCCGGCTCGCCCTGTCCCAGAGCGCCTGGGCCTCCTCGCGCCAGTCCGTCGACATCAGTGCAGCCCTCCCGAGCTTCCGCCTCCGTCACTCTCGCCGCCGCCACCCGTTCCCAATTGCGCGGAGATGAGCCCCAACAGTCCCTGGTTCAGCAGCGTCATCTCCTGCGCGTTCAGCGGGTGCTGCCCGAGCAGCAACGCCTGCACGTAGAGCATCTCCACCGACAGCTTCATCATGTTCCGGTCCGACACCGCCGCCAGCCGCCGCACCACCGGATTGTGCAGGTTGAAGCACAGCTGCACCGGCTCGCCGCCCGCGGCGGCCATGACGCCCTCCAGCACGCTGGCGTACAAGTCGTCGGACTCGTCGCGGGCCCGCTCGGCGTCACGCCGGAACGAGCCCTCCTCGTCCGAGCTGTAGAGCGTGGGCACTTCGGCCGGGAAGAACTTCTTCACCGCCACGCCGCAGTGGAACGGCGCCAGCACCTGCTCGGCCGTGCGCAACAGCGGGAACACCGCGTCGCGCTCGTCCATCGTCAGCTCCTCGAAGCTCTGCGGTAGGTCGGACGAGGAGAACGGCTCCACCTGCGCGTCCTGGATGACGTGCGGCAGCTTCTCCAGCAGCGCCGCGTCGTGCGTGTAGGCCGCGTTGATGATGCACAGCCCCTGCGCGCCCGCCACCCGCGCCACCTGCCGGAAGCCATCCAGCGTGGACGTGTAGCGCACCACCGGGTACGCCCGGCGGTACTCCGAGAGCGTCGTCACGCCCAGCGACGTCTCGAACGGCAGCCACCCGATGACCAGCCGGTAGAAGTCGTCGTCGTCCAGCGCCAGCGCCTTGACGCTCAGCCCATGCAGGCCGATGAGCCGCTGGAGCGCGCGCGGGTCCTCGTGCGCCAGGTCCATCAGGTACTTGCGCAGCCCCTGTCCCAGCGCCACGCGGGCCTGGGCGAGCGAGTCATCCTCGTAGAACGACTCGCGGCTGGCGGTGGGCCTGAGCGCGTTGGCGTTCACCACGCACTTCACGAAGAAGGCCCACTCCGGCAGCAGGTTCTCCGCGCTCTCCGAAAGCAGCATGTGCTTCAGGTACACGCGGTGCTTCTGCTTCGCGTTGAAGTGCGGCGACGCCGGCAGCACGAAGGCCACCCCGTCCACGTCGCCCGCCTCGGAGCGCAGCGGGATGCAGTCGATGAAGTCCGTCTCGAAGACCTCGCGCCCGTAGTCGAGCAGCGCCTTGCGACGCTCGGCCGCGCTCGCGTACTCGCGCCTCCACGGCGGCCCGTCGGCGTCCAGCCGCTCCATCTCGCCGCCCACCGACAGCTGGATGGGGAAGGGCAGCAGGCCGCCGTAGTGCCGCGCCAGCTGGCGCACCCGCTCCGCCGCGAACCACTCCGCCATGTCCGCTCGGGCCACCAGGAACACCTGCGTGCCCGGCTTCTCCAGCGGGTGCGCGGACTCCTGGACCGCGTAGGTGCCGTCGTGCCGGCCGCGCCACTCCAGCGTCCGCCCGTCCCCGCGTGCCGAGCGCGTCACGAGCAGCAACTCGTCGCACACCATGAAGCACGACAGCAGGCCGATGCCGAACTGGCCGATGAAGTCCTTGCGGCGGGCCTCCAGGGCCTCGCGCTTGGAGGACTCGCCGATGGTGGCCAGGAAGCGGTGGATTTCTTCTTCCGTCAGGCCTACCCCGTCGTCGCTGAAGACCAGGGTGGGGGGGCCTCCGTCCTGCTTCTCCACCAGCTCCAGACGCACGGTGCCGGTGTGGGAGGGCTCCAGGTGCTGGCGGGCCCGGATGGCGTCGGTGGCGTTCTGGAGCAGCTCTCGGAGGTAGACGCCGGGGGAGCTGTACAGATGGTGGGACAGGAGGTCGATGACCCCACGGAGGCTGACTTGGAATCGGTGGTCCACGCTGGGTCCACCATCCTTCCCGGAGGGCGTCATGTCGACCGTTCTTTCGAGATTGCGGCCTTCGCGCCGCCGGGGCATCTGTCCGCCCCGGGGCAGGCGATGTGCGCAGGCCCTTGATTGGCCGCCCGGACAGTGCCAAGCGGCGGCCCGGCCGGGGGTGTGCCCTCGTGGCAACCCGGCGACACGTCGAGACTTTCGACCCGAGAGAGGACAACCATGCGGAACGAGCTCAGGGCAGTCGCGGTGGGGGCGCTGTTGACCTTCGGTGGCACGGCCATGGCGCAGGACGCCGCCACGCCCCCGGCGGCCCCGGCCCCGAAGAAGGCGGACGCCGCGAAGCCCGCGGCCACCAAGGGCAAGGTGGAGGTGACGTGGTGGGGCCACGCGGCCTTCGTGGTGCGCACCCCGGGTGGGGCGGTGATTGCCATCGACCCGTGGCTCACCAACCCGAAGGCGCCCAAGGACGCCCCGCAGCCGGAGGCGCTGGACGCCATCCTCCTCACCCACGGCCACTTCGACCACGTGGGCGAGGCCAAGGCGCTGGCGCAGAAGACGGGCGCCAAGGTGTTCGGCTCGTTCGAGCTGGTGAACCAGCTGGGCCTGCCGGAGACGCAGGCGGTGGGCGCCAACGCGGGCGGGACGTTCCAGGTGAAGGACGTCACGCTGCACCTGGTGGAGGCGGTGCACTCCAGCAGCTACCAGGCGGACCCCAAGGCCCCGGCGCAGTACGCGGGCGCGCCGCTGGGCTACGTGCTGAAGGTCGACAAGGGGCCCACGCTGTACCACGCGGGTGACACGGGCGCGTTCGAGTCCATGTCGCTCATCGCCACCCAGTTCAAGCCCACGGTGGCGATGCTGCCCATCGGCGGGCACTTCACCATGGGGCCCGCGGAGGCGGCGCAGGCGGCGCGGCTGCTGAAGGTGCAGAGCATCGTCCCCATGCACTTCGGCACCTTCCCGCTCCTGCAGGGCACGCCCGATGCGCTGCGTGGCGAGCTGAAGAAGACGCGCCCGGGCACGAAGGTGCTGGAGCTGGAGCCGGGCAAGTCCACGGCGCTGTAGGCCCGGGTCTGCGTCCGGGGTGGGACTCTTCCGGCGCCGTAGAAGTCTGGGTTCTGGAGGGGCTGACTCCGGGCGGTCGAATCTCCCGAAGGCCGGGTGGCGTCGCGGAGGCCCCCTGGGTTACATCCGGCGGACCGTCTCCAGGCGTCCGTCGGCGGGTCCGGGGGTGTTCCGGTGTTGGATTTCAGCAAGGCGGGGTGGTTGACCCCGCTCCTCAACGAGGCGGTCGCGGCCCATCTGGGGTCGCCCGCTCCGGAGGAGAGCGCCTTGCGGCTGGGGCCCGGGCGTGCCCGGGCTCGGGCGTATCTGCGGCGCACCCTGCGCGCCAGCGGGTTGTTGTACGGCACTCCCGCGGACGCGCCCACGGCGCTGGACGCGATGCCGGACACCGAGTTCCAGGCGCAGGCGCTGGAGGACCAGCTCTTCCACGCGGTGCTGCGCACGCTGGCGGCGCTCGCGCTGGAGCTGGCGCGGCAGGTGGGCGCGCCCGAGGGGCGCCGGGTGGAGCAGCTGCTGGTGCTCTTCTGCGTGCTGGGCGGGGAGCTGGTGCTGGCGGAGGTGCTGGCGGAGCAGCTGGCCCAGGGCAAGCCGGTGACGAAGCGGCAGGTGGCCAAGGTGGAGGTGGCGCTGCGCAAGCGCGAGCCCACGCTGGCCGGTGACCCCGTGTACGGGCTGGTGCTGCACAACGGCGCGCAGTACGCGGACGCGCAGCTGTTCTGTCGGCAGGCCATCGACTACTTCGCGAGCGGGCGCTTGTCGCGCGAGCAGACGCGGCGGCGGCTGGACTTCGCGTCGAAGCAGAAGGCGCTGCTGGTGGAGGTGCTGACGGGGCTGGCGTGCGTGGACCGGTTGCCGGGGACGCCCGCGCGGCGGGCCATCCTCAAGCAGGTGGAGGACCTGCGGCTGCCGGCGGCGATGGCGTCGGAGCTGAAGTCAGCGGTGAAGCAGTCCTTCGAGCGGCGGCGCTCGGTGCGGGACGTGGTGCGCCAGGTGCGCAGCGTGGACATGCGCCACTTCCTGCTGGAGCAGACGCTGCTGGCGGCGCTGGTGGACGGGCGGCGCACGCGGCGGGAGCGGGCCTTCATCGACACGCTGGCAGACGCGCTGCACGTGTCGAAGGAGGAGCTGCATCGGCTGGAGCTGGAGATGGCGGAGTTCTACGCGCGCCATCGCTCCATCGTGGATGTGTTCACGGTGCGGGACGCGGCCAGCGCCATGGGTGACGACATGGTGGCCGGCATGCAGGAGACGCTGGAGAAGAACTTCTACCGGCTGATGCAGGAGGTCCGCGAGACGGGGGACCTGGCGGTGCTGGTGGCGAAGGTGGCGCGGCGCCAGAAGCTCACGGAGGACGAGCGGCAGCGCATGCGCGCGCAGCTCATCGACGTGGCGAAGGCGATTCCGGCGCTCGCCATCTTCGCGGCGCCCGGTGGGTTGCTGCTGTTGGCGGCGCTGGCCAAGTTGCTGCCGTTCAGCCTGTTGCCCAGCGCGTTCCAGGACGACGACGTGCCCGACGTGCTCCCCGACGATGTCGAGGACTTCGGCCCGGAGCGCGAGGCGGGGTGAGACGGGAGGTCGGCCGCTTGGATGTCGGCCTGCCCTGGCTCCTGGCGTGAAGGCGCTGCCATCGGCGCGGACGGTCCCCAGCTTCAGGGGGCGGACCGGGCCCGCGTGGCGCCCATTCCCCGCGGGAGGAAGGCCGATGCGCGTCCATCAGCGTGATGTGGAGGTCGGCGTCGCCGGACGCCTGCTCGCGGGGTTCCTGTGTGTCCCCGAGCGGGCGAGCGGCCTGGTGATGCTCGTGGGGGACGAGGAGCTGGCGAAGGACTCCTCCGTGCGCGAGGTGCTGCACGCGGCGGGGCTCGCGACGCTGGGGCTCGACTGGCGCACCGCGGACGAGGAGCAGGCCGAGGACTGGACGGTGCGCGAGGGCGCGCACGTGGCGCTCATCGCGCATCGGCTGGAGGTGGCGCGCGACTGGTTGCAGCGTGACGACGTGTTGTCGCTGTTGCCCGTGGGATTCTTGGGGATGGGATTGGGCGCGGCCGCGGTGCTGGTGGCGGCGGCGCATCAGCCTCGGGGTGTGCAGGCGGTCGTCACGCTGGGGGGCAGACCGGACAAGGCGGGCTCGGTGGTGGCGGAGGTGCGCGTGCCCACGCTGGTGCTCGGGGCAGGGGAGGACGCGGACCGGGCGATGCTCGCGCGGCGGGTGTTCGACGGATTGGCGCCGGGGATGCGCAAGGGGCTCCAGTTGGTCGAGGGCGCGAGCCGGAGGTTCGAGGAGGCAGAGCCACGGGCTCGCGCGGCGCGCATGGCGGCGGCGTGGTTCTCGGATTGCTTCCGCGCGGTCGCGGGGCCCGGGGTCGTCGAGTGGAGCGAGGGCACCGCGTGACCCCCTGCGAATGGCCTCTCTCGTCACATGTTGGACGAGCGGGGACACCGCGACCGCGGGAGGTTGGTGCTCTCGGCGCCATTCGGCCATGGCGGAGCCGGATGGGCGCAGGGGGCTTGAACGGAACGTGCGTTGGACCGCGCAGCGCTCGTCCGCACGGCGTTCCTCATCTCCGTGGCTTATCGATGCCTCACGTATGGGGCGATGGCGCTCGTCGCCTCGCATGGCGGGCGTTGTGCCCGGGCGTTACTCCGGGGATGTGGCGTGGAGGGGCGTGATGAGGGAGTCGCGAGGTCCATGAATGTGTTCCGGCGCCACTTGGAGTCGTTCGTCCGGGTGGAGCCCGTGCGCCCCGCGCTCGGTGCGGGCCTGCGCGCGGCGCTCGCGGTGGGCCTGCCCATGGTGGTCGCCGCCACCCAGCACCTGCCCGCCGTGACGTGGGTGGGCATGGCGGGCCTCTTCGTCACGCTCGTGGACCGCGGCGGTCCCTACCGCGACAGGGCCATCAACATGGGCGCGATGACGCTCCTGGGCGCAGTGATGGGGCTCGTGTCCGCGCTGCAGCTCCCCGACTGGGCCGATGTCCTGCTCACCCTCGCCTGGGTGACGGCGTGCGGCTTCGCGCGCTCCTATGGCGACACCCCCGGACTCATGGGCGTGGTGCTCGCCAACTACACGGTGGTCTCACTGGCGCTGCCCGCGCAGGGCTTCGCCGACGCGCTGTCCCGCTCCGGGTTGTTCATCCTCGGTGGCCTGTGGGCCATGATGCTCGCGCTGGTGCTCTGGCCGCTGCGCCCCTATCGCCCCGCGCGCCTCGCCATCTCCCGCTGCTACCGCGCGCTGGCCTCCCGCGCCGAGGAGGTCGGTCGCTGGCCACTCGAGGGTCCGCCTCCCCCCGCCAACTTGGTGGAGGTCGTCGACTGGGAGTCGCGCGTGCGCATGTCGCTCGAGGACGCGCGAAGCGTGCTGGCCTCCACCCGCCGCAACCGCGCGGGTGAGAGCAACCGGGGTGAGCACCTGCTCGTGTTGCTCGAAGGCGCGGACGCGCTGCTCGCGATGCTGGTCGCGCTGCCGGAGACCCTGGAGCTCGCGCCCCGCGAGCCTCGCTTCCACGCCCTGCGCGCCGAGATCCAGCGAGCGCTCGCGGACCACTCGCGGGACCTCCTGCACATCGCCCGCGCGCTGGAACAGGAGAAGCGCGAAGTGGAGTCCTCGGTCTGGAGCACGGACCGGGTTCGTCGCGCGCTCGCCTCCCTCGTCACCGAGGGCCAGTTGCCGGACTCCGCGCGCGCCGCGTACTCACATGCGGAGGCCCTGCTGGTCCGTCTGCGCGAATACTCGGAGGCCCTGCTGGAGGTGGCCAACCACCTGGAGGACGGCGGCCCCGTCGAGTCGGACCTGCCCATGGGGCCGCATCCCGCGTCGGCGCGGAGCCGTCCCCTGCTCGAGCCCCTGCGCGACAACTGGGGCACCGACTCCGTCATCTTCCGCCACGCGATTCGCCTGGGCATCACCGCCGCGCTCGCCACCGCGCTCGTGCGCGGACTCGGGCTGAATCACGGCTATTGGGTCATCATCACCGTCATCGTCGTACTCCAGCCCTACTCGGGGATGACCTTCGAGCGCGGGGTGCAGCGCGCCGCGGGCACGCTGCTCGGTGGCGCGCTGGCGGCGGGGCTGGTGGCGCTCGTGAGGGACCCGGTGGTGCTGCTCGGCGCCATCATGGCGTTCTTCGCCGTGGCCATCGCCGTGAAGCCCATGAGCCTCGCGGCCTTCCAGGTGCTGCTCGCGCCCGCGCTGGTGCTGCTCGCGGAGATCCAGACCGGAGACTGGGAGCTGGCCGGAGTGCGCGTCATCAACACGCTGCTCGGCGGCGTGCTGGCCCTGGTGGGCGCGTGGCTCCTGTGGCCCAGCCCCGAGCACTCGCGCTTCCCGGAGGAGGTGGCCAACGCGCTGCGCGCCGACCGCGACTACCTGTTGAGCGTGGCCTCCGCGCGCTCGGACGCGGAGCCCCAGGTGCGCGAGGCGCGGCGCAAGCTGGGCCTCCAGTTGCTGTCCGCGGAGGCCTCCTTCCAGCGGCTGCTCTCCGAGTGGCGCGGCTCCTCACACCAGCTCGAGCCCGCCATGGCGCTGCTCGCGTATGCCCGGCGCTTCGGCTCGGCGGTGACGGCGCTCGCCGCCAGTCGGCAGGGGCGCAAGGACCTGGCGCCCGTCATTGGCTACGCGGGCAACGTGCTCGAGGACCTGGCGCTCGCCGTGGAGCACCGCCGCGCACCGTCCCCGCTGCCCCGGTCCGCGGCGCAGGAGGGCCTGGACGTGCTCTCCCGCACCCAGATGGACCGGCTGGTGCGTCAGCTCACCGTGCTTCACAAGGCCACTGTGCGCGCGGCGCCGCAGCTCACGGGGTGAGTCCTCGAATCAGGTCCGCTCGATGCGCGCCAGCAGCCGGCGCAGGTCCTCGTTGACGCTGGCGTACTGGGTGACGCCCTGCTCGGCCTGGAGCTGCTTGCGCAGGTCCGGCAGCGACGTCTCTCGCACCTTCTTCGCCGCGTCCTGCGAGCCGTCCACCAACCACCCCATGGCGAGGATGAGCGCCAGGCGAACCTCCGTGTCGCGCTCGGACAGCTTCGCGGCGAGCGCCGGCGCGTGCTCCGCCGAGCCAGCGCGCCCCACCTCCAGCGCCGCGCGCTCCATCATCGGCTTGGTCGCCTTGTCCATGCGCTGCACCCAGCAGCCCGCGTTGCCCGTGCACGCCTGACCCGCCTCCAGCAGCGCCGCGTGCGCGGTGATTTCATCCGCGCGCTTCTTGCCCAGCCCCGCCGCGTCCTCGCAGCCTTCCTCCTGCGTGGCCTTGCAGTCGGCCGCGGTGCGCGCCGGCTCACCGGTGGCCAGCTTCTGCAGGATGGGCTGCTCGCGTGCGTCACCCAACATCGCCAGCCCCTTCACCGCCACCTCGCGCGCATACCAGTCACCCGTGCCCGCGGCCTTCTCCAGCGCGGGGAGCGCGTCGCGGCCGCCCAGCCGCACCAGCGCCTTCACGTACGCGTCACGCACCGTGGGGTCCGTCTCCAGCACCAGCGTCGTCAGCGGCTTCACCGCCTCCGTCGCGCGCAGGCGGCCCAGCGCGTCCGCCGCCTGCATCCGCACCAGCGCCTGGATCTGCACGTCCGAGTGCGAGAACGACAGCAGCTTGAGCAGCGGCTCCACCGCGCGCTTCTCACGCAAATCCCCCAGCACCGTCGCCGCCTTCATCGGGTAGCTGGCCGGGTTGACGCCGTTCGTCTTTGCCCACGCGAGCAGCTCCGCGTCACGCCCCTCCAGCGCGGGCAGCAGCGCGTCCGCCGCGGGCTGGCCCAGCTGGAACAGCGCGAAGCTGCTCTCCACGTAGAAGGACTTGCCCTTGCGCTCCTTGGTCAGCATCCGGATGAGCGCCGGCGCCGCGCGGCCGTCACCGATGTGGCCCAGCGCCTCGATGGCCTTCTTGTTGAGGAACGGCTCCACGCCCTCGTCCGTGGCCAGGACGATGAGCGGCTCCACCGCCTCCTTCGCCTTCATGCTCCCCAGGACTTGAATGGCCTCGATGCGCGCGTACGTGTCCTTGGCCCTCAACAGCGGCACCAGCGCGGGCACGGCGCGCACGTCGCCGATGGCGCCCAGCGCCGTCACCATCGCCTTGTTCGCCAGCTGCGAGGACATGTCACCCGCCGCCGGGTCGATGGCCGCCGACAGCGCCTCCACCGACGACGCGTGGTGCACGTCGCCAATCGCGCGGGCCAGCGCCGCCTTCACCTCGGGCTTGCGCTCCTGCGAGAGCGCCTCGTGCAGCATGGGCAGGAAGCTCTCGTTGACCTTCGTCTTCGTCCGCATCGCCTCGATGAGGCGCACCCGGTCCTCGGCTCGCCGCGTCTGCTGGAGCGTCCCGGCCCAGTAGTCGGGCGAGTTCGGGTCCGACTTACAGGCGACAAAACAGAGAACGGCGGCAACACACCACGCTGCGAGGGGGCGGCTCATCGAGGCTCCTGGGCGTCGTCTGCGGGGTTGTCCTGTCGGCAGTCGTAAACCTCCTGTCACGAAGGAAGCAAACCACCCAGGTCACCTGGGGTACGCTGGTCAACGACATGTCCGACGACACTCACAAGGCGCCGCGCCCGGGCTACACCCGACGGACCTACCTGCTCGACCGGGAATTCCAGCTCAAGTACATCCTTCTGCTGGCTGGCATCGGTGCGGGCAGCGTGGCGGTGTTCGGAGCCCTGGCGTACCGGCTCCATGCCTCCTCGGTGGACTCCGGCGTGGAAGCGGGTGACTCCATCATGTGGCTCACCGTGCTGGGCTCGGTGGGGCTGGGGGCGCTGTTGGGCCTGTTCGGCCTGCTCTTCACCCATCGGGTGGCGGGCCCCGTCCACGTGATGAGCCTGTATGTCGCCGCGCTGGCCGCCGGGCGCTATCCCCGGCTGCGGCCCCTGCGCAAGAAGGACGAATTGAAGCGCTTCTTCGACCGCTTCAGCGAGGCGGTGGACCGCATCCGCCAGCGCGAGGCGGACGAGGCGCACGCCCTGGAGGGCGCCCTGGCCGCGTTGAAGCCGGTGGCCACCACCCCCGAGGCGCGCGAGGCGCTGGAAACCCTGTCCGCGCTGTGCACGCGCAAGCGTCAAGCAGTGGACAATCCCACCGCGAGCACCTTCAAGTCCGTGGCTTGAAGCCTGCCCCGAGGAGAGCCCGAACAACATGAGCAGACCCCGCATCGTCTTCATGGGCACGCCGGATTTCGCCGTGTCATCGCTCGAAGCCTGTTTCGACCTGGGCGACGTGGTCGCCGTCGTCACCCAGCCGGACAAGCCCAAGGGGCGCGGCAACACGGTGACGGCGCCGCCGGTGAAGGAGCTGGCCGTCGCGCGCGGCGTGCCCGTGTTCCAGCCGGCCAAGCTGCGCACGCCCCCGTTCGTCGAGGAGCTGCGCCGCTTCTCGCCGGATGTCTGCGTGGTGACGGCCTATGGCCGCATCCTCCCCAAGGACATCCTGGAGCTGCCGCCCAAGGGCTGCGTCAACGTGCACGGCTCGCTGTTGCCGCGCTTCCGGGGCGCCGCGCCCATCCAGTGGTCCATCGCGCACGGGGACACGGAGACGGGCGTGTCGCTGATGGTGATGGACGAGGGCCTGGACACCGGCCCCGTGCTCGCGATGAAGCGCCTGCCCATCGGCCCCGAGGACACGAGCGCCACCATGTACCCGAAGCTGGCCGCGCTGGGCGGCGAGGTGCTGCGCGAATTCCTGCCGGCGTACCTGAGCGGGGCGCTCAAGCCGGTGCCCCAGCCCTCGGAGGGCGTGGTGCTGGCGCCCATCATCGAGAAGGAGGAGGGGAAGCTGGACTTCACCCGTCCCGCCATCGCGCTGGAGCGCAGGCTGCGCGCCTTCACGCCGTGGCCCGGGGCGTTCACGTCGATGGGCGGCAAGCTGGTGAAGGTGCACCGCGTGAAGGTGGCGCAGGGGAAGGGCGCGCCGGGCACGGTGTTGTCCGCGGGCGCGGAGGGCATCGAGGTGGCGTGCGGCGAGGGCTCGCTCGTGCTGCTGGACATCCAGCTGGAAGGCAAGCGGGTGATGAAGGCGGCGGAGTTCCTCACGGGCCACAAGCTGGCCGTGGGCAGCCAGCCGTTCGGCACCTAGTCGATGGCCACGACGAGACGGACTCTTTCGAGTACAGGCGCATGGGTATGAGACTGCTGGTGTTGCACGGGCCGAACCTGAACCTGCTGGGCGTGCGTGAGGGCGGGCGTGGGCTGTCGGACCTGGATGCCGCGCTGAAGGCGCGCGCGAAGTCGCTGGGGATGGAGCTGACCGTCCTCCAGTCCAACCACGAGGGCGCGCTGCTGGACGCGCTCGCCGCCCATCGTGAGAAGGTGGACGGCGTCCTCGTCAACCCGGCGGGCCTGTTCGGCTCGTACGCGCTCAAGGAGGGACTGGAGCTGGTGGGGCTGCCCGCCATCGAGGTCATGCTGCGGCCGCCCGCGCGCGAGTCCGTGGTGGCCGAGGCGTGTGTCCTCCAGGTGCACGGGGCCGGTGGCTTCGAGCCGTACCTGGAGGCGCTGGAGACCTTCGCCAGCGGCGTCTTCACGCCCGGGAGCGCGAGCAAGACGCCCGAGGGTGATGACGACGAGGACCTCATCCGGTCCCCGAGGAAGTCGAAGAGCACGCCCGAGTCGAAGGGCGGCAAGACGCTGGGGCGGAAGACCGCCGCGCAGGACGACGCGCCGGAGCCCAAGGGGGGCAAGACGCTCGGGCGCAAGCCGTCCTCGGCGAAGGACGACGCCCCCGAGTCGAAGGGCGGCAAGACGCTGGGGCGGGGGACGAAGTCCGCCTCGGTGACGACGGACCTGCTCACGCGGGCGCTGGTGCACCAGAAGATCTCCGACCGGCTCGCGGGCCGGCTCACCGCCGCGGAGCTGGCCTCCTGGGCGCGCTCCCGCTATGAGGCCCTCCAGCGCGGACTGCCCGCGGAGCAGGGCCAGCGGGCCGTGCTCGAGGAGCAGCTCCAGCGCCTCACGCTGTCCCACCTCCCCTCGACGCGGCTCTCCGATGAGCAGCTCGTGGACCTGATGACCCGGCTCGACGAAGGATGAATCCCCGCGCTCTCGCCATCCTCGTGCTGGCGCGCGTCCGCGCAACGGACGCCTACCTCAACGTGGTGCTGGACACGATGCTGTCCGAGTCACCGCCCAAGGACCCGCGCGACGCGGGCCTCGCCACGGAGCTGACCTACGGCGCCACCCGCCGGCAGCTCGCGCTCGACTACGCCATCACCCGCTTCGCCGACCGCAAGCTGGACGCCATGGAGGACCGCGTGCTCGCGGCCCTGCGCATCGGCGCCTATCAAATCTTCCACACCCGCGTGCCCGCGCGCGCCGCGGTGGCGGAGACGGTGCAGGCGCTCAAGGAGGTCGGCCTCACCCGCGCGGCGGGCTTCACCAACGCCATCCTGCGCAAGCTCGCGGAGCTGCCCTCGCCGCCGCTGCCGTCGCCGTCCGACGTGGCCCACCACCTGTCCGTGCGCGAGAGTCATCCGCAGTGGCTGGTGGAGCGCTGGCTGCGCCAGTTCGGCCGCGAGCGCGCCGAGGCCATGCTGGTGGCCGACAACCAGTCCCCGCCCGTCGTCATCCGCGCCAACACCGCGAAGGTGACGCGCGACGCGCTGCTCACCCAGCTGCAGGAGGTGGGCGTCGACGCGAAGGCCGCCACCGTGTCCCCCGTGGGCATCATCCTGCCGCCGGTGGGCCGCGTGGAGGACGTCTACGGCTACTCGGAGGGCCTGTGGCAGGTGCAGGACGAGGCCGCCCAGCTCGTCGGCGTGTACGGCGCCATCCCCGCGTCCGCCCGCGTGCTGGACGCATGCGCCGCCCCCGGTGGCAAGTCCTGTCACCTGGCGCAGGAGCACGACGTCGTCGCGGTGGACCTGCACGCCCACAAGCTGAGGAAGATCGACGGCGAGGCGAAGCGCCTGGGCCTGACGTCGCGCTTGAAGGCCTACGCGCACGACGCGGCGGAGCCGTTCCCGGAGGCGTGGGGCGAGTTCCACGCGATGCTGGTGGACGCGCCGTGCTCGGGGCTGGGCACGCTGCGCCGTCACCCGGAGCTGCGCTACCGCCGCAAGGAGGAGGACCTCTCGCGGCTGGCCACGCTGCAGCGGCGCATCCTGGAGAACTGCCAGGAGTCGGTGCCGGCGGGCGGGCTGCTCGTCTACGCGGTGTGCACCATGGAGCCGCAGGAGGGGCAGGACCAGGTGGAGATGTTCCTGCGCAGCCACCCGGAGTGGACGGCGGAGCCGCCCGTGTTGCCGGGCCTCAAGCTGCCGCTCACCCAGGCCTACTTGAGGACCCTGCCGGGTCCGGAGGGCTTCGACGGGTTCTTCGCCGCGCGCCTCCGGAAGCTCTACTGAGAGACGCTCAGGCCTCCTCGGTGGCGGGCAGGTTCGCCGCCGCCTTGAAGGCCTCCAGCACCGCCGCCGAGGCGCGGTCCAGGTACTTGCCCTTGCGGATGAGCAGGCCGATGGGCCGCGACACGGGCCCCTCCGCGAAGGGCTTGGCCACCAGCGAGCCGCCCTTCACCTCGCCCTGCGCGGTGGACACCGGGAGGATGGCCACGCCCAGGCCCATCTCCACCGCCCGCTTGATGGTCTCCACGTTGTCCATCTCCATCACCGGGTTGATGTCGATGTTCTTCTCGCGGAAGAGCCGGTCCAGCGCCTTGCGCGTGGGCGCCTCGCGGTCGAACGCGATGAAGGGCACGCCCGACAGCGCCGTGAGGCTCACCTTCGCCTTGGAGGCGAACGCGTGGCCCGGCGCGCACACGACGGCCAGCTTGTCGTCGCGGAAGGGCAGGATGTCCACGCCCGCGCGCGGCTGCGGGTACGCGACGATGCCAATCTCCGCCGCGCCCAGAATCACGTCGTCGTAGACCTGGTCGTTGCGGCGGTAGTTCAGCCGCATGTTGACCTTGGGGTGCGCCTTGAGCAGCTGCTTCTGCACCGCGTTCAATTCGTGCAGACCCACCGAGTAGATGGTGGACACGGTGCTCGTGCCGGCCACCTCCGTCGCCTGCTCGCGAATCTCCTGCTCCACCTCCGCGAAGCGGGCCAGAATCTCCTTGCAGCCGCGGAACAGCCGCTCACCCGCCGGCGTCGGCGTCACCTGCCGGGCGCTGCGCGACAGGAGCTTCTGCTCGTAGCGGTTCTCCAGCGCGCGAATCTGCTGGCTCACCGCCGACTGCGTGACGTGGTTGAGCTGCGCCGCTCGCGAGAAGGAGCCGGTCTCCACCACATCACAGAACATTTTCAGGGACTCGAGCTGCATGGCCGCTCCCTACTCCCGAACCTAATGGCCTGGCCACTATTAATTAGTCAGCCTACGTCACACCGCCAAATGAGCTAACCCTTCAAGTCGGCCGGCTGTCGGGCGAAAGAAGGACGAGGGCCCCGGAGGGCTGGTGCTCAGGGCGCCTGGGGCGGGACGGGCGGGCGACGACGCACCAGGACGAAGAGGGCGCTGCCCAGGGCGACGAGGGCGCCGCCCGCGAGGCTCTGGAAGCGGCCCAGCTCGTGTGTGGCCTGCTGGAGCAGCTCGCACTCGGGTCCGGACAGCCCCGTGCACTCCAGCGTGCCGAACAGGCCCCGCAGGCCCGCGGCGAAGAGGCCCAGGCCGCCGAGGAGCAGACCTCCGGCCAGGCCCAAGGCGGCGGCGCGTGGCAGCGAGGGCTTGGGGGGCGGCGGCGGAGCGGAGGGCATGGTGGGTGGGTAGCTATAGCCGTGAGCGGCGGGCGGGCTCAACGGGCGAGGGGCAGGCCGCGTATGCTCGCGCACCATGCGAATCCTCTACGGTGTCGTCGGCGAAGGCATGGGCCATGCGACGCGCTCCCGCGTGCTCCTCGAGGAGCTCACGAAGAAGCACGAGGTCCACATCGTCGTCTCCGGGCGGGCCCAGGACTACCTGGCCAAACGCTTCCAGAACGTGCACGGCATCTGGGGGCTGACCTTGGCGTACGAGGGCAACTCGGTGAAGAAGTGGCAGACGGTGCTGCAGAACCTCACCGGCGCGGTGAAGGGCTGGCCGCAGAACGTGCGCCAGTACTTCGAGCTGGTGGACGACTTCAAGCCGGACGTCGTCGTCAGCGACTTCGAGTCCTTCAGCTACCTGTTCGCGCGCACGCACCGGTTGCCCGTCATCAGCGTGGACAACATGCAGGTCATCAACCGCTGTCAGCACGAGCCGTCGCTGCTGGCCGGGTACGAGGACAGCTTCGAGACCTCGCGCGCCATCGTGAAGGCGAAGCTGCCGGGCGCCTTCCACTACCTGGTGACGACGTTCTTCTATCCGCCCGTGCGCAAGCGCCGCACCACGCTGGCCCCGTCGATCCTGCGGCCCGAAATCATCGAGGCGAGGTCGGAGCCCGGCGAGCACCTGCTCGTCTACCAGACGTCCACCACCAACACCGCGCTGCCGGACATCCTCAAGGCCGCGGGCATCCCCTGCCGCGTGTACGGGCTGCGAAGGGACCTCACCGAGGACCTGGTGGACGGCAACCTCACGTACCGGCCGTTCAGCGAGAAGGGCTTCATCGACGACTTGCGCACGTCCCGCGGCGTGGTCGCCAGCGGCGGCTTCACGCTGATGAGCGAGGCCGTCTACCTGCGCAAGCCCGTGCTGAGCATCCCGCTGGAGGGCCAGTTCGAGCAGATCATCAACGCCCTGTATCTGGAGAAGCTGGGGTACGGGATGTACGTGAAGACGCTGACGGTGGACGCGCTCAAGGAGTTCCTTTCGCGCGTGCCGCGCTGCCAGCAGGCGCTCCAGGGCTACGAGCAGGAGGGCAACACGAAGATGCTCACCGCGCTCGAGGAGCAGCTCGCCCTGGCGTACGAGCACCGGGGGCACTGGGCCATGGAGATGGCCCAGGACTGACGCCCCGCGCGGCGCCCCTGTCAGTGCAGGGGCACGTCCTGGTTGTTGTTGCGCTCCGCGGCCCTGCGCGACAGCTCGGTGAGCCAGGAGCGGGTGAGGGGCGTCTGGCTGTCGACGCCCCGGTGGGCATCCTGGCTGCTGCTCTGCGGAAGCAGCCTGTTGGCCCAGGCGAGCAGCGTGGCGGTGAGCTCGGGCGCGAGCGCGCGGCCCACCGCGCCCAGCTTCGCGGCCGCGCCCACCAGCACCTCCGCGTCGCCCCGACGGCAGCCGTCCAGGATGAGGCGCGCGGAGCGCTCGGCGCTCACGGAGACGCCGGGCAGCGAGTCGCTGATGGAGAACCACGCGTACTCCGCCTCGTGCTGGCCCTTGAAGCGCGCGTTGAGCGGGCTGCCGGTGCGCATGAGGCCCGGGCACACGGTGGTGACCCGGATGCCGTCCTGGCGCAGCTCCGCGCGCAGTCCATCCGACAGGCCCACCAGCGCGAACTTGCTGGCGGAGTAGGGCAACAGGTGCGGCACGCTGAGCCTGCCGCCCACGGAGGCGATGTTGACGATGCGCCCCTCGCGCCGCTGCTTCATCGCGGGCAGCACCGCGAGCGTCGTGTACAGGGGGCCCCACAGGTGCGTGTCCACCGCGTCCTCGAAGTCCTCCACCGTCATGGACTCCATCGGCCCCACCTGGATGGTGCCCGCGTTGTTGATGAGCACGTCCACCGCGCCCCAGTGCTCCAGCACCGCGCCCACCATCGCCTCCACCTGCACGGAGTCGCGCACGTCGCACGGCAGCGCGAGCACCTCGCCGCCCTCGCGCTCCAGCTCCTCGAGCGCCCGCTCCAAGGACTGCGTGTCGCGGCCGCACAGCGCCACGCGCGCGCCCTCGCGCACCAGCTGGCGGCAGAGCACCAGCCCCAGCCCGCGCGAGCCGCCGGTGACGAGCACCGTGCGCCCCTCGAATGAATAGCGCGGGCGTCTGAGGAGCCCGCGCAGCCCCAGCGCCGCGCCGATGCCGGCCGCCGCCAGCGTGCCGGGGGTGAAGCGCGCCGCCGTCCTGTTCTTGCGCCAGTCCGCCATGAGGTGACCTCCGGGAAGCCTTCAGGGCGCGGGAGCCGCGGCCGAGGTGTCGTACTGGGTGAAGCGCTCGAGCAGCGGGCGCACGCGCCGGGCCGCGTCCTTGCCGCACAGGTGGTGGCGCAGCCGCCCGTCCGCGTCGAAGACGAGCCACGCGGGCGTCTGCTTCACGCCGTACGCGCGGGCCATGGAGCCGTCATCCACGGCGATGGGGTAGACCAGCCCGTGCTCGCGCGCGAAGGCCTCCACCGCGTTGGTGTCGCGCAGCTCGCTGGCGGAGTGGGTGACGTCCACGCCGATGACCTTCAGCCCGCGCGGACCGAACTCCGCGAGGAAGCGCTGCAGGGACGCGAAGTCGTTGGCGTCCGCGTCCTCGGCCAGCGAGAAGAAGTGGAGGAGCACCGGCAGCTCGTCCAGCTCCGAGACGTGGACGGGCGCGTTGATCCACCCGCCATCCGGGTCCAACAGGGTGAGGGGAATGTCATGCGTGGGCATACGGGCTCCCGCGAAAGGGGCTGGGACTTGAGGGACGCTCCTCAAGCTATGCATCCCCCAACGCCCGCCCGGACCGGGGTGCCAGCCGCCTGCCCGGAGCAGAACGTCCGGAGCGGCTGTCGCTGGACGGCAGGCCCTCCGAGAGGGCAGACAGTCGCTCTCATGCGCATCCCCGATTTCAAGCTGGAGCGGTACTTCGCGCGCTGGGAGTTCGCCGCGCCCTATACGCTGTGCTCCTCCGACATCGAGGGCTGGAAGATGAAGGAGCTGCTGGCGCTCGCCGACCCGGACGCGCTGGGGCGCTGGGAGGCGCTCACGCTCGGCTACACGGAGGCCCCGGGGCTGCCCGCGCTGCGCGACGAAATCGCCACGCTCTACCCGGGCCTGTCGTCGGACGAGGTGCTCACCTTCGCGGGCGCCGAGGAGGCGGTGTTCATCCTGATGAACGTGCTCTTGGGTCCAGGCGACCACGCCGTCGTCACCTGGCCGGGCTACCAGTCCCTGTACGAGGTGGCGCGCGCCACCGGCGCCGACGTGACGCTGCTGCCCCTGCGCGAGGAGGACGGCTGGGCGTTCGACGTGGAGGCGCTTCGCCGCGCGCTCACGCCGAGCACGAAGCTGGTGGTGGTGAACTTCCCCCACAACCCCACCGGCGCGCTGCCGGACCTGGCCACGTTCCAGGCGCTGTGCGCGCTGTGCGACGAGCGCGGCATCCACCTGCTCTCCGACGAGGTGTACCGGCTGCTGGAGCACGACGCGTCGGCGCGGCTGCCCGCGGCCGTGTCGCTGTCGCCGCGCGCCTTCAGCCTGGGTGTCATGTCCAAGGCCTTCGGCCTCGCGGGGCTGCGCGTGGGGTGGCTCGCCTGCCGCGACGTGGACGTGCTGCGCCGGTGCATGGCGTACAAGGACTACACGACCATCTGCAACAGCGCCCCCAGCGAGGTGCTCTCCCTCATCGCCCTGCGCGCCAAGGAGCGCGTGCTGGCGCGGAGCCGCGCGCTGCTCGCCTCGAACCTGGCCCTGCTGGACGACTTCTTCGCGCGCCACGCGGACACGTTCCACTGGGTGCGTCCGCGCGCCGGCAGCGTGGCCTTCCCGCGGCTGCTCCGAGAGCAGCCCGTGGCGCACTTCACCGACGCGCTCGTCCAGCGCGAGGGCGTGCTGCTGCTCCCCGGAGACGTCTATGACTTCCCGGGCAATCACTTCCGTCTCGGCCTGGGGCGCACCAGTCTGCCCGAGGCCCTGTCACGCCTGGAGCGCTTCGTCTCCGACACCCGGTGAGACAACACACGTGTGACAGAGGACGACGCATTGCGTCAGGTTTTGCGCCGGGTTCACGGTTTCCGTGTTCTCGACCTTTTACACCCCGAGACTCTAGAGTGGACGCTCCCCTGTCCGGTCCCCCACCCGACGGGCAGCTCCCCCACTCCGAGCCGGAGGCGTTCCACGATGAAGAAGCTGATGGGTACGGCGGTTGCCGCAGCAACGCTGTTGTTCGGTACGCAGGCCTTCGCGACCGACTACACGCTGTGGATTCACGGACGCAACGGTGGAACCACGCAGGCGGGCAACTACGCCGACTTCAGCTACTGGGGACCGGCCGGCACCGCGGCGGGCGTGAACAAGAAGGCGGTGAACTGGAACGGCAAGGAGCGCATCGGCGGGCAGAACGCGCGCATCCGCGACGCGCTCGACTGCTTCTGCACGGGCAACAACTGGTGCTACATCGCCGTGCACAGCGCGGGTGATTTGCAGATTGGCTATGCGCTCGCCATGTATGGGACGAGCCAGCGCACCAAGAAGAACGCGTCGCCCAACGCGAGCGGCGTGTGTGGCAACACGGACGGCTCCACCCAGACGGGCTGGAACATCCGCTCGGTGCGCGTGGCGTCCGGCGCCGGCGGCGGCAGCGAGCTGGCGGACCTGGGCGAGTGGGCGGTGAGCGAGCCGCTGGTGAGCGACCTGGTCACCACCACGGCGCGCACGATGTACAACCACAACGTCACGGCGGACGTGAAGTTCTACATGTACGCGGCCTCCAAGGGCACGCTGTACTCGGGGCTCCTGCCGGGCCAGGACGACGAGGCGGTGGCGTACCACTCGACGGGCGGCGTGTCGGGCAGCGCCGGCAGCTCGCTGTGCAACCCCGGTGACTGGTTCTGCGGCGGCACGCTGACCACGGGCACGGGGAAGACGAGCAACGGCCTGGCCAAGTGGCTCAACCACGACGTGAAGCTGCGGGACGACGGCGAGTCGTTCAATCACTACGCCAACGGGAACTGGGGCGGCATCGTCGCCAAGGTTCGCGAGGCCGTCGTGGCGGAAGCGAAGTAGGGACGTCGCCGCGAAGCACGCATGATGCCCGCCCGCCCTGAGTCCGCTCGTGTCTCCCTCCCGCGCCGTCTCGGGGGGGGCTTCGTGGTGATTGCGTTGGCGCTCGGAGGCGCGGCGTGGTGGCGATGGAGCGTGAGGTCCGGGCAGGGGGACGCTGACGTGGCGTCCGCCACTGCGCAAGCCGCCTGGAGGGGCTCGCCGGCCGGCCCCGCGTCCAGGATGGAGCGCATCGGTGACGGCGTGGGGCTGGCACAGGGGCCGTCGCCGAATGCGCAGGGCACGCACGTGTCGGTGGTGAACCTGGAGCAGCGCGAGCGCCTGGCCCGGCGGGAGCTGTGGGCCGAGCGACTGGCGCGGGCGAAGGAGACGCTGGAGTCGTACGTGGCCTCCACGCGATATCCGCCGCAGTCCCGCTCCATCCGCGACCATCCGGACCAGGTGGTGCTCGCCGAGCCGGAGCGCACGCGTCCGCTGAGCCGCGAGCACACCGACGTGCAGCTGCGGCTCAAGCAGGACCGGGTGTTCGTGGTGGGTGACGAGGTGGTGCTCTTCTCCGTGTCCTGTGAGGACGCGCACCGCGCGCCGAGGCCGTGCGAGGTGCTGTCCGCCACCGCGCGCGAGGCCGACCACATGCCGGGCGCGGGGGGCATGCCCGCGGTGCCGGTGGCCTTCACGGACGACGGCGCGGCGGGTGACGCGCTCGCCGGGGATGGCGTCTTCACCGGGCGCTTCCAGCCGTCGAAGCAGGGCTTCCCGCTGTACTCGGGCACGCTGCGCGTGGACGTGCAGGTGCGCTCGGGGCGCGCGGAGGGGTCGGCGTTCCTGGACATCCTCTACACGCCGACGCCGCCCGCGGTGCTCACGGGCAGGGTGCGCGAGGTGGTGGAGGATGGCTCGCTGTCCTTGTACCTGGGCATCGACGTGCGCAAGGCGGGGCGGTACGTCGTCGCCGGTCGTCTGGACGACGAGAGCGGCGAGCCCTTCGCGCACGTGTCCTTCAACGAGGAGCTGAAAGAGGGTGCGCGGGAGGTGAAGCTGACCGTCTTCGGCAAGCTCGTGCTCGACGACGCGCCCACGTTCCCGCTGCAGCTGCGCGACGTGGAGGGCTTCCTGCTCAAGGAGTCCGGAGACCCGGACCGCGAGCTGATGGCCACGAAGCGTGGCTATCTGCACACCACCCAGGTGTATCCGTCGTCCGTGTTCTCTCCCTCGGAGTGGCAGGGTGAGCAGCGCCTGCGCTACATCGACGAGTACCAGCGCCAGGTGGACGAGGCCCAGCGGGAGTACGACGCCACCTTCGAGGAGCCGAGCGAGAAGCGGCCTTGAGGGAGGGACGGGCCTGCCGCGAACGGCAGGCGTCGCCAGCGGCCCGGTGGGCTCGAGGCCGCGCGTGACGCGGCGGTTCGCGAGCGTCAGGTCGAGGTCGGCTCCGTGCCGCGCTCGGAGGCGGAGGGCTCGCCCGGGAGGTCGGCCTGGGCCACGGCGGGCTCGACGAAGACCGACTGCTCCGTGAGCGACGCCACCTGCTGCGAGAGCGCCTCGGCCGAGGCCTCGGTGACGACGCCCGGCGAGGCAAACGAATCAAGCGACGTCGCCGTGTCGACGGGCCGCGCGTCCGGCTGGAGCTCCACCGACTCCGCCACCACGTCCACGCCCTGCGCGCTCATCGCCGCGCTGACGGGCACGCTGGCCGCCGCGGGGTTCGCCGCGAGCGAGCCCATGACGCCCGCGAGCGCCGCGTCCCCCGGGCCGATGTCCTCCGGCACCATGTCGCCCAGGTCATCCAGGTCCGCGAGGAACTCGCTCGGCCCCGCCGGACGCACCGACGCGTCCATCCACTCCGCGGCCGCGTACCTCCCTGCGTCCAGCCCATCCGCGCCGCCCACCGCGTCCTCGAACCCGTCCATGTGCAGGTCGAGCGCCGGGTGCACCGGCCCCCACGCGTTGCCCGGCGGGTCGAGCATGGAGAGCAGATCCTCCGGCGCATCCACGCTGGGCGAGGACGTGTCCAGGTTCTGCAGCTCCCACGCGGCCTCGTCCGGCGACAGGATGTCCGAGGCATCCGGCACGCTCGCGCCCCCGCGACGCGACGACGGCCCCACCGCGTTGCCCGAGTCGCGAGGCGCGCCCAGCGACGAGGGAAGCTGCGAGCCCAGGCGCTGCGCGTAGCGGGGCGCGGCGGCCTCGAAGGAACTCTCCCCGGAGAAGACGCGCAGGGCGGCGTGGTCCAGCTCGCGCGTGTCGCCCGGCTCCATGTCCGCCGACTCCAGCGAGGCGAGGAGCGCGTCGGCGCCGTCCGCGCCGTCCACCTGGAAGTCGCTCTCGTCGGAGAACCCCCGGCGCACCTTCTCCACGGCCTCGAGCGACTCGCCAGGCTTCGTGGGCGCCACGGAGCCCACGTCCGCGTCCAGCGACGTGCGCCGCAGGGACGACAGGATGCTCGAGGACAGTCGGCGGATGGATGTCATCTGTCACCTCCCGGGACGCACGACGGGCTGCATCCGTATTGTCGGTTCTCCCACGGAGAAGTTGCCAGGGGACGGGGGGAGCGCGCCCATCACCTGGGGGGTGCACCCCCCTTGGGCTGGTCAACAATCGCGAGCCCCGGGCGCTTGCAACGTCCGCCAGCGAACGAGTGCGGGGCGCGCGCCGAGGTCCCCTGGCACTCAGGTCCCAGCCGTCACACAAAGAGAGGTATCCGTAGTGGGTGCCCACCTGGGGATGGGCGCTGGCCTCCCGCTTGCTGGGGGAGGGCCCGAGGAGGCGGTGTCATGCTGCGTTTCGAGAGCGCGGGACAGACCCATATCGGTCGCCGGCCCCACAACGAGGACTCCTACTGTGTCCTGCCGGAGCTGGGGTTGTACGTGGTGGCGGACGGGCTGGGTGGGCAGGAGGGCGGCGAGGTCGCCAGCCGCTGTGTGGTGGATACCTTCGCGGGCCTGGGCCAGCGATGGGAGCGGGAGCACGAGGCGGCGTGGCCGGAGGTGGCCGACCCCCGGCGCACGCGCGAGGAGAACCTGTTGGCGGCGTGCTCACAGCTCGCCCAGGCCAACCTGCGGGCTCAGCGGGTGGGCCGGCTGGCGGAGATGGCCTCCACGGTGGTGGCGCTCGCGGTGGGGCGGGACGGCGCGGCGGTGGTGCACGTCGGCGACAGCCGCCTGTACCGCCTGCGGGGTGGCCAGCTGGAGTCGCTCACCCGCGACCACTCGTTCATCGAGGAGCTGCGCGACGTGGGCATGGAGCCCCCCGGCGGCGCCTCCAACTGGCGGCACCTCATCACCCGGGCGCTGGGCACCGACAACGCGGAGCCCACGCTCCAGCGGCTGCATGCCCAGCCCGGCGACGTCTTCCTCCTGTGCTCGGATGGCCTCTACGAGCCGCTGGGCCTGGAGGGGCTGACTCGCAGGCTGTGTCTGTCCTCGGCGCGTGAGGTCTGCGACGCGCTGGTGGCGGATGCCTTCGAGGCGGGGGGCAAGGACAACATCACCGCCGTCGTCCTGCGCGTGGCCGACGCGTGAGAACACGTCAGTGAAGGTGGGAGGGTCAACCGGGGGCTCCCGGGTCATCCTCGCCTTACTGCGAAATCCCCGGATGTTGCGGTAGGGTGGGCCCTCCCGGTGGCGCTCCCATCCGGGGCCCTTCCCCCTCTCGTCCGACATCGCAGCGCATGACGCACAGCCTCGCCGCTCGTCTGACCGCCGCCATCACGCTGGTCATCCTGGTCCTCACCGCGCTGTGCGTGACGTTCACGGGCGTCGTGCTGCGCTCCCGGATGGACACGGAGCTGGCGCATTCCCTCACCCAGGACGAGTCCGCCTGGAGCCGGCTGGTGGCCCAGGAGGGCCGCACGCTGCGGGTCCTCCTGCGCAGCGCCGCGGCGAACGCCCGGCTGCGGGAGTTGTTGTCCGGGCCCACGTTGGACTCCGCCGCGCTCCAGGCGTTCGCCAAGGAGCAGCAGGCGCTGGTGTCGGTGGAGCTCTTGCTCATCACCCGGCCCGAGGGTGAGCTCGTCGCGGGCTCGTACGCGGGCGCGCTGCCCGCGCTCGTGGGGATGGTGAAGTCCGGCACGCCGGGCGTGCTGTTCGTGGGGGAGACGCCGTACTGGGCGGTGTCCCGGCCGGTGGAGGTGGACGGGCGCGGCGTGGGGCACCTGGTGCTCGGCAGCCGGTTCGACGACGCGCCGCTGAAGGACCTGCGCAACCAGCGGGGCGTGGAGCTGGTGCTGCACGCGGGCTCGCGGCTGGTGGCGCGCTCGGTGGACACGGTGTCGCCGGAGGCGCTGCTGGCGGCGGTGGACGCGGCGGAGGGGGAGGGACGGGTGGAGGTGGAGGACGTGAGCTTCCGCGTGGCGCGTCAGCCGGTGGGCGCGGGGCTGGAGCTGGTGCTCGCGCGGGACGAGAGCACGGAGGCGTCGCGCTTCACCACGGCGGTGGTGCTCATCGTCGGGCTGGGGTTGTTCACGGCGCTGGCGGCCGGCGGCATCATCTTCCTGTTGGTGCGGCGGATGACGGGCCCCTTGCGGGAGCTGACGGCGGCGGCGGCGCGGGTGGTGGCGGAGGGCGACTTCCGGGGCACGCTGGAGGTGCACTCGCGGGATGAGATTGGTCAGCTGGCGTCGTCCTTCGCGGAGATGATGGTGCAGCTGCGCTCGCTGCTGATGGCGCTGAAGGGCTCGGCGGAGCAGCTGGAGGCCGCGGCGTCGCAGCTCACCGACTCCGCGACGGTGCAGAACGAGGCGGTGTCCCAGCAGGCGGTGGCGCTGCACGAGACGCAGCTGGCGGCGCAGCAGCTCCAGGAGAGCTCGCGCGCGGCGGCGAAGCGGGTGGAGACGATTCAGCGCGAGGCGGAGAAGGCGAGCGGCTTCGGTCAGGCGGGCGAGGCGGCGGTGTCCGGCAGCGTGGGCGGGCTCACGCACATCCGCTCGCATGTCGAGCAGATCGGCCGCACCATCTCCGAGCTGCATCAGCGCACGCGGCTGGTGGGCGACATCACCCGCACGGTGAAGGACCTGGCGGACCAGTCCAACGTGCTCGCGCTCAACGCGTCCATCGAGGCGGCGCGCAGCGGGGACCAGGGCCGGGCGTTCTCGGTGGTGGCGCGCAACATGCGCTCGCTGGCGGACCAGTCCGCGGGCGCGACGACGCGGGTGCAGGGCATCCTGGGCGATATCGGCCGGGCCATCTCGGACGCGGTGCGCATCAGCGAGGGCGGCGCGCGCGAGGTGGAGGGCGGCCTGGAGCAGGTGCGCGCGGCGGGTGAGAGCCTGCGCTCGCTGGCCGGCATCATCCAGAGCAATGGCCAGACGGTGAAGAGCATCTCGGACGCCGTGCGCCAGCAGGACGCGGGCATCGCGGAGCTGTTCGCCGCGCTCAGCTCCATGGCGGACGTGGCGGACCAGATTGTCGACCGCATGGCGGAGAGTGAGCAGGCCGCCATCCAGCTCTCCGCCGCGTCGGGCGAGCTGTCCGCCATTGTCGGCCGCTACCAGATCTGAGCGGCCCGTGGGCCCGTTGGGCGGGGCGAGAGGCTCGCCCCTGGCGCTCGCAGCGAGAGGCGTGGTGCTCTGCTTGGCGAGGCGTGGGCGAACTTCGGACCGCGTGATGCTCGACGGCCCTCCAGCCCCTCGTGAGTGAACGAGGGGCCGAGGCGCGGGCGCTTCAGCCCAGCTCGCCGCCGTCGATGGCGTGCGCGGCGCCGGTGATGGCGCCCGCGGCGTCCGAGGCGAGGAACAGGCACAGCGCGGCCACCTCCTCCGGCTGGACGATGCGGCCCATGGCGTTCATCGACGCCAGCGCCTCGCGCGCCTGCTCTCCGCTGCGGCCCGTCGTCTGGGTGATGGCCGCCGTGGCGTTGGAGAACATGTCCGTCTCCACCCAGCCCGGGTTCACCGCATTCACCGTGATGTTCTTCTTGGCGTACTCCACCGCCAGCGCGCGCGTCAGGCCCAGGAGGGCGTGCTTGGAGGCGCAGTACGCGGACGTGTACTTCATGCCGCGCACCGCGGCCATGGAGCCGATGTTGATGACGCGGCCGCCGCCCTCCTTGGCCATGGCGGGCATCAGCTCCCGGCAGAGGATGAAGGGCGCCGTCACGTTGATGGCCATCACCCGCGCCAGGTCTTCGGTGCGCGTCTTGGTGAGCGGCGCGGACACGGTGATGCCCGCGTTGTTCACCAGCACCCGGGGCGCGCCCTCCGCGAGGATGGTCTTCGTCGCGGCCATCAGCGCGTCCTCGCTCGCCACGTCCACGACGAGCGGCCGGACGCCCTCGCCGCCCTCCTTCGCGAGCGCCTCGAGTGCATCCGCCGCGCGGGCCAGGGCCCAGACGCGATAGCCCTCACGCGCGAAGGACAGCGCCACGGCGCGGCCGATGCCCCGGCTCGCACCCGTCACCACCACGGTCTTCTGGGTCGTCGTCATGGCGCGCGAGCCTAGCGCCCCCGGCGTCGACAAGGGGCACGTCTTCACCTGCGTTTCGCAGCCCGTCAGTGCCAACAAGCCCTCGCCCCGTTTGACGCTCCCCGAGGCGGGCACTAGGACGGCGCCATGGCACGTGCGGACATCACGGACTTGTTCCGGCTCGACGACCTGCTGTCCCCCGAGGAGAAGGCCGCGCGCGACACCGTGGCCGCCTTCGTGGACCGCGAGGTGCTCCCCATCATCGGCGGACACTTCCGCGACGGCACCTTCCCCGTGCACCTCATCCCCCAGCTCGCGGAGATGGGCGTGCTGGGCGCGAACCTGCACGGCCACGGCTGTGCGGGGATGAACACCGTCAGCTACGGCCTCATCCTCCAGGAGCTGGAGCGCGGTGACTCGGGGCTGCGCTCCTTCGCGTCCGTGCAGGGCTCGCTGTGCATGTTCCCCATCCACGCGTACGGCAGCGACGAGCAGAAGGAGCGCTTCCTGCCGGCCATGGCGCGAGGCAGGAGCATCGGCTGCTTCGGCCTCACCGAGCCCGACTTCGGCTCCAACCCCGGCGGCATGCGCACCCGCGCGCGCAGGGACGGCGACGGCTACGTCCTCAACGGCACCAAGACGTGGATTACGAATGGCGCCATCGCCGACGTGGCCATCGTCTGGGCGAAGACGGACGACGGCGGCCCCGAGTCCGTCCGCGGCTTCCTCGTGGAGAAGGGCATGCCCGGCTTCAGCGCGCGGGACATCCCCGGCAAGTTCTCCCTGCGCGCGTCGATTACCAGCGAGCTGTCCTTCCAGGACGTGCGAGTCCCCGCGCGCAACGTGCTGCCCGGCGTGGTGGGCCTGCGCGGTCCGCTGTCGTGCCTCAACAACGCGCGGCTGGGCATCGCCTTCGCCGTCACCGGCGCCGCCATCGCGTGCTTCGAGGGGGCTCGCGAGTACGCGCTGTCACGCGCGTCGTTCCACGGCAAGCCCGTGGCCGGCTACCAGCTCACGCAGGAGAAGCTGGCGGACATGCTCCAGGACATCGTGAAGGCGCAGCTGGTGGGCCTGCGCGTGGCGCGCCTCAAGGACGAGGGCAAGGTGACGCCCGTCATGGTGAGCCTGGCCAAGCGCAACAACGTGAAGAGCGCGCTGGAGATTGCCCGCGTCGCGCGGAGCATCTACGGCGCCAATGGCATCACCGACGCGTACCCGCCCGTGCGCCACATGCTGAATCTCGAATCGGTCTTCACCTACGAGGGCACCCACGAGGTGCACACGCTGGTGTTGGGCAAGGCCATCACCGGCCTCGACGCGTTCGACTGAAAGGCCTCCGCGCCAGGCACCTCCCCTCGTTCCGTTGGGAAGAGGGGAGGGCCTCGTGCGCTTCGCGGGGGCCTGACGTCAGCCCTGGTTCTCGCCGCCCTCGGGCTTGGGCGTCTCGGCGGACGCCTCGGCCTCGGCGGGGGGCGCCTCGGGGGCGGCCTCGGCCTCGGGCTCGTCGGAGACCTCGGGCGCGGTGCCAGCGGCCTCCGCCGCCTGCTGCGCCTTGAGCTCCTCGTCGTTCATGAAGCCGATGGGGCTGTCCTTCCGGTTGAGGAAGCGCACCGCCTTCTTCGAGAGCGCGAACATCTGCTCGGCCGCCGCGGCCGGCACTAGCGCGTGCTCGATTTGGGCGGGGTCCGGACGCTC
Source organism: Myxococcus faecalis (assembly GCF_050039385.1). Classification (NCBI taxonomy): domain Bacteria; kingdom Pseudomonadati; phylum Myxococcota; class Myxococcia; order Myxococcales; family Myxococcaceae; genus Myxococcus; species Myxococcus faecalis. Next base: position 2,950,724 of record NZ_CP144336.1, on the reverse strand, counting down.
CACCACGCCGAGCTCGCCGTCCTCCAGCCGCTTGGCCTGCTCCGGCGTCAGCTCCATCCGGCGCAGCTTGCCCTTGCGGGTCATGAAGTAGAACGCCGTCTCGCCCGGCTCCTGGGCCACCTGCGAGCCCATCACCAGCTCGCGCAGCGCCTTGTCCAGCTCCACCTGACGCTTGGACTCCGCGCGCTGGTAGGCCTTGGAGCCCGGCATGGGGGGCAGCTTCGGGATGGGCCGCTCGGGCGGAGCGGAGGAGGACGGCCGGCCGTGCTGGGGGGCGCCGCTGGGACGGAAGGAGCCACCGCCGCCACCGCCGCTGGGACGGAACGAGCCGCCGCCACCGGGACGACCGCCACCCGGCCTGCCACCGCCGCCACCGGGACGACCGCCACCCTCGCGGGGAGGCCGCTCCTCACTCCGCGCCGGAGGACCCCCGGATGTCCGGTGGTCATCACGTCGGGGTGGGGGACGGTTTCCGCCTGGACGTCCGCCGTCCTGGGACGAGGGCCTCCGGGCTTCCGCCTGGCTGGCCGCCGTATCAGCCTTCTTGGACTGTTCCTCGGTGACGAGGCCCGCCTTCAACAACTTGTCGCGCAGGTTCTGCATGAGATGGGCGTTCTATCCCTTGCACGGCCGCACGCAAGCCGCAGCTTGCCGCTCCTGTACGCGCCACGTAACTTGCCGCCCCCGTGGTACCCCCTCCGGAGGAGTCGTGAGCCGTTCGAAGAAGTCCGCCTTCATCCTCGCCGTGGCACTGGCGGCCTCGGGCTGCTCGGACCCGGTCGACAAGGCGGCCAAGGCCCGCATCTTCTCCCCCGAGGACCCGCCCAAGGTGGTGGCCTCCGCCCAGCAGAAGCTGCCCCCGGAGGATGTCGCGGACAACCCGCAGGTGGCGCGCCGCATCCTCGGCATGGACGCCGCCGAGGTGACCGAGCGGCTGGGGCCCCACCGCTACCAGGCCACCCTGGGCTACGAGTGGACCTCCGCCGAGTCCAACCCGGTGAAGCTCACCGAGACGCGCACCTTCCGCGCGGGCGCGGGCGGGGTCAGCGGGGACTTCCACGGCGTGCTGGAGAACTCCCGGGACCAGGGCCTGGAGGTGATGCGCATCGCGGGGCAGGTGTTCGCCCGCAACCGGTATGGCCCGTTCCGTCAGCGGCTGCGCGACCGCGGCATGGCCGAGCGCACCCGCGCGGAGCTGACCGGCGCCATCCGCGACTTCGACAGCCTGTTCCAGGGGCGGCTCAAGCTGTCGCCCCAGGGCACGGTCACCTACGAGGGGCGCACGGCGTGGCGCTACCAGGTGACGCTGGCTCCCGCCTCGGAAGGGGATGCCTCCCGGCCGCTGCCGGCGCTGCTGCAGCCCAAGAACGGGGCGGACGAGACGACGCGTCGCCGAGGGAACTTCTTCGCCCACCGGCTGCCGCGCTCGCTGGACGGCGAGGTGCTGGTGGACGCGGCCACGTCGGTGGTCCTCAAGGCGCGGCTGGACGGGCGCATCGGCGTGCCGTCGGACAAGACGCCCGAGGCGGCGGAGCTGCGCATGACGCTGGAGGCGGCCCTGACCGAGGTGGGCAAGGACCAGAAGCTGGCGCCTCCCGAGAGCTTCCTGCCCGACGCGGACAAGCCGCAGGGTATCGCCGACGCGTTGGACCGCTTCGGCATCGAGCGCGCCAAGCCCGAGGGCGCCAAGGGTTCGACGGCCGGTGAGGCTCCGCCGGAGCCCGAGGACGAGGGCGGCGGCGAGTAGCCCGCTGCGGGGCGCCCTCATGGTGCCCCGTTGATGGCCCAGGCGTGGAGACGGGTGACGTCTCCGCCTGGGCCCGGTTCTGGGAGCGACGCGCCCGGACAATCGCGTCATGGCCCCCTCGGCCCACCGCTTCTCCGTCCGCCCGCCTGCCCTGACGGCTCCGCCCGGACGCCCGCGTCAGGGCCACGCAGAATCGCCTCAACCCACTGTTTTCACACGGGTTCCACCGTGGCGTGTGGCTTGCTCTCCCGCAGGGCCATGCGTCGTCTCCGCCCCCTCCTGGCCTGTCTCTGCGGGCTGCTCGCGTCCCGCGTCCAGGCGCAGCCCCCTGCCCGGAGCCTGGGCGTCACCGTGTTCCCGGTGGGCGCCTACGTCCTGTCGGACACGGAGGGCGGGCGCGAGGCGGGCTACAGCGCGGGACTGGCCTGGAGCTATCGCCGGGAGGCGTCCCTCCTCGAGGTGGGCGGCCACGTGGCCTCCAGTCGACAGCTCACCGAGGCGACGCCCATGTCCCTGCGAATCACGCCCCCGGGGCCCCGACGGGTCCGTCCCTACCTGGGCCTCGGGCTGAGCTTCATGGTGGCCCACGCGCTCCGGGAGGAGGGGGCGACGCGCTCCCTCCAACTGGGGGCGGAGCTGTGCGGGGGCCTGGACGTGGAGCTGGGCCAGGGACTCTTCCTCTCCGCCGAGGCCCGCTACCAGAACTTCTCCGCCACCGGCTCCCCGTTCGCCGGGGAGCGACAGGCGCTCTCGTCCGGATTCCTGGGGCTGGGAATGCACCTGTAGGCGCCTCGCGCTACAGGGCGGGCCCAACCTGTTGGAAGAAAATTTGCGCTGACTCTTGCGTCCTCTACAATCCTCGTCGGTTGCGGCCCAGACGCGTCCGACATGCTCGGAAGTTCAGTGGGCTGTACAGCAAGGGAGCGGAGATGGAGCGCAAGGTCGGGAGTAGCACGGTGACGGCCAAGGAGGTCAAGGCGGCGCTGGAGAAGACGCGCACGCTGTCGGCCGAGGAGGAGAAGGTGCTGCGCATGCGGCACGGCGCCGACGCTTCCAGCACGCGGGCTCCGCTGCCGCGCGCCGCAGGGGACAACGAGGAGCTGGGTGACGAGCTGCTCTTCATCGAGATGCAGCTGATGAAGGCCATGCGCGCCCGGGCCGCGGCCAAGACGCCCGCCACGAAGGCGGCGGCGCCCGCCGCGCCGCGTGCTCGCGAGACGGCCGCCAACCCGACGAAGGACAAGATTGTCCGGGCGCTGCGCAAGAAGAAGTAGTCGCCCGCGCGGTCACCACTACCGGTTGAGGATGGCCACGAGGCGCTCTCCCGCCTCGGGCAGCGCCAGCGGCGTGCCCGAGATTTCCGTGGCCAGTCCCTCCGCGTCATCCGTTCCACCCCGCGCGTACAGCCCCTTCAACCAGGCGGCGGCGGGCGGGTTGCGCCAGAAGTCCTCGTTGAAGCGCTCGGTGAGGCGCCCGGTGAGCCGGGCCTCCAGCGCCCACGCTCGCAGGTAGTGCGCCACGTAGAGCTGCGGGTCCACGTCGGACAGGAAGAAGCCGGGATGTGGCTCGGCGAAGAGGGCGCGGCGCTGGCCGTCGGCGTACTCGTCCGCGCGCTCGGTGGATGCGCCCTTCTGGCTCAGGGACAGCTCGTAGGACAGCTTCGCGCAGTGGCGCCGAAGCACGGCCAGGGCCTGGAACGCGGCCAGCCTCGCCGTGTCGCGCGCGAGCACCGCGCCCAGCCCCAGGTAGCGCTTGAGCCACTCGGGGGAGAGCAGCAGGCGCTCGAAGACGGCGGCGTGGGCCTCGGTGATGCCCGCGTCGCCCAGGCGGCGCAGCTCCATGGGCAGCGTCGCGGACACGTGCGCGCGGTGCTGCGCGTGGCCCAGCTCGTGGAGCAGGCTGCCCAGCGCGTCCAGTCCGCCGCGCGGCTGGAGCACCAGGCGGACGTCGTCCGGCACGCGCACGGTGACGACGAAGGGGCGCGAGGACTTGCCGGGGCGGTCCTCCTCGTCCAGCCGGATGCGGCCGTCCGCGTGCGGCGTGAAGCCCCACTCCATCAGCCAGCGCACCACGGCGGGCCACGCGTCCTCGCGGCGCAGGTGCTCGTCCATCCAGGGCGCCAGCAGCGCGGCCTGCACGTCGTGTCGGCGCGCGTCGCCGCCGGGCAGGGGCCTGAGCAGCGGGTCCACCTTCTTGAGCACGTACGCGAGCACGTCGCGGTACGCGTCCTCGGTGCGCCGGAGCGTCTCGTCCGCGGCCTTGGCGAGGTCGGCGTAGGGGATGCCGGTGACGTCCTGGCGCAGCGTGGGGTAGTCGGTGGCGCCCAGGCGCTCGGCGGCGTGGAGGGCGGCGTCGCGGCGGTCTCCGTAGGGGCCGCGCTGCTCCCAGAGGAAGTTGCCCACGGCGCGCTCCAGGCCGGCGCGGCGCGCGCGGCGGGGCTCGCGGGGGAGGCGGCCGAGGGCCTCCGTGAAGGCGTAGGTCTGGTCGTCGATGGTGAGCACCGCCTTGCTCTCGAGGTCGGCCACGGCCCGGGCGGCTCGGGCGGCGAGCGCCTCCTCGACGTGGGTGGCCACCAGCTCGCGCAGCAACTGGATGCGGCGCACCGCGAGGGGGTCCTCCTTGGCGCGGGCCTTGGCGAGCGCCTCGTTGGCGGCGATGAAGGTGTCCGGGGAGGACAGCTCGGGGAAGGAGGCGTGGAGGCTGGGGGGCTCGGAGGAGAGCCCGGCGCCGTGGCGATATTGGAGCGTGGCCAGCTCGGCGAGGAAGTCGTCCAGCCGCGTACGCACCGAGTGAAGGGGGCGGTCCATGGGGCCGCGCAAGCTACCAGGGGACGCGCTCGCCCGGGGGAACAGGTGAGGGGCCCTGGTGGCCCGTGGACCTGGCGGGTGGGCCTTGTGGTGGGCCGCGCCTTTCTGTAGCGAGCGGACTGGAAGTGAGGTGCCGCGAGTGAAGCGTCGGACATTCCGGGTGGAGGGCGCGGGGCGCGCCGTGGCGGAGGCGGTGGCCGGGGAGCTCGGACTGTCCGAGGCGCAGGCGCGCGAGCTGGTGGACGTGGGCGCCGTGTACGTGGGCGGCAAGCGCTGCCGCGACGCGAAGCTGCGGCTGACGTCCGGGCAGGTGGTGGCGGTGGTGCTGGAGGAGGGTGGGACGAGCTCGCTGGCCCAGGCGCCGGAGGCCCCCACGTTCCGGGTCCTTCACGAGGACGCGGAGGTGCTCGCGGTGGACAAGCCAGCGGGGCTCCCCGCGCAGCCCACGGAGGCGCGCGTGGGGGGCAACCTGGTGGACCAGGTGAGCCGGTACCTGGGACGCGAGGCGGGGCTGGTGCACCGGTTGGACCGCGAGACGTCGGGCGTGACGGTGTTCGGCAAGTCGGCGCGGGCGACGTCCGCGCTGGCGGCGGAGTTTCGCGAGGGGCGCGCGCGCAAGCGCTACGTGGCGGCCACGGGGCCGGGGCTGCCCGCGTCGGGCAAGGTGGACCTGCCGCTGTCCAAGGACCCGTCGCGTCCGGGGCGGTGGCGGGCGAGCCGGGCCGCCAACGGGGTGCCCGCGTTGACGTACTTCCGCACGCTGTATGCCGGGCCGGAGTTCTGCGTGGTGGAGCTGCTGCCGCACACGGGCCGCACGCATCAGCTGCGCGCGCACCTGACGGCCTTGGGGGCACCGATTCTGGGGGACGCTCGCTATGGCGGCGCGGCGAGGGCGGCGGGGACGGAGGCGGCGCGGTGCCTGTTGCATGCGCACGCGCTGGAGCTGGCCCATCCGGACACGGGGCGGACGCTCTCGGTGGAGGCGCCGGTGCCCGAGGACCTGCTGCGCTTCTTCACCCTCGCGGGCGTCGCGGTGCCGAGCGGCGCGGTGCCCGAGAAGTAGCGCGCCTCAGGCCACGCAGGTGAAGTCCCGGCCCTCGACCCAGCCCAGGTGTGCCAGGTCCTGACGCAGCTCCTCGCGGGCCCAGCGCACGCCGACGCAGACGAGGAGCGGCTCCTGTCCCGGCGGCCCCAGCTCCTCGGGGCCCACGACGGGAATCCCGTTGAGCCGGGTGCCCTTCTTGCGCGGATGCACATCGATGTAGCGCCGCACCTCCACGCCGTGCTCACGGAGGAGTCGCGTCATCCGCTTGCCGCTCGGGCCCGAGCCCCAGAGCGTGCAGACGCGGGCCTTCGAGAGGGGGCCGCGGCGGGCCACCAGGTAGCGGGCCTTGGTCCACATGAGCCTCTCGAGGCCATAGCGCGGGTCCGTCCGCGTCAGCCGCGCGGGGCTGTCGCGCCAGCGCAGGAGGACCTCGGGCAGGTTCTTGAGGGCGTGGCCCTGCTCGAGCAGCTCCAACCAGAGGGCGTAGTCCTCGGGGAAGTCCCCGTCCCGCCAGGCGCCGGTGGACGTCAGCGCGTCGCGGCGCAGGCAGACGGACGGGTGGCACAGGGGGCTCTCGATGAAGCGGGCGTGGAAGAGCTGCTCGGGGGAGGTCAGGCTGTTGATCCACCGCGCATAGGACTGGAGGGAGGGGCTCACCGGCTGGTCGTCCCGGAAGAGCTCCACGGCGGTGCCCACGCCGGCGAGCCCGGGGTCCGCCTCCAGGGCGTGGAGGCTGGCCTCGAGGCGCCGGGGCAGGGCCTCGTCGTCGGCGTCCATCCGGGCGACGTAGGGGGAGGTGGCTTGCCGGAGGCCCAGGTGGAGCGCGGAGACGAGGCCCCGGCCCTGGCCGGTGAGGACCTCCACGCGCGAGTCCCGGGCGGCCAGGGCCTCCAGGACGGCGCGGGTGGCGTCGGTGGAGCCGTCGTCGATGGCCAGCAGCCGGAGGTCCTGGAGGGTGCCGTCGAGCAGGCTCCGGGCGGCGCGGGCCACGGTGGCCTCGGCATTTCGAGCGGGAAGGAGGACGGTGACAACCGGGATGGCCATCGTTGTGTAGACTGCCGCACCCATGGGTGGCGTGAGAAACGGCAAGGGCGCCGGAACGCCGGAGCCCGCGGCCGTCCGACAGGAGGTGCCGCGAGCCGGCACGCTCGACGTCGGGTCGACGGATGAGGCGGCGGAAGGGGTGGCTCGGCACTTCCGGGCCGCCGCGCGCTGGCTGCGCGAGGGCTCCGCCGCCCGGGCGTTCGAGGAGCTGACGACCGCCCGCCGCACCCTGCCGATGACGCCGCGCCTGGCCGCCGCGCTGGTGCGCTTCGGGCGACTGGCGGGGGCCGAAACTGTTGCCATCGGGTTGCTGGAAACCGTGCCGCCCACCGAGTCCGCCGACGTCCGGCTCGCCGTGCGCCGACAGCTCGCGCGCCTGTTGCGCAAGACGGGGCAGGGGACCCGCGCGGTGGCGGTGCTCGACGCGCTGACGTGGGAGTTCCCGGACGAGCGCCGCGCGCGGCGGGTCCTGGAGGCGCTCCGTGCGAAGAGCACGAAGCCCGCCGCCGCGCCCGTGGGGAGCGTGCTGGAGAAGCTGCCGACGAAGAAGACGGGCGCGCAGGGCGTGTCCATCTGGGAGGAGGACGAGGTCGACTACCACGCGGCGACGGTGGTGGACACCTCGGGCGTGGCGCCGAAGGTGACACCGGTGGCGCCGCCGCCGCGCTCGCTGACGATGGAGTTGTCGCGGGTGGAGTTCCAGGTGGAGGGACCGCCCCTGGGATTGGAGACCTCCGGGGCTGCTCGGTCGCTGGAGGGCGAGCCTCGGGAGAGCACGCGTGGTGGAGCCGTGCCATGGGAGGTGACGCCGACGGAGCCGGTGGCGCACGCGCGGGTTTCGGCGACGACGGGTGAGGCGTCGGCGGTCGAGGGTGTGTCGCGGGTCGAGGCGTCGAGCGCGGCCAGTCGGTCTTCCGAGTCTGGTGCGGGAGAGGATGTTCGGGCTTCGGCGGGAGAGGACGCGGCGACGGGGGCTCTGATGGAAGGCGCGCGTGCCGCGGCGGGCGAGGACACGCAGACGCGTGAGCCGACGGAGGTGGCGGCCTCGCCACTCGCCAGTACGGAACCGAGTGTGAGTCGTACCGATGCGCTGGCCCTGCCACTGGGCGATGAAGCTCGCGAAGAGTCGGGCACGACGAACGGTGTCCCCGTCGAAGGGGCTCCCGATGGTTCGTCGGGCGCGGTCCCTGCGGTCGGGCTCCCGACGCCTGTTGGCCCGACGGATACGGCTGCCGATGCTTCGTCGAGTGCGACCCCGGCGGTCGGCAGTGCGCCGGCCGCTGACCGCGCGGATGCGTCTGCTGGCGAAGGGGCGAGCGGGGCCTCAGCGGAAGGAAGCGAAGCACACGTCGGCCTGGGCTTTGCGGCGGCCGAGACTTCATCGGGCACGAGTCCGACCGAGCGCGCGGCTCCGAGCATCCGTCCGGAGACACCTTCGTCGTTCATGAATCCTGCGGAACTGATTCACGCGGAGCAGGGCGCTGGAGGCGCGTCGGGTCCTCAGTCTCTTGAAGCGAGCGGTTCGGCCGCCATCGGCCGGAACTGGGCTCCGGATGATTCCTCGACGGATGCCATCGAGGGCTCCGCGCGTCCGCTGCTGGAGGCTCCGCCCTCCGAGACCGACCTGCCCGCGAAGACCCAGGTCGAGATGCCCGCGGTCCACCTGGGTGCACTCTCGGTTCCCTGGGACGACGCGTCCGAGGAGCCGGCTGCGCCGCGGCCCGCCCCCCCGAAGGGGAACCCGTCGGTTGTGGAGCCTCCCGTCCTCCAGCCCGCGGAGACGGAGCCGTCCGCGCGGGGCGCTGGCCCCACTCGAGTCGAGGACGCTCCGCGCTCGGAGACGACGGAGGTTCCGCTCGCGGACCTCCTCGCCGCGCTCGGGCGCGCATCCACGGGTGGCGATAACGCGGGTCGAGCCGCGCCTGCTCCCGTGGGAAGCAGCAGCGCCCCGGTGCCGCCGCGCTCGGGACGTCCGGGGTCGGGCGAGCATGTCCACGGCGAGGACACGGAGGAGTGGGCGCACTCCCAGAAGCTGGAGGCCCAGTTCATCGCCCGTCGTGCGTGGAAGGAGCTGGCCCAGCTGTACCTGAAGCGCGCGGACCGGGCGAAGGACCCGGCGATGCGCGCGGAGGCGCTGACGCGACTGGCGGAGGTGATGGAGACCGAGCTCCAGGACCCCGCGGGCGCCGCGCGCATGTACGGCGAGATCGTCGAGCTGACGGGAGATCGCGTCGCGCTTCGTGAGCAGGTGCGGCTGTTGTCCTCTCGTGATGATGCCTCGCTGGTCCGGCGTGCGCTCGACGAGGCCATCCAGCGAGCGCGGACCGGGCGGGCGCGTGCGACGGCGCTGCTGACGCGAGGCGAGCGCTGGCTGCACATGGGGGAGCTCCAGAAGGCCCGTGCGGACTTCGAGGCCGCGGATGCGCTGGTGCCGGGGATGGTGCCCGCGCTGGCGGGGCTGCTGCTCTGTGTCGAGGGCGAAGAGAGACGCTCCCTGGCGTCTCGTCTGCGCACCGTGCTCGCGGGATTGCAGCGTCGGACGCCCGACCGGGCCGAGGCGCTTCGGGTGCTCGCGCGCACCGCCGAGGAGCAGCTGCGTGATTCGCAGCTGGCGCAGTGGGCCTGGAGTGAGGTGCTCGCCGAGAACCCCGAGAGTGAGCAGGCTCGGGAGCGGCTCTTGTGGCTCGCGCGCGAGCTGGGGGACACGCAGTCGCTGGGGAAGCTCCTGCGCGCGCAGCTGGCTCGGGAGTCACGTGGCCCCGCGGCGCGACAGGCGCGGCTCGAGCTGGTGGCCACGTTGGAGGCCGCCGGGGAGATGGAGGCCGCGCTGGGGGAGCTTCGCCAGGCGGTGCGTTTCGAGCCGGGGCACAAGGAGGCGTGGCTCCTGCTCGTGGAGCGGTTGTGGGCGCGTGGCAACCAGGGCGAGGCGGCCTGGGCGCTGGAGCATGCGGCCACCGCGACCGAGGACGAGCTCGAACGCGAGCAGACGTGGGAGCGGCTGGCGCGCTTGTGGCGCGAGTCGCTCGGCAACGCGGAGCGGGCGCAGGTCTACGCGCGGCGCGCGGAAGGGTTGAGGCTGGCGCGTGAGGAGCGGGAAGCGGCGCTGCCGCCGCCCGAGCCGCCCCGCAGCGCGACGCCTCGCCGCGAGTCCAGTGGGCCGAGGTCTCCGTTGGCTCCCTCGCCCGCGAAGTCGACGTCGCTCGTGGCGGCGGGCGGAGACCTGTCCGAGGAGATCACCTCGAGCTCCGACCCGAATGTCCCTCCGGGACAAGGGAGCGTCGAGGCGACGAGCATCGCGCCTCCTCGAGGCGACAGGACGACGGGACCGTCGGCGGCGAGTGGTGCGTCCGGGGCAGCCGCTTCACAGCCGCAGGCGGGCGCCGCTGCCGTTCCCTCCGGCGCACCACGAGCCGAGAGGTCCGCACTTCCGGCGGGGGCGAACAGCCCGAGTGCCAGGGGCGAGAGGGGCGCACCCGGCGACGTCGCGACGCCGTCGAGTACGAACAGCCCGGGTCCGCGAGGTGGGAAGTCCGCGCAGCCCGCCGACGGGCTGTCCGCCAACGCTTCCTCTCCGCGCACTCATGCGCCCACGAGTGTCTCGCCCGCCAGCGCGCCTCGTGCGGAGAAGGGTGCAGCGGCTGGCAACGCGCCTCGCGCGGAGAAGCCCGTTGCGTCCGCCGATGTCGCGCCCGGCAATGCGTCTCGTGCGGAGAGGGACCTTCTGCCCAGCGGTGGTGCGCCCGCCAGCGCGCCTCGTACGGAGAGGGGTGCGGCACCCGGCAGCGCATCTCGCACGGAGAGGCCTGGCCCCTCCGCAAGTGCTGTACCCGGCAACGCGCCTCGTAATGAGAGGTCCGCTCCATCGACCGGCGCCGCTCCCGACAACGCATCTCGCCCGGAGAAGCCGGCGCCCTCGGCAGGGCCTGTATCCGGCAATGCAGCTCGTACGGAGAGGCCTGCAGCGTCCGCGGGGGCCGCATCTGGCAACGCACCTCGTCCGGAGAATCCTGCTGCGTCCTCAGGAGCCGCAGCCGGCAAATCACCTCGCTCGGAGATGCCAGCTGCATCCGCGGGCGCAGCACCTGGCAACGCATCTCGCACGGAGAGACCTGCTGCGTCCGCGGGAGACGCTGGTGGCAACGCATCTCGCATGGAGAGACCTGCTGCGTCCGCGGGAATCGCGGACGGCAACCCACCTCGCTCGGAGAAGCCCGCGCTCTCCACCGGCGCCGCGGCCGGCAACGCACCTCGCCCGGAGAAGCCCGCGCTCTCCACCGGCGCCGCGCCCGGCAACCCACCTCGCTCGGAGAAGTCCGCGCTCTCCACAGGCGCCGTGCCCGGCAACGCATCTCGCCCGGAGAAGCCCGCGCTCTCCACCGGCGCCGCGCCCGGCAACGCGTCTCGCGGGGAGAACCCCGCGCCCCGCGCCGCGAAGCCTGCGCCCTCCGGTGCGCGTACGGAGAAGCCCGCGCCCCCGGTCCTCGCTCGCGTGGAGAAGCCCGCGCCCCGCGAGGACAGTCTCGCCGCGCTCGGTCCGGAGCTGGAGCGTCCCGCCCCGTCGGGCTCCACGGTCGTCTTCGGCGAGAGCGCCCCCGCGCCTCGCGCGGACCCGCAGCCCCGCGCGCCCCGAGACGAGAAGCCCCGAGCCCCGAGCCCCGCGCGTCCCCCGGAGCCCCAGCCGCGAGGTGGCAGGGCCATCGACCTGATGAGCGGCGGCGCCATGGACCTCGACGCTCCGCCCGTGCCCGAGACGCGCATCATCTCCTGGGAAGCCCCGCCGGGCCGCATGGACCCCGTGCGCCGCGTCCACCGCGCCAACCGCCCCGAGGGCACCGCCGCCGGCCCCGCGCCGGGCCGCACCTTCATCGCGAAGCCCCCGCCGCCCGCCGCTCCGCTCGTCGGCGCCGCCGAGACGCGCGAGAACCCCATCGTCGTCCCCGAACCGGCCCCCGCCTCGGACACCGAGCCGGAGGTCTTCCGCCAGCTCCGCGAGCGCCCGCTCGACACCGCCACCTACGAGCAGCTCGCCGACTTCTTCGACACCCGAGGCGACGCCCCCCGCGCCGTCCTCATGCGCGAAATCGTCGAGGCCCTCGCCGGTCGCGAAACGCCCGCCCCCCGCCTCCAGCGTCCACCCCTCACCGGCGACGAGCGCGCGGGCCTGCGTCACCCGGGCCTGCGCACCGCCTCGGGCGAGCTGCTCGCCTGCGCCGGCATCGCCCTGTGCCGCCTGTTCCCCGCCCAGGGCCGCGCCGCGGACGCCTCCGAGCCCCTGCGCGCCGTCGCCGGCCCGGGCGCGCCCGCCGTCCTCGACGCACTCCACACCTCCGCGCGCATCCTCGCGATGAACCTGCCGGAGCTCGTGCTCGCCGACGACGACGGCCCGCCCTTCACCGCCGTCCACACCGACAAGCCGCGCCTGCTCGTCGGCCGCGCCGCCATCCGCCAGCCCCTGCCCGCCGCCGAGCTGCGCTTCCACGCCGGCCGCGCCCTCCTGTCCCTCTCCCCGGACCTGCTCGCCCTGCGCGCGCTCAAGGGCGCCCAGCTCCTGCGCGCCCTCGCCCTGTTGTCCACCGTCCTCAAGGACCCCAAGGACTCCAGCGCCGACGCGCGGCTCGTGCGCGACGCGCTGTCCCCGCGCGCCCTGGAGCGCACCCTGGAGCTGCTCGAGCCCGGCACCCGCGACTTCAACGCCTCCGCCCTCGCGGACGCCGCGCGCGACTCCGCCAACCGCGCGGGCCTGGTGGCCTGCGGCGGCGTGGGCCCCGCCGTCACGGTGATTCGCTCCCGCCGCTCCCAGGACCCGGAGCTGGTGGAGCTGCTGCGCTTCGCCGCGTCCGAGCGCTACCTCGCGCTGCGCGCCCCCTCGCGCTGAAGCCTCAATTCACCTGCAGGCGGATGGTGAGCGCCAGCATGCGGCTCTTCTCCCCACCCAGCTCGTGCCGGTACGCGATGTCCAGCCCGCCGCCCTGCTCCGTCATGAAGCCCAGGCCCGTGCTCAGCCGCGACGTGCGCGTGAAGCCGTCATACGAATAGCCGGCGCGGATCGGCACCTGCATCCCCATCAGGTACTCCAGCCCACCCGCGTACGTGAGCGTCGTCTTGTCGTCCGTCTCGAAGTCCGCGCGCACGTCACCGGCCAGCGTCAACATCCCCGACATGATGCCGATGTGGCCCGTGTAGTAGCGCGACAGCTCCACGTTGTCGGTGTTGATGAGGTTGTGCCCCGACACGCCGGCCACGAACGACTGCGACAGCCGCATCAGCACGCCCGTGTCCACTGTCACCGAGTTGGCATATCGCCCCGTGCCACTCATGCGCAGGTAGCGCGCCACGCCACCAATCAGGATGCCCGGGGTCAGCGGGAACCCCACGCCCAGCGAGCTCAGATGCGCGCTGGTGCGAGCACCGCCCCGGCCCAGGCTGACCCAGTGGTAGTCCACCCCCATGGCCAGCTTGCTGGTGGCCCCGTCGATGACGGAGATGCCGAGCATGCCCTCCTTGAGCGCCGTGTCCCACGCGCCCGTGCCCTCGAAGCGGTAGGCCGGCCACAGCGCCATGGCGGCGGGGTTGCCCAGCACCGCCTCCGTGCCCAACCCCAGGGCGCGGTACGCGCCCCCCATGCCATAGGCGCGCGCGCTCATGATGTCCCTCAGGTCCTCGGAGGGCTGGGCGGAAGCGGCGGTGGAGACACACACAGCCAACAACAGGACGACGGGACGGAGCGACATGGGATGGCCATCCTAACCAGCTTGATGGGGGGGAAGGGCGCCAATAGATTCGCTGCCCTCATGTCCGCCAACACACCGAAGGCAGAGTCCCTCATCCGCAAGTGTGTCATCCCGGCAGCCGGGCTGGGCACGCGTTTCCTGCCGGCCACCAAGTCGGTGCCCAAGGAGATGCTCCCCATCGTCGACACGCCCACCCTCCAGTACATCGTGGAGGAGGCCGTGTCCGCCGGCATCGAGGATGTCGTCCTCATCAATGGCCGCGGCAAGGGCGCCATCGAGGACCACTTCGACATCGGCTTCGAGCTGGAGACCACCCTGCGCGCCCGCGGCAAGACGGCGGACGCCGACAAGCTGCGCGCCATCGCGGACCTGGTGCGCGTGGTCAGCATCCGCCAGAAGGAGCCCAAGGGCCTGGGCCACGCGGTGCTCTGCGCCAAGAGCGCCATCGGTGACGAGCCCTTCGGCGTCCTCCTGGGCGATGACATGATCGACGCCGAGGAGCCGGGCATCCGCCAGCTCGCCCGCGTGTTCCGCAAGTACAACCAGGCCGTCATCGCGCTGATGGAAGTGCCCGACGACGAGACGCACATGTACGGCATCGCCGCGGGCACGGACCTGGGCGACGGCGTCATCCGCATCGACCGCGTGGTGGAGAAGCCCAAGAAGGGCACCGCTCCCTCCAACCTCGCCGTCATCGGCCGCTATGTGCTGCCGCCGGAGATCTTCCCCATCCTGGAGAAGCAGACTCCCGGGGTCGGCGGGGAAATCCAGCTCACCGACGGTCTGGCCACGCTGCAGCAGTCGCACGGTCTCTTGGGCTACAAATTCAAGGGTCAGCGCTATGACGCGGGCGACAAGGTGGGGTACCTCAAGGCGAACATCGCCTACGCGCTCAAGCGCCCCGAGCTCCGGGGCGGGCTGCTCGAGTACATGCGTGAGGTCGTGAAGACGGAGAAGCCGTGAAGCGCATCGTCGCACTCGTCGCAGTCCTGCTGTCCTTCACCGCTTTCGCCTACGTGCTGCCCGGGGGCTCCATCCTCCGGCGCATGGTGACCGAGCGCGACGAGCTCAAGCTGTCCGGGCTGCGCGTGGAGGGCTCGCTGAGCTTCCTGGGTCCCGCGGTGAAGGAGGCTGGCGCCGCGCTGGGCGCGGCGACGGACCGTCCCGACGTGCAGGGAGACGGCGTGCTGTACCTGCGCATGCCGGGGCGCTGCCGCTTCGAGGCGTCCGTGCCGGATGGCAACTCGCGCTCCGCGGTGGTGCAGGTGGCGGGGCGTCGCCGGCTGGAGGGCAACGAGATTGCGTCCCTGTCGGTGCTCGTCGCGCAGGTGTGCCCGCTGTTCGCCGCGGGCGGCGGCCCCGTGCAGCAGCTCAAGGAGTCCGTGCAGCAGTACCTGCAGGGGCTGGGCGTCGACACGACGCGCACGGGCCTGGCGCGCTTCAGCGGAGAGGTGACGTACGTGCTCGGCGAGCAGGGGGAGAACCGTCCCCAGTTCTGGGTGTACAAGGACTCCTTCCGCCCCGCGCGGCTGCGCTACACGGACGCGGCGAAGGTGGCCTGGGACGTGCGCTTCCTCGACTACAACTCGCCCGCGGTGGGTGAGGCCATGCCGCGCACCATCGAGGTGTGGCGTGGAGACCAGCGCGCCGTGCGCTTCACCGCGCTGAAGGGCGACACCCGGGCCACCGTGCCCGACAAGCTCTTCACGCCGTAGCCAGACACCGCTCCCCTCGCCGGAGACGTTGACGCGTCACGGCGAGGCGCGAGGGCGGTGCCGGGTGTTCCTTGCGACTCGCTTGCGACGTTCCGGTGGCGCGTTGAAGAGTCACGCCCGTCCGGTCGCTGTCCGCCGGCCCACTGACGGAGGAACGCACATGAAGGTCTTTGGCCATCCGCTGAGCACCTGTACGCGCAAGGTCCTCGCCACGCTGGCGGAGAAGGGGCGCGAGGCGGAGCTCGTGCTCGTCGACCTGACGAAGGGCGAGCACAAGTCGCCGGCGCATTTCGCGCGGCATCCGTTCGGCGTCATCCCGACGCTCGAGGACGATGACGGCTTCATGCTGTACGAGTCGCGCGCCATCATCCGCTACCTGGACCGCGTGCTGCCGGGGCCGTCGCTCACGCCCGCGGCGCCGAAGGCCTACGGCTTGATGGAGCAGTACCTCAGCGTGGAGCAGTGCTACTTCTCTCCCTCGGCCTTCAAGGTGTCGTGGGAGCGGCTCTTCAAGCCGCACATGGGCGGCGGCCCGGTGGACGAGGCCCGCGTGGCCGAGGGGCGTCAGGGCGTGGCGAAGGTGTTCGCCATCCTCGACCCGGTGCTGGCGAAGCAGCCGTTCCTCGCGGGTGACAGCTTCTCGCTCGCGGAGGTGGCGTGGCTGCCGGACCTGACGTTCTTCCTCACCTTCGACGAGGAGAAGGCCCTGCTGGCCGAGCACAAGCACGTGGCCGCGTGGTGGGAGCGCATCAGCGGCCGCCCCGCGTGGCGCAAGGTGACCGGAGCGTAGCCGAGCGGCGACGGGGCCGTGCTCGCCCGTGAGCGCGGTCCCGTGGGCTTTGAGCGGGAGGTGCTGTCGCGCGGCTTCGCATCGGGCCCGACGGCCGTGGACGGATGAGCGGCGAGCCCGGTGCCGCGCGTGTGGCGGTGCGGCGTTTGTCGGGAGCCCCCTCTCGCGCGGGCGAGGTCCCTCGCTCGACGTGCTTCGCGCATGCAGTGGTGTGTCGCTCGTCGGCGGACCGCCACCTCGCGCGAGATGCTCGCGGGTGCGTCCTGCTATGCCCCCGAGGTGCGCCGGGCGACGTCGGAGTCAGCTCGGGGCGCCTCGTGCGCGGGCGCGGGGCGCCACATGAACCACTGCGGCGGGCCGCCGTCGAAGCAGGGCTCGGTGCGCTGCAGGTCGAAGCCGAAGCCCTGATACCAGTCGCGGTTGGAGGCCTTGGCCGTCTCGAGGAAGCACGGCGCGCGGGTCTCCTCGGCCAGCGCCAGCCCCGCGCGCATCAACCGCGCGCCCACGCCCTTGCCCTGGTGCGCCGGGTCCACGGCGATGGTGGCCAGGTACCAGTGGGGCGGCGTGTGCGGGTGGTATCGCTCCAGCCTCGCCAGCGCCTGGAGGGCCAGCCGCGCGCGCCCTGGGAAGTACCGCAGTCCGGCCCAGAGCGTGGGCAGGAAGATGGCCTGCCGCCCGAGTGACTGGGGGAAGCCGCCCGGACTCAACCACGCCGCCACGCCCGTGAGCTGCCCGTCCGCGACGGTGGCATGCACCACGCCGTGCGCGAGGCAGTCCTCCACGGTGGCCCGATAGAACTCGGCCGACACCCGCGCCCGGCGCTCGGAGGGGCCGGGGAAGAGCTCCGCGAGGAACGGGTAGTCATCGAAGGCACGCGCGCACATCGGGCCCACCTGTCCCAACAGCTCCGGCCCCAGGCTCTCGATGCCCACGCTCATGCGTCAGGGACTGTAGCCCGGGCTCACCCTGCGCGGGTCCGTCATCCCGCTCGTGCCGTCCGCCTGCTCTGAAGTCAGGCGCCTCCGCGGTGCGCCATCCCTGGAGCGAGCCTCACCACCCAGGGCCTCCGCCGAGCACCTGGTGACACGCTCGCCTTCGTGCCAGCCAGGTCGCGGGCGAACCGACCGGCTTCACGTCGGAGCCCTCGCGTCACGTGGGCCCTGGCCGGGGTGGGGACTCGTTCTATGGTGCGACCCGATGGGTGTTCGACCAGGGTGTGACGGGGGCCAGGCCACCCCCGGGCCGGCGCGATGCGATGACAGGAGCGGACGACTCCGTGGGCTCGTGCTCGCGCTCGTCCTGACCTCTTCGGTGGCGTGGGCCCAGGCGCCTCGGAACGCCACGCTCCAGGACTTCCATCACACGGCGTGGACCCAGAAGGACGGCGCGCCCGCCGGAGTCTGGGCCATGGCGCAGACGCGCGATGGCTGGCTGTGGTTGGGGACGGCCTCGGGGCTGTATCGCTTCGACGGCGTCCACTTCGAGCGCCACGACCTGCTGCCCGAGGGGAGCCTCGCGTCGCGCTCGGTGGGCGTGCTTCACGCCCTTCGCAACGGAGACCTCTGGGTCGGCTACTCCTTCGGCGGCGCGAGTGTCCTCGGGGCGGGCGGCGAGGTGCGCCACTTCGCCCCGGGCGGGCTGCCCGAGGGCAAGCCCGTGGAGTCCTTCGACGAGGACGGCGACGGGCGTGCCTGGGCCCACACGCCCCAGGGGCTGCATGTCTTCGAGGCGGGCGGCTGGTCGCGTGCGGACGCTCGCTGGGGGCTGCCGGAGGATGAATGGTCCGACAGCCTCCAGGACGTGAGCGGCGCGTTGTGGATGGTGGGCTCGAGCGGCGTGTACGTGCTGCGACCCGGGACCCGTCGCTTCGAGCGCGTGGAGCACGACGGCCCCACCTTGCATTCCCTGGTCCTGGGCCACGATGGGAGCCTCTGGCGGTACGACGAGCGCGGCGCCAGCCCCCTGCGAGGACCTGGCTTTCCAGCGCCCTCGGCCCACGTCCCAGCCGAGGCGTGGAGCAGCCACGCGGTGATTTCCGTCTTCGACCGGGATGGCTCCAACTGGCTCGTCGGGTGTCCGCAAGGCGGTATCTGCCGGGTCGCGAAGCCCTTCGAAGGGGGGCGGTTCGTCCGGCGCACCGAGGCGACCGATGTCTTCGGCGCTCGCGAGGGGCTCTCGTCGGACGCGGCCATGACGCTGTTCCGGGACCGCGAGGGCAACGTCTGGGTCGGCACCCAGCTCGGCGTGGACCGCTTCCGGCGCAATGACGTCGCCACCCTGCGCTTCCCCACGCATACGAGCTACTTCGCGCTCGTGGCGGACCGTCAGGGCCGCGTGTGGTCGGGCTCCGCCATGCGGGTGCGCAACACCGACTTCTGGTGGCGGTTGGAGGCGTCCCCGGTCCGCGTGCCCGGCATCGAAGGGGAGATGACCGCCACCTTGCTGGACTCGGACGGGCGCCTGCTCCTGGGCGGCTCGTCGGGCTTCTGGCGCTTCGACCCGGAGACCGGCCACGTGGAGACCCTCTCCCGCCCCGAGCAGGAAGAGGAGCAGCGCATCCAGGCCATCGTGCGCGACGCCGAGGGCCGGCTGTGGGTGTCCTTCCGCGCCTCGACGGTGTACCGGCTGGATGGGGAGACCTGGACGCCGAAGGGGGGCCTCGCCGCGCTGCCGGACCTGCCGCCCGCGCGCGCGGTGCTGGATGACCAGGGCCGCCTGTGGTTCGGCTACAGCTCCAACCAGGTCGTCATCCTCGAGGGCGCGCACGTGCGCTCCTTCACCGAGGCACAGGGCCTGCGCACCGGCACGGTGACGGCCATCCTCCCTGGAGAGACCACGCTGGTGGGCGGCGCGCTGGGGCTGGCCGCGTTCGACGGCGCGCGCTTCCGGATGCTGAAGGCGACGCAGGCCGAGGTGCTGACGGGCCTCACCGGCCTGGTGAAGACGGACGACGGAGCACTGTGGCTCAACGGCCAGGCGGGTGGCGCGCGCATCGCCGCGGAGGACCTGCGCCGCGCGCTGGCGGAGCCGGACTTCGTGATGCCCGTCGAGCGCTTCGACATGAACGACGGCATGCCCGGCGGCGCGCAGCAGATCCGCCCGTTGCCCACGCTGGTGCGGGGAGCAGACGGTCGGCTCTGGTTCGCCGCCGTCAACGGCCTGGGCTGGATGGACCCGCGCCGCATCGAGCGCAACGCCTTGCCCCCGCCGGTCATGATTCGCTCCGTGTCCTCCGGCGAGACGTCGTACGCGGGCACCGCGCGACTGGCGCTCCCGCCGCGCACGCGCGAGCTGCGCATCGCCTACACGGCGCTGAGCCTGGGGATGCCGGAGCGGGTCACCTTCCGCTACCGGCTCGAAGGCGTGGATGACGGCTGGAAGGACGCGGGCGCCCGGCGCGAGGCGACGTACACCAACCTGGGGCCGGGCCACTATCGCTTCCAGGTGATGGCGGCCAACGAGGACGGCGTCTGGAACGAGCAGGGCGCGTCGCTCGAGGTCGACATCGCGCCGACCTTCTTCCAGACGCGCGCGTTCGCGGTGCTGTGTGTCGTCGGGGGCGCGGGGCTCCTGTGGCTGCTGTACGCGCTGCGGATGTGGCGCGTGACGCAGCGCTTGCGGTTGCGCCTGGAGGAGCGCCACGCGGAGCGCGAGCGCATCGCCCGGGAGCTGCACGACACCCTGCTGCAGGGCATCCAGGGGCTCGTGCTCAACGTGCACGTGGTGACGTCGAGTCTTCCAGCGGGGGATGCGCGGCTCGGGCTCGAGTCCGCGTTGGACCGCGCGGACTCCGTGCTGACGGAGGGCCGGGACCGGGTGAGCTCCCTGCGGGACACCTCCGCGAGCAAGGACGACCTGGCCGAGGCCTTCACGTCCCTGGCGCGGGAGCTCGACGAGCGGGAGGGGCCCCGGCTGCGCATGGTGGTGCGGGGCGAGGCGCGCACGCTGGAGCCCCTGGTCGCGGACGAGCTCTATCGCATCGGCCGCGAAGCCATCGGCAACGCGTTCGTGCACTCCCAGGCGCGCGAGGTCGAGGTGAGCCTGCTGTTCGAGCACCCCGAGCTGCGGCTGTGCGTGCGTGACGACGGCCGAGGCATCGACGTGGCCACGCTGGAGCGGGGCGGACGCGCTGGGCACTGGGGCTTGCGCGGCATGCGCGAGCGTGCAGAGAAGGTCGGCGGCCGGCTCGACATCATCAGCGGCGAGGGACGCGGGACCGAAATCCAGGTCGTGGTGCAAGCCCAGCGCGCCTATCTGCGCCGGCCACTGGAGGGACTGCGGCGACTGGTGCCTCGGCTCGGTCGGCGCTGAGGTCCGCGTGCCGGAGTCGGACGGCTCGCACGCCCGGACGGGTGGTGGGCGAGCACGCGCTGGCGCCGGACGGCCCACGTCCCTCGGGACGCCCATGTCAGACAGCCCTGGCACTGTGGACCCCGGTAGCAGGACGGACGGGGCAGGGGCGGTGGGTCGAAGGGAGCGCCATGGAACAGCGACCGTTGTGGGACGAGCCGACGGCGGACGACGCGGAGGAGGCCTCCACCAGGGGTTCCATCCCGCTGCGTACCTTGGGTGCGAGACGTCGCCGGGAACTGTCCCAACCGGAACAGGCCGCTACAGTGGCGTTCGCAGTGAGCGAGCACCCTCCCGTCCTGGCCTCCGTCGCCGTGGCCCGCCCCGTCCGGGGTGAATTCACCTACTCCGTGCCGGAGGCCCTCCTGGGGAACCTGGCCCCGGGGCAGCGCGTGCTCGTGCCCTTCGGCCGAGGCACCGCGCTGGGCTTCTACCTGGGCCCCTCCACCGTGACGCTGGGCGAGAAGGTCCGGCTCAAGCCCATCCAGCGCGTGCTGGAGGACTCGCCGTCCTTGCCCAAGGACCTCATCGCGCTCCTGCGCTTCGCGGCCGAGCACTACCGCTACCCCCTGGGCGAGGTCATCCGCGGCGCGCTGCCTCCGGGGTTGTCCAAGCCCGTGGACGGCAAGGAGGCCCAGCCGGATGTGCAGCAGTTCGCGGTGGCGCTCGTCAACGAGGTGCCCGCGGCGCTCGCGCGCGCGCATGCCCAGTCCGCCGCGCTCGCGTACCTCTTGGCCGTGGGCGGCAGCGCCCCGCTGGAGGAGGTGAGCCACGCGATTCCCGGCGCGAGAGCGCACCTCAAGAGCCTGGCCACCAAGGGCCTCGTGCGCATCGAGGAGAAGAAGCTGGAGGCGGGCGTGAAGGAGGGGCTGATTCAGGGCCGCCCCGACCGCCTCACCCCCGAGCAGGCCGCCGCCGGTGAGCAGCTGCGCGGCGCCCTGGACGCGGGCGCGTTCCAGCCCTTCCTCCTGCACGGCGTGACGGGCAGCGGCAAGACGGAGGTGTACCTGCGCGCGGCCGAGCACGCGCTGTCCCTGGGCAAGAGCAGCCTCATCCTCGTGCCGGAGATTGCCC
This sequence comes from Myxococcus faecalis, assembly GCF_050039385.1. Lineage (NCBI taxonomy): Bacteria > Pseudomonadati > Myxococcota > Myxococcia > Myxococcales > Myxococcaceae > Myxococcus > Myxococcus faecalis. The sequence continues at coordinate 2,929,421 of NZ_CP144336.1, read as the reverse complement.
TGACGCCGCAGTTGGTGGGCCGCTTCCGCAGCCGCTTCGGCGCGGAGGTGGCGGTGCTGCACTCGGCGCTGAAGGACCGCGAGCGGCTGTTCCACTGGCAGGCCCTGCGTCGGGGCGAGGTGAAGATCGCGGTGGGTGTGCGCTCGGCGGTGTTCGCCCCGGTGGAGAACCTGGGGCTCATCGTCGTGGACGAGGAGCACGACCCGTCCTTCAAGCAGGACGACAGCCTGCGCTACCAGGCGCGCGATTTGGCCGTCGTGCGCGGCAAGCAGGCCAGCGCGGTGGTGGTGCTGGGCTCGGCCACGCCGGCGCTGGAGACGCTGGAGAACGTCAAGAAGGGGCGCTACCGGCTGCTCGAGCTGAAGCGGCGGGTGGATGACCGGCCCATGCCCTCCATCGAGCTGGTGGACCTGCGTCAGGAGCGCCCCCGCGAGGGCATCGTGACGGAGGAGGCGCCCATCCTGAGCCCGCCGCTGCTGCAGGCCATGGAGGAGACGCTCGCCAAGGGCCAGCAGGTCATCCTGTTCCTGAACCGCCGGGGCCACAGCACGGTGCTCCTGTGCGAGGTGTGCGGCCTGTCGCTCAAGTGCACCTCGTGCGACGTGTGCCTGACGCACCACCGCTCGCAGAACCGGGTGGTGTGCCACTACTGCGGGCTGACGATGCCCGTGCCCGAGCGGTGCCTGGAGTGCACGGGCCCCATCCTGAAGCTGGGCATCGGCACGGAGCGGGTGGAGGCGGAGGTCGTCGAGCGCATCCCGAACGCGCGGGTGGCGCGGCTGGACCGGGACTCGGCCACCAGCGCGGAGCGGCTGACGGAGCTGCTGGCCTCGTTCGCCCGCCGGGAGCTGGACGTGCTGGTGGGCACGCAGATGGTGGCCAAGGGGCACGACTTCCCGGGCGTGACGCTGGTGTGTGTCGTCATGGCGGACACGTCCCTGGCCATTCCCGACTTCCGGGCCGCCGAGCGGACCTTCCACCTGTTGACCCAGGTGGCGGGGCGGGCGGGGCGGGGCAAGGACCCGGGGCGGGTGCTGGTGCAGACCTACAACCCGGACGCGGAGCCGGTGAAGCGGGTGCTGGCGCACGACTTCGACGGGTTCGCCCAGCAGGAGCTGGAGTGGCGCAAGGCGTTGGCGTACCCGCCCTTCGCGCGCATGGCCTCGATTCGACTGGAGGGGGAGCACCCGGAGCAGGTGGCCAGCGTGGCCCGGCACCTGGGCAACCTCGTCTCCCGGAACATGCCCCCGGCGTCGGCGGGGGTGCGGCTGTTGGGGCCGGCGGTGGCGCCCATCGCCAGAATCCGGGGGAAGACGCGCTGGCAGCTGCTCTTGAAGGGGCCGACACATGTGGCGCTCGCCCCGCTGCTCGCCAGGGTGGAGACGGCCCTGGCCGACGTTCCTTCCGCGGTGAAGGTCGTCCTCGACGTGGATCCGGGGGCCATGCTGTAGACTCGGTGCCCCCCCATGGGCGCACCGGTCCTCCTCGTCCACGACGACATCGCCACCATCGCCGCAGTGCGGCGTCTGCTCACCCGTGAGGGGCACGAGGTCATCCTCGCGACCTCCGCCGCGGATGCGCTCATCGCCTACGGGCATCACCTGCCGGCGCTCATCGTGCTGGCTCCTGGCGTGGAGAGCGGCCGGGGTCGGCTGGTGCTGGAGGAGCTGCTCCAGCATCCGGACGGCAAGGTGGCCCGGGTGCTGTTGTTGGGCGAGCCCATCGCGGGGTTCAGCGCGCCGGTGGCGCCGCTGCCGTTGGATGGGACGAGCTTCGTGGAGCTGGTGGACTCGCTCATCCGCGCGCCGTCGGCGGCGGACGCGTGGCATGTGCTGGAGAACCGGAGCCTGCCGGGGATGCCCGAGGCGAAGGGAGCGGAGGACGCGGAGACGTGGCACGCCACGGCGCCCGGGTCCGCGGTGGGTGGGGACCCGACGCTGGCGAACGCGCTGTTCGGCGACCTGGCGCCGCTGCACCAGACGGACTGGGAGCTGGCGGCGATGACGCGCGAGGAGCGCAGCGAGCACGAGGAGCAGGCTCGGCGCGCGCCGCTCGACGTGCAGTCGACGCTGGAGAAGGTGCAGCAGGAGGAGGAGGCCGCGGTGCTGGCCTCGGCGCAGACCGCGTTGGCGGGAGGCGGCGAGGACTGGGGCGCGGCGGTGGCGGGGGAGGGCGCGTTCGACGAGAGCGCGCTGCCCGCGGACGAGGTGTTCCGGGGCGAGGGCGAGTCCGCGTTTCCGGGCGATGGCGCCGCGGGGCCCCAGGCGGATGCACCGTCGTGGGAGGGCGAGGCTTCGGCGACGGAGAACGCTGAATGGACCGAGCAGGAAACGGCCCCCGCTTCGAATCCGGAAGCAGCCCACGGTCCGCAGACCTGGTTCGACGACGCGGCGGAACAGGGCACGCCTTCGGGCGCGGACGCCTACGGTGGCGATGGAATGACGGAGGGGACTCCGGAGCACGGCACCGCACCGGGCCTGGACTCCGTGAGCACGAACGACGGCACGGATTGGACAGGTGTCGCTCCCGAGCAGGGAGAGGCGTCGGGTGACTACGGCGCCGATGCATGGGAAACACCGCCAGGCGTGGCTCGTGTCGGAAGAGACACCCGCGTGTACGGCGACGCGCCGTGGACGGGAGCCGTCACCGACGAGCGCGGCGACCTCCTGGGCGAGGGCGCTGACGACGCGTCCATCGGCGACGAGTGGACGAGCGAGCCCACGGAACAGGGGGCGTTCGAGGCCACGTCGCCCCAGTCCGCGGAGGCCCGCTTCACGGCGGCCACGACGTCACCCGCTGACGCGCAACTGTCCGACGGCGCGGATGCGCCTCCCGCGGAGGGAACCGACACGGGGTACGCAGTGGCTCCGGGCCCCGACGCGATGGTGGAGGGAGCGGGAGACGACACGTTCTCGGCTGGCTTCGAGCCTCCCGCGTCAGACGCCAGGAGCACGAGTGGCGCCTCAGGCGGTCCCGCGACCGTGCTGTATGGCGTGAGTGGTTCCGACACGGGGGCCGTCTCCGCGGAGTGGTCCGCCGCGTCCTCGGCGGGGGACGAAGCCCCGTTGCCGGTGGGCAAGCTCGCCTGGACGGAGGAGCCCGTCTCCGCCGCCACTCGGCCCGAGACCCAGTCGCCGCAGCTCGGTGAGGAAGGCTTCTTCGACGTCGACGCTCCCGCGCCACAAGGCGATGCGCTCTCGGCGGCCGAGGCGGAGCTGGCCGCGATGCGTGATGCCGAGCAACGCGTACCCGAGCCGGTCGACGCGTCTGCCTGGACCGAGCTTCCGCCCGACCCCGAGGTCGAGAACGCCGCGAAGGGCTTCACGACGTCGGATGAACCGACCCTGCCCGCGCACATCGACGCGAGCGCGGATGCACCTTCAACCGAGTCCTCCGCCGAAGCGACAGGCGAAGAAGAAGAGGCCTTGCCTGCCTCGCCCTGGGACGTGTTGGAGGCCGAGCTCCAAGCCAAGGTCCGAGCCGAGGACGAAGACTCCGCGAGCACGCCCCCCGAGTCCGCCAACAACCGCCAGGTGGGCGAGGACTGGTTCGACTCCGAGTCCGACGAGAAGCAGTCGCCTCCGGACGTCACGGCCTCGAGCGGCAGCGACCTCGAGGCGCCCGCCCTCGACACTCGAGAGGGCACGACGGAAGCAGCGCATCCGGAGCCCTCCGGTGATGCACCGGAGTCGGCCGAGTCCACGACTCCACCCTCTGCCCTCGGAGAGTCGGAGCCGGGGGACGACGACGATTGGACCAGCGCCAGGGCGGACGCCTCGGCATCCGGCGTGGCGGTGAGCTGGGGGACGGCGGGAGCCAGCGCCGACACCTCGATGGCGGACGTCGCCGCGGGCTGGGCTGACACGGTCGAGCCCTCCGACCCCACCGCGTCGGGAGTGGATGCGGACGCGCGAGCCGTCGCGTCTCCCGAAGAGCCCGAGGCCTCCTCCGGTTGGTTCGACGCGGAGCCCGAGCTGCCTGCTTCGACGCTGCCCTCCGCGAGCGAAGGGTGGTTCGACGCCGACACGGAGTCTCCGGATGCGACCGCGAGGACCGCCTCTCCCGACGAGCCCGGGCCGAATGAGCCCTCCGTCGGAACCGCGCCGGAGCAGACCGCGGACGCGGTGTCGGCGAGCACCGTGGACGACCCGACCCTGCGCGCGCGCTGGGAGGAGTTCGAGCGCCAGTTGGAGGAAGCGCACGAGCGGGTCCACGCGCTGAAGGCCGCGTTGGATGAGGAGCGCGCGCTTCGCCAGGAGACCGGGCGACAGGCCCAGGAGGCCCGCGAGCTGAGCGAGTCCCTGCGCACCATCCTGGACCGCGAAGCCGCGCTGCGCGTGGACGCGGAGACCGCGCGAGACCGACAGACGGAGCAGCTCCAATCGCTCCAGACGCGGCTCGAGGTCCTCGAGGAGGAGCGCTCTGGCGACGCGACGTTGCTGGCGGAGGTGGACCAGCAGTTCCAGGAAGCCCGAGCGAGAGAAGACGAGAACGCGGCGGCGCTCGCGCGGGAGGCGCGTGCGCGGCGGGAGCTCGAGGCCGAGCTGGAGCTGCTTCGCCAGCGTGAGTCCGAGCAGGGTGTGCGCAGTGGCTCGGAGGCGGAGACCCTGCGCACGGAGCTCGCGAAGCTCCAGGCGCGACTGGTGGAGGCGGAGGCTCTCGCGGAAGCCGAGGCGCGCGCGCGGGCCTCCGTGGACGAGGCCGCGAAGGCGACGCTCGGACGCATCGAGTCGCGAGAGCAGGACTTCATCGAACTGCGCGCGTTGTTGGAGACCTCGACGTCGGAGGCGCGCGAGCAGGCGAAGCAGTCGGCCGAGTCCCTGGCGCGCGCGGAGGCGGAGGTCCGCGAGGCGCTCATCGCCCGGGATGATGCGCAGGAGCGCGCCGACCGTGAGTCGCTCGCCCGGGCGGAGGCGCAGGCCCGGCTCGTGGAGCTGGAGGCGAAGCTCGCGGAGTCTGAAACGCGAGAGGCCGCGTCGGCGCAGGCGATGAAGGAGGTCGAGCTCCGCCTCGAGGACGAGGCCGCGGGCCGTGTCGACGCGGAGGCGCGAGCCGAGGCGGAGGTCCGTGCGAGACAGGCGCTCGAGGCACGAGTGAAGTCCGCGGAAGTGGCGCTCGTCGAAGCGGAGGCGAGGGCGGGCGCGGAGGCCCTGGCCCGAGCAGAGGCCGAGGCCCGGGCGGAGGTCGCGGATGCGGCCCGGCTCGAATCGGACTCTCGAGCGAGGGCGGAGTCGAGGGCTCGCGCGGAAGCGGAAGCCCAGGCGGAGCTGGAGTCGCGAGCGAGGAGCGAAGCCGAGGCGCGAGCGGAAGCGGAAGCCAAGGCGCGCCAGGAGGCGGAGGCGCGCGCCAGGGCCGAGGTCCAGGCGCTCACGCAACTGGAGACCCAAGCCTCGTCCGAGGCACGAGAGCGCTTCGCGCAGGAGGCCCAGTCGCGCGAAGAGGCGGAAGCCCGGGCCGAAGCCCAGGAGCAGGCTCGCGCCGAAGCCGAAGCGAAGGTCGAGGCCGAGACGAAGCTTCGTGAAGAGGCCGAAGCCCGAGCGGAAGCGGAAGCCAAGGCGCGCGAGGAGGCCGAGGCGCGAGCGGAGCTCGAGGAGAAGCAGCGCGAGGAAGCCGCCGCACGCGCCGAGGCTGAAGCCAAGCGCCGCGAAGAGGCGGAAGCGAGAGCCGAATCCGAAGCGAAGCGCCGCGAAGAGGCGGAAGCGAGAGCCGAATCCGAAGCGAAGCAGCGCAAGGACCTCGAAGCCCGAGCCAAGGCCGAGGAGAAACAGCGCAAGGAGCTCGAAGCCCGAGCCAAGGCCGAGGAGAAACAGCGCAAGGACCTCGAAGCGCGCGCCAAGGCTGAGGAGAAGCAGCGCAAGGACCTCGAAGCGCGCGCCAAGGCCGAGGAGAAGCAGCGCAAGGACCTCGAAGCCCGCGCCAATGCCGAGGAGAAGCAGCGCAAGGACCTCGAAGCCCGCGCCAAGGCCGAGGAATCACGGCGCAAGGAACTCGAGGCTCGCGCCAAGGCCGAGGAGAATCAGCGCAAGGAGGCCGAGGCCCGCGCGGAGATTGAGGAGTCGCAGCGCAAGGAACTCGAGGCTCGCGCCAAGGCCGAGGAGAAGCAGCGCAAGGAAGCCGAGGCCCGTGCGGAGATTGAGGAGTCGCAGCGCAAGGACGCGGAGGCGCGAGCCGAGTCCGAAGCGAAGCAGCGCCAGGAAGCCGAAGCGAGGGCGGAGGCCGAGGCAAGACAGCGCGCGGAGCTCGAGGCTCGAATCGAAGCCGAGGTGAAGCGGCGCGAGGACGCCGAAGCCGAGGCCGCGTTCGAGGTGGAGCTGCGCGAGGAGGCCGAGGCCCGAATCGAAGCCGAGGCGAAGCGGCGCGAGGAAACCGAATCCGAGACGAAGCAGGCCCAGGCGCTCGCCGAGTCGGAGGCCCGTCAGCGCGCCGAAGCCGAGGCCCGAGCGGACACGGACGCGAAGCAGCGAGTCGTCGCGGAGACGCGAGCGGAAGCAGAAGCCCGTCAGCGAGCGGAGGCGGACGCGCGAGCCGCCGCCGAGGCCGAGGTCCGCGCGGACGCCGAGGCCCGCGCCCGAAAGGCGGAGCAGGCCCTGGTCGACGCGGAGGCTCGAGCCAAGACGGAGGGCCGTCACCGCACCGCCCTGGAAGTGCGCCTGGAGGCGGAAGCCCGTCAGCGCGCCGCCGTGGAGACGCGCATCGAGGAACAGGCCCGGGCGTTGAGCGCCGCCGAGGCCCGCGCCACCCAGCTTCAGGGACAGCTCGAGCAGACGGACGCGGAGCTCGCGCGCCTGCGCACGGAGCACGACGAGGCCCGCGCGGCCCTGGAGGCGCTGCGCGAGGAGAAGGCCCGCCTGGAGAAGGACTCCGCGGAGGAGCGTGTCCGCGCCGAGCAGGAGCGACTGGAGCTCGAGGAGCGGGGACGTCGCGAGGCCGAGGAGGCCGCCGCGCAGGCCCGAGCGGCGCTGCTCCCCCTGGAGGCACCTCCAGGACGTCCGGAGCTCGCGGTCTCGCGCAGCGGCAGCGTCACACAGGAAGGTCTCGCCCGACTGGTGCTCCGGCTCTGCGAGGCGCGCATGGAGGTGCGCCTGGAGCTGAAGGTGATGAACGCGCTGCGCGTGCTGTGGCTGCGAGACGGCCTGCTCGTGGGCGCCGTCTCATCGGCTCCCGGTGAGTCGCTCATCGACCGCGCCCGCGCGGATGGCCTCATCGACGCGAGGCAGGAAGGCGAGCTGCGGCTGGTGCGCAGCGCCACCACCGGCGCGCTGCTCGACGCGCTCCGGGGACGCGGCTATCTGCGCGAGTCCGAGTCCGTGCCCCTGGTCCAGCGCTACACGGAGCAGGTCTTCCTCGACGCCCTCTCCGAGCCCTCCACGCTGTACCGACTGGTCCAGGAGCCGGTGCCACACGAGGTGGCGCTCGCCGCCGCCACCCGGCCGCCCCTGTTCCTCCTGGCCGAGTCCCTGCGCAACACGCTGACCGCCGAGTCCCTGCTCGAGGCCGCCGGCAGCCTGCGCGCCCGCGTCACCCGTGGCGACCTGCACCTCGCGCCCGACGACTTCGGCCTGCCCGCCAGGGACCTGCAGCTGCTCTCCCAGGTGGACGGCGAGCATACGCTGGAGGCGCTGCTGCTCGGGGCGGGGCTGCCCCAGGACTCGGCGCTGAAGGCCCTCTCCGTGGCGAGGACGCTGGGCCTCATCACCCTCCAGCCCGCGAGCACCGAGGACTCCGACGAGCTGCCTCCCGAGCTTGACGTGCGCCGGCTGGAGTCGAAGTTCGAGGAGATTCAAGACGCGGACTACTTCACCGTGCTGGGGCTGGCGCGCACGGCGGGCGGCGAGGAGGTCAAGCGGGCCTACGAGCTGCTCACCGCCGAGTTCCACCCCCTGCGCTTCGCGGGTCATCCGGACCCGGCCCTCCAGCACCGCGCGCAGCAGATTCGCAGCGTGTTGTCCGAGGCGGCCCAGGCCCTGGGGGATGACCGACTGCGCGCCGAGTATGCACGGAGCCTGCTCGACTGACGTGGGGTGGACGTCCTGCGCGAAGGGAGGGCGGGCGGCGGCCGGGGCGGGGTTGCCCGTCCGCGCGGGGGGCGTTAAGACGGCCCGCATGGTTCGTGAAATCCTCATCTGGCCCGACCCCATCCTGAAGCAGAAGGCCAAGCCGGTGACGAAGGTGGACGACTCCGTCCGCGCGCTGGTGAAGGACATGTTCGAGACGATGTACGCCGCCGACGGCGTGGGGCTCGCCGCGCCGCAGGTGGGCGTGCTCCAGCGCGTCATCGTCCTGGACACCACGCCCCGCCAGCCCGAGTCCAAGCCCCTGGCGATGATCAACCCCGAAATCATCACCCTGGAGGGCGAGACGACCTACACCGAGGGTTGCCTCTCCATCCCCGGTGAGTCGGAGGACGTGGACCGCGCCGCCGTCGTCACGGTGAAGTACCTGGACGTGGACGGCAACGAGCAGACGCTGCGCTGTGACGAGCTGCTCGCCATCGCCGTGCAGCACGAGACGGACCACCTGAACGGCACGGTGTTCGTGGACCACGTCTCCACGCTGAAGCGCGAGTTCATCCGCAAGCGGATGAAGCGGCTCAAGGCTTCGCGCGAGAACGAGCTGGGCGCTTCGCGGTAGCCGTCTTCTTCACGCGAGCCGGGGCCGGGGACTTCTCCGGCCCCTCCTCACGCGCATCGACGCCCTTCTTCGGGCACAGCTCCGCCACGACGCAGCGGGCGCACTCGGGCGAGCGGGCGAAGCACGTGCGTCGTCCGTGCCACACCAGGAGCTGGTGACCCATCATCCAGCGCTCCGGGGGCAGGACGGCCTGCATGTCGGCCTCCACCTTGTCGGGGTCCTCCTGGAGGGTGAAGCCGAGCCGGTACGCGAGCCGCTTGACGTGCGTGTCCACGGGGAAGGCGTTGTCGCCGCCCAGGTGGATGCACACCACGCCCGCCGTCTTGCGGCCCACGCCGGGGAGCTCCGCCAGCGTGTCACGCTCGAGTGGCACCTTGCCGCCGTGTTTCTCGGCGAGGATTTTCGCCGCCGCGACGATGTTCTTCGCCTTGGCGCGGTACAGGCCGCAGGTGCGGATGAACGGCTCCACGTCGGTCGGTTTGGCCTGGGCGTACGCCTGGGTGTCGGGGAAGTGTTGGAAGAGGGCGGGCGTCACCATGTTGACGCGCTTGTCGGTGCATTGGGCGGACAGCATCACCGCCACGAGCAACTGCAGGGGGGATTGGTAGTCCAGTTCGATGCGCGCGTCGGGCATGGAGGCTTCCAGTCGCTCCATGACCTTCACCGCGCGCTCGCGCTTCGCCGCCGCTGTCTCACGTCCGGGCACGCGGCCGTTGTATGTCACCCTTGCCGGGTCCCCAAGCACCGGCTGTGTCCACTCTCGGGAGAACCATGAAGCCCATCGACTTTCGCTCCGACACCGTCACGAAGCCCACCGCGGCGATGCGGCGAGCCATCGCCGAGGCGGAGGTCGGCGACGACGTCTATGGCGAGGACCCCACGGTGCTGCGCCTGGAGGCGAAGGTGGCCGAGCGGCTCGGGCTGGAGGCGGCGCTGTTCGTGCCCTCCGGCACGCAGGCCAACCAGCTGGCCATCGGCGCGCACTGCCGGCAGGGGGACGAGGTGCTGACCGAGGCGGGCAGTCACATCCTGCACTACGAGGGCGGCGCGGTTCCGGCGCTGTGGGGCGTACAGCCGCAGCCTTTGCCGGGCGAGTGGGGCGTGTTGACGCCGGAGGTGGTGGCGGCGGCGGTGCGCGAGGACAACATCCACAATCCGCGCACGCGGTTGTTGTCGCTGGAGAACACGCACAACCGGGGCGGTGGCGCGGTGTGGTCCGTGGAGCGCTTCGCCCAGGTGGTGAAGGTGGCGCGTGACGCGGGGCTGGCGGTGCACCTGGATGGCGCGCGGTTGTTCAACGCGGAGGTGGCGGCGGGAGTCCCCGCGTCGTCGTGGGCGAAGCTGACGGACACGACGGCGGTGTGCTTCTCGAAGGGGTTGGGAGCGCCGGTGGGCTCGGCGTTGGTGGGACGCGCGGACCTCATCCGCGAGGCGCGCCGGCTTCGCAAGCGGTTGGGCGGAGGCATGCGTCAGGCGGGCATCCTCGCGGCCGCGGCGCTGTACGCGTTGGAGCATCACGTGGAGCGGCTCGCGGAGGACCACGCGAACGCGCGTCGCCTCGCGGCGGGGCTCGCGGAGGTGCCGGGCGTGAAGGTGGACGTGAAGCGGGTGGAGACGAACATGGTCTTCGCCGAGTTCGCGCGTCCGGCCCGGGAGATGGTGCCGCTGCTGAGCACCCAAGGTGTGTTGACGAACCCCGCGGGCGGCCCCCACACGGTGCGCCTGGTGACGCACCTGGATGTGTCCGCCGCGGACATCGACGAGGCCGTGGCGCGTGTGCGTCGCGCGCTGAAGTAGCGCGCGAGCCGCGTCCAGCGGCGCGAGCTGAACCGTGGAGGGCCGCACCTTGCGAAGGTGTCCGCCACGGGCCTCGAGACAAGGCCACGGCGTGCGTATGTCGCACGCTGCCGTCGCGCGTGAGTGCCCGGCAGCGCGAGCTGTGCCGTGGGGTGACACCGCGGAGCACGTCCGCCACCGGCATCGACAAGGCGATTGCCTGCGTCCACCGCGTGCTCAGGTCAGGCCCCTCTCGTTTCACTTCGATGCGATGGGTTGCCGTCATCGTGGACACGGCATCCGCGCTTGCTGTGCCGGCAGTCGCCGCCGGGCAGCCTGGGCGTTCAATCCGTGAGCATGTCGCGCGGTGGCCGCGGGACGCAGCGCCGCAGGGCAGGGCCCGCGGCGACTCTGGTGTGCCCTGGGCGCAACGCGGATGCGGGCTCGGCGCCAACGGATGGAGCCCCTCGGCCGAGCTCCCTTGCCTGCTGCACCGGGGGGCGGGGTGGGCATGCCGCGCGGCAGGGGCGTGGTACGCTCGCCGGGCCGTGCGTCGACTGCCCCTCCTCGCCTTCGTCGGTCTCTGTGCCTGCTCCTCGACCCGGTCGGAGCAGAAGATGAGCTTTGACGAGGTCTACGACACCTCGGAGTACGTCGACACCGAGCCCGCCCCGGTCGCTCCCCGCGAGCCCCAGCCCGCCCCCGCGCGGACGCTCTCGCGCATGGCCTCGCCGGAGCCCTCCGAGGCGCTGCAGGGGGCCCTCTCCACCTTCGCGGAGCGGGCCCGCGCCCATCGCCGCAAGGTGGCCCGGGGCGGCCCGATGCCGCTGGCACAGGTGCAGGGCTGGGAGGTGATGAACGGCGTCCTCGACGCCTTCCTGGAGCGCGCCCTGGAGCGCACGGACGCCCGCGACGTGGCGAAGGCCCGAAGCGTCCTGGAGACCGAGCTGGAGCAGGACGGCAGGACGTACGGCGACATGCCGGGTGCGCTCGCCGAGGCGGTGGTGCTGAGGGTGGGACGGCTCGCGGTCCGCATGGCGGAGCTGCGCCGGCTCGAGCACCCGGAGAACGCGGACGGCCTGCCCCGGCTGGCCTGGCCCGTGGACCCGGTCACCATCACCAGCGTCTTCGGTCAGCGCTGGCACCCCATCCGGGGCGAGCAGCGCCGTCACCTCGGCGTGGACCTGGCGGCGAAGCAGGGGCAGATCATCTACACCGCCGCGAAGGGCGTGGTGCTGCGAGCGGGCTGGAACGGCGACCATGGCCTCCAGGTGGAGGTCCAGCACGAGGGCCGCTGGCTCACGCGCTACAGCCACCTGTCCCGCGTGCTGGTGGAGCCCGGCGAGATACTGGACCCGGGCCACGCGGTGGGGCTCGCGGGCGAGACGGGGCTGGCCACGGGCGTGCACCTGCACTTCGAGCTGTGGAAGGACGGCGAGGTGGTGGACCCGCTGGACGCGCTCGAGGACGCCGGTGACGAGCGCCCTCGCGCGCCGCCCGTGGCCCGCGGCGCGACGGGCTCTTGAGGCCCGCAACGCATCAGGGGCGCCACCCACGAAGGTAGCGCCCCTGAGGAGGAGCCCGGCCCAGCGCGAGTCCCGGGGACTCCGCGGGCTGGACCGGGGTGGCGTCAGCTCACAGCGAGTTCTTGAGCTCCTTGGCCGGGCGGAAGCCGATGGTCTTCGACGCCTTGAGCTTCATCATCTCGTTCGTCTGGGGGTTGCGGATCTTGCGCGCCTTGCGGGAGCGCACGGACCACGTGCCGAAGCCGGGGTAGCTGAAGCGCGCATCCTTCTTCACGGCCTTGCCGATGTTCGTGAAGACGATGTCGAGGATCTGCGCCGCCGACTTCTTGGTGAGACGTGTCTGCGCCGCCACCACCTCGACGAGCTCTGCCTTGGTCATTACGCCCCTCCGTCCTGCGTTGTCTGGCCTTGAATGCGCGAAAGCCAACCGGTGGTAACAAATCGTTCTTTTCCCTGTCAATGCTGACCGCGTTCCGAGGCCGGAAAATCGGCCTCCGGACGAAAAGTTGGCTCGGTGAAACACCGGGCGTAGACAGAGTGGGGAATCCACGTCGGAGCCACCGACACACCGCGCGGAAATCACACGCCAAAAGCATTCTGGCTGATCGTGATTGGAAGAAAGTCTTTGAGATTCCGATCGTTTGGCGTGTGTGGCTGATCGCGCCCGGGCGGGGCGGGGCCGGAATGGGGTAGGCTGCTGCCTCTCGTGCGTTTCCGAACGTTTCCGACCGTCGTGATCCTGGCGCTGGGCGCCTGCCGGAGTCCGGGCCCCTCGGCCCAGGCGCCCGCGGTCGTCTCCAGGCCGGAGTCCGGGCGGACGGAGCTCTGGGTGGACGGTACGACCCCGGGGCCAGGGGACGGCACGCGCGAGAGACCGTGGTCGTCCCTGGCCGAGGCCCTGGGGCGGCCAGGGGTGGTGACGGTGCACCTGGCGGCGGGGGAGTACCGGGGGAGCTTCACCCTGCCCGAGGGTGTCCGGCTGGAGGGCGAGGGGCCCGCCACGGTGCTGGTGGCGGAGGGCCCGGAGGCCGTGGTGCTGCGAGCCGAGGGATCCGAGCAGAACGTCCTGCCCCCGGTCCTCGACGCGCCGAGCCCGGAATCACGAAGCGCCTCGGGCGCGGATCAACCCCTCGTTGCCGAGCAGGGCGTGACGCTCCTTCGCAACCTGTCCATCCGAGGGGGGGCCTGGGGGGTGGAGGTGACGCGTGGCCGGCAGGTGCGCGCGGAGAAGGTGTCCTTCACCGGGCAGCGTCGAGGCGGCGTCCAGGTCCGCGCCGGCCGATTCGACGCCGAGTCCTCGCGCTTCGAGGCGAGCATTCCGGAGACCGTGGGCGTGGTTCTGGAGACTCCGCCGGAGGCCGCGGTGGCGCCCGTGTCACCGAGGACCACGCGCCTCCGGGACATCCATTTCACGGGCCCCTTCCGCCGGGCCGTGCGCGTTCGCGGCGCGCAGGCCTCCGCCTTGTTGGAGGAGGTGGTCGTCTCGGGCGCGGTGTCGGCCCTGGGGATGGATGGCGGCCACGCCGAGGTACGGCGCTCGTCGGCCCAGGCGGGAACAGGCGCGGCGTTCTCGGTGGTGGAGGGCACGCTGGTGCTGCGGGAGGTAAGTGTGGCGGGCCACGAGCTCGCGCTCTCCGTGGTGCAGTCACCTCGGCTCGAGGTCCGCGGCTTCCAGTCCGTGGGCGCCGGGCGCGCGGGGCTCGCCGTGGTCGCCTCGCGAAACGTGGTGTTGCAGGACGTGGTGGTGCGGGGCAGCGGCAGCCACGGCGCGCTCCAGCTCACGGGCTCGCAGGTGGAGGTGCGGCGGCTGCGTGTGGAGGCCGCGGAGGAGTATGGGGTGCTCGCGGTGGGAGGTCGCCTGCGGCTGCGAGATGCCATCGTGTCGCGCGTGCACTCGTCGGACGGCATCACGGGTGACGCCCTGCACCTGCGCCAGGTCGTCGCGGACGTGGAGGGCGTGGTGGTGCGGGGCGCCTCGGGCGCCTGCGTGCTGGCGACGCAGAACGCACGGGTGGCGCTGCGTGACGCGGACCTCGAACGCTGTGGTCAGGCCGCGTTGGTCGCGGACACGCTCGCGACGCTCGATGCCCGGAGCGTGGAGGTGCGCGACAGCGCGCGGACGGCCCTGTCGGCCATGGGCGACGGTGTCCTCCGCGTGGACGTCCTCCGCTCGAGAAAGAGCGGCCAGGGCCTGGTCGGGGCCGAGTGCACCGGGGCCACGCGAATCCATCTGGGGCGCGTGGACAGCGAGGACTCGCGTGGCACCGAGCTGTCTTGCGTGAAGCGAACGGTCGAGCCCGCACCGGGGCCGCGCTGAGCCGCGGGCACGCGGCGGCTCAGGCGGGCGGCGGGGGCGCGGCGGAGGCGCCGAGCGGCGTGGCATGCTTCTCGAGCCACTCGCGGATGACGGGATAGACCTCCGTGGGAGCGCCCTTGCCGAACACGAGGTCTCCGTGGCCGTAGTCCATCGCGTCGCCGTGGTCCTTGCCGAAGACGTGGAGGGTGCGGTCCGGCGCGGTGACGAGGGCGAACTGGCTCTCCACGTTCTCCGCGGTGGCGAGCCGGTCCGCGCTTCCGCCCATGACGAGGATGGGCAGCTGGAGCCCGGCGATGCCCGCGCGCCAGTCGCGGGTGCGGTCGAACGAGCGGAACGCATCGTGCTCGATCCAGTCCTGGAACTGGAGCAGCACCTTGCGGCTCATCGACGACATCATGTTTGCGTACACCTGCCGCTGGATGCGCGGAGGGATGTGCAGCGGATTCACCACCAGGTCGGACAGGGGCAGCGTCACGTAGCCCAGGAACGGCGCCAGGCTCGCGCTCATCCACTCCTGTCGGAAGCGGGCCGGCCACGCGGCGCGCACGCCGAGCGAGATGAGCGTGCGCAGGAACGGCTCGGACTTGAAGTGCACGGGCGCGCCGAGCGTGAGCAGCCCCGCGAGCTTTTTGCCCTCCGGCCCCTGGGCCAGCCCATAACCGACGAGCCCGCCCAGCGAGTGCCCCAGCCAGAACGCCCGCTTCGCGCCCGTCTGCTTCAGCGCCAGCTCCAGCAGCGCGGGCCCGTCCTGCAGGATGTGGTCGTCGATGGTGAAGTCGGTGTACCGCCGCCCTCGCGGTGGCAGGCGTGAGTGCCCGGTGCCCCGCCACTCCACGCTGAAGCAGTCGAAGCCCGCTTCGGCCAGGTAGTGGGCCACGGAGTAGGGGGGCTCGAAGTCGAACGTGAACCGGTTGGCCGCCAGCCCATGGCACAGGAGCACCGGCTCCTCGAAGCGCCTCACCGGCGCGCGCCGGACATGGACCGCCACCTCCCACCCGTCCGCGCACCGTGCCTTGAAGGCCTGGGGAAGGGGCGTGCGTAGACGGTACCACCGCCGGACCAGCGCCACCCAGAGGACATTCCCCAGCACCACGACGAGGCCAGCGACCAGCACCCACACGACCCAGCGCCCGTCTCCCATCGCGCCTGCTCTCCTTGCCGACCCCTGGGTCTGACGGTTCCTCGAATAAAACCCTGCTAAGGTTCGTTCTCCGGCCGTCCTGCTGCCAGGAACTCATGGGCATCAGAGGAAGTCGAGGGATCGATGAAGTTACGGAAACTGATGTTCGTGCTGCCGAACCTCTTCACTGTCACGTCCATCTTCTGTGGCTTCTATGCCATCACGCTGTGCGCGGGCGAGGCGGAGCCGGTCCACCTCTACCAGGCCGCGTTGGCCATCTTCTTCGCGATGTTCTTCGACGGGTTCGACGGCCGCGTCGCCCGGTTGACCAAGACGCAGAGCGACTTCGGTGTCCAGCTGGACAGTCTGGCGGACGTCGTCTCCTTCGGGGCGGCTCCCGCGCTGCTGGTCTACAAGTGGGCGCTGGCGCCCCTGGGCTTCGCGGGGCTGTTCGTCTCGTTCGCGTTCGCCGCGTGCGGCGCGCTGCGGCTGGCGCGCTTCAACGTGCTGGCGGCGCGCAATCCCCACGGGGGGGGCGGGAGCTTCTTCGTGGGCCTGCCCATCCCGATCGCCGCGGGCATGCTCGTCTCGGTCATCATCTCCCATCACGTGGCCTCGCAGGGGGAGTCTCTGCGCGAGTCTGCCTACGTCCCGGTGGCGGTGGCGGTGGCGGGCCTGTCGCTGCTCATGGTGTCGACGGTGCGCTACCGCACCTTCAAGGACACCCGCCCCAACCGGAAGAGCGCGGCCGTGTTCATGTTGATGGTGGCCGCCGGTGTGGCCATCGCGACGCAGTATCATCCCGCCTGGTTGCTGGTGGCCTGCTGTGGCGCCTACCTCGCGCTCGGGTTGGTGGAGTCCGCGGTGCAGGTGCGCACGCACCTGGCCGCGCGCAAGCTCGCCGCAGGCTCCGCAGCCGTCGCTGGCGTCATCGATGACGAGGACGACGAGGAGTCCGAGGACGGCGAAGGTCCCCGCAGCAACGGACCCGCCTTCCTCTGAGTTGAGGTCCCCGGGCCGCCGGGCAGCACGTCCTGCCCGGCCCGTCCCGGGGGGTGTGGCCCGCTCGCCAGCCGGGTTCAGGGTGGAGGCTGCCAGACACCCGGCCGGCTTCCCGCCTGGAGGGCAGGGCCCGAAGACGCATCCGTCCGTGCCGAGGTCCTCGCCTGTCGCTAGGATGCGCGCCCCATGCGGGTCGAACTGCTGTGCACGGGTGACGAGCTGGTCACCGGCCTCATCACGGACACGAACAGCACCTACCTGGAGGCCCGGCTCTTCGACCTGGGCGTGAAGGTGGAGCGGGTGGTGCTCGTCGGGGACGTCCGACCGGACATCACCCAGACGCTGCTCGAGGCCGCGGCGCGAGCGGATGTCGTGGTGGTCTCCGGCGGGCTGGGCCCCACGGCGGATGACTTCACCCTGGAGTGTGCCGCGGCCGCCGCGGGAGTCCCGTTGGAGGAGGACGTCCGGGTCCTGGAGTGGCTGCGCGAGCGCTACGCGGCGCGGGGCATCCCCATCAATCCCAGCGCGCTGCGCATGGCGCGAATCCCCCGTGGCTCCGAGCCGGTGCGCAATCCCGCGGGCTCCGCGCCGCTCGTCGTGCTCACGCTGGGGCGCTGTCGCCTGTTCTTCCTGCCAGGGGTGCCGCGCGAATATCGGGCCCTGCTGGACAACGAGGTGCTGCCGCGCATCCGCGCGGAGCTGGAGTCGAGGCCGGGCCGTCTGTTCCGGGCCTTCCGGCTGCTGCGCACCGTCGGCATCCCCGAGTCCGAACTGGACCTGGCCGTGGCGCCCCTCGTGCCCAGCCACCCCAGGGTGGTGTTCGGCTTCCGAACGCACGCGCCGGAGAACCACATCAAGCTGATGGCGGAGGCGCCCACGCAGGCCGAGGCCGACCAGGCCCTGGCCGCGGTGGAGGCTGAGTGTCGTCGCCTGCTGGGGCGGCATGTCTTCGCCGCGGACGGCGAGGAGTACGCGCCCGCGCTGCTGTCGGCGCTGGGGCGCGCCGGGGCCACGCTGGCCACGGCGGAGAGCTGCACGGGAGGCCTCATCGCCCAGCGGCTGACGGCGGTGCCGGGGTCGAGCACCGTCTTCATCGGTGGCGCGGTGGTCTACTCGGAGAAGATGAAGACCGCCTGGGTGGGCGTCCCCACCGAAGTGCTCGAGCGTCATACCGCGGTCTCCGCTCCGACGGCCGTGGCCATGGCCGAGGGTGTGCGTGCCGCCTGCGGCGCCACATATGGCCTGGCGGTGACGGGGTATGCGGGGCCCGGAGGCGGGACGCCTGATGACCCGGTGGGCACCGTGTATTGCGCGCTCGCGGGGCCGGGGTTCGCCACGCGGTGCGAGCGCATGTCCTTTTCCGGAGACAGGGAGCGCGTGCGCCTCTTCGCTGCCTCCCACACCCTGGAGATGCTGCGGCAGCACCTGCTGACCGCCGCCCAATCATGAGCCGCTCCAAGTCCAAGCGCCCCGCGCCGTCCATGCCCGAGCCTCGGCCCGCGCCCGCGGTCGAGCCCGCCGCCACCGCGCCCGTGGAGCCCGCCGCTACCGCCGTCACCGAAGGGGTGGCCGGGCCCGTGGGCAGTGGAGGCTCGGTCGGCGCCGTCCTTCGCGTGTGGTTCGCGGCCTACCGGGTGGAGGTGCTGTTGTTCCTGGTGGCGTTCGTCGTGCTCGCCAGCTTCAGCTCGCAGCGCTTCCTGCGCCAGAGCGCCGCGCCGCACTTCATCTACCAGGCACAGGGGTGGCTGGAGGGGCGGCTGGACGTGGACCCCCAGGTGCTTCCGAACCTGGAGGACTGGGCCTGTGTGCGGCAGGTGAATGGCCAGAAGGTCCGCTGCGAGGGCCGGCCGCTGCCCGATGACCGCTGGTTCGTGAGCTTCCCGTCGTTCCCCGCCGTGGCGATGCTGCCCTTCGTCGCGCTGCACGGGTACCAGTTCAACGACACCTCCTTCGGCGTCATCATCGGCGCGCTGGCGGTGGCGCTGTTCTACTCGCTGCTGCGCTTCCTTGCCCGGGAAGGCGAGACGGCGCGCACCCGCGACGAGAACGTCGTGCTCGCGCTGACGCTCGCCTTCGGGACCTTGTTCTTCTACTGCGCCATCCGTGGCGAGGTGTGGTTCAGCGCCGAGGTCATGGGCGTGGCCCTCACCTGCCTCTATGTGCGCAATGCACTGCGGGCCCGCCGTCCTGTCCTGGCGGGTGTGTTCTTCTCCATGGCGACGCTCACGCGCACGCCGCTGTTCTTCGCGGGGCTCTTCTTCGTGCTGGAGGCCCTGTGTCCGGGCCCCGAGCCCCGCTTGCAGCAGCTCAAGGAACTGGGGCGCCACTGGAAGCAGGCCGCGAGGAAGGTGGGCCTGTTCGCCCTGGGGGCCGCGCCCCTGGGCCTGCTCGCCGCCGGCTACAACGTGTATCGCTTCGGTCGCCTGAGCGAGTTCGGCCACGCGTATCTCTTCAACAACCGCGTCAACGTGGACATCGACCGGTGGGGGCTCTTCCACTGGGAATACCTGGGGCGCAACCTGGAGGCCGCCTTCCTCAAGTGGCCCTCCCTGTCGCTGTCGCCGCTCAAGCTCGGGTATGACCCGCGCGGGCTCACGCTGCTCCTGACGCTGCCGTTGCTCGTCTTCCTGCTGGTGCCGAAGCTGCGGCCTCGCCTTCACTGGCCCCTGTGGCTCACCGTGGCCGTGTGCGCGCTGCCCGGTCTGTTCTACCAGAACACGGGCTACATGCAGTTCGGCTTCCGCTTCAGCCTCGACTACACGCCCTACCTCCTGTTGCTCTTCGCCATCGGGGGTTGGTCGCTCCGCCAGCGCGTGGTGATGGGCACGCTGGTGCTGGGCGTGCTGGTGAACTTCTGGGGCGCGGTGGCCTTCCGTGGCTACACGGAGCTTGTCCGGAACTGGTAGGGCGCTGCCTCCCGAGGGGTTGAAACCCCCGGGCCGGGCGCGCAGATAGAGAAGAGCCATGCAACCTCCCACCGGACAGCCCCCCGCCGGCAAGCGCTGGCACACTCGCGAGGACAGCGGCATCCGCCTCGATGCCGCCCTGCGCTGGTGGCATGACGACGAGCCCATCGAGCACCCGAAAATCATCGAACTCTTCAACGCCTCTCTCATCCTGGACGACGAGGGTCGCTACCAACTGCGCATCGGGCAGGACTGGTGCTACGTGCAGGTCGAGGACGCCGCGTACGAAGTCCGGACCGTGGACGTCACGCCGGACGCACGTGTGTCCATCCGCTTGAGTGACCGCACCGCCGAGGCCCTGGAGCTGGACTCGCTCCAGGTGGATGGCGCGGGCGTCCTGTCGTGTCGGGTGAAGCAGGGCCGGGCCAAGGCGCGCTTCTCGCGAGATGGCCAGTACCAGTTCGGAGCGCTGTTGGAGTCGGGCCCGGATGGCGGGCTGGTCGTGCGCGCCGGAGAGCGCCAGCACCCGGTGGCGCTCTCCCTGGAGTCATTGACCGGCTCCGTCTAGGCGGCGGCTTCCACGGCGGGCGAGGGGCAGGGGAGCGGCGGTGTCCCCGCGAGCTCCCGGGCCAGCGCCTCCATCGTGTCGGAGTGCTCACGCAGCCACTCCGCGGCGCGCTCCCTTCCCTGGCCGATGCGCTCGCCTCGGAGACTGAAGTGGCTGCCGGACTTGTCGATGAGTCCCGTGGCCACGCCCAGGTCCAGCACCTCCCCGGCGCGGTGGATGCCGCTGCCGTACAACAAATCGAACTCCGCCTCCTGGAAGGGCGGGGCCAGCTTGTTCTTCACCACCTTCACCCGGGCCCGCGAGCCCACCACGGCGTCTCCCTCCTTGAGGTTGCCCGTGCGCCGAATCTCCATGCGCACCGAGGAGTAGAACTTCAGCGCGTTCCCTCCGGTGGTGGTCTCGGGGTTGCCGAACATCACGCCAATCTTCATCCGGATCTGGTTGATGAAGACGATGCAGCACCCCGAGCGGCTCACCGCGCCCGTGAGCTTGCGCAGGGCCTGGCTCATCAGCCGCGCCTGCACACCCATGTGCGCGTCGCCCATCTCACCCTCGATTTCCGCGCGAGGCACCAGCGCCGCCACCGAGTCCACGATGATGAGGTCCACCGCTCCCGAGCGCACGAGCTGCTCGGTGATTTCCAGCGCCTGCTCACCCGTGTCCGGCTGGGACACCAGCAGCTCCTCCACCCGCACCCCCAGCTTGCGCGCGTAGGAGATGTCGAGCGCATGCTCCGCGTCGATGAACGCCGCCACGCCGCCTGCGGCTTGGACCTGCGCAATCGCATGCAACGTGAGCGTCGTCTTGCCGGACGACTCGTTGCCGAACACCTCCACCACGCGGCCCCGCGGATAGCCTCCCACGCCGAGCGCCCGGTCCAACCCCACCGAGCCGGACGGAATCACCGCGACCTTGTGCTCTTGCGTGTCCCCGCCCAACGTCATCACCGAGCCACGTCCGAACTGCTTCTCGATGGACGCCACCGCCGCCGCCACTGCCTTCAGCTTCTCCGTCAGCTTGCTCATCGCTCCCTCGCCGCCCTGTCCTTGAGTCCGTGCTGCGCCCTGTCGCCCCGGAGCGGGGCGCCCGACGCATCGGCGCGGGAGAGAGCAACAGGCATGCCGCGAGGTACTCCCTGTGAACACATGAAGAGAGGCGTCCGCGAGGGACTGCGGGCGTCTCACGGGGTGGAGGGCGAGCCCACGTCTGGATTTCCAGGATGAGCGAGCGGCTGCTCGTCCGTCTGCTGAATTCACGGCGCTTTGCGTTGAAGTTTGGAGGGGGCGGCATGACCTTTCGCTCGTGAAAACCCAACGCGAAGACATGCCCCATGTGGTCATCCTCGGCGGCGGGTTCGCCGGGCTTCGGGCCGCGCAGCAGCTCGCCAAGGCGCCGGTCCGTCTCACCCTGGTGGACCGGCACAACCACCACCTCTTCCAGCCGCTGCTGTACCAGGTGGCCACGGCGACGCTGAGCCCCAGCGAGATTGCCGCGCCGCTGCGGGCCCTGCTCGGACCCCAGGGGGTCGCGGTGGTGCTGGCGGACGTGACGGGTGTCGACACTGCGGGGAAGCGGGTGCTGCTCTCGGATGGAGAGCTGAAGTACGACTACCTCGTCATCGCGACGGGGGCGACGCACTCGTATTTCGGCAATGACCAGTGGGCGCGCCATGCACCGGGTCTGAAGTCCATCGAGGACGCGGTGGAGATTCGACGCCGGGTCCTGCTGGCGTACGAGCTGGCCGAGCGTGAGACGGACCCTCGCATCCGCAAGGCCCTGCTCAACTTCGTCATCATCGGAGCGGGGCCCACGGGCGTGGAGATGGCGGGCTCGCTGGCGGAGATCAGCCGCAAGTCCCTGTCGGGCGACTTCAAGAACATCGACCCGCGTGATGCGCGCATCATCCTCATCGAGGGCCTGGGCAAGGTCCTGCCCGTCTATCCGGACGACCTGACGGACAAGGCGCGTCGCACGTTGGAGAAGCTCGGTGTGGAGGTCCGCACGGGCGCCCGGGTGACGAACATCGACGAGACGGGTGTCTACATCGGCACGGAGTTCATCGCGGCCCGCACGGTGATTTGGGCCGCCGGTGTCGCCGCCTCGCCGGTGGCGCGTTCGCTCGGTGTGCCGCTGGACCGCGCGGGGCGCGTGCATGTGACGCCTGAGTTGACCGTCCCCGGTCACGAGGACGTCTTCGTCGTGGGGGACCTGGCCTCGCTCAATCAAGAGGACGGCACGCCCGTGCCGGGGCTCGCGCCCGCCGCGATGCAGGAGGGCAAGCACGCGGCGGCCAACATCCTGCGCCGGCTGCG
Organism: Myxococcus faecalis; assembly: GCF_050039385.1. Taxonomy (NCBI): domain Bacteria; kingdom Pseudomonadati; phylum Myxococcota; class Myxococcia; order Myxococcales; family Myxococcaceae; genus Myxococcus; species Myxococcus faecalis. The sequence continues at coordinate 2,907,263 of NZ_CP144336.1, read as the reverse complement.
CGGGGAACCCATGGTGCCCTTCAAGTACTGGGACAGGGGCTCCTACGCGGTGATTGGCCGTGGCCACGCGGTGGGCATCGCCTTCCGGTGCTTCAAACAGACAGGGCTGCCCGCGTGGGGCGCCTGGCTGTTCATCCACCTGATGTTCCTCATCGGCTTCAGGAGCAAGCTGGCGGTGATGCTCAACTGGGCCTACTCCTATCTGACGTTCGGCAAGTCGGCCCGAATCATCACCGGCCCCGCGCCCAGGTTGGATCAGCTCACGCTCGTGGCCTCGTCGCCGGACGGGAAGGGGGCCCCCACGGATGACACGGAGGGGGCGTCGCGCCTCGTCTCCTCCTCGAATGAGCTGTCTCCTCCGTCGACCCACTGAGGCCTGACGCCTCGGGCACTGGGCAGGGACCCATCGGCGGGCGGTCTCCACCGCCCGCCCGTGCCTGAACGAAGGGGAGGGGGGCCTCCCTGGGTGTTCGAGTGCAGCCAGCCTCGTCGGTCCAGCGCCCTGGAGTCGATGGCGAGCCGCATGTCCACGTCCTCGATGCGTCCGTGGTCCTCCAGGTCCGCGCGAGTCAGGGCGAGCTTCAGGAGCCGGTCATGGGCTCGCGCGGACAGCCCATGGCGCCGTACCGCCAGCTCCAGCATCCGCTCTGCGCCGGGGCTCAGGACGCAGTGACGCCGCAGCAGGTGGGACGGCAGCTGCGCGTTGCAGTGCACGCTCGGCTCGTCCCGGTACCGCTCACGCTGACGTTGCCGCGCGGCCTCCACGCGCTCCCGATGGTGGCGACTGGAGGACTCCTTCGCCTCCGCGCGCGCGAGGTGGTGGTACTCCACCGGCCGGGTCTGCAAGGTGATGTCGACGCGGTCCAACAGCGGGCCACTGACGCGGGCGTGGTAGTCGAACACGCGGTGCTCCGGACACGTGCAGGTGTGTCCCGGCACGTTGAAGTAGCCGCAAGGGCAGGGGTTCATCGCCGCCACCAGCATCACCTGGCACGGGTAGCTGATGTTCTGGTTGGCGCGCGCCAGGTGGATGATTCCCTCCTCCAGCGGTTGTCGCAGCACCTCCAGCACGTTGCGACGGAACTCCGGGAGCTCGTCGAGGAACAGGACGCCGTGGTGCGCCAGCGACAGCTCTCCAGGACGGGCCAGGGGGCCACCTCCCACGAGCCCCGCGTCGGACAGCGTGTGGTGGGGCGCGCGGAACGGACGCTCGCGCACCAGGGCGTGGCCTTCGTTGAGCAGCCCCAACACCGAGTAGACCTTCGTCACCTCGAGTGACTCGGCGAAGGTCATCGCCGGAAGGATGCCGGGCAGCCTGCGCGCCAGCATCGTCTTGCCCGAGCCGGGGGGGCCGCACATCAACACGTTGTGCCCGCCCGCCGCCGCCAGCTCCAACGCCAGCTTGAGGTCGGGCTGCCCCCTCACGTCCGCCATGTCCGGCTCCGCGCGTCCACGGCCCACCGGATGCGAGACACCCTGACGAGAGAAGGGAGGGATGACGCGCGTCCCGGTGAGGTGGTCCACCGCCTCGCGCAGGCTCGTCACGGGCAACACACTCAAGCCCTCGACGAGCGCGGCCTCGGCCGCGTTGGCCGCGGGTACCATGACCCCCTCGAAGCCCTTGTCTCGCGCGGCCACCGCGAGCGGCAGCACGCCCTTGATGGGCTTGAGCGTGCCGTCGAGCGACAGCTCCCCGCCGAAGAGATAGCGCCCCAGGGGAGCCTCCTCGAGCAGCTTCGCCGCCGCGAGGACTCCCAACGCGATGGGCAGCTCGAACGCCACGCCGTCCTTGCGCAGGTCCGCCGGTGCCAGATTCACCGTGACGCGCTTCTGTGGCAGCTCGAAGCCGGTGTTCTTCAGCGCGGAGACCACGCGCACCTTCGACTCGCGCACCGCGCCTTCCGGCAGTCCCACCACGTTGAAGTAGGGGAGGCCGAGCGCCATGTCGACCTCGCACTCCACCACCACCGCGTCGATGCCCATCAACGCCCCCGACCGCACCCTCGCCAGCATCCGTCCCCCTCCCGCATCGCCCGGCTCCGCGTGGAGCAACCCGCGTACCGCCATCCCTCCGAGGAGAATCCCGTGGAGAGCCAATCCCCTGGGGCGGATGCCTGTCCCATCCCCAGGAACTCCAGGGTTCCACACTCACTGGATAAGTGAAGGGGCCTCTAGCCAGGGCGGGTGCGCCTTGGGTAGCTTGGCAGGGAGTTGGGGAACGCAGGGGGAATGACGCAAATGGGGTCGCAGGAGATTCAGCGGCGTCGTCCGGTCCGTATCCGCCGGGCAGACATGAAGCGGGGTCAGCGGATGAAGGTCGCCTTCGCGATGTTCCGCTTCTGCCTCTACGGCATGGTGGGCATCAGCTCGGAGATCTTCTTCTACAACCTGGTGCGCGTATCCCGGGACGTGCCCGTCCTCGGCTCGCTCTTCCAGTTCCAGTGGCGGGTGGATGACCGCCTGGGGCTCAACGCCATCTGGGACACCCCCGCCGTCACCGCCTACGGGCAGTGTTCGCTGTGGATGTTCTTCATCTACGCCATCGCCTGCTTCTTCTTCGTGGAGCCCGTCTTCCGCTGGATGCTCTACCAGCACGCCAGCCTCCGGGCCGCCGTCTATGGCGTGGGCATCCTGCTGTTCGAGGGCTTCAGCGGCCTGGTCCTGGAGCGGCTCACCGGCTACCGCATCTGGTACTACGGCGACGCGGGCGCCATCATGGGGCAGATGACGTCGCTCTACATCCTGCCCATCTGGATGGTGACCGGCCTCATCGCCGAGTTCATCTACAGGGAACTGATGGACCCGGACCTCATGGCTGCCTTGGAGTCGCCGCTGCCGGCCACGCCCGAGGAGACCGAGGCTTCCTTCCAGCTGATGCGATAGGTGCAGGCGTGGCCGTCGTAGCCTGACGGCTCCACGCGCACCTCCTGGGCGCCGGCCACTCGCAGGCCGGCGTGGATGATGCCCGCCGTGAAGTCCGGGTAGTCGCCCACCTCGTTCATCCACAGCTCGAACTGGGTGGGCGTGAGCTCCACCAGCTTCGACTCGGTGTAGTTGTTGCCCGCCCGGAAGTTCTGCGTGGCCCGCATCAGCGTCCGGCGAGGCCCCAGCACCCGCAGCAGCGACAGCACCGCGCGGCCGAGCATCGTCTCGCGGAAGCCCTCGATATAAGCCTCACCGAGCTTCCAGGTCCCCTGGGCGACGGCCTCCTGGGGGAACAGCTCCTCCGCGGCGATGCGTAGGAACGCCATCCAGGACGTGAAGGAGTAGGCGGGACGCAGCTTCTGGTCCACGTCGAGCCCCGCCTGCTTCAGGCGCTGCTTGCAGGCAGGCGTCAGCCGCCCGTGCAGCGCGCGCAGGAAGAGGGCTTCGATGGTCTGTTCAAAGACGAGAAGCTCGTCGGCCATGAGGAGTGGACTCTAGCCGACGAGCTTCTGATTGTGAACCGCGACTCCAACCCGGAGCGTAGGCTCCGGGAGGGACATGTCAGGGCGTGGGAGCGGGCGCCGGGGTGCCCGTGTCCACCTGCGTGCCCTGGATGATGGCGTTCGACGGCAGCTCCGTCGCCATGCCAAGCACCTTCGCGCCGGCCGCCTTCGCGCCGTCCAGGGCCGCGATGAGCCGCCCGTAGTTGGTCGCGTCGTCCGCCATGAAGAAGACGACCTTCTCGTCCGCCTTCTTCGCCGCCAGCATGCGCTTGAGCCGGTTGACGTAGTCCGACGCGGGCACCTTCTCCGTGTTGATGGAGTAGCTGCCGTCCTTGTCCAGCAGGACCACCAGCTGCTGGTTGTCTGGATTCTCGGGAGGAGGCTCGTTCTCCACCTCCGTGTCCGGCACGCGCACCAGGATGTCCTTCTCCAGGAGGGGCGTGACGACCATGAAGATGATGAGGAGCACCAGCACCACGTCCACCAGCGGCGTGACGTTGATCTCCGAGTTGGGCGCCGACTGCGGCTTCACCCACTGGCGCTGCTTGTGGCCGGCCATTACTTCTTCTCCTCGACGCCGAGCGCGATCTGCTTCGCCTTGGCCTTGCGGGCCACGTCGAGCACCTTGCGCACGTCGCCCACGTTCACCGTGTTGTCACCCTTGAGCAGGATCTTCTTGCCCGGGTCCTTCACCAGCTCCTCCGCGATGCGGTCCTGGAGGGCCTGCTCGTCCACCTGATCATTCTCCACGAACACCTTCTTGTCCGGGGTGATGGAGACGTAGAGAGGGTCCGAGTCCTTGCCCTTCTCTTTTTCAATCTCGGTGGCCTTGGGCAGCTCCACGGACTTGCCGCGCTGGAGCATGGGGGTGACGACCATGAAGATGATGAGGAGCACCAGCACCACGTCCACCAGCGGCGTGACGTTGATGTCGCTCTTGATGCCCCCCTTGGGGCCTGCTGACATTCCCATGCGTTTAACCTGCTTCCGGATGGTGGAAGCCCGCCTTCCCAAGGTGGCGTCGCGGGCCCCGAGGTTCAGGAGCCGCGTTCACGTCAGGAGGCGGGCCTCGGGTCGTCCCCGGGCTCGCCGGTGACTGCTCAGGCCGCGTGCGAGGACTGCGCGCCGCCGCCCAGGTGGCGGGCCACGACGTCGAGGAACTCGTTGGAGGACTCGCTGATGTCCACCGCGCGAGCATCCACCCAGCCCTGCAGGAAGTTGTAGGCCATCACGGCGGGGATCGCCACGAGCAGACCGAAGGCCGTGGTGATGAGCGCCTCGGCGATACCGGCCGAGATGGTGCCCAGACCGCCGGAGCCGGCCGCCGCCATGAGCTGGAAGGCGTTGACGATACCCATCGTCGTGCCGAGCAGACCGACGAAGGGGGCCGTCGAGCCGACCGTGGCCAGGAGGCCCAGGCCGCGCTTCATGCTCTGCACCTCGCGCTGCGCCTGGCGCTCGAGCGCGCGGGCCACGGACTCCACCGCCACGTCCTTGTTGTTGGGGCTGATGCGGTAGGCCGTCAGACCGGAGTTGATCACCCGGCCCAGGTGGCCCACGTCCTTGCCCAGGTTCGTGTTGGCCGCGGTGGTCAGGTCACCCTTTGCCAGGATGGCACCCATCTTGGCCGCGAAGTTGCGGCTGTCGGACCGGGTCTTGCGGAAGACGATCATCCGCTCCGCCATCACGACCAGGGACGCCACCGACATGATGGCCAGGGTGAAGATGATCATACGGGCGAAGAGGCCCGTGTGTGCCCAGATTTCGACGAGAGTGAATTGCATGGCTTTGGAGCGCTCCTCCTCACGAGCGCGGGGTGGTCGGCGGTGCTTCTCTACGGCGCGCCCGGATCAGCGCGGCAGCTTCAGATTCAGGGTGAAGGTGTAATCCACCTGGACCGGACGGCCCTGGAACGTGACGGGCTTGTAACGTGACGACGTCAGGGCGTCCATGACGGCCTGTTCCATGTGGGGCAGGGGCTTGATGATTCGGCAGCGCTCCACACGGCCTTCCACGGTGATGACGCACTTGACGATCATCGTGCCCTGCACGCGAGACTCGAGCGCCTCGCGGGTGTACTCGGGCTGCGGACCCGAGACCTTCTCCGGACGGGTCATGCCCGCACCGAACGGCAGCACTTCCGTGCCCGTCCCACCCAGCTGTCCACCGACCACGCCGCCGATCACACCACCGACGACGCCGCCCACGACACCACCGGCCACGCCACCCTCGACACCGCCCTCGACCGCCTCTTCACTGGGCTCCTCGGCGGCCTCTTCCGGCTGCTCGGTCGGCTCGACCTCCTTGGGGACCTCTTTCGGGATCTCCTTGGGCTGGACGATGGCGTCGGGCTTCTTGGGCTTCTTCGGGGTCGTCTTCGGCTTGGAGGTCGCCGCCGGGGGAGGGGGCGGCGGCGGAGGAGGCGGCGGGGCCATGGTGGCCTTCAGCGTCACCTCGATCTCCTTCTCCTCCTCGACCGGAGGCCTCGTCGAAAGAACGTAGGCCACCACGAACAGCGCCACATGCAGGATCACCGAGATGGTGGTTCCCACACCGAACCGCGCTTTGGGCGCCTGACCGCGGTCAAGGACTGAATCAAACATGTACTAGACTCCTCTTCACCAGTGGACACCCACCACGCCACCCCCGGCTGAAAGGGCGCGCCACCATACAGAAACGCGTTCCGGGTTCAAGTGAGCACGGTCAAGGGTAACTGACGTGATCGCGCAATTGCCCCACTGGTTACCAAAAAGCAACGGTCTATTGACAACTGCTCGACCTCGGATATTTTCCCCAGTCATTTTCGGTTGCAGCCCACCTTGGAGGGGTCTGGTATGCACTTGAACCGAGTGCTCCGGGAAACCGGAGTTGTCCTGGCCGCAGGTCTGCTTTATGGATCGGCGGCTTTCGCGCAGTCGAGCACGATGATCGGAACGATCATCGACGCTCAGAGTCGGCAGCCTGTTCCTGACGTGGTGGTAACCGCGACCTCGCCCAACCTTCAGGGTGAGCAGACCGTGGTTTCCGACGCACAGGGCAACTACCGTATTCCCCAGCTTCCGCCTGGTGTTTACACCCTGCGGTTCGAGAAGGAGCAGTTCAAGCCCTACGCCCGGTCGGACGTGCAGCTGCGTCTGAACCGCACCATCCGCGTCAACGTCGAGCTGCTCCCCGAGTCCCTCGGTGAGGTGGTCGAGATCGTCGGCGCCCCGCCGACCATCGACGTGGGCTCCACGACCACGGGCGTCAACGTGGATCAGGAGTTCATCAAGCGCATCGCGGTCGCCCGTCCGGGTGGCAAGAGCGGCGCGGCTCGCTCCTTCGAGTCCCTGGCCGAGCTGGCGCCTGGCGCCCAGAACGACCAGTACGGTGTCTCCATCAACGGCGCGACCTCGCCTGAGAACGGCTACGTGGTGGACGGTCTGTCCACGAACGACCCGGCCTACGGCGTGAACGCGAGCCCGATGAGCATCGAGTTCGTGCAGGACGTGAACATCATCACCGGTGGCTACCTGCCGGAGTTCGGTCGCTCCACGGGCGGCGTCATCAACGCGGTGACCCGGTCGGGCTCCAACGAGTTCCACGGCTCCGTGTTCGCCAACTGGACGCCTGGCACGTTCGAGGGTACCCGCAAGACGATCCGGTCGGAAGGCTCGGTCATCAGCGGCCTCAACGAGCTGAAGAACATGGGCGACTTCGGCGCCACCCTCGGTGGTCCGATCCTCAAGGACAAGCTGTGGTTCTTCGCCGGTTTCGCGCCGTCCTTCACGCGCTACCAGCACACCCGCACGCTCAACGCCATCCGCCTGGATGCGCAGGGCAACACGGTCACGGACGACACGGGCTTCACGGTCGTCGACCCCATCGCGGGCTCGGATCGTCAGTACTACGCTGACTCCCGGACCGTGCAGTACATGGGTAAGTTGACCTACCTCATCAACCAGGACCACACGGTCTCGCTCGCCCTCAACGGCACGCCGACGACCACGGGTGGCATGGGCAAGCTGTCCATCAACCCGCAGTCCGGTGGTCTGCCGGGCGCGATCTTCTCCCGTCCGGGCGACTTCGCCTTCACGGAGACGAACGCGAACGCCACGTCCGTCGCCCTGAAGTACGGCGGCGCGTTCATGGACAAGAAGGTCCTCGTCGACGCGACGGCCGGCTGGTTCCACCAGACGGCGTCCACCCTGCCGGCGGACGGCAGCAAGCTGGGCTCCTCCGAGGGCCTCGCGGGCTACTCCCGCTTCCAGTACACCAGCGAGCGCTCCCTGGCGGACCTCGAGGCCCTGCCCGCCGGGCAGGAGGGCGCCTGCGCCCCGTTCGAGACGGTCGATGAGGACGGCAATCCCGTCGTTGTCGAGCGCTGCCCCGTCATCGGCTACACGGTCGGTGGCCCGGGCTACATGAACGACTCGAAGCTGGATCGCTACCAGTTCAACGCGAAGGCCACCTACCTGCTCAACGCGCTCGGCACCCACGTGCTGAAGGCCGGTGCGGACGCGGAGTTCCTGTCCTACGACCAGCTCAAGGCGTACGGCGGTGGCGTGTACTTCCGTGAGTCCGCTCCGTATGCGGGCGCGACGCTCAACGGCCAGCCCTACTCCGGCGGCGCGGTGCAGGACTACCGTCGCTACGGCTACCAGGCCTCGCCCGACAGCCCCATCACCCAGCTGACCCAGCAGTCGAAGACCACCAGCACCACGGTCGGTGGCTTCCTGCAGGACTCCTGGTCCATCGCCAACCGCGTCACGCTCAACCTCGGCGTGCGCTACGACGTGCAGGCGATGTACGGCGGCGACGGCGAGCTGGCGCTCATCATGGGCAACCAGTGGTCGCCCCGCCTCGGCGCCATCGTCGACCCGTTCGCCAACGGCCGCACCAAGTTCTTCGTGAACTTCGCTCGCTACTACGAGCAGGTTCCCCTGAACATGCTCGACCGCGCGTTCCCGGGTGAGCGTCGCTACGAGGCCCGCCGCGCGCTCGCGTCGGACACGCAGGCGGGCTGCAACCCCACGGACCGCCAGAGCCAGCAGACGGAGTGCCGTGACCCGGCCTACGTGCTCGCGCAGCCCGAGAGCAACCGCAACCCGAACCGCCTCTACACGGGTGGCAAGGTCGAGAACGAGCCGATCGACCCGGACATCAAGCCGCAGTCGTCCAACGAGCTGGTGGTCGGCGCTGAGTACGAGCTCATCGCCAACACCCGCGTGGGCGCCAGCTACACGCACCGCAACATGAACATGGTCATCGAGGACATGAGCCGCGATGACGGTGCGTCGTACTTCCTCGGCAACCCGGGCAGCGGCTTCGCCAAGGAGTTCCCGAAGCCGGAGCGTAACTACGACAACGTCACGGTCTACCTGAACCGTACGTTCTCGGATGGCTGGCTCGCCGCGGCGAACTACACCTGGTCCCGCCTGAACGGTAACTACCCCGGTCTGTTCCGCCCGGAGACCGCGCAGCTCGACCCGAACATCCTGTCGGACTTCGACCTCGTCAGCCTCCTGGCCAACCGCACGGGTCCGCTGCCGTTCGACCGTACGCACCAGATCAAGGTGTTCGGCGCGAAGGAGTTCAACTTCACGAACGAGCTGTCCGCCAGCCTGGGTCTGTCCTACCGCGGCAACTCCGGCTCGCCGATCAACTACTTCGGCGCGCACTCGCTCTACGGTCCGGACGAGTCCTTCGTCCTCCCCCGTGGCGCGGGTGGTCGTACGCCCTGGCTGAACGTCATTGACTCCAACATCGGCGTCAACTACCGCGTCAGCAAGGACAGCGTCATCTCCGTCACCCTGGACGTGTTCAACCTGTTCAACTTCCAGGGCGTGAGCACGGTCGACCAGACGTACACCCTGCTCTCCGTGCAGCCCATCGCGGGCGGCAAGCCGTCCGACCTCCCTGGCAACGTCCAGTGGCAGGCCGGCGAGGAGCGCGACGAGCCGTTCGGCACGGTCGAGAACGACGTCAACCCCAACTTCAAGAACCCGACCAGCTACCAGCCGCCGCGCCAGATGCGCCTTGGTGTCCGGTACACGTTCTAGTCACTGGCCATTCACGGAACCAGGATTTCAAGTCACATGACCAAGAACATCTTCAATGCGGCAATGGTCCTTGTTGGCACGGCGGGTCTGCTGACGGGTTGCAACTTCGACCAGCCCGAGGCTCCCTGCTTCGTGCAGGACAGCGCGAGCTGGGCGACCCGGTATGACCCCATCGACGACCCTGTCGATGCCAATGGCGTGGGTTGTGAACTGCGGGCTCCCGTCGGTGAGCTGGTGGGCGTCTACAAGTTCAGCGATCCGGATGACCTGAGCAACTCGCTGCTCACCCTGCGTCCGCAGGGCGTGGCGTCCATCGCGAACCGCGACCCGGGCCCCACGACGGATCAGACGGCGCTGGGCCGGTTCGACACCGAGCCGGACGCGGATGAGTTCTGCACGGCGGAGACGCTCTCGGTTGCCTCGGTCAACGCCGCGGCCACCCAGACGCTTCCGGCGACGACCATCAGCTACGAGTTCAGCAACATCCAGGTGTACGCGGCGCCGTCGACGCCGGGTACGCAGCTGCGTGGCCAGGTGAAGTACACGCGCAATGGGTGCACCTCGAACTACGCCATCCGTTCGATGTGGCCGGCGGTCGCCTGCGACCCGTCCGATGCCACCTCGTGCGCGACCAACGCGAACCTGAACCCGGACTTCGCCACGGAGTGCCTCCAGGTGAGCGCGACGACGGCGATCTGCGTGCCGTCGAAGCCGGTCCCGTCGTTCAAGTAATCATCCATCGCTGAACAGCGCCACCCGCCTGGGTGGCGCCTCGCGGCCCCGGCAGCCCTCCTCAGGGAGTGGATTGTCGGGGCCGCGGTGTTTGGAGGCAGTACCCACTGGAGGCACATGGAGGGCCGTTACTCACTCATCCACCACGTCCGCTCGCTGCTGGACGACGAAGAGGGCACCCTCTACAAGGACGCGCCCTTCCGCGTGGTGCTCTGCTACCCGAGCCCCTACCACGTGGGCATGAGCTCGCTGGGCTTCCAGGCCATCTACCGGGAAATCCACCAGCACCCCGGTGCCACCGCCGAGCGTGTGTTCCTCCCGGATGACGTGGAGGCCTTCAAGAAGACGCGCACGCCGCTGTTCACCTGGGAGTCCCAGGCCCCGGTCTCCAGCTTCCAGATGCTGGCGTTCTCGGTGGCGTACGAGCTGGAGCTGACGGGGTTCTTCTCGCTGCTGGAGCTCGCCGGGCTGCCCGTGCTGGCGGAGGAGCGCCGGGATGGTCGCCATCCGCTGGTGGTCGCCGGTGGGCCCCTGACGTTCTCCAACCCGGATCCGCTGGAGCCCTTTGTCGACGTGCTCGTCCAGGGCGAGTCCGAGGAGCTGATCCACGTCCTGGTGGAGGCCGCGGCCTCCATGGAGCGCGAGGCGCTGTTGGATCATCTGGCGCGCATCCCCGGCTTCCGGGTGCCGGGCAGGGGAGGGGCGCGCTACCACGTGGCCCGGGCGACGGACTCGCGGTTGCCCGCCCGCTCGCAGATCATCACGCCGCACACGGAGCTGCGCTCGATGTTCCTCATCGAGCCGGAGCGCGGCTGCTCTCGCGGGTGCCATTACTGCGTCATGCGGCGCACCACCAACGGGGGCATGCGGACGGTGCCGCCCGAGCGGGTGCTGTCGCTCATCCCGGAGAACGCCAAGAGGGTGGGCCTGGTGGGCGCGGCGGTGACGGACCACCCGCGCATCGTCGAGCTGCTGCGCACCCTCGTGGACTCGGGGCGCGAGGTGGGCGTGTCGTCGCTCCGGGCGGATCGGCTGACGCAGGAGTTGGTGGATCAACTCCGCCGGGGCGGGGCGACGAACCTGACGGTGGCGGCCGACGGGGCCTCGCAGCGGATGCGGGACATGGTGGACCGCAAGCACTCCGAGGAACAGATTGTGCGCGCGGCCGGGTATGCCCGGACCGCCGGCATGAAGCAGCTCAAGGTGTACAACGTCGTGGGCCTTCCGTTCGAGGACGAGACGGACATCGACGAGTTGATCCGCTTCACGGCGGAGCTGTCGCGCATCCTCCCCGTGGCGCTGGGCGTGGCACCCTTCGTGGCCAAGCGGAACACGCCGCTGGACGGCGCGCCCTTCGCGGGCATCCGCGAGGTGGAGAACCGGCTGGAGCGGCTGCGCAAGGGCCTGCGGGGACGCGCGGAGGTGCGTCCCACGTCCGCACGCTGGGCCTGGGTGGAGTACATGCTGGCCCAGTGTGGTCCCGAGGGTGGGCTGGCGGCGATGGATGCCTGGCGGGCGGGCGGCGGCTTCTCCGCGTGGAAGAAGGCCTTCGAGGCGAGGGGCTGTGAGCCCTATCTCGCGCGTCGGGTGGAGGATGGGCGGCGCAATCCCACCCTCTGGCCCACTGTTCCGAAGGTGGCGCCCGCGCCGTCGGCCGCGTGACGGCGGGCGTACGAGGGCCATGCATTGTGGGCCCGGGTTCCGCTAGAAGACCGCATGCGCCGATGGCCGGCGCCCAGGGGCAGCGGAGAACCAGGTGAGCACGCAGCGCGTGGACAAGGCTTGGCAGCAGAAGGGTCTCAAGGAGTTCTCGACGGAGGCCCTGCTCGGGACGCTCGGCCACTACGGCATCCCGGTGACGGAGGAGGACTTCCGGAAGCTGTCGGAGTCGACCTTCCCGTTGGGCATCGCCCAGCAGTGGAAGTCGAAGTGGAAGGGCACCGGGCCCTTCAAGGATTTCGTCGTCGCCGCTCCCGTGGAGCTGTGGCGCCGCTGGCTGCCGGACCGCGTGGCGCCGCATGAGATGACGGACACGCTGGCGTCGCTCATGAAGTCGCTGCTGGAGCTGCTCAACGGCAAGACCGATGCGCCGGTGAGCGCGGCCTTCGAGCGGATGACCAGCCTGCGCGCGCGGCTGCCCGTGGATGACAAGGGCCTGCCCCAGGAGCGCTTCATGCAGGAGGCGCTCGCGCCGTTCTCCGAGAAGGACGCGGAGCTGTTCGACCGCCTCGCGGAGCTGCTCGCGCGCTCGGGCCACGTGAATCACGCGGAGTCCTTCGCGGAGATGGAGGAGTTCTTCCTGCCGGACCGCAAGGGCATCTCGCGCGCGATGGTGCGCGCGGCGAAGGGCGAGAAGGACGAGGCGGCGACGGACCTGGTCAAGCTGTCCGAGGACACGAGCCGCTCTCCGATTGCTCGCATCCTGGCCGTCGACGGCCTCATCCATCTCCAGACGCACGGCGTGGCCGCCACGGCCGCCCGGACGCTGCTGGCGTGGGCGGAGGAGAACAAGGACCTGCACCTCGCGCTGGACCTCATGCCGCGCCTGGAGCACATCTACAAGGCGCAGAACGACCGCGTGGCCCTGCTGGACCTGATGCGCATCGCCGAGCGGCTCGAGTCCGAGCACGACCGCATCCACCCCGGTCACAACCGTCACCGTCACCGGTAGTGAGCAGGCCCTCCGGCACGGCGCGCGGACCTCGGGTCCACGGCGCCGTGCCCGAGGGGCCGGCTCGAGGCGGAGCATGGCCGAGGTCTTCGCGAGCCCCTCGTTGCCGCCCAGGGCGTGAGGCTTCATCCGGCTGGGCTCGAGGTCCGCGACGCCGTGCCCGAGTGGCCGGCTCAAGGCCGCGTACGACCGCGGTCATCCTGAAACCCTCGTCGCCACCAGGGTGTGAGGCCTCTACCTGTCTGGCGCGTGGGCTTGAGGGCCAGGTCCCTGTCTCGAGCCTGCATACGAGCAGCGTCACCCCGCGACGCTCGTTGCCGTCACAGGCCGTGAGTTCGCTGACGCCACGGCGCGAGGGCTCGAAGAAGGACGCGCTGACAGGTCAGCGATGGGCTCGTGAGCGCCCCGTCACTCCGACGTGCCCGGGCCGCTGCTCTCGGAAGCGTCCGTGGACTTGCGGCGCCGCGCCCGCTTCTTCGGCGCGGGCTTCGCGTCCTCCTGGGCGGTCTTCACCGGGGCCACGTCCTCGAGCTCGCCCTGCTTCGTGGGCATGGCCGCCGCGCCCGGAGCCTCGGGCGTCGTGGACTCCTCCTGGGCTCTCAGCGGCGTCGAGCGCCTCAGGGGAATCTTGAGCACGTTGGGCACGCCCTCGACCACGTCTCGCGTGGAGACCACCGCGCCCACCGTCGTGTAGCGGATGGCGCCCGTCTGGGTGAAGGCGTGCTTGAGCGGGTACTCCTTCGCTCGCGGGAGGAACCAGTCGCGCGCTGCGCGCAGCGGCAACACGTGCATCTCCCCCTGCGAGAGGAACACGTACACGAGCAGGTCCGCGCCGCTGTAGAGGAAGCAGCCCGGGGTGTCCTTCTCCAGGTTGGACACCAGCTCGAAGAAGTACCGCTTCCGGGTGGCGTTGCGGTCCCCCTTCACCTCGATGCCGCGCACCTCGCCCGAGGGCAGCTCCCACAGCAGGTCCACGCCCCGATGCTGGAAGCGCGGGTCCGACTGCACGTCGTGCACGCGCGAACCCGGCTCCGTCTCCAGCAACCACGCCCTCGCGTGCTGGACGGCGCGGTCCGCGGCGCCCTGCACACCCTTCATGCTGAAGCCGCGCGCCATGTGTTACCGGCGCAGCTCGACGCCCGTCGCCACCAACTGCACCTCGCGCGGCTTGCCGTCCGCGCCGCGCGGGACGATGGCGCCCTCGGCCTCGTAGTGCGCCGCGTGGCCTTCGCTCAGCTCGGCCACCTTCACCACGCCCTCCACGCGCGCCTGCGAGCCCGCCGAGTCCAGCGGCACGAAGAAGCCGTAGTCCTTGAACGTCACGCGCACGCCCGGGCCCTTGGCCTGGCCCTCGGGGGCGAGCTCCATCCAGCAGCCCTTCTTCTCACACGCCTTGCGCACCGTGCCCTCGAGCCGCACCGTCTTCCCGTCGTGGGCCTGGGGCTTGGAGAGCAGGTCCGCGAGCTTCACCTCGGAGGCGCCCTTGAGGGCCTCGCCACGGGTGAGCTTCCAGCTGTCGTCCTTCGCGGCCTCGGGCTTGGGCGCGGCCGCGGCCTTGTCGGCCGGGTGGTGACAGTCGGCGGCGGCCGCGGCCTTGTCAGCCGTCTTTCCCTTGGCGGGCGTCTTGTCGCCAGCGAGGGCCACCAGGGGAACAGCGACCAGCAGCATCAGGGACGTGCGGAGCGAGTTCATGACCTGCCCGCTTAGTCAAAACTCGTTGCCCCGGCAAGGCGGCGCCCGTACTAGAGTGTGACTCCCGCACACCCCGGGGCGCGCAGCCCATGAAGGTCTTCCTCCCTCCTCGCAACCGCCGGCTCGGCACGGTGGACTACCTGGGCCTCATCGGCCTCGTGGGGCTGCTCGTCGCCCGCTTCATCCCGGTGGCGAAGCTCATCCCGTTCTGGGGCTGCGTGCTGCGCGAGCGGACAGGCTGGCCCTGCCTCGGCTGTGGCCTCACCCGCGTGGCGGACCGCGTGGCCCACTTCAACTTCGTGGGCGCGTGGGAGGCCAACCCCCTGGGCACCGTCGCCGCCGTGCTGTTCGCGCTCGCGGCCGTGGCCATGGTGGTGCACCTGGTGTTCGCCGTCCCCATCCCCGAAATCCAGCTCTCGCTTCGGGAGTGGAAGGCGTTCCAGGTGGTGATGCCCGTCATCGTCCTGGTGAATTACGCCTACGTGGTGGTGAAGACGCGCTTCCCCCACCTGCTGCTATAGCGTGGGGTCGTGACTCTCGCGCTCGTCCTGCTGGGCTACCTCGCCGGCTCCATCCCCTTCGGTGTCCTGCTGACGCGGTGGCTTCGCGGCGTGGACGTGCGCCAGAGCGGCAGCGGCAACATCGGCGCCACCAACGTCACCCGCGTCGCGGGCAAGAAGCTGGGGGCGGTGGTGTTGGTGCTCGACGCGGTGAAGGGCGCGCTGCCGGTGGCGCTCGCGATGCGGCTGGTGCCGGAGCTGCCCGGGGTGCACGTGCTGGTGGCGCTCGCCGCCGTGCTGGGCCATGTCTTCCCGGTGTGGCTGAGGCTGCACGGCGGCAAGGGCGTGGCCACCGCGCTGGGCGTGTTGCTGGTGCTCGTGCCCCAGGCGGCGCTGGCCGCGGGGCTCGTCTTCATCGCCATCTTCGCGGTGTGGCGCGTCAGCTCGCTGGGCTCGCTCGCGGCGGGGGCGACGGCGGTGGGCACGTCCGCGCTCACCGCTCGCGCGCCCGAGTACGCGGGCCTCTCAGCGGTCCTCTTCGCCCTCATGCTGTGGACGCACCGGAGCAACATCCACCGGCTCATGCGACGCACCGAGCGGCGCTTCTGAGTCCTCGCCGCCGCCGCCCGAGGGCCGGTAGCCGAGCAGCGTGCAGTCGATGGGGCCGTTCATCAGGTCGCGCCGCGCGGAGGGGCGCGCGTGGAAGGCGCTCTCGAAGGCCGGGTTGCCGCTGAGGACCCAGACGCGCCAGCCGGGCACACGCAAGGACTCGCCCAGCTTGTAATAGAAGCTCTTCATGCCCTTCTGTCCGCCCGTGCCGATGCGGTCGCCATAGGGCGGGTTGGTGAGGATGAGGCCACTGGACGCAGGCAGCGGCGGCAGCTTCGTCGCGTCGCCCTCGGCCAGGGTGATTTCCTCGGACAGCCGGGCCGCGCGCACGTTGCGCTGGGCGGCATCGAGGGCCTCCGGGTCCTTGTCGAAGCCCCAGAGCGGGACCTCCACCTTGCGCTCGTCGCGCCGAGCCTCCGCGCGCATGTCCGCGAGCAGCTCCTTCGCCCGCGTCCCCAGCTCGGGCCAGCGCTCCACGGCGAAGTCGCGGTTGAGGCCGGGCGCGCGCCGACGGGCCATCATGCCCGCCTCAATCAGCAGCGTGCCCGAGCCGCACATCGGGTCCACCAGCGCCTCGTCGCCCGTGTAGCGCGCGGCGCGCAGGATGGCGGCGGCGAGCGTCTCCTTGAGGGGCGCTACGGTGGGGCGCACGCGGTAGCCCCGGCGGTGCAGCGGCTCGCCGCACAGGTCCAGCGAGAGCGACAGCGTGTCGCGCGACAGGTGCGCCACCACGCTCACGTCCGGGTTCTTCGTGTCCACGTCCGGCCGCGTGCCCACCACGTCGCGCATGCGGTCGACGATGGCGTCCTTCACCTTCAGCGCGACGAAGCCCGAGTGGCTGTGCTCGCTGTCCTTCAGCGTCGCGTCCACGGCGAACGTCGTGGTGGGCCTCAGGTGCTCCTCCCACGGGACGCCGCGGGCGGCGTCGTACAGGCCTTGCGCGCCGCGGGCCTCGAAGGTGCCCAGCGGGTAGAGCACGCGCATGGAGATGCGGGACCAGAGACAGACCTTCAGCGCCTCGTCGAGCGAGGCCATGAAGCGCACACCGCCACGGTCCTGGCGGATGCGGCGCGCGCCGAGCTCCTTGAGCTCGTCGGCGAGCAGGTCCTCGGTGCCTCGGGTCGTGGTGGCGAATAGGGCGATGCGTTCAGCCATGGGACACCGCCCATAGACGACCTGCGCCTGCTTGGGAATCCAATACGCGCCTCACGTGCCCACCACCTCGTACATGGCGAAGGTGGCCCCCTCCTGCTCGGCGCTGGCCTCCTTCGCCTTCCGGAAGTCCTCCGACTGGAAATAGCGCCGCATCGCCTCCTTGTCCCGCCAGCGCGTCACCAGCAGCAGCTCCGGCGAGCGCTCGAACGAGCGCAGCACCTCCAGCCCCAGGAACCCCTCGTGCACGTCCACCCTGCGCGCGCGCTCCTGGAAGCGGGCGACCAGGCGCTCGGCGTCCTCGGGCGCGGCGCGGAAGCGGGAGATGGCGACAATCATGGGCACTCACCTGGAACACGTCGGGGCGGGCTGGGGATGCCCGCGCGGGGAGGAGAAACGGACAGGGGGCGCCCGGACCGAAGCCGGACACCCCCTGGGAGAACAACGGTGCGCCGCGGGTGGACTACATCGCGCCCGCGCCCGGCATGTCGCCCACCCCTCGGATGAGCACCTCGCGGGGCTTGGCGCCATCGGCGGCGCCGACGACTCCGTCACGCTCCATGCGCTCAATCATGCGCGCGGCGCGGTTGTAGCCGATGCGCATCTTGCGCTGGAGCATGGAGATGGAGACGGCGCGCATCTCGCTGACCGTGGCGAGGGCCTGGTCGTACAGCTCGTCGGACAGCTCGTCCTCCTCGCCGCCGGACTCCACGTCCTCGTCGCGCGGCTTGAGGATGGACTCGTCGAAGACGGGCTTGCCCTGGGCCTTGAGGTGGTCCACCGCCTTCTTGATTTCGTTCTCCGACACGAAGGCGCCGTGCACACGCTGCAGGTGCGCGCTCGTGGGCGGCATGATGAGCATGTCGCCCATGCCCAGCAGGGCCTCGGCGCCCACCGTGCCCAGAATCGTCATGGAGTCCGGCTTGGAGCGGAGCATGAAGCTGATGCGCGTGGGGAAGTTCGCCTTGATGATGCCGGTGACGACGTCCGTGGAGGGACGCTGCGTCGCGACCATCAGGTGGATGCCGGCCGCGCGAGCCATCTGCGCCAGGCGCGCCACGTACGTCTCCACCTCGCGGCTGGCGACCATCATGAGGTCCGCCAGCTCGTCGATGATGACCACGATGTAGGGCAGCTTCTTGAGCTCCTTCTTCTCCGGCTTGGACGCGGCGGCGTCCAGCGGCGCGCCCGCGTCGTCGTCCTCGGGCTCGGCCTCCACCTCGGGCACTTCCGGGGCGGACTCGTCCTCGGAGGACACCAGCGCCTCGCGCAGGTCCTCCACTTCCTCGCGCGGCGCGGCCACGCCCAGCCCGTCCGACGCCTGGGCCGCGGGCTTGGGCTCGCCACCCTCCAGGTCCACCACCAGGACCTTCTTGGGCTTGGACTTCTTGGGCGAAGGCTCCGCGGCGGCGAGCACCTCCTTCACCTCGGAGGCGGAGCTCTCCACCAGCTTGTTGTAGCCGGCGATGTTGCGCACGCCCGCCTCGGACAGCATCTGGTAGCGGCGCTCCATCTCCTCCACGGCCCAGCGCAGCGCGAGCGCCGCCTTCTTCGGGTCCGTCACCACGGGCAGCAGCAGGTGCGGGATGCCCTCGTACACGGAGAGCTCCAGCATCTTCGGGTCCACCATGATGAAGCGGACCTCCTCCGGCGTGGACTTCAGGAGGATGCTCATGATCATCGAGTTGACGGCCACCGACTTGCCGGAGCCGGTGGTGCCGGCGATGAGCAGGTGCGGCGCCTTGGCCAGGTCGAAGACGTACGGCATGCCCTCGATGTCCTTGCCCACGCACATGGTCAGCTTGCTGGGGCCCTTGAGGAACGCGTCCTGCTCGGCGATCTCCTTGAGATAGACGGTCTCACGGTCCTTGTTCGGCACCTCGATGCCCACCACGCCCTTGCCGGGGATGGGGGCGACGATGCGAACGCGCATCGCCTCCATCGCCATGGCCAGGTCGTCGGCGAGCGCGGCGATCTTGCTCACCTTGATGCCGGGGCCCGGCAGGAACTCGTACATGGTGACGACGGGGCCGGGGCGGATCTCCACGACCTCGCCGACGATGCCGAAGTCGGCCAGCTTGGCGCGCAGCTTCTCCGCCGTGGACAGGAACGCGTCCTTGTCCAGCTCCGAGCGCTCCTTCTTGTCGTACTCGAGCACGTCGAGCGGCGGCAGCGAGAAGCTCTTGCGGTCACCCACGAACTCGAACTGGTCCTGGGTCTTCTTGACGGTGGGCTTGGGCGGCGCCTTGGGCTCCACGATGAGCGGCATGCGCGCCAGCGCGGACGCGGCAGGCGCGGGCTGGGGCGCCGCGGCCTGCGGAGGCTGGGGCAGGGAGATGACGGGCGCGGGCGCCGGGGCCACGGGCTCGGTGGACTCTGGCAGCGCGGCGACGGGCGCGGAGGGGCCGGTGACGATGTTCGGCGTCTTGCGGCGGCCGCGCGGGGGCTCGACGCCCTCGGGGACGATGGGGGGCGCGGAGTGGGGCTGGGGCGCCAGGAAGGACGCGGCCCAGGCCGGGTCCGCGCCGGGGGCGGGGCGCTTCTCCGCGATGCGCGGCAGCAGCTTCTCGGCGGCCACCGGCGGGGAGGACGTGGGCGGCAGCGAGTCCGTGTCCTCGGGCAGGGGCAGGGCCTTGCGCGTCTGCTTCTCCAGCTTCTCCTTCTCGCGGGCCTCCTTGAGGGCCAGCTTCGCGGCGGCGGCCTGCTCCTTCTCGTTCTGACGGGCCAGGCGCACGGCCTCCTCGGCCATGGCCTCCGCCTCGGCGGCCTCGGCCTCCTCGGCGGCGCGCTCGGCCTCGGCGAGCTCCTCCTCGTCGGCTTCAATCTGCGCGAGGAATGCGGCCTCCTCGAGCTTCTCCTCGGCGGCGCGCTCCTGGCGGGCCTTGTACGCGACCTTCTGCTGCTCCCAGAAGGCCTCGGCGGACTCGGAGACTCGGCGGCCCAGCACGCACAGTCCGGCCCACACCAGCGAGCACAGCTTGAAGAACGTGTACTGGGTGCCGACGATGAGTGCCGCGGCGCTGATGGCGGTGACGAGGATGACGGTGCCGACGGTGGAGAACAGCCCCTCCATGACGCCGCCCAGGCTCGCGCCCAGCGCGCCGCCGGGCGGGTGTGCCCAGCCCTTGTCGCCGGCGAAGATGAGCTGCGCCAGCACGGCCACGCTCGCCGTCAGCAGCACGAGGCTGACGATCTGCGGCCCGCGCTTGCGCTCGCGGCTGCCCACGAAGAGCACCATCGCGGCGTAGACGCCTCCGACGGGTGCCAGGTAGGCGCACACGCCGAGCATCCCCCGCAGGGTCTCCGCGATGAGGTGGCCCATGGGGCCCACCGCGTTGCGGAAGCCCGGTCCGACCCGGTCATGGGCGTCGAACGTGGCCACCGACAACAATGACAGCAGGGACGCCGCCAGCAGGAAGACACCGGTGATGGCTCGGGCCGTCGTGCCGTCGCCGCCGTCGACCCCCGCCTTGCGCCGTTTGTCCGCGAGCGCCTTGCGACGCGTCGCGATCTCCTGCCGGGACAGCACTGCCTTCTCCGCCCGACCCTTCTTCGCCGTCATGACCTTCTTCCCTCTGCGCGTCTCAGCCGCGTAGCGGGCTGTAGCAATGCCCGCGACGAGTGTAGGGAGGGAGGGGGTCCGGTCAATTTTCCGGCTGCCGGACAGGGGGCCTACATTTCGGCTGCGCGTTGCACCAGAGGGGGTATGGTGCCGCCACGATTTCCTGGAGGTACATCGCCATGGCAGACAACGACAAGCCGTCCTCGAGCGAGGAGGAGTACTTCGCCCGCGAGGAGATTGAGAAGAAGCGGAAGCTTGCGCTCCAGCAGGCCGCCGACACGGCCCAGGCCCAGCGCGACGAGCTCAAGAAGCTCCACTGGATGAAGTGCCCCAAGTGCGGCATGGACCTGCAGACGCTCAAGCAGGGCAAGGTCGAGCTGGAGACGTGCTTCAACTGCGGCGGAGTCTTCCTGGACGCCGGCGAGCTGGACCAGATGGTGGCGCAGCACGGGCACGAGGGTGGCGGCAAGGTGATGGGCGCCATCCTGAACCTCTTCAAGAAGAAGTAGACCCGAGGTCCCGGGGAGGTCTGCGGGCATGGCCCTCACGCTCGAGCAGGTGCGACACGTGGCCACGCTGGCGCGGCTGGCGCTGACTCCTGAAGAGGAGCAGCGCATGGCCACGCAGCTGTCGGCGGTGTTGGACGCGGTGGCGCAGTTGCAGACCCTGGACGTGGGGGACGTGGAGCCCACCTCGCATGCCACGCTCACGGCCTCGCTGCTCCGCGAGGACGTGACGCGGCCCTCCCTGCCGCCGGAGAAGGTGCTGGCCAACGCCCCGGCGAAGTCGGGGACCTCCTTCGCGGTGCCGAAGATCATCGACTAGCCGGAGGGGTTCCACGTCATGCAGCTGACGGACCTGACGATGCTGGAGCTCGCGCGGAAGCTGGACGCGGGCGAGGTGTCCTCCGTGGAGGCCACCCGCGCGTGCCTGGCGCGCATCCAACAGGTGGACCCGCGGATTCGCGCCTTCCTGCGCGTGGACGAGCCGGGCGCGCTGGCGGCCGCGGAGGCGAGCGACGCCCGGAGGCGCGCGGGCACCCCGGCGAGCCCGTTGGACGGCGTGCCGGTGGGGCTCAAGGACCTGTTCCTCACCGAGGGCGTGGAGACGACCGCCGGCTCGCGCGTGCTGGAGGGCTTCGTGCCGCCGCTGGACGCGACGGTGGTGCGGCTCCTGAAGGAGGCGGGGCTGCCGCTGGTCGGCAAGCTGAACCTGGACGAGTTCGCGATGGGCTCCTCGAACGAGTCCAGCGCGTACCACCCGACGCACAACCCCTGGGACGTGACGCGCACGCCGGGAGGCTCCTCGGGAGGCTCGGCGGCGGCGGTGGCGGCGCGCGAGGTGTTCGGCGCGCTGGGCACGGACACGGGCGGCTCCATCCGTCAGCCCGCGGCCTTCACCAACACGGTGGGGCTCAAGCCCACGTACGGGCGGGTGTCCCGCTACGGCGTCATCGCGTATGCGTCGTCGCTGGACCAGCCGGGGCCCATGACGCGCACGGTGGCGGACGCGGCGGCGCTGCTGCAGGTCATCGCGCGACACGACCCGCTGGACGCGACGAGCGCGCCGGCGAAGACGCCAGACTACTCGGCGGAGCTGGAGAGCGGGGTGCGCGGGCTGAAGCTGGGCGTGCCGCGCGAGTACTTCGCCGAAGGCATGGACCCGGAGGTGGAGGCGGCCGTCCGCGCCGCGCTGGCCGAGTACGAGCGGCTGGGCGCGACGCTGGTGGACGTGTCGCTGCCGCATACGCGGTACGCGCTGGCGACGTACTACCTCATCGCGCCCGCCGAGGCGTCCAGCAACCTGGCGCGCTACGACGGCATCCGCTACGGCCTGCGCGCGAAGGACGCGCGGGGGCTCAAGGAGCTGTACGCGCAGACGCGCGAGCGGGGCTTCGGACCGGAGGTGAAGCGACGCATCATGCTGGGCACGTACGCCCTGTCCGCCGGCTACTACGACGCCTACTACCTGCGCGCGCAGAAGGTCCGCACGCTCATCCGCGAGGACTTCACGCGCGCCTTCAAGGACGTGGACGCGCTGGTGGCCCCCATCTCCCCCGTGGCGCCGTTCAAGCTGGGGGAGAAGGTGGATGACCCGCTGTCCATGTACCTGATGGACGTCTACACGCTGCCCTGCAACCTGGCGGGCATCCCTGGCCTGTCGGTGCCCTGCGGCTTCACGAAGGTGGGGCTGCCGGTGGGGTTGCAGGTGCTGGGGAGGGCCTTCGACGAGGCCCTGCTGCTGCGCATCGCTCGGGCCTTCGAGCGTGAGCACGACTTCTTCCGCCGCCTCGCGCCTGTCCCGGCGTAGGGCCGCTTGGTGACACCGCCATGCCCGTGAGCGATTTCCAGCCCGTCATCGGCCTCGAGGTCCACGCGCAGCTCCTCACGCAGTCCAAGATTTTCTGTGGCTGCTCCACCGCGTTCGGCGCCGAGCCCAATCGGAACACCTGTCCGGTGTGCCTGGGCATGCCCGGCGTGCTGCCCGTGCTCAACGAGCGCGTGGTGGACTTCGCCATCCGCGCGGGGCTCGCGCTGGAGTGCCGCGTCAACGCCAGGAGCGTGTGGAGCCGGAAGAACTACTTCTATCCGGACCTGCCCAAGGGCTACCAGATCACCCAGTACGACCTGCCCATCTGCGAGTTCGGGCGCCTGGCCATCGAGACGCCGCGGGGGGAGAAGGTCATCCGCGTCCGCCGCATCCACATGGAGGAGGACGCGGGCAAGAGCGTGCACGACGGGGACGGGGGCCAGAGCCTGGTGGACCTGAACCGGGCGGGCGTGCCGCTGATTGAGATTGTCAGCGACCCGGACCTGCGCGACGCGGACGAGGCGGTGGAGTACCTCAAGGCGCTGCGCGACATCCTGGTGTACCTGGGTGTCAACGACGGCAACCTGGAGGAGGGCAGCTTCCGCTGCGACGCCAACGTGTCGGTGATGCCCAAGGGCTCCGACACGTTCGGCCAGCGCTGCGAGCTGAAGAACCTCAACTCGTTCCGCTTCGTGAAGCAGGCCATCGAGTACGAGATTGCCCGGCAGGTGGACGTCATCGAGTCCGGCGGGAAGGTGGACCAGGAGACGCGGCTGTGGGACCCGAACAAGGGCGTCTCGCGCTCGATGCGCAGCAAGGAGGACGCGCACGACTACCGGTACTTCCCGGAGCCGGACCTGCCGCCGCTGCACGTGACGACGGAGGTCGTGGAAGCAGTGGGCAGGTCGCTGCCCGAGCTGCCCCGCGCGAAGCTCCAGCGCTTCGTGAGCCAGTACGGGCTGCCCGCATATGACGCGCGCCTGCTCACCACGGAGCGCCCGCTCGCGGACTTCTTCGAGGCGTGCGCCCAGCGCTACCCGGACGCGAAGAAGCTCTCCAACTGGTTCCAGGGGGAGCTGCTGCGGCTGCTCAAGGAGTCGGGCACCACCGTGGGCGAGGTGCGCTTCACGCCCGCGCAGCTCGCGGAGCTGCTGACCCTGGTGGACCAGGGCACGGTGTCCGGCAACGCGGGCAAGGACGTGCTCGGGGAGATGTTCCGCACGGGCCGCGCGCCTGCGGACATCGTCGCGGAGAAGGGCCTGGCGCAGGTGAGCGACACGGGCGCCATCGAGGCGGTGGTGGACGACATCCTCGCGAAGAACCTGGGCGAGGTGGAGAAGTACCGCGCGGGCAAGAAGCAGGTGTTCGGCTTCTTCGTGGGGCAGGTGATGCGCGCCATGAAGGGCAAGGGCAACCCCGCGCTCGTCAATGATTTGCTGAAGAAGAAGCTCGGCGACTGACGACGCGGGCCCTCTTCCGCAAGGGGGCTCCGCATGCGCGAGGGCCCGTCGTGGGTTGGCACTGGGGCAGAGCCGATGGGCGGGCGCGAGCGCAGGACGCCGTCCATCACCTCACGAGGACTGCCGCGCGTTGGAGGCGATGTTCAGGGCGCGAGCGCGTGAAGCGCTCATCACCTTGCGAGGACGTGCCTCGGGTTGGCGCTCGTCAGGCGGCGCAGACCGGTACGAGCGCGTGAAGCACTTCATCGGCTCGTGAAGGCTCCGCTCGTGCGAGGACTCGCGTCGTTCCCCCGCTCGTGCGCTCGACGATGAGCGAGGGCGCCTCGAAGCGCTGGTCGAACAGCTCACCCGCGAGCTGCGCCGTCACGGTGTAGCGGACGTGACGCAGGGCCGGCAGTTGCCCGAGGAGCCCCTCGTCGAGCGAGCGTTCATCCCAGTCCCCTGGATGCGCGGAGGGATGGGCCACTACCTGTGCTCGCCATGCGTCCAGGTACTGTGCGCAGGGGACGAACCAGGGCTCCTTCGACGTGCGAGGTCGCGCGGCACCGTCGTAGCCAAGCAGTGTCCCCAGTCTGCCGAACGGCGTGTCGATGAGCGTCAAGTCCTCGGGCCGGCCGGGGCTCAGGCGCAGGCGGTCCTCGCTCGCAGGCAGGACGTTCACCTTGCGCGCCGTGGCCACGCGGACACCCTCGGGTGAGAAGGTGTGGCTGGTGTTGAAGATGCGCGCGCCCCGGGGCTCGAAGTCCGGGCCGTCCCGGGTCAGGCGGTTGTCGGGGAGGAACGCGCTGCCCGCGACGACCCACAGGCCGAAGTCCCGGGCGATGGCGGAGAAGGTCTCGTGCATCACCCGGTGCACGCGCGACGCGAGCGTGGCGTGCAAGCACTCCACCATCGTCGGCGGGTGGAGCTCCTTCCACGTGCGCCACACGTCCCACCACTCGGCGCGCGCCACCCTCCGCAGCGCGCTCCTCACCGTCGTGTGGCGCTGCACGCGCTGCACGTGGCCCAGCAGCTCCAGCGGCGCGCCCACCCACTCGGGCCACACGGCGAGGGCGGGATGGCGCGGACGACCTGCCTCGTCGCGGGTCCGCAGGCGGTCCACCCGCTCGGCGAGCGCGCGGTGCCTCGCGGCGAAGGTGGAAGGGGAGGCGTAGTCCTCCAGCGCGACGCGCGGCTGGAGGGCGAACAGCTCGACATGCGTGGGCAGGCGTGCTTCGTCCACGAGTGCATCCAATGCCCGGTGGGACGCGCGCGTCGGACACCGGACGGTGAGGGACTACTTGATGAGCCCGTTCTCGCGCAGGCGCTGCTGCAGGAAGGCGCCGGCGGTGATGGGCCCGTGGCGGGCGGGGTTCTCCGGCGTCTGGGTGCAGGGCAGGGGCTCCAGCACGCAGTCGGAGTAGGGGTGCACGAAGAAGGGCAGCGAGTAGCGGACGGTGTCCTCGTCCGCGCTCTTCGGGTTCACCACCCGGTGCGTGGTGGCGGGGATGACCTCGTTCGTCACGCGGCTGAGCATGTCGCCCGAGTCCACGACGATCTGCCCGCGCAGCGTGTCCACCGGCAGCCACTCGCCATCGCGCGTGAGCAGCTCCAGGCCCGACGCGGTGCCCTCGCACAGCAGGGTGATGAGGTTGATGTCCTCGTGCTCGGCGGCGCGCACGCCTCCGGGGATGAAGCGCTCCTTCAGCGGCGGGTAGTGGATGAGGCGCAGCACGGAGTTGCCCTCCGTGGCCATGCCGCTGAACGTGTCGCGCGCCACGCCGAAGAACTCGGCCAGCGCGTGGAGCATCACGCTCGCGGCGCCGTCCAGCTCGCGGAAGAGGGCGAGCGCGTGCTCGCGGAACGAGGGGACCTCGCCGGGCCACACGTTGGCGCCGTAGTGCTTCAGGTACGGGTGGCCTTCGGGCAGCTCGCGGCCCACGTGCCAGAACTCCTTCAGGTCCCCCACCTTGCGGTCCTTCGCGTGCTCCTTGCCGAAGCCCGTGTAGCCGCGCTGGCCGGCGAGCTCCGGCACCGCGTAGCGTGTCTTCACGTCCTCGGGGAGCTGGAAGAGCTTCTCGACGTCCGAGTAGGTGCGGCGGATGAGGCCATCGTCGATGCCATGTCCCACCACGGAGACGAAGCCGAACTCACGCAGACCCTCGCCGAAGACTTGGACGAAGCGGGCTCGCTCGGTGGGAGTGCCGGTGCGGTAGTGGGACAGGTCGATGAGGGGGATGCGGCGTGAGGTTCCGGACATGGGCGCCGCACTCTAATCGAGCGTGATGGATTGTCGGCACCTTCAGCGTCCGCCGGAGGACCGTCTCCTGGCACCGCGGCGCGAGAGCCCACTTCGCCAGCCGACATCACCGGAGGCCGGCAGTGGCCCCGCCTGGACGTGAATGTCCAGATTAGCTGGGCAGGCCCGGGGGAGTGGCATGGCCCAGGAGAGCAGCGCTGATGCGTGCGAGGCGTGCGGCCACCGACATGGGTCGGCGTCGTCATGCTCGACGCTGGTCCGAGCCGAGGGTGAGAGCGTGCCCGCGCGGCCCCGCTGTTCGTCCGTCTCCGTGGAGGTGGACCCGCTGGTGGGCACGAAGCTGGGGAGCTTCCGGCTGGTGCGTCGGCTGGGCCGCGGGGGGATGGGCGCGGTGTACCTGGGCGAGCACGTGTCCATTGGCAGCCGGGTGGCGGTGAAGGTGCTGCACGAGCACCTGGCGACGTACCCGGAGCTGGTGCAGCGCTTCCACGCGGAGGCGCGGGCCGTGAATGTCATCGGCCACGAGAACATCGTCAGCATCTTCGACCTGAACGCGGGGCCGCCCAGGCCGTACCTCATCATGGAGTATCTGGATGGGGCGCCCTTGTCCGCGTGGGTCGGCTCGCCGCTGCCGGCGCCGGCGGTGGTGTCGGTGCTCTCGCAGGTGTGCGACGCGCTGCAGGCGGCGCACCTGAGCGGCATCGTCCATCGCGACCTGAAGCCGGACAATGTCTTCCTGGTTCGGCGCGGGCGGGGCACGCCGTTCGTGAAGGTGCTCGACTTCGGTATCGCGAAGCTGGCGGACGCGAACATGCCGCAGACCCACGCCGGCATCATCGTGGGTACGCCCGAGTACATGGCGCCCGAGCAGTCCCTGAGTCGACGGGTGGATGGTCG
The DNA here is from genome assembly GCF_050039385.1 of Myxococcus faecalis. Taxonomy (NCBI): domain Bacteria; kingdom Pseudomonadati; phylum Myxococcota; class Myxococcia; order Myxococcales; family Myxococcaceae; genus Myxococcus; species Myxococcus faecalis. Next base: position 2,879,970 of record NZ_CP144336.1, on the reverse strand, counting down.
CGCGGACCTGTATGCGCTGGGGGTGATTGCGTATCAGCTGGTGACAGGTCGGCTGCCGTTCGAGGACGAGGGGCTGACGGCGCAGTTGGTGGCGCATCAGATGCGGGCGCCTCCGCCGCCCCGGTCCGTGCATGCGGCCGTGCCCGTGTCGTTGGAGCGGGTCATCCTGCGCGCGCTCGAGAAGGCGCCGGAGCAGCGGTACGCGACGGCGGCGCTCCTGCGCGCGGCGCTGGAGGGGGCACTGGCCGAGGAAATCCATGTCCGGTCGCGGCAGGCGCGGCCCGTGGAGCCCGCTGTTCGAGCCCGGAGTGTTCCCGCACCCGTGGCGGGTCCGGGGCCCGTGGCGGGCGAGGGGAGGAACGCGCTTCCCGTTCCGGTGATGCTCGAGACGGACCTGCCCGAGCCCGTGTCGAACGGGAGTGTGGCGCCGCGACAGGGCCGGCCCGTGGAGGGCGTGAAGTCGACTGGGGGCCGGCCCGTGGAGGGGGCGATGCCGCACGGGGCACGGTCCGAGGAGGCCCGTCTCTCGCCGCCGGGACTCGTGCACGCGGTGGGCGAGGTGTCGACGTCGGGAGGCCCGCGACCGTCGCCGCGCGCCCAGGTGTCGCAGCCTGTGGATGCGAGGGGGGCGGGTGCGGGGGCGCGTCCGTCTCCGCCTGTGCCCGTGCAATCGCCAGTGGGAGCGATGCCAGCGGGGGCGCGTCCGTCGCCGTCCGTACCCGTGCAATCTCCGATGGGGGCGATGCCAGCGGGGGGGCGTCCGTCGCCGTCCGTGCCCATGCAATCGCCGATGGGGGCGATGCCATCTGGGGCGCGCCCATCTCCGTCTGTGCCCGTTCACTCACCAGTGGGCGCGATGCCACCGGGGTCGCGTCCGTCGCCGCAGGTGCTGGTGCAATCGCCGATAGGAGCGATGCCACCGGGGTCGCGTCCGTCGCCGCAGGTGCTGGTGCAATCGCCGATAGGGGCGATGCCACTGGGGGCGCGTCCGTCGCCGCCGGTGCCGGTTCAATCGCCGATAGGAGCGATGTCGCCGGGGGCTGGGCCTGCCCCGATGCAGGCTCGGCCGTCCGTCGAGGCACGACCGGAGGCTGCTCGACGTCCTTCGCCATCGCCTCACGCACAGGCCCGACCGTCCGTCGGCGAGAAGTCAGCGGAGGCTCGTCCTTCGCCATCGCCTCATGCACAGGCCCGGCCGTCCATCGACGCGAAGCCAGCAGAGGAGGCTCGTCGTCCTTCCCCATCAGGGATGGCTCGTCCACGCACCGACGAGATGCCGACGGAGGCTCGTCCGTCGTCCCCGGGCAGCCCACCCCGCGCGTCCGATGTCGCGCCCTCCGGGCGCCCGTCATCCGACAGACGTGATGCTCCAATGCTCGCCACACCGAACCACAGCGCGCCGGCTGCCCCGCTGTCGTCCGGACGGAGCGTGCCTCCCGTCCCCACGCCGAAGGGGGTCGCGGCGTCGGAGGACTCCGTCGCGCCCTGGTCCCCGGTCGCGAGCCTCGCATCCCGGAACTGGGGCGCCGCTGTGCAGAACGCCTCGGGCGCTGCACCTCCGGTCCTCCACCCCTCGGGCGACGGAGCCCAGCCCAGCCCCAGCGAAGTCTCACAAGCCGCCCGGCCGCGCACGGTGGAACTCCCCGTTCGCGTCGTGCTGCGCCCGGGCGAGACGCCGGTCTGGCTGACCGCGTCCGACCTGTCTCGCGGTGGGTTGTTCCTGCGCAGCGACGGCCTGTTGCCCCCGCTGTTCGCGCGACTGCCGCTCGTTCTGGAACTGGAGTCGGGCCCGCAGTCCGTCGTCTGCGAGGTGGTGCGCCACGTGCCCGCGGAGCAGGCCCAGGTCTGGGGGATGCCCACCGGCTTCGGCGTCCAGTTCGTCGAGGCCACCCTGGCCCTCAAGTCCTCCGTGGACGCGCTCCTGCGCGCGGGTCCTGGCAGACGGGTGGCTCCGCCCGCAGCCGCCTCACCCTCGGAGGACAAGGAGGCCGCCCGCGTGCTGGAGGCCTATCGGGCCCGCTTGACGGGGGACCACTACGCCGTGCTGGCCGTCCCCCCCGACCTGGACATGGGCTCCCTGCGCCGTTGCACCCGCGAGGCCCGAACCACCCTGGAGTCCCTGCGACAGCGTCCCCTGTCCTCCGCGCAGTCCCTGCTGCTCGAATCGGTGCTCACCCGGCTGCACGAAGCGGGGGAGGTGCTGGGCACCGTGACGCAGCGGGCGCTGTACGACGCCTGGCGGGGCAATCACCGGGGCGTCGCGCGCTGCCTGGAGGCAGGGCTCACGCCCGAGCAGCTCGAGTCCCTCCGCCGCGAGTTCCTCACCCGGCGGCCCCAGTCCGCGGGCATGGCGCGCGTGCACTACCTGTCCGGCTCCGCCCTGGAGCGCGAGGGCCAGCTTGCCCGCGCCCTGGAGACCTACGAGCGGGGCCTCGCCCTGGACCCCCTGGAGTCCAGCCTCCACCACCGCTACCGCAGCGTCCGTCGCGCGCTGGACGCCCGGGGCGCCGCCGCGGAGCCCTCGAACGAGAGGGCCCGGCCCCCCTGAGGGGAGCCGGGCCCGGTGCCACCAGCTCGGACGGCGGGCTACCCACCTACCCACCGGCCGCCGCGGCGCAAGCGGCGCTCAGGCCCTCTGCCCGCTGGAAGCAGGCGCTGAACTGATCGACCCACTCCATCTCGGCTCCCACCCGGCAATCGGGCAGGCCCCGGATGCAGTCCGCCACGTCCCGCAGGCGGTCCTTGTCGCTGTCCGAGCAGGCCTCCAGCGCGTCCTCGCAGCGCCCCTTGTCGAAGTCCTCCTCGTCCATCCCCGTGTCGGTCCCACAGGCCTCCGTCTGATCGTTCACCGCCCGGCTCGCGTCGGCCAGGTCGTCGCAGACGTCGTCGCCGCCACAGCCGACGCCGAACAAAAGGGTGCCGGCGGCCACCAGGCCGTACATGAGTTTCTTCATTGTGGAATTCCCCCCGGGGGTTGATGGTAGGACGGTGTGAGGCCGGGCTTTTTCGGCCGGACCATCAGGTAGGGGCGCCTGGGAGCGGGGGCAATCTGCACCGCCGGACGAGATGATCCAGCATCCGTCTTGACTCCCCAGGGCATCTCCCGTAAATCCGGCCGTCCTTTGCGCTAGGGCGGCCCGTCCGTCCGAAATGCGCGGCCGATTCCACGGGTTGACCCAACCCGAAGCTGACAGGGGTTAGACGATGTACGCAGTGATTCGCACGGGCGGAAAGCAGTATCGCGTCGCCGAGGGCGATGTCCTCCGGATCGAGAAGATCGCCGGCGACATCGGGGCCGAGGTGTCCTTCACCGACATTCTCCTGCTGGGCGGTACGGACAGCCCGAAGGTGGGCCGGCCGACGGTCTCCGGCGCTCGCGTCGTGGGCAAGGTCCTGGCGCAGGACAAGCACCGCCGCGTCCTCCACTTCCGCAAGGAGAAGGAGGGTTGGACCCGTCGCCGTGGCCACCGTCAGCCGTACACCGAGGTGAAGGTCACCTCCATCTCCGGCTAGTCCGGACGGTTTCACCTCAACTTCAGGAGCAAGGTGTCATGGCCCATAAAAAAGGTCAGGGTTCTTCGCGCAACGGTCGCGATTCCAATCCGCAGTACCGCGGCGTGAAGGTGTACGGAGGCCAGGAGGTCTCGGCCGGCAGCATCCTGGTTCGCCAGGTCGGCACGGTCATCCACGCGGGCGCGAACGTGAAGCTCGGCCGCGACTACACCCTCTACTCGGTGGTGGACGGCGTGGTGAAGTACGAGCGCCTGGGCCGCGACCGCAAGAAGGTCTCGGTCTACCCGGCCGCTGAGCAGCCCAGCGCCTGACGGTTTCCCGGCCCCTCTGAGGGCCGGTCGCCGCGCGGCATCCACGAGCGGGTCGCTTCTCCCGTCCCCGCGCCTTCTGGCGCACAGGACGTGAGGCGGCCCGCTCTGCGTTTTTCAGGAGAGCTTTCATGAAGTTCGTCGACGAGGTCCGCATCTTCGTGAAGGCGGGCGATGGCGGTAACGGCTGTGTGTCCTTCCGCCGTGAGAAGTTCATCGAGCGCGGGGGGCCCAACGGCGGTGACGGCGGCAACGGTGGCTCCGTCATCTTCGTGGCGGATCCGCAGCTGACCACGCTGCTCGACTACCGCTACCAGCAGCACCACCGCGCGAAGAGCGGCGAGCACGGCATGGGCAACGACTGTAACGGTCGCGCCGCGGAGGACATGATCCTCAAGGTGCCGGTGGGCACGCTCGTGAAGGACCACGCCACGGAGGAGCTGCTGGTGGACCTGAGCCAGCCGGGGCAGGTCTGGGAGGCGGCGAAGGGCGGGCGGGGCGGCCTGGGCAACATGAACTTCGCGACCTCGACGCGGCAGACGCCGCGCTTCGCCCAGGACGGGACGAAGGGCGAGGAGTTCACGCTGCGGCTGGAGCTGAAGCTGCTGGCCGACGTGGGCCTGCTGGGCTTCCCCAACGCGGGCAAGAGCACGTTCATCTCGCGGGTGAGCCGGGCGCGGCCGAAGATCGCCGACTACCCGTTCACCACGCTGGCCCCCAACCTGGGCATGGTCCAGTACAAGGACCACCTGTCGTTCGTCATGGCGGACATCCCCGGCATCATCGAGGGCGCCAGCGAGGGCGTGGGCCTGGGGCACCAGTTCCTGCGGCACGTGGAGCGGTGCAAGGTGTTGATCCACCTCATCGACATGGGCGCGGAGGGCGAGGGGCGCGAGCCGCTGCACGACTTCGACGTGCTCAACCGGGAGCTGGAGAAGTACAGCGAGGAGCTGTCGAGGCGGCCCCAGGTCGTCGCGGCGAACAAGCAGGACCTGCCGGACGCGCAGGCGCGGCTGGGGCCCTTCACGGAGGCCCTGCGTGAGCGCGGCATCCGCGTGTTCCCGGTGTCGTGCGCCACGGGTGAGGGGATGCAGGCGCTGATGGACGCGGTGGCGGAGGTGCTGTTCACCGGCCGCACCGACAAGCTCCATGTGGAGGCGCCGCCTCGGGCCAAGGGCGCGGCGAGGAAGTCCGGGGCCTCCGTGGCCAGGGCGACCATCGCGGCGGTGCGCGAGGCGTTCTCGGGCAGCGAGGCTCCGAGCACGAAGAAGGCCCCGGCGAAGAAGGCCGCCAAGGCGAAGAGCACGAAGGCTCCGGCGAAGAAGGCCGCCAGCGCGAAGAAGAAGCCGGCCACGAAGAGCGCGAAGGCTCCGGCGAAGAAGGGCGCGGCGAAGAGGGCTGCGGCGAAGACCACCAAGGCCGCCGCGAAGAAGGCTCCGGCGAAGAAGCCGGCCGCGAAGAAGACCTCGGCCAAGAAGGTCGCCACGAAGAAGGCTCCGGCGAAGAAGCCGGCCGCGAAGAAGGCCCCGGCGAAGAAGTCGGGCGGGAGGCGCTGATCCGATGTCCGGTGGTGGCCCTCGCTACGAGCGCTTCGAGAAGGACAAGCTGGAGCCCGAGCAGTTCCTCCTCGACGTGCGCAAGGAGAAGATCGACCGCGTCGTCAGCCAGCGCACGCGCAACTTCACGGTGGTCCTGGACCGGCTGGAGGACAGCTTCAACATGGCCGCGGTGCTGCGCACCTGCGAGTCCATGGGCGTCCAGGAGGTGCACGTCGTCATCAACCCGGAGGCTCCCTTCCTGCCGAACTCGAGGGTGGCCCAGGGCTGTGACAAGTGGCTGGACGTGAAGCTGTACAAGTCCTTCGCCGAGTGCCGCGAGCACCTGAAGTCGCGGGGCTTCCAGCTGTACGCCTCGGCCATCCGCGAGGGCGCCACCAGCCTCTACTCGCTGCGCTTCGACCAGAAGGTGGCCATCGTCCTCGGCAACGAGCGCTACGGCGTCAGCGACGACGTGCTCAACGCCGTGGACGGCACCTTCTGGGTGCCGATGAAGGGCTTCAGTCAGAGCCTCAACATCTCCGCGGCCGCCTCGGCGTGCGTCAGCCGGGCGATTGCCTGGCGGGACGAGCACCTGGAAGGCGGCTCGGGGGACCTGCCGCCCGAGGAGGCGCAGGCCCTGCGCGAGCGCTTCTACGTGCTGGCCATCAAACAGAGGAAGCGGCTCTTCAAGAAGCAGCCATGAATGCCGGCCCCCCGGGGCGCGTCGGTATGGGGTAGATGGACGCCGGGGGCCTACCTGCCCTCCTGGAGACGCACGCCATGTTCCTGGAAACCCTGCTCGCCACGCTCCTGTCCGCGCAAGCCGTGCCGCAGTCCTCCGCTCCTGCTCCGGCCGCCACGGTGGTCCAGGGAGCCCCGGCGGGCGCTGGAAAGCCCCTGGTGACCCCGTCCGAGGCGGCGAAGACTCCGGCGCCCTCCGGTGTGAATCAGGCCGCTCCCGCGCAGGCGCCGGGCAAGCCGGCCACGACGCCCGCGCCGGCCGCCGAGACGAAGCCCGCAGCGAAGCCGGCCACGCCGATGACGCCCGAGGTGAAGACGCTCGTCGACCGGATGCAGGCGTTCTACGAGAAGACGGGCGACTTCCGGGCGAGCTTCAAGCAGGACTACAAGTACAAGACCTTCCGCCGGACGCAGTCGTCGGAGGGCGTCGTCACGTACAAGAAGCCGGGGCTGATGCGGTGGGAGTATCAGACGCCCTCCGCGCGCACCTTCGTGCTGGCCGGCAACAAGGTCTACGCGTACGACCCCGCGGCCCAGTCGCTCACGGTGGCCAGCGTGGACACCAGCCAGCTGTCCGCGTCGGTGACGTTCCTCTTCGGCCAGGGGCGGCTCGCGGACGAGTTCGCCATCACCAAGGGCGCCTGCAAGGACTGCAAGGGCACGCTGCTGGTGTTGAACCCGCTGAAGGAGGAGCCGCGCTTCAAGCAGGTGCGGCTGGAGGTGGACCCGGCGTCGGCCCAGGTGCTGAAGAGCACGGTGGTGGACCCGGATGGCAGCGAGAACACCATCTCCTTCGTGAACCTGAAGACGAACGTGGGCCTGGCCGCGGACAGCTTCAAGCTGGATGTCCCGGACGACACGCGCGTGGATGACTTCACCAAGCAGAAGAAGCAGTAACCTGCGCGGCGTGCGCGGCGCGTTCCTGCTCTGGCTGTGTCTGGGTGTGGTGGGCTCGGGATGTCACCGGGAGGTGGCATCCGGCCCGTCGTCCCGGACCGAGGGGCTGGTGGGCCGCACGTTGCCGCTGTTGGCCTCGCCCGCGCTGAGGCTCACGGTGGCGGGGAAGCTGGGGACGCGGACGGTGCCCGTCGTCCTGGACGTGGCGCGGCCCCTGTCGATGGTCTCCCAGGAGTGCTTCGAGGGCGGCATCCCTCCGCCCGAGGGCACCGTGCGCGCGCCCGAAATCGCCGGGGGCTTTCGTGCCTGGCCGGTGGTGCCGTTGCCCGCGCTCACGGTGGGGGGCGCGTCCGTGCCGCTGCGCACGGCGGGCGTGTCCGGGGAGAAGCCCTGCTCGGTCACGCTGGGCTCGGACGTGCTGGAGCCCTACGCGCTCACCGTGGACCCCTTGCGTCGCGAGGTGACCTTCACGGCCTCTCGGTCGCGGGAGGCGTATGTGGCGGAGACCTCCGCGTCGGACGCGGCGCGGGAGGTCCACCGCGTGGAGCTCAGCCGCGAGCCGGTGGGGGACTGGCCGCTGCTGGCCGCTCGGGTGGCACAGGGGGAGTCGGAGCTCACGGGCCCGTTCGTGTTGTCGACGCGGGAGCCCTTCTCGCGCCTCGCGCTGGGGCCCGCGGAGGCGCAGGGGCTGCAGCCGCTGGAGACGGCGGCGAACCTGCCGCCACGCACCTTCGCGGTGGACTCGGTGGACGTGGCGGAGGGCGTGGGCGTGCGGCCTCTCGTCGTCGAAGCGGCGGGGCGATGGGACTCACCGAGCAGCCTCGGTCGACTGGGCCCGGATGTCTGGGGGCGCTTCACCGCGACGCTGGACGCGAAGGGCGGGGTGCTGGTGCTGCGCAGGCCCCGGGTCCTCGCGTCCGAGGCTTCAGCGTCGAGGGGCACCGAGGCGCTCGGCCCGGACAACGTGGAGAGCGTGGGGCGGATGCAGGGCAGCTCTCCCGACTCGGGCATCGCGTCGGGAGGAGGCGCCTCGTCGAAGGGGGCTCGTCCCGACGGCCTCTCCACGCCAGCGCCAGGGCCCGTAGCCGCGTTGGAGGACACGCATGACGCCGCTCCTGCTGTATCGAGACCCGGGCCGGCGGCCACACCGTCGGAGGTCTCTCGGGAGGCCTCCAGCCCGTCGGGAGCTCCATCTTCACGGCTGACACCGCGCCAGCGCTGCGCGGATGCACACGGTGTCTTCAGCGAGGAGGCCTGTTACGGGCTCCATGTGCGCCGCGAGCCGGACGGGACGGTCTCCGTGGTCGGCGCGGTGTTCCGAGACCTCCCAGAGGGAGGCCGGGTGCACCTGGAGCCGGTGGGCGCGGAGGGGCAGCGCCTGGAGCCGGGCTGCGCGGTGGGCCTGAGCTTCCCCGCCACCAGCCGGGGTCTCACGACGCAGCACCGTCTGCCCTGGCCCTCCCTGGCGCAGTCGCTGCCCGCGTGCCACGCCGCGCTCACGCAGGCGAAGGACTTCCGGCTGTCCCTCTACGAGGAGGCACGTCAGCCCGAGTGCCCCACGGCGTGCGCCTTCGTCACCGAGACGGCCACGCGCCGCACGGTGTGCGAGTGCCAGCCCACGCCGCTCGGAGAAGGCGTCGCGGCGCCATCCCGCAAGAAGACCTCGCGCGAGCCCCCGCCCGAAGAGCGCGAGCTGGAGCCCGAGGACCCTCGGTAGTCGCGCGCGGGCTCGCGTGACACGCGCCGAGGCCCCGTGTCCCCGCGTGAGCGGGCGGGACCTGTAGCGCATGACGGGCCGGTGGCTTCGCGACGGCGCGGCACTGTCGAGGAGCCTTGCACCCTCCAATCACCGGGTCCTTCCTCGGGGCTCCGTCGCGAGTACGGTGAGCTGCCCCGAGGCGCGCGGTGCCGAGGAGCCACGCTCCCTCCAGGCACCTCACCCCAGACAGCCAGACGCCCGGGCCCCGTCGCGAAAGGCGCGCGGCCCGGGATGCTTCACGTCTACTCCAGCCGCGTCACCGGCCGGGGCGCGGGCACCACCGGCACGGGGGCCGGGTGCGCGTCACGCGCCACGTGCTGACGCTGCTTCGGGTCCGGCCGCTCCACCACGCGCGCCACCAGGTCGTAGTCGTGCGCCTCCGTCACCTCCACGGTGACGAGCTCACCCGGGTACGCCAGGCCGTCGTTGATGTAGACCAGACCGTCAATCTCGGGCGCCTGCCCCTGGTGGCGACCCACCAGCAGGTGCTCCGTCTCCGGCGCCGGGCCCTCCACCAGGACCTCCAGCCGCTTGCCCACGAGCTTCTTGTTCTGCTCGCGGTTGATGCGCTTCTGGATGGCCATCACCTCGCGCCACCGGCGCTCGATGATCTTCTGCGGCACCTTGTCGGGCAGGTCGTACGCCGCCGTGCCCTCCTCGTCGGAGTACTGGAAGACGCCCAGGCGCTCGAAGCGCTGCGTCTTCACGAACTCCTTCAACATCTCGAAGTCCTCCTCCGTCTCACCCGGCAGGCCCACGATGAGCGACGTGCGCATCACCAGCCCCGGCACGCGCTCACGCAGCTTGGTGAGCAGCCCCTTGAGGAACTCCGAGTTGCGGCCGCGCTTCATCGACAAGAGCAGCTTGTCGCTGACGTGCTGCACCGGCATGTCCAGGTAGCGGGCGATCTTCGGCTCCGCCGCCATCACCTCGATGAGCTCGTCCGGGAACACGCGCGGGTAGGCGTAGTGCAGGCGGATCCACCGCACGTCCACCTTCACCAGCGCCTTGAGCAAGTCGTGCAGCTTCGGGCGGCCCGGCAGGTCATGCCCGTACGCCGTGAGGTCCTGCGCGACCAGGTTCAGCTCCTGCACGCCGCTGTCCGCCAGCCGCTGCGCCTCGATGACGATGTCTTCGATGGTGCGCGAGCGCTGCCCGCCGCGCAGCGTGGGGATGATGCAGAACGCGCAGGCGTTGTCACAGCCCTCGGACACCTTGAGGTACGCCGTGTACTTCGGCATCGAGTTGATGCGCGGCGTGTCGGCGTCGTGGATGTAGTCGGGGTCCGGAATCACCTGACGCGGCGACGCCTCGGCCGCCAGCAGGTCGCCAATCTGGGCGTACGCGCTGGTGCCCAGGAAGTGGTCCACCTCCGGCATCTCCTTCGCCAGCTCCTCGCCGTAGCGCTGGGACAGACAGCCCGTCACCACCAGCGTGCTGCAGCTCCCCGACTTCTTCAGCTCGGCCATCTCCAGGATGGAGTCCACCGACTCCTGCTTGGCCGGACCGATGAAGGCGCACGTGTTGACGACGATGACCTGCGCCTCGGAGGCCTCCTGCACCAGCGTGTAGCCGCGGTGCTTCAGCGTGCCGAGCATCACCTCGGAGTCCACCCGGTTCTTCGGGCAGCCGAGGGTCATCATGTACAGGCTCTTGGTGGTTTCCACTGCGGTCTACCTGCTTCCCAGTTCGGTTCGCGTGAAGTGGTCCCCACTCCAAACGAAGTTCATCATCGCGCCGTTCGAGTAACGGATGGTCAGCCCGTCCTCTTCGTCCAGCTCCACCGAGGACGCGCGCCCCAGCGCGCAGGTGGCGGCCGGCCACTCGAGCACTCGCCGCGCCGTCTTCCCCGTCACGAGGTAGAGCCCCAACCGCAGCTCCGTCTCGGCGTCGCATTGACCCGCGACGGCATATGGATTCTTCCCCGAGAGCACCGTCACGAAGGACAGCTCGCCTGTCAGGCTGAGGGACTCGGGGACGTTCACGTTCACCGACTTGGCGTCCACGGGCTTGCCCACCACCAGCTCGCGCAGCGACTCGGGGGACAGCTCCTCGTCCCCCTGCGCCCAGGCCGGGTAGCTGAGCAGGTCCCACCCCAGCCAGCCGGTGGCCGCGGGCTCCAGCGCCGCCACGGACTCGGGCGGCTTGAGCTTGAGCGCCTTGCGCGGCTCGTCCGGTAGCCGCAGCGCCTCGCCCACCATGGTGCCGCTCTGGCAGTTGGAGACGGGCACGCCCTTGCCCTCGCCGTCCTGGTCCTCGTAGGTGATGCACACGTCCATCACCATCGGGTCGATGGAGGGGAAGCGCGGCAGCGCGCGCACCGGCACCGCCGCCACCAGCGACAGCGTGGTGCCCCGGCGCTCCACCGCCCCGTTCACCTTCTGCTGGGCGAACTCCGGCGTCCCGCTGGTCGCGCCCGAGTCCCGCTTGCCGTCGAACCCGAAGCGCCACGTGTAGCCCGTCGTGAGCGGGCCCGTGTCCGGGAAGTAGATGGACAGCGTGACGGTGTCGCCCGCGAGCAGCTGGTCGTCCTTGGCGTCCACGCCCACGTAGAGCGTGTCCTTGCGGAAGCCCACCTTGGCGGTGAACGACGCGCTGGCGCCGGACACGTCCGTGGACTTGAGCGTCAGCGGCGAGGCGAAGCCCTTCAGGCCGCCCTGCAGCTTCGGCGGCTTGGACATGTTGGGCACCAGCTTGGACGGCCGGGGCGGGGGAAGGGCTTCGTCCTGCGCGGAGGCGACGGCCGGGACACAGAGCAGACAGCAGAGGGACAGGGCAGCGACTCGCATGGCTTCTATCAATCGCGGAAGTTGGTGAACTGCATGTCCAGCTTCAGTCGGTCCTGCTCCTTGCGGAACAGGGCGATGGCGGCCTGGAGGTCGTCCCGGTTCTTCCCGGTGACTCGCAGCTGGTCGGCCTGGATGGAGCCCTGCACCTTCATCTTCGAATCCTTGAGGAGCTTCACCAGCTCCTTGGACTTCTCCACCGGGATGCCCTGCTGGAGCTTGATGACCTGCTTCACGTTGTGCAGGCCCGTCTTCTCGATGTCGCCGTAGTCGAGCGCGTTCAAGCTGATGTTGCGCTTGGCCAGCTTCGCCAGCAGGACGACCTTGGCGGCCTTGACGTGGTCCTCGCTGTTGGCCTTCACGGTGATGGCCGTGTTGTCCGGGGCGATGACTACGTCCGCCTGCGCACCCTGGAAGTCATAGCGGGTGCTGAGCTCCTTCTTGGTCTGGTTGACCGCGTTGTCGAGCTCGGCGATGTCGATTTTCGAGACGACGTCGAACGAGGGCATGGGCAACAGCGGCGCTTAACACACCTACACCCTGACGACCATGGGCACCACCAGGGGGCGCTTGGAGCTGTACAGTCGGAACGCACGGCGCACCACCCGGGTGAGTTCCTCTCGCACCAGGGCGTCGTCGCCCCGCAGCTGGACGGACAGCTCCTCGAAGAGCGCCCGGGCGTCCTGGGCCACCCGGGGCAGCAGCACCTGTTCATCCAGCGACAGGCCCTGGCCCGACAGCTGGGGGCCGCCCACCAGCTGCTGCGTGCCCCGCTGCAGCACCACGACGGCGGCCACCAGCCCCGTCTCGGACAGGCGGACCCGCTCGTGGAGTGTGTCCGGCGTCACCATGCCGCCTCCAAAGCGGTCCTTGAAGATGCGGCCGGAGGGCACGCTCCCGGTGAAGCGGCCCCGGCCCTCCTCGAAGCCCACGACGTCGCCGTCCTGGGCCAGCAGGCACTGCGCGGGCTCCAGGCCGGCCTCGCGGGCGGTGGCCAGGTGTCGGTGCAGGTGGCGGCCTTCGCCATGGACGGGGATGAAGTGGCTGGGGCGCACCAGCTCCAGCACGCGCTGCTGCTGGGGCCGGCTGGCGTGGCCGGACACGTGGACGCCGGGCTCCACCTGGGCGTACACGACCTTCGCGCCCCGCCAGTGCAGCTGGTCGATCAACGCCCCCACGCCGCGCTCGTTGCCGGGGATGGGGCGGGAGCTGAGGACCACCAGGTCTCCGGGGCCCACCTTCAGCGGCCCGTCACCGGAGGCGAGCTGCGACAGGCCCGCGCGGGGCTCTCCCTGCGCGCCGGTGGTGAGCACGAGCACGCGCTGGGCGGGGAGCAGCGGCACCGTGTCCAGGTGCACGAAGAGCGAGTCGGGCACGTCCAGGTAGCCCAGCTGCCGCGCCATCTCCACGTTGCGCTGCATGCTGCGGCCCTGCAGGGCCACCTTGCGCCCCAGCTTCTCCGCGAGCGTCAGGAGATGTCGCACGCGGTGCAGATTGGAGGAGAACAGGGCCACGACGATGCGGCCGGTGGCGCCCTGGAACAGGCGCTCGAAGGTCTGCTCCACCACGCGCTCGCTGCCGGTCTCCTCCGTCAGCTCGGAGTTGGTGGAGTCCGACAAGAGGCACAGCACGCCCTCCTCGCCGGCCTCGCCCCAGCGCTCCAGGTCCGTGCGCAGCCCGTCGATGGGGTCCGGGTCCAGCTTGAAGTCGCCGGTGTGGATGAAGGTGCCTTCGGGCGTGCGGATGATGAAGCCCACCGCGTCCGGCACGGTGTGCGTGACGCGGCTGGCCTCCACCTTGAACATGGTGCCGACGTTGAACGGCTCGCGCGGCTCGATTTCGCGCAGGTCCGCCTCCACGCCCAGCTCGTCCAGCCGGTGGCGCGCCATGGCCAGCGTGAAGCGCGTGCCGTACACGGGCACATTCACCTCGCCCAGCAGGTAGGGCAGCGCGCCCAGGTGGTCCTCGTGGCCGTGCGTGAGCACCACGCCCTTGAGGCAGGCGGCGTTCTGCTTCAGGTGGGTGAAGTCCGGGATGATGATGTCGACGCCGGGCATCCCCTCGGAGGGGAACATCAGGCCCGCGTCGATGAGCAGCATCTCCCCGTTGCAGGCGATGACCAGGGAGTTGAGGCCGATTTCTCCCAGGCCGCCCAGGGGAATGACTTGAAGCATTTGGGGGAGTCTAAGGACTCACCCCGCCTCGCGCGGTGGAAAGTTTCGCCGTGACATCCATGGAGGGGCCGCGGACCCCGGCGATGAGCCTGGACAGCGGGCGACCTAGGAGAGACGGATGGGCAGGCCGCAGCCGCAGGGCGACGCGGGCCGGGCGGTGGCGCCGGTGCCGAAGAGGTCCGGGTAGCGCAGCCAGGGCTTCTGGGCGACGCCGCTCCAGGGCTCCAGCTTCGTGTGAGGGGTCCAGGGCCTGAGCGGCAGCCTCAGGAACGGCCGAGGGGGCTGCCCGGAGAGTCGGATGGGGAGCCCCGCGCCCTCCAGCCTGTGCCCGTCGAACCTGTCCCGGCGAGGGGTCGAGGGGGCTCCCGTCTTCGGTGACGCGGGCCGGGGCGCCGGGGGAGTGGGCTTCGAGGTGGCCGGGCGTGGCCCCATCCTGGCGGCGGACTTCGATGGCTTGTCGATGCTCATGACGCAATCCCCCATCGCGTGCGGTGCCTTCAGTGAAAAGGCTTGCATGGGGAGTATCGGGCGAGGCCGGCGCGAAGGTGCTTGGGATGGTTTTCGAGGGTTGGCTTTTCAGGGACGTGACACGGGGCCGGTGCTCATCCAGTCCCGGACGCGGCGGGCCTCGGCGGTCCACAGGTCCGGTGTGGCCTCGTAGAAGCCCAGGGCCTGCTGCGCGAGAGAGCGCGCGCGGGAGGACTCGGCGGCGCCGAGGGCGCGGGCGAGGGCGAAGCGGGTGGCGGCCAGGTCCTCTCCGAGGCCCGGCGTGGTGGCCCGCAGGGTGAGGGCGCGCTCCAGCGTGGCCCGGGCCTCGCGGGTGCGTCCCAGCGCGAGCTGCGCGAGGCCGAGCGTGGTCAGCGGCGCGGCCTGGTCGGGGTGGCCCTTCTGGAAGGCCTCGTAGGCGTTCACGCTGCTGCGGGCCAGCTCCACCGCGTCGCGCGTGCGTCCCTCGCTCAACGCGAGCTGGGCCAGAAGCGCCCAGTCGGCCGCGGTCTCCGGATGCGTGGCGCCGTGGGTCTTCAGGTCCAGCGCGAGGGCGCGCTCCCGCAGTGGACGCGCCTCCGAGAAGCGCCCGAGGGATTCCAATGCGGTAGCAAGGTTGTTGAGGGGATAGCTGAGCGTCGCGCTGTCGGGGCCCATCGCGCGCTCCTCCAGGGTGATGGCCTGGTGCAGGTAGGGCAGGGCCTCGTCGAAGCGGCGGCGGAGCGTCAGGTGATAGCCGACGGCGTTGGCGGCCAGGGCCGTCTGGGGATGGTCGGGCCCCATCACCACCTTCGTGAGGTCGAGCACGCGGTGGAGCAGCTTCGAGGTGCGCTCCGTCTCGTCGGTGCGGGAGAGAGCGGAGGCTTGATTGCGCAGGGACTCGAGCGTGAGCAGGTGCTCGGGGCCGTGCGCCTGTTCGCGCAGGGCCGCCGAGCGACCGAAGGCCTCCGCGGCCTCGGCGTACTGGCCGCGGAAGAACGCGTTGCGCGCGAGGCTCGTGTGGAGCAGGGCCTCCAGCTCCGGGGCGCCCCCCGCGCGCTCGATGCTGGCGCGGGCCTGCGCGACGCCCCACTCCTCGAGCTCGGGGGAGCGCGAGAGGGTGGTGACCCAGCGGGCGGCGGCGCGCGCGGCGACCTCGTCATGGCGCGTGGCCTGGGCGAGGAGCAGGGCCTCTCGCAGCGCCTTCTGCGCGCGCGCTTCGTCTCCGAGCACCAGGCCCAGGCGTCCCTCCAGCTCCAGCGCCTCCGCGAGCACGGGGCGGTAGCCGAGCGCGCGGGCCTGGACGAGCAGCGCCTGGAGCTCCGTGTGGGCCTGCTCGTAGCGGCCCGCGTCCACCAGGGCGGTGGTGCGGTCCAGTCCGGCGCGGAGGCGCTCCACGCGCTGGCGTTGCTCGCTCGACTCGGGGAGGCCCAGGCGCAGGGCGTCCACGTTCGCGCAGTCGTCGACGGAGGGCAGCCGCTGGGCGGCGTCCAGCGCGGTGGCGAAGGAGGCTTCGTCCGTCTGCGCGAGCACGCCCACCACGGCGTCGAGCGTCGAGCGGCGCCGCTCCAGGCACGCCATGCGCAGGGACAGCACCGCGTCGGATTGGTGGCCATGCACACGGGTGGCCTCGCAGGCCTCCAGGTGCATGCGCGTCCAGTCCTGGGCGAAGGTGTCCAGGCTCTGCGTCACGCGCGACAGCAGCTCGGGGGCCTGGGGCTTGTGGGTGGCGGAGAACGCCTTGCTCACGGCGTCCCTGCGCGAGGCGTCCCAGATGCCCGTCAGCCGCGCCCCTGCCTCCAGACAAGGCGCGTGACGGCGATTGCCCATCCACCACGCGACGCCGATGGCGCCGTAGAGCACGAGCACGCCGGCGGCCATGATGCCCCGGCGTCGCCAGATGACGGACGGGTCCTTGCTCAGCTCCGCGAGCAGGGCCTCCATGGAGGGGTAGCGGGCGTCGGGGGTGGGCGCGAGTCCCCGGCTGATGGCGCGCAGCAACCACGCGGGGACGCGGCTGCCTCGCGGAGGTGGGCGCACGTTGCCGGCGAGCGACTCGCGCAGGTAGACGCTGGCGGCCTTGCCCTCGAAGGGGAGCTGTCCGTAGAGGGCCTCGTAGAGCGAGGCGCAGAAGCTGAACTGGTCTCCGCGCGCGTCGGTGCGTCCGTCCTCGTGTTGCTCGGGCGGCATGTACGCGGGCGTGCCCATGACGAGGCCCGCCTCGGTGAGCGGGGACTCCAGGAGGTCTTCGCGCCGCAGGGCGAGCTGGGAGGGCGCGGTGGGGCGGCCTTCCTCGGCGGCGTCCTGGTCCGCGCTGTTGCGAGCCAGTCCGAAGTCCGTCACCTGCGCGCGGCCGTCGCGGCTGACGAGCACGTTGGCGGGCTTGAAGTCACGGTGGACGAGCCCGGCGGCGTGCGCGGCGGCGAGCCCCTTGCCAGCCTGGCGGAAGAGGTCGAGGACGTCGCGCCAGGAGTGGTCCGTGGCGCGCAGCCAGTGGCGCAGGGACACGCCGTCGACCAGCTCCATGGCGATGAAGACGCGGCCGGCGAAGGTGCCCGCGTCGTAGACGGAGACGACGTTGGGGTGGGAGAGGCGGGCCATGGCCTGGGCCTCTCGCAGCAGGCGCGTCGCGCCGTCGGCGCGGACCACGGTGTTGGCGCTCGGGTGGAGCAGCTTGATGGCGACGCGGCGGTGCAGCTCCGGGTCGTAGGCGTTGTAGACGACGCCCATGCCGCCCGAGCCCAGCTTGTCGAGGATGTGGTACCGGCCGACGAGCGTCCGCGAGGGAGCCTCGATGGATGGCGGCTCCGACGATGGGCGAGGCACACGCTGGCTGTTGCCGGGTGGCGGAGCGACCTGCGTGCCAGCGCCGAAGGGAGGGCGGGGCGGAGGAGCGACCTGTGTGCCCTCGACGACGGGAGGGCGGGGTGGCGGAGCGACCTGCGTGCCCTCGACGACGGGAGGGCGGGGCGGAGGAGCGACCTGCGTGCCCTCGCCGTAGGTCGGTGATGGAGCGCCGGCGCTGGACGGGCCTTGGGAAGCCGCGACCGCCTCGGAGGCGGAGGGAGGCGGAGGACCGGAGGCGCTCGCACCGGCCATCGGCCGAGAGGCAGGCGAGGGTACGGAGGTGCTTGCTCCGACCAGTGGCCGAGAGGGAGGCGAAGGACTGGAGGTGCTCGTGCCCACCGGTGCCCGCGATGACGGCGGCGGCACGGAGCTGCTCGCGCCGGCCAGGGGGCGCGACGGCGGAGGAGACGCGGAAGCGTCTTCACCGACCAGGGTGCGCGATGGATTCACGGGGGACTGCCTCGTGCTTGCGGACGAGGCCGGGGAAGAAGGGGTCGCCGCGTTCATCCCGAGGGGACTCGCTGGTGGCGTAGGTGCACGTCCAGCAGCCACGGCTGATGCTGGGTCCGATGTCGCCGCCGCGTTCGTCCTGAGAGGCCCCGCTGGTGGCGTCGGTGCACGTCCAGCATTCGCGGATGATGCTGGGTCCGATGTCGCCGCCGCGTTCGTCCTGAGAGGCTCCGCTGGTGGCGCAAGTGCACGTCCCTCATTCTCGGAAGACGCTGGAGCCGATGTCGCCGCCGCGTTCGTCCTGAGAGGCCCCGCTGGTGGCGTAGGCGAGCGTCCAGCCGCCACGGATGACGCTGGAGCCGATGTGGCCGCCACGCTCGTCCCGAGCGGAGCCGGTGGAGCCGCGGCCGAACGTCCCTCATTCGCGGATGACGCTGGAGGCGAGGTGACGGGACTGCTCGCGCCGACGGGAGGCCGCGACGGTTGCCCCGAACTCATGGACACCTTCGGCGCCGGCGCAATCTGGGTCCCCGCCTCCGCGACCGCTGGGAGCTCCAGCAACGTCTTCGGACCCTCCAGGCGCCGGGGCACTGGCGCAATCAGTGTCCCCGCGTCCGGCGCGGCCTCCTCGGGATGAGCGCTCGAACTGCCCACCTCCGGGTCCATGCCCCTCTTCCGCGCGGCACGCAGTGGCTCCGTGGGCGGGTCGAAATCCCCCACCATCGCCATCAACGCGGCGCGCGGTAGGGCCAGCTCCGTGGCGTCCTCCTGCTGCGGCGTGACGCGATGTGCCGCGCTGCCGGGCGGTGTCAGCCTCGCCAGGAGCGCCGCGCACGCACGGCATCCCTCCGCATGACGCCGCAGGCGCTGGGCCTCCGCGACGGAGAGCACACCGCTGACCAGCGCTTGCGCGGTCTTCTCGTCGAAGCAGGACACCCCTCGGATGTAACCCCACACGGCGGGTACATGAGAAGGGGGCCCGGATTCGCGACTCCCAATGGGCCACACAAGGGTCGGACACAGCCCATTCTCAGCCGATGGGAGCCCTGTCTGTCCTTTCGGCCCCACCCCCGGATGCCGCGGCGCGGCGAGCCGACCCCGCGCCGCCCGGGAGCCTCATCGGGGGATGAGAGCGATTGAGTCCAGGTACACCGCCGCCTGGTCTGCTCCCGAGTCGTCCTGGATGTAGAGGTCCTGCATCACGCCCGACGAGGCCCCCAGCGCATCGAGCGAGAGCGTGACCTTGCGCCACTCGCCCGCGACCAGCGGCCCGCCCAGCGCCTCGTCCAGCCGCTGACTCCCGAGCACGTTGGTGCCGTCATGCAGCACGACGCGCACCCCCTGACCGCCCGTGGTGCCACCATGCACCCACAACTCCAGGGACTGGTACCCCGACAGGTCCACGCCCGAGTGGTGGAGCATCAACCCCGCCCACGCGTCGGGCTCGAAGCGGATGGACGCCGAGCCCGAGTGGACCGTGGTCGTCTCGTCCAGCGAGTGCTCTGCCCAGCTCCAATCCGCGAAGCCTCCCTCCAGGGCATCGCCATAGATGCTCATCCCCGCGGTCGGCTCCGGCTCCGTGCGGCCGTTCATCAGCGCGAGCCCCTGCGACAGCGTCACCGTGAGCGCGCCCCGGGTGCGGAGGTGGTCCAGGATGCTCGCGAAGTTGGACGTCTTGTATTGCGTGTCGCGGGTCGGCGTTCCGTCCACGAACTCGTGGAAGACGAGGATGAGCCAGCTCTTCTCCGCGAGGGCCTGGTCAATCCAGCCGCGCACCGTGGCGACGGAGACGCCACGCGCCACGTCGTTGCCACGCAGCTCGTACACGATGGTGTCGCGGAAGTTCCGGCCCGCGTTCACCGTGCGGCTGCTGGCGTAGTGCTGCCGGATGGAGGCGAGCACGGTGGCGTCGTAGGCCCCATACGGGATGATGAAATCCGGCACCGCGCTCAGGCCCAGCGACCCCACCAGCCAGTCGCGCGAGTCCCGCAGCTCGGCGACGAGCTCGGTGGGCGACAGCGTGGTGAGGTCCGGGTGCGTGAGGGTATGGCTGGCGATGCCATTGCCCTCGGCGATGAGCGTCTGGACTTGGGAGGTGCTCATGTAGCCACCCCAGCCCTGGGCGAGCGCCTGGGTGATGATTCCATACGTCGCGGGAATCCCTCGCGCATTCAGCGCGGGCCGCGCCTTGGTGTACTGGGTGGCCCAGCCGTCATCCAGGGTGATGGTGACCATGCCCTGCGAGAAGGGCTCGGCCGCGAACGCGGACGTCGTCAACAGCACCAGCAGCGCGGCAAACCCTCGCATCGTCTCGGAACCCTTCGCCATGGACAGCCCCCCGGGGCAGTTCGCCGCATGCGGCGCGAGGCGCGCGATAGCAGAGGACTTCCACACAGGGCAACCCGAGGCCCTCGACACGTTGACCCGTGGATGCGCGTCGCGCTCAGGGGGCGCTGGGGACTCGCTCGCCGTCACACGTATCGAGAAGTGAGGTTTTGTCGTCGAGGGAGTCCTTTCCGACTTCATGAAACGGTCATGTTTCATCAGGGCTTTCATTCGGGCGGCCACACCCTTAGTACGCGTGCCTGGAGCCGGCGTCGAGGCTCGTCGCCGTGCTCCACATGTGACTTCAACGGGAGACTTCATGAAGAGGCCGGAGTGGAGCGTGACCGCCACGAGTTGGCTGGTCATGGGTTTGTTCATCGGTGTGGGCACGGGCTGTTCGGGAGGCGAAGGGGCCTCGCGGGAGCCCGGAGTCGAGGCGGCATCCAGTCCGCTCCAGACGGGGCCGGACCTCGTCATCCGCGAGCTGCGGGTCCCCGCGAGTGTGAGTCGGGGTCAGGGCTTCAACGCCGCGCTGACGGTGTGCAACCAGGGCAGCGCGCCGGTCAGCGGCGTGCAGACCCGGTTCTTCATGTCCGTGGATGACGTGCTGACACCCAGCGGCCCCCAGGCTCCTCCGCTGGACCAGCTGCTCGTGGGAGACTTCTCCCTGTCGCAGACGCTTACTCCAGGAGCCTGTGTATCGCGCGAGGTCTCGCTGACCGCCTCGCTGCCTGCGTTGGCCCAGCAGGACGGCGCCTACTACGTGGGGGCCATCGTGGATGACCCGTCCTCCGTCCAAGAGCTGCGGGAGGACAACAACAGCGCGGTCCAGCGCATCGGCGTGGGCAATCTCCCGGACCTGGTCATCACGGAGCTGCGCGCTCCCGCCAGCGTGATGACGCAGCAGATGTTCGAGGTCCAGGCCCGCGTGTGCAACCAGGGCACGACGGCCTCCTCCAGCACGTGGGTGAGCTTCCTGCTCTCCGTGGATGATGTGTTGACGCCGTCGGGGCCCGGCGCGCCTCCGCAGGACCAGGTCGTGGTGGGCTCGCTGCAGCTCCCCTGGTTGGAGCCGGGGCAGTGCATCGCTCGCTTCTCGCAAGTCGGCGCGTGGCTGCCGCCGTCGGGAAATGGCCAGGGGCGGTATGTGCTGGGCGCCATCGTGGACGACCCGGCCTCCGTGCCGGAGCTGCGCGAGGACAACAACACCCACGCGACCACCGTCATCGGGGTGGGCAGTCGCGCGGACCTGGTGGTCCGGGAGCTGTCGTCTCCCGCGAGCTTCACGCCCGGGCAGTCCACTCCCGTCCGCGTGACGGTGTGCAACCAGGGCACGCAGTCCAGTGGCTGGGCGCGGCTCGGGCTGTACCTGTCGCTCGATGACGTGCTGACGCCGATGACGCCTCCGGGGCCTCCGCCGTCGGACCAGGTGCAGGTGGGCATGGGCTCGTTCCCGTCGCTCGCGCCTGGCCAATGCCTGACGCGCGAGGAGAGTGTCTGGCCCTCGTTCCCGCCCATGCCCACGGAGGCCACCGCGCTCTATCTGGGTGCCATCGTGGATGACGCGGGCGAGGTGCTGGAGCTGCGCGAGGACAACAACACCTTCGTGAAGGGCCTGGTGGGGCTGGGGTATCGCCCGGACCTCGTCGTCACGGACGTGCAGGCTCCGCCCTCGATGTCCTTCAGCCAGTCCTTCCAGGCGACGGTGACGGTGTGCAACCAGGGCACGCAGTCCAGCAACCCGGTGCGCGCGCAGCTCTACCTCTCCACGACTCCGACGCTGTCGCCCATGCCGTCGGGCCCCGCGCCCATGCCGCCGAACCAGTCGCCGGTGGGCGACGTCCAGGTGTCCTCGCTGGTGCCGGGACAGTGCGCGACGCGCTCGCTGACGGGCTGGCCCATGGTGCCGCCGGGTGCGACGGGCGCGGGCCCCTTCTACGTGGGCGCCGTCGTGGATGACGTGAACCAGGTGCTGGAGCTTCGCGAGGACAACAACACCTTCGTGAAGGGGCTGGTCGGCGTGGGCAACGGGCCGGACCTGGTCATCACCGCGATGACCGCGCCGCCGAGCCTCGCCTCGGGGCAGCCCTTCCAGGCGACGGTGACGGTGTGCAACCAGGGCACCCAGCCGAGCAACCCCGCTCGCGCGCAGGTCTACCTGTCGACGGACACGGCCCTGACGCCGATGACGCCGTGGCCCGGCCCGTCGATGCCGCTGGACCAGACGCCGCAGGGTGAAATCTTCGTGCCCTCGCTGAGCCCGGGCGCGTGCCTGGTGCGCGAAGGGGCGATGCCGGGCGCCGTCATCCCGCCGGCTGGAACGGGCGATGGGGCGTACTACCTGGGCGCCATCGTGGACGACCCGCCCTCCGTGCAGGAGCTGCGCGAGGACAACAACGCCTTCATCCAGGGGCAAGTGGGCGTGGGCCTCATGCCGGATCTGGTCGTCACGGCGCTGGGCTCGCCGGAGAGCCTGCCAACCTCGGGGCCCACCACGGTGACGGTGACGGTGTGCAACCAGGGCACCCGCCCCAGCAACTCGACGCAGGCGCAGCTCTTCGTGTCCTCGGACGCGGTGCTCTCGCCCATGTCGTCGAGCCCCGGCCCCGCGCCCATGGACCAGGTCCCGGTGGGCTCCGTCTCCGTGCCGTCCCTCGGCGCGGGCCAGTGCACCACGCGCTCCAACCCGGTGTGGGCCTCCATTCCGCCGGACTCGCAAGGGGGTGGCGCGTTCTTCCTGGGCGCCATCGTGGATGAGCCGTCGTCCGTGCAGGAGCTGCGCGAGGACAACAACAGCTTCGTGAAGCGCGTGGGCGTCGGCCAGCGCCCGGACCTGGTCATCACCGCGATGACCGCGCCCCGGAGCGTGGGGGTGAGCCTGCCGCTCGCCTTGTCCGTGAATGTCTGCAATCGCGGCACCCTGTCGAGCCCGCCGTCCACCGCGCGCGTCTACCTGTCGACGGACGCCGTGCTGACGGCCACCGCGCCGTCCGCGCCTCCCGCCATGGACCAGGTGATGCTCGGGAGCGTGGATGTCCCCGCGCTCGCCATCGGCCAGTGCCTCTCCCGCTCGCTCACACCGAACGCCTGGCTGCCGCCGGACGCGCAGGGCGATGGTGCCTACTTCCTGGGTGCCATCGTCGACGAGACGAACTCCGTGCAGGAGCTGCGCGAGGACAACAACGTCTTCCTCCACGGCCTCATCGGCGTGGGCAGCCGCTCCGACCTGGTCGTGACCGCGATGACCGCGCCGGCCAGCGCGCAGAATGGCCAGTCCCTGTCTGTCTCCGTGATGGTCTGCAACCACGGGACGATGCCCAGCCCCGTGTCGAGTGTCCGCCTCCTGCTGTCGGTCGATGACCAACTCTCCGCGTCGCCGCTGCCTTCGGAGGAACAGCAGCCGCTCGGCACCGTGGACGTGCCCGCCCTGGCCGTGAGTCAGTGCCTGCAGCGCAGCACCACCGTGTCGGTGACCGCACCGCCGGGCCTGCAGGGCTGGGTCTTCCACCTGGGCGCCATCGTCGACGCCGCGTCGCAGGTGCAGGAGCTGCGCGAGGACAACAACACCTTCGTCCACGGGCTCATCGGTATCGGCGCGAGGCCGGACCTCGTCGTGTCCTCGCTGACGGGGCCGGTGTCGGCCATCTCCGGCAGCCGCATCTCCGCGACGGTTCGGGTGTGCAACCAGGGGACGACGGCGAGCGCCTCGAGCACGGTGACGTTCGTGGTCTCGTTGGACACGAGCCTCGCCCCGGAGGCGCCCGTGCCCCCGGGTGGCGTGCCGCCGCTGGACCAGGTGCCCATGGGAGGCGCGAACATCCCCAGCCTGGCCCCGGGAGCCTGCATCACGCAGTCGGTGACCAACCTGCAGGTGAGCCTGCCCCCGGATGCGCAGGGGGCGCCCGGTGCCCGGTTCCTCGGTGCCTACGTGGACTCGTTCCTGGCGCAGCAGGAGCTGCGCGAGGACAACAACACGCGCACCACCCCGCTGACGGTGACGAACTAGCGTGAGGGCGGAGGGGACGGGGCCGTCGAGCCCGTCCCCTCGCCGCCTTCAGCTCCCCAGCGGAGGCTCGGTGGGGGCGCGTGAAATCCACGCGGCGATGAACACGTCCAGCTCGCCTCGCAGCACGTCCTTCACGCGGGGCGTGCCGGCGCCGGTGCGCGGGTCCTCTACCCGGGCGCTGCGTCCCAGGTAGTAGCGGCGCGCCTCATCCGTGCTGCCGCCCTGGCCCGCCACCACGCGCGCGGCGATGTCCTTGAGCTCCTCCAGCTCCCCCGCGCCGGTGAGCGTGAGCACGCGCCCGGTGGACTCGTCCTTCACCGTCACCTCCGTGCGCACGCGCTGGAGGTAGGCGCCCTCGTGGCTCTTCACCGGACGGCCCAGCACCTCCAAGAGCTCCAACTCCTCCTCGGAGAGCGCGCCGCCCCGGTGCACGCGGACATACGCGCGCTGGCGCTTCTCGTCCTCCAGGCGTCGGTGCATGCCCGCCTCTCCCGCGAGGAACCCGTATGCACCCGGCCCGGCGATGCGCACCACGACACGCGAGGGCTCGTCCGCCTCGGCCACCGCCACCGCCTCGTAGCCCCGGCGCTGCGCCCACCCCAGGTACATGGTGGCCAGCTCCTGCACCCACACCGCCTGCGTCTCCGCCGAGTCGCTCGCGCAGATGTCCACCAGCGCCTCGGTGTCCTGCTGCGAGGCGCCCGAGGCATGGAGCGCCTCGGCCATCTGCACCTCGCGCGCGACCTCCTCTACCTGCCGCGCCGCGGAGCCCAGCTGCACCTCGTTCTTCGCCTCGCGCACCAGCCGGCGGGCGAACAAGCACGCCGCCTCCAGCCGCTCCATCTCGTTGAGGTGGGCCTCCACCAGCCGGAAGGCGCGGATGACGTCCGCCGCGTGCGTGGGGTCGTCCCAGAGGTTGGGGGCCTGCGTCTCCGTGAGCAGGGCCGTCCTGCGCTCCTCCAGCTCCGGTCGCCCCGAGGACGCCGCCAGCGCGCGCGCCTTGCCCACCAGCCGGTCCATCTCCACCAGCAGCGACTTGCGGTCCAGCCGCCGCTTCACCGGGGCCGCGCGCGCGGAGGGCAGCAGCAACTGCGCGGTGGGCGACGGCGGCGGGGCTGCGGGCTCGGCCACGGCCACCACCCGGTCCCCCGCGCGTGCCTCCACGCGCACGGGCGTGCCCGGAGGCAGCGGCTTGCGCGCAATCTCCACCGCGAGCGCCGCGGTGAGCGTCTTCTCGATTTCACGCTGCAGGTAGCGCGCGCCGAACTGCGGCGAGTACCCGCGCTCGACGAGGATGTCGACCACCTCGGGCGTCACCTCCACGTCCAGCGAGCGCGCGCGGATGCCCTCGCGCTCCAGCACGCGGCCCACCTCGCGCTGGGCAATCTTGCGGATGTCCACCTTGGACAGCGGCTGGAAGTGACAGATGGCGTCGAAGCGGTTGAGGAACTCCGGACGGAAGGACTCGCCGATGCGCCGGTCCACCTCCGTCACCATCTCCTCCGCGCGCCGCGTGCCCGCGAAGCCCATGGCGGGCTCGCGGTACACCTCCGCGCCCACGTTGGACGTGGCGACGATGAGCGTGTTGTTGCACGACACCACCTCGCCCGCGCCGTTGACGAACGTGCCCTCGTCGAAGAGCTGGAGGTAGCGGTCGTGCACGCTGCGCGCGGCCTTCTCGAACTCGTCCAGCAGCAGCACGGAGAACACCTTGCCGTCGAGCAGCGCCGTCAGCTCGCCGCGCCGGGTCTCCAGCGCCGGCGCCCAGGACGCGCCGAAGGGCACGCTCTCGTCGCCGTCGTTCGGGTAGTCCGCCATGTTCAGGCGCACCAGTCTGTCCGCCGAGCCGAAGAGGTACTCGGCCAGCAGCTTCGCCAGCTGTGTCTTGCCCACGCCCGTGGGGCCCGCGAACAGGAACACGCCCAGCGGCCGGCGGGGGTCGTTCAGCCCCGCCTTGAGCAGCGCCACCGAGCGCAGCACCGCCGCCACCGCGTCCGTCTGGCCCAGGAGCCGCTCGCCGAAGAAGCGCTCGGTCTCCTCCAGGTCCAACGGCATCGCGTCGTCCACCACGAAGCGCGGCAGGCGCGTGGCGGCGCAGAAGCGGGTGAGCACGTCCTCGGGACCCACGTGGTCCTTGGCCGCGCCCGCCGCTTCCGCCGCCGTCTCCTTGAGCAGCTCGATGGCCTTGCGCGGCATGCGCTGCGCGAGCAGGAACTTGGACGACAGCCGCAGCGCCAGGTCGCACGCCGCCGGGTCGATGGGCAGCCGCAGCTCGCGCTCGAGCTCCTCCGCCACCCGTCCCAGCACCCAGCGCGCCTTCTCCAGCGGAGGCTCGTGCAGGGGCAGCAGGTGGAGCCGCTCGGCGAGCGCCTCGTCGGAGCGCAGGAGCTCCTGGACGCGCTTGGGCTCGGTCTCGAAGATGAACCGCATGCCGCTGGTGCGCAGCGCGCGCACGGCGACGGGGGCCAGGGGGCCGCCCAGCGCCACGGGCAAATCACGGATGTAGACGATGGGGCAGGCCTGCCGGGCGAGCCGGGCCAGCAGCTCCTCGAAGCTCTCCGCCGCCTGTCGTTGGGTGGAGCGCGCGAGGATGTTGGCGATGGACACCTCCACCAGCCGGGCCTGCGCCAGCTCCGCGTCCACGCGGCCCTCGGCGATGCGCCGGGCCACCTCCTGCACGAGCGCGCTCTTGCCCACGCCGGGGTCTCCGGCCAGCAGGGGATGCTTGCCACCGCGCGTCAGCAACCCGAGGACCTCCGTCACCGCGGCGTCCACGCCATGGGCGGCCGGCAGCCGGCCCTCGCGGGCCAACGCGGTCAGGTCCCGGTCGATGAGTCGCTCCTGGTCCTCGCTCTTCCTCGTCGCCATGTCTCGTCAACCGCCCCCTCGCCGGAGCACGCACTCTAACCGCTGAACCGTCGAGGTGAGCGCGCAATCCCGGCCTGGGTCGGCAACAGGCCCGCCTGTGCGAGCCGGGCCCGGACCCAGGGTGGGCGGGTGTGGCAGCGGAAGTCGGAGGACTCGAACCCCAAGCCGGAAGGCCGGCTCGCACCCGGTAGCAGCGGGGCCTGGCGCCATCGCCAGTCCAACTTCCAAAGAGACAGACCGGAGCAGGGTGGAGTCGAACCACGGGCCCCGAAGGGCCCTCCCGATTTCCAGCCGGGCGGCCGGCCACCCGGCCTGCATGCTCCAAGACACAGCGGAAGACAGGGGACTCGAACCCCGAGCGCGTCATGCACCCGCACCGTTTTCGAAACGGGCCGCCAGCCTCTGGCGTCGGTCTTCCAGGAAATGTGCCGGCAGCGGCGCTCCCGCCTGCCGGCGCGCGGGGAGCTTCCTCCGGGCGGGAGGTCCACCTCTGGCGGACCTCCTCATCCCCCGTCACCCGTGTGGGCGGGGACGAAGGGGACGGAGGCCCGCCTCTGGCGGACCTCCTCCACTCGGAGGGAGCTCAGGACTCCAGCTCGCCATGCCAGTACGCCACGTCCCTGAGGAACTTGGCCCACGACATGGGCATGCCCTTGTCGAAGACGAACGACAGGTGCAGGGTGTCCGGCAGCTTCTTGGGCTTCACCGGGGCGCAGCGCAGCGCCATCTTCGCGTGCTCCGGCGTCCGGTTGCCCTTCTTCTGGTTGCAGGGCACGCAGGCGATGACGACGTTGTCCCAGGTGGTGCGGCCGCCCTGGGCGCGAGGCACCACGTGGTCATACGTGGCCTCCGCGCGCGACACCTTCAGGCCGCAGTACTGGCAGCGGCAGTGGTCTCGCACGTAGACGTTCTCCCGGCTGAACTTCACGCCCTTGGGCCCCTTGCGCAGGCCGCGGAAGAACCGGATGACGGACGGCATGCGAATCTCCACCGTCACCGAGCGCACGAAGCGGTCCTCGTACTCCTCGACCACCTCGACCTTGCCCTGGAAGATGAGCATGACGGCGCGCTGCCAGGGAATCCGCGCGACGGGCTCGAAGGATTGACTGAGAACCAGCGTCTCCATGACGCAACGCCTTTCGTTTGTATCCGCGGCGAGACTCGAACTCGCACTGGGCCGGGTTTGAGCCGGCGGCCTCTCCCGTTTGGGCTACGCGGACGGACTTCGGGAGCTCCTGCTGACCTGCGACGACACGACGACGACGAACAGTGCCGGCGGCGGGAGTCGAACCCGCAACCTCCAGGTTCTCGACCTGGCACCTCTACCCATTGGGCTACACCGGCAAGACTTCGAGGACACAGTGCACGCCCCGGGAATCGAACCCGGCGAGAACGGTGTGTGGGACCGTCGCCGTCTCCAGCTGGCTCGGCGTGCGAAAGACGAGTTGCGGAGCAGGGAGTCGAACCCTGGAGGCCGGGCTTATGAGGCCCAGTGGGGCACCGACCCCACACCGCAGAAAGAGGTGAAAGCTTGTGAAGCCCCCGGCAGGATTCGAACCTGCGACCTTGCGCTTAGGACGCGCGTGCTCTGGTTCCGCTGAGCTACGGGAGCGTGAGGAGAGACAGTGCCCCTGGCAGGGATTGAACCTGCGGCCTCACGGTTCGGAACCGTGCGCTCTCATCCACTGAGCTACAAGGGCAAGAAGTGGAACCGCCGGGACTCGAACCCGGACCGCTCGGGTGCAAACCGAGTGCTCTCCCATTGAGCTACGGACCCATGATGACTGCGTGAAGAACAGTGCCCCCGGTCGGGTTCGAACCGACAACCGCCGGTTTACGAAACCGGTGCTGCTACCAGTTGAGCTACAGGGGCGAAACGAAACAGGCCGCCGAGGAGTTGAACCCCGCCCGCTCGGATTTGGAGTCCAGGCTGCTCCCGGAGCGCGGCCTATGAAGGTGAAGCAGTGCTGCGAGTGCCGACCCTCGGAATCGAACCGAGTCCTCCCGCTCTTCAGACGGGCGCGCGGACCACCTACGCCAGGTCGGCAAGTGTGAAGCTCCCCGAACGAAACTCTGTGCGAACTCGTTCTCTGTTTTTCTCTAGAGAACTCGAACTCTCTGAGCGGTAGAAAGGCGAGTGGTATTCAGGGGTTTGAGACTGGGGCCTGCGGTTGTCCTTCAATCGGGGCCCGATTGGTGCTGCGAACTTCGGCAGGGAGCCGGCCCTCAGAAGAGGGGCATGGAGAGAACCGGAGGCAGGCTTTGCACCTGCACCTGCGGAGTCAGAGTCCGCCATCCTTGCTGGTTAGACGACCCCGGTATGAGTACCTCCGGAGGGATTCGAACCCTCGCCGTCCGCTTAAGAGGCGGATGCTCTTCCAATGAGCTACGGAGGCAGATTGCTTGCCGCCCCGATGCTGGCGGGCGGCATACATTCACCACGACGATTCAGTTGTCAGAGACCTTGAGGCTGCCAGGGGACCCGAACCGGGATGACTGGCACACGAACGCGTGCCCGGTCCTCGGGGGATGCCCCGCGATGCGGTGAGGCTGTGTGTGGCGAGCCACGCGGGGGCGGCATGGGGGACGCTGGAGCCCGGAAAGCCGAGAGGCCGGGTCCCCCTGGATGGGAGCCCGGCCTCTGCGTGGCTTGGCGCGCCGATGTCGGAGCGCGAGCTTCAGCAGGGTACGGGCGGCTGGCCGTGAAGAAGGCCAAAACCCACGTTGGAGGTCGAGCCGAAGCTCGCGAGGGCGTCGGAGGCGGCGTTGAACTGGGACCAGAGGCTGTCGAGATTGCTGCGCTTCATCGGATTCATCCCCACCGTCAACGTCGTCATGGTCACCGCTCCTTTCAGGGAGAATCCACGGTGGATGATTTTCGTCCCTGACAAAGGCTCCGAACATCCTCGGGTCGTACCTGGCGGGCCCGCGCGGTGGGGCTCAGGGCGGCGGCGCTCGCTCCTGGAGCAGCTGCTCGACCGCGCGCGCGGAGGCGTCATCCACCGGCGAGAGGACGACCATGCTGAGGCCGTCGCTGTCATCGACGGTGAACATGGACGCCTCGAACCGGAGCTCACCCACGTCGGGGCGAACGAGCCGCCTGGGCCTCACGCCGTGCGTGTGCAGCTCGTTCTCGGCCCAGAGACGGCGGAAGTCCTCGCTCGTCGCCATCAGCTCGTCGACGAGCGCGGCCGCCTCCTGCGTGGCGCCCGCGCGCGCGATGGCGACGCGAAACGCGGCGAGGCAGGTTCGCTGCATGTCCTCGGCGTGGGGCAGGAACGTGGTGGCCTTGGGGTGGAAGACCCGGCGCAGCATGTTGCGCTCGTGCTCCGGCATGGCGGCGTAGTCGCCGAACAGCACGACGGCGGCGCGATTCCACGCGACGATCTGGAACGTCGGCGTCTTCACGAGCGCGGGCACGCGGAGGTTGTCCAGCACGCGCTGAAGGGCGGGAGTGACGTCGGCGGGCGGCGTGTGCCGGCGCGGAGGTGGGCGTTCATGCGCGAGCAGGAACAACATCTCGCGGTTCGTGTCGTCGAGCTCGAGCGCGCGAGCGAGGCGTTCGAGCACGTCGTCGGAGGGGACCCCGCCTCGCCCCTGTTCGAGCCACGTGTACCAGGTAACGCTCACGCCGGCGCGCGCCGCGACCTCCTCGCGACGCAGCCCTGGCGTGCGCCGCCTCCCAGTCACTTCGGGCTGGAGCCGCTCTCGGCGGGCGCGGAGGAATTCAGGGAGGGTGGTAGTCGCCATACCGGTATCCGGGCACGTCTTTTCGCCGTGCCATGCGCAGCCTACGGTTCGCGCATGACCACCACAACGCCACGGGCAGGAGTGCTGCCTTGCTGACGCTTCATCACCTCGGCCGCTCACAGTCCGAGCGCATCGTCTGGCTCTGTGAGGAGCTCGGGCTGGACTATGCGCTGAAGCGCTATGCGCGCCGGGCCGACAACCGGCTCGCGCCGCCGGAGTACAAGGCGCTCCACCCGATGGGCACGGCCCCCATCCTCACCGATGGAGACCTGGTCCTCGGCGAGTCCGGGGCCATCTGTGACTATCTCATCCAGACCCATGGAGGCGGCCGCCTCGCGGTGCGGCCCGGCGAGCCCGGCTTCGCCGACTACCTCTACTGGTTCCACTTCGCCAACGGGACGTTGCAACCCGTCGTCCTGCAGGTGAGATACCTGGAGCGAGTCGACCCTTCAGGAAGCTCCGCGCTGCTGCAGGCGGCCAGGGAGCGCTTCACGCTCGTCCTCTCCACCCTGGAGAAGCGGCTGGGCGAGGCTCCCTATCTGGCCGGCAACGCATTGACGGCCGCGGACATCATGACCGTGTTCTCGTTGACCACGATGCGGCTGTTCAGGCCGTATGACCTCTCGCCCTGGCCGGACATCCTGGCGTACCTGCAGCGCATTGGCGCGCGGCCGGCGTATCGCCGGGCAATGCAGAAGGCAGACCCGGATTTGACGCCGGTGCTGGGAGCCTCCCCGGAATAGGCCTCGGGCTTCACTGCTTCCGGCCCGGGCGGCAATCCCAGCGCCTCTCGTACTGCCCTGGAGAGGTCGTACAAGGCAGCACTGCACATGAGGAGGGCCAGATGCGAGCAGGCATCATCGGAGCAGTGATTGCGACGGTGCTGCCGATGGGCCGTGTTGGCTCCGGGCCCGGCCGCCGAGGAGCCCGACGCGCTCGGGCAGGTCGAGGGGCGCAGGTCGGACGACTGCGTGAAGCGAAGCCGTCCCAACTGCGTCATCCTCCCCTGGAACAGGAGGTTCGGGCTTCCCTGCCGCGGTGCAAGCGGTCAGGCGGACGGCAGTCTTTGGAGGGGATGCCGTCGCCGCCGGATGCGTCAGCTCAGCACTCCTGGATGTACACCGAATAGCTCGACCGGCCACCCCAGACATAGAGCCCGCCGCAGTAGCAACCATACTCACCGATGAGCTCGGTGTACGTGGCGTCGCTGTAGTACCTGTGGAGGTTCGCGTTCGGCTCGTTGGAGCAGTCCGGCAGCGGTGCCTCCTGCGAGGCCAGGTCCGGCTCGCCCTCCTGCGTCACGGGACCGCCACAGCCCACCAACGTCGCCAGCAGCGCACCAGGAATGAATGACCGCATGTGTCCTCCTCGAAGGGGAACACCATACCATGTGCGGTTCGTGACTGCGTTTGACGCAAGTCGTTGCAGGGAGTGGGTGTCCCCGTTCGCGGGTGGGGTTACGCCTCCCGCCGCTTGCGCAGGACGGGCAGTCGGCTGCGACCCACGGGCAGGCGGGTGCCGTCTCGCAGCTCCACTGCGGTGCGTGAGCCCTCCGAGGCGACGAGCTCACGGATGTCCGTCGTTCGGACGAGATAGGAGCGGTGGATGCGGACGAAGTCGGTGGGGAGCAGTTGCTCGAGCCGCTCCAGGCCCTTCTCGCTCAGCTCGGTGCCCCCGTCGCGGAGGCTCCAAGGCCGTGCACCTGGTGCTGGAGGGCGCGGGACAGGATGGGCTCTTCCAGTCGGACCCGCGCATCCTCGAGCGGATGACGTCCTTCCTGAAGGGCGAGGCGCTCCGCGACGAACGGTTGTAGCTCAAGTCGAAGCCCGGCGGTCCTTGACCCACCCGGCGTTCGAGCGGGAGTCGGGTCGCGGTGTTCGAGGCGGCGGCCCGATTCTCGCCTCCTGTCGCGAAATCGGGGGCGGCACATCTGCTAATCATCCGTCCCGTGACATCCCAACTCGGCCCATACACACGCACCCGACTGCTCTTCGGCGGCATCATCGAGGACCACCTCGCCCAGGTCTCCGGCCCGCGCGGGCGCGAGAAGCCGCTGGTGCTCCAGTGCCTCCGGTCGGACATGGCCGAGGATGTGGGGTTCGCGGAGCTGTTCCTCGACACGGGGAGGCATGCCACCCTGCTCGACCATCCGAACATCGTGAAGGTCTTCGACTTCGGTGTGACGGACGGCACGTACTTCCTCGCCAGGGAGCACATCGAGGGCCCCAGCCTGCACGAGGTGCTCAAGCACATGGCCGCCCAGCGGATGCCGCTTCCGGCGACCCTGTGCGCGCGCATCATCTCGCAGGTCTGCGAGGGGCTCGCCTTCGCCCATGACCTCGCGGACTCCGAGACGGGCGAGCCGCTGCGGCTCATCCACCGCTGTATCAGGCCTTACAACATCCTCCTGTCACACCAGGGGAAGGCCATGATGGTGGACTTCGGCGTCGACGAACTGCGGTCCCGGTTTACGCCGCGCATGATTCCCCTCGTTCACGACGAGGTCTACAACGCGCCCGACGTCATGAGCCGCACGCCGGTGGACCGGCGGATGGATGTCTATTCGCTCGGTGTGGTGCTCTATGAGCTGCTCACCCAGCGCAGGCCGTTCGAAGCCACGCCCGAAAGGAGCGTGATGCAGGCAATCCTGACCGAGCCCATGATACCCGCGGAGCGGCACCGGCCGGACCTGCCCGACGCCCTACGTGAAATCCTCGCCCGAGCGCTCGCCAAGGAGCGGGATGAGCGTTATCCGGACTGCCACGCGTTCAAGGCGGACCTGGAGAAGTTCATCCGCTCCACGGGTGAGTCAGTGAAACCGAAGCACGTGGCCCAGCTCGCCCAGCAGGTGAGCCCGACCTCGGACCGCCTGGAGGCTCAGCCACGGCTCACCGTGACGCGAGGTCGGATGCTCGCGGCGGCCGTGGGGCTCCTGGTGCTGCTCGGAGGCGGCCTCTTGCTCTGGCGGATGGGGGCCGCACCCGAGCCCCCGCGGGCCCCCGCTACGACTCCGTAGGGCCGGCGTCCTCACCCCACACGTTCACGAAGCTCGAGCGGCGCGCCCGGGCTCACCGGAGGGTTCGTGGCGTGGATGCGCAAGGGCTGGCCGGGCTCGGCGGTGAGCAGGAAGAGCGCGTCACGGTCCTCGGGGCCCACCCACCACCGGTCGCGTCCGGCGGACGTCACGGACACGGGGCGAGGCCATTCCCCTTCGAGCGTCTCGAGCACCTCGAGCCCGGGCAGGGATACCAGGAGCATCTTGTCCTGGACGAAGAGGGCCGCCCGGCCCGCATCGAGGACACATATTCCAGCCCCACCCCAGGTCAGCTCATCCTCGTCCTCATCGCTGTCACTGCGCGGGAGGGAGCCGAGCAGGGTTCCGTCGAGCGCGAAGTGGAGGAGCCCCGTCAGCCTGTAGTTGACGATGAGCAGGAGGAGGACGCCGTGCGGCGTGGCCAGGGCCCTCCAGAGGTCCTGCTCATGGCCCGGCTCCACCTGGAGTGCTCCTTCCGGCTGAGTCGCGCCCGAGCGGAGCACGTAGACGCGGCCCCGGCCCTTCTCCACGACGGTGATGCCGAAGGGGCTGCTGTCGAGGAGCGCCCCGTCAGGCGACTCCGGAAGCGGGAGCCCCTCGGAGTATCCGTACCCGTGCGTGGCGGACACGGGGGCGGGAAGGGGCATGGGCTCCCACTTCTGCCCGGACCCATCGGTCGTGAAGAGGGTGGTCAGGGCGAGGTTTCCGTCCACCTGCGCTCCGATGAGCCGGTCTCCATCGGTGGTGAGATCGAAGCACTCCCTCGGAAAAGCCTGGGCGGGAGTGCTCGCATCGGCTCCCACGGAGAAGACACGCCCCTCTCCATTCCCCACCCAGACGTCCTTCGTCTCGTCGAGCGCGGCGAGCACCACGGGCGCGGAGGGATGACCCGGCGAGTCCCCTGCCAGCTCCCGGCGAACACCCTCGGTTCCGTGGACGACGATGAGTCGCTGCGGATTGATGTCGAACAACCACGCTCCACGGGACAGGAGACGACGCGTCGGGTGCATGGCCTCGCAGCATACCGTGCGAGCACGCTCCTGCTGCCTCCGTCCACTCGCCTCACTGCGGACGAACCATGGTCATGCCGGACATTTCGCGAAAGAGCGTCGGGACGGTGCCTCGCGGGCCTCGACGGCAGGTGGGTGGAGGCCAATACTGCGAAAATGCTCACGCTCCATGGCTTTGGCCGCGTCAACTCGAAGGTGGTGGGGCTCACGAGGGATCTGCGCGTCCTGTGGGCGCTCGAGGAGCTCGGCGTGCCCTATCGGGTCCACGGCGTGGACCATCCCGCGGGGGAGCTCGGGAGCGAGGAGTTCCGGCGGATGAACCCCTTTGCCCAGGTGCCGGTGCTCGAAGACGAGGGCTTCGTGCTCACCGAATCAGGCGCCATCCTGTTGTACCTCGCGGAGAAGACGGGCCGGTTGATGCCCGCGGACTTCCAAGGCCGCGCCCAGGTGATGCGGTGGTGCTTCGCCGCGCTCAACAGCGTCGAGCCTCCGCTGTTCCAGTTGGTGATGATCGACCTGTTCGGCGCCGCGGACCCCACTGGCGCGCAGCGGCGTCCCGGGGTGGTCCAGTATGCCGAGCGCGTGCTGGGCGCGGTGGAGGCCTGGCTGGAGGGCCGTCCGTATCTCGCTGGCGAGGCGTTCACCGTGGCGGACATCCTGATGGTCACCGTCCTGCGTGAGGTCCGCAACGCGGGCGTGCTGGAGGGCTTTCCGAGGGTCTCCGCCTATCGCGAGCGCTGTGAGCAACGGCCCGCATGGCAGCGGACGCTGGAGGCCTATGAGCAGCGTCTGGGCGTCCCGGCGGGCAGCGCGCGTTAGCTTCGCGCCGCGATTATCATGACGTGAGCACCCTGGCGTGATGCTCCCTCGCGGGGAGCGGACCTGCCGACTGAGCGAGGACAGCCCTTGGAGTCACGACACCTCTCCGCACCCGCCTGGTCGGCATTCAAGTCCTGGCTGCTCAAGCTGACCGGCGTTCCCGTCTCCCGCCTCCGGCTGCTGACAGGAGGCTGTCCCTCGGAGGAGCTGCCCGCGCTCGCGAAGGAGCTCAAGCGCGTACGGGCCGACTTCAAGAAGCGCCCCAACGAAGTCTCGGCCCCCGCGGACGAGGGGCTGCGGAAGGACTACGAGGCGCTCGACGTGCCCTGGTCCGCGTGGAGCGAGGTGGCGAGCGAGGTCCAGCGTGACTTGAAGCGCAACCGCTACGCGCGCTGGACAGGCGTGGATGCGCTCGAGTTCCCCGAGGGGCCTGCCTTCGGCGACCTGGTGACGGTCGTGTTGTTCGGAGGCGTGGAGCAGGCACGCTCCCATCTGCTGCGTCGCGCGTCGCGCTCCGCGGGCTCTCTGGAAGCGCTGTGGTGCCGCTGGCTCGGAGGGGAGCCGCTCGAATCCGAGGCACTGCGCGCGTTCGCGGGCGCACCGGAGCAGCTCGCCGAGCCCCTCTACACGCCGGGTATTGAAGAGGTGCTGCCGCTGTACTTCGTGGAGCCCGACGCCGTGCGCGCTGAACGAGCGCTGGAGGTCGTCGCAGGCAAGCTGGGGCAACCACTGTTGGACTTCCTTCGCTCCCTGCTCGGCCTCTGGAGGAAGGAGACTTCAACGGAGGAGGTGAGGGCGCGCTTCGATGCGTTCGTCGCGTCCGTCCCTCCCTCGAAGGTCGCTCAGCTGTGCGCGCCCGCCTCTCTGTACGGCCGATACGTCGAGGCGCTCCCGGCTCACGCGTTGCTGGAACAGGTGGGCGCGCGTCTCGAGCGCATCGCCGTGCCCGCCAGGGTCGCGGACGTCGTGCCCGTGATGGAGGCGCTCACCGCGGTCGAGGAGTTGGCGGCGATGGGGCTGGGCCTGCGCGTGGAGCAGGTGCCTGGGAAGGTCCTCCTCTCCGCGCAAGATCCGGAGACAACGGGCGGGGACGAGTTCCTGTAGCGCCGACGCGGCCTCAAGGGAGGTTCGCGCGAACGAATCGCACTCGCTCTGGAATCGAGGTCCGGGGAAGAGGAAGCAGCTCGTAGCCGAGGCGTGTGTAGACGTCGACCATCGAGCGATGCGTGGCCTCCGCTTCGACGGAGTCCTGCTTGCGCTCGACATCCTGCTGGAAGATTTCGGGCCAGTGCGGCGCGATGAAGACGCGTCGGTTGTAGCGAAACAGCTCCGCGGCCTTCCAGAGATGGTGAGGCACCGGCAGACCGCAGACTTGCAGATACCCGATGACGTCGGGGATGCCTCGGTCCAGGATGACGGGAACGCCTCTCTCGCGCGCCTCCTGGTGGGAGCGCAGCTCCCAGCCCAGCATCAGCTCGGCGAAGGCCATCCGGTCGGCCCAGGGCAGGGCCGCGCCGCCAATCGCCACCTGTTGCTGGATGATGGCACGCCCCGCCTCGGGCATGTGCGCGAGCCCCTCCGCCGCCAGCGCCTCGATGAGACGGCTCTTTCCGGAGCCCGGGCCCCCGGTGATGACGTGCAGATGAACGGTCACGGTCTTCCTCGGTCGGAGATGATGGAGTGGAGGCCCTTGGCGCGTCGCTCGTGTATATGCCCTCGCGTCTCTCTCCTTGGAATCGACATGAGCGCCTTGCCTGCCTGCCCGAAGTGCAACTCCGCCTATACGTACGAAGACGGTAGCCTCTACGTCTGCCCGGAGTGCGCTCACGAGTGGTCGACAGCCGCCGCGGTCGAGCAGGGGGAGGCGAAGCGCGAGGTGCGTGACGCCTACGGCAACCTGCTGCAGGACGGCGACAGCGTCACCGTCATCAAGGACTTGAAGGTCAAGGGTTCGTCGACGGTGGTCAAGGTCGGCACCAAGGTCCGGAACATTCGCCTCGTCGATGGGGACCACGACATCGACTGCAAGGTCGACGGCATCGGTGCCATGGGGCTCAAGTCGGAGTTCGTGAAGAAGGCGTAGGTATCGCCCATGGGCGATGCCTCTCCATCCATTGACGACGCGGGATTCGCCGTGGAGTCAGAGTCCGCCAGCCTGCTGGTTGGACGACCCCGGTAGGGCTTGTTGCGTGAGGCGAAGCGGGCGACGGGATTCGAACCCGTGTCGACGGTATGGGAAACCGTCATCCTGCCGCTGGACGACACCCGCGTTTCTGCGCTTCCAACGAGCTTGCGGGGAATCTACGGCGGAGCAGTTTCATCCCTGACTCCGCCCTGTCTTCCCCGCGCCTCGTCACATTCCCGCGGTGGGGATGACGGCCGACAGGTTCACCAGCGTGTCGCGTCGGGTGCCGTGCTTGACGAAGTCCTGGATGCAGCGAGCCAGCGTCGCGGCCAGCAATCCCAACAGCGGCAGGTGCGCGCCGCCCTCGCAGGTGGCCTGTCCGGCGGTGTCCTCGGCGTCCGGCGTGAAGCGCTCGTCCCAGCGCACCAGACCGAAGGTGCCATCCGCGCTCACCGCACCGTGCACCAGCGGCTTGCCCGCCTCCCGAGCGAATGCGGAGAGCAGCAGGCGGCTCTCCTGGTTGTCAAAGCAATCCACCAGCAGGTCCGCGCCGCCGCACAGCGCCGCCACGTTGTCGCGGGTGACGCGCACGCCGAAGGACTCCGCCTTCACGCCGTGCAGGTTGAGGAGCTGGAGCTTGAGCGCCTCGGCCTTGTTCTTCCCCACCGAGGGCTTCACGTAGGCCTGCGCGAGCAGGTTCTTGGACTCCACGCGGTCGAAGTCGATGAACACCAGCGTGGCCTCCAGGTTGCGGCACAGCACGGCCGCCTGCGAGCCGATGGCCCCCACGCCACAGAAGACGATGCGCATGACGTCACCTCACCGCGCGCCGAAGGGGACCTTGGGGCGCAGGTAGATGCGCTCGTCGCCCCGGGCGCCGCGGAAGCGGTCCACCATGAAGTGCTGGAACGCGTCCTCGCGCAGGTGCGCCAGGTGCAGGCCGGGCACGCCGCCCGAGCGCACCATCTCCGTGGCGATGCGACGCACGTCGGCGTCGGAGACGGGGCGGTCCAGCTCCACCGGCACGTCCGCGGACATGCCGTCGTAGGTGATGTTCAGCGTGGCCATGGTGGGGCTCCTCGCGGGTCCCTCGTGGGACGCGGGAGCGCGGCCGACGGGGTGGCTCGCGGGACGCGGGTGGGCGCGGCTTCCTGACCGGGCGCGCCCGTGCGCTGGAAAGACGAGGGCCGGACTCCGCCGTGGAGACGGAGCCCGGCCCTCGGGGGCCGCGAGGGGGAGGGTCCTCGCGGCCGGATTCCTACTTCGAACCTTCGCCGCTCACCGTCGTCGGCGAGGGGTCGGGCGGCGTGCTCACCGTGGGGTTGAGCGGCAAGGCGCCGATGAAGCCCGAGTACGCCATGCGGTTGGGCGTGCACTCACCCGCGCTGCGCACCTCGCCCTCGGTGGCGTTCTCGAACAGCGCGCTGGCGACGGCGTCGGGGGTGGCCTGGGGGTTGAGCTCCAGCCAGAGCGCGGCCACGCCCGTCACGTGTGGAGCGGCCATGGAGGTGCCGCTCAGGATGCGCGTCTGGAAGTCGCCGTAGTGCCAGGCGGAGGTGATCTTGTTGCCGGGCGCGAAGACGTCCACGCAGTCGCCGTAGTTGGAGAAGTGGGCGCGCTTGTCGCTCGTGTCCGTGGCGGCCACGGTGATGGCCTCCGGCGCGCGGGCGGGCGAGTGCTTGCACGCATCTCCCGACTCGTTGCCGGCGGCGAGCACGTAGACGACGCCCGACGCGATGGAGCGGCGCACCGCCTCGTCGAGCGCCGGGTCCGTGTCGGTGCCCAGGCTCATGTTGGCCACGGCGGGCGACTTGTGGTTCTTCGTCACCCAGTCCACGCCCGCGATGACGCCGGCCGTGGTGCCGCTGCCATCACAGCCGAGCACCCGGACGGAGTGCACCGTGGCGTTCCTCGCCAGCCCGTAGGAGCTGCCCGCGGCGGTGCCCGCCACGTGCGTGCCGTGGCCATGGCAGTCATTGCCCTTCATGCTGTCGCCGATGGCGTCGAAGCCGACGGAGGCCCGGCCGCCGAACTCCTTGTGGGAGAAGCGCACGCCGGTGTCCAGGATGTACACGTGCACCCCCAGCCCGGTGGCGTTGTACATGTAGAGCTTGTCGAGCGGCAGCTGCCGCTGGTCCACCCGGTCGATGCCCCACGTGGGCTTGGGCTGGCTCTCGCGGATGGACACCACGCCGTTCTCCTGGACGAAGGCCACGGCGGAGTCCTGCGACAGCGCGCGAGCCTGCTCCTCCGTCATCCGCGTGGCGAAGCCGCGCACCGCGTGCTCGTACACGGAGAACGCGGTGCCTCCGTACTTCGTGGTGAGGCCCTGGGTGAGCTGGGCCACGGCGAGCGGCTCCAGGCTGGCCTCGGGCTCCTTGAGCACCACCACGTACTCGCCCGGCACCTTCTTGCTCACCTCGACGAACTTCTCCCGAGGCGGCGCGAGGAGCGCGGCGGTGGCCGTCGCGTCCCTGCAGGTGGGCCGGCTGCTCGAGCAGCCCCCCAACAATGCCAGTCCACCCATGGCCAGCGTCATCGCTGTCGTGCGTCGATTCATGGCTCATCCCCCTGCACTGGGTCTCCCCGAATGATACGGATGGACTTATAAATCGGCTTAATCCTGATTGTGTCCCGAGGGATGAGACAGTCGTCTGTCATTGAACGAAGCGCGGAATGCCGACATGGGGGCGTATTGCCTACCAGGCGCGCGCGGTGGTTCCCCACCAGTAGAGGGAGGCCTCCAGCGGATGCTGATGTGGTTTTTCG
This sequence comes from Myxococcus faecalis, assembly GCF_050039385.1. Classification (NCBI taxonomy): domain Bacteria; kingdom Pseudomonadati; phylum Myxococcota; class Myxococcia; order Myxococcales; family Myxococcaceae; genus Myxococcus; species Myxococcus faecalis. Next base: position 2,839,786 of record NZ_CP144336.1, on the reverse strand, counting down.
AGCATCGGACGGATGCCCATCTCCCGCGCGGTGTTGCGCAGGTCCGCGTGCCAGTCCTGATGCTCCGGGGACAGTCGCGTGGCGGCGATGGCCAGGGCGCTGGCGCCCACGGAGTAGCCGCCCTGGAGCAGGGGACCACTGGCGGAGTCCTCCTTGCCCTTCACGCCGCGAGGCCATTCCCGACAGGCCGCGAAGGGGAGCAGGGCACCTGCTGGGTGGTCACAGTGTCCCTTCACCAGCGCGGAGGTGAAGGTGGCGGCGGAAGGGTGCGCGCCCATGGCCAGGAAGGCGCCCGTCCACGCCAGGGTGGTGCCGCGAGGCAAGGGCTCCACGGGCTTGCCCCGCGCATCGATCTTCGTGGGAAAGCCCGAGGGCAGGGCCGCGAGCGCCACCAGTCGGGCGGTGAGGCGCTCACCCATCGCGAGCGAGGCCGCGTCGCCGCGCAGCCGTCCGTGGAGGAGCAGCCCCGCGGCGGCGGGCGCGCTGTCACACGGCCAGATGGACTTGCCGAAGGAGGGCAGCAGGAGCTGTCGCTCCAGTGCCTCGACCAGCTGGTCGGCCAGCGCGTCGAACAGGGCGGTGCTTTGCGCGTCGGACACGCCCGCGCGCTCCATGCCCGCGAGCATCAACAGGACGTAGCCCCGGTACAGCACGCTGCGCGGAAGCGAGTGTCCCTGGACGACGGTGACGCCGTCCCGCAGGAAGGGCGCGCGGGCCCGTGTGAGGGCGTCGTCGAGGAGCGCCTTCAGTCGCCTGGGAGTCTCGGGCAGGGGGCTCCCCGCGAGGGACCTCTGGACGAGGATGAAGGACAGGTGTCCGTCACACAGGAGCTGCGCCTCCACGAAGCGGCGGCTCGCGTCACCCAGGAGTCGGGGCTCGCAGCCTCGTCCGAGGATTCTCCGCTCCAGTTGCGCCAGGGACGGGGCCGACGGGGCCTCCGTCGGTGGGGTGTCCGTGGGGCCGGCCTCGCTCGTACCGAGCGCGAGCAGGAGCAGTGGCAGGAGCGGGGAGGGCATGCGTCCCACAGGGGAGCATGGTGGCGCCGGGCCGTGGGCGACGGGGTCCTCACCGGTCGCCGAGCCGGTGGGAGTGGTCGCTCCCACCGGCTGGACGGCGTGGCCTCAGGGGCCTTCGCGCTGGACCTTCAAGTCACTGAAGCGGCCTTCACGCTCCAGCCGCCAGAGGTCCTCATCGGTGACGAAGGGTTGGCCGAGCAGCTCGCGCGCGCGTTTGACCTTCGCGAGCAGCACCGGGTCCAACACGGGCGTGCTGTTCTCGCGCGTGGGGCGGGGAGGCGGTCGCATGATGGAGAAGGTCCCCCGCGCGGGATGTCCATCCTCGGTGGTTCCCTCGAGCAGATAGGTGACGTGTGTCACCGAAGCCTCGGCGCGGGTGTCGAGCGCCACGGGGACCTCCACGTCCTGGCCCACGGGGAGCAGGTCCACGCCCAGGCTCACCTCGGCGGTGTCCTCGGGAAGCGGCGGTGCATCGGCCTCCGGGACGAGCGAGCGCAGCGCCGTCACCCGCTCCAGCCGCACCGGACGCTTCCAGCGGTGGGACAGCTGGAAGGTCTGACGGACCACGCCCTGCGCGTCCTCGACGGGGAAGCGCGGCGAGCCCACCGCGAGCACCGTGACGATGCCTTTCTTGGCGAAGTTCTCGAACGTCGTATCGAGGAGCTGGAGCGAGGAGCGTCCCGCCGCCTTCTTCCCGGACGCATCGAACGCCTCCACCTTCACCAGGTGCTGCGAGTACAGCGCCGCGGGCCGCATCGGGTCGGGGCGCAGCGAGTGCGTCACCCGGGGCGCGCTCGTCGTCACGGTGTGACGGTCGTCGAAGGTCCAGACGAACTTCACGGGGGCGAAAGGCGTGGGCGCGGCGCCGGGGCGGGGGCGCTCCAGGATGCGCGCGAGGAACTCGAACTCCTCCTCCGTGTTGGGCGCGCGTCGGGAGAAGATGTCCACCTGTCGCTCCGGCTCACAGTCCTTCACCGTGTACCGGGGCACGCGCGCCTGGGTGGCGACGTTGTCCTTGCCGAACACCGTCACGGTGGGCAGCTCGTACGTCCCATCCGCCATCCGCCAGACCCGCAGGGGCACGCGCATGCCGCTGCCCGCGCCGATGGTGGCGTGCAGGTGGGTGTCGTCTCCGTCCGGCGAGTGGGCGCGGACGCTGATGAGGTTGTCCTCGCCGGAGCAGACCTCCCGCTTCTCCACCGTCACCTCGTCGATGAGGGGCGCGGGGACGCGAGGCGCGGCGGCGGGCCTCCGCGCGTGCTCGGTGCGCGAGGGCAACACCGCGGTGGTCCGCACCTCGGCGCGCGTGGGCGTGCCGTCGAGGGCGGGAGAGGGCTCGGGGCCGGGAGGTGTGTCCGGCTCGTTCGAGCGCAGCAGCACACCCGCCATCACCGCCGCGATTCCCAGTCCGAGCATGAACGTCCTGTGTCTGCGCCACCATGAGGGTTGCGTGGGAGTCATCCAGGGCTCCTTGTGGATTCGAGCGACGCGTGAGGGCTCACTGCCAGCAGCCGTAGACGTTGCCGCCGGAGTTCCACTGGAGCTGATGGGAGTAGTCGCTGGCCCACAGCGTGACGTTGGACGGGTGTACGCCCCAGCCGCCGATGCGGTCCGGGCTGATGGAGGTGGCGGTGGCGTTGGGGTCGTCGCGCACCTCCCGCCAGATGACGCTGGTGCTGGTGTCGCAGCGGTTGGCGGACATGCAGTTGGCCACCTGGTTGCCGGCGTTGGTGCACACGTTCCAGAAGACGGGGCAGATGACGCTCAGCGCGACGTTCTCGAACCAGCCCAGCGACTCCTTGCACTGGCCATGCACGCCCCAGTGGACGGAGTTGGCCGCGTTGGCGGTGACCTCGTGCGGGTACGTGTACGGGGAGACGGCGCCCTTGCCCGCGTAGACGTGCGCGTAGGCGAGGAAGGTGGAGCACACCATGCCGTTGTTGGCCGCGTTGCCCGGAATCTCGTGCGCCGCCTCCAGGTCCCGGTACTGGAACAGCGAGTAGGGCACGCGTGAGCCGTTCCACAGCGGCCGGTCGATGCGCTGGCTTCCATCGACGCGCGAGACGTCGCTGACGTACGGGTGGTTGAACCAGAGGCTGTTCGCGATGCGGGCCGCGCCCGCGGGGTCACCCAGCTGCCACGCCGTCCAGTCCGGCCCGTGGCCGTTCGCATCGTAGAGGTAGTGGTAGATGCCGCCCTGGTTCACCTGCTCCAGGCCCGGGTAGCCGTACTGGAGCTGCGACGCGACGAGCGGTGTTCCACAGACGGTGGGCCAGTTGTTCTGGGCCGGGTCCTTCATGGTGGCGTGGGTGACGCCGCCGGTGGGGCCGTGGGAGAGCATGGAGTGCGTACGGAACTCGCCAATCGCATCAATGACGTTGCGGATGGGCCCGTCGTTGCTGCGGCTGAACACCACCGCGCCGTTGGGGGCGTTCCACCCGGCGGCGGTGTAGCCACACTCCGAAGCGGCGGCGGGAAGCGATGCTCCCAGCGCGGATACCGCGAGACAGCCTGCGAGGACTCGACGCATCAGATACTCCCGGACATGCGACGCTCCCGTGGGCCGGCCCTCTGGTGTCCCAGGCGCGGCGCGAAGCAGAGGTCCGTGGGAGCGGCTTCACCGATGCCTGGGAGGCTGCACGGTAGGCACGGCGGCCGTGCATTCCAGGCTGGACCTGGAGGGCAGTGCGACGGGGGACAGGGGCTCGCCCCGGGAGTCGGTGGGAGCGTTGGTTGGTCCACGCCCAGGACGTCTTCGGGTGACCTCCCGGGTTGCGGTCGCGGTGCGGGGACGCATCCTCGGGGCAGGCGAGAGGAGGAGTGTCACACATGAAACTGTCAGCTCGGATGCATCGCTGGGACGTCACGCCGACGGAGGCCGTGGCGCTCCAGCGCGAGCTCCGGGAGCGGGTGGTGCTCGAGCCCCCGCCGGGCCTGAGGGTGGAGCGTGTCGCGGGCGCGGACGTGTCCACGGAGAAGGGGCGGGACACGGGCTTCGGCGGAGTCGTGGTGCTGGACGCCGGCGCGCTCGTGCCCGTGGCCCAGGCGGGTTCGGCGGTGACCCTCGGGTTTCCGTATGTGCCGGGGCTGCTCTCGTTCCGGGAGCTGCCGGTGGTCGCCGTCGCGTGGGAGCGGCTCTCGATGCGGCCCGACGTCCTCATCTTCGACGGGCACGGCATCGCCCATCCGCGACGGCTGGGCATCGCGAGCCACGGTGGGCTCCTGTTCGGCATCCCCTCCATCGGGTGCGCCAAGTCCCTGCTCGTCGGCACGCACGGCAAGCTTGCGGACGCGCGTGGCTCCACGTCGCCCATCATCCACAAGGGCGAGGTGGTGGGCATGGCGGTCCGCACGCGCAAGTCGGTGCAGCCCGTGTACGTCTCGCCGGGGCACCTGATGGACCTGCCCACGGCGGTGGAGCTGGTCCTGCGGGCGAGCCCGAAGTACCGCGAGCCGGAGACGACGCGTCACGCGCACCGGATGGTGAACGCGCTGCGCCGCGCGGACGGCGAGGCCGCGGAGCTGGAGTGAGACGACCTCCCTGGATTTGACCGACGGCCCGACGACCTCTATGTCCAGAGTCCTCGAGATGGGGACGGTACCGGGCGCGAGCACGGCCCGGGCAGACGTGTCCCCGGCCACCTGACGCGAAGAGGGCGTGGGCGCTCTCGTGAGGGTGGCGCAGCGAAGGTGGGGGTCGCCCGTGGGAGCGTCGATGCGGAGGTTGTCATCCCGGTGGAGTGAGCTGGCGTCGCATTACCCCGTCGTCGTGGTGGGGTCGGGGTATGGCGGCGCCATCACCGCCAGCCGGCTCGCCAGGGCGGGGCGCCAGGTGTGCGTGCTGGAGCGGGGCCGCGAGCTGCAGCCGGGGGACTACCCGCGCACGGAGGCGGACTTCGCCCAGGAACTCCAGGTCCACATGGAGGCGGAGAGCAACGTCGACCTGGGCCGCGCCACCGCCCTGTTCGAACTGCACCGGGGCGGCGACGTGGCGGTGGTGTCGGGGTGTGGGCTGGGCGGAACGTCGCTCATCAACGCGGGCGTGACGCTGCGGCCGGACCCTCGCGTGCTCCAGGATTCACGCTGGCCGGAGGCGTTCCGTGAGGACGTGCCCGGGCTCCTGGAGGATGGCTTCACGTGGGCCGAGCGCATGCTGCGGCCCACGCCCTATCCGGAGTCCTCGCCGCGCCTGGCCTCGCTGGCGGCCATGGAGCGCGCGGCCCGTCGCATGGGCGGCACCTTCAAGCGCCCCCCGCTGGCGGTCTCCTTCGAGGAGCAGGTGAACGACGCCGGCGTGAAGCAGGGCGCGTGCACGCTGTGCGGGGACTGCCTCACCGGCTGCAACCAGGGCGCGAAGAACTCCGTGCTGATGAACTACCTGCCGGACGCGCATCGCCACGGCGCGAAGGTCTTCACCGAGGTGTCCGTGCGCTACCTGGCGCGCGACGGGAATCGCTGGCGCATCTACTACCGGCCGATGAACACCGGTCGCGAGCGCTTCGAGGCGCCGGACCTGTGGCTGACGGCGGACCTGGTGGTGCTCGCGGCGGGCACCATGGGCACGGCGGAGATCCTGATGCGCTCGCGCGCGCTGGGGCTGTCGCTGTCGAAGCAGCTGGGCCAGCGCTTCAGCGCCAACGGGGACGTGATGGCCTTCGGCTACAACACGGACGTGCCCGTCAACGGCGTGGGCCACGGCGTGAATCCGCCGGAGGGCCGCGAGCCGGTGGGCCCCACCATCAGCGGCATCATCGACGAGCGCGCGACGGCCCGGCAGGAGGACGGCATGGTCATCGAGAACGGGGCCATGCCGGGCGCGTTCGGCAAGCCGATGCTGGCGCTGCTGTCCGCCGCGGCCGCGGTGGGCGGCGAGGACATGGACTCGGGGCTGAAGGACAAGCTGGAGGAGCTGGCCCGGGTGGCGGACAGCGCGGTGCGCGGCCCGTACCACGGGGCCATGCGCAACACGCAGACCTTCCTCGTGATGTCCCACGACGCGGGCGTGGGCGAGCTGCGCATGGAAGGGGACCGGGTGCGGGTGCACTGGCCGGACGTGGGCACGCAGCCGGAGCTCGCGCGCGTGGACCAGCGGCTGCGCGAGGCCACCGCGGCCCTGGGCGGCACCTTCGTGCGCAACCCGCTGTGGAACCGGCTCACCGGACACGAGGTCCTGTGCACCCATCCGCTCGGAGGCTGCGTCATGGCGGAGCACGCGGGCGCGGGCGTGGTGGACCACGAGGGGCGCGTCTTCTCCCGTCATGAGGGGAGCGAGGTCCACGAGGGGCTCTACGTCAGCGACGGCTCGGTGATTCCGAGGCCCCTGGGGACCAACCCGCTGTTCACCATCTCCGCGGTGGCCGAGCGCTCCGTCGCGCTGCTGGCGCGTCGGCGAGGCTGGCACATCGACTACACGCCCGCGCTGGAGGCACCCGCGGCCGACGCGCGGACGCCGGTGGGCGTGCGCTTCTCCGAGACGATGTACGGCCACGTGTCCGGCGCGGTGCATGAGCATGAGCTCGTCGCGGGAGACCCGAAGCGCGAGGGCGCCACGCGTCTGCGCTTCGTCGTCACGGTGGAGACGCGAGACCTGGAGCGCACGCTCGAGGACCGGCTGCACCCGCTGGCGCTCTCCGGTATGGTGGAGGCCCTGGCGTTGTCGCCCCGGCCGCTCGTCGTGGAGGGGGGCGAGCTGCACCTGATGACCCAGGAGGGCGCACGTCCTGGCGGGCGGCGGATGCGCTACCTGCTGCCGCTCGTCGCCGAGTCGGGTGAGCGCTTCTTCCTGGATGGGTACAAGGACGTCCACGACGATGCGGGCTTCGACCTGTGGGCCGACACCACGCGGCTGCTCGTGTCCGTGTACCGGGGCATGGACATCTCGGGCCCCTGCGTCGCGCGCGGCGTGCTGTCACTGGACCCGGCGGACTTCGCGAAGCAGCTCTCCACGTTGCGCGTGCTCGGCGCACGGGACGCGGTGGGCCAGTGGCAGACGCTGCTGCGCTTCGGCCGCTTCTTCTTCGGCGCGCTCTACGACACCTATGTGAAGAAGGCCGCGTAGCGGGCGGGGAGCCGGCGGCCTGTTCCGCCGTGCCAGCGGGTGGTGCTCCTCCCGTGCGCCGTGGGCAACCTGACCCCACGAAGGCACTCTGGGAGGACACGGCCATGGCGGACAAGCGGGAGCGCGAAGGGCAGGAGTCTTCTTCGACGGACGGCTCGAACGAGCGAGGCGGTCTGCCCATCGAGGCCCGCCGCGCCCGTCGGAAGGAGGCGCACGCGAGCCAGCACTACGCGGCCTTCCTGAAGCACCTGTGCGAGCGGGGCGGCATGTCGCCCTCGGTGGCCGAGAAGGCCGCGGTGTCCGTGCTCTGCGCGGTGGAGCAGCGCATCACCCAGGGCGAGACGCAGGACCTGGAGGCCCAGCTCCCCAACAAGCTGACGCTGCTGCTGCACCGCTGCGAGCGCCACGAGGACGAGCTGCCCAAGGGCTTCGGCCGCGAGGAGCTGCTCGCGCGCGTGGGCGAGGACCTGGCGCTCAACCCGGAGGCCGTGGAGCCCGTGGTCCGCGCGGTGCTCAACTCCGTGCGGGCGCAGATTTCCGAGGGCGAGGCCGAGGACGTCATGGACCAGCTCCCCGAGGACATCAGGGAGCTGTGGCGCCGTCCGAGCTGACGTCAGGCCCGCGCCATCGGCGTGTAACGCATGCCGGAGATTTCGCGCAGGGGGCCCGTCCACCAGGGCTCCTCGGACACCCAGACGTCGCGGCCGTCCTCGCGGGCCACCATGCCGCCGGGGGCCACGACGGAGAAGCGGGGGGCGCGTCCGAGCGCCTCGGTCAACGCGGCCATCGTCGTCTCGTCCTCCTCGGAGAAGCCGAGTGGACCCTCGGGGTGGCTGTGCGTCACCTCCACCAGCTCCTCACGCCAGTACCAGATGGCCTCCCAGCGCGCGCGGGAGTCAGGCAGCAGCACGGGGCTGTCGGAGGCCTCGCACCACAGCACCTCCTCGTCCCGTCCGATGAGCAGGCACACCTCATGCGACGACATGGTTCCTCCTCTCTTCCCGTGTCACGCGTGCCGGGTGATGACCAGCACGTCCGTGTCGATGGCCTCGCGGATGACCGAGGGCAGGCTCTCCAGCGTCACCTCGCTGTCCGCGCCCGCCAGGCACACGCCCGCGTCCAGCACCTGGAGCGTGCGCGCGTCCACGATGGAGACGAACCGCTCCCCCATGAAGCTGAACGTCACCTCCAACTGGTTCCCCGCCATGCGACGATGATGAAGCAGCCGCGCTCCCGCGCCCCGCAGCGCCACCTCCGCGCGGGAGTGGTCTCCCACTGGCGAGCCCCGGTCTCGTGACATGTCGCCCGACAGCACCCGTCGACGGGCTTCCTGGGCCAGCTCGGACGCGCGGACCGTCTGCGCGTCGAGCCACGCTCGCTGCTGCTCGGCCACGCGCCGCGCCTCGAGCGCTCGCTGGTGGACCCGCCGCTCCTCCGCGAGGGCGCGCAGGCACGACTCCGCCTCCGGACGGCCCAACTCGGCCACCCTCAGCACCCGCCCTCGCGTCTCCGCGGGGGCGAAGCGGATGTCCAATGTCCTCGACGCGGCCTCCAGCAGCGCATAGCCGAACGCCGCGCGCAGCGGAGCGCTCACGCCCTTCACCGACGCGAGCGGCTGTCCCTCCTCCAAGGCCCGACGCGCGGCGTCCTCCGCCTCGCCCTCGAACTCCACGCCGTCGAACAGCAGCGCGCCGTCGTGCCAGCGCCGCGCGCTCACGGGCGCGAGCGGTGACGGCTCATCCTCCGGCATCAGCTCCAGGGGCCGTGCCACCGCGCCCTCGAGCACCAGGCGCGCTCCCCAGACATGGCCGCGCACCCGTGGCAGCGCCTCCAGGCCCTCGGGTCCGGCGGGCTCACGGGCGGTGGCCTCGCGCCCCTTCAACTCGAAGCGCCACCACCCCGGGGCCACGGGGGTGGTGACACGGAGGCGTCGCGTGGCGGTGTCCACGGTGCCGCCGCCCAGATACGGCAGCACCGCCGACTCCACCTTCCCGAGCAACTTCCGGTAGTCCACGACGCCTCCTTGCCTTCACCGCGACTTCGAGCTCACGCCACCTTCAACAGCGGCGTACGCATCACCCGCTCGACCCAGCCGGACTGGCTGGCACCGGGCAGCGTCGGCGCGTCCAGCAGCGCCTTGAGCACCCGGGGGACCTGGTAGGGGTCCGCGAACTGGTCCACGTTCACCTCGCTGAAGGGCACCCGCAGCTGGCTCGCGCACGTGCGCACCGTGTTGCCACGGCCACCCGCCACGCTCACCAACAGCGCCATCGCCGCCACCGGGAAGCCGACGTCGCGGAACGCCCGGGCGAACTGGTCGCCCGCCTCGCCCGCCTCGTCGCCCACCACGATGACCACCAGCTTCGCCCCCTCCGGCACCCTCATGCCGTCTCGGTGCAGCGCGTGCACGCCGGCCGCGTGCGTCGTGCCACCCGAGGCCTTCAGCCCCGCGAGCATGTGCTGCACCGCCGTGCGGTTGGAGGCCTTGGGCCGGAGCACGGTGCCCATCGTGTCGAACGCCGCGATGTGCAGCTTCTCCATCGGGAAGCCCGCGAGGATGCGCGCGAGCGCCTCCTTCGAGTTCTCGATGGCCCCGTCCATGGAGCCCGACTTGTCGATGAGGAACATCACCCGCACGTCGGTCTCCGCCGTCGCCTCCGCCACCGCCTGTCGTGCCGCGTTGTCGCTCGCCTCCTCCAGCTTCTGGCGCAGCACCTCGCTGCGCACGTTCTTCGCGATGTTGAGCGCCCGCTGGTCCGTCGCCGTCTGCACGGCCTTCTCCCAGCGCGCGCGCACCGTGGGCTCCGCGAGCAACCCCAGCTCCTCCAACGTGGGCGTCATCAGCCGCAGGTCGCGGTCCGACAACGAGGGCAACAGCGCCGCCATGATGGCCGGCGTCATCCCCACGTCCTTCGGCAGCCGACCCACGACCTCCTTGTAGGAGAGCCGCTCGGAGTCGATCCACTCGCAGATCTCCGCCTCGGACAGCCCGTCGAAGCGCTCGCGCTTGACCAGCGTCAGCCCGCTCAGGCCCACCGTGCGGTGCCCGCCCTCGGCCTGCTTCTGCTTCCAGCCGAGCACCTCGAAGAAGCCCTGCGTGAGCGGCTTGTAGCCCGCCTTGCGCGCAAGCTTCTTCAACGTCTCCTTGTAGCCGGCCTTCATCAGGCCCTGGAGCATCGACAGGTTGGACTCCCGCGCGGCCAGCCACCTGGACGCCACGCGCTTCCAGCGGCCCATGGGCGGCTTGCGCGACGCCGGGTCCCCGAAGCCCGCCTGCCGGTTGAGGCTGGCGATGTCCGGCAGCTCGAGCAGCTCCGCCACCCGCAGCACCGCCTTGGGCGTGAGCATGCGCGTGGACTTGCGCTCGTAGTGCAGCACCATGGCCTCGCCGATGGAGCGGTAGTCGTCGTCGTGGAACGCCACCTGGCCGTCGTCACCGCGCACCGGCTGGCCCGCGTGCTGCTGCACCAGCATGAGCGCGCACGTGGCCACCTTCAGGTCACGCCAGTCCGTCTGCGTCAGCGCGTACGACGCGAAGTGCGCCATCAGCTCCGAGTTGAGCTGGTGGATGTCGAGCAGCTGCCGGTAGAGCTTCACCGCCGCGGGCACGAAGAGGCCCGGCTTGACGGGCTTGCCCACCGCGCGCTGCGCCGGCGTGGCGTGCGCCGCGGCCACCCACGTGCCGCCCACGTCCAGCCCCGGACGGTTGTGCCACAGGTGGGCCGAGCCGCTGAGCACCAGGTCCAGGAGCTTCTCGGCGGGGCCTCGCTGGGACTCGGGCAACAGCTGCGTGTTCGGGTTCGTCGACATGGGGAGTCCCCCTTTCGGGACGTGCGGCGGGTCAGGCGCGGGGCGGACCTCGAGCCCGACAGGGCCCTGGGAGTGCACCGCGCGTGGAGCGCACGGGGGGCGTCAGGTGCACGAGGCACGGCCACCCGCGCGAAGCTGGGAGTGAGGAGGAAGGAAGGTGCGCCCGAGTGACGAGGCCGGTGATGCTGGATTGAATGTCCAGTGTTCTACCGTTGAACTACGGAGCCTGACGGCCCCGGCGGGATTCGAACCCGCACCTCTCATTGCGTGTCTGGCCCTGTCGGCCGGGCGCGAGGCTTTTCAGTCGGAGTCGACGCGTCGGTGACGGGTGCTCACGAGTAGACGCACACGTCGCCATGCACCGGGAACTTCGCCACGTCCTTGCCGCCCCGGTATGTCTTCCGGGCCGGCACCGAGACGAGCTCCCACGTCGGCAGCACCACCGCCGTCAGGGAGCGTCCGTAGACGCACCCCGTGTCGATGCCCACCGCGTGCTCGGTGACGAGCGGCTGGTCGAACACGGTGTGTCCGAAGATGACCCGCTCCGGGCCCTTCCAGTGGTGGGTCCAGAACGTCCACCCCGCCGGTGCCTTGGAGGGCCAGTAGCTCTTCTTCGCGGGCGGCTGGATGCACTGCGCGTGGAGCAGGTGGTACGGGTCCTGCGCCTCCACGGGCAGGCCGGGCATCATCCCGGCGTGGACGACGACGGCGTTGTGCTCGGGCAGCCTCAGGTAGTGGGGCAGCCGGGCCATCCACTCGTAGTGCTCGGGCTCGAGCACCTGCCGGGTCTCCAGGTGGTCGGGATTCAGCCGCTCGGCGGCGCGGTGGCGCTGCTGCAGCGTCGTCTCCTCGTGGTTGCCCAGGATGGCCTCGTGCCGCATGGCCAGCTCCACGCACTCCCGGCGCTTGGGCCCCCGGTCCACCAGGTCCCCCGCGAAGATGACGCGGTCGCTGGAGGTGGCCCCCACCTTGGCGAGCAGCTCCAGGGCCTCGTCGTGGCAGCCGTGGAGGTCTCCGATGACGATGGTGCGGGGGGACATGACTGAGGGTTCCTTGGAAGCGGGAGGGTGGGCAGGCGCCCGGAAGCAATGCGGCCAGGGACGGGGGGCCCCCACGTTCCTGACCGGGAGATTCCCGTTCCCCCTCCCGGACGGCCCCGGGGATCATCCTGTCAGGAAGTCGGCGACCCGGGCGTCGGGCTTCGTGGGTGCCACGACTGTCCGGTCGTCCGGGTGGCCTGGGCACCCCTGCTCCACTCGGAGGCTGCCTGCGGATGCCAACGTGGTACCTTGCCGCGCGACATCCCTGTAATCCCATCTCCCGGGGCGGGTCTCCGGGCACAGCTCCCAGGTCCTTCCGGTGTTCGAGCAGCTCACGGATGACGAATTGTTCGCGGAGGTGGTCCGCCGCCGCGCCACGAACGAGCCCATTGGAGGCCCGCTCGGAGCGTTGGTTCAGCGGTGGAGCCGGCCTGCCCGGTACGTCATCAGCAAGATTCAGGCGAGCTACGGTCGCGGTTCCCCAGCGGACGGCGACGAGCTCTATCAGGACGCGGTCGGCAAGTTCCTCGACCGCGGGCTGGACCAGTTCCGTGGCATCTCCCAGCAGATGCCGGGCCGGAGTGCGTCTCCCAAGACGTTCTTCCTGCGCATCGTCAAGCACGTGGCCATCGACTTCTACCGGCGGCACCGCGAGGAGCTCGCGGCGCCCTCGTCGGACCCCGATGACGTCATGGAAGAGCCGCCTTCCGAGCGGGCTCGCGCTGTCGAGATGGGCAGGAGGACGGAGGAGCGCGCGGACGCCCAGGAGCTGTACTGGGCCGCGTTCGCACGGCTCCAGCAGGAGCACCCCAAGGAGGCCTCGGCATGGGAGCTGTATCACCACGAGGACGTGGAGGATCACGAGGAATGCGCGCGTCGGCTGAACATCACCGTGGTCAATTCCTACAAGCGCGTCAGTCGCGCGCAGGCCTACTTGAAGCTCTACCTGCTGGATCTCCAGCGCGAGTCGCCACGAGGGGAGGAAGCGTGAGCCTCCTTCCCGGCCACACCCCGGGGTATTCAGGAGGAATGAAGTCATGAAGACCGAAGCCATGTCCCGCTCTGCCGCCCGTCGCTCCCAGCTCACCGCCGCGAGTGTCCCCCCAGGAGTCGTCCTCGAAGCCGCCGGAGATTTGTTGAGGCGGGCGACCCAATGGGGGACCGAAGGTGTGGAGGCGGCCCTGCGGGGCCTCGGTCGACCGGAAGTGGAGACCTGGCTTCAGGCGCAGAAACCGCAGGCGCTCCAGCCCGTGCTGTTGAGGGCCGCGGAAGAGGCGATGGAGGTGGCGCTGGACGGGGGTGAGGAGGCCGAGGTGTGGCGCGCCTCGGCGCTGGAGGGACTTGCCGCTCGTGACAGGGCCGCCTCGCAGGCATCTGCCCTCGCCGCCTGGGAGGGCCTGCATGGCGACTTGCAGGGGGATGCGGCGCGAAATCGAGACCGCTTCCTCGAGTCGCTCGGGAACCTGGACGCGCTGCTGCTTCCCCGGGCCCGTTGGTTCATTCCCCTCAACCCCGAGCGTCGCCAGGAGCAAGCGCTCCTCGAGCCCGCGGAGCAGGACAAGGCCTGGTGGTTCGGTGCCCGGGCCGGCTGCGATGACCTGGTGGCGACGTGGACCTCCGGCCCCCAGAGTCCGACCCCCCACATCCAGGGTTGCGCCGAGTGCCGCGCGGACATCGCGGACGCCGCGCCGGTGGATGCGCCTCCCCGTCGTCACCTCACACGGGATGATTTGTGGCGCTTCGACATGGGCCTGATGACGGCCGACGAGCGCGAGCGCGTGGACGCGCACACCGCGCGCTGTGGCGAGTGCGCCCAGGCGGTGCTGGCGCTGGGCGAGGGTGACGACGCGATTGAAGAGGCCCTGGAGATGGACGAGGGCGACGCGGGCGTGGCCCGGGCCGCGCGCTCGTCCCGCGCCCCGGTGTCGCAGCGCCCGTCCTCGGCGCGCCACCCGGAGCAGCGCGAGGTGCTGGAGGAGCGGCGCGACTTCCGCGTGGTGCTGGTGCGCGAGCGTCAGCGCGTGCGGCTCCTGGTGCAGCCCCTGGCGGGCAGGACGGTGACGGCGGCGGTGTTCCTGAGCCCCGGCCGCCCCTCGCTCAGGCCCACGAACGGGCCCGAGGGTTTGTCGTTCGATTTGTCCTCGGCCTCCGCCACCGGCGCTCGCACCGCGCACCTCTCGGTGCAGGCGGGCAATGACACGCTGGAGCGGGACTTCGCCTTCTGAGAGGAAGGCCCCGGCCGTCCCAGGGGCCGCGCGAGCGGCCTCGGGACTCCAAGGGCCCACCGTCACGACTACTGCGGCGGAGCGGTGACGCTCGGTGTGTTGAGCGCCTCGCGGCTGCGGACGGGCGGCTGCGGGATGGGGAAGTTGCGCGGGGGGACGACGCGGCGGAAGCCGTTGTCGAGGAAGCTCAGCACGAGCTGCGCGGTGGGCGGGCGGGTGCTCAGCGCGGCGCCGCACACGTCGACGAGGTCCAGGACGCGCGGACCCTCGGTCGTCACATAGCGGTTGCAGGTGCTGTCCACCGGCGCGTCCTTGTCCCGCTTCAGCTGCCGCGTCAGCCGGCCCCACTTCATGGTGAGCGCGTCCGGGCTGAGCTGGATGCTGACGGGCTCCTCGCCCCAGCTGCCTTCGATGTGCGTGAGCGACGTGCCGGCCTTCACGCGGAGGTCCACCTGCCGCTGGCCGAAGGTGCCCGTCACGGCGATGCCGTGCTCGTAGATCTCCTCGGAGAGGATGCTGACCCAGACGCCGTCGTGGCGCCGCGTGTACGGCTTGGCCGCCGCGATGCGGCCGTTGTTGAACCAGATGTCACCCACGCGGCCCACGGGCAGTTGGTCGTTCTTCGCGACCGGCGTGGGCTCGTCCAGCCCGGCGGGGCCAGTGGAGGCCACCAGCGGGCGCGAGGCGAGCAGGTCCGTCACGGCGACCGACTCGTCCACCACCTCGAAGCGCACGCCGTCCAGCCACGCCTGGCCCGTGCCGCTCATGATGAGGCCAGCCATGATGGTGGTGGCCTCCTTGGGCACGTCCAGCACCACCTCGTGGCGCTTGCAGCCGCGGGTGCCCACGAGCGCGCGCGACTGCATGTTGTCGAAGGCGAGCGGCTGCTTGGGGTCCGGCCCCTCCACGCGCATCCACAGCCCCGCCCAGCCATCCACGTCCTTCACGCGTGTGGCGGCGGAGAAGCGCAGCCGCTTGCCGCGGAAGTCCTGCGCGCCGAAGGCCTGCATGAAGGTGCCGTAGCCCGCCTCGTCGTGGCTCAGCGAGCGCAGGTACGCGCTGCGGCTGCCCTCGCACGGGGCGCTGGTGTCCACGCCCGCCTCGTAGCGCTTGGGGGCGCTCTCGGTGACGTACCAGCCCACCGGCAGCTTCGGCGTGCTGCCCGACAGCTCGGCCAGGGCCGCGGGCGCGGCCAGGGCGAGCAGCAGGGCGGCGAGATTCTTCCGGAAGTCCATGGCGGGCGTCCTCACAGCGACACGGGCTGGCGCGCGCTCAGCGCGCCCTCGGGGAGACCCGTCCGGGCCTCATAGCGGGGGACCTCGGCGATGCCCGAGGGGGTCATGACCAGCAGGCCCCGCTCCGCCGCCTTGCGCGTGCAGAACGCCTGCGTGGCCAGGTCCGGGCAGGCCACCACGTTCGTCGCCGGAAGGTCCTCCTCCAGTCCGAGCGCCAGTGTGGGCGGCAGCACCTCCCCGGGTTCCAGCTCCCGCGACTGCGTGGCCTTGCCCCCGGGCAGCAGCACCAGGGCCAGCGAGGCCGCCAGGGCCGCGATGGCGACGCCCGCGGCCGCGCGGCGCGCGTGCCAGCGCGCGGGACGCGCCACGCGCTCCTCGCGGACGCTCCAGTCCTGGGCGACCTCGTTGAGCTGTTCGGACAGGAGCGCCTCTTCCTGCAGCAGCAGGGCGCAAGGCTCACACTCCAGCGTGTGGGCCTCCAACGCCGCCGCCTTCTCCGGGGCGAGCGCGCCCAGGATGTACTGCTCCGCGGAGTCGCGGGTCAGGTGGGGCTTAAGCATGGGTCTCCTCCTCGAGCGCGGAGCGCAGCTTCTTGCGCACCTCGCACAGGATCTGCCGCACGCGCTGGACGGAGAGTCCGACTTTCGCGGCGACTTCGGCATGGGGTAGCTCCTGGCCGTCACAGGCCAGGAGGAAGACGCTCCGCGCGCTCGGCGACACCTGGGCGAGCGCGGCATGGGCGCGGGACAGTTGTTCCTCGGACAGCAGGCGACGCTCGGCGGACACGGCCGGGTCCACCGGATGCTGACGCTCGGGCAGTTCCTCCACCGCCCCGGAGATGGACTCTCGCCGGGCCCGGCGGGCATCGTCCGCGGCCAGGAAGGCCGCCTGGGTGAGGGCGAGGTTGGGCAGGCGCAGCTCCGTCAGCAGCCCACGCTGCTGTTGTTGGATGAGCCTCGCCCACGTCTCCTGGGCGAGCTCGTGGGCCCGGTCCACCCGGACGCCCCGGGCCAGGAGCGATACCACGACGCGGCGGTGGTGGCGCGCAACCAACGCGTCCCAGGCAGACCGGTCGCCGGCGAGCGCCTTGCGCGCCAGGACCTCCTCGTCCGCCCCGCGCGCCGCCTCCATCGGCTCCTCGGCTTCCCTCGCTAGTCGAACCGTCGTCATCCGCAGGCCCTGCACGGCTGCACTCATGCCGTCTTCCCGTCGCTCTGCTGCGTCTGGGGGCTCTGGCCGCTCCCCGGTCTCCGGGGAACGTACGTCCGTGGCGGACATATCGCCGGGCGCCAGCAGGATGTGCGGAGGAGTGGCCAAAGGTCAGTTCGCGGCGGGGCTTTCCCCCGAGGGCCAGGGGAGGTTGGAGAGGCGGACGACGCCCTGGCACTGGCCGCAGACGCGGTTCTCGCTGTCGTAGACGCGGGCGGTGGCGAACAGCAGGGTGAGGCCCTGGCTGTCGATTTCGGCCTCCACGCGCAGGTGGTCGCCGGTGACGGGGCGCTGGAAGCTCATGGAGAGCTGCACGGTGGCGCATCTCCTGGACGGGTCCACCAGCGCGCCGCTGGTGCCGATGGCGTAGTCGAAGAGGGCGGCGAGGATGCCGCCGTTGACGGCCGCGGCGCTGCCCACGCCGCCGCGGTGTTCGGGCTTGAGCTCGGGGATGGTGACCACCACCTTGCGGCCCTCCGGGAAGGCGACCTGGGCGCCGAAGTGGCGCAGGGTGAGGCTCTGGTTGAACAGCTCGGCGTAGCGGTCCAGCGCGGCCTGGGAGGGCTTCGCCGGGGGGACGGAGGGGGCGTCGGACATGATGTCTGGCCCTATATACCCGAGCCTCGGCGCCCGAGGGACCGGCCGGGCGTGCCAGGGGGTGCGGAAGGACGCCCACCGGACGGTGAAAGACGTTAGAAGCAGGGGCTCCCCCCGAGTCGCCCGTGAACGTCCACGAATCCGCCCTCCTCGAAGACCTGAATGACCCCCAGCGCGAGGCCGTGCTGCACCACGGCGGCCCGCTCCTCGTCCTGTCGGGCGCGGGCAGCGGCAAGACGCGCGTCATCACCCGCCGGGTGGCGTACCTGGTGAAGGTCCACGAGGTGTTCCCCTGGCGCATCCTCGCCGTCACCTTCACCAACAAGGCGGCGCGCGAGATGCGCGAGCGCCTGGTGCAACTGCTGGGGCGTCAGGCGAACGACCTGGTGGTGAGCACGTTCCACTCCTCGGCCGCGATGATTCTGCGCCGGGAGGCGGAGCACGTGGGGCTCACCCGCTCGTTCGTCATCTACGACGACGGCGACCAGCTCAACGTGGTCAAGCGCGCCATGCGCGAGGCGGGGCTGGAGCAGTCCATGCAGCCGCGCGAAATCCTGAGCCGCATCGACCAGGAGAAGAACCAGGCCCGGCTGCCCGAGGACATGGAGGTGGAGCCCGGGGACGAGCGCGGGCTGCTCGTCCAGCGCGTCTACCACGCGTACCAGGAGCGCCTGCGCGCGGCCAACGCGGTGGACTTCGGGGACCTGCTGCTCTTGCTGGTGACGCTCTTCCGCAAGCGGCCGGAGGTGCTGGAGAACTACCGCCGGCGCTTCCACCACGTGCTGGTGGACGAGTTCCAGGACACCAACCCCGTGCAGTACGCGCTGCTCAAGCAGCTGGCGCCGCCGCCCTCGGCGAACCTCGTCGTCGTGGGTGACGACGACCAGTCCATCTACCGGTGGCGCGGCGCGGACGTGGACAACATCCTCAACTTCCCGCGCGAGTACCCTGGCGCCAAGGTGGTGAAGCTCGAGCAGAACTACCGCTCGGACCGCAACATCCTGGACGCGGCCTACGAGGTCATCCGGAAGAACACGCGCCGGATGGAGAAGAAGCTGTGGTCGGACCGGCCCGCGGGCCAGACGCTCCAGCTGATGCTCAACCGCGACGAGCGGATGGAGGCGCAGGAGGTCGCGCGGCAGATTCTCGCGCTCCAGCGGGAGGGCTTCATCAAGTTCTCCAGCATGGCGGTGTTCTACCGCGTCAACGCGCAGAGCCGCGTGCTGGAGGAGGCGCTGCGGCTGGCGCGTGTGCCGTACACGCTGGTGAGCGGGCGCAGCTTCTATGACCGGGCCGAGGTGCGGGATGCGTCCGCGTACCTGCGGCTGATGGTGAACCCGCGCTCGGACGCGGACCTCTTGCGCATCATCAACACGCCGGCGCGCGGCATCGGCGACACCACGGTGGAGCGGGTGGTGGACCACGCGAACACCCGCAACCAGAGCCTCTACGAGGTGCTCGCCGAGCCCGGGCTCATCCCCGCGCTCAACACCACCGCGGTGAAGCGGCTGCGCACCTTCCACGGGCTGTTGGAGTCCCTGCACCGCTACGCGCAGGGGACGACGGACGCGGCGAGCGCGGTGGACGAGATGCTCCGCGAGACGAAGCTGGTGGAGACGCTGGTCGCCGAGGGCAGCGACGAGTCGACGACGCGGGCGGAGAACCTCCGCGAGTTCCTGGGCGCCGCGCAGGAGTTCGACCTGAACCGCGCGGCGGCGGCGGTGGCCGCGGCGTCCGGGCCTCAGGTCGAGGTGCCTCCGGAGGTGGACGCGGCGCCCCTGTCGGCGGACACGCCCCCGCTGCAGGCGTTCCTCGAGCAGATTTCGCTGGTGGGCGACGCGGACGCGGAGGTGGGCGAGGGTCGGGTGGCGCTGATGACGCTGCACGCGGCGAAGGGCCTGGAGTTCGACGCGGTGTTCCTCACGGGCCTGGAGGACGGCGTCTTCCCGCACTCGCGCGCGCTCAAGGGCGAGGACCCGGACAACGGCGAGGAGATGGCCGAGGAGCGGCGGCTCTGCTACGTGGGCTTCACGCGCGCGCGCAAGCGGCTCTTCGTGAGCCTGGCGCAGTGCCGCTCGCTGTTCGGTGAGCTTCGCTACAACCCGCCCAGCCGCTTCCTGCGCGACGTGCCCCCCAAGCTGTTCGGCATCAGCGAGCAGGACATCCCGGAGCCGCCCCGGCCCGCTCCCATGGCGGCGCCGCGCAAGCGGACCTGGGACGAGGACGACGGTCCGCGCATCGACCGCTCCTACTCACAGGCGTCGGACATGGACGGGGTGAGCGGCGACGTGCGCGGCATGCGCGTGCGGCACGAGCAGTTCGGCGTGGGCCGCATCGTCGCCGCGGACGGCACGGGGCCCAACGCGAAGGTGACGGTGGAGTTCGGCGGCGCCGTGGGCCTCAAGCGCGTCATCGCCCGCTTCCTGATGCCAGGGTAGCGGGGTGGGGCAGTCCGCGCCCGAGTGAGGAAGCCATGAGGGTCGACTGCCAGGTTTTTAATCTGGTGCCTTTACCATTTGGCTACCCCTCCACGTGAGTGGAGGGGGCTGGATTCGAACCAGCAGAGTCCTGAGCGTGTAAGGCCTCGTCGGACGGGCGCGGATTCCGGTAAGGACGCGCGGGCCCGAAGGCGCCTGACGGATACGGTTCGCCTCAGGGACTGTTCTCGAGCGGGCGCAGCTTCCAGGACAGCACCCGCCCGTCCTGTCCGAGCACGAACACCTGGTCCCCCTGGACCACCGGCGGCGAGCGCAGCGCCGTGTCGGTGCGCAGGGAGAACGCGCGCTCCCACGTCGGACGCTTGAGCGCCACCAGTCGCCCCTGCCGTCCCTGCGTGGGCACCAGGAGCAGCTCCCCGATGGCCTCGGCCACGCGCGTGGTGAGCGGGTCGGGCAGCCCCATGCGCGCCAGCTCCTTCCCGTCCGACGGAGACAGTCCCACCAGCACCGGCGCGTCCTGCGTCCGAGCCCCCACCCACAACATGCCCAGCGCCAGGGACGGCGGGCCCGTGAGCGAGTCCGCCACGGTCTTCTCCCAGAGCATCCCGCCGTCCTTCGCGCGGAGGGCCCGGACCTGGGACGCCTTCGTGCCGAGGAACAGGACGTCACCCTCCGCCTCCAGGCCGAGCACGTCCTTCGTGGCCTGCCGCCAGAGCGTGGCGCCGTCCGCCACGGACAGGGCCACGAGGCCCGCGCCGACGAGCGCGACGACGAGCCGTCCGTCGGCCAGCACTGGCGCGGGGAGGCCCCGGCCCGACTCCGGCGGGGGCTCGGCGGACTTGGGCGCGGGGGTCCTCCAGCGGACCTTCCCGGTGTCCACCGCGAGCGAACGCACCGCGCCATCCGGGGCCACCACGAAGAGGGACTGCCCGTCCGGAGCCACGACGAGGGGTGTCAGGACGGGGGGCTCACCGGTGAGCCGCCAGCGCTCCGAGCCGTCCGCCAGGGAGAGGGACACCAGGTCTCCGGCGACCGTCCCGGCGATGACGCTGTCACCCGCGACGACGGGGCGCGTGGCCACCTCGCGGCCCAGGGCCACCCGCCATTGCAGGGTGCCCGTCCGGTCCAGGCGCACCACGGCGCCGGCCTCGTTGCCGGTGAGGACCCCGTCGGACAGCGGCGTCAGGCCCGCGCGGGAGGATGCATCCGTGGAGTACCGGAAAGCCGTCTGCGCGGGTTCTCGACACCCCGCGGCCGACACCAATGTCAGGGCCAGGGCGAGGAGGGTGTGCCTGCATGGACACGCGCGGGGCGACATGGTTTGGAGGATGGCGTAAGGAAGGAAATTCGACCATGCCTACGATTCGTGACGACGAGATTCCCAGCGCCACCGGCATCCCTTCTGGAGCCCGGCGGACGGACTTCGTCCCGCCCCCCACGCTGGCGGTGACGGAGGAGCTGCTGCACGCGCTTCCCAAGACGGACCTGCACTGCCACCTGGATGGCTCCATGCGGGTGAAGACCATCCTCGAGCTGGCCGAGCAGCAGAAGGTGAAGCTGCCCGCGGACACCGAGGACGGCCTGGCGCGCGCCATCCACATGGGTGAGGTGTGCAAGAGCCTGGAGGAGTACCTGGTCGCGTTCGACGTGACGCTCTCGGTGCTCCAGACGGCGGACGCGCTCTACCGCGCGGCGTACGAGCTGGCGGTGGACGCGGCGGCGGAGAACGTGCGCTGGCTGGAGGTGCGCTACTCGCCCGCGCTGCACCTGCAGAAGGGCCTGAAGATGACCACGGTCATCGACTCGGTGCTCGAGGGCCTGCGCGTGGCCAAGCGCGAGACGGGCATCAAGTGCGGCGTCATCGTCTGCGGCATCCGCCACATCAACCCGCAGACGTCCATGCGGCTGGCGGAGCTGTCGGTGGCCTACAAGAACCGGGGCGTCATCGGCTTCGACCTGGCCGGCGCCGAGGCGAGCTTCCCCGCCAAGGACCACAAGGACGCCTTCCAGCTCATCCTCAAGAACAACGTCAACTGCACCGCGCACGCCGGTGAGGCGTACGGCCCCGAGTCCATCTCCCAGGCCATCCACAACCTGGGCTCGCACCGCATCGGCCACGGCACGCGGCTGCGCGAGGACGGGGACCTGCTCAACTACGTCAACGACCACCGGATTCCGCTGGAGGTCTGCCCCACGTCCAACGTGCAGACGGGCGCGGTGTCCAGCCTCCAGGCGCACCCGCTGAAGTTCTACTTCGACTACGGCCTGCGGGTGACCATCAACACCGACAACCGCCTCATCACCGACACCACGGTGACGAAGGAGCTGTGGGTGGCGCACAAGGAGCTGGGGCTGTCGCTGGACGACCTGGCGACCATCATCGTCTCCGGCTTCAAGAGCGCCTTCCTCCCGTTCCGGGAGAAGCAGGACATGCTGCGGCTGGTGAACGAGGAGATCGCCAACACGTTGGTGGCCTTCGACAAGAAGCGGCATGTGCCGGTGAAGCAGCCGGCGTGATGGCGTAGCCTCCACCGTGCGCGCGGCGTCATCGGCCGCGCGTCGGTGGCCAGGCAGGCGGCGCTCTCCCGGGCCTCCTGGTGTCATGGCCCGGGACGGAGGCGCACATGGACCTGGAGCTGGGTGGCAAGGTGGTGCTGGTGACGGGAGGCTCGGACGGGCTGGGGGCGGCGGTGGCCCGGAGGCTCGTGCGAGAGGGGGCGAAGGTGGCCCTCTGTGCCCGGGGCGCGGAGCGGCTGGCGGCCACGGCCGAGGCGCTGAGGGCCGAGGGCGGGGACGTGCTCGCGGTGCAGGCGGACGTGTCCAAGGCGTGGGAGGTGGAGCACTTCGTCGACGCCGCGCATGCGCGGTGGGGCAGGGTGGACGCGCTGGTGAACAACGCCGGCACCGCGGCGGCGCGGCCCTTCGCGTCGGTGTCGGACGCGGATTGGGAAGCGGACCTGCAGCTCAAGTTGTTCGCGGCCGTGCGCGCGTCGCGCCATGTGCTGCCGCTGCTGGGCGAGGCGGGTGGTGGCGCCATCGTCAACGTGCTGGCGATCGGGGCGAAGACGCCGGGCGCGCAGTCGACGCCGTCGTCGGTGTCTCGCGCCGCGGGCCTGGCGCTCACCAAGGCGCTGTCGAAGGAGCTGGGGCCGAGCAACATCCGCGTCAACGCGGTGCTGGTGGGCATCATCGAGAGTGGCCAGTGGGTGCGCCGGGCGCAGGAGCTGGGCAAGCCGGTGGAGACGTTCCAGACGGAGATGGCGCGCAACGCGGGTATCCCCCTGGGGCGCGTGGGCCGCGCGGAGGAGTTCGCCGACGTGGTGGCCTTCCTGCTGTCACCGCGCGGTGGCTACATCAGCGGCGCGGCCATCAACGTGGATGGCGGCCTGTCCGGCGCGACGTAGTGAGGGTCCGTTGCGAACCGGAGTTCGCACAGGAGAAGCGCTCCGCGAAGACGGCTTGGGCGACGCCTCATTCCTCGGGACGGGGACATGCGTCGCGCCTCCCAGGCGCTCGCCTGGCACTGACGGAGCGCGGACGCGGAAGGCCCGCCGGGCGGAGGAAGTCGTCAGGTTCGTGGACCCACGGCGTCCCTGCGCGCTGAGGATGGCCTTCGGGCCGTCCGGCGACCGCGGCTGCTGACCCAAGGTCCACCATCTCCTCCGCCACGTCCCCCCGGGGCGCTCGTACGCGAGCCCTCGGGGCATTCCCGAGTTGGTCATGCAGCCGAAACTGAATCGGCTCCTGCGGGCGCTTGCCCGCGAGGGGCTCGAGGTGACCTATGACGGTCGCCTCTACTCCGTGCGCCTCCTGGGTGACGCGAACGCGCCGCCCGCCGAGGTGCTCCTCCCCCCGGACCTGCCCGTCGAGGGCAAGGCCTTCCAACAACTCGCGCACCTCGCGGCCCTGAAGCACCCGGGCGGCGGAGAGGTCCTCCGCGTGCGCGCCACCCCCGACTTCCACCCGGGTGACTCCGGCGTGGCCATCGGCTCGGTGCTGCACACGCGGGGGCTCGTCGTCCCCGGCGCCGTGGGCACCGACATCAACTGCGGCATGCGCCTGCACGTCGCCGACCTGTCGGTGGAGGACTTCCTCTCCCGCCGGGACGACTTCGTCGAGCGCATGAAGGGCCACTACTTCTTCGGCACGCGGGACGTCGCCATGTCCTCGCGCGCCTCCACCGCGCTCCTGCGTGACGGCCTCCCCGGCTGGCTGCTGGAGACGCTGGACACGCCGCTGGGCTGCGCTCGCACCGCGGACCTGGCGCAGCTCGACGCGGAGGTGGACCGCATCCACCTGGGCGGCGCGCTGCACGGCGACCCGACCTGGGCACCGGACGCGCTCACCCGCGAGGGCGTGGTGCGCGACGCGGGCCTGGCCACCATCGGCGGAGGCAACCACTTCGTCGAGGTGCAGCGCGTGGAGGCCGTCGAGGACCGCGCGCGGGCCTGGGCGTGGGGCGTGCGCGAAGGCCAGCTCGCGTTCATGATTCACTCAGGCAGCCGGGACGTGGGCAAGCACGTGGGCGTGGCCTGGCGGGAGCGCACGCGCAAGGCCTGGCCCCAGGGCGCGCCCTTCCCGGAGAGCGGCATCCTCCCGCTCGCCGACGAGGCGCTCGTCGCCGGCTACCTGGAGGCCGAGGCCACCGCCGCCAACTACGCCTTCCTCAACCGGCTGCTGCTCGCGGAGCTGTTGCGTCAGACGCTGCGCGAGCTGTTCGGGGACGTGGAGGCGCCGCTCGTCTACGACGTGCCCCACAACCTCACGCTCCCGTACGAGGGCGGGTGGCTGGCGCGCAAGGGGGCCTGCCCCGCGGGCGACGGACAGCCCGTCATCATCCCCGGCTCCATGGGCGCCACGTCCTTCCTCATGGTGGGGTGCGGCGACGCGCGCTCGCTCGAGTCCGCGTCGCACGGGGCGGGCCGCGCCCGCTCGCGCTTCTCCATGTCGCGCGGCGGAGCGGACCACAGCGAGGCCGCGCTGGGCCTGTCCGGCGTGGACTGCATCTCCCTGCGCGCCGAGCGCCGCGTGGAGGAGGCCCCCGCCGCCTACAAGCCCATCCGTCCGGTGGTGGACTCCCAGGTGGAGGCCGGCATCGTCCGCGAAGTGGCCCGGCTGGCCCCGCTGCTCACCTTCAAGGCCTGAGCTACAACGACAGCCCGGGGACGACGGCGTGCCATTTTCCTTGGTCCACGCCCCGTCCCCTGGCTGGAATGCGCCCCACGCGCGTGGGCCCGGGCCCACCCTTCACGCTTCAAGGGAGAGACAAGGACATGGAGAACACCTACGGAGCTCCCGCGGGAGACGGCTTTCCTCGCTCCAACCCCAAGGACGCCGTGTCCGTGCCGGCCATCCTGCTCATGGTGCTGGCCGGCGTGAGCCTGCTGTGGGCCATCGTCAGCCTGCTGTCGCCGGTGAATCCGGACGACCTGGAGCAGCTCTTCAACAACCCGGCGCTCGCGCCCTATCAGGACGCCCTGGAGCAGAACCGCGCCCTGCTCACCTCCACCAGCTCCTTCGCGGGCCGGCTCATGTGGTACGGCCCCGTCATCCTCCTCAACGCGCTCGCCTTCTTCGGCGCGCTGATGATGAAGAAGCTCCAGAACTGGGGGCTCGCGGTGGCCGGCTGCTTCGCGTCACTGGTGCCATGCTGTGGCACCTGTGGCTGCCTGGCGCTCCCCATCAGCATCTGGGCCCTGGTGGTGCTCTTCAAGCCCGAGGTGAAGGCCGCCTTCAGATAGGCGCGGGCGCTGCCGTGGTGGCCCCACGGCGCGTCGGGAGCACGGGCCTGCGCTTCTGCATCCGCACGCAGGCCAGCTGCACCCGCGCCGTCAGGGGCCGCCGCGCCTCGTGCAGCGACACGTAGCCCCGGTGACGGTAGAAGTCCTCCGCGTTGAGGCTCGCGTCCAGGCCCACCTGGGGACTCCCTCCGCCCCAGGCCACCGACTCCAGCGCGGCGAGCAGGTGGGTGCCCACGCCGTGGCCCACCTGGTCCGGAAGCACATACAGCGCTTCCAGCTCCCCGTTGAGCGAGTCCAACTGGCCGAAGCCCACCAGCCGCCGGTCGCGCTCCGCCACCAGCACGGTGCGCGGCCGGTCCGGGCGCAGATAGCCCTCCGGCCGCAACAGCCGCACCCAGGTGCTCAGCTCGTCGGGCGCATAGACGCCCTGACACAACGTCCCCACCGCCTCGGTGTGGACGCGCCACAGGGCGCGCCGGTCCGAGTCCCGTGCTGGCCGAAGGTGGAGCCCGCCCGACGCGCCCATGGCCGCCTCACGTCACCTTCATGCCCTTGGGAATCACCACCACGCCATCCGGCGTGACGTGGAAGCGCCGCTTGTCCTCCACCGGGTCGTAGCCAATCGTCGTGCCCGGCGGAATCTCCACGTTCTTGTCGATGATGGCCTTGCGGATGCGGCTTCTGCGGCCGATGGTGACGTTCTCGAAGAGGATGGACGCCTCCACCTCCGAGTAGGAGTTGACGCGCACCTTCGGGGACAGCACGGAGCGGTTCACCTTGCCGCCGGAGATGATGCAGCCCTCGGCGATGAGCGAGTCCGTGGCGTGGCCGACCCGCTGGTTGTCCTGGTCCGCGAACACGAACTTGGCCGGCGGGTAGTTGTTGGCCTGCGTGTGGATGGGCCAGCGGTCGTTGTAGAGGTTGAAGATGGGGTCCACCTCCACCAGCTCCATGTTGGACTGGTAGTACACGTCGATGTTCCCCACGTCCCGCCAGTAGCCGCGCTCCTTGGGCTCCTGCCCGGCAATCTCGTTGGTGGCGAAGTCGTACACGTACACCGGCGCGTACTTGTAGAGCTCGCTGATGATGGACTTGCCGAAGTCGTGCGCGCTCGCCTCGTTGGCGGCGTCACGCACCACCTCCTGCACCAGGACCTCCGTGGTGAAGAGGTAGTTGCCCATGGAGGCCAGGCACATCTTCGGGTTGCCCGGCATGGGCGGCGGGTCCTTGGGCTTCTCCAGGAACTGGCGCATGCGCCCGTCGGGGCCCACGTCGATGATGCCGAACTCGCGGCCCTGCTCGATGGGCACGGGGATGGCGGCCACCGTGCACGCGGCGCGCTTGGACACGTGGAAGTCGAGCATCTGCCGCGTGTCCATCCGGTACACGTGGTCCGCGCCGAAGACGAAGATGAAGTCGGGCTCCTCGTCGGTGATGATGTTGAGGTTCTGGTAGATGGCGTCAGCGCTGCCCTTGTACCAGTCCACGCCGGTCCGCATCTGCGCGGGCACGGCTTCCACGTAGTGGCCCAGGAAGGCCGACATCCGCCAGGCGCGGGACAGGTGGTTGTTGAGCGAGTCGCTCTTGTACTGGGTCAGGACCTTGACGCGGTAGACGCCGGAGTTGGTGAAGTTCGACAGGGCGAAATCGATGATGCGGTAGCGCCCCCCGAAGGGGACGGCGGGCTTGGCCCGCTCACGGGTGAGGGGCTCCAGGCGCGTGCCAGCGCCGCCCGCAAGAATCATCGCCAGGACTTTGGACATAGGTGGGCCGGACGTTAGTCCGCCCCCCTCGGGCGACAAGGGCGCCGAGGCCTGCTCGGCTGCCTTCGTTGAGTGCCCAACCGCCCGCCCACGTCCTCTTCACCGGGCCGGACTCGCCAGATGTGGGACATCGGCGCCCCCGGGGCTCCGGCAGGACGCCGGGAAGCACGGTTCCCACCTGGGTTGCTTGGCTTCCGAAAACGGGGTCGTGCTAGCCTTGGCGGCGATGTCAGGCGACGAAACGCGCGTCACCAAGATTTCCTCCCTGGATCTGCGCCCGGAGCGCAGCACCGAGTGCTGCCTCGTGCAGATCCACGGCCCGGAGCTCGGCAAGAAGTACCTTGTCGACGACTCCGAGCTGACCATTGGCCGGGACCAGCACAACCACATCGTGGTGGACCTGGACAACGTCTCCCGCCGGCACGCCCGCGTGCTGGGGCGGGGCGGGAAGATGCTGGTGGAGGATCTGGGCTCCACCAACGGCACCTACCTGAACGACCAGGAAGTGCTCCAGGCGCAGCCCTTGCGCAGCGGCGACCTCATCAAGGTCGGCGGCTCCATCTTCAAGTTCCTCGATGGCGACAACATCGAGACCCAGTACCACGAGACCATCTACACGCTGACCATCGCGGACGGCCTCACCGGCGTGAACAACAAGCGCTTCTTCCTCGAGTACCTCGAGCGGGAGATGGGGCGCTCCAGCCGGTACAAGGGCACGTTGTCGCTGATGATGTTCGACATCGACCACTTCAAGCAGATCAACGATGTCCACGGGCACCTGGCCGGGGACTACGTGCTGCGGGAGCTGGCCCAGTCCGTCAAGCGGCTGGTGCGCCGCGAGCAGTGCTTCGCGCGCTACGGCGGCGAGGAGTTCGCCGTGGTCATCCCCGAGGACGGGCCGGACAAGGCGCGCCTGTTCGCGGAGAAGATTCGCAAGCTCATCGCGGAGAAGGCGTTCGTCTACGACGAGAAGGAGATTCCGGTGACCATCTCCATCGGCGTGGCGGAGATGACCGGCGACATGACGGAGCCCACGCACTTCATCAAGGTCGCGGACGCCAACCTCTACAAGGCGAAGAAGACCGGCCGTAACAAGGTGGTGGGCTGAGCATGGCGCAGGCTGAGGCGGGGCCCTCGGTGCTCGCGCGGCTGGTGCTCGTGCTGCTCGGCTTGAGCTTCCTCGGTGCGGCCTGGGTGTGGAGCCACCGCTCGGAGCCCTGGGCGGGGCGGATGGTGGAGCGCGCCCGCCAGACGGTGGGCCGCTAGCCTCCGGAGCGGACGGCCTCCTCTCCCGAGGCCCCCTCCGTGACGGCGCGGTCCCGACTGAATCGACAGGACATGGAAGAGGCGCGCTCGTGTGCGGGCCGCCAGGGGTGTGTTGTCAGGAGTGGGCGACGTGGCCGTCGGCGGGCTCGGCGCCGACCTGGGGCATCCCGAGGCAGCGCTTCGCCGCGAGAGCGGGGAGACCCACGATGCTGACGACGGAGCAGGACCTGGCGAGCCCGGTGCCCGCGCGGGCGGGACGGCGGGAGTGGACGGGGCTGGCGGTGCTCGTGCTGCCCACGCTGCTCATCTCGGTGGATGTGACGGTGCTGTACCTGGCCCTGCCGCAGCTCAGCTCCCAATTGGGCGCGAGCAGCACGCAGCAGCTGTGGATCATGGACATCTACGGCTTCATGCTCTCCGGGCTGCTCGTGACGATGGGCACGCTGGGGGACCGCATCGGCCGGCGCAAGCTGCTCTTGGTGGGCGCCGCGGGGTTCTGCGTGGCGTCGGTGGTGGCGGCGTACTCGCGAAGCCCGGAGATGCTCATCGCGGCGCGCGCGGCGCTGGGCATCGCGGGGGCCACGCTGATGCCCTCCACGCTGGCGCTCATCAGCAACATGTTCCAGGCGCCGGGCCAGCGCTCGGTGGCCATCGCCGTATGGCTCAACTGCTTCCTCATCGGCATGGTCATCGCGCCGTTGCTCGGGGGCTGGATGCTGGAGCACTTCTGGTGGGGCGCGGCGCTGCTGTTGGGCGTGCCGGTGATGGGGGTGCTGCTCCTGACGGCGCCCGTGCTGCTGCCCGAGTACCGGGATGCCTCGGCGGGGAGGCTGGAGCTGACGAGCGTGGTGCTGTCGCTCGCGGCCATCCTGCCGACCATCTACGGCATCAAGGAGCTGGCGCGGCACGGCTGGCAGGTGGAGGCCTTCGTCGCGTTGGTGGTGGGGCTGGGGATGGGCGTGGTGTTCGTGCGGCGGCAGCTGACGCTGGAGCACCCGCTGCTGGACCCGAGGCTGTTCGCCAATCGCGCGTTCAGCGCCACGCTGCTCATCCTGCTGCTGGTGGCCATCGTCACCGGCGGCATGGGGTTGCTGGTGCCGCTCTATCTCCAGATGGTGGCGGGGCGCACGCCGCTGGAGGCGGGGATGTGGATGGTGCCGCAGATGCTGGGGATGATGGTGGGCTCGTCGCTGGGGCCCTTCGTCGTGCGCCGCATGCGGCCGGGCTACGTCATGGCGGCGGGACTGGCGCTCTCCAGCGTGGGCTACCTGGTGATGTCCCAGGTGGACAGCGTGGGTGGGCCCGTCGTGCTGGTCATCGGCTCGGTCATCGTGACGATGGGACTCGCGCCCATGGCGGTGCTGGGGACGGACCTGGTGGTGGGCTCGGTGCCACCAGAGAAGGCGGGCTCGGCCGCGTCCACGTCGGAGACGGCGAACGAGCTCGGTGTGGCGCTGGGCGTGGCCATCCTGGGCAGCTTCGCCACCGCCATCTACCGGCGGAACATGGCGGACGCGGTGCCGGCGGGAGTTCCGGACGGCGTGGCCGACAGCGTGCGAGAGAGCATCATCGGTGCCGTGACGTCGACCTCCGCGCTACCCGCGGGGCTGCGCGACGCGGTGCTCGCACCCGCGCGGGAGTCCTTCACGCAAGGCATCAACATCGCGGCGGGGCTGGGTGTGGTCGTCTTCGCGTCGCTCGCGGTGCTCGCGGCGGTGACGCTCAAGCACGTGCGCGCGGGACAGCACTGAGAGGGCAGGGGGCTCCGGGACCATTCCAGGGGAGCGCGTCTCATCTCGATGGCGCGAGCTGCTCGCGCAAGGACCCGGATGGATGCGCGAGGTGGGGCGCGCTCATCTCGATGGCGCGAGCTGCTCGCGCAAGGACCCGGATGGATGCGTGAGGTGGGGCGCGCTCATCCCGATGGTGCGAGAGGCTCGCGCAAGGACCCGGATGGATGCGCGAGGCGGGCGTACCCACGAGGTGCGCTCTCGGGGCGGCATCACTCGCGCGCGTCGGTGCGGCTCACCCTGGGGGACGGTGCTTGAGCCGTGCACGGCCCCGGGTCTCGATACGGGCCCCGTGTCCCGGCCCATATCGAGTGTTGCTCAGGTCCCGTCGCGCAGCTCGCCGAGGCGACCCTTGGTGCCGGGCAGGCTTCCAGGAGGCAGCTTCGCGTAGATGTGCTTCACCGTGTCCGCGAGCGTCTCCTGCGCATCCCGCGCGCGGAAGCCCAGCTCGGCCTCCGCCTTGGCGGCGTCCAGCCAGAAGTAGTGCTCGCCAATCTCCACTTCCTGCGGGTCCAGCGGCGCGGGCGTGCCGCGCACCTTCGCCCAGCGCTCCAGCAGGTGGCCACCCAGGATGTTCACCTGCTTGGGCAGCTTGAGCCGGGGCGCCGCGACACCCGTGAGGCGCTCGAGACGGTGGAAGAACTCCGTCATCGTCATGTTCACGCCCATCAGGTGGCGGCCGTACACCTCACCCCGCGTGAGCGCCTGGAGGAACGCGTCCGCCGCGTCGCGCACGTCCACGAAGGACATGCCGCCACCCGGCATCGCCGGAATCTCCCGGTTGAGGAACTTCACCACCGTCCACGTGGACGACAGCCGGTCATCCCCGGGCCCCATCAGCAGGCTGGGGTTGAGCACCACGAGCGGAATCGCGTGCTTGCGGCAGTACTCCAGCGACAGCTTCTCCTCGTAAATCTTGGACAGGTAGTACGGCCAGCGCGCCACCACCGTGAGCGGGTAGTCGGCGGACTCGTCGAGCACCGCCTCCTCCTTCGACACCGCCGTGGTGCCGGAGGTGGACGCGAGCACCACGCGCTTCACGCCCGCCTCGCGCACGTCACGCAGGAGCTCCCGCGTGCTGTCCACGTGCAGTTCGAACATCTTGCGCGCGTCCTTCGGCTGGAAGGAGACGAGCCCGGCCAGGTGGTACAGGCCCTCCACGCCGTCGAGCGCGCGGCGCACCGCGTCCCGGTCCTTCAGGTCCCCCGCGACGTACTCGGTGCCCTCGTAGGCGGGCCCCGTCGGACGCGAGCGCCCGATGAGGCGCACCGTGTGCCCGGCCGCCACCAGCTTCGGCACCAGATGCGCGCCGAGAAACCCCGTGCCTCCCGTCACCAGCAGCTTCACGAGTTCTTCCCTCCCGGCGCGTCATGCGCGGGCATGACCTGCACGTCCACCGAAGGAGGCGCGTCCAGGTGCAGCACCCGTCCGTCGCGCAGCTCCCGCACCGCGTCCTCGGCGATGCGCGTGGCGTAGCGGTAGCTCTCCGAGCGCGCCATGCCCTGCGTGCGCGCGCGCAGCGCCTCGTGGCCCAGCGCGGGACCGATGCTCACCTTCAGGTCCTTCGACTTGGGGAACACGCTGCCCTTGGGCAGCGCGTCGAACGCCCCGTGGATGTACAGCGGCAGCACGTCCACCCGGTACGTCAGCGCCAGGTAGCCCAGCGTGGACTTGAACTCCTGCAGCTCGCCGGTGGGCGAGCGCGTGCCCTCCGGGAAGATGAGGACGTTGAAGCCCTGGCGCAGCGCCTCGCCGGCCTGACGCAGCGACTCGCGCAGCGAGCCATGGCGTTCAATCGGCACCAGGTTGGTGAAGTTCTCGAACCAGGCGCGCTTGAGCGGCGTGTCGAAGAAGTAGTCGCGCGCGGCCAGCGACACCAGCCGGTCTCCCTGCTCCTCCAGCACCACCCGCACCAGGCCCGCGTCCAGGTGGCTGGCGTGGTTGGCGATGACCAGGAAGTTGCGGTTCATCGGGATGAAGGGACGGCCCGTCACCTTCACGTCGAACACGCCGCCGTAGAGCACCTTCTGCCCGAAGGAGAGCAGCTGCCGGCCCACGTCCGCGACGACGTCCGGCACCGGAATCTCCACCTCCTCCGCCTTCGCGTTCTGCTTGGAGATGTCCTTCGCCCGCGTCTCCGCCGAAGGGCGCTTCCCGGAGGCCACCACCAGCTTGCGCAGGTCCTCCACCGTCTGCACCTGCGTCAGGTCATCGATGGCCGGCAGCGGCACACCCGCGGCCTCCAGCGCGCTGGACAGCTCCGTGAGCATCAGCGAGTCGAAGCCCAGCTCGCCCGTCAGCTGCGTCTCCGGCCGCACGCTCGCCACCGGCTTGTGGCTCACCTCGGCGATGAGCGGGAAGAGCCAGTCGGCCACGCCGCCCGTCGTCGTCGTCGCGGCGGATACCTTCTCGCGCGCCTTGGTGGCCGAGGCCGCCATGCGCTCCAGCCGCTGCAGCTCCTCCACCACCAGCTTGCGCTTCACCTTGCGCGTGGAGGTGCGCGGCAGCTCGCCATCCCAGAAGCGCAGCACCTTCGCGCGACGGTAGAAGGGCATGCCCGCGCCCGTCTTGCGGAAGTGCTCCTCCAGCTCGCGGCGCACCTCCTCGCGGGGACGCTCGCCGTAGTCCGGCACGCACAGACACGCCACCTTCTCGCCGCCCGCCTCGTCGGGCAGGCCGACGACGGACAGCTCCTTGATGTGCGGGTGCTCCTGGTACAGCTCCTCGAGCTCGTCCGGGTAGATGTTCTTCCCGTTGTGGTCGATGATGACGTCCTTGGCGCGGCCCACCAGGTACAGCCGCCCCTCGGCGTCCAGCCGGCCCAGGTCTCCGGTGTGCAGCCAGCCCTCCTTGAGGACGGCCTCCGTCGCCTCGCGGTCCCCGAAGTAGCCCGCCATCACGTTGGGGCCCTTGGCCAGCACCTCGCCGATGCCGTCGTTGTCCGGGTTGAGGATTCGCACCTCGACGCCCGTGAGCGGCTTGCCCACCGAGCCCGGCGTGCGCTTGTTGCCCGGGTTCGCCACCGCGAGCACCGGCGCCGCCTCCGTCAGGCCGTAGCCCTCCGTGATGTTGAAGCCCAGCTCGTGGAAGGCCTTGTGGACCTCCTCGGGCAGCGCCGAGCCGCCGGACACCAGCACCTTGATGCGCCCGCCGAACTTGCGGTGCACCGGCCAGAACAGGAGCTTGCCCAGGTTGATGTCCGCCCGGTTCCGCAGCTCGCCGTGCGTGGCCATCATCGCCTTGATGGCCTGCTCGACGATGGGCGGGCGGCTGGCGAACTCCTGCGTCATCTTGCGGTGCAGGAGCTGCCACAGGGCCGGCACGCCAATCATCGCGCTGATGCGGCCCGTCTCGAAGACCTCGCCCAGCCGGTCCGACGTCAGCTCGTCGATGTACGTGATTTCCGCGCCGCGCGAGAACGGGGTGAGGAAGCCCGCGGAGAACTCGAAGGTGTGGTGCAGGGGCAGCACCGACAGCACGCCGTCGCCCACGCCCACGTCGAACACGCCCGCGAGCTTCGCCACCAGCGAGGCGAAGTTGCGGTGCGTGAGCATCACGCCCTTGGGCGTGCCCGTCGTGCCGGACGTGAAGATGAGGCTCGCCAGGTCATCCGCCGAGGCCGACTTGCGCACCGTGCCGATGCGGTCGTCCTTGGCCGCCGGGTCGCCCGTCATCGCCTGCGCGAGGCTCGCGATGAGGACCGAGTCCCCCAGCGCGCCGAACAGGCCGGGGAAGTCTCGCGCCGCGTCCTCGGACATGAGGCACACCTTCGCCTCCGCCCGCTTCGCGATGTTGATGACCTCCGCCTCGCTCAGGCCCGGGTCCACCGGCACCATGGTGGCGCCCGCGCGCAGGATGCCGAAGAAGCACGTGCCCCACTCGGGCCGGTTCTCCGACACCAGCAGCACCCGGTCTCCCGCCTTCACGCCCGAGCTGAGCAGGAAGCTGCCCACGCGCGCCGCGTAGCGGTGCACCTCCCCGAAGGTGAAGCGCTCCTCCTTCTCGCCCGACACCATGCGGAAGGCCACCCGGTGACGGTACGCGTGCACCGTCGCCTCGAACATCTCCAGCAAATCCCTGTGCGCGGGGATGACGGTGCGCTTCTCGCGCTCCTCCTCCAGGCCCGGGAACACCCACTTCTCCAGGCCCGGCAGGTGCGTCTCCATGAAGTACGCGCGCCAGTCGATGTGCTCCGGGTCCCACGGAATCTTCAGCCGGTCCGCGTGCGCCATGCGCTCATAGACGGAGCGCGTGTTGTCGCAGCGGAAGACGTAGCGGTTCTCGTAGAGGAAGGGGAGGAACAGCTCCGTCATCGCGATGAGGCTCGCGTTGCCGTCCACCACCCCGTCGAGCGACACCTTCGCCTTGTCCAGCATGGCCTGCACGGCGGGCGCGCCCCATGCGGGCCGCACCTCGTCGATGGCCTTCTTCAGGAACTTCGCGCCGCGCACCAGCATGGGCGCGCTGAACAGCTCGAACTCCAGCTTGCTCACCGGCTGCGGCTCCAGCCGCGAGCGCAGCGAGTTGAGCACCGCGTTGCCCGACTCGCGGTTGCGGTAGTAGCGCCGGCGGT
This sequence comes from Myxococcus faecalis, assembly GCF_050039385.1. Lineage (NCBI taxonomy): Bacteria > Pseudomonadati > Myxococcota > Myxococcia > Myxococcales > Myxococcaceae > Myxococcus > Myxococcus faecalis. The sequence continues at coordinate 2,805,025 of NZ_CP144336.1, read as the reverse complement.
ACAGGCCCACCAGCTCCACCGAGCGGCTGGCGTAGAACGGATTCACGTCGCCGGACGCGAGCTGGTACACGCGCCGCTCCTCCACCTGGATGGAGTGCGCGGTGATGCCGAGCGTCGCCCCCGCCACCTGGTCCACCGGGATGATGTCCAGGATGGTGTTCTCACCGGCGGGGATGCCGCCCGGGCCCTTGATGCCGGCGAAGGCCAGCGGCGCGGACGTGGTGAAGCCCTCGTTCCAGCCGGGGAAGGGGAAGTGCCGCGCGCTCTCCACGATGGAGGGCCGGACAATCGCGTAGCGCAGGCCCGGCGTGGCGGCGATGACCTGCTCGCCCAGGGACTTCGTGTACGTGTACGTGTTGGGCCAGCCCCAGTGCGCCGCGCGCTCCATGCCCGCGCGCACCAGCTCGCCGCTCAGCCACAGCTTGCGCTCACGGCCCACGGCCAGGCGCAGCGTCTTCTCGTCGTTGACGTCGCGGCCCTCCTCGGCGAGCCGGTCCAGCGCCTTCTTGCGGAAGGTGGACGTCAGCGCGCGGTCATCGGCCTGCTCGCGCAGCCGCGCGACGATGCGCTCCGCGTCCTTCAGCTCCTGCTCCAGGCTGAAGTCGCGCCCGTCCAGCTCGTCCTTCTTCGGGAAGTAGCCGCGCACCTCCTCGTCCTCGAAGACGAGCCCGTTGCGGTTGCCCGCCACGAAGGAGGTGGACATGTGGATGAGCGGCACGCCCCAGCGCAGCGCCAGCTCCACCGCGTACTTCACGCCGTGGGTGTTGACGTTGAGGCCCACCTCCAGCGACGGGTTGAAGGACACCAGACCCGCGCAGTTGACGAAGGCGTGCACCTGGCCCGTCAGCTCCGCCACCCGCGACTCCTCCATCCCCACCCAGGGGTCGGTGATGTCGCCGTCGATGACCTCGCACTTCTTGCGCAGGAACTCGAGCGCGCCCTCCTCGCCGTAGGTGTCGCGCAGCGGCTGGAAGGGCTCGCTGGTCGCCACCTTGTCGAAGAAGCGCCGCTCGGCGGAGGCCGCGCTGCCCTTGCGGACGAGCACGTACACCCGCTCCAGCTCCTGCCCGTAGCGGTGCAGCAGCATGGACAGCGTCACCTTGCCCACGAAGCCCGTGGCACCGGCGAAGAGCAGGCGCTTGCCGGTGAAGACCTGGGAGACGTTCAGCTCGGGAAGCGGTGACATGTCCGTCCTCACTTCACGTCCACCATCACCGTGGGGGCGATGCGAAGCAGGCTGATGGTGGCCGAGCGGCCCATGAAGCCGCGCGCCTCTTCAATGGCCTCGGTGAGCGTGTCGGTGCGGTCCCAGCCGAGCAGCGCCGGGACGTGGTTGTTCTCCGCGCCCGCGACGATGACCTTGCCCACGTGCTGGCGGCCGTTCTCGCCCCAGTACCACATGTAGAACGGGTGCACGCCGTGGTAGGCGTTGTTCTTGCGGTACAGGTGCACGTAGCTGGGGTTCTCCGCGAACTCCTTCTCGTACTTGTGCTCCAGCTTCATCGAGTCGCGCGTCTCCGGCAAAAGCCGGTGGAAGAACTCGATGTAGCTGGGGTGGTGCTCGGGGTCGAACTCGTCGTAGGCCGGGTGCAACAGGATGAGCACGCCGCCCTTCTTCACCAGCGGCACGCCGCGGTTGAGGTTGAAGAAGTAGCCCAGCCCCATCACCTGCACGAGCAGCGGGTTGAGGATGGAGTTGACGCTGTACGGGGAGATGAACGGGATGGGGAAGATGACGATGTCGCTCTGCCCCTCCACCGGCACCGAGTACTGCTTCCAGCTGGTCTCCAGCGTCTTCTGGTGCGCGGGCTCCGTCGCCCCGGCGTACACACCCGTGACGTCATAGGGCGCGGGGATGGCGTTGAGCACCTTGCGCGCCGCCGCGCGCGGCATCTTGGACAGCGCGTAGCGCATGGCCTGGAACTTCAGCCGGTCGCCCTCGGTGTAGTCCTCCTCGCGCTTGGCCAGGAAGTCCACGGGCGCGCCGAACATGCGGTTGTTCAGCGTGGTCTCGATGTGGAAGACCTTCAGGTGCTTGTCGATGTTGCGCCCGATGCGCTCGTTGCTGCGATAGAGCGCGCTGGTCTTCGGCTCCATGTAGCTGTCCGACGCCCGGATGGTCTTCGGGTTGTGGTGGTGCCTGAGCGACGCGTAGTTGGACACGCCGGTGCCCATGGACTTGTGCCCGCCGTTCATGGGCACGAAGTTCACGTTCACGTAGACGATGAGGTCGCTCTCCGCGACGCGGCGGTTGACGGAGACCTCCTCGCCGTGCGCCGTGCGCTCGAGCGCCACGATGCCGTCCGGGTCCTCCGCGTCGTGGTTGTAGTAGCGGTCCGGGTAGTAGGCGTCGAAGATCTTCTCGCCCACCATCCGCTTCATCTCCCCCTCCGTCATGCGGCGGTGGAGCGCGTTGGCGATGACCAGGTGCACGTCGTCCACGCCGCTGTCCGCGGCCAATTCCAGGACGATCTCCAGGATGGACTGGCGCACGTCCGGGGTCACCATGGGCGGCAGGGGCACGCTGATGTCGTCGATGACGCACGTCAGGCGCATGCCCGGCTTGAGCAGCGCGTGCAGCGGCTCCATGCCCTCCGGGTGGTTGATGGCCCAGCGGATGGCGGCCTTCACGTTGGGCACGCCCGCCATGGGCGGACGGGGGAAGATGACCCGGGTGCCCACGGGCAGGTCTTCCTGGAGGAAACCCTCACCGTAGAACAGGGCGCGCGGGGGGCTGCCCTTCTCGGTGATGACGACCTGGCTTTCCTCGTCGTACAGCTTCTGGAGCGTCTTGAACGGGCGCATGGCGGGCAGGGGGCTACTTGAGGTCGAGGATGGGCCAGTTGTAGGCGCGCGCGATGGAGCGCAGCCGCAGGTCCGGGTTCACCGCGGTGGGACGTCCCACCACCGCGAGCATCGCGTAGTCAGAGGCGCTGTCGGAGTAGCCGTGGCACTTGTCCAGGGTCAGGCCCTCCTTGGTGCAGTAGGCGCGGATGGAGTTCGCCTTGTTGGCGCCCTCGATGATGGGCGGAATCACCTTGCCGGTGGCCTTGCCGCCCACGAACTGCATCTTGTTGGCGATCAGGTCATCGGCGCCCAGGTGCCGGGCGAGCGGACGCATGGTGAAGTCCAGCGCCCCGGTGACGAGCACGACCTTGCAGCCGCTGCGGCGCGCCTGGTCGATGAGGTCCTGGGTCTGCTCGAAGAGCGCCGGCTTGAGCACGTCCTCGAACATGTCCTCCGCGATGGTGACGAGCCGGTCCTCGCTCAACCCCGCGTAGTACCGGTAGAAGAACTCGTTGAACGTCTTGCGGTCCAGCGCGTCCATGACGCCGAAGAGCGGCACGCTCATCGCGGTGCTCAGCGTCCTGCCGGCGATGCCGAGCACGGAGCCCCGGTTCATCGCGTAGTACGCGTAGACGTGGACGACGTTCGTCTTCACGAGCGTCCCGTCGACATCGAAAAATGCGGCTTTCGAGGGCATGTGGCAGCGCAGCTTCCTGACACTCCAAGGGGGGGTAGGTCAACGAAACGAGGGGGCCGGGGGGCGGCAAGCCCCGACCCTGCTAGCACGGCTAGAGCCAGCCATGCTCGCGGTACCACTCGGCGCTGCGGCGCACCGCGTCCTCCACCCCCCTTCGGGGACGGAAGCCCAGCAGCCGCTCGGCCTTCGCGCCCGAGCAGGTCCAGGCCGGGGCGAGCAGCTGCCGCGCCATCTTCCGGCTCAGGGGCAGCTTGCGGCCCGTCACGCGCGACACGCCGTCCGCCGCCGACGCGAGGGTGGTGAGCAGCCAGGGGCTCACGCGCACCGTGCGGGGTGACAGCCCCAGCGCCCGGGCCCCCAGGTCCTGCACCGACTCCAGGGAGAGGGGTTCGCCGGGACCCGCGCAGAAGAAGGCCTCGCCCACCGCGCGCGGGTGCTCGGCCTGGAGGATGAGCGCGTCGACCACGTCCTCCACGTCCACCATGGTGAGGGGGCGGGGCCCTCCGGCCAGCTCCAGCCGGATGCCCTTCGTCGCCAGCCGGAAGAAGGCCAGGTTCTCGCGGTCCCACGGCCCCAGGATGCGCGGCGGCCGGGACACCGTCACCGGCAGCCGGTCTCCATAGGAGAAGGCGATGCGCTCCGCCTCCGCCTTGCTCTCGCCGTACCACTCGTAGGGCCGGAAGGGGTCCTCCTCCACATGGGGACGGGTGGGGGAGGAGGGGCCCATGGCGGCCAGCGAGCCCACGAGCACCAGCCGGGGGCGGCTCCCGGAGGCCACCATGGCCTCGCACAACAGGCGGGTGCCCTCGGCGTTGACGCGCATGAAGTCCTCGCGGGTCGCGCCGCGGCGGACACCGGCCAGATGGAAGACGACGTCCTGTCCCTCCACCGCCGGGCCGAGCGAGGCCCCCTGTGTCACGTCCCCCTCCACGCGGGTGTGGGGGATGCCCTCCAGGCCCGAGGCATCCGAGCCCCGCCTGAGGAGGCACGTCACCTTGTCACCCCGCGCGGCGAGGGCGCGGGTCAGCCAGATTCCGAGGAAGCCACCAGCTCCGGTGATGAGGGCACGCATGGGCATGGGCGTTTCATCCGAAAAAGTACACCTCGTCCGCAAGGGGTTTTCCCATCCGGGCCCGTTCGAGCGCCCGGGGGACGACGAATCGCGCGGAGGCCGGATGGTCGGGCCCTGGCGGCGACGAAGGGGGGCCGCTCCCGAGCAGGAATGCACCCTGGCGCGGTGGCCGTCCGGGCGCATTTTTCGCGTCCGTGAGGTTCGCCCCCGAGGGAAAACGTGCTGCGGAGCCGGTTTCTCGGGCATGAAACGCGTTGCGTAGGGCGTTTCCCGAGGGAAAAACGCAGGAGAGGGCTGTTTTTCGGGCTTGGGCGTGCTACCTACGCCCCACCGGCACTGGCTTAAAATCAAGCGAGGCCGCACAACGTCCCCTTCGGAGGGGAGGAGACTCAAGACGAATGGCTGCCAAGAAAGCTGCTGCGAAGAAGGCTCCCGCCGCCAAGAAGGCTGCTGCTGCCCCGAAGCGTAAGCCGAACGCGTCGTTCATGAAGGAGATGACTCCTTCCGCCGCCCTGGCCGAGATCGTCGGCAACAAGCCGCTGCCGCGCACCGAGGTCGTCAAGAAGCTCTGGGCGTACATCAAGAAGAACAACCTCCAGGACGCGAAGAACAAGCGGCAGATCAACGCCGACGACAAGCTCAAGCCCATCTTCGGCGGCAAGAAGAACGTCACCATGTTCGAGATGACCTCGCTGGTGAACAAGCAGCTGAGCTGAACCCGACGCCGGCCCGCCCGGCGGCTGCATCTCGAGGGCTCTCCGGTGGATTCCGGTGAGCCCTCTGCTTTTGTGGCGCGAGGCTCGTGGGAATCCGGGCCCTTGGAGCGTTGGCTGGAGGTCGGAAGCCGCTCTGGGTGCTGGCGCGGCGCGCGACGGCGCCCTACCTCTGGGCCCCATGCTCCGCGACGGATTGGAAGAAGAGGGGACGGCTCCCACGGGCTCGTCGGGTGCCACCTTGAGCGCCGAGGCCCTGGCCGAGGGCCTGTTCAAGCGGGTGAAGGACGCGCTGGTCGAGCGCCCCCGGACGCCGCTGTCCACCTACCGGGTGCAGCTGCATCAGGGCTTCACCTTCCAGCAGGCGCGCGACGTGGTGCCGTTCCTGCGCCGCCTGGGCATCAGTGACTTGTACGCGTCCCCCTACCTCAAGGCGACGCCGGGCAGCACCCACGGCTACGACTGCGTGGACCACCAGCACCTCAACCCGGAGGTGGGCTCCACCGAGGACCACCAGGCCCTGTGCGCCACGCTGCAGGAGCACGGCCTGGGGCAGGTGCTGGACGTGGTGCCCAACCACATGGGCATCGAGCGCGGCAACCCGCTCTGGTTCGACGTGCTGGAGAACGGCCCGTCCTCCGTCTACGCCAAGTACTTCGACATCGACTGGTCGCCGGTGAAGGAGGAGCTGCGCGACAAGGTGCTGCTGCCGATACTCGGCGACCAGTACGGCGTGGTGCTGGAGAAGGGCGAGCTGAAGCTGTCCTTCCGCGACGGCGCCTTCTTCGTGAACTACTACGACCACCTGCTGCCGCTGGCGCCCCGGCAATACGGGCGCGTGCTGCGCCACGGGCTGGAGCGGCTGGAGGCGAAGCTGGGCGCGGAGTCCGAGCCCATGGTGGAGCTGCTCTCCATCCTCACCGCCATCGAGCACCTGCCGCTGCGCACGGAGGTGGAGCGCCCCCGCGTCGTGGAGCGCCACCGCGAGAAGGAGGTCATCAAGCGCCGGCTCGCCGCGGTGGTGGAGAAGAGCCCGGAGGTCGCCGCGTACATCGAGGACAACATCCGCGTCTTCAACGGCGAGCCGGGCAACCCGCGCTCGTTCGACCTGTTGGACCGGGTGCTGGCCTCGTGCAGCTACCGGCTGGCGCACTGGCGGGTGGCGGGGGAGGAGATCAACTACCGGCGCTTCTTCGACATCAACGGGCTGGCGGCCATCCGCGTGGAGGACCCGGAGGTGTTCCAGGAGGCGCACGCGCTGGTGTTCCGCTGGCTGCGCGACGGCTGCGTCACCGGGCTGCGCATCGACCATCCGGACGGCCTGTTCGACCCGACGGCGTACTTCCTGGACCTGCAGGAGCGCTACTTCGTGGAGCGCGCGCACGCGCTGTTCCTCCAGGACCTGGCCGGGGACGACACGCGCTGGCCGGGCGTGGAGGCGGCGCTCAGGGAGCGCTGGCGCGCGGAGGTGACGCAGTCTCCGGACAGCGTCCTGCGCAAGGCGCTGTACGTGGTGGTGGAGAAGATTCAGGGCGGCCGCGAGCGCATTCCGGAGGCGTGGGCGGTGCACGGCACCACCGGCTACCGCTTCGCCAACGCGGTGAGCGGCGTGTTCGTGCACCCCGCGGCCGAGCCGCACCTGACGGAGACGTACGAGCGGCTCACCGGGGAGAAGGGCGACTTCGCCGAGCTGGTCTACCAGAAGAAGCTGCTCATCATGCGCGTGTCCATGGCGAGTGAGATCAACGTGCTGGCGCACGAGCTCAACCGCATCTCGGAGATGAGCCGCAGGACGCGCGACTTCACGCTCAACTCGCTCAGGCGCGCGCTGGTGGAGTTCATCGCGCTGTTCCCCGTGTACCGCACGTACGTGGACGGCTGGCGGCCGGGGCTGGACGCGCGCGACGTGCAGTACGTGGAGTGGACCATCCAGCGCGCCAAGGAGCGCAACGCCACCACCAACGCGTCCATCTTCGACTTCCTGCGCGACATCCTTCTGCGCCAGTACCCGCCCCAGTCCGACGAGCGCGAGCGCGCCGTCATGCTGCGCTTCGCCATGAAGCTGCAGCAGGTGACGGGCCCCGTCATGGCCAAGGGCCTGGAGGACACCGTCTTCTACATCTACAACCGGCTGGTGAGCCTCAACGAGGTGGGCGGGGAGCCCGAGCGCTTCGGCACGCGCACCACCACCTTCCACCTGCGCAACCAGGAGCGCGCCGAGCACTGGCCCGCGAGCCAGCTCACCACCAGCACCCACGACACCAAGCGCAGCGAGGACGTGCGCGCGCGCATCAACGTGCTGACGGAGCTGCCCGAGGAGTGGCGCAAGCTCGCGCGCCGCTGGCTGCGGCTGACGGAGAAGTTCGCGCAGGCCCTGCCGTCCGGCGCGGCCCCCAGCGCCAACGACGTGTACCTGTTCCTGCAGACGCTCGTGGGCGCCTGGCCCATGGGGGAGGCGCTGTCGCCCGAGGCCCGGGCCGACTTCCACCGCCGGATGCGCGAGTACATGTCCAAGGCCATCAAGGAGGCCAAGGTCCGCACCTCGTGGACCAACCCGGACGGCGCCTATGACGACGCGGTGGCGGCCTTCGTGGACGCGTGCTTCGACGAGGAGAAGGGCGGGGGCTTCCTGGAGGAGGTGCGCGTCTTCAAGCGCCGCATCGAGCGCGCCGGGCAGCACAACGCCCTGGGGCAGCTGGTCCTCAAGCTCGCGTCGCCCGGCGTGGTGGACACGTACCAGGGCTGCGAGCTGTGGGATTTGTCCCTGGTGGACCCGGACAACCGGCGGCCGGTGGACTTCACCTTGCGCTCACGGCTCCTGGAGGAGCTGGACGCGCAGGCGCGAGAGGACGCGCCCGGGCTGTGCTCGCGGCTGGTGGCGGGCCTGGATGACGGGCGGGCCAAGCTCTTCCTCCTGGCCCACGGGCTGCGGCTGCGCCAGCGTCAGCAGGACCTGTTCCGGCGGGGCGGCTTCCGGGCGCTGGAGCTGTCCGGGCCCCGCGCCCAGGCGGCGGTGGCCTTCGCGCGCGAGCTGGACGACGCGGGCGTGGTGGTGTGCGCGCCGCGTTACGTGCTGGAGGCCCTGGAGTCGCCCCAGGGGCTCTCCGGCGCCTATGCCGACACGTTCCTGGACCTTCCCGAGGCATATGCGGGCATGATGTTCCGCGATGTCTTCACCGGGCGACAGGTGCGGCCCGAGCGTGGTGCGGGTGGCGTGGTGCTGCCCCTCGCGCCGCTCCTGGAGCGGTTCCCGGTGGTGCTGCTGGAGAGGAGCACGGGATGAGGAGGGCCGAGGTGCTTCCAGGGAAGCCGTTCCCCCTGGGCGCCACGTATGACGGGCACGGGGTCAACTTCGCGGTGTTCAGCGAGCACGCGAAGAAGGTGGAGGTCTGCCTCTACGACGCACAGGAGCCCACGCGCGAGACGCGCCGCTTCCCGCTCCTGGAGACCACGCACCAGGTGTTCCACGGGTACGTGCCCGACCTGAAGCCGGGCACGCTGTACGGCCTGCGCGTGCACGGGCCGTTCGAGCCCAAGAAGGGCTTCCGCTTCAATCCGCACAAGCTGCTGGTGGACCCCTATGCCCGCGCCATCCACGGGCAGGTGGACTACCGCGCGCCCATCTATGGCCACGTCCAGGGCGGCAAGGACGAGGACCTGGTCCAGGACAAGCAGGACGACGCCGCGGGCGTGCCCAAGGCCGTGGTGCTCGAGGACACGTTCGACTGGGAGGGGGACACCCACCCGCGCGTGCCGTGGCACCAGACCGTCCTGTACGAGCTGCACGTCAAGGGCTTCACGAAGCTCAACCCCCGCGTGCCGGAGGCCCTGCGCGGCACCTACGCGGGCCTGGGACACCCGGCCACCCTCGAGCACCTGAAGAAGGTGGGCGTCACCGCGGTGGAGCTCCTGCCCATCCACCACATCGTCGACGAGCCGTTCCTCGTCGAGCGCGGACTCACCAACTACTGGGGCTACAGCACGCTGGGCTACTTCGCGCCGGACGCGCGCTACAGCGCCCCGGGAGGCCCGGGCTCCCAGGTGGACGAGTTCAAGGGGATGGTGAAGGCGCTGCACAAGGCGGGCATCGAGGTCATCCTCGACGTCGTCTACAACCACACCTGCGAGGGCAACCAGCTGGGGCCCACGCTGTCCTTCAAGGGCCTGGACAACGGCGCGTACTACCGGCTGACGGAGAAGGACCCGCGCTACTACCTGGACGTCACCGGCACGGGCAACTCGTGGAACGCCACGCATCCGTACGCGCTGAAGCTGGTCGCCGACAGCCTGCGCTACTGGGTGGAAGAGATGCACGTGGACGGGTTCCGCTTCGACCTGGCCACCACGCTGGGGCGCGACCGGCACGGCTACGACACCCGCGCGGCCTTCTTCCAGATCGTCCACCAGGACCCGGTGCTCAGCCGGGTGAAGCTCATCTCCGAGCCGTGGGACGTGGGCGACTTCGGCTACCAGGTGGGCAACTTCCCCGTCTTGTGGAGCGAGTGGAACGGCAAGTACCGCGACACCATCCGACGGTACTGGAAGGGCGATGACCGGCAGGCGGCGGAGATCGGCTACCGGCTCACGGGCAGCTCGGACCTGTACGCGCTGTCGGGCCGCAAGCCCTCCGCGAGCGTCAACTTCGTCACCGCGCACGACGGCTTCACGCTGCACGACCTGGTCACCTACAACGACAAGCACAACGAGGCCAACGGCGAGGACAACCGCGACGGCGGCAACGACAACCACTCCTGGAACTGCGGCGTGGAGGGCGAGACGGGCGACGTCAAAATCAACGCCCTGCGCGAGCAGCAGAAGCGCAACTTCCTGGCCACGCTCTTCCTGTCCCAGGGCGTGCCCATGCTGGTGGCCGGCGACGAGATGGGCCGCACCCAGAAGGGCAACAACAACGCCTACTGCCAGGACAACGCCCTGTCCTGGGTGAACTGGGAGCTCGACGACACCCAGCGCGCGCTGCTGGACTTCACCTGCCGGCTGACGCGCCTGCGCCGCGAGCAGCCCGTGCTGCGCAAGCGCCGCTTCTTCCGCGGCGCCCACATGTGGGACAGCGAGCTGAAGGACCTGGCGTGGTTCCGGCCTGACGGCAAGGAGATGCGCAAGGACGACTGGGAGAAGCCCTATGTGCGCTCGCTCGCCATCCTCCTGGGCGGGGACGCCATCGCCGCGCCGGACGACGAGGGCAACCGGATTGTCGGTGACACGCTGTTGGTGCTGATGAACGCCCACCACGAGCCCATCAGCTTCCTGCTGCCGGCGCTCGAGTGGGGCGCGGACTGGGAGCAGGTGGTGGACACGTCCACGTCGGAGGAGTCCCAGCACGCCCACACACCGGCGGGTGGAAAGGTGCAGGTCGCGGGGCGTTCGTTGATGGTGCTGCGCCGGCCGTCGACGGAGTAGCGCCGCGGGCGGGGACGGTGGGCCGGGCCTCCAGGTGGGGGCCTGGGCGGTTACACGGAAGTGTCGACGCCCGGACGCGCCGCCGCTAGGGTGCGCCCGCCGTTCCTGAAACAGGATTCATACGTGAATACGCAAGTCGCGCTCTGGGTGGGCTTCAACCTCTTCGTCCTGGCGATGCTCGCCGTGGACCTCGGGCTGTTCCACCGCAAGGACCACGCGGTGACGCCCAAGGAAGCGGGCATCTGGACGCTGGTGTGGATCACCATCAGCCTGACGTTCTGCGGAGGCATCTGGTACTTCTCCGGCAGCACGCCCGCGCTCCAGTGGGTGACGGCGTATGTCGTGGAGTACTCGCTCTCCGTCGACAACCTGTTCGTCTTCCTGCTGGTGTTCAGCTACTTCCGGGTGGCGCCCGAGCACCAGCACCGGGTGCTGTTCTGGGGAATCCTGGGCGCGTTCGTCATGCGCGCGGTGCTCATCATCGCCGGCACGGCGCTGGTGTCGCGCTTCCACTGGCTCATCTACCTGTTCGGCGCCTTCCTGGTCTTCACCGCGCTGAAGATGCTCTTCTCCAAGGACGAGGAGATCGACCCGGAACAGCAGGGCATCGTCAAGCTCGCGCGCCGGGTGCTGCCGGTGGCCCGCATGGGCGAAGGCAGCCGCTTCTTCGTCACCGAGGACGGCCGGCGCAAGGTGACGCCGCTGTTCATCGTGCTGCTGGTGGTGGAGGCCACGGACTTGCTCTTCGCCCTGGACTCCATCCCCGCGGTGCTGGGCATCAGCCAGGACGCGTTCATCGTCTACACGTCCAACGTGTGCGCGATTCTCGGCCTGCGCTCGCTGTTCTTCGTCGTGGCCAGCCTGATGGAGAAGTTCCACCTGCTGAAGCTGGGGCTGAGCGCCATCCTGGCCTTCGTGGGCGTGAAGATGCTCATCACGTTCTTCGACATCCACATCCACATCGGCCTGTCGCTGGGCGTGATTGGCGGCATCCTCCTGCTGGCCATCATCGCCTCGCTCATCTGGCCCAAGAGCCCGGAGCCCGGTCAGGACCGGGAGAGCGCCAAGACCTGAGCCCGGGGGCGGGGGGGCGCCGGGGTTTTGCTTGCAACCCGGGGGCCTTGCCTTCAAATGTGGAGGCATGTCTTCCAGCGCCACCACTGATGGCATCAAAATCACCGTGAAGCCGGCCTACTGGCCCGAGCGCAGCTCGCCCGAGTCGGGGCAGTACGCGTTCATGTACACGGTGGAAATCGTCAACGAGGGGGAGGCGCCCGCGCAGCTCAAGGCGCGGCACTGGGTCATCACGGATGCCTCCGGGAAGGTGGAGGAGGTGAAGGGGGAGGGCGTGGTGGGCCGCCAGCCCCGCGTGGCCCCGGGCGAGCGCTTCGAGTACACGAGCTGGGCGATGCTGCGCACGCCCTTCGGGACGATGCGCGGCAGCTACGACATGGAGCGCCCGGACGGCTCGCACTTCGATGCGCGCATCGCCGAGTTCGCCCTCACGCTGCCCAACGCCCTGCACTGATGAACACGCCCGCGAACAAGCGAGGGTTGCTGCTCGTCAACCTGGGCACGCCGGACGCGCCCCACAGCGGGCCGGTGCGGCGCTACCTGCGCGAGTTCCTGAGCGACCCGCGCGTGGTGGACATCCACCCGGTGGGGCGCTGGATGCTGCTCAACCTCATCATCCTGCCCACGCGGCCCGCCAAGAGCGCGGAGGCGTACCGCAAGGTGTGGATGCCGGAGGGCTCGCCGCTGCTCGTGTACAGCCGGGCGCTGGAGGTGGCGGTGCGCGAGAAGCTGGGCCACGAGTACGACGTGGCGCTGGCCATGCGCTACGGCAGCCCGTCCATCCCCGACACGGTGGCGGCCATGCGCGCGCGCGGCGTGTCGGACTTCACGGTGCTGCCGCTGTACCCGCAGGAGGCCACGTCCTCGTCGGCGTCCTCGCTGGCGCGCGTGTACGAGGTGCTCTCCAGCGGCTGGGACGTGCCCAACGTGCGCGCGGTTCCGGCCTTCCACGGGCACCCGTCGTTCCTGGACGCCTTCGCGGAGGTGGCGCGGCCGGTGATTGCCGAGGCCCGCGCGGACCACGTGCTCTTCAGCTACCACGGCGTGCCGGAGCGGCACGTGCGCAAGACGGACACGTCAGGCCAGCACTGCTTCGCGTCCGCGGGGTGCTGTGACGCGCTCACGGACGCCAACCGGCACTGCTACCGCGCCCAGTGCTTCGCCACCACGCGGGGCATCGTCGAGCGGCTGGGACTTCCCCAGGGCGGCTTCAGCGTGTCCTTCCAGTCGCGGCTGGGGCGCACGCCGTGGGTGAAGCCCTACACGGACCTGGTGCTGCCGGAGCTGGCGAAGCAGGGCGTGAAGCGGCTGGCGGTGATGTGCCCGTCCTTCGTCGCCGACTGCCTGGAGACGCTGGAGGAGGTGGGCATGCGCGCCCGCGAGCAGTTCGTCGAGGCGGGGGGCGAGTCGTTGACGCTCGTCCCCTCGCTCAACGCCCACCCGACGTGGGTGGACGCGGTGGTGCGGATGGTGCGCGAGTCCGACGGCGCGGCTACTGCTGGGGCTTCGCCGTGGCCGCGGGGGGCACCGACTCCCGCGCGGTGAGCTTGAGCTTCACCGTGCCGGGCGGCACCTGCAGGGCGTTGGTGGGGAAGGGCCCGCGCGAGGACGACGCGATGGTGCCCTCCCACGTGCGCCACCGGCCGGCCTTCACCAGGAACTCACCCTTGCCGGTGATGCGCACCTCGGCGCTGGCGTCCGTGGTGGGCGGGCCGGCGGACTCGTCGGCGGGCTCGGCGTCCTCCTCGGCCGGGTCGTCCGCGCGCGCGGGCACCGCGGGCGGGGCGCGGCGGCTGGTCACCTTGCCGGAGAGCTGCTCGAGCAGGTCGTACTCCAGCGTGGCCACCTGGTCGTCGCCCTCCTGGGTGAGCGCGGTGAGCTTCACGCGGTTGCGGCGCTCCGTCTTGGTGGTGGTGAACAGGGGACCCAGCGCGTCGTGCGTGAGCAGCTCCGTGCCCAGCGCCCAGGTGTCGTTGGGGCCCACGGGCGCGAGCGGCAGCTCCAGCACCAGCGCGGCGATGTTGCGGTTGATGCCCTGGAGGCCGTCGAGCACGAAGCCGCGCTCGCTCAGCGCGCCCGTGTCCTCGGTGGTGTCCTTGCCCTCGGGGAGCACGCGCAGGCGGTAGTCGCCGGAGTTGGTGCGCTCCAGCACGTAGGTGAAGTCGGTGGGGAAGGACGCGGCGGGGGCGGCGGCGCGCGGGGGAGCAGGCTCCTCCTTGCCCTTGCCCTTCTTGCCCTTGGCGGGCGTCTCCTCGGCGGCCTCCTGCGGCGCGGGGGCGGCGCCGGAGCGCTCCAGGTCCAGGTGGTAGGTGACGGGGGCGCTCGCGGCGAGCTTCCAGCGGAGGGTGACCTTGGACGGGTCCACCGGAGGCTGGGCGGCGGCGGTGGGCGCGGCTCCCGGGGCGGGGGCGTCCTTCAGGCCCGGAGGACGAGGAATGGGCTCGAGCTGGCCTCGGGGTTCTTCCTTGCAGGCGGACAACGACAGGGCGACGACCAGTCCGAACAGGCTTCGCATCACGCGGGGACGCTCCTCTGGGAGTACACGCGGGATATCGGAGCCCCACCCCTCATTCAAGTCCGTCACCCGGCCGCGTGTCCCCCGGCGCGCCCGGGTGGAGTCACGGTCCGAGCGGGCCTCTGGCCCTGGGGACGTGCCCTCGCGACGCTGCTGGGGGCCGCGAGGGTTGTCCGAGTGCGTCATCGAGGCTCGTGGGCGACGTAGAGGTCGACCTGCTCCTTCACCTTGTTGGCAAAGTCGGGGTTGAGGCGCTCGAGGATGGCCCACTCCAGGTCCAGGTTGCGGCGGATGTTGGCGCGGGCGGAGCGCGTCTGGAGTTCGGGTTCGGAGGCGATGAGTTCGGCGGGGGTGGCGTTGGGTTTGTCGTCGATGGTGGCGCTCGTCGTCTGGCGCAGGCCGAAGGGCAGTGCCTGTGTCCTGGCGAAGGTGGTGGCGGCCATCTCGTAGGCGCGCACGACGAAGCGCCCGTCCGCGCGGACGCGGCCCTCGACGTAGAGGCGCGACCAGCTGGAGCCCATGTCGTAGTTGCCGCTCACCTTCCACGGCGTCTGGAGGAAGTAGGGGTCGGTGCTGGGCAGCAGCGCGTAGCCGCGCTCACCGAGCTCCGCCTCCGCGGCCTTCATCACCTGCATGGCGGGCAGGTCGTAGACGACGAGCCCGCTGGTCCGACCGAGCAGCGCCTTCTGAGGACTGCTGGCGCAGCCGGATGCGCACACGACCGCCGCCAGGCCCGCGCATACGGCGAGCCACCGTCTCGTCATCGTCATCGTCGCCTCGTTCCCGGGTGTGGCCGCGTGCGGAGGGTGACTCGCCTCACACGCGGGACGTCCTGAACAACGCGGACGCGCGCGCGGCATATCGCGCGGCGCAGGCGGTGCGAGGTCGTCAGGCGCCAATCCTCGGATGTGCCAGGGGCTGCGCGGCGCAGGCGGCGCGAGGTTGTCAGGGGCCAATCCTCGGATGTGCCAGGCGCGGCGCAGGTGGCGCGAGGTCGTCAGGCGCCAAGCCTCGGATGTGCCAGGCGCGGCGCAGGCGGCGCGAGGTCGTCAGGCGCCAAGCCTCGGATGTGCCAGGCGCGGCGCAGGTGGCGCGAGGTCGATTCAGACGCCCTGCCTCGGATGTGTCAGGGACCGCACGGCTCGGGTGGTGCCACGATTCGAGCGTGCGCCAAGCCTCGGATGTGCCAGGGACCGCACGGCTCGGGTGGTGCCACGGTTCGAGCGTGCGCCAAGCCTCGGATGTGCCAGGGACCGCACGGCTCGGGTGGTGCCACGGTTCGAGCGTGCGCCCTGCCTCGTGAGTGACGTCAGTGCATGCACTTGCGCCGGCATGCTCGAGGGCCCGCAGGTCTGTGCCACGCTCATGTGCCGGACGCGCGTGCCGGCCGAGGTGGCCGAAGCGCTCAGTGATGGGGCGTGCGAGGCGCGGCGGCGCGCGCGAGCCTGTCGCGCACCGCGATGCCCAGGCCGCTGGCCGAGGGCAGACAGGCTACGAGCACGTCGTGTCCCTTCTCGTCCGCCTCGCGCAGCCTCGCGTACAACACGCGCGCCGCGCCCGCCGGGTCCTCCGGCACGTCGAAGCGCGGCACATCCCCTGGCAGCTCCAGCCCTCGCGGCCCGAGCACGCCGACGCTCAACCCCTGCTCCCTCAATGCACGCACGCGGGCCGCGGCCTCTGTGGGCTCCGCGAGCACCACGCCCGCGCGGGGCGCGTAGTGCGACTCCAGCGAGCCCGACACGCGGACCTTCGAGGCCACGCGCACCGGCACCGGATGCCCCAACACCCGCTCGATGGCCTCGGCCGACAGTCCGCCCGGCCGGAGGATGGCGGGCGAGCCGGAGCTCAAATCGACGATGGTGGACTCGACGCCCACGTCGCACGGTCCGCCATCCAACACGAGGTCCACGTCGCTCCCCAGGTCCACGCGCACGTGCTCCGCGGTGGTGGGGCTCACCCGTCCGAAGCGGTTCGCGCTCGGCGCCGCCACGCCGCCGCCCAGGGCCTTGAGCACCGCGAGCGCCACGGGGTGTCCGGGCACGCGCAGGGCCACCGTGTCCTGGCCTCCGGTGATGGCGTCCGTGGCGCGCGGCGTGCGCGGGAGCACCAGCGTGAGGGGCCCCGGCCAGAAGGCGTCCGCGAGGCGACGCGCGGCCTCGGGGGCCTCCCGGGCCCACGAGGTCAGGTGCTCGACACCCGCCAGGTGGACGATGAGCGGATGGGTGGCGGGGCGACCCTTGATGGCGAAGACACGACGCACGGCCAGCTCGTCCTCGGCGTTGGCCGCCAGGCCATACACCGTCTCCGTTGGCAGGGCGATGACACCACCACTGCGCAGCACTTCCACCGCGCGTTCGACGAGCTCCGGCTTTACCATGCGATGCCGCACTGTCGCGCCAGGAGGCGTCATGAGCAAGTCACTCGTCTTCGAGGCGCGCAGTCGGGCGCCCATCCCCGCGACGGAGCTGTTCGCCTGGCATGCCCGGGAAGGGGCGCTCGCACGGCTGACGCCCCCATGGGAGCGGATGGAGCTGCTCGAGCGCACCGGCGACGGCATCCACACCGGCGCCCGCGTCGTCATGCGGATGCGCATGGGCCCCATCCCCCGACGCTGGGTGGCCGAGCACACCGCGTACGTCGAGGGCTCCCTCTTCCAGGACACGCAGGTGTCCGGCCCCTTCTCGAAGTGGGTCCACACCCATCGCATGTGGCCCGAGCCCGCCACCCACTCCTCCATCCTCGAGGACGAAATCGAGTACGTCCTGCCCATGGGCCCGCCAGGCCGGCTCCTCGGAGGCGGCTTCGCGCGCCACACCCTGGAGCGGATGTTCGCCTATCGCCACCGGGTGACGCTCACGGACGCGCGACGCCACGCCGCGTTCGCGGACCAGGGCCCGCTGCGCGTGGCCGTCACCGGCGCGTCGGGGCTCATCGGCTCGGCGCTCCTGCCGCTGCTCACCACCGGAGGCCACCAGGTCCAGCGACTGGTGCGAGGGCGGGCGGACGCCTCGCGGCACGAGGTGGCGTGGGCGCCGGACAAGGGACAGGTGGACACCGACGCGCTGGAGGGCGTGGACGCGGTGGTGCACCTGGCGGGAGCCAATGTCGCCGGCAAGCGCTGGTCCCCCGAGTACAAGGACGCCATCCTCAAGAGCCGCTCCGAGGGCACGCTCACGCTGGCCGAGGCGCTGGCGAAGATGAAGAAGAAGCCCCGCGTGCTGGTGTGCGCGGCCGGCAGCGGCATCTACGGCGACCGGGGTGACGAGCCGCTCACCGAGGAGAGCGCGCCGGGCACGGGCTTCCTCGCGGACGTGTGCCGCGTCTGGGAGGCCGCCACCGCGCCCGCCGAGGCCGCGGGCATCCGCGTGGTGCACCTGCGCATCGGCCCGGTGCTGGACGCGCGGGATGGCGCGCTGGCGAAGATGCTGCCCGCGTTCCTCGCGGGCGGCGGTGGGCCCATCGGCTCGGGGCGCCAGTGGATGGGCTGGGTGTCGATGGAGGACATCCTGGGGCTCATCCACTTCAGCCTCTTCACCCCGGCGGCCCGGGGGCCCATCAACGCCGTGGCGCCGGGCGCGGTGCGGCAGGCGGACTTCGCCCGGACGCTCGGCCGGGTGCTGCGGCGGCCCGCCTTCCTGCCCATGCCCGCGGCCGTCATCAGGACGCTCTTCGGACAGATGGGGCAGGAGGCCCTGCTGTCGGGTGCCCGGGTGCTCCCCAACGCCGCCGAGCGGCTCGGCTACGCGTTCCTCTTCCCGGAGCTGGAGGGGGCGCTGCGCTTCACGCTCGGCCGCACCACGGCGGGCCCGGAGTTCCGCCATGGCTGAGCGGTTCGAGGCTTGACAATCCCCCCTGGGGGGACTGATGGAATGGCCCCCTATGATTCAGGTCGAAGGGCTGACCAAGTACTACGGTGAGCACGCGGCCATCCGGGACCTGGCCTTCACCATCGGCCAGGGAGAGGTCATCGGCTTCCTCGGCCTCAATGGCGCGGGCAAGTCGACGACGCTGAAGGTCCTGGGGTGCGTGCTGTTGCCAACCGCCGGCCGCGTCGTCATCGACGGCCATGACGTGGTGAGCAACGCCCACGAGGTGCGCCAGCGCATCGGCTACCTCCCGGACGTGCCGCCGCTCTACGAGGAGATGACGGTGGGCGAGTACCTGGCCTACGTCGCGCAGCTGCGCGGCGTGACGGCCAGGGACACCCCCGCGCGCGTGGGCGAGGCCGAGGAGAAGACGGGGCTTCGCGAGGTGGACGGCGAGCTCATCTCCACGCTCAGCCACGGCTACCGTCAGCGCGTGGGCGTGGCACAGGCGCTGGTGCACAAGCCCGCGCTGCTCATCCTCGACGAGCCGACGAGCGGCCTGGACCCGCGGCAGATCGTGGAGATGCGCGACGTCATCCGCGGCCTCAAGGGCACGCACACGGTGCTGGTCTCCAGCCACATCCTCCCGGAGATCTCCCAGACGTGTGACCGGCTGCTCATCATCCACAAGGGCACGCTGGTGGCGCAGGGGACGGAGGAGGAGCTGGGCCGGAAGATGGGCGGCGGAGGCTCCGTCGAGGTGGAGGTGCGGGGCGACTCCGCGCGCGCCGTCGAGGTGCTGCGGCCCTTCGGCGAGGTGGAGGTGGGCAGCGCCCGCGACGGGCTGGTGGCGCTGACGCTGCGCGCGTCGCCGGACGTGCGGCCGCGCGTGGCGCAGGCGGTGGTGGGGGCGGGGTTGGAGCTGCTGCGACTGGACGTGGGCGCGGGACACCTGGAGTCCATCTTCCTCAAGCTGACGCATGGTCAGGAGGTGCGCGCGTGAAGGCGCTGCTCATCGCCCGCCGCGAGCTGTCCGGCTACCTGCGCACGCTCAGCGGCTACGTCGTCATCGCGGTCATCCTCGCGTTGAACGGCCTGTTCTTCAACGCGTACGCCCTGGGCGGCGCGAGCAAGCGCTCCGCCGAGGTGCTCTCGCAGTTCTTCTACTACTCGAGCGGCTTCACCATCGTCGCCTCGGTGTTCATCTCCATGCGCCTGCTCGCCGAGGAGCGACAGACGGGCACGCTGCCCCTGCTGTACTCCTCGCCGCTGCGCGACAGGGACATCGTGCTGGGCAAGTTCCTGGCGGGCTTCGCGTTCCTGGCGCTGTACGTGCTGTGCACGCTGTACATGCCGGTGCTGGTGCTGGTGAACGGCAAGGTGTCCTGGGGCCACGTGGGCGCCGGCTACCTGGGGCTGTTGCTGCTGGGCAGCGCGTCCCTGGCGGTGGGCACGTTCGGCTCGGCGCTGGCGAAGAACCAGCTGCTCGCGGCGATTACGTCCGCGGTGATGCTGGTGGCGCTCATCCTCTGCTGGTTGCTCGCGCGAATCACGGAGCAGCCGCTGGCGGACGTGTTCAGCGCGATGTCGCTGTGGAACCAGCACTTCCCGCCGTTCCAATCGGGGCTCGTGCACGTGCGTGACGTCGTCTACTACCTGGTGGTCACCTACGTGGCGCTGTTCGCGGCCACGCGGGTGCTCGAGGCGCGGAGGTGGCGATGAGCGCGCGCACTTCGGGGAGCGGGCTCATGGCGACGCTGGCCTTCGTGGCGGGCCTGCTGGCCGTCTTCATCGGCGAGCGCATCCTGGGCGTGGGGACGGGCCGCGGGCTCTTCTCCGGGCTCGGCGTGGCGCTGGCGGTGGGCGCGACGGCGTGGCGGTTCGTGGGCTCGCGCGGCGCGAGCCTCGACCGTCGCCGCGTGGATGGCTGGGTGCTGGGCCTGTACGGGCTGGGGCTTCTGGCGCTGGGGCTCTACTTCCTCCAGTCGGACCTGGGCCTGTCCCTGTTCGACGCCCCCCTGTCGCAGAAGGCGCCGAAGCTGGCGGTGATGCTGGCGGCGCTGTTCCCCGCGCTGCTCGCGTGCTGCCTGGTGCCGCTGGCGCTGGTGGAGGTCGCGACGCAGGCCATGGCGCGCGCGCCGGTGATGGAGACGGGCCGGGCCCGCAGCGCGCTGTACTCGGGGCTGGGGCTGTCCTTCGTGCTCGTGTTCGCGTTCGCCACCATGTACGTCGTCACGCAGGCGAACACGACCTGGGACCTGTCGTACTTCCGCACGGCGAAGCCCGGGGACTCCACGCGCAAGGTGGTGCGCGGGCTCAACGAGCCGCTCCAGGTCATGCTCTTCTTCCCGCCCGCGAACGAGGTGGGCGAGGCGGTGGGGCAGTACTTCCGCGACCTGTCGGTGGAGAGCCCGGGGCTGCTCAGCGTGGAGCGGCTGGACCAGGCGGTGGAGCCCGCGCGCGCGAAGACGCTCGGCGTGCACAACAACGGCACCATCGTCCTGGCGCGCGGTGAGCGCAAGGAGCCCTTCACGGTGGGCCTGGAGCTGGACCGCGCGCGGGGACAGTTGCAGCGGCTGGACCAGGAGGTGCAGCGGCGCCTCTTGACGGTGGCCAGGCCCCGCCGCGTCGTCTACTTCACCGCGGGCCATGGCGAGCGCGCGGAGACGCGGCCGGTGCCCGGGGAGATGCCGAAGCCGTCCGTGGCGCAGCTCAAGGAGTTGCTGCGCGCGCAGAACGTGGACGTGCGTCCGCTGGGCGTCGCGGAGGGACTGGGCCGCGAGGTGCCTGGGGACGCGGCGGCGCTGGTGGTGATGGGCGCCACGCGCGACTTCCTCCCGGAGGAGCTCACCGCGGTGCGCGAGTACCTGTCACGGGGCGGTCGGCTGTGGATGGCGCTGGAGCCGGAGGGCCCCAGCTTCGAGGCGCTGCTCGCGCCCATGGGGCTGAAGTACCTCGGCACGCCGCTGGCGAACGACCAGGTGTACTTCCGTACCGCCCGTCAGCAGAGCGACCGTGGCAACCTGGGCACGGCGAGCTTCAGCTCGCACCCGTCCGTCACGTCGCTGTCCGCGATGGCGGGCCAGTCCCCCGTGGCCTTCCTGGGCGCGGGCGCGCTGGACCAGCTCCAGCCGCTGCCCAACGGCGTCATGCACGACATCTCCGTGCGCGCGCACGGGGCCACCTTCGCGGACGCCAACGGCAACTTCAGCCCGGACCCGGGCGAGATGCGCCGCACCTGGCCGCTGGTGGTGGCGGTGGAGGAGCCCGCCGCCAAGGGCAAGGAGCCGATGCGCGCGGTGGTGATGGCGGACGCGGACGTGGTGAGCGACGTGGTGCTGCCCAACATGGGCAACGCGTACCTCGCGGTGGACACCCTGCGGTGGCTGACGGGCGAAGAGGCCGTCGCCGGCGCGGTGTCGTCGGAGGAGGACGTGCCCATCCAGCACACCCGCGAGCAGGACGTGGCGTGGTTCTACGCCACCGTGTTCCTGGCGCCGGCGCTGGTGCTGGCCGTGGGCTTCGTGACGACGCGGCGGCGGGGCCGTCGTGCTCCGCGCGCCAGCGTGGCGGCGGGAGGTGAGCAATGAAGGCCCGGGACCTGGCCCTGCAGGGCGCCCTCGCGGTGGTGGCGCTGGTGGCCGCCTACCTGGTGTGGCAGCGCGCTCCGGCGGGCGCCCCTGGTGACGTGACGGTGGTGGAGCTGCCGGCGCGCGCGCTGGACAAGGTGCGCTACGAGGACGAGGCGCGCTACGTGGAGCTGTACCGCGACGCGCGGGACCGGGACGCGCTCTGGGTCCGCCTGGGCTTCAAGCCCGCGAAGCCGCTGCCCCCGGTGGAGGGTGTCGCCGACGCGTCCGCCGACGGTGGCACGTCCGTGGATGGCGGCGCCGGCGCGGCGCTGGCACAGGGGGCGGCCGACGCGGGGACGCAGCCCTCGGCGCAGCCGCCTCCGCCTCCTCGCGACATGCGGGCCAACGAGGTCGCCCAGAAGCTCTATCCGCGCTTCGCTCCGCTGCGTGCCACGCGCTCGTTGGGCGTGCTCGATGAGAAGAAGCTGGCGGAGGTGGGGCTGACGGGCTCGCAGCGCAAGCTGACGCTGACGTTGGGTGGCAGGACGGAGTCGTTCACGCTCGCGTCGATGACGGGCGGGTGGGGGACGCCGTACCTGCGCCGTGACTCGGACGGACAGGTGTTCCTGCTCGGCCCCGCGTTGCTGCCGGACCTGGAGAACGCGACGACGCGCCTGGTCGACCGGCGGCTGCATGTCTTCGACCTGGGCGAGTTCGACTCGGTGGTCATCTCGTCGGGCGGCTCGTCGCGCGCGTTCGTGGCGAGCGGCAAGGCGCCCAACCCGGTGACGCTTTCGCCGGAGGAGTCGCCGGACAAGCCCGACGAGTTCACCCGCAACTGGCATGACCGCGTGTGGCGGCTGGTGCCGTTGGACCTGCTGGGCCGCGACGAGCAGCCTCCGGGGGGCGAGCCGAAGGAGTCCTTCCGCGTGGAGTACCGGCGCGGCGGCAAGCCGGTGGGCAAGCTGACGGTGGCGCGCGCGACGGATGGCTTCTACGCGCGCACCGAGCACACGCCAGGGTGGGTCCGGCTGCACGCGGGCGTGGACCCGCTGGCCGCCGAGGCCGCGCGGGTGACGACGCCGGTGTCCTCAGCCGGCGGTCCGTGACCCCCGGGGCTCCGGGGCGTCGGCGCGGCCCAGTCGCACGTCGACGAAGCTGTACGGCGCCCAGGGGCCGGTGAAGCGGAAGGTGTAGAGGTCCGAGCGCGCCGCGAGCATCCGGACCTTCGCCTCGAAAGCGGGGCCGTCGCGCCGGGCGACGAGGAAGGCCGCGTTGAGCAGCATGCGCTCGCCCACGGGCGCGTCGGTGCGAGACGCCGCCGCCAGCGGGCGCAGGCCCTCCAGCATGGCCGCCATGTCCAGCGCGGCGCGCAGCTCCACCGCGCGCCCCAGTCGCTGCTCGTGCTCGGCCTCCGACTCGTCCCCGCGCCGACGCAGCGCCTCGTCCTCCAGCTCCATGCGTCGGTTCAGGTGCTCGCGGTGGTAGAGCACCTTGAGCCCCAGCTCCACCTTGCCCTCCAGCGCGGTGAGCACGGAGGTGAGCGCCTCCTGCGTGGCGCGCAGCATGGCGCGCACGTCGGCCTCCGAGCCCAGCACGGTGCCGAAGGCCACGGGCAGCAGCGTGTGCTCGCGCAGCACCACCTCGGCGGCGCGCTGGTGCGCCAGCAGATGGGCCCGCGTCGGGTCCACCCTGCGCGAAGGCGTGGAGGACACCAGCGCGGCCAGCCCCCCCTCGCGCACGGCGCGCACGTGGCAGGGCGGCATGCCCAGGCCGATGGGACCGAAGTCCAGCGGGCCGTCGGCGCGCACCACGCCGTAGAGATACTGGGGCCCCGCGAGCTCCTCGGCCGTGGGCGCGTCCGGCTGGGGGCGAGCGCTCTTGCCCTGAGGGTCGGCCGGCACCGCCCGAGTGCTTGGGGCTGCGGACCGCATGGGGCGAGGGCTGTCGCCGCCTCGCGCGGGAGCGGCCTCACTCAGGATGACGGCCCCCCCGGTGCTCTCGAGCAGCGCTACGTCCCGCGAACCGTCGGGTGTCACACCGACGATGTGGCTCTCGGGCATCACCTGGGGCGGGACGTCGGGCGTCAGCGTGTCCGAGCTGGTGTGGGCAGTCCTGCTCCCGCGAGCGAGCGCTGCCTCCCCCAAGGCCGTACTGTCATCCGCGCCGCGACTCGCGGGTGTCAGCCTCCGTGTGGACGCAGCCTTGCTCCCGCGTGAGGGCACCAGCTCCGGAGAGACATCGGACGTGGGCGTCGCCTCTCGCGTGACAGCGGCCTTGCTCCCACGAGACAGCGTCGCCGCTCGCGGCTCGGACCGCTCCGCCTTGCCGCCACGCGCGGGTGTGTCGGGAGCAACGGAGGTCCGCGGAGGCGCGGCGCGGGACGCGGAGACCCCCGGGCGCTTCGCCTCGGCGGTGGGCGCCGCGCGTCGGACGCGAGAGGGCTTGGGCGAGGCGGCGCCTCGTCGGGAAGAGGCCTTGCTGGGAGGACGGGGGGAGCGGGACACGGCACGCCTCAGCGAATCGCGGCGCCTCCGCGCCGGGCGAGGATGGTCCGCACCTCCGCCACGAGCTCGTCGGGCAGGCACGGCTTGGTGACGAAGGAGTCGCACCCCGCGCCCTTCGCTTCATCGGACTGGCCCGTCATCGCATGCCCCGTGAGCGCGACCACGGGGATGGTGCGCGTGCGCGCGTCGTTCTTCAGCCGCCGCGTCGCCTCCCACCCATCGATGATGGGCAACGACAAATCCATCAGGATGATGTCCGGCGTGAGCGCGAAGGCCTGGTCCAGCGCCTCCTGCCCGTTCCTCGCCTGCGCCACGCGGAACCCGGAGAACTCCAGGTACTCCGCGTACATCTCACGCGCGTCATCGTAGTCGTCCACGACGAGCACGAGCGGCTTGAGATTCGGGGAGGGATTCGTCATGTCCGCCTCGGGCGTCGTGGGAAGTGCAGCGTGAAGGCCGACCCCTGCCCCTGGGTGCTCTGGAGGGTGACGCGCCCCCCCAGCATGTCGGCCAGACGTCTGCAGATGGACAACCCCAGGCCCGTGCCTCCATAGGCGCGGGTGGGCGAGCTGTCCACCTGTTGGAAGTCCTCGAAGATCTTCTCCTGGTCCGCCGGGGCGATGCCAATCCCCGTGTCCTCCACGCAGATGGTGAGCATGGAAGATGACGGCTGGTACTCCGCCACCACCTTCACCGTGCCCTCGTGCGTGAACTTCAGGGCATTGGACAGCAGGTTGAGCACCACCTGCTTCACCTTCTGACGGTCGCTGTGCACCGGCGGCAGCCGCGCCCCCAGGTGCGTCGTCACCGTCAGCTTGCTGCGCGCGATGATGGGGTCCATCTCCGCCATCACCTCCTGGAGCAGCTCCGGGATGACGAAGTCCGACAGGTGCAGCGGCATCCGCCCCGCCTCGATGCGGGTGATGTCCAGGATTTCGTTGATGACCTCCAGCAGGTGCCGGCCATTGGAGTCGATGCGCGTGAGGTTGCGCTTCTGCGGCGCGGTCAGCTCCCCGGACACGCCCTGCAGCAGCATGTTCGTGTAGCCGAGGATGGCGTTGAGCGGCGTCCTGAACTCGTGGGACATGTTGGCCAGGAACTGGGACTTGGCCGCGCTGGCCTGCTCCAGCTGGATGGCCTGACGGCGCAGCTTCTCGTTCTGCTCCGCCAGCTCCGCGGTGGCCACCTGCACGCGCGCCTCCAGCAGCGTGGAGACCTCCTTGAGCCGCTCGAGCAGCCGCGCCTTCTCCAGCGCCTCGCCCCGGTCCTGGAAGAGCGTGACGATGCCCGTCAGCTCCCCGCCTTCGCCCAGCACCTTGCTCGCCACCGCCTCCACCGGCAGGGTGGCGCCGCTCGTCGGGTCCACCAGGCTCAGGTGCCCGCGCCAGCGGGGACTGCCGCCCGTGTCCAGCACGTTGGCGAGGAACGACACGAACGTCGCGTGGTTGGAGCGCACGCGGCGCTGCGCTGCGCGGCCTCCCTCGGGCGGCAGCGAGAAGAGCCGCTCGGCCGGCTCGTTCATCATCACCGTGACGCCGGACGGGTCCGACAGGATGATGGGGTCCGCCACGGAGTCCAGCACCCGGTCCAGCCGGTGGCGCTCGCTGCGCGCCTCGCGCTCGGTGGCGCGAAGGCGCCGGTAGCTCTCACCCAACGCCTGCGTCGCGCGGCCCAGGTCCGTCACGTTGCGCAGCACGCTGACCATGGCCTCGCGGCCGTCCGGCTCGTACACCCGCGTGCTGACCATCTCGAAGAGCAGGTCCAGCCCCTCCACGGGGTCCACCAGCGGCACCTCGCGCCAGCTCACCCCGGGCTGGCCGCCGCTGGCGCTGCTCGCCACCGCGGCGGAGAACACGCGCTGGTTGAGGTGCACGGCGCGGCGGCGGCCGTGGCTCGCGTCGGGGCCCGCCATCAGCAGCGCCTCCGCGCGCGCGTTGGCCAGGCGCGCGCGTCCCTCCAGGTCCGTCAGCAGCACCGGGTCCGTCACCGCGTCGATGATGCGGCGGAACAGCTCCGAGCCCCCCGCGGCGAGCGGACCGGACGTGGCCTGGCGCGCGAGGAAGGGCCCCGCGTGCCCGGCGACCCAGGCGACCTCGGCGGGCAGCTCGGGGGTGCTCGCCCAGACCAGCAGCAGGCCCACGGGGGATGCGCCCGCGCGTCCCAGCGGCACGGCGAACAGGCCCTGCGCGCCAGGGGAGGGCAGGGGCGCGCGCTCCTTCGGGAAGAAGCGCGGCACGGCCTGGGTGAGCACGTCCGCCAGCGGGTGCGTGGAGTCGGCGTCGGACCACGCGGCGAGCGCCGCCTGCTGGGCCTCGCAGAGCCCCTGCGCGGCCAGGCAGGTCATCCGGGCTCCGGGCTCCTCGCGGGCCACGCAGGCCGCGGCGAGCGCCTGGGCATGCGCGGGCAGCCACTCCACCACGGCCCGGGCACACCCTCTCGCGGACTCGCAGGCGAGCAGCTGCTCGGCCAGGGCGAGGCGCGCGTCGACGGAGGAGGCGGGGGCTGGGGCGAGCGGGGCGTACGAGACCAATGCGTCAGGCTCCAGGAGGAAGTCGAGGTGTGTCGTCAGCAGGAGGGGTGTCTTCGACGCGAAGCTCCAGGGAGGTCACCACGACGGGCGCGCAGGGCTCGGGGGCGTCCGGTGGGACGGTGCCGTCCCAGCGCAGGCCGCGGTCCAGGACCCGGTCCATCACATCGACGAGGCTGGTGCTCCCAGCCAATCTTTCCACCGGCATCCTTCGTGGCTCCCTGGGTACGAGGCAGGGGTCGGGGGGCCGTCCCTGCCCTCTATGTATCGCGGGCCGCTCCACCACCCCAGAACCGCTTGGAATCCCGCGTGACTTGCCAACACCCGGCGGCCCGCTCTGTTTGCCCGTTCACATCCCGGGTGGCCCCGACGCCGAGCAGGCGGCCAGGCATGGGCGCCGGCCGCGTCGGGTTATCGCACCTGAGGCGCATCCCTAGTCTTGGGACATGGATGAGACGCGGACGCATCGCTCGCTCTGGACGCTGACCACGCCCACGCGAGACTTCCCCACGCTGCCCGGGGACCTGACGGTGGACGTGGCCGTCATCGGCGGGGGGATGGCGGGCCTCACCACGGCGTGGCTGCTCAAGTGCGCCGGCAAGCGGGTGGCGGTGCTGGAGATGAACCGCATCCTGTCCGGGCAGACGGGGCAGACGACGGCGCACCTCACGGAGCTGCTCGACACGCCCTACGCCACGCTGCGCCGCGACTTCGGGGAGAAGGGCGCCCGGCTGGCGGCGTCCTCCAGCCGCGCCGCGATGGAGCAGATTGCGTCGCTGGTGGAGGAGCTGCGCCTGGACTGCGATTTCCAGCGCGTGCCCATGTTCCAGTACGCGGAGACGGCGCGCGAGCTGCAATCGCTGGAGGAGGAGGTGTCCGCCGCGCGCGACGCGGGGCTGCTCGCCACGCTCACGCAGCGCGTGCCGCTGCCCTTCGCGGTGAAGGGCGCGCTGCGCGTGGAGGACCAGGCCCTGTTCCATCCGCGCAAGTACCTGCTCGGGCTGGCGGACCGCATCCCCGGCGAGGGCTGTCACCTGTTCGAGAACACGCGGGTGCTGGAGGTGCGGGACGGCAAGCCCTGCCGCGTCGTCACGGACCGGGGCGTCGTCACCGCCACCGACGTGGTGGAGGCGACCACGACGCCGCTCAACCGCGTCTTCATGCACACCAAGCTCTTCCCGTACCGCACCTACGCGGTGGCCGGTCCGCTGGACGGAGCGTTGGAGCCCGCGCAGTACTACGACTGCAAGGAGCCCTATCACTACATCCGCACGCAGCCGGTGGACGGGCGCACCTACGTCATCGTCGGCGGCGAGGACCACAAGGTGGGCGCCGAGGAGGACACGGCGCGCTGCTACGAGGCGCTGGAGGCGTTCGCGCGCGAGCGCTTCCCGGTGGAGTCCATCACCCACCGCTGGTCCGGTCAGGTCATCGAGCCGGCCGACGGGCTGGCCTACATCGGCCGCGACAGCGCCCGCAAGCACGTCTACGTGGCCACCGGCTTCTCCGGCACGGGGATGACGTTCGGCACGCTGGCGGGGATGCTCCTCACCGACCTCATCCTCGGGCGGGAGAACCCCTTCGCCGCGCTGTACGACGCCACGCGCGTCAAGCCGATGGCGGGCGTGAAGGACTTCATCCAGGAGAACGCGGAGGTGGCCTTCCGCTTCGTCGCGGACCGGCTGGCGAAGCCCGATGGCAAGCACCTGTCCGAGGTGGCTCCTGGTGAGGCCAAGGTCCTGGAGGTGGACGGGCAGAAGGTGGCCGTCTACCGAGAGCTGGACGGCACCTCGCACGCCGTCTCGCCGGTGTGCACGCACCTGGGCTGCCATGTGCACTGGAACGGCGCGGAGCGCTCGTGGGACTGCCCCTGTCACGGCGCGCGCTTCAGCCCCACGGGCAAGGTGCTCAACGGACCCGCGGTGAAGGACCTGCCCTCCCGCAAGCTGCCCACCTGACGCCCGCCACCCGCGCGTCTCCCGAAGTCAGACGAGCCTTGAACCCCGCCGACATGGAGACATGACATGAACGCGATTGAGTTGCTGAAGCAGCAGCATGACGAGGTGAAGAAGCTCTTTGCCCAGTACGGCAAGCTCCCGGACCACGCGGACGTGCGCAGGGGCGAGCTGTTCAAGATGATCGCCGACCGGCTCGCCGCGCACGCCACCATCGAGGAGCTGTACTTCTATCCGGCCACCAGGTCGGAGCGGACCGAGGACGAGCTGCGTGAGGCGGTGGAGGAGCACCTGTCCGCCAAGCGCATCATCGCGGACCTGCTGGAGATGTCTCCGGACGACGAGGAGTTCGACCCGAAGATGAAGGTGCTCCAGGAGCAGATCGAACACCACGTCGAGGAGGAGGAGGGCGAGCTCTTCAAGAAGGTCCGCAAGCTCCTGTCCAAGGAGCAGCTCGAGGACCTGGGCATCCTGATGGAGCAGCAGTTCGAGGAGCTGATGGAGGACGAGCCCCGCAACAACGTCCCCGCCGAGACGGACCACGCGGCGCCGCTGTAGGCCGCAAGATTCGGGTTGCGCGGAGCGGCCGGAGCGGCAGCATGGGGTTTCTCCATGCCCCGCCCCGCCTCCTCCGCTCCGCGCCTGCCCGAAGCCTTCACCCCGAGCGCCCGCCGTGCCCTCGCGCGCGCCGACCCGACGCTGGGCGCCCTGATGAAGCGCGTGGGCGCCTTCCGCATGGAGCTGAGCCCGCTGCACAGCCCATTCGCGGCGCTGGCGCGCTCCATCGTCTTCCAACAGCTGCACGGCAAGGCCGCGGCGACCATCTTCGAGCGCGTCAGCGCTCAGGTGGGCACGGGCCGCGACTTCACACCGGAGGCCCTGCTCGCGACGCCGGAGAAGGCGCTGCGCGAGGCGGGGCTGTCCGCCAACAAGATGGCCGCGCTCCAGGACCTGGCGCGCAAGACGCTGGATGGCACGGTGCCGCCGCTCGCGCGGGTGCGCCGGATGAGCGACGAGGCCCTCATCGAGCACTTCACCCAGGTGCGGGGCATCGGCCAGTGGACGGTGGAGATGCTGCTGATGTTCCGGCTCGGCCGCCCGGACGTGCTGCCGGTGGACGACTTCGGCGTGCGCAAGGGCTTCATGCTCGCGTACGGCCTGGAGGAGATGCCCAGGCCGAAGGCGCTCCTGGAATACGGCGAGCGCTGGCGGCCCTGGCGCTCGGTGGCGAGCTGGTACATGTGGCGCGCCACGGAGCTGAGCTGGGAGCCGTCCGAGGGCTGAGCGGCGTGCCTCGCGCCTCATGGCGAGTGGGCGAGCGGGGGCTCGTCGATGGCGCGCCTTGCCGCACGGCGCTGGCGTCCTCACCCGTAGATGAAACGGGAGAGACGCCCTCATGCGAGCATTGACCTACCAGGGACCCTTCAGGGTCCGAGTGGAGAACAAGCCGGACCCCCGGCTGGAGCACCCCCAAGACGTCATCCTGCGGGTGACCAAGAGCGCCATCTGTGGCTCGGACCTGCACCTGCTGCACGGGCTGGTCCCGGACACCCGGGTGGGCCACACCTTCGGGCACGAGTTCACCGGCGTGGTGGAGGAGACGGGCACGGAGGTCTCCCAGCTGCGCAAGGGCGACCGCGTGGTGGTGCCCTTCAACATCTCGTGCGGCGGCTGTTTCTATTGTGAGCGGGGGCTCACGGCGCTGTGTGAGAACAGCAACCCCTCCAGCGACGTGGCGTGCGGCGTGTATGGCTATTCGCACACGACGGGCGGCTACGACGGTGGCCAGGCCGAGTACGTGCGCGTGCCGTACGCGGACGTGGGGCCCCTGAAGATTCCGGACGACATGGAGGACGAGGAGGTGCTGTTCCTCGGTGACATCCTGCCGACGGGCTACATGGGCGCGGAGATGGGCGAAATCAAGGGCGGCGAGACGGTGGTCGTCTTCGGCGCTGGCCCGGTGGGGTTGTTCGCCATGCGCTCGGCGTGGCTGATGGGCGCGGGCCGCGTGGTGGCGGTGGACTGCGTGCAGTACCGGCTCGACTTCGCGGAGCGGTTCGCGAAGGTGGAGACGGTGAACTTCCAGGAGGTGGGGGACGTCGTCGCCTACCTCAAGGAGATGTTCGAGGGCCGGGGCCCGGACGTGTGCATCGACGCGGTGGGCATGGAGGCCGAGGGCTCCACGTCGCATCGGGTGATGGGATTGGGACTGAAGCTGGAGGCGGGGGCTCCCACGGTGCTGTCGTGGTGCATCGATGCCGTGCGCAAGGGCGGCAATGTCTCCATCGTCGGTGTGTATGGCCCGCCGTGGAACGTGATGCCGATCGGCACCGCGATGAACAAGGGGCTCACGCTGCGGATGAACCAGTGCAACGTGCGCCGCTACATGCCGCACCTCCTGAAGCACATCCGCGAGGGGCGCATCGACGCGAAGGCCATCATCACCCATCGGTTCGGGCTGGAGGATGCGCCGGAGGCCTACCACCTGTTCGCCCAGAAGCGTGACGGCTGCGTCAAGTGCGTCCTCACGCCGGGCCATGCGTGACCGAAAGGAGCCAAGCCATGCCGGATAGACCTGTACCTGGCGCCGCCGCGGACCTGGAGTTCTCCAGCCGCCCCGGCGTCCCGATGGAGACCTTGCCGCATCCCTTGCCGGGGGCTCGGATGCCCATCCGGTTCCAGCACTCGCCGGTGCGTGTGTTCAAGCACCCGGGCCGCGCGCAGCTGCCGCCGGTGTATGGAACGGCGCAGCCGCCGAAGGGGCTGAGCGGCCTGTTGCGCCGCGTGGCCTATGGGGTCCCGGACCACAAGGCCCGCCACTGGATGGTGTTGTTGCTGGCGGACCGGGTGGATGTCTGGGAGCACCGTCTGGCGCGGGTGCTGCCGTGGGCACTGCCCACCGCCGGGGTGCTGGCGCTCACCCACACCGTGTGGCGGAAGTGGGCGCGCGCGTGAGGTGAGGTGGGGCCCGGTGTGGCGCCGGGGTGGGGGAGACCCGGCGCCATGGGGAGGCGACATCCAGCCCTGTTCTCTGTGAGGATTCCCGGGAATGCCTCCCTCGAAGCCGCCCCCTCGACGTCCCGCCGCGAAACCCTCGGGGGCGAAGCCCCCTGCGGAGGCCGCGAAGAAGACCGCGCGGAAGCCCGAGGCGGGTGGGGCCGCGACGTCGGGCGTGGCGACCCAGCGAGGACAGGCGAAGCCCGTCGCGAAGACGGCGAAGGCCGCGAAGACGGCGCCGAATGCCTCGGGTCAGAAGACTGTCGCGAAGGCTGGCGTGTCTCCTTCCGAGGGGAAGGCGGTCGCGAAGACGGTGGGGGCGAAGGCCGCCGTGACGCCCGCGGAAGGGAGGGGCGTCAAGAAGACAGCGATTGCCGGAGCGCAGGTCGCTGAGACGCTTGCGGCGCCCGTCTTGGTCCCTTCCGACGGGAAGGCCGCCACGAAGACGGCGGAGCCCGGGGGGCTGTTGTCGGAGGAGGCCGCCATGAAGGGGGCGCCGCGGCTCGTCGCGGCGCCTCCAGACGAGAACGTCGCTGAGAAGACGACGGATGCGGTGAAGGTTGTCCCGCGACTCGTCGTGGTGTCCGCGGAAGAGGGCGCCGGCGCGACGGCGGATGGGGCGAAGGCGGGTGTCCCGCGGCGCGCGGCGGAGTCTTCGGAAGAGAGCGGCGACGCAGACAACGTGCTGCCTGCCTCGGGCGAGAAGACAGAGGCCGCGCATGACGTGCGTGAGCTGGCGAGGGCCCTCGAAGTCGACGCCACCCGCGAGGAGGATGTCCCCGCGCCTCGTGTCTCCGCGCATCCGCATGAGCGGCCCCCGCTGCCCGTCGGAGCGCTCGATGCGGACGTGCTCCCCATCGCGGCGCTCGACCCCCTCGAGGGCGCGTTCACGGGCGCGCCGCTGCTCCTCCACGCGAGCCCCGAGCCGATTCGGACCTCCGGAGTCCTCGGCACGACGATGGGGCGCATCGTGCCCGGCAAGAGCGAGGGCGGCTTCACGTTCGCCGGCCAGGCCCGCCTGTTCCTTCGCGCCGTCAATCGCATCGGCGAGACCTTCGCGCGAGCTGAACAGGGACAGGTGACGCAGACCCTGCCTCCGACGGGCACGCAGCGCTGCTCCATCGTGCTGCGAAACACCTCGGGCCGCCCCATCCACCTGCGGCTCGCGGGCGTCGTCTTCTCCAAGTACCTCACGCCCCAGTTCCCCGCGAACGTG
The DNA here is from genome assembly GCF_050039385.1 of Myxococcus faecalis. Taxonomy (NCBI): domain Bacteria; kingdom Pseudomonadati; phylum Myxococcota; class Myxococcia; order Myxococcales; family Myxococcaceae; genus Myxococcus; species Myxococcus faecalis. The sequence goes on along the minus strand of NZ_CP144336.1, from coordinate 2,772,169 downwards.
CGCGGCGAGCCCTTCAATCCAGATGAGCAGGACGCGCTCGCCGAGGACCTCACCGGACTCGTCGACTCGGCGTCAGGAATGGTCCCCGACCCGGAGGGGCTCTTCTTCCGTGGTCCTCACGCCGTGCTCGCCTCGGGCTTCCTCGATGCGCGCGTCGACCCGCGCCCCCAGGACGAGCGCGAAGCCAAGCCGCTGCTCCGCGAGGACCTCGACCTGGCTCACCTCGACGACGTGCGTCTGGGCACACGCGGACGCATCGAGGCCGCCCTCACCGTGCAGCCCGGTGACGCCGTGCTCGTCCTCGCCGCGCGCCATGAGAAGGGCGGCACGCTCCAGGCGCTCCTGGACTTCACGGCCGTGGATGCGAAGGGACAGCTCGACGTGGGCGCGAGGTTCCGGCTGGCCACCGTGTCCAGCCCGCTGCCCCTCACTCCGGACGAACTCGCCGCCATCTCCCGTGGAGAGCACCCCATGGCCAGCGCGGGAACGGACGCGCCCGAGACGAGCGCCCCAGCGTTTCCTCCTCATCAAGGTGTGCTCGAGGCCGGCAGTGTCTTCGTCGGCGGTCGCACGGTGCGCCTGTCCGCGGGCCAGCGCGCCGGAGACCTCGTCATGTCCATGCCCGGCAGACACGGTGGTGTCTGGCCCGATGCCGGGCCCCTGATGCCGACCGCGCGCGAGCCCGAGCCGAGAACACCCCGGACCCACGAGGGAGCCCGAGGCGTCTCGTACGCGCTGACGTACACCCTGGAGAACACCGACGCCGAGCCGCGCGAGGTGGAGCTGCTGCTCACCTCCCCGCGCCGTCATCCCTCGGAACAGTTCTTCCCGCAGGCCGGCGTGCTCACCCTCGCCATGAACGTCGACGGTGAGCGCCTGGACGTTCGCGTCAACCAGCGGGGCGAGGGGCGGGTGCTCGCGTGCTTCGAGCTGCCGCCCGAGGGCCGGCGTGAAGTCCGACTCGAGTGGACCCACGCGGGAGGCACCTTTCCTCCCGCGGGCCTCGAGTGGCGCATGCGCGCCGGCTGAGGACTACTCCGACCAGGTCGTCACTCGCACCATGCGCACGAAGCGGCGGTCCGTGCTCACCGCGGCGATGTAGTCGCCCGCCGTGTCGCCAGGACCACCACCGCCGCAGTACGTCCGGCAGTACCAGCTCGCGGAGTAGCGCCGGTTGCTGTTGCGGGAGATCTGCGTGATGAACGCCAGCGCGCCATCCACCTCGTCGGAGTTGGGCTGGCCGTTGTCCGTCTGCGACGTCAGCTCGGCGAGCAGCTCCTGGACGGTGATGGGGTGGAAGTTGCGCGGATACCCATGGCGGAAGGCCGCGCCGGCCTTGTAGTTGAGCGTGGCCTGGTTGGCGACGCCCTGGCCGTTGGGGATGTAGCCCTCCATGATCTCCGTGGAGACCGTCAGCGGCCCGGTGGCGCCGAAGTAGTCCGCCGGGGTCTGCGGGAGGACGTCGAGCCACAGCGGCGCATGCGTGGTCGCGCCGTCGTTCAGCTCGTGGGTGTCGATGAGGTACTTCATCGCGGTGGCCGTCACGCCCACGTTGAAGGGCGGGTCGGCGATGCGGTCGGCCAGGTAGGTGCGCTCGGCCGCGTCAATCTTGCTGTCATCCTGGAAGAAGCGGCTGACGGCGCCGCGCATCTCGGTGCGGATGACGGTGACACCTCCCGGGCTCGTGGCGAGACGGGCGGCGGCGATGTCCGCCTCGAAGAGGGGAATCGTGGTGGTGCTGTCCGCGAACGCGGGAGCGGCGGCCAGCAGCGCGGCACCACCCAGCAGCGACTTCAGTGACGAAGAGAACACGCGTTGCTCCTCTCGCGGACTCTCACGTCCACGATGCAAGGGGACGACGCGCGCGTATTCAACACGCACACGAGGAGTGTGACTCCGATGGACCCACGCGGGAGGCAGCGTCCCTCCCGCGTGTCTCTCCGTGGCGCAGGTGCGCCGATGGAGAACTAGTCGGACCAGGTCGTCACGCGCACCATGCGCACGAAGTTGCGCTCCGTGCTCACCGCGGCGATGAAGAAGCCGCCCGCGTCGCCGGGGCCGCCACCGCCGCAGTACGTCTGGCAGGACCAGCCCGTGGTGTAGAGCCGGTTGCTGTTGCGGGAGACCTGCGTGATGAACGCCAGCGCGCCGTCCACCTCATCGGAGTTGGGCGTGCCGTTGATGACCTGCTCCTTCAGCATGGCGAGCAGCTCCTGCACGGTGATGGGCTTGAAGTATGACACGCCCTGGAGCCCCCAGGCCGCGTTGGCCTTGTAGGTGAGCGTCCGCTGGTTGGCGACGCCCATCCCGGCGGGGATGTTGCCCTCCTTGATGTCCGTGGAGGTGGTGAGGGGCCCGGTGGCGCCGAAGTAGTCGGCCGGCGTCTGCGGGAGGACGTCGAGCCACAGCGGCGAGTACCAGGTCAGGCCGTCATTCAGCTCGTGGGTGTCGATGAGGTACTTCATCGCGGTGGCCGTCACGCCCTGCTTGAACGTCAGGTCGGCGATGCGGTCGGCCAGGTACGCACGCTCGACGGCGTCGACCTTGCTGTCGTCGTGGAGGAAACGGTCGACGGCACCGCGCATCTCGGAGCGGATGACGGTGGTGCCACCCGGGCTCGTGGCGAGGCGGGCGGCGGCGATGTCGGCCGCGAACGCGGGAATCGTCGTGGTGCTGTCAGCGAGGGCAGGGGTGGCGGCCAGGACGACACCACCCAACAGGGACTTCATCGAAGAAGAGAGCATACGTTGCACCTCTCGTGAGCGAGCGCGCCCACGATGAATGGGGGACAGCGCGTACGCACTTAGCACCCGCGACTGACACGTCTCGCGATGTGCTCAGCGTGTGCCTGTTTCCACGGGAGGGCTCTCGTCTCGAGGCTGTGGGGCGCTGTTTTCGTGTGACACATCCGTGACGAAACGCGCCTGGAGATGACGGATGGGAATCAGCAGCGCGAGGAACGCGACGGACAGTCCGGCGCCGAGCAGGAACACGGGGCCATAGCCCAACGCGAGCCCGTGCAGGGGGTCCGCCAACCAGCCCGCGAGAGGCGCGGCGGGGGCCTTGCCCCAGACCTCGATGCTGGCCATCAGCGTGTAGTGCGACGCGCCGATGCGCCGGTCCACGCGCGACATCATGAACGCGAACATCACGGTGGTGAGCGCGCCGCCGACGAGCTCCTCCGCGAGCGTCACGCCGATGACGCCCGCGTCGCTGACGCCGTGGGTGGCCAGCCACCAGCGCCCCATGAGCGGGAGCACGCGCAGCGACGCGGTGAGCGACAGGGCTCCGAGGATGGGCATGCGCGTGGCGAGCACGCCACCTGTCACGGAGCCGAGGATGGACGCGGCGTTGCCCCACGTCCCCACCCACTGGCCTATCTGCCAGGCGGGGATGCCCGCGTCGACGAGGAAGGGCTTGTAGAGCACGTCCGCCATCGTCTCGCCGAACTTGTACGTGCCGATGAAGAGCAGCACCCAGCCGATGCCCGGCTGACGCACCGTCGTGAGGAACACCGCGAACCACTGTCGCCAGCTCTCGGTCTTCGGCGCGGTGGGCTCGGCGTCGCGCTCACGCGGAGGCGCCTCGCGAGACAGGAGCGTCACCCCGAGCGCGATGGCGCACAGCAGGGCCATGCCGTGGAACAGGCCCGGCCAGCCCAGGTACTTGCTGGCCCAGACGAGCAGCCCGCCGCCGGTGAGCATCCCCAGCTTGTAGCCCACGACCTGTACGGTGTTGCCCAGGCCCAGCTCCTCGGGGCGCAGCAGGTCCACCGCGAGCCCGTCCACGGCGATGTCCTGGGTCGCGGCGAAGAGGTTCATCACCAGGATGAGCCCGAGCAGCACCTTCAGCGAGCCGCCTTCCGACACCAGCATCCCCGCCGCCACGCACGTGAGCGTCAGGCCCGCCTGCATGGGGAGGATCCACGACTTGCGTCGTCCGATGCGCGCCGAGGAGTAGCGGTCCACCAGCGGCGCCCAGAGCACCTTGAGTCCCCAGGGCAGCGCGAGCACCCCCGCGAAGCCCAGCGCGGTGAGCGACACCCCCTGCCCGCGCAGATAGACGGGCAGCGCGGTGGCCTGGAAGCCGAAGGGCAGTCCCTGCACGAAGTAGAGGACGCCGAGCAGTGCGAGCCGGGAGGCGGGGAGTCTCATGGACACCGCCGAGCATAGGGCCTCCTGAAACGCGCCGCGCGGGCTCGCTTGGGCGCCTGGCGTGCGCGCGGGGGCCCCGCCTCAATCGCTGGACGGTCTCCTGGAAACCCGGCACCCGCCCCGGCTCGCCGGGTCGTCCCGGAACCCGGCGCCGAGCCGCCCGCCTCGCGCTGAGTGCCAACAACCACGTGTCTCGTTTTCTCGGGACCCGGGGTGTTTGACAGGTTAGGGCCTCCATAGAATCGTGACGCGCCTCCCATCAGCACACTGGGATTCCACCTCAGAGGGGGCAGTCATGGGTTTGCCCGAGAGAAGAGCCATCGCGCAGTACAAGCAGAACGTCTTCCCGAAGTGGCAGCAGACGCTGAACGAACTCGTTGGCGCGCCCGTCGAAATCGAGGTCGAGTGGGACACGCTCGGCGCCGAGGGCCTGGCGCACCTCTTCGAGAAGGGCATCGACGCCATCTACTTCGAGCCGCTGGTGCTGGCGCTCCAGGACATCGGCGTGGATGACTTCTCCAAGCAGGCCATCCGGGACGGCTTCAAGAAGTACTTCATCAGCGGCATCGAGCCGGACGACCGCATCTTCTACCGCTTCGAGAACAAGACGCTGTCGTACCGGCACAACTTCAGCAACATCGAGAACTACACGCACGAGCGCCGTCAGCGCATCGTGAACCTGCTGGAGAAGGCCCTCTAGGCCGTCTTCGTCTGGGATTGCCTTCCGGAGTCGCCGCGGAAAAGCGCGCTCCGGAAGGTGGCCGTCTGTCTTCAGCGGCTGTGCTTGAGCACCATCGCCTCCAGCCGCGTGAGGGCCTTCTCCAGGACCTCCATCGACGGGCCGAAGGACAGGCGCACGTAGCTGCGGAAGCGCGAGGGGCGCGCGCGGCGCTTGCCGGGGTTCACGTCGAAGAACTCACCGGGCACGGTGATGATCTTCTCCTCCAGCGCGGCGCGGAAGAAGCCCATGCCGTCGTTGAGCGGCGCGGGCAGGCCGGACACGTTGCCCCAGACATAGAACGTCCCGTCCGGCGCGCGGTCCGTGCGGATGCCCAGCCGCTCCAGGCGCGAGTGGAACCTGTCCCGCTTCTCCCGGAACGTGTTGTGGATGGCCATCGTCTCCGCGACGACCGGCTCCTCCTGGAGGAGCGGAATCGCGGCGCGCTGCAGGGGCCGGCTGCCACCGCCGTCCAGGAAGCTGCCCGCGCTGGAGACGGCTTCAATCACCTGCTTGGGCCCCACCGTCCACGTCATGCGCCAGCCCGGGTAGCGCCAGTTCTTGGTGAAGCCGTCGAACAGGACGATGGGGTCCCGGTTCACGTCCTCCACGTAGCGCGCGGCGCTCTCCACCGGCAGGTGCCCGGGGCGGCCCGTCCAGACGTAGTGCGAGTAGAACTCGTCGATGAGCAGCGTGCACTCCAGCTCGCGCGCCACGCCCACCCACCGGGCCAGCTCGTCCCCCTGCACCAGCTTGCCGGTGGGGTTGCACGGGTTGGAGAAGAGCAGGGCGGACAGGCCGCGCCCCTGCACCTCTCGCCGCAGGTCCTCGTGCGTGAAGGCGTAGCCGCGCTCGCCCTCCAGCAGGATGGGGATGGCGGTGAAGGCCTTGAAGACGTCCAGCAGCTCTTCGTACGCCGTGTAGTCCGGCAGGAAGTGGCCCAGGTTGATGGAACCCAGGCTCGCCGCCGCCCGCGTCAGCGCCGCGCGCCCGCCGCCCGAAAGACAGACGTTCTCCGCGCTGTACTGGCCGGGCATGCCCTTGCGGTAGAGGCGGTTGTAGAGGCCGGCGATGGCCTCCCTCACGTCCCACAGCCCCGCGACGGGCGCGTACTCCATGTCCGCCACGTCGATGTTCACCGAGCCCAGCCGCGCGGGGGCCCCGGGCAAATCCCCCGTCTCCGGCTGCCCCTGGCCCAGGTTGCACCAGTCCGGGTCGCTGGAACGGTAGCCTCGGCGCGTGGCCTCGGCGGTGACGTAGATGACGCCCGTGCGCGGCACGGAGCGGAAGGCGGGAATCGTGACGTCGTCGCTCACGGCGCCACACCCTAGCGGAAAACCGGCGCCGCGCGCGTGGCCCGGCGCTACCGGACGATGGGCACCGTCACCGGCGAGTGGTCATCCACCGTCAGCTCCACCTTGCCCACCCGCCACAGCACCGGCTTGAAGCTCGCCTCCACGTGGTGGCCATCCGCCGTCTCCAGGACAGCCATGCCTTCCTTGGGCAGATACTCACCCACCTCGTAATGCAGGGTGGTGAGGGTGAGCTTGTCCACGCCGTCGGGGCCGCTCAGCTCGCCCGTGCCGTCGAGCAGCAGCGACGAGCCGCCCAGAAGCGGCATGCCCGGACGCTTCGTCACCTTCGCGTCCATCCGCAGGGTGTGGCCCTCGCGCCCGGGGATGTCGCCCTCGGCCTTCACCCAGACGCTCGTCAAATCGCCACAGGTGCCGTAGCCCACCTCGGCGGGCAGCACCACGCCCTCCACGCGCAGCTGGCGCAGGTCCGCCTCCACCTCCATCCGGTCCTCGCCGCCGCGGTACTTGAAGAACACGCGCCCGGAGAGGCCCAGGCCGTGGACCTGACAGTCGGGGCCGCTGAACGTCACCACCACGCCGTCCGTCACCGCGTCGAGCGACTCCACCGTGGTGGTGGCGCACGCGAGCCGCTGGGACAGGTCCACCGTGGCGACGTCGAGGAAGCCGCGGCGCGGCTCGCCGCACGTATACACCGGCATCAGCCCCAGCACCTCGAGCGCCCCGCGCGTCAGGTGCCCCACCGCGGCGGCGCGCTCCACCTTCGCCTTCGCGGATTGGACCAGCTCCTCCGGAGGCTCACCACCACAGCCGGACAGCAGGGCGACGACGACGGACAAAGAGAGGAGGCTTCGCATGGCGCTGCTCCAAGGTATCCCATCCGCGCCTTCGCGGGCGGGGTGCACCCTGGGAGAGCAACCGCTGTGCCTGGAGGCAACCTCGCGGAAGGACAGGGGAAGGCCGAATCCTCCCCCCGCGAGGGGCGTGAAGCGCGGTGCACACTCCGGGCACACGCGCCGCACGTGACAGGGCTGTCTCAGCTCTCCAGCGACGCGCGCAGGAACCAGGCGTGCTTCTCGAACTCCACGATGATGCCGGTGGCCAGGTCCTCGGAGTCCGCGTCGTCCACCTCGACGAACAGCTTGCGGCTCTCACGCAGGCCGTCCAGGTACACCTCGATGCGCTCGGCCAGGAGCTTCACGTGCTCCAAATCCTTGGTGGTCTCCTGCGGGTACTCCGGCAGGCGGCTCGCCTTGCCCACGTGGCGGGTGGTGCCGTAGGCCTTGCCACCCAGCGTCACCGCGCGCTCCGCGATGGAGTCGTTGTGATTGGCCAGGCTCACCGCGAAGGTCTCGAACAGCGGGTGCAGCGCCGCGAACTGCGGGCCCTTGATGTTCCAGTGGGCCACCTTGATCTGCGAATGCAGGTCCAGGCCGTCCGCCAGTCGGGCGTTGAGGGATTCGACGACGGAGGCGCGGGTCTTCTCGGGAAGGGGGCTGGGGCTGCGGTACATGATGGCTTTCCTTTCGTGCTCGTTCGTTCTGGACGCCCGTTGGATGCGCGGCGCCGGAAAAGGAAGCGCCCCCCGGTGTCTCCACCGGAGGGCGCCTCTCATCACGTCAGTGACTCGCGGCTGGAAGCCTTACGACTCCAGACCCACCGCCGCGGCGTGGATGACCGACGCGACGCGGACCGCGTCGTGCACCTGGTCCTCCGACAGGCCGCCCTCGAGGACGACCTTCTCGTGGGACTGCATGCACATCTCGCAGCCGTTGATGGCGCTCACCGCGAGGCAGACCAGCTCGAAGTCCACCTTGTTGGTCAGCACCTGCGCCAGCCTGTTCATCCGCAAACCGGCCCGCTTGGTCGAGTAGGACTCCTTCCCGATCATGTGCCGGAAGCGGTAGTAGACGTTGTTCATCGCCATCAGCGAGGCGGCGGCGCGCGCATCCTCGATGACGGGCTCGGCGTTCGTGAGTGCCTTCCGCGCCTCGTTCAACATCGCCTCCTTCAGCCGCTCATTCCGAGCGGCGAAGGCGCACGCGACGGCCACGCCCCAGCGCTGCTCCGGGGTGAGGCTGCCGCCTTCCAGGACGGCCTGGAGGTTGAGGCGGGTGTCCTTGTGGGCGTCCGTGAGTTCCGCGCGGACGACTTCGAGTGAGGCCATGATGCTTTACCCCGCCTTCGCCAGCTTCTGGGTGAGGGTCTCCTCGCCCTTGCTCCAGTTGCAGGGGCACAGCTCGTCCGTCTGGAGCGCGTCCAGCGTGCGCACGGTCTCGGAGACGTTGCGGCCCACGGACAGGTCGTTCACCGTCACGTGGCGGATGATGCCCTCGGGGTCCGCGATGAACGTCGCGCGCAGCGCCACGCCCTCCTCCTTGTGGAGGATGCCCAGCGCGTTGCACAGCTCGTGCTTCAGGTCTGCCAGCATCGGGAAGGGCAGGTTCTTCAGGTCCGGGTGGTGCGTGCGCCACGCGTGGTGCACGAACTCGCTGTCGGTGCTCAGGCCCAGCACCTGCGCGTCACGGTCCTGGAAGTCCTTGTTCTTCTTGCCGAACTCCGCGATCTCCGTGGGGCAGATGAACGTGAAGTCCTTCGGCCAGGCAAACAGCACCAGCCACTTGCCCTTGTACGTCTCGTTCGTGATCTCCTGGAACTCCTTGCCCTTCTCCAGGCTCACGGTGGCCTTGACCTTGAAGCTCGGGATCTTGTCGCCAACGGTCAGCATGTCGTTACTGCTCCTTGGGTTTGGGGGGCCGGGGATGGCCCCTGGGAAGGTGTCTTCTTGCGCACTGCTACAGCAGTCTTCGTGCCAGCCCATCCACTGCAATGATTCCGGGGACTTGGCTTCCATCCCCTGCGAGTCACTGCCGCCGGGGCGGTGAATAACGAAATGTCGGTGGCACTCGCCACTGCAATTTCGGTGGATGAACAGCCGGGCCGGTGGAGTGCCCTCCATCACGGCTGGAGAGCCGGCGGAAAATACGAGAACTCTCGCGAGGTTGCACGCGGTACAGGCGGGCAGACGCCCGATTGATGGGCCGCCAACTGAAAAGGCCCGGGCCCCGACATGTGGGTGCCCGGGCCGGTGACAGGGCCTTCGTTCCTCAGTGCGAGGGCGTGGCGACAACGCGTGCGTCGGGGGCGGCCAGCTTGGCCTCGCCGCGCAGCTTCTGCACCAGCACGTAGAGGCCGGGGATGAACACGAGGTTCACCACCGTGGAGACGAGCATGCCGCCGAACACGGCCGTCCCCAGCGAGTTGCGTGAGCCCGCGCCCGCGCCCGACGCGGTCATCATGGGCACCACGCCGAGCAGGAAGGCGGTGGACGTCATGAGGATGGGGCGCAGGCGGACCTCGGCGGCCTCCACCACGGCGTCGGTGATGCTCCGGCCCTGGGCGCGCAGCTGCTCGGCGAACTCGACGATGAGGATGGCGTTCTTGCTGGCGAGCCCCACGAGCATCACCAGCCCCAGCTGGCAGAACACGTCGTTGGCCTGGCCGCGCAAGAGCTGCAGGCCGAGCGCGCCGAGGATGGCGAGCGGCACCGAGAGGATGATGACGAGGGGCAGGCTGAAGCTCTCGTACTGGGCGGCGAGGACCAGGAAGACGAAGAGCAGGCCCAGGCCGAAGATGAGCAGGGATTGGCCGCCGCTCTCTTTCTGCTCCAGGCTGATGCCTGTCCATTCGGCGCTCATGCCCTGGGGCAGGTGCCGGGCGGCGAGCTCCTCCATGGCCTCCATGGCCTGGCCCGAGGAGACGCCGGGCGCGGCCTGGCCGCTCAGCTCCACGGCGCGGAACAGGTTGTGGTGGCGGATGAGCTGCGCGGAGATGGTGGGCTGGACCTTCACCAGGGACTCGAGCGGAATCATGTCGCCGGTGTCGCTGCGCACGTAGAAGGCGGCGATGTCCGCGGGGCTGTCGCGGAACTGCTGCTCGGCCTGCACGTAGACGCGGTACGCGCGGTTCGCGTAGTTGAAGTCGTTGATGTACTGGCTGCCCATGTAGACCTGGAGCGTGCTGAAGATCTGGTCGATGGGCACGCCCACGGCCTTGGCGAGCTGGCGGTCCACCTCCACGTCGAGCAGCGGCGTGTCCGCGTTGAAGCCGGTGAAGACGCCGCGCAGCCGGCCGTCCTCGTTGCCCTGGGCCATGAGCTGCCGCGCGGCGGAGGCGAGCTGGTCCAGGGAGCTTACGCCCGCGGTGTCCTCGACGACGAACTGGAAGCCGCCCACGGCACCGACGCCCCGGATGGCGGGCGGCTGGAAGGGCACCACGCGCGCGCCGCCGATGCGGCTCAAGGGGGCGCGCAGCCGCTCGACGAGCGCGGCCACGCTCTGGTCCTTTCCGGTCCGCTCGTCCCAGGGCTTCAGGGGGACGAAGATGTTGGCCAGGTTGGAGCCGGTGCCCTGCGGGGACATGCCGCCGTTGGCGAAGATGGCGCGCACCTCCGGCTGGGCGAGCAGCACCTGCTCCACCTCGGCCATGACCTTCTGCGTCTGGGAGAGGGACGTGCCCTCGGGGCCCTGCACGGTGACCAGCAGGTAGCCCTGGTCCTCGTCGGGGATGAAGCCCGTGGGCGTGACGACGACCAGCGCGGCCGTGGCGACGACGCACAGGAGGAAGGCGCCGAGGATGAGGGCCGGGTGCGCGAGGAGCCGGCGCAGTCCTCGGCCGTACAGGAGGCGCGTCTGGTCGAGCACGCGGTCCACCTGACGGAAGAAGACCCACTTGTCCCCGGTGTGGTGGGACAGCATGCGCGCGGCGAGCGCGGGGGTGAGGGTGAGGGCGCAGAAGGTGGAGAGGGCCACGGACGCGGCGATGGTGAGCGCGAACTGGCGGTAGATGGCGCCGGTGGTGCCGGGGAAGAGGGCCACCGGGAGGAACACCGCCACCAGCACGATGGAGATGGCGATGACGGCGCCGGACACCTCCTTCATGCCCTCGCGCGCGGCCTCGGCGGCGGTCAGCTTCCGCTCCAGCATCAGCCGCTCGATGTTCTCGATGACGACGATGGCGTCGTCCACGACGAGGCCCGTGGCCAGGGTGAGGCCGAAGAGGGTGAGCGTGTTGATGGAGAAGTCGAGCAGCTTCACGAAGGCGAAGGTGCCGACGAGGGAGACGGGGAGGGTGAGCGCGGTGATGAGGACGCTGCGCCAGCCGTGGAGGAACAGGAAGATGACCAGGACGACCAGGACGATGGCCTCCACCAGCGTGCGGACCACCTCGCGCAGGGTGGCGCGCACCGCGAGCGTGGTGTCGGTGCCCGTCTGGTACTCCATGCCCGGAGGGAACTGGGCGGACAGGCGTTGCAGCTCGGCGAGGACGGCGTCACGCACCTCGAGCGCGTTGGCGGTGGGGAGCTGGAAGGTGGCGATGCCCACGGCCTGCTTGCCGCTGAAGCGCAAGAGGGTGCCGTAGTTCTCCGCGCCCAGCTCCACGCGGGCCACGTCCTTCATGCGCACGGCCCTGCCGCTTTCGTCCCGCATGAGGACGATGTCGCCGAACTCCTCCGGCTCGATGAGGCGGCCGCGGGCGCGCACCGCGAGCTGGTAGGGCTGGTCCTCCTCGGACGGGGGTTGGCCCACCTGTCCCGCGGCCACCTGGAGGTTCTGCTCCTGGAGGGCGCGCGTCACGTCCAGGGGCGTGAGCTTGCGGCGGGCGAGCTCGGTGGGGTCCAGCCACACGCGCATGGAGAACTTGCGCTCGCCGAAGATGCGCACGTCGCCCACGCCGCGCACGCGCTTGATGGCGTCCTTGAGATTCACATCCGCGTAGTTGGAGAGGAACTTCGCGTCGTAGCGGTCATCCGGGCTGTAGAGCGCGACGGAGAGGAGGATCTGGCTGGAGGCCTTGTTGACCACGATGCCCGTCTGGTTCACCTGGGCGGGCAGTCGCGCGGCGGCGCGGCTGACGCGGTTCTGCACGTCCACGGCGGCGACCTCGATGTCGCGCGTGGCCTCGAAGGTGATGGTGACGTTGCTGGTGCCGTCGTTGCCGCTGGTGGAGGAGATGTAGCGCATTCCCTCCACCCCGTTGAGCTCCTGCTCCAGGGGGATGGTGACGGCGCTCTCGACGACCTCCGCGCTGGCGCCCACGTAGGTGGCGGACACGGTGACCTGGGGCGGCGCCAGGTCCGGGTACTGCGCGACGGGCAGGGTGGGGATGGCGATGAGGCCCACCAGCGTCAGCAGGATGGAGCAGACGATGGCGAAGACGGGCCGGCGGATGAAGAAGTCGATGAACATGTCAGCGTCCGTTCATCCGCGTGGCGGTGTGCAGCGAGGCCTTCACCTTCACGGGCGCGCCGTCGCGCAGGGCCTGCAGGAACGAGACGGCCACGCGCTCGCCTGTCTCCAGGCCCTGCTCCACGACGTAGCTGCGCTCGCCGAGCGCGCCGAGGGTGATGGGCCGGCGCTCCACCACGGTGGCGCCGTCCTTCTCGCGCACCACGAGGGCGAAGGGCTGGCCGCTCTGACGCACTACCGCGAGCGCGGGAATCTGGAGCGCGTCGCGCACGGAATAGACGAGGCGCGCTCGCACCAGCTCACTGGGGCGCAGGCCCTGGGTGTTCTGGAACGCGGCCTTCACCTCGACCAGCTGGGTGCGAGGGTCGGCCTGGGGCGCGACGAAGAAGAGGGGGCTGGTGAGCAGCACCTCGCCTTTCGCGTCGAGCACCTCCATCACCGTGTCGGGCTTCAGCGAGCGGGCGCGATGAGATGGCACGGACACGCTCACCTCGAGGATTTCGGCCTGGGCGACGCGGGTGAGCGGGGTGGAGGCGGTGACGAAGTCGCCTTCACGGGCGAGCACGTCGTCGACGGTGCCGGCGAAGGGCGCGCGGATGACGTGGAACTGGAGCTGCACCTGGCGCTGGGCGACCTGGGCCGAGGCCGCGCGCTCGGTGGCCTGGGCGGCCTCGACGCGGGCCTGGGTGCTCTCCAGTTCCTGCGCGCTGGCGAGCCCCTCCTGACGCAGCGCCTGGGTGCGGGTCAGCGTGCGGCGAGCCAGCTCCAGGTCGACCCGCGCGGAGCTGAGCTGCGCCTGCGCACCGTCGAGCGCGGCGGTCTCCACGCGGGAGTCGACCTCGAGGAGCGGTGCACCTGACTCCACGTGCTGGCCCGGGCGCACGTGGATGCGGCGCACGTAGCCGTCCACCCGGGGGAGCACCGTGACGCTCTGTCGCGACAGCAGGCTGCCCAGGTACTCCCCTGTGTCGCGCACTTCGCGAGGGGCCACGGTGACCACGTCGATTTCCCGAGGCTCGGGCGCGGCTGGAGCCGCCTTCTTCCCCGAGCACCCCAACACCACCCACAACGCCACACTCCACAGCCGCTTCATCCGAGTCTCCAGGGGTGCACCAGGGGCTTCATCCGTTGCATCGGGCCTCCGTGAGGAAGGCATCCAGGTGGGCCTGGACGCGCTGGAACTCACGCAGCACCAGGTTCAGCTCGGCCTCTCGCAGGGCCGTGCCGCTCTGCACCAGCTCCAGGCTGCTGCCTCGGCCCACCTCGAACGCGCGGCGGGTGAGCTGGTCGGTGCGCTCGGCGAGGTCACGTGACGCCACCGCCGTCTTCACCAGGGACTCGGCCACCTCCACGCTCCGACGTGCGCGTGCCATCTCCACCGCGACGTCGCGGCGGGTGTCCTCCAGTTGGGCCTCCGCCTGTTTCTCCAGGCCCGCGCGCTCGCGCACGAGTCCTTCTCGCAGGCCACCCTCCCAGAGTGGCAGGGAGAGCACGGCGGAGACGCTCCACGTCGCGAAGCGGCCGAAGCCCGGCTCCGTGGTGAGGCCGAGGAGCGTGCTGCTGACACCGAGGGTGGGGAGATATCCCGCGACCGCTTGTCTCCGACTGTCACGAGCCGCGGCCACCTGCGTCCGCGCCGCCACGAGGTCCGCCCGCGCGTCCAGGTTCTCCAGCGCGACGCAGTCCCGCCGGGTGTCATCCACCAGCCCGTGCAGGTCGAAGGATGGGTCGACGCCTATCGACTCTCCGAAGCCGAGCGCGAGTCCCAGCGCCTCGCGAGTCCGTCGCAGTTGCTCGTCCCCCGCGACGAGCGCGCCGCGCGCCACCGCCACGTCCTGCTGGACGCGCACCACGTCCAGTTGGTTGCCCGCGCCCAGCTCGAAGGCGCGCTGCGTGAGGGCGGCGCGCTCCAGGGCGCGCAGCAGGCCGACACGGTTCATCTCGGCCGCGCGTTCGGCGGCGACCGTGGCCACGAGGGCCTGCGCGAGCCCGAGGACGAGGCGACGGCGGAGGTCCTGGAGCGTGGCCACCGCGCCGGCCTCGGCTTCTCGCGCGGAGGACAGGCCTCGCCACGCGCCCGGGTCGACGAGCGACTGGGTCAGCGTGGTCGTGAGCGTGAGCGCGGGCTGGGTGGCGGTGCGGTCGTCCCCTGCCGCCCCGGGAAGAACACCTGGGGCCAGGGAGGGATTGAGGAGGTCCTGGGCCACCGCCACCTGGGTGCGTGCCTGGGGCAGCAGCGCCGAGAGCGCCTGTCGCCAGCGGCCGCTCGCGCGCTCCACGCCCGCTTCGGCGCCGCGCAAATCCGTGGACCGTTCCCGGACGAGCGCGAGCGCCTCACCCCAGCTCCTCACGAGCCGGGGTGCGGGAGGGACGGGGCTGAGCATCGCGTCCTCGACCTTGAGCGGAGGCAGCGGCTCGGCGTGTGTCGGAACGGCGACGAGGACGAGGGCGAGCGCCAGTCGACGAACGCCCCGTGAGTGGTGACTCACGATGGCGTGCCGCCCACGGCCGTCTGGGGGGCGCCGTCATCCTCGGTCGCACATGACGCCAGACCGACGGCGAGGAGAAGGACAGCGCGCCGCTTGCACGACATGGGACATGCCTCCAGGCAACAGGTCGTGGAGGCACGGTGCCCGCGCGAGCAGCACGCGGGTGGAGTGTTCTGTCAGCGGGCCCGCGCGAGCGGCGAACGGGGTCCATCCGTCGGCGAACGGGACCGGCGAGTCCCGCTCAGTCGCCGCCGAGCGTCCGCCGGAAGAACGCCACGGCCTCCGCGAGCGTCCGAGCTTGCGAGGCCCCTCGCGTCCCGGGCGTGGCGTCCCGACACAGCATCTCCGCCACCTTGAATCCGAGCTCCGTGCACCGGGGCAGGAAGGTGAAGTGCGCCGCGTCCTCCAGCACCACCGTCTTCGCCGAGGGCAACAGCTTCGCCAGGTGCATGCCGTTCTGCGCGTGGGGCATCAGCTCGTCCCCCTGGGCCAGCACCAGCGCCACCGGTACGTCGATGTCCGCGACGTCCCGCGCCTCGTAGCTCCCCGCCATGCCGGGGGCCATGGAGAAGGCCGCCCTCACCCGGGCATCCTTGTACGACGCCCGTGCCACCGCGAGGTCGATGCGGCTGTAGTCCACATCGCGCAGCTCATCGCAGCCCGGGTGCGCGCGCGTCTCCGGCGAGGTGCACCCCTGCATGATGGGCGACAGGTTGAGCCGCGCCCCCACCAGCGCGAGCGCCGTGTAGCCCCCCATGGAGTGTCCCGCCGCGCCGATGCGCCCGGCATCCACCCGGGGCCCCCAGACCGCGTCCTTCGACACCGCATCCAACAAGGCCGTGAAGTCCTGGGGCCGCTCCCAGCCGCGCACATAGCCCTCGGGGCTCGTGTCGCCATAGGTGTTGCCGGGGTGGTCCACCGACATGACGATGAACCCATGGGCCGCCAGGTGCGCGCCGAACCACGACATGTTGATGGCCGCGCCGCCGTTGCCGTGGGACAGGACGACGAGCGGCCAGCGCGCGTGGGCCGTGGACACCGGCGCGTCCTTCGCGGCGACGAAGGGCACGAAGATGGGCGACGTCGGGTGCTCCTCCATCCGCGTGCCCTCGGCCGCCGGATACCAGACCACCGTCTTCAACACCCGCTGGCGCGCCGCATCCGTGTAGCTGAGCGATGTGAAGCCCACCGCATGGGCCGCGTCGGCACCGTCCGGTGACGCGGCCGCCACGCCGGGGGCGGGGCGGGAGGTGGCACATCCACCCATCAGGAGCGCGAGCCCGAGGACTCCCGAGCGAAGGTGGGCGAAGTGGGGACGGGGGGCTCGAAGTGGACGAGGGGCCATGGCGCTCAAGGAACGCTCCAGGGGGGGCCCGATTGCAACCTCGCCTTCTCGCCCGTCCCCGATTTCACCCCAAGGCCGTCTCCGCTCGACTCAGCCGCGAGCCGGCAGCGGCAGGGTCGGAGCGGTGCGCTTCCACGCCTCGAGCTCCTGCACGCGGCCGAGCCACGTCCGGACGTTCGGAAAATCCCCGAGCGGCAGGCGCGCCGGTCCTGCGAGCGCGAACCCCGCGGCCAGCGAGAAGTCCGCGAGCGTCAGGCGCTCCTGCGAGACCCACGTCTTGCCCGCGAGGTGCTCGTCCAGGAGGCGTGCGTACTTCGCGAAGAGCGCTTCCCCCCGCGCGACCTCGGCGGGGTCCGGCGGTCCACGGCCCGTCATCGCCTTCACGAAGTTCTCCTGGACCAGGATGGTGCACGCCGGCGCCATGTGCGCCGAGCACCAGAAGAGCCAGCGGCTCACGTCCGCGCGCCCGCGCGCCTCCGTGGGGAGCAGCGTCTGTCCCGGTGTCAGCTCGACCAGGTACTGCATGATGGCGCGAGACTCCCAGAGCAGGAAGCCGTCGTCGTCGAGGACGGGGACGAGCCCGTTGGGGTTGCGACCCAGGTGCGACGCCGCGCGCTGCTCGCCCTTGGGCAGGTCCACCATGACGCGCTCGAGGGGCACGTCGAGGTGGGTGGCGACGAGCAGCACGCGGCGCGAGTTGCCGGACATCGGATGGAAGTAGAGTTTCATGAGCGGAAGCTCTACGCACCTGGAGTGACAGGGGGATGTCAGGATACTTCGCGTGGGGGCCTACGGAGCGGAAGGCTCCGGAGCGAAGCGGCCCCAGTAGGTCATCCGCCCCACGAAACCACGGGTGGGCCGTCCGCACTCCGGTTCTCCCGTGGAGTGGGCGGTGACGGTGGTGCTGCCCAGGTGGGTGGTTCCATTCCAGGGGCCCAGGTACGTCGCGGAGGCGCTGACCGGATTGTTGAAGCTGGGGGCCGGGTCGAAGGACCTGGCTTCGAAGCAGATGTTGTAGTCGCCGAGGTCTGGCTCGACGCCCGGCGCCCAGTAGACGACCTCCGGCCCCTTCCCATCCTGGTCATCGAAGACGAACAGCTCCTGTCCCTCCGGTCCTGGGTTCTGGGCGCTGTAATGGATGCCGCCGGGGGCCCTCACGATGAGGTCTCCGTTCCCCGGCCGGCTCCAGGACAGGGTGAAGGCCAGCTTGCCGATGGTCTTGCACACGCCACGAGCACAGACATCCCTCCAGCCACAGCGATTGCCGCAGCGTCCGCAGTTCTCCTTGTCCGTATACAGGTTGAAGCACTGATTGCCGCAGACGGAGTGGGGCGGCCGGCAGACGCCCTCCCAGCAGAAGAAGCTTCCCGGCCTGTTGATGCAGGAGAAGCCCGCGGCGCAGTTGTCGAGCCGTTCCGCGCACTCGTCGATGTCCGTGCAGACGCTGGGGGTGCTTTCGCACCTGAACCCCGCCTCCTTCTGGCAGTCGCGGCTGCATCCGTCCCCCGAGGTGCGGTTCGCGTCGTCGCACGTCTCGCCTTCGTTCGGCTGGCCGTCGCCACAGGTGATGCCGTCGGAGCCCATGTTCCGCACCGCGTCCACCCCGTAGAGCGCGAGCACGCCTGTCATCCGCACATAGCGATAGGGGACGGGCTTGTCCTGGTACGGCACTGTGGTGGTGTGCGTGCCCAGCTCCAGGTTCGCCAGCCGCAGCGGGCCGGTGCTGATGACGCTCTTGTCCGCGCGCAGGAACTCCACCCACGTGAGGACCTCCACCGTCGCGTTCCGATAGGAGACCTCCAGGTCTCCCGTCCCCTCGGTGCCCTCTCCCATGTCCAGCACCAGCGCCGCGCCAGGGAGGCTCAGCACCAGCGCCGCCTGTCCATCGGGCGGACCCAGCGCTTGCGCGGGTTGGAGCACGCCCGCCGTGGAGGTCGAGTCCACGGCTTGGGCATACGATGGCTGTGACGCCAGCGGTGTCGGGACCGGGCCGGCGCGCTCCTCTGGGACGAGGCGGGTGAGCGCCGCTTCGTCAGTGGCGGGCTCGAGCCCACCGCTACAGGCTCCCATCAGTGTCAGGACACACGCCGTGCCCCACCCCTTCGCGAAGAGAGTCTTTGTCTCGGTTTGCATGTCACGCTCCGATGGCCCGCTGTCAGGAGATGGCGCCCGGGCATGAGCCTTCCCCTCGGGGAAGTCGAATCCACCCCGAGCGCGAGTCTTCCATTTCGGGCGCACGGAGCCGCGGCGGTGTCGGCCTCCTGGTGACTTGCGGACGCTGACTCCGACTCGGAGGCGGCGTCCGCTCGTTCAGGGGCGGACAGGCGCCGCGCTACTGCTCGACGACGAACGTGGTGGAGTCGACGCCGGAGTTTCCGGTGGCGGGGTCGAACGCCGTCACGGTGACTTCGTAGATGCCCGGCTGCTGCACGGACAGCGCGGCCTCGTAGGTGCTGGTCTTCCCGGCGAACTTCAGGGGGACCTGGGAGAGGGGCTTGCCGTTGTGCTTCACGGAGGCCCGCAGCTCGTACCGATTGGAGTCCCAGATGCCGTTGGGCTCGGTGGAGCAGCCACACATGAGCACCAGGTTGGCGCGGAGTGGCACGGTGAGCTTCTTGTCGGCCGGCAGCTTGATGAACTCCTGCGCGGACGGCGTCACCACGTCGACGACGAAGCCGGGCAGCTCCAGGATGAGGCCATCGCCCTCGACGTGCTTGCCGGGCAGGAGCCACAGTTGCGTCGTGCTGGTGGCGAGCGCCTGCCGCTGCGCGAGGGGCCCCGAGACCTCCACCGTCACCTGGGTCGGCTCGGTGAGGTCCACCGTGGCCGTGTACTTCGCGGAGGCCTCGTCCGCGAGCGGCGCGCCGCGCACCTGGGGCTGCTTCATCAGCGTCTGGGTGTTGCCCGTCGAGCCGGCGGTGACGCCCTGGGTCAGCACCTGACCCGTCCGTGCATCGCGGAGCACCACCTGCACGCCGCCCATGGACGTCCCGACGAACTTGCCGTCCCGGGCGCGCGCCCGGACGACGAGCCGGGTCTCGACGGCCAGGCTCTCCGTGGCGAACAACAACAGGGTCCAGAGGATGAGGCTGCGCATGGCTTGCTCCGTGGCGGAGATGCTTGGGCGAAACCGCATAACATGGCGGACGCTCGAGGACCGCGTCGTCGAGGGGCTGGATGCCGAAATCGATGATGGCGCCGCCATGGACAGAGGTCACGTTGCGTCTGCTCGGGGAGCTTCGTCCCTGATGCTCGCGTGACCTCCGCGCTACTCGGCGAAGGCGTCCTCCGTCGAGCGCAGCGCGGTGAAGATGTCGCTCTGGGTCTCTCGAAGCGCCTTGGGGACGCCGCGAGCCATCGGCGCGAGGAGCCAGAGCGGTGGCCCACCGTCGAGCTCCCGCTCCAACTGCAGCCGGGCATCTCCATGCGCGAGGAAGGACGGGAGCGCGGCCCTCCCAAGCCCCACGCAGCACGCGTCCCGCATGGCCAGGAGTGAATTGCACGTCACCGCGCCCGGCGAAGCCCCGGGCACCTCGCGCCACCAGCGCATCGAGGACTTGGCGCGCAGCTCGGCGCTCGGCTGGAGCCAGTCCGCATTTCCGCCCTTCGCGCGGTAGACGCCGACCTTCAGCCGCCCGAGCCTCCGACCGCGCAGCGAGCCGCTCGGGTTCTGGCCGGGGCGCAGCGCCAGGTCGACCTGGCCGGGCAAGAGCTCCAGCTCGTCGTCGCTCACGAGGACCTCCACCGCCTGCGCGGGGCGTGCCTTCGCGAGCGCGCGGAACAGGAGCGGCGCCAGCACGTCGCTGGTCGTGACGACCACGGTCCGCTCCCGACCCCGCCGCTCGGACCCCAGGAAGCCCTCGATGTCCCGGGCCGCATCGCGCATGGGCGCGGCCCGCTCGGCGATTCGCAGCGTCAGCGTGCCTGGCACCAGGCGCGCACCCCGCGCGAAGAGCGCCGTTCCCAGGCGCGCCTCCAGCGCGGCGATGCGTCTGGAGACGGAGGAGTGGCGCAGCGACAGCTCGCGCCCCGCGGCCTCGATGCTGCCAGTGCGGACGAGCGCCTCGAGGGTCTGAATCTCATCCCAGGAGATGTGCATGGGCGCACATCCTCTGTGCGCCCACGCGCAGGTGTCAAACGAGGCGTGCCCGGCTATCAATCCCACCACGTAGGAGGACGCGCTGATGGCCCGCCACCCCACCTTCCGCCGCTCGGGCACCGGGTCGCCCGACGACGCCTCCCAGGCGCACGTCGTGACGCTCTCCCGTCGAGCGTTCGTTGCCGGGAGCGCCGTCGCCCTCTCCGGCTGTCGCACCGAAAAGAGCACGCCCATGCCGCACCTCGAACACCGTCCGCTCGCCTCCCTGCCCCGAACCACGCTCTCGTGGCTCTCGCTCCGTGACCACTTCGTGGCGACGGTGGGGCCCCAGGCCGGACGGGGGAAGCCGCTGGGGCCGCTGCTCGTCCTCGCGGACGCGACGTTCGCGCCGAAGTCGCGCTTCCCGCTCCATCCACACGAGGAGATGGAGATCCTCAGCATCGTCGTGGACGGGACGCTGTCCCACCACGGAGACCAGGCGCACGGCGCCACGATGGGCGCCAGGACCGCGCAGTTGATCTCCGCGCGGGATGGCATGGTGCACGCGGAGGGGAACGACACGGACAGCCCCACGCGGATGCTCCAGCTGTGGTTCCGGCCGAACACCCATGGGGGGCCGCCGGTCTACTCGTCGCGCGACTTCTCGGGGGGAGGGCGCCAGCTCATCGCGGGCGACGAGGGCATGTCGCTGCGCGCGGACGTGAAGGTCTGGTGGCTCCCGCTCGCCGCGGGCCGGTCGGAGCGGCTCACCATCGGCCGTGCCCGTCGTGGCTACCTGCTCGCGACGACGGGGCCCGTCCGGGTGGAGGCGGTGGGAGGTGGCTCGGGCGTGGACCTGGCGCTCGGCGAGGGCGCGCAGCTGGGGGAGGGCGAGGTCCAGCTGAGCGCGGCCACCGGGAGCGCCGCCATCTTCATCGACGTGGCCTGACGCACGCTGGGCGCGGGCCGCGTTTGATATGACGGCCCGATGTCCCCCCACCTGGCAACGCGCGTTGTCCCGCTCGACGAGCTCAAGGCCCGCTTCGAGGCCGCGAACGAAGCGGAGACCTTCAGCTGGTTCGTCCAGAACCTCGAGCACATCCAGGAGCGGGCCGGGCAGCACGACAATCCCGTGCCCGAGATTCATCTGGCGACCGGGCCCGTGCGACTCGAGAAGCTCGTCCCCGAGTCTCCGTGGATTCTCGTGGTGGATGGCGACCTCGAGGTGGCCGGCGACATCGACCTGTCGACGAGCCCCTACGACATCAGCTTGTTCGTGGTGTTCGGCGAGGTGCGCGCCAGGAACCTGCGCTTCAGCGGCAGCGCGTGCTGCTACGTGACGAAGTCGGTGGAGCTCACGGGCGGCTGCTTCGGAGACCACGGGGACGAGTCGGCCGAGTTGCACACGGCGCGCTTGAAGGCCCGCGTGGTGATGCTCGATGGCCACACGGGGGTGAACGCCACCGAGCTCGACGCCGTGGTGTTCGCGGGCGAGGGCTGGGGCCTGCCGCTCCACTTCACCTCGAAGGACGTGGCCGCGGAGTTCTTCGTCCCCGAGGCGCTGGATGAGGACGGCTACCACGAGGAGTCGGTGTGGGAGTTGATGGCGAGCGGGAAGGACCCGTTCCTGCCCGGCGCATGGGAGAAGCTCCGCGCCCGGTACGTCGAGGCCGAGGCCCGGCTCAAGCCCCTGTGAGGGGCGCCGTGGGGGCGAGGCTGCGCCGGACGGGCACCGCCTCCCGCCGCCGCGAGGCCATCACGGCTCACCCCCGCGAACCGCGGCCTCACAGGAGCCGAACGTCTCGCCCAGCACCGTGAGCATCGCGCGCAGCGCCGCGCTCGGGTGCCGCGCCGCCGGATAGACGGCGAAGGCCTGGTGCGGGGCTGGCGCGAACGGTTCGAGGACCTCCACCAGGGCGCGCGTGTTCGCCTGCGCGCGGGGCAGGCGCGCCAGCCCCGCCCCCGCGGTCGCCAGCGCGCACAGCACCTGGAAGCTGTTCACCGCGATGGCCGGCCGGATGCCCACGGGCCGCGTCCCGCTGAACGCCCAGGTCATCGGTGAGGTGGAGCTGCCCATGCTCAAGCACCGGTGCGCCGACAGCTCGCGAGGGTGCTTGGGTCTGCCCGCCTTCTTGAGATAGGCGGCGCTCCCGAAGATGCCCACGTGCGAGGGCGCGCCGAGCTTGCGGGCGATGAGCTGCGAGTCCCGGAGCGGACCGACGCGGATGCACAGGTCATGTCCCTCCTCGACCATGTTCACCTCCCTGTCGGTGAGCTCCAGCTCCAGCTTCACCTGCGGATACCGCTGCGCGAAGGCCGCGAGCACCCCGCCCATCAACCGCTGGCCGAGCTCGACCGGCGCGCTCATGCGGAGCCGTCCGCTCGGGTGCGCCTGCAGCTCGTTCACCAATGCCTCGGCGTCACGCAGCGCGGCCATGGCCGGCGCGACCTCACGTTGGTAGCTGGCGCCGATGTCGGTGAGCATGACGGTGCGCGTGGTGCGCAGTAGCAACTGGACGCCGAGCTGCTCCTCGAGCACCGCCACACGCTGGCTGACCGTCGACTTGGGCAGGGCCAGCGCCCGCGCGGCGCCCCGGAAGCTGCCGCGCTCGACGACCTCCAGGAACGCGATGATGCCATTCGGGTCGACTGTCCGCATATCCGGACAGTGTATCCAATTCAGGTTCGATTGTCCGGAAGCCTTCGTCCGCGCATGTTCCGCGCATGGCACTGTTCACTCCCTACGGATTGGGTCGCATCACGCTGTCGAACCGCGTCGTCATGGCGCCCATGTCGCGAAGTCGCGCCATCGGCGGGACGCCCAACGCGTTGATGCGCGACTACTACCGGCAGCGGGCGGAGGCGGGGTTGATCATCACCGAAGGGACGAGCCCCTCGCCCAATGGCCTCGGCTTCGCCCGTGAGGCGGGCATCTACAGCCGCGAGCAGGTGGCCGGCTGGCGTGAGGTGACGGACGCCGTGCACGAAGCGGGCGGCCACATCTTCGTCCAGGTGATGCACTGCGGCCGTGTCGGCCACGTGCTCAACCTGCCGCCGGGGGCGCGACTGCTGGCGCCGGGCGTGGTGCCGGCCCAAGGAGACATCTTCACCGACGCCCAGGGGCCCAGGCCCATCTCGACGCCCGAGGCGATGACCTCGCGGGACGTGGCCCAGGTCCGACGCGAGTTCGTCCAGGCCGCGAGGAACGCCATCGACGCCGGCTTCGACGGCATCGAGCTGCACGGGGCCAATGGCTTCCTGTTCGAGCAGTTCTTCAATCCGCACCTGAACCCGCGCACGGATGCCCATGGCGGCAGCCTGGAGAACCGCGCGCGGCTCCTGGTGGAGGTGGCACACGACTGCGCCGAGGCGATTGGCGCGGACCGGGTGGGCGTGCGGTTGTCGCCCTACAACACCCACGTGGACATGCCCCTCTACGACGACATCCACGCGCTCTACACCTACGTCGCGGGCAGGCTGAGCGGTCTGGTCTATGTCCACGTGGTGGGCAACTCGCACCAGGCGTTGCCGATGACGGTGAAGGCGCTCCGCGCCGCCTTCGGGGGGACGCTCATCGCCAACAGGGGCTTCACGACGCAGAGCGCCCAGGCCGCCCTCGCCGCCGGACAGGCGGAGCTGGTGGCCTTCGGTTCGCCATTCATCGCGAACCCCGACTTCGTCACGCGCGCACGAGAGGGGCTCCCCCTGGCGGAGATTCGCAAGGAGCTGCTCCATGCGAGTGGCGCGGAGGGGTACACGGACTACCCGCGCGGCACGCCCTCCGCGAGGTGAAGCGCGAAGCGCACCCGAGGCGCGGGCAAGCTGCCAGGTCCGCACCGGAGCCGGTGCTCGCTCGGGCCCGGGTTCCCACGAATCCGACGGTGGAGGAATATGTCCGGCGCGCGCCAGTCGTTCATCGAGGGCCGCGGGTTGGCCATGGAGGCTTCGATGCGATGGTCCGGAGTGATGCTGGGGCTGTTGGGGTTCGTGGGATGTGCCGGCCCCACGCGAGGCCTCGCGACCCAGTACAACCCTGAGACGGGCCAATACGAGGTTCCGGCGGAGGAGCTCGTCTACCAGGTGCCCGTCGAGGACGCGATGATGACGGCCCGGCACATCCTGGAGACGGGCCGCTTCGACGTGCTGGAGAAGGAGGGCGGCCTGGAGATGTTCTCCTCCTTCATCCCGGACATCTCCCCGCCGGAGCGCTTCTACATCCAGGGTGAGCGGCACGGCCCCCGACAGTCCGTCGTCCGCATCTTCCGCCTTCGCTACGTGCATGACCCGGCGTTCGCCTCCGAGGTCCGCGGCACCCCGAGCAGGCAGGTGGATATCATCGCCGACTTCAAGGGCCTCCCTGGCCTGGAGGGCTACCGGCCGGCGCAGGGCCTTCGCGACATGGGCGTGGAGCAGCGGCTCCTCGCGGCGCTGGAGATGGCTCCCGCGCTGGAGCTGGTGGGCGGCAATCCTCCCCTGCCCATGCGCTCGGTGGTGATGGAGGGAGGCAACGAGGAGGAGCGCGCCCCCGTCGCTCCGCCCTCCTGTGGTGCTCCCGTGGAGGGCGCTTCGTCGCTGTTCTCCGCGGGCGGCGTCCTGCTGGTGGCGGACCCGCTGGGCACACAGGAGGTGCCGTCCGTGGCGCTGCGGATGTTGTGTGAGGCCACGTCCCGGGAGTTGCCAGTGACGCTGGCGCTGTCCATCCCCGACGTGGAGCAGCCGCTGCTGGAGCGCTATCTGGGCAGCTCCGGCGACTCCTCCGCGTTGCAGGAGCTCCTCTCGGGGAGCGCCTTCTGGCGCCGGGTGTACCAGGACGGGCGCAGCAGCCGCGCCATGCTCTGGCTCGTCGAGCAGGCGCGCCGCCTGCGCGTCTCCGGCAAGGACGTGGCCGTGGTCGCCATCGACTCCGACAAGGCGCACGGCAACGAGCGCGAGGAGCGGATGGCCCAGGGACTGTTGAAGGCGCAGGCCAGGCGCCCCCAGGCCTGGACGCTGGTGCTCACGGGGAGCGTCCACGCTCGCACCACGCAGGTGAGCTGGGATGGGGACCTGGAGCCCATGGGCTCGCGGGTGGCGAAGGTGCTGCCCTCGGTGCGAGCGCTGGACGTGGGCTTCCGGCGCGGCACCCAGTACGTGTGTCGCTACAGCGTCTGGGAGGAGGACGTGGAGTGCAACGTCTTCGGCATCAGCCCGTCGCTGGAGGCGCGACAGGCCACCGCGCAGGACGCGGGGCTGAGGCTCTACCCCGCCCGACAGCCGGATGGTTTCTCCGGCCGGCTCTACGTGGGCGCGTTGACCGCGTCACTGCCTCCGCTCCAGGCACCGCCGCGGCCCGAGCCCGTCAAGACGCCTG
The DNA here is from genome assembly GCF_050039385.1 of Myxococcus faecalis. Classification (NCBI taxonomy): domain Bacteria; kingdom Pseudomonadati; phylum Myxococcota; class Myxococcia; order Myxococcales; family Myxococcaceae; genus Myxococcus; species Myxococcus faecalis. Next base: position 2,746,474 of record NZ_CP144336.1, on the reverse strand, counting down.
TGCCCGCCACGAAGTGACGTGACGGTAGACTGGTCGAATGGACCCACCCGAGCTGTTCCAGCAGGACCTCCGGCGGACCGTCGTGCTGGGGGCCTGCCTGCGGCACTGGGGCATGCCGCGCGACCGGCAGCGCTTCTCCCGGCAGACCGACGTCGTCGAGGTCTACTTCTTCCCGGCCTCCGCGGAGTCTCCCGTCGCGCGCTTCGCCACCGTCCGTGGACGAGGCCATGGGTGAGGACGAGGAGTTCGGCAGCCGCCACCTCGGTCCTCAGCACATCGAGCTGTGCTGGCTCGTGCCGCTGCATGAGGCGGAGTACGCGTTCATCCAGAAGGAAGGATTCGACGCCTTCAGCGAGCTCCTGGAGGCCAGCGACGTGAGCCCCGCGGACGTCCATCGCTCTTCGCTCGTCTGAGCTCAAGCGGGCTGTCCGGGCACGCGCCAGCCGTCCGCGCGCCAGGGAGCGCGCACGCGGGCCCCACGCACCACGGGCCCAGGGCAGCACTTCATCCGGGATGGCGCAGTGGGGGTGGCCGGCGGGCGCCGCTTGTTGACCCTGTTCCTGTCGCTGGCGGTAGTGGACCTCTTCTACCTGGAGCCATTGCTCGACCTTGATGCCCGCCAGGGGAGGAGCCCATCCCGTCGGCGCGGTCTTGGCGGGTCGGGGTCGTCCTGGCGGGACCCGGCGGGGGACAGCGCGCCGAGCGCCCGAACGGAGCCGACGCAGCGACCCTGCGTGGGGGCGGTGAATGTGCGACGCGTGCTCCCGCCGCACGTTTGCCTCGAGCCCATCCGGAGTCGGGCGTCGCCGCCAGACCCGTCTCCGTGGACGCCCTGGCGACCCGCCAGCCTCGCGACGAGGCGGCACCGTGAGCGCTCATGCGCATCCCCGTCCCCACCCGCCGCCTGCCCTGTCCCCTGAAAGAGGCCACGGGGCTCGCATCCGACGAAGTGCTGGCGCGGCGCGGGCAGTATGGGCGCAATGACGTGGTGGTGAGGCCCCGCCGCTCCACCCTGGCGAGCCTCCGCGAGGCGGCGGGCGACCCGATGCTCTGGTTCCTCGTGGGGATGAGCACGCTCTACCTCGTGCTGGGCAAGGTGTCGGAGGGGCTGGTGCTGCTGGGAGCCATTGCTCCACTGCTCGGCATGGATGCCTTCCTTCACCATCGCACGCGCGTCTCCACCGAGGGCCTGCAGAGCCGGTTGGCGGCGCGGGCCGTCGTGCTCCGGGATGGGCGCGAGGCGGAGGTCCCCGCCGCGGAGGTGGTGGTGGGGGACCTGGCCCGCGTGGACGCCGGTGCCTACTTCCCCGCCGATGGCCTGGTCGTGCGGGGCGAGGCACTCCAGGCCGAGGAGTCCTCGCTGACGGGCGAGTCCCTGCCGGTGGGCAAGCGGCCCCTGGGCCAGCTGCCGCCCGGAGAGGCGCCACCCGTGGAGGGGCGATACTGGGGCCTCGCCGGGACGCGCCTGCTGACGGGGACGGCCTGGGTGCGCGTCGTCTACACGGGCGCCGACACGCTCTATGGGAGCATCGTGCGCTCCGCCGAGCGGGGCGCGCGAGCCCGTACACCGCTCCAGCAGGCCGTGGCGCAGCTGGTCTCCGTCCTGGTGATGGTGGCCGCCGGGCTGTGTGGCGTCCTCGCCTTCGTCCGCTGGCGCCAGGGCTTCGGATGGGCGGATGCGCTCTTGAGCGCCGCCACGCTCGGCGTGGCCGCGCTCCCCGAGGAGTTCCCCCTGGCGCTCACCTTCTTCCTGGGCGCGGGCGTCTACCGGCTCGCGCGCAGGCAGGCCCTGGTGCGGCGCGCCGTCTCCGTGGAGAACATCGGCCGGGTCACGTGCATCTGCTCCGACAAGACGGGCACGCTGACGGAGGGTCGGCTGGGCGTGGCCAGGGTGCTCCCCTCGTCGGACGTCACCCGGGAGGAGCTGCTGCGCGTCGCGGCGCTGGCGTCGCGCGAGGAAGGGCAGGACCCGCTCGACACCGCGCTGCTCGAAGAGGCCGCGCGGGCCTCGGTCCCCGTGCGCGGAGGGCGGGTCCGGGCCACGTTCCCCTTCACGGAGGAGCGCCAGCGGGAGACCGCGGTGGTGGAGGAGGGCGCTGGGCTGCTCGCCGCCGTGAAGGGCGCCCCCGAGCAGGTGATGGCCCGCGCTGCGCTCGCGCCCGACGACCGGGCGGAGTGGGCCCAGCGCGTCTCGGCGCTCGCGCGCGAGGGGCGCAAGGTCATCGCGTGCGCGAGTCAGCCGCTGGACCCCGCCTCGTGGCGTGGGGGCGAGCCCGACCAGGGCTTCCACTTCCTGGGGGTCATCGCCTGCGAGGACCCGATTCGCGTCGGGGTCAGGGAGGCGGTGCGCGAGTGCAGGGAGGCGGGGCTGCGCACCGTGATGGTGACAGGGGACCATCCGGAGACGGCGTTGACGGTGGCGCGGGAGCTGGGGCTCGGCGGCGCACGGCCCGTGGTCATGACGGGCGAGGTGCTGGAGGCGCGCCTTCAGGACGCGGGCGCGCCCCCGGCGGTGGACGTGGTGGCCCGGGCGCTGCCGGCCCAGAAGCACGCGCTGGTGCGGGCGCTGCAAGAGCACGGCGAGGTGGTGGCGGCGACGGGGGACGGGGTGAACGACATCCCCGCGCTCCAGGCCGCCGACGTGGGCATCTGCATGGGGGAGCGCGGGACGCGCGGCGCGCGCGAGGCCTCGTCCATCGTGTTGCTCGACGACGACTTCGGCACGCTGGTGCGCGCCATCGCGGAGGGCCGACAGCTCTTCGACAACCTCCAGCGCTGCTTCCAGTACCTGCTGCTCGTCCACATCCCGCTCGTGTTCACGGCCGCGCTGCTCCCGCTGGCGGGCTATCCGCTGCTGTACCTGCCCATCCACATCGTGTGGTTGGAGCTCATCATCCACCCCACGGCGATGCTGGCCTTCCAGGAGGCGGCGCGGCCGGGCCGGCTGGGGCCCTCCCGGGGACGGAGCGCCACGCGCGTCTTCTCCTCGCGGGACTGGGTCACCCTCGTGGTGGCGGGCGGGTTGCTGACCGCGGGACTGGTCTGGGGCTACGACCGGAGCCTCGGCCCCACGCGCGACGTGGAGCACGGTCGCGCGGTGGCGCTGGCCTCGCTCACGCTCGCGAGCGCCTGCTTCGCGGCCGTGCTCACGGGGCTGCGCACCCGCACGGCCCGGTGGATCTGCGCTTTGTCCCTGGGCGTGTCCGTCCTGCTCATCCAGGTGCGGCCCTTCGCGGCGGTGCTGGGGCTGCACCCCTTGCATGTCGATGACTGGGCGCGCGTCGCGCTGGGGGTGCTGGTGGCGCTGGTGCCGCTGCTCATCGGACGTGGGCTGGGTCCTGTCTCCGGAAGAAGGGCCCCTTGGCCTGCTCCGCTGCGACGACATACAGCAGGGTGATGGTGGTCACCGCCACGAGCAGCAGGAGGGGAGGGCGCACGAAGCCGAGGACGCTCGCGTGGGGGATGAAGGGCACCAGGAAGGTGAGCGCGATGACGGCCCCCGTGGAGACGAGCAGCAGCCTCCCAGGGCGGCTGCGGTAGAAGGGACGGCGCGTGCGCACCACCAGCGCGACCGCCAGCTCCGTCAGCAGCGACTCGATGAACCAGCCGGTGCGGAACAGCTCGGGGCCGGCGTGGAACAGCTGCCGCAGCACCCCGAAGGTGAGGACGTCGAAGAGCGAGCTCAGCAGTCCGAAGGTCACCATGAACCGCCCGATGAGGCGCTTGTCCCAGCGCCGCGGCCGGTCCACCAGCTCGGGGTCCACGCTGTCGCCCGCCAGCCCCACCGCGGGGATGTCGGAGAGGAAGTTGTTCAGGAGGATCTGCCCCGGCAGCAGCGGCAGGAAGGGAAGGAACAGCGAGGCGGCCGCCATGCTGATCATGTTCCCCAGGTTCGCGCTCGTCGTGGTGAGCACGTACTTCATCGTGTTGGCGAACGTCCTGCGCCCCTCCTCGATGCCGTGTCGGACGACGTCCAGGTGTCGCCGGAGGAGGACGAAGTCCGCGGCCTCCCGGGCCACGTCCGCGGCCTGGTCCACGGAGAGGCTGGCATCGGCCGCGTGCATCGCCGGGGCGTCGTTCACCCCGTCTCCCAGGAAGCCCACCACATGGCCCTGCTTCTTCAGCGCCAGGATGATGCGCTCCTTCTGGGTCGGGTCCACCTCGACGAAGAGCTCCACGTGCTCGACCTGGTGCCACAGCGCCTCGTCCGTCAGGTGGTGGAGCCGGGCGCCCGTGAGCACCCGCTCGGCGCCGAGCCCCACCTGCCTCGCGACGTGCTCCGCGACCCTGCGGCTGTCTCCGGTGATGAGCTTGACGCGCACCCCCAACCCGGAGAGCTCCAGGAGGGCCTCCCGGGCGCCCGCCTTGGGCTGGTCGACGAAGGTCAAGAATCCCAGGAAGGTCAGCTCGTGCTCGTCTTCCCGCGTGTAGCGCTCCCGGGCCTGGATGGCGCGCGTCGCCAGGGCCAGCACGCGCACTCCCTGTTCTCCCCAGGCGTCGACCTGGTCCTGAAGCCTCGCCCGGAGCGGCGCGTCGAGCGGGGCTCCTCCGGCCGTCCGGGTGCAGGCCTCCACGACCTGGGGGAAGGCCCCCTTGGTGACGAGCAGGACCTCGCCACCCTGGCGGACGATGACGGACAGGCGCTTGCGGACGAAGTCGTAGGGAATCTCCCCCAGCTTCCGGGCGCCCTCGGCCGGGAGCGGTCGCGCCCGGAGGATGGCCTCGTCGAGCGGATTGGCCAGGCCCGCCTGGAGCCCGGCGTTGAGGGTCGCCAGGGTGAGGACGTGCTCGGATGGCTGGCCCGAGGTGTCGTGGGCCCCCAGGAGGCTGACGACCCCTTCGGTCAGGGTCCCCGTCTTGTCGGTGCACAGCACGTCCATGCTGCCCAGGTTCTCGATGGCGCCGAGCCTGCGGACCAGCACGCCTCGGTTGGCCATGGCCTGAGAGCCTGCGGAGAGGTTCACGCTGAGGATGGCCGGCAGCAGCTCCGGGCTCAGCCCCACCGCGAGGGCGAGGGCGAACAGGAGCGTCTCCAGGGGCGGCCGGTTCAGCAGCGTGTTGATGGCGACGACGGTGAGCACCATCACCATCATGGTGGTGAGCAGGACATGACCGAACTGCCTCAGGCCCCGGTCGAACTCCGTCTCGGGGGCCCGGAGCGCCAGGTGTCGGGTGATGCCTCCGAAAGACGTGTCCCGGCCGGTCGCGACGACGAGGCATCGGCCGGTGCCATTGCGCACATGCGTCCCCCGGAAGACGCAGTTGTCACGTCCGATGAGCGCCGCCTCGGGGGGCGCGCTCCCGGGGCGTTTCTCCACCGGGAAGCTCTCTCCGGTCAGCACCGCCTGGCTGACGAACAGGTCCGTCGCCTCGAGGAGGCGGGCGTCCGCGGGCACCACGCTGCCCGCCGACAGCAGCACGACATCCCCCGGGACGATGTCCGGCAGCGGCGCGGTGGTGGGTCGCCCGTCGCGCAGGACCTTCACCCCGGTCGTGACCTGCTCCCTCAGCCGCGCGATGGTGGCCTGGGCCTTGTACTCGCGTGAGTAGCCGAGCAGCACGCTGCCCGACAGGATGGCCAGGACGATGAGGGCATCGCTCCACGCGCCGGTGAACGCGGAGATGGCCGCCGCGATGACCAGGAGCAGGACCAGGGGGCTCTTGAGCTGGCCCCAGACGACGCCCAGGCGGGAGGGCGCATGCGTCTGCTCCACCGCGTTCGCGCGGTGAAGCTCCCGCCGACGCGCGGCCTCCTCACGGGAGAGCCCCTCGGGGGTCGTCCGCAGGGCCTCGAGCAGGGCCGGGAGGGACTGACTCCAATATCGCTCGACGGGGCTCGGACGGGAGGCCTCCCGTTGCCCGCGCAGCTCGCGCCTGGACAGCAGCAGCCCGGGGACCAGGGGGAGGTAGAAGCTGAACCCACGGAACAGCAGCGTCGCCGAGAGCGACGCCTCCATCGAGACGCCCATCAGGTGCAGCAGGCCGATGGACGCGGCCTCGAACGTCCCGAGGCCGCCGGGGACGACCCCGAGCGTGCGGGCCAGCGTGGACAGCATGAACGCCGTGAAGACCCCCGCCGCGGGAGCGTCCACCCCCACCGAGCGGAGCAGGGCCCACAGGGTCGCGGCGTCGAGCAGGTGGATGAGGAAGTTGTAGCCGGTGGCCTCGCCCAGCACCCGGGGGCTGTGCGTCAGTGACGGTGGTGCTTCGCTGAGCGCCTCGAGGAGGGTCCTGGCGCCGGGAATCCTCGCGATGCGCCGCGAGGACGGGACACCACCGCGCCCCCTTCGGGACAGTCGCAGGAGCAGGCCGATGAGCGCGCCGGTGAGGACGATGAGCACCCCCGTGGCGAGCCACACCAGCGCGCGCGCCTCGCCGACCCAGCCCTCCGTCCCGAGCGCGAGCAACAGTCCCAGGATGAGCGCGGCCTGGTTGGTCATCGTCTCGACCACCACACACGCCATCACGGCCCCTCGGCCGACCCCCCGCCGGGTCATCCCCTGGACGATGAGCACCGAGCCGCTGATGCCCGCGGAGGGGAGGGCCTGGTCGATGAAGAGCTTGGCGACGCTCATCGAATAGAGCGCGCCTCGCGGGACGCGGAAGGGCGTCCTCGCCAGCACGGCGCTCCACACCGCGGACTGGGACAGGTACGTCGCCGCCTGCAGCAGCGCGGCGAGCAGCAGCCAGGAGGGCGCCGCCCGACGCAGCATCAAGGCGAAGTCCCGCTCCTCCGTCCATCGCGTGGCGACCAGGACGACGGACGCCAGCAGCGCGAGTCCGAAGCCCCACCTGCGCCACTCCATCCGGGGCCGCGGCCCCGCCCCGCGCTCAGCCCGGGGGGGAGGCTCGCGGCGGTGTCTGTCCATGCTGCGATGAAGCATGCGCGGACACTCCCAGCCGCCCCACCGGGCGCCTCCGCGGAGGCGCCTCGGGCGCGGGCCGCGTCCCCCGCGGTGCGGGGCCGGCTCCTGGCGGGACGAGGCTCACGCCTTGCCCTTGGCCGGGCCACTGCCGATGGGGATGCGCCTGGACCTGCCCTCCGGGCGCTTGGGGATGTTCAGGGTGAGCACGCCCTCCTTCAGCTCCGCGTTGACGTTGTCCAGGTCCACGCCCTCCGGCACGGTGAAGGTCCGGGCGAAGCTGCCGTGGCTGCGCTCGTACGTGAAATAGCGCTCGCCCTCCTCGCGCTTCTCCTCTTCGCGCTTGCCGCTGATGGTGAGCCGCTGCCCGGTGACGGAAATCTCCACGTCCTCCTGCTGGATGCCCGGCAGGTCCGCCTTGAAGACGTAGGCGTCCTGCGTCTCCTTGACGTCGAAGTCGGGGGAGAGCGTCCAGTCCTCCCTGGCTCCCGGCACCAGCCCTCGCAGTGACTCCGTGGGGGCTGCCTGGAGCAACTCCCGCATCTGAGCGAAGGGGTCCCAGGATTGCTCGCTGCTCGCGAGCCTCTTCGCGCGTCGGACGGGAAGCATTGCCATGGTTCATGACCTCCTTGGGGCTGACCGGCGCGCGCCATGCGTGCCAGGCCTCTGGCTCCCTCTTGAAGGGTAAGGGGGGCCTCGGAGCGCGCAAGGTGTGCTGGGCCCCGGACGCGGAGGCCATCGCCGCCCTGCCCGTGTTGGGGCTTCCTCTCGGACCGCCACGACAGACCTGCCCCCGTGCCCGGCCTCGGCGAGCGTGCGGCCTGCCGCCGTGGACTCACGCGTGAGGTGGGTGTGGCTGGTCGGCCGACGCTTGCGTGGGGAGGGTGAAGCAGAAGGTGCTTCCCTGTCCGGGGCGGCTGTCCACCCAGAGCTTGCCGCCATGCGCGTCGACGAGCCCCTTCACGATGGCGAGCCCGAGTCCCGCGCCCTCCTTCCTCCCCGCCTGCGCCTGCCAGAAGGGCTCGAAGACATGCGAGAGGTGTTCCGGTGCAATCCCGGGCCCTGAGTCCCGGACGGAGAACCTCATCATGGCTCCCTCGGGGACGGCCTGGAGGTGGACGTGTCCGCCGGCGGGCGTGAACTTGATGGCGTTGCCGAGCAGGTTGGAGAGGATTTGGACCACCCGGGCATGGTCGGCGAGGAGCGCCGGGGCGTGCAGGGGGATGTCACTGGAGAGCTGGATGGATTTCTCCTCGGCGAGCGCGCGGTGCAGGTCGAGCGCTTCCTGGACGAGCAACGCGCCATCCACCCGCGCACGCTCGACGAGCAGGTGCCCGGACTCCATCCGGGCGACATCCAGCAGGTCCTGGATGAGCCGTTGGGCCCGCTCCACCGCCTTGCGGAGGGTCTCGAGCGTCTGGGTGGGAGGCCGCTGGCCGGGGGGCCTCCTGCCGAGGGACTCCGTGCACAGCGCGACGACGTTCAGGGGCGTGCGGAGGTCGTGGGCGACGACGCGCAGGACTTCGTCCCGCAAGCGGGTCGCCTGCTCGGACCGCTCGTGGAGGCGGGCGTTGTCGATGGCGAGCGCCGCGCGGTTGGCCAGGGCCTCCGCCAGCGCCAGGTCCTGCTCGCCGTAGCGGCGCCCGGACTCGGCCGTCCACAGCATGACCGCGCCCAGGGTCTGCTCCCGGGCCCGCAGCGGCACGATGAGTCCCGAGACGGACCCGAGGCCGCGCAGCAGGTCCAGCGGGCAGCCGTCCTCCCGCGGTGTCTCCGCTCCGGAGGACTCCGGCAGGACCACGGAGCGCCCCGTTCGGAGCACACCCGCGACGAGCTCCCCCTGGAGGGAGGGGAGGCACGGGTGGTGGGCGAGCAGCGCGTCCAGGCGCCTGGACTTCTCGGGGGAGACCGCCGCGGCTTGCACCGCCCGGACCTGCCCGTGCTCATCCACCAGGCCGACGATGCACCCGTCGGCCAGCGCGGGGACCGCGAGCCCCGTGACGGCGGCCATCGTCGTCCGGGAGTCCAGCGAGCCCGCCAGTCGTGGCCCCGCTTCCGCCAGGAAATGTTGGGCCCGCTCCAGCTCCTGGCGCTCGGAGATGTCCTGCACCTGCGCGATGAAGTGGAGCGGCTGCCCCCGGGAGTCACGGACCAACGAGGCGGTGAGCAGGATGCTCACGGTGTGCCCCTGCTTGTGCAGGTAGCGCTTCTCCAGTTGATAGGTGTGGACCTCCCCCCGCAGCAGTCGCTGTCTGTTCTGGAGCGTCACCTCCAGGTCCCCGGGCCAGGTGATGTCCCGGAAGGTCCGGGCGAGGAGCTCCTCCGGCGTGTAGCCAACGATGTCGCACATGGCGGAGTTCACGCTCAGGAACCGGTCATCCAGCCCGACCAGGGCCATGCCGGTCGGCGCGTTCGCGAACGCCGTGCGGAAGCGCTCCTCGCTGGTCCGGAGCACCTCCTCCGCCTGTCTGCGGGTCGAGATGTCGCGAAGGATGACGGTGAGCACGAGCGTGCCCTCCTGCTCCACCTTGGAGATGCTGGCCTCCGCGGGGAACTCCTCGCCATTGCTGCGCCGGCCGATGATGGTGCTCCGCTCGCCCATCTGTCGGGAGAGCCGGGAGCCCGCCGCGAATCGCTGGACGTGGTGCTGGTGGGCCCCTCGGTAGCGCTCCGGGAGCAGGAGGTCCAGGGGCTGACCCACCGCGTCCCGTGCGGAGTACCCGAAGATGTGCTCCGCCCCCTCGTTGAAGAGGGTGATTCGCTGCCGCGTGTCGACGGAGATGATGGCGTCGACCGTGGTGGCGATGAGCCCGGACAGGCGCGCCTCCGCCAGCCGGAGCGACTTCTCCAGCGCGGCTCGGGAGCGCCTCGCCTGGCGCAGCCGCGGCAGGCGCAGGCGGGCCCAGAAGGAGGGCGCTCGTGGCGCTGTCCGTCGCATGCGACGCATCACCGCGCTCGCGCGGCCTCGAGCAACAGCCGTCGCTCCGCCGCCGCGATGACCTCGCGTGTGGCCCAGGCCGCCGCGGGGTCCACGGAGATGGACGTGATTCCCGCGCGCACCAGGTGCTCGGCGAACTCGGGGCGGTTGGAGGGGGCCTGACCGCAGAGGGAGCAGGTGATGCCGGCTTCACGGCTGGCCCGGATGATGCGGACGATGGCGTCCAGCACCGCCGCGTCCGCTTCATCGAACAGCTCCGCGCACGACTCGGAGTCCCGGTCGACCCCGAGCATCAGCTGCGTGAGGTCGTTGGAGCCGATGGACACGCCGCTGATGCCCAGCCGCGCGTACTCGGGGATGCGGTAGACGACCGAGGGCACCTCCGCCATCACCCAGCGCTCCAGCCCGCGGTGGCGGCCCAGGGGGCTTGCGTCCAGGGCATCGAGGCAGGCGGCCAGCTCCCACGTGGTGCGCACGAAGGGAATCATCACGTGCAGGTTGGGGGTCTGCTCCCGCACGCGGGCGACCGCCTCCAGCTCGAGCCTGAACACCTCCGGCTCGCGGATGTATCGGTAGCAGCCACGAAAGCCCATCATGGGGTTGGACTCGGCGGGCTCGAACTCGGCGCCGCCCTCCAGGCCCCGGAACTCGTTCGTCCGGAAGTCCGTGGTGCGGTACACCACCGGCCGTCTCCCGAAGGCGCGGGTGACCTGGAGCAGCGCGTCGGACATCCGCTCGACGAACTCGCGGCCGCGCCCCTCGGCGATGAGCTTGCGTGGGTGGACCCCGCCCAGCGCCTCGGTGAGCATGAACTCGGCGCGCAGCAGCCCCACGCCGTCCACGGGGAGCGCCGCCGCGTCGCGGGCCTGCTGGGGGAGGGCCAGATTGACGTAGAGGCGCGTGGCGAGCACTTCGGGCGTGGCGGTTCCAGCGGAGGCCAGGCCGCTCGGCCTCCACGGCTCGGACGAGACGACCCCGAGGGCTTGCTGCTCCACCCGGCCTTCCAGGACCGTGCCCGCGGAGCCATCCACCGTCACCTCCTCGCCGTCCTGGAGCCGCCGGGTCGCCGTGCGCGTGCCCACCACGCAGGGCTTGCGCAGCTCCCGGCTGACGATGGCGGCATGGCAGGTCATCCCGCCGCTGTCGGTCACTACCGCGGCCGCGCGCCGGAGCGTCGGCACCCAGTCCGGAGAGGTCATCGGCGCCACCAGGACCTCGCCTGTCTGGAGCCGCCGGCCCTCCTCGGGGCTTCGCAGCACGCGCACGCGCCCCGTCGCGACCCCTGGAGAGGCGCCCAGCCCGGACACCCGGGGGCTTTTGGGCCGCGCGTCCTTGCGCTCCTCCTTCGTCGCCCCGCCCAGCGTCGTCACCGGGCGCGACTGGACGAGATACAGCCTGCCACCGGCCTCCGCCCATTCGATGTCCTGCGGCGCGCCATAGTGGCGCTCCACGCGCAGGCCCAGGCGCGCCAGCTCCAACACCTCCACGTCCTGGAGCACGCGCTGGTGGGCCTGCTCGGGGGAGAGCGCTTCGCGCCGCTCCTGGCCCACGCCATCGCGCACCCGCTGGAAGGACTTCTCCCCGACGCGCACCTCCAGCAGACGCGGCCCCTGCTTGGCCACCACGTACGTGTCCGGCTCCACCTGGCCGCTCACCACCACCTCGCCCAGGCCGTAGGCGGCCTCGATGATGACGCGGTGGAGGTCCCCGGTGGCCGGGTCCGCGGTGAACATGACCCCCGCGCGAGTCGAGTCCACCATGCGCTGCACGACGACGGCGATGGCCGGCTCCTCGGTGAGGCCCTGGGCCTTCCGGTAGGCCACCACGCGCTGTCCATAGGCCGAGGCCCAGCACGCGCGCAGCTTGTCGAGCAGCGCCTCGTCACCCACGACGTTGGTGTACGTCTCGTGCATGCCCGCGAAGGACGTGGCGCCGGTGTCCTCGGAGGTCGCCGAGGAGCGGACGGCCACGGCCCCCTGCTCGCCCAACTGGTGATAGGCGCCGAGCAGGGCGGAGCGCAGGCGCTCGGGCACGGGGACCTGGCGCACCGTGGCTCGCAGCGCCTCGGTGACCTCCGCCAGGGACTGCGGGTCCTCCGGGTCGACGCGCTGCCAGAGCTCGCGGAGCCGGGGGCGCACGGGCGCCATGGCCTCCTGGAAGGCGGCGGCGGTGACCACGAACCCCGGCGGTACGGGGAGGCTGGCGTGGGTCAGCTCCCCGAGATTGGCGCCCTTGCCTCCCGCCACGCTGACGTCCTCTCGCGACAGCGAGTCGAACCAGCGGATGAGGTCTGAGGTGGCGCCGGGCGCGTCGGGCCGGACGGGCTGCTGGCTCTCATGGGAAGGGTCCATGCTTCCATCTCCTGTGTCAGCGCGCGTCCAGTCGTTCGATGAGGCGCGCGAGGTCCGTGAGGTGACGAGGGGCGGTGAAGCGGGCGCGGACCGTCTCACGGGCACGGCGCCCCAGCGCGGCGGCCCGCGCCGGGTCCTCCAGGAGCGAGCGCACCGCGCCCGCGAACTCCTCCGGGTCCCCGGCGTTCCGCACGAGCAGGCCGTTCTCCCCATGGACGACCTGGTCCTGGAGTCCGCCCACCGCGCTCGCCACCACGGCGCGCTGCTTCCACATGGCCTCGGTGAGGGTGAGCCCGAAGCCTTCCTGGAGGCTCTTCTGCGTCACCACGCTCGCGTGGCGTTGCAGCGCGTTGACGATGGCGGCGTTCTCCTCGCTGTCGGCCATGGGCAGGCACGCCAGATGGACATGCTGGCGGACGAAGCGCGATTGCTGTCGCCACAGCGCGTGGACGTCCTCGAGGGTCGCCGCCGCGTCGGGGTCATCGGCCACGGACGTGACGGCGGGCCCCGCGAGCACCAGCTCCGCGTGCACGTGGGGCGCCTTGCGCAGCATCCTCGCGAACCCGAGCAGCACGCCCGCCGGGTCCTTCAGCGGGTCCCACCGGGACACCTGCACCACGAGGGGAACTTCGGCGGTGGGCCCCGCGCCCAGCCGGATGACGTCCACGCCCCGCGACACGCGCCCCGTCACGCCGTCGGCGCGCGTGAAGACGGGCGCCGCCGTGTCCGGCGTCTCGCGCAGCAGACCGGTGGTCGCGAGGATGGCGCGCGCGACCTCGGGCGCCATGGGCTGGTTCTTCACCGCGAAGATGTCGATGGAGGGCTGGATGACGAGCGCCCGGCCCGCGCACTGGGGGGGCGCATACGCGGCCCGGCTGAAGACCGTGAGCCGGGCGGCGGCCAGGCCCGGCGCGAGGAACTCCCACGCCCGCTCCACCTCCGCGTTCGGCGTGTCCCGGCCGATATGGCAGCGCCAGGCCACGTGGGCGCCCGCGGAGGACAGGGCGGGGCCGAGCCCCACGGTCTGCGGGTCGTGCAGCAGGACCACGTCCCCGGGCTTCACCAGGACGAGGATCTCCTCCGCGTTGTCGCGGAGGACCTCGTCGTAGCAGTCGTGCTCGGACGTCCCCAGCCCGGAGCCGTCACCGGGGGAGCCATGCAGTGCATGGTGCAGCCGCTTGGTGATGTGGAAGAACTCCGGGGTGCCGGTGAGCACGAGCCAGCGCGCGTCCACGCCCGTGCCGCGCGCGTAGGCGATGAGGCGTGGGAGCATCTCCGCCACGCCGCCGCCCCTCGCCGTGGAGCTGATGTTCCAGAACGTGCGACCGGCCATTCGGGCCTGCGTCTGCTGTGCGAGCGTCCGCAGTGCGTTCCATCCCTGCTCGTCCAGCTCGTGCTCGAAGCGGGTGAGGGGTTCCGCCGGGACGTGCACCTCGAAGGGCTTGAGCATGGGGGCTCCGGTTCAGGCGGAGGGGGGCGTCACTCACGGGTGGATGACGACCTTGATGACGCCGTCGCGGCGCTGGCCGAAGAGCTCGTACGCGTCCCGGATGTCCTTCAGCGCGAAGTGGTGGGTGAGCAGGGGCGTCAGGTCGACCCGTCCCGACTGGACGACGGCCATCAGCCGGCGCATGCGCTCCTTGCCACCCGGGCACAGGGTGGTGACGACGCGGTGGTCCCCCAACCCCGCGGCGAACGCGTCGTAGGGCAGCTGCAGCTTGCCCGAATAGACCCCCAGGCTGGAGAGGGTGCCGCCCGGACGCAGCGAGCGCAGGGCCGTCTCGAACGTCTCCTGGGCGCCCAGGGCCTCGATGGCCACGTCCGCGCCGCTCCCCGTCAGCCGCTTGACCTCCGCCACGACGTCCTGGCTTCGAGGGTCCAGCACCACGTCCACGCCCATCCGCCGGGCGAAGGCCCGCCGGGACTCGTCCCCGTCGACCCCGATGACCCGCGCGGCGCCCATCAACCGGGCGCCCAGGGAGGCACACAGTCCGATGGGGCCCTGGGCGAGGACGACCACGGTGTCGCCGATGCGCACGCCGCCCGACTCGGCGCCGCTGAATCCCGTGGAGGCGATGTCCGCCAGCAAGAGCACCTGTTCGTCCGAGAGCCCCGCGGGCACCGGCGCCAGGTTGGCCTGCGCGGAGGGAATCCGGACGTACTCGGCCTGGGCCCCATCCAGGGTGTTGCCCAGCCTCCAGCCGCCCATCGCCTCGTATCCCGTCCCATGTCCGCACTGGGACAGGTGTCCGGACAGGCAGGCGTTGCATTGCCCGCACGGCGTGATGGCGCCGACGAGGACGCGCTCGCCCGGTTGGAAGCCATGCACTCCGGAGCCCAGCTCCTCGATGACCCCCACCATTTCGTGGCCGAGCGTGAGGCCCGGCTTCACGGCGTACTCGCCTCGGACGATGTGCAGGTCCGTGCCGCAGATGGTCGTCGACGTCACGCGGACCACGGCTTCGCCCGCTCCAGCCCGGGGTTGCTCGACTTCCTCGAGACCGAAGTCCCCAACGCCTCGAAAGACGGTTGCTCGCATGATTCCCCCCCGGCGGGATGTGCCTCGGGTCCACCTCACGACAAACCTCAGGCGCATGCCATCGACGTGCAACGGCGACGCCCGCCTCGGGCCGTGGCCCGAGGCGAGCGTCAACCTGGCGGGGTGCCCTCAGGCCGCGATGCGTGAGCGCCCGCGCCGACGCGTCAGCCATAGCACCACGCCGCAGAGGGCCAGCGCCCCGGGGCCGGGGCTGGCGGCGCAGCCCCCCTGTACCTGCGGTGAGTCCTCGGGCGGGAGCACCTCACCGAGGGCCTCGGCGTCGGGCGTGGGCTCGGCGGCCGCCCCGCTCCTGACGACGTGGTTCCTCACGACATAGGTGTCATTGCCCGTCGTGCCATTGAGCGTCACCTTCCCCAGGTCATTCGTCGAAGGGGCGTTCGAGCGGAAGGCGTAGTTGTTCGCGATCTGGATTTCGGCGCCGCCCGGCGGGCGCACCCAGACGCTGTAACGTCTGGCGTCGAGGTCCGTCACCATCCGCACGTGGTACGTCGCGTTGGCGGTGTAGGGGACGGTGGTGAGCGCGGCGTAGCGGTCTCCGTCGCGCGCGTCGAAGCGGCCGTCCGTGCTCATCCGGATGAGCATGGCGGAGCTGGAGAACGACGTGATGGTGGTGGAGGTGTCGGCGTAGCCGATGACGCCATCCATGGGGCTGAGGGCCGGCGTCACGTCGAACTCGGTCGTCACCGTGCCGGTGTTGCTCGTCCCCAGCCCATGCACGGCCGCCGAGAAATCGACCCGCGAGGGCCAGGCCATCGAAGAGGCACCTGACACCGTGTGACGGGTCACCGTGTACGCGTCGTTCGCGGTGGTGCTGTTGAGCACCACCTTGCCGAGGTCATCCGTGGCGGGCGCGTCCGAGCGGAAGGCGTAGTTGCTGGCGAGCTGGACTTCGGCGCCGCCCGGCGGACGTACCCAGACGCTGTAGCGCCTGGTGTCGAGGTTCGTCACCATGCGTACGTGGTACGTGGTGTCGAACGCGTAGGGCACCGGGGTGAGCGCGGCGTAGCCCCCTCCATTGCGCACGTCGAAGCGGCCGTCCGTGTTCATCCGGATGCCCATGGCCATGCTGGAGAAGCCCGTGACGGTGGTGGACGTGTCGGCGTAGCCGATGACGCCATCGATGGGGTAGCGCCGTGGCGTCACGTCGAACTCCACCGTGACGACGCCGGTGTTCTGGGTCCCCAGGTCATGGACCCCCGCCGGGAAGCTGGTGCGCGCGCCCCAGCCCGCCAGCAGGCGGTCCTGTTGCTTGAAGCGCTGGAGGGCCTCGACGAAATAGTAGTCCCCGTAGATGAGGCCCACGTCAATCTCCTTGCCCGCGGGCAGGTTTCCCACGGCGTGCTGGAGGACGCTGGCCTTGCTCGTCCCGCTGGCGAGGTAGGGCGCGGCGCTGAGCGCATCGAGCATGCGGAGGGCCGCGTCCCGATAGCGCTGCCGGGTGGCCGTGTCCGTGACGTAGTTGCTCAATTCCAACAGGGCCGAGGCGGCGACGGCGGCCGCGGAGGTGTCCTTGTACTGCTGGCTCGCCGGAGCATTGAAGTCCCAGATGGGAACCATGTCCGCGGGCAGGTGGCTCAGGTACCAGTCGGTGGTCTTCTGGGCCGCGGCCAGCATGCGCGTGTCGCGCGTGTAGCGGTACACCATGGTGTAGCCATACATGAGCCAGGTCTGCCCTCGGGCCCAGGTGGAGGAGTTCGAGGCGCCCTGGAACGTGCCGCGCAGGCGCATGGCGCCCGTGTTCGGGTCGAAGTCCGCCATGTGGAAGGAGCTGCCGTCCGAGCGGACGAGCACGCTGAGCGTCTTGAGCGCGTGGTTGACGGCCATGTCCCGCCAGGCGGCCTGCCCCCCGTGCGCGGCGCCCCAGAGGAGCAGCTCGAGGTCCATCATCGTGTCCACGAAGATGGGCGCCAGCCACACGGGCCGGTTCCAATCGCAACACACGATGACGCCCAGCCTGGCGTTGTAGCGCTTGGCCAGTGACGCGGCGCCCGTGAGCAGCACCTGCCGCTGGGTCTCGTCGCCCGTGAGGCGGTACGCGTTGCCGAAGCTGGTGATGAGCTTGAAGCCCGTGTCGTGTGTCGTCGAGTTGGTCTGCTGGACCTTCAGCGGCGCCGTCCGGGCGGCCGCCAGGGATTTGAAGGTGGCGATGCCCGAGTCCTCGAAGAGATACCAGAGCTCGCCGGGGAAGAATCCCTGGGTCCATTCAATGGGCGCGGCGGCATCGAAGGTGGTCCACCCACCGTTCGTGGTGGCCTGGGGATAGCGGCCCGCGGGTACCAGCGCGTCCGTCCTGGTCGCCTGCTGCTGGGCGAATTGCAGGGCACGATTCGCTGTCGCCTCGTCCATGGCAGGGCTGCTGCTCGCGAAGAGCAGGCAACCGAGCCCCCAGAGAAACGTCCATGTTCTCGCACGAAGATTCATTTCCACCCCTCCTCTCGAGCATGGAGGGTGATTTCGATGGGAGGGGTGGACACCTGGTCCAGCAGTGGCATTGCGTATCGGGTGGAGTACGCAATGTGGCTCACGCGGGCCCTGCTGACTGATGGCGCTCGGCTACTTCCTCCTCTTCACGCTCGTGCGCTACGGGCTCTTCGCCACCCGGAAGGAGAAGGGCTGAGCGGCGAATGTTCCGACGCTGTGCCTGTCCAAGGGGCCGCGAGGTTGGGAGGTCGCGGGGTATTCGCACCATCGCGTTGTGAGCACGGGGGCGCCCGTCAGAAGTTGGGGTTCACGGGCGCCTGTCCCTCGTTCCACAGGTGGATGCTGAGGGCGCCGCTGGGATGATTGCGCCACGCCCACGGGTCGAAGCCGCTGGGCGCGGCCCACCCATAGATTTCGATGTTGCTCGTCATGGGTGGGTGGTCCGTGCTCGGAATCGAGTAGTCCCGACGGTACTCCGACGCGGTGTTCGTCAGGCGCGCCACGGCCAGGTGCAGGTGGGGGCCGGACGAGCACCCCGTGGTGCCCGCGTAGCCGAGCACCTGGCCCTTCTTGACGACCTGCCCGTCCGTGACGACGTAGGACTTGAAGTGGGCGTAGTAGCTCACGAACCGCTCCAGGTACTCCCCCGAGCCGACGTCGTGCTGGACGTAGACCTCCTTCTGGATGGGAGAGGCGCAGGGGACCTCCCGGTCCCTGGCGAGGAGGACCGTGCCGTTGGCCACGGCGAGGATGGGCGTGCCGGTCACCATCCCCCAGTCATGGCCATCGTGGTTGTTGACGAAGTTGGCATTCGACTGGTCCCGCCCCAGGTGGTCCACGATGTGCGCGCTCGCCGAGCCCGTCTGGCCGAAGTCGGCGACGTCCAGGGGGACGTCCTGCGCGAAGTCGAAGCCCGTCGCGTGGAACACGCGCGTCAGCAACGAGAAGGGCGCATCGAAGATGGGCAGCGCGTCGGGCGCCGCGGTGAACATGCAGCCCTGGCGCTGGTGGTTCGTGGCGTCTGCATGGGCGGACTGGAGCGGGGAGGCGCCCAGGCCGCTCCACAGCCCCACCGTTCCGTCCGCGCACCGTGAGATGACGTTGTTGCGTCCCTGGGCGGAGTAGAGACCGGCCCGGACGACGCTGCCGCCCGCGGACTGTGCTCGAAGCTGCTCGCAGGGGGCCGAGTCCGTGGTGGGCTCCCAGGCGAAGGCCCAGCCCTGCTCCGGCCAGCGCATGCTGCAGTAGTGCCCCATCCCAGCCGGGACGGCCAGCACCGGGCTCACCTCCTCCTGGGGTGGCTCCGGGAGCGGCCTGGGGTCTCCCACGCAGGCCTGGAGGGCCAGCGCGAGGAACACTGTCGGGAGGCGAAGCGTCGATGGAGGGGGGCGCATGGTGCCGACATCATGGTCGGCACCCAGGCTCATCCGCGTGGATTGCTTGACGGATGAGGAGGAGCGCCGCGTTGACAAAGTACGATTTGAATCGTACTTTGGTTTCAACCTCCAGGGGATGATTCGAGGTGGGGCTCCACACCGCGAGGGCTGTCCGGCGCATCCGGGTGGCTTCGCGAGTGGGGGGCGACTGCCGTTGTGTGCCCCGAGGCTGTTTCAATCACAGTCGTTCTCCATTGGAGATGTCCATGAAGAGCCTCACGTTCGAGTGCGCGGCGCTTGTCGCGACGCTGTTCCTTGCTTCGAGTCCCGTCTGGGCCGCCGCGCCTGGACAAGCCTCCGGGTCGCCTCTCGCGGAGTCATCCCTGTCCTGCGCGGACCTGCCGGGAGCCCTCTCGGTGGCGGCGCAGGAGGCGGGAGTCCCCATCCATGCCGGGCGGATTTCGACGGCGACCTCGGACCTGTATGTCGCTTCGGCGGGGGCTGTCGTCGGGCTCGAGAACATCTCCGCCCTGCAATACGCCCAGGGCGTGGACGTGGCCTTCGTCTACCTGGATTCGCCCTCCTCGAACATCCCGGTGGGCTACTACCGACTGAGGGCCACGGCGAAGGCGGGTGACATCCAGGTGGGCACGTACTCGGGGAGCGTCGGGTTCTTCGACCTGGCGGGGCAGGAGGTCGCTCGGGTCGTCGCCACGTTCGAGACCACCTCGGTGACGACGTCCGAGGGCGGGCCTGTCCCTCCGGCGCGGGTCCTCATTGGAGGCAAGCCCCCCGGCGCCGCCACGCTGGAGGACCTCCTTCGTGGGATGGTGTTCCGCATCTGGCTGCCGAGCGGCGTCATCTACATCCCCGCCATCGTCCTGTAGGCCTCCGGTCGCGCCGGCGCGGAGCGAACCCATGCCGCGCGCGAAGGCCTTCCCGACAGCCGCCGCCCCGAGCGCTCCAGTCGCTTTGACAGGAACGAGTCGAAGCCGATGGCGTTCGACACCGCGCCGCTGAACAGCACGGAGCCCGTCAGCGGCGGATTGTCCGCGAGCGCCCCTCCGCTGGACGCCAGCGCGGCGGCGGTGAAGAGCCCGACGGGTGAGGACGCGCGAGGAGGCCTGGCCGTATCGCGCTGGCGAAGATACATGGCCAGGGGCGTCGCGAGGTGACCGTCTTCAGCAGACAGGTCCGGGCGCTCACAGTGACTGGACACCGCGCACCGGGGGCGTCACACCTTGTTCCATCGTTCCCGGCGGCAGTGGACGACTGTCATGGGCACGCTCCTCTGGTGGAGCCTTCCTCTTCCGGCATGGGGCCTGGAGCCCGAGGTGCCCACGCGCCTCGCCCTGCGCGCCGAGCCCCTGAACGCGGCGGAGCTGCTGCGCCTGCAGGACCAGCTCGGCTCGGTGGAGCCGAACAAGCTCGCGGACCTGGTCGCGGTAGAGGGCGACCCGCTGAAGGACATCCACGCGCTGAGGCAGGTGCGCTTCGTGATGAAGGACGGACAGGTGGTCCTGGACGCCGGAGCTCCACGCAGACGGGGGGATGCCGCGACCCGGTGAGGCCCCGCCGATATCTGATTTCAAACAGACATGGGAGGGATGCGAAACGTCCATCCGTGAGTTCTCGAATTGCTGATTTCGCAGGGATATAATCCCTGGCATGAGAGAGCCTTCCAGCACACGCGCGGCGGCTTGGAGTCTGGCCATCCTGGGGTTGTTCATGGGCGCCTGTGGGAACGCGCCCCAGGCGCATCAGGAGGAAGCGCCGCCGGAAGCCTCCTCCACCGTGGCGGCCCTGGCCCCGGTGGTCCCGCTCTTCGACGCCAGCACTCCGCTGGAGCCCGCGCTGGTGGTGGATACACCCACGGCGCTCATCACCCGGCTCGCGGACCGGTCGAGAGATCGCCACGCGCGGGAGTCACAGTTCCAGAGCTACGAGCACTACCTGCCGCTGTACTTCGAGTACCGCACGTACAGCATCGAGGTCATCGACAGGGTGGCCAGGGGCGGCAACGACATCACCGTCAACATCACCTCGCTCTGGCCCCTGGACACGCCGGACTTCCGCGCGTTCTACCAAGGCCAGGCGGTGCTCTCTCAATACTGGTTCAACGTGGACATGGCGCAGGTGGACCCCCTGCGCTACACGGCCACCATCAATTACAACGCGAAGGAGAACCGGCGGCTGCAGGTGGGCGACCGCATGGAGATTGAAATCAGCCCCTTCATGCTGCCTCCCGTGGTGGGGCGCGCCAACTACTACGGCACGGCGTTCCTCTACATCGTGGGCCAGGGCGGCATGGTGCCCTGGGAGGGAAGGGGGGCGAACCTGGACTCGTTCCCCCTCGCCGAGACGGCGTGGCTGGGTGGGCGCACGACGCTGGGCTACAACTACTCGAACGAGCCGGCGCACCTGTTCAAGCAGATGGCGACCAACCTGGCGCCGGTGAACGCCCAGCCGTTCGTCGAGGGCCGGCGCCTGCATCACACCGACTTCGCGGACGGCTCCCACTCGGAGGCTGGCAACCCGAGCTTCACCGCGCAGCAGAACAAGCTGGGACCCTCCTACATCGCTCGCAGCTGCGTGGCCTGTCACATCAACAATGGCCGCGCGCTCCCGCCGGACCCGGCGACGTCGCTGTACACCGTGCGGTTCTATGTGAACGCAGCGCCCTGGGCGGACGTGCACTACCGGCTCAACGGGGGCTCGCAGCAGAGCTTCCGGATGGCGCGTGACAGCTCCGGTACGAACACCCAGGTGCTCACCAACGTCCCGGCGGGCTCGGTCGTGCAGTACCACTTCACCATCGGCAATTCCTCGGGAGGGCTGAGCACCACGTCCCCGGTGAGCATCACGGTGAACGGCGCGGACTCCACTGGAGCCAGCCCCCATGGCCACGTCGTCGTCGCGCCGCCCCTGCGCCACACCGTCAGGGTGGGGGTGGTGGGCACCACGGTGACGGCGCATCCGGCGTTGGGATGGGTCCTCCAGCCGCAGAGCACCCAGGGGACCCCCGAGGGCAGCGTGAGCATCTCGGGCTGGACGGTGACGAACGGCACGTATGGCGACGGCACGGGTTATCAGCTGCGGCGCCCGGTCTACGCCTTCACCGGGCCTGTTCCCACGCACCACTCGGCTCGCATCACGCCGCCCCTCGTCGGCCTGGGTTTGTTGGAGGCCATCGATGAGAACACGCTGGCCAGCCTCGCTGACCCGAATGACGCCAACGGCGATGGCATCTCCGGCCGCGTGCAGACGGTGGTGGACCCGCAGACGGGGCAGACGCGCGCGGGGCGCTTCGGCTGGAAGGCGGGCAAGGCGAGGCTCCGACATCAGGTCGCGAACGCGCTCAATG
Source organism: Myxococcus faecalis (assembly GCF_050039385.1). Taxonomy (NCBI): domain Bacteria; kingdom Pseudomonadati; phylum Myxococcota; class Myxococcia; order Myxococcales; family Myxococcaceae; genus Myxococcus; species Myxococcus faecalis. The sequence goes on along the minus strand of NZ_CP144336.1, from coordinate 2,724,601 downwards.
TCGACATGGGCGTCACCACGTCTGTCTTCCCCATGCCGGATTGTGGCTCGCAGCAGACCTGCGCGGGCGCGAGCACCGAGCTGGCGGACGCGGACCTGGAGAAGATGGTGCGCTACATCGCGCTGCTCGGAGTCCCCGCGCGCCGCAATCTCGGTGACGCCCAGGCGCTCCAGGGGGAGAGCCTCTTCGGGGGCATGGGCTGCGCGCGGTGCCACGTCTCGACGTTGACGACCAGCCCGTACCACCCCTACGCCGAGCTGCGGAGCCAGGTGATTCGGCCCTACACGGACCTGCTGTTGCATGACCTGGGCGCGGGGCTGGCGGACAACCTCCCGGAGGAGGGGGCGTCGGGCGCGGAGTGGCGCACGCCGCCCCTCTGGGGCATCGGCCTGACGGCGGGCGTCAGCGGCGGCGAGGCCTATCTGCACGATGGCCGCGCGCGCAGCCTCTCCGAGGCCATCCTGTGGCACGGAGGAGAGGCCGAGTCCTCCAAGGAGGCCTTCCGCACCGCGAGCGCCGCCCAGCGCGCGGCGCTGCTCAGGTTCATCCAGTCGCTCTGACTCAGGGCGCGAGGAACGGCAGGAGCTCTCCGGTCTTCTGCCACATCGACGCCGGGTAGGCCTGCGCCGAGCTGAAGCCCTTGTTCGTGAAGAGGTACTCGTAGGTGGACTGGTATGACGCCTTCCAGCCGTAGCCGGGGTGGTCCGTCTCGCTCCACTCCGACTTCGGGATGCCCATCGCCTGGAGCGCGGTGCCGAGCCACTGGTTGTAGAGCAGCCCCGCCCACAGGAAGCTGCCCTCGCTGCCCGTGCTCGAGTCGCCGCTCACCTTGCGCGTGATGTTCCGGTAGTCGCAGTAGCTGCCTGTCTTCAGGGCGCCCCCCGCGCTGCCGGCGGTGACGACCGGGACGGAGAAGGAGAAGTGCGGCGTGTTGCCGTTCTCCTGTCCCCACGCGATGAGCGCGTCATCCAGCAGCGTCCCTCCCGCGCCGTTCGAGAAGCGCTCGAAGCGGGAGACGAGGTCGAGGAACACCTGCGAGAAGAAGACCTGGTTGAACTGGACCACCAGGTCCTGGTTGGCCCCGGGCACCGTCGAGGGATGCACGACGTTGTTGTGCCAGTCCTCTCCCTGCGGCGCGCGTGGGGTGAAGGTCAGGTTCTGGTTGTTCTCGTCGATGCTCAGGGTGGCGACGCGGCAGACGCCGCAGTTCATCGCCACCGCGAGCACCTCGTTGATGAGCCGGAAGTACTCGACGTTCATCGCGGGGTCGCCCGCGAAGGCGCTGGAGTTTCGCAGCGACAGGTTGTCGGTGGTGGGGCGGGCCGGCACCTGGCAGCCGGCGCTGGTGGTCTCCAGGCGGCGCTGCAGCTCGGCGACGGCGTCGATGTGCTGGTCGAGTCGCCGCTTGTCCTCGGCCGAGAGCCGACCGTTGCCGTTGCGCAGCCGCCGGTAGCTCTCCAGGACCTTGTCCACCACGGAGGGCCGGGTGGTGCCGGGGCTGCTCGTCCCGGCCAGCAGGGTGTCGAAGAGGGCGAGTGAGCTCTCCGTGCCGCCGATGGCGCTCGTGGCCACGCCGGAGGAGCGGACCCCGGGCGTGCTGTATCCCCAGCTGCCCGTCGACGTGCCCGAGCCGGCGATGGCGACGCTCCGCTTCCGGACGGAGGCGACGCTTGGATAGAACGCCGGGGAGTAGGCCATCACCTGGTCGATGGTCGCTCGGGGGGAGCCGGGCCGCTGCTTGTCGAAGTCGTAGTAACCCAGCGGGGCGCCGAAGTTGTGACCCATGTACAGGGGGTAATCGAGCCCCCGCAGGATGTTCATCTTCGAGACGAGCGTGGGCGTGAGCACGGACGACCTCGCGGTGAGCACCCGGCTGATGGCCGCGTCACCGCTCGCGTTGGCCGTCGCGACCAGGTCTCCCCGCCGGACGTCGTGGTCCGCGTAGAACAGGCTCTGTGTCAGCGCGGCGTCCGTCGGCCACATGCTCGCGCCGAAGATGGCGCCGTGAGGGGTGCGGAAGTGCACGAAGCACTTCGGGCGCTGAGCGGCCTGGGCCTTCGCCTCGCGGGGACTCAAGAGCGAGGGGAGCAGCGGCAACGCCAGCACGGCGCCGCCCGCGCCGCGCAGGAACATGCGGCGGTCCCATCGGATGACAGGTGTGTTGCTCACTGGAAGCTCCTCTGCTTGAAGGTGGGGTGTCGGGCGATGGTCTTCAGCAGGTCGGCCATCGGCGCGCCGCTGCGCGCGACGGACTCCAGCTCCGAGAGCAGGCAGCCATCGCGAGAGGTGGACTCCACGCGAGCGTGCGCGAAGCGGAAGTAGTGCTGCGCGACGCAGGACTCGAAGAGCTGGCTCTCATCGACCATCCGCGACAGCTCCGCGGCGTTGGAGATGACCCGCTGCTCGGAGTCGTAGAGCCACACGTCCGCGGAGGTGTCCACGGCGGGCGCGGCCGTCTCCTGGCCCTGCGGGTTGAACAGCCGCTCCACGCCGCGCTCGCGTCCCAGCGCATCGAACCCCTCCAGCACGAAGCCCGGGGGATTGATGGAGTTGTTGTGGCACCCCCCGCAGCTGCCTCCGGAGGTGAGCTGGGTCACCACCTGCCGCGTCGTCATGCGGTCCGTTGGCGCGGGGGGCCTGTCGCTGGCGTTGGGCGGTGGGGCGCCGACCTGCTGGCAGAGCAGCGCGTTGCGCACCAGGTAGCCCTTGTGGATGGGACGCGTCGACGCGGTGCCCGTGGCCAGCAGCGCCGCGCGGGTGAGCAGGCCGCTGCGATTCTGGGAGGGGATGACGGGCGCTGGACCCGAGCCATCCCAGACGGGGACACCGTAGATGCCGGCCAGGAAGGGGTCGGCCGTGTAGGACCGCCGGTCGTTCAGGAAGTCGCTCACCGAGCCGCCCGACACGAGGGTGCTCCACGCGGAGAGCTGGACGTCCTCGAACATCGCGGTGCGCGTGGCGTCCGTGGGCATCTGCGCGCCGACGAAGGAGCGGTAGATGGGGTCGTTCCGGAGCGCCACCAGGGACGGCAGCTCATCCAGGCGCAGCCACTCGCTGACGAACTCGTCCAGCGAGCCGCGCAGTCGGGGGCTCTGGAGCATCCGGTCGAGCTGGGCCTCGAAGCCGCTCTCCGTCAGGAGCGAGCCATCCTCCGCCGAGGCCCAGAGCGCGTCGTCCGGAGGCGCCTGCCAGAACTGGTAGGACAGCTTCGCGGCCAGCTCGAACGCGGAGAGGGGACTCGCGGGCTGGCCGGCGGTGGTGCCGTGCTCGATCCGGTAGAGGAACCCGGGCGAGTTCAGCAGGGTGGTGATGACGTCCGCCACCGCGGCCCTGTCCACGGGCGTGGTGCCCGCGATGTCCGCGAAGACGGTGACCTCCGCGGTGGACAAGGGATGGCGCAGGGCGCGGGCGCCCCAGCCTCGGAGGAAGGACTCCAGGCAGGCCCGGTCGTTGGAGGTCTGGCTGTCGCTGGCGCAGTGGCCCAGCAGCGCGTCGCGGCGCGCGTCGGTGCTGGTGAGCTCCTGGGCCACGGCCTTGCCCAGGTCGTACATGACGTCGACCTGGGTCTGCTGGATGGACTGGTCCAGCCGGCTGAAGCCGCCCTTCACGTCGCCGGGCGCGGGGGTGCGCTGGTCCGTGGGGTAGCGGGCGAGGATGGGGGTGAGCTTCGTCCAGATGGCATCGGCTTCTTCCGGCAGCGCGCGGTCGACGACGGAGCGCAGCGAGTTCATCAGCTGCTTCCGGGACAGCCGGGGCAACGGAAGCTCCGTGGGGACGGCGCTCGTGTCGCAGGAGAACTTCGCGGGTGCCGGACGGATGGCGTCGGACGGGGACGGAGGCTCGGGTTCGCCTCCACCTCCGCCGACATGGTGGTTGTTCTTCGCGGAGCCCTCACAGGCGGCCACGCCAGCGCAAAGAAGAAGGATGCTCACGGAGCGAAGGAGCGTCATGTCCCTGGCTACTCCCGAGGCCGAAAATACTTTCCTGCCCGAAGGGACACGGCCGACGGTACTCTCGCCGACACCGCATGACCGCCTTGCTCTGCGCGCTCTCCCTCGTCGCCCTGACCCAGTCCCCGGTGGTGTCTGTTTCCTTCGACCTTCGCGCGCTCCCCGAGCAGGACTATCGGCGGTGGGACGGCGTGGAGCTGGAGCGGAAGGTGGCCCTGCGGCTGATTCAGGAGGGCTTCGCGGTCGTCTCCCCACGCGGCCCGGCCCAGCTTCGGCTGCGCGCGAGCCGGACTCCCGATGGACTGTTGCTGGAGGCCGTCGGACCGCGGCAACGCGTGGAACAACGTGTGCGCGTGGGCCGGGGCTCCATCGCGGAGCTCCATCTGGAGGTCGCGCAGAAGCTCGCCGAGATGACACGCGCGGTGCAGCCCGAGCCGGAGCCTGAGCCGTCCCCGCCCGAGCCGGTGCTCCAGCCTCCCGTGGAGGTGGCCGCTGCCCCGCCGGTGCACGCATCCGGGGTGGACCTGGGCTTGGGGTTGGGGACGCTCTGGGGCGGACCCGGGGTGGCTCCACACCTCCTGCTCTCGGCCAGGTGGGGGCTGGGGGACCTGGGACTGGATGTGGAGGCGGGGCTCGGTGTGTCCCGCGAGCCGGCGCTGAACGTGGTCGAGGTGCAGGGTGGTGCGTTCTTCAGCTATCGCCACGCCGTGTCGGAGCGCCTGCGACTGGAGCCGGCGGTGGGCGCGGGCCTCGTCGTCCATGCCTTCCGGCTCGAGGACACCTGGGTGTCGGAGCCGCGCGGTACCCAGGTCTCTCCCGCGGGCTGGGCCCGGCTGAAGCTCGGCTGGCGGTTCACCGAGCGTCTCGCCGCGGAGGTGCGCGTGGCCCTGGGGCTGCTGCGGACCGTGACGCATGTGCGCGAGGGCGAGACACTGTGGTCACGAGGAGGGGCGAGGCTCGAAACCGGCGTGCAGCTCTCGTGGGGGCTGTAGCTTCCGGAGGAAAGTTCCTTCCGCCTCATTCGTAGGTTCGCAGGTGATGGATGTCGCGTGCTGTCCACTTCAAGGCCCTGCCTGCCCGGCCCGTGTCCTTCGACGCGCTCTACGAGGCGCACGTCGAGGACGTCTACGGCTGGTCCATGCGGTACGCGGCGGGTCGTACGGGGTGGGCGGAGGACGTCACGCATGACGTGTTCCTGAAGGCCTGGGAGCACCAGACCTGGCTGCGCGAGGAGGATGTGCGGGGCTGGCTCTTTCGGGTCACGCAGAACGTGGCGTTCTCGGCCCTGCGTCGCGAGAAGACGTTCCGACAGCGCATCGCCAGCCTCTTGTTTCCGGAGTCCTCCACACCGCCGGAGTCCACGCCGGATGTGGCCCTCGAGCGCAGGGAAGCGGTGAGCAGCGCCACGGCGACGTTGGACCGCTTGCCGGGGCAGGAGCGGGTGGTGATGACCTTGAAGCTCCTGGACGACTTGAGCCAGCGCGAGATTGCCCAGCTCCTCTCGCTGTCAGAGGGCTACGTGTCGAAGTTGATCAGCCGCGCCCAGGGCCGCCTGACGGCCTGGGGATGGAAGGTGGACGATGGCGCCCCGTGACCTCCGCGCAGAGCTGCGGCGTGAAGATTCGCTTCGCCGCGAGCAAGGGATGCCGCCTGCCGTCCGTGCCCGGGTGGGCGCGCGGCTGCGGGACGCACGTGAGCCCGGGCCCACCGCGTGGCACAGGCGTCCGGTGTCCTGGGGACTCGCCGCGTCGGCGGTCGCGGTGGCGGTGGCCCTCACGGTGTTCTTCATGGGGACTCCTTCCGCGCGCTCCCTGGGTGGGCTCGAGGTCGCGCAGGCGAGCGCCGACCTGTTGGTTCGGGAGGACTCCGAGGGTGTGGTGATTCAAGGAGGCGAGGCCTCGCTGCTGGACGCGTCCCGAGGCATCACCCTCCGGAACCAGGGGGCGCTCGTAGTTCGTCGGGAGTCCACGGGTGTTCGGCTGGTCCGGGGGCGCGCGGAGTTCTCGGTGAATCATCGGCCGTCCGATGCGCTCTCCGCGGTCGTGCTCGTGTCGGGCGGTGCCATCGAGGTCATGGGCACGCGCTTCACGGTGGAGGAGCGAGGGGAGGGCGGCACCGTGACCTTGCACGAAGGGGCCATCGCCTTCCGACGGCTCGGTGGCGAGGTGGTGCCTGTGAAGCCAGGGCAGACGTTGGCGTGGCCGGTGGTCGCCCCCGACGAGCCAGCCCACCTTCCCGAGCCGGGTCCGCCTCCCACGCTGGCGACACCGCCGGCGCCGAAGGTCATTCCCTCTCGCGCTCCCGCGACGTCGGTTCGTGCTCCGAGTGTGGACGAGGTCTTGCGAGAGTTGGAGGTCCTTCGCGGTCGCCACGAGTTCGAGCAAGCGGCCCGGTACCTTGAGGAGTCGATGCGCAAGCAGCCGGTGGCGACGCGCGAGCGCCTCAGCTTCGAGCTGGGCTCGTTGTTGACGTACCAGCTGAAGGACGCGCACCGGGCCTGTGCGCACTGGGCCCGGCATGAAGAGCAGTTCCGGCGCGGGCGCTACGCGGAGGCAGTCCAACGTGCGAGTGGGGCGCTGTCCTGCGAGGGGCGGGAGCGATGAGTCGCTGGAGCCTGCTGTGTCTGGCAGCCGCGCTGACCGCCTGCGGTGAGGTCGTCATCGACCATGCTCCGACCTCCAACCTGCTCGATGCCGAGACGGCTTCACTGGAGACGGGGCTCGGCGTGTGGACCGCGTGGTACGGCGTCACTGCTTCGAGGGCGTCCACCGACGCGAGAGAGGGTGAAGCGGTCCTTCGCGTGGAGGTGACCGAGCCGTATGGCTGGGGTGTTCACCTGGACAACTGGCCGGGGTTCGCGGCGAGGCCAGGGGCGTACCGTGCCTCCTTCTGGGCCCGAGGGACCACGGCGCGCTCGGTCGTCGCGCAGCTGAAGGTCAGCTGGCGTGACTCGGGCGGCGAGGAGTTGCAGGCGCGGACACTCTCCAGCCCGGTGCTCTCCGGGCAATGGGTGCGGACCGCGCTCGAGCTGACAGCTCCAGAGGGAACGGAGCGGATGTCGGTGGAAGTGACGGGAGACGAAGGCTCCGTGGGCGATGTCATCGAGCTGGATGCCCTGGTCGTCCAGGCTTCGAGCCCCCTCTGACGCGCCTCACGCGTCGCGACCCTCCAGCTCATCGAGGGCGTTCCGTGCGCTGGAGGAAACACTGCCCCACGGCGTGGCGGCATGGTCTCTCAAGGAGCCCTCGCGCAGCGGCTCGATGGCCTTTCCATCACCCTGTTGCCCGAGCGAGTAGGCCGCCGAGTAGCGCACCTTCGCGGACGCGTCCCGGAGCTGGTCGATGAGGACCTCCACGATGCCCTCATGTCGGAAGTGGGCCAGTGCCTCCGCGGCGTCCGCCCTCATCTCTTCGTCTTCGCTCGGGTCCAGCAGGAGCTTCATCACGTGGGGCGCGGCCCGAGGTGGACTGAAGATGCCCAACGCGTGAAGCGCGGCCCGCCGGACGGACCGGGAGGCATCCTGCTCCATCGCATTGAGCAGGACCTCGATGGAGGTGTCGTGCGCGACGAGCCCCAGTCCCACCGCGGCCTCCTCCCGGAGCTTGTCCGAGGACTCGGACATGAGCGGTTCGAGCAGCGCCTGCGCCCCATCGAGCTCCAGCCGCGGAATCAACCAACAGATGTCCGCGCGAAGCTCGGGGTCGAGGCTCGAGTCCTCCAGCATCCTGACGAGCTGCTGCTCCGACGTCCCTCCCGCGCTGACGACGGAGGCCACGAGCGCTTCGGTCTGGGCCCGTCCATCGACGAGGGTTCCCTGGACGATGGCGTCCAACTTCTTCGCGAGCTTGCGGTCGGGTTTCATCGCTTCGAACACCTGCAAGCAAGGTGCTTGGGGCGGCATCTTCGCATTGAAGGCATGCTTGGCTTCGAGGCACGCGGCAGCCTCGGTGGAGGCGCTCATGGGAGGGCCCACGTGCCCGGCGTCATTCCCGTCGAAGGCCCCGTGCCTCCCCGCGAGGCCCTTGCCGACCCTCGCCATGGGCCGGGGGGCACTGGACCGAACCGGGTCCTGGGCCTTCCTGGTGTGCATTCGCATCGCGCGCCTCCCGAACCCGGGTGCCTCCGATGGAACAACGCCGTAAGGCAGAAAGGTTGAGCGAGATTCGACGAGAGGGCAAGGGACCGGCGGAGGCGCTCGTGCTCCCCGCCGGCCCCACGCGTGGATTAGAACAGGTCGTGTGCGGGCCAGGCGTTGACGCCGTTCACGACGCTCCACATCAGGCTGTCGAGGTTGATGTCGGAGACGCCCGAGCTGTTGCTGTTGTTGGAGTTGGTCATGGCGGACCAGGTGAACTCCTCGGTGTTGCTGGGGCCGTAGCGGTCATCGGTCCGCACCACCAGGGCCAGGGTGCCCGGGACGTAGCCGCCGTGCCACCAGTTGGGGATGCTGTTCACCGACCAGCCCTTGGCGTAGTTGACGGCGTTGCCCGCGGTGTTCGGCGCCGTCGTGCGCGTGGTCATCGTGGTGGTCGTGCCCGCGCTCAGCAGGTCCGGCACGGTGGAGAACCCATCCGCGTGCACGGAGACACGCACCAGGTCGATGGGCGTGACGACCCAGCCGCCGTGCGCGTCCATGCGGCGTACTGGCATGCCGTACGGGTTGGCCGCCCCCGTGCCGAGCTGGTAGTAGGCGACCTCGTTGGACAGCCGCGCGGCCAGGGTGTCGCCGCCCACCGCGAAGCTGGTGGCGCCGCTGGGCGCGAACACGCGGCTCTGCATGTAGGCTTCATAGGTCATCCCCGTGACGCGCTCGATGATGCGACCCAGGACGCTGTAGCCGAAGTTCGAGTACTGGTACCGCGTCCCCGGCGCGAACTCGAGCGGCACGTTCTGCAGGACCCACTGGATGAGCTGCGCGTGGTTCATGCCCGTGTTCATGAACATGGGGTCGCCGGTGCCGTCGTTGCCGTCGTTGTCCCAGGCGCCCGCGGTGTGCTCCAGCAGGTGCTGGACCGTGATGTTCAGCACTCGGCTGTCGGCGTAGGTTCCCTGCGCGCCGTAGATCTCACCGAGCAGCGCGCCCCGGCCGAAGACGCGGTCCGTCAGCTGAATCTGGCCGCTCTCGATGAGCCGCATGATGCCGATGGACGTCATCGGCTTGGAGACGCTGGCGACGCGGAAGCGGTGGGAACTGTTGACCGGGGTGCCGTTGCTCCGGTCGGCCACGCCATAGCCCTTGGCGAACACCAGGCGCCCGCGGCGGGTGATGGCCAGCGACAGGCCGACGGTGTTCGAGGCGTTCATCGCCTGCTGGACGGTGTTGTCGATGTGCTGCAGGTCCGCGGCGCTGAACGTCAGGTTCTGCCAGAGCAGCGAGAACTCGGGCGCGCTCCCGTTGTTGTGCGCCGCCACCAGGATGGGGCGGTACCCCTGGTTCCTGAGGTCTGTCGCGGCCTGCTGATACGCGGCCGAGGTGAGCCCATGGCGCGCGGCCATCGGAATCCCCGAGGACGCGTGGAAGATGGCCGCGTACCGGTCCGTGCCGCCCACGTTGTAGCTGCTGACCTTCGCGAGCTGATAGCCCTGGGACGCGTTGGTGGTGAAGGTGGACTGGTACTGGGTCGCGGTCATCCCGTGGTGGGCCCGCCAGGCCGGCCCGGCCGACTGCTCCCAGATGGCCGCGTAGCGCTCCGCGCCACCGGACGTGTAGCCGCTCACGTGCACGGGCCGGTAGCCCTGGCCCGTCCAGGTGTTGAACTCCGTCTGGTACTGGGCCGCGGTCATGTCATGGCGGGCCACCCACGGGGCACCATTGTCCGCGTGGAAGATGACCGCGAAGTAGGCGACGCCTCCGACGCTGTAGCCGTTGACCATCACCGGGCGGTAGCCCTGCGCGTTCTGATTGACGACGGCCGTCTGGTACTGCGCGGAGGTCAGCCCGTGCGAGGCCCGCCAGGCGGGCCCGCTCGTGTCCTCGAAGATGGCGGCATAGCGGGCACTGCCCGCGTCCTCGTAACCACTGACATAGGAGAGGCGATAGCCTTGCCCCGTCCAGGTGTTGAACTCCGTCTGATATTGGGCGGCGGTGAGGTTGTGGCGGGCGACCCAGGGGTCATAGGGACCGACCAGGGCCTGCTGGGACGTGGACTCCGGCGTGGACTCCGGAGCGGCGGGCGCCTCCTGCTCGGGCACCCCGCATCCCACCAGGGATGCCATCAGCACTGACAGGGCTGTCAGCAGCGGCTTCATTCCAAAGGCTCTCATGTGTGTGGACTCCTGTTTGGCGGTGTGGCTGCCAGCCAGGAACGAACCCTGGGCCCATTTCACCTCAGGTGCGGAATGAGGGCGCCGCCTTCCTCTCGCACAGTGTTGGGTTTGCATACATTTCGGCAGATGGGCCCATGTCGCTTCTCCTCATGGAACTGCTTCGCCCGTTCTGCGGCTTGGCCCATTACGTCGAACTCGGCCGGATCGAGCAGTGGCCGGAAATCGACCTCCAACCTCTCACCTCCCTGTGGGAGGAGTCTGAACGGAGCGTGCTACGCCCACTAATGGCCTCGGCGAACGTCTAGACCTTGAGCCGGCTGTGATCTCCTTGGTTTCGGCGAACGGGCCGCCGATGACCTTCTTGCACTGCGCCTGCTGTCCTTCATGCGCGCCCCCGGTCTCACCGGCGTGAAGCCGGCAATGTCTATCAGCAGCACGCCGGCCTTACATGGCTCTTCGTCGAACGCGTGCATTGGGGCGAGTGCTGCTGCCGTCGGCAACTTGCCCGCTTTGGTCTGCTAATTCGCCTTCACCATCAACATTCCAATGCGTACCATCTGAGTTCTTCCTTGACTCAGGAACTGGTGGGCCACGTGCTCGCTGGCGATTGCACCGAGTATGTCCGCACGCGGCGCGGGAGAACGTGCGCCGAATGGCCAAGAAGCCGCTCGCAATGCCTGAACACTCTGAAATTACTGTGCCAAACAAAGTGCTCGCGGCGCCTTCGGGCGCTCAAGAAAAGTCCTATTCAGGTGCTAAGGGGTCAACCGTTGGACCAGGAACGTCACCCTCATTGGAAGCGTAGCGCAGGTTTTTGAACGGCTGGTTCACCCGGAATGGAGGCATCACAATGGCTGGTATCGCAAACTGACCACAAGTCTGCTGCACGAAAGCACGAAAATACGGCCAAAGATGGACCATGCCATTGGTGCTTGCAAATGCTTGCAGCTTCTCATCGTTGAACTCCAGCCCTGGGTGCACGCGATAGTACGCCACGAGATGGAGATTCGCGGTGAAGAACGAGTCCCTCTTGGGCTTACCTTCTGCGTGGGCTTTGACTTCAAACTTCCCAATTACGCGAAGCTCGTTCTCAACGAGCTGGCAGTTTAGATTGATGGATAAGCCTGCGGTGAGCGGAGTGCCGACATCTGGGGCATCGGCATGTAGGCGCGCATAGGTTCCTATCGTGCGGACATCATAAAGCTCCGAATCCGCAGCTATCCGGGCCACCGCAGATACCATCCCATCGCGCTGCTCGTTCGTCGGTCGCTCGGTTCTTTCGTTGCTCATGAGCTTAACCAAAACTTACCTGTGCGAGTTGTCTCGCAGGCGGAATGTCCTTCAAGGACTTGGTGCCTACGCGCACTTGTCTGTTGAATTGAACGACTGGCGCGATATGCGTTGACTGGTGTGGTGTTTTCTCTCCAGCCCACAGTCTCTCGAGTTCACGAAGGCGAGACTCTGGGTCTTCTGCGAGTAGGCCCAGTAATCCTGCAATAACAGGAGAACTCTCCTTGCCGCCCTTCAGCTTCGAGATATACCCACGCGACAGTCCGAGTGTGCGCTCTAACTCTTGCTGGCTCACCACGGCTGGAGCGAGTGCCGAAAGCGACTCAGATATAAGCTGCGAGAGCCGCTCCTGGTACGCGCGTGACATCCCTTCATCGAAGGTTGCCGCCACTCGGGGATTGAAGATGATCTTTCCGCAGAAGTCGCAAGTCGGGAGTTCAACATCCTCCGGAAGCTCCAGCTCACGAAAGATTCGGTGTGGGAAGCGACGCCCTTTCCCTCCACGGTCAATGAGGGTTCCTCGCTCACAGGATGGGCAGGGTCTATTCTCCATGTATGTCCTCAACCAGGCCCTAGTGGGCCGGCGATACGATCTTTTGCGAGCTTGTAGAGAGGGTGCAGTGAAAGTACGAAGACCTTCTTGGCCCTGACTTCGGTGATCTTGAACTTGAGATACCAATTTCGTTTTCGGAGCCCAAACTTCTCGAATAGCTCCTCGGACACTGAGAACGCGTACTCGTCGTAGACGCCGCGGATCCCTGCCGTGTTGATTTCAATTGTTCCGAAGTAGTCCCCCGATGTCACGAGCGTGAAGGCCGCTTCGATGAACTCGACGGCTTCGACCATCGAAGCGAGTTCCTCCAAAAGCACCTGCATGCAGCTCTTTCCAGAGTCGTATTCATACCCTCCGGCAGCTACCAGAGCCTTTGCTGTCTCCAAGTCATGGGTCGGTCTCCTTGCGGACACGGTGCAGAGATAGTTCGGACTGAGTCCAAACGCAAGGTGGAGCAAAGTAGGGGAAGTTCGCCATCATCTCTTTCGTGCTTGGTAGGCAGCAAGGCAGGAACCAGGTCTGGCCCTAGTTCTGATCGGAGGTGGTTCTTAGTTATTTCAGGCACTTACATAGGTCGTTCAACGTCGGAATTCGACGGTCGCCCGCAAAGACCACGAAATCCCGGTGCCTGGGCACTGCAATTTCGGTGGAACGCTATTATCCATCGCCTCATGGCGGATGAACTGTCGGGCCGAGTCGAGGGCGTGAAGGACGCGCGGGACCTGGTGGAACTGGCGACCACCGAGGACTCGGTGGAGGAGCTGCTGCGTCGCGGGCTCGACTGGCTGACGCGCGTGGTGCGCTTCGACCTGGCGACCCTGTTCCTCCTGCGGGACGGCAAGCTCGTCTCCGTGGCCGCGCGCGGCCCGCTCGCCAACGCCAAGGTGCGCCACCACGCCCTGCCGCTCTCGGAGTTCCCCTCCCTGCGCCAGGCCCTGGAGACCCGCCGCGCCCGCGCCTTCACCGAGGAGGACCACTCCCACGGCGACGGAGACCCGTTCGACGGCGTCCTCGACCTGCCCCCGGGCCACGCCTGCATGGTCGTCCCCCTGTGTGCGGGCGAGCGCTCCTACGGCGTCCTCACGCTCGACCGCGCCGAGTGCGAGACCTACCCGCAGCCCGTGGTGGACCTGGTCGAGGTCTACGGTCAGATGCTTGCCACCGCCCTCCAGGCCGCCGAGCAGCGCGCCACCTTCGAGCGCCTCCACCGCCAGGACCACGAGCACGCCAAGCTGCTTGAGGCCCAGCTCGGCGGCGAGTCCGAGGGCATCCTGGAGACCTCCCTCAGCACCGTGATGCGCGACCTCGCCCGGCGCGCCCGGCAGGTGGCCGAGACGGACACCCCCGTCCTCATCACCGGCGAGACGGGCACCGGCAAGGAGCGCCTCGCGCGCGCCATCCACCGCTGGAGCTCCCGCGCGGACGAGCCCTTCGTCACCCTCAACTGCGCCGCCATCCCCGCGGGCCTGCTGGAGAGCGAGCTCTTCGGCCACGTGAAGGGCGCCTTCACCGGCGCCACCAAGGACCGCGCGGGCCGCTTCCAGATGGCCCACGGCGGCACGCTCCTGCTCGACGAGGTGGGCGAGCTGCCCGTCGAGCTCCAGGCCAAGCTCCTGCGCGCCCTCCAGGAGAAGGCCTTCGAGCCCGTGGGCAGCGACAAGACCGTGCGCGCGGACGTGCGCATCCTCGCCGCCACCCACGTGGACCTGCAGCGCGCCATCGCCGAGAAGCGCTTCCGCGAGGACCTCTACTACCGCCTGAGCGTCTTTCCCCTGCGCCTGCCGCCCTTGCGTGAGCGGCGCGAGGACCTGCCGCAGCTGTGCGCGTTCCTCCTCGAGGAGCAGGCCCGGCGCACCGGACGTCGCGGCATGCGCGTGTCCCCCGCGGGGCTCGCCCGGCTCGCGTCCTACGAGTGGCCCGGCAACCTGCGCGAGCTGGCCAACGCCCTGGAGCGCGCCACCATCCTCGCGACCGGCACGGAGCTGGGGCCCTCGTCCTTCGACATCACCTCGCACGCGGGCGCCACCAGCAGCGCGCCGCAGCTCGAGGCCTCCGCGGTCCCCGGTGGGGTGGACGCGACGATGAAGCCCGGCTCCGTGCTGACGCTGGCGGCGGTCCAGCGCGAGCACATCCTGCACGTGCTCTCCCTCACCCGGGGCCGCGTCTATGGAGCCGGTGGCGCCGCGGCGCTGCTCGGCCTCAAGCCCTCCACGCTCCAGAGCCGGATGAAGAAGCTCGGCATCGCCCGGCAGGAGCAGTTCGTGGTGGACGAGGTCTGACGGCTCAGCCGCCGCGCGGCTGCGTGGCCGGCAGCGGGTACATGGTGCCCGTCTTGCCGAACGGCGCGTCGAACAGGTGCGGGTCCGACTGGCGCGTGCGGAACAGGTCGATGATGTAGTCCATCCGCTGGTCCAGCTTGCTCCAGTCCTTGGCCGCGGTGCCCTTGAGGCTGTCGGGGCTGGAGTCCAGCTTGCCGAGCAGCGCGCGCAGCTCCGGGTTCTCGATGGAGCGCAGGTGCGGCGGGAAGAGCGTCGACTCCATGCCCGCGGGCGGCGGCAGATCGTTGCCCAGCTTCAGCGCGCCACCCGGCACCGCCAGCTTCATCATGTGCTCGGTGGCGAGCCGACGGAACACGGTCGCCGTCGCGTCCACCACGGGGCCGAGCGCCGCGTCCACCAGGCCCGTCTTCAGCGCGGCCTGGCCCGCGAGCCTCGCCGGGAAGGGCAGCCCGTTGATGCCCGACTCGATGCTCTGCTTGAGCACGTTGCGGAAGGTGTCGTGCACCGGCGAGTTGAGCGCCTTCTCCACGAAGCCCTGCAGCTGCGTCTGCTCGTGCAGGCCAATCTTGTCGTTGGCCAGCAGCATCAGCTCCGCCTTCTTGTTCGGGTCCTTCTCGAACATGGCCTTCGTGTAGTGCGCGAAGGCCTCCTTCAGCACCGGCTTGTCCTTCGCGAAGCCGTCCAGGTACTTCTGCGCCTTCGCCGCGTCGTACGACGTGTCGCCCTGGAAGGTCTCGATGAAGCGGGCGAACTCCTGGCCCACCTCGTTGAAGACGAACTGGTTGCCCTCGGCGATGGAGCCGCTGACGTTGTCGAGCGCCTCCTTGCCCGCCGCGGCGATGTCACCCAGCGGCAGCGCGGGCAGGCCCACCTTGCGCAGCACGTCGTCCACCTTCTTCAGCGGACCGGCCAAGTCCCCGGCCTTCTGCAGCGCGTCCGTGAGGAACCTGGGCATGTCCTCGTTGCGGATGCTCACGCCCGCCTGCTTCGAGGCCCAGGTCGCGAAGGTGGACCAGTTGGCGTTCTCCTTGCCCAGCATCTGCCCCAGCGCGTTGGACAGGTCCGAGTAGCCCTGGGTGATGGCGTAGTTGCGCGCCACCGGGTCCTGGATGGAGGAGATGGCCTTCACGTCCGCCACGCTGGGGTAGCTGCCCGGGGCCACCTGCGTGCCCTGGGGCGCGACGGGCGGGGTCAGCGCCACCACCGGCTTCTGGGGCGTGCCCACGTCGAAGCGGGACACGTCGCGGGAGTCACCTCGCGCCACCGGAGCCTGCGGCTTCACCTCGTTGCGAGGCGGGGGCGCTGCGGGGGTCTCGAGCGGACGGGGCTGGACGCGGGGGCCGGAGATGGGGGTCTTCATGATGTGGAGGAAGTATCGCTCCGAGGAGGGCGGAAGTTGCGCGGCTGTCAGGGCTGGTCCGGCCCCTGCGGAAGTCCTTGAAAGGACAGGGAATGTTGTGCATGTGAGCGGTTCGTCCCATGCCGCGCCACCGCCTCTGTTCCCTCTGGGCCCCCCTTCGTGGGCGCGTCCTGTCCTGCCTCGCCTGGGGATTGCTGGTGCTCGTGGGGCTCGGCTGTGGCCGCCAGGACGCTCCCGCCGACCGGAGCAACTGGACGGGGAAGACGCTGCGCATCGGCACGGACGCGACCTACCCGCCGTTCGAGTCCGTGAAGGACGGCGAGCTGGTGGGCTTCGACATCGAGCTGGGCGCGCTCGTCGCCGAGGAGCTCGGCGCGAAGGTGGCGTGGACGAACACGTCCTTTGACGGCGTGTTCCCCGCGCTGATGGCCGGCAAGTTCGACCTGGTGATTTCGGCGGTGACCATCACGCCCGAGCGCCAGCAGCGGCTGGGCTTCTCCACGCCGTACTACACGGCGGGCCAGCTGGTGGTGGTGCGCCAGGGCGACACGTCCGTCACCGGCATCGAGACGCTGCGAGGCAAGACGGCGGGCATCCAGATCAACACGAGCGCCTCGCTGGTGCTGGAGAAGTACCCGGACATCCAGGTGCGGCAGTATCCGAGCATCGACCTGGCGCTCCAGGACCTGCGCAACGGCAACCTCGCGGGCGTGGTGGGGGACGGGCCGACGCTGCGCTACTTCCTCGCCCACGGCTTCGAGGGCCTCCGCGCCGCGGGCGGGCTGCTCACCGAGGAGCACTACGGCATCGCGCTGCGGCCGGATGACACCGCGCTGCGCGAGGCGGTGGACGGCGCGCTCCAGCGGCTGCGCGACAACGGGAGGTTCGCCGCGCTGGAGGAGCGCTACTTCGGCGAGGCGGCGCAGAAGGCCCAGGGAGCGCGAGCGGAGGTGCCCTGGGGAAAGGTGGCGTGGCGGCTGGCGCGGGGGCTGGGGCTGACGCTGGGGCTCACGCTGCTGGCGCTCGTGTCCGGGCTGCCCCTGGGGCTGGCGGTGGCGCTGGGGCGGCGTGTGCGCTTCAAGCCGCTGTCGTGGCTGTGCGCGGCCTACGTCGAGGGGCTTCGTGGAACGCCGCTGCTGGTGCAAATCATCTTCATCTACTACGCGCTGCCGCAGCTGCTCGGCGTGGACCTGGCGCCGATGCTGGCGGCGGTGCTGGCGCTGACGCTCAACAGCGCGGCGTACGTCGCCGAAATCTTCCGGGCGGGCATCGCCTCGGTGGACCCGGGGCAGGAGGAGGCGGCGCGGGCGCTGGGCCTGAGCCGCGCGCAGGTCATGCGCCACGTCATCCTGCCGCAGGCGGTGCGCAACGTGCTGCCGCCGCTGACCAACGAGGGCATCGCCCTGCTCAAGGACTCCTCGCTGGTGTCCATCATCGGCATGGCGGAGCTGACGCGGGCGGGGCAGGAGCTGGCGAGCCAGCTGGCCGCGCCGCTCGCCGTCTGGCCGCTGGTGGCGCTGTTCTATCTCATGGCCACGCTGCCGCTGACGCGGCTGGCCTCGGCGCTGGAGAAGCGCCTCCACCGTCAGGCGTGAGGAAGGCCATGGCGCTCGTCGAGGTTCGCAATCTGCACAAGCGCTTCGGCGCGCTGGAGGTCCTCAAGGGCGTGGACCTCACGGTGCAGCCCGGAGAGGTGGTCGTCTTCGTCGGGCCCTCCGGCTGCGGCAAGTCCACGCTCCTGCGCTGCCTGTGCGGACTGGAGGTGCCGTCGGAGGGGGAGGTCGTGGTGGGCGGAACGCCCGTGCGCGATGACCCGCGCTCGCTGCAGGCGCTGCACCGCCGGGTGGGCATGGTGTTCCAGCGCTTCCACCTGTTTCCCCACCTGAGCGCGCTGGACAACGTGACGCTCGCGCCGCGCAGGGTGCTGGGGCTGTCGGACGCGGACGCCGAGGCGCTCGGCCGCCGCATGCTGGGGATGGTGCACCTGGACGCGCGCGCACAGGCGTACCCGGCGCAGCTCTCCGGCGGACAGCAGCAGCGGGTGGCAATCGCGCGGGCGCTGGCGATGAAGCCGGAGCTGATGCTCTTCGACGAGCCGACGAGCGCGCTGGACCCGGAGCTGGTGGGCGAGGTGCTGGAGGTCATGCGCACGCTCGCGCGAGAGGGGATGACGATGTGCGTGGTGACGCACGAGATGGGCTTCGCGGCGGACGTCGCCCACCGCGTGCTGTTCATGGACGCGGGCAAGGTGGTGGAGGAGGGCAGCCCCCAGCAGGTGCTGCGCGAGCCCCAGCACCCGCGCACCCGCGAGTTCCTCGCGCGCCTGCTTCAGCGGTGAGTCAGGCGGGAGCGCCACCGCCACCCGACGAGGCCCAGCAGGAGCACCCCGGCGAGCGCAGCGACTCCCAGCAGGAGGAGGGAGGGCAGGGGGCCCTCGCGCGGCGGCGTCACCGTGAGCGACGCGTCCCCCAGCACCACGAGCCCCGCCCAGGCCGCCGCGGGCAGGCCGTCGTCGATGGCGTCGAGCTGCGCGCGCCTCAGGGCCGCGGAGCTGCTAAGGCCCTGAGCCAGGTATTGGTAGAAGCGCGCCACCAGGTCCGCGGCCTCGTCGTCGCGCAGGGGCCACAGGCTGGCCACCACCGCGCGCGAGCCCGCCTCGAAGAAGGCGCGTGACAGGCTGAGCACGCCTTCGCCCGGCAGCACCGCGCCAGAGGCGCTGCGACATGCCGACAGCACCACCAGCGCGCCCTGGAGGCCCAGCTCCGCGATTTCACGCGGCTGGAGGATGCCGTCCTCCTGCTCGCTGCCCGGGGCGAGCACCAGCGCCGAGCGCTCGGGGGCCTCGGCGTCGACGACGGCGTGCGCCGCCACGTGCAGCACCCTCACCCGTTCCAATTCCGCGCGCTTGAGCGCGCGCTCGGAGGCCGCGGTGCCCGTGCGCAGGTCCGGGGTCACCTGCGTGCCTTGCAGGGCCTCCACCACCGCGCGGCCCTCGCGCCGGGCCTCGGGCAGCGCTCCGACGCGCGCGGCCTCGGCGAACACCGTCATGCGCTCCCTGGCGACCACGCGCGCGTCCGACACGCGCACGCTGCGGTCCGGGTCCGCGAGCACCAGGGCCTGGCCTCCCGGGGGGCGCACGGCGGCCTGGCGCCAGTGACGCCACAGGCTCGCGGAGGGCACCAGGGACAGCTCGTAGCGCGAGACGAGCGGTGGCCCGTCCGCGCCTTGTCTCAGCGTGGCGAAGGGCAGGTCATGCAGCGGACCGTCCGGCACCACCATCAGGCGACGCACCCCGGCGGGCAGCTGCGCGAGCGCGGGGCCGAGCAGCTGGGTGTACAGGGCCGCCGCCGCGCCCGCCTCGGAGCCGTCGCGCCGCTCCAGCAGTCCCGAGAACAGCGCGATGGCCGGCGTCAGGAGCGCCCGCTCCGGGATGCGGTGCGCGCGCGTCCCGCTCCTCGTCACCGCCAGCACCCACGCGCCGCCCGCGAAGCCGCCGCGCGTGTCCGTGTCGTCGCCCACCAGGAACGCCAGCAGGGCCTCGTCCTCGCCGAGCCCCTGCTCGATGCTCTCCAGTGAAGCGAACTCCCGGGCGCCCTGGCGCGGCGCGGGACGCAAATCCCGCTCGATGCGCTCCAGCTCCTGGAGCTCGCGCAGCGCCGCCTCCCGCTGCTCCGCGGTGCGCGTCGGCTCCAGCAGCTTGCGCTGCACCGCCGTCAGCCGCCCGCGCACCTCGTCGCGCTGGGCCTTGTGCTTCGGGGTCTCCTCCACGGCCGCGAGCGCGTGTGAGGCCACGAGCGCGTCCAGCAGGCTGCGGGCCCGCATGCGCTCGCTCAGGGCGAAGGCCCGGCTCAGGGCCTCGCGCGGGTTGATCAGCACGCTCTTCCCCGTGGCGCCGCCCGCCTCCAGCGTCCACCCCGCGAGCCGGTGGTAGTCGCTCGCCCAGCTGGCGAACAGCTCCGCCTGGATGAGGGCGTCGCTCTGCGAGGCCCGCAGGGACTCCACCGCGTCGAGGGCGCGCTCGGCGTGCTCCAGCGCCATGGGGAGCGCCTGCGTCAGGTACGCCACCTGCGCGCGCCCCCGCAGGGCCAGGGCGAGAATCAGCGGGTCCGGGACACCGAGCGCCAGCTGGATGGACTCCTCCGAGTCCTGGATGGCGCCGACCGGGTCGTCGTGGGCCCTGCGCTCCGCGCGAGTCCACAGGCACGAAATCTTCCGCTCGTCCGAGGCCAGCTCCTCCGCGATGCGCATGCACTGCCGCAGCAGCGCCTCCGCCTCGCGCTGCTCCTCCGGGCTGTCGCCGAGCAGGTCGGCGATGAGCCGCAGCGCCTTCGCCTCCAGCTGCTGGACACCCGCGTTGCGCGCGGCGACCAGCGCCTCCCGGGCCATGCGCAGCGCCTGGGCGCGCGTCTCGGGCGCCCTGTCGCGCAGGTGCCGGCGCGTCATGAGGTTGGCGAGGGAGTGCCGCGCGCGCGCCTCCGAGAAGAGGTCGCGTGAGCCGCGCGCCACCTCCGCCAGCCGCACCGAGGCCTCGGTGGCCTCCTCCAGCCACCCCAGCCGCTCGCTGATGGAGTGGAGCAGCGTCAGGTACTGCTTCTGCAAGCCTGGAGCGCCGTCGGGGAAGGTGAGCGGCTCGGCGCGCTTGAGCACGCGGACGGCGCGGCCCAGGTCATGCTCCACGTCGTGCAGGTGGCTGGCCTCGACGATGAGCGCGCGGGCGAGCAGGTCGGGCTTGCCCGAGGCGCGCGCCACCTCTCCCACGCGGTGCGTCCAGGACAGGGCCTCCTCCGTGCGCCGCTGCTTGAGCAGGATGGAGCGCAGGTTGATGGACGCCAGCACCTCGCCCTCCGCGTCCTGTCGCTCGTGGAAGAGGTCCGCCGCGCGCAGATAGGCCGCCTCGGCGGCCTTGCGGTCCGACAGGAACTCCACGTGGCCGAGCACCAGGGCGAGCCACCCGTTCGACGGGTGCTTCTCCCCCAGCGAGATCAACGCCCGTCGGACGGTGTCCCGCGCCTGGGGGACCTGCGCGCATTCGTAGAAGCACATCACCGCCGCCTGCTCATCGGGACGGGCCGCGAAGCGCTCCTGGCAGTCGACGAGGGTGGGCGCGGGGGCCCGCCCATCCTCCGCGGCGGACGCGACGGCCGGACACACGACGAGCAGCATCCCCACCACGAGGGTGAGGAGGTGCTCGGTGCCGCGCCGGAGCCGTCGCGTCGGACTCATCTCATCCCTACGGGGCCGCGCGGACCTGGGTGGGGGGCGGGTCATCGGGAACGCAGACGCGAACCGTGGTGGGGCCGTCGGGGCGGTCCGGCTCCGGCATGATGGGGACCAGCTCCCAGTGGCAGGTCTGCGGGTAGCTCCACCCCGTCGGGGAGCGTGGGTCCCAGCGCTCCACGGTGAGGACGGGCACGGAGAGCTGCGGCCCGGTGGTGGGCGCGAAGGCGCGTCCATACACGGGGCCACTCACCGAGGGCCGATAGAACAGCCGCATCGGCGCGTCCGGCCCCACCGTCCCCTGCGTCTGCGCGAGCACCGCGCCCGTGCTCGCATCGACGACCTGGAGCACCACGGACTGGGTCGCCCCGGTGCGCACCGCGTTCTCCACCACGGAGAACACCACCGTGTCGCCGCTCTCGCCGGCGATGGAGGGGGTCCTCCCGCTCGTGTACGTCGTCGCCTGTCCCCAGGCCTGCGCGGAGAGGCCCAGCGCCAGCGTCAGCAGTCCCCCGCGAATCCATCCTCGCATCGTCATCGCATGCTTCGTCTTCATGAGGCGTCCCCCTTCGTGATTCCCCACCATGATTTCACTCCACGCGGTTGACGAAGGTGGCGCTCCTGAGCACCTGACCCTCCGGCAGCCGCGCCTCCACCTGCCACAGCAGCTTCGTGCCCGACTTCAGCGGCGCGAGCACCGACTCCGGCACGCGGTACTCGCTCTGCTCCAGCGAGTCCGCGCGGTGCACCCAGCCCAGGTCCTCGGTGGACAGCCGCACCGACCAGCGCGTCCCCTCGACCCCACCGCTCCAACGCAGGACACAGTCATTCCTTCGCAGCGGCGCGTCCTCGGGCACGCGCGAGACCAGCCCCGCGGTGTCCCTGCCCCGCAGGTTCGGCGCGTCGGCGTCCTCCGGGAGCCTGACGGCCACCACCACCAGCACCAGCGCCGCGGTGGCCACCGCGCCCCACATGGGCCGGCTCCACGCGAAGCGGAACCGCCGCTCGTCGCGCGCCCTGCCACGGCTCCTCCGGGCCCGAAAGCCCTGGCCGTCGTCGCGCTCGTCGGAGGTGGACCGGCGGGAGGCGCGGTTCAGCTCGTGCGCCAGCCGCCACGCCGCGGCCCAGGCGGGGTCGGCCGCCACGCGCTCCACCACGGCCCGGCGCTCCTCGGCCGGCAGCTCTCCACTCACCGCGCGCCAGATGAGGTCCGGGTCCACCGGCGAGCTTGCGTCCTCGGGGGCGTCCTCGCCGCGCACCACGGCGCGCAGGCGCTCGACGGTGGCCTCCTCGGGAACCACGGTGTCGTCGCGTCGGTGCTCGCTCACGGCTCGAATCCCTTCGCGGAGAGGCAGGCGCGCAGGCCGCCCAGTCCGCGGTAGACGAGGTTCTCGGTACGCTTCCCATCCCAACCCAACAGCTCCGCGGCCTCCGGGACGGTGTGGCCCTGCAGGTACAGCGTCACCGCCAGCCGTCGGTCCTGGACCAGTCGCTTGAGGCAGTCGCGCACCGCGCGGGCAATCTGCGAGGAGCCCGCGGAGCGCTCCGGGTCACCCGAGGCCACCGGCGACTCGGGCAGTGACTCCACCTCCTCCAGCGCCACCTCCTTGCGCCGCTGCACTCCGCGCAGTTCGTCCACCAGCGCGGTGTACGCGACGCGGTACAGGTACGCGGGGGCCAGCTTGGAGCGCTCGGGCTCGCGCCGCTGCAGCTCCATGACACGCATCATCGCCGTCTGCACCAGGTCGTCGCGCCGCTCGGCCAGGCGGGGAGGGCAGACCCGCGCGACGGCGTGGGTCAAATCCCTTCGGAGCTTCTCCAGCTCGTCATCGAGCAGGGCGCCCGCGGCCTGGGTCGGTCTCGGTCGTGGCTCCACGTGGACCATCCTCCGGGGAAAGCTCATGGTCATCGAAAGGCTCCTCCCGCGGCAAGCGTGACGGAGACTCGCGCACGGCGGTGCTCGCGGCGCCGCGCCACGGGGTGCCGGCGGCAGCGCGTGCGGGCGTCACCGCGGGGATGGGGGCTGTCCGAGCGGCGGAGGCGAAGGGCGACGTCCTGATGCGATGACACGGGGAGCCTCTCGGAAGGGGCACCCGGTCGTCGTCATGACGGGCCGGGATGCGCACCTGTCCCCTGAACGAAACCCCCGCTTTTTTCCCCTCACCCGGGTGCTCGCTTTTCTGAACGGGCGCAGCGGAACCTTCCAGGGGCGCGCGCGGTTGCAACTTTTTCCGTTCCTGCGGGAACGAGGGGTGTGGAAGGGTGTGGAGACAGGACGGATGGAGGCAGGTCGCCAGGCCGCTTCCCTGGCGGGCGCGGCGAGCGAGTGAACGTCCTTCCTTTCGGAGGTGTTGGCTGAGTCTTGCTCCCAGGGAGGTCGTCCTTGAGAAGGTTTCAGGAACGTTTGCCACTCGAGGCGCTGACATTCGATGACGCGCTGGTGTTGTTGGAAGTGGTGCAGGAGCTGTCCCATCTGAGGGAGCTGGAGGACGTGATGGCGCTGGTGCGCCGCGCGGCCCGACAGCTCAGTGGCGCGGACGGCGTCACGTTCGTGCTGCGCGAAGGGGACATGGTCCACTACGCGGACGAGGAGGCCATCGCGCCCTTGTGGAAGGGACGGCGCTTCCCCATCCACGCGTGCATCTCCGGCTGGGCCATCCTCCATGGCGAGGCGGCGGTCATCGAGGACATCTCCGCGGACGAGCGCATCCCGCACGACGTCTACCGCTCCACCTTCGTGAAGAGCCTGGTCATGGTGCCCGTGCGCCGCGCGGACCCGGTGGGCGCCATCGGCGCGTACTGGGCGGAGCGGCGCATGCCGGGCGCGCGCGAGGTGGCGCTGCTCCAGGCGCTCGCGGACTCCGCCGCCGTCGCGGTGGACAACGGGCGGCTGTACGACGCGGAGCGGCGCGCGCGCAAGGCGGCGGAGTCGGAGACGCGCCTGCGCGGTGAGCTCCTGGCGATGGTGTCCCACGACTTGCGCAACCCGCTGGGCGTCATCACGATGACGACGTCATTGCTCGCGCCGCTCCTGGCCCCGCTCAACGGGCGCGCGCGCCATCACCTGGACACGCTCAACCGCTCCGCGCTGCGCATGGAGCGGCTCATCCATGACCTGCTGGACTTCGCGGCCATCGAGGGCGGCGGCTTCCGCGTGAGCCAGGAGTCGATGGCGCTGTCGCGGCTGATGGAGCAGGCCTCGGAGCTGGGGCCCCTGGCGCAGGAGCGGGGCATCGGCCTGGAGCTGCGCCACCACACCCATGACGTCGACGTGTGGTGTGATCCGGACCGCATCCACCAGGTGTTCTCCAACCTGGTGGGCAACGCCGTGCGCTTCACGCCCGCGGGCGGACGAATCACGGTGATGGCGCAGGTGCGCGAGAACGTCGTCGAGGTGAGCGTGGAGGACACCGGCGCGGGCATCTCCCCGGAGCTGCTGCCCGTCCTGTTCGACCGGTTCCAGCGCCCCACGACGCGCGCGCCGGGCAGCGGCGTGGGCCTGGGGCTCTCCATCACCCGGGGCATCGTGGAGGCCCACGGCGGCACGGTCAGCGTGCGCAGTCAGCTGGGGCTGGGGACGACGTTCACCTTCTCGCTCCCCACGGGCGCGCCGGGTCAGTCCGGGCCGCGCTCGTAGCGCTCGTCGCTCACGCCGTGGAAGCCCAGGGCCTGCGCCAGCCGGATGGCGGCGCGGTTCTGGGGCCGGGTGAGCGCGAAGAGCCGCCGCAGGCCGAGCGTGGTGAAGCCGAAGGTGATGAGCGCCCGTGAGGCCTCGTGCGCGTAGCCGTGGCCCCAGAACGCCGGGTCCAGCTCGCAGCCGTACTCCGCGACGGTGTCCCCGGCGGACGCCTTGCGCACGCCGCAGGTGCCGATGACGCGGCCCTCCAGGGCGATGGCGAGCTGGTACTTCGCGCGGGGGACCTCGTGGGCCCACCGGGTCAGCAGCTCCACGAAGGCGCGCACGTCGTCCGCGGTGGGCGGCGGGTGGCCGTAGTGCTCCAGGTAGGCGGGCTTGGATTGATACGCGAGGACGCTCGGGGTGTCCTCGCGCCGGAAGTCCCGGAGGACGAGCCGCTCGGTGCGCAGCTCCATGTCAGCTCTCCGCGTGGAAGCGCCGCGCGTGCTCGCGCCAGGCCTCGCGGGCCTCGCGCGGGCTCACCGCCTGGAACTCGACGGACGTGCCCGCGCGCCGGGCTCCCAGCCGTCCCCAGTCCGCGCGGATGACGGTGGCGATGACGGGATAGCCGCCCGTGGTGGGGTGGTCCGGTCCGAGGATGATGGGCTCGCCCGACAGCGTCACCTGGATGGCGCCGCGCACCATGGGGCGTGAGGTCCTCGCGCCCTCGTCGCCGTGCGCGAGCGCGGGCCCCTGCAGCCGCATGCCCACGCGGTCGCTCGCGCTGGACACCGTGAAGGTGCCGCCCAGCAGCGAGGCCGCCATCAGCGAGTCGAAGTGGCGCGTGTCGGGGCCCAGCGTCAGGCGGATGGGGCCCGACGCCTCCCATGGTCCCTCCACGGGCATCGCGAGCGAGAGCGCGTCCGCGACAGGCAGCGAATCTCCCGGGCGCAGCACCCGCCCCTCGTGTCCTCCCAGCCGCGCCACCAGCAGGGTGCCCCGGCCTCCGAGCACCACCGGCACGTCCACGCCGCCGGCCACCGCGACGTAGCTGACGCTGGCGCGCTCGGAGGCGGGGACGCGGAGGACCTCGCCTTCATCGAGCGCGTGGGGCTCATGGCCATCCACCGAGACGCGCAGGGGCGCGCCACGCGCGCGCAGCTCCAGCGCGCCCAGGCACTCCAGCGCGGCGGCGTCCCAGCGGTTGCCCACCGCGCGGTTGGCGCGCGCCAGCAGCTCCGGCACCACCGCTCCGCCGGGAGGGACGCCATGGTGCATCTGTCCGGGCCTGCCGCCGTCCTGCACGGTGGCGGGGGCCCGCATCGCCGTGATGTCCAACCAGCCCGCCATCAGTCCACCCGCTCGAAGCGCACCCTGTCACCGAGCTGCAGTACCGCGCCCCGGTCCGGGTGGAAGGCCGTGAAGTCCAGCGCCGTGCCAATCAGGTTCCAGCCGCCGGGGGACGCGAACGGGTACACGCCCGTGCGGCCTCCGGCGATGCCCACCGCGAGCGCCGGCACGCGCGTGCGCGGCGTGGGCAGTCGGGGCACGACGATTCTCGGGTCCAGCTCGCCCAGGTACGCGAAGCCGGGCAGGAAGCCCACGCAGCGCACCGTGTACTCACGCGCGGTGTGCAGCCGGGCCACGTCGTCGACGCAGAGTCCCGTCCGCTCGGAGACCTTCTCCAGGTCGGGGCCGTCGTAGCGCACGCGCAGCGTGACGAGCGCGGCGGCTTGCGTGGCCACGGGCCCCCTCAGCAGCCGGGCGAGGGCCAGTCGAGGCTCCGCGGGCGGCCTGTCGGGGTCGAAGTACACGCACGCGTGCTCCTCGGTGACGACGGCGTCCACCACGCCCTCGAGCGCATGCAGCACGTCGCGCGCGGCGCGTCGCTCGATTCCGGCGGGGAGCACGAGGCGCAGCGCGCCGTCGCCGAGGGGCTCCAGGGGCAGGGCGAGGGCCTCCAGCGTCGTGCGCACCTCTCGGGCCAGCTCCACCGCGCCGGGCGTGTCGCCGTGGACGCAGACGGTGTCGACGCCTCCACCCGTCACCAGCCGCACGGTGTTCTCGCGGACCCTGGCCAGGTCGGTGAGCACGGCGCCGGGCTGGCCGCGCGGAATCAGGGAGCCGTCCGGGAGGGTGCCTCGGTCGGCGAAGCCCTCGCGCGCGAGGCACAGGCCCGCGTCGGTCGCCGCGTCGGCGAGCGCGCCCGTGGGCGGGCCGATGAGGGTGACGCCGGTGCCCAGCGCTTCGACGATGCCCTCCACCACGGCGCGGGCGAGCGCGGGTGAGGCATTGGCCGCGTGGTAGAGCGCGCCGTGGGGCTTGGCATGGCTGACGGGGAGGCGCTCCTCGCGGGCCAGGCGGGCCAGGCGGGCGCACTGGTGGGCGACTTGTCGACGGAGCGCCTCGGGGGGCACGTCGAGCGCGCGGCGTCCGAAGCCTTCCCGGTCCTCGTAGGACGGATGCGCGCCGGCGCGGGTGCCATGCCGTGCGCACAGGGCGAGCGCGCGGCGCATGGACGCATCGTCGCCCGCGTGGGCGCCGCAGGCGATGTTGGCCACGTGGGCGAGCGCGTAGAGCCGCTCATCCTCGTCGGGCAGCTCACCCAGGTCGATGTTGAGGAGGCACTCCGTCATGCGTCCACGCTATGCGAGCCGCGTCCCGGACGCAGCCCTCTGTCCGGGAAGCGCAGCGAGGACTCGGAAGATTACACACGCCACCCCGGGGCAGGGGCCGGATGGCACCGGGGTGGCGCGTGCCCCGGTGTTGTCGAAAGACACCCCGAGGAACTTCCAACCCAGATACGTGGGGGCGTGCTTTCTCGGGTCATTTCGCGCGAATTATGCCGCGCGGCTGGCACGCGGGGCGCGAGGTGGCTTCGCCGTGCGTCGCGGTGGGCTCAGTGGGCGACAGGGGCCAGCGTCGCGGGGCCACCGGACTTCACCCAGCGGACCAGGGCCAGCGCCGTGCGCTCGTCGAGCAGGTCCGCGTACGTGGGCATGGGGGTGCCGGGCTGGAACTGCTCCGGGTTGCGCACCCAGCGCACCAGCTCGGTGTCCGAGCGGCGGGACGCGCGGGCAATCTGCTCGTGGTAGCGGGCGCCGGGGGCATGGCAGCCCGCGCAGCCCAGCTGCGTGAAGAGCTTGGGCGCGTCCACCTTCGGAGCCGCGGGCCGGGGTCTGCGGGGCGCGGGGCTCGACGCCACCGGAATGGTGGCGGGAGACGTCGTACCCGCAGCGGTGTTCGAGGTCACCGTCGTGGCCGAGCCATGAGGCGTCGCGCCTCCAGCGGTGTTCGAGGCTGCCGTGGCGGCCGAGCCGTGAGTCGCTGAGTCTGCCACGGTGGTGGCCGAGCCATGAGGCGTCGTGCCCCCAGCGGTGTTCGAGGCCACGGTGGTGGCCGAGCCGTGAGACGCCGCACCCGTCCCAGTCGTGGTGGCAGACGCAGCCTCCGCCACGGTCGTCGACTCGGAGCCGTCCTCGCTCTCCGCACCATCGAGCTTCGTCACCCAGGTGGGGCGCACGGACGTGGCGGTGAGGCGCGGGCGGGCGCCATCCACGTTGTTCTTCTTGGGCGGCACCGAGCGCAGATAGTCATAGAGCGCCTGCGCCTCCACCGCGTCCATTCCGCGGAAGCGGGGCATGGGCGAGCGCAGCGCGGACCCGTCCGGCGCGATGCCGTCCTTTACCGCGCGGGTGAAGTCCTCCAGCGTCCAGTGCGCGAGCCCCGTCCCGTGGAAGGTGATGTTGCTCGACTCGACGTCCTGTCCCTCGGGGTCCTTGAAGGACATGCCGCCGGAGAAGACCTCGTCGCCCTCGGTCTTGCGTGGGCTGAAGCCCGGCGTATGACAGGACGCGCAATCATAGACGTCATGCGCCATGTAGCGGCCGTACTCCAGCGTGGCCGCCTTCTCCGGCACGGGGATTCCCAGCGGCGGACGGGGAATGGGCTCGTTGCCGGTGATGATGCGGAAGCCCAGCCCGCCGATGAAGCTGAACTCGGAGCGGGGCGCGGGCGTCGGGTCCGGCGTGAAGAGCGGATGTCCCGAGCGAAGGAACCCGAGCACCGCCGCCAGGTCCTTGTCCCCCATCCCGTAGCTGGGCATCACCATCAGCCGGCCATCCCGGCTCACCGCGTACCGGATGACGCGCGCCAGCTCCTCGTCCGTCGCGGAGCCGATGCCCGCCGTGGGATGGGACGTCAGGTTGGAGGCGTGGAACTTCCCCATGTACGACGGCAGCTCGTGCAGGGGCGCGCCGGAGGCCGTCTCGTTGTCACCGCCGCGGTGACACGACTCGCAGCTCGCGTGGAAGATGGCGGCGCCGCGCGCGATGGCCGCGGGCGAGGTGTCCGCCTGGAGCTTGGGATAGGGCGCCTTGACGGTGCCGGCACATCCGGCCAGCAACACGCTCGCCAACACCATGCTCCTCACGACACCGCGGACCTCGCGTCGCATGTGCTGCCCTCTCTCCTGGAACCGGGGCCCGATGTTTATCCCATCCCCCCACCGTCCCGGGAGGGGGGCTCCTGCTCTCGGGTGAACGGGCAGCTCCTTGGAGTGTCAACGTCACCCGCCCGGCTGGCCGGGCTCCTGGCTAGACTCGCGCGGATGACGCGCCCTCTCGAGTCCTACCGTGCCCTGTTCCCCGTGCTGCGGGAGCAGCTCTATTTCAACCACGCGGGAGTGGCCCCCACCAGCCTGCGCGCCGCCGAGGCCGTGCGCGGGTGGATGGAGGACCTGGTCCACCATGGCATCCAGCACGAGCGGGGCTGGGAGGCCCACTGCGAGCGCATCCGCGCCCTGGCGGCCCGCCTGCTGAACGCGGAGCCGGGCGAGATGGCCTTCGTGCGCAACACCAGCCATGGCCTGGGGCTCGTCGCGGAGGGGCTCGACTGGAAGCCCGGGGACGAGGTGGCCGTGGCCACGTCGCTGGAGTACCCCTCCAACGTCTATCCCTGGCAGCACCTGGCGGACCGGGGCGTGGTGGTGCGCGAAATCGAGGCACCGTCCGGCGGCGTCACGGTGGAGGCGGTGGCCCGGGCGCTCACCCCTCGCACGAAGCTGGTGGCGGTGTCCTCCGTGCAGTTCGCCACCGGCGTGCGCACGGACCTGGAGGCGGTGGGCGCGCTGTGTGAGAAGGCCGGCGTCCTGTTCTGCGTGGACGCCATCCAGAGCGTCGGCTGTGTGCCCGTGGACGTGAAGAAGTGTCGCATCCACTTCCTCAGCGCGGACAGCCACAAGTGGATGCTCGGCATCTCCGGCATTGGCGTGCTGTACGTGGCGAAGGCGGTGCTGCCGCGCGTGCGCCCCGTGCTCGTGGGCTGGCGCAGCACCACGGACGCGTGGAACTTCAACCGCACCCACTTCGAGCTGCGCCCGGACGCCGGCAAGTTCGAGGAGGGCAGCGCCGCCTACCCTGGCCTCTACGCGCTGGGCGCCGCGCTGGAGCTGCTCCAGGAGGTGGGCGTGGAGAACATCGAGGCGCGCATCCAGGAGCTGCTCGCGCGCCTGGAGAAGGGCCTCGTCGAGCTGGG
The DNA here is from genome assembly GCF_050039385.1 of Myxococcus faecalis. Lineage (NCBI taxonomy): Bacteria > Pseudomonadati > Myxococcota > Myxococcia > Myxococcales > Myxococcaceae > Myxococcus > Myxococcus faecalis. Next base: position 2,694,534 of record NZ_CP144336.1, on the reverse strand, counting down.
CTGCGAGGTGGGGCCCACGCCCGGGCTTCGCGCGGGCATCCTCACCTTCCTGCCGCCCGGGGCCAACGTTCGGGCGCTCAGCGCGTACCTGTCCGAGCACCACGTCTCCCACTCCGTGCGCCGGGGCCGCATCCGCCTGTCCCCCCACTTCTACAACCTGCCGTCGGAGATGGACCGGCTGGTGGAGCTGGTGAGGGGCTTCGGCGGCTGACTTCAGCGCCTACTGCTGCGCGGGGAAGAGCGTCTCGATGGAGAGGTAGCGCTCGCCGGTGTCGTAGCAGAAGCACAGCACGCGGCTGCCGTCGGGCATCTCACCCAGCTTCTGGTTCACCGCGGCCAGCGCGGCGCCGGAGGAGATGCCCACGAAGATGCCCTCCTCGCGCGCGGAGCGGCGGGCGAACTCGGCGGCGTCCTCCTCGTTCACCTGGATGGTGCCGTCGAGGATGTTGGTGTGCAGGTTCGCCGGGATGAAGCCCGCGCCGATGCCCTGGATGGGGTGGGGGCCGGGCTGGCCGCCGCTGATGACGGGCGACTTGGTGGGCTCCACCGCGAACACCTTCAGCTTGGGCCAGTGCTGCTTGAGCACCTCGGCGCAGCCGGTGATGTGGCCGCCCGTGCCCACGCCCGTAATCAGGTAGTCGAGCCCGTCCGGGAAGTCCTTCAGGATTTCCTGCGCGGTGGTGCGCTTGTGCACCTCGATGTTGGCCTCGTTCTCGAACTGCTGGGGCATCCACGCGTCGGGCACCTGCTCCACCAGCTCCTTGGCGCGGGCGATGGCGCCCTTCATGCCCTGGGCGCGCGGGGTGAGCTCGAACGTGGCGCCGTAGGCGGACATCAGGCGGCGGCGCTCGATGCTCATCGAGTCCGGCATCACCAGCACCAGCTTGTAGCCCTTCACCGCGGCCACCATGGCCAGGCCGATGCCGGTGTTGCCGCTGGTGGGCTCGATGATGATGCTGTTCTTCTTGAGGATGCCGCGCTTCTCCGCGTCCTCAATCATGGAGAGCGCGATGCGGTCCTTGATGCTGCCGCCGGGGTTGGCGCGCTCGAGCTTCATGTGGACCGTGACGCGAGACGGAAACAGCCGGTTGATACGCACGTGCGGCGTGTTGCCGATGGTCTCCAGGATGTTGTTCGCCTTCATGTCGGGCCTCGTCGGGGGCTGCGCGGTGGGTGCTTCGGGAGCGTTCAGATGTGGAACTCGATGGCGTCCATGGCGCCGTCGGCCCCTCGGGGGCGAATCTCGCTGCGGCGAGTGACGACCGAGTTGGGGGGGATGCTCTGGGTGAGCCAGGCGTTGCCCGCGACGATGCTTCCGCGCCCCACCACCGTCTCCCCGCCGAGGATGGTGGCGTTGGCGTACACCACCACGTCGTCCTCGAGCGTGGGGTGGCGCTTCTTGTCGGCCAGGGCCTTCTCCACCATGAGCGCGCCCAGCGTGACGCCCTGGTAGACGGTGACGTTGTTGCCGATGAGCGTCGTCTCGCCGATGACCACGCCGGTGCCGTGGTCGATGACGAACCTGCGGCCGATGGTGGCGCCCGGGTGGATGTCCACGCCGGTGCGCTGGTGCGCGTGCTCGGTGAGCAGGCGCGGCAGCAGCGGGAAGCCGAGCGTGTGCAGCGCGTTGGCCACGCGGAAGATGGCGATGGCGAGGAAGCCCGGGTACGTGAGGATGACCTCGTCCACGGAGCGCGCGGCGGGGTCGGCCTCGAAGATGGCCTGCGAGTCCTGTCGCAGCCAGTCGTAGAGCTCCGGCAGCCGCTCCATGAAGCGCGTGGGGATGCTGGCGTTGATGTCGGGGTAGAGCGGGGCGAGCGTCTCGCGCAGGCGGTGGAGGCTGGCCTCCACGGTGGTGACGTCCCGGCGCACGGCGGCGGCGGTACACTCCAGGCGCTCGGCGAAGTGGGGGAACAGCAGTCCGAGCACCTGTCCGACGAACTCGGGAGCCGCCCGCCGCACATCCGGGGGGAAGCAGTGGCGCTGTCGGGCCTCCAGCAGCGCGGCGACCAGCCTGGCGTTTGAGTCTTCCATGAACCTCCCCCTTTTAATGCGGTGCGTGGTGAGCGCGCATCAGGGGAACGCCCGATTCGGTGGTGGGGAGGAGCCCAGTGGACAGGGGCGCCGCCCCGGCCGGTCCCCGGGCGGGGGGCAGGGGCGCCTTGGCGCCTGGAAGGGCCGGGGGTTACCCAGGGGGATGCCAGAAGGGAACATCATCCACCGGGTGGCGCGGGTCCATGGCCGCTGGCTGTCGGGCCGGCGCTTCACGGCGGACTCGCCGCAGGGGCGCTTCGGAGACGGGGCGCGGGTGGTGTCCGGGCGGGTGCTCCAGGCGGTGGAGGCGCACGGCAAGCATCTCTTCTATCGCTTCGAGGGCGAGGTCCGGCTGCATGTGCACCTGGGGTTGTTCGGGAACATCCGCCACTTCCGGAGCGAGGCGCCTGTGCCGTCCCCGGCCTGTCGGCTGCGGCTGTCCTCGCCCCACGCCACGCTGCACCTGACCGGGCCGCAGGCCTGTGAGCTGTTGACGGCGGAGGACGAGGCGAAGCTCCGCGCGAGGCTCGGAGAGGACCCGCTGCGCGCGGAGTCGTCGCCCGAGCGTGCGCGCGAGAAGCTGTGTCGGGGGCGGATGCCGCTGGCGCTCGCGCTGTTGGACCAGGAGCGGCTGTCCGGCGTGGGCAACATCCTCCGGGCGGAGGCGCTGTTCCTGGCGAGGCTTCCCCCGTTGCTGCCGGCGGGCGCGCTGAGCGAGGCGGACTTCGCGAGGCTGTGGGACGTGCTCCAGCGGCTCTTGGCGGATGCGTCGCGGGATGGGCACATCGTCACGCCGGGCGCGCCGCGGGTGCCGGAGTGTGTCGCGGGCAGGAAGCGCGCGGAGCGCTTCTGTGTGTATGGCCGTGAGGGGCAGCCCTGTCCGCGCTGTGGCACGAAGGTGTGGAGGCGCGAGCTGGCGGCGCGGGGGCTGTTCTTCTGCGCGGAGTGCCAGGGCGTCGACGCGGTGCCTCGACCTCGGGTCGCGAAGAAGAAGGCCCGTACCGTCCAGGTGAAGCGACGCGACGCGCGGCGCGAGATGAAGAAGCGGACCGCCCGCTCGACGGCCCGGTGAGGTGCCGCGCAATTCCTGCGCGACGATGGGGAGTGTGCAGGCGGGGACGGTGAGGCTTGCCCACCGCGATGGACGGCGTGACGATGCCGGCATGAGCCCACTGCCTCCCTCGTACGTGCATGGCACCAGTTCCACTCCGCTGCTTGGAGAGACTATCGGGCAGAACCTGCGGCGGACGGTGGAGCGGTACCCGGACGGCGAGGCGCTCGTGGTCGTCTCCCAGGGCTACCGGGCGACGTACCGTGAGCTGTGGGACACCACGACGCAGGTGGCGAAGGGGCTGCTGGCCATGGGCGTGGAGAAGGGGGACCGGGTGGGGCTCTGGTCTCCCAATCGCTTCGAGTGGGTGGTGACGCAGTACGCGACGGCGCGCATCGGCGCCATCCTGGTCAACCTGAACCCGGCCTATCGCACGGCGGAGCTGGAGTACTCGCTCAACCAGTCGGGCACCAGCGTGCTCCTGCTGTCCAAGGGGTTCCGGCAGACGGACTACAAGTCGATGCTGGAGCAGGTGCGTCCGCGCTGTCCCGAGCTGCGCGTGGCGCTGGTGCTGGACGAGGACTGGGAGCTGCTCCTGTCCAACGCGAAGCACGTGAGCGGGCACACGCTGGAGGCGCGCGAGGCGTCGCTCCAGTTCGATGACCCCATCAACATCCAGTACACGTCCGGGACGACGGGCTTCCCCAAGGGGGCCACGCTGTCGCACCACAACGTGCTCAACAACGGGTACTTCATCGGGGAGTCGCTGAAGTACGGCCCCGCTGACAGGGTGTGCATCCCCGTGCCGTTCTACCACTGCTTCGGGATGGTGATTGGCAACCTGGCCTGCACGTCACACGGCTCCACGATGGTGATTCCGGGGGAGGCCTTCGAGCCGCTGGCGGTGATGCAGGCGGTGCAGGCGGAGAAGTGCACGTCGCTGTACGGCGTGCCGACGATGTTCATCGCGGAGCTGGACCATCCGCGCTTCGGCGAGTTCGACTTCTCCACGCTGCGCACGGGGGTCATGGCGGGCTCGCCGTGTCCGGTGGAGGTGATGAAGCAGGTGCAGTCGAAGATGAACATGCGCGAGGTGACCATCTGCTACGGGATGACGGAGACGTCACCGGTGTCGACGCAGAGCTCGCTGGATGACCCGCTGGACAAGCGCGTGTCGACGGTGGGGCGCGTGCATCCGCACCTGGAGGTGAAGGTCGTCCACGCGGAGACGGGCGAGGTGGTGCCGCGCGGGACGGCGGGGGAGCTGTGCACTCGGGGGTACAGCGTGATGCTGGGGTACTGGGCGAACGAGGAGGCCACGGCGAAGGCGGTGGACCGCGCGGGGTGGATGCACACGGGTGACCTGGCGACGATGGACGCGGACGGCTACGTGCGCATCGTGGGCCGCATCAAGGACCTCATCATCCGGGGCGGGGAGAACATCTCGCCGCGCGAGGTGGAGGAGTTCCTGCACACGCACCCGGGCGTGAGCGAGGCGCAGGTCATCGGCGTGCCGAGCGTGAAGTACGGCGAGGAGGTGATGGCCTGGGTGAAGGCGAAGCCGGGCGTGGCGCTCACGACGGAGGAGCTGACGAAGCACTGCACCGGGCGCATCGCGAGCTTCAAGATTCCGCGCTACTGGAAGCTCGTGGATGCGTTCCCGATGACGGTGACGGGCAAGGTGCAGAAGTTCCGGATGCGCGAGGTCTCCGTCGCCGAGCTGGGGTTGCAGACGGCGGCGGACATCAAGACCGCCTGAGCGGCGGGCTTTACCGACGGCGGGGCGAGGGCTTCACCTTGCGCGCGGTGGAGGTCTTCTTCGCGGCGGGCTTCTTCTTCGCCGAGGGCTTTTGGGCGGGAGCCTTCTTCGCCGGGGTCTTGGTGGCCTTGCGTGGAGCGGCGGCCTTCTTCGCGGGCTCCGCAGGAGTCTTCTTCGCGGCAGCCTTCTTCTTCGGCGCCTTCTTCAGCGCGGCCCGGGTCGCCGCGTCGACGCCGCGACGGGCCCAGGGCAGCAGCGCGTAGGCGTCATCGCTGGCGTCGGCGGGCGGCGTCCAGTAGCTCATCTCGATGCGCTGGCCCCCGCCTTCCCAGACGAAGGGACGGCAGCCCGCGGCCTGGAACTCCGGTCGGGAGATTTCGTCCGTCTTCAAGTAGAGCTGGCCGTCGCCGATGAGGCCGAACATCCGCCCGCCGAAGTACAGCCCCCAGCCGCCGAACATCCGCCGGGCCTGCACCGGGCCGAGCTTCTCCAACAACTCGACCGTGTACTCCACGAAGCTGTCCATTCGAGCCATGCGCGCGGAGGTTTACCAACTTCTGGAACCGTGCGGTACAGGCGTGGCGTGACGACGGATGGAGGGCTTCTCCCGCTACGGGTGCGTGCCAGTCGCGGATGGCTCAGTCGTGGGAACTTCCCTGATCTGGATGCCGGTGTCGCCCAGTGAGCGGAGCACTTCCACGAAGCGCTCGCTCACGACGGTCACCGTGGGGTCCCAACGAAAGCGGAAGAGGTCCAGAGAGGACGAGTTCTCGACGGGATCGAGCCACCAGACCTTCGGCGCTTCTGCCAGGCGTTGGACTCCGCAGACGGTGCAGGGTGCCCCTGGAGGAGCCACGCCGCACTCCGGTGCGAGGTTGCCCCCGGACTGGAGCTCGAGCTCGAGCAGCGGCGGTACATCACGCGCTGCTGTCACGGCCGTCGGAATCGGGGTGATGCCGCGCAGTCCAGCGGCGAGCAATCGCTCGACGCCCTCGGGCTGGGCGAAGAGGCGCCAGGGCATGTCCATCGCAACAGGGGACGGGCGTCCTCGGGCCTTTCCTACCAGTGGCCCCATTCCGATTCCCGAGCGGGGAACTGCGCCTGCTGGGAGGAGCGGTAGGACGCGGTCCTGAAGGGGCGCGTACTCGCTCCAAGGGACGAACCTTGCCTTCCGGTACTGCCGTTCTTCGGGCAGGCCGGACAAGTCGACGCTCGGGTAATCGATTCCGAGGGCAGGCCCGGCATGACAGTGAGGACACTCCGTCCCGGGTAATACCCACCGGCGCTTCGCGTTGAGGCTCCAACGCCATCGCGTGTCACCCAGGTCGAAGATGGGGGCCAGGCTGAAGTAGCGCATCAGTCCTCGGCGATTCGCATGTTGGCGGTGAGCTGCTGCCAGTACGTCATCGGCATCCCCACGAGACGATAGCGCTGGACCATGAGCCCACCAAAGTCGAAGAGCCGCTGGCGCACTTCCGCGGGTCTGGGCCCGCCCTCCAGATTGGCCTCTCGCTCCACCTGCGTGATGTACTGGAGCCAGTCCGCGTTCCACGGGGCACCATGCCCACCACCGTGGATCTCCTTGTGCCGCTTCACGTCGATGGCCAGAACGTATTCGTGGATGTTGATCTGGCGGAACGCGAAGTAGTCCGCGAACGCACGGGGGAAGATGTGGTGCTTCTCTTTCGTGGCCTGCTCCCACTCCTTTCTCGCCTTCCGGAGCTCCTTCTGACTCGGTAGCTCCTCGGGGCGCTCCTTCCGGAAGACGAGCACGGGCTCGCGGCCGGGCAACACCTGCGGAGCTCCCCAGTACCGCTGCGGCGAGTTGCCCACCCCTGCCATCGGTGTGGCGGGGGCGCCCGTGCGGAATGCCACCGTAGCGGCTGCGACGTCCTCGCATCGGTAGAGCCCACACGCGCCGTCTTCGCACGCGATGGTGACGCATCCCTCATCCCCGTCGTCTTCCGCCGCCTCGCGGCAGTCCTCCGCGGATTCCTCCTCGAGCGACAGCTCGAAAGTTCCCGCTTGGACGGCAGGTGCCGACGCACAGCTGGCGAGCAGGAGCAGCAGCACAACCCACCACTCACGCTTCGCCATGGATGTCCCCCCGGACATGGTGTTCTCCCTGTTTGGTTTGTTAGCGGAAGGTCGCCACCAGCGGGTTGTGGTCCGACGTGTCTCCCACGTCGATGACCTCCGCGGAGACCAGTCGCTCCGCCATGCGCGGCGAGGCGAAGACATAGTCCGTGCGGTAGTCGATGGTGACGCCGCCCCGGTTGCGCCGCGCCGTCACCCAACGCGTCGAAGCCGCCCGCGTCGGCAGCGTGTCCACCCAGCCGTAGTCCTCGATGTCGTCGATGACGTCGAAGCGCGGTGGATGTCCATACTTGTCCGTGCCCGCCCGTCGCAGCCGGTCCTCCAGGTCCACCGGATATGGGTCCCTGCGCGACAGCGAGTTGAGGTCGCCGACCAGCAGATATTGCCCCTCGCGGAACCGGGACGCGTCCAGCAGCGAGCGCAGGTAGCGCGCCTCCACGTAGCGCAGCTTCTCGTGGTGCGCGTCGAAGTGTGTGCCGAACAGCGTCACCGGGCCGCTGGCCTCCAGCTCGCACTCGACGATGCAGTGGCCCAGGAAGTGCCGGTCATTGTGGATACGCAGCGAGCGCAGGGGAGGGCGGCTCACCACGGCGACGTGGTAGCACCGCCCGCTGGGCCGCGAGCGGGACTGTCCCAGCACCAGGTGCGCCTCGTCCTGCGGCACGTCCAGCGCCTCGGCCACCCGACGCAGCCTCCCGCCGTCGTCCCAGCCCAGGCACTCCTGGAGCACCAGCACGTCCGGTGCGTTCCGGGCGAGGAAGGTGACGATGTCGTCGAACCGCTCCTCGCCCCCCTGCAACACGTTGAACGTCATCACCTTCAGCGGCATGAATCTCCTCTCTCGCCCAAAGGGCGCGTGAATGGGCTCGCCAAGCTACCGCACCCGCGAGCCCGAGGCCGCTCCCGCGCGCCTGCCCGCCCCCCATGGCTCGGGCATCGCTCGCACGCTCTCCACGATGAACGACTTGAGCTCGCGCGCCGCCGCGGTGAGGTAGCCCTCGCCCCGATGCACGAGCGCCACCTGGCGCTTCAGCCCGCTCTTCACGAGCGGCACCACGTCGAAGCCGCGCGACTGGTGGTCCCGCGCCATCAGCTCCGGGATGAGCGCCACGCCCAAACCGCGCTCGACCATGCGCCGCATCGCCTCCGCGTTGTCCGTCTCCAGCGCGAGCCTGGGCGTCACCCCGCGCGCCTCGCACTCGGCCTCCAGCGCCCGCGTCCCGCTCATGCTGGGGATGACCACCCACGTCTCCTCCACCACGTCCGCCAAGGTCAGCGGCCGGGTGACCTTCGTGAGGCGATGCCCACGCGGCACCGCCAGCACCAGCACCTCCTCCCACAGCTTCTGCGCCACCAGGTCCGTGTGCCGCACCGGCAACGACACGATGGCCAGGTCCAGGACGCCTCGGACCACGTTGTCCTCGAGGGCCGTGCTTATGCCCTCGCTGAGCCGGGGGAGCACCTCCGGGAATCTCCGCGCGAACGTCGGGATGATGTCCGGCAGCAGGTACGCCCCCACGGTGTGCAACGTCCCCAGTGACACGGGGCCGCGAGGCGTCCCCGACAATCGCTCCAGCTCGGACGTGCCCGCGGCCAGTGCGTCCAGTGCACGTCGTGCATGGGGCAAGAAGCGTTCACCCGCGTCGGTGAGCACCGCGCCAGCGGGCGTGCGGACGAGCAGCCGGGTGCCCAGCTCCGCCTCGAGCGCCTGGAGCTGCCGGGACAGTCCGGACTGGGACAGTCCCAGTCCCTTGGCCGCCGGAGAGAGGCGCCCCTCTTGTGCCACTCGGAGAAAGGCCTGGAGCTGGTCTCGAGTCATGCGGATTCGGCAACAACTCTATGCGGAAGTTGCGATTTCCGCATGACCAGCCCCCGGTTACACGTTAGGAATGGATGGAAGCGGTGTGTCGGTAGAGCCGGTGCCCTCCGCTCGGCCCGGGGTGGCGAGGCGGACGGCCACCGGGGCGGTGCTGCTGGCCCTGGTGGTCAGCGCCTTCGAGGGCACGGTGGTGACCAGCGCCATGCCCACCATCACCCGCGAGCTGGGCGGCCAGCACCTCTACTCGTGGGTCTTCTCCGCGTTCCTCTTCGCCTCCACCGTCGGCGTGCTCATCTCCGGCAAGCTGGCGGACCGGCTCGGCCGCAAGCCCGTCTTCTTCGCGGGCATGGGGTTGTTCCTCGTCGGCTCCGCGCTGTGCGGGCTCGCCGACTCCGTGCACGCGCTCATCGCCTTCCGGGTGCTGCAAGGGCTCGGCGCCGGCGCGCTCCAGCCCACCACGCTCACCATCAGCGCGGACCTCTACACGCTGCGCGAGCGCGCCGCCGTGCAGGGCCTGTTCACCGGCGCGTGGGGCGCGGGCAACGCGGTGGGTCCGCTCATCGGTGGCTGGCTGGTGATGCACGCGTCGTGGCGGTGGGTGTTCCTGGTCAACGTCCCCGTGGGCCTGTTCGCCGCGCTGCTCCTGTATCTCTCGTACCGAGACCCGCCGCGCCGCACGGACGTGAAGCTGGACCGCTGGGGGCCCGTGCTCGCGGGCACCTCCGCCGCGATGCTCCTGTTCTCACTGGAGCCCGGGCACGCGGAGCTCAGGTGGCTGTGCCTCCTGGGTGCGGTGGTGCTGGGCGCGGGGCTGGTGTTCCAGCAGCGCAAGTCCCACGCGCCCCTCCTGCCGATGGAGCTGGTGAAGGACCGCACGGTGCTCAGCGGTGTCGCGGGAGGCATCGCCGGTGGCGCGCTGCTCTACAGCATGGCCGCGTGGGTGCCGCTGTGGATGACGGAGCAGGGCGGACAGACGCCCATCGTCGCCGGACTGACGCTGCTGCCCATGTTGCTGGGATGGTCCGTGGGGTCGACGTTCGGCGTGAAGCTGCTGGTGCGAGGCGGTATGCGGCTCAGCGCGGGCGTGGGCTTCGCCGTGGCGGCGACGGGCGCCGGGCTGCTCGCGCTGACGGCCGCGTACGGGTGGGGCACGTATGCGGCGCTCGCCTCGCTCGCGGTGCTGGGCATGGGGCTGGGCCCCGCGGCGAGCACGTCGCTCATCGGCCCGCAGTCGCGTGCGCCCTGGCACCACCGGGGCATCGTCACGAGCAGCCTCTACGCGACGCGTCTGTTGGGAGGCTCGCTCACGGTGGCCGCGCTGGCTCTGGCACGAGGCCACTTCGCCTTGCAGTTCGCCATCGCGGGCGGGCTGGCCGGTGTCGTCGCCCTGGGGCTCGCCGTGGCCGCTCCCGGCAAATCCACGAGCGAGGCCTGAGCCTCAGTGCGACTCCTTGAGCGCGAACGGCCACAGCTTGGCGAGCGCCGAGCGTAACTCCGTCGCGCTGGCGTAGCGGTCCTCGGGGCGCTTCTCCAGCAGCTTCAGCACCACCCGCTCGAACGCCCCCGGCAGGTTCGGCCGCAGCGTCGTCAGCGGCACCGGCGCCTGCTGCACGTGCAGGAACATCAGCGGCACCGGGTCCGAATGTCGGAACGGCAGCTGCCCCGTGAGCAACTCGTACGCCACGATGCCCAGCGCATACAGGTCCGTCGCGGACGACACGGGGGGACTGCCCATCACCTGCTCGGGCGCCATGTACTCCGGCGTCCCCAGCACCGTCCCCTGCGCCGTCGTCCCGGCCACATGCGCGCTCTTCGCCAGGCCGAAGTCCATCAGCTTCAACACCCCACCGCGCGTGATGAACAGGTTCGCCGGCTTCACGTCGCGATGCAGCACCCCCCGTCCATGCGCGTGCTCCAGCGCCACGGCCGCGTGCGTGAGCCACCGCAGCGCCTCCGCGAGCGTGGGGCGCCGCTCCATCATCCGCTGGCGCAAGTCCATTCCGTCCAACAGCTCCACCGTGAGGAAGTGCCGCTCCCCATCCATCCCCACGTCGAAGACGCGCAGGATGTTCACGTGCTCCAGCGCCCGGGCGTGCTCCACCTCCTGGCGGAACCTCGCCACCGTCGCCGCGTCCGCGTGCGGCGTCGCCAGCACCTTGAGCGCCACGCGATGCCGCTCGAGCAGGTCGTGCGCCTCGTACACCGTGGAGCTCCCACCCGCGCCCAGCCAGCGCTCCACGCGGTAGCGCTGGGCCACCACCTGCCCCGGCATCAGCCCTCGCACCAGCGCCGCGGGGAGCGGCGCGGGCGTGGGGATTCCCTGGAGCAGCGTCCCGTGCGGGGACACGGGCGTCGAAGCGCGCAGCGTCTCGCCCAGGGACACCGGGGGCGGAGGCGTTGTCGGCGCAGGACCCCACGACAGCTCGGGCGCGGGAGCCGGCGTCGTGCCCGCCGTCACCTTCGTCTCCTGCACGCCGCCGAGGTACACGACACCCCCGGCGTCATCTTCCGTCGAGCCCACCGCTCCTCCCTCGGTGTCCGTTGGCCCGTGCCGCGGCTCAGGGGTCCAGCAGCGAGATGTGCGAGGGGGCTCCCGCGCCCTCGATGTCCAGATGCGGCGTGGGCAGGTTGTACTCCGCCGCCGCGCTGGTGGCCTCCACCATGATGGGGCCGGCGATCTCCGGCGGCTCACCCTTGCACAGCACGTCCACCACGTGCTCCACGGTCCACTTGCCCAGGCGGTTCACCACCAGCCGGTTGCCCTCGAACGTCGACGTGTCCGACAGCTCGTCACTGGCCCCCAGCTTCACGTCCACCGACTCGCCCAGGTAGCCCCGCGCGAGCGCCAGCACCCGGTCCACCACCGCGTTCCAGGCCTGGATGTGCGTCTTGTCCTGGGCCTCGTCCATGATGTCCAGGCCCACCTGCAGCCGCTCCATCCGCTCCAGGAACTGCTGCACCAGCGGCCCCCGGATGACGCGCCCGTGCTGCGGCGCGATGATCTCCACCGCCGGCGTGAGCTTGCGGATGGTGGCCACCGTGCGCGCCAGCGCCGCGTTCACCGGCATGTAGATTTGATGGAACGCGCGGATGCCCGCCCAGTCGGACTCGTCCGCGTACAGCCCCTTCGCGTTGGCGTCCGTGAGCCCGCCGAACAAATCCCCCGTGAAGAGCACGCGCGTCTGCGGGTCGTAGAGCATCACCGCGCCCCGGAAGTGACAGAAGGGCGAGGGCACCGGCAACAGCTTGTGCCCGGTGGGGACGCTCAGCCCTTGCGTGAACTTCTCGGTGGCGATGAAGCGGTTGCGCGGCAGGTTCTGGTGGACGATGAGTCGCCAGGTGTCCTCCGAGCAGAGGATGCCGGCGCGAGGCGCATAGCGCGCGGAGATGATGCTCGCCGACGAGCCCACGTCCGGGTCCTGGTGGTTGATGAACACGGCCGACAGCCGCTCCATCCCTCCGATGAGCGACGTCACCTTGGTGTGGATGGTGGAGAAGTCGCTGCTCGAGCCCGGGTCGATGAGGAGGTTGAACTCCGAGGCCCGCTGCGTCTTCACGTCCGTCCCCCGGAAGCGTCTCAGATAGGGGTTGGCGTAGAAGATGTTGCCCGGCTCCCGCTTGCCCACCCAGAACGTCTCGGGAGCAATCTCCACGGGGACGATTCTCAGGTCGTTGCTCAAGCCCGATGCGGGATGGTCGCTGCTGCTCATGAGACGGGGTTCCTTCACGGTGAGGTGATGTCCCCTCGCCATAGCAAGGCGTGCGCCGAGGCCCGTCCTCCCTCGGGGACCCAGGCGCCAGCCATCTGTGCGCCGTGCATTTCCTGCGCGCCCGGGAGCAGGCACGCAGTTCCTGCGGGCCCGGGCTCACCCCCGGTGGGGGCAGGCGGGCTGGACGCGGAGGCTGCGAGCCTGCGTGTGCACATGGCACACTGCCGGGGTCCTTCGCACCCACCTCTCCATGCCAGACGCCTCATTCCTCTCCGCCTGGGGGCTCCCAGGCCTCTTCTTCGTCGCGATGCTCGCGGGCTCGGTGGTGCCGGTGCCCTCCGAGGCGCTGCTCGCCGCGCTCATCTATGGCGGCGCTCCGCCGATGCTCGCCACGGGCGTGGCCACGGTGGGCAACGTGCTGGGCGCGGTGTCGCTCTACCTGTTGGGGCTGTGGGTGGCGCGCGGCGGAGGCGGAGCGCTGGGACGCTGGTATGCGCGCCGCCGTGAGAAGGAGGGCCCGCGCATGGAGCGCGTCGAGGAGCGGCTGCGCACCTGGGGCGCGCCCGCGCTCATGATGTCGTGGATGCCCATCGTCGGCGACGCGTTCGTCATCGCCGGCGGCATGGTGGGCGTCAGGCCCCTGCCGTTCGTCGTCTTCGTCACGCTGGGCAAGGGCCTGCGTTACGCGTTCGTCGCCCTGTCCACCGCCGCTGCCCTGTAGGGCGACGTCTCGTCATGTTTCAATCGTGTTTCGCCAGTATTTCCGTCAGTCCCGGAAGGTAAGTTGAGGCCGTGGTTCCAGGCGAAGCCTGTCTGGCCCACCCGTTCAGCATTCGTTGCCGACCCTCAACCGCTCCCCCTGGCGGGAGCAGGACTGGACCTCGTGCGAAACACCCTCGCAGTCTCGACGCGTGCGCTGTCGTCATGGCGCCACTGGCTCATGGTGTTCTTCCTGGGACTCGCCGCCTGCGGTGGCGAGGCGCCCGTGTCGGACGCGCCCTCGGAGGAGACGTCGCTCGGTGAGCGCGGTGACGCGCTGGCCAACGTGCGCCTGCGGCTGATGGCGGCGAACCTCTCCAGTGGCAACGGGCAGGACTACGACCCGGGCCACGGCATCCGCATCTTCCAGGGCACGGACGCGGACATCGTGATGATTCAGGAGTTCAACTACAAGACGGACTCCGCCGCCGACCTCCGCGGCTTCGTGGACACCGCCTTCGGGCCGGGCTTCTCGTACTACCGCGAGTCCGGCGCGCAGATTCCCAACGGCATCATCAGCCGCTACCCCATCATCGCCTCGGGAGAGTGGGACGACCCGCAGGTCAGCAACCGCGACTTCGCCTGGGCGCGCATCGACATCCCCGGGCCCAAGGACCTGTGGGCGGTGAGCGTGCACCTGCTGACGGCGAACGCCAGCACGCGCAACGCGGAGGCGCAGAGCCTGGTCAGCCGCATCCAGGCCAACATCCCCGCGGGGGACTACCTGGTGATTGGCGGCGACCTGAACACGGGCAGCCGCTCCGAGTCGTGCTTCGGCACCCTGTCGCAGGTGGTCACCACCGCGAGCCCGTATCCGGCGGACCGCAACGGCAACACCAACACCAACGCGGGCCGCAACAGCCCGTATGACCACGTGCTGGTGGACAGCGACCTGCGGCCGTACCAGACGGCGGTGGTCATCGGCGGCAGCTCGTTCGCGAACGGGCTGGTGGTGGACACGCGCGTGTACTCGCCCATCGGCGAGATTTCCCCGGCGCTCTCGGGCGACAGCGGCGCGTCTGGCATGCAGCACATGGGCGTCATCAAGGACTTCCTCATCCCGGGGGACGCGGTGTCCTCCAGCCTGACGGTGACGTCGCCCAACGGCGGTGAGAGCTGGACCACGGGCAGTGCCCGCTCCATCTCCTGGACGTCCTCGGGCGTGTCGAGCGTGCGGGTGGAGTACACGCTGAACGGCAGCACGTGGACCACGCTGTCGTCGAGCACGTCGGCCTCGGCGGGGAGCCTCGCCTGGACGCTGCCCACCACGGCGAGCACCACGGCGCGCGTGCGGGTGACGGACACGTCCGACGCGAGCATCACGGACACCAGCGACGCGGCCTTCTCCATCACTACGGGCGGTGGTGGCGGCACGGGGACGCTCCTCATCAACGAGGTGCTGGTGAACGAGGCGGGCTCGGATGTGAATGGCGAGTTCGTGGAACTGGTGAACACGGGCACGGCGGCGCTGAGCATCGCGGGGTGGACGGTGTCCGACGCGGCGAGCGTGCGGCACACGTTCCCCAGCGGGACGACGGTGCCGGCGGGCGGCGTCATCGTGGTGTTCGGCGGCGCGGCGGGCATCCCCTCGGGCACGCCCAACGCGGTGGGGGCGTCCACGGGGACGCTGGGCCTGTCGAACAGCGGTGACACCGTGACGGTGAAGAACGCGTCCGGCACCGTGGTGGACACGGCGGTGCTGTCCTCGGCGATGGCGGGCACGGACGGGGTGTCCGCGAACCGCAGCCCGGATCTGGGCTCGGCCGCCACCTTCGTGCTGCACACCAGCCTGTCCAGCCTGACGTCCTCGCCGGGCCGGCGCGCGAGCGGCGCGGCGTTCTGATTCGGTTCCGCGCCCCCTCGGTGTGAAGAGGGGGCGCGGGTGGGGACGTGGGTCTCCGGTCCCCACCCGACGAGTGCTATCCTCGCGATGTGCCGCCAGCTTCGAGGATGCGGGAGACCGTGTCGTAGAGGGCCTGCGGCGTCGCGTCGTTCCTCAGGACCACGTCGAACGCATCGTGCCCTTGCTGCGTGAGTTGGGTCTCGGTCGCGTGCCTGGCCAGGTCACCGGGTGCTCCCGCGCCAGGGCGTTCGATGAGCCAGATGGACGCCCCCAACTCGCGCGCGGCCTGCCATTCGGCTCGGGTCCGCAGGTCCGTGCAGATGACGCGTCCTCCTCCGCGACGGATGGCGTCGACCCGGAGTCGGAAGGGGCGCAGCCAGACGTCCGGGTCCAGCTCCACGCACGCCTGCCCGAAGCGTTGATAGAGCTCCCGGGGCGTCCGGCCGAGCCTCGCGTCCACCTTGTTGCGGCGCTCACCCCACAGTTGCTCGGGGTCGAGTTGCAGCAGTCCCATCAACGCGGCCTTGATGGGGTCCGCGAGGGCCACGCGCTCGAAGTCGTACCGCTCCGCCATGAACTGGCCCAGCGTGTCCTTGCCCGCCCCGGAGACGCCCGCGAGGCAGATGAGGCTGAAGGGCCGGCTCATGACTCACCTCCGAAATCGTAGAAGCCATCGCGGCCCAGGAATCGCTCGGGATGGAACCGGACCTGGGACCACGCGGCGTCCAGGCCTCGGCGCAGGATGGGGTCGCTGTAGTGGTGTCCTCCCTCCACGTTGTCGAAGAACCGTCCCGCCGGGTCGACCATCGCGTAGCTGCCGCGCATGTCTTCGTTGTCCTCGGGCACCAGGGAGATGCCGTCGGCCTCGAGCCTGCGGTGGCGCTCGACGAAGCGGTGGAAGTCCTCGGGCGCGCAGAGCAGGTCCTCCACATTCCTGGGCTCCTGGCCCTCGCCCGGGTCGGTGTTCTGGCCTTCGACGCGGAGGACCCGCAGCAGCTTCCAGCGCTCCGGCTTCAGCAGGCGGATGAAGGCGGTCTGGTCCTCGTCCACGTTCAGCCGTGTGACGACGGTGTTCACCTTCAGGCGAATCCCCGCCGCACGGACGCGCTCGGCGATGTCCAGGTATTGCTGGGGCGTCAAGGCCTTCCCATGGACCGCTCGACCCAAGCGGGCGTGGGTGCCGGGCGAGATGCTGTCGATGCTCAGGGTCACCCAGTCGATGACACCGCGCAGGCGTTCGAGCATGGCGGAGTCGAGCCGGCTTCCGTTCGTCACCAACATGGTGGTGGCGCGGTGGGCCTTGGCCATCGCGGCCAGTCGCGGGAGCCAGGGGCACAGCAGGGGTTCGCCCCCCGCGAAGGTGATCTTCTGGAATCGTGACGCCAGCACCGACACCACCTGGAGCGCTTCCTGCTCAGGGAGGTGTCCCTTGGGGA
This sequence comes from Myxococcus faecalis, assembly GCF_050039385.1. Classification (NCBI taxonomy): domain Bacteria; kingdom Pseudomonadati; phylum Myxococcota; class Myxococcia; order Myxococcales; family Myxococcaceae; genus Myxococcus; species Myxococcus faecalis. The sequence goes on along the minus strand of NZ_CP144336.1, from coordinate 2,678,026 downwards.
GGACGTCCCGGCGGACGTCCTGGAAGGTGGCGAAGCAGAACCGGCAACGCATGTTGCACGGCTCCCACAGGTGGAAATTGACGGACGGCGGTGTGGCGGGGTGTGCGACCGACGTCGAGGTCGCGGGCTGCATTGCACAGGGGTCCATGGTGCCTCCGGAGGGCGTCCCCGTCATTGGGGCGCTCCGAGCACCACTTCCTTCGGCGCAAAAAGTGTGACTTCGAATCGTAAGTCACTGACATCGTTGGAGAAATTCGGTCCTTAAAATGTCCCGGGCCCGCTGCACCCGCTTGCGCGCGGCGGCATGCGTGATTTCCAGTTGGCGACCGATTTCGGCTTCATCCAGCTCCTCGAAGTAGCGCAGGCGCAGCACCTCCTGATGCTCCTCGGAGAGGGTGCAGAACGCGTTCCGGAGCGCCTCATGGGATTCCATCGAGATGAACTCGTCCTCGGGTCGGAGGTGACACTCCGGCTCGGGTTGTGAGTCCAGGGGGCATGCGCGGCTGAGTCGCACGAAGCGCTTGGTCGCGCTGTTCCTGACGGCCTTGAGGAAGTAGGGCTCGAAGTCCCGTGGGGGCGCCTTCTTTCGCAGGCAGATGTTCATGAGGACCGCGTGGATGAGGTCCTCCGCCTCCGCGTCACTTTGGATGATGCCCTGCGCGATGCGCCGGGCCTTCGGCATCATGTCGTGCAGGTTGAATTGCTGTTCGAGGCAGGCCAGGGCGTTGAGTTCGACCTCGGCTTGCGTTGCGCCATACGAGGCAAAAGCCACTGCGTTCGAGGACGGGCCCTCCTTCGACGCCCATGCGGGCCCGGGATACGCCTGCCTTGAAGCGAGGATGGCCTGTCGGGTGCATTCCCACGACAGGTCGTCGCAACGGCTGGCCTGTGGAGCGGGAGCGCGAGGGAGGCCTGAGACGAGCGACTTGGCGAGGGGAACGACCGCCAGCGAAGCCGCGATGGCACCGAGCGTCAGGATGCCCGCACCGAACGGTGACCTCTTCGCCAGACGCCATGAGTGTTGGAGCACACCCAGGCTCATCCGTACGAGGAACACGCTGACGGAGATGACGCTCCAGACCGTGAAGGCGATGACGAAGGCCCCGGGAAGCACGGGGAGGGCGCTGCGCCCGACGCGCGCTGGAAGCGTCAGAGCGCAGGCGATGAACAGCAACAGCCCCAGCAGGAGCCAGGGCCAGCGAAGCAGCAGGGGCGGAGGTGCGGTCCTGCCCGCGAGCCTTTGGAAGCCGTTCCAACTGGTGGCGGCGACAAAGGCAATCAGGGTCATCCCCAGGAAGATGATGGACAGTTGCGCGGTGCCTTCGAAGACGCCGGTCGCGAGCGCGCCCAGCGTCTCCAGGACGAAGCCCGCGCAGATGAAGCCCATCAGTCCCGTGAAGCCAATCCCGACGACGAGCCCAGGGAACACGACGTTGATGACGAAGATGGCGAGTGCCAGGGCTACCAGCACCAATTGCCAGCCCGCGGTCCCCCGCGGCGGCGGACCCGACTCCCCCGTTCGTGTCATGTGGTCTTCCCTCAAAGACTGCCATGCCCATCGTACGGGCTAACGCGGAGTGAGGGAATCGACCGGTACGAGAGTCCAGGTTGACCTTGAGTCGGGTCGCTGGTGCCTCAGTGACTCTCGCCCGGAGACGTGAGCGCTCCCGCGCGCTCCGAGGCCCTCGCGCCGTGCGCGCCACCGTCCTGGGGGCCGGGCGTCGGCGGGCTCGCGGGCGTCGGGTGGTTGCGGCCGTAGTCGCGCTCGTGGATGCGCACCAGCGCCAGGAAGAAGGCGACGATGAGCGGGCCCAGCAAGAGGCCCACCGTGCCGAACGCGGCCAGGCCGCCGAGCAGCGAGAAGAAGACGATGGCGCCGTGCTGGTGCATGCCGCGCTTGGCGAGCAGCGGCTTGACGATGTTGTCCACCAGCCCCACCACCACCGTGCCCCAGACGGCCAGGAACAGCGCCGCCCAGGGGTGACCGCTGAAGAACATCAGCGCCGCGGCGACCAGCACGACGATGGCCGCGCCCACCGCGGGAATCAGCGCCATGAAGAACGCCACGCCGCCGAAGAACAGCGGCGCGGGCACCTGGACGATGAGGAACCCCACGAGCGCGGCGAAGGCCTGCACGCCCGCCGTCACCACCGACGACAGCAGCACCGCGCCGGACACGCTGCGGAACTCGCGCATGATCTCCAAGGTCTCACCGCGCCTGAGCGGCGACACGCTCTCAATCCAGTGCACCAGCTCCCGCCCGTCCGTGAGGAAGAAGAACAGGGCGATGAGCATCATCGTGGTCTGGAAGGCGATGGAGCCCGTGGCCGCCACCGCCCCCGTCACCGCGCGCGCCGCCGTGCCTCCCTGGGTGCTCACCTGCTCCTGGATGGTCTGGTCCAGCTGCTGCTCCTCCAGGGGCATGCGCTGCATCAGGCTCTCGGCGCCCTTGCGCACCGGCCCCGGCAGCTTCTGCACCAGCCCCTCCACGCCCTCCTGCTGCACCGTCTTGGTGACGAACTGCGCGCCGGAGGACACCTCCGCCACCACGAACGCCGTGAGCCCGCCAAGGGGCAGCAGCAGCGCGAGGATGACGGCCGTGCAGATGAGGCCCGCCGAGATGTTCTTGCGCCCCCGCAGCTTGCGCGTCAGCCGCACGTGCAGCCCATGGAAGACGCCCGCGAGCACCGCCGCCAGGAAGATGCCCTTGGCGAAGGGCTTGATGACCAGGGCCAGCAGGAACAGCGACAGCAGGATGAGGCCGGTGAACACACGCCGGGCGGTCTGCTCGGAAGCCATGCCCGTGAAGCTAGGGCGGGTTGCGCGGGAGGGAAGGGGGAGGCGGCCCCCCAGGCCGGCTGCCTGCTCCACGAGCAAGAAGACTTGGGCCCGGGCCCCGGGCGGCTAGAGTGCCCCGCCATGCCGGCATTCGATTCGAGTCAGTTCACCCCGTGGCTGCTCCAGGCGCTGTGCGCCGCCTTCCTCGCCATCCTCTTCCTCCAGTCCGGACTGGACAAGGTCATCGACTGGAAGGGCAACCTGGGCTGGCTCACCGGGCACTTCGCCAAGAGCCCCCTGAAGGGCATGGTGCCGTTGATGCTCGGCGTCATCACGCTGCTGGAGCTGGCGGCCGGCGCCCTCAGCGGCGCGGGGCTCGTCTCGCTCATCGCCACGGGCAGCCCGGCGCTGGCCTTCTTCGGCGCGCTCTTGTCCGCGGTGTCGCTGGTGTGCCTGTTCTTCGGCCAGCGCATGGCCAAGGACTACGCGGGCGCGGGCGGGCTGGTGCCGTACTTCCTGCTGTCGCTCGCGGCCATCTACCTCACGCGCATGCGCTGAAGGCCCCGCGTCACATCACCTTGCGCGTGGGCACCAGCGCGTTGGCGGACAACAGTCCGGCCACCAGGGCCACCGCCACCATCAGCATGTTGAAGGCGGTGTCGACGCCCGCCACCACGTCGCGCTCGAGCAGCGAGGACAGGCTGCGGAAGCCCACGCTGCCGGGCACCAGCAGCATCAGCCCGGGTACGACGACGGTGACGGAGGGCTTGTTGCGAAGCCGCGCCAGCACGTTGCCCACGATGCCCAGCGCGAGCGCCCCCACGAAGGCGCCCAGCTGCGGCCCGAGCAACTCCGAGCCCAGGCGGGCCCCGAAGAACGCGAACGTGCCCGCGGCCGCAATCCAGCCCCAGTCCCGAGGCCGCGCGCGGAACAGCACGCCGATGGCGACGCCCGCCACCAGCAGCGCCACGGCCTGGGTCCAGGAGGGCAGCGAGGGCGGCGGCGGGGCGACGGGCGGCGGCAGCAGCACGGACAGCTTGCTGCCCAGCGCGACGCCGAAGCCCAACTGGAGGAACACCACCGCGGCGCCCGTGAGGCGCGAGGTGCCGGAGATGAGGTGGCGCGTGGCCAGCTCGTTGAGGGCCACCGTCAGCGTCAGGCCGGGCAGCAGGACGATGAGGCCCGCCAGGGTGGCGACCTGGATGGACAGCGGGCCGATGACGCTCGCGGCCAGCACGGCGAGCGCAGAGGAGAGGATGGCGCCCACGGGCTCGAGCACGCGGGCGGTGGTGGGCTGGCGCTGCGTCACCTCACTGAGGATTCCGATGAGCAGGCTGCTCACCGTGGCCACCGCCATCTCCTTCAGTCCTCCGCCGAACAGACGGGCGCCCGCTCCTCCGGCGAGCGCCCAGCAGAGAATCTGGAGCACGGGCCCGAAGCGCGGGGGGCGGGCGAGGATGTCCTCCACGCGCAGCGCGCCCTCGGCGGGCGTGAGGCGCGAGTGGATGACGTCGTCGGCCAGGACGTCGAGCTGCGTGAGGCGCTCCAGGTCCATGTCCCCGGGCTCCACGCGGATGAGGCTGGTGCGCAGCGCCTCGGGCGGGCCGAAGGACGCGAACAGGGACGTGGGGGTGGAGAAGAAGCGGCCCTCCAGGCCCAGGCGCTCGGACACGCGCTTCATCAGCCCCTCCAGCCGGTGGGAGGGAGTGCCGTAGCGGTGCAGCGCCTCGGCCAGTCTCAGGGTAAAGGCGACGGACGGCCCTGGCGGTGCCGGGTGGTGTTGGAGCGAGGCGGCGATTTCAGGAGGGACGGCCACACGCGGCGCAATGGCAGAGCCGCCCGGGTGGAGTCAAATGGCGGCACGGTGACGTCCGCCTGTCCGCCATGCGCGCTCGGGAAGCACGGCTGATGGGGTCTCCAAAGAAGACAAGGGATGTCGGGGTGGTGCAGGAAGGAGACGAGAGCATGGCGCGCAAGAGCAGGACGCCCAGGTGGCTGGAGGCGGCGCGGAAGCGGGACGCGGGGGCGGTGGCGGCGGGGCGCTCGGACTGGCTGGCGCGGGCGCTGGGGCGCGCCGGGGTGATGCCTCGGGCGGAGGCGGAGTCGGCGATTCGCGCGGGCCGGGTGGAGGTGGACGGACGGGTGGTGACGGAGCCCTTCGCGCCGGTGGGGCCGGAGCAGACGGTGCGAGTCGATGGGCAGGGACACCCGCTGACGTCCGTGACGCGGGTGTTGATGTTCCACAAGCCCGCGGGGCCGGTGGTGCATGGCACGGACCCGGAGGGTGTGGGCACGGTGTTCGAGCGCCTGCGCGCGGTGCTGCCCGAGTCCCTGCGCGGCTACGAGTGGCTCGCGGTGGGCCGCCTGGACCGGGACACCACGGGGCTTCTGCTCTTCAGCAATGACGAGCGCTTCGTGCGCCACGGCACGGCGCCGGAGACCCATCTGCCCAAGCGCTACGTGGCGCGGGTGGAGGGCCAGCCTGTCGAGTCCGCGCTCCAGCGACTGCGGGACGGCGTGGAGCTGGAGGACGGGCTCACGCGTCCATCCCGGGCCGAGTCACGGGCTCCGGAGGTGGTGGAGCTGACGCTGACGGAGGGCCGGCACCACCAGGTGAAGCGGATGCTGGCGGCGGTGGGGCACCCGGTGCTCACGCTCCATCGCGAGGCCGTGGGCGCGGTGGTGCTCGACGTGCCCGAGGGGGGATGGCGGGAGCTGCGTGCGGCGGAGGTCTCCGAGGCGCTGGGGTTCGGCGCTCAGGGGGAGTCCGACGGGTCAGCGCAGGGTGAGTGATTGGCAGGTCTCCAGCGCGGCCCGCGCGAGGTTCCGGTTCTGGCTCGAGAAGGTGCAGAGGAACGCGGGGCTGGTGGGGGATGCGGAGTACATGCAGTCCGCCTGATAGGGATGCGTGGTGTCCTTGGGCGTCTCCGTCCAGGGGCAGTGCTCGCCCACGCGTTCGATGCGCGCCGTGGCGTCGGTGAGCCGGTAGCCGCTCTCGATGCTCTTCAGGCTCTGGAAGAACTGGGGGATGTAGAGGCCGAGTCCCCGGACGTTGGCGAGCTGCACGTCGAGCTTGGACAGGCCCGGCGCGGTGGCGGGCAGGGTCAGCTTCACCTTGACCCCTTGAGTCCCGGGGTCCTCCAGGACGTAGCTCGCCTGGAAGGGGGAGACCACGTCCAGCTCGAGGGCCGTCTTCACGCCGAACGACTGCACGTCCGAGGCGGGGATGGTGAGCCGGGTGCGCTTCGCGGGGGGCTTCTCCGGCGCGGGGGCCTTCGGTCTGGGCGAGGAGGCCGCGCCCGGACGTCGCTTCGGAGGTTGAGCTTGGGGCGAGGGGGGCTCGGCGGACGCGCTCCCTGCGCACAGGAGCATGACGAGGGCGGAGGCCAGGAGGAGCGGCGAGGTCGCGCGAGGAGAGCCCATGGTGTGAGCTTTCCATGTCCTATCGAGGGCGTGCGCCGAAATGTGATTGCACCGCTTCGAGCACGGCGGGCTCGCGCGGGTTGTTGAAGTGGCGTCCCCCGGGGACGACGATGACCTCGGCGCCCAGGTGCTCCTCCCAGAGTCCTTGATTGCGACGCCAGTCGGAGGTGAACGGGTCGCTGTCGGAGAGCACGACGACGGCGCGGCCCAGCGCGGCGCGCACGCGGGCGAAGTCGATGGGCGTGTCGAGCCAGGGGCGCAGCGCGTCCCACGGCTTGTCCACCTCGAACCAGCCGGAGACGAACACGGCGCCCTCCACGCGGTGTCCCTCGGGCATCGCGGCGAGGTAGCGGAGGAGGGTCTGACAACCCACGCTGTGGCCCAGGAACACGGTGGACGGCGGAGGCACAGGGCCGAGCGTGCGCGTGAGCGTGGACACCCAGCCGTCGATGGTCGGCGTGGCGGGCTCGGGCATGTCCAGCGTGAGGATGTCGTCGAAGGGCGCGGGTGGCTCGCGCAGCTTCTCCTCGAGCCAGGGATAGAAGTCGGTGTTCGGACGTCCGGCCCAGCGGTGCACGACGACGAGGGTGCGGCTCATGGGGCCGCAGTCTGCCTCAGTCCTCGCGTGATGCCATCGTCAGGATGTGCTCCCGGAGCCTCGCCGCGAGTGACAGGCTCTCGGGCAACGTGTGGCCGAGGAGGCGCGGGACTCCGGTGGCCAGCACCGCGGCGTTGGTGAAGACACCTGCACGCGCCTCGGCGAGCCGCGCGAGGGGAAGCGCCTGCTCCATGATGGGGACTCCATCGATGGAGCCCGAATCGAGGAGCACCGCGCGGATGACACCGGGGAGGCACGGCGCATCGAGCGGCGGAGTGACGAGCGCGCCGTCCAGGAGGACGAAGAGGTTCGCGGTGGGCAGCTCGCACGCGTGAGCCAGCTCGTTGGCCAGCACGGGGAGCTGTTGCATCCGCGAGAACTGCCGGAAGTACGACAAGCCCTTGTGGTTCGGAGACGTCTCCCCGTGACGATAGGCGCCGTGCTCCACCGTGAGGATGGCGCGTCCCTCGTGCTGGAGTCGCTCGGCGTCGGGAGCGTGGGGCCGGAGGGTGAGCAGGAGCTGCCCATCGCTCGCGGACAGCTTGCCGATGCCCTGGAAGCGGGGACCGAGCAGCGGGTCGGCGGCGAGGCAGCGTCGCAGGGTGTCACGAACGGAGGCGGGCTCCAGCAGCTCGGGCGAGGGCGCGCGGACGTTGTCCGTGTGAGCCGCGAGGCTCGCCGTGAGTCGGCGCAGATGACGGGACAGGAAGAGGGGGGCGCCGTCCTCGATGCGGAAGGTGGTGAAGAAGCCCGCGCCGAAGAAGAAGCCCTGCGCGAAGTCGTGCAGGCGCAGGTCCTCCCAGCGCTTCACCTCGCCGTTCACCGCCACGGTGGAGAGCATGGTGTGGCTCCGTCAGCGCCGAGCCGCCAGGAAGTTGGCGAGCAGTCGAGGCCCGTGGGTGGTGAGGAAGGACTCGGGATGGAACTGGACGCCCTCCAGCGCGGGCAGCGCCTTGTGCCGCATGCCCATGATGAGCCCCTCGTGCCAGGCCGTCACTTCGAGACACTCGGGCAGGCCCTCCCGCTCCACGACGAGCGAGTGATAGCGCGCGGCGACGAAGGGCCGTGGGAGTCCCTGGAACACCCCCTGGTTCTCGTGCTGGACCTCGGCCGTCTTCCCATGCACGGGGACGGGAGCGCGGACCACCTTCGCCCCGAAGACCTGTCCCAGACACTGGTGGCCCAGACACACGCCGAGCAGGGGGACACGTCCGCCGAAGGCTCGGATGACCTCGAGTGAGACGCCCGCGTCCTCGGGCGTCCCTGGGCCGGGGGAGATGACGATGCGCTCGGGCTGGAGGGTCTCGATGTCGCGCACGGTGACGGCGTCGTTGCGCACCACCTTCAGCTTCGCGCCCTGCGCGCCGAGCGCCTGGACGAGGTTGAAGGTGAACGAGTCGAAGTTGTCGATGAGGAGGATCATCGCGTGGCTCCGCTCGCGCGCAGGGCGAGGAGCTGGGAGCGCGCCTTGTTCAGCGTCTCCTTGAACTCCTGGCGAGGCTGCGAGTCGTGGACGATGCCTCCGCCGACCTGTGCATAGGCGCGGCCGTTCTTCACGAGCAGGGTGCGGATGACGATGTTCAGGTCCAGGTCGCCGCTGAAGGACACGTAGCCGAGCGAGCCCGTGTAGAGACCGCGAGCGTGCGGCTCAAGCTCGGTGATGAGCTGCATGGTGCGAATCTTGGGGACGCCGGTGATGGTCCCGCCGGGGAAGAGCGCGCCCACCACGTCGAGCGGCTCGGTGTCGGGCGTGAGCTGCCCGGTCACCTCGGACTCGATGTGGAGGACGTGGGCGTACTCGACGATCTCCATCAGCTTCGTCACCTCGACGGTGCCGTAGGCGCAGACGCGGCCGAGGTCATTGCGCTCCAGGTCCACGAGCATGGCGTGCTCGGCGCGCTCCTTCTCGCTGGTGCGCAGCTCCTGGACGAAGCGGGCTTCTTCCTCGGGCGTGCCCCGGCGGCGGGTGCCCGCGATGGGGCGGGTGATGGCGCGTCCGTGCTCGACGCGGACCAGCCGCTCGGGGGAGGCGCTGACGACGTGGAAGCCGTCGCCTTCGAGGTAGCTGGCGAAGTGGACGGGGTTGGTGGCGGACAGGGTCTCGTAGAGCGCGAGGGGTTCGCCCGGGAAGTCGACCTCGAGGCGCTGCGAGAGGTTGACCTGATACGTGTCTCCGGCGCGGATGTACTCGCGCACGCGCTCCACCGCGTCCAGGTAGCCCTGCTGCGTGAAGTTGGAGCGCGGCTCCGCGAGGGGTGCATCGGCGGCGGGGGGGGCGGGAGGCGAGGTGGGCGTGGCCTGGCGCACGATGGACGCGAGGGTGTCCAGGCGGCGCTGGCAGTCCTCCCAGTCCGAGCCGGTGGCGATGGCGAGCAGGTGCCCTTCGAGATGGTCCACCGCGAGGAAGGTGTCCACGAAGGACAGGGCGATGTCCGGCAGTGCCAGGTCATCGCGCGGGTGGACGGGGAGCTTCTCGAAGTAGTGGTTGGCCTCGTAGGCGAAGAAGCCGACGGCGCCGCCGAGGAAGAGAGGGAGCCCGTCGATGCGGGGGCCGCGCCACCGACGGAACAGGGCTCGCAGTGTGTCCAACGGGGGACCCGGTTGGGGCACGTCGTCGATGAAGCACTTGGGGCCCTTGGCGACGAAGCGCAGGAAGGGGCTCGCGCCGAGGAACGAGTAGCGCCCCTCGTCACTGACGCGGGTGCTCTCGAGGAGGAAACGGTGCTGCGCGGGGAGGGCGCGAAGCAGGTCCACGGGCCGCGGCGCCCCGGTGTCCCACCGTCGATACACGGGAACCTGGTTGAAGCCCTGGGCCACGAGCGCATCGAAGCGCTCGCGGTCCAACGGTGGCGGAAGCGGCCGGGTGCTCATTCCGGGGGCTTCCTAGCAGGAAGTCCCGGAACGGGCATCCGGCGGTGGTTCAGGACGTGCCGGTGCTCTGGGGACCACCCGTCTGAGCCTCGCGCGACTTGCGGGCGTACAGGAGGATCTCGTCCTCGGAGAGCTGGTTCGTGCTGATGGCCGAGCGGTCCGCCTTGAGCTGTTGGACCTTGCCCTCGCGCAGGACGTGGAACTGGCCGGCCTTCTGTCCAGGGAGCTTGGCGTCGGCGTCGACGCGCGCCTCGGTGAACATGGGCTGGAGCTTCCGGAGGGCGTTGTCCTCCTTCACCCGGCCCACGCACCACATGCGCACGTTCTCCCGGCACTTGTAGTCGAAGTCCCCCGGGCTCTGCGTGGCGAGCATGATGCCGAGGCCCGCGGAGCGCGCGCGCTTGAGGAGGCTCTCCATCGGCTCCTTGGTCGCGGGCTTGCTCGTCGCGGGCAGGTACATGTCCGCCTCGTCGAAGAGAATCACGGCCTGGAGCTTCGGTGACGGATGCTGGCTGGCCCAGCGGTGGGTCTCCAGGAGCAGCTGCGACACCCAGAAGAGGATGCGCGAGTTGTCCCCGAGGAACTTGGTGCTGATGATGCTCAAGCGCGTGCGACCGGGCACACCGTGGACGCCGCGCCCGAGCAGTTCATCCAGGTCGAGCCGTTCACCGCTCACGGCCAACAGCGTGCGCAGGTTGATGCGGAGCACGCTGAGGTCCTGGGCCAGCTTGGCGTGGGTCTTCGTGGGGATTCCGTCCGTGGCCTCCAGCAGCGCGGGGTCCTGCGACATGACGAACTGCTGGATGAGTTCGAGGGTGACCTCCTTCCCGAAGGACTGGCTCATCAGCAGCCGGAGGGCTTGGGCGAGCACGGCCTTCGCGGCCTTGTCGTTGGGGCTGGTCCGGTAGTCGAGCATGCCGGCGATGGCGTCCGCGGCCTGCTGGACGCCCTGCTCGCGCTCCTCGGCGGGGAGTGTCTCCAGTCCCTGGGGGACAATGGGAATCGCGAGCGGTCTGCCATCCGAGCGTCCCGGCGTGTAGAGCGCGACGTCGACGCGCTCACGCAGGAGTCGGCGCCGCTCGCGCAGCGTGGCGTCCTCGATGGGCTCCTCCCAGGCCTCGGGGCGGGCGTAGGCGGCGAGGTCGCCCTTCCGGTCCACGAGGATGACGGGGATGCCTCGGAGCAGGAGCTGCTCCAGCGTATTGAGCGCGAGCGTCGTCTTGCCGCTGCCCGAGCCACCGAGGAAGGCGCTGTGCTTCGTCAGCTCGGAGGTGTCGAGCATGACGTTCTGGGGGAGCAGCCCCTCGGAGACGCCCAGGCGCAGGGGGCCGGTGAGTACCACGTTCGGGACAGCGGGGGTGCCTGTCGCGGGTGTCGGGCGGGGCTTGCGCACCAGGTTGACGGGGGCCTCGGGCTTCTGGACGGGCTTGGGGTCCGGGTCGGGCAGCAGATTGCTCACGGGCTTCATCGTCGAGAGGTCCGTGTCGTCATCTTCGGTGGCAGCCGTCTTCGGACCCGCGGCGGGTGGGGTGCTCGCTTGCGGCGTGACGGTGGCGACCTTCCCGGAAGGACGCTTCGAGGACTGCGCGGGAGTCGTCGGCGCGGGAGAAGGGCTTGATGCGTTGCGAGGTGTCGGCGTCGCAGTCGTCGTCACCATGGCGTCCGAGAACAGGCCCGACTGCCGGGGAACGAAGTTGTTCTCGTTCTTCACGTGGACGGGGGCGGGAGGTGACACGGGCGGAGGCGCCACCTCGGCTGCCTTGGTCTCTCGCTTCTCGGACTCCCGCGCGACCGGGTCCTTCGCGGGGCCCGGAGGCGGGAGCGAAGGGCCGAGCGGCTCCAGTCCAAGGATGTCACCCATGGACTTCAGTCGGGTGACGGGACGCGCGGCGCGGCTCCACTCCGCGAGCGCCGCCTGTCCGACGTGCAGGGCACGGAAGTCACGCAGGGCGACCAGCTCGCGGAGGTCACTGTCGCCCAGCACGACGCGTCGCCCGCCTTGCCGGATGAGCTTGCTCAAGGCGTCCGAGACGAGGGTCCCCGTGGACGATGGGAAGTCGGAGGTCCGGATGAGCACCGGAGTCTTCCCCCTCGCGGCGGTGAGGGCCTCGCTCATCTGCCGGCCCAACCCGCCTCCGTGCGGACGGCGCTCGCAGAGCGCGAGGACGAGCTTCTTGCCGGAGGGGTGCACGGCCACGTCCAGCAGGTCGTCTCCGTTGCGCGTCTTCACAGCGAAGCGAGGCGAGCCTCCCATCTCCTCGCTCCCCATCTCGACGGCCCACGCGAGCAGGGCGGTGATGTCGGACGCGTCCTCGGGGAGCTTCTCCTTGTAGGCGGTGCGGAAGTCCGTCCACATCCGGTCCATGTCGACGCCAGCGGGAGGTTGAGGGGCCGGTGGACGCGCGTCTCGACTCGGCAGCGGGAAGGTGTCCGGCAGGCGCTGCAGCTCGATGGCCTTCTCACGGTAGCGACGGCACTCGTTCAGCACGTCCCGGGCACGCTGGCCGGCGAGCTTCTCGAAGCCTTCGGGAGGAATGGGGTAGGTGGGCTCCTCGGGGCGGTACTGCACGCCGCGCTGCTCGTAGAGGAAGCGCAGGCGCCGAGCGACCATGTCGCGAGCGGTGGCCGCGCTGACAGTGCGCTCCAGCGTCACGGGGTCCGGGTCGTTCTCGACGCGGTCGACCATGGCCCGCGTGAGGAGCGGGCGCATCTTCTCCCAATAATCGGAGAGGCAGCAGATGACCACGATGGCGTTGGGCACCTTGCCGGCGATGGATGCCAGGGTATTTATCGCCCGGCGGAAGGCATTCTCAGCCTGGGGGCGCTGCTCGAAGTCGCTGATGTCTTCGATCTGGTCGATGCACAGCACGAGCGCGTGTCCCAGCGCGCTCATGACGCGGCCCAATTGCTCGACCATGCGAGCCGGCGCGTCGTCGGAGATGCGTGGGACCAACTCGCCGATGACCTTCCGGTCCTCGGGGGTGATGTCCTCGCAGCGCAGCCAGTTGAAGATGCGGCGGTTGATGCGCGGGTCCCGGCGCTGGAAGTAGATGAGCGCGCGCAGCAGGTCCACCTCGACGCCGCGGAAGCGCGGGTCGGAGAGGAGATCGTCCGCCACCGCGCGGACGGTGCCGTGGAGTTCGTCGTCCTCCAGGACCTTCTCCTCGGGCTCGATGAGCGGCGCGAAGAGGCTGGTGCACTGAGCCATCAGCAGGTTCGACAGGTACATCATTCCGCTGTCGTCATCCTGCGCCACGTCGTACGGATGATGATCGATGGAGTCGATGAGGTTGGACAGGATGTACCGGTCGTAGTGCGCCGCATCCACCGTCATGGGCATGTAGCCGGTGAAGCCGCGCTTCTGCTCGTGCGCCGCGTTGCGGAAGGCGCGCACCAGGTGCGTCTTGCCGCTGCCGGACTCTCCGAGCAGGAGAAGGATTTTTCCCGTGTCGGGAGCAGGTGACGACGTTGCCCGGTCCAACAGGCGTTTGAAGGCGCGGCGCGCGGCGGGGTTGAGGGTCTCCACGTCGAACGGGTCGGGCTGCCAGAGGTACTGGCCCTGTTGGACGCTGCTGAAGACCTCGCCGCCGTCGGAGAGGAAGACCTCGAGTCGAGGGTCGCGGGACATGGGCGCTCCTGGAAGGACGAATCAGACGACGACGAAATGGAAACTGGCGCCGTAGGAGCGCACCTCGGACTCGGCGACGTCCTTGGGGTCCATGGCCGAGACGAGGTCCGCACGCGTCAGTGACAGATGCTGGGTGCGGTTGGCCTCCAGGAGCGCGGCGTCGAACGCCTCGCGATTGCTCCACTCGGGCTGGAGGGCTCGCCACACGTGGGAGATGAAAACCTTGTCGCGCCCGAAGCGGCCCGTGGGCAGGGCCCGCGCCACCGAGAGCACATGCTCGGCGAAGGACTCCACGAGGACCGAGGGTGGCGGCGCGGCGGGCGCGGCGGGCGCGGGGGCTTGATTGGGCGCGGACCCGGTGTCGCGTGAGGGCACGGTGTTTCGCGTGGGCGCTGGGGTTCGCTGGGGCGTTGCCCCAGCCTCGCGCGTGGACGCGGTGTTTCGCTGGGGCACAGACCCGGTGTCGCTCGCGGCCGCGGTGGACGACTCAGGGAGGAACCACTGCCGCAGCAGCGTCAGGCGAAGAATCTCCGCGTCGGCGCGAGGTGCCCCAGCGGCGCGGGCAGCGAGCTGCTCCACGGCCTTGCGCGGATTCTTCACCTCGGTGTCGAGCATCTTGCCGAGCAGGTGGGCCTGCACGGCACCCAGGGAGAACGGCCGCTCCGTCTCCACACCCAACTGGCGCCAGAGCAGCCTGTCCCGAATCTGCGACAGGGACGGCTCTCCCTCTCCGACCTCGGGATGGTGCCGGGCGAGCACCGCCGCGCGGACGCCATCCGCGTCGTTCAGGCGGGTGAGCGTGGCCTTGGAAGGTGCGACGTCCAGGCTGTTCGCGAGGAGGTAGGTGGCCTTGAGCTTCTTCCAGGTGAGCCCCTTGGGGAGCTGCTCCAGGCGCAGGAACTGGAGGACGCGCTCCATCCCCGCGCTGGTGAGCGTCAGGCCCGCCTTCTTCTTCGCGGCCACGAGCTCATCGCGCAGGAGCTGCTCCAGCACGGCGTCGAGTCGGGCCTTCCACTCGGGGCGCGAGAGGCGGTGCTCCACGAAGGGGCGCAGGGCATTGCCGAGCTCCGTGCGGGTGCCGCTGCGTTGTGGACGCGGCGCGAGCCAGGTGAGTGCGAGTCCCGCCAACCGGTTGTCAGGGCTGTCCATGCGTTGTCCTTTGCGCGGTGGCTTCTCGCCGCCGGGCCTCCATGAGCGATTCGAGGGTCTTCAAGATGTCTTCACAGTGAGGGTGCAGGTCCTCGTAGAGGAAGCGGGCCACCCAGTAGCCGATGCGCTGGAGCGCCAGGTCCTTGCGTCGGTCCCGACGGAACCGCTCGGGGTCGAGGAAGTGGTGTTGGCCGTCGATTTCGACGGCGAGCCGCAGCTCGCGGCTCAGCAGGTCGACCTCCAGCGGGCGCTTGCCCTCGCCGAGCTCCACCTTGGCGTTGAGGGTGAAGACGTCCTTGGTGGCCGGATGGACCTGCAGGATGTCGTGGTAGAAGAAGTGCTCCATCTTGCTGCGGGCGCGGGCCTCGGACTTCTCGCGCTCGGCGACCATGGCCTCCGCGTTCTCCCGGAATCGCTCCAGCAACGGCGGCGCGACGTGGGGCTCCGGCTGTGAGGCCGGAGCCTTCTTCTTCGAGGATGCACGTCGAGGGGACGCGAGCTCGCCGACGGGCGCTCCCTGCTCGGAGGTGACGGCGACAGGGTCCGGGAGCTCGAGCAACCCTTCCCGCATCATCGCGAGCGCGTGGGAGTCCTTGCGTCCACGGGTGCCTTCGAGCGCATCGGGTGGCAGCACGCAGGCGACGTGAAGCAGCGGGGCCGCGGAGCAGATGGCGGTCGCGGTGCGGAGGCTGCGCGGGTCGGAAGGGGAGAGCGCCAGGTGGAGGGCGGGGGCGCGGCCTTCGGGGATGATGAGCAGCAGCGCGTGGAGGACGCGGAGCGGGTCGTGGGAGATGGCCTCACGGACCTCGTTGGGGAGCGTGCCTGGGGGCGCGGGCTCCGGGGCTTCGAGCAGCTGTCGGCACAGGGCCCACGTCACGGGCTCGGCGTGGGGCGGCTCCAGTCGCTCGAAGAGGACGCGGCGGTCGTGCTGCGTCTTGCCCTCGAAGTGCAGCTCGCGGGAGGAGATGGCGCGCTGGGAGAAGACGACGTAGCTCTCCGCGTCTCGGAAGAGATTGCGCTCACGGGCGAGCTGGGTGGCCCAGGCGGCGACGGTGGAGCGCAGGTCCTCGCTCTGGGCGAAGGCCGCCTTCAAGCCGCTGCGGTGGAGCCATTCCGTCCAGAGCCGGAGCGCGCGCTCCGGGTCGCCCACCAGGGCGCTCAGGGTGGGAATCCCTTCCGCACGGCGCCGGGCATGCCGGTCCAGCGAGTCCAGGAGAGCGGTGTCTGCGGTTGTCACCAAGCCCATGCCCCCACGGGTCCCCGGAGATGGACCCGTCACACCGGGTAGAGCCTGCGCCCTTCATGTCATTCCTTGCAAGCGGCGAGACCCGGTGCATCCAATGTCTCACACCGCCCGCCGGGTCTGTCACGACATCGATGCGAGGAGTGACTCACCCCGTGGTGGTATGGACTGGAGTGACTGTCTTCGTCAGGGGCGCAATCCCTACCGCGGCGCCGGGTCCCCCGCGGGCAGCTCCATCACATCCGGCATCTCCGCCAGCATGTTGGCGTTGGGATAGAGCGTGAGCTGTCCCGCTTGTCGCTCGATGAGCCCCGCGAGCCCGCCGGCCGTCTCCTCGAACGGCGCCCCGTGCGTCTGGAAGGCGAACGCCTCCCACAGCCGCGCCACATGCTCACGCCATGAACCCGGCAGCTTCTGGAACGTCACCCGCGCCTGCTCCGCCAGCGCCGAGGACACCGAGACCTCCCCCCCCGCGAACACCCGACGGCGGAACAACTCCCGCTCCCGGTTCCGCTCCTCGGGCGTCGCCTTCGCCAGCGCGCGGATGCCCGCCGACAGGTCCTTCCACAGCTCCAGCGTCGCCGTGGACGGAATCGTGGTGATGAAGCTGTTCACCATGACATGCATCGCCCCGAAGGACTCCACGTGGTGCCACCAGAAGGGCGGAATCAGCAGCGCCTCCCCGGGCTCCACCACCGCCACGCACGCGTGCTCCATCGCCGTGCGAAACCGGGGGAAGCGCTCCAGGTCCAGGTTCAACAGGTGCACGGGCGTCGTGGGCGCCCCGCCGCCCAGCACGTCCAGCGGCGCGTGGTACAGGTTCTCCAGCTGCTCCGGCGGGAACATCGTCACCCGCTTGGTGCCCTCGAACATGCAGATGAAGTTGATGCAGTCGTCGTAGTGCAGGTTCACCACCTGCCCGTCCGAGCCCACCCAGAACTTGCTCTCCACCCCCAGCGGGTCGCTGAACGACAGGAAGTCGAACCGCAGCTTCTCGCGCACGTGGGACTGCTCGAGCATCCCGTTCTGCATGTACACGTACTCGCCCGTGCGCACCGCCGCCTTCAGCCGGTCCGCGAAGTCCGCGAAGCTGCCCTGCTCGGGCATCACCGCCACGCCCCCCTCCGCGTCGCTCACCACCAGCTTGGGCCGGTAGTGCCCGCCCGACTCCGGAGGCAACACGCAGAAGTAATGCTGCGGCCGCTCCCCCAGCTGCGCTTCCAGCACCGCGAGCTTCCCGTCCAACGTCCCCTGCGAGCGGAACGCGTCCAGCGCCCCCGAGGCGTCCAGGAGCCCCCGGACGATGACCGGCTCACGGTAGTGCCACTCCCGCAGCTCCTCGAGCGACGGGCGCTCCAACCTGCGGACCGGCCTGGCGGAAAAGGGCAGGGGCTTCATCGGCATGGGGCTCCAACTCGCGGCACGAGGGGGCCCTCACGCTACCACGTCCACGCGGGGGCCCTAGATGAGCCCCCCGGACACGGGCGGCGGCGCCGCTTCACGGTAGATGCGCAGCGTGTCCGCCACGCTGTGCCGGTACTCGAACCCCGTCGCCTCCAGGAAGCGCCGGTTGTCCACCACGATGGGATAGCGCAGGTGGTCCAGCGCCCCCACCGACAGGCGCGGGAAGCCCGCCCGTCCCAACAGGAACGACAGCACCTGCGCCGGCAGCGGCACCGCCGTGCGCCGCGTCTCGCGCACGATGACCGACAGCGGAATCGGCGGAGGCCCCGCCACGTTGAAGATGCCCCGGATCTTCTTCTCCAGCGCCAGCTGCAGCGCCGTCACCACGTCCTCCTC
This sequence comes from Myxococcus faecalis, assembly GCF_050039385.1. Lineage (NCBI taxonomy): Bacteria > Pseudomonadati > Myxococcota > Myxococcia > Myxococcales > Myxococcaceae > Myxococcus > Myxococcus faecalis. The sequence goes on along the minus strand of NZ_CP144336.1, from coordinate 2,660,536 downwards.
CTGGAGCACGTGGAACAGCGGGTCATAGCCGAGCACCATCGGCACCCGTCGCCCCTTGAGGAACGAGGCCAGCGTCCCCGTGCCCGGCGCGCCCAGCGTGTACGGCAGCCGCAGCACCGCCGTCGTCACCTCGGGCAGGCGCCACAGCGCCGTCGCGGCGTACAGGTCCGCGGCCACCAGGTCCGCCAGCTCCGGGATGGCCTCCAGCGCGCGCGGCGGCTCGTCCTCGGAGTGGTACAGCGGCGAGTCCGGCGCCGCGCCATAGAAGGTGTGCCGCCCGACGAAGAGCAGCTGCTTCACGCCGTGCGTCGCGCAGTGGTCGAACACCGCCTTGGTGCCGTCCAGGTTGATGCGCCCGCGCTCCGCGCCCGGCACCGTGAAGGCCGTGACGGTGGCCATGTGCACCACCGCGTCCGGACGCCAGCGGCGGAAGACGTCCTCGGCGACGCGCTTTCGCACGTCGCCACGGAACACCTGGATGTCCGCCTCCTGGGCCGTGTCCCACGGACGGATGTCCACCCCCGCCACCTCGTGGCCCGCCCGCTTCAACCGCAGCGCCAGCTTGCGCGCGATTCCTCCGGAGATACCCGGGATGAGCACCCTCATGGCAGCAGCTTTCTGGCCAGCCCGCGGTGCTGTCGCTCCGCCCGGCCGCGCTCGATGAGACCCGCGATGCGCTCCTTCACCTTCGCCACATACCCCTCGATGACGTGGTCCTCCTCGTCCCCGGTGCCCCGGAAGACGAGCGGCTCGCCATAGTGGATCTCCAGCCGCACCGGCAGCGGCACCGGCAGCAGGTACGGCGTCAGCGGCACGTACGGCACCCCCAGCAGCCTGCCCAGCGTGTACGCGTTGAACACCGTCGGGATGGCCGAGCCGCCCCCCAGGAACGCGAACGGGATGATGGGCGAGCGCGTCTGGAGCGCCAGCCGCACGAAGCCCGTGCCGAAGTCCACCAGCGAGTAGCGGTCCGGGAACAGCTTCGCCGTGCCGCGCGCGCCCTCGGGAAAAATCATGAGCAGCCGGTCGTCCTCGAGCAGCCGCCGCGCGTGCTCGGGCAGGCCGGTGAACTGGCCGGTGCGGCTGGCCCACAGCGAGGAGACGGGGAACTTGTGGAGGAATCGCTCCACCATGCCCTGGGCGAGCCGGGGCGGGTCCATCTCCAGCAGGGTGGACGTCAGCACCATGGCGCCGTCCACGGCCACGCCGCCGGAGTGGTTGCCCACGAGCATGCCTCGGCCCCGGGCGGGGATGTGCTCGATGCCGTGGCAGCGCACCCGGAAGTAGTACCGGTAGATGAGCGCGAAGACGCGCAGCGCATCCCTCACGTGCTTCCGGGAGATTCCGTACGGGTCCACGCCGTACTCGTTGAACGGCAACTCCAGCCGGTCAACCCGCGCATCCAATCCGTCGCTCAGGGCCACGGCGGCGGACCGTAGCACCCCCGGACGCGGCCCGCCGCATTCCACGCGCGCGCCGTTGGGCCCAGGCCCGCCTTGGGCCATACTGCCGCCCACTCCCCCCATGACATCCCCAGACGAGCTCGCCATCGAGGTGAAGGGACTGGTCAAGCGCTTCGGCGACGTCACCGCCGTGGACGGCATCGACCTGGACATCCGACGCGGCGAGTGCGTGGGCCTGCTCGGCCCCAACGGCGCCGGCAAGACGACCACCGTCGAGATTCTCGAGGGCCTCCAGGAGCCGACCTCCGGTCATGTACGGCTGCTCGGGCTGGACTGGAAGCGCGACGCGACGAGGCTTCGCCAGCGCATCGGCCTGACGCTCCAGGAGACGAAGCTGGTGGAGCAGCTCACGGTGGAGGAGACGGTGCGGCTGTTCGCGTCCTTCTATCCTCGCCCGCTGCCGCTCGAGGAGCTGATTGGCATGGTGCAGCTGGGCGAGAAGCGGCACGCCCGGGTGGGCAAGCTGTCGGGCGGCCAGCGGCAGCGGCTGGCCCTGGCGCTGGGGCTGGCGGGAGACCCGGACCTGCTCTTCCTGGACGAGCCGACCACGGGCCTGGACCCGCAGTCGCGCCGGGCCCTGTGGGACGTGGTGGCGACGCTCAAGGCCAAGGGGCGCACCGTGGTGTTGACGACGCACTACATGGACGAGGCGGAGGTGCTCTGCGACCGGCTGGTCATCATCGACCGGGGGCGCGTCATCAGCCGGGGCACGCCCGGGGACATCGTCGCGTCGCTGGGGGCCGAGCAGGTCATCGAGCTGGAGGCGGAGCCGTCGCTCGACCTGGAGCGGCTGTCGCCCCTGCCCGCGGTGGTCTCCGCGCGGCGTCACGCGGACCGGCTGTCCCTGCGGGTGAGGGCGCTGCACGAGGCGCTGCCGTCGGTGCTTCGCGAGGTGGAGGCGTCCGGCGCGAAGCTCAAGCACCTGTCCACGCGGCGGCCCACGTTGGATGACGTGTTCATCGGATTGACGGGGCGCTCGCTGCGCGAGGGCCACGAGGAGAAGGCGGCGTGATGGGCTCGCTGGGTGAGCTGGTGTTGATGCGCCTGCGGGTGCTGTGGCGGCAGCCCGAGGTGCTGTTCTGGACGTTCGTCTTCCCCATCGTCACCACGCTGGTGTTGGGGCTGGCCTTCCGCAACGAGTCGCTCGGGCCCGTGCGCGTCGCCATCGCACAGGGCGAAGGGGCCACCGAGCTCTCCGCCCGGCTCGCGGGCACGCCGGAGCTGGAGGTGGAGACGCTGGAGCTCCTCGAGGCGCGCCGTCAGCTCGCCCGGGGGCGCGTGATGCTGGTGCTGGTGCCCGGCACGCCGGAGCCCGAGGCGCTGGTGGACCCCAGCCAGGCGGAGGGGAGGACGGCGCGGCTGCTCGTCATGCAGGCCCTGTCGCGCGCGCCGGATGCGCCTCGGCTGGAGGCGGTGCGGACGACGCCGGTGTCGGAGCCGGGCAATCGCTACATCGACTTCCTCATCCCGGGCCTCCTGGGGATGTCGTTGATGTCCTCCAGCCTGTGGGCGCTGGCGGTGCCGCTGGTGTCCATGCGCGGCGGCAAGCTGCTCAAGCGACTGGCGGGCACGCCGATGTCGCGCACGCACTTCTTCCTGGCCTTCTTGCTGGGGCGCACGGCCTTCGCGGTGCTGGAGGTCGCCTTCTTCTGCGCCTTCGCGCGCTGGCTCTTCGGGGTGCCGATGTTCGGCAGCTACGTCGCGCTGCTGGGCATGGGGCTGATGGGCGCCATGTGCTTCGCCTCGCTGGCGCTGCTGGTGTCCATTCGCGCGCACAACGAGGAGGCGGTGGGCGGGCTGGTCAACCTGGTGTCCATGCCGATGCTGTTCCTGTCCGGCGTCTTCTTCGCGTCGGACAACTTCCCGGGCTGGTTGCAGCCGGTCATCCACGCGCTGCCGCTGACGGCGCTCAACGACTCGCTGCGCGCCATCATGCTGGAGGGGACGTCGTTGATGGTGCTGGGGCCGGCCATGTGGGTGCTCGCGGCCTGGACGGTGCTCCCCCTGGTGGTCGCGCTGCGCTGGTTCCGCTGGGTCTGAAGGAGAGTCCATGTCGAAGCCTCCCGCGTCGCCCGCCTTCGTGCAGCAGCTCAACTTCCTCGGCCGTGACGCGAGCAACGAGTCGGCGGCGCTCCAGGCCGCGTTCTCGCTCGGGTTGTTCGGACAGCTCTCCGCGGGGCCGGGCGCGTGGCCCCTGTCCCTGGACTCGCTGGCCGAGCACCTGGGCGCGAATCGCCGCGGAGTCCGCGCCATCCTCGAGCCGCTGGTGGGACTGGGCTTCGTTTTGTTCCAGGAGGGCCAGGGGTATCTGCTCGCGGAGGACACGGCCGCGTTCCTCGCGGATGCGTCGTTCCGTGCGCGGCTGCGGGCGGTGCCGGACTGGTGGCACGTGGTGGCGAAGCTGCCCGAGGCGGTGCGCACCGGCGCCGCGGTGGACGGGCGGGATTTGCTGGGGTGGTTCCGCGCCCTGTTCCTGGAGCCGTCGCCTCCCGCGCCCAACGCGCGGGCCGAGGAGTTCTTCGACCGGTACGCGCGCAACTTCGCGCGCACGCAGGCGCTGGTGACCGCCGCGGAGCTGGGGGTGCTCGCGCGGCTGGTGGAGACCGCGACGCCTCGCGACGAGCTCGCCGCCGGGTTGAAGGTGCACCCGGAGGGGCTGGGCGTGCTCCTGGGCGTGCTCGCCTCGCTGGGCGTGGCGCGGGAGGAGGCGGGGCGCTGGTCCTTCACGGAGGCGGCGGCGCGGATGCTCGACGCCACGAGCCTGCCGTACTTCCAGCGCGCGCTGCCGGCGACCATGGCGTATTGGGAGGCCTTCGGACATCTGGGCGAGGCCGTGCGCGAGCAGCGCTTCCGCCTGGACCTGAGGGACCCGGAGACGGCGCGCCGCATCTACCAGGAGAACGCCTCGCGCATCTCCGGCATCTTCGGCTCGCACCTCCGGCTGAGCCGCAAGGCGGCGGAGCTGGTGGGGCAGATGCGCTCGCTCTCCGGCGCGCGGGTGCTGGACGTGGGCACGGGCTCGGGCGTGTGGGGCGCGGCCTTCGGGCTCGCGGCGCCCACGACGCACGTGACGTACCTGGACTCGGTGCACGTGCTGGACGCGGTGCGCCCGCACCTGACGAAGCTGAAGCTGGAGGCGCGCTCGCGGCTGTGGGAGGGGGACTGCCTCTCGGTGGACTACGGCGAGGCGGAGTACGACGTCATCCTCCTGCCGCAAATCATCCCCGCGCTGCCGCCCGATGCGCTGCCGGGCTGCTTCGCGAAGCTCGCGCGGGCGCTCAAGCCCGGCGGACTGCTCCTCATCTCCGGCTATCTCTTGACGGACCGCCGCGACGGGCCGCTCGACGCGCTCTACTTCGCGCTGCGGCGCTACGTGTCCAATGAAGGGGACGTGCTGTCCCTGCCGGAGTTCCAGGCGCTGCTCTCGCCGGTGGGCCTCACCGCGGCGCGAGCGTTCGACATGCCCATCCAGCAGGTGGTGGTGGCGCACCGCGGGGATGTCGCCTGGCCCGAAGTCGCCGCCGTGCCGGTCGCCTGAGTCCTCACATCCGGAGTCGAGATGGAACCGCTGCGCTTATTCTTCATGGAGGACTATCTGGAGGGCTCGCGGTTCACCGCGCGCTACAACCTGGGTGAGTCCGGAGGCCGTCCCGTCACCGTGGGCGAGCTGTTGACGGGCTCGGGGGTGAGCCCCGACGAGGCCTCGGCCGTCTTCCTGTCCACGCTGCTGCGTGACAGCCCCAACTGGGGTCGCGCGGACCTGAGGGACCTGGTCGCCGCGATGCACCCGGGCGCCACGCGGGAGAACGTGCTCATCACCACGGGCACCAGCGAGGCGCTGCTGCTGCTGTTCCGACAGCTGCGTCCGCGCAAGGTGGCGCTGGCGTGGCCCGCGTTCCAGCTCCTCTATGAGCTGCCCATGCAGCAGGGCGCGCAGGTGGTACAGCTGCCCGTGCGCTGGGACGAGCGAGGCCGGCCGTCCATCGACGCGGGCGACTGGGTGGCGCGGCTGGAGCGCGAGCGCCCCGACGTGGTCATCCTCAACACGCCCCACAATCCGAGCGGCCTCGTGCTGGACGCGGGCCTCTTGGACACCGTGGCGAAGTGGGCGGACGCGAACGGGGCCACGGTGGTGGGCGACGAGCACTACCGCTTCCTGTCCTCCGAGGACGCGGTGCTGGGGGCCACGGTGTATCGGCCGGGCACGCGCTCGTTCGTGACGGGCTCGTTCATCAAGTGCCTGGGCTGTCCGGGGCTGCGCATCGGCTGGTGCATGGGAGACACGGCGATGCTGGCGCGGATGCAGAACGAGAAGAACTACACGACGCACACGGTGAACCCGGTGACGGAGTGGATTTCGTACGAGGTGCTCAAGGACCTGCACAGCCCCGCGCTGAAGCGGGCGCGCGAGGACTGGCTCCAGAACCGGCGCACCCTGGCTGCGTTCCTGGAGCGCTCGCGGGGCGTGTACGGCACCGCGCCCCAAGGGGGCCTCGTCACCTGCATCGGCGTGAAGGGGGCCCTGGAGCCCGCGGCCTTCACCTCGCGGCTGGAGGCCCTGGCGGCGGAGGGCGTCTTCGTCCTGCCGCTGAGCGCCATGGAGGTGGGAGATCCAAACGGCAGCCACCCGCTGGAACGGGGCCACGGCTTCCGGCTGGGACTGGGCGCCGAGCCCGCTCATTTCGCGGAAGCGCTCGCGGTGATTGAGCGCGCCACCGCGCCGTGAACCCTCTCGGAGTGAATACGCGCGGAGATTTGTCACTCTCCGTCTGGAAATCTCTCGCGGAGACGGGGGCTGCTCTACAGCCCGGGTAGAAATCTCACAATTTTGTAAACAGGCAGAGAATTGCGGGGCGATCAGCAACTCAGCCAGGGGAACCCCGAGAATAGGGCAGGAGCTTTTATGGCCAACTACCGGATCAATCCTCGTGAGCGCCGTACGACCCCCAAGGACTACGTGATTCAGCGTGGCGACACGCTCACGAAGCTGGCGGCTCGGTTCGGCACCACCGTCGACAAGCTGGCGCGCGACAACAACATCGCGAACAAGGACCTCATCTTCACGGGCGCGTCCCTGAAGGTGGGCTACTCCGGCAAGGACACCTTCGAGCCGAGCGGCTCGCGTCAGGGCCTCCGCGGCGGTGGTCGTCCGACGGGCGGCCAGGACGTGGGCGGTCCCACGGGCGTGGGTCCCAGCAGCGCGTCGTCGGGGATGTCCCGGCTGGCGGATGCCGCGCGCCGCGCCGCGATGGGCATGGGCGGCTACAACAGCCAGGGCCTGTGCGCCACGGGCGTCAGCCGCGCCATCCGCGATGCGTACGGCATCGGCGTGTCCGGCAACGGCAACCAGATCGACAACAACCTGCCGCGCGACAAGTTCAAGCAGGTCAACATGTCGCTGGAGGAGGCGCTGAAGATTCCGGGCCTCGTCCTCACGTGGGAGAGCACCTCCACGCGCCTGGGTAGCATCTACGGCCACACCGCCATCACCCTGGGCGACGGCCACTCGTCCGCGAGCGACTTCATCGAGCGCAACACGACGAACAGCGGCCGCACCGGCTTCAAGGTGTTCATGCCCATCGAGTAGCGCCCGGCCCACACCGGCGATGCTCCAGAAAGCCTCGGTCCCTTCAGGGGGCCGGGGCTTTTGCGTTTCGGCGTGACGCCTGGAGCCAGGGGGCCCCGGAGCGGTGAGGCCCTCGGGGCTCGCTGCGCCCTCGGCTTCGCTACCGCAGCAGCGCGGAGAAGGAGTGGTCCCTGGCCGAGTAGTCCGCGTCCTCGAGCAGCAACTGGTGCACGCGGCCCTGGAACGCGGTGGGGACGGCGGGGAACAGGTGGTGCGTCAGGTGGTACTGGTCATGCCGGGGGAAGAGCACCCGGTTGAGCCAGTCCCACGCGAAGATGTGATTGCGCGAGCGGTGGAACTCATCCGCCGAGCCGATGACCCCCGCGTGGTCCACCGCGTCCGACCAGTAGCGAATCACCTGGTACGGCACCACGTACGGCACCACGTAGAAGAGGGCGAACGCCTTCCAGCCGATGCCCCACTGCGCCAGCGCCGCCAGCCCCGCGATGAAGCCCCACCGCGTGAGCGTCACCATCCACGGGTCCGCGCGGTGGAAGAGCACCGGCTTGAGGAAGGCGGGCAGGTGCATCAGCGTCAGCGGCCGCAGCAGATGGTCCTTCACGAACGGCCGGTCGGCTTCAGCGAAGCCAAAGCGGCGGCGGGGCGCGAAGTCCAAGTCCTTCTGCGCATCCCCCAGGTGCAGGTGGTGCGTGAAGTGCTCGCGCGTGTACGGCTCCAGCGCCGTCCAGTCGATGATGGCCAGCACATGGCCGAGCGCGCGGTTGCGACGCTTTCCGCGCACGAACATGCCGTGACAGGCCTCGTGCAGCATGTTGCCCAGCGCGCGGAAGCGGGTGCCGATGAAGAAGGCCACCAGCGGGTAGAGCCCCCAGCCGGCCCAGGGATGTATCGCCAGCAGGCTCGCGCACCCGAGCGCCGCGCCCGCCCCGAGACCGATGTGAAACAGCAGATGTCCCACGCCGCCCGGCAGGGAATGCGAGTGATAGCCCAGCGAGGCCACCCGTCGGGCGAACCGTCCACGGAGCTTCGCGGCGATGGACCCGCCCCGCTCGCCCGTCTCGGGTGAGGTCTGGGTGTCAGGGCTGTCGAGCTGCGGCGCTGCGCGCATCAGGACCTTTCAGGGGTCTTGCTCGAACGCGGGGGGAATCGGGACGGTAGTCGGGGTGCCGCGCCACGAGCAAGCAAGGGGCCGTGAAATCCCTGGCTCTGACGCGGCGCGTGCTCAGTCCGCCAGCCGAGAGGGCAGTTCCACCCCGGGCCGGGCCGCCAGAATCATCTCCTGTGTGGGCAGGGGGATGCACACGGACGAGGACAGCCCCACCGCCTGCAGGAGCTGTCCGTACTCGGAGGCGGACAGCAAATCCCCCTCGTTGGTCATGAACCGCCGCAGGCCGAAGTACAGGTGGTCCAGCGGACCGTCGCGCCGCTCGTTCAAGACATACTCGGCGATGAGCAGCACCCCGTCCGGCTTGAGCGCCCGGGCCACGCGCGCGAACAGGCCGGGCAGGCTCTCCGGCCTGAGCACGTTCAAGACCTGGGGAAGGATGATGACGTCGAAGGCCGCCTCGCCGAAGTCGTGGGTGAACAAATCCCCAGGCCAGAAGCGCGCGCGGTCCGCCACCTGGAGCCGCGCCAGGTTCGTCTTCACCTGCTCCAGCACCACGCCCTGGTCGAAGTAGGTGACGTGGGTGGTGGGCGTCGCGCGAGCGAAGGCCGCGCCCCACACGCCCGAGCCCGTGCCGATGTCCAGCACCGCCGCGCCCTCCAGCGGGTGCGCCTTCGAGAGCGTGGTGGCCGCCTTGCGGCTGAGCTGGAAGTGCGACGCGAACACCGCGGTGATCTGATTGGAGTTGTCCGCGTAGAAGCGCCGGCTCACCTCCGAGTCCTTCAGGTCCAGGATGAAGCGCTCCTCGCGCACCGTCTCGTCCAGTCGGCCCAGCGCCTCGGTGTACTGCGCGGACACGCTGAGCGAGCGCACCAGGTACGCCAGCGCCTTGCCGTCGAGGAGCCGCTTCGCCTCCGTGCTCAGCCCGAAGGTCTCGCCCTCGCGCGTCACCAGCCCCAGCGCCTCCAGCACCTCCACCACGACGCGCAGCCCCGTCGTGCTCAGGTACGTGGCCGCGCCCAGCTCCGGCAGCGTGCGCGGCGCGGACGCGAGCAGCTCCAGGAGGCCCAGCCTCCCCGCGGTGATGAGCACCTGCGTGCGCGCGCCGCTCCGGGCGAAGCGGTCGAAGAAGTCCTCCGCGCTCCCGGCGGTTGCCTTGGCGCGCGTGTCCTCCAGGAACAGCGCGCGGTAGTGCCCGAGCACGTCCCAGCGCTGGCCCTCGTGCTCCACGGGCTCGCCCCGCTTCACCGCCTCGTCGAGCAGGGACAGGGGCCCCCACCAGGGCAGCTCGGCGCGCAGCCGCTCGAGGAAGGTGGCGTCGCGCAGGAACGTCGCGGCATGACGCGTCAGGGCGAAGCGGCGCGTGTCATCCAGGGAGGCGTAGCCCAGGCAGACGAGCAGCTCGAGCAGGGCGCGCAGCCCGCGGGGCGAGGACTTCGTCGCGGTGGCCAGGGCATCGAGCGAACACGCGGTGGTGGTGCCCTCCACCGGCAGTGCGTCGAAGAGGCCCAGGCGGAGCGAGGCGCGCAGGAGCGCGGACTCGTTCGCGGCGTTGCGTGCCCAGAAGTGGACCGACTGCGCGAGGGAGGGGCTGGGGGTGGCCGACATGCACTCGCAGCTTGGTCCGGTCGTCTCGCGTCGCGCAACCCGGCGGGGCGCATCGCTTGTATCGCCCGGGTGGGTTCTCTATCGTCGGGGGCTCCACGTCCGGTCGAGGACGCCCGCCCGCCCCGCTGGGGCGAGGGTGCAGGGTCCGCATCGCGAGGAGTCTCCATTGACGTTGCTGTCCTTCGCGCTTCAGAGCGTCGTGGCCCGGCCTCGGAGCTGGGTGGTCGCATTGCTGGCGCTCGGCTCCGCGCTGCTGCTCGCGTTGGGGCTCGCGATGGTGGCCGGTATCTCCGAGGGCACCCAGCGCAGCGTCATCGAGAGCGGCGCGGGGCACTTCCTCGTCTACAACTCCCAGTCCGCCGAGAAGGCCGTGGTGGTGACGGGCCCCACGGGCGCGCCGGTGCTGATGCCGCTGCCCGACTACCCGTCACTCGAGACCCGGTTGCGACAGACACCGGGTGTCCAGGACGTCGTGCCGCTCGAGGTGGGCATGGCCGCGACGTTCCGCGGCAACTACCTGGACGACAAGCTCTCCACCGCGCGCGCCGTGGCCCGTCAGCCTCCCTCGCCGGAGCGCGACGCGCGGCTCTCGCGGCTGGCCACCGATTTGGAGCGCACGCTGCGCGACGTGGCGCGCGACGCGGACCGTCAGACGGAGGCCTTCCTCACCGCCGACGAGGCGCGCATGGACCGCGCGGCGCTGGAGGAGACGTCGAAGCCCGCGTTCTGGGAGCGCTTCCGCGCCGAGCCCCTGGTGGCGCTCGAGTACCTGGAGAACCACGTCGCCCGGCAGGTGGGCGAGGGCGAGTCCATCGACATCGAGTACCTGGGCAGCGACCTGTCCCAGTTCGCCCGCGCCTTCCCACGCTTCGAGATGGTGACGGGCACGCTGCCGCCCGAGGGACACCGGGGGCTGCTCCTGGGCCACGGCCTCTACGAGCAGCGCTTCAAGCTGCCGGTGGCGGCGCGGCTGGATGAGCTGAAGCGGGAGCTGGACCGGGGCGCGCTGCTCGCGGAGGACGAGCGCCTGCGCACGCTGGTGGAGCGCGCCTCGGCGGAGCTGCCGGACCTGCTGGCCCGCGTGGACGCGGAGCGCTCCGACGCCGCGCGCGCGGTGCTCCAGCGTGTCCTGGGGCACGCGGGGGAGCCGGAGGCCCTGTGGCGCGAGTTCCTGCAACTGGACGACGGAAACTTCGCCGCCCGTCACCAGGTCTTCTACGCGGAGCTGGCGCCCCTGCTGCCGCTGTACCGCGTGAAGCCCGGGGACACGGTGGTGCTCAAGGGGTTGGACTCGCTCGTCAACGGCGTGCCGCTCAAGGTGTGGGGCACGTATCGCTTCCGGGGACTCGGCGGGGACACCAGCCGCGTCAACACGCTGAGCCTGATGGACCTGGTCAGCGCGCGCTACCTGTCCGGGCGCCTGTCGCCGGACATGGTGGAGGAGGCGAAGCGAGACGCCCAGTCGCTGGGGCTCGACTTCCTGTCGGAGGCGGAGGTGGACCAGCTCAAGCCGGCCACGGTGGTGGAGGTGGAGACGGTGCCCGCGCGCGCGACGGACATCCCCGACTTCCCGCGCGCCCGTGCCTGGCCGGACACCTTCTCCGCGACGGAGCTGCGCGGAGGCAGCGTGCTCCAGGCCGCGGTGGTGGTGGCTCCGGACGCGGACCCCGCGCGGGTGGCCGAGGTCGTGGTGCAAGAGGGCACGAGCGCCTCGGCGCCGCTGTCCACGGTGGACTGGGAGGCCGCGGGCGGCTTCATCAGCGGCGTGGTGGGCATGACGCGGGTGGTGCTGCTGGCCTTCTCGGTGATGCTGTGCCTGTTCGTGGTGCTGGTCTCCGCGGGCACGCTGCTGCTGCTCGCGCAGGAGCGCGTGGGTGAGGTGGGGACGATGCGCGCGGTGGGCATGCAGCGGCGGGACGTGTTCGGCTCGCTCTTGATGGAGGGGCTCCTGTTGGGAGGCCTGGGCGCGGGCGTGGGCATGGCGCTCTCGGCGCTGCTGCTGTTCGGGTCGATGGGAGATGGCATCTCCGTCACCGACGAGGCGCTCCAGTTCTTCATGGGCGGCCCCGTGTTGATGCCCCGGCTGTCGTGGGGACAGGGCCTGGGGGTGTGGCTGGGCGTGGTGGGCGTGGTGGTGGTGGCGTCGCTGGTGCCCGCGTGGCGGGGCAGCGCGGTGCCACCCGCGGTGGCGATGCGAAAGAGGGAGGACTGAGGCGATGCTCTCCCTTCTGCATCTGGCGCTGCGAAACCTCTTCGCCCACCGGGAGCGGGTGCTCCTGCTGCTGGGCATCACCGCCGCGGCCAGCGGCGTCATCGTCGCCGTGTCGTCGCTGGCGGCCGGGGTGGCCACGGCCCAGCGCGAGGCCGTCACCACGTTCCTCACCGGCGACCTCAACGTGGGCGGCTTCTTCAAGGTCCACCCGGACTCGATTGCGCCGGTGGTGGGTGACGCCGGCAAGGTGCGCGGCGTGCTGGAGCCCCAGGTGCCGCAAGGCTGCTACCTGCGGGAGCGGGGCCGCAGCTTCGCGCTCGCGGGCGCGGGGCGCCGCCGCACGGGCTCCTTCCTGGTGGGCATGGACGTCGCGAGCGAGAAGGACTCCCTGGCCCGCTTCCGCGTGGCGTCCGGCCGGCTGGAGGACCTCGCGCGGCCGCGCACCCTGGCCGTTTCCACCACGCTGGCCGAGCGGCTCCAGGTGAAGACGGGAGACCTGGCCACGCTCTTCGCGCAGCCGGTGGGCGGAGGCCGTCGCAACGCGCTGGACGTGGAGGTGGTGGCCATCACCGAGAAGGCGGGCCTGCTGGGTGAGTCCGCCGGCCTGCTCGTCTCCAACGAGACGCTGCGGGAGCTGGACGGCTTCAAGCCGGGCTCGGCGGGTGTGCTCCAGGTGGTGTGCGGTGACACGCCGGTGGACGTGGACGCGCTGGGCACGTCGCTGCGCGACTCCCTGCGCGGCGCGGGCTTCGACGTGCTGCCCGCCGCGAACCAGTCCTACGCGGAGAAGCAGATGCTGCTCCTTCGCGAGGGCTGGCGGGGCCAGAAGCTGGACGTCAGCACGTGGGAGGACGAGTCCTCGTTCATGTCCTTCGTCACGCTGGGCCTCACGGCGCTGGCGGTGCTGGTGAGCCTGGTGGTGCTGGTGCTGGTGGTGATTGGCCTCTTCGTCGCGCTCAGCGTCGCGGTGCGGGAGCGCACGCGGGAGATTGGCACCCTGCGCGCCATGGGCATGCAGCGCCGGAGCGTGGTGGCCCTCTTCATGACGGAGGGGCTGCTCCTGGGCTTCGTGGGCTCCGCGCTGGGGGTGGTGGTGTCCTCGGTGCTGTGCGTGACCTTGCGCGGCGCGGTGCCCTTGCACGAAGAGATCGCCAACCTGTTCTTCAGTGGCACCTTGCCCCTGACGCCCAACATGGGGCTGTGCGTCCTCGCCGTGGTGCTCGTCACCGTGGGCGCGGGGGTTGCCACCTTCATTCCGGCGGCGCGTGCCGCCTCGCTGACACCTCGGTCCGCCATGGAGTCCCTGTGATGCAGACATCCATCCGCCGTCTCGCCGTGATGTTCGCCCTGTCGCTCGCGCCCCTGGCCCCGGCGGCGCAGAAGGAAGAGAAGCCCGCCGAGCCGAAGGCCGCGGAGTCGAAGGCCGCCGTGTCCGCCGAGGAGGTCATCCGGCGGGTGGATGCGCGCATGGCGCTCAAGAGCGACTTCAAGAGCACGGTGCGCCTGCGCGAGAAGCGCAAGGACGGCACCGAGGCGCTGCTGGAGATGCTGGTGTTCCGCCGGGACTCGTCGAAGGACCTGCTCATCTACATCACCAAGCCGCGCAACATGGCGGGTGGCGGCTACCTGCGCATCGGCCGCAACCTGTGGGAGTACGACCCGTCCGTGGGTCACTGGCAGCGGACCACCTCGCGCGGCAACATCGTCAACACCATCTCCTGCGAGGAGGACTTCGACCGCTCGCACCTCTTGGAGACCTACGAGGTGCAGGACGAGGGTGAGGAGACGGCGGCGGGCACGAAGTTCCGCAAGCTGTTCCTCAAGGTGCGCCCGGGCATGGAGGCGTCCTTCCCGCAGCTGCGTGTCTGGGTGGACCCCGACTACAACATCGTCAAGCGCGTGGGCTACGCGCCCTCGGGCCGGACGCTTCGCACCGACGTCATCCGCGGCTACCAGAAGATTCTCGACCCGGCCGCGGACAACCGGCCGGTGTACCTGATGCGCGAGGTGCTCGAGGTGGAGGAGGCCGAGGGCACGCAGCTCACCGTGCGCTACGACGAGGTGGAGCTGGCGCCGCTCAGCCCCAACATCTTCACCAAGACGTGGCTGGAGGGCCGCTTCCGCTAACGCGGCCCCCGCCTCACGCCTTGCCCAGCGCCGCGAGCAGCAGCGCGGCCAGGGTGTCGACCTCGGGCGGGTGGAGCACGGTGGCGTGCTCCCCCTCCATCTCCAGCACCTCCAGGTGCTCGGCGGGCAGGTGGTGCGTCCAGCCCAGGCGCGCGTCACCCACCTGCTCACGCAGCGCGCGGCTGGTGATGAGCGTCGGGCGCACGCGCGTCAGGGGGATGGTCCACGCGCGGGCCTGCGGCGTGAGCACCTCACCCAGCACCCGCCAGATGCGCGCGAAGTCGCTGCCCCGGAAGTGCGGCGCGGCCGTTCCCCGCTCGCGGGCCCGCTTCGCCACGTGCTCCCACTGCTGCTCGCGGGAGAGCGCGGCCAGCTCCTGCTCCATCGCCGCGTCGCGCACGCCGAACTCGCTGGCGAGCACCAGCACGGCGTCCTCATCGGACGACGGCGCGACGGCGCGGATGGCCTCCCACGTGGCGGTGTCCATCAGGGCGAGCAGCTCCACCGTCTCGCCCTGGGCCTCCAGCAGCGCGGCCACGCCGAGCGCGGGATAGCCGCCGTACGAGAAGCCCGCGAGCCGGTAGGGACCGTGGGGCTGGATGGCGCGGATGTCGCGCGCGTACGCCTCCACGCGAGCCTCCAGCGTCGCGTGTCCGTGGCCCGTGGCCAGTGTCTCCGGCGCCTGGATGCCATGGCAGCGGAAGTGTGGCTCCAGGCGGGGTACCAGGTCGCGGTAGTGGTGCACCTCGCCGTCGCCCGCGTGGAAGAGGAACAGCGGGGGCGTGTCCTCGGGGAGCCGGGGGCTCGACAGGCGTACCGCGCTGGTGCGGCGGGGGCCTTCTCGCAGCAGCGCGAGGATGGCCTCGGAGGACTCGCCCAGCGTGGGGCTCTGGAAGAGCGTGGCCAGGGGCAGCGGCAGGCCCAGCTCCTCCTCCAGCCGCGCGAGCAGTCGCATCGCCAGGATGGAGTCACCGCCCAGCGCGAAGAAGTCGTCGCCAGCCTGGACGCCCGGTCGGCCGAGCACCTCCGTCCACAGGCGCTGGAGCACCATCTCCAGCGTGGTGCGGAAGGGCGTCTCCAGCTTCGAGTCGGACGTGGGCGCGGACGCGGGTTCGGGCGCGACCACGGCGTCCGGGTCCGGCAGCGCCTTGCGGTCCACCTTGCCGTTGGCGTTGATGGGCAGCGCGTCCATCACCACGAACGTCGCCGGCACCATGTAGCCGGGGAGCTGTGAGGCGACGTGCTCGCGGAACGGCTCGGAGCGCGCGACGCCCGGAGCCTGCACGTAGGCGTACAGCGACGTCACGCCGGACGGGGACACGCGCGCGATGACGACGGCCTCCTGGACCAGCGGGTGGCGGCGCAGGCACGTCTCAATCTCCGACAGCTCGATGCGGAAGCCACGGACCTTCACCTGGTGGTCGGCGCGGCCGAGGAAGCGCAGGCGTCCGTCGGGCAGCAGCCGGGCCAGGTCGCCCGTGTGGTACATGCGCGCGCCGGGCGTGGCGGAGAACGGGTCCGGCAGGAAGCGCTCGGAGGTGAGGTGTGGCGCGCGCAGGTAGCCGCGTGAGAGCGCCGCTCCGCCGATGTACACGCGGCCCGGCAGCCCGGGAGGCACCGGCTCCAGGTGCTCGTCCAGCAGGTAGAAGCACACGCGCGGCATGGGCCGGCCGATGGGGAACGTGGCGGCGGTGCCCAGTCCCTCCACCCCGGGGATGTCACAGGTGGCGGACGTAATCGTGCACTCGGTGGGGCCGTAGACGTTGACCCACGGCGCGTGCCCACCGCCCACGCGCACCCAGGCCTCGAAGGTCTCCTTCTTGAGGACATCGCCACCGGGGGCGAGCAGCTTGAGGCGCGCGGGCACACGCTGGCCCAGCGCCTCCATCTGACGAATCCACTCCTCGATGTACGTGGGAGGCAGGCTGATGATCGTGATGCCCGTCTCCTCCAGGTACGGCGTCATCGCGTGCGCGGGCACCAGGCCGCTGCGCATCACCACCGTGCCGCCCACGAGGAGCGGCGGGTACAGGTCCTCGGCGGCGGCGTCGAAGGTGAGCGGCGCGAAGTTGAGCATCCGGTCCCCCTCCACCAGCCCGAAGCGCTTCGCGATGCCCACGTTGTGGTTCACCACCGAGCGGTGCTCCACCATCACGCCCTTGGGCTCGCCCGTGGAGCCGGAGGTGAAGACGATGTACGCCGTCTGCGCGTCGAGGACGCGGCGCGGCCCGGGCTCCAAATCGTCCGAGACGGACGCGGGCAGGGGCGGCACCTCCACGTCCTCGACGAGTGACAGGTGCGGCTCCAGCACGTTCGCGTCCACCCACAGCCTGCGCACCTCGGCGCGCACGAGCACGTCGCGCTTGCGTGGCTCGGGCCAGTCCGCGTCCAGCGGGACGTAGGCGCCGCCCGCCTTGAGGATGCCGAGCAGCACGGCCATGGCCTGGGTGGACGGCTCCATCACCACGCCCACCCGCTCCTCGGGCTTCAGCCCTCGCTCGAGCAGGCGCGAGGCCAGGAGGTTCGCGCGTGCGTTGAGCTCCGCGTAGCTCCAGGTGACGTCTCCATGCGCGACGGCGGCCGCGTGCGGCGTGCGACGCACCTGGGCCTCGAACAGCGTGTGGATGCACGTGTCCGGCGCGATGTCCTGCGCGGGGCCGGCCAGCGCGGCGAGCACCTCCCTGCGCTGGGTGGGAGACAACATGGACAGCTGGGGCAGCGAGACCTCCGGCGCGCTCAGCGCGGAGGCGGCGAGCTGCTCGAAGGCGCGTGCGAAGCGCTCGCCGGTCTCGGGCGTGAAGAGGGCGCCATCCAGGGCGATGAAGCCGGACAGCGGGCCCGCGTCTCCGAGCGTGACGCTCGCCACCACGTCATACGCGGGGATGACGCCGTCGACGTCCAGCTCCGTGACGGACAGTCCGTCCAGGCCGGGCAGCCCGGGGCGCTCCGCCTGGAGCAGCGCCTGCGCGAGTCGGGGCGCGGTGCGGTCTCCATCCGGCTGCACCGTGTCCGCGATGCGCTTGAACGGCACCTCCTGGTGCATGGTGGCGTGGGCCACGACATCGCGCACGCGGCGCAACAGGCCGCGCAGGCTGGGAGCGCCGGACACCTCCGTGCACAGCGGCAGCACGTTGGCGAAGTAGCCCAGGAGCGACTCCACCTGGGGCGTGGAGCGGCCCGAGAAGGGCGTGGCGACGACGACGTGGGATTGTCCACTGAGCCGGTGCAGCCACGCCTGCGTCAGCGCCAGCAGGACGCTGAAGGACGAGACGCCCTCGCTCCGGGCGAGCGCGCGGATGGTGTCCGAGTGCTCCGCCGAGAGCGACACCGTCACCGCGCGCATGTTGTCGTTGAGCGCGGGCGCGCGGCGCGGGAAGTCGAGCGGCAGGTCCAGCAGCGGCGGTGCATGCGCCAGCGCCTGCTTCCACGACGCGAGGCCCTCCTCGAGCCTGCGCAGCTGCTCGGGCTGTCGCTGCCAGACGGCGTAGTCGGTGTACTGGAGCGCCAGCGGGGGCAGCCGCGCGGGGCCTCCATCCACCGCCGAGTTCCAGGCCGTCGCCAGCTCCTCCGCGAAGGTGGCCAGACCCACGCCGTCGTTCACGGTGTGGCTGAAGGCCAGGACGAGCGCATGGCGTGAGCCGCGCTCATCCAGCTTCAACAACTCGAAGCGATACAGCGGGCCCTGCGCGAGGTCGAAGTGCTCCCGGTCCAGCCGCACCACGGCGTCGCGGGCGACCTCGAGCGCGTGCGTCGCGGACAGGCGGGACAGGTCCACGCGCGTGAGGACCGAGGCGCGTGGAGGATGGACGCGGACACGGAGCGCCTCACCCTGCTGGAAGAACGTGGTGCGCAGCGTCTCGTTGCGCTCGACCACGGCGGCCAGGGCCTCCTCCAACCGGTCCGCGTCCAGCGCGCCTTCGAGCAGCAGGCCGAGCGTGAGGACATACGGCGGCGCCTGGGGAAGCTGCAGCGCGTACCAGAGCCGCTCCTGGACCAGGGACGGTGGCAGCACCTCCGGTCGGGCGACGACGGTGGGGACCTCGAGCACCGCGCGAGGCGCCGCGTCGATGAACGCCGCCACCGAGGCGATGGTGGGGTTCGCGAAGAACACCGCCAGGGGCAGCTCGACGCCGAAGGCCTGACGCAGCCGCGCCACGAGCCGGGTGGCCGAGAGGGAGTGGCCGCCGTGCTCGAAGAAGTTCGCCTGACGGGAGAGCTGCTCCAGTCCCAGCGCGGCCTGGAACAGGGCCGCCACCCGCGCTTCCGTGCTGCCGTGGGGCGCGTCGTCACCGAGCGAGGGCTGCTCCTGTCGAGGCAGCTCCTGGAGCTCCAACGCCTTGCGGTCCACCTTGCGCGACGACGTGAGCGGCAGCGCGTCGAGGAGCACGAAGACCGAGGGGACCAGGTGCTCGGGAAGGCGCTGACGCAGCCACGCGCGCACCGTGTCGACGACGAGGGCCTCCGGATGCGTGGGGACCAGGAACGCCACCAGCCGCGTGGCTCCGTCCACGTCCTCGCGAGGCACCACGGCGACTTCGCGCACGTCCTCGTGGCGGGTGAGCACGGCCTCGATTTCACCGGGCTCCACGCGGATGCCACGCACCTTGAGCTGCGTGTCCAGGCGACCCAGGTACTCGAGCTGCCCGTCCGCGAGCCAGCGCACCCGGTCTCCGGTGCGGTAGAGCCGCTCGCCCGGCGTGGTCGCCAGGGGATGCGGGATGAAGCGCTCCGCCGTCAGCTCCGGGTGCTCCAGATAGCCCCGCGCGAGGCCGGTGCCGCCGACGTACAGCTCACCGGGCACGCCGATGGGACTCGGCTCCAGGCGCTCATCGAGTACGTAGAGGCGGGTGTTGGGCCAGGGCGTTCCCACCGTGACGCGGGACACTTCCGTGGCCCCGCCGCCCGACGGATGTCCGAGTCCCGGGAAGGGCGTGACGGTGGCGGCCACCGTGACCTCGGTGGGGCCGTAGGAGTTGAGCAGCGCGCGGCCCGGGGCCCAGCGTCGGACCAGCTCGGCCGAAAGGGGCTCGCCGCCGGAGACGATGACCTGGAGCGACTCCAGTCCCTCGGGCTCGAGCAGGGCGAGCACCGTCGGCGTGAGCGCGCAGTCGGTGATGCGCTGCTCGCGAAGCAGCGTGCGCAGCGGCAGGTCGGGGAGCAGCCGCTCCTTGGGCGCCATCACCAGCGTGGCGCCGGAGAGCAGCGTGGAGAAGATCTCCCAGACCGAGCCATCGAAGGTCGCCGAGGCGAACTGGAGGACCCGCCGGCCCGGCTGGAGCCCGTGCGCCTCCAGCGCCGCGAGGGCCGTGTTGCACAGGCCCTGGTGCGTCAGCAGCACGCCCTTGGGCTGGCCCGTGGAGCCCGAGGTGAAGATGACGTACGCGAGCTGCGCGCCTTGCGCGGACTCGGGCAGCTCCTCCACCGGCTTGCGTGAAATCTCCGCGGCGTCGGTGTCGACGTACGCGGACATGATGGCGACGGACGAGAACAGGTCTCCCAGGCCCTCCCGCGTCACGAGGACCCGCGCGCCGGCGTCGATGAGGAGCTGGGCGAGTCGCTCCGGAGGATGCGCGGGGTCCAGCGGCACGTAGGCCCCGCCTGCCTTCAGCACGGCGAGCATGGACACGACGAGCCCGGGGCCGCGCTCCAGGCAGAGGGCGACGCGCTCCTCGGGCCCCGCGCCGAGCTCCCGCAGGAAGTGCGCGAACTGATTGGAGCGGGTGTGCAGCTCCCGGTAGGTGAGCGTCTGTCCCTCGAAGGCCAGGGCCTCCGCGTCGGGCGTGCGAGCGACCTGCGCGGCGAAGCGGGAGACGACGGTGTCGTGGGCGTCGCGGGCGCGTGCGGAGGCGTTGAAGTCGAAGAGCACCTGTCGATGCTCCGCCTCCGTGAGCAGGGACAGCCGGCGCACGGGCGTCGTGGGCGCGAGCAGCGCGGATTCGAGCAGGCGCACGTAGTGCGAGACCATCCGCTCCGCGCTCGCGGCCTCGAACAGCGCGGTGGGGTACTCGAGGTAGAAGCCGAACCGGTCTCCGTCCTCCTCGGCGGTGAGCATCACGTCATAGAGGCTGGCGGCCGAGCCGAGCTGCACCGGGCGCGCCTCCAGGCCGGGGAACCCATCCGACAGCGTCCGCGGGCTGGGGCTCAGCTCGAACATCGCCTGCACGAGCGGCGCGTGGGAGAGGCTGCGCTCCACCTGGAGGGCCTCGACCACCCGCTCGAAGGGGACCTCCTGATGCGCGAACGCCTCCAGCGCCGTGGTCCGTGCCTGACCCAGGAGTGAAGCGAAGGAGGCCTCGGGGTCGACCTGCGTGCGCAGCGCGACGGTGTTGATGAACAGGCCGACCAGGGGCTCCAGGGACGGATGGACCCGCCCCGACACCGGCGTGCCGATGCTCAGGTCCGACTGTCCCGTGTAGCGATGGAGCAGCGCGGTGAAGGCCGCGTACAGCGCGATGAAGGGCGTGACCTGGTGTTCGCGGCAAAGCTCCCGCAGCGCTTCGGCGAGGTGCACCGGCAGCGGGTGGTGCCGTGTGAAGGCACCCGCGTGTCCGCGCCCCGGATGCCGGGGGACGTCCGTGGGCAGCTCCAGCACGGTGGGCGCGCCGTCCAGCTTGCGCCGCCAGTACTCGAGGTGGGCATCCTGTCGAGCGAGCACGACCGGCGTGCGCTGCCAGGCGGCGACGTCCGCGAAGTCGAGCGTCAGGGGCTGCGCCGTCGGCGAGCGGTTCTCGCGGCAGGCCGCATACGCTTCCGCCAGCTCGCGCAGGAGGAGGTCCATCGACAGGCCGTCCACCACGATGTGGTGGAACACGAGCAGCAGGACATGGTGCTCGGGCGCGAGGAGGAACAGGTGGAAGCGGTAGAGCGGCCCCGTGTCCAGGCGGAAGGGACGCTCAGACTCCTCCGTCAGCCGCCGCATCAGGACGTCGCGAATCGCGGCCTCGGCTGACAGGTCCTCGCGGTCGAGCACGCGCATCGGCACGGGCTCGAGCCCCAGCCGCGGGCCCCCTTCGGCGGGCGTGAAGATGGCGCGCAGCGCGGTGTGTCGCTCCAGCAGGAACAACAACGCGGACTCCAGCGCCTCGACGTCCAACGGTCCGCGCAGCTCCGTGGCCTCCGGAATGGCGAGCGACGCGGAGTCAGGCTGGAGCTGCTGGAGGAACCACATGCGCTCCTGCGAGAACGACGGCACGGTGGGCGCGTCACCGGGCCGGGGCACGGGCTCGGGGAGCGGGAGGGCCTGTCCCGGCGCCAGCTCGGTCAGGGCTCGCGCGATGCCCGCCACCGTGGGCGCGAGGAAGAGGGTCTTGAGAGGCAGCTCCTGCCCCAGCGCCCGGCGGATGCGCGACACCAGCCGCGTGGCGCTCAGCGAGTGGCCACCCAGCGCGAAGAAGTCCGCGTCGCGGGAGACGCTCTCCAGTCCGAGGACCTGGCGGAAGAAGCTCGCGAGCAGCTGCTCCAGCGGTCCGCGCGGCGGCGCATCGCCAGCGCCTCGCGTGACCTCCGGCTCCGGCAGGGGGAGCGAAGTGAGGGCTCGGCGGTCCGTCTTCCCGGAGGGCGTGAGCGGCAGCGCGTCGAGCACGACGACGGCCGAGGGGACCATGGCCTCGGGGAGCACGGGCTTGAGCGCCGCGCGTGACGCCTCGGCCTCCTCCGCGCGCCCCTCTCGCGGGACGACGTAGGCGATGAGGCGCGTATCACTCCGTGGGCTCGTTCGAGCCACGACGACCGCGTCGCGCACGGCGGGCAGTCGCCTCAGCGCGACCTCAATCTCCTCCAGCTCGATGCGCTGTCCGCGCACCTTCACCTGGAAGTCGGTGCGGCCCAGGTACTCCAGCGTGCCGTCGCCACGCCAGCGTGCGAGGTCTCCGGTGCGGTAGAGGCTCGCGCCGGGCGTGTCGCTGAAGGCGTCCGGGAGGAAGCGCTCGGCGGTGAGCTCGGGGCGACGCCAGTACCCGCGCCCGACCTGGAGGCCGCCGATGAAGAGCTCCCCCTGCACGCCCACCGGGACGGGGTGCCCCGCGGTGTCGAGGACGAGCAGGTGCGTGTTCGCCACCGGGCGACCGATGGGCACACTCGTGCGCGGGTCGCCCCGAGGGCAGCGCCAGTGGGTCACGTCCACCGCGGCCTCGGTGGGGCCATAGAGGTTGTGGA
The DNA here is from genome assembly GCF_050039385.1 of Myxococcus faecalis. Taxonomy (NCBI): domain Bacteria; kingdom Pseudomonadati; phylum Myxococcota; class Myxococcia; order Myxococcales; family Myxococcaceae; genus Myxococcus; species Myxococcus faecalis. The sequence continues at coordinate 2,638,280 of NZ_CP144336.1, read as the reverse complement.
GCTCCGTCGTAGGCAGCCGCTCGTGGGCTCGCTGGACGAGGTCGGCGGAGATCGCCTCGCCGCTGCACACGAGCGCGCGCAGGTCCGGGAAGGACTCCTGCCAGGGCTCCTCGAGGAAGGCCGCGAGCATGGAGGGGACGAAGTGGGTGACGGTGATGTGCTCGTCGGCCAGGACTCGCGCGAGGTAGGCGGGCTCGCGGTGCCCGCCCGGCCGTGCCAGCACCAACCGCGCGCCCACGGTGAGCGGCCAGAACAGCTCCCACACCGAGACGTCGAAGCTGGTCGGCGTCTTCTGGAGCACGCTGTCACCCGCGACCAGCGGGTGGACCTGGCGCATCCACGTCAGTCGATTGACGACCGCGCGGTGCGCGTTCATCGCGCCCTTGGGGCGCCCCGTGCTCCCGGAGGTGAAGATGACGTACGCGAGCGAGTCGGGGTGCGGCCTGCCCGAGACGCGGGTGCTCGGCAGGCTCGCGAGCCGCGTGGCCTCCGCGTCGAGGAGGACCGTGTGGCCTGGGTGCGAAGGCAGGTGGCTCGCGAGCTCCTGGCGCGTGAGGACGACGGCGGCCCCTGCGTCCTCGAGCATCCCGGCCAGTCGCTCGCGAGGCAGCTCCGGGTCCAGCGGCAGGTAGGCCGCGCCGGCCTTGAGGATGCCCACCAGCGCGATGACGAGCTCCAGGGAGCGCTCCAGGAACACGCCCACGAGGACCTCGGGCCCCGCCCCGAGGGACTGGAGATGCCGTGCGAGCTGATTGGCCCGGGCCTCCAACTCTCCGTAGGTGAGGTGGTGTCCCTCGAAGGTGAGCGCACGGAGCCCGGGCGTGCGCTCCGCCTGGGCCTGGATGAGCGAGACGAGCGTCGTGTCCGCGTCGTACTCCCGCCCGGTGTCGTTGAAGTCGCGGAGCACCTGGCGGCGCGCGTCGACATCGAGGAGGGACAGGTGCGCGACCTGCCGACTCGGGGTGCGCAGTGCGTCCTCGAGCAGGTGGACGTAGTGGGACAGCAGGCGCTCGATGGTGGGCGCCTCGAAGAGGTCGGTGCTGTACTGGAAGGACAGCTCGTGGCCCTGGGGATTCTCGGTGACGGTGAGGGCCAGCTCGGTCTGGGTGTTCAGGCCGTCGACGACGAGGGGCCGGGCCTGGAGGCCGGGGAAGGTCCCGGCGAGCGTGTTCTCCGCGCGCTCCCAGAAGAGGCCCACCTGGAACAAGGGTGCGTGAGCGAGGCTGCGCTCGACCTGGAGGGCCTCGACGACCCGCTCGAAGGGGGCATCCTGATGCGTGAAGGCCTCGAGCGCCGTGGTCCGTGTGCTCGCGAGCAGCTCGGCGAAGGTGGTCCCCGGGTCGAAGCGGGTGCGGAGGACGACCGTGTTGGTGAAGAGGCCGACGATGGACTCCATCGCGGGGTGCGGACGTCCGGAGACGGGCGTGCCCACGGACACGTCGTCCTGCCCGGAGTGTCGATGCAGCAGCGCCGCGAGCGCCGCGCTCAGCACCATGAAGGGTGTGACGTGGTGTTCCCGGCAGATCTGGGTGAGTGCCTGTTCCAGCGCGGGAGACAGTCGATGGAAGCGGCTCAGCGCGCCCGCGTCACCGAGGACGGAGGGACGCGGCTTGTCAGTGGGCAGGGCGAGGAACGTGGGAGCGCCGGCGAGCTGGCGCTTCCAGTACTCGACGTGGTGGTCCTCACGGGCCCGGACGGGAGCGGAGCGTTGCCACGCGGCGACGTCGGCGTAGGTGAGCGAAGGCGTCGGCAGGGAGGGCGTCTGGTGCTGGCTCAGGGACGCGTAGGCCAGGGACAGCTCGCTCAACAGCAGGTCGATGCTCAGGCCATCGACCACCACGTGGTGCAGCACGAGCAGGAGGACATGGTGCTCGGGGGCGAGGCGGAACAGGTGGAAGCGGTAGAGCGGCCCCTGCTCCAGTGACAGGACGCGAGTGCTCTCCTCGCGCAGCCGGAGGTGCAGCGCGGGACTGTCAGCGTTGGTCGCGGAGAGCTCCTCGACGTGGAGCACCTCCACGGGAAGCGGGTTGTGTCGTGGAACCGGCCGCCCGTCCTCCGCGATGAAGGTCGTTCTCAGGACCGGGTGACGATCGAGCAGCAACCGCAGCGCGCCATCGAGCGCCGGGATGTCCAGTGCGCCGCGAAGCTCCACGGCCTCGGGGATGTTGTAGGCGCGCAGCTCGGGTTGGAGCTGGTGGAGGAACCAGAGGCGCTCCTGCGCGAAGGAGGGCTGAGGAGGCAGTGCGGAAGGCGCGGGAGAAGGGAGCGGGAGCGCGTCGTGGTGCAGGGAGAGGAGGAGAGCGAGTCCTGCGACGGAGGGGGAGGAGAAGAGGGCGGCGAGAGGAAGCTCGACGCCGAAGGCGAGGCGGATGCGGGAGACGAGGCGGGTGGCGGAGAGGGAGTGGCCACCGAGGGAGAAGAAGTCCGCGTCGCGAGGGACGTGAGAGAGGGAGAGGACGTCGGCGAAGAGTTGGGCGAGGAGCGCCTCGGCCTGTCCACGAGGAGAAGCGTCGGAGGAGGGGACTTCAGCGGAGGAGATGTCGAAGGAGGAGAGGGCCGTCCTGTCGACCTTGCCGCTGGTGGTGAAGGGGAGAGAGGGGAGGGAGAGGAAGCGAGAGGGGACGAGGGCTTCAGGGAGAGAGGAAGCCAGCGCGTCGCGGAGGGAAGCCAGCGGAGGCGCACCGTCGTCGAGGACGAGGAAGGCGACGAGGAAGGTGTCGCGAGAGGGGCGGAAGGGGAGGACAGCGGCCTGGCGGACGCCGGAGAGGCGAAGCAGAGCGGCTTCGATTTCTTCGACTTCGACGCGGACGCCGCGGAGTTTGAGCTGGAAGTCGGAGCGGCCGAGGAAGGAGAGGGAGCCGTCGTCATTCCAGCGGGCCCTGTCGCCGGTGTCGTAGAGGCGAGCGCCGGGAGAGGTGCTGAAGGCGTCAGGGATGAAGCGCTCTGCGGTGAGGTGGGGGAGTGAGTGGTAGCCGCGAGCCAGGCAGATGCCGCCGATGAAGAGGTTGCCGGAGACGCCTGGGGGGAGGGGCTGGAGGGAGTCGTCGAGGACGTAGAGGCGGCAGCGGGGAAGAGGGCTGCCGAGACGGACGGGCCGGTGAGGGAGGGAGATTTCAGCGGCGACGTTGATGCTGGCTTCAGTGGGCCCGTAGGTGTTGACGAGGCGGGTGGAAGTCAGCGCGAGGGAGTGGACGAGAGAGTCTGGGAGGACTTCGCCGCCTGTGACGAGGACGGAGAGGGAGCGGAAGGCGTCGAGGGCACCGGGCTCCTCGAGGGCGGTGGCGAGGGAGGAGGGGGTGATGACGACGTGGGAGACGGAGTGGCGGCGGATGTCGTTGGCGAGGCCAAGAGGGCCGACGTCGCGGAGGATGACGCGAGCGCCGCGGGAGAGGCTGAAGAGGATTTCCTCCTGGTGGATGTCGAAGGAGAGGCTGCCGGAGGCGGCCCAGGTGTGGCCCGTGGAGGTGGAGTAGAGGGCGTCGAAGGCGTCGAAGCAGTGGACGACATTCTGCTGGGTGGAGAGGACGCCCTTGGGAGTGCCGGTGGAGCCGGAGGTGTAGAGGACGTAGGCGAGGTTGTCGGGCAGGGCGCGCAGAGGCTCCGCCAGCGCCGCGTCAGCACGCTGCGCCGTAGCAGGCTCGACGAGCGGAATCCCAAGCTGCACATCCGCGAAGAGAGCAGGCGAAGAGACGACGAGGCATGCACGGGACTGCTGAAGCAGTTGTGCGCGCCGAGCCGGCGGGTGCGAAGGCTCCAGAGGGAGGCACGCGGCGCCGGAAAGATGGACGGCGAGGAGGGAGACGACAGCCTCGGACGAGCGCTCGACACAGACACCGACGACAGCTTCCGGACGCGCACCAAGAGCCGCGAGATGCGCGGCGAGACGCGAAGCGCGAGAGTGGAGCTGGGAGAAGGTGAGGGTGGCGTCGGGAGCGACGAGAGCAACGGCGTCAGGCGTCCTCGCGAAGGAGGCAAGCAGCAGGGACGCGACGGTGCCGTCGGAGTCGAAGGGACGGTGAGAATCGTTGAAGTCGAAGAGGACGCGCTGGCGCTCTTCGACGGAGAGCAGCGAGAGGCTGGAGAGGGGCGCCTGGGGCGAGGCGAGGACCTGTTCGAGGAGGATGACGAAGTGGGAGAGCATGCGCTCGACGGAGGCGTGCTCGAAGAGGTCGGTGCGGAACTGGAAGAAGAGCTGGAGGGAGGAGTCGGGCAGCTCGGTGGCGGTGAGGGCGAGGTCGAGCTGGCTGGTGCCGTTGTCGACGAAGACGTGCTGAGAGGAGAGGCCGGAGAAGGAGAGGGGCGAGTCGACGCGGCGCAGGTCGAACATCACCTGGAAGAGGGGCGCGTGACTGAGGCTGCGCTCGACGTGGAGCGCGTCGACGACCCGCTCGAACGGCGCATCCTGGTGGCTGAAGGCGTCGAGCGAAGTGCTCCGGACCTGCGCCAGCAGCGAGGCGAAGGTCATCCCTGCTGGAAGCTGCGTGCGAAGGACCAGCGTGTTGAGGAAGAGGCCGACGATGTCCTCGGTGGCGGCGTGCGTGCGGCCGGAGACGGGAGTGCCGACGCACAGCTCGCGCTCACCCGAGTAACGGTGAAGCAAGGTGGCGAACACGGCATAGAGCGCCATGAACGGCGTCACCTGATGCTGTCGGCAGAGCGCCTCCAGCCGGAGGCGGACTTCACGAGGCAGGACCTGGTGACGCGAGAAGGCGCCTCGATCCGTGAGGACCGGCGGACGCGGCTTGTCCGTGGGGAACGCGAGCAGCGCGGGGGCATCGGCGAGCTGCCGCTTCCAGTAGTCGAGGTGGACATCCTCACGCGCGCGGAACTCGGGGGTCCGCTGCCACGCGGAGATATCCGAGTAGGTGAGGGGCGGCGTGGGGAGCAGCGGCGCTCGTTGCCGGCTCAGCTCTGAGTACGACTGCGCCAACTCGCTCAGGAGCCGGTCCATGGACAGGCCATCCACGACGATGTGGTGGATGACCATCAGCAGGACATGGCGATCGACCGCGACCCTGAACAAACGGAAGCGATACAGGGGCCCCTTCTCCAGTGAGAACGGGCGCGAGCTCTCCTCCTCCAGACGTTGCTGGAGCAGTGCGCGCAGTGCCTCCTCGCCACGGACGCGAGGCCGGAGGTCCTCCACGTCGAGCAATTGCTCGGGGACGGGCTGGAACGCCAACCGAGGCATCCCCTCCGACGAACCGAAGACCGCGCGCAACGATGAGTGCCGCTCCGGCAGCAGTCGCAGCGCGGCCTCCAGCGCGGCTGTATCCAGGACTCCCGTCAGCTCGATCGCCTCCGGAATCACATACGCGGCGGAGTCAGGCAGGAGTTGATGGAGGAACCAGAGGCGCTCCTGCGCGAAGGAGGGCTGAGGAGGCAGTGCGGAAGGCGCGGGAGAAGGGAGCGGGAGCGCGTCGTGGTGCTGGGAGAGGAGGAGAGCGAGTCCTGCGACGGAGGGGGAGGAGAAGAGGGCGGCGAGAGGAAGCTCGACGCCGAAGGCGAGGCGGATGCGGGAGACGAGGCGGGTGGCGGAGAGGGAGTGGCCGCCGAGGGAGAAGAAGTCCGCGTCGCGAGGGACGTGAGAGAGGGAGAGGACGTCGGCGAAGAGTTGGGCGAGGAGCGCCTCGGCCTGTCCACGAGGAGAAGCGTCGGAGGAGGGGACTTCGGCGGAGGAGATGTCGAAGGAGGAGAGGGCCGTCCTGTCGACCTTGCCGCTGGTGGTGAAGGGGAGAGAGGGGAGGGAGAGGAAGCGAGAGGGGACGAGGGCTTCAGGGAGGGAGGAAGCCAGCGCATCGCGGAGGGAAGCCAGCGGAGGAGCACCGTCGTCGAGGACGAGGAAGGCGACGAGGAAGGTGTCGCGAGAGGGGCGGAAGGGGAGGACGGCGGCCTGGCGGACGCCGGAGAGGCGAAGCAGAGCGGCTTCGATTTCTTCGACTTCGACGCGGACGCCGCGGAGTTTGAGCTGGAAGTCGGAGCGGCCGAGGAAGGAGAGGGAGCCGTCGTCATTCCAGCGGGCCCTGTCGCCGGTGTCGTAGAGGCGAGCGCCGGGAGAGGTGCTGAAGGAGTCAGGGATGAAGCGCTCTGCGGTGAGGTGGGGGAGTGAGTGGTAGCCGCGAGCCAGGCAGATGCCGCCGATGAAGAGGTTGCCGGGGACGCCTGGGGGGAGGGGCTGGAGGGAGTCGTCGAGGACGTAGAGGCGGCAGCGGGGAAGAGGGCTGCCGAGACGGACGGGCCGGTGAGGGAGGGAGATTTCAGCGGCGACGTTGATGCTGGCTTCAGTGGGCCCGTAGGTGTTGACGAGGCGGGTGGAAGTCAGCGCGAGGGAGTGGACGAGAGAGTCTGGGAGGACTTCGCCGCCTGTGACGAGGACGGAGAGGGAGCGGAAGGCGTCGAGGGCACCGGGCTCCTCGAGGGCGGTGGCGAGGGAGGAGGGGGTGATGACGACGTGGGAGACGGAGTGGCGGCGGATGTCGTTGGCGAGGCCAAGAGGGCCGACGTCGCGGAGGATGACGCGAGCGCCGCGGGAGAGGCTGAAGAGGATTTCCTCCTGGTGGATGTCGAAGGAGAGGCTGCCGGAGGCGGCCCAGGTGTGGCCCGTGGAGGTGGAGTAGAGGGCGTCGAAGGCGTCGAAGCAGTGGACGACATTCTGCTGGGTGGAGAGGACGCCCTTGGGAGTGCCGGTGGAGCCGGAGGTGTAGAGGACGTAGGCGAGGTTGTCGGGCAGGGCGCGCAGAGGCTCCGCCAGCGCCGCGTCAGCACGCTGCGCATCTCCTGGCTGCACCAGCACCGCGTCGAGCGCCACGCCCTCGAAGAGAGCAGGCGAAGAGACGACGAGGCAGGCACGGGACTGCTGAAGCAGTTGTGCGCGCCGGGCCGGCGGGTGCGAAGGCTCCAGAGGGAGGCACGCGGCGCCGGAGAGGTGGACGGCGAGGAGGGAGACGACGGCCTCGGACGAGCGCTCGACGCAGACACCGACGACAGCTTCCGGACGCGCACCAAGAGCCGCCAGATGCGCGGCGAGCCGCGAGGCGCGAGAGTGGAGCTGGGAGAAGGTGAGGGTGGCGTCGGGAGCGACGAGAGCCACGGCGTCCGGAGTCCTCGCGAAGGAAGCAAGCAGCAGGGACGCGACGGTGCCGTCGGAGTCGAAGGGACGGTGGGAGTCGTTGAAGTCGAAGAGGACGCGCTGGCGCTCTTCGACGGAGAGCAGTGAGAGGCTGGAGAGGGGCGCCTGGGGCGAGGCGAGGACCTGTTCGAGGAGGATGACGAAGTGGGAGAGCATGCGCTCGACGGAGGCGTGCTCGAAGAGGTCGGTGCGGAACTGGAAGAAGAGCTGGAGGGAGGAGTCGGGCAGCTCGGTGGCGGTGAGGGCGAGGTCGAGCTGGCTGGTGCCGTTGTCGACGAAGACGTGCTGAGAGGAGAGGCCGGAGAAGGAGAGGGGCGAGTCGACGCGGCGCAGGTCGAACATCACCTGGAAGAGGGGCGCGTGACTGAGGCTGCGCTCGACGTGGAGCGCGTCGACGACCCGCTCGAACGGCGCATCCTGGTGACTGAAGGCCTCCAGCGCGGTCGCCCACACGTGCGCCAGCAACATGGAGAACGGCGCGGAAGGCAGCAGATGTGTCCGCAGGACGAGCGTGTTGATGAACAGCCCGACGATGTCCTCGGAGGCAGCGTGCGTGCGTCCGGAGACCGGCGTGCCGATGCACAGCTCGCGCTCGCCCGAGTAGCGCTGGAGCAGCGTGGCGAACACGGCGTAGAGCGCCATGAACGGCGTCACCTGGTGCTCTCGGCAGAGCGCCTCCAGCCGCAGCCGGACCTCGCGAGGCAACACGTGGCGACGCGAGTACGCGCCGCGGTCGGACAACACCGGCGGCCGAGGCTTGTCCGTGGGCAGCGCGAGCAGCGACGGCGCGTCGGCGAGCTGTCGCTTCCAGTAGTCGAGGTGGATGTCCTCGCGCGCGCGGACCTCGGGCGTGCGCTGCCAGGCGGACAGGTCCACGTAGTCCAGGGAGGCGGGCGCGGGAGGCGGGATGCGGCCTTCCTGGAGCGCGGAGTACGTCGTCGCCAGCTCGTTGAGGAGGATGCCCATCGAGAGGCCATCCACCACCAGGTGATGCAGCACCAGCAGCAGCACCTGGTGCTCGGGGCCGCTCGTGAACAGGTGGAACCGATACAGCGGCCCCTCCTCCACCGAGAGCGGTCGCGAGGCCTCCTCGCGCAGCCTGCGCTGGAGCCACGCCTCCGCGGTCCCGCTCTCATTCGGCGGGCGTGACACGTCCTCCACCGTGAGCAGCGGCTCGCGGACCGGGTGGACGCGCAGTCGCGGGCTCCCCTCCACGGGCGTGAAGGTGACGCGGAGCGCGGCGTGCCGCTCCACCAGTCGCCGCAGCGTGTCCTCCAGCGCGGTCCTGTTCAGCGTGCCCCGAAGCTCCAGCGCATCGACGACGAGGTACGCCGCCGAATCCGGCTGGAGCTGCTGGAGGAACCACAGCCGCTCCTGCGCCAGGGACGGCATCGGCGCGACGTCCGCGGGGAGCGGCGTGGGGCCGGCGAGTGACGCAGAGAGCGACTCGGAGATGGGACCCAGCGCCCGGGCCAGACGAGCCACCGTCGCGTGCGAGAACAGCGTTGTCAGCGGCAGGTCCACACCCACCGCGTGCCGCACGCGCGCCAGCAGTCGCGTGGCGCTCAGTGAGTGCCCGCCCAGCTCGAAGAAGTCGCTGTCCCGGCCCACCCGCTCCACGCCCAGCACCTGCTGGAACAACCCCGCCAGCAGCACCTCCAGCTCTCCACGCGGCGCGCTGTCCGCGAACGCGCTCGCGGCGTCGACGCGGCCGAGCGACAGCGTGCCCAGCGCCTTCCGGTCCACCTTCCCGGAGGACGTCAGCGGAAGCGCGGTGAGCGTCACGAGCGCGGAGGGCACCAGGTGCTCGGGGAGCTGCTGCCTCAACCACGGGCGCAGCACCGCGCTCACCCGGGCCTCATCCTGTCCCTCGGCGGGGACGAGGAAGGCCACCAGGGCCAGCTCGCCCTCCGCGACTTCGCGAGCCACCACCGCGACCTCGCGGACCTCCGGATGGCGCGCGAGGACGGCCTCCACCTCGCCCGGCTCCACGCGCATGCCGCGCAGCTTCACCTGCGAGTCGATGCGGCCCAGGTACTCGAGCTCGCCGTCCACCGTCCACCGCGCCAGGTCTCCCGTGCGGTAGAGCCGCTCACCCGGCGTCGAGCCGAACGGATGCGGCAGGAACCGCTCCGCCGTCAGGTCCGGTCGCCCCAGATAGCCACGGGCCACGCCCACGCCGCCGATGAACAGCTCTCCAGCGACGCCAGGAGGCAGCGGCTCCAGCGCCTCATCGAGCACGTACAGTCGCGTGTTGGGCCACGGCGTGCCCAGGGTGATGGCGCCCGGCACCACCGCGTACGGCGTGATCGCCGCGCAGACCGTCGCCTCCGTCGGTCCATACGCGTTGAGCAGCCGCCGGCCCTGGCCCCAGCGCTCGGCCACCGCGATGGGAAGGGCCTCGCCCGCGGAGATGACGGTGCGCAGGCACTCCAGCCCGTCCGTCTCCAGCTGCGCGAGCACCGACGGCGTCAACGTCACCGCGGTGACGGCGCTCTCACGCAGCAGCGTCCGCAGGGGGGCGTCCGGGAGCAGCCGCTGTCGGGGCGCGAGCACCAGCGTCGCGCCCGCGAGCAGCGTGGCGAACACCTCGCACACGGACGCGTCGAAGCTCATCGACGCGAACTGGAGCACCCGGTCCTCGGACCGGAACCCATGCGCCCGCACCGCGGCCAGCGCCGTGTTGCGCAGACCCGCGTGCGCCACCAGCACGCCCTTGGGCCGCCCCGTGGAGCCGGACGTGTAGATGACGTACGCCAGATGGTCCGCCGAGGCGACCGCCTCCAGCCGCTCCACGGAGTGCCGGGCGAACGGCGGCAGCAGCCCGTCCAGCTCCACGGTCAGCTCGCCTCGCAGCGGCAGCTCGTCCAGCATCTGCTGCCGCGCGAGCACCACGGGCGCGCCGCTGTCGGAGAGCACGAAGCCCTGCCGCTCCGCGGGATGCGCCGGGTCCAGCGGAACGAACGCGCCTCCCGCCTTGAGGATGCCCAGCATCCCCACCACCTGCTCCACCGAGCGCTCCGCGCACAGCGCGACGCGCGTCTCCGGCCCCACGCTCAGCGAGCGCAGGTAGCGCGCGAGCTGGTTGGCGCGCTCGTCGAGCTGCCGGTACGTCAGCCGGGTGCCCTCGAAGTCGAGCGCCGTCGCGTCCGGCGCGCGGTCCACCTGCTGCTCGAAGCACGCCACCACCGTGTCGCCGCCCTCCAGGTGTTGCTCGGAGGCATTGAAGGTGACGAGCACCCGGTGCCGCAGCGCCTCGGTGAGGACGGGACGTGGGGCCATCGCGCGCTCGGCCACGGGGGCGGCGTCGGGCGCGGCGGCGGAGTCGACAGGGGGAGCCTTCCGTCCGTGCGGACCGGGGGAGGTCGGGGCGGAATCGTCGTGAGCGGTCATCGTGAAGTCTGTGCTCTCAGAGCCGGAGTCGAACGTTGATGCCGGCGCGGAACAGGCCCATGTCCACCGGCGCGCTGGGGGCGATGCCGGCGTCGGGCTGGAAGCGGAACTCGCCGCCGCGCTCTCCAAAAGGAACTTCCACGTAGGCGGCGACCGTCACGTCGCGCAGCCGGGAGGCATTGATGTCCAGGCGCGCCACGTAGGACGGGTCTCCCACGTTGCCCATCACCGTGAGCGTCGTCGTGGGCTCGTAGATGTTGCGCGCGGTGACGGCCACCTGCGCCATGCCGTAGAAGCGGCCGAAGTAGAGCGGCTGGAAGTCACCCACCGCCTGCACCCACGTCAGCAGCTCGCGGTCGTCGCTGCCCAGCTGGTTGTAGAACCCCTCCAGCCGCACCACCGTCTTGAACGTGTCCGCCACGCGCAGCTCCACCTGCGCGCCGCCGCTGGCCTGCACCTGGAGCCCGTCGAGCGCCCGCACCTGGAAGCCCCCCGCCTGCGAGCGCTCCCACGTGGCCACGTCCGCGCCGTGCACCAGCGCAATCTCGGTGTTGAAGTCCAGTCGCCCCAGGCCAATCGAGTAGTCCACGCCGTAGCGGGGCCGCCGGCCCTCCATGAACGAGCCCGAGACCGCCAGCTCGCTGGTGCCCAGCGCCATCTCCGCGCGCACCGCGCCGCCGTAGCGCACGCGGTCCCCGTCCGCCGTCACCTCGTCCAACAGGTCCGCCGTGCCGATGAGCCACAGGTTGGCCGCCATCTCCTCCCACGGCACGTTGACCTTCACCATGTCCACGCCCGGCCTCAAGTCATAGAGGAACAGCGGGTCCGGGTTGCGTGCGCGCAGGAAGTCGGTGGTGTTCCAGATTTTGGAGCTGCCCCACTTGATGTGCTGCCGCCCCGCGGTGATGAAGACGTGGTCGAACAGGCCGAAGTAGATCCACAGCCGGTCCAGGCTCGTCGCGGGCGTGGAGAGCACCGGGTCCAGCGGGTCGTACGCCATGCGGCCCACCGCGAAGCTGCGCAGCCCGTCGAACGGCTTGAAGTCCAGGTACACATCCAGGAGCGCCGGGAAGAACGGGTCCACTCCCGTGGCCGACGTGCTCGCGCGCCTGGCCCCGGCCACCTCCGCGCGCTGCAGATAGAAGCCGCCCACCGTGAGCAGCTCGGGCACCTTGAGGAACGCGGAGGGGTGCAGCGGGTCTTCCTCGACGGCGTCCTCCGTCACCGGCTGGGGCCCCGCGGTGGGACCTCCCGCCGCGGAGGCGACGCTCGTGCCCGACGCGGCCACGTCATCCACCACCACCGGCCGCAGCGACGTGTCCACGTCCATGGGCGGCGCGGGGCGCGGGGCCTCCGTCTCGCCCTCGATGGTGGGCACCGCCAGCTCCAGGCTCGCCACGGCGGGCTGCGTGGCGGCGGCGGGCTCCGCGAAGGCCTCCACCGTGTTGCCGTCCGCCGTCTCCGTATCGTCCTCGGACGCGGTGCCGGAGGCGGACACCGTGTCGCCTGCCTCCTCCGGGTCCACGGTGCCGGCGGAGGACAGCTCCGGCGGCGGCTCCACGCTCGCGGTGAGCGCGAGCTTGCCTCGCACGGGCTTCTGATACGTCAGCGCGCGCACGTCGCCACCGGCGAAGAACACCGCGAGGCCCCGCGACGGATAATGGAAATACAGCGAGGTGTCCGCCGTGGCCTTCACCACGTAGCAGGGCTTCTTGCTCCAGCCCGTCTTGGGACACGCGGGGCCGAATTGTTTCTCCACCGCGGCGCGCGTGGGCGCGCGGGTGGGGAAGACATCGATGCGCCGCAGCTTGCGCGTGCGTGTATCGACGGTGAAGCGCGCGCGCTGCGTCCCCGCTGGCGAGGACTGCCCCTGATAGTCGAGCACCAGCGCGCCGTCCTCGCGGCGTCTCGCGTCGGGCTCGCCGAACAGGATGCGCAGCTGCGCCTCGGTCGTGACGCCCGGTCTGGCTTTCTTCCAGGGCTCCGCGTGAGCCGTGCCATGAATCAGACACAACATGGCCACGATGCGCACGACAGAGGGGGCAGGGGGCATGGAGGGCCGCAGTCTAGTGGTGTTGTGACACGCGTGGAAACCCACGGTGGGTTGACATTCCCCCGCTCTTCCTCCGAGCATCCACCTCCCCCTGCGTAGTGGAGGCCACCCACATGGCGTCGGAAGAGGCGGTTCAGTCCCCATCCGAAACAGCGGCGAACGCGGTATCCACTCCGAATCCCTCCGAGGCTCCCGAGGCGGTGTCAGCTGCTCCCGAGAAGCTCGATGAGATAGAGGAGATCGACTTCCTCCTCGAGGAGATTGAAAGCAAGATCGCCCCGCTCGCCCTGGCATGAGCACGGCTGGCGAGGTCCGCTCGTACCGGGACACCTTCGTCCCGTACTGGCATCCGGTGGCGTACGCCCATGAGCTTCGGGAAGGCCCCCTGGCCGCCCGGCTCCTGGAGACGGAGCTGGTCCTCTGGCGCACCGCCTCCGGTGTCGCGGCCACCCAACGCTACTGCGCGCACCGCGGAGCAGACCTCTCCGCCGGGACTGTTACACCCCAGGGACTTCGCTGCGCGTTCCATGGATGGACATACGCCCAGAGCGGCTCGTGTGTCCGCATTCCCTCTCAACCCCAGACGCCCGTCCCCGAGCGGGCCCGGGTGAGCAGCTACCTTGCCGCACAGCGGCATGGGCTCATCTGGGTCTGTCTTTCCCCCGAGCCCGCGGCGCCGCTGCCCGAGTGGCCGGAGCTGGCCGACAGCGCGACGGTGGCCACGGTGCCGCTGCCCCGCCTGGACTGGGACACGTCCGCCGGACGCATGGTGGAGATCGTCCTGGACGTGGCTCACCTATCGTTCGTTCATGAGGGCACGTTCGGCAATCCGGAGCAGCCGGAGGTGCCGGCGTATGACGTGGAGAAGCTGCCGGACGGGCTGCGCGCGCAGATTGTCTACCCGGCGCTGGCGCCCTCGGTGGGGAGCGCTCCACCCCGGGTGGACCGCACCACGCTCACGTACGAGGTGACGTTCCCCTTCACCGCGCGGCTCACCTTCAAGCCCACGCTCTTCTATCCGCACACCGTCTACGCGGTGGCCTCGCCCTGGTCGGAGGAGAAGATGCAGTGCTTCTACTTCGCCTCGTACCACCCGAGGATCCGCAACTTCGCGGAGCTGTTCGTGAAGTCGGAGTCGGCCATCCTGGAGCAGGACCGCCGCGTCGCGGAGGGGCAGCGCCCGCGCGCGCACCCGCTGGACTTCTCCGGAGAGGTCCCCGTGAAGGCGGACCGGCTCCCCATCGAATACCGCCGGGCCCTCGCGGCCCTGCGCCTGGGCCGTCCTCCGGACGCGCCCGCATTGGACTAGCCACAGGAGTCGCTCGAACGTGAATGCCGGGGGCCGAAGCTGGGAGAGGTGCGTGTCCGTGGTGGCGCTGCTGGTCGCCGTGAGCGGCTGCCGTGAGAAGGACGCGGCCCCCAAGCCGCCGCCGCCCGCCGTCGTCGAGGCGAAGCCCGCCGCACCTCCCGCCCCCAAGCCCGTGTCCGCCCAGGCCGCGCTCGTGGAGCGGGGCCGCTACCTGGGCGAGTCGGTGCTCGGCTGCGTGGACTGTCACACGCGACGCGACACGGGCCGCTTCGGTGGACCCCTGTCGGGTCCCCCGCTCGCCGGCGCGTGCTTCGGCCCGGAGTGGGACCTCCCCGGCACGCTGTGCGCGCCCAACATCACCTCCGACCCGGTGCACGGCGTGGGCAGGTGGACCGACGCCCAGCTGCTGCGCACCCTGCGCGAGGGCTACGGCCAGGGCGACCGCACGCTCTTCCCGATGATGCCGTACATGGAGTGGCGCGCCACCCTGTCCGACGGTGACGCGAAGGCCGTCGTCGCGTGGCTGCGCACCGTGCCCGCCGTGGCCCTCCCCACGCCTCCCTCCCAGCTCGCGCCCGAGGTGCTCGCGGACATCAAGGACCTGGCCGGCCCCCTGCCCGGACCCGTGGCCGAGCCCGCCCAGGACGACGTCTCCCGGGGCCGCTACCTGGCCACCATCGCCCAGTGCGCCTTCTGCCACGCCAGCGCGGACGAGGAGCCCAGGCCCTTCGCCGGAGGCCGCGCCGCCCCCACGCCCCTGGGCGAGGAGCCCGTGCCGTCCCTGCTCCCGGAGGGGCCCATCCTGAAGGACCTGAGCGAGGACGCCTTCGTCGCCCGCTTCACCGCCTTCAAGGACCTGGCCCCCGCCCCCAGCAAGAAGGGCCAGGTCAACAAGCTGTCCATGCCCTGGCGCGCCTTCTCCTCCATGAAGGAGGAGGACCTTCGCGCCGTGTACCGCTTCCTCAAGACCCAGGGCGTGGCAACGCAGCGCGCCACGGGCCCATGAATTGGCGCGGCGCTTTCTGAGAAAGTAGGATACACGCCTTGCCCTCCGCTGAACGTCACCGTGCCCTGCGCTGGTGAGCCGCGCTGGACTCGAATCTCATGACCCTGTCCTTCAAGAAGTGCGTCCTGATGCTCCCGGTGCTGGCGGTTGCCTCGGGCTGCAACCTGCTCGACACGTCCGACGTGGAAGGCACGCGTGGCCGTGGTGCGCGAGCGTTCGACCCGTACTCGAGCTCCGCCTCCGGGGCCATCTCGCTGTCCCTGCTCTGGTACAAGGGCTGCGCCATGCTTCCCACGGGTGAGCCCGTGACGAAGGGCGACCTGAACCTGCCGGACTATGGCGCCACCTGCTACAACCTGAACAACGGCTACCCCTCGGAGACGAATCCCTTCGAGCCGGTGGAGCCCTTCGCCCGGATGATCGTCACGCCGGGGGAGCTGTACTTCCTGCGCGAGTTCTCCGCGATGGACGTGGAGCTGGCGCGCTTCGAGGACCCCAACGACAGGCGCACGCCGGCCGCGTGGATGCGGATGGAGTCGCTCTTCAAGGACCTGGACTGGTCCGGCCTGTCCTCGGGGCGCGACGCGTGGAAGCGCCTGGAGCCGAAGACGTTCCTGCGCGAGACCTTCTACGAGAACGCCGCGTGGATGCTGGCCACGGACGACACGTTCCTCCTGGAGGTGCTGGACGCGGACGGCAACGTGCGCACCAGCATCACGTACTCGCGCCGGGACTTCCTCGCGGAGAGCGCCGTCACGGGCCGCACCCGCGCCAGCTTCACGGTGACGGGCCTGCAGCGCCCGCTGTTCCCCGGAGACCCGACGCCGCGCCGGGCGGAGAACTACGACGCGCTCGAGTTCGCCACGGCGGTGAAGGTGTCGCTCGCCAACTCCACCAACCCGTTCAAGTCCTTCACCATGCCGGACCTGCGGGGCGAGGGCGTCATCCGCCTCACCTGGAGCCAGCTGCCGCTCAAGCCGTTCCTCTTCCCCGTCACCTTCCAGCCCTCCTCGGAGCGGCTCGCGACGTGCTACCAGTTGGGGCCGGACGGGCTGGCCACGGACGTGCCCACGCCGTGCGGCTTCGGCCTCAAGCAGCAGGTGCAGGTGTCGCGCCCCGCCAACGGCACCTTCTTCAACGCCGGTGAGACGGTGGACTTCGTGGTGTCGCTGCAGGACGGCGACGGCCACGGCCTGCACCCGCGCGACTCCATGCCGTCGTACTTCGACTACCTGGGGGAGGGCTCCAACGGCCTGGCCTACTTCAACGAGCAGATGCTGCTGACGTGGCGTGACAGCAGCGCGTCCGAGTCCGGCTTCAAGGTCGTGGGTCCGCTGCAGAACCTGAAGGTGGTCAACGGGGACTACGTGCCCAAGGACTACTTCGCCTATCCGGCCGCGAGCGAGCCGCAGTTCTACGTGCCGCCGGACATCATGGCCGTCGCTGGCGGCATGGCGGTGCGTCCGACGACGCGCTACGCGGTGCCGCTGCCTCCGGACGCGAAGCCCGGCACCTACGCCATCCTGCTCAAGGGGCACCGCAACTACGAGGGTGAGCGGCTCAACCGGTTGGACCCGTTCTTCTTCCAGGTGGGCCAGGCCGCGCCGACCTCGTACCCGGGCCGCATCGGCAACTGCCAGGTGTGCCACAACGGCGTGGGCTCGCTGAGCAACGTGCACCACGGCGTCTCGGTGGACCACGTGGAGACGTGCAAGGTGTGTCACCACGACGACGTGGTGGGGCACGTGTCGGACTTCATCCACCGGCTGCACATCTCGTCGCCGAAGTACGCGCAGAACAAGGGTGACTGCACCCTGTGCCACCTGACGCGCGAGAGCACGCTGCGTCCGAGCATGAACGCGTGCGCGGGCTGCCACCCGGGCACGCACGGCACCGAGTACTTCGACCTGCAGTTCCAGGAGCTCAACTCTCCCCCCAACGCCTTTGGCAACTGCGCCAACGCCTGCCACGTGACGACGGTTCCCGCCGAGCACGTGCTGCCGGCGCGCTGAGCCCTTCGAGGACCGCGATGAAGCTCCGCTCCCTAGCCTCCAGCTTCCTGCTCTTCGCCGCCGCCGGTGGGTGTTCCAGTTCCGACGCGCCCGTCAACATCCCGCCGGACACCGCGCCCGTCGTCGACCTGCCGGCGCGCACGACGAACGTCTCCGGCGTGCTCTACGACCCGGAGGCGTTCCTCGTCGCCTTCATGACGGTGCCCGAGGAGGAGGCCGGCAACGCGCTGCCCGGCCTCTTCGAGGGGCCGTACACCTTCCTGTCCGCCATCATGGGGGGGCAGGTGTCGCTGTCGTCACCGGAGGGCGGCGGCGCGCTGGTGTCGGCGCCGTCGGACTTCGGAGGGACCTGGTCGGTGGTGGGGGCTCCGTCGGGTGAGACGACGGCCTATCTCGCGTCCGCGACGCCTCCCGAGGAGCCGGTGGAGCCGAACCCCGACTTCCCCGTCCCGATGCCGACGACGACGTACTTCCCCACGACGTACGTGCGGCCCATCCTGGCGAGCGTCACGCAGTGCTACGGCCAGGCCGCGGTGCTCGTGGGCAACACGGGCGCGCTGGACGCGGTGGCGCAGGCGATGACGGAGGCGGGCACGCCGACGACGCCCGCGGACCTGTTGGACCCGACGAAGACGGGCGGTGTCGCGCTCCTGTTCGTGCACGACATGAGCTTCCTGGCGGACCTGTTCCAGACGCCGGTGTCCAGCATCGCGGAGGCGTCCGCGGGGCGGCTCTTCCCGCTCGACTGGGCGCCGGTGGAGGAGGCTCCGCTGCCGGGGCAGTCGCCGATGGGCTTCATGGTGCTGCCCGGCTCGGAGAGCTTCCTGGGCTACTTCGCGCTGGTGCTGCCGCCCAACGCCACGGAGCCGGTGACGGTGAACCTGGTGGACACCTTCGTGCCGGAGCCGGAGCCGGACCCCGAGGCGCCGCCCCGGCCGTACCTGATTCCGCCGGTCATCGTGGAGCCGCGTCCGGGTGAGGTGAGCGTGTACCGGGCCTTCGGGCAGATTCCGATGCCGCCGGGCGAGGAGCCGCCTCCCGGTGGTGGGCTCGAGGACCCGCCGCCGCCGGAGCCGGAGCCCACGTGGACCTGCTACATCCCGCCTCCGCCCGTGGATCTGCCCGAGGAGCCTGTCGACCCCGAGGGTCCGCCGGCGGAGTAGCGACGAGGGCCCCCAGGCCTTTGGGTCGTGACACGAGGACGCGCTCCGATGTCGAGGAGCCGTCCTCGGTTCGTTTCGTGGGGATGCTTCGGTCGTGAGGGTTCGTGTGTAGGGGCGGTACGCCACGTGAGCACGCGCTCCGACTTCGATGCACCCGGTCTCCGCCTGGTTAGCTCGGATGCCGCGGCCATGAGGCGCGCGCCCGGAGGGCGGTAGGCCACGCGAGCATTCGCCCCGAGGTCTCGCGTCCTCGGCTGGAGGAGCGAGCTCGTGGCGGCAGGTGCCCGCCTCGGGCCTCCGCTCAGGTCCCGGGCCGCACGCGCAGCTCGCGGAAGCGGACCGAGGGCTGCCCGAAGGACACGGGCAGCGGGCCATGGTCCAGCTTGCGGCACCCTCGCGTGGCGAAGAGGTTGCGCGCGTCGGCGCCCACCGCATCGATGTGGGCCAGCGCCGTCAGCCCGTTGCCGGAGAGGACGCCTGGGCCCACGCGAGGGCCCGCGCGCCCGTCGCGCACCAGGCGCGCCTCGACGATGTGGAAGCTGAAGTCCCCCGACAGGAGGTTCATG
This sequence comes from Myxococcus faecalis, assembly GCF_050039385.1. Lineage (NCBI taxonomy): Bacteria > Pseudomonadati > Myxococcota > Myxococcia > Myxococcales > Myxococcaceae > Myxococcus > Myxococcus faecalis. Next base: position 2,619,649 of record NZ_CP144336.1, on the reverse strand, counting down.
TGCCGCGGCGTGAGGTGCTGCACGAGCAGCCCGTGGCCCACGTCCGCGAGGAGGGACGCCAGGTCGCCTTCATGCGGCTCCACGCGGGTGTGCGCCATGCGTGGCAGGGGCGGGTGACGGAAGTCCACGCGCCGGCCATGACCGTTGGGCTCCAGGCCGAGCGCGCGGGCGCTGCGCGCATCCAGCATGGGCGAGGTGACGATGCCTCCACGCAGCAGGGGCACCGCGCGCGCAGCGTGCCCCTCGTCATCCCACGTGAAGCCGAGCGCACCCTGCGCATCCGTGGGGTCGTCGGACACGTGGACGAAGGGCTCGGCCACGCGCTGTCCCAGTCTGCGCGCGAGGAAGGAGCCGCCGCGCGCGACGACATCGCCCTCCAGGGGATGGCCGCAGACCTCATGGAAGAAGCACGCGGACGCCGCGCCCGGGGGGAAGAGCACGGGCAGCGCTTCGTCGGGGCACGGCACGGCGGGAGTCGTCTCCCGGAGCTCACGCACCAGCGTGTCCACCCACGCTTCCAGCGAGGGCAGGGCGGCATGGAGGCGCGTGGCGTCGGGATGCGTGACGCAGCGCCACGCATCGAACCGGGGACCGCCGGCCTCGCCATGGAACGCCTTCACCTCCAGCAAGGCATGGCGCGTGTGGTCCTCCACCATCCGCTCGGGCTGCGCGTGGAGCGTCCAGCGGTCCACCTCACGCAGCGTCACCTCGAGGTGGAGCGCCCCGGCTGAGCGTGCGACGTCCACGAGCCGGCGCACCACGTCCTCACGGAGCGCGGCGCCCTCCGAGAGCCTGGAGGTCTCGGCGAGCGGCGCACGTGCCCGTTCGAGCACTTCGGACGGGAGGAGCCCCGGAGCGGGTGTCCCACGAGACAACTCCGTCCACGTGTATTCACCGTGGCTCGGGGGGCCTTTGCGGACACAGGCGCCACGCTCGAAGGTCGCGGGCAGAATCCGTGTGCCGGAGCGGAGGTGGAGCACGTCGGAGACTTCGCGCCGCTCCACGAACCAATCCAAGACGAGGGCTCCTTGTGTCAGCGTCGGGGGCGCGCGAGGGAACGCGTCCCTCCAGGTTGTATCACGCTGCGCGCTGCTGGACCGAGACCCCACCCGCGCGCACGCGCCGCGAAGATGTCGAGCATGACCTCCGGGCGGCTTCGGCCTCGAGCCTGTCTGGGTGCACCGATTGATTCCGATGAGGCCCGCCAGCCCGTGTCGACAGGGTGCTTCGCGGTGGGCGGGTCTCAGGCCGAGGGGCACGACGGCCCCAGGGAGAGGGCCCTCGGTCATGCGCGATGGCGCGCGCCGACTGATTCTGATGGGAGCCAACGAGCCCTGACGACGGGGCGCTTCACGGTGAGCAGTTCATCGGGTTGATGCCGCGACGGACTTCGGACAGGTCTCTGCGACGAGCCTGTCTCGGTCTGGCCCTCGGGCTCCGATAGGAGCCGGCCTCCGCCGCTCGCGCGCTTCGTGGCGAGCAAGGTGTCGGGTCGAGAACGGCGATGGACTCCAGCCAGGTTCCCGCGATGAGACTGGCTCGGTCAGTCCCGTGGGCTCCGATGGGAGCCGATCTCCACGGAGAGCGTGCTTCGTGGTGCGCGGGGCCTCCGGTCGAGGGCCGTGGCGGACTTCCGTGATGCATCTGTCTCGGTCTCGTTGGTTGATTCATGATGGGCTTCATCCCGTGATGACGGTGGGCAGGTCGTCAGGTTTCGGATGTGCCGAGCGATGCGAGTCGGGAGTCTGCATGTCGGAGCATGACGAGGACGTGAGGTTGGAAGACGCCAGCCTGGTCTACACGGGCGGCCTGTCGCCCCAGGACTGGAGTGTCCTGGCGCGGGAGGTGATGGACCGTCTGGGCCGCGAGCGTGGCTGGCGGGGCGTGGAGCTCTACCTGCTGTCGTACGACAACCTGTCGCTGGACTACGACGTCGCCTCGAAGACCTTCTCCAGCAGCTCCGGTGGTGCGCTCACCGTCTCGGCCCGGGTCTGGCTCGGGGAGGCCGTGGGCACCGCCATCGAGTGCGTGCATGACCGGGCGACCCTGGAGCAGGTGTTGCTGTCCGCGGAGGAGAAGGCTCGCACGGGGTCGACCGGGGTCTTCCCCACGACACCGTCGCCAGGAACCCCGCTGCCCACGGACGCATGGCGCGGGGCGACGGACTTCTCTCGCGCCCACCGGTGCGCCGAACGCATGGTGAAGGACGTGCTGCCCCCCGGCGTCGTCGTGCAGGCCCTGGTGGTGAAGCAGGAATGCACGGGCGCCTTGTCCGTGCGAAGCGACGGCTTCGAGGCGTTCCGTCGGACCCATCAGGAGGTCGCCTTCCTGCGCTGCGAGACCGCTCGCGGCGCGGTGGTGGACGCCGTGCCCCTTTCTTGGGAGGCCTCGAAGGGGAAGGGCGACCTCGAGCCCATCCGCGCCCGGCTGGCCGACGCCGTGGCCGCGCTCGAAGGACCCGCGAAGCAAGCGGACCGCGCGCTCCCGCTCGTGCTGCGGCCCCTGGTCGCGGCGCCGCTCGTCGCGGGGCTCACGTGGCTGTTGCGAGGAGACATCGCCACCGCGACGCCCGCGCTCGTGCGCGCCGTGGGCCGCAAGCTCTTCCCGTCCATCCTGACCGTGGAGGACGACCCGCTGGACCCGCGCGGCCTCCAGCGCCGTCAGCTCGATGACGAAGGCCGGCCCACCCGCGTCCTGCGCCTCGTCGACGAGGGGCGCCTCGTGGGCTTCCTCCACTCGGAGGAGACGGCCGCGCGCCTCGGCGTCGAACCTGGAGGCCGAGGGCTCCGCGACCTCGTGCACCCCGCCACGCCCACGGCCCTCAACTTCTGCGTCCTGCCGCGCGAGGACACCCTGCCCGCCGACTACACGGAGCTGGTGGCGCGCGTGGAGAACTTCTCCACCATGCCCACGCCCGGCATCGTGTCGCTCATCGCGGGAGGCTGGGAGGTCCGCGACGGCCGCCGCGTGCACCGCGTGGAGCCGCTGGAGCTGGAGCTGCCCGTGCTCGAGACGTTCCGCTCCCTGCGCGGCGTGGGCTCGGACCTGGCCTTCTTCCCCTCGGCGGAGGGCTGCGGCACGCCCACCCTGGTCCTCCCTCCGCCGGGAGGCTGAGCCGTCAGCGCCGACGCACGGGCTCGTGGCGCCACACCGCGCGCCACCTCGCCAGCTCATCCAGCAGCGAGCGTACCCCCGCGCGAGGAAACGCACGCGGCGGCAGTCGCCGGAAGAAGTCCTCCTCCAACGTCCCCACCGACACCGGCCTGCCGGAGCTCAGCGTCTCCGTCAGCGCCTCGAGCCGCCGCCGCGCCACCGGCGAAGGGCGCAGCGTCCGCGAAAACCCATTGGCCGCCACCACCACCTGCCCGCCCTCCAGCGGCACGGTGACGATGGGCCGCGCGGGGCTGCCCACCACCGTGTCCTCGGGCGTGAGCGGCGAGAGCCCCCGCGCCTCCGGAGGCGGCCCATCCAGCGCGCCGTTGGTGAGGAAGCGCACCCAGCCCTCGGTGAGCGTGTTGCGCGTCGTGCGCAAGCCCTGTCCGCGCCCCTGCTTGCCGAGCGCGTCGCGCACCGACCTCGGCAGCGCCCAACCCTCGACCCGGGGCAGCTCTCCATGGGACAGCCGCTGCGGCCACGGCTGCTCGGGCGCGCGGTCCAGGAACATGGGCGCGCGGAAGTTGAAGCCCAGCGAGGCGGCGATGGTGAGGCCCTCGCTCGGCTCCGAGCGATGCCAGTACGACGAGGGCCAGTACATGATGTCGCCCGCGCCGGCCTCCAGGAAGCTCGCCTGCGCCATCACCTGACGCGTGTCCTCCGCGTCGCGCAGCACCACGCCATGTGGCCGGTCCTTCAGCCCCGGGTCCGCGTGCGGCGCCACCTCCGGTCTGGAGAGCATCGCCTCCAGCGGCCAGAAGCTCATCCGTCGACGTCCCCGGATGACGAAGTAGAAGACGTGCAGGTCATCCTTGTGGATGCCGAAGGGCGTGTGTCGGTAGTTGCCCAGGAACAGCGCGGAGTCCGCGCCCCCCAGCGGCACGCCGAGCGCGCCGTGGACGCCGGACAGGAAGGTGCGCATCTGGAGCCAGTGGCTCCAGTGGTGGCTCTGCGTGTTGCTCAGCACCAGCCCGAACCTGCGTCCGTGGAGCAGGTGCTCCATCCGCCGCGCGTACCCGTCGACGTCGCCGTCTTCCGCCAGGGGCAGGTAGCGCGACATCGCCACGGCCGCGAAGACCTCCGGCGGTCCCTCCGCCGTGGCCTCGTGCTCCACGTAGAAGCGCACCGGCAGCATCACCTCGCCCTGGCGGTAGCGCGTGCCCACGTCCACCAGCGCCTCGAAGACTTCGGCGGGCGATGGAAAGTGGCGGGGGAACAGGCTGGGGAAGAGGGTAGGCCCCACGTCCCAGTGCTCGCGGGCGAAGCGCTTCCAGAAGGCCCTGGGCAGGGCGAGGGACGGTTCGACCGGGAGTGCGGCGGAGGCTCGTGCCATGGGTCCGGGGGGATGCGCGAGGAGAAGGCCGGGTGATACTAGCATCCGGCATCCGGGCTCCACGACACGGGGCGCCCGGCCAGGAGAATCGAGCATGGGGAAGGAGTCATCAGTGGCGGCGCGCGTGGACCCTTCGGTGGAGCGCGGCGTCGCGGCCCTGTGGACCGCGAAGCCGACGGAGCTGGTGGGCGAGTCGCGGGTGCTGCGCGCCCTGCCCAGGGTGGAGCTGCGGCGCGTGGGCCCCTTCGTCTTCTGCGACCACTTCGGCCCCGCCCCCGCCACGCCGGGCACCATGTCCGTGCCGCCCCATCCCCACGTGGGACTCCAGACGGTGACGTACCTGTTCTCCGGCGCCATCCGTCACCGCGACTCGGTGGGCTCGGTGCAGGACATCCACCCGGGGGACGTGAACTGGATGACCGCCGGGCGCGGCATCGTCCACGCCGAGGACGTCGACTCGAGCCCCGGCGCCGCCCCGCTGCACGGCCTGCAGACCTGGGTCGCCCTGCCGCGCGAGCACCGCCACACGACGCCGTCCTTCGAGCATGTCCCCGCCTCCAAGCTGCCCCTCGTCGAGCACGAGTGCGCCCGGGTGCGCGTGCTCGCCGGCCGGCTGGGGGACGCCGTGTCCCCCGTGCCCACCTTCCATCCCCTGACGTACCTGGACGTGGAGCTGGAGGCGGGCGCCTCGGTGTCGCTGCCCGTGGAGCCCACGCACGCGCTCGCGCTCTACGTGGCGGACGGGGAGGTGGCCGTGGGCGGGACGACGGTGGAGCGGGGCGTGCTCGCGCACCTGGAGGACGGCGGCGCCGCGCTGGCGCTGCACTCGGTGCGGGGCGGCCGGGCGGTGGTGCTGGGCGGTGAGCCGCTGCCGGACCCGCTGGTCATCTGGTGGAACTTCGTGGTGGACAGCGTGGCCGAGGGCCGCGCGCGGCTGGCGGACTGGGAGGCCGGTCGCTTCCCGCCGCTCGCCCCCTGAGCTTCCGGGGTGACAGGCCCTCGCACCCGAGGGCTTCCTTCGCACGACGCGAATCCGGTGCATGCTGCGCGCGCACTCGGGAGGACATGGATGTCGGGTCAGTCGTTGGCGATGAAGCTCTTGGAGGGCGCTCGGGAGTGGGCGAAGCGCCTGCCGTCCCCGCTCTCCGGAGACGTCGCGGTGGACGTGGGCGGCAAGCGGCTGCGGCTGTCCCACGTGCGCGTGGAGACGGTGGTGCGCCAGCTGCTGGTCAAGGCGAAGAACGTGGAGCTGCGCCACTGGGAGGCCCGCCCGGAGCTCTATGACATCCGCCTGTCCGTGAAGGGCTGGAAGGTGCGCGTGGAGACGACGCTGGAGCGCGTGGAGTTCGCCTCGGGGCGCTACCGGCTGTGGCTGCGCACGCCCGGCCGCGTCGAGCTGGAGGAGTCGCGCGGCGCCTCGTCGCTGGTGATGGGCCTGCTGCGCGCGGGGGCCGGCCGCTCCGCGCTGCGCGCCATGGCGGAGCGCCTGTTGCCACCGGGTTTCCGCTGGGATGGTCAGGTGCTCCAGGTGGAGGGCCGCCTGCCTCCGGAGGGCGTGCTGTCCGCGAAGCTCTTCGAGAACGCGTCACTCGCCATGAGCGTCGAGCACGTCGAGGAGGGCCTGTGGCTGGGCGCGGAGGCGTGGCCCGGCCTGGTCGACCTGCTCCAGGCGGTGTTCGGCACGGAGCTGCCGCGCACGCCCCCGGGGATTTGAGCCCCGAGGGCCTGGAGGTCGTTCAGGCCAGCTCGACCTTGAAGCGGTGTCCGTGTGAGCGCTGGAGGCTGGAGCGGATGCGCACCTTGTCCCCGGGCTTCACCTGCACCCGCTCCCGGAACTCCTTCACCAGGAAGCCCCAGCACGTCGCGGGCGCGGTGGGGGAGGTCGACAGCACGGTGTGCTCGTCCATGTGCGCGCGGAAGTAGAGGGCCACGCCGCCCAGGGTGCCGGGCGCGTCCGCCTCGAGCACGGATTCGACGGGCGCCTCGTCCATCGCCTCCGTCAAGTCCTGGTCGAGCCTCACGTCCCGCAGCACGCAGGGCCTGGTGAGCAGCGTCTGCGGCGGGCCTGGCGGCACGTTCATCCCGCCCAGGTCGAAGTTCGGTCCGGCCACGTCGTACGCCTCGCGCAGGCGCTGGAGCACGGGGCGGAAGGACAGGCCGTAGAAGTCGTCGAGGTTCTCCGCCTCGCGCAGCATGCGCTGACCGGAGCTCACCGGCTCGGTCATCTGGACGCCGACGCACATCGCCTCGATGCGATGCGGAATCAGCCTGCCTCCGGGCGCGAGGAACCGCCGCGTCGCGTCCTGCATCGCGGGCAGCAGGTTCTCCCCGAACGGGTCCACGTTGAGCAGCTCATGGACAATCACATTCGCGCGCTCGGGCAGCTCCACGTCCCGGCTGTTGCCGTGGAACAGGGTGATGCGGTCCGCGACGCCATTCTCGGCGTACATCTCCAGCGCCACCTCCGCGATGGCGGACTCGTCGATGGCATAGACATGCCGCGCCCCTGCCTTCGCGGCGAGAATCGCGAGCACGCCCGTCCCCGTTCCGATGTCCAGGACGACCTGGTCCCTGGCGTGCCGGAACAGCGCCGAGCGGTACGCGTGCACGCGGACCGTGTCGTAGAGCATCCGGTGGTGCTCGGTGATGTCCGCGAAGCCCCCGGGCCCCATCAGGTAGCGCGAGCTGTCCACCGCCGCGCCCTCCACCGGCACCACCAGCGAGTGCTCGACGAGCGTGTCGAGCGCCTCGGTGAGCTGCTCGCGCGAGAAGGTGCTCGGCTTCGACAGCAGCGCCTCCTTCGGGAGCGCCGCCTGCAGCGAGCCCACCAACCACCACTGCGCGGGGGTGAGCGTCAACGGCGGCTGGGACATGGACCCGATGGCGGTCATCTGCCCCTGCGCGTTCATCATCAACAAGATGGACTGAGATACCCGGAGCTGCTCGGTCGACACGGTGGCCTCGCTCGGTTTCAACCCAATTCTGGGAAAGCGAGGCTGAGTCTGCCTTATCTCGAGGTCCATCCTACGCGCATTCGCGCGCTACTCATCCTCCGGGACGTTCAGTGCGCGTCGGGCCATGCCCATCGTCACGCCCATGGTGTGGAACGCCAGGCCGATGCCCCAGCCAATCGCGGGCCAGACCACGAACCAGGTGGGGCCGGAGAGGATGTCGATGAGGGTGAGCGCGCCGATGACGATGGTGTAGCTGAGGCCGTGCGTGGCGAGCCCCAGCAGGTCCTTGCGCAGCTTCAGGCGGTCCTCGTTCTTCTTCCCGCGGGTCGCCAGCGCGGCCTCCACGGACGCCTCGCTCAAGCCCATCTCGCGCGCCATGGCGAGCACCTCCTCGCGCGTGAGCTTCCGCTCGTGGGCGCGGCTCTTGAGGGCGTGGGTGCTCGCCTCGCGGATGAGGTCCGCGGCCTCCGCTTCGGTGAAGTGGGTGGGCGGCGACTGGGTTCGGGTCTCGGCCATGGACCGGGGACGTTAGTGCGTCACCCAGGCCCGCGTCGATACGAGGCGCCCACGCCCGACGGCCTCCGGCTCAGCCCGCCTTCTGCGCGGTCTTCGGCGCCTGGTACGTGCCGGGCAGCGTGCGGGCGGAGATGGCCAGGCGGTTCCAGGCGTTGATGGTGGCCACCGCGCCGGTGAGGTCCGCCAGCTCCTTGTCCGTGAAGTGCGGCTTCACCGCCTGGAAGACGGCGTGGGACACGTGGCCCTCCTTCAGGTTCGTCACCGCCTCCGTCCAGGCCAGCGCCGCGCGCTCGCGCTCGGTGTAGTAGGGGCTCTCCTCCCAGGCGTCCAGCCCGTACAGCCGCTGCTCCGACTCGCCGAGGGCGCGCAAGTCCTTCCAGTGCATGTCGATGCAGTAGGCGCACCCGTTGAGCTGCGAGGCGCGCAGCTTGATGAGGTGCAGCAGGCCCGCCTCCAGGCCACACTGGTGCAGGTACTTCTCCAGCCCCATCATCGCGGTGTAGATGCCCGGGGCGAGCTTCGCGATGTCGAAACGCTGCGCTTCCATGGTGATTCCTCCGTGGCGAGCGGGACGTCGTGTCCGTTCGTCGATGGGCGTGAAGTAACCGGGCGGCGCCCACGGCGCGAGGGCCACTCGCGCACCCGTCGATGGAGCCACTTCAGCGCAGGGCCCGCGCGAGCAGGCGGACCCCTTCTTCAATCTGGTCCTCGGGCACGCAGGAATAGCCGAGCAGCAGCGCCCCGGGCCCCCGCGACGCGACGCGGAAGGCGGACAGGGGCTGCGTCATCACCCCGGCCTCGATGCCCCGCGCCGCGGCCACCCCGTCGTCCACGCCCGCTGGCAGCCAGCCCACCAGGTGCATGCCCGTGTGCAGGGGCTCAAGCCGCAGCCGTCCGGAGAGCTCGCGTCGGGCCGCCTCCAGCAGCGCCTGCTGCCTGCGCCCGTACAGCACGCGCATGCGCCGCACGTGGCGGCTGAAGTGGCCCTCGTGGAGGAAGTCCGCGAGCACCGCCTGCTCCACCACGGGCGTGTGGGTGTCGATGAACCGCCGCGCCGCGCAGAAGGCCCGCACCAGCGACTCCGGGACGACGAGGTAGCCCACCCGCAGCGCCGGGGACACCACCTTGCTGAACGTGCCGATGTAGATGACGCGCGCGTCCGGCGACAGCCCCTGGAGCGCGGGCAGCGGCCGGCCCTCGTAGCGGAACTCGCTGTCGTAGTCGTCCTCGACAATCCATGCATCCGAGCGCGCCGCCCACGCCAGCAGCGCCCGCCGCCGCGCCGGGCTCATCGCCACGCCCAGGGGGAACTGGTGCGCGGGCGTGACGATGGCCAGCCGCGCGTGCGGCGAGAGCCGCGCGCCCGCCTCCACGTCCAGCCCCTCGTCGTCCACCGGCACGGGCACCAGCGTGGCGCCCGCGGCCACGAGCGCGCCCCGGCTGGCGAAGTAGCCCGGGTCCTCCACCCACGCGGCGTCACCGGGGTCCAGCAGCACCTGCGCCGCCAGGCTCATCGCCTGCTGCGCTCCGTTGACGATGATGACCTGCTCCGGCACGCACCGCACCCCGCGCGAGGTGGCCAGGTAGTCCGCGACGGCGCGGCGCAGCGGCGGGTGCCCTCCGGGGTCCGCGCGCTTGAGCAGGTCCCCCCACGAGCGCCGCCAGCGCGTGTGCAGCAGCCGGCCCCACAGGTCGCTCGGGAAGGCGTCCACCGCGGGCGTGCCCATGCGGAAGGCCAGGCGGCTCTCGGGGATGCCCGGCGCGCTGAGCCGCACGTCCGGAAGGCCCGCCACCGCGCTGCCCCGGCGCGAGATTCCCGGCGTGTGCCGGGCCCCGGGCGCCTCCTGCCGGGCGCGCCGCGAGGACTGCAGCCGCTCCGGCAGCTCGCTGGCCACGTACGTGCCCGAGCCCAGGTGGCCGCGCAGATAGCCCTCCGACAAGAGCCGCGAGTACGCGTTGAGCACCGTGTTGCGCGACACGTCCACCTGCTCCGCCAGCGCCCGCGTGGAGAGCAGCCGCGTGCCCGGCCCCAGCCGCCCCGAGACGATGGCCGAGCGCAGCGCCTCCACCAGCTGCGTCTGCAGCGAAGCGCCCGTGGAGCCGTCCAACACCACCGACGTGGCCGCCATCACCGGAGGTCGCTTGCGCGCGCGACGCCGAGCGGGCTTGCCGCCGCGAGGCGCGGGCTTCGCGGACGTCATCGCGCCCGCTCCCACCCGGCGCTGGAACCCGGGCCGGGCCGGGTCCAGGGGAATTCACCGGGGTGATGTCCTGAATCACGAGCCATCACTGTTGGAAACGCGCGCAAGCGGGCTAGGTGGGGGGCGTAGCGCCCATCCAACGAGGGAAGGGGGAGCGTCATGTTCGGGGTGCCCTGGTTCCACTTCATCGTCGCGCCACCGCGCGCGAGAATCGAGGGAATGCGTGAGCGCCTCTTGCGCGCCGCCGAATCCCTGCTGCGCGAGGAGGGCCCCCAGGCGTTGACGCTGGAGGCCGTGGCCCGACGCGCCCACGCGGGCCGGGGTGCCCCGCGCTACCACTTCGGCGGGCGACAGGGGCTCCTGGAGGCGTTGGCCGCCCGTCAACACCCCCGCGTCCAGGGGCGACGTCGAGTGCCCCACACTGTGCGTTGAAGACGCTGTCGGCCCTCGTCACTTCGAGGGCGGACCCGGCGTTTCGCCTGTCTGCCTGGATGCTTCGTCCAAGCGTCCCACATGTCCCGTCCGCGCGCGCGCCTTACCTTCCGAGATGCGGCGGACCGGAGGGGCGACCATTAAGCTGAAACGAGAATTGTTCGGGGTGCCCGTGCGTTCTTCCGCGCGGGGTTGGGGTCGGTGGGTTTTTTCGAGGTCACCCGGGAGATGACAGGGGCCTCCTATCAGGCTAAGGGCAGTTCCGCTCCCCAGGTTCGGGGGGCAGGGCGGCCTTGGATGCCGCGAGAAGAAAGAAGACGCATATGGCGACTGGTTCCGTGAAGTGGTTCAACGACGCGAAGGGCTTTGGCTTCATCGCGCAGGACAATGGCGGCCCTGACGTGTTCTGCCACCACACCGCCATCCAGGCGGACGGGTTCCGGACCCTGGCCGAGGGTCAGAAGGTGGAGTTCGAGGTTACGAAGGGCCCCAAGGGGCTGCAGGCGTCCAACGTTCGTCCCATCTGAGCGCGTCGCCTGGTAACCCGTGGCCCGGTCTCCTCGCGAGGGGCCGGGCCTTTACTTTCAGGAGGGAGGCGGCATGCAAGGAAGGTCGACGAAGCGCCAGAAGGAGCAGGCGCGCAAGCAGCATCAGCAGGAGAAGGACGTCAAGCGCGAGGAGCGCAAGCGCCTGAAGGCCGAGAAGGGACCCCGCCAGCCTGGCGACGTGGACCCCGACATCGCGGACATCGTTCCGGGGCCGCAGCCGCAAGTGGAGTACTGAGTCGTGGTCTCCCCATCGAGGCCCACCACGCGTCTTCGTGGTGGGCCTTGTCGTGTCCGGAGCTGAAGCGTCCTGGGGGCAATCGCTCACTGGTGGATGATCGCCCCCTCGCCCCGTCGACACGCCCTCCGGGTGTGGGCTACGCGTCCACTCCCGTGCCACGTTCCGGGCACGCGGCGACGTCCGACGTCGCGACAGGGAGGATGCCGAGTATGGCGACGGGTACCGTGAAGTGGTTCAACGACTCGAAGGGCTTTGGCTTCATCGCGCAGGACGATGGGGGCGCCGACGTGTTCTGCCACCACACCGCCATCCAGTCGGAGGGGCACCGCACCCTGCGGGACGGGCAGAAGGTGGAGTTCGACGTCACCAAGGGCCCCAAGGGGCTGCAGGCCGCCAACGTCCGCGCGCTGGACTGAAAGCGCGCCGCTCGCCCGCGCGGCCGTGCAATCGCACGTGGGGTGGGAGCGTAGGTGGGAGGTCCTCCCCAACGCTTCCTCCGGCGCCCCATGCTGCGAATCTCCGCTGTCTCCAAGTCGTACCCCAACGGCGTCCAGGCCCTGCGCGGCATCGACCTGGACATCGAGCGGGGGCTGTTCGGCCTGCTCGGGCCCAACGGCGCCGGCAAGTCCTCGCTGATGCGCATCCTCGCGACGCTGCAGGCGCCGGACGCGGGGCAGGTGACGTTCGACGGGCTGGATGTGCTCGCCCACCCGGAGGCGCACCGCCGTCACCTGGGCTACCTGCCCCAGGACTTCGGCGTGTACCCGGGCGTGAGCGCGGTGGAGCTGTTGGACCACCTGGGCCTGCTCAAGGGCCTGTCGCACGCGAAGGCGCGCCGTGAGCAGGTGGACGCGCTGCTGCACCTGACGAACCTGTACGCCCACCGCAAGAAGGCCGTCAGCGGCTTCTCCGGCGGCATGCGGCAGCGCTTCGGCATCGCCCAGGCGCTGCTGGGCGCCCCCCGGCTGCTCATCGTGGACGAGCCCACCGCGGGCCTGGACCCGGAGGAGCGCCAGCGCTTCCACAACCTGCTGGGCGAGGTGGGGGAGAACGTCGTCGTGCTGCTCTCCACGCACATCGTCGAGGACGTGCGCCAGCTGTGCCCGCGCATGGCCATCCTGTCGGAGGGGCGGGTGCTGTGCGAGGGCGCGCCCGAGGCGCTGGTGGCGTCCCTGGAGGGGCGGGTGTGGCGCAAGACGGTGGAGAAGGCGGCGGTGGAGCGCTACCGCGCGGACTTCCCGGTGCTGTCCACGCAGCTGAGGGCGGGGCGCACGCGCGTGCACGTGCTGGCGGACGCGCGACCGGAGGAGGGCTTCGAGCCGGTGGCTCCGGACCTCGAGGACGTCTACTTCTCCACGCTGTCCGCCCGGCGCGCGGCGTGAGGGAGGCGGGCATGCTCGGCGGAATCCTCCACTTCGAGTGGCGCCACCAGACGCGCCAGGCCGTCTTCTTCGCGGCGGCGGCGGCCTTCGTCGCGCTCGCGTTCCTCTTCGTCTCCACCGGCTACGGGGGGGACAACCTCCACGTCAATTCGCCGCACAGCGTGGCGCAGTCCCTGGGGTTGTTGTCGCTGACGTCGCTCTTCGTGCTGGGCATCTTCTGCGCGAACACCGTGCAGCGCGACGCCGAGCACGGCATGACGGAGCTCATCTACACCACGTCCGTGCGCAAGCGGGACTACCTGCTGGGCCGGTTCCTGGGCGCGACGCTGGCGACGCTCGCGGTGTTCGGCGTGGCGACGCTCGCGCTGATGGCGGCGCCCTTCCTGGTGTCGCTCGCGCCCGAGCGGGTGGGGCCGGTGGGCGTGGGCCGCTACCTGTGGCCGCTCGTCGTGCTGGTGCTGCCCAACATCGTCTTCGCCGCGTCGCTGCTGTTCGCCGTCTCCGCGCTGTCGCGCAGCACGCTGGCGACGTACGTGGGCGGCATCCTCGTCTACGCGGTGTACGTGGTGGGCTCCATGTGGGCGGACTCGCCGCTGATGGCGGGGACGTCGCCCCAGACGCCGGAGGCCCTGGCGCGCGCCGCGCTGCTGGACCCGTTCGGCCTGTCCGCCTTCTTCGAGCAGACGCGCTACTGGACCGAGGCCGAGCGCAACACCCGCCTCTTCGCGCTGGAGGGCCACCTGCTGTGGAACCGGCTGCTGTGGCTGGGCGTCGCGGCGTGTGTGCTGGGCTGGGTGCACGCGCGCTTCTCCTTCCGCAAGTCCGCGGTGAAGCGCCGGCCCGACGCGAGCGCGGATGAGCTCTCCCGTGGGGCGCCGTCCACGTACCGGCCCGTCGAGGTGCGTGAGGCTTCCTGGTGGGCGGCGCTCGTCTCCGCGACGCGGCTGGAGCTGCGGCACGTGCTCGGAAGCTGGCCGTTCCTGGCACTGCTGGTGCTGTGGCTCTTCATCGTCGGCATGGAGGTCGTGACGGGCGCGGGCCGGGGCGAGTACGGCACCCTTCGCATCCCCACCACGGGCCGGGTGGTGGAGCACCTCTGGACGCCCCTGTCGCAGCTGGGCACGTTGGTGCTCATCTACTTCGGCGCGGAGCTGGCGTGGCGCGAGCGCATGGCGCGCTTCGACGCGCTGCTCGACGCGACGCCCGTGTCGAGCGCGGTGTTCGTCGCCTCCAAGCTGCTGGCGTTGGTGGCGCTGGTGGGCGTGCTGACGGGGGCGCCCATCCTGCTGGGCATGGCGTTCCAGCTGTCGCGGGGCGTGACGGCGCTGGAGCCGGGGCTGTACCTGTCCTCGTTCTACTTCGCGGGGCTGCCGCTGGTGCTCTTCGCGGTGGCGGTGCTGTTCCTGCAGGCTTTGAGCCCGCATCGGTATGTCGGCATGGTGCTGAGCCTGGCCCTGGCCATCGTCTCGAGCCAGGGCGCGGGCTGGGGCCTGGAGCATCCGCTGACGCGCTTCGCGGCGGCGCCGGGCGTGGTGCACACGGACCTCAACGGGCTGGGGCCCATGGCGGGCTCGTTCACCGCCTTCATGGTGTACTGGAGCGCCTTCGCCGTGGTGCTGGCGCTCGTCACCTGGGGCCTGTGGCGGCGCGGCCTGGGCTTCTGCCTGCTCGCGCGCCTGCGGAGTGTTCCGGCGCGGTGGGGCAGGGGCGGGTGGCTCGCGGCGGGCGTCGCGGGGGGCGTGCTGGTGCTGATGGGCGGCGTCATCCTGCGGGACACGGTGCTCCAGGGGACGTACGAGTCGCGCGAGGCCTCACGCGACTGGAAGGAGGCGTACGAGCGCACGTACAAGGTGCACGAGGCGCTCCCGGTGCCGAGCATCACCGCGGTGACGGCGAAGGTGGACCTCTTCCCCCAGGAGGCGCGCTACCGCGTCACGGGCAGCTACCGGCTGGAGAACCGCACTCAGGAGCCCATCGACATGCTGTGGGTCGCGGTGCCCCGGTCCGCGCGGCCCGTGTCGCTGGCGCTGCGCGGCGCGGAGCAGGTGTCCCACGACGAGCGCTTCGGCATGGTCCGCTTCGCGCTGTCGCCCGCGCTGCCACCGGGCGGCGTGTCCGAGCTGTCGTTCGACGTCACCCGTGAGGAGCGGGGCGTGAGGGCGACGGACTTCGAGCTGTCGCTGGTGGAGAACGGCACCTTCCTGCGCAACACGGAGGTGTTCCCCTCGCTGGGCTACCGCCGCACGTATGAGCTGGGCAACGCGGCCGAGCGGCGCGCGCGGGGCCTGCCGGAGCAGCCGAGGCTGCCGAGGCTGGACGAGCGCGGCGCCGTGCCCGCGCCGGTGGAGCAGGGCTGGCACACGCTGGACCTCACCGTGTCCACGGACGGGGACCAGACGGCGGTCGCGCCGGGTGCGCTGCGACGCGAGTGGACCGAGGCGGGCCGGCGCCACTTCCACTTCGTGGAGGCGCGGCCGATGACGCCGATGTTCGCCATCGTCTCCGCGCGCTACGCGGTGGAGCGGACGCGGCACCAGGGCGTGGACGTGGAGGTGTACTACCACCCGTCGCACCCCTACAACGTGAAGGCCATCCAGGCGGCGATGACACGCTCGCTGGACGACTTCGGCGCGCGCTTCCAGCGCTACCCGGACGCGCAGCTGCGCGTGGTGGAGATTCCTTCGTACTGGGACTTCGGCGCGCTGGCCCTGCGACAGGTCATCTACTTCGTGGAGGACCGGGGCTTCCTCACGGACATGGGGCGCGAGGACGACGCGGTGGACCTGGTGACGCGGCGCACGGCGCACGAGGTCGCCCACCAGTGGTTCGGCCACCTGCTGGACCCGGCTCCCGTCGAGGGCGCGACGATGCTGGTGGAGTCCCTGACGAAGTACGCCGAGCAGCGGGTGCTGGCGGGACAGGACGGTGAGCGCTCGCTCCTGCCCGTGCTCGCGTTCGACAGGGACCGCTATCTCTCCGGCCGGGGCGAGGAGGCGGAGGCCGAGCCGCCGCTCTACAAGGGCGCGGGCCAGTCCTACCTCTACTACGGCAAGGGCGCGCTGGTGATGAACGCGCTGCGCGACCTGCTGGGCGAATCGCGGCTGGACGCGGCGCTGCGCCACCTGCTGGTCTCGCAGACGCGTGAGAACACGCTGACGACGTTGGACTTGCTGGCCGCGCTGCACGCCCAGGCGTCCGCCGAGCAGCGCGTCCTCATCGACCAGTGGATGAAGGAGGTCGTCCTCTACGACTTGAAGGTGGAGTCGGCCACCGTGGAGGCGCTGGAGGACGGGCGCTTCCGGGTGAGGGCGCGCGTGGCCACGGCCAAGCACGCGCGGCGCGGGAGCGAGGACGTGCCCTTGCCCATGGACGAGGTGCTCGAGCTCGCGGTCTACCGTGGCTCGCCGCGTGACGGCGCCGTGGAGGACGTCCCGCTGCGCGTGGAGCGCCACCGCTTCCAGGGCCCGTCCACGGAGGTGACCTTCATCGTGGAGGAGCGCCCCGCGTACGTGGGCGTGGACCCGGGCTTCCTGCGAATCGAGCGGGAGCGCGGGGACAACTTCCGGAAGCTGACGCCCCGGGTAGAGGCGTCAGCGTCCCGTTAGCGCGCCTCTTCCGGCGGCCCAGGGCCAGCATGCCCCGGGCCGCCGTGACGAGCGGCGCGCCGCCTGAATCAGGCGACCTTCTTCTCGCGCAGCTCGCGGCGGAGGATCTTGCCGACGTTCGTCTTCGGCAGCTCCGTGCGGAACTCGATGGACTTGGGCCGCTTGTAGCCGGTGAGCTGCTCGCGGCAGAAGTCCATGATCTGCGCCTCGGTGAGCGACGGGTCCTTCTTCACGATGAAGAGCTTCACCACCTCGCCCGAGTGCTCGTCGGGGATGCCCACCGCGGCCACCTCCAGCACGCCGGGGTGCATGGCCACCACGCCCTCGACCTCGTTGGGGTACACGTTGAAGCCGGACACGAGAATCATGTCCTTCTTGCGGTCGACGATGCGGGTGTGGCCGCGCTCATCCATGATGCCGATGTCGCCCGAGCGGAAGAAGCCGTCCGGGAACATCACCTTCGCCGTCTCGTCCGGGCGGTTCCAGTAGCCCGCCATCACCTGCGGACCGCGGATGCAGATTTCGCCCGACTCGCCCATCGGGACGTCCTTGCCGTCCTCGTCGCGGATGGCGATCTCCGTGCCCGGCACGGGCAGGCCGATGGTGCCCGAGTACTCGGTGGCGACGGGCGTGTTGCTCGTGGCGACCGGGGACGTCTCCGACAGGCCGTAGCCCTCGATGAGCGGCACGCGCGTGAGCGCGAACCACTTGTCCGCCACCGCCTTCTGCACCGCCATGCCGCCACCGTTGGAGACCATCAGGTGGGAGAAGTCCAGCTTGGCGAACTCGGGGTGGTTGACCAGCGCGTTGTAGAGCGTGTTGACGGCCGGCAGGATGTGGAAGGGCTGCTCCGACAGCGTCTTGATGAACGCCGGGATGTCGCGCGGGTTGGGGATGAGGATGTTCATCGCGCCCATGCGGATGCCCATCAGCCCGCACACGGTGAGCGCGAAGATGTGATACATCGGCAGCGCGCAGACGATGTTCACCTGGTCGATGTTGCGCCCCTTCTGCGCCGGCGCCAGCCACGCCTCCACCTGCAGCAGGTTGGCGATGACGTTGCGGTGCAGCAGCATGGCGCCCTTCGACACGCCCGTCGTCCCGCCCGTGTACTGGAGGAAGGCGATGTCGTCGCGCGTCGTGGTGGCCGGCGTCAGCGTGCGCGAGCCCCCCTCCGACAGCACCTGCTTGAAGCTGACCGCGCGCGGCAGCTCGTACGCGGGCACCATCTTCTTGACCTTGCGCACCACGAAGTTGACCAGCGTGCCCTTCAGGCCGCCGAGCAGGTCTCCCATCGTCGCGACCACGACGTGGCGCACCGGCGTCTTGTCCAGCACCTGCTGCAGCGTGGTGGCGAAGTTCTCCAGGATGAAGATGGCCTGGGCTCCGCTGTCCTTGAGCTGGTACTCCAGCTCGCGCGGCGTGTAGAGCGGGTTGACGTTCACCACGATGTAGCCCGCGCGCAGGATGGCGGCGATACACACCGGATACTGCAACACGTTGGGCATCATGATGGCGATGGTCGCCCCACGCTCCAGCCCGCGCGACTGCAGCCACGCGCCGACCCGGCGCGACAGCGCGTCCAGCTCACGGTACGTGATGATCTTGCCCATGCATTTGAAGGCCGGCCGGTCCGCGTACTTCGTGAAGGCCTCCTCCAGCAGGTGTGTCAGCGTCGGGTACTGACGGTCATCGATCTCCGCCGGAACTCCAGGCGGATAGTGCTTCAACCAGGGCTTCTCCATCGGCTCGCCTCCAAGGCGCGTGTCGTGGGGGTTGGGTTGGGGGACGCGGATGGTATCCCGATTGCGCTCCTGTTCGACCCTTCACGTCACCGATGTTCGTTGTCTGCCTTTGATGCGGTGCGGCATGACAGCCGGCGCGCGGGGAATTCAGGGCTCGAAGGCGCGCAGCACCTCGGCGTGGACGATGCGGTCCAACCGGAAGGGGCGCCGCGCGCCGCTCTGCATGTCCTGGGTATCCAGGCGTGTCTCGTGTCGGTCCATCACGACGGAGAGGATGCGCACCTCGCGCGTGGTCTCCAGGAAGTTGCCGTCCACGTACGTCAGGCGCAGCGGCTGCTGCTCGAACCAGGCGCGCTCGATGGCCGCTCGAACGGCGGGCTTGCTCGGCAGCGACGGCACGCCCAGGAAGCTCAGCTCCTTGAGCCGGTCGAGCAGCTCGCGCTGCGCGGACGTGGAGAGCGCGGCGCGCACCTTGTCCAACGCCGACTCGAGCGTGCCCGCGAAGGGCATCAGCCGCATGTCGATGGCGAAGCGTCCCAGCGCCACCAGCAGCGCCGCCTCGCGCGCGGTGAAGTTCACCGGCGGCAGGCTGTAGCTGCGGTCCAACGCGTAGCCGCCGCCCCGTCCCCGCTCCGCCGCCACCGGCATTGACGCGGCGCGCAACGTGTCGAGGTCGCGGTAGATGGTGCGGATGGTGACGCCGAAGCGCTCGGCGAGCGTCTCGGCGGTGACGCCGGTGCGGCGGCCCCGGAGGTACTCGGCGAGTGCGAAGAGTCGCTCGGTGCGTTGCATGGCGTGGGTTTCCTGACATACCGCTGACACCCGGGAGCGGCAAGGTGTGGGGCATGATGGCGGGCATGGTGGAGGACGAATGGCTGTGGGGCTGGGACGCGACGCCGGGCATCGTCTCGGTGTGGGCGGAGCCCGACGGCCGCGCCTTCGTGTGGCGCAGGCTCCCGGAGTCGGGGGCGCTGGTGCGCGAGGACGTGCGCTTCCGGCCGTGGTTGGTGCTGTCGAACCTGGAGGACCTGGAGCACCTGGGGCCGCGGCTGCGACCGGAGCGTGAGGGGCCCGCGCCGCGTCGGGTGACGTACCAGGAGCTGTCGGGGCCGGGGGCGCTGCGCTTCCTGATTCGCGCGGAGGACGGGCGCGCGCTCGCGTCGGACGTGTTGCAGGGCGCGTCGCGGCGGCTGGGGCGGCCGTTCGCGAACCTGCGGGACCTGAGCGCGGAGACGGTGCTGTCGCTGCCGCCGGAGGAGCAGTACCTCACGGCGTCCGGGCGGACGTACTTCCGGGGGCTCTCCTTCGAGTCGCTGCACCGGCTCCAGTTCGACCTGGAGACGACGGGGCTGGACCCGGGCAAGGACCGCATCTTCCTCATCGCGATGCGGGGGCCGCGCGGGGACACGGACGTGCTGGAGGCGCACGGGGACGGTGACGCGGCGGAGGCGGACCTGCTGCGCCGGTTCGTCGAGCGGGTGCGCCAGTGGGACCCGGACGTCATCGAGAACCACAACCTGCATGGGTTCGACCTGCCCTTCGTCGCGCGGCGCGCGCGGCGGCTGGATGTGCCGCTGGCGTTGGGGCGCGCGGGCTCACCGGGCCTGCGGCACCGTCCATCCGCGCGGGGCTCGGCGTTGGGGCGGGGGGCGGAGCGCAACGCGGATTCGATGCGGCGCGCGCGGTACACGGTGCCGGGGCGCGAGTTCATCGACACGTTGGACGCGGTGCTGCGGCACGACTTCTCGGCGCGGGATTTGCCGGGGCATGGGCTCAAGGTGGTGGCGCGGCACTTCGGCATCGCGGGCCCGGCGCGTGAGTACATCCCCGGGGCGCGGGTGCACGAGGTCTTCAAGACGGACCCGGAGCGGGTGCGGCGCTACGCGCGGGACGACGTGGCGGAGGCGGAGGGCGTGGCGCGGCTGTTGGGCGGGGCGGCGTTCGCCCTGGCGCGCATGGCGCCGCGCCGGTACGAGCGCCTGGCGGACGCGGGGCCGGCCACGGGGGTGTTGGACCCGTTGCTGGTGCGGGCGTACCTGCGCTCGGGGGCGGCGATTCCGGCGCACGAGGGCGGGGATGGCACGGCGCACAGCGGCGCGGCGCTGCACCTGTTCGCCACGGGGGTGGCGCGGCGGGTGGTGAAGGCGGACGTGGCCAGCCTGTATCCGTCGTTGATGCGCGAGTACCGTATCGGGCCGAAGCGGGACAGGTTGGGGGCGTTGTTGTCGATGGTGGACCGGCTGGTGGACCAGCGGCTGGCGGCGAAGAAGCGGGCCCGGGCGGCGCCCGCGGGCTCCACGGAGCGGCACGAGAACGACGCGCTGTCGTCGGCGATGAAGATCATCGTCAACTCGGCCTATGGGTACATGGGCGCGGTGGGGTTGACGCGCTTCTCGGACGTGCACGCGGCGAACGAGGTGACGCGGCGCGGGCGCGCGGTGCTGGCGCTCCTGTGTCGGGAGCTCGCGCGGCGGGGCGTGACGTTGTTGGAGGCGGACACGGACGGCGTGTACTTCGCGGTGCCGGAGGACTGGCGCGAGGAGGACGAGCGGCGGGTGGTGGCGGAGGTGGCCGCGCTGTTGCCTCGCCGGGTGCAGCTGGAGTTCGACGGGCGCTATGCGGCGATGTTGTCGCACGAACCGAAGAACTACGCGCTGCAGTCGCATGACGGGACGCTCCACCTCAAGGGTGTGGCCTTCCGCTCCAGCCGCGCGGAGCCGTTCGGCGAGGCGTTCCTGCGCAAGGCCCTGCGGTGTCTGTTGGCGGGAGACGTGGCGGGCGTGCGGGACGTGTACGTGGACACGGTGATGGCGCTGCGCAGGCGGCGGGTGCCGACGACGGAGGTGGCGGCGCACGTGCGGCTGACGAAGGACTCCGCGCAGTACGCGGCGGTGCGTGAGCGCAGGCGCGAGCTGGCGTACGAGGCGATGCTCACCGCGGGCAGGACGTCGTGGGCGGCGGGTGAGCGCGTGCGCATCTACCGCGCGGTGGGCGGGCGCGCGGGCCTGCTGCCCGAGCCGGAGCCGGATGACGTGGAGGAGGTGTCCGCGCAGGGCGCCGAGGACCCGCGGGACTACGACGTCGAGTACTACGTGCGGCTCTTGAAGGACACCTTCGCCGCGCGCCTGGAGCGGGGCCTGACGCCGCTGGACTTCTCCACCGTGTTCGACGACCCGGGGCAGCCCTCGCTCTTCACGCCGTCACTCGTGGACTCGCGTCCCATCCTCACGGTGGTGCAGGCGCCGCCGGAGGAGGAGACGCTGGAGACGCCGCGAGAGGAGTCCCTGGGCGGCTCCTGAGTTCAGGGAGGAATCAGAAGCTGGAGCTGCCACCGCCACCACCACTGCTGCCTCCACCTCCGCTCCAGCCTCCGCCGCCACCGCCACTCCAGCCTCCGCCGTCACCCCAGCCTCCGTTGTCAACTCCGCCCAGAGACCCGCTGGAGTCGTAGAAAACGCCTGTCGCCGAGGCAGACTCGAGGCGCGCCTGATGTCTACGAAGATGCTCGGGCTTGTATCCCAACCACATCATTGCTCGCAGACTGAGCGACAAAGGCCTCGGCCTGAAGTTGCAATGGATGTTCATGGCGTTCGTGAATGTGCCGAGGGTGTAGCGGACACCCACAACGATCAGAAATACAACGAAGGGGTTCGGAGCCATGACGCAGGCCCATAAGGTGGGCGCTCGCGCGATGTCGCTGGCCGCGTGCCAATAGATGAGCAGTGGCGTGCAACTGGCGACAACGATGGCGCTGGGGGGATGCGAGTTCACCCAGTGACCCATCATGAAGAAGTAGCCCACGAAGGCTCCGAAGATGCCCAGGGCCTCGACAATCGATAGGCCATGGGCGAATGCCGACGTCGCCATGACAACGGCCTCGACTGCGAGGAACCAATACATGCCGCCGCTGTCCTTGCTCACCACGCCGCCCCGGCCGCGCAGCCCTGCGGCGGTTGCCGCGCCGAAAATCAGCATGAGAAAGAGGACTTGCTGGGATGCGGAGCGCCGCCGTGGCGTTGGGGTGGCCACTGCGCTCCCACGGCTGGTGGTCGTGGATGCCTCCGCAAGCCGTCCTTGGATTTCCTCGACGATGTTCAGGATGCCACCACGCCAGTCTGCGCGGGCGAACAAGGGCGATTGTGCTTGGAGGAGCGCCTGCGCGACGCCGTCGGGGATGGGCTCCTCCAGGCCGTAGCCGACCTCCAGCCTCACGCGCCGGTCCTTCACCGCCACCACGAGCAGGAGCCCATCGTTCCGCTCCCGGCTTCCACCCTTCCAGGCATCGAAGCTGCGCAGCGCGAAGTCCTCGATGGGCTCACCCGAGGTCGTCTCGACGAGAACCACCGCCATCTGGGCTTCGGTGGAATCTCGCAGTCGGACCAGCTCCGTGGAGATGCTCTCCTCGTCCTGTGCGGACAGGACGTCCGCGAGGTCCACGACAGGTCGGGTGATGTCCGGGACGCGGGACTCGGCGGAAGCCACCAGCGCGAGCAGGGGGAGCAGCAACAGCAGCGATGGCTTCACCATGACTTCAGCTCGGTGGACAGAGGAAGGCTTCGAGGCAGTCGGGTGCGCTCCACCACCCAGCGGTTCGGAATGGAGGCCGCGGCGGCGTTGTAGTCGGCCACCAGTTGGTCGTAGCGGCGCTGCTCCACGAACACGCGGTTGTCGGCACCGGACAGCTCGGCGTCTCGTTCCGGGCTCGCCTCGACGGCGGCGAAGCGCGCTCGAACTCCTTCACGCCGTACCATCACGTTGTGCACCTGGGCCCGTTGTCGAGCCACCTCCAACGCCCGCGTTCCCAGGTCATTGTGGATGGCGCCCGTTCCCAATCCGAGCAGGACGCTTGCGCCCGCGAAGAGGACCGCGCCCCAACGTGCTCGCTGGAGATAGCGTTGGCGCCGTGCCTGTCGGGCGAGCTCCATCGCACGTCGCGACCGCGCTGCTTGTTGGAGTCGCTCGATTCGAAGCGCCCGGGCTTCCTCGATGTAGCGAGCGGGGATGTCCAGCTCTTCGCCAATGCGTTGGAGCTCCTCGGGAGTGAGCGTCTCCAGCGACGGGTCTGCCTGCATCAACTCGGTGGCTTTGCGGATGATCCCGTCGACATCCTCGTACGGGACGGATGCATCCCCCGCGGAGATATCCGTGCGTCGACGGTCACTCATTCCGGTCCCCCTGACGACCGCCGAACGGGTCGGCCCGCCCTCCTGAGCCGGGAGGAGTGTGGCGGTCGGCAGGGACGGAGGGCAGCGTTCCCTGGGGCTCGCGCATTGGTGGTGGGTCAACACTCGCTCCCCCGCCAGATGGCGCGGGCTCCGCTGCGGGGGACCTCCAGTGCGGACCTGGACCCAGCGAGGGGATTGAGGCCGCCGGTCGGGAGGGAGCTTGTCGCTGGCTCCCATGCCCGAGTTGGAGCACCCGCCCGCGAAGCCCCGCGCGCGACGCAAGCCCTCGGACGTGGGGAGCACGAACTGCTGGAGCCGCGTTGCTTCGCGCCGCGGGAGACGTGAGCGCGGAAGAACTCTCCCACGCATCCGTGAGCTGGGTCTGGGCGGCGGCTGACAGCCCGTGGTGCCGTGCTGTTCAGAAGACACCCTCCGTTACGCGGGCCGCGTTGAATCGATGCGGGCGCTGCGTCAGACCTGGAGCCTCCAGGGGGATGGGATGCGGCCAGCATCGATGGAGATGTCACCCTCGCGCCGGATGTCGCGCACGCTGCTGACGGCGGGAGACCTCGCGGGCACCTTCGTCTTCGCCGTCGAGGGCGGACTGACGGCGGCGCGCGCGGGCCTGGATGTGCTCGGCATCCTGGTGCTCGCCTTCGCCACCGCGCTGGGCGGAGGCATGGTGCGGGACGTGCTGCTCGGCGCGGTGCCTCCGCTGGCCCTCCAGGATTGGCGCTACGCGGCCACGGCTTTCGGCGGAGGCGCGCTGGTGATGCTGATGAGCGGCCCCCTGGGACACGTGCCCGTGACGCCGCTGCTCATCCTGGACGCGGCGGGGCTCGCGCTCTTCACGCTGACGGGCGCGGGCAAGGCCCTCTCGCTGAAGGCCACTCCGCTGGCGGCCATGCTCCTGGGCGCCATCACCGGCGCGGGCGGGGGCACGATTCGGGACGTGCTGCTCGCGCGAGTCCCCCTGGTGCTGCGCGCGGATGTCTACGCGGTGGCGGCGCTCCTGGGCGCGGGAGCGTTGCTCCTGGCGCGCAGACTGGGCGCCTCTGCCGTTCTCGCCGCGAGCGTGGGCGCGGCCGTGTGCTTCGGGCTGAGGACGCTCGCCGTCCTCTTCCACTGGAAGCTCCCAGGAATCCTCCCCCAGCCCTGAGCGCCTTGTTGGCAGTTTCACGCGTATTCCCATGCTGACGGGCCAGGCCTAGAGTTCCCGTCCATGCGCGAAAAAGACACGCAGTATGTATTGGATTGGATTGCCATCCAGGAGCTGGTGGCGGAGTACGGGCAGGCCATCGACTTCGGCAAGGACACCGGGGACTGGAGCCGGTGGGCGAACGTCTTCACGCCCCAGCTCACCGCGGACTACAGCCGCTTCATGGGCGGCGAGCCCATCCACATCACCCGCGAGCAGGCCGCTGAGTACGGCCGGGTGGCGGTCAGCGCCTTCAGCCGCGTCCAGCACGCCACGGCGACGACCATCCGCATCCACTTCAAGAACGAGACGCAGGCCCAGGTGATGGCCTACGCGGAGGTGGCCCACTACTTCATGCTCGGTGGCGTGCAGCAGGAGTGGACCATCGTCGCGCGCTACACGCATGACGTGGTGAAGACGGCCGAGGGCTGGCGCATCGAGAAGGTGCTCCTGGACCCCGTCCACTACCGCGGCAACCCCCTGGGCCTGGAGTTCGTGCAGGGCAAGAGACTGGCGTGAGCGACACCTCCGGGTGTCTGCTCTCGCACCTGGGAGGAATCGCATCATGGGTGATGAACATCCCCTGCGCCTCGCGTCCGAGCTCGCGCGGGCGGGCAGGATTGACGAGGCCATCTCGTGCCTGGAAGCTGCGTTGGGGCGCACCCGCTCCATGGCGGAGCGCCCCGCCAACACCTCGCTCCTGCCGAGGACGGCGGGGCTGCTCTGTGAGGAGGCTGGGAGGCTGCCACAGGCGGTGCGCTACTACGAGGAGGCCCTTGCCGTTGCGGCGGAGCGCGAGCCGCTCCTGTTGCTTGCCCTGGCGGAGGTGCATCGGCGCTCGGGGCAGGTCGCCCGAGCCCAGGTCTGCCTGGACGGGGCCGAGGCACTGGCTCGCAGCTCCGCGGAGGTCGACGTCGCGAGGAGGGTTGCCCAGCTCCGCGAAGCGCGGGCGCGCGATGAGCGTTGAGCGAGGTCTCGAGGCGAGTGGTTCCGGTTGAAGCAGTACCTCGCCGGTGGCGAGATGCTCGTGAGGTGACCTCCGACGGATGACTCCGGTCCGGCGCCCGCGAGTCCTCGGCACATGTGTGGGTCCTATGCGTGAGTGACGCGCCCGGTAATGGACGACTCCGGTCCTTGGCTCGCGTGTCCTCAGTGCGCGTCACGCGCGAGGGTGACGTTCCCGCTGACGGACGAGCCCGGTCCGTCGCCTGTGTGTCCTGTGCGAGCGCGTCACGCGCGAGGGTGACGTGCCCGCTGACGGACGATTCCGGTCCGTCGCCCGCGGGTCCCCGGCACCCGCGCGCCACGCGCGTGGTTTACTCCCGCCCCTGGACAGCACAGGTCGCCAAGGAGCGGGAACCGGTGAAGAAGCTCGTCAATGAGCCCAAGGCCGTCGTGAGGCAGATGCTGGAGGGATTCGTCGCGCTCGCTCCAGGACAGGTGTTGCTCGATGACGAGACGGTGGTCATCCGGAGCGACACGCCCGAGGACCCCCGACAGCGCAAGGTGTCCGTCATCTCCGGCGGCGGCAGTGGCCATGAGCCTGCTCACGCCGGCTACGTGGGCGCGGGCATGCTGGACGCGGCCGTGGCCGGTGACGTGTTCACCTCGCCCAGCACCGACGCCGTGCTCACCGCCATCCGCGCGGTGTCCGGCCCCGCGGGCTCGTTGCTCGTGGTGAAGAACTACACCGGAGACCGGCTCAACTTCGGCCTCGCCGCGGAGTTGGCCCGCGCCGAGGGCATTCCCGTGGAGGTCGTGGTGGTGGCCGATGATGTCGCCCTGCGCGACACCGTGGAGCCCTCGCGCCGTCGCGGCATCGCCGGCACCGTGCTCGTGCACAAGGTCGCGGGCGCCGCGGCCGCCGCCGGACTTCCCCTGTCGGACGTGCTCCGCGAGGCCCAGGCCGCGTCAGCGGAGCTGGGCACCATGGGCGTCGCGCTCGGGCCCTGCACAGTGCCCGCGGCGGGGCGCCCCGGCTTCACCCTCGGCGACGAGGAGATCGAACTGGGCCTGGGCATCCACGGTGAGCAGGGCGTTCTGCGCGCTGAGCTCCAGTCCGCGGACGCGCTGGTGGAGACGCTGCTCGCCGCCATCGTCGAGGACCGCCGTCTGACCTCGGGCGCGCGCGTGGCGTTGCTCGTCAATGGACTCGGTGGCACGCCGCCGATGGAGCTCGCCATCGTCACGCGCCGTGCGCTGGCCGTCCTGCGCGAACGAGGCCTTCGCGTCGAGCGGGCCTGGAGCGGGACGTTCCTCTCCGCGCTGGAGATGCCCGGCTGCTCGTTGTCGCTGTTGAAGGTCGACGACACCCTGCTGACCCGGCTGGACGCGAAGACGTCCGCGCCCGCATGGGGCGGGGAAGGGCGGCTCGCTCCGGAGCGTGCGCCCAGGCCCGTCACCGCCGCGCCCTCCGTGTCCTCGGCCCCCGCCGCGAAGCCACCGGGGATGGAGAAGGTCCACGCGGCGGCGCTCGCGGTGGCGTCCGCTTTCGAGGCGAGCGAGTCGCGCCTGACGGAGCTCGACAGCGCGGCGGGAGATGGCGACCTGGGCATCAGCCTGTCGCGCGGCGCCGCGGCCATCCGCGCGCTCCCCGAGTCCTCGTGGACGAGCCCCTCGCGAGCCCTCACCTCCATCGGTGAGGCCCTGCGCCGCGCCATCGGCGGAAGCTCCGGGCCGTTCTATGCCACGGCGCTGCTGCGCGCCGCGCGCCGCTTGTCGGAAGGGCCCGTGGATGCGCCGGCCTGGGCGGAGGCGTTCGTCCTCGCCGTCGACGCCGTGGCGAACCTCGGCGGCGCCAGGCCCGGAGACCGCACCATGCTGGATGCGCTCCGTCCCGCGGCGGACACCTTCGCCCAGGCGCTGAAGGCGGGACAGGCACCCGCCGAGGCCTGGGCCGCGTGCGTGCGCGAGGCGGAGCAGGGCGCCGACGCCACCTCGCGCATGCAGCCCCGCCTGGGGCGCGCCAGCTACCTGGGGAGCCGCGCGCTCGGTGTCCCGGATGCGGGCGCCGCCGCCGTCGTCGTCTGGGTGAAGGCGCTCACGCCCTTCATCGGATGAGCGGAGGCGTGCTGCCCTTCGACGGCGGCACCCCCGACAGGCTGTTCGCGGCCGGACGCGAGGTGGCCGCGACCCGCTTCGGGGGCCGCCACCCGAGCGACACCCGCAGGTAGGGCGCCGGGCCCGTGGACTGGAGCATCCCCAGCTCCACCCGGTCCCGGTTCCTGTCGAGCAGCGCGTAGTCGTTCAGGAAGTCGAGCCCCAGCGAAGTGCTCAACCACAGGCTGCTGCCGCCCAATCGCGTGTTCACCGTGGGGCCCGCGCGCAGCGCCGTCTCCCGCACGTAGCGGGCCGCCAGGTCCTGGCTGCCCTCGGGCAGGCGCGTGCGGAACACCTGCTGGTCGAACATGGCGCTGAGGCCCAGCTCCAGACCGTCGCCCACCTTGAGCATCGCGGTGAGCCGGGGCAGGCCCAGCTCCAGGATGTACGCGCCCTTGCGGTAGGTGAAGGCCGCCATGGGAATGACGGGCGTGGCGTCGAACGGATAGAGGGCGACGAGCCCGAAGGTGAGCCGCACGTCCGGGTCTCCGCCAATCAGGTAGTTCGCCATGGCGAAGCCCGCCCACGACGTATCCAGCCCCACGTCGAACGAGCTCTTGAAGTCCGTGCGCGGATTCGCGGACACGCCCGAGATGAGCATCCACCGGGGCGCCAGCGGACGAATCACCGTGAGCCCCAGGCTGAAGCGATGGAAGCGCCGGCTCAGGTCCTCCTCGGACACGTCCGCGAGCGGGCCGCGTCGCTCGAGCCCCATGAAGCGCGTCTCGTACCCGAACGAGGGCACCAGCACTGTCTTCCCCAGGAAGAGGGGAGGAAGCGGCAGGCGCAAATCCAGCTGATGTCGTTCGTCCAGTCGCCCGCCCTGCGAGCCGATGCGGGTCCCCCGCGCGACGGTGATGCCGACATAGGCCCGGTCCTCCGTCGTCTGCGCCGAACCCGTCCCCGCGAAGACGAGCACGCAGGCGAGCAGCACCTGTTGGAGGGGCGCCCAGCGCACAGCCCTGGTCACTGACACATGGACCTCACCACGGTTTTCCCGGCCGAGCCCCCACTATACAGGGAGTCGGCGCTCCCACGTCCGTCCAGGCAGTCCGCCGAAGACATTGTCCTCGTCACCCGGGCCGCGGACTTCTACCCTGGCTCCATGAAGCTCTTCGATACGTTGCTGCAGGAAGCCTCGTTGCATGACAAGGCCGGCTCGGCCTCCAAGCGGGCGGCGCTCAAGGCGAAGCTGACACCCACCGACACCGTCGAGCAGGTGTCGGGCGACCTGCGCATCTGCGAGGGCGAGGACCGGCGCGTGGGCGGCGGCCTCGTGGTGAAGGGCAACCTGGTGCTCGAGGACCAGGGGCGGCTGCTCGTCGCGGGCAACCTGGTCGTCGAAGGCAGCATCATCCACGAGGGCTTCGACTACTCGCTGCTCTTCGTCGGCGGCGCGCTCCAGGCGGGCAACCTGCTCGTGCACGGCGAGGTCGTCGTCCTCGGCGCCTTCAAGGTCCAGGGCGTCGCGTGGACGTACTACAGCGACTACTCGACCTACGCCGACACGCTGACGGCCCGGCTCGTCGTGGCGGATGACCGCGAGGACGCCATCGGCAAGGTGAGCGCGGAGAACCACCTCGTCGGTCACTCGAGCGAAATCGGTCCCAAGCTGAGCAAGCTGCTCCAGAAGGGCCTCGTCGACGAGGAGGGCGAGTGGTCCTACACCACGCTCGCCAAGAGGCTGCTGAAGAAGGAAGCGCTGCTGGCGTGAGGCGGGTACCCCGCACGGCGCGCTGTCGATAAACCAGGAAACCTCCGGATTGTTCGCGCCATCCGGAGCGTGCGTGTGTCCGAGGAGCAACCCCCCACTCTTCGTCCTCCAAGGCGAAGAGCCCTCCGAGGTCCAATCCATATGCACACACCCTGGGCTTTCCCCCGGGCACGGCTCGCCGTGTCCTTGCTGGTGCCGTTGCTCTCGTGGTCCTGCGCGGGTGGAGCACCGGAGGAGCAGGACGTCTCCTCGGGCGGCACTCCCCAGGACGAGGCTCCCTCGACGCCAGGGGAGGCGAGCTCCCTAGGGACGGCCGCTGACGCGCTGGAGACGGTGCTCGTCGCGTCGGGCGCGACGTGGCGCTACCTGGACACGGGCGTGGACCTGGGCACGGGCTGGACGGCGCCGGGCTACGCGGATGGCGCGTGGGCCTCGGGCGCGTCACCGCTGGGCTACGCGGAGACGGACCTGGCCACGACGGTCTCCTTCGGGAGCAACACGGCAAGCAAGCACATCACCACGTACTTCCGGCGCGCCTTCACGGTGACGGACGCGGCGTCGGTGCGCGAGCTGCGGCTGCGCTTGCAGCGCGACGACGGCGCCATCGTCTACCTGAATGGTGTGGAGGTGCTCCGCAGCAACCTGCCTTCGGGCACGGTGGGCTATCGCACGCTGGCGCCCGCCACCATCTCCCTGCCCGTGGAGGAGCAGACGTGGCACGCGCAGGCCCTCGACACGGCGGCGCTGCGCACGGGCACGAACGTGCTCGCGGTGGAGCTGCACCAGTCCGCGGCCAACACGTCGGATGCGCGCTTCGACCTGGAGCTGAGCGCGACGGTGGCACCCGCGCCCTCGCCCATCTCGCAGTGCTACCCGTTCGACATGCCCGCGACGAGCGTGCTGCGCGCGGCGCCGAAGAAGGTCTTCGGCTTCTATTACCCCATCTTCCCCATCTCCATCGACAACAAGGCGCCCGCCGACGACCACTGGACCAGCTGGCTGACGCCCGAGGCGCGCGGGGGGGAGTACGCGAACATCGGCGGGCTGATGCGTGACCGGCCGCTGCCGCGAGCCCCCTGGGCCGACAGCGCGTGGCGACAGCGTGACTTCGAGGTGGAGGTGCGCCGCGCCATCGCCGCCGGCATGGACGGTTTCCTCTACGAGCACCCGTACCGCGTCTCGTCCGACACGCGGAACAACCAGCTGACCACGATGCTCGCCGCCGCGGCGGCCGTGGACCCGGAGTTCCGCATCGTCCTCAGCCCCGACTTCCCCACCGAGGCCACGGGCACCACGGACGGCCTGGTGTCGATGATTGCCTCCGTCGCCAACCACCCGTCCGTGCACAGGCTCGACGGCGCTGTCGTGCTGGCCAGCTTCAACCCGGAGCGCAAGTCGGTGGCCTGGTGGACGGAGGTGAAGACGCGGCTTGCGTCCCAGGGCATCCAGGTCACCTACTGGCCGCTGCTCTCGTACACGGGAGACGTGACGAAGTACGCGGAGTGGAACAACCTGGTGACGGGCTTCTCCACCTGGGGTGAGCGCACCGCGCAGTCCGGGGAGGCGATGCGCCGCTGGAGCGTGGAGTCGCACCGGCGCGGCAAGCGGTGGATGTCTCCCGTCGCGTTCGAGGACGTGCGCCACAAGCTCACCGACAGCGAGAACAGCAGCCGCGTGTACTGGGAGGCGCAGAACAGCCTGGCGTTCCGCACGCAGTTCGAGAAGGCGATGGAGGGCGACGCGGACTGGGTGACGCTGCTGACGCTGACGGACTACGGCGAGTCGTGGATGACGGCGTCGCAGGAGCGCGGCTACGTCATCATGGATTGGATTGCGTACTACACCACCTGGTTCAAGACGGGGCAGCGGCCCACCATCGTCCGCGACACGCTCTACTACACGCACCGCCGACACCGCACCGACGCGCCGTTCGATGCCACCAAGCAGACCGCGCGCGCCATGAAGCTGCGCGGCGGCGTGGCCGCGTCCAACCAGGTGGAGCTGCTCGCGTTCCTCAAGGAGCCGGGCCGGCTGGTCATCACGCAAGGCACGGACGTGCGCACGCTGGACGTGACGAGCGCCGGCGTGACGGCCTTCCAGGCGCCGCTCGTTCCCGGCACCACGCCCGTGTTCGAGCTCCAGCGCAACGGCGTCACGGTGCAACGGCTCCAGAGCGCCACACCCGTCGTCGCGCAAACCGTTTACCAAGACCTCATGTATCACGCGGGCGGTGGACGCTCCTGCACGAGGCCCTGAGCGTGGACGGGCGCGGGCCCGCTGCCTAGGGTCCGCGTCATGTCCGCCACACGCTACGGCTTCATCGACAAGAAGGGGGCCCAGGTCATCGAGCCCCGCTTCGAGGCGGTGAACGGCGGGTTCTCGGAAGGGCTGGCCGCCGCGAAGGAGGGCGGCCTGTTCGGCTACGTCCACCCGGATGGGAGCTGGGCGCTGACGCCCCGCTTCGCGTCGGCCCAGCCCTTCATCCATGGACGGGCCGTCGTGCTGAACGCCGGATGAGCGCTGGTTACTTCGACGGCGTGGGGATGCCGACGGTGAGCCTGTGCGCGGGCACGGGCGTGGCGGTGGCCACGTTCCAGCTGTCCGGGCGGCCCGCCACGTCTCCGGTGGGCAGCACCCCATTGCCCAGCACCCCCGTCTTGTTGCGGCCCCAGGAGTAGAGGGTGCCGTCCGTGGCGGTGGCGTAGCCGTAGAAGGACTGCGCGGTGTTGTGCAGCGCCTTGAACGTCACGCCCGGGGCGACCTGCACGGGACGGAAGACCATCTTCTGGTGGTTGGACCAGTCCCATTGGTAGGGCGTGTGGTAGGTGGCGAAGTCCAGCATCACGCCGTTGCCCACCTCGCCCATCGCGCTGTCGCCCCAACCCCACAGCGAGCCGTCGTCCAGGATGACGTGCGTGGCGTGGCCGTTCGCCGTGACGTCCACGATTCTGCGCGAGCCGAACTCCGGGAACGACAGCTTGCGCGGCGTGGCCACGGGGTACCAGCCGCCCGCCGGCGGGCCGAGTCCCAGGAAGGTGCCCTGCAGGCCCCAGCCCCAGAGGTCACCTGCTTCATCGAGCGCCACCGCCCAGCGGCTGCCACCCGCGGCGAGCTCCTTCACGCGCGTCGGGATGCTCAGCGGGTTGGGGCGCGCGTAGTCGTTGAACCTGCCCGTGCCCAGCGTCTCCGCCGCGGCGCTCCCGCCCCAGGCCCATGCCTTGCCCGTGTCATCCAGCGCGAAGATGGAGGTGTCGTTGGTGGTGAAGCTCGTGATTCGCACACCCTGGGGCAGGGGGACCTTCGTGGGCCGGGTGATGTTGCGCGGCGCCGTGTTCCCGTCCCCGGCGATGCCCAGCGTGTTGCCAATCGCGGTGCCGCTCATGCCCCAGACCCAGAAGGAGCCGTCCGCCTTGAGCGCCATGTTGAAGAGCAGCGCGCTGCGCACCTTGATGACGTTGTCGAACGTCTCGCCGGTGGAGTCCGTGAGGACCAGGTACGGCTGTCCGTTGTTCGGCGTGGTAGCGCGGTTGGGTTGGTCGTTCGTGGTGCCATCCCCGCGTTGGCCGTAGAGGTTCTGCCCGAAGGTCCACACGCGGCCCAGGGTGTCGAGCGCCACGCTCTGGAAGCCGCCGCCCGCCACGTCCTTGAAGCGCAGTCCCTGGGGCAGGGCGATGTCCACCGGCGGGACCTGGTTGTACGGGTTGGAGTGCCCCACGCCGAGCTGCCCCGCGCGGTTGGAGCCGAGCCCCAGCACGCGTCCGTCCACCAGGTAGAACAGCTGATACTCCGCGGTGGCGATGTGTGTCAGCCCCGCGAGGCTGTCTCCCGCGTCGGGAGTCCCCGCGTCGCCCAGGGCTTCCTGGCCGAGCGCCTCGTCCAGCGGGCCCTCCCCCTCTGGTTGAGCGGGCGACCCGGAGCAGCCAACGAGGACCACGGCGAGCGAGGCGAAGAGGGCGCGAAGGAGTGGCATGTTTCTATTGTCACTCGATTGCCATAATGAAGGAAAGTCAGGTCCTGGAGGGGCTCGCCAGGGTTCGTGCCTCCGAGGAGGAATGCGCGCGGGTGGGAATGTCGATGTGAGTTTGTGTACCTTGCTGCCATGTCACGCGGACGCGGCTGGCTGTTGTGGGTGGGGGCCTTCTCCTATTGGACCTTGCAGGGACTGGCGGCCTCCAGTGAGGCGCACTCCGTGCGGGGCGTGTCCTGGACGCATGCGCTGCTCACGGATGGCTTCGCCACGGCGCTGTGGGCGCCCGTCACCATCGCGGTGGTGCACTTCGGCCTGCGCTTTCCGTTCGACCGGCGCCTGTGGCGCTCGCGGCTCGCGCTGCATGTGGGTGGCGCGCTCGCGGTCTCGTTCTTCCGGGCGACGGTCATCTACTCGCTGGACCCGTACTTCCACTGGTACGACGCGCCGCCCGCGTACACGGCGGTGCTCGAGCATGCGCTGCTCTACAACCCGTTCATCTACCTGACGCTCCTGGGCGTGGCCCACGCCATCTACTACGCGGAGCAGCTGCGGCTGCGTGACACCCAGCTCGCCCGCGCGCAGCTCCACGCGCTGGAGGCGCAGCTGCATCCGCACTTCCTCTTCAACACGCTCAACTCCATCTGCGCGCTGGTGCGCAGGGACCCGCTGGGCAGCGAGCGGATGATTGCGCGCCTCAGTGACCTGCTGCGGGAGACGCTCCAGGCGGCGGGGCGCGAGGAGGTGCCCCTGCGCGACGAGCTGCGCACGCTCCAGCTCTACCTGGACATCCAGGGCGTGCGCTTCAACGACCGGCTCCGGGTGGAGCAGGACATCTCGCGGGAGGCGCTGGGCGCGCGGGTGCCGCACCTGGTGCTGCAGCCCCTGGTGGAGAACGCCATCCAGCACGGCATCGCGCCGCGCTCGGCGCCGGGCACGGTGACGGTGACGGCCAGGCGCGAGGGGCCGGAGCTGCTGCTGGAGGTCCGCGACGACGGCGTGGGGCTGCGCGAGGGCGCGGCGGCGAAGTCCGAGCGGGGCGGCAAGGGGCTGTGGATCACCCGCGAGCGCCTGGTGCAGCTCTACGGCCCCGCGCATCGGCTGAAGCTGGAGGCTCGCGAGGAGGGTGGGGCGCGGGTGTCGCTGGCCATTCCCTTCCGGACGGAGCGTGCGGCGTGACGCAGCCCATCCGCGTGCTCATCGTCGACGACGAACCGCTCGCCCGGGCGCGGCTCAAGGAGCTGCTCTCGGAGGAGCCGGACATGGCCGTCATCGGTGAGTGCCGGGACGGCAACGAGGCCATCGACGCCATCGGCAGGCAGCGCCCGGACCTGGTGCTGCTGGACGTGCAGATGCCGGAGCCGGATGGCTTCGGGGTGCTGCGGGCGGTGTCGCGCGAGCACCCGCCGGCGGTCATCTTCGTGACGGCGCACCGGGACTTCGCGGTGCAGGCGTTCGAGGCGAACGCGCTCGACTACCTGCTCAAGCCCTTCGACCAGGAGCGCTTCCGGCGGAGCCTCTCGCGCGTGCGTGAGCGCAGGCGCACGGGGGCGACGGAGCTGGACGCGGAGCTGGTCGAGCGGCTGGAGTCGCTGTCCTCGAGACTGTCCCCCGCCCCGGAGCGGTATGCGACGCGGCTGGTGGCCAAGGTGGGCTGGCGCATGCGCTTCTTGCGCGTGGAGGACATCGACTACCTGGAGGCGGAGGGCAACTACGTCTGCGTCCACCAGGGCAAGCAGTCCTTCCTGACGCGCGAGACGATGAACGCGGTGGAGGAGAAGCTGGACCCGAGGGACTTCGTGCGCATCCACCGCTCGCTCATCGTCCGGCTGGACCGGGTGGAGGAGGTGGAGCCGCTGGCGCCCGGGGAGATGGTGCTCACCCTGCGGGACGGCACGAAGCTGACCTCCGGACGCAGCTACCGTGCCCGGCTGCAGCGGGCCCTGGACCTGCCCTCCTGAGCGTTGGTCGGGGCGGGCTCCACGGTTCGTCCCGGAAGCTCCACCGTTCATCCCATCGTCAATGCGGCCGTCGAGCAGGGAGGCGATGGTGTCTCCAACAAAGGAGACGCCGCATGCAGCGCTTCACGCCGAGCAAGTCGTGGTCCGTGGGATTCATCGCCGCCCTGTCCTCCCTGTCGATGGCGTGTGCGTCGCAGGCGCCGGAGACGGCCCCCGTGGCCGAGGCGCTCGGCGCGGCGGAGGTGTCCAGCGAGGCGTTGCGCTTCCTGAGCTGCACCCCGGGCGGCAGCATGTTCGCGCCTGGAGAGGTCTCGCTGCCGGACCGCTCCGAGTACCGGCTCACCTTCTCCGCGGACGGCAACACGGCCTACTACCACGTGGACTCGGCGGAGGCGCCGTTCCAGGCCATCCACGAGACGCGCAAGGTGAACGGCCACTTCACGCCGGGCCAGTTGGTGTCCTTCTCGGGGACGTGGCTGGACACGGACCCGTTCCTGTCGGTCGACGGCCAGTCGCTCTTCTTCTCGTCCACGCGGCCGGTGACGGGGACCGAGGAGCGCGCGGACTCGGACCTGTGGGTGGTGCACAAGCAGGCGGATGGGAGCTGGGGTGAGCCGCTGCACCTGGGGCCGAACGTGAACTCGGACCGGCAGGAGCTGTACGTGAGCGCCACGCGGGACGGGACGTTGTACTTCGCGAGCGGGACGTTCGACTCGGACTTCAACGTGTATCGCGCGGAGCGGCGGGGGCCGGGGTACGCGCCGGCGGAGAAGCTGAGCGTGGCCATCAACAGTCCGGATTATTGGGAGTACAACTCGCACATCTCCGCGGATGGGCGGGTGCTCATCTTCGCGTCGCTCAACCGGCCGGAGGGTTACGGGCTCGGTGACCTGTACGCGAGCGTCAACATCGGCGGGAAGTGGACGAAGGCCATCAACCTGGGGCCGGCGGTGAACACGGAGAAGGACGAGTTCCACCCGTCGCTGAGCGTGGACGGCCGTCACCTCTACTTCGTGCGCCAGACGTGGGCCCCGTTCGTGCCGTCGGACTTCTACACGCTCGACACCCTCTGCCTGCTGTTCCAGTGACGGCGAGGCGCCCTCCGCCCGGGGGCGGCGCCCTCGCCACGCAGCAAGGCGCGGCGGGCGAGGCGTGGTGGAGCCGCGCCACGTCTCGTCCGTCCTCGCCGTGGCCGTGAGGTGGGTTTGACGATGGGGACGCCCTCCGCCCGGGGGCGGCGTTCTCGTCGGGTCGCAAGGCGGGGCGGGCGGGGAGTGGAGCAGGGCCACTCCTCGTCCGCCTTCGCTGTGTGGCCTCGGCGCACGCCGCGCCAGCGTGCCTGCGACGCGCATGCTGGCCGGGGTGTGGCTTCGTCGTCGGGCGGCGAGACGGGGCGGGGAGTGGTGCCCCTGGGGCGCCTCGGCTTCAGCCCGGGATGCCCACGACGAGCGTGACGACGTAGCCGTCCGCGACGCTGCCCGTCACGGTGGCGACCTGGGTGGAGGAGCCATCGCTGAAGACGTTGTCCGTCGCGAGGCTGACGCGCTGGAAGTTGGCGACGCTCTGCGAGTAGCCGGACGTGGCGTAGACCTCGTCGCAGGCGGCCTCGGGCAGGGCGAGCTGGGAGGTGACCTGCTTGTTCGCGGACGAGGTGGCCGAGGCCAGGTCCGGGTACACCTCGAAGTGGATGTGGGGCCAGCGGCCGCTGTAGCAGGCGGGGAAGATGCTGGTGAAGGTGACCTGGCCCTGGCTGTTGGTCTCCTGCACGCCGCGCAGGTAGTTCTCGTTCGTGATGCCCGCGCCATAGAGGGAGTACTCCCCCGAGTTGTCGCAGTGCCACAGATAGACGGCGCGGCCGGCGAGCGGGGCGCAGGCGTCGTTGACGTCGACGAGGGTGAGCGTCACCGTCGTGAGGACTCCCTCGGCGACGGTGCGGGTGTTGCCGAAGCTCGCGCGGATGTCCGAGCGGACGATGCCCGACTGCTGGAGGACATTGGGGCCGTTCGAGCCGTCGGCGGGGTAGGGGCCGGCGGTCTCCTCGGGGATGCGCGAGCAGCCGGACGGGTCCGGTGTCGGGTCGTCATCGTCGCCGCAGCCGAGCCATGGAATGAGGCTGGCGCCGGCCATCCAGCGCAGCACCTGTCTGCGTCCCGCGCGTGCCATCAGGACGCGCAGGTCCTGCTGGAGCCCTTGATGGTGACGCGGATCCTCGTCGCTCATGTGTCCTCCCCTTGGGTCGGGCCAAGGTAGGAACCCGGTCTGAAGAAAGTCCGCGCGGGCGTGGTCCACTCAACGCCTGTCCCGACAGGTGTTGGCGACTGGAGGTTCGTGTCGCGCCGGAGCGCGGGCTTCCTGCGTACTCGTGGGTGGGAGGACCCCCGTTGCTGGGTTCAGGCCGGATACGGGAAGGATGCTGGAGGTGGTTCTACGGCTCGAGTGACTCCGCGAGACTCGGGACTCGTCCCACGCCCATACCGAGGCGTGCCCAGGAGTCCTGCATGTCCAGGAGGCGATGCCGCTGGTCTGGTCCACTGTCCCTGCTCCTGGTGGTCGCCTTGACCACGACGGGTTGTGCATCCGTGCCGCAGGCGTCCAGTCATGGCGAGGTGTGGAACTACACGCCGTCCGAGACACCCACGGGGCGGCAACGGCTCTGGCGCAACGTGGCGCAGCGAGATGCTGCAACCCGTGTCCGGGGTGGGAGCGGAGCTGTCGAGGCCGGGGAACGAAGTGTCACGCTCACGCGTCAGGCCGTCCTCGAAGCCATCGAGGAGGTGCGGGGCTCCCTCGGTGGTGTCTCAGCCGTGCTCTCCCAACTCGAGGAGCGAACGTCCTCATCCAGTGTGAGTGGACTCGAGGGTGTGTTCACCCGATACCGTGAGCACGGCGCCCGTCAGCTGGCGTGGCTGCGTGGAGAGTCCAGGAGCGCCACGGCGCTCGTGGGCGTGGCATCAGAAGTGGGGGATGCGGGGATGGAGGTGGGCATCCTCGGCATGGCCGGACCTCGTCTCCAGGCCGCGATGTTCGGTGCCCTGCTGGCGTCCACGTGGGTGGACTTCCTCCAGCTCGCTGACGCGGTCCTTCGAGACTGCCCCATGTACGGAAGAGAGCGGCTCTTCGCGGAGCTGCACCGTGTCCAGGGCTTGATGGAGCCTTCGTTGAAGGAACTCGCGTCACGAGACCCCGAGCGTGTCGCCGCCGCGGCGGTCGCCATGCCCGCGCTGATGGGGACGTTGTCCCGAGAGTTCGATGCGATTCGCCGAGACGCGCGCTCGGCCATGGAGCTGGGTGGCAAGGTGATGGTGGCGGTGCAGGTGTTGGAGATGCTCACCCTGATTTCGACCTTGAAGATGTCGCTGCCGCGTCCGCCGCCGGCTGTGCCCGTGACGCTTGGAGCGCGGCTCGCGATGGGCTCGGGCGGCGTCATGGTGGGCTCACGAATCGTGGTCTCCGCCGAATGGGTGGAGATGATGCGCAGGCTGGTCCAGGCGGGCGTCATCTCGGTTCCGGTGGTGGGCGCGGCCGTCCGCATCCACGGCGGGCAGGTGATGATGGCGCAGGCGCACCAGGACCTGCCCGAGGGCGTGCGAGAGGCGCTGGGGGATGGCCCCGAGGTGCGTGGCATGCACGTGACGGGACGTGCAGGGGCCGGCATGTCCGAGGCGCCGAAGCACCACGTCCTGCCGAAGGAGCACCGCGAGTGGTTCGAACAGCGTGGCTTCAAGGGCGACCTGGACATCGACAGCTTCTGCGTCAGGCTGGAGCGCTCCCACCATGAGGCGATTCATGGTGGGGGCAACTGGAAGCTGGGACGCATGTGGCCCGACGAATGGAATAGGAGGCTCATGCGCACCCTGAACGATGCGGAGTTGGCGGCAGGGCAGCCGTTGACGCGGAATGAGGTACTGAGCATCGTCGCGGAGAACATGAAGCTCTACGACATCCCAATGAAGTTCACCAAGGGTCGGAGCCGATGACCGATGGGCGCTCGTGGCAGGGGAACTGGCGTGTCCGGCTCTACGAGCGGGTCCGCGAGCGCGGCTTCGACTCGTTGACGGCCTTTGCGGAGGCACGCCCTGCTGTGCCGCTGTACGCGCTGGCAGAAGAGCTTGGAAAGGACGACATCGCCGGGGCGCAGGTGTTGGTCGGATTGCGTGCTGAAGCGGAACGGCGGAATCAAGTCACGCGACTCGTCCGTGACCTGCTCGTGCGTGAGTTGGCGGCAGGGCTTCCCAACGGGTGGCCAGCGACACTTGATGACGTGACTCGCTTCCAGGTCGCGAAGGCACTTGGCATGTGGTCTGGGTCCACTCCAGAAACATATTCGGAGCGGACTCGGCAGGTGATTGCCGCGCTCCGGGCGAATCCTCCCCCTGTGGGCTGGCGCCCGCTCGGGCCTGATGACGAATTGCTCCGGACACTCCTCCCCGACGAGGAGGCATGACCCTGAACGGCTCTACTTGCCCGCGGCCCGCCGGCTCGCGGCGGCGCGCTCGGCGTACTGTCCCGGAGAGCAGCCGACCATGGCCTTGAAGTCGCGGATGAAGTGGGACTGGTCGAAGTAGCCCAGTTGGAGCGCCAGGCTCGCCATGTCGGGCACCTGGGCGCGCGCGAGCTGCTCGGCGGCTTCGTGGAGCCGGTAGCGCTTGAGGACCCACTTGGGACTCACTCCCACCGCCGCGCTGAACCTCCGTTGGAGGTTGCGCGGCTCCAGCTTCGCCAGCGCGGCCACCTGCTCCATCCGTGTCACCGACGCGTCCGCCGCCAGTCGCTCCACCAGGTCCCGCATCCTCGCGATGGGCTCGGGCATGGGCGGCAGCCGTCGCCGCAGGAAGTCCTGCGCCAGCGTCACGCACCGGCGCACGTCCGGCTCCGCCAGGAGGGCGTCCTTCAGCGCGATGCCCTCCCTCCCGAACACCGAACGCACGCTCACCGTCCGGTCGGTGAGCTGGGACAAGGGCGCCCCCAACACTGGCTGGAACGCCGCGGGCCGGAACTTGATGCCGAACACCCGCGACTGTCCCTGAATCCTCCGGCGGAACCGGCGCGACTGCACCCCCGTGACGCGGCCCTGTCCCCGGTCGAACACCACATGCACACAGGGATGGGGGAGCGTCTCCGCCAGGAGCGGCGGCTCGCCTCGCAAGTCCCACCGCACCGTCCAGAAGTGCTGGATGAACTCCTCCAGCTCCGCGGCGGGCGCGAAGCGCTCATGCACGATGCTGTCCGCGGGAGCGGGACGTTGGAGGACGCCACGCACGGCGTCGATGCGAGGGCGACTCACCAGCGCGCATTCTGTCGGCGTGTCGCGTTTTTGCAATCCACCCGCCGCGCCGCCACGTATCTGACGGCCCACAACCACGAAGGAGCTCCCATGACGAAGACGGGAACGAATGTGTTGGCGTGGGTGCTCGGCGCCGTGCTCTTCCAGGGCTGCGCGAGCACCCCTGCGGCGGCGACACCCACCCGGACCGGAAGCGAGACGAACATGACGAAGCACGTGAAGGGCATCTTCAACGTCAAGGCGACCCCCCTGGCCCCGGACGCGGGCGCGGCGCAGTCCCCCATCGGCCGGCTGTCCATCGACAAGCGCTACCATGGCGCACTGGAGGGCACGGGCGTGGGTCAGATGCTCGCCACGCTCGACGAGGGCCAGTCCGGTGGCTACGTCGCGCTGGAGCGCGTCACCGGCACCCTCGAGGGACGCAAGGGCAGCTTCACCCTCATGCACTCGGGCTCCATGACGCGCGGAGCATTCAAGGTCGTCGGCTCCGTCGTGCCCGAGTCCGGAACGGACGAACTCCAGGGCATCTCCGGCACGTACGAGATTCAAATCGACGAGAAGGGCGTCCACCTGTACGTGCTCGACTACACCCTCGCGAGCCAGCCCTGAGCAAACGGCCCGAAAGCCCCGAGCGACTTCCGTTCTCGCTCGGTACGGGGTAGAGGCCACGCATGGCGAGCGCGACGTGGCGAGAGGATTTGAAGGCCCTGCTGGACGAGATGGACGCCTGGGCCCAGGCGCGGGGCTGGCGGCTCATCCGGGAGGCACCCCTGACGCGCGAGGAGGTGGACGCGCTGCCCCGCATGCTGACCGGGTTCGAGTACGAGCTTCCGACGCCCTATCGCGAGGAGGCCTTCGTCATCCCGGACAGCTATCGCGAGTTCCTGATGCTGCACCGCGAGGTCCGGCTCGAGTACCAGCCGGATACCGAGGAGTGGGAGACGTATCGCCCGTTCCACGTCTGGGCGCCCACGATGGCCTCCCTCACGGCGGCCTGGACTCCCGCGGGCACCACGGTGGATGGCCGGGAGATCACGACGACGGACCTCATCTCCTTCGCGGATGCGTACATGGGCGTGGAGGCGTCGCGGTGGTGCTTCTACACGCGCACCACACCGAAGGATGGAGAGCTGCCCGTCTACTTCGAGGATAACGACTACGAGGCGCTCGCTGGCCACTACGTGGACGACGGCACGTGGTTGGACGAGAACGACCCGATGATGTTCGGCTTCGAGAGCTTCGAGCACTGGTTCCGCGCGCTGTGCAAGGTGCTGCGTCGCGAGGACGTGGACCCCGAGGACCTCCGGCAGGTGGGCGACTCCATCCAGGAGTGAGTCCCCCCGTCACGGTCGCGGATACATCGAGCACTCGGGACGGGCCTGTCTGAAGGTCTCGAGCTCCCCCGGTGGGACGTCCGTGCGCGACAGGTCCAGGAACTTGAGCGCGGGCAGTTGGCTCAGCCACGCCGGCAGCGCGGTGAGGCGCGTGTTCTTGAGGCTGAGCGAGCGCAGGCGCGGAAGCTGCCCGAGCGCCTCCGGGAGCGTGGCGACCGCGGTGTGGTCCAGGTTGAGTGACTCGAGGTCCTGAAGGCGCCCCAGCTCGGCGGGCAGCGTGGCCAGCTCCGCGTTCCAGGAGCAGTCGAGCTGCTTGAGCTTCGTGAGCTGGCCCAGCACGGAGGGCAGCTCCTTGAGCCCCGCCCCCTTCACCGTCAGGGTCTCCAGCTGGGAGAACTCGGCTACCATGTCCGGCACCACGCCCAGCTTGCGGTGGAGCAGCGAGATGGCGCGGGTGTCACGAGGGAAGGTGTCGAAGAGGGCCGCCGCGCCCGCCTGCCTCGCCTTCGCCGCCACTTCGCCGAGGGACTCCTGGAGCAGCGCGAGCGGGTCCCCCAGCTCGGGCTTCTTCGCCGGCTTCGCGATGGCCTTGCGCAGGGGTTCGAGGGCCTTGCCGAGCCACGCTTCAAAGCTTCCCAGCTCGCGCAGGGGCAGGCTGTCCTCCACCTGGAACACGACGGGGGCGCCGCCCTTCGCACCGAGCCCGAAGGCGAAGCCGTTGACGTCGTTCAGGTCCGCGGAGGCGAACATCACGAAGCGGTACACGTGACGGCCCGCCTCCCGCTCCTCACGCACCTCGGTCCACTGACGGTTCGGCTCGCCCATGCCCTGGGACGCGCTCGCGCGCCAGCGCGGCGGCAGGAACGCCAGGGCCTTCTTGCCCGTGTTGAGCCAGCGATACCCCAGCGCCTCGACGAAGCGCTGGTACGACTCGGGCAGGAGTCCCGTCTCGTCGGGGCCCTGCTCGAACACCCGGCTCATGGGCTCCAGGTCCGCGGGGTACTGGCCCACGGCCTTCTCCCCCAGCACGGCGAGCACCTGCTGCTCCAGCCCGGTCCACGCCGCCTCGGGAGCGACAGGCTCCGGCTTCCCGGCGGAGGCGCGGGGCGTGGACTTGCTCTGGGGGGACGAGGAGGTCTTCTTCTGCGCCATGCAACACCACGGGTTCGAGTCGAGGCGCACCGCGCGCGGGGTGCCCGCGGTGCGCCTCGTGACGAATCCCGTCTAACACTCTTCGGCGAGACACTGCGTCATGCACGTCGTGTTGGTGCCGCACCGCTGACGACAGATGCGGTTGCACAGGCAGGTCGGGTTGTCTTCACACGCCTGCGCGCTCACGTCCGAGCCGGTATCCGCCGGCTGCTCGCTCACGGGTTCTTGAGTCTCCTCGGGCAGCGGTGCGCCACATCCGAACATCAGGCCGAGGGCCGTCACCGTGGCCAGCCACATGCTTGCTCTCTTCATCCTGTCTTCCTGGTGGGACGCGCGGGAGTGCGCACCCGGAGTCTAAAGGCAAGCAGTCCAGGAGCGCGAACGCTGCAGTGAGAGCGTCAAATGACAATCAGCCATGCTCTCTGACGCACCGCTCTATCCTTTGTCACACTCAGCGCAGGAAGCGCGCGAGGACCGAGAAGTCGTCCTGTCCGTGCCCCGCCTTCCGGGCGGTCTGGATGAGTGCATCCATGGCCTTGGGGAGGGCGTGGTGGATGTTCCGCTCCTCGCACAGGTGAAGCAGGTGCTGGAACGCCACGTTGTGCGTGTCGAGCGTGGCGGGGCTCTCGGTGTCCGCGCTGTACCGCTCCTGCTGGATGCGCTGGAGCAGGTCGGCCACGCCGAACTGAATCATGGGCACGACGGAGTCCAGATGCGGGCCGAGCGCGTCGAGCGCAATCCCCTCCGCCAGGCAGATGGCCGCGGCCTGCAGCCCGCTGAACAGCGAGCCCCACATATGGAACAGCATCGCGCTGTCGAGCGCGGACGCGTGGCCCTCGTCCTCGCTCACGTGCTGCGTGTTTCCACCGAGCGCCCTCAGCACGGCCTGGTGCTTGTCGTACAGGGCCCTGGGGCCCGCGTACAGGAGCGTGCAGTGGGGCTGACCGATGAGGTCCGGCGTGGCCATGATGGCGCCGTCCAGGTAGTCGATGCCGTGCTGGCGTGCCCACGTCGCCTGCTCGCGCGCCAGCCTCGGCGAGCCGGACGTGAGCTGCACCAGCACCTTGCCGCGAAGCTCCCGCGTCACCTCGTCCTGGCGCAGCAGCGCGTCGCTGGTGTCGTAGTCGTTCACGTTCACGATGACGACGCTGGCGGCGTGCACCGCGTCCAGCACGGAGTCGGCGATGCGCGCGCCCGCCGTGGCCAGCGGCTCGCACCGCGCCCGGGTGCGATTCCAGACCGTCGTCGTGTATCCGCTCTGGAGGAAGGCCTTGACCAAGGCGGAGCCCATGCGGCCCGCGCCGATGACGCTGATGTGTGGCTTCATGTCGTGTGTCCTTCGAGGTGGAAGTGGAACTCAGAACTGCGACAGGCCGCCGTCGACGGGCAGCTCCGCGCCGGTGGTGAACGTGGCCTCGAGGCCGAGGAACAGCGCCGCCCGGGCCACCTCCTCGGCGTCCGCGATGCGCTTCATGGGCGTCAGGTGCAGGCCCTCCTGCTCGAAGGCCTCCACCTCCTGGGGCGTGGCGCCGGTGACGCCCAGCGTGGGCGTGCGCGTGAAGCCCGGGCTCACCGCGTTCACCCGGATGCCCCGCGCCACCAGCTCCGCGCCGAGCACCCGCACGAACGAGCGGACCGCCGCCTTCGAGCCCGAGTAGACGCTCATGCCCGGCGCGCCCGTCTCGTCCGCCACCGACGTGGTGAAGACGAACGCGCCGCCATCCCGCACGAGGGGTGCCAGCCGCTGCGCCGTGAAGAACGCCCCCTTCGTGTTGATGCCGAAGGTCTCGTCGTACACCGCCTCTGTCACCTGCTCGAAGGGCACCAGCTTCGCGAACCCCGCGTTG
Source organism: Myxococcus faecalis (assembly GCF_050039385.1). NCBI lineage: Bacteria > Pseudomonadati > Myxococcota > Myxococcia > Myxococcales > Myxococcaceae > Myxococcus > Myxococcus faecalis. The sequence continues at coordinate 2,574,821 of NZ_CP144336.1, read as the reverse complement.
ACGAGGACGAAGTCCACCGCGCCCAGCGTCTGCTTCACGTGCGTGGCCAGGGCGTCGATGTCCCGCAGGCTCGCCGTGTCGGAGCGCACCACATGGGCACGCGGCCCCAGCTCCTTGCGCGCCGCCTCAAGTCCCTGCTCGCCGCGGCCGGTGAGCAGCACCTCCGCGCCCTCGGCGAGCAGCGCCTTCACCGCGGCGAGCCCGATGCCCGCCGTTCCTCCCGTCACCACCACTTTCTTCCCGGAATACCGTCCCATGTCGTCTCTCCCCTGAGGTCCTGCCTGGATGCATGGCCGCACGCCGAGCGCGTCGGGCGCGGCGGCTTCATCGCGTGTGGGAGAGGAATACCGACGGCCCCCTCGGGGGTCGCGCACGCACGGATGTTTCGGGAGCACGAAAGGACGCCGCCCCCTATATTCAGGGGCCATGAGCGAGCACGCGCGACGACCTCGAGTCGGCCTGGGGGTCGACCTGCGCACGACGCGCGCCGGAGACCGGGTCCACCTGGCGAGCTCGGACCATGTCCTCAACATCCACGCCGGTGAGCCCGTGCGGGTGTCCTGTCTCGCCAGCCAGCACTATTCGGTGCGCACGCGAGGAGAGCTGTTCCTCCTGCCCGCGGGCCACACCGACACCTGGGTGGAGGACGATGACAGCGTGGGCCTGGACCTGCGCCTGCCGCACTCCCTTCTCCAGCGGGCGGCCGAGGACATGGGGTTGGACCCGGACCGCGTGGGCGTGGCGCTGCGGCACCACTTCCGCGACGCGCAGCTGGAGCACATCGCCTGGGCGCTGGAGGCCGAGGCCCGCGCGGACTTCCCCAACGGGCTGCTGTACCGGGAGAGCCTGGGCCTCGCGCTCGCGGCCCGGCTGCTGTCCCACTACCGCGCGGAGGTCGAGGTGCGTGGGGGCCTGTCCGCGGACCAGCTCCAGCGCGTCACGGACTACGTGGAGACGCACCTGGACGAGGACCTCTCGCTCGCGACGCTGGCCCGCGTGGCGGCCGTCAGCGCGTCGCACCTCAAGACGCTCTTCAAGCGCTCCACCGGGCTGCCCGTCCACGAGTACGTGATTCAGCGCCGCGTGGAGCGGGCCCGCACGCTGCTCCTGCGCGGCGAGCTGCCCACGGGACAGGTGGCCCTGGAGGCGGGCTTCTCCCACCAGAGCCACATGGCCCGCTGGATGCGCCGCGTGCTGGGCGTGACGCCGGGTGACATCCTCCGCTCGCGCGCCTGATTCCGCGTTGCCGGTGGGGTCGATGCAGGCGTAGAGCCTTCCTCATGTCCGAGGAGACGCCCGATGTCCGCATGCTCGCCATCTTCGAGGCGAATGGCTTCCACTTCGCCTCCGCCGAGGAGGCCTGGGCCCGCGCCCGGCACCTGTACCCGCTGCTGCCTTCCGTGGTCGCCCGCTTCCCGGAGGAGCGCGCCCACCAGGTCTGCGCGGACTGGTTGAGCCGGGTGGCCGAGCGCATCCAGGACGCGCGGCCGGCGGCGGAGCTGTTCGCCCAGGCTCGCGCGAAGACGCCTCCACGCCAGGCGCACCTCGTCGCCAGCGGGCTGGGAGACCTGCGCAATGCGTGGGTGCTGGGCGGGAAGCCCGCGGCCGCCGCCTTCGCCGATGCCGCCAGCCACCTCGCGGAGGTCTGGGCGGCCAGGACCTCAGGGGAGGAGGACGCGGAGACCGACGCGTGGGCGCGCTCCCAGGAGGCCTCCAAGGCCCTGGTGACGGCCTGGGTGCTGAACCAGGGGCGGGGGGACCAGGACAAGGAGGCCCGGGTCCAGGCCCGCGAGGCGCTGACCGACCTGCTGCGGGAGGCCCGGGCCGCGAAGGCCCTCGAACAAACCTGACATACTCCTGTCACGGGCAGGGTCCATAACTCCCTCATCACAGCGACTCACCGAGGAGAACCCGCCATGAGCCTGACCCCTGCCCAGAAGTCCCCCACCCTGAAGAAGTACGTCGGCGGCTGTCACTGCGGCGCCGTGCGCTTCGAGGCCGAGGTGGACCTCGCCGAGGCGGTGAACCGCTGCAACTGCACCGTCTGCACGAAGATGGGCGGCACGACGACGCAGGTGGCCCCCAGCTCGTTCCGCGTCCTCCAGGGCGAGGGCGAGACGGGCGAGTACCGCGTGGGCAAGAGCCCCAACTACCGGCGCTTCTGCAAGCACTGCGGCGTCCAGGCCTACGGCGGTGGCTTCGTCGAGGAACTGGGCGGGGACTTCCGCTCCATCAACGTGGGCTGCCTGGACGGCGTGGACCTCTCCAAGCTCACGGTCCAGTACTGGGACGGCCGTCACGACAACTGGGAGGCGGGCCCGCGCTCCGAGCCGTGGCCCCTGCGCGCCGCCTGAGGCGCCTCGAGCGGGCCCGTCCTCAGCGGCGGGCCAGCGTGGCTTCCAGGCCGAGCAGCACGACGTCCAGGCCGCGGCGGAACTCCTCGTCAGGGGGGAGCCGCCGCGCGTCCCCGGCCGTCTGACGCAATAGGGGATGGCGGCCGGCGTCCAGCTGTGTGAGGGCGGCGGTGCCCTCTCCGGACAGGGCGCCCAGGTGCATGAGCTGGACGGAGCCGAAGACGTGGCTCACCAGCGTGCGCAGGGCGACGAGCCGCGCCAGGCCCTCGAAGCCGCCCTCCGTCAGGAGCGCGAGCAGCGCCTCGGCCCACGCCAGCGTGCCCTCGGTGCAGTGGCGCCGGGTGAGCACCAGCGGCGCGACGCAAGGGTGGCGCGCCACCGCCCCTCGCACCTGTCCCAGCAGCGTCTTCACCCGCTCGGTCCAGGGCGTGTCCCCGCCCGGGCCGGGCAGGCGCACGTCCCGCATCACCGCGTCGACGACCAGCGACTCCAGCGCCTCCCGCCCCTCCACGTAGCGGTACAGGGACATGGTCCCCATGCCGAGCGCGCTCGCCACCGAGCGCATGGACAGCGCGGCCAGCCCCTCCCGCTCGATGACGGTGAGGGCGGCGTCGGCGATGCCGGGCAGGGTGAGCGAGCGGGGACGTGGCATGGGCGCGGGGCTGGCGTACAGCGTACGCCCAGGGTGGGGCCGTTACGACTCATCTCGAGCGGAGGCCGGGGCCTCCATGATTCCGGCAGGTTGCCTGCTCCGACAGGGCGTGTGTGCTTTTTCCTCCTATCGCGACACAACCTCGGGTGCCCAGAGTCCGAGAATCTTCACGAACCTGTCACCTCTGGGCCCCCCCACCATGAAGATTCGCGCCGACCTCCCGAAGCTTCCCGTCACGCGTTCCACGGACACCCGGCCCGCGACTGCGCCCGAGGTGAAGAACAAGGCCCTGGGCTTCACCGAGGGCTCCACCTTCGAGGCGGCGACGAAGCCCGCGCAGCCGAAGTCGGCCACGCCGCTGACGGCGCCGACGGTGAAGTCCGGCCCGGTGGCCCTGGACAGCACCGCCAGCAAGGCGGCCATCCAGACGACGGTGGACTTCCTGCAGAAGCAGGCGGCGCCCACGGTGTCGCAGCTGCTGGCCGGCAAGCAGGGCGTCAACGCCGCGGACTTCGCGCCGCGCGCGGTGGAGAAGGACGACCTGGGCTTCACGCACGTGCGCATGGACCGCAAGCACGAGGGGGTGCCCGTCTTCGGCGAGCAGGTGGTGGGTCACCTGGACCGCGAGGGCAAGCTGGAGAGCCTGACGGGTGACGTGGGCACCATCCCCGCGGGCCTGGGCAAGAAGGAGACGAAGCTGTCCGCCGAGGACGCGCTGGCCGTGGCCCAGAAGGAGTTCAACGGCCCCACGGACCGCAAGCCCGTCTCCGAGCGCGTCATCTTCAAGGACGCCAACGGCGAGTACAAGGCCGCGTACCACGTGGAGCTGAGCAACACGACGGACGTGGGCCCGGGCAAGGACCCGCGCCGCATGCAGTACCTGGTCGACGCGAACACCGGCAAGGTGCTGGAGCAGTACAACCAGATGGGCGGCGTGGGCAGCCACGCGCACGGCGCGGACCACGCGGGCCACTCGCACGGGGTGAAGCCCTCGCTGACGGCCGAGACGCCGACGACCGAGGAGCCCGGCACGCCCACACCCTCGAGCAAGGCGGACGACACCACCCAGTACAGCGGCAAGGTGGAGATCGGCAGCACGAAGAACGCGGACGGCACGTACTCGCTCGAGGACACCTCGCGCGGCGGCGGCGTGGTGACGCGCGACGCGCTCAACCGCGACCCGAACACCGACAACACCACGCACGCGGCCGTCACCGACGACAACGACATCTGGGGCGAGGGCACCGACTCCGCGCGCAACAAGGACGCGGTGGACGCGCAGTACGGCGCCCAGGCCACGTACGACTTCTACAAGGACGTGCTCGGCCGCGACTCCATCGACGGCAAGGGCGAGAAGCTCATCTCCGACGTGCACGTGGGCAAGGACTTCGCCAACGCCTTCTGGGACGGCGAGAAGATGAACTACGGCGACGGTGACGGCGACCAGTTCGGCTCGCTCACCACGCTGGACATCGCGGGCCACGAAATCACCCACGGCCTCACCGAGCGCACCGCGGGCCTGCAGTACCGCAACGAGTCGGGCGCCCTCAACGAGTCGATGAGCGACATCATGGGCGTGGGCGTGGAGTGGTACGCCAGCCAGCGCAACGACGCGGTGAAGTTCGACTGGACGGTGGGCGAGGACACGTTCACGCCCAACAACGGCGACGACACCGACGGCCTGCGTGATTTGAGCAACCCCTCCAGCGACGGCATGTCGCCGGACCACTACTCGAAGCGCTACACCGGCTGGCAGGACAACGGCGGCGTGCACATCAACTCGGGCATCCCGAACAACGCCTTCTACCTGCTGTCCGAGGGTGGCAAGAACCGCACCTCCGGCGTGGAGGTGAAGGACGGCATCGGCATCGAGAAGGGCCTGAAGATCTACTCCCGCGCGCTGAACTTCTACATGACGCCGACCACCAACTTCGCCCAGGCGAAGGAGGCCACGTACAAGGCGGCGCAGGACCTCTACGGCAAGGACTCCGTGGAGGCCCAGAAGGTGCTGGAGAGCTGGGGCGCGGTCGGCGTGAAGTAGTCGCGGTCCCTTCTGCTTCATCCCCGCCGCGCTCGAGTCACCCGGCTCGCGCGGCGGGGCGCATTGCCGGGCCTCCCCGTGCGTCGTCGGCGCCGCGTGCACCTGACAACCGGGGGCTCCCGGGTGGAGCGGACGGCTGCCCGCCGGCTCGTCCCTCTCCGGGGAACGAGGCTCCCACCTGAGGGCAACACCATCTCCTCTTCCAGAGCGCCTTCACCGCCTGGAGAGCACATGCCCCTGCATGGAAAAGACGAAGTCCGGGACCGCCTCAACGATGACGTCTACGCCTCGCCGGATTTGTCCGTGCCGATGCCGAAGTACCGCATCCCCGAGGACGAGCACAGCCCGGACCATGCCTACGCCGTGGTGCACGACGAGCTGCTGCTGGACGGCAACTCGCGGCAGAACCTGGCCACCTTCTGTCAGACCTGGTCCGAGCCCCAGGTGCACAAGCTGATGGACGAGTGCCTCGACAAGAACATGATCGACAAGGACGAGTATCCGCAGACCGCCGAAATCGAGACGCGCTGCGTGAACATGCTCGCCGACCTCTGGCACGCGCCCCACGCGTCCAGCACGATGGGCTGCTCCACCACGGGCTCCAGCGAGGCGGCCATGCTGGGGGGCCTGGCGCTCAAGTGGCGCTGGCGCAAGCGGCGCGAGGCCGAGGGCAAGCCCACCGACAAGCCGAACCTCATCTGCGGCCCGGTGCAGATCTGCTGGCACAAGTTCGCGCGCTACTTCGACGTGGAGCTGCGCCAGGTGCCGCTCGCGCCCGGGCGCATGGTGATGACGCCCGAGGAGGTGCTCAAGCACTGCGACGAGAACACCATCGGCGTCGTGCCCACGCTGGGCATCACCTTCAACCTGCTCTACGAGCCGGTGGCGGACATCGCCGCGGCGCTGGACGCGCTGGAGGTGCGCACGGGGCTGGACATCCCCATCCACGTGGACGCGGCCAGCGGCGGCTTCCTGGCGCCCTTCATCCACCCGGACGTCGTCTGGGACTTCAAGCTGCCGCGCGTGAAGTCCATCAACGCCTCCGGCCACAAGTTCGGCCTCACGCCGCTGGGCTGCGGCTGGGTGGTGTGGCGCGACAAGGAGGACCTGCCCGAGGAGCTCATCTTCCGCGTGGACTACCTGGGCGGCGACATGCCGACCTTCGCGCTGAACTTCTCGCGGCCGGGCGGCCAGATTGTCATCCAGTACTACAACTTCCTGCGGCTCGGGCGGGAGGGCTACCGGCGGTTGCAGCAGGCGTGCTCGGACACCGCGAACTACATCGCGAAGGCCATCGAGCAGATCGGCCTGTTCGACATCGTCTACGACGGCCGGGGCGGTGTGCCGGGCGTGTGCTGGAAGCTGAAGGAGGGGACGGACCCGGGTTTCACCCTCTACGACCTGGCGGACCGCCTGCGTGAGCGGGGCTGGTTGGTGCCCGCCTATCCCATGCCCGCGAACATCCAGGACCTGGTGGTGCAGCGCGTGCTGGTGCGCCACGGCGTGAGCCGGGACCTGGCGACGCTGCTGGTGACGGACCTGCTCGCGTGCATCGAGCACTTCCGCCGGCATCCGGTCAGCGCGCCGATGACGCGGGAAGAGGCCTCCGGCTACCACCACTGAGGTGGCGCTGTCGGGGAGGATGCGGGAGCGCGTCGGGTGCGGACGCGCTCCCGTTTCTTCCGCGTCAGCGCTCGTCGTGGCGCTGGAGGAAGTCCACCAGGCTGTCCACGTAGCGCGAGTCGATGAGCGTCGTCAGGTGCGTGCGGCCGGGGATGATGACGTTCTCGAACCCCGCGAGCTCGCGCTCCATGCGCACCGTCTTGGAGTAGGGCGCGTCGAACTCGCCGTTCACCGCCTGCACCGGCACGCGCAGGGAGGGCAGGTCGATGGAGGGCGGCCACCAGGCGGTCCACGCCTCGGTGATGGCGGCGACGAAGCGCGGGTCCGGCGGCGGCTCTCCGGCGATTGCGTCGAGGATGCGCTGCTCGTCGGGGTCCGTGCCCTTCGGATCCCGGGCCTCGGCTTCCGCGCGGATGACCGGGTCCAGCTCCTCCACGCCCGCTCCGCCCAGGCTCGCGCTGATGACCCGCTCGGGTGCGCGGGTCATCAACACGCGCGTCAGCGCCGCGCCCATGGAGTAGCCCACGAGGTGGGCCCGCTCGATTCCAAGGGTGTCCATCAGCTCGAGGACATCCCGCACCATGGGCTCGCCGTAGGCGGCGGCCGTGTAGGGGACGTCGCTCTGCCCATGGCCTCGCTGGTCCAGGAGGATGAGGCGGTGGCCCTGCTTCGCCAGCGCTCCGGCGATGCCCGGGGCCACCCAGGACGGATGCGCGCTGCCCAGCAGCCCGTGGAGCATGACCACGGGCGAGCCGCGCCCCTCGACCTCCAGGTAGTGCAGCTTCAGCCCGTCCCGGTTGGTGAACCAGCGGTCCTTCGGCTCCGACGCGGGCTCGGGGTCATCCGAGCAGCCCACCAGCGCGAGGAGGGCGAGGGGCAACAGGGCCACGTACGACTTGAGCATGCGGTGTGTCTCCCGGAGAGATGCCGTGGTCTCCGGGAAACACCGCGTACTTGCGAAGCTGTTACTGCTGTCTCACCGAAACGCGATGGGCTCGAACTGCTTCCCGTCGCGCGAGGACGTCAGGTGGTGGGGACCACCGTCCACCGCCTGTCCCCGGCGACGACGAGCCGGGGGCGGCGTGCCCGCGAGCGCCGCCACCTTCCCGTCGGAGGTGACGTGCACGTCCGCGAACACCGGGGCCGTCGCGTACACGTCCGGCGCGGCCTGCTTCACGGCCCGGGACTACTTCGCGGCCTTGGACTTCTTCGTGGTGGGCGCCTTGCCCTTGGCGTCCGGCTTCTCGCCCGACAGCGCTTCCAGCTCGCGCACCAGCGGCTTGTCACCCAGCTTCTTCGCGCGCTCGAGGAGCGACTTGCCGCCGACCTTGAAGTCCAGGTTGGCGCCGAGCGCGCGCAGCGCGAGCAGTCGACCCACGCGGCAGGGCGAGGTGACGGGGCCCTTCAGCTCGGCGGACACATCCCAGTCCCCGACGTGGAGCATCCCCTGCGCGAGGTCCTTCGCGCGCTGGCCCTTGGCCGCCCGCGGCTTGCGAGCGCGCAGCCATTCGAGGAAGCCCTCGTCCGCGAACGCGCCCTCCAGTCCCCGAAACGCGGAGGCATGGTCATCCGGATGGAAGGGCGAGGGACGGGGATGCTCGGCCACCCAGTCCAGCAGGACCTGATAGGCGTCAGGCTTGCCCTTGCGCGCGCGGTGGATGGCCTTCCAGGCCATCACACCGCGCTCGGCCCGTCGCTGCTCGGGGCGGTCCGCATCCAGCGACTGGCTCTCGGCCAGCAACTGCTCCGCCTGCTTCAGCCGCGCGGGTGTGGGGTCCGTGCGAAGGATGTTCTCCGCGTGCTGTGCCAGCGCGAGCGCGCGAGCCCGGTGCGCCACCGTGTCGCCGCCATCCGCCTTCACCTTCTTCGTCAGCTCCAGGATGCGTCCACGCACCGCGCGCTGCGGCTCCTGGAGCCTGCTCTGCCACTCACCAGGGGAGTGGTCCCGGTCGTGCTCATAGGCCCGGTTCAGCGCGTGCAGGGCCTGCAGGTGGTCCGGTTGCGCGGTGAGGACCTCCTGGAGCAGCGCCTTCGCCTTGGCGAAGCTCTTCGGATACTGGTCCAGGAGCTTGTCGGCGCGGGCGAAGAGCGAGTCGAGGTCGGCGGGCGCAATCTTGGGCATGGGCGCGCAGAGACTGCCCGCAGCGGCCGCCGCGAAGCAATCGCCGAAGCGTCCTCAGGTCGCCGCCGGGCTCGCGGCTCGCAGGCCCGGGAGCTCGGCGGTCCGTCGACCTCGCGGCGTGGCGCGGTACAGGGCGTCGACGAACTCCGAGAAGGCCGCATGGCTGGCATCCACCATGGACAACAGGGGCGCACGCTCGCGGGGTGTGAGGCGGGCCTCGAGCAGGCCCGAGTGGTCCACGTCGAAGCCCACCGCATGGCCCGTCTCATGGGACAGATGGAGGCTGCCTGCGAACTCCAGGCGCAGGCCCTCGGCCTCCTCCAGCTCCTTCGCCACGGGCGTCAGCGCGCGGAACATCACGTTGCCGGTCTCCTCCATCACCTCGATGAGCACCCACCGCTGGAGCGCGCTGGTGCCGCGGATGCAGCCGGCCAGGGTGTACGTCAGCCGGCGCGCGGGCGCGGTGTCGTCGGACCAGAGCTGTCGAAGGTGGTGCGTCAGCGTCCGCGGGCCGTTGAGCTCCAGCGCCTCCAGGTCGTTGAGGAACCAGGGCCAGTGGTTCTCGTCCTCGCGCGTATGGAGATTGACCGCCTCCTCCAGTGCGTCCCGGGGCTCCGGGAAGCTCAGCACGTAGCGATTGAGGTCCCCGAAGCTCATGATGAAGTGGGACATGAGCGGCAGGAAGCTCAGCCGCTCCCGAGGGGGAATGGAGGTGTCTCGCAGGAAGGCGAACAGCGGCCGCCGCGAGAACTCCAGCTTCTGATGGGCAATCCTTTCCAACACCTGGTGCATGGGAAGCTCCTCGAGCGACGGCGCGGGCCCGGAGGCCATGGGCCCGGAGTGCGATGGAGATGTCTTTCCATGGAAGAACTAGGGAGCGTCGCCGGACCTGACAAGTGTTTGTCTTTGCGGCGCCCGCGCGCACGGGCCCGCAGGCCCCGCCCGCACGGGCGAGGCCTCCGAGGTGTGCGGGGCCCGCAGGTCCGAGCCGGCTCAGTGCGGCGCGGCGGCGCTGTCGCTGGGGACGGGCGCGTTCGTGTTCCGGCTCACGCGGGGGAAGAACAGCCCCGACACGAAGGCCGCGACCGAGAAGGCGCAGATGAGCCAGAAGTTGATGTTCAACCCCGCGGTGAGCGCCCCGCTCAGCGACTTGAGCATCGCCTCCGGGATGGCCGCGTGCCCCCGCTCGGGCCCCAGCAGCGCGTTGGCGGCCGACAGCGGCACCGACGGGTCCTTCATCAACTGCGACACCATCACCCCGCCCATCAACCCCACGCCCAGCACGCCGCCGATGGTGCGGAAGAACATGTTGCTCGCCGTGGCCACGCCCCGCAGCTCCCAGCCCACGCTGGTCTGCACCGCGATGAGCAGCGCGGTGGACGCGAAGCCCAGCCCCACCCCGAACAGCGCCATGGCCACCTGGAGCGCGATGAGCGACGCGCCCTGGACGAGCAGCAGCGTCATCAGCACCGTGCCCACCATCGTCAGCCCCAGCCCGCCGACGATGAGCGGCCGGAAGCCCGTGCGCAGAAGCAGCTTGCCCGCGAACACCGAGGCCAGCGGCCAGCCGACAATCATCGGAGTAATCATCCCGCCCGCCACCGTGGGCGAGCTGCCCAGCACCGCCTGCACGTACAGCGGCACGTACGTGGTGGCCCCGAACATCGCCGCGGAGAACAGCGCCCCGGCCACCGAGGAGATGGCGATGGCGGGCGACTGGAAGATGCTCATCGGGATGACCGGCGCGGGCGCACGGCGCTCCACCGCGACGAACGCCCACAACAGCCCCAGCGCCACCGGCAGCGCCCACAGGTTCATCCCCAGGCCCTGCACCCCGACGAGCAGCGCCACCACGCCCGCGCACAAGAGCGCCGCGCCCGCGTAGTCCAACTGCTGCGGCTTTCGCTCCACCTGCTCGTGGAAGAACGCCACCACCAGCGCGAACGTCAGCACGCCCACCGGCACGTTGATGAAGAAGATCCAATGCCAGCTCAGGTACTTCACGATGAGCCCGCCCGTGACAGGCCCCACCAGCCCCGCCACGCCCCACACCGCGCTGAACGCGCCCTGCACCCGCGCGCGCTCCTGCATCGTGTACAAATCCCCGATGATGGTCAGCGCCACCGGCTGGATGGCGCCCGCCCCCAGGCCCTGCAACGTCCGGAAGGCGATGAGCAGCCCCATCGACGTCGCCAGCCCGCTGGCGATGGAGCCCACCAGGAACAGGCCGATTCCGAACAGCAGCACCGGCTTGCGACCGTACAGGTCCGCCAGCTTCCCGTAGATGGGGACGGTGATGGTGGACGCCAGCATGTACGCGGTGAAGACCCACGCGTAGCGCTGGATGCCACCCAGCTCGCCCACCACCGTGGGCATCGCGGTGGAGACGACGGTGACCTCCAGCGCCGCCATGAAGAGGCTCGTCGCGAGCGCCAGGGTCGTCAGGGGACGGTGAGTCTTTCGCATGATGTCGGGCGGGGTGGGGTCGCCCACTTCTAATGGCCACCTCCCACAGACGCCAGCGCCAATCTTTTCGGGTACTTGGAAAACCAGGGAAAAGCCCGGAGAGCATGTCGATCCGAGCCTTGCTCGTTCGTCGCGAAAAAAGAGTGGCGAGTGGCGCGCTCGGTCCATGGCCCGGGGGGGCCTTCAGGAGAGGTCGGACCGAGCGCGCGCCACTCCTTCGAGGAGCTTTATGAAGAAGACACCCGGAGTCCTGTTGGCGGTCATCGTCCTGGGCTTGTTCGTGGCCATCAGTCGCAGGCCGGACACCTTCCGCGTCGAGCGCACGGCCCACATCCAGGCTCCCGCCGAGCTCGTCTTCACGCTGGTCAACGACTTCCGCTCCTGGGAGCAGTGGTCGCCGTGGTGGAAGCTGGAGCCCACGCAGCAGGTCTCCCTGACGGGCGCTGCCTGGGGCGTGGGGGCCGTCTACGAGTGGCGGGGCCAGCGCACCGGCTCCGGGCGGATGGAAATCGTGGAGAGCCGCCCGTACGAATACGTCCGCATCCGGGTCGACTTCCTGGAGCCCATGCGCGCCACCAACACCACCGAGTACACGCTGACGCCCGCGCCGGGCGGAGTGGCGCTCACCTGGGTGATGGCCGGTGAGAACACCTTCGCGGGCAAGGCGCTCCAGCTCTTCTCCAGCATGGACGAGGTGATGGGGCGCGACTTCGAGCGGGGCCTGGCCGACATCAAGCTCGTGGCCGAGTCCCTCCGGGGCGCCGCGAGGCCCTCCGTGGGCGACGCGGGCTTCCGCGGCGACAGCGACTCGCGGGACGCCGCGCTCGACGTCGTCGTCACCCGGCAGCGTCAGGACCACGAATAACGTGTATTTGTTATCAGGCGGAGACGGCTCCGAGGACGGCCGCGGCGCCGTGACACATGGGACACGCAACCTTGGGGGCTCCTGGCCGATACTGAATCTGGATTCCTCCAGACAACGGCCGAGACATGTCACCCCGGATTCCCCCACCGAGCCGTCCCGCTGCCTCCTCCACGTCCTCGCAGGCCCGCTCCTCGGAGTCCGAGGCACAGCCGCCCCAGGCCGCGTCCCGCCCTGGTGGCGCGGGTGCGCGCGGACCTGGGGTGAAGGACTTCTTCGACGACGCCCGCCAGAAGCGCAACGCGGAGGCGAAGCGCGCGCCCACCCAGGCCTCGCAGGTGGACCACGGGCCGGTGGCCCGGGCCTTCTCGCGCAAGGACGGCAGCCTGCTGGCGACGCCGCTGGTGCCCAGCGCGGCGACGGTGCCCACCCAGGCCTCCAGCCGCCCGGGCATGGGCGCCATCCCCTACGACGGCGGCACGACGTTCCGCGTGTGGGCGCCCAACGCGCAGCGGGTGCAGGTGGCCGGCGACTTCAGCAACTGGCAGTCGGTGGAGCTGCAGCGCGAGCCCAGCGGCAACTTCTCGCTCGACGTGCCCGGCGCGAAGGCGGGCGACCAGTACCAGTACGTGGTGCAGGGCAAGTACGGCGACTGGCGCTGGAAGGGAGACCCGCGCGCCAACGACGTGACGAACTCCACGGGCAACTCCGTCGTCGTGGACCACAAGGCCTACGAGTGGAAGCACGACTGGGAGTTCAAGATGCCGCCCTGGAACGAGGCGGTCATCTACGAGATGCACGTGGGCACGTTCAACGACGAGCCCGGCTGGGGTCCCGGCAACTGGCAGAGCGCCATCGACAAGCTGGACCACCTGAAGGAGCTGGGCATCAACGTGGTGGAGCTGATGCCGTCGGCCGAGTTCGCCGCGGACTTCTCCTGGGGCTACAACCCGGCCTTCCCCAACGCGCCGGAGAGCGCGTACGGCACGCCGGATGACCTGAAGCGCTTCGTCGACGAGGCGCACAAGCGCGGCATCGGCGTGGTGATGGATGTCGTCTACAACCACCTGGGGCCCAGTGATTTGCCCCACTGGGACTTCGACGGCGAGACGTACGGCAAGGGCGGCAGCTACTTCTACACGGACTGGCGCGCCAAGACGCCCTGGGGCGACACGCGCCCGGACTACGGCCGCCACGAGGTGCGCGACTACCTGCGCGACAACGCGATGATGTGGCTGCGCGACTACCACATGGACGGGTTGCGCCTGGACGCCACCAAGGAGATCCGCCAGGCCAGCGGCGCGAACAACCCCGAGGGCTGGCAGCTGCTGCGCGACATCAACGAGGCGGTCAACCGCGAGTTCCCGCAGAAGATCATCATCGCGGAGGACCTGGGCAACGAGGCGGGCCTCACGCACCCGGACGGCGCCAACTTCGACACGCAGTGGGATTCCAACTTCGTGCACCCCATCCGCGCGGCGCTGACGGCCCCGTCCGATGCGGCCCGGGACATGAACGCCGTCGCCGACGCCATCCGCTTCAAGTACAACGGCAGCGCCAACCAGCGCGTCATCTACACGGAGAGCCACGACGAGGTGGCCAACGGCAAGCAGCGGCTGCCCAGCGAGGTGGGCGGCTGGGACGCGGGCGGCTACCACGCCAAGAAGAGCTCCATCCTCGGCGCCGCGCTCACCATGACGAGCCCCGGCATCCCGATGCTCTTCCAGGGCCAGGAGTTCCTCGAGGACGGCCACTTCCAGGACGGAGATCCGCTCGACTGGAAGAAGAAGGAGACGTACGCCGGCATCAACCAGGCGTACACGGACCTCATCAAGCTGCGCCGCAACTGGAACGACAACACGGCGGGGCTGCGCGGTGAGCACGTCAACGTCCACCACGTGAACAACCACGACAAGGTCGTGGCCTTCCACCGCTGGGACAAGGGCGGCGCGGGCGACGACACCATCGTCATCGTCAACTTCGGCGGCAAGCACCTGTCCGACTACGAGCTGGGCCTGCCCTCCGACGGCACGTGGAAGGTGCGCTACAACAGCGACTGGAAGGGCTACTCCGACAACTTCGGCAACGCGCAGAGCTTCGACGTGGGCGGCCGCTGGACTGGCAAGGACGGCCTGCCCGCCAGCGGCAGCCTCAACAACCTGGGGCCCTACAGCGTCGTCATCTTGTCGAAGGACAAGTAGCCCCCGCCGCGCTTCGGACGCGGTGGGGACTGACCCGGGCCCCTGTCGCTTGAAGGACAGGGGCTCGCCCCCCGTGGACAATGTCGTGTGCGGCGGCCATCCGGCACAACGGCCGGCATGGCCAGAAACACGATGGTGGTGGTGGCGCGCCCGGAGTGGGTTGCGGGCGGCAGTCCCTGGTGGTCGACCTTCAAGGTGACGCTGCTCAACCTGTCGGACGAGGCGGTGGTCAACCCCGCCATCGGCTTCCGGGTGGCGCCCGACCAGGTGGTGCAGAACAACTACGGCCTCGTGTGGCGGCGTCACGGCGACACGCTGACGGGCACGCTGGTGGCCGAGCGCCAGACCATTGCTCCGCGCGCGTCCCAGGAGTTCCGCCTGTCCATCCGGACGGAAGGGGTGCACCGGGGCGCGCTCCCCTCCTGCTTCACCGTGGACGGCGAGCCCGCGGACCCGCCGCGGGATGTCGAGCCGCCCTCGTCTCCCCGGCGCGTGCGCGCGACGCTCGTGGGCTCGCGGCTGCTCACGCTGGGCTGGGACGCGTCCACCGACAACGTGGCCGTCGCGGGCTACCAGGTGACGTACTCGAGCGTGGACCGGGAGGAGTCTCGGACGCTCACGTGCACGAGGCCTTCCATCACCCTCACCGGCCTGACGCCTCGCACCGAGTACCTGGTGTCGGTGGCGGCGTATGACTTGTCCGACAACCTGTCGAAGCTCACGCCTCCGGTGATGGTGCGCACGGCGGCGCTGTCGCCGGACGCGGGAGACTGGGACGTGCCCCGCGCGCCCTTCCTGGACCTGGTGTCCGCGCCCCGGCCCGTCGTGTCGGAGCTGGCGCGGGCGTGCGGGCTGGATGGCGTCATGCTCGGCGGGCTGGGCGTGCGCGCGGGCGGCGCGCGGAAGGTGACGTGGGGCGGACACCTGCGGCTGGTGGACGCGGTGGACGGGCGCTCCCACGAGGCGGAGGCCTCCGTCTCCGACTACGGCAAGGAGGACCTGGAGGCGTTCCGACGAAGCGGGGGCAGGGTGGTGCTGTCCTTCGGCGGCGGCGCCGGGCTGATGCCACTGGAGGTCGAGGAGACGGATGTGGCCCGCCTCGTCGCCACCTACGCGGCCATCCTCCGCAACTACCAGGTCCGTCACCTCGACTTCGCCTTCGACAGCGCGTTCCTCCACGATGACGTGGGCCTGGAGCGCCACGTCGCGGCCATGTCGCAGCTCCTGCTGGTGTGTCCGTCGCTGAAGCTGTCGTACTCGCTGCCGGCGGATGGCGCGCCGGGGGCGCTCGCGGGCTTCAACGACGCCGGAGTGCGCCTGCTCCAGCGGCTGTCCTTGGCGGGAATCGAGCCGTCGCTCGTCAACGGCCTCCTGCTGGAGCTCGGACCGACGGCGCCCGTGGACACCTTCGAGTGCTGTGCCCAGGCGCTCCACGGCATGCACGCGCACCTGTCCGCCGCCTTCCCGCGCTGGGACACGGACAAGGTCTGGCGACGCCTGGGCGCCAGCCCCCTGTTCGGCGGACACCCCAACGGCCGCGACTTCACCCTGGAGCATCAGCGCAGGCTGGTGGCGCTCGCCCACACGCTGCGCCTGGGCTGCCTCTCCGGCCGCGCGGGTGCCCGGGACACGGGCCTGTCCTTCTCACGGTGCATCGCCACCTACCTGCCGGGCGCGACCGCCACACCCGCGCTCACCTCGTGAGCCCCTCCCCGAAGTACGACGCGCGTCGTTGACAACATACGATTCGAGTCGTACTTTGGGGACATGACGACAGAAGCCATTCCCACGGAAGTGGAGCTCGCCATCCTGGGCGTGCTCTGGAAGCGCGGGCCCTGCACCGTGCGGGACGTGCACGAGGCGCTGGGGCGCGAGGACGGCAAGAGCGCCGGCTACACCACCACGCTCAAGCAGCTGCAGGTGATGGCGGCCAAGGGGCTGGTGAGCCGTGACGAGCGCTCGCGCAGCCACGTGTACGCGGCGAGCATCGGTGAGGCGCGCACCAAGCGCCAGCTGGTGAAGGACCTGTTGGAGCGCGTCTTCGGTGGCGCGTCGGGTGAGCTCGCGGTGCAGGCGCTGTCGCTCAAGCCCGCGTCGAAGGAGGAGCTCGAGGACCTGCGCCAGCTGTTGGACGAGGGCAAGGGGGGCAAGCGATGAGCCCGACCTGGCTGATGGAGCAGGGGGCCCGGGTGCTCACGGTGTGGCTGGCCCAGGGCGTGTGGCAGGCGAGCCTCGTCGCGCTGCTCGCGGCGGCGGCGCTGTGGCTCCTGCGCGGCCGCTCGGCGCGGCTCCGGTACGCGGTGGGGTGTCTGGCGCTGGCGGCGCTGGTGCTCGCGCCGGTGGGCTCGCTATTGCTGTCGTCCCCGGAGGCCGCGCGGGGGGAGCCGGCCTCGCGCGCCGTCGCGGTGGCCCCGTCCGGGCTCGAGGGGGCGCGGACGGAGGCTCCGCCCGCGGGTGAGCGCGTGTTCGTTCCCCAGGCGGCGGCATCCGGTGACGTCCTCGGACCGTGGCCCCTGGTGCTCGGCGGGCTCTGGCTCCTGGGCGCGTGCGTGGGGCTGGCGCGGCTGCTGGTGGGCGGCTGGCGCACGTCGCGGCGGCTGGTGCGGCCGGCGACGCCCGTGTCCTCGGCGCTGAGCCAGACGGTGTCGCGCGTCTCGGAGCGGCTGGGGCTGCGGCGCGCGGTGCGCACGCTCGAGTCCCCGCTCGCGCCGTCCCCGCTGGTGGTGGGCGTGGTGCGTCCGGTGCTGGTGCTGCCGCAGGGGGTGGGGGAGCGCCTGTCGTCCGCGCAGCTGGAGTCGGTGCTGGCGCATGAGCTGGCCCACGTGCGTCGTCACGACACCGCCGTCAACCTCCTGCAGTGCCTGGTGGAGACGCTGTTCTTCTTCCACCCGGCGGCGCGGTGGCTGTCCGCGCAGGTGCGGCTGGAGCGCGAGCACTGCTGTGACGACGTGGCGGTGGGCTTCTGCGGCAACGTGCGGCTGTACTCGGGCGCGCTGCTGGGGCTGGAGGAGCTGCGGCAGTCGGGGCCGGCGCTGGTGCTCGGCGCGGGCAGCCATCCGCTGGCGGCGCGGGTGCGTCGGCTGCTGGGGCGCGCGCCCGTGGAGCCGTCGCGCGGCGGGGGCTGGGCCCGGCGCGTGGGCAGCGCCCTGGGGGTGCTGGCCGTCTCCTGCGCGGCCTGGGCGTGGGAGGCTCCGGCGAGCCCGCCCCGTGACGGCAAGGGCATGCTCGCGGCGGGGATGTGCTCGCGCCCCGTGTACCCGAAGGACTTCACCGCCATCGCCACCCACGTGAATGGGGACCGCACGTTGCGCCACCGGCTCTTCGTCTCGCGCTGCGGTCGCATCCGCCTGGAGGACGCCACGGGCGCGTCCGTGTACACGCTCCTCTTCGACGTGGGCACCGGGGAGAGCGCGATGCTGAATGCCCGCGAGCACACCTATGAGACGCACTGGGACGAGAAGGAGCCGGGCCTCCCGCTGCACCTGCCCGGGGGCTGCTCGGCGCCAGGCCCGGGCTGCGAGCGTCAGGCAGAGGAGTCGGTGGCGGGACGTCGCGCCCGGCGCTGGCATCGCGTGCACTCGGCCCATGACACCGTGACGCGGTGGATGGACCTGGAGCTGGGCTATCCCATCCGCGAGGAGTCCGAGCTGTTCGGCACCCTGACGCTGTCGGACATCCGGCTGGTCGAGCACGGCGCCGCGCTCTTCACCCTCCCGAGCGACTACCGGGCGGAGCCAGCGCCGTAGCGGCGCCTCAGGGCGCGGGCTTCGCGGTGGGGCCCACCTTGGCGAGCAGCGCCTCGCGGGGAATCCTCAGCGTGAAGGTGGAGCCGCGCCCCAGCTCGCTCTCCACGTCGATGGTGCCCGCGTGCGCCTCGACGATCTGGTGGGTGATGAAGAGCCCCAGGCCCATGCCGCCGTAGTTGCGCTCGGACACCGCGCGCACGAAGCGCTCGAAGATGCGGCGCTGATGGGTGGGGGCGATGCCAATGCCCTCGTCCCGCACGGTGATGACGGCGTCCGTGTCCGCCACCCTCGCGCTCACGTGGACGGGCTTGCCCGCGCCGTACTTGATGGCGTTGGTGACCAGGTTCGTCACGGCCTGCTCCAGCCGCCGCCGGTCCCACGTGCCCTCGATGGGCCCGGCGACGTCCACGTCCAGCCGGCAGCCCGCGACGTGGGCCTGGGGCGCGTAGCGGACGGCGATGTCCCGCAGGAGCGCGGACAGGTCCATGCGCTCGGGCTCCACCGTGAGCCGGCCCACGTTGATGCGCGAGACATCCAGCAGGTCATCGATGAGGTCCGCCAGCTTGCGCACCTGGCCGCTCGCCGAGGCCAGCTCGCGCGACAGCCTGCCTTCCGCCAGGAGCGCCTGGGGATTCGTCTCCGCGATGCGCCGCATGGCGGTGAGCTTCAGCTGCAGCGGCGTCAGCGGCGTCTTCAGCTCATGCGAGGCCACGGAGAGGAACTCGTCGCGCGCCCGCAGGGCCTCGCGCAGCCGCTCCAGCTCCCGCGTCTCCTCGGCGTGCTTGCGCTGGGTGAAGTCCCGCGTCACCTTGCCGAAGCCCCGCAGCTCCCCGCTCTCGTCGAACAGGGCGGTGATGACCACGTTGGCCCAGAACCGGGTGCCGTCCTTGCGCACGCGCCAGCCCTCGTCCTCGAAGCGGCCCAGCCGGATGGCGGACTCCAGCTCCCAGGCGGGCTTGCCCCAGGCGATGTCCTCGGGGGGATAGAAGCGGCTGAAGTGCTGGCCCAGGATTTCGTCGGCCCGGTAGCCCTTGATGCGCTCGGCGCCCAGGTTCCAGCTCGCGATGTGGCCCTCCACGTCCAGCGTGAGGATGGCGTAGTCGGACACGCTCGCGATGAGCAGCCGGAGCTGGTCCTCCGTGTCCCGCCCGGCGCGGTCCCTCCGCGAGTAGGTGATGACCCCGTCGTTCGAGTTCAGAAGGTGGTCGTTGTCGCCCAAGGTGCCCTCTTCCAGCCGCCAAGAGAACACGTCAGTGTCGACACGCAAGCGTCCACCCCATCCTTTCGTCCGATAGACGAAGGCGTTCCCCTCCTGCCAGGGCGGTGGATGGACCGGAGGCCCCCTCGCCCGCCCTGGGCGAGCAGGCGAGGGAGCACCCCGAGCGAAGCAGCCCGCTCAGGCCGAGGCGTCCTCGCCGAAGGCGCGCTCGACCAGGGCCTTCAACGGCGCGTGGGCGGGCAGCGTCCCGAAGCAGGCGCCGTGGGCGCCGCCCAGCCGCGTCTCGCAGAAGGTGTCGGCGACCTGGCTGTTGCCGGCGCGCAAGAGCAGCGAGGCCTGGAGCGCCAGGGCCAGCCGCTCCACGACGAAGCGCGAGCGGCCCTCCAGCGTGGCCGTGTCGGCGAAGTCCTTGGAGATGCGGGCCAGCTCCGCGTCGAACGCGGGGTGGCCTCCCTGCGCCGCCATCAGCTCCTGGAACAGGGCCTCGCGGCTGGCCGGCTCACGGGTGGCCGCGCGCAGCACGTCCAGGCACTGGATGTTGCCGCTGCCCTCCCAGATGGAGTTGAGGGGCGCCTGGCGGTAGAGCCGGGGCAGGTTGGACTCCTCGACGTAGCCGGCGCCGCCCAGGCACTCCTGGGCCTCGTTGACGAAGATGGGCGCGCGCTTGCACACCCAGTACTTGCCCACCGCGGTGGCCATGCGGGCGAAGGCCGCCTCGCGCTCGTCGCGGGGGCCTGCGTCCACGGCCCGGGCCACGCGCGCCGTCAGCACCGTGTGGGCCTCCGACTCGAGCGCCAGGTCCGCCAGCACGTTGAGCATCAGCGGCTGGTCGACGAGCCTGCGGCCGAACGCCTTGCGGTGGCGCGTGTGGTGGATGGCCTGCACCAGCGCCTGGCGCATCAGGCTGCTGGAGCCAATCATGCAGTCCTGCCGGGTGAGGGCCACCATCTCCAGGATGGTCGCCACGCCGCGGCCCTCCTCGCCCACCATCCACGCCACCGCGCCCTGGAACTCCACCTCCGAGCTGGCGTTGCTCCAGTCGCCCAGCTTGTCCTTGAGCCGCTGGATGCGGATGGCGTTGCGCTCGCCGTCCGGCGTGAAGCGCGGCAGGAGGAAGCACGACAGGCCGCCCTCGGCCTGGGCGAGCACGAAGAAGGCGTCGCTCATGGGCGCGGAGAAGAAGAATTTGTGCCCCACCAGCGAGTACGGATTGCCGGGCCCCTTCTCGCCCAGGCGGTGGGCGCGCGTGGTGTTGCTGCGCACGTCGGAGCCGCCCTGCTTCTCCGTCATGCCCATGCCGATGGTGACGCCCGTCTTCTTCTCGGACGGGATGAAGCGCGGGTCGTACGACGGCGCGGTGACGAGCGGCAGCCACTTCTGGGAGAGGCCCGCGTGGTGGCGGAAGGTGGGCACACACGCGTACGTCATCGTCAGCGGACAGCTGGTGCCCTGGTCCGCCTGGTTGTGCAGATAGGACAGCGCCATGCGCGCCACGTGCGCCCCGGGCGTCTGCTCGTGACGCCAGGCGAAGTTGGGGATGCCGTGGGTGATGGCCGCCTCCATGATGCGGTGGTAGGCGGGATGGAACTCCACCTCGTCCAGCCGGTGGCCATAGCGGTCGAAGGGCTTGAACTTCGGCTTGTTCTCGTTGGCGAGGAAGCCCTGCTGCATCAGCTCGCCGCCCACCAGCGGGCCGTACTTCGCGATGTCCGCCTCCGCCCAGCCGCCACCCTCGCGGTGGATGGCCTCCCGCAGGGGCAGGTCGGTCTTCCAGGCGTCGTAGACCAGGGGAGGCGCCTGATTGGTGACTTCATGGGTGGCGAAGGTGGGCGCGAGGGGGGCTGAAGAACTCATGGGGGAAGGATAGGCGAGCGCCCCAGGTCGGGCGAGCGCAACCTCCGCGCCGGCTCGCACCCGAAGTGAGGGAGCGCGGTGTCCCCGTCAGAAGGTCATCGTCATCACGAGCGTGTCGGAGTAGGTGCCCGCCGGGACGGTCTGCTGCGCGGGGATGCGCCCGTAGATGGGCACGGTGACATCGATGGCGAGTAGGGGGATGACCGGCCCGTAGCGCGAGGTCCCCGACACGCCGTTGCCCCAGACGCGCAGCCGCGCCGCGTCCAGGTAGAGGTTGTACGCGAGCGTGCTGGAGGAGGGGCCCTGCATGCGCCGGTTCGCGTAGGTGCTCGAGCCCCCCGCGCTCAGGTCGATGGTCATTGGCGTGAGCTGCAGCAGACATTGGTAGGTGATGCTCCCCGCGGTGTCGAGCGGGAGCGGCGAGGTGGGGGTGTAGTTGGCGAAGTTCAGCCCCACCGCGCTGCGAATCTGGCACGCCGCCCGTGCCTGTCCCGGCGCCAGCAGGCCCAGGCCCGCCAGCACGAGTGCCCCCGCTCCCAGGGCTTCACTTCGACGCCTCATCCACACACCCCACGGTTCCCAGGTCGATGACCTGGCCCGCGAGGGATGGGACCTCCAGTGTCGCGGCGCATCGTCCACCGGGGTGGGTGACGTGTGCCACGTGGCGTCCGGGTGGGATTCCCACCAGCTCGAACTCCCCATGCCAGCCGATGGGCGAGCTGTAGCGCTGGCCGTCCACCACGAGCTCCAGCTCGCCGTGCGCGGGCGCGGCCTGTCCACCCGCGAGCACCAGCGTGCCCCGGAAGGCGCGCACCGAGTCCACCTGGAAGTCGAGCACCACGCCGCCCCGTCGCCACGGCGCCACCAGCTTCTCCGTGGTGCGCACGTACACCTCCAGGGGCAGGTCCCCGTCGGTGAGCGACAGCCGGTTGGCGCCGTACGCCTGCAGCCGCGTCACCATCAGCTCGCCGCGCGAGTCCGTGTGGCCGATGAGGTGGTTGTCCAACCGCACGCCCACGCCCTCCACCCCCTCCACGCGCACCAGCGCGTAGCCCTGGTCCACCGCGCGCGTGGCGTGGATGCGCCCGCCCAGGGCCACCAGTCCCCCGGACACCTCGGCGGCGCCCACCAGCACGCCCTGGCGCCACTCCGCGCCGCCCGCATAGCGGCCCACGTCCGTCTCGTACTCGACGCGCGCGAGCGCCCGGTCCTGCCGCCCCGCCTGCGCCTGGACCTGGAAGCCCAGGCCGCCCTCGAGCGGGATTCCCCGCGACAGGTCCACCGCCGTGTCGCCGCCGCGCTGTCCCTGCGTGTGACCCACCGTGCCCGAGGTCCTCGCATCCAGGATGGCCGTCAGGTGCACCATGCCCTCCAGCGCCGAGGGGCCGCGGGACTCCTGGTTGCGGCTGGCCGAGAAGGAGAGCATGGCCCGGTCCATCACCTGGGCGGACGTGGACGCGCCCAGCCACGTCGTCCACCCGCGGCCCTTCCAGCGCGTCACCGCGGCCTGTCCCCCCAGGCTCACGCGGCTGCCCAGCGCCACGAAGAGCGAGCCCCCCGCCTCCAGCCTCGGGTGCGCCCCCGGCGCCCGGCTCGCGTTGGCGTAGTGGGGGCTGAGCGCCCGCGTGAAGAGCGAGCCCCCCGCCCACCGGCCCTGGAGCGAGTAGCCCAGGCCGGCCGCGAGCCCCGTGCGCCGCTCGCTGACGCTCAGCGCCTGCGACACCTCCAGCTCCCCCAGCGGCAGCTGCAGCCACTGCACCGCGCCCGTGCTGACCAGGTCCGGTGACAGCTCCAGCCGCACGCCCGGCGTCAGCCACGACGTGGCGCCCATCCGGAAGTGGCCCAGCATCAGCGGCCGGCCGTAGTCGAAGCTCTCCGTGGCCAGCGACTCGCGCTCGACGCCGAGCGACAGCTGGTAGTCGGCCACCCCCGGCGCGAGCAGCTGCGCGCCCAGCGAGTACGCGGCGCTGACCTCGCGCGTGCGGCCGAAGGCGTCGCGCACCACGTAGCGCGCGGTGCCCTCGCCGCGCGGCACGGCCAGGTTCTCCAGCCGGTAGGGGCCCGGCGGCAGCTCGCTGCGGCTCACCAGGCGGTTGTTGACGTACACCTCCAGCGTCGACGGCGTGGTGACGTCTCCGGCCAGGTCCTGCACCGGGTTGCGCACGAAGTAGGGGTTGAGCTCGAACGCGCGCAGCACGTGCGCGCCCGCCACCACCGCGCCGCCTCCCAGCACGCCCCCGTAGCCCGTGGCCTCGCCGGCGATGGCGCGCAGCATGTGCTCGGGGAAGTCCACGGTGAGCTGGCTCAGCCCCCGCAGGGGCGTGGCGCCCGGGTTCCAGCGCGCCTGGGTGGTGAGGAGCACGCGGCCCAGCGACGCGCCCGTCTCGCCGAACAGCGACACGCGCGCGTTGCGGGCATGGGCCGCGTAGTTGACGAACGCGCTGGGGCTGCCCGTCAGCGCGTAGCCGGGCGGCGCCGCGGGGCTCAGGTTCACCCGCGTGGTGGCGAAGGCCCAGGCGGGCAGCTCGCACACCAGCTCCGTGGTGCGCTCGTCCAGGTGGAAGCGCGCGCCCAGCGACTGGAGCGAGACGTAGTCCTGTCCCTCGATGCGCTCCACGCCCGCGCCCAGCCTCCCCACGTCGACGCCCGCGGCCTCCAGCGCCACGACGGGCATCAGCACGTCCTCGCCCCGCAGCCTGGGGAAGACATCACCCCGGGGGACACCGTTGAGCGTCAGCCCGACGACGATGGGCGCCTGGACGGTGGCGGGCTCCACCGCGCGCGCACGTCCCCCGTGCAGCGCCAGCATCAGCGCCAGCGCCGCCCACGAACACCTCGCTGTCGCACGGCTCATGGGACGGTGGGCGCCACGCAGGGGACGGAGGCCTTCACGGGCGAGGACTGGCGGAACACGCCCTGGTCCGTCTCCACCTCCACTTCCAGCGAGCGGATGCGCTGGCACTGCTCCGCCGGCGTCTCCAGGGCGAAGACGCGCGAGCCGCCCGACAGCACGTACCAGCCGGGCTCCTCCTTCTCCACCAGCCGCTGGCCCTTCTCATCCAGCCCGCGCACGCGCGCCTGGCGGATGAAGAAGCTGACGGTGCCCGGGTTCTTCACCCGGAAGTGGAACCGCGACTGGCGCAGGTCCACCTCCTCCACGCGGGCCTGGAGGTCCTTGTGCTGGGGCGCGACGAACACCGGCACCGAGACGCGGGTGAGGATCTTCAGGCCCATGCTCGGTGGCACCGGGCCGAAGGGTGGCAATTCCTCCACGATGAGCCGGAAGGTGCGCTCCGTGTCCCGGGGAGCCGAGGAGATGCCCACCCGGATGGGGCGGGACTCCCCCGGCTCCAGCGTCAACATCGACGGGAAGAAGAACACCTCCTGCGTCGGCTCGAGGCTCATGCGGCCGGTCTCGTCCTGGGCCCACGTGTGCATGGACGCCTGGAAGCGCGTGGTCTCGTCGCCCAGGTTCTTCACCGTCACCACCACCCCTCGGGCGCCGCCGACCAGCTCCAGGCGCACGGGGTTGACCTCGACGGAGGCGGCGAGCCCCGGGACGGGCAGCGCGAGGAGCCACAACGCCCACCAGCGCAGGTGGCGGGCCCAGGAAGACAGACGCGGATGCATGGTGCCTCGGGTGGCTCAGAAGGTGATGGTGGCGACGACGGTGTCGTTGTACGTGCCGGACGGGACGACCTGCCCGCGCGTCACCGTGCCGTAGACAATCACAGGCGTGGACAGCCCCGTGCCGATGTACGGCAGGCCCGTGCCCGCGGTGTTCCCCCAGACCACCAGGCGCGCCAGGTCCTGGTAGAGGTCATAGGCCAGGTAGTCATTGGAGTTGGTGTTGCGCAT
The DNA here is from genome assembly GCF_050039385.1 of Myxococcus faecalis. NCBI lineage: Bacteria > Pseudomonadati > Myxococcota > Myxococcia > Myxococcales > Myxococcaceae > Myxococcus > Myxococcus faecalis. Next base: position 2,549,823 of record NZ_CP144336.1, on the reverse strand, counting down.
GCGGCGGCGCGGCACCGCGTCCGTCGAGCCCGTGGCGGCGTGGGTGCCCTGGCCCAGCGTCACCACGGCGGTGCTCAACAGGGTGCACTGCACCGTCAGCGTGCCGGTGCCCAAGAGGTCGATGCCGTTCGCGGAGTTGATGACCACCGGGTCGTAGTTGCCGAAGTTGAGCGTGCCGGAGTTGATGGTGCACGCGGACGCGACGGTGGCCGTCACGGTGAGGTTGGCGGTGGCCGTGGCGGCGTCGGCGCTCGTGGCGGTGAAGACAGCCGCGGCGGCGGTGGCGGCGGCGAGGGTGCTTCGAATGGCTTTCATGTGTGTGGCTCCAGCGGCGGAGGGGGAATCCCTTCCGTGGCGTCTGGCCATTGCAGACTGGGCGCCAACGCCCGTGACGCCAAGGCGGCCAGGCGCGGGACGCCTCGCACTTCACGCTCGCGGCGTGGAGTTCATGGCAGTCCTGGCCCCGCGGGGCAGGAGACTTTCCACCGCGTGTCGTCAGCCCAGCGGGCGGGCACCCCGGGCGCGCGTCGTGACGCCCGGGGTGTGCGGGCCCGGAGGGTGGATGGGTTTCCCTCTCGGGCCTCGCGCCTTCCCTCTCTAGCGTCCCGTGGGGACTCAGGGCTGGAAGGCTTCCTTCACGGCGTCCAGGGGAGGATTGGCGCCGGTGGAGGGGTTGGTGCAGCCCTGGTTGAGGGTCCAGATGATGGTGCCGCCGAAGCCGTTGGCGCGGGCCCACGCGCCCTTGGCGGCGATGGCCTGCGGCGAGTCATATGAAATCCAACGCACGGTGCCGTCCACCACGGGGCGGGTGAAGGTGACGTAGCTGGACTGGGCCGCCGCGTCCCAGCGGTAGGTGCCGCTGGCGGACAGCTGGAGGATGCGCGCGTAGGTGAAGTCGTTGTCGCTGCCCACGTAGTCGGACCAGTCGGTGTAGGGCTGGTAGGGGCCGGTGATGTTGCGCCAGGCCATGCCGTAGAAGGGCATGCCCATGCCCAGCTTCGCCTTGGGCAGCCCCGCGGCCACCCAGGCGTTGAGGCTGGAGGCCACCGACGTCGGATGCGTGCCGGACTCGCCCGTGAGCGCGGAGCTGTACCACGAATCCCAACCGCCCCAGGGGCCGGTCATCTCGTACGTCATGACGTTCATCTGGTCCATGTAGGGCACCAGGTTGGCGAACCACGGGTCCGCGTCCTCGGGGAAGTTGGCGTTCACCCAGTTGATGGGGATGGTCATCAGCATGTTGGGCCGCGCCGCGCGCAGCTCCCGCACCAGTGCCAGCAGGTTGGGCTTGTCCTCCGGCTCGATGGGCTCCCAGTCGATGTCCAGGCCGTCGTAGCCGAAGCTGTCCATGGCGGCGAGGAGGTTGCTGACGAAGCGGGCGCGGTTGGCATTGGAGGCGGCGCCCACCCAGCCGTCGTGCTCTCCGGAGCCGCCCACCATGATGAGCGCCTTGCGGCCCGCGGCGTGCGCCCGCGTGGACAGCGTGCGGGCGATGGCCGGCCCGTTGTCGTTGTCGAACTGGGTGTTCACCGTGCCGTCGGGGTTGGGCGTGACGCGGCCGACCAGGATGTGCGTCAGGGCGCTGAAGTCCACCTTCTCCGGGGGGTACAGGTCCGCGTTCCAGCCGGTGTAATAGCCGGACACCCACAGCCCGCCGCCGGGCGCGGCGCTGACGGTGACGGTGGCCTCGGCGGACCGGCTGGGGTCCGCGAGGCTCTGGGCCACCACGTGGTACGTCCCGGGCGTGGCGGGCGCGGTGTAAACGCCCGCCTGGGTGACGGCGCCGCCGGCGCTGCCCTCGCGCACGCTCCAGAGCACCTGGGTGTTGGTGGTGCCCGTCACCGTGGCGACGAAGGTGCTGGTGCCGCCTGGGGGCAGGGTGACGGCGGGCGGCGAGACGCTGACCTGCACGGGCGCGGGCCCGTCCGAGTCCTCCAGGCGCACCTCGTCGAAGTAGAGCGTGGGCAGCGCCACCCCGCGCGCCTCCTGGAGCACCAGGCCCTTCATGCGCGAGCCGATGGAGAGCAGGGCCGACAGCGGCACCCGGCACGTCACCCAGGTGTTGGCGCGGATGCGGCCCCCGGTGCAGCGGGCGCCCAGGGGCGTGCCCGGCGTGAGCACGTTCTCCTGGAAGGCGCGCACCTGCACCGCCGCGGACTCTCCGCCCGTGCCGCCGTGCACGCGCAGGACCAGGGTGTCGGTGGCCGCCACCACCCGGGGCTCCGTCTGGAAGAACAGGCCTTCATTCGCTCGCATCGTCACGGAGATGGAGTGTCGTCCTCCGGAGACGGGCGAGGTGTTCGTCAGCGAGTGTTGCGCCCAGGAGAAGTCCTGCCACGGCGCCACCATGCCATCCAGGTATATCCAGCTCGTGATGGCCAGCCCCTGCTCCTGGGGGACCTCCGCCCTCGGCTCCTGCGCGTGTGTCTCCCAGGCCGACAGCAGCACCACGGCCATGGCCATCCATCCCACCCAGCGTTTCATGTATTCTCCTCTCGGGGCATGTCGGGCACCGCGCTCAGCAGCGGCGTCGCACGGGCCATGGGCCCCGGTGGCGGTCCGAGATGGACGGGCCACGTGAGGCAAGCTGGGTGAAGAGCCCCCGGCAGCAAACCCCGCCCCCAGTCCCAGACGGCGGCCGTGAGACGACATTCACGCGGCGACTGGGACAATGAATGGCGTCAATCCCTTACAGCAGGCGCCCCTCGTCTGGGATTTCAGCCGCGCTCTGTCGGCTCCAGGGGTGGTGATTCGGACCCGGCCTGCCCATGGCGTCCCGGCGTGGGTGGGCCCGGGTGGTCATGGCGCCTGTCGGCCGGTTGGCCCTAGCATCCTCGGGCGAGCCGCGACCGGGACACACGAGGAATCGCTGGGGGTGGGGCGGACATGAGCAAGTGGGGCTTGGGCGCGTCGCCCGAGGCGACCGATGATTTGCTCTCCACGGGTTGTCTCGTGGAGGGCTTCCGGGTGCTGCGGCTGCTCGGCGAGGGCGCGTCGGGGCGTGTCTACCTGGCGCAGGACCTGTCCTTGGGGCGCCACGTCGCGCTCAAGCTCCTGCGGCCGGAGCTGCTCGGTCCTCCTGGCGCGGAGCGGATGTTGGAGGAGGCGCGCACCACGGCCCGCTTCAACCACCCCCACATCGTCACGGTGCACGCCGCGGGCGTGTTCAAGGGGCAGCCCTACCTCGCGCTGGAGTACCTGGAGGGGCAGACGCTGCGGGAGCGGATGTCGCGCGAGCGGCTGTCGCCCGGGGAGGTGCTGCGAATCGGGCGGGCCATCGCGGACGCGCTCGCGGAGGCGCATCGCCACGACATCATCCACGCGGACCTCAAGCCGGAGAACGTCTTCCTGCCGAGGGATGGGCGCCTGCGCGTGGTGGACTTCGGGCTCGCCCGGCACGCGGGTACCACCGCGCAGGCCGCGTCGGGGACGCCCGCGTACATGTCCCCCGAGCGCTGGCGGGGCGCGCCTCCGTCGCCGGCGATGGATGTGTGGTCGCTGGGGGTGATTCTGCACGAGCTGCTGGAGGGGAAGCGGCCGGTGGAGGACGCGCACCTGGCGTCGTTCGCGTTCCAGCCGCGTCCGCTCCCGGGGCCGGCGCCGCATCTGCACGGGGCCTCGCTCTTCAAGGATTGCCTGGCGCTCGTGCCCGAGGCGCGGCCCACGGCGCGGGCCCTGGAGCAGGCCCTCACGCAATGGCTGGAGCCGGTGCGCGCCGCGCCGGGGGAAGGGAGGAGGGCGCGAGGGCGCCGTTCCATGGGCTGCGCTCGTTCGCCGAGGACGAGGCGGAGGACTTCTCGGGACGGGAGATGGAGGTGGGGGCGCTCGTCGAGCGGCTGCGTCAGGACGCGCCCGTGGTGCTGGTGGGGCCGTCCGGCATCGGCAAGAGCTCGCTGTTGCACGCGGGCGTGGTGCCCCGGCTGCGGCAGATGGCGCGCTGGGAGGTGGTGTCGCTGCGCCCGGGCGCGCGTCCGCTCGCGAGGCTGGTGGAGGTGCTCGGGCTGGAGCGGGAGCTGGCCGAGACGTTGTCCGTGACTCCGGGGGCGCTCGTGGGGCTGCTGCAGGCACGCGCCCCGGGGCCCGCGCTCCTGGCGGTGGATGCGTTCGAGGAGGTCTTCACGCTGGGGGCGCCGGAGGACGCGGTGGCGCTGGCGCGGTGTCTCGCCGCGGTGGCCTCGGCGGGCATCGGTTGGCGGGTGCTGGTGGTGCTCCGCGACGACTACCTGGGGCACTTCGCGCGCGTGGAGCACCTGGGGGCATTCCTTGGCCATGCGTTCGTGGTGGGGCCGTTGTCGCCCGGGGCGTTGACCGAGGCCGTCACCGGGCCGCTGCGGCGCGTGGGGTATGCGCTGGAGGACGGGCTGGTCGAGCGCATCGTCGCGGATGTCCGGGCCCAGCCGGTGGGGCTGCCGCTCCTGCAGGCCACGTGCGCGGCGCTCTGGGAGCGCAGGGCGCGGGGGCCCCGGCTGCTGCGGACGAGCGTCTACGAGGAGCTGGGCGGCGTTGCGGGGGCGCTGGCGGCGCAGGGGCGGCAGCTGCTCGGGCAGCTGTCGGCGCGGGACATCCACACGGCGCGCCTGTTGCTGCTGGAGCTGCTCACGCCCGAGGGGACCCGGAGGCCCCGGCTGCGCGAGGAGCTGTTGGAGACGCTGGGGGCGGGGGCGAAGCCGGTGTTGGACGCGCTGCTGTCACACCGGCTGGTGGTGGCCTCGCGGGACGTGAAGACGGACGGGGCGCTGGTGGAGCTGGCGCACGAGGCGCTGGCCACGGCGTGGCCGGAGCTGGCGCGCTGGCGGCAGGAGTCGCGGGACGAGCATCAGCTGGTCAGCGAAATCGACCAGGCCTCGGAGCTGTGGGACCGGCGGGGGCGCAGGGACGAGGAGACGTGGGGCGGGAGCGCGCTGGACCAGGCGTTGCGCCGTCTGTCGGAGGGGCAGGTGCCGTTGGTGAGCCGCTCCCGGGCGTTCTTGGATGCGGGGAGGCGGCGCGAGCAGGGGCGGCTGCGCAGACGGCGGCTGGGGTTCGTCGCGGGAGGGTTGTTGCTGGTGCTCGCGACGGGCATCGGGACGGCGGTGGTGCTCGCGTTCCAGCAGAGCCAGCGGGAGGCGACGCGGCGGCAGCGGGAGATGGAGCTGATGTCCCTGGACCAGGGGGACTTCGACCTCGTGCTGGAGCTCTTCGACTACGACGCGGGCGCGCTCGCGTGGACGCGGGTGCCCGTCACCGAGCCGCTCCGGTGGAGCCTCGCGCCCGCGGAGGCTGGAGGCGAGGGGCCCGCGTATGACGACACGCGGCTGACGCGCCATCCGGGACAGGTGGATGGGGAGGGGGCCTGGCGGGAGCGGGTGCAGGCGCCCTCGAGGGCGGCGTGGCTCACGGTGTGGCGTGGGGCATGTCCGCCCTCTCGGGTGCGGCTGCTGCGATTGCCGGGGTATGCGCAGCGGGCTCGGCGCGAGGCGCTGAGGCTGCCGGTGCCCACGTGCGCCGCGTCGCGGGCCGGGCAGGTGCCCGTTCCGGCGGGGTGGTACTGGCGTCCGGAGGTGAGGCCCGAGCAGGAGGTCCGGGTCCACGTCGACGCGTTCTCGATGGACCGGACGGAGGTGACGAACGCGCAGTTCCAGCTCTTCGAGGCGCGAATCCTTCCTCTTGTCGGTGGAAAGCGGGAGGCGCCCCCGAAGCATCCGAAGTATGCCCATGCGGCGGAGGCGTCCCGCCCCGTCTCGGCCATCGACGCGGAGGTGGCCGAGGCGTTCTGCCATTTCCTGGGCAAGGCGTTGCCCACGTATGAGGAGTGGTCGAAGGCAGGGCGCGGCGGTGAGTTCCTGGACGCGGACGGGCGTGTGCCCAATCCCATGCCCCGGCGGCAGACGGTGTGGGGGGATGACAGGCGTGTGCCGCCGGCGAATCTGGGTGGGGAGGATGCGTTTCCCACCCTGGCGCCCGTGGGGTCGTTCCCCAAGGACGTGGGGCCCTACGGCATGGTCGATCTCGCGGGCAACGTGGCGGAGTGGACCGCGACCGATGCGACGGAAGGGGACTTCCCGGGCTACCGCATGGTCGCCGGGGGGCGGTGGGACGCTCCCCCGGAGGCGCAGCACCACTGGCTCGTCTGGGCCAATCACAAGTCACCCCGCAGCTTTGAATTCGGCATTGGGATGCGCTGTGTGGAACGAGGGCGGCGACGATGAGTCGCGGCTTACGCGTGCTTCTGGAGCGGACGGTAGATTCGGTGTCGCGCCATGCTGCCTCGGAAGGGGACGGCGAGGGCGCTCCACATCGGGTTGGCGTCGTGCATCTGCTTGAGCTGACGAATCATGCGCGAGTGGACCGACGGGATGTCGGCGTCGGGCGTCAGGCCGGCGACCACCGCCGCCGCGACGAGGTGCGCGGCGTACGTCCCCTCTGCCAGCTCCCCGGCGAGCTCCACCGGGCCGCGTGCCAGTCCCCTGGCGAGACGATTGACGCGCGCCTCGTCCTCGTCCCGCCAGTTCTGGATCTGCCCCAACGCATGCCCCTCGAGCGCGGCGGGACGGTAGGTGACGAGGACCTGGGCGACGGCATCCGCGGAGCTCTTGGCCAGCTCACGCGTCACGGAAGCCCCTTCGAGGTCGAGCTTCCTCCCGTTCAGGTCCGTATCCACCTCCCGCTCGATGAGCTCGCCCCAGGCCGTCCCGGCCGCGAAACGGAGCTTCTGGACGGTCGCCGCCGCCAGATAGCCCCGCAGGACGTCCGCGGGATGGGTGTCTTCGGAGGGGCCATCGCGCCGAAGGACCGGCCCACCTCCCCAGGCCGCGTTGAGCCCTCGGAAGTAGCCCACCAGGCCCAGGCCCGCCGTGGGGCCCATGTTGAGGATGCCGAGCACATCCGCGGCCGACTCGTCGATGCGGTCCGCCCAGTAGGTCGCGAGCGAGGGGAAGCTGCTCTTGAGCTGGTCATACACGGCGTTGGAGAGCTCCGCCGTTAACCCCGAATCCGCGTTGAGGATGTCGTGTCCCGCCGCCTCGTGAGGCAGCGCGGCCCAGCCCAACAGCCCTCGCCGCGCATGGGCCGGTGGAAGGCTGACGATGCCCGCCTGTATCCCGAGCACGCTCGAGGTGGCATCCACGGGCCAGGTGTAGGGGCCGAAGTCCGGGTTGCCCCACTTCACCAGCGGCGGCAGCACACCCAGGTCTGGAGGGAGGACTCCCCTGCGGTCCTCGGCGCTGAGGAAGCCATCGACCAGGTCGCTGACGACCTCCTGGAATGCATCCGTCGCCACAGGCTCGTAGCGCTCCGCGTTCTGGAGGACCGCGTGTGCCGCGTCCAGCAGGAGTCCCGCGCTCCCCTCCCGCCTCGGGTCCTGGTGGAGCAACTGCGCGAACCGGGCAGGGCCCAGCTCCGCCACCTTGTTGAGGAGCGGCTGGTAGAAGGTGTCCCGGTAGGCGGCGGGAAGGGTATCGCGCGCGGCGGACAGTCGACTGAACAGCGTCTGATAGCTCGTGGGTTCCATCGGGCCCGGGTCGCCATCCAGCGCCGCGTCGCGAGCGTCCATCGTCAGCTCGCGCAGGTTGTGATGGGTTTTACGCGGCGAGAAGAGGGAGTCCTCCTGCTCTCTGGTGGAGGAGGACAGGGAGGGCACGGGGGTGATGGGCATCTTCTTGAGTCGTGACATGGGTTCCTCGGTGGAAGGCCCCGATGCTCGGCATCCTGCGGGGCCCACGTCACCGTGAGAGCAATCACCATGCCTTGACACGCGGATGGTTGATGCAGACGTATGTGAAACGGCCGGGCGACATGTCTGTCAACTTCCGTGGACAACGCCTCTCGTTCCCGTCAAACGCCGTGGACGCACCGTGCGGATGCGACGCCAGTGTCCTCCCTGGGCGGGACGTGGCGTGGTCCCTGCAATGACTGTCCGAGCCCATGCGCTCCCTCTGGCTCGCCAGCATTGCCGTGCTTCGAACGGGTGGTATCGTGACTGACATGGTCACCCCCGAGGCTCGCATTGCCCGTGAGCGAGATTTGTATCTCGCGGTGCTTCGCGTCATGGATGCACCCAATCCCCTCCAACCCCTTCAGGATGTCCTGACCTCTCTGGTCGAGCTGGCCGACGCGCAACGTGCGGGGCTCGAACTGTATGGAGATGGCTCGGTCGAGCGCCGGGAGTGGTCGCTCTTCCATGGTTGTTCGGAGCTGGAGCGCGAGGAGATTCGCGAGCTGACCTCTCGCGGAATCGTCGCGTCGGCCATCGCCGCTGGCAAGTCCGTGCACACGGCGCACGCACTGCTGGACGCACGCTTCTCCGGCTCCGCCAGCGTCAAGTCCCAGCGATTGGAGGCGGTCCTCTGCGTGCCCCTGGCGGGACGACTGCCGGGCGTCCTCTATCTCGAGGGAAAGCGCGGTGCGGGGCCCTTCTCCGAAGAGTTGGTGATGCTCGTGGAATCCGTGGCCCACTTCCTGGGCACGGCCGCCGAGCGGGCCCTGCTCCAGAACAAGGGGCGTGGGGATGACCCGACCCACCCCTACCGGCAACGCTTCCAACTGGAGGACATCGTCGGGCGGAGCCCGGGGATCGCACAGGTGTTCGCGCAGCTCGCCGTCGCCGCACCGCTCGACGTGACGGTGATGATCAGCGGCCCTTCGGGGACGGGGAAGACCCAGCTGGCGCAGGCGCTCCACGTCAACAGCAAGCGCAGGCTGGCGCCATTCGTGGAGCTCAACTGCGCGGCGGTTCCGGAAGGTCTCTTCGAGAGCGAGTTCTTCGGGGCCTTTCCCGGGGCCTTCCCTGGGGCGCGCCGGACCATCGGAAAGGTGGAGGCAGCGGAGGGCGGGACGCTCTTCCTCGACGAAATCGCCGAGATTCCCCTGGCCGCGCAGGCCAAGCTGCTCCAGTTGCTCCAGTCCCGACAGTACTTCCCGCTGGCCAGTCCCAAGCCCTTCAAGGCGAATGTCCGCCTGGTGGCCGCGAGCAACGCCAACCTGGAGCAGCTCGTCCGCGAGCGGCGCTTCCGCGAGGACCTCTTCTACCGGCTCAATGTCCTGCCTGTCCGGATGCCCTCACTGGCCGAGCGGCGCGAGGACATCGCCCCCTTGGTTGAGGCACTGCTCGCGCGGCTGGCCGAGGAGAATGGCTTGCCGAGATTGAGCCCCTCTCCCGCGTGCTTCGCCGCCTGCGAGACGGCGGAATGGCCCGGGAACATCCGTCAGCTCCGGCACCGTCTGGAGGCCGCGCTCATCCGTGCCAGCGCCGAGGCCGCGACGTTCCTGGAGCCACGCCACTTGTTCGAGTCGGCAGCCGTTTCACCGGCCGGAATCATTTCATTCCATGAAGCAACACGCCGCTTCCAACGAGACCTGCTGCGCCGCGAGCTGGAGTGCGTGGATTGGTGTGTCACGGATGTCGCCCGGCGGCTCGATCTGACACGCCAGCATGTCTACAACCTGATGAAGGCTTTCAGTCTGACACGGGAATCCAAATAAGCAGACAGTTGAAGTCCCACCCGCAGTCCCGGAGTGCCCCATGCCCCCGACGCCGTTCTACGATGACTCCACCCAGACGCCTCAGAACTCGGTGCAGGATTTGAGGAACTGGTGGATGCCCACCGTCGAGAAGTTCCCCTCCAAGGGGTACCGGGCCTACAAGGTCCAGGTGAAGAGCACGATTCCGAATGCCTTCACGTTCGACTTGATGGCGCTCGACGGAGCCTCTCCCACGTGTGTGGGGTTGACGGTCGACCTCGGGAACCCCGCGGACGTGTGGCCGGGGCTGCCGTCGACGGCGGTGTTCGCACAGGTGGGCCAGTTCGGATACCTGCTGCTGTCGGAAGCGTACCTCAGGGGTCAGCAGGTCACGAACCTGGACGCCTACTCGGATGGGAAGGGAAAGTGGCCCTTCGGCACCGACAGGCTGCAGCGTCGGGGGAACGCGGTCCGCGACGAGATGCTGCGCTCCATGTCCCTGCTGCTGGCGTCGCTGGCGGCCCTGCAGGACGAAGGGTGAGGGAGATGCCATGCACTTGACCATCATTGCGTATGCCTCGACCCTCGACTGGGAGGTCGAACGGGCCGTCTTCCTCGTGGATGAAGTGCGGGATGCCCGGCGCAGGTTCGAGCGCTGTCAGAAGGTGGAGAAGCTTCAGCATGTCGTGAAGGAGGCGGTCAGCTTCGCCCGGGCGAAACTGAGCCGGCTGGACATCTTTGGTCATGGGCAGCCAGGGACGCTGACGCTCGGGGACTCGGGCGAAGACATCGTGACGCCCGATGAAGCGAGCTGGAAACACTTGCTGGCGCTCGATGGATTCCTCGCCCATACCGCCGAGCTGAGGCTGTTGGGTTGCGATACGGCGGTGGGAGTCGAGGGCCGGCATGTCCTGCAAGGGCTCCAGGCGGGCCTGTCGAAGAATGGCAAGCAGCGCACCGTCTGGGGGACCATCGCGACGCTCTCCAGCTTTGATTTCGGCCCCCAGGGATTTCGTGAAGCGGTTGCGAGCGCCTACCTGCGCTCCGCGTCACAATTGACGGAGCCGGCACAGGGAGTCCTTCGGTTTGGGCTCATGGATGACAGCCTCCAGGAGGAAATCCAGGCGGGTCTGGCGTTGCTCCCCGAGGGGTATGTCCCGGCTGGGTTCCATGACATGCATGGAGCCATTGTCGAGGAACGCTCACAGAAGAGCGGGCGGCAGCTCACGATGCTTGCTGCGCGCCGATTGATTGCAATCAGCTCGAATCAGATGCGCGGAGTCGCGCTGTACCGGTGGGAGCCCACGGTGGCGCCACCCAGCAGGCAGGTCATCTTGAGCCATTCGAGCCGATGAGCTCGGGCCAGGGCTGACATGACTTCAAGGCAAGCGGTGTGTTGTGTTCGTTGAGTCCACGGACATGGGGGACGTGTCTCCATGTCCTGGGGGCAGTGCGCCCGTCGGTGCGGTCGGGCGCACTGCTGCCGGCGTGATGTCGATGCGGCTCCATGTGTCGCTTCCGGTGCCAGGGGTATCTCTTTTTCTGAGGCGTGTATGACAGAGATGCGCGCCGGAACTTGAGACAAGCATGCCGCCGCTGGAGAACTGGAGGCAGGCAAGGCGTATGAAGAAGCCCGGCGAGCGACGAAGGCGGAAGGTGATGCTCAATCCCAGGCCCGCAGGGCGACGAGTGAGGCAATAGCCGCGAAGGGCCTGGCGGGAGATACGAAGGTCGAGGCCGCCCGCGCCAGGTCTGAAGCGACCGCCGCCAAGAACGAAGCTGCTCGGGCCAGAAACGAAGTGGAGGGCGCCACAAACGGCTCGGGGGGCAAAACCACCTCCTCCTCGGGCACATTGCCTGACACACCTGGCACAGGTCGTACCGACGAGGCATCACCGAAGACGTGAGAGGAGCAGAGGTCTGCCTGGCCCCGTACTTTCGCGGCCTTCCAGGGTGCTCTGAATCCCAGGTTCCACTACACTTCCAGGAAACCTGTGACTCCCAGTTGGAGACGAATGATGTTCAGTGTCTTTCCGCGCACCCTGCGAAGCCTCGCCGCCATGGCGGCCCTCCTGTCCCTGACCGCCTGTGGCGACGACGACGACAACACCCCCGAGCCGCCCGGGCCCCTGGCGTGTGACGCCTCCACCTACGCCGAGGCCGTGCGCAACGCGGCGGAGCCCACGAGCGCCGACATCTCCACGGACCTGTGGGCCATCAGCCCGTCCAACACGAAGCTCGTCTGGAACGAGGACAAGACGGCCGTGCGCATGGCCATCTGGACCACGTTCCAGGGTTACACGGTGGGCCAGAACACGCTGACCCGCGAGGTGTGGGTCACCCCCGCGCCGCAGCTGCAGACGTTCTGCAAGACGGTGCCCCAGGACAAGCTGGTGGCGCGCGTCAACCAGTACCTGGGCCTGCCCCCCGCGGGCGAGAGCGACAACGGGCGCTACATCGTCGAGCTGTGGGTGAAGCCCTCGGACATGTTCCGCCCCTGCCCGGACTCGGAGATCGACGACGGCAGCTGCGGCCTGCAGTTCCCCGAGTCCGCCACCAACGAGCACAAGAACTGGATGAACGCGTACTTCGCCTCCAGCTACGGCTTCTGGCAGCGCACGCAGTACCCGTGGACCGGCCTGGGCTACACGTATGACTGGTGCAACGCCGACACGCACGTCGGCGCCAGCGAGTACGTGGTCCGCTCCGGCTCCATCGTCGACGTGACGGGCAAGTTCGAGCGCGCCGTCTACTGCGCGCAGTAGTCGCCGCACCGCCCTCCGGTCCGCTCACCTGAGCCGTGAGCGGGCCGTGGGCTCCAACAGCAACGTCTCCGGCTCCGCCTTCAGCTTCGCGCGCAGCCCGGGGCGCACCGTCTCCTTCCAGCCGCGTGAGCCCTCCAGCCGCTCCACGTGCGCGCGGTACGCCTCCCGACTCGCGAACCGCGTGAAGTAGACGACCACGTGCTCCCCCTCCCGCACGGGCAGCGCCGGGAAGGTGTTCGTCGCGTGCTCGCTCTGGAACACCGCCAGGGGCACAGCCCCCGCCTTCGTCAGCTCCGGCACCAGCCTCTCCTCGACGTACTCCACGAACGCTCCATCCACGGGCACGTCACGGTGGAGGATCGTCGCCACGATGAGTGAGCCGGGCACCTCGCGCGCCTCCACTCCCGGACGCGCCCGCGACGGCGCGGGGAACCCCCGTCGACCCGGGAGCGGCTTCAACAGGAGCACGTTCGACGAGTCCAGCATCGTCGCGTTCGCGGCCTCCCGGTGCGCCTTCCACACCGGGCTGCCGTAGAAGGACTTCAGCGCCGCCTCGCGGGACACCATGTCCGAAAAGCCGCGCAGCCACACGAAGCGCTCGGGCCTCGCCGCGTCCCGGAACTGGCCGACGAGCCGGGCGCCTCTCTCCTCCTGGCTCTCGATGAACTCCTGCTCGAACAGCGAGACGAGCACGTCCCGCTGCCCCTCGCGCAGCGTGTACTGCCTCAACTCCAGCACCGCGCAGCATTCATCCGACGACGGTTTCACGGGCCTGACTCCAGCACCGGAGGCCGGCGGGCGCGCGTGGGCCGTCCACGTCAGGGACAAGATGAGAACGAGGAGGGGCAGTCGCATCGGGCCTTCCGGAAGAAGAAGGCCCCACGGTACGGACGAACTAGGACAGTTCCGGTCCTCATTCGGACGGCCCGTGCCGCGCGGCTCAGGGCACGTAGGCGACGCAGTCGATCTCCACCATCAGCCCCTCGTCGGGGAGCGCCGACACCTGCACGGTGGTGCGCGCGGGGCGGTGTCCGGCGAAGACGCGCTCGTAGACGGCGTTCATCCGGCGGAAGTCCTTCATGTCCGTCAGGAAGACGCCGCAGCGCAGGACGTGCTGGAGGCTGGAGCCGCCCGCCACCAGGATGCGCTCGAGGTTTCGCAGCACCTGCTCCGTCTGCGCCTCGATTCCCTCCGCCTGCTTCCCGGTGGCCGGGTCCGTGGCGGCCTGTCCGGAGACGAAGAGCAGCGACTCCAGCTTCATCGCGGGCGAGTAGGGGCCCACGGGCTTGGGCAGCCCCGGCGCGCTCACGACTTCGTGTTTCGTCGACGTCATGGGTGGATGCCTCCTGGAGCCGGGGACCCCACATGACCTCCCAGGGCGAGTCAAGTGGGTCCGGTTCAAGGAAAAGCGTGATACAGCGTGCGTCGACACGCGCGGGTCCTTCCGCGTGGCACGCGCCCCGGCGCGTAGGCCCGTGATTCACGCTCGGGTCCTGGGAGGGTGACAGATGCAGTCGAGATGCGTCTTGCAACGCCTGGTCTTGATGCTGTGCTGTGCCGTGGTGTGGTCGTGCGAGCAACAGCGCGAACTGCCCGCGGCGGAGGAGGCGCTCGCCCTGGCCCGGAGCTACTTCCCGGAACTGGCCACGGACGAGGCCGCCCCCAGGCGCTTCTCCTCGTCGGACACACCGGCCTCCAGTACGGACGCGCGGGCGCTGACGGCCCGGCTCACCGGGAGCGGGACGCTGGAGATTTCCACCCGGGGGCTGTCCTTCCGGGTCGAGTCGTCACCGAGGGAGGCCGACCACGGGACGCCGCGCCACGAGGGCGCCGTGTCGTACGTGGGCGAGCGGCACTTCTTCTTCCCGGTGGGCGGCTTCGCGGCGCTGAGCCAGGGCTGGCGCGGCTCGCGCATCGAGGAGGCCTGGGTGGTGGACGCCTCCGAGCCCACCCACCGCGCCGAGTACCGCGTCACGCTCCCGGCCACGGTGACGCGGCTGCGGGACACGGGCGAGGTCATCGAGTTCCTCGACGAGGACGGCTCGCCGGTGCTGCGCTTCCACCCGTCCGAGGTCCGTGACGCGGAAGGCACCTCCCGTCGCGGGACGGCGCGGCTGTCGGGCGTGCGCGCGAGCGCCGTCGCGAAGGTGTTCGACGTCGTGGCGCCTCAGGTGGGAATCGTCTCGGAGGTCGCGCTCGCGGGGCTCCAGGCGCCGCTGGTGGTTGACCCCGGCTGGTCCTCGACGGCGGTGATGGCGACCGCGCGGGCCCAGCATGCCGCCATCCCGCTGACGGATGGCTCCGTCCTGGCGGTGGGCGGCGTCAACAGCCTGGGCTTCGTCACCAGCGCGGAGCGGTTCGACCCCACGCGGGGCGCCTGGTCCGCTGTCGCGGCCCCGGGCATCACCGGCAATACGTCGGTCGGCGTGATGCTGCCGACGGGCAGGGCCGTCGCCTTCATGGACGGCAGCCTGACGGGGCGCCTGTTCGACGCGACGACGAACACCTGGACCGCCACGGGCGCGATGGCCGCGAGCCGCTCGCTGCCGACCGCCACGCTGCTGTCCTCGGGGCAGGTGCTGGTCGCGGGCGGCTCCAGCCTGGCGACGGCGGAGCTGTACGACCCGACGACGAACACCTTCACGGCCACGGCCTCCATGTCCACCGCCCGCCGCGCCCACGTCGCCGCGCGGCTGCGGGACGGTCGGGTGCTGGTGGTCAGCGGCTTCAACCCTGGGGGTGGGAACGTCCCCAGCGCGGAGCTCTACGACCCCACCTCCGGGACCTGGACGCTCGCGGCTCCGCCCCTGGTGCCGCGTCATTACGCGACAGGGACGATGCTGCCCGATGGGCGCGTGCTGGTCGCGGGCGGCCGCTCGGGCGTGAATGTCGTCACGCACGCGGAGCTCTACGACCCGGTGGCCAACACCTGGACCGCGACGGGCGCGCTGCGGCTTCCCCGCAACGGCCACACGGCCACGCTGCTCCCGGATGGGAAGGTCGTGGTGATGGGCGGCTCGGATGACGCGAGGGTGGCTCAGACCGTCGCGGAAATCTATGACCCCGCGACGGGGACCTGGAGCGACGCGGGCACGGTGGCCGTGGGCCGCGAGAACGCCACCGCCACGCTGCTCGTCACCGGGCAGGTGCTGGTCGCCGGCGGCTTCAACCAGTCGGGTGGCCCCACGGTCTTCACCGCGGAGACGGACCGCTACGAGGCCTCCAGCTCCCGCTGGACGCCGGCCGGCGCGCTGGCGACGGCGCGCGAGAGTCAGTCGACCGTGCTGCTGCCCTCGGGGCAGGTGCTGGTCGCCGGAGGCCGCGCCGACACGGGCGTGCTCGGCGACACGGAGCGCTACACCCCCGCGAGTGACTCCTGGTCCGCCGCGGCCCCGATGAGCACGACGCGCGAGCGCGCCACGTTGACGCTGCTGCGCTCGGGGCAGGTGCTCGCCATCGGTGGCGCCAACAACGGCGGTGCGCGCCTGTCCTCGGCGGAGCGGTACGACCCGACGACGGACACCTGGGTTCCCGCGGGGAACATGGCGGGCGCGCGCGATGGCCACACCGCGACGCTGCTCGCGACGGGCGACGTGCTGGTGACGGGCGGACGGCTCGCGGGCGTGACGGAGATCTACGACGTGGCCGCCAACACCTGGCGTCCGGTGGCCACGACTCCGGAGACTCGCACGAACCACGCCGCGGTGCTGCTGCCGGACGGTCGGGTGCTGGTGGCGGGCGGACGCTTCAGCTCGACGTCGGTCAACTCGGTGGAGCTGTATGACCCGGCCCTGGACACGTGGTCCCCCGCCGCGTCGCTCGCGGAGGGCCGGGCCCACTTCTCGCTGACCCTGCTGCCATCCGGGCGGGTGCTGGCCGCGGGCGGCCTTTCCCCCACGGCCGAGACGGCGACCGCGGAGCTGTACGACCCGACGACCAACACCTGGTCTCCGGCGGGGACGCTCACGACGGCGCGGGCCCATCACTCCGCCGCGCTGCTGCCCTCCGGGCGCGTGCTCGTCGCGGGTGGCGAGGGCGGGGGGAGCGTGCTGAACAGCGCGGAGCTGTACGACCCGGTGACGAACACCTGGCAGCCCGCGGCGAACCTGCCCGAGGGCCGGACGCTCTCGAAGCTCATCGTGTTGTCCACCGGCGAAGCGCTGACCTTCGGCGGGCAGGACGCGGGCGGTGCCTGGCTGGCGAGCGCCTCGCGCTACGAGGACACGGGCGCGCAGCCCGCCTGGCGGCCGACGGTGGCCACGCCGGACCAGGTCCCCATCGGCTGTCCGGTGCGCATCACCGGCACGGGGTTCCAGGGCATCTCCGGGGCCAGCTCGGGTGACTACCGCGACTCCTCTGCGGCCTTCCCGCAGGTGCGCCTGCAGGCCAACGAGGGCCGGCGGCTGTGGAGCCTGCCGGGCAGCGACATGTCCGCCACGGGCGTGACGGCCACCATCCCCGCGAGCGTGACGCCGGGCGCGTATGTGCTCTCCGTCTTCGCCAACGGCGTGGGCGGTGGACGCGTGGTGCGCGCGGTGACGAACACGGCGCCCACCGTGCAGGGCCTGACGGCCCTGTCGAGCAACGGGGCGCCCGCGGAGGTGACGCTGACGGGCACGGACGCGGAGGGCTCCGCGCTCACGTTCATCATCGTCACGCCGCCGGCGCACGGCACGCTCACGGGCACGCCGCCCGACCTCACGTACACGCCGAACCCGGGCTACATCGGACCGGACAGCTTCACGTACCGGGCGCGCGACTGCGGGCTCGACAGCAACGAGGCCACGGTGACGGTCGACGTGACCGATGACCCGCCGACGCTCACCTGTCCGGCGGACCTGGTGGTGGACGCCACGAGCGCGGCCGGCGCGGTGGTGACCTATCCCCCGGCCACGGCGTCCGACAACGGCGGGCCCGAGCCCACGGTGACTTACTCGCACCCCTCGGGCAGCACGCTGCCTTTGGGCGACACGACGGTGACGGTGACGGCGGAGGACGCGGGCGGCCAGCAGGTCACCTGCACCTTCCTGGTGACGGTGCGCGACACGACGGCGCCCACGCTGACGTGCCCCGCCGACATCCAGGTCCAATCCGACGCGCAGGGCGGCGCGGAGGTGACCTACAGCGTGCCGCCTCCGACGGACACCGCCGGCGCCGTCACCGTGACGACGTCGCACCCGTCCGGCTCGCGCTTCCCGACGGGCCGCACGCGCGTCACCGTCACCGCGACGGACGCCTCGGGGAACGCCTCCCGGTGCGAGTTCGACGTCACCGTGCAGACCTTCGTGGTGCGCATCGCCGGCGGCAGCTGCCAGGCGGCGGGCGGTGGAGCGAACCTGGCGTTGGTGGTGCTGGCGGTGCTCGCCGTGTGGGCGAATCGTCGTCGTGGCCGCGAGGAGGCGGGTCGATGAGCGCCTCGAATCCTCTCCTCCGACTCTTCAGCTCGAAGGACCTTCCCTTGCGTAAATCGGCACGGATGTGTGTGCTCGCCGCGGCGCTGGCCTCGGCGGGCGGAGCCTCGGCGCAGACGACCTCCACTCCCCTGAGCCCCTTCGACGCGGAGCGGCTGCGGCTGAACGCGTCGGCGGTGGACTCGCTGACGGTGGACACCGGGCGGCTGCTCAACGAGGGCGGCTACCGGCTCAGCCTGCTCGTGGGGTACGAGCGCGGCATCCTGGTGCTGGAGGGCAGCGACGGCAGCGAGCGCTCCATCCTCCACTACCGCACGTCGGCCTGGGTGCAGGGCGCGTGGTCGCCGGTGGACCGGTTGGAGCTGTCCGCGCGGCTGCCCGTCATCATCCACCAGGGCGGCCATGGCGAGGGCATGTACGTCGGCATCTCCACGCCGTCGTCCTCGGGCCTGGGCACGCCGGAAGTGGGCGCGCGCTACTCGCTCTTGCGTCGCGACGAGGGCGCGCCCTTGTCGCTCGCGGTGGGGCTCGACGTGGGGCTCCCGGGCGGACGCGCGAGCGCCTTCGGTCGACAGGAGCACTGGGCGGGCCTGCAGTTCTCGCCCCGCGTCTCGCTCGGCCGCGAGGTGGGCATGTTCGCGCTGGGCGCCAGCGTGGGCGCGCGCATCCGGTCCACGGAGGTGAACCCGGGCCGCGACGTGGGCACGGAGCTGGAGCAGTCCGTGGTGGTGGCCACGCGCGGCGAGGGGCTGCGCGGCGAGCTGGCGCTGCAGGTGGCCGAGTCGCTGGTGCAGCCCGACGTGGCGGTGGAGCTGCTCGGCGGCGTGCGGCTTCCCATCGGTCACGGCTTCGAGGTGAACGCGCTCGCCGGGAAGGGCTTCACGAACATCCCCGGCACGCCCGCGTGGCGGCTGGGCGCGGGAATCGCCTGGGCGCACAACCCCGCCCGCGAGGACGTCTGCCAGGGCGGACGCAAGCACACGCCCGAGCAGTGCCCGGACAACGACGACGACAACGACGGTGTGCTCAACAAGTCCGACCGCTGTCCGAACGAGGCGGGCTCGGCGGACAACGAGGGCTGCCCGGACCCGGACTCGGATGGCGACGGCGTGCCGGACCGGAACGACGCGTGCCCGAGCGAGGCCGGCAGCAAGGACGCGGGTGGCTGCCCGGACAAGGACGGCGACGGCGTGCCGGACGCGAAGGACCAGTGCCCGGACGAGAAGGGCACGGCCGAGAACCAGGGCTGCCCCGCCACGAAGGACACGGACGGCGACGGCGTCCCGGATGACCAGGACAAGTGCCCCGACCAGAAGGGCACGGCGGAGAACCAGGGCTGCCCTGCGGCGAAGGACACGGACGGTGACGGCATCCCGGATGACCAGGACCAGTGCCCGAACGAAGCGGGCGTGGCGGGTCGTCAGGGCTGCCCGGAGCCGGCGCCGGTGGAGGAGAAGCTGTCGCTGGCGGACCGTCGCGTCACCTTCACGGTGGGCCGCGCCGAAATCGAGGGCGAGGGCGCCAGGGTGCTGGATGACGTGGCCGCGCAGCTGAAGGCGCGTCCGGACGTCGCCATCCGCATCGAGGGCCACACGGACAACACCGGTCCGGAGGACCTCAACCGCACGCTGAGCCAGGAGCGCGCGGAGTCGGTGCGCGCCTACCTCATCAAGCGCGGCATCGACGGCAAGCGCCTGGAGGCCAGGGGCTACGGCCCGTCGCGTCCCATCGCGACGAACGACACCCCGGAAGGCCGCGGCGAGAACCGCCGCGTGGAGTTCATCATCAAGCGGTAACGGCAGGACCTGGAGGCCCGCGGAGCCACGAGGCTCCGCGGGCCTTCGGGGGCGGTTCACGCCACGGCGACGTAGGCGGCCACCGCCACCATGCACGCGCCGAACGTCCAGCCCTGGATGCGCAGGGCCCGCTCGGAGCGGAAGCGTCCCAGGATGAGCTTCCCGCCGTAGATCCACGGGAAGTGGCACGCCACGCAGACGACCAGGAAGGCCCCGGTGAGCTGCGCCGTCTGCGCGAGCATCCCGAGCTCCGGCCTCAGGAACTGCGAGAACATCACCAGGACCATCGAGTGGATCTTCGGGTTGAGCGCGACGGCGAGCACGCCCTCGACGAACCCGAGCCGCTCCGGCTCCGCGTCCTCCGCGGTGGGCGCGCGCGTGCCGCGCACGAAGCTCCACGCGAGATGGAGCAGGTACGCCACGCTGCACCAGCGCAGGACGTGCAGCAGCGCGGGCACGCCTTGCAGCGCACGGCCCAGCCCCAACCCGTAGACGAGGCACAGGGCGACGTTGGCCACCTCGAAGCCGAGCCAGAATGGCAGCGTGCCGCGGAGGCCGAAGCGGCCTCCGGCGGTGGCGAGCACCGTGTTGCCGGGGCCCGGACTGAACACCATCGGCACCGTGTAACCGAGGAACATCACCCAGACTTCGACGGGAATCATGGCGCAAGCCCCAAGCCCCCGGCGCGTCCATCGCGTCGGGCACACGCTGGGACAAACTCCATTTCGAGCCCGCTCCCCAGCGAGCTATCCTCGGGCCCTCGATAAAGGGAGCTCATCGAGCATGCGACGCATTCCACCGCTCGGAGCCCTGCGGGCCTTCGAGGCGGGAGCACGGCACCTGAGCTTCACCCGCGCCGCCACCGAGCTGCGCGTCACGCAGGCCGCCATCAGCCATCAGGTGCGTCAGCTGGAGGACTGGCTCGGCGTGTCGCTGTTCGAGCGCCGGGGCCACGCGCTGACGCTGACGCAGAAGGGACAGGCCTACCTGCGCGAGCTCACCCCCGCCTTCGAGCGGCTGGCCGAGGCGACCACGCGCCTGTACGAGGCCCAGCCGGGGCCGCTGCGGCTCACCGTGCTGCCCTCGCTCGCCGCGTGTTGGCTGGTGCCCCGGCTCGCGTCCCTGCGTGAGCGACACGAGGCGCTGGAGCTCCAGATTTCGAGCGCCGGCGAGCTGTGGGACTTCCTGGACGACCGCTTCGATGTCGGCCTGCGCTCCGGGCTGGGGAAGTGGACGGGGCTCAAGGCCGAGCTGCTGGCGCCGGAGGGGCTCACGCCCGTGTGTACGCCCGCGCTCGCGAGGCGCCTGCGCTCGCCCTCGGACCTGCGCAAGCGCCGGCTCCTCCACGACACGCCGAAGGACGGCTGGCGGCGCTGGTTGGACGCGGCCGGGGTGGAGGGCGTGGACACCACGAAGGGCTTCGCGTTCAACGACGCGGGGCTGGTGCTCCAGGCCGCGCGTCAGGGGGAGGGCGTGGCGCTGGGCCGGCTGATGCTCGCCGCCGAGGACCTGCGGACCGGACGGCTCGTCCGGCCCTTCGAGACGGTGCTCCCCAACGACTACGGCTACTGGCTCGTCCACCCGCGGCCGCTGTCGGGCCGCTCCGACGTGGCGACGCTGCGCGCCTGGTTGCGCTCCGAGGCGCGCGCCACCGCGCGTTTTGTGGGGCTCGCCGTTACGGGGTAGCCCTGGCCGCGCACGAGAAGTCGGCCGGCGTGCTCCACAGCTGCTGGTCGCCCGTGTCGTCCTTGGCGAAGAAGAAGACGTGCTCGCCCAGGCGGCGGAAGCCCGCGGGCGAGGAGCCCCATGGGACCGGGGTGATGTCCGCGAGCTGCCCCGTGGTGGCCGACGTGCCCCGCGTGAACCAGGGCTCGGTGGCCCCGTACTCGGACCCGCTGAAGAGCAGCGCGCCGTGGCCCGTGTCGAACAGCGGGGAACTGGAGTCGAGGCTCAGGTCCAACGGACGATGGATGAACCGGGTGCCCGCGGCGCTGCCATCCGTCACCCACAGCGACACGTCCTGGTGGCCGGGCCCCGTGCCGCCGATGGCCATGGAGAAGTAGAGCTTCCCTCCGGAGTGCAGCGTGCGCTGCAGATAGGGCATGGCATCCGGGCGATTCGCGTAGGGGTTGTCCAGGGTGGTGATGCGCGCCTTGCCGCCGCCCTCCAGCGAGAGGCGCTCCACGTGGAGCGCGCGCATGTTCGACGACAGCGTGCCCAGGTAGACCCAGTCGCCCAGCACGCCGAGCAGCCGCGTGGACCTGCCGAAGGAGTCCAGGCGCACCGTGCCCTGGGCGGTGCCGTCGGTCTTCCACACCTCGTCGTGCGAGCCGTCGTTCATCACGAACAGACCCACGTCGCCCGTCGGGTCCACGTGGTGGACGTACGCGTCACGCGAGTCGACCTTCTTGACGGCGAGCGTCCCGGAGGGCGTGCCGTCGGTGCGCCACAGCGTGGTGCCGCCGCGCTCCGAGGACAGGAAGAAGAGCAGCGAATTGCCCACCTTCAACGAGGTGGCCTGGACGATGACGTCGTCGGGGATGAGGGCCACGCGGACGGTGCCGTCGGGCGTTCCATCCGAGCGCCACAGCTCGTGATGCACGTAGGGCGGCTGGGAGTCGAACGTCGCCCGGACGAAGACGAGCACGTCCTCGAGCGCGGTGTGATGCATCAACGACGAGCCCTCCGCGCCGGGCGTCATGTCCTTGAGCAGCCGGCTCCCCGCCTGGGTGCCGTCGCTGACCCACAGCTCGTTGCCGGTGTCGGGGTCGTCGACCTCGAAGAAGACCTTGCGGCCCATGGCCACCAGGCTCCCCAGTCGAGGGGCGCGACGCGGGGCGGGGGCGAAGCGGTTCACCTCCACGGTGCCCCCGGGGGTTCCATCCGTGCGCCAGAGGGTGGCGCCGCCATCCTGGAAGTTGGTGCCGAAGTAGAGCATCCCGCCCATGTCGACGAGCAGGTCCGTCCCGCGCTGCTTGCCGGCGATGAGGACGGGGCCCGAGCCCGGTGGCGTGATGACCTTCAACCGGGAGGCCGTGCCCTGGGGACAGGCCTGGGCACGGGCTGCGCTTGCGCCCGTGTCGACAGCCTGTGTCGCTTCGGGGCTCGTGGAAACTCCGCACCCCGCCAGTCCGAGTCCCAACAAGGTGCACCAGAGTCTTGCCCGCATGTCCGTTCCTTTCCGGGTCCAAAAAAGCAACGGACGGTGGGGTGGGAGGCCCGGACTTCCAACGTGCTCCGTGGGGAGGGGTTCCCGTTCAGGACACGTCGCATGTCACCTACCAGCGGGCGTTCGGGTCCACCCGCTGGCGCGTCGCCGCGTTGAGGCGGTTCCAGAGGTTGACCAGGCCGATGGACATCACGAGCGCGCCCAGCGCCGGCTCGTCGTAGTGCCGGGCGGCCTCCTGCCAGACGTCGTCGGGCACCGCGTCCGAACGGTCGCTCAAGCGGGTGACGCATTCGGTGAGCGCCAGCGCGGCGCGCTCGGCGTCGGTGAAGTAGGGCGTGTCGCGCCAGGCGGCGACGGCGAACAGCCGCTCCTCGCTCTCACCGGCCTTCCTGGCCGTGCGCGGGTGCATGTCCACGCAGACCGAGCAGCCGTTGATTTGACTGGCGCGCAGGTGGACCAGGTCCAGCGTCTTCTGCGGCACGCCGCCCTGGCTCGTGGCCTTGGAGAGCGCCATCAGCGCGTGCATGGCCTCGGGGACGACCATCGCGGGGTTCTTCATGCGGGAGTTCATGACAGGAGTGCTCCGGGAGCCTCGAAGGGCTCCGGTGGAAGGGAGTTGCTGAACCGCTGTCTGCGTGTCACATCGACGCCGTGCTGCGTCCGGCGCCGCGATGACGGAGCCCCGCGAAGGAATGTGACCGATGGACGAAGAAATTCGGCGAGCCAGGGAGTTCGAGTCCCACCGGATGCACCTTCGGGCCGTGGCGTACCGGATGCTGGGCTCGGTGAGCGAGGCGGAGGACGCGGTGCAGGAGGCCTGGCTCCACGTGAGTCGGGCGGACACCCATGATGTGGTGAATCCCCGGGGCTGGCTGACGACGGTGGTGGCGCGGGTGTGCCTGGACTTCCTGCGCACCCGCAGCTCCCGCCGCGAGGAGTCCGCGGACCTGCAGGGCGTCTCCCGGTTGGAGCATGTGCCCGCCGCGGGCGACCCCGAGCAGGCGTCGCTGATGGCGGACTCGGTGGGCGTGGCGCTGCTGGTGGTGCTGGACGCGCTCAGTCCTCCGGAGCGCATCGCCTTCGTGCTGCACGACCTGTTCTCGCTGTCGTTCGACGACATCGGGCCCATCGTGGGGCGCACGGCGACGGCGGCCCGGCAACTGGCCAGCCGGGCGCGGCGCCGGGTGCATGGGGCCGCGCTCTCTCCAGACGCGGACCTGGGCCGGCAGCGGGAGCTGGTCGCGGCCTTCCATGCGGCGGCGCGGGGCGGGGACCTGGACGCGTTGCTCGCGATATTGGACCCGGACGTGGTGGCGCGCACGGATGCGCGGGTGCTGCCACCCGGGGCGTCGCGGGAGGTCCGGGGCGCGGCGTTCGTCGCGCGTCAGGCCACCCTCGCGTCGGCGCGTGCGCGCTTCACGCAGCTGGCGCTCATCGATGGGCAGGTGGGGCTGGTCATCGCGCCGGGAGGCCGGCTGGTCTCCGTGCTGCGCTTCACCGTGGAGGCAGGGCGCGTGGTGGCCATCGAGTCCATCTTCGACCCCGAGCGGCTGAGC
The DNA here is from genome assembly GCF_050039385.1 of Myxococcus faecalis. Lineage (NCBI taxonomy): Bacteria > Pseudomonadati > Myxococcota > Myxococcia > Myxococcales > Myxococcaceae > Myxococcus > Myxococcus faecalis. The sequence continues at coordinate 2,525,688 of NZ_CP144336.1, read as the reverse complement.
CAGCTCGAGGTGGCGGTGTTCCCCGCCTGAGTCCGTCGCGGCTCACCAGGCGGTGCCGCTCAGGCTGCTCTCTCGCAGGCCGCCTTGGGGGAGCACGGTGAGGAAGCGGCGCGACACCGGGTGCCACGCGGTGGGCTTGAGGGTGGCGTCCTCGTGCAGCTTCTCACCGGTCTCGATGTCCCAGACGGCCGTGCCGGTGTCCGCCGCGCTGGCGAGCAGCAGGTTGCCGTCGCACTCGAAGGCGCCTCGGGGACCTGGGAACCAGCGCAGGAGCTTGCCGGTGGAGACGTCGTGGAAGAGCGCGGCGTCGATGAGCTTGTCGACGTCTCCACCAAAGCCCCACGTCGCGAGGATGCGGGGGCCGACGAAGCAGCGCGGGCCGTCCCAGTAATAGGGGACCTCGCGGAGCCGTCGCTGCGAGGGGCCGTCCTCGGACTCCCAGACGTTCTCCCGCACCCAGCGCCGCAGCGAGAGGCTGGTGAGGATGCCCACCGGGTGCCAGACCCAGCCGTCGTCCACGAGCCACTCGTCGTTGGGGGACACGGTGAGGCCGCAGTGGAAGTAGTCGAGCTCGTGCGCGCGGATGGGTTGATTGGGCTCGCCTCGGGACGGCGGCTCGCGGGCGCTCAGCAGCGCGCCGCTGGCGGGGTCCGACAGGTCCAGCCGGTTCCACCCGGTGGCGTGTACGAGCAGCGTGCGCTCGCCATCGCGGAAGAAGGCGACGGAGTAGTCGCAGTGCTTCGTGTGGTACGAGCCCCGGTCGAGCCGCATCGTCACCGCGCCGGTGGTGAGGTCGACGACGACGCCGTGGCTGCCGCGCAGGTTGACCACGGCGGCGAAGCGGGCGCAGGCGGAGACGTGCAGCGCGAGGGGCGCGGCGAGGTCGAGCGCGGTGTCGCTCACCGAGCCCAGACGGGCGGGGGGGGCCTCGTCGAGGTCCAGGCGGAGCAGGGCGCCCTCCGGGTCCACCGCGAGCCAGCTCGACGCGCCGAGGGCGGCGACGGCGAGCGGCGTGCGTCCGGTGAGCGCGGAGAGGCTGTGCTCGCGATGCTCGAAGCGCAGGTCCGTGGCGCGGGAGCGGGACTCGGGGCGGCCGATGACGCCGATGAGGTCGAAGCCACGGGCGACGGTGGCCTGCTGACAGTCGGTGCAGACGGCGCGGTGGGCCTGTCCGGGGTGGCTGACGCGGCCGCAGTCCTCACAGAGCAGGTCCATCCAGGCGCCCCTGCCGGTGAAGCGGACGTAGTAACCCGCGTCTTCGTTCTCGAGCAGGTGGACGCAGCACAGACCCGCGACGGGCGCGGCATGGCCACAGGCGAGTGTCTCCACGGCGGACCTCGAGGTGAAGGTGAGGTCGGCAAGGTACCCGAGCCGCGTTGTCGTCGCATCCGACGCGGGTCGCGGAGGCGCGCCATGGCGTGCGTGGTGGCCGTGCGTTGGCGTCCGGGTCCGCTTGTGTCGAGAAACTCCGTCCGCGCTTCACCTGGGCGCTCGAGTGCGTGCGCCGGTGAGCGGGTGGCCTACCTGAGCGCCGACGCATCGAGCCTTGGGCCAGCCTGGAAGATTCCGCCGCGCGTCCGGTCAGGCGCGGTGGTCCGCCTTGGACGCGTCACTCGCGTCGACGACCTCCACGTTGCGGAAGTCCTCACAGGGCTTGGCGAAGCCGAGCACGTACTTCAGCGTGCGCAGCTCCAGCAGCAGCTTGTTCCAAAGCCTGCGCGGCAGGCTCGGCTTCACGGAGACGGGCAGCGTCAGCGCGCTGTCGTTGAGGTCCAGGTAGTGGCAGGTCGTGCGCCCCAGGCCCTCGAACTCGTGCTCCAGCCCTTGGGCCTTGCCTCGCAGCTCCGGCTCCAGCCGCTGGTGCACCGCGTCGGTCATCAGGACGTACTCGGACACCGGCACGTCGTTCTTCAGCATCCGATGCACGAGGATGACGTCGACGCCCGCCAGCTCCGTGAGGTGCTTCACGCGCTGGAACGCGACTTCTCCGGAGTGGGCCACGAACTTGAGCGTCAGCGAGCCCACCTGCGTGCACCCGTCGCACTTGCACATCCGGTCCACGTCCAACAGCGTCCGCCGCGCGAGGAACGCACGCCGGATGTCGGCGATGCGCTGGGCGAGCGAGCCGTGGTCCTCTCCCACCGCGTAGAAGAACGCCGCGTCGCCTTCCAGCTTGGCGAGCTTGAGCTTCCCCGACGCGTCGATGACCGCCTCGAGCAGTTGCGCCACCGAGTCCTGCGCGTGCGCAAGACTGAAGCGGTGGTGCTTCATGAAGCGGGTGTAGCCGCCGATGTCCGCGATGAGCAGCAGCGCCTTCTCTGTCGCCATTCGGCCAGCAGCGTAGCCCAGCGCCCCGGAGAGGCAAGCCGCCCACCCGGGCTCAGCGCTCCGACTCCACCTCCTCACGAAGGCGGTGCAGGGCCTCCGCGAGCGGATTGTCGGGATGGAGCCTCACCTGGATGGGCATCCCGAGCAGCACCTCCAGCTCCGTGAACCCCTTCAACACCGGCCCCGGCGCCTGGGTGTCGACCTGAATCATCAGGGACTTCTCCCAGGACACGGTCTCCAGCCGGTCATCCGCGGACAGGTACGGCCGAAGGCGGGGCACCATGTCCGCGGCCCCGGGGTTCTTCTTCGCGAAGTACCCGGTGACGATGACGCGCTGGCCCGTGAGCATGAGCGCCCGTCCTCCCTGGCGATGGGCCAGGTACCCCAGCCGAGGACCGAAGTGGCCCTCCTCGAGCAGCACGTGCGCGCCCGCCACGGTGACGGCGCCCTCCAAATCCCGCGCGTAGCGCGCCGCGGCCTCCGCCGAATCGAACAGGGCCCACAGCCGCGTCCGAGTGGCCCTCGGATGCCTCGACGCGAGGGCCTGCTTCAGGTTGGCTTCCCGTGGCATCTCCACCAGCTCCGCCGCGAGCACCGCGCCATGCTCCTGCGCCATCGCGGAGAGGCGGGCCGCGCGCGTATCGAGCGCCTCCTCGTCTCCGGCCCCGCCCCAGAAATCCACCAGCCCGTGGAGCTGGTTCGCATGGCGCACGAAGGGGCCGAACTCCGCCGCGTCCAACGCGCGCGCGAGCGCCGGGAGCGCCGCCGCGTCCTTCACGCCGAACACCGTGGCCAGCAGGACCTGCGCGTGGACATGGATGCCCGTGTGGACCAGGCGGCCCTTGCGCTTCCACACCCGCGACCGCAGCGCGCGGAAGTCGTCTCCCAGCGTCATGTCGGTGTGCATCAGCACCGCGCGCCCCATCGCGAGCATCACCTGGGGCGCGTACTCATCCGCCGCGACGCGGATGCCCTCGGCCTCCAGCAACGCCTTCCACCGCTCGGGGTATTCACCCCCTGGCTTCCAATCCGGAACGAGCGTCTCCAGATAAGCCGTCGCCTCCTCGGGTGTATCGAAGCGGCCCACGAGCACGCAGTCGCCGCTGTTGTTGCCGGAGAACCCGCGCCACACCCGGACGCCCTCTTCGAGCGCATCCGCGCGTGGCGAGCTCACGCGCGCGCAGCCCGGCAGGGGCGACGGCGTGGACAGCGTCGCCTGATTCTCCTCCCACGCCCGGAGCACGTCCTCCGCCGAGCCGACGGGCAGGCCCGCGCCATGGAACGAGCAGGACTTCAGCTTCCGGTCCGACGTCAGCGTGACGAAGTCGCGTCCCGCGCCGCAGTCACCGCCGAAGAGCCGGGGCACCTCCAGCAGCATGTCCCCGAAGCAGACCGACAGCCGCGTGCGCACCGGGCTCGCCGCCACGATGTCCGTGAGCCGCGCCTCGTCGTCCGCGCCGAGCCGCAGAGCCGCATCCCGCCCCACGTAGCGCAGGAGCGCGACATCGCGGCACCCCAGCGCCTCCAGCCTCCGCAGCCGCTCCGGGAGGCCCGACACCTGCTCCGGCGTGGCGAGCAGGTTCACCCCGAAGGTCTGCCCCGCGCGGGCCAGCCGCGCCACGCTGGCCTCCCAGTCGTTGTCCTCGTACAGGGACACCCGCACCTCACCCAGGTGGGGTTGCAGTCGCGCGAGCCGCTCCTCCGAGAGCAGCACCCCGTTCGTGGTGAAGTGGATGGCCAGCGGCGTGTGCGTCGCCAGCCGCTCGACGAGCGCATCGAAGCCCCGGAACGCGAGCGGCTCCCCGCCACCGAAGGCCACCTCCAGCGTCCCCGCGCGCGCCAGCCCCGAGAGCACCTCGAACGCCGAGTCCACCGTCCAGTCGCTGCGCGCCTCGCGCTCCCGCGAACAGAAACCACACGCCAGGTTGCACGCGTTGGTGATGCCGAAGAGCACCAGCCGGGGCGCGCGGCGTCGCAGGTGCCGTGTCCCGGGAGCATCGAGCCGGAGGTTCGTCCCCGTCTTCCGATGGAACCAGAGGAGGGCACCGTCGAGAGCATGGGGGCGCCAGTCGGGCTGCGGCTGCATGGGGACCTCGTGGGGAGAGCGGCCCCCATACGTCCACCTTCGCACAGCCCTGACTCGATGGCGCGCCCGGTCGAACGCTCGCTCAGTTCCTGGAAGTCCGTGCTCTCACACCACAAGAAACCTTTGCGGGGACCGGGCCGATAACCGGACAGACGCCCCGCTCATCCCCACCCCCCGAGGTTCCAGTCATGGGCATCCGGCTCCCCAGCTTCAACGACGTGAAGAAGACGGTGACCCGCACGGTGGACGACGTGAAGGACACCGTCGTCGACAAGGCCAAGGGCGTGAAGGACACCGTCGTCGACAAGGCCCAGGACGCGAAGAAGGCCGTCGTCGACACCTCGCGCGACGTCTTCGAGGACGTGAAGCGCAACCCCGTCGCGGACGCCTTCAAGAAGGCCATCACCGACCCCAAGGACCTGGCGCGGGACGTGTTCCAGACGGGCCTGCGGACCGCCTACCACGGCGCCAACGCGCTGCTCCCGGACGGCGCGACGAACGTGCTGCTCAAGGGCACGGAGCTGGGCGTGGACGCGCTCGCCAAGACGTCCGAGGTCGTGCTGGGCAAGGACGCCTCGCTCACCGACAGCCTCAAGAAGCTGGGCGAGGTCGACCTGGAGGCCATCAACCGCACCACGGACCCGGTGACGGGCCAGAAGCTCGAGGCCGACTGGACGAAGCTGTGGGGCACGTGGCTGCTGGAGGAGAAGCCGGCGGACCTGGGCACGTGGGACAAGACGACGGACGGCGAGGGCCGCACCGTCGACCGCGTCACCATCACCGATGACAAGTACACCCAGGACCTCGCGGGCCGTCCGCACCAGCAGCAGCTCACCGAGGAGTTCTTCAAGATGTACCCCAACCCCAAGCCCGGCGACGTCTTCCCGCCCACGCAGGGGGACCCGAAGGTCATCGCCGACGCGAACGACAAGGCCCTGTATCGCTTCACCGGCCCCGGCACCTCGGAGAACAACAAGGACGCGCCGTACACCGCGCTCGAGTGGTTCATGGGCTCGTACAGGACCCAGATCGAGTGCACCGGCATCGACCCGAAGACGGGCAAGCCGAACCTCGAATACAAGGTGACGAACAACTCCCACCTGGAGTCGGGCACGCGCGTGCCCCAGTCCTTCCAGGACAAGGGCCTGCCGGACGCGCTCGTGGGCGACGTCGAGCGCGAGCGGGGTCTGGGCATCGGCGGCAGCTTCATCCAGGACTTCGTCTGGACGAGCAACGGCGTGGACAACCCCAACAAGTAGCGCACGTCCTCCCGCTGTATCCATGAAGGCCCGGTGGTCGCGTCGATGCGGCCCCGGGCCTTCTGTCTTTGCGTGACAGAGCCCACGTCCTGGAGTGTTTGTCTTTGTGCGTCAGCTGATTTTCGCGCACATCGGGAAACTAATTCCTACCCGTCGCGATGATAAAGGCATCCCCCAGCCATTCGAGGCGATGTCATGGCCCCCATCTCATCTGTCGACCGTGGAGCAGCCGAGGCAGCCCGCAGGCGCGCGGAGGCGGCGCGAATCGCCGCCCAGGCCCAGGCCGCCGCCGCCAAGGCGAAGGAGAAGGCCGCTCGGAAGCCCCAGCCCCAGCAGACGCTCACCGCGTTCGAGGGGCCTCGGAAGGTGGGCGCGGAGCGGCTGACAGGGGAGAAGGCCTCGCCCGTGGCCAAGGGCCCGCTCGACGCCGCGCCCGCGGACCCGAAGGCTCGCGCGGGCTGGTGGAAGCAGTTGTCTCCCACGGAGCAGATGCAGGCGGTCAGCTCGGACCCGAAGAAGGTCGGCTCCCTGGATGGCCTGCCCGCCTCCGTGCGTGACACCGCGAACCGCCAGCAGCTCAAGAACGAGCTGACCCAGCTCACCGCCGAGGCCGACAAGGCCAAGAAGGACTACCTGGACAACCGCTCGCTGGGAGACAAGCTGCGCGACGCGCTCCGTCCGGGCAGCGCCGCGGACGAGCCCGCGGAGAAGTTCCTCCCGAAGGAGAAGCAGCACCAGTTGGAGAACGCGCGGGCGGTGCAGAAGCAATTGGAGCGGACGGAGAAGGAGGTCGGCTCCGCGCAGCTGCTCGTCTACGACTCCGCCTTCGTCAAGGGCGAGGGGCGCGCGGCCATCGTCGCTGGCAACCTGGACACGGCGAAGCACGTGTCGGTGAGCGTGCCCGGACTCAACTCGGACGTGCGCGACTACATGGACAACATCACCAGCGACGCGCTGAACCTGCACAAGGCCGCGGGCAAGGAGCACGGCGAGGTCGCGACGGTGGCGTGGATGGGCTACGACGCGCCGGGCTTCCAGAACGTGGCGTCCGACAACGCCGCGGAGAATGGCGCGAAGCTGCTCGCCGCGGACGTGGCCGGCATCCGCGCCAGCCGCGAGGGCAACCAGCCCCACCTGACGGTGATTGGCCACAGCTACGGCAGCACCACGGCCTCCATCGCCGCGGACAAGAACGGCTTGCGGGCGGATGACCTGGTGCTCATCGGCAGCCCGGGCGCGGGCAGCGCGAAGTCGGTGAAGGACTACGACGGGCCGCTCGCCAACGGGCACGTCTGGTCCGGCTCGGCCAGCCGGGACTTCGTCTCCTGGCTCAACGGCAGCAACCTGCCGGGAGACCCGCTGGGCCAGGACCCGACCGAGGACCTGTTCGGCGCCAGGCGCTTCACCGCCGAGGCGACGGACCGCGGGGACAAGAGCAACTTCGAGGACCACTCCAAGTACTACCGCGCGGGCTCCGAGTCCCTGGGCAACCTGGCCGACATCGTCACCGGCAACTACGGCGGCGTGGACTCGGCGAAGCACCGCTACGGCGAGCACGACTGGTTCAAGGGCAACCGCGTCATCGACCCGGAGACGCAGCGCCCCGTGTCGTGATGCGGCCCGCGTGACTCAGGGCCGCGCGCTCCGGTGCTCGCGCAGGGCGCGCACCAGGGCCCAGAGCCCCGCCTCGGCGGCGACCTGGTTGTCATTGAAGATGACGGCCACGAAGGCGTCGTCCTCGGGGAGCCAGGCCATCACCGAGGTGAAGCCCTGGATGCCGCCGCTGTGGCCCAGCATGAGGCCCGGCCCCTGGGGCACCTCGTAGAGCTGCACGCCGCGCCCGTAGGACATCGTGTTGCCCGGCTGGGACGGCGGGTACATGACGTCCATCGAGTGCATGTCCTGGAACATGCGCTGGACGGTGTCCATGGGCAGCAGCGCGCCCGACATCAGCGCATGCCAGAAGCGCACGAGGTCCTCCGCCCTGGAGGCCAGCGAGCCCGCGGCGTACGGGGTGGCGTAGTCGACCTGCGTGATGGGTGCTCCCGCCAGATGGCCACTGACGACCTGGGGGAGCGGAGCGTCGACCGTCCTCATCCGCGAGTGCGTGAGCCCGAGCGGCCCGGCGATGCGCTCCTGGAGGAGGTCCGCGAAGGGCTTGCCCTCCACCTGCTCGAGGATGCGTCCGAGCATGACGTAGCCCGTGTTGCTGTAGGCCCAGTTCGTGCCCGGGCAGAACTGGCGCGGATGCTCGGCGGCGACCTGAATCAATTCCTCCGGCGCGTGGTGGGGACCGTCCTCGAAGCCGGGCAGGGCGTTGAAGCTCACCAGCCCGTGCGTGTGCTCCAGCAGGTCCGCGACGGTCATCGACTCCGCGCCCTGCACCTGCGGGAACCAGGTGGAGACCGGCGCGTCCAGCGAGAGGCGCCCCTCGCGCGCGAGCTGCGAGACGAGCACCGCCGTGAAGCTCTTCGTCACGCTGGCAACCTGGAACAGGGAGTCGGGGCCCACCGCCTCGCGCGTGTCCGTGCGCGCCACGCCGCGTGTCGCCGTCCATAGCCCTTCTCCCGGCAGGGCGACCGCGACGCTGGCCGCGGGCACGTGTTTCAGGACCGAGTCCAGCGCGGTGTCCAGCGCCTGGGTGAGCCCGGCGTCGAGCGCTCCGGTGAGGGAGCGCTGGGCGGCGAGCTTCGGCCAGACGGACTCGGGGGCGCCGCGGCGGGTGGGGCCGCGGTAGGTCCGCTCTCCGGTGCAGCGCTCGGGGCCCGGGTTGGAGCTCGCGCATCCCAGCAAGAGCAATCCCAGGAAGCAGGTCCAGCGTGTCATCGGGTTCATGGCATACGCTCCGGGGAAGGAACGGGCACGTCGTGAGGATGTCGCGGAGACGTCAGCCGAATCGCTCCTTGAGCACGGCCGCGTAGCTGCGGCTGAGCGGCAGCGGTGACTCCACTCCGCGCAGGTACACGTCGCCCCCACCGCCGAGCCCCCGGTCCACGCGCTCGACGAGCGTCAGGTTGACCAGGGCGGAGCGGTGGATGCGCGCGAAGGTCCGCTCCGGCAGCCGGGCCTCCCACTCCTTCAGGGGCCGAGGCGAGAGCGTGCACATCCCGCCCACCGTCACCAGCTCCACGTAGTCGCCCGCGCCGCGCAGGCAGACCAGTTGGTCCACCCGCACGAAGCGCGACTTCGCGCCGTTCTCCAGGAACAGCATGTCCGTCTCGGTCAGCTTGTGTCGCGAGGGTCCCTGCGCGGGGGCGGGCTTGTCCTTCTCCGTGTCCTCCAGGCGCGCCAGCGTCCGGGCCAGCCGCTCCGGGTGCACGGGCTTGAGCAGGTAGTCGAGCGCGTTGACCTCGAACGCCCGGAGCGCGTGCGCGTCGAAGGCCGTCACGAAGATGACCTCCAGGCGAGGTTCCGGCAGCCGGGCGAGCAGGTCGAACCCGCTCTCTCCCGGCATCTGCACGTCCAGGAACAGCAGCTCCGGCTTCAGCTCGTCGATTCGCGCGAGCGCGCTGGCCACGCTGTCCGCCTCGCCCACCACCTTCACGTGGGGGAAGGGCGTCAGCATCTCGCGCAGCTCGGCGCGCGCCAGCCGTTCGTCATCCACCAGCAACGCGCGCAGCGGGGGCGTCATGTGACTCCTCGGCGAGAATCGGGGTCCACTCCTGGGCGGGCAGCTCCACGCGGACGCGCACCCAGCCGTCCTCCTCGGAGGTCTCCAGCCGCGCGCGCTCCGCGTAGAGCTGGGCCAGCCGCTCGCGCACGTTGCGAAGCCCCGTGCCCGTGCCCTCGGGGCCCATCTCCCGAGCCGGCGGCGCCCACACGCCGGTGTTCTCCACCAGGATGCGCAGCACGTCGTGCTCCCGCGTGATTCCCAGCCGCACCCGCACCGGCAGCTTCCCCGACGCCAGCCCGTGCTTCACTGCGTTGTCCACCAGCGGCTGGATGAGGAACGCCGGCACGGAGAGCCGCTCGGTGCCCGGCATCACCGACACCCGCACGTCCAGCTTCTCCTCGAAGCGCACCGACTCGATGCTCAGGTAGCTGCGCACCATGGCGAGCTCCTCCTCCAGGGGCACATGCGGGCTGTCCCCCTTCTGGAGCGAGAAGCGCAGGAAGTCCGCCATCTCCGTCACCATGCGTTTGGCGCGCGCCGGGTCCTCGCCAATCAGCGCGCGCACCGACGTCAGCGCGTTGAACAGGAAGTGCGGACGCACCTGGTGCCGCAGGGACGCCAGCCGCGCCTCCTGCGCCAGGGTGGCCGCCTTCAGCGCCCGCTCGCGCTCGTCCTGCCACGCCTGGGCGTGCTTGATTCCGAAGTACAGCCCGCTCCAGCCCAAGAGCGTCACCGCGTAGTCGAGCGCGGCCCTGCCGAACATCATGCGGTTGGTGCGCCAGTCGTACGTGTCATACAGCCACGTGGCCCACACCTCGGCGAGGCCCATCCACACCACGCCGAACACCGCGCTGGTGACCATGGCCCAGGCGGCCTGACGGGTGAAGCTGCCGGGGAACATGCGCTGGTAGCCCAGCCGCATCAACGAGGTGAGCACCAGGCCGAACATCGCCCGGCTGCCCTTGGCGATGAGCAGGTGCGCCGCCCGCCCATCGGAGGCGGCCGCGGGCAGGAAGGTGACGATGAGCAGGAGCGCGTAGAGCCCCCAGCCGCCGAACTGCATCGGCCAGAAGGAGGGCCTCGACGCCGCGCGGGAGTCCATGCGCGGCAGGGTACCAGAGGGCTCCGGGCCCGACGACGGACCGACATGTTCGCCTGGCTGCCTCATCGCCCGAGCATCGAGCGCAGCAGCGCGGCGAAGGCGGTCATCTCCTCCACCGTGCCCACCGTCAGCCGCAGGCGCGCGGCCTCCGCCGCGATGGGGACGTTGGGCTGGGTCGTCAGGTGGAAGCCGTGGGGCGCGAAGCGCACGGGCAAATCCAGCAGCTCCGGGGGCAGGGGCATCCAGACGAAGTTGGCGTGGCCCGGCACGTACTTCATCCCCACGGTGTCCAGGGCCTTGGTGGTGATGCGGCGCGCGTCGGTGATGAGCTTGCGGATGCGCGGCACGAAGGCCTTGTCCTGGAGGCTGGCGAGCGCGGCCTCGATGGAGAGGGCGTTGGGCAGCGTCATCTGCCGCTCGGAGAGCTTCTTCACGAGCGCGGGCTGGGCGAGCGCGTAGCCCACGCGCATGCCGGCGAGCCCGTGAATCTTGGAGAAGGAGCGGGTGATGACGACGTCCTTCCCCGCGCGCACCTGGTCGACCATGGAGAGCCCGGGCGCGGGCTCCAGGTATTGGAGGTAGACCTCGTCCACCAGCACGGTGGCGCGGGGGGCCACGGCCTCGCAGAAGGCGCGCAGCCTCGCGGAGTCGACGATGGTGCCGGTGGGGTTGTTGGGATTGCAGACCGAGACGAGCTTCGTGCCCGCGTCCACGCGCGCCGCGAGCGCGTCCAGGTCGTGCGTCATCGTGGCGTCCAGGGGCACTCGCTGGACCTTGCCTCCGGCCCGCTCGGCGTAGGTGGCCACGATGGGGAAGGACGGGTCGGGACAGATGACGCCGCCGCCTCCGGACGCGAACTCGTTGGCGATGAGGACCAGCGCCTCGAAGGCACCCGCGGTGAGCAGGACGTGCTCCGGCGTCAGCCCCTCCTGCTCGGCGATGAGGCGCTTGAGCGCGTCGACGCGGTGCTGGGAGGCATAGCGGCTGGAGAGGTGGAGCGACTCGCGCATCACCCGCAGGGCGCCCTCGCAGGGGCCGTAGCGGTTCTCGTTGAAGAAGAGGCGGACGGGGTCCTGGCTCCAGTTCTTGCGAGGGGCGGGCGCGGCCATCGACAGCTCGGGGCGGACCACGAGCGCGGCGGTGGCGCCGGCGAGGAGGGCCCGGCGGGTGGGAAGGGGGTGGGGCACGAGGGTTCTCCCTGCGCGAGTGGGCGGGGTGTGGGTTCGCGCCAGGGGGAGGTTAGACGTTCCCGCGGGCTTCCGGGGGAGGGGCATCTGTGAGGCGCACCCGGCGTCGGTGAGTGGCGAGCCGCGTCGACGAGCTGCGGCATTCCTCGGGCTTACAGCCGGGATGGACGCAGCACCTTTCGCGCGTCGATTCCCGAGAATGTGATGGGGAGGCTTCGAGCCATGTCTTTCGATTCCGTCGGCCGTATCCGTCGTCCGGTGGTGGAGTTGCCCAGGCGCAGTCCTCCTCCGCCGCCCGTCGAAGCGAAGCCCGCCACGAAGCCCACGGGCTACTCCCAGGCGGACACCTTCGAGGCGAAGCCCGCCGCCGAGTCCTCGGCACCCGCGGGCAATACCTGGTCCGGAGACCTGCCGTTGTCGGAGGCCCGCAACGCGCACCGCACCAACACCAAGGAGGAGTTCCAGGCCGCGCTCGACAGCGACGCCAACTGGTTCGAGGGGGATGTCCGCAAGGAGATCAACAACGACACGCCGGAGATGCGTCACGACAAGGCGCACGAGGACGGCGACAACCTCACCCTCAATGAATGGCTGACGATGGGGAAGGAGTCGGGGCGCGGGCTCAAGCTCGACATCAAGGAGAGCGACCAGGTGCCGGCCGTCCTCGATGAAATCGAGAAGGTGGGCATTCCGCAGGACAGGCTGATGCTCAACCTGGGCTTCGAGGCCATGGAGAAGTGGGGGCCGGAGATTCGCGAGCGCTTCCCCAACGCCATCCTCGCCATCAACCCGCCCACCGAAGGCGAGGTGAAGGCCGCCGACGCCCGGAGGATGGTCGAGCAGGCCGAGAAGTTGGGCGGCCCCGTCACCTTCGTGGTGCGCCACGACAAGCTGTCGGACGAGGCCATCGAGACCTTCCTGCCCGCGGGCACCGTGTCCGTGTGGGGCGAGGCCGACGACCCGGTGAAGGCCGCCGAAGCGCTGCGCGAGCGGGGCGTCAACGGCGTCGTCGACATCGCCGGGCCCCACGGGAACAACTGGGGCGGCAAGGTGGACGCCGCGAAGAACTGGTTCCGCACGCAGTGGGACAAGGCCTTCGGCGGCTGAGTCGCGGCGGACGCGACGTCGGCGCGGCTCACGGCGTTGGAGTGTCCGCCGTGTCGACGACCTCGAAGACCTCCGCATCCGTGAGCGTGAGCACCTCCCGGCCCGCGGCCGGCAGGTGCGCGCGGGGCACGTCGAGGTAGCGCGTGGCGAAGCTCGCCGCGGGCTTGAGCGTGAGGCGCTGCCCCGTGGCGCGGTTGCGGTAGGTCGTGAAGATGGCGTCGGCGGGCGCCGAGTGCACGAGGGTGAGGTTGAGCTTGCCCAGGCTCGCGCCCGTCGCCGCGGCGGCGCCATCCGCGATGCAGGCGTACTGCACCTTCTCGGGGCTGTGGTGCACCACCTCCACGTCGAAGCTTCCAGCGGACAGACCCAGCGCCTGGAGCGCATGGATGCCCATGCGGTAGCCCGCGACGGCCCATGGGCCCGCGCCGCCGTGGATGGCGGCCACGCGCGCCAGCGCCGCGTCCTCGGTAGAAGGTGACGGGCGGGAGCCCGCGCAGCCAGGCAGCGCGAGCAACGTGAGGGCGATGAGCAGGCCGGGACGCTGGGACATTCGGGGACGCTCCGAGGCGAGGGGCAGGGCCTTCTACCCCGAGCCCCTTGCGCCGGGGAGCGCTACAGCGCCTCGACGACCTTCTTGATGCGCTCGAAGGCCCAGTCGAGCTCGGCCTGGGTGATGACGAGCGGGGGCGTGAGGCGGATGACGGTGTCGTGGGTCTCCTTGCTCAGCACCCCCTCCTTCATCAGTGCCTCGCAGGCGGGGCGCGCGGGGATGTCCAGGGACAGGCCGACCATGAGCCCCCGACCGCGCACCTCCACGACGTGGCGGCTCTTCAGCGTCCTGAGCGCGGCGAGGAACGTCCTGCCCAGCTCGGCGGAGCGCTCCACCAGGCGCTCGTCGCGCAACACGTCCAGGGCGGTGAGCGCCACGGCGCAGCCCAACGGATTGCCCCCGTAGGTGCTGCCGTGCTGCCCGGGCTTGAGCACGCCCATGACCTCGTCGTCCGCCATGACGGCGGACACGGGGTAGAAGCCGCCCGACAGCGCCTTGCCCACCACGATGACGTCCGGCCGCACGTCCTCGTGCTGGAAGGCGAACATCTTCCCGGTGCGCCCCAGGCCCGTCTGGATTTCATCCACCATGAACAGCACCCGGTGCTGACGGCACAGTTCGGACGCCTGCTTCAGGTAGCCGTCTCGTGGAATCAGCACCCCGGCCTCCGCCTGGATGGGCTCCATCAGGATGGCGCAGGTGTTGGGGGTGATGGCCCTCCGCAGCGCCTCCACGTCGTCGTAGGGCACCACGGTGAAGCCCGGGGTGAAGGGGCCGAAGCCGTGGCGGTAGCTCGGCTCGGTGGAGAAGCTGATGAGGCTGATGGTGCGCCCGTGGAAGTTGTTCGCGAAGACGATGACCTCCGCCCGGTCCTCGGGGATGCCCTTGACGGTGTGTCCCCACTTGCGCGCCAGCTTGATGGCCGTCTCGCATGCCTCCGCGCCCGTGTTCATCGGCAGCGCTCGGCTCAGGCCGGACAGCTCCCGCAGGGCCTTGTAGAGGTGGGGGAGCTGGTCGTTGCGGAAGGCGCGAGAGGTGAGGGTGACCTTCGCGGCCTGCTCGCGCAGGGTCTCCAGGATGCGGGGGTGACAGTGGCCCTGGTTCACCGCCGAGTACGCGCTCAGGCAGTCCAGGTATTTGCGGCCCTCCACGTCATGGACCCAGCAGCCCTCCCCGCGTTCGATGACCAGGTCCAGCGGCCGGTAGTTGCGCGCTCCGTAGCGCTCCTCCAGGTCGATGTAGTCGCGAGTGGAGAGAGGGGCGGTGGCGTGCTGGGTGCTCATCGAGGTTCCTCGGAGTGTGGGGCCAGTCCCCCCTCACTACCTCGGACCCACGGAGGTGTCGGTGAGAAACGCCTCGTCGGTCAGCGTCTGTAGGAATGCGAGCACCGCGGCGGTCTCCTCGTCGTCCAGCGCGAGGCCCACGCCGCTCCCAGCGCGCCGCAAGGCGGTGTCCAGCGTCGAGGAGGGCGTCACGCCGTGTCGGTAGTGCCGCAGGACGTCCTCGAGCGTCGCGATGCGCCCGTCGTGCATGTAGGGCGCGCTCACCGCGACGTTGCGCAGGGTGGGCGTCTTGTAGCGGCCCGCGTCCTCCTCCCGCAGTGTGACGCGCCCCCGGCCCCGGCTCACGTCCTCGCCTTCGCCGAAGCGCGCATCCAGGCCGTTGTTGTGGAAGGCGTTGTCGGTGAAGAGTTCTCCCTCGTGGCACGGCGCGCAGCGCTGGCGCACGACGTCGAGCCCCCGGCGCTCGTGCGCCGTCAGCGAGCCGCCGGGCTTACCCCTGCGCCACGCGTCGTAGCGCGAGCGCGCGGAGACGAGGGTGCGCTGGTATTGCGCCAGCGCGCGCAGCAGGTGGCCGAGCGTGGGCGCTCCAGGACCGAAGGCCCGCTCGAACCTCCGGACGGCGGACGTGTCCGCGGCGAGCGTCGCCAGCATTCCCTCCAGGTCCGTCTGTCCCATCTCGTCCGGATGGGTGAGGGGCGCGAGTGACAGCGACTCCAGGTTCCTCGCGCCACCATCCCAGAACAGGCCATCCGCCCACGCGAGGTTGATGAGGGTGGGCGCGTGGCGCGCCAGCGGTCTGCCCGAGACGCCTTGCGTGGAGAGGGCCTCTGGGGCGGCGAACGCATGGGGCTGGAGGTGGCAGGTCGCGCACGACACGCGCCCGTTGCCGGACAGCTGGGGCGCGTGGAACAGCCAGCGCCCCAGCTCGACGCCCTCGGGCGTCATGCGGTTGTCCTCCGGCTCCGGCAGGAGGGAGTACCCCGCGGGGAGCACGAGACCCAGGGGCCCCTCGGGAGAGGACGGGAGGGTGTCCCCTGGAGCCCCGCCACAGGCGCCCAGCAGCAGCCAGACGCAGAGCCGGGCCGCGAGCCAGGGCGCCCGGGCGCGAGTCATCGGTCCGGGTTCTCCACCGTCTCCACGGAGAACATCGACTGGAAGGCGTCGGACAGCGTGGCGCGAGCACCGGCGTTGCTGGCGTTGATGGTGGCCGTCGTGCGGGGGCTGAGCGTGGAGAACAGCGTGGCCACGTCGGCGCGCAGGCGCACGGTGAGCTGCTTCTGCGAGTTGACGGTGACGGGCGAGGGGAAGGTCTGGCTCACCGTGCGGTAGTCCGGGTTGGTGCCCGTCTCCCAGGCGAAGTCCGCGAGGCCGCCCGCCGAGGGGACGTACTGCCCCTTCGTCTTCGTGAAGATGTAGCTGGTGAACCACATCCAGCTGACGGACGTCATGTTCGACAGGACGTGCAGCTCTCCGGCCTGCCGGCTGAGGTCGTCATTGTGGGTGGGGTCCACGCCAACGCTGAACTCGATGCCCGTGTAGGTCCCCGCGGGGACCGACGACACGTCGACCTGCTCGCGCCGACGCGCGGGGAGCACCGTGGGGGACGCGGTGCCCTCCACCGGCTGCTCCTTCAGGACGTCCATCAGGTGATAGCTGTCGGCGAGCGCCACCGTCGAGCCGTCCTGCTTGCGCAGCTTCACGTTGGTGAGCCAGTAGCGCAGCTCGCTGAACCGGACGGTGTCACCACCCGCGGTCGTGAAGGACTGGTCCAATTCGAAGGGGCGGTCGCCGAAGACGAGCCTGGCCACGAGCGACAGGCTGCCCTGGGTGGCCAGCAGCAGGGCCTTGAGTCGCTCCACCTCCGCGCGCGCCTCGTCGAGCCGGAGCAGGACGCCATCCCAGTCCTGGGACTCCAGCAGGGCCCGGGCCTCGGCGAGCTGCGTCTGCAGCGTCTGCACCTGCGTGGTGAGGGCCGCGTTCTCCTGCTCCGCCTGCCCCTGCTCCTGCTGCTGCCGGCTCACCTGGGCCTGCAGCCGGGTGACCTCCGCCTCCAGCTCCGTAATCTGGCGCTCGAGCTGCTGGCGCTCCTCGACGGAGAGGGCGGAGGGCTCGGGCATGGCGTCATCGCCACAGGCGGCGAGGACACCGAGGGTCAGCGACGCCACCAGGAGCGAGGAGGCGAAGCGGGAGGGACTCGAGAAGCAGGCGGGCAAGGGCATGATGCGCTCCTCTTGCCAGAGGCCTCGCGCGGCCGGAGTGTGGCACGCCGCCGCGCGACAATTTGCCACGGGGCGCGGTGCGGGACACGATGCGCGCGTCCCGCCCGTCTCGTCAGGCGCGGGGCTGGGACTGTCGCAGCCACGCCACCGTGTCGCTCAGCGTCTGGCGGTGGGCGCGCGGCTGGTAGTCGAGCTCATCGTGGCTCCACAGGGTCTTGAAGCCCCAGTGGCACGTGGACATCTCGAGCACGACGGGGTCCGGCAGCTTCTTGAGCGGCACCTTCGAGCCCAGCTTCGCCAGGCCCTGCACGACGAGCGTGGGCACGTCGGGCTTGTCCACCTTGATGCCGGCGACCTCACCCACGCGCTCGAAGAAGGTGCGCAGAGGCAGGGACGTCCCGGGCAGGTGGTACGTGTCGCGCCAGGTGTCGCGCTTCGCCAGCCGCGCGAGCGCGTGCGCCACGTCGCGCACGTCGGTGAAGGCGATGCCGCCCGCGGGGATGAAGGGCAGCCGGCCGTTGAGCACGCGCGCGACGTTGGTCGTCGAGCGGCCGAGCGTGTCGCCCGGCCCGAGCAGCACCGGAGGCCGCACCACCGTCAGCTCCACGCCCAGCTGCTTCGCGAGCTTCCGCGACTGCTCCTCGGCGCGAATCTTCGACAGGTAGTAGGGCCAGCGGCCGACGACGCCCTCCGCGTAGAGCGAGTGCTCGTCCGCCTCGATGGTGGCGTGGGGGAAGCAGCCCACCGTGCCGGACGTCGACACCAGCACCATCCGCGCGTCGAGCGCCTTCGCCGCGCGCACCATCGCCAGCGAGCTCTCGATGTTGAAGCGCACCATCTCCTCGGCGTGGTGCCGGCTGTGGTGCACCATGCCCGCCGCGTGAATCACCACGCGCGTGCCCTTCGCCTGGGACAGCCACGCGTCGGGCTCCATCGGAGTGCCGGACACTTGCTGAACCTTCGCGTCGAGCGGCGAGCGCACCAGGGCAATGGCGTCGTCGCCCAGGACCTCGAGCAGGTTTCGCCCCAGAAAGCCGCTGGCACCCGTGACGAGCGTCTTCACGACTGCACCTCGCCCCGCCACGCGCAGGCCTGCTGGAACTGGGCGAGCTGCGCCGCGTTCGGGCCCCACTCGAGGTCGTCACCCGAGGGCTTCACGATGTCGAGCGACAAGAGTGCCTGCACCACGCCGTCCAGGTGCGGACGGTGCGCCACCGGCACGGCCTTCAGCTCGCACGGCGCGCTCACCTTCGTCGCCTCCAGGTAGTCGCGCACCACGGGCTCGAAGAGCGCCTTCACCACCGCGTCGACGCGCGCGTCGCCCATCTCCGCCAGCGGCGTGGCGCACCAGCGGTAACGCGACAGGTGCGTCTCCAGCGCGGGGTTGCCCGGCTGGCGCGCCAGCACGTCGCCCGCGAACCAGTTCTGCCACTGGTTGCGCAGCGAGTGCGCCAGCGTCGGAGTCAGGGGCGAGGGCACCGGCAGCTCGCTGGCGATGACGCGCCCGCCCCGCCGCTCGATGGCGTCCTTCAGCCAGGCCTCGTCGACGCCCGGAATCGGGTGCTCGGCGAGGAACGCGCGCAGGTGGAAGCTGCTCACCGTGGTGTGGCGCTGCAGCTCGGCCATCACCGTGTGGCTCAGCGCGCGCACGTCCGTGTCCGGGCCCATCGCCTGGGGCTGGCCGCACGCCACGTGGACGCGGCCCAGCTGCACCTGCCCACGCGCGAGCCGGCCCAGCCACGACATGACGCCCGTGAGCGTCATCTTCGGGCGCGGCTTGCCCGACAGCTCCTCGCACAGCGACGCCTCCTCCGGGAGTCGGTCGTAGGAGATGGCCACCGGCAGGACGACGAACTGGCGCCCCGTGTTCTGCAGGGCGCGCAAGAGGCCCCGCTTGGGCGGCAGCATCAGCCGCGCGCGGCTGCGCTGGCCCTCGATGAAGAACATGAGCGACGCGTTCTTCTCGGTGAGCCGGCGCAGCTCCTCGCCCAGCTCCGGCACCTCGCGGCCCACGCCGCGCTTGATGAAGAAGGCCTGCGAGTCCTTGAGGATGGGGCCCACCACCGGGATGCGGCCGAACTCCTCCGCCGCGGCGATGTGCGGCATGGAGATGCCCAGCTCCGGGTGCTGGAAGCACAGGTAGCTGGTGAGCAGGAAGTCGAAGTAGCTGCGGTGCGTGGGCGCCAGCACCACCAGCGCGCCCGGGGGCACCTGCGCCATCGCGCGCTCGAACGAGGGCCGGTCGAACGTCACGTCGCTGGTGCAGTGGCGGAACGTCTTGCGCAGCGCATAGCCGAACACCTTGAGCGTGGTGTTGGCGGCCGGGCGCTCCTTGAGCCACGTGCTGTCCGCCCGCCCGTCATCGTGCTTGGGCCCGGCGAAGGACACCTGGGACTCGTCGCGCGACAGCAGGTGGCGGTACATGCCCTCGTTCACCACGCGCACGTACTCGCGCGGCTCGAAGCCGGGGACCTCCAGCGGCGCGGAGCGCACGAAGTCGAAGGTGTGGTGCGTGAAGTACGAGAAGCCCTCGTTGAGGTACTGGACCTTCTGGTCCGCGCGCACCAGCTTGCGCAGGGCCTTGCTCTGCCCGAGCACCGTCAGGGCGGCCTTCTGCAGCTGCACGGGCAGCTCGCGCCGCACCAGGTCCGCGGCGTCGAAGCCGTGGTCCTTGCGGCCGACGAACATGTCGGGCGCCTTCACCACGCCGGGGCGGTGCTTGAACCACTCGATGGTGGCCGCCGCCGCCATGTCGATGCGCAGCGCCCGCTGCACGCCCATGGTGGCGTGGACGATGGGCACCGGCTGACCCTCGGCCGGCATGGGGCCGAACACCGCGCGCACCACTTCACTGGCCACCACGTCCACCGGCACCACGTCCAGGCGCACCGACGGGTCCGCGTTGAAGGCCCGCACCACGCCCAGGCCGCTGTACAGCAGGCACCCGGCGAGCGCCGCCGGGCTGTCGAGCCAGCCGGGGAAGGGCGCGCGGTGCGCGGCCGACACGATGCTGGGGCGCACGATGACCACGGGCACGTGGCCGCGCCGCTCGCAGATGAGGTGCTCGGCGACGCTCTTGGTGAGCGTATAGGTGTTGGGGTGGCCGGTGAGCGTCAGCCACTCGCGGCCGTCGCCCTCCGCCACCTGGAACGCCTCGTAGAGCTCCGAGGCGGGCTTGGGCAGATGCGCCAGCTTCTCCTCGACGGGGCCGGGGCGCCAGACGCTGACGTACGCGGTCGACACGTCGACCATGCCCACCACCTTGGGGCACTCGCGCGCCAGCTCCAGCACGGACAGCGCGCTGCGGATGTTGGCGGACGTCGCCTGCGCGAGCGGCAGGTCGAACTCCACGCTCGCCGCGCAGTGCACCACGTGCGTGACGCCGCCGCGCACGGCGTCCCGGTCCGCGGCGGACAGGCCGCAGGCGGGCTGCTCCAGATCACCGCTCACCACGTCGACCTGCTGAGTCCAGCCGGCCGGCAGGCGTGAGAAGCACGCGGCCTGGGCCACCTTGGCGAAGCGCTCCGCGGCCGACTGCACGCGGCCCTGACGGTCCTTGGACTCGCGGACCAGCACGGTGACGCGCTCGACGCCCTGGTGCAGCAGCGCCTCCAGCACCACCTTGCCGACGAAGCCGGTGACGCCGGTGAGAAAGACATGGCGGGACATCAGTGAGGCTCCTCGTTCGGGGTGAGCGCCACCGGGCCGTTGATGCCGCTGTTCGACGCGCCGAAGACGTTCTGCGGGTCGATGGCCGCCTTCACCTTGCGGTTCAGCGCCAGCGCGCCCTCGGAGTAGACCTCCGGCAGGAAGTCGCGGCGGATCTTTCCGACGCCATGGTGGTGCGACAGTGAGCCGCCCGCGGCGAGGATCTCCTCGCGCGCCGCGTGCTCGAGCGCCGCGTAGGCGCCCACCGGGTCCTCCACGCCCTTCGCGTAGAAGCCCAGGTAGAAGTAGATGACCACGCCCGTCTGGTAGACCTGGGTGAGGCGGCCGGTGAAGAACACCTTGCCGGGCAGCTTCAGCAGGGCGTGCTCCTTCTCCACCCGACGCTGCACGCGCTCGTAGAGCTCCAGCGCGCGGCTCCACGGCACGCTCGTCTCGAAGCTCTCCGCGATGGCCCAGTGCTCGAAGGTGAGGTCGCGGATGTAGGCGATGCCGAAGGTGAGCTGGTAGCCGCGCTCGCCGTTGGCGCCGCCGCCCTTCATGCCGCCGTGCGCCGCGGCGATGCGGTAGAGCGTCTTCTCCTGGAAGTCGACCTCCTCGCGCGAGCCCTCGAACACGATGGTCGCCACCGCGAGCTTGTACGGGTCGAAGCCCTTGAGCTTGGTGACGACGACCTTCTCCAGCTCGCTCTTCAGCTTCGCGGCCAGCCCGTGCTTGGCGGGCTTGAGCGCCTGGCCGAAGTGGAACTGGGTGTTGTCCATCACCCGCACGCTGGCGGGCACCGCGCCGGACTGCTGCAGCTCGTAGAGGAACGCCAGGCCCTCGGCGAGGTCCGGGAAGATGACCGAGCCGTAGCGCTGGACCTCGGGCAGCGGGAAGAGCTTCACCACCGCCGTGGTGATGATGCCGAAGTTGCCCTCGCTGCCGAACATGTACTGGCGCGGGTTGACGCCCACGCTCTCACGCGGCGCCTGGCGCGGGCGCTCCACGATGCCCTGGGCGGTGACGACCCGCATGTCCAGCACCAGGTCCTCGATGTTGCCGTAGCGGTTCTTCTTCATGCCGCTGGCGTTGGTCGCAATCCAGCCGCCCAGCGTGGAGAACTCCAGGCTGTCGGGCTCGTGGCCCATGGTGAAGCCGAACTTCGCCAGCTCGCTCATCAGGTGGCGGCCGGTGGCCCCCGCCTCGATGCAGGCCATGCGGTTGACGGTGTCGATCCACAGGACGCGGTTCATCTGCCGCATGTCCACGGCGATGACCAGGCGCGCCTCCGACAGCGGGATGCGCAGGGCCTCGGTGACGTTGGTGCCGCCGCCGAAGGGGATGACACACGCGCCGTGCTTCGAGGCGGTCTCCACCAGCTTCACGACCTCGTCGTGGCCGCGCGGGAAGACCACCAGGTCCGGGACGCGGTCCAGCTTCGTGTAGCGGATGGCCCAGATCTCCCCGCCCGTGTGCCCGTGGCCCCGGCGCAGCCGCTGCTTCGGGTCGTCGGTGAGCTGGTCCTCCTTCAGGAAGGCGCGCAGCGCGGTGAGCAGCGCCTCGTCCTTCTTCGCCTCGGGAATCTGGGGCGGGTAGTGGGGCTCGTTGCGGTTGTCGTAGCCCAGCGGCGAGGCCAGCTTGGCGGCGAACCACGGCATCAGCTCCGGCAGCGCCACGTTGCTGATGTTGTAGCGGGTGCCCGTCAGCAGCGTGCTGCCATCGGGTTGCACCACGAAGCGCGTGTCCTCGAAGCCCCAGCCCTCGAGGGATTCGACGTCCTGGGACGCGGGGGAGACGGGGGGCGTGAAGCGCGTGTCTCCAGACGACACGGTGGACGACTTGCCGTCGAGGCGCTCGCCGGTTCCGCTCTGCACCGCATTACCCAGACGGTGCAGCAATCCTGATTTGTCAGCCATGGTCGCGCGCAGTGGTACATAGGGTTGCTCGCTGCGTCAACGCGCGCGCTTTGCGCAGGTGCGCACCGCGTTACGCACTTTCGGAACGCATCGTCTCGTAAATGGGCTAACGAGACCCGTGGTCTCGTAATCCGGCTTCTTCCGAGACAGGAAGTCTCGTAAAGAGAAGCCATGCGTGCAGGCCGACCGAGGGACGAGGGCGTGCGCCGGGCCATCCTGGTGGCGGCGCAGGAGCTGGTGCTGGAGCGGGGCTATGCGGCCGTCACCATGGGGGATGTGGCGAAGCGGGCCGGTGCGGGGAAGCAGACCCTCTACCGCTGGTGGCCCGGCAAGGGGGCGCTGGTGCTGGACGCGTTCTCGGAGTGGGTGAGCCAGGCGCCCAGGCTGCGCGGCCCGCGCAGGCCGTCCCTGTCCTCCACGCTGGTGGAGCTGTGCCGGGGCGCTTCGGAGGCGGCGCCGGTGCTGCGCGCGCTGATGGCGGAGGCGCAGTTCGACGAGGACCTCCACCGGCGGCTGGTCGCCCAGCTGGTGCGGCCGCGCGGCGACGAGCTCCGGGCCTGCCTCGTCGACCGGCGGCCGGCGGACCGGGAGCTGGTGGTCAACGTGCTCTCCGGGCTGGTGTGGCAGCGGCTGATGCTCAACGAGCCGCTCGACGCGCGCTTCGTGCGCTTCGCCCTGAGGGTGGTGGAGCGCATCTGAAGGGGGCAGGCGGCCGGGCGGGCCCCGCCTGGGGGCGGGGTTGAACGAAGTTGGCCGGCCCGCTCCCGCTGTGCTAGCTAGCGCCCAGCCACTCGACGCTCCGATGGCGGCGCGGCATCTCGTCGCGACCGTAGGGTGTCCTCGGGTGGCATTTCTTCGGCTGGCGCCTCCCGAGCATCGACCCCGTTGTTGCTGGAGGCCTACATGTCGACGTCCGAACTGCCCGTCCTCGAGTTCATCCTCGCGAACTACAAGAACTTCAACGCGCGGGCGACGCGCGACTCGCTCTTGTCCTACTGGGACCACGTCTCCACGGGGGGGCGGATGTTCTGGAGCGTCGCGGGCGCGATGTCGTCGGCGCAGCTGGGCATCACCCTGGCGCCGGCCATCCGCTCGGGCCTGATTCACGGCCTGTCCGTCACGGGCGCGAACCTGGAGGAGTCGCTCTTCCGGCTCGTCGCGCACGCGGCGTACAAGGACTTCCCGGAGTACCGCTACTTCACCAAGCAGGACGACACGAAGATCCTCGAGCAGCGGATGCGCCGGGTGACGGACACGAGCATCCCGGAGGACGAGGCGTTCCGCGCGGTGGAGAAGTTCATCGTCCCGATGTGGAAGACGGCGACGGAGAAGGGCCAGCGCCGCTTCTGGCACGAGTACTTCTACGAGGTCATCCAGATGCTGGACCCCTCGGCGTACGAGGGAGATCCGGAGGCCTGCTGGCTGCTCGAGGCGGCGCGGCGCAAGCTGCCCATCGTGGTCCCCGGCTATGAGGACTCGACGTTCGGCAACATCTTCGCGTCCTACGTGAAGTCGGGCGAGTGCAGCGCGAGCATCGTCAAGTCCGGCATCGAGTACATGGCGGACTTCTATGACCGCTACGAGGAGCTGTCCGCGGGCCAGGGCGTGGGCTTCTTCCAGATTGGCGGCGGCATCGCCGGTGACTTCCCCATCTGCGTCGTCCCCTCCATCAAGTACGACCTGCAGAAGCCCGTGAAGCCGTGGGCGTACTTCTGCCAGATCAGCGACTCGACGACGTCCTACGGCTCGTACTCGGGCGCCACGCCCAACGAGAAGATCACCTGGGACAAGCTGACGGAGACGACGCCGATGTTCGTCATCGAGTCGGACGCCACCATCGTCGTCCCGCTGATGCTGCGCGCGCTGCTCGAGTGCCAGGGCAACCCCAAGGCGGCGGGCGCCCTCATCGCGAAGCACCGCGGCTGAGACGTTCGCAGGGCTGTGACGGCTTGCCGGGGCGGTCCGTATCTCCGCCCCGCGCCGGATTCGCCGTGACGTGGCCGCCTCGTGGAATGCTCCCACGAGGCCTGGCCGCTCCGGCGCCGAGGTGACGCTCCTCGAGGGTCGACGTGCTCGGGTGCTCGCGCATTCCCGCGAGCCGTGCTGGCGCGCCTGGAGGCCCGGTGAGGCCCGGTGTCGACCGGTGGGCACTGGCCCTGGCGGGCGAGCCCCGGGCGCGGGTGCGGGGCGCGGGTGAAACACAGGCGGGGCGCGTGATGCGGGGTGTGTCGGCGCCCGCATTGTCTGTGATTGTTGCCCTGGAGTACGTCTGTGTTTCGGGTTGACGTCAGGGACGGGCGTGGTGATGTATGAGCCGCCCGGTCGTGAATCGTGCCGTGCTCATCCAGGGAGACATCGGGTTTCCGACCGGGCGTGATTCATCACCTGCCCGAGTGGCTCGCTCCGCGCTGTCGTCAGGCGTGGACAGGAAGGGACGCGTGCAATGAAGCCTCTGCTCGAACTCATTGGAGAGACCGCGCCGTATGCCAGGGCGTTCGACGTGACGGTCAAGGATGATGTCGTGCTCGGCTGGTTCAAGCCCGAGCAGCGGCGTCACGCCGAGACGACGTTGTTGAGCCTCTCCGAGACGCTGCGCTCCATGGCCCTCCACGGCGCCCTGATTGGCGCCGCGGCGAACCCGGTGAAGGCCCGTCACTACTACCTGGGCAGCCGCGCCGAACTCCGGGTGTTCCCGGTGGAGGCCACCGAATCGGAGGTCTTCCAGTGCGTGGGACGCCTGGAGGGTATCGACCGCTCGAACCAGTTCCCCATCTATCGGGTGAGCGGGATGTGTCTGACGGACAAGGGCGAGCGCTACGCGGAGCTGGACGGAGCCTTGCTGGTCCTGACGGAGGAGGAGTTCGTGGGGCTCAAGGGCGCTGATGCGTCGGCGCGGCCCTCGTGGTCCCCCGGGCAGCCGAGCCCGTATGCGGACCCCATTCGGCCCATGACGCTGGAGTGGATGGAGCCCGGGAGGATGCTCCGGGCGTCACTGCCGGGGTTGGCTCGCGAGGACTTCGCGGGCCACTTCGACCTCCGTCCGCTCTGTCCCCTGACCCTGACCCTGGCGAATGCGTGCTCGTTGGTGGGGCACTTCCCCGGGTACGGGAGGTTCTGGATCAGCCGCTGTGCCATCTCCTGCAAGGACGTGGTGGACCCGGGCCAGGCGCAGCGGATCGTCTGTGTCTCCGACGGGGCGGGCCGGTTCGTCATCACCGTGGAGAGCGACGCGGGCCAGCGGCTGGGCCGTTTCAAGCTCGAGGTCGTGCCCGCCTGAGACCCGCGACGTGATTCCCGATGTTCCACATGGAGGTGACGTGATGCTCAAGGATGAACTGGTGGGAACCTGGAAGCTCGTGTCCATGGAGTACGTGCAGCCGGATGGCCGGCGCAGCCACCCCTTCGGAATCCACCTGCTGGGCTGCCTGATGTACGACGCGCACGCGAACATGTCCGTCCAGCTCATGCGCGGAGACAGGGCCTTCTTCGAGTCCCCGGACCCGCTGGCCAGCAAGCCCCAGGAGGCGAAGGCGGCGATGGATGGGGCCGCCTTCTACTTCGGCACCTACTCCGTCGACGAGGACGCGCGCGTCGTGTCCCACGCCATCGAGGGGAGCCTCTTCCCGAACTGGGTGGGGGTGGTGCAACGGCGGCATGTCCTCGTGGAGGGCGAGAAGCTCTCGCTCCGGACCGACCCCATGCCCTTCGCGGGGGGCAGCGGGGTGATGGTGCTGACCTGGCGCAGGCTGAGCGGCCGGGCGGGCACGCCGAGCCACTGAGGGCCCGCTCCGAGGCTCGAACCTGGAGCGCGTCCACCGCCCCGGATGGACTACGCTGGGCGGCCTTCGTCGGAAAGGTCGGTGCGTGTCCCATGGGTGGTGGTCGTGTGCTCTCGCCAGTGCTCCTCGTCGGTGCCGGGATGGGGGAGGCCACGTGCGGCATCCTCTACCTGGCGAGCTACCTGCGACGCGGCGGCATCGAGGCCTTCGTGCGGCTGTACGACGGCGACGAGACGGAGGCCGAGGTCATCCGCTCGTTCGAGGCCCTGGTGCGACGCGTGCGCCCCAAGCTGGTGGGCATCAGCCTCAAGTGGTTCCACCACGTGGACCGCGCGCTGCTCATCGCGCGGACGCTGCGGAAGATCGACCCGTCCATCCGCGTCGTCGTGGGCGGCAACTCCGCCTCCTTCTGGTGGCGGGAGCTGCACGCGTTCGACTGCATCGACCACGTGGTGCTGGGGGACGGTGAGCGGCCGCTGCTGGCCCTGTGCCAGGGGGAGGACTCGCCGCCCAACTGCGTGAGGCGGGACCCGGACGGCCGGGCGCGCCGGCTGCCGCTCGAGTACGTGCAGGGCGCCACCAACACCGAGGACGTCTTCTACTCGCACTTCGACGAGATGTTCCTGAGCCAGCTGGACCTGAGCTCCTTCTCCGGCTGGGTGGCGCCGGGCAAGGGCTGCGGCGAGAACTGCCTGTACTGCGGCGGCGCGCGCGGGAACCAGAAGGCCGCCTTCGGTCGGGCGAAGCCCTTCCTGCGCTCCGAGGAGAGCGTGCGGAGGGACCATCAGGAGATCGCCGGCAAGACGTGGCAGATGCGCTACGACTTCGCGGGGAGCTCGGCGGAGTTCCTGGGCAGCACCTGGGCGGGCGTGGACCTGTCGCGCCACTGCTGCACGTACTTCCTGTGGGGCGTGCCGCGCCTGGAGCTCGTCGAGGCGCTGTCGAACACCTTCGAGCGCGTCTACATGGTGGTGGACATCGGCTGCTTCTCCGAGAAGCAGCGCCTGGAGCAGATGGGCCGCGGGCTGCTCAAGCCGTGCGCGAAGGACCGGGAGCTGCTCGAGCTCATCGAGGGCTGCCGCCGCTACAAGAACCTGGGCGTCGAAATCTCCGGCATCGGCGGGCTGCCGTTCGCCAGCGAGGCCACGCTCGTCGAGGAGCTGGCGCTGGTCCAGCGCATCATCGACCAGGACTGCGTGGTGGGCTACCAGCGGCTGGAGTCACAGCCCGGCGCGCTCGTCACCGAGCACCCCGCGCGGTTCGACATGGTGAGCGAGGCGCGCACGTTCAACGAGTTCCTCGACTTCTTCGAGCGCCGCGAGCCGGGGGACGTGTCCGTCCCGATGATTCGCTTCCGCGACGCGAAGCTGGAGGCGGCGGTGCAGCGCACCTCCGAGCAGGTGGACGCGCTGGCGTGGAAGCACCGGGACGCCCGACGCAACCTCGACGTCAACGGGCGCACGCGGCTGGTCAACACCGCGTCCTCGCCCCGGCGCTTCTCGCTGGGGGACTGGCTGGGCAGCCACCGGGCTCCGGTGAAGGTCGCGCGGGAGGAGGTGACCGTCCTGCGCTCCGTCGACGGCATCACCTTGAGCTGCGCGCCCACCGTCAACCCGCGCAGGTTCTCCGACCCCACGCTGGTCCAGGGCGACGACGGGGCCATCCTGCTGGCGGCCCTCGCCGCGTTCGAGCGCCCCACCACGGTGTCCAGCGCGGTGTCTCACCTGGGCAGCAAGGCCCGGCTGGACCCCCACTCCGCCCGGGAGGTCATCGACCACCTGGTGGAGGGGCGCTTCCTGCAGCCGGGCTGAGCCTCACAGCTCGGTGGAGCTCTCCGCCTCGTCCGCGCTCCTCGCCGCGTTGCCCGGGGGGACGGGCGAGAGCAGGAGCCGGCCGAGCACCAGCGCGAGCACCGCCGCGCAGGCGCTCGCGGCCAGCACGCCCAGCTTCGCGCCCGCGAGCAGGCCTGGGTCCGTGAAGGCGAGCTGCGCGATGAACAGCGCCATGGTGAAGCCCACGCCGGCGACCAGGCCGAGCACCACGAGGTGGCGCACGGTGAGCCCCGCGGGCAGCGTGCCGATGCGCAGCCGCAGCGTCGCGCCGATGGCGAGCAGCACGCCCACGGGCTTGCCCACGACGAGGCCCACGGCCACGGCCATCGCCACGCTCCAGGCGGAGGCGCCGAGCGTCCCGCCCGAGAGCTGGACGCCCGCGTTGGCGAGCGCGAACACCGGCATGATGCCGAAGGCCACCCAGGGGTGGAGGGACTCGATGAGGCTCTCGGCGGGAGACAGGGCCTCGCGCCGCGCGACGTCCACGTGCCGGAGCACCCGTGAGAGGTCCTCGGGCGAGTGCGCGCCCTTGGCCTGTTGCCCGAGCGTCTCCAGCTCCTGGCGCACGTCGACGAGGAGTCCCTGGGGGCCGAGCCACGCGCGCACGGGCGTCATGAGCCCCACGATGACCCCGGCGATGGTCGGGTGGATGCCCGCGGCGTAGATGCCCGCCCACGCGACGAGCGCGGGGACGACGTAGGCCCACTTCGAGCGCACGCCCACCCGCTGCATCGCGAGCACGCCGACGAAGCCGAGCGCGGCCGTCAGCAGCCCGACGAGCGAGACACCCGAGGAGTAGAAGAGCGCGATGACGACGATGGCGCCCAGGTCGTCGATGACGGCCAGGGCCAGCAGCAGCACGCGCAGGGCGGGCGGCACGCGCTGGCCGAGCAGCGTCAGGATGCCGAGCGCGAAGGCGATGTCGGTCGCCATCGGGACGCCCCAGCCGCTCTTCGTCTCGGGGGCTCCCGCGAAGGCGAGGTAGAGCAGGGCCGGCGCGAGCATCCCGCCGAGCGCCGCCGCGATGGGGAGCGCCGCCCGGCGCCACTCGGACAGCTCGCCGTGGTGGACCTCGCGGCGGATCTCCATGCCGACGACGAAGAAGAAGATGACCATCAACCCGTCGTTGACGACCCACTCCAGCGAGCGCTCGAAGCTGAACGCGCCGAGCCGGAAGCCGACGGGGGTGTGCCAGAGGCGGGTGTAGCTCTCCGCCCACGGGGAGTTGGCCCAGGCGAGCGCGACGGCCGCGGCCACCAGCAGGAGGATTCCGCTCGCGGCCTGGATGTGGAGGAAGCGCTCGAGGGGGCGGCTTGCCAGGCGCACGAGGCGGAGCAGGGGCTCCCAGGCCTCCGGCGGAGATGTGGGACGGGGAGGAACAGGGGTCGACATGGCGCATCCTCGCCGGCGATTCAACCGGCTCGGATGGCGGCCCGACCATCCACTGTCCTGCAGCGGTGTGCTGCACCCTTGCGTTGTGTGAGGCCCGGGCACCTTCTCACAGGCGGCTTCGTGGGTCGACGAATACCGGCGCGTGGAGGGCTCACGTGTTGCCTCGGAAGGGGATGCCCGAGGCGCGGAAGAAGACGGCCGTCAGGGCCGCTGGGAGCGCGGCGAGCAGGGGGGAGAGCAGGCCGTTGGGCCCGCCATTCATCCTGGCGGGTATCTCCAGGGTGACGAGGAGCCCGCCCGCGGCGGCGAGCAGCAGCAGCGCCCGGAGGTCCGAGGGGCGCGCTTCTGGGGCGATGACCAGTTTGAGGGCTCGCCAGGCTGTCAGGCCCCCGGTGAGTGCTGCCACGAACTGGGAGAAGGGGGGGATGGGGGAGCTGTGGAAGGCGAGGCTCATCATGGTGTGTCCGACCAGGCTCACGACCACGGTGCCCAGGCCCCCCAGTGTGGTGAGCGCGGCCGAGATGACGAGGACCCATCGCGGCGGTGCGAGGGTGGGGGTGCGCCCGAAGGTGAGGTCCTCGGGTGCCAGGCGCCGTGCCTCGGGGCCATCGAGCTTGAGCAGCGCCTTCACCGCGAGCATCCGGCAGGAGCGTCCCTTCCGGTCGCGCACGGTCGTCAGGGTGCCGGAGCTCAGCAGTTCCCACAGGACAGCGCCCAGCTCGGGCGGCCCGCCTCGTTGGGCCACGTCGCGCAGGCGGGCGCTCAGGGTCTCCACGTCGAGCGTGGTCTCGCCCTGCTGGGCGAGCACGGCCTGCTCGGCGAGGCCGCGCATCGTCGCCACTTCCATCGCGGTGAGGTCGGACTGCGAGGGCTCGAGCACGGCGCGCAGTCTATGCCAGACGTGTGTGTTTGAGGCACGGGCCCGCGTGTGAGTGTTCAGCGAGGGGACGAGGACCTCGCGAGCGCTGGTGCGCGTGGCTTCCGCGAGGACGCGCCGTGGGCGTTGGCGCGAGGTGCCTGGGCCCGTGAGGGCTCCGGCGTGTGTGACGCTCCCGCGCAGCCTCATCGTGGAGGGGGCGGCGAAAGGCGCCTGGGCCCGTGAGGGCTCCGGCATGAGTGAGGTGCCCTCGCGACCTCCTCGTGAAGAGGTCGGCGCGAGGAGCCGGCGAGTCATGTCGGGCTTCGGCGTGAGTGAGGCGCCCTCGCGACCCCATCGTAAGGGGGCCGGCGCGAGGAGCCGGGCCGCATGTGCGACCCTGGCGTGCGCAGCTCCATCCGACCTCCATCGCGGCAGCTCAGGACCCAGGCGCGAGCAGGGTGATGTGCAACCTGCGCAGGTGCGCATGCTCGCTGATGACGTTGAACGCGGCGACGCGGTCTCCCGCGATGTCGACTTCGAGGACCAGCCGCAGCCGTCCCCGTGGAGCGACGACGATGCCGGGCTTGCCGTCGATGAGCGCGACCCGGGCGAAGCGCGCCCGGCCCGTGTTGGTGAGGGTCTCCTCGGCCACGCGGCGGGCACCGCGTACCTCGGCTGGTGTCGCGGGCCGCAGCGCTCCCGCGTCCGCACGCCGGACGACGTCGGGGGCCAGCACCGCGAGGAGCGCGTCCAGGTCACCGGCGCGCGAGGCGGCGAGGAACGCCTCGATGACCTGCCGGTGATGGTCGAGCTCCGCTGGGGAGCCCAGCGGCCTGCCTCGCACGCGGTGCCGGGCACGGCTCGCCAGCTTCTTCGCGGCGACGGGCGAGCGCTCCACGATGGTGGCGATGTCCTCGAAGGGCAGGCTGAACAGGTCATGCAACACGAAGGCGATGCGCTCGGCGGGGCCCAACGTCTCGAGCACCACCAGGAGCGCGAGCCCCACGGACTCGGCTCGCACCGCCTCGTCCTCCAGGCTCGGCGTCTCGCCCTGGGCGAAGGACTCCTCGAGCAGCTCCGTGTCTGCCGGTGTCTCGCCTCGGTGCTGGCGAGCGCGCAACATCTCCAGACAGACGCGACTGAGGACCGTCGTCCACCATCCATCGGGATTGGCGATGGCGTGCGTGTCGACCCGGCTGGCGCGCAGCCAGCACTCTTGCACGGCGTCATCCGCCTCCTCCGCGGTGCCGAGCATGCGGAAGGCCACCGCGCGCAGACGACTCCGGGCGCGCTCGAAGGTCGCGGAAAATTCAGCGGAAATTCCCACCGGTCACCTTTCGAGGTCGTGGTTCATCAACACGGTGGAAGCGATGAACGACACGAACGCGACGAGGAGCCGAATATGCCGACGCTGATGGTCCGATACAAGGTGAAGGAGGAAGGTGTTCCCGAGGTGCTGGCCGCGGTCCAGGCAGCCTTCGCGGCCATCGAGGCGAAGCGACCGCCGGGCCTGCGGTTCGAGTACTTCCACCAGCCCGAGGGCCACGAGTTCTTCGGGCTGCTGGAGCTGGAGGAGGGCGCCGAGAACCCCCTGCTCGGCATCCCCGAAGCCCGTGCCCTGCAGGCCACCGTGGCGCGACATGCCCTCGGAGGCGCCCCGACGCCTCAGCCCTGGGTGAAGCTCGGCTCCCACGGCTTCGCGCGCTGAGGCCGAGGCGCGCTCAGCGTTCCCGATAGAGGGCTTCCATGTTGTTGCCATCGGGGTCCAAGACGAAGGCCGCGTCGTAGCCCGAGGGATAGCCCTGGGCGGTGTCGCGCAGCCCCAGCGGGCCGTTGTCGATGCCGCCCGCTTGCACGGCCGCCGCATGGAAGGCGTCCACCTCCGCGCGACTGCGCGCCGCGAAGGCGGTGTGCTGTCGCACGCCGTGCGGGTGGAGGCGGTCGATCCAGAAGATGGGATACGTGATGCCATAGCCCACGCCGACGGTCTGCCCGTCCTCCGCGAGCTGTTCGACCCGCCGCAGGCCGAGAGTGCGACATCCGCGACGCCCATTCCCGTGGGGTCAATCACGCTGTGTCCCTCCAGGGTTCGAGCGGGCGGGAGGCTCGCCACGAACGGAAGCTTCCTGAAGCCCTGTCCCCACACGAGCCCGGGTTTCTCGAGCATGCGAGGGGCCTCCGGCGGGGGCACGCACGGACGCGACGGCGCGCGCGTTCGGAGGCATGATGGACGAGCGCCGTCGACCTCGCGGAGGACGCACGCGCGCCAGGAGCCACGGGCGGTGGCTGGGGGAGCGCGGGAATGTCGGAGTCGGTCGAGCTGAGGTGCCTCCGGTGTGGTGCGCCGGATGCGGGGAACGTGGCGCGATGTGTGTGCGGCGCCAGCCTCCGGGTCGATGTGGTGTTGCGGGACGCGGTGGTGGACGAACGGGCGCGCTTCGCGCTCGCCCGGGCCATCTCGCAGCTGGGCCCGCCTGCTCCCTCGTTCTCCGAGGCTCGAAGCTTGCTCGCCAGGGCGGGCGCGCCCCTGGCCCACGGTGTCTTCCGCGCCTTCGCGGAGAAGCTCCTGACGGTGCTTCGCGCCCAGGGCGCCCGCGCGGAGCTGCGCCCCTTCGTGGAGGTGGCGGTCCTCTCCGAGGAGCCCGCGAGGGGCGGTCGCCGCGCGCTCCTCGGCGTGCTGCTCCTGGTCGCCGTCGCGGTGGGCGTGTGGGTGGCCCGCTCCCCACGCTTCGCGCAGGCGCGCTCGGAGGTCCTGTCCCTCGCCTCGGGTGAAGCGCCTCCGGGCGACAAGGCCCCTGGGCCCGTGGCCCTCTCCACCGCGGAGATCTCCCGCCGCGCGGGGCCGAGCACCCTGACCCTGCGGTGTGGGAGCAAGACGGGCTCCGGCTTCTTCGTGGAGCCGGAGCTGGTGCTGACCAACGAGCACGTGGTGTGCCCGCCGGGCAAGATGATGACGGCGGTGCTCGCGGATGGGCGCGAGCTGCTCGGCGAGACGGTGGCCAGCGACGTGGACCTGGACCTCGCCACCGTCCGGGTCGTGGGCGCGAAGGCCGCGCCGCTGCCGCTGGGCGACGTCACGCGCCTGGAGCCGGGAGACCCGCTCGTCTTCATCGGCAGCCCCCAGGGGCTGGACTTCACCGTGCACGAGGGGAAGGTGGGCTACGTGGGCCGCCATTACCTGGGGACGGGCTACGTGCAGTTCAACGCCTCGGTGAACCCGGGCAACAGCGGTGGGCCGCTGCTGAACGGACAGGGCGAGGTGGTGGGCGTCGTCTCGATGAAGATCGAGAACTCGGATGGCCTGGGGCTGGCGCTGCCCATCGCCTACGCGAGCAAGCTCGTCCCGGTGCCCACCACGCCCGAGTCCACGGAGCGCTGGAAGGCGCTGCTCGAGCGCGTGGCTCGCGACGAGGCGCGCGAGGCGCAACGCTTCCAGATGGACACCGAGCAGCAGGTGCTCCTCTCCGTGCAGCGGGTCGACGGGCTGGGGCTCGTGGTGCTGGTGCTCGAGCGGTTCGACTCGCCGCCCACGTCGCTCAAGCGCCGCATGGAGCTGGAGGCGGAGGGGAAGACGTGCACGTTGGACCTGGAGTTCGAGGACTGGCGGCCGCTGAGCCAGTCCCTGGCGGCGCAGGAGGACTCGCGGCGGTTGCGCTGGTTCCTCTCGAAGGGGCTCACCCGGGGCATCCACGTCGGCGGCGCGCGGCTGCCCGTGGAGACGTGCGCGCTGCCCGCGACGGGCACGGCGTCACTGAAGGCGGGGCAGGGCAGCGGTGAGAACCTGGAGCGCATCGAGGTGTCGCTCAAGGACGTGCGGGACGCCCGCGACACGTGGAACCGCAACCCCACGGGCATCCAGCGCTGGGAGCGCGAGCGCTTCAAGCAGCGGCTGGTGGGGACGCAGTCGCGCGAGGAGGAGGAGCGGTGGCGCACGTCCTTCGGCAAGGCCCGGGCGCGCGTCGCCCGCTTCGAGGAGGAGCGCACGCGCCTGCGGCAGGACGAGGCCTCGGGCAAGCCCGTGGCCCGGCGCCAGCAGGAGGTGGAGGCGGAGCTGAAGCTGGCGAGCCAGCAGCTCTCCGAGCTGGAGCGCTACGCCACCGAGAAGAACGTGCCCGCGGAATGGCGGCGGTAGCGCGCCGCTCCGCGCGGGGGGCCGCGGAAACCTGACACAGGGCTGTCGGCGCCGAGGACCATGAATACGGTGACTCCGACACATCGACGTGTCGGCCATTCCAGGAGGTGGAGCGTGGAGAGTCCCGTGGAGGTGGTGGAGGCGTACTTCGAGGCCTGGACGACGAAGGACGAGGCGAAGCTGCGTGGGACGCTCGCCTCCGAGGTGAGCTTCGTCGGCGCGCTCGGCACGGCGCAGGGTGCCGAGGCCTGTGTGAAGGGGCTCGTCAACGGCATGTGGAAGGTGTCCCCCCGCATGCGCGTGCTGCACCGCTTCGTGGACGGCCCGGAGGTGCTGACCTGGTTCGAGATTCATCCGTACGACGGAGCGCCCACGCCCGTGGCCAACTGGTGCCACGTGGAGGAGGGACGCATCACCCACATCCGCGTCACGTTCGATCCACGCTCGATTCTCGAGAAGCGTTGACGCGAAGGTCTGGCGGGATGGGAATTCCCGGTGGCTGTCTTTCGGGGCCCTGGGAGGCCATGGTTTGCGGGAACCCATCCATGGGATAAGGGCCCTGCTTCCCACAGACCATGGCCACGACCTCTTCCGTCTCCGGTGTCCTGCGCGGTTATGTCTTGCCCGCGCTCCTGCTGTTCGCCCTTCCCGTGTTCGGGCTCTGGTTCACGGGCTACGCCAGCAACTGGTTCGACGAGCGCATCCGCTCCGCCATCTCGCAGCAGGTGATGCAGGACCGGGAGCTCGACGAGGTCCAGCGCAAGGAGGTGTTGGAGGCGTACAGCACCTTCTCCGCGGTGGAGGCGTGCATGAGCACGGACGAGGAGCGGGCGGGGTTTCGCGCGAGCTTCGGTGACGGGTGCACGGACGCGATGCAGTTCGGCTGGGCGTACCGCGGGGCGTTGGGGTTGGTGTTGTTGGGGCTCGCCTCCGCGTTGATTGCGCTGATGTGCGGGCTGGCGGCGTTCATCTCCCGGCCCATCCAGTACCTGAGCTTCGTGGTGGGCTGGAACCTGCTGCGCATCGCGACCGCGCTCCAGGTCATCGGCCAGGGGGCGCTGGCGGTGTGGCTGTCGTACTGGGTGACGGCGGTGCTGACGCAGCGCTACTCGGTGAAGCTCATCCTGGCGGTGGGGCTGATGGCGGCGGGTGCGGCGTTCCTGGTGGTGGTGGCCATCTTCAAGCGTCCGCCGATGGACTTCGAGGTGGAGGCGGAGGTCGTCGAGGAGTCGAAGGCGCCGGAGCTCTGGGCGCACGTGCGCAAGCTGTGTCAGCGGCTGCAGACGCCGCCGCCGGACCACCTGCTGGCGGGAATCGACGCGAACTTCTTCGTCACCGAGGGCGACATCCGCGTGGGAGAGCGGACGCTGCGGGGGCGCACGCTGTTCGTGAGCCTGTCGCTGCTGCGGCAGCTGGAGCGGCGCGAGGCGGAGGCGGTGCTGGCGCACGAGATGGGGCACCTGCTGGGCGGCGACACGGGACATGGCAAGCGGTTGGCGCCGATGCTGGCGCGGTTCGGCCAGTACCTGGAGGCGCTCCACGAGGGTGGGCTGACCCGGCCGGTCTACTACTTCATGCTGTCCTATCGGGGGCTGTTCGAGCTGTCGTTGGGGCGCAGCCGGCGCGCCAGTGAGTTCGCGGCGGACCGGCTCGCGGCGAGCGTCACCTCGGGGCGGGACGTGGCGCACTCGCTGGTGAAGGTGGTCGCGTACGCCAACTTCCGGGACCGCGTGGAGGCGGCGCTGTTCAACCGTGACGAGCAGCACCAGAGCGTGGCCATCGCGCAGCGGGTGGCGCATGGCTTCGCGGAGTACGCGCAGTCGGAGGCGCTGCAGGGCGATTTGAATGGCTCGGTGACGCCGCACCCGTTCGATTCGCACCCGCCGCTGTCGGCGCGGCTGGAGAACGTGGGCGTGAAGCTGTCGCCGGAGGACATGGGGCAGATGCTGGTGGAGCCGGTGACGTCCTCGTGGGCGGAGGCGTTCGAGGACGCGGACGGCATCGAGGCGCGGCTGTGGCGGGCGTACGAGTCGCGCTTCTCGAAGGCGCATGACGTGGCGCTGGCGTACCGGTACGCGCCGTCCAACGACGAGGAGCGGGAGCACGTGGAGCGGTACTTCCCGCCGATGACGTTCGAGGCGAAGGAGGAGGGCCACGAGGTCCGGCTGACCTTCGCGGAGGTGTACTGCGAGGAGTGGGCGGCGCCGGTGCACCTGGACGAGGTGACGACGGCGACCACCGAGGACCGCATGTTCAAGAAGTACCTGGACCTGCTCCTGAACGGGACGGGGGCCACGCAGGGCAAGGTGTCCATCTGCTTGAACAAGCTGAAGGACTCGGAGGCCCTGCTCGCCGCGTTCGGTCACTACCTGGGCCGCCACCGCGCCAGCAAGGAACACCAACAGAGCGCCGAGCGCGACGCGGCGTGAGGTTCCAGGGCGCCCGCCGTCGCGGCGCCAGGGTGTCAGTTCCGGAGAGGGATTTTCGCCCCATCGCGGCCTCGATGTCCGCAGGCCGCGATGCGGGGGCTCGGTGGGCTCGAAGCCCATGAACCTGGCGGCGATTCCCTTCGAGGTAGACCTTGGCCACTCAGCAGCGCCCGCGGTTGTCACCCGAGCAGCGTGACGCCGCGCTCGCGGACCTCCTCGCCTCCGAGCGGGCGCGCATCATCCCCGCGGCGAACCTCCTCTCGTCGGATCCGTCCACCATGCCCCGACTGCTCGAGTTGCTTGCGCTCGAGCGACGCGCGGACAATCGCCAGGGGATTCTCTTCGCGCTCACCTGGCATGCGGAGCCCGACGCCCTGTGGGACCTCATGATTCGGGTCCTGTCCGACCCGACGGAGGGCGAGAAGGTTCGGGGACAGGCCTCGGAGGGGCTCGCCTACATGTTCCCGCAGGTCGAGGTGGGCTCCTCGCGGTTCGAGGCCGGAGTCCAGGCCCTGCTGGCGGCACTGAAGGACTCATCGCCTGAGGTCCGCTACTGCGCGCTCTTCGCGCTCGGCGCGACAGCGCATCCGCCGCTCGTCCCCGCGATGGAAGCGATGCTCGTGGACGAGACGCCCGTGCCCGGTTGGGTCGGCACGGTGGCCACCTCGGCGGCGAATGCGCTCGAACACCTCAAGGGCAAGTCCGCGTCCCCGCACTGCGAGGGGCCGTAGGCGGAAGGCTCCTGCTGACCTTGGCGGCTCGGCTCCTCCACCTTCGCATCGCGGCGACTTCAGCGCGGAGGACGGCCGAGCTGCTGGCGCAGGTGCCCCTCCTCCACCAGCCCCCAGCGCTCGACCAACCTCCCCTCGGGGGAGAAGCGCAGCAGGTCCAGCAGCGTGTAGCTCACCGGCAGCCCGGTCGCGGCGAAGCCCATGAAAGGCCCCCGGTGGGTGGCCCGGGCGGTGATTCGACAGGCGACCTTGTCCCCCTCGGCGACCAGGTCCTCGAGCTCGAAGCGGATGTCCGGGAACGCGGCCCGCAGGCCGGCGAAGCCCTGCTTGATGCCCTCGGGCCCCGGCATCATGTCCGGGTCCGGATGGTGGTCGACGGCGTCCTGCTGGATGACGTCATCGACGACGTCGAAGTCGCCGGAGTGGATGGCCTCTTCGAGTCGGCGATAGAGCCTGCGCGCGGCGTCCTTGGTGGAGAGGGGCATGGGCTGAGGATGGGCACGTCTCCGCCGTGCGCCTTGAACGAAGCGGACATCGGCCGCGTGGCATGCTCCGTCCGATGACCCCTCCATTCCGCATCGAGTGTGGCCCCTGTGTCCTGCGCCCCTGGCGGCGCGGGGACGAGGCCTCCCTGGTCCATCACGCCAACGACCGCGAGGTGTGGCGCAACCTCCGCGACCGGTTTCCCCACCCCTACACCGCCCAGGACGCGGCGGGCTGGGTGGGCTGCGCGGGCGCGGTGTCCCCGCCTCGTGACTTCGCCATCGAGGTGGCCGGCGAGGCCGTGGGCTCCATGGGGATGATTCCCGGCACCGACATCGAGCGCCATTCCGCGGAGGTGGGGTACTGGCTCGGCCGCTCGCTGTGGGGGCGGGGCATCGTCAGCGCGGGCCTCGACGCCTTCTGCGGCTGGACCTTCGCGAACACGGACCTCCTTCGGCTCTTCGCGCTGCCCTTCGCCGACAACGCGGCGTCCTGTCGGGGGCTGGAGAAGGCGGGCTTCCAGCGCGAGGGCGTGCTGCGGCGCAGCGCCGTCAAGGACGGCGTCGTGCACGACCAGGCGCTCTATGCACGCCTGCGTCCCTCAGGGCCTTGAGCCACCGTGCGAGGCAGGGGGAATGGCATACGTCCCCACCGCGTGGGCCACGGGCTCCGGCAGGCCCTCCGAGTACAGCGACACCTCGCCCACCGCGAGGCTCCGCCCCACCTTGAGCAACGTGCACACGCCGATGATGCGGCGGTCCGCGGAGGGCTTGCGCATGAAGTTGAAGCTCAGGCTCGTCGTCACGGCGAGCGGGACGAGGCCAATCTCGCCCAGCAGGGCCACGTAGAGCGCCACGTCCGCGGTGGCCATCAGCACCGGGCCGGACACCGTGCCGCCGGGCCGAAGCTCACCGGGGCCCACCTCGTGCGCGACGGTGGCGCTCCGGTGGCCCACCTCCAGGATTCGCACGCGCGTCTGGGGGAATTCGGCGGTGATGAAGTCCGACAGCTCACGCA
This sequence comes from Myxococcus faecalis, assembly GCF_050039385.1. Lineage (NCBI taxonomy): Bacteria > Pseudomonadati > Myxococcota > Myxococcia > Myxococcales > Myxococcaceae > Myxococcus > Myxococcus faecalis. Next base: position 2,486,736 of record NZ_CP144336.1, on the reverse strand, counting down.
GGGTCGCCATGTCGCGAGTGTGAGCGAAACCCGCGCGCGTGAGTAGCGGTGCTGACGTGGCCGCACGGCGCGTGGCGCACGGGGCCTTATGCTTGGCCCATGTTCGACGAATTCCTGCGCCGCTGGTCCCTGACACCGGAGGGCGGGCCCATCGTCACCCCGGGTGCGCGGCTGCTCCCGGTGCGCTGGCGGCAAACGCCCGCGATGCTCAAGCTCGCGCTGGACGCGGAGGAGCAACACGGCGCCCGGGTGATGACGTGGTGGGCGGGAGACGGCGCCGCGCGCGTGTTCGCGGCGGAGGGCCACGCGCTGCTGCTGGAGCGCGCGGAGGGCGCCCGTTCACTCACCCAGATGGCGCGGGGTGGCGAGGATGACGAGGCGTGCCGCATCCTCTGCGCGGTCGCGGACAGGCTGCATGCGCCTCGTTCGACGCCGCCTCCGGAGGACCTGGTTCCGCTGCCGCGCTGGTTCGAACCCCTGGCGCTCGCCGCTGCCACGCACGGGGGTGCGTTCACCCGCTCGGCCCAGGCCGCGCGCGAGGTGCTCGCGACGCCGGCGCCATCCGTCGTGCTGCATGGCGACCTGCACCACGACAACGTCCTGGACTTCGGCGCACGAGGCTGGCTGGCCATCGACCCGAAGCGGCTGCTGGGTGCGCGAGGCTTCGACTTCGCCAACATCTTCACCAACCCGGACATGGCCAACCCCGAGCTGCCCCTGGCGGTCCTCCCGGAGGTCTTCCAGCGCCGCGTCCAGGGGGTGTCCGAGGCCTCGGGGATGGAGCGCGGGCTGTTGCTGCGCTGGGTGCTCGCGTGGACGGGGCTGTCCGCGGCCTGGCTGGTGGAGGAGGGAGCGGACGCGACCGTGGACCTGCGCGTCGCGGCGCTGGCGGCGGCCGCGCTGGGGCGTTGACGGCGTGGTATGTCATTGCGCCATGAACCTCTCACGGTGGTTGTTGGCGGGCATGGGCATGGCGGTCCTGGCGTCCGGCTGCGGCGGGCGTCGCAGCCACCCCAAGGTGGACTTCGCCCAGATGGGGCCGTCCCTGAACGCGAAGCGCTACGCGAACCTGGAGAAGCTCGCGGCGAAGGACCTCAAGTGCGCCGAGGAGCTGACGCCCACCTACCTCGGGGAGAACCAGTACCAGATGTCCGGCTGCAACGCGGAGGGCGTCTACGAGCTGCGCTGCCGCGTCGGGCAGTGCGGCTGGGTTCCCGACGTGCGGGCCCGCGCGGAGTTCGACCTGGGCTGTCCGCGCTCGCAGCTGAGCGCCACGAGAATCGACGACGCCACCGCGGGCGTCACGGGCTGTGGCAAGCGCGCCACCTACAGGGCCCTGGGAAGGACATATGGCGTCAACTGGGTGTTGAACTCGGCGGTGACCGAGGACTCGAGCCCCGCCGCGGACACCGCGGGCGCCGCCGCGCCGCTCTGATTCACAGCGCCGCCCAGGACCGCTCGGCCCTGGCGACGACGTTGTCCTCGTCGAACTGCGCGGTGAAGTACCCCAGCCAGCGCGCCCGCTCGGACGCGTCGCCGCCTTCGCCCAGGAGCAGGTCGCTCAGCTCCAGCAGGTCGACGACGATTCGCTCGTGGCGACAGGCGCACAGCCGCCGCCGGTCCACCGGGACGTCCCCGTAGCCGGCCATGAACGCGGCCACCTCCTCGTCGCGGGTGCCAATCCCTCCCACACCCGCGCCGATGAACATGAGGTCCACCTCCCGGGGCCCTCGCGTCGCGGAGTCCCAGTCGACGACGGTGAGCGCGTCATCGCCCACGAGCAGGTTCCCCGCGTGCAGGTCCGCGTGGCACGGCACGGCCTGCTCCGCGGAGCCGCGGACGCTCCCCGCGAGCACGGCCGCGCGCTGGAGCACCGTCGCGATGCGCCCCGCGTGTCGGGTCCACGCGTCGACCAGCGGCGCCGTGGCCGCCGTGGTGAGCGCACCGCGGAGCATCGCCTCGTGCCGGGCCCGCGCGGCCTCGAGCGGCGGGGCGTCCGGCTCCGGGAGCGCCGCGTGCAGCTCCGGCGGCAGGCGCGCCTCGTGGACGCGCCGCAGGGCCTGGCCCAGGCGCTGCCAGTGCTCGGTGGTGGGCGGCCGCTCGAAGCCGCTCGGCGCGTCGATGAAGGGGTAGAGCGTCCAGCCCACGTCCTCGGCGCGCGGCGCGAGCTCCCCGCTCAGCGAGGACATCGGGGCGGACACCTCCCGCACGCCTTCCCGATGGTGGAGATGCCACGCCAGTCGGAGCCGCGCGTCCGACCACCTCCGCCGCAGCTTGAGGAGCCAGGGCGCGCCCCGCCGGGTGGTGACCTTCAGCACCCGCGCGTCCGAATCCAGGCCCGCCGTGAGCGGCTCGAGCGCCGAGATTTCCAGGCCGTGGTGCTCGTGGAGCACCCGGGCGCAGCGTTCCTCGTCGGGCCAGGCGGTCATCGGATGAGTGTCGCAAAGCCCCGCGAGCCGCCGTGGCCTCATCGCAACCAGTGTTCATCAGCACGCCCGTGGACAGGGGAGGGGACCGCCCGCGCGCGGACTTTTCCAGCCCGCCTGGACGCCCTGGGAGCACTGTTGGAAGGGCCCGAAGAGACCGAAGCCCCCACCCCACCCCGGAGGAAGAGATGAACACGCCCGTCGTCCACAAGAGCTTCCCCCTCGAGCGCACGTGCCCCGCCAACGCCGCGCGCGTCTTCAATGAGGGCACCCGCGAGCTGCTCGAGGCGCTGGCCCGGGAGCTCGAGCCGCACGACTGAGTTGACGTGGCGTTCAGGTCACCGGGCCTCGAGCCCGACCTCGCTCGGCCCGAGTCATGACTCCAGGTCAGGAACAAGCGTGGCCTTTCGCGGCGCCTTGTTGCCTGCCCGCCAAATACTGCTCATGCGCAATCACATCCAATCGGAGGTCGAGAGTCAGTTGTAGCTTGCGAGGCTACAGCGCTGGAACTGCTCCAGAATGGCTCGGTTCGAGCCCTCCGGGATGGCTCGCCGGACCCACCTGGAGAGTCCCGTCCACGGGGGCTTGTCAGAGGGGCGTTGCATGGTGTCGCCCTCGAGGGTGGCGACCGGGTGCTCGCGGGAAATCTCAGGGGGTCCTGAGGAAGAAAAGGGCCCTCGTGCGTTCAGGGTGGCGCGGAATTCATGCGTGAATTTCTCGCAACGAGGACTCCCTGATTCCTTCGGAAGATTCGCCCAATCCGCTGTCACTGGAAGATCTGAAAGCATGATTTGAATCCGAATAGGACATGCTACTGTGTGTTTGGGGAACACGCGCTTCATCAGGGGCTGAAGTCGATGGATACAGGGGGCCAGGAGTTGCAAGGCATTGCCTTGATTGGCATGGCAGGGCGCTTTCCGGGGGCAGAGAGCGCTCTTCAACTGTGGGAGAATCTCATCGGTGGTGTCGACTCCATCTCGCGGTTTCGCGATGAGGAGTTGTTGGCCGCGGGCGTGCCGGCGGAGGTGTTGCGCAATCCGGCCTACGTGCGCGCCAAGGGCGTCATCGCGGACGCGGACTGCTTCGACGCGGGCTTCTTCGACTTCAGCCCGAGGGAGGCGCAGCTGCTGGACCCGCAGCAGCGGGTGTTCCTGGAGAGCGCGTGGGCCGCGTTCGAGGACGCGGGCTATGACCCGACCCGTCTGACGGGGATGCCGGTGGGCGTCTTCGGTGGGGTGGGGCTCAACAGCTACCTCTATACGCACCTGGCGCGTCCTGGCGTGCCGGTGCCGCTCGAGGAGTTCTTCGCGGCCTTCATCTCCAACGACAAGGACTTCCTGTCCACGCGGGTCTCCTACAAGTTGAACCTGCGGGGTCCGAGCCTCACGGTGCAGACGGCGTGCTCCACGTCGCTGGTGGCCGTGCACCTGGCGTGTCAGAGCCTGTTGAGCTTCGAGTCGGACATGGCGCTCGCGGGCGGGGCGGCCGTCACGCTGCCCCTGCGCACCGGCTACCTGCACAACCCGAACTTCATCCTGTCCAAGGACGGCGCCACGCGGACGTTCGACGCGCGGGCGGGCGGCACCGTCTTCAGCCATGGCGTGGGCTGTGTGGTGCTCAAGCGGCTGGAGGACGCCGTGCGGGACGGCGACGCCATCTACGCGGTCATCAAGGGCAGCGCCGTCAACAACGATGGCGCCTCGAAGGTGGGCTACACCGCGCCGAGCGTGGACTCGCAGGCGGAGGTGATTCGCACCGCGTACACGCTGGCGGACGTGGACCCCGCGAGCGTGGCGTACGTGGAGGCGCACGGCACCGCCACGCCCATGGGAGACCCCATCGAGGTCGCCGCGCTGACGCGGGCCTTCGCCTCGGAGGGGCCCCGAGAGACGCCGTTCCTGTTGGGCTCGGTGAAGTCGAACCTGGGCCACACCGACGCGGCGGCGGGGGTCGCCGGGTTGATGAAGGTGGCGCTCTCGCTGCGCCACGGCGCCATCCCTCCGTCGCTGCACTTCGAGAAGCCCAACCCGCACCTGGACCTGGAGTCGGGCAACTTCCGCGTCGTCACCCAGCCCACGCCCTGGCCCGAGCTGGGCGCGCCCCGGCGCGCCGGCGTGAGCGCGTTCGGCATCGGCGGCACCAACGCCCACGTGGTGCTGGAGGAGGCTCCGGCCCAGGAGTCCATGCCGGCGAGCCAGGGCGAGCAGTTGCTGGTGTTGTCCGCGCGGACGCCCGAGGCGCTGGAGCGCGCCCGGCTGCGGCTGGCCGGGCACCTGCGCCGGGAGCCCTCGGTGGACCTGGGGGACGTGGCCTTCACGCTGGCGATGGGGCGCAAGCTCCTGCCGTACCGCGCCTCGCTGGTCGCGGCGGACGTGGCCCAGGCGGCCGGGGCGCTGGAGGCGAGGCTCCCGGTGGAGCCGGTGGCGGCCCGACAGACGCCGGTGGCGTTCCTGTTCCCGGGGCAGGGCTCGCAGTACGCGTCCATGGGGCGCGGGCTGTACGAGACGGAGCCGGAGTACCGCGACACGGTGGACCGCTGCGCGGCGCTGCTCCGGCCGCACCTGGGGCTGGATCTGCGCGAGGTGCTCCACGCGGAGGCCAGCGACGCGGCGACGGAGCGGCTGGCGCGCACGGAGCTGACGCAGCCCTCGCTCTTCGTCGTCGAGTACGCGCTGGCGCGGCTGCTCATGTCCCGGGGCGTGGAGCCCTCGGCGATGCTCGGCCACAGCGTGGGGGAGTGGGTGGCCGCGTGCCTCGCGGGCGTCTTCCCGCTGGAGGACGGGCTGCGGCTCATCGCGCTGCGCGGCAAGCTGATGCAGGCGTTGCCGCCGGGGAAGATGCTCTCGGTGCCGCTGCCTCGCGAGGAGGTGCGGAGCCTGCTGAACGAGCGGCTGTCGCTGGCCGCGGTGAACGGCCCGGCCTCCTGCGTGGTGGCGGGTCATCCCGAGGCGGTGGACGCGCTGGCGGCGACGCTGTCGGGCCGGGGCGTCCAGGCGCGCGCGCTGCGCACCTCGCACGCGTTCCACTCGTACATGGTGGATGACGCGCTGGCGGCGTTCCGCCGGGTGGTGGAGCAGGTGACGCTGTCCGCGCCGCGCATCCCGTTCGTCTCCAACCTCACCGGGCGCTTCATCACCCCCGCGGAGGCCACGTCACCCGACTACTGGGTGCGCCACATGCGCGAGGCGGTGGAGTTCGCCCGGGGCGTGGGCACGCTCTTGCGCGAGGAGCGCGTGTTGCTGGAGGTGGGGCCGGGCAACGGGCTCGGCGCGCTGGCGCGGATGCTCCCCGAGAAGGGCGCCACGGCCACCATCCTGTCGACGATGCGCCACCCGAAGGCCGCGGCCCATGACGGCCGGGTGCTGCTGGAGACGCTGGGGCGGCTGTGGGAGGCCGGTGGCGCGCTGGACCTCGCGGCCCTGTGGCGCGAGGCGCCTCGTCGCCGCGTCCACCTGCCGACCTATCCCTTCGAGCGTCAGCGCCACTGGGTGGAGGCTCCCACGGAGGCGCCCGTCGCCGCCGCGCGCGATGCGCACGAGGGCCTGTTCCACGTCACCACGTGGGCCCCGCTGCCGCGTCCGTCGCCGCGCGCTCGCGTCGAGGGGGAGCGGTGGCTCTGGTTCCTGGACGACTCGGAGCTGGCGCGGGAGGCGCTCGCGAAGCTGGGCGTCGCGGCGGCCCTCGTCACGCGCGTGGAGTCGGGGGACGTGTTCGAGCGGCGGGAGGACGGGCTCTATCGCCTGCGCCCCGGCAGCCGCGAGGACCACCAGCGCTTGGTGGAGGCGCTGGCGAAGGAAGGCCGGCTCCCGGACCGCGTGGTGCATGCCTGGAGCGTGACGGGGCCCTCGGAGGTCTCCCTCACGCCCTCGACGCTGGGACCCGCGCAGGAGCGGGGGCTCTACAGCCTGTTGTGGCTGGCGCAGGCGCTCGGTGAGCGTGGCGGTGGACGGCCCGTGGCGCTGGTGGCCGTGGCCGACGGTGTCCACGCGGTGGTGGAGGGTGAGCGCGAGCGGCCGGAGAAGGCGACGCTGCTGGGCGCGTGCCGGGGCATCTCGCTGGAGGTGCCGGGGCTGACGTGCCGGCTGGTGGATGTGGCCGCGACGCCCTCGGAGGGCCTGGCGCGGGCGCTCGTGGACGAGCTCTCCGCCGAGGAGACGGCGGGCGTGGTGGCCCTGCGTGGAGCGCAGCGCTGGGGGCCGCGCGTCTCGCCCGTGGCGTTGCCGGCGACGGAGGCCTCCGGAGCGGAGTCGCCGCTCCCCGGGCGCACGTGGCTCATCACCGGTGGGCTCGGCGGCATGGGGCTCGTCTTCGCGGAGCACCTGGCGCGCACGCGGCAGGCCCGGTTGGTGCTGCTGGGGCGCTCGGTGCCCCGGCGGGACTCGGGGGAGCTCCACGGTGAGGACCGGGAGCGGCTGGAGAAGCTCGAGGCCCTGGAGCGGCTGGGGGCCGAGGTGCTGCCCCTGGCGGTGGACGTGGGCGACGAGGCCCAGCTCGCCTCGGCGCTGGCGAGGGCCCGGGAGTGCTTCGGTCGCATCGAGGGCGTCCTCCACGCGGCGGGCGTGCCGGGGGGCGGCGCGCTCCAGCTCCAGACGCGCGAGCAGGTGGAGGCCGTGTTCCGGCCGAAGGTGCTCGGGGCGCTGCACCTGGGGCGGCTGTTGGCGGCCGACCCTCCGGACACCTTCGTCCTGTGCTCCTCCGTGACGAGCCTGCGCGGCGAGCCGGGGCAGGTGGCCTACGCGGCCGCGAACGCCTTCCTGGACGGCTACGCCCACCTGCTGCGCTCGACAGGGCTGCGCGCCGTGTCCGTCGGCTGGGACACGTGGGGCGAGGCGGGCATGGCCGTGGCGGCGCTGCGCGGCGCGGGCGCCCGTTCGACGCGGGGCCTGCTGCCGGGGCACCCGCTGCTGGGCATGCGCCGCGTGGAGGGCGAGGACCTCGTCTACACGCAGGTGATGGCGCCCGAGCTGCAGTGGGTGCTCGATGAGCACCGGGTGCTCGGTCAGCCGTTGATGCCCGGCACGGGCTACCTGGAGATGGTCGTCTCCGCGCTGACGGCGGAGCGGCCGGGCATGGCGGTGGAGCTGAGCGACGTCGTCTTCGTGACGCCGCTCACGGTGATGCCGGGAGAGCGCCGCGAGGTGCGGCTGGTGCTGAGTCCTTCGGGCGAGCGCCTTCGCTTCCGCGTCCAGAGCCGCCCCGCCTCTTCGCGCGAGGACGTGTGGCAGGAGCACGTGCTGGGCACCGCGCGCTGGACGGAGGGCGCCGCTCGGGCCCACCCGCTGGCGCAGGCGGAGTCTCGGTGCACCGATGCCCTGGAGTCCGCGCAGTCGCTGATGGGGGACGCCGACGAGCACCACATCTTCTTCGGCCCGCGCTGGACGACGGTGGACTCGCGGCTGTTCTTCGGCGGGCGGGAGCTGCTGGCGACCTTCTCCCTGTCGGAGGCGTACCGGGAGGAGCTGGGCGTCTACCGGTTCCACCCCGCGCTGCTCGACGTGGTGACGGGGTACTCGCGGCTCCTGGAGCTGCGCGAGAAGGGCACGGCGGGCGCGGCGGCCCAGGGGCTCTTCCTGCCGCTGACCTACCGTCGGCTGACCGTGCACGGGCCCGTCCCCGCGCGCGTGCGGGTGCACACGCGGTGGCGGCATGACACCGAGGACGCGGCGTCGCTGCGCGTGTTCGACATCACCCTGATGGACGAGCAGGGCGGGGTGGTGGTGGACGTGGAGGGCTTCACCCTCAAGCGGCTCGACGACATGCACCAGACGTTCTCCTCGCCGACGGCGGAGGGGACTCCGGGTGTCGCTACGCCCGGGCGCCTCACGCTGCCCGGCGCGCTGAGCAACCAGGAGGGCGTGGAGGCCCTCACGCGCATCCTCGCGGGCTTCGAGGGCGCGCACGTCTACGTGTCCCGCGCGCCCCTCCAGGCCCGCGCCGCCCAGCGCCCCGAGAGCACCGCCTCCCGGAAGCAGGGCGCGAAGGCGCCGCGTCCCGCGCAGCGCACGGCCTACGTGGCGCCGCGCGACGAGGTGGAGACGCAGGTGTGCGAGGCGCTGGCGGAGCTGTTGGGCGTGGAGGCCGTGGGCATCCACGACAACTTCTACGACCTGGGCCTCAACTCGCTCCTGATGGTGCAGCTGAGCGCGCGGCTGCGGGAGCGGCTCGACGTGCAGCTGTCGCTCAACGCGCTGTTGGAGCACTCCTCCGCGGCGCAGATTGGCGCGCAGGTGTCCGCCACCCGGCCCTCGTCGACCTCCGCTCCGGCGGCGCCGAGCGAGCCCGCGCTGCCCGCTGGCGTGGTGCGCTTGCAGCGGGGCGTGCCCGGACGCACGCCGCTGTTCTGCATCCACCCCGCGGGCGGCTCGGTGTTCGGCTTCCTGCCCCTGGTGCGGCACCTGGACAAGGAGCAGCCGGTGTACGGCATCCAGGCGCGCGGCGTGGAGGGCGAGGTGCCGCCCGACACCCGCATCGAGGACATGGCGCTGCACTACCTGGAGCTGGTGCGGGGCCTCCAGCCCGAGGGCCCCTACCTGTTCTGCGGCTCCTCCATGGGCGGCACCGTGGCCTTCGACATGGCCCGCAGGCTGACGGCGCTGGGCCAGCGCGTGGACCTCCTGGCGATGCTCGACACGCCCTCGGATGACGGGGGCACGGTGCGCCACTCGGAGCCGGTGACGGACGACTTCGTCCTCGACTACGTGAAGAAGCTCTCGCCGGAGATGTCCGACGCCTTCGTCCGGATGAACCAGGAGAACGGCGGCAGCTTCCTGCGCCTGTGGCGCGCGCACAACGAGGCCTTGCTGCGCTACGCGGCCCAGCCGGTCGACACCCGCATCCTCTACTTCCGGGCCAGTGTCCGGGACCACCTCATCCCCCACCATCCGGAGTACGGCTGGATTGGGAAGGCCCGAGGCGGCATCGAAATCCACGAGGTGGAAGGCAATCACCTCACCATGAGTCTGGAGCCTCACGTCGCGAGACTCGCCTCGCTGCTTCGCGAGCGCCTCGCGTCCTGAGCGTCCACAGCCTCCCGAATCCATTGCTCGCCGTCGGCGAGGAGAGCCGAGTCATGTCTCGAGACACCGAATCGATGTCCCTGGAGGAGAAGAAGCAGCTGCTGAAGCGCCTCTTGGCGCGACAGGACGCGGCCCCGCGGGTGGCGGCGGTGCAGGAGCCCTTCGCCCTCTCCTACGGCCAGGCCGCGCTGTTCCACCTGCACCAGTCCGACCCGGACAACCACGCGTACCACACGCTGTTCTCCTTCCGCGTGCACGGCCCGCTGGACGTGGAGGCCCTGCGCCGCGCGGCCGAGGCGCTGGTGGAGCGGCACGAGGTGCTGCGCACCACCTACGGCGTCAGCGATGACGGGCGGCTGCTCCAGCGCGTCCAGGAGAAGGGCACGCTCCCCTTCACCCTGAATGACTCGCGCGGCGTGTCCCCGGCGGAGGTGCGCCGCCGCCTCATCGAGGAGGTGCGCAAGCCCTTCGACTTGACGACGGGGCCGGTGGCCCGGCTGAGCGTCACCCGCGTGGACGGCGGCGAGCACCTGGTGGTCTTCACCCAGCACCACGTCTCCAACGACGCGCGGGCGCTGCAGGTGCTCCAGCGGGAGCTGCTCGAGCTCTACGGTCAGCTCGTCACCGGGGGCACGGCGAGCCTGCCGGCGCCTCGCACGCAGTACCGCCAGTTCGTGGAGTGGGAGCAGGCGCTGCTCGGCGGTCCTCGTGGCGAGGTGCTGGAGCGCTACTGGAAGGAGCGCCTCGCGGGAGCGCCTCCCGCGCTGGAGCTGCCCACGGACAAGCCCCGGCCCGCGGAGCAGGGCTGCCACGGTGACACCGTCATCCACGAGCTGGACCGGGGGCTGGTTCGCCGCGCGGAGGCCCGGGCGCGTGAGCAGGGCGTGACGCTGTACACCTTCCTGCTCGCGTGCTTCCACGTGCTGCTGTCGCGGCACACCGGCCAGCGCGACGTGCTGGTGGGGACGCCCACCAACACGCTCATGTCCGCGGAGGACGCGGCGCTGCAGGAGGTCGTCGGCTACGCCGTCAACCCCGTGGTGGTGCGCTCCTCGGTGGACGAGGGGCTGGGCTTCGGCGCCTTCGCGCGCGAGCTGCAGAAGCGGGTGCTGGAGGCGCTGGAGCACCAGGCGTACCCGTTCCCGCAGCTGGTGGCGAAGCTGGGCGGGCCCCGGGACGCGTCGCGCCCGCCGGTCTTCCAGGTGATGTTCAACTACCTGCCGGTCAGCGACCGCGACCCGCTGGCGATGCTCGGCCTGTCCGTGGACGAGGGCCGCACGTTCCAGGTGCACGGGCTGACGCTGTCGCCGTACGTGCTGCCGCAGCAGGAGGCCCAGTTCGACGTGGGCATGGAGTGCCTGAAGCTGGGCGAGCGGCTGGTGCTGGCGCTGCACTACAACGCGGACCTCTTCCTGGCGCGGACCGCGCGCCGGCTGCTGGAGCGCTTCGAGTGCCTGCTGGCGGACGCGGTGGAGCGCCCGTCGGCCACGTGTGACGCGCTGGAGGTGGTGTCCGCGTCCGAGCGCGAGGAGCTGCTGCTGGGCTTGAACCCCCGGCCGATGGACTGGGTGGACGGGCCTTCCATGGTGGACCTGGTGGAGGAGCAGGTGCGCCGCACGCCGGACGCCGTGGCGCTGTCGGTGGGGGACACGCACCTGACGTACCGCGAGCTGAACGCGCGGGCCAACCGGCTGGCGCACTACCTGCGCGCGCACCATGGGGCCGGCCCGGACGTGCTGGTGGGGCTGATGGTGGACCGCACCGAGTGGCTGCTCATCGGCACGCTCGGCATCCTCAAGTCCGGCGCGGCCTACGTGCCCATCGACCCGGCGTACCCGGCCGAGCGCGTGCGCTACCTGCTGCAGGACAGCAGCAGCCGCGTCCTGCTCACCGAGCCGCAGCTCCTGGAGACGGCGCGCCAGGGCTCGCCCGCGGGGTGCGTGGACATCACCACCGCGCGGGGGGACTCGGACGAGGACATGGCGCACCGTCCCGGCTGCGAGGACCTGGCGTACGTCATCTACACGTCCGGCTCCACGGGCCGGCCAAAGGGCACGCTCATCGAGCACCACAGCGCGGTGTCCTTCCTGCGCTGGTGCCAGACGGAGTTCCGCGCGGCGGACTTCGACGTCACCTTCTTCGGCACGTCGTACTGCTTCGACCTGTCCATCTTCGAGATGTTCTACACGCTGTCGGTGGGGCGGCGGGTCCGCCTGCTGCGCAACAGCCTGCAGATCTCCGAGTACCTGGACAGCGAGTCGCGCATCCTCGTGAACACGGTGCCCTCCGTGGTGAAGGAGCTGCTCGCGGCGGGCGCGGACCTGGGCAACGTCACCGTGCTGAACATGGCGGGCGAGCCCATCCCGCAGAGCGTGATGTCCCAGCTGGAGGGCCTGCCCATCCAGGTGCGCAACCTGTACGGCCCCAGCGAGGACACGACGTACAGCACCTGCTACCGCTTCCCGGGCGACGACCCGAAGGTGCTCATCGGCAAGCCGCTGGCGAACACGCGCGTCTACATCCTCGACAAGGACCTGCGGCTGGTGCCCCGGGGCGTGCCCGGCGAGCTGTGCCTGTCGGGGGACGGCCTGGCGCGTGGGTACCTGGACCGGCCGGACCTGACGGCCGAGCGCTTCGTGCCGGACCCGTTCATGCCCGGTCGGCGCATGTACCGCACGGGTGACGTGGCGCAGTGGCGCGCGGATGGGAACCTCGACTACCTGGGCCGGCGCGATGACCAGGTGAAGCTCAACGGCTACCGCATCGAGCTGGGTGAAATCGAGGTGGCGCTGTCGAAGCACCCCGCCACGCGCGAGGTGCTGGTGCTGGCCAGGCCCGGGCCCTCGCGGGACATGGAGCTGGTGGCCTGGCTGGTGTGCTCCGAGAAGGTGGAGCCGCGCGAGCTGCGGGCGTTCCTGGAGCAGCGCCTGCCGCGCTTCATGGTGCCGGGGCACTTCGTGTTCCTGGACGCGTTCCCGCTCACGCCGAACGGGAAGATCGACAAGAAGGCGCTGGCGGCGCCGGTGGCCGCGGCCTCCCGGAGCGCGATGCCTCCCGTCGCGCCTCGCAGCGAGCTGGAGCGCGCGCTGCACGAGCTGTGGGGTCACGCGCTGCGCGGCGCGCACTTCGGCATCGACGACAACTTCTTCGACGTGGGCGGCAGCTCGCTGCACCTGACGCAGATCCACATGTCGTTGCAGCGGCGGCTGGGCCGGAAGATGCCGATGACGGAGCTGTACCGCTTTCCGACCATCCGCGCGCTGGCCGAGTACCTGGACCGGGGTCCCGAGAAGCAGGCCGAGCCGTCGAACGACGAGCGGGCCGAGCGCCTGCGCAAGCAGGAGCAGTTCTTCCGGGCGCGCAAGGCGCGTCGGAGCTGAGTCACCCCGAGGCACGGGCCGACGAGGCCCGACGTGAAGGTTCATGGCCCCGGCGTGGGCGGAAGAGGCGTGGAGATGACGGCTGAAAGTTCGATGTCGGAGCAGGCCATCCAGGCGTGGCTCGTCGCGCGAGTCACCGCGCTGCTGGGCCTGGAGACGCTGGACCCCCAGGAGCGGCTGAGCCGCTACGGGCTGGACTCCGTGAAGGTCGTGGCCTTGATGACGGAGCTGTCCGGCGTGCTGGGCCGCCCCGTGTCGCCCCTGCTGTTCTGGCGGCACCCGTCGATTCACGCGCTGGCGGCGGCGCTGTCGGGCCGCGCGGAGCCGGAGGCCCGGCCGGTGGCGACGACGTCGGCCTCGCGTCCGGTGGATGAGCCCATCGCGGTGGTGGGCCTGGCGTGCCGCATGCCGGGGGCGCCGGACGTGGCCTCGTTCTGGCGACGGCTGTGCGAGGGCTACGACGCCATGCGCGAGGTGCCGGCGGAGCGCTGGGACATCGACGCGTACCACGACACCGAGCTGCAGGCCCCGGGGAAGATGGTGGCGCGCCGGGCGTCCTTCGTGGACGGCGTGCAGGGCTTCGACCCGCTCTTCTTCGGCATCTCCCCGCGCGAGGCGGCGGAGATGGACCCGCAGCAGCGGCTGATGCTGGAGCTGGCGTGGGAGGTGTTGGAGGACGCGGGCGTGCCGGCGACGGGGCTGCGTGACTCGAGCACCGGCGTCTTCGTGGGCGCCATCTGGCACGACTACGCGGTGCTGCACCAGAACGCGTGCGCGGCCGTCACGCCGCACACCGCGACGGGACAGGCGCTCAACATCGTGGCCAACCGCATCTCCTACGCGCTGGGCCTGCGCGGGCCGAGCGTCACGCTGGACACGGCGTGCTCGTCGTCGCTGGTGGCCGCGCACCTGGCCTGTCAGAGCCTGCGTGCGGGGGAGTGCCGGCTGGCGCTGGTGGGCGGCGTCAACCTGCTGCTCGCGCCGGAGACCAGCGTGGCGCTCACCAAGTTCGGTGGGCTGTCGCCGGATGGCGCGAGCAAGGCCTTCGCCGCGGACGCCAACGGCTTCGCGCGCGGCGAGGGCGCGGGCATGGTGGCGCTGATGCCGCTGTCGGCGGCGCAGGCGGCCGGTGTTCCCATCTACTGCGTCATCCGCGGTGGCGCGGTGAACAACAACGGCTTCGGCAACGGCCTGACGGCGCCCAGCGCGGCGGCCCAGGAGTCGCTGCTGCGTGACGCGTACGCGCGCGCCGGGGTGACGCCCAGCCGCGTGCACTACGTGGAGACGCACGGCCCCGGCACGGCCCTGGGCGACCCCATCGAGGCGGGGGCCCTGGGCACGGTGCTGGGCGAGGGGCGGGACGCGGAGCGCGCGCTGCTCATCGGCTCGGTGAAGACGAACATCGGTCACCTGGAGGGCGCGGCGGGCATCGCCGGTCTGCTCAAGGTGGTGCTGGCGCTGTCGCACCGCCGCGTGCCGCCCAACCTGCACTTCGACGCGCCCAATCCGCTCATCGACTTCGGGACGCTGCGCCTGAAGGTCCCCGAGCGGCTGTCGCCCTGGCCCGCGGAGGACGAGAAGGCGCTCGCGGGCGTGAGCGCCTTCGGGTGGGGCGGGACGAACTGTCACCTGGTGCTGGAGGAGGCCCCGGGCTCGCGCGCGGAGCTCCTGCCGCTGGCGGCGTCGGATGCGGCGAGCCTGCGCGCCGAGGTCGAGAAGGTGGCGGCCCGCGCGTCTGACGCCGCGTCCCTCGAGACGCTGGCGGAGCTGTGCCAGCCGTGGGCGCGCGACGTGGGCGAGGGCTCGCACCGGGTGGCCTTCACGGCCCGCTCGCGCGCCGAGCTCGTGGAAGAGGCCCGGGCCTTCCTGGCGGGACAGGAGCGCGTCGGGCTGGTGGTGGGCAGGGGGGAGCGGCCTTCGCCGCGCATCGCCTTCGTGTGCACGCCCCAGGGCTCCCAGTGGGACGGCATGGGACGCGAACTGCTGCACCGCGAGCCGGTGTTCCGCGCGAAGGTGGAGGCGCTGGACGCGGCCTTCCGGCCCCTGGCGGGCTGGTCGCTGGTGGAGGCGCTGGTGACGCCGCATCCGCGCGCCGAGGACGCGGACGTGGTGCAGCCGCTGCTCTTCGCGGTGCAGGTGGGGCTCGCGGCCTTGTGGCGCTCGTGGGGCGTGGAGCCGGAGGTGGTGGTGGGCCACAGCCTGGGCGAGGTGGTGGCCGCCTGCATCACCGGCGCGCTCGGCACCGAGGACTCCGTCTGGCTGGTGCACCACTACAGCCGGTTGCAGCAGCGCACCGCGGGCCGCAGCGGCATGGCGCTGGTGGGCCTGCCGGGCGTCGAGGTGGAGGTGCTGCTGACGCCCCTGGAGGGGCGGGTGGTGGTGGCGGGCTTCAACGACCCGTCGACGACGGTGGTGTCCGGTGAGGCGGGGGCGCTCGACGCGCTGCTCGCGGACCTGTCCTCGCACGGCGTGTTCTGCTCGCGCATCCCCGTCAACGTGGCCGCGCACAGCCCGGAGATGGACGCCATCCGCGAGGACCTGGACGCGGCCTTCGCGCGGATGAAGCCCCGGATGAGCGCTCCGCGCTGGGTGTCCACGGTGACGGGAGAGGACCTGGAGGGCGCGTCGCTGGAGGCGTCCTACTGGAGCCGCAACCTCCGTCAGCCGGTGCGCTTCACGCAGGCGGTGGAGAAGCTGGCGGCGGAGGGCATCGACACCTTCGTGGAGCTGAGCGCGCACCCGGTGATGCGTCGCTCGCTCGAGCAGGCGCTGGCCCGGACGGAGCGGAAGGCGCTGACGGTGGCCTCGATGCGGCGCGACGACGCGCGCGGGGGGCTGCTGGATGCGCTGGGCGCGCTGTACGCCTGGGGCGTGTCGGTCTGCTGGCCGGGGACGCCGACGGTGGACGGCGCGGTGCTGCTGCCGTTGTCCGCCCGGACGCCGCGGGCGCTGACGGACCTGGCGCGCTCGCTGGTGCCGCATTGCGACCCCGCGTCGTCGACGTCGCTCGCGGATATCGCCGCGACGCTGGCGCTGCACCGCTCCTCGCTGGACCAGCGACTGGCGCTCGTGGCGAGGGACCTGGCGGGCGCGCGCGAGGGACTGGAGGCCTTCCTGCGGCAGGAGCCGCGTCCGGGGCTCGTGGTGGGACAGGGGCCCGCGTCCTCGCGGACGCCCGTGGTGTTCGTGTTCCCCGGCCAGGGCTCCCAGTGGGTGGGCATGGGGCGTGAGCTGCTCCGGAGCGAGCCCGCCTTCCGCGCGGCGATGGAGGACTGCGACGCGGCGCTGAAGGCCTTCGTGGACTGGTCGCTGCTCGAGGTGCTGGCGTCGAGTGATGCGGGCTGGCTGGAGCGCATCGACGTGGTGCAGCCAGCGCTCTTCTCCATGCAGGTGGGGCTCGCGCGGCTGTGGCGCTCGTGGGGCATCACCCCGGACGCGGTGGTGGGGCACAGCATGGGCGAGGTGGCCGCGGCGCACGTGGCCGGCGCCCTGACGCTGGAGGACGCTGCGCGCATCATCTGCCGCCGCAGCCGGCTGCTCCTTCGCACCAGCGGCCAGGGCGCCATGGCGGTGACGGAGCTGTCGCTCGACGAGGCGCGCGAGGTGCTGCGCGGCGTGGAGGACCGGCTCTCGGTGGCCGCGAGCAACAGCCCTCGCTCCACGGTGCTCTCCGGAGACCCCCAGGCGCTCCAGCAGGTGTTGGAGACGCTGACGCAGCGTCAGGTCTTCTGCCGGCCGGTGAAGGTCAACGTGGCCTCGCACAGCCCGCAGATGGAGCCGCTGCGCGCGGAGCTGTTGGCGCTGCTCGACGGGCTCTCCCCGCGCGCGAGCGAGGTGGCGCTGCACTCGACGGTGCTCGGGCGCGTGGCGGAGGGGACGGAGCTGACGCCCGCGTACTGGGTGCGCAACCTGAGAGAGCCGGTGCTGCTGTCGCAGGTGGTGGAGTCCCTGGTGGCCGCGGGCCACGGGCTGTTCGTCGAGGTGAGCGCGCACCCGGTGCTGCTGCCCTCCATCGAGCAGACGCTCGCGCACCTGGGCAAGCCGGGCACGGTGCTGCCGTCCTTGCGGCGCGAGCAGCCCGAGCGGGTGGTGATGCTGGAGTCGCTCGGCCGCCTCTACACCGAGGGGCGCGAGGTCTCCTGGCGCGCGGTGACACCCGCGGAGGGCCGTCAGGTGTCGCTGCCCACGTACCCGTGGCAGCGGGACCGGTACTGGTTCCAGCCGGGCGCGGCGGGGGCTTCGAGGAGCGCGGGACAGGGACACGCGGTGCTCGGGGTGTCGCGCCGCTCCTCGCTCCGGCCCGGGGCGCGGTTCTGGGACGTGGATGTGGCGGTGGAGAAGCTGCCGTACCTGAAGGACCACCGCGTGCAGGGCACCGTGGTGCTCCCGGCGGCGGCCTATCTGGACTGGGCGCTGGCCGCGGCGCGCGAGGGACTGGGCGAGGGGACGTGGGCCCTGGAGGACGTGCGCATCGACGAGGCGCTGGCGCTGCCCGAGGAGGGCTCGCGGCCGACCCAGCTCGTGCTGACGTCGGAGTCGGCGCAGGGCGCGTCGTTCAAGGTCTCCAGCTTCGTGCCCGTGTCGGGCGAGAGCGCGGAGGTGTGGACGGTGCACGCGTCCGGCACCGTGAGACCGCTGGCCATGGAGGCCACGCCATCCGCTGTGTCGCTGGACGAGGTGCGACGTCGGTGCACGCAGGTCCGCGAGGGCTCCGCGCACTACGGCGAGATGGAGGAGCGCGGTCTGAGCTACGGCCCGACGTTCCAGGGGCTGCGCGAGGTGTGGCGTCGCGACGGTGAGGCGCTGGGGCGGCTGGAGGTGCCCGAGGCGCTGGGCGCCGTGCGAGGGCTGCACCCGGCGATGCTCGACGCGAGCCTGCAGGTGCTCCTGGAGGCGTTCCCGTCGGGCGGTGGCACCCACGTCCCGGTGCGCGTGCGCCGCTTCGCGGTGAGTCGCGCGGGCACGCCGGTGCGTTGGGCACACGCTCGCCTGTCGGAGCCCGCGGCAGGGGAGACGATTCGGCAGGGAGACGTGTGGCTCCTCGATGCGGAGGGCCTGCCGGTCGCCGAGGTGCGCGGCATGGTGCTGGCGCCCCTGGCGGGACAGCGGGACGCGCGTCTGGTGGCCCAGGACCGGGCGCTGTTCGAGATGGCGTGGCACCGCGTGGACGCGCCCGCGACGTCGCCGTCCGCCGAGGCGCCGTGGCTCGTGCTGATGGATGGCCAGGGGCATGGCGCCGCGCTCGTGAGCCAGCTCGAAGCGCGGGGCGGCACGTGCGTGAAGGTCGAGGCGGGGGCGGAGTTCCGCAAGCTCGGCGCCCGGCACTTCGCGGTGGCCCCCGGTTCGCGCGAGCACTTCCAACGACTGCTGACCGAGGCCTTCTCCGAGGGCGAGTCGTGCGGAGGCGTGGTGTACCTGTGGGCGCTCGAGGCCTCCGAGGTGGAGGTGTCCGGAGCCCGCGCGAGCGACGAGGCCGAGCGGCTGTGCGGCGGCGCGCTGCATCTGGTGCAGGAGTTGACCCGCGCGGGGTGGCGGACCGCGCCCCGGCTGTGGCTCGTGACGAAGGGCGCGCAGGCCGTGGGCGGAGAGCCCCGGGTGAACGCGGTGCAGGGCTCGCTGTGGGGCCTGGGCCGCGTGGTGTCGCACGAGCACCCGGAGCTGCGGTGCACCTGTGTCGATGTCGAGGCGCTGTCCCCGGACGCGGCGGCCTCGCTGCTGGCGGAGGAGGTGCTCGCGGGCGCGAAGGACGAGCAGGTCGCGCTGCGTACCCAGGGACGGCACGCGGCGCGACTGGCGCGGCGTCTCCCGGTGGATGCGTCGCGTGAGTCCGCCGAGCCGAGGCTCCCCGTCGAGGGGCGGGCCTTCCGGGTGGAGATTCCCACGCCCGGTGTGCTGGACCGGCTGGTGGCGCGGGTGGCCGAGCGACGTCGTCCTGGCCAGGGCGAGGTCGAGGTCCAGGTGGAGGCGGCGGCCCTCAACTTCATCGACGTGATGAAGGCGATGGGCATCTACCCGGGCCTGCCTCCCGGGCCCGTCTCGCTGGGCGGTGAGTGCGCGGGCCGCGTGGTGTCCGTGGGTGAGGGCGTCACGGGGCTCTCTGTCGGACAGCGCGTGGTGGCGGTGGCCGGAGGCAGCCTGGGCTCGCACGTCATCGCGGACGCGCGCTTCGTGCGCCCGTGCCCCGAGGGCATGAGCGCCGAGGACGTGTCCACCGTGCCGCTCGTCTTCATGACGGCGTGGTACGCGCTGGAGCACCTGGGGCGGCTCCAGAAGGGGGAGCGAGTCCTCATCCACTCCGCGGCGGGCGGACTGGGACTCGCGGCGGTGCAGGTGGCCCAGGCCCGGGGCGCTGAAATCTTCGCCACCGCGGGCACGCCCGAGAAGCGCGAGTTCCTGCGCACCCTCGGCATCGCCCATGTCATGGACTCGCGCACGCTGGCCTTCGCCGACGAGGTGAAGCGCCTGACGAACGGCGAGGGCGTGGACGTGGTGCTCAACTCGCTCTCCGGTGACGCGATTCCGCGCGGCCTGGAGCTGCTCGGTCCGGAGGGGCGCTTCCTGGAGGTCGGCAAGCGCGACATCTACGACGGCCGGGCGCTGGAGCTCACGCCGTTCCGCAAGAGCATCTCGTACACGGCCATCGACCTCGCGGGACTCCAGGAGCGCAAGCCCGTGTTGTTCGCGCGGCTGCTCCAGGAGGTGATGGCGCAGGTGGAGTCGGGCGCGCTGCGGCCGCTGCCGTACCAGCGCTTCCCCGTCTCGCGGGTGGCGGACGCCTTCCGCGAGATGGCGCAGGGTCGGCACACCGGCAAGCTCGTCATCGGCATGGAGGACCCCACGCTGAAGGTGGCCCCCGCGCGCTCGGGCTTCCGCGTGCGAGCGGACGGCACGTATCTGGTGACGGGTGGTCTGGGCGGACTGGGCCTCTCCGCGGCGAAGTGGCTGGTGGAGCACGGCGCGCGGAGCCTGCTCCTGATGGGTCGCTCGTCTCCGTCGGAGACCGCGCGCAAGACGCTGACGGAGCTGGAGACGCAGGGCGCGCGAGTCGTCGTGGCCCAGGCCGACGTCGCGGACGCGGAGCAGCTGCGCGACGCGCTGGCCAGGACGCGTGACGGAGCGCTGCCGCCCCTGCGCGGCGTGCTGCACTGCGCGGGCGTGCTGGAGGACGCCACCCTGGCGCGACTGACGCCGTCGCACCTGCGCACGGTGATGGCGCCCAAGGTGCGCGGCGCGTGGAACCTGCACGAGCTGACGCGAGGCGAGGTCCTGGACTTCTTCGTCCTCTATTCGTCCGTGGCGTCGCTGCTGGGCCTGCCGGGCCAGGGCAACTACGCGGCGGCGAACGCGGCGATGGACTCGCTGGCGCATCACCGGCGCGCGGTGGGGCTGCCCGCGACGAGCGTCAACTGGGGTCCGTTCTCCGATGTGGGCCTGGCCGCCGCGCAGTCCAACCGTGGCGAGCGCCTGGCGTACCAGGGCATGGCGAGCTTCGTCGCGCGTGAAGGAGAGGAGCTGCTCCAGCGGCTGCTCGACGAGGGCGCCACGCAGGCCGCCGCGGTGCGCCTGGACGTGCGCCAGTGGCTGGAGTTCTTCCCGTCCGTGGCGCCGCTGCGCGTCTGGTCCGAGCTGAGCGCGGAGGGACGCGGTGAGGTGGCCCGTCCCGGCTCGGACTTCCTGGGCACGCTGAAGCAGGCGGAGCCGGGCGCGCGCCTGGAGCTGTTGGAATCACACCTGCGCGAGCGGATTGCCCAGGTTCTGCGACTGGAGCCCTCGCGCGTGGGCCGGGCGGACCCGTTCCGGGCGCTGGGCCTGGACTCGCTGATGAGCCTGGAGCTTCGCAACCGTGTCGAGGCGTCCCTGGGGCTCAAGCTCTCCGCGACGCTCCTGTGGACGCACTCCACGCTCGGCGCGCTGAGCGTCCACCTGCTCGAAAGACTCGAGCTCGCGCCGGTGCGCGAGCCCTCAACCCCTTCGCCGTCGAAGGCGAACCAGGAGCGTCCATCCGACGAGTCCGCCGCGGAGCTCGCGGCCCTCTCGGATGAGCACCTGCTGGACCTCTTCGACGATGCGCTGACCGCGCTGGAGAACGAATCGTGAGTGACGCGACCAAGGAGAACGAACTGAAGCAGCGCATGGCTCGCGCCGTGCTCGCGATGCAGAAGGTGCAGGCGAAGCTCGACACGCTCGAGAAGGCGCGCACCGAGCCCATCGCCATCGTCGGCATGGGGTGCCGCTTCCCGGGTGGGGCGGACTCGCCCGAGGCCTACTGGAAGCTGCTCGACGAGGGCCGGGACGCCGTGCGCCGTGAGCCGGCGTCGCGCCGCACGGGCGCCGACACGGGCACGCCGCGCTGGGGCGGGTACCTGGACGAGGTGGACGGCTTCGACGCGGACTTCTTCGGCATCTCCCCGCGCGAGGCGGCGAGCCTGG
Organism: Myxococcus faecalis; assembly: GCF_050039385.1. Classification (NCBI taxonomy): domain Bacteria; kingdom Pseudomonadati; phylum Myxococcota; class Myxococcia; order Myxococcales; family Myxococcaceae; genus Myxococcus; species Myxococcus faecalis. Next base: position 2,465,484 of record NZ_CP144336.1, on the reverse strand, counting down.
ACCCGCAGCAGCGGCTCCTGTTGGAGGTGAGCTGGGAGGCGCTGGAGGACGCGGGGCAGAACCCGGAGAAGCTCCTGGGCTCGTCCACGGGCGTCTTCGTGGGCATCACCGGCAACGACTATGAGCGCGTGCTGCCCATGGGCGCGGACCAGCTCGACGCGTACTACATCACGGGCAACGGGCACTGCTTCCCGCCCGGTCGCATCTCCTACGTGCTGGGCCTCCAGGGGCCGAGCCTCGCGGTGGACACGGCGTGCTCGTCGTCGCTCGTCGCGGTGCATCTGGCCTGTCAGAGCCTGCGGCTGGGCGAGTGCAACCTGGCGCTCGCGGGCGGCGTCAACCTCATCCTGGACTCGCTCAGCACGGAGATGATTGCCCGCACGCAGTCGCTGTCTCCGAACGGGCGGTGCAGCACCTTCGATGCGTGGGCCAACGGCTTCGTGCGCGGTGAGGGCTGCGGCGTCATCGTGCTCAAGCGCCTGTCGGACGCGCAGGCGGACGGGGACACCATCCTCGCCGTGGTGCGGGGCTCGGCCATCAACCAGGATGGCCGCTCGACGGGGCTGACGGCGCCGAACGTGCTCGCGCAGCAGGCGCTCCTGCGCCAGGCGCTGGCGAACGCGCGCGTGGAGCCCTCGGCCATCGGCTACATCGAGGCGCACGGCACGGGCACGTCGCTGGGTGACCCCATCGAGGTGGAGGCCCTGGCCGACGTGGTGGGCGCGCCGAGGGCGGATGGGAGCCAGTGCGCGCTGGCGTCCGTGAAGACGAACATGGGCCACCTGGAGTCCGCGGCGGGCATCGCGGGCCTGATGAAGGTGGTGCTGTCGATGCGCAACGAGCGCATCCCCAAGCACCTGAACTTCACCCGGCTCAACCCGCGCATCCGCATGGACGGCACGGCCTTCGTCATCCCGGCGGAGAGCGCGCTGCCGTGGGCCCGCTCGCAGAAGCCGAGGCTCGCGGGCGTCAGCTCGTTCGGCATGAGCGGGACCAACGCGCACGTCGTGCTGGAAGAGGCTCCCGTGCGCGCGGTGCCTTCGGCGGCGCCGAGCCGGCCCCCCTCGAACCTGCTGCTCCTGACGGCGAAGTCGGAGGACGCGCTCGCCGAGCAGGTCCGCCAGTACGCGAGCCACCTGTCCGCGCACCCGGAGCTGGACGCGGCGGACGTGTGCTTCACCGCGAACACCACGCGAGCACGCTTTGCTCACCGTCTGGCGGTGGTGGGCGGCTCGACGCAGGCGCTGGCCGAGGCGCTGCATGGCTTCTCGAAGGGGGACGTCTCGGACGCCGTGGCCTCGGCGGAGGCCGCGCCCCAGGCCCCGCGGGTGGCCTTCCTGTTCACGGGGCAGGGCAGCCAGTACGTGGGCATGGGCCGCGAGCTGTACGCGACGTCGCCCGTGTTCCGTGAGGCGTTGGACCGGTGCGCCGCGCTGCTGAAGCCCCGCATGGAGCTGCTGTCGGTGCTCTTCCCGGCGGAGGGCGCGACGTCGCCCATCGACCAGACGGAGTACAGCCAGCCGGCGCTGTTCGCGCTGGAGTACGCGCTGGCGCAGGTGTGGAAGAGCTGGGGCGTGGTGCCGCACGCGGTGATGGGCCACAGCGTGGGCGAGTTCGCCGCCGCCGTCGTCGCGGGCCACCTGTCCCTGGAGGATGGCCTCGCGCTCATCGCGGAGCGCGGCCGGCTGATGCAGGCGCTGCCCTCGGGAGGCGCGATGCTCAGCGTCTTCGCCACCGAGGCCCAGGTGCAGCCGCTGCTGGAGCCGCACCGGGGCCAGGTGTCGCTGGCCTGCCTGAACGCTCCTGGCCAGGTGGTGTTGTCCGGCGCGGGAGAGGTGATTGCGCGGCTCGACCAGGAGCTCCAGGCGAAGGGCGTGCGCACCAAGGCGCTCGTCGTCTCGCACGCGTTCCACTCGCCGCTGATGGACCCGATGCTGGAGGCGCTGGAGTCCCAGGCGGCTCGCGTCAAGGTGCTGCCGGGGACGATTCCGCTCGTGTCGAACGTGACGGGCCGGCCCGTGGGCGCTGGCGAGCTGGGGGCGCCGGGGTACTGGCGTCGTCATGCGCGTGAGGCCGTGCGCTTCCAGGAGGGCATGGAGTCGCTGCGCGAGCTGGGCATCGACGTGTTCGTCGAGGTGGGGCCCACGGCCACGCTGTTGGGCCTGGGACGCGCGTGTCTGGGAGAGCAGCCGGCGTGGATTGCCTCGCTGCGCAAGGGGCGTCCCGACGCGGAGCAGCTGCTCGGCGCGCTGGGACGGCTGTTCCTCCGGGGCCAGGATGTGAACTGGCGCGCGGTGGACGCGGAGCCCTCGCGACAGAAGGTGGCCCTGCCCACCTACCCGTGGCGTCGTCAGCGTCACTGGCCGTCGGAGGCGCCTCGCCTCGCGACGGGGCGCTCCGAAAGCGCCACGGTGCACGGCGCGGTGACGGAGCTGGACGCGGGCTCGCTCTTCCAGGTGCGTTGGGAGGAGTCGACGGCGAGCGGGCAGGGCGTCCCGGGTGCCTGGATGCTGCTGTGCGACCAGGGCGGCGTGGGTGAGGCGCTGGCCGCGCGCTTCGAGCAGCAGGGCGTTCCGCACGTGAAGGTCTACGCGGGGGCCGCCTCCGCTCCGGGGGCCCTGGCCGTGGACCCCGCGGACGGCGTGGCGCTGGCGAAGCTGTGGAAGGAGGCCTTCCCGGCGAACCTGCCGCGCGCGGGCGTGGTGCACCTGTGGGGCCTGGATGCGTCGGGCGTGGAGTCGCCGGGCGCGCTGAGGACCAGCACCCGGGAGCGCTGCATCAGCGTGGTCTCCGCGCTGCGGGCGCTCGAGTCCTCGTCGGAGCTGACCGGCCGACTGTGGGTGGTGACGCGCGGGGCCTGCGCGGTGGAGTCCTCGGAGGTCGACCCGTCGCAGGCGCTCTTGTGGGGGCTGGGCCGCGTGGCGGCGCTGGAGCATCCGGAGCGCTGGGGCGGGCTGGTGGACGTGGAGAAGGCGGAGGGCGAGCCGCTGGCGGACGTCCTCATGCGCGGTGCGGGTGAGGGCGAGGAGCAGGTCGCGCTCCGGAACGGGCGTCGGTTCGTCCCCCGGCTGGAGTCGAAGCCGCTCCCCGCGGCGAAGGCCACGACGCTGGCCTCGGCGGCGACGTACCTCGTCACGGGCGGCCAGGGAGAGCTCGGGCTGCAGGTGGCGCGATGGATGGTGAAGCAGGGTGCGCGGCACCTGGTGCTCACGGCGCGCAGCGCCTTCCCAGAGCGCTCCGAGTGGGAGGCCCTGGAGGCTCGTGGTGGTGACGTGGCCGTGCGCATCGCGGCGGTGAGGGAGATGGAGGCCGCGGGAGCGACGGTGGTGCTCGCGCGCGCGGACGTCTCCCGTCGTGAGCAGATGGTGGCGCTGCTGGAGAACGTGCGCGCGACGATGCCCGCGCTCAAGGGCGTGGTCCACGCGGCGGGTGTCTCCACGCACGCGCGGCTGCGGGAGCTGGATGCCTCCGCGCTGGATGCCGTGCTGGCGCCGAAGGTCGAGGGCGCGTGGCACCTGCATGCGCTGACGCAAGGGGACTCGCTGGACTTCTTCGTCCTCTTCTCGTCCATCTCGGCGGTCTGGGGCTCGGTGGGCTCCGGACACTACGCGGCGGGCAATGCGTTCCTGGATGCGCTCGCGCAGCACCGGCGCGCACAGGGGCTTGTCGCGACGAGCATCAACTGGGGCCCGTGGGCGGGCCGGGGCATGGCGTCGCCGGATGCGCAGCGGTGGCTCGCGAACATGGGCGTGGACTCCCTGGAGACCGAGGAGGGGGTCGCGTGGTTCGAGCGGCTGCTCGGCGCGGACGTCACGCAGGCCACGGTGGCGCGCGTGCGGTGGGAGCGCTTCAAGCCCATCTATGAAGCCCGTGGTCCTCGGCCGTTCCTGGCGGCGCTGGGGACGAAGGCCGTGGAGACCGCCGCCGCGCCGATGGCGCCCACCGCGCCCATGCTGGGGCGGGACGAGCTGGAGGCGGCGGTGCGCCAGCAGGTCGCGGGGGTACTCGGGCTGGACCCGAAGCGGCCGATTCCCGCGGGACGCGGCTTCGCGGACCTGGGGATGGACTCGCTGATGGCGGTGGAGCTGAAGGAGCGGCTCCAGCGCGTGGTGGGGCAGTCGTTGCCGGCGACGCTGGCCTTCAATCATCCCAATGTGCAGGCGCTCACCGAGCACCTGCTGAGCCTCGTGGAGGAGAAGAAGCCTCGCGCGGAGGCCCCCAAGGCCGTCGCTCGCACGGACGAGCCCATCGCCATCATCGGCATGGCTTGCCGCTTCCCGGGGGACGCGAACACGCCCGAGGCGTACTGGCGCCTGTTGCGCGACGGCGTGGATGCCACCTCGGAGGTGCCGGCGGACCGCTGGGATGTGGATGCGCTGTTCGACTCGGACCCGGAGGCGCCGGGGAAGATGTACATGCGCAAGGGCGGCTTCCTGCGCGACGTGGCGGGCTTCGAGCCGCAGTTCTTCGGCATCTCCCCGCGCGAGGCCGAGAGCATGGACCCGCAGCAGCGGCTGTTGCTGGAGGTCGGCTGGGAGGCGTTGGAGCGCTCGGGAATCAACGCGGACTCGCTGCGAGAGACGAACACGGGCGTCTTCGTGGGCGTCACCGCGTCGGATTACTCGCGCGTCATCCTCAATCAGGACGCGGCGGCGGTGGACGCGTACTTCGCCTCGGGCACCTCGCTGAACGTGGTCGCCGGTCGCCTGTCGTTCGCGCTCGGGCTGCACGGTCCGAGCATGGCGGTGGACACGGCGTGCTCGTCGTCGCTGGTGGCGTTGCACCTGGCCTGCCAGAGCCTGCGCAACGGTGAGTCCACGCTCGCGCTGTCGGGCGGTGTGAATCTCATCCTCACGCCCGAGGCCACGCTGTCCATCTGCAAGGCGCACATGCTCTCGCCGGAGGGTCGGTGCAAGACGTTCGACGCCTCGGCCGACGGGTTCGCGCGCGGCGAGGGCTGCGGCGTGCTGGTGCTGAAGCGGCTGTCGGACGCGGTGGCGGACGGGAACGAAGTGCTGGCGGTGATTCGCGGGACGGCGGTGAACCACGACGGTCCGAGCAGCGGGCTGACGGTGCCGAACGGGATGGCGCAGCAGGCGGTGATACGCCAGGCGCTGGAGAACGGAGGGGTGAAGGCGACGGAGGTCAGCTACCTGGAGGCGCACGGGACGGGGACGTCGCTGGGAGACCCGATTGAAGTGGACGCGATGTGGGGAGCGCTGGGTGAGGGGCGGAGCGGGGAGTCGCTGTGGCTGGGTTCGGCGAAGACGAACCTGGGACACCTGGAGTCGGCGGCGGGAGTGGCGGCGGTGATGAAGGTGGTGCTGTCGCTGAAGAACAAGCAGTTGCCGCCGCACCTGCACTTCAAGACGCCGAACCCGCACATCGGCTGGGACCAGATGGCGGTGGAGGTACCGACGAAGCTGACGCAGTGGGACCCGAAGCAGGGACGCCGCCTGGCCGGTGTCAGCTCGTTCGGCTTCAGCGGAACCAACGCGCACGTGGTCCTCGAGGAGGCTCCGGCTCCGCGTGAGCTGCCCGCGTTCCAGGAGCGCCCGAAGCACGTTCTGGTGCTGAGCGCGAGGAGCGCGAGCGCGCTGGAGGAGCAGGCGAAGCAGTACGCGGGAGCGCTGGGCGAGGCCGCGGTGGGAGACGTGTGCTTCACGGCGTCGGTGGGAAGGACGCACCTGGAGCAGCGACTCGCGGTGGTGGGTGCTTCAGCGGAGGAGCTGAAGACGAAGCTGGAGCGCATGGTGGCGGGAGAAGCCGTGGCCGGAGTGGTGAAGGGCCAGGCGGTGGGCAAGGAGAAGAGGAAGGTGGCCTTCCTCTTCACGGGCCAGGGAAGCCAGTACGTGGGGATGGGAGAGGAGCTGTACCGGACGCAGCCGGCCTTCAAGGAAGCGCTGGAAGAGTGCGCGAAGGTGCTGGAGGGGGTGCTGGAGAAGCCGCTGCTGGAGGTGATGTTCGGCCAGGGCAGCGAGCTGGACGAGACGAGGTACACGCAGCCGGCGCTGTTCGCGGTGGAGTACGCGCTGTGGAGGATGTGGAGGAGTTGGGGAGTGGAGGCGGACGCGGTGCTGGGGCACAGCGTGGGTGAGTACGTGGCGGCGGTGGTGGCGGGAGTGATGGGGATGGAGGACGCGCTGAAGCTGGTGGCGGAGCGAGGCCGGCTGATGCAGGCGCTGGGGGGGGAGGGGGAGATGGTGGCGGTGGAGGCACCGGAGGAGTGGATTGCGGAGGCGGTGAAGGGCCTGGAGGTGAGCGTCTCGATTGCGGCGCGAAACGGGCCGAAGCAGTGGGTGGTGGCGGGGTTGAAGGAGGGAGTGAAGGAGACGGAGCGTCGGCTGGGGGAGAAGGGGGCGAAGACGAAGAAGCTGAAGGTGTCGCACGCGTTCCACTCGCCGCAGATGGAGCCGATGCTGGACGCCTTCGAGGCGCGGGTGGGTGCGGTGAAGCTGGAAGCACCGAAGCGGGTGCTGATTTCGAATGTGAGCGGGAAGAAGGCGGGGGCGGAGGTGGCGAGCGCGAAGTACTGGCGCACGCACGTGAGGGAGGCGGTGCGATTCGCGGAGGGGATGGAGGCGCTGAGGAAGGAGGGGGTGGGAATCTTCCTGGAGGTGGGCCCCGCGCCGGTGTTGGTGGGGATGGGGAGGCAGACGCTGGAGGAGGAGGGGCTGGAGTGGGTGGCGAGTCTGAGGAAGGGGAAGGGGGAGTGGGAGACGGCGCTGGAGGCGCTGGGGGCGCTGTACGTGAAGGGAGTGGAGGTGGCGTGGAGCGAGTACGAGAAGCCGTACGCGCGCCGCACCGTGTCCCTGCCCACCTACCCGTTCCAACGTCAGCGCTACTGGTGGACCCGCGAGCCGCGGGGACAGAGCGCGCTGCTCGCGCCGCGTGAGGCTCGAACCATCAAGCCGCACCTCGGGACCCGGCTGTACTCACCCGCGTTCGACGACATCATCTACAGCACGACGCTCGGGGCGTTCCGTCCGGCGTACCTCGATGACCACCGTCTCTACGGCACGGTCGTCACGCCGGCGGCCTCTCACCTCTCGATGGTCCTCTCGGCCGTCGTGGAGACCTTCGGTCCCCAGGCCTGCACGCTGGAGAACCTCACCTTCCACCAGGCGCTGGTGCTCGCGGACGACGAGCTGCGCCCGCTCCAGCTCATCTTCTCGCCGCACGCGGAGGGCTACTCCCTCAAGCTGATGACGCAGGGCGAGTCCGGTGAATGGGTGCTGCACGGCACCGGTGAGCTGCGAGTGGACCCGTCGCAGGTCTCCACGCCGAGGACGCTGCCCGCGCGCGAGGCCGTGCTGGCGCGCTGCACCGAGTCGCGCTCGGGAGACGACTTCTACAAGTTCTTCCGAGCCATGGGCTACACGCTGGGCCCGAGCTTCCGCTGGATTGGTCCCTTCCAGCGCAGCCAGGACGAGGCGTTCGGCCAGATGCAGCAGCCGGAGCTGCCGGACTCCCCGGACAACTACCAGCTGTATCCGGGCCTCATCGACTCGTGCTTCCAGATGCTCGCCAACTGGATGGTGAGCGACGCGACGAGCCTGGCCGACGCGCTGGCGATTCCGTTCAGTGTCTCGAGGCTCAACTTCTTCCGCCGTCCGCAGGGCGCGCTGTGGTGCTACGCGAAGTCCACCGCGGGCGAGCGGGCCATCACGGAAGAAATCCTCAGCGGCGACGTGCAGCTCTTCGACGAGCACGGCCCGGTGGCGGAGATTCTCGGCTTCCACGCGCGTCGCGCCAGCCGTGAGGTCCTCCAGGCCAGCACGCACAAGAAGTCCGAGGAGCGCATCTACGAGGTGGCGTGGACCCCCGAGCCCCTGCCGCCCGCGCCGCTGCCCCAGGCCGAGTCCCACCCGTGGCTGCTGTTGCTGGACGCGCAAGGCGTCGGCGAGCAGCTGGCCACGCGGCTGGAGGAGCGCGGAGCCTCCGTCATCCGCGTGCGTCCTGGCGCTGGATTCCGGAACACGGCCCCGAAGCACTTCGAGGTCGACGCGAGCGCTCCGGCCGACTTCACCCGACTGCTGCGCGAGGCCCTGCAGGGAGCCCCGTGCGCGGGCGCTGTCTACCTGTGGGGCCTGGACCAGACCTCCTCCGAGGAGACACGGTCCGCCGAGGCCCTGCATCAGGCGACGCTCCAGGCTACGACGGGAGCGCTGCACCTGACGCAGGCACTCGTGGCCAGCGGCACGCAGTCTCCGCTGTGGCTCGTCACGCAGGGCGCGCAGCCCGCCGATGGCGTGGCGGTGTCCTCGCCCGTGCAGGCGTCCCTGTGGGGCCTGGGCCGGGTCATCGACCTGGAGCACGGTGAGCTGCGCTGCGGCCGCATCGACCTGGACCCTCGAGACGTGAAGGGCAGCGTGTCCTCGCTGCTCACCGAGCTGCTGCGCTCCAGCGACACGCCGGGAGTCGAGGTGGCCCTCCGTCGGGAGAGGCGCCTGCGTCCCCAGCTCCAACGGGCGAAGGGTGGCGCGGAGGTCACCTCCTTCCGCGCGGACGGCACGTACCTGATTACGGGAGGTCTGGGGGCGCTCGGCCTGTCGATGGCGCGGTGGCTGGTGGAGCACGGCGCGCGTCACCTGGTCCTCGTGGGACGACGTGAGCCCACGGCGGAGGCTCGCACGGTGCTCGCGGAGCTGGAGCAGGCGGGGGCGAGCGTCACGGTGGCCTCGGCGGATGTGGCGCGTGAGGCGGATGTCGCGGCGCTGCTGGCGCGCATCGACGCGGGGGCGGTGCCGCTGCTCGGCATCTTCCACGCGGCGGGCATCGTCGAGGACGGAGCACTGGTGCAGCAGGACGCCCATCGCTTCGAGCGGGTGATGGCGCCCAAGGTGGCGGGTGCGTGGAACCTCCACCGCCTCACGGAGACCCGGCCGCTGGAGCACTTCGTCCTCTTCTCGTCGGCCGCGGCGCTGCTCGGCTCTCCGGGACAGAGTGGCTACGCGGCGGCGAACGCCTTCCTCGATGCGCTGGCGCACGTCCGTCGTTCCCGCGGGTTGCCCGCGCTGTCGCTGGACTGGGGCCCGTGGGCCGAGGTGGGCATGGCCACGGACGCGCAGGTGGCCAAGGCGTTGGAGCGCCGGGGCATCCGCGCGCTGCCGACGGCGCAGGGTCTGGAGCTGTTGGGCAAGGCGCTGGGGCACTCGCAGGCGCAGCTCGGGCTCATGCACATCCGGTGGCCGGCGTACCTGGAGGGCCTCGGACGACTGGGGCGCTCGGGCTTCTACGCGGCGGTGGCGCCGGCGCGGAAGGAAGAGTCTCGCGCGGCCGTGGCGACGACGAAGAAGCAGTGGTTGGCGGAGCTGCAGGGCGCGCTGCCGCACGAGCGGCGAGAGGTGCTCGTCCGCAGGCTCCAGGAGGCGGTGGGGCGCGTGCTCCGCCTGGACGTGGCGGGAGGAGTCGATTGGGGCCAGGGATTCACGGACCTGGGCATGGACTCGCTGATGGCCATCGAGCTGCGCAACGCCCTGCAGGACGGGCTGGGGCACTCGCTGCCTTCGACCATCGCGATGAACCACCCCAACGTGGACTTCCTCGCCGACCACCTCATCGAGGCTGTCTTGAAGTTCAACGACGAGAGGAAGCCCGCTCCGGCACGTGAGGTGCCGGACGCAGGCGAGCTCGAGGTGAGCCTCGACGCACTCTCCGACGCGGAGCTGGCCCGTCTGGCGCTCGCGGACCTGGCAACGGATTCCTGAGGAATATCGAGATGACGACCGAGGACATCAACTACCGGCAGATCGTGCAGCAGCAGCTCGTGAAGATTCGCAAGCTGGAGGCCCGGCTGGAGAAGGCCGAGTCGACGCCCCGCGTGGAGCCCATCGCCATCGTCGGAATGGCGTGCCGCTTCCCGGGTGGCGTCACCACGCCGGAGGCGTACTGGGAGCTGTTGCGAGACGGCGTGGACGCCACGATGGAGGTGCCGGCGAACCGCTGGGACGTGGACGCGCTCTATGACCCGAAGCCGCAGGTGCCGGGGAAGATCAACACCCGCCGGGGTGGCTTCCTGAAGGACGTGGACCAGTTCGACGCCCAGTTCTTCGGCATCTCCCCGCGCGAGGCCGCGGCGATGGACCCGCAGCAGCGGCTGTTGCTGGAGGTCGGCTGGGAGGCGCTGGAGCGAGCGGGGTATCCGGTGGAGCGCCGAGGCCGGCAGCGCGTGGGCGTCTTCGTGGGCGTGATGAACACGGACTACAGCCAGCGCATGCTCGCGAACGCGGACCTGTCGCAGCTGGACCCGTACTTCGGCACGGCGAAGGGTGCGTGCTTCAGCGCGGGCCGCCTGTCGTACGCGCTGGGCTTCCAGGGCCCGAGCATGGCGGTGGACACGGCGTGCTCGTCCTCACTGGTGGCGATGCACCTGGCCATCCAGAGCCTGCGCCTGGGCGAGTGCCCCGTGGCGCTCGCGGGCGGTGTGAACCTCATCCTCTCCCCGGAGGTGAGCGTCTACCTGGCAAGCAGCGGTGCACTGTCTCCCGAGGGCCGCTGCAAGACGTTCGATGCCTCGGCGGATGGTTATGCGCGCGGCGAGGGCTGCGGCGTGCTGGTGCTGAAGCGGCTGTCGGACGCGGTGGCGGACGGGAACGAAGTGCTGGCGGTGATTCGCGGGACGGCGGTGAACCACGACGGCCCGAGCAGTGGGCTGACGGTGCCGAACGGAATGGCGCAGCAGGCTGTGATACGCCAGGCGCTGGAGAACGGAGGGGTGAAGGCGACGGAGGTGAGCTACCTGGAGGCGCACGGGACGGGGACGTCGCTGGGAGACCCGATTGAAGTGGACGCGATGTGGGGAGCGCTGGGGGAGGGGCGGAGCGGGGAGTCGCTGTGGCTGGGCTCGGCGAAGACGAACCTGGGACACCTGGAGTCGGCGGCGGGAGTGGCGGCGGTGATGAAGGTGGTGCTGTCGCTGAAGAACAAGCAGTTGCCGCCGCACCTGCACTTCAAGACGCCGAACCCGCACATCGGCTGGGACCAGATGGCGGTGGAGGTGCCGACGAAGCTGACGCAGTGGGAGCCCAAGCAGACGCGCCGGCTCGCCGGTGTCAGCTCCTTCGGTCTGAGCGGGACGAACGCGCACGTCATTCTGGAAGAGGCGCCCCCGAGGGCGGAGCCCGTCCAGAAGCAGGACGTGGTCGAGCGCCCGAAGCACGTGTTGGTGCTGAGCGCGCGAAGCCCGAGCGCGCTGGAGGAGCAGGCGAAGCAGTACGCGGGAGCGCTGGATGGGGCTGCGGTGGGAGACGTGTGCTTCACGGCGTCGGTGGGCAGGACGCACCTGGAGCAGAGGCTCGCGGTGGTGGGGGCTTCAGCGGAGGAGCTGAAGTCGAAGCTGGAACGCACCGTGGCGGGAGAGTCCGTGGCCGGAGTGGTGAAAGGCCAGGCGGTGGGGAAGGAGAAGAGGAAGGTGGCCTTCCTCTTCACGGGCCAGGGAAGCCAGTACGTGGGGATGGGAGAGGAGCTGTACCGGACGCAGCCGGCCTTCAAGGAAGCGCTGGAGGAGTGCGCGAAGGTGCTGGAGGGGGTGCTGGAGAAGCCGCTGCTGGAGGTGATGTTCGGCCAGGGCAGCGAGCTGGACGAGACGAGGTACACGCAGCCGGCGCTGTTCGCGGTGGAGTACGCGCTGTGGAGGATGTGGAGGAGTTGGGGAGTGGAGGCGGACGCGGTGCTGGGGCACAGCGTGGGGGAGTACGTGGCGGCGGTGGTGGCCGGCGTCATGGGAGTGGAGGACGCGCTGAAGCTGGTGGCGGAGCGAGGCCGGCTGATGCAGGCGCTGGGGGGGGAGGGGGAGATGGTGGCGGTGGAGGCACCGGAGGAGTGGATTGCGGAGGCGGTGAAGGGGTTGGAGGCGAGCGTCTCGATTGCGGCAAGGAACGGCCCGAAGCAGTGGGTGGTGGCGGGGTTGAAGGAGGGAGTGAAGGAGGCGGAGCGTCGGCTGGGGGAGAAGGGCGCGAAGACGAAGAAGCTGAAGGTGTCGCATGCGTTCCACTCGCCGCAGATGGAGCCGATGCTGGACGCCTTCGAAGCGCGGGTGGGTGCGGTGAAGTTGGAAGCCCCGAAGCGGGTGCTGATTTCGAATGTGAGCGGGAAGAAGGCGGGGGCGGAGGTGGCGAGCGCGAAGTACTGGCGCACGCACGTGAGGGAGGCGGTGCGCTTCGCGGAGGGGATGGAGGCGCTGAGGAAGGAGGGGGTGGGAATCTTCCTGGAGGTGGGCCCCGCGCCGGTGTTGGTGGGGATGGGGAGGCAGACGCTGGAGGAGGAGGGGCTGGAGTGGGTGGCGAGTTTGAGGAAGGGGAAGGGGGAGTGGGAGACGGCGCTGGAGGCGCTGGGGGCGCTGTACGTGAAGGGAGTGGAGGTGGCGTGGAGCGAGTACGAGAAGCCGTACGCGCGCCGCACCGTGTCCCTGCCCACCTACCCGTTCCAGCGGCGTCGCCACTGGCACGCCGAGCCCGTGCCCCAGCCGCGCGTGTCGTCGCCGTCCACCTCGTCGTCCGTGGTCCGCGTGGCCTCGCAGCTCCAGGCCTCGAGCGAGCTGGGCAGCGTGGGCGTGGCGGACGTGTACTCCGACTTCGGCCGCTCCTTCGAGCGCTTCAACACGCGAGGCCAGGAGCTGTACCTGCACTGGGCTCCGCTGCGTGAGGTGCCCAAGGGCTTCTCGTGGCTCAAGGTCTTCTACCCCGACCTCTTCCCCGAGGACGACCACGTCCACTTCGAGCATGTCTACGGCGAGGCGCTGCGCGAGCTGCGCTCCGTCACGTACCGCGCGGTGGACTTCTCCTCCATCCGGCGGGTGCTCGACATCGGGTGCGGCTACGCGTCGGACCTCATCGACCTGGCGAAGAACCACGCCCACCTCAAGCTGGACGGCTACAACATCACGCTCGCGCAGGTGGAGGCGGGCGGCAAAAAGGTGAAGGAGCGCGGCCTCCAGGACCGCGTGCGCCTGTTCAACCGCGACAGCTCGAAGGACGAGTTCCCGGACCAGTACGAGCTCATCCAGGCGTTCCAGGTCATCCATCACATCGAGGACAAGCGCGGCGTGCTGGCCAACATCCAGCGGCACCTGGCCAACGGAGGCCTGTTGGTCGCGTCGGACATCGTCTCCACGGTGGACGAGACGCTGCGCCACGAGGAGTCCGAGGCGCACCTGCTGCCGCGCAAGGAGTGGGCGCAGCTCTTCGCCGAGGCGGGGCTGCGCATCATCGGCTGCGTGGACCTGAGCCGCGAAATCAGCAACTTCTTCGATGACCGCGAGTACGACGCGTCCATGGCGCGGCTCAAGCAGAACATCACCGCCGCCGAGAGCGCCTTCATCGTGGGCCCGCACATGCTGGGCAAGCTGCTGGGCACGGGGCTCGCGCAGTACCTGGTGCTCACGCTCCAGAAGGAGCCCTTCCTCAGCCGCGACGTCCTGCTCTCCATGAACCAGCGCTACCTGGACGCGCCGCAGGCCTACGCGGACATCGTGGCCCACGCGGACGCGGAAGGCCGCTTCCCGCTCGAGGCGCCGCGCTCGGCCAGCACCGCCGCCGCCGTGCGCTCCACGCAGTCGACGGGCGGCTTGTCGCTGTCCGCGGACCCGGCGCAGGCCCGGGGGCAGCTCAAGTCGTTCCTCGAGGAGCGCATCCGCAAGGTCCTCCAGCTCGCGAAGGAGGACACCGTGGCGTTCGACTCGACGTTCATCTCGCTGGGCTTCGACTCCTTCACGGGCCTGCAGCTCAAGAACGTGCTCGAGAAGGAGCTGGGCGTGTCGCTGCCCATGTCCCAGCTCTTCGAGGACCTCAGCCTGGACGCGCACGTGGACCGGATGCTCGCGAGCGTGAAGCCCGCCGCGCCTGCCGCCGAGCCACCGCCGGCCGCGACCGAGCCCACCCTGGACGTGGACGCCATGTCCGAGGACGAGGTCAATGCCCGGCTCCAGGCCCTGCTCAAGTCCTAGTCGTCATCCCGCTTCCACTCTCTCCAAGGAAAAACCATGAGCCTCAAAGACCTCCCCATCACCCTCGCCGGCAAGCTGCACGACATCGAAATCGTCCACTTCACCGTGGACCTGGAGGAGATGAAGCAGCACATCCCCTCGCAGTTGAAGGTGCGCTCGGTGGGCGGCAAGTCCGTCGTGTCCCTGGTGAACGTGACGCCGCACCGCATGGGGCCCCAGTTCCTGCCCCCCGTCATGCGCCCCACGTATCAGGCGTTCCTCTTCCGCACGCTGCTGGAGGACGCCGAATACAACGAGGAGAAGAAGGACAAGGGCCTGTACTTCACCGCGGTGCGCTCGCCCAGCTTCATGGCGCGCACGGGCCTGAAGCTCTTCACCGACATCGTCATCGAGTCCTGTGTCACCACGCGCACCGGCAACCGCGTGGACCTGCGCACCGGCGACCGCTTCGTGCGCTACGAGCTGGATGACCACTCCCCGGTGACGGCGGACCCCGAAATCGAGGACATCGCCAACACGCTGGACCGCGCCTACACCGTCAACGCGGACGGTGTGGTGCGCCGCGTGGTCATCGAGCGCTACCGCTGGCCGCTCAAGCAGGTGGCCTGCAAGGACTTCGCGACCAACTTCTTCAAGTCCGCCGAGCCGCGCGCTTGCTACAAGGTGACGGAGGTCATCGACTACATCTGGAAGCCCTTCGAGGTCATCGCGAGGCCCCGGGCGTGAGCGGCCCGCTGCCCTACTCGGGGTCCGAGTACTGGAAGAACTACCTGCTGCGCTGGTACGGCGGCGAGGAGACGCTGCGGCAGTGGACGCGGCACGTGCGCGAGAGCACGTACCGCGGACAGCACCGCACGCACGCGCTGGACATCTACCCGGGAGCCAGTCCCGAGCGGCCCGTCATCATCCTGGTGCCGGGCTCGGTGTCCTACGGGCGGCTCTTCGCCTACCCGGCGCTGCTGCTGCGCGAGCTGGGCTACAACGTCATCACCTTCGACTTCGAGGGCTGTGGCCTGGACCGTCAGGGCCTGGGCGACTACACGCTCGAGGCGCACGTGAAGAACCTGGTGGACGTCATCCAGCGCGCGCGCCAGGAGTTCAAGGGGCCCGTCGTCACCTTCGGCCTGAGCTTCGGCGGCATGACGTCGTACCTCGCCGCCGAGCGCACGCCGGTGGACGTCATGGCCTGGTACGCCTGCGTGGACCCGAGCGACCGCGAGTTCATCCAGACGGAGTTCAGCCCCGGCAAGGCCATGCCGCTGGTGGTGAGCCTCTTCCGGGGGCTCGCGAAGCTGATGCCGAAGGTGCGCGTGCCGGTGAAGGCGTTCCTCCAGTACTCGCGGCTGTCGGACTCGGCCGACTTCAACGACGCGTACGGCAAGGACCCGCTGGTGGGGGGAAGCTGCACGCTGAGGGCGATGGTCAGCGTGATGTCCGACTACCGGAAGAGCGTTCCCTTCGGCGCCGCGCGCTTCCCGTTCCTGGTCATGCATGACCGTCAGGACCGGATGTTCCCCATGAAGTACAGCCGCAAGACGTACGAGCAGCTCGGGGACATCCCCAAGGCGTACGTGGAGCTGGCGGGGCAGGGCCACTGGCCCACGTCGCCCGAGGGGATGAAGGCGCTCATCGCCCCGCTCGACACCTTCCTCCAGGGCCTGCCCCTGGGCGCGAGGGCCGTGGGCACCTGAGTCCCGCGGGAGGCCGAGGCCGGGGGCGTACATGCACCCGGCCTCGGTGTCTCACGCCAGGACGAGCACGCGAGCGCCGGGCTCGGAGGCGAACAGCTCCCGCACCAGTCCCGCGCGGTTCTCCCGGACGACGCGCTGGTTGATGGAGCCCTTGTCCGTCAGCTCGTGCGTGTCGAAGGACGGAGGCTCGGCCACCAGCAGCAGCCGGCGGATGGCGTGGGACGAGCCCGGGAAGGCGCGGTTGTGGCCCTCGAGCGACTCGCGCAGCCGGTTCAGCACGTCCTCGCGCGCGTGCGGCGGCGTGTCAGCCGGCGCGGGGCCGAGCAGGGCGGTGATGGCGTTGGGGTTGAGCCAGGCCATGACGCCGACGGCCTCTTCCCCGAGCCCGCAGATGACGCAGTCGGAGAGCAGCGGCGCGGCGGTGGTCAGCACCTGCTGCCTCAGGGCGCTCGCGGCCACGCGGGTGCCGGTGTTGAGCTTGAAGTCCTCGGCCAGCCGGCCCGCGAAGACGAGCCCCGCTTCGGGCCGCGCCGGGTCCAGGAAGCGCACCGCGTCGCCCAGCTCGTAGAAGCCCTCCTCGTCGAAGCCCTGTCGTCCCGTGGGCTCGGCGTCGTGTCCCGGCGTCACCGTGGGGCCCTTCACGCGCAGGGCGTGGCGGTCATCGGTGGGCACCAGCTTGAGCTGCACGCCGGGCAGGGGCAGGCCCACCAGGCCCGTCTCGTCGGTGGTCCAGTGCACCTGGGTGATGCACTGGGTCTCGGTGGCGCCGTAGATGGTGGTGAAGGGGATGCGGTGGCCCACCGTCCTCACCGCGAGCGCCTGCAGCTCGTTGGCGACGGGGGTGGGCAGGGCGGCGCCGCCGTAGGCCATCGTCTCCAGCCGGCGGAAGAAGGCCTGGCACAGCTCGGCGTCGGTGCGCAGCGCGTCCACGAGCATGCGGAAGGCCACGGGGACGGAGGAGAACTCCGTGGGGGACACGCTCTTGATGTTGGCGATGGTCTTCTCGAAGAGGCCGGGCATCGGCCGGCCCTCGTCCAGGTAGACGGTGGCTCCGCGCAGGAGGTTGTGGTTGAAGCCGATGTTGCCGCCGCCCACGTGGCTCCAGGGCATCCAGTCGAGGATGACCGGCGCGGGGCGGTCCGAGGCGGGCATCTCCAGCGCCGCCCAGCTCGCGAGCTGGTGACACATCATCCCCTGCGTCTGCGCCACACAGCGGGGCTGCGCGGTGGAGCCGGAGGTGAACATCCACTTGGCCACGGTGTCGTGGTGGATGCGCTCGATGGAGTCGTCCACGGCGGACGTGGGCTGTGTGTCCAGCCAGGAGGACAGCCGCGAGTGACGGGGCGCCGCCGGGGTGCCGGTGGCGGTGACGACCTCCACGTCGGAGAGGTCCAGGGCCTGGAGGGCCTTGGCGAAGCGGTCCGCGTCATCGGTATAGACGATGGCGGGCCGGCACACGGCGAAGGCGTGGCGCAGCTTGCCGTGGTCTGCGCTCCACAGGGAGAAGGGCACGCTGATGGGGGCCACGGGGACGCGGGCCATCATGGCCCCGAGCATCACCACGGCGAACTCGATGGAGCTGCCGGAGAGGATCATCACCGAGCGGCCCTCGGGCAGCGCGCGCGAGAGCAGGCCCTGCGCGAAGGCGCGCGCCTGCCGGTGGATGTCCGCGTACGTGTGCTGTCGCCACGAGCCATCCGGCGCGCGCTGCGCCAGGAAGACGCGGTCGGGGATGGCGCGGGCCTGCCGGGCGAGGACGTGGACGATGCTGCGCTCGACGTCCTCGTACGAGTAGCCGCTCTCGAGCAGCAGCGAGCCATCCGGGCGGGACTGGACGCGCACGCTGGGGCCGCGCATGGCAAGGGGACGGTAGGGAGTGTTCGTCGTCATGGGTGTGGGCTCCAGGGGCTCTCAGCGACCGACGAAGCGCGCGGGGCGCTTCTCCAGGAAGGCGCGGGGACCCTCGACGGCGTCCTGCGTCTGGTAGATGGGCTCGGCGATTTCGAGCTCCCGGCGCAGGGCGTCCTCGAGCGGCAGGCCCAGGCACTCGCGCACGGAGCGGCGGATGAGGCGCACGGCGACGGGGCCGTTGGCGGCGATCTGCTCGGCGAGCTGGAAGGCGGTGGGGAGCAGCTCCGCGCGCGACACGACGCGGTTGAGGAAGCCGAGCTCGAAGGCGCGGGAGGCGGGGATGAGCGCGCCGGTGAGGAGCATCTCCATCGCGTGGGCCTGGGGGAGCTGCCGGGGCAGCCGCACCGTGGAGCCGCCCGCGGGGAACAGGCCCCACTTCACCTCCTGGAGGCCGAACGAGGCCTCGTGACAGGCCACGCGCAGGTCGGTGGCCTGGGCCAGCTCCATGCCGCCGGCCACGGCGTGGCCGTTGATGGCTGCGATGACGGGCTTCTCGCAGTCGAAGTCGCGCAGGATGGCCTTCCACCCGAAGCTGCGGTCTGCGACGAGCGCCTCCTCGAAGCGGTCCTGCGGCTTGCGCGCGCCGGAGAGCAGCGGAATGGTCTTCACCAGGTCCGCGCCGGCGCAGAAGGCCTTCTCGCCCGCGCCGGTGACGATGCCCACGCGCAGGTGCTCATCCCGACGCAGCCGCTCCCAGGCCTCGGCCAGCTCATAGGCCATCTGCGCGTCGATGGCGTTGCGCGCCTCCGGCCTGTCCAGGGTGATGAGCGCCACATGGCCTTGCACGTCGAAGCGGACTGTCGCCATTCGGGATTCCTTGCACGAGGATGAGTCCCGAAGACTAGCTTCTCTCGCAGTGAAGTCGTGCGGCATGAGCGCACGAATTCATGGCGCGCCGTGGCAAGGCGCGTGGTGACAGGCATTGGGCCATGAGGTGGCGATGACCCCGACGAGGGCCTCGCGGCGAGGACTGCCCGGAGTGTGCCGGGCAGCCCCGCATCGCTACTTCGTTGAGGCGTCGGGTGCGGGGGCCGGAGGGGCGACGACGGAGACCTTGCCCTCATCCTGCTGGAGGGTGTGCGTGCTGCCCGGTGTGTAGCGCTGGAACTC
This sequence comes from Myxococcus faecalis, assembly GCF_050039385.1. Lineage (NCBI taxonomy): Bacteria > Pseudomonadati > Myxococcota > Myxococcia > Myxococcales > Myxococcaceae > Myxococcus > Myxococcus faecalis. The sequence goes on along the minus strand of NZ_CP144336.1, from coordinate 2,446,827 downwards.
CTCCAGCGTGGCCGGGACGTAGGTGATGGCGGGCCCGGCGTCGCCGTGGAAGCGCACGGTGTACTTCGCCTCGCGGGTGTCGCGCTCCTTCTCGCCAGTGCGCAGGGCCTTGGCGGGCTTGAGCTCGTCGGCGGTGGGCCAGTGCGTCTGCACGGTGGTGCCCTGGGCCTTCACGTCCCGCTCGTGCGTCCAGCGCCACGCCTTCCAGGTGTACCAGGTGGCATCGCGCGGCACGCTGCGGTAGCGCGGCTCCTTTCGCGTGCGGCGCTCGTCGACGTAGCGCGGCTCCTTGCGCGTCTTGGTCACGGAGCAGTAGCGCGTCTTGCAGCGCTTCTCGCCGCCGGTGCAGGTCGTCTTGCAGGTGGCGAAGCCGTTCTTGTTGCTGGTGCAGGTCTCCTTGCACTTCTCGGGCGTGGTGGTGCAGTCCTCGCCGCAGGCCTCCTTGTCGCGGTAGGTCTCGGTGGTGAAGCCCTTCTGGACGCGCTCCGTGTAGGAGACGGTCTGGTAGCCGTCGAGCACCTGGTCGTCGTGGTGATGGCGCTTGCCCTGGGCCTTCACCTGGAGGGCGTCCTCCGGTCGGTCCTCCTCGAAGCCCTCCTCGTCCACCAGGCGGTAGCGCTCCACGCTCACGGTGTGTTCCCAGGCGACGTCCTGGACCTGGAGCGCGCGCGTCCACTCGGGGCCCTTGGCGGCGGTGGTGGCGGCGGCGGCTTCCTTCGTCGTGGACGACGAGCCGCTCTGTCCGGCGATCATCGCGGGGCAGCAGCAGAAGAGCGCGAGGCCCAGGAGGATGTAGCAGCCGATGCGGCGGGGCTTGCTCTTCCCGGTGGGCAGCTCGGGAGGAGGCGGCACGGAGTCGGCGGTGCTCGTGCCATCGACGGCGGAGGCGCCGCAGTTCTTGCAGCCACCGTCGAGGGCGCGCTGGTCGCTCTCGCAGTAGGCGCAGCGCCAGTTGGGGCCGGAGGTGGCCATCCTGAGCAGCGCTTCGTCTGTCACGGTGACGGCGGAGGCGGTGTCCTCCGGCATCTCGTACTGCTCGCTGCCGTCCTTGGCGTTCTTGCAGCGCTGGCACACCATGTGGCGGCCGAGGTTGCGGTGGTTGCAACTCGAACAACGCCAGAACATCTCAATATGCCGCTCCGACATCTTGGTGTTTTCCCCCTCGGGTGAATACAGCCGAGCGGAGCGGGCTATAACAGCTCTATCGCAGCGCCGCGAGCGCCGCGCTGACCTTCGCCACTGTCACTGACACGGGCGTCGTCACCTCCGGCGCGAAGATGGCCACGCGGAGCTCCTCGAAAGCCCACCGCAGCTCCTGCGCCGCCTCCTGGTCGCGCACGGTGGCGCTCTTGGTGAGGAAGGTCTCCCACAGGGGCGTGAACGGCGCGGCTTTCCCCGCGTCCTTGCCCGGGTTCGCCACCGCACGCGACAGCCGCGCCTGCACCGCGCGCAGATAGCGCGGGTAGTGCATCAAGCGTGAGAAGGGGATCCACTCGATGAGCTTCGCGGGGAACAGCTGCGCGAGCTGCGAGCGGATGTCCCGCACGGCCGCCGCGCCGCTCGGCCCCTTGGACGCCGTCTTGAGCGCCGCGAGCGTCTGCGCGAGCTCCCCCGACGTGACGATGACCGCGTTCGCCCAGTCCCGTGCCTCCTGCTCGATGTGCGGTGAGCCCTCCCGGAGCAGCGTGTCGAACGCCGCCTTCGTGCGAGGCAGCGGCGCGCCCGGCGCGAGCTTGAACGCATCATCGACGGCGCGTGCGAGGACGAGCGCCTTGAACGCCTCTGCCTGGCCCCGCGCGGGCGGTGCTCCGTCCATCGATGGGAAGGGCTGCGGCATGCGCGAGGCGCTGACGGCCACGTGCCCACGCGCGGCGAGCATCAAGAGCCGCCGGACCCCCGTGCGCGAAGCCGCGTCAGCGGCCGCGGACGTCTCCAGCAGCACCAGGTCCACCGTGGCCCCCCGGTCGACGAGCGCGGGATAGCTGCGGACCTCGAGCCCACCGACCCGCCGGGTGACCACGGAGGGCAGCTCCCCGAACGTCCACGCCGTCAGCCCCTTCTTCTCCCAATCCGAGGTCGGCGCCGTGCTGCGCAGCACCGCCCGGGCATGACCTCCGTACTGCTTGAGCAGCGCGTCGACATCGCGTCCCCGCGCGAGTTCCTTCCCCTTCTCGTCAATCACCCGGAGCGTCAGGCGCAGATACGGCAACACGGCCTCCGCCCGGAAGGACTCCTCGGGCACGTCCATGCCGCTCAGCCGGGACACCGTGCGCGAGAGCGCTGGAATCAACGGCCCGCGGAAGGGCACCAGCTCCTTCGCGAGCAGTTCCACCAGGTCCGGCAACGACCCCAACTGCTTGCGCTGGGCGCGGGGGAGCTGCTCGAGCAGGGCCGTGAGCTTCTCCCGATGCCACCCAGGGATGGTCCAGTCCAGTTCACCCGGGACCATCTGGGCGAGCAGCAGCAACGGCACACTCAATGTGATGCCATCGTCCTCGGCCGAGGGGTCGAAGGTGTACGTCACCGGCACGGACGCGCCGTGCAGGCTGATGGCATCCGGGTAGTTCGCCGGAGACAGCCCCGGGTCGTACGCGAGTGCATCCTCCATCGTGAGCACGAGCACGTCGGGGTCGGCCGCCTCTGCCTTGCGACGCCAGACCTCGAAGGCGGCGCCGTCCGTCACATCCTCCGGCAGGCGCTTGTCGAAGAACGTCAGCAGCGCCTCGTTGTCGAGCAGCTCGCTCTTGCGTGCCTTGTCCCGCAGGCTCGCCACGCGCTCGAGCACCCGGCGGTTCCTCTCCTGGAACGCCCCTCGCGAGCGGTACTCGCCCCGCACCAGGGCGTGCTCGATGAACATCAGGCGCGCCCGCTCGGGGTCCATACCCGCCAGGGCCACGGGCCGCTCCTTGAAGACCGGGAGCCCGAACAGCGTCGCGCTCTCCTTCACGACGGCGCGCGCGGACTTCTCCGACCAGTGCGGCTCGGAGTAGCTGCGCTTGAGCAGGTGGGGCGCCGCCTCCGAGAGCCACTCCGGGTCCAGCTTCGCCGCCGTGCGCGCGAACAGCTGGGACGTCTCCACCAGCTCGAACGCCATCACCCAGGCCGGGGGCTTCTTCGCGAGCGCCGACGAGGGGTGCACCATGAAGCGCGTCTGCTTCGCGCCCGTGTAGTGTCGCTGCTCCGGATTCCACTGGCCGATGCGCGACAGGAGCCCGGTGAGGAGCGCCTGGTGCAGCACGTCCCCGCGCACCGGCGCGCCCTTGCCCTTCTTCGGCAGGCGCAAATCCCGGACGGTCTCCTCGAGCTGACGCTGGACGTCCCGCCACTCGCGGACCCGCAGGAAGGACAGGAAGTTGTCCCGGCACACCCGCCGCAGATGCGACGTCCCCCGGCTGTCCGCCTCGCGGATGAAGGCCCACAGCTTGAGCAGCCCCGTGAAGTCCGAGTGCTCGTCACGGAAGCTCGCGTGCAGCGCGTCCGCCTTCTGCGCCAGCTCCCGAGGCCGCTCGCGCGGGTCCTGCAGGTTGAGCGCCGCGGCGACGATGAGCACCTCGTCCTGACACCCGTACTCGGCGCCGGCGAGAATCATCCGCGCGATGCGCGGGTCCACCGGGAAGCGCGCGAGCTGGTGCCCCAGGGGCGTCAGCGTGCGCTCCTTGCCCTCGATGGCCCCGAGCTCCTCCAGCACCCGCCAGCCCTCGGCGATGGCCTTCGGCTGGGGCGGGTCGAGGAAGGGGTAGTCCTCGACGTCACCCAGGCCCAGGGACTTCATCCGCAGGATGACCCCCGCCAGCCCCGTGCGCTTGATTTCGGGGTCGGTGAAGGCGGGCCGCGACGTGAAGCTCGCCTCGTCGTACAGGCGCACGCAGATGCCCTCGCGCACGCGGCCACAGCGTCCCTTGCGCTGGTCGGCGCTGGCCTGCGAGACCGGCTCGATGTGCAGCCGCGTGACGCCCGAGCGCGAGTCATAGCGCGACAGGCGCGCCACCCCCGTGTCCACGACGTACACGATTCCCGGGATGGTGATGGACGTCTCCGCGACGTTGGTGGCGAGGATGACGCGGCGCTCGGGGATGGAGGCGAAGACCCGCGACTGCTCGGAGGCGGACAGGCGCGAGTACAGGGGCTGCACCACCGTGCCGCGGAGGTTGCGCGCGTTCAGCGCGCTCTCGGCCTCGCGAATCTCCCGCTCACCCGGGAGGAACACGAGCACGTCCCCGTCCGGGTCGAGCGAGAGGACGTTCGCCACCGAGTCGGCGACGGCGTCCGCCAGCTCGTCGTCCTCGGGGGGCGGCTCGTAGAGCACGTCCACCGGGAAGGTGCGGCCCTCCACCTGGATGACCGGAGCGCCGCCGAAGAACTGCGAGAAGCGCTCGGTCTCGATGGTGGCCGAGCTCACCACCACCTTGAGGTCGGGGCGCCGGGGCAGGAGGCGCTTGAGCCACCCGAGCAGGAAGTCGATGGTGAGGCTGCGCTCGTGGGCCTCGTCGAGCACGATGGTGTCGTAGCGGCGCAGGAGCGGGTCGCTGTGGATCTGCGCGAGCAGGACGCCGTCGGTCATGAACTTCACGGCCGTGCTCCGGGACGAGCGGTCCTCGAAGCGGATCTGGTAGCCGACGTCCGTGCCCAGCTCCGTGCCGAGCTCGCGCGCCACGCGCGCCGCCACGCTGGTCGCGGCGATGCGCCGGGGCTGGGTGACGGCGATCTGCCGAGGGCGGCCACGCCCCATGGCGAGCAGTATCTTCGGCAGCTGCGTCGTCTTCCCCGAGCCGGTGGCCCCCGCGACGATGACCACCTGATGGGCGGAGATGGCCTTGGTGATGTCCTCCACCCGGCTCGAGATGGGGAGCTCGGGGGGGAAGCGCAGGGTGGGCTGGCCGCCAGGGGGCGGAACGGGTGATTCGCCGGACATGGCCCCATGGACTAGCACTGAAGCGCCCGCGGTGCCCCTGACGAATCGTGTGGGAGCCTGCTCGGCCGGCGCTCCAGGATGCATCCCGCCCGCGCCATCCCGTATCGTCGTCGGATGACCCCGGGGCGAACCCTCACCGACCTGATGGCCGAGGTGTCCAGCCGCGCCCGTGACTGGGGCTCGGTGCAGGAACTGGGCGTCGCGCCGGAGACGGTCGTGGCCGCATGGCGGGCGAGCGACGACCCGGTGGCGATGCTGCACCTGCTCGTCGCGCTGCATCCCAAGCGCGAAACGGAGAAGTGCCTCGAGCTGGCGACCGCGCTGTCGTTCTTCGAACCCATGGGGGACCTGGCACACACGATTCGTCGCTGGAGCAGCGGCATCCCGACGAACGGTCAGTCCCCGTTCTACTTCATGCGGCTCTTCCAGCGGCTGAGCACCTCCTTCCGGTGGATGGACGCCACGACGCGCTCGGACCTCGAGCCCAAGCTCGTCGCGGCCATCCGCGCTGCCTTCCCGGACCCGTACACGCTCGCCGGGCCCGCCGCATCGGGCCCGGGGTAGGCGCGTCAGACCGCGAGAGGGCCCGTGAGGCAGGCCCTCCCGCGAATGCGCTCCCTACCAGATGCAGGCGAGCGCGCCGGACATGGTGGGGAATCCCGAGAGGGCCCCATCCGGGACCACCCCGTGCGTCGGGTTCGTCACGGCGTACTTGCGCATGCCGGGGGTGCTGCTGAGGAAGCCCGTCGCGTACACGGTGCTGCTGGAGCGCTCGTGCAGCACGGCGCCGCACCACGGCTCGTTCGGGACGGTCGCCATCGTGCCCAGGAGCACCGTCTTCACGCTGCCGGAGCCACCGAAGTACGCGATGTCGCGGGGTCGGTGAGCAGGTGCTTGGCCCCGGCGACCCACAGGTAGATCTGGCTCGTGGTGCGCTCCTGCACCAGCAGGCTCATGGCGTAGGTGTAGTCGATGAAGGGGTCGCTCCAGTTGCTGTTCGGGATGTTGTGGACTTCCTTCCAGTCATCCCAGAAGTCCAGCTCCGTGGGGTTGGGGATCCACCAGGGCCGCTGACCCACTGTTGCTGAGCGAAGTGTTTGATGGAGAGCGCGGTCGCGACGAGCGCGTTGGTTGCCGGGAAGAGATGTTGCAGGCCGTGCGGAGTCCAGCAGCGAGCCGGATTCTGGCGCGCCACGTTGCTGGCCGCCCTGCAGTGGCTGGGCGTCACGCCCTCCTTCAGCCGACCCCGCGTCTCGGACGACAACCCCTTCTCCGAGGCCCTCTTCCGCACGCTGAAATACCGTCCCTCCTTCCCGCGGCGCCCCTTCGCGTCCGTCGAGGACGCGCGAGCCTGGGTGACGCGTTTCGTAACCTGGTACAACACCGAGCACCGCGACTCCGCCATTCGCTTCGTCACTCCCGACGACAGGCACTTCGGTCGTGAGGACACTCTGCTGGCCCGGCGCCACGAGGTGTACCAGCGCGCTCGCAACCGACACCCTGAGCGCTGGAGCCGCGACACGCGCAACTGGACGCCAGCGGGCCCCGTCCGTCTCGGTCCCTCTCCGACCCTCACCCCGGCAGTGCAGGAGATGAAGCGCATCGGCTGAACCCTCTCACGCGACAACAACCTTGAGTGCGCCAGGACAAGCCTGGGTGAGGAGGACGTGATGGCATAACCAGAACCGAAACCTCATATGGAGCCCAGCAGGTGAAATCCCTGCCCGGCAAAGGTGGGCCACCAGCCGGAAGCGAGTCTTGCGTGGCGCCGGGGTAACCCGGGCTGCGAAGCGTAGACAGCGAGCGTGCGGGCCGCGTCATTGAGCCCCGAAAGAGTTGGTCTCGTGAGGGCCGACGTCGTTCAAGAGACGGAAGGCTGCACTGGGAGCGCCGCGAGAATGGCCAGGTACTCTCAGCCTCACCGGGGTCGCCAGAGCGGGGCACGTACGCACGGGGGCTCCCCAGGAACCTGGGAGGCCCTGTCTCTTCCACCTCTACGACACGGTTGGGGAACCCGTCAGAACAACCCCGGCCTCCGGGCGATGCGTCCGCCTCCCGGAGGAGCGAAAGACGGACGAGGGTGGTACCGCGAGGGCGAAGGCAACGAAGCCGATAGCGGGAGGAGCGACAGGGCGTCGGAGTGCTCCGTAGTACCGCAGAGGCAGGGGAACGGCTGCTGCGTGGGGTCGGACCCTGCGGAGGGAAGGGAGCACCGGAACATGGACCCGAAGGAGGGAAAGATGGCGGGAACACCGAGTCCCATCCCCATCTCAACGAGACTTCAACGGATAGCAACGCTGGCGAGGCAGGGGCCGGACATGGCCTTCACGACGCTGGCCCACCACATCGACATCGACTGGCTGCGCGAGGCCCACAGGCGGGTGCGCAAGGACGGCGCGGTAGGCGTCGACGGACAGACGGCCCAGGAGTACGCAGCGAGGCTGGAGGAGCACCTCCAATCGCTGCTGGGGCGCATGAAGTCCGGCACCTACCGAGCGCCGCCCGTGCGTCGGGTGCACATCCCGAAGGGGCAGGGCAAAACACGTCCCATCGGGATTCCGACCTTCGAGGACAAACTCCTCCAGAGGGCGGTCGCCATGGTGATGGAGGCCGTGTACGAGCAGGACTTCCTGCCGTGCAGCTACGGCTTCCGGCCTGGACACAGTGCACACCTGGCGCTGGAGGCCTTGTGGCAGCAGTCGATGGAGATGAACGGTGGGTGGGTGCTGGAGGTGGACATCCAGAGTTTCTTTGACACCCTGGACCATGAACGGCTCCTCGCCTTCCTCCAGCGGCGGGTGCGCGATGGGGTGCTCCTGCGCCTCATCGGCAAGTGGTTGAACGCAGGAGTGCTGGAAGAAGGGGCCGTCGTCCACCCCGAGGAAGGCACTCCGCAGGGGGGCGTCATCTCCCCCTTGCTGGCAAACGTCTACCTGCACGAGGTGCTGGACGTGTGGTTTGAGAGGCAGGTGAGGCCGCGTCTGAAGGGCCGGGCCGCTCTCGTCCGCTACGCCGATGACTTCGTGGTGCTCTTCACCCGGGAGGAGGACGCTCGGCGCGTCATGGCTGTGCTCCCAAAGCGCTTCAGCAAGTACGGGCTGAAGCTCCACCCGGAGAAGACGAGGCTGGTGCAGTTTCCACGGCCACCCCGCTCGGCCACCAAGCCGACCGGGCCACGGCCGCGCAGCTTCGATTTTCTCGGCTTCACCCATTTCTGGGGGAGGACGCTGAAGGGCAGGTGGGCCGTCCAGCGGAAGACCGCGTCAAGCCGGATGTCGCGGGCGCTGAAGAGGATGACGGACTGGTGTCGCCTCAACAGGCATCTGCCCGTTGCCGAGCAGCACCGCGGCCTCGTACAGAAGGTGAGGGGCCACTACGCGTACTACGGAATCAGCGGAAACACGCGGAGCCTCACTCGCTTCCTGTATTGGGTGACACACACGTGGCGCAAGTGGCTGGGACGCCGCTCGCAGCGCGCCACGCTGGCATGGGAGGGATTCGCACGGCTGCTGCAGCGTTACCCGCTGCCGCCTGTGCGCATCATCCACCGCTACCGCACTCTCGCAGCGAACCCATGAGCCGAAGAGCCGGATGCGGTAGTCCCGCACGTCCGGATCTGTGGGGGGCCAGGGAGGGTGACCTCCCTGGTCTACCCGACCGCTCACCGCCTTCACCTCGCGCCGCAAGCGGGCCAGTTCCTGCTTCTCGTCCGACGTCAGCCCATCCTGTCGCGTGCCCTCGTCCAGTTCGCTCTGGCGTACCAAGTTGCGCACCGTTGTGTCAGTGACGTGGAACTCCTCGGCCAGGCTGCTCGTCGTCCGTCCTGCTTTCGCCAACTCGACGATTCGCGCTCGGAACTCCGGCGGGTATGGGGGCTCCGGTTTCGGCATTGTTGGGTCCTTCTCCCTCAGTTGAACGGACTCAACGAACCCGACGCAACTCCAGTTCGAGGATCGTGACCTTCGGTTAGCCATTCCATGGCCTATCGCCGGGCCTTCCAAGATCTTGCCCTGGCCGCAGCGGAAGCTATATTAGCCTCCCGAACACTTCTTGCATCTCGCGAGGGCGGTCCAACCACTGCCTTGGAGCACGGAAGACATGAAACAAGCATCTGCGCGCCTGTCATTGTTCGTTACTGCCTTAATTAGCTCATGGGGATGCGCAACCCCCTCCGGCGGAACTCAGGGGATTTCCATTCGTGAAATCAAAAGCGAAAACAGTGTGGCCCATTATCCTGGAGAAGGGGGCGTCGTCATCTCAAGCTCCCGCGAAGCGAAAGGTAATTACCTCAAGTCCATTTGTGTTGCACCACCGGCCCAAGCTGCACAGGCCGCTGCGTTCAAGGCCATTGCCGAGATCGCCGCTGGCGCCGATAGCAACGTCGCGACTCCTGCTGGAGTAGGGGTTGAAGCAGCGGCAAGCCTGTCCGCAACCCGCGGCTACGAAGCTACAACTTCTATTTCGCAATTATTTGCGCAGAACGAACGCACGCTGCTGCTGCAATATTCACTCTATCGGCTTTGCGAAGCCTACATGAATGGCATGTTCGATCCGTACGCCTCGCCTATCTCAGACCTGGCTCGGTTGCGCGCGAAACTGGGTGGCACTGATGCGTCCTCCGGTGTGATTGATCAAGTTATCGCCTCAACTGTCAAGGCCGAGGAGAAAATTGAAAGCCTCAGCCAGGAACGGGATTCGCTCCGCCAACGTGCCCAAGCGAGCGACCAGGACGAGGAAAAGAAGAAGGCGCAGACCAGGCTCGCAGAGGTTGAGTCGCAAATACGGACCCTGAAAGAGATCTATTTCAAGAATACTTACCGCGAAGCGTTCGATTCAATTATGGATACCGCCGTAGCGCTCGCGCAGATCGAAAAAGAGAGGGCGGTTGCGGAGGCGAAAGCTTCGGCGGAGAGGGCAAAAGCTGAAGTCGAAACCGCCAAGCTCAACGACAAGGTTGCTGCTGCGGAAAAGAAGGCTAAGGAGGCGGATGAGTCGGCGAAGACGGCGCGCGAGCAGTTCGAGCAGCTTCGCAAGTCAATCATAGACAACAGCCTGACCTGCCTTGGGTGCTCGAAGAAGGAAGCAACGACGTCTCCAGATAAGAAGTAGTGCGGCACTGTGGGCTGGGACACTCCTACCTGCCGGGCGAGTACCGAGGCGCTCACCGCGCCCGGGGCCCACCATCCGCTTCACCATATGTGCCTTGAATGCGTCTGTGTGCTGCGCCGCGTCATGCCTGCTCTCGTCCCCAGGGCGTCATCAGCTCAGCACGTCAGCCGAGCCGACAACTTCCCTGACACAGGGGGGCACGGCAAACGCGCAGCGTCGGACGCGGCGGCTGACGCGCTCGTGGCCCGGCGCGCTGCCGCCTCAACGGCACGGGTGGCCATAGCGATGCCGCCGCCGACCAAGGCCGGCGCGAGCAGCGCGCCGCAGTCATCGCGCTTCTCTAAAGGCGGGGCCGATTGCTAGGGCGCAGACCTTGGGCCACACTGGCCGGGATGAAAAACAGAACAACCCTCGCAGCATTCCTCCTGATTGCGCTCTGCGACTGCCTTCACAACCCGCCGATCTCGGATCCGCCGCTCTCTCGAGAGCAATGCCCCGACGAATGGAGCGTGCGGCAAGCCATGCAGGGGCACCAGGAACGCATCAAGGATCCGGCGTACGAGCTGACCGCGAGTATCAGTATGTCGCTCATGTACGTGTCGGGTCCGGGCTACCTTGAAGAACCACACCATTCCTCGACGTGCATGCCGATGGCCAAGGAGTCCATGGCGATCGCGCAGTCCGTGGTCAGGGCACGCCACGATGAAATTCGGAAACGCATGGTGGAGCAATGCAAGCGCATCGTGCGGCTTCCGACGCACCACCAGGAGCGCTCCGCGCTTGGCGAGATCAAGCGAAACATCAAGACCATGACGGACGACATGCCCCGCTCGTCCTTCGAGCCGGGCGAGTACGATGAGTGCGGAGAGTGGATGCCCCGGGAACTGGGCCGATAGGCCTCGGCTTGTCCGGGGGCGCGAGGGTCGGCCCGCGCTTCACCGCGACGGGGCGAAACGCCCGCGACGTCTCCTTGCCTCCCTTGGCACTCACCCCTCCTCGCCGCATCTGCTGGTGCCACCTCGACAACGTCCAAGACGACATCCCCAACTCCTTGGCCGCCGCCTCCTGTGTCACCCCTTGCGCTTGCCGGCCCCTCACGTACTCCACCGCCTGCGCGCGGAAGGCCTCGTCGAACCGCAGCTTCACTCCCACTCCCGCTCGCGCCTTCGCCTGCGCTCGCAACGTCTCCCTCATCTGCTCCAAGTCCATTCACTCGCTCGTCTGCCGGGGGGGGGCGCCCATCCTGATCAGGCGGCGCGCCGCACCTCCGCACGCTGCGGCGCGAGCGTGAGGTTCATGGCGGCGTCCCAGCGGTCCGAGAGCACCAGGGAACGGAGGTCGAGGACGTGTTGGCCGGAGTCCTCCTTCCATCGGGCGCCTGGACGCTTCATGCGCAGGGCAACGAGAGACTTGCAGGTGGCCTCCACGTTACCGCTGCCAATGGGCAGCCCTTGCGCTCGTGCCTCGGCGTAGTGCATTCGCTCCCCGTGGTTCTCCAGGTAGCAGATAGCCTCATGCACGGGCCGGCGGTCGCCGAGGACGACGTCGCGCTTGCCGCTTGTCAAGGCTCGGCCAATCAGGTCGCTGTTGGGTTCGGCCAATCAGGTCCGGACGCGAAGCGCCCAGGAAGCGCGACAGTGTGGACCGCGCGAGTTCGGCAAAACCGGTCCGGCAGGGGCTCTGCCAGGTGTCAGCGTGCGAGGGCCTCAACCTGGGCCGCGCGCGGTGCGCGGGTACGCTTGGCGGGCGGTGGGTTGCGGTAGCTGTCACCCTCAATGGTGAGGACATGGGCGTGGTGCAGCAGTCGGTCCATGGCGGCACTGGCCAGCAGTGCGTCACCGAATAGTGGCGGCCACTCCTCCAGGGCACGATTGGAGGTGATGCAAGTGGCCGCGCGCTCGTAGCGACGGCGGACAATCTCGTACAGGTCGATGCCCTCCTCGCCCGTGAGTGGCCGCAGTCCGAGGTCGTCGATGATGAGCAGGGCTGGCGTGGTGAAGCGCAGGAGGCGTCGCTCGTAGCTGTTGTCAGCGCGTGAGGCTCGCGGCTGCGTGAGCATGTCGTGGGCACTCACGTAGAGGACGGTATGGCCAGCGCGGCAAGCTCGCTGCCCCAGCGCCTGGGCGAGGTGACTCTTGCCGACGCCCGCCGGTCCTACCACCAGCACGTTCTCGTGCCGCTCGACAAAGGTGCAAGTGCCCAGCTCCAGCACCTTGGTGCGAGGGACGGAGGTGTTGAAGGAGAAATCGAAGTCCTCCAGGGTGCTGGGCCGCTCGAAGGCGGCACGGCGCAGGCGCGCGTCCAACTGCTTGCCGTCGCGGCGCTCCACCTCGTCGGCCAGTAGTCGGTAGAGGAATTCCGTCAGCGACAGGTTGGCGTCGGCCGCCTCGCGGCAGCGCACCTCGAGGGACTGCAGCAGCCCGGACAGGCGCAGCTTCTTCAGGACGGGGACAAGCTCGTCATAGGTACTCAGGCGGGGGACACTCCTTGAGCGGGGTGGGACTGCAAGGACAGCGAAGGGGAGCGCTAACGCAGCAGCGTGCGCACGTCGCGCGCGTAGCGGGGAGCTGGCGGCGCAGCCGTGGCGGCGGGCGTGGCGATGGCCAGGTGCCCGTCCTGGGGCAACGGCTGCAAGTCCAGGCCGCGACGCAGGATGTCCTTGAGGCCCTGGTAGCGCAGGTTGCCGAAGTGCAGCGCCCGGCGGCACGCGGCCTCGGCCCGCTCGCGCGGGAAGCCCTCCAGGTGCACCACTATGGCCTGCACGCAGCGCAGTTGGCTGAGGACGTCATCGGCGTCGAAGACGGCGCGCACGTACGCCTCGGTGTGAGGACCCAGCCGGGCCGCCCGCGTCTCCCAATGGTCGCGGCTGCGGTGGCGCAGGGCCGCGCGCGCCTCGGGCAGGTGGGACTCCACGGTGCTGCGGTGGCTCTCGCCGCGCAGCGGGTGGGTGGCCACGCGCTCGTCCTGGGCGTACACGCGCACGTCATGGGCCGTGACGCACAGCCAGACGCGCTGGCCAATGAGACGCCACGGCACCGAGTACAGCCGTCGGCCGTACATGACGTGGGCGTCGCGGTGCACGCGGGCCTCGTGCCACACCTCGGGCGCCCATGCGCCCGTCGGCAGCGCGCGCAGCGCCGTGGCCTCGGCCTGCTGGAAGAGGAGACGCGGCTAGCGCCCCGTCGTGCCGTGCACGCGCACCGACGCCACGTCTCGCAGCCAGCGCTGCAGCGCGGCCTCGCACTCACGCGCGTCCTCTCCGGTCCTCCCGGCGAAGAAGTTGCCCTTCACATAGCGCACGCCCGCCTCCGCCTTGCCCTTCTTCTCGGGGGCGCGGGGCGGGGCCGGGTCGACGATGAAGCCGTAGTGGCGCGCCAGCGCGCGGTAGCTGCGCTGCAGGGCCCGCTCCCCGTCCACCCCGAAGGCCGCGCGCACCACCGCCGCCTTGAGGTTGTCGGGCACCACGCAGCGGGGCACGCCGCCGAAGTACGCGAAGGCGGCCTCGTGGCAGCGCAGCCACGTCTCCACGCGCTGGTCGAACACCACCGTGGCGAAGAGGTGGCGGCTGTAGCCGAGCACCATGACGAACACCCAGGCGCGCCGCAGCGTCCCCGTGTCCGCGTCGTACAGCCGACCCACTTCACCGAAGTCCACCTGCGCCACCTCGCCCGGGGCCGTCTCCACGGGGATGGCGACGTCCTCTTCACTCACGCCCTGCGCCCGACGCACGCTGCCCACCAGGCGTTTGACGGCCGAGAGGCTGCCTGCCGTCACCCCCGCCTCCATCTGCAACCGGGTGAAGATGGCCTGCGGTCGCAGGCCCTTGGCCACCCACGCCTCCACCTGGGCGCGGTGTGCCTCCAGGCTGGACGTCTGCTGGGGCGCTGGCGGGGCCGCGGGCCGCGCCGCCACCACCGCGGCCTTGAGTACCTCGAGCTCGGGTAGCACCTGCACGTCGCCCCGCAGCAATCCCGCCGTCTCCAGTACGCGCCGGTAGCTGCGCTCCACGTCCACGCCCATTCGCAGCACCCGGGCCACTTGCCGCGCGGGCGTGCCCAGGCGGTGCAACCGCACCAATTCCTGCAGCCGGTCCATCTCCACTCTCCGGTTACTCACGCCACTTCCCTTTCCAAGGGAAGCCAGCGTGACCTGTCGGCGGAGCACCCGGAGGACCGGTTTGGCCGAACCGGTGCGGACCGGTTTGGCCGAACTCACCCCGACCGAGTTCGCCGAACTCCAGAGGACCTGTTACGCCGAGCTACGACACCGCTGGCGTGGAGTGCACTGACGAGGGTCCACACCGCCCCGGGCGTGTTGAGCAAGGAGAGCTTCCACTTCTCACACAGGGCGGAGGCGTGCGCTTCACCCGCGACCACGCGGGCCGCCGCCCCGAGCTTCTCCATCAAATGCCAGAAGTCCACCAGACGCACCACCTGGGTGGCCGCGGGCGCGTGGGCCACGAGGGCCTCGTCCAGCAAGGCGTGCAGTTCGGGAGCGCCATCGGTGAGGATGGCGACGCGCAGGGAAGGCTGTCTGGAAACCAGCGCCTGGACGTCGCGGGCCAGGCGCTCCGCCAGCCCTCGGGCATCGCCATGAGGCATCCGGCCATGGCGCACGGCCCCCAGCGCTTCGCCCTGGGCGTCATGGAGGACGAGGCAGGCGGCGTAGGCCATGTGCCAGACGACGTCCACCGGGCGTTGAGGGGCGCCCTTGCGAGGCCGTCCCACGGGCCGCTTCTTCGGCTCCTCCATGGGCACCGCCACCCGGTCCACGCTGACGCTCACGCTGTGCGTCCCTTCGGGGGCTTGCAGGGCCTCGGCCAGCGCCGCCTCCACACGGGGCCGCTGGTGGCCGTACAACGCCCCCACCTCATGGCCCATCCGCTCGAACGAAGAGCGGCAGTAGGGCAGCACGCCCAATTGCCGCGCCGTCGCTTGCGCCTCGCGCGAAGTGCCCCGGGCCAGCAGGTACGCCATGGGGAGCGCCGCCTCGGGCAGCCAGCCATCGGCCACGCACCCGGCCTGCACGCTGATGCTGTCCACCGTGGGACCATTCCTGACGCCCACCTGCCGGTAGAGGCTTCGCTCTACTTCGACCGGCCCCGCGCGCGTTTTGTACCTCGCCGCATACCGGCCGACGCGCGCGTAGGGCTCGCCTTCGATGAGGATTCGGGCGGCATCGACGTCGAGCCCTCGAAGCAACCTCCGCTTCAATTGCCGCTCAGTCTCCTCCACGCCCGCATTGACCGCCTGCCACGCGGTGTCGAACGCAGCCAGGTCTCCAGTGCTTGCACCCACCACGCCCTTTTGCGCGCGTTCCAACGTCTCCTCCAGCGCCTTGACGCTGTCCTCGAATCCTTCCGGCACTTCGATGGTCACCTTCGGCATCGTCGGATGTCCTCCTGTGGCTCAACCCGCCAGCAACCTCCCCTCCCATCGACCATCAGTCACCCGGCGGTCCCCCTGCTTGTCTGCTCACTCGCTGCTCAGGATCAGATCCACACCCTGCCGGGGAGCGACAACCTCCTCACCTCATGCCTCACTTGTCACGACGGGCTCCTGCGAGGAGTTACGATCATGGCAGCTGCAGACGGCGCTGGTCTTCCTCTCGCCATTGACGCGCGGCAAGCGCTTCTCCCCACGAAACCCGGCTCCTCGAAGTCACGCTCGACGAGAGCCTCATCGACGAGCTTCCCGAGCGGCTCATAGGCGACAAGGCCTACGACGCCGACAAGCTCGACGATCGACCGTGGCACGTTCGCGGAGTGAAGCTGATTGCCCCGCACCGCCGCAGGCGCAAGACGAAGACGCAGGATGGGCGTGAGCTTCACCGGTACCGACGCCGATGAAAGGTGGAGCGACTCTTCGCCTGGTTCCAGAACTTCCGTCGTCTTGTGACTCGCTACGAGGTGAAGGTGGAGAACTTCCTCGGCTTCCGCCTCCTCGGGTGCATCCTCATCCTCTTGAGGCAATGCTGAGATCACCTCTAAAGAAGCTGTGCGCTCCCCTCTGATGAAAAGGTTGCAAGGGCGGGTTTAGGCTGTGGCCAGGAAGGAGCGGATACCTTGAGTAGATTGGGTCTGTTCACACCTCGTGTCGTGCATTATTGCTTGGTGACCGGGTGTATCGCGGCCCGGGCCTCCGTGCGCACGAGCTATGTCCCTCAGCCCAGAGCAATTCCCTCGCCGCGCCACAGTCGCGGCCTAACGCCAGCTGGCCCCTCCCGGCCCGGCTGGCCAGCTCACAGGTGCGTGGACAGTATTTTCACGAACTCGCTGGTTCACCCACGTTGGCAGGTACGGCCTCATCCTTCCATCTCTTCTCGGTGTCCGCGCCCACTGCATCCACCGCAGCCTGGAGCTCGGGGAGTCGCCACTTGCCGCCAGGCACGCCCTCTTTAAACTCTTTCCTCACTCCGGGCTTCTTCAGAAGATGCCTAATCACGGCTGCAAACATGGGCTTTGTCGCAAGGTGCAATTCTAGCGCGTCCTCAATGAATCCGACCCACCAGACTTCCAATCTCTTCTTTTGCGCTGGAGCCAGAGTAAGTTCTGCTTGGAGGATTTGGTTGTAGAGCCCA
The DNA here is from genome assembly GCF_050039385.1 of Myxococcus faecalis. NCBI lineage: Bacteria > Pseudomonadati > Myxococcota > Myxococcia > Myxococcales > Myxococcaceae > Myxococcus > Myxococcus faecalis. The sequence continues at coordinate 2,430,227 of NZ_CP144336.1, read as the reverse complement.
GCCAAGTAGGCCCATTGAGACGCGAATCGAGCGTAGAGGGCGGCGTATGCCCCCGCGAAGACCGCTCCAGCCCATGGTGCGGTGTCATGGATGTCTCCAAGGAGCCCTCGAAGGCTCAGAGTGCCCCAAACGCTCGCCGGGTCGGTTACGACCTTCAACGGAAGTGCCACCAAATATACCAGGAGGGTCACCCACAGGCTTCTCTTGAGCACGACCGTTCCTCCGTTGGCCTTCTTGTCGAGGAAGAACTCGCCGGAAAGAAATCGCATCATCGTCACGCATCCCCCGTTATAGGCAGATGCTGCCGACGGTACGTGCCATGCCTGCAATACTGCAAATAATCCGTCAGCCGAACCCGTACCCGTCCGACGGGAAGCCTCGCCGGGGTAGAAGTCGTGGTGGACCCTGGTCGGGATGGCGAGGCTGTTTGAAAAGCGGAAGTTGCCTGCACGCCTCCTCCGCCGAGAGTCACCTGAACCGCGAGAGGGCCCGTGCGACAGGCCCTCCCGCGAATGCGCTCCTCTACCAGATGCAGGACAGCCCGCTGGACATGGTGGGGAACGCGGAGAGCGCCCCATCCGGGACCACGCCGTGCGTCGGATGCGTGGTGGCGTGCTTGCGCAGGCCGGGCGTGCTGCTGTTGATGTAGCCCACCGCGTAGAGGGTGCTGCTGGAGCGCTCACGCAGCACGGCGCCGCAGAACGGCTCGTTCGGGACGCTCGCCAGCGTGCCCAGGGGGACCGTCTTCACGCTGCCGTAGCCACCGAAGTACGCGATGTCCGCGGGGTCGGTGAGCAGGTACTTGGCGCCGGCGACCCACAGGTAGATCTGGCTCGTGGTGCGCTCCTGCACCAGCAGGCTCATGGCGTAGGTGTAGTCGATGAAGGGGTCGTTCCAGTTGCTGTTCGGGATGTTGTGGACTTCCTTCCAGTCATCCCAGACATCCAGCTCCGTGGGGTTGGGGATCCACCAGGGCCGCTGACCCACGACGACGTAGATGGGCGTGGTCCCAATCTGACGGAAGAGGGTGCCGTCCATGGGGACCTGCGTGTACGAGTCGATGGTGGCCTGGGGCAGGGCCACCGTCGAACGTCCCGAGTAGAGGCTGTGCTGCGCGGGAGGGATGAAGAAGCGCGCTCCGCCCGCCACGTAATAGCGATTCGAGGTCTCGATGCCGAGCAGGATGTAGCCATCCGGGGCGGACACGTAGCCCGCGAAGGACTTCGCTCCGAAGAGACTCAACCCCAGGATGAGCCAGCGGGTGATGGTGGAGAATGAAGTTGTGACACGCACGGATTTTTCTCCTGACATGAGGGGGACCTTCTGATTGCTTCCGCCGCACCCACTCGGGTTGGCAGGGGGACTACGAAGGCGGCCCTCCTGTCTGGTCATGCCTCCGGGCTTCGCGGGAGATACTTGCGCCATGACGACCATCCCCGACACGTCGCGAATCGACCGGGGCGACCTGTACTGGCTCGCGCCCGATGACTCGCGAGGCCCCGCGCCGGCCTACTCGCATCCGTACGTGGTGGTGCAGGAGGACGTCTTCAACCACTCGCGAATCACCACGGTGGTGGTCTGCGCGCTCACCTCCAACCTGCACCGCGCCGCCGAGCCCGGCAACGTCCTGCTGGAGCCCGGCGAGGGCGGCCTCCCCCGCCAGAGCGTCGTCGTGGTGTCGCAGATCGAGTCGGTGGAGAAGTCCCGCCTCGGCGCGCGCATCGGCGCGCTGTCCGAGGCGAGGGTGGAGCAGGTCCTCGCCGGCCTGCGCTTCCAGCAGGCGTCGTTCTTCCGGCGGTAGCTCAGGGCTCGTTGAAGATGAGCAGGCCGCGCGCGGTGTCCACCACGTAGACGTGGCCGTCGCCCGGCACGCGGATGCCGATGGCGCCCTCGAGCAGGTTGTCGGTGCGCTCCGGGTCGTCCTCGCGGAAGGTGTTGAAGTGGGCGATCTGCTTCGGCTGGGGAGGAATGGAGACGTCCAGCACGCGCAGGCCCTCGTGGTAGTAGGCGATGTACAGACGCTTGTCCTTGAGGACCATGTTGTGGATGGACGTCTGGTTGCGCAGCTTGTACCGGCCGATGAGCGGGATGTTCGTGGGGTCGGTGACGTCCAGCACGCGCAGGTGGGTGCCCTGGTATTCGCCGCCCTCGAACGCGATGGTCCTCCCGCCGAACGTCCCCACCGCGCCCGCGTGGCTCATCGACGTGCTGTTGTCCGACGCGAAGGTGTACGCGCCCAGCTCCTTCGGGTTCATCGCGTCCTTCACGTCGAAGACGACATAGCCCGAGCTGAAGTGGTTGACGTAGAGCCGGTCCTGATAGGCGAAGCTGTCGTGCGCCGAGGGCAGGTAGGACGTCGTGTCGGACACGACGATGCGGTTGAGCAGGGTCGGCTCGAGCGGCCGGGAGATGTCGAACAGCAGCGTCTCCCCGTGGGCCGAGGGACCGGGTGACACCGCGTACAGCCGGTCTCCCTCGACGAAGAGCGTGTGGACGTTGAGGGGCGGGCCGCCGGGCACGTTGCGCACGAAGGTGGGGTTGGCGCGCTCGGTGATGTCGAAGACGAGGACGCCCGTGTCCTTGCTCGCGACGTAGAGCGCGTCACCGCGCGTCCAGGCCGCGTTCCAGTAGGAGTCTCCGGGGAGGGATATCTTCTTCGTCAGCACGGGGCGGGCGCGGTCGCGGATGTCGAAGACGGTGAGGCCCCCCGGCGTCCGGGAGCCCCAGGGGACGGACACGACATAGGCGTGGTGCCCGTCGACGTAGACATCCACCGGCTGTCCGGGCGTCACGAAGGTCTCGGAGAGCAGCCGCAGCCCGCCCGAGGACTCGGCCTCACCCCGCCCCCACGTCATCCGCGCGGCCTCGAAGGTCCCGGTGCCGCCCACCTTGCCGTTGGTGCAGCGGGCATAGCAGCCCGTCACATAGCCGGGGCGGGAGACCTGACAGCCCAGGAGCGCCACCTGCCGCTGGGCGTTCGCGAGCTCGAAGCGGCTGGTGAAGTGGAAGCGGCCCGTCAGCTCCTGTCGGGTGAGGGGCCGCTCGTCCATCGTCCCCGCCCCACCGCCCCGGGGCACCCTCACGCTGACGAAGTCCGGGTACGCGTCCTGGTTGCGCAGGTCCACCATGTAGATGCCCTGCGGGTCCAGGGTGGCGAGCGAGGCCGTGTCGCACTTCGACACGTCGAACAGCGCGGGCGAATCACAGTCGAACGTCGTGCCGCGGGCGACGGTGGCGGTGCAGGGCGCGTACTCGCCCGGGTCCTCCCAGTCCGTGGGGTCCACCAGCGGCGTATAGGTGCCGTCCCACGGGTCCACCGGCGGAGGCGGAGGAGGTGGCTCGGGCTGTCTGGGTTTGTCGTCCGAGCAGGCGAAGCCCAGCAGCATGAGTCCAACGAAGATGGTGCGGACGGCGGGTGACTCGAGGGCCATGAGGGTGAGGCTCCTGTCGAGAGGCGACGTCCGGGGTGGACGCCCGCGCCCGTGGGGAAGCGGGCGCGGGCGGGATTACAAGCCACGCGAGGCGAAGAACGACCATGCCCCGAGGAGCATCCTCCACGGGGCAACGACAGGTTGGTCGACGAGGCCCGCCGGACTACGCTGGCGGGTTGGTCTCCTTCACATCTGTCTTCAGAGCCGCTCGAGGAAGCGCAGCAGGTCCTGCTTCTGGGCGGGGCTGAGCGACTCGGGCGGTGCGCCGGGGAGCTCCGGGGGATGCACGGGAGGCAGCTCGAGCGCGGACGTGAAGGGGATGACGAACTGGCTGTAGAGGTCGACCACGCCCTTCAGCGTCTCGATGCTGTTGTCGTGGAAGTACGGCGCCGTCCGAGCGGCCCCTCGGAGCGTGGGGATGTCGAAGGCCTCGAAGTCCAGCGGGTTGCCGGTGACGAGCGCGCGACCGGGGTCCGTGGTGAAGGCCTGGGGAAAGAGGTTGGGGCCGACGATGGGCGCTCCGTTCTCGTCCACGGCGGGGTTCGGGTCGTACGGGTCTCCGCTCGCGGTGACGGGGATGGGGGGCAGGTCCGTCACCTGCCGCGTCCGGGTGCCGTCCGTGTAGAAGCGGAAGCGGTAGCGCGGCAGCTCCAGCGAGGCGTTGTACAGCGTGGGGAACTGGCCAATCTGTCCCAGGTACGTGAAGCCTCCGACGGCGATGTTCAGGATGTCGGGTGTCTGGCGTTGGCCCTGCACGGGGACGGGGCCCGTGCCCGGGACGTTCGTGAAGACGACGTTGCCGTCGGGCTTCGTCACCGGGAAGCTTGAGGCGAGCTCCAGCATCGCCGGCTGGGAGATGTGGCTCAGCGTGGGGCTGCCGTGGCACGGCTCGCAGCCGACCTTGAAGACCTCGCGTCCGCGCATCTCGGCGGGCGTGAGCCAGAGGAAGTCCTCGGGCGACGGGATGCGCGAGAGCGGGACGCCCGCGTCGAGCAGGCTCGCGACGAAGCGCGGGCGGGACGAGGTGAACGCATCGCGCTGGAAGCTCGCCAGCTGGCGCAGCTGTGAGCGGGGGACGGCGCCACCCTGGCTGTGGCTGGTGATGGCGGCCTGGGCCTGGTCCTCCAGGTTGGATTCACGCCCGTCGAGCTGGAAGAAGGGGCCGGTGAGGGCCACGTCCTGGATGCTCGGCACGCCTCGCCAGACGAAGACCTTCCTGTCCGCGGGGGTGATGACCTGCCCCTGGGCGTCGATGACATCCATGTTGTCGGGAAGGGGCAGGACGACGCGGACCAGTCCCTTCTTCAGGTGCTCGTACGTGGGCACCGCCGCGTTCGGGTCGTCCGCGTCGATGGGATGGAAGAGCACGTCCCGCGGGTTGGAGGCATGCAGCGCCTGGACGTGCGCGGGCTTGAGCGCGGTGCTGTCGTCGAGCACGTGACAGGTGGCGCACGAGCGTCCGTTCGTGTTCGGGAACGCGTGGGTGAACAGTCGCTTGCCGGGAGCGGAGCTGCTCAGCGCCGCCTCGGCGGTCGCGGTGGGCTCCGCCGCGGTGGCCTCGGGGACGTCCCGCTCCGGCTCGGCGGGGGTGCAATGCGTCAGTCCGCCCAGCGCGAGCACGCCGGCGATGCGCAGGAAGATGCGCGTGGGAATCATGGAGTCTCCAGGGTGTGGACTCCCTGGAACACCGGGTTCATCCCGAACTGTCACCTGTCGGTCCGCAGGCAATGGATGTTGGACTCGAGCGAAGGGGGATGCTGAGTTGCCTGCACCGAGACCTCCATGCGCCTTCGCCTGCTCCTGTCCGTCGCCGTGCTCGTGTCGCTCCCCGCCTTCGCCCAGCTTCCGGTGTCTCCCGTGGGGCCGGTGTCGCCCACGACGGGCCTGGTGCTGAGGGACGACGTGGTGCGCGCCCTCATCTCGGAGAGCTCCGGGGACCGCATCCATGACGGTGTGCAGCGACTGTCGCTGCTGGCCCGGGACAACGCGGAGGGCTACGGGCAGGCGGCGGAGTGGGTCGCCGCGAGCGCGAAGGCCGCGGGGCTGCAGGACGTGCGCGTGGAGCCGATGAAGGAGGAGCTCCAGTGGCGCGCCACCCGGGGCGAGCTGTGGGTGTCCGGGCCGCACCGCTACAAGGTGACGTCGCACGCGGACCAGCCCATGGCGCTGGCGCTGCGCAGCGGCAGCTTCGAGGGCAAGGCGCTGGAGCTGGTCGACGTGGGGCAGGGCAACCAGGACTCGGACTACGCGGGCAAGGACTTCCAGGGCAAGGTGGTGCTCACGCGGGGGCACCCCGTCGCGGTCCTGCGCCGGGCGGTCGGGAAGCTCGGCGCGGTGGGCGTGCTCTCCTCGTACTCGACGCCGCCCTGGAACCAGCCGCATCGCATGGATGGGGACTTCCCCGACCAGATTGGCTGGGCGGTGGTGCCGCCGGGGATTCGGCCGGAAGGGCAGCCGGCGCCCTTCCTGTTCATGCTCACCGACCGCCAGGCGCGCGAGCTGCGAGCGCAGCTCCTGACGGGCCCGATGAAGGTGGACGTGAGCATCGCCACCGAGACGAAGCCGGGGCACTACTCCGTCGTCAGCGGCGTCATCCCCGGCCAGCGCTCGGACGAGGAGATTGTCCTCACCGCGCACCTGGACCATTACAAGCCGGGGGCAAATGACAACGCCTCGGGCGCGGCCACGGTGCTGGAGATGGTGCGCACGTACACCACGCTCATCCGGGACGGCGTGCTGCCGCCTCCGGTGCGCACCGTGCGGGTGCTGTGGCTGCCGGAGTTCGAGGGGACGCGCGAGTGGTTCGAGCGCCACGGCGCCGAGCCGGTGCGGCGGGTGGCGCACTACAACTTCGACATGCTCGGCGCGAGCCTGACGAAGGTGCACTCGCGCTTCTCCGCGTCGTACACGCCGGACTGGCTGGGCAGCTTCGTGAACGCGGTGACGGAGTCCACGGTGGCGTTCATGAACCGCTTCAACGCGGTGACGTATCCGTCCCGCAAGGACTTCCGCATCGGCTCCGTCACCGGCTCGCGCGAGCCGATGGATATGCACCTGGAGCGCTATGGCCGGGGCTCGGACCACCAGCTCTTCAATGACCACGGCATCCCCGGCGTGGCGTTCTCCACCTGGCCGGACGACGCGTATCACACGAGCGGGGACCGGCCGGAGAACGTGGACCCCACGCAGCTGCACCGCGCGGCGTTCGCGGGGCTGGCCTCCATCACCGTGGCCGCCTGGGCGGAGGGCCCGGGGGCCCTGGAGCTGGCGCGGCTGGTGTCGGTGCACGGCGCCCGGCGCGTGGCGGAGGACGAGTTCCGGGCGCGCAAGGACCTGGCCGCGGCGCCCGCCGAGCAGGTCGCGGGCACCTACCGGCTCGCGCGCGCGGTGGTGCGCGCCGCCTACGCGCGGGAGCGCGAGGCCTTGCGCTCGTGCCAGCCGTTGGGCGCGCCGGCCGCGTCGGTGAAGACGCTGACGAAGCTGTTGGACCGCGCCGAGGAGCAGGCGCTGGAGCGCGTGGAGGCGGATGGCAAGGCGCGAGGTGTCTCGCTCAAGGAGCCCGCCGTGACGGAGGCGGAGCGCCGCGCCCGTGCCTTCGTCCCGCGACGGGTGAAGGGCAAGGAGCTGGCCTCCTTCGATGAGCTGGCGGGCAAGGTGGCTCCAGCGGACCAGCCCCGGGTGGACGCGGTGCGGGCCGCGTTCCGGGACGCCGCGTCGGCGCTGCGGGAGCAGGGGGAGGGCGAGCTGCGCTTCTACCAACTGCCGGATGCCATCGCGAGCTACGCGGACGGTCGTCGCTCCGTGGCGGACATCCGCGACGCGGCCTATGCGGAGTACGGGTACGTCTTCCCGGTGGAGGGGCTCGTGGACCTCTTCGCGCTGCTCCAGCAGGGCGGCATCATGACGAGCACGCGCTGAGGCACGAAGGCCCCCGCGACTCGGGGGCCGTGGCGCCGGACTACAGCGACAGGCGCTTGTCGGCGAAGGTCATCCCGGGAGCGCCCACGTCCTTGAGCCAGCTCGGCGGCTTGGGGGCGGTGAGGGCCGCGGTCATCGTCTCGAGCCACTGCGGGAAGGACTCGAAGTCCGGCATGGCATCCTCGGGGTTGTGCCACGCACCGGTCGCGAGCACGCGGGCGCGCGGCTGGTCCTGGTGGTGGTAGTAGATGGGGTACTCACCATTCGGGCCCGGCTTGCTCACGTCGAAGCACCACACGGCCTCGCCGCCCGCCTCCGCGAAGCCGACCAGGTGGTTGGTGGAGAGGTCCACGCCCTCCTCGATGGAGACGCCCTCCGGCAGGTGGACCAGGTCCTCGTTCGCGCTGGCGATGTCCTCCGCGTCGTAGAGCCAGAAGCCCACGTCCAGGCCGTCCGCCTGGAGATTGCGCTCCGCGATGCACAGTCCCAGCGCGAGCGCCTCGCGATAGCTGGGGGGCGGCGTCCAGCGCAGGGTGCCGAAGTGCGGCTTCACGGCCTTCACCAGCGCGTCGGCCGAGATGGGCTCGGAGAGGGTCAGCTCCAGCAGCTTCGACTGCTTCAACGCCTCGATGGACTGGGAGACTTGTTTCATGCGCGCGGACGCTAGCCCGCGACCCTCGCGAAACCAACGACGCCCGACCCGTGTGTCACGCCACGGACGGAGCCGGAGTGCGCTTCACCGAGGGGTCGAGGCCGATGAAATCCAGTGCAGCGGGTCACCGTCGTGTGAAACCACCAGGGCGTGTCGCCCCAGCTTCAGCGTCTCTTCGAGCCCGATGACAGGGGCGTAGAAGACGTGCTCGCTCCGGGGGAACGAGAGGAGTCCTTCGGTGCACAGGACGTATTCCGGGAACACGTCCTTCATCTCCATCGAGGTGTGGAGGACCAGCACCATGTACGTGTGGCCACGCAGGCCGTCCAGGATGTCGGAGGGACGGAAGTCGTCGCTCGTCGCGACGACGGGCGCCCGGGTCAGCTGGAAGGCGCCCGTGCGCCGGTCGAAGTCGAAGCGGGCGAGCGCCGCGGGCTGCAAGGCGGGCAGGGTGCTCGTCAAGAACCGCTCGACGGCGGTCCAGCCGGGATGCCGCGAATCGGCGGACAGCTCCCATTCCTGATACGTCCACGCATCTTTCCGTGTCTGCATGTCTTGTTTATGAGGCATGGGCCAATCCATTGGCGAGAACTCCCAACAGGGGACGACCTGGATTATGTCTCGCGCAGGTCAAACCCGGACTCCTCGAAGGATTCATCATGAAGCTCGCCTCCCTGTTCCCCGCGCCCCTGCCGACGGCGCCCAGCGTCGGCCTGCTGCTGCTGCGCCTCGTCGCTGGCATCGCGTTCATGTTCCACGGCTGGTCGAAGATCCAGAACCCGTTCGCCTGGATGGGCGCCGAGGCGCCCGTGCCGGGAATCCTCCAGGCGCTCGCCGCGCTCTCGGAGTTCGGCGGCGGGCTCGCCTGGGTGCTGGGCCTGCTCGTGCCGCTGGCGTCCCTGGGCCTCTTCTTCACCATGGCCGTCGCCACGCACGTCCACGCCGTGGTGAAGGGCGACCCGTTCGTCGGCCATGCCGGCAGCTATGAGCTGCCCCTGCTCTACCTGGTCATCGCCGTGGTGCTGATGACCGTGGGGCCCGGCCGCTTCGCCCTGGACACCTGGCTGCGCAAGAAGCTCGGCTGAGCACTCGCGAGGCTCGTGGGCATTCCACCCGCGAGCCGTCACCCACCCGTCGCACCACTTCGCAGCAGCAGGGCGGCGCGCTTGATGGCGGCGCGGATGCGGACATAGGTGCCGCACCGGCAGACGTTGTCGCTCATCGCCGCGTCGATGTCCGCGTCGGACGGGTGGGCGTTCTTCTTCAGCAGCGCGACGGCGGCCATGATCTGCCCCGGCTGACAGAAGCCACACTGGGCCACGTCCTCCGTCATCCAGGCCTGCTGCACCGGATGCAACCCCTGTGCGCCCAGCCCCTCGATGGTCATCACCTCGCGCCCCTGAAGCGTGCCCACCGGGTGGATGCAGGGCCGGAACGCCTCGCCGTCCAGGTGGCTGGTGCACGCGCCGCACACGCCCACGCCGCAGCCATACTTCGGCCCCGTCACGCCCAGCACGTCGCGCAGGACCCACAGGAGCGACAGGTCCTCGGGCGCCTCCACCGACACCGTCTGACCATTGAGGATGAACTGATGGGCCGGCATGCTCAGACTCCCTCGTCGAGGATGGGGAAGCGGTTGGGCATCGTGCCCCGGGCCCGTGCAATCGCGTTCGTCAGCGCGGCCGCGGCGCTGGGGTAGCCCAGCTCGCCCACGCCGCCCACGCGGTCATCCGAGCGCACCAGGTGCACCTGGATGTCGGCCGGGACGTGCTTCATGCGCATCCAGCGGTAGTCCGCGTAGCTGCTCTCGCGCACCGCGCCCGCGTCGATGTGGATGCCCGCGCTCAGCGTGGTGGACATCGCGTCCACCGCCGCGCCCTGGAGCTGGGCCTCGATTCCCTTGGGGTTGATGGGCAGGCCCACGTCCGCGGCGATGACGATGCGCAGCACCCGCGGCGTCCCTCCGGTGACGTCCACCTCGATGAGGTGCGCGATGGCGCTCCCCCACTCCTCCAGCACGGCGACCCCCTGCGCCACCCCGGGCGGCAGCGCGCGCCCCCACTGCCCCTCCGCCACCACCTTGTTCAGCACCGCCTTGAGCCGGTTCGAGTCGAGCCGCTCGCGACGCAGCGTCACCGGGTCCACCTGGAGCTCTCGCGCCAGCTGGTCGACGAAGACCTCGTTCGACACGCCGACCTGGCTGGTGAACACCGAGCGGAAGGACGCGGTGGGAATCGGGATGGAGATGTCGCGCAGCTCGTGGCTCACCTGTCCGAACGAATAGGGGAGCTTCTGCGACAGCGCGAAGAACACCGCGCCGGTGACCTCCGGGAGCACTTCTCCGACCAGCGCGGTGACGACGTCGCCGAAGCCGTGCGGCACCTCCAGGGTGGGGATGGCGGCGCGGTGGTGCCAGCCCAGGATGCGCCCGCCCAGACCCAGGTGGGCGAGGATGCGGTGGTGGCTCGCGGGACGGAAGCGCCCGTGGCGCATGTCATCGTCCCGGCTCCACATCAGCTTCACAGGCTTGCCGATGGCCTTCGACACGAGCGCGGCCTCCACCGCCGCCTCGTTGAAGAACCTGCGGCCGAAGCCACCGCCCGCGCGCACGGTGTGCACCGTCACCTTCCACGGCGTCAAAGCCCAGCCGAGCGCCCGCGCCACCTCGCGCTGGGCATGCTTCGGGTCCTGCGTCCCCACCCAGACCTCCGCCAGTCCGCCCTGCACGCGCGCCACGCAGCTCTGCGTCTCCATGGGGGCGTGCGCCAGGTAGGGGAAGTCGAATCTCCCCTCCAGCGTGCGCGTCGTGAACAACGGCGGCAGGGGCCGCGCGCCGATGCCGTCGCGCAAGCGCGTGCGGATGTCCGCGTCGGACAGCGCGCTGGCGGGGCCGGGCGTCCAGGTGATGCGCAGCGCCGCGCGGGCCGCGAGCGCCTGTCCGAAGGTCCGGGCCACCACCGCCACGCCGGTGCCCAGCGAGACCACGTCCACCACGCCGCCCATGGCCCGCGCCGCCGCGTCGTCGACGGTGCGGACGGTGCCGCGCAGCGTGGGAGGTCTCGCCACCACCGTGGGGAGCGCCTCGGGGAGGTCCAGGTCCAGGGCGTGCCGGGTCGCCCCCGTGACGATGTCCCGCGCGTCGATGCGCCCGGTGGGCTTGCCCACCAGCGTGTACTGGCTCACCGGCTTGGGCTGCGTGGAGACCAGCGGCAGCACCACGCGAGCGGCATCCTGCGCCAGCTCGCCATAGCCGGCGCGTCGACCATCGGGCGCGCTCACCACGCCCCGCGCGGTGGTGAGCGTGGGCGCCAGGACCCGCCAGCGCAGCGCCGCCGCCGTGACGAGCCGGGCCCGCGCGTCCGCCGCCGCGGCGCGAAGCGGCCCGGACAGGAGGCGCATCGTGGTGGACATGCCCGTGAGCTGGGTGAACCAGCGCGAGTCCGCGTCCTCGTGGAGGATGGAGACCGCGTCGAGCGCGACGTCGAGCTCCTCCGCGACGAGCATGGCCACGGCGGTGGTGATGCCCTGGCCCATCTCCGTGCGTGGAAGGGTGGTGGTGACGCGTCCGTCCTCCTGGAGCGTCAGGTAGAGGTTCATCGTCGCCGCCGCCGTCTCCTCGGGCTGCGCGGCCTGGGCCGTGGGCACATCGAGCCCCAGCCGGGCCGCAATCATCAACGTGGGAGAAGCGACGACCCACGTCAGGAAGCGACGGCGGTCCAATCCTTCGGAAACGGGAGCGTCTGACCCGAGCGTGTCCGCCATGGCCAAAGCATGGCACACCGAGCATGTGAGCCCAATGGCCTGCCAGGTCGCTCCATCAGCCGTTGGACACGTGTGTCGTTCAATGAGGACAGAGCATTCTCCTGTCCACGGCGTGGCTTGTTGGCAGATGCCTTATTGGCGAATCACGTCCTGGATGAAGCGGCTCAGCGCATCGGCCATCTTCGCGTGTGTGGCGGCGGACGGATGCCAGTCCTCGGCGACTCCGTCCACGGACGGATTCTGCACGGCCATGACATGGCGGTGGACGCGCGTGTCGCCCTGTTGATGGCGCTCCGCGACCAGCTCGGTGAGCCAGTCGCCCACGTGGACGGAGGTCACCTGGCCGCCCTGCTCGTGCTGCTTGTAGCCATCCGTCATGCTGCCCAGCGTACACACGAGGTGTGCTCGCGGATGCAGCGTGCGCAGGCGCGTGAGGAACGTCCGATAGGCGGACTTGAAGGCCGCTTCATCCGGGAGGAACACGTCGGTGCCGTGACCGGCGAGGGTGTCGTTGCTCCCGGCGTTGATGACAATCACGTGCGGTGATTCACCGGAGGAATCCCAGGGCGCGCTGTGGCCGGGGACCGCGAGCTCGTAGAGGGCGGGGACCAGTCCCGTCGTCGACAGGTCCAGGTTGCGGTACACGCCGTGCCCCGAGTGGCAGATGAGCGAGGCCTCCGCGCCCATCTTCCGGGCCGTGAGCCATGCGTAGGCTCGCGTGGGGTTCTCGTTCTTGGAGGTGAAGGTCGGCGCCCGCCAGGAAGGGGAGGGCGGGATGATGGCAACCTCGGAGCCGTAGCCGCAGGTGATGGAGTCTCCGACGAACTCCATCCGCAGCGCCGCGCGGGGCGGCGGCTCCCGGAGCTCTCCGTGGACCTCGAGCGCCTCGAGCGTGGTGACGCCCACGGAGGTCTCGGTGCGCTTGAGGACCTCCACTGTGTGGAGCCCCAGCGGGAGCCCGGTGGCGAGCGGATAGGTGGCCGCGCCGCTCTTCACCTCCAGCTTCTGGGGCGCGCCCCCGTCGACGATGACGTCGAAGTAGTTGGTCTTCGTGTCGCCGCCTGGCCCTGCGTCGTCGAGGCGCATGCGCAGGGCATCGCCCCAGAACCGCACGCGAATCGTCACGCCGGGATGGGAGAAGACCACGCGAGTCCCGGAGCGGTACGCGCGTCCGATGACCTGCACCCGCGAGTCGGAGGCGGGGATACCGAGCCATGAGGGCGTCTGGGCAGGGGCTTCCACGAAGGGCGCGGACTCCGATGAGACGAGGTGCGCGGCGTTGTCGTTCGGAGTCTGCGAGGACGACCGACACGCGGTCATCGACATCGTGAGTCCGAGCCCGAGGGCCGGCAGGCCGCGTGAGTGTCCTCGGGGCTTCGGGGGGCGGGTGGGGGGCTTCATGGCTTCCTCCGAGAGTCCATCTTGCGCCGTGGGGCCGTGGAGGGTCGGGAGGTCTTGAACAACAGTGTCCAGCGCTCGCCATCGAAGAGGGAGGCGCCTCGGTGGCTCGCGCTCAGCATCCTCGTGCCATCCGGGCTGAGTCCGATGCGACCGGAGCACCTCGCCACGTCCGCCTTCATCCTCGGGTCCACCTCGCGCACGGGTCGCAGCCGTCCTTGCTGGGTCTTCACCCAAAGGCCCTCATGGGTCCCGCAGTAGAGCGCACCCGCGAACCACGCGCTGTCGCTGAACTCCGACAGGGGCAGCCCTCCATCCTGGAGTCGCTTCCACTCCTTCCCCCGGCCGACCCAGAGAGCGCCCCGGTGGCCGGTGAGGTAGACGTTCCCATCACCGGCGCAGCACACCGTGTGCACCAGCGTGTCCTTGGCAAAGGGCAACTTCGTCCAGTCCTTCCCGTCGAAGTGCCAGACATCACCGAAGCCGCCCACGGCGTACAGGTCGTCGGAGGCGAAGCCATCCAGGTCGTTGAAGCCCGTGCTCCATCCCGCCTGCTTGTCCGTCGCGCGAGGGAAGGGCGCGCCCTTCGCGCTCGCCGCGAGCGGCACCCCGCGTTGCGCGCCCTGGCGGCGGAGGATTTCGCGGGCATCGGTGAGCGCGTAGACGTGGCGGCCCACGCGCTTGAGGTTCCTGACGTGGCCCTCGTGGTGCTTCAGGCGAGTTTTCCATGGCAGCGGGGGCGCATCCTGGGTGGGCGTGCCCCGGCCTGGACACCGGTAGAGCCGCCCGGCGGGGTCGACCGCGAGCAGCTCGAGTGAGGGAGAGATGGCCACCGCGCTGCGCACCGGACCGAGATTGAGCGCGTCCACATGGGAGAACCGCCGCGCGGCGGGCGCGTCCAGGTCGCAGCAGAGAAAGCGCGTGTCGGGGTCGAGGCTGAAGCCCGCCTCGCCTTCATCCAGGACGAGGGTGAAGTGGAGTCGCCCCGCATGGGAGATGGCGCAGTCATGGATGACGTAGCCGCGCAGGTGCCGGCTCCACGTCCTCGCGTCGAAGAGCATGTGCCGGCCGATTCTGCCTCGCCGCCCCTCCCGGGACGAGGCCGGGTCCATGGGGACGCGCCACCGGTCGACACGGTCCGCCCTGGGGGAGGGGGCGCGCTTCGTGCGCGGGCGCATTGAATAGCGCTCGCTCCCCGCCGTATAGGCGGATGCCCGTTTCATTCCTGGGCCTGGAAGGAACCGATACATCATGGGTGTGCGCTGGATGCTGGGCTGGACTCTTCCGTTGGTTGCCCTCGGCTACGCCGAGGCGTCGTCCCAAGCCGTGGTGACCCCGAGCACCCAGGGGGCCCCCGCGCCGGCGGCCCCCAAGCGCGTGGAGCTCTCCTATCAGGACCCGAGCTGCAACCCGGCGGAGGCGCAGCAGTGCCTGTGCGTGGGCAGCGTGGGCTCGGCGCAGTCCGCGCTGCGCGAGCTCGGGCTGGATGCGCAGGTGCTCCGCACGACGGGCGTGCCCTGCATCCGGGGCGACTTCGACCAGGACGGCGCGCCGGACTACGCGTTCCCGGGCAAGGGCTTCTCGTGCAATGGCTCGGTGCCCGTGCGCGTCCTCTTCACGAGCAAGGGGCTCGTGCGTGAGGTCCAGTCACTGCCCCGCGAGGTGAGCTGCCTCCAACTCTACCTCCCGAACAAGAAGCCCGGCCGCCATGGCGTGCCCGCGACGAGCCGGGATGCGCTCGTGGACTGGGGCGAGGGCAACGCCACCTGGTTCTATCGCTATGATGGCAAGCGCTGGACTGCCACGAGCCACCTGTCCGAGTCGCACTGACCCGGGGCCCTCGCCTGCCTCAGGGCGGCACGCAGACGTTCAGCACCATCGTCGCCGCCTGGGCGTCCACGCTGCTGAAGGCGAGGTCGGGCAGGCCGTCCGCGTTCCAGTCCGCGATGAGCCCGTCGCGGGCGGTGCGTCCCCAGCCGGGCAGGGGACCCAGGGCGAAGGTGTTGGGCGTGGTCTGCATCACCACGCGTGCGCCGAACGGCTCGAAGGAGAAGGTGTCCGTGAGGCCGTCGGCGTTGAAGTCCGCCGTGAGGATGCCATTGCCCGCGCGGATGCCCAGGCTGTGCTTGGGCGTCAGCGTGGGCTGACGGGCCGAATCATAGGTGAGCAGTCCCACCTCGCCCCGGTCGATGAGCAGGCCGACGGTGCCCTGGCCTTCCAGGTCCGCGCGACCCATGGCGCGGTGCGTGTACTCGCCGGTGAAGGTCGTCTGTCCGGTGAAGGTGCCGTCGCCGTTGCCCCAGACGACGTACACCTCGCCCTTGTCGAGGTTGGGGTTGCCCGGACGCAGGAGCGCCAGGTCCATGTGGCCATCCCGGTCCAGGTCGGCGGAGACCAGGGTGTGCACCTCGTAGTTGGCCGTCACGTCCACGGTGAGGCGGGGCGCGAACTTCCCGCTGCCCTGGTTGAGCCACACGCCGAGCTGGATTTTCGAGGGGGTGAACCGCTCCGTCGTCACCAGGTCGAAGCGGCCATCCTCGTTGAGGTCCACCGCGATGAGCTCCGCCTGCGTCCAGTCCTCGTCGTAGCGCTCCGCGGGCGCGAAGCCTCCGCCCGGCAGGCGCTTGAAGACGACGAGCTGGGGCAGCACGCCCGTGGACGGCGTCAGCGACGTGGTGAGGGCGGCCAGGTCCTCGCGCCCGTCACCGTCCAGGTCCACG
The DNA here is from genome assembly GCF_050039385.1 of Myxococcus faecalis. NCBI lineage: Bacteria > Pseudomonadati > Myxococcota > Myxococcia > Myxococcales > Myxococcaceae > Myxococcus > Myxococcus faecalis. Next base: position 2,414,346 of record NZ_CP144336.1, on the reverse strand, counting down.
GAGACCAGGTCCTGCACCCCGGCGGTGACCTTCTTTCCCGCGGGAGGCACGAACACGGGTGACAGCGCGGCGGTGCTCCGCTCCGGGCTGCCCGACAGCGACATGAAGATGGCGTTCTTCTCGTTGCTCCCGGCGGCCAGGTCGGCGAAGCCGTCCGCGTTGAAGTCGCCGCTGGCGAGCCCGCCCGGGGCGCCCTCGAGCTGGAGGCTCTCGATCAGGGAGCTCGTGCCCCAGAGCATCTGGACGGACATGTAGCCGGTGAGCGCCACGTCCGTGAAGCCATCGCCGTCGAAGTCACCCGCGGCGGGCGCGTAGTGCTCGCCGTTGTAGCCGAGGCTGCGCGGCGTGGAGAAGGGCATGGGGCCGGCGCTGCCCGGCAGGAGGTTGAGCTGCCCGCCCGGGGCGCTGGTCCAGAACAGGTCCTGGCGGCCATCCTCGTTCATGTCGGCCAGCAGGGGCGACCGGACCGTCGAGCCGAACGGACGGGCGAAGGGCATCTCGGACGCGAGCGCCAGCGTCCCACCCGAGGGGCTGAAGACGCGGACCTTCTCGGGGTGGAGCAGGGCCAGGTCGTCCACGGCGCCGTCGTGGTCGAAGTCACCCGCCACCAGGTTTCCGTAGCAACTGGTGCACGGAGCGTAGACGGGGACCCGGAACGAGCCGGTGCCCGTGCCGTTGACCTGCACGATGCGGTTGTTGGCGCTGTCGAGCCGGGCGTAGTCCAGGTTCCCGTCCCCGTTGAAGTCGGCCACCACGGGGCAGTCGTACGTGTTGGAGGAGATGACGGTGGTGGGGGCGAAGAAGGTGCCGTCCCCCTTGCCGCGATAGAGCAGCGTCCGTCCCAGGTGGACATGGGCGAAGAGGTCCAGCTTCCCGTCGCGGTCGAAGTCCCGGGCGGTGAGGCAGTTGAAGCTGGTGGTGACGTTGGTGCCCAGCGGCGTCGACAGGGGCGCCTGGAAGGTGCCCGTGCCCTGGCCGAGGTAGACGGTGAAGCCGCCCGTCCTGTCATCGCTGTCGGTGCCCAGGATGGCGGCGACATCCAGCTTCCCGTCACCATTGAAGTCCGCCACCACGGGGGGCTCCGAGCTGAGGACGTTGCCGGCGCTGGCGGAGTTGGCCAGCCGCGTGCAGCCGCGCCCGGGCCCGCTGGCGAGCACGGTGATGTCGAACAGGTTGCCCACCAGGACGTCCTGGCGTGAGTCCCCGTTGAAGTCGCCGGCGCCCATGAAGTCTCCCCCCGTGGGGTAGGCGAACTGGGACACGGGCGCGAAGGACGGCGTCGCGCACGCCAGGGGCACGACGTGGCGGTGGAATGCCGGCGCGGAGGGGCGTCCGTCACCCGCGCTGTTCCGGGCCTTCACCTGGAACAGGTAGGTGGTGCCCGTGGCCAGCCCGGGCACCGTGGCCACGCGGGCGCTCGCCGGGACGGTGACGGAGCCGCCGCCGGGGGTGGCGGTGACGACGTACCCGGTGACGGGGTCCGTGGCGGGCGCGGAGGCCGGGTTCCAGCGCACGACGGCGCCCGCGGAGGTGGAGTGCACGCGCACGTCGGTGGGCGCGCGCGGCTGGGCGCGCAGCTGGATGGGCGCGGAGGTGGTGGCCGGGCCAGCGCCCACGCTGTTCGAAGCGGTCAGCGTGAAGGTGTAGGTGGCGCCGGGCGTGAGCGTGGAGAGGCGGGCCACGGTGGGCGAGGCTGGGAAGCTCTGGTCCACGCCCGCGGGGGTGGAGACGAGCCGGTAGCTGGTGACGGGTCGGCCACCGTCGTTGGCGGGCGGCTGCCAGTCCAGCTCGAGCTGCCCCGCGTGGTAGACGCCGGTGAGCTGGACGGGAGCCGATGGCGGCGAGGGGAGCGTCACGGAGGGGGTGGTGGCGGTGGCGCCCGTGCCCGACGAGTTCTGCGCGGCCACGCTGAAGCTGTACGTGGCGCCGTCGGCGAGGCCCGTCAGGTAGAGGCTGGTCGCCGTCGAGGACGCCTGCTGGGACACGCCCGTGGGGTGCGTGGTGACGACGTAGCCCGAAATCGCGGCGCCACCGTTGTTCGTGGGCGCGGTCCACCGCACCTCCGCCGCGCGGATGTAGGGCGTCACCGTGACGTTCTGGGGCGCGCTCGGCAGGGCGGCGACGCGGACCGACGAGCTGGTGTTGGGCGTGGAGGTCCCCACCGCGGTGGTGACCACCAGCGTGAAGGTGTAGCTCTGGCCGTTGGTGAGGCCGGTGACGAGCGCGGACCGCTCGGTCGTGTGGATGACCTGCCCACCCGGCGCGACGGTGACGGTGTAGCCCTGGATGGGCTGGCCGCCGTCCGACGGCAGGCTCCACTCCAGCTCCACCTTCTGGTCCGCGCCCTTCAAGCGGGTCCAGGTCGGCGTGGCCGGCAAGGAGAAGGTGCGCACGGCGGCGGACTGGGTGGAGGTCTGCCGGGTGCCATCCGCGTAGATGGCGGTGACGGTGAAGCGGTACTGCGTGCCATTGGCCAGGCCGGTGACGACCGCCGTTCGGGCGGCGGCGCCCGCGCTGACCTTGAGGCTGGAGGGCGTGGCGGCGACCTCGAACGAGGACAGCGCGCTGCCCGTGGTGGACGGGGTGTAGCTCCAGGCGACGGTCATCTCGCGGATGTCCGGCGTCGCCGTCACCCCGGTGGGCGCGGTCAGTGTCTCGGTGCCCGCGTCACTCCGGCCCGCGTCGGGCGTGCCGGCATCCTCGCGGCCCGCGTCCGGAGTCCCAGCGTCCGGAGCTCCCGCATCCGGCGTGCCTGCATCCGGAGTCCCGGAGTCCGCCTCACCCGCGTCGGTCTCGTCGGGCTTGCTCGCGTCGGCGGTGCCCGCGTCGGTCAGGAGGGAGTCGCCGGGGGCCTCGGAGGAGGACTTTCCTCCACAGCCCACGGCTCCGAAGCCGACGACAATCGTCGTGGTCAGCAGGAGGATGAATGCTCGCATGATGCCTGACTCTCCAGGGCGGGGGCGCCCAAGGGCGTTGTCCTCCTCAACGTCTCGTCCGGGAGAATGTCGCGACGAATCGGGTGCACGGGCGGCGAGCACCCACCGTCACGGTGACGGTCGGCTCCACGGGCCACGCGCGCGCCCCTCGTCCCGATTCCGCGCCACGTGGAGGGGGCGCACCGTGGGTCGGGCCACTGTGCGCACCCGCTGCACATCCCGGTGGATGACGCGGTGGGCCGAAGTGCCGCGAACGACACGACGGTGTCCCCTCCAGGGATGAGTCCTTGTGGGGGGCGGGATGTCCGCTCGTCTGGTTCTTGAAAAAAGCAAGCGTGCTTGCTTTTTTAGAAGGGCGGGATGCAGACTCGGGGCTCATCGGTAGGAGGGTGTGCTGGACGCCCGTTGGGTGCGCGCGCCGCGCCGGGGTGGCGCCCTCCCTTCGTCGACCCTTCTCTGGCTTTCGAGCCACCGAGGCAGCGCATGCACGAGACCCAGGAACACCGCGCCATCCGTCAGACGGTCCGCAAGTTCGTCGAGCAGGAGCTCAACCCCCACGTGGACGCGTGGGAGGATGCGGAGCTCTTCCCGGCGCGGGAGGTGTTCAAGAAGCTGGGGGAGTTGGGGCTGCTGGGCATCACCAAGCCCACGGAGTTCGGCGGGCTGGGGTTGGACGCCTCGTTCTCGGTCGCCTTCGCGGAGGAGCTGGGTCACTGCACCTGCGGCGCGCTGCCCATGGCCATCGGCGTCGTCACGGACATGGCCACGCCCGCGCTCGCCCGCTTCGGAAGTGACGAGCTGCGACGGGAGTTCCTCGCGCCCACGCTCGCCGGGGAGCGCGTGTGCTCCATCGCGGTGAGCGAGGCCGGCGCCGGCTCCGACGTGGCGAGCGTGACGACCACCGCGCGCCGTGACGGCGACGACTACGTCATCACGGGCGGCAAGATGTGGATCACGAATGGTATGCAGGCGGACTGGGTCTGCCTGCTCGCCAACACGGGGGACGGCCCGGCGCACGCGAACAAGTCGCTCATCATCGTCCCCATGGACCGGCCCGGCATCACCCGCGCGAAGATTCGCAAGCTCGGCATGTGGGCGTCCGACACCGCGCAGCTCTTCTTCGACGGCGTGCGCGTCCCGGTGCGAAACCGCATCGGCGACGAGGGGCGCGGCTTCGCCATGCAGATGCAGCAGTTCCAGGAGGAGCGCCTCTTCGTGGCGGCGAGCACCCTGGTGACGTTCGACCGGCTCATCGCGCAGACGGCCGAGTACGCGCGGGAGCGCAAGGCCTTCGGCCAGTCGATTCTCGACAACCAGTCCGTGCACTTCCGGCTCGCGGAGCTGCAGACGGAGGTGGAGGCGCTCCGCGCGCTCATCTACCGCACCGTCGCCCTCTACATCGAGAACAAGGACGACCCGCAGGTGGTGAAGCTCGCCTCCATGTGCAAGCTCAAGTCGGGGCGGCTCGCCCGGGAGCTGGTCGACGGCTGCCTCCAATACTGGGGCGGCATGGGCTTCACCTGGGACAACCCGCTGGCGCGCGCGCACCGTGACTTGCGCCTGGGGTCCATCGGCGGCGGCGCCGACGAGGTGATGCTCGGCATCATCAGCAAGGCCATGGGCACCCTGCCTCGCAAGTCGCGAGGCTGAGGTGCATGACGGGGGGGACCACTCGCGCGCCCGAGTCGGGCGGGAAGGAGCACACGATGGGACAGACCCCGGAAGCCGTCTACAAGCACATCAGCCGCGTCTCGCTGGGAGACATCCTCCGCCGCTCGGCGCTCCGGTGGCCGGAGCGCACGGCGCTCATCGACGGTGAGCTGGAGCTGTCCTACGCGGAGCTGGACCGGCGCGCCAACGCGTTCGCCCACCACCTGCTCGGCGAAGGACTCTCCCCGGGCACGCGGGTGGCCATGCTCTGCGGCAACTCCGCGCAGATGGTCACCGCCTTCTTCGGCATCTACAAGGCGGGCCTGGTCTGGGTGCCCATCAACACGGGCCTCTCCGTGGAGGCCATCGGCTACATCCTCGAGCACGCCGAGGTGTCGCGGGTGGTCATCGACCTGGAACTGCTCGCGAAGCCGGAGCTGCGCGCGATGCTCGACGCGCGGGGCCTGGGCCTCATCGTCTGTGTCCCCGAGGGACAGGCCGCGCCCGGAGGCGGCGCGGTCGCCTTCCTGGACACGCTGAAGGGCCAGCACGGCACGCCGCCTGCGGTGGACGTCGAGAGCACGCAGCTGGCGCAGATCATGTACACCAGCGGCACCACCGGTCAGCAGAAGGGCGTGATGCACTCGCACGCGTCCATCCACTCGGCGCTCAGCGGGAACCTGTTCGAGCTGGAGCTGCGTCCCAGCGACGTGACGTTGTGCGTGCTGCCGATGTTCCACTGCGCGCAGCACGCCGTCTCCGTGTCGTTCCTGATGGCGGGCGCCACCGTCATCGTGCGGCGGGTGTTCGAGCCCGGCGCCATGCTCGCCACCATCGAGCGGCGCGGCGTCACCTTCCTGTTGGGCCTGCCCATCATGTACGGCGCCATGCTGGCGCACCCGGCGCGTCCGACGACGAAGCTGTCCAGCCTGCGCATGTGTCTGTACGTCATGGCGCCCATGGCGCGCACGCTGCTCGTGGAGCTCCTGGAGAAGTTCTGTCCGGGCGGGTTCGCGCTCGCGTCGGGGCAGACGGAGATGTACCCGGCCACCACCATGTTCAAGCCCGAGCAGCAGCTCAAGCGGTTCGGCTCGTACTGGGGGGACTCGGTGGTGACGAACGAGACGGCCATCATGGATGACGAGGGCCGGCTGCTCGGCCGCGGCGAGGTGGGCGAAATCGTCCACCGCGGGCCGAACGTGATGCTCGGCTACTACAAGGACCCGGAGGCCACCGAGCGCGCGCGGGCGTTCGGCTGGCACCACACCGGCGACCTCGGCATGTTCGACGCCGACGGCCAGCTGCTCTTCGTGGACCGCAAGAAGGACATGAGCAAGACCGGTGGAGAGAACGTCCCGTCCATCAAGGTCGAGGAGGTCCTCCTGCGCCACCCCGCCGTCCTGCAGGTGGCGGTGGTGGGCCTGCCGCACCCGCGCTGGGCGGAGGCCGTCACCGGCTTCGTCGTGCTCAAGCCCGGCGCCTCGGCCACGGCGCCGGACCTCATCACCCACTGCAAGCAGCACCTCGGCGGCTTCGAGGTGCCCAAGTCCGTCGTCCTGCTGGAGGCCATGCCGCAGACGTCCACCGGCAAGGCCCAGAAGTTCGTGCTCCGTCAGCAGCACGAGCGGCACTACCAGGACGGCGCGCCGTAGCGGCACCCAGGCCTCGGACAGGGGCCTCCTCTCCCCCTGTCCTCCCACGCAGACGTCGCCGCGGCGCACTCCGGGCCGCGGCGACGAAGGGAGTCACATGGACGGCCGGATGTGGCCCGGAGAGGAGACACACGTGCAGACGCGGACGCAGGACCCGACGGGGTGGGTGGAGCTCCTGGACCAGGAGGCGAGGGCGCTGGTGGCGGCGCTGGACGCGCACCCGGACGCGCGGCGGCTCTTCGACGGCACGCTCGACGAGGCGGGCTACATCCACTACCTCGTCCAGACGTACCACTACGCGCGCTGGAGCACGCCGATGCTGGGCGACGCCGGGCGCAGGCTGCGGCGGCTGGGCACGCACCCGTGGCTGGCGGAGCTGCTGCTGCGCAAGGCGGACGAGGAGCGCGGCCACGAGAAGTGGCTCCTGTCGGACCTGAAGAACCTGGGCGTCGGGGCGGAGCGCGTCGAGCGCGCGGTGAGGACGCCCGCGGTGGAGGCGTACACCGGCTGGAACTTCTTCACGTCCCGCTCGGGCGTGCCGACGGCGGTGCTGGGGACGGCGTACGTCCTGGAGTACCTCTCCCAGACGCGCGCGAGCGGCGCGGTGGAGCGCCTCATCGCCGTGGACGCCATCCCCAATATCCGCAAGGCGGTGACGTTCCTGCGCAGCCACGGCGCGCTGGACGAGGGCCACGTGGCGGAGATGAACACGGTGCTGCGCGAACTGACGGACCCCGAGGAGCAGGCCGCCGTGGTCCTCTCCGCGCGCGCCACGCGCAGCATCTACCCGGGCATCTTCCGGGAGGGCTGAAGCGGGCCTCTACCTCCGGGGAGGTAGAGACACCTTGCGCCTGGAGGGCGATCCTCCGCCCTCAACCGTGGCATTCGAACCGGAGGCGACTTCATGCGCTACATCACCCAGATACGACTCGAGGGGGGCACGCTCCACGAGCACATCACCCGCCTGCGCTGGGTCGAGGCGACCCACGCGGGAGAGTGCAGCCGCGCGGAGCTGGTGCTGTGGGTCCAGAGGGGCGGGGATGCGCGGGTGCGCAACAGACCCATGGACGTGAAGGTGGAGGTGGTCGAGGCGACGCCTCCGTACCTGCGCACGAAGGCGAACGGCATCTCCACCGACAACCTGCTCGCGCTCCCACGCTTCTAGGAGCGACTGCTCAGAGGGGCCGGTTGAGGTGGGAGGCCTGGTAGAGGAAGTCCGCGCGGTTGTCGACCTTCAGCCGGCCGAAGATGTCGCGCACGTGCGTCTTCACCGTGTCCTCGGAGAGCCCGAGGTGCTCGGCGATCTGCTCGTTGGACCAGTTGCGCAGGATGCCCTGGGCGATGTCGACCTGCCGGTTCGTGAGCTGCAGGCGCATGTTCTGCGGGAGGGGAATCGACATGGGGACCTCGTTCATGGACAGGGCCCACTGGGCGGGGCCCTCGGGCTGGGGCAGTTCGATGAAGCGCACCACCAGGTACGTCTCGCCGCGCAGCGACACGAGCGGGTTGTGCTTGAGCCGCTCGTCCGGGGACATGCGCGTCAGGGCCTGCAGTCGCTCCAGCAACATGCCCGGGATGCCCGATGCGTGGAGGTCGGAGGGCGCGAACCACGTGTCCAGGAGCACCCTGGCGCGCTCCGAGCGCAGGAGCTCACGGCTCGGCGGGAGCACCACCAGGAAGCCCGCGTCCGGCCGGTTGTAGAGCTCCTCCAGGAGCCGCGCGCCGCTGCGGGCCGCCTGCATGTCGCGGCAGTTGCGGATCGCGTTGGTGAGGTGGGGCGTGAGGCTCGTGAGGAGCGCGGCTTCGTGCTCGGAGAACTCCACCCGGCGGTCCCGGTACAGGGTGAAGGCGCCGAGCAGGGTCTCCTTGGCGGGCAGCAGCACGGCCATGACGTGCTCCAGCCTGAGGTCCAGCTCCTGGCTGCGCCGGTACAGCGCGCTGGCTTCCAGCGCCCTGCGCGGCAGCATCTGCGTGTCCCGGAGCACCACGTTGGGCTGCGCGAAGATGGGCGCGCGCACGAAGTCCGAGTCGGCCCACCGGGGGTACTCGTCCAGCAGCGTCAGCCGGTGGCCGGGGACCAGCCACTGGAAGTCGAGGGGCGGCCCCGGCGTCATCACGCACAGGCCCATGTGGTCCGCGGGGGTGAGCTCGAGCAGCGGGGCCCGCGTCGCCTCCAGGACCAGCGGCAGGGACAGGGAGCTGTGGAGGGCGGTGATGATTCTCTCCCTCAGTTCGAGTTCCTTCGACGTGAAGTGCATCGCCGTGAACGTCCTCGGGTTCGTGCTGCGCCTGGCTTCTTGAATAGGCGCGCGCCCGAGGGCTGTCGCTCACCCCTGGGGGGTAGGCCCCGGGCTTGACGGGTGGCCCCTGGCGAATGGTGTCGATGCCGCACAGCGGCATCCGTGCGCGTCACGCGGGGCTGCCTCCTGGTGTGACGTTGGAGTACAACCGGGCTGGTGGGGCGCTCGAGCGCAAGCCCCCTCCGACGTGAGCCCCGCGCGCAAGGACCTCAAGACATGAAAGCAACCCGGTGGTTCGGACTCACTTCCCTGTGTCTGATGATGGCCTCGAACGCCCTGGCCCAGGACGCGGCTCCCGCCGCGGCCCCTGCCGCCGAGGCTCCCGCCGCCGCGCCGGCCGCGAAGGCCCCCGCCGCCGCTCCGGCGACCGGTCCCACGGGCCGGTGGACGACCATCGATGACGAGACGAAGAAGCCCAAGTCCGTCATCGTCATCACCGAGCAGGACGGCAAGCTGTTCGGCAAGATTGAGAAGCTCTTCCGCGAGCCGACCGAGGACCAGAACCCCGTCTGCGACAAGTGCCAGGGTTCGCTCAAGGACCAGCCCATCATCGGGATGACCATCCTCCAGAACCTGAAGAAGGACGACGACGAGTGGACGGGCGGCACCATCCTCGACCCGGCCAACGGCAAGACCTACAAGTGCAAGGTCGCCGTCGAGGACGGTGGCAAGAAGCTGAAGGTGCGCGGCTACATCGGCATGTCCCTGCTGGGCCGCACCCAGCACTGGGTCCGCGCCACGGAGTAGTGGAGTTCGCCGGATGAGCCCGGCGGCGGGCTCCCCATCCGTGGGGAGCCCCCGCCATCCCTTCTTCCCAAGGAGACCTGACGCAATGACCCGGAAACTCGCCATCAACGGCTTCGGCCGCATCGGCCGCTGCATCGTCCGCGCGATGTTCGAGCGAGGCATCAAGGACCTGGAGCTCGTCGCGCTCAATGACCTGACGGACGCCGCGACGCTCGCGCACCTGTACAACTACGACACCGTCCATGGTCGGGCCACGCACCGGGCCGAGGCGCGGGACGGCAAGCTCGTCATCGAGGGCCGTGAGATTCGCGTCGTCGCGGAGAAGGACCCGGGCAAGCTCCCCTGGAAGGAGCTGGGCGTGGACATCGTGCTGGAGTGCACGGGCTTGTTCACCGACAAGGAGAAGGCCGTCGCGCACCTGTCCGCCGGGGCGCGCAAGGTCATCATCGGCGCGCCGGCCAAGGGCCACGACGCGACCATCGTCCTGGGCGTGAACACGCAGGACTACGACGCGGCGAAGCACCACGTCATCTCGTGCGGCTCGTGCACGACGAACTGTCTGGCGCCGGTGGCGAAGGTGCTGCTGGACGGCTTCGGGCTGGAGCGCGGCCTGATGACGACGACGCACTCGTACACCAATGACCAGGCGCTGCTCGACGTGCCGCACCGCAAGGGCGACCTGCGCCGGGCGCGCGCCGCCGCGCAGAACATCATCCCCGCGTCCTCCGGGGCCGCCAAGGCGCTGAGCGAGGTCATCCCGTCCCTCAAGGGCAAGTTCGATGGTCAGGCGATGCGCGTGCCGACGATGGACGTCTCGCTCGTGGACCTCACCTTCGAGAGCACCCGGCCGCTCACCAAGGACTCGATTCACGCCGCGATGAAGGCGGCGAGCGAGGGGCCGATGGCGAACATCCTCGGCTACACCGAGGAGCAACTGGTCTCCAGCGACTACCTGGGGGATGCGCGCTCCTCCATCTTCGACGCCACGCTCACCCAGGTGCTGGGCGAGCGCTTCGCCAAGGTCTTCGCCTGGTACGACAACGAGTGGGGCTTCTCGAACCGGATGATCGAGCTCTCCCAGCTCGTGGCCTCCAAGCTCTGACAGGAGCCGGACCATGAAGGACGCGAAGCGGCCGTATGTCGTCTGCCACATGGTCCCATCGCTCGACGGGCGCATCGTCACGAAGGGGTGGAAGCTGCCACCCCGGGCGATGGCCGAGTACGAGCGCACGGCGGAGACCTACGACGCGGACGCGTGGATGATTGGCCGCATCTCCATGGAGCCCTACGCCGGCAAGGCGAAGGTGCCCGTGCGCAAGGCGGGCGCGCCGATTCCCCGCGAGGACTTCATCGCGCGGCGCGACGCGGAGTCCTACGCCATCGTGGTGGACCCGTCCGGGAAGCTCACGTGGAGGTCGGGCTCCATCGACGAGGAGCACGTCATCACCCTCCTCACCGAGCAGGTCTCCGACGACTACCTGGCGTTCCTCCAGGCCAAGGGCGTCTCGTACCTGTTCGGCGGCAAGGACTCGCTGGACCTGAAGAAGCTGCTCGCGAAGCTCCGGAAGGTGTTCGGCATCCGCAAGCTCCTGCTGGAGGGGGGCGGGAAGATCAACGGCACCTTCCTGGCCGCGGACCTCATCGACGAGCTGAGCATCCTGGTTGCGCCCATCGCGGATGGCGGCGTGGGCACGCCCGCGCTGTTCGATGTGGAGGGGAAGCGGGGGTGCGCGCGGCACCTGAAGCGGGTCTCCGTCGAGAAGCGCGCGGGGGACTTGCTCTGGCTGCGCTACAAGCCGAAGCGCTGAGCGCGAGGCCCGGGCACTCCTGCTACGGTCCCCGGCGCCTCGCCTCCCCGAGTCCCCGGAGTACCGCACCATGACCGACCGGCTCATGTCCCTGGCCCACAACCCGTTCACCCGTGGGCTCGTGAAGGCCCTGGGCCTGCCCCAGCCCACGCGGCTGGCGCGGGCCGAAGGGGGCTGGGCGGCGCAGCCCTTCGCGAACCGCGTCGTGGTGCTGGGCACGGCCCCGGGTGGCTTCGCCGCACAGGGCGCGCAGGCCGCGTTCACGAGCGGCGGCGCCCGGGTGCTGGATGGTCCTCCCTCGGACGCCTCCCAGCGCGTGGACGCGGTCCTCTTCGACGCCACGGGCCTGGGCGGGCCCCAGGACACGCGCGCCCTCTACGACTTCTTCCACCCGCTGCTCCCCCGGCTCGCGCGCAACGCGCGGGTGCTGGTGCTGGCGGCGGTGCCGGACGAGGCGCCGAGCCCCGCGGCCTCCGCGGCGGCGCGTGGCGTGGAGGGCTTCGTGCGCAGCCTGGGCAAGGAGGTGGGCCGCCAGGGTGTCACCGCGAACGTCGCCTACGTGGCGCGCGGCGCCGAGGCGCGGCTGGCCGGCCCGGTGCGCTTCTTCTGCGACGTGGGGATTACCTATGTGTCGGGCCAGGCGCTCCACCTCTCCGGCGACGTGCGCGCGGCGTCGGCCGTGCCGCTGCACGCGGCGTTGAGCGGCAAGGTGGCCCTGGTGACGGGCGCGGCGCGTGGCATCGGCGCGGCGACGGCGGAGCGGCTGGCCCAGGAGGGCGCGCGCGTGGTGTGCCTGGATGTGCCCGCGCTCGGGGACGCGCTGAAGCAGACCGCCGCGCGCGTGGGCGGTGAGGCGCTCCTGTTGGATGTCACCTCTCCGGATGCGCCCGTGACGCTGGTGGCCGCGCTGAGGGCGGGCTCGGGCGGGGTGGACATCGTCGTGCACAACGCGGGCATCACCCGCGACCGCACGCTCGCGAAGATGACGCCCGAGCAGTGGGAGCAGGTGCTCACCGTCAACCTCGCGGCCATCGTGGCGATCGACGAGGCGCTGCTCGGCACCGGCGCGCTGCGCGACGAGGGACGGCTGGTGTACCTGTCCTCCATCAGCGGGGTGTCCGGCAACTTCGGCCAGACCAACTACGCGACGAGCAAGGCCGCGCTCATCGGCTACGTGGCCGCGCTCGCGCCCCGGCTCGCCGCGCGGGGCATCTGCGCCAACGCCGTGGCCCCGGGCTTCATCGAGACCGCCATGGTGGCGAAGATGCCGCTGATGACGCGCGAGGTGGGCCGCCGGCTCAACTCCCTCTCCCAGGGCGGACAGCCGCGCGACGTCGCGGAGCTCGTCACCTTCCTGTCGAGCCCGGGCGCCCACGGCGTGACGGGCAACACGGTGCGCGTCTGCGGCCAGGGGCTCATCGGCGCCTGAGGGCGGGGCCTACTTCCGGGCGGGCTTGCGGCGCGCCGGGGCCGCCTCCAGCCCGGTCATCATCGCCTCCAGGCCCAGCTCGAACTCCTCCTCCACGTCGTGGCTGTCCAGCACGCGCGCGATTTCGTGGACGCGGGGGAAGTCCTTCTCGCTCAGCTGCTGATAGGCGGGATGTGATTGCGCGTCGTCGGGCTGGGGCGCGTAGCTGGAGAGCGAGTGGCCCACGACGAAGGCCATCAACACCTGGAGCGCGCTGAGCGCCTCGTCCGGACTGAAGCCCGCGGTGCGCAGCGTGTCGAGCACCGCCTCCACGTGGGCGATGGCCCCGGGCGTGACGGCGGCGCGCGTCGCGAACAGCGGCAGCGTGTTCGGGTGCGTGCGCAGGGCCTTGCGCAGCGCCTGGGCCCGCTCCCTCAACGCCACCTGCCAGGTCCCCCCGCGCTTGGCGGAGGGCACCTCGGCGAGCACCGTCTCGAAGAGCCCGTCGAGGATGGCCGCCTTGTTGGGGACGTGGTTGTAGAGCGACATCGCCTCCACGCCCAGCGCCTGACCCAGCCGACGCATGGAGATGGCCTCCAGGCCCTCACGGTCGACGATGTCGAGCGCCGCGCTGAGGATCCGCTCCCTCGAAAGGGGTTCTCGTTTGTGCGTCTGCTTCATGTCGACTTGACGTACTTACACCATAAGCTTACTAAGTAAGTCAATCGTGGTCATTCGAGAGCGAGCAGCGGAGGCGGTGGTTGCATCTGTCGACAGGGCGGCCGTGGAGGCCGAGGCGCGGTTGCTCCGGTGGGTGGAGCGCCTGGCCATCCCTCGACACTTCGTCGTGAACGCGCGCAACAACGCCTGGGTCCGGGACGTGCTGGCGGAGGCGTTCGAGCGGCTGGGGCTCGACGTGCACCTCCAGGGGCGCTACGGGAACGTGGTGGCGCTTCCCCGGAGCGCGAAGGGGCGCACGGTGACCTTCGTGGCGGCCCACTACGACAGCGTCCCGGACTGTCCTGGCGCGGACGACAACGCGAGCGGGCTGGCGGTGATGCTCGAGTGCGCCAGGGCGCTGGCGCTCCGCGGTGCGGGGGAGGGCGTGGGCTTCCTCGCGTTCAACGCGGAGGAGGACGGGTTCCTGGGCAGCGACGACTTCGTCACCCAGGGCGTCCCCGCGCTGCCATGCGGGCTGGGGACGACGCACGTGTTGGAGATGGTCGGCTTTCGCGAGCGCTCGGGCGTGGCGCAGCAACTGCCGCTGCCGTGGGTGCCCAAGGGCTTGCGGTCCCCGGACTTCCTCGGGCTGCTCGCGAAGGGGCGCTCCAATGGCGCGGTGGACCGGGCCCTCGGCTCGGACGCGGCGGCGGGGCTGCGGTTGATGGGCGCGAAGACGTGGGGACCGCTCTACCGGTTGCTGCCCGACCTGGCCCGCAGCGACCACGTCCCGTTCTGGCTGGCCGACCGCCCGGCGGTGCTCTGGACCGATACGGCGAACTTCCGCAATCCCCACTACCACCGCGCCACGGACACGCCCGACACGCTGGATTCCTCGTTCATGCGCGAGGTGTCCGAGCTGCTCGTCGCCGTCGTCACCGCCGAATCGGCCGCCTGAGCGCAGGGCCTCCGTGGCTTGACAGGCCTCCGGAAATCGTTATTTTGAAAGTCGTCAAACAATCGAAAGGTCCTGATGCGGACGCAGGAGGTCTTCAAGGCGATTTCGGATCCGACGCGGCGCAAGGTGCTCAAGCTCCTGCAGGGGGGCTCGAAGAGCGCGGGTGAGCTGGCGGAGGCGTTCGACATCACGAAGGGCTCGCTCTCGCATCACTTCAACGTGTTGAAGGCGGCGGACCTGGTGCGCAGCGAGCGACGGGGACAGCAGATCGTCTACTCCCTCAACACGACGGTGTTCGAGGACGTGGCGGCGCTGTTGATGGACCTCTTCAAGGTCGAGAAGAAGAACGGGGAGCCGTGATGCGAATCAGCCGCGCGAACGCAGTGGGTCTGGGGCTCGTCATCGTGTCGTTCGCGCTGGCGGTGGTGTTCTACGAGCGACTGCCGGACTCCATCCCCACGCACTGGAACGCGAAGGGCGTGGCGGATGGCTACACGGCGAAGCCCTGGGGCCCCTTCATGCAGCCGCTGGTGATGGCGGGCGTGTACCTGGTGATGCTCGCGCTGCCGCGCATCTCACCCCGGGGCTATCGGATGGAGCGGTTCCAGTCCGTCTACGAGTTCGTCATGGCGATGCTGCTCGCGTTCCTGTTCATGGTGAACGGGCTGGTGCTGCTCGCGGGGCTGGGCGTGGACGTGCCCATGGCGCGCGCGCTCCACGCGGGGACGGGCCTGCTCTTCATGACGCTGGGCAACTTCATGGGGAAGGTCACCAAGAACTTCTTCTTCGGCATCCGCACGCCCTGGACGCTCGCGAACGACGAGGTCTGGCTGCGCACGCACCGGTTGGGCGGGAAGCTCTTCGTGCTCGCGGGCCTCGCGCTCGTGGTCACGGGGTTGATGGGGTACGGGCCGGACTTCGTGATGGTGCTCGTGGGCGTGGTGGTCGTGATTCCAGTCATCTACTCGTACGTCATCTCCCGCCGCCTCGAGCGCGGCTCGACGGATGACGAAGGCACCCAGCGGCCTCTGTGAGGGGAGGGAACATGCGTCGCGTTCTTCGAGGTTCGATTCTCACCACCTGGATGGTGTTTGGCGGCTGCGCGAGCTCGTCGTCGTCCCAGGCGCCCCTGGTGGCGGCCCCTGTCATGCGGGACCAGGCCCCCGTGCGGGCCGCGCCGTCGACCGCCGTGTCCGCCGCGCCGTATGTCGAGGCCTCGGCCTTCCGGAGCGAGGAGGTGTCGGTGGGGAAGGCGCCCTGGGAGCTGATGGGGACGCTGACGGTGCCCTCGGGCAAGGGGCCCTTCCCGGGCATCATCCTGGTCCATGGCTCCGGTCCCCATGACCGGGACGAGACGGCGGGGCCCAACAAGCCGTTCAAGGACCTGGCCGAGGGGCTCTCCTCGCGAGGCATCGCGGTCCTGCGCTACGACAAGCGGACGAAGGTGTACGCGCGGCAGTCCGCGGCGGGCATCTCGATGGATGACGAGGTCGTCGTGGACGCCGTCGCCGCCGTGGAGGCCCTCAAGGCCCGCGCGGACATCGACCCGAGGCGCATCTTCGTGGTGGGGCACAGCCTGGGTGCGCTCCTGGCGCCGGAGATAGCGGTCCGCGCGGCCCCCGTCTCGGGCGCAGTCCTGCTGGCGCCGCCGGGGCGCGCGCCGTGGGACATCCTCCTCGCGCAGCTGCGCTACCTCGAGCAGCCCCCGGAGCTCATCGCCGGCATCGAGAAGGACGTGGAGCTGCTGAAGGCGGGGACGCTCGGCGACAAGAAGCTGCTGGGCGCTCCCGCCGCGTACTGGCGGGACTGGGCCTCACGGGACGGTGTCGCGATGGCCCGGAAGCTCGCGCGGCCCCCGCTCATCCTTCGCGGCGAGCGCGACTACCAGGTCACCGAGGAGGACCTCGCCGTCTGGAAGAAGGGGCTGCCCCAGGCCGAGGTGGTGACGATTCCTGGGAGCAACCACCTGTTCATCCAGGGCACCGGCAAGCCTGGCCCCGCCGAATACCAGACACCGGGGCACGTGGATGCCCGGGTGGTCGACAGGCTCTCGGCGTTCATCTCGGGCCCTTGACTTTAAATCTATATAGGTAGATTTAAGGGGCATGCCCCGAACCCGCGCCCTGTCGAATCACGCCCGCGTCGTGCTCGCCGCGCTGTTGGAGGCCGGCGAGCGCTGGTCGCACGGGTATGAGCTGTGCCGTCTCGCGGACGTGAAGTCGGGCACGCTCTATCCGCTGCTGATTCGCCTCGAGGCCCAGGGGTACCTGGAGGCCGAGTGGCAGCAGCCGGCGGAGGGCGGACGGCCTCCGAGGCACGCCTATCGGCTGACCCGGAGTGGGGTCCAGCTCGCGCGCGACAATCCGCCGGAAGGCAAGGTGGCTCGCCGTGGCCTCCGCGAGGCGACGTCATGAGCATCCGGTTCCAGCGACGCGTGGCGGAGCTGCTGTGCCGGGCCCTGCGGTTCCTGCTGCCGCCGCACCAGCGCGACTGGGCGTGGGCCATCCAGGCGGAGCTCGCGGAGATTCCCGATGACACCCAGGCGCTGAGGTTCGCGCTGGAGAGCTTCCGCGGGCTGGCGCCGCGAGCCCTCGGCCTGCTCCTGCTGCAACCCTTCCTCTCCTTGATGAGCGCGGAGGTGCGTGCGTCGCGCGCGGACCGTGGCTTCGGCGTGGCGCGCGGTCCGGGGCCCGTTGGCGTGCTCTGCGCGGTCGGCGCGGTCACCCTGGGGCTCGTCTACATGACGCTCGCGGGGGCGCCTGTCCGCTACCTCGGCAGCAACGTGGGCGCGCTCGTCATCGGGTGGGTCCTGCTGTCCCTCCTCCGCCGCATCCCGGAGTCGGTCGAGCGCGGGGCCGGAGCGCTGATTCTCTGTCTCTCGGCACTGTTGCTCGCGACCTCGCTCCTCGGCCTCCGGGTCGAGGGGGCCTGTCGCTGGGTCGGGCTCGGCGGTGTGGTCGTCCAGCCGAGCCTCGTGCTCCTGCCGCTCATGCTCGTCGGCTACTCCCGGACGCGCACTCCGCTCGGGACGATGGGAATCGTCGTCGCCGCGCTGGCCATGGCGCTCCAGCCGGACCGCGCGATGGCGGCCATGATGGCCACGGCGATGGTGGCCGTCACGGCGACGCGCGCGTCCCGGCTGACGTGCCTGGCCTTCGCGGCCAGCCTCCTGGCGTTCGTGGTGACGCTGCTGCGCCCCGATACGCTCCCCGCCACCCCCTTCGTCGACCAGGTCCTCCATTCCTCCTTCGCGGCCCATGCCCTCGCCGGGGGCGCTGTCGTGGCTGGCCTGGCCCTGTTGCTCGTCCCAGCGCTGCGCCTCAGGGCGTGTGAGCCGCACCTCCGCCCGGCCTGCCTCACCTTCGGGGCCGCCTGGCTCGCGGTGATGCTCGCCGCCGCGCTCGGCAACCATCCGACTCCGGTCGTGGGCTATGGCGGCAGCGCGATCCTCGGTTACCTCCTGAGCCTCTGG
The DNA here is from genome assembly GCF_050039385.1 of Myxococcus faecalis. NCBI lineage: Bacteria > Pseudomonadati > Myxococcota > Myxococcia > Myxococcales > Myxococcaceae > Myxococcus > Myxococcus faecalis. The sequence continues at coordinate 2,396,755 of NZ_CP144336.1, read as the reverse complement.
CTCCTGCCCGGGCCCCTGAGGCAGGGGGACATCTCGACGAGCGGCTCGCCCGGGGAGCCGCCGACGCCGCGCGACCTCCACTCGAAGGTCGCGCTGGCCTAGGCGGGCTCGGCGGGGCCGCACGCGTCGGTCGTCACGGCACCTCTCCCATCGGATACCTCAACCATGCCCATGCCTCGCCCTGGACGGCGGGTTCGATACCTGCTGCCCGTCGTCTTGCTCTCCATCGTGTCCTGGTTCGCGTGGACGGAACTCACGCGCAGCCGCGGCGACCAGAAGGCCTCGTTCCCGCCCGCGAGTCAGGTGTGCGATTCGGAAGGTCCACTTCGTTACTGCATCAACACCGCCGCGGCGGGCACCAATGGTGACGTCGTCTACCATCACCACGGACGCAAGCTCGATGAGACGCTCTGGAACGACGACACCTACTTCACCGGCATGCTGCAGGCGCGCTGGCACGCCGCGGGAGTCCTGCCGCCCACCGTCGTCACCGTCTCCTACGGTCCGACGTGGCTGCTGACGCCGAAGGGAAAGCAGGAGGACAGCGGGCTGCTCGAGGACTTCATGTCACGGCTGCCCGCGCTCGAAGCCAAGGTGGGTCGCCCCCGGCGGCGGATGCTGCTGGGAGAGTCGATGGGCGGCCTCAATGTCCTCGTCGCGGGCCTCTCGCATCCGACGCGGTTCGCGAAGGTCGCGGCGCTCTGCCCGGGCGTCTATCTCGACTCGCCGTTCTCCTCCCTCGGAACCCTCCGGGCCTCGATGGAGCGCACCGGGGCCAATCCGAAGATCGTCTTCGGCGTCTGGCTGCTGGCGCGCAGGTACGTGGCCGACGAAGCCGAGTGGCGCCGCGTCTCGCCCCTGGAGTTGATCTCCCAGGCGGGGCCCGGCACGCCGGAGCTCTATCTCTCCTGCGGTCTCTACGATGCCTACGGCAACTACGAAGGCACCGAGCGCCTGGCCCAGCTCGCCCGCCAGCGCGGCGTCAAGACCGAGTGGCACCCGCTCTATGGTGGCCACTGCGCATCGGACGTGTCGTCGCTGGCCGACTTCCTCGTGAACTGACCGGGCGGTTCATCCGGACGTCGTCGAATTGAGTCGGTGCTGCTCCGGCTCACCCGGCTGGAGCAGGTGGATGCGCGTGCCCCCCGCGCCGAGCCCGAGGCCCGGCTTCAACACCTGCTGGGTGTCGTAGTGCCCGCCGTTCTGCCTGCGGAACGGAATGGGCGCGTCCGTGAACAATCCGTCCAGCCGAGCCTTGTAGGCCTCCTCCACGGACGGCCATTCCTCGGGCGTGAGGCGGTCGGACATGTAGAGGCTGAACGGCGGGAGCGCCTCCATGCCGGGGTAGTAGATGACGCCGTGCTGGATGGGGAAGAGCAGATCATCGAGCGCGCCATTCACGCCGCGCTCCGTGTAGTGCGGGGCCCGTCCGCCAATCGTGACGGAGAGCATCGCGCGGCGTCCGGTGAGGGTGCCCTCTCCGTAGCGGTCTCCCCAGCGCTCGCCGCCGTGCACGCCCACGCCATAGGCGAAGCCGTAGGCGAAGACCCGGTCGACCCAGCCCTTCAGGATGGCCGGCATCGAGAACCACCACAGCGGGAACTGGAAGATGACGGCCTGGGCCCAGAGCAGCTTCTGCTGCTCGGCCACCACGTCCGCGCGCTGCGTGCCGCCCGCGAAGGCGGCCTTCGAGGCCCGGGCATAGGCCAGCCGCTCTCCCTCGGGGTGCGCCAGGAAGTCGCCCGCGTCGGCGGTGGCCTTCCAGTTCATCGCGTACAGGTCCGAGACCCGCACCGTGTGCCCGAGCCCGGTGAGGTGGCTCACCGCCAGGTTCTTCAGCGCGCCGTTGAGCGAGCGGGGCTCGGGGTGCGCGTAGACGATGAGGACGTTCATGGGAGGCTCACCACGACCTTGCCCAGGTGCTGCGCGCTGGCCAGGTGCTCCCAGGCGGCGCGGGCCTCCTCGAAGGGGAACACGCGGTCGATGACGGGCTTGATGCGGTTGTGCTCCAGGGCCGCGACGAAGCGCTCGAACATGGAGACCGAGCCCACGTAGACGCCGTGCACCGTCTGCCGCCGCTGGAACACCGCGCCCAGGTTGACCTCGCCCCGGGCTCCGGTGAGCACGCCGAGCATGCTCATGGAGCCGCCGTAGCGCAGCGCCGCGGAGGACTGGTCGAAGGTGGCCTGTCCGCCCACGTCGACCACCAGGTCCACGCCCCGGCCGCCGGTGAGCGCCTTGGCCCGCTCGCCCCACTTCGCGTCGGCGCGGTAGTCGATGACCTCCTCCGCGCCCAATTCGCGCAGCCGCACCGCCTTGTCCGCGCTGCTCGACGTCATCAGCACCCGCGCGCCCGCGGCCTTCGCCAGCTGCAGCGCGAACACGGACACGCCGCCCGAGCCCTGGAGCAGCACCGTCTCACCCGGCCGGAGCGAGGTGACCTCGAACAGCGCCTGCCACGCGGTGAGCCCGGCGCAGGGGAGGGTGGCCGCCTCCTCGAACGAGTACCCCTTCGGGATGCGCACCCAGGCGTGCTCGGGGAGCACCACCTCCTCGCGCAGCATGCCGTCGGCGAGCGAGCCGCCGAGCGCGCTGGCGTGGTGCGCGTCGCTCAGCTCGCCGTCCACCCAGTGGGGGAAGAAGTTGGCCATCACCGGGTCGCCCACCTTCCAGCGGGTGACGGCCGAGCCCACCTCCAGCACCTCGCCAGCGCCGTCGGAGACGGGCACGCGAGGGGAGGAGAGGTTCTTCTCCGCCCCCCGGGTGATGAGCAGGTCGCGGTAGTTGAGCGACACCGCCCTGACGCGGACCTTCACCTCGTGCGAGCCCACGCTCTGCGACGGGCGCTCAGCCCGCGTGAGTGCATCGAACCCCGGCCTCGGCTGCAGTTCCCATGTCTTCATGGTGCAGACGTACGTTTCGGGTTATTTCTCCGCAAGTACGCACAAGTTTGGCCAGTACGCACAAAATGGGAACCATGGCTCGCAAGCGCGACGATGATTCGAAGACGAACTGCGCGGTGGAGGCCGCCCTCGGCGTCATCGGTGGGCGCTGGAAGGGCGTGGTGCTGTACTGGTTGCTCAAGGGCACGCATCGCTTCGGGGAGCTGCGCAAGCGGCTGCCGAACTGCAGCCAGCGCATGCTCACGCTCCAGCTTCGCGAGCTGGAGGAGGACGGGCTCGTCAAGCGCACCGTCTACCCGGAGGTGCCGCCCCGCGTGGAGTACGAGCTCACCCCGTTCGGCCGCTCGCTGGAGCCGGTGCTCCTGGGCCTGCGCGACTGGGGAGACCGGTACAAGCGCCGCTTGCAGCGCGCGGCGTGAGGTCAGGGTGACGGACTCAGAGGTCGCCTCCCGGAGGCGCGACGAACGGGACACCGCACGCGGGGCAGGCCCGGGCACTCGCGGCGCCTCCCAGGTACTCTACGGCTTCGCCAGCGAGTGGCCGGTGGGGTCGAACAGGCCCATCGCCCGCGCCAGGGCCAGCCGTGACAGCTGCACGTTGAGCGCCTCGGCCACGGAGGAGAGCTGCGCGCTGGCGAGTGTCGCGTTGACGTCCGTCACCTGGAGGTACGTCGAGGCGCCGGCATCGAAGCTCTCCTTCGCCAGGCGCGCGCTCTCCACGGCCAGCTTCACCCGCTCCTCGGCCGTGGCGAGGTTGACCTCGGCGGTCTCCAGCTCGCCGCGCGCCTTGCGCACCTGGTCGCGAATCTGCTCCTCCGCGCCCCGCAGGTCGGCGTTGGCCTCGGCAATCTTGCCCGAGGACTCGCGCAGGTTGGCCTCGCGCAGCCCGCCGTCGAACAGGTTCCAGGACAGGGCCAGGCCCGCGGTCCACGTGGTCGTCTGTCCCGTGAGGCCCGCCGTGTTCGTCGTTCTCGATGATGGCCGCCAGGACGCCCGTCTCGTCGTCCACCATCTTGGGAATCAGGTGGGTCGCCGCCTCGCCGAGGTCGAGCAGGGTTTCCATGTCGATGCGCTGCCCCGCGGGCGACCGGCCGTTCTGCTCCATGCGACAGTGGATGTAGGCGCGGACCTGTTCCACGGGCGTCCTCGCGTCGCGCAGCCTGCTCCGCAGCTCGGCCAGGCTCCGCGCGAACTCCTGCTGGGCGCAGGCCTCGAAGAGGGCTTCCTTGTTCTCGAAGTGCAGGTAGATGCTGCCCTTGCCCACCCCGGCGCGTTTGGCGATGTCCTCGACCGAGGCCTTCTTGAAGCCGTAGCGGCCGAAGACCTCTCCGGCGGCGTTGAGGATGGCGGTGCGTGGGTCGGAACTCATTGACTGGATTTGCAATCCGGTCATTCAGTCAGCGCAAGTCCTGGGCTCATGTCCTGGCGGTCGCCTGCTCTACGAAAGAACGACTAGACGACCGGTCTACTGGTCGTTAGCCATGGGCGCATGAGCGCGAGCGGGGCCTCCCAGGACGTCCGGCGACACATCCTCGAGGCGGCGCATCCGCTGCTGGTGAGCAAGGGCTTCACGGCGGTGGGGCTGGCCGAGGTGCTGGCGGCGGCGAAGGTGCCCAAGGGCTCGTTCTATTACTACTTCGGCTCCAAGGAGGCGTTCGGCCAGGCGGTGCTGGACGCGTACTTCGCCGACTACCAGTCGCGGATGGATGCGCTGCTGGCGGCGCCGGGCTCTTCCGTACAGCGGCTGATGGCGTACTTCCAGGACTGGTTCGCGTCGCAGACGGACGAATCGGCGGTGAGCCGCTGTCTCGTCGTGAAGCTCGGCGCGGAGGTCTGTGATTTGTCGGAGAGCATGCGCGCGGCGTTGGAGCGCGGCACGCAGGGCATCATCGACCGGTTGGAGCGCTGTCTCGATGCGGGCCGCGAGGACGGCTCGCTGTCGACGACGGAGCACTCGCGGGCGTTGGCGCTCGCGCTGTACCAGACGTGGCTCGGCGCCGGGCTGCTCGCGAAGATTTCCCGCGACCGCGCCCCGCTGGACACGGCGATGGCCGACACGCGGCGTCGGTTGGGCATCTCGTAGGTCCCTACACCCCAGGAGTCCGCAGCCATGAGTCAGAGCGATGTCCGCAACCGTCGAGTCGTCCTCGCAGCGCGTCCGCGTGGGCTTCCGACGTCCACCCACTTCCGCATCGAGGAGACAGCCGTGCCGACGCCGGGCGAAGGGCAGGTGCTGCTGCGCACCCTGTCCCTGTCGCTCGACCCGTACATGCGCCCGATGATGAATGAAATCCCTCCGGCGTATGCCGATGCATCGGTCGCGGTGGGGGCGCCGATGGTGGGCGGCACCGTCAATCGCGTCGTCGCCTCGCGCAATCCCAGCTTCCGCGTCGGGGACCAGGTGCTCGGCAACGCGGGCTGGCAGGACTACGCGCTGTCGGATGGGCAGGACCTGGTGGCGCTCGGGGAGATGAAGCAGCCGTCGCTGGCGCTCGGCGTGCTCGGCATGCCCGGGTTCACCGCACACGTCGGGCTGCTCGACATCGGGGAGCCGAAGACAGGGGAGACGGTGGTGGTGGCCGCGGCGACGGGGGCGGTGGGCGCGGTGGTGGGGCAGGTCGCGAAGCTGAAGGGCGCGCGGGTGGTGGGCATCGCGGGCGGGGCGGACAAGTGCCGCTACGCCGTGGAGGTGCTGGGCTTCGACGTGTGCCTGGACCGGCGCGAGCCGAAGCTGGCCGAGCGTCTGGCCGCCGCCTGCCCGCGCGGCATCGACGTCTACTTCGAGAACGTGGGCGGTGAGGTGTTCGAGGCGGTGGTGCCGCTGCTCAACCACCACGCGCGCGTGCCGTTGTGCGGGACCATCGCCAGCTACAACGAGGACGCGCCGCCACCCGGTCCGAACCTGCTGCCGAAGGTGATGTCCGTCTTCCAGACGAAGCGCGTCCGCGCGCAGGGCTTCATCATCCTGGACCACTACGGCGCGCGCTACGACGCCTTCCGCCGGGACATGGACGCGTGGGTGGCCGAGGGCCGCGTGAAGCTGCTCGAGGACACCGTGGACGGGTTGGAGAACGCCCCGGGGGCGTTCATCGGGATGCTCCAGGGGAAGAACGTCGGCAAGCTCGTGGTGCGCGTCAGCGAGGGATGAGCTTGACGGGGAAGACGTAGCGGCTGTCCTCGGGGACCCGAGCGCCCCGGTCCCGCGGTTCGCCGACGATGCGGGTCCATTCGTCGGCCTGGTGCCTGCCTCCGAACGACGACGTCCCATGAAGATTCCAGGGCCGGAGATATTCCGGGCAGGGCCCGGAGTCCGGGTCCGCCGAGTGGTATCAGGGATGCATCAGTAATTCCATGCCGTGCAGTCGGTCGTGGTGCGCGTGACGAACTCGGCGAGGGTGCGCAGGTTCCGGACGAAGGTGCTCGTGTCGAGGTAGTCGCCGGGGGTGGCGCCGCTGCGAGGTCCACCCGGGCTGTAGGTCGTGAGCCACTTCTCGTTGTTGACGGCGGCGTCGACGGCCTGCGCCGTGTCGTAGCGCAGCTGCTGGCACGTGCGCTTCATCACGGTGGTGTCGGTCGCCAGCCGGGTGTACTCGGCGCGGAGGGCGGCCAGCTGCGAGGGGACCTCCCAGGCGTAGTTCTGGTAGGTGGGCGCCGCCGAGGAGAAGCGGACCGGATAGCCACCGGCCTTCACGGTGTAGAAGCCGATGTTCGACGGGGCCGTGTCATCGAGCTCGATGTAGCGGTGGATGAGCGTGTCGTTGGCGAAGTCGACCGTCTCCAGGTAGGCGAGGGCGGTGGCGACGGCATCGCGGTTCGCGGGGACGCTGGGGTCGAGCTGGTAGAGGCGGAGCAGGGCCCACATGACGTCCTGGCTCTCCTGGCCGGCGATGGCGGGGGCCTCCCAGCTGCGCGCCCAGCGGGGCTGCATCTGGCCGTCGTACTGCTGTGCCCACGCGGGCTGGGGCGGGGGCATCTGCGCCCGGCGCAGGAAGTCGCCGAAGGCGGCGCGCATGGACTGATACGTCGTGGCCCGGGCCGGGTAGACCTCCTGGGCCCAGTACAGCATCTCGACGAAGGCGGTCGCGAGGTTGTCGTTCAGCGTCGGGTCATCCCAGTACTCGGTGGTGTACGCATTCGCGTGGCACTGGGCCAGGCCGCAGGAGGTCCCGATGGACGGAGGGTAGCTCGCCACCAGCGCGGGCCGGGTGGCGACGGGGGCGGAGAACCCCTGGGGAAAGCCGCCGTGGGTGGGGTACTGCGAGGTCTCCATCCGCGCGCGGGCGTACGCCGAGGCGCTGGAGATGTCCGCGTTGGCGAACCCGAGCAGCTGGTCCACGCGCATCATCGCGATGAGGGCGTTCTGGGTGACCTGGTCGTCGTAGGCCGTGGTGGAGCAGCCGCCGCAGCCACAGCTCGCCGTGGTGTTGAGGTAGCATGCCCGCAGCGTCGGCGTCGGCTTGAAGTCCGCGTAGAGGCGCCAGCCTCCCGACTTCACCTGTCCGTGACGCAGTGCCATCGCCGTGTCCAGCGCGTAGGTCTTGAGCGCGGGGGTGGCGGGGTCCGCGAGGGCGGCCTCGACGAAGGCGATGGCGACGTCGGACGTGCCGGGGGACTGAATCATGATCTGCTCTTCGTCGAGCTGGATGTCCCCCCAGCGCTCGCTCAGGTTGCTGGCGTTGTGGTGCCACGCGTAGCCGCCGTGCCGCGCGACGTTGTCGTGGAAGTACTTCGCCGCGTTGCGCATGCGCCCGAGCGCCTTCGCGCGCAGCGGCGTCACGGCGGCCTGGGGCGCCTCGCCCGTCTGGGGTTCACCGTCCGGCGGGCCCTCCGTCGGAGCGCAGGCGAACAGCGAGAGGAGCGGCAGGAGCAGGAGGCTGGCGTGGTTTCTCATGGGGCGTGCTTACAGCCTCTGACAGGGGACGGGGTAGTGGCTGGGGGCGGCCGCACCCGAGGATGAGGAAGCGGACATGGACCTCGACCCTGTGGTCATCGCGGGCTCGACGCGCTTGTGAGGATTTGCGCCGGCGCGGTAATCGCAATCATGAAGCTGGGTCTGGCGTGTCGCCTCCCCCCCCCCACCCCCCCCCTCCTGTTGGGGTGGATGTTTGCATTTGGGGTGAAAAAGGGTGTGCCAGAGGGCGCTCCGTGAGGAGTCATTGACAGACGACTGTGTGAGTGGTTTACGGCGCGCGACGGCAATCCTTGGTTTGTCCATTCAATGACCAAGCGCAAGAAGGGCGCTTCGTCTGGTCAGGGGCGCCTTCGACCTCGGGCTAGGGGAATGATGACTTCGGCGGGGTGTGTGGGACGGCGTCGAGCATCTCGCTGAGGCTTCTGTCCTCGGGGGCATACACCATCGTCGCGGGTTGCTATGGCAGCACGAGCTGCAGCGGAGTGGTCTCGTTCAGATACTGAGCCTGGGATGCGAGCAGCGGCCGGGAGGCGCTCTTGGGTGTTGGCGCCTCCTGGCGCCGGGATTCCAGTCACAATCGATTGCTAAAGACACACGCTCATGAGTCGTGCCCTGTTGCGTCATCGAGACAGGGCGCACCGGGCGTCCGGACCGACCCGGGGTCTTTCCCGTGGGAAGAAGATAGAGTTCCGCCCATGGACAGGGTCGCCCTCTTCTTCTGGCTGTGGGTGCTGTTCCTCGCGGTCAACGTGATGTGGGCGTTGGCGCAGGCGGTGGTGGCGAGCGCCCTCGGGGCTCGGCCCCTCGTGGTTCGCATCGGCTATGGGCCCCAGTTGGTGGCGTGGCGCATGGCGGGCATCGGCTGGAGCCTGCATCCCATCACCCTGGGCAGCTCCGCGTCGTTCGTGCCAGAAGCCGAGGAAGGCTCCACGGAGCCGCTCAAGAGCCGGCTGCTCAAGCTGCCACCCCCGCTGCACGCACTGGCCCTGGCGGTGCCCTGGTACGTGCAGATTGGCGTCGCCATGGCGTGCCTGGGGCCCGCGGAGGGCTTCCATCAATTCACCGAGGGCTTCCCCGCCGTGTTCAACCTCTCCGCGCTGCCGGGCCGCGTGGAGCGCTTCGTCGGCCTGCTCCGTGAAGGAGCGCTGGTCCGGGCCTGGGGCATCATGAGCGCGCGGATGGCGTCCCTGAACCTGCTCCCCATCCCCTCCCTGGCGGGCGGCTACCTGATGCTCCTGCCCTGGCGCGACAAATCGCCGAAGTGGGTCCGCCCGATCGCCGCCGTCCTGCTCGCCCTCTCGCTCCTCTGGGCCGTGTGGGTCGCGTCCCTCTTCGTCAGGGCCATCCTCTAGACGCCTGTCGCCAGAAGCCAGGTCCTGCTCGCCGCGAATCCGCCCCGGGCCGTTCAGGACCTCGCCCAGCAGCGCGTCAGGCGCGACGCACGGGTGAGCCCCTCATCCGTCGTCCTCGCCGCGCGTCACCGACGTGCTTCGACGAGGACGTCACGCCCCGGAGTCACTCATGGCCTTTGACATCCTCTTCGACATGGAGACGAGCGACCCCGACGACGCGCTCACCCTCTGCCTGTTGGCCACGCACCCCGCCGTCACCCTGCGGGCGGTGACCGTGACGCCGGGCACGCTCGCCCAGGTGGGAATGGTGAGGCACCTGCTCGCGCGGGCTGGCCGGGGAGACGTGCCCGTGGGCGCGCGCAATCCGGAATCACAGAAGGAGAGTCTCTCCGCCTTCCACACGAAGTGGCTGGGACCGCTGGCTCCCGCCGCGCCGGATGCCCTGGCGCACGAGGTGCTGGCTCGCACGCTCAGGCGGTATCCCCAGGCGACGCTGTTGACGGGCGCACCGCTCCAGAACCTGCGGCTGCTCCTGGAGCACCACCCGGACGTCCACCTGCACCGGTGGGTGGCGCAGGGCGGCTTCGCGGGCGACAACGTGGTCCCTCCGGAGCACCGGCTGCCCAAGTTCGCGGGCCTGCGCACCTGCCCGACCTTCAACTTCAACGGAGACCCCAAGGGCGCGCTGCTGGCCCTGTCCTCGGACCGGGTGGGTCGCCGAGAGCTGGTGTCCAAGAACGTCACCCATGGCGTGGCCTACGACGGCGCCTTCCACGAGCGCATGAAGCCCCACGCCTCCGCGACGCCCGGGCTGGCGCTCATCTTCGAAGCCATGGAGCGCTACCTGGCGCAGCGGCCCGAAGGCAAGCTCCTGCACGACCCCCTCGCCGCGTGCGCGGCCATCGACCCCGGAATCGTCACCTGGGCACAGGTGGAGGTGGTGCGCGAGCGCGGGGAGTGGGGCTCCGAGCTGGCACACGGCACCCGGACCTTCATCTCGGTGGCCATGGACCCGGAGCGCTTCTTCCGGACCTTCGTGGGACTCGACCAGCCGCCCGCTCCCCGCTGAAGCCCCGTGCCATTCGTTGTCACCTTCGGACCTCTCGGCCACGGCCGAGAGGTCCCATGCGTCTGCCGCGGTGAAGGCTCAGCAGTGCTTCCTGATGAGCGCCTGACAATGCTTGATGGCCTGGGCGATGGTGCAGCCGGTGGCCGTGCAATGCGGCCGCCCCGTATCCGGGTGCCGGCAATAGTTGAGCACCACCCAGCAGGCGAGACTGTCCTCGTCCACACTCACGTTGGCGGCATCGACATCCGGCGCTTCCTCACCGGGCTCCGCCGACCGCTGCTCGATGACCAGCTCGCGGCCATCCTCCGTGGTCATCACCTGTCCGGTCTCCGGCAGGTTCGCCTCCTCGGTGCCACAGCCGACGAGCGACAGTGTTGCCAGGAACATTCCCAGGAGCAGCTTCTTCATGGTCATGCCTTTCTTTGGACGTGAGACGCCAGCGGGCGCCGCCAGACTCTCGGATAAATCCAGCACTCCATGTCTAAGGCACGAAATAGATGAACACAAACGCGTCGGCCCGAACGGCGGGCATCAGACAATCGGGCTGTGGCATTCTGGTGAGATGTGCCGGGGAACTCGGGCGGGGCCCCGCTGTCTGCGGGGGCTACCTGCGGGGAGGCGATGTCTGTGTTTCGCGAGGTCTCACTGCTTGCGCGTGGCCACGGCGAGCGCGGTGGGAATCAGCTCGCGCATCAGGGCCACGAACTTGCGCAGCCTCGCGGGATGGAACCGCGCGGCGGGATAGAGCAGGTACATGGGCAGGGCGGAGGCCTGCCACTCCGGCACCAGGTGGACGAGCCGGCCCTTCACGATGTCCTCGTGCAGCACCCACGCGGATGCCACGCAGATGCCGAGCCCCTTCAGCGCCGCGCTCCGGAGCGCATAGAGACTGTCGGTGCTCACGCGCGGCTGGAAGACGATGGGCTGGGCCTCCCCGGTGGCCACGTGGGTCAGCGACAGCTCGTTGCGATAGAAGGTGCGCAGCGACAGCCAGGGCAGTCGCGCCAGCTCGTCGGGGTGGGTGGGCCGGGAGCGCCCCGTCAGCACCGAGGGCGCGGCGGCGACGATGCGCGGCACCTCCGCCACGCGGATGGCCACCACGCTGGGGTCCTTCACCTCGCCGACGTGAATCGCGCAGTCGATGCCGTCCGCGATGAAGTCCACCGCGCGGTCGTGCAGCAGCCACTCGACGCTGACGCGCGGGTGCCGGTGCAGGTACTCCGTCAGCGGCTCCACCAGGAGCTGCTGGCCGAAGGCGTGGGGGACGACGACGCGCAGCGTGCCCTCCGGCTCGTCGCTCGCGCCGCGCAGGTCGGCCTCGAACATCTCCCAGTTGGCGAGCAGCTCCTTCGCCCGCTCGTAGCAGCGCGCGCCGTCCTCGGTGAGCTTCATCGCGTGGGTTGAGCGCTGCAGCAGCCGCAGGCCGAGCGAGCGCTCCAGCGCCTGGAGGCGACGGCTCACCGTTGGCTGCGTGGTGCCGAGCTGCGCGGCGGCCGAGGACAGGCTCCCGGCGTCGACGATGCGCAGGAAGGTCTGCATCAGCTCGAGCCGGTCGGCGGTGGTGGGCGGCGGCTTCGGGAGGGCACGCGGCCGAGCGGACTTGGGGGGGCGGGGCATGGCGTTATACGTGGAGCGTATATCCGCTGTGCGGACCCCGCTACTACCGTGGACCGCTGCTCTGGGACACCTTCACCTCGACTCGCAGCAACCCAGGTGAACGTCATGTCCTTCATTCGCGCCGTACATGAACCCGCCGGAAGAGGCGCGCTGCCCTCGGACGAGGCCCGCGCGCCTCGCCTCGCCCTGGTGGGCCCCGGCGACTCGGGCTCGATGTCGAGGGGGCTGCGCCTGCTTTTGGCGGCGAGCGCCGGGTTCTCGGTGGCCTCGCTCTACTACAGCCAGCCGATGCTGGGGGTGATGGGCTCCTCCATCGGTGCCTCGGACACGGCGGTGGGACTCTTGCCCACGCTCACCCAGCTGGGCTACGCGCTGGGCATCCTGCTGCTGACGCCGCTGGGGGACCGCTTCGACCGGCGCCGCATCATCCTCATCAAGGTCGGCCTGCTCGCGGTGGCCCTGCTGCTCAGCGGCCTGGCGCCCGCCATCGGTCCGCTGCTGGTGGTGAGCTTCGTGGTGGGGCTCACGGCGACGGTGGCGCAGGACATCGTGCCCGCCGCGGCCACCCTGGCCCCCGAGAAGGAGCGCGGCGGTGTCGTCGGGACGGTGATGACGGGCCTGCTGCTCGGCATCCTGCTCTCGCGCGTCGTCAGCGGCGTGGTGGCCGAGCAGCTCGGCTGGCGCGCCATGTACCTGATGGCCGCGGGCAGCGTGGTGGTGATTGGCGCGGTGGTGTGGCGCGGGCTGCCGGCCTTCCGTCCGACGAGCACGCTGTCCTACGGCGCGCTGCTCGGCTCGCTCGTGGGCCTGTGGCGCAAGCACGGGGCGCTGCGCCGGGCCGCGCTGGCCCAGGGGCTGCTCTCGGTGGGCTTCAGCGCGTTCTGGTCCACGCTCGCGGTGATGCTGCATGGCGCGCCGTTCCACCTGGGCAGCGCGGCGGCGGGCGCCTTCGGCCTGGCGGGTGCGGCGGGGGCCCTGGGCGCGCCCATCGCCGGGCGCGTGTCGGACCGCTTCGGCCCCGAGCTCGTCACGCGGCTGGGCGCGGGGCTGACGGCCGTGGCGTTCGCCGCGATGTTCGCCTCACCGTGGCTCCAGCCGGATGCGCGGCTGTGGTTGTTCGGCGCCAGCGCGATTGGCTTCGACCTGGGCGTGCAGATGACGCTGGTGGCGCATCAGACGATGGTGTTCGGCATCGACCCCGCCGCGCGCAGCCGGCTCAACGCGGTGCTGTTCGTCTGCGTGTTCATCGGCATGTCGCTGGGCGCGGTGAGCGGCAGCCTCGTGCTGGCCGGGTGGGGCTGGGGCGCGGTGACGTTGCTTGCGACCGTGTCCGCGCTGGCGGCCCTGGTGGTGCGGCTGTGGCCGGCGGCTCGCTGAGTCCCAGAAAGGCGCCCTCGGCTACCAGGTGCCGAGGGTGCCAATCACGTTGCCCGTCTTCGCGTCGAAGACATCCAGCCACATCCAGTGGGGCACGTAGAGCCGGTCCCCCTGCTTGCGAAAGCTGGTGACGAGCGAGCCGTCCTTGGAGCGGGGGATGGGCACGTCCCAGACGACGGCCCCCGTCCTCACGTCCCGGCGGACCAGGTGCATGCCGCCGGCCCTCAGCCGGTAGGCCACGAAGAGGGCGTCCTCGGAGATGTCGAGGGCCTCCGGCGTGGTCTCCAAGACCTGCTCGATGTCCATGTCGGCGATGGCGCCGTGCCACAGGGGCTCCTTCGCGCCCTTCTCGAACACCGCCGCCATGGGGACGCGCGTCCCCGGGTTCCGGGCGCCCAGCACCACGTCGAGCCCATGCGCCGTGTAGCGATATTGCCCTCGGAAGCCCGGGATGGGCGGGGCCTTGAGGGCGAGCGAGCACGGCAGATGGGTCTTCCGGTGGATGGCGGGGGAGCAGTCGTAGCGGCCGCGCTCGGGGGGCTGACAGTTGGGAGGAGTCTGGGAGGCGGGGCGCGCGGTCGCCGTCGTCGTGTCGAGCAGGATGTTCCGCTGGTCCATCACCGAGACCCACACGGAGGAGGTGTCCCCCTGCGGGATGCAGAGCTTGTCGGGCTTGTCCGACAGCGCCACGCGCCCCACCACCTTGCCAGTGGCCAGCTCCAGCAGGCTCACCGCCATGGCCTCCCGTCGCACCAGGCGATTTCCCTGCCGGATGTAGCGCTCGCGGGAGGCGAGGTCCGTGGGGGCCGCGCCTTCGATGGGCACCTCCCAGAGGGGCTCGAGCGTCTTCCCGTCGAAGGCGGCCGTGGAATAGCGGTCGAACGACGTGCCGCGACGAATGGTCCCGATGATGTCGTCCGTGCCGTCCCCGTTGACGTCCGTCACCGTGGGGGTGTTGTCCATGTCCCACGCGAACCTCGGCTTCGGGGGCGGCGCGGGCGGCACCTGCGCGGTGGGGGGCGGTGGGGGTGGCTCGGCGCGCGCGGGCGGGGGCGTGTAGGAGTCGCTCGAGGACGCCATGGCGAAGAAGCCCGCCGCGGAGCCCAGCAGCATGACGGCAATCCCCGCGCCCAGGACGAGCGGCAACCTGTTGGGCCCCGTCGCTGACGGAGCTTGATAGAGCGGACGCGGAGCCTGCTCTCCCCGCGTATCGATGGACGCGTTGCAGTAGTAACAGGTGTACAACACCTGCTCGGCGACCAGGGTGAATGGCGCGTTGCACCGAGGGCAGCGTGGCGATGTGGGACGAGCGCGAGCCATTCCTTCTTCCTACCATTCCACCCCCCATGCGCCCACCCCGGCCACCTGGAAGGCGTCAGCGTGGCTCGGTAGCGTGAGGCCCATGCTCCCAGCCCATGCCCTCGTGTCCTCCGTCCTGGCGCTGTTCTCCTCGGATGTCTTCTCGCCGCACGCGGACCGCTGTGTCGCGCCCGAGCCTGCGGCCGCGCTGCGCGTGGCCAGCTTCACGCCCTCGGATTGCTCCCTGGCGCAGACCGTGCCCGGGCCGCTGTGGCAGCCCACCACGGTGCGGCGCATCCCGGTGGTGGTGCACCTCATCTCGGATGCGGCGTGCGCGAACGGCAACATCTCGGACGCGCTGGTGCACAGTCAAATCACGGTCCTCAATGAGGACTTCCGCGCGCTGACAGGGACGCCGGGGGCCGCGGGCGTGGACAGCAAGCTGGAGTTCTTCCTCGCCACCGAGGACCCCGCGGGCAACCCGACGACGGGCATCCAGCGCTATTGCAACACGACCTGGTACCAGGACCAGGGCAGCTACTGGAACACCATTGCGTGGGACCCGACGCGCTACCTGAACCTCTACACGAACAGCGCGGGCGGCTCGCGCGGGTATGTGCCCTTCCTCCCCGCGGACCCCTCGGGCGCGGTGGGGCAGCCGCAGGACCGGGTGGTCATCAACTGGCTGGCCTTCGGCCGCGTGGGGCCCGTGGTGCCGTATCACCAGGGGAGGACCGTCACGCACGAGGTGGGCCACTACCTGGGCCTGTTCCACACGTACTACGAGGGTTGTGGCATCGCCACGGCGCCGGCTTGCTACACCACGGGCGACCGCATCTGTGACACGGCGCCCAACGTCACGTCCCACAAGGGCTGCCCCGTGGGGCTCACCAGCTGCGGCGGTGCGCCCGTGCCCGTGCAGAACTACATGGAGCTGACGGATGACGCGTGCATGACGGGCTTCACCGCGGAGCAGGTGCAGCGCATGCGGTGCACCCTGGCCTCGTACCGCTCCACGCTGGCGCAATAGGGTTGTGGTATCCCGGCGTGGCATGAACGACACCTCGCCAGCGCCCGGCTCC
Organism: Myxococcus faecalis; assembly: GCF_050039385.1. Lineage (NCBI taxonomy): Bacteria > Pseudomonadati > Myxococcota > Myxococcia > Myxococcales > Myxococcaceae > Myxococcus > Myxococcus faecalis. Next base: position 2,381,145 of record NZ_CP144336.1, on the reverse strand, counting down.
CTGCTCATCACGGCCTTCAACGGACTCGTCGCGGCGTATGAGCGCGCCAGCGGCGACACGGTGTGGACCTTCGCCGTGCCCGGCAAGTCGGTGCCGGGCGTGCGGCCCCGGCCGACGTACGCGGAGCTGCGCGAGGGGCGCGTGTTCGTGTTCTCCGGCGGGGCCGAGGGGACGTTCACGAAGAGGGTCTTCCTGGAGGTCCACGCGCTCGACGCCGGGAGCGGGCGCCTGCTCTGGGCCCAGCGCGTGGACTCCGAGCAGTCGTCGACGTTCGCTGGCGGAACGATGCTCGTCGAGCAGGGGCAGGTCATCGTCTCGCACCGGGAGACCCTGACGGCGTTCGACGCGGACTCCGGCGAGCTCCAGTGGAGCCGCGTCAGCGAGCATGGCGGCGGCGGGCTGCATTCGCCCCTGCTGCAGCTGGTCGTCGAGGGCGCGCGGGGGCGGCTCTTGACCTGAGCCCCCGGCGCTTTCGACCTGGCTACTTCTTCAGCTCGACCACCGGCGCGAAGCCGCCGTAGATCATCCGCGCGCCGTCGAACGGCATCGGGTTCTTCTCCGGGCTCATGTCGGGGTCCTCCATCATCTTCGCCATGCCGGCGTCGCGCGTGGCCTTGTCGGGCCACTCGACCCAGGAGAAGACCACCGTCTCGTCGTCCTTGGCCTGCACGGCCCGGCGGAAGTCGGTGAGCTTGCCGCTCGGCACGTCGTCCCCCCAACACTCGAGCACGCGCAGGGCCCCGTACTTGATGAAGACGGGGTCGCCCGTGCGGGCGTGGTCGATGAACTTCTCCTTGTTCGCGGTCGGCACGGCGATGACGAAACCATCGATGTAGGACATGGGAGCTCCTCCTGGTGCGAGAGGGTGCCGAAAAGGCGCCTTCAAATCGGCGACGAATATCCGCTGGGAAGATCGACACGGACCCCCAATCACGTCCAGCCCGGAATTTTCCTCGTCAGGGGCTCTCCGGGCGTTGACGTGTCCGCGCCGTCCATGACGTGTCAGCGCCCTGCGTCGTCCGCCCGAGGCGGCTGAAGCCTGACACGTCAATGCCTGCCCCCGCCGCGCCGCAAGTCCTTGAAGGCAGACGAAAGGCAGTCGTGAAATTGGTGGTGCAGGGATTGCACTGGAATTCCCTGAAATAGGGCGCGGTGCCCCATCCCCTGAGAGGCAGACATGTCGCGAGTGAATCCACCCCCGATGGACCCGGGAATGGACGACGGGCTCCAGCTCGACGTCGCCATCATCGGTGCGGGCGTCTCCGGGCTCTACACGGGCTGGCGGCTGCTCGTCGGCGACCTCGCGGAGGGCGGCACGCGCCCATCCTCGGTGCACGTCTTCGAATTGAGCGAGCGATTGGGCGGCCGCATCGAGTCGGTCTTCCTGCCCGGCGTCTCCCTGGCGGCGGAGATTGGCGGCATGCGCTATCTGCAATCGCATGTCATCGTCAACTCGCTCATCTCGGAGGTCTTCTCCCAGGAGCTGACGCCCCAGGACTTCCCCCTGGGCGACGACAAGAACCACTACCGCTACCTGCGCGGCCAGCGCTTCAAGGCCGACGAGTGGGCGAACGCCCAGGCGGACCGCCGCACGTTCAAGACGCGCTACTTCCTGCCCGACGACGTGGTGGGCTTCGACTCGGACCAGCTCTTCAACAAGGTCATCTACGACGTCCTCATGGCAGACCCCTGGTTCCAGGAGCGCTACGCGAACCAGGTGAAGTTCACCCCTCCCTACGACTACTCCTTCGAGCTCACCGCCCGGGACTGGGACGACATCAAACCCAACCTGACCTACCGCAAGCCGGGGCCCTACCAGGGCAAGAAGGTCAATGATCTGGGCTTCTGGAACCTCCTCAAGGACCAGGTGGGCCAGGAGGCCTACGAGTTCCTGGCCGTGGCCGGCGGCTACTACTCCAACACCATCAACTGGAACGCCGCGGAGGCCTTTCCGTACCTCGTGGGCGACTTCTCCCTGGCGAGCGTGGAATACCAGACGCTGAACGGCGGCTATGACCAGCTGGGCAACACGCTCGCCCAGCGCTTCGTCGCCCAGGACCCGAGCGGCAAGCGCGCCCACCTCTGGGGACAGAACGGCCTGACGGCGCTCACCGCCGCGCCGGAGGGCAGCCCGTACCGGTATGTCCTCACCCTGAACAACGTCCCGAGCGGCAAGTCGTGGACGGTGTATGCCAATGCCGTGGTGCTCGCGATGCCCCGCCGCGCGCTGGAGCTGATTGGCGCGGACCGGTTCTTCACCAGGCCCCAGGTGAGCGCGCAGGTGCGCAAGAACCTGGACGCCGTCATCTCCGAGCCGTCCTTCAAGCTGCTGATGGGCTTCGAGTCCCCCTGGTGGAACCAGGAGTTCCAGGCCGTGGCGGGCGAGTCCATCACCGACCTGCCCATGCGGCAGTGCTACTACTTCGGCACCGACCCTGTGAACAGCCACTCCATCCTGCTCGCCAGCTACAACGACATGCGGACCACGCCCTTCTGGTCCGCGCTGATGGACTCGCCCCACCAGCGGCTCGAGCGCTTCAAGCCCCGGCCCACGGCCCTGGCCTCACGCGAGGCGCTGGCCCAGGTGGAGGACCTGCAGGCCCCGGCGGTGATGGTGGCGGAGGCCGTGAGCCAGCTCCAGGAGCTGCACGGGCCCGCGAACCCCGTCCCCCAGCCGTACGTCTCCTACTTCCGCAACTGGACGGAGGACCCCTATGGCGGCGGCTATCACGCGTGGCGCGCCGGGGTGAGCGTGCGGGACGTGATGCCCTTCATGCGCCGGCCGGACCCGGACGAGCACCTCCACATCTGCGGCGAGGCCTACTCGGACCAGCAGGGCTGGGTGGAGGGCGCCTTCTGCGAGGCGGAGAAGATGCTCCAGGCGCACTTCGGGCTCGCGTGGCCCGCCTGGTTGGACAGCCAGTACTACCTCGGCTGGTAACGACAGACACCCTCCTTCGAAACGAAAGCAGACGAAGACATGGACTCCTATGACGTGGTCGTCGTGGGCGCGGGCGCCATCGGTCTGTCCGCGGCCTGGTGGTGCTCGAAGGCCGGCAAGAAGGTCCTGCTGTTGGACCAGTTCGACTTCGACAACGACTTCTTCTCCTCGAAGGGCGAGTCGCGCTTCTTCCGGGTGATGTACTCGGACCCGCACCTGTCCCTGCTCGCGCAGTCCGCCTATCCGCTCTGGCGGGAGCTGGAGTCGGACAGCGGCCTGAACGGCATCCTCAACGACACCTCGCTCCTGTTCTTCGGCCCGCCCAGCGGCGTGGACACGCCCGAAGGGGACTTGAAGGACTCCGAGGCCGTCCTGGAGGAGCAGGGCCTGCCCTTCCAGCGCCTCACCGCGGCGGACTTCCCGGAGCGCTTTTCCGTGCTCCAGGGCCTGAGCGACGACGTGGTGGGCCTGGTGCAGCCCCAGGCGGGTGTCATCGCGGCGGACCGGGCGCTCCGCGCGCTCGCCGACCAGTGCCGCGAGCGGGGCGTGGACATGATTCCGCGCCGGACGGTCAGCCGCATCCAGGACGCGCCCGGCCAGGTCACCGTCACCACCGCGCAGGGGACGTACACCGGCAAGAAGCTCATCCTGGTGCCGTCCGCGTGGACCAACGGCGTGCTCGACAGCCTGAACATCCAGCTCGCGCTCGAAATCTGGAGCATGACGTATGCCTATTTCGAGGTGTCCCCGTCCCAGTACACGTATCCGCTCTGGTTCTACTTCGGCGCGCCGAAGTTCCCCGGGGACGACACGACGACCTACTACGGGCTGCCGCCGCTGTTGACGCCCGGCCGCATCAAGGTGGGCACCGACTTCACCTTCCTGAAGTCCCCGCTGCCGCCCACCTCGCCACCCCAGGCGGACCCGCGCATGGTGGACCTGCTCAACACCTTCATGCGCGAGCACTTCCGGGGGCTGCAGTCCCTGGCGGTGGACCCGGTGGGCTGTCTCTACACGATGACGCCCGACCTGAACTTCGTGCTGGATGTCCTCCCCGGGCACCCGGACGTGCTGCTGTTCACCGGTGACACGGGGCAGGCATTCAAGTTCGCGCCGCTGCTCGGGCGAATCCTGTCGGAGCTCGCGCTCACGGGGGTCACCCGCACCAACATCCAGCCCTTCTCCATCCAGCGGCCCGGAATCCTCCGGCCCCGCTGAGCACTCCACCCCGAAAGCACCCCAGAGGTCGTCATGGCAGATACCGAGAACACCGCCAATGTCTTGATTGTCGTGGACGCGGAGAACCTCTACCTGGACTACCAGGGGAAGTTCAGCACGGACTCCAACCACCCCGTGGACCTGGGGGAGCCCACCCCGTACGTCTACATGTTCATCCGCTACGACGAGATGCTGTCGGGTCAGGCCACGGATGACCTGAACATCGTCGTCAACACCAACAACAACATCCGGTGGCGAATCACCTCGCTGACGGGCAACACGCGCTTCAGCGTCGCGCTCAACGGGTGCGACATCCTCCGGGGAGAGGGCTGCATCACGTCGCCCTTCCTCATCGAGCCCACGGTGACGGTGCCCCTGCCGTCGGTGCACGGCAACCAGGTCACGGTGGACTCGAAGCAGACGTACCAGGATGCCTATTTCCAGGCGACGGCGGTGAACCCGACGACGACGCCCGTGGTCTACACCTTCACGTTCGCCCTGGCGAACAACGACGGGAACATCCTGAGCTACTTCTCCTGGGACCCGAAGATCACCATCACCGCCTGACGCGTGTCCGCGCGGGTGGATGTCTGGATTTGTCTCGACTCGAATCGCAAGGAACAGGTGCGTCATGGCTCAGGATGATGGCTTCGTCGATGTTCTCACCGTGGTGGATGTGGACAAGGTGCTGAAGGAGTATGGCCCCAACGGGTCGGTGGACGAGCCGGGAGTCTCCATCGCGGACTGCGTGTACATGCTGGTGCGCAAGGACGACGCGGTGGGCATGGAGGCCATCTCCGAGCTGACCGTCGCCGCGAAGACCAACGACACGCTGCGCTGGCGAATGGCCTCGCTGACGCTCAACACCGGCTACTCGGCGGTGCTCTACAAGATGAACGTCTCCGGCAATGCCCAGTGCATCTCTCCGCCCCAGCCCCTGGTGTCCCACATCAAGGTGCCGGTCCCCGAGGTCGCGGGTGGACAGGTGGATGGCTACAACACCCAGCCCTACGTGGACTTCTTTTTCCAGTCCACCGCGCTGCATCCCACCGCCGCGCTGTCGGGACAGCGGGTGACCTACCAGCTCTACGTCCAGGTGACGGACAACCTGGGCAACAAGGTGGGGACCTACTCGTGGGACCCGTACATCACCATCACCACCTGAGCCACGCCGCTCGACACACAGGAGATTCGTCATGAGTGACAAGATTCCTCCGCGCGTCACGGTCGCGCTCCCGGGCAGTGGCTGTCCATTCCACCGGGGCACCGGGGCGGCCATGTTGTCCAAGGCGCCGTCCGGCAACCTGGTGCGCCCCCACGGCGTCGTGGGCCCGGCTGTCTCCAGCAAATCCGCGCAGTCCCTCACCGGGGACAACGGCCCCGTCGTCTCCGACTTCTTCCGCATGTTCCCGGACTTGCGTCCCTCCGTCTTCAACGTGGAGGACCTCCGCGCCCTCACGCTGCCGGGCGGGCCCATGGACGATGACCGGCTGGGCCCGAGCGTGCCGCAGGACAACCCCACCATCCCCGCGGGCTACACGTTCCTGGGCCAGTTCCTGGACCATGACCTGACGTTCGACGTGTTCTCGGACATCAACAGCCGGGGCACCCAGCCCAACCAGACGCGAGACGCCATCACCCCGACGCTGGACCTGGGCAACATCTACGGCCGGGGACCGGTGCAGGACGCCTTCCTGTTCGACGCGAAGGACGGCGCCACGCTGCTGTTCGGGCGGCAGGACAACCCGGACGGGGACGTGCTGCGCAACGTCCAGGGCACGGCCATCATCGGAGACCCGCGCAACGACGACAACATGTTCGTCAATCAGCTGCACCTGGCCTTCATCAAGTTCCACAACCAGGTGGTCAAGGACCTGTCGGGCTCGTTCTCCGGAGGCGCGCTCTTCGCCGAGGCCTCCCAGCGGGTGCGCTGGCACTACCAATGGATTGTCTACCATGACTTCGTGCGCCGCTTCGTCGGCGACGAGCTCTACGGCAAGCTGGTGAACCAGGGGCCGCAGTACTTCCCACCCAACCTCCAGCAGATTCCCATCGAGTTCTCCGCCGCCGCCTACCGCATGGGGCACGCGACGATTCGGGAGACGTACACCGTCAACTCGAGCTACTCGAACGTGCAGATCTTCGACCTGCACCAGCCCGGGACGTTCCTCAGTCCGGAGAAGCGCGTGGACTGGAGGAACTTCTTCAACCTGGGCTCCGGCGTCACCCCGCAGGGCGCCAAGCTGTTCGACACGTACCTGGCCTCGGAGCTGTTGAACCTGCCGGAGGCCCTCATCCCCGGCTTCGACCATCCGCAGTACCAGGGCAAGCCGGACCCGCTGTACCTGTCGCTCGCGGGGCGCAACCTGCTGCGCCAGAACGAGTTCACCCTGCCGGCCGGCCAGACGGTCGCCGAGGCGCTGGGGACGACCCGCTACGCCAACTCGCAGCTCGGCCTGCCGCAGGGGTGGGGGAGCACCGTGGCGCCGCTCTGGTACTACATCCTCAAGGAGGCGAACCTCGCCAACCAGGGCCGCTTCCTCGGGCCGGTGGGCGGACGCATCGTCGGGGAGACGTTCTTCAGCGTCCTGCTCAACGACCCCACGTCCTTCCTCCAGAACAAGGGCTGGAAGCCCACCTACGGCTCGGGCGGGGACTTCACCATCGCGGACCTGCTGCGCATCGCGGACGCGTACAAGAAGTCCTGAGCCGCGCACGTCCAGGAGGGGCCGCAGGGGAGCTCGTGTCCGTCCCCTGCGGCCCGGAGTGTCCCCGGAGTCACACGGGACGTGTATCGATTTGTAGATGCAATCAAGTTGCGATCTTGCGGGTGGCTCCGTTATGGGAGTCTCCATGCTTGAAGCGAGGAACCTGTCCAAGCGCTACGGCGCGCACCCGGCGCTCGAGGGGCTGGACCTGTCCATCCAGGCGGGTGAGGTGTTCTGCCTGCTGGGGGCGAACGGCGCGGGCAAGACGACGACGCTGAACCTCTTCCTGGGCTTCATCGAGCCCACGGGCGGGGAGGCGCGCGTCGCGGGGCTGGAGGTGCGTCACCACGAGGCCCAGGTGCGCGGGCTGCTCGCCTACGTGCCGGAGCTGGTGATGCTCTACCCCCGGCTGACGGGGCGGGAGAACCTGGCCTACTTCAACACGCTGGCGGGGCGGCCGGCGCTGTCCACGCTGGAGTCCACGGACTGGCTCGCCCGCGCGGGGCTGCAGCCGGGGGCGATGGACGTGCCCGTGGGGCGCTATTCCAAGGGCATGCGGCAGAAGGTGGGTATCGCCATCGCGCTGGCCAAGGGTGCGAAGGCGTTGCTCCTGGACGAGCCGACGTCGGGCCTGGACCCGCTGGCCTCCAACGAGCTGTCGGAGCTGCTCCTGCGCCTGAGCGGCGAGGGAATGGCGGTGCTGATGGCGACGCATGACCTGTTCCGCGCGAAGGAGTCTGGCACGCGCGTGGGCATCATGAAGTCAGGCCGGCTGGTGGAGACGCGCGCCACGCGGGAATTGGGGCACGCGGAGCTGGAGCAGCTGTACCTGACGCACATGCGGGGCTGAGGACGCACGAATGATTCGGGCCATCGCACGCAAGGAATGGGTGGAGCTGTCGCGGGACGGGCGCTTCCGGACCGCGGGGATGTTGGTGGGGCTCCTGGCCGTCGTGGGGCTGGCAATGGGCGCGCTGCACGTGCGCGAGTCGCGCGCCGAGCGCGAGGCGGGCTCTCGGCTGACGCGTCAGCACTGGCTGGAGCAGGGGGAGAAGAACCCCCACTCGGCGGCGCACTACGGCGTCTGGGCCTTCAAGCCCGAGTCCGTCCTGGCCGCGTTCGACCGGGGCGTGGAGCCGTACCTGGGCGTGGCCGTCTACCTGGAGGCGCACAAGCGCAACCTCACCCAGCACCGCCCCGCGACGGACGCCACCGCCGTGGCCCGCTTCGGAGAGCTCACCGGCGCCGGAGTCCTGCAGCTCCTCCTGCCGCTGCTCATCATCCTGTTGACCTACTCCGCCTTCACGGCCGAGCGGGAGCAGGGCACCCTCCGCCTGCTGTTGAGCACCGGCGTGCGGCGTCACCAGCTCGTGCTGGGCAAGGCGCTGGGCGTGGGGCTGGCGCTGGCGGCGCTGCTGGTGCCGCTCGTCGTCGTGGGCCTGGGCCTGGTGGTGGGGCTGGGCGGCGGCCTGGATGCTTCGTGGGGAGACCTGCTGGGGCGCCTGTTGGTGTTGTCGCTGGGGTATGGGCTGTACCTGGCGGGCTTCGTGTTCCTGGGGCTGGCGGTGAGCGCGTGGGCGCGCACGTCGCGCGGCGCGCTGGTGGTGCTGCTGGCGGTGTGGATGCTCAACGCGCTGCTGGTGCCCCGGCTCGCGGCGGACGCGGCCCGGACGTGGGCGCCGGTGCCGACGGCGCAGGACTTCGCGCGCAGGCTCGCGGAGGACTACGAGAAGGGGCTGAGCGGACATGACTCGGCGGACGCGCGGCAGGTGGCGTTGGAGCGCGAGACGCTGGCGCGCTACGGGGTGGACTCGGTGGAGGCGCTCCCCGTGAACTTCCGGGGCATCGCGCTCCAGGCGGGCGAGGAGTACAGCAGCAAGGTGGCGGCGGTGCGCTTCGGGGAGCTGCGGGAGCGATATGCGTCCCAGGAGCGGCTGCACCGCGCCTTCGCGCCGCTGTCGCCCATGCTCGCGCTCCGGCAGGTGTCCGCGTCGCTCGCGCGCACGGACCTGTCCGCGCACCTGCGCTTCACCGAGCAGGCGGAGGACTACCGGCAGGCGCTGGTGAAGCGGATGAACGATGACGTCGCGTTCCGCTCGAAGCACGGCGACGCCAACTACAAGGCGGATGCGTCCTTGTGGCGGCAGGTGCCGGAGCTGCGCCTGGAGGCGGAGCGACTGACGGATGCGCTTTCGTCCCAGGTTCCGGGGCTCTTGTTGCTCGGGCTCTGGTTGTCGTGGACCACGGCGTTCGCCCTGCGCGCCGGCGCACGCCTGAGCGCGCTGTGAGGCACGAGCCCATGAACATGTCCCTGCTCCGACACGAGTGGTTCCTGCTTCGCAAGGACCGGATGCTCCTCTTCGCCGCCGCGCTCCTGCTCGGGCTGATGGCGTTGGGGCTCTACAACGGCTGGCGCTTCACCCAGGACCTGCGCGCGCATCAACAGACGTTGCTCACGCAGGAGGCCTGGCGACGCGAACAGCTCGCGGCCCAGGCCGAGGCGCTGCGTCAGGGGCAGGGGACCGAGCCCCCCGCCTGGAAGAGCCCCACGATGCCGGTGCCGGTGGGCAACTTCCTCGTCCAGCCCGAGGCGCTCCTGCCTCCGGGGCCGCTGAGCGTCTTCACGGTGGGCCAGATGGACCTGCTGCCGTCGTCCTACCAGGTGTCACTGCAGGGCCGCCTCACGGACTTCGCGCGCGAGACGCTGGAGCACCCGGCGCACCTGGCCACCGGGACGCTGGATGTGTCGTTCGTGCTGCTCTACCTGCTGCCCTTGTTCGCGCTCGCGTTCTCGTTCGACCTGGTGTCCCGGGAGCGCGAGGACGGCACGCTCCGGTTGGTGCTGGTGCAGGCCACGGGGCTTCGGGGCTGGGCGCTGCGCAGGCTCGCCGTTCGCGCGGCGGTGCTCCTGGGCCTGTGCGTGCTCGCGGGCCTCGCGGGGCATGTGTTGACGGGAGGCGGCGGCGGGCTGCCGAGGCTCCTGGGATGGTTGGCGTTGGTGGTGGGCTATGGGGCGTTCTGGTTCTGTCTGGCGCTGGCGGTGAACGCGCGGGCGCTGAGCTCCGCCACCAATGCGCTGGTGCTGGTGGGCGTGTGGTTGTTGCTCGTGGTGGTGGTGCCCGCGGCGGCGCAGCTCGGCGTGAGCGCGCTGTATCCGGTGCCCTCGCGCGTGACGTTGGTGGGGGCGACCCGCGACGCCTCGCTGGATGCGCAGCGGCGGGGAAGCGAAGTGCTGTCCGCCTACTTCGAGGACCATCCGGAGCTGGCGCCGAAGGGGACCCGGACGGAGGGCTACTGGCCCACCGCGCTGGCGGTTCAGGACGAGGCGGCCCGGGCCACCGCCCCCGTGGTCGCGGCCTTCCAGTCGCAGTTGGACGCGCAGCAATCCGCGCTGGAGCTGCTGCGCTTCGTGTCCCCCGCGCTGGCCTTCCAGCAGGCGCTCCAGGATGTGGCGGGGACTGGTGGAGCACGGCACGCGCACTTCCTGCGGCAGGTGGACCGCTTCCACGCCTCGTGGCGCGAGGCCCTGTTGCCGCGAGTCTTCGCGGGCGACACGCTGGGCGCGGCGGACCATGTGCGACTGCCGCGCTTCGCCTATGTCGAACAGCCCGGTGCCGACGTCGTCCCGCGGGTGGCGCTGGGGTTCCTCGCGCTGGCGTGGCCCACGTTGCTGGCCCTGGGGTTGGGGCTGCTGTGGCTGGGCCGTCCCCGGTTGTCGTGAGCGGAGGGCCGCTTCAGCGTCGCGCCTTGTGCTGGCCCGCGTTGGTGGCGTCCGCGCGCAGGCACATCACTGAGTACAGGTTCATCGTGTAGAGGTTGTTCTCCGGCGCCAGGTCGGAGGCCTTCTGGAACAGGGCCGTGGCGCGCTCGTAGTCCCGGTGGTGGTTCAGCAGAATCATCCCCAGGCGGTTGTAGAGCGGCGCGGGGTGGGGAAGCAGGCCGATGCCTCGCTCCAGCAGCTCGATGGCCTCCGCCCACCGTCCCGCCTGCTCCAACCGGATGACGCGCTGGAGGACATCCTCGTTGGCGTCCTCCACGAAGGGCTTGGGCACCGCGCGTCCGGCCTGCGTCGCCTGGGGAACGGGCGGAGGCGTCGGCTCGGCGGGTGCCGCGCGGGCTGTCGGCGCGGGGGGCTCGTAGAGCCGCGTGACGCCCCGTTCTCCGAGCGACGCGAAGAGCGCTCGCAGCTCCACCTCCGCGAGCTGGGTGATGAGCGACAGGTCCGACAGCGACGTGTGCCCGTCGACGAGGGAGAGCACATACGCCTCGAAGGGGCTGAGCCGCAGGTTCGTCACGCTCAGTCCGCCCACGAGGAACGGCCGGGCCTGTGAGCCCTCCTGGGCCGCGTCGAACGGCGCCACCCGCGTGGTCTCCGACTGCGGAGCGCGCGGGGTGCCCTGTCGCTCGGGCTGCGTCAGGAGCGCGCGGACCAGGGAGACGTTGTCGCGGGGCGGCAGGTCCTCGACGTGGCGCACCAGCAGCAGCTCACAGCGGGGGCACTGGAAGTCCTTGGGGAGCGTGGGCGCGCCGCAGTGGGGGCAGGCCTCGTCCTCCGGCGGGTGCTCGAAGGCGTCCGCCACCGCGTAGTAGTGCTTGCGGATGGCCGCGCGGATGGACCTGCGCACCGCGATGAAAGGCAGCACCTGTGTGACGCCCACTGTGCGGACAATCTCTTCCAGCGCGCGCTGTCGCTGCGGCTCCGCGATGGCCACATAGAGAACGCCTTGCGCCAGTCGCAGGGGCATGAAGTCGAAGCCCTCCGCCAGGCGCACGGAGACCTTCTCCAGCAGGGCGGGGTCGACCTTCGCCAGGCTCAGCTTCTCGGTGGAGACGAAGCGGGTCGAGAGCGTCTGCGCGAGCAGCCGCAGCACCGGCGTCTCGTCCACGCCCAGTCGCACCAGGCACTCGCCCAGCTTCTGGCCCGTCTCCTGTTGATGCGCGAGCGCTCGCGACAAGAGCTCCGGCGTCAACACGCCATCCAGCACCAGCCGCTCGCCGAGTCTCCGCGTCATGCGGCGGATTCAAGGACGGCATCCCTCGTCCCGTCCACCTCGGAGAAGGTCTTGTCGTCGGAAGGCTGGGGGAAGGGGCCTTCCTGAATCGTGACTCAGGTCTCACCCGAGGGGCTCCCTATGATTCCGCGCGCTTATGGGCAGCGGATTGGGGGACACCTGGGCGGGGCCGAGGGGACTCGCCTCCAGGGGGAGTCGTCCACCGCCGGAATCGAGGCGCTCACCGATGCCGGGCGGCGCTTCGCAGATGGGCGGCACCTGGCGGAACGGCTTCCGGAATCCTCCGTGCATGCGACCTTCCCTTTCCCTCCTGCTGTGGGTGGCCCTCGTCTCGTGGGGCCTGGTGGTTCCTGTCGCCCGCGCCCAACCGGCGCGAGAGACACGTGCCCAGCGTCACGCCCGTGTCGATGCGCTCTTCGCCACCTGGCGTGGCAAGGCGTCGCCCGGCTGCGGCGTGGGCGTCTCGCGCGACGGTGTGCGCGACTACGTGAAGGGCCATGGCCTGGCGAACCTGGAGTTCGGCGTGCCGCTCACACCTCGCTCCTCGTTCAACCTGGCGTCCATCACCAAGCAGTTCGTCGCGTTCTCCATCGGCTTGTTGGCGCAGGAGGGGAAGCTGTCGCTGGATGATGATGTGCGCAAGCACGTGCCGGAGCTGCCCGACCACGGCAAGCGCATCACCGTCGCGCACCTGATGCACCACATCAACGGGCTGCGCGAACAGGGCCAGCTGCTCTCCCTGGCGGGATGGCGCGGCGAGGACCTGTACACCGAGGAGGATGTCCTCTGGGTCCAGTCGCGGCAGCGCGGGGTGAACTTCGCTGCGGGCGAGGAGGTTCTCTATGGCAATGCCGCGTACTCGCTGCTGGGCATCATCGTGCGGCGCGTGTCCGGCAAGTCGCAGCGGGCGTTCGCCGACGAGCGCATCTTCAAGCCGCTCGGCATGGTGGACACCTCGTTCCGGGATGACCTGGCGCCGCCCATCCCCCAGCGCGTGACAGGGTACATGCCCCGCGCGGAAGGGGGGTGGCGGTTGAGTTCGGCGGACCTTGGGTACAACGGCACGAGCGCGGTGTACTCGTCGGTGAACGACCTGCTGACGTGGCAGCAGAACCTGCTCGATGGCCGCCTGGGTGGGACGGCGCTGCGGGACCTGCTCCAGACCTCGGGTCGATTGAACGACGGCCGGGAGACGGGCTACGGCGGCGGGCTGCGGCTGGGGGCGTACCGGGGCCTTCGCACGGTGAGCCATGACGGGTACGTGGCGGGCTTCCGCACGGAGAGCATCCTCTTCCCCGAGCAGAAGCTGGCCATCACCGTGTTGTGCAACGACGGGAAGATCGACCCGACGGTGCTCGCGCGGAAGGTGGCCGAGGTGTACCTGGGCGGCCTTTTGAAGGACATGACTCCGCCCGCCGTGGTGGTGCCCGCGGAGGAGCTGGCGGCGCTGGCCGGCAACTACTGGAGCCCCCAGACGGACGAGGTGGTGCGGCTGGAGGTGAAGGACGGCGCGCTGCGCGAGGTGGGCTCCTCGGCAGCGCTGACGCCCATCGGCCAGGGGGCGTTCCTGCCGGCCGAGCCGACGCCCGGGGTGTGGCGCTTCAACGCGTCGGCGGCGCCGGGGGCGCCCGTGCTGGGCATCCAGGACTTCTGGCCGACGACGCGAGAGTTCGTCCGGGTGCGCGAGCCGATGCCCACGGTGGGCGAGCTGGAGGCCCTGGTCGGGCAGTACCGCAGCGACGAGGTGGACATGACGTACACGGTGCGGCTCGTCGACGGGAAGCTGGCGCTGAGCTGGTTCCGTCGCGACGACCTCCTGCTCGAGCCCGTGGGGGGCAACCGCTTCGTGAGCTCGTTCGGCGCGGTGTCCTTCACGAAGGGGGCGTCAGGCGGCGTCGATGGAATGTTGGTGAGCAGCCGGCGCCTGCGTCGCTTCCGTGCCGAACGCGTGTCGCAGGGCGCTCCCGGTCCTCGCTGACGCGTCGCGCGGCATGTATTTGATTGCATGGGAATCGTACAGCGCGCTGCTGGCTTCCCCGGGAAATGCACAGCCGACGATGACCAGGATTCACCAGGGCTTCGTATCTCTCTCGGCGACCTCCGCCGATGTTCCTTCCAGGAGAGAGAGAATGTTTGGAGCCGTGCGAATTTCCAAGCTCGTGACATCCCTTGCAGCCGCCATCGTCGCACTGGTCTCGGCCCCCGCCCTCGCGGGGATTGTCTTCTTCGACACGACGGCCGCCGACAGAAGCGCGGGGGGATATCCCATCACGAATCGTAACGACGTGGGCTGGGCCTACGCGAACCGCAGCGCCGAGCGGGTGTGTGCCAACTATGGCTATGCGCGAGGCATGTATACCGGAGAGCAGTCGGGTGAGCTGATGGGCATCCATTGCTTCACCTCCGACATGGTGACCTGGCAGGACCTCCCTGGCTCGGATGCGCGGGCGTGGGCCCTGTGGCAGGGCAGCTCCACCTCGCTCGATTCGCAGGCGGCGTACAACGCGGGCGCCATCGCCGACAGGGAGTGTGGCTCTGTCTACAACACGGGGTTCTTCACGGGCTTCCAGAACACGTCGGCGGACCTGATGGGATTGGTCTGCATCCCGAGCACCCACGTGGCGCCTCGCGGAGTCGACACCGATGACCCCCGGTTTCCGTTCCTCAGCGGCATGAACCCGCCGTTCACCTCGTGGTGGCAGTTGCGCTCGTCCGTCAACCGGGTCTGCCAGTACTTCGGCTACACCACGGGCACGATGAACCTCTACGCCAACACGGGGGTCCCGTTCGTGCTGAACCTCGGACTCCAGTGCATCTACTGAGGCGCGAGGACCTCCTCGGCTCGGATTGAAGTCGCGGAGGGGCCCGTGCGTGAGCTGGCCCCTCCCTGCCTTCGTCCCTTCTCCTGCTCGCGTACGCGGGCGGGGGAAGAGGTTACGGGCGCGTGGGAGCCCAGATGGCGCTGTGGGGCTCCGGCGCGTCCGTGGAGACCTCCGCGGTGTAGAAGTAGGCGGCGACTGCGGCGCGACCGCGTCCCTCGGGACAGTCCAGTGGGGTGGGGTGGCCGTGCCAGTGGTCATCGCCGTGCGCCATCACCACCAGGCGGTCGAGCACCGGTGAGATGCGCGTCTCGCATCGCGTGAGGTCGGCGTTCCACAGCTCCAGGTCGCCGCCCCAGGCGGGCTGCCAGTCCGGGTTCAGGTAGTAGAGGACGGTGAGCCGACGGGTGAGCGCCCGGAAGCGGTCGCGGTTGAAGTCGGCGTGCAGCGCCAGGTGTCCTCCGCGCAGCGTGAGGTGCAGGCCAGCGCCCCGGAAGTGCGGGTCCGGGATGAGCCCCTGCACGCCGGTGACGGTCTCCAGGAAGTCGATGAACGACATGCCGGAGAACTCCGAGAGCAGGTGCCGGAGCGGGCCGGGGACGTCCTCGAACGCCTTGCGCTGGAGCTGTCCCAGCCGGGCCGCCTGCTCCACGTGGTCCCTGCGCTTCCACTGCGCGTCGTTCGCCCCCGGGAAGACCGAGGCCAGCTCGGACGCCAACCGCGTTCCGAGGAAGCCGTCGATGACGACGTGGGGATGGGGCTTGGCGACGCCGTAGCGGTCGCGATGGGCCAGCGCGACCGCCCGCAGCGCCGTGCGGTCGAGAAAGAAGCTCGGCCCCCTGAGCGGGCCTTCTTCGAGGGTTGCGACTGTCACCCGTCCTCCTCCGCCCGAGCAGGTCGGGCACGGCGCATCCCTACATCGCCGCCTCGCGAAATCCCACGCCAGCGGCACGCTCCTTCCTTCAACGCCCGGCGGGTCGCCAGCGCCTGCCCGTGTGGTTCCCGATGCGGTCCGGGAGCGAATCCCTGGAGATTTTGAACGCGTTCAATTATGAACCTGTTCAATATGTCCCTGCGGGAGCGAGCCAAGAGCGAGAAGTGGGAGCGCATCCGGGCGGCGGCGAAGCGGCTGTTCGCGGAGCGTGGCTATGAGGGGACGACCGTGCGCGCCATCGCCGAGGCGGCGGGCGTCGCGACGGGCACGGTGCTGGTGTACGGCGAGACGAAGGACGCGCTGCTGCACGAGCTGTGGCGCGCGGAGGCGATGCCGCTCGTGGAGCGGGCGGTGACGTCGCTGCCGGGGGAGGGGCCCTTCGTGGACCGGTGCATGCACCTGTTCTCGCCGCTGTTGACCCACTACGCGTCGCAGCCGGAGCTGGCGCGGGTGGTGGTGAAGGAGCTGCCGTGGCTCACGGGCGCCGCCGAGGAGCTGCATCGCCCGGCGCTGGCGAGGCTGGTGGGGGCGCTGGCATCGGTCGTGTCCGACGCGAAGTCGCGAGGTGAGCTGCGAGCGGAGGTGGACGGCGAGCGGGCGGCGGAGCTGGTCTTCGGCGTCTATTACGCGGCGGTGATGCGGATGCTCGTGCCGATGGCGGGCTCCACGGTGGCCACGGCGCGAGCGCGCCTTCGCCGTGACCTGGAGATGCTGTTCGTGGGGTTGGGTTCGAGGAGGTCATCGTGAAGGTCCTCGTGGTGGGGGGAGGAATCGGAGGGCTCGCGCTGGGGGCCGCACTGGCAAGGCGGGGCGTGGTGGCGGAGCTCGTCGAACGGCGGGCCTCCTATGGGGACGAGGGCGCGGGCATCGTGCTGGGCCCGAATGTGATGGCCGTGATGAAGGGGCTCTCGCTGCATGAGGCTGTCCTCGCCGCCGGGCATCCGGTGGGACTGGCGCGCATCACCGATGCGTCGGGGCGTGTGCTCCAACAGACGTCTTACTCCGTGTCGGGACTGTCGCTGCCGGCGACCACGCTTCATCGGAACAAGCTGCTCCAGGTCCTGCGCTCCGTGGCGCCCACACCGCGCCTGGGCGTGACGGTGATGGGCTTGCGGAGTGGGGCGGATGGCGTGGACGTCGAGCTCTCCGATGGAACAGCGGGGCGCTACGACGTCGTGGTCGGCGCGGATGGCATCCGTTCCATCGTGAGGGAGCACGTGTGCGGCGCCGAGGTGCACCCTCGCTACTCTGGTTACACGTGCTGGCGTGGCGTGGTGGAAGGGCACTTCGAGGACGCGGTGGTGGAGATGTGGGGAACGGGCAGGCGCGTGGGCGTGGTGCCGTTGGGTGAGCGGAAGTCCTATGTCTTCCTCACGCTCAATGCCCCGCGTCGTGCGCCGGCTCCGTGGAAGGACCTGGCCGGCTTCCAGGCGCTGTATGCCGGCTTCGCGGACCCGGCCCGTTCGGCGTTGGCGGCGTTCGGTGGGCTCGAAGGGCTGCTTCACAACGACATCGAGGACTGTTCGGCGCTGCGGTGGTGGAAGCCTCGTGTCGTGCTGCTAGGTGACGCGGCCCATGCGGTGACGCCGAACCTGGGGCAGGGCGCGGGGCTGGCCATCGAGGACGCAGCCGCGCTCGCGCAGCTCCTGGTGTCGATGGGGCCCACGGACGAGGCACTGGCCCGGTATGAGCAACTCCGCCGTCCGCGCGCGGAGCGGATTCGCGACCGCTCATGGATGCTTGGCCGGGTTGCGCAATGGGAGAACGGCCTTGCGCGGAGTGTGCGCGACACGCTGATTCGGTGGACGCCGGAGTCGGTGGCCCGCGCGGAGCTCGAGAAGGTCGTTCGCGACATGCCCGGTGTCCCCGTGGGGTGATGTGGACTTGCACCGAAGTCTTTGTTCCCGCAGAAGTTCCGGCGCTGACTGCCAGCCGTGTCAGAACAGCGGGCGTCCCTCGGCCAGCCGCCTGCGCACGTCCCGCAGTTGTCGCCGTAGCGGCGCTTCACGAATGGCGGTGGGGGCCAGACGCATGAAACCCGCCAGCCGTCGGTTGAACTTCTCGAAGGTCTGGGCGTCGGCCTCCGTCCACGGTAGCTGCATCAGCGTGCGGAACTCCGGCCCCAGGTAGCCAGCGACCAGTCGCTGCCGCAGCCGCAGGACGGGCGCGGGGATGCGGCGACCGAGATACTCGAGTCGCACGATCCGGCAGAGGTAGTCGCGCGTGCGCTCGTCCATCGTGAGCCCCGTGACCTCCGCCTGCCAGTACGCCTCGAAGTCGTCGCGGGTCGCCGGCCACGACTCGGGCGGCATCTGCAGGGTCGTGCCGAACACGCTCCCCTGCTGGTAGAACCGCTCCCGGAACTCGCCCTGAAGCGGGCCGTGCACGCGCTGGTACGCGTCCTCCGCGCCGACGTACAGGCACGCCGTCACCCAGCGCTGGTGCGCGGGGTCGAACGCGTTGTAGCCGACTGGATGCCCGGGCTCGGAGCGGACGCGCGCGTGGGAGACGTTCGTCGCCCGGCGTATCGCGGCGCGCTCCTCCGCCCCGCCGAGCATGGTCACCGCGAGGTACGCCAGCGTGGTGCGGGCCCGCCGCTTCGGGTTCTTGAAGAGGTTGCCCTCGTCGACCTTGCTCTCCATGACGCCGTAAGCGACGGCCGGCCGGGAGAGCTGCATGATCACGTTCGCCGTGCCGGCGGCGAGGATGAACCAGTTGGCCGCTTGTCGAAGCGCGTCGTTCTCTATGGCGTCCAGTTGCTGTCGCAGCTGTGCCTTCGTGGTCGAGCCTTCGGCCTCATCGCTCATGGTCATGAACGCACCTTGGTGCATGGGTGAACCGCGATTCACAAGTCACGGTGCACGGGGCAGTCGCTCTTCGGCTCCACGAGCGTAGCCATGAACGGCGCGGTGCGCTTATTGGCAGTTCGATGCTCGAGAACCGCCGCGGGGCGGACCGCCGAGGGCAAAGCCCAGTTCACGCCGAGCGACTCATGGTGCCCATGATTTTCACGAACAGGCCCATCCAGGGGGCGTGCCGCGCGTGGTAGGAGCGCCGGGGCGTCACCGTCAAACCCCTACCCGGCTCGAACCCATGACCTTCAAGTACACGCGACACCAGGTCCCGCGTGGGACGCGCCCTGATGCGGAGATCAACGACAAGCTCTACTTGATAAAGAAAGTGTCCGTCCTGCGCGCGACCTACCAAATCCGCCTCCTGGCGTTCAGGGCGGTGGAAATTCGCAAGCGGCTCGTGCTGGTGGTTCCAAAGCGCTGCAAGTTCCATTCGTCGCTCAAGACCCTGATCCGGACGACGGGACGAACCATCCAGCGGGAGGCGATGTAATGGGGCTCTATCTCTGTGTCTTCGAGGACGAGGAAGAACTGGAGGGCGTCGAGGTGGGCTCCTACGCGGACTTCGGCGAACTGCGGGACTACGTCACGCGCGAGCTGGAGGGTGGGATGCAGGGCTCCCGGTTTCCCACGCTCATCCTCCACTCGGACTGTGATGGCGAGTGGTCCGCCGCGGAGTGCCAGACGCTGCGGGATGAATTGACGACCATCGCCACGGAGCTGAGCGCTCGCCCCGGGGTCGCGTTCTATTCGGAGTGGCAACGGAACGTGGCGAAGTCCATCGGGCTGGTGCCGAAGAACGCGTTCGAGTCGTTCATCGACGTGGATGGGGAGTTCTTGCTGGAGCGGCTGCGGTGGCTGGCCGACTTCGCGTACCGGCAGCAGCTTCCCATCTTGTTCCAGTGATGCTGGCGCAGGCGCACCCGTGGGGTGAGGCCGTCGATTCTCCGGCCCCACTCCACGAGCGTTGGGACTTGCCTCTCAGCAGCCCAGGTTGCCTCCAGGACTCACGCCGAGCAGGTTGGCGATGTCCTGATACTTCTGGATGCGGCTCTGCACCTGCCCCGGGTTTCCACCGTTGCACTCCAACGTGCCATTGATGGTGCGGATGGTCTCACCGAAGCCGGCCCCGTTCACCATGGCGCTGTGCGCAGTCATGCTTCCGGCACCCGTCTGGGTGGTCCAGAACCAGAAGGCGGAGCGCCACGAGGCGTTCGCGTCCTGGGCCAGCAGGTCGGGGTTCGTGTGCAGGGGCAGGTTCAGCGCGGCTCCGGCGGCGCAGTAGTTGCCGTTCCAGGACAACTGGATGGGCCCACGGCCGTAGTACTGCTTGCCCGCGACGCAGTTGCACCCCGGCGGGCCCCAGGTGCCACAGTAGGGGCCACGGGCGATCTCCTCGATGTAGACATAGTTCCCGGTCTCGTGCGCCGTGTTGGCGAAGAAGGCCGCCACCTCGCGCTTGCGCGTCTCCAGCGAGCCTGTATTGGCGAAGGCCGGGAAGGTGCTCGCGGCGGCGATGAGGCTGCTGTAGGTGTAGAAGGGGTTCCGGTTCGGGAACATGGCGTTGAACGTGGATTCGCTCAGGATGGCCGCCAGCCCCGTGCCGCCGCCTCCATCGACACGGTCGAACGTCCAGCGCTGGTTCGTTCGCTGCTCGTAGGGGTACTGCACCAGCTCCGTGCCGTTGGCCGTATTGCCCCAGTACACGTCGATGGCCATGTCCGTGTGGCGGGCGCGGATGCTGAACTCACTGCCCACCTCCTTCACGAAGCGGAACTGCTGGTTCGTTCCACCTCCGTAGCTCCACTGGTGGACGAGCGCGTTCGCCGCGACGCTGGCCTCCTTGATGTCGAGCGCCTTGTTGCTGTTCACGTTGATGATGCTGAAGTAGCCGCCGGACGTCGGCGTGACGACGAAGCGCTGTGCATTGGTTCCATTGCAATCCCATTGCTGCACCTTGGCGCCGTCCGCCGTGCTCGACGAGGCGACGTCGATGCACTTGTTGGTCATCACCGAGCGGATGACGTAGGTACCCGCGGTGATGGTGTCGACGATGGCGGCGCTCTCCACCTGGCCCACCGGGTCGAGGTCCGCGGACGCTGGCTCGGCGCGCTCACAGCCTCCCAGAACGCTCAGGCCCCCACAGATTCCCAGCAACGCCAGACTGCGTGAAGCAAGATGGCCAGACATGATGGTGCTCCTTGTGGTCGACGGTTTCTCGGGCGCTCCACGCCAAGGGAGAGCGGAGGCGCTGGCTCCGGATGGCCGGGCCGCCAACATCATGCATAGAGCCGTAAAACATGATTAAGCCAATTAAGCCGCTGAGTGGGGAGCGTTGACCAGCAGACGCGCTGTGGCGGCGCAGGTCGACTGATGAGCAATGCAAATGTCCTGGGGTCGCAAGCCACTTCGGGAGCGTTCACCGCTTCCTGCTGCAGCCGCGCGATGAAGTCGCCGGGCACGAGATGGCTTCCATGCCATGGCGCCCAGTCCGGCCTGTGGATGTCGCGCGCTCGGAAGTCCGGTGGAGCTGGAGACCTCGAGAACCCGAGACGTCGAGGAGGTGGCCGTGTCCTCCGAGGGCGGCTCCGAGACCTCGTGAGTCCTCCTCGTCTGGAACACCCGGTGAAAATTCCTCGCGGCGCGACGCGACAATCCGCGCCCGGGTCCGTTCGAGGGTGACGGAAGCAAGTGTCACCTGATTGCAAATTCAAGCGGCTTCGCGGCCCTCACCGCGAGGCCCTGACTCGATTCGAGGACCCCTGTGAAAAGTCTTCAGCGCATCTTCCTGCTCGCGGGAGCGCTGCTCCTGTGGAGCGGCTGTCGTGGTGAGTCACCCGAGTCGGACCCGGATTCCACCGACGGCCATTCTCAGAAGCTGGTGGACGGAGTGCTCACCCCAGGCACACCCATCCCCTTCATCGCGGCCCCCACGGGCGGGCAGCGGCTCTACACGCTGGACGTCCCGGCCCACCAGAGCGCGGTCACCTTCGCCACGACGGGAGGGCCCGGCAACCTGGACATGAAGGTGGCCTTCGGCGCCGCACCGACGGCCACCACGGGTGATTGCACGTCCGCGGGAGCCGACAGCGTGGAGCGCTGCACCGTGTCCGGCCGCGATATCGCCGGGACCTGGTACGTGCTGCTCACCGCCACGAGCTCCTTCTCCAACGTGACGCTCACGGCCACCGTCTCCGCCTACGGCACGGGCGCCAGCCCCGTGCGCGCGCTCACCAGCGGCCAGGCCATGACGGCTGTGTCCGGCGTCGTGGGCGACTGGCTCATGTACTCGCTCCAGGTGCCCGCGGGGCAGACGCGGCTGAGCGTGGCGCTCTCGGACGGCACGGGCAACGCGGACCTCTACCTCCGGCATGGCTCCACGCCCGACCTCGCGACGTTCAACTGCCGCTCCAACACCTCCGGCAACACGGAGAGCTGCGAGGTGTCAGCTCCCCAGGCGGGGACCTGGTACGTCATGCTGCGCGGCTACACGGCCTTCAGCGGCGCGAAGCTCGTGGGCACGGTGGTGCCTCCCGTGACGGCGCTCATCAATGGCCAGCCGGTGACGAACCTCTCGGCGGCCAAGGACGCCATGCTCTTCTTCACGCTGGAGGTGCCCGCGCAGCAGGACTCCCTGAAGGTCACGCTCTCGGGAGGCACCGGCGACGCGGACCTCTACGTCAAGCGGGGCGGGAACCCCTCGACGACCAGCTACGACTGCCGCTCGTGGGCCACCGGCAACACGGAGACCTGCACGGTGACGGCGCCGGTGGCGGGGACGTACCACGTCATGGTGCGGGCCTACGCGGCGTTCAGTGGCGTCACGCTGCTCGCGCAGTCAGTGAGCCTGGAGCTGGCCGTTCCGCTGGTGAACGGTCAGGAGGTGTCCCGCCTCGACAGCGAATCGGGCGGGCCGTTCCTGTTCCGGCTGGATGTCCCCGAGTCTGTCGCCACGCTCTATTTCGAGGTGCCGTCCCTCTTCTTCGGCTCCTTCCTGATGACGGTGAAGTACGGCAGTCCGCCCGAGGGCACCGACTACGACTGCAGCCGGTCGAGCACCGGGAGCCGCTGCACCTTCGAGGAGCCTCGCGCCGGTGCCTGGTATGTCCGGGTGGCTCCGGAGTACCCGTATCGCAAGTTCGAGTACCTCTCGGTCCTGGGCCGCTACAAGGGCGTGGTCAGCAACACGGCGCTCACGAACCTCCAACAAGTGACAGGCGTGGGCGGCCACAGTGATGACCGCCTCTACTACACGCTGGAGGTCCCACCGGGACAGGCGCGGCTGGCCATCTGGGCGCAGGGCGGGACGGGCTCGGGCTACGTGTCGGCGCGACGTGGCAGCCGGCCCGTGCACGACGGCGGCTATGCCTGCCGGAAGTCCTTGCCGGGCTCGTGTGTCATCGACGCGCCGGCGGCGGGCACGTGGCACTTCTGGGTGGAGCCGGGCGGCTACGGCGACTTCGCGGGCCACACGCTCACGGCCGGCTACACCAGCGCCGTGCCCGTCTCCACCGGAGCGCTGGTGCTCGACCAGCCCTCGGCACCGTTCTCCGGCATGCCGCTGGAGGACCGGCTGTTCACCCTCCAGGTGCCGCCCCACCAGGTGAAGCTCGAGTTCACCCTGAGCAACCCCACCCTGGACGTCATGGTGGATGCACAGCCGGGCAGCCCGCCCCCCGCGACGGGCACCACGGGGTGCTTCATGCTCACGCCCTGTGTCATCGAGCGCCCCGCGGGTGGCACCTGGTACGTGCGCGTCCGCTCGCGCGCGGCCTTCACGGACCGCACGCTCACCGCGAAGGTGACCGCGCCGCTCCCCCTGTTCAACGGCGTCACCGTGAACGGCATCGCCGAGACCTTCCAGGGGACCTACTACCGCTTCGACGTACCGCCTGGGCGCACCGGCCTGACCTTCGTCACGCAGGGCTACAGCCAGGCGGACGCGAGCCTCTACGTCAAGCGCGGCGCCCTGCCGACGAACACGGACTACGACTGCGCCTCCACCCAGTCGTACTCGTCCTACGAGCGGTGCGACTACTTCGACCCCCAGGAGGGCCCCTGGTTCGTGCTCGTGCGCGTCACCAGCATGTGGCCGCCTCCGGGCTCGGGCTCCAACGCCTCCCTCGTGGCGAGGCACTCGGAGACGGGGCCCATCTCCTCCGTCGTCGCCGACACCGCGACGCCCGTGCCGTCCTCGGCGAACGTCTTCCGGACCTACCGCCTGGAGCTCCCCGAGGGCCTGCCCTATCTCCTGGTGGAGATGCTGGGCCGCCAGTACCACGACTCCGTCGGGCCGGAGCTCTGGATCCAGCACGGGGCCTATCCGACCGAGTTCTCCTACAAGTGCAAGGCCTGGCGCTCCTGTGACATCCCCACCCCCGCGGGAGGCGTCTGGTACATCACCCTGTCTGGCAGTACCGCGTTCAACGGCGCCATGCGCATCACCACGACGAACCGGGAGGCGCGCGCGCTGGTCAACGGCATGTGGGAGCAGCCCGTCCAGAACGTCCCCGTGTCCACCATGACCGTCTATCGGCTGGAGGTCCCTCCGGGCGCGAGCCACCTCAACTTCAACCTGAAGGGCGAGGGCACGCTCACCAGCGACGCGAACCTCTACGTGCGCTACGGTGCTCCGCCGACCACCTACAGCTACGACTGCGCGTCGAGGAACGCGATGGGCAGCGAGGAGAACTGCGACTTCGTCCAGCCTCGCGCCGGCACGTGGCACGTGGGGCACTGGACGCAGACGGTGACGAACCTGTCGTCCATGGCGCGCCTGTCGGGGACGTACTCGATGACGCAGGCGGAGGGGATTGCCCCGCTGTCGTCCCACGTCGCGCTCACCGGCCTGACGGCGGAGGGCGGCTCGCAGCAGGTGTGGCGGATGGAGGTCCCTCCGGGCCAGGGCCTGCTGTGGTTCGGCACGGGGAACGGCGTGGGCAACCCGACCCTCAAGGTGAAGTTTGGAGGTCGGCCGGTGGGCAGCGTGAGCGTGGACTGCACCGGCTCCACCACCACCCACGGACGGGTGTGCGTCATCCCCAACCCGAGTGCGGGAACGTGGTTCGTGTCGCTCACGGGGACGACGCGGTATCGCGGCCTGTCGCTCACCGGCGGCATGCTCGCCGCGCAGACGGTGACGGCGCTCACCAATGGCGTGCCCCTGCCCAACCTCGTCATCAAGCCGGGCCAGCCCCAGTTCTTCACGCTGGAGGTGCCGGCGGGGGAGACGGAGCTGCTCTTCGAGGTGTCCGGCCAGCAGGCGGCGACGACGGGCGACCTGGCGGTCTTCCTCGCGAAGGACGCGCTGCCGACGACGGCGAGCACGCGCTGCGCGGAGCCCACCGCGGGCACCGTGCGGTGTCAGGTGTCGGCGCCCGATGCGGGCACCTGGTACGCGCTGGTGAGGTCCACCTCGGCGACCTTCACCTCGGCGCGCGTCGTGGGCTTCCATGCCCAGCAGGTGGACGCCGTGTCGCTGGTGCGCAGCGGCACCTATACGAAGGGGCTCACCGCCTCGTCCGCGCTCGCGAGGACCTTCAAGGTCATGGTGCCCCCGGGCATGGACCACCTCGCGGTGGAGGCGGCGGGCATGGACACGGGCTCTCCCGCGGGCGCGATGAAGGTCGCGGCGCGCAAGGACAGCCCGCCGACGGCCACGGAGTACGGCTGCATGTCGTCGGACTTCCGCAGCTACAACTCCTGCTGGGTCTTGGACCCCGAGCCGGGCGTCTGGTACGTCACCATGACTCCCTCCGGTGCCTATCGCGACCTGGCGATGTTCGTGGAAGCGCTGTAGCGCGCTCCGGCGCACGCGGGGGGCGCGAGATGCGCGGCGCCCCCCGCCGTTCGTCCGCGCCCTGGACGTCGGCTTCAAACGTTGAGCCGTCCGACTATCGCCCCCGGGGCTTCCTGGCGCGGTGTTGCTCCAGTCGTCGGCCGATTCCCTCCAGCATGAAGTCGAGGCTGTTCTGGAACTCGGCCTCGACATCGAGGGTCCGCATGCGCGTCAGCGTCTGCGCCACACCCGGGTAGTCCTTGGCTGGGAGCGCGAGGGCGGCGGCGTGGAAGCGCTGGAGGGGAGGGGGCGCATCCTCCTGCCTCGCGGCCCACTGCTCCTGGCGACGGATGGTGCCCGCGAGCCAGGAGAAGAACGTGTTGTGCAGGTCCCCCGCCTCGTGCCACGGCACGCCCGCCTCGTGCAGCTTCGTGACGGTTCTGTCCAGGACGACCAGCGCCCCGTGCACCGCGGGCCCTTCTTCCAGGAGGAAGTCCATCACCCCTCGATGCTCCAGCCCCAGCGCGCGCACCCGCATCGCCACTTCACGCAGCCAGTCCAGCGGCGCGAGGCTGGCGTCGGGGAGCACGAGCTGCTCGAAGATGTGCTCCACCACGTGGGCCACCAGCGCGTCGCGGTCTCCGACGTGGTGGTAGAAGGCCATGGGCGTCGCGCCGAGCCTGTCCGCCAGCGCGCGCATCGAGAGGTTTCGCAGCCCGTTCTCCCGCACGAGCTTCGCGGCCGTCTCGATGACGAGCGGACCGGACAGCCGAGGAGGCCGCCCTCTCGGTTTGGGGGTCTTCACTCCCGCGAACGTAGTCGGCTTCCAGGGGCGCGCAACCGGCTTCTGGGCCTCGTGTCGTCAGCGCGTGACAGTCGTGCCGGGTGCACGTCCCGCGCCCAGGTCCCAGTGCTCCTCCAGCCTCGCGTGTTCGGCGAGGAGCGCCGACATCCCGCCGACCCGCTCGAGCACCGCGTCGCGGGCCCGCAGCACCTGGCGTCGGACACCGGACACCTCCGTCCCCAGGAGGACGCCTCGGTGCTTCACGAGCTTTCCGCGCACCATCACCGACTCGACATTTCCCGCATGCGCCTGCATCACGATGGCGTCTCGCGGAGCCCCCAGCGGGCTCAGGTTCAGCGAGTCCGCCGAGAGCACGACCAGGTCCGCCTGCTTCCCGGGGCGCAGTGAGCCCGTGACGGCCCCCAGGCCGATGGCGTCCGCCGCGTCCTGCGTCACCATGCGAAGCAGCTGGCGGGCCTTCAGGTCCAGGCGTCGAGGCAGTCCCGCGAGCGCGTTCGCGCGTCCCCGCTCCGACTGGAGCGCGAGCCGCATCGCCGTGAACAGCTCACCCCCGTTGCTCGCCACGACGTCACAGCCCAGTGTGGTCCTCACCCCCGCGCGCAGGGCGCGCCCGACAATGGGGAACCCCATGCCCATCTGCAGCTCCGACTCCGGCGTCGCGCTGATGGAGCCGCCGTTGTTCGCGATGCGCGCCAGGTCCTCGTCACTGCTGAACGTGCAGTGCACGAAGAGGAGGTCCGGGCCGAGCAGCCCTTCACGCGCCAGCTGTTCGACCTCGCTCGGCCCCGTGACGGGCCACGCCGAGCAATGCAGGCTGATGGGGACTCCCAGCGCGCGCGCCGTGTGCACCTCCGCGCGGCTCTGCTCCCAGGGGACCTGCATCTCGGTGAGCGCGATGCCCAGGCGCACCCGGCTGGAGTCCGAGGACAGGGGGCCGGCTCGCAGTCGGCGCGCATCCGCGAAGCGATGTTCGAGGGAAGGGAAGGCCGGGCTCGGCGTGGGGCCCGGCGCGAAGCCGTAGGCGAAGAGGGCCTGGATGCCGGAGTCCTGGAGCCCCTGGAGCGCCGCGTCCGCGTGCTCCGGCGAGCTGATGCAGTGCGAGTAGTCGACCAGCGTGGTGATGCCCGCGTCGAGCGCCTCGAGCGCCCCCGCGAGCGTCCCCGCATGGAGGTCCTCGGGGCGGAACACCGGGGAGAGCTTCACGCGGACCGCGGCAAGGTAGTCCATCACCGTCCAGTCCGCGCCCAGCCCCCGCAGCGGCGTCTGCCAGGTGTGTCGATGCGTGTCGATGAGCCCCGGCATCACCAGCTTCCCGGTCAGCGGCAGCACCTGACATCCCTCCGTGCTCAAGCCGCGCCCCATCGCGACGATGAGGCCGTCCTCGATGAGGAGGTCACCGCACGGGAGGTCTTCGTGCTCGGGGTCTCCCGTCACCACCGTCGCCCCCTGGAGAAGCCAGCGCTCCGCCATGCGTCTCTCTCCCGGGCCACGTCGTCGGCCCCATGACTCGTTTCCAGGATGATTTATATATGCCGTATATAAAGTCAACGTGAGGCCCCGCTTCGAGGGTGCGCGCCGCGCAACTGGACTTCGGGACGTTGCGCGGGTGCCTGCTGCCTCCCACCCTCCGCGCGGCCGGTTCGTCGAAACCTCTTCGACGTCAGACCGAGGAGGCCGACATGGCGCAGGACGATGTGAACGGCTCGACACCGGGGTTGCCGCGCAGGGCGGTGTTGCGGGGGCTCGGCGCCGCGGGTGTCGGGGTGGCCGTGACGGGAGGACCCTCGATGGCCCAGGCCGCCGTGCCCGCGCAGGTCTCTCGTGGGGCCACGGCCGCGCCGGTACCGGCGTGTGGCGAAATCACCGCGGAGGGGGTGACACGCGCGCTGGCGGTGCTCGAGGACATCATCAAGAAGGACAAGGCGGCCACCACCGTCCCGGGCATCGCGGTCGCCGTGGTGTACGACGGCGTCGTCCGCTACCTGAAGGGCATCGGGGAGAAGCAGGCGGGAGTCGCGGGTGACGTCGACCCGGACACCGTCTTCCAACTCGCCTCCGTCTCCAAGCCCTTGAGCTCCACGGTGATTGCGGCCGCCCTGACGCGGCAGTTGTCCAAGGGGCAGGGCTGGAACGACACGCTCCAGTCGCTGCGCCCCGGCTTCACCCTGGCGGACCCGTGGGTGGGCCAGCACGTCACCGTCGCCGACATGTTCTCGCATCGCAGCGGCCTGCCGGACCATGCGGGCGATCTGCTCGAGGACCTCGGCTACACCGGCGAGCAGATCATCTCGAAGCTCGCGCTGTATCCCCTGTCACGCTTCCGCGACACGTATGCCTATACGAACTACGGGCTCACGGCCGGCGCGGTGGCGTTCGCCGCGTCCACGGGGCGCTCGTGGGGAGACCTGGCGCGCGAGGTGCTCTTCGCTCCCTTGGGGATGACCAGCGCGAACTATTCCTTCGCGGAGCTGCAGGCGAGCAAGAACCGCGCGGCGCTGCACACGCTGGTGAACGGTCGGTGGACGCCGGACCTGGGCGCGAACAATGACGGCCAGGCGCCCGCGGGGGGCGCCAACGCGTCGGTGCGAGACCTGGCCCGGTGGCTGACGATGCTGCTCGCGGGCGGCGTCGTCCCGGGCCTCCAGGGGCCGCTCGTGGACACCGCGGGCCTGCAAGCCATCTGGCGCCCCCAGAGCGTCACGCATGGGCCCGAGGAGCTCGGAGGTCGCAGCGGCTTCTACGGCCTGGGCTGGAACGTCGACTACGAGAACACCGGGGAGCTGCGGCTGAGCCACTCGGGGGCCTTCGGGCGCGGCGCCGCGACGAGCATCCTCCTGTACCCGTCGAAGAAGCTGGGCATCGCCGTGCTGACGAACGCGGACCCTCGGGGACTGCCGGAGGCCATCGCCGCCGAGTTCGTGGACATCGTCCGCTACAACGCCTCGACGCGGAACTGGCTCGCCTACCTGGGGCCCATCGTGTCCGAGCCCGTCACCGAGGACCAGACGAAGTACTCGCGGCCCGCGGTGAATCCGACGCCGCCGCGAAACCTGGGCGCCTACGTCGGCACGTACCCGAACCGCGTCTACGGCGACCTCACCGTGTCGCTCCAGCAGGGCGTGCTGTCCTTCACCGTGGGGCCCGCGGGCAAGCGCTTCCCGCTCATGCACTACAGCGGCGACGAGTTCTTCTTCCAGACCACGGGAGAGAACGCCTCCGGGTTCTCCGGCGCCATCTTCACCTTCGCGCGCAACCGGGCCGCCTCGCTGACCATCAACGCGTGGAATCGCGACAAGCTGGGCGTGTTCACCCGCCGGCAGGCATGACGCGGAGGGCAGGCGGGCGGGCCCGTTGGCTGCACGCCGGTGCCCGTTGGCTGCACCCGCTCGGAGGCGGCCGGGTTCGGGCGTAGACTCCGACGCCGCGTGGCGCATGCGCAGCTCGACGCCCTGCGCGCCGACACCCGCTCCCCTTGACGTTCTAGGGGAGCGGCGTTATCTACCCCTAGACATTCTAGGGGACACGATGCAGACCGAGCTGCTGCAGGGCACGTTGGACATGCTCATCCTCAAGACGCTGACCGGCGGGCCCATGCATGGCTACGCGGTGGCGAGCTGGCTCCAGCGCACGACGGATGACGCGCTGCGGGTGGAGGAGGGCTCGCTGTACCCGGCGCTGCACCGCATGACGAAGCGGGGCTGGGTGAAGGCGGACTGGGGTGTGTCCGAGAACAACCGCCGCGCGAAGTTCTACACGCTGACGGCGGAGGGCCGCAGGCAGCTCGCGCAGGAGGCCTCCTCCTGGGAGCGGATGACCGAGGCCGTGTCGAAGGTGCTCCAGGCCCGGCCCGTGATGCAGGGCGCCTGAGGAAAGGACCGCGTCCCATGCGCTGGATGAAGGACCGCTATCACGCGCTGCGCGCGCTCGTGCGTCGCGGGCAGCTGGAGGACGACGTGGCGGAGGAGCTGGAGTTCCACCTCGCCATGCGCACCGAGGAGTACGTGGCCCGGGGAATGACCCCCGAGGCGGCGCGCGCGGAGGCGCTCGCGCGCTTCGGTGATGTGAAGACCTACCGCGAGGAGACCCACGTGATTGACGAGCGCATGGCACGACAGACGCGCCGCACGGAGCTCTGGGACATGGTGGCGCGCGAGACGCGCCAGGCGCTGCGCTCGCTGGCGCGCAGCCCGTCCTTCGCGGTGATGGCGGTGCTCACCCTCGCGCTCGGGTTGGGGGCGACGACGGCGCTGTTCTCCGTGGTGGACGCGGTGGTGCTGCGCCCGCTGCCGTACGCGGACCCGGAGCGGCTGGTGTGGCTGGACAGCCCGGTGCCGAGGCTCGCGCCGGAGGCCCGGTGGGACCTGTCCGTGGCCGGCTACCACCACTTCCAGAAGGAGGCCCGCGGCTTCGCGTCCCTGGGGGCGCTCGACACGTCCAACGGCAGCCTCGCCGCCGAGGAGGGCGCGCTGCGCGTGGACGTGGCGCTGGTGTCGGCCAGCCTGATGGACGTGCTGCGCGCGCGGCCCGCGCTCGGCCGCATCATCACCCCGGAGGTGGATGTGCCCGGCGCGCCCCGCACCGTGGTGCTCGGCTACGACTTCTGGGTGCGGCAGTACGGCGCGGACCCGAAGGTGCTGGGCACGTCGATACGGCTGGATGACGAGCCCACGGAGGTCATCGGCGTCATGGCGCCGGGCCTCCACCTGCCGGATGACACCGTGGACCTGTGGCGGCCGCTGCAACTGGACCCGACGAGCCCGCCGGAGAACTCGCACTGGGTCCGGGCCGCGGGCCGGCTGAAGGACGGCGTCACGCTGGAGCAGGCTCGGGCCGAGCTCGCCACGCTGACCACGCGCCTGCCGGAGCTCTTCCCGCTCGCGTACACCGAGAGCTTCATGCGGGACACGGGCTTCACCACCCGGGTGTCGCCCCTGGCCCGGCACGTGGTCGGGGACGCGGACCGCGTGTTGTGGATCCTCCTGGGCTCGGTGGCGCTGGTGCTGCTCATCGCGTGCGCCAATGTCGCCAACCTCTTCCTCGTGCGCTCGGAGGCGCGCTCCCGGGAGCTGGCGGTGCGCACCGCGCTGGGCGCCGGCCGGCGGGACCTGGCCTGGCATGCGCTCACGGAGAGCCTGCTGTTGTGTGGCGTCGCCGCCGGGCTGGGGCTCGTGCTCGCGCACGGGGCGCTGAGCCTGCTGGTCTCGATGGAGCCCTCGGGGCTTCCGCGTCTGCGGGAGATTGGCCTGGACTGGCGCGGCGGGGTGTTCGCCGGAGGGCTGGCGCTGCTGGCGGGCGTCGTCTTCGGGCTCTTCCCGCTGCTCGGGGGGGACAAGGCGCTGGCGCGGCTGCGCGAGTCGGGTCGGGGGCTGACGTCCTCGCGCCGCAGCCAGGCCGTGCGCGGAGGGATGGTGGTGGGGCAGGTGGGGCTGGCGGTGGTGCTGCTGGCCGCCGCGGGGTTGATGCTGCGCAGCTACTGGACGCTGCACCGGGTGGACCCGGGGCTGGACTCGCGCGACGTGCTCACGTTCGACATCGTGCTGCCTCGCACGCGCTACACGGGCTACGACGAGGTGAACCGCTTCTACGGTGAGCTGCTGTCGCGCATCGAGGCGCTGCCCGGGGTGAAGAGCGCCAGCCTGTCCACGCACCTGCCGCTGGGCCGCTTCGGAGGCTGCGCCGCCCTGGCCGTCGAGGGGATGTCCCAGGAGCCCTCCAAGATGCCCTGCGTCACCACGCCCGGCGTGGCGCCCGGGTACTTCAAGGCCCTGGGCATCCCGCTGGTGCAGGGGCGCGAGCTGACGTGGGATGACCTGGAGCAGAAGTCGGATGGGGTGGTGGTGACGCAGGCGCTCGCCGAGCGGCTCTGGCCGGGGCAGGACCCGCTGGGCAAGGGCCTCCGGGGCAACGGCTTCGGTCCGCCGTTCTACAAGGTCGTCGGCGTGACGGGGCCGCTGCGGGCCCAGGGGTTGGACCAGGCGCCGTCGGAGGCGGTGTTCTTCCCGCTCGCGCCGGCCGCGGACCTGCCGCTGTGGGGCCCGCGCCGCTCGCCCGCCGTGGTGGTGCGCATGGCCACCTCCCGCCCGGAGTCGCTCACGCCCGAAATCCGGCGCATCCTGGCGCAGATGGACGGCACGGTGCCGCTGGCCAACGCGCAGACGATGGACCGCGTGCTGGCGAAGTCGCCGTCGGTGGCGCGGGCGTCCTTCACGCTGTTCCTGCTCGGCATCGCCGGGGGGATGGCGCTGCTCTTGAGCGCGGTGGGGCTCTACGGCGTCATCGCCTTCATCGTGGGCCAGCGGCGCGGGGAGATGGGCATCCGGCTGGCATTGGGAGCCCGCGCGGCGCAGGTGGCGGGCATGGTGGTGCTCCAGTCGCTGCGCTTCACGGGGCTGGGCATCGTGCTCGGGCTCTTGGGGGCGCTGTTGATGGGGCAGGTGCTGGGGGCGCTGCTCTTCGAGGTGAGCGCCACGGACCCGCTGGTGCTGGCGGCGGTGTGCGCGCTGCTCGCCGCCCTGGCGGTGGTGGCGAGCTTCGGGCCCGCGCGCCGTGCCGCGCGCGTGGACCCGGCCGAGGTGCTGCGCTCGGAGTAGCCTCCCGCTACTTCACTTCGATGAAGGCCACGGGCGCGCCGCCGTTGGACCAGGACAGCGCCTGGTCGCAGGTGAAGGCCCACTGGGCCGCGGCCCAGACGGGATAGAGGCCCGGCTGGGTGGGCGCGGTGAGCGAGAAGGTGCTGTTCGTGGCGCTCGTCGTGCCCATGCCATTGTAGATGCACGTCTTGGAGCCCTGGTCGATTCCGAAGACCAGCTGGGCCCAGCAGCCGGGGCAGCCGCCCGACCCCGGGTCGAGCTTGTAGTCGGTGGTGATGTCGACGCGAGCCCCCGGGAAGACGTTGATCTTGTGCGAGCTGTTCCCGTTCAGCCGGAGGTTGTTGACCCTGCCCCAGCTCCACTCCCACGGGTCGGCGTAGACGCCGATGAGCCCGAAGGCCGGTCCGCTCACCGCCGCCCCGAGCGCCGCGGCGCAGTCCGGCGCGCGCGTGTGATTGCCGTGCACCTTGTGGATGCCCGGGGTCGTGGGCGCGATGAGCTCCACGTCAGCGTGGCTCTGCACGGGACCGACGCCATCGAAGGCGCACGCGCCGGTGCCATCCTGCACCCCGAACACGAGCTGGTTGTTGCACCCGATGCACGGGTCCGCCCCCACGAAGTAGTCCGTGGACAGGGAGAAGGGCTTGCCCGGCGCCACCGCCACGGTGCGATGCCCCGACCCCAGGGACACGTCCGTCACGTTCGCGAACGGGGGCCAGTCGAAGGAGGTGGTGGGGGGGATGACCACGGCGCTCGCCGACTCGCCCAGCGTGGCCTCCGACTCCATTCCAGGCGGCGGTGCCGCCTCGCAGCCCACGAGCCCCAACCCCACCACGAGACTCCAGCTCCACAGCCTCGACGCGTTCAAGGACATACGTCCTCCGGGATGTGGTGCTTCGTCGACGGGGCCTGTTCCCCGTGCGCGAGCACCACACCTGGACGACGCGGGCCTGGGGTGTTTGTTATTTCGCGCGCGCCGTCAGAGCCGATAGCCGCCGGTGACCTCGATGCGCTGGCCGGTGACCCAGCCCGTCTCCGGCGCGAGCAGCATGGCGATGACACCCGCGACGTCCTCGGGCTGTCCCAGGCGCCCCATGGGCGTCTGTTCGATGACGGTCTTCTGGAGGACGGGGTCCTTCATGACGCCGCCGCCGAAGTCGGTGACGATGCCTCCGGGCGCGACGACATTCACCGCGATGCGCCGCGCGCCCAGCTCGACGGCGAGCGACCGGGTGAGCACCTCGAGGGCGCCCTTGGCCGCCGAGTAGACCGAGAGCCCCGGGAGGGTGTAGCGGGCCAGCCCCGTCGACACGTTGACGATGCGCCCACCGTCGGCGAGCAGGGGCAAGAGCTTCTGCGTCAGGAAGAAGGGGCCCTTGAAGTGCACGGCGAAGAGCTCGTCGAACAGGGCCTCGCTCGTCTCGACGAAGGGCGCGTAGCCGCCGACGCCGGCGTTGTGGACCAGGGACTCGAAGCGCTCGCGGCCCCACGTCTGCTTCAGGGCCTCGCGCACCTGGGACACGAAGGCGTCGAAGGTGTCCGTCCTGCCGACCTCCAGCCGCAGGGCGACGGCCTTGCGCCCCCGGGCCCGGATGGCCTGGACGACCTCGTCCGCCTCCTTGTTCCCCGAGCGGTAGGTGACGATGACGTCGCTGCCTCGCTCGGCGAGCGCCAGCGCGGCGCTCCGGCCCAGGCCCCGG
Organism: Myxococcus faecalis; assembly: GCF_050039385.1. Lineage (NCBI taxonomy): Bacteria > Pseudomonadati > Myxococcota > Myxococcia > Myxococcales > Myxococcaceae > Myxococcus > Myxococcus faecalis. The sequence continues at coordinate 2,346,788 of NZ_CP144336.1, read as the reverse complement.
CTGGAGCCGGTGATGAGGGCGATGGGGACCTGCCTGGTGGCTTCGGACATGGGCGTATTCCTCTCTCGTGCCGCGTGATTGCTGGCCTGAGTTGTAAATACGCCCCGTCCCGGGAACTATAGACCTTTTCCCCCTCTACGGACGTCTTCGTTCCCTAGGAACCCGGAGGTAACCATGCCCATCGTGAAGGAGCTCCCGCTGGTGCCCGCGGAGCGCGCGCTGAAGGTGATTGGCGGGCGCTGGAAGATCTTCGTCCTCTACTTCCTCTTCGAGGGACCCAAGCGGCTGTCGGAGCTGCGACGGGTGATTCCGGGCGTGAGCCAGAAGGTGCTGGTGCAGCAGCTGCGCGAGATGGAGCTGCACGGCGTCGTCGCGCGCGAGGTGTTCGCGGAGGTGCCGCCGCGCGTCGTGTACACGGCCACCGCGCTGGGGCTCAGCCTGCGGCCCATCGTGGGCGCGCTGTGTGATTGGGGCAAGCACCACGCCGCCGAGCTGCGCGCCCTCGACGAGCCGGCGCCGACGGGTGCGTCATCGAGGCGACGGGCACCCGCGACGCGTGCGGGTACCGCCGCCCGCCCGGCCGTCAGTAGTAGTCGCGCAGGGTGAGCCGGCGCTGATTGCCGCCCTTCACCGTGAGGACCACCGTCTGGCCGCTGGCGCGATACCGCCAGCTGGACCGCGCCTGGTTCGACGCGTCGGGGCCGAGCGGCTTGCCGTCGATGGCGACAATCTCCTCGCCCACCTTCCAGCCCGCGGCCTCCGCGGGGCTCCCGGGCGCGACCAGCTTCACCTCGAGCCGGCCCTCCGAGGAGGGGAGCACGAGCAGGCCGGACCGGTCCTTGCGGAAGGGCTGACGCAGCGCCCGCGCGTCGGGCACGAGCATCAGCGTGTCCGTCTGGTAGTCGGTGAGCATCCGGAAGCGCGCGAGGACGCCCAGGCCCAGGTTGCCGAGCAGCCGGTCCGAGGTGGAGATGCTGTTGCCGGCGTCGTCGAACACCGTGGGCACGTTTTCCAGCGTGACGCCCGCCAGCTCGATGCGCTTCAGCGTCGCCACGTCGCGCTCCCTCAGGCCGCCCACGGCGCCGGACAACGTCTTGGAGCTGGGCCGTCCCTCCAGCAGCCGGGCCTCCTCCCAGTACGCGGGGAAGAGCGAGAGCGCGCCGCCGTTGCCCACGTCGAACAGCACGGGGATGGCGGGCCGGCCCTCGATGGAGAGCTGCACCGCGCGCTGCCCGCCCGCGGACTCCACCAGCGGCAGCCGCACCGCCTTCGCGGGCGGCTTGAAGTGGGCGCGGTCGTGGAAGGCGACGCGCCGGTTCGGGAAGTCCACGTCCACCACGAGCTGATGGAAGGCCTCCTTGCCCAGGATGACGGGCAGCGGGTGTCCCAGCATCCGCGCGACGGGGGCCAGGTCGATGACCGCCACCGTCAACCCCGTCAGTCTGAGGTTGCCCATCCCGATGTCCACGCCCGACGCGAACTGGGCCTGCGCCTGTCCGCCGCTGCCCACCGCCGCGACCTGGCCCTCCGTCTTCAGCCCCAGCGTGCGGGCGTAGGCCGCGTCCACCACCGTCATCTCCGCGCCGCTGTCGAGCAGCACCTGCGTCGGCTTGCCGTTCACCCTGGCCGGGATGAAGACGCGGTTGTCGTCGAAGAACTCGAACGGGAGGAAGCCCGTGGTGTGGCGGCCGTTCGTGAAGCGCGCCTTGCGCACGTCCTGGGGACGCTCGAACACCGCGGGCGCGATGGGCACGTTGAGCTCCAGCGTCTCCACCACCGTGCGCGAGTCGGAGTCCGGGTTGTCGGTGAGCTCCTCCTCCAGGAAGGGCATGCGCACGCCCTCCACCTGCCGCCAGTCCCCCAGGCGCACGAAGCGCGTGACGTTGTTCTCGCGGATGCGCAGGCCGTGGAGCGCTCCAGTGGCGTCGTCGAGGAACAGGTCATAGAGGTCCTCGTCGCCGAAGGTGACGCGCACCACCTTCCAGGCGCGGCCATCCCGCGTCTCATCGGCGCGGGGCTCGAGCTTCGCGCCGTCGCCCCCTCGCAGCGCGGTCCCCAGCTCCAACGCCAGCTGGTGCCGCGCGTCGCGGGCGTCGGTGGGCGAGGCATCCTCCACCTGACCGCTGGCGTTGAGCTTCCAGCCGCCTTCGGGCGTGAAGGCCATCGAGTGGCGCACCACCCCGAAGTCCTCGTCGTGGCGGACGCGTCCGTCGCGATGGCTCCAGGACTCCATCGTCCCCTGGAGCCCGGAGGTCGAGGTCTTCCCCCGGACATGGAGGCTCTCCAGGCGCGTGAAGGCGTCCCCACCGCGCCACGCGAGGTGACGCGCGATGAGCGTCAGCGTCGCGTCCGCGGGGGCGGTGAGAGGGAGGAGCACGAGGGCCAACAGGAGCGGGAGCAGGGGTCTCATGGGGTGTTTCCGCGCTTGGGGGTGGAGGGCTGGCCCACGAGCTGCCGCAGTCCGGGCGGGCTCGAGCCGACGAGGGAGAAGGCGCGTGACAGCCGGGCGCGCGTGGCCTGGGGCGCGCTCAGGCGCACCTCCGCGGACAGCCCGCTGTGTTGCAGACAGGAGAGGTAGCCGCTGTCGCTCCAGATGGCCTGCTTGACGCCGGCGCCGTCGGGGGTGAGCAGCGCGACCAGGAACTCGCGTGCGTCGACCACGAGCGTGAGCTGCGCGCCCGGCCAGCGCTCGCGCACGAACTCCGCGTTGGAGGACAGCACGCAGTCGAAGGCCACCTTGGGCGTCTCGTCGTAGACGAGCCCCGCGATGGCCACGCCGCGCGCGCTCGCCTCCGTGAGGGCGGGGACGAGCGCGGTGAAGGGAGGAGGGAAGAGGTCGAAGAGCACCTGCTCGGTGGCCGAGGCAATCATCGCCCGCGCGCGCTCCATCACCTGCGCGGTGCTCTTCAGGTGGTAGATGCGGTCGTCCTGCGCGGGGGCGTGCAGCTTGCGCAGCGCGCTCGCCGCCTCGCTCCTGCGCGTCTCGAAGCCCCGCTGCAGCGCGGCGAGCACCTCGTCCGGAGGCACGGGACGAAACGAGCGCGGCTCGCCTTCCTCCACCAGCACCGCCCCCTTGTGCTCCAGCGACGCGAGCGCCTGGTAGATGCTCGGCGGCGCCTTCCCCAGCGCCTGCGCCAGGCGGTAGCCCGTGGCCGGCGCCCCCTTCAGCAGCTCGCAGTACACCCGCGCCTCGACCTCGGTGAACCCGAGCGCCACCAGCCCTTCCTCCGCGTTCATGGGGCTGTTATTACTCGGAGATAATAATAGTCAAGCCGATGAAGCGGCCCGGGGTGCTCGCCTGCCTTCCCGGGGGAGGACTTTCGCGTTCCGGGGCGCCTGCTTAGGGAGGTCCGAGGGCCCCGCGCGAAGCCGTGCCCCGGACTCCCCGCTGTGCTAATCCGTCCTGGCGGTACAGCGACGTCCCTCACCTCCCTCGGGAAGACACTTCATGGCCGGCAGCAGTCTGATTGCGCTCATCGACGACATCGCGACCATCCTGGATGACGTCTCCATCCTGACGAAGGTGGCGGCGAAGAAGACGGCAGGCGTGCTCGGAGACGACCTGGCGCTCAACGCCCAGCAGGTGACGGGCGTGAACGCGGACCGCGAGCTGCCGGTGGTGTGGGCGGTGGCGAAGGGCTCGCTGGTCAACAAGGCCATCCTGGTGCCGGCGGCGCTGGCCATCAGCGCGCTGGCGCCGTGGCTGGTGACGCCGCTGCTCATGGTGGGCGGCGCCTTCCTGTGCTTCGAGGGCTTCGAGAAGATCGCCCACAAGTTCCTGCACGGCGCGGAGGATGACGCGCACAAGGCGGAGCTGCGCGAGGCGCTGGCGAACCCGGCCGTGGACCTGGTGGCGCTGGAGAAGGACAAGATCAAGGGCGCGGTGCGCACCGACTTCATCCTCTCCGCCGAAATCATCGCGATCACCCTGGGCACCGTGGCCGCGGCGACCTTCGCCACCCGCGTCTCGGTGCTGGTGGGCATCGCGCTCATCATGACGGTGGGCGTGTACGGGCTGGTGGCCGGCATCGTGAAGCTGGACGACGCGGGGCTCTACCTCAGCCGTCAGGCCAGCGGCTTCCAGCGCGGCCTGGGCGCGGGCATCCTCCGCGCGGCGCCGATGCTGATGAAGTTCCTCTCCGTGGCGGGCACGGCGGCCATGTTCCTGGTGGGCGGCGGCATCCTCGTGCACGGCGTCTCCACCCTGCACCACATGGAAGAGTCGTTCACGGCCTGGGCCTCGTCGGCGCCCGGCGTGGGCAGCATCCTGGGCGGCCTGGCCCCCATGCTGCTCAACGGCGCGGTGGGTCTGGCCGCGGGCGGCGTGCTGGTGCTCCTGCTCACGCTGGGCCAGAAGCTGGTGAAGAAGAAGTAGCGGCGCGCGAAGCCCGGGTGGTTGCGTCACCCGTGCGAAGTCGGGTGAGCTGCGCGCAGGTCGCAAGCTCCACCCCGAGGTCGGGAGGATGTCCCGATGACGCGCGCGCTGCTCCAGCGAATCTCCCTGTGGTCCCTTGCCCTCCTGTGTCTCACGGGGGCGGCGCCGCCCGGTGCCACCACCGCCGACACGACCGAGGCCCTGCGCGCGGAGCGTCGGGTGCGGCTGGTGAAGCTGTGGGGCGATGTCCGCTTCCGGCACCCCTGGGCCTTCTCCATGCCCGCCGAGTGGGACGCGGCCTTCCTCGCCGCGCTCCCCAAGGTGGAGGCCTCGAGGGACGCGCGCGAGTACGCCGCCGCCGTGCAGGGGATGCTCGCGGTGCTCGGTGATCCAGCGACGCTGGTGGAACCCGAGACGCCCGTCGTCCGGAAGGAGCCCGCGCCGGCCCTGCGTCCGCTCAAGAGCTGGGAGAAGGACGTCCTGGTGCTGGACCTGCGCAACCTCCTGGGGCCGGAGGCGTTCGCGACCTTCCGCGAGCTGAGCACCACGCTCGACGCGGAGGCCGCCCGCGCGCGCGCGGTGGTGCTGGACCTCCGCATGCGCGGGCTCGAGCGCTATGGCGCCTCGTGGGTGGCGTCGCGGCTGCTGCCGCACTTCATCGAAGGCGAGCTGAGCGTGCCGGGGCTTCGCGAAGTGGCCCACGCGGGGCTGCGCGCGCAGGATGGCACGGACGGCACCTACCACACCGAGCTCGTCGCCTCCGCCAGTGAGCTGCTTGTGGGCACCCCGGGACGCAAGCCCGCGCGGCTCGTGTTCCTGGTCGATGAGGACTCCGCGCTCGATGTCGCCATCCTGGCCCTGCGCGCCCAGGGAAAGGCGCTCCTGGTGGCCGAGGGGCCGCTGAGCATCGCGTCCCTGAATCACCAGCTCCCCGTGCCGTTGGGCGAGGGCTTCCAGGCGCTGGTGAGCCTGGATGAGCCGGTGTTGCCGCTCGAGGCGGACGTGAAGCGGCCCGCGCGCGCGACGACGACGGGGCCCGACGAGGGGCTGCGGCAGGTGCTCGCGCTGGCGAACCGGCCTCCCAAGGCGGCGGCGGTGGCACTGTCTGCCAGGCCCGTCCCCGCCTGGCGCCCCGAGCCGGCGTATCCGGACGCGCTCCAGCCCTCGCGCGAGCTGCGGCTGCTCGCGGGGGCCAAGTTCTGGAGCGTGGTTCAATTCTTCTTTCCCTACCACTCGCTGCTGAGCCGTCCCTGGGAGGCGCGGCTGCCCGGGCTGCTCCAGAAGCTGGAGGCCGCGAAGGATGCGCAGGCGTATGCGCTGACGTTGGTCGAGGCGGCCACGTGGCTCGAGGACGGGCACGCCCAGATGCGAGGCCACCCCGAGCTGGAGCGCTTCTATGGCGCCTCGTTGCCCATCTGGCTCACCGACCTCGACGGAAAGGCCGTGGTGCTGGAGGTGTTCGTCCCGGAGGCCGTGCCGGGCCTGGCCGTGGGGGATGTCATCGAGACCTTCAATGGCGAGCCCTTCGAGGCGAGGGTCCGTCGCGTCACGCCCTACGTGGCGGCGTCGACGCCGCAGATGCTGCGGGACTTCCGCCTGCGCCGCGCGGCGTCGGCGCCGGACGGCACCGTGTCCACGCTGGGCGTGCGCGGGCCCCAGGGCTTGCGGGAGGTGAAGGGCACGCATCGGCGCGGGATTCCACCCCAGGCGCAGGTGGGGAGCCCCTGGCGGATGTTGGAGGGCAACATCGGCTTCGTGGACCTGGGGCTGCTGGAGGAGCAGCAGGTCCCCGCGATGTTCGAGGCGCTGAAGGACACGCGCGGCATCGTGTTCGACCTGCGGGACTATCCGCGCGGCACGATGTGGGCGCTCGGGCCGTACCTCGACGTGAAGGGCTCGCGTCCGTATGCCGTGTATGAGCGCCCGCTGGTGCGGGGCCTGCGTTCGAGCCAGCTGAAGTCCAGTGACGCCGTGCCGGCGCGCCCGGGCCCGAAGTACCGGGGCCGCACGGTGACGCTCATCGACGCGCGCGCCATCAGCCAGGCCGAGCACACGGGGCTCCTGCTGGCGGCCACCACGGACACCGTCTTCGTGGGCAGCCCCACCACGGGGACGGACGGAGACGTCACCCGGGCGCTGCTGCCCGGAGGGGTGGTCTTCTACTTCACCGGGCAGGCGGTGCTGCACGGCGACGGGCGGCAGCTCCAGAAGAAGGGACTGGAGCCGCACGTGAAGGTGCGGCCCACGCTCGCGGGGCTGCAGGCGGGCCGCGACGAGCTGCTCGAGCGCGCGCTCCAGGTGCTGCGCGAGGAGCCCGCGCCGAAGGCCGCCACCCGGAGGGAGTGAGGGCGGCGCCGCGTGGCTACTGCTGCAAGTAACCGGAGGCCTGGATGAAGGCCTTCACCGCGGCGACGTCGCCATAGTCGAGCTGAATCATCTCCCGGAGGGCCGCGCGCTTGTCGGCGGCCCGCGCGTGGTAGCCCCGGGCAATCTCGTAGCCCACGTAGTAGCCGAGGTCCGACACGCCGAAGGTGTTGGCGGGCGCGTTGTAGAGCCAGTCCGTCAGGGACGCGCCGTCCATCTGCGCGACGAAGTGTTCGCGGATGGCGTCCGCGTGCGCGGGGCCGTAGCGGTACATCTCCAGCGGGGGGCGCTTGCCGGTGACCTGCTCGGCGACGAACTCGGCCACGCCCTCGTAGACGACGCGCGAGGCGAGCACGTCCGCCATGTCTCGCTGCTGCGTGTGCACGTACTCGTGGACGTTGTTCTGGCCGTTGTTGTCGATGGGGCGCGTGGCGAAGAAGGCGCCCAGGCGGGTCTTCATCGGCTCGGGGAACTCGGACACGTCCACCGACTCGTCCGTGAGCGCAATCTCCGCGCCGATGAGCACCTTGTCGCCGAGCGTCGTGCCGCCGGTGCGCATGGCGCCGATGGCGTAGGTGATGGTGGCGGGCCGCAGCTCGGGATACAGCTTCCGCAAGGTGGCCAGGTCCTGCTCCAACGACGCGGCCGCGCTCCGGGCCCGCGCCGTCAGCGGGCGGACGGAGGCCCAGTACCTGGGATAGCGGGTGATGACGTCCGCGTAGGACTGGGCCGTGTAGTCACGCGCCTGCATCAGGGCGTGCAGCCCGGGGCTCCCCGGGTCGATGTAGAGGCGCTGGAGGAGGGCGGCGCGCTCGGCGACATCCGGGGTCGCCACCGCGGCGTCGTGGGCCACCCAGAAGCGCTCGATGTCCTCCGTCACCACGGCGGTGGACGCGGCGACGGTCGGGGATGCGAGGGACGTCTCGGGGGGCTTCAACGTGGGGGCGCACCCCATGAGGAGGGCCGCCAGTACCGCTGTTCTCCACTGCATTCGGTGCTCCAGGAATCCCCCCAAGGTGATGTCCCTATACCCGGGCCGCCCTGTCTCCGCATTCGCGCACCGCGCTGTCCATGCGAATCGTGACGGCTGTGTCGGGAGTTCCGTGGTCTTCTGCCCCGAGAACCTGGAGGCGACACGTTGGTGAGCAAGCGACTGAGGGGCGGCCTGAGTCTGTGTGCGTGGGGGGTCTGCCTCGCCTGTGGTGACTCGACGTCGGAGGACGCCTGTGATGGCCCGCCGCCGGGCGGTGCCTCGGCTATCGAGTGCAGGGCCGGGTGCGGCTACCAGTGCGGACAGCAGTGCGCGGATGTCTGCGCTGCGGGAGGTTGCTGGTCCTGCTCGGCGGGGGCGTGGAGGAACCAGCCCATCGACTGCGTCCCCACGTGCCCCTGATGGGCACGGCCGCCACGGACGCTTCACGGAGACGGAAGCTGAAGCCCACCGCGAGGAGCACGCCCATCGCGAGCCCCAGCAAGAGGCCCAGGCTCAACCGGGCGAAGCCTCCGCCCGCGCTCAGGGCGCCGCCCAGTGTTCCGCCGACGGTGGATGCAACCCACAACAGGCTCAGCATGTCCCACAGGCTCACCATGAATGACCTTGGCGCTGCGAATCATGGCCCCTGACCCGGGTCTGATTCAGCGCGCGGTGTGAGTGAAGCGGGATGCGCTGTGCAGGGAAGGGGGCGGCGTGCCCTCCGCCGCACATTCCCTGTGCCATGCGTTGCACGCCTCGCACCTGTCCTCCTCGTGGCGCGCATGGGCATATGGCTTGCTCCGCTGTCCGTCCATGGCTGGCCGGGGCTCTTCGAACAGGGACGGAATGATGCTTCAAGTGCATGCGCGCGGCTTCGTGGCCACGCTGCTGGTGGGATTGCTCGGGGTGTGCGCGGGTTGTGGCTCCAGCGGTGGAGGCGAGGGGCCTCCGCCGAAGCCGGAGCCCGAGGTGACGGTGCCGGGCGCGCCGACGGAGGTCCAGGCGCAGGCCGGTGTCCGCTCCGCGCAGGTGAGCTGGAAGGCGCCCGCCTCGAACGGTGGCGGCGCCATCGTGAAGTACACGGTGACGGGCACCGGCGGCGTCACCACCACCACGACTGGCGCCACGACCGCGCTGGTGGCCGGGCTCGCCGACGACACGAGCTACACCTTCCACGTCCGCGCCACCAACGCCGCCGGTGACGGGCCGGAGTCGGGCTCCTCGGCCCCCGTGACGACGCTGGCCCTGCCGGGCGCCCCACGCATCCTCGAGGTCTTCCCCGGGAACTCGACGCTCCAGGTGAGCTGGGCGCCGCCCGACTCGGATGGAGGCGCGAGGGTGCAGTCGTATGTCGTCGAGCTCCTCGATGCCGCCACCCCGCGCTCCGAGGCGACGCTGAGCACCAGCGTGCTGCTCACCGGGCTGACGCCGGAGACGGAGTACCAGGTCGTCGTCCGCGCGGTGACCGCGGTGGGGAAGGGGCCGCCCTCGGCGCCTCGGCTGTCGAAGACCCGGTGTGACAACGTCGGCTGGACGAAGCTCCCCCAGGTCGCCGTGGAGGCGGAGCTCCGGGGACTGGTCGCGGGGGACTTCGACAAGGACGGGAAGCCGGACCTCGCCGGGACCCGGATGACCGAGAGGACGGTGGCGAGCTACCTCGGACAGGGCGAGGGGCGCGTGCGCAAGCAGGGAGAGTTCGGCGTCGGCGCGGACCCGCAGCAGGTCCTCACCGGCGACTTCAACAACGACTCGCTGCTGGACGTGGCGGTGCTCAACACGCGCAGCCAGACGGTGAGCGTGCTGCCCGGGCTCGGCAACGGCGACTTCGGCGAGGGACGCAGCACGCTCACCGGCGCGGGGCCGTGGGCGATGACGACCGCGGACTTCGACGGTGATGGGAACCTGGATGTCTTCACCGTCAATACGAGCCTCTCGACGGGCAGCTCGACGCTGAGCTGGATGCGGGGGAATGGGTTCGGTGCGCTCACCCGGCAGGACTTCAACCTCCCCTTCGCCGCGCTCACCGTCACCACGGCGGACTTCGACGGGGACGGACACCTGGATGTGGCGCTCCCCGCGTCGCTCGTCTCCGACGTCTACGTCTACTTCGGCTCGGGAGACGGCAACTCGTTCCGCTCGGGCGCTCGCTACTCCGCCCAGAACCAGCCCAGGCACGTGGCGGCCGCTGACTTCAATCACGATGGCCGGGCGGACCTGTTGGTGACGAGCAAGGGAGATTCCTTCAACGAACCCGAGGTGAGCGTGGGGCTGGGCCGAGGCAACGGCACGTTCGATGCCGCGAAGCGCTTCCCCGTGCTGGGTGAAGTGGGCGCGCTGCTCGTGGCGGACTTCGACCAGGACGGCCACCTGGATGTCGCGGTGACGCACGACGAATCGAAGACGGTCAGCTTCCTGCGCGGCCTGGGAGATGGCTCGTTCGCGGCGAGGAGGGACGTGGTGCTGGACGCCATGCCGCGCGGGCTCGCGGCCGGGAACTTCAGCGGCGGTGACCGGCTGGAGGTGATGGTGAGCCAGGTGGGCTCGACGTCCCTCACGCTGCTGTCGACGACCTGCCTGCCGTGACACGACGCCTCGCTCCGGTACCGCGTGTGTCGGAGCGGGGAGCGCGGCTTCAGCCCATGTGGCTGCCTTCCCCCTCCTTGTCCCACTGACGTCGCAGGGCGAGCATCGGGTGGGCGAGCAGCCCCGCGATGGAGTCCGCGTAGAACATGCCCTCCGGCGTGAGGTGCGCGACCTGGCCTTCCCTCCGGAGGAGGTGCGCCTCCTCGAACAGCTCGAAGCTCGCCGCGAAGTCCTCGAACGGACTGCTCCCGAAGACGCGCTCGTACGCGGCGCCGTCAATCCGGAGCCGGGCCAGGTTGCGCGTGAGGTGCAGCAGGCTCAGGTCCAGGGGGAGGTAGCCGAACGTGGTGGCGACCGCGCGCTGGTACTCGGTCATGGCGCGGCTGTAGCCCTCGCTCGTCGGTTGGTTCATCCACTTGAGGGCGCGGAGCAGGAGCTTCGGGTTCCCGCAGGTGAAGGTGGAGATGGCGCCCGGGCCGAAGCCCAGCGCATCCCGGCGCTCGGGGTCGAAGCTCGCGAGCTCGTAGACGAAGCGCCGGGGCGTGCTCGCGACCTCCGCCCGCTCGAAGTTGGTGAGCGTGGTCTGCACATAGCCCTGCGCGAGCAGCAGGTCCCGGACGGCCAGCCAGGTCCCCACGGCCTGGTCCCCCGTGGGCATCGCGTCGAGCAGGCCCACGTTCCTCGCCCACACGGTGGGGAGCTTCTGCGTGAGGACCAGGTTGTAGACGCAGACCTGGTCGAGTCCGAGCGCGACGGCTTTGCGCACGTCCTCCAGCGCGTGCTGGACCGAGGTCCCGGGCAGGTTGAAGAGCAGGTCCGCGGAGATGGTGAACCCGCGTCGATGCGCGGCCTCGATGACCCGACGGATGTCACCCTCGTCCCCGAAGGCGTCACGCCCCATGCGCTTCAGCCAGCCCGGGTCGAAGGTCTGGACGCCCATGCTCAGCCGACGGTGCCGGACGCCGGCGCCCGCCAGCAGGTCGAGGAGGGCCTCGTCATGGAGCAGGAAGTAGCGGGGGACGCCCTCGAGCGTGAGCTCCGCGCCGCGCAGGTCGAAGGACGTCCCGAGGGCCTCCAGCAGGCGCTCGAACCCGTCGGGCGGCGTCAGGTTGGCCGTGCCTCCGCCGAAGTAGACGGCGTCGATGGTGCGGGCCCTCAACGACGGATGTCGTCGGACCGTGCGCTCGATTTCGATGGCGACCTGCTCGACGGTGCGCCGCATCGGCGTATTGGCGAGCTTCTCGTGGGGAAAGGTGCAGAACCCACAGCCCTTCACCTTGGGGTTGCAATAGGTATGGGGAAGCACGCCGATGATGAGTGACCGGGACGGGTCGACTTCGAACTCGTGGAGTGGGTCATGCGCGGGTTCCACCTCCTCCAGGACCGGGGCCATGGGGTAGCCCTGCAGCAGGCGGTGTCGCTGGGGGCGCGACATCCTGCGTCGCAGCTCGAGGCTCAATTCCTCCCGCGACATCTCGGGGCTGGGAAAGGGGGCGGGGCTCACGTGACATCCTCCTGGATGACGACGAAGAAGCGCTGATGCCGAGCAGGGGAACAGGTAACCCCCACGGGCCTTTCGCGCCAGGGCGTCAGCGCCCGGGACGGGAGGTCCGACGTGGACGGTGACAGTTGCCATCGAGTAGAGGTTGGCTCTGGACCCACATCGGGAGCATGCGTGAGAATCGAGGGGCTGACCGGGCTGGCGGTGGTGATGTCGGTGCCCGCTTCCGTCCGGAAGAAGTGGAGCGCCCGTCGTCCGGAGGGGCAGGACGCTCCTGTCGTGGAGCTGCTCTTCGAACTGGTCGAACGCCCCCTGTTCGACATGGCGGCCACCCTCGACCCCGTCGAGCTTCGTGGCGCCGTCCCGGAGGCCGAGGCGCCCGAGCTGCGCGCGTTGCTCGAGTCGATGCTCGATTTGACGGTGTCGATGGGCGGGCGGGGCGTGCTGGCGGAGTTCGCCCTCGACGGCGAGGTGCGGTGCTTCCTGTGGGAGGAGCGCCATCGGGCGCTCCCGGTGCCCCATGAGGACCGTCGGGTGAAGACGGACTTCGTCACGCTCCAGAAGCACCTCCGGGAAGAGGTGCTCCAATACGAGCCACCCGAACCCGAGGTGGGCACGCTGCGGTGCTCGTGTGGCGCTCCCGTCGCGGCGGACGACGAAGCCTGCCGGGCCTGCAAGCGCGACTTCACCGCGCCGCTGGGTATCGAGTCTCGTCCGGAGGACTTCGAGCGGCTGCGGCCCCTGCGCACCCGGCTGATGGAGCTGAACGTTCGGCTGCCCGACAAGGACGTGTTCCGGGCCAACGTGTTCCGGCCGAGCAACGCCTTCGAGATGCTGACGTTGGAGGAGCTGCTTCCCGAGGCGGGGCTCGAGCTGACCGAGCCGGGCGAGCTGCGCCGGCGCGTGGAGCTGCTCGAGGAGGTCGAGCAGTGGCCCAAGCGTTACCGGCTTCCCGGCGTGCCGGCCACCTCGGCCTTCGCTTCGTGGTGCGATGCCCTGGCGGAGCTGAAGAAGCCCGCCGTGAGCAAGGTCCTGGAGCAATTGGCCCGGGAACAGGAACATCGCTTCAAGGAACTTGCTGGCATCGTCCCCGATTCGCCGGGCTGGCATGCCGCGGGAGAGCTCAGCTTCAGCTCGTTGCCCATCCTGTTCGCGTACAAGCAGGAGCAGATTCTCGATGCGCTGGACTTCGTCCGTCGCTTCGCGGGGGCCAAGGTCGCGCTGTCCGAGCGGTTCCTGGGCGTCTTGCTGCGCATCGCGCCCGAGCGCGTCTCGGAGAAGGAGCGCAAGCGCCCCTGAGGCGCGCCCGTGCGTTGACGCTGGCGCGCGAGGCCTGGGGCGCGGCGAAGGAGCGCGGGGAGCTGGCCGCGTGGCTCTCGGCCCCGGCGAGGCCACCGCGAAGTGGCGGTGGCACCCGCGTAGGGGGCTCGCCATGACGGCCCTGTCACGAAAGGACGGGTCCTGCTCCGCGCCTCCAGAGGGAGCGGCCCCTGCGCCCGATCTTGCAATGAAGCCCCGGCTCATTGGCCAAGGGGGTTCCCATGCGATGGATTCGCGCGTTGACACTGGGTGGTTTGACGTGGGTGGTCGGCTGTACCGAGAGCAAGGTCGCGGATGACCTGGACATCGTCCTGAAGGGGCGCCTGGTCGACGAGGCGGGCGCGGCGTTGCCCGAAGCGATGTTGAAGGTCTACCGCAGCGACAACTCGTCGTGTGCGTTCGCGGGCTTCACGGCGAGCTGGAAGTCGGTGAAGGCCCGCGCGGATGGCACGTTCGAGTTGGACCTGTTGGGAGCGGACACGCGCAACGGGAGCATCGCGCGCTGCTTCGTCCTCCGCTCGCCGGCGCAGCGTGAGGGTCGGAGCGTCTCCGCCGCGTTCCTCGTGCAGGAGTCGGAGGTCCAGCTGCCCGTGCTGCAGGAGTGGACCGGCACGATGACGGCCACCGAGGAGGCGGGAGGGGTGAGCGTGGGCTTCCGCTCCCTGCGCGCGACGCACGGGCTGGAGAGCGATGGGCACGTGTTGTCCGTGCGCCCCTCGCTGCGTGAGGCCTGGCGGGTGACGGATGCCGTGTCGCCCGTGCGCCTGAGCGACTACGTCCTCGAGGACGCGGCGGGGCTCGAGGCGTTCGTCAGCGTCGAGCGTGACGCGAAGGCGGGCTCGGAGTCGGTGAGCCTCACCTATGTCAGCGATGAGCGGGCCCTGCCTCGCCGGGCGCTCGTCCCCGTGAGCCGTGGCGCGACGTGCACGTACCTGAACGCGGAGACGCCGTGCCGCCTCACGAACGGAGAGCTGGATGGGCTCGTGCTCTTCCAGACGGGCGTCCAGGAGGTCGTGGTGCAGCTGGCCAGGCCGGTGGTGCCACGCAAGGCGGTGCTGCGCAACTTCGAGGTTTCCGGCGCCGTGAACGAGCTGGTGCTGGAGGGCAGCGCCGACGGCACGCAGTGGGTGCCCCTGGCCAACCTGCTCGAGGGCACGGGCGCGCGGCCCTTCGTGGAGGTGGACCTGACCGGCACGACGGCCGTGTCCCAGGTCCGGGTGAAGGCGGTCCCGCGCGAGACGACGGGGCAGCTGCGCTCGCTGGGGCAGCTCTCCCTCTTCGAGTAGCGACGGCTTCACGAGAGAGGGCGCACCGGTCGCGGGAGAGGCCCGGTGCGCCCGCGGGCTGGGTGTCAATACAGGCCGCGCTGCGTGAAGAACCACCGCCGTGCCATCAGGTCGCTCGTGCCGACGGCGCGGCGGGGAGGCTCGAGAGGATGCTCAGCGCCTCGGGGCCGCCGAAGACGGACGCCGGCACGCCGAGGACGCCCTGCTCCAGCAGTTCCTCGAACGAGCACTGTGACGTGGCGAAGTATCCGATGCAGCGCGAGGCGCGCAGCTCGGGCCTGCGGGTGGTGAGCGCGTCCAGTGCGCGCGCATGCTCGACGAGACGTGCTCGGACCTCGGTGGGACGCGCTGCGTGCTCGGTGAGCGCGGCGTAGCCGATGCGCAGCTTGCGCTCGTCCTTCGGCAGCGGCGCGAAGGCGGCGCGCATGTCCTCGCGCCACCGCGATGGTGTGATGCACAGCCCCGCGTGGTCCGGGATGAGCCAGCCCTTCGACAGCGAGACGAGGACGAATGCGAGCTCCTCTTGCATGAGCCGCAGGACCCACGGCGCCGGAGGTGTCGCGTACGCGGAGTCGATGAGCAGCACCCGCTCCCCCGGCTCGGCGCGGACCCACGCCTCCACCTGCTCGGCCTCCTCGCGTCCGAGCTCGCGCCCCCAGGGCTTGAGCGGCTCGCACATCAGGAGCGCGTCGCAGGCCTGGAGCGCGGGCAGTCCCTCGCGCGAGGCGTAGCGAACGACCTGGACACCTGCTTCGTCGGCGAGCTGCAGGTACACCGGGTACACGTCCTCGGGGACGCCGAGGCGCGCCCGCCGGGACGCGAGCCACCCGAACAGCGCGCGCAGGGAGCGCCGCACCCCGTGGCTGACCTGCGTTCGCGCCTTGAGCCCCGCGTCGAGCCCCAGGTGCGCGAGATAGCGCTCGGCGAGGTGACACCGGTAGGGCGACTCCGCGTGGGTGGAAGGCGCGATGGGCGCGAAGCCAGGCCCGAGGCTCCGGTAGACGTTGAGCTCCGCCAGGTCGATGAGCCCGGGCCGCTTCGCGCGCCACGAGTCCCGCAGCGCGAGGAAGTCCTCGTGTCTCATCCGCGCAGCTCCGAGGCGGGGTCCTCGAGCGAGGCGAGGCAGGTCCCATCGCTCATGAGGTTCCACGAGCGGACCTTCCGGTGCGTGCGCTCCCAGCCGACGGACGGCTCCGTGTACGCCGCCACGCGCAGCACCCGCCCCGCGACTTCTCCCTCGAACACGGGGCTTCCCCACGGGAGCGCGTCGACCTGCGTGAAGCCTCCGACCTCCATGGCGTGGAGCACGAGCGCGAGCGGCACCTGATGCGCCGCGCAGTACTGGTTCGCGGCGCTCGGCGCCCATGCGTTCTCGGAGAGGCTGGAGACGTAGAGCTCCTTGAAGCAGACCTCGTGGAACCCGTCGCGCGCGCTGCGCTCCAGGTAGGCGAGGACCTTGGGGACGTCATCCACGCCGCCCCGCTGGAGGACGCAGATGGCGCGGCTGCGCAGCCCGAAGGCCCGCGCGAGCGCACCCGAGTCCACCGACAGGCCCATGATGCGCGCGTCGTCCTCGCGCGTGACGCCGTGACGACTGACGGCCAGCGTGGTGAGGCCCTCGTCGCGCAAGGCGTGCAGCTGCCCCGCATCCAGGCGCGCGCCGTTGGTGATGAGGAGCGTCTTCGGGAACCGCTCGGCGAGGCCGCGCACCAGCGAGCGCAGCGGGCCGGGGGCCATCAAGGTGGGCTCGCCTCCACCGGTGATGACGGCGCGCTCCGCCCCTCGGGCGCGGGCGAGGTCCGCCCAGTGCAGCTGATGTTCGAGCGAGGCGCTGCGCTGCCGCGCCAGGTCGGAGACGCTGGCCTTCGAGAAGCAGAACGCGCACTTCGCCTGACAGGCCTTCGCCACGGGCAGCACGGAGAAGGAGCGGGGGCGGCAGTCCTCCCACGGCGCGAGCCCCGTGTCGTCCAACTGGAAGGCCTGCGCGGTGACCTCCTCGTGGAGGGTGGGGCGCAGCGTCCCGTCGTCCTCGACCCACGCGACGCCGCTCAAGGGGACCTCGGGCGAGGGCCACCGCCAGCCGATTCCCGTGCCCGTGGTGTCGTTGGGGCGCATCGCCCGCTCACCCGACGTGGGCAGCCGGGCGCGCAGCGCGACGACGCGGTCCTTCGCGCGGCCGAGCTTCGCGACGAGCCGCCGCGCCTTCGCGAGCCCCGGCGTCCAGGGCTCGTCCTCCCTCAACATGTAGAACGCGTCGGGGAAGGTCGACTCGGCGATGGACGCTTTCGAGTACCGCATGCGGTAGCGATCGAATCCGCGCAGCCAGTTCGAGAGCGGAATGAAGGCGACGAAGGCGGTGTCCATGACGTCGTCACTCTCTCAAGCTCCAGGCTTCGTGTCAAATCGACACAAAGTTCGGGCGGGGAGGGGAGCGCCTGGTGGGTTGCCTTGAGTGTTCGGGTGGGGACCTCTACGGTGGGCCGATGAGAACGGTGGGTGACTGGAAGACGCGGCTGCGGGCCGCGCTCAAGGATGCGCTGAGGGACAGGAACGCGGCGGCGGTGGCGGTGCTGCGGGAGACGCTGGCCGCGCTCGACAACGCCGAGGCGGCGGACCTGAGCGTCGCCCCCAAGGCCGTCACGGGGGTCGTCGCGGGGGGCGTGGAGGGGCTGGGCAGCGGAGACGTGCCGCGTCGGCTCCTGTCACCGGAGGCGGTGGATGGCCTCCTCCAGAAGGAGCTCCAGGAGCGGCGGGAGGCGGAGGCCCTCTACGTCAAGCTGGGCAAGCACGAGGAGGCGCGGACGTTGCGCGCCCAGGTGGAGCTGCTCCTCGCGCTTCGGGCGGAGCCCTCGGGCGACTGACCTTCGTCAGCGCGCGCCATCCAGGAGCGCCGCGAGCGCTTCCGGTTGGGATGCGAACGGCGAGTGAGGGGACTCCAGGGCGAGTTCTCCGATGTTCATCCGACTCTCCTGGGGGCCACGCCAGCCCCTGACACCCGTGGCAAGGTCAAGCGCTCCTGTTAACGGGCAGCGGGGCTTCGCGCCGGGGCCGGGGAGATTGCACCGGTCGCGTCCCCGTGTTTCGTTGGGTCCCGACGCCCAGGAGGTCTCCCTCGTGCTGCAGCTCCGCCCCGGCTGTGAGTGTTGTGACCGTGACCTGCCGCCCGACGCGACGGACGCGTTCATCTGCACCTTCGAATGCACGTTCTGCGCGAACTGCGTGTCGGAGCGCTTGAAGGGTATCTGCCCCAACTGCGGCGGTGACCTCACGCCGAGGCCGCGCCGGCCCGCCAGCAGGCTCGCCCGGTTCCCCGCGTCCACGGAGCGAGTGTTCAAGCCGCAAGGCTGCGCTCCGCGCTGAGGCGCGGCAATCGCGGGTGACGCTGGCCGAGGATGGGCCGGACGCCGTGGTGGCGCGCCTGGGCCTTCCCGCCCGGGTTCGCGTGGCGGCGACCCACGTCAGCGCGACTTCGGCTTCCAGCGCTCGACCATCAGGTCGATGAGGCGCCGCACCTTGGCGGGCAGGTGGGTCTTGCTCGGGTAGAGCGCGGTGATGCGCACGGTGCCCGTCTCGACGGAGGGCAGCAGCGCCCGCAGACGCCCTCGCGAGAGGTCCGCGTCGACGAGGAAGCCGGGGAGGAACGCGACGCCCATCCCGGCGACCGCCGCGTCACGCAGCGCCTCGCCGCTGTCTAGCCGGAGGCGGCTTCGTCCCTCCACGTGGACCCAGGAGCCGCCCTGCTCACGCAGGCGCCAGCGCTGCCTGCGCGCGCGGCTGCTGAAGAACAGGCAGTCGTGAGCGGACAGCTCCTCCAGCGTCCGGGGCTCTCCACGCGCGGCCAG
This sequence comes from Myxococcus faecalis, assembly GCF_050039385.1. Classification (NCBI taxonomy): domain Bacteria; kingdom Pseudomonadati; phylum Myxococcota; class Myxococcia; order Myxococcales; family Myxococcaceae; genus Myxococcus; species Myxococcus faecalis. Next base: position 2,328,544 of record NZ_CP144336.1, on the reverse strand, counting down.
GTAGGTGGGTGAGGCGCAGAGGATGGCGGGGTACTCGGCCACGAGCCGGGAGACCAGGCGCGTATCCGTATGGGTCGCCTGGATGCGCACGGCCAGGTCGTAGCCCTCCTCGATGACGTCCGCGACGCGGTCGCTGAAGCTCACCTCCGCCTGCACCTCGGGCCACATCCGCAGGTAGTCCCGCAGCACCGGGAGCACCAGCAGCCTGCCGAACGCGTCCGGCACGGTGAGGCGCAGGACGCCTCGCGGAGTCCCCGTGTGCTGTCCGACGCTGGCCTCCGCTTCCTCCAGCGCGGCGAGGACCTGCTGGCAGTGCTCATGGAAGACGCGGCCATCGTCGGTGAGGCTCACATGGCGCGTGGTGCGGTGGAGCAGGCGCACGCCGAGCCGCGACTCCAGCCGGGCCAGCGCCTTGCCCGCGGCCGAGCGCGTCAGTCCGATGGCCCGCCCTCCCGCGACGAAGCTGCCCGCGTCCACGACGGACATGAAGGCGAGGATTTCGTCGAGGTTGGCGCGCTTCATGGGCCCCACGATTGTAGCGGCCTCATCGCTGGAGTGGGGAACACCGTTCGTCAATCCCAGCGCTATAGGGTCATGACATCGCCAACCCCAGGAGAACCGCCATGCCCGTCACGCTGCTCAACCCCGATGGAATGATGAAGCCCGAGCTCTACCACCAGGTGTCCATCTCCACGGGCTCCCGGCAGGTCCACATCGCCGGTCAGGTCGCCTACGACGCGGAGGGGAAGCTCGTCGCGCGAGGAGACCTGGCGGGGCAGGTGGCGCAGTCGCTGCGCAACGTCGGCCTCGCGCTCGCGGCGGCCGGAGCCTCGTTCAGCGACGTGGTCCGCTTGAGGTTCTACGTGGTCGGTTGGAAGCCCGAGCAACTGCCCCAGTTCGGCGCGGGTGTTCAGCAGGTCGCGCAGGAGCTGAAGTTCGTCCCCGCGCCGGCCTCGTTGATTGGCGTCAGCGTGCTCTTCGAGCCGGACATCCTCGTGGAGGTCGAAGCCACCGCCGTCCTGCCTTGAGCCATCGCCTCGGCAAGGCTCCGTGTCCCTCGCGTTGGGAGCACGGAGCCTTCGTGGGAGGCCGCGACTACGAGCGCCGCGCCGCGCGCCCCCGGGGAGCTTCCGGCTTTCCGCCTCCGACCTTCGTGCCCGAGGCCCCGCCGACATACGCCGCCAGATGCTGCCCGGTCAGCGTGGCCTTCGCGGAGACGAGGTCCGCCGGCGGCCCCTGGAACACGATGGTCCCGCCGTCGTGCCCCGCGCCCGGACCCAGGTCGATGATCCAATCCGCGTGCGCCATGACGGCCTGGTGGTGCTCGATGACGATGACGGACTTGCCCGAGTCGACCAGCCGGTCCAGCAGCCCCAGGAGGTTCTCCACGTCGGCCAGGTGCAGGCCCGTGGTCGGCTCGTCGAGCACGTAGACGCCGCCCTCCTCACCCATGTGCGTCGCGAGCTTCAGCCGCTGCCGCTCGCCGCCCGACAGCGTGGTGAGGGGCTGGCCGAGCCGCAGGTAGCCCAGCCCGACGTCGTTCATCCGCTTCAGGATTTCATGCGCGGCCGGCGTGCGCGCCTCCTTGGAGCCGAAGAAGGTCGCCGCGTCCTTGACGGGCAGGTCGAGCACCTCGGCGATGTTGAGCGCGCCCAGCCGGTACTCCAGCACCGCCGCCTGGAAGCGCTTGCCCTCACACTCCTCGCACAGCGTGCTGACCCCCGCCATCATCGCCAGGTCCGTGTAGATGACCCCGGCGCCGTTGCACGTGGGGCAGGCGCCCTCCGAGTTCGCGCTGAACAGCGTGGGCTTCACGCCGTTGGCCTTGGCGAAGGCCTTGCGAATCGGCTCCAGCAGCCCCGTGTACGTCGCCGGGTTGCTGCGCCGCGAGCCGCGAATCGCGCTCTGGTCCACCGTCACCACGCCCTCACGCCCCGACACCGAGCCGTGGATCAGCGAGCTCTTCCCGGAGCCCGCCACGCCCGTCACCACCACCAGCACGCCCAGCGGGATGTCCACGTCCACGCCCCGCAGGTTGTGCGCCTTCGCCCCGCGCACCTTCAGCGCCCCCGACGGCTTTCGCACCGAGGGCTTCAACGACGCGCGGTAGCCCAGGTGCCGTCCGGTGAGCGTGTCGCTGGCGCGCAGCCCGTCGACGGTGCCCTCGAACACCACCGCGCCACCGGCGGTGCCCGCGCCCGGGCCGATGTCCACGACGTGGTCCGCGATCTCGATGACCTCCGGCTTGTGCTCGACCACCAGCACGGTGTTGCCCTTGTCGCGCAGGCGCAGCAGCAAGTCATTCATCCGCTGGATGTCGTGCGGATGCAGCCCGACGGTCGGCTCGTCGAACACGTACGTCACGTCGGTGAGCGACGAGCCCAGGTGGCGAATCATCTGGATGCGCTGGGACTCGCCGCCCGACAGCGTCCCCGACGGACGGTCCAGGCTGAGATAGCCCAGGCCAATCTCCACGAACGAGTCGAGCGTCTGGCGCAGCGTGGCCAGCAGCGGCGCGACGGAGGGCTCGTTCAGCCCGCGCACCCACTCGGCCAGGTCACTCACCTGCATCGAGCAGGCCTCGGCGATGTTGATGCCCTTCACCTTGGAGGACCGGGCGGCCGCGTTGAGCCGGGTGCCTGCGCACTCGGGGCAGGGCGTGAAGGTCACCGCGCGCTCCACGAAGGCGCGGATGTGCGGCTGCATCGCCTCCTTGTCCTTGGACAGGAACGACTTCTGGATGCGGGGCACCAGGCCCTCGTAGGTGAGGTTCATGCTCTCGAACTTCACCTTGGTGGGCTCCTTGTAGAGGAAGTCCTCCAGCTCCTTCTTCGTGTACTTGCGGATGGGCTTGTCCGGGTCCAGGAAGCCCGAGTTCGCGTAGATGCGCACCTGCCACCCGTCGGCGTTGTAGCCGGGGATGGTGAGCGCGCCTTCATTGAGCGACTTGCTGTCGTCGTAGAGCTGGCCCAGGTCGATGTCCGTCACCGAGCCCATGCCCTCGCACCGGGGACACATGCCGCCGGAGATGGTGACCACGCGCTCCTCGACCTGGCCCTCGCCCTTGTCGACCGTTATCTGCCCCGACGCGCGCGCCGACGGGATGTTGAAGGAGAACGCGTTGGAGGAGCCGATGTGCGGCTTGCCCAGGCGGCTGAACAGCACCCGCAGCCTCGCGTTGGCGTCCGTCGCGGTGCCGACGGTGGAGCGGGAGTTGGCGCCCATGCGCTCCTGGTCGACGATGATGGCCGTCGTCAGGCCCTCCAGCACGTCCACCTCGGGCCGGCCCAGGGACGGCATGAAGCCCTGGACGAACGCGCTGTAGGTCTCGTTGATCATCCGCTGGGACTCGGCCGCGATGGTGCCGAAGACCAGCGACGACTTGCCCGAGCCGGAGACGCCGGTGAACACCGTCAGCCGGCGCTTGGGGAGCTCGACGCTCACGTCCTTGAGGTTGTTCTCCCTGGCGCCCCGGACGCGGATGAGGTCGTGGCGGTCCGCGGGATGCGCGGGAGTGGAGTGCTTGGGCTCGGTCATGACAGGGGTACCAACGGCGAACGGGTGGGGTGTGGGGACGACGGGGGCGGGCTTGCTCAGCCCGCGTTGCCGCGCAGGGGGAAGGCCTGGCTGATGCGGATGAGGTTGCCGGCGGGGTCTCTCACGGCGCAGTCGCGTACGCCCCAGGGCTGGTTCGTGGGCTCCTGCACCACGTCCGCGCCCGAGGCGCGCAGCTTCTCGAAGGTCTCCGCGAGGTTGGCGCTGCTGAACAGGGCGCCGCCCAGCGTGCCCTTGGCGAGCAGGCGCGCGATGGCGTCACCGTCCTCCTTCGTGCGGCCGGCGTGCGGCTGGCTCAGGACGATCTGGATGTCCGGCTGCGCGGGAGGCGAGAGGGTGAGCCACCGGAACGCCTCGTGGGAGACGTCGCCGATGAGCTTCAGGCCCAGCAGGTCGCGGTAGAACGGCAGCGCCTTGTCCGGGTCGTCGACAATCAGGTGAACGGTGGTGAGCTTGAGGGTCATGACTCCACTGTGGGTCAACGGGTGGGAGGGTGCTTCTCGAATCCTGCTCGGCGGGGGCGCGTCCGCTCCTTCTGGATGCAGGCGGGCAGCACCTGGTCCTCGGTGTGCTGCTTCGCGCGGTAGTCGGACGGCGGCATGCCCACCAGTCGGGTGAAGCTCGCGCTGAACGAACCCAGGGAAGAGCAGCCCACCGCCATGCACACGTCGGTGACGCTCTGGTCCCCGCGCCGCAGGAGCGCCATGGCGCGCTCGATGCGGCGGGTCATCAGGTAGCCGTAGGGGCTCTCGCCGTATTCCTTCCGGAAGCGGCGCGAGAAGTGGGCGGGGGACATGGCGGCCGCCCGGGCCACCGACTCCACCGTGAGGGGACTGTCGAACTCCCGGTCCATCAGGTCTCGGGCGCGCCGCAGCCGCGCGAGCTCCGCGAGCTCGCACGCCAGGTCATCTGGGGTGGCCATGGCGCCGGAGGCTACGTCGCGAGCCGGGCATCTCGAAGCCAAAACCCCCCGATGTCCTGACAAGGTCCTGTCATATTTCCAGTACATGCCTTGACGGTTATATGAATACATGGGTATATATGCGGCATGGAATCCTCGTTCGGAATCATCGCGGAGCCCAACCGGAGGAGCATCCTCAGCCTGCTGGCCGCGTCGGAGTGCTCCGTCGGCGAAATCGAGCGGGAGCTGCGGATGTCCCAGCCCTCGGTGTCCAAGCACCTGCGGGTGCTGCGCGAGGCGGGCTTCGTGGAGTCCCGGGTCGAGGCCCAGCGACGTGTCTACCGGCTGCGGCCCGAGCCGCTCATGGAGGTCGACGAGTGGCTTGCGCCCTTCCGTCGCTTCTGGACGGCCCATGTCGACGCGCTCGAGCGCCATCTGGACCGTATGGAGCAGACCTCCAGCAAAGGAAAGAAGCGATGACTCACCGTGCGAAGTACACCCCCGGCCGCGCGGCCGGGGCCCACATCAAGAAGGAAGCGGAGCGCTGGACGCTCGTCCTCGTGCGTGACCTGCGCCACCCGCCCGTGAAGGTCTGGGAGGCGCTCACGGACCCCGAGCAGCTGCGGGAGTGGGCGCCGTTCGACTCGGACCGGAACCTGGGCGCGGTGGGCTCCGCGATGCTCACCACGGTGGGCGCGCCCAAGCCGCTCGTCGCCGAGACGCAGGTGAAGCGGGCCGAGGCGCCGAAGCTGCTCGAGTACAGCTGGGGCGGGAACGATGTCCGCTGGGAGCTGGAGCCGCGCGAGAGCGGCGGCACGCGGCTGACGCTCTGGCACAACATCCACCAGGGCTTCATCGCGATGGGTGCGGCGGGCTGGCACATCTGCTTCGACGTGTTGGATGGGCTCCTGGCGGGCGAGCCGCTGGGGCGCCTGGTCGGCCCGGAGGCGATGCGGTTCGAGGGCTGGCAGCGACTGCATGCCGAGTACGCCGAGCAGTTCGGCGTCGTGACCCCTGGACACACTTCTTCCCCGAGGAACTGAAGATGACGCGCTCGAAGAGAATCACCATCGGCTTCTGGGTTGTCACCGCGCTGTTCTGCTTGCAGATCGGCTTCACCGCCTACGCGCAGCTGAGCCTGCCGCAGGTGGCGGCGGCGTTCACCCACCTGGGCTTCCCCGACTACTTCCGGGAGGGGTTGTCGTGGGCGAAGTTCCTCGGGGTGGTGCTGCTGCTCGCGCCCGTGCCGGCGCGGCTGAAGGAGTGGGCCTACGCGGGGTTCGCCATCAACCTGGCCTCCGCGTTCATCGCGCACCGCGCGGTGGGGGACGGCCCCGAGGCGTGGGGTTGGGTGGTGGGGACCAGCGTGCTCTGGGGGCTGTCGTACTTCTTCTGGCGTCGCCTGCAGGCGGCTCCGGTTCCGGCCGCGGCGCCGGTGCTGGCCGGAGGTCACTCATGAAGAAGGGGGAGGGGCAGGCGAGCGGGGAGGCCGCGTCGAGGCTCATCGACCAGCGCATCCTCGACCTGGGGGACTGGCGGGGAGAGGCCCTGGCCCGGATGCGGAAGCTGATCCTGGAGGCCGTCCCGGAGATGACCGAGGAGTGGAAGTGGGGCACGCCGGTGTGGTCCTGCAATGGGATTGTCACGACGGGGGAGGCGTACACGAAGGTCGCGAAGCTCACCTTCATCAAGGGCGCCCGCGTCCCCGACCCGACGGGCATCTTCAACTCCAGCCTGGAGGGCAACGCGCGCCGGGCCATCGACATCCGTGAGGGGGAGAAGGTCGACGCGAGTGCGTTCAAGGCGCTGGTGAAGGCGGCCGCGGCCCTGAACAGTGCGCCGAAGAAGAAGGCCACGCCGGTGGCGAAGAAGGCGGTGGCGGCGAAGAAGGCCCCGGCGGCGCGGAAGCAGAGCGCCGTGAAGAAGGCCGCGAAGCCGAGCGGTGCGAAGGCGAAGAAGCGATAGGGTTCGGGGCGTGATGGCGCCCCACCCCCGTCATCCAGGAGTGCGCGACATGGTTGGCAAGACGGCCGCGAAGGCCGCGGCGAAGAAGGCCACTGCGAAGAAGGCCACGGCGAAGAAGGCCCAGGCCAAGAAGACCGCCGAGAAGAAGACCACGGCGAAGAAGCCAGCGGCGAAGAAGGCCACGGAGCGCAAGGCGACCTCGGCACCGGCCAAGGCGCCAGTCCTCCTCTCCGGAGGCAATCCGCAGATCGCGAAGGGGTACGGGGAGGCCCCCATCCAGGCCTACATCGCGGCCATGCCGGGCTGGAAGCGGGAGGTCGGCGCGCGACTCGACGCGCTCATCTCTCGCGCCGTCCCGGGAGTGTCCAAGGCGGTGAAGTGGAACTCGCCGATGTATGGCATCGAGGGCCAGGGGATGTTCCTCGGCATCCACTGCTTCGCGAAGTACATCAAGGTGGCCTTCTTCCGGGGCACGGCGCTGAAGCCCATGCCTCCGGGCGAGTCGAAGAGCCAGGACACCCGCTACCTCGACATCCGCGAGGACGACGCGCTCGACGAGGCCCGCTTCGTGTCCTGGGTGAAGCAGGCCAGCCAGCTCCCCGGCGAACGGATGTGAGCTGTCGCGGTGGTAGAGTCGCCTCCCATGAAGCGGCTCCTCCCCGTCTGCCTCATGGTCCTCGTGGGTTGTGCCACCACGAAAGCACGTCCCCCCGAGCACGCGGCGTTCATCCAGAACGACTACGCCGCGGCGCTCGCCCAGGCCCGGGCCGCGCGCAAGCCGCTCTTCATCGACTTCGGCGCGGTGTGGTGTCCGCCGTGCCGGACCATGGAGGCGCAGGTCTTCGCCGCGCCCGGCTTCATCGAGAAGGCGAAGGACTACGTCCTGCTCGCGGTGGATGTGGATGACCCCATCAACGAGCCGCTCCTCGAGCGCTTCCCGGTGGACAACCTGCCCACGCTGCTGGTGCTCGACTCCGAGACGGAGACGCCCGCGCTGCGCTGGATGGGCGGCGCCGGGCTGGAGGACGTGCTGGCGTTGCTCGACGATGCCCGGCGCGCATTGAGTGCCCAGGTGTCGGGGCCGGAATTGCTGCTGCTCGAAGGAGACCGCGCCCATGCCAGGCGGGAGCACGAACTGGCGGCGCGCAAGTACCAGGAGGCGGTGGCGCAAGGCTCCAAGCAGTGGAGCCGTCGTGCGAGGGCCGTGGAGTCCGCGCTCAACGCGCTGTGGAACGCCGAGGCCTTCCAGGCGTGCGCGGAGTACGCGGTGAAAGAGGTTCCGAGTCTCGACGAAGCGCGCAGGGCGGGCGCCGCGAGCACCGCCTACGCCTGCGCGAGGTACGCGGACGAGCCCAAGCCCTGGGCCGCGCCGGCCATGAAGGCGCTGGAGGTCTACTTCGAGAAGGCCTTCGAGCAGCTGCGCGAGCGCGACGCGAAGGGTCAGACGTGGCTCTACGGCTCCATGGCGGACCTGCTCGAGGAGCGCGGCGACAAGGAGGGGGCCCGGAAGCTGTCCGAGGAGTACTACGCGAAGGTGCTCGCGTATCGCGCCGAGGAGACCACGGCGCGGGGGCGGGCGGCGTGGGACCCTCCGCTCTACAGCGCCGCGGAGTCGAGCGGGCACCTGGCGGACACCCTCGCGCTCTTCGTCCAGACGGAGCGCGAGCTGCCCGACGACTTCTCCGCCAGCGCGCGGGTGGCCGCGAACCTCCGGGAGCTCGGTCGCTACGACGAGGCGCTCGCCGCGACGGACCGCGCGCTGAAGCGGGCGCAGGGAGGGCGACGGCTGGCGGTATGGCTGAGCCGGGCGCGGACGCTGGAGCGGGCTGGCCGCAAGGACGAGGCGCGCGAGGACCTGGAGACGGCGCTCGCGGAAGCGGAGCGGCTGCCCAGGATGCAGCGGGAGTTCTCCCAGTACGCGGTGGACGCGGTGAAGGCCGCGCTGTCCGCGCTCGACGCCGGGAAGTAGTGCCCCGCGCACTCGCGAGGCGTTCCAGCTCGGCATGGCTTGTATCGATGAGGCCGGCTGTCGCGGCCTTCCGTGTCGACGCTCGAGGTTGGCAAGGAGCGCCCCCTAGTCCACGGGCGCTCTCATCGGGCACGACGTGGATGGATGCGCGCGCCCGTCGCGGCCTTTTGTGTCCGCGCTCGACGCAAGGAAGTCGCCCCCGTGCGCCGCCGGTCCGTGCGCGCCACGTCGATGCAGGGTGTGCCGGCATGTCATGGCCGTCTTCTCGAGACGTAGGGCCACGGACGCTGGTGATGTTTGTAGGGGCGAGTCACACGCACTTCTGAACAGCGCCCTGACGAGGGACGCCCACGCCGACCCGAGACATGCTCGCGGGTCGGCGCGGATGCCTGGAACTCAGCGGACCTCGAACTCGTAGATGCGTGCCGCCGGCGAGAAGTCCTGGGTGGGCAGCGTCACATGGAGCCGGATGTAGCGCGCGGACGTGGCGGTGATGGGGTGGGTGGAGACGTTGGCGGTGTTGGCGCTCACCGTGACGACGGTGTTCCACGTCGTCCCATTGGTCGAAGTCTGGATGGTGAACGCCTGGGTGTTCCAGGTCGCCGTCTCACCGCCTGCCCCCGCGTGCTTCACGGTGAAGCTGCTGACCGTCTGGGCCGAGCCCAGGTCGACATCCATCCACGCCGGTGACGTCAACGAGCAGAACTTGTCGGTGGTTCCACCCGAGACACTCCCGTTGACCGCCTTGGCCGCAGTCTCGTTGCTGTTGCAGGGCGTGGTGCTGCTGGTGGGCTTGTTCAGCGCCAGGTTGATGAAGCCCGTGCCCACGGAGACCGTCTGGGTCCTGCTGTGGCTCGCCCCACCGTTGTCCGTGACCGTCAGCGTGACGTTGTAGTTGCCGCCACTCGCATACGTGCGCGCGGGGTTCGTCGCCGTGGACGTGGTGCCGTCGCCGAAGCTCCAACTGCGCGAGACGATGCTGCCATCGGCGTCCGTGGACGCGTCGCTGAACGTCGCCGTGAGCCCGCTGAGGGTGACGCCGAAGTTCGCCACCGGAGGCGTGTTGCCGCTGACCGCGGTGTTGATGGCCGCCGCGTACTGCGCGCTCGTCCCTTGCGCCGAGCACCGCTGGATGTCGTCATACAGCCACATGAAGCCGCCCGGGATGCCGGCATTGGCCTTCCATTGGGTCATCTTGGTCTGCACCGAAGCCGGGCTGTCACCCGACGCGCAGTTGGTGCCGTGCCGCGACCACAGGCCCGGGGACACCGTCATCCCCATGGCCGTGTTCCAGCTCGCCGGGTTGTTGCCCGCGCCGCCGTCGTAGACCTGGAGATAGATGCGGTCCACCGCGCTCCCCAGGTTGTTCCGGAGGTTGCGCCAGAATGTCTGCTGCGTGTACGGCACGAAGGCGATCTTGTAGCCCAGGCCGATCAGCATCTGCCCGAAGGTCGTCGTCGGAGCGAGGTCATACGCGCTCTCGTCGTCGAAGTTCACCGCGTCCGCGCCGGTGATGGTCTTCAGCACCTGGAAGTTGCGGTACAGGATGCTGTTGCTCCCGGTGCCGCAGACCAGCGTGGTGCCGCAGCCGGCGGCGGTGCCGTTGACCAGCCTCGCCATGCGCTCGAAGTCCGGGACGCTCCAGGCGCCGATGGACACCTCGATGCGATTGACCGACGTGGGCGCCCGCTTGAGCGTGGCCAGCCGCGTGGGCCACGCCGCGTCGCCGATGTACGCGCCATTCCGGACCACGGGGATGTCGTTGTAGACGAGGTCCCCGTTGTCCTCGATGTGGAAGCTCCACAGAATCACCGTGGTGAACCCCGACGCGCGCAGGTCATCCATCACCGCGGTGCCCCCGGAGTAGAAAGGTCCTCCACCATAGACAGCCGAGTGGGCCTGGGCGGCGGGCGCCAGGAGCACGCCCCAGAGCGTGGCGAGTGTGAAGAACAGACGGCTGGATACAGTCGACGGATTCGATTTCGACATGGAACAATCCTCGGCATGGGAATGACGCGATGGACTGCGATGCGTGTCTGGGTCTGAGAGGCATTGCGCCCGCCCACACCCTCACGTGCTCCAGATCGCCGGCGTCGGCGACGGCCCAACTTGAGAGGGGTGGGTTCACGCTGTCAATTCAACGTCGAGGATGTCTGGCGATGGTTCGCTGGCGCACGGCGTGAGTCCGATGCCCCGGTCTTTTTCCTCGTTGGCGGTTCCTGGTGAGCCCTGGTAGGATTCTCTGCGGGGCGGCTTTGGGTGTGCTTCCTTCTCACTCCTATGAGGTAGCTCATCCGCTCTCCGCCCCGCCTTTCCCCTCTCTCAGGGAGTCACCATGGGCGCCCCTTCGCTCCAACTCACGGGCGATTCCGCCGCGCTGTTGCTCTGGACCACGGGGCTCGTCTTTCCTCCCACGGGCCTGCCCGCCGGCGGTGACACGAAGGCACGCGAGGAGGCCCTGGTCGCGCTGGATGCGGACCTGGCGGGTGTCGGCTACGTGCTCGCGGGGGACCTCCGGGACGCGCTGCTCGCGCTCCCCGACGAGCCCCTGGCCGCGTCTGGCCGCTTCCTCTACGAGAACTGCGCGGCGACGGTGGGCAAGGACCGCCCCTTCGTCCCGCTGTTCCGCGCCTTCCCCCACAGCGTCCCGCGCGACACGCAGGCGCTGTTCGTCCAGCGCGTGCTGTCGTGGCTGTACCAGAACCCCGAGCAGCCGTGCATCCACTGCGGCACCCTGGGCTCGGTGCGCGCGCTGTCGCCGTGCGCCCACCTCGTCTGTGAGAAGTGCTTCGACGGCAAGGACTACTCCGCCTGTCCCATCTGCCGTCGACGTCTGTCGCCGACGGACCCCTTCCTGCAGCCCAAGGAACTCAAGGGCGCTTCGCGGACCGTCTACTCCATCCGTCGGAGCCAGTTGACGCGGTTGTCCCTGGGCACGGACCCCGAGGCCACCGCGAGCGGACTGATGCGACGGCTGGCATCGCGGTCCACGGTGCTCAACCCTCGCGACCTGGAGATCCTCAAGCGGCTCGTGTCCGCCTTCGGGCCTCGGGTGCTGGGCTGGCTGCCCCGGCGCATCCCGGTGAAGGAGACCCTGGCGCTCATCGTGGGGCACCTCCTCCGGGACCCCCGGACGGCGGGGGACGTGCTGGCCGGCGCCGCGGCGCACGTGAAGACCGCCACGGATGTGCTCCGCGTGCTGGTGGCCTGGGCGGGTGGCAACCCCGACCTCTCCGTCAAGGTGCCCTTGAAGAGCCCGCCGCGTCAGGTGCGGCGCGCCGTCCTCCGGATGATGGAGGGCTTCTCCCTGCTGAACGTCACCGAGGACGTCGGGCGCAACCCGGGCCTGTGGAAGGCCTTTGGCGGGCTGCTGCACGTCTTTGAGGAGTGGCGGCGTCATCCCAAGGTCTCGCTCGCGTTCGCCGTGCTGCGCGGGACGGTGCTCTCCGAGCAGACGCCGTTCGGCGCGACGCTGCTGGGCCTCACGCGCGAGCATCCCGAGTCCTTCCAGACGCGGGACGTCGAGGGCGGCGTCGTGGTGGAGTTCCGCTCCTGGACCTCGCGCGTCGAGGAGGCGCTGCGCGCGAGGGCGCTTCCGGGCGCGCTGACGCTGCTCCGGCAGCGGCCCGGTGAGCTGCTGCGCAGGTTGGACCATGTGAGCCGGCTCTCGGTGGCGCTCGCGGGCTCCGCGTCGCTGGCGCCGGAGCTGCTCGCGACGCTCGATGCCGTGCTGCCCCGGTCTCCGCCCGCGTTGCTGCTCGCCGCCTCGGCGCACCTGCGCAAGCGGCACCAGCCGTTCGCCCGGCGCGTCTTCTTCCCGAAGGGTGAGGCCACCCACGCCTGGGGCATGGAGGACCGTCGTCCGTTGCTCCCCGGGGATGTGATTGGCCAGCTGGTGGCGCCGCTGGAGCGGGAGCTGCTGCGACGGGCGGAGGCCCTGCCGTCCTTCCCCCAGGCGGTCATCGACGAGGCGCTCGGAGACCTTCTGGTGCCGATGGCGGAGAAGACGGCCTCGAAGGCGTTGGTGGCGGTGCCTCGCGGCAGCCTGCTGCCGATTCCGGAGGGGAAGGTCCTGCGCTTCTTCGTCCACTGGACGGAGCCCCAGAACACGTACGTCGACCTGGACCTGTCGGTGGCGCTCTACGACAAGAACTGGTGGCTGGTGGACCGGTGTGACTACACGAACCTGCGGCTGGAGGATGACGCCGCGGTGCATTCGGGGGATGTCACGTCGGGCTCTCCGCCGCTGGGAGGCGCAGAGTTCCTGGACGTGCACATGGAGCGCCTGCTCGCCCAGGGCGTGCGCTACGCCATCCCCGTGGTCTTCTCCTTCAACAGCGTCTCGTTCGACCGGATGGAGGACGCGTTCGCGGGCTTCATGGTCCGGGACGAGGTGGAGGGGGAACACTTCGACGCGCGCACGGTGGAGCAGCGCTTCGACTTGCAGGGGAGCGCGCAGATTTCGGTGCCGCTCGTCATCGACCTCGTCGAGAAGCAGCTTCGCTGGGTGGACGTGAAGGTCCCTCCCGAGGACGGCTTCCAGAGCGTGGCCCGCTCCCGGGGCGGACTCGCGCGCCTGGGCAAGGACACCCTGGCCTACTTCGGCACCGGCGCCCGGCCCACGCTGTGGGAGCTGGCGACCCTGCACGCCGCCGCGCGCAGCCGCACCGTGCACGTCCGGCGTCGGGATGGCTCCGTGTCCGTCCTGAAGCGGGCGGAGGACGAGGACACCGCTTCCTTCCTTCGCAGGCTGCGAGGCCTGGAGGCGGACTCCACCGCGCGGAGCTTCACGCCCGGCAAGGCGCCCACGTTCTTCGCGGGGCTGACGGATGTTCCCGCGCTCTCTCAGGGCAGCGAGGGGTATGCCCTGCGCTTCCTGCACACCTCCGCGGAGGAGGTCACCCGGCTGGGCGCGGGCGACCTGGTCTCCGCGCTGAAGAAGGCGTAGCGGCGCCGCCTCAGAAGGTCGGCAGGTCGTTGGCCAGATGGGACGACAATCCCCCGTCGACGACCAGCGTGGTGCCGTTGATGTAGCCCCCGGAGGGGCCCGCGACGAAGGCCACCAGTCGGGCCACCTCGTCGGGCGTGGCGAACCTCCCGGCGGGAATCCTGCGCAGCAGCTCCTCGCGGAGCGCGGGCGGCGCCTTCGCCAGCATCTCCGTGTCGATGTAGCCGGGGCAGATGGCGTTGCAGGTGATGCCGTGCGCGCCCCACTCGGCGCCGATGGACCTGGAGTAGCCCACGAGCGCGTGCTTGGTGGCCGCGTAGGTGGAGGAGAGCGCCCCGCCGAAGAGGCCGAGGGAGGAGGCGATGTTGACGATTCTGCCGAACCTCGCCGCCTTCATGCGCGGCAGGGCCCAGCGGCAGAGCTGGTGGACGGCGTCCACATTCACCCCGAAGAGCTGCTCCCACTCGCTCCGCGAGACCTCGTCGGCGCGGTGGAAGGGCCCGCCGAAGCCCGCGTTGTTCACGAGGACTCCTGGCACTCCCACGGTGGACTCCAGCCTCGCGAGCGTCGCGTCCAGCGCGGCCTCGTTCGCCAGGTCGCACGCGAAGGACCACGCCTGGGCTCCCGAGGCGCGCAGCTTCGCCTCCTGGCGGGCCAGGGCCTCCTCGTCCCGCGCGAGGAGGACGACGCGCAGCCCCTGCCCGGCGAGCACCTCCGCGATGGCCGCGCCGATTCCCCGGCTGGCCCCCGTGACGAGCACCAGGTCCGCGTTCGAGGGCGACGTCATCACAGGACTCCCTTCGAGGGGACCACGCGCAGCTCGTCCACGCGGATGTGCAAGGGCTTGCGGGCAATCTCCCAGATGGACTCGGCCACGTCGTCCACGGACAGCATGTCGGCGGGGCTGAACTCCGGACGCGTCTTCCAGAAGGCCGTGTACACGGCTCCCAGCGACAGCAGCGTGGCCCGGATGGCGTGGTCCTTTCCCTCCGCGTTCAGCACGCCCGTCAGCCCCCGGAGGCCATGCTTGGAGGCGGCGTAGGCGCCATTCATGGGCAGGGTGAGGTGGTCGCTCACCGAGCCGATGTGGACGATGCGCCCTCCGCCATGCGCCTTCATCCGCTTGAACGCCTCGCGCGCGCACAGGAAGGCACCCGTCAGGTTCACGTCCAGGCTCTTCCGCCAGTCGGCGAGCGAGGTCTCCTCGATGGGCGTGAAGGCCCCGAAGCCCGAGCAGTTGACCAGCAGATGAAGGGGCCCGTTGGCGGACGCCTTGTCGAACAGCGACCTCACGGAGGCCTCATCGGTGACGTCCACCCGCATCGAGTCGGATGACTCCCGCGTCACGTCCTCCGAGGCGCAGATGACGTGCAGTCCCTCCGCCCGCAGCCTGTGGATGACAGCGGCGCCGATGTTGCCCGTTCCGCCGACGACGATTGCATTCCGAGCGCTCATGCCGGCAGGCATACAGGCGGTCGTGGTCCGAGACCAGGGCCTTGCGTGAGGGATTGTCCTGGCGCGCGGGGGCACCGTCCGGGCGATTGGCGCGATCGGATTGGTCGCGCGCCAGGGGGCCCGTTACGCTTCTCCGATGAGCGGAGACCTCGTCCACCTCGCGCCCGACGTGGGCGTGCGTCTTGCCCGGCTCGGCGCGAACGTGGCCCACGCCACCGCCGCCGCGCGCGTGCCCGCTGGGGGCGCGATGAGCACCGCGCAGTTCTTCCACTTCTGGGAGGTGCTCGGGGAGTCGTCTCCGGCGGACATCGGGTTGCGCCTCGCGCGTGAGACGCAGGTGCACGAGTACGACATCTCCTCGCTGGCCGCGTTGCACTCACCGGACCTGGGCACGGCCCTGGGCAAGATCGCCCGCTACAAGCGGCTGTGCGGCCCGAAGGACATGTCCGTCGACACCCAGGGCGGCGAGGTCACCGTCCACACGACGTACCTGCACGCCTCCAGCCCCGCGCCCGCGCGCCTCGTCGATGCCTCGCTGGCCTCGTTGCTGGTGCTGCTGCAGCGCGGGAGCGGGTTGTCGCTGGCGCCCAAGCGCGTGGAGCTCCTCCGCGCCCGGGCGGACGAGCCGATGCTGATGCGCTTCTTCGGCTGCCCGCTGCGCTTCAAGGCGCGGCGCGACGCGCTCGTCTTCGACGCGAAGGTGCTCTCCACGCCCTTCGTCACCCACAACGCGAACCTGCTGCGGGTGTTGCTCCCCAGCCTCGACGAGCGACTCGCGCCCGTCGAGCAGGACTCGCTCGTCGAGCGGGTCCGCGCGGTGGTCGCCCGGCGCATGGCGGGGGAGCGGCCCAGCGTGGCGAAGGTGGCGCGGGAGCTGGCGCTCAGCGCCCGGACGCTCCAGCGTCGGTTGGAGGAGCACGGCCTGAGCTATCAGCAGGTGCTCGATGACGTCCGGCATCGCACGGCGCTGCGGCTCTTGCGCACCGAGCAGGTGGGCGTGGACGAGATTGCCTTCCTGCTCGGCTTCGAGGAGCTCAACTCCTTCACGCGGGCGTTCCGCGCCTGGGAGGGCACCACGCCGCACCGTTGGCGCGATTCGATGAGATAGTGGCGCGTCTGGATTTGAGGCGCGCGGGCTCGCGCCGCATCTTGAGCCCATGACCCAAGACACTTCGCAGGTGTGGTTCATCACGGGCAGCTCGCGTGGCCTGGGCCGCGCGCTCACCCTCGCCGTGCTCGCCGCCGGGCACCGCGTCGTCGCCACGGCGCGCAACCCCGAGTCGCTCGCGGACCTCGTTCGCGAGCACGGCGCGCGCATCCGACCGGTGGCCCTGGACGTCACCCAGCCCGAGCAGGCGGCGCGGGCGGTGCGCGAGGCGGTGGAGGCCTTCGGCCGCATCGACGTGCTGGTGAACAACGCGGGCTACGCCAACATCGACTCGGCGGAGGACCTGTCGCTCGACGACTTCCGCGCGCAGATGGAAACCAACTTCTACGGCGTGGTGCACGTGACGCGGGCGGTGCTGCCGGTGATGCGCGCGCAGCGCCAGGGGCGCATCCTCCAAATCAGCTCGATTGGCGGGCGGCGTGGCGGCACACCGGGCCTGAGCGCCTATCAGGCCGCGAAGTTCGCGGTCGCGGGCTTCAGCGAGGTGGTGATGAACGAGGTGGCGCCGCTCGGCATCCAGGTGACCATCGTGGAGCCGGGTGGCTTCGCCACGGACTGGGCGGGCGCGTCGATGACGATTCATCCCTCGAAGCCCGACTACCAGGCCACGGTGGGGGCGCTCAACGCGAGCGTGAGGGCCAACCCCGGCGCGGCGCGCGGTGTGCCCGAGAAGGCCGCGAAGGCGCTGCTGCGGCTCGCGGCGATGCAGAAACAGCCACGTCGGTTGCTCCTGGGGAGCGATGCCTACGCCCTCGCTGGCCTGACGCTGCGCGAGATGGGAGCGAGCGACGAGGCTCTACGGGAGCTCAGCGTCAGCACGGACGCTGAGGGGCTGCCGGACTTCGCGGACACGGAGGTGGGGCGGCGGATGCTGAAGCTTCACGGCCCCTGAGCGGCGGCGTGCGTGAAGAAGGCGGGGACGGAGCGGCCCGAGCAGGTGTTCTCGCCGGGATGCCCGGGCCGGAAGTCCGCCCGTGCCCCCAGGCCGAGTCGCTGCCGCAGCCCCTCCAGCGGCTCCTCCATCAGGGACTCGAGGCGCGCGCCCAGCAGGGCGGTGGCGGCGACGCCGCGGACGAAGTCGTGGGCCTGGATGCGCCCTTCGTAGATGTCGCGCAGGTGCTTGTACTTGTCGCGGAGGATGTCCGGGTGCACGGAGGCCGCCGCCAGGAACAGGGCGAGCGCGGAGGGCGCGAGTCCGAACACGAACGACTGGACGGCGACCTCGTCCGCGTCCGACGTCTCATAGGCGCCCAGGACGTGGAAGAAGTCGTGGCACTTGTTGAGCCGGTGGACGGCGTAGCGGGTGGGCGTCGCCTCCGGGTCGAGCTCGGCCTGGATGGGGAAGAAGTCCGGGGCCAGTCGGTAGTGCGCCATGTAGGCCGCGTAGCAGCGGCCGAACGAGCCTTCCGGCAGGGTGGAGAGGGCCTCGGGCTCGGGGAGGGCCGGGTCCCACAGCTCGGCGTGGAGCTCGCGGAACCCGGGCACCGACAGCAGCAAGGCATCACTGGCGGCGAGCAACTCGGGCTCGGTGAGGAAGGGGATGACCTCCCCCAGCGTCACGCGCTGGTTCACCAGGTCGCGGGCCTGCTCGACGAGCCTGGTCGGCTCTGCCAGAGGCGCCTCGAATGACAGACGGTCCGCACGAGTGTGCATGCCTCCCCCACTTGCACACGATAAGCCATCCCCCCAGCGCCTGTCATTCCGGGGGGATGTGGTGTGTTCAAGAGAGGGTGCTTCGGGCCTACACGTCAAAGCACCTGGCCTGACACGTCAATGGGGGCGTGTTGTCGTGTCAGCCGCGGTGGCCTGACTCTCGAGTGCGTGGGTCAACGCCAGGGACTCCCGCCGGACCTGTCGAGAGCCCACGAGCCACGGCAGGCCCGCGAAGGCATACATCATCGCCAGGAAGCCCCAGAGCCAGGCGGTCCCCCACAGGAACCGGAACGTCGCGAGCGTCCCGAGCACCAACGCGGCGAGGGGCAGGATGACCGAGTCGTGCCACACCAGGCGAGTCACCACCTGGACCTCCTTCTCAGCCACCTTCTCCACGGAGGACTCCACGTGGTTCCTCGGGCGCCACACCCAGCGCTCCCAGGCAGGGATTTGCCGGTGGATCACGAGGCGCTCGCCGCGCCGCTTGCCCGAGTACCACTGGGGCCCTCCGGCTTCGCCAGGCGCCGCGGGCAACCTGAAGGAGCCCTCCCATGCGGCCCACCGCGGGTCCGTCGTCGGGTTCACCTCGAGTCGAACAGTCCGTGTGACGCGCATGTGTGACTCCCTTGTTCGCGCTTCCTGGGCAGGTGTGGAACCCGGCCCTCACTTCGCGGCGGGGTCCAGGTCCGCCGGCAGCCGCATGGAGGACAGCAGCTCGCGGAACACCTGCCAGCGGCGCTCGGGCGAGGTGTCGGCGCCCATGTGGCGCTCGACGTACTGCTTCACCAGGTCCTGGCCCAGGTTGTAGTTGATGACATACGCGCGATACGAGTCGATGAAGGCCATCTTCTGCGTCGCCCGCTCCACGGACACCAGGCCGTAGCGCACGAACCAGTCCCGCGTCGCCTCGCGGCTGAGCTGTCCGTCCAGGTACCGGCGCGCGCCCTCGTTGCTCGCGTAGGACAGCTTCGCCGCCAGCGCCTCCACGGCCACGTAGTTGGCCGCGCGCTTCGGGTCGAGCCCCGCCAGCGGGAAGAGGACGTCCCTCAAGTACGCCTCCGCGTCCGGGAACGCCACGTCGATGCCGTAGTTCGCGCTGCCCTCGGCGATGAGCGACATGGGCGAGTAGAGCGGATACACCATCAGCTCCACCCACCCGCGTCCGCGCACCAGGTGCTGCTCCAGCAGCGCGTTGTAGACGTGGTGCCCCGGGTAGCCCTCGTGCGCCGCCAGGTCGATGGCGCGCAGGATGTAGAAGGGCAGGTCCGTGTTGATCTGGATGACGCTGGTCGAGTTGCCCTTGTACCAGTTGTAGCCACTCCACGGCTTGTTGGTGACGTACTCCAACGTGAAGTGCTCGTTGGCGGGCAGCTCCACGTGCTGGAGCGTGCGGCGCCGGGCCTCCTGGATGGCGACGCGGAAGACCTCGTCCAGCTTGTCCTTCGGGATGACGAAGTCGTTGCGGAAGCGGTCCAGCCGGTCGACCAGCGGACCCTGGCCGGGCAGGCGCTTGTCCAACTCCACGAGCACCGCCTCGAACTCCGCGTCGGTGTGCCCCGGGTCCTTCGCGCCGTAGAGCGCCTGGCTCTCCTCGTCGAACTTCAGCTTCTCGCCGGACAGCATCCGCACCCGCGCCTCCAGCGAGCGCAGTTGGGTCAGCAGGAAGCGGTGGCGCATCGCGAGCAGCTCATCGGCGGGCACCGGCGTCGCCTCCACCGCGGCCACCATCGCGGCGGCGCGCGCGGCAATCTCGGGCAGGGGCAGCTTCGTGGCCTCGGCCTCCTTCGCCCAGGCCTCCGGCCCGTAATAGGCGTCCACGTAGTTGCCGTCGTGCTGCCCCACGGCGAGGGCCAGCTTCACGTACTGCTCGGCGGGGGCGTCCAGCGGGGAGGGCGTCGTCATGGGGGTTCCTGGGGAGGGCGCCGTGGCTCGCGTCGCGCAGGCGAGCGTCAGCGAGACGAGGACAAGAGCGGTCAGGCGGCGGAGGCTCGAGTGCATGGGGCAGTTGTAGATGGCCCGGGTCATGAGTTCCAGCACCCGCCCTCATGAAGGCCAGGTCAGTCGGACATGTGTGCCATGCGGCTCCACCGCGCGGAGGTCCAGCGTCCACTGGAACCGGCGCGCCAGCCGCTCCACCAGCGACAGTCCGACACCGAAGCCCCTCCGCTCGGGCTCGCTCCGACCGAAGCCCACCCCTGTGTCGTCGATGCTCCACGCCTCGGGCGTGACGCGGATGACGATGCGCCCCTCTTCCGTATACGCGAGCGCGTTCTTGATGAGGTTGCCCAGCATCACCCGCGCCACGGAGCCGGGCAGCGGCACGACGACCTCGTCCGTCGCCTCGATGACGAGCGCCACGTCGCCTCGGGAGAGGTGGCCACCGTACAGCGCGAGCAGCTCGCGAGAGATGCCCACCAGTCCGCACGTCTCGTCCGAGCGCCCCGGCCGCGCCAGCCAGAGGATGCCCTCCGTCAGCAGGCCCATCTGGAGGACCGCCTGCCGCAGCCGCTCGAAGGTCGCCGAGTCCCTGGGCGGGTCCAGCTCCAGTATCTCCACCGCGCCCTGCGCCACGGCGAGCGGCGTGCGCAGCTCATGACTGGCGTCCCGGTTGAACGCCCGCTCCCGCTCCAGCAGCTCCTGGATGCGGACATCCCGGGCACTCAAGGCCTGGGACAGGGCCCGCACCTCGGTGACGACGATGTCCTCGGCTCGCGGCTCATGGCCCGACTGCACCTGCGCGACGAGCCGCTCCAGCGGAACCCCCAGCCGCCTCGCGACCAGCAGGGAGAGCCCGGCGGCGCCCAGCAGGGCCAGCACCGCGCTCACCACCAGCAGGCCCGACGTGCGACGCAGCTGGCGCGTGGTGCCGGTCAGCTCCGTCGTGTCGAGCACGCCGTAGCGCGTGAAGCCTGTCGACACGTCCGGTCGCACCGCGACATGGAAGTGTCCATGCCCGGGAGGAAAGATTTCGTACTCGCCACCCAGCGCGTCCGCCGGCACCTCCGCCTGGAGCCAGGACGGCAGGCTCGCGTGGCCCACATAGGTCCTGATGCCGAGTGGCATCACCCCATCGCCGCCGTGCTCGTCCATCGCGGCGGCGACGAGCCGCGCGAAGAGGGTGTCCTCGAGGTCGTAGCTGAAGAGCGTGAAGAACGCCCCCATGAGGACCAGCGAGAGCGCCGCGGACGACACCATGGCGCCCAGGAGGAGCGCTCGTATCGACCTAGTCCTCACGGGCCTCCAGGCTGTAGCCCTTGTTGCGGTGGGTGGTGATGCAGTCGTCCATCCCCAGCTCGGCGAGCGCGCCTCTCAGCGCATAGACGTGCGTGCGCAGGGCGCTGGACTCCGGTGCGTCGTCGCCCCAGAGCTGATGGGCGAGCGTCGCCGTCGACACGGGCCCGGGCGCGGACTCCATCAGCAGCTTGAGGAGCAGCGCCTCGGTCCGGTTGAGTCGCACGCCGCGCTCGCCGCGCCGGGCCTGTCCTGTGTCGGGCTCCAGGGTGAGCGAGCCCACCGTCAGACGCCGACCGCTCGGAGGGACGGGGCGGCGCGCCAGGGCCTCCAGCCGCAGCCGCAGCTCCCTCAGCGAGAACGGCTTGACGAGGTAGTCATCCGCGCCTGCTCGGAAGCCCTCCTCCTTGTCCTCGAGCGTGTCGCGCGCGGTGAGCATGAGGATGGGCACCAGCCGGGCGGCGAGCTGCCGGTAGCGCTGACACAGCTCGATGCCGCTCATCCCCGGCAGCATCAGGTCCAGCACGATGACGTCGTACTCGTGGCTTAGCGCGAGCGTGAGCCCCTGGGGCCCGGTGGCGGCGAAGTCGAGCTGGAAGTCCGCGCCGAGGAACCTCGCGATGTTGGCCTGGAGGTCACGGTTGTCTTCGACGACGAGCACTCGCATGAGCGGGCAGGGGACCTCGGGATGGCAGGACGGTCGCAGGCTACCGGAGGGAACGTCAATCGAACGTCAACCGCGGGTTGACGCCTGTCCGACACAGCGGAGGGCAGGGTGACGGTGAAGCTCACTTCCAGGAGTCCACCATGTTCCGCTGGCTGTCGCTGTGCGTGCTGCTGCTGTCCGCCTCCCTGGCCCGGGCCGATGCCCCGACGACGTCGCTGGACGTTCGCGGCGCGGATGGAGAGCGCATCCCCACGCGGGTGCTCGAGCCCGAAGGGGGGCACGCGAATCCACCCATCGCCGTCCTGGTGCATGGCCTCACGCGCCGCAAGGAGGACTGGCTGTCGGACGCGGGACCCACGCATGGCGGCGTCTTGAAGGACGAGCTCCTGCGGGCCGGCTACCGCGTCTATCTCTTCGACGCGCGACTGCACGGCGAGCGGGCGAACCCCGAGGCGAAGCCCGGGGCGCTCGCGAAGCTGGCCCACAAGGGCGAGCCCGCGCGGTACGTGAAGATGATCGCCGACACCGTGCGCGATGCCCACGCGCTGCTGTCCGCGGTGCTCGCCCAGGGCAAGCCGCCGCGCGTGCTCGTCGTCGGGTACAGCATGGGGGCCCAGGTGGGGCTCCTGCTGGCGGCACGCGAGAAGCGCGTCACCCACCTCATCACCATGGTGCCGCCCCACATCGACCCGTCGATGGAGGAGGTCGCCCCGTCGCGGCACATGTCGACGATTCGCCAGGACTGGTTGCTGCTGACCGCGAACCAGGATGATTTCGCGCCCGTCGCCGACAGTCGCGCCCTGTTCGAGTCCGCTCCGTCCGTGCGAAAGACACACAAGACCTTCGACAGCGGGCATGCGCTCCCGAAGGAGTACCTGGACGAGGTGCGTCGCTGGCTCTCCACGAGCCACCGGGCGCCGTCGCCCTGATTCAGTCCGGGCTCGCCTCCCACGACAGCGCGAGCTCGCTCATCCACGAGGCGCCCTGGGCCGAGTCCACGCGCAGGTAGGTCTCGCGAAGCGGGACGCTCGGGGTGCGCTCCTTCGCGTGGAGGTGGGCGAAGAGACGGGCCCAGGATGGGCCCACGGAGTGGGGCGGGCCGGAGTGCGCGAGCGTGACGGCCCGCACCTCGGGCAGCTCCGAGATGGCGACGCCCTCCGGGACGGCCCCGGGGGCCAGAGGCACGCACCAGGACTGGTCCGCGTCGTCCTCGCGGTACTCCGCCTCGTGGAAGAGGCAGAAGGGGGGCCCGGCCACGTGGGGGCCACACGCGGCCAGCAGCCGGGGGAAGAACACCGACGCGTCGGAGTATCGCCCCCGGGCCCGATGCACGGCGACACGAACGGGTGGGAGCCAGCGTTCCAGCAGGGGCGGTGGCGCGCGCAGGTAGGCCTCCGCCCGGGCCTGGTTTTCGAGCAGCGTGTCCAGCGCGAGCACGGAGCGTCGCGCGCTCGCGGCCTCCTCGGCGAGTCGGGCCCGCACGCGCGCGAGCTGCTCCGCGAGCGAGGCGCCCTGTCCCAGCTGGGTGAGCACGCCGTGAATCTCCTCCAGGGAGAGCTTCAGGTCGCGCAGCGCGCGCACGGTGTGGGCGAGCGAGATGTCGTGCTCGGTGTAGTAGCGGTAGCCCGTGGAGGCGTCCACGCGGGAGGGTTCGAGCAGCCCCTTCTCCTGGTACAGGCGCAGCGCCTTCACGGTGAGCCCGGTGATGCGAGACACCTCGCCGATGGAGTACAGCAGTCCGCTCACCGCTCCTCCTCCTGGAGGAAGGCGCGCACGGTGGCCGCGAAGGCCTCGGGCTGCTCCTCGAAGGGGAAGTGCCCGCTGCCCGCCAGCTCCACGAGTCGCGCGTGGGGAATCGCTTCTACCACGCGCGTGGTGGCCGAGCGCGGCTGCAGGTCATGGGCGCCATGGATGACGAGCGTGCGCGCGCGCACCCGGCGCAGCCATTCGCTCCAGTCGTGATGGCGTCCCAGGCTCAGGTAGAGCCCGAGCGAGAGGAAGCCTCCAGCGGCACCAGTGTCGGGAGGCCTCGTGTCGGGGCGCTCGGCGTTCAGGGCCCGGGCATACAGCGGTCCGAAGGCGGCGAAGTGCTCGGCGAGGCGGGCCTCGTCGTCCTTCAGGCGGGCAGGGAAGTCGAAGGTGTGCTTCATCCAGGCCGCGAGCTCCCGCTGGGCTGCTTCGTCCAGACGGGTGCGCACCTGGGTGAACAGGTCATCGCCCTTCGAGGGCATCGTCACCAACGGGGCCGGCGCCACGAGCACGAGCGCGTCCACCCGCTCCGGCCACTCGGCCGCGTACAGCAGGGCAATCAGGGCGCCGAAGGAGTGGCCCACCAACGTGAGTCGCTCCCGGCCGAGCAGGCGCCGGATGCGCTCCACGTCCGCGAGCTGCGCGGCGAGTCCCAGGCGGGCCTCCACCTCCTGCATGGCCCGCCAGGTGCCCCCGGGAGGCGGCAGGGTGATGGGCCGCGAGGAGGCGCCGCTGCCTCGCTGGTCATAGAAGTGCCAACGCAGGGCATCCCTCGTCAGCGCCGCCGCGCGCCAGGGGTTCGCTGGAGGCAGGCCAGGGCCTCCGTGGATGACGAGGACGTCCCGCCCCTCGCCCACGGCGACGTGGTGCAACTGGACATCACCGGTCACCTGCCAGGACGAGGCGTCCGCGCGTTGTCCCGGAGGAACCTCCAGCGTCTCGCCCCGCGCGGTCAGCACCTGCGTCACGGTGCCGGGCTGGAAGAGGGCCCTCCCCATCCACCACCAGGCGCCCGCCGCCGCGCCCGCCAGCAGGATGAGGGTTCCAAGGATTGCCGCCGCCATGCGCTTCCTCCGAGACATGTCCGTGGGTGACATGCCTGGAGGGTGGCGGTCTCCCCCAGGGGGAGAGTCAAGCACGAGGGCTACTGGAGGGTGACGGGCGGCGCCTTCTGCGTCATCTGCTGGGCGTAGTCGGACGCATGGTCCCGCATGTAATCGATGGGGTTCGCGAGTACGCCCAGGCCATTCGTCTTCGAGCGTCCCGTGTAGACGAGCTCTCCGCTCTCGTTGATGTAGTGGACGAAGAGTCCCGCGGTGCCGTCGGCGCCGAAGCGGTCCGTCTCCACGCTCCCGATGGGCGAACCATCAGGGCCCAGGACATCCTTCATGATGGGCGAGCGATACAGGTGCGCGACCGGGATGATGACACCCCTGGCGCCGGACTGTTTCACGTACTCGGCCAGCTCCTTCTTCATCCGCGGCGGGACGATGAAGCGGTCCGCGGCGATGTTCGGGAACGCGTCACACCATTCGCTGTCTCCCTTCAACTTCTTCACCTTCACCTCGGAGACATCCTTGCCATACGCGCTCCAGATGGCGGGCGCGAGATGGTCCTCGAGGTTGCGATACACCTTGTCGTTGCCCTCCGCCGGATACGCGCAGGCGAGCATGGGCGTGAGGGCATACGGGCTGTCCAACGCGTTCCATTTCCCGTCGGTGAAGTAGCGCGGGTTGGACGTCGCGAGGCCTCCGCCACAGCCGGAGAGGAGGGCGAGCGCGACAGTGGCGCACAGTGAAACAGGGACCAGGGATACACGGCGAGCGGGCATGGGAACTCCTCGAGCAAGTCGATGAACTCACGAACAATTCGTGAGCTGCTTC
The DNA here is from genome assembly GCF_050039385.1 of Myxococcus faecalis. NCBI lineage: Bacteria > Pseudomonadati > Myxococcota > Myxococcia > Myxococcales > Myxococcaceae > Myxococcus > Myxococcus faecalis. The sequence goes on along the minus strand of NZ_CP144336.1, from coordinate 2,303,400 downwards.
GACGCCCCTCGTCGCGTCCGGGGTTCCATCTATCTGCTGATGCCCGGTCGTTCCTGTGCGTTGCTGTTGCACCTGGAGGGCTCTGGTCATGCGATTGTCGGTGGTATCGTGACGCCCGAGGGCTCGTCGTCGCCAGGCTCTAGCAGGCGCATCCGCGCGCGAGGTCAGCGCGGCAGCTCCGCCTTGACGAAGGTGAGCTTCGGGCTGAGAAAGCCCATCCCCACCCACGCGCCGAGCAGCTTGATGAAGAACGCGACGGATTGGTGCCGGCTGTTGGGCACGTCCGTGGGGAGCGCGGGCCCGGGCGGCAGGTCGGAGGTCATCGTCCGCAGCTCCAGCGGAGGCAGGGTTCCGTCGGCCCAGAGGCCCCCATAGAGGCTGAGCCAGTGGCCGCTCTGGAACTCGAGGAACACGGGCGTGTTGCAGCACGTGGCGACGACGCGGCGGGTCTTCGACTCCGGCGTGAGCCGGAACTCCGCGAGGCGGTCCGTGCCCTGGAGGAAGTGGACGCGGTCCTTGCGGTAGAGCACGAAGCGTGACGCGTCCCGAGGCCCCAGCAGCAGCCGTGACGCGGGCAGCGTCTGGAATCTCGCGACGGCCGCGCGACAGCTGTCGCAGCAGCACTCGGCGCTGATGATGGGGGCTTTGTCCACCCGCAGGGAGACTTCCCCGCAGGCGCAGCCGAGCGATGAGGCCTGGGTCATGGTGAGGCTTTCTCCGGGGGGGGGAGCCTGAAGAGCAGGCGGATGTAGCGGTCCAGGTGGTCCAGGCTCTCGCGCGCGAGGGCCGCGTCGTTCCCCGCCTTGGCGAGCACGAAGGCGCCTTGAATCACCGTCTGGGTGTGGCGTGCCAGGCTCGCGGCCGTCCAGCCTCCGGAGACGCGGCGCTTGCGCATGGCGGCGGCGATGTCCGCCTCGAGCGTCTGGGCATGACCGAAGATGCTCGCGGCGCAGGCGTCCCGGATGTCGGGCGCGCTCGCGTGGACCTCCTGCGCCAGCGTGCCCACCAGACAGCAGAACTCGGCGGGGCTCCCGGTGATGATGGACTTGCGGAAGGCCACGTAGGCCAGGACCCGGTCGAGCGGGTCCGCGGGGGCGTGGTAGGGCGCGCTCGCGAAGAAGGCGGTCGTCGTCTCCTTCCAGTGCTCCGCGGCGGCCACGCCGAGCCCCTCCTTGCTCTTGAAGTGATGGAAGAAGGCGCCCTTCGTCACCTCCGCGACCTGGCAGAGCTCCTCGACCGAGGTCGCGGCGAAGCCCTTCGCGCGAATCGTGTCGCGCGCGGCCTCGAGCAGCCGCGTCCGGGCATCCCCGCGTTCTGGCGCGTGTTTCGGTGGGCGTGGCATGGTGATGTCATACCGTACGGTTGGTATGTATGCAAGTCCCGGAGGTCGAGCGTGGGTGGGCCGGCCTGTCGAAGAGGGCTCGCCAGGCGCTACGTTCCAGGGATGCGCGACCTGCAATCCCACCGGTGGATGTGGGTGAAGGCCATCCTCTTCGTCGTCATCGGCTGCGTCTCGTCGGCGCTGCTCCTGATGGAGCTGCCCGAGTGGCGCGTCCTGCTCCTGCTGCTGCTCGCCATCTGGGCCTTCTGTCGTGCCTACTACTTCGCCTTCTACGTGCTCGAGAAGTACATCGACCCGTCGTTCCGCTTCTCCGGGCTCACCTCGCTCCTGCGCCACCTCGTCGACAAGCGCTAGGGATTGGACGTGCTGTCGCTCCCCCCGGTCATGGTCGCGCAATTCTTGCGCGCCATGGCGCGGGTGCGCAGGAATTGCGTGTCGATTGCGCATCTTCATTCCAGGGTTCACGCATGGGCATGAGACCTGTATAGGAAAGGGAGCGAGGTTCCCGCCTGCCCACCCTCTTGATAGTGGTTGTCATCGCCGTGGCGGTCCTGGTCGCCCTGATTGCGTTCGCGGCGGGAGTCCTGACCGCGAGCCACCTGGGGCGGCTGGTGTTGCTCGCGGGTCTGGCCATCCTCCCACTGGTCGTCACCGGCGCGGGCGTCGCCGTGGGCGTGCGTGAGTCGTCGCAGACGCAGTTCTGCCTGGGCTGTCACGAGATGGAGCCGTACGGGCAGAGCCTGTTCGTGGACAACGCCGCGTCGCTGGCGGCGGTGCATTACCAGAAGCGGCTCATCAGCCGGGACACCACCTGCTATGCGTGCCACACGGACTACGCCCTGTTCGGTGACGCGAAGGCGAAGTTCAACGGGCTCAAGCACGTCTGGGTCCACTACTTCGGCACCATTCCCGAGCGACCGAAGCTCTATCAGCCGTATCCCAACTACAACTGCCTGCACTGTCACAGCGACGCCCGGAGCTTCCTGGAGGCGTCCGCGCACCAGCACATCCAGGCGGAGCTCCAGAGCGGCGCGCGCTCGTGTCTCACGTGTCACGACCTCGCGCACGACCTGGAGGGCGTGAAGGCGCGGAACTTCTGGCTGCCGGAGCCACGTCCATGAGCCACGAGAAGCGCATCCGGAGGGCGGCCCTGCTGGTGCTGGCGGGGTTGTGTGTCCAGCTCTTCACCACGCTGTTCTGGTCACCGCTCACCTTCGTGGTGTTCACCGCGGTGGGCGTGCCCCTGGTGTTGCTGGGAGTGGGCCTCTACGTGGTGTCCGTCTGGAAGATCCTCAAGGAGCGCAAGGCGCTATGAGCACTCCGACCTCGGAGCCCTGGCGCGCTCGCGCGGGGGCCGTGCTGCATCGCTGGCGCTGGCGGGTGGTGCTCGCCGTGCCGCTGCTCTTCGCGCCGCCCATCCTCGCGGTCAACGCGCCCCAGGATGTCCGGATTCCTCCCTTGAAGGAACGCAAGGCGCCGGTGCCGGCGCTGTTCTCACACTGGGCCCACGACTCGCAGCGTTGCTACAGCTGCCACCCGGGGGTGTTCCCCCAGGCCCCACTGGGCTTCACCCATCAGGACATGCGCGAGGGCCGCTACTGTGGCAGTTGCCACGATGGACGGGCGGCCAAGGCGCCGAGCTCCATGCGCTGCGAGGTCTGCCATGCGCCTCATTGACCTGGGCCGTCTCTGCGTGGGGGTGTTCCTGCTGACGGCGGCCATGCCCGCGCGCGCGCAGACGCAGGAGGAGAAGCGCCGCCAGCTCCAGGAGCGGCTGGGCATCCAGCGTCCGCCGACGACTCCGCCCGCACCAGAAGGCAGCGCTGACGCGGGGACTCCCGAGACCTCCGCGGCACCTGCCGCGCCCACGAAGGCGGCACCAGCACCGGTGCTGACTCCGTCGGGGCCGAGGACGGGAGGGGCGCCGAAGCCGCGCGGACCGACCTTCGCCGCCGACGCCCGGCCCATCCTCGTGGCCCGGTGTCTGTCATGTCATCGCCCGGAGGGCATGGCTGGCAGGTCGAAGTGGGTGCTGCGTGGCGATGGCACGGACTACGAGACCACGCTGCGGTTCGTGAAGCTGGATGCCGCCGCGCAGAGTCCGCTGTTGAAGAAGGGGACCGGCGCGGTCCTGCATGGTGGCAAGAAGTCGCTCGCGGCCGAGTCGCCCGAGTACGCCACGTTGCTGAAGTGGGTCGAATCCGGGGCGCTCCCAGGACAGGCCCCTGCCGGGACCGCGCTGCCCCCCTCGTCGGCGGCGGCAACGACGTTGGGGGCTCCGACTTCCGCGCGCGTGGGGGACGTGGCTTCAGCGACACCTTCGACGGTGGCAACGCCTCCGGGGGGCGCGCGCCTGGGGGAGGTGCCCTCGGCGCCACCCGCGACGGCGGCAATGCCTCCGGGGGCTCCTGCTTCCGCGCGCGTGGGAGAGTTGCCCGTCGCGCCGTCCTCGACGGGGGCAACACCTTCGGAGTCCATGGCCTCCTCGCGCGTGGGGGTGGAGTCCGTGGTGCCCTCCTCGACGGTGGCAGTACCCCCGGGGGCTCCTGCTTCCGCGCGCGTGGGGGATGCGCCGACGCCTCCTTCGTCCACGCCGCTCGCGCCAGGGACGCAGCCCGTGCCGGCGTCTGCCTCCATTTCGGACTCGCTGCGCTTCGCTCCCCGCATCCACGAGCAGCTCCTGGCGGGCTGCGCGAGCTGTCACGCGGCGGATGGGTTCGCCGGGTCCACCCGCTATGTCGCCCACTCGGAGCCCGAGCCCCACCTGCGCACGGTGCTGGCGCTGGTGACGCCCGGCTCGGCCGACACGAGCCTCCTGTATCAACGCGCGCGAGGTGACTCGCATCAGGGCGGCGCGGTGTGGGAGCCCGGGAGCGCGGAGCTCGCGCTCCTGGCCCGGTGGATTGAGGAGGGCGCGCGCGGGACGGAGGCTCCTCCCCTGGCCACCGCCGCGCCCGTTGCTCCGTCCCTGACGCCACCTGCCTCCGTGGCCACCGCTGCGCCCGCTTCTCCGTCCTCGACGCCACCCACCGAGCGGCCCGCCGCTTCATCGGGTGGGCCGCCGCCGGGCGTCCAACTCGGGACCTTCCCCGTGCTCGGCTCGCTCACGCTCAACGGGCGCTTCGACCTCAACTACGAGCGCCTCGGCTACAACGACCAGCCCTTCCAGAAGGGCGCCTCGAACGCGCTGCGCAGCTACCACCACTTCCTCTTCCTGACGCGCCAGTCCACCGAGGACCCGGTGACGCTGACGCTGGAGATGTTGTCGCTCCAGTTCTGGGAGGTGGGCTATCGCGTCAGCGGCGAGGACTGGCCGGTGCGGCTCTCCGCCAAGGTGGGCAAGGTGCTGGTGCCCTTCGGCGCCGAGCCGCTGTTCCACCATAGCTACGGCGGCCTCGCGGGCTTCGACCAGAAGGTGCTTCCGCCTGTCTACGCGCGCGAGGGGCTCACGGCGAACGTGCAGCGCCGCGAGGGGCCGTTCCTGCTCTCCGCGGATGTCTACGTCATCGCGGGCTACCAGCTCCGGCGGGCCGATGCAGTACTCAACCTCCAGTCGGACTTCGCTCCGTTGGAAGCGACGCGGCTGGGCGTGGGGACGCGGCTGGGTGGCTCCTGGGGCCCGCTGAGCCTCTGGTACTCGGCCTACTACAATCCGCTGGGATACGGCCGGAGGCTGTTCCTCCAGGCCCTGGACGTCGCGTCGTGGCGCCCTCGCGGGGTGCCGGTGCTGGAGCGCTTCTCACTGGGCGCGGGTCTGCTGCGCGCGGACGTCTCTGGAGGCGAGGCCGAGGGGTACGGCGGTCCCGGCGCGGACTACTACCACTTCGCCAGCTACCTCCAGCTCCGCTTCCATCCCACCGATTGGCTCTACCTCCAGTATCGGCAGGGCCTGCGCACCTTCGGCAATCAGCGCGGGCGGATTCTCGACACAACCGCGCTCACCCGCGAGGACGCCTCCGCGCACAACGTGGGCGCGGTCGCCCGCTGGAAGGGCTTGAGCGTGGGCCTCTTCCAGTTCTGGAACCTGGAGAAGGTGGACGAGGTGCCGGACGACTTCACGCGACTGGTGGTGGCGTATGAGTTCTAGGCTCGGACTCCTGCTCGCGCTCCTGTTCGTCCCGGGCTGCGCGGACTTCCACCGCGGCGACGCGAGCCCCGACGCGGGCACGCCCTCCGGTGGTGACGGCGGCGGTGGTGGCGACGGAGGAGGTGACGCGCCCTCGTTCGCCACGGACGCTCATCCCCTGTTGCTATCGGGCTGTCAGTCCTGCCATCGCGCTGGAGGCGCCGCGGGCAACACGGGCTTCGTGTTGACGGGCGACGCGGACGCGGACTTCCAGGTGTCGAACGCGCTGACGGACACCGCGGCGCCCGCTGGCAGCCGCCTGTTGCGCAAGGCCGCGGGGGCGGGACACGGCGGCGGAGCCATCTACGCCGACGGCACCCCCGAGTATCAGACGCTCCTGGCGTGGATCGCCGGAGGCGCGCTGCCATGACCCACACATCTCCCAGGAGGGACCCGATGAGACGAACGACGTTGCTCCTGGTCGCCGCGCTGCCCTGTCTCCTCGTGGCTTGCGCGAAGCTGGAGAACGCCAACCCGGGCATCACGACCAGCGGGGCGCATTCGGTCCTGCTGGGACAGACGCTCCAGCTCGGCGCCGCCACGCGCGAGGCCACGGATGACGGCTACACGTGGGAGAGCGAGGACCCGGCCATCGCCACGGTGGACGACACGGGATTGGTGACGGGCGTCAGCGTGGGTGAGACGGCGGTGAAGGTCGTCGGGAAGCGCTCGCGGTTGGAGGGGCGTCACGCGGTGGTGGTCGTGGGGCCCTCGGCGGGGGACGCCGGCGTGGACCCGTCGCAGGTGCCCTATTACGTGGCCTGGGCGGGCTCGCCGCACGCGGACACCACGGCGGAGGCCTTCTCTCACTGGAACGAGGAGGGGATGGTGCCCGCGACGTGCGCGCGCTGCCACAGCTCGGAGGGTTACATCGACTTCCTGGGCGGGGACGGCTCCTCCCCGGGCCGCGTGGACGCGCCGGGCAGGACGGAGTCCGTGGTGCGGTGCGAGACGTGCCATGACGCCGCGGCTTCGCGGCTGACGGCCGTCACGTTCCCGTCGGGCAAGGAGGTCACCGGGCTGGGCGCGGAGGCGCGGTGCATGGTGTGTCACCAGGGGCGCGCCGCGGGGAAGGACATCGACGCGCAGGTCGCCGACGCGGGAGTGGGGGAGGACACGGCCTCGGCGGCGCTGGGCTTCACCAACATCCATTACTACCCGGCGGCCGCCACGCTCTTCGCCGCCCAGGCGGCCGGTGGCTACCAGTACGCCGGGCAGGTCTACGACACGCGCTTCCGCCATGTGCCGGACTTCGACAAGTGCAACGAGTGCCATGACCCGCACAGCACCCGCGTCCGCTGGGACGCCTGCGCGACGTGCCATCCGGGCGTCACCGATGTCACCCAGGCGTGGAACATCCGGCAGATCGCCTCGCGCAACCAGGACTACGACGGAGACAACAACCGCACCGAGGGCATCTACTTCGAGATTCAGGGGCTGCGCGACAGGCTGCTCGCCACGCTCCAGCGCTATGGCGCCGAGCGGGCCCAGCCCCTCTGCTACGGCAACGCCCATCCCTACTGGTTCCGGGATGGAGATGGCGATGGGACATGCTCCACGGCCGAGGTCGTGGGCACCAACGCCTACAAGAGCTGGACGCCGCGGCTGCAGAAGGCGGCCTTCAATTATCAGCTCGCCCGCGTGGACCCAGGCGCGTTCGCCCACAACGCGAAGTACATCATCCAGCTCCTGCACGACTCGATTCAGTCGCTCAACGGCGCGCTGACGACCCCCTTCGATACGTCGCTGCTGGTGCGCAACGACCCCGGCCACTTCAATGGAGCGAGCAAGGCGGCGCGAAACTGGGACGCGAGCGAGACGGTGCAGGCCAGCTGCTCCCGCTGCCACAGCGGCGCACAGGGCTACCGGTTCTTCGTGCAGTATGGCGTGGGGCAGGCGGTGCCGGAGACGGCCAACGGGCTGGAGTGCGCCACGTGTCACGAGAGCTTCGCGCCGGACTACGACGTGTTCGTCCCCACGCGCACGTGGCTGCCGGATGGCACGACGGTGAACCTGCCGGGCCAGGACAACCTCTGCGCGAACTGCCACATCGGACGCGCGTCGAAGGCCACGCTCGACAATGCCTTGGCGGCGGGAGGCACGCCCCGCTTCCAGAACGTCCACTACATGCCCGCCGCCGGGACGCGTGAGGGCACGCTGGCGAAGACAGGGTACGAGTACCCGGGCAAGACGTACGCCGGGCGGCTCTCGCACCTGGGGGGCTCGCAGTGCACCAGCTGCCATGTCCCCGGCGTGAGCAACCACACCTTCCGCATCGCGGACGTGTGGAGCACGCGGTGCGAGACGTGTCATGCCGACCAGGAGTCGGCGGAGCAGGTTCGTAACGTGCACCTCCAGGACTACGACGGGGACGGCAACACCACGGAGCTGCTCCGGGCGGAGGTGGATGGCATGGCCGCGCGCCTGCTGGCCGCCATGCGCACGGTGACGAGCAACGGCCTCTGCTACAACGGCGACGTCAATCCGTACTTCTTCAAGGACACGGACAAGGACGGCACGTGCAGCGCGACGGAGGCCGTCTCGTCCAACGCGTTCGCGCCCTTCACCCCCGCGCTCGTGAAGGCGACGCACAACTACCAGCTCAGTCGCAAGGACAAGGGCGCGTGGGCCCACAACTTCAACTACGTGGGCCAGCTGCTCTTCGACAGCGTGGAGGACCTGACGGGGGCTGTGCCCGTGAACATGGTGCGCCCGTAGCCTGGGTCGCGCGGTGACGGGCTGCCAGCTCCGGGGCCAGGAACTCCTGAAGCGCCGCTCAGCGCGTCGTGAGCGGGACGACGCGCAGGTTCTTCGCCGCGCCTCCGAGAATCATGGACGCGCCGTCGGGCGAGAACGCGATGGCTCGGTGCGAGCGGTTTCCCGCCTTGAAGGCGCACCAGCGCCCATCGGTTCCGAGTTCGATGACCAGGCCGTTGTTGGTGCCGATGACACCCAGGCCGTCCTCGCGGAAGTGGACGGCATCCCCGCGGGTGCTCGGCCCCGGGGTCATTCCGCGCGTGAGCTTCTCCAGGGAGTGGCGTGAGAGCTCGTCACCGCTCCTCGCATCCAGCACGAGCGTGTCGTGCTCCACGCCGCCGCCCACAGTCACCAGCCGGTTCGTCGAGGAATCGAGCGCCATCGCGTAGACGGTGCCTTCCGTGACGAGCCGTGACGGTGGGCGCTGCCAGAGCACCTGCCCGTCGGACACACTCACCGCGGACACGCGGGAGAAGGACGTGGCCGTGTAGAGGATGTCCTTGTCGGACGACAGCACGGCGCAGGTCTCCTCATCGAGCAGGAGGGAAGGAAGCAACGGCCGACAGTCGAGGGAGGCCAGGGAGACGAGGACCATCGACGGCTCCGGCGTCACCAGGCCCGGCAGCGCGGCCGCGAGCGCCGGGTCCACGCGTCGTGTCTCCGCCCGGGTCACTCCCCCCTCCGTGACGGCGGTCCTCCAGTTCGGCGACTGGGCGATGAAGTGCGCATCGTCCACCCAGACGAAGGGCCGCATGACGGGCAGGGTGTGCACGACCTGGAAGGTGTGCAGGTCGATGACCTGGCAGCACGCCGCCTGTCCCGAGAACAACGCGCCACCCGTGAGCAGCCAGCGCCCACCCGGCGAGCGCGCGCCGGGGCCGCGCAGGTCCGTCAGCTCAGCCTCGACGTCGAAGCGGGGGCCGCTCCGGCGCACCAGCCGCCCCAACTGGCTGGCGAGGTTGGGCGCCTCGATGACCAGCAGGGAGCCATGGGGCTCGAAGGCGAGGAACTCGACGTAGGGGACCGTGTCCTTCGCGATGGGCGTGGACGCCGCGCGAGGCGGCGCCGGTGCGCGCTGAGGGTGCAACTCCACGCTGTCGATCATCCGCATGCGCGGACCCTATAACATGAGGGGTCCGCGCCCCTTCCCGTGGGGCCCCGCGCCCTGGCTCACGCGGGGAAGAGCTCGACGGGCAGCGTCGCCGGCCCGCGAACGACGAGGGAGGTGGTCCAGTCGATGCGCTCCGTGCGCAGCTCCATCCGGCTCACGTGGGGGATGAGCTCCTCCAGGGCGATGCTGGCCTCCATCCGTGCCAGCATCACCCCCAGGCAGTAGTGGATGCCGTGGCCGAAGGTGAGGTGCTGCGCGCTCTCCCGCCCCAGGATGAACCGGTCACCGTCGGGGAAGACCTTCTCGTCACGGCCCGCCGAGGCGAGCGACACCAGCACCACGCTCCCCTTGGGCAGCGCGGTGTCGGCCACGGTCACGTCTTGCAGGCACGTGCGCAGCAGCGCCACGACGGAGGGCTCGTAGCGCAGGGTCTCCTCGACGAAGCGGGGGATGAGGGTCGGCGTCTCCCGCAGGCGGGAGAGCAGCTCCGGGTGCTGACAGAGCATCCGGGCGCACTGACCGATGAGATAGGTCGTCGTCTCCACCCCGCCGGTGAACAGCACGAAGAAGAAGCTCATCAGCTCCTGTGGGGTCAGGGCCTGCCCGCCCGCGCGGGCCTGGAGCAAATCACTCATCAAGTCATCGCCCGGCGTCTTGCGCCGCGCGTCCAGGGCGTCCTGGACGTACCGCTCCATCTCGTCGAGCGTCCGTCGGCACTGCTCCATCTGCTTCGTGTCCTCCGGGTGGACACCGCCGATGAGGGCGATGTCATGCGCCCAGCGCTCGAAGTGCTTCAGCAGCGCGGTGTCCAGCCCGAGCAGCCAGCAGACGACGGTGGCGGGAACGGGCACGGCGAGGGCTTCCATGTAGTCCACCGTCCGCTGCTCCATCATCCGCGCGATGCGCTCCCGGGTGAGGGCGCGGATTCGCGGCTCCAGGCGCTTGATGGCCGCGGAGGTGAAGTCCCGCAGGATGAGGGTCCGCAGCCGTCCGTGTTGGGGCGGGTCCAGGAAGGGAAGCGACTCCGCCAGGGGATTGGCGCGCCCGAGCCATTCCGGCTGGAACGCCAGGCGCATCCCCGTGGAGGAGAAGAGCTGCGGCGACTTGAGCACGTGTTGTGCTTCGTCGTAGCGGGTGACGGCCCACATGCCGCCCGGGTCCACCTGCACGATGGGCCCCTGGCGCCGGAGCTCCGCCAGGTGGGCGTGCAGGTTCGCGATGACTTCGGGAGACAGGCAGTCGAGGCGGGTCCTCATGAGGCGACGTCCTCCAGGTTCGCTGAGCGTTTCCGCGGGCGGTGCGGCTGTCTGGATTGTCATTGTGAAGGCCGCGCATGTCGCGGTTGAGCAGGAATTGAGCGGGACGTGAAGGGGGCTCGAAGTCCGCCACCGGACACCTCCCCTGTCTCCCCTGGCACCGGGACCTCTTCGGGAAGCGCGGCTCGATGCGGCCTTGGAGTGCCCCACGCGCAAGGATTGCGGGCTCGGAGTCACCGGCCCTATCAGTCTCAGTAGCGCAGGTCTCCGGACGGCCCCCTGTTCCGACCCGGGAGAGCCTCCCTGATTGACCCCCACCGCCACCGCTGATAGGACAAAGGTGGTGTGGGTCGATAATGAATATGAGATTCAAAATCGAAATCATCCTGGGAGCTCCGACCCGCACTCCCTGAACATGCCTACACCTCGTCGCTGTCGGGGCGCCCTCGCGCCGACCTCTTCGTTCTCCGCACTGGTGCTGCTGTCCCTGCTGTCGGGAGGGGATGCGCGTGCGCAGGAGGCGAGTGAGCCTCCGGGGACCGCTGTCGCCGCTCCGGCCAGCCCGGCGCCGACCGAGGAGCCCCGCGCGCCGTCCAGCGGCGTCGTCCCGCCGGTGCTCCTGTCCAAGCCGGAGGCCGTCTATCCGCCCCAGGCCCTGGCCGCGAAGGTCGGGGGCGCGGTGAAGCTCCTGCTGACGCTGGACGAGGAGGGCCGCGTCACGCGCGCGCAGGTCGTCGAGGGGCTTGGCCACGGGCTGGACGAGGCGGCCGTGGACGCGCTGGCGAAGGCGCGCTTCACGCCCGCGTTGCAGGACGGCACCCCCGTCGCCTGCCAGTTCGAGTTCATCCACCACTTCGTCCTCGCCGCGCCCGCCGAGGCCGCTCCCCCCGTCACCGAGAGCCCCGCGCCCCCGGCGCCCGTGGCCCAGGCGCCCGCGGAGGTCCCCCCGGAGCCGGAGTTGCCCTCCTTCACGTCGATTGTCCGGGGCAAGGCCACCGAGGCGCGCGTGCTGGTGCGTGGCTCGGAGGCGGTGGACGTGGTGGAGCTGGAGAAGGCCCATGAGCGCGCGGAGGACCTCGCGGAGGTGCTGACGCGCGCCTCGGCCGTGCAGGTCCAGAGGACGGGCGGCCTGGGCAGCCGCACGCAGCTGTCCCTGGGCGGCCTCTCCGGCGACCAGGTGCGAGTCCTCCTCGACGGCGTGCCCATCGAGTACTCGCCGTATGTCTACGGGCTGGGGAGCGTCCCGGTCTCCCTCATCCGGCAGATGGAGGTCTTCAACGGCGTCGTCCCGGTGCGCCTGGCGACGGACGCGCTGGGCGGGGCCATCCACCTGCGCTCGGACCTGGCGGCCCCGGAGACGGGCGCGTCCCTGTCGCTCCAGGCGGGCTCCTTCGGCAGCTACCGCGGCACCGGCCGGGTGACGTGGCGGGCGAACGAGCAGGTCTTCGTGCGCGCCGCGGGGTTCCATGACCGGGCCCGGAACGACTACCGCGTCACCGTCCCCGTGGCCGACCCCGTCACCGGGCGGGTGGGACCTCGCGCGCTGAACCGCAGCCATGACGCCTACCGGGGCTCCGGAGGGAGCCTGGAGCTGGGCGTCGAGTCGCTGCCGGGGCTCGACCGGCTGGTGCTCACCGGCTACCTGGGCCAGTACGACAAGGAAGTCCCGCACGACCAGCTGATGATTCGCCCCTATGGCGCCGTCACCTCCGGGCAGGAGAGCTACGGCGTGGGGCTGCGCTACGAGGTGTCCGCCCACGAGCGGCTCAAGGTGCTGGCCATCGCGGGATACAACCAGCGCATCGGTGAGCTGTACGATGTCTCGGATTGTCTCTACGACTGGTATGGCGTCTGCCAGGGGACCCAGGCACGGGCGGGTGAGATTGGCTCGTCCCCGCTGGAGAACACGCAGAAGCGGCAGACGCTGTTCGGACGTGTGCGATTGCTCGGCACGCTGCTCGACGTGGAGGACCTGGAGCTGTCGCTCGGCGCCGACGACAGCGAGCGGACGGGCGAGAACGCCTACCTCACCCGGCTGGGGCAGGAGGACCCGCTGCGGATTCCGCTCGGGCTCACGTCCGGCTTCGGAGGGCTGTCCCACCGGCAGTCCCTGTGGGAGGGCCGGCTGGAGAACACGCTGTTCGTGAAGGGCTACGTGCAGCGCCTCACCTCGGGGACCAACGCTCAGCTGGCGGAGACGCGGTGGGCGGGTGGTTACGGCGACACGCTGCGCTTCAGCGTGACGCGCTGGCTCCTGCTCAAGGCGTCCTACGAGCGCACCACGCGGATGCCCCGGGTGGAGGAGCTCTTCGGCGACGGCGGCCTGCTGGTGGAGAGCACGGCGCTGCTCCCCGAGTCGAGCCACAACGCCAACGTGGGCGTGGAGCTGCTCTCGTGGGTGACGCCCGTGGGCCGCTTCGGCGCCAACGCTTCGGCGGGCCTGCGCGACATCGAGAACCTCATCCAGCTGTTCCCCGGCGACACCACGCAGGCCTACGAGAACGTGGACCACGCCCGCTCCGTCACCGCGCACGCGGGGCTGGACTGGGACTCCCCCGGTGACTGGGTGGGGCTCACCGGCGCCGTCACCTGGCTCGACTTCAAGAACCTGGCGCAGGAGGGGCAGTTCGCGCGCTTCAAGGGCGACCGCATGCCCAACCTCCCGTGGCTGCAGGCCACCGGCACCGCGCGGTTCCAGGTGAGCCGGCTGCTCTCCCGCGAGGACGCGCTCGGCCTGGAGTGGACCACCCGCGTCGTCGGCTCGTTCGACCGCTCCTGGGAGAGCGCGGGCAATGGCGGCACGAAGCAGTCGGTGCCGACGCAGGTGCTGCACTCCACCGCGCTCACCTACCGCGCCCGGTTCGAGCGGCGCGCGTATTCCTTCTCCTTCAACCTCCACAACCTCACCGACGCCGCCGCCTTCGACCTCGTCGGTGTCCAGCGGCCGGGGCGCGCCCTGTCCGCGCGCCTCACCGTCGACCTCTGAGCCGCCCTCCGTGTCCCCTTTCAGGATGTCATCGCCAAAGGAAGCCCGATGAAGCTGAAGTCCGCACTGCTCGCTCTCGCCGTGTTCGCCACCGCCTGCTCGGATTCGGATGACCCGACGCCGACTCCGGATGCCGGCAACCCGACGGACCCGGACGCGGGGACGCCGGACCCGCTCTACGCCCTCATCACCCAGGTGCCCATCGCCGGTGGCAACACCCAGAGCTACCTGGTGACGGTGGACGACATCCAGGAGGCGAAGACCGTCGGCATCGCCAACGCCCTCGAGCTGTCCGCGGACGCGTACATCGTCGCGGGCTACCCGGGTGCCGGGAAGCTGTTCGTGAGCAGCTCGACCCAGCCGACGATGACGCCCTACACGCTCAACGCCTCCGGGGCGCTCGTGCCGGAGGCCGCGCTGTCCTTCACCGGCTACGGCGTCCGCGCGACCAACGGCTACCAGTCCCAGCACTACTTCGTCAGCGAGTCGAAGGCCTATTACTTCGACCACGTGAACTACAAGCTGGTCATCTGGAACCCGAAGGACCTGTCCCTCATCGGCTCCAAGGACCTGACGGCGCAGCTCAAGGACGGCGAGTTCACGTTCCGCTATTCGCAGAGCCTGGCCGTCACCGCGGGCAATGACGTCATCATCGCCGGTGGCTGGCACGCCGCCGACGTGAAGACGATTCCGGCCAAGACAGCGCTGGTCATCGTGGATACGCAGACGGACGAAGTCACGGTGAAGACCGACACCCGCTGCGGCTGGGCGCGCGACGGCGTCAAGCACACGGACGGGAAGATCTACTACGCCACCGAGTCGCTCGCCGCCGGCGCGCACTTCGTGTCGCCCACGACGGCGGCGAAGCCGTGCATGATTCGCTTCGACCCCGCGACGGGCGAGTTCGACAACTGGTTCACCACGCTCGACGCCTTCGTCTCTCCCGGCACGGATGGAGACATCGCGTCCATGCTGCTGCCCGGCGCGCCCGGCAAGGGCTACGTGCGGGTGATGGACAAGGCGGCCGCGCAGGTCGCGTTCGACGCCGCGGTGGCGGGTGGCCGGCCCTTCCACGGCAGCCATGCCTCGACGGGCGGGTGGTGGAGCCTGTGGGAGGTGACGCTCGGCGACGCTCCGACGGCGACGGCCGTGGTGCGCGACGACCTGGTGCCCACCAACGGCCGCACCATTCCCCAGAACCCGGGCGAGTTCCTGGTGCTGCCCGAGTTCGTCAACGACAACGCCCAGACGCGCTTCCGCATCATGAGCCCGCAGACGGGCCTGGGTGACGCGAAGACCGTCGTCGAGGGCCAGGTGCGCGGCCTGCTGCGCGTCCGCTAGTCCTCGCTGTTCCTCGAGCAGGGCCTCCGCCGTGTCCCGGCGGGGGCCTTTGCTCCCGCTGTCCCTTGCTTCCCCGGGCGCCATGAATCCCTTCGTCCCCCTCGCGCTGCTGCTCTCCCTCGGGGGATGTCTCGGCCTGTACCTGTCCTCGCGCCACCAGCGCCTGCTGCGCGCTGCCTTGCCCGCGCGTCCGGCGCGCTGGGTGGGCTCGCTCCTGGTGCTCGCGGCGCTGCCGCTCCTGGGGCAGTCGCTCCAGCCCTGGGTGGCGCTCTACGTGCTCTTCGTCTGGACGACGCTGCTCCTCATGCTGCTTCCGTACGCGGCGCTGCTCGTCGGGCGAGGGGAGGCTCGGTGATGGCGGGCGGCGATGAGGAGGTCCTCCGGCCGGACTGGCTCTCCAAGACGCTCGCGGGCGTGCTGCTGGGGCTGGTGCTCGCGTTCGGCGTGAGCGGCCTGTTGTCCCTGGCCCTGGCGCCCATGGCGACGAGCCCCCGCAACCAGCTCGTCATGTGGAGCGTGGTGCCGGTGTGGATGGGCGTCGTCGGCGGCTGCTTCTTCTTCAGGACGGGGCCGCGCGCCTGGCTGTGGCTGGGCGGCGCGGCGGTGCTCACCTGGGGCACCTTCCTGCTCCTGCGCAACCCCTGACCTCCGCCGGCACTCCCATGCGCTCCGCCCTCATCAAGGTCTACAAGGTCGTCCACACCTGGGCTGGCATCGTCGCCGGACTGGGGCTCTTCATCTGCTTCTACGCGGGCGCCTTCACCGTCTTCAAGGACCCGCTGGCCCGCTGGGCCACGCCGCCCGCTGAACGCGCCTCCTCGAAGCCCAGGTCCGCCGCGGAGCTGCACGCCCTGGTGAAGACCACCCTGGCCCAGCACCCCGAAGTGGCCGAGGAGTTCACCCTCACGCTCGAGGCGGCGCCGGCCCAGGCGCCTTCGCCGATGAGCTGGCACCGCAACGAGGGCGACGAGGACCACGACGTGCTCGGCGCGCGTCGGTTCCACGCCACGCTCCAGGCGAACGGCGCCGCCGTCGTCACCGAGGGACACCCCAGCAAGGTGGGCGAGTTCATCGACGTGCTGCACCGGGTGGTGGGCCTGCCCTTCGACACCGAGGTGGGCCGCGTGCTCACGGGCGTCATCTCGCTGCTCTACGCGCTCGCGCTCTTGTCGGGGCTGGTCATCGTCCTGCCGTCCCTGGTGAAGGACTTCTTCGCGCTGCGCGTGGGCAAGGGCCTCAAGCGGTGGTGGATGGACGCGCACAACGTGGTGGGCATCGCGAGCCTCCCGTTCCACCTCTTGATTGCCATCACCGCGGCGGTGTTCGGCCTCCACGACATCATCTACGACGTGCAGGACCAGCTCATCCACGGCGGGACGCTGCGCGCCGGCTTCAGGCCGGCGGCCGGTGACGTCCGGAGCGCTCCGGACCCCACCACGATGCTGCCGCCCGCGGAGCTGCTCGCCCGGGCGCGGGTCGCCGCTCCCGCGCTGGAGCCGCACTCGCTCCAGTACGTGAAGGTCGCCACGCCTCGCGCCCTGGTGCGCGTGTGGGGGCATGACCCGGCGGCGCTGTCTCCGCGCGCGCTCGGAGGGTTCGTGGCGCTGGACCCGTACAGCGGGAAGGTGCAGTCCGCCGACTTCCTCCCGGGCCAGATGTCCGCCCCCGTCACGCTCATCAGCAGCTTCTTCGCGCTGCACTTCGGGACCTTCGGCGGCCCGCCGGTGAAGTGGATCTACTTCCTGCTCGCGCTCAGCGGCGCGTGGCTGTTCTACAGCGGCAACGTGCTGTGGGTGGAGACGCGCCGCAAGAAGGCGCGCGCCGCGGGAGCGCTGCCCGTCCAGCGGCGGGACGTGCGCTGGATGGCGGCCATCACCGTCGGCATCTGCCTGGGCTGCGTGAGCGGGATTTCCTTCACCCTGGTGCTGGCGAAGTGGCTCGGCGCCCACGTGGCGGACGTGCGGGTCTTCCACCAATACGGCTACTACGCGGTCTTCTTCGCCTCCATCGGCTATGCGCTGGCGCGAGGCGCGGCGCGCGCGTCCATCGACCTCTTGTGGGGCGCGGCGCTCTGCACGCTGGCCATTCCGCTCACCACCCTGGTGGGGTGGCTCGTGCCGGGGCTCGGCCCCTGGGCGACGCTGGACGGGCTGGGCGTGGACCTCACCGCGCTCCTGGGGGCCTTCTGCTTCGCCTGGATGGCGCGGGCGACGTCCCGACGCGCGCATACGGGTCCCCAGGACAGTGTCTGGTCCCTGGGCGCTCCGGCCGCGAGCCCCGGCCAGGAGCCGTCTGTTCCCAAGGAGTGGGCCACCTGATGCGAATCCCCTTGTTCCTCGCGGCGGGGCTGTTGACCGCCAGCTGTTCCTCGGGGCCCACGCCCCGCGCCGATTCGGTGGTCCAGGTGGACTGGGCGCCGGTGACGCTGCCGGGCACGTTCCAGTTCGACCTGGCGTCGACGCACACGGGGCGGACCCACCGGATGTTCGTGGCCATCCCGGAGGGCCCCGCGCCCGCGGCGGGCCACCCCGTCATCTACCTGCTGGATGGGGGCTCGCACTTCCCCACGCTGGAGCGCCTGTCGCGTGCGCTCCCCAGGCTCGCCAAGGGCTTCGGGGTGCCGGCCGCGCCGCCCATCATCGTCGGCCTGGGCTACCCGGGCGACACGGCCGCGAGTGACCAGGCGCGCGGTGAGGACTACACGCCGCCGGCCCCGGACCTGTCGAACACGGGGGACCGGTTCTCGAAGAAGCAGGGCGGGGCGGACCGCTTCCTGGACTTCGTGAAGAAGGAGTTGGAGCCCGTGCTCGCGGCGCGGCTGCCGCTGGACACGTCGCGCACGGCGCTGATGGGCCACTCCTATGGTGGGCTCCTGGTGGTGCACGCGCTCTTCACGCGGCCCACGTCGTTCCAGACGTTCATCGCCGGCAGCCCCTCCCTCTGGTGGAACCACCGCCACGTGCTCACCGGGAAGCCGTCCTTCCTGGCGCACCACGCGGCGACGCCGGTGAGGGCGCGTGTGCTGCTCACGGTGGGGGGGCTCGAGCAGACGCCGCGCAAGAGCCAGGGTGAGCGGGGCATGCTCGCCGTCGAGCGGCGGATGGTCGACAACACCCGCGAGCTGTCCGGCGAGCTGTCCGCCCTGGGCGGCGGGCTGGAGGTGCGGTTCCTGGAGTTCCCGGGCGAGGACCACTACGGCGCCTGGATGCCCATGCTGAGCCGCGGGCTGCTGTTCTTCTCCGCGCCCCCGCTGTTGCCGGGCGCCGAGTGACGCCCAGCGGCGTGTAGTCGTGCCGTTCACGGTGGCCGCCCTCGAGGCGTGAACAAGGTCGGCCACCTTGGCGAAGAAGGACCTGGAGACCCGCGCCCTGGCGCCGTGGTCCGGTCCGTCGCGCCGGGAAATGGGACGTAAATCCGCCCCGTCGGTCATGGGGGCGAAGGGCGTGCTTCCCACGTCCCGATGCCCCGCATGGGGACACCCGCGCCCTTCGTCAGTGGTGAGTCGCCGTGTGCCCGGAGCCGTGTGTCGGCCGGGCATGGCTGCATTGCAATCATGAAGGTTCAGTGAGGTCTCGTGATGAAGACATTGGGAATGGCGGTGGCCGGACTGTTGCTGTCGGGGCCGGTCGCTCAGGCGGAAGAGGGTGGGGCGTCGCGCGAGGTGACTCGCGTGCGGGCGATGCGCGCGGCGGTGGAGCCCATGCTCGCCAAGGAGTTCGGCGCGAAGGCGTTCGTCGCCACGCTGCACGGCCGCGGCGCGCAGACGGTGCTGGGCGTCATCGAGGAGGCACCCCCGCCGGGGACGGACCTGCAGCCGAGGCTGGCGGTGCTGCGCTACGACGAGGCCCGGGGCACCGTGCGCGTGGTGGACCGCGCCTTCAAGTACGCGGAGGCCAGCGCGCTGGGCGACAAGACGCTGCTGCTCACCCCCGAGGGAGACCTGCGGCTGCGCGAGGACTCGGGCCGGGAGCGCCTGCTGGCGCAGCGCGTGCTCGGAGACCTGGCGCCGTCCGTGAAGGGCGACGGCGTGGTGGCCACCCTGTCGCGCACCGGCGCCGAGTCGCATGAGACGGCGGTGGGCTTCGTGGCCGTGGACGGCCGCGTCACCGTGGTGGCGGACGGGCCGGGTCTGGATGCGATGGGCACGATGTCCCCGGACGGGCGCACGGTGGTGTTCGTGTCGGGACGCACCACCATGGCGTCGTGGTTCCGCACCACGCTGGATGGCGCGGAGCCGGTGCAGCTCACCAACGTCGGCCTGAAGGCCGGCGCGCTGCGCGACGGCGTGCCCGCGAACTTCGTGCCGCCTCCCATCAACACCGGGGCCATGGAGTGGTTGTCCGAGGACCGGCTGCGCTACGCGGCCGGCGGCGGCGAGCAGTGGACGCTGGATGTGCGCACCGGTGTGGCGGTGCGGGAAGGAGGTGCCCGGTGAAGACGACGCTCTCGATGAAGCTGCAGGCCCTGCTGGTGGGGGCCTTGCTGGTGGCGCCCGCGTCCGCGCTGGCGGGCACGATGTTCCGCTTCCCCATGTCCATGAACCCCGGCCAGTGCGCCAGCGGCGGCTGCTATGTCGGCGCGTACAAGGACCTGGGGGGCGTGAAGGACTGGACGTGCCAGGGCTGGACCTACTACGGCCACCTGGGCACGGACTTCTCGCTGTCGGGCGGCCTCGCGGCGATGGACGCGGGCGTCTGGGTCATCTCCGCCGCCTCCGGCGTCCTGGAGAGCGCCGTCGACGGGTTCTACGACCGGTGCCTGGCCTGGAACAAGGACGACCCCAACGCCAACTGCGGCATCCGCGCGGCCAACTACATGATTCTCCGGCACTCGGACAACCGCCGCAGCAAGTACTTCCACCTGAAGAAGTTCAGCTTCCAGTACAGCGTGGGCGCGAACATCCCCTGCGGCAACTGGATTGCGAAGGCGGGCTCGTCGGGCGCGTCCACGGGGCCTCACCTGCACTTCGAGTTCTCCGACCCGACGTGGGGAACGGATGACCCGTACGCGGCCACGCCGGGCTGCGGCGGCACCATCTCCCTGTGGACGTCCCAGGGCTCCTACCAGGGCCTGCCGGGCATCACCTGTCAGTAGCCCACGCCCCGCCAAGAGGAACGGCTCATGCGAACGCTCTGGAACCGGACGGCCGCCATCGCGATGGTGGCCGCGCTCGGAGGACTCACCTCGCCCGACGCCCGGGCCTGCACCCGCGATGACTGCGGCTCGGGGGGATTGAACGCCTGCTACAACCTGTCGGGCTGGAAGTGGTGCGGAATCACCTACAGCGGCTCCCAGCACTGGACTTCGGTCAACGTCTACAACCACTCGTCCATCAGCCAGGTGCCGCAGGCCTGGACGAACCTCAACAACCCGCCCGCGGCGCCGGGGAACACGCTGTACCTCAACACGGACGGCTCCAACCACTCCAACCACGACATCGACTACTGGGACGCCAACACCTCCGACACGTGGTGGGGTTACACGACGTACCCGGGCGGCATCGGCGCCAACAACTGCATCAACCGGGGCGGCGCGATGATCCAGTTCAACCTGAGCCGCGTCACGGCGGACGCCACCTGGCGGTTGTGGCTGGCCGAGCACGAGACGGGGCACGCGGTGGGAATGAAGCATGTCTGTGGTTGCACCCAGGGCCGGGTGATGAACCCCTGCACCGAGTGCTCCAACCCCGCCACGCTCAGCGGCTGCGACGCGCAGGGCCTCAACGCGCTGTATCCCTGACGGGCCGCCAGGAAAGGAGAACGCCATGCATGAATTCAAGAAGGCACGCAGGCTGTTGCTGCTCCCGTGCGTCTGGGGCGCGATGATGGGCTGCGCTCGCGAGGCGCCGTCCGCCGAGGTCGCGCAACCGGTGTCCCAGCCGCTCGAGTCCGTGGAGCACAGCCACCCGATGACGGTGCATTGGGTGACGCATGACAGCTTCAAGGAGATGGTGGGCGAGTCGGGCGTCATCGTCCAGGCCCGGGTGGTGTCGTCGCGTCCGGCGGTTCAGCGCGTCTACGGCTGGAACGAGAAGGCCCAGCGGTACTTCACGCCGGAGGAGGCGGGGGACCGCTACGCGGAGACGCCGCTGACGGTCTCCACGCTGGTGGTGTCGGACGTCGCCCGCGCGAAAGAGGGGCTGGTCGCGCTGGGGGGCGCGAAGCTCGGGCCCGACAGCAAGCTGGAGATCGTCGAGCTGGGGGGACTGGCGCCGGACGGCCACCGGATGGAGCCGGATGACAAGCCCGTGCTGCGGCTGGCGGAGGAGGCCATCTTCTTCCTCATCCCCGCGGCGAAGCACCCGGGCGCGTACCACGTGCTCGGGGGCTGGCAGGGGCGGCTCCGGGTGACGGCGTCGGGTGAAATCCAGGCGCTCGGCTCCGAGGTCCACCCGGGGCTCGCCGACTTCAGCGTGCATGACGGCCGCACGGCCAAGGCGCTGATGGACGAGCTGCGCGGCGCGCCCCGCTGACGGCGTCACTGCACGGCTCCGAGCGACTCGCGGAGCCGTGCGATGTCCCGCGACGGCGGGGCGCCGAACATCCGGCTGTACTCGCGGCTGAACTGGGACGGGCTCTCGTAGCCCACGGAGTGCCCGGCCATCGCCGCGTCCATGGCCTCGGCGAGCATCCGGCGACGGGCCTCCTGCAGGCGCAGCTGCTTCTGGTACTGCAGGGGGCTCATCGCCGTGACGGACTTGAAGTGGTGGTGGAGCGCGGACGGGCTCATGTGGACGGTGCGCGCCAGGTCTTCGATTCGCAGGGGCGCGGCGTAGTGCGCCTTGAGCCAGTGGATGGCGCGGGCGATGGCGTCCAGGCGGCTGTCCGCCATGGCGATGCGCCGCAGCCGCGCGGTGTTCTCCCCGGACAGCAGGCGGTAGAGAATCTCCCGGGTGATGAGCGGCGCGAGCACGGGGATGTCGCGCGGGGTGTCCAGGAGCCGCACGAGCCGCGACGTCGCGTCCAGGAGCGGTGCCGCCACCGGGCCCAGCGCGAGCCCTCGGGCCACGCCGCGGTCCTCGGGCGCCTCCAGCGCCGCCTCCATCATCAGGCTGCTGAGCTGGCCGGGCTCCAGGTCCAGCCGGAAGCAGAGGTAGGGCCTGGCGGGCGTCGCCTCGATGACCTGGCCGGTGACGTGGAGGTCCATGGAGGCGACCAGGCACTGGTCCGTCCCGTAGACATAGACGTCGTCACCGAGCAGCACCTGCTTGCGGCCCTGCGCGACGATGCACAGCGCGGCGGCCTGCAGCGCGTGCAGCTCCGGGGTGGGGGCGGAGGCGCGGATGAGCGAGAGCCGGGGGATGGCGGTGGCGTGGATGCCGTCCGCGGGCGTGTGGCGCGCGAGGAGCGTCGCCAGCTCGTCCAGGCTGGGATTCGGGGCGGACGCCGAGGGAGGGGCGCGCTTCATGGCAGGCAGTCAAACGTCCCGTGCAGGATTAGGCAAGAGCCGGCGAGCATCCGGATAACGCCCCCAGGCCCTCGGTTGAGAAGGTGTGCATGTCCCCGGCGCCCTCCTGGCACCGGGCAATCCATCGAGGGACGTGCACATGACGACGAACATCCAGGGCAAGGTGGTGGCCATCACCGGAGCGAGCAGCGGAATCGGCGAGGCGGCGGCCCGCCTGCTTGCCCAGCAGGGCGCGAAGGTGGTGCTGGGCGCGCGCCGGCAGGAGCGGCTGGAGGTGCTGGCGAAGGAGCTGACGGCGGCGGGAGGCGAGGTGCGGGTGCGCGCGGTGGACGTGACGAAGCGCGAGGACGTGGAGGGCTTCGTGCGCTTCACGGTGGAGGCGTTCGGGCGGCTGGACGTGCTCATCAACAACGCGGGGGTGATGCCGCTGTCGCTGCTGGAGAAGCTGAAGGTGGACGAGTGGGACCGGATGATCGACGTGAACATCCGGGGCGTGCTGCACGGCATCGCCGCGGCGCTGCCGGTGATGAAGCGGCAGAAGTCCGGGCAGGTCATCAACCTGTCGTCCATCGGCGGGCACGCGGTGAGTCCGACGGCGGCGGTGTACTGCGCCACGAAGTTCGCGGTGCTGGCCATCTCCGAGGGGCTGCGTCAGGAGGTGGGCGGGGACATCCGCGTGACGGTCATCTCCCCGGGCGTCACCACGTCGGAGCTGGCGGAGAGCATCAGCGACTCGAACGCGCGCGACGTGATGCGTGAGTTCCGCAAGGTGGCGATTCCCGCCGAAGCCGTCGCCCGCTCCATCGCCTACGCCATCAGCCAGCCGCCGGACGTGGACGTGAGCGAAATCATCATCCGCCCGACGGCGAGCCCGTACTGAGCGCCTCACGGTTTGCCTGGATACGGCGCTGGCGCAACCAGGGCTCGAAGCGCATGAGCGAGAGCCCCAGGTCGCTGGCGAGCTCGGGCCGGGCCAGCGCGGGGGCGACGTTCATGTAGGTCAGCCCTCGCGCCACGCCGGGATGGAGGCCCGCGGCGACGGCCTCCTCGATGGTGCTGGACTGGACGGTGTAGGTCTTTGCATCGACGCGGGAGAGGACCTCCGCCATCTGCCGGGGCGTGAGCACGTCGCCCGCGAGCTGCAGCGTCACCCCGTGGAACCGCGCGGGGTTCAGGAGGGCCGCCGCGGACGCGTTGCCCACGTCCTCCGGGGCAATCAAGGGAATGGGCCGGTCCGCCTCGAGCACCGTCACCCACCGGTGCCCGTCGACGAAGGCGGACGTGTCCAGCATCGCGTGGTCCATGAAGGTGGCCGGCAGGATGAGCGTCCAGTGCCTGAACCCGGCGCTCCGGACGCGCTCACAGGTGGCGAGCTTGTTCTCCCAGTAGACCTCGTGCTCCTTCCAGCGTCCCTCCGCCCAACCCTCGATGTTCCGGTGGTCCCCGACGCCGGACGTCGCGGTGTGCACGTACGTCTCCACGCGCTCGGCCAGCGCGGCCTCGATGAGGTTCTTGCCCTGCTGGACCTCCTTGCTGAAGTCGACGCCCGTCGCGGAGACGATGGGGGACTGCATGGAGAAGACCCCCTGGACCCCCGCGCAGGCGGCGCGCAGTGACGCGAGGTCGTCCAGGTCTCCCACCACGAGCTCGGCCCCCGCCGCCGCGAGCGCCCTGGCGTTGGGCCCTTCCGGATTGCGCACCAATACACGCACCGAGGTGCTGCCTTCGGTCAGCAAGGCCCGGGCCGTGGCTCCGCCCTGTCTCCCCGTGGCGGCGGTGACGAGGACAGTCGGGTGGCGGCGCATCGGCGGCTCCTCTCGTAAGTGGGGGACCCCACCGTTTATGGTCGTTGAATACGGAGGGGCCCCCCGTTTGTCAAGGCAGCGGGATTCCGCACCTGCCTCGGCTGGCAGTGCTTGTCTGTAAACAGGGCGGCATCCTCTGGGCCGCCTCGAGCTCTGTCTCAACACGACGTCTGTCGGGTCCGTGAAGGACGGACGGGTCGAAAGCGGGGGACCCCACCGCTTGTCGGCGGATTGAACAGGGTGGGGGCCCCCCAAGCTTCTGGAGTGCCCCCGAGCCTGACCTCAGTGCGCGGACTGGAGCCCCACGTCGCGGCCGTTCAGCGGCTGCACGGGGCGGTTGTTCGGGTTGAGGTGCGGCAGCCGCTCGAAGGCGGCGATCTGCGAGTCGGACATCTGGATGGGGTTCTTCATCACGAACCACTGCAGCCCCTCGCTGCACGGGGGGGTGGTGAGTGAGCCCGCGTAGTGGAAGAACGCCCGGTTGAACGGCAGGAGCGCGCTGGCGTTGATGAGCGCGCCCAGCGGCGTGCTGGTCTCACCCTCGTGACGGGGCAGGTGACGGAAGGCGGTGAAGAGCGCCGCGTTCACCAGGCCCTCCTCGATGAGCACGCCCACCACGACCCAGGGCGTCCCCGCCGCGTCGGTGTGCACCAGGTGCACCTCGAGCGGATGGTGCACGCCGTTCAGGGTGTGCTCGCTGGGCGTGTGGAAGTGGAACTGAGCCAGCTTGTACTCCTGGTCGCCCAGGCGCAGGGTGCTGCCCACGTCGTAGTTGAACTGCACCGTGTGGCCGTTGTTCACCATGCGCACCTGGCTGGTGCCGTAGTGGAAGCTGGGCGCCTGCACATTCGTGTGCGTGGCCCCGGAGATGGACAGCGCCACGGGGGATTGCTGGATGCCCGTGGAACAAAGCGCGCCACCGGCGACCTCGCCCCAGTGCTCAGGGTCGACGGTCTGCGCATAGCCCCAGTGCGTCTCCTCGGCGAGGGCAGGGGCGGCGAGCAACACGGAGGACAGCAACGCGCCCCGAAGAGCGCGCACAAAGAGGGTGCGAGGGTGTGACATGAGTGATGAGTCCTTGAAGGAAGATGCCAGGAATGGGCGGACGCCCGCCATGACCGGCTTGGTGTCTGTCCTAGCGGCTGATTCGATGTTTTGCCGCAAAATCCATCTAAGTGGTACTTGTTTGGATTTCCTGAAATGAATCGAAATGAAACAGCGTGTTGACAGAAAATCCCCGGCTGGATGGGGCTCGTGTGTGTGTCCATGTCGAACGCTGACTGCCATTGCGGGCGAGCGGGAGACACGGGGGGCCTGGGTCCCGAACCGCCTGGGTGACGGCGGCCCTACGGCAGGTGGCGTCCCCCCGTGCCATTCCGTGGTTGAATGTGGAGGGCTCCCCCGGTTGTGGGGGCGCGTCGCGGTGAGGAGACAGGTGTCGTGGAGCGCGTGAAGTCATTGCGAGTGGATGGCCAGCGCAACCGGGAGCGGATCGTCGCGGCGGCCTCGGCGCTGGTCGCGCGGGATGGCGCGCAGGCGTCGCTCGAGGAGATTGCGCGGCGGGCGGGGGTGGGCTCGGCGACGCTGCACCGACACTTCCCGACGCGGCAGGCGTTGTTGGAGGTGGTGTTCCGGGAGGGCGTCGCGCAGCTGTGTGCGATGGCGTCCGCTCAGCCGGGCAGGAATCCGGCCGCGGAGCTGGCGGCCTGGCTGGAGGAGGTGACGGTCTACACGGCGACGCACCGCGGGCTCGCCGCCGCGCTGCTCGCGGGCCCGGAGGGGCTGTCACCATGGGAGCTGTGCTGCACGGACATGCTGCTCGAGGTGTTGAACGGGCTGGTGGCGCGGGCGTCCTCGGCGGGCGCGATTCACTCCGGCGCCACGGCGGAGGACCTGCTGCGGCTCGTGAACGCCATCGCGGTCGCCAACGAGCAGGATGCCCCCACGGCGCGCCGGGTGCTGCGTCTGGCGCTTTTGGGCATCCGGCCGTGAGGCGTGACTTCGCTTGGAAGGCGTGATTGTCCGACAGGCCGTGAGGGCTGGACGCTACACTCCGGCCCCATGTCGACCCGTGGTGCAATCGCTGTGTACACGTCGGGCTCGGAGATTCCCGAGCACGTCTCCTCTCGGCCCTGGCGCGGTGTCTATCATCACTGGGATGGCTATCCCACGGGCCTCGGGCAACACCTGATGGCGTGTGTCGAGCGCGCCCGCGGCGACCTCCAGGCCGTGGTGGCGCGGCTCATCGACGAGGCCCCCTGGGGTTGGTCCACCTGCATGGGTGGGAAGGACGAGACGGAGGAGGAGCGCTATTCGGAGGAGAGCCCGGGCCTACCGGTCGCGCCGGATGAGACCGGGAGCGTGTCCTATGTCTATGTCTTCGATGTGGAGGCGCGTCGGCTCGACGCGTTCTCGACCTACGTCGGCGGGGACGGCAAGCGGTTCAGCTCCGTGCGCTTTTCACCCGAGGGCACGCCGGACCTCCCCGCGCTCGACCTGCTGCCGGAGGAGCTCGTCAGCGAGCCGCCCCTGCCCGGCGAGGAGCTCTCGGCGGAGGCGCTCCAGGCGTCCCTGGAGGGACGGCCCAGGCTCGAGTCGGACAACAAGCTCCTCCATTGGTTCAGCACCGAGGAGCGCCCGGACCGGTCGCTCTGCATCGTCTTCCGGGTGGTCGTCTTCGAGGAGGACGCGGTCCGCGAGGTGGTGGAGCGGGAATGGCGGCTCGTGCCTGCCTCCGCGCGACGCGAGCCGGCGCGGGTCCGCAACTTCATCGAGGCGCTCGTCGAGGTGGTCGGCGAGGACCCGACGTTGTTCGACGCGTTCTGGATCGCCAGTCTGGACCCACTGCGTCGTTCCCAGGCACGTCAGCGTGAGAGCTTCGTGCGAATCCTGAAGGCGCACCGGGCCCGCGACTCCGGCTCCGGGTCGCTCTAAGTAGGTCGCCAGAAGTTCTCTAACAAATCGCGTAGCCAGAAGCCCTCGGCGAGGCAGCCGGCCTTGCGGAGGGCGTCCCGTGCAGAAAGGCCCAGCACCCATCGGATGGCGGCGCCGACGTGCTGCTCGACCGTGGGGTACTGACGGTTGGCGGAAACGCGTTGCTTCAGGGAGCGCCACAAGTGGTCCATGCAGTTGAGTTCTGAGCGCTGCTTGGGCAACAGCAGCAGGTGGATTCCGAGGCGAGCGGCGAGCTGCTGGGACTTCTGGGCCGTGTGACAGCTGGCGCGGTCCAACACCAGCAGCAGAGGGCGACCGGGGTAGGCGGCACGCAGGGCGCGCAGAAAATCCATGAAGTCTTCGCGTCTGGCGCGCTGGGTTGCCAGCAGCACGCGCTTGCCGGTGCGAGGGTTGATGGCGCCCCACAGTGTGCGCTTGGCGTTCTCGCCTGTAATCGGCACCACGGCCTGCTCTCCCCTGGGGGCCCAGGCGGCGCGCAGCGGCGGAAACCACCGCAGCACCGTGCTGTCCATGACGAGCAGCACGGCCCGGGGGAACAGGCGTTTGAGCCGTTTCAGACGGCGGACAAGGCCCCCTTTTTCTGCCCTGGATGGGGCGCCGCCGTGGCGTACACGTACCGTGGCCGCTTCCACGCCAGGCCCGCCTCGTGCAGCCGGCGGCGCAGTGTACGGGGCGACACCTCGATGCCCTGTCGCTTCAGGTGCGTGCACAGCAGCGGCACCGTCCAGCCGTGGCTCGCCCAGGACTGCTTCTCTGGGCTGCCTCGGACGACTTCGCGCAGGCGCTCGGCCGTCAGGCGCGGCGCATTCCTCGGCCGCCCCTGCCGCGGGGCATCTCGCAGCGCTTCGGGGTCACGCTGCGCCAGATAGCGCTCCAGCCAGAAGTAGACGGCTGGCCGGCTCAGGGCTGCCAGATGCGCAGCCTCGCCCGGGCCTTTGCCCTCTGCGAGGAGTCTCACTGCCAGTAGTCGACGGAAGTGGCGGGCGTCGCGCACGCTTCGCAGCGCATGCTCCAGCTTCCGCCTGTCCTCTGCTGTCAGCCCCAGTTCGGCAGGGCTCCTTGCCGGTCGCATGGTCCAGAAAATGCGCATGCGACCGGCATTTGTCTCGGAACTTCCGGCGACCTACTTAGAGTCCTCGCTCGCTGGCTGGAACACGAGGAGGACTTGCATGCGGCACCAGGACCTGGGCTCGAGGCTGGGACTGTGTCTGGCGTTTCTGCTGGCTTCGGGAGCGATGGCTTCGGAGGCCCCCTCGAAGCCGGAGGAGGCCCAGGCGCAGCTGAGGCTCCAGCGACTCAGCGCGTTGGGCGAGCTCTGGGGGCAGGTGCGCTATCGCCACCCGTGGATGCTGTCGCGGCGCATCGACTGGGACGCGGCCTTCCTGGCGGCGGTGCCGAAGGTGGAGGCCGCCACCAGCGACGAGGCGTTCGCCGAGGCCGTCCAGTCGATGCTCGGCGCGCTCGAGGACCCCGCCACCCGCGTGAAGAGCGCGCGTCCGCCCGCGGCGCTGGCCCCGCCGACGCTCCGGCCCCTCCTGGGCCTGGAGAAGGACGTGGTCGTCCTGGACCTGCGCAACCTCGCCACGCCCGAGGGCCCCCAGGCCTTCTGGGGCCTGGGCGAGAAGCTCTGGGGCCCCGTGCGCAAGGCGCGCGCCGCCGTCGTCGACATGCGCATGCGAGGCTTCGACGAGGCGGCGGCCTGGAGCGCCTCCAACGCCGCGGACTGGATGCTGCCCCTCTTCATCGACGGCGAGCTGTCCGTGCCGGGCTCGCGCTCCTCGCTCCACGGTGGCTACAAGGCCCAGACGGGAATGGACTCGCCCTACACCACGGCCTTCAACCAGGACGTCAGCTCGGTGGTGGAGGGCAACGCCGGCAAGAAGTTCGCGCGCGTCGTCTTCCTCCTGGATGCGCGGAGCGTCGTCTCGCCGAAGGTGCTGGCGCTGCGCGCCTCGGGACGCGCGCTCTTCGTGGGCGAGGGCCCGGTGACGGACGCGCTGGCCGTGGACACGCAGGAAGTGCCGCTGGGGAGCACGCTCGTCGCCACGGTCCGCACCAGCGAGACGGTGTTGCCGCTGGGGCTCGACGCGGAGGTGCCGGCGCGCGCGGACCTGTCCGCCCCGGACGCGGCCTACACGCGCGCGTTGGCGCTGGCGAATCAGAAGTCCAAGCCCAAGGGCCCGAGCGCCCCGGCGCGGCCCGAGGCCCAGTGGCGCCCGGACAACGCCTACGCGGAGTCCCCGTACCCCTCGCGCGAGCTGCGCCTGCTGGCGGCCGTGCGGCTGTGGAACGTGGTGGAGCTGTTCTTCCCCTATCGCCACCTGATGGACGTGGACTGGAGCCAGGCGCTCCCCGGGATGTTGGAGCGCTTCGAGGCCGCCCAGGACGCGAAGGCGTACGCGCTCGAGGTGGCGAAGTCCGCGCGGGAGCTGCGCGACGGGCACGTCTCGCTCAGCGGCCACCCCACGTTCAGGGAGATCTGGGGCGGCATCGCCGCGCCCGTCGAGGTGCTCGACCTCGATGGGAAGGTGGTCATCACGTCCGTGACCAATGCCTCGCTCGCGCAGGGGCTCCAGGTGGGGGACGTCATCGAGAAGGTGGACGCGGAGCTCCTCGACGAGCGCGTCCGCCGCATCGACGCCGTCCACCAGGCCTCCACCGAGGCGGCGACCCGGCTGTACCACGTCTACCTGGCGCTCGCGGGCCCCCCGGACTCGGAGGCGACCTTCACCGTGCTCAACGAGAAGGGGCGTCGGGAGGTGAAGGTGAAGCGGCCCGCCGCGTTCTCCCGGCCGGAGCGCCCCCATGAGCCCTTCAAGCTGCTGGAGGGCAACATCGCCCTCGTGAACCTCTCGCAACTGGGGGCCGACGAGGTGCCGGAGGTCATGCGGAAGGTCCAGACCACCCGGGCCGTGGTGTTCGACCTGCGAGGCTACCCGCGTGGCACCGCGGGGACGCTGGCGCCGTACCTCAACGTGAAGCGCGCGAAGACCTGGTCCCGCTTCGAGGTGCCCGTCGTCGCGGGCTCCACGTTGGTGAACGGCCGGATGGCCCTGGTGCAGGCGCTGCCCACCGCGGACGTGCCGGTGTACCGGGGCCGCACCGTGACGCTCATCGACGAGCGCGCCGTGAGCCAGGCGGAGCACCTGGGGCTGATGCTGGAGGTCACCAGCGGGACGACCTTCGTCGGGAGCCCCACCGCCGGCGCCAACGGGAACATGACGTACGCGGTGCTGCCCGGCGGCATCTGGATGAGCTTCACGGGCATGGATGCCCGGCACGCGGACGGCGGTCAGCTCCAGCGCAAGGGGCTCACGCCGCACGTGGCGGTGCGCCCCACGCTCGCGGGTGTGCGCGCGGGCCGGGACGAGGTGCTGGAGCGGGCGCTGCGCCTGCTCCAGGAGACGCCGCGCCCCGCCGCCGCGCCCATGTCCCGCCCCGTGCAGCGTCCGTAGTCCCGGGGGCCTCCGTGGAGGGGCCCCGGGCTATCGGAGGGCGGGCCGCGGCGTGGGCTCGTGGGAGAGCCGGGCCTCCAGCCGTGAGCGCCACTTCAGCGCGGGGCGCTCCACGCCGTGGTGCAGCGCGAGGGACGCGAGCAGCACCGCCGCCGCGCCGGCCAGCAACGTGAGCGGGTGGAACGCGTCCAGGCCGTAGGGCTCCAGCGCGACGCGCGCTCCGGCCTGCAGGGCCTTGTGCGTGAGGTAGATGGTGAAGCTCAAGAGCGCGAAGGTCTTCACCCCGGGGATGCGGGCGCACACGCGCGACGCGGTGGGGCTCGCCATGGCCGCGAGCAGCGCCGCGTAGCCCAGCGACGTCAGGGGGAAGGCGAGCATCGTGTGGGCGAGGTAGCGGAAGTGCTCCTCGTTCAGCCAGAACACGACGCCCAGGCACGCAAGGCCCGCTCCGGCCAGGGCGCCCGCGCGCGCCCCTCGGGTCCAGCGCTCCCAGGTCGCGGGGCGGAAGACGCGCAGCGCCGCGAGCATCGCGCCACACAAGAGGCCGTCGAGTCGCGCGTAGGTCGGGTAGTACAGCAGCGTGTCGTAGCCGCGCCACGCGGTGTCCTCGGGCGCGAGCATCGAGAAGTGCCGCTGCCACAGCCATGCCCGCAGGAGCATTCCGCCGAGCATCAACGCCCCAGCGCCCACGAGCAGGTGCGCGGCCCGGACGCGTCCTCGCAGCGCGAGCACGGTGAGCGGGAGCACCAGGTAGAAGTGCTCCTCCACGCACAGCGACCACGCATGGGAGAAGCCATTCAGGCGCAGTCCGAAGTTCTGCGTGAAGGTGAGGAAGCGCCACGCGGGCGTCTCCACCGGACGCTCGCTCCACGCGGGGACGAAGAGGTACAGCGCCAGCACGATGAGGTAGGGCGGCAGGATGCGCAGCGAGCGCCGCAGGTAGAAGCGCTTCAGGGATGGCGCCTCGCCGCGCGACACCGGCTCCATCAGCTGTGAGCCGATGAGAAAGCCGCTCAGCACGAAGAACAGCTCCACGCCCGTCCAGCCGAAGTTGGCGAGCATCCGGTAGGACTCGTGTCCCTCGGGGCGTGGGTAGTGGAAGAGGACGACGATGAAGATGGCCAGGCACCGGAGCAGGTCCAGGCCGGCCAGGTGGCGCGGTTCGGTGGTGTTCAGCGGAGTCGACCTTCAGCGGCGGGGAGGCCTGATTCTAGGCACCCTCCTGTGGGTGTGTCGCCCACATTTCTCCACCGGGCCCTGAGGCAGGTCCGTTGATTCCGTCTGCCTGCCTCGGGACGGAATCAACGGGACTGACACGGCGTGAAGGCTAGTAGCAGAGCCACTTGTTGAAGGGCGTGCGCTGACACTCGCACTCGCCCAGGTTGCCGTCGGACCAGGTGCAGGAGGTGAACGCTCCGGGGCGACAGAAGGTCCCGACGAGGGCCTCGCAACTGCCGGCCAGCTCCGACGACGCCTGCTCGGTGGCCTCGGGCGCCATCGGCTCACCCGTCTCCACGCCCCCACAGGCCGTCAGTCCGAACGCCACCGCGATTGCCAGGATTGCTCGCATGACCATCTCCAGTTGATTCGCGCGGAATGCGCGAAGTGCGGGGATAACTTAGGCGAGCCCAGGCGGGTTGACGACGCCTAGGCCCCGTACATCGACTCGATGAGCGCCGAGTGTTTGCGGGTGACGGCGTGGCGCTTGACCTTGAGCGACGCGGTGAGCTCGCCGCCATCCACCGTGAACGGGCCCGGGGAGACACGGAATGTCTTGATGCGCTCGAAGGACGCCAGGCCCGCGTTGGTCTCTTCCACCAGGGCCTTCAGGATGTCGTTGATGCGCGGGTGCGCGGGGTCGGCGGGGATGCCCTCGCGCCGGGCCACCATGGCGAGTATCTCCGGGTCGAGCGCGAACATGGCCGTGCAGTAGTTGCGTCCGTCGCCGAGCACGACGGCCTCCTGGACCAGCGGGTGTCGCTTGAGCTGCGCCTCGATTTTCAGCGGCGCCACGTACTTCCCGCCGCTCGTCTTGAGCAG
The DNA here is from genome assembly GCF_050039385.1 of Myxococcus faecalis. NCBI lineage: Bacteria > Pseudomonadati > Myxococcota > Myxococcia > Myxococcales > Myxococcaceae > Myxococcus > Myxococcus faecalis. Next base: position 2,270,819 of record NZ_CP144336.1, on the reverse strand, counting down.
CTCCTTCTTGCGCCCCGTCACCCGGACGAAGCCCTCCGCGTCGATGGAGGCGAGGTCTCCGGTCCGGAACCACCCGTCGTCATCGAACGCCTCCGCCGTGGCCTCCGGCCTGTTCAGGTAGCCCCGCGAGATGTTCGGTCCGCGCGCGAGCAGCTCGCCATCCGCGTCCACCTTGAGCTGGCAGCGGGAGAACGCGCGTCCCACCGTGCCAGGGCGCACGTCCTCCCTGGGATTGATGGTGAGCCCGGGACACGTCTCCGTCAGCCCATAGGCCTCCAGGATGGTCAGCCCGAGCGAGAGGAAGAACAGCTGCACGTCGACGCGAAGCGCGGCGGCGCCGGACAGGAGCACGGAGGCGTGGTCCAGGCCCAGGCGCGCGCGCAGCTTCGACAGCACGAGCCGGTCCGCCAGGGCCCGCTGCGCCTCCAGCCACAGGGGCCGGGACTTGCCGTGGGTCGCGGCGCGGCGCCCCACGCCCAGGGCCCAGTCCAGCATCCAGCGGCGCAAGCCCCGCTCGCCCTCGATGGTGCTGGTGACCTTCGCCATCATCTTCTCGAAGACGCGCGGGGCCGCGGGGAAGAAGCCCGGGCGCGAGGCGACCAGGTCCGCCGCCAGCGTGGGCACCGACGACATCACCAGCGGCGCGCCGAAGAAGGGGCCCGCGAACTCCACCATGCGTCCGAAGGAGTGCGCGGCGGGGAGGAAGAGGAACAGGCCGTGCGTGAGCACGTTGTCATCCAGGAGCCGCGCGGCGCCGACGTCCTCGAGCATCGCCAGCATGTTGTCGTGGGTTTGAATCACCGCCTTCGGCGCGCCGGTGGTCCCCGACGTGTACGTGAAGGTCGCGACGTGCTCGCGTCGAATCAGCGACGCCCTGCGGCGCACCTCGTCCTCCAGCTCCGCCCGTCGGGCGCGCCCGCGAGCCTCGAGCGCCTCCAGGCTCTCCCAGTCATCGGCGGGAGCAAGTCCGGCCGGATGGATGACGACCACCCTGGCGCGCGCGGCGAGCGCGTCGGGTGGGTAGTGCCGGTCGAAGAAGGTGAAGCCCGCACGGAAGGCGCGCACCTTGTCGAGCTGGTTCGCGTCGTCCACGACGATGAGCTGCGCGGCGGTGTCCACGTGCATGTAGCCCACCTCCTCGGGCAGCAGGCTGGCGTAGACGGGCACCGTCTTGAGGCCGACGCGCAGGGCCGCGAAGTCGACGAGACAGGACGCCATCGAGGTGTTGCCGACGAGGGTGATGCACGCGCCGTCGTCCACCGTGCCCGCGCTCAACAGTCCCGCGGCGAGCGACTCGATTCGCGGCAGCAGCTCCGACCAGCGGTGGTCCACATAGGTGTCGTCATGTCTGACGCGGAACGCGACGCGATGCGGCGACGCGTTCGCCCGGTCGAGAATCATCTGGGGGAGGGACGGGTGGACCTCGGCCATGGGGCCTCCTCGGTGCGTGGCGGGCAGGGGAGCGGCGTGTTTCACGAAGCCACGCTAGGTGCGGCGCCACGGGCCGGCTTGTATGATTCTGCAGATGCGGAGCCACTTGTTGCTGGGCGGAGGTCGAGCGCTCTACGTCGGCCGCTTCCACGAGTTGCCCCGGCATCGGTTCGCCGCCAACGCCGTGCTCGTGGGATTGGATGATGCGTTCGAGCTCGTCGACGGCGACGGCCGTGTCGGGCAGCACGAGGCCACCTTCGTGCGGGGGTGGCAATGGCACGCGCTCGACTTCCAGGGTGGGCGCGCCGCGGTGCTGTTCCTGGAGCCCGGCGTGAAGCTGCGCCATCAGGTCGACGCGAGCGCGGTGCGCGCGGCCGTGGAGACCGCCCTCGGTGCGCGACACCTGCAGCCCTGGACGGAGCTCTTCCAGCAGGCGCTGCACCTGGGGCCTTGCCCGCGGGAGGTCGACGCGCGCATCGCGCGGGTCGCCGCGTGGCTTGCTGCTCCCACGCGGGAGTCGGCGCCCGCGGACGCGGTGGGGTTGGCGCGGCGGGTGGGGGCTTCGACCTCGCTCGTCGAGCACCGGTTCAGCGAGCAGGTCGGCGTGCCGATGGGGGCGTATCGCGCGTGGCACCGGATGCAGGCGGCCGCGGCGCTCGCGCTCCGGGGGAGGAGCCTCACCGAGGTCGCGCACGCCGCGGGCTTCTACGACTCGGCGCACTTCTCCCGGCTGTTCCGAGGGATGTTCGGCCTGCCGCCCTCGAAGGTCTTCACCGACGGCCTCACGGGGACCCTCTTCGAGACGCGCGTCAGCGGTGCGCCGTGAAGCGCCCTCGGGCCAGGAAGACGTGCTCGTCGTCGATGAGGACCTGGGTGCCCGCGTCCTTGCGCCACACGTCGATGAGCTCGCTCACCCGCTCGGGCGTGAGGGGCCAGACGTCGCCATGGGGTGGCTTCTCGATGAAGACCCATTCGTGGACGCGCCCCTCGTCGGGCTGGGGACCTCCCACGGCGTAGAGGTCGTCGCGGTCCGCCAGCGGCGCGACGAGGTTACTGCCGAGCAGCGCCGAGCCCTCGCGGTGCTGCTGGAGCAGGTCCATGCCCCGCGTCAGGCTCGCCAGCCGCTCCGGTGTCGCGGGGCAGTGACGCGGAGACGTCATCGGGGAGGTGAGGGTGCTCGTGAGCTTCCGGAGGTTCGGCTCGTTGCTGGCGAGGAGGATGACGCCGGTGGAGGCGAGGACCCACGCGGGCGGCCTCCGGGCGCGGAGGACGGGCAGGAAGCCCATGAGCGCCGCGGCCACGAGCGACACGCCGTAGTGGAACCGCCAGGACATGGCGAGGAAGCGGATGCCCAGCATCGGCAGGAGCACAAGCAGCCAGGCCCAGTCCGGCCTCACGCGCTCGCGCCATGCCCAGAGTCCCAGCGGGACGAACAGCAGCACCAGGGTGCCCATGCGTGACAGGTGGGGCGGCGCCAGCCGGAGCGAGAGGTAGTGCGGCCACCCTCCCTCCATTCCCTGGCTCAGCCGGAAGCCGTAGTCCACGGTGGGGCCCAGCAGCCAGGGGCGCAGCCCGTAGACGCCCGCGAGCCAGGCGAGTGACAGCGCGCCCACGCCCGCCGCGAGGCGGCGCTCGCCCCGCAGGAGCAGCGCGAGCGTCAACATGACGCCGCCGAACGCGAACTCCTCCTTGCAGGAGAAGAGGAGGACCAGCGAGGCGAGCAGCAGCCCCGGGCGTCGTAGATGGAAGGCCACGCCTGTCAGCACCCAGGGCAGCACGGACCACGTCGTGGGGTGGGCGGGGAACTTCAGGGCCTCCACCACGCTGGGGCTCAAGAGCAGGAGCGCTGTGAGCAGGACGATGGCGCGGCGGCTCAGCAGTCCCTTTGCCTGGAGCCAGAGCAGGGGCGCCACGGTGAGCAGCACGAAGAGGGCCTCGACGACCAGCGCCGCCCACATGGGCGGGAGGAGCCGCGCCAGCGGATGCGCCACCCAGAGGATGGGGTCGAAGTGGTCATTGAAGATGAAGACCTGGCGCGCGCTGACCCACGGGTTGGGCTGGTCCAACGACAGACGCGCCACCGCCTGGGAATAGATGCCCAGGTCGAAGTTCGGGAAGCAGGCCCGCGCGGCCTGAAGCCAGACAGGGGTGACGACGAGCACCAGCCAGACCAGGACCACGAGCGGCAGCGCGAGCACTGCCAGTCGATGCCGTGGGCGCTCGGGGCCCGAATCCGGTGTGGGGGCAACCATGGTGGAGATGGCGCTTGCCAATAGCGCGTCATGACGGGCTCCGCTAGTGTTCACGCCTCGGGGCCAGAATCGAGTGGGGACGTGCGTGAGCAGACGTGGTTGAGGTGTGTCGTGATGGCGGCATGGCTGGGCACCGCTGTTGCCTGTGATGACTCCGCCATCGAACCGGAGACCGGTGGCGAAGTGGATGCGGGTGGTGGCGAAGTGGATGCGGGGCCTGTCATCCCGCAGCCTCGCGTCGTCTTCCTCCTCACCAACGTCGGGGCCTGCGCGGCCAAGCTCATCACCACGGTCAAGACACCGGCGTCGCACTCCATCCGGGTGGGGCAGGGGGAGTTGCAAGGCACGGGCTTTCCGAATTGTGGCTGCCCGCGCTCCACCGCCTGTCAGGGAAACGACCAACGCATGACGTTCGACATCCAGCCGGGGAAGACGGTGGAGTTCACCTGGGGAGGGCATCGCTTCTCACCCACGGGGGGCGGCTGCGATATCCAGCCCGTCCCCTTCGGTCCCGTGACGGTGACCGTCCCCTACTTCCCCCTGGCGGATGCCAGCCGGGCCTACAAGGGGCCCGAGGTCAACGTCTCCCAGACCTTCGACTACTCCCCGGACACGGGCGTCGTGGAGCTCCTCCTGAATCCGCCCAAGGACCTCCTCGTGGACGGCAGCCCGGGCGTGTGTCCGTGACCTGACCGACAGTGCCCGCCTTGCGCCCGTGGGCAGGTCACCCACGGGCCAGGGCGGAGTCCGCCGCTAACGCAGCCGGCGCCGCAGGCTCAACGGCAGGAGCAGCACGAGGAGCAGGGGCCACAGACCCGGGCTGGCGCCGCAACCGCCGCCGTCCTTGTCGGGGGCGCCCGTGTCCGGGTTCGAGCCCGCGTCCGCCACGCCGCCGCCCGCGTCCGGAGTCCCGCTGCCAGCGTCCGGGGTGCCGCCGCCCGCGTCCGGGGTGCCGCCGCCCGCGTCGGGAGTGCCCGCGTCGGGCTGCTGCGTGACGGGCGCGCAGTCACCGAGCGAGTGCTCCAGCGCGCCCAACGTGTGGGAGCCGGAGGTGGGCCGGGGGCGCTGGCAGAAGTCCTCGGTGACGGAGGCCCGGGGGGCGGCGGCGCCCACCAGCTGCGTCACCGGGCCCTTCAGCGTCAGGTCGCCCCGCATCGGCGCCACGTACCAGGACGTCCACGTGCCCGTGGCCACGTTCATCAGGTTCGTCCCCGCGGTGAAGCTGCCGGATTCGCGGTTCCGGATGACGGACGACAACACGTTGCCGTGGGCCTCGCCGGTGGAGGATGCGTAGCGGAAGTCCACGCCCGTCGTGGCGATGAAGGTGTTGAACAGCACCTGCGTGCGCGCGGCCCGGTTCAGGTAGACGGCGACATCCGAGCAGTTGGCGACGATGTTGTTGCGGATGATGCCATCCGAGTGCTCGGGGTCACACGGCACCGTCGCGTCGAAGGCCGGCGCACAGAACGCCGCGCCCGTCCCCCCGCCGCCGAAGGACAGGCCGATGCGCGTGTCCGACGCGGGCTGGTCCCTGACGCACAGGACACGGTTGCGCTCGAAGATTCCCCGCTTGCCGCCGCTCTTCATGAAGGCGCCGTAGGAGATGCCGCCCTGCTTGGCGAAGTCGTGCACCTCGTTGTCGCGCACCACCCAGTCGTCGCCCGTGTCGATGTTCACCTTGTTGACGGGCGTCCCCGTCACGCGCGGGCGGGTGTCGTAGATGTCGTTGCGCTCGATGAGCCCGCGGTGCGGCATCTCGAAGACGCCGCTGCCGTTCTTCGTCGCGTTGACCTTGAGCTGGGAGTTGAAGTCGCGCACGCGGCTGTTGCGCAGCACGAAGCCCTCCGCGTGGCCGGTGACGTGGAACGCGTGCTCGCAGTCCTGGTCGCGGGCGCAGATGCCCTCGATGGTGAGCCCGTCGAAGACCCAGGCGCGCCCCGACACCTTGAAGCCCTCGGTGGCGTTGAAGCGGATGAGCGCCGCGTGACGGTTGGCCGCGCGCACGGTGATGGGCTGGGCGTCGGTGCCCTCCGCCGCGCAGTTCAGGTTCGCGTTCACCGTGTAGGTGCCATCCGCGAGCACGATGTCGTCCCCCGCCTTCGCGGAGGACAGCGCGGCTTGCAGCTCCGCCACGGTGGTCACGTTCTTCGTGGCGGCGACACCCGACAGCGGCAGGAGGAGGACGACGAGGGGGACGGTTCTCATCCAGGGGACTCCAAGCGAGGGGGGCCCGGAGTCTACCCCGTCACGGGGCGGGGACGTCGCGCGCGAACATCCGGGCGAGCCACGAGTCCCGCGCCGCGATGCACGCCTGCGCCAGCGCCGACTGGGGGGCGATGTCGTAGAAGCCGTGGAACGCGCCGCCCCAGACGTGCAGCTCGCACTCGCCCCCCGCCGCCAGGACCCTGTTCGCGTAGGTGACGGCTTCATCCCGGAACGTCTCCGCGCCTCCCACGTCGATGAAGGTGGGCGGCAGCCGGCTCAGGTCCGAGGCCCGCGCGGGCGCGGAGTAGGGGGACACCTCCGGACCGCCGAGCCGGTCTCCCAGCACGGCGCGCCACGCGGTCAGGTTGCTGGTCCGGTCCCAGACGCCGACGCCGTCGTACCGATGCGCCGAGGCCGTCTCGTTGCGGTCATCCAGCATGGGACATTGCAGCAGCTGGCCGAGCAGCCGAGGCCCCTGCCGGTCCCGGGCGAGCAGCGTGGTCCCCGCCGCGAGCCCGCCCCCGCCGCTGCCGCCGAAGATGACGAGCTGGTTGGGATTGAAGCGCAGCGACTTCGCGTTCGCCGCCATCCACTTGAGGCCCGCGTAGCAGTCCTCCACCAGGGTGGGCGCGGGATGCTCGGGCGCCCGCCGGTACTCGACGCTCACGCAGACGGCGTCATGGCGCAGCGCCCAGTCCACCAGGGGCCGTGCTCCCGCGAAGCGGGTCCCCATCACCATGCCGCCACCATGGATGTGGTAGACGGCGGGCCCGGCCACCGAGTGGCCCCTGCGGGAGATGACGCTGACGACGATGTCATCCCCCTGACACCCGGGAACGGTGTGGTCGACGCAGTCGACCTGCGCGTCCCCGATGAGCGCCTCCCGCGTCACGTCGCTCAGTCGGCGGAAGTGCTCGAGCTGCTCCAGCGTCATCTTCAAGGGGACATAGCCCGCGAGCGGGGCGAGGAGCGGGGCCAGCTGGGGGTCGAAATCGGGGTGAGTCATGCGTGCTGCATACCCGAAGCGGCGTGCGTGGTCAGCCACGGGATGCGCCGTCTACGGGAGGTAGCGCAGGCGGGGGCCTCCGATGCCGTACTCGTGGAGGATTTGCTCGAGCGGCGAGGAGAGGTCCCCATCCGGGGTGGTCCTCTTCAGCTGCTCCTTCTGCCGCTCCTCGACCTTCGTGCTGGCCGTCGCGGCCTTGTCGTCCAGGAGTGTCTTCTCGTGTTTCTCCGCGAGCCGTCCGTCCTTCGCGGTGCCCTTGCCCGCCATGGGATATCTGCCTTTGTCCGGGAGCATCTGCGCGAAGGTCTGTCTCTTGTCGGCGATCTCCTGGAGGCTCAGCACGCTGTTGAAGATGACCGAGCGGTGGCGGGCGGGCTCCGCGACCATCCATGTGACGAGCATCTCCCGGAGCAGTGGAAGCACTTCGGCGGGCACGCCCCCGGGGTCCTCGCCGGGGCTGCGCACCATCCGCAGCATCGCCTGGGCAAGCTCCGGGTCGCTCACGCCCGTTTCTGCCTGGACGGCGCTCAGACGCGAGAGGAAGACGGGGTAGCTGACCCTGTACTTGGGGTCGGCGTCGCTGGGCGTCCTCAGCCCCTGCTGGTCCGCGCTCTTGTCGTGGGCGATGGGCGCGCCGTGGCCCAGGACGATGAACTCGCCTTCGGGGGCGCTCGGGTTCGGGACCTTCACCCCGATGGGCACCTGCCCCGAACCCACGCCCAGGCTCAGCAGCTTGCCCCGAGGCGCCGTCTTCGCCGCCTGACGCAAGCCCATGGCCGCGGAGGCCCACCAGGCGAGTCCGTCATCGGCCGGAGCCGGCTCGTGGAAAGCCGCTAGCCGTGTCGTTGGTTCCCAGTGGAGGCTGTTCCACACTGTCTTGCTCCGTCGTTCCGACTCCCCCGCATCCGGAGCGCAATGGCAGACGTCACCGCCCGTCCGGCGTCGGGCTTGGTTGAAGGCATCCGACACTGAGCTGAAGAGAGCTTGTCCAGGCCGAAAGGCAACCACAGTCTGTGCGCAGGGCTCACTGACACGAACCCAGGTCAGCGATGCGCTGAACACACGAAAGAGAAAGGGTTTCCTCCATGCATCAGCTCCCCCTCGAGGAGGCGGGGTTCCACGCCGGGCATGTCCATGAATGGCGACTGCGCCCCGCCGCGAACACGCTCGCCTCGCTCTCGGCCGGAGACCGGCCCGCCTCCTACAACCAGGAGAAGCACTTCGCGGCCGCGGTGTCCGCCCGGCAGGAGCACGTCTCGGAGGACTACTGGATTGGCCTGTCGTTCAGCATCCCCGGCCCGCTCGACCTGGCGGCGCTGGAGGCGGCGCTGCTGCACTTCGTGAAGCGGCACGAGGTGCTGCGCTGCGGGTTCGAGCAGCTCATCGCCGGGGACCTGCGCTGCGACGTCATGACGCCCTCGGAGGTCCGGTTGGAGCGCACCGACGTGGGGCACTTCGCGTCGGGCGAGGCCGTGACGGCCCACATCCAGGCCACGTTCAACCGGGACATCGACACGCTGTCGTGGCCGCTGTTCGTGATGGGCGTGGTGGTGGAGGCGTCGCAGGCCACCGTCTACATGGGCTTCGACCACATCCTGTGTGACGGCCTCTCCCTGGTGTTCGCGGTCGAGGACGTCCAGCGCGACTACGCCGCCCTGGCTGCGGGCCTGACGCCGGCACCCGGGGTGGCGGGGAGCTACCTCGACTTCGGGGACGTGCAGCGCCACCGCTATTCGAAGCTGACCGCGGACAGCCCCGAGCTGGACTACTGGCGCGCCTTCATCGCGGACGCGGGAGACCTGTTCCCGCACATCCCGCTCGACCTGGGCATCGAGTCCGGCCGCATGTACCCGGCCCGCAACAGCACCGTGCGGTTGCTGGACGACGCGGGGGCCCAGGCGTTCGAGTGCCTCTGTCAGCAGCGCGGCGTGAAGCTGTTCATCGGCATGCTGGCCGTCGTGGGCATGGCCCTGCGGGACATCTCGGGCGCCCAGGTGTACCGGGGGTTCATGCCCATCGCCGAGCGCAAGGACCCCCGCTGGCGCAAGTCCTTCGGTTGGTTCGTCAATACCCTGGCCATCCGCTTCCCCATCGCCGACGGGATGACGTTCCCGGAGGTGGTCGAGGGGGTTCAGGCAAGCTTCGAGGAGCTGCTGCGCAACGTCGACGTGCCCTTCGTGAAGGTCTGGGAGTTGCTCGCGCCGCAGTACTTCCACTTGAGGACGTGGCCGTTCCCGGTCAACTTCTTCTCCTTCCTCGACTACCGGAAGCTCCCCGGCGCGGACATGCTCGACGTCTGGCGGCCGAAGACGCTGCCCGAGTCCTCGCACTCCAACACGGGGAACATGTGGTTCTACCGCAACGCGGAGGGGCTCTTCCTTCACTCCATCATCTGTGATGTCCCCAAGAGCGTGGACGCGTTCGACCGCTACCGCGCCGCCATCACCTCCACGCTCGAGGACCTGGTCCGCGGCTCCGTCCGCGGTGGCGTCACGCCCCGGGAGGGCGGTCAGCCCTCCGCCTCGCTCTGACGGCGTGTGGGCGTGCTCACCGGGTGGCGGCGGCGTCGGGCAGCGTGGCCGGGCTGCCGCCCCGCATCGAGCGCGCCGCGACCACGGCCAGCGCCAGGAAGATGAGGATGAGCGCGCGAGGGAATGCCTGGGTGCCGAACACGTCCTGCAGCACGCCGATGGCCGAGGAGCCGGTGACCCCGCCGACCCCGCCCGCCATCGTCATGGCGGCGCTGCAACGGAGCAGCTGCGCCCCGCTGAAGCGGTCGCCGATGGACGCCAGCGCCACCGTCGTCGTGCCGTAGGCGCACGCGCCCCAGACGAACAGGAACAGGAACAGCAGGGGCGTCGCGACGCCGATGACCCACGGCAGCGCGGCGCCGCCCAGCACAGTGAGCAACGCGCAGCCCATCATCACCGGGCGTCGGCCCCAGCGGTCGGACGCCCAGCCGATGGGGGGCTGCAGCACCACGTTGCCGACGTTCAGCACGCTCAGCCCGATGCCCATCACCGCCGTGCTCGTGCCATGCGCGGCCCCGAACCTGGGCAGGAACGCGAGGGACGCATGGTCGAACGCGCCGAACGACGCGGCCGCCAGCAGCGCCGCCGGAATCAACCCGAGCGCCCCGAGCACCGGCGCGCGCGCCGTGCCGTGGAAGTCCGGCAGCCGCTGGCGGACGAGCAACACCCCCAGCGCGCACGCGATGAACGCGGCGCCGAGCAGCGCGAAGCAGTGGGGCGAGCGGAAGTCCACCAGCGCCACCACCAGCGGCCCGCACGCGAAGCCCGCGGACAGGAACGACGTGTAGATGCCGAACACCCGGCCCCGGCGCCCCGAGGGCGTGAGCTGCGCGAGCCAGGCCTTGTTGACGATGTAGAAGCCGCCCACCGCGAGGCCCCACAGCAGGCGCGCGACAATCCACAGCAGCGGCTCTGGCACGAGCGCCATCGCCACCATCGCCGTCAGGCCGAGCAGGCAGCTGGCCACGCCGATGCGCACCGCGCCGAACCGCTCGGCCGCCCACGGAATCACGAACGACGAGGCAATCAACCCCAGCGGGCTGCACGCCGCGGAGATGCCAATCACGCTGTCGGCCACGCCCTGGCGGGCCAGCAGCACGCCGAGCAACACGGGCGTGCCGCCCACCGCGACGGCGAACATGCCGACCAGGAACGAAATCGTGAAGATGCTCCGCCACGCGGCGGCGTCCGAGAGGGGGGGGCTCATGACGCCGGGTGGCGGGCGACCAGGACCGGCAGCATCGCGCCGCCCTTGTAGAGGCTCATGATGGGACTCTGGTTGGCCCGCGACAGGAAGCCCACCGCCTTGCCGCCGAAGATGAACATGTTGAGGTCCGCGATGCGCTGGGTGATTTCGCCCGTCGTCGGGTCCGGACAGTGGACGACGTGGCCCTGGATGTACTCCTGGGCCACGTACGAGGCGTCGGACGCCGCGGTCTCGACGGCGCGCCGCCAGTCCTCCTCCCGCGCCTTGTTCCCAATCACGATGCCGTCGCCCCACGTGGCGTTGGTCGGCTTGAGCAGGAAGCGGGACCTGTTGCGCTGGAGGTAGTCGCACAGGTCCACCGCGTCGCCCTCCATGGAGATGGAGCGCCCGGGCGCCACCACGCGCGTCCACGGCACGTGGCGCTGGAACAGCTGGCGGTCCGCCGGTGAGAAGTGGTCGCCGAACCGCGGGTCGCTCAGGAGCGCCAGGATCGACTTGTCCGCGTAGAGCCACTGGCAGGCCAGCGGGTTCACGCTGACCACGTCTCCGTCCGCCACCGCGCGCAGGTACGGCTCGGCGTCGGGGCACCGGACCAGGTCGCGCAGGTCCCACTTGTTGTAGACGAGGTCGATGCGCGTGCCCCGGTGCGTCACGTGGCCCGCGCCGCGCGCCAGCTCCCGCAGGTCGATGAACTCGCAGTGGATGCCGCGCTCGTCGAAGCCCTGGATGATGAGGTCGGTCTCGCTGGTGAAGCGGCCGTTGTAGTTGACGATGCGGACCTCGCTCGGCTCACGCCCCTTGTCCGCGCGATACGTGTCCAGCATCTCCGAGATGAACAGGTTGCGCGTCTCCACGATGGGCTGGGGGACCAGCTCCACGTCGCGCCCCCACGCGGCCAGGATGGGGTTGGGCCGCGAGCGCCACAGCCGCGTCGCCATCCCGGACGCGAACAGGTTCGCGGGACAGTCGGTGTTGGTCTCCAGGATGAGGTAGCGGCCGTCCGGCGCCACCAGGCCGTCGAAGCGGCAGATGCGCGTGAGCGGCCGGAACCCGGGCGCGGCGAGCAGGTAGTCTCGCACCGGCTCATAGCCGCGATAGAGCCGGCGGACCTCGTCGTCGTGGCGGTACAGCTCCAGCACGTCGTCGAACACGCGGATGAAGCGCTCGCCGGCGAGCTTCAGCTCCGCGGCCCAGTCCGCGTCGATGAGGGTCGGCCGCAGGCACACCGGGTACGCGTGGTTGGCGTCGAACTGGAGCCGGTGGTCGAGCGCCGTCGCGCGCAGGTCGCGCTGTGCCGCCGCGATGTGCTCACGCTCGTCGGCCGAGGCCCGGGCCAGCAGCGCGTCGAGCTCCGCGTCGTAGGGACACAGCGCCAGACCGCCGCCGTCTTTCTGAAAGGGAGAAGCCACCTTGGACATCGTCGACCCCAGGGTTCAAGTCAGGATGCGGATTCCCGACGGCGTGCGAATCGTCGCGGTATAGCGGAGCGCCTCGCCGTGCTTCACGGCGGGCGCGCCAGGGATGTCGAGTGCCTCGTACAGCCGGGTGATGCCGGCCGGGTCCGGGTGCTCGAGCGTGAAGGCCAGAAGCTCACAGCCCCGCTCGGTCTGGGGCGCGAGCGTCGGGCGTGCCCCCTTGCGGTCGATGAGCGAGGGCACGACGCCCCCCATCGGCAGCGAGCCGTCCACGGGCACGGCGAAGAAGTAGCTGGACGCGCCGGCGTGGAACTCGCGCGGCTCACCGAAGACGCCCGGGTGCCGGGCCAGGTCCCGGGCGAAGTGGTCGGTGCTCGCCACCCAGCCCCGCAGGCGCCTGCCGTCGTCCCACGCCCGCCGCACCGCCGCGCGGTCGTCCAGCCCGAACCACCGGGGGTGCGCGGGGGGCGGCGCCTCCTCGTCGATGGCAATCACCTCCAGATAGGCGGCCTCACCTAGCCGGAGCAGGTGATTGTGCGTGCCCATGTGGATGTGCTTGCGGCCGAAGGGGATGTCGAGGTCCAGGCACTCCCGGAGATGTGAGATGCCTTCGACGAGCGAGGGTGCGATGACGGAGAGGTGGTCGAGTCGAGGCATGGTGTCGCGGGGTCAGCCCTGGACCAGCATCGGGTCGGTCGACTGGACGATGGCGGTCGAGAAGCGGTTGTAGCCGAACAGTCGCACGAGGATGCGCCGGTTGTCCTTGATGATGTCGCGGCAGTGCAGGGCCTTGGTGTTGTTGATGAGGATGGCCTTGCTGGAGTCCAGCGTCACCTGGAGCCGCTCGGCGTTCGCGATGCCGGCCTGCAGCGCGGCGAGGGCCCTGTGCGCGGTCTCCGGCGCCCCGGCGCACGCGGAGAAGCGATAGGCGCTGAACCGGAACGCGTAGTCGCCGTGTGGGTTGTAGTCCACGATGGAGACGTCGCGGCCGTCCTCGTCACCGGGGACGTAGGAGTCGGGCCGGGTGAATTGATAGTGCTTGCGGGTCAACGCGTCGACCACCGGCTCTCCCAGGGCCTCCAGCACCGGCGTCACCGGGATGACCTGGGTCGGTTCCTGGAGCGGATTCCACCGCGCCGTCAGAATCAGCGTCGAGGGCGCCGGGGAGCGCCGCTGCGTCGCGTGGAACGAGCAGTAATACGGCGGCTCGGTGTGGGCGCCGAGCGCGAGGCCGGAGTGGGAGGAGAGCTCCACGTCCTCGGGCGCGGGCTCCTCTGGAATCTTGTGCTGGCCGCCCCCCTTGAAGTTGCCGACGATGCGGACCATCTCATTGTAATCCAAATCGTACGCGAAGGCGCGATTGTCACAGAGGTTCAACAGGAGCTGGCTGCGTGACGCGAGCACCTGGCAATCGAAGTCGACCTTCAAGGACTCGAGCGACGGCCTCGTCTCAGGGACGCCCTCGCCCACCTCTCGCATGCCCTCGACCACCAGCAGGGTGGTGCGATTGCTGGCATAGCCATCCACCACGGCGCGCTGCCCGGGGTCCAGCAGCTCTCGCAGCGCGCTCGCGCTGGCCTCGGCGCGCTCACGGACCCCCGCGGCTTGTGGTCCCCCTGCCCGAGCCAACCGCACGGCCTGTTGATGCAGGTATTCCGCCTGCGAAGGCAGCCATTTCAGGACCGCCACTTCGGTGTGAGGACTTGCGGATTTTCCGTCTGACCTCGCGACACGAGTCATCTCGGCCCCCGACTCAGCTTCGAGCTGGGGCGCGCAGATACTACCGGTGTGTCTAGTAGTCCATATTAATCTTGAATTGATAGGGATGGGGTGCGGCGGCCACCCCAGTCTCCTGGAAGCTGAAAGGAGTTGGTGGGCGCTTCAGGGCAGACACGCAACAGTCCGAGCGAAGAGTTCCACTGCACCAACCTCCTGGCGAGGCACGGAGGCGGGGGCCTCAGCCCGGGTCCTCCTCCTCGTAGCAGACGCCGATTTCGCGCAGCTCGACGGTGGACCACTCGGCCGCGGGACACTGGCTGGCGATGGCGAGCGCTTCTTCCCGGCTCGCGCAGTCGAAGAGGACGTAGCCTCCGACGACCTCCTTGGATTCGGCGAAGGGGCCATCACGCAGGGTGCGCTGGTGGTCCCGGACCTCGATCCGGACCCCCTCCGAGACGGACCGGAGGGAGTCGCTGCCCTTCCAGAGCCCGCGCGCCTGGAGGTCCTGGACGAAGCCCACCATCCGCTCCATCTCGCGGCGGCCTTCTTCCGCCGTCCGGCTCCGCTTGCGCTTGCTCTCCTCCATGACCAACAGCATGTACGTCATCACCGACTCCGTGCGAGGGGGGGGCGCCCAGCGTCCTCCATCCGCCGCCCGGGCTGAAGCGTTTCCTGGCGCTGGACGCGGGCGCGGCCCGAGGGCCAGGCTCGTGGGATGCCCCTCCAGAACCTCATGCGCATCCACGACCCGGAGTCCCTCGCGAGAGGAGAGCGGGCCTTCAGCCCCGAGTTCGCGGCGATGAGCCAGCGGGTGCTGCACGTCACCGGGCTGACGTCACGCCTCAACGTCCTACCGTTCGAGGACGAGGCGGGCAAGGCGGCGCTGCTCGAGCAGATTCTCGGGCGGCCGCTGCCCAAGCGGGTCACCGTCTATCCGCCGTTCTACACGGACCATGGGCTGCGGCTGGAGCTGGCCGAGCGGGTGTTCATCAACCAGGGTTGCACGTTCCTCGACCATGCCGGCATCCGGCTGGGCGAAGGGGTGATGGTCGGCCCGAAGGTCACCTTCATCACGATGAGCCACCCGGTGGACCCGGGGGACCGGCGGCTGTACCTCACGGGCGCGCCCATCGAGGTGGCCCAGAACGCGTGGATTGGCGCGGGGGCGACGATTCTTCCCGGGGTCCGGATTGGTCGCGACGCGGTGGTCGCGGCCGGAGCCATCGTCTGCGACGACGTGCCGGACGCGAGCCTGGTGACGGGCCCGAAGGCGACCGTCCACCGACGGTGGTGAGCCACACCGGGGCCACTCGACCCGCGCGGCCTGCCACGACGCAAGGGCTGGCCGGCGGGCCGCGACTCACTCGAATGTGATGATGAGCTGCTCCCACGCGCCCACGGCGGTGCGGTTGGCGTTCACCGTGCCGCTGCCACCGCCCTCGGCCACCACGTCGTTCTTCGCCGTTCGAGGCGCTCTGGCCGATGGCCTGCCCGCCCCAGGGGCTCGATGGTCGGCAGCCCGTTGCTCGAGAACGCCGTGCGCGAGTCGCGCATGATGGAGCCGTAGTCGTACCCGAGGAGCCCCCCGTGCCGTCGATACCTCCCCGGGCCAATACCGAGTGCGATTCGCGTTGGAGAAGCCCGCACCCTCGGGAAGAAAAAGCGGCTCGCGCGTTGGTTTGTGTGGAAAGGCCAAAGTCATTTCTCCGGAGCCCGGCATCCATCATGGCTGTGGGAATTCCAATCCAAGTCCCCATTGGAAGGAGCAACACCATGAAGCGAGCGTCCCTCGTTGTCTCGGCGGTGATGATGTCGGTCGGGTTTGCCAATCCGGCGCTGGCGGCGCCCATCACCGTGAATGGCTACGTCTGCGCGGCCACGTACACGCGTCAGCCCAATCTCACCTACGGCCAGGGCTACGTGGTCGTGCAGGTGTACACGGCGGCGAACTGCACGGGGAGCTTCGTCGGCAACTACTACTACCTGGGCGCGAGCGCCGCTTCGGCGGGCTACCAGTACAGTGAAGCGGAGCGCCTGGGGCTGTTCGAGCGCGCCACCCAGGCCGCCACCCAGGGCACGCGGGTCACCCTCTACGTGGAGGGGGCTGGCGTCGGCATCCTCGACACGACCTACCGCGGCAACTGACGTCGGGCGGGACGCCGCGCGGGGTGTCCCGCGCGCGGTCAGCCCCGCTCGGTGAGGCGGTTGAGCAGGTCCAGGTCCCCGGCGCTCAGCGAAAGCGAGGCGCTCGCGAGGTTCTCCCGGAGGTGGGGGCGTGACGACGTGCCAGGGATGAGCAGCACGTTGGGGGCGCGGTGCAGCAGCCACGCCAGGGCGACCTGCATCGGCGTCGCGCCCAGGCGCGTGGCCACGTCGTTCAGCGTGCTCGACTGCAGCGGGGTGAAGCCGCCCAGCGGGAAGAACGGCACGTAGGCCGTCCCCGTGGCGGCGAGCTGGTCGATGAGCGCGTCGTCATGCCTGTGCGCCAGGTTGTAGTGGTTCTGCACGCAGACGATGTCGACGAGCTTGCGGCCCTCGGCGACCTGCGTCGGGGTGACGTTGCTCAGGCCGATGTGGCGGATGAGCCCGCGCTGCTGGAGCTCGGCGAGCGCGGTGAGGGGCGCCTCGATGGAGCCCTCCACCGGGCCCTCGGCGCTGAACATGGCCCGGAGGTTCACGACGTCCAGCACGTCGAGGCCGAGGTTGCGCAGGTTGTCGTGGACCGAGCGCTCGAGGTCCTCGGGAGAGGACGCGGGCTCCCAGGAGCCCTGGGGGCCACGCACCGCGCCCACCTTCGTGGCGATGACCAGCCCGTCGCGATAGGGGTGCAGCGCCTCTCGGATGAGCTGGTTCGTCACATGCGGGCCGTAGATGTCGCTGGTGTCCAGGTGGTCGACGCCCTGCTCGATGGCCTCGCGCAGCACGGCGAGGGCCGCCTTACGGTCCCTGGGTGGACCGAAGACACCGGGGCCGGCGAGCTGCATGGCGCCGTAACCCACGCGGCGGACGGTGTGGGTGCCGAGGCGATAGGTCTGGGGGATGGGAGACATGGTGGAGGTCCTTGGGATTCGAGGTTCTCCCTTTCTCTACGGAGGGCGCCGCTGCGCGACAATCGGTGGCAATGCGCACGGGCTGTGCGAAAATCCGCACAGTGATGGATGAGTTCTCGGACCTGACGGCCTTCAGGGCGGTGGCGCGTGAGGGCGGATTTCGCGGCGCGGCGCGGGTGACGGGCAGCAGCGCCTCGCGGCTGGGGGACGCCGTCCGCCGGCTGGAGGCCCGGCTGGGGGTCCGGCTGCTCCACCGGACGACGCGGAGCGTGACGCTGACGGACGCGGGGGCGCGGCTGCTCGAGCGGCTGGAGCCCGCGCTGGGGGAGGTCCGCTCGGCGTTGGACGTGGTCAACGACTTCCGCGGCCGACCGGCGGGGCGGCTGCGGCTCAATGTCCCCATCGCGGCGGCGCGGCTGGTGTTGCCCCGCATCGTGCCGCCGTTCCTGGCGAAGTACCCCGACATCCGCATGGAGGTCATCGCGGAGGAGCGCCTGGTCGACGTGGTGGCCGAGGGCTATGACGCGGGCATCCGCTACGAGGAGCGGCTCGCGCAGGACATGGTGGCGGTGCCCATCGGTCCGCGTGTCCAGCGCTTCGCGGCCGCCGCCTCGCCCGCGTATCTCGCGCGGCGTGGGCGCCCCAGGCATCCGAAAGAGCTCCTGAACCATGACTGCCTGGGGGGCCGGTTCACGAAGGGGCCGCTGCACGCGTGGGAGTTCGAGCGCGACGGGGTGACGCTCAACGTCGAGCCGAAGGGCCCGCTCATCGTCGGCCTCGGGACGACGACGGACCTGGCGGTGGCCGCCGCCGTGGCGGGGACCGGCATCATCTACGACTTCGAGGACTGGCTTCGTCCCTACCTGGACCGGGGAGAGCTGGTCCCCGTGCTCGAGTCCTGGTGGCCGAGCTTCTCCGGGCCGGTCCTCTATTATCCCGGCCGCCACCACCTCCCCACACCGCTGCGGGCGTTCATCGACTTCATCCGGTCGATGAAGACCTGAGCGTTCGCGGCGGGGCCAGGGCCCTCCCCGGGTCGAGGGCCTTCTCCTGACGGCCGTGACGGCCCCGGGCGTGAAGCCTCAACCGAGGATGGGGAGTCCACTCTCCCGCAAATCGTGCGCGAATGGCGTGTTTGACATTGATGTGACGCAGGCGGACGCAAAACCTGCGTTGAGAGTGTCTTTGTTCGGGTGCCTTTGCAGTGTGCATATTCTCAAAATCGGATTGTCCGGGAGTGCTCTCCATCCCCTGTCCGCGGGGCAGAAAATCATCTGGTATTGCGCGAGTTCCGGGCGTAGAGAGAGATCGCCCGAGCGGCGGAGTTATGGGTTGTTGTATGCGTTGCCGGGTGTATCGGTAGCAGGTCAATCGCTGATTCACATGGATGCGTGGGTGCATGCCTGGGGTCGGGCATGTATGTCTTTTGCGACGTCCAGGGTGTCTCCGGTCGTGGACGGAAGACCGCCTGGATGCCAGTGAGGCAGGGAATGGAAGAGCGGGTTGGCGACGTCGACGGGCTGCGGGCGTGGCTCGCGGTCGAGCTGTCCTCGTTGCTGGGGCGTGAGGCGAGCGAGGTGGGGCTCGCGACGCCGTTCTTCCAGATGGGCGTCGACTCGCTCGTCGCGCTCAAGTTGATCTCCCGGCTGTCGGGGGTGCTGGGGCGGCCGCTGTCGCCCACGCTCATCTGGGAGCATCCGACACCCGCGGGGCTGGCGGCCCATCTGCTGGGACCCGAAGCGGCGTCGAAGCCCGGCTGGGACGTGCCCGGCCAGGAGCCCTCGGAGCCTGTCGCCATCGTCGGGCTGGCCTGTCGCTTCCCCTCCGCGCCGGATGCCGAGGGCTTCTGGCGGGTCCTCCAGGAGCGCGTCGACTGCGTGACGGACGTGCCCCCGGAGCGCTGGGCGGCCTCTGCCGGAGCCTGGGAGCGACCTGGGGCGTTCCTCGACACGGTCGACCGCTTCGACCCGGGCTTCTTCGGAATCTCGCCCCGGGAGGCGGGGCAGATGGACCCCCAGCAGCGCTTGATGCTGGAGCTGTCGTGGGAGGCGCTCGAGGACGCGGGCATCGCGCCCGGGACGCTGCGGGGCTCGCGCACCGGCGTCTTCACGGGGCTGGTCTGGCGCGACTACGCCGACCTCCAGACGCTCCAGGGGGCCTCCGCCTCCCTTCATACCTGCACCGGCCACGCCGGGAGCATCGTGGCGAACAGGGTCTCCTATACGTTCGGGTTCGAGGGCCCCAGTCTGGCCATCGACACCGCCTGTTCCTCGTCGCTGGTCGCCATCCTCGAGGCCTGTCGCAGCCTGCGCGCGGGCGAGTCGACCCTGGCGCTCGCGGGGGGCGTGCAGCTCAATCTCTCTCCCCGCACGCTCCAGGCCGTCTCTGCCTTCGGTGCGCTCGCGCCGGACGGGCGGTGCAAGACCTTCGATGCGCGGGCCAACGGCTACGGGCGCGGAGAGGGCGCGGGCGTCGTCGTCCTCAAGCCCCTGTCGCGCGCCCTGGCGGATGGGGACTCCATCTACTGCGTCATCCGTGGCGGCGCGGTGAACAACGACGGCGCCAGCAACGGGCTGACGGCTCCCAGCCCCAAGGCCCAGGAGCAGCTGCTGCGCGCCGCCTACGGCGCCTCGGGCGTGGACCCCGCGCGGGTGCAGTATGTCGAGCTGCACGGGACGGGAACGCCGCTGGGCGACCCGATAGAGGCCCGGGCCCTGGGCGCCGTGCTGGGCGGGGCGGCGCGCGCTTCCGGGCAGCCCCTTCGCGTGGGCTCGGTGAAGACCAACATCGGGCACCTGGAGGCGGCCGCGGGCGTCGCGGGCGTCATCAAGGTGGCGCTCTCCATCCGGAAGCGGCGGCTCCCGGCGAGCCTGCACTTCGAGCAGCCGAACCCGCACATCCCGTTCGATGCGCTGGGCCTGAGCATGCAGACGGCGCTCACGGCGTGGCCCAGGGACGACGAGCCCGCGCTGGCGGGCATCAGCTCCTTCGGCTTCGGGGGCACCAACTGTCACCTCGTCGTCGAGGAGCATCTGCCGGGGCCCCGGCGGGCCGTGGCGCCTCCCTCCGCCGTGGCCCGCCCGCCGCTCCCCGGAGGGCCGAGGAAGGTCGCGTTCCTCTTCGCGGGCGCCGGCTCGGCGTGGTGGGGCATGGGGCGGGAGCTGCTCGCGACGCAGCCCGTCTTCCGTGCGCGCTTCGAGGCGTGTGATGCCGTGTACCGGGGGCTCGGGGGCGACTCGCTCGTGGAGGCGTTGCTCGCGCCTCGCCACCGCTCGCGCTTCGAGCGGGGCGAGGTGCAGTTGCCAGTCGTCCTCGCGCTCCAGGTCTCGCTCGCGGCGACGTGGCGGGACTGGGGCGTCGAGCCGAGCGCCGTCATCGGCTACAGCGTGGGCGAGTGGGCCGCGGCGCACGTGGCGGGAATCCTCACGCTGGAGGAGGTCTTCGCGCTCGCGCGCCATTACATCCAGGTGCAGCGGAGCGTGACGGGCGGCGCGGGCATGGGCGTGGTGGGGCTCCCCGCGGCGGAGGTGGAGGCGCGCCTCGCCGGGGCGGGGAGGATTGCCATCGCCTCGGTGAACAGCCCCCGGTCCACGGGCATCGGCGGAGAGCCCTCGGCCCTCCAGGACTTCGCCTCGCGGCTGGTGGCGGAGGGGATTTTCGCGCGCACGGTGGAGATCGACTTCTACGCGCACATCCCCCAGGTGGCGCCGCTCGCGCCGCTCTTCCTGGGAGGCTGTCCGGCGCTGAGGCCGCTGCCGGGGCGCATCCCGATGGTCTCGACGGTGTCGGGCGCGTTCGTCGACGGCGTGTCGCTGGGACCCGGGTACTGGACCGACAACTTCCAGGCGCCCGTGCGGTTCGCCGACGCGGTGAAGACGCTGCTCGACTCCGGGCACGAGGTCTTCCTCGACGTCAACCCGCATCCCATCCACGCGCGCTCGGTGGAGGAGAACATCGCGGCCCACGCGGCGACGGCCACGGTGGTGCAGGGGCTGCAGCGCGGAGCGTCGGACCTGGATGGGCTTCATCGCGCGCTCGACGCGCTCGCCTCGGCGGGCCACGCGATTCGTTGGGAGCGGGTGTTGCCGGAGGCCCCCGTGCCTCCCACCGCCGACGGGGCCGCGGAGCTGTTCGTGCTCTCCGC
The DNA here is from genome assembly GCF_050039385.1 of Myxococcus faecalis. NCBI lineage: Bacteria > Pseudomonadati > Myxococcota > Myxococcia > Myxococcales > Myxococcaceae > Myxococcus > Myxococcus faecalis. The sequence goes on along the minus strand of NZ_CP144336.1, from coordinate 2,249,859 downwards.
GAGGACGGAGCCCGCGCTCCGGGAGCAGGCCCGTCGTGTCGCCGGGCAGCTTCGCGGCGCGCCCACGCCCTCGCTCGCGGACCTCTGCGCCACCGCGGGGCTCTGGCGTGACCACCATGCGCACCGGTTGACGTTGGTGGCCCGGACGCGGACGGCGCTGGCGGAGGAACTCGAGGCGTTCGGCCAGGGGGCGCCTCCTCGGGCCTTCCAGTCCCAGGGGGTGGTCCGACAGGGCGAGGCGCCGCGCGTGGGCTTCGTGTTATCGGGGCAGGGGGGCTTCCCGCTCGGGGAGAGCACCCGCCTGTTCGAGGAGGAGCCCTGCTTCCGGGAGATGTTCGAGCGCTGCGACCTGGCGTTCCGCGCGCGCACCGGGGCCTCGCTCGTCGAGGCGATGGAGGCCGCGCGGGAGGGGGCCGCTCCGCCGCGCACGGAGGTGGAGCAGCCGCTCCTGTTCGCCTTCCAGGTGTCGCTCGCCGCGCTGTGGGCGGCGTGGGGCATCCGTCCGGACGCGGTGGTGGGGCACAGCATCGGAGAGGTCAGCGCGGCGCACCTCGCCGGCGCGCTGTCGCTCGAGGAGGCGATGGCCCTGGTCGTGAGCCGCAGCCGCTTGATGGGGAAGACGGCCGGACGCGGAGGCATGGCCACCGTGGCGACCTCGCTCGAGCGACTGGCGCCGCTGCTCGCGCCTCACGGTGACGCGCTGTCGGTCGCCGCGCTCAACGGTCCGGAGGACATCGTCGTCTCGGGAGAGCGCGCGTCGCTGGAGTCGCTGCGGGACAGCCTCCAGGCGCAGGGGATTCGCGTCCGGCTCCTGAACGTCGACCACGCGTTCCACAGCGCGCAGATGGACGCGCACCTGGCGGAGCTGGACGACTGCACGCGGGAGCTCGCGCCCAAGGCGCTGGTGACGCCGCTGTACTCCACGGTGCGGGGTGGGCGGGTCCTGGCCTCGGTGCTCGACGCGGACCACTGGCGCGCGAACATCCGGCAGCGGGTCCTGTTCGCGCCGGCCATCCAGGCGATGCTCGCCGACGGCTGCCGCGTCTTCGTCGAGGTCTCCCCGCATCCGGTGCTGTCGCAGCCGCTGGCGCGGACGCTCGAGGCCTCGGGGGTGGAGGGGACGTCGGCGCTGTTCTCCGCGCGCCGTGACCGGCCCCCTCGCGTCACGATGCTCGCCGCGTTGGGCGCGCTCCACACGTTGGGGCGCGAGCCCGCGTGGAAGGGCGTCTTCCCTCGTGGGGGCCGGCGGGTGGCGCTGCCGTCCTATGCGTGGCAGCGCGAGCGCTACTGGTTCGACGTCGCGCCCGGGGCCGCGCAAGACAGGGGGCATCCGCTGCTGGGGCGCGCGGTGGAGGCGCCCCTCGGCGGGATGCGCTTCGAGTCATCCCTTCGAGCGGACCGCGTGCGGCTGCTCGCCGACCACCGGCTCTACGGCACGGTGGTGGTCGCGGGCGCGAGCATGGTCGGCATGCTGCTGGAGGCGGCCCGTCGGCTCTGGGGGCCGGAGGGCTGTCGCGTCCAGGATGTGCTGTTCCTGAGTCCCATCGTGATGGAGGACGCCGAGGAGCGGGTCTTCCAGGTGTCCATCGCGGCCGGGGGTGACTTCCGGCTGTCGACCCGGCTCGCGAGCGATGACGCGGAGTCACCGCGCTGGACGCTGCATGCCACGGGGCGACTGGAGCGAAGCGGGGAGGTGCCCTCCGAGGCCGAGCCGCTCGCCGGGCTCGAGGCCCGCTTCGAGGCGCTCCCGTCCATCGAGCGTTTCTATGAGGGCATCGACCGACAGGGCCTGGTGCTGGGGCGCCAGTTCCGCTGGCTGGAGGCGGTCTCCCGGGGCGAGAGGGAGGCGCTGGGGCGCCTGCGTCTTCCGGATGTGGGGGATGGCGCGGAGGACTACCGGCTGCATCCGGGGCTCATCGACTCGTGCTTCCAGGTGCTGGGGGCGGTCTCGGGCTTCTCGTCCATCGAGGGGATGGCCTTCGTTCCCATCGGCATCGACCGGTTCGTGCTCCACGGGGCGCAACGTCCTCGGTTCTGTCATCTCGTGCTGCGCTCGGGGACGGGCGCGGTCGACGAAGCCTCGACGGTGGACCTGCGGTTGCTGGACGACGCGGGTGTCGTCGTGGCGGAGGTCCACGGCCTGACGATTCGCCGGGCGCCTCGGGACACGGTCCTGCGGCGAGACACGGGGGCGGCGCCGCTGCACTTCCAGGTGGAGTGGCAGCCTCGGCCCGCGGCGGCGCTGGCCTCCGCGAGTGAGCCCGTCACCTGGTTCCTCCTCGCGGACCGCGGCGGTTTCGCGGAGGCGCTCGCCCGACAGCTCGAGCTTCGGGGTGCTCGCGTGGAGGTGCTCTCCTCCGACCTCGCACGTCCTGGTGCTCACGGCGACGCGGGTGCTTCAGATGACCACGGTCGCCCTGGTGCACGTGTGGAGGCGCGGTCCTCCGACAAGGGCGATGAGCGGCGCCTGCTCGAGCGTATCGATGCGCTCGGTGAATCGACGCGGGCCCGCATCGGAGTCGTCGACCTGCGAGGGCTCGATACATCCTCGCCACTCGGCGGTGTCGAGCGTGGGGTCGGGCTCGGCGAATCGACGCGGGCCCGCGTCGGAGTCGTCGACCTGCGAGGGCTCGATACGTCCTCGCCACTCGACGGTGTCGAGCGTGGGGTCGGGCTCGTGAAGCTGCTGGCGACCCATGGCGGTGGGACTCCACCGCGCCTTGTCCTGGTGACGCGAGGCGCGCAGGCGACCGGCGTGGAGGAGGGTGCCCTCGCCGTCGAGCAGTCGCCGCTCTGGGGCCTGGGCCACGTGGTGGCCCTCGAGCACCCCGAGCTGCGCTGTTTACGCATCGACCTGGACCCGTCCGCTCGTGGAGAGGATGCGGCGCTGCTCGCCCAGGAACTCTCCTCGTCGCAGGACGAGGACCGCGTCGCCTTCCGCTCGGGTCGTCGCCTCGTGGCCCGGCTCGCACGCGCGCGGCTTCCGCGTGCGCCCCATCCACTGTCTCTCTCCGCCGACGCCACGTACCTCATCACCGGCGGCCTCGGGGGCCTGGGGCTCGAGGTGGCCCGTTGGATGGTGGACCGGGGCGCGCGTCACCTGGTCCTCCTGGGCCGCCGTGCGCCGGAGCCGCTCGCGCAAGCACGCGTGGACGCGCTGCGGTCCGCTGGCGCGAACATCACCGTGCGACAGGCCGACGTGTCGTCACGCGAGGAGGTCGCGCGGGTGTTGTCGGAGTGCCGCGCGGCGATGCCTCCGCTCCGGGGCGTGGTGCATGCCGCGGGTGTCCTCGACGATGGCCTCCTCGTGCTCCAGGACACGGCGCGGATGGCCGATGTCCTCGCGCCCAAGGTCCACGGGGCGCTCAACCTCCATCACGAGACCCTCGAGTCGCGCCTCGACTTCTTCGTCCTGTTCTCCTCCGTGAGCGCCGTCTTCGGGACCACGGGACAGGTCAGCTATGCCGCCGCCAATGCCTTCCTCGACGCCCTGGCCCATCACCGGCGCGCCAACGGTCTGACGGCCACGAGCATCAACTGGGGCCCCTGGGCCGAAGTGGGCATGGCCGCGCGGCTGTCCGCCGACGCCGGCAAGTCCTGGTCCGGTTTCGGAGTGGGGATGCTCGCCCCCGCCGCGGCCCTCGCGTCGCTGGAGGGCATCCTCGGCGCCGACCTCACGCAGACCGTGGTCGTGGCCGCCGGCGGGCGCGCGGTGCGGGAGGGGCTGCCTGCCTTCTTCGAGGTCCTCGCGCCTCGTCGCGCCGAGCCCACCCGCTCCGCGCCGCCCTCGACGGTGTTCGCGGGGGCCTCGCCTCGTGAGGCCCGCGCCCGACTGCTCGCGCTGCTCCAGTCGCAGGCCTCGGACGTCCTCGGGCTGTCGTCCTCGTCGCCCATCGACCCGCGTCGACCCCTCCAGGAGCTGGGGCTCGACTCCCTGATGGCGTTGCAGCTGCGCAACGCCTTGTCCACCGCGCTCGGTCGCTCCCTCCCCGTCACGTTGTTGTTCGACCACCCGAGCTTGGAGCAGCTGCTCGACTTCCTGGGGCGCGAGCTCCCCTCCGTCGACGCGGCGGCCTCGGAGCCGGCGCCTCGGGCCGTGAAGCCACGCAGGGCGGCCGTGGACGGCGCGGAGCCCATCGCCGTGGTGGGGATGTCCTGCCGGCTGCCCGGTGGGGTCCGGAGCCCGGAGGACTACTGGCGCCTGCTCGCAGACGGCGTGAACGCGGTGCGCGAGGTGCCCGCTTCGCGCTGGGCGCTCGACGACTGGTACGACGCGGACCCGGAAGTCCCCGGCAAGACGTACTCGCGACACGGCGGCTTCATCGACGACATCGACGCGTTCGACGCCTCGTTCTTCGGCATCTCCGGCGCGGAGGCCCGGTCGATGGACCCGCAGCAGCGCATGTTGCTGGAGCTGAGCTGGGAGGCGCTGGAGCGCGCGGGCATGGCGGTGGAGCGGCTCAAGGGGACCCCCACCGGGGTGTTCCTGGGCATCTGCCTGAGCGACTACGCGCTGCTGGAACTCAACGCCGCCGATGCTCGCGGCATCAACGCCTACTCGGGCTCCGGTGGCGTGCTGAGCGTGGCGGCCGGACGCATCGCGTATGCGCTGGGCCTGGAGGGCCCCACCTTCGCCGTCGACACCGCCTGCTCCTCGTCCCTGGTCGCCACGCACCTGGCCTGCCAGAGCCTGCGGGAGGGGGAGTGTGACGTCGCGCTCGTGGGCGGCTCGAACCTGCTGCTCTCGCCGCGCATGACGGTCTACTTCTCGAAGCTGAAGGCGCTGTCCCCGGACGGCGCCTGCAAGGCCTTCGACCGCTCCGCCAATGGCTATGTGCGAGGAGAGGGCGCGGGCGTGGTGGTCCTCAAGCGCTTGTCGGAAGCGCTCGCGGAGGGCGACCCCGTCCTCGCCGTCATCCGGGGGACGGCCGTCAACCAGGATGGCCGCTCGAATGGCCTCACGGCGCCGAGCAGGCCCGCCCAGGAGCGCGTCATCGAGAGCGCCCTGCGCCAGGGTGGCGTCGCCCCGCGCGACGTCGGCTACGTCGAGGCGCACGGCACCGGGACGTCCCTCGGTGACCCCATCGAGGTGCAGGCGCTCGCGGCGGTCCTCGGGCGTGGGCGTCCCGCCTCCTCGCCGCTGGGAATCGGCTCGGTCAAGACGAACCTGGGACACCTGGAGGGCGCGGCGGGAATCGCCAGCCTCATCAAGGCCATCCTCGCGCTTCGCCAGGGCGAGCTGCCGCGCAGCCTCCACTTCAAGGAGCCCAGCCCCCACATCCCCTGGGCCGAGCTGCCCGTCGAGGTGATCTCCGAGCACCGCGCGTGGCAGGTCCCGGACGGGGCGCGGCGCATCGCCGGGGTCAGCTCGTTCGGCTTCAGCGGGACCAATGCCCACGTGGTCCTCGAGGAGGCCCCGAAGCGTGAGCCTCGGGCAGAGGCCCCGGCGTCCGTGGAGCGTCCCGAATTGCTCGTCCTGTCGGCCCGCTCGGCGGAGTCCCTGCGCGAGGCCGCGGGGCGTCTGTCCGCGACGCTGAACGGAGGGGACGGCGCGGCGTGGCGCGACCTCTGTTACTCCACGAGCTGTCGTCGGAGTCACCACGAGCATCGGCTCGCCGTGGTGGCTCGTTCCCGAAGCAGTGCCGCGGAGGCGCTGGAGGCCTTCCTTCGTGGCCTGTCGCACCCGGACGTCACGTCCGGCTATGCCCTCCCCGGCGCGGCCCCCAGGGTCGTCTTCCTGTTCACCGGACAGGGAGGGCAGTGGTCCGGCGCGGGGCGCGCGCTCCTCGAGGAGGAGCCCGTCTTCCGCGAGGCCCTGCGGTCCGTGGACGCCGTGCTGATGAAGCTCGCGGGCTGGTCCGTCATCGAGGAGCTGCGACGCGAGCAGCCCCGCTTCGAGCTGGCCCACATCTCCCAGCCCGCGCACTTCGCGCTCCAGGCGGCGCTCGTGGCGCTCCTGCGCTCCTGGGGGCTGGAGCCCGACGCGGTCCTGGGGTCCAGCATCGGAGAGGTGGCGGCGGCCCACGCGGCCGGGGTGCTCTCGGTCGAGGACGCGATGCGCATCACCCTCGAGCGCAGCCGCATCCTCGCGGCCATCGCGGGGAGTGGCGCGATGAGCGCGGTGGAGCTCTCCGAGGCGGAGGCCGCCGAGGCCATCGCGGCGCAGGGCACGCGGCTGTCCATCGCCGCGCTCAACAGTCCGACGTCGGTGCTCCTGTCCGGTGACGCGGGAGCGATGGAGGAGGTGCTCGGCGTGCTGGCTGCGCGCGGCGTCTCCTGTCGTCGGCTCGGCCTGGACTACGCCTCGCACAGCCACGCGGTGGAGCCCCACCTGGAGGCCCTGCGACAGGCGCTGGAGGGACTGGGCCCACGGCCCGAGGCGCTCCCCATCTTCTCCTCGGTCACCGGCCTGCGCGCGGACGGGCGGGACTTCGACCGCGACTACTGGGCCCGCAACCTCCGGCAGCCCGTGCGCTTCGCCCCCGCCATCTCCGCGCTCGCGGCCGAGGGCCATTCGCTCTTCGTCGAGATTGGCCCCAACGCGGTCCTGTCGCGTCCGGTGCAGCAGTGCTTCCAGCAGGCGGGCCGGAGTGCGACGGTGGTGTCCGCGCTGCGACGGGGAGAGGCCGAGCGCCACACCCTGCGCGCGCTGCTGGGCGGTCTGTTCGTCGCGGGCGTCTCGCCAGCCTGGGAGCGGCTCTTCCCGGAGGGCGGGGCGTTGGTGCCGCTGCCGTCCTATCCCTGGCGCAAGGAGCGCTACTGGGTCGCGAGCCCGGCTCCCGCCGCCTCGAGGCCCGCCTCCACGCAGGAGGTGCTGCCCCTGCACGGGCGCCGCGTGCGCTCTCCGCTGGCGGAGACGCTGTTCGAGGTGGAGCTGTCGGTGGAGCGGATGCCGTTGCTGGGCGAGCACCTGCTGCACGGCGCGGTGGTGGTCGCGGGGGCCGGGCATGTCTCGATGGTGCTCTCCGCGCTCCAGTCGCTCCAGGGCACCGCGCCGATTCGTCTGGCCGACATCGTCTTCCCGCGCGCGCTCGTGGTGGAGGCGGGGCTCGGGCGTCCCGTCTCGGTGGTGGTGGGAGCGGAGCAGTCGGGGCGCGCCTCCTTCCGCATCCAGAGCCAGGAGGCGGGGGGCGACTGGGTGCTCCACGCGGAGGGCAAGGTGCTGCGCTCCGGCGCGCCGCGAGTCGACGCGGCGGTGTCGCTGGAGCAACTGCGCGCGCGATGTCCGACCCCCCTCGAGGTGCCGCGGGTCTACGAGACGATGGATGCCGAGGGGATCTCGCTCGGGCGACGCTTCCGCTGGGTCGAGCAGCTGTGGCGGGGGGAGCGGGAGGCGTTGGGACGCATGCGCGCTCCGGAGCCCGAGGACCGGCAGCCGGCGACACCGTTGCACCCCGGGTTGCTCGACTCCCTCTTCCATGTCCTGCGCGGCGTCCCGGGCGTCGTGCGCGATGACGGCGTGCCCCTGATTCCCGTGGGCATCGAAGGCGTGGTCTTCCTGTCGCCGCCTCGCGGCACGCTCTGGGCGCACGCCATGCCGCGGCCCGGGAGCGGCCAGGAGGGCGAGACGCTGAGCGCCGACTTCCGCCTCTTCGGTGAGGACGGGGTGACGGTCGCGCGGGTGGAGGGGCTCGTCGTCCGGCGCGCCCCCCGCGAGGCCTTCACGAGGGAGCGTGTGCGTGCGCCCGGCCAGGACCTGTTCCAGGTCCGTTGGCGACCGGCGCCTGCCGTCACGGCTCCGACGCGGGAGACTGGACCCTGGCTGCTCCTGACGGACCGTGGCGGTGTCGGCGCCGCGGTGGCGGACCGGCTGGGGGCGGAGGGCTCGCCGTGCCAGGTGATGGCGGCCCCTGAATCGACGGAGTCGGAGGCGTCGCTGCTGCGCCGATTGGAAGCGGCGCTCGGCGCGGGCCCCTGTCGCGGGGTGATGTACCTGGCGGCGCTCGATGTCGGAGCCCTGGAGCCCGGGAGCGAGGCGCGGGTCACCACCGAGGTCCTGGTCGGCGCGGTGCGGGTCCTCCAGGCGCTGACCCAGCTGAAGCGCCCGGTGCCCCCCCGGCTGTGGCTCGTCACGCGGGGCGCCCAGTCGACGGACGCGCGGCACGCGCTCTCGCTGGCCCAGGCGCCGCTCTGGGGGCTCGGGGCCACGCTGCGCCACGAGCACCCGGAAGTCCGCTGCACGCTCGTGGACCTGGACCCCGCGCCGGCCGCGGACACGGTGCATTCGCTGTGCACGGAGCTGCGGCTCCTGGATGGCGAGGACCGCGTCGCGTGGCGGGACGGCGCGCGGCTCGCCCAGCGACTCCAGTCCCTGGAGGTCATCCCGGAGCCCGGCCCCGTGCCGGTCGTCGCGGACGCGACGTACCTCATCACGGGGGGCCTGGGCGGGCTGGGGCTGCGGTGCGCGCGGTGGCTCGCGAAGGAGGGCGCGCGGCACCTGGCGCTCCTGGGGCGCAACGCGCCTTCCGAGGAGGCCCGCGTCGTGCTCCAGGCCCTCGCGGCGGAGGGCGTCTCGGTGCGTGTGCTCGCGGCGGACGTGGGCGAGCAAGCGTCCCTCGCGCGTGCGCTCTCGGAGCTGCGCGCGGACATGCCTCCGCTTCGGGGTGTCATCCACGCGGCGGGGCTGCTCGACGATGCGTTGCTGGCGAGCCAGGAGCGCGAGCGCATCGAGCGGGTCCTGCGGCCGAAGGTCGCGGGGGCGCTCCACCTGGACCAGCAGACGCGAGCGGACCCGCTCGACTTCTTCGTGATGTTCTCCTCCATCGCCGCGCTGCTCGGCGGGGTGGGGCAGGCGAACTACAGCGCCGCGAACGCCTTCCTGGATGCGCTGGCCGCCGAGCGGCGGGCGCGTGGACTGCCCGCGTGCTCGCTGGCGTGGGGCCCCTGGGCGGAGGTCGGACTCGCCGCGGCGCGCGCCGACCGGGGCGCCCGGCTGGAGGCCCTGGGCCTGGAGAGCCTCGCGCCGGACGAGGGCGTGGCCATCCTCGGCAGGCTCCTGCGAGGAACGACCGAGACCCACGTGGGCATCGCCCGCATCGACTGGGCGAAGTGGGGACAGGTCTATCCCTCGGCGGACCACGCCTCGCTCCTGACCGACTTCCTCCTCCGCGCGCGGCCCCGGGCCTCGGGCACGGCGGTGGCCGAGGGACTCCCTCCGCTCCACGAGCTGGCCCGGATGACCCCCGAGGAGCGTCGGGCGCGCGTCGACGGCTCGCTGCGACGCGAGGTGGTCTCGATGCTGGCCCTCCCTGGAGACCTGGCCGACGGCCGCCTGCCGCTGGTCCGCTTCGGCTTCGACTCGCTGATGGGCATGAAGCTCAAGGCGCGGCTGGAGCTGGCGCTGGGGCTCTCGGTCCCGGCCGTGAAGCTGTTGAGCGGCCTGAGCTTCGACGACCTCGTGACGCTCGTCCTCGAGAGCCTCGACGCCGTGCCGCCTCCGCCGGAGGCGGCCCTGGATGACCCGATGGAGGAGTTCCAATTTTGAATGCCACCGAACTCATTGCCGAGCTGACGCGCCTGGGTGTGGAGCTCAAGGTCGAGGGCGAGCACCTCCGGGTCCGCGCCGCGCGCAACGTCATCACGCCCGAGCTGCAGCAGCACATCGCCGCCCGGAAGGCGGAGGTGCTCGAGCTGCTCCGACGCCAGGGCGAGGCCCTCCGCTCCGAGCAGGCGCACGCGCCCTTCCCGCTGACCGAAATCCAGGAGGCCTATCTGGTCGGACGCGGCACCGACTTCGGCGTCGGCGGCATCTCCTGCCACCTGTACCACGAGCTCGACGGCCAGGCGCTGGACGTGGAGCGGCTGTCGCGCGCGTGGCGGCGCCTCATCGAGCGGCACGCCATGCTGCGCGCCGTGGTGCTCCCGTCGGGGGAGCAGCGCGTGCTGGAGCAGGTGCCGTCCTTCTCCATGCCCGTGCTGGACCTGCGTGGACAGGCGCGGGACGTCGTCGAGGCGAAGCTCGCCGGGATTCGCCAGGAGCTCTCCAACCGCTCCGTGCCGCTGGGGCAGTGGCCCACCTTCGAGCTGCGCGCGACGCTGCTCGATGGGAACCGCACGCGCATCCACCTGGACATCGACGCCATCACGATGGACGCCGCCGCCGTGCTCGCGCTCCTCGAGGAGTGGCGCGAGCTGTACGTGACGCCGGAGAAGGTGCTGGAGCCGGTCCCGGTGTCCTTCCGGGAGCACGTGCTCGCGGAGCTCTCCGCCCGCGATACGACGGCCTACCGGAGCGCCGAGGCCTACTGGCGCGCGCGCCTGGATGACCTGCCGGAAGCCCCGGTGCTGCCCCTGGCCACGCCTCCCGAGCAGCTGGTGCGCCCCGCGTTCCGGCGGCTGGGCGGGAGCCTGGACGCGAGGCGATGGGAGCGGCTGAAGGAGCGGTCCGCGCAAGCCGGGCTGACCCGCTCCGGCGTGGTCTGCGCCGCGTTCGCGGAGGTGCTCGCCGCATGGAGCGAGAGCGCCCGCTTCTGCCTCAACCTCACGCTCTTCAGGCGCCTGCCCATCCACCCGGCCATCGACCAGGTGGTCGGTGACTTCACGACGAACGTGCTGCTCGAGGTCGACGGGCGCGGCACGTCGTTCACCCAGCGCGCGGTCCAGCTCCGCGAGCAGCTGGCCCGGGACCTCGAGCACCTGCTCTTCAGCGGCATGCGGGTGATGCGCGAGCGCGCGCGGCGGCGCGAAGGTGCCGCGGGAGCACTCATGCCCATCGTCTTCACGAGCCTGCTGGGACACAGGCCCGGTGGCGCGGGCGCGGGCTCTCCCTTCGGGTGGCTGGGCGAGACGGTCCACGGCATCACCCAGACGCCGCAGGTGTGGCTCGACCACCAGGTCCGGGAGGAGGACGGGGCGCTGCGCTACTCCTGGGACAGCCCGGAGGGGCTCTTCCCCGCGGGCATGCTCGAGGACGCCTTCGCGGCCTACGAGTCCCTGCTCGGTCGGCTCGCGGAGGAGGACGCCGTCTGGGAGGCGCGCTCCCCGGTGCGACTGCCGGCCGCGCAGGCCGCGCGCCGTGAGGCGTTCAACGCCACCGCGTCGCCCATCCCCGAGGCGCGCCTGGAGGCGCTCTTCCTGGCCCAGGCACGACGCGCCCCCTCGCACGCCGCGGTGGTGAGCGCGGAGCGGACGCTGAGCTACGCGGAGCTCCGTGGACACGCGGGCGCGCTGGCGACCCGACTGGTCGAGCTGGATGCGCGGCCCGATGGATTGGTCGCGGTCATCCTGGAGAAGGGCTGGAGGCAGGTGGTCGCGGTGACGGCCATCCCACTGGCCGGGGCGGCCTATCTCCCCATCGACCCCGCGCTGCCGGACGAGCGCCGCCGGCTCCTCCTTCAGGAGGGGAGGGTGCAGGTCGTGGTGACGGAGCCGGGGCTGGCGGAGCGGTTCGCGTGGCCGGAGGGCGTCCGGGTGGTGTGCATCCCGGACAGCGCGACCGGGGAGCCGCCGCACGCGCCGGCACGTTCGCCGGCGGACCTGGCGTATTGCATCTACACCTCGGGTTCGACGGGGCGCCCCAAGGGGGTGATGGTCGAGCACCGCGCCGCGGCGAACACGCTCCAGGACATCAACACCCGCTTCGGGGTCGGCCCGGAGGACCGGGTCTTCGGCCTGTCGTCGCTGGGCTTCGACCTGTCGGTCTACGACATCTTCGGGAGCCTGGCGGCGGGCGCGACGCTCGTGCTGCCCGAGCCCGACGCGACATGGGAGCCCGCGAGCTGGCTGCGGTGGCTGCGCGAGGCGCGCGTGACGGTGTGGAACTCCGTCCCGACGCTGATGGAGATGCTGGTGGACCTGGTGGAGACACGCGGTGAGCGCCTCCCGGAGTCCCTGCGCCTGGTGTTGATGAGCGGTGACTGGATTCCCGTCACGCTGCCGGACCGCATCCGCCGCTTGTCCCGCGACATCCAGGTCATCAGCCTGGGCGGGGCGACCGAGGGCGCGGTCTGGTCCATCCTGCACCCCATCACCCAGGTCGAGCCCGGGGCGCGCAGCATCCCCTACGGCCGGCCGATGCTGAACCAGCGCTTCCATGTGCTCGACGAGGCGCTGGCGCCGCGGCCGGAGCACGTGCCGGGCGACCTCTTCATCGGAGGCGCCGGCCTGGCCCGGGGCTACTTCGGCGACGAGGAGCTGTCGCGCGCGCGCTTCTTCACGCACCCAGACACCGGCGAGCGCCTCTACCGCACGGGCGACCTGGGCCGCTTCCTGCCCGGTGGATACATCGAGTTCCTGGGCCGCAAGGACTTCCAGGTCAAGGTCGCCGGCCACCGCATCGAGCTGGGCGAAATCGAGGCCGCGCTCTGCCGCCATCCCGCCATCCGCGAGGCCGTCGTCGCCGCGCCCGGGGAGCGCACGCAGCGCAGGCTGGTGGGTTACGTCGTCCCCATGGAGGGGCAGCCCGCGCCCACGGACGACGCGCTGCGGGAGTTCCTGGGCAGAACGCTGCCGCACTACATGGTACCGGGCGTCTTCATGCGGCTGCGGGCGCTGCCGCAATCGGCGAACGGCAAGGTCGACCGCAAGGCGCTGCCCACGCCGGTGGAGGAGCCCGTCCACGGCGCGCTGCCCCTGGAGGCGCGCGGCGGGGAGGTCTTCACGCGAATCACCCGCCTCGTCGCCGAGGTCCTCAAGCGCCCCAGCGTCGAGCCGGAGGCGTCGTTGCTCCAGCTCGGCGCCACGTCGGTGGAGCTCATCAAGCTCGCGACGATGTTGGAGCAGGCCTTCGGGAGCCGGCCCCGGATGTCGGAGTTCCTCACGCTGCGGAACACCGCGGACATCGTCGCCTACTACACCCGGCACCCGCCGGCGGAGGCCCCACCCGCGAGCGCGAAGGTGGAGGAGGGGTTGCTGCTGGACCCCGAGCAACGCGAGGCCTGGAAGCGCGCGCGCCACGGCGTCCGCACCTTCGATGCGGGGACGCCCGTGGTCCCGATGGCCGGGCTCTCCGAGGGCGAGGCGCGGCGCCGTCACCTGGAGCGCTCCAGCCACCGGACCTTCTCGTCCGAGCCCGTGGAGGCCCAGGCGCTGGGTCGCCTGCTGTCGTGTCTGCGCTCGCTCGAGGTCGGAGGGCGCTTCAAGTACCAGTACGGCTCGGCGGGGAGCGCGTACGGCGTCCAGCTGTACCTCCACGTGAGCGCTGGACGGGTTCGGGGGCTCGAGGCGGGCGCGTACTACCACGAGCCGGCGCGCCACGCGCTGGTGCGGCTCTCGGCGGTGGACGCGCTCGACGCCAGCCTCCACGCGCCCACCAACCGGTCCATGTTCGCCAGCTCCGCGTTCTCGCTCTTCCTGGTGTGTGACAGGCGCGCCATCGCGCCGCTCTACGGCGAGAAGTGGCGGGACTTCGCGCTGCTCGAGGCGGGGCTCATCTCGCAGTTGCTGGAGCTGCGCGCCGCGGAGCAGCAGCTGGGGCTCTGCCAGGTGGGGGAGCTGCGCTTCGACGACCTCCGCGCCGCGTTCCGGTTGGAGGAGCCGCACGTGTACCTGCACAGCCTGGTGGGCGGCGCCATCGCCTGGGAAGAGGGGGCGTTGTGAAGACGGCCGAGTTCATCGTCGAGCTTCAGCGGCAGGGCATCGAGCTGTGGGTGGAGGGCGAGGCGCTGCGGTTCCGCGCGCCTCCGGGCCACGTCACGGACGAGGTGCGCGCGGCGCTGCGTGAGCGCAAGCACCAGCTCGTGGAGCACCTGAGCGCCACCTCCCGCGTGGCGGAGGTCCAGGCCGCGGTCGTCCCACCACCGGAGGACGCGCGCTTCTCGCCGTTCCCCCTCACCGACATCCAGAACGCCTACTGGGTGGGGCGGCAGGACGCGTTCGACGCGGGCGGCGTCGCGGCGCACAGCTACCTGGAGCTCGCGTTCGACGCGCTGGACCCCGCCCGCCTCGAGCGGGTGCTCCAGCGGCTCATCGCGCACCACGACATGCTGCGCATGGTGGTGCTGCCCACGGGCGAGCAGGTGGTCCTGGCCTCCGTGCCGCCGTTCCGCGTCACGACGTACGACCTCCGCGCGGCCTCGGCCGGGAGCGTCGACGCGCACCTCGCGGCGATTCGCGCGGAGCTCTCCCATCAGGTGCTGCCGGCCGACCGCTTCCCGCTCTTCGAGGTCCGCGCCTCCCAGCTCCCGGGGGGACAGGTCCACGTGCACATCAGCCTGGACCTGCTCGTGGCGGACGCCTTCAGCGTGCAGCTGCTCATCGAGCAGTGCGTGGTGCTGTACCAGGACCTGGAGGCGCCGCTCGCGCCGCTGAAGCACACCTTCCGCGAGTACTTCGCCGCCGCCGCGCGACGCCGCGAGCAGGGGGCCCAGGCCTATCAGCGCGCGCTCGAGTACTGGCGCGGCCGGCTGGCGACGCTGCCCGGTCCGCCCGAGCTGCCGCTCGCCGCCGACCCGGGCACCCGGGGGCCTCGTCGCTTCTCCCGTCGCAAGGGCGGCCTGGAGCCCGCCGCGTGGAAGACCTTCCGCGAGCGCGCCGCCGCGGCGGGGGTGACGGCGTCCATGGCGCTGGCCGCGGCCTATGGCGAGGTGCTGCGCGCCCACGGCCGCGGCCAGCGGCTGACGCTCAACCTGACGCTCTTCAACCGGCTGCCGTTGCTCGAGGACGTGGAGCGCATCGTCGGCGACTTCACCTCGGGCATCCTGCTGGAGGTGGACGGCTCCCAGCCCGAGTCCTTCGCCCAGCGCGCCCGGCGACTGCAGGGGCAGCTCTTCGACGACCTGGAGCACTCCATCGTGTCGAGCGTGCAGGTCCTGCGCGAGGCGGCCCGGCTCGGCCGTCTGGACACGGGGATGGGCATGCCCTTCGTGTTCACGAGCCTGCTGTCGGAGACGGGGCGCTCGCTGCGGATGGGCGAGGGCGTGCGAATCGTGGAGGTCGTCAGCCAGACGCCGCAGGTGTGGCTGGACCACCAGGTCTTCGAGCTCAACGACGCGCTGTACTTCAGCTGGGACTCCGTCGACGCGCAGTTCCCCCAGGGGTTGATGGACGCGCTCTTCGGGGCCTATGTCCGGCTCCTGCGCCGGCTGGTCGAGGACCCGTCCGCCTGGGAGGCCCCCGCGCGGCAGCCGCTCCCGGCCGAGCAGCTCGCGCGACGGGAGGCCTACAACGCCACGGGGCGGCCCGTCCCGTCGGAGCGGATGGAGACGCTCTTCCTGCGTCAGGCGGCCACGCGGCCCCAGGCACCCGCCCTCATCGCGGGCGACAAGGTGCTCACCTACGGAGCGCTGGAGCGGCGCTCGGCGCGGATCGCGTCGTGGCTCGTCGCCCGGGGCGCGCGGCCGGAGCGCCTGGTGGCCATCGTCGCGGAGAAGGGCCCGGAGCAGGTGCTCTCCGCGCTCGCCATCCTGCGCGCGGGCGCGGCCTATCTGCCGTTGGACCCGAGCCTGCCCACCGAGCGGCTCCACGAGCTGTTGCGGGACGCGCGCGTCGACCTCGTGCTCACGCAGGCGCACCTCGACGCGTCGCTCACCTGGCCCGAGGGGCCCCGGCGGCTCGCGGTGGACCTGGACGGCGCGCTCGATGTCGGGGACGCGGAGCCTCCCGCCGTGCAAGGCAATGGCCTCGCGTATGTCATCTACACCTCGGGTTCGACGGGGCGGCCCAAGGGGGTGATGATCGACCACCAGGGCGCGGTGAACACCCTGGTCGACATCAACGCGCGCTTCGGGGTGGGGCCCGAGGACCGGGTGTTCGCGCTCTCGTCGCTCAGCTTCGACCTCTCGGTCTACGACGTCTTCGGGACGCTCGCGGCGGGGGCGGCCATCGTGATGCCGGCGCCCGGCACGCTGCGCGACCCGAGCCACTGGCTGTCGGTCCTCACCCAGGGCCGGGTGACGGTGTGGAACTCGGTTCCGGCGCTGATGGAGATGCTCATCGAGTTCGTCGAGGGCGCGGGGCAGCGCCTGCCGGACTCGCTGCGCCTGGTGATGATGAGCGGTGACTGGATTCCCGTCACGTTGCCCGAGCGCATCCGGAGCCAGCGCGCGGGCATCGAGCTGGTGAGCCTGGGCGGCGCGACGGAGGCGTCCATCTGGTCCATCCTGTATCGGATTGGCGTGGTCGACCGCGCGTGGCGGAGCATCCCCTACGGCCGCCCGATGGTGAACCAGCGCTTCCACGTGCTGGACGACGCGCTCGAGCCCTGCCCCGAGTGGGTGGCGGGGCAGCTCTACATCGGCGGGGTGGGACTGGCGCTGGGCTACCACGGCGACGCGGAGCGCACCGCCGCCCGCTTCATCGTCCACCCGCGAACCGGTGAGCGCCTCTACGCCACCGGTGACTTGGGGCGCTTCCTGCCGGACGGGAACATCGAGTTCCTCGGCCGCGAGGACTTCCAGGTCAAGATCCAGGGGCACCGCATCGAGCTGGGCGAAATCGAGGCCGCGCTCGATACCCACCCGGCCGTGAGAGGGGCCGTGGTCAAGGCGCTCGGCAAGCCGGGGGGGCCGAGGCGTCTGGTGGCCTATGTCGTCCCGGACGCCACGATTCCGACCCACGTCCTCGAGAAGGAGCCCTCGGACGCGACGCTGGACGAGGCGCATGAGCCGGAGCCTCGACTGGGCGTCATCTCCGACCCCATCGCGCGCCTCGAGTTCAAGCTGAAGGGGCCTGGGCTGCGGACGGATGTCGGCGCCCGTGAGTCCATCGCGCTCGCGAAGCCGGTCCTCGACGCCGCGCGGCTCCAGGCCGTCGTCGACCGGCGCAGTCACAAGTCATTCCGCTCGAGCCCCGTCTCCGTCGGACAGCTCTCCGAGTTGTTGAGCTGCCTGATGCAGGTCCAGCTCGAGGACTCGCTGCTCCCCAAGTACCGCTACGCGTCGGCGGGAGGGCTCTATCCGGTGCAGGTCTACCTGCACGTCAAGGCCGGGAGGGTCCAGGGGCTCGCGGGCGGGACGTACTACTACCATCCGAAGCAGCACGCGCTGGTGCTGCTCTCGCCGGACGTGGTCATGAGCCGCGCCCAGCACGCGCCGGGAAACCGGGCCACCTTCGACGACGCGGCGTTGTCCGTGTTCCTCGTCGGGCAGCTCGACGCCATCCAGCCGCTGTACGGAGACCTCGCGCGGGACTTCTGTCTGCTCGAGGCGGGCTACATCGCCCAGCTCCTGATGGGCTCGGCGGTGGGAGGCGAGCTGGGCCTGTGTCCGATTGGCGGCCTGGACTTCGAGCCGCTGCGCCAGCAGCTCGCGCTGGACGCGGGGCATGTCCTCCTGCACAGCTTCCTGGTGGGGGGCGTCGGCGCCTCGGTGAAGGTGGCCACGCCCGCGACGCGCTCGGCCCCGGCCACCTCGCTCCCCGAGGAGCTGCGGCGTCACCTGGTCGCCCGGCTCCCGGACTACATGGTCCCCACGTCCTTCGTGCTGATGGACGCGCTGCCGCTGACGCCCAACGGCAAGGTGGACCGCGACGCCCTGCGCGAGCCGAGCGACAGCGCGCAGGTGGCGCTGCCCGTGTCCCGTGCGCCGCGCACGGAGGTGGAGCGCTCCCTGGCCACCATCCTCCAGGAGGTGCTCCACCTGGACGAGGTGGACATCCACCGCAACTTCTTCGACCTGGGGGGCACGTCGGTGCAGATCGTCCAGGTCCACCGGCGGCTGCGAGAGCGGCTCCACGTGGACCTGCCCATCGCGCAGATGTTCCGGTTCACCACCGTCAGCGCGCTGGCGGAGTACGTGTCGACGCGGGGCACCGAGGCGCGACGCGAGCCTGTCCGTGAGGCGCCGCGTCCGAAGGCCGTGCCCGTGCCGAGCGCGCGTCCGGACCCCGCGCTGGAGTCGGCCATCGCCATCGTCGGGATGTCGGGCCGGTTCCCCGGCGCGAGGAACCTGGCGGAGTTCTGGCGGAACCTGTGTGACGGGGTCGAGTCGGTCTCGTTCTTCACGGAGGAGGAGCTGCGCGGCTCGGTGCTGGAGCCCTCGCACCTGGAGGACCCTCGCTACGTCCGGGCCGGCGCGGTGCTCGACGACGTGGAGCTCTTCGACGCCGAGCACTTCGGGCTGATGCCGAAGCAGGCCCGGCTCACGGACCCTCAGCACCGCATCTTCATGGAGTGTGTGTGGGAGGCCATCGAGGACGCGGGCTATGACCCGAAGCGCCTCCAGTCGCTGGTGGGGGTCTATGCCGGCTCCATCATCAGCAACTACCTCCTGTTCCACCTCGGCTCGTCGGTGGGCCGAGAGGGCGCGGTCCGAGACCTGCAGACGCTGATTGGAAACGACAAGGACTACCTGGCGACGCATGTCTCATATCGGCTCGGCCTGAAGGGGCCGAGCATCAGCGTCCAGACGGCGTGTTCCTCGTCGCTGGTGGCCGTCCACCTGGCGAGCCAGGCGCTGCGCAACCGCGAGTGCGACATGGCGCTCGCTGGTGGCGTGGCTGTGCGGCTGCCGCAGCGCTCCGGCTATCTCTACGAGCAGGGCGGCATCCTGTCCCCGGATGGTCACTGCCGTGCGTTCGACGCGGACGCCCAGGGCACCCTCTTTGGGAGCGGCGCGGGTGTGGTGGTGCTCAAGCGCCTGGCCGACGCGCTGGCGGACGGCGATTGCATCCGCGCCGTCATCCGCGGCTCGGCGGTCAACAACGACGGCTCGGTGAAGGTTGGCTACACGGCGCCGAGCCAGGAGGGGCAGGCCGCGGTCATCTCCTCCGCGCTGACGGCCGCGGGTGTGAGCCCCCGCAGCATCGGCTACATCGAGACGCACGGGACGGGCACGCCGCTGGGCGACCAGATCGAGTTCGCCGCGCTCCAGCAGGCCTTCGGTGCCAGCGCCGACGCGGTGGGCGTCTGTCCCATCGGCTCGGTGAAGACCAACGTGGGGCACCTGGAGGTCGCGGCGGGCATCGCCGGGCTCATCAAGACGGTGCTGTCGCTGCAGCACCGACGCCTTCCTCCCAGCCTGAACTTCAAGGCACCTCACCCGCAGCTCGACTTCGCGCACAGCCCCTTCTTCGTGAACACGCGGCTCGCGGAGTGGCGCGCCGCCTCGACGCCGCGCCGCGCCGGCGTGAGCTCGTTCGGCATCGGCGGGACGAACGCGCACGTGGTGTTGGAAGAGGCGCCGGAGGTGGAGAGGAAGGGAGGGGCGGAGAGGCCGAGGCACGTGCTGGCGCTGTCAGCGAGGAGCGAGAAGGCGCTGAGGGAGCTTGCGGGCCGGTACGCGAAGGGGCTGGGAGAAGAGGTGGGGGACGCGTGCTTCACGGCGAACACGGGGCGAGGACGCTTCGCGCACCGGGTGGCGGTGGTGGGGAGGACGGGAGAGGAGCTGAGGGAGGAGCTGGCGAGGTACGCGAGTGGTGGCGGGGTGGAGAAGGGAGCGGAGGGGCAGGCGAGGAAGGCGGAGGAGGTGGTGCTGCTCTTCACGGGGCAGGGAGTGCAGCACGAGGGGATGGGGAGGGAGCTGTACGAGACGAGCGAGACGTTCCGGGGAGTGATGAAGCGGTGCGACGAGGTGGTGAAGGGGGAGCTGGGGGAGTCGCTGGTGGAGGTGTTGTACGGAGGGAAGGGGGCGCTGCTGGAGAAGAGCAGCGTGTCGCAGGCGGCGCTGTTCAGCGTGGAGTACGCGCTGTCGGAGGTGTGGAGGGAGTGGGGAGTGAAGCCAGCGGCGGTGATGGGGCACAGCCTGGGTGAGTACGTGGCTGCGTGCGTGGCGGGGGTGTTCAGCCTGGAGGAGGGGCTGAGGCTGGTGATGGAGAGAGGGAGGTTGATGGAGGGGCTGGAGGGTGAAGGGAAGATGGTGGCGGTGCTGGCGAGCGAGGAGGAGGTGAAGGGGGAAGGAGGAGGGAAGCTGATTGCGGCGGTGAACGGGCCCGGGGAGGTGGTGCTGGCGGGGCGAGTGAAGGAGGTGGAGGAGGTGGAGGGGAGGCTGAAGGGGAGGGGGAAGGAGTGCCGAGTGTTGAAGACGACGCACGCGTTCCACTCGGAGCTGATGGAGCCGATGAAGGAGGGGTTCGAGAGGGCGGCGGGGAAGGTGAGGATGCAGAGGGCGAAGTTGGAGTTGGTGTCGAACGTGAGCGGGAAGGAAGTGAAGGGGGAGGAGAGGGAGGCGGGGTACTGGGGGAGGCACCTGAGGGAGCCGGTGAGGTACTGGGAGGGAGTGAAGGGGCTGTACGAGAGGGGATACCGAGTCTTCGTGGAGGTGGGGCCGAAGCCGACGCTGACGGGGGTGGGGAAGAGGTACCTGGGGGAGGGAGAAGCGCAGTGGGTGGGGAGCCTGAGGCCCGGGAGCAGCGACTGGGAGATGCTGCTGGGGAGCGCGGCGAAGCTGTACGTGAAGGGCGTGGAGGTGGACTGGGCGGGGGTGGACAAGGGGTATGCGCGCCGACGGGTGGCGCTGCCGACGTATCCCTTCCAGCGTGAGCGCTACTGGGTCGAGCGTCCTCGTGAGAACGCTCGAGCCGCGACGCCGAGCTCGGGTGGCGCGGGGTTGTTGGGTCGACGCCTCCGCTCTCCCGCGCTCACGCAGACGGTCTTCGAGTCGTCGGTGGGCACCGGCGCGATGCCGTTCCTCGCCGAGCACCAGGTGCTCGGCGCGACGGTGCTGCCGGCCACGGTCTACATGGAGCTGGCGCGAGCCGCGGCCGTCGAGCTCCTGGGCTCTGGTGTGCATCCGGTGGACGGACTGCTCATCCACGACGCGCTCGTCCTGCGTGGTGCCGCCGAGCGTGTCCTCCAACTCGTCGTGTCCCCGAGCGGTGATGACACGTACACCTTCCAGCTCTTCAGCGCGGAAGACGAGGGCGCCCGAGGCGCGAAGGCGCCGAGCTGGACCCTGCACGCATCGGGCAGTCTCGCCAGGGCGCGCGCCGACGTCGTCACCCCTGAGCCACGCTCGCTCTCGGAGCTGCTGGCGCGGTGTCCCGAGGAGGTCCCCGCGGCGAAGCTCCATGCGCACTTCGACGCGCGCGGCATCCACTACGGCCCGGCCTTCAAGGGCCTCGAGCGTATCCGCCTGGGACAAGGCGAAGCGCTGGGCCAGGTGCGACGGCCCGAAACGCTGACCGCGGAGACGTGGAGTGCGCCACTGCACCCCGCGATGCTCGATGCGTGTCTCCAGGTCTGCGGCGCCCTCTTCCTGGGCGAAGGCCGCGACACCCCGGAGGACGTGCTCGTCCTTCCCGTCGGGTTGGAGCGGCTCGTGGTCTGGAGCGAGCCGGGGACGACGTGTTGGAGCCATGTCTCGATGCGGGCGGGCAGCACGTCGACCGGGGATGTCCGCATCCTCGACGAGGCTGGACGGGTGTGCGTCGAGCTGGTGGGGCTGCGCTTCCAACAGGTGAGCCGCTCCGCGCTGCGGCGGATTCTCGGCACGGGGCGGGACTGGACCTACGAACTCACCTGGGAGCCTCGCTCCTTGACGGCGCTCCCGGACGGGGCGACCTCGGGTGGTACCTGGGTGCTGCTCGCGGATGGGGGCGGTCTGGCGGACGACCTCGCGAAGTCGCTGGAGGCGCGGGGCGCTCGCTGCGTCCGGGTCCTCGCGGGGAGCACCTACGAGGCGCGTGAGGGTGGGACGTACGCGGTCGACCCGACCCGGGCCGAGGACTTCTCGCGCCTGCTCCAGCACCTCACCGCCACAGGGGGCGAGCCGTGTCGGGGCATCGTGCATCTGTGGGGGCTCGGGGGCGGGCTGTCCGCGCCGTCGACCCAGGACCTGGCCTGCATGGGGGCGCTCCATCTGGTCCAGGCGTTGAGCCGTGGTGGAGGTACGCCGCCGCCTCGCCTGTGGCTGGTGACGCGCGGCACCCAGCGCACGGGGCACGAGGCGGCGCCTCCCTCATTGGCCCATGCGGCGCTCTGGGGCTTGGGTCGCACGCTCGCGGTGGAGCATCCGGAGTCCTGGGGGGCGCTCATCGACCTGGATGGCGACTTGCGCGACGAGGACCTCCGCTCCCTGCTGGACGAGCTGCTGCGGACTCCCGAGGGTGAGCAGGTCGCCATCAGGCGCGGCCAGCGGTACGTGGCGCGTCTCGTGCGCGGTGACGTGTCCTCACGCGCGACGCCTTCCGTGTCCCAGCTCCGACAGGATGCGACCTACCTCGTCACGGGTGGCCTGGGCGCCCTGGGCCTCCACGTGGCCCGGTGGATGGTGGAGCGCGGCGCACGCCATCTGGTGTTGATGGGGCGCAACGAGGCGAGTCCTGGGGCGGAGGCGGCGCTGCGGTCGCTTCGGTCCGCCGGGGCGCGAATCGAGTGCGTGCGAGGGGACGTCTCGCGGCCCGAGGACGTCGCGCGAGCGCTGGCCACCCTCTCCGGCGACGCGCCACCGCTGCGTGGCGTGATGCACGTCGCCGGTGTGGTGGAGGACGGGACGCTCCTTCACCAGGACTGGGCCCGCTTCGAGCGCGTGCTCGCACCGAAGCAGCGCGGTAGTTGGAACCTCCATCAGCAGACGCTGGAGCTGCCGCTCGACTTCTTCGTGATGTTCTCGTCCTCCGCCTCGTTGCTGGGGGCCGCGGGGCAGGGCAACTACGCCGCCGCGAACGCGTTCATGGATGCGCTCGCGCACCACCGTCGCGCGCTCGGGCTGCGCGCGGTGAGCATCAACTGGGGCCCCTGGAGTGGCGGCGGAATGGCGGCGGCCCTCGAGGTGCCGGAGGCGCGGCGCTGGTTCGAGTGGATTGAACCGGAGCAGGGGCTGGAGCTGCTGGGACAGGCGATGGACTCGGGCCGCGCTCAGGTCGCGGTGCTGCCCATCGAGTGGCCCCGGTACCTGCAACGCTTCGGAGAGGTCGGCGCGCCGAAGGTCCTGTCGGGTCTGCTCGACGAGGCTCGGGCGGGCATGCCCCGCGCGACGGCGTCGCCGATGCGGGCGCGGCTGAAGGGGCTGCCACGAGGTCGTCAGCAGGAGCTGCTGCTCGAGCACGTGCACCAGCAGGTCGCCCAGGTGCTGGGCTGGGACGCCTCCGCGCCGAGGTCGGGGGGCTTGCGGCTGTTCGACTCGGGTCTGGATTCGCTCATGGCCGTCGAGCTGAAGAACCGTCTCCAGGCGAGCCTGGGCCTCGAGCGCCCCCTGGCGGCCACGCTGGTGTTCGAGCACCCCAGCATCGAGTCGCTGGCCGAGCACCTGGCGCTCGAGGTCTTCGAGCTGGGCCCCCTCGTCCCCACCCCGCCGGCAGCGCCGGTGGAGGACACGGGCCCGACGTTGGCGGAGCTGGAGCGGCGCCCCGAGGAGGAGCTGGGGTCGCTGCTCGACGAGAAGCTCGCGGCTCTCGAGAAGCTGATGGGTGAGAGCTAGTCCCCCCGCGGTTGCCTGCCCCGACGTTCATGAGAGAGGCACGACGATGAGCAGCCCCTTGGACCCGCACGAGAACAGTGCACGCCTGGCTCGCGCCCTGGTCGCACTGGAGAAGATGCAAGCGCGGCTGGAGGCGAGCGAGCGCGAGAAGCGCGAGCCCATCGCCATCATCGGCATGGGGTGCCGTTTCCCCGGCGGCGCGAACCACCCCGAGGCGCTCTGGGAGCTGCTACGTGGCGGCGGTGACGCCATCGTCGAGGTGCCTCCCGACCGGTGGGCCATCGACGACTACTACGACCCGGACCCCGCGGCGGAAGGGAAGATGTACACGCGCTGGGGTGGCTTCCTGAAGGGAGTCCGGCTCGATGAGCTGGATGCCCGGTTCTACGGCATCGCGCCTCGCGAGGCGGCGAGCATGGACCCCCAGCAGCGGTTGATGCTGGAGGTGACGTGGGAGGCGCTCGCCAACGCGGGGCAGGTGCAGGAGCGCATCGCGAACAGCCTCACCGGGGTGTTCGTCGGGGTGATGCTCAACGACTACGCGCAGCTCCAGGCGCAGCAGGCGGACCCGGCGCTGATGGACGCGTATCTGGCGTTCGGCAACGACTCCAGCTTCATGGCCGGGCGCATCTCGTACATCCTCGGCGCCCAGGGGCCGAGCATGGCGGTGAACACCGCCTGCTCCTCCTCGCTCGTGACGGTGCAGCTGGCCTGTCAGAGCCTGCGCGCTCGCGAGAGCAACATGGCCATCGCGGGGGGCGTGAGCGTCATCCTGGCCCCGGACGGGCACATCGTCTCGTCGCGGCTCCGCTCCCAGTCTCCGACGGGGCGGTGCAGGACGTTCGACGCCGCGGCCGACGGCTACGTGCGTGGCGAGGGCTGCGGTGTCGTGGTGCTCAAGCGGCTCTCCGACGCGCTCGCGGACAAGGACCCGGTGCTGGCCGTCATCCGGGGCGGCGCGGTCAATCACGACGGTCCCAGTGGTGGCCTCACGGTGCCGAGCGGTCCCGCGCAGGAGGCGGTGATTCGCCGGGCGCTGGCCAACGCGGGCGTCGAGCCCGCGCAGGTGGACTACGTCGAGGCGCACGGGACGGGGACACCGCTCGGCGACCCGATAGAGGTGCGCGCGCTGCAGAAGGTGTTCGCCCCGGGGAGGGACGCCTCACGGCCCCTCGGCCTGGGCTCCATCAAGACGAACGTCGGGCACCTGGAGGCCGCGGCTGGAATCGCCGGATTGATGAAGGTGGTGCTGATGCTCCAGCACCGCGAGATTCCGCCCCACCTCCACCTGGCGCGGCCCACCACCGCCATCCCCTGGAGCGAGGTGCCCATCTCCATCCCCACCCGCCTCCGTCCCTGGGACAAGGCGTCCGGCAGGCGCGTGGCGGGCGTCAGCTCCTTCGGGCTGAGCGGCATCAACGCGCACCTGCTCGTCGAAGAGGCGCCGGAGCGGGAGTCCGCGCGTCCGACCGAGTCGCCCGAGCGCCCCGCCCACCTGCTGCCGCTGTCCGCTCGCGACGAGAACGCGCTCCAGCAGCTCGCTCGCGAGTACCAGACCTGGCTGGCCGGAGCGCCGGGGCGACTGGCGGACATCTGTTACACGGCGAGCGCGCGACGCAGCCACCATGAGCACCGGCTCGCGGTGGTGGGGCGCACGCGCGAGCAGCTGGTGGGGCACCTGGGGGCCTTCCTCCGAGGCGAGCCGGTTCCGGCGGTCTCCCATCGGCGGGCCTCGCCCCGTCGGCCGAAGGTGGTGTTCGTCTTCTCGGGACAGGGCTCCCAGTGGCCCACGATGGCGCGGGAGCTGCTCCGGGTGTCCCCGGTGTTCCGCGCCACGCTGGAGGACTGCGAGCGGGCCATGCGAGCGCACGGGGACCTCGCCCTGCTGGCGTTGCTGGAGAAGAAGGACGACGCCTCGTGGATGGAGGACATCGGTGTCATCCAGCCGATGTTGTTCGCCATCTCGGTGGCGCTCGCCGCGCAGTGGCGCGCCTGGGGCATCCATCCGGACGCGGTGGTGGGCCACAGCATGGGCGAGGTGGCCGCGGCCTGCGTGGCGGGCGTGCTCACCCTGGAGGACGCGGCGCGGGTCATCTGCCGCCGGAGCGCGCTGCTCCGCCGCGTCCGGGGGCAGGGCGGCATGGCGCTCGTGGGGCTCTCGCTCGAGCAGTCGCGGGCCGTGCTCGCGGGCTTCGAGGACAGGCTGTCCATCGCGGCGAGCAATGGTCCGACGACGACGGTGCTGGCGGGAGACTCGGTGGCCTTGCAGGAGGTCATGGAGCGGCTGCGGACCCGCAACGTCTTCTGCCGGGCCATCAAGGTGGATGTCGCTTCCCACTCGCCCCAGGTGGATTCGCTGCTCCCGGAGCTGCGCGAGGCGCTCGGGGGGCTCCAGCCCCGCGCGGCGAACCTGCCCGTGTACTCCACGGTCACCGGAGGACTGACGGACGGGACGGACTGGGATGCGCGCTACTGGCAGCGCAACCTGCGCGAGCCGGTGCTGTTCTCTCCGGTCATCGAGCAGCTGCTCGTCAGCCCGCACCATGTCTTCGTCGAGCTGAGCCCTCATCCCATCCTGACGCAGTCCATCGAGCGCATCGTCGGGGCGTCACGCACGGAGGGGCTGGTGCTGCCCTCGCTGCGCAGGGACGAGGGGGAGCTGGAGGTCCTGTTGCAGTCGCTCGGCGCGCTCCACACGGCGGGGCATCCCATCGACTGGCGCGCGGTGTATCCGGAGCCGGGTGAGTGCACGCCCCTGCCGGGCTACCCCTGGCAGCGCTCCCGCTTCTGGCTGGAGCCGCGCCCCGCCGCGCTCCGGAACGTGGCGCGCCCCGTCGACTCCCGTCCGGAGGTGATGGAGGTGCCCTCGGACACGGTGAAGTCCGAGCACGCCGACGGCACGCCGTCCCGCTTCTACGACGACTCCGTGGAGCGGGAGCGGGTGCTCGCGCCCGACGAGGTCTACCTGACCTTCGGCATCCAGCGTCGACCGGTGCCGGGCTTCTCGTGGCTGCTGAGCGTCTACGGACTCCCGGAGCGACCGGAGCACACGGAGTTGCTGTTGGAGGGGCAGCGTGGGCTCCGCTCCGTGTTGTTCCGGGGCGTCCGTTGGTCCTCGGTGCGCAAGGTGCTCGACTTCGGCTGCGGGTACGCCTCGGACCTCATCTCGCTGGCGCGGAAGTTCCCGCACCTGCGGCTGGATGGCTACACCATCTCCGCGGAGCAGGCGGCCATCGACGGTGAGCGGGTGCGGGCGCGTGGGCTCCAGGAGCGTGTCCGCGTCTTCGCACGTGACAGCGCGAAGGAGGCCTTCCCGGACCGCTACGACGTGGCCTTCGGGTTCGAGGTCGCGACCCACGTCGCGGACAAGAAGGCGCTGTTCGCGAACCTCTCCCGGAGCCTCCACAACGGAGGCTTCCTGTTGCTCGCCGACTTCGTCGCCAATGGCGTGTCGGCCATCAACGTCGAGGAGACCGCGTCGTACAACGTCAACGCGGAGGAGTGGGCGGAGTTGCTGGCGCGCCACCGCTTCCGGCTGGTGGAGGGCGTGGACATCAGCCGGGAGGCCGCGTGCTTCCTCGAGGACCCGGGGTTCGACCGTCACCTGGAGGTCGTGGCGGAGCGGTTCAAGCTCAGTGACCTGGTGAAGCGGAACTTCGATGCCATGCGCAACTTCGGCAAGGCGCTCGACAAGGGGTTGATGAGCTATGCGTTGCTCGTCGCCCAGAAGGACGAGCACGCGGGGGCGCCGTACCTGGCGAGGGTGAACCGCGCGAAGCTGGCGTCGCTGACCCCGTTCACCGCGTTCGAGGACGCGGGGGCCTGGGCGGCGCCCGCCGAGGACTCCGAGCTGGAGGGGCTGGCGCCGCTCGCTTCACGCGAGTGGGTCTACGAGGTGACGTGGCCCCAGAAGCCGCGCGTGTCGAAGTCCGAGACGCAGCGGAAGGGTGAGGCTACGGGCCGGTGGTTGATTCTCTGTGACCGCACGGGAACGGGAGAGGCGCTGGCCGCGCGCCTGCGAGCCCGGGGCGAGCGCTGCACGCTGCTGTACGCGGAGCCCGGTGCGCAGGGACTCGCAGCCGATGCGGCGCGCGTCGAGTCGACGAACCCCGCCGAGGGGCAGCGGACGCTCGGAGCCGATGCGGCGCGGGTCGACCCGACGGACCCCGCGGATTGGCAGCGGGTGCTGGAGACGCTGGCCACGGAGGGCGGCGGCCCCTTCCGAGGTGTGGTGCACCTGTGGAACCTCGACCTCGGCGGCATGGCGCCGGACGCGACGACGCTGGGGCTCGGCTGTGGAAGCCTGCTGACGCTGGTGCAGCGGCTGGGCGGAGGCGTGGGCGCGAACACGCGGCTGTGGTGGGTCACGCGAGGCGCGCAGTCCGTCGGCGACGGAGGTCCCATCTCCGTGACGCAGTCACCCATCTGGGGCATGGGTCGGGTGCTCGCACTGGAGCACCCCGAGCTGTGGGGTGGGCTCGTGGACCTCTCCGCCTCTCCGGACGCACAAGAGGTCGACGCGCTCTGCGAGGAGCTGTGCGAGCCGGACGGCGAGGACCAGCTCGCCCTGCGTGGGAAGACGCGACACGTGGCCCGACTCGTCCGTGGCGAGATTCCTCCCGCGGGCAAGTCACCCTGGAGGAGCGATGGGGCCTACCTCATCACCGGAGGTCTTGGAGGACTGGGGCTCCAGGTCGCGAAGTCACTGGTGGCCCATGGCGCCCGGCACCTGCTCCTGTCGGGTCGTACCGAGCTCCCCGCCCCGAGCGACTGGGCATCGCTCCCGTCGGACAGCCCGCTCACGGCGCAGGTCAAGGCGCTGCGCGAACTCCAGGCACAGGGGGCGTCGGTTCGCTACATGCGGTGCGACGTCGGTGAGCCGGACCAGGTGCGCGCGCTCGTCGATGCATGCGGACAGGGCCCCATTCCGCTCGTGGGCATCTTCCACGCGGCGGGTGTCTCTGCGCACCGCGCGCTGAAGGAGACGGGCCCGGAGGTGCTCTCGTCCGTCTTCCAACCCAAGGCGATGGGCGCCTGGAATCTCCACGAACTCACCCGTCACCTCCCACTCCACTGCTTCGTCCTGTTCTCCTCGGCGTCCTCCGTGTGGGGCTCGCAAGGGATGGCCGCGTACGCGGCGGCGAACCACTTCCTCGACGCCCTCGCGCACCACCGCAAGTCCCAGGGACTGGCGGCGACGTGCATCAACTGGGGCCGCTGGAGTGAAGGCGGGATGGCGGGCTCCGAGGAGGCTCAGCGCTTCTTCTCGCAGGTGGGCCTGGAGGCGATGCCGACCGAGGCGGCGCTCACGTTGCTGGAGCGCCTGGTGGGCGCGGGCGTCACCCAGCGGACCGTGGCGTCGGTGGACTGGAGCCGCTTCAAGCCGCTGCAGGAGGCACGGCGACACCGCCCTCTGCTCGAGCACATCTCCGTGGGGGCGCCGGCCCCGAAGGCTCCCCTGGAGCAGGGCTCGGTCACCTCCGAGCTGCTTCGCCGTCTGGAGGAGGCGCCCCTGGGACGCCGCCGCAACGTGTTGCAGGACTTCGTGCGCGGCGAGGCCTCGCGGGTCCTGGGCGCCGAGCCCTCCTCCCTGACGCCGGGGCAGGGCTTCTTCCAGATGGGCATGAACTCGCTCATGTCCGTCGAGCTGAAGAACCACCTGGAGCGGAGCCTCCGCCACAAGCTCCCGTCGACGCTCGCGTTCGATTATCCGACGGTTGCGGAGCTGACCGACTTCCTGGCGAAGGAGGTCCCCGCGCTCGCGGTGCTCCTTCCCGCTCGGCCCGAGGTGGCGCTCGCCGGCGCCGCCGTCGCCGACGTGGACCCGTTGTTGAAGGACGAAGCCATCTTCGAACTGCTGAGTGAAGCAGAGCGGTTGTCGGAGACCGCGCTGCAATCACTTGCACAGTCTTTCCCTGGTGAGGGCTCAAATGAGTGACGTCATGGAGAAGTTGGTGCGTGGTCTCTCTCCCGAGAAGCGGGTGAACCTCGCCAGGATGCTCCTGCGTTCGGTGGGCGAGAGCGTCCCGGAGAAGAAGACGGCGGAGCCCATCGCCATCATCGGAATCGGCTGCCGGTTCCCGGGCGGCGTGAGTGACGCGGACTCCTTCTGGCGGATGTTGCGAGCAGGCACGGACGCGGTGGGCGAGGTGCCGCCGAGCCGCTGGGACATCGACGCGTACTACGACGCGGACCCCTCCAAGCCCGGGAAGATGTACACGCGCAACGGCGCGTTCCTGGAGGGCGTGGACCTGTTCGACCCGTACTTCTTCGGGATTCCTCCGCGCTCCGCGGTGAACATGGACCCCCAGCACCGGCTGCTGCTGGAGGTGGCCTGGGAGGCGCTGGAGCACGCGGGCATCGCGCCCCAGAGCCTCGCGGGCAGCAAGACGGGGGTGTTCATCGGCGGCGCCACCGGCGACTACACCCAGCTCATCCAGGGCAAGGGCGCCGAGAGCATCGATGCGAGCTACCTCACGGGCAGCCTGCTCACGTTCGCCACGGGGCGGCTGTCCCACTTCTTCGACCTGCAGGGGCCGAGCCTCGGCGTGGACACCGCCTGTTCCTCGTCACTCGTCGCGGTCCATCTGGCGTGTCAGAGCCTGCGCTCGGGGGAGAGCTCGCTGTCGCTCGTGGGCGGCGTGAACCTCATCCTGACGCCGCAGGGCACCATCACCACCTGCAAGGCGCGCATGCTCGCCGTGGATGGGCGCTGCAAGACGTTCGACGCCGCGGCGGATGGCTACGGCCGGGGCGAGGGCTGCGGCATGGTCGTGCTCAAGCGCCTCTCGGATGCGCAGGCGGATGGGGACCAGGTCCTGGCCGTCATCCGTGGCACCGCGGTGAACCAGGATGGGCACAGCAGTGACTTGACGGTGCCCAACGGGCTCGCGCAGCAGGCGGTCATTCGTCAGGCGCTGGCGGACGCGGGCCTGGACCCGAGGCAGGTGGGCTACGTGGAGGCGCACGGCACCGGCACGTCGCTGGGAGACCCCATCGAGCTGCGCGCGCTGGGGGCGGTGTTCGGCGAGAAGCGAGACGGCGCCGCGGCCCTCCAGGTCGGCTCGGTGAAGACGAACATCGGTCACCTCGAGTACGCGGCGGGCATCGCGGGGCTCATCAAGCTCGTGCTCTCGTTGAAGCACGGCGAGGTGCCCGCGCATCTGCACTTCAAGCGCGGCAACCCGTACATCCCCTGGAACGAACTCCCGGTGGAGATTCCCACCCAGCTCGCGCCGTGGACCGCGCGGGACGGGAAGCGCGTGGGCGGCGTGAGCTCGTTCGGCGCCAGCGGGACGAACGCGCACGTGGTGTTGGAAGAGGCGCCGGAGGTGGAGAGGAAGGGAGGGGCGGAGAGGCCGAGGCACGTGCTGGCGCTGTCAGCGAGGAGCGAGAAGGCGCTGAAGGAGCTTGCGGGGCGGTACGCGAAGGGGCTGGGAGAAGAGGTGGGGGATGCGTGCTTCACGGCGAACACGGGGCGAGGACGCTTCGCGCACCGGGTGGCGGTGGTGGGGAGGACGGGAGAGGAGTTGAGGGAGGAGCTTGCGAGGTACGCGAGCGGTGGCGGGGTGGAGAGGGGAGCGGAGGGACAGGCGAGGAAGGCGGAGGAGGTGGTGCTGCTCTTCACGGGGCAGGGAGTGCAGCACGAGGGGATGGGGAGGGAGCTGTACGAGACGAGCGAGACGTTTCGCGGGGTGATGAAGCGGTGCGAGGAGGTGGTGAAGGGGGAGGTGGGGGAGTCGCTGGTGGAGGTGTTGTACGGAGGGAAGGGGGCGCTGCTGGAGAGGAGCAGCGTGTCGCAGGCGGCGCTGTTCAGCGTGGAGTACGCGCTGTCGGAGGTGTGGAGGGAGTGGGGAGTGAAGCCGGCGGCGGTGATGGGGCACAGCCTGGGTGAGTACGTGGCGGCGTGCGTGGCGGGGGTGTTCAGCCTGGAGGAGGGGCTGAAGCTGGTGATGGAGCGAGGGAGGTTGATGGAGGGGCTGGAGGGTGAAGGGAAGATGGTGGCGGTGTTGGCGAGCGAGGAGGAGGTGAAGGGGGAAGGAGGAGGGAAGCTGATTGCGGCGGTGAACGGGCCCGGGGAGGTGGTGCTGGCGGGGCGAGTGAAGGAGGTGGAGGAGGTGGAGGGGAGGCTGAAGGGGAGGGGGAAGGAGTGCCGAGTGTTGAAGACGACGCACGCGTTCCACTCGGAGCTGATGGAGCCGATGAAGGAGGGGTTCGAGAGGGCGGCGGGGAAGGTGGGGATGAAGAGGGCGAAGCTGGAGTTGGTGTCGAACGTGAGTGGGAAGGAAGTGAAGGGGGAGGAGAGGGAGGCGGGGTACTGGGCGAGGCACCTGAGGGAGCCGGTGAAGTACTGGGAGGGAGTGAAGGGGCTGTACGAGAGGGGATACCGGGTCTTCGTGGAGGTGGGGCCGAAGCCGACGCTGACGGGGGTGGGGAAGAGGTACCTGGGGGAGGGAGAGGCGCAGTGGGTGGGGAGCCTGAGACCCGGGAGCAGTGACTGGGAGATGCTGCTGGGGAGCGCGGCGAAGCTGTACGTGAAGGGCGTGGAGGTGGACTGGGCGGGGGTGGACAAGGGGTACGCGCGCCGACGGGTGGCGCTGCCGACGTATCCCTTCCAGCGTGAGCGCTACTGGGTCGACTCGCTCATCCCCAACACCGATGTGCTGGTGACCTTCTACCGGACCATCGTCCAGCTGGCGGAGGTCAACACGGCGGTGCAGTTCCCCTCGTTGCGCTTCGCGACGCTGCGCGAGCCCGTGCCCGGCTTCTCGTGGATCGCCATGTACCGGCCGGAGGCCGACCCCTCGAAGGAGGCGGTCTACAAGCAGTTCTACGACCTCGCCCTCCAGTCGAACCTCGAGATGGCGAAGACGCTCTACCGGGGGCTCGACTTCTCGTCCTTCACCCGCGTGCTCGACATCGGGTGTGGTCACGCCGCGGACCTCATCGACCTGGGCAAGGCGCATCCCCACCTGGAGCTGCATGGCTGCAACATCTCGCCCGACCAGATTGAAGCGGGGCGGCAGCGCATCCGCGGGCTCGGGCTGGATGGGCGCATCAAGCTCCACTACCAGGACAGCTCGCGCGACGCCTTCCCGTCCACGTACGACCTGGTCATCGCGTTCCAGGTCATCCACCACATCCGGAACAAGGCGGACCTCTTCGCGAACATCAGCCGGAGCCTGCGCAACGGCGGCTACCTGGTGATGGCGGAGACGCTGTCCAACATGGCGAGCGCCATCGAGCACCCGGAGTCCACCACCCTCTTCGTGCCCCAGGCCGAGTGGGCGGAGCTGCTCGCCCGCAACCACCTGCGCATCGTCGAGGCGGTCGAGTCCAGCCAGGAGATCGCCAACTTCCTCCACGACCCGGACTTCGAGCAGAACTTCACGCGGGTGACCCGCGACCTGGACGAGGTGACGCAGAAGCACCTGCACGGCATCCACATGCTGGGGGAGCTGCTCAAGCGTCGGCTGGCCGCCTACCTCCTGTTCACGGTGACCAAGGACGAGTCGATGGACGTGGACACGATTCGTCGCATCAACCTCGAGCGGCTGGGCGCGCGTGTCTCCTACGATGCCGCCTACAGCGCCGTGACGAAGGGGCCGTACGCGCTGCCGCCTCCTCCGGGGGCGCAGGCGCTCCAGGACGCCGCCTCCGCCGCGAGCACCTTCTCGAAGACGCTGCTCTCCACGGAGCCCGGCCAGCGAGGCCCGCTGCTCGACAGCTATCTGCGGGAGCAGGTGGCCAACTTGTTGAAGATGCCGGTGGTCCGGCTGGACGCGGAGCAGCCCCTGAGCACCCTGGGCCTGGACTCGCTGTTGTCGCTCGAGCTGAAGCACAAGATCCACGCGGAGACGGGCGTGAGCCTGCAGCTCGATGAGCTGCTGCAGGGCGCGAGCATCGCGCACCTGTCGCAGCGCCTCGCCGAGCAGCTCGACGGGAGCGGCGCGGGCCGGACGGCCCCGAGTCAGGACTGGGAGGAAGGCGAGCTGTGATGACCGACGAACTCATCGCCGAGCTGTCCCGGCAGGGCGTCACGCTCTGGGTGGAGGGGGAGCGGCTGAAGTACCGGGCCCCCAAGGGCGCGCTGTCGCCGGAGCACCTGGCGAAGCTGTCCACGAACAAGGCCACGCTGGTGGAGCACCTGCGCCGGCTCGCGGCCGACGGTGAGTCCGTCCATCCGCTCTCCCACGGACAGCAGGCGCTCTGGTTCGTCTCCCAGGTGGCACCCGACAGCGCCGCCTACAACACGGCGCTGTCGATTCGCATCGTCTCCGAGCTGGACGTCGCCGCGCTGCGACGCGCCTGTCAGCGGCTCGTGGACCGACACGGCGCGCTGCGGACGACCTTCACCACGCACCAGGGACAGCCCGTCCAGCGGGTGCGTGAGCAGGCCGAGGTCCCGTTCGAGCAGGTCCCCGTCCCGGAGCTCGACCTCGAGTCCCTGCGGGCGCGGGTGACGCAGGCGTACGAGGCCCCGTTCGACCTGGAGCGGGGCCCGCTGATGCGCGTGCGGCTGTTCACGCGGGGCCCGCGCGACCACGTGCTGCTCATCGCCATCCACCACATCGTCTACGACGGATGGTCGCTGCTGGTGCTGGGAGAGGAGCTGCTGCGGCACCTCTACGCCGCGGAGAAGGCGGGCGCTCCCGCGACGCTGCCCGCGCCGCAGGCGACCTATGTGGACTACGTCCGCTGGCAGGCCGAGATGCTCGCGGGCGCCACGGGGCAGCGGCTCTGGGACTATTGGTCCCGACAGCTGGGCGGCGCGCTGCCGGCGCTGGACCTGCCCATCGCGCGTCCCCGGCCGCAGGTGCAGGGCTACGCGGGCGCGTCGGTCCCGGTGTCGTTGAAGGGGACGCTGCCCCGGCGATTGAGGGAGCTCTGTGAGCAGGAGGGCGTCACGCTGTACACGCTGCTCCTGGGCGCCTTCATGGGCCTGCTGCACCGCTACTCGGGGCAGGAGGACCTGCTCGTCGGAACGCCCACGCTGGGGAGGACGCAGCCCCAGTTCGCGAAGGTCGTGGGCAACTTCATGAACATGATGGTCCTGCGGGGAAATCTCTCCGGGGACCCTTCGTTCCGGGCCCTGCTCGGGCAGCTGCGGCAGACGGTCGTCGGCGCACTCGCGCACCAGGACTTCCCCTTCCACCTGCTCGTGGAGAAGCTCAACCCGGAGCGCGACTCCGGCCGCTCACCCATCTTCCAGGTGGCGTTCATGCTCCAGCCCACGCCCCGGGAGGACATCTACCAGGGGGACGAGGCCCACCCCGCGCTGCCCGGGGGGCTGGTGCTGCGCCCCTTCGACATCCCGCAGCAAGAGGGCCAGTTCGACCTCTCGCTGGAGCTGACGGAGACGGACGCTTCGTTGGGCGGCGTGCTGAAGTACCGCACGGACCTGTTCGACGCGGCGAGCATCCACCGGATGGTGGGGCACCTGGAGACGCTGCTGGAGGGGCTCGTCGAGGACCCCGAGCGGCGCTTGTCGGAGCTGCCCCTGCTCACCCCCGAGGAGCGCCGCCAGGTGCTCGACACCTGGAACGACACCCGCTCCGCGCGGACCCCCGCGTCGTGCCTCCACGAGCTGTTCGAGGCGCGAGTGCGCGCGTCCCCGGAGTCCATCGCCCTGGTCGCCGGCGCCGAGCGGCTGAGCTACCGCGAGCTGGACGCGCGCGCCAATCGACTGGCGCACCGTCTGCGGGCGCTCGGCATCGGCCCCGAGGCGCGGGTGGGCCTCTGCGTCCCCCGGAGCGCCGACATGGTGGTGGGCATGCTCGGCATCCTGAAGGCCGGCGGCGCCTACGTGCCGATGGACCCGACCTATCCCGCCGACAGGCTCGCGTACATGCTCGGCGACTCCCAGGCGAAGGTCGTCCTGGTCGACGCGGGCCACGCGACGCGGCTGCCGGAGACGGGCGCGAAGGTGGTGCCGTTGCAGGCCGGCGGCGACGAGCCCGTGGACCCTCCGAGGAGCGGGGTGGTGGCGGAGAATGTCGCGTACACGCTCTACACCTCGGGCTCCACGGGGCGTCCCAAGGGCTGCATGGTCTGTCACCGCAACGTCGTGCGCTTCTTCGACGCGATGGATGACGCCATGGGCGCTCACGAGCGCGGCGTGTGGCTCGCCACGACGAGCATGTCGTTCGACATCTCCGTGCTGGAGCTCCTGTACTCGCTCACCCGGGGCTTCCAGGTGGTCCTCCGCGGCGAGCAGGGAGTATCGACCGGGACCGGCGCGTCCAGCAGGCCGCTCGAGTTCAGCCTCTTCTATTTCGCCAGCGACGAGCGCGAGCACACGAAGGCCAAGTACCGGCTGCTCCTGGAGGGTGCGCGGTTCGCGGACACGCATGGCTTCAAGGCGGTCTGGACGCCCGAGCGGCACTTCCACGCCTTCGGCGGGCTCTACCCGAATCCCTCCGTCGTCAGCGCGGCGCTCGCGGCGACCACCCGGAACATCCGGCTGCGCGCGGGCAGCATCGTCCTTCCGCTGCACAGCCCCATCCGGGTCGCGGAGGAGTGGTCCATCGTGGACAACCTCTCCGACGGACGCGTGGACCTCTCGTTCGCCTCGGGGTGGCACCCCAATGACTTCGTGCTCGCGCCGGAGCGCTTCGCCGACGCGCGCAGCTCCTTCTTCGAGCAGATCTCCACCGTCAGGAGGCTCTGGAGGGGCGAGGCGGTGTCGTTCCGGAACGGACAGGGGCAGGACGTCCCGGTCCAGTCCCTCCCCCGGCCGGTCCAGCCGGACGTCCAGGTCTGGGTGACGGCGGCGGGCAACCCGGAGACGTTCCGTGCGGCGGGCGCGGCGGGCGCGCATGTGCTCACGCACCTGCTGGGGCAGAACCTGGCGGAGCTGGCGAAGAAGGTCCGAATCTATCGGGAGGCCTGGGCGGCCGCGGGCCACGGGCCGGGGCCGGGCCACGTCACGCTCATGCTGCACACGTTCATGGGCGAGGACGTCGACGACATCCGCCAGAAGGTGAACGCGCCGCTGCGCCAGTACCTGAAGAGCTCCATCGGGCTGCTGCGCTCGGTCATCGGGCCCCTGCCACATGGGGGCGAGCTGGAGGCGCTCTCGGAGGCGGACGTCGACCAGCTGCTCGCGAAGGCCATCGACCGGTACTTCAACCAGCTGGGCCTGTTCGGGAACGTGGAGAGCTGCCTGCCGTTGATCGACAGGCTGCGCGAGCTGGGCGTGGACGAGGTCGCGTGTCTCATCGACTTCGGGATGGACGTCGACGCGACGCTGGCGGGGCTCGAGACCCTGAACGCCCTGAAGGAGCGTTGCACGCGGCCCGCGCCCGAGGACCTCCCCTCGCTCATCGCCGCGCACGGCGTCACCCACTTCCAGTGCACGCCGTCGATGTTGCGGATGTTGCTGCTGGAGCCAGGGGGCGCGGAGGCGCTGCGTCCGCTCCGCAAGCTCCTGGTGGGCGGCGAGGCCTTCCCCTCGGCCCTGGCGCGCCAGGTGCTCCCGAGGGTGGAGGGCGAGGTGCTCAACATGTACGGGCCGACCGAGACGACCATCTGGTCCTCGTTCGAGCGGGTGGAGGACGCGTCCCTGGTCACCATCGGTGGGCCCATCGCGGACACGCGGATGTACGTGCTGGACGCGCGGCTCTCGCCCGTGCCGGTGGGCATGCCCGGAGAGCTGTTCATCGGAGGCGAAGGGGTGGCGCGGGGCTATCTCCACCGCCCCGAGCTGACGGCGGAGCGCTTCCTCCCGGACCCCTTCGCGGGGGAGCCCGGCCTGCGCATGTACCGGACAGGAGACAGGGTCCGTCGTCTGCCCGAGGGGCGCCTCGAGTTCCTGGGCCGCGAGGACCACCAGGTAAAGGTCCGGGGCGTACGCATCGAGCCGGGGGAAATCGAGGCGGAGCTGCGTCAGCACCCGGAGGTCCGTCAAGCGGTGGTGGTGGCGAGGGCCGACGCCTCGGGCGAGGTGGCGCTCACGGCCTATGTCGTGGCCGCGACGTCCGTCACCCCCTCGGCGCTGTCGCGCTTGCTGAGGGACAGGCTGCCGCCCGCGATGATTCCCTCCCACTTCGTCCGGCTCGACGCGCTGCCGTTGACGCCGAACCAGAAGCTGGATGTCCGCGCCCTGCCGGTGCCCGAGGCTCCGGCGCCGGAGCTGTCGGCCGCGTACGTCGCGCCCAGGGACGCGCTGGAGCTGGAGCTGGTGGCGCTCTGGGAGGAGCTGTTCGATTTGCGCCCCATCGGCGTCACCAGCAGCTTCTTCCAGCTGGGCGGCCACTCGTTGCTGGCGGTCCGGTTGATGTCCCGGCTGCGCGCCCGCTGGGGGCGTCAGCTCCCCGTCTCCCTCCTGTTCCAGGCGGACACCATCCGTCAGCTCGCGGCCCTGCTCGTCCAGCAGGAGGGCGGTGCTCGCGCGCGTGAGCCGCTGGTGCGCATCCAGGAGTCGGGCGACAAGCCGCCCCTGTTCTTCGTGCACCCGACGGGAGGCGACGTGCTGTGCTACGCGCCGCTGGCGAGGCAGCTGGGGCCCCGGCAGCCCTTCTATGCGCTGCAGGCGCTGCCGGACCAGGACGCGGGCTCCATCGAGGAGATGGCGGCGCGGTACCTGGAGGAGGTGCGCCGCGTCCGTCCGAGCGGGCCGTATCGCCTGGGGGGCTGGTCCACGGGCGGCATCGTCGCGCAGGCGATGGCGCGGCAGTTGGAGGCGCGGTCCGAGCAGGTGGAGCTGCTCCTGTTGTTGGAGACCTGGTCTCCGGAGCTCTACCAGCGGGCGGAGGAGCCCGGCGCGCTCATGGCGTGGTTCGCCACGGACCTGCTGGGGGGCGCGGAGGCGGCGAAGCTCGACGCGGTGAAGCTCCAGGCGCTCGATGAGGCGGGGCGCCTGGGCTATTTGGTCGAGCACGCCAAGGCCCTGGGCGCGCTGCCGGGGGTGGAGCTGCCGGAGATGGAGCAGCGCTTCCGGGTCTTCTCCCGCAACGCGCGGGCCCTGTCCCGCTACCGGGCGGAGCCCTATCGCGGCAAGGTGCTCTTCCTCCAGGCGGAGCAGCTGGCCGCGCCTTCGTCGGACACGCTGCCCGCGCCGGTGGAGAGCTGGGGGGAGCGGTTGCTCCAGGCCCAGCTGCATCAGGTTCCGGGCAATCACTACACGATGCTGCAGGCGCCGCATGTCCGCGAGGTCGCGGACCGGATGACCTGCTTCCTGGATGCGCTCACGGTGGCCGCCGGGCCACGTTGAAGGAGCCTTGGGTCATGGGAATTCATGTCGCGCGGTTCAGGATGGGAGGCGAGGTCCGGTGGGGATGGGTGCGGCGGGAGCAGGTCATCCCCATCCCGGGGCGGTACGAGTCCCTGGCGGAGTTCCTCGCGGAGGGGGCGGCGAGGGCGCGGGGGATGGCGGCGGCGGGGAGCGAGGGAGAGGGGCTCGCGCTGGCGAAGCTCGAGCTGCTCGCGCCGGTGACGTCGCCGTGCAACGTGGTCTGCCAGGGACAGAACTACCGCAGCCACATGCTGGAGGTGGGGCAGGACCCGGACGCGAAGGACTTCAACCAGTTCTTCCGCAAGGCCTCGTCGTCGCTGGCCTCGAGCACGGAGGACATCGTCA
This sequence comes from Myxococcus faecalis, assembly GCF_050039385.1. Lineage (NCBI taxonomy): Bacteria > Pseudomonadati > Myxococcota > Myxococcia > Myxococcales > Myxococcaceae > Myxococcus > Myxococcus faecalis. Next base: position 2,211,048 of record NZ_CP144336.1, on the reverse strand, counting down.
AGCCGGAGCGGGTCCGGATGCTCGACTACGAAATCGAGCTGGGGTTGGTCATCGGCCGGAGGATTTCGGGGCCGGTGCGGGTGGAGCGGGGAGGGCTGCACGAGTTCGTCGCCGGAATCGTGATGGGCAATGACATCTCCGCCAGGGACCTCCAGCTCGCGGAGGGACAGTGGCACAAGGCGAAGAGCTTCCGGACCTTCTGTCCGGTGGGGCCGTATGTCTATCTGCTCGACGCGGAGGATTGCGCGCGGTTGATGGACCTGCGACTCCAGCTGTCTGTCAATGGCGAGCCGAGGCAGGACGCGAGCACCTCGGAGATGCTCTACCCGCCGGAGGAGACGCTCACGGAGCTGTCGGAGGTGATGGACCTGTTCCCGGGGGACCTGGTGCTGACAGGGACGCCGGGCGGCGTGGCGGCGGGGCGCAACCTGTCGAAGCTTGCGCGACAGGTGGGCAGGTTCATCAGCGTCTTCCTGTCCGACAAGACGCTCGCGAAGCTCATCCTGAAGCAGGGCAACACGGCGGGCTACCTGAAGGAGGGGGACGTCCTGCGTGCCTCGATTTCGAGCCCGGACGGGGTCATCCACCTGGGGACCCAGGAGAACCGCATCGTGACGCGGGCCCTGGAGGCGCCGGTGCGCGAGGCTCGCGCGAAGGTGGGGTGAGTCATGGGTGGGGCCGCACGTCGACCACGGGGATGGGGGAGGTGGCCTTCGGCTCGGCCTCCCGCCTCGCGAGGATGGACGCACTGACAGGCCCCACCAGCAGGCTCCCCAGCCAGAAGAAGAAGCCGAGCGTGGGGTAGAGCAGCTCGAGTTGCCGGGTCGGGCTGACACCCTCGTCCGCGGGGATGGAGTGGAAGTACCAGGACAAGGAGGAGAGCCCGACGAGCACCGCGAGGAAGCCTGTCCAGAAGGCCCCTCGATACCGGCCCATCAACAGCAGGAGGAGCGTGACGGCCAGCAAGGGGTTCGCGAACCAGCCCCCTTGCATCACGAACACGCCCAACCAGCCGGTGAGCAGGAGCGTTACACCCGACATCGTGTCCTCTTGCTTCGTCGCGGTGTTGTACAGGACGAGGGCGGGCAGGGCGCAGCTGACGATGAAGAGGACCGTCGACACGACCGCGGCGCTCGTCCGGGTCAACCAGGGCTTGGCGGCAGGAGCCATCGGAGCGTCGTCTGAAGGAGGTGCCATGGGTCGCGGATGATAGGGGAAACCCGGTCGACGTGGCGAACGGAGGCTTCCCCAGCGGTCTGGCCATCGACTCGACGAACCGCACGCTGTACGGGTCCGACTTCAACGGCAGCCGGGTGATGAGCGCCGGGCTGGACGGCAGCAATCCCACGCAGGTGGTAGGCGGTATCAACAGCCCGTCCGCCCTCGGGTTCGATGTCCCGAATGGCAAGGTGTAGGTCGTCACTACAACAACAGGACTCCCCTGGTGACGAACCCGACGACGGTGCATGGGATTGCCAGCGATGTCGCGGCTGGTCGGCTGTACTTCGCGGATGGGCTGGGGACCCGGATCCGGCCTGTGGCTGGCCTGGAGGCCCGCGCCGTGGTCTGGTGCCACGACGGTCGCCCTCCGTCGTCCTGAGAGGACTTCACGCATGAATCATCCCGAGCATGGCGAAGCGAGGAGCCTCGAGGAGCTCATCCAGGTTGCCCTGGAGGGGGACGAAGAGGATGCGCGCGCCTGGGAGGCCCTCCGGGCCCTGCATGCGCGGGGGACGCGTGACGTGCTGGACGCGGCCCTTGGGCTGCTCGGGTCCTCCTCCGCGAAGGCGCGGGGGCGCGGCGTGGACATCCTGGGCCAGCTCGGCGCTGGAAACCCGGTCTTCCAAACGGAGCGTGGGGACGCGCTGGTGGACCTGCTCCGGCGGGAGCGGGAGCCCGAGGTCCTCCTCTCCGCCGGGGTTGCCTTGAGCCACCTGGTGGAGCCCCGCGCCCTGGCCGTGCTCGTCGCGCTGGCAGGTCATCCCTCGGCCGAGGCGCGGTATGGCGCGGCGCATGGATTGGCGGTCCTGGATGCGCCGGAGGCGGTGGAGGTGCTCATCCGCCTGTCGGCCGACGAGGACCGCGATGTCCGGGACTGGGCGACGTTCGGGCTGGGGACGCTCATGGAGGCGCGTGACACGCCGGAGCTGCGGGATGCGCTCGTGGCGCGCCTCGGGGATGAGGACCCGGAGATTGTCGGGGAGGCGCTGGTGGGACTGGCGACTCGCAAGGATGCTCGCGCGGTCGAGCCCGTGCGCGCCGCGCTGAGGGGCGAGAGGGTGATGGTCTATGCGCTCGAGGCCGCCGCGGCCCTGGGCGACCCGAGCTTCCATCCGCTGCTGCTCGCCCTACGTGACGCCGGTGGCCCCTCGGAGGGCTACTTCCGGAGCGTCCTCGAGGAGGTCATCTCCGGGTTCGAGCAAGCCCCGGCCTGAGGGGCGTCACGGACAGAATGCCGGCAGGCTCGCCCGGAGGTCCGTGAGCTCGCTGAGCGAGTCGTTCATGGCGTTGATATCGTCGACTGGACGAATCACACTCGGCAAGCTCGCATGGACCCGGACGATGGTGCCCCGCATGCCACCCTGCGTCTGCAACTGGAGCGCGACCTCGGTGTCGACGTTGAAGGCCTCGGCGATGACCTCGGCGTCGAAGCCGGAGAAGATGTTCATGGCCGTGGCATTGACAGTCAATGATGCGAGGTCGCTGGTGGCCTGCAGGAGGTTGAGAGGGCTCGGAGTGGCGACCGCCGTGAGCGTGGAGGCGACCGAGGCCTGTGCCGAGCTGACGTAGTTGTCGACCACGGTGAGCCACGTGCCCGCGGTCGAGTTCACCGAAACGCACTGCTGGGCCTGGGCCGGCGCGACATGGAGGACCACGGCGAGCACGGCAACGGACCACCCGCTCAAACGAGAGGACATGTCTGGATTCTCCTGGGAGTTGCTGCTGGGTGACGACGAAACTCTCGCCTCGTCGTCACGCGGGCGTCAATCAATGGCAGTCATCCAGGAGGAGTGACTGTGTCTCCGTGGACACAGTCATTGGACGTTCCGCCACCCTCGCTCAGAAGATGCCTTGTCCCGGGGTGAGGACGTGGTCCGGGTCGTAGCGTCGCTTCGCGTGCGCGAACCGCTCCCAGTGGGGATGGAAGTGGCGGCGCCAGTCGGCGGGGCTCAAGGGCACGGCATCCACGGGGTAGATCTTCCCGCCGAGGGCCGTGAGCCGGTCGACGATGGCGCGGTTCTTCTGCACCAGGGTCGCGACATTTTCCGGCGTCGGGGGAATCGCGGTGCGCAGCAGCGAGAAGAGGAAGACGTGTCTGTCGTTGGGCGTCCGCAGGAAGGGCGTGGTCAGCGCCGAGGCGCGGAAGGGGTAGAGGAGGATGGGCCCTTGTCCCATGTCTGCGTCGGTGGTCTGCGCGAGGACCTCCTGGACGAACTCCTCGGCGCACCGGGCGGGGACGAACATGTCCAGCCAGGGGTGGGGGAAACCCCAGACGCCGAGCTGCTTGAGCAGCTGTATCAGCGGCGCGAGCCGGTTGGCGAAGTCGAGGTAGCTGCCGTCCGTCACCTGGAGCGTCCCCGGTTGGAAGCGCAGGCCCGCGAGCAGCCGCGAGTCCTGGGGCTCCGAGCCCGGGGTGAAGTACTTCACCACCTCGAGCTGATACGCCCGGCCTTCGTTGGAGGAGACGACGGAGCCCTCGACGTAGTCGAAGCGGCCGTCCTCGATGAGCCGCCGCTGGTCCTCGAGGAAGCGGTGGAGGTCGTCGTACAGCGCGAGGTAGGTCCGGGCGCGGGGCTGCACGTCGACGAGCCGAACCCGGGCTCGCACGATGATGCCGAACTGGCCCAGACCCGAGCGCACGGCGTCGAACAGGGGCCGCTCGCGCCAGCGTGAGCACCGCACGAGCTCGCCCCGGCCCGTGACGACGTCCAGCTCCAGGACGTTGTCCACCTGGAGACCCCAGCGGAACGCCTGTCCGCCGATGCCTCCCGCCGACAGCGTCCCGCCGATGCTCAGCTCGATGTAATCGGTCAGCACCGGGGGACTCTTGCCGCTGGGGAGCGAGGCCTGGAGCAGCTCATGCCACCGGACGCCCGCATCCACCCAGGCGCTGTCCTGGTCCAGCTCGTGGAGGGTGGCCAGCGCGGACATGTCGACGACGATGCCCGCTGGCACCTGGGACTGGCCGAAGGTGCTGTGGCTCTCACCCAGGCCGCGCGCGGCGGCGATCTTCAGCCCCTGGCGGCGCGCGAAGCGGACCATGGCCACGATGTCCTTCACCGAGCCGGGCACGAGCACTGCCCACGGCGTGTGGTGCCGGATGTGCCCGAAGTCGTCCGAGGCCGCGGTCCGCGACGCTTCGTCCAGCAGCAGCTCGCCATCGAGAGGGGGCAGGGGGACCGCGCCGGCCTCCGGCGTGGAGGCCCAGCTGCGGCTCATGGGATTGAACGCGACCGCCACCAACGCACCTTGGAGCAACGTCCTCCGGGACACCGTTCGACTCGACATTCACGCCTCCTTCGGCTTCGGAGCCATCCATCCCACCCGCCGCTCTCAGCGAACGCAAGGATGGCCGACTGCTCCCGGGAGCTCAGTCGAGGTCGCCGGTCGAACCTTTCTCTCCTCCATGAGACGGAGACCGGACTTTGGAAGGGCATCGAGCGTAGAGTCCCCTCGCCTATGCCTTCACGTTCCTGGTACCGCGCTGTCGGTCTCATCGCCACGCTGGGCTTGAGTGCTTGCGGTGGTGATGATGCGCCCGAAACGACCTACCTGTTCGGTTTGAGTTATGGCTCGGACTCCGTCTGGCTGACCCCAGAGGGTGGCATCGACTATACGTCGCCGAGCCGCTTCCTCTCCGCTGACGGCCTCCGCTTCTCGGTGGAGACCCTGAAGTACAGGCTCGCGGAGCTGCGGATGGACCTGCCGCCCGAGGTTCGCTGCGAGGACTACGCGGAGGTGCTCCTGCCGGAGCTGTCCTGTGAGAACTCCGTGCCGAACACCCAGGCCCCGCGCGACATCTTTGACTTCCCAGAGGACCCGCCGGGCAAGCTTCACATCCGAGGCCCCGTCGAGGCAGGCACCGACACGCCCCTGTACATCGGGGGCAAGCAGGTGTTCATCCCCCGGACGTATTATCGGGCCATCGACTCGCGGTGGGACCCGGGGACACCGGAGCATCCCAGCTTCCTGCTCCGCGCGAGCTTCACCTACCAGGAGCGTCCCCTCGTGCTGGAGGTCGTCTTCCAATCGGAGGAGCCCCTGCGATTCAGTCACCTGGGCGTATCAACGGGGCTCCCCGAGGAGTTCGCGGATCATCCCGCCGTTTTCGGAGGGCGACTGCTCGTCGACCGCTGGCTCTGGGACGTCGACATCTCGAGCTGCCTGTCGACAGGGGACCTGACCCTGGATGGGGATGTGTTGCGGCTGGAGACAGGACGAGGCGCTTGCGCGGATGCCGCCACGAAGCTGCGGCGCAACATCCAGAACAGTGGAGACCTGTACACGGGGCTGCGCATCCGGTAGCCGCCGCGGTGGCGCTCCCGCGAAGCGCCCTCGCGCTCTGCCTACGAGCGAGATGGCCAACCCTCCTTCTCGGCGCTGTGCTCCTGCGCCAGCAGGATGAGCTTGGCCCGGCTGGGCACGGCCAGCTTGGCGTAGACGCGCTTCAGGTGCGTCTTCAAGGTGTTCAGCGAGCTGTCCAGGTCGTCCGCGATGGTCTGGTTGTCCCAGCCATTCAAGACACGCTCCACCACGTCCATCTCGCGCGGCGTCAGGCGCTTGCGCCACTCCGCGGGAGCCTGCGCCCCGTGCCGCACCTCCTGGAAGATCATCGCCCACGGCATCCTCCCCGACTGCCCCGGCAACCGCAGGAAGGTCACCTTCAAGCTCCTCCCCGGGCGCCGGAAGGTCAGCACGTCCTGTCCGGAGAGCTGCTGGGGGCCGGAGCGCCGGAGCCCCTCCAGCGCATCCAGCAGCACCTGCGGCAGGCCGAAGCGGCCACAGGGCGCGTCCGGGAACCAGCGATGCAGCAGCGCCGTGGAGCGGGGCGTGCGCATCAGCTCGGTGGTGGGCGGGCTCAACACGATGCTGTCGAGCCCCGTGTGCCGGAAGAGCTGCTCCAGGAGGTCGCCCTGGTGCGCCAGGTCTTCCAGCATGCGGCAATTGCGCACGGTCCTCGCCAGGATGGGCGTCAGGCGCTGGAGGAAGGCGCGCTCCTTCTCCGTGAACGCCTTCCGGGTCTCCCGGTACAGCGTGAAGCCGCTGTGCCAGCCCAGGCCCATGTCCATCAACACGGACAACACCCGCTCCACCGGCATGTGCATCTCCCGGCAGTACGCATACATGGCGCTGTCATGCATCTGCCGGCGCGACAGCATCTCGGTGTCCCGCAGCACGGTGTTCGGCCGCCGAATCACCGCGGAGCTCACGAAACACTCGTCTGAAATCTCCGGGTAGCGGTCGAAGAAGACCTGCGGCATGTCCTGGACCATCGGCCAGTCGTATTGGCCGGGCGCCCCCGGATTGGACACACACAGCCCTCCGAAGTCCGCCGCCAGCACGCGTGACAGAATCCGATGGGACTCCGAGAAGGCTTCCTTCAGGTCGAGCGAGCTGCTCAACGCCGTCATCACCTCCAGGAGCACCTGCTCCCCCTGCATGGAACCCGGCTGACGCTTCACGCGCATGACCTTGTCTCCCCGGTGGCTTCGAGTGTCGGCACGACGTCCGGGGGTATTTCTACCATGCGCGGCAACGACAGCCTTTCTCACGCCCCCTGGGTTCGGAGGGCGTCACCCCGATGGGTGATGCCGGCGCTCGACGGCCCTCCCGTATGTTTCTCGAGCCCGTTCGCGTGTCTGTCCATTCGCTGGAGGTCCCATGTCCCCGCAGCCGTGCTGGATTCGTCTCACGTCGAGGATGTCATTGCTCGCGCTCCTGGCTGCCCTGAGCGCCGTCACCTGGAGCGCGCCGGCCCAGGCGCGAACGCCCGGAGGCATCATTGGCGTCGGGTATTACGGCCATCATGGCCCGCCGCCGTGGGTGGACGCCGCGTGCCGGTTCACGGCGGTCCACAAGCCCTGTGTCTGTGCACTCCCCGCCGTCGCCCCGCTCAATGAGACCCTGGGCTGTTCGAACACGAGCCAGGCGTGGGCCGACCTGGATGCTAAGAACACCTGCACCCGGCTCTGTACGCATCCGGCGAACAACCCGTCCGGCGACGGCGGCATCGTGGCTCGCCCCGGGGGCTCGGCGGACGGCGAGGTCCTGTTCCGGGGCTCCGGCGCCGTGAGGCGCCTGCAGACGGGCGGCTATCTTGGGTTCGTCCCGTACAGCGAGGCGCCTCTCGGGTACGGCCTGGAGGTGGCGTGGGTGGCCTCGGCGGTCGTGGAGGCCACCACCGTGCCCTGGGTCTTCCTGGAGGACCTGGGCCCGGCCATCCAGTGGGATGACCCGAAGGGGAGCGCCGCCTTCGTCCAGGCCTACTCGAGCGAGCGCGGCGCGCCCCAGCCCATCGGGACCTGCCGCCACGCGCTGCAGGTCTCCTGTCCGCTGACGGACGTGAAGCTCGGTGACCGCCTCCAGGTCTGCTCGGGGCAGAGCGAGGAGGACGCGAAGCGCATCGCCCAGACGAGCTGCGCGCCGCTGCGCTACGAGGCGCTGAGCCGCTCCTGGAGTCCCTGGGCCCTGTATGGCGCCCCTTCGGAGCAGCCGCATCGCGCGCCCTCCGCGACCGTCGTCGCCGTGGGGCCCGGGCAGTTCCTGGGCTACGTCCCGTCCAGTCTCCAGGTCGTGGGCTTCCACGAGGACTGGCCCCGGCTGGCCGAGGCGCTGCTGGAGCGCACCGACGGCACCACCGTGTGGCTCGCCGGCCCGGCGGAGTTCTACGCCCCCAAGGCCGAGTGAGTCCCGAGCGGTTCAGCGCGGCGCGCACCGTGAGCATCCGGACACCGCGCTTCGGCGCCCGCGTGGCACACTCACGTGATGACTCGTTACGCGCTCCTGCTCCGTGGTGTGAATGTGGGCACGAAAAACAGCCTGCCGATGGCCGAGCTGCGCGCGATGCTGTCGCGGCTCGGCTGCGGCGACGTGAAGACCTACGTGCAGAGCGGCAACGCGGTGTTCACCACGAAGCTCGGCGTGGCGGAGCTCACGAAGGGCATCGAGGAGGCGCTGGAGCAGTTCATGGGGCGGCCCATCGCCACGACGCTGCGGACGCTGAAGCAGCTGCAAGCCGTCGTCGACGGCAACCCGTTCGCGGACGTGGCGACGAACCCCTCCTCCCTGTGCGTAACGTTCCTCTCGGCCGCGCCGACGAAGGCGGAGCTGGCGCCCCTGCATGCCCAGGACTGGGGGCCGGAGCTGTTCCAGGTCGCGGGCAAGGAGATCTACTCCTGGTACCCGAACGGCCAGGGGAAGAGCGCGCTGGCGGTCGCGCTCGGGAAGCTGGCCTTGCGCGGCACGGCCACGACGCGCAACTGGAACACCGTGCTGAAACTCCTGGAGCTGCTCGGCTAGGCTCCAAGGCCTCCATGGCCATCGACTTCATGGTTCTGCCTCTCAGCCGCTACATTGTCGGTGATTTCATCACCCCGGCGATGCGCTCCGCGTGGGCGAGCGGCGTCCCGTATTCCATCATCGGGCCGGAAGGTGCCCGGCCGCTTCCGGAAGGACTGCCATTCGGCGGCCCTGAGGCGCCGGTTCGTCGCGCCAGGGTCATCGACATGTTGGTGGAGGACCTGCGGCAGCTCCCAGTCTCCACGCCAGACCCACTGTGGGACGAGCGCTCCGAGGCCGAGCCTCGCTTCCACCGCGTGGACCCCGCCTCGTACGAGGCGCTCCTGGAGGAGGCACGCAGGCCCGGCAAGTCGTTCCTGGGTTTCCGCAAGAGAGGCGAGGGCGACCGCGTCCATGTGGCCGCCATGCTGTTTCTTCCCCGCGACTTCGAGGCGACCTTCGAGATGACGACGCCGCTGCGGCGCCTCACCGGTTCGACGCCCCGGGCCCTGGCGGCACTGGAGCGGATGCACTGGCCCGACAACGCGAAGGCCGCGGTCGACAGCCTCCGCGCCGCGCTCGTGGACTCCCGGGACCACCAGGTGCCGATGATCGTGGACTGGTGAGGGTCAGGCCCGCGGGGAGGGGAAAGGGACGTCGTCGGCTCAGGGCGAGGCGGACGTGGGCCGCGACGGGGCCTCCGCCCGGGGCTCGCGGTGGTACACCTTGGCCACGATGCGCCACCTGCCGTCCACCTTGAGCAGGGAGATGTAGTCGATGAAGTCCCACTTCGCCGTGCGCGCGGACACCTTGACGACGGCCGCGCTGCCGGTGACGTCCACGCCCGGTGAGCCGCCATGGGGGGCGGTGAGCGGGGGCGCTGGACCGACACGGGCGCCGGTGAAGCCGCGCGTGCTGCTTCCGAGCAGGCGGACCCGTGGGGCCTGCTTCTCGGGGACTCCTGGATAGGTCATGATTCTCCTTCCCCCTTGTCGTGAAGGAGTCGCCATGCAAGCCAAGCGTCTGGTCGTTTCCCTGTTCGCGATGTGCAGCCTGTCCCTGGTGGCCTGCGGTGGTGGAGCCGAGTCCGAGTTCGACGCGCCGGAGGGCGAGGTGCTGGCGAGCACGGAGCAGGGCATCGGCATCCCGCCCAACTGCCCGAACAACGACCTCATCTACTGGTTCGAGAACATCCGTGCCTGTGTGGTGAAGTGCGGCGCCTCGCGCATCCAGGCCACCCCCGCCACGCAGTACGCCGGCTGTCAGTCGAACCTGCCCGCCACGCGCACGCTCATCAACGTGAACTACTGCATCCCCGGCTGCGACCTGCAGTAGCCCGTGCGTCCCAGGGCCGGGACACTGGCTGTGCGCCGTGTCCCGGTGGCCCTCGGGCTGGTCCATTCCGTCGAGTGGCGCGTTTGTCCGTGCGACCTGCGCCGCCGGGCTCCGTTATGGGGGCAGCACCCCACCGGGTTTCTCCGGCCCTGGGGGGCTTCTTCCTGTGAGGGGGCTTGTGAAGCACCAACGCGTTCGTTCGTACCCGAGACTTCCGTCCGTTCCCTGGCCGCGCACCCTGCTGCTCTGCGTGGCCCTGGCCGCGTGTGGAGGAGGGGAGGACAAGAAACCACCCGCGCCTCCTCCTTCGGCCAACGCGGCCCCGTCCGGGCATGACGACCTGCTCGCAACCGATGAGGACACCGCCCTGGTGATTCCTGGCGCGTCGCTCGTGTCCAACGACGTCGACGCGGACGGCGACTCGCTGACCGTGACGGCCGTCGGCAAGGCGACCCATGGCGGCGTGACGCTGGTGGGCGGCACCGTCACCTTCACCCCGGAGGCGGACTTCTTCGGAACCGCGACGTTCGAGTACACGGTGGGGGATGGCCGCCTGACGGACACCGCGCAGGTCACCGTCACGGTCAACGCCGTGAACGATGCCCCTGTCGCCGTGGCGGACAGCGCGAGCACCGACGAGGATGTCGCGCTCGTCGTCCCCGCGGCCACGCTCATCGCCAATGACACGGACGTGGATGGGGACACGCTCTGGGTGGCGGGCGTCGGCGCCGCGACGCATGGCACCGTGACGCTCGCGGATGGCAACGTCACCTTCACCCCGGAGGCGGACCACCACGGGAGCGCCAGCTTCGAGTACACGGTCAGCGACGGGCTGTTGACGCACACCGCGACGGTGGCCGTCACGGTCCGCTCCGTGGAAGACGCTCCGGTCGCCGTCGCCGACACCGTGTACGCCCGGAGGAATACCTCGCGGTACATCAAGGTCGAGGAGCTCACCGCGAATGACGACATGGGCGATGGCTTCCTGCTCAACCTCGCTGGCGTGGGCTCGGCGGTCCATTGCACCGTGAAGATCGACGGCGGGATGATCGACTTCAGGCCGGAGGCGGACTTCACCGGGTCGGCGACGTTCCAATACACGGTCAGGAATCTGGCCGGAACCACCAGCGCGACGGTGACCGTCATCGTGGGCGAGGCGCCCGTGGCCGTCGCCGATACCGCGAGCACGGACGAGGACACCGTGCTGGTCCTCCCGACCGCCACGCTCGTCGCGAATGACATCGACGTCGACACCGACGACCTCCTGGTGGAGGCCGTCCACTCGGCCACCCATGGCAGCGTGACGCTGGAGGGACAGAACGTCCGCTTCACCCCGGAGGCGGACTTCTTCGGGACGGCGACGTTCCAGTACCAGGTCACCGACCGGGCCGGCTTCAGCACCGCGACGGTGAGCGTCACCGTCAACCCGGTCAACGACGCCCCCATGGCCGTCGCGGACTCCGCCGTGGCCCGCGCGGAGGTCGCGCTGCGCATCCCCGTGGCGACGCTCCTCTTCAATGACCGCGATGTGGAAGGGGACGCGCTGGCGGTGACCGGAGTCTCGAACGCGCGCAACGGCACGGTCGAGCTCGTCGGTGACGCCGTGCGATTCACGCCCGCGGCGGGCTTCGTGGGCGCCGCCGGCTTCGAGTACCAGGTGACCGACACCCACGGCGCCACCGGCACCGGCTCGGTCGAGGTGCGCGTGCGTGGCTACGCGGTGAAGTCCGTCTTCGCCGGGGTGGGGACCACCTGCGCCGTCTACACGGATGGACGGCTCAAGTGCTGGGGGGCGAACGGCAAGGGGCAGCTGGGGCTCGAGCACACCGACAACCGAGGTGGCGGCCGTGGCTCCGTCCTGATGAGCAACCTCCCCTTCGTCGGTGTGGGCACGGACGCGCGCGTGGCGACGATGGGCCTGGGGGAGGGCTTCAGCTGCGCGCTCCTCGAGGGAGGCGCGGTCAAGTGCTGGGGAGACAACGCGCAGGGCCAGCTTGGGCTCGGCGACACGCGGCGCCGCGGAGACGGCCCTGGCGAGATGGGCGACGCGTTGCCCCGGCTGGACCTGGGCGCGGGGCGGACCGCGAAGACGCTCGTCAGCGGGCTGAATCACCTGTGCGCCATCCTCGATGATGGGGCGGTCAAGTGCTGGGGTGACAACGGGAATGGCCGGCTGGGGCTCGGCGATACGGAGCACCGCGGAGATGGCCCGGGGGAGATGGGCAACGCGCTGCCTGCCGTGAGCCTCGGCACGGGGCGGACCGCGAAGGCGCTCGCCGCGGGAGGTCGTCACACGTGCGCGCTCCTGGATGACGGCTCGGTCAAGTGCTGGGGCGATAACAACTGGGGCGAGCTGGGGCTCGGTGACACGGCGGAGCGCGGAGATGGCCCGGGCGAGATGGGCGACGCGCTGCCTCGGGTGAACCTGGGCACGGGGAGGACCGCGAAGGCGATTGCCGCCCGTGAGTTCTCCACGTGCGCGCTCCTGGATGATGGCTCCATCAAGTGCTGGGGCGGCAACCAGTACGGCGCGCTCGGCCTCGGCGACAAGGTGCACCGGGGAGACAACGCGGGTGAGATGGGAGACGCCTTGCCGCGAGTCGACCTGGGGACGGGGCGGACCGCGAAGGCGCTCACCGTTGGCGGCATCTACACCTGCGCGCTCCTGGATGACGGCTCCGTCAAGTGCTGGGGCGGCGGCTACTGGGGGCAGCTCGGGTCCGGCGACTGGAACGAGCGTGGAGGCGCGCCGGGCGAGATGGGCGAGGCACTGCCCCGGGTGAACCTGGGCGCGGGTCGCGCCGTGACGTCCCTCGTGGCGGGCTACCACCACACGTGCGCCACCTTCGATGAGGGCAGCGTCAAGTGCTGGGGCTCCAACGCCAGCGGGGAGCTGGGGCTCGACGACGAGGACCACCGCGGAGACAACCCGGGCGAGATGGGCGAGGCCCTCCCGCCCGTCGAGCTGTAGTCACACGAGGACGGCGCGGATGGGCGGGGCTTGCCCGTCCGCGCTCCCTCGCGCCCGTCAGTAGTCGGGGTGCTCGATGTCCGCGAGCAACGCCGGGCCGGTGGGGTTCCATCCCAGCACGGCCCGCGTGCGCTCGCTCGAGCCCGGCATGTCGGCCAGGGCGAAGTCCGCGAGCCAGCCGAAGTGCTCGCGGCCGCGCGGCTCGACCGGCACGCCCAGGCGGCGGCCGATGACCCGCGCGATGTCTCGCAGGGCGACGCCTTGCTCCGCGATGGCGTGATAGACGCGCTCGCCCACGCCGTGCTCCAGCGCCAGCCGATACAGCCGGCCCGCATCCGACACGTGCACGGCGGACCAGCGATTCGTCCCCTCACCCAGGTACGCCGACACGCCCTTCTCGCGCGCCAGCTGAATCAGGAAGGGCACGAAGCCGTGGTCTCCCACGCCATGGACGGAGGGCGGCAGCCGCACCGTGGCCACGCGGACGCCGCGCTCGGCCAGCTGGATGGCCGAGGCCTCCGAGCGGCGCGGATAGTCGGCGTGGTCGACCGGCAGGTCGGCCTCGGTGGGGATGCGGCCGGGCGCCAGCCTCGCCATGCCGGACGTCACCAGCAGCGGCTTGTCCGTGCCGGCCAGGGCTTCACCCAGTACCTCGATGGCGCGCTGGTCCTGTCTGGCGTTGTCGGCGAACTTCGAGAAGTCGTGATTGAAGGCCAGGTGGATGACCGCATCGGACTGCCTGGCCGCGTCAGCCAGCGCCCCCAGGTCGTCCAGGGTGGAGCGCAGCACCCGGGCGCCGGTCCGCGCCAGTCCCGCCGCCTTGTCCTCCGAGCGGGCGAGCCCCAGCACCTGGTGCCCGGCCCCCAGCAGCTCCTGGACCACGCGCGAGCCGACCCACCCCGTGGCTCCGGTCACGAACACGTTCATGTGCACCTCCTGTTTGCGTGAGAGGCAGGCACTGTGGGCGCGTTCTTCATCCTGTTAAAGTCGAGAGCTTATCCAGGTATGGCGACCAACAGGATGGGCGTATGGCCAACGAGACTCCACTGGGTGCCTATTTGAGGGAGCGGCGGACCCGGCTCGACCCGATTGCGTTGGGCTATCCGGCCGGGCGGCGGCGCACGGCGGGGTTGCGGCGCGAGGAGGTGGCGCAGCGGGCCCACATCAGCCCCACCTGGTACAGCTGGCTGGAGCAGGGCCGGGGCGGCGCGCCCTCGGCGCAGGTGTTGGACCGCCTGGCGCAGGCGTTGATGCTGACCGACGTCGAGCGCGAGCACCTGTTCCTGTTGGGGCTGGGGCGGCCACCGGAGGTGCGGTACCGGCCCGTCGAGGGCGTCACACCGCGCTTGCAGCGCGTGCTGGATGCGATGGGCGTCTGCCCGGCGATGGTCCACACCGCGACGTGGGACATCGTGGCCTGGAATCGCGCCGCGACCGTGGTCCTGTCCGACTACGGCACGCTGCCGCCGGACCGCCGCAACGTGTTGCGCCAGATATTCCTGAACCCGAAGGCGCGCGAGCTCAACTTCGATTGGGAGTCGGTGGCGCGGTTCGTGGTCGGTGTGTTCCGCGGCCACGCGGCGCGCGCCGGGGCGGCCCAGACGGTGCAGCCGCTGGTCGACGAGCTGTGCCGGGACAGCCCGGAGTTCGCGGCGATGTGGCGCGAGAACGACGTGAGGTCCTTCGGCGAGGGCGTGAAGCGGCTGCGCCACCCCGTGCTGGGTGCCCTCACGCTGGAGTACTCGTCGTTCGCCGTGGATGGCCGGCCCGACCTGGCCATGCTCGTCTACAACCCGATGGAGGAGGCGGACGCGGTGAAGATTCGCGGGTTGATGGAGGGCCGGGGCGCATAGGGGCTTTGCGCAAGGGCCTCACGCGAAGCGCAGGCCCGAGAGCTGCTCCGACTCGTGCCACGACCGTCGGGCGGCCGCCTCGTCCCTGGCGCGCGGGGGCACCTTCGCGTCAGCGGGCAGGCCCCGCGTCTCTCCGAGGTTCCTCGGGCCGTGGTAGCGAGCGGGTTGATGGGCGTGCTCTCGCCCCTCGTGCGAGGACTCGCGCCACGCTGAGCGCGGTTCGGGCAGGGCCGAAACCTGCGCGACTCCCGCTTCACCTCGCGAGGTCCGTGGAAACCCAACAGCCCTGCCGGGTTCGACAGGGGGGGCCCGGAGCTCGAAGCAGGCAGCGCGGCGGCCTTCCGTGGGGAGGGCCGCCGTCTCCATGCTGGGAGGCACCGTGGCTACTTGGGCGCCACCGTGCCGGTGAACGTGCCACTCAGGTCCCCGAACGCGTGGAGGCTGAAGACCATGGTGGACTGGAACTCGAAGGGGGTCGTCTCGGGATAGCCGCCTGGGTCCACGGTGCCCCTGAACGGCTGGCTCTCATGTGAGACGAAGTCGAGCGGAGCGCCGCTGCCCACGCCCTCAATCAGGAAGGTGCTGAGTACCTGATACCCGTTCGGGAGGCTGGTCACCCTGAAGAGGAAGGAGCGCCCCTTGAAGAAGGGGGACACGTGCTTCTCCAGCAGGGCCCCGTCCGGTCCGCCGAACTGGACGAAGATGGGGCCGGTCTCCACGGAGAGGGCCTTCGGGCCGCCTCCCTCCCTGACCACGCGAGAGGTCTCGAAGCTGATGACGAAGGGCACGCTCTTGCCCACCAGCGACGCGAACTCGGAGTCCGGAGGACCTTCGTGCTGGGTGAACGTCAGGGTGCCTGAGATGGAGCCCCCGTTGTCCACCTGGATGCCCACGTCCACGCCGCCGCTGCCCGCGAGCTTGAAGAGGTAGCGCACCTCGGTGAGCTTCCCCTGGATGACCGAGAAGGCCAGCACGGAGGGCGACAGTCGCTGGGCGCTCAGGGGCGTACCGGGTGCCGACAGGCGCTCCAGGTGCCAGCTTCCCCCCAGCTCGATGGTGTAGTCGCCCTCGATGAGTGGCACGGTCAACGTGTCGGCGGACGTGTCCGAGATGAACACCGTCTGGGCGCCCGTGATGTTGAACGTGGCGCCGACCAGCTTGACCGCCCCCTCGGGGCTCTGCGCCGTCAGCGGCAACCGCAGCGTCCCCTGGGTGGCTTCGGAAGGCGGCTCCAGCCCGACTCCATCACCGCAGGCCACGAACATCAGCGCGAGGAGACACGTACCCCACCTGCTCAGTCCCATTCCTTGACACTCCTGCATTGAGAGGAATCACGGGTAGGGACGCGTGCCGCGTTCGTCAAGTGTGGGGCTGCTCGATTCGTGGCGCCGCCCGCCTCCCAGACCCCGTGCGGTCCACGGAGTGCCCCGGCGCCGTGGGTCGCCGCTACGCCAGCGCGACGACGGCGCGATCACAGCCCACGTAGAGGGTGCCGTCGGCGATGAGCGGTGCCGTCGTCACGCGATAGGGGGCCCTCCACCGCCAGCGCTCCGTCCCGTCCCGAAGCGTCCAGGCGTGTACGGCGTTGCGGGCCCCCATGTAGACGAGTCCCCCGGCGATGGTTGGTGAGGCTGTGCTGGCGGGTGGTTTGTCGAGCGCGACCGACCAGCGCTCCTTCCCGGTCTCCTCGTCCACGGCGTGGAGCCTCGAGTGATAGCCGGTGAAGCACACGACACCGTCCGCGACGGCGGGCGCTCCCCAGAGCGCGCCGGGCGTCTGGTAGGCCCAACGCTGCTCGCCGCTGTCGAGGTCGAGCGCGTGAAGGCGCTGTCCCAGCCCGGACAAGGCATAGACCGTGTCGCCGTGGACGGCGGGGGCTCCGCCATGGCTCATCGAACCGGTCTCCACCGACCAGCGCTCGGCCCCCGTGGCGCGGTCGAGCGCGACCACGTGTCCCTGGGTGAAGCCCTGGCAGGTCCCGACGATGACTTGCTCTCGCGTCACGCTGACCGCGGACTGCACGCTCCCGCCACAGCGGAGCTGCACGCGCCATTGCTCGGTCCCCGTGCGCGCGTCGATGGCGAGGACCGCGCCGGACCGGGTCCCCACATAGACGACGTCGTCGACGACGATGGGCGAGGAGGTCGCCTCGGAGTCGCATGAGACGCTCCAGCGGAGGGCGTGCGTGCCCAGGTCGACGGCGTGACACTGCCCGCCGCCGACGACGAAGAGCAGGTCCCGCGCGACCATCGGATGCGAGAGGCTCTCGGGGCTGGCGCCGCCGACCCGCACGCTCCAGAGCTCCTTCCCCTTCGCGAGGTCGAGCGCGTAGAGCCTGTCGTTGTCGTAGTTCGCGAACAGCACGCCGTCGTGGATGGCGGGCGTGTTGCGCGTCGTCACGAGCGCGCGCGGCGCGAACTTCCAGCGGGCTCGCTTGACCGCGAGCGGTCCGGTTCCCTCGAAGTGTCCGGTCCGCGCGGCATTGGCGCCGAAGAAGATGGAGCGAGATGCGTCCGACAGAGGGGGTCTCCGGCCTGGGGGGGGCAGTGGGGCACTGGCCCGGGTGTCAGCTGATCAACTCCGTCGCTCGCAGCTCACGGAGGAACCCCTGGGGCGTCAGACCCGTGAACGCGCGGAACTCGGCGATGAGGTGCGCCTGGTCGTAATAGCCGGCGTCGGCGGCGATGTCCGCCCAGTGGGCGTGTTCGTCCTCGGATGCGGCGCGCAGCGCGCGATGGAAGCGGACGAGCCTGGCGAAGGCCTTGGGACCCACGCCGACGGTCTCCCGGAACACGCGACGCAGATGTCTGTCGCTCACCCCGATGTCACCCGCGACGTCGTTCACCGTGCCGCTCGAGAGCCGCTCGGCGGCGTCGAGGGCGAGTCGTGGGTGGGCGCGGCGTCCGTCGGTGCGCGCGAGGCGTTCGGCGATGGCGTGCTCCAGGATGTCCGCCACCTGGGCCGTGTCGTCGGTGTCGCCGAGCCGCTCGAAGAGCCGCCGGGCCGCGGCATCGCCCCACAGGTCCTCGAGTGCGACGATGCTTCCGGCAAGGGCGGAGGCCGGGACGCCGAGCACCGCCTCATGCGCGCCCAGGTGGAGCCGCGCCGTCACGGTCCGCTGTCCGTGGTGGATGTGCTTGCGACGCACCCGCTGCATTCCGCCCATCGCGTGTGCGTCCAGGCCCCTTCGCGCCGCCGGCCCGAACCGAACGACGAGATGGACCTCGGGCCGCGGAATCAGCAGGCCCCGCACGTCGTGGTCGCGCTCGTCCACGAACAGCGCGGCTACAGCGGACGCGACCGAGGCGCCCGGCGCGATGTGATGGCGATGGACAAGGCCCGCATGCATGCCCTGACTCTGGCCCGCGCTCGACGGCGGCGCAAGCGTGGGGGCACGTGTCCGTTTTCTCCAATCCTCGCCGCGCCTGGGCGGGCGAAGGTCGGCCCATGAAAATCCTTGTCACCGGAGCGACCGGAAAGGTCGGAAGCCGACTCACCCAGCGACTCGCCGAGCGGAGCCATGACGTGCGTGCCCTCGTCCGTGAGCCCACACGCGCTGTCTTCCCGAAGGAGGCGCGGGTGGAGCTCGCCCAGGGCGACCTGCTCGACGCGGGCTCGCTGGTGCCCGCCGTGCGCGGCGTCGACGCCGTGGTCCACTGCGCCGCGTTCTTCCGCGGCGCGACGCCCGAGCAGGCGCACGCGGTCAATGACCTGGGCACGCAGCACCTCGCGGCCGCCGCACGTGCCGCGTCCGTGAAGCGCTTCATCTTCACGAGCACCGGCCTGGTCCATGGCTCGACGGGGGGACGGCTCGTCGGCGAGGAAGACTCCTGTGCGCCGACCGTGGCCTATCCGGTGAGCAAGCTCGCCGCCGAGCGCTTCCTCCTCGGAGTCGAAGGGCTCGACGTGCGGGTGCTGCGCCTGCCGTTCGTGTACGGCGACGGGGACCCACATATCGAGGAGGTGGTGCCGATGATGCGCGGCTTCCCGGCGGCCCAACGCATGTCGATTGCCCACCACGCCGACGTCGCGCAGGCCGTGGCACGTCTGCTCGAGGCGCCTTCGCCGGCGCACCGCATCTACAACGTGGTCGACGACGAGGCGCCTGACCTCGCCACGCTCTTCGCATCGGTGGGGCAGCCCCCGCCCGATGGCTCGAACGCCGAGTTCGCGCGCGCTTTCGACGTGCTCCTCGACGGGCGCCGCATCCGCGAGGACCTCGGGTTCAAGCCGGTGTTCCCCCGCCTCGCCGACGCGCTCGCGGCGGGTGCATAGAACAGACGTGCTCCCGGAGCAGCTTCAGCCAGCGAGCCCCGACGCATTCCGCCGAGCCGTGCGTCAGCGCGGGGATGCCGTCGGGAGTTGCTGACCCAGGAAGACCTCCGCGGCTCCCGAGCGTCCGTGGGCCTCCGCTTCCCGGCGGTGGAAGGCTTCCAGCATCGGTCCCACGCCCTCCGCGCCTCCGAACTGGAAGCCCAATTGGGTGCCGTAGCAGAGGCAGCCCTCCACCTTGGTCGTCAGGTGCGCCGTGATGTCCACCGCCAGGGGCCGCGGCTCCCGAGGCAGCGCCGGGTCGGGCTTCGCGCCCGGCTGGCGCACGGCGTAGGGCGTGTCGCGGTAATACCAGACGCGGTGGGACGGGATGCCCAACCCCCGCGCCGCGCGCACCACCTGAACGTGGTCCACGTGGCTCCCCAGCGCCTGCGGCACGAAGACCCGGCTGGGCGTCAGCTCCCACAACACCGGCTTCAGACGCCGCGCCACCTCCGCCTGGATGGCGTCATCCTCTCGCGGGGGATGGAACAGCGCCTCCGCGCTCGCGTAGCCCCGGTGCGGCGCCTCCTCCAGGTCCGCCCACGCCAGGACGTCCACGCCCAGCCGCTTCGCGAACGCCCGGTCCTCCTCTCGCCGGAGGGCCATGTAGTCCACCTCCGGCCCCAGCCCCTTCTCTGTCTGGCATTTCAGCGCGAAGCCCCGGGGCTCCGGCACCGAGCGCGTGAAGACGGTGATGAGCGCCACCGTCCACCCCTTGGCCTTCAATGCCGCCAGTGTCCCCCCACACGAGAAGGCCACGTCGTCCAGGTGCGGCGACACGAAGAGGGCGGTGCTCATAACAGGTGCGGCGCCGCCCGGAACCTGCACGAGGGGTCCGCGCTCCGCTGCGTCGTCGCCGGGTCATACACGTTCGTCCACCGCGTGTCCGGCCGCGTGCCGGTCAGCGCCTTGTACACTCCCTGAATCTGTCGCCCCACCGTCCGCCACGAGTACAGCTCCCGCACCTCGCCGAGCGCCGTCGTCGCGAGCCGTCTTCGCAGCGGCGCGTCGTCCATCAGCCGCCCCATGGCCTCCGCCAGCGCGACGCTGTCCCTCGGCGGCACCAACAGCGCGTCCCGCCCGTCCTCCAGGCAGTCCACCACCCCCACCGCCTTCGTGGACACGATGGGCAGCCCCGACGCCATCGCCTCCAGCAGGGTGTTGGAGAACCCTTCCGAATACGTGGGCGACACGAACAGGTCCCCACTCCGGTACAGGTCCGGCGCCTGCGCGTAGGTGGACACGCCCGTCAGCTCCACCGTGCCCCGAAGCCCCTCCGCCTCCACGCGCGCGCGCACCGCCTCCACGTCCGGCCCGATTCCAGACACGCGCAGCCGGAACCGGCGCCCCTCCGCCACCAGCCGCTTCGCCGCGTCCAGCAGCTCCATCACGCCTTTTCGCGCGTCCACCCGGCCGTGGTACAGCCACACCGGCACGTCCTGCGGCTCCCCCAGCCTCGACTCGTTGCGCGGATGGAAGCGCTGGGTGTCCGTGGCGCCCGGGACGATGGTGAACCGCTCCAGCGGCGTCCCATGGTGCCCCCGCACCTCCTCCGCGAAGGACCGGCTGCCAATCAACAGCGCCCCCGAGTGGCCCAGCACCGCGAGCATCGCCTGCTTGTGCGTCCCACAGCACGTCCCCACCCAGTGTCCGTCACCGCCCTGGATGGAGACGACGTTGGGCAATCCCAGACGCCGCGAGGCCTCCAGCGCCGCCAGGCCACAGGGATAGCCATACTGGGCATGGATGAAGTCGAAGGGCCGGCGCCGGTGCTCGCGAACCACCGTCTCCACCAGGTCCTCCACGTCCTGCTCGAAGCTGGCGGGCTGCCCCTGGTTGATGCGTTGCTCGCCCCGGGATTCGCACCCCAGCACGTGCGCGCCCGGAATCCCTGGCGGCGGCCCGCCCCCATACACCGCCATCCCCGCGGCGTCGTTGCGGTACTGGCTCACCATCGTCACGTCATGCCCGCACGCGACCAGCTCCCGCACCAGGTTGAGCGCATAGACACTCATCCCCGAGATGGCCGGGAAGAAGCGCCGGGAGATGAAGCAGATTCGCAGCGGGCTCACGGTGTTCACGCCGCCACCTCCGCGCCCGTGGGCAGCCGCGCCCTCAGCCACTCCAGCGCCCCGGGCACCATCTGATGCGCCCGGTGCGCATCCCTGGACAACTCCACGCACACCAGCCGGTCGTAGCCCGCGCGCGTCAGCTCCCGCAGCACCGACGGCACGTCCACGTCCCCCTCGCCGAACGGCAGGTGCTCATGCACGCCGCGCTTCATGTCCTCCAGCGCCACCGTGCCCAGCACCGGCGCGAACTCACGCACCGCCTCCGCCGGCGCCCGCTCGCCGGTCACCAGCAGGTGCCCCACGTCCAGGGCCAGGCGCACCGGAGGCGCGCCCGCCGCCACCACCCGCGCCTGCAGCAGGCTCCAGCCGTCCACGGTGTCCACCAGCATCCCCGGCTCCGGCTCCACCGCCAGCACCACCCCGCGCGCCGCCGCGTACTCCGACAGCCGGGCCACTGCGTCCACCAGCCACGGCCAGGCCGCCTCCTGTGTCACCTCGGCGCGGGGGACCCCCGCCCAGAAGGACACCGCTTCGCCCCGACACGTCGCGCACACGTCCACCGCGCGCTCCAGGAACTCCAGGCGCCGGGCCCGACCCGCGGCGTCCGGCGTGATGAGCGTGGGCTCATGCTTGCGCCGGGGGTCCAGCAGGAATCTCGCCCCCGTCTCCACCACCAGCCCCAGCCCCAGCCGCTCCAGCAGCGCGGCGAGCTGGCCGCTCCGCTGCTCGAAGTCCGGCGCGAACGGGTCGAAGTGGTGGTGGTCCAGCGTCAACGCGACGCCGTCGTAGCCGCTGTCCGCGATGAGGCGCAGCGCGTCCTCGAAGCGGTGGTTGGACACGCCGTTGGTGTTGTACGCGAAGCGCAGCGCCATGGCTCATTGCCCCCCGAAGCGACGGCTCGTGCGCATCGCGTGCACGGCGTGACGGTCCGGCTCCCGGTAGAGGGGATACAGGCGTCCCACGCGCGCCTCGGCCAGCCGCGTGTCGAACCAGGCGGGACCGCCCAGCCGCGCCTCGGCCTCCGGGGTGAGCCGCACCGGCTGCGCTCCCGGCGGAGGCGCCCCCAGACCCGCCAGCGGCTCACGACGCTCGAGCAGCCGCGCCACGTTGCGCTCGCCCAGCCGGCCATAGGTCATCGTCTCCACCTCCAGCCCCGGCACCACCACCTTCACCACGTGCACGGGGTGGCCCGGAGGCGACAGGTCCGCGACGAGGATGTCGAAGCCCGCCGCGTGGAGCTGCTTCACCACGTGCTCACACCGCCGCGCGGGGTCCTCCATCCCCGGCACCTGGGGCAGGTCCTCGAAGCGCACGGTGCGCCGGCGCAGCAACGTGCACGCGGTGAGCTCGCGCAGCGCCGAGGCCGGCAGCTGGGACCACTCCGCCATGGCCTGTAGCGCGCGGGGCTCCTCGGAGGCCACGTCCACCAGGGGGACGAACTGCTCCATGTATTCCCGGGGCGCGACGCGGGCCACCTCGCTCATCGGGCCGTGCGAGACGGCCTTGCGCGCCCGGGAGCCCGCGAACTCCAGCAGCGCCTTGCGCAGCGCCCGGTTCCGGTCCGGGTCCGTCGCCTCGCCGCAACCCGTCACGAGCAGCGGCTGGTTGCCCACGGACAGGTCGTGGCCCACCACGTAGACGTTCACGAGGCCGAAGTCGGTGCTCGCCAGCTTCGCCAGCACCTCCACGCCCGCGCGCTGGTAGCGCCCCAGCAGCTCCCGCACGTCCGGGTCCAGCGCCGCGCCCTCCAGGTCCAGCACCACGCCCTGGTCCATCGCGCGGAACTGGAGCCCGTTGCCGTCGCGCTGCAGCAGCTCCAGCAGCGCGTGCGCCAGCGCCTGCTGCTGCGTGCGTCCCGCGCCACGCCCGTTGGTCAAGGGTCTGGCGAGCGGCGTCTTCCCCACCAGGTTCCCGGGCCGCACGGCGATGAACTCCTCGGGCACCAGCACCCGCTCGCCGGTGGACAGGCGCTTCATCTCGCCCCAGACGAGCGGCATGTCGGGCCGGTAGGGACTGCCCGCGGGCAGGCTCAGGGTGAGGGGATTGACCACCGCCTCGGGGCCGAAGGTGGCCACCAGCTCCGCGTAGGTGCCGTGCACGCGGGGCATGCGCAGCAGGGCCTGGTCCGCGCAGACCTCCTCGGCGAGCTCTCCCAGGGCCCCGACGCGCGCCTCCTCCTCGGTGGCGCCGTAGCCGTTGGCGTGGATGATGTCGCCGGGGCGGTCTCCCATCCGCAGGCTGGCGGAGACCACCGGCACGCCCAGCCGGTCCAGCGGGTCGATGCGGAAGATCGGGAACGCTCCCGGAGGCATGACACGGAAATAGGCATCCAGGGCTTCGGTCAGGCTCATGACAGCTCCTCCAACGCAATGGGACGGGTGTGAGGCATGCCCGTGAGCAGCCGGTCGAACAGCGCCAGGGCATGCTCGCGGGTGACGCCGCGCGCGAACTCGAACGGGGTGAAGACGTTCTCGAACGGGAGCCGCTCGAGCACCGCGCGGTAGCGGCGCAGCTCCGCGTGGCTCAACGGAATCGCGTAGTGGAAGCCCTTGTGACACGACAGCGCCGTGGGGCGGCCGCGCGCGTCCAGCTCCACCTTCAGCGCGTCGCCGCAGAACAGCGAGCGGGTGCGCGCGTCGTACAAGACCGTCTGGCCTTCGTAGTGCCCCGCCACGCAGTGCAGCGTCAGGCCCGGTGCCAGGGGGTGCTCGTCATCCACCGGCCAGCGCACCTGGAAGGCCTTGCTGTAGCGGACCGCGTCCCGGTGCAGGACGAGCAGCGGGTCGAAGCGCTCCTGCAACTGCCACAGCGCCCCGAAGCCGTGCGGGTGCGACGCGGACAGCACCTGGAGGCCGCCCAGTGTCTCCAGGAACTCCAGCGCCGGCCGCGAGTACCAGGGCGCGCCCTCGAATGCGACGTTGCCCTCGGGGCGGCGCAGCAGCCACCCCGTGGAGCCCAGGCCGAAGCGCGGCGCGCAAGAGAAGCCCCAGACGCCGGGCAGCGCCTCCTCCCAGTGCGTGCTCAGGCGCTCCGACACCTGTCCCGTCGTCTGGAACTCCCAGCCGTCCGGCGGCAGGGCGTTGCGCACGTCCAGGCAGGTGGGGCAGCCCGCGGGCGGCTGGCGAGCAAACCCCGGCTGCCAGGTGCCGCAGTGGGTACAGGCATAGCGGGTCAGTGACATGGGGGAAACGCCTTCCCGGCGTGGAGCGCCTGCGACAGGAGCCCCACGAGGCGCACGTCGCGCTCCGGGGCGAAGGGCTGAGGGCGGCCTTCCAGCACGCAGTCGGAGAAGGCCTCCACCTGGTTGCGGAAGGGGCTCTGGTCCTCGTCCGGGGACAGGGGGAGCCACGTCTCCTCGCCCGTCGTCGCGTCGGTGAGCGACAGCGTCCCGCCGGGCGTCTGCCCCATCGTCTTGTACGCCAGCGCGCGCGCGCGGGTGCCGATGAGCTCCAGCGTGCGCCGGGGGTACGCGTCCGGGCAGTTGTAGGCCACCTGGAGGACGCCCAGCGCGCCGCCGCGGAACTGGCCCATCAGCACCGCGCCGTCGTCCACCGCGTAGTCATGCACGCGCCGCTGCGTCATCGCGACGAGCGACTGCCATTCATCCCCCAGCACCACCTCCAGCAGGTCCAGCCCGTGGGGCGCCAGGTCGATCATCGCGCCGCCGCCGGCCCGCTCCGGGTCGATGCGCCAGTTGTCGGGCGCCCAGTCCGCGGGCAGCCAGCAGGCGTAGTGGATGCGCGCCTGGGTGAGGGTGCCCAGCACGCCCTCCTTCACCAGCGTGCGCAGCTTGCGGTGCGCGGCGTGGTGGCGCTGGTCGAACGCGGTGGCGTAGTGCACGCCCGCGCGCCGACACGCGGACAGCATGCGCAGCCCGTCCTGCACCGTGATGGCCATGGGCTTCTCGCACAGCACGTGCTTGCCCGCCGCCGCGCACGCCTCCGTCATCGCGGCGTGCAGGTGGTTGGGCGTGGCGATGTAGACGGCCTCCACGCTCCGGTCCGCCAGCGCCGCCTCCAGCGCGGTGTGACGGACGACGTCGTCCGCCGGGATGCGCATCAGCGCCTCCGCGTCCGAGTCGCACAGCGCCACCAGCCGCGCGTTGCGCGCGCCCTGGAGCGCCGGGATGACGTACTCCCGCGCCACCAGACCGCACCCCACCACCGCCCAGCCCAGCGTGCGGCCTCCTGGCTTCGCCCCGGACATGTCACCACCTCTCTGGAAGGTTCAAAAGCCACCGCCGCCTGACGAGCGCGGCCCGCTGCTCGGGCGTCGCGTCGGTGGCGGCCCGCCGCAGCAGGGCCGCGTCCCCGGGCGCGTCCGAGCACAGGTAGTGGGCGCTCGCGTACTCGGCGGCCAGGCCAGGCGTGGGCCACGCGGGGCGCACCCGGCCGTCGTGCGCCTCCAGCAGCGGATTGGGGCTCAGCCTCGCGCCCGGCGCGGCCACGCCGAAGTCGATGGACCTGCGTCCCGGCGTCGGGGGCCACGCGAAGCTCAAGGCCTCCGCGCGCTCCAGTTGGGGCAGCGGGGTATCGGCCACGGCGCCCCCGTCGAGGAAGCGGGTGACGAATCCAGCGTCGTCATAGCAGGCGGCCCCGGGCATCAGCGCCGCGTATCCGGCGGGGTCCAGCGGCGTGCCCCCCACGCCCCGCTGGTCGACGTGCCGGTTGTGGGCATGGCCCACGAGCACGCGGCCGGAGGGCCCCGCAACGCGGCGCAGCTCCGCCAGCGCGCGGGCCTTGTCCGGCAGGAAGTAGAGCGCGTCGTGACACAGCACGGTGGCGCCCTCGAGCGGCGCGATGGGCAGGTCCGCGGCCGCGTCCGCGCAGAGGAGCACGGCCTGGGGCACGATGAAGTGACGCGCGAGCCACAGCTTGGCGAACACCACGTCCACGCCCACCACGGGGGTGCCCCGCAGGGACACCTCGCGCAGCACCTGGCCGATGCCACACGCCAGCTCCACCACGCACGGCGGCGCGTCCCAGTGCTGCGCCAGCAGGCCCAGCGCGCTCAGGAAGGTGGGCGCGGATTGCCGGTGCGCGAAGTAGGGCGCCACCGGCCCGAAGCCCAGGCGCTCCATGGCCTCGCGAAGCCCCATCGTCCCCGACTCGACGCCCGCCACGACGGCGGCGGTGGAGGACAGGGGCGGGGGCGGCAGGCGCGCATGGTCATCCTGGTCCCGCAGCAGCAGGGCGCGCGCGTGATGGCGGTCGCCTCGCTCCAGCGCGCTCACCACGGCCTCGCGCAGGGCCTCCCGGCCGGTGCGCAGGAAGGGGATGCCGTCCACGACGGGCCAGCACGTGGCGCCATCCGACCAGAGCTCGGGCGACACGCGCGTCAACGGCAGTCCCGTGAGGGGATGGCGCGGATGCGGCGGCGGCGCGGCGGTGTCCCACGGCTGCCTCATGGCCACACCTCCGCTTCGCGAAGCACGTCGTTGCCGAAGGCCTGCAGCGGGCCGGGGTGGAGCAGCTCCAGGTCCTCCAGCGCCTGGCGCAGCGTGAAGGCCGCCGCGCGGGCGTGGGCCTCCAGCTCCAGCACCCGGTCCAGCGTGTCCGCGGCGTTGAAGGCGCGCGCCTCCGCCGAATCCACGTTGCCGGTGAGCGTCAGCGCCTGGCGCACGGCCTCGCGGAGCCGGGGCGGGAGCTGTGTCAGGGCCGCCTCGGTGAGGCGCTTCATCAGGGGCTCGAGCAGGTCCCCCAGCAGCGTCTCGCCGCTGTAGCCCGCGTCCGGCAGCGCCGCGTTGAAGAGGTGATGCGACAGGCCCGCCAGGAAGGGCAGGGCCGGGGCCGCGCCGAAGTGGGGGGACACGAGCACCGCCCCCACCGCCACCGCGTAGCAGTGGTCGGCGTGGCTCTCCTGCGGTGGCACGACGAGGCGTGCCCGGCCGGGGAACGTGGCCCCGGCGCGGGGTTGGTGCACCAGCCGCTCCACGAACGCCGGCGGCGTGCCGGGGGTGGCCTCGGAGGAGGGCATCAGCGCCAGCGACAGCTGCTCGCGCAGGCCTGGGTCCAGCGGCCCCGCCACCGCGTCCAGGCCCCGGCGCAGCACCCGCGTCGTGTCCAGCGGGGACAGCCCCGCCCGCTGGAGGAGGTCCGCGTCCAGGCCGCACAGCCGCACCGCCGCCACCGCGCGCGCCGTCTCCTGGAGCGCCACGGTGCCGGGGTCCATGCCCGCCGCCAGGGCCGCCCACGCGCGACGGAAGCCATGGGCCGCCAGGCCCTCCCGATGGTCCGGAGTGCGGGTGCGCTTGAGGTCCATCAGCTCCGACAGGAGCGGACGCAGCTTCGCGAGGCGGCCCGGGGCCGCCGCCGAGTCACGCGCGGGTGTGTTCATGGTGGTGTCAGCCCCTGATGCGCTCGGGGGTGGACTCCGTGCGCTGCACGCGGCCCTTGGACAGCCACGCCATCAGGCGGCGCTGCTGCTCGGCCATGGCGTGCTCCACCGGCTGGCCGTCCGGCGACATGGGGGCCTTGAAGAAGCACCCCAGCGCGTCGATGACGCCGCCCTCGCCCCGGCGCTTGGCCAGGTCCAACGTGCGCGCCAGCTCCACCACGAGCGGCGCGGCGAGGATGGAGTCCTTGCAGAGGAAGTTGAGCTTGAGCTGCATCGGCTGCCCGAGGAAGCCGGTGACGTCGATGTTGTCCCAGGCCTCCTTGTTGTCCCCGCGCGGGCGGTAGTACTGGATCTGGACGATGTGGTCCTGGACCTTGTAGCCGAGGATGCTGTCCAGGGCCGCGCCCTTGGTGTCGAGCTTGTTCTGCCGCGACGCCGGGTCGTCGAGGGCCTCGCCGTCGCGGTTGCCCAGGATGTTGGTGGAGTACCATCCGTCCACGTGCAGCGCGCGATCTCTCAGCGCGGGCGCGAGCACCGTCTTGAGCAGCGTCTGCCCCGTCTTGCCGTCCTTGCCGGCGATGGGCGCGCCGGTGCGCTTCGCCAGCTCGAGCAGCGCGGGCACGTCCGCGGCGACGCTGGGCGTGAAGTTGGCGAACGGCACGCCGTCCACGATGGCCGCGTACGCGTAGAGCATCGCGGGGCCGATGTCCGCGTCGTTCGCGTCCAGGGCCTTCTCGAAGGACTCCGGCGTGGCGAACTGGGGCCGGGTGAGGTCCACGCTCTTCTCCGTGGAGGCCAGGTTCACCACCACCACGCGGTCCAGCTTCTCGTCCTTCTTGAAGCGGGCGAGGTCGTCGCGGATGGCCTGCACCTGCTCACGCAGGGAGCGGGCCTTCTTCGCCGTCGTGTCGACGATGTTCTTGCAGAACCTCGGGTTGGAGGCCGCGGCCCAGGGGCGCATGCGCTCCAGCGTGGGCGTCACGGCCGAAAGCTGGGCCTCCGTCAGCACCGCGTGGTTGCGCGCCGCCTTCGCCAGGTCCTCGTCGAACAAATCCCAGCCGCCGAACGTGAGCGCGTCGTACTCCACGAGCCCCAGGCCCTTCACGTCCGCCAGCGGCAGCCCTCGTGTGTCCACGCGTCCCCGGCGCAGCAGCTCCATGCCCGCCACCGCCGTGGTGGCCACCGCCCCGCCCAAACCCACAATCGCCACTCCCAGCCGCTCGTTGCTCGCCATGTCTGACGCCCCCACCGACTGCCGCACCCTGGGACTCGCCGCGGTGGGGCCGGGAGCGCTCCGGGGTGTCGGGCGCCTCCGGTGTCCCGGATACTCCGGGGACTCACACGCTGCGAGAGTTCCGGGAAAGTCGGCACCTGGGTGGGTGCTTTCAACTCTGTCTCCGGGGCGTGCCGAATGTCGGATGCCAGCGACGTGTATCAGACGTGTCGAAGCTTCCACCCGCCCCTGCGGAAGAGGGCGGCGCTCGTCAGACCCAGCGCGCCGTAGGTGATGGCGATGGCGACGAACGCGCCCGTGGGGCCCCAGCCCAACGGATGGCAGAGGACATACGCCAGGGGCAGCTGGAGGCCCCAGGAGAAGAGGGCGTTCACCACGGTGGGCGTGGTGGTGTCCCCCGCGCCGTTGAAGGCGTGGGGCAGCACGGTGACGAAGGCGTAGAGGGCGAGGCTGCAGCTGACGATGCGCAGGCAGCGCACGGCGTGCAGGGCCACCTCCGGCTCGGAGGTGAAGCGGTGGATGAGGGGCTCGGCGAAGACCAGGAAGCCCACGGCCACCACGCCCAGGAAGCCGAGCGTGTAGAAGCTGGCGCGCCACGCGGCGCGCTCGGCCCGCTCGGTGTCGCCCGCCCCCAGGCTCTGACCCACGAGCGTGCCCGCGGCGTGGGACAGGCCCCAGGACGGCTGCTGGGCGAAGAGCAGGATGCGCATGGCCAGCGTGTAGCCCGCGAGCGCCGTGCTGCCGAAGGTGGCGACGATGCGCATCAGCACGAGCCAGCTGGACATGCCCAAGAGCGACTGGAGGATGGCGCCGCCGGACAGCTTGAGCAGCGAGCGCAGCGTGGAGGGCTCCACGCGCAGGTGACGGCGGCGCAGCTCCAGCCGGCCGCTGCCCTGGAGCAGGCGGTACAGCTGGTACAGCACGCCGGTGCCGCGGCCCAAGGTGGTGGCCACCGCGGCGCCGGTGACGCCCATCGCGGGCACGGGGCCCAGGCCGAAGATGAACAGGGGCGCGAGCACGATGTTCACGGAGTTGGCTAGCCACAGCGCGCGCATGGAGGTGGCCGCGTCCCCCGCGCCGCGCAGGATGGCGCTGATGAGGAACAGCAGCATGATGATGGGGAAGCCGCCCAGCATCAGCCGCGCGTACCCCAGGCCGTGCGTCACCACGCCGGGGGATGCGCCCATCGCGGTGAGGATGGGGCGCGCGAAGAGGCAGCCGGCCAGCGCCAGCGGCACGGAGAGGACGAGTCCCAACCCGAGGGCCTGAACGGCGGTGCGCGCGGCGCGCTCCGGGTCCTTCTGGCCGATGCGGCGGGAGACGAGCGCGGTCGCGGCGACGGCCAGCCCCAGCGGGACGGTCCGGAACAGCGTGAGCACGGCCTCGGTGAGGCCCACGGTGGCGATGGCGTCCGCGCCCAGTCGGGACACGAAGAGCACGTCCACCAGGGCGAAGATGGACTCCATCACCATCTCCAGCACCATGGGGACGGACAGCAGCAGGAAGGCGCGGTCCACGGGCCCGGTGGCCAGGTCCTCGGTGGAGCCGCGCACGGCCAGCCAGCAGGAGGCGAGCAGGCCCTTGCCCCCCGAGGTGGCGGGAGTGGCGCCGGGGGAGAAGGCGTCGGGTGGGGGTTGCGTCATGGATTGGGCGTTGCAACGGGATGTTGCATGCCTTTCATCCCGCGCGGTCCCCCGCCTGCCGGTGCCACGGTGCAGGGCGGCGCGAGCAGGCGTCCAACGGCGGTTCGGCCTGGAAGGGGCCTGCTCGGACGTCAGGTCGCTCGAAGTCCACGAGAGGCTCCGAGAACCCACCTTGTTGGAGTCAGCACGGGCCCTTCGATGGACGCCATGCCGGACAGCGCGCTCCCGTCCGCGCATTGCCAGGACGGGAACGCGGTCGCTCCGGGCTACTTCCGGGAGATCTTCCCGTCCTTGATGATGATGTTCGCGTCACCGTCGAAGGTGATGGTGGTGCCCTGCAGCGTCACCTTGCAGGGCGACGAACCCTGGATGGAGACCGAGGACGTGGTGCTGGCGGAGAACTTCACCGGGTCCTGCTTGCTCCCGCTGCACACGGCCTCGGCGGCGTACGCCTTGGAGTCCTTGTTCTCGTAGCGAAGGGTCAGGGACGCCGCGGCGGAAGTGGACACGAGCAGGGTGAGGGCTGCGATGGCGGTCCTCATGGTTGCGGGCTCCTTGTGTTGTCGAACCGGGAGCATCTTGACCCGTGACCCTGACATCCCATCCGGCGTGGAGCGCGCTCGACGACGCGACGACCATCAATCGTCCAATGCATTATCAAGGCTGGCATCTCCAACATCCTCGTCCTTGTTGCCGAACAGCCGGCGGACCGTATCTCCCAGGGGCTCGGGTCGGATGACCACCTCGCGCGGAAAGCCATTGCCCAACCCGTGCCGGACGAGGGTGACGATAGGTCGGATGCCGCCGTCAGTGGCCTTGGTGACGCGGCGTTGCTGGATGCGCGGCCCGCTGGAGCCGTCGCGGGTGCCTCCGCGGCGGACCTGCACATGTACACGCTCGCTCCGAGCGACCTCGAAGCTGGCTTCGAGCGAGAGGTCGTCATCGCGCACCGCCGTGGCTCGGTGCGCGCCAGTGGGAGGCAGTTCCTGAT
Organism: Myxococcus faecalis; assembly: GCF_050039385.1. Taxonomy (NCBI): domain Bacteria; kingdom Pseudomonadati; phylum Myxococcota; class Myxococcia; order Myxococcales; family Myxococcaceae; genus Myxococcus; species Myxococcus faecalis. The sequence goes on along the minus strand of NZ_CP144336.1, from coordinate 2,179,800 downwards.
GGCCTTCGCGATTCCCCACTTCTTCTATCACCTGACCACGGCCTACGGCATCCTGCGCAACCAAGGCGTGCGACTCACCATGGGCGACTTCCTGGGCAACTGGGGCGAGCGTTGAGCGGGACTTCGCCCGCGCCGGGTGACGCCCGAGCCCCCTTCTCTCCTATACTGGGCGCCAGACGCCGTGCGGCTCCATCGTTGTCGTCCTGGGGGAGGAGTGCTCCATGTTCGCGTTCGACCAGAAGCCGCGTCCGTCGTCGGCGCATGCTCCTGCCCCGAAGCGTGAATCGCAGCGCCCGGCCGTCGCGCGCGCCGCATCGGAATCAGGTGGCGGATTGACGGCGCCAGTCGCTCCCGGTTCCCAGTTCGACTTCGCCCGCATCTCCATCACGCCGCCACGGATTCATCGCGAGCTGACCCTCGGCTCACCGGGGGACCCGTTCGAGCGCCAGGCGGAAACCGTGGCCGACCAGGTCATGGGGACGCCGCAACCGGCGCCCGTCGGCTCGGGGCTGCACCGGGGGAATGGGGACGTGGGGGCATCGCGTGCGCTCGCGCCGCCGGTCGTCCATGAGGTGCTCGCCCGACCCGGGCGCCCGCTGGAGCCGGCCGCGCGCGAAGCGATGGAGGCGCGCTTCGGTGGCGCCGACTTCTCTTCCGTGCGTGTGCATGACGACTCGCGGGCCGCGCAGAGCGCCCTGGCGGTGGGCGCGCACGCCTACTCCGTCGGTCGCGACGTGGTCTTCGCTCCCGGGCGCTACGGGCCGGGGACGGCCGCGGGAGATCGGCTGCTGGCGCACGAGCTGACGCACACCCTCCAGGGCGGTACGCGCACACTCCGCCGGCAGCCCTTGGACACGCCCCTGCTGGGGGCCGACACGGACGAGCCGCAGTCACTGAAGAACAGCGTCAGTGCCACGAACCCGCAGGCCGCCCGGCTGGAGATCGCCAGGATTCACCGCTGGCTGGCCCGGCAGCCCCCCGGGGCCGACAACGCGACGATTCAACATCTGCGCGCCGAGCTCGCCCGCCTGGAGGCCATCGTCGGCCCGGCGTTGCCCAGGACGACGATGGCGGACGCGTTCACCTCCCTCTTCAACACGGAGTTCGCGGACGTGCTGAACGTCTTCGGCGTGCCGGCGGCTCCGCTGACCACCGCGCGGCTCCAGGTGCTCTTCACGAGCACCCAGCGCCAGAAGCTGCGGGACTTCATCGTCTCCAAGCGCATCCCCGAGCGCCTGTTCAACGGCTCCGACCGGGGGGCGACCACGGCGCAGCAGCGCCTGCTCCTGTCGGCCCACATCCTCGCGAAGGGCATCTACCAGCCCGGCTCGTTCGAGCAGCGGGTGCATGCGCAGTTCTGCTTCCACTGGGTGCAGATCGTCCACCACTACGCTGGCGCCACCCCGCCCGGGTCCGGTTTCGCCGGAGGGGTGATGGGGTCCTTCGACCCGCTGGGCGCCGCGATGCTCAACACGGGGAGGTCGATTGACGTCACGAAGCAGGACCGGGTGTCGAAAGACAAGCTTCCCCTCGATGAGGCCGAGGGCGCCGAGATGCCCCCGTCCTGCGGCGCAGGACACCCGGGGCCGGCGCCGAGCACCGTGAAGCCGACCGACGAGGGCTTGGGGCCGCTGCACGAGGGCACGAAGCAGGCGGAGGCGGCGGAGAAGGCGGCGGCGGAGAACCCCGGCAAGGGGTCGAAATACTACCGGCAGCGGCATCTCCCCCTGGCGAAGCTCAACGACATCCAGACGGGAGACTGGCTGTACCTCTACAACGCCAACGCCTCGGAAGGGGGCGGGCACAGCGTCATCTTCTCCCACTGGGAGAAGAAGGATCTCATCCAGACGCCACCTGGAGCCCGCTATCACGTGGCCATCGTCTGGAGCCAGCCGACCCCGGCCAGAGGCGGCGTGCAACACAAGGCGAGGCTGGGCGACCGCTTCGTGCCCAATCCCGGCAACAACCTGGACCCCTACGTCACGCCCGTCACGCACATCTCACGGGTGACTCCCGACACGGGGCCCGCGCTCACCGCGGCGCAGATGCTGCCGGGCCGCACGGGCGCGGCCGCGACGAAGCTGGCGAAGGAGAACGCGGACTTCATCCAGGGCAAGAAGCTCAAGGGCCCGGTGAACCGCAAGAAGCTCGTGACGTGGCTCCAGGCCAGGAACGAGTCCTTCCTGGGTTCGCTGGGGACGCACCTGGACCCGGGACAGCTCGCCGTGCTCCGCGGCGTCAACCGGGGCGACGACCTGGAGGCGCTGGTCCGCCTCTTCCAGCGGCTGCGCACCCTGAGCACCAACGCGAGGGTGCTCGACGCGAACCTCCGCGCCTACAACGCGAAGCTGGACCCGAAGCACCAGGCGGCCAAGGAGGGCAAAGAGGCCGAGGTGGCGGCCGCGACCCGGAAGCTGCGCGCGGTCGACGTGGAGATTGAGGCGGTGGAGAGCGACCCTCGGGTGAATGACCCGACGCTCGTCCGCGAACTGGAGACCGAGGCGGCCAACCTCCAGCGGCAGCTCTCGAAGCTGGGGGCGGGGCCGGAGCGCGAGGAGCTGGAGATGCAGCGGGAGCGTTATCTGGCCAAGGCCGCCGCGGCGCGCGAGGTGCAGCGCAGGAGAGGGGAGCTGCGCGTCGGCCGCGACAAGGCGGTCAAGGCGCGCGACGCGGCGCAGGCCATCAAGCTGCCCTACGGTGTCGTGCACCCCGGCGACCTCGAGAAGCAGGACCTGCGCCGGCAGAACACCGGCCGTCTGGCGGACATCAACGCGGATATCGACTGGAGCGCGGTGGTGGACCCCGCTCCGACCACGACACCCAAGAAACCGTGAGCACGAACGGCCCTGGGTGAATCGGGTCGTTCGACGGCGAGCCTTGCCGCCCAGGCACTCGTTGGAGCCACTCCCCCGGGCCTCCGGACCGCTCGGACTCGTGGACCCCGCGCGCCGCTCCAGGTCCGCCATGGTGCTCGGCATGGCTCATTCCATCTCCGCTCCCGTGGCGGTTCCCGCAGGCGTTCGTCGTGCTCCCGCGAAGGAGGGCACTCGGCCCCGCACGTGGCCCGGAGTCTTGCTGGGAGTCCTCCTGACGCCGGTCGCCGGGCTGCTGCTGGCGGCGGCGGCCCGCATCGGCGCCTCGCCTTCGGGGTGGAGCTACTCCGGAGGGCTCGTGCTGGTGGCCGTCGGCCTGATGCTGCGTGCCCGGGGCCTGTGGCGAGCGGGGCTCGGGCTCATCGCGCTCGTCGCCTGCTCACGGCTGCTCTTCGCGGACGGCACGCTCCTGGAGACCGTGCGGCTTCCGGAGGGAGGCCACCGGTGGGTGAATCGCCTCGTCGACGAGCGGGACGGGACGCTGTTCGCGGCGCACGCGCTGGTGCGGCTGGGGAAGCTGCCGCGCTCGGAGGCGAGCGGGTTCATCCCCGCGCTGGAGGCGGCGTTCGACCGGATGGAGCTGGCGGAGGGCTCGGTGGCCACGCCCGCGATCGCCACCTCCCTGGGGCTTCAGTCGCCGGAGTCCTTCGATGCGCTGGTCATCCCGCCGGCTCGAGGGGCGACGCCGGACACGGCCGTGGTCTTCCTGCATGGCCATGCGGGCAACTTCGCCGTGTACTGCTGGGAGATGGCGCGGGCGTCCTGGACCATCTCCGCGCTGACGGTGTGCCCCTCGGTGGGCCCCGCCGGAGACTGGTGGTCGCCCCAGGGGGCGAGCACCTTGAAGGCGACCCTCGAATGGCTCTCGGCCCGAGGGGTTCGTCGCTTCTACCTGGGAGGGCTCTCCAACGGCGGCGTGGGGGCGAGCCTGCTCGTCAATCGCGTCTCGCACCCGGGGTTGGACCTGCGGGGCCTGGTGCTCGTGTCCGGCGCGCGGTCCTCGGCCCCCGTGCCGGAGGTGCCCACGCTGGTGATACAGGGGCGCCATGACTCCATGATGGGCACCCCCGCCATGCGTGCCTATGTCGAGCGCCTGGGGCCGCGAGCCACCTATGTGGAGCTGGACAGCGGGCACTTCGTGTTCCTCGACCGCCATCTCGAGTCAGAGAAGGCCATCTCCCAGTGGCTCCGTCAGCAGGAGGGGCACGACCTGCCCGACACCTGAGGCCGCGGGGCTTCCCGCGTGCAGCCCGCGTCCTGGGGGGCTGGTCGTCGTGGACCCTGAGGACCCGTCCAGGGTGGGCCTCGAGCTGGATGCGTTCGAGCCGCCGCCTCGGCGCAGGCCTCGCCCTGGTCCCGCTCAGTCGGTCGCCGTCGACACGAACTCGATGCACGCGCTGGGCAGTCCGGAGTCGGGCCGAGGAGCGATGAGCCGCGTCGGGAGCTGTTCGGCCGCGCAGCAGCGTTCGAGATAGGCCACCACCCGCCTGCCTTCGTCGCTGTCCGCGGCCACGTGGATGGGCTCGTTGGCGGGATTGATGATGGCGGGGAGGAATCCCGCGCGGATGCGCCCGGACGGCGTGATGTGGACCACCGCCGCGCCGGTCATCCTCGAGTCCGGGTGGAACGGCAGCAGCGGGTAGCCCTCCCTCGGGCGAATCATGTACTCGCCGAACTTGCGGGCCCAGGCCGCCATCTCCTCCGGCCGTCCCACGCCCAGGTAGCCATCCTTCGCGAGCCGCTCGGTGAGGTTCGGCAGGTCGAACACATAGTGTCCCAGCCCGTAGAAGATGGGCTTGCCGGCGTGGAACTCGACCCCGCGGAGCATGTGGTGATGGTGGCCCAGGACGACGTCCGCCCCGTGGTCGATGGCGAGCCTGGCCGTGCGACGCTCGTGGTCCGTCAGCGAGTACGGCACGGTGGAGTCACCCCAGTGGAAGCTGGCGACGACGATGTCCGACTTCGCGCGGGCCTCGTCGAGGCTGTGGAGGAACGCCCGCTGGTCCTCGACCAGCGGCTCGGTGCTCACCACGGGCGCCATGCCTGGATTCCACACGTTCAGGTCCACGGGCGTGTAGCGGGTGTGCGCGCGCAAAGGCGCGAGCCCCGGGACACCGGGTCGCGCCTCATAGCCATAGGGAAACACGGAGCTGAAGGCCAGGAAGGCCAGCCGTCTGCCATTGCGCTCCAGATACACGGGCGCGGTGGCCTCCGCGAGATGGGCGCCCGCGCCCACCGTGGCGATGCCCAGGTTGGCCAGCGTCCCGCGCATGGACAGGAGCGCGGCATGTCCCCCGTCCAGACTGTGATTGTTGGCCAATGAGAGGATGTCGAAGCCCGCCTGGGCCAGGGGGGCGGCGTTCGCCGCGGGCGCGGTGACGGCCGAGCCGGCGCTGGGGGCCCGCTGGATGTCGTCGCTGAAGACGCCCTCGCAGTTGCCGAAGACGACATCACCGGCCCGCAGGACGTCGCGGGCGGAGGCGAAGGCGGTCGCCGGCTCGTCGCGGTCCACGAAGACATCGCCCACGGCGAAGAGCGACAGCCCAGGTCCACTTGGAGGCGCGATGTTGTTCGAGGCCACGGTGCACTCCTACATCCTGCGCGGATGCGTTCCTCGCGCCTTCTACCAGACAAGGGTGTCACCGTGGTTTTTCGCGTGTTAAAGGCCCGGAGCCTCGAGCCGCATCGGAAGGCCGCTCCACGCGGCGGTCTCGATGTATGTCATTGCCTCCAGGAGTTCCCTTGCCCGCCACGCCCCCGTCCGCCCTGGTGACAGGAACCGAGTACGAACGCCTGCTCTCCAGTCTCCGTCTGAAGAGCCCCTGGGCGCTCGAGGGACACACCCCGGAAGAGGTGCGCCGTGCGCTGGATGTCGCGGCGCAGGCGGCCCGCGTGCAGGGGGGACGGGTCGACCATGGACCGTGGCGCTCGGTGGTGGACGTCATCGCCGAGCAGTGCCGGCGGCATGCCGACCGCGTCGCGCTCTCGGCCGGTGCTGCTGAAATCACCTACGCGATGCTGGAGGCCCGGACGCGTGCCCTGGCCGCCCGCCTGCGGGCCCGGGGGCTCGGGCGCGGAGACGTGGTCGCGGTGGTGCTGGAGCGGGGCGCGGCCTTCGTCGAGCTCGCCCTCGCCGTCTGGCGCGTGGGCGCGGCCTACCTGCCCCTGGCGCCGTCACACCCCCAGGCGTGGCGCGAGGACATCGTCCGCAGGGTCGGCGCGGCGCTCGTGGTGGGCGCGCCCGAATGCCAGGTGCGGGGCGTGCCCTTCCTGGAGCCAGGGGCCGACGCGGGCGAGGGGCGCGTGGAGGACACGATGCTCGTCCCGGAGGACCTCGCGTACATCATCTGCACGTCGGGTTCGACGGGCGAGCCCAAGCTGGTGATGACCGAGCATCGCGGCGTCGCCAACCTCCTGCATGCGCAGCGGGACTTCCTGGGCGCGCTGGGGCCGGACACGCGGGTGCTGCAGTTCTTCCACCCCTCGTTCGATGCCTCGCTGTTCGATGTGCTGATGGCGCTGCCCAACGGAGGTCGGCTGGAGACGCTGGATGCGTCGCCGCTCTCCGGAGCGTCGCTGGCCCAGGTGATGGTGGACCGGCGCATCACCCACGCGGTGCTGCCCGCCACGGTCCTCCGCACGCTGCAGCCGGGCGGCTTCCCCGACCTCCAGGTGGTGATGAGCACCGGGGACGTGTGCCTGCCGGAGACGGCCCGTCAGTGGAGCGCGCACCACCGCTTCGTCAACGGCTATGGCCCGACGGAGGTCACGGTGGCCAGCACGCTCCAGGCGGTGCACGACGTGGAGGGGGAGCGCGTGCCCATCGGCCGCCCCCTGTCCAACGACCACGTGGTCATCCTCGATGAGCACCTGCGCCTCGTACCCGACGGGGTGGCGGGTGAGCTGTGCATCGGCGGGGAAGGGGTGGGGCGTGGGTATCTGGGGCGGCCCGACCTGACCGCCGAGCGCTTCATCCCGGATGCGTTCGGTCCGGTGCCGGGAGGTCGGCTGTACCGCAGCGGCGATTGGGGCCGGTGGTTGCCGGACGGCACGCTGGAGTTCCTGGGCCGGCGCGACGACCAGGTGAAGATTCGCGGCGCGCGCATCGAGCTGGGCCAGGTGGAGGCGGCGCTGGCCGCGCTGCCGGACGTGCGCGACGCGGTCGCCCTCATCGACGACACGCGGGAGCGCCTGCTGGGCTACGTGATGCCCGACACCGGGGCGGCGCTGACGGGCGACGCGGTGCGCGCGGAGCTTCGACGCCGGCTGCCCGGCTACCTGGTGCCGGACGTGGTGGTCGTGGTGGAGGCCTGGCCCCTGAACACCAGCGGCAAGGTGGACCGGGCGCGGCTGCCTCGCCCTCCTCGCGCGGAGCGGACGGACTACCAGGCCCCGCGGTCGCCCGGTGAAGTGGCGCTGGCGGCCATCGCGGCGGCGCTGCTCGGGATGGAGCGGGTGGGGTGCGATGACAACCTGTTCGAGCTGGGAGGGCACTCGCTGTTCGCCACCCAGCTCGTGGCCCGGGTGCGACGCGTGCTGGGCGCGCAGCTGGAGCTGAGCGAGGTGCTCCAGACGCCCACGGTGGCCCGCCTCGCGGCGCGCTTGCGGGAAGCACAGGGTGGGGTGGACCTGGGCCCTCGACGTGGCGCTGTGGGAATGGCGCTCACGCCGTCGTTCGGCCAGGAGCGGGTGTGGCTGATGCACAAGCTCAACCCGGACGCGCGGGCCTATCACACGCAGGCGGTGTTCCGTCTCGAGGGCGCGCTGGACCTCGCCGCGCTGCAAGCGAGCCTCACCGACATCGTGCGTCGCCACGACGTGATGCGCTCGCGCTTCCCCGAGGTGGATGGCGAGCTGCGGTGTGCGCTGGAGGCCCCGTGGGAGGTGGAGCTCTGCGTCCAGGACTTCAGCGGCGTGGACGAAGCGCAGCTGGACTCCCGCGTGGCGGAGGCGGTCCGGGACGCGGTGCAGGCCCCGTTCGCGCTCGCCGAGGGCCGGCCCTTCCGCTGGCGGCTGCTGCGACTGAGCGCGGGGGAGCACCTGTTCGTGCACGTCGAGCACCACATCGTGCACGACGGCTGGTCCTTCAACGTCTTCGTGCGCGAGCTGCTCAACGGCTACGCCGAACACGTCCGCCACGGCCAGGTGCGGCGCCCCGCGCTGGCGGTGCAGTACTCCGATTACGCGCGCTGGCAGCGCGAGTGGGTGGGGACCGAGGCCGCCGAGGCGCAGCGCCGCTTCTGGCGCCGGGAGCTGGAGGGCGCGCAGACCCTGCTCCAGCTCCCCCGACGGGTGGCCCCCCATGGGCGACGGTTTCGTGGGGTGGCGCCCCGGGTGGAGCTGGACGGTGAGCTCGCGCGGCGCCTCCAGGCGCTGGCGGACCGCAACAACGCGTCCCTCTTCACCACGCTCCTCTCCGCGTTCTTCGTCCTGCTGCACCGGTACACCGGCTCCCAGGACCTGCTCGTGGGCTCCTCGGTCGCCAACCGGCGCTGGCAGGACACCGAGGGCATGCTGGGCATGTTCATCAACACCGTCGTCCTGCGGGGCAGGCTCGACGGGGACCCCTCGTTCGAGGAACTCCTGGCGCGGGTGCGGCGCACCACGCTGGAGGTCTATGACCACCAGGAGCTGCCCTATGAGCAGATCTTCGCGCAGTCGCCCGCGCGGCATCAGGGGGGCTTCAACCCGTTGATACAGACGATGTTCAACTTCCACGACTCGTCGGTGGGCACGCTCGATGCGTCGCCGCTCGACGTGTCCTTCGTGGAGGGGCTGGGCAACGGCTCCGCCAAGTTCGAGCTGTCCGTCGTCGCGGTGCCGCTCTACGCCGAGCCGGGGCACATCCAACGGCTGGCCGGGGACGTGGTGCGCATCCCGCGCTCGGAGGCCCCCGTGCGCTCCAGTCCCCGCTCATCCCTGAGCGGCATCCTGCTCTCGTGGGAGTTCGACTCCGACTTCTTCGAGGACTTCTTCATCGCCGGCATCCTGTCCGCGTATCAGCAACTGCTGCGCTCCATCGTCGACGCGCCGGACACCCGCGTGTCCAGGCTGTCGATGCTGAGCGACGCGGACCGGCGCGCGCTCTTCAGCGTGGGGGCTCGCCAGGAGGCGCCGTCGTATCGGGTGCATGACCTGTTCGCATACTGGACCCGCCGAGCGCCCGACGCTCCCGCGGTGAGGTCCGGCGACCGGGTGCTGACCTATGCCGAGCTGACGCGTCGGGCGGAGCACCTGGCGCACCACCTGCGCGACCTGGGCGTTGGCCGTGAGGCCCTCGTGGCGGTGTGCATTCCGCGCTCGGAAGCCCTGGTCGTGGCCCAGCTGGGAATCCTCATGGCGGGGGCGGCCTTCCTGTCGCTGGACCCAGGTGCTCCCGCGGCGTGGCTGGAGCCGCTCATGCGGGAGGCCGGGGCCCGCGCCCTCGTCACCACGGCGGCGTTGGACGGCCGACTCACCGGTCTGCCCACCGTCGTGCTGGAGGCGCTGCCTCCGGTGTCATCCGGGCCGCTGCCGGAGGGGAGCCCGTCGGACCTCGCCTACGTGCTCTACACGTCCGGGTCGACGGGCAGACCCAAGGGCGTTCAAATCGAGCACCACTCGGTCGTGTCCCTGCTGCACCGCACGGCCCTGGCCGAGGACCTGGGCCCCGGCAAGACGATGCTGGCGATGGCGTCGGTGACCTTCGACATCTCCGTGCTGGAGGTCTGGGGCGCGCTGCTCAACGGCGCCGCCGTCCACTTCCTGCCGCCGGGGTGGGACGTGCCGGGGCTGGCGCGCTGTCTCGTCGACCAGCGCATCACGCATGCGGTGATTCCTCCCGTGGTGCTGCCCCGGTTGGCGGCCGACGCTCCGGAGGCCTTCGCCGCCCTGGACCGCGTGGTGGTTGGTGGAGATGTCTTCCCGGTGGAGGCGTTCCGCGCGCTCCAGCGCGACGGCTTCACGAAGGTCACGAACGGCTACGGCCCCACGGAGGTCACCGTCATGGCCAGCGGACACCGGCTGGACGACGGGGTCGACGTCCAGGCCACCCACGTCCCCATCGGGCGCCCGCTGTTCAATGCGCACCTGGTGGTGCTCGACGCGCACGGGCAGGTGGCTCCGCCGGGCGCGGTGGGGGAGCTCTGCATCGGTGGGGCCGGTGTCGCGAGAGGCTACCGCGACCAGCCGGGCCTCACCGCCGAGCGCTTCGTACCGGACCCCTTCGGGACCCATCCGGGGGCGCGGCTCTATCGCAGCGGGGACCTGGCCCGGTGGTTGCCAGGAGGCGTCATCGAGTTCCTGGGCCGCCGTGATGAGCAGGTGAAGGTCCGTGGCGTCCGGGTGGAGCTGGCCGAGGTGCGTGCCGCCCTGGCCGCGCATCCCGGCGTGGTGGACGCGCTCGCGCGGGTCGACTCGCGGGGCGGGGAGGCTCGCCTCGTGGGCTATGTCGTGGCCGGGGCGGCGACCCAGGTGTCGGGGCAGGCCGTGCGCGAGGACCTGGCGCGCAGGGTGCCGGCGCACCTGGTGCCTTCGGAGGTCATCGTCCTGGCGTCCTGGCCGCTGACTCAAAACGGGAAGGTGGACCCCTCGCGGCTGCCCACGACGGACCGGCGCCCGGACGCGCCCTACACGGCGCCGAGGACCGAGGCCGAGGTCCGTGTCGCGTCGGTGGTCACCGAGCTCCTGGGCGTGAGCCGGGTGGATGTGCATGAGAGCCTGCTCGCGCTCGGCATGCATTCGCTGCAGGCGATGCGGCTGGCCTCGCGGCTGAGCCGGACGGTGGGGCGCGAGGTCGGGCTCGCCACCATTCTCACCGGGCCGACCATCGCCCAGCTCGCTCATGCGCTCGCCGAGGCTCCGGTCGCGAAGCCCACCATCAAGAGGCTGCCACGCGGATGACGACCGTGTTCCCGATGTCGTTCGCCCAGCAGCGGCTGTGCTTCCTGCACCGGATGGACCCCACCGGCGCGGCCCACGCCACCGTTCGCTGCCACCGTGTCACGGGGCCCCTGGATTCGCGAGCCCTGCAAGAGGCCCTGGACGCGCTGGTGGCCCGGCACGAACCGCTGCGCACCGTCTTCCCGCTGGGGACGCAGCAGCACATCGCTCCGGAGGGGCGCGCACAGGTTCGCTTCGTGGAGGTCACGACGGAGGCCGAGGCCCTGCGACACGCGCACGAGGAGGCGCTCCAGCCGTTCGACCTGGAGCGCGGTCCCTTGCTGCGGCTCACCGTGCTGCGGCTGGAGCCCCGGACGCATTTCCTCCTCTTCGCCGTGCACCTGCTGGTGGCGGACGGCACCTCGCTCCAGGTGTTCACCGAGGAGCTGGCCATCGCATACCGGGCAGCGCTCCTGGGGCGGCCTCCCGCCCTGCCCGAGCTGCCCGTGCAGTACGTGGACTGGGCCGCATGGCAGCGCGAGCAGCTCACCGCCGAGCGGCGCGAGTCGCTGTCGCGCTGGTGGAGGGAGCAGCTGTCGGGTGTCCCCCTGTTCCTGGACCTCGTCCCTCCGCGTCCCGTGTCGGGGCGGGGACGGCGCATGCACCGGGTGCTGCCCGCCGCGGTCTCCGACGGCGTGCGTGCCCTCGCGAGCACCGAGCGTCAGACGGTGTTCACGGTGCTGGCCGCCGCCTGTGGGAGGGTGCTCGGGCACCGTGCGGGACGTGAGCGGGTGCTGCTGGGGCTGGCCGTGGCGAACCGGGACCTGCCCGAGGTCGAGCGGGTGCTCGGGTTCTTCGTCGAGACCGTGGTGCTCCAGGTGGACCTGCGTGGTGACGTCGACCTCCGCGCGCTGCTCACCCGGGTGGCATCGGCCACGGCGGCGGCCACCGCGCACAAGGACCTGCCCTTCGAGCAGCTCGTCGCGGACCTGGCTCCGCCCAGGGAGCCGACGCGCTCTCCCGTCGTCCAGGTCAACTTCGCCTACCACCCCGTGGGCACGGCGGGCGCCCTGTCATTGCAGGACTGTGAGGTGACGGAGCTCCTGCTGGACCTCCCCTCCGCGAAGTTCGAGCTGACCGTTCGGGTGGAGGAACGCTCCGACGGCGCGTTCACCGTGTGGGGCGAGTTCGACGAGAGCCTCTTCGAGCCCGCCTTCATCGAGGCGCTGCTCGCGGACTACGAGGACGTCTTGCGGACGGCGACCCCCGACGCGCGGACCTCGCCTCGGCGCTCCTCGACCCGGGAACAACAGCTTGGCCGCATCTTCGCCGACGTGCTGAAGGTCGCCTCGGTCGCTCCGGACGACGACTTCTTCCAGCGCGGCGGCCACTCCTTGCAGCTCGTCGAGGTCGCGGTCCGCATCCGGAATGAACTGGGCCAGGACCTCGGCTTGCGCGAGCTGTACCAGCATCCCACCGTGGCGGGCATCGCCGCCCGGCTCGACCGAACAGGAGCCCCCCGATGAGCCCTTCCTATCCCTTCCCCAAGGACTGGAGCCTCCCGCTGGAGCCGCCCGCTGAATACGAGCGGCTGCGCAAGCAGGCCCCGGTCTGTCCCGTGAAGTTGTGGGACGGAAACACGCCGTGGCTGGTGAGCCGCTACAGCGACGTGCTGGCGGTGCTGGGAGACCCCCGGCTGGTCGCGGACTCCACGCTGCCGGGGTTCCCGCACCTGTCGCCCGCGGCCGCGGCTCGACAGGGCAGGCCGCTGGCCTTCTTCCTGCGCCCGGATGCGGAGTATCGGGCGCAGCGGGCCATGCTCGTGCAGGAGTTCATGCCCCGGCGGATGGAGGCCCTGAGGCCGCGCATCCAGGCCACCGTGGACGCGGCGCTCGACGCGATGCTGGCCGGCCCGAGGCCCGTGGACCTGATGTCGGCGTTCGCGCTCCCCGTGGCCCTGCAAGTCATTGGCGATCTGCTCGGCGTGCCCCAGGAGGGTGCCGAGGCGCTGCACGTGCTGAGCAGGACCGTCGGCTCGCGTGCGTCCTCCCGCGAGGAGGCGACCGCGGCCTTGATGGCGTTGGATGATGTCTTCCTGCGGTTGGTGGAGGACAACCTGCGTGAGCCCGGGGACACGCTCATCGGTCGCGTCGTCACGGAGCAGGTGGCGACGGGGAAGCTGAGCCCCCCGGACGCGGCGTCCCTGTTCCACGCGCTGTACTACGCCGGGCACGGACCGTCGGCGTACATGTTCGGGCTGGGGACGCTGGCGCTGCTCATCCACCCCGAGCAGCTCGCGAAGTTCCGCCAGATGGAGGACCCCGCCGCCATCACCGCGGCGGTGCAGGAGCTGCTGCGCTTCGTCAATGTCTCGCATCTGGCCCGGCAGCGCGTCGCCACCGTGGACCTCACCGTGGGCGGTCAGCTCATCCGCGCGGGGGAGGGTGTCCTCGCGCAGCCGGACTCGGCCAACCGCGACGGCACGGTCTTCGAGGCGCCGGACCGGCTGGATCTCCAGCGGGAAGCGCACCGCAACTTCGCCTTCGGCCACGGCATCCACCTGTGCACGGGGCGCGCGCTGGCCCTCATCGAGTTCGAGGTGGTGTTCAAGACGCTGTTCCAGCGCATCCCCACGTTGCGGCTGGCCGTGCCGCTGGAGGAGGTCCGCTTCAAGAAGGACGAGAACCTGCTCGGCGTCCATGAGCTGCCGCTCACCTGGTGACTCGCGGCGCTCGGCTCCGGTGAATCCGCGAGCCAGTCGGTTCGCGGTGTGCGCTTCCTGGTCGCCAGTGGGTGTGCCGGGTCTGTGATTCGGTGAGTTGACGCGTCAGCCTCCCTGGCTGACACGTCAAACGAGGAGTCTGGCTGTTTCATCCTCCTCGAATCCCGCGAGATGTGGCCCGGCGCTTCATGGCGCCACCGTTGCAAGGGGGCCCGCTCCAGGTTCTGCACCGAAGGAACAACATGTCCGACACCGTGACCTCCCGGCTCCCGAGCTTCCACAAGCTGCCGATGGAGGAGCGCCACGCGCACCTCGCTCGAATGTTCCGGCTCCAGCCCGAGGACCTGCGACAACTGCTGGGCTCCGAAGCGCTGCCGCCTGTCCTGGCGAACCAGATGATCGAGAACGCGGTGGGGACGTTCTGCCTGCCGCTGGGCCTGGGCCTCAACCTCCAGGTCAACGGGCGCGACCTCCTGGTGCCCATGGCCGTGGAGGAGCCGTCCGTGGTGGCGGCCGTGTCCTTCGCCGCGAAGATCGTCCGCGAGTCCGGTGGCTTCACCGCCGAGGCGGACCCCTCGCTGATGATTGGCCAGGTGCAGGTGTCGCGCTACGGCGACCCGAAGGTGGCCACCGAGCACATCCTGGCGAACAAGGAGCAGCTCCTCGCGCTGGCCAACAGCTTCCACCCGGCCATGGTGGCGCGCGGCGGTGGGGCCAAGGACGTGGAGGTGCGCGTGCTGCCGGCCCCCGAGGGCCCGTGCGGAGAGCCGTTGCTCATCGTGCACCTCCTCATCGACACGCAGGAGGCGATGGGGGCCAACCTCATCAACACCATGGCGGAGGGCGTGGCGCCGCTCATCGAGCAGCTCACCGGCGGCAAGGTGTACCTGCGCATCCTCTCCAACCTGGCGGACCGGCGGCTGGCGCGCGCCACGTGCCGCATCCCACTGGCGGCGCTGGCGGACTTCGAGATGCCGGGCGAAATCATCGCCGAGGGCATCACCCAGGCCAGCCGCTTCGCCGAAGCCGACCCGTACCGCGCGGCCACGCACAACAAGGGCGTGATGAACGGCATCGACGCGGTGGCCATCGCCACGGGGCAGGACTGGCGCGCGATTGAAGCCGGCGCGCACGCCTTCGCCTGCCGCAGCGGGCAGTACCGTCCGCTGTCCACCTGGTACCTGGAGGAGGGGCACCTGGTGGGCCGCATCGAGCTGCCCATGGCGCTGGGCGTGGTGGGCGGCCCCATCAAGGTGCACCCCGGCGTGCAGTTGGCGCTCAAGCTGATGCAGACCCCCTCGGTGCGCGAGCTGTCGATGGTGTTCGCGGCGGTGGGGCTGGCGCAGAACTTCGCGGCGCTCCGGGCGCTGGGCAGCGTGGGCATCCAGAAGGGCCACATGGCGATGCACGCGCGCTGCGTGGCGGTGACGGCGGGCGCGCGGGGCGACTGGGTGGAGAAGATCGCCAACCTGCTGGTGAAGGCGGGTCACGTGAAGGTGGAGAAGGCCCGCGAGCTGCTGGCAAGCCTCCCCGCAGAGGACGCCGCCGCCGCGACCGGCACGAGCGTCTGACGCCGCCGCGGACGTGTCATGCGCCCCGTTGACACGTCCTCGGTGACGACTGACGTGTCAGCCGCGCGAGCCGGGGTGTTTCAACCGCCTCGAATCACACGAGAGGCGGCCTGATTCATCCCGGCACCACCGTTGCAATGGGCGCGCGGGCCCGATGAGTTGAATCATCTTGAGACTGGCGAAGGGTTGAAGATGTCAAAGGCGCGTCAGAAGCAACCATTCCAGCTGCCTGAGTTCTACGTGCCGTGGCCGGCGCGGCTGAACCCGAACCTGGAAGCCGCCCGTGTGCACACCAAGGCGTGGTCCTACCAGATGGGCATCCTGGGGCCGCCGAGGGACGGGACGGACCGGGAGGTCTGGTCCGAGCGCCGCTTCGACGGCATGGACTACGCGCTGCTCTGCGCGTACACGCACCCCGAGGCGCCGGGGCCGGTGCTGGACCTGGTCACGGACTGGTACGTCTGGGTCTTCTACTTCGACGACCACTTCCTGGAGGTCTTCAAGTACTCGCGGGACGTGAAGGGCGGCCAGGCCTACCTGGACCGGCTGCCGCTGTTCATGCCGCTGGACATGAGCCAGACGCCGCCGGAGCCCGTCAACCCGGTGGAGCGCGGCCTGTGGGACTTGTGGCAGCGCACGGTGCCCGCCATGTCCATGGACTGGCGCCGCCGCTTCTTCGAGAACACCAAGCACCTGCTCGATGAGTCGATGTGGGAAATCGAGAACATCAGCGAGGCGCGCGTCTCCAACCCCATCGAGTACATCGAGATGCGCCGCAAGGTGGGCGGCGCGCCCTGGTCGTCGGACCTGGTGGAGGTGGCCGTCGCGGCGGAGATTCCGGACCGGGTGGTGAAGAGCCGGCCGATGCGCGTCTTCAAGGACACCTTCTCGGACGCGGTGCACCTGCGCAACGACTTGTTCTCCTACGAGCGTGAAATCCTGGAGGAGGGGGAGCTCTCCAACGGCGTGCTGGTGGTGGAGAAGTTCCTCGACTGCGACACGCAGCGCGCCGCGGACCTGGTCAACGACTTGCTGACGTCGCGGCTGCAGCAGTTCGAGACGACGTTCGCCACGGAGCTGCCGTGGCTCTTCGCGGAGTACGGGCTCAACCCGGTGGAGCAGGCGCAGGTGCTCACCTACCTGCGAGGCCTTCAGGACTGGCAGTCCGGCGGCCACGAGTGGCACATGCGCTCCAACCGCTACATGAACCAGCACGCCGAGGAGCGCCCGGCGCTGTCCATTCCGGTGCCCGCGGGCCTGGGCACCTCCGCGCTCCGGCTGCCGCTGACGGCGGGCGCGCTGGGGATGGGGCCTCGCGCCCGCTCGCTGAGCCACACGCCGCGCCAGCACGTGGGCCCCACGACGTTGCCGAAGTTCTACATGCCGTACAGCACGTACCTCAGTCCCCACCTGGACCATGCGCGGAGGGCCTCCAAGGCCTGGGCGCGGAAGATGGGCCTGCTGGAGGTGGTGCCCGGCGTGGGCTTCTACGTCTGGGATGACCACAAGTTCGACGCGGCGGACGTGGCCCTCTGCGGCGCGCTCATCCACCCGGACGCGACGCCCGAGCAGTTGGAGCTGACGGCCTGCTGGCTGGTGTGGGGGACGTACGCGGACGACTACTTCCCCCTGCTCTACGCGAACACCCGGGACATGGCGGGCGCCAAGGCCTTCACCGCGCGGCTTGGGCAGTTCATGCCGGACGACGTGGAGACGGCCAGCGCCGCGGTGCCCCTCAACCCGGTGGAGCTGAGCCTGGCGGACCTGTGGAAGCGCACCGCGGGCCCGCTGACGCCGCGCGGCCGAAAGCTCTTCCGCAAGGCCATCCAGGACATGACGGACAGCTGGGTGTGGGAGCTGAACAACCAGCTGCTCAACCGCGTGCCGGACCCGGTGGACTACGTGGAGATGCGCCGCAAGACGTTCGGCTCGGACCTCACCATGTCGCTGGCGCGCCTGTCCCACGGCGACGCGGTGCCGGAGGATGTCTTCAATACCCGCACGCTGCGGGCGCTGGAGAACTCCGCCGCGGACTACGCCTGCTTCGTCAACGACCTGTACTCCTACCAGAAGGAAATCCAGTTCGAGGGCGAGCTGAACAACTGCGTGCTCGTCGTGCAGAAGTTCCTGGGCGTGGACAAGGACGCGGCGGTGCAGGTGGTCAACCAGATGATGACCGCGCGCATGAAGCAGTTCGAGCACCTGGTGGCCAAGGAGCTGCCCGCCGTCATCCGCACCTTCGAGCTGGACGAGAAGGCGCAAGGCAAGCTGCACAAGTACGTGGAGCAGCTGCAGCAGTGGATGGCGGGCATCCCCCGGTGGCACGCGGGCGTGACGCGCTACACCGAGGTGGAGCTCATCCACGACGCGGCGCCGAAGCTCAAGACGGGCAAGCCCGCCCCGCTGGGCACGTCGGCGATGCGCATCGCCGAGCTGCTTCGCGCCACCCGGCCCTGACGCTGGCGACACATTCCGCAGTGAATCCAAGTCTTCAATCCGAAGAAGGGTGACCCATGTCCAATGATTCGAAGAAGTTCGACGACAACAACCAGAGCCTGGGCACGCAGGCGGCGCGGCAGCTGGCGACGACGACCAAGTCCGAGCCGCAGATGCAGGGCATCTCCTCGCGGTGGCTGCTCAAGCTGCTGCCGTGGGTGCAGGTGTCCGGCGGCACGTACCGCGTCAACCGCCGCATGACGTACGCGGTGGGCGACGGCCGCGTCACCTTCACCAGCACGGGCGCCAAGGTGGCGGTGATTCCGCAGGAGCTGGGCGAGCTGCCTCTCTTGCGCGGGTACGAGGACGTGGACGCGCTCACCGCGCTGGCCAACCGCTTCGAGCAGAAGGAGTTCAAGGCGGGCGAGGTCATCACCGAGGCGGGCAAGGAGGCCGACTCCATCGTCCTCATCGCGCACGGCAAGGTGAACCGCATCGGCACCGGCAAGTATGGGGAACCGGTGGTGCTGGAGACGCTGGCGGACGGCGACCACTACAGCTACCAGGCGCTGCTGGAGTCGCAGGACTACTGGCAGTTCACCGCCAAGGCCGTCACGCCCGTGATTGCGCTGGTGCTCCAGCAGTCCGCCTTCGAGACGGTGGTGGCGCAGGTGCCGTCGCTGCAGAAGCACCTCGAGAAGTTCAAGGCGCGCGCCAAGAAGAAGCAGGACCACTCCGGCCAGAAGGCGATTGAGCTGGCGGCGGGCCACCACGGCGAGCCGGTGCTCCCCGGCACCTTCGTGGACTACGAGACGAGCCCCCGTGAGTACGAGCTGTCCGTCGCCCAGACGGTGCTCCAGATTCACACCCGCGTGGCGGACCTCTTCAACGACCCGATGAACCAGACGCAGCAGCAGCTGCGCCTGACGGTGGAGGCGCTCAAGGAGCGCAAGGAGCACGAGCTCATCAACAACCGCGAGTTCGGCCTCTTGCACAACGCGGACCTCAAGCAGCGCATCCACACCCGCTCGGGCGCGCCGACGCCGGACGACATGGACGAGCTGCTCGCGACGGTGTGGAAGGAGCCGTCGTTCTTCCTGGCGCACCCGCGCGCCATCGCCGCCTTCGGCCAGGAGTGCAACAAGCGGGGCATCTACCCCACCAGCGTGGAGATGAACGGCAACCACGTGCCCGCGTGGCGCGGCGTACCGATTGTTTCCTGCAACAAGCTGCCCATCTCCGAGACGCGCACCACGTCCATCATGCTGATGCGCGCGGGCGAGAAGAACCAGGGCGTCGTCGGCCTGCACCAGGCGGGAATCCCCGACGAAATCGAGCCCAGCCTCAACGTGCGCTTCATGGGCATCAACGAGAAGGCCATCATGAACTACCTGGTGACGGCGTACTTCTCGGCGGCGGTGCTGACGCCGGACGCGCTGGGCATCCTGGAGAGCGTGGAGCTGGGCCGCTCGTAGTCGTCGCCTGACTTCGTATCCGAATCAAGGAGACCACTTCATGGCGAATCCAGACAGAGAGCTGACGGCCCACGAGGGCACCAGCCTGAGCACGGCCGGCGCGCGGCAGCTGGCGACGACGACGAAGACGCAGCCGGTGATGCAGGGCATTTCGCCCCGCTACCTCTTGAGCATCCTGCCGTGGGTGCAGGTGTCGGGCGGCACGTACCGCGTCAACCGGCGGCTGACGTACGCGGCGGGTGACGACCGGCTGAACTTCAGCAACATCGGCGTCAAGGTGGAGGTGATTCCGCAGGAGCTGCTGAAGCTGCCGCTGATGCGGGGCTTCCAGGACGCGGATGACCTGCTCATCCGCACGCTGGCGGGACGCTTCACCCAGCAGCAGTACAAGGCCGGGGACGTCATCGTGGAGGCGGGCACGTCCGCGCACCAGGTGTTCCTCATCGCGCACGGCAAGGCGCAGAAGCTCTCGAAGGGCAAGTACGGCGACCCGCTGGTGCTGGACACGCTGGCGGACGGCGACCACTTCGGCGACCAGGCGGTGGTGGAGTCCAACGACGTGTGGCCCTTCACCGTCAAGGCGCTCACGGCCTGCACGGTGATGGCGCTGCCGCAGGACGTGTTCGAGACGCTCATCGTCCAGTCCCCGGCGCTCAAGGCGCACGTGGACGGCTACAAGGCGAGGCTCAAGAAGCCGCAGGACAAGGCGGGCCAGGCGGCCATCCCGATGTCGGCCGGCCACCACGGCGAGCCCGTGCTGCAGGGCGGCTTCGTGGACTACGAGCTCAAGCCGCGCGAGTACGAGCTGAGCGTGGCGCAGACCATCCTTCGCGTGCACACCCGCGTGTCGGACATCTTCAACGACCCGATGAACCAGACGCAGGAGCAACTGCGGCTGACCATCGAGGCGCTGAAGGAGCGCAAGGAGTGGGAGCTCATCAACAACCCGGAGTTCGGCCTGTTGCACAACGCGGACCTCAAGCAGCGCCTCAACACGCGCTCGGGGCCGCCGACGCCGGACGACATGGACGAGCTGGTGACGCGCCGTCGCAAGACGCGCTACTTCCTGGCGCACCCGCGCGCCATCGCGGCGTTCGGCCGGGAGTGCACCCGGCGCGGCCTGTACCCGACGGTGGTGGACGTGGGCGGGGCGAAGTTCCAGGCGTGGCGCGGGGTGCCCATCCTCCCGTGCGACAAGCTGCCCATCAGCCGGGAGAACACGACGTCCATCATCGCCATGCGCACCGGCCAGGAGGACCAGGGCGTGGTGGGCCTGCACAACGCGGGCATCCCGGATGAAGTGGAGGCGAGCCTCACCGTCAAGCGCATGGCCATCAACGACCAGGCCCTCACCCAGTACCTGGTGAGCACCTACTACTCCGCCGCCGTGCTCGTCCCCGACGCGCTGGGCGTGCTGGAGAACGTGGCGCTCGGCGCCTGAAGCACCTCGCCACATCGTGAAACATGACGGCGGGCCCGGTGCGTTTCCTCGCGCCGGGCCCGTCGCGTTGGACGCGAGCCGCTTCACGGAGCTGAGCCTGCTTTGCAGAGCTTGCTTGCTATCCCACCCGCCGTCCGTGCCAGTCTGGCCGCATGAACCGCGTCCTCTTGCTGGCCGGACTGTTGAGCCTCGTTGCGTGCAAGGGCTCTTCCAACGGGCCCAACGACACCCCCGACGCAGGCCCCCACAACCCAGGTGACCCTGATGGTGGGCCCGGAGGGAACCAGGCCGCCGCGTGCGTGGTGCAGACGGTGCTCGCCGAGCGCTGCGCCAGCTGTCACGGCGCGATGCCGAGCCAGGGGGCGACGATGCCGCTGCGCACCCTGCACGACATGCGGGTGAGCTCGTCGATGGACGGGCGGCTCAGCAACGCCGAACGAGCGCTCATTCGCATGCGTGACAACGCGTCTCCGATGCCGCCGGCGCCGCATGCGCGCGCGAGCACCGCCGAGCTCACCGCGCTCGAGACCTGGATAGGGGAGGGGATGCCTCTCTGCAATGGCACGGGGGGCCCGCCCGTGACGGAGGTGGCCGAGCCCAACCTGCTCGACCCGTCCACGCTCTTCAGCTGCACCGCGGGCGTGCGCTCGGATGCGCCGACGCGCATCCGCCGCATGAACCGGCGCGAGTTCACCCGCAACGTCGGTGGCTCGGTCGAGCGCAGCTGGACGGGGTTCAGCTTCTACGACAACCCGCTCGACCCCAGCGCCATCGAGCAGTACAGCTCCTGGGCCACGGACGAGACGCTGGACGAAGCCACGGTGGAGCTGTTCCTGCCGGTCGTCGGCGAGGCCGCCTCGCCGTGGACGATGAACTACCCGGACGGCAACCGGATGGAGCGCGTCTTCACCAACAGCCGCTTCAGCTGCATGTTCAACGACGCGAACCCGAGCGACACCTGCAAGCGCTTCCACCTGGGCCAGATGCTCGAGTTCGGCGTCTTCTTCCGCCCGCCCACCGAGGATGAGCTCACCCGCCTCACCGCCTTCGCGACCGAGGTCATCGCGCAGGAGCCGAGCAAGTCCG
Source organism: Myxococcus faecalis (assembly GCF_050039385.1). Lineage (NCBI taxonomy): Bacteria > Pseudomonadati > Myxococcota > Myxococcia > Myxococcales > Myxococcaceae > Myxococcus > Myxococcus faecalis. The sequence goes on along the minus strand of NZ_CP144336.1, from coordinate 2,158,336 downwards.
CGCAAATCCGGGCGGACTCCATCACGCGCATCTCCAACGCCGCGTGGATGATGACCGGCGCCCTGTTCCGCCGCGAGATGGGCGGCGAGCCGGTGGACGGCCGCGTGGAGCTGACCGGCCTCGAGCTGGGCTCTCAGCTGGCCTACGCCCTGGGAGGGCGCGCCCCCTCGGCCACGCCGAGCTTCGTGTGGCCGCACTACTCCGCGCCCCTGGAAGGGCACCTGGCGGACGTGGCCACGGCCGCGAAGGATGGCTCGCTCACGCAGGATGCGACGACCACCGCGCTCATCCAGAAGTACCTGGGCGGCGTCGACGCCAACCAGAACGGGACCCCGCGCTTCGACCTGGTGCAGGACTACAACGAGGAGCAGCGCGCCAAGCGTGGACAGTACTGGCTGGGGGACGGCGTCGCGGGCTTCTTCCGCGAGTGGCTCGGCTACGGGCACGTGGCGGGGGTGTTCAAGGAGTCCCCGGCGGCGACCTCGCGCTTCGAAATCGAGGGGCTCGGCTACATCAGCTCCGTCTCCTACGACAACCTGCTCACCAACTTCCATCCGCTGGAGCCGACCTTCATCCAGCAGTTCGACGACCTGATTGCCCGGGTGGTCGTCGAGGACAAGGACGTGCTGGCGAACCTGCTCACCACGCGCACCTTCTACGTGCCCTCCATGCAGAACGCGGCCTATGACTCGCACAAGGGCCTGTCGCATCCCTACAACGTCAGTGAGATCCTCCCGGCGACCGTCGCGGGCCGCTGGAAGACGCTGCCCGCCACCGAGCGCGCGGGCGTGCTGACCCACCCGGTGTGGCTGGCCGCGCACGGCGGCAACTTCGAGGACGACCCGTCCATCGTCCACCGCGGCAAGTGGGTGCGGGAGAACCTCCTGTGTGGCTTCGTCCCTCCGCTGAGCACCGTGCAGGTGGCGGCCCAGGTCGGCGCCCACGCTCCCGACAAGAACGCGCGCCGCCGCCTCCAGGAGGCGACCGCCGGCGCGCAGTGCCAGGGCTGTCACCGCCTGATGGAGCCGCTCGGCCTGCCGTTCGAAATCTATAACCACGCGGGCTTCCTGCGCGCGCGGGACCATTCGACGAGCGGAGGGTGGACGACGCCGGACGGCAGCTCGACGCTCACGTCGATGCCGGACCCCGCGCTGGACGGCCCGGTGCGCGACGCGGTGGAGCTGAGCGAGCGCCTGGCGACCTCGCGGCACGTGAAGCGCTGCTTCCTGCGACAGACCTTCCGCTACTTCATGGGGCGCCCGGAGAACCCGAGCGACGCCTGCACGCTGACGCAGATGGAGCAGGCCTATGACCAGAACAACGGCTCGTTCTCCAAGATGCTGACCACGCTGATGACCAGTGACACCTGGAAGACGCGGCGCGTGCCGCGGGCTGGAGAGTGACCGCCATGTTCTCGCGACGAACCGTCCTGAAGGGCATGGCCGCCGGCCTCTTCGCGCCCTACTTCCACGACGTCTACGCCCAGTCGTCGTCGAAGCCGCCGGCGCGCCTGGTGCTGGTGCTCGAGTGCAACGGCGTCTATCCCCGCGCGCTCCTGAGCGCGGGCACCCGCGCGGCGCTGGGAGGGCGCGCCAACACCACCGACCGCATCTTCTGGGACGCGTACAAGGACACGGCGCTGGTGCGTGAAGGCGACAATCTCGCCACCGCGACCTGTCTCGGACCGCTGGCGGCGTCCTCCGGCAACATTGATTTGGTGAACCGCTCCGCCGTGCTGCTGGGGCTCTCCAGCCTCATCGCGGGCGGTGGGCACTCCAGCGGGACGGGGGCGCTGAGCTGCGCGGTGAACGGCGCGGGCGCGACCTTCGACGCGGTGATCGCGCCTCGCCTGCGCCGGGGGGCCCCGTTCGACGTGCTGCGCCTGGGCACCAGCTCCGCGCGCGTGTCGATTGTGTACGAGACGTGCGCGCTCGGGCCGCGCAAGCCCGCGGGCATCATCGTGAACCCGTCGCTCGCGTTCGACAGCACCTTCGGCTCGCTGCTCGGCGGCTCGACGAACGGGCGGGACCGCAAGATGCTCTTCGACTTCGCGCTGGCCGACTCGCGCAAGGCGCTGGCGGAGTTCAAGGGCAACTCCAACGAGCGGCTGAAGCTGGAGCGCTACCTCTCCTCGCTCGAGTCACTGCGCACGCGGGAGGACCAGCTCGCGGGCATGGCGGACCGCGTGCGGCCGTACCTGCCGCCAGCGCCGAAGGACAACCCGCTCATCACCGGCGCGGGCTCACCGCCCGACTCGCTGAAGTGGTTCGAGGCGCAGTTCCAGATCGCCACGGCGTCGCTGCTGGGTGGATTGACGAACACGGTGGTGCTGGCGACGGGAAGCTCGGGCTTCGACGTGGCCTACGGCGCGGACGTGGCCGACGTCGCGCGACACAGCCTGCAGCACGGCCTGGACGCGGGGCAGAACTGGGACCGCGTCGCCGAGGTCACCCGCCGCCACGTGCAGCTGGTGGCGAACCTGGCGAGGATGCTGGCCGCCACGCCCGAGGTCGGCGCGAGCGGCTCGATGCTGGACCACACCGCCATCGTCTTCATGTCCGACAACGGCGAGCAGCACCACTCGACCTCTCGGGAGTGGCCCAAGCTCGTGGTGGGCGGCAACGCGCTGGGCCTGAAGACCGACGGGCGCACCGTCGTGTACCCGAAGTTCGACGCGGCCCGGAACCGGCAGGTCTCCAACCTCTTCAACACGCTCGGCCATGCATTCGGGGACGCGGACTTCAACACCTTCGGGCAGGAGGGCAGTACGCGCATCGCGCCGGGGCCGCTGAGTGAGCTGTATGGCTGAGCCGTGGGCTCGGGCCGGGTTCTCGGGCCTGCTGTATCAGCAGGTCAGCCTCTTCTGACCCCTCGGCGGGTCAAGGAGCGTTCCGCGGCTCAAGGGCACACCCGCGCCGACAGGCCTGACGCATGGTCGCCTGGCGGTACCCCGACGGAGCCCTGTCTCCTCCTGTCTGGCCGTGCCGCGGTCCCTTCCGTCCGGATGCGGCGTGCCCAGTATTGCCTGAGTCGAGCAGGAAGGCCGAGCCTCCTCCCGCCAGCCGGGCTCGCGGCGCCGCGTCCGCGGCCCGGTGCTCGTCGCGACCATCATGACGCCTCGATTCGCGCGCCTCACCGAGCGGCTGAACATGAGCTATTGGCTGGTGCCCGCGCTGTGTGTCGTGGGAACCATCGGCCTCTCCTACCTCGCCCAGGCCATCGACTCGCGACTGGAGCAGACGGAGCACGCCTGGTACCTCTTTCGAGGCGGGCCGGAGGGCGCCCGCTCGGTCCTCACCGCGGTGGCCTCCTCGATGATGACGTTCGCGGGCCTCGTGTTCTCCGTCACCATCCTCGTCCTCCAGCAGGCCAGCAATCAGTTCTCTCCGCGCGTGATGCGCACCTTCCTGGGGGACCGGCGGAGTCAGCTCGCCCTCGGCATCTTCGTGGGGACGTTCGTCTACGCCCTGCTGACGCTGCGAGGCGTCCGAGGCGCGACGGAATGGCGGGGCAACGAGGGCTACGTGCCCTCGCTCTCGGTCTGGCTCGCCGTCGTCCTCGCGCTGATCTGCGTGGCGACGTTCATCTACTTCATCCACCATGTCGCCCAGTCCATCCGCGCCGTGGTCATCCTCGAGCGCATCCGTCAGGAGACCTGCCGCACCCTGGAGCGGATGTACCCGGAGGGCATCGGCCAGGACGCGGAGGAGGGGCGCCTGGAGCGACCCGTGGCGCCCGCATCACTCCTCGTCCCCCATGACGGGCCGTCCGGGGTCCTCGTCGTCATCGACGAGTCACGTCTGCTGGCCTGTGCCCGGGAGGCCGACGTCCTGCTGGCCCTGCTGCCGATGATGGGTGACTTCATCCCCCACGGCGGCCCGCTCTTCGAGGTGTGGGGAGACGCCGCGAAGCTCGACGTGAAGGCCTTGACGGAGGCCGTGGTCGTCGGCCCCGAGCGGACGCTCCAGCAGGACACCGCGTTCGGCTTCCGCCAACTCGTCGACGTCGCGGAGCGCGCCCTCTCTCCGGGCATCAATGATCCCACCACGGCCGTGCAGGCCATCGACCAGCTCCATGACCTGCTGCGGCGCATGGTCCATCGGCGCTTTCCCGCCCCGTCACGCAAAGACGAGGAGGGCGCGCTCCGACTGCTCTGCCCGCGCCCGGACTGGAGCGCCTACCTCCGGCTCGCCATCGACGAGCTTCGCCAGTATGGCGAGCGCTCCGTCCAGGTCGTCCGGCGCCTGCGCTTCCTGCTGGAGGACCTGCTGCGCGTGGCGCCCCCCTTCCGGCGCGCCGAGCTGGAGCGACAGCTCTCGCTGCTGGACGCCAGCATCGAGCGTGCCTTCCCGGACGCGCGTGAAGCCGCCATGGCCCGTCGCGCCAGCCCCCAGGGGAGCGGCCCCTCATGAGGCGCCACGACCATGGGCCTCGCCTTGGCCCGGACCCCTGAATGGATGCGCTCGCGGGCCTCGAAGGGGAGCGCCGCGGGGGCCACTCCACGGAGCGTGCCGGAGCGTGGCGAGCGAATCCCCGCCACGCTCCAGCGGACGGCTCACAGCGTCTTCATGTACTCGATGAGCGCGGTGCGCTCCGCGTCCGTCAGCACGTCGGTGAACGTGTGGCCCGAGTTCGACTGGCTGAACATCCGGGTGTTGTAGATCTTCCGGTCCTCGATGTCCGAGTTCGTGAAGCTCGGGGCCACGATGCTGCCCAGGAGGTTCCAGGCCAGCGCGCCGTTGCCGTACAGCAGCGACAGCCCGCCCTCGATGAGCGGCGTCTCGTTCGGGTCCCACGGGTTGCAGTGGTTGAACGGCGAGAAGGTCAGGTAGCTGCACGGAATCGTGTCGTACTTCCACCCGACCTTGCCCTGGTCATAGCCCTTCGCCAGGTCGGTCTCGAAGCCCATCACCACGCCGAACCTCGCCGGCTTCGACTTGCGACGCCAGATGCGCGGTCGGTCCGACGACTTGAGCAGGCTCCAGAGGTCGGGCACCGAGCCGTTGTGGAAGTACGGGCCGGACGCCCAGATGCCGTAGAGCGGCTGCGCGAGATAGCCGATCATGTTGTACTTCTCGGCGCAGCCCTCCTGCCCGTTGTAGCCGAAGAAGCTGTACTTCGCCTGGGTCTCGACGGCGCCGTCGTTGGCGAGCATCCGGGCGTCATCGGTGTCGATGATGTCGATGGGCGTGACGTTGGCCGCCATGCCCTCGAACAACGGAGTGGCGAGGAAGCTCGGGTCGTTCACGTAGCGGGGCGCATAGGCGCCGTGGCAGCTCGCACACGAGCCGTTGCCGGCCTGCTGCGGCTTCGCGACCGGGTTGTTTCGGCTCGGCGCCCACAAGTCGAGCGTGTGGAACAGGACCGACCCCTGCTGCGCGAGCGCCGTGTTGACCGGCAGCGGGTAGGCCGGCGACTTCAGCCCGAGCATCCAGGTGTTCGCCTGGTACTCGTTCTCGAGGATCCACTCGTAGCCGCCCTGGTAGGTCGGCAGCGCGGCGCCCGGCATGTACCAGGAGAGCTCGATGCGCGTGGCGTCGCTGCTCATCCCGGCGTCGTAGAACTTCACCGGCCGGTGCCCGAGGTTCCACCAGTTCGGCGGGTCCTCCGTGCCCGTCGAGCCGGCGGCCCAGATGCTCGGATTGAGGATGACGCCGGGAATCGTCCCGTCGGGGTCGAAGAGGGTGAGCAGGGCGAAGAGCTGGAAGTTGGTGATGTTGCCCGTGCCGCGGATGCGGTTCAGGGAGGCAATGGTGAAGGCGGGGTTGAGGCCGCCCAGCTCGCCCAGGAACAGGGTCGCGTCGGTGAGGCCGTTGGTCCCGTGCAGCGCCCCCAGGCCCGCGCCGTCGCTCGGCTTGCCAATCTGGCCGCTGTGGCAGACCGAGCACGTGACGCCAATCTGTCCGCTCCACGAGCCGTCGGCGTTGCGGGTCTGTGTCAGCGCCATGGGCAACTGGCCGGAGCCACCGTTCGTGCGGTTCGGGTCCTCGAAGGGGAGGGGATACGGATTGCGCTGCTGACTGAGCGGGACGCCGTAACGCTCGGCGACGAGGTTGTCGAAGTCAGAAGGGCGGAACGGCAGGCCCCACCTGAGCCACAGCGCGTTGTACTGGGCCGCGGACATCGACCAGAGACTCCACGCGGAGTGGCCGCTGAACTCCCAGCCGGCGTCGGGGTCTCCATTTCCCCCGAGCAGCCGCCCTCCCGCCGCGTTGACCGACCGCAGCTCGCCGCACGTCTGCGGCGTGCGGTTCATGCACGAGTTCCATCCCACGTTGAACACGACGTTCTTGTTCGACGTCGGCGTCACGAGTGAGCGTGGATCCGCCGGCAGGGGCGTCGCATCCGACTTGCCAGTACAGAACTCGAACCAATAGTGCCCGCCGCGCTTGCTGCCGAGCAGGTCGGATTGCGCTGCCGCCGGTGTACTGCCGGCAAATACGAAACACATCGCGACGAGACCGCTTCGAATCAGACGTGCCGCCATGACGTCCCTCCTCCTGTCTGCCTGTGGGTCGGTCGGGTGGGGTCGCGGTCCGACCGGTGGGCATGCGCTCGAAGACGTCCGTTTCAGGGCGCACGCTCGGTATGAGACTAGTTCACATTTGTCGCCAATAAGGGACATTTGTCGCGAAAGTGGCTTGGGCGACTTTTGCTGCTTATTGGCGTTTTGGGGGACACCGGAGCCAGGTGGGGGCCCGTGCGGGCATCCAGTCCGAGGCATGTCCTGGCCGCCACCGCTGGGTTGTCGAGCGAACCCCGGCGTGGAAGAACCCGCGGTGCCGACTTCGCGTCCGCGACGAACGCAATGGAGTCACGAGCCATGGCTGACGATGCGCGTCAATCCGCCCCCCACCCCGACTTCGTGGCGCGCAAGCCGCAGCAGCACCGCGCCAAGGTCCGGGTCGATGCCGTGCTCCAGGCGGCGGAGGGGCTGCTGCTCGAATCAGGGCTCTCGGCGTTCTCGATTCCGACGCTGGCGGAGCGTCTGGAGTACCCGCGGTCGACCATCTACAAGTTCTTTCCGACCCCCCAGGCCCTGCTCAACGAGCTGGCGGAGCGCCAGCTGGCGGCGCTGGAGGCGCACCTGACGCGCTATGCCCAGAGCCTGCTGGGGGCCAAGGACTGGCAGGAGCCGATGACGCGCATGGTGCATGCGGCGGCGGACTTCTACCGCGCGCATCCGGCGGCGCAGGTGGTCCTGCTGAGCGGGCCGGTCTCGGATGTGAGCTTCCGCGCGTTCGAGTCCACCATCGCGCGGCTCGGCACGCTCGCGCGCAACCTGCTCGCGACGCACGGCATCGACATCCCGCGGGGGGCGCCGGACATCGCGGCGCTGGCGGTGGAGTTCGGCACCGCGAGCCTCCGGATGTCCTTCTACCTTCATGGCCGCATGACGGACGAGTACACCCAGGCCGCGGCCGACGTGATGCAGTCCTTCCTGGCCATGCGGCTGGGATTGCCGCTGCGCTGAGTCAGGCCCCCCGCGAGGTCTTCCAAGGAGCTCACGGGGAGACGAACAGCCGGGTCACGGCGTAGTTGTACTTGCCTGCTTCCTTGAGGGTCACCGCCGAGGTGAGCACTTCCCCTTCGTAGGTGTAGGTGATGCCCCATTTGCCCGAGTGGATCAGCGCGTCGAGCATCTCCGGCGAGGTGCAGGTCTGGAAGTCGGGGAACAGCGCGTGGGGGATGTAGTACGTGCCCGTGGTGAGGTCGATGACGAGGGTGACGTCGACGGGACCCACCAGGAAGCTGCCTGGGCGCTTCAGGCCCATCAGGCGGACGCGATGCCCGCGCGGAATCGGAGCGTAGAGGTCGAGGTCGGTGCTTCGCATCGCGCCAGGATAGCTCCTCCGATGCTCGGGGAAGAGTCCATTTCGAGCCGTGTCTCAGGGCCCGGTGGCGCCGTCCTTCGTGCTCGCTTCAGACAGGTCCGTGAGTATCCTCCGGCCATCAATCATGGACGCACCTTCTCGATGGAGTCTCAAGATGCGTCGGTGGGATGGCTCGACGCCGCCGAAGCCCTCGACGTCCAGCGAGGGCTGGGCACTCGTGGCGCTCGTGGCGGGGGTCCTGCTGCTTCACCTGCTCATCATCGATCAGCCGACCCTGTCCTATGTCTTCGACGAGGCCCACTACGTACCGGCGGCCAGGTGTCTGATGGCCGGGACGGGATGCAACGAGGAGCACCCGCCTCTGGCCAAGGTTCTCATCGCACTCAGCATCCAGGCGTTCGGTGACCGGGGATTCGGCTGGCGCCTGCCCTCCGTCTTCGCGGGCAGCTTCACGCTGGTGCTGCTCTACCTCCTCGCGCGGAGGCTCACGGACGGCCGTGTCGCGCTCCTCGCCGCCTTCCTGCTCGGCTTCGAGAACCTCTGGTTCGTCCACTCGTCGATCGCCATGCTCGACATCCCGGCGTTCTTCTTCGCGATGCTGGGCGTCTACTTGTTCACGGGCCAGAGGTGGTGGCTCGCTGGACTCGCGCTCGGCGTTGGCATGCTGGCCAAGGGCGTGGTGGCGATGGTGTTCATCGCGCTGGTCCTCTACGCCTTGCTCAGCCAGGAGCGGTGGTACTCCAAGGCCGCGCTGGCGGTCACGACACGGGTCGGTCTCAGCGTCGGCATCCCCGCGGCCCTGACCTTTGTCGCGGGACTGGGGCTCTACGACCTCGTGTATCAAGCCTTTCCCAGTCCGCTCCATCACCTCGCCAGCATGGCGAGCTATCATCAGACCATCGGTTCGCCGGCAATGAGCGACAGCGTGCATCCGCTGCGTTGGTTCTCGGGGTTCCCGAACTCGCCGTATTTCGTCACGTCCATCCAGGCCGAGGACGGCAGCATCCCTCGAGATGTCCTGCAGTACATGGACCAGCCCAACCTGGTCATTCTGCTGTTCATCTGGCTCGCCATTCCGCTCGTGTGGCCGGACATCCGGGCGCGACAGCCGCTGGCGCTCCTCTCCTCGCTGCTGGTGGGGGTCCCGTACCTGCTCTTCCTCCTGGTCGCGCACGTGCGCGTCACCTATCCGTTCTACATGCTGCTGTTTGTCCCAAGCCAATGCATCCTGTCGGCGCTGGCGCTCTCGAAACTGCCGCGCGGGGCCACGTTGACATTCTGCGCAGGCGTCCTGGCGTGGTTCTTCTTCTGGTTCCCACGCAATCCGCTTGCGCCTTGGGAGTAGGTCTCGGACGGCTCGTCTCCTTGATTTCCCGGGTTCCACATGACACGCTGTCGACAGGAGGTCGTATGAAACAACTGGCAGGTGTCTTGTCTGTTCTTGCGGTCGTCGCGCTCTTCATGAAGGGCTTTGATTCGAATGGCGTGGTGTCGACGGCCGAGGCGGCGGCGGCCTCGAAGGCGACAACGATAGTCACGAAGACGTCGACGACGAAGGCGACGAAGGCGACGACAAAGACCGTGACGACGGTGAAGACGGCGACCAAGACGGTGGCGCCGAAGTAAGGGCGTCTCCCCAGCTCGACATCCACCGGTGCCCGAGGTCCATGAGCCGCTATCGTCTTCCGTGGGTCGTCCTTGGCTCGATGCTGGTGACCGAGCCCATCCTGGCTCAGAGCGCTCCTGCTCCCGCCGCGGCCGTGCGCCTCCCCGAGGTCGCACTGCCACCTGCGTTGGACCGCGTGCTGCGCGACTATGAGCGTGCATGGCGCGCGGGCGACGCGGCTGCGCTTGCCTCGCTGTTCGCGGAGGACGGGTTCGTACTGCAGAGCAATCGCCCGCCTGTCCGTGGTCGTGCGGCCATTCGAGCCGCCTATGAGGGGCAAGCCAGCGGGCCATTGCAACTGCGCGCGCTCGCGTTTGCCGCTGAAGAGACGAGTGGCTACATCATCGGCGCATACGGCTACGGCAACAAAGCCGACGACACGGGGAAGTTCACCCTCACCCTGCGTCGTGCACCCGGTGGGCCGTGGCTGATCGTCTCTGACATGGACAACGCGAACGCGCCGCCACGAAACCGGCAAGGGGGCTAGCGAAACGGCGCAAGATAGACATAGGTCACGTCAGCGTCCGTGGCACGGCCATCTCGCAGTGGAGGCACGCGTCCGCGATACGCTACGACCTGCTCGCCCGGACCCAGACGGAACTCTATCGGTGAGACCGCCAGCGCGACGAAGAAGCTCGTCGCACGCATCTGGACGGTGTCGCCGGTCAAGGTCAGCTCGAAGGCGTATTCGCTGCCTCGGTCCCAGAAGACCAGGGGGACGGCCTGCCCCGCACGCAGCTCACGCAGGTGGGTGCGCGCGAACCCGAACAGCGTTGGTCCGACGACGATGTTCGCATCCCCGCCCTCACCGCCCGCGAAGTGGTGTGCCTCGCCGCGTTGACCGTGGACCTCCTCGAAGGCAATCAGCCGACCGTTTTCGTCTTGTGTCGCCTGTTGCAGCACGACAGGCACGTCGTCCGCGAACGTGATGTGCGTCGAGACGCGCTCACCGTTCGCACGCTCGATGACGCGCCGCTCGTAGCGAAACGCGGGTGTGGGGCTCCCTTCGGGCGTCACTGTCCCGACGTAGATCAACTCACCGTGGTTCGCGGCCGGTGTCGCCAGCCGCGCCGCCTGAACGGGGGTGATGGATGCGTGCCCACAGCCCACGACTCCGCAAACAGCGAAGAGCAACGAATAGCGCCGGTTCATGTGAAGATGGTGCAGCACCCTGGGAGTCGCCAACAATGTCGCAGGCCGCCAAACCACTGTCCGAGGGCGACATCGCCGCGTGCAACGTCCTGCCCGCGTTCGAAGCGTCGCTCCGGTTCGGAGCCACCGAGGACGAGCTGGCCGACCGGATTGGCTGGCGCCGGAAGGCGTTGCTCGAGCCTGACGCGCGGGTCAGCGGTGCGTCGACCTACCAGCACATGGCGCTGATGTACTCGAAGCCCCGCTATGCCGAGTTCGTCATCGCCGCGGTTCGAGCCTATGACGTCAAGAGCCTCGGCGTCGTGGGCCTCGCATGCAAGACCATGCCGAACATCGGCGTCGCCATGGCGTGTCATGCCCGATTCCAGAAGCTGACCAACCGCACCGCGACATACGAGACGGGGCTCCGAGACGACGGTCTGTACATCCGTGAGCAGCGAGAGGACCCGAGTCTCGGAAGTGAGCTCATCTCCGACTACACCCTGCTCGTGGCCATCCGCCTGCTCTCCCTGCTGAGCGACGCCCCCATCCCCGTGCGGGCGATGTACAGCCGCCGGGCGCGGATGCCAGCGAGGGAGCGCGCGCTCTATGAGGAGACACTCGGCGCGGCCGTGACGACGGGGGCTGCCCGCGCCGAGCTGGTCTTGGATCCGGGGGTCCTGGCCCTTGGCGTGCGCAAGGCAGACGCGGAGATGGAGGGCTATTTTCGCGGGGTCCTCGAGGATGCCCTGCCAAGGCCAGACGAGGCACCAGAGCTGCTCGTCTCGGTACAGGCCGTCATTCGTGACCACCTCCAGCAGGGCGCGCCGACCCTGGGCCAGGTCGCCCGGGTCATGGGGCTCGGCGAGCGCACGCTGCAGCGCCGACTCAGCGAATTCGGAGTCGGCTTCCAAGCGTTGCTGGACGACACGCGCAAGACGCTGGCGGAAGGGTACCTGAAGCAGCCCGCGCTGACGCTGGCGGAGGTCGCATACCTGCTCGGCTTCGTCGAGCAGGCGTCCTTCTTCCGGGCATTCCGTCGCTGGTACGGCGTGACACCCCAGGCCTACCGGATGAGCATCGCGCCACGGTGACACCGCGCGACGGGCCGTGCTGGGCCGGCCGGGGAACCACACGAAGTGCGGGAGCGCCACCGGAACGGGTGACGCGCAAGGAACCGCGCCTCACGCAGGTGGCCGCGCTCAATCGGGATACAGGCGCTTCCATTCCTCCCGCCATTCCCGCGCCAGTGTGGACCGGGGGCGGCCGTAGCGGGCCTCCGTCGCCGAGGCCGCGGTGATGCGGTCGACGCGGAAGTGGCGGAAGGCCTGGCGCAGGCAGCACCAGGCGGCGACGAGCTGTTTGCCCTCGTGGAACGCGAGCTGTACGGGCCAGATGTCGCGCTGGCTCGGCTGGCCCTTCTCGTCGGCATACACGATGAGGAGCGCCTTCTCCTCGCGAATGGCCCGGCGCACCAGGCCGAGCACCGGGACGGGCGCGGCCCCGCCGCGCATCAGGATGGGCCAGAGCCCGGTGTCGTTCATCCGGTCGCGCAAGTCCTCGGGCGAGGCGGTGGCGATCTTGGCCAGGGCATTGCGCGCCGCCCCGGCGAGGCCGGCATCCGGCTGGGCCTCCACCCAGCGGGAGCCGAGCACCAGCGCCTCCAGCTCCTCGGCCGTGAACATCAGCGGCGGCAGGAAGAAGCCCGGCTTCAGCATGTAGCCCACGCCCGCCTCGCCCACGATGGGCGCGCCAAGACCGATGAGTGTCCGCACGTCGCGATAGAGCGTGCGCAGGGACACCCCCTGTTCCTCGGCCAGCGCCGCCGCGGTGACGGGGCGGCGGTGCCGGCGAAGTGCGTCCATGACTGCGAAGAGGCGTTCGGTCTTGTCCATGCGCGCCCGGGGCTCACCGGATGGTGCCATGGAACGCGCGGAGGTCGGCCGCGTAGTGCTCCGGAGCCTCGAGCGCCGGGAAGTGCCCGGCCAGCCGCGCCTCGGTCCAGTGGACGAGGTTCTGCAGGTGCCGGTCGCCCCAGGCGCGCGGCGCGGGGTTGTCGACGTCGGCGGGCACCAGGACGCCCTGCTTCACGTCATGGCGGGGCATCGGCGCCAGCAGCTCCTGGTCGGCGAAGGCCTCCTTGTACAGCCGGACCGATGAGCCAATCGTCTGGGTGAACCAGTAGACGGAGAGCAGGGTGCACAGGTCGTCGAGGGAGTAGACCGACTCGAGGCGGCCGTCCCGCAGCAGGCTGCAGCCGTGGAACTTCTCGAGGATCCACGACGCCAGGCCCGCGGGTGAGTCGTTGAGGCCGACGGCGAGCGTCTGCGGCTTGGTGCCGTGAATCATGACGTAGGCGCTCTGCGTGGCGGTCCACAGGTCGACGCGCCGGAAGTAGTCCACCTCCTCGGGCGTCGGCGCCGCCGGCCGCGGGTACCCCGAGAAGACGTTGAGGTAGTGCGCGCCCAGCAGACGGCCGGGGTGGTTGCGGACCAGGCTGAAGCAGACCCCGGAGCCCAGGTCCGAGCACGCCACGAGGAACTTCTCGTAGCCCAGCCGGGTCATCAGCTCCGCCCAGAGATGACCCATGCGGCTCATGTTCATGCCCCGCTTCGTCGGCCGGCCCGAGAAGCCGAAGCCCTGCAGCGAGGGGATGATGACGTCGAACGACACCCCGTTGCGCTCGGCGGTGAGCAGCGGGATGAGCGGCAGGAACTCGACGAAGTTCGAGGGCCAGCCGTTGGCGAGGACGATGGGGACGCGCGTCCCGCCCTGACCGGGCGCATGGACGAAATGGAGCCGCTCGCCGTCGATCTCCTCGATGAACTGCGGAATCGCGTTGAGGCGCTGCTCGGCGCCGCGCCAGTCGAACCGCTCCGCCCAGTGGGTGACGAACCGCCGGAGCAGCTCGGCATCGGTGCCATCGTCCCAGCCGACGCCTTCGACCGTCGCGGGGAAGCGGGTGGCCTTCAGCCGCGCGCGGAGGTCATCCAGCTCGGCGTCGGAAATGGAGAGGGTGAATGGGCGGGTCGTACGTCGCTTGGGTGCGTGCATCCCCAGGTTGTGCCCGAGGGGTGCTGACAGGGCGTGTCAGCAGTGTGCACCTGCCCCACTCCACGGACCGCGCTCGGGGACCTGCTCCCGGACGAGACACGGGAGCAGGTCGCCAACATCCACTCAGGCGATGAGCTCGGAGAGCACGCCCTTGGTGAGCGCCGGGTCGCCGAAGTCGTCCAGGTTCCCGCCGGACGCGTTCCTCAACCCCACGGCGGAGCCAATCGTGTTCAGCATCCGGTTGTGGTTGGGATTGCCGCCGCCCGACGCCTCGACGTAGACGCCCTGCTTGAGGAAGCCATTGCAGCTGCCCGCCAGGACGAAGGGCACATTGCGCGCCGAGTGGGCCGGCCCGTTGCCCAGGTCGTTGTACCAGACCGACACGCCGTGCTCGATGAGCCGCTTGCCGTCCGGCATCTGGTAGGCCGCCAGCTTGTCCAGCAGGTGCTTGAAGGTGCTCGCGAACTGCACGTCCACGTGGTGGTGCAGCAGGTCCGAGCCCGTGATGATGCCGCCGCTGGCGTCGTGCGACGTGCGCCGGTGGGACACGTAATGGAAGTTCTCCATCAACTGCCCCGTCTCCGGGTGGCGGTAGCGCGTGTCGCCGTCGTTGCCGTTGCCCACCTGGATGACGGCCGCGCGGTTGGTGCCGCACGCCATCGCCATCACCGCGATGTCCATGTGCAGCCGGGCGGTGGCGAGCACCTCGGTGCCGTCCGTGCTGTCATAGCCGGGCGCCTGCTGCTGGAGGAGGAGCTCCTGGTCCGCGCGCATGCGGCAGCTCAGGGCGACCTCCAGGTCCCGGACGTTCGACAGGTGCAGGTCCACGCGCTCATGGTCGGACGCGCTCAGCTCGGGCCGCTGCTTGAGCGACTGGAGCTGGGCCTTCACCAAATCGTTCACGCTGCGCTGCCGGACGAGCAGCTGCTCGCGAGCCTCGGGCGTCAGTCCCCCCGGTCCGCCAATCATCGTCTGGTACGCATTCCACGGGTCATGCAGCGCGGCCCGGCGCACGTTGCTGCTCCGGTAGGACAGGCAGGGCCCCCCGAGCCAGCCGCCCCGCCGGCCCGCGTAGAACACGAGCGAGTCACGCTGCTGCGGGTTGAGCTCGCGGCCGATGCGGTGGTCGATGGACTCGCCCGCGGACTCGGAGCCGCCGCCCGCGCCCTCCACCACGGGGCCCCGCGCGGTCAGCCCCTGCATGGCGCCGCGGGCGTGGCCGTCCCCGTAGTTGTAGTCCCGCATGTTGACGTTGCGCACGAGCAGCAGGTGCGCGCGGTGGGCCTCGAGCACGCCCACGGCCCGCCCGGCCATGCTGTCCGCGGTGAGCGCCCCCAGGGTGCGCGGCCAGAAGCGCTCCGGCTCCGCGCCCAGCTCCGACGTCGTCTGGGCCGAGGCGACGCCGTTGGCCTGGCGGAAGAAGATGGCGTACGGCCGCACCACCGGGTCCGCCGCGAGGGCGGTCCTCGGCATCAACCCCTCGAGGAACGGCAGGCTCAGCATCGTCCCGCCCAGGCCCTTCAACACCATCCGGCGACTCAGCTTCATGGCAGCTCCTCCGGGTGGCGATTCACGAAGCCCTCGCTGGTGACGACCTCCACCACGAGGTCGACGATGGACAGGTTGCCCGCCTTCGACAGCTTCCCGAGCCGCTCCACCAGCGGCGCGTCCTCGTGGGCGGACGGGCGCCCGTGGAGGTACTCCACCCAGTGCTTCGCGTAGCACGCGTGCACCGACTCATTGGCCGCGAGCGCGTCCGCCAGGTCGAGCGCGTCGCGCACCGGCACCGTCTCCCCGTTGATGTTGGGCGTCGAGCTGGCGTCCACCGGATGCCCGTTGTCCGTGGTGCGGAAGCCGCCGATGGCGTCGAAGTTCTCGAACGGGAAGCCGAGCGGGTTGATGAGGTGCGAGTGGCAGCTGGCGCACGCGCTCCCCGGCGCCTCGGTGTGCGAGGCGACGACCTCGCGATTGGTGCGGCCCTGCGGGGCGGGGAGCGGCGGGATGTTGGCCGGCGGCGCGCCAATCTTCCGGCAGATGATGCGCTCGGAGACGAAGACGCCGCGGTGGATGGGGTCCGGGTCCACCGACGTCGCGTGCGAGGCCAGGAAGCCCACCTGGGTGAGCACGCCCCTGCGCTCGCGCGAGTCGAGCGTCACGGGGACGAAGTCGGCGGTGAACGCGCCGCTCAGCCCGTAGACGCGCGCCAGCTCGTCGTTGACGAAGGTGGACGGCGAGGTGAGCAGGTCGCTGTAGCCGCCCTTGCGGGAGAAGACGACATCCTGGACGAAGAGGCTGGTCTCCCGGGCCGCGTACTCGCCGAGCCGCTCGGTCACCTGGGGATAGCGCGTGAGCGAGGGCCGGATGGCGGCATAGCGGGGCACGTCGAAGAGGGTGCGGTGGAAGGCCTCCACCACCTTGTTCGAGCGCGCGTCCTGGAGCATGCGCCGGGCCTGGGTGGCGACGCCCTCGCGCGAGTGCAGGGTGCCCTCGCTCGCGGCGGCGAACAGGGCGTCGTCCGGCATCGCGTTCCACAGGCCATAGCTCAGCCGCGAGGCCACCTCGTAGTCGTCGAGCGGCACCCGGTCCTGCACGGCCTGGGTGCTGCGCTCCACGCGGTAGAGGAAGTGGGGCGACTGGAGGAAGGCCTCGATGACCAGCCGGAGGCCCCCCTCGAAGGCCGCCATGTCCGCGTAGGCCTGGGGCCCCTTGCGGTACAGCTCGAGGTAGCTCTCCACCTCATCGGGCGTCAGCGGGCGCCGGTGCGCGCGCAGGCCGAAGGACTCCACGAACGCGCGGGCGCGCGCTTCGCCGGTGGCGGTCGACGCGGGCACCAGCCGCGCGAGCTTCGCCGCGTCCGTCGTCACCTGTCCTGCGAGCTCCGCGGCGGCGCGCTGGTAGGCGCCCCAGAGGGCCTCGTCGACGGAGAGGGCGCGCGCATCGTTGTCGAAGAGGAAGCCGCTCTGGGCGGGGTCCGCGCGGAAGGTGCCCGCGAGCGTCGTGGGCGGCGCGTCCAGCCGGAGCAGCTCCTGCACGCTGTGGGTCCACTGCACGTGCGTCAGGCGCGCCATCCGCACGGACGGGGCCGGCTTCTCGATGGCGGGGGGCGGGGGATTACCGGGGCCGGGGCCTCCACCGGGGCCCTCCGGGTTGGAGAGGGTTCCTTCGCAGCCAGCAGCCCCGCTCAAGAGCAACCCGAGCACCACCGGGCGCCACCACCGTCCCCGCTCCGCTGGCTCTCGTGACAACCGTTGTGACCGCATCCTCGGCACGAGCGCCTCCATCATTGGGAGACATACCAATCGGCTGGATGACGCGGTCCTGTCAATGTAGCCGCGACGCGCACGCATCGGTCGGATGGCCCGGTGACACGGATACTGAAAAACTCGTGTCACGCATGCATGCGCGTTTCATCTTCCATGCGGGCCTCGGGCGAAAGTGTGGAGGAGGCGCCACAGGCGTGGGGGACAGACCCCCTCAATGCGCGGGTGCTACAGCCTGACGTACAGGCCGAGCTGGCCGCTGAAGTACAGGTCCTTGGCGCCGCCGGCGAAGACCGGGGTGCCCTCCGCGGCGCCGGCGGTGAAGGAGTAGCTGCGCACCTCTCCGCCCACGCGCAGACCGAGGACGCGCGTCAGGGCGAACTCCACGGCGAGCTCGCCATCGATGCCGGAGCCGCTCAGCTCGGGGAGGTAGTCGTCCGAGGACAGCTCGCCGCCGCTCAGCACGTGCTGGTAGCCCACGCGCGCGGCGATGGCCCAGCGCTCGTTGAGCGCCTTGCGCAGGCCCAGCTCCACGTGCGCGAAGCGGTAGTCCACGTCGGGCAGGGCGAAGGTGCTCTCGGGCGGGAGCTCCACCGCGAAGGAGTGGGTGCCGTACAGCGCGCCCACGGAGAGCTCCAGCCACCGCAGCGGCAGCCGGAAGCGCAGGCCGCCCTCGATGAGCTGCGCGGTGGTGGGGTGACTGGAGCCATCCGGGAGCCGCGTGGACAGCCCGAAGGAGCGTGAGCCCCGCGCGACGAGCCCCAGGTTGTGCACCATCCCATCCGTGAAGTGGGAGAGGGGGAAGTAGCTCACCGCGAGGCTCGCGGCGGCGGCGCTGTTGAGGCTGTAGTCGGGCAACTGGCTGGCGTTGCTGCCGGAGAAGTTGAAGCGACGGAAGAGGCCCTGGCCGGAGAGCAGCGCCTCCAGCGTGGGGCCGTCCAGGTCGCGAGGGCCGGCGGCCTTGGGCTCGGGCTGCGCGGGCGGCTCCTCCTTCTTCGTCACCGTGGGCGGAGGAGGCTTCACGACCGCCTGGCGAGGTGCCTCCGCGATGGGGGCCGGGGGCGCGACCTCCGGCTCGGAGACGACAGGCGTCGGAGGCGTGACGGCGGTGGGCGGGAGGCTCTGCGGCGGGCCTTCCTTCAGGGCCGCGCCCAGCTTGGGCTCGAGCTCGCGCCGCACGTCGGGGAAGGCGCGGTTCGTGCGGACGTCCCACGCTTCCTCCGCGATGAGGGAGCCGTCCTGGCCGGAGTAGGCGCGGACCTGCACGTCCCAGCGCTTCGTGCCCTTCACCGAGGAGAGGATGAGGATGTCCGCGCCGAGCTTCTTCGCCAGCGCCTGCCGCTGCTCCTCCGTCTTCGGTCCCCCGCGGAGGAGCTTCACCTGGGCATCCACCTTCTTCGCGGGCAGCACCACGCGCCCGCGGCCCTTCTTGCCCAGCTCCGCGGCCAGCACCTTGCGCAGCGCGTCCGCCTGGCTGCCCTCGGGGCGCAGCACCGCCACCGTGGTCTTCTTCGCTGGAGCCTTCTTCGCCTGCGCGGCCTCGGCCGGGTGGTACGACACGACCAGCGCCAGCATCAGCACCACCCATCCCGCGACGCGGCTCACGGGGCCACCTCCTGGGAGCGGACAGACGAGGTGGAAGCGGCGGGGAGGGCGGGGACGAAGTGACGGGAACGCATGGGGGCTCGGCTTCCAGTGTCGAGTCGGGGGCTGCTCGGCCCTAAGCAATCGAGGGGCCAACATCCCGGAGCTTATCTCGGCGGGCGCGCGTGGAACCAGATGATGATGCCGAGCGCGAAGGCGGTCTTCGCGGACTCACGCGAAGGGATGTCCCTCGAGCGTCGAATCAGGATGCGCTCGGCTTGTCGTGCTTCGCATCCTCGTCCGTGCGGTTCTGCTGCTGCTCGATGCATGCGTTCTTGCAGGCCGCTTGGATTTCGTTGGGATGGTTCCAGACGGAGTCCGCCCTGCGTCCGCGGTCGGGGGCGACGAAGCGCTCGAGGCGGATGCGCTTGACCTTCCCCAGGACGGGGAGCTTGTTCTTGTCGTGGCCCCCCACGGCGGGGCGGAGAGCCCTCCCACGGGGTATGAGGAGAGGGTGGAGGCAGGCACACCGTGAAGCAGGACAGACACCTTCGCAGGTCGAGCAAGAGACTCGAGGGCCACTCCACACCCATCCTCGCCGCGGACTGGCTCCCGGACTCGTCCCGGCTCGTCTCGGCGGCGGAGGGAGACTCCACGGTTCGCGTGTGGGACGTCGCGGCCCCGCGGACCGTGTCGACGCTCACGGTCGCCGAGGGGCTCAACAAGGTCCGGCTGTTCCCGACCGGTGACGTGCTGGCCGCGACCTTCGAGGACCAGGTCGCCCGGGTGTATGCGCTGGGTTCCGGCAGGATGCTGGAGAGCGCTCCCCTTGCGACGCGTCCCAGGGCGCTGGTGGTCTCCGCGGTTGGCGCCGTGTACTGGGCGGGCCACGCTTCCCAGGGCGACAGGGTCTGGTCGTGGACGCCGGGCTCGACCCCGAAGCCGCTCCTGAAGGACATCCACACCTTCGAGCCCACCTGTGGCCTGGCGCTCTCCGACGACGGGACGAAGCTGTGGTGCTTCTTCGAGTGGGACCTCGTGGTGCTCGATGCGCGGACAGGGCAGGAGCTCTCCCGGTTCAAGGGCGCGCGGGACGAGGCCATCGGGCCGGGCTTCGTGTTGCCGACCGGGCCTCGCGTGGTGGGCGTGAAGTCACGCCTCAACCGGGATGACGACGCGGTCCGGCCGCGCCTCTACAGGTGGGACCACGAGACCGGTGGGGCGGACTGGAGTTCGGAGATCCTGGGGTATGGGCATGGGCAGGAAACGCTGCTGGCGATGGCCCGGAGCACGCGCTGGCTCGCGGCCAGCGGCTCGGACGGAGTGACCCTCGTTTCGAGTCGCAGCGGGCGGGTGCTCGGGGTGCTGTCATGCGAGGTGTCCCCGTGGGACGTCTCGTGCCTGAGTGTGTCTCCGAATGACCGCTTCGTCGCGGTGGGCACCTCGAAGGGTGAGCTGGTCGTCCACGACCTCGGCGACACGGAGCTCGAAAGTGATTTGGCGGTGCCGGACATTCCCAAGCGCTCACGCAGCGGCAGTCCGCTCCTGCTGCGGCTGCAGAAGCGGCCCGGACTGTGGCTCCGGGTGCATGCGAATGGCGACCTGGAAACGGCTGAAGGCGATGCCCGCACGGACTCGGTCATCATGCCCCTGGGCGCTCAGGCAGGAGGTGCGGCCGCCCACCCGTCCTTCCTCGCATGGGAGCTCAGCAGGCGCCTCTGGTCGTACGACCTCACCCAGCCTTTGCCCTCGAAGAGGGCCCATGCCGTGCAGGTCTTCAACGGAACCGACCTGGTCGTCGAGGGCTGTATCGGCATCGAGGGCTCCGAGCGCGACCTCGGCTTCGACAGTGAGCCCGACAGTGTCGGGGAGCGGGTCGAAGGAGCGCTCAGCGCGCGGAGCATCCTCGATGGCCTCAAGGGCCTGTTGTCGTCGCGGCCGGGCGGCGGGGATTGATGCATGTCGCGACCTCGGGTGGCGGTGGGGCCCGCCGGAGATGGGGCATTGCGTCGATGGCGAGGTGTGCTGCGCACGGGGGGCGCTTCTCGTAGAGTCCCGCGCCATGGGCCTCCTCACCTTCGGTCTCAATGTGACGCTGGACGGGTGCATCGACCACACCCAGGGAATCGCGGACGACGAGCTGCATGACTATTGGAGGGAGCGCATGGAGCAGAGCGGGGCGATGCTCTTCGGGCGCAACACCTACGAGCTGATGGAGGGCGCCTGGCCCGCGGTGGCGCGCGACGAGAATGCGCCGCGCGCGATGCGCGAGTGGGCGCAGAAGCTCGAGGCGAAGGTGAAGTACGTCGTGTCGAACTCGCGGAGCGACTTCCCGTGGCAGAACACGGTCAGGGTGAAGGGTGAACTTCGCGAGGCCATCTCGGCGCTGAAGGCGAAGACCGAGCAGGGTGTCCTGGTCGGAGCGCCCAAGCTCGCGGCGTCGCTCGAGGAGTGGGGGCTCATCGACGAGTACCGCATCGTCGTTCATCCCATCATCAGCGGCCACGGGCCGACGTTGTTTCAGGGCCTGTCGAGTCCGCGGCAGCTCGAACTCCTCTCGACGCAGCGGTTCAAGTCCGGCGCGCAGGCGCTCCACTTCCGCCGCAAAGCGGGCTGAGCGCGGTATCGCCATCGGGGGGAGGCGGCTGGCTAGACCGCCATGATGCCTCCATCCACGAAGAACTCGACGCCCGCGACGAAGCTGCTCTCGTGGGCTGCGAGGAACAACACCGCGTTCGCGACGTCCTCCGCCTGACCGATTCGCCCGAGCGGCGTCATCTGCTTCAGCACGTCCTCGAACCCCGCGTTGTTCTGGAGGTACGTCTGCATCGCGGGCGTTTCAATCATCCCCGGTGAAATCACATTGACGCGAATGCCTCGGCTCTTCAGGTCCGTCGTCCAGGTTCGAGCGAGTGAGCGAATCGCGGCCTTGGTCGCGTTGTAGACCGAGAGCCCGGGGAACCCTTTGCTGCCGCTGGCCGAGCCCGCGAGGATGACCGTACCTCCGCGGGTCATGAGCGGCAGCGCCTTCTGCACGCTGAAGACCATGCCCTTCACGTTCGTGCCGAACACGCGGTCGAAGTGCGCCTCGTCAATCTCACCCAGCGCCGACGTTTCGGAGATACCCGCGTTGGCGAACACGACATCGACCCTCCCGTGGTCGCGCTGGATGCGCGCGTAGAGGCGGTCGAGGTCGGAGAGCGTGCCAACGTCTCCCTGGATGCCGACGGTGGCGCCGCCAATCTCGCGCACCGCCGCGTCGAGCCTCTCCTGCCTGCGCCCGGTGACGTAGACGTTGGCTCCCTCGGCGGCAAAGGCCTTGGCCGTCGCGAGCCCGATACCCTCACTTGCACCGGTGATGACCACGACCTTGTCCTTGAAACGATTCATACGTTTTCCTCTCCTATATGGGCAGTTCATGTCGTGACGAGTCGCTGGCCAGGGATTGCTGTCCGGCCAGCGTCACGCTTCCTTCGCTCGAACGGACTGCTCGCCTGAGCGGCCGCAGACCCAGCGCCGCTCGCTGGGGCCAGAGGCGAAGTCGTCACGTCACGAAGGTATATGTTGCATACCTAGGGTCAAGAGCGTACCTGGAGCATCCTTGGTATGCCGAGAGATACTGAAGACGAGCCCATCTACCGAGCTGACTGTCCCACCCGCACCATCCTCGACCAGATTGGCGACAAGTGGTCGATGATGGTGCTTGCCGTGCTGCGGGCCTCGCCGAAGCGGTTCAATGGCATCAAGCGACAGCTCGAGGGCATCACCCAGCGCGTGCTGACGCAGACGCTGCGAAAGCTTGAACGCAATGGGATGGTTGTCCGACGCGTCATCGGCGGCTCACCGCCGGGCGTCGAGTACTCCATCACCCCTCTTGGCAGGTCGCTCCAGGAGCCGTTCGCGGCCCTGTACGATTGGACCCTCGAGCACATCGACACGATCCACAAGCACCAGGAGACCTACGACCGCGATGCGCAGACCACGACCCGCCGTCCCGACTGAGCCCGCGTCACGGTTCGGCGTGCCCGGAGGGGAAGCGCGAGGAGTACCTGCTTGGGCGTGCCGCATCTCGCGCTCGCACATGACCCGGTTCCACCCTGCGTTCGTTGACGACTTCGAGCCGGTCGGATGGTACGACGAGCGCCATCCCTCGAACCGCAGCCTGTGCAGGAGCGTCGAATGAGCCTTCTGGTGATTTGTGAGTTCAAGACACGGACCGGAGGGGAGACGGAGTTCCTCCGAGCGGCGCGGGCATTGGCCGCCGTCGCCGCGACCGAGCCGGGGACGCTGCGCTACCAGTGGTTCACCACGCAGAAGCCCGGTCACTATTCGATCATCGAGGAGTACGTGGACGCTGACGCGGCCGAAACGCATAACAACCACGTGGGCGCGCTGCTCCGGGAACTCTTCGCGGTGTCAGACCTGGTGTCGATATCGTTCTTCGGGGAGCTCAACGCGTACTTGCGCGAGTGGGCGACCGGGCGCGAGGGTGTCGCGGTCAACGTCGCGTTGTGACGTCGCTGGGGGCCGGCCTGCTCCGCTGCGGCCCGGATGAAGTCGACGAACCCTCGGAGCGGCGCTCCTCCACGACAGGCCGTTCTCGGCGCCGTCGACGAGGTCCAGGGGCGCTGCGTGAGGGGCTGGTCCACGCGCTCCTCTTGGGGGGGGGCGGGGCTCCCAGCGACGGAGCACTCGAGCAACGGATGCCCGTCATTGCCTGTCCCCAGTCGCGGGGCGGATGCGGGCGAAGCTGCGCTCGTAGGGCAGGGCTTCTGTGATAGAGCAGACACCCGCGCTCCCTGAGGCGCGATACCTGTTTATCGAGTCCGAATGTTAGTGTTTGGACCTGCTTGTCTATCGGTCTTGGGAGTTCCGGCCCGTCCACGACTCCAGACAAATGCTTGCGGGCGCGGGCCCTCGTTGTCGCGACGCTCGTGTGTCTGGGATGCACGCGTGACAAGGAGGCCAGGCCGGAGCCCCTCGAGACGGCTCCGGCGCGAACGATGTGTGTGATCTCCAGCCCGAAGGGGCCGTGGGACCACTACCAGTTGCGTGATTTGCCGCACGGCCCGTGCTCGACCCGGGCCGCGTGCACGGTGTGGACGAAGGATTCTTGTCCGGGGACGGCCTCTCCCGGTCCGGCGATCCGGTGGACGTGTGTCTGTGATGGCGGGACATGGCGCTGTGACGAGCAAGAGAGAACCAAGACCGCCTGTATCAACCCAAGAGGAGGATGACCATGAGGTTGCCGAGAACCACCGTCGGACGATTCATTGTTGCCGCTACCCTGTGCCTCAGTCTCTTTTCCGCCCACGCGCAGACGGGGATCACCATCGAGGCGGTCAATCGATACTCGTGCGGAACACTCTTCAACAACATCGCGAACGTCGACAACTTTCGCAACCGGATGCTGTCGATACCGGGTTACACGGCCGGCCTCCGGTACACGGATGGCCTGGTATGGCCCACCGACTTCACCGACCCACAACGCGTGAGCGGAGGGTCCGACACCCTCTACTTCGACCGTTCCGGTGACGCCATCTCCTATTTCAGCGGGCACGGCACCTGCGACGATCACAGCAACACCCCTTGCACCTCGAGAGCGTCCTGCCCGGATGTCGCGGGGACCGACAAGCGTTGCCTGCGGTTCTCCGAGAACCCGCTGGCCGGGCGCTGTGTGTATTCGCGCCCGCGAAGCATCGTCGTCGACCGGACTGGTAGTGCCTGCCAGTCCGTCAACTACTCCAGTGGCCCGGTGGCCTGGGGCGAGAGCCCCACGGCGGGTGGATGGGCCGGCGCCGGCTCGAATGGAGGAATCAACCTCGCCGTCATCGACAACAGTTGTGGCATCACGCCGGACCTGTTCTTCCCCAATGTGCTGGGGTCCTTCGCGGGAGTCTCCACGGTTGCGCTCATCATGCCGACGCGCGTGGGAGACGACACCGCCGACGTGGCCAATCGCGGCCAGGCCTTCGCCGACCGCTACGTCGCGAATCCCAACTCGGCTGTCGCCCCGTCCTGGGCCGAATCCATCAACTCGGTGACGGGCGGGACCAGCTGTACGTTTGGCGGAGGCGGCCACGGCATCGTCGGCTGCGGCGCCAACATCGCCCTCTCCGTTGAAATCAACCAGGCACGGGCGGAATGGGCGAACCGGACCGAGAACTGGGGACAGCTCCGGGACCCCGGGAACGACAGCTTCGGAAACCAATGGATGGCTTGGATCTTCACCTGCAATTACGACTGCAACAGCCACCCCTTCATTCTCCCGTAGCGAGGTCTGCCATGAATCCGCGAACGATGAGTCTTGGTTTGTTCCTGGTCCTGGCTGCCTGCTCCTCGGAGCAGGAGCCGTCCTTGGCGAAGCAACCGCAGTCGGTGGCGCCAACGGTCAACGAGGAGGGCGCAGGTTATCAGCACGCGCTCGCGAGGTCCCGCTTCGACGCGGGAGCCGGTGTGCGGCGTGAGGCCGGAGGCAGCTACGAGCGGGTTGTCGGAGGCAGGGGCGTCTTCTTCGTCGACACGGTCACCCGCGCGACGATGGTCGTTCCGACTTTCGGGGCCCCGGGGCTCCCGAAGGGGACCCTGGGCGTCGAGTACCCCCGGCCGCTGACCGAGAATCCGGCGGAGCACTCGGCGGTGGTCAAGGCGTACTTCCTGGAAGCGGGAGTCCCGGTGGCCCAGGTGAGTGGCACCCACGTGACGACCACGATGGCGGGGAGCGGTCCGGTGAGCGGCGGCGTGTCGCCAGCCCAATCAAAGCTCCTCTGGTACACGACCCATCTGGAGCGCTCGGTGGGAGGCATCCCGGTGGAGGGCTCCTTCGCCTACGCCGCGCTGGACAATGCGCGCCGGGTGATCAGCGAGGGCGTCTACTGGCCGGATATTCCCGTGGACGTGGTGCGGGGAGCCCAGGCGCTCCAACGCCGATTGGCCTCGCCGAACGACCGCGCCGAATTCCTGGCGCGCGTGGGGGCCGGCGAAGCTGGCGTGCGAGAGGCTGCGGGTGAGGTCAAGATCGTCCATACCTCGGCCGGGTACCACGGTGGTTTCGAGGTGAAGGCGGTGTACTCCGTGGTGGTGCGTGGCCCGAACGGGGGGAAGTTCCGCATCCTCCGATTCGACGACACGGGCGCCGCTGTGACGATGTCCGAAGAGCGGGCGACGACCACCGATTCGCTGAAGTGACGAGGCAAAGGCCGCGAGCCGTGAGGTGCCACGAGTGAAGATGCTCGTGGTGCTCGGCCTGTGGGGCTTCGAGGTACGGCTCGCCGCGGGGGAGCCGCCTGTTCCCAGCAGGCGTCGGGGCGGGTTCGGGGACCATGCCCCTTCTGTCCAACCCTGACTTTCGTCAGGTGCTGTCAGGGCATCCTCGCGGAGCAGGACCTCGAGAAGGCCGTGGCGCGCTCACTCGCACTGACGCACAGCTGCTCGGGACGCAGCGGCCGAGGTTGGGGTGGCACGGGTCGGAAAGAAGTGCATCGGAGTGTCGGGAAGCGGTCTCGCTCGCATATGCTTGCTTGATGGGCCTCTTCAATCGCCTCTTCGGTCGCGTGGGCAGGCCGGCAGCCTCCTCGCCCGAGGCTGTGCGCGACCTTCTCTTCGAGGCTGTGCAATCACAGGATGACGCCGCGCTCATCCGGCTCTGTGCCGAGCACGAAGCCCTGGTCCTCGAGCACTTCCCAGCGTGGTTGACGGTTCCCGAGAGCGTCCGCAAGGAGCCCACACAGCTCCAGCGCTATGGCCAGGGGCTCATCGGCATCGCTCAGTGCCTCGCGCAGACGCGGAACCGGCCCGAACTGCTCCAGCGGATGATGGGGGCTGCCGCCGACAACCTGGCTGGAACAGAGCGTTCGTTTGCGACATCTTCCCGGCAGGTACGTTCGATGTCGTGAGGACGTGACCCCGGGCGAGTCGGGAGCGATGCCTCTGGGCGTTCCGGGGCTGGATACATCACAAGGAAGCGTTGATGAGCGCCAGTCGCAGCTGGCTCGCAGCGAAGGGAATCTCCACCCGAAAACTGCTCGAGGAACTGGGGTTGTCGTTGAGTGGTATGTCCTGGGAACTCGACACCCAGGAGGCCGGCATCACCGCCGCGCGACTCGATTCCGGGTGGTTCATCATCTACTTCCGGAACCACCCTTACCAGGTCTCGGACGAGGAGATACTGGCGGAGGCCTCCTCCCATGCGGAACTCATCGTGAGCTGCTTCGTCGAAGAGCACACGATGTACTCGCAGGCTTGGGGCTTCTCCGGAGGCGAGCAGCGCTGGACCCTCTGGCACGACCCTTCCGAAGGTCGTGAGCACCTCGAGGTGGACGGTACTCCCCCGGAGTGCCTCCCGGCCATTCTCCGGGCGAACCTCGAGAAGCTCCAGGCCTACCATCGCCAGAACTCGTTCGATGTGGACACGGTCTTCTCCGTCCCCATCGAGGTCTGCGAGGCCCTCTCGGGCTTCAGCTACAACATGATCCCTGAGCTTATCGATCCATGCCTCACCCTCTTTCCCACGAGGAGGAAGTCATGACGGAGAGCCCTGGCTGGATCGCCGCGAAGGGCATCCACCCTCGGGAGTTGATGAAGAAGCTGCGGGTGGGCCCGGGGCGCGCGGACTGGGAGGCCATTGTCGCATTTGACATCTCATGCGCGAGGCTCCCATCCGGGTGGTACCTCGTCATCATCGTGCATGACGTGGTATTCCCTACGAACGAGGAATGGTTCGCCGAGCTCTCCTCCGAGGGAGACGTCGTGAGATTCCTTGTCTCGGCTGAGGGGGGGCTTTCCCTTGGCCCAGGGATTCCATGCGGGCACGAAGCGCTGGGAGCTCCGGCCTGACTCCGACGAAGATGTCCGGGTCAGTGGAACACCGCCGGAGTGCCTCGCGGCCATCCGCCAGAATCGACTCGCCGCCCAGCCCCCCGACGATGATTCCAACCCCATCAGTTTCGAGATCCTTGTCGATGTCTGTGAGTCCCTCACGGGGTTCCGTTACGACAGGCTCGAAACGCTCACCGAGCCGTTCATTCATCACAACATCAACTACTGAGTGCACGCGACATCGGGCACGGTGCAGGCCAGTGGTAACCGTCCGGCGAGCGACGTGGCGGGAGACATTGTCGGGCTGTGTTGGCTGTGGGCTTGGCCACGCGCTTCATGCTCTCCGACGACTTGTCGAGCGGAGAGACGTCTGCGGGGGCTCGACGCGCACTCCCCCTGTTGTTCGCCGTGCTAGCGACCCTGCATGGATTCGACCCTGTCGAAGAGGGGCGCCAGCGCGCGTTCCATGGCGTTGGCGGTCGTATCTCCGCTCTGGTTGGTGATGATGAACACCCCCAGCTGATACTTCGGCACGAGGTAGAGATAGCATTGCGCGCGAGGCACGCCGCCATGATGCACGTAGTGGGTGCCCAACTGGCTGCTCTGGCCGATGTTCCAGAAATAGCCGATGCTGAAGTCCTCCGCGAAGCGCACCAGCGGCTTGTGTGACTCCGTCACCGCGGGAAGGTTGCTCAGCTGCAAGCGCAGGTACTTGACCATCTCCGGCATCGTCGCCTTCAAGGCCCCCGCCGCGCCCCAGGGCAGCTGCGGCATCGGCGTGGTGCCGACCGGGTTGTCGCTGTGGTAGCCAGGCGCCAGACGGCGGGCGTCCTGGGCCCGGAGGCGCAGCCACGTGTCGTGCATACCGGCTTCCCGCGCCAGGAACTCCGCGAGCAACGACTCGTAGGGCGCCCCGTAGATCTTCTCGAGGGTGTGCGCGACCAGCTCGGTGCCGGCGCTCGAGTAGGCATAGTCCTTTCCGAGCGGGCCCTCGATGCTGACGGTGTGCAGGTCTTGCCAGAACCGCGGCTGCCCGTAGTCCGCATAGGCGGCATTGAGCTTTGCCGGGGTGGCATGCGCGGTGAAGTCCCGCAATACGTCATTCACTTGCAGTGGCAGCATCCCCGGCATGCCGCTGGTGTGGGTGACCAGATGGCGCAGACGGATGGGCTCGCCGTCTGACTGCAGGTTCGGATAGGCGGATGGCAGATACTTTTGTATCGGGTCGTCGAGGGTCGCCTTGCCTTCGAGGACAGCGTTCGCCAGCAGCAGGCCGGCGAAGGTCTTGCTCACCGAGCCGATCTCATAGAGGGTTGAATCATCGGGCGGATTGGACTTGCCGGTCTCCAGCTCACCCCGATGCAGGATGAACTCCTCGCCGCGATAGACCACCGCGATCGACGTTGCGTGCAGCAGTCGTGACTGCAGCAGGGTCGTCGCGGCCTGGTTCATTGCCGTGGGGATATCGCGGGCGGGTGCAGGGCCCGTCGTCTTGCAAGCGGCCAGCACCCACATCATTCCAGCAATGGCTACGGAGAGTTTGTTCATCAGGCGCATCGTCAAGAGGGGGTGGGCACTCTCGCATGCCCCCCGGGGTGGAGCCAGCTGGCCGGGGGGAGGGGACTTGAACGAGCCGCTGGGCAAGCGGGGACACGGACTGCCGGACTGGCCCGCGTCCGCGGCCTCTCATGGCGTTGTCGGGCCTGCCGCACCAGGTTGTCGCCCGAAAGCAGGTTCGCGCGGCGCGCTGGAACTGGGCTCCTGGAGGAAGCCTGGCGATTGCAATCGACTCGCGGGCTGTACATAGGGACTTCGTGTCCTCCGCACCCGTCCTTGGATTTGGTCGCTATCTCGGCACACCGCTCCAGCGCCTGGAGGTGGCAGGGCTCGTCCTGACGGAGAGCACCTATGCTCCCGACGTCGTCCTTCCCCTCCACCGGCACCGTCACGCGGGCTTCCGGCTCACGCTGGAAGGCGGCTTCACCGACGTGTTGGAAGGACGTGCCCGGGAATGTCCTCCCAGGTCGGTGGCCTTCCAGGAACCCGAGGTCGCCCACGAGCAGCGCATCGCCGGTCGACTCACCCGCACCTTCAACGTCGACTTCTCCGAGTCGGTCTGGCGGTCGCGCTACCCCCTCGTCTCCCGGCTGGACGGACGGAGGGAGCTGGCGTCGGCGCGACTGTTCTCGTTGACCGCGCGCCTCTACCAGGAGTTCCGCCGCGGGGATGACCTGGCGGCGCTGGCCATCGAAGGGCTGGCGCTGGAGCTGCTGGCCGAGGCCGTGCGCGCCACGATGCCCCCGAAGGCGTCGGCCCCTCCCGCGTGGCTCGTCCGCGTGCGGGAGTTGCTGGATGCGGTCCGGGGGCCGCCTCCCACGCTCGCGCAGCTGGCTCGCGAGGCGGGGGTGAGCCCCACGCAGCTCGGCCGAGGCTTCCGCCAGTTCTTCCTGTGCACTCCCGCCGACCACCTGCGCCGCTCCCGGCTGGAGCGCGCCAGCCGGGCACTGCGAGAGACGGCGCGGCCCCTCAGCGTCGTCGCGCTGGAGGCGGGCTACTGCGACCAGAGTCACATGACGCGCGAATTCAGCCGCCGCCTCCACCTGACCCCGGCCGAGTACCGGCGGTTGCCCGGGGGCCGCTCGTTTCGTCCAACGAAATGAGTTCTGTCCAAGACGTCCTCGCGCGGACGGGGCAGCTTCAGCGCCATGATTCCGGACCCGCTCGCTTCCCCCGTCCCCGCTCCGACGACCTTCGACTCCCGCCGGGGCCTGCCCGCCGTGGCCCTCGTCGCCACGCTGTGGCTGGCCTCATCCGGCTGCGCATCACGACAGGTGGTCCCGACAGCTCCCGCGCCGGCCGTCACCCGCGTGGAGGCCGGACGCACGCACTGGGTGCTGCGTCCCTCCGAGGCCTACGACGCCCTCTGCCTGCTGAACCTGCTCCGTGGCGACGCGTTCTACACGCGGTTCTACCCCGAGGAGTTTCAGCGCTTCTCCGCCCTGCTCGGGCCCGGGGAGAAGGCCGCGCTCGCGCACCTCACCGAGCGGATGGGAAGGCAGGCCGGGAAGATGGTGGGGCCCTACCTGACGCTCGTCTTCTCCGTCACGGGCGCCACCACCGTGGAAGGCCTGGCCAGGACGGTGTCGGACGATGCCGCCTGGACGGCGATGCGCCGGGGCTTCGAGGCGACGAGCTACGCCGAGGACTCCGACTTCACCGAGATGGAGGACGTGCGCCAGGACCTGGGCGTGCTGTTCGCCTTTCTCCAGCGCATCGGCTTCTCGCGCATCTGGCGCGCGGAGTACCTGCCCCAGGTCGAGCAGGCCATCGCGCGACTCGGCGTCCAGGTGGCGCCCCATGACGTGGTGGGCTGGGACGAAGACGTCCTCGGCCGGGCGCTCCACGTGGAGGAGCTCAACGCCCACGTGCTGAAGTTCGCCAAGCCCCACGGCATCCGGGTGACGGGCTGGAACTTCCTCACCGACCTGACCTACCCGCTGAGCGTCACGGTGAAGACCGCCGTCCACGAACTGCTCCACCCGCCGTTCAAGCGCGAGGGCGCCATCGACGCGCGGTTGACGGCCCTGGAGGCGGACCCCTACTTCCAGCGACTGGTGCGCGAGCACGACCCCGCGTTCGGCTACACCACCGCCAAGGGGCTGACGGAGGAGGACTGCGCCGAGGCCATCGACGTCTTCGTCAGCGAGCGCCAGGGCCTGCTCCGCGCGAAGGATGGCAAGCCGCTCACGGGCGCGGCCTTCTTCCGCGACCACGACGATGGAATGCACGTGCTGGCCTACGTGCTCTACGAGGAACTCCGGCGCGCGGACTTCTCCCAGTGGACGACGTACGAGGACTTCCTGCTGAAGCTGTTCGACACGGGCGTGCTCGTGCCCGGGACGCTGGAGCAGCGATTCCGTTCCTACATCGGCAGCTATCCCGTGAAGGCGTTGAAGGAATAGGCCCTCGGGCGCGCGCCGCGATGAGACAGGCGCGCAGCCGACTCATCCCGGCGGGAACTGCGCCCCGCGTCAACGATGCTGCGCGAGCAGCCAGTCCCAGAACGCGTAGTTGTCATACTGCTGGGTCCAGCAGTCGTGCGCGGTGCCGGGCAGCACGGTGAAGCGCGCGATGGCGTTCCCGGTGGCCACCACGCCGGGCTGTGACGTCCAAGCGGGGCTGCTGGCGCCCGGGAAGAGGTACGTCACTGTCTGTGACGGCGCTGGCACCTGGAGCGATTGACTCAGCCCGTAGTTCTTGGTCACGCCCGTCAACCAGGAGCGGTCGGCGGTGTACGAGAGGCTGTCCCCGTACGAATGCACCGCCCACACCGGCACGTTCTTCAGTTGGGTGATGGTGGGGCCCGGCGCGCCGATGCTGGTGGCCATGGGCGCCAGCGCGGCCAGCCGGCTGCCGTAGGTATACGCGTACCGCCAGGCTCCGTGGCCTCCGGCGCTGATGCCCGTCAGGTAGATGCGCGTCGTGTCCACGCGGTAGTTGGCCACGAGGAAGTTGATGAACGTCTCGATGTCCGCCGCCGGCCAGCTCGTCGGGGCGCGCGGCGTGAAGACCATCACTTGTCGCTGCCCGAAGTACGCCTTGCCCTGGCTCGTGAAGTGGATGTTCCTCAGCGCCCCGTGGCGGGTCACCACGCTCAGCAGGTCCGCCTCCGTCGTCGAGGTCCCGAACTCCCCCATCCCGTTCAGGTGGACGACGACCGGGTAGTTCGTGGTGGACGTCAGGTAGCCGGGCGGCAGGTACTCTCCATAGGCGAAGACCGCCCCGGTGCTCGCGGGCAGTCGGGCCACCACCTGGTCCTCGGTGGTGGGGGTGAGCCCCGCCTTGGCTTCACCCCACGCCTGGGCGTCTGTCTCCTCGAAACCGCCCCCGCAGGCGATGGCGCCCAGCACGAGGGTCAACGCAATCCATTGTGTCCGCATGGTGTCCTCCCAGTCCGTGGTTGATTCACCGAGAGTCTGCGTTTTCCTGTGAAAATAGGAAAGTCGAGCTAAGCGTGAGGCCGGTGTAACTCCACTGCACGACCATCGACGCAGCGGTTCAAGTCCGGCGTGCAGGCGCTCCACCTTCGTCGCGAAGCGGGACGAGCGTGGACGGACCCGAGCGCTTCGCCAGCGGCCGCCATCGCGGCGCTCATTTGCGAGCTGCCGTGACTTCGCGGGCCAGTGCGACGAACGCCGTGTGCGCGGCCGAGGCGTTGCGTCGGCCAGGATAGTAGAGGCAGAGCGGAGCGAGCTCCGGTGTCCAGTCCTCGAGCACGCGAACGAGGCGTCCCGCTTCGATGTCGCCGCGCACGTCCGGCTCCATGAAGAAGCCGAGTCCGATGCCCTCCAGGACCGCGATCCGCGAGAGGCTGGCCTCGTCCAGCGTGATGGGCCCCGTCACATCGATCAGGGCCGTCTGCCCCCGCTTACGGAGCTCCCACCGGAAGAGGCTGCCGTTCGGCAAGCGCACCCGGATACACCGATGACGGAAGAGGTCCGATGGGACGCGTGGCCGACCGTGCTTCTTCACATACGCCGGCGAAGCGACGATGGCGTGGCGTTGGGGCTCTCCCAGCGGAATGGCAATCATGTCGGTGGGCACGAGGTTCGCCATCCGCACGCCGAAGTCGAACCCTTCGGCGACGACGTCGACCAGCCGGCCTTCGGTCACGACGTCGACATGCACGTCTGGATGGCGGCGGAGGTACTCCAGCACCAGGGGCGCGAGGAGCTCACGCGCCGCGGTCGCAAAGGTGTTGATGCGCAGCATGCCGGACGGCTTTGCCTGCTGGGAGCGAGCCGCGTCCATCGCGCCGCGGATGTCCGCGAGTCCCGGAGCCACCTGTTCGACGAAGGCCCTGCCGGCGTCGGTCAGTGAGACGCTGCGCGTCGTGCGGTTGAAGAGGCGCACGCCAAGATGGGCTTCGAGCTTCGCGATCGCGCTGCTCATCGCCGTCGTCGACATCCCGAGATCGAGCGCCGCGCCGCGAAACGAGCTCCTGCGAGCGACGGCGAGGACGGCATCGAGATCATTCAGTCCGGGTTGATACATCGATAGTCCTGTGTTTCGGGATGCCGCATCCTATTTTGTCCCCATTGAGTGGGCAATCGTGCGGGCTTACTTCTTGGGTCATGACCATGCACCCATCCATTCGAGCCTATTTCGACGCGGGCAGTGCCACGCCGCTCCACGCCTTCGCGCCCGATGCCGTTGTCGAGGATGAGGGACATCGGCATGTCGGGCATGAGGCCATCGACGAATGGTGGCGCGACTCCCAGGTGAAGTATCAGGCCGTCGCGCAGCCGCTCGAGGTGAACGCGAAGGACGATGCCTGCGAGGTTCGCGCGAAAGTGACGGGTCGGTTTCCCGGCAGTCCCATCACGCTCACCTTTGTGTTCCGGACGAAGGGCGATCGGATCGCCGCTTTGAGCATCGGCGCGTGAGCCGTGATGCCCATTTCAACCCAGTGGAAGGAGATGACGTGATGAGAGGGCTAGAGGGTAGGCGTGCGCTCGTGACGGGCGGAACGAAGGGCATCGGCAAGGCGGTGGTCGCATGGCTGCGCGAGGCCGGCGCGACGGTGCTGACGACCGCGCGGGAGGGAGCGGGCGAGGGCTTCATCGCCGCCGATGTCTCCACGGCGGAGGGCTGCGCGCGCGTCGTGAAGGCCGCCGGAGCCGTGGACATCCTGGTCCACGTCGTGGGGGGAACGTCGGCGCCGGCGGGAGGCTTCTCCGTCCTCGACGACGACGCGTGGCAGAAGACGATCGACCTGAACCTGATGGCGGCGGTGCGTCTCGACCGGGCGCTGGTCCCCGGAATGCGCGAGCGCCGGACCGGCGCGGTCGTGCACGTGACGTCGATCCAGCGGCAGCTGCCGCTTCATGAAGCGACGACCGCGTACGCCTCGGCCAAGGCCGCGCTCTCGAACTACAGCAAGGCGCTCTCGAAGGAGGTCGCGCCGCAGGGCGTGCGCGTGAATCGAGTGTCACCGGGCTGGGTCGAGACCGAGGCCTCCGTCGGGTTCATGAGCGAGATCGCGGCGAAGAACGGCACCGACGAAGCGGGCGCGAGGGAGCTCGTGATGCGCTCGCTCGGCGGAATTCCTCTCGGGCGCCCCGCGCGTCCGGCCGAGGTCGCCGAGCTGATCGGGTTTCTCGTCTCGGACCGAGCGAGCGCGATCACCGGGGCGGAGTACGTCATCGACGGCGGGACGGTGCCCGTGAGCTAGCAGGCTGCTGGATGCCTCCGGTGCGGGGACGACCTCTCGCACCGGAGCAGGGTCTCCTGACCCGGTGAATCAGGAGCCTCGGGACGACAAGGGCAACTCCACCGTCGACTTCCACGGCGAGAAGAGAAGCAACGCCGCGCATGCCTCAACGACCGACCCGGAGTCGAGGCTGGCGCGCAGAGGATGCCGGGGATGACGTGCAGTGCTTCGTGGACTGGTACAACACCGGGCACGGACACTCCGCCAGTCGCTTCGGCACGCCCGACGACAGGCACTCTGGTCGCGAGGCTGCACTCCTTGCTCGACGCCACCGGGTATACCCGCGAGCCCGAGCCCGTCATCCCAAAACGATGGAGCCGCGTCACGCGCAACTGGACGCCGGCAGGCCTCGTCCGTCTCGGCCCCGCTCCGAACCTCACCTCGACCGTGCAGGAGATGAAGCGCATCAGATGAGCCTTCTCACGCGACATCTGCCTTGATGCGCACCGCTCATGCTCCGGTCCGCAGGTGGGTCTGGGCTTCAGGAGGGATGCCGTGTGAACGGCGGCGCCGAGCGCGAGCTCCCAGCTCGGAACAACAAGGCCGGCCATGGGGGCGAGCCCCACGACCGGCCTTGTTTCCTCGGCGTTCGACGCGGTCCTACCGCAGGGGCACACGCTTGAGCCTGAAGGGCGAGGGGCTCTCGCTCATCGTGAAGTAGCTCGCGCCGTTGGCCTCGTACTCCATCGCCTCACCCTGGCCCTCGGCGGTGTCGGTCAGCGTGACGGGCGTCGCGAAGATGGCCGACTCGAAGCCAAGTCCCGGCGTCGCACGGAACTCGTAGACGGTGCGGTAGGTGCGAAGGAGGAAGCGATCCGCGCAGGGGTGGATCGCCGCCGCGGTCGCGGCCGAGAAGTTGGCGTCTCCGTTCAGCGGCAGCTGGATCGTGTGGACGTGGATCAGCGTGGCCTGCACGCCCGGCGTCAGCGGCCGGGGGAACTTGTACACGCCGCTCTTCCCCGTGCCCCCGTCCTTGGTGACGACGTAGATGTCCCCGGTGGTGGGGTGCACCATCAGCGACTCCGCGTCCTTCGCGCCGTCCGGATAGACGAACGGGAAGGCCTCGGCGACGAGCCCCCCCGAGGTCTGGCCGTTGGCGAGATCCGGCTCGGGCACGCGGTAGATGGTGAACGACGTGGGGCTGCCACCCGGAGGGAAGTTGGCGCTCCACTTCCCGATGTCACCGATGAAGATGCACGAGCCGCTCGGGCAGGGCCCGGTCGCGAGGTCCTCCCAGTCGGCCGGCGTCACGTTGGTCACGTTGAACGTGCCGAGGGTGCTCGCGTTGAGGGTGTTGATCGCGACGATGGCGGTGGTGTCCTCGTTGTGCACGTAGAGCGCGTTGCCGACCAGGCGGCTCGCGGCCAGGCCCGAGGGCTCCACGATCTCCGGCGCGGTCACGGTGCCCTGGAGCGTGAAGGTGGTCGCGTACGTGTCGCCGACCACGCAGGTGGGGGCGTTGGCGGCGCGCAGGACGACGACGTGCGCGGTGTTGGTCTGCACGAACGCGGAGCTGCCGGAGAGGCCCGTCTGGAGGCCCGGCGCGGTGAGCGACCGGTAGGCCGCATTGAAGAGCAGTCCGTTGGCGTGACCCAGGCACGCGTCGAAGGCCTCGGTGAAGCCGAGCGGCGGCTCGATGCCGGTGGCGGGGCAGGTGGCGTCCGGCCAGACCTGTGAGCCGTACCAGACGGCGAGCCCACCCGCGCTGCCGGTCACCACGTCGGGCACGGTGAACGACGCGGAGTCGCCGTTCTTCTGGCCCGCGTGCACGTCGATGGGCTGGACCGGGTCGACGCCGCTGAAGGCCTCCACGCTCCCCGCCATGTGGGTGGTCGCGTCCAGTCCGAACGTGTAGCTCGTGGGCTCGGAGGCGCCCGCGACGCGGTAGAAGATCCAGGTGCGGATGGCAAAGGCGCTCTGCTCCGAGCGCAGGAACGTCCAGCCGGCGGGCGGCGTGACGGTCGCGGAGATGTTGTTGCGCACAATCACCCGCGCGATGAGCGCGTCGTTGGCTTGGGTCCCCGACGGCTTGGGAATCGACAGCGAGGCGAGCGACAGGCCGCTGTTGCGCGAGCTCCCACGCAACGCGACCCCCGAGGACGGCGCGACCTCGGCGCGGCGAAGGGCGACGACCTGCGCGACGTTGGTCTCGGCGAACGTCGAGCTCCCGTTGAACGGTCCCTGGAGGCCGGCACCGGCGAGGGGCATGAAGGCGGCGTTGAAGACGAGGCCCTGGGACGAGGACACCAGGCAGGTGTCGTAGGTCTCGGTGAAGCCCGCGGGGGGCTCGATCGCCGAGGTCGGACACGCGGCGCCGGTCCACGCCTGCGCGCCGAACCAGACGGCGGCCCCGCCCGCGGTCGAGGTGCTCAGCTGCGGCGTCGTGAAGGTCGTCGAGCCGCTGTTGCTCTTGCCGGCGTGTGTGTCGATCGGGTTGGTCGGATTGACGCCGGCATACGCCACGATGCTGCCGACGAGGTAGCTCGCGATGGAGCTCTGGAACGTGTGGCTCGCGGGCTCGCTGGCGGTGGCGACGCGGACGAAGACCCAGCCGCGGATGCTCCAGCTGCTCATGTCGGTGCGCACCAGCGTCCAACCCGCGGGAGGGGTGAGCTCGGCGCCGATCTGGTTACGGTTCGCAAGGTGCGCCAGCAGCACGTGACCGGCGGCGACGCCCGTGGGGGTCGAGAGGGTCAAGCTGGTGACCGTCTTGCCGCTTGCGTGCGCGGTGCCGACGAGGGTGATCTCCGCAGTGGCCGGCGGCTGGAGGGGACGCAGCACCACCGCGTGCGTGATGTTGGTGTTGGGGAGCGTGGAGCTGCCGGTGAAGGCGGGCTGGGCACCGGCGGCCCCGAGCTGCGAGGTGGCGGCGCTGTGCAGCACGCCGCGCGTCGACGAGACGAGGCAGGTGTCGAGCTGCTCGGTGAAGCCCGTCGGAGGGGTGTGGACCGCGGGGCACGCGGTGCCTCCCCAGACCTGGGCCGAGAACCACACCGCGAGGCCGTTCGCGGACGACGTGGTGGCGACGGGCAGCGCGAGGCTCGCGCTGTTGCCATTCTTCTGGCCGACGTGCACGTCGATCGGCTGGAGCGGATCCGCGCCCGACACCGCGACCAGGGTGGCCGCCATGGCGCTGGCGACGTCGAGGGTGAAGGTGTGACTGCTCGGCTCGGCCGCGCTGGCCACGCGGAGGAAGAGCCAGGACTTGATGGCCGAGGCGCTTTGCTCGGAGCGCAGCAGCGTCCAGCCAGCGGGTGGGGTGGCGACGGCGGTGACGGCCTCGCGATTGCTCAACTGCACCACCAGCACATCTCCGGCGGCCGTCCCGACGGGGGTGGGGATGGAGAGGGTGGCGGTGGCCAGGCCGCTCGCGCTGGTGGTTCCTCGCACGGAGAGCGTGGAGAGGTCCTGGGCCGTCGTCGCATCCTGGACGTCGTCGGGCTGCGCGAGCTCAGTCGTTTCGCAGGCGGCCATCAGCAGGGCGGCCGCGAGCCACAGACTTCGGAATGGAGTCATGGTGTTTCAATCGGGGTGTCGACGCACCGGACTGGAGGTCCGGGAATCGGCCATGTGAAGGACCCTGAAGTGCGAAGCGCAATCGACTGTCATGACACGGGAAAATTGCCGTGAAATGGTCGGGATTGTCGGGTGTCATCGAAAGAAGGTGGCAGTTCTGTCCATGTGGTCACGCTGAGTCCTTGGAGAACGAGAAGCCCAGGGATATCTGCGCGCGGTGCCAAGGGATGAAGGGCGGTCAGCACCCCGAAGGGTGGGCCTTGAGGCAAGCCTCGTGAGCGTGGCTGTGACAGGCTCGTGACGTCAGCAGAACGGTGGAGTTACACCGGTCTCGTTGAGTCCCGGCGACTTGGTGGGTCAAGCCGCGGTTCGGTACCTCTTCTCATCGTTGGCGGGAGACTGGTCGCCGAGGGCGGAGTGCCTCCGGCGCAGGTTGTACCAGCCGTCGATGTACTGGACGACAGCCATCCTGGCCTCTGCGTGAGTCATGATGGATGACGTCTCGGGGCTGGCGCTGGGCGACGGCCATGTCCAGCGCGGCGATGACCCACTCCGACTTCAGGTGGGTGGCCATGGCCCAGCCCACCACCTTGCGACTCCACACGTCGATGACGACAGCCAGGTA
Organism: Myxococcus faecalis; assembly: GCF_050039385.1. Taxonomy (NCBI): domain Bacteria; kingdom Pseudomonadati; phylum Myxococcota; class Myxococcia; order Myxococcales; family Myxococcaceae; genus Myxococcus; species Myxococcus faecalis. The sequence goes on along the minus strand of NZ_CP144336.1, from coordinate 2,119,575 downwards.
GAGAAAGCCCGCTCCTCGGCCAGGCTGCTCGTCGTCCGTCCCGCCTTCGCCAACTCGACGATTCGCGCTCGGAGCTCCGGCGGGTATGGAAGTTGTTGAGCGGACTCAACGAACCCGCCGCAGCTCCATGGATTGTCGCGGGATGCCCGGTGGTGCGCCATCACCGGCTCAGGGTGATGACAACGTCGGACGAGAAGGTCCGCGCCCTCATCCCGACCCTTCGGTCGCCAAACAGGCATTGTTCCTTGCAGTGGTCGAAAGCGCTCCCGTCCCCGGGGATACAAGCGGTGAGCGCGTCCCCGCCCCAGCCTGCTCCATCATCGGCCTCGGCCATGAAGTAGACCCACGATTCCTGCGTCGTGAGGACATGGACCTCCTGATTCAGGCCGATTCCCCACCACCCGCGTGTCAGGTGCCCCCCCAGCGAGCCCCCACAGGCGGCGGTGGCGGGGAACGCGATGCAAATCCAGATGAATGAACCGTAGGTGTTGCGGAAACGCACCTGCCGGTTGCTTGCCTTGGTTTCGCCATCCAACGACCCAAGCAGCGGCTGGGTCATCAAGTCTGGGCTCGCCGTAGGAACGCCCTGGATGATGCCTGGGGGCTCGTATGCGGTGTTGAACCGATTGGGACCAATCCGTGGGCGCGTCTGATAGCCGCGCCCGGGCGAGGGGGGGACACCGTAGGGCCCGGTTGGGGCCGGGAGGTCACTCCCCTCTGCGGCCCATGCCTTGGACGGCAGCACGGGGAGCACCCCGCCGGCGCCCATGCCTAACACCGCGCCCGCGCGAAGAAAGCTCCGCCTGTTCATTGAAGGCCTGTTTGATTGATGCATACCAGTCCTCTCCGACTCGACGAGGCCTTGTCGGAAATGGCCGCCTCGTGCCTGAACTGACTTCATGCAAAGCAGCGTGCCTCGCATGCCGTTCCGACCGTCGGCATGTAAAGGATTTGCATCTTAATGAATGGCACGTCCGGGCCTTGGGCCTCCCCATGGCGTCTGTCTGGAACCCGACAGGCGTGTCCTTCCGAGGCAGTGATTGTGCCAACAGGGGGGCTGACTCAAGAGTGTGCGGCGTCGCCCTTGGCGGTGTGCCTCAAGCGGAGCCGCGGAGCTGCTCCACGTAGGCCTGGGCGGCGGAGGCCTCCACGCCATGCAGTCGCGCCATGTCGCGCGCGATGGCGGAGGGGTCATCTCCCATGCGCAGATGCATGCGGATGTTGTGCTCGAAGGGCTGGAGGATTCGCAGCGCGTCCGCGCCTCGGGCTTCCTTGACGACGGGCGCCGCGCGCCGGCGCGAGCGGCCCATCTCCGCGCGGGCCTGCACGTAGGTGACGATGTTGGACAGCAGGTAGTACCAGGTCACGAAGAAGGAAATCGTGCCCCACCAGCCCAGGGTGACGTTGCGCAGCGTGTGGTGCCAGAACGCCCTGCCCAGACACCCTCGGCACAGGTCGGCGGCCGTCGTATGGGAGCGCCGCGCGAACAACATGCCTACGTTGTGGTGCAGCTCAACAAAGACCGTCGTCTCGGACCGGGAACAGTGGTCGCATCGCATGGCGGCGCACCCTAATGGGTTCCTCGCCCGCGTTCGAGTCCACGGACTCAAGCCCGAAGACCCGGGCGACCCGCGCAACTCCAAGGGACATGGGAGAGCACCTGGAACACAGGCCGGCGGGGCCTTCACACGGCGTCCCGGTTTCAGTGGGTCCTCCACCATCAGAGGTGTGGCTCCGGAATATCCGAGTCCAGCGAGAAGTGCGCCTCAGCGAACGCGTCATTGCGTGCGCAGTCCTGATTCGAGCCAGGACGAGGGACGCTTTCCCATGGTGCCCACGTTGACGGCCGCCCTGGGACTGAAGGGCGAGCGCCCCCTCAGCGGCACCCGCGATTGCAAAGACGTGGTGCATACCATTGCCTCCGTCAACACCGTGACGGGCGAAATCACCAGCCGGTTGTATGGCAGCCGCACCCGGACGCGCCGGAAGGACGGGCTGTCCAAGACGAAGCGGATGCAGGTGGCATTTGCCCACCACCTGCTCGACGTGGCGCGGACCTACCCGGCCGACGTGTACGCAGCAGTCGTCATCATCATCGACAATGCGCCTTGGCACCGAGGACGTCCGGTGGACTGGGCCCTGCAACGCTACCCGCACCAGACGTTGTACCGGCTGCCGTCCTACAGCCCTCAGCTTCAGTCCATTGAGCGGCTGTGGCGACCTCTTCGCCAGTTCGCCACGCACAACGTCCTCTTCGACGAGTTGACGCAGTTGCTGCACGCTCTGCGCTCGGGGCTCGGCTATTTCCGCGCCCGGCCCCAAGCCGTGCTCCGTCTCCTCGGCTCTCGCTGGAGCCCGAGTCAATCAGCCGAGGCGTGAATCAGGGCGGTGGCTGGCCTCCCTACCAAAGCAACTCGACCTTGGCTTTTCGCAGTTTCATGAATCTTGAGAGCTCCGTCCGTGAGGCGAACTGCAGCTTGTTGCAAGAGACCTCCGCGCCGCTTTCAAGAATCTCATTCCAGGTGGCTTTGCCGGTGGGCGAGGGCAGGACGTCAACAACGGCTCGAACGCCGCGAAACTCGATGTTGGCGTCTGTCTTGCTTTGTCGGGCGTGAAACCGACCCATGCTGGCGGCCTGTCGTTTGGCTGCGGCCGCGTTCACCGCCTTGATGAGGACGATGTTCTCCCAGACATCCACGGCCGCCCGATTGGCACGCGCCTTCGGCATGATCACCAAGACGATGTGGGCCGAAAACCACTTCTCTCGCGCACGCTTAGCCACGGTGACCACGACAGTTCTCCTTACATGCCCCGGCCAGTACCGTCATGACTTCAATCCACAGAGTGATTCTGTTCGTCACGGCGTTTCCAAGGCAAGACCCCATGAGGCTTTGTCAGACAGTTCAGGTTCGGTGAGGTGCGTCTACTTCCCGGTCGAGCGCTGCAGGACCGCCGCGAAGAAGGCGTCCGTGCCGTGCAGGTGGGGCGTGACGACGAGGAAGTCATCGCGAATGCACTCGTCGGGGAGCCAGCCCTCGCCAGGGCGCAGGCGTTGGAAATCAGGGCGTGAGGTCAGGAAGGCCGTAACGACATCCTGGTTCTCGGCACGATTGACGGTGCAGGTGGCATAGACCAACTGGCCTCCTGGGCGGAGCAGCGCCGCGGCTTGGTGGAGCAGTTCAAGCTGGAGCGGTGGGAAGCGCGTGAGGACGTTCGCGGTGGCGCGGAAGCGTTGATCCGGCCCGCGGCGAAGAGGTCCGAGCTCGGAGCAGGGGGCGTCCACGAGTACGCGGTCGGCGTCGAGGCCCGGGGAGGGTGGCGCCCTGAGGACCTGGACGCGCGTGAGCCCCGCTCGGGAGACACGTTGGAGGAGCCGGTCCAGTCGCTCGGGGTCTGGGTCATGGGCGAGGAGCCGACCGGAGTCGCGCATCTGTGCGCCGAGCAGGAGCGTCTTGCCTCCGGCCCCCGCGCACAGGTCGAGGACGGTCTCTCCGGGGCGGGCATCCAGGAGGAGTCCCAGGAGCTGACTGCCCTCGTCCTGGACCTCGAATCGGCCCTCTCGGAGGGAGGGCAACGCATAGAGGTTGGGACGGGGCCCGTCGACATGGAGGGCCAGTGGACTCCAGGCTCCAGGGCGAGTGGGAAGGCCCTCGGCGCGCAAGCGGATGGCCAGGTCTTCCCGGGAGTCGCGGAGCGGATTCACACGCAGGGTGATGGGGCCTGGGACGTTGAGGTGGGCGCAGAAGTCGTCTGCCTCCGGGCCCAGCTCCCGCGCGAAGTGGTCGGCGAGCCAATCCGGAAGGGAGTGCCGGAGGGCGAGCGAAGGGGGCTGGGCCGGATTCAGCGGCGGAATCTGGTCGGGCTCGATTCCAGCCAGGGCGGCTGCCTCGGACGCTGGGCGCCGGGCGAGGCCCTGGAGGAATGCGAAGAGCAGGCGCGACGGGGGCGCGTTGGCGTGGCCCAGGAGGAAGTCGAGGCGGCGGCGCCAGAGGGCGACGTTGTAGATGACCTCCTTGAGCGCCTGGCGTTGGGGACTGGAGAGGGTGCGATGGGTCCGGAGCGTGCGGTCCACGACTCGCTCGGCCGGAGAGCCAGCGAGCACGAGGGAGATGGCCTCCGAGGAAATCGAGGCAAGCCCCGCCAGCGCGGACCAGGGTTGGACCTGGAGCCGGGAGAGCGGATCAAACGGGACTGTTGACAGGGGCGGCTCCGTTCTCTAGAAAGCGCGTCATCGCTGCGGCGCGGTTACCACGGCGAGGACATATTCCCTGATAGCTCAGCCGGTAGAGCGGGTGACTGTTAATCACTAGGTCCGTGGTTCGAGTCCACGTCAGGGAGCTAAACGAAGGGTCCTACCAACCGGTAGGGCCCTTTTTGTTTAACAGAGCCTCGCGATGACATCGCGGGGTCTTCGTGCTTAACCCCTTGAATCACAAGGGGTTTTTGCTTGCGGCGGTGAGAAGGGCATTCTTGGCTCTCGCTCCTGCAGAGCAAGATGCCCCGCTTCTCCGCCGCCGACTGGGCTCTCTGGACCGCTCTTTCACCCGTTCAGGGGAAAGAGCGGCCAAGAGCGGTTAACAGTTTTGTTAACCACCGAGGGCGACCGATTCTAACAATCCGGGGTTTTCGATGTCGTACCTTCCAGGATTGCGTCATTTCCATCTTTCGGAAGGCTGAAATTGGCCACCTGTTAACCGCGAGAGCGAAGAAGGGCTCGCCGTTACTCGATATTCTCGATTTTGTCGCGCAGCGCAGACTCTCGGAGACGACTTTCAGAAGCTCATGGCCGAGTCCTCGGCACGCCTGCCCCGCCTCTCTGGTCGTGCCCACGCGCTGCAGTAGCTCTGGCTGGGCAAGGAAGGACGGCCCGAGGATGCACCCGCGTTCGCCGGCTCCTGTACCGAGCCGTCCAGAGGCCCGCGCAGAAGTTCATTGCGGCCAGAGTAAGGAGATGTAGGGTGACGGGTCGCTGGGGCGATTCATACCCAAGGTGTGTGTCCCCCTTCCTCCGCCGACGTCTACCTCCGACGTCTACCTCGTTTGGGGTATTGCCGCGCCCGACGCCCGCTTCGCGCTCGGGGGAGCGCCCCATCAAGGATGCGGCTGCAGAGTGACACGGCCGCAGTGCGGGGGCCGGCGCCGGGGCTGTAGGTACAACCCACTGGCCGCCACTCGGACCTCCCTGGCAGCACGTGGGCCTGCTCCTTTCAGTCGATGGGGTCGGTCACGGCCTCGATAGGCGCGGGCGTCGTCTCGGTCTCCTACACCTCGCGCCACCCCGGATTGACGGATTGGATGTGATCCGGCTCGATGGGCTGACCGAGCCTCGGCATGATGAGGGGCGCTGTGGCGGAGGCGAGCCGCACGAGCGTCTCCGCGGGCTCGTTCCACGCGTGGATGGCGAGCTTGAAGGTGCCCCAGTGCACCGGCAGGAAGGCTCCCCCGCCGAGTAGCGCGTGCGCGCGCAACGCGTTCTCGGGGCCCAGGTGCCGGGTGAGACGCCCATCCGAGTCGGAACGCCGGATATTGATCGCGCAATGCGGTAGGTAGCTACCATGAGCGAGGAGCGTGAGCAGGTCGCCGGACGCCTCAGCGTCATCAAGGAGCGGATGACGAAGGCGTTGAAGGGCTTCAAGAGCGGCCTTCCTGAAGGCGTCGACGAATGGGAACTGTCGTCGCATAGCCCAGACCAGAAGCTGTTCCCGGTGCCGGAGCTCGTCCTGTTCGGCCTGCGGAACGTGATGGGCTTCGAATGGACCGGCAAGGGCGAGAAAGTCAGGTGGACCGTCCGCGCGACGGTCGACGGCGAGCCATTCGCCTTCGCGTGGCAGAAGTTCGGTTTCAGGATACTCGCCAGACGCGAGGTAGCGCCGGACCTGCTGAAGCGCGTCGCAGGGCAGCTCTCGGGCTCGCTCAAGTACCTCGAGCCGACGCTGAATGCCTTGGCGGAGGCGCAGATCGACGAAGGGAATCTGACGCTCGAGAATCGGATGAGCCTGCACGAGGACCGCTACCGCTACTTCCGGGACCTGGCGGACAAGGCGTTCAGGTTCAAGCCAAGAGCGGGGAGGAAGAAGCCGGCCGACGACATGGCGATCTTCGCCGACATGACGGAGGGGATGAACCGTCTTGTTGACGCCGAGCGCCGCGGATTCTTCGCCTCGGGCGCTATGGTCGACGCATGGTTCAGCGGGCTGGAGCACCGGATGTTGCTGCTAAGGGCCTTCCTGGGCAGGCCGTTGGCCAAGGGCAGTTTCAGGGCGTTCCTGAGTGCGAAGTGGCGGGACCGCCTGATCGATCTCCACGACGGCGTGGTGGACGCGAAGCTCGACCGGCTTCTCATGAAGCTGTGCGAGGTCAAGGAGACGATCCGCAACCCATTGGCACACGGCGGCGTCGAGAACGATGGGGGCGCCTTTCACTTCCATCTACCCAGCGTCGGCGCCGTGCCCGCGAATCTCTCGCGTAACCGCGGCCGGCTTAAGATGAGCTTCTTCCCGATCGAGGCAGGCAGCCACGCCGAGACCTGCAAGCTGTTCGACGCAGCCGACGAGCACCTCTCAATGGGGATGTTCAAACTCCCGAACGAATTCATCCGCTGGGGCATCGATCCCCGGTTCGATCAGGATGCGCTGTCGAAATACGGCATCGCGATCGCCGAAGGCGAGGATGCCGTCAAGGCGCTGATCGACAGGCTGAACTATGAATGGGAGCGGCACGCGAACATGGACTATTGAGCCGCCTCATCTCTTACCCCTGCAGCCGTAGTTCGGAAGTCTCGCTCCGCCTCCTGTTTCCTGAACAGGAGGCGGACTGCAGCGTCTCCCGAACTAGGGCTGTAGGACTAAGTCGAGGTGACGGACGAGACCTGGTGCTCTCCACGGTGCCGTCCTCGGGGTGGCTGAGGTGGTGCCGCGCACAACAGGGCCCACTCTCCAGGTACTAGAAGAGCGATTCGGCATTACCTCGGCCCGGGCCGCACGCGCCGCTCAGCGGCGTGATGCGGCTGATGAGCTCGCGGACCAGCTCGAGGCGGGCTGCGTGCACGTCGTCCTGCCACACGTGGTCCTCACGGTGGAGGGCCTGGATGTGCCGCCCCTCTAGGCCGTCAGCGACAAGCAGCTCGCCTACGCGCGCGCCGTCCGCGCGAGTGCCGTCCATGGCTTCTTCGCCACGATGCTGGCGCGCGGCGTGAAGTTGCCACGCTCCAACGTCGAAGAGCAGATGCCGATGCTTGGCGGCTGGGTGCAGAGCTTCCTGCGTGCGGAGACGGAGAGCCGCTACTGGCTGGACGGCTGTGCGCGCGGATCCGGACGTCGGTGTGTTGGGCGGGGCCTTCCGCGCGGCGCAGTCCGCGAAGGTGGAGCTGCCCGCGGACCCGCTGCTCCACATCGACCTGGCGTGGCCATGAGCCTGACGGTGATGTCAGACCATCTGGTGTGCTGCTCCTGGCCGCCACGCCCAGGGCACAGGTGCAGCAGCAGCCCAGGGGCGTCGATGGGCTTTCCCGACTGATTGCTCGCACACTCCGACGGCCGTCCTCAATCGTGGTCGCCGAGCCCCGCAGGCGCCCGTGGACAGGCCACTTGGTATGACACTGTGCGTCATGTTGCGAGTTGGCAGCACCCATGCAGGCATGTGGTTGACAGGATGCTTGCATCTTGTCATTCTGTCCTACATGTCATGGACGGCAAGTGAAATCCGAGCACTCCGGGAGCGACTGCGGATGGAGCCCGCGCAGTTTGCGTCCCTGCTTGGAGTGGACCTCCGAACAGCCCATCGCTGGGAGACCGGCGAAGCCAAGCCCACGGGGGCTGCGGAGGCCGTCATGACGGGGCTGCGGGAAAGCCTCGATAAGCGGCCAGATGCCGGGCCAGCTCTCGCGAAGTTCGTGCTGGGAGCCGCTGCGGTGGGAGGGCTCGCGTACCTCATCGTGAAGCTCTTCGATGTGGCAGCCGAGAAGGAGAAAGGAGGTGGGAGCGAGGGTGAGAGCACGCCCTCGGGCCCGAACGCTTCGGGCGCTTCGTGACGAACGCCGGGCAATCAAAAAGGGGATCGCGTTGGCGCGCGACCCCCCTCGTTTGATGCTCGGCACGGCACCTGACGATGCTGGCCAGTGCTACCGCAAATGCTCTGGGCAACAGGTAGGCCCTAAAGGGGCTCTCCGTCAAGGTCGGGTGTCGCTGGACGTGGGACTGGGTGGGGATTCAGCAATGCAACGATCTGACTCAAGACGAATGCGGCGGATGGGCCATGGCCATTCGCGCCGAACGCTGATGGAGAAGCAAGCGATGAAGGTAAATTTTGGAACGGCAGTGAAGTGGGTACTCGGCGTGGCGGCTGTAGCCTTCGTGGGCGGCGCCTACTGGGTAGGGAAGAAGCCGCTGGCGTGGCTCCGGGCCGAGTTGCAGCGGGAGAACCAGCAGCGGCTGCAGGCTGAAAATCAGGCCGCAATTGCGGCCCGGGAGGCGCAGCAGGCGCAGCGCCAGGCGGACGCTGCGCGTCAGCAGGCAGAGGCGGCCCGCGAGCGCGAGCAGGCTCAGCGTATGCGCGCAGAGCAGGCGGAGGCGGAGGCGACGAAGCAGAAAAAGCAGGCTGAGGTCGCCGCTGCGGAATCTGCCAAACTGAAGCAGCAGCTCACCGTCGTTGAGGCTGCGCAGTCGGATGCCACCGAGGACACCAGTAAGCCGGTGGCCTCCGCTTAGGAATGAAGGCCCTCCTCCTCAGGTTGGAAGAGGGCCTTCCATCCACCTGGGGTAGGAACGTTTCACTCCGGAGGACGCGCTGAGCTGAAGATGTCATTTGAGCGTCTCGCTCGCGCGGATTGCCGCACTGCCTGACCCGGAATCGACGCACCCATGGCGTAGCGACCGGGTCTTGGGGGGAACAGGCGCACCCTGGTGTTCAATCGCCCTCTTCGTCAGGACTCACTGCGCGGCCTGCTGGCTGGTTCCTGGGAGCTGCTGCCGCCAGAAGGAGGCTCCTGAGTTGCCTGGTTCGAAGATGACCGCTGCCGATGGTTTAGGAGCCGAAGGAAGCACGCTGCATGGAGTGCTAGCGCTGCTTCTGATGGACCGCCGCGGGCCAGCAGTCCATGACAAACACGGTTCCGGAGGTTCAGTCCGATGGGTTCGTTAAGCAAGTTCCGCAGGTACCGCCGCCACGGTTCGGGAAAGTTGCCTTGGAGCTGACTCATCAGTTCACCAAGCGCTACGACACCTCCTGTTTTAGCTCCATCAGGTTCTCGTATGATGACCGCGCCGATGATAATGCAGAGGTCACGAATGATGGTCTCAAGCCGAGGAATAAGGACATGAAGTGCGTCGTCGAACTGGTTGTCTAGGTAGAGAAGAAGTGACCGGCTAATTCGTTCTGCAATCTCCTTGGAGATGATGTCAGTTGTGAAGAAGACTGTCGCTTCTTCCGGTGAGGGGCGTTGGTGTTTGTCGAAGATCGACTTCAGGCACAGCGGCGCCAGATGGCCCCAGAGATGAATCTGCCGAGTTTCAAGATCGATGACACCAGCTTCAAGATGTTCCTCTGGAGTAGAAACTCGCCGAATCGGCCGCCCCTCAGAATCCAGGACAAATCGTTCGGCCATGAACTGCAATGGATAGTTTCGCATTAACTTTTGTGCTGTCGAAATGTTCTCCTCTGGCGTGTCTGTAGGTGGTCCGTGCCCCCCAAACCGACGTAAGCACTCACGCCAGTCCACGCCGCCACTCATGTGACCTAGCAGCCAGTCTAGAGCCTCCTGCGGAAACTCAACGGAGAATTCGTGAACATGGAGGCCGAGCGATTCTGGCCGCACGTTCTGCAGCTCAGCGCGTGCGGTTGCTACGAGATCTCGGAATCCGTGCTGACGGGCAACCTCCAGTGCTTTCTGGAGAAAGACATGCCGCTGAAGGCCTGATGAGGCTAGCGCGACATCCCTCCATCGTTCCGCTTTGTCGCGAGCAGCGCGGATTGCTTTTTCTGGTGTCTTCCGTGCCCAGTTGGCCTCTAGGTCTTTTATGGATTCAAATAGGTGCGGGTCTGCGCCATATTTCTGCGCTGCTTTTTGGAGTAGCGAATCAATCTCGGCTGGCGGGGCCATGCTGGATGCTGGTGTGAGCGTTTCGATGAGGCGGAGAGTCACTCCTGGCGCTGGCTTTTCTTGAGCTAGTGCTTCCCATGCAGCAGAGATAATTTGAGTCACAGCTCTGGTGGCACCCTCCTGGTCATTCAGTGCGAGGGTGAGTTCGAGTGCTCGAGCTAGGCACTCGGCGCGAAGAATGGGGTGCCAATCACTCTTCCCGAGGTCGAGGTACGAAGATATGGCAACGCGAGCCCTTTCATGTGGCTTGGGCTTCCATTTTCTTGTCCAGAGCAGGTCATTTAGGCGCGAGGAGACGATTGGGTGCTTAATGGTATCCGCGAGCCGGGCCCATTGGCTTAGCGTTGGGTCGGGGATTGTTTTGAGTGGGGGTGGGTATGCGTGGCCTTGTGTTGAGACCGCCGGTCCGAACTCGCCCCACTGCTCGCGTTCTTGGGCGCGTGGTCCCGCATGAAGTACGTAGTCAAATGCGATGATTGCTGCCGAGGCAGGATCATCTTCTTGAGGATTTGTGGGGCGTCGAAGCGCATCCGCCAAGTCAGACCAGCGTTCCGCTCCCGAGATGGCGGTTGTCAATTGGGCGGCGAGGATTTCGTCAAGGTTCATACCGTCCTCATGTTAATGCTGGGCTCCCTTGATAGCGCACATCGCCTTCCCACGGTTCGTCGATGTAGGACAAGGCGCTTCTGTCCTAGCTTACCATCTCCAATCTTCCTGGAGAGTGGTGCCTCGGGCTGCCTCTTGTGCCACCCAAGAGCTCCTGTTGGCTCTATGCTTGAGTGATGGCCCGGTTCACAGTAGTGCTTGATGGTTGGGACCTCGTACCGCGGATCTGCCAGGACCTTCGTGCCCCTGGCGTATCGCCTGTGAGTGCCGTCGAGCGCGCTCTGGAGGCGTACCTTTTCGAGCGATTCGAAGAACGGTTGCGCGAGCGCCTGTGCAAGCCTCCTGTCGTCCGACTGCCCGAGTATTTTCAAAGTCGCTTCGCCACGCTGCCTGAGCTGGTCGATAGTGGGTACGACACGTGGTATATGGAAGTGAGATTCTCTACCCTGCCGGCAGATGTTGTTGAGGCAGTGGAGATCGAGGCAACCGGTCTTGAGGTGCGACCAATCAGTTATGGCTTTGGAGTCGAGCGCACTACACAAATGAGTGTCCGGCCGCTCAAGCGGCAAACGAACCACTGCTTTCGTATCAACCATCTCGTTCTGCCTGGGTCGCTTTTCGGTAAGATTCTTGCCCGCCTCCGTGATGATGGAGATCACCAGCAGCCATTGATTGCGAACTTTAATCCTGGGCGCCTGCTTCAGGGTTATCGGTCGGTTTCGTTTGACCATATGCTTACCGGAGTTCGCGTGTTCTGTTCCTGTGCGAAGGCTGCGCATGCACAGATGCTGAGTGAGGTCGCGAACCTGAAGCCGCGATATACAGATGGATCATGGCCGCATCAGGTAGAGGAATTACTCGCGCCTGCTGTATATCAGGAAGGGGTCTGTCACCTTTGTGTTGCGCGTGCAGGGGCGGCGGAGCGTCTGCGCCGCTATGGCACGAGCATCGAGACGGGTTTCGCAGCCTACGTGGATCAGGTGCGGATCGACATGAAAAGCGACGAGAAGACCGCGAGAGCAGAGGTGCAGCAAGTTCTTGGACTGAGTCGCTGGGTTCGAGAGGCCGCCTTGTATGGGGTGATACGAGACCTGTTTCCGAACTACCGAGTCCTGCGGGAGAACTCGCCTTCATGGCTTGGCCGGATGCGGTTGGATATATTCTTGCCGGAGTTAAATCTCGCTGTTGAGCACCAGGGCGAACAACATTATCGTCCGCTGGAGGTCTTTGGGGGGAAGCGCGCCTTTGCTCAGACGAAGGAGCGCGACGCCTTGAAGAAGCGTCTGTGTGACGAACACGGAGTTGCAGTGGTCTATGTCCGGTATGACGCAAGCATCTCCAAGGGCGCCATGCGTCAGCGGTTGCAGCGCTTTCTTAAAGAGAAGTAAGTGCGAGTTCGCCGCGTGGTGGGGCCGGTCCCTGGCAAATACTGTCGGCGAATCCGCGACTTGCGCTCTGCAACGCTGGCTTGCTCCTGGATGTGGGCGGCCCCGGTAGGCAGGCGATGACCTGGACGAAGGCGCGCATTGGGAGTGCTCCCCGGTCATCGACGAATGCGACGCGCCACCGCACGCTTCCTGGGCGCGGGAGGCGGCACGCTACGCTGTCATCTTCGGACTGCTCTTGGAGGCGAGGGCTCCCCGCTCCGAATCGAAGAGGCGCGTCGACGCGACGCACACCTGGACCTGCCGGTGCGCGCCGTCTACCTGCTCGGCCCCGTGCCTGTCCCGGCGAGGTCGCCCGAAGCTGGCCTCGGCAGGCGCGGCGCGGTGTAGCGCCAGGCGCGCGGGTACCTCAAACGCCAGCACCACGGGCCTCGGTTGGCTCTCTCCCGGTGGGAGTACGTCTCGAAGCGCTCCACGTGGCGATGGAGGCGGCCGGCGTCGTAGGAGCGGCCCGTCTTGCTGTGTACACGCGCATCCGCGGAGGAGCTGCCCGGAGCCGTGCGCTCCGGGCAGGCACAGCACATCAGGTTTCACGCCTGCCTGCGTGGCCCCAGGGGCTTCAGAGCGGGACGACCGCGAATCGCGAGCCGGGATTGAGCCGCTCAAGCTCTGCGCGGCGGGCCTCGGCGGCGTCGGAATCTTCGAACGCGTCGTTCTGCCAGGCAGCCTTGGTGGGCGCCATGCGGCTGATCGAACCGTCCTTGTTCACCGACTTCACCATGAAGCGCTTGGTGGCCTTGGCCTGGTTCGCGCGCATGGTGGTGTAGGCTCGGAAGGCGGTGGTGCTTTTAATCTTCATCGACGTCCTCGCGCTCTGCGTGGGCGTGGTTGCCCGTCGCGAAAGGCATACACACTCTTACTTCCGACTGAAGCAAGTCCTATTGGGCTGGAGGACGAGCGAACTTGAGGCCTGCGAAATGCTCGCGAGAATACGCGAGGTTGCACCCCGGCATTGGCGCGACTGGCTCCGGCCTCGGTAAGTACATTGGGCACTCGGCCGAGGGGGCGGGCGCGATAGGGCACGTCATCCGCTGGGACCAGGGCACCTCCCTGGAGGAACCGCCCTGGAGTAGTGCGCTTCAAGGGACAATTCCTTGAGCGGGACGCTCTTCTACGCAGCGGAATCAGTCATCGAGGTAGCCCGTGAGTGGCAGGGGTGGTGCTGTGACGGTCGAGTAGACTGGGCCTGTTGGGTCGAGTTTGTTTGGGTAGGAGGAAAGTTCTCGTCGAAGGAACTTGCTGCCTGGGGCGGGCCTAGCTGTGCTGCGGCCCTCCATGTCCGACTTCCGCGAGGCCCTTGAATCGATTTCGGAGTCCCCTTGCTCCGAGCATCCTGGCTTCTCCTCCGCCCTGGCCTGTACGCGTTGCGGCACCTTCACCTGTGCCTTCTGTGCTTCGTCCGGGGCGGGCCTGTGTCTTCGGTGCTTTCATGCGGCTCCGGAGCTGGCGACGCGCAGGGCCCGGCTCGCGGCCAGCCTTATCGACGGCGCCGCGCTCGTGCTCCCGTCCCTGCTCCTGGGCGTGCTCCGGTGCCTGGCCATTCCGGACGAGGCGGCGATGAAGGCTCCAGCCGTCTACACTCCGGCGCTCCTCGTGTTGCTCGTGCAGGCGAGCCTGATTCGAGGCACTGGCGCGAGCCTCGGCAAGCGGCTCTTGGGAATCCGAGTCGTCCGAGGGGACGGACTTCCGGCGGAGGTGTGGCGCATTGCCCTGCTGCGGAACGCACTCCCGATGGCGCTCTGCAGCTACTGCGGCTGGTTCGTCCTCGTGGACGCCCTCTTCATCGTTGGAGAGGACCGGCGGTGCCTCCATGACTGGGTGGCCGGCGCCCGCGTCGTGAAGGACCCTCGCGCGCCGCGCTCGTTCGCTGCGCGGTTCGTGACTGGCTGATGCGTTTGTTCCGGAGTCCCTTCACCACGAAGGGGGATGAGAGGCGATGACATGGTGGGAGAGGTGAAGTCCGGGCGCCCGCGCTGGTTGGCCGGGCTCGTGTGTGCGGCGGTGGCGCTGTCCCTGGGGTGTGCCCGGTCGTGGAAGCGGGAAGACACCACGACGTGGGAGGGCTGCTGCTTGGGGGCTGACGCGTGCCTTGCGCTGCTGGAGGAAACCCACGGCCCCGACACGGGGAGAAGTGGCTGCCACCGGAGCAGGCGTGTGCGGCCTGGAAGCTGGGGCGCGAGGGAGAGGACGTCGTCCCTCGGCTGATTCCGCTGCTTCGGCACCCAGAGCGTCGCGTGCGCGGCGGTGCGGCGCAGGCGCTGGCGAAGCTGGAGGGGAAGGCCACGAGCGCCGTGTCCGCGCTCCTCGAGGCGTATGCGCGTGAGCCCGGTGGGGTGGTGCTTCACACACTCGCCTCGCTTGATGACGAGAGAGCAGCGCCAGCCATTGTGCGCCACCTCCTGGAGTCGCCCACGTCGGCGCTGGAGCACCTCGGCCCGACATTGGCGCCGGTGCTGTTGGATGTTCTGGAGGACCCGGAGTCGAACTGGGAGGCGCTGGTGCTGGTGCGCCACGTCCTCTCCCGGCGCGCCTCCATGTACTCGGCGACCTTCGTCCCGCGCCTGCGGACGCTCCTCGCGCGGGAGCTGGAGGCGCCCACGCTCCGGCGCCCACCCGGGACGTCCTGCCCGTCGGCGCCTGCGCCAGGCTGCGAGGCGGTTTTCGACGGATGCACCCCGCGCGCAGCCTACGTGGCGTCCGTGCTGGCGGCCCACGCGCGCGAAGGGGCGAAGGGCGAGCCCGAGGCGCTGTGGGCGCTACAACGGGCGGATGCGCGCCTCACACCCGTGGCGCCGCAGGCGCTGGTGGCCTTCGGGAGCCCTGCTACGGTGCTGGGCGTCCTCCAGCAACTCGCCGTGCCTGAGTGTCGTGCCCGGGCACTCACGAGCCTTGCGTCCCTGGGGCCTGTGGCGCGGCCAGTCGCGACGGAGCCCCTGCTGCGGCTGCTCGCCACGGGGGAGGAGGGGTGGGAGCGCGCACGGGCCGCAGAGGCCCTTGGGCGCGTGGGAGACCCGGCGGCCCTCGAAGTGCTGCGCCAGGCGGTGTACGCGCCGCACAGCGAAGTCCAAGCTGCGGCGGTTGATGCGCTGGGTAGCTATGCCTTCCGAGCGCATGCGGAGGAGCTGAAGCTGCTGCTGCAACAGGTGGTGGCGACGCACGTCTCTCCGGTGGCGCGGAGCCACGCGAGGTTGGCCCTGGAGGGGCTCTCCGGGCAGGAGGTGCAGCCCGCGGAGTCCATCGACTGCGCCCGCCTCATTCCGATTCCAGGGCGCCATGGGGAGTGGACGCTGCGCGAGGGGCACGCTTCCGGCCAGTTGCACTGGGACAAGCCGAAGGCGCCCCCACCAGGGAGCCCGTGTGCCTCCGTGCCAGGAGGGGACTTCGCCTCCGTCCTCGAAGCCATGGGGGAGGCCTGCCTCGTCGGGTGGGATGACGGGGAGTTTGGGGGCACGCTGGAGGTGCATGAGGCGGGGCGGGTGACGGTGATGGAGGAGCCCCATGCCAACCCGCTGCACGTCGTGCGGATGCACGGCGCCCTCGTGGTGGTGGAGGGCCTCGCGCACCTGTTCGGCGGCGTGGGGAGTCTGGTGCGTGTCGACGCGTCCGAGGGGCGGTGGCGTGCCACGCCTTGGGTGACTCTCCCAGGCGCGCCGATGGCCTACGCGCTGGACGAGGCGGGAGACCTCGTGGTGGGGACGACGGACCAGCGACTCGACGCAGTCGTCTGTGGTCGGGCTGGCACCTTCGCTCCCGCCCACGTGGTGCGCGTCACGAGGGACGGGCGCCTAGCCCCCGTCGAGCCGGACGGACGGCCCTGAAGCTACCGCGTGGGAGAGGGTGGCCCTCCCAAGCCTTAAGGCCCGTGACGCCGGGCTGCTGTTGCCGCTGTCACGGAGGCACGTGTGCCGGCGCTCGTCGGAGGGGCGCACCGGGCGAGGATGTGCTTCCACCCATTCCGCGCTGCTGCGGCTTCCCGGACGAACTCCAATACCTCGCTCACTGAGACACGCTCATCGCATGGTGCTGCGCTGGCCACGTAGTCGTCGGCGAGCGCCATGCGTGCCTGGCGGCTGCCGCCGGTTTCGAGGATGCGGCTGTACGCCTCGCAGGCATAGGCGAACGTCTCGCGCTTCCGGTAGTCGATGTCGAGGAGCCACTCGCGCCGACGTGTCTCGGGCAGGCCCGCCGTGCGGCGCTTGCAGTTGTGGAAGACGTGGGCAGCTTCATGCACGAGGTAGTCAGCGAAGGGGGACGTCTCGTCGAAGTAGGAGAGGGAGACGTAGCACGTGGTGCCCTCGCTGAGGCCCAGGAGGAGGGGGGCTTCCTCGCCGAGCAACTCGGCGCCGACGCTGAGGAGGTAGAGGTTGGCCAGGTCCCAGGCCGTGCTCAGCCAGGAGGACTGGCGCAGGACGTGGCTGATGTTGGTCGACGTAAGGAAGACGACGGACTTCTCCAGGAGGGAGATGACGGCGCCCTGTTCCAGGGCAGGGAAGAGGCCGCGCACCATGGGCGCCACCTTCCGCCGCGTGAGAGCGACGATGTCGAGCCCCCGGAGTCGCTCGTCGGAGGGGCGCGTCACTGTTCGCCGCTGCACCTCCTCGACGAGCGCCCGGCGAAGCTCCTCATGCGCGCGTCGCTCCCGCTCAAGGCGGTCGCCTGGCCAGGCGCGGCAGTGCGCGTCGTGCTCACCCGTGCGGAGAAAGTGTTGGACGTCGTCAGCCGTGCCCATGAAGGGAGGCAGTTCATCTCGCGGCAAGGACGGTCGCAACTTTCGGAGCGACGGGAGTAATGGAGCCTGCTGGCACGGCGCCTGCTTCGTGGGCCTCTCAGGGACATGGAGAAGCGGCGGGCGCTCTCGGAGCGACTTGGACGGGCGGAGATGGGGTTGCAGCTTGCGCGCGCGATGAGGGACGGCAGTCCGGAGTCCCGGATGCTGCTGGTTCAGGCGAAGAGGGAGTATGGCGACGCAGAGGCAGCGGTGCTGGCGGAGCTGGGTGCCCGCGCGGCTCTCTCGTTGGTCGAGGAGCTCGAGGCGAGCGGAGGACTACCGTTGCGCCTGTGAGGCAGGGGCGCTGCGGGCCGGGGGTATGTCGACGAGGTGGTAGGCCTCACCGAGGCCGGGCAGCGTCCGGACGACGAAGCCGCGCCTTTCGAGGACTCGTCGGAGCTTGAGGTTGGGGGGGGGCGCATCGCACCGCGTGGACTACCCACTCGATGCGTCCGATGCCCCTCGCCTGTGCGAACCTTCGCACCAGCCTCCAGAAGGCAGGGAGGACGCCCTCCCCGCCGTTGTCAACGTGGGCCAGCTCCACGAAGAGGGTGTCGAACTGAAGCCGGAAGCGGCCGAGCAGCTCTGCGGTGCCGATGCGGATGACGACGGCCTCACTCGTCAGTACGAAGGCCGCAAGCTCCTGCTCTGTCAGGCGGAGCACTTCCTCGGCCGTGTAGCCCTCGATGAGAATGGGCGGGGCGCCTCCAGTCATTTCACCCTCGCGTCGCCAGCCCCTCGCGAACCATCTCGTCCACGAGCGAGGCGGCCTTCTCCTCGTCGGTTTCGCCCTGCACACGAAGTGCGACGGACTCGAAGCGCTGGGCATTGGCCACCACCCAGTCGATGTACTCGGGCAGTGAGAGGCGCTCCACGCCGAAGGCGACGTCCTGCATTCCCTTCACGATTTGGACAGCCGTGCCCTGAAAGACGCGCCCGTCGCGCATGACGATTACCATGGTTTCCTCTCCTTCAGGTGTCGACGCCAGCAACCGGACTCGATGATGGGGCGGCCGGCCAACCGCTCCTTGGGAAGCAGGTATGCCTCGACGCGGCCGACGTCGTCGAGGGTAATGGGGGTGCGCCGGTAGAAGCTGGGGTGGCTCTCGAGCCTGTCGAGCGCCGCCAGCATGAGCGCGTCGACTTCGTACACTTCGCCCTCGACGACGTGGTTGCCTCCGGAGGCGAGGGCGGGGAAGTGCCCGTAGTCGTGGAGGGTGAAGCGGGGCGGCGTCCGCGCCGGGCCGATGAGGCGTGCGCCGCGCAGGAGTCGGTGGTTGGGCTCGCCGGACAACAGCGTCCCGTAGACGAAGACGCGCGTCGAGGTTGGGGTGCGCTTCACGCTTCAATTCCCAGGGCGGCCTTGAGGACGGCGCGGTTGAAGCCCAGGCGCTCGTAGGCGCGCCAGAGGACCTTGAAGTAGCGGATAGCGGGCGCCCATGGCTTGAAGCTTGCCTCGGGCATCAGGTACACCTGCGCGCGGCGGCGGCGGCCGGCCATGTCCGTCACCAGCCGGACGGCGCGTTTGTACACGAAGGGGTGCCCCTCGAATGCATCGAGGGCTCGCACGTCCTCGGGGGTGAGCCGGTACAGCAGACCCTCGACGTGGGCGCCGCGCACGCGCTGGAGGCTGGCGACGGCGCCGCCCCAACTGTGGCTGTACCCACCAAACACCAGGGTGTGGCCGGGAAGGGTGGCCCGGGCTTCGACGGTGGCTCCAGGGCAGCGCGTGCGCATTTGGGCCAAGTCAAGGTTGGAGCCGTAAGCGAAGTAGAGCATGGCGTTCCTCCTTTTGTGGGTGGTTCCGTATGGTTTCATTTCAGCGTTTCTTATGTGGGTGAGGGGCGCTCGCCCTTTGCTAAAGACATACACGCTCTGGTTCGGCGTTGAAGCAAGCGCTGTTTGAAGGGGCGGGAGGGGCGGGCCCGGGCTCCCTCCTGGGAAGTCCCTGGGGCCAGCGCAGGCGGGCGCCAGGGGCCCTGGCGCCCGTGAAGGCCCTGTCACGCGGCGGCCATGGCTTCGGCGGGCGCGCCGCCCTGCGTGGGCCCAGTGCCGCCCTGCGCGCCCTGGGGGCCCTCGTTGCCGGGCGAGCCGTCCTCGTCCCCGCCCGAGCCGCGCCTGTCTCGACGCGGCCCCTTCCAGGCGGCGCTGCCCTCCAGCTTCTTGAGGAGGTGGAGGCGAGCCGTCTTGAACTCCTCGCCGATGAGGCCCAGGTGGAGGAGGAACACCCGGAAGTCGTACTTGGCGGTGGCGGGGTTGAAGTCGCGGCGCTTGCTGGAGGCTGCCTTCGAGGCCAGGGCGCGAGCGGCGAGGGCCAACACCAGTTGGACGTAGGACTTCACCTCGCCTGCGTGCACCGAGCCGTTGAAGTACCGGAATTCAATCGTGCCTCGGAAGAAGAGGCTGTTGAGGTTGAGGCCGTGATAGCGGCTGGAGTCGTAGCGCGCTGGCGTCGGGTTGCGACGCCCGTACCAAGCCTCGTTCACATCCTGGAGGGTGCGCGGGCGCCGGGCCTCCAGCCGCTGGAGGAAGGCTCCGTCGATGGGCTTGCAGAAGCGGTTCAGTCGCGCGGCGCTCACTCCGAGGGCCGTCTCCAGGAGGCGCTCCTGCTTGTGCACCATCTTCACGAGGTTGGTGACGGCCTTGGCGTCGAAGCGGCTGCCGTCGACGTGGATGTGGATGCCACACGTGGCGTCGGCGCGAGCGCCAACCTCGCGCACGGCGCGGACCACCGACTGCAGGGCGTCCAGGTCCTGGTAGGTGAGGATGGGAGAGACGATTTCGCCGCTGTAGGTGCTCCCGCTCAGTGAACCGTCCGGCACCACCTTCCAGGCGCGGCCCTGGGCATCCGTCACCTGCATGCCCAGGTAGTTTGCGGAAATCCGTCCGCCCACCACGCTCTGAATCGCGTTGGCCAGTTTCTCGCGGCCGGCGCCAACCGTCTCAATCTCAATTCCAAACCGGAGCGTCTTCATGGAGTTTGCCTCTCGCATTCGCGCGGGGCTGTGGCGCCCGTCGCGAAACACATACACGCTCTGGTGTGCAGATGAAGCAAGTCCAGTTCGACGGCTGGGGTGGTGGATTTTTGGTGTCTGGAATAGTCGCGAGAATCCGCGGGGTTCCACGCCGGCCTCCTGTGGGAGGCGCTCAGTCCGGCGTTTCTGGGCTCGGGGCGGCAGGCGGAATTCTAGTGTGTGTGATTGCTCCGACGACAGGCCAGGGGTGGGGCGGGCTGGGGCGGCGCGGAGTCCCCCACCCCGTCTGCTGGTTCAGCCGGAGGAGCCGTGCACCGGCGCCCGGCTGCTGGCGGGCGCGCGGTGCGGCGGTGCGGGTTCCCTATAACTCCTGCTGCTCAGCTCGGCAGCAGGGCGTTTAGGACCGCCATCCCGCGCTTGACCTCGGCCTTGTCCCCCTCGGCCAGCTCCAGGTAGACGCGGCCGTGGTTCGCCTCCGCGAGGCGCTCGAGCTGCACAATCCACCGCTCGCGGGTAGGCGTGCGCAGCTCCACGCTGGCGGCGAAGGTGTAGAGCATCGCGCTCGTCTCCCGGTGGCTGGAGCCGCGCGGGAGGAGGATGTCCACCTGCGGCTGACGCGTGCCGTATCGGCTCGTGCCGAGGCTCAGATTCAACGTGATGTTCTGAGGCTCGGTTTCCGTCGTCTGGCGAGCGTGACGGGCCTTGAGGGAGGTCTTCATGGCGTGCGTTCCTTTGGGATTGGCGGGGCCGTTAGTGGTCGTCGCGAAACTCATACATCCCTGCGTGGGGAGGTGAGGTAGGTTGTGTCTGGTGTTCTGGGTCGAATGTGGCCAGCACCCAGGCTTGGAGCGTGTTCTGTGTGGTGTTTCAGTGTCGCGGGATTGGGGGAAGCCCGCGCGGGCCTGCTGCGCGGGCTCCCCTGGCCCTGCCACTCAGCCCAACAGGCTGTTGAGGAGTGCCATGCCCCGCATGGCCTCGGCCTCGTCCCCCTCTGCCAGCTCCAGGTAGATGCGGCCGTGGTTCGGCCCCGCGCAGCAGTCGTTCTGAATGAGCCAGCGCTCGCTGGCGGGGGTATCCAGCTCAAGGCTGGCAGCGAAGGTGTGGAGCAGCGCGCTCACCTGTCGGTGAGTGGCGCTGGGCTGAAGGTAGATGTCCAGCTGTGGCTGGGCCGTGCCGTACCGGCTCTTGCCGAGGGTCAGCTTCAATACGGTGTTGCTGAAGTCAACAACCTTGACCGGGACGATGAAAGTAGGGACGGCCGTGGCGCTCATGGTCGGTGTTCCTGTGGGTTCGCGCGGTGCTGTGCTGCTCGTCGCGAAAGGCATACACGCTCTGGTCGGCGGGCCTATCAAGTCCTCTCTGGGGCCGCGGGGTGCATGTTTTGAAGAGGTTTTTCGTTATGGAAGCCTCTGCCCCTTGCGCCTTCGAGTGGTGTGAGGGATGTCACCCTTGCGTCGGGCGGTGTGGGCGCTCCCTCTCGGCCGTGGGTTCAACTCGCTCAGGGCGGCAGGTTAGGCTGCCGTCCTCATGTCCATGTCAGCGGAGAGCCCTGTGCAGGACTTGCAGCCCGCGCTCTGCCTCGTCACGAGTCGGACGAGGGCCACCCTCGCCGAGTAAGAGCAGGTGGACGCGGCCTGTGAGCCCGTTGTCGAGCACCTCCGACTCGACGAGCCAGTGCTGCTGCTCCGGGGTGCGCAGCTCCACCTGCGCGGCGAGAAGGAGGAGGGCTGCGTTGCGCTGCCGCGAGGAGGTGCCCTTTGGGAAGGCGACTTCGACTTCGGGCCGCAGCTCGGCGCCGGAATCGGGGAGGGCCAGCCTCACTTCCACGCGGGCGCCCAGGAGCGCCTTTCGAAGCGCCACCGACACGAGGGCGTCGGTGGCTTGGTCCTTTGTCGTCATGGCGGGCCTTACTCCTCAGCCTCAGCCTTCGGGGTGAAGTGCGCGGCGGCCTCGGTGGCGCCCATGGCCGTGAGTTCCCGGTGCGCCGCCTGCCGGAAGAAGCGAGTCCGGCTCGGCAGGCCCGCGTCGCGCCAGGCCTTGTCCAGAGCCTTCAGGGCGTCCTCGTCGAAGGAGAGGGGGATGACGCACTTGCCGTCCTCGCGCACCTTCAGCTTGCGCTCCGGGCGCGGGCCCACCTTGATTCGCCCGGACTCCACCCCAGAAATCTTCCACTTGAGGTAGGGGACGCTGCTGCTGTCCACCGGGCCCACGACTTCGCGGAACTTCGCCTGCAAGTCCTCCAGCGACATGCCCGCGAAGCGCCCGCGCTGAGCGACAGCCTTCGCGCCTGCGGCAGGGGTAGCGGCCGGTGCTGCGGGCGCCGGAGGCGCGCTGGGGGCGGCGGCCTTCGCCCGGCGGGAGGGGCTGCGCTGCTTCTTCGCGGCGAGGGACTCCTCGATGCGGCGGATGAGGTACTTCTTGTTGGGAGTGCGCGTCTCCTCACCCACGACTTCGCGGTAGCGGGCACGCAGCTCCGTCAGGCTCATGGACTCCAGCTTCTTCTTCGGGGCGGTAGTGCGGGACATGGTGGTGTTTTCCTTTCCGGGCCGTGGGTACACGTCTGCCATTCACAAGGGCGGCCCGGCGGCCCTCATGCGCTGGTGCCCCGCTGGGCGGGGCGTCGTAGGTGAGAGGGGGCGCTACTTGCTGCGGGTGTTGCTGGCGGCGCTCAGGCCGGCCTGATAGGCGGCTTCGAGCGCCTCCTTCAGGCGCCACACCGCCACCTCGTGAAAGTCGAGGCTGTCGCTGTTGCGTGTCTTCAAGGTTTCGATGTTCAGCGTCTCGCGAGCAATGCGCTCAAGGGTTTCTTGGAGGGCCGGGTCGGGCTTCGCGGTGGCTGCGGTGCGTGGCTTGCGGGGTGTCATTGTCTCATCCCTTGGTGCGCTGTTGGGTGGCGCGCGTGAGGCATACACGCTCTGTTGCGTGCGTATGGCAAGTCATTGTGCGCTGGGCTTGTTCAGGTGCGCGAAGCACTCCAGGTCGATGGCTCGCGGGTCGATATGCACAAAGCTGGTGCTGCCATCCAAGAGGACAGGCGCCGCGTCGATGCGGTCCTCGGCCGTGACGCCCCCGAGGCGCGCCAGCTTCTCGTCCGTGTTCACGTAGTAGTCGTCGGCTTCCGGGTCGGCGTCAGGGCGGGTGCCGCCGCGCAACACGGCGAAGATGCGGACCGTCTGCCCCCCGGAGGCCGGGAATTTCGTTGCCGAGGTAGGTGGTGTCGGTGCCGATAACCATGGGTGTCTCCCTGGCGCGCAGTGGGCAGCGCGCGAAGACATACACGCTCTGTTTTTGAGGCATAGCAAGCCGAGAAGAGAGGGATTCGGGGGCGACATGAGGCGCGACGGGCGGGGAGTGCCCTCTGTTTTGCTGGCGGTGTATGCCTATTGACTGGACTCTTCCGGGGCGCGGGGTTGCTCGCCGGGCGGCACCTCGATGCGCAGGCCCTGCGGAAACCAGCGCGCGCGGGCCTCTTGAGACAGGGGCCGCGCCGCCACCTTGCCCGCGCCTCCTTCCTTGGGCTTGAGCACCGTGTGTAGGCGCCCGCGTTGGACGAGCTCCGCGTGGAGGTGGCCGACGAGGAGCTGATGCAGGTGCCCGAAGCTGCCTGGCGCGGGGTGCTCCGGCTCGCCCTCCGGCGCGCGGATGAGGAACTCGGTGGAGCGGCAGGCGGGGCAGGGCGGAAGCTGAACGAGGCCGTCGTCCACGTCCTCACGACGAGCGACGCCCACCTCCAGGGTGCCAAGGGAGAGGCGATTGCCGCTGCCGCACCGGGCGCAGCGCTGCAGGACGTCGTCAGCGGTGACTTCGTGAATGGCCATGGGGCGTCCTCACGCGACAGCGGTGTACGAGCCGAACCAGTACGTCGAGGCGAGGCCCGGGAGGGTTTGGTGGGTGTAGAAGGCGAAGCCGTCTCTGTCCGGCACCATGACGGTGGGATTGCCGACGAAGCTTCCGGCGAAGGCGTAGGGGCTGAGGGTGATGGAGGAGGGCGCGGTGGGAAATCGACTGCGGAACGTCACCGAGCCGCCGCCGGACAGGCTGTCGTGCGCGGCGGTGTCGCTGTTGCTGAACTGGAGACCGAGCCGGCCCACCTCGCGCACGCTGCCCGCCAACTCGAAGGAGGTGTTGCTGGCGGTGCTGCTCAGCGGGAGTCGCAGCGTGCGCGTCCAGGAGGCGAAGGTGGCGGTGAGGCTGGCGTCATGGAGAAACTCGGCCTCGTTGCGCGAGAGGCGGAAGCCGGCAGCTGCAGCGCCGGTGGTGTCCCGTGCCCAGGCGCTCCCATTCCAGGCGGCGTTGAGGGTGAACCACACCGAGTCGCTGTCGGCGTAGAGACGCAGCCGCGCGGCTGCGCCGCCCGCGCCCTGGGCGTCGAGGAGAAGGACGCGGCCGGCGCCGAGGACGGGCTGGACGATGGCTTTGTGCTGGCCCGCCGCCTCCTCGTTGCCGCGGAAGTGCCCGCCGCTGAAGGCCGCGAGGACTTCCGCGAGGGCAGCCTCGACGGTGCCCGCAGTCAGCAGGTTGCCCGCGTCCGCGACGGATACGGCGGAGGCCGCGTGCCCGTCGGCGGACTGGGTGATGTGCCCGTTGAGGAAGCCCAGCAGCGCGGCCACCTGCTGCCGCAGGCTGCTGGCGGGGAGGGCGTGGGGCGTCCCGGCCAGCGCGTCTCCTCCGACACGAGAGGAGCCGGGGCTGTTAGCCGTCGTCTCTCCGAGGCGGGTGACGACTTCCTGGAGCTGGGCCTGCACGCTGGTGCCGCTGACGTATCCGTGGGGCGTGGCGCCAACGGCGCTGGCGTGGTGGGCCCCCGTGGCCGCGCCCTGGTGGGTGTTGAGGAAGCCCAGCAGAGAGGAGAGCTGCGCGTCGACGGTGCCCGCCGGCAGGAGGTTGGGCGTGCCGGGCACCGCGTCCGCGCCGACGCGGGAGGCGCCCGGTGTGCCTGCGGTGGCCGAGGAGAGCTTGTCGACGACTTCGTCCACGGCTTCCTGCACGGTGGTGGAGCTGAGGAATCCGTGGGGCATGTAGTCCACTGCACTCGCCCCGTGCCTTCGGGCGACGCCGGAGAAGTGGCCGGCCAGCTCGGCATCCACCTCGTCCAGTGTCGACTGCACGGTGTCCGCGCTGGGGCTCAGGACGTCCCAGGTTCCGCTCTCCACTGCCACTGAGGTGCCGCGCGCGAAGATGAAGGCCTGGCGGCGGGAGGTGTCCAAGTCCGCGGCGAGAATCTGCGTCTGCCCGGGGCGGCGCCGGACGTCACACAGCAGCAACTCGTCGGGCTGGAGGGTGGGTTTGGGCGCCTGGCCGACGGGCCCCTCCGGCGCCTGGCGCACCACCAACTCGAAGGACTCGTCGCGGCGGAAGTACACCTGCTGGGAGTTGCCGTCCGTGCGCGGCTCGGACAGCAGGCGGATGAAGCGTAGGAAGATGCCCACCCACCGCTCGCTGCCGGAGGTGGAGACGTCGGTGGGGATGCCGGACAAGTCCACCGCGCAGTCCACTGTCTGCCCGGTGCCGAAGAAGATGCGCTGGCCGAGGTTGTCGTAGGCGCGGCCCGGGGCCGTCAAGTCAACCGTGAGGTTGGGGACGGGGGAGTGCGGCGCGGGTACGGCCCCGGAGATGACGCCGTGGACGCCCAAGTCGGCGGCGAGGTTTCGGTCCGCCTTCTCAAGGAGGGCGAAGCCGAGGTTCAGCTCCGCTTCGGTGACTCGCTGACGAAAGAAATACTGGAGAGAGTCGGCCATTAGCGGACCTCCGCATTCGCGCCATGGTGGACGTAGAAGTGGCAGCGCCGGCAAAGGACTTCGAGGTTCCACGGCGCCAGGAGCAACTTGCGGTCGCCCTCGGGCGGCCGTGGATGGTGAACGACGAGGTTGCCCTTCGTGCGGCGTTCCCCACAGCGCGCACATTGCGCGTCAGGGCGATGCAGCAGGGCGGTGCGGGTTTCGGAGAACCCCTCACGTTGGCGCCACGCATTTTCCGGGTAGAGGGCGCGCTCGGGATTGAGGCGTCGGCGAATGCCGTTACAAACGAGCGAGCAGTACAGTCCACCACCGCGAGCGACCAGCCGCTGCGGCGTCTCGAAAGGCTTCCCGCACCAGCGGCAGGTGCATGAGACCAACTGGCCACCGTCCGTTGGCTCATTGGCCGCGTTGCGCCCTCGCTTCCACATTGTGAAGCAGGCTCTGCCGCAAGTCCGCCCGCCTTGACGCGAGCCTGGGCGACGGAAGTAGGCCCTTGCGCACACCTCGCACGTTGCGTTCGGGGGAGCGTTGTCCCGCTGCCAGATGCGGTAGCAGTTCGGGCACCGCTGCCGGTGCGTTGACGGAACGGACCGGAGGCAGTCGATACATGTCTTCGGGCGTTGTGCTTCCGCGCTGCGGCTCGTCACGTGTCGTGGCCCTCCTCCCACGACAAAGGCTCCCGAGTGAAAATCGGGGACATGCCGGGCGGACGTCAGTGCAGCGTCGTCGTCTCGCCCAGCTCGCTGAGTCCCAGCTCCCAGTGCTCCGGGAGAATGGGCGGCAGGGGCTCCACCAAGTCGATGAAGTGAGTGTGCGCGGGCTTGAGGTACTCGACGAGGGTGCGCAGGCGCTGGCGCTCAGCCGGAGAGAGGAGGCGCTCCACCTCGACGTTGAAGGCGTAGCGGGCGAAGCGCTCCGAGGGCCCCAGCACCCAGTCCACGCCCAGCTCGGACTCGCCCAGCACGAGGGTGTCTGAGGCGAAGGGGGAGATGGCCCGCACCTCGATGCCGAGGAAGAAGCGGATGGCGTTGCGCAGGCCCAGGGCGGTGCCCTTCTGGCGGTACATGTCCACGAGGACGGAGGCCAGGCGGCGCCGGCCAAGGACGTCCAGCTCGAAGGCGAAGGGGTTGCCCAAGTCCAGGAGGATGGCGTCCAGGAAGGACTCCGGAGCGCGCTCCAAATCGAAGACGTCGGGGAAGGCGTCCAAGTCAGAGAGGAGCAAGTCCGTCACCTCCTGGATGCAGGAGATGAAGCGGCGCAAGTCCCCCGTCACATCGTCGCGGCGGTTGTGGGCCGGCAGCATGTCCCAGAGCTGGAAGCTCCGGGAGGGCGGCCGGGCTGGACGGAAGCCCGCGAAGGTGGCGCGGTGGTAGGGGGGGAGCACCGGGTTGCCGTGCGCGTCCGTCACGCCCTCCACGAGGACCTCATACCCCACGTCCGGCGTCAGCTCCGTGTCGAGGACGAGGTGGACGAGGGGGCCGTCGGCAGCGGCCTCGAGTGAGGCCACCGGGACTGCGGGGGAGCCACGAGGCGTGAAGGTGAAGCGCGCCGAGGACGGCACCCGCACGTCCTCGTCGAAGGCGAGGCGCACGGACTTCGGCCCCACGGCCTGCGCGCCCACGAGGCGCGGGGCCGTCCTGTCCTCCACGGTGAAGGTGTACGTCTCGTCGAGGAGGTGCTCGCCGCCGGCCGTGGCGGAGACGACGCGCACGGAGACGGTGGCCTGGCTGGCCAGTGGTACCGCCGGGTGGAGCACCACACGCAGGGTGTCCGCCGTCTGCCTCACTTCCGCCAGCGGCCCCGCGAAGGCGGGTTGCACCTCGACAATCTCTCCGCCCGCGAAGGCGAGGACTCCGTCCACCCAGACGCGTGTGGCGGCCCGGGCAATGCCGTCCGTGTCGACGTCCACCAGCTCCAGCTCCAGCGCGGCATCGACGGGGACCTCCGCCTCCTCGGGGCCCGGAGCGCGGTTGAGGAGGAGGGGACGGCGCGTCTCGGCGAAGAGGGAGACGGTGTCGACGTAGAGGGCGGGCAGCTCAACCGTGGCCATGGCGACACCTCACGAGGAGACGAGTTCCATGCGGACGCCCACCGTGTGGACGCCGGAGAGCTTCGAGACGTTGGCGGCCATGTCCCCGACGAGGCGCTCACGGCCGGGGCGCCCGAGGCAGCGGGCGTACTTCACCCCTCCCACGACGAGGGACGCTTCCCAGGCCAGGCCCGCCGGGGCGCCCGCAGGCACACGGAGGCGCAGGACGCAGCGGACGAGTGCCACGTTGGTGACGTCCACGGCTTGTGTCACCTCGCCGAAGTCGCCCGGGGCCAGCTCGAAGCGGCGCCCAGGCTCCTCGTCTCCGAGGACGAAGAGGTACTCGCCCGAGGAGGGCGTGGCCCGCTGGGGCCGGATGCGGCCCTGCCCCAGGCCCAGGCGGCTGGTGAAGGCGGTGAGTGCCATGGCTTCACACCTGACGGGACAGCTCGAGCGAGTCGAAGTAGGCCCGGCGGGTGACGTCCCGCACGGCGAAGCCGAAGCCGCCCCGGCCCGAGGTGAGGGGTTGGCTGCCGGAGTTGATGGCGAGGGCATCGTCAATGAAGTCGGCCATGCCCGGCACGGGCTGCCAGTCCGGAGGCGTGCCGAGCGGGTGCGCGGCCAAGTCATTGTGGAAGGCCTTGAGGACGACGTCACCGTTGGCGTTGACGATGACGTCCAGCCGCAGGTGCAGCCAGGTGCCCTGCGTGAAGCTGGCCGAGGACTTCAGTAGGACGCCGGGACCGTCCGCGTCGGGCAGGCCCGTGGCCACCGCGCCCTTGCGCAGCACCACCCGGTGCGGCTCGTCGTCGGAGAGGCCCAGCAGGTAGGCGCTGTCGTTGACGGAGGCGCCCTGGCCGCACAGGAAGAGGAAGGGGGAGAAGCCGGTGGGGCCGCCGCCGGGCCCGCGCTGGAGGCAGCCGCGGATGCTGCCGCCCCGGGCCATGGGGGCGAAGTCGGGGAGGTTGGCGAACAGGGCGACTGCGCCCTGCGCAGCGGTGAGGGAGTTGAAGGCGAAAAGGAAGGTGCCGCCGCCCGGGGGACGGGCAATGCCCGCCGTCACGCCCCTGTCCACGGTGGCGATGTCCAGTCCGCTGTTGAGGTAGGTCCAGTCTGCGAGTGCCATGATGTCCTCACTGCGTGGCGGCCAGAGGCCACCCGGTGTCGAAGTCCTCGGAGGGCTGGGTGGTGTTGAAAAGGGCCCCGCGCGCCGTCACGTCCTCCCAGCGCCAGGCGTAGGCCTCGTTGGTGTGCCAGCGCTGCTCGAAGTCCTCCTGCGGCGAGTCGTTGAAGAGGCCCTCGACGGAAGCTGCGTCCGCCCAGTCCGTGAGGAAGGGCCCCTGTCCC
This sequence comes from Myxococcus faecalis, assembly GCF_050039385.1. Lineage (NCBI taxonomy): Bacteria > Pseudomonadati > Myxococcota > Myxococcia > Myxococcales > Myxococcaceae > Myxococcus > Myxococcus faecalis. The sequence continues at coordinate 2,090,571 of NZ_CP144336.1, read as the reverse complement.
CACGTCTCGACGACGTCCCCCTCGAAGCGGTGCGGGACGAACTGCGCGGGTGGCAGCTCGAAGAGGAAGCCGTCGTTGCCCCAGCCCCGGGAGAAGGCCTCGAAGCCCTCGCGCTGGCCGGAGAAGAAGGCGAGGGCCACAGGGACGTCGGAGAGGGCAGCGCGCCACATGTACCAGCGCTCGAAGTCCTCGCACGCCTCCTCCGGCACACCGAAGCCTGCCAGGGCTTCGAGGTGCGTCACCGTCGTCAGCGTCCAGTGCGCTGCCTCGCCGGGCCGGGCGCCCGCGTCATCGAAGCTGGGGTTGAGGAGGGCCATGTCAGAGGAGCCCTCCGGTGTCGCCGTCCTGCAGGGTGACGCTGCCCAGCACCGGCAGCTCCCGCACCGTCAGCTTCACATCCGCGGGCAGGCCGTTGAGTGTCAGGTCCATGCGCGCGTCACCCAGCTTCCGGACGCCGGGCACGTCGCGGATGACGTTGAAGACGTCGGACCAGGCCACCTCGCCGGCCGGGAAGCCCTGGGCGTCCTTGAGGTTGAAGCCGAAGTCGATGCGCGGGTTGGGAGTGCCGTCCGGTTCGCTGACGCGGAAGTGCGCGGCGAGCGCCTGGCGGACGCGGGAGGCGACGTCCTGGGCCGAAGCGCCCTGGCGCAGGAAGAGGCGGGCGGAGACGTCCACGCGCCGGTACACCGGCTCCTGGACGCTCACCTGGAAGGTGAGGGTGCAGGGGTAGACTTCCGTCACCTGGCGCAGCACCTGGGCCTTGAGCGCGGGAGTGGGGACTCCGCCGCCCTGGGGCACCACGTAGAGGATGCCGGCATTCTCGCCAATGGTGGCGTCCTCGTTGGACGTCAGCATGAGGGCGCGGGCAACGCCGGGGAGGCGTCGGGCGTTGATTTCAAAGTCCTCGCGGGAGACGGTGCGCGTCAGGGCCCGGAGACTCTCGGGGGCGAGCAGCTTCGCTGCGGCCACCGTCTGCCTGTCCGCGCCGCCCGAGGCGGAGGCGGGGTTATGGACGGACACCTGCACCGCGTGGCCGTGGGCGTCCCGGAAGCTGCCCTCCAGGACGACGAGGCGCCCCGCGTCCACGTTGCCGGCGGCGCCGCCACCCGTCTTGTACACCACCGCCACGGTGCCAGCCGGCGGCAGGCCGTTGGTGCCGGTGCCGAAGCGGACGGTGGCCTTGTCCCCTTGGTCCACCGAGACGAGGAAGTGGGCGTCAGAGGCGCGAGAGTTGAGGAGGGTGTCCACCTCGGTGAAGGCACCCTGGGCGGTGGACACGCGGGCGGAGCCGTCAAGGTAGGGCGCGAAGTCCAGGTGCGCCTCGAAGTCGGCGAGGCCGCGGGCGTCGGAGAGCTGGGTGTGCGTCTTCGAGTGTTCGGCCACGGCGACGACGCGCGGCGGGTTGGCGCCGGCCGGGATGGTGACGGACGAGAGGAGCTGGAAGCGGACTGCCTCCGTCACCTCCTGGGTGCGAACAACGGTGCCGGCGGGGAAGGTGACGGGGGCAGCGGGAGGCTGGGCCAGACGCAGCTCCACCTCGGCGGTGGCCGCCTGGGCGCCGTGGAGCCGGTAGCCCAGCATGCGCGCCAGGGCGATGACGTTGCGGCGCTGGGTGGCGGTGGAGAGGCGCGACTCGCGGGCGAGGTTGTCCTGGTAGTTGCCAAGGACGTCGCCGACGAAGGCGTACATCTCCAGCAGGACATTGCCGAAGCTGGCGACGTCGAAGTCGCTCCAGTCGGAGAAGACGCTCTTCACGAGCGCCATGAGGCGCGCACGCAGGGCGTCGAAGTCTCGGTGGGTGTAGTCGGTGGACGCGGGAAGAAGTGGCACGTCGGCGAAGGCCTCCACCGGGAGACAAAGGCACTAGTCGTGCGGCGATGGGGACGCGGGGCGCCTCCACTTCTATTCAAATCGACGAGAGGGGCTTATACTGGGGGGGTGGATGCTTCCATCGAACAGCAAGTTGCAGTCATCCTTCGTGTGCTTGCCAGTAGTGGTCGCGGCGACTCCGGAGGGACTCGGTTAGGGCGTGGGTGGCTTGATGCCCAGAGCCTTGCATTGCAGTCAGGTGTCAACGCCGAAGACCTTGGTGGCATAATTGAAGAGCTTGAAGACCGCGGGCTCGTTGAGGTGGTGCGGTACCTCGGGATGAGTTCGAAGCTTGGCTTCTCTCAGGCTAGTCTTACCGCGCAAGGGAGAATGGCCAGTCGGAGACTGGCTGGGGGCATGATGAGCACGATACAGAAAGATCCCAGGAACGTATTTGTTGTTCACGGGCGAAATGCAGTTGCTCGCGACGCACTCTTCGACTTCCTTCGTAGCGTTGGGCTTAATCCCATGGAGTGGGAGGAGGCGCGGCGGCAAACCGGTAGTGCCTCCCCCTATATTGGTCAGATACTTGACGCTGCGTTTGGTGCCGCACAGGCCATCGTGGTTCTTCTTACGGGAGAGGATGAGGCGCGCCTGCGGGAACCTTTTCGTGGGCATACGGAATTGCCCCATGAGACGAATTTGACTCCACAAGCTCGTGCGAATGTCTTGTTTGAGGCTGGGATGGCTCTCGGGCGCCATCCTGAGCGAACTGTGCTCATTGAAATTGGAGAGTTGAGGCCGTTTAGTGATATCGCTGGTCGCCATACCGTAAGAATTGCATCTGGTGGAGCAGGCGAGCGTCATGCGATTGTTGAGCGTTTGAGGGATTCTGGATGCAGTGTCGTCACTGAGGGCAGGCGCGATTGGCTTGAACGCGATTATTTTGGCCCGGTCTTTCGCAAGGACCCCAAGTAGGCTCGCTCTCTAGGCCCGGGGATGCGAGCCCAGGAAGCGTCGAGGGCTCTCCTTTTGAGTCGCTAGCTCCCTCCACGCGACTAGGGCGCCGCCAACTGCTTGTGACGGCCGCTGGAGCTACGGTTGTCACGGCAGTTGGACTTGTTGCCGGGCGACACTACACGAGGCCGCCTCCTGCTAGTGGGAGCGGTGCGCGGTACGATCATTTCGAGTGCCTGACTTCGTGGTCCACAGCGTTAGATGCCGGTGCTTCGCTTGGACCGATGCTTGGCGCGGCATATTGTGAGATTTGGGTCCAGCGATTTGTTGATGGTCTGATATTCCATCCCACCAGGGTCGCCAAATGGGGCGACTTGCCAGCGCGCTCGCTTGAGCATACTGCCTTCGTGGTTAATTCTTCTCGTGCGTGGTTTGGGCACATAAGACCCCCTGTTGAGGGCATCTATGATGTTAATCTAGTGGCACCGATTGTGACGGCGCCATCTCCTTACGCCACTCGGCTCGATGCCGATAGAGGGCGATGGCCTCTGCGTCATGCCGATTGGGCCGCTAAGACGTCGTTGGTTGGCATGTTTGCTCCGCATTGCGAGGGGACGGGGCCGTCTCTGAGTGGAGCGTTTGCGGTTGTTTATGCGCAGTATTCGCTTGGCAGTGTTGTTGGAGCGCCTATTGAGCGTCAGATGGTGCAGGTTGGTATGGTTCGGATGTATCGTGATGGCTATGTGGTTTTCCCTCTTCCTTCGCCATTTTTTGCCGATGGTGACGGAGTGGTTGCCGATGGGCCTATCGCAGACGGGGAAGCGTGTGTTTCGCGTCCTGACGAGCTGAATTCGATCTACGTGTTGAAGGTGGACCGGGTGCTTTCGGATGTTGCCCGTGAGACGACATTGGTGTCGGCCGGAGGAGCAGTGTTTGAGGCAGGAGAGTGGCGGCGGATTCGCTCTTCTCCTCCTTTGCGAGAGCGAGAGAGTAGGCCTCGACGAGGTTTTTTTGTTGATTAAGAGCTTCTGGCAATCGAGAGAGATACCGAATTCGGTGATGTGTTGCTCGTGCGGATGTGAATGCGGAGAGTATGTCCGCCCTCGTCCTGCTCAACAGTAACTTGCACAATCTGGACGCCAGGCAGCCAGCGCGCGAGGGCGTCACGGACGTACACGCGCGCCAGCTCCGCCAGCACCGTGTCGTTGCGCTGGTGGCGTAGCCGCGAGAGGCCCGCGCCGAAGCTGGTGCGCCAGGGCAGCTCGCCGGTGGAGTGGGGCGTGGCACCTTCCGTCAGCAGCACCTGCCGCACCTTCGAGGCGAGCAGCTCGGCCCCGGCGCCCGCGGCGAAGTCGCGCTTCCTGTCGCGCCGGAAGGGAATGAGGAGATTCTGGGGGGCTCGACTCACGACGTCCTCCTCACGGAATGGGGATGGCCGCGCGCACCTGCTGCAGCGTGCGGACGATGGCATCGAGGGGAGCAATGGCTTCTTCCAACGGGCTCCCCTCAAGGCTGGAGAAGTCCGGCACCTGGGGCCCACCCACCAGCCCAAGGAAGACGTTGAGGAGGGCCATGAGCTGGGAGAGGGCGGCCAGGGCCTTGCCGACGTTGGCGGCCTCCTGCGCGACGTTGGCTTCCGCGCAGCCGGCCACCGCGAGGAGGCCTGCGTCCCCAAGCTGGGCGGCGCGTTGCCGGGCCCGCGCCACACTCGACAGGCGCAGTTGCAGGTGGAGGAGTTGGCTACGGGCGTGCCCCAACTCGCCCAGGACGATGTCGATGACGCCCACCACCGTGTACGGCACCGAGAGCTGGGGGACGAGGCGGAGCAGCTTGGACACCTTCTCGGCCAGCGTCGGCAGGGCTGCGGCGATGGCTGTCGGGTCCGGCGGAGGCCCCAGCGCGTCAGGTATCGCCTTCACGACTTCGACGAGGGCCAGCACCGCGCCGATGATGTCGAAGAGGGGCGTGAGCGGCGCGAGCGCGGGCTGGACGGCCTGCAGGAGTTGGTGGTGTTGCAGGGTGGCGCCACCAGGCAGGGTGAGGCTGGGCGCCTCGGGCAGCGGGGGGATGTGGATGCAGATGGGCAGCGCCATGGGCTTCCTCAAATCGGCTCGGCAATAGGGCGCACCACGCGGCCGGCGATGGTGACTTGGGCCGCCTCTATGGAGATGGCGCCGACCGCGCGCAGGGTGAGGGCGGTGGTGGCATCGAGGGTGACGGTGTTCTCCTCCGCGTCGAAGGTGAGGCAGTCACCCGTCTTCCGGTTGGTGAGCTTCAGCTTCCGCTTCCCCGCGGACTCGTCCAACTCGACACGGAAGGTGGGCGTGGCGAGGACGCGGTTTTCGGGCGGAGACACCTGGGCCTCTTCGGGCACCTCGCTCTGTCCGCCCGGCTTCCCCCAGTGCGCGCTGAGGTAGTAGGGCGCGTCGACGTCGCCCTGGTTGAAGAAGACGGCAACCTCGGCGCCCACCATGGGAATCGCGAAGAAGCCCGTGTCCTTGGCGCCGCCCCCGGAGGTGCCCAGGGGCCAGGCCCAGGCGGACTCGGGTTCGATGACGCCGGGGATGCACACGCGGACGCGGCCGAGCTGCGCCTCGTCGTCGCGGCTGGTGACGTAGCCCACGTACATGCCGAGCAGGCGCGTGTCGTGGGCGAGGAGGTCGTCGTCGAAGGTGCTCATGGTGGGCTCGCTACCTGGGGAGACTCATTCCGGCTTCGGGGTCCTCGACACCGATGGGCTGCCCGTCACGTCGGTACTCGATGTACCGGGTGCCGGTGTCCCTCTCGAATGCCTCCACTTCCTTCAGCGCACCCGTCGTCTCGGGGGCGCTGGTGTTGGGCTGTCCGCCCTGGGGCTGGCCTTGCCTCTCGGCGCTGGCTTGCTGACGCTGTCCCGTGCCGTCGCGCGACAGCTTCAAGTCCGTGGTGTAGCCGGAGGAGGAGAGGACGTGCTTCGCCTCGGTGACGTAATACTTCCCGGACAGGAAGCTGGAGATGCCGCGTACCTCCACCACGGACTTCGCGCGCAAGCTGGGGTTGCCCACCACCTGGAGGGACAGCTTCACGGTGCCGGACTCTGCGCGCCGGAAGCGAGCCGCGGACTCGCGCTGGGCCTGGGCAGGTGTCGATGCCGAGGTGGGCTGGACACTGGTGGTGCTGTTGCGAAGCTGCAGCGACGTGGTGCCCGTACGCTTGTCCACCACCTCGAGGAAGTCCGCGAGCGTGGTGCGCTCCACGGTGGCACTGCTCGCCTGAGCTTCGATGTTCGCCTTGGCCATGGCGTCCCGGCCACGGACGCCCACCTGGCCCACTCGACGGCCCAGCTCCGACTCGACGTTGACGGAGAGGATGTCGCCCCGGCCCGCGTCCGCGTACCACCACAGCACCTGGGCGGGCGCGGCGGCCTGGTTGCGCGGGCCGAAGGTGAGGCCCTTGTCGTCGACGTGGAATTCGAACTCCTCCCTCGCGGCCAGGCGCCGCAGAAAGCGCGCGTCCGTCTCCCCGGCCTGGTGGATGGTGTCGAAGGACTCTCCAGTGTCCTCGACGTGGACGGAGTCCTCCTCGTAGCCGTACTCGGCGGCCACCTCGCGCACCACCTGGGCGCGCGTCTTGCCCTTCCAGGTGCGCGTCTTCGCTTCGCGGTGCATGAGGGCGCTGAGTGCCTGGCCCTCGACGGTGAGCACCTGGAATCCCTTCAGCTTCTTCACCACCACTCGCCGCGGCGGCGCCATGAGGCCCGGGTAGCCCCACGACACTTCTAGCACCGCGCCGCCCACGAGCTCCTCCCTGTCGAAGAAGGCCAGGTCGAAGTTGTCCAACTGGAGGGACAACTTGTCGGCCTTCGTCGCGGAGTCCTCGAAGGTAAGGCCGAGGACGCGGCCCTCCAGGGAGAGGGCCTCACCGCTGCGGGCCCTCTCGTGTGCCAGCAGCGTGAGGCGCACGCCAGGCGCGCTCCTGTCGAGGGGCCGTGTCATTCGCTGGCCCTCCGCCGCTGCTCGCTGAGGATGACGTCGGTGAGGACGCGTAGCGAAGGAACGAAGAGGCGCCGCCCGGCCTCCAGCTCCAGCGTCGCGTCGATGATGGGCTCCGGCTGGAAGTCGGCGATGGCCCACCAGAAGCCGCAGGCGCGCGGGAGGGGCGCGAAGTAGCGGCCGGCGAGGCCCCAGAGGGAGTCGCCCTGGGCGACGAGGTGGACGCGCGAGTCCGCGTGCGGCTGGAAGCCGTAAGGGGCTCTCTCGGTGAGGAGGAGGCGGCCGGCCTCGTCCCGCAGGCCGAGGGAGAAGGAGTAGCGGCTGCCAGCGTGAGGGGCCACTACGGCACCTCCTGACGGAGCTGCTCGGAGGTGACGCGGGTGTCGAGCACCTCCTCGAAGGTGACGGTGGCGGTGTAGACGAGGACGCGTCCGTCGACGGCGAGCTGGCGGTACTGGAACTCCACGCTGGCGACGACGCACTCCACGGTGAGGAGGCCGGGCCAGAGGACGAGGACACGCGGCGGTGCCGTCGCCAGCACACCCTCGGTGCCCGCCGGGGGCACGGTGAGGGCACGCAGGAAGGCGCGGAACGCCATGATGTTGGAGGCGTCGCCCTGCTGCGTGGCGAAAAAGGCGTCCAGGTAGAACTCCACGCCCGCCAACTGCCGGTTGGAAGTGCCCTGGAACTGGAGCACCTGGTGGGAGAGGCCAGGCACCGCCAGGCGGTTCCAATTCACCTGGAGCTTCTCGGTGAGCTGCGTGGGGTTGAAGAGGCACTCCATGGCCTCGCCGGTGAGGACATTCACGAGGAGGCAGCGAGGAGGACGGGCGAGGCCGGCAGCGAAGGACACGTGGGGCCTGCCTCTCAGTAAGACGCCATGGGAGAGAAGCTGCGGGAGGCGGCGTCCCTCTCGGCGCGCGCTGTGGCCTGGGCGAGCACCTCGCCGTCCACTTGGACACTCACGAGGACGGGCGCGGCGGGAGTCGAGGCTGGCTGCGAGGAGAGCACCTCGGGCTGGGGCAGCGAGGCCTGGAGGGCGGCCACCGCCGGCATGGATGAGGACTCCAGGGGCCAGTCCACTGGCGGGGTGGGCGAAGCGGTGGTGACGACGGAGGCGGGTGTGGCGGCGCTGCCGGAGGAGTCCTCCAGGCCGAAGGCGACGGACAAGTCCCGGTGGAGGCCCAGTCGGGCCGTGCGCAGCGCCTGCTGGAGGCCGGTGTCCGTGCCGAAGAGGCTCGCCACCGCGTCCACCACACCGAGGATGGCGCCCACCAGCTCCAGAAGGACGCCGGAGATGGCGTCGACCGTGCCGAAGACGATGAGCCGCAGCCCTGTCCACGCCTCGGCCCAGTTGCCGGTGAGGGCCCCGCCCAGCGTCAACACCACGCCCCAGAAGACGTCGACGATGCCGGAGAAGGCCGCCAGGGCCGCGTTGAGGACGCCGCCCACCACGGACACCACGAGGGACACGGCGGACACCAGCACGCCCACGACGGTGGTGATGTTGCCGATGGCAAACCCGATGGCCTGCCCCATGGCCACCCAGATGCTGCTGCCGTCCTTCGCGGCGGAGCTGGTGCCCAGGAGGCCAGAGAGCGCCCCACCGAGGACGCGGCCCAGGTGCGCGAGGCTGCCCAGGAGGACGTCGACACCGGCCTGCATGTAGCCCCACTGCCCCGCCAGCCCTTCGGCCACCTCGGCACCGGCCGTCATGCCCATGACGACGAAGTCGAAGACGCGGGCGAGGGCGCGTCCCACCGTGGCCCCGGAGGCACCGAAGGCAGCGAACTTCGCGGCGGCGGTGGCCGCGTCGTCTCTCTCGGAGAGGAAGCCCAGCGCCGTGCCCACCCGCCCCAGCGTCGCCTGGAAGGCGTCAAGGGTGGGGCGCGCGGCCTCCAGGCCAGCGGAGAAGCCGTCGGCGATGCCAGAGAAGAAGCTGTGGATGCGGTGCGCCCACAGGTAGACGTTGATGAGGAAGTCCTTCAGGCCGGCGCTCTCCGCGCGGCCCAGCTCCTCCCGCACTGCGCCGGAGAAGCCTCCGTCCTCGAAGAGCTGGACGAGGCCGCGGAAGGCGAGCGTCACCTGCTCCTGCACACGCCGGACGAAGTCGCCCAGGCCCCCGAGGTTGTGACGGAAGGCGTAGGCGAGGCCGGCTGCGGCGACGCCCAGGAGGACGACAGCGCCCACGGCCGGAAGCACCGTGGCCAGGAGGCCACCCAGCGTGAGGCCCAGCACCTTGAGGCCCACCACCATCAGCGCCAGGCCCACCTTGGCGGCGATGACAGCGCCGACAAGGGAAACCAGGGCACCAGCCCCGAGCGCGAAGGCTGCGAAGGCGCGCTTCACGGGGCCGGTCAACGCCTGGAAGACACCCAGCACCTGCTGCACCGCGCTGGCGACGAGGGTGACGAGGGGCTTCAAGACTTGGGAGAAGGGCTCTCCGAGAACGATGGCGAGCGTCTCCAGGTTGCCGGCGAGCAGCGTCTTCTGGCCCTCGAAGGTGTCCAGCATCTGCTCGCGGAACTTCGTGGCCGTGCCGCCCGCCTTCTCGAACGCGCCTCTCAGGTACTCGAGGGCATCGGCGCCTCGGACGACTTCGCCGGTGTCCTTGCGGATGCCGTTGGAGAACTGCGTGAGGATGGCATTCACACCGCCGAGCGCTTCGCGGCCGAACGCCTTCAGCAGGAACGCGGAGCGCTGCGCCGCCGTCATGCGCTCGAGGGCGGGCGACAGCTTGTCGAGGATGCCGAGGAAGGAGAGGAAGTTGCCCTTGGAGTCGGTGACGGCGACGCCCAGTCCACGCAGGTGCTTCTGCACCTGCGGGTCGGCCATGCGCTCCATGGCCACGGCCACGGCGGTGGATGCGCGCTCCACGCCGGGGACGACATTCTTGACCAACCCCAACGCGATGAGTGTCTCAGGCAGGGACTGGTTGAGGGCCTGCGCACCACGTGCGGCGGTGCCGAGGGCCAGGGGCAACTCATTCGCGCTGAGGGCGAAGACGTTGACGGCCTGGAGCATCTGGTCGACGGAGAGGGATGCCTTGTCGGTGGAGATACCGAAGGCCTTCATGGCCTGACTGGCCAAGCCCGCCGCACCTTGGGGCGTCAACTCCCCCAGCGAGCCACCGGCCAAATCCAAGACGGGCTCCAGCAGCTTCATGGCCTCCGCGGCGGTGAAGCCGGCTTGGGTGAGCTCGCGCAGGCCCAGCACGGACTCGGTGGGCGTAAACTGCGTGGCGAGGCTTGCTTTGATTGCCGCGTCACGAAGCTGTCCGAGCACCTCGGACGAGGCGCCAGAGACGGCGCCCACGCCCGCCACGGCCTGCTCGAATTGGCCGGCGGTGTTGGCCAGGGACAGCGACGCGCCCAGGGTGACGGCGCCCGCCGTGAAGAGGGACATGGCGACGCCGAGCCGCTGGAAGGAACTCTCGATGCGCGCGGTGCCCAACCCCACGCGCCTGTCCATGCGCGTGAAGTTGACCTCCACCTGGGAGAAGACTCCGGAGGCCAAGTCTCTCGCCGTGAGGACGAAGCCGAGGCCGAGGTTGTTGAGCATGCGTTACCTCCGCTTCGCGGCCTTCTCCAACGCCTTGGCATCCTGGGCACGCTGCTGGCCGATGCGCTCGAGCAGCCAGTCCCTGTCCGAGGTGGGCAGCTCCAGGGCGTTACCGAGGGGAACTGCGAGGCCGCTGCCTCCGTGCTGGTGCCAGCACAACTGGAAGAGGCCCTCGCGCCACGTCTCCAGCGTCACGCCGGGGAAGAGGTGGAGCGCTCCCGGCGCCTCGTTGTCCGCTGCGTCCCCGGGAGGAAGAAGCCCCGGTCGAAAGGGAGCTCCACCTCCTGGCGCATGAAGCACTCGGGGCACTCGACTTCGAGCGTCGTGTCCACGCCGCAGTCGACGGCGTCAAACTCGTCGACGAGGAAGTCGGCGTCGCGCAGGCTCAAGTCTTCGAGGAAGCGGCGCTTGTCGTGTGCGTCCACGCCGTCGATGTCCTGCACCCGGTAGGCGAGGACGGAGGACAGCAGCTTCTCCGGCGCCGCGCGCTGCAGCTGCGGGAGCCGCCGCTCGTCCTCCCCCGTCAGCAGCTTGAAGCGCACGCGCGTGCCAGAGTCCGGCAGCGTCGTCTCGAAGCGGTTGCCAGCCATGAAGGCCGCGCGGCTCGTGTCCGAGAGGACGCGCACCGGCAACTGCGTCAAGTCCAGCTCCCAGTCGATGCGGGCCCGGCAGGCAGCATTCTGGCAGGGGACGGCGAAGGCATACTCGGGGCCGTAGGTGAGCACGCGCACCTGGAGGAGCGCGTAGAAGCGGTCCCCTTGGAGTACCTGGCCCCAGTCCACCTTCCCGTCGGGGAAGGCGTAGGGGCCTGCCTCCAGCAGCTCCTCCCAGCACGCGGAGAGCAGCTCATCCACCTGTCCGCCGCTCTTCGCCAGCTTGCGGTCCGCGAGGACGCGCTCCTCCCGCACCTTCATGCCGCGGATGCGGCCCGTCAGCCCCGAGGGGCATGAGATGATGTCCGCCATGTCCTACCTCCTAGGAGGACAAAGGCCTCGGGCGGCAAATCGGGGACATTCTCTTGCGAAGGGCCAGATGTTGGCGCCGGGCAATGGTAGTGATCGAAGTGGAGAGCTTGCTGCGCCACCGAATGGTTGGTTCCATTCGAGAGCACGTGTGGCCCGCTCTCAAGGCTAGCCCCCGCATGTAAGGGCCCGCTCAGAAATTACTTGGCCGATTTCCGCGCCCGGAAGCCGATTCTCCGGGGGTGGGCACGCCTCTCATGGCCATGTAAATTGCGAGCGGGCCCTAACCCTCGAGCCTCCATGCTTTACCCAGTTGTGGTCGGTAGTGACCCATGCCTCATTCACTTCCATGCGGCAGAAGGCAAAGAGTGAGTGCAGGTAGATGAGGGATAGCCTCTTGGTCAGTCGCTCCTCATTCGAAGATGTGCGTGAAACGCGCCCATCCATAAAGCGTGTACACTCTGTTCGCTGTTGGTGTGCGCTACATTCCTCCTGATTGCTTGAGGTGCACATGCAAGACGAAGCCCTCCCTGCCGTGGCGCGCAGTGAGCTGCCTGAGACTTACTGGAAAAAACTGGGATTCCTTGCGGTTGTTGCGGCAGTCTATTTTCTGTGGGATGTCGGGTTTTTACAGACATTGCCGATGCAGGAAGAGACACAGGCACAACAAAACACCAGGCCCTTCTCCTCTATTGAGTGGCTGATATTGCTGCTGCCAGTCGTTCCAGTGCTTCTCGACGCCGCGAAAGCGTCTGTGCAATGGCGTAGTTTGGCCCGTCAGGTGCAACCCCCGAGCATTTCCTGGGGATTTGTGGCCCTTTGCTGGTTCCTGACCCACTACGCTCGAACAGAAGTATCCTCGCCAGATCGGCGGTTGTTTTACGATCATGTAGGCCTTGCTTCAGTTCCGGTTCTGTCGCTGGTGGCCACGCTTGGCTATGTCTTAATTCGTGCTTGGCAGGGTTGTCGCCCCCGGGGCCTGTTGCTGGGAATTGGCTGGCTGGTGCTCCTGCTGGCACTTATTGGATGGAAGACCTCGGATGGGTGGCCAAGGCTCGGTGCTGGTAATGCGCCTAGCTACAAAACGCTTATGGATTACCAGACGGCGCCATCGGACTTTCCTTTTCTTGCCACGCACGATGGGGCATATCCGCGAGAACCCTTGAGAGGGTACCGGGCGGAACCCGAGTTGCGTCCCGAACAAAACGACCAGTGCACGGTCGTCTTATCCATGTCGGGAGGAGGTACGAACTCGGCTTCGTTTGCCTGGGGAGCCATCCATGAACTGAATGAGGCCTTTCCCGAGCGTCAGCGCTCCGTGCTCCGTGAGTTTGACTATCTTGTGACGGCTTCAGGGGGCGGGCTGATGGCCCTTTCCTTGATGGAGATCCTTCGCGAGGCAGACCTTCGAGGAGATACGCTCAGTTCGGCGACAGCCCGTGACTATCTGGAGAGTTCGCGCTTCTTCTCTGTGCTGGGGCTCTCCTATTTGCCGAGTACGAAAGACGCGTTTCTTAGGAACGTATTAGATGGAAGAGCTGCTTCGCGGGTTCGAGCCCAACTGAAAACTGCTTTTGTCGGACTTGATGGCGGAGTCTGTAAGGGAGACTACGCTGGACCGCTTAGGAGTGTTCCGAGAGAAGGTGCTGCGTTCGAGACGTATGCAACCTGTAGTCTCACCTCTCCTCTGAGCTTTAATGAGGTCTTTCCCCCAGAAGGCGTTCCCGTCAAGCTGCCTGTCTTCGTCGCCACCGTAACGGCCTACGAGACAGGTCATGTGGTGCCGCTGCTTCCGAAATGGCTCAATCAGTTGGGGGTGGATGAAATCCGGCTGGCGCTTCCTCATGCGGCGTCAAGGAATGATGTTCTTCAGGTTGATCCACGTGTAATGGACTATTTGGATGCCGTGACGCTCTCCATGTCGTTTCCTGGCATTGGACCTGTTTTGGGTACAACCGTGCCGTTGAAGCGCCCTGATGGCAATTCCATTCGCAGGGGCATCGCACTCGCGGATGGAGGCCAGTCTGACAACTTGGGGCTGGGCGTGGCTCTTCGGTTGGGACTGAGTCACGCGAAGCAACACCCCGTTGTACACATTGTCCTGGATAGTAGCATCCAGACGTCTTCTCCCTATCTGGTGAGGCGCTACGACTTCGGCGAGGGGCTGTCTAAGATGGTACAGAACGCGGTGCCACTCCTAGGCGCCGCACGGCTTGAAGCTGAGGGGGCGGCGGGCGCACAGGTCCGAAGCGTTCTAGGGGAACCTGTTGCTCCTTTATTCACGACGGCTAGGAACTACCTATTGTCCGTGGTGAGGATGTCCGACGTGATGGACCTCAACCAAGAGAGGCCCACTCTATTCCATGCGCTTCCCAAGGGCGGCTGTCTTCGCAGGCTGCGTCCTGGAATGTGGCTGCCAGAGGATCGCTGGGATTGCAAGCCTGTTCCGTTAAAAGGGACGCCGCAGGCGCTACTGGGCCACTTTGACTCCTCCCTCTCTCGAAACGAGAATGAGGTGCAGTTGCTCATCGATGCGGGTCGAAATGCCATGCGGATGAAGCTCGCGTCGGGTTTGAAGGATGCGTTGGTGCAATGCCTGGACGCGGCGCAGAGTGACCCCTCCCACTATGACATTCATTAAGAAATAGTCACCCCGCCAACTCGAAAAAGTCATAGGTGAGGGTGACGCTTTCGATGACGTTTTCATCGGACTCGTTGTCCCACTCGCCCGCGACGAACTTCACGGGCCAGACGCGGGAGAGGCTCCACCGGCGCAGCGTGGTGCCGTCCCTGTCTTGCTGGACGATGTCGGAGTTGCGCTTGTAGATCGCGTCCGGCAGGCCCAGCCCGCTCGACATGTGGACGACGTCCTGGAACCAGTCGAAGAGCTGGTGGTCCTGCGTGGCGCCTCGCTCCAGGGTGACGTCGGAGAAGGTGAGGCGCCCCGGGGACTTGTTGGGGATGAGGCTGCCGCCCTCGAAGTATTGGATGTTGGCGACCTCGACGGACAGCTCGGAGCACTTCTGGAAACCCGCGTGGCCGATGTCGTCAATCTCGACGAGGAACTTGAAACGCTTATGGAAGCTGCGCGGCTGTCCGATGATGGCCATGGCCAGTCTCCTTACAGGCCCGCCGAGGCCAGCTCGGCCTCGAGGGCGCGGGTGTCCTGAGAAACCTGCAGGACGATGAACTCGGCCGGCTTGTTGGTGGCGAGCCCGATGCGCGCCACCAGCTTGCCGGCGAAGATGACGGACGGCGGGTTGAGGGCGTCCGAGACGTCAACGAAGAAGGCCGTGGCGGGCTCCTGGCTGCGGAAGGCCCCGTTCTTCATCTGCGCGAGGAGGAAGGCGGCGATGGAGCGCCGCACCTGGGCGCGCAGTCCCTCCGTGTTGTTGCGGTGCCGGGCGAATTGCAGGCCCGACTTGAGGCTCTTCTCGATGAAGGACACCCCGCGCCGCTCGGCGACGTAGGGGAAGTTTCCGCTGGCCTTCAGCGTGCGCGAGCCATCGATGAAGCGAGGCAGGCCGGGCCCGGTGGTGAGGGGATTGATGCGGCGGGGGTAGACGACGTCCCGCTTCTTCTCTTCGAGGACCTCCTTGGTCTCGAAGCCGAGGACGCCGAACATGCGCCCGGCCTCGATGCCCGCGGGCGCGTCGTACACGCCGCCGGGGCGCGCGCCGTCGTTGCGGGCGAAGACGCCAGCGATGATGCCGGAGGGCGGGACGACGAGCTGCTCCACGTTGCCGAAGACGCTGCGGGCGGGGTTGAGCACCTTCACGCGCGGCCAGTACAGGGCCGCGTGCTCAGAGAGTCCTTCGAGGGCGGCCTCCTGCGACACGTAGGAGACGATGTCCGTGGTGCTGTAGCCCGCGGGCGAGTCGAGGACGGCGAAGACGAGGCCGTCGCGCGCCACCTCGCAGTAGCGCACCATGGCGTTGTGGACGGCGGGCGTGGCGCGTCCGGGCACCAAGAGGAGGGAGACGTCTTGCACCTCGTCGAGCGCGTAGAGGCCCGTCCTACCCGCCTCGGAGCCGATGAAGTCGGCGTCGTCCAGGCCGACGAGGCCGTCGGTACCGCCCGAGAGGGCCACCGTCTGCACGTCCGGAACCGCGTCCGGTTGCACCATGAAGGCCTGGGCGTAGCTGCTGCCGGTGCGCTCGTCATTGAGGACGTGCTCGACGTAGCGCGCGTCGTCCTCGGACGAGGAGAGGTTGGGGAAGGACTCGCGGTAGGCGCCGTCCTCGAGGACGAGGACGTCGAAGGTGTCGGGGGCACCGTTGGTGGAGGGACGCACCTCCACCTCGAGGCGGTTGGCGTAGGCTCCCGCGTCCTTGGCCTCCAGGTGGAGGACGTCGGTGGCGCCGGAGGCGTCGCCCGTGTGCGGTAGCGCGTCGAGGCCGAGGCCGGAGCCCGCATCGCCCTGCACACGCAAGGAGGCGCCAGGTCCCGTGGACAGGGTGCGGAGTTGCAGCGTCCCCAGGGAGGACGGCGCCACGCGGACACCCGTCACCGCTGCCTCCACGAGGGCGCGCACCTCGGCCAGCTCGACCGCGCGCAGACTCTGGACGTTGCCACTCCCCACCTGCGGGCCGCCGGGGAAGCCGAAGACGGTGTTGGCCACCTCGTCGCCCACCTCCAGACGACTGGAGGCGCCCTGGGTGTCGCTGGCGATTCTCAGCACACCGTCCGCCACGGTGGCTCGCCCGCCAATGAGTCCCGCGTTGAGGACGGCGGCCACCTCCTGCGCGGTGGCCTGGGTGACGTCTTCGAAGTCCTCCTCGCTGAAGGCAATGAAGACGTCCCGGCCGTCGTCGACGCGCACACGGAGGGCCTGCCCGGCGGTGAGGGCATACGGCCCCGGGCGCCCGGCAGAGACGGAAGCCGCCGCGCCAGAGAAGACGACGTCCACCGCCTCGGCGCCGTTGACGGACACCTCCAGGCGCTGGCCATCGGCCAGAGTGAAGGGGGGCCGCAGGGTGCCGCGCACGGCAGCGGGCGTGGGCCCTCCGCCCGTGGTGAGGGCCGCCGCCGCGCGCGTGGCCGTGTGCGACTCGGGGTTGGAGGCGTCCTCGTAGTGGACGGTGCGCACCGCCCAGAAGTGGCTGCCGCCATTCTCGAAGAAGCCCATGGCGGCGAGGACCAAATCGGAGTCTGGCGTGAAGCCGCCGAAGGTGGCCTGGTACTCCTCGAAGGAGGTGCAGAGCACCGCCTGGCCAATGGGCCCGCGCTCCGCCAGGCCCACGGCACCCGCCACGGAGGTGGGCGCGGAGGGAATGCCGCGCACGCGTGGCTCCTCCTCCTCAAACACGACTTTCGACGACAGCAACTCACGACTCACGGGGCACCTCGCTTCTTGCGGGACGCGCGCGCCGACGCTTCTGGCGCGGCAGAGGGGGGCGACGACGGCGGGGCTGTGGGGGCCTGCCGCTTCAGGGTGACTTCGCCCCGGCGGATGGCAGTAGCCACTGCGGGCACGGTGAGGGCCGCCTCGGGCACGTCCTCCAGCGACACACCCGTGGCAAGGGTGAGGGAGGAGGGCAGGCGCCGGCCACCACGGCCAGGCTGCACGCCGCAGGCACACGCGCCGCGCGCCAGGCAGTACGACTCGTGGGGCAAGAGGAAGGTGACGAGCCTGCCCAGGGCATTGGTGAGGGTGACGCTCATGAGGTGCCTCCGGAGAGAGAGTCCGTTTCGAGGTGAGTGCCGGCGACGGCCTTGCCGATGTCGAGGGGCAGGCCCTCGTCCACGTCGAAGCCGCGCACCACGAGGCCCCACGTGAAGGCGCGCACGTCATCGCGGCTGCCGAGCTGCGTGCGCACCTCGCCGTCCGCGTCCAGCTCCCAGCGCACGGTGCCGCGCGAGGTGTCCTCGGCGTCTCGGGCCATGGAGAGCCAGCGGTTGCGGTTGAGGAAGGTGGCGACGGCGGCCATGAGGTTGAATAGTTCGGCGGTGCGGTTGGAGGCCACCGTGAGGGTGAAGGCCAGGTCCACGGTGTACGCGGGGCGCCTGCGCACCAGCTCCGAGCCGGAGGGGCCCTGCCCGACGTCTTCGTGCAAGACGTTGGTGGAGTAGCGACGACTCTCGCGCAGCGTGGGGCCTGACAGCACCACGGAGGGCAGCGAGGCCATGGCGATGACGTTGAGGTCGTCTGCCACCGTGTCGTCGTAGTCGACGGAGACGCTGGCGCTGACGTTGGCCACCACCTGGCGCTTCAGCTCACGCAGCAGGGTGCGCACGAGGCGGGTGAGGTCCGCCTCCTTCGCGACGCGCGGGCGCAGGTAGCGGTACGCGCCCGGAAGGAGCGCGGCCTCTCCTGGGATGGGGCGTCCGTCTGCGGAGAGGTTGAGCAGCTCCACGTCGACGGTGCCCACCTCATGGGCCGGCGTCCGCACGTCCGCGAAGTGGCTGCCCGCCTCTTCACGGACGGAGAGCACTTCCGCGCGCACTCCACCCAGGCGCACGGCCACCCGCGCGGCGAAGCCCGTGCCGGCGAGGCGGAGAATGTCGCCGCCGCTGGTGGGGCCCGAGGAGGGCGTCACGGAGGTGAGGGAGGGGAGGGCCATTACCCGGGCCCTCCGAGGCCCAGCTCCTTCGCCACGCGCGCGAGGAAGCGGCGGTTGGCGCCCTGCCGAAAGCGCGCGAAGGCCGGCCGCAGGAAGGGCCGCGCGGGCGTCTGCGTCACAATGACGCCGCGCCCACTGCCGCCGGTGCGCGCTTGGCCGGCCTGGCGCAGCAGCGCGAAGAGGAAGCGTCGCATCTTCGGCGTCATGGGGATGACGACGGGCGGCCCGCCGTACTCCTGGAGCTGCGCCACGTCGACGAGGGACTCGCCGTCAGGACTCTTCGCGGTGCGCGAGACGCCGATGAAGGCCTCGTCGCCCTCGACGACGACGGAGATGGAGTTGCGCAGCGCACCGGAGACGAGGAGGGCCTTGGTGCCGTTGAAGCCCGCGAGCTGGCGCGCCGCCAGCGTAAGGGGCGAGGGAGGGCGGAGCGGCTCGCCACCAGGTGCCTGCTGGGTGAGGCCCTGCACCACCTCCTTGCGCAGGGCGTGCGCTTCCTGACGCAGGGCCGTCTGGAGCGCACCCTCAAGGCGCGACGAGCCCGCCGCCAACAGTTGGCGGGCCCGTGCCCAATCTCCGGTGCGAGAGACGGCCATGCGAGTCTCAGCCCTTCTTCGCCCGCAGGTGAGGGACGTGCGAGTTGAGCCACTCCAGGGCCACGTGCGTGGCCTCACTCACCACCGCGCCGTGGCGGACGGACACGGAGGTGAGGGCCAGGGAGTGCGCAGTGACTTCCACGTCCTCCGGCCGGCAGCCGTAGTGCTTGAGGCCCTCGGCGATGGGGCGCACGGCGGGCACGCTGCCGTAGCGCCAGAAGTGCAGCTCCAGGTTGCAGGTGTACGCCTCGGCCTCGTAGCGGGCGCGCGCGGAAGCGCTGGTGAGGTAGGCCAGCTCGTAGCTGGGGCCCTCCTCGTCGTGCTGGACGACGTGCTGGTGCTCGTGGGCGCACACCACCACCTGGGCCCACAAGTCCCAGCCCGACTTCGGCATGCCCACCTCGAAGGGCAGGTAGAGCGTGCGCCCCACGGTGGTGGCGTACTTCTCCAGGAAGCGCTGCCTGTCGAGAATGCCCATGCGCCGAAGCACCTCGGCCGCCAGCTGCATTTCGAGGGAGTCGGCCTTGTTGGCCGTCTTCGTGCGGAAGCGCTCCTGCATGTGCTGGTAGAAGGCCCACACCTCCGCGGGCTGGAGGTCGCGCTGGAAGAGGCCGCCCACGCCGGGGAGGGACTGGAGGTAGCCCTTCACAGGACACCTCCGGCCTCGGCGCCCGCGTCCACGGTGCCGGCGTCGAAGGTGCCCGCGTCCAAGGTGGCGGGCAGGCAGGTGTGGCCGGCGACGCCCTCCTCGTTGACGTAGGCGCAGGTGAAGGTGGCGTTGCTGTGCTCGCTGACGGCGTCGCAGTCAGCCAGCACCTGCCAGTTGCCGTCGCCGTTGCAGATTTGCGCGACGTTGCCAGCGCACCGGGTGGACACCGGCGCGCACCCATCCGGCGCAAGGCAGCGAGGGAGGAAGGCGGTTGCGAGAAGTGGGGCGAGTAGCAGTGCTTTCATGTGAGTCCTCGGGCTTGGGGCCTGTCGTTGAAGGTGACGAGTAGGAGGTTGCGGCGAGGCCTCCGGCGGTGGAGTCCGAAGCCCGTGGGGCGCGCCTCCGTGACGTACAGCCCGGGCGGCGTCCTCACGGCCTGCACGAGCGCGCCCGCGACGTCGTAGAGGGCGCCCAGCCTGTCGCTGGGGCGGATGAGCGAGTCGCCCGTGGCCGCGTCGACGAGGCCGAGGCGCTCGAGGTCTCTGAAGTGGAAGACGAGTTCGAAGCTCGTCCGGGGGCTGTTGCCGGAAGGAGTCATGCGCAATGACTCAAAGGCATCCGGCTCCACCTGGCAGGGGACACGCACGGGCGGAAATTCGCGGCGGAAGGCTTCGGCAAGGCCGTCGTCGTCCGAGTCCTCCAGCGCGGGCTCGCGGAAGTCCGCGTCGTACCCGCTGGCATGGGGGCCTGGGCCGGGCCCCGCCATGGCGGCGGTGTCCAGGCGGTGCAGCTCCGCGAGGAAGGGGAAGATGAGTCTGCCCCGCATCAGGCCGCTCCGGGCAAGGAGGGCTTCATGTAGGGCGAGAGCAAGAGGTCCACCTCTGGCTCTCCAGTGAGTGGCCGCACCGAGGGGCGGACAGTGTCGAGGCGGTAGCTCTGCTCGCGCGTTCGCTCCTCCACCACGCGCCAGCGCGTGCGCTCCTCCAGGGACGCCTCGTCCGCCAGCGGCGAGAGGCTGCGCAGGACGAGGAGCATGCAGGCGCGGCGGATGGCGGGCGGCGTGCGACCCTCGGGCGTCCCGTCCGCCTCGGTGTAACCCCAGCGCGCGCCCACCGTGACGTTGCCCTCGCCACGCGGGAAGACGCGCCCATGGCGGAAGGTGAGGCGAGGCCCGTCGAAGCCCGGGCTCACCGGGGCCCCCCCCACCACCAGGCGCTCCTTGGAGAAGGACACGTCCTCCCCATGGAGTGCCAGGCGGTAGAGGCGAATGGGGGGCACTGGCAGCCAGAGGGACGGAGTTCCGCGCCCGTCGAGGTGCAACGTCGCCGAGCGCGGCTCGAAGTGCCACCCCGTCACCTTGTCGATGGTGCGCGTGGCCTCTTCCAGGAGGACGGCCAGGCGGGTATCGCCCGCCATGGCCGGGGTGACGCCCTCGGCGCGCATGTCGGCCACCGTGGCGTACACGTCAGTCCTTCTCCCGCTTGGCGCGGCGCGTGTCCTTCTCCTCGCTGGCCTTCGGGAGGTCCTCCGTCGTCAGCGTGCCGGCGGGCCGCGCTGGACTCAGCTTCAGCTCATCGCTGGCGCTGCGCTTCACGCGGGCCTCGTCGGCCTCGGCCGCGTCGAGGGCCTTGGCTTCGGCCTCCGTGCTCACGTCGAAGGCGAGCGGCGAGTAGGCGTCACCGGGCAACTGGCGCACCGTGCGCAGGTAGTCCGCCACCGGCTTCTCCACGCGGTACCAGCCGCGTTCCTCTTGAAACTTGATGCCGGCATATGTGTAGCGCCGCAGCACGTGGCCCCGGCGCGCGTCGTAGGCCTTGAGTCGGACGAGATAGGTGTTGTCCATGGTGGGCCTCACAACTGCACGTTGATGGCCTTGGCCGTGCCCGGCTCCTCCGCGAACTTCGCGTCGAAGCGCAGCGTGGCCACCACCTTCAGCGTGCCCTCGGAGATGTCGCGCGCCGACTCGATGCGGATTTGCCGCCAGATGCCGACGTGGATGTTCTTCGGGTTGCACAGGAGGATGGCCGTGCGGTCATTCGTCGCGCCGAGGTTCTCCGGCCACAGAGGAATCGGCCGCACCGGGACGCCCGAGTAGAGGACCGGCGCGTCGCCCTCGAGGAACTTGTCGCCGACAGCCGTGGCCCTCTCCGCCAGCGTGCTGCGGTAGTCCAGGTCCGCGTCTACGCTGGTAAGAGGAACCCCATACTGCTCTTGTCGCGCAGGTGCTCCGAGGGCAGCGACTTGAGCAAGTCGCCGAGGACGTCCTTGGAGATGGGCGCTCCGGCCGCGTCCACGACGTTGCTGGTGGCCTGCTTCAGGACTCCGTCCAACGTGGCCAAGAAGGGGTCGGCGGAGGCGGTGTCCCCGTTGACGAGGATTTCCTCCATGTCGCGGGAGATGGCGTCCGCCATCATCTCCATGAGCGTCTGGCGCAGCTCGCCGCGCTCAATCGAGTCCTCCAGCACCTCGTCGGAGAGGCGCACCTCGCCCTTGAAGAGCTTGGCGTCCAGCTCCACCTGGGAGAGGTCCGGCTTCACGCGCTGGGCTGCGGGGACGGCGGTGGCCTCCTGACCGGGACGGAGGATGCGGCTGCCGAACTTCAGCTTGGAGAACTGCTGCTTGGGCGCCGCCATGGGGACGACGGTGCACTGCTGCAGCAGGACGGACTGCTTGATGAGGAGGCGCATGAACTTCTGCGCCTGGGCGGGCTGGAGGATGCCGCCGCCGGCCGTGAGGTCGGCGAGGGCCAGGTCCGCCTTGGCCAAGAGGGTGCTGTTGTCGAGACGGCTCATGGGGATTCCTTCGGCGTTGAGGCTTCCTGGTGGCGGGTGGGGACGTCAGACGTCATGGAAGGAGAGGGCCTTGTCGACGCTCTCCCGGTTGAGGGGCTTGTTGAGGTCGAGCGGCCAGCCGACGTCCTCGACGGTGGGCTTGGGCGGACGCTCCGCGGGGGCGGTGCTATTGGGCAGGCCGAACTGCTTCTCCACGCGGCCCAGCCTCTGGTGCTGCTCCTTCACACTGCCCTCCAGCGCGCGGACGGCGTCGGTGAGCTTGGTGAGGCTCTCGTGAAGGCCGGGGGCATCCGCGCCCGGCGTTGGCGTAGGCGCGGGCGGAGTCGGAGGCGGAGCGGGGTTGGCCGTCTTTGCACGCGCCTCGACGTCATCCTCCTCCTCGTCCTCTTCCTCGTCCTCACCCTCCAGCGCGTCGGCCAGCGCGCGCAGGTGCTGGGCCACCTCCACCACGCGCACGCCGTCGATGCCGTCCGTGGAGGCCAGCGCCTCGACGAGGGCCGTCACCGCTTCGAGGGCCTGCTGGGCCGTGGCGAGGAGCGCGTCATTGGCCTTGGAGGTGTCCGAGGCGGCGCTGTTGGCGCCTTCGGCCTGTGGGGTGTCCTGGGGAGCGTCGTCCATGGTGTCTCCGTCTCGCTTCACGAGGAGGAAGCGGTGCTTGTTGGCGGCCCTGTCCACGAGGGAGACCTCCTCCACCACCATGTCGATGAGGCGGTGGACTGGGGCGGGGCCTTGGGCGGTGGTCGTCATGCGGCCTCCGGCTGGGAGTCAGCGGCAGGTGTGTCGGAAGGGGGCGTCTTGGAGGCAGGAGAGGCCTCGGGGAGTCGGCGCGCGGTGCCGCCAATCGAGAAGCCCGTCAACTGGCCGTCCTTCACCCGGCCCCAGAGCTCATCGGAGAGGACGCGCACGGCGAAGAGCCACGTGCCCTTGCGCACCGGCACCTCGCCCAGGTTGAAGTCGACGGGGGCCAGGTAGCTCTCCAGCACCTTCACGTGCCCGTTGACGCGCATCTGGTGCATGAGGCCGAGGCCCCCGAACTCCTCCATGAAGCGGTGCGCGGCCTGACGAATCTCCGCGGCGGAGTAGATGTCGCCCTGCGCGTCCACCGTCTCCGGCTCCAGGACGACGCCCAGGACGTACCGCTCGTCGTCGGGCTCGACGCCCTTGAGGAGGGACGTCGTGGCGACGAAGGGTGCGGCGCCGGGCGGCTCCTCCGGTTGCCAGTCGTTGAGCGCGAAGTCCGCGTCACTCTCCAGCGCCTTCGCGGCGGGCTGGTAGTTGGAGACGAGGAGCTGCGTCAGCACGGAGGAGCCGCCCACGCCGCGCATGGCGGCGATGGTGCGAGGCGTGCGGATCCGCTTCACGAGGAAGCCGGAGCCCTTCAGCAGCCCGGGCAGCTTGCCGCGGATGCCATACGTCATGAGCCAGCGGCCCTTCAGCGATTTGAGGACGCCGTAGAAGCGCTCCTCGTCGAAGTCACCCTCGCCGACGTCGACGTTGTAGCCAGGGTAGGGCGGGTCCAGGAAGAAGACGGTGTCCTTCCCGTCGTACTTGCGGACCACCTTCTCGTAGTCGCCGCCGTACACCTTCACGCGCTTGAGGCGCGGGGCGAACTGCTCAATGCGCGCGAGCGTCTTCGCCTCGACGCCCATGCCGTTGGGGCTGACGCTGCGACCGCGCAGCTTTCCGTAACTGAAGTGCGTCAGGTAAAGGAAGCGGTGCAGGCGCTCCACGTCGCCCTTGGGCTTGGAGTCGAAGAGGCTCTTGAAGGTCTTCTCGTCGCCGACCCACGGCAGCTTCTTCAGCTTGGCGAGGCCCGCTGGCGTCAGTTTCTGGAGGAGGCGGTATGCGTCCGCAATCTCCGGGTCCGCGTCGTTGATGGCCTCGACGTCCGAGGGCTCCTTGGCAAAGAGAACGGCAGCGCTGCCGGCGAAGGGCTCCACATACGTCTTGTGCGCGGGCAGCATCGCCACCAGGCGCTTCGCCAGGCGCTTCTTGCCCGCCGGGCTTCCCCAGATGGTTTTCTCCACCGGCTCGCCCTGGAGGGACTCCAGGACGTGACGAGCCCGGGCGAGGGCCTTCGTAAGGGCGTTACCCATCGCGGAGGCCCTCCGGGTCGAAGCCCCACGCCAGCTCCCCGGACGTGGGGAGGTTCAAGTCGCGAGGCCAGACGACGGACGTCGCCTCGGCCTTGGCCGTGGAGGTCGACTCCTGCGTCGTTGCGTTGCCCTCCGCCGTCGGAGGTGAAGTGGGGGTAGGTGTCGAGGTGGCCGGCATGGCGTTTCGTCTCCGGAAGAGACAAAGGCCTGCGACGCGAAATCGGGGACATCACTAAGTGATGGCGAGCGTCGTGGTGCGGCAGAGGGCGTGGAAAGGAGGGAAGCCCACGCCCGCGTCCGCGAGCTGCCTGTCCGAAGCGAGTGCGCGGAACTCGCCCACGTCGTCGCGTGTGCCGGCGGCGGAGCGGAGCACCTCGGCCAGGCGCGTCTCCTGGCCTCCTCGGTTGACGTAGAGGAGGGTACGCCCGGTGTCCTCGTCCAGGCGCTCCCTCACCCAGGGCAGCTCCTGCTTCACGTCCTCCGGCCGCTCGAGGGACTCCAGGCGCTCGAAGCGCTGGAGGGCCTCGCCTACGGAGAATGTCTTCCCGTGGAGGAAGCGGCACACCTGGGTGGTGGCCTCGTCGAGGACGGCCTCGATGCGGTAGCGGCGGATGCCGGCCTCGGCGTAGCTGCTCACCTGGGCGAAGGAGCGCCCCTGGCTGACGAAGTGGCTCGCCACCACCTCCCAGTAGAATGGGGCCCTCTCGATGAGGGCGCCGCGCGCGGCGCGCTCCAACGACTCGGCGATGTCGCTTCTCCCGAGGCCGGCCTCCAGCCCCTCGGCCACCAGACGACGGGCCTCCTCGCCGAAGGCGTCCAGCCGGCGCCCGTACTCGTCCCGCACGAAGTTGCCCTGGGTGCGGACGATGTGTTGGGCCACGCGCCTGTCGACGGCGTTGAAGCGGGCGGCGAGGGCGAGGCCTTGCTCGCGTCGGGCATGGCTGCGAGTGGAGGCCACCACCTCCTCGGCTGCGTCGCCGAGGGGCGCCTGGATGCGAGAGGGGATGACGGCTGTCCGCCGGCCGGCGGCCTCCAGGGCCTGGGCGACGAGGCGCCTGCGCTGGACTGCCGTCGTTGTCCTCCAGTCCACGTCGAGGACGGCCACCGCCTCCCGCATGGCGTCCACATCCGCGCGCCCGACAGCGCGACGGAGGCGTGCGGCGAGCAGGGCCACGGCGCGGTCCATGCCCGCGGTGGTGCCAACGTCGAGGGCCTTGGCCACCGGCAGCCGCAGGACGTCTCCAAGGAGAGTGTCTGCCACCGCCCGTGCCTCGTGCAGGAGGAGGCTGTCAGCGGGGGCCGTGCACACGGGGCGCCTCCTGCGTCACCAGCTCCACGGGGTTGCGGCGCCTGGCGCGCACCTCGACGCCAGCCGGAGTGGGGGAGAAGACGACGTCGTGGCTGGCCGAGCACCTGTCACACAGGGCGAAGACGAGGAGGCCGTTGCGCCACAGCGTCGTCGTCTCCTCCAGGGGGCCGCGCCTACGGCACATGCGGCACTCGAGGACGCCGCGCTCGGCGTCGGCCTGGGCCTGGAGCACCCACGCGCGCTGGAGGTGCTCGGGCGTCATGTGGACTGCCCCGAGAACCAGGTGTCGAACTCCTCGCGGGGGACGGGGACGTGCTCGGTGTCCAGGTACCGGCGGGCCAGCGCCAGGCGTCCTTGGGCCAGGCGCTCCTCCTCGGCCCGAAGCTCTTCTCGCAGCCCCAAGAGGCGCTTCGCCTCGCCCAGCAGCGAGTCCTTGTCCCTCCGGGGCTTCAAGTCTTCCACTCCCGTCTGGATGCCCGCCAAAGTGAGTGTGAGGGGGCGTCGGACCCAATCATCCGAAATCTTCCGGAACTCCCGGTGGAAGATGTCGCCGGCCAGGTGGCGGCCCTCCTCGGGTGTCAGCACGCCGACGCGCACCAGGCGCTCCACCATCTCCGTCATGCGCTCCGGGTCTCTCGTGGCCGTCGTCTGCGACCTGAACTTCCAGAAGCGCACGCCCATGTCGGCGAGCACCTTGCGGTTGAGGAGAAAGTCGAACTCGTCGCGCTCGGGCTGGAAGACTTGGTCCTCGGCGAAGCGCAGCTGCGCCTCCGCCACCGAGCGGTTGAAGTCACGCCCGTCGCCGCGCAACAGCGGTGGCAGACGGAAGGCGCTGCCCACCTTGTCGATGTTGCGCTGGTCGTACTGCTGAAAGAGGGCGTCCTGCTGCTGGGCCTCCGTCAGGGGGCGCAGCTCAATCTTCGCGCGGCCTCCGTCGCCGGTGCCGGCGCCGTCCGCCTCGAGGATGAGGATTTTGTGGAAGTTGGCCTTGCCCTTGAGGTTCTCCTCGATGAAGCGCTCGATGCGCGGCACTGACGCGTCGGAGAGCCTTCCTCCGGAGACGAGCAGCGCCAGGGGCGGGACGGACTTGTTGTTGAAGTAGAGGTAATTGACCTCCTCCATCTGCCGGGAGCCGAGCACGGACAGCAGGGTGCCCACCCAGCGCGGAATGCCGTAGGGAGAGCGCGGCGAGTGGATGGCGAAGTGGATGAGCTCCGTGGCGGGACCGTCGGAGGCGTCCGCGGCCTTGAGGGCGGCGACGTCCTTGAAGGCGCGGCCGGTGAGACGGGAGATGACGCGCGAGTCCCCGAAGGACTTGAAGTACACCCGCTCGTTGCCCTGCACCTGAATGTAGCGACGCAGGCGTCGGCGGGTGGTGACGGTGTCGAAGCTGACGGCGGAGATGCGGACGCGCTCGCGCATTTCGACGGCCTCCTTGTCCAAGGGGAGCAGGCGCACCGTGTACGAGGGGACGTAGACGAAGCGGGCGATGTCGCCCTTGCTATCGCGCAGCACCTCCCAGTACGCGTTGCCCGTCACCTCCAAGTCATGGCGTGTCCGCCTTCGAAGCTCGACGAAGCTGGAGTCGAAGCAGCAGAAGTCGAAGAAGGACTCCAGGCGGGCCTTCTCCACTCGGGCCTGCTGACGCACCTCCTCCGCGTGAGCCGCGACGTCCTCGTCCGTGGGGCGTAGGGGTGTCCCCGGCGGCAGCGTGCCCGCGTCACGCGCGGACAGACGCTCCAGGGCCATGGCGTCGGCGACCTTCTCCCTGGCGCCGTCGGCGTCGAAGTCGATGGCGGGCTCGAAGCGGAAGCCAAAGCCGTCGATGTTCGTCGCGTAGGCGTCGACGTTCTGCCTCAGCGAGTTGGAGTGCTCGACGAGGAGGCAGAGCGCTTCCGGCTCATATGGGGGCTGGAGCGCACCCGCGTCGGAGAAGGCCAAGGCCTCCTCTCCGCCAGGACGACTGGCGGGCTCGTCGACACGGGCGCCCACCACCACTGCCTTGAGGATGTCCTGGAGGCGCTCCTCAGCCTGGTGGACTTCCGCAGGCACTGTCACGGGCGGTCCTCCACGTAGGCCAGGAGGCCCATGGGGGTGTGGGAGACGGCGCGGACGCGCTGGCCGCGCGCTGCCAGCTCTGCGTGCAGCGCCTCCAGCAGGCCGTCGTGGGTGCTGGCCTCGACGGTGAACTCCGGCCCGGGGCGTGCCGCGCCCGAGGGGGGGGAGAGGACGAAGACTCTGACGACGCTCTGCACACGGGCCTCCCACACGAAGAAGAGGCAAGGCGCACGGTGGGAGGGGGGCCCCCTGCGTCAGGGGGCGTTGGGAGCCGCACGCCTTGCCTCCAGCGAAGACAAAGGCTTCGGGCCCGATTTCGGGGACATCGGGTGGGAGTGCTTTGCGGGTGTGTCGAGACGAACTGCGACACGCCAGGGCGGCTCGTCGCGTCGTCGATGGCGAAAGCGCTGTAGCCCTTCAGCTCCGAGGAGACACCATGGACACCTACCGCGTCGCCAGACTGCCCGCGCGCCTGCGCGGCTTCGCGCTACCGGACACGAGCCTGTCACCCGAGGGTTATGTCGAGGCGGGGGACTACCTCGTGCTCGAGGAGAGGGCCCGCTACCCCATGCCCGACACGGACTACGCCCGGTTGCTGGTGCCAAAGCTCGGCGCGCTCGACACCTGGGTGTGCACGCGCTGGCGCACGCAGCGCTACGCGACGCTCGTCTCCCAGGAGCGCGTCCCTGCCATGGCCCGGCTGTCGTTCGACAGCGAGCCGCTGGCCGTCTTGGAGGAGCGGCTCACCACGCTCCTGGGGGCGTTCCTCGACTACAGGTATGACGGGAGTCGGGCGTACTACCCGTGGACGCTGCAGGGCGTTCGTGTCCAGCTCGCGCCGCCCCGGTTGAACAACTGCTGCACCTTCGTCGAGGCCCTACTGGTGAAGGCCTTCTCCGAGGCGCGCGGCGCAGCCTTCACCTGGGACATGCGCCGCCACCGCCAGATGATGATCGCCTCCACCCAGGACTACTTCTCCCCCGTGACGGCTGCCGTCGAGTCCGGCATGGCGCTACTGGCGCCGTCGGCGGATGTGCCGTCCCACCCCTGGACACTCATCCAGGGGTGGCGCAGCCAGTGGGGCTCCGGGCACACCTTCCTTGTCGTGGACTACCATGCTGAGACGGACAAGGTGCTGGTGCTGGAGTCCAACTTCGCCTTCGGGCTCGATGGCGTCGGCTACCGGGGCCTCGGCAATCTGCGAGACGTCGGCCTCCAGCCGCCTGCGGACTGGTGGACGCGGAGCGAGGTGTGGACGTGGCGCCGCATCTGCTCGACGTACCCCTTCCGGCGGCAGGCCTGGCTGAAGGTCAAGGCGCGAACGGCAGCGAGGCGTTGAGCCTTTGGATGGTGGTGCGCTCCGCTCCGCTGCCTATGGGGCTATCGGGCGAGGGGTGGCGCAGCGTGGCCAGCTGCCGCGTCCCGGCCCATGGTGGGCAGCCCATGCGTGGGCTGCCACACCCTGGACCGTTCCGGTCCAGTCGGACTAGGAATGGGCGCGGAAGGCGGCGTAGTCGAGCAGGAGTTGCAGCAACTGGAGAATCAGGCCTGCGACGAGCAGGAGCCGGTTGAGCCGCTCGTTGGTGCCCTGGTTGTCCTGGTTCACGGTTCGTTCCTTCGGGGCGGAGTCCTACCGGCGGTATGCCGGTTGAGGCTCGTCCCGATGGCCTGTTCCGAGTCCCTAGTGGCCGAGGGCCGCAGAACATCTATGGCCCGGCACTGAGAAGGCAGGCAGCAGGTTGATGCCTGCGGCGACCGTGGAAAGGGAGCATGTCCTAGGTCCGGACTTGCGGGGCGCGGCGGCTAGACCGGCTCAAGATCCCTGACTTGCGACACGCGGTACTGGGCGCCACGAGGGCGCGGCATTGCCGGCGGGGTGCTGGGGGACCATGCCGGCGCGGTGCTGGGGGGACCATGCCGGCGCGGTGCTGGGGGGACCATGCCGGCGCGGTGCTGGGGGCCCACGAGGGCCGGTGTTTCGGCGCGGTGCGCTCAGCAGCCAGGCCCCGGTAGCCTTCAACCAATCACCCGCACCCCAATCTCCCCAGTGCCTCGTCGCTCGGGTCCCCGCTCTCGCTGGCAGGCCAATGCGACGGCCCAGAACTTGTCCGCGTGCCCGCGGTTGGTGCGCTCGGCGTCGAAGGACACCTTCCCCGAGGGCAACACACGGCGCTTGATGGAGTGAATCTGCCCGACAAGCTCACGCTGGCGCGGCAGGGTGACATCGCGGCGCTGGAGGAGAATCTTGAAGTCAGTCGCCCAGCGCTCCTTGGCCTCGTTGGTGAAGTTCTCCTCCACCACCTGGGGAAAGTCGCGGGCCAGGTTCATGTCGATGCCGCTACGAACGTATCCGTCCGGTCAGCGACGTGGCGTGAGCGGTTGAAGATGGGCGAGGTCTGTGCCCGACGGATGCCGGGACCGGAGGGGTGTTCAGGGAGTGGATTGTAGGTGTGACTCGGGCGGACCGGTGGTCTGCCGACGATTCCACTCGTGCGGCAGCAGCTCCGTGATGCGCGAGTTGGGATGCGTCTGGACACGAAGCAGGACGTCAGCCAGGTACATCTCGGGGTTGACGCCGTTGGCCTCGCAGGTGGCCACCAGGGCGTAGAGGCCCGCGAGGTTCTCACCTGCGGCCTCGTGCCCGACAAAGAGGAAGTTCTTCCGGCCCAGGGCGGCCTTTCTCAGCGCCGCCTCCGAGCGGTTGTTGTCCAAAGGCAGTCGCGCGTCCTCGACGAAGCGCGTCAGCGCTTCCCATTGCTTCGTCGCGTAGGAGAGGGCCTGCCCCATGGGGCTCTTCGGCGGGTGGCGCGGCGTCTGGACTGCGAGCCACGCGCGCAGACGCGCGAGAATACGAGTGCTGGACTCCTGGCGCAGCGCTCGGTGCGCGGCGGTGCCCACGAGGCCTGCGTCCCGCGCCTGGGATTCCACGCGGTAGAGCTCGAGGATGAGGTCCATCGCTTCACGGGCCTCAGGCGCGGTGGACAGCGCCTCGAAGAAGCGACGACGCAGGTGGGCCCAGCAGCCGACGCGAGTGCGGCCCTCCGGCAGCGTCACCGCGTTGTAGCCGGTGTACCCGTCCACCACGAGCGCGCCCGTGGTGCCTCCCAGCACGTCCTTGGGCGTCTTGCCCGCGCGCCCCAGGCTGAAGCGGTAGCCGATGAGCCACTCGCCCTGGGGCGTCTGGGTGAGAAACGTCCAGAGGTAGCCCCGGCGCGTCTTCTTCACGTCCAGTACGCGCAGTGGCGTCTCGTCGGCCCACACCACCTCCGCAGAGGCGATGCACTGCAGCAAGTGAGAGGACAAGGGCAGCAGCACCTCGGCGGACTGGTGGAAGAGGTCCGTCAGCGTGCTGCGACTCATCGGGACGCCGCCGCGCTCCATCCGCTGGGCCAGCCGGTGCAAGGGCATGGCGTCCGCGCACTTGGAGACCACGACGTGCGCCAGCAGGCCCGGCCCGTACTCGCCCTTGTCCACCACCTTGGGCGGCGCGGGCGCGGTGACGACGCCTCGGCCGCAGGCGCACGCCAAGGCCTCTTGCACGTGCACCTGCTTCTCGAAGAAGGCCGGCACGTACTCGTACACCACCGTCCGGCGCCCCTCTCCCAGGGACTTGAGGGCCTCGCTGCCACACGCCGGGCAGCGCCGCTCCTCGGCGGGCACCTCGTGCAGGACTTCGCGCTCCACGGCCCCGGCGGCCTTACGGGCCGCGCGCTCGCGTCGCGTCTGCAGTGCGCTCGCGGCCCGGGCCGCCTCGTCTTCCGGGCTGGTGGACGACGGCTTCAACTCCTTGGCCACCGGAGGCAGCTTCTCCGTCTTGCGGCCGAAGACGCGCCGCTCCAGCGCCGCCATCTTCGCCTCCAGCGACATCATCCGCTCGCGAAGCTCCTCGGCCTCCTCACGCCAGGGACAGAAGTGGTCTTGGGGCAGCTCGCGTGGCACCTGATGCCAACACCTCGCCGCGCCACGGCCTGTCGTCACGCTACGAGGACGTGCGCCCAGGTGGCGTCCAGGCGGGCGAGCGTTTGACGTCGGCGACGTCCATGCCGTCCAGCAGCATCGCCAACTGCGTCGCGTCCAACTGCACTGCGCTCGCGTTGGCGTCCACCTTGGGCAACCGGAAGCGGCCCGTCTCCAGCCGTTTGTACAGCAGTACGAAGCCTCCCCGGCTCCACGTCAGCACCTTGATGCGGTCGCCTCGCCTCGAGACGAAGGCGAAGAGGTGACCGGAGTAGACGTCCTCGCCCCAGGCGGACTTCACCAGCGCCATGAGGCCGTCAATCGACTTGCGCATGTCCACCGCCTCGGTGGCCAGCACCACGCGCACCGACGAGGGAAGCGTGAACACGCCTCACCTGCCCAGCGCGGCGACGAGCCGAGCCACGTAGGCGACGTCGGCGCCCGCGGGGAACCGCAGCCGTGCTCCGCTGGCCAGCACCACCTCAAGCAGCGCGGGACTCGGCGGTGCGATGGCCGAGACCTCCACCGGCAGCAGGCGAACTGCCGGGGTCCTCTGGGCGCGCTGGCGGCGGCGCCGGTACACCCACGACTGCAGCGTGCTCAGCCTCAATCCTCGCTGCGTGGAGAACTCCTTCTGCGTCAGGCCGCTCGCCTCGAAGGCCTCGGCGACCTGAAACCACTCCTTCTTCTCAACCGGCTTCGACATTCCGGCCAGGGTCCTCCACGACTGCTACCCCGGCAATCCCTCCCGCCACGTCGCTCGCCGGACGGTTACCTACGAACGATGCACAGGCGCCACAGTGTGAGGAACTGGCGATGGCGACTGATATCGCGAGACGGCCGCTAGTGTAGCCGCCACTTTCTGATTGCTACGGGTTGTCCCCGTAGTTTGCGGACATTGAGGCTATTTGGATGGGCTCATTCTCTCGTTCTCGACATAGGCGGTTGCCGCCGCCGCCGTTAGAGTGTCGAGAAGCTCTGGACTGTAATACTGGAGCCGACTTTCCCCGCTGCTGGTCTGCACGTGGTTGGGGGAGTCCAGGTAGCCAATGTAGTCATCTGCGAGTGAAACGACTCGGGTAGCACCCGACTCTGATTCTAGAGCTACACCCGCTGAGTATGTGACTTCGACTGGAACTAAGAGTAGGCTCAGTGGCCCTATGCGAAGGAGAGAGAGTTGAGCTGTGCTGGGGGCGAATCTGCAGAGGACATTGTCCCCAATGTTGCGGAGAAATCCAGGTAGGAGGCGGCTCGCATCAGCGCGAGGAAGGGGTGTACTCACCCGGGTAAATGTGAGCCTGCTGGCTTCGATTGGCTGGAGTGGAGTCTCTTTCGCTGCCCGTGCGAGGCTTGCTGCGAAAAGGCTTACGAGGGAATTTGTATCGGCGCTGGAGGTCGGGACGTTTGCCCTCGCATTGCCCACGGTCCCTTGGAAAAATAGGACGACACCCTCTTCTTCTTGTTCAAGGGTTTGGGAGAACTCTCCAGGATAGTCTGCTGATAGTTTTTTGGACTTGTGGGGGAATAGTGTGGGGTGTGCAGAGAATATCGTGAGCTCTGCGATTTTGGTTTGGTGGGAGCGAAAGACTGCCCGTGTAACTCGAGGGTCGGCTTGGGGCTCGGCTGCGTTGCGAGATGCAACGAGGGCTGGCGCGGTAGTTGTGCCGAACTCGAGTTTTACAGGGACGAGCGAGTTCGCTGCATTGACCAAGGCAGCCTCGACAGCTTGGATGATGGCGTTGTGCGCGGCCTCTCGGTAGATGCCAACACCACCTACCTGAAAAGGAAGGGAAGGCTCGTAGCTTCCCATGGAGGAGTGGGTATGTGTTGCCACAGTCCAGAGTTCAGATATTCCGAGTTTTTTGAGCGCTTGGGGGATGGAACTTGCGAGTGAGGGAGGGGGCGTTAGGAGTTCAATTGAGACCAAGCCAATGCGCACATGGCCCACTTGAAGGACAACGGCCCGGACGAAGAGCGGTGTCTGGTTAGCGTCTGCTTTGGGGCGAGCAGGGCCATAGCCTGCAATCGCGACTGGAAACGGCGGGGAAATTTCTGCCTTTCCCGCGCCCGCCTGTAGTGTGCCATGGGCAGTTTCGGAAGCCTGAATCGCTATCGAACCTCCGCCTCGAGGAGGGCACCAGTCCAGAGAGGAGACCACATAGGCGAGAAGGAGGGCGAGGAGGGCCACGGCTAGCCGCTTGTGCCTTGGACGAAAATGCGACCTCACGCTCATCTTCAATGGCTGCGTCCACGCCAGAGCCAAGTGCCTTTGGCGCGAGGCGGGGGAGTGTATTCATGCGGCACACGCCGTGCTTAGCATTGGTGGGCTGGCATGTCAATGCAGTGTGAGTAGATGGAGAGGGGCTGGCTTTCGCTCAAGCGCATCCACCTTCGGGCCAATCCTTGATTGAGGTTCAGCCCGAAGGGGAAAGATGACGCGTCAGTACATGCAGTCGCCGTTGCAGGGCTGCAGCCAAACTGCGCCGCATCCGGTGAAGACTACGGTGCAGGACGTTCCCCGAGTACAGAAGGTGAGGGGAGGGCAAAAGTCCTCAACGATGTTGCATTCGCAGTTCGCTTTGTTCCCGGCAAGCTGCTCCTGAGGGCCCAACGTTGCAAGCAGCAATGTCGTTTCGGTAGGGCCAAAGAGCTTTGTGGCAGCTTCTTTTTGCTTTGTAAGGTCGGGGCCCTTAGGGCTTGTTGCATTTGCTGCTTTCATGAAGAGCGAAGGGGCGGAGAGCTCGATGAGTTCCTGGATGAACTCTACCTGGCTCTCGCTCAGCTTGGGATGCGACTCAAGATAGTGCTCGAAGTGTTGCCTCCAGAGGGAGCTTTGGGTCTCAGGAGGCAAGGCTGCGAAGATGGCCTTGCGATAGGCCATGGAATGGCGTGAGAAGTCTTCGTAGTCGGATGGGAGTCGGCCGGCGTGTGCCTTGACCCAGGCTTCTGCTTCTGCGCACTCCTGGGCGTTTGCATGCTTGGGCGAGAGGAGGACTACCCATCCGAGTGCTATGGCTAGGGCGATGGTGAATGACTTTGGACTGATGTTGGGCACGCTATGGCTCCCGTGGTGGCCCCTGGCGCGAGGCGGTTGTGTGGCTAGATGCCCAGTGGCGAGTCGCCATTGGGTGGTTCTGTATGTTCTGTGTGTTGTGCTTGTCTGGTCAAGGGTGTTTTTGTTGGCCGTCATAGTGCGCTCGCACTGTTTTGCGTGGCGGTGCGCCGGTGTGGGTGGCGTGAATGGTGTTGTGGTATTTGTTTGTGCTTGCTTCTTTGGGCGGCTTTGGCGTGAGGGAGATTTATAAAGGGTGGCCGAGTCCGTTCGGGCTGTAATGGCTGCTCCTGTGGCTGCTGGCTGTGTTGATGGGCAGGCCAGCTCCTTGCCGTGACGGGAGTCAAGGATGCGTGAACTCCGCTGCAAGGCGTGGCGTGGGCCGTGTGTCCCTGCGTGGCGAAGTTAATTGCAAGCGGTGTTCTTGGTAGCGCTATCCAATCACCCGCACCCCAATCTCTCCGCTTCCTCGCCGCTCCGGTGTGCGCTCTCGCTGGCATGCGAGGGCGACGGCCCAGAACTTGTCCGCGTGCCCACGGCCCGTGCGTTCAGCATCGAAAGCCACCTTCCCCGAGGGCAAGACGCGCCGCTTGATGGAGTGAATCTGCCCGACCAGCTCTCGCTGGCGCGGCAGCGTGACGTCGCGGCGCTGGAGGAGAATTTTGAAGTCGGTGGCCCAGCGCTCCTTGGCCTCGTTGGTGAAGTTCTCCTCCACCACCTGGGGGAAGTCGCGGGCGAGATTCTCCGCGAGGTTCATCCCGATGCCGCTCCGGTCGACAGAAAGACGGGCGATGGGAAGGACGGAGAGCAGGCGGCGCAGGTGGGCTTCCTGTTCCGCGAAGGGGATGCCCTCGAAGCTGCGAAGGAGCCGGCAGGTGAAGCGGCCCGCCACCTCTTCGAAGACGGCCAGCTCCGAGCGATCTCTTGTGCGGCCCACGTCGAAGCCCGCCACCAGGCGCCCTTGCGGCACGGGCACGTCGGACGCGTCCTGCGCCAGCGGCAGCTCGGCGGTGGTGCACGGCAAGATGAGCTCGTAGGGGAGATAGCTGTAGGACTCGTCGACGTAAAAGGCATTCGAACTCCTGCTGGAAGTCCTCCAGCGGCAGGGAGTCGAACTGCTCGGTGAGGACGGGGCGCCCGAAGCGCGCGACGCGCTCCTCGGTGGACATGCAGGGGGCCTCCACCGAGGCGCGCTTCACGTCCAGGCAGAAGAAGCGGCACAGCCACCAGGGCACCAGTTGGCGGGTGTGGTGCGGGTACTTGCGCAGCTCCTGCGTGTCGATTTCCCAGAAGATGCCGCGCCGGCCGAGCGGGGTGCTGCCCCCTGTGAGTTGTCCATGCGAGCGCAGGATGAGGGCGGTGCTGCCTGTATAGACTTCGCGGTCGTTGACCAGGTGCGCCAGCTCGTCGAGGTAGACATCGCCGCGCTTGCCGCGCGGAGGCTTGGCGGGAACGGAGATGATGCGCGAGAGGCGCCGGCCTCGGGAGTTCGACTCGAAGGCCAGCTCCGTCTTGGCATCCGTCACGAGCTTCTTCTGGTAAGCAAGCGGCAGCTCCTCGTACACCTGCCGGGCGATGAGCACCTTCTCCACGGCGTCACTCAAGTTGTACGAGACGAACACCGCCGTGTGGCCGTCGCGCAGGTGGCACCGTGCCAGGGCCTCGAGCGCGAAGAGGAAGGAGAAGCCCACCTGGCGGCTCTTCGCGACCCAACGGAATCGGGAGCGGTTGCCGAGGAAGGACTGCTGGTACGGCTCCAGCACCACGGGCTCGTTGTCGTACTGGCACAGCCCTGAAATGAATCCGGACTCGGTGGCCAGCCACTGGGTGAGGTCATCCTCGGTGCGCTTGACGATGCCGAGTGTCACGGTGTCCCCCTTCAGCCGAGGCCGACGGAAATGGCCGAGGAACGAGCGGCATCCTCCAGGACGCCGAGCACCTCGGGCCGCCAGAGAAGCTCGCAGGCGGAATCCTCATGGGGGCTGAGGGGAACAGCCTCGGCGTACTCCCAGCCCGCGTCTGTCAGCTCCCACCTGCCACTCGCGGCTTGCCGCTGGAGGCCGCACGCCTCCAGGCGGAGGTTCATCGTCTGGATGGACAGCCCCACCTTCTGGCTGAGCTGCGCGGCGGTGAGGCGCGCGGGTGGCTTGGCGGCGGCAGATAGCCCCCTGCGATGGGGCTCCATCGTCAGCCCCGTGTCCGTGTGGATGGCGTCGAGCGCGCGGGCCGCTGCCAGCTCCGGCGTGAGGCTCGAGATGAACGAAGCGAGCGTCTTGGCCACTTCCAGGTGGGCCAGCACCAGGTCCTGGAGCGGTGAGACGGGAGCCAGGCGTGGCTGTGGTGACGGAGCACCTGACACCGTGTGGCTGCCCGTCTTGCGGTGTGCCTCGAAGTTGAAATGGGCCAGCGGATGCACAGCGACTCCTCTCGGGGAAAGGCCGAGGCCGCGCGGGCCCGGCTCAAGAATGCGCAGCGGGGTTAATGACTTGTCTTGTGGGGGCGACAGAGCGCGTATGGCCGCGTCCTCTTCACGAAGGAGTCGCCATGTCTGCCTATGCCGCTGTCGCCCGAGCACCCCGCACTCTCACGGAGAAGGAGGTGGCGCGGCTGCTGCGCGCGACGGGCGAGCACAAGGAGGGATTCAGGGACCACTGCCTCTACAGCCTCGCGCTGGCCTCGGGCCTGCGTGAGCACGAACTGGTGGGGCTCAACGTCGGAGACATCTTCGACGAGCGCGGTCGCGCACGCCGGCACGTGCTGCTGCACGTCTTCAAGGGCTGCCGCCGGCACCCGCGCCCCCAGGAGGTGGTCCTCTCGGACACGGTGCGCGCGAAGCTGGAGAAGCTGCTGCGCCTGAAGCGCACGCAGGGGCACGACGTGGAGCCCCAGGCACCGCTCTTCCTGAGCCGCAAGGGCCTGCGCCTGTCCACGCGGCAGGTGCGCCACGGCTTCGCGGTGTGGCAGGAGCGCGCTGGCCTGGAGCGGCACCTGAACTTCCACGCCGTGCGCCACACTGCGTGCACCGGAGTGTACCGGCGCACGAAGGACATCCGCCTCACCCAGCGTTTCGCGCGCCAGCGCAGCATCGACTCCACGGTCATCTACACGCACCCCTCGGACGACGAGCTGGTCCGCGTGACGCAGGACTTGCCCTGCTGATGGGGAATGCCGCCTCCGCGCTGAGCGCCCACGAGAGCCCCTGGTTGGGCCGGGGTGCCGCGCGGAGGCGGTGAGGGGCGGACGTGCGCAACGCTCGCGCATGCCGCTCCAGGCGCAGCCGACGAAAGTGAACAGCGCGAGGCGTTCACTTACCGGCCGCAAATGATCAGGGGAGGGGTGTTCACTTTTTCGGAGCTGACCCTCTCGAAAAGGGCCCCAGGTACACGCCCCGGCGGCGCACCCCGCACGAAAGATCGCACCACCCCCCACCCTGGCGTCAGGGGTAGGCGGGGTAGGCGCGCTGGCGTCATCGGTAGGCATGGTTGCGCCCGGCAAGGGCAGGCAGCGACGGTGACGGGGAAGGAGCTGGGCCGCGCAGCGAGCGGCAGATGGCCCAACCAGCGGAAAGCGGCCATTGGCCTCGGCGCTTCGGCCCGTCAGGAGGCCTCGTAAGCGCGCGAAACAGCGTGGGTGCACTGACGCCGAATGGCCGCCTTTACCCATTTTCGGCCATTCGGCTGGGCCCTGGTAACGGCACGCGCGCCCAGGTGCGCGCGGGGCTGAGCGTGGGGCTGAGCGTGGGGGCGCGGGGGGCTTGGCTCGGAGTCGCGGGGCTCACGAGGAGGACAAAGGCATGAGGCCCGAAGTGCGCGGGGACACACGCGCACGAAACGGGCGCCACGCGGCGGCAGGCGCGGTGCGCGGGGCCAACCGGGGCCGCGCCAGGTGGGCCACATGGCGGCCAGCGGGGCCCTGTCGAAGGAAGGGGAGGGTGGGCCGGAGACGTGAACGGCGCGCGCGTCCAGCTCGCTGGACGGAGTGTGTTTCCGGGCGCGAGTTCGGGCCGGAACTCGGACCGCGGTGCTCGAGGACCTGGCGGCTGTTCGCCCTAACCTCGCGAAACTACGAAGGCTGTGGCGCTAGGCGTGTGCATCCGCGCGCCAGGTGGAGCTCCCGGGGGAAAGTGACCAGGCACCGCTTGGTACAGCGAAAGTGAACGGCGAAATTGATCGCGAAAGTGCCCGCGTTCGCTTACCGGATGGGGCTTTCAGACGGAGTCGGCGAGGGCGCGACGTCCGTCCATGGAGCCACGGGAGCGTCGTCCTTGGGGCCATCCGGGGAGGACGTGTCGAGGTCCTCGTCGTCGCTACCAGTCACCTACGTGTTCATCTCGCCGTGCTCGGCTTGTGTTGCCTTGCGCGTTGCGAGTGCTGTGCGCCGAGTTTGGTGTCCTTCCCGCGAGGAACTGGCGTGTACCTCTCGGCGGGAGCCGATTCCTCCTACGATGAGCTTCCTCCTGCAGACTATTCTATGGAGAGAAGCCGGTAAGCATGCATCTTGGGACGGCGTATGCGCGACATTCGGAATCCGCCACCTCTGAAGGGCAGGGCGAGCCTGCCACCCGTTTAGGCTTCGCCGTGGTGGGTGCAGGTAAGTCTACACTGCTCGTACCTTCTGTAGCAGAGGGCTTGGGCCGATGGATCGTCCTCTGTATAAGAGAGGCACATCAAGAGGTCGGTAAGGCATGCCTCGTCACAGTCTTCTGTTGTGAGTGTTGTGTCCAATGTCAGGTGTTGGTGTTTGGATGCGAAAGAGAGGTCTCCTATGA
Organism: Myxococcus faecalis; assembly: GCF_050039385.1. Taxonomy (NCBI): domain Bacteria; kingdom Pseudomonadati; phylum Myxococcota; class Myxococcia; order Myxococcales; family Myxococcaceae; genus Myxococcus; species Myxococcus faecalis. The sequence continues at coordinate 2,051,471 of NZ_CP144336.1, read as the reverse complement.
ATGCCAGTGTTGATAGGAGAATGCCCACGAATGAACTCTTCATTGGTGCCCCTTGGGCGTAGTTGCGGTTTGGCGGGGATTCCCAAGCTGCTCCAGAAATGTGCTTCGGAGCAGCTTGGGATGGACATTGTTACGTGCAATTTTGGACGCAAATCCGAAGCTGCGCTTTGCAGATCCTTTCTCCGTCAGGGCTTCCATTGGCTAGCTCTATGCACGTGGCATAGTTGCTGGTGCACTCCTCGCAGGGCGTGAGGCGTGCGGAGGACTCGCCCGTGTCCTGCTCGTCCTGCGGTTGAAATTCAGTCCCGCCGCAGCCCCAAAGAAGCCCCATTGCAATGAGTCCGGCAATGCGTTTGATTGACAAGGTTGTCCTCCTGGTTGGTGTTGTGTGGGGATGCTGCCATCGTTACGGTTGGGTGGGAAGGGGTGTGTTGGTCGTTTGGTGGTTGTGTAGGAATCCATTGTCCCGGCAGAGCTGGCTGCTTGGGGTTGGGAGTGGTTATCCTGTGGGCAGAAGAACGAGCGAAGCTTCGGCGCGAACTGTGGAGTTGCTTGGCTCTCTAACCTGCCTATCGTAAGTGTGTTGATGCAGCCGAGCCTCCCGACACGCTCTGCTCTTGATCGTTGCTCTCCACCTCCGCATCCACCTCACCTCGCTCGGCTGGAGTGGACTCCCGCGCTGCGCGTAGGGCCTGAGCGTGTCGCGCTTGCAAGCCCTCTAGCGAGAAGGTGGCGTGCAGCTCCTGGCGAGAGTCGGCGCCGCCTTGGACAAACTCTTTGAGCCTCACCATCGTATTGAAGTCGGTGGGGTTGTCCACGCGGACGCGACCTTCGGCGAGGGCCTCCTCGAAGCCGAGGAGGTAGCCGTCAATCATCTTCAGGGCATCGTCCTTGGAGACGGCGATGGCGTTGGCGCGCAGTTCAATCAACTTCTGGTCCGCCTTGGTGGCGATGCGCGTCTTGGCCTCCTCGCGGCGGCGCAGACAGTTGTGCTCCTTCGCGTAGTTGGCGACGAGGGAGGTGGCGACACCGAAGCGCTCGGCCAACTCGCGGTACGAGGCGTAGCTCGTCATGGTGGAGCCGTCGGGCAGCGTCTTCACGTCCCCGAAGACGAGGGCGCGGTCCAGCTCCTGGCGCGGGAGCGCGGGCTCCTCGGACTTGCGGGGGCGGCCCGTCTTGCGCTTCGCGGGCGGTGGAGCCGGTGGCGCCTCGTCGGGAAACGCCTCCACCTCGGGCGGAGCTTGCCCGGCGAGGAGGCGCTTGCGGCGGCCGAGGCAGTCGTGTTGCTGGGCGTACCGAGCGACGGCGCTGTGGGCGACGCCGAAGCGCTCGGCCAGCTCGCGCAAGGAGGGAAATCGCCTCTTCACACGGCCCCGCGTGGTGGGCACCTCCTCGCCTTCCACGAGGAGCCTGTCCACCTCGTCATGAGGCAGCCGAGGGCCTTCGGCCTTGGTGGGGCGCCCCAGCTTCTTGAGGGGCTTCTTCTGGGCCATGCCTTCCCTCAGCAGCCTCCGGAGGGCTGCGCTGCGACGTCCACCACCTGGGTGCGCAGGCGCTGCATCAGCCGCGTGCGCTGGCGCTTCAGTCGCTGGTACGTCCTCTCGGCCTCGGCGGCGTCACCTTCGACGAGGCGGCTGACGTAGGTGCGCAGCTTCTCCCTCCGGACGACGGTGGCCATGAGGACCTCGACGTCGCTGCGCGGCAGGCTGGCGCGGGCGAGGTGTACCAGCACGGCATCGCGCTTCACGAAGCTGCGCCGGACGCTGGGACGCCTGGGGCTCTCCACCGGCGTGGCGTGACGGGTGTCCGGCAGCCACTCGGCGAGCTGCGCCTGCGTGTACGTCTCGTGCTGTTCCGCGCGCTCCTTTCGGAGGTGCCGGAACACCTCGCGCGCCGTCTGCTGGCGCAGGCGTGCCGCCGTCCAGTCCCCCCAACGCGAGAGAGGGAAGCCGCGCGCGACGGAGAGGAAGGTGGCGAGGACGAGCTGGTCCAGGTCCTCCCGTGGCACCGCGTTGCCGAGGAGGCGGCGGCGCAGGCGGCGCAGCATGGGGGCGTAGGCGGAGGCGAGGGCAGCCGTCCACGCGGGGCTGGAGGAGGACTGCATTTCGGCCACGAGGGCCCGGGTGAGGGCTTCTCGCTCCGGGTACGTCTCTTCGCGCGCGTCGTCCATCGCGGCCAGCACGGATTCGAGCGAGGCGTGGCGCGCGAAGTCGGGCCGCCACGTGCGCGCAGCCGAGAAGACGGCATGGTGCCGAGGGGCGAGCGCCTCCACACGCAGGAGGCCCAGGAGATGGCCGAAGAAGTCACTCACCGAGGACGGGCCTCCCACCACTCGCGCACCAGCTCGAGGAAGTCATCCAACTGCATGGTGACGAGGGGTGGCTGCCCGTCGTCCTTGCACACGGCCAGCGGCCAGCGGCCCGGCGGGCACGTCTCCACCGCCTGTCGCATGGCCTCGCGGACGTTGGTGCGCTGGTGGGCCTTCGCTTCGACCCAGAAGCAAGGCACCTCGACGTCGGACATCTCCTGTCCGGTGCGGTACTGGAGGCCGCGGCGGATGAGGGCCTCGGGCATCGCCTCACGGAAGCGGTGGACGAGGGCTCGCTCGAAGTCGGCGCCCTTGCGACGGGAGGATGCGCCACTCACGAGACACCTCCCGATTCCTCCAGCAGTCGCTCCATGTGGCCGCCCCGGGCCATGCGCACTGCGAGGCAGCGGGCCAGCTCCAGCGTGCAGCGGGCATCCGCCATGGCGCGGTGAGGCGTGGGTCGGTGGAGACCGAAGCGCTTGGCCAGGGCGTTGAGGGAGAGGGACTCCACCTCGCCGGTGGCGAGCAGCGGCCAGGCGAGGCTGGCGGTGTCGAGGCGGTGGTAGTCGACGCGGGGCAGGGCCATCTCGGTGCGGCGGTAGCCCTCGACGAGGAAGCCCCAGTCGAAGCTGGTGTTGTGGCCGGCCACGAGGGTGCCCGCCAGGAGCGGCGTCACGGTGGCCAAGACTTCGTGCAGGGGCAGAGCGTCCCGCCACTCGTCGTCGGAGTAGCCGCACACGGCCAGGGCCTCGGGGTGGGCGTCGGACAGCCGGGTGGGCTGCACGCGGGCCTCGTACTCCGCCAGCACCTTGAGACTGCGGGCGTCGACGCGCAGCACCGCCACCTCCAGCACCTCGTGCCGGGAGGCGTCCAACCCCGTCGTCTCCAGGTCGATGAACGCCAGCGTCCGCAGGTGCGGCGGGAGGCCGGGGAAGAGCGGCTCGTGGAGACCGGAGACAGGAGTGATGTCAGAAGCAGGGTGAGCGAGCAGCACTATGCGACCTCCTTGGCCCAGAAGCGGGGCGAGTGGTGTTTGGCGGCGAGGGAGTCCAGCTCGGCCTTCAGCAGCGCGACGCGCGCGGTGCCCAGGCGCTTGCCCGCGTCCTTCAGCAGCGCGTCGAGGGCCTTCTTGTCGACGCTGGCGAGACGCTGCACCAGCTCCTCACGGGGGAGGCCGGTGGCGCGGGCCAACAGGGTGACGGTGGGCTCCAGCGGGTAGTCGAGGCTGGTGGTGTTGAACATGCGGTAGCGCGTGCCGGCGAGGACGAGCTCGTCCTTCTCGGCGAGGTGCGCGCGGAGGACGTCCTCCAGCTCCGCCTTGCGCGCGCCGAGAATCTTCGCGAGGTGGGCGACTTCCTGGCGCTCGCGGGCGACGGACTCCAAGTCCGAGGTGTCCTCGCAGACGACGTCTCGCTGGCCTTCCAGCGCCTGTGCGTAGGCGGGGCAGTTGTGCCGGTGGTCGCAGTACACGCAGTTGGGGTTGATGCGTGCGGGGAAGGACTCCGCCGTCTCCATCTGCTGTCCCAGCGTCTCGACGTAGGCGAGGGCGGCTTCCAACTGCTCCTCGGTGCGCGTCGTCTCTTGAAGCACGCCGTGGCGCAGCATCCACATGGAAAGGCGCACCTTCTTCGCCCAGGGCCATAGGCGGCGCGCGGCGAGGGCGTAGAGGCTGAGCTGGAGGCTGGAGTCCAGCTCCTCGCGGGTGAAGAGCTGGTGGTTGGACTTGTAGTCCATGACGTGGACTGTCTCATCGTCCACCCAGTCGGCGCGGTCGATGAAGCCCAGGACGGTGAATGGGCCCACCGGCAGGCGGAACTCCTTCTCCACGGCGAGGATGTCGCGGGCGTCGACACGGCCCTGCTGGCGCACGAAGTCCTGGAGGATGCCGAGGCCCTGCTGGAAGAGGTTCAGGCCGGAGAGGCCCGAGGCGGCCCACTCTTCACGGTAGAGCTGGAGGGCGCGCTCCTCGGAGAGCAGGCCCGCGTACTCGGTGTCGATGACCTCCTGGAGGAGCCGCTCGAGGACGGCGTGCAGGGCCTTGCCGAAGCTCAGGGGGACGCCGGGCTCGGCGGTGTGCTTGTCGAGGTAGTGGAGCCGGTAGGACAGCGGGCATGCCTCGAAGCGGCTCAGCCGGCTGTATGACAAATGCTGGTTTCGCAGGGCGCTCATGACGTGGGCCTCCGGGCCGATGCAGTGGCGTGTCGCGAGACAGTCATCACGCTCTTTTCGAGAGACACATCAAGTCGAAGGGGACAAGTAGCGCAGCCCCATGCGTGTGTTTCACGGACGTGGGCCACGTTCATGGCGACACCTCCGATGAGGGTTGCCGCTTCTCGAAGGACAAGACGCGAGAGCCCGGGAAGGCGGACAGGACGCGCACCAGGGTGGCGGCGTGCTCGGGGGTGAGTTCCCTTCGGGCCTGGCCGGTGTAGGCCGGGACGAGCCACACCTTGCCGTAGGTTTCGGAGGCGAAGCACACCTCGGCGTTGAGGGCCTTGAAGCTGGCGATGTCTTCGTCGGTGAGGCCTCGCAGGGCCTGCGCGGCCAGCCCCTTCACATCGGGAGACGGAACTGGCGGCGCGGGTTTGGAGGCGGGGGCCGGGGCGGGCTTCTTCGAGTCCGACTCGGGAAGGGGATGACCGAAGAGATCCACAGCGACTGGAGCGGCCTTCGTCGGAGGCGCGGGGACAGGCGGCGCGGCCACGTCACGAGGAGGCCGGGCCTGCCGATTCACCTTCAGCCACTCGGTGCAGGTGCCGCCTACGCTGGGCAGGGTGCATCTCCCGCCAGTCCGGTAGTGGAAGCAGTGCTTGCCCTCGCCGCGGACGTACGCTTCGCACGTCACGCCGGGAGGGCGTTGTTGTGCGGCAGTGGGCTGGAGGTGGTGTGTAAGGGCCATGCGCGGATGTCGGCGGCGCGTGATTGCCGATACACCCTACAAGCACCCCTTCACTTCCATTTGGGACAAGGAATCTTTTCGCCCGATTTCTTTTCTGATTTCCAGGCGAGCGAATCGCCGAGGGAAAGAGGCACAAAGGCATCCGGCGATGAATCGGGGACATCCCCTCGGCTGTGGACAGCCCCGGGACAGCTCTGGGACAGGTTGCTGTCCACAGTTTTCGCCAGTGATTGCCTGTGGATAGGTGGGTGTGGACAGTGTGGACAGCTTTTGAAGAGTACCCCTACGTCATGTGCGCGCGCACGCGAAGGCTCCATGTACAAGTGCGCGCACGCGCATACGAGTCTCTCCCCATAAAAGCTGTCCACACTGTCCACACTAAGGTTTTCGTTAGAGAAATCATGAGGTTAAGTGTGGACAGCGTGCTGTCCACACCTGTCCACGCTGTCCACACCCGCTCTTGAAGTGGAAGCCGGTGCGGCTGAATGTGAAGGCGCGTGCGGCCGGTGCTCGGCACCGCCGGAACTCGGAAGAAGCTCGTCCTGTGAATGGCCGTAGAACGGCCGGAAATGGCCTCCTGGCGCACGAAGCAGCTCCAGGACGGGCCCAGTTCATGAAAGAGGGCTTCCATGCGCCTGGAGGCAGTCCATCGCCTTCGAGCCCGCAGTCTGTGAAGTCACCCGAGCGACTCTCTCGTGCTGATACATTGAGAAATATGTGTTTCACGTTGTGTGGGCCTGAGAGTCGGGACGGTCCGTCCAGCCCTGTGCACCCGTGCGACAGGCCCGAGCGAGAGACAGCCTCAGGATGCTTGTTCGCCTGCCCGGGCATGGAAGTCGCAGAGCTCGTCTGCCGCGTCCCTGAATCCAGCTGAGGCCCATGCCCCTGGAGGGACGCGAGGAAGGTGAAGTCGCGAGGGAGTCCACTTGCGTGGGCCCTTCGTGCAGGGGATGCGCTTTCCGTGGGGGACAGCGCGATGACGCATGCCGCGAGTCGACAGGTGGCTGCGTAGAGAGGGGAAGACGTGTCGCTGACGCTCGTGGAAGTTCGGTGCAGGCGGTGTCGCCAGGTGCTGGCCGTCCGTGACGGGGCCGGGCCTCGCCTGCGCACCGACGAGGGAGTCGTCGTCGCAGACTGGGTGGCAGGCTCCATCGAGTGCCCTCACTGCAGCCCCTCCGCGGAAGCTCCCGTGAAGGTTCTCCTTCCTCGCCCGTCCATGCGGACGCCCGTCTTCGTCACCCAGTTTCCCAAGGCGTGACAGGGCGTGTCGCCTGCCGAGGCCAGAGAGGCTCCATTGGTGCCTCCAGCCCGGCGTGTCCCTAGGAACTCATTCAACCAGGAGGCGTTGTGCGCAGGCGCTGGGAGGCCCTCCGTGAGGGCTTTCGCCAAACCATGGAGAGCCGAGGGGCGCGGCAGTCCTTGCGCAGGGTGCAGTCCAGGCGGCTGGCGCTCGCCGGCTTCGTGACACCGTCGGCACTCGTCGCGTACCTCAACAGTCGGGACGAGGATGCGGGGGCGAGGAATGCCGTCTTCGCGACGCTCGTCTCCATGGTGCAGGAACGTGATGAAGGGGCGTTGGCCTCGACCCTGTTGTGGCTGGGCCTGTGGCCCGCCCTCGACGCCATATACCGCCGGCGTCGTCGGTGCTTCGAGTCGTCCGACGAGCTCACCTCGGCCTTGTCCTTCGCCTTCTCCTCATTGGTGGCACGCGTCGACTTGTGGCGCACCCACCGCGTCGCTGCGACACTCGTGCTGGGGGCTGAGCGGGACTTGATGAAGGCGCTGCAGCGCACCCGGACTGAGGTGGCCCAGCTCGAGGCTCTCCATCAGGGGACAGTGGGCCTGAAGCCTTGGGCGGAACCTCCTGCTGCTTCGGCCCTGGGGCTGCCAGCGCGCCTCTCGCTGGAGTCGGAGGAAGGGGCCCTTCGTGAGTGGCTGCTTCCGTTGGCGGGAGGGGACACGGAGCTGGTGGTGTCCGTACTTCTTCACGAGGAGAGCCACGCGCAGGTGGGGGCGCGCCTGGGGCTTGCGCCGGAAGTGGCGCGCAAGCGCTTCCAGCGCGCGCTGCGACGCCTCCGGAAAATGGCCGATAAATTCCGGTGAAAAGATTCCGTGTCCCAAATTTCCGCGAAGGGTGCATGTAGGGGATGGGGGATTTGAAACAACGGGCGCGACGCAGCGAGGACAAATGTCTCGGGCCCGATGTCCCCGTCTGGCTGTGCGCTGCCTTTGAGTGAGAGGGGCTTCCTCGCCCCTGCCCAGTCTCGCCTCTGTGTCCTCCTGGCCTCTCGGAAGGCCAGGGACGCTTTCCTATTGCCGCCTCCCGGAAGGACAGAATGAAGACAGCCGAGCGAAAGCCACTCGAGCGTGAAGAGACGCTCCTGCACCTCATTTCTCACCACGTGCGAGTCGTGAGCGTCGAGGAGGGGAGTGGAGCCCGCGCGGGCCCTGCTTGCCGGTGTTGTGAGTGTGCAGGGGACAACGACTATGTCCGCATGCCGGGCCTCTTCCGAAGGTGGGAGCTCGAGCACCTCGTCGACACCGAGGCGGACTTCAACGTCGAGCCTGCGGGCTGCACTGCGGACGGCACCGAGTTGTTTGCGGTGTACCGGCGCGAGCGTCCCGCCACCACCACGCACCGCCAGAAGGAGGAGTGAAGCACATGCCCAACATGTGGGAAATGACGGCCGAGATGGCCAAGCAGCATGAGCAGCAGGGCAGCGTCTGGCTGAAGCTGGCGAATGACGGGGACACCGCCGTCGTCGTCTTCCTGGGGGAGCCGTACCCGCGGGAGGTGTGCTTCATCGGCGGACGGTGCGTCGGCTTTGACGAGAAGCTGAAGGCCCAAGGGCACAAGCCCTCGTTGCGAATCACCTACAACCTTGCCCTCTACAGCACCCGCGAAGTGAAGGTGCTGGAGCGGCCCACCGCCTTCTTCGACTCGCTCATGGAAGTCCGAGCGAAGTACGGACTGGAGAAGTGGGCCTTCGAGGTGAAGCGCCACGGGGCCGCCAATGACCCGAAGACGACGTACTCGATTCTGCCGGAGTGTCAGCTCACTCCGGATGAACAGCAGGCTTTCCAGCGGCTGCACCTGCACGACATTCAGAAGCTGCATGCCGCCGAGGCCGCGGGGAATGGGGGCGGGAGCGGGGGCCCCTCGCCGGCAGCCACTTCAAGTGCGAAGGCGGGCGAGCCTGTCGATGTGAGGCTCGCGCAGGCCATGGCCACCGCGCTGAAGGCACTGCCGCGCGAGGCGGTGGACCGCTTCCTCCAGAAGTTCTCCGTCCAGCGCATTCGGGACATCCCGGCGTCGAAGGCCGAGCTCGCGCGCGCCTTCGTCGACTCCCTCGTGGCCGAGTACTCCGCGGAGAGTGTTGCCGACGTGGACCCCTTCGGGCCGTAAGCCGGCCTCGCCGTCGCTGGTTGCCGTAGCCATGCGCGAAGGGGGGCCTGTTGCGAGCCCTCCGACGTGCCTCATTGGGGACAACAGGAATGGTGGAAGACTTCTCCGAAATGCACGGGGACGGGGGGCGTGTTGTCTCTCGCGCCCAGGACTCCAGCGTGGGCGCAGCGCCGTCAGCGCCTGCTCGCAACTCGGGCACGGGCAAGCAGACGCTGCGCGTGCGCGTGGATGCCGGACTGCGGCTCGCGGTGGGCGACGTACCACCCAAGGTGCTGGAGGGCCTCTGCCGGGCGCTCTCTCTGCCCAACCCAGCCTTCTTGAAGCTGGTGCGGCTGCGCAAGCGCCCCGGGGCGGAGCCCCAGACGCTGTACTTCTTCCGCCAGGAGGAGAAGGAGCTGGTGTTGCCGCGCGGGGCCATCCACCTGCTGCGCCGGGCCGCGGACGAAGCGGGCCTGATGCTGTCCCTCGAGGACGCCCGGGTGCTGCCGCCCAAGCGCCTGACGAAGCTGCCGGCGGTGCCTCTGCGCGACTACCAGGCCGCGGCCGTGGAGCGCCTGGTGAAAGTCACCCAGGGGACGGCGGTGCTGCCATGCGGGGCAGGCAAGAGCGTCCTCGCCGTCGGAGCAATCTCTCGGCTCCGCACGCAGACGCTCATCCTCGTCCATACCTTGGACCTGGCCGAGCAGTGGCGAGAGCACGTGCGCGAGCGCCTGGGCCTGGAGGCGGGCCTCGTAGGAGCAGGCGAGGAAGAGGTGCGGCCCGTCACCGTGGCCGTCGTCCAGTCTTTGGCCCGGTGGGAGGAGGCGAAGCTCGACGCCTTCCTCCACTGCTTCGGCCTGCTCGTCCTCGACGAGGCCCACCACATCGCCGCCAGCGCCTTCCACCGAATCGTGGACCGCTGCCCGGCTCGCTACCGGCTGGGCCTGACGGCGACGCCCGAGCGGGAGGACGGGCTGACGCCTCTCTTGCGCCTGTACCTGGGCGCGCCGCTGGCCGTGGTGAAGCACGAGGACCTCGTCGCGCGCGGCGTGTTGGTGGTGCCCGAGGTGCGTGCCGTGGAGACAGCCTTCGACTTCCCCTACTTCGGCGCCTCGGACTACGCGCCCATGCTGGAGGCGCTGGCCGAGGACAAAGCGCGCAACGACCTCGTCCTCGGGGCCGTAGCCCGCGAAGCGTGGGCAGGCCACTTGTGCCTCGTCCTCACGGGCAGAGTGGAGCACTGCGAACTGCTGGCGCAGCGGCTCTCGGCCACGGGCCTCGCGGCCGCCGCGTTGACGAGCGAGGTGCCGCGCGAGGCGCGAAAGGCGCTACTGGACCAGGCCCGCTCCGGGCGCATCCGTGTGCTGGTGGCCACCAGCCTGGCGGATGAGGGGCTCGACTTGCCGCGCCTCTCGCGCGTCTTCCTGGCGTACCCCGGCCGCGCCAAGGGGCGCACCGTCCAGCGCCTCGGACGCCTCATGCGCCCCCACCCGGAGAAGAAGAGCGCCGTCCTCATCGACTTCGTCGACGGGCTGGTGCCGCTGCTCCGGCGCCACCATGCGGAGCGCAGCCAGCAGTACGCCACGGTGCTGGGGGTGGCCGGCGCCGCCAAGGCCCTTTGAATCGCTGCATGGAGTGAGCATCTTCGATGACGACACCTTCTGACACCACTCCGAGCACGCCCAACGCGGACGCTATCCGCGCCACCTGGCGGTGGTTGGCGCATGCGCCGCACGGTGTGAGTGAAGTCCGTGTCATCCGCCCGGGCGGCGGGGGCGTCGTTGGGCTGGGCTTCTTCGACGACGAGGAGTCCTTCGTCGCGGCCTGCTCGGCTGCGAATGCTGACGGCAACGTGTACGTGGGCATCCAGCCTCGCCCCCGGCGCCTGCTCGAGCTTGCCCCCAACGTCCTGCTGCCGCTGAGGACGGGGGCGGGCAGCAAGGACATCGAGGTGGTGACGGCCACAGTGGTGGACCTGGACCCTGTGCGTCCCAAACACACGGCCAGCACTGAGGACGAGCTCTCGCTGACGCTCCAGGTGGCAGAAGCCGCCGCGGCCTGGTGTGAAGCCCAGGGGCTCGTACGCCCGCGGCTGATGATGAGCGGCAACGGGGCGCAGCTCTGGTTTGCCCTGCCGCCGCAGTCCCTGGAGGGCGAGCGCCACGAGCGCGTGCAGGCGGGCCTGAAGAGTTTCGAGGCCGAGCTGCGCGCCCGCTTTGCCTCGGAGCGCGTGCGCGTGGACTCCATCCATGACGTGGCCCGTGTCATCAAGGTGGTGGGCACCGTCAGCAGGAAGGGGGCGGGGACGGTGGAGCGGCCTCACAGAGCAGCCCGGGCGCTTGCCGGTTTCGAGCGTGTCGAGGATGCACAGCTCCTGGAGCGCCTGCTGAGCGCGGCGGCTCCGCAGGCGGTGGAGAGCCTGTCGCGCCCAGCGCAGACGGCGCTGCCTCTGTCCTCCCCTGCCTCGGCACTGAAGGGGGCGGTGAAGGCCCGCCGGACGGAGTCAGGGGAGTACGACTGGGCGCAGCCGGTGGAGATGTGCGGCCCGGTACAGCGCCTGTGGAATGAGGGCGCGGAGGACCGGAGCGTCGCCATCTTCAACATGGTGCGCTTCTTCGCGCACAAGAGGCTGGGCCTCGACGAAATCACCGAGCTCGTCTTGGAGTACGACCGCCGGGGCCTCGGGAAGCTGAAGGGCCGGGACGGCGCCGGGTACGTCCAAAAGGCCTACGAGAAGGTGGCGGCCACCTCCCGCGAGGATGGCTCCGTGGCGCCACCCTGCCACTCCCTCCAGGGCATGGGCTTCTGCCGCGTCAACCGCGAGCCGGAGGTGCGCTGCGAGCTGTACGACGTCGTCTTCGACATTGAGGCGGCTGTGGAGCGCCTGGCCACGGTGCCGGCCCAGGACGTGGAGTACCGCCTCAAGCCGATTCTTGAGGCGATTGCTCACCGTCCGCCGTCGGCGCAGGAGAAGTACCTGGCGCTGCTGGAGGTGCGCACGGGCCAGCCCGCCCAGAAGCTCCGGCTGTCCATGGCCCGCGCTGTGCGCACCCAGGCCGCAGGTGAGGGCGCGGACACCAAGGGCGGAGGGAAGAGCAGCACCGGCGACGACACCATCGACGGCGAGGTGTACGAGGACGCGTACTGCTACTACACGGTGACGCAGCGGGGAGAGGCGAAGGCCATCTCCTCCTTCACCTTCACACCGCAGGCCCTGGTGGAGACCGAGGAGGGGGAGGTGTTCCTCGGGGATGTGCGCACGGACAAGGGTACCGTCATCGAGGGAGCCCGACTGCCGCGACGGGCATTCCACTCGCGCAAGGAGCTGCTGAACCACCTCCCCTCCGTCCACACGCAGTGGACGGGCAGCGACAACAACGTGCAGGGCCTGCTGCGCGCGGTGGCGCGCCGGCCGGTGCCGCGGCTACCGGGCACCACCACGCTGGGCGACTTCAAGCAGGGAGCGCACCACGTCTGGGTGGCACCCGGGTGCACCATTGGGCGGGAGGGTTTCCTCTCAGCCTCCCCCGTGGCGTACCTGCCGAATGGGACGTCGCTGGAGGCACGCATCCGCTACGAGGCCGCGGACGAGGACACCTTCCACGACGTCGCGGGCACCGTCTTCGAGTACCTGCCACAGCTCAACACGCCGCAGGTGGTGGTGCCCATGCTGGGGTGGTTCTTCGCCACGCCGATGAAGCCGCGCCTCATGGAGAAGGTGGGCTCCTTCCCGCTCCTCTTCATCCACGGGACTCAAGGGAGCGGCAAGTCGAGCATGTGCACCGACGTCTTCTGGCCCCTCTTCGGCGTGCCCTCCTCAGACGCATACAGTGTGACGGAGACGGAATTTGCGTTGGTGAAGCTGCTGTCCGCCACGCGCTCCGTGCCCGTGGTGGCGGACGAGTACAAGCCCTACGACATGCCGCTGCACCGGCTGCAGATGCTGCACCGCTACATGCGGCGCCTCTACCGCGGGGAGACGGAGGAGCGAGGCCGCTCGGACTTGTCGGTGGTGAGCTACCGCCTGCACGCACCGCTGTGCGTGGCGGGCGAGACACGTCCCACGGAGGCCGCTCTCTTGGAGCGCCTCCTCACCGTCAACCCCGAGAAGGCGACGCTGAAGCGGCGCGAGTGCCGGGCGGCTTTCCGCAAGCTGAAGTCCGTCAACCTGGCCCTGCTCGCGCCTCGGTACATTCAATTCTGCCTGGGGCGAGACTTCGACGCGGACTTCCAGGTGGCCCGCGCGGTGTCGGATGTCTTCCTGACGGGACGGGAGGTGCCCACGCGCGTCGTCGACAACGTGGTGGCGATGCTGTTGGGGCTGCACCTCTTCGAGGAGTTCGCTCAGGAGTGCGGGTACGCGCTGCCCGAAGACTTGGGGGCTCGCGAAGCAGTCGACGCGGTGCTGGCGGACATCCTCGAGACGGAGGTCGGAGTGAAGAATGCCCTCGACGCCTTCCTCGAGATGCTGGGCGTCATGGCCATTCAAGGGGAGCTACGGCACCGGGTGCATTACGTCTTCGACGCCGAGCGCCTCTGCCTGCACCTGGAGAGCGCGTATGACGCCTTCCGCGCTCACTGCCGGCGCATCGGCTACGAGGGCGAGGTGGTGGACACGCGGGCCTTGCGGCGCCTGCTGCAGGAGAACCACCGTGAGGGTGGTTACGTCACCGCCCTGAATGAGCGCATCTGCTTCGACGGGCGGATGAACCGTCGCCGCGCCGTGGTGATGGACTTGTCGCGCACGCGCCTCGTGTCGGCGGAGGACTTCCCCCAGTCGCACGACTGGCGCGCGCGCAACGGTGACTACATGGCGGAGGACGCCAACGGATAGCCGGCCCGGGCGGCGAGTGCCCTACGGCCGGCGGCCGTGGGGTGCGGAGTCGCGTGGGCATGTTCCCAAACGCTTGCAGGTGGAGTTGTCATCGTGATGACCCCGAAAGTGTCGAAGCAGGATGAGGTTGATGTTTCAGCCGGGGTGCGGCGCAGCACTCCGCAGCAGCGCCGCGAGGATGCGGTGGACGTGCTGTCCGAGGCCCTCTGGGAGTTGTGGCTGCGTCGGCGTGTGCAGGCGCAACGACAGACGCCGGCGTGGGGCGCGGAGGAGAACGCGCATGGCTGAGGCTCAGACTCTCGACTTGTCTTCTTTTGGGGACAGAGCGTCCATGGCCTTCGCCCGAGGGCGTGCTGCTCCGGGCAAAGGAGATACCGTGGCGAAGAAGGAGACTGCGCGCGCTGCGCGCAAGCAGTTGGCGGACGTGCCACAGCAGGTGGCCGCGCTAGCCACCATGCCGGTGCCGGAGCTGGCGGCGAAGTACCTGGAGCTGTACGGCGAGCCCACGCGCAGCCGCAACCGGGACTACCTGAAGAAGCGCCTGGCCTTTCGGATTCAGGAGCTGGCCGAAGGGGGACTCTCCCCGCGCGCCGTCGCACGCATCGCGGAGCTGGGTGACAAGCTGCCCGAGCGATGGCGGATGCGACAGGTGGCGGAGACGAGGGCCTCCGCGCCACCACCACCTCCTCCTGCCCCAGTGGACGGGCGCACGGCTGCTGTGAATGGGCGCGACGCGCGCCTGCCCAAGCCGGGCACGGTGCTGACGCGCGTGTTCAAGGGCACGCAGCACCGGGTGACGGTGCGCGAGGGCGGCATCGAATACGAGGGCCAGCTTCACCGCAGCCTCTCCAGCGTGGCCAAGCTGATTACGGGCACGGCCTGGAATGGCTTCACCTTCTTCGGCATCAAGGATGCCAGCCCGAACGCGGTGAAGTCATGAGCGGCCCGTCCTTCTTTCAGACGTACATGGGGCAGCGCTTCTACGAGTCGACGATGCCGGGGCTCGTCCGTGAGCTGAAGCGCCTCAACGACAACATGGAGCGACTGGTGGCCGTGGCGGAGCAGCTCGCCGGGAAGACTCAGTCGTCGAGCGTCGAGCCTCGGGAGCCGACGCCCGAGGATTCGGAGGGGCGATGAGGAAGAGCAAGTTGCCGCCCTCGGACGCGAAGCGCTGCGCCGTCTACACGCGCAAGTCCACCGCTGCGGGCCTGGAGATGGAGTTCAACTCGCTGGACGCCCAGCGCGAGTCCTGTGTCTCCTACGTGCAGCGCCAGCCCGGCTGGGTGTTGGTGGATGAGAGCTACGACGACGGCGGCTTCACCGGCGCCAACATGGAGCGGCCCGCCTTCCAGCGACTGCTGCAGGATGTGGACGCGAGGCGGGTGGACGTCGTCGTGGTCTACAAGGTCGACCGTCTCTCACGCTCCCTCCTCGACTTCGCGAAAGTCATGGAGCGCTTCAACGCAGCGGGCGCGTCCTTCGTCTCGGTGACACAAAACTTCTCCACCGCCGACGCGATGGGGCGGCTCACCCTCAACATGCTGATGAGCTTCGCCGAGTTCGAGCGGGAGATGATTTCGGAGCGCACGAGGGACAAGGTTGCCGCCGCGAGACGCAAGGGGAAGTGGACGGGGGGGCGCGCGCCGCTGGGCTACGAGGTGAGGGAGAAGCGCCTCGTGGTGAATGAGTACGAGGCGGTGGTGGTGCGCGAGGCCTTCGAGCTGTACCTCCAGCACCAGCAGGCCTCGGCGGTGGCGCGCCTCCTCAACGAGAAGGGGCGTACGACGAAGCGGTACGAGGCGCAGAGCGGCGCCACGCGCGCGGCGCGGAAGTGGACGACGCAGGACGTGCTGCGCCTCTTGAGGAGTCCCCTGTACGCGGGCTTCGTGCCGTATGGCGACGAGACGCACCCGGGCGAGCACTCGCCGATTGTGGACAGGGCCACCTTCCACCGGGTGCAGGACATGCTTGAGGGCCCCGGTATTCAGTACCACGGGCGCAACCCCGACTACGTGCTGCGAGGCCTCCTGCGCTGCGGCCTGTGCGGCGAGGCGATGACGCCCGGCAGCACGCGCAAGGGCGAGCGCGAGTACCGCTATTACCGCTGCGTCACCCGGGACAAGCGGGGGAAGGAAGGGTGCCGGGCCGCGCCCCTTCCGGCAGCCGCCCTGGAGGACTTCGTCGTCACGCAGCTCCGGGAGGTTTCGGTAGGTGGCGGCTTCGCTGCCCAGGTGCATGCCCGCCTCACGACGCGCCTGGAGGAGAAGCACCAGGCCCTGCGCGCCGAGCGTGCGCAGCTCCCGAAGGATTTGGCCAGGCGCGTCGCGGAGTCCGCGAAGTGGGTGGACTCCCTCTCGAAGCTGGAGGGCCCAGCCCGGCGCCTCGTCGAGGAGAAGCTGACGGCTGCGGAAGTGGAGGTCACCGGTATGAGGAAGCGGCTGGCGGAGGTGGAGCGCGCCCTGGACGCCATTGAGGGGGAGAAGGTGGAAGCGGAGTGGGTGGCCCAGGCCCTGGGGAGCTTCGACGCGGTGTGGGACGCCCTCACTCCTACGAATCGGGGGCGTCTGCTGCGGGCCCTCGTTGGCCGGGTGGTGGTGAACGAGGCGACGGGTCAGGTCGACGTGCATATGGCCCACGCAGGTGAGGCCGCGGCGACTGGGCGCGAGGAGGTGGCGGCGTGAGCATGAGCTCCGAGTCTCGGCCGGCGGAGGCCGGCCTCGTCAGCGCGCACTTCCACCGCGTGCGTCGCGCGAAGGCGGTGCGCCTCCGAGGGGGAGCACTACCTCCGCCGCGAGAGGTGGCGCGACGGCCAGCACGCGTCGCGCGAATGCTGGCCCTGGCGCACCATGTGGAGTCCGCCATTGGGCGGGGTCTCGTGGCGAGCGCAGCGGACGTCGCAGGTCAACTGGGCTTTACCCGAGCGCGAGTGACGCACCTGCTGGACTTGGTGCTGCTGGCGTCCGACATCCAGGAGGAGGTGCTGTTCCTCGAGGCGGTGGAGGGAGAGGAGCCCCTCAGCGAGCGAGGACTCCGGGCCATTGCACACGCGGGGACGTGGGAAGCGCAGCGTGAGCGTTGGCGTGAGGTGAAGGCTTCATTCTGAGATGGGAGTCCGGCGGCCTGGACTCCTTGGTGTAGCGTGAGTGCAAGAGGCTGAATTGTTGTCCGTGTTGAGAGTGCGCGGGCTGTACGCCCCGCGAGGAAAGTGAGCGAAGAGACATGCAGAACGACATGAAGAGCATCATCCATGCTGCGGTGGCGGAGTCGGTGGAGAAGGCGCTGGGCCGACAACTGGAACTGCAGGAGCGGCAGGTGGAGTTGCTGGAGCGGATTGCTCTGTTCCTGGGCGTTGAGCCTGGCCGCGCCCCAGCGGCGCCCGTGCAGAAGCGCACGCCCACGCCTGTGCCCACAGCGAAGCGCACGTCGGCGCCCGTGCCTGCGTCCACGACCGCGACGAAGCGCACGCCCTCGGTGCCCGTGCGGAAGTACGTGAGGCCGGAGGCTGCGACGAAGCCCACGCGGGCTGGCCCCGCGCTCCAGAAGAGCCGCGGGCGCCCGCGCGTAGCGGGACGCACCGAGACGGTCGCAGCCCCCAGCGCGAGCCCCAACTCCAGTCCCGAGGTTCCCGCCTCCTTCTCGGTGGGACAGGAGGTGCGCTACAAGCAAGGGCGGGGCGCCTTCACGGCGAAGGTGAAGGCCGTCGACGAGAAGGCGAAGACGGTGACGTTGGAGCGTGTCTCCGACTCCAGGAAGGTTGTGCGCCCCTTCGACAAGGTGACATCAGCCTGAGTCAGGCCTGCGAAGCGCCCTCTCGGGAGGGCGCTCCTGCGGCAATCAGCTCGGGGGCGGGAGAGACGCCTTCACCCGGCATGCCGCTGCGCAACGCGCGCCGCGCTTGTCGTTACGGTGCGTCAGCCATGTCTTCGAGCTGCCCCTCGGCGAGGGCGCGGTAGTGGGGCACGACTTCCACCTTGAGCACGTCCCGCATCTCCTGGCGGGCGCTGGCGAAGTCCCCCTTGTCCTTGTGCTGGTACATCCGGTGCAGCGCGTCCATGAGCCTGTGGGAGCCTTCTCGAATGCGCCGGGACTCCTCACGTAAGAGGCCCAGCGCCCCCTCCTCCGTGGCGAGCGCGCTCTCGGCTTCACTGTCGATGATGCCAACCTCGGAGGCCGTGCGCCTCAGCAGTGCCTTCGCCTCAGTCGTGAGGGCCAGGCTCGCTCCTGTGGTGGAGACACGACGTGCCAGTTCGCGAATCGGGCCCCAGTCAACGGTTTCACTCACGATGCATGTTTCCTTTGTAGGTTGCCCTGTCTCGGCATGTGAGGCCGAAGCTGGGGTCTCGTTCACCCCGGGAAGGCGCGCTTGGGGCGGCCTGTCCGCTGCGAGTGGTAGAGGGCTTCACAGTTTCTCAAAGGTCATGTTAATTGGACGGTCGAGTCAACTAGACCTCGTAAGTTTCGGGAGAGTGACCCGCGACGGCGAGCCTTGGCGTCCGTGGGGCCGCGTCCCCTCTTTCAGGAGGATTCACAGCCATGACGAAACGTTCGGAAGATGAAGTGTCGACGGAGGAGTTACCGCCTAGTCCCTCCGCCCCGCCCAGCCCCAGCTCGCCGCGCTTCCTCTTCGTGGTGGATGGCGTCCGTTACGAGGCGGTGGAGGAGCTTGAGGTGCGGTCGAATGGCGAGAGGCTCCTGAAGGCGGAGCGGCGAGTGGCGGATGGAGTCCTGGCCGGCCCCTGCCTGGTTCGCCAGATTGCGAGCCCCTCCACGTTCATGATGCGCACGCGGTTGATTGAAGAGGTGCAGTTGGCCTTCCGACTCAACCACCCCAACATCGCTCAAGTCTTCCACATGGAGGTGGATGAGGATGCGGATGTGCCCTTCGCCGTCATGGAGTACGTGGGTGGGCCCTCGCTGGAGACGCTGGTGTGCGCAGCGTTGGTGCGAGGCAAGCCCCTCTCGGAGGGCTTTGCCTTGTACGTGGGGGCGGACGTGGCGGATGCGCTGCACTACGCGCACACGCTGACGTCAGAGGAGGGCGCGCCCCTGGGCGTCGTCCACCGTGACGTGAGTCCTAGGCACATCGCCTTGGGCCTCCATGGAGAGGTGAAGGTGCTGGACTTCGGCTCGGCGTTCTCGCTGATGGTGGGGCGGGAGGAGTCGCCGGAGAATCTGCTGCGAGGAGACGTGGCCTACGCCTCTCCGGAGTACCTGCGCAAGGAAGGGCTGACGCCGCGCTCCGACGTCTTCAGCCTGGGGGTGTTGCTGGTGGAAGTCCTTACGGGCAAGCACCTCTTCGAGGTGCACGACGTCCCGGTGGTGGCGAAGGAGAGCCGGTTTGTCGTGGAGTCGCCCCCCACGTTGCCGCTGCAGCAGATGCAGGCCCTCATGGACACGTTCGGCCCGCACGTCGTCGAGAAGGCGGTGGGCCACCTCAGTGAGGACCTGAAGGCGGTGCTGCACACGGCCCTGCGCCTCAACCCCGAGGAGCGCTTCGCGACGGCGGCGGACATGCGGGATGCGCTGCGTGGCGTCGCCCACGCCCAGCTCCGTGCGCCCTATGGGCGCGCGGAGGCCGCCAAGGAGGCCGCCCTCGTGGTGTCCGAAGGCGGGGTGCTGCGGGACTTGGTGGAGTTCGGCGAGGCCGGCCTCTACCCGGATGGGCTGGAGAAGCACGAGCTGGGACTCCCGAAGAAGGTGTAGGCGCCAATGCTCTGCTTTCGCCTACTGCGCAATGGCCGGCACGTCGCAACCGCGGGGGTGTCGGGCTTCGGAGTCGTCTCCACCATTCTGACGTGGGTGCGCCGCCCCGATGATGAGACGCGCGACAACCCGGAGGTGGACCTCCACCTTGGGGGCTCCGTGGGCAGAGAGTACCGCGAGCACCTGAAGTGGTGTTACGCCAAGGACATCCGTGCGGGCGACGTCCTCACGGTGGAGGTGCGTGAGGACTTGGAGCCTGACCCTCCGAGGGAGAGGCGCCTCGACGAGGAAGCGGGACTGGACGATGTGGCCCGCCTCCAACTCAGGAAGAAAGCCCTGGAGGCGCAGCTCGCCGACTTGAATGAGGAGTTGGCGGAGCGCGGTGCAGCGTAGGCGTAGCGGGGGGCCTCCTCCTTCGGACGGGGAGGCGCTCCGTCATCTCCGGGGACCACTCGGGCTGCGGGCTAGGGGCCGGCGCAGGGCCCCGAGGCATGGGGCCCTGCACGCCGGGCCGGCTCCCTGCTCGGAGCCCTCCGGAGCGCCGGCCGCAAGCCGCCTGGCGCTCAGGGGGCGGGCTCCCTCGGAGCGCTGCTTCAGCGGGCCAGCTCGGTGGTGATGCGGACGAGGGCGTCCAGCTTCGACGCGTCGAGCTTCCTCGCCAAGAAGATCAGCCGCCGCAGCGTCACATCGTCGTCCGGCCGAGTTGGACTCCCGCTACTGGGGGACTCGGTGAGGCCCATCAGGTCCTCCGGGGAGACCATCAACTCGATGCACAGCTTCTTCAGCGTCTCGACGCTGGGAATCATCTGCCCACGCTCAATCCGGCTGTAGACGGCAGAGGCCAGCCCCACGCGCTCAGCGACTTGGACCTGCGTCAGACTCATCTGTTCCCGAGCGAGGCGGGCGATACTCCCAAGGTGCGCTGCAAGCTGTTGGTTCATAGGTACAAGGGAGTATACCCGAGTTACGCGTTGTC
This sequence comes from Myxococcus faecalis, assembly GCF_050039385.1. Taxonomy (NCBI): domain Bacteria; kingdom Pseudomonadati; phylum Myxococcota; class Myxococcia; order Myxococcales; family Myxococcaceae; genus Myxococcus; species Myxococcus faecalis. The sequence continues at coordinate 2,031,366 of NZ_CP144336.1, read as the reverse complement.
AAGGGAGTACGATTCCATCAACGCACGCCCGACAAGAGATGAATGAGAGCAAGGGCCTGGCGTCCGTCCAACTGGTGCACACGGCGTCGCAGGGCGTCCTTCGCGGCAGCAACGACGTCCGGCGGCAGCGCATCGGGATAGCCCAGCACCTCGTTGGGAGAGGCTTCGAGTACGATGCACAGGCGGAACAGCGTCGGGACACTGGGGAGCGTTCGCCCGCGCTCGAGCCGGCTGTAGACGCCGGGGGAGATTCCGATGAGGTGGGCCACCTCTGTCTGCTTCAGTCCTGCCCGAAGGCGGGCCGCGCGCAAAGTGCCGCTGATGATGCTGGGCAGGGGGCGGGCGGGCTCCTTCGGAAGGGCGAAGTTGCGGACATCAAGTGGGATATGCATTTCAGGAAAACTATACCCATTAGTCTAGTTGACTTCACCTTGTGGTGCGGGTCGGAATCTTTCAGGGTGGTTGGAGGTGGGATAGGACTTCGCGCGATTTCCCCGGGCTTCTGGTAGCGTGGGCCGGCGCCTGGGAGGGAGTCGCATGCGCGTGGCCGCAGTCCTGCTGTCCTACAGAGTCTCAAGGAAGTCGCCATGAGGGACAACGGCCCCCCAGCCGTGCTGTCCCCTGGGGACTCGGTGATGGGCTACACGGTGGTGAGGCAACTGGACCGAGGTGGCTTCGGCACCGTGTACCTCGCGACGAACGGTGGGCAGCCCTGCGCACTGAAGCTCGTGGAGCGGCAGCGCGTGGAGGGGCGGGTGGAGAAGGAGGTGTCCATCCTCTTGCGCTTGACGCACCCGAACGTGGTGGGCATTCGCGGCTTCACCTACTGGCAAGCCGAGGAGCGCGACTTCGCCCTCATCGCCATGGAGTACGTGGAGGGGCGGAAGCTGAGCGCGTGGGTGAAGGATGAGAACCCCTCGGCCCGGCGAATCGCGAAGGTGACGCTCGACATGGCGCGGGCGCTGGAGGCCTCTCACGAGGCGGGAGTGGTGCACCGGGACGTGAAGGACTCCAACGTCATGGTGCGCGACGCGGACGGCCTGGCGGTGCTGGTGGACTACGGCATCGGGGACTACGAGGGAGCCCCCTCCGGCATCACCCAGTCCCTGCTGCCGCCGGGGACGATGGAGTACCGGCCCCCCGAGGCCTGGCGCTTCCTGCAGCAGAAGTACCTCGGCCAGAAGACGGGCGCTCGCTACGTGTCCGCCCCCTCGGATGACATGTGGGCCCTGGGCACTGTCCTCTACCGCCTCCTCACGGCGAGGTTGCCCTTCGACGCGGGGTTGGAAGAGGAGTACGTCAAGGCTGTCATTAGCAGGGCGCCTGTGCCCCCTCACCACGTCAACCGCTTCGTCCCGGAGCGGCTGAGTCAGGTGTGCATGCGGCTGCTGGAGAAGGACCCTGCTGCGCGTCCCGGCGCGAGCGCTGTCTGTGCGGCCCTGGAGACGCTCCTGGCCGGGGCGGAAGGAGAGGCGTGGGACACGCCCCTGTTCGATGCGTATGGCCCGAACTCGGCCACCACCGAGAACGAGGGCAAGGTGAACAAGCTGGAGCGGTGGGCGAAGCGGCCCCTGCGCCAGATGCGCCGTGGCAAGCCGCCAGGGCTGGCACTGCCGGAACTCCCAGGCGAAGGCAGGCCCGCGGCCTTGCCACTCGAGGTCCCGCTGGCGCCCGCTGCCCCCCGGCCTGTGGAGGCGCATGGGCTGTGCTTGGCGCTCGAGGTCGGGGTGGGGCCGGAAGCCGCATTGGAGGCGAACGGCGCGCCGCAAGTGGCACCCGAGGCCCCCGTTGTCCAGGTGGAGCGGCGCTTGTTCCTCGCGCGACTCAGAATGGGACGCGTGCTGGGCGCGGGGCTGCTGGCCATGGCCCTCGCGTCTGGGGCGTACTTCTCGCTGCGGGCGGACTCACCGCAGCCGCAGGCCGTCACCGGCCAAGAAGTAGCGCCATATATAGAAAAACCTCAAGCTGCCCCGGCCGCAGCTCCCACCGGGCCGGAGGCCACACCTGCGGCCGTCGCTCCCTCCGCGACGCTTCCCGAGGTGACTGCCACTGTGACGACGACGAAGAGTGACTCCCCGACCTCCCCGCCGGTGCCTGCCAAGAAGGCCACGAGGAGCGTCAGCAGTGCCGTGGCGACGGCGGCCCTCTGCACCACGTTCGCGTGCTCCGGTCCCCAAGTGCGCCCGGCTCCCGACCCTGAACCGTGCCCGGCAGGCGCCACCAAGGGAATGAAGAAGCTGGGCATGGACATTGGGGACGAGGAGTACGCGAGCTTCATCCGAGGGCCAGCGAAATACGTAACGGTGAAAGAAGGCACTGCACAGATCATTGTGGGCTCGGACTACGCCACGCTGTCGGGGCGGCTCATTATTGCCGACCGCGTCCATGTCCGATTGACGCGAGCGCGATTTCGCGGAGAGAGCTTCCCCGTGTGTCTGGAGGTGCTGGACAGCTCAGGCAGCCGCGGACTGGAGATAGAGGGTGGAGGAGGGGAGACGGGTAGGGCGCGCGTGTTCTCTGCCGTTACTGTCAAGGCAGTGAGTGGGTTTGAGTGAAGTGTTGCTGTCTGGCAGGCGCCCGTGAGTCGCCAGCGGCGTTGACGCTGGCTTGGTCCAGGAGAAACGTCGAGTGCATCATTCCGTGTCGGCCGTGCTGCTTTCCCTCCTTCTCTCAGGAACGGGGGCAGCTCTGGCGCAGTCGCCCTCATCCACCGTGGGGCTGAGCGTTCGCCGAGTCGAGTTGGTCCCGGATGATGCCCAGCCAACAGTTGAAGTGGCGGTGAGCCCGGGCCTCTCGACGGTGTTCCTCTTTGATTCGGAGGTGAGTCGAGAGGGGCTGATGCTCGAGGGACGCGAGCGCTTTGCGATGGTGGACGCTGGGCTCAACACCTTGCGCCTGGTCCCTTCAGAGAAAATCTTGGCGGGCGAGCGGCTCAAGCTGACGGTGCGTTTCCAGGATGGGTCGGCCCCGGCTGCTTCGACGTTTGTCTTGGTCGCGCACCCTGCACGGTCGGAGGCGCATGTCGAAGTTTATCGACGCAAGAGGAGCGTCGAGACGTACCAGGAGGAAGTCCGTCTGGCGCGCAGCGAGGCCGAGCAATGCCGGGAGGAGAATGCGCGCCTGCGCGCGGAGCGAAGTGCTCCTGACGGGCTGACGGGACTCATCTCGACGGAAGTCCTCAGCAAGCGAGGCGTTGACTACCGCGACCTGACCAAGGGGGTGAGCCAGGCCCCGGGAGGGGCCGCAGCTAGGCAGTATGTTTATGCATATCGCGCAGCCCGCAGGGTGGCTGTCGAGGTTATCTTCATGTCAGGAGGGGACGCCCAACCGTGGACAGCGGTGGGGGCGATGCTCCGGGGCAAAGCCAACGAGGAGCTGAAGGTGCTTCGAGTATGGCAGTCTGGCCCCGTGGCCTCAGATTCGACATCGCAGCGACTCGTCGTGGAGGCCGAGGCTGCAGCCGAGTCTCCTCAAGGCCCCTTCACGCTGAAGCTCTGGGATGTGGATGGACGCCGCACCGTCACCCTGGGGAACGTCACCTTTCCTTAACCTTACGAGCGCTGTCTCCAAGCCCTTTCGCGGGTTTCCGACATTGGGGGCTTGTGCCGAATGCCAATCTAGGGTCCAATGGACTGTACCTATTGGTCTAGTTCATTCTGGCGTGCCCTGGAGGCGATGTGTTCCTCACTGTGCTGGAGAGCGCGCGCGTAACTGCGCGCTTCCTTGGTGGCTGCGGAGAGCTCCCGGAGGGCGACGCACCTGAGCCGCCTTCCTAGCTCCACTTCGAAACATGCGTTGGGCTCGCGCGCTGAGCCGAGGACCTCCCGCACTGCCATGTGAGGCGCGTGCTGGCTGTCGTCGTGCGCCGAGTGGCCGTCTGCGCTTTGTCGGACCGCGTGTCTGACGGGCGCTGAGGAGCCCTCCTCCAGTCATCCCAATTCGCGCTTGGAGTCATGAGCGGAGCCGGGCTTTGCCCTGGCGCCGTCGCGCGACACGTCTGCCTGCTGGTGGGACGGAGCCGGGCTTCCTGGCGCCGTGACGTGACTCGTCTGCTTGTCGCTTTGCCCGGCCGGCCTGCCGGCGACTTCCGCAATGCAATGCATTCACCCCGCAGCCCGGCGCCCTGCCGGACTGAACGGGAAACCTCTGTCCTTTGCCCCTGCCGGGGGCCTTCCCTGGAGACGTCGATGTTCATGCGCTGGGCCGTCGTGTTGCTGTTGGTGTTACCCGAAGTGGGGTGGGCGGAAGAGATTGCCTATCCTGAAGACTACGTGGCCGAGGAGGACACCGCTCTCCTTGAGCAAGAGGGAGACGCGCTCCTCGGGCCTTCCGTGGACGAGGGAAACGCCCTGGTCGAAGAGGGGGACGCCATGGTGGAGGAGCAGCCGGCCTCGTCCAGCTCGGGCTCTGGCTGGGCGAACCGGCTGAGCCTGGAGACCACGACATGGGCGCTGCTGCCTCGCCGTGGGGCGGGGACGGATGAAGGCTTCCTGCAGGTGCATCCGCGGCTGGAGGTCGTCAAACCAGGCTTCCTCCAAGTCGAGATGGGCGCTCCCGTGCGCCTGCGCATGTGGGGCGGGGAGGCGGGGGACAGGCTGGTGCGCAAGGAGGACTGGGACGAGCTCTCCGACTGGGGCCAGGTGGTGCAGAACCTGATGGTGGGGGGCGACGCGCCGAACTTCGTGTGGGTGGGCGCCTTCGAGTCGTACACGCTGCTGTCCGGGCACCTGGTGCGCCGCTACAACAACCGGGCCAACCCCAACTACAACCCAGCCGGCGCGGTGGTGACGGGGATGCTGAGGCCCTTGTACGTCGAGGCCTTCGCCTCGGACGTGCTGGGCGCGCGGCTGATGGGGGCGGAAGTCGTGTTGGATGTGCAGCACATCCTCATGGGCCGACAGCCGTACCCGATGAAGTACATGCTGGCGCTGTCCGCGGTGCATGACTGGGGCAAGGCCGGAGGGACGTCGGAGCCGATGACGCTGGCCCACCTCGACGGGACGGCCATCCTCGTGAGCCGCCGCAACGGGAAAGGTGGCTTCGAGCTGCAGGCGAACGCGGGCTGGGGCGGGCGTCCGGGAGAGGGCGGCGCGTGGGGCGCGGTGGCGGGGCTGGGGGCGGAGTACATGTCCTCGACGGTGGACATGCGCGCGCGCCTGGAGGGCCGTCTCCAGCGCGGAGGCTTCCGTCAGGGCGCCTTCGGCCCGGACTACGAGCTGGCGCGCTTCCAGGTGGCGGGCCCGTCTGCCGTTCCGCAGGCGGACGCGCCCTTCCCGGATGGGTACTCGGCCCACGGCGAATTGATTCTCAACTGGGACGCGGAGAGCCTGGGCGTGCTGGGGCAGCGCCACTTCCGCCTGTCGATGGGGGCCGAGGTGTTCAACTGGGGCCGGGTGGACGTGGATGGCCGGCTGGAGACGCAGCTCTTCCACCGGAACCTCTCGGTGGGGGTGGGCGGCCTGTCGGTGGGCGCGGGCCAGGCGGGCGCGCGCTACCTCGCCTCGGCTGACGCGCGGTGGCGCTTCCTGGGCGGGAAGCTGTACGCGGTGGGGCAGGGCGGCACGCTGCTCTTCCCGACGGCGGAAGGGACGCTGCGGCCAGGCGCCTTCGCCTCCGTGGGACTGGGGGTGGACAATGCGCGCTGAGCGGCGTTGGCGCGGCGGGCTTGGGCTCGCGCTGGTGGTGGCCCTCCTGGCGTCTGGGTGCGCCTCGTTGCCAGCGAGGCCGGGCCAGGCGGGCCGTGGGGCCGTCCTGGCCTTCAGCCCCGTCTCCGTGCCCTCCCAGGTGGCGAGGAGCGCGGCGACGGGTGTGTACCAGGGGGAGGCGTCGGGCTCCGCGGATGGGACGCCAGACCCGGGGCCGATGGGCTTTCGACGTGGAGTCATCGGCCGGGCCCTTCCCGAGGAGGGGGCGCGCGGCTCGAGCGGCGGGGGAGGGGCTTTCGTCTGTGGCGGCAAGGCCCTGCCACCGGGCTGGCCCCGCCTGACTCAAAGCCGGGAGGTGCTGGCGCCCTTCCTGGCATGTGCCTCGCCCGCGGAGTTCGTGGCCATGCAGCGCGGGGTGGACATGGCCGCGCTGGTGCAGTCCCTCACGGCCTGGGATGCAGTCCGCCTGGGCGCCCTGGGGCCGATGGACGAAGACGCATCGGCAGCCCTCAGCCGCAAGCGCGCCGACTTCATCGTCACGTCGGTGGAGAAGTACGGCGTGCCGTATGCGGAGGTGCTCGCCCTCTTCGTCCTCCATGCGGCCTTCGACGACGAGCTTCGCGAGGTGGTGCAGCGGCTCGCTCGTGACAAGCAACTGGGCGAGACGCTGGGCGCCATGGCTGCTGTCCGCGAGGAGCTGAAGCGGCGGGGCATGGAGCTGGGGTCCTTCCCAGAGCGAGAAGAGAAGGCCGGCGACGTGCTGCGCGGATTGGGGCGAGCGGGCAGGGACATGCTCTCCAGCACCTTGGTGAGCGGTGAGGCCCGGTACACGGAGCTCATGGCGATGCGTGGGCAGATGCCGTCGCCCTACCAAGCCGCCATCGATGAGGTGGGGAAGGCTCTGATGGAGAGGCACTACTCGCCGGGAAGCCTCTCGGCGGGAGCCTTTGACTCTCTCACCTTCGGTGTGCCGGTGGGCTTCTACCACCTGGCGGTGGGGACGGGGCACGGGGCGTACTCGCTGGCGCAGGGCAAGTACGAGCAGGCCACGCGCGAGCTGGCGCCAGCCGCGCTGGCGGTGGCGGTGTACGCCGGGGGCAAGGGCGCTCGGGCTCTGGTGGAGTCGCGTGGCGGGCTGCGGCGCCTCCAGATGCCGGCGCTCGACGTGGCCGGCATGAAGGCGCTGATGGCGCGCCTGGAGGAGCAGCTCGGCATCACCGCCGCGCGCGACTTGTTGCGCTACCTCCAGGCGAGCCGCGAGGGCGCGCTGGTGGCCGCCGAGTGGGGGGAGGCGGGACTGCTGGCGCTGTACGAGGCGCGCGGAAACCCCGCGAAGGCGCAGGTCGTGCTGATGGAGGCGGCGCGCCGCGAGTCCGCCCAAGCAGTGGCCAGCAGGGGCTCCGCAGGGAAGCGGCCCGTCAACCTGGACCTCTTCGAGCAGAATGCCGAGGTGTCCGCTGCGGAGGCGCAGGCGGCCAGCCGCGAGTCGTCCGGGGCTGCGGCGACGAGAGGAGGCGCGAGTCGCGAGTCCGCGCAACCCGCGGCTTCACGGGGCGCAAGCGGGAATCGGTACGTCAACCTGGACCTCTTCGCGCAGGATGCCAAGGTCGGCGCAAAGGAGTCCGCGAGGGCCAAGCTGTTCCAGGCGGAGCTGGAGTCCTCGGGGCCCCGTCTCCCGAAGGACGTGAAGCTGCTGAAGGAGATGGCGCCCAAGCTGAACGAGCCGCCGCCGGGAGTTGAGAAGGGGGCTGAGTCTGCCCCAGTTCCGTGGACACCCGAGATGTGATGAAGGGGACCAAGGATGTCCACGGATACGAAGCAGAGAAGGAAGCGCCGCAGTTTCACCGCCGAGTTCAAGGTGGAGGCTGTCCGGCTGGTGCTGGAGGAGGGCAAGACGGTGGGCCAGGTGGCGCGAGACCTGGACCTCACCGAGACGGCCCTTCGCACCTGGGTGGAGCGAGCCCGGGCGGACCGGGGCCAGGGCAAGGCGGGAGCGCTGACGACAGCCGAGCGTGAGGAACTGGCGCGGCTGCGTAAGGAGAACCGCCAGTTGCAGATGGAGCGTGACTTCCTAAAAAAAGCAGCGGCCTTCTTCGCGAAGGAGGGCTCGAAGTGAAGTTCGAGCTCATCGAAGCGCAGAAGGCCCACTTCCCCATCGAGCTGATGTGTCAGCAGCTGGGGGTGGCCCGCTCGGGCTACTACGCGTGGCAGAAGCGACCGGAGTCCGAGCGGCAGAAGGCGAACCGGGCCTTGGCGGCGGAGGTGGCGGCCGTGCACCAGAAGAGCCGCGGCACCTACGGCAGCCCCCGGGTGCACGCGGAGCTGCGAGCCGCAGGCCGGTACGTCAGCCGCAAACGCGTCGCGCGCCTCATGTGCCAGCAGGGACTGGCCGCGCGCAAGAAGCGTCGCTTCGTGTGCACCACGGACTCACGCCACTGCCAGCCGGTGGCGCCCAACGTGCTCGCGCGGAACTTCTCTGCCGACCAGCCCAACTGCACCTGGGTGACGGACATCACCTACGTCTGGACGAGGCAGGGCTGGCTCTTCCTGGCCGTGGTGCTCGACCTCTTCTCGCGCCGAGTCGTCGGCTGGGCCATGAGCGAGTTCATCGACCGCCACCTGGTTCTGGGCGCGCTCGATATGGCGCTCAAGGGCCGCCAGCCTCCGCGAGGGCTGCTGCACCACTCGGACCGTGGTAGCCAGTACGCCAGCGAGGACTACCAGCAGGCACTGGCCTCCCGTGGCATCGAGTGCAGCATGAGCCGCAAGGGCAATTGCTGGGACAACGCCGTGGCCGAGAGCTTCTTCAGCACCTTGAAGATGGAACTCGTCCACGATGCGGACTTCGCGACGCGCGACCAGGCCCGCTCCGCGCTCTTCGAATACATCGAGGTCTTCTACAACCGGCAGCGCCGCCACTCCTCGCTGGGCTACGTGAGCCCGGTGGAGTATGAGCGGACGGCCTCATCGATAGCTCAGGCAGCATAACCACGCTGTCCACGGAGCCGGGGCAAGCTCAGGCTCCGCTCTGGCAGGAGTACGTTGCCTACCGCAAGAGGCGGCTGAAGGAGATTCGGGGCGGTGACGCCGTCAAGGGTCCCCTGAAGTGGGAGGGCTACGGGGGGATGCGCGCCTACTATGCTCGGGGCATGGCTTTCGAGAGGACCATGATCGCCATCCTGGAGGCGGACGCTGCGTTGCCCCGCGCACAGCGGCGGTGGCTAGGCGACTTCGAGCAGCCCCGCATCGAAACGCACGTGGGCGTGTCGAAGATGGACCTTCGGTACGCCGACGTCCTTGTCATCGAGGAGCGCCCTCCACCGGGCCAGCCACCTCGGGTGGAGACGTTCAGCTTCAAGAGCCGAGACCTCAAGCCTTTCGAGGCCGAGGACCTACGCGTGCAGTTGAATACGGATGCGAGCAATGCGATGAAATACTACGGTGGAACGTTGAAGATTGTTCGGGACGGACTGCGACAGCAGGCGAAGGTTCAGAGAGTGCGCCTTGTGTACGAGGGAGGAAAACTCCTGCCCAGCGACCCCACGATATTGAACGATGCGGTAACCAGGACGCAGAGGCGGATCGAGGGGGTGGAGGTGTTGTTTCAATGAGGCTGGATGAACTGAGCAAGGTAGATAGTTTTCGCTTCACCTTCGACGGGGCCTTCGAGCCGAAGGATGGATTGGAGCGCGAAGTGGCACCCTTCCTTGATGCTCTTGAGAGGCATTTCGTCAGTTGGATGCCGACTACTATCAAAGGCAGTCGGAAACGCAAATACTCCCGAGACGCTGTGCTGCGCGCGCTAGAGGAGCGGCGCGACGAGTATGGCTCAATCATTGGGCTGTCTCGCGCGGAGAGTCCTGCTGTTTCGATGGCACTCGACCTCGGGCTCACTCAGCGGACGTCCGACCTGAGCGTCAGTCTCACTATACAGCCGCTCACGTTTTTTGCTGCGGCGGAGGCCTGTCGCGATTTTGTGGCTATGGTGCGTGCCTGGGCCTCACGATACCCTACGCATCATTCGGTAGCTCATGGTTTGGCAGATTTGCAATTGGCGGACTCTCCCGCATTCGGCCGTGACGATGCGACATGGAAACGGGACGGGTTCGACAAGATCTATGAGTTGTTCTGGCTGAACATCTTCGGTCCGAAGTTGGTGGAGTCAGTAGGCCGTGAGCGGATGCTCTCGACGCCTGCGCATCTCGTCGAGGAGCTTCCCAACGGCTCCGTCCTGTTGGTGCTGTGGCCAACTCCCGCCGAATTCGCGAGCGACGAGGCCCGTGTTGCCCAGGCCCGCGCGCACGTTCACCTGCGGCCGGACCTCGACTTCGACACGGTGCTGCGCACGCTGCGGGAGCGCAGTGCCGTGCTCGTACCCGTCGAGCCATGCTTTCACCCTGACGTGGCGCCGTTCCTCTCGCGGCTGCCGGACGAGTTCGCCATCAGCGAGCGGCAACGGAAGATTGCCGAACTCAACGCCTTCCGACCCCCCGTGCCGGAGGAGTGGCTCCCTGTCGCTCATCCCTCGGACGTGGTGAATCCGGAGCGCGTCCTCGAGTCCTACGGCGACTTGTCCGAAGGACTCGTGGCGGCACTGCACACCAAGGTACCCTCCATCATGGACGAGTCGGCCGAGTCCCTCACGGACCTGGACTTCTACTTCTGGAAGGAGAACTTCCCGGAGCGGTACACGCGCGAACTCATCGACAGTCACACAGCTCCGGCGCTGGGGGCCTACCTGGGGGACGTGTTGGTGCGGCGGTTGGGCGGGACATGGGTGCTGCGGCAGAAGATGGAAGAGTCCCAGGTGCGCGTGGGCAAGCGCGTCTGGCTGCCCTTCCTCCGCGCCCGCCGGTACATGCAGTCCCGCCAGTCGCTGCTGGACTACTCGCTCACGCAGTTCTTCCATGAGGTGGAGCGGTACCGGCCCTAACTGGGGCTTCCTCCCTGCGCGCGCCAGGCCGTGCTTGCTGGCGCGTAGAACAAGGCGAACCCCGCTGCGAGCTGCCACTAATGGAGATGCCAATGGCGTTTGTTGGGGTGCGTATCTGCGGCGCTCAGGTTAGACCGCCTCCAGGGAATGTTTCGGGGCGCCATGGCTGAGCCTTCCCTCAAATTGGCTAATCAGTCCGGCTAGCCTCCTTCCTGCTTCGGTAATCTGAAAGAACACTACCTCATAGGCTAGTCGCAATGCCTTTTGAAGCACATCGACGTCAGGAGTAGAGGTGCCCCACATTCGCCTTAAACCAAGGGAGAGCAACTCAACTAGGTCGTGGCCTTGACAGAGTTGCCACGGATCATGTCCCTCCCTGAGCGCCTCTTGTACAGCAGATGCGAAGCGCTCTTTGGCCGAGGCCTCCAGTTTGTTCTTCATGCAGATTAGGTCGATTAGCCGCGCTTGATCTGCCTTGAGCGATTTCGGGATTAGGTACCCTTCGTGTTTGATTTCCTTGAAGTCAAGCGCCAAGTTGTCTCTTGCACTTACCAGTCGAGCCGCACCCATTGCTGATGCCGACGTTAGCAGTTCGCTTCTAACGGCCGTTGAAATTTCCTCAAGTTCGGAGTCTGCGGTGACTGAAAGCGTGCGGTGTAGTTTCTCAGTCGAAGCGAATTCACGGATAAGCTTTGTGAGGGCGGGACTACGGACATACTCGCATTCGATATCGTGCATGTCGGACACTATGATTGCAGGATGATTGCGAATCCTGTTTAGGATTCGATCGAAGTCTGCGTCAACCACTCCGACGAACCAGTCTCGTTCCCCCCGTTGATCATGCAGAATGTATATGCCTTCGCAAACATAGTCCTTTCCGCCAGCGGGATAGAATTGCACTCGCGAGCCAAAGCAGTGCTCAAGGATTCGACGATCGGAGCCGCCCTCGACTACGAGTATTGGGACTCTTGTTGTCTGTGCGGCCCGGAGCATCATTACTGCGCTTGCAACTATCTCCCCAGTTATGAGTTCTCTCATGTTCCAGCCTGAACGGATAGCTCGCGAGTAAGCCCCCAGTTTCCTCCAATTACTTGTGGCGAATGAGTGGCTAGTACGAAGTCCATTTGGTTGACTTCGCGTACGCGCTCAAGGTCGTCAATGAATCGAAGCTGCCAAGCAGGATGGAGAGAGAGTTCTGGCTCGTCGATCATTACCAGGTGGTTTGAATGAAATCCGCCGAATATGAGTTCATAACACAGCACTAGTAGGTGTTGCTCTCCCGAAGAAAGCGCTGCGGGATCTAGATTCTCTCCCGAATCGGTTTGTAATACGAGGCCCGCATCCTTGGAGATTCTTGCAGATTTTCTAACGAAGTGTGAGTTTACGAGGTCTTCGAATAGGGTGATTTTTTTATGTATTTCGGAGAACTTCTCTAGTTTACTCTCGGTGTCTGCGGCGTAGACGCTCAGAACTTGAACGGTCTCCTGACGACCGAGCTTTGATGGGTCGAATCTGTTGATCGAACTCTCCTTTTCGAGGAGGCCTGCCAGATACAATTCGTCCCGTCGTCGTTCGATGTCATTGAGCTTTTTTGAGACAAGGTCGGCGTTCGGGCTTGGCTTTTCCAATGCCTCGACGACGCGTCGCGGAAATGAGCGATCAAGTGACTGGGAATGTTCCGCGTACTCTCCAAGAACATCCTTGATTAAAGTGCGAACCTTGTCGGCATAGTCTTCGACCACGCGTTTGAATAGCGGTTTGCCCTTCTTGCGATCCTCGGCGACACGCAATAGTCGCTGTTCCTCGATGAGTGTGCACCGGAATTGCGACCAAAAATTCGTCAGCCACTTGGGGACAATTTCGTGCTCGCCGAATAGTGATTTTTGTCGTGCGAGCGTGGTTGTTAGTGAGGAGAGCGGAATGTGTTCCCATATTTCATCTGGGCTCACGACTCGTCCGGAGATGAACCAGTCTCCGCTGCCGAGCGGGGTTACCTCGTCGCCGGCCAGGTGCCGCATCATTTCGTATTGATTTAGCCTGGTTGTTCTACCTGAGATTTCCTTTGTATTGAATTGGTTTATTCGTTTTTGGTTCCGCCACTCCTCCAGCTGTAAGTGTCTTCCGTCCTTTTTGGTGACTATGGAGGTTGTGTCGCTGAATGTTAGGCGAATGTCCTTAAATTTGAGATGGGAGAGAAATGGTGGGATGGATTTGGAGAGTTGGCTTACGGCACGAAGGAGTGTTGTTTTTCCTGTTCCGTTGGCGCCATGGATGATGGTGATTCCGCGCTCCGTGTCTAGATTGATCTTGTGATCGAGTGCTCCGAATAGTCCATGCGCTTCGATCGATACTAGTCTCTTCATTGTTGGTCCGTGTGGTTGTGGGGTTGTCTTGGTGTGAATTTCTGATGTGCCGTCTCCCTGCCTCTATGACAGGGTTCGCCCCCGTGGCTGTTTAGGGATGGTATTTAACGGTCTTGTTGTGTGCAAGATGGTGCTCGGGCCTTTTTCTGATGGTGTGCGTCGAACCCATGAGGTGGAATTGCCCCGTCAAATCGGATAGGGCAGTGGAATGAACTCGCGAGCCTGAAGTCGCGCGGGGAACGCATCTTCAGTGACTTGTGCGGGTCCACTGCGTTGTAGTCGTCGAACCAGCGGGGGGAACTGCTCGAGAACCCCTCGGCGCTGTACGAGCGGGCAAGGTACAAGTCGTCGCGCATGAAGCTCTTCGCGAAGGGCTTGGCCATGCCGTTGCTGTCCAGCGAGTAGGCCGGCGTGGCGCGGATGAGTGGCCCTAGAGCGCCGATCAGGTTACGGCGAGGGAGCAGGCAAGCGGTAGGGGCTCGACTCGGGCTGTGGTCGCGTGATCAGGTCGCCACCTTCGGAGGTGGCGCATGGAACGCTGGAAGCCGACTGTGGAGCAGAGCGCACGGGAGCAGCGCCTGCTGAAGCTGGCGGGGAAGAGCAGGAAGCTTTTCGTCTTCCTGCGCGAGCATCGGCACGAGTTGTTCGACGAGGCCTTTCAGGACGAGCTCGAAGCGATGTACCGACAGACGGGCCAGGGGCAAGAGCCGCGTAACCGTCCGGTGGACGTCGTGCCGGAGGGCTTGATGCCGGTCGAGGACCGTGTTCGGCGAGCGCCGCGACGAGCGAGCTGTTCAGTGACTGAGCTGGAGGGGCGAATCGGGCGGGTCGGCGGCGCGTCGCCGCTTCCATTCGTGGGGTAGCAGCTCACCGATGCGCGAGTTGGGATGCGTCTGCACCCGGAGCAGCACGTCAGCCAGGTACGCCTCGGGATTGACGCCGTTGGCCTCGCAGGTGGCGACCAGCGCGTAGAGGCCCGCGAGGTTTTCACCCGCTGCCTCGTGGCCGACGAAGAGAAAATTCTTACGGCCCAGAGCCGCCTTTCTCAGCGCCGCCTCCGAGCGGTTGTTGTCGAGAGGCAGACGCTCATTCTCCACGAAGCGCGTGAGGGCCTCCCACTGCTTGAGGGCGTAGGAGATGGCCTGGCCCAGTGGACTCTTGGGCGGGTGACGCGGCGCCTGGGCTTCGAGCCAGACGCGCAGCCTGGCGAGGATGGGGGCGCTGTGCACCTGGCGCAGCTCGCGGTGGGCCGCGGTGCGCACCACGTCCGCCTCTCGCGCCTGTGCCTCCACCCGGTAGAGTTCGAGGATGAAGTCCATCGCCTGTCGCGCTTCGGGCGCGGTGGCCAGCGCGTCGAAGAAGCGGCGACGCACATGGGCCCAGCAGCCGACGCGCACCCGGCCCTGCGGCAGCGTCACCGCGTTGTAGCCGGTGTACGCGTCCACCACGAGAGCGCCCGCGGTGCCACCCAGGACTTCCTTCGGCGTCTTGCTGGCCCGGCCCATGCTGAAGCGGTAGCCGATGAGCCACTCGCCCGCGTCATTCCGGGTGAGGAAAGTCCAGACGTAGCCCAGCTTCGTCTTCTTCACGTCCAGCACGCGCAGCGGCGTCTCGTCGGCCACACCACGTCCGCCGAGGCAATGCATTGCAGGAGGTGCTGGGACAACGGCAGTAGCACCGAGGCTGCCTGGTGGAAGAGGTCCGTCAGGGTTCTGCGACTCATGGGCACGCCGCTTCGCTCCACCCGCTGGGCCAGCCGGTGCAAGAGCATGGCGTCCGCGCACTTGGAGACGACGACGTGCGCCAGGAGGCCCGGCCCGTACTCGCCCTTGTCCACCACCTTGGGCGGCGCGGGTGCGGTGACGACGCCTCGGCCGCAGGTGCACGCCAGGACTTCCTGCACGTGCACCTGCTTCTCGAAGAAGGCCGGCACGTACTCGTACACCACCGTCCGGCGCCCCGGCCCCAGGGGCTTGAGCGCTTCGCCGCCGCACGCCGGGCAGCGCCGCTCCTCGGCGGGCACCTCGTGCCGGACGCTCCACGGCCCCGGCGGCCTTGCGTGCCGCGCGCTCGCGTCGCGTCTGAAGCGCGCTCGCGGCCCGGGCCGCCTCGTCCTCCGGGCTGGTGGCCTGCGACTTCAACTCCTTGGCCACCGGCGGCAGCTTCTCCGTCTTGCGGCCGAAGACGCGCCGCTCCAGCGCCGCCATCTTCGCCTCCAGCGACGTCATCCGCTCGCGAAGCTCCTCGGCTTCCTCGCGCCAGGGGCAGAAGTGGTCTTGGGGCAGCTCGCGTGGCACCTGGTGCCAACACCTCACCGCGCCACGGCCTATCCTCGCGCTACGAGGACGTGCGCCCGGGAGGCGTCCAGCCGGGCGAGCGTTTGACGTCGGTGACGTCCATGCCGTCCAGCAGCATCGCCAACTGCGTCGCGTCCAGGTGCACCGCGCTCGCGTCGGCGTCCACCTTCGGCAGCCGGAAGCGGCCGGTCTCCAGCCGCCTGTACAGCAGCACGAAGCCGCCCCGACTCCACGTCAGCACCTTGATTCGGTCCCCGCGCCTGGAGACGAAGGCGAAGAGGTGGCCGGAGTAGACATCCTCGCCCCAGGCGGCCTTCACCAGCGCCATGAGGCCATCAATCGACGTGCGCATGTCCACCGCCTCGGTGGCCAGCACCACGCGCACCGACGTTGGCAGCGTGAACCCCCACTCACCTGCCCAGCGCCGTGACGAGCCGAGCCACGTAGTCGACGTCGACGCCCACGGGGAACCGCAACCTGGCTCCGCTGGTCAGCACCACCTCGAGCAGCACGGGACTCACCTGCGCAACGGCCGACATCTCCACCGGCAGCAGGTGCACCTGCTGGGCCTTCCGGGCGTGCTGGCGTCGGCGCCGGTACACCCACGACTGCAGCGTGCTCAGCCGCAGCCCTCGCTGCGCGGAGACCTCCTTCTGCGTCAGTCCGCTCGCCTCGAATGCCTCGGCGACCTGGAACCACTCCTGCTTCTCAACCGGCTTCGACGTTCCGGCCAGGGTCAACCACGACTGCTACCCCGGCAATGCCTCCCGCCACGTCGCTCGCCGGACGGTTACCGAACTGCGGCTTGCCCCACCAAGTCGCTGGGACTCAACGAGACCGGTGTAACGCCAGATCGAGAATCACGAACCTCGGTTTAGTCCCTGTTGGGGTCGTATTCTTCGGGCTCGCCAGCGAGTGACGTCTCTTGCTCCGCATCATCTTGGGCCGCAGAGCTATAGCTCTGCGCTTGTCGCTTCTTGAGTCGCCTGATGGTCTCTTTACTGACCTCTACGCCCGTCACGGGCGCATAAAAGCTCACCTTGGCCGCGAGCAGGGCGTTGAAGAACGGGTCCTTATTGATGTGCTGCTGATAAGGGCTGGGCCCGCCCAGCCAGCCACGAAGCGCCGCCTCATAGGCGAGAAGCCAGCGCTCGCCGTGCAACTCCTCTACCGAAAGCGCTGACTCCCATTGGCTCGTCTCAAGAACTCCCGACACCATCGACTGGGACTTGGCATCCAAGGCGAGTAAAGCCACGAAGACGTCCTGTGACTGCCTCAATGCCTCAGCCGCAGACTTGTTGACATTCAACTTCAAGGTGAGCAGGCCCCACAACGCCCACGTGGTCTCGCTTGCGAGCCCTGCCGGAGCGCTCTCTCTGATGACGTGGTTGAGTGCATCCGAGATTGCCGCCTTAGCCAAGCGGTATCCACGCTGCTGCGCGACCAGGAGCGCGGTGACAAACTGCTGCGTGGCGCTCATTTCGACAGCCACCGCCTGCAGCAAGAGATCCTGCACTACCGGCCAGTCGGTCTTCTTGCTCCACTTCTCTCCCTCGGTGCGAGAGATGGCGTAGGCGAGCACGTAGGAGTCGCGGTGTTCGTTGTGGACCTCAAACGCGCGGTCGAAGTACCGGATGATGCGCTGCAGTGACGCCCGAGTGCCTCTGGAGAAGTCGAATTCGCGAAACTCGGTGAGCCATGGAGTCTCGAGACGCTGCGGGAGCTCAAGCACCCGCGTCTTGAGCGGATTGAGCTGGAGGCTGTAGTCCGCGAGCAGTTCTTGCATGTGGCTCAGCGCGTCCTCTGCGGCACCTCGGCGGACAAAGGCGAACTCGTAGTCATCGTAGTACCGAAAACCTTGGACCTCAGAGCCAAGACGTCTCTGCATCTCTGCATCGATGGCAGAGAGCACAAGTTCGCCGATGATTAGCGACGCGTCAGGGCCGACAGGAATCCCATTGGTCTGCCCGTCTTGGCCTGCCATGAGGGAGCTGTCCAACCGGTTCCCCAAGAGAGAGTCGTCACGCCGTCGCTTCTTGGCGACCGCCTTCGAGTGAAGCACCCACGGAACGCTGTGTGTGTAGATGCTGCGATAGAACTCGGCGACGTCCGCGACGAGTAAATAGCGTCGATTGCGACGGTTGTTGATGCGCACCCTCGCCAAGTCGCCGGGCACTAATTCCGGAACGAATGCCCTCTCCGGATCCTTCCCCTTGGTCGGCTTGCTCCGACTGAGGTTGCTCTGATTCAAAAGGGCAGTTACCTCATTCCAGCCGTCACCGAGTTGCTTGCATAGGCGCAGATACGCTTCGGGATGCGGAACGGAGAGCGTCCTGCGGACACCGGCTACGCGAGCGAGGCTGTGAGTAACCGGCAGGTAGGTCTGCGCCTTCGGCACCGCTATGGCTGGCGCGCCCTTTGCCCACGTGGCGAAGGCCTCCGTCGAGAAGCATGGCGGGAGTTCCTTGGGGAAGTAGCCCAATGCCAGCAGAGACTCCGTGATCGAATTCATCCGCCTCTCCGCGGTTCCTAGGTTGTTGCAGGGGCCGTTAGTACCCCTACCACCTTATAGTCACCGGGGGACCGACAGCTCCTCGCGAACTGATTGCGCGCAGAGGGACAACCGGCCACGCGAGCCGCAGTGCCCTCATCCACTAGAAGGACGCGATGGGTCGCACGAGACTCGCCCTTCCACCACGAGACAAGCGCCTCAAACTCGATGGGGCCGACGTAGCAGAGCGAGACGTGCTGCGCTTCCGATTTCACGGAGGCATGAAGCCCCACGCCCCGACCCCATCCGACACTCACTCACACCTTGAGGGCGGATGCTGGACGCTATCCCCAATTCGCGATAATCGGGTGCAGGCGCACCTGAGTTCGCGGACACTCAATCGGACCCCGAATTTTCCGGACTTCATCCAACCCTATGATGTCTTTCGTTTTTCCGTCGCAGTCTCTGGAGAGAGCGCCGAGAACGAGTTCGCGCAGGCCTTCATTCGGGGAGCTGAACGAAGGGTCCTATCGATTCCGATAGGGCCCTTTTTTCTTTCCAGCATCACGCGTCGAGCCACGGGCCTGGGGCCTGGCGCCGGGCGGTTGCTGGGTCGGAGGAGGGGCGCCGCGAGCGACCAGGGAGCCGTGCTCCGACGGACACCTGGACTCGAATCCCAAGGCCCCCCGTGTCCCGGGTGGTATGAAGCGCCCGTGCGTTGGCTCAAGCCCCTCCCGCTCCGCCCCCGCGACACCGTTCACGTCGTCGCCCCCGCAGGCCCCTTCGACCGCCCGCTGTTCGAGGCCGGCCTCGCCTTCATCGCCGAGCGCTACACCCCCTCCCTCCGCCCCGACATCTCCTCCGTCCACCGCTACCTCGCCGGTGACGACGCCCGCCGCGCCCAGGAGCTCGGCCACGCCCTGACGGACCCCTCCGCCCGCGCCATCTTCTGCGCCCGCGGCGGCTACGGCAGCGCCCGCCTCCTGCCGCACCTGAACCTCGCCGACGCCGCCCCCAGCCTCTTCACCGGCTTCTCGGACCTGACCTCCGTCCACGGCGCCCTCCAGGCCCTCGGCCGCGTCTCCATCCACGGGCCCGTCCTCACCCAGCTCGGCAAGCAGCCCCCCGAGGTCCGCGAGTACTACTTCCGCCTCCTCGAGTCCCCCGAGCCCCCGCCACCCCTCTCGGGCTCGGCCACCTACGTCCCCGGCTCCGCCGAGGGCCACCTCGTCGGCGGCAACCTCTCCGTCCTCGCCTGCCTCCTGGGCACCCCGTACCTGCCGCCCCTCGACGGCGCCGTGCTCCTCCTCGAGGATGTCACCGAGCGCCCCTACCGCCTCGACCGCATGTGGACCCAGCTGCGCCTCGCCGGCGTCTTCTCCCGCGTGCGCGGCATCGTCCTCGGGGACTTCACCGCCTGCGAGGAGCGCAACGCGGAGTACTCCAGCGCCGACGTCCTCCGGGGACTCGCCCAGGAATCCGGTCTGCCCTGCGCCGCGGGCTTCCCCATCGGCCACGGCACCCTCAACTACCCCGTGGCCCTCGGCACCCAGGTCCGCCTGGACGCTGACGCCGCGCGCCTCACCTTCCTCGAAGGAGCCGTGCGCCCATGAGCGCCCCTCCCGAACAACACCCTGTCGCCGTCCTCCAGACGCTGCTCGACGAGGCCGTGGGCATCGGCGTCTTCCCCGCCGCCCAGGCCGTTGTCCTCCACCGCGGCGTCCAGGTCTTCGGTGGCGTCGCCGGCAAGGCCTCGGGCGACACCCGCTTCGACCTCGCCTCGCTCACCAAGGTCGTCAGCACCACCGCCCTGTTCCTGCGCCTGTGGACCGAAGGCAAGGTGGGCCCCGACACCCTCGTGTCCCGCTTCTTCCCAGGCTCCCCCGTGGGCGACGCGGGCGCCACCGTCTCGGACCTGCTCTACCACCGCTCCGGCCTGCCCCCCTTCGTCCCGTTCTTCGCCCAGGCCCTCACCCAGCACCCCGCGCTGCTCGATGCCGCCTGTCCCTCGGCCACGCGCGTTCAGGTCCGTGAAGAGGTCCTCCAGGCCGCCGCCGCCACGCCGCTCGCCGCGCCGCCTCGCACGCGCACGGCCTACAGCGACGTGGGCTTCATCCTCCTCGGCGAAATCCTCTCGCGCGCGGCCAACGCTCCGCTCGACACGCTCTTCTCCCGCCACGTCGCCGAGCCCCTCGGCCTCCAGGCCCGCTTCCACCGCCTCACCGACTTCCCCGCGGACTCCACGCCCGCTCCCACGGGCGCGACGCGCCCCCGCGAGCCCGCGCCGGGACAGGAGACGCTGTGGAAGGACGTGCCCTCCGCGCCCACGCGCCTGGGCGAAGTGGACGACGACAACGCCTGGGTGATGGACGGCGTCGCCGGACACGCGGGTCTGTTCGGCACCGCGGTGGACGTGGCGCGCTTCGGCCAGGCGGTGCTCGAGGGCTGCGCGGGGACGAGCCCCGTGCTTGCGCCCGGGCCCTTGTGGCACCGCGTGCTCGCCACGGACCCGCTGGTGGCGGGCAGCACGCGCTCGATGGGCTTCGACTCGCCGTCTCAAGTGGGCTCCAGCGCGGGCCGCTTCGTGGGCGACTCACCTCCGGGGGCCGTCGGGCACCTGGGCTTCACTGGAACGAGCCTCTGGGTGGACCTGCGCCGCTCGCTGGTGGTGGCGCTGGTCACCAACCGCGTGGCGAATGGCCGCCAGGAGCTGCGCATCCGCGACTTCCGACCCGTCTTCCATGACTTCGTCGTGGAGGCGCTCGGCCTCACCGCCATCTCGCAGGGAACGCATGGCTGACGACAACGGTAACGTCCTCGACACCCTCGAGCCCGGCAGTGTGCGCCGCGTCCACCTGGTGGGCGTGGCGGGCACCGGCATGGGCTCCTTCGCCGGCATGCTCAAGGCCGCCGGCTACGAAGTCACCGGCAGCGACGAGAATGTCTACCCACCCATGAGCGACATGCTCAAGGCGTGGGGCATCCCCGCCGCCTCGCCCTACCGTCCGGAGAACCTGGACGCGGCGAACCCCGACCTCGTCATCATCGGCAACGTCATCCGCCGCGTGAATCCCGAGGCCACCGCCGTCCGCGAGCGCGGCCTCAAGCAGATGAGCTTCCCCGCCGCCCTGGGCTCGCTCTTCCTCGAGCGCTCGCACTCCATCGTCGTCGCCGGCACCCACGGGAAGACCACGACGTCGTCCCTCATGGCCCACGTGCTCGTCGAGGCGGGCAAGGACCCGTCCTTCCTCGTGGGCGGCGTCACCCAGAACTACGCGGGCAACTACCGGGTGGGGAAGGGCGCGCACTTCGTCGTCGAGGGCGACGAGTACGACACCGCCTACTGGGACAAGGGCTCCAAGTTCCTCCACTACCGCCCGCGCACCGCCATCCTCACCAGCGTGGAGTTCGACCACGCGGACATCTTCAGGGACTTGCCCCACTACGAGGCCACGTTCGAGAAGTTCGTGCGCCTCATCCCCGAGGACGGCCAGCTCGTCGTCTGCGCCGCGTACCCCAACGCGGTGAAGCTCTCGCGTGAGGGCTGCAAGGGCCGCGTCGTCACGTACATCGCCAAGGAGGGCGCGGACGCGGACTACGTCCCCAAGAGCGTCACCTTCGGCCCCGAGGGCGCGCGGTTCGAGGTCGTCGAGCGCGGCGCCGTGCTCGGCACCGTGACGCTGCCCATGGGCGGACTGCACAACGTGGAGAACGCGCTCAGCGTCATCGCCGCCGCGCGGGGGCTGGGCCTGTCCTTCGACGAAATCGCCAGCGGCCTGGCCACGTTCCGCGGCGTGAAGCGTCGGCAGGAGCCTCGCGGCGAGCCCGGTGGAGTCCTGGTGGTGGACGACTTCGCGCACCACCCGACGGCCGTGCGCGAGACCATCGCCGCCATCCACCACCGCTACCCCACGCGCCGGCTGTGGGCCATCTTCGAGCCCCGCTCCAACACCAGCCGCCGCAACATCCACCAGGAGGACTACGCCCACGCCTTCACCGGCGCCGCCCGCGCCAGCCTCAAGGTGCCCGAGCGCCACGACAAGGTGCCCGTGGGCGAGGAGCTCGACGTGCGCAAGCTCGTCGCGGACCTGCAGGCGCAAGGCATCGCCGCCGAGGGCTCCACCGACGTGCAGGCCATGGTCGACCTGGTCGCCCGCGAGTCGCAGCCCGGGGACATCCTCCTGGTCATGAGCAACGGCGCCTTCGGTGGCTTCATCGAGAAGCTGCTCGCGGCGTTGAAGGCCCGCTTCGGGGAGGGGACCTGACATGCGCCTGTGCCTGCCCGTCGTCCTCGGTGCCCTGTCGCTCGCCGGCTGTGCCCGTGCTCCGTCGATGCCGCCCCTCACGCAGCCGGCGCCCTCGGGCGTCGACGCGAAGGGCGCGGAGGACCGCAACGCGCCGCTCGTCTTCCAGGTGAAGCGCTACCCGGGCGGCGAGCCGTATGACCTGGCCAGCGACAAGGGCAGCGTGGTGCTGCTCGACGTGTGGGCCACGTGGTGCGAGCCCTGCAAGGACGCGCTGCCCTTCTACGAGAACCTCCAGCGCGAGTACGCGAACAAGGGCCTCAAGGTCTACGCGCTCAACATCGACGAGGACTCGCGCGCCATCCCCGCGTTCCTGAAGGAGGTGAAGGTGGGCCTGCCCATCCTCCTCGACGAGAACGCCCAGGTGGCCGAGCGCACCCTCAAGGTGCGCGGCATGCCCACGACGTACTTCATCGACCGGCGCGGCGTCGTCCGTCACGTCCACGAGGGCTTCAACGAGGAGTTCCTCACCAAGTACCAGTCGGAGCTCGAGGCGCTGCTCGCCGAGCCCGCGCCGTGAGCCGTGGGAGCCCGAATGTCTGACGACAGCCCCGCCGAGCTGCGCCTCACCGCGGAGGAGGGTGCGCGCCTCGCCGGCCGAATCCTCGCCGACCGCTTCCTCGGCGAGCGCGTCATCGAGCTCAAGGGTGGCATCGACCTGGTGACGGACGCGGACCGTGCCTCCGAGGAGGCGCTGCTCGCGTTCATCCGTGAGCGACACCCCACGCACGCCATCCTCGCGGAGGAGAGCGGCGCGTCGGCGGGCTCGGACGGACTGCGGTGGCTGGTGGACCCGCTCGACGGCACCACCAACTACGCCCACCGCGTGCCGCACTTCTGCGTCAGCGTCGCCGTGGAGTCGAAGGACGGCGTCGTGGCGGGCGCCGTGTACGACCCGATGCTGGACGAGCTCTTCTCCGCCGCGAGAGGGCAGGGCGCCACGCTCAACGGTCGTCCCCTGCGCGCGAGCGCCGTGGACCGGCTGGACCGCGCGCTGTTGTGCACGGGCTTTCCCTACGACGTGCGTGAGAATCCCGAGGGCCCCGTGGGGCTCTTCACCCGCTTCGTGCTGCGCGCCCAGGGCATGCGCCGCACGGGCAGCGCCGCCATGGACCTGGCCTACGTGGCCGCGGGCCGCTTCGACGGGTTCTTCGAGTTCGGGCTCAAGCCCTGGGACATCGCCGCGGGCTCGCTGCTGGTGGAGGAGTCCGGAGGCGTCATCCGCCACGTCACGGGGGCTCCCTTCAGCGTGATGCGCGGAGACGTCATCGCCTCCGCGCCCGCCCTGGCCCCGGAGCTGCTCTCCGAGGCCAGGCACTTCATCGACGAGCTGGGCTGGACGCCCCGCCCCTGAGGCTCAGCCGCGCAGCTCGGACAGCGCCCGCGCGAAGGCGCTCGTGGTGGCCCCCTGCGCCCCCACTTCCTTGCCGTGCTTCTTCGACTTGTCGTTGTTCATCTTGCGGTGGGCCTCATCGCGGGCGGCCTTCTCCTGCTGCGTGGCCTTGTCCTCGATGTCCTTGCCCTTGTCGGTGAGCGCGTCCGCCGCCTTCTTGCCCAAATCCGACGCCTTCTTCGCCGAATCCACCACGCCCATCAGCGACCACTGCTCCGCGAGCGACGCCTGCACCGCCTGGCGCAGCTCCTCCGCGCTGTGGCCCACCGTGGGCGCCGCGACGTGGCCCGCCTCGGCCAGCTTCGGAAGATCGCTCGACGAAATCAGCCCTGCCTCGGTCGACAGCTTCGACATGTGATGCCCCCTCGCTGCTTCCTGGGTTTCCCATGGCCCAGGAAAATTACAGCGTTATCAGTTTAACGAGGCGTCGAGGAAATCCGCAAGATGCCGGGAGATGGGCAGGCCGGTGTGCTGCTCGAACCACATGAAGCCCGGGCAGGTATTCACCTCCAGGCAGACCCAGTCCTCGGGTCGAGAGGAGCCACCCGGAGGCTCGATGAGGTCGATGCCGGCCAGGTCCAGGCCGAGCGCGCGGGACAGCTGGCGGCAGGCCTGGGCGACGGGCTGGGGTAGCTCCACGGCGTCCAGGCTCACCGCGTGGCCCGTCATGTCGGGGTGGCGGTAGTCCAGGGCCTGCGTCACCGCGCGGCAGGCCAGCACGTCGCGCGCGCCGATGACGTGGGCGCGGACGTTGTTGCCGGGGATGCGCTGCTGGAACTGGTGCGGCGCCAGCGGCTTGCCGGGCCGGGCCGAGGCTCGCGTGGCCTCCCACGACACCTGCTTCACCAGGGAGCGCTCGTCGCTGACGGACTTGATGACGGGGTCTCCGTCCAGTCCTCGCGCGAAGTGCTCCCAGCGCTCCCAGGTGCCTCCGGCGAGGGTGTCCGGCACGCGCAGGCCCGAGGCGAGGATGGCGGCGTACTGACACGGCTTGCTGCCATTGGAGAGCATCGCGGTGGCGCGGTTGGCCACGGGCCCGGGGAACAGGTCCAGGAGCGCCGCGGCGTGGGCCTGCTCGGCGCGGACTTGGGGCGTGGGCGCCTGCTCGAGGTTGCCCGTCCCTAGCCGCGAGTAGATGCCGGAGATGCGCTCCAGCCCGACACGCCACGTGGGGAAGCACACCGCGCCGCGCAGACGGCCCAGTCCCGGAGGTCCCTGCGGCAGCTCCAGCTCGAGGCGCACGTCGACGCCCAGGTGACGCTCGTCCACGAAGAGGTACTCGCGCCCGGTGTCGGTGAGGTGCTTCAAGAAGAACGCCGTGAGCAGCTCATCCACGGGCCCCATGACGAGGATCATCGCGCGACCTCCGTGCTCGTGAGCCGCTCGGCGAAGAAGCGCTCCACCTGCGCCAGGGCCACCGCGTCCTCCTGCGCCAGCAGGCGCTCCAGGCTCTCGGGCGACGTGCCCAACTGGAGGGCCGTCCAGCGCGGAGCCTCTGGTGTACCCGACGTCACCAGGAGGACCTCGAGGACCTCGGCGCCGCAGTCCGCGGCCAGTCGTGTGAGGTCCGCCTCCAGCGCGGGAGGGAGCACCGGTGGCGACTCCTCGAACTCCAGCGGCCAGAGCGTGACGTGCGAGCCCATCACCAGGGCCTGTCTCAGCGGGCCGGGCTCGGGCACCGTCCACCACACTTCGCCCTGCCGCGTCCCCACCTCCTCGGGCCAGCGCGTCCAGCGCTGTCCGTCCTCGGGCGGCGTGCCCAGGTGGAAGTGGGGTGGCGCGAGGACACTCGTGGCCTCGGGCAACGGCAGCCTTTGGGCAATCACCCGCCACATCGCCGTCGTCCACAGCGGCGAGAGCAGGCCGCGTCGGTTGATGACGCGCGCGGGACAGCAGGAGTGGAAGCCCTCGCGCAGGGCCTCGTGCTCGGAGCGCAGGTAGTCGCTCTGCGCTGGCGGCAGCGCGCCCTCGGACAGGCACCAGAGGACGTCCTCGGGGCCCAGCTCCAGCTCACCCCAGGGCCCGACGAGCCCCGCGCGGAAGCGTCCGCCCACCACCTCCACCCAGGGCGTGACAGCGCCGCCCCATTCCTCCATCGAGACTTCGACGACGCGCACGTCCGCGCGAGTGGCCTGTGCGCGCAGCACGTCACGCACGAAGGGAAACGACTCGGAGCCGATGAGCACCAGGTGGCGCATGCACCCCGCAGTCTGCACCGCGCGAGCCTGTCGCGACGAGTTGGGTACGAAGCGACCTGAGCAGGTCCGCGGGAACTCCGAGACGCGTCCGCACGGGCCCGCGATGGGGTGAGCCCGCCTAGAAAAAGCTCTCCGGCACGAAGACGATGTCGCCGGGCTGGAGCATGAAGTTCTTCTCCCGCCCCACGCCGATGTCCTCGACGGGCACGCGAATCTTGCGCTCCTGCCCATCCACCACGCGCGTCACCAGCGTGTTGTTCTTCGCGGCCAGCTTGGTGAACCCACCCGCGAGGGTAATCGCCTGGACGATGGACATCTCACCATCCACGGGGAAGGTGCCGGGCTTCTGCACCTCGCCGAAGACGAACACCTTCTGCGAGTTGTACTCGCGGATCAGCACCGACACCTGCGGCCTGCGCACGTAGCGCGACAGACATTCGCGCAGCGAGTCCGCCGCGGTGCTGGGCGTCTTCCCGCGCAGCGGCACCTTGCCGCACAGTGGATAGTCGATGGTGCCTTCGGGGGACAGGCGCCAGGTGCCCGAGTGCTCGGGCTCCTGGAACACGCGCACCTCCACCACGTCGCCGGGCCCCAGCGTGCCGCCTCCCGTACGGGCCTCACCGGCTTGCGCGGCGGGCGTGGGCGTGGGCGGAGGAGGTCGCTGCGCGGAGCCGAAGCACCCGGACAGCAGCACGACGAGGGACAGGCGGAGCGTTCTCATCCGGGAGGAGACCCAGGTAGGGGAGGGTGCCCGGTGGCTCGGGCGCTCAGTACGTCACGGCGAGGCGAGCATACCCCTCGTGCCGCGTGTAGTTCAGGCCGCCGCCATCCACGTTGGAGGAGCGCTTGCTCAGCGTGTAGCCGAAGGCGCCGGTGAGCCACGGACGGAACTGGTACTCGGGCCCCGCGTCCACCGTCACCACCGTGTCCCCACGGGTGCCGGCGAAGCTCAGGAAGTCCACCATGCCCGCCACGCGCAGCGTCAGCTTGCCGCCCCACAGGGCCCGCGCCTCGGCGTAGCCCCGGTCGTCCCGGAACGTGCCGTACGCCGCAACCGGCTCCAGCAGGCGCAGGTAGCCGCCCTTGAAGGTCAGCGTCTGGCTGTACAGGTACGTGCCCTCCAGCTGGGCAATCACCGTCCCGCCGCTCACGTCACCGAAGGTCTGCGCCCAGCCCGCCTTCGCCGTCACCGCGACCTTGGGGGAGACCAGGCCCGCCACGCCCACCATCGCGCGCAGCACCTGGGCGTCCGGCCCGCCGTCGTTGAAGTAGCGGCGCACGTCCACGCCCGTGTCGAGCACGAAGGCCGTCTTCGGCAGGAAGCGCCAGCGGCTCTCCAGGCCCAGGTGCAGGTTGCCGTAGTCGAATTGGTCCGCGCGCACGGGGTCGCACACGCCGTCGCCGCAGTCCACCGGGGCCTGGGCGGCCAAAGGCTCGAAGAACTCCACCGCGTAGGCGACGTTGGGCGTCACCTCCACCGCGCCGCCGCCCGGCTTCCACGGCATCTTCACGCGCGCCTCGTTGTAGAGGCTCAGGATGCCGGCCGCGATGGCCGCCGTGCGCGTGCGGTCCGAGCGCACGAACTGGTCCGACAGCTCCAACGACAGCGGAGCCTCCGGGTTGAGGCGCGCCGACAGGTCCGCCGCGCCCTCCATGTGCGAGGCCGCCTTCGAGCCCGGCGTCATCAAGCCGGTGAAGAGCACGTAGTCCAGGTTGGCGTTCAGGTTGAACGCGAGCTTCTGCGACGGGATGTCCAGCTTGAATCCCGGCCGGAAGCGCAGCGCCACCTCACCGGACAAGTCGGGGGACACGCCGCCGGGATAGTTCTCGCCTTGCGTGCGGCCGAAGTAGCCCACGCCGCTGTCCACCCGCGTCTCCAGCTCGAAGTACGGGTGCAGCCGGCCGTTGCCCACCTTGATGCCATTGCCGCCCGTGGCGGGCGCGGAGAGCGCTTCCTGGGCGGAGGCCACGCCGGCGTGCGCTGTCAGCGCCAGCCCGCAGACCGTGCCCCAGAATGTCCCTCGCAGCGTCATGACTTGGATTGGCTTCCCGCGACTCGGGGCGTCATAGCACGCGCGTTTTCAGGGTCCGAAGAATTGTTCGACAAAGGACGGGCACTCGTCCGATGAGCCAGAGGGCACACGGGGGCTAATTGACGGGGCTGGCTGGTGGCGGACGGACGAGCACGACGTCCGGAGGCGGCGGGCGGGTGGGGTCTCCACCCGGCAGGTTCTCCGGCTCCTCGACCTCGATGAAGAGGTTCTCGTCGGTGCGGAAGGCGAGCTGGCCGATACACTCCTCGGCCTCCGAGCGCAGCTGACCGACCTTCTGCCGGGCGATCATCACCTTGGTGAATTCATGCTCGCTGGTGGAGACCTCGCGCCGGGTGAGCGACTCCTGGAGCGACACGTCGGCCTGCTCGGAGATGCGCAGCAGTCCCTTGATTTGGGTCAGCTTCTCGTTGGCGCAGTTGAGCTTCACCACGTCCTTGGTGCGGCGCGCCTCCTCCACCTTGCCGATGACCTGGCGGAGCACGTCCCGCATGACGCCGAGGGCCTGGGTGCTGCGCTCCAGCTTCTGCGCGTCCGGCACCTCGCTGGCCTTCTCGAGCGTGGCGGTGGCGGCGGGGGCTCGGGGAGACGGCACCGGCCCCTGCGCGACGGCCACTCCTGTGGCGACGACGACGGCGACCATTCCGACAGTGCGCATACGCCTCACGGCTCTCCCGGCCCTTGCCATTGGATCAAAGCGTAGAAGGCGGGGAGGGGGGTGTCAAACCAACAACCCCCCAGTTATTCAGTGGTTACCGGAGAGCCGGGCATTGGCGTCCCGCAGTCGGGCAGCCAGGCTTCGCGCGATGTTGACGACGACGAAGGTGAACCCGTCGGGGTGGCTCTGGCGGAAGACGCGCAGGTCCTGGGCGGTGAGCTGGAGCAGGTGGGCGTCCGTGTGCGCGCGCACGGTGGCGGAGCGGTGGTCCTTGTCGATGAGGCCCATCTCCCCGAAGAACTCGGGGGGAGACAGCCGCGCGAGCGGATGCAGCGACCCGTCCGGGCCCCTGCGGGCGACCTCCACCTGACCCCGGATGAGGAGGAAGAGGCTGTCGCCCAGGTCCCCCTCCTCGAAGATGACCTCGCCGGCGGTGTAGTGGAGCGTCCGCGCCAGCTCGGCGAGGCGGGACAGCTCCTCCGGGGCGAGCATCTCGAACAGCGGTGAGGCGGCGATGACGGCCAGCTTCTCCATGGTCCCCTCGGAGCCCGGGCTCGGACGCGCCAGCCTACCCCGTCGGCGAGAAGACGAAGGGGTAGGAAACGGTGGCGTCCGAGTCGGGCTTGAAGGGGAACACCCAGGCGCGGATGGCGGCGCGGATGCAGCTGGCCACGGCCTCGCTGCCGAGCGTGTTCTCGTCGATGTCGAAGTCGCCCACGCGCCCCGAGGGGGTGATGGAGAAGCGCACCACCACCTTGCCCTTGAGGCTGGGGTTTCGCTTGAGCTCCTTCTCGTAGCAGCTCTGGATGGCGCCCTTGCGCGCGCGCACGTAGCGGGCGAGCGCGTCGCGGTCCACCTCGGAGCTGTCGACCTCCGGGGCGGCGTCCTGCACGCGGCCCTTCACGTCGACTTCCTTCTTGGTGCCCAGGTCGACCTTGCCGCCGCCCTGGGTGCCCAATTCGCCGATGCCCGTCACGGTGCCGGTGCCGCCGCCGCGAGGGCCGTTGCCCTTGCCCACGGAGGCCTCGTTGGCCACGCCCACGCCGCCGGCGCCCTGGAGGGCCGCGACGATGTCGTTGCCGCCGCTGGCGCCGCCCAGCACGTCCTGGAAGGCGCCGGAGCCGGAGCCCTTCGAGCCGAGCATCTTCAAGAGGCCCTTGTCGGAGACCTTCTTCACCATCTCCGCGTGGCGCTCGGCGGCGGCGCGGGCGGCGGGCTTCGCTTCGGCGGGCTTGTCGGTGGCGGCCTCGGCCGTCCTGGGCTCTTCCTTGGTGGCCTCGGCGGGGCCGGGCGCGGTGGGCTTGGGCGGCTCGATGGGGCGCTGGGGGATGATGGCGCGCACGAAGCGGTCATCGAGCTGATCCAACGCCAGCTCCTGCTCCTTGGGGGCCTCGGCGGAGAGGATGATGGCGGCGCCGGAGAAGTGGACCAGGAGCGAGATGGCGAGGATGCCGAAGAAGACGCGGTCCATCGTCTTCCAGCGGCTGACGCGCACGTCCGAGGGGAGCAGCGGACGCTCCTCCTCGGCGGGGGGCGCGACGAACTGGAAGAAGAGGGTGGCGTCGCCCAGCTCCACCTTGCCGCGGGCGGTCTCCTGCAGCGGCAGGACGTAGAGGTCTCCACGGCGCGAGGCGAGCCCCTGGGAGCGCAGCGCATCGAAGTCCACGTCGGACGAGCCCAGGTTGACGCGGCCCTTCATGGACTCGTTGATGACGAGCTGGAACTGCTGGCCCTGGTTCTCGAAGACGCTGAAGCGCGCGGGCCTGTCGTCCGAGGCGGGCAGGACGATGGTGTTGCGCGCGTCGTGGCCGATGGTGACGGTCTCACGACGGACGTGGTGCTCCTCGACGATCTGGCCGTTCTGGATGAGGCCGACGCGGAGCAGCTTGGCTGGCGAAGGGGCTGCCATGGACTAGAAGGGCTCCTGCTCGACGCTCTTCTCGACCTTGGGCACGAAGCTCTCCGTGCGGTTGAGCTCGTCGAAGCTCAGGTTGGAGCGGGGGAGGATGTAGAAGGCCTGGGGCTTCTGGATGCGTCCCTCGACGGTGAGCGCGTCCAGGCGGATGACCTTGCGAGGTGCCTTCTTCGCGGCGGCGGCCTCGGTGGTGGCCGAGGTCTGCTGGGCGGTGCTCGTGGCGGAGGACGTGGACTTGTCCTGCGCGAGCACGGGCGCGGCGGCGAGCAGCACGAAGAGGGTGAGAGGGGCACGCATGGAGGTCCTAGTTCCTGTCGTCGGCCAGCTTACCCGAGCCGGCCTTCGCGGGCGTGGGGGCAGGGGGGCTCTCGGCCGGAGGAGGGGCGGCCTGGGTTCCAGGCTGGGACACCGCGCCGGGGGCGGTGGTTCCGGGTGTCACGGGGGACCGGGACGTGTCCGTGGGGGCGTGTGGGTCGGACGGGGGCGAGGCCGGAGCCGACACGGTGGCGTCGGGGGCCTGCTTCGCGGCCTCCTTCTGGGCCTTCTCCAGCTCGGCGGCCTTGCGGAGCTGGTCCTTGCGCTCGCGCTCGAGGCGCCGCTCTTCACGCTCGATGCTCTTGCGTGCGTCCTTGGTGTACTGGGGGATGCGGTCGTCCTTGCCGCCCTGGGCCTCGTAGCGCTCGAAGTAGGTGAGCGCCGTCTTGTAGCGCCCGACGGGGTCGCCGCCTGGTGGCTCCACGTCGAGGTACAGGATGGCGAGGTTGAACAGCGGGTCGGGCTGCTGCGGGCGCAGTTCGAGCACGCGCTCGTACTCGGCCTTGGAGCGCTCGAAGTCACCGGTGCCGCGGTAGGCATTGCCCAGGTTGAGGCGCGCGGCGGCGAAGTCCGGCGCGGACCTCACGGCGGCCTCCAGCTCCGTCACGGCGGCGGCGTAGTCCTGGGCCTCGTTGAGCATTGCGCCGAAGTTGTTGCGAGCCTCGGCGAAGTCGGGCCGCAGCTTCGCGGCCTCCTTGAACTCCTCCAGCGCCTGCGGCCTGACGTTCAGCGCCAGGTACACCAGCCCGAGCGCGTTGCGCGTGGCGGCGTCCGAGGGCGCGATGTCGCGCGCGTTCTCGAGCACCATGCGCGCCAGCTCCTGCTTGCCCTCGCGGTAGTAGACCTGCGCGAGGACCTGCATGGCGTGCGTGTGTCGCTCGTCGCCCTTGAGCGCGCGCTTCGCCTCGGTGGCCGCGGGCCCCAGCTTCTTCTGCTGGAGCAGCGTGACGGCCAGCGCCGTGCGCAGCGTCACCGAGTCCTGCTTCGTCTCCAGGAGCCCGCGCAGCTCCGTCTCCAGCGCCGCCGAACGGCCCGTGCGGCCGTACAGGCGCGTCAGGCAGTCCCACGCGGACTGTTGCTCGGGCGCGAGGGTGAGGGCCTGGCGGTACGAGCGCTCCGCGTCCTCGTGCTTGCCCAGCCGCTCCTGGACGATGCCCAGGTTCGTCCACGCGTAGTCGAGCTTTGGCTCCTGCGTCACCAGGGCGCGCAGTGCGGCTTCGGCTGCTGTCAGCTCGCCCGTCCGCGCGATGGCCACCGCCTGGTCGAAGTCCTCGGCCGCGCTGCGGCGAGGTGGCTCGACGACGGGGGGCGCCTTCGCCGCCGTGTCCTTCCCGGGCGCGGGCGTGGACGCGTCCTGCGTGGGACGTGTCTCCGGTGCGGAGGCGCACGCGGACAACCACAGCCCCGATGAGAGGAACAGCGCGGTGAGGGCCGAGGCCCCGAGCGTGCGTGGCGTGGTGCTCACGGCTTGGCTCCCCCGGTGATGCGGCGCTCGTCCTCGGGAGACGGCCGGGGCGGGCCGCTCACGTGGCCGATGAGCCCTTCCGGATAGGTGGCCTCGGACGCGAGGGCCTGCTTGGGCTCCTTGAGCACCGGGTACTCCTTCGGACGGAAGCGGTTGAGGGCCTCCAGCGTGCGCCGGGTCCACTCGTTGGACACGCGATTCTTCCGAGCCTCCGCCAGCGCCACCGCGTAGCTCTCCACCGCGGCGTCCTCCAGCTCCGCCGTGTTCTGCGCGAGCAGGTCCTGGTACGTCACCACCGCCTCTTCACCCAGCCGCTTCACGTCTGGCGGCACGGGCGTCTCGATGATGGTGTTCGCGAAGCGCTCCAGCGCGTAGCCGGACCGATAGGCCGCCGCGAGCGACCACTCGAGCTGCTTGTACGGATACACACGCGCGTACGCGTCCTTCACCGTCTTCACACCCGCGCGCTTCACCGCGAAGCTGCGCACCAGCGTCTTGCCCCAGCCGCCAATCTTCAGCTTGTCGAACTGGCGCAGCTGCGCCTCCGCCAACTGGAAGCGTCCATACGCCGCCGCGTTCGCCGCGAGCGGGTGCGTGTCCGGCTTGAGCTTGCGCCGGTCGAACTCGTTCGCCGCCTGGGTGTAGTCCTTCTGCGCCTGCTTCTCGTTACCGAGCTTCTGGTGCGCGTCACCCATGCGCCGGTGCGCGTCCACCACCAGCTCCACCTGCGCGGACTTGTTCGCGTACTTGCGCACGAACTCCTGGAGCGCGCGCACCTCTCCGCGAGCATCCCCCTGCTTCTCCAGCAGGACGGCGGCGCGGTACCGGTTCTTCGGCGCGTCCTCGGCGGAGGGGAACAGCTCCGCGTAGCGGATGAAGGTGGCCGCGGCCTCGGAGTAACGCTGCTGGCCCTCCAGCAGGCGCGCGGTGTTGAAGAGCGCCGCCTCGCGGTCCTTCGACTTGGGGTAGTCCTTCACCAGCTTCTGGTAGCTGACGACGGCCTTGTCGAAGTCGTAGGACTTCTCCGCGTTGACGGCCACGCGGAACAGCGCCGCGTCCGCGAGCGGAGAGGACGGGTACTCGCGGTAGATGCGCTCGTAGAGCTTGAGCGCCGAGTCGAACCGCCGTGTGTTCTCGTGCGCGACGGCCGCGTTGTTCAGCGCCTTGTCGGCGAACTCGTGCCGGGGCGCCTCGTCGACGAGCTGCGTGTACTTGCGCGCGGCCTCCTCGTACTTGCCCTCGGCCAGCAGCTGGTCCGCCAGCTTGAAGCGGCCCGCGAGCTTGAACTTCACGAGCTGCTGATGCAGCTCGCTGGAAGGCTCGATGACCTGCGTGTTGCCGGCCAGCCGGGCGCTGACCTCCTCCACGCTGCGCCAGTCCTTGTCGATGAGGAAGGACTCGACGGTGAGGTTGGTGGCGTATCGGGCCACCTCGTTCTTCGGCCACGTCTGGATGATGCGCTCGAAGCGCTTGCGCGCCTCGGGGAAGTCGTCGTGCGCGTAATACAGCTCCGCGGCCTTGTACGCGATGCCGGGCGCCTTCGCGTCGCGAGGCAGCAGCGCGGCGTACCGGTCCGACGCGGACACCAGCTTCGCCTCGGTGGGCGTCAGCGGCGCGGGCTTCACCGCGGAGCCCTCCGGACGTTCACTGGAGCGCAGTACCTCCAGCTTCGGCGCCTTGCCGGCCTGCTGCTCCTGGGCGAGGAGCTGCTGCCACGCGAGCACCGCGCTGTGCGCCGCGTCGTCGCGGTGCTTCACGCTCTCACCGGTGTCGCGCACGCGCTCGTAGGCCTTCGCGGCCTCGGCGAACTGGAACGAGAAGTAGAGGCACTCGGCGTAATAGAAGCGCATCTCGCCCGCGCTCTTGCTGCGCGGGAAGCGCTCCAGGTACGTGCCATACGAGCGGGCCGCGGTGGCGAAGCCCGCCTGGGCCTGCTCGAAGCGGCCCTCCTTCTTGAACACCAGCGCCTGCTGATGGTGGAAGGTGGCGGTGGTGTAGAGGCTCTTCTCGACGAGCGCGTTGGCGCGGGAGACCGCGTCCGGGTCGCCCATGTTCTTCGCGTGCCACGCGGTGCCGGGCTGATAACGGGTGGCCAGCTTCTCCGACTCGGCGAAGGACTCCGCCATCATCCGGTCGCGCTCGTAGGACTGCACGATGCGCTGCTGGAGCTCGGGCGCGTCGGGCGTCAGCGGCTCCTTCTCCAGCACCTGGCGATAGGCCACGATGGCGGACGCGTAGTTCGTCTGGTCGAAGTACACGTGCCCGAGGCGACGGTAGACGTCCGCCTCGTACGGACGCCCGGCGCGCTTGACGAACAGCGACTTCGCGCGAGGCAGGCCGCCCCACGACTCGTCCGCGAGCGAGATGGCCACGTACTGCAGGGCCTCGTCGCGCAGGTCTCCGCCCACCTCGGTGTTGCCCTGGGCCACGGCCTGGGCCTGGTAGAAGTCCACCAGCGTGAGGAAGGACTCCACGCCCTCGTCGAAGCGGTCCATCCTGTAGTACGTCCAGCCCAGCTTGTAGAGGGCCTTGTCGTAGAGCGGGTGGAGCGTGTCGCGGGAGGCGGCCTCGAAGGCCTGGGCCGCGCGCGGCAGCGCCTGCGGGTCCTTGTAGTTCTCGAACCAGTACTCGCCGATGCGCACCCACGCCTCGGTGGCGAAGCGGCTGCGCGGATAGCGCGCGATGAGCTGTTGATAGGCGAGGAAGCTCTCCTCCACCTGCTCCTGTTCCTCCAGGCAGTAGCCCAGCAGGTAGGACGCGCCGTCGTTGAAGCGGTAGTCCGGGTACTCCTTCAGCAGCCGGCGATACAGCGCGATGGAGTCCGCGTAGTCCTTCTTCGGCTCCACGGGGAACGCCGTGCCGTCGGGGTTCTTGTCGTGGAGCTCCAGCCGGTCGCGGTACTCCTTCATCGCCAGCTGATGCTCGTCCTGCGAGCGCTCGTAATAGAGCTCCGCGAGGCGGAACATCACGTCGGGCGTGTAGCGCGGCTCGCTGGGGTAGCGGCGCAGGAACTCCTCGAAGCGGACGATGGCCTCCATCCGCTCCTTGCGCTCCTGGGCCTCGAAGTCGCGGATGACCTTCTCGTACGAGGACGCGAGCGAGTCCCGCTTCTGCTCGTACTTGTGCTCCATCAGCCCCTGGACGTCGCGGCTGAACTCGCGCGACTCCTCGTCGTACGTGCGCAGGGCGCGGCTGACGTCCTGGAGCAGCAGCTCCTCGTCCGGCGAGCGACCCAGCCCATTCAGGTAGTCGCGCGAGGGCGTGCCCGAAGGGCTCGGGGCCTCCGTGTCGGAGGGGCTCGTGGCCTGGGCGGGAGCCTCCGGCGCCTGGGCGGCGGCGGGCAGCGAGGCCAGCGAGAGCAGCACCGCGAGAACGCGCCGCATCACCGGCTCTCCTCCGACGACAGCACGTCCCGGAAGTCGGCGTCGAGCGCGCGCAGGGCCTCGGCCTTCTGCGCGGAGACCTTCTGGATGGACGTCGTCTTGTCCTGCTTCTCGGTGAAGGCCACGTCCACCACGCCCACATCCGCCTTGAGCACCAGGTCGTAGAACTGTCGGCGCACGCGCCGGACGCTGTCGTAAGCGATGCGACCCACCAGTTGCTTCGCGTTGCCGGCCACCGCGGCCACCTCGGCCTCGTAGCGTTCGAGCAGCTGCTGTTCGGCCAGCACCTTCGCCCGGATGCGCGTGGCCTTCTGCTCCACGCGTCCGCGCAGCGCACCCTGGGCCTGGGCGACACGTCCTCGCAAGGCCTCGCCGCGCTGGCGCACCGCATGTGCGCGAGTCATGAGGCCCGAGGGCGCCTGTCGTCGTTCGGCCTCCTCGAGCACCGCGTGCTCAGCGCGCAGCGCCTGCGCGAACCGGCCGCGGATGGCCTGCTCTCCGGCCAGCGCCGCCGCCGCGCCGTTGCGCTCATCGGCGAGCCGCCCGCGCGTGCGGTCCAGCTCCCCCTGCAAATCCGTGAGCGTCTGGACCTCTGCCTGGAGCTGCACGAGGAACTCCTGCTCCTCCTCGGGAGGCGTCTGCCGGAGCAGCCGCGTGTCATCCACCCACTTGCGCACCGCCGCGGCGATGGCGTGCAGCCCCTGCACCTCCGCGCCCAGCCGGAAGGCCTCTCGGTCCACCGCGTCCACGCGCGCCTGCATCCGCCGCAGCCGCTCCTCCAGGTCCTGCTGCGTGGCGGGCATCGAGGCGAAGCGGACGGCCAGCGCCTCGCGCTCACGACGCAGCGGCGCGAGCCGGGCGCGCTCGTCGGCGGTGAGCGAGGACTCCAAGGACAGCCCCTCCAGCTCCACCAGCGAGGCCTCGACCTGGATGCTCGCCGTCTCCACCGAGTCCGAGAGCGTGAAGCCCTCCTGCAGCTCCGGGAAGGTCTGCAGCTTGCGCGTGTCCAGGGCCGTGAGGATGCGCGCGGCCAGCTCCCGCGCCTCCAGTGTGCCCCTCCGCCCACTGTCGATGTCGCCCACCGTCTTCATCGCGCTGCTCACCTCGCGCTCCGTCGACGCGTACTTCAGCGCGAGCGGAGGCAGGAGCGTGCGCACGTCCGGCACGGTGTCGGTGCGCGCCAGGAGCCGCTCGAAGTACGCCACCGGGTCGCGGTTGGCGCGCAGGAGCACGTCCACCTTGTCGCGCTCCGGACGGAAGGTGCCGATGAGCTCGTCGTACGACGCGATGGCCTCCTCGTACCGCTTGAGCTTCTGGAGCAGGTGGCCGCGCAGCAGCTTCGCCTCGGGCGCGAGCTTGGAGTCGGGCGACACGAGCAGCAGGATGTCGACGGCGTTCTTCGCCTCCTGGTGGTTGCCCTTGCGCACCTGCGTCCACGCGATTTCGTAGAGCGACTCCGGGAACGACTCGCTCTCCTGCGGCACCCGGCCGTACCAGTCCAGCGCCTCGTCGAAGCGACCCGCCTCGTACAAGAGGCGTCCCAGCGACATCAGCGCCAGCTCACGGATGCGCTCCGTATCCGTGTCCGCGGTGGCGCGGACCTGGGGCTTGTTCTTCGCCTTCGGCGCCGTCGTCTCGGCCGCGCCCTCCACCGGCGTGAGCAGCTGCTGCAACTGGAGGATGGCGATGGGCAGCTCACCCGCCTGCATCGACAGCACCGCCATGTGGTAGCGCGCCTGCAACTGGTAGGGCCCGCCGTGGGCCTGGGCCAGGGGCGCGAAGGCGGCCCTCGCGTGGGCGATGCGCTCGGAAGGGGCCAGGTCCGTGCGACGGAACAGCCGCTTCGCGTAGACGTACTGGATGTCCGCGGGGAGCTGCCCGCCGAACAGGCCGCGCGCCTGCTCCACGTAGGCGTCCACGTCGTCGTAGAGGTTCAGCCGGCCGCTGATGGCCAGGTAGCGCGAGAGCGCGTCGCGTTGGCGCGGCGAGGGCGTGGGCAGCGACAGCAGCTCGCGCAGGTACAGCCGCGCGCCCACGTCGTTCTTCTGCTGGTACAGCGCGTCCGCCAGGAAGTAGAGCGCGTCCGCGTACCGGGGGTGGCCGCGGAACTCCGGGTCGCTCACCAGGTCGTAGAAGTGGACGGAGGCCGCGGTCCAGTCGCCCAGGAGGTACTGAATCTCCGCGTCGGAGTAGCGGCGCACGCGCGCCTGCGCCTCGTCGGGCTCCGGCTGCTGGCTGTACTTCGTCTCCACCTGACGGAGGCTCTCCTCGGCGAGCTGGAGCTGGCTCTCCACCGTCGTCAGGCGCTGCTCCAACTGCTGCGCCGTGGGCGGGGGAGGGGGCGTGTCGGCCCGGGCGACAGCGCCACCCGCGAGGCCGAGCACCAGGGCGAGTGCGCGAAGCGACACGTTCACCGGCGTGCCCCTACCGCGCTTCAGTGGAGGTGGTGGCCGGGGGAGTCGTCCCCGCTTCGCCGTCGATGCGGGGCGCCGCGTCGCGCGACAGCTCGATGTCGTAGCGCACCGCGGGCCGGTCCTTGTGGTCCGTGGTCACGCCGCCCTGCTCGAAGCCCACCACGCGCACCGTGGACACCTTCCCCGGCTCCGCGTTGAAGGTGTAGCTGGATTGCACCTTGAACTTGTAGCCCTCCACGTAGCTGAACACGCCGAAGCCGTTGCCCCGGTACACCAGTCGCACCGCGAGCTGGTGCTGGCCCGGGACGATGCGCCCGTTGAAGACCTCGAACTGCTCGCGCTTGGCCAGCTCGCCCTGCAGGTCCAGCTGCGTGAAGATGGGCGCGCCGTCGAGCGCGTACGTCACCGACTCCAGGATGAAGGAGCCGCCCATCTCGTTCTTGTGGACGATGTGCGCTCGCGCGCCCGTGGTGACGTCACCGCCGAGCACCGTCTCCTGAAGCAGCAGGAGCCGCGCCTTGGAGCGGTAGATCTTCTCCTTCAGGTCGACGACCTGCTCCTCCAGCGTCTTCACGCGCGCGTTGAAGGCCTCGTCCGCGGTGCTGTCACCCTCGGGCGCGGAGACCTGGGCGGCGGCGACTGGCGGCTGGGCGGGAGAGCGCGACTCCTGCGCGAGCGCCGACCCACAGAGGGTGGCGCTCACGAGCGCGAGGAGTCGGAGGGTGGCTGCGACACGCACTGTGCGACCTCAGGAGGCGGACGGCCCGGCCCGTCGGCAGCAGGTTGTAACACCCTTGACCGCGGGGCGTCTCGTCACCCGCGGTACGGGAGCCGGTTGCCCGGCCGCTTCCTCGTCAGCCGCCCTTCTTCAGCTCGGTGAGCACCAGCTTCGCCACCGCCTTGAGCGTGTCGAACACGCCCACGCCCGTCGGCGCGATCGCCTCGTACTTGGGGATGTTGCGCGGGTTGAGCGCCTTCTGCATCTCATCCACGGTGACGGCGTTGGGCAGGTCGCGCTTGTTGTACTGGATGACGTACGGAATCTTGTTCAGGTCGTAGCCCTGCTCGGCCAGGTTGATGCGCAGGTTCTCGAGCGACTCCATGTTCGCCTCCATGCGCTCGATCTGACTGTCGGCCACGAAGACGACGCCGTCGACACCCTTCAGGATGAGCTTGCGGCTGGCGTCGTAGAACACCTGACCGGGCACCGTGTAGAGGTGGAAGCGCGTCTTGAAGCCGCGGATCTCGCCGAGCGACAGCGGCAGGAAGTCGAAGAAGAGCGTGCGGTCCGTCTCGGTGGAGAGCGAGATGAGCTTGCCCTTCGTCTCGGCCGCCGTCTTGTTGTAGATGTACTGGAGGTTGGTCGTCTTCCCGCAGAGACCCGGCCCGTAATAGACAATCTTGCAGTTGATTTCGCGGGATGAGTAGTTGATGAAGGACATGGCTTCCCGGGTTACTCGCTGAAGAGGTTGTCGATATCGTCGTCGGAGATCTCGGCGAACGGCGACCCGGCACCCGGGCTGTCCGTCTTCTTCACCAGACTCTCGAAGATCTTCGTGAGCTCGTCGCTGGCCTTCTTGATGCGCAGGCGGACGAGGCCCAGGCTCGTGCGGTTGTCGAAGATGACGACCAGCACCACCCGGCTGCCGACAATCGTCATGTAGAGCGAGTCCTTGGCCCCTTCGTGGAACTGGTTGGGGAACTCGTTCTCACCGATCAACTTGGCGAGCCCGCCCATCGCCGCCACGTTGCCGGCCGTCAGCGAGGCCAGGGACGTGGTGTCGATGTTCTGCGTCTGGCCAGCCGAGGAGATGAGCTGCCCGTTCTTGTCGACGAGGAAGACCACCTTCGCGTTCGCGTCCTTGGTGAGCCGGTCGCAAACGGCGTTGATCTTGGTGAACTCCTCTTCGTACATCACCAGTTGCGTGCCCATGGGCGTATGCGCTCCTCAGCGTTCGCTCGTCCCTCTCACGGTGCCACCCCGTTGTTTCTGGAGTGAATCCCGGAGGTTAGACGAGGCGCTACCGACCGTGAGGATGCTTAGCAAAGCCCCTCCACCTCAGCAAGAAGCCATCCGTTCCTGGCGGTGAGAACGAGGATGTCCCGGGCTTGTCCGCCCGCTTCGGACCCCCGGCGAGCCCCGGTCAAGCCCCTCCAGGGCCTTTCCAGGTGGACTGAGGGTGCTGGTTTGGGGGTGTTCGCGGGTTTCTCTATACTCCGCCGGGCTTTGACGCCCCCACGCCCCCTTGCCCCCATCCTGGCGCGTCTGGCGCCCTTGCTGTTGGTGCTGGTCGCCGCTCCGTCCGTCCGGGCGGAGGAGGTGCGCGAGCGAGCCTCGCTGCGCCTTCGCTACGGCATTGCCCTCCGGAACGGCCAACAGGCCGATGTAGGGCCCGGGCTCACCTATGACGGCTTCACACCGAATGATCTGGCGGTGATGGGGACGGCGTGGGCGGGCGCGTGGCTGGGCGGGTGGGCGTCGGTGCAGCGGGAGGGGTTCGACCTGAAGGAGGACTCGGTGAGGATCACCGGCGGCAGCCTCCTGAGGGCGTCGGTGGGGCCCCGGGCCCGGGCCTTCCTGGGGCCGGTGCGCGCGGAGCTGGGGGCGGGCTACGGGTACGCGCAGCTGCCCGTCTTCGGCACCTCGGATGAGCCGGTGCTGGCGCGGGGCGTGCGGCACGCGGCCCTGGTGAGCGCGAGCGTGCGGGTGCCGCTCTTCACCCGGCTGGCGGTGGAGGCGCGGGGCGAGGTGCCGGTGTCGCTGTCGGTCAAGGACGCGGCGGGCGCGAAGGCGGAGGCCAAGGGCTTCGCGGCGGGCGGCGCGCTGTTGTTCCCGCTGACGGGCGGGGGGAGCTGGTCCGGGACGGTGCTCCTGGACTTCCAGCACGTGCAGGACACGGTGACGCTCGCGGACGGCTCGCGCTCCGAGCAGCGGATGCGCCGGGTGGGCGCGGCGCTGGAGCTGGCGTGGAACGACGCGCCCTCCGCTCCGGCAGCGCCACCGCCGCCGCCTCGGGTGCCGATGGGCACGCTGGTGCTCCAGTTGCTGGACGCGGAGTCGGGCGCGCCGCTTCCTGCCGCGAAGGTGGTGCTCGTCGCCAATGGCGTGGAGGGCGCGCCTCGCGAGGCGGATGCCCAGGGCAACGTGGAGGGCGTGGAGCTGCCTCCGGGAGATGTCGTGGCGCGGGTGAGCGCGGAGGGCTACGCGCCGGCCGAGGGCCGCGTCACGTTGGAGGATGGTGGCCGCGTGGCGCTGGCGGTGCGCGCGCGCAAGCTGCCGCCGCCCACGGGGGGCCTCAAGATTTCGGTGGTGAGCGCGGGCAATGGCGTGCCGCTGCCCGGGGTGCGGCTGATGGTGGGCGGCGTGGAGGCGCGCACGGACCTGCGCGGTGAGGTCCACGTGAAGGAGTTGCCGCCGGGCCCCGTGGCCGTGGTGGCGACGTCCTCGGGTTACCGCACGGCGGAGGAGGCGGCCATCATCGTGGCGGGGCAGGAGACGGCGCTCTCGGTGCCGCTCGCCTCCGAGCGCA
This sequence comes from Myxococcus faecalis, assembly GCF_050039385.1. NCBI lineage: Bacteria > Pseudomonadati > Myxococcota > Myxococcia > Myxococcales > Myxococcaceae > Myxococcus > Myxococcus faecalis. Next base: position 1,990,011 of record NZ_CP144336.1, on the reverse strand, counting down.
AGGGCGAGCCCGCGACGCTCACCGGCCAGGTGCGCAACGCACGCGGTGGCAAGCCCATCGCCGCCACGCTCCTGATTCCGCAGGCGAAGGTGAAGGCGCGCACGGACGCGAAGGGGGCGTTCACCTTCAAGGTCCGCGGTGGCACCTACCGCATCACCATCTCCGCGCGCGGGTTCTTCACGCAGTCGAAGCTCGTCACCTTGAAGGACGGCGAGCAGGCCATCTTCAACGTCGATCTCTTCCCGAGGCAGAAACGGTGAGCAACACGCGTCCCTGGCTCCTGGCCCTCCTGCTCGTCGTGTCGGGTTGCGACGACGAGGCGGCCACTCCAGCCCCTCCTCCCGTCGAGTCCGCCGCGGCCCCCGACTCGGGCCCCGCCGTGGAGCTGGCCCGACTGGAGGGCCTGTCCGGCGACGTGCAGGTGGAGCGCGGCGGCAAGAAGGTCCCCGCGCAGGCGGGCCCGCTGTATTCGGGCGACGCGGTGGAGACGGGGGCGTCGGGCGCGGCGACCCTGAGCTTCCCGGACGGGCGCTCGGTGGAGGTGGGCGCGGACGCGCGCGTCGGCGTGGGGCAGGACGCAGGCGGCGTGGTGCTGACGGTGGAGCGCGGCATCGTGTTGTCGCGCGTGCCCGCGAAGCCCGCGGGGGCTCCGGCCGGGAAGAAGGTGGCACTCACGCTGCTGACGCCCTTCGGCCTCACGCGCGTGGGCTCCGAGCCCAGCGAGGTCTCCGTCCAGGTGACGAAGGACGCCGGCCGCGTCGAGGTGAAGCTGGGCGCCATCGAGTTCGTCGCGAAGGACGGCAAGCAGCTGCGCGCCTCCGAAGGCGACTCGGTGGAGGTGTCCGCGGGCCAGGCTGAGCTGAGGCTCAAGGGCTCGCGGCGGGTGGAGCTGGAGCCCATCGACGTGACGGTGCGGGTGGGCTCGGGCCGGGCGGAGCTGCGTGGGAAGGACGCGAAGCGCTGGAGGTCCGTGCGCGCGGACGGCGAGGTGCTCGCGCCCGGTGACGGCGTGCGCACGCGCGCGGGTGGCTCGGTGGACCTGGCGCTGAAGAACTCGTCCTCGCAGCTCACCCTGGGCCCCTCGGCGGAGATGGTGCTGGAGGGCGCGGGGCAGGGCGGCACGAGCGACGAGGCGCGGCTGGACCTGCGTCAGGGACGGCTGGGACTCCAGCTCGCGCAGGGCCGCGAGAGCCGCGTGGTGCTGCCGGGGCTTACCCTGGAGGGGGACGGCGCCTCGCGGCTGGCGGTGCGGCGCACGGGGTCGGGCTATCTGGTGGACGCGCAGACGGGACGGGTGACGCTGGTGCGCGGCGAGACGCGACAGCCGCTGCGGGCGGGAGAGCGGGCTGTCGTCTCGGGGGAGACTGGCGAGGCGCGCATCGAGTCGCTCGGCCCCGCGCCCCTGCTGCTCGGCGCGGGAGACGGCGCGGAGGTGTACCACCAGGACATGCCCGCTGTGGCCTTCGGCTGGGAGAAGGAGGGCGAGGTGACGGTGGAGGTGGCGACGGACGCGGAGTTCACCAGGCCCCTGCTGACGGGCACGGTGTTCCAGCCCTTCGTCAACGTGCCGGCGCCCGCACGCGGGACGCTCTTCTGGCGGGTGAAGGGCAAGGACGGTCAGGAGGTGGCGAAGGGCAGCGCGGTGTTCGCGCCGGAGCGGCTCGGTCGGGATTTGGACCGGGTGCGCAACGTGGTGCCGGAGGGACTGGAGAAGACGACCATCTTCTACCAGGACAAACCGCCGGCCGTGACGTTCACCTATTCGGAGGAGACGTCGGCGGCGCGCTACCGGGTGGCGGTGTACCGGGCGGGCGCGTTGGACAAGCCCGTGGCGGAGCGCACGGTGACGGAGGCGCGCGCGGCGTTGGACGCGGGCGCGCTGAGCGAGGGCAGCTACCTGTGGTCCGTCACGCCGTTGTCCGAGTCGGGTGAGCAGCTGAAGGGGGGCCGGATGAACAAGCTGGAGCTGGTGTACGACAACTCGGTGCCGATGCTGCTCGTGTCGCAGCCGCGCCAGGGGCAACGCTCCGCGGCGAAGGTGAGGGCCACGGGGGTGGCGCCGGTGAACGCGCGCGTGTCCATCAATGGACGTCCCGCCAGCCTGGACGGCAAGCATCGGTTCGATACGTGGGTGGAGCCGGTGGGCTCGCCCCCGCTGCTGGTGTTTAGAATGACGCGACCGGGTGCTCCGGATGTCCACACGGTGCGCACCTTGAAAGAGCGAGGGCCCTGAGGATGTCCCCCCCCCAGACGACACAGCCCGGCTCCGGCACCGAGGAGGCTCCTCCGCCGCTGCTTCGCCCGTACGGCCCCTATGTCCTCGTGCGCAAGCTGGCCGAGGGCGGCATGGCGGAGATCTTCCTCGCCAAGCTGCTCGGCGCCGACGGCTTCGAGCGCAACGTGGTCATCAAGCGGATGCTGCCGCACCTGTCGAACATCCCCGACTTCGTGGAGATGTTCCGGGACGAGGCGCGGCTGGCCGCGAAGCTGTCGCACCCCAACATCGTGCAGATACAGGAGCTCGGCTTCACCGAGGGCTGCTACTACATCTGCATGGAGTACCTCGCGGGCGAGGACTTCTCCACGACGCTGCGGCTGGCGGGACGGCGACGCGCGTACCTGCCGTTCCCCATCGTGCTGCGCGTGCTCATCGACTCGGCGCGAGGGCTGCACTACGCCCACGAGTTCTGCAACGAGCTGGGGCAGCCGCTCAACGTGGTGCACCGCGACATCTCCCCGTCGAACCTGTACCTGACGTACCAGGGGCAGGTGAAGGTGCTGGACTTCGGCATCGCCAAGGCCGAGTCGAGGCTCGCCAACACGCGCACTGGCGTCGTGAAGGGCAAGTACATGTACATGGCGCCGGAGCAGGCCAAGGGGCAGGGGGTGGACCGGCGCGCGGACATCTTCGCGCTCGGCGTCAGCCTGTACGAGGCGCTCACGCACGTGCGGCCCTTCTCGCGGGAGAACGACCTGGCGGTCCTCAACGCGCTCCTGCACGGCGAGTTCAAGCGTCCGCGCGAGCTGCGGCCGGACCTTCCCGCGGAGCTGGAGGCCATCGTCCTCAAGGCGATGGCGCCGCTGCCGCAGGACCGCTACGCCACGGCGGAGGCCTTCGCCGAGGACCTGGAGGCGTTCCTCGGAGAGCACCTGAGCGCCGCGGGCACGCCGCAGCTCGGCGCGTTCCTGCGCAGCCACTTCGGTGAGGACCGCTTCACCGAGCGCACCCGCATCCCCACGCTGTCCTCGCTCTCCGCCGCGCTGGGCGTGGTGACGCAGGCGACGGGCGTGGTGGAGATGGGGACGGACGTGGTGGGGGGGCCTTCCTCCGCGACGGGCGCCACCGACGTGGCCACGGCGCGCGGTTGGAGTGCACGCTCGCCAGCGTCGTCCTCGGGGCTGGTGCCGGCCGCGACGAAGACTCCGGCCACCGAGTCGGCGCCGACGCCTGTCGCCGCGCCCCGTGCTCGCGGATGGCGTCCGCTCGTCGTCGGGCTCGCGGGTGGGTTGTTGCTCGCGGGCGTGGGCATCGTGGGCTATGCGCGGCTCGTCGCTCCCGTGTCGGCGGGCGTCGTGGCTCCTCCCATCGCCGCTGTCGCAACCCCGCCGGTGGAGGCACCGGTCGCTGCTCCCTCGACGGAAGGGGTCGCCGAACCCGCGCCGCAGGCCGTGGCGCCCGTGTCGCCGCCACCTGTCGGGACGCAGCCTCCCGAGGGTGTGGCGGCGCAGGGGACTGGAGGTGAGGCGGGCGCGGTGGGGAGCGCGTTGTCACCACCGCCGCCCGTGGAGGAGGTGGCGGAGGGCAAGTCCGTGAAGAGCACGGCGAAGAAGAAGGTGTCGCTCACCGTGGATGACATCTCCCGCGTCGTGGCGAAGGGGCGCTCGCGCATCACCACGTGCTTCGAGAAGAACCGCGCGGACCTGCCGGCGAGCGAGGGCCAGGTGCAGGTGGAGTTCTCCATCGCCTCGACGGGGAAGGTGCGGGCGGGCGTGAGCGGGGCGCTCGCGCAGACGGGTGTGGGCCGCTGTCTCCAGGCGCAGGCGGAGCGACTGCGCTTCCCGGCGCACCTCGACGAGGAGGTGAACGTGGTGGTGCCGTTCTCCTGGCGACTGACGCGGTAGGCAGTGGCACGGCGCCGGGAGCTTCCGGCGCCGGCTCGTACGGCTAGAGGTCGCGGCGGGCGGACAGCGCCTTCGCCAGCGTGGCCTGGTCGGCGTACTCGAGGTCACCGCCCATGGGCAGGCCCTGGGCGATGCGGGTGAGGCGCAGGCCCATGGGCTTGAGCAGGCGCGTCAGGTAGAGCGCGGTGGCCTCGCCCTCGACGTCCGGATTGGTGGCGAGGATGAGCTCCTCCACCTGGCTGTCGGTGAGCCGCTCCAACAGCTCCTTGATGCGGAGCTGGTCCGGGCCCACGCCCTCGAGCGGGGACAGCACGCCGTGCAGCACGTGGTAGCGGCCCTTGAACTCGCGGGTGCGCTCGAGCGCCATCAGGTCCGCGAAGGTCTCCACGACGCACAGCACCCGCTCGTCACGGCGGTGGTCCCTGCAGAAGCCGCAGGTCTCCGTGTCCGTGAGGGAGAAGCAGCGCACGCACAGGTGCACCTTCTCCTTCACCTCGCGGATGGCCTGCGACAGCTCGGAGGCGTATTCGCCCGGAGAGCGCAGGATGTGGAACGCGAGGCGCTGGGCGGTCTTCTCCCCGATGCCTGGCAGCTTCGCGAGCTGGGCGACGAGGCGGTTCAGCGGATCGGGAGTCATCCGGTATCAGGTAACGCCGGGGATCTTGATGCCGCCGGAGATTTTCGCGAGCTCGCGCTGCATGTGCTGACGGCTGCTCGCCAGGGCGGCGTTCACCGCGGCGGTGATGAGGTCCTCGAGCATCGACGTGTCGTTCGGGTCGATGGCTTCCTTGTCGATCTTGATGCTGCGGATCTCCTGGATGCCGTTGGCCACGACGGTGACGCGGCCCTCGCCGGCCTTGGCCTCGACGGTCTCCTCGGCCAGCTGCTGCTTGCGCTCTTCGATCTTCTCCGTCAGCTTGTTCGCCTGCCGGATGAAGTAGTTCAGGTCGACGCCGGGCATGTGCTTCCTCGGTACGGGCGTGGAGTGTGGCGCGCACCCTAGCGTCGCGCGCGTCCATTGTCAGGCGCTGTCGTCAGGGGCTTCGACAGGAGCGTCGGCGACCGAGGCGGCGGAGGGGCGCTCGGGCTCGTAGATCTGGATGTGCTCGATTTCTCCACCCAGGACCAGGAGCACGGAGCGGACCGAGGCGTGGTTGCGCACCTTGCTCTCGGTGTTCTTCTCGTGGGTGGCGCGGCTCTGCGCGTCGCGCTCGGCGAGGCTGGGCGCGGCCCGGGAGTCGTCCGCGGACACGTCCTGGAAGGACAGCTTCACGGGCCGGCCGAAGTGCTCGGCCAGGAGCTTGTCGATGGTGGCCTTGCCCGCGGCGGCGGACACCGACATGCGGTGCAGTCCCGCGGAGGGGAGGAAGCCGAGGATGATCTCCCCGGCCTTCATCGACATGAGCCGGCCGTTCGCGAGGGCGGTGCCGTGGCGCAGGGAGCCCGCCTTCACGGTCTCCACGGCGGCGCGCCAACGCTCGATGAGCGGCAGGTTGGGGTTGTCGCGCCCGCGTGCCACGGGGGCGGGCGCGGCGGCCATGGGAGGCGGCTCGGGCTCGGGCGCGGCGGTGGGGGCTTCGGGCTCGGGAATGCACTCGCCGGAGGCGCAGCCGCCCGGAGAGGCCTCTTCTGGATAGAAGCGGGACTCCTCGTCGCTGTCGCCGTAGGGAGGTGGCTCGGGCGGGCCGGGCGGCGGCTCGGGCTTGCGGACGTTGATGACGCGGACGGTGGGCGCCGGCTCGGTGGTGCGGGAGAGCGGGGTGGCGCCCGCATGCGGGCCGGGGGGACTGATGGGCTGCTGCGGGGGCGGCGCTGCCGTGGGCGCGGGCGGACCGTTGCGCAGGAAGGACAGGGGCCGCGCGGCGGACGGGGGCAGGCCGTCCAGGACGGGGCCCGAGGGCAGGGGATTCTCGACGGGATACGCCGATGGGGGCGGAGCGTCCGAGACAGTCTGGCCGCCGCCGTTGCGCAGGAAGGACAGGGGCCGCGCGGCGGACGGAGGCAGCCCGGCCATCACCGGTCCGCTGGGGACAGGGGGCGTGATGCCCACTGTCGCGGGCGGAGTCCACGGAGCCGAGGCCTCAGGGGAGGGCGTGGCTTCACGCGTCGGGCCGTTGTTCCGAGGCAGCGTGATGTTTGCTGGCGGCTCGTCCGATGCTCCGCCACCGTGGCGTGGCAGCTCGATGTCGGGCGGCGGCTCCGCGATGTAGTCGGAGTCGTCGTAGCGCGAGGCTCCGGAATCGCGAGGGGCTCCCCGCGTGTCGAGCGGCGCGGTCCCATCGAAGCGAGGCGCTTGCGCTGGGCGGGCGAGGTCTCCCGTCGGCTGCTGTCCGGAGACGGCGGCTGGCGCATCCCAGGGCGGGCCCGATGGCGCACGCGCTGTGGCTCCACCGGATGGCAGTCCTGCCGATGAACCATGCGCATCCCAGGGCGGGCCCGACGGCACATGAGCTCGTGCCCCGGCGGAGGTCTCTACGGAGGATGCCCCTGCGGCATCCCAGGGAGGTCCCGATGGCGCACGTGCTGTGGCTCCACCGGAAGGCCGTCCCGCGGATGGACCAGGCGAATCCCAGGGCGGGCCCGACGGCGCACGTCCCATCGCTCCGTTCGGGCCTTGTCCGACAGACGCGCGAGGCGCATCCGATGGTCCACCTTGAGGCGAGGCCGAGAGCCCCAGGCGTGATGGACCCGCGGAGCCATGGGGGCCGACCTGCGCACCGTCGACTGCGCCACCCAGATGGGGCGACGACGCGCTGCCGTTGACTGCCCCTGCATGCGCGCGGGCGTCAGCACCTCCATTCGAAGTCCGCTGTGCTGACGGCATGGCCGTGGAAACGCCATCGCTCGACGGCGCTCCACCGGAGGTGCCGGCAGGCGCGAGCGTCGAGACGGATTGTTGCCCCGTCGCGGGCGCGGCTCGACCCGTCTCCCACGGACGTGGGGCGGGCGCGGCTTCGGGGGGCGGAGCCTGGCGAGGCTCAGGCGCGAAAGTTCGTGGAGCTGGAGCGACCTCCTGGCGCTCCAGCATTGGCCTTGTCCGACTGAGGCAGTCCAGCCGTGAGCCGGTCCACCTTCGCGAGCAGCTCCGGAATCGACCCTCCGGGCGACAGCTGGATGGCCTTCAACAGCGCCATCTCCAGCGCGAGCCTCGGCTGCGCCGCGCGCGACACATCCCAGACGGAGCCATGCACCACGTCGAACAGCCGCGTGAGCTGCGCGCTCTCCGCGTCCTTCGCCAGCCCCACGAGCGCCTTCTGCTCGGACTCCGCCAGCTCCGCGGGCGCCTCGCCCAGCGTCTTGGTGACGAAGAGGTGGCGAAGCTGCATCGCCAGCTCCTCCGCGAGGCGCTTCAAATCGAGGCCCCGGTTGAAGACCTCCTCCACGCGCTCCAGCACGCGCTTGGCATCCTTGTGCACCAGCGCGTCGGCGAAGTCCTGCACCATCGTCCGGTCGATGGCGCCCAGCGCCTCGGCGACCTCCTCGTCCGTGGGATTCGCTCCGCACGAGGCGAGCACCTGGTCCAGCAGGCTGAGCGCGTCGCGCATGCCGCCCTCGGACTGGCGCACCACGAGCGACAGCGAGCGGTCCGAGATGCCCGCGCCCTCCGCCTTGCAGATCTCCTGCAGCCGCTGGAGCATCCGCGCCGCGGAGATGCGGCGGAAGTTGTGGCGCTGGCAGCGCGACAGGATGGTGTCCGGGAGCTTGTGCGCCTCGGTCGTCGCGAAGATGAACTTCACGTGCCCGGGCGGTTCCTCCAGCGTCTTGAGCAGCGCGTTGAACGCCGCCCCCGACAGCATGTGGACCTCGTCGATGATGTAGATCTTGTGCCGGTCGCGCTGCGGCAGGTACTTCGCGTTCTCGCGAATCTCGCGGACGTTCTCCACGCCGTTGTTGGAGGCACCGTCGATCTCCGCCACGTCCACGCTGGTGCCGGCGGCAATCTCCGTGCACGCCCGGCACTCACCGCAGGGAGTCGCCGTGGGGCCCTTCTCACAGTTGAGGGCCTTGGCGAGCAGGCGTGCGGCCGTCGTCTTGCCCACGCCGCGCGGGCCGCAGAACAGGTACGCGTGCGCCACCCGGTCCATCTTGATGGCGTTCGCGATGGTCCGGACGACGTGCTCCTGTCCGGTCATGTCATCGAACTTCTGCGGACGCCATTTGCGGGCGAGGACGAGGTAGCTCATGGGGGCAGTCATCTAAACACGACGGCGCGAAGGATCCATCTCCAGGCGCTGCGACTCAGCGTCCGAGCGCTTTCAGCACGACCTGGGCCGAGTTGTGCCCCGCCGCGCCGATGACGCTGCCCGCCGGGTGGCAGCCCGCGCTGCAGAAGTAGAGCCCCTGCACCGGCGTCTCGTAGGGCAGCCTGTCGGTGAAGCCCAGCTTGTTGTCCACATGGTGGATGTGCCCGCCGGTGATTCCGAAGTGGCTCTCGATTTTCGGCGGCGTGAGGGCGAAGTACTCCTGGACCAGATCACTGGTCCCCGGCGCGAAGCGGTCGCACACCGACAGCAGCTGCTGCACGTAGCGCGACTCCTCCTTCTCCCACGTCGTGCCCTCGAGCTTGTAGGGCACCCACTCCACGAAGAGCGCGGAGTTGTGGCGGCCCTCGGCGTCACGCAGCGACGGGTCCACGGTGGTGTGGATGTACCACTCGATGGAGGGGAAGTCGGACAGCCTGCCCGCCTGCGTGTCGCGGTACGAGCGCTCCAGCGCGCCGAGCACGTCGTCCTCCTGCGGCAGCAGGTGGATGGTGGGGCCGAACTGGCCCTTGTCCTCGGGCAGACAGGTGAACCTCGGCAGCTCCTTCAGGCACAGGTTCACCTTGAGCGTGGTGCCCGGCACCGCCATCGCGCCCACCTTCGCGCGGTAGTCCGCCGGCAGTGCCGCGGTGTCCACCAGCTTCAGCGTGCGGAACGGGTCTCCGTTGGACACGACCACGGAGGCCTGGAGCTCCTCGCCGTTCTCCAGCACCACACCCTTCACCACGCCCGAGTCCACGCGCACCGACGTCACCTTGGCGCCCGTGCGGATGACCGCCCCGTGCTTGCGCGCGACGTTGGCGATGGACTGGGTGACGGTGCCCATGCCGCCGCCGACAATCATCCACGTGCCGCCGCTGCCTGGCAGCCGGCACATGTTGTGGACGAGCAGGTTCATCCCCGTGCCCGGCGTGTCATAGCCGCCGTCCAGTCCGGAGAAGGCGTCCGTCACCGCGTACATCGCCTTCACCAGGTCGGACTTGAAGCCGAAGCGCTCCAGGTACTGGCGCGCCGAGCCCCGACACAGCTTGAGGAAGTGCTCGCGCAGCGCGGGCCGGATGTAGCGCTCGGCGGTCTCCTCGTGGGTCAGCGGCGGCTTGAGCCACGCGGGCGCCAGGTCGTCACGCAGCGCGGCCAGCTCCGCGTTCATCGCCTGGTTGGCCTCCCAGTCCGCCTGCGAGAAGAACTCGAGGAACTGGCGCTTCAGCTCGCGCTCGTCCGAGCCGAACAGCAGATAGCGCTCGCCCGTGGTGGGCAGGAAGTAGTGCGGGTCCCTCCGCTTGAGGGGCAGGTCCAGCTCCAGCTCGCGCAGGAGTTCCGGCGGCATCAGTCCCAGCAGGTACGCGCCCGTGGACACGCCCAGCCCGGGCGCGCTCTTGAACGGGTACTCCGTCCGGCACGCTCCGCCGATGACGTCCTTCTCCTCCAGGACGGTGACGGACAGGCCCCTGCGCGCGAGCATCGCCGCTGTCACGAGTCCGTTGTGTCCCGCTCCCACCACGATGACGTCCGGCATGGCCTGCTCCTTCTCGAGGGAACCGCGTTCCTACCCGAGCGAGGCCCTGGCGGACAAACGTCCGCTGGCTTGCACCTCGCCGCCGGGCCGGGGAGAGTCCCGGGCGCCCGTGTCCGCCGCCCTGCCCGAGACGCCCACCCCGCCCATGTCGCCCGAGCCCCCGCCGTCGGATGTCGCTCGGCCACATCCTCCGGCGAGCCCCTCCCTCCTTGTGAGGGCTGCCCTCGTCGTCGTGGCGCTGCTGCCGGCTGTCATCGCCGTGGCCCAGCTGGGCCGCATCCACCCCGACGAGGTGTTCCAGGCGCTGGAGCCCGCGTACTGGCGCGTGCATGGCTATGGCGTGCTGGCGTGGGAGTGGCGCGATGGCATCCGTAACTGGGCTGTTCCGGGAGTCCTGGCCGGCTTCCTGAAACTGGCGGGGATGCTGGGCATCACCGACCCCCAGGGCTACCGCGCGATGACGGCCGTGCCCCAGCTCGCGCTGCATGCGTGGAGCCTGTGGGCCGCGTACCGCTTCGCCGCCCGGCGTACAGGCGTCTCGGGAGGCTGGCTGGCCGTCCTGCTGGTGGGCCTCTACGGGCCGGTGCTCGTCTTCGCGGGCCGCACCCTGGCGGAGTCCTTCTCCACGTCCTTCCTGGTGGTGGCCATGGAGGCCCTGGACCGGCGTGAGCGCGAGACGCGGGCGGGGCTCCTCGGTGGCGCCGCGCTGGGGCTCGCGGTGGTGACGCGCTACCCGTCCGCCATCTGTGTCCTCACCGCGCTGCTCTATCTGCTGGTGGCCCGGCGCTGGCGGATGCTGGCTTTCACCTGCCTGGGCGGGCTCGTCGTCGCGGCGGGCCTGGGACTCCTGGACCACCTCACCTGGGGCAGCCCCTTCCACTCGTTCTTCACCTACGTCCGCTTCAACGTCCTCTCGGGCGAGGCCGCGGCCCGCTTCGGCTCGGCGGCTCCCGGCTTCTACCTGCTCCCCCTGGTGACGGCCGTTCCCGGTTGGGCCTGGGTCGCGGTGCCCTTGGGCCTGCGAGCGGGGCGGCGAGGCGTGTCCCTGCCGCTGACGTGCGCCGCCGTCTACCTGGGCGTGCTGCTCGTCACCGCGCACAAGGAGGAGCGCTTCCTCTACCCGGCGCTGGTGCTGGGCGTGCTCGCGGCGGCGCCCGTCGTCGCGGACCTCCTCACCACGCGCGTTCCCGCATCCGCTCGATGGGGCGTGACGGCGATGGCGCTGGTGACGGGGCTCGTCTCCGCCCGCTGGTTCCCTCCCCAGGACCTGCGGGCGGACCAGTTCCGAGCCATCGTCGCGTCGACACGGATGGGCGGCGCCACGGGGCTGCTCATCGTCAACGAGGGACTCTGGGGCTCCGGCGGCTTCTTCTACCTGGGCCAGCGCATCCCCTGGCTCACCTGTGACTGGCCCCGAGACGAGGCCTTCCAGCGAGGGCTGCGAGACAGGACCTTCAACCGCGCCGTCTCCTTCGAGGACCGGGCCCTGCCCGAGCTCCAGGCAGGCGGCTTCCGAATCGAGAGGCGCATCGGCCGCGAGACGCTGCTCGTCCGCGACTGAGGTCGACAGGGGAGGGCGCCGGTCAGGCGCTCTGGCCCAGGGCGGACTCCGTACCCCGCAAAGGCGAAGAGCCAGCTTCCGAAACGGAGGCTGGCTCTTCAGAACGGCCGGGACACACGCGGTGGTACGCTACCGTTGCTTCCTTCCGGACCTGGCGGGGTTCGCGCCCCCACGTTGTCCCGACCACAAAGGCTGTAGACATCAACTGCAGTATCAACAACGGAGAGGGTGGGATTCGAACCCACGATACCCTTTCAGATATACACGCGTTCCAGGCGTGCGCCTTCAACCGCTCGGCCACCTCTCCAGAAAGTCTGGAGCGGAGAGCGTAGGATTCGAACCTACGATACCGTTACCGGTATGCCTGATTTCGAGTCAGGTGCCTTCGACCACTCGGCCAGCTCTCCAAGTATTCAATTGTCGCGTCGCTTCGCGCGCAGGCGCCCGAAGAACGTTTTGAGAAGAGTCGTGCTGTCCTCAGCGAGGATACCACGAGTGACCTGGAGCCGGTGGTTGTGCCGGGGTTCCTCGGCCAGATTGTAGAGAGAGCCGACCGCGCCGGCTTTCGGGTCCATGGCGCCAAACACGAGGCGAGTCACCCTGGACTGGACCAGCGCTCCGGCACACATGGCACACGGCTCCAACGTCACGTACAGGGTGACGCCCGTCAACCGCCAGACCCCGAGATGCCTGCGAGCGGCATCCAGTGCGAGGACTTCCGCATGGGCGAGGGGGTTGCGATCCACTTCGCGGCGGTTGAAGCCCGTGCCGATGATGTTTCCATCATGGACGGCAACCGCACCGACGGGGACCTCTCCGAGTGTCGCGGCTTCCCGCGCGAGCGCGAGCGCCTGCTGCATGAAAGCTTCGTCGTCACTCATGGAGACGGCGTGAGAGAAGGGAGCGCTCCCTGGAGGATTCGAACCTCCGGCCTTCGGATTCGTAGTCCGACGCTCTATCCAGCTGAGCTAAGGGAGCAAAATCTTCACGCGCTGCTACAACGACAAGTGGCGGAGAGAGAGGGATTCGAACCCTCGATACCCTTTCGAGTATGCAGGTTTAGCAAACCTGTGCCTTCAGCCTCTCGGCCATCTCTCCAACTCTTCTCTGTCAAAGAACCGCAAAACTCAAGAACATTTTCGGAGGCGGTAGGATTCGAACCTACGGAGAGCTTGCACCCTCTGCGGTTTTCAAGACCGCTGCCTTCAACCGCTCGGCCACGCCTCCAAACAACCCAGCCGGCGGTGTCCCTCGGACCGACGTCGACCGTGGGGCCGCCCTTCTACCTGATTCTTCGCCCGTTGCAAGCGGATGATCACACCTTTTCGCCACGCTGCTTCGCTACAGCGGCTTGAGCTCCTTGAGCCCTCCCATGTACGGCCAGAGGACCTCCGGGATGCCCACGGTGCCGTCGTCGCGCTGGTAGTTCTCCAGGATGGCGATGGACGTGCGGCCCACGGCCAGGCCACTGCCGTTCAGGGTGTGAGCGAGCTGGGGCTTGTCTCCCTTCTGGGGGCGGAAGCGGATCTTCGCGCGGCGCGCCTGGAAGTCGCCGCAGTCCGAGCAGGACGAAATCTCCCGGTAGGCGTTCTGCCCCGGCAGCCAGACCTCGATGTCGTAGGTCTTGCGGGCCGAGAAGCCCATGTCGCCGGTGCACAGCAGCATCACCCGGTGGTGCAGGCCGAGCCGCCGCAGGATGTCGCACGCGTCGTCCGTCATGGCCTCGAGCTCGTCCAGGCTCTTGTCCGGCTGGGCGAACTTCACCATCTCCACCTTGTGGAACTGGTGCTGGCGGATGAGGCCGCGGGTGTCCTTGCCGGCCGCGCCCGCCTCCGCGCGGAAGCACGGGCTGAAGGCGCAGTAGCGGATGGGCATCGACTCGCCCTCGAGGATTTCGTCCGCGTGGTAGTTGGTGACGGGCACTTCCGACGTGGGGATGAGGAAGCGCTCGGGGTCGCCCAGCGTCTTGAAGGCGTCGTCCTCGAACTTGGGCAGCTGGCCCGTCCCCATCATCGTCTCGCGCAGCACCAGGTAGGGCGGGAGCAGCTCCGTGTAGCCCTTCTGGGTGTGCACATCGATCATGAACGTGACGAGCGCCCGCTCCAGCCTGGCCAGCGCGCCCTTGTAGAAGGTGAAGCGGCTGCCGGACACCTTCGCGGCGCGCTCGAAGTCGAGCATGCCCAGCTTCTCGCCCAGCTCGAAGTGCTGCTTGGGCGTGAAGGGCAGGTTGGGCTTCTCACCCCAGCTCTTCACCTGGACGTTCTGGTCCGCGCTCTCGCCCACGGGCACCGACTCGTGCGGGACGTTGGGGATGAGGAGGAGGATGCGGTTGATCTCCTCCTCCACCTCCTTGAGGCGGTTCTCCTTCTCCTTGATGTCCTGGGAGACGGCGCGAAGGTCGCCGCGCAGCGCGTCCAGCGCCTTGGGGTCCTCCTTCGCCTTCTTCTTCATCTCCTCGTTGGCGGCGTTACGGCGCGCGGCCAGGGACTCCATGGAGACGTACAGCTCGCGGCGCTCGGAGAAGAGGCGCTGGAAGGGGCCGAGGTCCAGGTTGCCGCCCCGCGTCTTCAGGCGAGCGACGACCGCATCGAAGTTCTGCGCAACGTACCGGAGGTCCAGCATGGGGGACGCCTTGTAGTCACCCTTGGTGGGCGTCAGCAAGGTTCCTCGCGCCCGGGGTGCTCAAGGGCGGACGCCCCGGGCGACAGGTGCCTGACGCCGGCCATCCCCGTGAGGACGGCCGGCTGTCGGCTGCCGGCTAGTTCTGCAGGTCGTAGATCTCTTCCTCGATGTCCTTCTTGTCGGTCGCGTCCGGCTTCTTCACCAGGTAGTCCTTGAAGGCCTGGACGGCTTCCTTGCGCTTGTTCTTCTCCTTATAGGCGAAGCCCAGGTAGTAGTAGGTCATCGCGTTCTCCGGCTCGGCGTCGGCGGCCTTGCGGTACCAGTCGATGGCCTTGGCGTGCTGGGTCTGCTCGGTGAAGGCGCGGGCGACCTTGTAATAGACGTACGTGAGCTTGGTGTCCGCCTTGAGCGCCGTCTGGTAGCGCTTGATGGCTTCGTTCCAGCGGGCGGCGTTGAAGTAGGCGTCGCCGATGGAGCCGAGCACGCGGGTGCGGCGCGGGTCCGACTTGAGGCTGGCCTCGAAGGACTCGATGGCCTCGTCGAACTCGCTGTTCTCCAGGTGGGCGTGGCCCAGGGCCTCGTGCGCGTCGGCGTTGGCCGGGTCCAGCTCCACGGCGGTGTTCCACTCGCGGATGGCGTCCGGGAGCTGCTTGGCGTCGCGCAGGATGACGCCGTAGGCGTAGTGGTAGTCGGGGCGCTTGGGGGCGCGCTCCACGGCCTTGCGCATGGCGTCCATGGCCTGGGTGAACTCCAGCCGCTTCGCCTTCACCAGGGCCAGGTAGTAGAGCGCCTCGTGGTTGGAGGGCTCGTTGCTGAGCGCCAGGCCCAGGTTGCTCTCCGCGCCGGGCAAATCGCCCCGCTCCAGCAGCACCGCGCCCAGGGTGATGGGGATGGTGGTGGAGCGCGGGTCCTCGCCCTTGGCCTTCTCCAGCTCCGCCACGGCCTCGTCGAGCTTGCCCAGCCGCCACAGCACGAGTCCGCGCTGCAGCCGGCCGTCCTTCAACAGGTGCGGGTCCAGCTCCAGGGCGCGGTTGGCCTCCGTCTGGGCCTTCTCCAGGTCACCGTTGAGCAGCGCCACGCGCGACAGGCCCAGGTGGGCGTCGGCGAGGTTGGGGTCCAGTTGCACGGCGCGCTCGAACTCCTGCTGGCCCAACAGGGCGTTGTTCTCCGCCAGGGCCAGCTCGCCCAGACCCGCGCGCACGCCGGCCAGGTCCGGGGCCTTGGTGGCGGCCTGCTCCAGCTGGGTGCGGGCCTCCGCGTTGCGGCGCTGACGCAGGTAGAAGCGGCCCAGGTAGAGGTTCGCCTCCACCAGGTTGGCGTCCGCGGCGATGGCGCGCTTGTAGTGGCCCTCCGCCTCGGAGAGCTTGTCCAGCGCGTCCTCGATGCGGCCGTAGAGGTACGCGATGCGCGCCTCGTTGGGGAAGCGCTGGCTGGCCTTCTGCACGGCGTCCAGCGCCGCCTGCATCTTGCCGGTCATCACCAGCGAGGTGATGTGGCCGTCGGCGTACTCCAGGTTGTCGCCTTCCTCCGACGCGAGCGCCGTGTAGAGGGGCAGGGCGCCCTCGTAGTTGCGCTGGGCGCGCAGCACGTGGGCCAGCTGGGCCTTGAGGAAGTCGGACTGCGGGTCCTTCTCCATCGCGGACTTCAGCTCGGCCTCGGCCTCCTTGGGCTTGTGCTGATGGAAGAGCGCCACGCCCTTGAGGCCCCGGGCGCGGGCGAGCTCCGCCGGGCCCAGCGCGGACTGGACGTCCTCGGCCAGGGCCTCGTCGACGGACTGGGCGCCCTTCTCCGCGTCCTTGCGCACCAGGAGCTGCACGGCGGCGAGCTCCACGGCGGACGAGGCGTGCTTGCGGTCCGCCTCGAGCGCGGCGGCGTAGGCTGCGGCGGCCTCGTCGGCGCGGCCGGCGGCCTGGTGCAGGTTGCCCAGCGCGTGGTGGGCCTTGGCGGACTTGCCGTCGGCGGCGAGTACCTTCTTCAGCGTCTCGACGGCGCCGTTGAAGTCGCGCTTCATCGTCTGGGCCTCGGCCACGAGGAAGGCCAGCTCCAGGTCGCCCTGGTTGCCCTCCCGCGAGTACGCGTCCAGGAGCGGCGCCAGCGCGGCGTCCGCCTGCCGCGAGGTGAGCGCGAGCGAGGCCGTCACCTTGATGAAGTCGACGTCCTTCTCACCGAGCAGCTCGATGTCCGCCATGCCGTCGCGGCAGCGGGACATGTCGGACGCGTCCGCGGCGGCGTACCTGCGCTGCAGGTAGTAGACGGACTGGCACCACAGCGAGCGCACCGCCGGGTACTCCTTCTCCTGGAGCGCCTGGGCGGAGAGCGTGTGGGCCTGCTTGTAGCTGGCGAAGGTGTCTTGGAGCAGGGCCTGCTGGGCCTGGCTCACCAGCTGGGCCTGGGGCGAGCCGTCGGAGACGCGCGCGGGGAACAGGGCCCGGCGGCCGAAGGCGCCGTAGCGCGTGCCGAACTCGGTGCCCGCGCCGATGCCCAGCAGCACAACGCCGATGCCGGCGGCGATGAACATGGGGACGCGCTTCTTGAGCTTCTCGTTGGCGCCGCTGCGGTCCACCACGGAGACGGCCGCCATGCGGCCCTCGTAGAGCTGCTCCAGCCGGCGCATGTTCGCCTGCTGGCCGTTGGCGTCCGAGGCGGGGGCGCTGGGCGAGTCCGACGCGGCGGCGACGGGCGCGGCCGCCACCACCTTGGCCGGGCCCTCCATCAGCCGCTGGATGGCGGCGGCGAAGGTGGGGATGGTGCCGATGGCGGACCAGGACTCGGAGTCGAGCGAGACGTCCTCGTTGCCGAGCAGCTGGCCATCCTCGAGCATCTTCACGACGACGCCCTCGTCGAACGGGCCGAACACCTTGCCCGAGCGGCGGCGCACGTGGAAGCGGCGCACCTTCGCGCCCGCCTGGGCGCCCGCGTCGCGGCCGGCGGCGTCGTCGATGAACGACAACATCTCCAGGCCGTCGGCGGGGCCGGCGTTGGGCGGCGGAGGCAGCGGATCCGACAGGTCCGCCTCCAGGTCATCCGCGGGGCGCGCGGTGGGGTCGAACTCGAGCGAGTCCGGGATGCCGGGCGACGCCGAGGGCGGGGGCGAGCCGAAGTCCACGTCGCCGAAGTCCACCGCGGGGTTGAAGGGCGCGGGCGGCGGGGGCGCGGCCTGGGGCGGGGGCTCGGCGAAGTCGAGGCTGAAGTCCGGCATCGGCGCGGGCGCGGAGGGCGCGGCGAAGTCGAACGACAGGTCCTGCGGCGGCGCGGCGGGGGCCGGCAGGTCGGCGAAGTCCATCGCGGGCGCGGCGGGGGACGGCAAATCCGAGAAGTCCAGCCCGGGCGAGGCCACCGGTGGCGCGGCCGCGAACGGATCCGCGGGCATCGGCAGCTCGGCGAAGTCGAACGAAGGGCCACCGTCGGCAGGCGGGGGCATCGCGAACGGATCCGCGTCGACGGGCGGCTGCGAGTACGCGGGAGGCGGAGGCAGCGCGAACGGGTCGTCGTTCACGGGCGGCTGCGAGTACGCGGGAGGCGGGGGCAGCGCGAACGGGTCGTCGTTGACGGGGGCCTGTGCGTACGCGGGGGGTGGAGGCAGCGCGAACGGGTCGTCGTTGACGGGCGGCTGCGAGTACGCGGGCGGAGGCGGCAGCGCGAACGGGTTCGCCTCGACGGGGGCGCTGGCGTGTCCGGGCGCGGGCGTCGGGGGCAGGGCGAAGGCGGTGGCCTCGCCGCTCGGCGACTCGACGTCGAAGGCGAACGGGTCCGCCTCCGGCTGGGGCTGCGCGGGGACGGGCAGCGAGTCGTCGGAGAAGTCGAAGTCGCGCGCGGTGCCGAGTGTGTCGGGCTGGCTGAAGGACGAGGACGGGTCCAGGTCCACGGGCGGCGCCAGCGCGTCATCGGAGAAGTCGAAGTCGCGCGTGCCGTTGGCCCGGGCGGGCGGGGCGGCCTGCTCCGGGAACGCGGCGTTGGGCATCGGAATGGCCACGACACGCGTCACGTCGCGGTCCTGGCGCGCAGGAGGCTCCGCGTCGTCGAAGCCCGTGCCGAACGCATCCGCCTGGGGCGCGGCGCCGGGCAGGGGGATGGCGTCAACGGCCGAGGCGGCGCCGGGCAGCGGGATGGCGCCGGCGTTGTCACCGAAGGCGTCCTGGGGCGCGGCGCCGGGGAGCGGAATCGCGCCTGCGTCGTAGCCGTAGGGGTCGGCCTGAGGGGCGCTGCCGGGCAGCGGAATGGCGCCGGCGTCGTAGCCGAAGGCGTCCGCCTGGGGCGCGGCGCCGGGGAGCGGAATGGCCCCCGCGTCGTAGCCGTAGGGGGCTGCCTGGGGCGCGGCGCCGGGGAGTGGAATGGCCTCGGGACCCGCACCCATGGCGATGGCACCCGAGGGAGCGGCGCCGGGCAGCGGAATCGCGCCGCCGCCGAAGGCATCCGCCTGAGGGGCGCTGCCGGGCAGCGGAATGGCGCCGGCGTCGTAGCCGAAGCCGCCCGACTGGGGCGCGGCGCCGGGGAGCGGAATGGCTTCGGCGCTCGCACCCATGGCGCCGGATGGCGCGGCGCCGGGGAGGGGAATGGCGGCGGGCGCGCTGGCCTGTCCCGGGAGGGGAATGGCGGCGGCGGGCGCCGGAGCGCTCACGGCCTCGGCTTTGATGGGGAAGGTGGTCTGGCACCGGGCGCATTTGAGCTTCGCGCCACCCGGGGGGATCCGCTTGTCATCGATGTTGTAATTCGTCTGGCAAGACGGGCAGGAGACTTTCATGGGGTTCCTTCGACAGGACCGGCGCGGCGCAGGGTAGCAGAGGCGTTTCCAGCCCGGAAAGAACGCGCAAGCCCGCACTGGGGGCGTTGTTCCGCCCCCGCCTCCCCAGGCGAGCATCCGAGGGCCCCGTCGGCTCCGCGTTTCCGCCCACCGCGCGTTCGGCTCCCCCCTCACCGGGAGGAGGTGGTAGGACCGACCCGCCATGGAACCCATCGTCATCCTCGGAGCGGGGCTCGCGGGCCTGTCCACCGCCCACTTCCTCCAGAAGCCCTGGCGCCTCATCGAGAAGTCCGAGCGCGTCGGCGGGCTCATCAAGACCGAGGTCATCGACGGGTGTTATTTCGACCCCACCGGCCATTGGCTCCACCTGCGCGACCCTGAAATCCAGGAGCTCGTCAACACGCGGTGGCTGCCGGGGCAGATGGTCCGCATCCAGCGCAAGGCGGGCATCTTCACGCGCGGCGTCTTCACCCGCTTCCCGTACCAGGTGAACACGCACGGGCTGCCGCCCGAGGTCGTCTCCGAGAACCTCATCGGCTACGTGGACGCCATCTACGGCGAGAAGGGCCGCGCCCTGCGCGAGCGCGAGCCCCGCGACTTCGAGGAGTTCATCCTCCGCTACATGGGCGAGGGCTTCGCGAAGAACTTCATGGTGCCCTACAACCAGAAGCTCTGGACGGTGCACCCGCGTGAGATGTCCGCCGCCTGGGTGGGCCGCTTCGTGCCGCGCCCCTCGCTCAAGGAGGTGGTGGACGGGGCGCTGGGCGCCGGCAGCGACGCGGTGGGCTACAACGCGTCCTTCCTCTACCCGCGCGAGGGCGGCATCGAGAGCCTGGCGCGCGCCATGCTGCGCGACCTGAAGGGCGGCGAGCTGAGCCTGAACACCGAGCCCACCTCCATCGACTGGAAGGCGCGCAAGGTGGTGCTGAACGACGGCCGGACGCTGTCGTACTCGGGCCTCGTCTCCTCCGTGTCCCTGCCGGGGCTGGTGCGGCTGCTCGCGCAAGGGGCCTCGGGCGTGCCCGACGAGGTGGTCGCCGCGGCGAAGCGCCTTCGCGCCACCACCGTCACCTACGTCGCCGTGGCCGCGCGCGGGCCCAACCGCCAGCCCTGGCATTGGATCTACCTGCCGGAGCCGGAGTTCCACACGTACCGCATCGGCTCGCCGTCGGCCGTCTACGACGCGCTGGCGCCCAGGGACACGTCCACCTTCTACGTGGAGTACAGCCACCACGGCGAGCTGGCCCCGGCCACCGCCGAGAAGTACGCGGTGCAGGACCTGCTGCGCTCCCAGATGATCCACTCCGCGGACGACGTCCTCTTCGCCCACGCGCGGGAGATTCCCCACGCGTATGTCCTCTACGACGAGGCCTACGGTCCAGCGAAGGCGGAAATCCTCCGTTTCCTGGAGCACGCCGGCATCCAGACGGCGGGGCGCTACGGGCAGTGGGAGTACTCGTCCATGGAGGATGCCATCCTCGGCGGGCGGGCCTGTGCCCGGACGCTGAACGGCTGACGGACGTCTGCGACTTCCGACGCATCTTGTCGACGGGTGCCGCGCGGCATGCTAGGCGGACCGGACTGTCGCTCGTCCGGACGTGATTCCATGGCACCGCACCTGTCCGTCGTCATCCCGGTCTACAACGAGGAGTCCATCATCGCCTCGGCGGCGGAGGAGTTGCGCCAGGGGCTGGATGCGCGTGGGCTCGACTACGAAATCATCTTCGCGGAGAACGGCTCGAAGGATGCCACCACGAGCATCCTCGACGCGCTGTGCGCGAAGCACCCTCGGATGCGCTGGTTCCACTCCGAGCGTCCCAACTACGGCGTCGCCCTCAAGGCCGGCATCCTCATGGCCCGGGGCACGTACGTCATCTGCGACGAGATCGACCTGTGCGACGTCACCTTCTACGACGCGGCGCTGCCGCGGCTGGAGCGGGGTGAGGCGGACATGGTGGTGGGCTCCAAGGCGGCCAAGGGCGCCAGCGACCAGCGCCCGCTCATCCGCCGCGCAGCCACGCGGGTGCACAACAAGCTGCTCAAGGTGACGCTGGGCTTCCAGGGCACGGACACGCACGGCCTCAAGGCCTTCCGCCGCGAGGCGCTCCTGCCCGTCATCCAGAAGTGCGTGGTGGACATGGACGTGTTCGCCAGCGAGTTCGTCATCCGCGCGTGGCGCGAGGGGCTGAAGGTGATGGAGATTCCCATCCAGCTCCACGAGAAGCGCCAGCCGTCCATCCACCTCTTCAAGCGCGTGCCCAACGTGCTCAAGAACGTGGGCAAGCTGTTCTACGTCATCCGCGTGCGCGGCACCTGACGCGAAGCAGGGGGCGCGCCGTGACGAGGATTGCGTCCATCTCCGTCGACCTGGACTCGCTGCCGCACTACTGCCGCATCCACGGGCTGCCGGAGTCGCTCCTGGACGCGCGCGCCCGCTCGCTGGTGCACCAGGTGGCGGTGCCTCGCTTCCGCGAGCTGTGGGACGCGCTGGGCGTGCCCGGCACCTTCTTCGCCATCGGCGAGGACCTGGAGTCGGACCCCGTCGCCGCCGCCGGCATGCGCGCCGCCCACGAGGCGGGCATCGAGGTGGCGAGCCACAGCCACGCCCACGACTACGCGCTCACGCGCCGGGGACCGGACGCCATCCTCGCGGACCTGCGCCGCGCCGATGACGCCATCCTCCAGGCCACGGGCACGCGCCCGGTGGGCTTCCGCGCGCCGGGCTACACGCTCAACGCGGACCTCTACGCCGCCACCCAGGCGCTGGGCTACCAGTACGGCTCCTCCGCCTTCCCGGCCGCGCCGTACTACGCGGCGAAGGCGGCGGTGATGGGGGCGCTGGCCCTGGTCGGCCGGCCCTCGCGCTCGGTGCTCGACACGCCCCGGGTGCTGCTCGCGCCGCGCGCGCCGTACCGGCCGGACCCCGCGAATCCCTACCGGCGTGGCACAGGCTCCGTGCTGGAGCTGCCCATGGCGGTGACGCCCGCGCTGCGCTTCCCGTTCATCGGCACCTTCGCCACCACGCTGCCCCTGCGCTCGCTGCGCGGAGCCTGGCGCGCGTGCCGACGCGACCCCTTCTTCAACTTCGAGCTGCACGGGGTCGACGTGCTCGACGCGACGGACGGCATCCCCGGCGAGCTGGTGCGCCAGCAGCGGGACTTGCGCGTCGGCGCGGCGCGCAAGCTGGAGCGGCTGCGCGAAGTCTTCGGCTGGCTGCGCTCGGAGTGCGACGTCGTCACCCTGCGCGACGCGGCCGGGCGCCTGTCCGCGAGCGTCTGAGCCTCAGCGCGCCACCGCGGGCGAGCCGAGCACGTCCACCACCGCGTCGTGCACGCGCCGGTCCGTGAGCATCCACGGGTGCAGCAGCACGGGGAACCTTCGCTCGCTGGCGCCGGGCAGCCGCGAGCTGGAGGCGGGGAGGATGGTCAAATCCCAGGGCGTCCAGAAGCTGTGCACCTCCGTGGCGCCCCAGGGGCGCGGGTCCTGCTGGAGCGCGCGCAAGAGCCGGCTGCCCGGGCGCATCTGGGTCACGCCCTTGCCGCGTCCCAGGAACGCCAGGCCCGTGCCCGCGTGAGGCCCGGAGATGGAGATGAAGCGCCGCACCACCAGCCTGCCGCCCAACAGCTGCACCCAGTAGCGGCTGACCAGCGCGCCCATGCTGAAGCCCACCACGTCCACACGACGGGCGCCGGTGCGCGCACGCAGCGCCTCGGCCTCCCGCGCCACCTGCCGCGCCAACGCGGGGATGCCCTCGCTGCCGTTGTTGGGGACCAGGGAGATGGCGTGGACGTGCGGCCAGCCCTCCTGCTCCAGCCGGCCGCGCAGGGCGTCGAAGGCGCTGGCGTCGTCTCCGATGCCGTGCACCAGCAACACCGGCGCGCGCTGCTCCACGGGCGCCCGCCGCGGCGACACCGCGAGGGACGACGCCGTCATGGCGCACCCCTCGCAGAACCACGCCAGGGCCAGCAGGACGAGCATCGCGCGCATGCAGGGCGGGACATGGCGATGTCACTCCCCGCTCGCAAGGGACCCCCGGCGCATCCGTTCACGCGAGTCGATGGCGCACACCCTTCCCGTCACGCAGTGCACTCCCGGCTGTCCATGAAGGGCCCCATCGGCGTCCACGCGACGAAACGGCCCCGCCCGTCGCGCATTCCCCTCCCGCGGGAGCCTACACCCAGGCGCACCCCGGTCGCGCCAGCCCCTCGGCATCCCCGGGGATGGCCGCCCTTCACGGACTGTCCGGAGCCCAACGCCACGTCCCCGGGCCCGGGCCCGGCGCGGGGGAGGGTTTCTCCACTCCCGGTGGAAGGGCCGGTGGTGTAAAGAGCCGGGACCATGCTGGAGCGACTCGGCGACCGAGTGAAGAAGGGCCTGCGCGACTGGACCGACCGCCTGGCCAACGACGAGCAGAAGGAACGGATGCAGGCCCTGGCCCGGCCGCAGAACGAGTACGGGGTGGACCCCTTCGGGTACAACCTGGACTTCAGCCTGTCCGCCGTGGCGCCCTTCCTGTGGCTCTACCGCAACTACTTCCGCGTGGAGACCTTCGGCGTCGAGAAGGTCCCCGCCGGCCGCGTGCTGCTGGTGTCCAACCACTCCGGGCAGCTGCCGCTGGACGGCGCCATGATTGGCGTGTCGCTGATGCTGGAGGCAAGTCCCCCCCGCGCCATGCGCAGCATGGTGGAGAAGTGGGTGCCCTCGCTGCCGTACGTCTCCACCTTCATGGCGCGCATGGGGCAGATTGTCGGCACGCCGGAGAACTGCCGGCGGCTGCTCGAGTCCGACGAGGCCATCCTCGTCTTCCCGGAGGGGCTGCGCGGCATCAACAAGCTGTGGCCCCAGCGCTACCAGCTCCAGGAGTTCGGCCTGGGCTTCATGCGCCTGGCGCTGGAGACGCGCACGCCCATCGTCCCCGTGGCCGTCGTGGGCGCCGAGGAGCAGGCCCCCGCGCTCATGGACCTCAAGCCGGTGGCGAAGCTGCTGGGCTTCCCGTCGTTCCCCATCACCCCCACGGGCGTGCCCTTCCCGCTGCCCACGAAGTACCGCATCTACTTCGGGGACCCGATGCACTTCTCGGGGCGCCCCGACGACGAGGACAGCGAGCTGGACAAGAAGGTCCGCACCGTGAAGGCGGCCATCCAGTCCATGCTCCACCAGGGCCTCAAGGAGCGCCGCGGGGTGTTCTGGTGAGCGATTACGCCCGGAGTCGCGGGACCAAGAGAGTGCAACCATGAGACCGGCCGTCGTCGTCACGGGCATCAGCGGCAACCTCGGCCGCACCCTCGCCAAGCTCCTCCACAAGCACGAGCGCATCATCGGCATCGACCGGCGCCCCTTCGTGGGCCGGCCGAAGGACGTGGAGATGTACGAGCTGGACCTGCGCAAGAAGAAGGCCGAGGACGTCTTCCGCAAGAACGAGGTCCGCGCCGTCATCCACATGGGCATCATGCATGACCCGCGCATGAGCGAGGAGGAGCACCACTCGTTCAACGTCGTGGGCACCACGCGGCTGCTCGAGTACTGCGCGAAGTACGGCGTGAAGAAGGTGGTGGTGCTGTCCTCGGCCAACGTCTACGGACCCAGCCCGGACAACTCCAACTTCCTCACCGAGGACGCGCCGCTCATGGCGGCCAGCCGCTTCTCCGGCGTGCGCGACTTGATTGAAGTGGACATGCTCGCGCATGGCTTCTTCTGGAAGCACCCACACATCGAGACGGTGATTCTCCGGCCCGTGCACATCGTCGGGCCCACCATCAAGAACGCGCCCTCCAACTACCTGCGCCTGCGCCACCCGTGGATGATGGCGGGCTTCGACCCGATGGTTCAGCTCATCCACGTGGAGGACGTCGCCCGCGCCATGGTGGCCGCGCTCCGGCCGGAGCCCAAGGGCGTCTACAACGTGGTGGGCCCGGGCGAGGTGCCCCTGTCCGCGGTGATGCGCGAATTGGGCAACTCGCCCATCCCCGTGCCGCACCCGGTGGCCCGGCCCCTGTTGGGCATGCTCTTCAAGTACCGGCTGGCCAACTTCCCGCCCCCGGAGCTGGACCACATCCAGTTCCTGTGCGCCGTGGACGGCAGCCGCTGGGTGCGGGACGTGGACTGGAAGCCCCGCCACTCCATGCGCGAGACCATCCGCGCGGTGAACGGCGAGTAGCCACCACTCCCCGGAGGAAAGTCCGAGGGTCCCCTGACACGGTTGTCGTGCCTGGCACGACGCCGAAGGCTGGACCCTCTGACACGAGTGTCAGGACCCCGACGGCCCCACCCCAGGACTGTCGGCGCGCCCTCCTCGCAAGCCCTTGAATCTCCAGGTGATGCGATGCGGGCTGCCCGGTGCGCGGGGCGTGGCATCGCCATTGCTCTAGTGGCCGGCGTCACCGCGCGGCGACGCGGGCCTGTTCAACACACCGTCGCCCCGCTCACATGTCAGGGCGCTCCATGGGGGAGCTCCCGACGCCCATCGACTCGGCCGGCCCCGAGCCGATGGGCGGATTCTTGTAGGGCACTCCATTGGGGAGTTCCCGACGCCCACCGCCTCGGCCGGCCCCGAGTCGGTGGGCGGTTTCTTTTTCAGCGCAGCTCGTCCGCGAACGGCCCCTCGTCCTGACGCTCCAGCAGCCACGTGCCGTGCTGGTAGACGAACTCCGACGTGACGACCGAGACGTGCTCGGACGCGGAGGGCAGGCGCATCCACTGGATGCGGCTCTGGATGAAGGCCCGCGTGCCGTCCTCGGACAGCTGCCCGTCCTCGATTTCGTAGTCGGTGATGGTCAAGTCCCGCTCGTCGTTGAGCGCGATGCGGGCCTTGGTGAACGCCTTGCGCTTCTCCGGGACGATGAAGCGGGCCGCGGAGCGGAAGTCCTTCCAGCGGATGACCTGATGGAACTGCTCCACCGTGGGCTTGAGTTCTTCCAGGTTGGATTTCTTGGATACGGTTGCGCACCCGGACAGGGCCAGGACGAGGAAAAGGGCAGGCAGGCGATTCACGAGGGGGACGGTAGCATCCGGCGCCCGCCCCGGACGAGGGCGGGGTGCTATGGTCCGGCTCCCCCGCCCGAGCACCGGAGTCGCAAGCCCTCATGGCCAAGTCGATGGTGGAGCGCTACGAGCAGCTCCTCCGGCAGGACCCCACTTCTTCCGTTTTCGTCGAACTGGCCAAGGCCCTGCTGGAAAAGGGGGACGCGCCGCGCGCCATCGAGGTGTGTGAGCAAGGTGTCTCGCACCATCCGTCCTCGACGGTGGGCCGGGTGCTCTGGGGCAAGGCGCTCATCCAACTGGGCCGCCCCGCCGAGGCGATGGAGCAGTTCGACCGCGCCATCGCCATCGAGAAGGACAACCCCTACGCCTACAACCTGATTGGCGAGGTGTTGCTCCAGCGCGGGCTGTACCGCTCGGCGCTGCCGATTCTGCGCAAGGCCGTGGCGCTGCAGCCCAATGACGGCCGCGTGAAGCTGTGGCTGGAGCAGGCGCAGCAGGCCCTGGCCGGTGGCCCGGCGCCGGTCTTCGCGGACCTGATGGGGCTGGAGAAGGCCGCGCCCGAAGAGGGTGAGGCCGAGCCCGACGCGGCCAGGCCCGAGAGCGCCGAGAGTGCTCACGCCGCCGCGTCTCCGATGGCGGCCGCGAGGCTTCGCGCCGCCGCGCTCGGGGACGCCGCGAAGGCCGCGAGTGCCTCGGGACCTGGGGCCGCGAAGAGCGCGGGCGCGCGGGCCGCCGCGGACCTGGCGAGCGCCGCCGCGGCGGGTGGGGCCGCGAGCCCGGCGGAGGCGGGGGCTCCGGACGGAGATGCTGCGCCCTCGACGGAGGAGGGCGCTCAGGCTCCAGCGGGTGCTCCGGGCGAAGTGTCGGACGCGGAGGCCTCGGCGCCGTTGTCTGATTCGCTTGGGTTGATCGACCGGCAGGTGCCGGTGCTGCGGCCCGCGACGGGCACTCCGCTTCCAAGCCTGGAGCTGTCCCTCTTCGACGAGGAGGATGGGGCCCGCTCCCCGGACGCGAATGCGCCGGCGGGGGAGGGCGCCGACGCTGGCTCCTCCCAGGATGGTCAGGCGTTGGACCCGGCCGCCTTTGAGGGCGGCCCCGGCGCGTCCCCTGAAGCGGGCGCGGTGTCCGACGAGACCAGCGAGCAGGCGCTGCTGCGCTCCAGCGAGTTCACCACCGCGAAGCCGGTGGTCCCCGCGGCGTCCACCGACTCGACCGAGTCGGACGAAGAGCAGGCACTGCTGCGCTCCAGCGAGTTCACCACCGCGAAGCCCGTGGTCCCCGCCGCGTCGGGCGGGCTGCTGGGGGATTTGCCTCCGCCCGAGCCCACCGCCGCCACGCCCGTCGTCGCGCGCGCGCAGCCCCAGGCGCGAGGCTCGGGCTCCAAGCGCTCGCTGCTGGAGGACCTGCCCGACGCTTCGGACGCCACCGGCCGCGCGAAGGCGGGCGCTCCCAAGCAGGACACCGAGGCGCTCACCGCCGCCTACGAGAAGGAGCTGCGGCAGAAGCTGGCGCGCGAGGCGGCCAAGACGTCCTTCCTCAAGCGCAACGGCGTGAAGGTGGCCGGCGCCGCCGCGCTGCTGATGGTGGTCATCGCCGTCATCGTCGGCGTGGTGCGCATCCGCGCGGCCACGGGTGGCCAGACGCTGAACGAGGCCCTGGCCAGGAGCGAGGACCTCATCACCCAGGACACGCGCGCGTCGCTGGACGGGGCGCTGCAGCAACTGGACCGGGCGCTGGACATGGACGAGAGCAGCAGCCGCGCGTGGGCCCTCAAGGCCTGGACGCACGCGCTGCTCTTCGCGGACCACGGCCTGTCCCCGGATGACCGGCTCAAGGCGCTGGAGGCCCTGGAGAAGCCCGGCGTGAAGGAGGCCGCGCCGGGGCTGGCGCTCGCCACCAACGTCCTCGTGGCGGATGACCGGGGACGCGAGCCCGCGCGCCGCGCGCTGCTCGCCGCGACGGAGGAGAGCACGGAGGTCCACGCGCTGGCCGCCAGCCTGCTGCTGGCCGCCAAGGACGAGAAGAAGGCGCTGGAGCGCTTCGACCGCGCGCTGAGGGCCTCGCCGTCGAACGTGCGCGCCCTGGTGGCGCTGGGTGGCTACTACCTGGCCTCCGAGGACTTCCCGCACGCCATCGAGATGTTCGGCAAGGCGCGCACCAAGTCCCCCAAGCACCCCGTGGCGCGCATCGGTCAGGCCGAGGCGCGGCTCGCGCTGGAGCAGGACCTGGAGGCGTCGCTTTCGGACGTGGCGCCCCTGGCGGGAAGCCCCGAGCTGCCCGCCGCGCTCGGCGCTCGTCAGCAACTGGTGCACGGCCGGCTCCTGTCCGCCGTGGGCAAGCACGACGAGGCCCGCGCGCTGCTCGCCAAGGGCACGCAGGGGCCGCTGGCCTTCGACTTCCAGCTCGCGCAGGGCGCGGCGAGCCGGGCCGCCGGGAAGCTGGACGCGGCGCAGTCCGCGTACGAGGCGGCGCTGAAGCTGCAACCCAAGAGCGACGAGGCCCGTGAGGGACTGGGCCGCACGCTGCTGGACCGGGACAGGGAGCGCGACGTGCTCACCCGCCTGGAGGCGGACGGCGGCCGCAGGGTGGCGCTGGTGCGGGGCACCGCGTACGCGCGGCTCGGAGACTGGAAGCGGGCCCGCACGGAGCTCGCGCGCACGCGGGTGAACGAGCGCTACCCGCCGGAGGCCGTGTCGCTGCTCGCGCTGGCGGACGCGGCGGAGGGCAACGCGGCGCAGGCCCGCGAGCTGCTCGAGAAGGCGCTGGCCGCGAGCAAGCGCCCGCGCAACGACATGCGACTGGCGCTGGGGCAGGTGTACTGGCGTGAGCGCGCCTTCGACAAGGCGCAGTCCCAGTTCGAGGAGGCGCAGAAGGACCCCCGGGACTACGAGGCGTCGTGCTCGCTGGGCCGGCTCATGCTGGCGCGCGGCCTGCCGGACATGGCGCTCAAGCCGCTGACGCAGGCGGTGGAGCGCAACGGCTCGCACGGCGAGGCGCGTGACGCGCTGGGGCGCACGCTGCTGGCCCTGGGGCGCACGCCGGAGGCCCTCAAGCAGTTCGAGACCTGGCAGCTCGACAACCCGGGCAGCGCGGAGGCGCACAAGGGCTTCGCGCTGGCGCTCTTCCACTCGGGGCGTCGCAAGGAGGCCGAAGGGGCCGTGGGGCGCTCGGCGAAGCTGGCGCCGGACGACGCCGAGGCCCACCGGCTGCGCGCCGCCATCTTCTTCGCCTCGGGCGACGCGAAGGGCGGCTTCTCCGCGCTGGAGCGCGCCAACAAGCTGAACCCGAAGGACCCGGACACCTTCTGCGAGATTGCCCACGCGTTCCTGCGCCAGGGCAACCCGGACAACGCGGACGCGGCCTTCGCGGCGGCGCGGCGCGAGGGGCCGGATGCCACCTGCGGCCGGGTGGGGGAGCTCTACGCGCAGCTGCCCAGCGGAGGCCGTCCCGCGGCGCGGACGCTGGAGGACCTGGCGTCGCGCGCGCCCACCGTCTGGGACAAGGCCTTCGCCCAGGCCACCATGGCCCGGGTGCTGCTCGGGGCCGGCGCGGTGAAGGAGGCCCGGACGGCGGCGGAGGAGGCCGTGCGGCTGGCGCCGTACCAGGGCCGCTCGCACCTGGCGCTGGGCATGGTGGCGCTCAAGCAGCGCCAGGAGCCCGTGGCCAAGGCGTCGCTCTTGAAGGCCGTGGAGCTGGAGCCCACGGACGGACTGGCGCACCTGGCGCTGGCGGACGTGCTGGTGCGCGAGTCGGCGGAGCTGCCCCGGGCGGTGGAGTCCTATGAGGCCTTCCTCCGACTGGCCGGAGGAAGCGAGGATGCGGGCCGCGTGAAGAAGGCTCTGCCGTCCCTCAAGAAGAAAGCGGCCCGCTAGCGTGAGGAATCCTCCCCCCGGCTCGGGGCCCGAGTCCCCGTTGCTGCGAATCATGTGGGGCAACGCCTTCCTGCTGTCGGCGCTCTACCTGTTGGTGGGCGTCGTGGTGGAGGTGGCGCTGCGCTATTTCCCCTCGCTCTTCCTCCAGCGGCTGTCGCTGTCGCTGGACTCGCTGCCCGCCAGGGCCCTGGAGCTGATGGGGGCGATGGAGCCCTTGCGCACGGCGTACTTCAACGGGCGCATCCCCGAGTACGCGGTCCGCCTGGTCTTCGGCCTCACCACGGTGGCGGTCATCTTCCTGCTCGCGCTGGTGGTGGGCACCGTCATGGGCACCCTGCGCCACCTGCTCTCCCGGCGCGCCCGGGGCGCCTGAGCCCAGGGGCCCTCCGTCAGTCGGTGCCCAGCGCGCGACGGATGCGAGGCTTCTTCGCGCGCGCCGCCGCCATGGGCGCCACCTGCGGCTCGTGTCCCGCGGCGCGGGCCATGAGGCAGATCTCCACCACCTTGGGCCCGAAGCGCTCCCAGCGGCTCTCCCCCGTGCCCTTCACCGTGAGGAAGCCCTCCCGGTCGATGGGGAGCGCCGCCGCCAGGCCCAGCAGCGTCGCGTCGTTGAAGATGATGAAGGGCGCGACGCCCAGATCCTTCGACAGCTCCTTGCGCCAGCGGCGCAGCTCCGTGGAGGCCAGCTCGCTGTAGTTCGTCACCAGCGGCGCGGCGGCCGCGGCGCGGGCGCGCGAGGCGGACGGCCCGCCCGACAGCAGCACCGGCATCTTCGCGGGCGCGCACACGTCGCAGTTGCCGCAGGAGGTCTCCACGTCCTGCTGGCCGAAGTAGTGGAGGATGGCACCGCGCCGGCAACGGGAGTCCCGGTCCGCGTAGGCGTAGTCCGTCATCCGCCGCAGCAACTGGAGGTTCTGCCGCTCCTGCTCGCGCACGTGGGACAGGTCCATGCCCAGCTCCCGGAAGGGCATCCGCAGGAGCGCGCGGATGGAGCGCCCCGAGAAGGGCCTGCGCACCCGCACCACGCCCGCCTTCTCCAACAGCCCCAGCGCGTGGCGCGTCTCGTCCACCGACAGGCCGACGCGGCGCGCGAGGATGGTCAGCTCCGTGGTGGCCTGCCGGCCGATGGGGAACGTCTCCACGAGCGACTTGAGCAGCCGCTGCGCGTCCGGGGAGTGGGGGTGCGCGGCCTGGGCCCTCTCCGTCAGCAGCACCCCGTGCTCGCCCTCGCCCCGGCCTCCGCGCTCGAGCTTCCCGGCGCGCTCGAAGATGCGCAGCGCCGCCGACACCTCGAACTCGCTGGCGTTCACCATGCCCGCCAGCACGTGCACGCCCCGCTCGAACTCCTCCACCGACTGGAGCACGCCCCACACGTCCGCGAGCACCGCCTCCGAGGGGTGGCTGCCCTGGATGAGCCGCTCCTGGGTGTACACGTCCGAGTGGTTGAACAGCAGCACCGCCCGCGCATCCCCACCGTCGCGGCCCGCGCGACCTATCTCCTGGTAGTACGCCTCCACCGCGCGCGGGATGTTGGCGTGCGCGACGAAGCGGATGTCCGGCTTGTCGATGCCCATGCCGAACGCGTTGGTGGCCACCGCCACCGCGTCCGGGGTGGACATGAAGGTGTCCTGCGCCCGCCGGCGCGCGTCGTCCTCCATGCCCGCGTGGTACAGCACCGCCTTGAGCTTGCGCCCGTGCAGCTCCGAGAACACGCCCTCCGCGGCCCTCCGGGTGGAGCAGTAGATGATGCCGCTGCCCCCCAGCGCCGCCAGGCGCGCGCACGCCTCGTGCCGGTCCGTGTCCCCGCCCACCTCCTGCTTACCGAGGAAGAGGTTGGGGCGGTCGAACCCCATGGCGAACTCGCGGGGCTCCTTCATCAGCAGCACCCGGACGATGTCCGCGCGCACCTCCGGCGTGGCCGTGGCGGTGAGCGCCACGGTGCGCGGAGGCCGCAGCCGCTTGCGCACCTGTCCCAGCAGCGCGTAGTCCGGCCGGAAGTCGTGGCCCCACTGGGAGATGCAGTGCGCCTCGTCCACGGCGAGCAGGTCCACGCCCACGTCGGTGACCATCTGCACGAAGCTCGCGCTGCGAAAGCGCTCCGGCGCCACGTACAGGAGCTTGTACTCGCCGCCGCGCAGCCGGCGCATCCGCTCCGCCCGCTCCAGGTCCGTCAGCGACGAGTTGATGAACGTGGCGGAGATGCCGCGCGCGGTGAGCTGCTCCACCTGGTCCTTCATCAGCGCGATGAGCGGCGACACCACCAGCGTCAGCCCCGGCAGCAGCGTGGCCGGCAGCTGGTAGCACAGGCTCTTGCCGGCGCCGGTGGGCATGACCACCACGGTGTTGCGCCCGGACAACACGGTGGAGATGACCTCCGCCTGTCCCGGACGGAACTGCGTCAGGCCGAAGTGGCGCACCAGGCCCTGCTGGGCTTCTTCGAAGTAGGGCAGGGCCACCGACATCGCTCGCATGTCCACCATCCTGGTCCAGCCGTCAACGCAAACCACACCCCGCCACCCCTCACAGCTCCAGCCCCGGCGGCACGGGGACGGCCAGGCGGGCCCTCCTCCGCGCCACCTCCAACACCCTCAGCGCCGTGGCCTCCGGCTCCACGCGGCCGTCCACCACCACGTCCCCCTCGCGCGCGTCCGCCGGGAGCGCTGCCCGCTCCACCACGCAGGCCCGGCCGCCCTCCAGCCGCACCACCTGCGCCCGCGTGTCCTCGAGCAGCTCCACCTGCACCAGCCCCACCAGACATCCCGCCATCACCCACGTCCTCCCGCCGCGTTCCATTCCCGCTTCGCCTCCCACTCCCCGTCCGGGAGCAGGCCTCGCTCCAACATCGACACGAAGCCGCCGTCGCCCACCACCAGGTGGTCCAGCACCTTCACGTTGAGCAACCTCGCGCCGGCCACCAGGTGCCGCGTCAGCGCCACGTCCTGGACGCTGGGCTCCGGGTCTCCCGAAGGGTGGTTGTGCGCCAGGACGATGGCCGTCGCCCGCGACACGAGCGCCGCGGCGAACACCTCCCGCGGGTCCACCGGGCACGTGTTCATGGTGCCCTCCGCCACCCGCGCGTCGTGCACCAGCACGTTGCGCGTGTTGAAGCACAGCACGTGGAAGACCTCGCGCCTCAACCCCGTGAGGCCCGGTGTCAGGTACGTGTGGATCTCCCGGGGAGAGCGCAGCCGGGGCCTGCGCTCCGGCGTCCGCTGCGCGCGCCTTCCCAGCTCCAGCGCCGCGAGCACCTGCGCCGTCCGCCGTGGCCCCAGGCCCGGCACGTGGGCCAGCTCCACAGGCTCCGCCTGCAACAGCGCCTTGAGCCCCCCGCAGCGCTTCAACACCGCGAGGGCCGCCTCCATCGCGCCGCGCGAGCCCGAGGCCACGCCCCATGCCACGCACAGAAGCTCCGGGTCCGTGAGTGCCCGCGCTCCCAACCGGAAGAGCCGCTCCCGGGAGGACTCGGCGTCCACTCCCTTTCGCGCGCCCCTCGACTCCTCGACCACCTCGTCCGCCGCCCACGCCTCGCCCATCCGCCACCCCGTCCCGCCCACCTTCACCGGCGCGGCGATTGAGCAAGGCGTGTGCCCGCTGTCTCTACCTGGAGCGTGCGGTGCCTACCCATCCCGACCCGCGCGACAGCGGCCCGTCCGGCGGACTGTCACCGCCCCGCCATGGGCCTGCTGCCCGACGAGCGCCCGTGTCCAGGCTTTGTCTCAGAAGCGGGAGATGGCGAAGAACGATTTGATCTTGTCGTTCGTCTCGCGAAGTCGCTCGCTCAGCGTCCGGACGAACGTCCACAGCAGGACGTACGCCAGGTCCTTGTCGGTGAACATGAGCTGGTCCAGCTTGGAGCGCTCGATGACCCACACCGCGCAGCTGATGTGGGCGATGGCGTCGGCGGAGCGGGGCGAGTCCTCGATTACCGCCATCTCACCGAAGTACTGGCCGGGCTCCAGGATGGCGAGCGCCTCCTCGCCGATGCCGGGCACGGACTTGGAGATGCGGACCTTGCCCCGGGAGATGACGAACATCTCCTGGCCGGACTCCCCCTCGCGGAAGAGGAAGGCGCCCGCAGGGTAGTCCCTGGTCTGGCCGAGTTGAGCCACCTTGGCGAGCTGGCCCTGGGTCAAACCCTCGAACAGCGCAACCTTCTTGAGGAGCTCGGCATCCATGAGGCCAGCTTCGTATCACGCGCCCGAGGGCCTCTGGTACCTTCGCGGCCTCAACGAGACAAGAGGGAAGGAGCCACCCGTGGCGGAGGAGAAGATCAACAAGGTGACCATCATCGGCTCGGGGCCGGCGGGCTACACCGCGGCCATCTATGCCGCGCGTGCCAACCTGGAGCCCGTGGTGTTCGCCGGTGGGCCCACGCTGGAGCACCCCCAGCGCGTGCCGGGCGGGCAGCTCATGGTGACCACGGACGTGGAGAACTACCCGGGCTTCCCGGAGGCCATCACCGGCCCGGAGCTGATGGAGCGCTTCCAGAAGCAGGCGGAGCGCTTCGGGACCGTCATCCACATGGAGAACGTGGTGAAGGTGGACTTCAGCTCGCGCCCGTTCCTGCTGGAGAGCGAGAGCGGCCTGCGCGTGCGCTCGGAGACGGTCATCATCTCCACCGGCGCCACGGCCAAGTGGCTGGGCGTCAAGGGTGAGGACACGTACAAGAACCGCGGCGTGTCCGCGTGCGCCACGTGTGACGGCGCGTTCTTCAAGAACCAGGAGGTCCTCGTCGTCGGCGGAGGCGACACGGCGATGGAGGAGGCCACGTACCTGGCGAAGATCGTCAAGCACGTCACCCTCATCCACCGGCGCGACTCGCTGCGCGCGTCCAAGGTGATGCAGGAGCGCGCGCTCAACAACCCGAAGATCTCCTTCCTGTGGAACTCCGCGGTGGAGGAGGTCCAGGGCGACGCGAAGGGGATGTCCGGCGCCGTGGTGCGCAACCTCAAGACGGGCGACAGCCAGCTGCTCAAGGCGACGGGCCTGTTCGTCGCCATCGGCCACACGCCGAACACGGAGCTGTTCCAGGGCATCCTGGAGACGCACCAGGGCGGCTACCTCAAGACGGTGCCGGGCAGCACCCGCACGAACATCCCCGGCGTCTTCGCTTGTGGTGACGTGCAGGACAGCTACTACCGGCAGGCCATCACGGCGGCGGGCACCGGCTGCATGGCGGCCATCGACGCCGAGCGCTGGCTCATCGAGCACGGCGAGTAGCTAGCCCGCGCAGCGCCGCGTGACGCATGCTCCAGGCCGGTCCGCTCCGAACACGAGCGGGCCGGCCTTTTTCGCGTCGAGCCGGGACACATGCGCCCGGGAACGGACCCGAGGACCCTCTCTCATGAGCACGAAGCAGAAGACGCTGGCGGTGCACGCCGGGACGCGGCTGACGGGGAGCAATGCGGTGCCCGTCTCGCCGCCCATCTGCGTGGCGGCGGTGAGCTGGTTCGACAGCAGTGACGACCTGGACGGCGCGCTGGACGGCAAGGACTACGCCTACGCCCGCATCAGCGCGCCCAACACCACGCTGCTGGAGGAGGCGGTGGCGGCGCTGGAGGGCGCCGAGGCCTGTGTGGCCTACGCCAGCGGCATGGCCGCGCTGCGCTCGCTGTTCGAGGCGCAGGGCTTGCGTCCCGGGGACAGGTTGGTGATGCCGGCCGACGGCTACGGCGTCACGCGTGCGCTCTACAAGAAGCTGTGCGCGGCGCTGGGCGTGGAGCTGCACGCGCTGAAGCTGACGGACGCGGACGCTCCGGCGCGCATCCGGGAGCTCCGTCCCCGGCTGGTGCTGGCGGAGAGCATCACCAATCCGCTCCTGCGCGTGGCGGACCTGCGCGTCCTCGCCAAGGCGAGCCACGACGTGGGCGCGGCGTTCGCGGTGGACGCGACGTTCCCTTCACCCATGGGGCAGCGCGCGCTGGAGCTGGGCGCGGACTACGCGGTGCAGTCCACCAGCAAGTGGCTCAACGGGCACAGCGACGCGCTGGGCGGCACGGTGAGCGGCTCGCGTGAGCGCATCGACGTGCTGCGCGCCGCGCGCATCCTCGCGGGCGATGTGCTCGGGCCGTTCGAGGCGTGGCTGACGCTGCGCGGGCTGCGCACGTTGCCGGTGCGGATGAAGGCGCATGCGGAGCACGCGGCCCATGTGGCGAGGCGACTGTCGGAGTCGCCGCTGCTCGAGCGCGTCATCTACCCGGGGCTGCCCACGCACCCGGACCACGCGGTGGCGCGCGAGCTGTTGAAGGATGGCGGGCCCATGGTGTCGTTCGAGATTCGGGGCGCGGGGCGACCGGAGGCCATGCGCTTCCTGGAGGCGCTGAAGGTGGGGCGGCCCGGGCCCTCGCTGGGGGATGTCTGCACGCTGGTGATGCACGCGGCCAGCGCGAGCGCGCGGCGCTTCACGCCCGAGGAGCGCGAGGCGGCGGGCATCCGCGAGAGCCTCATCCGGGTCTCCGTGGGACTGGAGGACCCGGACGACGTGGTGGACGACCTGCTCCAGGCCGTGGCCCGTGGGGTGGCGCGATGAAGATGGTGGACGTCGGCGCGAAGCCGAAGACGGAGCGGGTGGCGGTGGCGACGGGGCTTCTGCGCATGCAGGCCGAGACGCGCGAGCGCATCCTCGCGGGGGAGATGGAGAAGGGGGACGTGCTCGCGGCGGCGAGGCTCGCGGGCATCATGGCCGCCAAGCGCACCCCGGACTTCATCCCGCTGTGCCATCCCATCGCGCTGTCCGGTGTCGAGGTGACGCTCCAGCCCGTGGTCGAGGGGCTCACCGTCCGCGTGACGGTGCGCACCGTGGACCGCACGGGCGTGGAGATGGAGGCGCTCACGGCCGCGTGCGCGGCGGCGCTCACCGTCTATGACATGTGCAAGAGCTCGGACCGCGGCATGGTGCTGGACGCGGTGCAATTGGAGCACAAGTCCGGCGGCCGCTCGGGGACATGGGAGCGCGAGCCGGTGAAGAAGACCACCGCGTCTTCGCGTACCGCCCGAAAGCGCTCCGGGCGGTAGGCGCTCGTCGCTGCTTCCCAGCGGCGGGCTCGAGCCGATGAAGAAGATCGGCTCGCCCTCCGCTGGTCGGACGGTCGGCTCTCTCGAAAAGAGGGGGCGCGAGCATGCGAAGCGTTCCCACCGCATCGGGGCCCGTTTCGCGGCGCCCGCGAAGACGCGTCAGCCCGTCGGCCCTCGCGGCGCAAGGGGCCCAAGGGAGCGCATGTCCCTGACGCCCCCCTCTCGCGGCAGGTCCACTTCGGAGACCGCACCCGAGCCGTTCACCGGTATCGCCGCGAGCTCGCGCATGCATGGTCAGACCGCGTCATTCGCCCACGCTCCCGTGCGGGCAAGCCACTGTCCGCTGCGGGACGTCGCGACTGTGTCCCCCCACACGTCACACCCTGAACCCGTGCCCTTCGGGGCTCCCCCTTGTCGGAGGGGACTCCCATGTTGAGTGGGCCATGTACGCCCGAGGGTGTCCTCGGCCAGGGAGGAGGTTGGAAGGGTGCTGAACGACAGGACGACCCGCTCCGCCCTGGCCCTGCTCGCGGCCGTGTTCGGCGTCGGCTGCAGTGCGGGCGAGGGCTCCTCGGAGATGCCTCGGACACTGGTGGCCGAGGAGTCCCACGCGCGCTGCGGCGCGAGCGCGGACCGGCGCTCCCTCTCCAAGGACCCGACGGACTGCCGCCACATGCTCTTCGTCTGCGCCCCCGGGGAGACGCCCTTCTTCGACGCCTGCGGCTGCGGCTGCGAGCGTCGATGAGCCCTACGGCGTCTTCGCCTCCGCGCGGAGCCGCTCCAGGAAGAACGCGCCCACCACCAACGAGTGGGTGATGCGTCCCTCCAGGATGAGCCTGGGTGCATCCGCGCGCGGGTGCAGCTCCACCGCGATGTCCTCGCCCTCGTCCTGCTGCCCCGCATGCACCTTCACGCAATCCAGCGCCAGGAAGCTGAAGCACCGGTTGTCCTGCAGCGCGGGATTCGGGTGTACCCAGCCGAGCGGAATCACACGGCCCGCCACGTACCCGGTCTCCTCCTCCAGCTCGCGCGCGGCGGCGACGGCGGGGTCCTCGCCCTCGTCCACCATGCCGCCGGGCACCTCCAGCGTGTCCGCGCCCGTGCCGAAGCGGAACTGCCGCACCAGCACCAGCTCGTCGGCCGGCGTCACCGCGATGACGTTCACCCAGTCCGCGCAGTCCACCCGCACCCGGGGGTGCTCCAGGTGCGTGCGAGGGTCCGCCCACTGGTCCTCGCGCACCGTCAGCACCTGGTAGTCATGCTCCATTCCCTGGCGCAGTCGCAGCCAGGGCTTCACCGTCCGGGACATGGGCACTCGCTTGCGGGGCCCGCGACAGCGTCGGGCCCCTTCGGAATCAGTTGAGCAGGGCCGCGCGCTCGCGCAGCTCCTGCGCCGTCAGCTCCAGCCGCTCACGGTCCGGCGCCTCGGGGGACAGCTCCAGGCAGCGCTCCACGTCGCGCAGCGCCGCCCGGTACGCGCCCAGGTTCGCCAGCAGCGCCGCGCGCGTGCGCAGCTCCCCCGGATGGTCCGGCGCCAGGAGCAACAACAGGTCCACCACCGCCAGCCCGCGCTCGCGGTCCTCGCGGCCCAGGTACACCCGCCGCAGGTTCGACAGCATCCGGTACGCAATCAGCTCCACCGGCGCGGGCGCCAGCATGGAGCGGTCGAACTTGAGCTGCGGGGCCACGCGCTTGAGCAGCTCCTCACAGCCGTGCTCCGTGAGGATGTCCCCCTGGTGGAACGGGTCCATCACCAGCTTGTGGTCCCCCGCGTCGTGCGCCACCAGGAAGTGGCCGGGGAAGGGCACCCCGTACAGCGGGATTCCCGCCCGCCGCGCCACCTCCAGGTACACCACCGACAGCGTTATCGGCAGGCCCAGCTTCCGCTCCAGCACCTGGTCCAGGAAGCTGTTCTCCGGCGAGTGGTAGTTGTCCTCGTTGCCCCGGAAGCCCTCGATGTCCGACAGCACGTGACGCAGCGCCCGCAGCGGGGCCAGCGCCTCGCCCTTGTCGTGGAGCCGCTCCGCCTCCACCTGCACCCGGCAGGCGAGCACGTCCAGCATGTGCAGACACGCCGGCGCGTCCAGCTCCGGCCTGTCCAGTGTGGCAATCGCCAGCGCCGCCAGGTCCAGGCGGGGAGGCTCCGCGGCCAGCGCCGACACCAACCGTTCCCGGGCCAGCGGCGGGCTGAATCCTGTGGTCATGCTCACGGCGGCAACCACTAACCCACGACGAGCCCGACAGCAAAGGCAGGCGGCCGAGCGTCAGAAGGTGGGCGGCGCATAGGGCAGCCTCCCCTTGATTTCGGCGCGCAGCCCCATCTGGGCCGAAATCAACCCCGCCAGGATTCCGTCCTCGAACTCGAAAGTCGGGTGTTCCTTGAGTTGGGGAAAGTCGTGGGGATTGCGGAGCTCCTCGGGGGTGATGTTGGGGACGGCCTCGCGGGCCAGCCGCAACACCTTCGCCTGCTGTTGGGAAATCATCCGCTCGAAGAGCTGGGCGGACAGCTCCAGCATGTCCTGGGCCACGTCTTCCTTCATTGCGTGTCTACTCCTGGGCGATGTCCCATTTGGCGCGGCGGTAGCTGTAACGGAAAGCCGCCGCGTCCGCCTCTTTCGCGAGCCCCTCGCCCTCCCGGCCGTCCAGGAAGGCGACGAAGTCCAGCTGGCGGTCCTCCCGGCCGAACTCGGCGTCGAAGAGGCGGACCAGCTCGTTGGCGGGCAGGGTGCGCCGGCCGACGACGTCGACCAGGGGGATGGAGAGCCCCCGCAGCTCCTTCGAGGGCGCGTAGGACTTCCACACCAGCTCCGTGCACACCAGCGTCTGGTCGGAGAAGAAGTCGAAGTCGAAGTCGTAGGGGCGGCCCTGGTAGCCGAAGGCCCGGAGGATTGCGCGCGCCTTGTCCACGCGCGTCAGCCGGGGGCGCATGACTCCCAGGTAGTCCACGCGCATGCCGTGCTCGGGGCCGGTGAAGCTGACGCCCTCGCTGATGGACTCGATGATGCGCAGGGCATCCCCATGCGTGTCGGTCTGGTTGTACGCGGCCCACTTCGTGGGGAAGGCCGTGGCCAGGTGGCCGGTGAAGCTCTGGGGCTTGCCCTCGAGCGTCGCGAGCCAGGCCTTCACGTCCTTGTCCTCGTCGAAGTAGGCGGCCAGCTCCTGCTGGGTGCCCACGTACAGCTCCGCGTGCGGCCAGAAGCCCGGCAGGCCGATGTTGGAGAGGTACCAGTTCTGACGGGCCACCAGGATGTCACCGGGCTCCATGCGCTCGAGCAACGCCTGCACCTGCGCGCGGGAGATGAGCGGCTGGCCGGAGCGGTGCACGCGCGTGTCGCCCATCCACTCGGCCACCGCGCGCTGCACGGGGAAGAAGGCGCGCTGGGCGCTGTCCTGGGTGAGGTCCGTGGCGGCCTTGGCGAAGAGCACGGGGCCGCGCTTGATGAGCAGCCCCTTGGCCACCTCGCTGTTGAGCTTCATCTCCTGCATCACCCACGGGACGCGCGGCGCATCCAGCGCGCCGGCCTTCACCAGCAGGGGCCGCAGCTGCTGCTTGTAGCCGTCCCCGGTGAGCAGCTGGGTGGTGGTGCCCACGTGGATGACCTTCTCCTTGAAGCGGGCGAAGGCGCGCGCGGGCAGGCCGTACTCGGGGGCGGGCTCGTCCAGGAGCACCTCCAACTGCTTGCGGCCTCCGGTGAGCTCCGCGAACGTCAGGCCGTGGGCCAGCTCCGTGGTGAGCGCGCCGTGGGTGAGCAGGAAGCCCCAGGCGTGCTTCTTCGGCTGGGTGAGCAAGGGCTCCTTCACGAAGTCCCAGTAGCGCTGACGGATGACCTCGGTGGAGACGAAGTAGTCGAAGAAGGCGGCCCACGTGGTGAGCAGGCGCTGCTTCTGGTCCGGCGTATACGGCTCGCTCTGCTTCTGCAGATACAGCGCGCGCGACGTCTTCACCTCCTCCGACAGCCGCCTGAGGCCCTGGGCGTAGCGCTCCAGCTGGCGCAGGTCCTCCTGGGCCTGGGCCACGAAGGCGTCGTCCTCGAGCGCATAGACGCTCTGGGGAGGGGCAGCGGGCGCCTGGGGAGGCGGACTGGCGACGGTGAGCCAGGCGAGCAGCAGGGAGGCGGCGGGCATGGGGTGGGGCTCCGGCGGAGACAGGTCGGCGGCGGGACTCTACCTCGGGAGCTGCCGGGGCGGCTGGCCCCCTGGCTGCCCAGGGGAGGGGAGGGGGACGGCCGGGTGGTCCGGCGTGGGTTTCGTCCCCAGGTTCCTGGGACTCAAGTGACTCACGTCCGGACCGGGCTGGCCGGGCAGAAAGGCAGCGGCAGATGGCATTCGGAACCGCGGAAGACCCCGGGCTCTCCATCACCCCCCACCTGGACTCGGTGGACTACCCCACGACGAGGGATGACCTGGTCGAGGCCGCCGAGGACAGCGAGGCCCCCGTCAACGTCATCAACGTCCTCAAGTGCCTGCCTCGCACGGAGTACGCGTCGCGCGAGGACGTGATGCGGGACCTGGCGGAGGCCGCGCGGCGGTTCGCCCGGGGCGGGCTGCAGGATGACGACGGCGCGAACAGGGACCGGCGCAACATCGGCCGGGACCTGGTGGAGAACGCGCCCGACGGCGGCTCGCGTCACCCCTGAGGGGCGACATCCCTGGGAAGAAGCGCTCGCGGGCGCTGGCCGTTTCTGCCAGCGTTCGCGGGCGCATGCGTCCAGGTCTCCTGCTGAGCTGTCTCGTGCTGTTGCTCTCGTCCGGTTGTCGGAAGCCGCCGCCCTTGAGGGTGCCCGTCCCCTCGGTGACGCCTCGGGTGCGCCTGGGTTTCCAGCCGCCCGTGGGGCGCGTGCTCACCGAATCCCAGCAGGCCAGCCGCGCGGTGGAGCAGGACGGACAGGTGCTGCGTGAGGAGGCGGAGCTGACCACCGAGTCCCGCTTCGCCACCTCCGAGGGCGGCTGGCTGCTGACCCAGTCCGTGACGCGGGCGCAGCGCACGCGCGCGGGCGTGGCGGTGGAGGGCTGGGTGGATGACGTGCTGCTGCGCTTCGCGCTCCGGCTGCAGCTGGCGGCGGACGGCGCGTTCGTGAAGCTGGTGTCACCGGAGTCCGCGAGCGAGGCCTTGCGGCAGTCGGTGCCCGCGGGCGCGGACGCGAAGGCGCTGGAGCGCTTCCTGGCGCCGGAGGCCCTGGAGGCGCGCACGCGGCGCGAGTGGGAGGCGAAGTTCGGCGGCCTGTTCCAGCGTCATCTGTCGGAGGGTCAACGCACGTGGGCGGTGGACACGCTGCCCCTGGGCGACACGCAGGTGGCGTATGTGCTGGAGCGCACGCTGCAGGGGACGCGGGACACGGAGTACGGCGACGCGGTGGTGCTGAGCCTCAAGTGCCTGGACTCGGTGCCGGAGGACGCGCCGCAGGAGCTGACGGACGCGTGGGTGGCGGCGGGGCGCCCGGAGCTGACGGCGGGCGTGACGTGCGAGGGCGAGCAGGTGGTGGCCTACGGGCGCTTCGTGCCGGTGAGCCGGGAGCTCACGGTGAAGGCCCGGGTGGGCCCGGCGGCGTGGACGGTGACGATGCAGTCGCGAGCGCAGGCCCTTCAGGAGGAGACGCCATGAGCTGGGAAGACAACCTCGTCGAGGACGAAGCGGGAGTGGAGCGCGTGGTGAAGGGCGCCAGGCGCGTGGCGGTGCTGGGCATCAAGACGGAGCAGCAGTCGGGGCAGCCGGCCTTCTACGTGCCGGACTACCTGGCACGTGCGGGCGTGGAGGTGGTGCCCGTGCCCGTCTACTACCCGGACGTGACGCACATCCTCGGCAAGCCCGTGTTCCGCAAGCTCGCGGACGTGCCGGGCGAGGTGGACCTGGTGGACGTGTTCCGCAGGCCCCAGGACATCGACGCGCACGTGGACGACATCATCGCCAAGAAGCCGAAGGCGGTGTGGTTCCAGTCCGGCATCCGCAACGACGCGGCGGCGCGCAAGCTCGCGGAGGCGGGCATCCAGGTGGTGCAGGACCGCTGCCTCATGGTGGACCACCGCCGCTACGGCGGACGCTGAGCCTGCGCTGCTTCGTCGGGCCTCTGGTGCTCGGGCCCGACGAAGCATGCCCGACGTCAGCGCTCAGGACGCGTCATAGGTCCACGTGAAGTACAGGTTGCGGCCGCGCCAGGCCGACAGGTCCTCCAGGCAGTACATGCCGGTGTGGATGCCGAACAGCTTGCCCTTGAGGAACTTGATGGCCCACAGGTTCGGCGAGTCGGTGTTGTTGACGACGATGTCCATCGTGTAGGGACCGCGGCCGGAGTTGTGCGTCTCGAGCACGCTGGGGTGGCGCGAGCCGTCCGGGCGGAAGACCTCGATGCCCTTCCACCAGGTGATGTTCGCGGCCGCCGTGAGGGTGATGCGCACGACGTTGGACGGGGCCACCCCCGCGCCGCTGTAGGAGAAGAACACGCGGTCTTCCGAGCTCTGGATGAGGTTGCCCGCCCAGCCGTTGTTGACCGTCCCGTTGGAGTTGATGACGCCGTAGGGCCAGTAGACCTGTGGGTCCCTGCAGCCGGGGTTGATGGCCTGGGTCGCGGTGTCGAGCTCCTCGGCCGCGGGCGCGCTGACGGGCTCCTGCGTGGTGGGGGCCTGCGTGGAGTCCACCTCCACCTCGGGGCCGCAGCCGACGAGGCCGAACATGAGGGAGAGGAAAGCGACGGTGACGTGAGTCTTCACGGGGTGCCTTTCGGATATCGGTGGGACGCACCGCTCGCGGTGCGGTGACACGTGGGTTGCCCGGCGTGTCGCGTGGGGGCCTTGTGCACCGCTCGTGCCCGCGTGCTTGCACGGGCTTCTCCGAGGAGGTCGCTCGGCGATGGGCCTCGAGTCGCCGTGCGGTGACACGCTGGGTTGGCACGGGTGGCACGTGGGCTCCGTGCCAGGGGCTCACCGTGGAGAAGCGGGCGCGCTAGAGTCGCGGGCATGTCGGACGCGGATGACCGCCGGGAGGGGGCCGGCGTGCCCAGGGGGCTCTCCACCCAGGAAGACAGCGTCGCTCCGGGGGCGCCCTGGGAGGACGTGGGGCCGCCCGAGGCCTGGGAGCGCTTCACGGACCTGACGCTGCTCGGGCAGGGTGGAATGGGCGTGGTCTACCGCGCGAGGGATACGCGCCTGGGCCGCGACGTGGCGCTCAAGTTCGTGAAGGGGACGTCTCCCGCGCGCGCGATGCGTTTGGTCCAGGAGGCCCGGGCGCAGGCGCGCATCGACCATCCCAACGTCTGCAAGGTGTACGAGGTGGGGCAGGTCG
Organism: Myxococcus faecalis; assembly: GCF_050039385.1. Lineage (NCBI taxonomy): Bacteria > Pseudomonadati > Myxococcota > Myxococcia > Myxococcales > Myxococcaceae > Myxococcus > Myxococcus faecalis. Next base: position 1,946,044 of record NZ_CP144336.1, on the reverse strand, counting down.
CGGGCCGCGACTTCATCGCGATGCAGTGGGTCTCCGGGCGCACTTTGGATGTGGCGGCCGTGGACATGTCGTTGGAGGACAAGGTCCAGGTGCTTCGGGACGTGGCCCTGGCCATCCACGAGGCGCATCGACTGGGCGTCATCCACCGCGACCTCAAGCCCTCCAACATCCTGGTGCAGCGGAGTGAAGAGGGGCGCTGGTTGCCGGTGGTGATGGACTTCGGCCTGGCGCAGGAGACGGGGCTGGAGCGTGGGCTCACGCAGTCCGGCGCGGTGCTGGGGACTCCGGCGTACATGGCGCCGGAGCAGGCTCGGGGAGATGTTCGGGCGTTGGATCGACGCTCGGATGTCTACGGCCTGGGCGCGACGCTCTACGAGGTGCTCTGTGGGGTCGCGCCGTTTCATGGCGTGTCCGCGGCGAGCGTGCTGCACCAGGTCCTCCACGAGGACGTCCGTGCGCCGCGAGCGCTGGTGCCGGACCTGCCCGTGGACCTGGAGACGGTGCTCCTCAAGTGCCTGAGCAAGGAGCCCGCGGCCCGCTATGGCTCGGCGCGCGCCCTGGCGGAGGACCTGGGGCGCTTCCTCGATGGCGAGCCCATCCTCGGACGACGGCCGGGGCCGTGGGCGAGGCTCGCGCGACGGTGGAGGACGCAGCGCGCGCTCGTCACCGTCAGCGCGGTGTCCCTCGTGTGCATCGGGGGGGTGTCCGTGCTCGGCGTGCACTCGTGGTGGGAGGCGCGGGCCGTCGAGCAACGCTCGGGAGCACGTGCCTTGCTCGCGCAGCAGCTCGGGCAGCAGGTGAAGGACCTCGAGTGGATTCTTCGCGCCGCGCACCTGGCGCCGCTGCACGACACGGGGCGGGAGGAGGCGCTGGTCCGCGAGCACATGCGCCGCATCGCCTCGCTGCCTCATGGGCTGGGGACCTCGGGTGAGGTGCTCGTGCTGCATGCGCTGGGGTTGGGACACCTGGCGATGAACGAACTGGAGGCCGCGCGCGAGTCGCTGGAGGCCGCGCGGGCCAAGGGGCTCGAGTCCCCCGAGCTGCATCATGCGCTGGGGCGGGTGCTCGGTGGGCTGTACCACCAGGAACTCGAGGTGGCTCGACGCAGTGGCGACGCGGCGTGGGTGGCGGAGCGTCAGCGCTCGCTGGAGGCGCGCTATCTGGCTCCTGCGTTGCAGTCGCTGGAGCGCAGTCGGGAGGTGGAGTCGGGGACGTATCTGGAGGGGCTCATCGCGTACTACCGGGGCTCGCTGGAGACGGCGGCGGACACGGTGGCGCGTGCGGTCGATGAGTCACCGTGGAGCCTGGAGGCGCGGCTGCTCGCGGGCGAGGTGACGCTGGCTCGGGCGATGCGTGAGCTGGAGCGTGGGGCCTACGACGCGGCGCGCACGGGGCTTCAAGAGGCCGCCCGTCGCTACGAGGCCGCCACGGACCTGGGACGCAGTGACGCCCGTGGATACGAGGCGCTGGCCGAGGTCTGGCTGCAGCAGTCGGAGCTGGACAAGCGACAGGGACGCTCGCGTCGGGCCTCATTGGAGCAGGCGCTGGTCGCGAGCGAGCGGGCCGTGAAGGCCGCGCCCGGACGCTCCTCGGTGCACACGAAGCGGGCCTGGGTGCTGATGAACTGGTACCGGTTGGTGAACTTCCAGGAGCGCGACACGGACCCGAAGGCCGTGCTGTCCGACTGGACCACCACCGCCGCGCGCGCCGTGGCGTTGGACCCCGCGAACGTCCAGGCCCACGACACGCTGGGCTACAGCCACTTCATGCGAGGGCTCCAGGATGCGCGCGAGGGCAAGGACCCGCGTCCCGCCTACGACGAGGCCGTCGCGTGGTTCGAGAAGGCATTGCGACTGCAACCCCGCTACCCGTGGGCGCTCAATGACCTGGCCCTCGTGCACCGGTGGCGGGGGACGTGGTTGCGAGAGCATGGCCAGGACCCGAGCGCCGCGTTCGCCGAGGCCGCGCGTCACCTGCGAGAGGCCGCGCGCGTGGACCCGAAGTACCTCTTCGCGCACGCCAACCTCGTGGAGGTGCACAACTCGCTGGCGCAGTATGAGTTCTCCCTCGGAAGGGACCCCTCGGCGGATGTCGAGCAGGCGCGCTCCGCGGGGGCACGGGCGCTCGCGCTGGATGCGCGGTATGCGCCGGTGCTCACGCAGCTGGGGCTCGCGGAGCTGACGCAGGCGCGCCATGTGTCGCGCACGGGCGGCGAGCCGGGGTCCTTGCTCGCGGCGGCGCTGGCGCATGTCGCGCGCTCGCTCGAACTCAACCCCACGGCGGGAAGGACGCACTTCCTGGGCGCGTCGGTGCACCTGCTCGCGGCGGAACACGCGGTGCGCTCGGGGGTGGACCCCACCGCTTCACTGGAGTCCGCGCGTCGAGCCCTCGCCGTGCCCTATCCGGGAGACACCTCGTGCGCGGACTGCCGTGTCCTGGGCGCGCGGTTGTCGCTGACTCGGGCCTCGTGGGAGCGCGTGCGCGGACACTCCGCGCGGCGATGGGTGGGCGAGGCGCTCGAGGAGGCTCGGCGGGCCGTGAAGCTCTATCCCTACGACGAGGCCCACCTGGAGCTTGCGCGCGCGAGCTGGTGGATGGCGTCGGAGTCGCGTACGTCATCGCTCATCACCGAGGGGCTGGCGCAGGCCGACCTCGCCCTCGGGCTCAATCCCCGGCTCGCGGCTGCTCATGCGGTTCGAGGTGCCCTCCTGCTCGCGCGCTCACAGGGCGTGACCTCGGCGGAGCGCGAACCGCTGAGAGCGCAGGCCCGCGCGTCGTTGGAACGGGCCCTGGCGCTCGATGCCTTCCTCCGCGAGGAGCATGCCCAATCGTTGAACGAGCTAGGCGTGCTTACCTCCGAGCGCGGACCTCATCACGCCGGGCGCTGAGCCGTTGTCGTTGTGCGAGCTGGACGTGCTCATGTCCGAGGTAGACCTCATCACGCCGGGCATCGCGCCGTAGTCCCACGTCCACGGAGTTGTCTCGAGACCCACGGGGCCAGCGCATCGGGCACGCGCAGGTGACGTGCCCGATGGTGTCGTACACGGGCCCGAGTCAGCGCGCGGGCGCGGTGGCAAGCTTGCCCCATTGCGTCCAGTGGACGGGCTCGCAGCGGGGCAGCAGGCCGACCCACCTGGGGTCGACGAGTTCGGGGCGACGGAAGTTCTCCGGGATGATGCACTCCGCGCCACGCGGGCTCCACAGGGCCTCCAGGCGGGGCAGGGTCTCCAGGTTGCTGCTCTGCTCCAGGCCGACCGCGAACTCATCGCGCCGGCGGATGAGCGTGTTGTTGGCGGTGTAGCTCTTGAGGTTGTTGAACCGGACGAAGTACGCGGCGCGCTTCGCCTGGAGACAGGAGGCGTAGAGGTACGCGCGGTTCGCGTCGGGTCGCCCGTGCTTGTCCCAGGGCGTGTAGCCCCAGTCGAGGCAGGTCGCGATGGCGCCCTTGTCACACGCGAGGGTGACGGACCTCGGTTGGTGGCTGACGCCCGCGGTGAGACTGTCGACGGCGAAGTCGGGCAGCACCGCCATCGAGGCGTCGGGTCGGGCCGGGACGTCCGTCACGCCCGAGCAGGGATTGACCCAGGACATGCTCGGCCTCCACTCACCCTCCTGGTACTCCATCACGTACTTGGGCACCGCGCCGCGCGGCATCGAGGCGTGGGTCAGGGGACGGAACCTCACCTGGTAGCGACGGGGCTCCTCGTACGGGTCCTTCACGCTCAACGTGAGGATGAGCCTGGGGAGCTCACCGCCCTCGATGGCGAAGGGCTCCGTGGAGCGGCCCACGTGGACTCCCTTGAAGCGGAGCTGTCCCGTCCCGCCTTGAATCTCGAGCACCTTCACCGGCTCGGAGGCGCTCATCGCTTCGTCGAGCAGTCGGGCATCGACGACGTCGGCCATGATGACCTGCGCGCCGACATTCGCGTCACGCAGGCGCAGCGCGATGCCGTCCGCCGTGTTCAGGAACGTCTCCGGGCAGTAGCGGTCCTTGGTGGAGATGGCCAGGCAGTGGCTGTGGCCCTCGAGGTTGTAGATGCCCAGGCCGTTGGGGCTCTCCGGGTCGCACTGGCCGGAGGGGCAGTCATCGGAGACGAGCCGTCCCTCGTACGGGGGCGTCTCGCAGTTCTCCCGCGCGCAGTCCTTGTGGGGCAGGGTGTCGTCCTTGCTCGGACCCCTCGACGGGCACGAGAGCCCCATGTACTTGCAGCAGCCACTGGCGCCGCTCGCCAGCAGGAGCAGGAGCGCGCAGTGAAGCCCCACGGCCCACAGTGGCCGCTTCGGTGACACGCCAGGACGGACTCGCACGAATGCCTTCACGGATGACTTCCCCCTCATGGATGGTGGCGAGGACAGACCCGGAGCGGCCTGTCCTCGACGACTTCATAGCCAGCTTCGTGCCACGGGTGCTCGTGAGCGGTAGCTCGGTGCCATCAGCAGCGCTGACACACTTGCGCTAGCGTGGTTGGCACGAGGGGCTGTGCCAACGCGGTGCGCCCCGGGAGAGGGACGAAGGCATGGCGCGGGACGTGTCGACGCTCGGACCGAGCGAGGGCTCCCTGGAGGCGGGGGACTTTGCGCGCGCGCGGACGCCGGGGTTGGTGGGGGTGTACGGCGCGGGAGTCGCCCTGGCGGTGGCGATACCGCTGCGAGGCGAGAGCCTGGAGGTCGGACGGGGCACGCCCTCGTTGGGTGAGACCGAGGACCCGAGGATGTCCCGCAGGCACGCGCGCATCCGCTTCGACGGTCAGCGCTTCTGGGTGACGGACCTGGGCAGTCAGAACGGCACCTTCGTGGACGGTGAGCGGCTGCCCGTCGGCGCGCCCCGGGAAGCGCGGCGGGTCATCCGCATGGGCACCTCGCTGTTCGTCCCCAGCGCGGATGTCGGTCCACTGGAGCGACTCGGTGTCGAGCGCATCGACGGCTTCCTGCGAGGCCCTTCCTTCCGCGCCGTGTTGGACGAGGTGTCGCGAACAGCGCGGCTCGGTACCTCCCTGCACCTCCACGGTGAGAGCGGCACGGGCAAGGAGGGCGTCGCGCGGGCCTTCCACACGTCGGGCCCCAGGAGCACGGGGTCCTTCATCGCGGTCAACTGCGCGGCCATCCCCCAGGCGCTCGCCGAGCGACTGTTGTTCGGCGCCAGGCGCGGCGCGTACTCGGGCGCGGAGGCGGACGCGCAGGGGTATCTGCAGAGCGCGGATGGCGGCACGCTGTTCCTCGACGAGGTGGTGGAGCTGGACCTCGCGGTCCAGGCGAAGCTGCTGCGCGTGCTCGAGACCGGGGAGGTGCTCGCGCTCGGCGCCGCGAGGCCCACCAAGGTCGACGTGCGGGTCTGCTCCGCGAGCCATCAGCCGCTGCGAGCGCTCGTCGCGAAGGGGCGCCTGCGCGAGGACCTGTACTTCCGCATCGGCAGACCGGAGGTGGTGCTCCCTCCGCTGCGTGAGCGCCCGGAGGAACTCACGTTGCTCCTCCAGGAGCAGGTCCACCGTGTCGAGCCCGACATGGGAACTCACGTCTCCTTGCTGGAGGCGTGTCTGCTCAGGCCCTGGCCGGGCAACGTGCGCGAGCTGCTCGTCGAAGTCCGTGGTGCCGTCCAGAAGGCGTTGGCGGAGGGCTCGCGACGCGTCTCCTCGGTGCACCTGGGCTCGGGCGCGGGGACGGCCTTCGGTGACGGCGAGGCGGGCCCCGCGGCGCGCGAACTCTCCGCGAAGGCGAAGACGCTGGAGGGCGAGGAGCGCGCCCGGGTCGAGGCCGCGCTGCGAGGGCACTCGGGCAACGTGAGCGCGGCGGCTCGGGAACTCGGGATGCACCGCACGACGTTGCGACGACTGCTGGAGCGCTGGGACCTTCCGTCGTCCGAGCGCGAAGAGGACGGTGAGCCCGGCGAGAAGTGACGTGCCCCCATCGTCGGAGGCGCGGCACCTCGATGGGCGAGGCCGCGCGTGTCGAGAGGCCGGGCGCGGAGCCTCAGCTCACCACTGCGCCTGCCCGAAGGGCACGGGCGGACGGGACAAGGCCACCGCGGCGGCCAGGCGCGCCTGGTCCAGCGCATCGAACCCGCGCTCCATCGTCGTGGGCGTCACGGGCGGCAGGTTGGACACGACGACGTAGACGGGGATGCCGCGTCCCTCCAGCACGGTCAGCTGGAGCCGGAAGTGGTCCCTCCTCAGCGCCGCGGAGCCCGCCGCCAGTCCCTGCGCATACGCCATGGGCCCACCCACCACCTTGCGCGTCTTGCTCGGCAGGAAGTGCACGAGGATGGCGTCCAGGTCCTTCCCGGCGGCGCTGTCATGCAGCGACAGCGCGGGCGCCTTGTCCACCAGGCCTCCGTCCCAATACAGGTTCCCATCCAGCGGCACCGCGCGGAACAGGCCGGGATAGGCGCAGGTGGCGTGGACGCGCGGCGCCAGCTCCCCCGTGGTGAAGACGTCGTGCGTGCCCAGCGTGAGGTTCGCGCCCACCAGCAGCAGCGGATGCGGCAGGTCCTCGAACGTCGGCGCGCCCAGCGTGTCCTCCAGCAGCCGCCGGAAGCGCTCGCCCTTGAGCAGGCCCGTGAGCCCATGGCCCGCGGCGTCCGCGTTCAGCACGGCGCCAATCGGGTCCGGGTCCCAGAAGTTCGCGCGCGTCTGGCGCAGCACCAGCTCTTCAATCGCGTGCACCGGCATCCCCGCCGCCGCGTACGCCGCCACCATGCCGCCCGCGGACGTACCCGCGTAGGCCGAGGGCTTGAGCCCCGTGCTCGCCAGCCCCTTGAGGAAGCCAGCGTGCCCGTAGAAGCCGAAGTAGCCCGCCGAGAGGACCAGGCCGAACCGCTTGCCCTCGAGCAACTGCTGCAGGTTGGGAGATGCCATGTCCCACATCTACCACTGTCCGCCAGGAAGCACGCGGTGCGTCGAAAGTCCGCTGGCCTCCAGTCCGGCATCGACGTATGTTGATGCGGCGATATGGAAGCTCTGTCCCAATCCTTCCGGGCGCTCGGCGACCCGACGCGGCTGCGCATCCTCCGACTGGTGTCGGAGGCTCCGCTGAACGTGACGGAGCTGGTGTCGCTGGTGGGGGTGGCGCAGTCCTCGGTGTCCCATCACCTGGGCAAGCTCAAAGGGCTGGGGCTCATCCGCGAGGAGCGGCAGGCGGGCTTCAGCTACTACTCGCTGGCGCTGGGCGGTGAGGACTCCCGCTGGCCGCTCATCCGGCTGGCGCGCGAGGCGGAGGACGCGGCGGGGGACTCGGCGCGGCTCAAGGACCTGCTGCGCGCCCGCGCGGACCGGCAGGCCCTCAACGAGCGGCTCCTGGAGCCGGGCCAGTCGTGGTTCCTGTGGGCGGGCGCGCTGGCGTCGCTCCTGCCGCCGCTGGACGTCGCGGACTTCGGCTGTGGGACGGGCGTGTTGAGCGTGGCGCTGGGCCGGTGGGCCCGGCACGTGTGGGCCATCGACCAGAACGCCGTCGCGCTGGAGCAGGCGCGGGAGCGCGCGGCGGGCGAGGGCCTCACCAACGTGAGCTTCCTCTGCGAAGACCTGCACCGGCTGTCGTTGAATTCGGGCCAGCTGGACCTGGTGGTGATTTCACAGAGCCTGCACCACGTGGAGGAGCCGGCGGCGGTGCTGGCCGAGGCCGCGCGCCTGCTCAAGCCGGGCGGCCGGCTGGTGGTGCTGGAGCTGATGCCGCATGACGAACGCTGGGTGGTGGACCGGCTGGGCCACCGCCACCTGGGCTTCGAGCCGTCACAGCTCGAGGCCAGCTTGCGCGAGCAGGGGTTCGCGCAGCTCACCCGCGAGTCGCACGCCCGCGACGGTGCCAGCCCCTTTCGAGTCTTTCTGCTGACAGGAGTGAAGCCATCATGACGAGCCCGACGCCCACCGTCCTTCCTCCCCCTCCTGGAGAGCATGGCCGCCGCGTGGAGGCCCTGCGCTCCGCCATGCGTGAGCGCGTGCTGGTGCTGGATGGCGCCATGGGGACGCTGTTGCAACAGCATGACCTCAAGGCCGCGGACTTCGGCGGCGCCGAGTTCGAGGGCTGCAACGAGAACCTGGTCCTCACCCGGCCGGAGCTCATCCGCGACATCCACGCGCGCTACTTCGCCGCGGGCGCGGACGTGACGGAGACGGACAGCTTCGGTGGCACGCCGCTGGTGCTCAACGAGTTCGGCCTGGGCCACAAGGCGCTCGAGATCAACCAGGCCTCCGCCCGGCTCGCCCGCGAGGCCGCCGAGGCCGCCGAGGCGAAGGACGGCCGCATCCGCTGGGTGGCCGGCTCGGTGGGCCCCACCACCAAGGCCATCAGCGTCACCGGCGGCATCACCTTCGAGGAGCTGGTGGACAACTTCGCCGTGCAGGCGGAGGGGCTCGCGCTGGGCGGCTCCGACTACCTGCTGGTGGAGACGTGCCAGGACACGCGCAACATCAAGGCGGCGCTCCTGGGCATCGACCGGGCGTTCCAGAAGCTGGGCTACGCGCTGCCGGTGGCGGTGTCGGGCACGATTGAGCCCATGGGCACCATGCTCGCGGGCCAGAGCGTGGAGAGCCTGGCGGCGTCGCTGGAGCACTGGGAGCTGCTCTACCTGGGGCTCAACTGCGCCACGGGTCCGGACTTCATGACGGACCACCTGCGCTCCCTGTCGGAGCTGAGCCCGTTCCCGGTGTCGTGCGTGCCCAACGCGGGCCTGCCGGACGAGAACGGCCACTACCTGGAGACGCCGGACATGATTGCCCGCTCGCTCACGCGCTTCTGTGAGCAGGGCTGGCTCAACGTGGTGGGCGGCTGTTGCGGCACCACGGAGGCGCACATCCGCGCGGTGTCCCAGGCGGTGAAGGGCCTCAAGCCGCGCACGAAGGTGCCCAAGCCCCGCTCGACGCTGTCGGGCGTGGACTACCTGGAGGTGACGGACGACGTGCGCCCGGTCATCGTCGGTGAGCGCACCAACGTCATCGGCAGCAAGAAGTTCAAGGAGCTCATCGTCGCGGGGCAGGTGGAGGACGCGTCAGAGATTGCGCGCGCGCAGGTGAAGCGCGGCGCGCAGGTCATCGACATCTGCCTGGCCAACCCGGACCGGGACGAGTTGGAGGACATGCGCCAGTTCCTGGAGGTGGTCGTCAAGAAGGTGCGCGTGCCCTTGATGATCGACTCCACGGACGAGCGCGTCCTGGAGATGGCGCTGACGTACAGCCAGGGCAAGGCCATCATCAACTCCGTCAACCTGGAGGACGGGGAGGAGCGCTTCGAGAAGGTGGTGCCCCTGGCGCGGCGCTTCGGCGCGGCGCTGGTGGTGGGCTGCATCGACGAGGTGGGCATGGCCGTGACGCGCGAGCGGAAGCTCGCCGTGGCGGAGCGCTCGTTCGAGCTGCTCACGAAGAAGTACGGCATGCGCGCCGAGGACCTCTACTTCGACCCGCTCGTCTTCCCGTGTGCCTCCGGCGACGCGCAGTACACGGGCAGCGGGGTGGAGACGGTGGAGGGCGTGCGCCTCATCAAGCAGCGCTTCCCGCAGTGCCGCACGGTGCTGGGCATCTCCAACGTGTCCTTCGGCCTGCCCACCGCGGGCCGCGAGGTGCTCAACTCCGTGTTCCTGTACCACTGCGTCCAGGCGGGCCTGGACATGGCGCTGGTCAACTCCGAGAAGCTGGAGCGCTACGCGTCGCTGCCCGAGGAGGAGCGCACGCTGGCGGAGGACCTGCTCTACAACCGGGGACCGGACCCCGTCACGCCGTTCGCCGCGCACTTCCGTGAGCGCAAGGCCGTCAAGGTGGCGGTGAGCACGCTGCCGCTGGAGGAGCGGCTGCAGCGCTACATCATCGAGGGCTCGCGCGACGGCCTCTTCGCGGACCTGGAGGAGGCGCTCAAGAAGTACGCGCCGCTGGACATCATCAACGGCCCGCTGATGAAGGGCATGGACGAGGTGGGTCGGCTCTTCGGCGCCAATGAGCTCATCGTCGCCGAGGTGCTCCAGAGCGCCGAGTCGATGAAGGCCGCGGTGGGCTTCCTGGAGCCGCACATGAGCTCCGCCAAGGCGGCCATGCGCGGCAAGGTGGTGCTGGCCACGGTGAAGGGCGACGTCCACGACATCGGCAAGAACCTGGTGGAGATCATCCTCGCCAACAACGGCTTCCACGTGGTGAACCTGGGCATCAAGGTGCCGCCCGAGCAGCTGGTGCAGGCGGTGCGCGAGCACCAGCCGGACATCCTCGGGCTGTCGGGCCTGCTCGTGAAGAGCGCGCACCAGATGGTGGCCACGGCGGAGGACCTGAAGCGCGCGGGCGTGGAGGTGCCCATCCTGGTGGGCGGCGCCGCGCTCAGCCGCAACTTCGTGGACCGCAACATCGCCCCGGCGTACGGCGGCGGCACCGTGGCCTACGCGCAGGACGCGATGAGCGGCCTGGACCTGGCTAAGCAGATCGTCGACCCGACGTCGCACGAGCGGCTTCGCGGGGAGCTGGCCGAGCGCCGCGTGAAGCTGGCCCAGGAGGTCAAGGAGCGTCCCCGCGTGGAGGCGGTGGTGGCGCGCGGGCGCAGCGCGGAGATTCGGGTGCTGGAGACGGTGCCGCCCGCGCCGGACTTCGAGCGGCACGTGCTGACGAACACGCCGCTGGACCACATCTGGAAGTTCATCAACCCGGTGATGCTGTACGGACGGCACCTGGGCCTGCGCACGTCGTCGCGCGCGCTGGGGACTCCGGCCGAGGCGGAGCTGGCGAAGACGGAGGAGGGGCGCAAGGCGCTGGCGCTGAAGGAGGCGGTGGAGGAGCTCAAGGGCATGCTGCGCGGCGGCCTCATGCAGGCGCGCGCGGTGTTCCAGTTCTTCAAGGCGGGCAGCGACGGCAACCGCGTGGTGCTGTTCGACGGGACGACGGGCCGCGAGGCGGCGAGCTTCGACTTCCCCCGGCAGGACCGCGACGGGGGCCTGTGCCTGGCCGACTACCTGCGGCCGCTGGAGCGCGGCGTGCCCACCGACAACGTGGCCATGTTCGTGGTGACGGCGGGCTCGGGCATCCGCGAGCTGTCCGAGGGCCTCAAGGCCAGGGGCGAGTTCCTGAAGATGCACGCGGTGCAGGCGCTCGCGCTGGAGACGGCGGAGGGCTACGCGGAGCTCTTGCACACGCAGCTGCGCAGCATGTGGGGCACCCCGGACAAGCCGGACATGACGATGCTGGAGCGCTTCCGGGCGGAGTACGCGGGCAAGCGCTACTCGTTCGGCTACCCCGCGTGCCCCCGGCTGGAGGACCAGTCGAAGCTCTTCGAGGCGCTGCGGCCGGAGGAGATTGGGGTGCAGCTCACCGACGGCTGCATGATGGAGCCCGAGGCCTCGGTCTCCGCCATCGTCTTCCACCATCCCCAGGCCTCGTACTTCTCGGTGTCCTGATTCGGACGCACGGGCCTCCGGGGGCCCTGGGGACCCGCCCGGGGCCACCGAAGCGCGCCGTGGGGAAGGGGAGCGGTTAGACTCCCGCGCCTATGAGCGCGCCGAACATCCGTCGAGCCGTCCAGTTGCTGCCCGCCTGTGCCACCACGGGCATCGGGAGCCTGCCCCACACGCAGGTGGAGCTGGGGCTCCAGGTCGCCTTGTCGATGGACATCCCCTTCCTGCCGCAGCTGCCGGTGGGCAAGCCCTCCGAGCTGATGATTCCCGCGGCGCTGGAGGGGCTTCCCGGGCTGCGCTTCGACGACGAGGGCCTGTGCACGGTGGACCTCCAGGCCTGGGAGGCGGGGCGCGCCCAGTTCGAGGCGAAGCTGGAGTCCGCGCTCGCGGCCGGGGCGCTGGAGGCGTACGAGCCCTCCCCTGAGGCGTGCCGTGCGTGGCGGCCGTTCCTGTGGGAGGTGGAGCACCGCAAGCTGGCCTTCGCGAAGGCGCAGCTCGCCGGGCCCTTCACGGTGCGCTCGGTGGCGAGGACGGACTCGGGGCTGTCCGCGCTGGAGGTGCCGGGGCTGGACCAGGCCATCTACCGGCTGGTGCTGGCGCGCTCCCTGGCCATGGTGAAGGCGCTGCGGCGCGCGGGCACCACGCCCCTGTTCTTCCTCGACGAGCCGGGCCTGTATGCGTTCCAGCGCGTCAATCCGCGGCACCTGCTGGCGGTGCAGGAGCTGCGGCTCCTGATTGTCGCGCTCCAGCGGGAGGGCGCGCTGGTGGGCCTGCACTGCTGCGGCAACACGGACTGGAGCGCGCTGCTGGACGCGCAGGCGGACCTGTTGTCGTTGGACGTGCGGCTGTCGCTCGACGCGATGCTGGAGGAGAAGGACGCGCTGGAGCGCTACCTGCACTCGGGCGCGACGCTGAGCCTGGGCATCATCCCCACGGACCTCGCGTCGACGTACGAGGTGACGGAGCTGGCGGACTCGGTGGAGGCCTCGCTGAAGGCCGCGCTGCCGCGAGGCTTCTCGTTCCCCCGGGCCGTGTCCACGGTGCTGCTGACGCCGGCGTGCGGCCTGGCGATGCGCTCGGTGCAGGACGCGGAGCGCATCCTCTCGGAGCTGAAGGTGGCGCAGCGCAGGTTGCGAGGCGCGCTCGAGGCCGAGCGCCCCGTGCTGCACTCGCCGCCGCCCCACTGACGTGGGCCCGGTGTGGACACGGGCCCAGGTGGCGGACCGCTACTGACGGCCGAGCTTCAGCTCTCGCTCGGCTTGTTGCCAGTCCTGCTCGTGGTTGCCGGGCCTGCCTCCGCGGGCCATGTAGATTTCGTAGGCGCGCCGGGCAATCTGCTCGTGGGAGATGTCGGAGCGCGCGTGAGCGCCCTGCGGCTCATGCGCGTGTTCCGCGTGCTGGGGCTTCGTGTGCGGGGTCGACTTGGGAGCGTTGTTTCGAGCCATCGGGACGCCTCCGGTGAAAGGGCGCGCGAAGCTTGAGTCGCGTGCGTGACGCGCGAAAGCGACCCGACCTGGCGGGGGTTGTCGAAGCAACACGACGTCCCGGGGCGTGTCGTCGGGAGGACAGCCGCGGGCGAGCCGGGCGGCGACCGGAGCAGTCAGCGGCCCTCCGCTTGCGTGCCCACCACGGTGTCCAGGGCGCGCTGCATCGCGGTGCTCATGCCGAGCGTCGCGGCCTCGGCGGGTGTGCACCAGCGCAGCTCCTGGAAGGCGGCGGAGTGGGTGGGGCGCTTGGGGCCGGACACGCGGTACAGGCGCAGCGTGAGGTCGCGGTGGGTGAGCTGCCGCTTCACAGTGCCCAGGAGGGACTCCAGCTTCACGCCCGTGCCGAGCGCGGCGGTGAGGCGCAGTGTGGTCTCCTCCACGGTGGCGTCCTCGTCGACCTCGGCGGCGGGGAGCTCCCACAGCCCTCCGAAGAGGCCCGAGTCCGCGCGGCGCGCGAACAGCAGCGTGTCCGCGTGGGCCCACACGGCCAGGGCCAGGGTCAGCTTCTTCGGCGCGGCGCGCACCTTGGCGGGAGGCAGCTCGGCGACGCGGCCCTTCTTGAAGGCGACACAGCCCTCGCGCACGGGGCACAGCAGGCAGAGCGGGTTCTCCGGGCGGCAGGTGGTGGCGCCGTGCTCCATGAGGGACTGGTTGAAGTCGCCGGGGCGCTCGCCCTTCACGAGCAGGCCCGCGAGCTCCCACAGCGTGGCCTCGCGCTCGCGGTCTCCGGGCAGGCCCTCGACCTCGAAGAGCCGGGACAGCACGCGGGCGACGTTGCCATCGACGAGCGGGGCTTCCTCACCGAACGCGATGGAGGCCACGGCGCCCGCGGTGTAGCGGCCGAAGCCGGGCAGCGAGAGCAACTGCTCCGCGGTGGAGGGCAGGGTGCCACCGAAGCGTGAGACGATGTCCTGCGCGGCGCGGTGCAGGTTGCGAGCGCGCGTGTAGTAGCCCAGGCCCTTCCATCCGGCGAGCACGTCATCGAGTGGCGCGGAGGCGAGCGCGAGCGCGGTGGGGAAGCGCTTCAGGAACCGCTCCCAGTAGGGGATGACGGTGGAGACCTGCGTCTGCTGGAGCATGACCTCGCTCAGCCAGATGGCGTACGGGTCCTTCGTGCGGCGCCACGGCAGGTCGCGCTTGTTGCGGTCGTACCATGCGAGCAGCGGCGCGCGGATGCTGGCCAGCTGCGCGGCACCCGGTGTCGCTGTCGGGACGCGGGCCGATGTGTCCGCGGTGCGAGGAGGACGGCCGCGTCGCGCCTCCGGTGGCGTCGAGGGTGTGCTTGCCAGGTCCTCGCGCGGCGCGACGCTCTCCGCACCCATCCCCAGGGTGAGAGGTGGGCGTCCTCGACGGGCCTGCGGAGGAGGCGCAGATGTGCTTGCCGCGTCCTCGCGCGGCGAGGCGCTCTCCGCAACCATCCCCAGGGTGAGAGGTGGGCGTCCTCGACGGGCCCGCGGAGGAGGCGCAGATGTGCTTGCCGCGTCGTCGCGCGGCGAGGCGCCCTCCGTGTCCATTCCCACGGTGCGAGGCGGGCGTCCTCGACGCGCCTTCGCTGGCGTCGAGGGGGTGTTTGCCACATCACCGCGCGGCGAGGCGCTCTCCGCAACCATCCCCAGGTCCGCGCGTGACCCGGAGGAATCGAACAGCGAGCCGGTGGACACCTTGCGTGCCTTCGCATCCGCGAGCGTCGGCTCAACGCGCGAGGGCAGGGGCTCGGCCTTGCCGCTCGGCGGACGTCCGCGGCGAGGTCGGGGCACGTCGCCAGTCTCCGGCTTCTTGCCTGAGGATGTCTTGGCGTTTTGTTCGCGAGAGACAGGCGGCGTGTCCGACGAGACAGCGGGCTTCGCGGGGCGACTGCGGGGGCTCATGCGTCCTTCTTCACCGGGTTGGCCATGCGGTGGGCGACCCGGTCGAACAAGCCGGGCGCGAGCCGGTTCGCCAGTACCATGGCGCGGCCGGGGAGGGTGAGGATGGTGTCGCGTCGTCCGCGCACGCTCGCCTTCACCATGGCCCGCGCCACCTCCTCGGAGGACATGGCCTTCAGCGGAATCGCGTCCTGCGCCCAGCCCTGGGCGTTCAGCCGGTGGTCCCGGAACTCGCTCTCGGTGAGGCCCGGTGACACCAGCCGCACGCCGATGCCCTCCGAGGCCAGCTCCGTGCGCAAGGACTCCGTCATCGCGTTCACCGCCGCCTTCGACGCGCAATACCCGCCGAGCAGCGGCAGCCCCCGATGCCCCAGCACCGAGCTGACGTTCACCACGTGCGCCCCGCGCCGCCCGCGCAGCAGCGGCAGCGCCGCCCGCGTCACCCTCCACAGCGCGAACACGTTCAGCTCGAACACCTGCCGCAGCTGCTCCTCGCTGATGGCCTCCAGCGGCCCGTACAACCCCTGGCCCGCGTTGTTCACCAGCACGTCCAGCCCACCGAAGTCCGCGCGGACCTGGGCCATGAGCCGCTCCACGTCCTCGCCACGAGTCACGTCGCACCGCACCGCCAGTGCCCGGACCCCCAGTGATTCCGCTTCACGGGCCGCGTCCTCCAGCCGCTCCAGCCGCCGGGCGGCGAGCACCACGTGGGCGCCCGCCTCCGCGTAGGCCCGGGCCGCCGCGCGGCCGATGCCGCTGGAAGCGCCTGTGATCAGGACGACTCGCTCCATCAGGGGTCGGCTCTTCATGGTGGCGCGGACCATACTCCCAGGGTTCCCCACCCGGACTGTCATTCAACCCACCCCCAGGGCTCGTTTCCCTGCCTGTTCCCCTTCTGGCGGAGCGAGCGAACGCCTAGGATGCGCCGCCTCGATGCGGCGCCCACCCCTCCACAACGACTTCTCCTGGTCCAAGAGCCGCCACGAGAAGTTCTCCGAGTGCCTGCGCTCCTACTACTTCTACTACTACCGCTCCTGGGGCGGTTGGGAGCCGGACGCGCCGAAGGACGTGCGGGAGCTGTACGTGCTCAAGAAGCTGGCCAACCGCTTCAGTTGGGCGGGCAGCGTCGTGCACGAGAGCATCAAGGACGTGCTGCTGGACTGGCGCGCCGGCCGCGTGGTGGACCCCGCCGTCGTGGAGGCCCGCGCGCGCAAGCTGATGCAGGACGACTACCGCCACTCGCGCGGCAAGGCGTACTGGACGCAGAAGTACCGCAAGCAGTTCACCGGCCTCGTGGAGCACGAGTACGCCGAGGCGCTCCCCGACGAGGCCTGGAAGCAGAACTGGGAGACGGTGCGCGTGGCGCTCGCGTGGTTCTTCAACTCGCGCTGGCCGCTGCTCGCCAAGAGCCTCAAGCCCGAGCAGTGGCTGGAGGTGGACGCGGGCTTCGACTTCGCCCACTTCACGCTCGGCGGCCTCAAGGTCTTCGCCATCCCCGACTTCGCCTTCGTGGACCAGGACGGCGCGCCCGTCGTCGTGGACTGGAAGACGGGCAAGTCTCGCGACGGCTACGACGAGCAGGTGCTCGGCTACGCGCTGTACGTGTCCCAGCGCTACCGCTTCCCGGTGGAGAAGGTGCGCGCGTCGCTCGTGTACCTCAACGAGGGCAAGGAGCAGGACGTCCAGGTGGACCTGGGCGCCATGGAGTCCTTCCACCGGCACTTCGAGACGAGCGTGGCGAAGATGCGCGCGCTGCTGAAGGACCCTGTCACGAACACGCCGCTGGACGCGGACGCGTTCCCCCGGTCGGAGACGCTGACGCCCTGCACGCGCTGCGTGTTCCGCAGGCCCTGTGGCCGAGAGGCCGAGGCGCTCGCCGAGCAGCAGGCGCGAGCGTCGCAGCCCCAGCAGGTGGCCTGAGCCGTCAGCGCGTGGTGGCGAGCCTTCGCACCACGACGCCGGCGGCGTTCATCCCGAAGCACGAGGTGACGAAGGACACGCTGCCGTCGATCTGCGTGCGGTGGTCACACGTGTGGAACTCGTTGTCCTGCGGGCAGACACACAGGAACCCGTCCGTCGCGTCGTCGTAGTTGAGGGCCACCGGCATGCGGCGCGCCTCGATGGAGTACACGGCGGTGATGCCCGTGTGCCGCTCGGTCTCCACGCCGTACTTGCGCTTGAGCAGCTTGCGGATGTCCTTGGCGAACGGGTCCATGTGCGTCTCGGACAGGTCCTCCACGCGGATGGCCGTCGGGTCCAGGCGCGCGGCGGCGCCCATGGAGCTGACCACGGGGATGCCCAGCGACACGCACCGATGCAGCAGGTGCAGCTTCGCCTTCACGTTGTCGATGGCGTCCACCACGAAGTCGTACTGGCCGGCGGGCAGCATCTGCTCGGCGACCTCTTCGCGGTAGAACTCGCGCACCGCCTCCACCCGGGCCTCCGGGTTGATTTCGCGGCAGCGCTGCGCCATCAGCTCCGCCTTCGACTTGCCCACGCCCTTCACCGTCGCGTGGAGCTGGCGGTTGGTGTTGGTGACGCAGACGTCGTCGTGGTCCACCAGCGTCAGGTGGCCGATGCCGCTGCGCACCAGGCCCTCGGCCGCGTAGCTGCCCACGCCGCCCAGGCCGAACACCACCACGCGCGCGTTGGCGAGCCGCTCCATGGCGTTGTCCCCCAGCAGGCGCCCGGTGCGGTCGAAGCGGCGCGACAGCTTGAACGGCCGGGCGAGCGAGCCTGTCGCCGCGTTCGGCGTGGCCGTCGTGGCGGGCGGAGTCTCAGGCTGGGGAGGGGCGGGCGGTGGGGGCTGCGGGTTCATGGGGGTCCTCTATAACGCGACCGCTCGCCTACCGCGAAGCGGGGGGAAAACCTTCCCGGAACAGGCGCCGGGCATTCTCGGTCGTCCGCTGGGCGACCTCGTCCAGGGGCTCACCCCGCACGCGGGCCATCCCCTCCAGGATGTGGGGCAGGTAGGCCGGCTCGGAGCGGCCGCCCCGGTGAGGGGTGGGGGCCTGGTCCGGCGCGTCCGTCTCCGCCATCAGCCGGTCCAGCGGGATGGCGCGCAGCGCGTCCAGGGGCTTGCGCGCCTCGGCCCACGTCACCGGGCCGGCGAAGGAGAAGTGGCAGCCCTTCTGGAGATAGAAGCGCGCCAGCTCCACGCCGCCGCTGTAGCTGTGCATGAGCACGCCCGCCTCGGGCAGCGCCTCCTGCTTGAACAGCTCGATGAGGGCCGGGTGGAGCCGGTGGCAGTGCATCAACACCGGCAGCTGGTGCTTGCGCGCGAGCGCCAGGTGCCGCCGCAGCACGGACAGCTGCCGCTCGAGCGGCGCGCCGGGCAGGGATGGACCGTCGAGTCCACACTCGCCCACGGCGATGGCGCCGCCCTTGGACAAGAGCGCGTCGAGCAGCTCCAGCGCCGCGTCGTCCTCCGCGGGTGTCATGTCCGGCAGCAGTTGGGGATGGATGCCCAGGCCCACCTGGAGGCGCGGCTCCGCGCGCGACAGCTCCAGCAGGGGCTCCCAGTCGTGGGGACCGACACCGGGGACGAGGATGCCTTGCAGCCCCGCGGCCCAGGCGCGCTCCAGCACGAGCGTCCTGTCCTCATCGAATCGCGTCGCATCGAGATGGCAGTGGGTGTCGATCATTCATCACGCCGGAGTGAATCGCCGTTCATTCAGGAACATGCTCACTGCAACCCGCCCTCGCGAACCATTCCGTCCCTTTGGAGCGAGGCTATACGCCCTTCACTCACTTGGAGGGGCTGAATGGACAAGCGAATCGTCGGCGCGCTGTGCTGCGCGCTGTGGGTTCTGTCGACGGGGTGTGGTGACGAATGTGTGGACCAGTTCGACTGTCGCAGTGACAAGGGGCAGCCCGCCGAGGGCCAGGAGTGGGTCTGCACCGGCGACAACGAGTGCGAGCAGCGCCCCATCCAGACGCCCACCCCCGAGCCGGACGCCGGTGGTGGGGACGACGACGCGGGTGTCCCCGACGCGGGAGTGCCGGACGCGGGGATGCCCGACGCGGGCACGGATGACGACGCGGGCACGCCCGACGGTGGTGGCCAGGGCACCGGCGCGAAGGGGGATGCCTGCACGGCGTCCGGGGACTGCGGTCCGGGCCTTCGCTGCGAGGGCGCTCCGCTCACGTGCCAGGCGATGCATGTCGCGGTGACGGGGCGGGACGATGCCGGAGTCTCCGCGGCGCTGGTGATGCGCTACGACACGCCGGGCATGACGTCGCTGAGCGCGGCGGGCACGGACAGCCGCTATCCGCGGTGGGGCCCGGGCGGTACGCACCTCTCGTTCGCGCAGGGCGCGGTGGACACCGCGACGGAGAAGAGCGCCGGTGAGCTCACCGTGCGCGAGGTCCCCCTCGTCGAGGGCCAGGGCGTGGTGGTCGCCGATGGCGGCACGGGCAACACGGAGGCCTTCCGCTCGATGGAGTGGGAGCCGGGCACCGCCATCGCGTGGGTGCGGCAGAACGGCAGCCAGCGCTCCGGCATCTCGGCGGTGACGCCGGGCGGCGCCGGGGGCGTGGTGCAGGCGACGACGACGGGCGCGTTCCCGGACTGGTCGCGTGACGGGACGACGTTCGTCTTCAACGTGAACGGCGAGGGCCTGTTCACCTCGAGCGGTGGGGGCACCGCGCCGACGCCGCTGGCCAACGCCGGGGTGACGGCGGAGCAGGCGCACTACAACCGCGTGAACGACCAGCTGCTGTTCCTGGCCAACCCGAACAACGAGCTGGTGACCTTCGAGGGGGACACCACGCCCACGCCGCTGGTCCGGCTCTACAACATCGACGTGACGGGCGGCGGCGCGCCCCAGCTGGTCGCGGACGTGTCCACGGAGGCGTCCACCGACGGCACCGTGGACTCCTTCATCGCGAGCCCCATCTGGGCGCCGGATGGCACCTGGGCCGCGTATGTGCGCGCGTACTACTACCGGCCCACGTCGGGCGGCGCGGTGCTGTGCGGCGGCGCGGTGTCGCCGTGCCAGGACCGCTCGGGCAACGTCATCTTCCTGCGCGCCATCAACCCGCAGGACGGCTCCGCCACGGGCAGCGAGGTGCGGCTCGTGGATGACGGCACGCTGCCGTCGTTCTCGCCGGATGGCCGCTTCGTCGCGTTCATCAAGGCGGGGCAGCTGCACGTGCAGCGCATCGACCCGGTGACGGGCGCGCAGGAGGGCGCGGCCATCATCCACCCGAAGGCGGGCTTCACGCTGCAGACGGGCGACAGCGACGACCACCGTCCCCGCTGGCAGCCTCGCTGAACCTCCAGGGGTCGTGACTCCCGGGCGGGGAGTGGCTGAGCGCTCCTCGCCTGGGTGAACGCGACGACCGGTGGGGCCGCCCGGGCGTTGCGCTGGACATGTCCACGCTCCCGGCCTGCCGTCCTCCGCGCGCGACGCATCGGGCCTTGCCTGTCCGGGGGCCGCCGGAATAGAGGGGCCCGGCTGACGGGCCTGGTGGCCTCTGTCCCGGAGGACGCGGATGAAGATGCTTCACGTGATGTTGGGAGTCCTGCTGTTCGCCGGGTGCGCGACGCTCCCGAGCCCGCCGGTGGACGTGGGCGGCGGCGGAACCGTGTCCGCGGACCCGCACCCGGACATGGCGCCTGTGCGCCTCCAGACGCGCGCGGGCACCTTCCTGGTGCACCCCAACAATGCCGAGGACTTCGCTCGCGCGCTGGCGGGTGAGCCCACCCAGCGGCACTACACCACCGGCGTGCTCCTGGCCGGGGAGTGAACCCGGGGCCCGGGTGGCCGAGGCTCCAGAGCCACGGTGCGGGCCACCGGTCGTTCCTACGCTGAAAAAAGCGGAGGGTTTCAGCCCACCACGACGATGCGGCGCCCCAGGGCCCGCGTCATCTGCGGTGACGTCATCACCGCCAGCGCCTCACCGAGCTCACCGCCCGCCGTGTCGAAGGCGGCGGCGATGACCTCCCCCACGGTGAGGTGGGCCTTCTCGGCGGCCACCCGGGCCCGCTGAGCCGTCCGCCGCAGTGCTGGCATCACCCGTCGCCCTTGTCGGCGCACCGTGACGCTCTTGCGTGTCGTCGTCTTGGCCATGTGCTCCTCCCACCTCGCGTTGCTGCGCGGGTGAGTACACCTGGGGTCTGACATATGCAGACGAGGTGCCAGCCGGACGCTCACCTGACGGGTAACGCGTACTAAGGGTTTTCCCTGTCACGGAGCGGGGTTCCTGGTTCACCACCTCACGCAGAGCACCGCAACCCCGGAAGGGTTCCTCGTTCTGTCGAGTTGATTCGTTCATCCAGCCTCGCAATCTCGACGTTTCGTTCAAGAGTCGAGAGTTCACTACAAGCCGCGAACACTGCGAGTGTGCTCGGTCTTGAATGACCCGGGTGTCGCTGGCGCCCCGTCGATTTGGTCCAAAAATTGGCAGTTGGGGGTGCGGGCTGACATGGGCGTCGCGCCCTCGTGGGCGGAGTGTTCGGTGCGGTATACGCGGGCCATGCCTCAGACCCTCTGCCCGAGCTGCGGTCACAGCCCCATTCCCCGGGGCGCCTCGGCCTGTCCCGCGTGTGGTGAGCCCTTCGACCACCTGCAGTCCTACAAGAAGGTCGGCCGCACGCGGCTGGATCGGCTGGGGGACGCGGTGGACGACGAGGCCACCGTCTTCGGTGGCGACCTGGTGACGAGCGCCGTCTCCGCGCATCCGGGCCCGGTGGCGGCGGTGCTGGGGGCGGGCGCGGCCGCGTGGTTCCTGCGGGCCGGTGGGGTGCTGGGCTCGCTGCAGGACCCGGCGTGGACGTACGGGTTGGTGGCGTTGGACCTGGTGCTGGCGCTGGTGCTGGTGCTCAACCGGGGGCCGGTGAAGGGCATCGCGCAGACGGGGCTGGCGGTGCAACTGGTCGCCACGGCGTGGCTCGCGCGCGGGGCGCCGACGGCCCCCGTGCACGTGGCCTACTTCGCGCTGGGCCTGGTGGCGTTGTTCCTGGTGGTGGGCGAGCCGGGGCCCGCGCGGCGTCATGCGGGCCTGGGGCTGGGGCTCGCCACGGCGCTGGCCTCGGCCGTGCTCCTGGCGCTGCCGGGCACGGGGGCATCCCTGGGAGGCGGGGGCGTGCGGCAGCTGCTGGTGGGCAGTGAGCTGGGGTATCGGCTGGAGCTGCCGGTGGGGTGGGAGCGGCTGACGCGTGAGCAGCTCTCCGCGCACCTGCCGCTGCCTGCGGCGACGCTGCACGGCAGCGGCGTGGGCTTTGGCGACATGGCGCGCGGGCGCTACGGCTTCCTCTGGGTGGAGCGCTCCACGGGCGTGAAGCTGGAGGCGGGCTGCCAGGGGCTGTTGAGCGTGGTGGGCACGGGCGAGGAGGCGCGCACGGCGTCGCCCTCGGCGCTGGGGGCGCGCTCGAAGCTGTTCACGCTGAGCACGTCGGCGGGGGCGCGGGGCACGCTGGGCTGCGGGCTGCTGCCGGATGGTCGACTGGTGGGGCTCGCGGTGGTGGCCGCCGGGTCGGGTGACGCACAGCCGGGCGACACGGGCGGGCAGGAGTCCTTCGCCGCGGTGGGCGAGGGGCTCGCGTTGCAGTAAACGGGCGCCGCCATGAACGTCCAGGTCCTGTTCCACGACAACTGCTTCGACGGCGCCGCGAGCGCCGCGGTGTTCACCCGCTTCTACCGGGAGCGCGTCCGCGCGGACGCGGCGTTCCGCTACCAGGGGCTGAACCACAAGCCGGGCGCGGAGGGCATCGACCCGGCCGTCTTCACGGGCGAGGAGAACGTCATCGTCGACTTCCGCTACAGCCAGGACGCGCGGCTGACGTGGTGGTTCGACCACCATGCCTCCGCGTTCCAGCAGCCCGGGGACGAGGCGCACTTCCGCGCGGACTCGAGCGGACGCAAATTCCACGACGCGCACCGCAAGAGTTGCACGAAGTACCTGGCGGACGTGGCGCGCGAGCGCTTCGGCTGGGACGCGTCCGCGCTCTCGGACCTCATCCACTGGGCGGAGCTCATCGACGGGGCGCAGTTCCCCTCGCCGCAGATGGCGGTGGCGCTGGAGGAGCCCGCGCTGCGCATCATGACGGTGCTGGAGGCGAACAAGGACCCGGCGCTCATCCCCGAGGTCATCCGCCGCATGCAGTCGGAGTCGCTCGCGGACATCGCCGCCTCGCAGCTCATCGCGGGGCCGCTGGCGCCGCTGCTCGCGCGCCACCAGTCGAACATCGAGCTGGTGCGCTCGCGGGCCCGCTACGAGCGCGGTGTCGTCTTCTTCGACCTGGTGGACGAGGGCGTGGACAGCCTCAACAAGTTCATCGCGTACGCGCTCCATCCGGACGCGCGCTACACGCTGTGGGTGGGGCGGGGGACGTCGCGCGCGAAGGTGTCGCTCGGCTCCAACCCGTGGAAGCCGGAGCTGCGCCAGCATGACCTGTCCGCCATTGCCGGCCGGTATGGGGGCGGTGGGCATCCCGTGGTGGCCGCGGCCAGCTTCAAGGCGGACCAGGCGGACAAGGCCCGCGCGGCGTACCAGGAGATTCTCGCGGAGCTGTCCGCCGCGGGGTGAGGCTAGGGCTGGCCGCGCTCGAAGAAGGTGAAGCCGGCCTGTCGCAGCAGTCGCACCACCGTCACCATGGGCAGGCCCTGCACGTTGGCGCGGTCTCCGTCGAGCCGCGCCAGCAGCGCCTGTCCCGCGCCCTCCACGCGGTAGCTGCCGCAGCAGCCTTCCCACTCGTTCAGGTCGAGGTAGCGCTCCAGTTCATCCGGAGTGACGTCGTGGAACGTCAGGCGCGCGGTCTCCACGGCCTCGTCGATGGAGCCGCCCGGGTCCACCAGGCACACGCCGGTGTGGATGTCGTGGGTGTGGCCCAGCAGCTTCTGGAGCTGGCCTCTCGCCGCGTCGCGGTCCACGGGCTTGGTGAGTGTCTGTCCGGCCACCTCGACCAGTTGGTCCGCGCCGAGCACCCACGCGTCGGGGTGTCGTGCGTGCACGGCGCGAGCCTTGCGAGCCGCCAGCTCCCGGACGGCGTCGCGGGCCGAAAGGTGGGCGGCCACCGTCTCGTCGACGCCCGGGCTCACGGCGCGGTAGGGCAGGCCGAGCCCATCCATCAGCGCGCGGCGGGCACTGGAGGTGGAGGCCAGAATCAAGGGTCTCATGGGGGCGCCACCCTAGTGCACCGAGATGGACCGCGCCGCCGTCCGCCGAGAGAACAGGGCACGCCGAGCCCATTCATCAGCGAGTGGCGGGCGCGGGAGGTGGAGGCCCGAATCCAGAGGCTGATGAGTCGCCAACGTGATGAACCCGAGGAGGGGAGCGCCGCCGACATCCCGCGACGGGCACTCAAGGTGAGGGCCAGACGCAGCGGCGCATGGGGCATCACCCTGGTGTCCCGAGGCGTGCAGCGACGCCGCATGAACCCGAGGCAGGAAGCGCCGCCGACATCCCGCGACGGGCACTTGAGGTGAGGGCCAGACGCAGCGGCTCATGGGGCGTCACCCTGGTGCCTGCGGGAGGGAGCGCCGCCGCCCGCCGAGCGAGCATGCACGTCCCTGCTTCCCGGCCCCTGGGGTGATGCCGTAGCGTGGCGGCCCATGTCGCGGCGCGGTCTGCTCGCCCTCTGCCTCTTCCTCACCGCCTGCAAGCGGAACGCCTCGGCCCCGGAACCGGGAGACGCCGGAACGCCCGAGGTGTCGGCGGTGAAGGCCTCCCCAGCCAGTGCCGCGCCCTCGGACGAGCCCCGCGACACGCCGCGCCCGGTGCAGCCGCTCGCGGTCTGCCAGGCCCGAGGCGGCTCTCCGCTGGACGCGGCGCGCGGCTACTACGACTCGGGACGCTTCGAGGAGGCGCTGTCCTGCGCGGCGCAGGCGGCGGCCCTGGAGCCGGACCTGGCCTCGGCCCACGCCGAGCGCGGCGTCGCGCTGGCCGCCCTGGGGCGCGAGTCGGACGCGCAGCTCGCCTTCGCCCGGGCGCTTGCCATCGACCCTGGGGACGCGGACGCGCTGCTCGGCGCGGCCCACCTGTACGCGGTGCAGATGACCTCCACGCGCGAGCGCGACGAGCTGGGCACGCTCTACGCCGAGCGCGGCCTGTCCCAGCCCGGCACGCCCCCGGAGCTCATCCCGCACCTGGCGCTGGTGTCGGCCATGGCCTTCAACGACCTGGGCCAGGCGGAGGAGGCCCTCGCCCGAGCCGCCATCGTCCTGGCGCGAGAGCCGGGCAGCCGAGAGGCCCTCTACGAGCGGGCCCTGGCCCTCTTCGAGCTGTGCCGCTTCTCCGAGGCGAAGCGAGCCTTCCAGGGGCTCGTCGACGACGCGGAGCGCGCCGCGCACGCGCACCAGCACCTGGGCCTGTTGCTGGAGCGGGAAGGGAAGTGGAAGCAGGCGCAGACGCACTTCGACAAGGCGCGAGCGCTGGCTCCCGACGACTTCCCGGCGCCGCCCCTGCCCACCGAGGACACCTTCCGCGTGGACGTGGCCCGCGCCGTCTCCGAGCTGCCCGCGGACATGCGCAGTGACCTGGAGGGCATCCCCGTCACCGCGGAGGAGCTGCCCGCCGAGGTGGACCTGCTCGCCAACCAGCCGCCCCTGTCGCCCACGATTCTCGGCCTGTTCCGGGGGCCGCCCCTGGGCGCGCCCTGCGACGGAGTGGAGTCGCCCTGCCGCTCGGTGGTGCTGTACCGGCGCAACCTGGCACGAGCCGTGCGCACCCCGGCGGAGCTGCGCGAACAGATTCGCGTGACATTGCTCCACGAAATCGGGCATCTGCGCGGGGAGGACGATGAGGAACTGGCCGCGCGCGGCCTGGAGTGACGCGAATGGCCATCCCCCCGACGCTTCCCGTTGCACGTACTACTCCCAAGGGCGCGAAGTCCCTGCGCGCGGGAAACCCCTGGCTGTACCGCACCGAGCTGGCCGCCCCGCCCGACGTGACGGGCCCCGGCGCGGTGGTGATGGTGGTGGACTCCCAGGGCAACCCCATCGGCCAGGCCCTCTACGCGCGGCGCTCCCCGCTGGCGCTGCGCCTGCTGACGCGCACGCCCCCGCGCGAGCTGCAGGTGAACGACGCCTTCTTCCGCAAGCGCCTGGAGGCCGCGCTCGCGCGCAGGTCCTCGCTGTCCAAGCGTGACGGCCTGCGCCTGGTGCACGGCGAGGCGGACCTGCTGCCGGGCCTCTTCGTGGACCGCTACGGCAAGGGCCTCACCCTCCAGACGCTCTCCGAGGGCATGGACGCGCGCAAGGAGTCGCTGGCGAAGATGCTGGTGGAGCTCACCGGCGCCACCCACGTGGTGTGCCGCGACGACGCCTCCGGCCGCGACTTCGAGGGCCTGCCGCGCGAGACGCGCTTGCTGCACGGCCAGGGCGAGTCGCGCTTCACGTACCACGAGGGCGACAACCGCTTCGACGTGGACCTGATGGGCGACATGAAGACGGGTGCGTTCCTGGACCAGGTGGACAACCACCTGCGCGCCGGAGAGCTGGCGCGCGGCGAGGCGCTGGACCTGTTCAGCTACCACGGCGGCTTCGCGCTCTCCCTGGCCCGCAGCTGCACGTCCGTCATCGCGGTGGAGCAGGACGAGAAGGCCGCCGCGCGCATCGGCGACAACGCCCGCGCCAACAACCGGACCAACGTCACCGTGGAGCACGCGAACGCCTTCGACGTGCTCAAGCGCTTCGACTCGCAGAGCCGCCGCTTCGACTTCATCGTGCTGGACCCGCCGGGGCTCGCCAAGCGCCGCGAGGGCCTGGAGACCGCGCTGCGCGCGTACCACGAGCTGAACCTGCGCGCGCTGCGGTGCCTGAAGCCGGACGGTGTGCTCGTCACCTGCTCGTGCTCGGGCAAGCTGGACCGCGCGGGCTTCGAGGAGATGCTGCTGGGCGCCGCCGCGGACGCGAAGCGCCCGGTGCAGATTCTCGAGCGCCGGGGCGCGGGCCTGGACCACCCCGTGCTCGCGGGTCTGCCGGAGACGGAGTACCTCAAGGCGCTCTACGTCCGGGCGCTCTGACGCGGGCCGGGCCGGACCCGCGCGAGGGGCACTACGGCAGCCCCAGCTCCTTGCGCAGCTTGCCCACGACCTTGAAGTACTCGGTCCGGGGGAAGGGGACGTTGAGGATGTGGAAGTCCTTCTTCGCCAGGCCCACGCACCCGAAGCAGTAGTTGCAGTCCTGCAGGTTGCGGCACATCACCAGGTAGGCGCTGGTGGTGCAGTTCTCGCTCTGCAGGCAGTAGGCGCACGCATGACAGCTCTTGCACTCCACGCAGTGCGAGCAGTTGTTGCACAGCTCGCACCGGGTGCAGTGCGTGCACTGGAAGCAGCTGTCGCAGTCCTTGCAGAACATGCAGTTGGCGCAGCGCTGACAGCCCTCGCACGCGTAGGAGCCCGGGTTGCCCGGGTCCGACGCGTAGCTCTTGGTGAGCTTCTGGAGTTGGTCCAGGAACTCCCTCTTGCCGAGCGAGGCCACGACCTCCCGCGCCGCCTTCTCCGCGGCGAGCAGGTCTCCTGCTTCGGACCGCGTACCTTTCTCCTTCACCACCCGGGACACTCCTTGCCCATTGTCGGACTTCACTGAAGCCGGGCCAGCCCGGCCAGGTCGATTCCTCGCGCCACCCGCCGCACCTCCACCGTGCCCGGAAAGCCCCGGCTGGTGACGGCCACCACGAAGCGATCTCCCACCAACAGGTTCGCCTCCGCCAGCGCCTCCTCCGCGTCGTACCTCACGAAGCCCACCGCGTCCTTCCAGTGGATGGGCGCCGCCGGGTCGCTCGCCGGCCGGTCCTTGGCCCGCTCGGCCGCGTCCCGGATGGCCTGCCCAATCTTCTGCCCCATCGTGGTGTCCACGATGCGCACCTTCACCTCGCGGCCCTCACCTCGGGTGAACAGCCGCTCGGCCTCCGACACGGACACCTCGCCGTACTTGCCGGTGGAGCCCTGGGTGCGCGCGACGGTGAAGCCCTCCAGCTCCTCCGGCAGGAACGGTGCCAGCGTCTTGAAGTACACGCAGGGCGCACTGGCGGCGGGGATGGAGGCCGTCACCTCGTCGGAGGTGCCCTCCGCTTTCGTGCACCCGACACCCGGGGCGAGCGCGAGCAGGAGGAGGGTGAGGCCTGGGAGAAAGTTGTCGCGCACGGCCGAATCAAAAGGTATCCCCGCCCCGCGCGCAATGGACCTCTCGAAGCTCAATCCTCCTCAGCGCGAGGCCGTGGTCACCCTCCAGGGTCCCTTGCTGGTCCTCGCGGGTGCTGGGAGCGGGAAGACCCGCGTCATCACCCACCGCATCGTCCACCTGCTCAACGAGCGGCCAGACCACATCCTGGCTCGCAACATCCTCGCCGTCACCTTCACCAACAAGGCGGCCTCGGAGATGAAGGAGCGCCTGGTCCACATGGCCGGGCCCCGCGCCCAGGGCGTGCTCGTGTGCACCTTCCACGCCTTCGGCGCGGAGATGCTCCGCGAGGACATCCACCGGCTGGGGTGGCCCAGGAAGTTCGCCATCGCGGACATGGGCGACCAGCTGGCCATCATCCGCCGCGCCATGCGCGAGCACCGCATCGACGACCGCGCCTTCGACGCGCGCAAGGTGCTGGGGCTCATCTCCAAGGCGAAGAACTCCGGCCAGGCGCCCGAGCCCAAGCCCGAGGGCATCGGCGACGACTACGACCTCATCACCCACATGGTCTACCCGGACTACCAGCTGGCGCTGAAGGCGCAGGGCTCGGTGGACTTCGACGACCTGCTCATCCTCCCCACGCGCCTCTTGCGTGAGCACTCGGACCTGTACCTCAAGTACACGCACCGCTTCCGCTACCTGCTGGTGGACGAGTTCCAGGACACGAACCTGGCCCAGCTGGAGCTGCTCAAGCTGATGGCGGGGCAGTCCAAGAACGTGTGCGCGGTGGGGGACGACGACCAGTGCATCTACTCGTGGCGCGGCGCGGAGGTGCGCAACATCCTCCACTTCGACCACTTCTTCCCGGGCGGGAAGGAGGTGCGCCTGGAGCAGAACTACCGCTCCGTGCAGATGGTGCTGGACGCGGCCAACGCCGTCATCGCCAAGAACCCCGAGCGCAAGGCCAAGCAGATGTGGACCGACCGCAAGGGGGGCCCCAAGGTGAAGGTGGTGGCGTGCCCCAATGACGAGGAGGAGGCCCGCTTCGTCGCGCATGAAATCCAGAAGCACATCTCGCTGGGCGTGCCCGCGGACGACATCGCGGTGCTCTACCGGACCAACGGCCAGTCGCACCCCATCGAGGAGATGCTGCGCGAGAAGAACATCGCCTACGAGGTGGTGGGCGGCAGCGAGTTCTTCGACCGGCGCGAGGTGAAGGACGTCATCGCGTACTTCAAGGTCATCGTGAACCGGCTGGATGAGATCTCGCTCATGCGCATCATCAACGTCCCGTCGCGCGGCATCGGCGACGTGACGGTGGAGCGGCTGCACGCGCACTCGCGCGCGGAGGGCGTCACGCTGTGGACGGTGATGCGCAAGGCGTCCGAGTACGACGATCTGCCCCCGGGCGCGGGCGCCAAGGTGCACGAGTTCGTGGACCTCATCGAGCGCTACCGCGCGGCGTACGAGCACGGGCAGCTGGCCGTGGCCACGCGCAAGCTCCTGGAGGAGATCGGCTTCCGGGACGCCACGCGCGCGCACGCCACCAGCGCCACCAGCGCGGACAAGAAGCTCAAGGGCGTGGACGGCGTCATCGACTCCCTGGAGCGCTTCGAGAAGCGCGAGGGCCCCAAGGCCAGCCTGCTCACCTACCTGAACCGGCTGAGCCTGGACAACAAGCAGGAGGACGACGAGGAAGTCCCGGGCAGCAACCGCCGCGTCACCCTGATGACCATCCACTCCTCCAAGGGCCTGGAGTACCGGCTCGTCTTCTTCATCGGGATGGAGGAGGACCTGATGCCCCACGGCGGCATGCAGGGCGAGGCCCAGAACCTCGAGGAGGAGCGCCGGCTCTGCTACGTGGGCATCACCCGCGCCAAGGAGTTGCTCTACCTCACCCGCGCCGTCACCCGCGTGAAGCGCGGCAAGGAGGTCCCCCGGACCCCCTCCCGCTTCCTGGAGGACCTGCCCGAGGACGTCATCGAGCACGTCACGCCTGATGCGCCGCGTCAGGGCCCGCCGACGACGGAGGAGAAGAACTTCTTCGCCAACCTCAAGGAGCGCTTCAAGAAGCCCCAGCCAGGGACTCCAGGGGGTGGGGGCGTGCCTCCTGGGGGTAGGGCGGGGTAGGAAAAGAGCCTTCCGTGGCTCAGGGGCCCCCGCCAACCTTGACTTGATCCTCCATGACCGCTAGGAGGGTCGGCCTTTCCGGGCCTCTGCGGATGTTTCGTGGAGGACCTGTGGTTGGTTCCGCACGAGATGCGGTCCCCGGCATGCACCTGGCGACCGCGAGAAGTCTGGAGTGCACGAAATGTCGCAGAAGACCTACAGCGCGAAGGCTGGGGACATCAAGCGCCAGTGGCACGTCATCGACGTGTCCGACAAGGTGCTGGGCCGCGCGGCGAGCCAGATTGCCACCTTGCTCAAGGGCAAGCACAAGGCCATCTACACGCCGTCCATCGACACGGGCGACCACGTCATCGTCATCAACGCCGACAAGGTGAAGGTGACGGGGACGAAGGAGAAGGACAAGATGTACTACCGGCACCCGCACGCGGGTTTCCCGGGCGCCCTGAAGATCACCAACCTGGAGAAGCTCCGCCAGCGCCACCCCGAGGACATCATCATCAACGCGGTCCGCCGCATGCTGCCCCGCAACGCGCTGGGTCGGCAGATGATGACGAAGCTGAAGGTCTACGCGGGTGATACCCACCCCCACGCCGCCCAGAAGCCGGCTGCGTACTCGGTTGAGGCGTAAGGGAGACAACGTCCATGCCCATCCACCAAGAGCTCGGTTTCTACGCCACCGGCCGCCGCAAGGAGGCCACCGCTCGCGTCTGGCTGCGTCCCGGCACGGGTCAGGTCACCATCAACGGTCGTGAGATCAACGACTACTTCGGTCGCGAGACCTCGAAGATGGTGCTCAACCAGCCCCTCGAGATCCTCGAGCAGAAGGGGAAGCTCGACGTCACCGTGAACGTTCGCGGCGGCGGTCTCTCCGGCCAGGCCGGCGCCATCCGTCACGGCATCGCCCGCGCCCTGTGCGCCTTCAACCCGGAGTTCCGTCCGGCGCTGAAGAAGGCCGGCTTCCTCACGCGTGATGCCCGCGCGGTCGAGCGCAAGAAGTACGGTCAGCCGGGCGCGCGTCGCCGGTTCCAGTTCTCCAAGCGCTAACCGTTCAGGTTGGTCGCTCGCTGTCCTCCGCGGCGGAGGCTCTCTCACGAGGGTCTCCGCCGTGGTGTTTTCGGGGACTCACTCCACGGTGTGTCGCGCGGGCGCGGGAGCGTCTGCTACCATCCGCGACGCCCATGGAACTCAATGAGATCCTCCAGATCGCCCTGCGCGGCGGTGCCTCCGACATTCATCTCAAGGCCGGTCTGCCGCCCATGTTCCGGGTGGATGGCTCGTTGGTGCCGTTGAAGGACGGCCGTCGTCTTCCGCCCGAGGAGGTGGCGCGGATGGCGTTCGGCATCATGAACGAGTTCCAGAAGGAGAAGTTCAAGGCGAGCAACGAGGTGGACCTGGCGTACGGAGTCCCGGGCCTGGGCCGCTTCCGCGTGAATGTCTTCCAGCAGCGCGGCACCGTGGGCGCGGTGCTGCGAGTCATCCCGTTCAAGGTGATGACGATGCAGGACCTGCTGTTGCCGCAGGTGCTGGCGAAGATTTGTGGCGAGGAGCGCGGTCTCATCCTGGTGACGGGCACGACGGGCTCCGGCAAGTCGACCACGTTGGCGGCGATGATCGACCACATCAACTCCAACGAGACCAGCCACATCATGACGATTGAGGACCCCATCGAGTTCCTCATTCGCGACAAGCGCTCCATCGTGAACCAGCGCGAGGTGGGCGTGGACACGATGAGCTTCGCGCAGGCGCTCAAGAGCGCGCTGCGGCAGGACCCGGACGTCATCCTCGTGGGCGAGATGCGAGACCACGAGACCATCGAGACGGCGCTGCACGCGGCGGAGACGGGCCACCTGGTCATGTCCACGCTGCACACGCTGGACGCGACGGAGACGGTCAACCGCATCGTCTCCGCCTTCCCGCCGCACCAGCAGAAGCAGGTGCGCATCCAGCTGGCCTCGGTGCTCAAGGGCGTGGTCAGCCAGCGACTGGTGCCGCGCGCGGACGGCAAGGGCCGCGTGGCCGCGGTGGAGGTGCTGCGCGTCACCGCGCGCGTGCGCGAGCTCATCGAGGACAAGGACCGCACGAAGGAGATCCACGACGCGATTGCGCAGGGCACGGACTCCTACGGGATGCAGACCTTCGACCAGTCGCTGATGAGCCTGGTGCGCCAGGGGCTGGTCACCTACGACGAGGCCCACCGTCAGGCGTCCAACCCGGACGACTTCGCGCTGCGCTTCTCCGGCATCAGCGGCACGTCCGACTCCAAGTGGGACAGCTTCGACGCGAAGCCGGGCGAGGCCCGTCCGATTCCGGGCTCGGCCGCCTTCGCGCAGAAGGGCGCGCCCGTGGGCGCGGCACCGCCTCCCGCCGCGCCGCCCACGCCGGCGCCGGTCCAGGTCGCGCGTCCCGCCACGCCCGCGGCGCCGAACGTCGCGCGTCCGCCCGCACCCGCGCAGGCCATGCGTCCGGCCGCGCCTCCGCCGGCGGCCCGTCCTCCCGCGCCGGCCCCCGCGCCCGCTCCGGCGGCGGGTGGGGACGACGACTTCCAGATCGAACGCTTCTGAGTCGAAGGGGCACCGTGGGTCGAGACCGCCGCGCGCGGTCTGGCCTCGGTGCTCCGTTTGATGCCACTGAGTGGCGCGAGGCCGCGAACGCTTGGCCTCGGTGCTTCGTTTGATGCCACTGAGTGGCGGCGAGGCCGCGAACGCTTGGCCTCGGTGCTTCGTTTGATGCCACTGAGTGGCGCGAGGCCGCGAACGCCCGGCCTCGGTGCTTCGTTTGATGCCACTGAGTGGCGGCGAGGCCGCGAACGCCCGGCCTCGGTGCTTCCCCGAAGCGTTGAGGGGCCATGAGAGCGGGTCGCCGCGAACGGCCCAGCCCCGGTGCTCTGCCTCGTCTGTCGGGAGATCCCCGTGAGGCGAGACGGCTCCGTGCCGTCGCCCACCTGTGTGACGCGACCTGCGAGAGGGGGCGCGTCTCGCTCAGCGGGCTGCGTCCAGGGACATCGCTCAGGCTCGTGACGGGGAAGGGGAGTCATCCTCCCGTCCATCCGATTCGCACGACCTGGCATCAGCCACTTCGAGCGGCGGGCCGCGAGGGCCCACCGCCGCGTCACAGGGGGGACTACGCGTCTTCCTCGCCCAGCATGGCCCTCAGGCGCGACAGGCGCAGCGGGCCCATGAGGCCCTCCTTCGCCAGCGCCTGGAGCAGGTGGGCGGTGGCGTGCACCTTCTCCTCCTGCTCCTCCTCGGGCTTGTCGGCGACCTGCGCGTCCAGCAGGGCCTCGATGTGCTCGGGGTTGATGGGCGCGGGGCCCTCCGCCCAGGCGATGTCGAACAGCGCCCTCGCCATGACCTCGCGCACCTTGCGCTCGGCGTCGTCCTTCGAGGCCTTCACGAAGCCGACGAACAGCGCGTCCACCGCCTCCTTCGTCAGCGCGGCCAGCGCGGGCACCTCGCCCAGGGACTCCTTCACGTACTCGCGGTCGAAGCTGTCCACGTCCTGCTCGTAGCCGAACGCCTCCTCCAGGAGGATGGAGGCGATGAACGCGTCCGTCTCCTCCTCGCTCGCGCCCTCCTCGGCCAGCGCCTCACGCGCCTTCTTCGTGGCCTCGGTCAGCTCCGCGTCTTCCTGAATCGCGCGCGCCGACGCGTGCGCCGCCAGCAGCACCAGCGCCGCCTGGGCGTCCGAGGACAGGACGCGGCCACCCACGTCCATCAGGATGGCGGCCTGGCGCGGGTGCGCCTTGGCGGCCTCGGCGAAGAACTGCTCCTCCGGGTCGAGGGCGCCCCCCGCCTGCTGCTTGCGGAGCGTCTCCTTCGCGACATCGGCGGTGAGGTAGCGGGCAAGGACTGGATGCATGCCGCGCCTGTTACCACATGCTACGTATCCCGCCATGCTCCCGGAGGATGAAGGCCCCGAGGCCGTCCAGCGCGCCACGGATGCGGGACTCAAGCTGCTGGGCATCCGCGCTCGCACGCGCCAGGAACTGCTCCAGGCCCTGGAGAAGAAGGGCTTCGCCCCCTGCGTCCGCGACGCCGCGCTCGCCCGCCTCCAGGGCTGGGGCTACCTGGACGACACCCGCTTCGGAGAAGCGCGCGCCGCCTCCCTCCTGCGCTCGGGCAAGGGCCCCGCCTCCGTCCTCCAGAAGCTGCAAGCCCACGGCCTGTCCGAGGACGCGGCCCAGGGCGCGCTGGCGTCCGCCACGGACGCGGTGGACTTCGACGCCACGGCCGCCGCGCGCGCCGTCCTGGAGAAGCGGGGGCTGGCGGCCCGGCCGCTCGACGAGAAGGCCTGGGCCCGCGCCGCGCGGCTGTTGTCCGGGCGGGGATTCTCCGAGGACGTCATCCAGCAACTGCTCGGCGAACCTTCACTGGACCCCTCGGGGCCGGACGAATAGCGTGCCGCCGATGCGTTCCGTCGTCGCCTTCCTGACCGTCGTCCTCTTGTCCGCCTCGGGTTGCTCCACCCTCTCCGGCTCCCAGGGGGGAGACCCCGACTACGCCGCCGACGCGGAGGAGAACCTCCGGCTCGGCAGCGAGGCGCTCGAGAACAAGGACTTCTTCAAGTCCCAGAAGTACTTCGAGTACGTCCGGGTCAAGTACCCGTACCAGGAGGCCGCCCGCGAGGCGGAGCTGCGCCTGGCGGACCTGGACTTCGCCCGCGAGGCCTTCGCCGAGGCCCGGGACCAGTACCAGGCCTTCATCAAGCTCCACCCCACGCACGCCAAGGTCGACTACGCCGCGTTCCGCTCGGCGCTCACCCACGTGGAGGACTACCCGTCCGACTTCTTCGCGCTGCCGCCCTCCAAGGAGAAGGACCAGGGCGAGATTCGCGCCGCGCTCTCCACCATGGAGGAGTTCCTCCGCCAGTACCCGGATTCTCAGTACGTCCCTGAGGCCAGGCGGCACGCGGACGACGCGCGCAAGCGCCTGGCCGAGCACGAGCTGTACGTGGCCCGCTTCTACACGAAGCGCGAGCGCTGGAAGGCGGTGGCCCAGCGCCTGGAGTCGCTGCTCACGAAGTACCCCGGCACGCCGTACGAGGAGGAGGCCCTCTTCGACCTGCACGAGGCCTACGTGAAGCTCAACGACCCCAAGCGCGCCGAGGAGACCCTGCGCCAGGTGCTGCGCCGCCTGCCGGGGACGCCCGCCGCCCAGAAGGCCCAGCAGATGCTGGGCACGTGAGGTCCCCGGCAGGCCGCGTGAGGTCCACCGAGGAGTGGAGCCGGCTGGGGGGCCTGGTCATCGCCGGACTGGCGGTGCTCGCCGCCTGCGCGGTGCTCATCCCCCGGCTGCTGGGCTTCGCCGCGGGCCCCGAGGCGGAGATCATCACCGCCCTGAAGCACACCGAGGCCTATGGGTTTTCCCTGCCCATCCCCCTCGCGGACGCGCCCCTGGTCTCCCAGGAGCTCCACTTCGCCCGCATCACGGTGACGGTGGAGCCCGGCGGCCAGCGCGCCGAGGCCCACGCCACGCTCGACTTCAACGGCACCCTCGGCCCCACCCGCGTGGGCACCGCCGGCGTGGAGAAGGTGCCCTTCGTGCGACGCGGGGGCGACTGGGTGCCGGAGAAGAACACCTCCCCCCGACTGGTGGCCGTCGTCACGGCGCTCGAGGCGCGGCGCCGCGCGCTGGAGGCCGCGGACGCGGAAGGCCTGGCTCGGCTCTCTGTTCCGGGGAATCCCGGAGTGGGGGGCGCCGAGTGGGACGAACTGAAGATGTTGCGAGGACGCGTGTATCGGGCGGAGGCGTGGTACATCCGGTTGGAGCGGGAGCAAGCAGTGGTGACGGAGCACTGGCGGTTGCAGGGCTCCCTCCCGTCGAGGCCGGTGGACACCCGGGGCCAACGGTCGCTGTCGCTCACGCTTCACGGTGATGAATTCTTGTTTTCGCCCGGGCTCATGTAGGCTAGCCGCGTCGGAGGCAGGGCCCGAGGACGGGCCGGAGTCATGGAAGAGCCCCTCAAGCAGCTACTGACCCTCGGGCGCGGCTACTTCGAGAAGAAGCAGTACGCCCAGGCCGAGCAGTACCTCGCGAAGATCGTCGAGCAGAATCCGACGTTCGCGGACGTGTTCAACATGCTCGGCATCATCTACCACGACCAGGGCCAGTTCGCCCGGGCCCAGCGGGCGTTCGAGTCCGCGCTGAACCTGAATCCGGCGTACACCGAAGCGGCGCTCAATCTCGCGGTCATCTACAACGACATGGGCAAGTACGCCGAGGCGAAGGAGGTCTACCAGGCCGCCTTGTCCCGGCAGAAGACGGGCCCCGGGGAACTGGACCCCTACGTCGAGAAGAAGATCGCCAACATGTACGGCGAGATTGGCGACGTGTTCGCCTCCAGTGGCGCATGGCAGCGCGCCATCGAGGAGTACCGGCGCGCGCTGGGCCTGTGCCCACAGTTCGTGGACATCCGCCTGAAGCTGGGCAATGCCCTGCGTGACGCGGGGGACAACGCGGCGGCCATCGCCGAGTACGAACAGGTCATCGCGCAGAACCCGTCCTACATCCCCGGCCGTATCCAGTACGGGGTGGCGCTGTATTCCGCCGGGCGCAGGGCGGAGGCGGTGCAGGTGTGGGAGGACGTGCTGGCGCGCAGCCCCGACAACAAGAGCGCGCAGATGTACCTCAACCTGGTGAAGGACCCCGGCAAGGTGGAGCAGGCGGGTTGATGACCATGGATATCTCGAAGACCTATGCCCTGAAGTTCATCTCCGGGAAGTACCAGGGCGGAGAGTTCCCCCTGAAGGCGGAGAAGCAGATCGTCATCGGCCGCTCCAGCGAGCTGGACATGGTGCTCGTGGAGGACATGGTCTCGCGCAAGCACGCGAAGATCAGCTTCTCCAACGGGAAGATCACCATCGAGGACCTGGGCTCCACCAACGGCACCTTCGTCAACGGCGAGAAGGTGAAGCAGGCGGGGCTCAAGGAGGGGGACCGCATCCTCATCGGCACCTCCATCCTCAAGCTCGTGCACCAGGGCGCCGACGGCGCCAACGTGGACGAGAGCACGGCCAAGCTGAAGCTGGAGGAGGCCGCCGCCGCCCAGGCCGCGCGGACCACCACCAAGGGCAGCTCCATGACGGGGAAGATTGAAGAAATCCCCCTGCCGGACCTGCTCCAGCTCTTCCACACCTCCAAGAAGAACGGCGTGCTGGTGGTCAACAGCACGCAAGAGGGGAAGATCTACCTGCGCCAGGGCCGCGTGTACTACGCGGTCATCAACGAGAACCACAACCTGGGGCCGCAGAAGAGCTTCAACCGCATCATCACCTGGGAGTCGGGTGACTTCGAGCTGCGGCCGGCGGACAGCCAGGAGTTCATGGTGGAGCTGGACTCGTCCACCGAGGCGCTGCTGATGGACGCGCTCCGTCAGCTCGACGAGCTCAAGCGGCTGCAGCCGAGCCTGCCGCCCCCGGAGGCCATGCTCCAGCTGTCGGTGCCGCTGGTGCCGCCGCTCAAGGAGCTGACGCCGGAGCTGCTGGACGTGCTCCAGCTGGTGCTCAACCAGGGCACGCTGGCGGGGGTGCTGGACCGGGCGGACGCGGATGATGTCGTCACCGCCGAGGGCCTGGTGCACCTGCTCAAGCGCGAGTACGTCCGCATCATCTAGGTCGCACACGAAGCCCGCTCTCCTCGTGGGAGGGCG
The DNA here is from genome assembly GCF_050039385.1 of Myxococcus faecalis. Taxonomy (NCBI): domain Bacteria; kingdom Pseudomonadati; phylum Myxococcota; class Myxococcia; order Myxococcales; family Myxococcaceae; genus Myxococcus; species Myxococcus faecalis. The sequence continues at coordinate 1,908,495 of NZ_CP144336.1, read as the reverse complement.
GGCTCCATCTGAAGGGATGTCGCCGTGGCGGACGCGAAGTCGGTGAAGCGCCTGCGCCTCACCGAGCTGAGTCACTGCGCGGGTTGCGCGGCGAAGCTGCGGGCCGGGGACCTGGCCCAACTGCTGGGAGGGCTCAAGTCCTCCCGCCCCCCGCAAGCGCTGGTGGGCTTCAACACGAATGACGACGCGGCCGTCTACCGCCTCTCGCCCGGCCTCGCCGTGGTGGAGACGGTGGACTTCTTCCCGCCCGTGGTGGACGACCCGTTCCAGTTCGGCGCCATCGCCGCGGCGAACGCGATGTCGGACATCTGGGCCATGGGGGCGAAGCCGCTGTTCGCGCTCAACCTCGTGGGCTTCCCGGATGAGCTGCCCAAGTCCGTGCTGGCGCGCATCCTCGAGGGAGGCCAGTCCAAGGTGGAGGAGGCGGGCATCCCCATCCTCGGCGGCCACAGCATCCGCGACCCCGAGCCCAAGTACGGCCTGGCCGTCACCGGCGTGGTGCACCCCAAGAAGGTGCTCACCAACGCGGGCGCGAAGCCGGGGGATCTGCTGCTGCTCACCAAGCCCTTGGGCACGGGCATCGCCACCACCGCCATCAAGCGGGGCGTGGCCTCCAAGCAGCTGCAGAAGAACGTCATCGGCGTGATGACCACGCTCAACCGCGCCGCGGGCGAGGTCTTCGCCTCGGGCCGGTTCAAGGTGAACGCCCTGACGGACGTGACGGGCTACGGCCTGTTGGGCCACCTGCTGGAGATGATGACGGCCGCGAAGACGCGCGCGGCGCTGGATTTGGAGCGCGTGCCGCTCATCGCCGAGGTGCCCTCGCTGGCCGAGGCGGGCGTGGTGCCGGGCGGGACGAAGTCGAACCTGGAGCACGTGCAGAAGAAGGTCCGCTTCCCCAAGGGGCTCCCCGAGGCCATCCAGTGGGTGCTCGCGGACGCGCAGACCAATGGCGGATTGTTGGCCTGCGTGCCGGCGAAGGACGCGGTCAAGGCGCTCAGGGCCCTGGACAGGGCCGGGGTGGACGCGGCGCTGCTGGGCGAGGTCCGCGCGGGCCGTCCGGGCATCGACGTCATCGGCTGAACCGGGCGCCGGGCGGGGATTTCGCGCCCGGGGTGGGGCTCCGCTAGCATCCCCCTCCGGCATGACGTCGTCCTCCCGCTCCCTGCTGCTCCTCCTCGCATGCATCTGCTGGGTTCCCGTCACGGCGGGAGCCGGCGAGCGCCCCGCGCGCATCGTCATCGACCCGGGCCACGGCGGCGTGAAGGAAGGCGCCAAGGGGCCCGGCGCGCTGCGCGAGAAGGAGGTGGCGCTGCAGATTGCCCACCGCCTGCGCTCCAGGCTGGAGGCGGCCGGCGGCGAGGTGTACCTGACGCGCGAGCGCGACGCGCTGGTGAGCCTCACCGAGCGCGTGGAGATGACGAACGACCACGGCGCCGACCTCTTCATCTCCATCCACGCCAACTCCATGCCCACGCCCCGCATGAGGGCACGCACCGAGGGCGTGGAGACGTACTTCCTGTCGGCCAGCGCCTCCGGTGAAGCGGCGCTCGCGGTGGCGGACCGGGAGAACTCGGAGGCGCCCATGTCGCGGGCGGCGCGCGGCGACTCGACGCTGGCGCTCATCCTCGATGACCTGGTGCGCACGGAGGCGCACTCGGACTCGTCCCGGCTGGCCTACGCCATCCACCCCCGGCTCGTGGCGCGCACGCGGGCGGCGGACCGGGGCGTGCAGCAGGCGCCCTTCTTCGTGCTCTCCGGCGTGGAGTGCCCGGCGGTGCTCGTGGAGGTGGGCTACATCTCCCATCCCGAGGAGGGCCTGAAGCTGGGGCGGGCGGACTACCAGGAGAGGCTGGCCGAGGCCATCAGCGAGGGCGTGCTCGCCTTCCTGAAGGACACGCGGCGCAGGGACGCGGCCCGGCCGGCCCAGGTGGCGGGCTCGCAGACGCCCTGAGTGGACACCGGGCCGACTCGGACGACACGCGGGCCACGCGGCTCTGGTAGAGAAGGGACGCGCTCATTCCCTACCCAGGAGCTCGCCGTGCGTTCCTTCCAACGTGGTGCACTGGACCTTCGCCCCGTCATCCTCACCCCCGGAGTGTCCCGCTACGCGGAAGGCTCCGTGCAGGTGGAGTTCGGCAACACCAAGGTGCTCATCACCTGCTCCACCGAGGAGCGCGTGCCCCCGCACCTGATGGGGAAGGGGACCGGCTGGGTGACGGCCGAGTACGGCATGCTCCCGCGCGCCACGCACACGCGAAACCAGCGCGAGGCCGCCAAGGGCAAGCAGACCGGCCGCACCATGGAGATCCAGCGCCTCATCGGCCGCTCCCTGCGCGCGGCGGTGGACCTGTCCACGCTGGGCCCGCGCACCCTCACGCTGGACTGTGACGTCCTCCAGGCGGACGGCGGCACGCGCACGGCGTCGATTACGGGCGCGTACGTGGCGGTGGTGCTCGCGCTGCGCTCGCTGCAGAAGCAGGGCATCCTTACCAAGCAGCCCAAGCTGACCCCCATGGCCGCGGTGTCCGTGGGCGTGGTGAACGGCGAGGTGCGCGTGGACCTGGACTACGAGGAGGACTCCAAGGCGGACGTGGACCTCAACATCGTGGCCACGGGAGACGGGCGCATGGTGGAGGTGCAGGGCACCGCCGAGCACCAGCTGTTCGACCGCAAGACGCTGGACGCGATGCTCGACGGGGGACTTGCCGCCATCCATCAGCTCGTGGCCGCGCAGGCCAAGGCGCTCGAATGAGCACGCCCTCGCCGAAGCTGCTCTTCGCCACCACCAACAAGGGGAAGCTGCGCGAGCTGCGCCAGCTGGTGGGGGACTCGGTGGAGGTGGTGTCGCTCGCGGACCTGCCGCCGGTGCCGGAGCCGGAGGAGGACGGCGACACCTTCGAGGCCAACGCGGTGAAGAAGGCGGTGGAGTACGCGCGGGTCACGGGCCTGCCGGCGCTCGCGGATGACTCGGGGTTGTGCGTCGACGCGCTCGACGGCCAGCCCGGGGTGCTGTCCGCCCGCTACGCGCCCGGCGACGACAAGGCCCGCTACGAGAAGCTCCTCTCGGAGCTGCGCGGCGTGCCCGACGAGAAGCGCACGGCGTCGTTCCGCTGCGCGCTGGCGCTGGCGTGGCCGGATGGGCGCACGCACGTGGAGGAGGGGCGGTGCGAGGGGCGGATCGGCCACGCGCCGAAAGGTGAGCACGGCTTCGGGTACGACCCGGTCTTCATCCTTCTGGACAGTGGCCGGTCGCTCGCGGAGCTCACCGCCGAGGAGAAGTCCGGCATCTCCCACCGGGGCGCGGCCTTCCGGAAGATGAAGCCGAAGCTGCTCTCGCTCGCCGCGCGTGCGTGAATGGCGAGGTCAGGCACGTGGGCCTTGCGCGTCCGTCCGCGATGGTTCAACAATGCCGGACTCTACTTTTCGGGGCGTAGCGCAGCCTGGTAGCGCACCTGCCTTGGGCGCAGGGGGTCGGAGGTTCGAATCCTCTCGCCCCGATTTTTTCAAGTAGGGAGTGGATGCAGGTAGCCCGGCCCAGCTCCAATAGCTCAGCTGGATAGAGCACCGACCTTCTAAGTCGGGGGTCGCAGGTTCGAGTCCTGCTTGGGGCGCCAACCTGGCTGTCGTCACATTTGGGCCTTGAACTGGCCCGGCTTTCCACGGTAGGGAAGCCCCCGCTTCAAACGCCGTAGCGGTAACGGCGGCCATAGCTCAACTGGTTAGAGCGCTGGACTGTGACTCCAGAGGTTGCCGGTTCGACCCCGGTTGGCCGCCCACCTTCTTCCCCTGTTCGTAGGTTGCGCTCGTAGCTCAACTGGATAGAGCACCGGGCTTCGAACCCGGGGGTTGGGGGTTCAAGTCCCTCCGAGCGCGCTCCTCTCCTCTTTAGGCAGGCCCCGACTCCTTCATGGGAATCCCGAGCGGCGCCGCGAAGAGGGCCCCCGCCGGAAGACGTCCGACGGAGGCAGTCCTCACTTCAGCGCATCAGGCGTGGGACGCGCCGTTGCTCTTGTCCGCCGTGGACGGGACGCGGCAGCGCAGCTCCGTCTCCGCCTCCAGCGCGAGCAGGTTCTCCCGCATCGCCTTGGCCCAGCGCGCGCGGGGTTGCTCCATCAGCTTCTCGTTCGCCAGCTCGATGGTCTCGCTGAGCTCCTCGTCCGAGAGCTCCGAGGCCGTCTTGCCCTTGTACGGACCGAACGCCACCAGCACGGCGCTCGCCTTCGGACGCGTGGGCGCCACGGTGGGCTCCACGTCCTCCTTCGCCGCCTCCACTTCCTTCGCGGGGAGCGGGGCCAGCGGGAGATCCACGTCCAGCTTCGCGGGGACCGCCTTCTCCTCCTTCGTGGGCGCGGTGGCCTGCGGGGTGGGGAAGGACGCCTTCACCGGTCCCGTCCTGGCGCCCAGCACCTCGTAGGCGCCGCCCGCGGGGACGGGCTCGGGGTGGGCCGAGGCCGAATCGAAGTCCTCCGCCGGCATCTCCTCCCGGACGTACAGTCCGCCGAAGGCCTCCGGGTACGCCTTGCGCAGGGCCGCCACCCGGGCGCACTTCTCGATCATCGTCGTGGGAATCTTGGCCCACAGCGGCGTCTGCTGGACGTAGCCGCTGAAGTCCAGCCACACCACCACGGGCAGCTTCCCGTCGCGCACCACCCGCGACCAGGCGCCCACCAGCGCGCCCTTGCGCTTGGCCGGGTTGAAGCGGTGCACCACCTCGCCTCGACCCTGGTCCACCACGATGTCGTCCTCGGCGAACACGGCGCTCGCCTGGATGCCCTTGAAGTCCGGGAAGCGCTCCGCGCGGGCGAGCATCCCGGCCTCGGAGGGCTGGAACTCGTACTTCGTCACCCAGTTGGGGCGCTCCCGGTTGCCGATGTTCTGCCTCCGCGCGACGCAGAAGGCTTCCTTGAGCAGCGGATCCAACCCGCTGCGCTTGCACTGCTCGATGAAGAGGGCGAACTCGTCCTCGCTGATGCCCCGGGGGCAGATGGTGCGCCGAATCAACTCCATGCGCTCCCGGCTCCAGCCGCCGAGCGCCGAGCCGGTGTCTTCCACCTTGGGGGGGATGTTGGCTTCCGTCACTGTCGTCTCCTGCATACGTCCTGCGCGAAAAGGGCGGACGACCTCCGTCCGCCCGCCTGTGCCTCGGCGGTTCACGTGCTCAGAGTCCCGGAATGGGGGCGCGTGCGAGCCCCGTGTCTCCGAGCACTCCGGACACACGGGTCGCCGTGGCCACGTTCAACAGTGGGCCCGTGGCTCTGTTTCATTCGGAATCCGGCCGTCCCCGGCGCCAGCCCGTCCAGCGGGCGGCGTGGCGTCCCATCCCGGACTGCGCGTCCTCGTGGGAGATGCCGTGCGTGGGGAATGCAGGGGAGACGAAAATACTTTTGACAGCGCGGGCGGCCTTCTGTAATTACCGCCGCCACTTGGACGTCACGCAGCCGACGGGCCAAGCGCAGTGCCGGGAGCGTAGCTCAATTGGCAGAGCAATGGACTCTTAATCCATAGGTTGTGGGTTCGATTCCCTCCGCTCTCATACGGGGTCTCTCCAGCGATGGAGAGACCCCGTTTGTTTTTCCGCAGCACGCATCCGTCGGGTGACGCGCGGCGGACGTTTCGCGGTATGTACGGCACAAGGCACGCGGCGCATCCGGGCGGGTGGCGAAACTGGTAGACGCACCAGACTTAGGATCTGGTACCGCAAGGTGTGAGGGTTCGAGTCCCTCCTCGCCCATTTCGCGTTGACCCGTTCGTGCCTATCCCCTAAAGGCGCACGTCCCACTTAACCGGCGCCGCTCGGGACGACTGTCCGAGAAGGCGGCGAGCGAGGCCCGTATGAAGGTCCAGGTCGAAGAGCTCTCTCCCATCGAGAAGAAGCTCTCCATCGAGGTCGAGTCCGCCCGCGTGGCGGAAGAGCTGAACCGCGCTTACTCCAGGCTTGGCCAGCAGGTGCGGTTGCCGGGCTTCCGACAGGGCAAGGTCCCCCGCCGCATCCTCGAGCAGCGCTTCAAGGACCAGGTCGAGGACGAGGTCATCCAGCGCGTGGTGCAGACGGCCTACCTGGACGCGGTGCGCGAGCACAACGTGGAGGTGGTGGCGAGCCCGCAGGTGACCAACCAGGGTCTCAAGGCCAACGCGCCCTTCAGCTTCGAGGCCCGGGTGGAGGTCAAGCCCAAGGTCGAGGCGAAGGAGTACGCGGAGCTGCCGCTGACCAAGGCGGACACCGCCGTCACCGACGAGCAGATCGACGAGCAGCTCGGCCGCATGCGCCAGTCGCTGAGCCGGCTGGAGCCCGTGACGGACCGCGACTCGGCGGCCTCCGGTGACTACGCGACGGTGGACTACGACGCCACGGTGGACGGCCAGCCGTTCGCCGGCAGCAAGGCCGAGGGCATCACCGTCCAGGTGCAGCCCGGTGAGCTGGTCGAGTCGAAGATCGCCGCGCTCGAGGGCGTGAAGGTGGGCGAGTCCAAGGACATCGACTACGCCTTCCCCGCCGACTACCGGGTGGAGGAGGTGCGGGGGAAGACGGGCCGCTTCCACGTCACCCTCAAGGAGATCAAGAAGGAGATCTCCCCCGAGCTCAACGACGACCTGGCGAAGGAGACGGGCATCGCGCAGACGCTCGAGGAGCTGCGCGGCAAGCTGCGCGCCGACATGGAGCGCGCGCGCCGTTCGCAAGCGGACAACGACGACCGCGAGGCGGTGATGAAGGGCCTCGTGGAGCGCAATCCCTTCGAGGTCCCCCGCGCCATGGTGGAGCGCGCCATGGACTCCATGCTCCGCGGCGCCCTGCAGCAGCTGCAGCGCTCGGGCGTGGACCCCAGCCGTCTGAACCTGGACTTCAACCGCCTGCGCGAGGAGATGCGCGAGAAGGCGACCCAGGAGGTGAAGGGGACGCTGCTGCTGGAGTCCATCGCCCTCAAGGAGGGCATCCAGGCGAGCGACGCGGACGTGGACGCGCGCATCGAGCAGCTCGCGGTGGAGGCGGGCCAGCCCGTGGAGGCCGTGAAGCGCTACTTCAAGGGCGCGGACGAGCGGCTCGGGTTGTCTCTGCGACTGCGCGAGGAAAAGACGATTGAATTCCTGAAGGGCCGGGCGAAGTATTCCTGACCTGAGGTTCGTCTTCGTCGAGCCGTCCCTTCGAGTCTTCTCCCGAGGTCGCCATGCCCTTCATGCCCGTTCCCTACGTCATCGAGCAGACGCACCGCGGTGAGCGCTCGTACGACATCTACAGCCGGCTCCTGAAGGACCGCATCATCATGCTGGGCACGGAGATCGACGATGACGTGGCCAACGTCATCGTCGCCCAGCTGCTGTTCCTCGAGTCCGAGGACCCGGACAAGGACATCAACATCTACATCAACTCGCCGGGCGGCTCCGTCACGGCGGGCATGGCCATCTACGACACGATGCAGTACGTCAAGCCGCCGGTCTCCACCATCTGCGTGGGGCAGGCGGCGTCGATGGGGGCCGTGCTGCTGCTCGCCGGGACGAAGGGCAAGCGCTACGCCCTGCCGTCCAGCCGCATCATGATCCACCAGCCGCTGGGTGGGGTGCGGGGCCAGGCGACGGACATCGAGATCCAGGCCCGCGAAATCCTGCGGATGAAGGCGAAGCTCAACGAGCTCATCGTCAAGCACACCGGGCAGTCCATCGAGCGCGTGGAGAAGGACACCGACCGCGACTACTTCATGGGCGCCACGGAGGCGAAGGCCTACGGAATCGTGGATGAAATCCAGAACCCCCGCAAGGTGGTGGGCCTGGGCAAGGACGAGAAGAAGTAGACGTTTGCCGGGGCTCGACGCCTCGGCCGGTGGCCGGAGCCGCGGGAATTCGCCCCCGCGCCTCCGGCTTTCTGCTTTCTGCGCCGACCCACTCCCCCTGTTAAGTACAGGGAAGGCGCGTGGACGTCCCTGATGGGGGCTGACTAGATTGGCCTGGAGCCGAGGCGGGTGGCGCTCGGGGCGGGCGGCTTTACAGGCGCAGCGAGGGATTTCATGGCGGGCAAGAACGTGGAGAAGCGAGACAACCAGACCCTCTGCTGCTCCTTCTGCGGCAAGTCGCAGAAGGAGGTGAAGAAGCTCATCGCGGGGCCGACGGTCTACATCTGCGACGAGTGCATCGGGCTGTGCAACGACATCATCGCGGAGGAGATCGACCGCGAGGAGACCAAGGACACCAAGCTGCGCATCCCGCGGCCCTCCGAAATCAAGGCCGTGCTCGACGAGTACGTCATCGGCCAGGAGCGCGCGAAGAAGACGCTGTCGGTGGCCGTGCACAACCACTACAAGCGCATCGAGTCCAAGGTCGCGCTCGAGGACGTGGAGCTCCAGAAGAGCAACATCCTCCTGCTCGGCCCGACGGGCAGCGGCAAGACGCTGCTGGCCCAGACGCTGGCGCGCATCCTCAACGTCCCCTTCACCATCGCCGACGCCACGTGCCTCACCGAGGCCGGCTACGTGGGCGAGGACGTGGAGAACATCATCGTCAACCTGCTGCAGGCCGCCGACCACGACATCGAGCGGGCCCAGCGCGGCATCGTCTACATCGACGAAATCGACAAGATCGCCCGCAAGTCGGAGAACCCCTCCATCACCCGCGACGTCAGCGGCGAGGGCGTCCAGCAGGCGCTGTTGAAGATCATCGAAGGTACGGTGGCCAACGTTCCGCCCAAGGGGGGCCGCAAGCACCCGCAGCAGGAGTTCCTGCAGGTGGACACCACCAACATCCTGTTCATCTGCGGCGGCGCGTTCGGCGGCCTGGACCAGGTCATCGAGCGGCGCCTGGGCGGGCGCAGCCTGGGCTTCGGCGCGGACATCCAGTCGAAGAAGCAGCGCAACCTGTCGGAGCTGCTCAAGCACGTGGAGCCGGAGGACCTGCTCAAGTTCGGCATGATTCCGGAGTTCATCGGCCGCCTGCCCATCATCACCGCGCTGGAGGAGCTGGATGAGCCCGCGCTCATCAACATCCTCAACCAGCCGAAGAACGCGCTCACCAAGCAGTACAAGAAGCTCTTCGAGTTGGACGGCGTGGCGCTGAAGTTCACCGACGGCGCGCTCAAGGCCATCGCCAGCGAGGCCATCCGCCGCAAGGCGGGCGCCCGCGGCCTGCGCTCCATCCTCGAGTCGGCCATGCTGGACGTGATGTACGAAATCCCGTCCCGCAAGACGGTCCGCGAGGTGCTCATCTCCGAGGAGGTCATCCTCAAGAAGAGCGAGCCCGTCGTGCTCCACGCCGCGGCGGAGAAGGAGCCCGCCGAGCCGAAGAAGGAATCCGCGTAAGTCGCGGACTCTGACGGGCCGCCCTCGGGTGTGGGCGGCCCCTGGGATGTGACGGAGCGCGTCAAGGGCCCTGCAACGGCTCCGACGCGCTCCTCGCGTTCAGGGCGGGCGGGGTGGCGCCGGCCTGTCGCCCACGGTTTTTGTGGGACGGGCGGGGGCGTTTCTGTATGTGCTGGCTCCATGAGACAGCTCCCCGTGCCTGCCTTGTTGATGCTCGTTGCCTGTGCTGGCTCGACGCCGGCGAAACGGGAGGTGCCCGTGGAGGCGCCGGCCCAGGAGGAACACGCGCGCATGGCTTACCCGGCGACTCGGGTGGACGCGGTGGTGGACACGCTGCACGGGGTGCAGGTGCCGGACGCCTACCGCTGGCTGGAGGATGAGAAGGCGCCCGAGGTCCAGGCGTGGATGAAGGCGCAGGACGTGCTGACGCGCGAGGCGCTGGCGAAGTCGCCCGTGCGTGACGCGCTGGCGAAGCGCTTCCGCGAGCTGTTCTACGTGGACTCCATCTCCATGCCGGCGCGCCGCGCGGGCCGCTACTTCTACGTGCGCACGCACAAGGACAAGGAGAAGGCGGTCCTCTACTGGCGCGACGGCGAGAAGGGGCAGGAGAAGGTGCTCCTGGACCCGAACGGCTGGAGCCAGGACGGCTCGGTGTCCCTGGGCACGTGGTCGCCGTCGTGGGACGGCAAGAAGCTGGTCTTCGCGCAGAAGCCCAACGCGGCCGACGAGGCCGTGCTGCACGTGGTGGACGTGGACTCGGGTGAGTGGTCCAAGGTGGACGTCATCGAGGGCGCCAAGTACGCGCAGCCCAAGTGGACGCCGGACGGCAAGGGCTTCTATTACGAGTGGCTGCCCACCGACCCCTCCATCCCCGTGGACGCGCGCCCGGGCTACACCAGCTTGCGCTTCCACAAGCTGGGCGACGCGCCCTCCAAGGACGCGGAGATCCACCCGCGCACCGGAGACCCGTCCACCTTCCTGCAGGGCGACCTGAGCCGGGACGGCCAGTTCCTGTTCGTCTCCATCCTGCGGGGCTGGATCGAAAACGACATCTACTGGAAGCGGCCGGGGGAGAAGGACTTCCGCCTGCTCGTGAAGGGCAAGGGCGCCAAGTACAACGTGCAGGCGTGGAAGGGCCGCTTCTACGTCACCACGGACGAGGGCGCCCCGCGCCAGCGCGTCTTCGAGGTGGACCCGGCGAAGCCCGCGCGCGCGCAGTGGAAGGAAATCGTTCCGCAGGACCCGGTGGCCGCGCTCCAGACGGTGAACATCGTCGGCGAGCACCTGGCGCTGGAGTACATGAAGGACGCGACGACGCTCGTGCGCGTGGCCACCCTGCAGGGCAAGCCCGTGCGCGAGGTGGCGCTGCCCGGCGTGGGCGCGGCCTCCAACCTGACGGGCCTGGAGGACCAGGACGAGGCCTACTTCGTCTTCACGTCCTTCACCACGCCCCGGCGCGTCTACAAGACGTCCGTGAAGACGGGGGAGTCCTCGCTGTGGGCGCAGGTGGAAGTGCCCATGGACCCGGCGGCCTACACGGTGGACCAGGTCTTCTACCCCTCCAAGGACGGCACCCGCGTGCCCATGTTCCTGGTGCACAAGAAGGGCCTGAAGCGCGACGGCACCGCGCCCACGCTGCTCTACGGGTACGGCGGCTTCAACGTGAACATGGAGGCCACCTTCCGCGGCAGCATCCTGCCCTGGCTGGACGCCGGCGGCGTCTACGCGGTGGCCAACCTGCGGGGTGGGGGCGAGTACGGCGCCGAGTGGCACGAGGCGGGCCGCATGGCGAAGAAGCAGAACGTCTTCGACGACTTCCACGCCGCCGCCGAGTACCTGGTCCGGGAGAAGTACACCCAGCCCAAGAAGCTGGCCATCCAGGGCGGCAGCAACGGCGGGCTCCTGGTGGGGGCGGCCATGACTCAGCGCCCGGAGCTGTACGGGGCGGTGGTGTGCCAGGTGCCCCTCCTGGACATGGTGCGCTACCACCTCTTCGGGAGCGGCCGGACGTGGATTCCCGAGTACGGGACGGCGGAGAAGCCCGAGGACTTCCAGGTGCTGCACGCCTACTCGCCCTACCACCACGTCAAGCCGGGCGTGGCCTACCCGGCGCTGCTCATGATGTCCGCGGACCACGATGACCGGGTGGACCCGATGCACGCTCGCAAGTTCGTGGCCGCGGTGCAGCAGGCGGCGGGCAACCAGGCCAAGGCGCTGCTGCGCATCGAAATGAACGCAGGACACAGTGGCGCGGACCAGGTGGCCAAGAGCATTGAATCCAGCGCGGACCTGTATGCGTTCCTTTTCGAGGCGTTGGAGGTTGGTGGGCTACAGGGTGGGGAGGCAGCGCAGGGTCGCTGACACTGGGAGGGGACGTCCGAGGAAGCTTCGGGTGTTCCCTTGATGGCAGCAGGTGGTTCCCCAATCTTGAGGCGGGGAACGGCGCCTGAAACCGACGTGTTATAGACGTGCTTCACCCCGGGTGTGCGCTCGCCGGACGAGCAACCGGGCAACTCTTCAGGGGCCTACCCTCCCGGTAGGCCAGCAGGTGGCGGATACATGTTCTTCGGACGTGACGACAAGAAGGAAGCCCAGAAGCGGGGACTCACCGTCCCGCTCTTGCCCCTTCGGGACATCATCGTGTTCCCGCACATGGTGGTTCCGCTGTTCGTCGGCCGGGAGAAGTCCATCGCCGCGTTGAAGGACGCGATGGCTCACAAGGGGCCGGACGACAAGGCCGTCATCCTGCTGGCCGCCCAGAAGAAGGCCAAGACGAACGACCCCTCTCCCGACGACATCTTCCACTTCGGCACCATGGGGCACGTCATCCAGCTGCTGCCCTTGCCGGACGGCACCGTGAAGGTGCTGGTGGAAGGGGTGAAGCGCGCGAAGGTGAAGAAGTTCCACCCGAACGACGCCTTCTTCATGGTGGAGGTGGAGGAGGTGGAGGAGCAGACGGAGAAGAGCGTGGAGCTGGAGGCGCTCGTGCGCTCCGTGCACTCCGTGTTCGAGGCCTTCGTCAAGCTCAACAAGCGGATTCCACCCGAGATGCTGATGCAGGTGGCCAGCATCGATGACCCGGCGCGGCTCGCCGACACCATCGTCGCGCACCTGTCGCTGAAGCTGAACGACAAGCAGGCGCTGCTCGAGACCGAGTCTCCCGCGAAGCGGCTGGAGAAGCTCTACGAGCTGATGCAGGGGGAGATCGAGATTCTCCAGGTGGAGAAGAAGATCCGCACCCGCGTCAAGAAGCAGATGGAGAAGACCCAGAAGGAGTACTACCTGAATGAGCAGATGCAGGCCATTCAGAAGGAGCTGGGTGAGCGCGACGAGTTCAAGAACGAGATCCAGGAGATTGAAGAGAAGCTGAAGAACAAGCGGATGAGCAAGGAGGCCACGCTCAAGGTCAAGAAGGAGCTCAAGAAGCTCCGGATGATGAGCCCGATGAGCGCCGAGGCCACGGTCGTCCGCAACTACATCGACTGGATCATCAGCCTTCCCTGGTACGACGAGACCCAGGACCGGCTGGACGTGACGGAAGCGGAGACGGTGCTCAACGAGGACCACTACGGCTTGAAGAAGCCGAAGGAGCGCATCCTCGAGTACCTGGCCGTGCAGCAGCTGGTGAAGAAGCTCAAGGGCCCCGTGCTGTGCTTCGTGGGACCTCCGGGCGTGGGCAAGACGTCGCTGGCGCGTTCGATTGCGCGGGCCACGGGCCGCAAGTTCGTGCGCCTGTCCCTGGGCGGCGTGCGTGACGAGGCGGAGATTCGCGGCCACCGTCGCACGTACATCGGCGCGATGCCGGGCAAGCTCATCCAGTCGCTGAAGAAGGCGGGCAGCAACAACCCGGTCTTCCTACTCGACGAAATCGACAAGATGTCCACGGACTTCCGAGGCGACCCGAGCGCGGCGCTGCTGGAGGTGCTGGACCCCGAGCAGAACCACAACTTCAACGACCACTACCTGGACCTCGACTACGATTTGTCCAAGGTGATGTTCATCTGCACCGCGAACACGATGCACAACATCCCCGGTCCGCTGCAGGACCGCATGGAGGTGATTCGCATCGCGGGGTACACCGAGCCGGAGAAGCTCTCCATCGCCCGGCGCTACCTCATCCCGAAGGAGCAGGAGGCCAACGGGCTGACGGACGTGAAGGTGGACTTCAGCCACGAGGCGCTGCGGACCATCATCCACCGCTACACGCGCGAGTCCGGCGTTCGTTCGCTCGAGCGTGAGATTGGCGGCGTGTTCCGCAAGATTGCCCGCGACGTGCTGAAGAACGGCAAGCGGGACATCGAGGTGGACCGCAAGACGGCGATGAAGTTCCTGGGCACGCCGCGCTACCGCTACGGCGTGGCGGAGCGCGAGGACCAGGTGGGCATCGTCACGGGTCTGGCGTGGACGGAGCTGGGAGGAGAGATCCTCACCACCGAGGCCACCGTGATGCCGGGCAAGGGCAAGCTCATCATCACCGGCAAGCTGGGCGAGGTGATGCAGGAGTCCGCGCAGGCGGCCATGTCGTACGTGCGCAGCCGGGCGGACCGCTTCGGCATCGACCGCAAGGTGTTCGAGAACTACGACATCCACGTGCACCTGCCCGAGGGCGCGATTCCCAAGGATGGCCCCTCCGCGGGCGTCACCATCTGCACGGCGCTGGTGAGCGCGCTCACGCGCGTCCTCATCCGTCGGGATGTGGCGATGACGGGTGAAATCACGCTGCGTGGGCGGGTGCTGCCCATCGGCGGCCTGAAGGAGAAGACGCTGGCCGCGCACCGCGCGGGCATCAAGACGGTCCTCATCCCGAAGGCGAACAAGAAGGACCTGAAGGACATCCCGCTGAAGATTCGCAAGCAGCTGCGCATCGTCCCGGTGGAGTTCGTGGACGACGTGCTGCGCGAGGCGCTGGTGCTGGAGAAGCCCGAGGAGTTCGGCCGCGGCAAGCCGAGCACGGATGGGCTCAAGAGCCCCACGGCGGCCGAGGCGCCGTCGGCTCCGGCCCCGGCTCCGGCGTAGCGGGACTGACAGGGGAGGGCTTCGGCCCTCCTTGACGTGCTCGAAGCCAGGACGTCCGTCGACCCGCGAGGTCGCCGGGCTCCTGGCTTCTCTCTTTTCCAGCGGGCAGACGGGGCGTCTGGCTTCTGTTGCCGGGCGTCCCTGGCTTCGGGGTACAACGTGGCCCGGTGGCTCCTCGCGCTCGACTCGCCTGGTGGTGTCTGTTGCTGGCCTGGGTGACCGGGGCCTGCGGGCCGTGTGGCTTCCAGCCGGAGTCGGGCGTCAAGGTGGTGGTGCCCGCGATGCCCACCACGCTGGATTGGAGCCATTCGGACCCCGAGAGCTGGGCGAACTACCCGGTGATGCTCGCGACGCAGAAGGGGCTGACGTTGCTGGGCGCGGACCACTCGGTGCGACCGGGGCTGGCGGAGCGGTGGGAGCGCTCTCGCGACGAGCAGGGGCGCGAGGTCTATGTTTTCCATCTGCGCGGGGACGTGCGGTGGTCGGATGGCTCGCCGCTCGTGGCGCGGGACTTCGTCGTGGGGTGGCGGCGCGCGCTGCGGGGGCGGGAGCGCGGGGAGATGGCGGACCTGGAGGGCGCGTCGGAGGTGCTGGCGCTGCAGGACCGCATGGCGCCCGAGGCGGACATCCGCGCGGCGCTGGAGCGCGTGGGCGTGGAGGCGGTGGACGCTCGGACGCTCCGGGTGACGCTGGCGCATCCGCGCAGCTACTTCCTGGCGCGCATCGCGAACGTCTACATCTTCTACCCGGCGCCCTCCGCGGACCTGGACGGGCGCTCGGATGAGGAGGTCCGTGATTACTTCGACCGGCCTCGTGATGGGCGCCCGTTGGCCTTGGGGCCTTATCGGGTGGAGAGCTGGGACAGGGCAGGGGAGCGGGTGCGGTTGATCTACAACCCGCGCTCGGCGTTCCCTCCGCCCATGGCTCCGGGCGAGGTGCCCGTGCCCGTCATCACGTTGATGAAGTCGGAGATTGGACCGGCGCTGTACGAGCGGGGCCGGGTGGACTTCGTCTTCGTGGACAGCGCGGCGGCGCTGCGCGTGAAGCGGCCCGAGGACCTCCAGCGCGAGCCGCTATTGTCGACGTACTACCTGGCGTTCAACACGGAGCGCGCGCCGCTGGACAGGCCGGAGGTCCGGCGTGCGCTGTCCCGGGCGTTGGATCGGGAGGCGTTGATGGTCGGGTTGCTGCCGGCCGCGCGGCCCTCGCATGTGTTGCTGCCTCCGGAGCTGCCGGGGGCTGCGTCGGCCGAGGAGGCGTTGCGGCTGCCGCACTACGAGCCCGAGCGCGCGAAGGCGGAGCTGGCGTCGGTGGCCGGGTTGGAGCGGCCGTTGAGGCTGGTGTACCGCTCGGGGGACAACTTCGTGCCGGAGGTGGCCATCGCCGAGCGCGTGGCGGCGCAGCTCGCGCGGGTGGGCGTGAAGGTGGAGCTGGAGGCGAGGTCCGACTTCACGGCGGAGATTTCGCGGCGCACGGCCAAGGGGCCTCGCGCGTATGACTTGTACCTGCGGCGGTTGGGCGGGGACTACGCGCACCCGAACACGTTCTTCACGCTCTTCGAGCGCTCGGGCAATCACCAGACGGGCTGGGAGACGCAGGGCGGTGGCGAGCCCATGGCGCGCTTCGAGCGGCTGCTGGAGGCCGGGGACGGCGAGGCGGACGAGGCGCGCGCGCGGACGATGTATGTGCAGGCGCAGGAGGTGCTGGTGGGGGAGCAGGCGGTGATTGCGCCGCTGTACCACCCGGACCGCTACTTTCGGGCGCGTGACACGCTGCGGGGCCTGGATGTGGACCCGTTCAACTTCCTGGCCCTGCGCACGCTGCGCAGGTCCGCGCCCACGCCGGAGCAGACCGAGGTGGCGCGATGATGGCCGTGGTCCAGAAGCTCGCCCTGTTGCCGCGGAGGTTCGCCTCCGGGCCGGTGCGTCGAGGTGAGGGGCCGGCTCCTTCGCTTGATGGGATGCTGGTGCCTCTTGCGCGGGAGTCCTCGTCGGTGCTCGGCGAGGTGGCGCGATGATGGCCGTGGTCCAGAAGCTCGCGCGGCAGCTCGTGCTGGTGCCCGTGGTCGCGGTGGCCTCGTACTTCCTCATGGCCATGTTGCCGCTCACCACGGAGAGCGATGCGAAGCGGCAGGCGTCTCCGGAGCTGATGGCGTCGTATCGCCGGGACCTCGGCCTCGGTGAGCCGCTCGGCTTCCTGCGTCCCTGGGAGAAGCTGTGGCGCGGTGAGCGACTGGGCACGAGCGCGCAGGGCATCACCGGCGATGAGCTGGCTCGCAAGCTGTCGGGCAGCGTCGGCGTGGGGATGCTCGCGCTTCCCCTGGCGCTGACGTGGGCGCTGGGCTTCGCGCTCGTACGCACCCGTTGGCGAAGAGGGCGGTGGTCCGCCCTGGGTGACGTCGTGCCGGCGCTGGCCTTCGGTACGCCGGTGTTCATCCCCGCGCTGTTGCTCGCGCCCGCGGTGGTCGAGCGCGGGCACATGCTGCCGGAGCTGTGTGCGGCGCTCGTCACGTCCATCTGGCCAGGCATCTTCCTGGGCACGCTGGTGGGGGACTCGCTGGAGACGGAGCTGTCGCGCGACTACGTGCGCACCGCGCTGGGCAAGGGCCTGTCGCCGGGCACGGTGCTGCGCCGTCATGTGCTCCCCAATGTGCTGCCCTCGCTGCTCGATGCCGTGGGGCCCGTGGCCACGGCGCTGCTCGCCGGCTCGTTCGCGGCGGAGCGCGTGTTGGGCCTGCCTTACTTCGGACAGCTCTACGTGCTCGCCGTGCTCAACAAGCAGGTCGCCGTCGTCGTCGTGGCGACCACCACCTTCGCCTCGCTGCTCGTCGTCGTGAGCCTCGTGGTGGAGGTGGCCCGCTACGTCGTGGACCCGCGCTCGCGTGAGGCCCGCGCATGAGCCTCCTGTCGAGGATTCATCCCGCTGCCCACCCGCCAGACCTATGTGGCCACGAGCCCTCGACGCTGTCGGGAGTGCTTCGCGCCGGGTCTCAGGTGTCTTCCGCGGGTTCGCGCCATGAGCCTGCGGGGCGGGATGCGTCTCGTGGCTCGCCCTTCGGCCTCGCCTCACCTCGTGATGTGGAGCGTGTCGGGTGTACGTCGTGCGTCGGTGGCGGGGCGTCTTCGCTCGGGTCGCGCATGAGCCTCCGGTCCGGGGCTCAGCGCACTGCACTCGGTCCAGGCCCTCGCGACGCGTCGGACAGGCTTCGGGCTCATGGCGACATGCTCCCTCGGAGGGCCCGCGCATGAACCGCATCCCCGCGCGCGCCCGCGTCGGACTCGTGCTCCTCGTCGGGCTCGGCGTCCTCAGCCTCGTCGCCGGACGGCTGTTCCCGGACGTGCTCGCGAACACGTGTCCTCTGGGCGTGGACCCGACGCGTCCGGACCGCACCGTGTGCGAGCTGGCCTTCGGCGGCCTCTGGGTCTCCCTGGCCGTGGGCCTGTGCGCCGGAGGGCTCTCCACGCTCATCGGCCTCGTCGTCGCCGCGGTGGCGCGGCTTCTCGGCGGCGTGTGGGAACAGGTCCTCCTGCGCGGCGTGGACGCGGTCTTCGCGCTGCCCGATGTGCTCGTGGTGATGGTGCTCCAGCTCGCCGGCCAGTCGCTCGCGGACGCGGGGCTCGGCGGTGGACTGGGGCCCTTCGGATTGATGGTCATGTCGCTCGCGCTGGTGGGGTGGGCCGGGCCCGCGCGGATGTTCCGCAACCGGCTGGCCACGCTGGAGGGACAGGAGTACGTCGCCGCGGCGCGCGCGCTCGGTGGTGGCGGCGCTCATGTCCTGCGTGTCCACCTGTGGCCCGCGCTCCGGCCCTTCGCGCTCGCCGTGTTCCTGAGCCGCCTGCCCACCGCCATCCTCACCGAATCCACCGTCAGCTTCTTCGGCATCGCTCGCATGGAGCCGATGTCCCTGGGCCGCTACCTGGGCACCAGCTACGCCGCCCTCATCTACGAGGGCGGCGCGCGCGTGGTGCTCCCCGCCTGGGCGCTGTTGGTGATGCTGGTGCTCGGCGCGTCGCTCGCCTCCCAGGCGCTCTCGGCGGGCCCTCGCAAGGCCTCCTGAAGAGCAGGCGCCGTGGGCGTGTCCGCTTGGAATTCCCACCGAGGACATGTGGGTTCCCATCACACGGAAACCTTTTGCCCAACCGGTGCCCTCATGTCCCTGCCCACCACTGAAGAGTTGATCCCCGTGCTCGGCCCCGACGCGAAGGAGCGCACCGAGCGCAGTGACGAGCTGAAGGTGGAGCCCGTGCGCAGCGCGGTGCTCGTCGTGGAGGACGACCCGTCCCACCGCGAAATCCTCGTGGAGATGCTGGCCGGCTGGGGCTACGAGCCCCTGCCCGTGGGCAGCGCCGAGGAGGCGGAGTTCGCCGTGCGCAACAAGCGCATGGACGCGGCCATCGTCGACGTGTTCCTCCCTGGCCGCAGCGGCGCCACGCTGATGTCACGGCTCCGTGAGCGCTTCCCCCAGGCCGTGCTCATCGGCGTGAGCGCGATGAGCGACTCCGCCATGGCGCGCAAGTGCAAGGGCCTGGGCGCGGACCTGTTCATCGGCAAGCCGCTCAACCCCGAGCGCCTGTCCGAGGCGCTCCAGTCGAAGCACACCAGCTGGCACTGAGCGAGGGGCGCCCGGCACCCGTCTTCCCAGGGCGGTTGCCGGTTGCACCGCTCGCTCGAACGGTTGATGCTCGTCTCGTGAAGAACCTCGCTCCCGGCTTCCTGCTGGCCATGCCTCAGCTCGGGGACCCGAACTTCTACCGCTCGGTCGTCTTGATGATCGAACACGGTGAGTCCGGCTCCATGGGGCTCGTCGTCAACCGGGGCGCGCCCTTGACGCTGGGCGAGCTGGCCCGCGGTCAGAAGCTCGACATCCACGAGGACCGCTCCACCCACCCCGTGTACCTGGGGGGGCCGGTGGAGCCCCAGCGTGGCTTCGTGCTGCACGACGATGGCGGGGTGCTGGAGAAGCACTCCGTCCTGCCGGGCCTGTTCCTCAGCGTGACGCTGGACGCGCTGGGGCCGCTCCTGGAGCGAAGCGCGCCCCGGCTGCGCTTCTGCCTGGGGTATGCGGGCTGGGGACCCAAGCAGTTGGAGAGTGAGATCGCCGCCGGCTCGTGGCTCTTCACGGAGGCCTCGAGCGAGGCGGTGCTGGGCCTGGAGCCCGGCAAGTTGTGGGAGACCACGTTGCGTGGCATGGGCGTGGACCCGGCCATGCTGGTGATGGGAAGGGGAATGAACTGATGCTCGACGCAGAATTCGTCCGCAGCCGCATCCTGGAGGCCCTGCCGGGCTCCGAGGTGGAGGTGCATGACACCACCGGGACGGGGGACCACTTCGAGGCCCGCGTCGTCAGCCCGGACTTCGCTGGCAAGATGATGGTGCAGCAGCACCAGCTCGTGTATGCGCCGCTCCAGCAGTGGCTCAAGTCGGGCGAGCTGCACGCGCTCGCGCTCAAGACCTATTCACCCGAGCAGTGGAAGAAGCTCGGGAACCGCTAAGGAGACACCCCATGAACCCCGACCTCAAGGCCCGGTTCGACCAGATTACCCAGTCGCACCCCATCGTCCTCTTCATGAAGGGCAACGCCCTGTTCCCCCAGTGCGGCTTCTCCGCGCGGGCGCTGCAGCTGCTGCAGCCCCACGGTGAGGTCTTCACGGTGGACGTGCTGGCGGACCCCGAGGTGCGCCAGGGCATCAAGGACTACACGAACTGGCCCACCATTCCGCAGATCTTCATCAAGGGGCAGTTCGTCGGCGGCGTCGACATCCTGTCGGGCCTGGCCGAGAGCGGCGAGCTGGCGGACCTGGTCGCGGGCAAGTCCCCGGCCTGAGCCGGGGGCCTCGGGGGGAGGGGAGACCCGCTCCCCTCGAAGCGGCTAGAATGGGCGGTCGCTACCGCGAGGAAACACCGTGGTCACCGCTACTCCGCCCAACACCTCCCAGAAGAACGAAGAGACCTCCGAGCCGTCGGGTGCCCCGACGCCGGAGGCCGTCGTCCCCGCCAACGTCGTCGTGACGGAGGCCGCCCCGGGTGTCGTCGTGCCCGTCGCGGTGGACCCCGATGACCTGGTGGCCACGGCGAAGACGCCCACGCTGATGGAGAAGGTGCAGGCGTTCCGCACGCGGCACGAGAAGTGGGAGATGGCCGCGTTCTTCTTCGGCGGCTTCCTCTACGACATCGTCTCGCTCAGCCGCATCGACGACAAGCTGACGCTGGTGCAGAGCTTCGGGTACCTGGTCATCCTGGCGACGCTGCTCCTGCTCGAGCAGCGCTACCCGGAGGGCACGGAGCCGCCGAAGCTGTTGGAGAAGGTGTGGCGCTGGCGCGAGGACGCCATCCACTTCTTCTTCGGCAGCCTGCTCAGCGTCTTCATGCTGCTCTTGTTCAAGAGCACGTCGGGCTTCACGCCCTACCTCTTCGTCGTCGGCATGTTCGCGCTGCTGGTGGCCAACGAGCTGCCGCTGTTCCGCAAGATGGGCCCGGTGGTGCGCGTCTCGCTGCTGAGCCTGTGCGTGACGATGTACTTCGCGTGCCTGCTGCCCGTGCTCATCGGGCGCATCGGCTTCTGGGTGTTCCTGCTGGCGGTGACGCTGGGCTGCGCGAGCATGTACGGGCTGATGCGGCTGATGGCGCGCTGGCGTCCGGACATGCAGTACCTGGTGCGCAACGTGGCGGTGCCGGGCTTCGGGGTGCAGGCGGCGCTGCTGGCCTGCTACCTGGTGGGCATCATCCCGCCCATCCCGCTGGCGGTGCAGTACTCGGGCATCTTCCACGACGTGAAGCGCGTCAGCCCGGGCGTGTACCAGCTGACCTCGGTGGATGACTCGGTCTGGTACAAGCCGTGGACGTGGTTCGGTCCGGACTTCGTCATCCGCCCCGGCGACAAGCCGTATTACTTCTTCCGCATCTTCGCGCCGAAGAACTTCGCGCCCTACAAGGTGCGCGTGCGCTGGTACTACGACCACCCGGAGAAGGGGTGGACGACGAACGGCAGCGGCTTCGTCGCCAACGTGAGCAGCAACGGGACGGACGGCGGCTATCGCTACTATGCGACGACCTCCAACCTGAAGCCCGGCAACTGGCGGGTGGTGCTGGAGACGGAGGACGGGCACGAAATCAATCGCCTGTCCTTCTCCGCGGGGGCGGACACGCGTACGGACCCGCGTGAGCTGGAGGTGAAGTACTCCACGCTGAAGGAGGTCCTCCCGCTGTCCACCGAGGAGTGGGAGAAGACGCGGAAGACGCCGGCCGCGCCCTCGGGTGGGACGGTGCCCGGGGCGGCTCCGGCTCCGGCCGACGAGGTGCCTCCTCAGGTGGCTCCCGCTCCGACGCCTTGAGGCGTGTGTCCGGGGGCCTACATACCTGACATATAGCTGTCACGCCCGGTCGTCATGGTGCGTCTCACGAAGCCGTCGAGCTGTCCCGGACTCGCGAGGACCCACGCCCCATGATTCCCATTCCCCTGATGTTCCTGCCGTTTCCCTTCGTGCCCGTGGACGCGCAACGCTCGAAGGGAGACGGGGCGCGTCCCCGGCGGGGCTCGGTGCTTCGGGGTGCCCAGGAGGCCGCCGTGACGACACCTCGCAAGCGTTCCTCCTCCGCGACGCGGAGCGGTGCGAAGGCGGCACCGACGCCCGTATTGACGAAGCGTGAGCTGAACCGGGCGCTGCTCGCGCGCCAGTTCCTGCTGCGACGGACCCGTGAGTCCGTGCCCCATGTTCTCGAGCACCTGGTGGGGCTCCAGGCCCAGGCTGGCAACGCGCCGTATCTGGGCCTGTGGACGCGGATGGAGGACTTCCAGCTCGAGGACCTCACCCGACGCTACGAGCAACGGGAAGTGGTTCGGGCGACGCTGCTGCGCTCCACGCAGCACCTGGTCACCGCGCGGGACTACCAGTCGCTGCGCCCCGCGCTCCAGCCCGTGTTGGACCGGATGTTCAATCACAGCGCGTATCCGCGAGAGCTCGCGGGGCTGGACATGGATGCGCTGCTCGCCGAGGGACGTCGGCTCCTCTCGCGTGAGCCCCTGAGCTCGGTGGAACTGGGGCGGCGTCTCCAGGCTCGCTGGCCGGAGCGGGATGCGCAGTCGCTGGCGTTCGTGGTGCGGGTCGCCGAGTCGCTCGTCACGGTGCCTCCGTTCGGCACCTGGGGCGTGGGCGGAGAGGTGACGTTCACTCCGTCGGCGTCGTGGCTCGGTGCGCCCCTGGAGCCCGCGCTCGCACTGGAGTCATTGGTGCGGCGCTACCTGGGCGCCTTCGGTCCCGCCAGCGTGAAGGACATGCAGCACTGGTCCGGCTTCGTGCGACTGGGCGAGGTCTTCGAGCGGATGCGCTCCGAGCTTCGCGTGTTCCGTGACGAGCAGGGCGTCGAGTTGTTCGACCTCCCCGACGCGCCCCGGCCCGACGGTGACTCGCCGGTGCCCGTGCGCTTCGTGCCCGAGTTCGACAACCTGCTGTTGTCCCACTCGGACCGCGCGCGCGTCATCTCCGAGCCGCATCGCAAGCGCGTCTTCACCGTCAACGGCATCATCCGTCCGACGGTGCTCGTGGACGGCTTCGTGCGCGGCATGTGGAAGCTGAAGTGGGAGAAGACGCGCGTCACGCTGCACGTCTCGCCCTTCGCCCGACTGTCTCGCGAGGACCGCGAGGCGCTCACGGAGGAGGGGCTGCGCCTGCTCTCCTTCGCGGCGGCGGAGGCCTCGGAGCACGAGGTGCGCTTCGCCCCGGTGGCCTGAGAGCACGCCGCGCAGCGGAACGCGGGCACGCGTGGATACGGACCTCGGAGGACTTCGTGCCCGGTGCGGCTCGACCGCGAGGTCACGGCGCCGAGCTCCCGGCCCGCACCTGCTTCGTGGTGGGGCCGGGACGTGACACGGGACTACTTGCGCTTGCCGGCCTTGGCCTTCTTCGCGGCGGGGGCCTTCGCCTTCTTCGCGGCGGCCTTCTTGCCCTTGGGGGCGGCGGACGCCTTGTCGGCGCTCCACACGCCGCTCATCCACGCCTCGATGTCCTTCACCGTGCGCGGGATGTTGCCGGACAGCACCTTGCAGCCGCGCGCGGTGACGACGATGTCGTCCTCGATGCGCACGCCGATGCCGCGGTAGCGCGCGGGCACCGTGAGGTCGTCCTTCTGGAAGTACAGGCCCGGCTCCACCGTGAGCACCATGCCCGCCTGCAGCTTCCCGTACTTGTAGGCCTCCTGCCGCGCCTGCGCGCAGTCATGCACGTCCAGCCCCAACATGTGGCTGACGTTGTGCAACGAGTAGCGCTTGTAGAACTGGTGCTCGTCCTTGAGCGCCTCCTCGGCGTCCTCGAGGATGCCCAGCTTCTCCAGGCCCTCGGCCAAGACGCGCATGGCGGCGCGGTTGGGCTCCATGAAGTCGTTGCCCGGCTTCACCGCCGCGAACGCGGCCTCCTGCGACGCGTACACCAGCTCGTAGATGGCCTTCTGCTCCGGCGAGAAGCGGCCGTTGATCGGCAGCGTGCGCGTGATGTCCGCCGTGTAGAGCGTGTGGCCCTCGACGCCCGCGTCCAGCAGGAGCAGGTCCCCGGGGACGAGCGGACCGTCATTGCGGTTCCAGTGCAGCACGCACGCGTGAGAGCCGCTGGCGACGATGCTGTTGTAGCCCGTGTCGTTGCCCTCCACCCGCGCGCGCAGGTTGAAGATGCCCTCCACGTAGCGCTCCGTCTTCGCCACCTTCAGGCTGCGGATGACGTCCTCGAAGCCGCGCTGCGTGGCGTCGATGGAGATCTGCAGCTCGCGCAGCTCCTGCGCGTCCTTGATGAGCCGCATCTCCGACAGGAACGTGGCCAGCGCCTTGTCGCGCTCGCCGCCCTCCGCCACCTCCGCGTCCACCTTGGCCGAGTGTCCGCGCAACACGCGCGTGGACTTCGCCGAGCCCTTCAGGCCCTTGAGGTACGTGTTCAGCGTGTCGAGCCCGCGCGCCTCGTCGACGTCATGTCGCGCGCGGCTCTCCGGCACGCCCAGGCGCGGGCCCACCCACAGCTCGCCCTTCACCCGGTCCGTGAAGAACGTCGCGTCCGAGCGGCCCGGGTTGGGCTCCACGAAGAGGATGTCCGTGTGGCCGCCGCCCTCCTTCGGCTCCAGCACCAGCACGCAGTCCGCCTCCATGTTGCCGGTGAGGTAGTAGAAGTCCGTGCCCGGGCGGAAGCGGTAGTACGTGTCGTTCGCGCGCACCTTCTCGTGGCCGGTGGGGATGACAAGCGTCTCGCCAGGGAACGCCTGCGACAGCGCCTTGCGACGGGCCTTGAAGGACTCCGCGTACTTGATCTTCGGCGGCAGCTTCCCCGACGCGGGCTTCCACTTCTCGAGCATGAAGTCGAGCAGCGCCTGGGGCGGCAGCGAGTCGTGGCTCGCGGGCTTCGCCGCTGGAGCCTGCGGCTCCGACGTGACGAGGGACTGCTGCTCACCGACCGCGGGCTGCGTGCTGTCGGAAGCGACCGAGGACGAAGGGATGGACGTGGCCATGGCCGATAACTCTCGGCCAGCGGCCCACCCCCTTCAAGTGCCACCTGCATCGTGACGCGCAGCAGTGTCTTCCCCGAGAAGGGCTACTTGCCCGACGAGCACGGGAACCGCCGTCTCCACCCGGAGGATGCGCGGCCCGAGCGAGAAGGGGCGGAAGCCGTGGGATTCCAACAATTGGGCCTCGAACGACACCCAACCTCCGTCGGGGCCGATGGCGAGCACGGAGCGTTGGCCGGGAGCCGCGGCCACCTGACGCAGGGGCTGCGTCGCCGGAGGGTGGGGGAGCAGGCGGACGGCGCCGGTGGGGAAGACGCTGTCGAGCTCGTCCTCGACGAAGGGGCGGAAGCGCTCGCGGACCAGGACCTCGGGCAGGCGGGTGTCGCGTGCCTGCTCCAGGCCTTGAAGGAGCAGGTCCCTCACGAACGCGCCGTCGAGCACCTTGGAGTCGAAGTAGCTCTTCTCCACGCGGGCGGCGTTGACCAGGACGATGCGGTCCACGCCCAGCGAGGCCACGGCCGGGAGGACCTTCTTGAGGGCCTTGGGGCGGGGGATGGCGAGCAGCAGGTCGATGCCCGCACGGGGCGGAGGGGGCTCGGTGAGGGACACGCGCAGGTGGAGGACGCCGGGGCTGTTCTCCAGCACCTCGCCCGAGCCCGTCAGGCCGCCCAGGCGCCCCACGCGCAGGGACTCACCGGGCTCGGCGCGCAGCACCTCCCGGGCGTGCTGGGCGCGGCGGCCGGTGAGCCGGGCGGTGCCGTCCGGCAGGAAGTCCTCGTCGAAGAGCAGCAGCAGGTTCACGGGGGGCCTGTGTACCCCGGCTGGCGGGGGCGTGGGTGGGTTCTTCCCCCGGGAGCGCCTGGCGCCCTGGCTGGCGGCGGGCCCCTGCACCGGCAGTGCTTGCCCGGTTCCGGGCCGTGCCGTAAAGCCGGGCTGTGCGTTCCCTTTGTCTTCGCTGCCACCGCCCCGAGAGCGCTTGCTACTGCTCGCAACTGCCGCCCCGGCTGGACACGCGCACCCGCGTCGTCTTCCTCCAGCACCCCCGTGAGCGCCGCGTGGCCATCGGCACCGCGCGCATGGCGCACCTGGCGCTGGCCAACTCCGAGATTCATCAGGGCGTCGACTTCACGGGCCACTCCCGCTTGGAGGAGCTGGCGAAGGACCCGGACTCCGTCGCGGTGCTCTTCCCGGGCGAGGACGCCATCTCCGTGGAGGATGCGCGCGCGCGGCCGCCGAAGACGCTCATCGTCGTGGACGGGACGTGGCCGCAGGCGAAGAAGGTCGTGTCGCGCAACCCCGTGCTCGCGGGGCTGCCGCGCATCGGCTTCGTGCCTCGGCGTCCGAGCAACTACCGCATCCGCGCGGAGCCGGCGGACCACTGTGTGTCCACCATCGAGGCGGTGGTGGAGATTCTCGGGCTGCTCGAGGGGCAGCCGGAGAAGTTCGACACGATGCTGCGCGCGTTCGAGTACATGGTCGACACGCAGCTGGGACGTCAGGCGACGCGGACCTCGCCCAATCGCCGCCGCATCCACTACGGCCCGTGGCGTCCGCCGTTCGAGCTGCGCTCGCTGGCGCAGGCCTTCGAGAACCTGGTGGTGTTCTACGGCGAGGCCAACGCGCACCCGACGGGCGCGGACATCCCGGCCGAGCTGGTGCACGTGGTGGCGTGTCGCCCCGCTTCGGGAGAGCGCTTCGAGGCCATCATCGCGCCGGAGCGGCCGCTGGCTCGCAGCACGACGCTGCACGTGGAGCTGTCGGAAGAGGTGCTGCGCGCGGGCGAGACTCGGGCCGCGGCGCTGGCGCGGTTCGAGCAGTTCCTGCGTCCGGACGATGAGCTGGCGGTGTGGACGACGTTCGCGCTCGACCTCTTGTGGGAGGGTGGGGTGGCGCGCAGGCCCGCGAGGAACGTGCGGCTGGCCACGGCGCGCGCGCTGGAGGGCAAGGCGGGCGGGGTGGAGCACGCGATGGAGCTGCTCTCGGGGCCGGACGTGCCGCGCTGGGCTCCGGGACGCGCGGGCACGCGCATCCGCGCGCTGGAGTCCGTGCTGCGCGTGCTGGTGGAGCGAGGCCAGGCGAGCGAGCCGATGAAGCGCGTGAAGCAGCGCACCGGCACCGAGGGCTGACGCGGGACGGCGGTTGATTTCAATCAGACGGGGGCGCGACGACAGCGCCTCGGGTGTCTGGTTTTGTTGGCGATGGAGCGCCCCGGGTGCGCGGGGCTACGGCAGGATGGCCGCGCCCGCCTCGCGCACGTAGCGGCCTCGCGGGAACTCCTTCAGGTACTGACGGTACTCGAGCTTCGCGTCCTGTCCCTGGAGTCGCTGTTCGAAGCAGCGCGCGCGCAGGTATCGCGCCTGTTCGCGGTGTTTCTTGCGCGGGCTCTTGTCGGCGATCTCCTCCAGGCCGGCGAGGTAGTTCTCACAGCTGCGCTGACTGAGCTGGAGCCGCGCATACCCGAGGAACCGCTCGTCCGCGTCCTTTGACAGGAGCGCCTGGGGATTGTGGTCATCCTTCTTCGGTGGCGTGGCCTCCGCCACCTTCGTGGGCTGCGAGGGTGCAGTGGCGGGCGCGCGTGGCGGCGTCATGCGCTCCGTCACCGAGGGGGCCGGGTAGGGCGCGAAGTCCTGCGACGGATCGAGGGGAGAGGACGGCGGCTGGGTCGTGGCGACGGTGGCGGGAGGCTCTGCCTGGGGCGCGTCCTCGGTGTCGGGCGGCACGGCCACGGTGTCGGGCAGCTCGGGCGCAGGGGGGCTCTCGCGTTGAGGCGAGAGGGATGCGACCACGAGCTTCTTCGATTGCGCCTTCATCACCGGCGCCGTCGCGACGGCGGACTTCACCGTGCTCGGAGCCTGCGGCGCGTGGGCCACCGCGGGCAACACGTCCTGCGCTCGCGCGGGAGGGTTCGCGGCGGTGGGCACCGTGGTGCCGACATCCTGGGTCGAGGACTCGGTCGGACGCTCGAACACCTCCAGCGCTTCGCGGTCCGGTTGGGACAACTTCTCCTGCTTCAGGGCCTGGTCGTGGGAGCGCAGCTCGACGCGCTCGCCAGCGCCCACCATGCGCGCGGGCTGTCCCTCCAGCTCCACGCGCACGCGGCCCTCGGACACCGCCACCGATGCGCCCAGCGCCGTGCGCTCCACGGTGAAGACCGTGCCGACCACGGACACGCGCAGGCCCGCGACGTCCACGCGGAAGCCGCGCCGCTCGGCGTGCGAGGCCTTCACCGACAAGCGGCCCTGATGCACCGTGAGGTGCACGTCGCTCGGCTCGGCCTTCGACAGCTCCACCTCGGAGCCCGCGGACACGCGGACCTGACTTGCATCCGGGAGCCGCAACATCGCGGAGGCCTTCGCGGGCGTCTTCACCGCGACACCCGAGCGCAATCGCATCCCGGCGCGCAGCTCGCGCTCCTGCCCGCCCTGTTCCTTGAGCACCGCTCCCGGCACGCTGTCGGTCCGCGCGAAGGTGCCGTCCATCGCGAGCGACTCCACCGCGCTCTCCGAGGACGTCGTGCTGCCCGTGGACCCGGGCTGTTCCGCGAGCGCCTCGTCTGTCGACCTCGTCTGCTCTACGAGTTCCGTGCCCGCGGGCACGGTCGTCCGTCCCGCGAGCGCCTCGTCCGACGTCGTCGCCTTGCCCGCGAGTACCTCGCTCGTGGGCGTCCCGCGTGTCGTCGAGATGCTGATGAGGAAGAGCGCGAGCGCCACCGCACAGGCCCCCGCGAGTGCCAGGGCCCACGGCCATCGCGCGTGCTGTGCCCCGGTGCTCGCGGCCGCGTCGGTTCGTGCCCACGGCCACCGCGAGCGTTGTGCCCCCGAGCTCGCGGTCGCGTCGGTTCGTGCCCACGGCCACCGCGAGCGTTGTGCCCCCGAGCTCGCGGTCGCGTCGGTTCGCGCCCACGGCCACCGCGAGCGTTGTGCCCCCGAGCTCGCGGTCGCGTCGGTCCGCGCCCACGGCCACCGCGTGCGCTTCGCCTCCGTGCTCGCGGCGACCTTGGCTCTGAGGGCCGTGCCGACCGCGTCCCAGCGCACCACGGGCTCCACCTGTCGGGCCTCGTGCAGCATGGCGCGACTCGTGCGGACCTGCTCCCACTGAGCGGCGCACGCGGGGCACTCGGACAGATGCGCCCGGATGCGCGCGGAGTCCTCGGCGCTCAGCTCGTCGGCCGCCAGCGACCACAGCGCGCCTGCCTCAGGGTGAGCCATACGGGCCTCCAGGGCGGCGGGTGGCGAGCAGTCGCTGCATGGCCTCGTTGAACTCCAATCTCGCGTGGTGCAGCCGGCTGCGGACGGTGTTGGGAGAGCTTCCCACGGCCTCGGCGATTTCGTCCGGGCTCATTCCGCACAGCTCGTAGTACACGAAGACGATTCGCTTCTTGGGCTTGAGCCGCTCCAGCGCCAGCTCCACCAGCCGGGCCGCCTGCCTGCGCTGCGCCGCGGCCTCCGGGTCCTCGCCCGAAGACTCGCACTCCGGAGGCTCCGCGACCGAGTCCTCCGGCCTCCTGCGCCTCCACCGCAGATGCGACAGCGCCACGTTCGAGCACACCCGATAGAAGAACGTCCGGAAGCGCGACTCGCCCCGATAGCCCTTCACCGCCGTGAGCAGCCGCAGGTACGTCTCCTGGAGCAGGTCCTCCACGTCCACGCGATTGCCCACCAGGTGCCGCAAGGTGCGCGCCGCGTCCACCTTCGTCAGTTCATAGAGACGCTCGAAGGCGGTGAGGTCCCCGTCCTGCAGCCGGCTCACGAGCAGCCGCAGCTGCGGCTCATCCGACGTGGGAGGTATGGCCGGACCTGGCCCAGGGCGCTCTTCGGGCGAGGCGGCGGTCGCCAGTGCCTGGGCATCACGGAGAATCACTGGACGCTCTCCCTCCGGGACCCGCCGCGAGGTTCCCCCTTGCAGGAGCGCCCCACCGTCCATGTGAAAGGTCCAGGTCAGCACACTACCTCCGTGCCCCTGGGTCGCCGCGGCGGCGTGGGACGATCAAAAAAGATTTTTGATCAGCCGTCAGCGCCCCGGAGTCCAACGCGGGTGAAACCGGACAACCCACCCGGTGGCCGGACCGGTTCCCCGTAGCTCGGAGTCCCCGCTCATGAGGCACAACCCCCTGCGACGCCTGCTGGCGCCGCTGCTCGTGCTGTTCGCCTTCCTCCAAGGCTGCATCATCCACGAGCCCGACGACAGTTGGATGGACGACGAGGACGTCTGCTACTGCTCCACCAACGCCGACTGTGATTCGGGTCAGCAGTGCGTCGGCGGGTACTGTCGAGACGTCGGCTCCGGCACCCAGCGGTGTTCCTCCTCGCTCGAGTGTCCCGGCACGCAGATCTGCCTCGACAACTTCTGTGCTCAGCCCTGCGTCCGCAACGGCGAGTGCCCCAGTGGTCGCTGTGAGGGCGGCTTCTGCACGCCCTCCTCCACGCCGCGCCCCGACGCGGGCACTCCCGATGGTGGTCCTCGTCCGGATGGCGGGTCGCGCCCCGACGGCGGTTCCCGCCCCGACGGTGGTATCGACGGTGGTCCCGTGACGGACGCGGGCCCCGGCCCCACGTGCTGGGTGAACGCGGACTGCGGCGCGGGCAACTACTGCATCAACAACCAGTGCGTGCGCGGCTGCTCGACGGACTCCAACTGCTCTGGCGACGAGGCGTGCGTCTCGGGCGTGTGCCGCCCGCGTCCGCCGGACCCGAACGCGTGCCGCTCGGCGTACGACTGCAGGGATGGCAAGGACTGCGTGGACGGCCAGTGCCGGGCGCAGTGCGAGTCCACCACGCAGTGCCCCGAGGACTACTCGTGCCAGATCGGCTACTGCCTGCCGATTCCCCACGGCGGTGAGTGCCGCGCCAACTGCGACTGCCCCTCCGGCCAGGTCTGCACCAACGGCCAGTGCCGCTCGCCGCAGCCGGAGCCGGGCCAGACGTGCATGGCCAACTGCGACTGCCCCTCCGGTCAGGTCTGCACCAGCGGCTACTGCCGTCCTCCGCAGCCGCCGCCTCCGCCTCCCGACGCGGGGCCGGGCACGTACTGCGCCGCCAACTGCGACTGCCCCTCCGGTCAGGTCTGCACCAACGGCTCCTGCCGCGCGCCCACGCCTCCGCCTCCCGACGCGGGCTCCAGCAACGTCTGCCGCGCCAACTGCGAGTGCCCGGAGAACCACGCGTGCACCGACGGCGTGTGCAAGCCCGTCAACCGCGGCAGTGGCCAGGCCTGTGTGGCCAACTGCGAGTGCCCCGCGGGCGAGCGCTGCGTCGAGAACGCGTGCTGGCTGTAGCCAGGTGACGTCCCGGGTGGCGCCCTCGCTTCGTCAGGGCGCCACCATCCGCCAGCAGCGGTGGATGTCCTTGCGCTGGAAGTCCTCGGGGATGGAGCCGGGCGTGAGCTCCTCCACGGACTTCCAGCCGCGCGTCGCCTTGGCGTCCAGTTGGAAGCCGAGGAAGTTGTTGGAGAAGTAGAGGACGCCTCCGGGGGACAGCAGCGTCCGGAGCGCGTCCAGCATGCGCACGTGGTCGCGCTGCACGTTGAAAGAGCCCGTCATCTTCTTCGACGTGGAGAAGGAGGGCGGGTCGCAGACGATGAGGTCGAAGCGCTCGGGGCCTCGGGCCTGGGCTTCCACCCAGGCCTTGGCGTCGCCGCGGACCAGCTCGTGGCGCGCGTCCGCGAGGCCATTGAGGTCCAGGTTGTCCTCGGCCCAGTCGAGGTACGTGTTGGACAGGTCCACCGTCACGGTGCTCGCGGCGCCGCCGGCGGCGGCGTAGACGGTGAACGCGCCCGTGTACGCGAAGAGGTTGAGGAAGCGCTTGCCCCGGACCTCCTCGCGCACGCGCTGGCGTGTGTCGCGGTGGTCCATGAAGAGGCCGGTGTCCAGGTAGTCGCCCAGGTTGACCCAGAACTTCAGGCCGCGCTCCTCGACGACGAGCCGACCGCTGCCCTCGCC
Source organism: Myxococcus faecalis (assembly GCF_050039385.1). NCBI lineage: Bacteria > Pseudomonadati > Myxococcota > Myxococcia > Myxococcales > Myxococcaceae > Myxococcus > Myxococcus faecalis. The sequence goes on along the minus strand of NZ_CP144336.1, from coordinate 1,876,779 downwards.
CACGCGGCCATACTGCGCGCGGCCCCAGGGCTGGGGCGTGTGCGTCTTGACGAAGACGCGCTCGGCGGGCGTCTCGAGCACCTGGGTCACCGCGGCGAGGACCTCCTCGCGCTGCGTCTCCGCGGTGCCGGACTTGAGGGCCTTGCGGCGTGGGTACTCGGTGACGTGCACGCAGTCGCCGTAGATGTCGACCGCGTAGGGGTACTCGGGAATGTCCCGGTCATAGACGCGGAAGGCCGTCAGCCCCTGGGCGCGAGCCCACCTGCGGAAGTGCTTCGAGCCCTTGCGCAGCCGGTTGGCGAACATGCCGGCCTCCGCCTGGGGTGCCGCGTCGTCGCCGCCGTTGCCGTGAATACCTTGTGGGTCAGCCATGCCCAAGCGTCCCTCCGTCCAGACCACCGCGGCCCCACTCATCCCTGAGTCTCCGACGTACGACAAGCTCCGAGAAGCCGCTTCGGGCTGTCAGGCGTGTCCCTTGTGGAAGACGGGGACGCAGACCGTGTTCGGCGAGCCGGTGGGGAGGCCCGGTCCAGGCCCCAGGGTGATGCTGGTGGGCGAGCAGCCTGGAGACCAGGAGGACCGTGAGGGCAGGCCCTTCGTGGGGCCGTCCGGCAGGCTGCTGGACGAGGCGCTGGAGGAGGCCGGCATCGACCGCTCGCAGGCGTATGTCACCAACACGGTGAAGCACTTCAAGTGGACGGGGGACGGCAAGCGCCGCATCCACGCGAAGCCCAACACCACCGAGGTGCGCGCGTGCCTGCCGTGGCTCGAGGCGGAGATACAGGTGTTCCGCCCCGACATCCTCGTGTGCCTGGGGGCCACCGCGGCGCAGGCGCTGCTCGGCAAGGACTTCCGCGTGACGCAGCAGCGAGGGCAGCCGATTCCCTCCGCGTGGGCGCCCATCGTCGTGCCCACGGTGCACCCCTCGTCCATCCTGCGAGCGCCGGACTCGGAGGCCCGGGAGCGGCAGCGCGAGGCGTTCGTCGAGGATTTGCGCGCGGTGGCGCGGCTCATCCGCGAGGCGTCCTCGGACAGGGGAGGGGAGGACGCGCACGCGCCGAGGTGATGGCGGTGGGGCCGCGAAGGCAGAAGCCTTGTGGCCGTGAGCATGTGGTTGCGCCATCACCCTCGCCTCAATGCGTCCTCGCAGAGCGCAGGGGGCGTCCGCGCGCCGAGGTGATTGCGGTGCGGCAGCGCGCGGAGAAGACTCCGCGCCATGAGCGTGCGCACCGAGAAGAACGGCCCCGTCACCACCGTCGTCCTCCACCGTCCCGAGGTGCGCAACGCCGTGGACGGTGCCACAGCGCAGCTCCTCGCGGACGCCTTCCGCGCGTTCGACGCGGACACGGAGTCGCGAGTCGGCGTCCTCCACGGCGACGGAGGCACCTTCTGCGCGGGCGCGGACCTCAAGGCCGTCTCCGAAGGCCGCATGCCGCGTCTCCAGATGGACGGCGACGGTCCCATGGGCCCCTCGCGCATGGTGCTGGGCAAGCCCGTCATCGCGGCCATCAGCGGCCACGCCGTCGCCGGGGGCCTGGAACTCGCGCTGTGGTGTGACCTGCGCGTCGTCGAGGAGGACGCGGTGCTCGGCGTCTTCTGCCGGCGCTGGGGCGTGCCGCTCATCGACGGCGGCACCGTGCGCCTGCCCCGGCTCATCGGGTTGTCCCGGGCCCTGGACCTCATCCTCACCGGCCGCCCCGTGTCCGCCCAGGAGGCGCTGGGCATGGGGCTGGTCAACCGCGTCGTCCCCAAGGGTCAGGCCCGGGAGGCCGCGGAGGCGCTCGCCCGGGAGGTGGCCGCCTTCCCCCAGGCCTGCATGAACGCGGACCGCGCCTCGGCCTACGCCCAGGGGGGCCTCTCCCAGGAAGAAGCACTGCGTCAGGAGTTCATCCGGGGCGTCAAGGTGCTGGAGTCCGAGTCCGTCCCGGGGGCCACCCGCTTCGCGAAGGGGGCCGGGCGGCACGGGAAGTTCGAGTAATGCGGAGGTGCTGATGCACGGCCCGGGGGCCTGTGTTAGTCCCCCCGCCATGCGCTTCGACACCCTCGCCATTCATGCCGGCCAGGAGCCGGACCCCACGACGGGCGCCATCATGACCCCCGTCTACCTGACCTCCACCTACGTCCAGGACGGGCCGGGGGAACACAAGGGCTACGAGTACAGCCGTACGCAGAACCCCACCCGCAAGGCGCTCCAGGACTGCCTGGCCGCGCTCGAGGGCGCGAAGTACGGCGCCGCCTTCGCCTCCGGCCTCGCGGGCACCGACATGCTGATGCACATGTTGGATCACGGTGACCACGTCATCGTCTCCGACGACGTGTACGGCGGCACCTTCCGCCTGTTCGACAAGGTCTACAAGCGCTGCGGCTTGAACTTCTCCTTCGTCGACCTGTCCCAGCCGGGCGCCTTCGAGAAGGCGATTACCCCGAAGACGAAGATGGTGTGGGTGGAGACGCCCACCAACCCGATGCTCAAGCTCATCGACCTGGCCGCCATCGCCCAGGTCGCCAAGAAGCACAGCATCCTCGCCGTCGCCGACAACACGTTCATGACGCCGTACTTCCAGCGTCCGCTGGACCTCGGCTTCGACGTGGTGGCGCACTCCACCACCAAGTACCTCAACGGCCACAGCGACGTGGTGGGCGGCTTCGTCTGCACCAGCCGCGATGACGTCGCCGAGCGGATGTACTTCCTCCAGAACGCGGTGGGCGGCGTGTCCGGCGCGTTCGACAGCTTCCTCGTGCTGCGTGGCGTGAAGACGCTCCACGTCCGCATGGACCGCCACGCGCACAACGCGATGAAGGTGGCCCAGTACCTGGCCACGCACCCGAAGGTGAAGAAGGTCACCTACCCGGGCCTGGAGACGCACCCGCAGCACGCGCTCGCCAAGCAGCAGATGACGGGCTTCGGCGGCATGCTGACGTTCGACATCCACGGCGGCCTGGAGGCGGCGCGCACCTTCCTCAAGACGGTGAAGGTCTTCGCCTGCGCGGAGTCGCTCGGCGGCGTCGAGTCCCTCATCGAGCACCCGGCCATCATGACCCACGCCTCCGTGCCCAAGGAGACGCGCGAGAAGCTCGGCATCGCCGACGGCTTCATCCGCCTGTCCGTGGGCATCGAGGACGCGCGGGACCTCATCGATGACCTGGCCCAGGCGCTCGACGCGGCGAAGTAGCCCGCATCCCCGACCAGCAGGCCGCTGACCCAGGGCCTCCTTGCTCCCTCTTCGTGGGGCGCATGGAGGCCCTTCGTCCGTGCGCGCCCTGACGGCCGTGGCTCGCGCTCGGCTGCCCAGCCGCCTGGGAGGATGCGCGACTGTCGGGTATCGGAATGTTCAGCGGTGCGGGTCGATTGGGGGCCGACCATGAGCAACCGACCGATTCTCTCCGCTTGCCTGCTGGGCGTGCTGTGTTCGGCCGTCTCCGGCTGTGACGAGCCCCTCTCTTCTCCCGACAAGTCCGCGCCCGTCGAGACGCCCGCTCCCGAGGCCTCCGACGTCGCCGGGACTCCGCTGACGGCGCCCGACTGCCGCATCCTCACCACGCAGCTGGCGACGGCGAGTGGCGATGACGGTGCTGGCAGCGTCGCCGCGAACTCGCAGGACGATGACGTGTCGACGCGCTGGAGCGGGCCGGGCGTGGGCGCGTTCCTCACGATGGACCTGGGCTCGTCGCAGTCCGTGGCGGGCGTCACCGTGGCGTGGCACCGCGGCAACGAACGACAGAACCACTTCGTCCTCTCCACGTCCGTGGACGGCGTGAGCTTCACCCAGGCCCTCGCGGGAGACAGTGCGCTGAACACGCAGGCGCAGACGTATGCGTTCAGCGCGCGTCAGGCGCGCTACGTGCGCGTCACCGTGAACGGGAACACGGTGAACGACTGGGCCTCCATCACCGAGGCGCGAGCGTGTGGTGAGCGCACGGTGCCGCCCGCGCCCACGGCGGACTCGGGGCCCGTGCTGCCGCGCCTGCCGTACCTCCAGAGCGTGGGGCCCACGAGCGCCATCATCGCGTTCCGCTCGGGCGTGTCGTGTACGCCCTTCGTGCGCTTCGGTGACGGCTCGCTGCTGGCGCGCACGGCGACGGCCATCGTCGCGGGCTGGCGTCACGCGGTGAAGCTGGAGGGACTGCGGCCGGGACAGTCCTATGGGTACAGCGTGGAGGCGTGCGGCTCCGTCACGGGGCTGCGGACGTTCCGCACGGCGTCGGCTCCGGGGACGCCGCGCGTGCGCTTCACGACGATGGGGGACTTCGGCACGGGCGGCTCCGCGCAGTCGAAGGTGATGGCGGTGATGAACAAGCCCGAGTGGCGCGGGGAGTTCCTCGTCGCGCTGGGGGACAACGCCTACTCCTCCGGCACGGACCAGGAGTTCCAGGACCGGATGTTCAAGCCCATGGCCGCGCTGCTGCGCGAGGTGCCGGTGTTCCCCGTGCTGGGCAATCACGAGTACGTGACGAGCCAGGGCCAGCCCTACCTCGACAACTTCTACCTGCCGGCGAACAACCCCGCCAAGAGCGAGCGCTACTACTCGTTCGATTGGGGCAACGTGCACTTCGTGGCGCTCGACTCCAACTGCGCCATCGGCATGGCGTCCTCGGACCGGTGCTCGGCATCCGCGCAGCAGGCGTGGGCCGAGCAGGACCTGGCGGCGAGCAAGCTTCCGTGGAAGGTCGTCTTCTTCCACCACCCGGCCTGGTCCAGCGGCGAGCATGGCTCCCAGCTCACCGTGCGCCGCGCCTACGCGCCGATGTTCGAGAAGCACGGCGTGGACCTGGTGCTCACGGGGCATGACCACAACTACGAGCGCAGCAAGCCGATGAAGGGCGACGCGGTGGCGCCGTCGGGCACGCGCGGCATCCCCTACGTCGTGGTCGGCAGCGGCGGCGCGACGCTGCGCTCCTTCCCGAGCAGCCAGCCCTCGTGGACGGCGCTGCGCGACAACCAGGTGTACGGCTTCATGGATGTCATCGTGGATGGCGGCACATTGACGGCGCGGCTCATCACCTCCACGGGCACCGTGCGCGACACCCTCACGCTCACGAAGACGCTGCCGACGACGTGGATGACGACGACGAAGCTCGAAGCGATGGAGACAGTGCCCGGTCCCGTCGACGACCCGGCCCGCATGCCGGAGAGCCTGCGGGCCCGGCCTCCGCTGCCTCCCGCGGACCGGCTGGAGGACGTGGCGGATGCGCCCGAGCCGCCCGTGCTCAGTGCGGAGGAGGTCCCGTAGCGCCTGAGCCCTCGCCACGGCGGAGCGTGCGCCGTGGCGAGCCTTCACCTCATCAGTGCCGCGAGTCCTTCGCCTGGATGGCGGCTTCCAGTCGGGACAGGCCGCGCTTGAGCTCGGCGAGCTCGCTCTTGAGCGCATCGACCTCCGCGGTCTTCTCTCGCAGCTCGCGCGTGCGGACCTCCAGCGCCTGGATGGCGGCCAGGTTGACGCCGTCCATGTCCAGCTGTCCGATGGTCTTGTCCCCCGCGCCCAGGCCGAAGGCCGCGTGGAAGTCCTGCGCCACCGGACCCAGGTGACGCACCTCGCTTGCCTCGCCCTTGAAGCGCCAGGTGGAGATGGGCAGCCTGGCGACCTTCGTCAGCAGCGCCTCGCCGTCGACCTGGCGGAAGTCCTCCTTCAGGTTCCGGTCCGACGAGCACTCCCACCCCGCGGAGTTCGTGCGCAGCTCGCAGCGCGAGCCCAGGTTGGCGCTCGTGTAGAACATGACACCGCCCGCGGCGCGGACCATGAACTGGTTGTCGTTGACGATGCTGGCCGTGCTCACGCCGGAGCGGTCTCCCCAGATGAACGCGCCCGTCTTCCCGTTCGTCGACACATCCTGTCCGAGCGCGAAGCTGTAGTTGCCGGTGGCCTGGACGCTTGCGCCAATCGCCAGCGCGCCGCGGCCCGAGACCGTGTTCCCGGTGCCGAGCCCGATGGCGGAGAGTCCGGTGACGTTGTTGCCGCTCCCCATCGCGATGCCGCCCACCTCGCTGGTGGTGTTCCCTGCGCCCAGCGCGATGGAGCTGTCACCGCGCGCCACGTTGTCCTTCCCCATGGCGAACGACGCGGCCCCCTTGGCCAGCGAGCGATAGCCACCCGCCCAGGAGAAGTTGCCGACGCTGCCGTCGTCCCACTGCGTCTCCGTGTAGCCCGCGCGGAACGCCGCGAGGCCCGGCGCCCACATCAGCCGGGTGCCCGCGCCCGACACCGGCAATAGCCCCTTGTCCACCTCGCCGCTCGCCACCAGGCCTCCCGCCGAGTCCACGGTGAAGACCGGGAACTGCTTCCAGCTCGCGCCCGCCGACGTGGTGTTCAGCACCCTGAGCAGCGGACCCGGCGACTCGACGGTGGAGGCCGCGTCGACGAGCAGGTCCGAGCGCGTCGACAGCTGCCCGTGGGTGGTGCCCGAGCCCGTGAGCGCGAAGGAGCCCGTCTGCGCGGCGGTGGTGTTCTGCACGTAGTGCGCGCTGCCCGCCAGGGGCGCTCGCGCATCCGTGAGTCTCGGGTCGCTGGTCGGCACCGGCGCGTTGGCGCCGTCGTAGCGCACCCGCAGGACGTTGCCTTCCAACGCCAGCCCCTCGCCCACCTCCCAGCCGGTGCCACTCGGCCCCTGGGGACCTTGAGGGCCCTGCGGCCCCTGGAGTCCCTCGGCGCCGCGCGCTCCATCCGAGCCACAGCCCAGCCCCGCGAAGGTGACGCCCAGCGCGGCCAGCCATGTCCTGACACCCATTCGATTCCTCCTGGCGAGATAGGGCCCGAAGTCTAGCGCCCTACGCGCCAGGTAATCTCGGAGAGATGGGTTCTCTCCGTGTCCTACCCGGGTGCCGGTGAACGATACGCCCCAGGGCAGTGACGCGTCTCGCGCCCGGTGTGGGGACAGGCGCGGCATTGTCGGGCGCTGGGGGGCCTGGCGAGGGCGCCGCATTTCGGACACCGGTTGATGACGGCGGTGTCGGGCGGGCTCGGCCAGGAGCCGGCGTTCGAGGTGGCGGGAGGGGCCTTCCTTCCCCGTCCTTGAAGGGGCGCGGGCTTCGAATGGCCCGCGCCCCCTCACTCCTCAGCGGTGCTCCTCCTGTTGTACTGGAGGGGCGAGAGGCTCCTCATATGAGCCCCACCGCGGTTGCCCACGGGCGCTCGCGCGTGAGCCTGCAGAGCGCGTCGCGCCGAAACATCGGACGAATCAATCCAGGGCTACATGCAGCGGTTTTCACAGACACCCAGCAGACAGAACCAGCACGGGCCCACGCACGTGGGGCGACAGGCCGCGTTGGAGTGCTCGCTGGTGGCGAGCGTCATGTCCGAGGGCGGCAGGCTCACCGTCTCCTCACAGGTCGTCTCGCCCATGTCCTGGACGAGCGCGGCGGAGGTCTCCCCCGTGGACAGGGCGGCGAGCCCCACCACGAGCAGGGTGCACAGCAACATGAACAGGGACCGCTGGCGCTCGAGCTTCGCGAACATCCGTGTCTCCTTGGTGATGTCGGGATGAGGCCCCGCCAGTCTGTCATGAAGCGCACTTAATGAGAAAATCGAGCAATCGATGTGATGGGCGAGGAGGGGACGCAAGGCGTTGCCGCGGCACGTCGAGCGGCCTATGGAAGAGGTCATGCGCTACTTCGACGACTTCCAACCCGGCGAGGCGAGTGAGGCCGGCCCCTACGTGGTCTCCCGCGAGGAGATCATCGCCTTCGCGAAGCAGTTCGACCCGCAGCCCTTCCACCTGAGCGACGAGGGTGGGCGCGAGGGCATCTTCGGAGGACTCATCGCCAGCGGGTGGCACACCGCGTCCATCTGCCACAAGCTGGCGGTGGAGCACCTGTTGAGCAAGACCGCGAGCCTGGGTTCACCGGGCCTGGACGAGCTGCGCTGGCTCAAGCCCGTGCGTCCCGGTGACGCGCTCACCGCGCGCTTCGAGGTGCTCTCCACCACGCCGTCGCGCAGCAAGGCGGACCGGGGCGCCATCAAGTTCCGCTTCGAGGTGCGCAACCAGCACGGCGAGGTGGTGATGACGGAGGTCGCCAACGCGCTGTTCGCCCGGCGGCCCGAGGCGAAGTAGGGCGCGCTCCGGTGCTGACATGCGGGGGCTCGGGTGGGCACCCCGCGTCGGTGCTCAGCGCTCCGCCATCAGCTTGTTGAGCACCGGATAGGAGATGCCCGCCTCCGGAGCGGGGGCGGCGGCGCCGTCTCGCAGGAACTCCGTGGAGAGCGCGGCCACGCGGCCGAGGATGGACTGGGCCATGCCGGCGCCGGCGCTGACGCGGCGCACGCCGAGCGTGGCGAGCTCCGACGCGGCGGGCAGCCCCGCCATCGCCATGAGGTTCACCGGCAACCCCGCCTCGGATGTCACGACCTTGATTTCCGCGGGCGTCTTCAAGCCCGGCACGAAGAGCCCGTCCGCGCCCGCCGCCTTGTAGCGCCGCGCCCGCGACAGCGTCTCCTCCACGCGCTTGTCCGCCGGACCGATGCCCTTCAGGAACACATCCGTGCGCGCGTTGATGAACAGGTCCAGCCCGCGCCCGGCCACCGCGCGCTTCACCGCCTCAATCTTCGCGCACAAGAGGTCCGCGCTCCCGGAGCCGTCCTCCAGGTTGATGCCCACGCCCCCCGCGTCGAGCACGCCGAGCGCCACCTCACCCACCGCCTTCGGGTCGTCCGAGTAACCGCCCTCCATGTCCACCGTCAGCGGCACCTTCACCACGCGCGCGATGGAGGCCACGGTGTCGAGCAACCGGCTCACCGGCAGCGCGTCTCCGTCCGGGTACCCCTGGGCCCACGCCACCCCCGCGCTCGTGGTGGCGAGCGCCTTGGCACCCAGGCTCTCCATGACGCGCGCGCTGCCCGCGTCCCATGCGTTGACCAGCAACAACAGCCCCGCCTCGTGCAGCTGGCGGAAGGCTCGAATCGAATCGGAAGGCGCGACAGGCATGGGGTGGTCCTCGAGGGGTGTGGGGGAGTGGGCCCGCGTCGACGTCAGGACTTCAAGAGGGGCAGGGCCCTGGACTCGTGGCTGAGTAACCAGCGCTTGCGCTGGATGCCACCTCCATAACCCGTGAGCGAGCCATTGGCGCCCACCACGCGATGACACGGCACGACGATGCCCACGGGGTTCGCTCCATTGGCCAGTCCCACCGCCCGCACCGCCGCGGGCCGACCGATTCTGCGCGCGAGCTCCGAGTAGGAGACGGTGCTCCCACACGGAATCGAGCGCAGCGCGGCCCACACCTCGCGCTGGAAGTCGGTGCCCGCGGTCCTCACGGGCAGCGTGTCGATGACGTCGAGCCTGCCGGAGAAATACGCGCGCATCGTGCCGGTGAGCCCGCCCGGGTCGCGCGCCTCCTCCAGCGTATACCCCTTCTCGCCGTAGTGCAGGCGCAGCAACTGGAGCATGCGCGCCTCGTGCTCCGTCCAGTCCACGGCGCGCAGGTGGCCCTCGCGGTCCGCGATGATGACCAGCTCGCCGATGGGCGTGTCCGTCCTGTCGATGAGGAATCGTGCCGTCGTCTCAGCCATGGCGCACCTCCGGAAGGCGAGGGCGCGGACCCGGATCCGCGGCCCACAGGTGTTGCGCGGCGTAGGCCCGCCAGGGCCGCCAGGGCTCCGCGCGTCGCAGCAGCGCCTCGGGCGTGGGTCGCGCGCCTTCGTCCGTGGCCGCGCTCCTCAGGAGCGCCACGTCGCTCGCGGGGAACGCGTCCGTCTCGCGCAGCGCGCGCAGGGCGATGTACTGCGCGGTCCACTCGCCCACGCCGCGGATGGAGCGCAGCCGGGCGATGCCCTCCTCGACGGTGCCGAACGGCTGGAACAACAGCGGGTCCGCCAGCGCCGCCTCGGCCATGGCCTTGAGGGCCGCCTTGCGCGCGGACGGCATGCCCAGCGCGCCCAGGTCCGCGTGGGCCACGCGCTCCGGTGACGGGAACACCCGCGTCAGCCCCGAGGGCAATCCCTCCACGGGCCCCTCACAGCACAGCGTCACCAGTCGCCCCGCGAGCCCGCGCGCCGCCTCCACCGAGACCTGTTGTCCGAGGATGGCGCGCACCGCCAGCTCGAACCCGTCCCAGGCGCCCGGAGCCCGGAGGCCGGGCCGCTGCGCCACGAGGCCCGCGAGGAACGGGTCCTTCGACAGGTGCTCGCCAATCGCCTCGATGTCCGCGCCCACGTCGAACACGCGCCGCACGCGCGCGACGATGGCCGGCAGCGATTGCACGCGCGCGAAGCGGATGCACACCACCAGGTTGTTGCGCCCCGGCTCGTGGGATACCTCCACCGTCCCCACGGCGCCGTCCTGGGACACGGTGCGCTGGTAGCTTGCGCCGTGCACTCGCTCCACGCCCTCGATGGCGCGCGCGGAGAGATAGGCGAGCATCGCGGCCCAGTCATACGGGGGCCGGTAGCGCAGCCGCAGCGTCACGCCCGCGTCCGCGGGCTGCTCGGTCATGCTCTTGCGGCGCAGCGCGCCTGGCGCCCGCTGGTAGAGCGCCTGGAAGGTCTCGTTGAAGCGGCGGATGCTGCCGAAGCCCGAGGCCAGCGCCACCTGGGACAGCGGCATGCGCGTCTCCTGGATGAGCTGCTTGGCGAAGAGCACGCGCCGCGTCTGCGCCACGGCCACCGGCGTCGCGCCCAGGTGCTGCTTGAACAGGCGGCGCAGCTGCCGGTCTCCCACGCCCAGCCGCTCCGCCAGCGCGTCCACGCCCGCCTCGCCGCCGTCCAGCGCGCCCTCCGCGATGAGCGCGAGCGCGCGCGACACGGTGTTGGACGTGCCCCGCCACGAGGCCAGGTCCGGCGCCGTCTCCGGGCGGCAGCGCAGGCACGGCCGGAAGCCCTCCTCCTGCGCGGCGGCGGCCGACGCGTGGAACCGGCAGTTCTCCTTCCTCGGCGTGCGGGCCGGGCAGACTGGGCGGCAGTAGATGCCCGTGGATGTCACCCCGACGAAGAGTCGGCCGTCGAAGCGGGCATCCCGCGACTGGAGCGCGCGGTAGCAGGCGTCTGTGTCGAGCAGGTCCATGCCCCGGACAGTGTCACCCGCGTGGCCCGCACGCTCGCGGTTTTCGGACATGAATGAGCCTACCGGCCCCAGCCTTTCCGCGCGGACACCGCCCGGCTAGGCTCACGCGGTCTGGCCTGCCACGGGCCTTGGGGGGAGCACGACATGATCATCGTCTACCAGTCCTTGGAATCCACCGGAAAGAAGGAGGACTCCCTGGGGACGGCGCTCATGGGCAACTCGTTCAAGCACGGGGCGCAGTCCAACGTGGGGGAGATCTACCCCCTGGACAACAACCAGACGCTGACCTTCCAGACGCCCGTCTACGACCTGGTCGCGAAGAAGATGACCTCCCCCTCGTCGACCATCCAGTTCGCGACCCAGGTCGAGTCGAAGGCCCTCTCGTCCCGCTACGACAAGGAGCGCAAGGAGCCCGGCGAGGGCAAGGCGCTGCTGTTGAGCTTCATGAAGGGCGTCATCGACACCATCACGAAGAGCGTGATGAACCGGACGCGCTCCAGGGGCGAGCTCCCCAGCGTGCGCCTGCCGGGCATCATCGTGTTGGGCGAGGCCTTCACGACGGACCTGCTCAAGGACCTGGGGGTGAACTCCGTGGGGGGCTATCGGGTCGTCACGGGGATGAACCCCACGGGGGACTCACGCCACCGCTTCACCGTCCTCTTGCGCGAGGACCTGAACCTCCGCGACAGCGACATCGAGATGTTCCCGTACACGCTCACGTCCAACGACAACAAGGACGAGCAGGCCCGCTGCGTCATCCTGCGGGTCATGGGCTGGCTGATGGCGTTCGTGCACACGCCCAACGCCATCTGCAAGGACAGCACGCGGGTCATCAAGTATCTGGCGAACAACGCCAAGAACGTCACCACGAAGGAGAAGCTCGACCTGGTGATGGGCGACACGAATCAACCCACGAGCGACTTCGTCAAGAGCACCCTGAAGAATCAGCTCGGCGGTGAGGACTGGGTGTCGAGCGTGCTCGACGACAAGCAGGAGCTCGTCGGCTTCGGCGGGCACAACGTGTTCAGCATCTCCGGCACGAACAGCACCTTCAAGACGCACTTCGACATCGCGTGCACGCCGCACATGACGGCGGTGGTCCGCGACGGCAAGGTGTTCGGGTTCGACGAGGACGACTCCAAGGCGAACCCGGCATTTGTCTTCCACGGGCTGACGGACAAGTTCACCGAGCTCGAGGGCAAGGCCTACGCCTACAGCGACCACAACGGCGTCATCGTCGAGGTGCTCCGCCAGAAGTCCGTCTACGCCCATCGCGAGCGGAAGCGGAAGGAGGAGCGCTGCTCGGACTGCCGCCGTCCGCTGACGGCGCTGGACCAGCTCGCGGGCAGACACCTGACGTGTCGCTACGCGCCCCTGGCCCTGCGGTGGAATCCGCCCGATGGCGAGGACGACGATGGGGAGGCGCCCGAGCGACAGTTCAAGAAGCGCAAGCCCGAGCCGCCTCCCGACAACGGCCTCGGCAACGGCTGACGAGGCCTGCCTGGAAGCACGAAGGGCCTCCCACCGGCGAACGGTGAGAGGCCCTCTGTGTGAACGACGTCGGCGCCCGAGGGCGCGGCGTCAGGCCGCGGTGCGGTGCAGGAAGTCGATGAGGTCGATCTTCGTGACGATGGCGACCACCTTCTCGCCCTCCTTCACGACGGCCACGTTGTCCTGCGCGAACACCTCACGCAGCCGCGCGATGCTCGTGTCCAGCGACAGCGCCCCCTGCAGCGGCGCGACGATGGCGTCGATGGTGTCGGCGAACTTCACCTTCCCGGCGACCAGCGCGTTGAGCAAATCGTACTCGTGCACCATGCCCACCGCGCGGCCGTCCTCGGTCACGACCGGCATCTGGCTGATGCCATGGCCGCGCATCGTCTCCACGACCTGGTCCACCCGGTCGCCCTTGCGCGCCGTCTTCACGTCGCGCTGCTTGCTGCCCAGGATGTCGCGCACGGTGCCCGTGCCCTTGTCCTCGGCGAAGCCGTTGTCGCGCATCCACTCGTCCGAGTGGAACTTGCTGATGTAGCTGCTGCCGGAGTCGGGCAGCACCACGACGATGGTCTTCCCCTTGCCCACTTCCTTCGCCAGCTGCACGGCCACGTGCACCGCGGCGCCGGAGGAGCCACCCGCGAAGATGCCCTCCTCGCGCGCCAGGCGGCGGGCGGCGACGAAGCACTGGCGGTCATCCACCTGGCGCACGTCGTCCACGACCTTGAAGTCCATGGCACCGCACAGCATGTCCTCGCCGATGCCCTCCACCTTGTAGACGTGCGGCTCGGTCAGCTTGCCCGTCTTGAAGTAGCCCTCGTAGACGGAGCCCTCGGGGTCCACGCCCACGTTCTTCAGGCCGGGGATCTTCTCCTTGAGGAACTTGCCGGCGCCGCTCATCGTCCCGCCCGTGCCCAGGCCGGAGACGAAGTAGTCCACCTTGCCGCCCGTCTGCTCGAAGATCTCCGGGCCGGTGAGGGAGTAGTGCGCCTCGATGTTGTCGGGGTTGTGGTACTGGTTCAGCATGAACGCGCCCGGCGTCTCGCGGTGCAGGCGCTTGGCCGTCTCGTAATAGCTGCGCGGGTCCTCGGCCGGCACGTTCGTCGGCGTCACCACCACCTGCGCGCCCAGCGCCTTCAGGCGGTTGATCTTCTCCAGGGACATCTTGTCCGGCATGGTGAAGATGCACTTGTACCCCTTCACCGCCGCCGCCAGCGCCACGCCCATGCCGGTGTTGCCGGACGTGTTCTCCACGATGGTGCCGCCGGGCTTGAGCTTCCCCTCCCGCTCGGCCTTCTCGATGATGTACAGCGCCATGCGGTCCTTGATGGACGCGCCGGGGTTCATGAACTCGCACTTCACGAGCACCGTCGCGTCGTTGGGACCGACGAGCTTGTTGAGCTTGACGAGCGGCGTGTTGCCAATCGCGGTGAGGATGTTGTCGTGGATGTCCATCGCGGCTTCCAGAAAAAGGGGGGTTCGCGGCGCGTCTTATATGCCGCCCGCGCGGCCCGGTCGACAGCGGGAGACCATCTCCCCCGTCGGGGAGCAACAGTGTGCTCCCCGGGGGCCTTCCCCGCTGTGCTCCTCCCACCGTCCCGGGGGGTAGGCCGCTGTCCGGGCCTGCTCCGTCTGGGGGCGGCCGGCCTTCCGACGCGCCGCGACGGACGCGGGTGGGCGCCGTCGCGTACGTGACAGGCCGGGCGGCCAGGGGGCATCCGCCGCGTCCGGCCTTTGACGCGGAAAGTCGCCCCTCCCATACTCGCGGGCCATCTTCCTCTCGAAGACCCCCATTTGGAGAACCCCGTCGATATGGAACTCGAGGCCGCCCTGCGCGACCAGGTGGGACAGGCCATTGGCCGTCCCGTTCCCCAGGCTCCCATCAAGAAGCTGAAGGGAGACGCGAGCAACCGCTCGTACTACCGCGTCGGCGCACCCCCGGAGAGCTGGGTGGTGATGGAGATGCCGCTGGACGCGACGAAGAAGAGCGAGGAGGCCACCAAGGGTGAGCCGCCCAAGGAATTGCCCTTCGTCAACGTGCACCGCTACCTGGAGAAGCTGGGCGTGCGCGTGCCGCGAATCCTGCGCTACGACGAGCCGGCGGGGATGATGGTGCTCGAGGACCTGAGCGACATCACCTTCGAGTCCGCGCTGGAGGGCGGCAAGCACCGCGAGGCGCTCTACACCCGCGCGGTGGACCTGCTGGCGAAGCTGCGCGCCCAGGCGGAGAAGCACCAGGACCCGGACTGCCTGGCCTTCACGCGCGCGTTCGACGAGGACCTGTACGACTGGGAGCTGCACCACTTCCGCGAGTGGGGCCTGGAGGCGTGGAGCGGCAAGATGCCCACGGCCGAGGAGCGCGCCGAGCTGGACGCCATCTTCCGCGACATCGCGAAGCAACTGGCCGCCGCGCCCCGAGGCTTCACGCACCGCGACTACCAGAGCCGCAACATCATGGTGAAGGAGGGCGAGCTGGTGGTCATCGACTTCCAGGACGCGCTCCAGGGCCCGCGCCAGTACGACCTGGTGGCGCTCCTGCGCGACAGCTACGTGGAGCTGGACCGCGCGTTCGTGGACGCGATGCTGGACCGCTACATCGCCACGTTCCAGCAGGAGACGGGCGAGCGCATCGACCCGGTGGCGTTCAAGGCGTTCTTCGATTTGCTCACCGTGCAGCGCAAGCTGAAGGACGCGGGGCGCTTCGAGTACATCAATCGCTTCAAGGGCAACCCGGGCTTCCTGGTGTCCATCCCGGCGTCGCTGCGCTACGTGCGCGAGGCGTTCCGGCACCGTCCGGAGCTCGCGCGGTTGCAGGCGCTGGTGGCGAAGTACGTTCCGGAGCTGGCCGCCTGAGTCGGGCACCGGGGGAGGGGAGGCGACGATGAAGGCGATGGTCCTCTGCGCGGGGCTGGGCACGCGGCTGCGTCCGCTGACGGAAGCCTGGCCCAAGCCGGCGCTGCCGCTGTTGGGGCAGCCGCTCTTGCGCTACCACCTGGCGGTGCTGAAGTCCGCGGGCGTGACGGCGGTGGGCATCAACACGCACCACCTGCCCGACACGATGGAGGCGGTGGCGCGCGAGGAGTGCGCTCGCGCGGGGCTTCCGCTGCACGTCGTGCGCGAGCCCGTCATCCAGGGCACGGGCGGAGGCATCCGGGGCCTGAGGGACTTCCTCTCCGACGGGGACTTCCTCGTCTTCAACGGCGACATCCTCTACCCGGTGGACCTGCGGCCGGTGGTCGCCATGCACCAGGCGTCCGGTGCGCTGGCGACCATGGTGCTGCAGCCCATGCCGGAGGGGGAGAAGTACGCGGCGGTGGAGCTGGACGGCGCGGGGCAGGTCCAGCGCATCGCGGGCCATGGTCCCGGGGGCGAGGGCCTGACGCCGTGGCACTTCACCGGCGTGCACGTGATGTCTGCGCGCATCTTCGACTTCATGACGGCCGAGGGGCCCGAGGACATCAACCGCGAGGTCTACGTGCGCGCGATGTCGGCGGGGCAGGTGGTGCGCGGCGTCCGCGTGGATGGGTACTGGTCCGACCTGGGCACGCCGTCGCGCTACCTGGCCACGGTGCGTGACGTGCTCGCGGGGCAGGTGCGGCTGGAGTGGCTGGGCGCGGCCTCGCCGCTGGCGGGGACGGTGCGTGGACCGGGCGCGTCGTGGGCGCATCCGGAGGCGGACGTGCGCGGCGCGCGAGTGGAGGGACCCGCGTTCTTCGAGCGAGGCGTGTCGCTCGCGGCGGGCGTCCTCGTGGGCGCGAGTGTGTCGCTCGGCGCCGAGGTGAAGGTGGGCGCGGGGGCCCGGCTCAGCCGCGCCGCCGTGTTCGAGCGGACGGAGATTGCCCCGGGCGAGACGCTCGAGGAGGTCCTCGCCTGGAAGCAGCACCGGATTCCCGCGCCGCTCACCGGGCGCTGAATCCCGAGGAAGCCACCGCACCGCGCCCCGGGAAGCGGCGGTCCCAGGCGTGCGCGGTGTTCCCGCCTGGCCGACCGCCCATCCCTTGGGGGCGGGTGGCTCGTGCGCTGGCGCGCGAGGGCTGCGTCCACCCGTTCGACCGCCCGGCCCCATGCGTCCTCGTGAGGGCATGGCCCGCGCGGGACGTCGTGAAGCGACGGCGAGGCACTCCCTGGCGTGGCGGGCACCTTCGTCCGGGTGGGGTCGGCGAGCAGGCGCAGCGCGTCCTCCGTCCGTCGCCGCTGCGGGTGCCACGTCTTACCGTCACTGCTGGCGGTGTGTTCGCGCGAGCGCGTGTTCGGCGCATGGCGGGAGGTCGAGGGCATGACGTGGCGAGGGACGTTGGGGGCCAGGCCCGAGGGGAAGGACCGCACGCATTTTCGCGTCTGGGCGCCACGTCGCCGGATGGTCGAGGTCTCCGTCCAGGGCGCGTCGCGTCCGCTGCCCCTCGTCCGGGACGCACGAGGCTACTTCGAGGGCGTCCATCCCGCGCCGGTGGGCGCGCGGTACAAGTACCGGCTCGATGACCGCGAGGAGTTCCCCGACCCCGCCTCCCGCTTCCAGCCCGACGGGCCGCACGGACACAGCGAGGTGGTGGACCCATGGTCGCACGCGTGGCGCGACGGAGACTGGAAGGGGCTCGCCTCCATCCAAGGCCAGGTGCTGTACGAGCTGCACCTGGGCACCTTCACGCCCGAGGGCACGTACGAGGCGGCCATCGAGAAGCTGCCCCTGCTCGCGGAGCTGGGCGTCACCTGTCTGGAGTTGATGCCGCTGCACACCTGTCCCGGCCGCTTCAACTGGGGCTACGACGGCGCGCAGCTCTTCGCGCCCCATCCCGCCTACGGCCGCCCCGAGTCGCTGCGGGCCTTCGTGGAGGCCGCGCACGGGCTGGGCCTCGGCGTGGTGCTGGACGTCGTCTACAACCACCTGGGACCGGACGGGAACTACCTGGCCCAGTACGCCCCCGGCTACTTCACGAAGAAGTACGAGAACGAGTGGGGCGAGCCGACGAACTTCGATGACGGCGAGGACGCGGGCCCCAGCCGCGAGTTCTTCGTCGAGAACGCCTGCGCGTGGATGGCCGAGTACCACTTCGATGGCCTGCGCCTGGACGCGACGCAGAGCCTCTACGACGACGGGCCCCGGCACATCGTCCAGGTCATCACCCAGGCGGCGCGCGAGGCGGCGGGCGGACGCGGGGTGCTCATCATCGCGGAGAACGAGCCGCAGGACGAGCTGTGCGTCCGCGCGCCCGCGCGCGGCGGATGGGGCGCGGATGGGCTCTGGGTGGATGACTTCCACCACTCGGCGCGCGTCGCGGCCACCGGGCGCGCGGAGGCGTATCTGCAGGACTACCGCGGCAACGCGCAGGAGCTCCTGTCGTGCGTGCTGCGCAACTCGCTCTATCAGGGCCAGTACTACCGCTGGCAGAAGAAGGCCCGCGGCTGTCCCCTCTGGCGCGTGCCCGCGAGCGCGTGTGTCTTCTACCTCCAGAACCACGACCAGCTGGCCAACATGCTCGGAGGCCACCGGCTGCACCACGTCGGCGGCGAGCGCCGGGCGCGGGTGCTCACGATGCTGTGGCTCTTGTCGCCCCAGACGCCCATGTTCTTCATGGGCCAGGAGTGGTTCGCCAGCTCCCCGTTCCACTACTTCGTGGACCACAAGCCGGAGCTGCAGGCGGTGGTGCGCCAGGGCCGCGACGCGTTCATCGGCCAGTTCGAGAGCGCGCGCCACGCCCTCGAGCACGAGGGGTTCGAAGAGCACGTGGATGAGCGCGCCTTCCGCCGCTCCCAGCTCGACTGGACGGAGCGGGAGCGCCGCACGGGGCCGCTCACGCTGCACCGGGAGCTCCTGCGCCTGCGCCGCGAGGATTCGGTGCTCGCCCGACAGGATGGCGGCCAGCTGATGGGGGCCGTCCTCTCCGAGAGCGCCTTCCTGCTGCGCTACCTGGGAGGCGAGCAGGAGGGGGACCGGCTGTTGCTCGTCAACCTGGGGAGCGAGCTGGAGCTGTCTCCCTGCCCCGAGCCGTTGTTGGCCCCACCACGGGATGAAGGGTGGCGTATCGGACTGTCCAGTGAAGAGGTTCGATTCGGAGGGACAGGCTCTTGCTCACTGGATTCACTGAGGGTCGAGACGTCGTGGCGCGTGCCGGGGATGACCGCCCTGTGGATGACGAGTACTCGGGAGAGCAGGACCGGCCCCGGGCCTCGGATGGCAGGATGAGCCGCATGCGCGGACTGCCAGAGGTGAAGTTCGGATGGCCCGGGGGCGCCCCGGCCACGGAGGTGCTCGGACGGGAGTGGCTGATGACGAATGGCCTGGGGGGCTACGCGTCCAGCACCCTGGCCGGCGTCAACGCGCGCCGCTACCACGGCCTGTTCATCCCCAGCCTGCCGGAGAAGGGCCGCACCGTCATGCTGTCGCGGCTCATCGAGACGGCCCGGGTGGAGGGGCAGGTGTACCGGCTGGAGGGCGAGGTGCGCGCGGACGGGACGCTGGCGGGCGACACGTCGCTCTTGCGCGGCTTCCGGCTCGACGGCCTCATCCCCGAGTGGGACTACGTGCTGGGCCCCACGCGGCTTCGTCGCAGGCTGGTGATGGTGCACGGCGAGAACACGCTCTTCATCGAGTGGGCGCACCTGTCCGGGCCGGCCGTGAAGCTGCGCCTGAGGCCCTTCCCCACGTTCCGCGTCCACGAGCACGACTTCCCCCACGGCTACTGTCAGCCCAAGGTGGTGCTCCAGGGGGAGCGCATCGAGATGTGCGCGGGCAAGGAGGCCGAGCCCCTGTGCCTGCGGCTGTACTCGGACGCCTCGGTGCCCTTCGTGGCGCTGCCGGAGATCTCCCCGCCCCTGCTGTACCGCACCGAGCGCGCGCGCGGGATGCCGCACGTGGAGACGCAGGCGAGCCCCGGCTACTTCGAGTGCACGGTGAAGCCCGGAGGCCGGCTGGCGCTGGGCGCCACGGTGCAGGACTGGGCGGTGTTGGACCGCGACCCGGCCATCAGCTTCGACATGGAGCGCGAGCGCGAGTGGCGCCTGTTGGAGCGGGCGCCGGCGCAGGCCCGCAAGGACACGGCGGCGAGGCTGGTGCTCGCGGCGGACCAGTTCATCGTGGACCCCATGCGTCCGCGCGACGACGCGTGGGCGCGGGCCATCGGCGAGGATGCGCGCAGCGTCATCGCCGGCTACCCGTGGTTCACGGACTGGGGCCGCGACACGATGATTTCGCTCGAGGGACTGACGGTGTCCACGGGCCGCCTGCGCGAGGCGGCGGCGATTTTGCGCACGTTCCGCCACCACGTCCGCGACGGCCTGCTGCCCAACCTCTTCCCGGAGGGCGAGGCCGAGGGCCTCTACCACACGGCCGACGCGACGCTCTGGTTCTTCCACGCGGTGGACCGCTACGTCACGGCGTCCAAGGACGAGGAGCTGTTGCGCGAGTTCTTCCCCACGCTGGAGGACATCGTCCAGAAGCACCTGAAGGGCACCCGCCACAACATCCGCATCGACCCGGACGACGGGCTCTTGACGCAGGGCGAGCAGGGCTACCAGCTCACGTGGATGGACGCGAAGGTGGACGGCTGGGTGGTGACGCCCCGGCGCGGCAAGGCGGTGGAGCTCAACGCGCTGTGGTTCAACGCCATGAAGCTGATGGCGGAGTGGGCCGTGCTGCTGGGCGTGGACCCCGCGCCCTACAACCAGGCCGCCGAGCGCGCGCAGGCGTCCTTCAACCAGCGCTTCTGGAACCCCCGCACCCAGTGCCTGTTCGACGTGGTGGACGCGGAGGGCGGCGGCAACGACGCGGCGGTGCGGCCGAATCAAATCTTCGCCCTCTCGCTCAAGTACCCGGTGCTCGCGCGCGACAAGTGGCCCCAGGTGCTGCGCAAGGTGGAGGTGGAGCTGCTCACCCCCGTGGGGCTGCGCTCATTGGCGTCGGACCACTCCGACTACAAGGCCACCTATGACGGCGACTTGCGCGCGCGCGACGCGGCGTACCACCAGGGCACGGTGTGGAGCTGGCTCATCGGCCACTACGTGGACGCGGCGCTGAGGGTGCAGCCGGACCGCGCCCACCTGCGCGACGTCATGGACGGCCTGGAGGCCCACCTGCGACAGGCGGGCGTGGGGCAGGTGAGCGAGATCTTCGACGCCACGCCCCCCTTCCGTCCCAGGGGCTGCATCGCCCAGGCGTGGGGCGTGGCGGAGGCGCTGCGCGTCTTCCTGCGGACCGCCTGAGCAGGCTCAGGCGGGGGCCGCGGACCGCCCGAGCCAGGGACTCAGGCGGGGCCGCGCGGGGACTCAGGCCGGGTGGTAGCGGGCGAGCACGCAGGTGACGTTGTCGTTGCCGCCCGCGGCGTTGGCCATGTCGATGAGCTGGGAGCACGCCTTGTCCAGCTCCGGCGTGCGCCCGAGGATCTCCTGCATCTGCGCGTCGGTGACCATGCCGCTCAGGCCGTCCGAGCACAGCAGGAAGACATCGCCCGGCTGGGGCTCCACGCGGGAGACGTCCACCTGGACGTTCTCCTTCATGCCCAGCGCGCGCACGATGACGTTCTTGTGCGGGAAGTTCTCGACCTCCTCGGGCGAGAGCTTCTTCGCCTTGAGGTAGTCGTTGAGCAGCGAGTGGTCCTCGGTGATCTGCTTGAGGGCGCCGGAGCGGAAGAAGTACACGCGGCTGTCGCCCACGTGCCCGACGTAGGCCACGTCGCTGGCGAAGTGCACGCTGACGATGGTCGTCCCCATGCCCTTGTACTTCGACTCGCTGCTGGCCTTCTCGTAGATGCGCGCGTTGGCGAGCTTGATGCCGGTGGCCAGCCGGTTCTCGTCATAGTTGCGCTGCTTGTCCATCTTGAAGGGCCAGGTGCTGTCCTGGTCCTTGGACGTCATCTTGTAGAACTCACCCAACTCGTCCACGGCGATGCGGCTGGCAATCTCTCCAGAGGAGTGGCCACCCATCCCATCCGCGACGATGAAGAGGTGCTCCTCGGGCAGCATGAGGAAGTTGTCCTCGTTGTGATTCCGCTTCATCCCGACGTGGGTGCTGCCGGCTACCTCGATGCGCATGCGCGGGAACTCTTCTAAGGGGACGAGAAACTGGCGGGGCACGTTAACAAAGCGCTCGGAAATCGGTCAAAACTCGTGCGCATCGTGGGTCAGCCAGGGGACATCGGAGCAGAGGAGGCAGGCTCGAAGCTCAAGCGGTCCCCTTCCTGGGTGCCGCTGGCGGCGAGCACGCCCGCGGGCAGCTCCAGGACGGAGCGTGCCTGCAGGTACACGGAGGTGGCCCGCCAGGGGGGCAGGGCCATCATCTGCTTGACGATGCGCCCCTGGGCGTCCAGGAAGGCCACGTCGATGGGAATGCGCATGAAGAACGTGTGGATGGAGTTACAGGGCTGGATGTGGAGGCCCTCGCCCACGGCGAGCTCGGTGCGGCCCATCAACCCCTTGAAGCGGTGGGCGAAGGACGTGGCCTTCTCCGCCCGGTCCGCCAGCGGCCTCTGCCGCGTCTCGTTGGTCACCTTCCAGCGCATGTAGCGCGTTCTACCCCATGCTCGAGCCCCTGGCGCGTCCTCTGCATCTGGTCCTGGTCTCTCCCCAGATTCCCCCCAACACGGGCAACGTGGCCCGCCTCTGCGCGGTGACGGGCTGCCGGCTCATCCTCGTGGAGCCCCTGGGGTTCTCCATCGATGACCGCCAGCTCAAGCGGGCGGGGCTGGACTACTGGGACAAGGTATTTCTCCGCCTGTACCCGACGTATTCGGCCTACGTGGAGGCGTATCCGGAGGCGCGGCGGTGGTTGTTCTCGGCGCGGGCCCAGACGTCGTTGTTCGAGGCGGGGTTCGAGGCGGGGGACCACCTGGTGTTCGGTTCGGAGGTGACGGGGTTGTTGCCGGAGGTGATGGAGGGGGGGACGGGGACGGCGGTGACGATTCCGATGTTGGAGGGGGTTCGGAGCATGAACCTCTCCACGGCGGTGGGGGTGGGGACGTACGAGGCCCTGCGACAGGTCTGTTTCAGCGGGGTGGGCAGGCGGGCACCCTCGGCAAGTTGAGGGGCGGTGTGGAGGGACTACACTGGGGCGCAGGATGACCCCGTCGCAGGCCGCCGAAGCGCTGTATTCCGCCCACAAGTCCCGAGCCACGGGCTGGTTGACGCTGTCCGCCGGAGGGCGTGAGTCGAGGCTGAGCTTGCGCGAGGGAGACCTCGTGGGGGCGCGGCTGGGGTTTGGCTATCAGAGTCCGGCGCAGGCGTTGTTGCAGGGTGGCCTGTTGGACGCGGAGGCGTTGGACGGGTTGTGGGCGCGGGGTGGGGCGGGGACGCCGGACGAGGATCTGCTGGAGGCGCGGGGGCTGGCCGCGGAGGTGGTGGCGGAGCAGCAGGTGCTCGCGCAGGTGCGCCGGCTGAGTGAGCTGGCGGAGCGCGCGGCCTTCGAGGCGGGGAGTGTGGAGGCGGAGTTCGAGCCCATCTCCGGTGTGAGGGTGGTGCGGGCGGCGCTGGAGCGGGGTGGGGCGGAGGTGGCGGGGCCGCGGGTGTATCGGTGCGCGGAGGTGTCCGCGTGCGCGCCGTGGGTGACGGATGCGGGGGAGCGGGAGTTGCTGGCGACGCTCGGGGAGTTCCGGCGGCCGGAGGGGTTGACGCCCGCGCACGAGGCGTTGCTGCTCGTGCTGGAGCGGGAGGGGGCGGTCGAGGCGCTGTCGGTGGAGGAGTGGGAGGCGCGGGAGGAGGCGAGGCGACGGGCGGAGGAGGAGGCGCGGCTCGCGGAAGAGGCGCGGCGGGCCGAAGAGGCGCGGCTCCGTGCGGAGGAAGAGCGTCGGGTTGAAGAGGCTCGGCTCGCTGAGGCCCGTCGAGTGGAAGAGGCTCGACTGGCGGAGGAGGCCCGACTTCGTGCGGAGGAGGAGCGTCGGGCTGAAGAGGCCCGTCTCGCTGAAGAGGCTCGTCTTCGTGCGGAGGAGGAGCGTCGGGCTGAAGAGGCCCGTCTCGCTGAAGAGGCGCGACTGGCGGAAGAGGCTCGTCTCGCTGAAGAGGCTCGTCTCGCTGAAGAGGCCCGGCTTCGTGCGGAGGAGGAGCGTCGGGCCGAAGAGGCGCGACTGGCTGAAGAGGCTCGTCTCGCAGAGGAGGCCCGCCTCGCTGAAGAGGCTCGTCTCGCTGAGGAGGCCCGCCTCGCTGAAGAGGCGCGGCTGGCCGAAGAGGCCCGCCTCGCTGAAGAGGCGCGGTTGGCCGAAGAGGCCCGCCTCGCTGAAGAGGCGCGGTTGGCTGAAGAGGCCCGCCTCGCTGAAGAGGCGCGGCTGGCTGAAGAGGCCCGCCTCGCTGAAGAGGCGCGGCTGGCTGAAGAGGCCCGCCTCGCTGAAGAGGCTCGTCTCGCCGAAGAGGCCCGGCTTCGTGCGGAGGAAGAGCGTCGGGCCGAAGAGGCGCGACTGGCTGAAGAGGCTCGTCTCGCTGAAGAGGCCCGCCTCGCTGAAGAGGCCCGGCTCCGTGCTGAGGAAGCGCGTCGGGCTGAAGAGGCCCGCCTTGCTGAAGAGGCGCGACTGGCTGAAGAGGCCCGCCTCGCTGAAGAGGCCCGCATCCGTGCGGAGGAGGAGCGTCGAGCCGAAGAGGCGCGACTGGCCGAAGAGGCCCGCCTCGCTGAAGAGGCGCGACTGGCTGAAGAGGCTCGTCTCGCAGAGGAGGCCCGCCTCGCAGAGGAGGCCCGCCTCGCTGAAGAGGCCCGGCTTCGTGCGGAGGAAGAGCGTCGGGCCGAAGAGGCGCGACTGGCTGAAGAGGCGCGACTGGCTGAAGAGGCGCGACTGGCTGAAGAGGCTCGTCTCGCTGAAGAGGCCCGGCTTCGTGCGGAGGAGGAGCGTCGGGCCGAAGAGGCGCGACTGGCTGAAGAGGCTCGTCTCGCAGAGGAGGCCCGCCTCGCTGAAGAGGCGCGGCTGGCTGAAGAGGCCCGCCTCGCTGAAGAGGCTCGTCTCGCCGAAGAGGCCCGGCTTCGTGCGGAGGAAGAGCGTCGGGCCGAAGAGGCGCGACTGGCCGAAGAGGCGCGACTGGCTGAAGAGGCTCGTCTCGCTGAAGAGGCGCGGTTGGCTGAAGAGGCCCGCCTCGCTGAAGAGGCCCGCCTCGCTGAAGAGGCCCGGCTCCGTGCTGAGGAAGCGCGTCGGGCTGAAGAGGCCCGCCTTGCTGAAGAGGCGCGACTGGCTGAAGAGGCTCGTCTCGCTGAAGAGGCCCGCCTCGCTGAAGAGGCCCGCATCCGTGCGGAGGAAGAGCGTCGAGCCGAAGAGGCGCGACTGGCCGAAGAGGCCCGCCTCGCTGAAGAGGCGCGGTTGGCTGAAGAGGCTCGTCTCGCTGAAGAGGCCCGCATCCGTGCGGAGGATGAGCGTCGAGCCGAAGAGGCGCGACTGGCCGAAGAGGCCCGCCTCGCTGAAGAGGCGCGGTTGGCTGAAGAGGCCCGCCTCGCTGAAGAGGCCCGGCTCCGTGCTGAGGAAGCGCGTCGGGCTGAAGAGGCCCGCCTTGCTGAAGAGGCGCGACTGGCTGAAGAGGCGCGGCTGGCTGAAGAGGCCCGCCTCGCTGAAGAGGCTCGTCTCGCCGAAGAGGCCCGGCTTCGTGCGGAGGAAGAGCGTCGGGCCGAAGAGGCGCGACTGGCTGAAGAGGCTCGTCTCGCTGAAGAGGCGCGGTTGGCTGAAGAGGCGCGACTGGCTGAAGAGGCTCGTCTCGCTGAAGAGGCGCGGTTGGCTGAAGAGGCCCGCCTCGCTGAAGAGGCCCGCCTCGCTGAAGAGGCCCGGCTCCGTGCTGAGGAAGCGCGTCGGGCTGAAGAGGCCCGCCTTGCTGAAGAGGCGCGACTGGCTGAAGAGGCTCGTCTCGCTGAAGAGGCCCGCCTCGCTGAAGAGGCCCGCATCCGTGCGGAGGAAGAGCGTCGAGCCGAAGAGGCGCGACTGGCCGAAGAGGCCCGCCTCGCTGAAGAGGCTCGTCTTGCTGAAGAGGCTCGTCTCGCTGAAGAGGCCCGCATCCGTGCGGAGGAAGAGCGTCGAGCCGAAGAGGCGCGACTGGCCGAAGAGGCCCGCCTCGCTGAAGAGGCGCGGCTGGCTGAAGAGGCTCGTCTCGCTGAAGAGGCTCGTCTCGCTGAAGAGGCCCGCCTTGCTGAAGAGGCCCGCCTTGCTGAAGAGGCGCGGCTTCGTGCGGAGGAGGAGCGCCGGGCTGAAGAGGCCCGTCTCGCTGAAGAAGCTCGGCTTGCTGAAGAGGCCCGTCTCGCTGAAGAGGCGCGGCTTCGTGCGGAGGAGGAGCGTCGGGCCGAAGAGGCCCGCCTTGTCGAAGAGGCCCGCCTCGCGGAAGAAACGCGACTGGCTGAAGAGGCTCGCCTGGCCGAAGAGGCCCGGTTGGCTGAAGAGGCCCGTCTCGCTGAAGAGGCGCGGCTTCGTGCGGAGGAAGAGCGTCGGGCCGAAGAGTCTCGCCTTCGTGAAGAGGAAGGACGTCGGGCTGAAGAGGCTCGTCTCGTTGAGGAAGCGCGAGTGGCAGAAGAGGCTCGCGCTGCGGAAGCGGCCCGGCAGGCAGAGGAAGCCCGCGTGGCCGAAGAGGAGCGTCTCACAGAGGAGGCCCGCGTAGCCGAAGAGGCTCGCCTTGCTGAAGAAGCTCGGCTTCGTGAAGAGGACGAGCGCCTCGCGGAGGAAGCCCGCCTCGCCGAAGAAGCCCGTCGCGCCGAAGAGCTCCGACTCGAGGTCGAGCGTCGCAGGGCCGACGCGGTCCGCCGCGCGAAAGAGGCACGTCAGGCCGAACAGGCCCGCCTCGCGGAAGAACAGCACCAGGCCGAACAGGCCCGCCTCGCGGAAGATCAGCACCAGGCCGAGCAGGCCCGTCTCGCGGAGACCCAGGCCCTCCAACTCCCTGCCCCCACGGCCTCCACCCAGGAGGACATCGGCGAACTGATGCTCGACGTCGGCGACATCATCCCTGCCGACGACGTCGAGGAAGTCCCACCTCCCTCCTCATCCCGCGCCTCCAACGTCCCGCCGCTCGCGGCCTCCTCTCAATCCGGCCTCCCCCTCCATGGCGAGAGCCGCGAGGCCCTCCGCTCCGCCAGGGACCGCGCCCAGGCCGAGCTCCTCCACGACATGGAGGAGGCCCTTCGCCGCTCGAAGTCCCAGCCCCTCGAGCCCTGGCTCGCGGAGGAGCCGGCGCGCTCCGTCGTCCCGCCCACCCGCACCAAGGACCAGGTCCCCGTCCAGGACGAGTCCTGGCGCGCGACGCAGACCTCCCTCACCCCGGAGCCGGAGCCCGAGGACCTCCCCCTGCTCGAGGCCGAACCCGAGCCCGAGCTCTGGGCGGAGGCCGTCCCCGCCGCCGAGCCGCTCCCCACCCCGCCGCCCCGCGCCGCCTCAGGCCCCCCCGTCCTCACGCCGGTCGACCCCCCCGTTCTCACGGCGGACATGGACACCCTCATCGAGGGCTCCCCCGAGGACGCCGCCGACGACAGCCTGTGGGCCTCCCGTCCGGCCCCAGTCGCCGCGCCGCCCCCTCTGCGCCTGGGGCCCACGCCCGCCAAGAACAAGCGAGCCAGCGAGGACGACCTGTGGCGCATCGTCTCCTTCGACAAGGACGAAGCCGCCGAAACCCTCACGGCCTCCTTCGAAGCCGCCCTCCAGCAGGTGGATGCCCACCTGGAAACGCTCGTCCGCTCGGATGTCAATCAGGCGAACGTCGGCGCGGAGGAGCCCCCGGTCGAAGCCATCGTCGAAGCAACCATTGAAGCGGACTTCGAGACCTTCCCCGGTGACAACACCGGCCCAACTGGCGAGACTGCGTGGTCCGAGCCGTCTGGAGACTTGGACGACTGGGACTTCGACGAGGACGACGTGGCGGCAGACCCCTCCAATCCCGACGAGGCCGCGAAGCTCCGGCGCCAGCGCTTGCTGCGCCGTGCGATGGAGAACATGGGCGTGCTCGGAGGACGCGGGACCCCCGCCGCCCCCGTGGGCGCCGCCCCTGTCACCGAGTCCGGCCCCGCCGTGCCCGCCGCCCCCACCGAGCCCCCCAAGCCGGATGAGGCCCGTCAGGCCCAGCTCATCGAGCAGCGCTACGCCGACGTGCAGGCCCGCAAGGATCACTTCTACGTCCTCGGCGTCCCCCAGGATGCCCCCAGGGATCAGGTGAAGGCCGCCTTCCTGAGCCTGGCCAAGGTCTTCCACCCCGACAGGCTGCCGCCGACGCTGCCGCACCTGGCGCAGAAGATAACGTCCGTCTTCGAGGCCATCCGCGAGGCCTACGAGGTCCTCTACGACGACGCCCGCCGCAAGGCCTACATCCAGACGCTCCAGGCCCAGCAGTCGCTGCCCAAGGCGCCGCCAGCGCCGGGCGGGTCCACCGGGTCCGCGCGCCCCGCACCGGGACGTCCGGAGAGCAGCCCCGATGACCTCTACAAGATGGGCGAGGTCTACTTCCGCAAGCGCGACTTCACCACCGCGTCGGAGCACTACGAGCGCGCCCACGCCCTGGACCCCAAGGCCACCTACCTGGCCGCGCGCGCCTGGGCCATCTACATGGACCCCGCCCGGAAGGCGGACATGCCCAAGGCCAAGCAGATGATGCTGGACGCGGTCAAGGCCGACCCGAACTGCGACCGCGCGCACTACCAGCTGGGCGTCATCGCCCGGGTCGAGGGCGACATGGACCGGGCCGAGCGCCACTTCCGCGAGGCGGTGCGCGCCAACTCCAAGCACCTGGAGGCCAACCAGGAGCTGCGGCTGATCGACATGCGCAAGAAGAACCCACCCAAGAAGGGCGGGTTCTTCCGCTGAGGCCGCGCTCGTAGCGCTTCACCCCGCGCCCGGGCGGCCGGGGGGCAGCCAGTCCCTCCGTCGTTCCAACCCATTGACATGCCTGGAAAGCGGGCAGGATGCTCCCCGCGCCGGGCTCTTCCGCGAATCGTCCTCCGTAGATGAAAGGCAAGTAACGTGGCCAAGCAGCACCTGCTCCTGGTGGATGGGGACGCGAAGAGTCTCCGCGTGATGGAGGTCAGCCTGAAGAAGGCGGGCTTCTCCGTGACGACGGCCATCCACGGCAAGGACGCCATCGAGAAGGTGCAGATCAGCCCACCGGACCTGGTGCTCGCGGACACCAAGATGCCGGAGATGGACGGCTTCGAGCTGTGCAAGGCGCTCAAGTCCGACGAGCGCTTCAAGTTCATCCCGTTCGTCTTCCTGACGAGTCAGAAGTCGGTCGAGTTCAAGGTGCGCGGCCTGGAGCTGGGCGGCGACGACTACCTGACCAAGCCGATCTACATCAAAGAGATCGTCACCCGCGTGAAGATGATCCTCCAGAAGGCGGAGAAGGAGAGGATCGAGAAGCGGGAGACGACGAAGGGTGGCTTCGGCGGCAGCCTCGCGGACATGGGCGTGGTGGACCTGGTCCAGACGTTCGAGATCGGCCGCAAGACGGGCGTCATCTCCATCCAGGGCGAGCGCACCGGCACCGTCTACTTCAAGGAAGGCCGCGTCATCGACGCGGAGCTGGGTCGGCTCAAGGGCGAGAACGCCTTCTACCGGCTGCTCAACACCTTCGAGGGACAGTTCGACGTCCAGTTCACCTCGCTGGACCGCCCCGAGCGCATCGAGATCTCCACGCAGGGCCTGCTGATGGAGGGCATGCGTCGCCTCGATGAGTGGGGCCGCATGCTCGAGCAGCTGCCTCCGTTGGAGACGGTGTTCGAGATCGACTACCACCAGCTCGCCGACCGGCTCTCGGAGATTCCCGACGAGGTGAACGGCCTGTTGCGCTTGTTCGACGGCAAGCGCGCGCTGAGCCGCGTGGTGGAGGACTCGGACTTCGAGGACCTGGCCGCGCTGGGCATCATCAGCAAGCTGTACTTCGAGGGCCTCATCCGGGAGCTGGGCAACGCGCCGCTGGAGCCGGTGCAGAGCAGCAAGCCCGGCATCGAGCAGTGGCTCAACGCGGCCCCGCCGCCCACGCCCATCGAGCCCGCGCCGCCGGAGCCCGTCGCCCCCGAGCCCGTCGCCCCTCCGCCGGAGCCGGCCGCGCGGGTGATGCCGCCCAGCGTGCTCGCGCCGCCCGCGGGCGTCGAGGAGGAGCCCGTCACGGCTCCGCCCGAGGAGCCCGAGCCCACGCCCGCCGCCCCCGCGCACGCGGTGCCCGCCAACGTCGTCGTGTTCCCCGCGCGCCCCAAGCGCCCCCTGGGCATGGTGGACGAGACGGCGGACGCGGATGGCGAAGCGCCCACGCTGCCTCCGGCCGTCGCGGAGGGGTCGTCCTTCCTCGTGGAGCCGCCGCCGGCGCATCGCGCGACGGAGCACGCGCGCCGCAGCCTGCTGCTCGACTGGAACCGCGTGGACACCGAGGGCATCAGCGCGCCCACCACGTGGGGCCCGTCCTCCGTGTGGGCCTCGGGCCCGCGAGGCTTCGGAGGGCAGGGGGGCTCCGCGCCGCAGCCCGCGCCCGTCTCCGAGCCGCCCGCGCCCGCGCGAGCGCCCATCTTCGGAGGCGCGGCGGTGGGGCCCAACCCGTTCCCGCCCGTGCCGCCGCCCGCGCCCGCGCCTCCGTCGTCCGAGGTGACGCTGGTGAGCGGCCGAGACGTCCCGGCCGTCGACGTCGACACCCTCCCCGAGGTGGAAGAGGTCCCCGCCGCGCCGCCGCAGCAGCTCGCCCTGCCGCCCTATCCGGGGCATGGCGCGCCCGAGCGCCCGGCGGCCCCCTCCATCCCGGAGGAGCCGCTGACGCCAGCCGCGCCGCCGCCCACGCTCATCACCCCCGCGACGCCACAGCCCATCGTGGCCCCCACGCCCGTGGCGCCTCCGGTGCTCGCGCAGACGCCGAAGCCCGCGACGCCGACGCCGGCACCGCCCGTGTCCCATGCGGAGGACGTGGCGGCGGTGCGCCCGCGTCGCACGGGCCTCTATGTGGGCGGCGCGCTGCTGCTCATCGGCGCCGTGGTCGCGGTGGTGGCGTTCGGCGGCGGGGACAAGCCTCCCGCCGAGACGCCCCCGAAGGTGGAGACGGTCCAGACGCCCGAGCCCCAGAAGCCCGCCGCGGTCATCGCGCCGGTGGCCGAGCCCGACTCGGGCACCACCGCCGTGGTCCAGGCCCCGGTCGACGCGGGCGCGCAGGGGACGCCCGACGCGGGGAGCGCCGTCGTCCAGACGCCGCCCGCCGCCGTGGACGCCGGTACCGCCGTGGTGGAGGCGCCTGCCTCCGGCGCGGACTCGGGCACCCCCGTCGCCCCGGCGGTGGACCCGGAGGTCGAGTACGCGAGCCTCATCAAGCAGGCCAAGAGCGCCACGGTGGGCGGACGGCACAAGACGGCGGCCGCGAACTACCGCAAGGCGATGGGCCTCAAGCCGGACTCCACCGAGGCCAAGGCCGGGCTGGGCATCGCCCTGGTGAACGGCTTCGAGTCCGAGTCCGCCTTCCGCGAGGCCACCAAGCTGCTGGTGGACGTGGTCCGGGACGATGAGAAGAACGCGCGGGCCTGGCTGTCGCTCGGCATGGCGTACCAGTCCATCGGCAAGAATTCCGAGGCGGGACGGGCCTACAACCAGTATTTGAAGCTGGAACCGTCGGGGGCCTCCGCCAACGAGGTCCGCGCCATGCTCAAGTCGCTCGGCAACTGAGCGGGCGGCGGACGTCCTGGTCGCTCCCGCCCTGCTGGAAGTGAAGTGAGTCGCCTTGCTCGTCCTCGGCCTGGAAACCTCCTGTGATGAGACCGCCGCCGCCCTCGTGGAGGACGGCCGGCGCGTGCTGTCGGACGTCGTCTCCACCCAGGTGGACATCCACCGTCGCTGGGGCGGGGTGGTGCCGGAGCTCGCCTCGCGCAACCACATCGTCCAGGTGATGCCGGTGGTGCACGAGGCGCTCACGCGCGCCCAGAAGACGCTCGACGACGTGGACCTCATCGCCGTCACGTCCGGCCCGGGGCTCATCGGCGCGCTGCTGGTGGGGCTGCAGGTGGCCAAGGGGCTGAGCCTCGCCACCGGCAAGCCCTTCGTCGGCGCCAACCACCTCGAGGGCCACCTGCTCGCCATCCGGCTCCTGGAGGACGCGCCGGAGCCGCCGTTCCTCGGGCTCGTCGTCTCCGGTGGGCACACCAGCCTCTACGAGGTGAAGGAGTTCGGGCACTACCGGCTGGTGGGCAGCACGCGCGACGACGCCGCGGGCGAGGCCTACGACAAGACGGCGCGCATCCTCGGGTTGCCGTACCCGGGCGGGCTGCCCATCGACCAGCTCGCGCAGAAGGGGAACCCGGAGGCCATCCGCTTCCCGCGCGCGCTGCCCGGCGACAACTTCGATGTCTCCTTCTCCGGCCTGAAGACGGCGGTGCTGCAGCACACGAAGAAGCACGGCGTTCCGGAGGGGCAGGCGCTCGCGGACCTGTGCGCGTCCTTCCAGGAGGCGGTGGCGGACGTGCTGTCCAAGAAGCTGGTGGCCGCCGCGCGCCGGCTGGGCCACAAGCAGCTGGTGCTGTGCGGGGGCGTGGCCGCCAACTCGCGCCTCAGGGCCCTGTGTCAGCAGCGCGCCGAGGAGCGGGGGCTGCGCATGTTCCTGCCGCCGGTGCGTTTGTGCACGGACAATGGCGCGATGATCGCCGTCGCGGGGTATGAGGCGTGGCGCCGCGGCTTGCGCGGTGATTTCCGCCTGGCGGCCGACCCCGCCTGGCGCATGTAGAAGAGGGACACCCGGGTGGAATCGCCGCGAGACATCCTCAAGCGCCACGGCCTGCGCGCCAAGTACAGCTGGGGCCAGAACTTCCTCGGAGACGAGGACGCGCTCAGCACCATCGCCGACGCGCTGCACCTGCGCGAGGGCGAGCCCGTTGTCGAGCTGGGCCCGGGCCTGGGCCACCTCACGCGCTTCCTCGCCGCCACGGGCGCGAAGGTGACGGCCGTGGAGCGCGACCGGGACATGGTCACGGTGCTGGAGAAGGAGGCGATTCCCGGTGTGCGCGTGGTGGCGGGCAACGCCGCCACCGTGAACTTCGCCGAGGTGGCCGGCGCGCCCGACGTGGCCGTCGCGGGCAATCTTCCGTACCACCTCACCAGCTCCATCCTCTTCCAGGTGCTGGAGCAGCGCGCCCATGTGTCGCGCGCCGTCTTCACGCTCCAGAAGGAGGTGGTGGAGCGCCTGGCCGCGGAGCCTGGCACTCGCGACTACGGCCTGCTCACGGTGCTGCTCGGCCTGCACTTCGACGCGGAGAACGTGCTCACGCTGGAGGCGTGGCGCTTCCATCCGCCACCGAAGGTGGACTCCGCGGTGCTGTCGCTCACGCGCCGCGCGTCACCGCGCGCGCCCATCATCGACGAGGCCCGCTTCACCCGCGTGGTGAAGGCCGCCTTCGCCCAGCGCCGCAAGACGCTGCTCAACTCGCTCAAGTCGGACAAGACGCTGGCCACGCCCGACGCGCTCCTCGCCGCGCTCCAGACGGCGGGAATCGACCCGCAGCGCCGCGCGGAGACGCTCTCGCCGGAGGAGTTCGCCGCCCTGGAGCGCGCGCTCGGACCGGTGGCTCCCGGTCGCTCGCCGCCGTCGGTGGACCTCTCGGACGACGGCGCGGACGAGTAGGGCAGGGGGCCCGGCGCGGGCCCTACCGGCCCCGCAGCCCGAGGAGCTGACCCAGGCCGCCCTGCTGCTCCAGGAACGCCCGGAACTCATCCTCGGGGATGCGCATGCGCGTCAGCACGTCGCGGAGGATGTCCTCCACGGAGCCATCCTTGCGGCGCTTGAGCTCCA
The DNA here is from genome assembly GCF_050039385.1 of Myxococcus faecalis. Taxonomy (NCBI): domain Bacteria; kingdom Pseudomonadati; phylum Myxococcota; class Myxococcia; order Myxococcales; family Myxococcaceae; genus Myxococcus; species Myxococcus faecalis. The sequence goes on along the minus strand of NZ_CP144336.1, from coordinate 1,843,632 downwards.
GCGCCGTCTTCAGCAGCACGACGCCATAGAGCGGATCCGCCTCCATGGGAGGTGGAGTCTCGGCCTTGGGCGTGGCGCTCGGGCGAGCCTCCTCGAGCCGCACCACTGTCTTCGCCCGCTGCCTCCCACTCATGACCGAAGGGCACCCCGCGCACACGCCATGGAATCGCACGGCAACCTAGGGGGAGCCCACCCACAGCGTCAAGCGAGCCCTGGGATTCCCGCCGCCACCCCGGGCATGGAAAAATCGCCGGACCCCGGTGCCCAGGTTGTGTTATCCGCGCCCCCACGCGTGGCCCCGCGACCTGTTTTCCCAGGTGGAGAATCACCGGGGCCTCATCGCGCGTTTTCCGGGTCGGGAGGCCTCGGCGGATGGACTACCGGTACATCGTGGTCGAGGGGCCCATTGGCGTCGGCAAGACGAGCCTCTCCAACATCCTCTCCGAGCGGCTGAGCGCGCGACGCGTGCTCGAGGTCGTGGAGGAGAACCCCTTCCTGTCCAGCTTCTACACGGACCGGCAGAAGTTCGGCTTCCAGACGCAGATCTTCTTCCTCTTGTCGCGCTTCCGGCAGCAGCAGGAGCTCTTCCAGCAGGACCTGTTCCGCTCGGTCACGGTCAGCGACTACCTGTTCGCCAAGGACCGCATCTTCGCCCACCTCAACCTGGACGCCCACGAGCTCGCCCTCTACGAGCGCGTCTTCGAGGCGCTCGGGCCCCGCGTCACCAAGCCCGACGTCGTCGTCTACCTCCAGGCCCGCCTCGACGTGCTGCTGCAACGCATCAAGAAGCGCGGCCGCGAGTTCGAGCGCAAGTTCGACTCCGGCTACCTGGAGGGGCTGGTCCACGCGTACAACAACTTCTTCTTCCACTACACGGAGACGCCGCTCCTCGTGGTGGACACCTCGGACATTGATTTCGTGAATAACGAGGCGGACCGGGAAGACCTGTTGGCGGCCATCCGCAAGGCGAAGCCGGGGACGCAGCACTACCTGCCCAAGGCGTCGCGGCGTCCCTGAAATCGGCCTCCCGACGGGTCGCCCGCTTGTTGAGGCCCCACGGCCGGGGCGAGGGCGTTAGAGTGCGGGGGTCGGCTTCGAAGCTTCCGGCGATCCCTGACGGGACGGCGAGGGGCCCGGGGTCGGCACTTTGCCGTATCCACCCTCACCCAACAGGAGGTGAACCGTGAAGGACAAGGTCACCATCCATTCGCTGAAGCGCCTGAAGCAGATCGGCCAGAAGATCTGCATGGTCACCGCGTACGACGCCACGTTCGCCCACATCCTCGACCAGTCGGGCGCGGACGTGCTGCTCATCGGTGACTCGTTGGGCATGGTCATCCAGGGCCATGACTCCACGCTGCCCGTGACGATGGACCAGATGGTCTACCACTCGGCGGCGGTGGCTCGCGGAACGAAGCGCGCCCACGTCGTGGCCGACCTGCCCTTCATGAGCTACCAGGTGTCCGTCCAGGAGGCGGTCCGCAACGCGGGCAGGCTCATCTCCGAGGGTGGCGCGGGCAGCGTGAAGCTGGAGGGCGGCGCGGAGTTCGCGGACACGGTGCGCGCCATCGTCCGCGCGAGCATCCCCGTCATGGGCCACCTGGGCCTGACGCCCCAGTCGGTGCACAAGATGGGCGGCTATGTCGTCCAGGGGCGCGACGAGGACCAGGCGCGGCAGCTCGTGGAGGACGCGCTCGCGCTGGAGGCCGCGGGGGCCTACGCGCTGGTGCTGGAGGGCGTGCCGCTGGAGCTGGCGCGCACGATTACGCAGAAGCTGAGCATCCCCGTCATCGGCATCGGCGCGGGTCGTCACTGCGACGGGCAGGTGCTGGTCTGCTACGACCTCTTGGGGATGAACCCGGACTTCAAGCCCAAGTTCGTCAAGCGCTACGCGGACCTGCACGGCTCCATCACCGGCGCCGCCCAGGTCTACTTCGACGAGGTCCGCCAGGGCGCGTTCCCGGACGACGACCACTCGTTCAAGGCGACCAAGACGCTGCGCGCCGTGGCGCCCGCGGTCCCCGTGCCCGGCCCGCGCGCCGAGGTGCCGGTGGCGGCCGAGGGTGAGGAGAAGATCGGCCCCGTCTACGGAATCCCGGTCTAGCGCATGGCGCCCGCCGTCCTGCGAACCGTGGAGGAAGTGAAGGCGTGGGCGGCGGGTCTTGCCCGTGAGGGGCGCCGGCTCGCGCTGGTGCCCACCATGGGCTACCTGCACGAAGGGCACCTCTCGCTCATCCGCGAGGGGCGCCGTCGTGCCGACGTGGTGGCCGTGTCCATCTTCGTCAACCCCACCCAGTTCGGGCCCAAGGAGGACCTCTCGCGCTACCCGCGCGACTTCGAGGGAGACCTGACGAAGTGTGGCGAGGCCGGAGCGGACGTCGTCTTCGCGCCCACGCCCGAGGTCATGTACCCCCCGGGCTATCAGACGTACGTCGAGGTGACGGAGGTGAGCCAGGGGCTGTGTGGCGAGCGGCGCCCGGGACACTTCCGGGGCGTGGCCACCATCGTCACGCAGCTGCTCGCGCTCTTCCGGCCGGCCGTCGCGCTCTTCGGGGAGAAGGACTACCAGCAGCTGCAGGTCATCAAGGCCTTCAACCGGGATTTGCACCTGGGCGTGGACATCGTCGGAATGCCGACGGTCCGCGAGCCCGACGGGCTGGCGATGAGCAGCCGCAATGCCTACTTGTCCACCGAGGAGCGGCAGCGGGCGCTGTCCCTGTCGCGAGGACTGCGGGCGGCGCTCACCCTTCTTCACGGAGGCACGCGGGATGCCGTGGCCCTGACGGGTGCTGTGCGGCACGAATTGGCCGCGGCGGGCCTGCGCGAGGATTACGTCGCGCTGGTGGATGCCGAGCGCCTGACTCCGCTGGACGTGGTAACGCCGGGGCGGGCTGCTCGCCTGCTCGTGGCGGCCTTCAGCGGCAACACACGCCTCATCGACAACATGGCATTGGGCGGTTAGGAGACCCACGACACGTATGGCATCGGGTGGAAAGTCGAAGGGGCCGGCGGGCGGCGAACAGGTCAGGCTCATCGCCGAGAATCGGCGTGCGCGCTTCGACTACACCGTGGACGAGAAGGTGGAAGCCGGCCTGGAGCTGACGGGAAGCGAGGTGAAGTCGCTGCGTGACGGGGTGGCCAATCTCTCGGACGCGTATGCCCTGCCCAAGGGGAGCGAGCTGTTCCTGCTCAATGCCCACATCGGTTCCTACAAGTCCGCCAGCGTGTTCGACCATCTGCCCACACGCGGCCGGAAGCTGCTGATGCACCGGGCGGAAATCGACCGGTGGACCACGAAGGTGCGGGAGCGTGGGTATTCCATCATCCCGCTGATGCTGTATTTCAAGAAGGGGCGCGCGAAGGTGGAGCTCGGGTTGTGTCGGGGCAAGACACACGAGGACCGGCGCCAGGACATCAAGGAGCGGGAGACGAAGCGAGAGATGGACCGGGCCGTGCGCCGACGCTGACGTGGCGCGCCCGAATTTCTCTTCGCCGTACACCGATGGACGACAAGAAGGATTTGGACAAGAAGGAGCGGCTGCTCGCCTCGCTGGACCAGGGGATGGTGATGATCCACCTGGACGCGCGCAGGCCCGGTGTGCTCGTTCCCGCTTCATTGCGAGGAGAGGCGCACCTGCGCCTCAACCTCTCGTATCGCTTCGACCCGCCGGACCTCACGGTGGGCGAGTGGGGCGTGCGCTGCACGCTGAGCTTCTCGGGTTCGCGGTTCAAGGTGGCGGTGCCGTGGTCGGCGCTGTTCGCCATCGCCAGCCACGTGACGAAGGAGTCGTGGATGTACATGGAGGACATGCCCCCGGAACTGCTCCAGCAGCCGGTGGCGGCGCGTCCTCAGCCGCAGCCGGTGCCGGTGGCCTCGGAGCGTCCGCGCACCTTCCTGCGTGAGGTGCCCGCGGAGCCGGTGGCCGAGGAAGCCCCGGTCGCCGCGCCGCCGCCTCCGGAGGTGACTCCCGAGGGGCCGAAGGATGACTCTCCGCCGCCGCGTCGGGGGCACCTGCGTCTGGTGAAGTGACGACCGGAGGGGGCCACGTTCCAGGTGGCCCGCTTCGGACCCGGCTGCTTCCCTCGAAGTACGGACTCCTCCGCGCGCGACTCGACAGCAGCGGGGCCACACGTGCGGCTCACCGCTGCGGCGTTGCCTCAAGCCGCGAGAACTCACCTTCGAGTGCCGTGCCGCGAGCGGCCACCCGTGCGGTGTGCGGCTTACCGCTGAGCGTCACTTCGAGCCGCCCGCTCCTGCGTCCGAGGACCGTGCCTTGCGGCGGGCGGCCACCCATGTGGCTCACTTCTGGAGCGTCGCCTCGAGCCGCGCAGGCTCGCCTCCGGGGAAGGTGCCCTTCCACGGACGATAGCCCTTGAGCCGCACCTGCACGGCGACGGGGCCCTCGGGGTAGAGGTTGTCGAGCGCCAGCGGCGTCGTGCCCACCGGCTTGTCGCCAATCAACACCGTCGCGCCCGAGGGCTCGCTCGTGAGCATGAGCACGGGAGGAGGCATGGGGCGGTTGACGCTCGCCATGAGGCGATTCGTGACGGTGGTGCGGTGCGGCCACAGCCACACGCTGCCGCCCACGGCAAAGGCCACGCCCATGAGCAGGACCAGGCGACGTCCCCAGCGCCGAGGCGCCGCGGAGGCGGGGACCTCATCCCAGGTGCTCTCGGGACGAGGAGCCCGCTCCTCGAGCTCCAGTGAATCACCTCGCGCCTGCGTCACGCTGGGCGCCGAAGGGCGACGAGGCGCGGCGTCGATGCTGTCCGCGAGTGACGAGGTGGTGGTGTCCGCGCCGCTCGAAGCAGGTCCGGCACCGCGAGCATTCCTGGCAGGCGCGGCCAGCGCACTGGCACCCCGGAGCGAGCCCGAAGGCGTGTCTCCGGGAGCCACCTGACGTGAGGTGTCCGAGGCGCCGGGTGTCAGTGGCGCGCGGCCATCCACGGCCGGGGCTTCATCGTCCGCGGCGAGTAAGGCCCCCTGAGGTGCGAAGGGAGACTCCACGGAGGTGTCGAAGGCCCCCGGAGTCGGCGGCGCGAGCCGCTCGGCACAGACGGAGCAGGGCGCGCGCGCCGCGGACAGGAGCGAGCCACACCGCACGCAGCGATGCAGGAGCCGCCCGCTCGAACTCATCTCGATGCCCGCGGGCCCCGCCGCCTCGTCCTCCTCCGAGTCCATCGCATCCAGCGCCCGCGAATCCTCATTTCCAGGCGGTGCCCCGGTTCCCGCCGATGCACCCCGAGCGAGCGCCTCCGCGAGGGGCCCCATGCGCGTCGGCGCCGAGTGCGCGGAAGGGTCGTTCGTGGCGGGGCGCAGGCTCGCGCTCGGACGCGACGGTGATGCACCACTCTTCGACCCCGCTCCTCCAGCCTTCTCCCTCAGCGTGGGAGGAGGTGGCAGGGCCTCGAGGAACGCGGTGAGTCCCTGCGCGCTCGCGGGTTCCCCCGTCTGCGCCAGCCACCTCGCGAGCACCTCCCCGAGGGCCTCGGGCGTGGGGAAGCGGGCCTCGGGCGCGCGGGCGAGCATGCGCCGCACGATGTCCGCGAGGGACGCGGGAACCTCGGGAGGCAGTGGCGGCACGTCGCGCGACACGATGGCCAGCGCGACGGAGCCTCCCGACTCCGTGGTGGACGAGAACGGATGTGCGCCCGTGAGCAGCTCATGGAGCACGAGCCCCAGGGAGAACTGGTCACTCAACATGGTGGCGGGCTGGCCCTGGAGGACCTCGGGAGCGCTGTAGGCCTCCTTGCCCTTGAAGTGGCCGGGCGCGGTGTGGGACGCGCCGCTCAGCCGGGCGATGCCGAAGTCCGTCACCTTCACCTCGCCCTCGCGGGACACGAGGATGTTGGACGGCGACACGTCCCTGTGGGCCATGAGCAACGGCCGCCCCTCGTGGAGCTTGCGGTAGGCGTGGTGCAGCCCCGCGAGCACGTGGAGCGCGATGTGCGCGGCCAGGTGCGGCGGGAAGCGGCGCCCCAGCTTCGAGGTCTGGCGCAGCAGCACGCCCAGGTCCCACCCGTCCACCAGCTCCATCACCAGGAAGAGCCCCGAGGCGCTCTGGGCCACGTCGAACACGGTGGCGATGTTCTGGTGTTGCAACAGCGTGGCGAGTCGGGCCTCGGCCAGGAACATCCGCGCGATGTCGGGCTCCTGGGCCAGGTGGGGGAGGATGCGCTTGATGGCGACGGTGCGCTCGAAGCCCTCGGCGCCCTTCGCCACGCCGAGGAAGAGCTCCGCCATGCCGCCGGTGGCCAGGGGACTGACGAGCCGATAGCGTTCGTTCACGAGGAGTCGCTCCGGGCTCGTGGGCCCTTCAGGAGATGGGCTGCGTGACTTCTCGCAGGAGCTTCCAGGGGTAGATGCCGGTGGTGTGCCCGTCGCTGAAGTTGAACGCCAGCGCGTAGTTGCCCACCGGCTGCAGCTGCTTCACGCGCAGGTCCGCGGGCACCTTCGTCTGGTCCAGCGTGCGTTGGTTCGTCCACTCGTCCACGCAGGCCGCGCACGGGCACTGCTGGCGCAGCAGCTGCGCGGTGGCGGCGCTCCGGGCACCGTCATCCCACGTCAGCTCCAGGCGGGAGCCGTCCGGAGACAGGCGGGTGTCCGTCGCGGTGGCGGCGGGAGTCGAGGGCTTGATGCGGTCCCAGAAGCTCAACGTTGCACCTTTCAGAAGCTCAACAGCGGTGCGCCCTCCCTACCATCCTTCGGCCTCGGGGAGGCGCGGGACTCACGAGGCCAGCTTGACGGGCTGCCGGTGGCCCTCCAGCCGCACGCCCTTCTTGGCCAGCACCCGTCGCAGCGCGGCCACCACCTGCGGGTCCAACTGCGCGCCCGTGAGGGTGTCCAGGATCTCCATCGCCTTCTCCAGCGGCATGGCCTTCTGGTAGGGGCGCGTCGACGTGCAGGCGTCGAAGGTGTCCGCGCACCCGACGATGCGGGCGAGCAGGGGGATGTCCTCGCCCTTGAGCCGGTCCGGGTAGCCGGTGCCGTCCCAGCGCTCGTGGTGGTGGCGCACGCACGCGCGCACCGCGCCCAGGAAGCTCACCGGGCCGATGATGGCGTCGCCGATGGCCGGGTGCTCGCGCATGATGGCCATCTCCTGGTCCGTCAGCTTCGTCTGCTTGCAGAGGATGGACTCGACGATGCCAATCTTGCCGATGTCGTGGAGGATGCCGCCGTACTGGAGCTGGCGCAGCTCGCGCTCGGTGAGGTTGAGCTCCCGGCCAATCTCCACCGCCACGTCGCCCACCCGCTGGCTGTGACCGCGCGTGTACGCGTCCTTCGAGTCGATGGAGTTGGCCAGCGCGACGATGGTCTCCAGGTAGCCCTTCTCCAGGCTCTCGTAGAGGCCGCGGTTCTCCAGGTCGTACGCGAGCAACTGCTTGCTCATGTAGTTGAACGTCTGGGCCAGCTCCCCGACCTCGTTCTTCTGGGTGATCTTCACCTCGACGCCGAACTTGCCGCGCGCCAGCTCCAACGCGCCCTCGGTGAAGACCTTGAGCGGCCGGGTGAGGGTGCGGGAGAAGAGCGCCGCCAGCACCAGCGCCACCAGGATGGCCGCGCCCAGCCCCAAGAGGATGCGCCGCTCCATCGTCTCCACCTGGTGATAGGCGTGCTCCACGGGTTGCTCGGAGATGATGGCCCAGCCTGTCTCCGGGAGCACCGTGTACGCGGCCACCACCGCGTCGCGCCCCTCGCCGAAGTTGCCCACGTGGAACAGCTCCGCGTCGGGCGTGGTGGCCAGCTGTTGCAGCAGGTGGGCCACGGGGCTTCGCTGCGAGACGTCTCCGCCCAGCGCGCCCACGCCGCCTCCGCCCACGATGAGGCGCCCGCGGCGGTCCGTCAGGTACGCGAAGCCGGTGCTGCCCACGCGCTCCTGCTCGAGCATCTGCCGCAGCCCCGACAGCGACAGGTCCGCGGAGATGAAGCCCTTGACGGGCTCCCCCACGGAGAATGCCACCGTCACGAAGGGCCCGGCTCCATTCGGGGCCACGACGACGTCCGAGTAGCGCAAAGTCTCCATGCCGCTCTCGAGCAGCCCCCGGCCCCGCTCCTCGTGCGAGGCGAGCGCGGTGGGGGACACGTCATGCCGAGAGAAGGCCTGCAGCCCGGGCAGCCGCTTGCCGTCCGGACCGAAGACGGTGATGGCCAGCACCTCGCGGCGCTGTGAGAGCACCGCTCCCAGGTGCATCTGCTGCGCCTCGGTGGGCAGCGAGAAGAAGTTCGGCACGCGGGCCAGGCCCAGCACCGCGTCGGTGGGCTCGCCCAGGAAGTTCTCGGCCTTGAGCCGCAACTGCTTCACGCGCTCCTGCGCCAGCTCCTGGGCGTCGCGCACCAGCAGCTCGCGCGTATGGGAGACGGAGAGCCAGCCCACCATGAGGGTCGGGACGATGCTGACCACCAGCATCAAGAGGAGCATGGCTTTGAACAGGCGCACGGCGCGACTCCTCCAGCAACTACTCCCACGGCCCCGAACGGACCCTGACGGAGATGTTCTCGACCAGTTCGAACCGCCGCGCCCCGGAGGGCTCCGACCGGCCCGAGGCGCTCACGGCTCTCACCGTCCACCGATACCGTCCCGCCGGCAGCCGCGGCAGCTTCAGCTCGGCCACGGTGGAGGACAGGGTGAGCACGTTGGCGCCCGGCGCCTCCCGCGACACCTCGACCTCATAACGCTCGACGCCCGGCTGCGCCGCCCAGGAGAGCTTCACGGGCCCCAGGCCCACGCCCTTCGTGTCCGCCGGGTATTCGAGCCGCGCGCCCTCCGCGGGCTTCTCGGGCTGGGGCACGCTCGGCGGAGGGAGGGAAGGCGGACGCCCCTTCTCCACGAGCACCGTCTCGCCGGGGGCGACGGGGAGGGTGACGCCCTCGGCCTCCACGCGCACCGGTGGGCCCCGGGTGACGCTGACGGTGGTGGTGCCCGCGTCGGGCTCCACCTGGACACTGAAGGTAGAGGGCTGGGGCGCATGCCGCTGCGCCACCAGCGTGCCCGCGGCGTTGGCCGCCTCGGAGGCCTGCGCGTAACGCGCGGTGCGGAAGTGCACCTCCGCCTCCTTCAGACGGGTCTCCGCCTCCGCCGGTCCACCCGCGCTCCGGGCCCGGGCCACCAGCGTGCGCGCCGTCTCCAGCGCCTTGAGCGCCAGCGCCCGCTCCTGACCGGGCAGCTTCAGCCGCGTGCCGGGGGAGACCGCATCCGAGGACAGCGCGTTGAGCGCGCGCAGCTCCGCGGTGGCGCTCGCGTCTCCCAGGGCGCGCTCGGCCACGTCGCGCAGCGACTCCTGGGGCCCCACCACGGTGGTGTCGGGAGGCGCGGCGCACAGCCACGCGAACAGGAACAGGGTCGTCCTCATTGGAAGACAATCTCCCTTCCCGCCTGGATGGTGGCCCCGGGCGTGGTGACGGATATCGAGTGCTCGGCGGGCTTCGGCAGCTCCGTGTCGATGCGGCCGCGCAGCACCGTGAGGTCCGTGCGCGAGCGCCCCGGTCTGGGCCGCGTCTCGGCGATGCCGATGAGCGAGTCACCGCCCAGGTGCACCGTGCTGCCGTTGGCCGTGAAGACCAGGTCCGCGCCCGCGCCCGCCTCGGTGCGGACCTTGTCGTTCTCGAACAGGGGCACGCCGTCGCTGGCGGTGCTCCACTCGTCGGCCGTGGCGCGCTTGAGCTGGACGTTGCCCTTCAGTCCCCGCAGGTGCGCGCGCGGCACGGGCGCCGGCGCGAGCGTCGCCGCGGGCATGGCGGGCGCATCCTCGGCGGTGCAGCCGAGCGGTGATGCCGGGAGCGCGAGCACGAGCAGCATGGGGAGCCAGGGTCGACCATTCACGAGAATCCCAGGCTAATCCAATCGGCGGTGTCGCAGGCAGGGCAGGTCGCGTCGGATTCGCGCCAGGAGCGCCGGGTCGACCGGCGCCACGGCCAGTCCCTCGCCCTCCGAGGCGCGCGCCGTCACCAGCCCCCACGGGTCCACCACCATGGCGTGGCCATACGTGAGCCGCTGCGCCGAGTGTCGGCCTCCCTGCGCGGGCGCCAGCACGTACGCCTGGTTCTCGATGGCCCGGGCCCGCAGCAGCACCTCCCAGTGGTCCTTCCCGGTCATCATCGTGAACGCCGCCGGGACGGCCAGCAGCGTGGCCCCGTCCTTCGACAGCCGCCGGTACAGCTCCGGGAAGCGCAGGTCGTAGCAGATGGACATCCCCAGCCGGCCCACCGGGGTATCCGCCGCGACCACCTCCGTCCCCGGCGCCACCGCCGCGGACTCCTGGTAGGTCGCACCGTCACCCACCTCCACGTCGAACAGGTGCATCTTGCGGTAGACGCCCAGCCGCTCACCCTCCGGGCCGAACAGGACGCTGGTGTTGTAGAGCCGACCGCCGGGGGCCCCCGCCTCCAGGACGCTGCCGGACAGGAGTGTCACGCGCAGCTCCCGGGCCAGCTGGGCCATGCGGGACAGGGTGGGGCCCTCGAGCGTCTCGGCGGCGCCGGGGCGCTCGGCCTCGGGGCCCATCCAGGCGAAGTTCTCTGGCAGTCCCACCAGCCGGGCGCCCAGCTCACTGGCCCGTCGGACCAGCCGGGTGGCGACTTCCAGGTTGTGGGCCTTGTCGGCGGTGGACACCATCTGGGCGGCGGCGATGAGGTGCATGGGCCCGTTATAACGCCCGTGCCGGGCGCGGAACCCCTGGGAATTCCTGGCCCTGTTGGGCAGGTTTCAAGGGGCCCTAGAGGGAGCGTCCTTCCTTTACACCCCTCTGGGGGGTGTGTTACGGACGCGCCCGACATTTTTCGATGTGCACCTCGAAAAGTGGGCCGCCGTGCCCGCTTTTCGCGTTTTTGGAGTCTGGTTTCCCGGTTATGTCGGAGAAGAACCTCAAGCAGACGGTGGAGGAGCGGGCGAGCGCGGTGCTCGACCCCATCGTTGCGGGCGAGGGCCTGGAGCTCGTGGACCTGGAGTTCGTCCGGGAACGCGAAGGGTGGGTGCTGCGGCTCTTCATCGACAAGCCAGGGGGACGGGTGGGACTGGACGAGTGCAGTCAGGTTTCCCGCGCGGTGGACCCCATGCTGGACGTGGAGGACTTCATTCCCCACGAGTACAGCCTGGAGGTCTCCAGCCCTGGTGTGGACCGGCCGCTGAAGAAGCCGGCGCACTTCGAGCGGGTGGTCGGTCAGCGGGTGAAGGTGAAGACCTTCGGACCGTTGGGCGAGCCGCCGCGCAAGAACTTCGCCGGCAAGCTGGCCGGGGTGGCGGGCGACGGCATCTCGGTGGAGGTGGAAGGCGCCGGAACCTTCCACATCCTCTTCAAGGACATCGCGAAGGCGAACCTGGAGTTCGAGTTCTAGACGTCGACATACAGGGCACCCTGCCGCGCGGGGGGCCCGTGGCCCATTCAGGAGAAGACCATGCCCACGCAGCAAGCCAACCCGAGCGTCAACCTCAACCTCGTCCTGGACCAGGTCGCCAAGGACAAGGGCATCGACCGGGCTGTGCTGATTGCCACCCTCGAGGATGCGATGAAGACCGCGGCCAAGAAGCACTTTGGCCAGGACCGCAACCTCGAGGCCAAGTACGACCCCGAGAAGGGCGTGGTGGAGCTGTTCCAGGCCATCACCGTGGTGGAGGAGATCACCGACCCCGTGCAGGCGGTGAACCAGATCACCCTCGGTGAGTCCCACAAGAAGGGCATGGAGGTGGAGCCCGGCGACGAGCTCGTCTTCCAGATCTTCTACCGGGACGAGGACGCCAACGAGGCCAAGGCCCAGGACGACCAGTACGGCGACATCCTGCGCCTGAAGACCTTCCGCCGCGGCTTCGGCCGCATCGCGGCGCAGACGGCCAAGCAGGTCATCCTGCAGCGCACCCGCGACGCCGAGCGCGAGAACGTCTTCAACGAGTACAAGGACCGCAAGAACGAGATCGTCACCGGCATCGCCCGCCGGTTCGAGCGCGGCAACATCATCGTGGACCTGGGCCGCGCCGAGGCCGTCCTGCCGGTGCGCGAGCAGGTCCCGCGTGAGACGTACCGCCCGGGCGACCGCGTCCAGGCCTACGTGCTGGACGTGCTGCGCGAGTCCAAGGGCCCGCAGATCGTCCTGTCCCGCGCGTCGGTGAACCTGCTCACCAAGCTGTTCGAGATGGAGGTGCCCGAGATCGCCGAGGGCATCGTCGTCATCGAGGCCGCCGCGCGCGAGCCGGGTGGCCGCGCGAAGATCGCCGTCTCCAGCCGGGACTCGGACGTGGACCCGGTGGGCGCGTGCGTGGGCATGAAGGGCAGCCGCGTGCAGGCGGTGGTGCAGGAGCTGCGCGGGGAGAAGATCGACATCGTCCCGTACGACGAGGACCCGGCGCGCTTCGTGTGCTCGGCCCTGGCCCCCGCGGAGGTCAGCCGCGTCATCATCGACGAGGCCAATCACGCCATGGAGCTCATCGTCCCGGACGACCAGCTCAGCCTGGCCATCGGCCGGCGCGGCCAGAACGTGCGCCTGGCGGCCCAGCTGACGGGCTGGAAGCTGGACATCAACAGCGAGAGCCGCGTGCGGGAGATGCGCGAGTTCGCCAACCGCTCGCTGGGCGCGCTGCCGGGCGTCAACGAGATGCTGGTGGAGACGCTCTACGCGCACGGCTTCCGCCAGGCCCGCGACGTGGCCGAGGCCAACGCCGAGGTGCTGGCGCAGATCCCCGGCGTGGACCCCGCCCGCATCCCCTCCATGCAGGAGGCCGCCCGGAAGCGGATGGTCGAAGACCAGGCGGAGCTGTCCCGCATGGATTATGAAAGGGAGCAGGCCCGCATCGCCGAGGCGCGCCGCCACCCCGACGAGCTGAACCAGTCCGAGCGGATGGCGCGCGTGCGCGGCGTTGGCGAGAAGACCATCGAGCAGCTGCAGTCGTCCGGCTACCGCACGGTGGAGGACATCGCCAACGAGAAGGACCTCGCGAAGCTGGGCGACGTCCCGGGTGTGGGCATCAAGAAGGCCCGCCAGCTCAAGAGCGCGGCGGAGAACTACCTTGTGGAGGAGGCCAAGCTGCGCGCGGAGCTGAACGCCGAGCGCGGTATTTCGGCGGCGACCCTGGACGGTGGCGCGGAAGCCACCAAGTCGCCGTAAGCTAGAAGAGGAGAGGGGACGTGGGGCGCCCGACTGGCCGCTCGGAGCCAGCAGCAAGCGCGGAGTCAGGCCCGGTCCGGATGTGCGTCGGATGCGGGTCCAAGCGACCGCAAGCAGAGCTCACCCGGTTCGTGGTAGGCCCCGGGGGCGCCATCGTGGTGGACAGGGAGCGGCGGCTGCCCGGACGGGGCGCCTACCTGTGCGGTGTCGGTTGCATGACGGCAGCGCTGAAGCGGAAGGCATTTGCAAGGGCCTTTCGCGGGAAGGCGGGGTTGTTAGACCCGTCGCAGCTCGGGTAGGCAGAGCAGCCTGCGCCATGAGGGCGGAGGGGTGTTGGGGGGGAGTGGGTGTTAAGGACCACTCGCACACATTTTCGGGTTTGAGCTAGGGTGCTGCGCCCCGGAGTCGCCGGGTGTGGCAGGCCAACAAGGGCAATATGTCGAAGAAGCGCGTCCACGAAATCGCCAAGGAGCTCAAGGGCCACGGCATTGAGCTCGACAACAAGGAGGTCGTAAACGAGCTGTCCGCGCTCGGGTACGACGTCAAGAGCCATTCGTCCTCCCTCGATGACGACCAGGCGACCGCCGCCGTCCAGAAGATCCTGGACAAGCGCAAGCCGAAGCAGGCCGCGCCCCCCGTGACGGCGAAGGGGTTCGTGGTGCGCCGCAAGGTGGGCCCCCCCGCCGGCGCGTCGGGTGACGCGGGCATGGAGTCCCAGTCGGCTGACGCCGGGTACGAAGGTGTGCCCGAGTCCCTGCCGCCCGAGGCTCCGCCCCAGGCCCCAAGCCACACCATCGAAGCGGCCCCGCCGACCGTCGAGGAGCCCCCTCGCCACGTCGAGCCGCCCGCGCCCGCCGTCGAGTCGGCCCCCGCCCCCGTGGCGGAGGCGGCTCCCGTCGCCGCCGCGCCCGTGACTCCGCCCGCCTCCACGGTGGCCGAGCCGCCCGCGCCCGTCGCATCCCCTGTCACAGCCGAGGCTCCCAAGGCCCCGGTCGAGGCGCCTCGTGCGCCTGTCGCCCCTCCCGCTGCCGCCGCGCAGCCTCGTCCCCCTTCTCAGGAGAGTACCCACTTGCCCCAACCCCCTCCGCGCTCGCCGGTTCCGCCGACTGTCCGGACGCCTTCCTCCCCGTCTTCGTCCGCGACCGTCGTGTCCCGAGGCCCCGCGCCGGGCTACGGGCAGCGGAGCGGTCCTCCGGGCAATCGCCCGGGTGGGCCCGGTGGTCCGGGTGGACGTCCCGGGGGGCCGGGCGGTCCGGGTGGACGTCCCGGCGGCCCGGGCGGTCCCGGTGGTGGGCGTCCGGGTGGTCCCGGCGGTCCGGGGGGGCGTCCCGGTGGCCCGGGGGGTCGTCCGAGCTATCCGTCGTATCAGGGCCAGGGCGCGCGTCCCGGCCAGGGTCCGGTGCGTCCCAGCACGTCTCCGACGGCGCAGGCCTCGGCCGGCGGCACCGCCGCGCCGCAGGGTCCCACCATCATGGTGGGCGGTGTTCCCCACGCGCAGGTGACCCCCACGGGTGGCCAGGCGCGGCCCACGGCCACGCAGGCCGTCGTCATCTCGCGCCCGCTCATCCAGGTGCGGCGCGTGACGCCCACCGCGGGTCAGGCCAAGCAGTACCCCATGGCGCCGGGCCGCGCGGGCATCCCCGAGCGGCGTGAGTACAAGGTGGTCCCGGACCACCTGGGCCGTGGCCGCGAGCTGGTGGACGTCTCCAAGAACAAGGAGCGGGGCCAGCGCAAGCGCACCAGTGGCGATACGACCAGCGTGTCCAAGCAGGAACTGACGGACATGGTCTGGGGCCGCGTCACCATCCCCATCCGTGGCAAGAAGCGCAAGCCCACGAAGAAGGGCGCCAAGACGCAGATCACCCAGATGGCCGAGGAGAAGAAGGTCATCAAGCTGCAGGAGGGCATCTCGGTGTCCGACCTGGGCCAGCGCATGGGTGTGCGCACCGCGGAGATCATCAAGAAGCTGATGGGCCAGGGGAAGATGGCCACGGCGAACCAGATGGTGGACGCCGACACCGCCGAAATCCTCGCCACCGACTACGGGTGGAAGGTCGAGCGCGTGGGCTTCGAGGTGGAGGACTACCTGCCCGAGGTGGAGGCCCGTCCCGAGGACGAGCGTCCGCGTCCGCCGGTCGTCACCATCATGGGCCACGTCGACCACGGCAAGACGAGCCTCCTGGACGCCATCCGCAGCGCCAACGTGGCGTCGGGCGAGGCGGGCGGCATCACCCAGCACATCGGCGCGTACAGCATCACCACCGCGCGCGGTGACGTCACCTTCCTGGATACCCCGGGTCACGAGGCCTTCACGTCCATGCGCGCCCGCGGCGCCAACGTGACGGACATCGTGGTGCTGGTGGTGGCCGCCGACGACGGCGTGATGCCGCAGACGGTGGAGGCCATCAAGCACGCGAAGGCGGCCGAGGTGCCCATCGTCGTCGCCATCAACAAGATGGACGTGCCGGGCGCCAACCCGGACCGCGTGAAGAAGGACCTGGCCAACCACGAGCTCACCCCGGAAGAGTGGGGCGGCGACACCATCATGGTGCCCGTGTCGGCCAAGACGAAGCAGAACCTGGACCTGCTGCTGGAGAACCTGGCGCTGCAGGCCGAGGTCCTCGAGCTCACGTCCAACCCGAACCGTCCGTCGGTCGGCGCCATCATCGAGGCCAAGCTGGACCGCGGCCGTGGCCCGGTGGCCACGGTGCTGGTGCAGGAGGGCACGCTCAAGCTGGGTGACGCCGTCGTCACCGGCTCGCACTACGGCCGTGTCCGCGCGATGAACAACAGCCGCGGCGAGCAGGTGAAGGAAGTCAAGCCGGGCTACTGCGCGGAGGTCATCGGCCTGTCCGGTGTCCCCAGCGCGGGCGACGCCATCAACGTGGTGGCGGACGAGAAGGCGGCCAAGCAGATCGCCGAGCACCGCAACATGAAGGAGCGGCAGACCGAGCTGTCCAAGGTCAGCCGCGAGTCCCTGGAGCAGCTGTTCGCCAAGACGAAGGCGGGCGGTGGACCCAAGGAGCTGCGCGTCGTCATCAAGGCGGACGTGCAGGGCTCGGCGGAGGCCGTCAAGCAGGCCGTCCAGAAGCTGTCCACGCACAAGGTCAAGGTGGAGATCGTCCACACGGGCGTGGGCGCCATCACCGAGGGCGACGTGATGCGCGCGGCCGCCTCCAAGGGCGTGGTGCTCGGCTTCAACGTGCACCCGGAGTCCGGCGCGGAGGCCGCGGCCAAGGCGCAGGAAGTCACCCTGCAGAGCTACTCCATCATCTACGAGCTCATCGACGGGGTGCGCACGCAGATGGAGGGCCTGCTGGAGCCCATCCGCACGGAGAAGAAGCTGGGCCGCGCGGAGGTCCGCAACACCTTCAACGTCCCCCGCCTGGGCACCATCGCCGGCGCGGCGGTGCTGGATGGTGTGATGAAGCGCGGCGCCTTCGTGCGCCTCATGCGCGAGAACAAGCAGCTGTTCTCCGGCAAGATGGCGTCGCTGCGTCGCTTCAAGGACGACGTCAAGGAGGTCGCGCAGGGCTTCGAGTGCGGTATCGGCATCGAGAGCTTCAACGACCTCAAGGCCGGCGACATCATCGAGGCCTACGAGATCGAGGAGACCCGGCAGAGCCTCACCTAGTCGTCGCTCGACCGAGTCCTCTTCGCCTCCGGGAAGGCCCCACCTTCCCGGAATGGTTTCGCCCGGGAGACCTCGCGACTTCGCGGGGTCTTCCGAGGCCGGGGGATTGGCATGTTCGTGGGTGTCGCACGTCTGACCCTCCAGATTCCGGAGAGCGGCTCGCTGAAGTCGAAGCGGCAGGTGCTCCGCCGGGTGATGGACCGGGTGAAGGCCCGCTTCAACGTGGCCATGGCGGAGGTGGAGGACCAGGACCTCTGGCAGAAGGCCACGCTCGCTCTCTCGGTGGTGGGCAACGAGCGCCGCCACGTGGACGAGCAGCTCGAGAAGGTCATCCACTTCATCGAGGAGATGTACGTCGCCCCGCTGATGTCGCGGGAGACGGAGATACTCGCCTTCGGAGACCAGCTCTTCGCGGGAGGCCCTTCGCAGGCTTCCTCGCTCGGGGCGAAGTCCGCGCGGCAGGTGTTGGACGAGGAGGACGAGGCGCTGTCTCCGGAGGAGGCGGCGGCCGAGTCGGAGGCGGCGATTGCCCGCTTCCTCAGGGGTGAGCGGGCTTCGTTGGCGGAAGCCGAGGGGTTGGGAGATTGGGAGCGCCGTCATGACGGCGACAACGACGGTGGCCCCGGTACGGGCCGCCCGTCTCCGTCGGGCGGTGGACGGATGACGCTGGACGAGGCACGGGCTCGCGCCCGCGCCCTGCGCAACCCGCGAGACTGGGAGAAGAAATGACGACGCATTCCCGACCCGAGCGAGTGGGGCAGGAGATCCAGGCGGCGCTGGGGGCCTTGCTGGCCCGTGGCGAGCTGCGGGACCCCCGCATCGGCTTCATCACGATTACCGGCGTGAAGGTCTCCCCCGACCTGCGCGTGGCCCGTGTCTTCTATTCGATGATGGGCACGGCCGAGGAGCGCTCCGAGACGCAGAAGGGGCTGGAGGCGGCCAAGGGCTTCGTGCGCCGCGCCGTCACCGAGGCCGTCAACCTGCGGGTGTCGCCCGAGGTCTTCTTCTCCTTCGACGAGTCTGTCGGCGAGGGCGACAAGATCGACCGTCTGCTGCGCGAGGTCCGGAGCAAGGAAGGCTGGTAGTTCTGGCGCCAGCCCCACAATATTGAGCGGACATGGACGGCGTCCTCGTCATCGACAAGCCCACTGGCCCCACGTCCTTCGACGTGGTGCGACAGGTGCGCTCGCTGCTCAAGCTGAAGAAGGTGGGCCACACGGGGACCCTGGACCCCATGGCCACCGGGGTGCTGCCCCTGTGTCTGGGGGAGGCCACCAAGGTGGCGGGCTTCATCACCGAGGGCGACAAGGCCTACGACGCCACGGTGCGCCTGGGCGCGGAGACGGACACCCAGGACGCTGAAGGGCAGGTGACGGCCCGGGCGCCGGTGCCCGCGCTGACGCCCGCGCTGCTGGAGGCCGCGCTCGCGCGCTTCCGGGGGCCCTTCGAGCAGGTGCCGCCCATGTATTCGGCGGTGAAGGTGGCCGGCAAGCGCCTGTACGAGCTGGCCCGCGCGGGTGAAGAGGTGGAGCGCGCCGCCCGCCAGGTGACGGTGTACGAGCTGGTGCTGCGCGACTTCTCCGCGGACCGGCTCCACCTGTCCGTGCGCTGCTCCAAGGGCTTCTTCGTGCGCACCCTGGCGTTCGACCTGGGCCGCGCGCTGGGCTGCGGGGCGCACCTCGAAGCGCTGCGTCGCACCTCCAGCGGGCCTTTCACGCTGGCGCGGGCGCTGCCCCTGACGGACGTGGCGTCCCTGGCGAAGGAGGGCCTGCTGGCCCCGCGGCTGGTGTCGCTCTCCGACGCGCTGGTGGACATGCCCGAGGTGCGGGTGAACGCGGACGAGGCGCGCCGCGTCTCCCACGGTGTTCCGGTGGAGGTCCCCGCCTCGCTCAAGCCCGGCCGCGTGCGGGTGATGGGACCGGACGGCGCGCTGCTCGCCGTGGCCGAGGGCGTGGGCGGGCGGCTGCGCTACCTGCGGGTGCTCGTCTAGGCGCCCCTTTGCCCCGGGTTGTGCGTCTTCTCACGCTCCCAGGCCTGGGGGGCGCACGGGCAGGCGTCCAAGGTTGACCCTGGGTAGGGCGAAGCTTATAAGCCCCCCGCTCGTTAGAAGCATGAGCATGAGACCCGGTCTGTACCCCTCCGCGGACCTGGGTGACTCAAGTGGTATCCACGCCGGAGCGGGACAGAAGGACGAGAATCACATGTCGCTGCATCAGGAGCGCAAGTCGGAGCTGGTGACGAAGTTCAGGACCCACGAGTCTGACACCGGGTCCCCCGAGGTGCAGGTGGCGCTGCTGTCCGAGCGCATCAACATGCTCACCGAGCACTTCAAGACGCACAAGAAGGACCACCACTCCCGCCGCGGTCTGCTGAAGCTGGTCGGTCAGCGTCGTCGGCTTCTGGACTACCTGAAGTCGAAGGACGTCACCCGGTACAAGAAGCTCATCGAGGGCCTCGGCATCCGCAAGTAGGCATCTCGGCAGCAAACGGGGCGCTGGTTCAACCAGCGCCCCGCGCGTTTGAGAAGGACGAAGCAGTTCGAGTCGCGGTGGGTGGTGGCGGGCGAGGGAGTGGTGCCGTCGGAGGTTTTGGTTTCCGTTCGGACCGGCTGACCTGGGGTGTGAGGTCGGCCGGTGCGATCAGGGATCAAAAGTTCCGGGACATCCCTCCGGCGCTCCGCAAGCGCCCTTCCGCAGTACAGGCTGGCGGTTGCCTGTCATGTGCCTTTTCGGGCCTTGGCGACCGCTCATACACCCCGAGGGCCCTCCCGGGGTGCCGGGTCCATTTGTCCTGGACCGGGTGCGTGCGGTGGGGTCCTCGCCCGAAGCAATACCGAGGCAAGGACATGTTGAAGAAGAGCGTCAAGATTGGCGAGAGCGAGCTGAGCATCGAGACGGGCCGTCTGGCCAAGCAGGCCGATGGCTCCGTGGTGGTCCGCTATGGCGACACCATGCTGCTCGTGACGGCGGTGAGCGCGCGGGAGAAGAAGGACATCGACTTCCTGCCGCTGACGGTGGAGTACCAGGAGAAGCTGTACTCGGCGGGTCGCATCCCCGGCAGCTACTTCAAGCGCGAGGGCCGGCTGACGGAGAAGGAGACGCTGGCCAGCCGCCTGGTGGACCGCTCCATGCGTCCGCTGTTCCCGGAAGGCTACGCGTACGAGACGCAGATCATCGCCAGCGTCATCTCCGCGGACCCGGAGAACGAGGGCGACGTGCACGGCATCACCGGCGCCTCCGCGGCGCTGTGGGTGTCGGACATCCCGTTCGACGGCCCCCTCGCGGGCATCCGCGTGGGCCGCGTGGGCGGTCAGCTGGTGGCCAACCCCACCGCGAAGCAGCGTGAGCAGAGCGACCTGGACCTGGTCATGGCGGTCAGCCGCAAGGCCATCGTCATGGTGGAGGGTGGCGCGGAGGAGGTGTCCGAGCCCGACATGGTCGCCGCGCTGGAGTTCGGCTTCCAGTCCGCCCAGCCCGCGTTGGACCTGCAGGACGAGCTGCGCCGCGCGCTGAACAAGCAGGTGCGCTCGTTCGACAAGCCGGCCTCCGTGGACGAGGCCCTGCGCGGCAAGGTGCGCGAGCTGTCGATGGACGGCATCAAGGCCGGCTACGCCATCAAGGAGAAGGGCGCGCGCTACGAGGCGCTCTCCAAGACGAAGAAGGAGACGCTCGCCAAGCTCAAGGAGCAGCTCGCGGAGGCCTACACGCCGCTGGTGGAGAAGCACGCCAAGCAGGTGGTGGAAGACCTCAAGTACGAGCACATGCGCGAGATGACGGTCAACGGTGGCCGCATCGGCGACCGTGGCCACGACGTGGTCCGCTCCATCACGTGCGAGGTGGGCGTGCTCCCGCGCACCCACGGCAGCGCGGTGTTCACCCGTGGCGAGACGCAGGCGCTCGTGGTCGCGACGCTGGGCACCAGCGAGGACGAGCAGCGCCTGGAGATGCTCGGAGGCATGTCCTTCAAGCGCTTCATGCTGCACTACAACTTCCCCCCGTTCAGCGTGAACGAGACCAAGCCGCTGCGCGGCCCGGGCCGTCGTGAAATCGGCCACGGCGCGCTGGCGGAGCGCGCGCTGCGCAACATGGTGCCCAAGAGCGAGTCGTTCCCGTACACGGTGCGCCTCGTCTCCGACATCCTCGAGTCCAACGGCTCCTCCTCCATGGCCTCCGTGTGCGGTGGCACGCTGGCGCTGATGGACGCGGGCGTCCCCATCAAGTCGCCGGTGGCCGGCATCGCCATGGGCCTGGTGAAGGAGGGCGAGAAGATCGCCATCCTGTCCGACATCCTCGGTGACGAGGACCACCTGGGCGACATGGACTTCAAGGTGTGCGGCACCACCAAGGGCATCACCTCCATCCAGATGGACATCAAGATCACCGGTCTCACCACGGAGATCATGAGCCGCGCGCTGGAGCAGGCGCGTCAGGGCCGCCTCCACATCCTGGATGAGATGCTCAAGACGCTGGCGCAGCCGCGCAAGGAGATCAGCCAGTACGCTCCTCGCATCACGACCATCCAGATTCGTCCCGAGTTCATCAAGAACGTCATCGGGCCGGGCGGCAAGGTCATCAAGGACATCATCGCGCGCACCGGCGCGGCGATTAACATCGAGGACTCCGGCCGGGTGGACATCGCCAGCGCGAACGGCGAGGCCGTGAAGGCCGCCATCGCGATGATCCAGGCGCTGACCCGCGAGGCGGAGATCGGGAAGATCTACACGGGCACGGTGCGGAAGATCGCCGAGTTCGGCGCCTTCGTGGAGCTGTTCCCGGGCACCGACGGCCTCATCCACATCTCCGAGCTGTCCGACAAGCGCGTCAAGAGCGTCTCCGACGTGCTGAAGGAGGGCGACGAGGTGCTGGTGAAGGTCGTCAGCATCGACAAGACGGGTAAGATCCGCCTGTCGCGCAAGGAGGCGATGGCGGAGCGCGCGGCGGCCCAGCAGGGCGCGGCCGACGCGGTCGCCGCCCAGCCGTCTCCCGAGGCCACGCAGCCCAACGCCAAGGCGTGATGCCCCTGGGCACCCGGGCCCGCTCGTAGGGCCTCCGGGCAGCCTCGCACCCCCTTCCGCCACTCGCGCGGGAGGGGGTGTTTTCGATTCCAGGGAGACTGGCTTAGACCTGGACGGGGGGCGCGTGCGTTGGAGGTGCGAGCCCCGCTTCCCGGAGGCCCTGTTGCCGCCTGCTCCACCGCCCAGCTCCACTGGATTCGTCACCGACGTCTCGCGCCTGTTGGGGGCCTTCCGGTGGGCGTTCATGCCGCTGGGGCTGCTCGCGCTCGTCGCGGTGGGCGTGCACGCGGCGGCCGACACGCTGGATGACCGGCTCTTGTCGCTGGTGGACCGCGCGGACGCGGCCTTCGACGGGGTGGTGGGCCGCTACGATTTGACGGCGCCCATGGTGGAGTGGGTGTCGCTGGAGCTGCGCACGGAGATCGCGCGGGCCCTGGCCCTCCTGTGGGAGCTGGCCGCGGACCTGGTGCTGGCGCTGCCCGCGCTGGGCTACCGCGAGGCGGCGGCCGCCAGGCCCGCGGAGGCGTGGCGCGTGGCGCTGGAGGGGAAGCAGGCCCAGCCCTCGTGGCGCGCGTTGTGGCGGCGGTGTCTGCGTCAGCCCACGCCCATGCGGTGGCTCCGGCCCCTGTCCACGGCGGCGGTGGTGGTGGCGGGCGCGTGCACGGTGGCGCGGCTCCTCCAGGGCACGGTGTACCTCTCCTGGCGCGAGCTGATGGGAGACCGCGTGGCGGACGGGGGCGCGCGCGGACTGGCGCTCGTGGTGCTCGTGGGCGTGCTGGCCACGCTGGGCTGGCGCGCGGTGCTGCGAAACCTCCAGCACGCGGACGAGGCCTGCGCGGGCGTGTCCGGACGCAAGGCCTTCACCCGCGGCCTGCTCGGGTGCGCGGTGGTGGCGCCGCTGGCGGTGGCCGCGGTGCTGGACGCCTCTCCACTGCTGTCCTTCCTTCGCTAGGGGCCAGTCATGTTTCCGCGCCAGGCCCGAGGACTGCTGGACTTCTTGATGGCGGTGCTGTGCGTGTGGACGGCGTACCACCACACGCCCGCGGGCGCGCTGGTGCGCAAGGCCTCCGCGTGGGCCTTCTCCACGAAGAGCACCGCGCGCCCGCTGCTCGCGTACTACGACGGCGTGACGGGCACCTCGCTGGCGGCGCCCGTGCTCGCGCCCGAAGTCTCCATCGTGCGTCCGCTGACGGACGCCGAGGCCCTGGCGTGGGGCACGCACCTGGCGCTCAAGGGCCTGGATGCGCGGGCGCGCGAGCCCTCCTTGGCGCTGGCCCAGGAGCTGGGCATCCCGATGGCGACGCTGCTGGACCCGGTGGAGGGCCCTCGCGCCGCGCGCAGGCTGCACGCGGCGCTGGCGGGGGACTTCCCCCAGGAGGAGGCGCGGCTGGCTGCCCTCTTCGTCGGCCGGGTCCCCGCACGCTACGCCGTGGAGCGGGTGGCGGCGGAGGGGCGCGCTCCGACGCTGGAGGCGCTGAACCGTCAGCTGCCGCCGGGCTTCGAGGGGGCGTCCGTGGGCGCGGCGCAGGCGCTCGCCTTGTCCACGACGTTCGGCCTGGGCTGGCCCGTGTACGAGAGCGCCCGCGTGACGAGCCCCTTCGGCGAGCGCCACCACCCGGTGCTGGGCACCCGGAAGCTGCACACGGGCGTGGACCTGGGCGTGCCCGTCGGCACGGAGGTCTCCGCGGTGGCCGAAGCCGTGGTGCGGCGCGCGAGCGAGGACGCGGTGAACGGCCGCGTGCTCGTCCTGGACCACGGGCGCGGGGTGACGACCGCGTACTGCCACAACTCGGAGCTGCTGGTGCGGGTGGGCGAGAAGGTGACGCGGGGGCAGCTCATCGCCCGCTCCGGCAACACCGGGCGCTCCACCGGACCTCATCTGCACTATCAGCTCGAGCTGGCCTCCCGGCCCATGGACCCGCTCAAGTTCCGCGCCACGATGCGCGCCATGTCCCAGGACACCGCGCCCTGAGCGCGTCCGGGCCGGGCTTCCGGACCTGGAAGCCTGCCCGAGCCTGTCGTCCCTTCCGGAGACAACCCGTGACGTCGGCGCGGGAACTGGAGACGGGGCAGGCGTGTGGTACATCCACGCCATGGCCTCGCCCTTGATTGTGCAGGTGCGCCGTGTGCGGGCGCATCCGGAGCCCTTGCCGCTTCCCCGCTACGAGACGGAGCTCGCCGCCGGGCTGGACCTGCGCGCCGACATCGACGGGGAGCGGGTGCTCCGGCCCCTGGAGCGGATGGCGGTGCCCACGGGGCTCGCGCTGGGGTTGCCCCCGGGCTACGAGGGGCAGGTGCGGCCCCGCTCCGGGCTGGCGCTGCGCCACGGGGTGACGCTGCTCAACGCGCCCGGGACGGTGGACGCGGACTACCGGGGGGAGGTGCAGGTCCTGCTGGTCAACCTCTCCAGCGAGCCCTTCACCCTGCGTCGGGGCGACCGGGTGGCCCAGCTGGTGGTGGCGCCGGTGACCTCCGTCGGCCTGTCGGAAGTCGAGGTCCTCGACGCGACGGCGCGGGGGGGGAATGGTTTCGGCTCCACCGGCCGCTAGGCCGTTCGTCGGAAGGCCCCGGCATCGTTCCTTGATGACAGGGGAGCGTGCAGAATAAGAGGCCTGGACCGCGTCCCCGCCTGCGGTCCCCCTCGACCGGCCCCTGGAGTCCGACTGCTTTGCTCTGCTACCGCTGCGGCAGCCACGTCCCCGAGACGACCGACACCTGTCCCACCTGCGGGATGAAGTACGACGCGACCGCTCGCCAGGCGGCCGGCGTCGCTCGCAAGCGTGGATTGGAAGGCGCCCCCTACAAGCCGGGGGACGTCCTCGCCGGCCGCTACGCCATCCAGGAGGTGGTGGGCTCCGGCCCCATGGGCTTCGTCTTCCGCGCGCAGGACCAGGAGATCGACGTCGAGGTCGCCCTGAAGACGGTGCACCCGCGCCTGGTCCAACAGCCCGAGGAGCGCACCCAGTTCTCGTTCTCCATGCGGGTGGGCAAGAAGCTCAACCACCCGAACCTGCTGCGCGTCTACGAGGAGGGGCTCGACGGCGAGCGGCCCTTCTTCACCATGCAGCTCCTGGAGGGCATGACGCTGCGGCGGATGATGGAGCAGCGCGCCTCGCGCGGGCAGCTCTTCTCGCTCAAGGACGTGGAGCCGCTGCTCGCGCAGATGGCGGCGGCGCTCGACGCGGCCCACCGCTTCGGCCCGCACTCCGACCTCAAGCCCGAGAACGTCATCGTCCTGCCGGACCTGCTGAAGGTGACGGACTACGGCCTGGGGCTCGCCGTGCCGCAGCTGCCCTTCGTCCAGGCGCAGAAGAGCCACCGCGCGGAGGTCTACATCGCTCCGGAGTACGTCGCGGGCGGTGAGCTGGACACGCGCATGGACGTGTACTCGCTGGGCGTCATCATGGGCGAGATGCTCACCGGCCTGGTCCCCACCGAGGGCGTGGTGCCGGGGCTGACGTCGCTGCACCCGGACCTGCCCACCTCCTTCGAGGCGCTCTACCGCCGCGCGCTCAACATCAATCCGCTGGCGCGGCCGAAGTCGGCCGGCGAGCTGCACGCCGAGTTCGCCAGCATCCTCTCGCGCTCCCCGGCCGCCGTCGTCGCGCGCGTGCGTGGCGTGCCTCCGCCCTCGGGCTCGGCGCAGGCCGCGGCCATCCGCATGTCGGCCCGGCCTCCGCCGCCGGTGCCCACGGGCATGATGCCGGCGGCCACGGGCAGCGTGAGCATCCCGCCCCGGGCCACGTCGCACGAGGAGGAGCCGCCTCCGCCGGACGCCACCCAGCCGCTCGACGCCGCGACGCTCGCCGCCATCATCGGCGCCAACCCCACCGCGTCCCATCAACACCTCACCGAGCAGGCGCTGCCGTTCATCACCGCGTCCGCGGCGAAGGCCGCCACGGAGTCCGCGCGCGCCGAGCCTCCCGCGGGCGCCCGGGGCTCGCCGGAGTCCATCATCTTCGCGCGCTCCCCGGCCGCGGAGCCGGCCCCCGTCGCGGGGGCGCAAGGCGCGTCGGAGCCGGTCATCTTCGCGCGCTCGTCCGCCGCGGAGCCCTCCGCTCCGGCGGGTGCACGAGGCTCGCCGGAGTCCATCATCTTCGCGCGCTCCCCGGCCGCGGAGCCCTCGCAGCCGGGGCGCTCGGAGCCCTCCGCGCGTCCGGCGCCACGGGGCTCGGGGCAGGTCGCCTCGGCCCAGCCCCGCTCGTCGCAGAAGGCGCAGTCGTCGGGGGAGGGGAATGAGCCCGGGCCTTCCGACTCGGGGCCCCGCTCCGCGCCCGCGGGCAGACCGCTGGCGCGCACGCTGGACGCGGCGCCGGCGGTGCCGGTGCCGAGCATCCGGACGGCCCGCACGTTGGAGACCACGCCCGCGATGTCCGGCGCCCGCACCGCGCCGCGCTCCCTCGATGGCTCCCCGTCGATGTCGGGCGCTCGCACGGGGCCGCGTATCGCGCCCACCCAGCGCGCCACCCGGCCCCAGAAGTCCTCGTCCGCGCGGCGTCGCTCCATGTTCGTGTGGATGGCGGTGCTGATTGTCGGCGGGCTCGCGCTGGGCGGTGGCGGTGGCTTCCTGTTCCTGCGCTACTGGGAGGCGCGTCAGGCCGCGAAGGCCCAGGCGCCGGTCCCGTCGGCGCTCGCGACGGGGAACCCGGGCACTGACGTGGACGCGCCACCCGTCGTCGCGCTCGCGGACAAGTGTCCGCCGGAGATGCGGCTGGTGAGTGGTGGCGCCTTCCGGCGAGGCAAGTCCAAGCTGGACAACCTGGCGAAGGTGGACGAGCCCGACCAGGAGAGCGTCCAGCTGCCCTCCTTCTGCATCGACGAGTTCGAGCACCCGAACCAGTCGGGCGCGCTCCCCACGGTGAGCGTCACCTGGGAGAAGGCCAAGTCGCTGTGCGAGGCCGGGGGCAAGCGCCTGTGCAGCGAGGACGAGTGGGAGAAGGCATGCAAGGGACCGGGCCACGCGCGCTTCCCGCACGGCAACGATTACGTTCAGGGCACGTGCAACGCCAAGGTCAATCGGGTCGAGTCGGAGACGGCGCTCGCTCCCTCTGGGGCACACCCCGGCTGCGTGTCGGGCTATGGGGTGGTGGACCTCTCCGGCAACGCGGCCGAGTGGACCTCGGCCCGAATCGGGCAGAAGGGGGTCGTCCAGCGGGGCGGCGCCTTCAACCAGCACTACGAGGAGTCGCGCTGCAGCGCGCGCGCCTTCGGCCCTCCCGAGAAGGCCTCCGCCACGGTGGGCTTCCGCTGCTGCACGAGCACGCAGCCATGAGCCGCCTGGCCCTCGCGCTCCTGCTCTGTCTGGCGCCCGCGCTGGCCTGGGCCCAGAAGGGCGGCCGTCCGCAGGTGGTGGCGGTGAAGTCCGCCAACCTAGCGCCCTACACCTCGCTGCTCGCGGGCTTCTCCGCGGAGGCGCGCGCCGAGGTCCAGGAGATGACGCTCGACGAGAGTCCGGGCGCGGCCGCGCGCATCTTCAAGAAGCTGGCGGCGCAGAAGCCGGCGCTCATCCTGGCGCTGGGCCCGCTGGCCGCCAACGCCGCCCGCCGCTCGCTGGGCGAGGACGTGCCCGTCCTCTTCGCCATGGTGCCGTACTACGAGAAGTACGGCCTGGAGGGCCCCAACGTCACCGGCATCTCGCTCACCAGTGACCTGGGGCCGGAGCTGGAGGGGCTGCTCGCGGTGGCGCCCAAGGCCAAGCGCGTGGGCATGGTGCACGACCCGCGCTTCTCCGCGAGCACGGTGGCGCTGGCGCAGGCCGCGGCCGCCGCGCGGGGCCTGTCCATCCTCGCGCTGGAGGTGGACTCGCCGGGCAAGGTGGCCAAGGCGCTCGAGGGCGCCGCGGGCCGGGTCGACGCGATGCTGATGGTGGCCGACAAGACGGTGGGCAACGCGGCCGTGGTGCAGGAGCTCATCGCCTTCACGCACGCGAAGCGGCTGCCGCTCGTCGCGCTCACCCCCAGCCAGGTGAAGGAGGGCGCCACGCTGGCCCTGTCCCCCAGCCCGCTGACCATCGGCCTGCAGGCGGGCCGGCTGGCCAACCGCATCATCCACGAGAAGGTCGACCCGGGAGCGCTGGCGGTGGCGCAGCCCGAGGGGTTGGACCTGTCCGTCAACCTCAGCACCGCCAGGAAGTTGGGTCCGTCCTCCGAGTCCGTACTGGAGCTGCTCCGGTTCGCGGCGCGGAAGGACTTTGCCGTGAAGGTCTACGAGTGATTCCGCGATACAGCCGACAGGAGATGTCCAACCTCTGGTCCGACGTGGCCCGCTACCGCCGCTGGCGGGACGTGGAGCTCGCCGCGCTGGAGGGGATGGTGGAGGCGGGGCTGGCCCCTCGCGAGGCGCTGGAGGACTGCGTCGCGCGCGCCGGGGACTTCACCCCCGAGGACGCCGCGCGCATCGAGGACATCGAGCGCACGACCAAGCACGACGTCATCGCCTTCCTCACCTTCATGGAGGAGCGGGTGGGGCCCAGTGCGCGCTGGCTGCACCTGGGCATGACGTCCTCGGACGTGCTGGACACGGCGCTGGCGCTGACGCTGCGCGACGCGGTGGACCTCATCCTCCAGGACCTGGAGCGGGTGAGGGCGGCGGTGGAGAAGCGCGCCTTCGAGCACAAGCACACGCTGCAGATGGGCCGCAGCCACGGCATCCACGCGGAGCCGGTGACGTTCGGCCACAAGCTGGCCATCTGGTACGACGAGCTGGGCCGCGCGCGCACGCGCCTGCTCCACGCGCGTGAGAGCATCGCCGTGGGGAAGATCTCCGGCGCGGTGGGCACCTTCGCGCACCTGCCTCCGGCCGTGGAGGAGCGCGTCTGCGCGAAGCTGGGCCTGAAGCACGCCCCCGCCTCCAGCCAGGTGGTGCAGCGTGACCGGCACGCGGAGTTCTTCACGGCGCTGGCGCTGCTCGGCGCGAGCATCGAGAAGTTCGCGGTGGAGATCCGCCACCTGCAGCGCACCGAGGTGCGCGAGGCGGAGGAGCCCTTCACCGCCGGGCAGAAGGGCTCCAGCGCGATGCCCCACAAGCGAAACCCCATCCTCTCGGAGAACCTCACGGGACTGGCGCGCCTGCTCCGCGGCTACGCGGTGAGCGCCATGGAGGACGTGGCGCTGTGGCACGAGCGAGACATCTCGCACTCGTCCGTGGAGCGCGTCATCGGCCCGGACGCCACCATCCTCGCGGACTTCATGCTCGTGCGCTTCGCGCGGCTGATGGAGGACCTGCGCGTCTACCCCGAGCAGATGAAGAAGAACCTGGAGCTGCTCGGCGGCGTGGTGAACTCGCAGCGGCTGCTCCTGGAGCTGGCGCGCAAGGGCATGGACCGACAGGCCGCCTACGTCATCGTCCAGCGCAACGCGATGAAGCTCTACGAGCAGGGCGTGGACTTCCGGCAGGCGCTGCTCGCGGACGCGGACCTGCTCAAGATGATGACGCCCGAGGAGATCAACGACTGCTTCTCCCCGGGCTACCACACGCGGCACATGGACGACATCTTCCGCCGCGTCTTCGGCCGGAGCGAGTAGGTCGCTCCCGGCCGCGCGCTGGAGGGGCTACTTGAGGTAGCCCTTCTGGCGCAGGTTCCGCTCGATGCGCTCGTGTACGTTGCCCGGCTCGAGCGTCAGCGACGTGCCGGTGATCTGCTCGAAGGCGGCCACGTACTTGGTGGCCAGCTCCACGCGGACGTCATCGGGGATGGCCGGGGGCGTGCCCTGGCCGGAGAAGCCGCGCTCGCGGATGAGCCACTGGCGGATGTTCTCCTTGTCCAGCATGCGCTGGTCCTCGCCCCTGGCGAAGCGGGCCTCGTACTCGTCCGCCACCCAGTAGCGGCTGGAGTCCGGGGTGTGCATCTCGTCGATGACGAAGATGTCGTCGCCCACCTTGCCGAACTCGTACTTGGTATCCACGAGGATGAGGCCGCGCGTGCGCGCCCACTTCTGGCCCTCCTGGAACAGGCCCCGCGCCGCCTCGGTGATTCGCGCCCAGTCACGAGGGCTGGCGAGCCCGCGCGCGAGAATCTCCTGCTCGGAGATGGGCTCGTCGTGCTGGCCGTACTCGGCCTTGGTGGACGGGGTGATGATGGGCGTGGGGAAGGCCTCGTCCTTGCGCAGGCCCTTGGGGAAGGGCAGGCCGTAGGCGGTGTGCGTGCCCTTCTCGTAGTCGCGCCACAGGCTGCCGGTGAGGTAGCCGCGAATCACCACCTCCACCGTGAAGGGCGTGCAGGCGCGCGCCACGGTGACGTTGGCGTCCGGCACGTCCAGCACGTGGTTGGGGCAGATGTGCTTCGTTCGCTCGAACCAGAAGGCCGCGAGCCGGTTGAGCACCTCGCCCTTGAAGGGGATGGTGGTGAGCACGTGGTCGAAGGCGGAGAGCCGGTCCGTCGTCACCAGGACCAGGCTGTCGCCCTGCCGGTACGTGTCACGGACCTTGCCGCGGTAGAGCTGGCCGAGCGCCGGCAGGTCCACCTGCCGGAGCGTGAGGGGAAGCTGAGCGTGAAGTGCGGAGGTATTCAAAGGCGCCTCGCGGCCCGCCCCTCGGGAAGGTGAAGTCCAGCAGGGAGAGGGGGCTGCTTCGGGCGCGGGACTCTACTGGAGCGCGGCCGGCATGGAAGCAGGACCGTAGGCCGCCGCCAGGTAGAGGAAGGCCGGGTTGATGCGCAGGATGCCGTCCACGTAGGCGACCGCGTAGGGCGCTCCGGACGCGCGGTCCACCTGCACCGCACTCTCGGGCTGGATGCCCCAGTGCGCGAGCAGCGTGCGAGCCACCAGCTCCGCCGCCTCCCGCTCGGACAGCCCCTGCAGGCTCTCGCGGCGGTCTTCCGGCCAACGCTCGCCCGCCCGGGCCTCCAGCACCAGCTGCAGCCCCTTGCCCGCGTCCGGCGCCTGGAACAGGTCCATGCGCGCGTCGAAGCCCGGAGCCGCGAGCAGCTCGCCGTCCTGGCTGATGGGGAAGAGCACCAGCGCCTGCGCCGCCTGCCCGGCCTCCAGGTCCGACTGCCTCGCCACCTCGCGGAACATCTCCAGGCGCGTGGCGGGGGACTCGAACTCCATGAACTCGGGCGGATGCGTCAGGGCCTGACGGACGCTCATCGTCGCGCGTGCGGGTGTCCCCGCACCGCCACAAGCGGTGAGGACCGAGACGAGCGAGAGGAGCAACCCAGGGAGCCAGCGACGCATACGGGCGGGAATATACCGATCTGCTTCAGGATCAACCAGCGAAACTCGGCGGCATGCGTCCAAGGGAGCATCTCTCCGGTGTCGTGCTCCCAACGTGCCCGCCAGGGAATCTTCCCGCCTCGTTTCCGGAGGACGGGTCACTGCCGCCCCGCCCGCACCGCGGAGCCACTCCACCGTTCTCCATGACGCGATGTGGGCGCTCGACGCCCGTCGTCAGGCGTCGTCGCTGCGCGCACCTTGAGCAGCGGGTGTGCGAGGACGGACACCACCGGGCGCACCCCGGTGACGCGGCGCACGTGGACCTCACGACACCGGGCTTTCGGCGCGCGCGGACGCGAGCCCTGAGGTCCGAGGTGTCCGGCGGAAGCCTCTTCGGGATGCTGTGTGGGATTCGGTGCGGCGGGCCCGGTGCGAGGCGGAGCGGAGCTCACGTCCTTCCAGCACGACGAGGCCGCGGTGGCGCGGGGGACTGCTCCCTGCATGAGAGGGAGACACGCGCCCCCGGCGCCGGATGCGGACGACTTACGCCGCGTCCTTCTTGAACGCCTCGCCGTGGTGCTTCTCGCACAGGCCGGCCTTGAACGTCTTGATGCGGCACTCCGGCTTGGAGCAGGTGCGGTAGCGCGAGTGGGGCAGCTCGCCCTGGCGCCACTGCTTGAAGTGGAAGAAGCAGTAGTTCTTGGCGCGGTAGGGGCGCTTGCAGCCCTCGATGGTGCACGCCTTCTTGCCGCCGCCCTTCGCGGTGCGCGGCCAGTGGGTGAGCTTCTTCTGGGTCGTCGGGGTGGCCTCGGCCATTGTGGAACTCTCCTGCGAAACGATGCGAGAACCGCGGCGCCACACGGGGTGGACCCGCCGCCGGGTACGAAAAAGGCGCACTGTCTAGCGCCCATGCCACCCGAACGCAAGGACACGCGGGAAGACCCGTGTGGGCTCGGGGCGGCCTCAGGGCGCCGGAGCGCCGTCTTCGGAACCCCAGCCGTCCGGCTCGACTTCCGGCGCCGCTGGCGGCTGCACCTTCTTCCGGGGCACGGGCGACAGCAGGTCGTCCAGCACGGACTGGGCCCCGGCGGGCCGGCGTCCCTGACGGTGGGCGGCCAGCGCGGTGGCGGGCTGCTCGGTCGGCATCTCCTCCAGCTTCACCTTGAGGTACAGGGGCTTGCCCAGCCGGTTGACGCGCAGCCGCACGTCATGGCCCACGCCCCGGGCCGCCACCTGCCAGCGCAGCGTGTGCGCGCGCTTCACGCGCCGGGTGTCGAGCCCGACGATGACATCCCCGCTGTGCAGGCCGGCGCGCTCGCCCGGGCCGCCCTCCACCACCTCCGTCACCACCACGCCCGGGCCCTGGCGGAGGTTGAACTCCTCGGCCACCTCCGGCGAGAAGTCCTGCACGCTGATGCCCAGCCAGCCCCGGCGCACGCGCCCGTGGGCCTTGAGCTGCGGAATCACCGTCTTCGCGATGTCGATGGGGATGGCGAAGCCGATGCCCTGGCCCGCGACGTTCACCGCGTTGGCCACCGCCACCACGTCGCCGTGCAGGTCCAGCACGGGGCCACCCGAGTTGCCCGGGTTGATGGAGGCGTCCATCTGCATGTAGTCGAAGTCGCCGTCGCGCCCGTTGGGCGTCACGTCCGTGCGGCCCATGTAGCTGACCACGCCCACCGTCACCGAGTGGGACAGGCCGAACGGATTGCCGATGACGACAATCCAGTCCGCCGAGCGCACGTGCGACGCGGAGGCGAGCTTGAGCACCGGCAGCCGGCGCGGCGCCTCGATCTTCAAGAGCGCGCAGTCGGTGCGGTTGTCCTCGCCCACCACCCGGGCCAGGTACTCCTCCGCGTAGCCGCGCGGGTGCATGACGGAGACCATGACCTCGGAGGCGCCCTCCACCACGTGCGCGCTGGTGAGGATGTAGCCGTCCGCGTGGATGATGAAGCCCGAGCCGATGCCCTTCTGGGGCTCCTCGCCCGCGGGCGTCTCGTCACTGAGCTGCCGCGTGGTGATGGAGACCACCGAGGGCATGGCCCGTCGGGCCACCTCGCTCAGGGTGGCCCGCTGGTTGTTCAGCGAACGATTCTGCGCCTCGAGCCACAGCCGACCCCGACCGGCGGCCTCCGCCGGTGTGGCCAGCGCGCACACGAGCGCGCCAAGAATGACGAATCTGTTGAAAGGAGCCCCGTTCATGCCCCACCTCCGCCCCGACGCCGCCCATCCACCGGGTGCAACCTAGGGAGGGGAGTCGTGTCGCGGAAGCGGGCCTGTCCGCCAGGCTACTTCTTCTGGGCGATGATTCGGTTGACCGCCGCGCGGTCCTCCGCGGTGATCCGCTCGCGCGGGGCCGCATCCGTCGACCGCGAGACAGCGCCCTTGGCGTCCTCGTACGCGTCCTCCAGCCCCTCCTTCATCCGATCAACGGTGTCGGGCTTCACGGCGCGCTTCCAGGTCCGCTCCATGTGCTGCAGCGGCGTCCTGCCGTCCACCTGCCCCGACGACAGGAAGATGCCGAGCCCCACCGCGCAAGCCGTCCAGACGATGAACTTCAAAGCTCCCATGCTCACAGCCTCCCACGTCGTCTTACATGAGGCGGCGGCGCGTGGCCAGTTTCCGACCGGGGGTGTGTCATCCGCGCTGACAGGGGGGCGGACGACACTTAATGTCCGCGGGCTTGCAGCCCGAAGAACTCTTCCAGGCCGCCCGGACGCGGGCGGCGCAGATGGACGTGGGACGTGGAGACGCGGTGGTGGAGCGTATCCGGGCGTCCGCGTCGGCGTTGTTCACCCGCATCCCCGAGCCCCCCGTGTACCGACGGGCCGAGGACCCTTCGCGCAAGGCCGCCCAGGCGTTGTTGCCGGAGATGGAGAAGGTGTTGGCGGAGGCGCTCGCCGCGGGGCGTGAGCCCTCGATGGCGCCCGCGCTGGAGAAGCTGGTGGCGGCGCTGCTCGCGCACGGCGAGGCCCTGTGTCACACGGCGGGCGGGCGACTGGAGGCGGCGGAGACCGCGTGGCGACGCGCGCAGGAACTGGAGCGCGCCGCGCATCCGACGCGGCACCTGGTGACGTCACCGCCACGGCCTCCGCCGGTGTTCGACAAGACGTCGGGAGGCTCGCGGTACGACCCCCGGCCCGCGCCGCAGGCGAGCGTGAAGCTGGTGTGTCCCAACACCGGGTGCAAGCGGGTGGGGGACTACGCCTTCCTGACGAACCACGCGTACAACCGCTTCGTGTGCCCGGTGTGCGGCACGCCGTTCCTCGCGTACTTCGGGGAACTGCGCGGCTTGGAGGTGGAGGTCCGTCGCAGCTCGAAGCGCTACTTCTTCACGGTGGACGAGGTGGGCTCCACCAACTCGTCGCGCATCGAGTTCGAGGAGGCGAGCGGACAGGAGTTCCCCGCGGCGCGCAGGGATTTGCTCGGCTTCTTGTACACGGAGGCGCGGGAGCTGAAGGTGGTGGTGAACCTCACCAACCAGCGGCTCATGTGGGTGAGTCCGGCGTCCTCGTGTTTCGTGGCGACGGTGGCGTTCGGTGAGGGGGCGCCGGAGCTGGTGGCGTTCCGGGCGTACCGGGACGACGTGCTCAGGAAGAGTGTGCTCGGGCGCGGGTTCATCCGTGGCTACTATCGCTTCGGCCCGGACGTGGCGCGGTGGGTGTCACGCAGGCCGGTGGCTCGGAGCGGAGTGCGCTGGATGTTGAGGCAGGTGCATGACCGCCTGACCAGGAGTGGATTTTCGTGACGCAGCAAGGAATCGGCGCGCCGCCGCCCATGAAGCCGACGGGCGTGGGGACGAAGGTGTTCATGGCCCTGCTCGCCGGACTGGGGCTGGCGGGGGTGGTGTACCTGGGCGTGCTGGAGGCGCGTCGCTCGCAGCTCGTGCCGGATGGCGCGGCGGCGCCCTCGTTCGAGATGAAGCGCCACGAGGGCGGCGTGTTGAAGCTGGAGGAGCTGCGGGGCCAGGTGGTGATGCTGGACTTCTGGGCGACGTGGTGTCCGCCGTGTCGCGAGGAGATGCCGGCGTTGGTGAAGCTGGCGAAGGAGTACGAGTCGCAGGGGCTGGTCTTCCTGGCGGCGAGTCGTGACGACGGCGACATGGCGCCGAAGCTGGTGGACAACTTCATCCGCCGTCACCTGCCGGACCTGAAGCCCTACGTCGTCTACGCGGACGACGACATGGCGCGGGCGTTCGAGGTGAACGCGCTGCCGACGCTCTACTTCCTGGACCGTGAGGGCAAGGTGACCGACGCGCAGCGCGGCGCCCTGTCCGAGGACGCCCTGCGCCGGCGCATCGAGCGGGCGCTCAAGCAGCAGTAGCGGGGGAGGGCCTGGCGTCCCTCGTGGATGCCTCGACGGGCGCTGGCTGGGGCGCGGCGCTCAGCGTGATGCCTCACGCGCGCAACACGCGGATGCGCGAGCAGGATCGCAATGCTCGGGACGAACGCGCCGATGAGGGGGCCACGAGCGGATGTGTAGGCAGGACTGCGGCGCTCGGGATGACGAGCCCA
Source organism: Myxococcus faecalis (assembly GCF_050039385.1). NCBI lineage: Bacteria > Pseudomonadati > Myxococcota > Myxococcia > Myxococcales > Myxococcaceae > Myxococcus > Myxococcus faecalis. Next base: position 1,808,225 of record NZ_CP144336.1, on the reverse strand, counting down.
CGTGGGTGCAACGAGCGGATGCGCAAGCAAGATTGCTGCGCTCGGGATGACGAGCCCACGTGGGTGCAACGAGCGGATGCGCAAGCAAGATTGCTGCGCTCGGGATGACGAGCCCACGTGGGTGCAACGAGCGGATGCGCAAGCAAGATTGCTGCGCTCGGGACGAACGCGCCCACGCGGAAGCAGCGAGCGGACGCGCAGGCAGGACTGCGCTGCGGCGCACGAGATGAATGCGCCGGCTCGGATGCATCGAGCAACGCCCCTGAACACGCGGCGCACCGCGAGACGCTGAGGTCTCGCGGCGCCGCGAGTGAGGCGGGTTACTTCCCTGGAGTCGCCGGCTTCGGGGTGCTCTCCGGTGCCTTGGTCGCCGGAGCCGTCTTCGAAGCATCCTCGGGAGGCTTCGTCGCAGGCGGAGCCGCAGCCGGCGCCGTCTTCGCCGCAGGAGCCGTCGCGGGCGCAGGCTTCGAAGAACTCTCAGGAGGCTTCGTCGCCGGAGCAGGCGCACTCTTCGCCGCACTGTCAGGAGGCTTCGTCGCCGGCGGAGTCGCGGGCGCGCTCTTCGCGCCACCCTCGGGAGGCTTCGTCGCCGGAGCCTCCTTGCCCGCCGGAGGCTGCTGTCCCGCGGGGACGACGGTCTCCCGACCCTCGGTCTCCACCTCGGAGCGGATGAGGCGGAAGTCGACGCGGCGGTTCTTCGCGCGACCCAGCGCGGTGTCGTTCGTCGAGATGGGCCGGTCGAACCCGAAGCCCTCCGAGCTCAAGCGCTTGCGGTCGATGCCCTTGCCCACCAGGTACTCGAGCACCGAGCGAGCACGCTTGTCCGACAGGCCCATGTTGAGCTGCCGCGAGCCGCGGTTGTCCGTGTGCCCTTCGATGAGCACCGGCCCGAGCGTGGGATTCTTCCGCAGCACCGTGGCCACCTCGTCCAGCAGCGGATACGAGCGCTTCTGGATGACGGCCGAGCCCGTCTCGAACAGCACGTTGCCCTTGATGCGGATGCGGTCCGACTCGACGAACACGTACGGCGGCGAGTCGAACGGGCAGCCGTTGTTCTCCGGCGGGCCGAACATGTCGGGGCAGTCGTCCTCGTTGTCGGGCACCTCGTCGCCGTCCGTGTCCGGGCAGCCGTCGTAGTCCTTCGGGCCGGGCTTGTCCGGACACTTGTCGAACTGGTCGGTGATTCCGTCGCCGTCGGTGTCCACCTCGGGGCAGCCCTTGAGCTCCTTCGTCCCCTTCACGTTGGGGCAGCTGTCCTCGCCGTCCACGATGCCGTCGTCGTCGTTGTCCGGGTCCGGGCAGCCATCGCTGTCCATGAACCCGTCCTTGTCCTCGGGCTCGTTGGGGCAGCGGTCCCGGTTGTCGGGCACGTTGTCTCCATCCGAGTCCACGAAGCTCTGGTCGTAGCGCAGCCCGAACATCACGCGCAGCGCCTCGCGCCCGTAGCCCGTGGTGAGGTTGATGCCGCGCCCCACGTTCAGCTCCAGCCCCCAGTTGCCCCAGACCTTCGTGCGGGCGCCCACGAGCACCTCCCACGGCGTCTTGAGCGTGTCGGACTGGTCGAAGTTGAACGGGCGCACCAGCGGCGTGGCGATGTGCATCTCGGCCGTGGCCTGCACGTCCGTGAAGCGGCCCATGTTCGGCAGCTCCGCGATGACACCACCGCCGAGCGTCAGCTCGTCATCCACGAGCAGGTTGAGGTACTGGGCCTCCTTGCGGATCCGCACGCCCGCGTTGCCGACGACGCGGATGGGGATGGGCAGCACCTCGAAGCGCTGCTCCACCGCCAGGCGCGGCGCGAACAGGAAGCCGCGCTCACCCGTGAAGCTGTCCGCGGAGCCGGAGGGCGCGCGGACCTCCGCGATGAGCGACAGGCCCACCGGGAACTTCTCGCGGTCCAACAGGTGCACGCGAGGCACCACGCGGATGTCCCCGAGCGTGGTGCGGCTGACGCCCGCCGCGCCCGGGAAGTTCGGCGCGTCGAGCGCGTCCCGCAGCAGCTTGAAGTTGTCGCCCTGCAGGAGGGTGACGGGCAGGTCGACGCCAATCTCCAACCGCTCGTGGAGCTGATAGGCGAACAGCAGGTGCGCATCGAGCCGGTACGGCAGCAGGTCGCCGAGCTTCTCGTCGCCGAGCTTCAGGGCGAGGATTCGCCAGTTGAAGTCGAACAGCAGCGCGCCGCGGAAGCTGCCCACGGGCTCACCGCCGTAGGTGCCCTCGAGCGCGATGCCGCTGTTCTGCGCGGTGGTCGGCTTGTTGGGCACGGCGTCGAAGCCGCGCGTGAAGGGGTCTGTTTGAGCGTGGGCCGCTACCGAGGCCAGAACGAGGCCGAGCAGGGCGAGTCGGGCGACGGAGCTGCGCAGGGGCCGCCACCAGGAGAAAGGGCCGGAGCTGGTGCCTCGCATGATGGCAGCTCATACCATCGGCTCCCGAGGGGCGGAAACAAATGACCCACCCCTCGGGCCGAAATACAGCCTCGCGCTACTTCTCCATGAATGACTGCGCGGGAACGATGGTGACGGCGTCCGCTCGGACGGGGAGCTTGAAGGGGACGATGGACTTGTCCACTTCCAGAAGCTCGGGCGACTTGTCGGACGCGTAGGTGATGGGGGACGGCGGGCTTGCGCGCAGCGCGTCGGCGAGCCCCTTCGCGTCCTGGGTGACGAACGCGAAGGACAGCGCGCTGGGGTGAAGCCTGCGGCGCAGCACCTCCTGCACGGACTGGGGCGTCATCTTCGTGAGGGCCTGGCGGTACTGCTCCAGGTAGTTCGGCGTCCCGTAGAAGAGCGAGTCGATGGCGTAGCCGAGCCTGCGCGGGTCCGTCTGCTCCCACAGGCGCGAGTAGCCCTGGAGGAAGCCGCGCATCAGGTCGAAGCGCTCCTGGGAAATCGGCGCGTTGACCAGCTGCTCCAGGTAGAAGACGGCGCCGCGCGTGGCGAACATGCCGTTGGCGGGCTCCACCGGGCGGATCCACACGGTGAGGTCCTGCTGCGTGCGCGCGATGTTGGTGCGGTTGTAGGTCGTGCCCGGGTCCTCGATGAAGTGCTCGGCGTAGGCGTAGTCGCCGTAGTTGAGGCCGCGCTTCTCACGCAGCTCGGTGAAGAGCAGGCCGATGGACTGACGGTGCTCCCCCAGGTGCGACAGCGCGAAGGCGAGCGGGAAGAAGTCCGGGTCACCGCGGCGCACGGGATTGACGTAGCCCATGCTGACCGCGGTGGAGAGCGTCTGCTTCTGGATGATGACCGCGCGCCCGGCGGTGGAGGGCACGGTGGGCAGCGTCACGCGCGGCGCACCCGAGGCGGGCAGGCCCCCAAGACGCGACAGGAGCGAGTCCTTGAGCGCATCGTCCACCGCGCCGGCCAGGCCGACGACGAGCCGGTCCTGGGTGAAGACGCGCTGGGCGTGGGCCTTCACGTCGTCGAGGGTGATCGCCTTGAGGCCCTGGACGGTGCCGCCGGTGTAGTGGGCGTAGGGGTGGCCCTCGTAGAGGAGCGCGTCGAGGGCGACCTTGCCGAGCCCCTCGTCATTGGCGCTGCGCAGGCCGTTCTCCACGTCGCTGATGGCGTTGGCGCGCAGGCGCTCCAGCTCCGCCGGGTCCAGGCGCGGCGCGAGCAGCACGTCGGTGAAGAGCTCCAGGTAGCGCGGCAGGAAGTCCTTGTGGACGCGGCCGGAGAAGGTGGTGAACTCCTTGTCCGTGGCGACGTCCAGCTCGGCGGCCATGGGGAAGAGCGTCTCGAGCAGCTGCGCGGAGGTGAGCTTCTGCGTGCCGCCCTCGGCCATCAGCGTGGCGGTGAGCGCGGTGAGGCCCTCCTTGCCCTTCGGGTCGTCGATGGAGCCCGAGTGGAACACCAGCCGGAACGTGACGATGGGCGTGCCAGGGCGCGCGAGGACGACCAGCTCCAGGGGCTTGGGCTGCTGGAGCGGAACCGCGGGGACCTCGGTGGGAGGCGTGCTCGCCGCCTGGGCGGGGGCCTCGGGCGCGGGGGCCTCGGTGGTGGGCTGAGGCGCCTCCGGCACGGGTGAGGGCTTGGGCGTGGACGCGCAGCCGACGAGGGACGCGAGGGCGACGAGGGACAACAGGCGAGGAGTCTTCATCACTTCGTCCCTCCGGCGTCGGAGACCTTGGGGGTGAGGCTGAGCAGGGTGAGGTTGGTGGCCTTGAGGTGGCGCTTGGCGAACTCGGAGAGCTGCGCGGGCGTCACCTTGGCCAGGTTGGCGAGCTGGCGCTGGAGGCCATCGGGCGTGCCGAGGATGCCGGCGTACCAGCCCAGCTGGATGCCCACGTCGCGTGGCGTCTGGAGCGCCATGAGCGCGCCGTAGCGGGCGTTGTCCTGGATGGCCTTGACGCGCGCGGCGTCGACCTTGCCCGCGGCGAGCCGGCTGACCTCCTGGAGCAGGGCGAGGCGCACGCGGTCGTAGTCCTTCTCGTTCTTGAGCGTGGCGGTGAGCGAGAACAGGTGCGGGTCGCGGTGCTCGACGTAGTCGCTGCCGATGGCCTCGACGAGCTGCTTGTCGAGGACGAGCTGCTTGTAGGCGGGGCTGGTGGGGCCGACGAGGTAGGCGACGAGCACCGTCTGGAGCGCGGAGTCGGAGGTGTTGGCGGAGGCCGCGGGCGTGTGCCACGCGAGGACCAGGCGCGGCTGGGTGGGCTGGGGCCAGTCGACGTGGGCGGTGCGCGGCTGCGTCTGCGGCGGCTCCTTGGGGACCTGGATGGAGGCCGTCTTGCGGTCCCACGGGCCGTAGTGCTCGCGCACGAGCTTCATGACCTGGTCATCGTCGAAGTCACCGACGATGAAGAGCATCGTGTTGTCGGGAGTGTACCAGCGCTCGAAGAAGTCGCGGCTGTACTGGTAGGCCTCCGGCATGGCCTTGATGTCGTCGTAGAAGCCGAGCGTGGTGTGGCGGTACGTGTGCTTGGTGAAGGCGGCGGCGTTGAGGGCCTCCTCCATCTTGAGGTACGGGGCGGCGGCGTTCTTGTGGTACTCGCCGAGCACGGCGAGGGCCTCGGTGCGGAAGGACGGCTCGGAGTACTCGAGGTTTCGGAAGCGGTCCGCCTCGATGTCGATGAGGAAGGGCAGGCCGGCGCTGGGGCCGTACGAGTAGTAGAGGGTGATGTCGTCGGTGGTGAAGGCGTTGTCGTCGAAGCCGAAGGTGCCGAGGATGCGCTCGCGCTCGCCTTCGGGGTGACGCTTCGTCCCCTTGAACATCATGTGCTCGAAGAAGTGGGCGAAGCCCGTCTTGCCGGCCTCCACCTCGTTGCGCGAGCCGACGCGGACGACGGTGACGTACGAGACGATTCCCTGGGACGGGTAGGGCACGCGCACGACGGTGAGGCCGTTGGAGAGCTTCTCCGTCTTGAGGGTGTAGGGGAACGCCTGGGAGGCGGCCTGGGGCTGCGCGAGCGCGGGGAGCGCGGTGCCCAGGAGCAGGAGGAGGAGGAAGGGTAGGAGTCGTCTCATGCGGTGTCCTCGAGGGCTCGGGCGGGGCGGGTAGGGCGCTGGCCGAGCGAGGGGGCGACCCTACGCGGGTGAGGCGGGAGGGGAAGCGACTTCGAGGGTGAGTGTCCGTCCGCGTGCGGGAACGTGGGCTGGTGGACGCTCAGGAGGATTGACGAGGGCGCTTCAGCGGTTAATGTGGAGAAGATGCGGTCGACGTGGTGACCGCCAGTGGAGCAAGCAGTCAACTACCGGGGGCGACCTGGTTTCGACGGGGGCAAGGAAGTTCGAGACGCGTGCCGAGCTTGTCAGGTAGCTCGTAAATCCAACCCGGCAAAGACACAAAAGCCAACGACAACGTTGAGCTCGCGCTGGCTGCCTAAAAACAGCTCTTAGTGCGCGGTCCCCCAGCTCTCGGCCCGTGGGGTTGGGATCGACCGTCATAATGCGGGCTGGCTGCCGAGGGTGCCTGGACCCGAGGTGGCGAGACCTATCCAGGACCGGCTCCAGGAATCCCGTCCGTGGGAGTCTTGGGGACGTAGCAAATCGCGGACTACGCACGTAGGGTCGAAGAGCGGAAGGCTTTCGGACGCGGGTTCGATTCCCGCCGCCTCCACTCAGATTCATGAGTGGTTCAGCGCAGTTAGCAGTACCGTAGTTTTGCCGTAGGAAATTGCCTCCCCCAGAGCCTTCGCCCGTCGCAGGCGAGGGCTCGGGGAAGGGGTAGCTCAGCAGGGCAACCTGCTGGCACAGCACTTGCCATGAGGGCGACGTGTAGGCGTCCACGATGTCTCCTTCCGGGCCGTGAGTGACCCAGCGCAACAGCTCTTTCCGCGCGCCGTCCTCGAGCGCGCAGGTGATGAAGGTTCGCCGCGCGTCGTGCTGCCGGCGCGGCCGTAGGCCGAGCTGCTCCAGGTCCTCGAGCAGCCGCTTGTAGGCCGAGGTGGAGTTGAGGACGTCCGTCCCGTTCATCGCCGGGACGATGAAGTCCTCTGCCGTCGGCTGGCGGTTGAAGGTCCACGCCCACCCCTCTTCCTTCCACTCGCGTAGGACGCGCGCGAGCGCAGGATGAACTGGCAGTGAGCGCACCACCCCCGTCTTGGTGGCCGCCTTCTCCAGGCGCTTCTTGATGCTGTAGCTGCTCGCGATGAGCAGCTTGCCCAACGGCTGGAGGTGCGGCTCGTAGTGGCTCCATCGCCGCGGCGTCACCTCGTTGATGCGCATCCCTCCGAGGAAGAGGAGCGCGTACAGGACTCGACGGTGGACGGGGATTCGGCTGTCCGTCATCAGCATCACCGCTTCCTCGCGAGTGAAGATGGCGGTGTGGCGCCACACGAGGTTCTTGTCCTTCTTCTTAGGTAGCTCCCCGCGGCGGGCTGTGAGGACGCACGGTGACGCGGTGATGAGCTCCTCCCTCACTGCGTCGCCGAACATGACCCGGAGCACACCGTACACGTGCAGGATGGTCCTCGGCGCGAGCCGCGGCGCCTTCATCTCTAGGGCGCGGACGAGTCCGTGGAGGTGCCGGGGGCGGACATCGGCCAACACCATGTCCCCGATAAGCGGGAGCGCGTGGGAGAGGCGCGTCTCATCGTCGTCGATGGACGCGACACCGCGGGCCCGACGCGCCGTCAGCCAACTGGCCGTGAAGCGGCGCACGGTGAGCGGACCCAGGTCCTTGCCCACCAGCCCGCTCTCCTTCTCAGCGCGCACCTGCCGCTCGATGACGTCGAGCATCTTCCGAGCGTCACCCTGTTTCGTCGACTTCGAGGACTTGTAGCGCTCCTGCCCGTCGGCCCCGACCCAGCCAATCCACCAGAACTTCGAGTCGGCACGGAGATAGACGGTGCCCATCAGCTCGCCCTCATGATGCTCAGCGCGCGCGCTTCGATTTCCTTGGCCGTGAGGTTCTCGTCTTCAACCCGCTTCGCCGCCTCAAGCAACTCGCGTCGACTCACGAGCGTCTTGCGCTTCGTGCCGTACCGCGTGAGCAGTCCTTTGCTCAGCCACAGGTTGATCGTGCTGGGCCCCCCGCGAATCAGTGCAGCCGCCTCGACTCGCGTGAGGAGGTCGTGGTCTCCCCCGAGCTTCATCGCGTGCGCATCCAGTTCCTCGCGCACAACCTTCCGTACGGCATCCAGAAACTCCATGCTCAACATGGGACTTCCCCCGCTCGGGATGTAAAACAAGACAAAGGTGTGTTGTCTGCGACGGAACTTGGCGTCACAGGCTCGCCCGAGTCTCCCGCTAGCGACATCGCCAGCGGGAGCTGAACTGCGATGGAGCAATGTGCGAGCCAACTCAGGACTGGCTCGCGGCGTGAACCTCATTGATGCAAAAGCTCGTCGCGCGGTGCCGACCCGTTGATGAGCCCGCTATCAACCAGGACGCAGAGACGGACCGAGGGCGCGGACTTGCCATCCGCGCATTCGGATTCACGAGCTCAGGTCCGTGTGATGCACGCGCGCCCGTCGGAGACCTGCGACAGCTGACGGCGTTGGGAGAAGCCACGAGACCCCCAGAAACGAAGTGGCGCTCCGTCGACGGACCTTAACAAACGCCGACGGAGCACCGGAGGGCGCGTGTCCCAGCGCTACCTGGGTGCACGGGCCTTTTCTGGTGGCAGTCCAGCCGCGACTGCCAAATCTCTAGTGGTGCGGCGCGCCGGTTAAGGTCACTGCTACAGCGGGCCGAATAGTGCTGAAAAACAGGACAACGGGTAGCACGCTACGGGTGAGCGTGCAAGCACCTATCGCGAGAACGCGCGAACTGGCTCCTTGTCCTTCCCGATGGGGCGGTAGCACTTCCCCTTCCACTCGTACATCTTCTCCCCACAAGGAGCTTCACGGTCAGTAGCAACCCAGCAACCGCCGTTGATTTTAACCTCGGCCTGGTCAGGGTCGCAGTTCTTGGTCTTCTGGTCCGGGAATGGCTTGGCGGGAAGGTCGAGGGCGAACGCCAGATGCTGGCCCACCTCGACGCCGACCATCCATCCGGCCGGAGTTCCTCCTGACCACTGAGATGGAGGGCTGGGTGGTGGCGGCTGCACAGGTGGAACCAATGAAGCGCCGAACAGGACTGCTCCGACAAGCGCGAGGGCGACTGTTGTCGGAGTGCCTGCACTGCGCCAGGCACGTCGCATCGAGCGTCGCGCGCGGCGGAAGAATCGTCGAGAGCGCAGGACTGGCCCCCGGCGCTCCGGCTCTGCCCGCAGGTGCGCCATGGTCTCAGCGAGTCGAGACCTCGTGGTTGCCACCTGCAACATCGCTTTCGTCATCGACAAGGTGCCCTCGCACACGCGTGCAACATCCTCGTCGGAAGCCCCAGCGGGCGACTCTGTCAGCCGCAAAGAGAGGCGCGGTGCCCTATCCTCGGCACCAGGGTGCGCGGAGATGATCATCTCCACCCCGAGGTCCGGGGCACTGTGCATCTGTCGCCCAGTCAGTTCCAGTTCGAGCGACAGGTTGCCCGAGTACGGGTGACGCACCTGGTACATGCGCCCCATCAGCACCTGCCTGTACCTGCGGATGATGATGCCGAGTCGCTGGGCCCTCCCACGAGAAGTGATGCGCGGCTCTCCTCCGCGCGTGGCACTGGACGTTCCGCCGCTCCAGATATTCTCGGCCTCTCTCACTTGCTCGCTTCTCCTGCTCGGCTGGCCGGGAGGGGGCCCGGCATCCAGGAGGGATAGTACGAGATTCCCTGACAGGGACACTTCGCAGATAGGTCCCACGTGATGGACGGGGCAAGGTCGACACCTCGCCCTAGGCGATTGTCCCCGCACTCCGAGAGTGCTACGGCTGGCAGTTCCTCCTGGGGGATTGCATGCACTTTCTAATTGTTCTTGCCGCCCTGGCGTCCGCGCCGACACCCGAGGCGCTCGCACCGGCACGCGATGCTTCTGCGCCGACACCTGCGGCTTCCGCGGCGGAACCCAAGGCGCTCGCGCCGACACCCGAGGCTTCCGCGCCGGCACCCACGGTGCTCGCATCGACACCAGAGGCGCCCGAGCCGGACCCCAGCCCGAGAGAAGAGACGGCTGCCGATGGAACTCCCATGAGGCAGCCAGATGGCACTCCGAACCCAGCGTTCTTCGCTCCGCCGCGAAGCTATAGGAGCCCAGAAGGATTCCAGAAATCACGATGGGGAATGAACCTCGCCGAGGTACGCAAGCTCTATCCGGAGGCCCGCCCTGCCCAGGGTCATCTTGTACTCGAGGGCAAGACGGCTGGCGTGTCCACCAATACATACTTCATGTTTGTGGATGGCAGACTCGCCGGCGTCAGCGTTCAGTCGCGGGAACTCCGCATGTCCGCGATCCAGTACATGGATGACTACGAGCGATTCCGCAGGGCGCTTACTCAGAAATATGGGACTCCGCACACCGATGGCCCGGTCTGGCGAGATGAGACATTCAAAGATATACCTGATGGATTATCGACCGCTCTGACGCTTGGTCATGCGCACCTCAAGACAGCATGGTCGACCAGAGAGAGCATTGTCAGTCTTGCGGCCGAAGGGGAGAAACTCCGAATCTCCGTGGTCGTCACTTATGCCAGTGTCAGGCTGTACGCCATCCTCATGAAGTCCATCAATACGTCGGAGGCCGACGAAATGTAATCTGAGGACTGGATACTATTGAGTGCATTCCATAGCGTAACCGCAACACCCGTCTCAGATTTCAAGCAATGCTAGATTGCCCTGCTGTGGCGAAAGTGCTTGGCCACACCTAGAGGCACACGTGTTCACAAAGTTCACTGCATGTGGGGACTCTCTTGGAGATCTAGCCACGAGAGACGAACCTGACCCCGTCGAGGTGGACCCGCGTCGAGTCCGGTGCGGACTCCACCACCACAGCACCCGTGGGCTCGACTCGGACGCGAGCGAACCCGTTGGCTGCTGCCGTGACGCACCGGATGTTGGCCAACGGGCGATAGCCTGCCGGCACATAGAATGCGACTCCCCCGATGGTCCCTCCTCGGATGGCGCCCTCCAGCATCACCTCGTCATCCAACCCTTTCTTGTAGGTTGCAACCTGCTCTGGCGAACCGAAGTTCGTCCAGCCACCGCCCACTGCGAACATCGGCCCAGTGACGAGCGTCGGCCGCTCCGCCACGAGCGAGAGCGGTGAGAAGATGACGGAGTCCACCGTCAGATGTCTGGACGAGCCGGGATTCTGGAGCGTGATGACCACGCGCGCATACCGGGTCCCGAGCGGAGCTGCCGCAGAGCCACTCAGTCGGGCGTAGGTGCCCACAGGTGGGGCCGTCTGGATGACGGTTGTCTCGCCGAAGTACGCTTGCGCGGCATCCAGCCACCGAATCGACACCGTGAACACCGTCGACGTGGTCGATGCCTTGGCGTACAGGTCGACTCCGTACCTGTTGCCCTCCCGCACTGCCATGAGCTGCGAGCGGATGCCTGTGCCTCCCGTCGAGAGGCGGACGGCCCTTGCACCCGTGAGAGCATCGCTCACCACGGAGGCGTCCGTACCCCAGGTGCCGACGTCCATCAGCCAGGTGTCTGGTGGCCCTGCCGTGTCGCTGTGGGCCTCGAAGTCTCCGTTGGGGGGTAGGGCGGAGAGGTTGACGTAGGGCTGGAGGTCAACCGGGGTGATGAACCTCGGCGCGAGCGCCACCTCGCTCGAGGCCGGCCCGACGTTGCCCTTCGCGTCGCGCCCGCGCAACTTCGCGTAGTACGTCACCCCAGGCCGGAGGTCCGTCACGTCGAAGCGCGTCGTGCTCGAGGCGGCGCGGTACGTCGCGTCGGTGGGCGTGAAACCGGGCGTGTCCGAGACGTGCAGCTCGAAGGCGTCCCAGGCGGGGCCGGTGGCGGACGCCTTGAAGGCCACGCTTGCGCCGTTGACCGTGTTGCTCACCACGAGCTGCTCGGGCGCGTTGGGGCCGAGGAAGGCGGCGGACTTGCCGATGCCGGGGACGGCCTCGCGCTTGAGCCACTGGACGCGCGAGGTGGACGGCCGCCCGCGCAGTGTCAGCTTCGTGGACGCCCCCTTGTCCGCGGACACGGTGTGCTCGATGGACTCGACGGCCAGGTGCTCGGCCCGGTCCAGGTTGATGCCGTCCGGGCGAATCTCCACGTAGTCGCTCAGCTCGAGGTGCCACCACAACGGCGTGGTGACGGTGATTTCGAGCGCAGCCTCGGACAGGTCCTGGATGAAGGCCCACGCGAGGCGCTCGGCTTCGGCCGCGGTGTTGATGTTGGAGGTGCTGGCCTCGACGATTTCAGCCCAGCGCTCGCCGTAGGTGACGACGGAGGCAGAGTTGCTCACCACCACCGTCTTGCGCTTCCCGGTGCCCCCGGCGTCCCTGTCGTTGCTGTCTGGGTAGACGACGCGCACGCTGTTGCGGATGTCGCCCAGCCGGCGCCTCACGGACATGTCGTAGTAGGTCTCGTCGCCGAAGGCCCAGACCGGCGTCGTCGCCGCGCGCTCCGGCTCCGAGAGGGTGAAGGCGAAGCCGTGCGTATCGTCGCGATACCGCATGCGCAGGTCCCAACCGAGTTGTCCCGCCAGGTCCTGGAGCGCGTCCATCATCGGCATGGTCGCCTGCTTGAAGGGGCCGAGCTGCCACAGCGGGTCCACCGGGCAGTACGGCCCGAAGTCCCACAGGCCCTCGCTGCCGAGGATGTTGTGCATGACCGTTTGCACGGCGGTGCCGCCCACGCCGCCACCGAAGGTGTTCTCCTGCTTGAGCTGGACGTCCTGGAGGTGCCCGGCCCAGTCGCGGCACGTCAGGACGATGGTCTCCCCGTCCTCCGGCAGCTCCACGTCATCCACCCGGCCGTAGAAGGACTCGCGCCAGGTGGCGTAGGGCCCGGTGGACAGCGGCACCGTCATCACGTCAATGCGGATGGTGCGCCCCTCGCGCAAGAGCGGGTCGTAGAGAGCCGACACCGCCTTGTTGACAGGGGAGTCCACCGCCATGGGCGAGAGGCTGATGCCGTTGCCGTGGCGTCTCAGCGTCACCGTGGCTGTCCCCACCGGCGCGTCGAGCGCCTGCGTCCACGTCGCATCCAGCACCCAGTCGAAGCCAAGGAGGTTGGTGAGGTCGACGTCTTGGTTGTCGCGGTTGCGCAGCCGGACGCGGACGAATGCTTGGATGCCGGCGCCCGACAGCATGGCGTTGGACTCATACGGCGTAATCGGTCTCACGTGTCACGTCTCCCGTAACTCGAACTCGAAGGACTCATGGACGAGGTACTGCCCGTCCTCCGTCCACAGCTCGGCCGCCGTCCCGTCGTTGGCCTGGCCGAACACCGTCAGCGGCCCCTCGTGGATGCCGGCGCCCGTCAGGTGGTGGCGCGGCAGCGGGCCGAAAGGCCCACCGGCGTCGCGCCACGGTACGCGCCAGGAGCTGGGCGCGCGGTACGGCAGCACCACTAGGTCATCCACCTGGAGGACGCCCACGCCGTCAGCGTGGAAGCCCACCTCCAGGTAGCTCGGCGTCAGGGCGATTCGGACGCGCGTGTCGCCTTCGACGTCGGGCCAGACGTACCACTGCTCACCGTTGAGCCAGGTCTCCTCCGTGGCGACGTCGATGATGTGGTGCGCCCAGGCCCCGCCCGCGACGGCCGGCGCGCGGAGCCACGCGGCAATCGTCGAGGCAAATACCGTGTCGCCGGACTGGAGGATGGGCCAGCGAATGGTGCCTCCAGGTGGGCAGTACAGGTGCCCGTTGCCGTACTTGCCGAGTCCGAGCACGGAGGCCGCGCCTCCCGTCGCGAGGGATGGGGCGATGCCCGTCGAGCTGCTGGTGCCGCTGTCGAAGCTCCAGGAGTGGCCCAGCCCGTTGATGAGGTGGCGCAGCGCAGTGGACTCCTCCAGAGGCACGGGCAAGGTGCTGCCGGTGAGGGTCCACTTCCGGCCGCGCACGCTCGAGCGGAGCTGCCCGGCCGCGCTGCGACGGAAGTCGCCGAGCGGCTCCTGCCGGTACTGGACAGGGCTCCCTGCATCGAGGCGGAGGGGAATCCCAGACAGCTTCATGAAGGCCATGGCTCAGACCTCTGCCCACCGGCTGGACTTGGAGATTCGGCGGCCCGAGTCCGCCATCTTCTCCAGGTACTCCACGCGGCGCACGAAGCGCACGGCCTTGTCGATGCCCGCGGCTTCGTCGACCGTTTGGACGGTGAGGTTGTAGGTGGCGCCCTTCTGTTGGCCGATGGTTCGCGAGCGAATGCCGTACTCATCGCCACTGGGCCTGTCTCTGCCGATGTACGGCTCCGGGGAGCGGCGCTCGATGCGCTCCCGCAGCGCCTCGGGCAGTTCCATGTAGTCGAGATACCACTGGGGCATGCCGGCGCCGGGCGATTCGCTGTCCACTCCGCTCGCTCCGACGCCGGGCAGCGGCGGCGTGCCCGGCCCGTCCGCCGTGTCCTGGAGCTGGTAGCGCCGCAAGGCGATGCGCCACGCGGACGGCACGTTGGTGAGGGCTTCGTTCATCTTCTCCAACGCGGCCGTCCCCTTGAGGACCTCGGCCGTCTGCCGCGCCTGGGCGTTGGCCGAGTCCCACGTGGTGTTCTGGAGGTTGCGCATGGATTCGCCCATGGCGTCCGTGTTGACCTTCATCCCCTCGAGCTTGTCGGCGAGGTTGGTGAGCGCCTTCGTGCCGAACCACTCCAGCACTTTCCCCAACTGGCGCAGCACCCACTGGACGGCCTTGATGACGGCGTTCCACACGTCGCTGATGAGCTTCACCACCATCAGGAGGACGATGGAGACGAACTTCAACACCAAGAAGAGTCCCTTGGCCGCGTCCTGGAGCAGGCTCAGCGGCATCATGAGCACGTTCAGCAGGGGCGCGAGGCCCTCCAGCAACTTGCCGACGATGACGAGCGGGGGCGCGAGGTACGACAGCGCCTGGCCGACGTAGTTGAGCAGCGGCTCCAGCGCGGTCATCAACACGTCGGCGATGTAGCCCAGCGCGCCGATGACGGGCTCCAGGGGCGTGAGCAGCTTGCCCAGCCCGTCCGCCACCCGCTGGACGATGTTCAGGACCATCGTCACCAGGTCGGCGAAGCCCTTGGACTCGGTGAGCAGCTTCGCGATGGCGGCCGCGAGCCCGCCCCAGGCGCTGCCCGATGCCTGGGTGCCCATCTTGAAGTAATCGACCAGCTCCTTGATGCGGCCGAAGGCAGACGTCAGCCCAGACACGAGCGTCTCCCGAGCGTCCCGCATCGCCTTCGCGGCGGCGGCGGCGAGGCGCTCGGCCTCGAGCTGCAGGCCGAGGCGCCACTCCTCGGCGGCCACGGAGCGCTCGTACTCGAGGCGGGCCTCTTCGGCGACGCGCGCGTTGAGGGCGGCGATGACCTTCTCGATGTACTCCTCCATCTTGTCGATGCCATCGGCGTACCGCACCGTCGGCTCGGCGTCGGAGAGCTTTGGCGCCTTGATGAGCGTGTTCAGGTAGGTCATCAGGTCCGAGATGCCGCTGTCCCGGAGCGCCTTCTCGAGCCCTTCCAGTGACTTCCCGAAGCCGTAGGTGACGGCCTCCTTCGCGTCGGCCGCGAGTTCGCCGGCCTTGGCGAGCCCCTCTCCTACGCTGCGCTCGAGCACCTTCCTCTTGGCGTCGATTTCCGCTGCGACCTTCCCGCCCGCCTCCTTCACCATCTCGAGGAGCGCCTCGCCGGTGATGAACTGCACGCCGAGGAGCGCCCTGTGCGTGTCGTGCATCCTCGCCGCTTTCGCGACGGGCGCCAGCTTCTTCGCGGCCTCTCGAATCAGCCACGCGATGAAGTTCAGGGACTTGATGGCCATGCCCTCGACGAGGCTCACCAACCCGTCGAAGAGGCCCTTGAGCATGTCCCAGAGCTTGCTGGCCATCTGGGTGATGGACCCGAGGATGTCCTTCACCGCGTCCTTGAGCCCGGAGCTGGTGTCCGTCCATGCGCCGTACAGCGCTCCGCCCAGGAGGGCGAGGCCGGCCACGGCGGCAGCGACGGCCACCACCGGCAGCGCCATCGCCGCCACCTGGGCGCCGAGCTTCGCGAGGGACGTCGACGACGACAGCTTGCCGAGCGCGCCCACCAGCTTGCCCACGCTCCCAGCCAGCACCTCGACGACGCCGGCCAGCTTGCCGACGGCGCCGATGGCGAGGCCCGCGCCGGCCGTCCAGGACGCGACGCGCGCCCCGGCCTCCTTCACCTCGGGACTCAAGCGCTGGAAGGTGGCGACGAGGCGCGAGACGAAGTCGGTGAGCTTCTTCACGACGGGCATGAAGAGGTCCCCGAGGTCGGCGGCCAGCGTGTAGAGCAGGTCCGTCAGACGGGTGACTTGCGCCTGGAGGGCGGGGTTGGACTTCGCCGCCGCGGCGACGGCGGCGCCAATGCCAGCCGCGACGACGGCGCCAATCTCCCCCAAGTCCTTCGTCGCCTCCTTCACCTGCTTGGCGGTGTCCTGGACGGCCTTCACCAGCTTGCCCAGGTTGACGATGGCCGGGCCGATGCTGGCCGTCACCGCTACATAGACGTCACCCGTCTTGAGAGCCACGCGTCACCTCACTTCTTCGCGCTGGGCTTCTTCGGCCGCACGCGGAACAGTTGCGTCTGTGTCTTCGGGCCAGCGACACCCTGGTGCTCGGCGCGGCTGCGCTCGGCCTGCTCGGCCTCCAGCAGCGTGTCGGCGACGACGCCGAGCAAGTCCTCTTCGGACCAGCGCCGCACCTCGGACGGCGGCTGGCCCATGATGCGAGCAACCCGGAGGACGAGGGCCTCCCTCGGGTTGCTCAGGAGTTTCCCTGGACTTCCTCCATGCTCGGGTGCATCGCCTTCATCGCGTCGTCTGGGACGTCGTCGAACCAGGGCGCCGCGCAGATGGCGTCGATGTCCTCCGCGCTGCCCGGGTCGAAGACGCGCTCCCCCGTCTCCGGGTCTCTCATGACGGTGGCGACGACGCGCGCCAGCAGCCGCAGGCCGGCCTGCTCCGACGTGGGCTGTCGGGACTCGTCGACTTCGCCGGCCGCCCGCGCCGCGTCGAACACCGCGAGGCGCTCCGGGTTGTTGGGACGGCAGAGGTTGACGGGCACGCCGTCAATCTCCAGCGACTTGATGACCTTGTTCCTCGACTTCAGCAGGCGCTGCTTGAGCGACATGGCTTCTCCGTGGTGTGTCTGGGTTTGAGACTGACTGCGATTCAGAAGTCGACGGGAGCGCCCTGGCCGACGAGCGTCGCCGTCATCGTGAGGACGTCGCCCGCGGCGCGGCCCTTCTCGAAGGAGGACACACGCACGGGGTAGCGCGTGCCGACGTTGCCGGCCGTGCCGTCCGCATCCTTCACGATGAGGAAATAGCCCGTGGCCCCGGTCAGGAAGAGAGTCTCCAGCAGTTGGTGGGACTCCAGATCCGGCATGTGATGGCCCGAGAGCGAAATCTCGAAGCCCTTCAGCGTGGGGATGGTGCGCTTCCAGCCGCCCCCGCCAAGGTAATTGCCGTCGACAGTGTCCGACGTCATGGACACGGGCGCGTCCGAAATGCCGTCCAGCTTGTTCGCCTCGGCGGGCGCGGTGGCGATGGCGGAGACGAGGTGCAGCGAGTCGACGAATGCAGGGGTGGGGTCAGCCATGGTGCTACTCCTTTTCAGCGAGAGGGGAAGTGCTTGGCGAGGTAGGCGGTGAGGACGCGAGAGACGCCCTTGCGCGCGCGGCCGCGCGACTTGCGGAAGCCCTTCCGCATGAAGTGCGGCGGCGGGTTGATGATTTCCGCGCCCCAGTGGAAGCCCTCGTGGATGGCGCCCGCGGCGGGGTGCTCATACCCAGCCGTCATGGTGACGCTCATTCGGGAGAGGTTGAACTCCGGCCCAGAGACGAAGCCGGTGTCTGCCAGGGGGGGCTGGGGCGGCGCGTCGCCGTCCGCGTACTGCGCCCGCTCGTCCGTGGAGCGGCGCGGCACCAGGGTCTGGCTGACGTCGAGCGCCTTCTTCGCGATGTCGCGCAGGGGCTCCTCGAGGGCGCGCAGCAGCGCCTCGGGACGTTGCCGGAGGCGGTTGAGCGCTGTGACGTTGACCTTCACCTTGACCGGCATGCCCCAACAGAAGGGGCGGCGCCTACGCGACGTAGCCGGCGCTGACGTTGAAGGAGAAGCGCGGGCGGCCACTGCCGTCGGGCGGCTGTTGCAGGGGGCCCACGCCCTCGCAGAGGACGCGGACGTAGCCGGGCACCCGCGCCAAGTGGAGGGCGCGCCAGCACGCCACCGCCAGCTCGCGCGTGTCCGCCGTGCGGTTGGGCACGCCGCGCACCACCACCTGCACGTCGGCCTCTAGCAGCCCGCGGCCCGTGCCCAGGTAGAGGCTCTGCTCCCCGCCCGTCTCCCGCGCCACCACGCACCTGTCCGGCGTCGACGTCGGCACCTGGCCCCAGTACAGCGTCGGCGGGGAGCTGGTGGTGGACAGCCCCAGGCCCGCGCCCTCGAGGAAGAGAACCAGCTCCCGCTCCACGTGCCGGGGCGTCACAGGTACACCTCGTAGTGGTCGAGGTCGCCCGCGAGGTTGAAGCGCGGAGTGACGCGCAGCGGCTGACGGCCGGCGCCGTAGTCGTCCACGTCCGCGCCAGGCGGGTAAACGTAGTCCTCGGCGCGCACCTCCACGAAGGTGAAGAGGACGGCCTCGGTGACTCGCTCGCTGCCGTCCGAGGTGACGAGGCGCTTCGTCGCCCCCTGGTAGCGGCACGGGTGCTCCACTGGCTCCTCGTACTCGCTCTCCCCTCCAGCGTTGGAGGAGAGGTGCCGGGCCAGGTGGAAGGTGTGGCGGAAGGTGTGGCCGAGGAGCGTCATCGCCGCCTCCGGTACGCGGCCAGCAACTGGCGCGCGGTGGACGGGAGCGCCGTCCGCCCGCCGTCCTCGCCGGCGAAGTAGGACATGCTGGTGTCGCCGATGGACTCCGAGGCCGTGTCCCCGGGCTTGCCGTCGCGGGACACGGTGGCCACCACCACCTCGACGGCGGCGAGCTGAATGCTGGCCGGCAGGTCTACCACCAGGGCCCCGTCCAGCACGTGCTGCCCCGGCGTCACCCAGCCGGCGTCGTACTCCACGAGGACCTCGCCCGTGTCGCTGCACTCCAGCGGCGTCGACGACACGCCCTGGCTCCACGTGCCGGTGAAGGGCCACGGCACGCCCCGGGCCACCAGCCGCCCCTGCCCCGGGGACTCCAGCGCGTAGGTGCCCGCGGCTCGCTCCACGCCGCGCACCTCCACGCGCGTCACCTGGCGCACGGCGGCGCCGCGCAGCCAGAGGTACGTGCCCCCGTTGCACGCCACCGTCTCCACGACTCCGAGACGGCGGTGCAGCGGGTAGCCGCAGTAGGTGGCCACGGCCTCGCTCGCCGCGGTGATGATGAGCCCCAGCCGCGCCGCCTCCATACGGCGTGCGGACGCGGGGAGCTGCTCGGGCACCAGCAAGTCGACGGGCGAGGCCATGGCGTCACCTCAGACGGGCAGAGTCTGCGCGCCGCCGAAGATGAGCGTGGCCGAGGCCAGCACTGTCGGCGTCGTCCCCGCGGTGAAGGCCACCGTCTCGACGACGCGCAGCCTGTCGTGTCCGTCCGGCGCCACCTCCTGGAGATTGACGTCGAGTTCCCCACAGGTGTTCGCGCCCGTGAGGGTGAGGGCGACGGTGGCGCCGTCGTTGTCCTTCGCGTCCGCCCAGGTGGTGCCGTCGGCGCTCGTCTGGAGCTTGTACGTCACCGTCTGAGCCGTGGGCGCCCCAGTGACGGCGCCGACGACGGCGGACAGCACTAGGCTCCGGAAGGTGCCCACCGTGAAGACGGCCCCGTTGCGAGTGCCGGCGCCCTGAGCGGCGGGCGGGTGTGAGAGGTTGGCCGCGTGGATGAGCGCGCCGATGTTGTTGCGATACGGGTGCATGTCTGTCTTCTCCGTTCTTGGTTGTGATTACGGCGCGTCGCCGTAGGTGACGCCCGTCAGGAACGCGAACGCCTCGCGGTGGCGCAGCGCCCAGTCGCCGTTCCACACTGCACGGAGCGTCATCTGGTCCGCCTCGAAGTCGCCCGACGCCTCGCCGACGGTGGTCTCCATGGCGCTGGCCTCGCCGTACCAGAGCTGGTTCGCTAGTCCGAAACCGATGTGCCCCTTGCCGTACAGCGACTCCGTCGCCTGCACGGGGAAGCCGTTGAGCGTCGGGGTCTCGAGGTCCTGGAGCCCGGGGAACACGTAGCCCGCGGCGTCGCGCAGCTCGGAGAGGAACAGCAGGTGCGCCGACGACATGAAGTAGAACGGGCTGTTTCCCGCCAGCTTCAGCTTCGCGGTGAGAATCGGCTTGATGAGCTTGAGCTTCAGGTCCGAGCGCACCTGGTCGATAGTCGTCCCGGTGATGGCGCTCTTGTGCCCGGTGGGCACCACCTCGTAGACGCCCGTCGGCTTCTTGGCGCCCTTGCCATACAAACCGACGACGTCGATTTCGAGGGCCATAGCCTGCGACACCTCGCGGCCCACGTCGGCCGAGGCGGCGCTGTTGCCCAGGCGCATGAGGTCGTTGGAGATGGGGCACAGGGCCATGGCCTTGTGCGCGCCCAGCTCCGTCGTGCCCGTCTTCACCTCCGACTTCTCGGGCGCCTGCCCTTCCCCTACCCAGTGGACGCGGGGACCGTCGTTGATGCGGCCGACGACGAACTTCCCGCCGTAGCCCGAGACGGTGCGCGCGCCCGCGCGCAGCAGAATCGCATCCGCGCGCAGCAGCTCCACCACCTCATCGCTGTGCGTCTCGCGCGTCCAGATGGCGCCGCCCTGCTCGAAGATGCTGGCGAAGGCACCCACGGCCTTGCACTTCTCGACGTACGACTTGAGGGCCGCCATGCCGGGCTTGTGCATGATGCCGAAGCGCTCGGCCTGCTCCACGTACTGGGCCTTGATGCGCACGCCCAGGCGGGCGAGGGCCTCCTGGCCCTTGGGCGCGTCCATCTGCAAGTCCTTGGCGCCGGAGGTGACGGGCGACGGGGAGGCCGCGTTGGGACGGCTGGCGAGGCCGCGCTCGACGGCGCGCGTGGCCGCCGCGTCGACGGCCTTCTGGATACTGGCGGGCAGCGGGGGCGGCGCGGCCGGCGCGGTGGGCTGGGACTTCGGCTTGGTCTTCAACGTCATGGGACAGCTCCGGGGTACGGGTGGTGCGCCGGCAGGCGCGGGTGCGTGTGGCCAGTAGAAGGGGCGGCTACTTCGCGGCGGGCAGGTGGGCGGCGTAGGCGCGCAGCTCGGCGGACGTGAGGGCCTTCGCCTGGGCCGGCGTGAAGCCGAGCCGCTTCATGAGCCGCGCGCGCAGGGCCTTCGCCTCTTCCTCGGCGAGGGGCTCCTCGTCGTCCTCGTCCTCGACGGAGGCCGTCTCCTCGTCCTCGGTGTCCTCGCCGTCGCGCTGCTCCTCGTCGTCGTCCTCGGGCGCGGGCTCCTCGTCGGCGGAGGCCGTCTCCTGCTCCTCCTCCGGGGCGTCGCGCTCCTCTTCCTCGGGGGACTCCTCGCCCTCTTCGGTGGACTCCTCGTCCTCCGGCTCCTCTTCGGGCAGCAGCTTGTGCAGCTTCACGACCTGGGCCTTGAGTTCCTCGAGCTGCTGCTCGACCTTCGCGCGGAAGGCGAGGCCCGCTGCGCGGTACTTCGCCTCCTCGTCCTCGTCCTCGGGCACCGGCTCCGCGGAGCGCAGCCGCACGGCGTCCTGATTCGCGCCGATGTTCACGATGCTCACCTCGAGCACCTCGACGAGGGGGTAGTCATCCCCGCCCTCGGCGTTCGGCACCGGCTCGCTGTCCGCGGGGATGAAGCGGATGCTGCACTGGTCCAGCGTGCCCGCCTGCACCTTCGCAGCCACCGCCTTGGAGATGTCGCAGACCTCGTCGAACACCGGCGTCATCAGCCAGTCCGTGCCCTTGCGGTAGCAGCGCGCGTAGCCGATGGCCGGGTTCCAGGAGTCGTGGTTCCACAGCAGCGGCACCTTGAACTCCTCGCCCTTCGCCTTGACGGCGAGGACGCGGTCCCTGTGCCGGTCCAACGACGTGGAGGTGATGCGGAACACCGGGGCGCCGTCGGCAGCGGCGCCATCGGTGGGCTTCGCCTCGAGGAGCTTCTGGAGGGCCTTGGCCTTGGGCCTGGGAGTGATGGGCTTGGTCATGCCCTCCAGAAGGGGCGGCGCTACACGCGCCCCTCCTCACCGCGCCTGTCACGAGGGGGCTCGGGCGTGGCGTTGGCGGCGGCGCTCTCCAGGTTGTTGCCGCCCGTGCTGGGCTGGCCGGGCAGCGTCGGCCCGAGCACGCCTTCCAGCTCCGGCAGCGGCCGGCGCCCCGCGAGTTCCCGCGCTTCGTTCAAGCTGAAGGCCGGGGTGATGGGGGTGGTCATCGCACGGAAGATGCGCTCCCACTCCTGCGGGCGAGGGTCCTCGTAGTCGAGGATGACATCCGCATCGACCAGGGGGACCAAACGATGCTGAAACCAGGACAGCAGAAACTCCAGTCGCGGAGCCACCGCGTACTCGGCCAGGTGGTACTTCGCGGCCTCGGAGGTGCTGCGGTTGCTGGAGGCGGTGTCGCCCACCAGCTCGGGCGGGACGTTGAACGTCTGGCGCACGTAGGCGCGCATCCCCTCGGCCAGCTCCTCCGCCTGCAACTCGCGGTAGTTCACCTGAATCTGCGCAAGGCTCACACCGGCCGGGGCAAACCACACCTTGCCCGCGTTGTCCGGCCCCTTGAACTGCTCGCGGAAGCGCTTCTCCAAGTCGTCGGCGGCCTCCTCTCCGTCGAAGCCGTCCCGCTTTGAGTCGATGCCCACGACTGCCGCGGGGATACCTCCGCGCTCGAAGGTCGCCTTGGCCGCTCGGTCAATCGCCTCCATGGTGTCGAGTTGGTCTCCCAGCGCCATGCCTCGGCCGGCGCCTCGCCCGAGGGGGTTCTCGGGGTCGAGGTGCTTGAGCCAGAGCATGTCGCTCGCCGCGACGTGCCCGTGGAAGAGGCCATACGAGACAGCGTAGATAGGCGCGCCGGGCTGGGGCGTCTGGAGGACACAGTGGGGAGGCACCGGTTCCCAGCCCACGGGCCGTCCGTCCTCGCCCCTGCGAAGCCAGAGGAACGCCTCGCCCACCAGGTCGAGGTGCAGTTGCGCCAGCTTGCGCAACTCCCTGCCGGGGAACTCCGGGTGCGGCGAGTCCAGCATGCGGAGCAGCTCATGCTCTGGCAGCTCTACCAACTCGCCAGTAGCGATGCCACCCTCCAGCGCCTTGCGCCGCTCAGCCTTGAGGGTGGACTTCCACCCTGCGTCCCATCGCTTCGCGACGCTGCTCGCCACGGGCTTGTACGCCTTCCACCGTGGCGTCGCGACGGCGTCCGCCACCGTGTCGACGACGGCGCGGAGCCAGCCACTCTCGCGGTAGGAGGTGAGGACGGCGCGGCTCCCCCGCCGCGGGGAGAAGCTGACGACAGGCAGCGCGTAGACGAGGGGGCCCCTGTGGGTGGGAAGTAACCCCAGGGCCTTCAATGCACGATGAGCGAGAGAGACCATGTCAAAGAGAAGGGGCGCTCAGCGCCCAAACCGATAGCCCCTTTATCGGAACTCATGAAGTAGACTGCGCCACAACCTTCAAACTCCCTATGGCGATGACCGACAACGACCTCAAGAATATTCCAATCCATTCAACACTCGAGGAGTTTGACTCGGCCATTGGAGAAGTGCGGTCCAAATCGAATACGCCTCCAACTGCCTCTATGGTGGCTCGGCTTGCCGCAACTCGAGACTATTTGTTTCTCTCTCTCAAAAAAGCAGATCCAGTTTTTCTACACCACCAGCTGCTGAGCTCGATCGATCTAACTCTCACCAAGAACATTATCCCCCATTTGAGGTATTTCTCTCAAACAGGAACCCTTGATCATTTGATGAAGGCGGACGCCAATCTGATGTCGCTAATAAATCACATGGCGAAGTTACTGCCTAGGCGCCCATTGGTCGAGGAACTGTCGGACAAAATGGCGAGCGACTTGTTGGCTCTTAGCTCTCGATTTGGGGAACTGGAAGCGGAGCGAGCGAGGATCTCAACGACGCTAGCGACGCTGCAGGTCAGCGTCAGCTCTCTGCCAGAGTTTGTTTCCTCCCAAGGAGCCTTGGCAAGCCAAGCGCTGAATGCAGCTGTCACTAGCTTGCAGGCTAGTGCTGGTGAGATTGTTGACAAGTGTCGCCTGGAGGCCGAGTCGTTCCGCTCGGAGCGCAAACTATATGTCGCCGAAACCGAGCAAGCACTGCGCGACGATGTTGCAAGAATGACCAATGATGTCAAGACACTAATGACACAGGTCGATGCGACGCGTGAGGAAGCGATTCGAACTGCTCAAATCCAGATCGATGAGGCCGCAAGTAAGATGTATCCGGCGGCTGCAGCAGTACTAAAGGCAATTGAAGAGAAGCATGAAGAGGCTAAGAAGCTCGTAGGAATTATTGGGAGTGCGGGATTCGCGAGCGGCTATCAGAAGACTGCCAATCAGGCCCAGCGGGCGAAATGGCTCTGGCAGGGTTTTGCCGTTTTATCGATGCTGGGAGTGGTTTCTATTGCTGTAAAGAATTATGTTTTTTCAGAGGGAGGCGATTTCTCCTGGGAGCTTCTTGCTGGAAGGGCATTTGCGTCAGCGACGCTTGGTGTGCTTGCGGCCTACGCTGCAAGGCAAGGAGATAAAGCTCAAGAATTGGAGAGAAGAAACCGTCGGCTAGAACTTGAACTTGCGTCTATCGGTCCGTTTCTTGCCTCGCTGTCGCAGGAGAAACAGGAGGAGATTCGGGTTGTGCTGGCGAAGAGGACCTTTGGTAGAGATGAGCAGACGCATTTGTCCGCTAAGTCCCAGGCGCCTGCCAATCTTGCCGAGTTGATTGAGGAGGTCTTAAGGCCGGAGAATGCCAAGGCGATAATGAAGGCTCTTATCAAAACAGACAAGGATGGCTAGATGGGGATTGGCATTGCTACTGTTGCTTGGCACCTAAGTTTTATTCTCCATGTGTACACAGCGATCTCTTGAGAGAGGCTTTGATCGCTTGGCGGCGATTGCGGGAGCGGTGTGAGGATGAAGTTATGGTGCAGCATTAGTCATCATCTTCGTGGGCGAGAACGCAAGGAAGGGACTTATCGGTCACTCCGGCTGCGCCAGAATTCTTCTTCTTGCGAACGACGTACAAGAAGAGTGGCCAGCACATGGCGTCCACGCGATCGTCGCGTGCGTGACCTCCCTCCTGCCCGGTGAACTTCGCGAGCTGCTCCTCGAGCTTCGGGTGCTTGCCCACCATGTGGACCAACCCAGCCTCCGCGAGCATAGACACCGGAGCTGCGCGCTCAGCCTTGCTCTGCCGGGCACGCTCTGTCTTCACCTTCACCTTGGCCACTTGGTGGATGGTGTGCTTCACCATCGAGCCACCCGTGTTCGTCTCTGCGAACACCCACGCCCTCGGCCGGCCGCGCACATCCTTGCGTGCGAAGCGCTCCCAGTAGCGCAGCGCCTCGACGGCCTTCCGCGCCCAGGCGCTGGGCTCCGGGCTGCGCAGCGAGAGGTCTGCCAGCACATACACGTGGTCGAGGCCATCCGCCTCCTCGCGCACGCCGACAACGACGATGCCGTGCATGTCCGCGTTGCGCTTCTCCCCGGTCGCGGGGTCAACGCTCACCACGATGAAGTCGAACAGCGCAGGCCGTGCCTTCGGTGCGACGGCGAACTTGCTCCACGACACCTTGCGGAAGAGTGCCGGGTCCAGGTCGAAGACGAGTTCGCCCAGGTACTCACGCCGGCCGATGGCCGAGCTTGCCGCGGCTCGTGCCTGGCGGATGTAGGCCGCGTCGAGATTGCTGGCGTTATCGAACGTCGACGAGCGCGACAACACCAGCCCTTCTCTGTCCTTGAGGATGAGGCGGAAGAGCTGGGTGGGCGCAGGCGTTGTGGTGATGACCTTGCGAGAGGAGAGGCCCAGCTCGCGCATCCGCGTGGACGTGCCGCGGCCGACGCGACAGCATTCCTCGTACACGCCCTCCGGGTCCTTGTCCCACGCGACGATTTCGTCCAACCATTCAAAGGTGTACCCGTAGCCGCGGAACTTGTTCGCCTTCGCGGCCGGCAGGTAGTCGGCCACCACGCCGTTGGGGAAGATGAGCTGCTTCTTCGACTTGCGGTGCTCAGGACGGAACCAGGGCGGCGCCAGGGTGAGGATGCCACTCGGCCCCTCAAGCTGGTTCTTCTGAATCTCGGTATACGTGGGGCCGACGATGAGGATGCGCGCGCCCGGGTCCATCATGGCCTCGCGGATGACTGCGGCCGCGCCCGCGTGCGTCTTCCCGGCGCCGCGGCCGCCCAGCAGGAACCAGACGCGCCACTGCGCCAGCGCCGGGTCCACCAGGTCCGGCGACTGCTGCATCGGGCGCAGGCTGAACTGGGGCTCGTAGTGGAGGGAGAGCAGCTCCTGCGGCGTCAGCTCGAGCCGCTCGGCGAAGCCATGGACGGAGCCGTAGCGCTCGCGCAGCGTGAGGGCCAGTCGGTCCAGCCGCGAGTAGCGGCCATGGGTCTCCGGCCGGAGGATAGGCAAGCCCTCCAGCAGGTCCCCGCTCTCGACGACGGCCTTACTCGTCGTCATCGTCATCATCCTCCGTCTTCGTGGACGACTCGCCGGCCGGGCCGTCTTCCGGCGTCGCCTCGGGCTGCGCATCGGCCTCGGGCTCTGGAGGAGCAGGCGCTGCAGCGGCGCCGGACAGGAAGCGCTCCAGCTTCTCGGTGAGCGACCGCACGGCGTCCTCGGGCTTCACCAGCTCGAAGGCGCCCTGGCCATCTGCCGGCTCGGCCGATTCGCGCACCGCCCTGAACTCGCGGTCGGCGACGCCAAGGCGCCAGCGCAGCACCTTGTCGTTCATGGTCTTGTCGCAAATGGCATCGTCAGCCTTCGCGAGGAGCCCGGCCTGGTACTCGGCCTGGGCGCGCTCCACCTCGAGGACGAGTTCGGTGTAGCGGCTGCGCTTGCGCTGCTCGATGGCGTCGCGCCCTCGGCGCAGCCAGTTCTCTAGGACCTTGGGGCTCGTGCCTGCGAGGGTGGCTGCAATGCGCAGCGTGCATCCCCTGCGCAGCGCCGCCACCAGCGCTGTTTGAAGCGCGTACGTCAGCGTCGAGGCCGGCCCGCTGTACTTCGTAGGCCGGCCCCTCTTCTTCGGCGGCCGCCCGCTCGGGGGCGCGGCCGGGTCGTAGCCGCGGGGCGGGGACATGCCCGCTAGAAGGGGTGTCGGCTACGCGCCGCGCGCGAGCTGCTCGGCGCGCGTGACCAGGGACAGCGTCGCCTCGGTGGCGCGCTGGCGCGTCGCCGTGTCCGCCCAGCTGTCCGGCCCGGTGAGCACCCCGAGGACGCTGCTCGCCGCGTTGATGGCGGCGGCGAGGTCCCCCAGAGTGACGATATCGGCGACGCGGTCAGCGAGTGCGAGCGTCTTCCCGAGACGCTCGTCGAGCTGGTCCAGCTTCCCGGTGACATCGCTCGCGTCGAGGGTGAGGTCGATGTGAGCGTCGCCGACCTTGCGCTGGGGCGCCGCCGCGGGGCGCTCCTGGGCCTGCACGGCATCGCGAAGCGACGTCTCCGCTGCGAGGTGGGAGACGCCGGACGGAACCGGTAGGGCTCCGATGCGCTGGGCCAGCTCTCGCAACTCGATGGACGCTCGGAGGTCGAGGCCAATCAGCGCCTCTCCTCGGGACTACACGAGGTCCGCGCACGCCTTGCGCATGGCTGCGACCGGGGAGAGCCCTTCGCAAGAGGCAGCGTCGGGAGACGACTCCGGCGCGACGTCCCCCGTGGAGGTCGTCTCCTCGGCCTCGGCACGGGAGACCCTGGCCAGGGAGGGGACGGCCGCCACCAGCTCGCGCAGCATGGCCGGGGCCTCGGCTCAGGAGCAGACGACGGCGAGGTGTTGCCCGCCCCCGTGGGAGGACAGGGCGAGGACGGACTCGCCCGCGAGCGGCTCGGGTGGGGAGGACTGCGACTCGGCGGTAGCGGTGGGATTGGTCATGCCCCGCCAGAAGGGGCGCCAGCGGCCCGCCATGCGACGCGACAGCGCGACACCCCCCCCCGGGGCCCGCGAGCGCGTGCAGGACGCGACAGCGGGTCGCCCAGGCTTTCTGAGGGCCGAAAAAATGGGGGGTCTGCCCTCAGTTCTCCGAGGAGAAAACCGCAGAAAATCCGTGACGCGTGATTGGGGGGCGCCGAGCAATCCAAATTTAGGCGCACATGTGGGTTTCCCACCCCAGGAGGGGGCGCCACACCTGCATTCGGCCTCACTGGAATTCCCTGGTATCCTACATGTAAGGGTGTCGGTGATGCCTAGACCCTTCGCGCCAGCCCTCGCGCGTGACGAGGACGTGCCGCACGTGGGCGCGGACCTCCTCCGGCGTCAGCAACTCCAGCACTCGGGCACGAAGGCGCCCCCGCGGCGCGGAGCACAGCCCTCGCGCGGCGCCGCGCGACTGCAGGAGCGCGAGCAGCTCGTCACGCCAGACCAGCTCGAGCGAGGCCTCGGCACTCGGGGCCGGGTTGGGCCTCCCCTCGCGCAGCACCTCAAGCGCCCAGCCGCCCGCGTCCTGGCGCACGCGCAGCACGCCCCACCAGCTCGGCACCGCTCCCGCCGCGAGCTGCAGGTGGCGAGCGCCCGCGACGACGTGGCACCTGTCGAAGACGGCGCTGTACTCGGCCACCTGGCCCGGCAGGCGCCGGAGGTTGTCCGTGTCCGCCTTGATTTCCCAGGCCGTGAGCTCGCACAGCTCCAGGGCCGCGACGTCGACGCGCACGCGGCCGGCACGGAGCCCCAGCTCCTCAACCACCCGAGCGTGAGGGCGAACGGCCTGGACGTAGGCGCGGAGCGCGGGGCGTACGTCGGCGTCGTGCATGCCCGCGAGAAGGGGTGAAGGGTCACAACGGTTGTGACCCCCTCGGCCTCCCTGGCACGTGGTCGATATGCGGATTCGCATATCGGACGCACTCCAACCCGTCCCAGGCATTGGCCCAGCACGTCAACCCGGATGACCTAACGAAACGTGAGGTCATCGATGCATGGCGGTTCGCGTCCCCTTGGCCAAGTCCTTGTCGACGCCGTGCGTGGCTCCCTCAAGGGCAAGGGGTGGGCGACGAGGCAGAACGAGCAGGAGCTGGGCGGCGTCTTCCTGGTCGGGGTGGCTGGGCGCCTCTTCCGCATCGACAGCGACTACCAGGTGGGAGAGGCGCGGGACGGCTTCGATGCCGTGGGGTGCGGCTCGGAGGCAGCACGCGGCGCCCTCTTCGCGGCCCGCCACATCAAGCCCGAGGCACGGGCGCGGCTGGCGCTGCGCGCGGCAGAGCGATGCAACGCGGGTGTCAGGAGGCCTTTCCTCATCCGGACGCAGTGATGTCACCCGGTTTGCCGGGAGAGCCGTCCTTTCCATGTCTGACAGTCGCGCACCTTGCGCTGTGCGAGCATCTGCTCCGTGAGAGATGCGCAAGGAAAACGATTGCGAGGGACACGCTCGTGGGTAGGGTGCTCGGTTGCCCAGCGCATATCGCGCCAGGGTGACGTTCAACGGGGGCAGGATGAATCAGTTTTTGGTGGCGTACGATGTGAAGACGCCGTTCCAGTCTGCGGTGAAGAGCGTGTTGCTGAAGAACGGCTTCGCTGACGTTCTCGTGGGGGACTCTGGCAAGAAGCGCCAGTTGCCGGACACGACCGTCGTAGTGATGGCTGAGGACGGAGATGCGGCCCTTGAGCGTTTCCGGAGGCTGGCCGAGACCGTGTCGCCATCGGTCGGGGTAGTTGAGCGGGCCATCGCTGTTCCGGCCGTCCCGTGCTGGCTGCACGCTGAAGTCGTTAAGTAGAGGGCGAAGAGGGCCCCTCTTGTTCGTTTCGGAGGGGCTCAGCAGCAGTCGGGCGCGTAGGTGACAAGCCCCCCCCGACTGCTGCCTTCGCAGGACTTCGCCTGCCTCTCGCGGGCACAAGGACTGAGACCCGTGTGCCCTTCCCGTGGGGGCCGAGTCCGCCGCTCGCGCGAGTCCCTCTTCGCGGAGTGTCTCGTCTTCCGGGGAAGGCCGCCCCTTCTCGCAGACATGACGCCCACGATTGAGACCGCCATCTTCGCCCTCGCGGTCAGTCAGCTCCTGGTGCCGCTCCTCAACGGCCTCCTGTCGCGCCGGCAGGTGAAGCACGAGCAGGCCGTGGACCAGGTGCCCCTGCTGGTGCAGCGCATGGAGTCCGTGGCCGCCGACGTCCGGGACATCAAGACAGAGCTGCGCGTGGTCCGCGAGCACGACGCGGAGCTTCGGCTGGTGGACCAGCGCCTGCGCGCGCTCGAGGCGTGGCAGGGCGAGGCCCGGCCCCAGCTCGGCCAGGTCTCCAACCACGTTCACGTCCTCATGGGCGAGCGCGGGGCGCGCCAGATTCAGCGCGCGACGAACCTCGTGACGGCCGCTGGCGGTGAACGCTCCGAGCGGTGAGTGCACCTCTTCTCCCGGGGGAACCCTTCTCCCAGGAGTGCCCATGTCCGCATCCCCCCGCGCCCGCTTCGTCGCCTTCGTCCTCTCGCAGATTGGAGCGCCCTACCGCTGGGGTGCGAAGGGCGAGCGTGACACTCGCACCGGCCAGCGCAGCTTCGATTGCAGCGGACTGGTGACGGCCGCGCTTCGGCACGTCGGAGGCCCCGACCTGCGCGACACCCACAACACCGACAGGCTCTGGGCCGACTTCCAGCCCGTGGGGCTCGCCGGCGAGCTGCTCCCGGGCGACCTGGTGCTGTACCACCACCACAAAGACCGCAGGGACGCCGAGCACGTGATGGTCCACGTGGGCGCGGGCGTGGTGGTGGGCGCCTCCGGGGGAGGTAGCAGCACGCGCACACTCGAGGACGCCGCACGCGCCGATGCCCGGGTGAAGGTCTACGACAGCATGCACTACCGGGCCGGGCTCATGGGCTTCCGGCGCCTGCCCCTCGGGGAGTGAGCGCCTCTTCTTCGGGGTGTTGTCCTTCCTCGCTGTCAGGAGCTGCACCCCATGAAGAAGCACTTCGCCATCCTCGCCGCCCTCGCGGTGGCTGTCCTCGCCGTGTCGCCCGCGCTCGCGGACGTGGGCACCGCGCAGTCGGTCCCCGTCCTCGCCGCCGTGGGCACCGCCCCGCCCACCACGCCCTCGCTGTCCTCCATCCTCGCGTCCGCTGCCGTGGAGGTGGTGCCGGTGGTGTTCGCCGCCATCGCCGCCCTCGCGGTGGCCTGGCTCTCCGGCCTCAAGGGGAAGCTCCAGGCCGAGGCCGAGGAGTCGCGCCTCGCCGCCTTCGGGGCCCGTGCCGCCCAGCTCGCCGAGAGCGTGGTGCGGGACATGGAGGTGACGCTCAAGGCGGAGCTGGTGGCCGCGTCGGCGGATGGCCAGCTCACGAAGGAGGAACTCCAGCGCATCAAGGCCAAGGCGCTCGAGCAGCTCAAGGCCAGCCTCGGGGCGCACGGACTCGCGGCACTCCAGCAGGTGCTGGGACTCACCGGCAGCGCAGTGGGCACGTACCTGTCGGGCCTCATCGAGGCCGCGCTCGACAAGGTGAAGGCGAACAAGGCCGGGGACGTCGCCGACCAGGTCATGGCGTCGGCGCTGTCGCTCGGCGCCCTCGGCAGCACGGCCGCGCTGCCCCCGGTGGTGGCCGCGGGCCCTCAGACGCCCCGCGGGTAGCTGTCGCCGCGGGGCTCTCCCGTGTCCTCGCTGACGTACCGGTGAGGACGGGCTACGTCGAGGCCCAGGTCGGCGCGTCGTCCCTCACTGGCGCATACGCGCGCCTCGAGGGCGGGGCGCGGCTCCGGGGCAACCTAGGGCTGTTCGCCTTCGCCCAGGCCACGCCGCGCGAGCGGAGGGCTGGCGCGGGGCTCCGGTTGACGTTCGGCTTGTAGTGCGCGGCCCGCTCCTGGCTTCGGGGGCGGGCCGCGCCTTTCCTTGTCTGGCAAGATTTCCGACTCGCGCTACCTGCGGTCAGACTTCCTGCGCTTCCGCATACGCCAGCATCTTCGCCACCACGTCCTCCCGTGCTTTCCTGAGAGCCTTCTCGTGGAGTTCTCCGCTGTGCGAGGCGACAGTGCCCACAATTGCCTCTCGCAGCTCATGGAGAAGCTCATGGGCCTTGAGGTACTCCTCGGCTAGCGGTGTCTCAGGCTGAGATGCCGTCCCTTCAATGTACGCCTGCAAGGTTGCCGCTACGGTTTTCGACGCCTTCTCGCGGGCCTTGTCTCGGAGTTGGAGAGGAGGGGCAGCGTAGGTTGTGGTCTTGCTCGCCAGTGCCTCGGTGAGCCTGCACGACTTGATGAGTGCGTCGACGATTGGTTGCATGGGTGTTTCCTCTCGGGGGGGGCTGGTTGGTGCTGCTCGTGTATGGATAATCCTCCAGCGCGAAGATGCAATAAAATTCAGCAATTTCAGATGGTTATGCACGAAGACCGATGTCGATCTTGATGCAAGTCATTGGCGATTCTGTAGTGAATTCAAGGTGATCCCCAGGGGCTCCCAGCGGCTCGATGTGTCGCGGACTGACTGTCGAATCGCCCATGAATCCAGCAGCGGGCCACCGGCACCGCCCGTGCAGAGCTTCCTGCGCCGCGCCAGAAAGGCCCCAGTGAAGCCGTACTACTCGACCAACACCGTCACCCTCTACAACGCTGACTGCCGCGACGTGCTCCTGGACCTGCCGTCCCACTCGGTGGACGCGCTGGTGACCGACCCGCCCTATGGCATGGCCTGGGAGTCCAAATCGGAGGGCTCGCGGCCCATTCGTGCGGATGGCGTCCGACAGGGCATGCGCGTCCTCCGGGAGGCGCTCACCTCCGCGGGGCGTGCGCTCTCCCCGGACGCACACGCCTACGTCTTCTGCCACTGGCAGAGCTGGCCGGATTTCTACGACGCGTGCAGCGCCCACCTGCGCGTGAAGTCCGCGCGCATTTGGTGGAAGGCCCACGGCGGCACCGGGGACCTGCGCCAGTCGTACGCGCCGGATTACGAGGTGGTGCTCTTCGCCGCGCA
Organism: Myxococcus faecalis; assembly: GCF_050039385.1. Classification (NCBI taxonomy): domain Bacteria; kingdom Pseudomonadati; phylum Myxococcota; class Myxococcia; order Myxococcales; family Myxococcaceae; genus Myxococcus; species Myxococcus faecalis. The sequence goes on along the minus strand of NZ_CP144336.1, from coordinate 1,775,799 downwards.
GTCGAGCCGGCGTCCGCTGGCCGGCAAGCGCGAGGGCGCCGTTATCGCCGGCTTCCCGCCCGTGTCCCCGCGCCAGCGGACGCACCCGACGGAGAAGCCCGTCGCGCTGCTCGCGCACCTCCTCGAGAAGTCATGCCCTGCCGGTGGCCTGGTGCTGGACCCTTTCGCCGGCAGCGGCTCGACGCTGCTCGCCGCGCAGCAGCTCGGGCTGCGTGCTGTGGGCATGGAGTTGGACGAGCGCTACTGCGAGGCCGCGGCTCGGCGTCTGGAGGCCGCGCGCATCGGGAGCGCTCCGGCGCCCGAGGGGCCGTCTACGGCCGGTCGCCCTGCCGTGAAAGCACGTCGAGCAGCCGGTCGATGATGCGCCGGAGCTCGACGGCGTCTCTGCCGGCCAGCTCCACGCGCTCCCACCAGGGCGAGTAGTCGCCCTGCGCGTCGTACACCTCGAGGTGTGCCGCGCGCCCTGGCTCCTGGACTACGCGCACGTCCTCGGCCTGCCAGCGTACGTCGGGCATGGACCCCTCGCGGCGCGAGAAGAACAACCCCGCCCAGCAGAATGCCAGGCGGGTGTGGTGGGCGCTGCGAGCCGAGAAGCCGCGCCAGGGGGCTCGCCTCCACCACGAAACCTCAGTCATCGTGGAGGCCCAGACCGCAGACGCGGCGGCCGCTCAAGAGCAGCAGGGGGCCGCCACAGTGGCACCGCTCGCCGGGCCCTGGAGTAGGCGCGGCCGGGGCCTCCGGCTCGGGCTCTCCGCGGAGCCGGCGCAGGCCGCGCTCAAAGTCCTCGCGGATGCGACGGCGCTCGAGCTGCATGGATGTCGGCGTGGGTGGACGGACTCTTCGCACGGGGGCCTCCTTCCCGTGAGAAGGGGCGGCGCGCCGTGGGTGGCAGCTACTCGTCGTCGTCGAGGGCCTCTAGTTGAATTTGCGCCACGTCTCGGTAGTGCGGGACGACCTCGACGTCCAGAACGGCTTCCAGGGCGCGACGGGCTGCCTCATTGTCGCCGGCTTGCTGGTGCTTGTAGGCCTGCGACGTCGCGCGCCCCAGCCGGACGGAGCCCTCACGGATGCGGCGCGCAATCTCCTCGAGGAGTACCCGAGCCGTCGCCTCGGCCTGGAGGGACTGTTCCGTCGCGGGCGCAGGCAAGGCAACCTCTGCTGCACGGAGGCGGAGGATGTCCCGCAGTTCGTCCGTCAGGACTAGCGCCTCTCCGTCCATGAGCACGCGGCGCTCAAGGTCATCGATGTCGTCCCAGTTCATTGGAGTGGGCATCGGCTAACTCCGGCTCCGGCGTGGATGGCACATTTGGAAGGGCCACTTGTGCTGCCCCTCGCAGTTCCGGAAACACGCATGGCAATCACCTGACCAGCGCGGCTTCGTCTGGTTTTGGCACTGGACGTAGAGGTCCATGCATTGCTGCTTCCACTCCTCGTCCGGGTCGTCCTTCTCCTCGCTCTTCTCGCCAGACCCGTCGAGCGCCATCGCCGCGCTGATGTACTTGCCCGCCTCGGCCGCCGTCAGGCCGCAGGCTTCGGGGTTGCCCACGTTGCGCTGGAGGCAGCAGGTCACCGTGTCCGTGCATGTGGCCTGCGCGTAGGCCTCGCTCGTGCCGGAGCGGGCATGCTCCGTAGATGCACACCCGAGGGCGAGGCCGACTGCCACCGTCACCGCGGTCCATTCGCGACACGTCTCTCGTCGAGCACGCATGGACTTGATGATAGTTCCTGTTTTGCGCGAGTGGTGGCTTTTGCCTGGAGCGGGGGAACTGTGAAGCCCTGCACCTCATGGTCGGGCTGCTCGTCCTGGTGCTGTAGCGCCTCTCGGGCGCTGGGGGGCCAGGTGCCGCACGTGGCGCACCGGTAGGCGCGGCATCCCCCCGCCAGCACCTGGGCGGCAACGTGGGGCTGGGTGAGGAGCAAGTCCAGCGCGCCGGAGCGGTGGGCACGAGGGATGCCCGCACGCGCCATCTGCTCGGCCAGCCCGACGACGCGCGCCCAGGCCTCGCGGGAGACGTGCAGGCCATCAACGCGGACGGTGCTTCCGGCTGGGGCCTTGCGGCGCTCGGGGCGCGTCTTCCGGATGTCGTGCGGCACGGCGGTCTTCTACCCCATCGGCTGGGCCGCGCCTTCCTCGACGAGAGCGAGGGCCTCCCGCGCGCCCAGCACCACCAACGCCAGGTCCTCGGCCGCGCGGTACTCGGCACGCGCGCGTGCGTACCGCATCCGCGACTCTGGACTGCCGTCCATCTGCTCAATCGCCACCTGCATCCGCCGCTCCGCGGCCCCCAGGCGCTGCGCGAGCGCCACCCTCTGAGTCCAGCTGTCCATGCACCTGCGCGAGAGCATGCGGCGTGCCGGCGCCGTCAGGGTTCGATGGTAGCCGAGAGGAATGGACTCTCCTCGTGATGCCTCTTCGGGTGCTGCGGTGGTGCAGCTCGTCCTGCCCTACCCGCCAAGCGCGAACACCTACTGGCGCCCGAGCAAGGGACGCGGCCTGGTGCCCTCCAGCGAGGCCACCGCGTACAAGGCCGCCGTCGCCCGTGTCGCCGCGCTCGCTCGTGTCCAGCCCCTGGCCGGCCCCGTGAGAATGGTCGTCACCATCTACCGCCCGCGGCGGACTGGCGACCTCGACAACACCCTGAAGGTGCTGAACGACGCGCTCAACGGGTGTGCCTGGCTCGACGATGAGCAGCTCGTCGAGCTGGTGGCCGTGCGCTCTGACGACGCGAAGGCGCCACGTGTTGAGCTACGCGCGACGGCGGAGAGGTACGCCACCCGCGAAGAGGCAGAGGCCCACCGTCGCGCCCGCGCCGAGCGGGCCCGCAAGGCGCAGAAGACGCGCAACCGAAACCGGGTGGCGAAGGTCCGCGCCCAGATGCAGCTCAAGTCTGCCTTCCACCAGCCCGCGCGGAGGGACGGCCCGTGAGCCGGAACGACTGCGCTCGGGAACTCGTCATCGAGGAGTTGCTCCACCAGTACCGGGCGCTGCCCAGCGGAGGCAGCGAGGCCCGACGAGTGGAGGCCCAGCTCGTCGACCTGGTGCGTCCAGACGTTGAGCGGGTGGCTCACGTGGTGTCCTGGCAGTGGCGCGTGCCTCTCGCCGACCTGGTGCAGGAGGGGCTCGTCGCGGTGATGCTGCGCCAGCGCGCCAACCCCTTCGAGCCGGGCCGCGTGGGCGTGGGGCGCAGCGCCTTCCCTGCCTGGGCCATGAAACTCGCACGCCAAGCGATGGAGCGCGCGGCCGCGAGCTGGTCGAGCCCCGTCCACGTGACGGACCACGCGCGCAAGGCCGTGCGCCGTGCGAAGCGCACCGCAGCGGCCGAGGGTGGCCGCGTGTCCTCGGTGTTGCGCCGCCAGGGGCTGGACGCGGCCGCCGTCTACGCGCTTGGGGACGGCGCGGTGTCCTCGCCGTTGTCCCTCGACGCGATTCTGGAGGCGCGCGAGGCGACAGCGGATGCCCGCGACGCGGCCGTGGACCGGCGCGGAGGCGTCCGCGCCACCGTCGAGCTGCAGCTCGCCCTCGTCGACGACACCGCCGAGCGGCTCAACTGGCTTGCCCACCGCGAGGCCGTCCTCGGAGCGCTGTACCGACTGCCCGTCCTCGAGCGCCAGGTGGTGCAGGGGCTGACGGGCGTGGGGCGGCCGGACGGCCAAGCCGTGGCGCTGCGGACGATGGCCGTTGAGCTCCGGCTGTCGCTCGCCCGGGTTGAGCACCTGCGCGACAGCGGGCTCGCCCGGCTGCGCGAGGCTCTCGACGCGCAAGGGCTCGGGCCGGACACTCCGAGCACCCCTCCTCCAGCAGGAGCGGGTGAACTGCGGCGCCCCCGGCAGGCGAGCGCGCGGCGCGGACACGTCCGGCCAGGCCAGCTCGCGCTGCTCTCCCGGGGAACGTGATGCCCATCATCGCGGCGACGAAGCCGGGCCGGTGCACGGCCGCCAACTGCGGGGGACGCATCCTCCGCGGCGAGCTGTGCTGGTACGAGGCCGCGACGGGCACGCGCCACCTGGAGGAGGCGTGCCGCTGGGCCCCCGGCGGGCACCGACCGAACCTCCGGGCCGGAAGGTGTCGGTGCGGGACCGTGGTGCCGTCTCGCGAGGGCTCCCTCCGTGCCTTTGAGGTCTTACGCGGGGGGCGCCTGTACAAAGAGTGGTCAGTGAGTTGCTGTGGCTGCGAATGATCTTAGTGATGCACAAAACCACCAATGCAGCGAGCTACCCCGCGCAAGAACGGGGTAGCTTGCTGGTCCTTACCCCGCAGGGCTCTGCAATTTACTGCTTACGGCAGCGACAGCCGAACGGCCAAGCTTGGTATCCGTACTTCCGGGCATCCATGAGCTTGCCAGTCCGATAGTGGCGGTAGATTCGAGTGAATCCACCACCACACTTGACGCACTTAATATTCGAATCCGTCAAGATGCTTACCTCCTTCCTGGAGAGGAGCCACCTCCACCGGGTTGACACACGGAGGGCATCGCGCTACGAAATTCGGTGAGAACTGCCGAATCCATTAGCGCGCTCTGTGCGCTTGCTATCGGCCGACATGGGGTCTGGACCCCCATGCCGGCCGTATTTTTTGAGGGATGAGAGACACCTGTTGGCAGACCTCTTTAGTCTGCTGCTTTGATGTCTTAGGACTCCTCCGAATCAGGCTCGGCTGCGAGCAGAGGCTGGATGGCTTCATCTCGTCTCCTCAGCCGATATCCCCTACCTTCCTTCACCACCTCGCCACTCTTCGCGAGACGCCACACGACCGTCCGCAGGACGCTGGGATCTACTCCGACAATAGCTGCTAGCTCGCGAACGTCTAAAGGGCGTAGTGCATGCGCGAGGACCTCTAGCGTTCGGGCTCCAAGAGTCTTCTGGGTCGCTAGATAGGGCCCCTCGGCCGCTTCGCGGAGTTGACCACGCAGCTCAGCGGACTTTTTGCGCAGTACTTCGACCACCATATCCACGTTGGTCGGCTTCATGATGGAGGAGTGGTCATCCAGGGCCGTCGAGAGATGGGTGCTTGGCCGCTTAACTGACTCGTGCTGTGCGTCACGTATTGCCGAGTCATTTGCGGACGGGCTCTTCGCGGGTACCCCTCCTCCCCCCGAACCTCGCGTTTCAGCGGGCGAGGAGTGAGTTCTGACAAGTCCTGGATGAGGGTCTTCTGCTCCTCCCATAAGTCGATCGAACTCAACAATCAGCGCGTCGAGTTCCGCTCGAAGTGAAATGATGCGCTGCGCAACGCGCAGGGCTTGTTCCCGTTTTCCTGACACACCCCGCGTATAACACGCCGTTATCGCGCTAGCAAGCTCCCTGGTAGGGCAGGTATGCAGGCCTTCTCCGGTAGTTTGTGCAGTTATTTCAGTAGGTAGCGAGGTCATTGGCTATTCGCCTGTGCAGTGCTGCTTCGCAATGTTGCAAGCGGTGGGGATTTGTTGGGCGTTATGTTCCGACTTCTGTTGGCACTATATGTTGTGGGGTCTCTAGCTACCTGATCAATATATTGGTTTTGTCCAAATTCCTTCTGTGGTGTAAAATTACTCTGTTCCGTGCATCCTGTCTGAATGTGGGTCTCTATTCTCGGCTAGTGGCTCCCAAGATGCTGGGCGGACTCTCCGTGCGGGGCAGGCGGCGAAGCCGAGAAAGCCACTGGTAGAGCGTACCGAGGCGGATGTACGTCTCGGCGTGCACGGCGTGGAGGTCCGCGCCGCGGCGGATGAGGGACTGGGCATAGGCCGTCAACCGCTCGGCCTCGGTCGGGTCCTCTCGGTTCAGTTGGCGCAGGTCGAGGCCTGGGTCAGCGTCTCGCGCGTGAGTCATGACGGCCGCCCTCCGACGCGTCGACTCCTCCGGCGCGCCGCCACGAAAGAGAAGAAATCTCGCCACCAGCCGATGGAGCGGAGGATGGAGCGAAGCGCCACCACCGTCAGCCACGTGCTTAGGGCGAGGACAACCAACGCGCCGGCCAGCACGACAACCCACGCGACAGCGTGCAGGAACTGGGGCATCACGAGTGCCTCCCTGGATAGAGGACGTTGTGCGAGCGAATGCAGTGCATCTGGGTTACCTCCGAGGACAACAGGGGCCCAGCTCGCGCCGGGCCCCTTGGCTTCTCTGCTACGGCATCGGCACGGCCTCGCGCGCGAGCAGGACGAGGACGACGGTGCCCACGAGCGCAATCTCGCTCGGAGTCCACTCGTCCTTCGCGAGCAGCGCGTCGAGCTGCTGCCTCCAGCCTGACGGCAACGCGGCCGCATTCTCCCGGTGCACGTTGGTCTTCTCGGCTTCGTCACCCGCCAGAATCACCATCTGCATCCCTCGGTTGCCCGGAGGAGGGCCGTTCTTCTTGCACGCCTTCGCCGCCTCCTTCTCCAGCCAGTCCGCGGCACGGTAGAAGCGAGGCCGGTCCTCGGCGCCCTTGGAAAGACGCTTCGCAACGACGCGCATGGCGCCGTCCGCGAACAACAGCAGCATGCACTTCGCGTCGTCGGCGTTGAGCTTCTCCCCCTCGCGGTAGCCCGCCCGACGGCCATACTGCTCGAAGGTCTCCTGCACCTTCTCCTGCGCAATGTTGCGGATGTGGAGCCACTCCCCGGTGACGAGCCCCGGAGGAACGGGCTCGGCCCGAGCAGCGGTAAATCCGAGGACGAGGGACAGCAGGACAACCCTTGCGACAGCCTTCATGTGACGACCTCTTTTGTGTGTTGGGGGACGGCAGTGCTGCGGTGAACCCGATGCCGTGCGTACGCACCGGGCAAAGGGCTCAAGACGCGTCGTCAGCAGTGGTGACGAAGGCGATGCCGGTGAGGCCGGCTCGCCGGGCGTGCTCGTCGAGCAGGACGCGGTAGTGATCCTCGACCCACGTCGCGAAGTGTCGGTCCGGGCACTCGACGACGAGGGTGCCCTCGTCGAGGTTGTTGGCGTGGGCCCGCTCGAGCCACTCGACGGCGTACACGCGGCCCTCGGCACGCATGGACGCGATGACACCGCGCCACGCGCGCTCAGCCTCGGTGCCCATCGGGACGTCCTCCAGGCACATGACGGCGCCAGGGTCCTCCGGGGGCGGCGCTACCTCGGGCTCTACGTCGACGGACCACGCGCCGGACAGGAGCTGCTCGGCCACTTCCTGGCCGCTCGACGTCACGCCGCGGAGGATGCGCACCACGTTGGCGCGCGTGCGGGACTGGAGCTCCCCGCGGCACACCGGCGAGCGCGGCACGAGGGCGAAGACTCGGCGCCACTCCTCAAGCGGCCGAGCCTCCAGAGCCGCGAGAGCGTCCACCAGGAGATGGCGCGATGTGCGGGTGCCCCAGGGCCAGAAGCCGTGGGGCGCGACGAGGGTGTTCCATGCCTCGCGCAGCTCCTGCACGGCCTGCGGCAGCGTGGCCGGGGTCCGGTGGTCTTGGGGCGCGTCACGCTGGGCGTCACGCACGTCACGCGCGGCCACCGTGACGACTGCCAGCGCACCCCTCCGGACAGAGGCAGAGGAGGACGGGGAAGGGGGAGAGACTGGGAGTAGCGTCACGCTGCTCTGCGTGACGTCACGCTGGGCGTCACGCTGGCGCTTCATGGCCTGTCGGACGGCGTTACTTGCCCGAACTCTTTCGGCTTTCTCAATCTCCCCCGCCTCCCCCTCCTTCTGCGTCACGCTGGGCGTCACGCTGCGCTTGCGTGATGTCACGCTGGCCTGCGTGACGGGCACCGGGACCACCTGGGCCACGTGGACCGGCGCGCGCGTGAGGCCCATCGCCTGGCGCAGGCCCTCCGCGAGCCCCTCTGCGTAGGCGCGGGCGCGACGCTCCTCGACAAGCGCGGCTCGCAGCTCCTCGAGATGGGCCTGGCAGGTGGCGTCAGGAGTGCACTGCATGGGGGGCTCCGAGCGCGACGGTTGAGGCAGAGGGAGAGTCAGTCGTCAACAGGTCGACCTGCGCGCAGCAGGCCGGAGGTAGGGGCTGGGAGAGACAGCCCGCGCGGAAGGCGTGGCCGTGGGAGCACCGCGGCCAGGTCGGCGACTCGCGGCACCGTGTCGGAGCCGGCGTCGCCGCGTGGTACGCGCGCAGGCCCGTCTCGGTGATTTCCGCCCCGAGCCAGGGCCGCTTGCACACCGGACACAACGTCACGCGGAGGAGGCCGTGGCTCACGAGCGCCCCCGGGGGGCCGTCAGGACGGCGTGGCTCAGCGAGCCGGCGCCGTAGATGAGCAGGACGCAGACGGCGGCAAAGCCGGCGCGATGGAGCGTGTCCACCTGGTAGTGGGCGACGACGCCCGCGACGACACCGCACGCCGCAGCGAGGCCGGCGACGACGAGGGCCTTGGTGCGTGGGCGCAGGAAGGGACGCTCACGCATGGCCCACCTCCCGCGACGCGTAGACCTGCTCGGCCTCCCACTCACGGAGGGCGCGCTCGGCCTGGGCGACCTCGTCAGGCGTGCCCACCCACCCGGCACCGCAGGCTGGGCACACGAGCGTGTCCGTCGGCGCGGCGTGGTGCAGCCACTCAGCCGCGAGCCGCACCGGCACGCCGCAACGGTCCTCACAGCTCGGGCACGGCGGGCAGTCGTGCCAGGGCCTGGGCTCGGCGAAGTCGCTGCCGACGGGCATGGGTACGAACGCGGTGCAGCCGCACTCCGTCAAAGCGCCCCAGAGTGGGACGAGAATGGAGCAGGGGCTCTCTTCGTGCTCGCTGTAGACGTGGCCGCAGTGAGAGCACGGCACGTCGAGGAGAACCTCACTCATGGGCGCCTCCGTGAGAGGCGCGGCTCTGGACGAGACGAAGGCGCGGCCTGCCGTCGACGCGCCGGGCGGGGCGCGCCTTCGCCGGCTTTCGTGCCGTGCGCTCAAGGCGGGCCAGGAGCAGGTGCACCACGGCGCATGTGACGTGGAGGAGCCCTCCGAAGACATAAAGGGCCGCAGCGAGCTGTTCAGCGGGCATGCCGCACCTCCCGGGTCACCGGGTGACGAGTGGCAAGCGTGCGGTGCTGGCGATGACGCTCGGCCAGCTCCAGCCGGCGGCGCTCACGGGTGAGCGCGAGGGCCGCGTCTGCCTCTGCCTCGTGCCGGGTGGGCGCGTGGGCCTCCACCTCGACGTCCGTCCCACGGAGGGTGACTACGTGCCCGAGCGGGCCCGGCGCGCTGATGGTCGCGAAGGTGGTGCTCATCGCACACCGCCCTTCGCGTCCGCGGATGCGGAGGACGCGGATGGCTGGGTGGGCGGGAACGCGTCGTCCTCGCGCTCGACGCCGCGGCGATTCTCAGCTGCGCGCACCGCGCCACCGAGCATCATCGCTGCGCCGGAAAAGACCTCCGTGGGCATGGCGTCCTGCTCGCCGTAGCGCTCCTGGAGCGTCCACACGGCCTCGGACACCGCTCCCAGCGCCCCGAGGTCGCGCTCCATGCGCCGGAGGCGACATGGCTGGCACCGCGCGAGCCCGACTGCGGCGCAGACGCAAAGCGGCGCGTCGGCGAAGAGGGCCTCGAGCGCGTGCCGGTGACAGGCCATCGGCGTCCCCAGGTTGGCCGCGGAGCAGCTCAGGCACCCCTGGATGGGGAGCACCTGGGCACGCACGGCCGACATGCGCCGCTCGGCGGGCGTCTCCGCCGTGGACGACACATCCGCAGTGGAGGACGCGAGGGCGCGGAGCCGTTCCAGCTCGGCCACCAGCTCCGCGCAGTCGCGCGAGTCCAACCGGAGGGGACGCCCAGTCCGGAGCGCGGTTTCGAGCAGGACGGAGAGGGCGCGAGGGCGCTGGGGGAGCGGCTTGCGCCGGGAAGTAGGGGAGAGCTTCATCGCGCACCGCCCGTCCCGGCGCGGAGCGCCAGCACTTCAGCAACAGCAGCCCCCAGCGAGTGGTAGAGGCACGCCTGCTGGACCCGGGCGTAGCTCTTCGCGCAGGCGCGGCATCCCTCCTGGGGCGACACCTGCCGTCTGTAGGCTGCGACTTCGGGCCCGAGAGGTGCTACTACGTTCCTACGGTCTAGTTCTCCACGATGGTCATCCAAGGCACCAGGAACAGCGGGCTCAGAGTGAAGCCCCTCCGAATCAGCCCCCCCTTCCTCTGGGGCGACGCGGGTTCGATTCCCGCCGCCTCCACTGAGAAGAACGAACCCCGTGGCGCCAGCAAGGTGCCACGGGGTTTTGTTTTGGGGCGCGGGCGCCTGTGCGCTGGATGTCGCTGGTCACGCTCGTGGTGCTGCACCTGGGGCCACCTTCTGCACGGAGTGTCAAAACGCGAGTATCGGGGCTGCTTCACGCCATTTCCACGAGGGCGCTGTCCCTATGCGTGTGCCGAGGCTCTTGCTGGGCTGTGGGTTGCTGCTCCTGCTCGCGTGCGCTGGTGGGAGCGAGTCGGTGCGGCCAGTGCCCGCCGGGGAACTGGAGGGTGTTGGTACTTTTGTCGACGCTCCCAGTGGCGGCGGCGATGGGGTCCTGCCCGGTGCCTTCTTGTCTCCGGAATGGGAGTCGCTCGTCTGGGCCGGGGCGGCGAGTCCGCTCGAAGGTGCGGTCGCCATGCGGCCGGTGCGGAGGAGCGCTGGTACCGGGCCCTTGCGCCGTCCTCCACTGCTGAACCCGAGGCCATCACCCGCGCAGGCCCAGACTCGGGCCCAACGGAACGCGAACCTCGCGGTCGTTCTCCAGGCGCGGCAGCTCTACCAGCAGCGGCTCAAGGAAGCGCAGGCGACGTACCCCAACAGCCTGGGGTATGAAAACCACCACTTGATTCCGATGTATCTGGGAGGTCCGGCAAACGGCCAGACGTATCGGTTGCCCACCGCATACCACAAGGCAATCACCCAGGCGTTCCGTCGGAAATGGGAATATGGCCAGGGCAGGAGGCCCGAGCCGCAGAGGCTGCAAGACATCATGATAGAAGTCTATTCGCAGTACCCGATTCCCCAGCTCATCGGCATCGAACCGTAGCCATGCGTGAGACCATCGAGTTCCGAATCCCAGAGCGTCATGCGGCGAGGCTCCTGGAGCCTGGGCTCGGCGTTCGGCTGGATGAGAGTACGCGTAAGGTCGTTCTCCCGATTGAAGACAAGCGGGTCCAGGAGATTGGTCGGATTGACCGCGACTTCTCCCAGAAGGGAACGTCTTTCTTTCTGGGGTGGAGCATTCATCGCAGCTACACGGAGAAAGAGCTTCAGTCCGCGGAGTTGCTGAACCTCGTTGTCCGGGCGTATTTCGAGCCGCCAGGATCCATGTGTGGCACCGAGTACGATGACGCAGCCGCATGCCAGCACTGCGGCGCCGGGGCACCGATGAAGACCCCACTCATCCTCAACACCCGCCGCGTCCCCAAGAACATGGATATCGCCCAGACCATCGCGGGAGAAATCGTCGTGTCTCCGAGGTTCGTGGCAGCCTTCCAAGCGCATGGCCTGCGCGGAGCGGAATTTCGCCCCGTCCTCCATCAAGGACGCAAAGGGCCGCAGCCTTCCGAACTCTCCCAGCTCGTCGTCACCTCAAGGCCGCTGAAATTGACCAGCAGGACGGTCGCAGGCAACAACCCATTCGACCTCGACCAGCACAACGAGCACCGCTGCCCGAAGGGTCATATCGCCGGGCTCAACCAACTCTCCGAGCTGTACGTTGAGCGCGCCAGTCACGATGGCAGCGACATCTGTCTCACCGACAAACTGTTCGGCGACAAGCGAGGCGAGCTGCGGCCCGAGTCTCGGCTGCTCATCTCACCGAATCTGCGTGACGTGCTCACAGAAATGAAGGCCAAGAGCTTCATTCTGGAAGTCGCCCACTTCGAGTAGATAGGGCACCGTCGTAATCTGAATCCAAAGTTGATCACGACAGTGGGAACTTTGGCCCGAAGAGGGCGCGCCATGCCTTCAGTGCTTCCCCGTTGCGTCCTTGCCGTACGTGGTTGATGGCGATGGACGCCTCTCGGCCCGCTGCGAGCAACAACTCTCTTGCTCGCGTCTTCCGGTCGTCGTCCATCATACCGCTGATCGCCGGCCCTAATTGCGCAGGATCTCCCCATTCGTCGAAAATCCTGTCCGCGAGCGTGGAGAAGAATCCCTGGATCTCGTAGTCGAAGCGCCCTCGCCAGCCGCCATGGAGGCACTCCAACGCCATCACCTCGATGAGAAACGACGGCTTCATGGGTTTCTCGCCATGGCGTGGATGGTTGTTCCAATACTTGACCATGCGAACGAGCCCCTTCCACTCGCTCGAGTACGCCTGATGCGCGGCCACTGCCTTGGCGGCATGGACCTTGGGATTGGTCTTGATCCACTTCCCTGACTCGCGGTCCGGAATCTCGAAGTCGTCACCCGAGGGGAAGGCCGGAACGACATCGACGCTGATGACCCGATAGTCCGTATTGTCCTCCGCATCGGCAACGACACCGAAATCAACGTTGATGGAGCGGCTCTGTTTCCGAATTGCGTCCTTGCCATACTTCGTAACGAGCGCCGCGTGGAAGGCATCGAGCACGACGGTCGATGCCTTCTTGAGATAGTGGCGCTCCGACTCATCGAGGACGAAGAAGATGTCGATGTCCTTGAGCGGCTTGGTCTTCGTATGCCGCGCATACGAACCTGTCAGAAAGCTGTTTTTGATGTCGAAAAGACCATCCAGGTACTCCCGGACCTCTTGCTGACGCGAGGAAGCATTTTGCTGCTCTCGCTCGTTGAGTTCCAGGCGACTCTTGAACTTTCGAAAAGCCTCTTCCACGGTCAACATCAGCGCTTCCTCCAGTAGCTGGCATGCGCACCAAGTCCATTGTGTTCGATGGTTGCTCCGAGGCTTTGACGAACCATCCCGTCCGTCGAGCGGAAGGAACCCGCCGACCAGCCTGGGACATCAGGACGGCCTGGCTTTGTCTGTAGAACTAATTCATACATGGCGCTGGTAGGCGCCACCCCAACCTTGCGGAGGTGGTACCTGAGTTGGTCGGTATCCACCCAGAAGTTGCCGTCTCCTTGGGACTGATTTTGGACGACATCGATATCCCATCGATCAATGAGCCTATTAGTCGTCGGATTGTAGATCTCGAGCACGACGCGCTCGAGATGCCCGGACCCAAGCCAGGTCCGGATGGCCAGCAGATGCGTCTGCCAGTTGTTCACGAAGTTGGAGGGATCGAGCCCGATTTCTCGAATGATCTCTTTCAAGCTCTTCAAGATGTTATCCGCCACGAAGGTGACGGAGTGTGTGTGGGTATAGACGACGACACGGGTCATGATTCGAGAAACCCCTTCGGGTCGAGAATCAGAGGGCCGGCCTTCGACAGGCGGGTCTCATCATCGTCAATGGAAATTCCACTCGAAACGTCACGGGCGGTAACGCGGCTGCCATGCGTCGAGAGAGTGCTTTGGACCCATGCGAGGTCATCTGTCCCGCATGGCAGGGAGACGGACCACTGTCCTTCCAGCGGATCATAGCCCAACACATCTTCACTTGCGTCCGTCCCGTCGACGGCATCCTCGTCATAGATGCAGTAGATGCGAGTACGCGGCCCGTCACAGGTCACGACAATGGGAGCCTCCTTGGGTGATTGGTCCGTGATGAGGCAGGATACGACTCCAGTCACCGCGAGGAGCTCGTCCCGGTCCGCACCCGCCTTGCCCTGGGTCAAGAGCTCGACGATGTCCGTCCAGGTTCGCACCGCGTCGCGGTGAGGAACGCTCCGAAAGGTCCGCCTGTTCACCGTTGTCATGTCGCCTTGCCCCCCTGCATCGTGCGGCTCGTCTTGGCGGCCTTCACGGCAAGCACCAACTGCTCAAGCGTCACCCGGTTCGGGTCCATCGCGGTCTCGGGAGTGCTGGCGAGGGCATTCGCCACAACCTTCCGAATGGCTCGCCCATCCAGTCCCACGCATTCTCCGACACACCGCTCGAAGTGTAGAGCCTTTGGAAGCTTGCTGATGGCCGGATAGAGCTTCCCGAGCCCCGTCAGACAGTCAGTGAGAATCTGGCCGCAGGCCTTCTGGTCGGGCAGCGGAACCTGCATCACGAGGTCGCAGCGCGACAAGAAGGCCTCGTCCACGGCCTCGGGGAAGTTACTCGTCGCGACGAACAGCAACTGAGGATACTTCTCCGCCATGGCATCCAGTTGGACCAGCACGGCGTCCGTTGCGCGATGGATGTCAATCGGGTTCGCCTCGAGGCTCAGTTTCGAGCGGTCCACAGCCAGCGTCTCGACCTCATCGAGCAGGACGATGGTTGGCCCACCCTCCACCGTCTCAGCAATGGCGGTCGCGAAGAGGTCCGAGACCGCGCGCTGAGTCTTTCCCATCGCCGAGCTCGTCACCGAGTGGGGGTCTACCTCCAGCATCCGGAACTGGCCCCCCTTGAATGACTTGGCCACCCGATGCGCCAGGCCCCGTGCGAGCGACGTCTTTCCCGTACCAGGGGGGCCCACGAGCAAGATGACTCCATGCAATGGCAGTACCTGTCGATCCACCTTGCCGCGAACCGTGAAGTTGAGGACTGCCTGCGACAGCAGCTGAGTCTTTAGCCGTTCATCGAGGATGATGGAGTCCCACAGCGTGCCAAGCTCATCATCCGGTAGTGCTCGACGCGTCTGAATACCTCTGGGTAGGTCCTTGCCGTCATGTTGAAGGACCGCGCCACCTCGTCTCTTCATGTTCACCGCCAGATTTGGGTTCATTTCTCAAGACGCCAACCGCGCCAGCACCCCTCGCGACCCCACGATTTTTTCGCGGGCTCTCCGCCATGCGCTTGCGTAGCTCCACCCCGACGCCTGCTGTCCACCCTCCCTTGGGTGACACTCCGGCCACCGCCTGCTGGACGGCTGCCCTGCGGTGCAGTGATTACCGGCCCCAGCGGCTTGCCACTGGCCGGCGGACGCCGCTGCGGGCGGCTTGCAGGTCGCCCTACTTCCATGTATGCGTCGTCGGCTCCGACACGCCCAGCTTCGCCGCTGCCTCTCTCCTGGCGTCGCCCGCATCGCGGTGCTGCTCCACGAATGTTCGTAGCGACTCCGGGAACGACTGCGGCTCCTAACTGCACCTCCTCACGGAGCCGGTTCAAATCCTTCGCTACGTGCCCCGCCGGGGCTGGACGGAAGAGGTCTCATGTGCGGACGGACATTGGCACGACGTGGCACGGCGAACTCTTACGATTCATCACCGGTACGGCCCAATCCGCTCCTGCGGACCGGGCGAGGTGTGTTCTTCGACACAGGCAGGGCGCTTGCGCGGGTGTAGATGCGGAGTTCGAGGGAGTCCTTCCGGGCTCCATCCGTGCGGGCCAGAGAAATCATGGTGCGGCTGACTAAGAGGGATGCTGTGCTGCGCGGATACACGTATCGGCGCCCTGAGTCTGCCTGGCTAGATGAAGCCGGGTATCTACCTCTGGGGGGTGAGGGCTCGACACTTGATTGTTGTTGGTTTGTAGCGGCATGTAGCTCCCGTGCCAATCGCTCCCATGCTGTTGCCGTGCGCGGGTGATATCGCGCAGGTCCGACACCGTCAGTACTTGGTCAATGAGGTCATTGCTCCTGCAGATGTCCGGGAGCAACACACTCTCGTTCGTCTCACGTGTCTCGATGATGACGCACAGGGGCGCCCCCTGTCTGTCTTGTGGGAGCGTGAGCTCGCTGCTCGGGTCATCCGACCCCACCAGGGTGGACTGGGACCTCCTGTTCGTTTCGACGAGCCGCGTCACTTCGCCGCGTATCTCCATGCGCTCAAGTGGAGCTCCGTCACCGCCACCGACGCCCGGCTCTTCCAGGCGCCGTTCCGTGCGGGCATCCACTTGATGAATCACCAGCTCACGCCTCTCAAGAAGGCGCTCGAGCTGCCTCGGGTGAATCTCTTCATCGCCGATGACGTGGGGCTCGGGAAGACCATCGAGGCGGGGCTGGTGTTGCAGGAACTCATCCTCCGCCAGCGCGTGGACCGTGTCCTCATCGTCTGCCCGGCGTCGGTGACGCTCCAGTGGCGCGATGAAATGGAGAAACGCTTCGGCCTGCGCTTCGAAATCTTCAACAGCGAGTTCGTCTCCCGCCGCCGTCAGGAGCGCGGCTTCCAGGTCCCCGTCTGGGCCACGCACTCTCGCTTCATCGTGTCGTACCAGACCCTGCGGCGCAGCGAGTACTTCGAGCCGCTGAAGACCCTCCTGGAGGAGAAGGGACACCACAAGTCCTTGCTGGTGCTCGACGAGGCACACGTCGTCGCGCCCGCCTCGGCCAGCCGGTACGCCATCGACACGGAGACCACTCGTAGCATCCGCTCCCTGGCGGAGCGCTTCGAGCACCGGCTCTTCCTCTCCGCCACGCCCCACAACGGCCACTCCAACAGCTTCTCCGCGCTGCTGGAGATGTTGGACCCACAGCGCTTCACCCGTGGCACCCGCGTCCGCGAATCACAGCTGGCTCCCGTCATGGTGCGCCGGCTCAAGGGTGACCTTCGCGCCCTGGGCAGCTCACAGCGCTACCCCGAGCGACACGTGGTGGGCGTGCGCCTGACGCATGACTCGGGGCGCTGGCACGCCGAGTGGCTCGCCCCGGACGGAAAGACCGTCGAGGAGCGTGTCGACCTGGGCGAAGCCTCCGCCCCGGAACTGGAGCTGTCCCAGAAGCTGGCGCGCTACACGGAACTCATGGCGCCCGGCACGAAGCAGGGGCGCCTGGTCTTCATCAACCTCCAGAAGCGCCTCCTCTCCAGCATCGAGGCATTCCACCGCACCCTCTCCGTCCACGCGGCGGCCTTCGGCTCGGGGACGCGGGTTCCCGACGGCGGAGCGCTCACCGGCGACACGGCTCCCGAGTCCGAGGAGCACGGCGAGACGGACGACGCACTCGAGCTGTCGTTCGCGGAGGCCATTCGCGAGCACAGTCAGCCGCTGTCGACCAACGCCCAGGCTCGCAAGCTCCTGGAGGACATGCTCCAGCTGAGCGCCCGGCACCGCTCGGCCCGGGATGCGAAGCTGCGGGCCCTGCTCCACTGGATTCGCGAGCACCAATGTCCGCTCACCAAGGGCGCTCCGTGGAAGCCCCGTCGGGTCATCCTCTTTACCGAGTATGGTGACACGCTCCGCTACCTCAAGGAGCAGCTCACCGCCGCCTTCGAGGGGACCCACCGGGGTGATGAGCGCATCCTCACGCTGACGGGCGGCATCGATGACGCGAAGCGCGCGGAGGTGCAGGCCGCCTTCAACGGCTCGATGGAGGAGTTCCCCGTGCGGGTCCTCCTCGCGACCGACGCCGCACGCGAAGGCATCAATCTGCAAGGCCACTGCGCGGACCTCTTTCACATCGACGTTCCGTGGAACCCCTCACGCATGGAGCAACGCAACGGCCGCATCGACCGTGCCTTGCAACCCGCTCCCACCGTGCGCTGTGGCTACTTCGTCTACGCCCAGCGCGCCGAGGATGCGGTGCTCGACACCCTCGCTCGCAAGGTGGAGACCATTACTCGCGAGCTGGGCAGCTTGGGCTGTGTGCTGATGGACCAGATGCATGATGCCCTCGCCTCGGGCATCTCGAAGGGCACGCTGGAGCGCGTCTCCCGCGCCGCGACCTCGACTCGCACGGAGGTGACGAAGCGGGAACTGGAGTCTCAGCGCACGCTCCAGTCCCTGCGCAAGGAACTGGATGCGATTGGAGAACTCCGCGAGCGCAGCGGCAAGGTGATGGACTTCAATCCCGTCCTGCTGCGCGATGCGCTGGACGTGGGGTTCGAGCTGGCCGGTGCGGGCCGGTTGGAGCGGGAGACCCTCACGGAAGAGGGCCGGACGCTGGAGGCCTGGAGGGTCCCCGCGCTTCCCGCTTCTTGGAGCACGACCCTGGATTCCATTCGTCCGCGCCGGGCGCACGACGAGGCACCCTGGGAGTGGCGCAAGCGCCCCCTGTCTCCCGTCGTCTTCGAGGCACCTCCGGGCGTCGCCAGCAAGCTCGTCCACCTGCACCTGTCCCATCCGCTCGTCCAGAGGGTGCTTCAGCGGTTCCTGGCGCAGGGGTTCTCCGCGAACGACCTTAGCCGAGTCACCGTGGTCCAGACCCAACGCGACGCCGTGGCTCGCGTCATCGTCTTCGGCCGGTTGTCTCTTTTCGGCGAGGGCGCCGCGCGGCTCCATGACGAGGTGGTCTCTGTCTCAGCCAGGTGGCTGGACGGCGGCGGCCGAGGGCACCTGAAGCCCTTCGCCGATGAGGCGGACCGCAAGGTCATCGACCAACTGGAAACCACGCTGGCGGAAGCGCCCGCGCTCTCCTCGATACCGAAGGCCGTCCAGAAACGCCTGCTGGCCAGTGCCGAGTCCGACTTCTCGAAGCTCTGGCCCGCCATCGAGGAACAGGCCTCGGTGCGAGAGCAGGGGGCTCGCAAGAAGCTGGCGGCGCGCGGCGCATCCGAAGCCAAGGCGCTGACTCAGATTCTCCGCGAGCAGAAGGAGGCCATCCAGGAGGCCCTGAGCGCGCAGCTCGAGCTCTCGCTCGATGCCCAAGCCGAGAAGGATCAATGGAGGAGGGACAAGGTGCACCTCGAACAGCGATTGACGGCACTCGGCAGGGAACTCGTCGAACAACCTGAATCCTTGAAGGACACCTACGCCGTGCGGGTCGCCCGCCTGGTTCCCGTGGGCATGGTCTACCTGTGGCCGGGGGCTCGCTAATGAACGGTCAGAGCCTTGGCGGGGATGTCGAGCGTCGCTATCACCAGACGTGGATGGGGATGGCGCAGCCCATCGAGGGGCTGGTGGTCTCCATCCCAGTCCTCGAGGACGCGCAGTGCATGCAGCGCCTGCCCGTGTCCGCGCAGTCGCGGTTCGTCCTGCTGGCGGGCCGGGACTCACCTCGCGTGACGGATGTCCCGCGCTTCCTCCGCGAGGTGCTGGGCTACACCGAGGAGGATTTCACCACGAGGTTTCCGGAGGACCTCCAACTCGATATCGAGGAGGGGCAACAGACCCTCAAGCCCTCGCGGGGGCTGTTGCGACGAGGGCCCCCTCCCGCGAGGCCAGAAGGGTTGCCGGATGACTCCACGCCCATCAGCCGCGCCGCGGAGGGCTTCGCGCTCCTGACCTGGGAGCTGCCGGCCGGATTGGACCTGGACAAGAAGGAAGACACCACGGGCGCGTGGTTCTACGAACCCACCGCCAAGTTCGACCGGCTGCTGCGCGCGGCCCGGGTCCCCATCGGTCTGCTGTTCAACGGGGACTCCGTGCGACTGGTCTATGCGCCCCACGGAGAGACCTCGGGACACATCACCTTCCGGTTCAAGGACCTCGTCACCGCCAGCGGTCGTCCGCTGTTCGACGCGATGGTGATGCTCCTGCACGCGCGCCGCTTCTTCGGCGTGCTGCCCGAGCATCAGCTCCCCGCGCTCCTGGAGCAGTCACGCCGCCGGCAGGCGGATGTCACCGACGAGCTGGCCGACCAGGTACTGGAGGCGCTCGGCGTCCTGCTCACGGGCTTCGAGACAGCCGCAGAACGGGATGGCTCCCAGGCCCTGGACGAGGCGCTCTCACGAGGTGAGGAGCATGTCTACGGCGGGCTCCTCTCCACGCTCTTGCGACTCGTCTTCATCCTCTACGCGGAGGACCGGGGCCTGCTCCCCGTGGACCAGGAGCCCTATCGCGATGACCTGTCGGTGAAGGCTCTTCACGCGCAGCTCGTCGAGGACTGCAGCCAATACCCCGATTCGATGAATCGGCGCTTCGGTGCGTGGCCTCGGTTGTTGGCGCTCTTCCGGTGCATCTACCTGGGGGCCTCGCACGACAAGCTGCGAATGCCGGCGCGGCGTGGGGAACTCTTCGACCCTGACGCATTTCCTTTCCTGGGGGGAGTGGGCTCCTCCGAGGAGGGCACGGATGCGCGGGTGCCTCCCATCGATGACGAGACGGTCCTGCAGGTCCTGGAGCGGCTCGTCTTCCTCAAGGGGCAGCGACTGAGCTTCAAGTCGCTCGACGTGGAGCAGATCGGCTCCGTGTACGAGGGCCTGATGGGCTTCCACGTGAAGCGCTTGACCGGGGCTGGAATCTGCCTCAGGCCCTCGAAGGTATGGGTCTCCGTGGACGAGGTGCTTGCACAGCCCTCGAAGCGGCGTGCGGCTTGGCTGGAAGAGCAGACGGGCCTCGACGCGAAGGCGGTAAAGGCCCTGTCGAAAGCGCTGGAGCAGGCCTCAACGCAGCAATTGGTCCTCACCGCGCTGGAGCCGTACCGCGCGAAGGGGACCGAGGCACGGCGCGCATCTCAGCTGGTGCTGCAACCCGGCGACGAGCGGCGACGGACCAGCAGCCACTACACGCCTCGGAGTCTGTCGTCCCCCATCGTCCGCCGGGCGCTGGAGCCCTTGCTCAAGACCATGGGGCCGCAGCCGTCTTCCGAGAGACTCCTCAATCTGAAGATCTGCGACCCGGCCATGGGGTCGGGTGCGTTCCTGGTGGAGTCCTGCCGCTTCCTCGCGGACCAGGTTGTCGCCGCCTGGACACGTGAGGGAGTGCTGAAGCGTGACAAGCACGAGGACGAGGTGATGCGGGCACGCCGGCTGGTGGCCCAGCGATGCCTGTACGGCGTGGACAAGAATCCATGGGCCGTGCAACTCGCGAAGCTGTCGCTGTGGCTCGTGACGCTGGCGAAGACGGAGCCCTTCACCTTCCTGGACCATGCGCTCAAGTGCGGAGATTCGTTGGTCGGGCTCGGCCTGGAGCAACTTCGAGCGTTCCACTGGGACCCGAGCAGCAAGAAACAGTCGGAGCTGCCCTGGGCGTTCATCTCGAAGGCACTGAACAGCTCGCTGGAGAAGCGCGAGAAGATCCTCCAGCTCGCTCTCGACCTGGAAGGGCCGGACCGCAAGCCGCTGCAGTTGGACCTGGGGCCCGGCAGGGTGAAGGAGGGGCTTCTTCGGGACGCGGACAAGGCGTTGGAGGACATCAGGCACATAGCGAATGCGTGTGTCGGGGCGTTCTTCGCCCAGGGTTCAGACAAGGAGCGGGAGAGGGAGCGTGTCCGCCGCTTGGACCTGATTGGGACGTGGCTGTCCAAGGCGACGAATGGGGTTCTGCCTCCCATGCCGGAGGACATTGCGGCGTTCTCCGCGCCGTCATCGACGTTCCACTGGCCGCTGGAGTTCCCAGAGGTCTTCCATGGGAGCCGGCCGGATCCGCTCGACAACGAGCAGCCGAACAAGGCTGCATGGATCGATGGGTTCGTGGGGAACCCGCCGTTCGCGGGAAAGAACGCCATCATCGAGACGGGCGGAGAGAACTATCTCCCTTGGCTCCAGGCGGTTCATGAGGGGGCGCACGGCAACGCGGATCTCTCCGCACACTTCTTCCGTCGTGCGTTCCATCTGCTGGGTGAACACGGCAGCTTCGGATTCATCGCCACCAATACCATCGCGCAGGGGGACACGAGGGCAACTGGACTGAAGTACTTGGTGGACCACGGCGGCCACCTCTATGACGCCGTGCGCTCCATGAAGTGGCCGGTGGCTGGCGCAAACGTCTCGGTGTCCACCGTGCATCTGGCGAAGGGGCACGTCTCCAGCCTGATGCTGGAGCCTCGCCTGGATCGTCTGCCTGTAAAGTGCATCAACTCTCGGCTGCGTGGAAAGCCTGAACGCCCGGATCCTGTGGCGATTGGTGCAAATGCTGGCAAGAGTCTCGTTGGGATGTACGTCTTGGGAATGGGGTTCGTGCTGAGCCCCGAGCAGCGCTCGACTCTTGTTGAAAAGTCATCTAAGAACGCGGCGCGTATCTTTCGCTACGTGGGTGGCGAGGAACTCAACTCTGACCCGTGTCCTGAATTTGAAAGGTATGTAATCAATTTCGAGCAAATGGATTTGGCCGGAGCGGAGCGCTGGCCCGATCTCATCCGCATCGTACGGGAGTTGGTGAAGCCTGAGCGAGACAAGAACAAGCGCGATGCTCGCCGAAAGTACTGGTGGCGATTTGGCGAGACGACTCCGGCGCTCTATGAAGCACTTCGCCCGTTAAGCCGTTGCCTCACGATCTCTCGAGTCTCAAAGCACTTGATGTTCTCGTGGCAGCCGTCGTCCGTGGTCTTCAGCGAAGGCGTTGTTGTCGTTCCCGTCGAGCAGGCCCGCTGGTTGACGGCGCTGCAGTCCCGCGTGCATGAGGTCTGGACTCGGCTTCTGTCGTCATCGCTCGAAGACCGCCTTCGTTATGCTCCTAGTGATTGCTTCGAGACCTTCCCCTTTCCTGACTTCGGGAATGCATCAGCGCTCGACCGCATCGGCGAACGGCTCCACGCTGAGCGCAGTCAGTACATGCAGGCCCACAACATCGGCCTGACGACGACTTACAACCGGCTCAAGGACAAGTCCGTCACCGACACCGCGACGCAGCGCCTGCGGGACCTGCACGTGGCCGTGGACCAGGCCGTCCTGGACGCTTACGGCTGGAAGGACATCCACGTCCCTCCGTACTGCGGAGCCA
Source organism: Myxococcus faecalis (assembly GCF_050039385.1). Taxonomy (NCBI): domain Bacteria; kingdom Pseudomonadati; phylum Myxococcota; class Myxococcia; order Myxococcales; family Myxococcaceae; genus Myxococcus; species Myxococcus faecalis. The sequence continues at coordinate 1,753,435 of NZ_CP144336.1, read as the reverse complement.
CTCCCAAACAGCTCGAAGCCTTCGAGGATGAAGTTCTCGATCGCCTCTTCGACCTGAACGAACGCCGCGCCTACGAGGAAGCCCATCCCACCGTCCGCCGTCCCTCGAAGTCCCGCGCCCAGACCGCTTGAGGCCTCCCATGCATGCTTCTGACACGGGAGCGGTTCGCTCCCATCTCATTGACGCGCTCGAAGCAGACCTCGTGGGTCCGTTCCACAAGCCTCCTGGTGCTCCTGTCTCGGACGCCCCCGAAGTGCTCCGCACGCCACCGTCCCGCTGGTACCTGACGGGCTTCCTCGTCCCGCTCGACCAGGGCGTCATCGAGGATGACCCCGACGACGAGGAAGACGACCTGGCCGCGGGCAATGACGAGGACGATGAGGAATCCTCTCGCCCCGACCCGACCGCCAAGAAGGTGCGTCGCCTTCCCGCGTCCATGGGCCTGTCCGTCTTTGCCCCCGCGGGCACGTCCCAGCTCACCGCCCATGTCTGCTGGGCGGACTATCAGCGCATCGATGCAGAGGGGCGCAAGCAGTGGCGCCGCACCTTCCATCAACGCACCGTCACCCTGCACCTGAACGACGCGACTCTGCGGGAAGGACTGTACCTCCAGGACAGCGGCGGCCTGCGCCTGGAAGGTCATGTGGAGAAGACTCGCGAAGGCGAATTCGCGATCGCCATCTTCCTCGTCAACGCGCGCCCTCCCACCAGCACCTCCGCCGACCGGGACGAGGCCTACGTCTTCCAAACCCACCTCGCCCTGGAATGCGTGCAGGGCTTCGTCAGCCGACAGGACTCCAGCGACGCCAGGAGCGAGGACGAAGACGACCTCGTCAACGACCTCCAGTTCCGCGACCGCCAGCGGTGGGCCGTGGGTCATGGCATCTCCGTGCGCGTCCCATCCACCGCCGCCCCCGTCACCCGCGTGGAAACGGACTGGCTGCCTCGCGTCGAGGTGCTCCCTGTCGAAGCGCGGCAGCTCGACGAAGTCACGGTGGGCATGGAGCAGCTCGCCGCGTTCACGACACCCTCGGAAGCCGTCGCGGCCTTGCTCCCCCTGGTCCGGGCCTACCGTGAATGGGTGGCCACCCAGGCCACGCTCGCTGTTGGCAGCAAACGCCGCGAGAAGACACGGGATGAGCTCATCCGCGGGGCTCGACGCGCGGCCGATCGCATCGAGGACGGCATCCAGCTCCTGGCCCGGGAACCTCTCGCCTTCGATGCCTTTCGCTGGATGAACAGCGTCATGGCCCAGTCGGAACGCAAGGTCCGGCAGGACGAGGCTCCCAAATGGCGCCTCTTCCAGCTCGCCTTCATCCTGCTCAACCTCCCCTCTGTCGAGGACGAAGACCACGCGGACCGTGAGCTCGTGGAGCTCATCTTCTTCCCCACCGGCGGCGGAAAGACGCAGGCCTACCTGGGCCTCATCGCCTTCACCTTGCTCCTGCGCCGCCTCCGGGGGCAAGCCCACCTCCACGGCGGCCTGGGCGTGGCGGTGCTGCTTCGCTACACGCTGCGGTTGCTCACCCTCGACCAGCTCGGTCGCGCCGCGACCCTCATCTGCGCGCTCGAAGTACTCCGCCAGCAGGAGCCGAAACGCCTGGGCGCCGTGCGCTTCTCCATCGGACTGTGGGTCGGCCGCTCCGCGACCGCCAACACGCTGGAGCAGGCCTCCACTCAAATTACCGAGTACAAGAACGACAACAGCGCCCGCGCACAATCTCCGTTCCCGCTCGCCACCTGCCCCTGGTGCGCCACGCCATTCGAACGGGAGTGCTTCATCCTCCGTCCCTCCAAATCCAGACCGGAGGAAGTCCTCGTCGGCTGCGCCAACATCGCGTGCTCGTTCAACCTCGGACGCAACCCGGAAGGGCTCCCCGTCCTCTTCGTCGACGAGCAGATCTACCGGGAGCTGCCGTGCTTCCTCGTCGCCACCGTGGACAAGTTCGCCATGCTGCCGTGGCGTGGAGAGACGGGCTCGCTCTTCGGTCGTGTCCTCGGTCGTACCGGCAAGCGCTTCGTCGGTCCATGCAACGATGCCGCAGATGTGAAGGCGGCGCTCGTGATGCTCCCGAAGGGACTGCCTCCCCCGGAGCTCATCGTGCAGGACGAACTGCACCTCATCTCCGGCCCGTTGGGCTCCATGGTGGGCCTCTACGAAGGCGCCGTCCTGACGCTCTCGCCCCGGGCGAAGCTGGTGGCCTCCACCGCCACCGTCCGCCGCTCCCGGCAACAGGTCAGTCGCCTCTATGGACGGGACGTCGCGCTCTTCCCTCCGCCCGGCGTGGATGCCTCCGAGACGTTCTTCGCCTCCGTGGGCAAGAAGGGCGCGCGCCAATACCTGGGCGTGGCGGCACCCGGGCGGCCCATGAAGGCCCTCCTGCTGCGCGTCTATGTCAGCCTGCTCGCCGCCGCCGCGCGCGGTGAGCAGCTCCACGGCGCCGTGAGCGCGGACCCGTACCTGACGCTCGTCGGCTACTTCAACAGCCTGCGTGAGCTGGGCGGCATGCGCCGGCTGGTCGAGGACGAGGTGCGCCGACTGGTGATGGACCGCGTCCGCCGTCGTCCCGAGGACTTCAGCAAGGACGCCGAGCATCCCTGGTACCGGGGCAGGACCATCCGCGGCGAGCCCATCGAGCTGACCAGCCGGGAGAAGACGGCCGACATCAAGGCCTCGAAGAACCGCCTGGAGCTCACGCACGGTCAGCCCCAGAGCATCGACGTCGTGCTCGCCAGCAACATGATCTCCGTCGGCGTGGACATCGACCGGTTGGGGCTCATGGTCGTGGCGGGACAACCCAAGACGACCAGCGAGTACATCCAGGCGTCCAGCCGCGTGGGCCGCAAGATGAACAAGCCCGGCCTGGTGGTGACGTGCCTCAACGCCGCCAAGCCCAGAGACCGCAGCCACTACGAGCGCTTCGGGACGTACCACGAGTCGTTCTATCGCTTCGTCGAGGCCACTTCGGTGACTCCCTTCTCGGCACCGGCGCTCGACCGGGGGCTGGCGGGCGTGGTGGTGGCGCTGGGCCGGCTGCTGGACACCGCCATGACCGCGCCCCTGGAGTGGAAGTCCCTGCAGGCGCACCGGGACCGGCTGGAGCAGGCGCTCGAAACACTGGCGAAACGCGCGGGCCGAGAACTGCCCACGGAGGAGGCGGAGCGCGCCAGCGACATCGTGATGCAGCGCGCGCGAGGCCTGCTCGACTCGTGGCGCAACATCATCGAGCAGGCGAAGAAGGACGCCGCCCAGCGCGCGTACTCTCGCTACGACCCGGAGGGGAAGGGGCTCAAGCCCCTGCTGCACGGCTTCCTGGACCGGACCGACGACCTCACCCAGGACGAGCTCAAGTTCGAGGCACCCACGTCCATGCGTGACGTGGAGTCCTCGGTGCACCTGTGGATTTCACGGCAACCCCTGGGTGGCTACCGCGCCCCGAAGGCCGCGACGGAGGAGGTGGCGCATGACGAGCCGTAGGAAGTGGACCCGGGCCCGCTCGACGCGGCCGCCGGATGGGCGCGTGCGCCAGAGCCAGGTGGTCTCCACCTTCGGTCCTGGCAGCATGCTGGACCTGCTGAATGACGCGGTCCTCGTGGGCGGCCTGGACTTCTGGCGCCTCAAGGGGCAGGGCGAGGTGGTCAACGAGCCACGGCTCCTGGAGATCGTCGAGCCGCTCTACCACCGCAACAAGTGGCCGCTCAGCAAGGAGGCCCCCTTCCGCAAGCCCCCTGCCGGGGACGAGCGGGAGCCGACGGAGTCCTGCGGCATCCAGGTGTATGAGTTTCCGCGCTGGTTCGTCTGCCAGAACCCCCACTGCCGCACGCTGGTTCGGGCCAACAGCCTGGAGCGCGTGAACCAGGAGTACCGCCACCGCTGCGCGGGTGGGGACGCGAAGCCCGAGCGCTGCGTGCCGGTGCGCTTCGTCTCGGCCTGTCCTCGTGGGCACCTGTCGGACATCGACTGGACCTGGTGGACACACGAGCGCAAGCCTTGCGACGCCCCCCAGCTCAAGCTCGAGGAGGGCGTGAGCGGTGACTTCAGTGACATCGAGGTCGCGTGCTCGACGTGCGGCAAGCGCAGACGACTCATCGACATGACCCACAAGGAGCAGCAGGACCGCTGCGACGGGGAGCGGCCCTGGCTGGGATTGGAGGCGAAAGAGCGCTGCGACGAGAAGCAGCGGCTGCTGGTCCGCACCGCCAGCAACGGCTACTTCGCGCAGACCACCAGCGCCATCACCATCCCTGAACCGGAGTCACTCCGGCGCAAGGTGCAGTCCGCGTGGAACATCCTCCAGTCCGCCACCGCGGAGACGCTGCCGGCCTTCCGGACCATCCCCCAGGTCCAGGCGGCGCTCGGCTCCGCCTCCAACGCGGAGGTGCTGGCGGCCATCACCGCGGAGCGCGAGCACTCGCCCGAGGCCGTCCCGGAGATCCGCACCGCGGAGTGGCTCCAGTTCCTCGCACAGCCCCAGGAGAAGCCTGGCGAGATGCCCAGGGACCGCACCGAGGTCTTCTGGGCCCGGCGCATCGCTCGGCCCCAGGGACTGCCCCCGCTGGTCGAACGCGTGGTGCTGGCGCGACGGCTGCGGGAGGTCCAGGCCCAGGTCGGCTTCACCCGGCTGGAGCCCCTGACGAAGGACCTCCAGGGGCGCTACGACCTGGACGTGGCGCTCGCGCCGATGTCGCTCCACCGCGACTGGGTCCCCGTCACGGAGATGCAGGGCGAGGGAATGCTGCTGGTGCTCGACGAGCCGCAGGTGCACGCCTGGGAGCTGTCCGAGCCCGTGCTGCGGCGCGAGGAGGTGCTCCGGGCGGGCTATGAGCGCTGGAAGCAGGGCTCCGGCTCGAAGCTCCCTTTCCCGGGCGTGCGGCTCTACCTGCTCCATTCACTGGCGCACCTGTTGATGACCCAGGTGGCGCTGGAGTGTGGCTATCCCGCGAGCTCCATCCGCGAGCGGCTGTACTGCGCGCCGCACAGCGACGCCGTCCCCATGGCGGGCATCCTGTTGATGACGGGCACCACGGGCGCGGAAGGCACGCTGGGCGGCCTGGTGGAGGAGGGGAGGCGACTGGGGCAGCACCTCGCCCGGGCGCTGGAGGACGCGCGCCTGTGCTCCAACGACCCCGTCTGCGCGCATCACGAACCCACGGGCCGTGACGACCGCGACCTGGAGGGCGCCGCGTGCCACGGGTGCCTCTTCCTCCCCGAGTGCTCCTGCGAGCGCTTCAACCAGTACCTCGACCGAGCGCTCGTCGTGCCCACGCTGGGCCACGAGGACGTCGCCTTCCTGAAGACGCCGTGGACCTGAGCGGCGAGGTGACCGTGGACCTGGGGCGACAGAACGCGGGGGCGCATCCTCTCGTCGGTCCACGGACACCTTGCGGCCGGGGGCAAGCTCGCGTCAGGCCCGGGCTCCAGTGACAAGGAGAACTCGCAACCCTTCAACAACCCGTTCCGGCGCCACAAGCTCTGACGTCGGGTGGACATTGGGCGCAACGCGTCAGGAGGGCGACGCTTGACCCAAGGTGCGGGCCCGCCGTTGGATTCGAGGGCTACAACTGCAACGGGGTTTCCATCATGGTTCGTCGTGTACTGGCGTTCGCGGCTTTCGTTTCCATCATTGGCTGTGGCGGAGCAGAGGTTGCGGAGGGCACCGAGACCGGCACCCCTCCCGAGCAGGAGGTGTCCGCGCAGGCTGTCTCCTGTGAGGCCCGTCAGGGCAAGGTCTGCAGCCCGGAGACGGAGATCAGCTGCACCTGGGCCAATGGCACCTGGGGTTATTGTATGTGTCAGGCCATCCCCCACAACCGTTGGGTCTGCCTGACCGACTGAGAAGCCCGGCCGAGCCTGGAGAGAGCGCTGCCCGCGACGCTTGAAATCGAGGTGGCGGGCAGCGTCCAGTCCCCGTCCTCAGAGCAGCTTCGTCACCACCAGCGTGACGGGGCCCGCCACGTCCGTGACTCCCTGTGCCGTGAAACACCCCAACACGTCCGTGTTGAGCAGCGTCAGCGTGCGAATCACCGTCGCGCCCAGGAACCGGCCGCTCACCACCGTCCCGGTGAGCACGATGACGTTCTCCCCCGCCGGCTTCGCGTTCACCACGGTGGTGCCCGACACGACGCTCACCGTGTCATCGCTCCACTTGATGTGGATGGTCGAGGCCGCCTGGCCGAACCCACAGCCGAGGATGCCATCGGCCTCCGTGGTGGCGATGGCGGAGGGAAGATTCAGCGGCAGCCCCGCACACCCGTGAGTGCCGATGGCGGAGATGTGGGTCGGCCTGGCGTCGTTGGTGAGGCCTGGCTCGAATTCGGTGACTTCCGCTCCGACACACGTGAGGGCGACCGTCTCCGCTCGGGCCTCCCTCGTGACGAACAGGGCCAATACCAGGAACAACGCAGATGCGGACTTGAAGAGGCTGGTGGATGTCATGACGACTGCTCCCGTTCGAGGTGACGAAGCCCCACGAAGGTGAGGCCCATGACGGAAGCGTGCGAGTCAACTCACGTTGTCTCTTCACTCCCGTCTATTGAAGCCTACGGAGCAGGCGCAGCGTCTTGCCCATGCGCCCTGAGTCATCGTCCGTTGAAACACGTGACAGTATCTTCATCCGTCACCCCCTGGATGCTGTCCTGGCTCAAAGGTACAGGCCCACATGCCCCGCACTGACACCGTCTGTGCGGCTTGGCGGCAGGACGGCTCGCGCTCGATGAAGTCCCCAGGTACTCGGCGCGAGCTTGTCCTCGATGGAATCATGGACGCTGGACCGAGGACCCCAAGATCGATAACCCAGGGGAGTGAACCACTCGATGGATGCCTGCCTGGAGATCTGGATACCCGAAGTACACCTGGGCGGGGGTGTCTCCCGGAAGGTTCGAGTTGTCTCTTGGGGAGGCGAGGAGTTCACCGAGGACCTTGGTGGATGGACTTCACCCGCTGGGGTCGAGCTGCTGGAGAGGGAGCCCCCGGCGCACATCGTGCGCTCGCTGCCGGCCGGTTTTGTCACGACGGGGTGGAAGTACCTCCGAGTCGAGGCCGCTGAATGGGAGGCGCTCAAGAGCATGCTGTCCGAGCAGTTGAAGCCAGGCGGGCCTTGGGTGGTCGTCTTCGAACCGCACTGCGACCAGCTCGACCTGGTTGTCGAAGCGGACCTCGAGCAGGTGTTGTGCCTGCTCGGGCAAGGCGTGCGCAGAGAAGAATCGGCGCTGGGGTTCGTGGCCTACTGTCGTCCGGCCGTGTAGCAGCACGCCCGGGCCGCGTGGCTCACGGCGCGTTCAGGGCGAAGCTCCAACTCTTGGCGATGCCCACCAGTGGGTCCTGAGACGAGAGCACCACGCGGTGGAGCCCTGGCGCGGTGGTCGTCACGCTCCGGGTCCTCGTCACCGCGTCGTAGATGACAGGAACGTTCGCGCCCCCGGCGTCGAACAGTTGCACGGTCGCTCCGTTGGAGGACACGACGTAGGTCGTCCCTCCCTCCAGCGTGACGGCGAGCTCGTCGAGGTCCGAGCCCAGCTCGAACACGCCCTCCAGGCTCACCGGGAGCGTCACCACCGTGGCGTGGGCCGCGTCGTCGCCATGGTCATCCGTCCCCACCCGCTCCACCCGGAACGTGAAGGCGTAGGGCGCGGAGCGCGAGTCGATGATGAAGGTGACGAGCGTCGATGCCAGCAGGTGCGCCTTCCAGACGCCCTTGCTCGAAGTCATATGCATGCGGAAGGGGAAGGTGCTGCCAGGCGTACTCGCGCTCAGCGAGCAGTCGGGCGTGCAGGTGACCTGATAGACTCCGTCCGCATCCAGTTGCAGCGCGATGGCGTCCAGGTCGGTGGAGCTGTGGATGAGCCCCTCGACGACCTGTCCCACCTCGACGCGGGTGGCGGTCCCGGGCGTGTCGCCGTGGTCATCCGGTCCGAGGTCCTGCAGCTCCACCTGGAAGTCGCTCCACCAGGGAGTCTCCTTCAGGGCACGCGCGAAGACGAAGTAGCGCCCCGTCGAGGTCGCTTCGAGGACGATGCGCCCCCAGGCGGTCTCGGTCAGGACCGTGCCCGCCGCGTCCGTGAGCTGGATGAGGCGCTCGCGCGCGGGGGAGTCGCCGAGGGTGTAGACGTGGCCCTGGGTTGCCTCGAAGGAGAAGACATCCACGTCGTTGGTGCCCTGCAGCCGCGCCGTGACGGGGACTCCCATGGGGAGCGGGGTGGCGCCGAGCATCCCGTTCGCGTGCTCGTCGGGCCCCAGGTCGTCGAGCTGGCATTGCGTGTTGAACACCTGGCTGCCCTTGTAGACGCGCACGTACCAGGTGCTCGCCTCCTGGCTCAGGCGGCCCACCGAGGTGCGCCCTCCGCTGCCCTCCACCTGGTCGCCCGCGCTGTCCCATAAGGTCACTGAGACCTCGGCCTCGCAGGAGAACCGGAAGCCGCGCCCCGGCTCGGTGCGGAAGGAGAAGAAGTCGCTGTCCTCCGCGAACTCGAGTGCGACGAGGAACGGCGCGCTCGGCACCGTGATGGGCGTCGCCGTGGCGGGCGTGTCGCCGTGCGCATCCTTGCCCAGGTCCTCCAACCGGTAGGCGTACGTCCCCGCGCCCTCGCGGCCCGTCCCGGAGGATACCGCGATGAACCGGGGCGCCTCCGGCGTGGAGACGAACTCCAGGACCTCACCCTCCGGTGCGCGGTAGGAGCTCACGTGGACCCGCCGCTCCTGCGCATCCAGCACCTCATAGGACACCGCGGTGAGCGTTCCGGGACGCAGGGTGAAGCGGAAGCCATGACCCGCCAGCGGGGGCACGGCGAAGACATCCCGGTCCACCTTGTTCCGGAAGACGGGATGGATGTCTGCCTCCTGGAAATCCGTCGTGGGGGCCAGGAGGGTGGCGGCTTCCACCGTGTCGCCGTGGTCGTCCGAGGGGCGGAAGGCGGCGATGGTGCAGGTGAGGCCAGCGGCCTCCTCGAAGGCGCTACAGCGGCACACGGGGGCTCCGTCCTCGGCGACACAGCGGCCGGCGGTGCACTCCACTTCGGCGCAGACGCGCAGGTCCTCCTCGGCGGAAGGGCCACCACAAGCGCTGAGCAGGACGACAGCCACCAACATGAACAGCCGCGGCACGGAGGAGGAGCGAAAGGGAGACACCGGGAGCCCTGGGTTGACGACCGTCGAGCGACCGTAATAACCCGACGCCCACACATGCAAAAGCTCTCTCGTCCCACCGCGCGGATGCTGGCCCTGGTGTCACTGCTGGTGTCCTCGATGGCCACCGCGCAGGTGCCCACGGAGGGTGACTCGGACTTTCCGCGCTGGCTGGGGCTCTCCGTGCGTGCGGGCTATCTCATGCCGGGAGGGCAGATGGATGGCTCGCCGGACCCGTTCTATCTGTATGAGGTCTACAAGGGGCTCTTCGCCGCCATCGTGGAGCCCACCGTGCGAATCGGCTCGAACGTCGAGCTCGGCCCCTGGCTCCAGCTCTCCCATGCGCAGATGCGGCTGCGCTGCTCCAGCGACGACATGTGTCCGGGCCGCCACCTGCGCTTCGGGCTCCAGGGGAACTACCACTGGATTCCCTCGGGGCCCTACAACCCCTGGACGGGCGTGGCGCTCGGCTACGAGCGGGCCTCGTTCAACGTGCGAGGAATCGACATCGCCTACTCGGGACCGGACGTGACGCTCCAGGCCGGGTTCGACAGGAACTTCGGTGGGAGCTTCTGGGCGGGGCTCTTCGTCAGCTGCTCGGGCGGGCGCTATGACTCGCTCGAGGTGAAGATGAACGGCCGCACGGGCGACGAGAGCCTCCGCGAGCGCACCGTTCATCTGTGGCTCGGCTTCGGCGTCCGCGTGCGGATGGCCGCGCCCACCTCGACGTCCCATCCCTGAGCGCGGACGCGGCGCGCATCGGCGCGGCGGACGTCCTCACTCCTCCAGGCGGGTGAACTCCATCACCCAGTTGGTCTCCCAGCTGCGGCCTCCGTCTGGCGAGAATGCCTGCTCCCAGCGCGCGGTGTCCTGGCCCAGCCGGGTCCACGTGAAGCGGACGCGGATGGCGCGGCCCTCGAAGGTGTCGTTCGTTTCGAACTGGCCCACGTCGCCCACGAAGCCGCCCAGCACCGGCGGGTCGACGGTGTGGTTGCGATTGTCCACCCAGGAGATGGACCACTGCTTCGTCGCCGGGTTGTAGACCCGGGTCGCCAGGCCCACGAAGCCGGGCCAGAACTCACTGCGATACGTCTCCTGATTGCCGAGCCCGCCGGGCAGCGGATGCTCTTCCGCGGTGGCCTCGAAGGGCAGCCACTCCGTGCAACCCTTCAGCCGCTCCTTGAGCCGACGGTTCTGGACCCGCCAGCGTCCCATGAGGAAGTCGAAGTCCCGCGCCCCGTCGTTCTGTCCCTGCTCACTCATGCCATCGGCTCCGTTCAGGAGGTCGAGGGCCCGGCTCGGGCCCCTGAACGCACACGATGGAGGGGATATAGGGCGAACTTGGACCTGATTCGGACAGGCCCTGGAATCACTCCTTGACCCTGACTTTCCAGCGAAACCGCTGGGGCCGCGAGGACGCCTGTCTGCCTTGAGGCTGCTGCAGGCGTCCCCCGTCGTGGCGGCTACTGGAAGGCCTGGGTGTCATCGGTCCCCGGAGAAAGAAGTCGCTCCATGGGAAGCTCCACGCCTTCGCGCGCCAGGTAGGTGACGGTGACGATTCTGTCGTCGGTCGAGTCCTCACCGCGCACCGTCACGAAGGCCGCGTTCCACACCTGTCGCTTCGGATCCATGAACGCCGCCTGCACGAAAGTGAGGGATTGTTCGCTGTCTCCATGTTCCGTCTCGATGCGGCACAGGCTGCCCCTGCATTCGACGGACCTGAGCTGCGAGGGGTCTGGCAGCGCGGCCCTCACGCCGTCCTTCGCGTGCTGCTCGGCGCTCCGAGCCCAGGCGGGGTCGAAAGGCTCATCTCCGAAGTAGGCCTCGAGGCGCTGTCTCAGCTGCGCCGTGGACACGGGCGAAGGGGGTGGCGTCACCGCGGAATCGCGTGGCGGAGAAGCAGGCTCGGGGGCCGTGGGCCCGGGGGCCAGGGGCGGAGGAACGGCGGCCTCGACGCGCGCCTCGCGCAGGCGGATGGGCGGCGTGGGCTCGGGAGCAGGGGCAGGCTCCTGTCGTTGGGCCGCGAGCGGCTCCGGCGTGGAGGCGCGCTGAAGGAGCTCGTCCCTCTCGTGTCGCTGGTAGACGAACAGCACGGTGGCGCACGCGCAGGCGAGCGCGCCGCCCGTCAAGAGTTGCCGGGGCTTCATGGTCATGACCTCGGAGGATTGAGCCGCCGCCACCTGGACGGCGGATGGCGGCGGCTCGAGGCGACTACTGGAACCAGCTCACGCTGTTCACGCGTCCGCCGGGGCTGAGCGTGCACGCGACGTTCAGGGTGCCGCCGGAAGGCGCGTACACCGGGCCGAGCGAGATGTTCTGGTTGGTGCCGAAGCTCGGGAGGTAGGTGACGGGCACCGAGTACATGCCCGTCGCATCGCTGGTGAGGCCGAAGAACCGGCAGCCGACGTTGTTGGCGGTGGTCGCGCCATAGGCGTTCACGACGAGCCGGTAGTTACCGGAGCTGTCGACCGTGGTCGGGAAGAACAGGGTGACGGCCCGGGTGCAGTTGTTGGTCTGCGTGGTCCAGGACTCGCCCATGCAGGCGCCGTCCACCTGGAGCTGCGGCTTGCCGTGCCACCCGGCCACGGAGCGGGCGTTGGCGGTGCCGGCGACGCTGGCGAGCGCCAGCGCGGATGCAACGAGGGTCTTCATGTGATGGGTCATGGGTTCCGCTTTCTGGGAGTGGAGATGCTTCGAGGCACGTGAGTGTGTTTGCCGGAGCCGGCCTCTCGGCTCGGCGGCATGAGCGTGGGTGTGTGGAGTTGAGGCGTCCGTCGTGATGCCGTCTCCGTGCATCCGCGTCGGGTGCGAGGGATTGCAGCCCGCGTGCCTGGCCGGATGCCGCGGTCTCCAGGGGCCTCTCCCTCTGGACCCACGCGACCGTCGGCCTGTCGGGCACGGCCCAGGCACAGCACCGAGCGGTGCCGGGCACACCGTGCCCGGATGGCCGGGGCCGTGCGCCTGGGGCGACTGCCATGGGCTATCCTGTTGCCAGGGGGAACACGTGGACGATGACCGGGAGGATGTTCCGGAGGCGGCGCAGCCCACCGCGGAGCTCAGCATCGCGCCGGGGGCGGGGCAGACCGGGCTCCAGGGGGACTCCTCCGTGGGCCACTACACGTTGCTGGCGCTGCTCGGCCGCGGTGGCATGGGCGAGGTCCACAAGGCCTGGGACCGGCGGCTGGGCCGCACCGTCGCGCTGAAGTTCGTGCGAGGCGCCGACCCGGACCGGGTGATGCGCTTCCTCCAGGAGGCCCGGGCGCAGGCGCGAATCGACCATCCGAACGTGTGCGCGGTGTACGAAGTCGGCCACGCGGAGGGCCGCGACTACATCGCCATGCAGCTCATCGAGGGCCCACGGCTCGACCAGGTCGCCGGAGGGCTGTCGCTCCCGGAGAAGGTCCAGGTGATGCGAGAGGTCGCCGCCGCGATGCATGAGGCGCACCGGCTGGGCGTCATCCACCGCGACCTCAAGCCGGCCAACATCCTGGTGCGACGGCGGGAGGACGGGCGCTGTGTCCCGGTGGTGATGGACTTCGGCCTGGCGCACGAGTCCGGCCTCGAGCAGGGCCTCACCCGGTCCGGCGCGGTGATGGGGACCCCCGGGTACATGTCACCGGAGCAGGCCCGTGGAGAGACGCGGGCGGTCGACCGGCGCTCGGATGTCTATGGCCTGGGCGCCACCCTCCATGAGCTGCTGTCCGGCGCGCCTCCGTTCTCGGACACGACGCTCGTCGGCACCCTCAACAAGGTGCTCCACGAGGAGGCGCCGCCCCTGCGCACGCTCGTGCCGCACCTGCCCGGTGACCTGGAGGTCATCGTCCTCAAGTGCCTGAGCAAGGACCCCGAGCAGCGCTACCCCTCGGCCCGCGCCCTCGCCGAGGACCTGGGGCGCTACATCGACGGAGAGCCCATCCTCGGGCAACGTCCGGGCCTGCTCTCCCGACTCTGGCGCCGCGCGCGCAAGCACCGGGCCCTGGTGGCGGTCTCCGCCGTGTCGCTCGCGAGTATCCTCCTCCTGGCGGTCCTGGGCGTCACCTCCCGCCTGGAGGCGCGTCATGCCCGACTGCAATCGGAGGGGCGTGCGCGGATGGCCGAGCAGCTGGGCCAGCAGGTGAAGGACATCGAGTGGTTCCTGCGCATGGCCTACACGGTTCCCCTGCACGACACCGGTCGGGAGCAGCAGCTCGTGCGCGAGCGCATGGCGCGCATCGCGGCCTGGCGGCACACGCTGGGGGAGCCTGGGGACGCGCTCGTCCAGTACGCGCTGGGGCGGGGCCACCTCGCGCTGCACGAGCTGGAGCAGGCCCACGAGGCGCTGACGCAGGCGAGACAGAAGGGGTTGGACTCGCCGGAGCTTCATCATGCGCTGGGCCGGGTCCTCGGTGAGCGCTACCACCAGGCGATGGAGGAAGCGCGGCGCGGTGGAGACCCGACGTGGGTCGCGGCGCGGCAGCGTGCCGTCGAAGAGCAGTACCTCCAGCCCGCGCTCCAATCGCTCGAGCACAGCCGGGCGCTGGAGCTGGAGTCCCCCCGGTATCTGGAGGGCCTGATTGCCTTCTATCGCCGTGACTACGACGCGGCGTCGCGGGCCGCGCTGCTCGCCGAGGCCGAGGCTCCGTGGTTGTACGAGGCCCGGAAGCTCGCGGGAGACGTGGCGCATGCGCGGGCGATGGAGCAGCTGGAGCGGGGCGAATACGACAAGGCGCGCTCGGGGCTCCACGAGGCCCGTCGCCTCCATGAGCGCGCCGTGGAGCTGGGACGCAGCGACGCGCGGAGCTACGAGGCGCTGGCGGAGGTGGGGTTGCAGGAGGCGGAGCTGGACCGGCGCCAGGGCCAGTCTCCCCGCGCGTCGCTGGAGAAGGCGCTGGCCGCGGCGGAGCAGGGCCTCCTGGCCGCGCCGTCTCGCGGTGCCGCATACACCCGCAAGGCCTTCATCCTCCTCAATCGCTACCGCGCCGCGAATCCCGGAGGCGAGGGGCCGGACCCGAAACGAATCCTCACCGACTGCCTTGAGACCGCGGCGCGCGCGGTGGCGCTGTCTCCTCGGGACATCCAGGCACATGACATCCTGGGGGTCGGCCATTTCTTCCAAGGGCTCCAGGCCTCCTGGGAGGGACGAGACCCCGAGCCCGCCTGGGACGAGGCCATCTCCCGCCTGGGCCGGGCCCTGGAGCTCCAGCCCCAATACCCCTGGGGGCTCAATGACTTGTCGCTGGTGCATCGTTGGCGAGGCAATCGCCAGCGTGAGCGCGGAGAGGACCCGTCCGCCGCCTATGCCGAGGCGGAGCGCCTGCTGCGTCTGGCCGTGAGGTACGACCCGAGATACGTGTTCGGGTACTCGAACCTGGCGGAGCTGTACAACGCGATGGCGGCGCAGGGCCTCTCGCGGGGGCTGGACCCGGAGCCCGAGGTGCGCAAGGCCCTCGCGGCGGGAGAGGCCGCGCTCGCCATCAACGGCAACTTCCACTCCGCGCTGAACAAGCTGGGGCTCTCGGAGCTGCTTCGCGCGGAGTACCTCGTCGCCTCGGGGGCGGATGCGCGGGCGCCGCTGGAGCGTGCTTCCCGCTGGTTCGAGCGCTCGCTCGCCATCAATCCGACCCTCGGGCGGACCCACTTCTCCCTGGCCATGGGGCACCTGCTCTCGGCGACCCAGGCCGTGGGAGAAGACAGGGACCCCGGTGCCGCGCTCCAGGCGGGCCAGCGAGCCCTGGCGGCCGCGTCGCGCGGGGACGCGAGCTGCGCCGACTGCCAGGTGCTGCGCGCGCGGCTGGCGCTCGTGGAGGCCACCTGGGCGCGACGCAACGGGGGCTCCGGACTCCAGCACCTCCAGCGCGCCCGCGCCGAAGCGCGCAAGGCGGTGGACATCCAGCCCTACAACGACTCCCACCAGGAGCTGGCGAGGGCCTGTCTGCGTCTGGCGGAGGCCGTGTCACCCCGCGAGGCCCCTGGCTTCATCTCCGAGGGGCTCGCGCAGGTGGACCTGTCGCTCACGCTGGACTCGAAGCTGGCCTCGGCCCACGCCGTCCGCGGAGGGCTGCTGTTGCTCCAGTCACGGCTGGCACGCTCGAAGGCGGAGCGCGCCGAGCCGCTGCGTCGGGCCCGTGAGTCACTGGTGAAGGCCCTCACCCTCAATCCACTGCTCCGACGGGAGCACGCGGCCGCGCTCCGCGAGGCGGGGCTCAGTCCGGCGCCGGGGTGAGCCTGCCCGTGGCGAGCTTTCCCGCCGGGGTCCACGTGGGGGGCCTGGGGCACGGCGGTATCCCGTGCAGGCCTTCGGGCAGGGGCATGTCGGGGACCCGGCGATTCTCCGCGTTGAGGCAGACCGCGCCCCGGGGACTCCAGAGGGCCTCCAGCGTGCGCAGCTCCTCGACGTGGTTGTTCGCGCTCCTCCCCAGGCCGAACTCGTCGCGCCTGGCGATGCGCGTGCCGTTCCGGGTGTAGCTCGCGAGGTCTCCGCGGCCGACGAAGTACGCGGCGCGCTTGGCCTGCAGGCACGAGCCGAAGACATGGCCGCGCAGCACGTCGTAGCCACCCGTGTCGGGGCTCCAGGGGGCGTAGCCCCAGTCGAGGCAGGTGACGATGGCGCCCGACTCACAGCCGATGGTGGTCCACGCGGGGACGGGCTCGACGGCCGCGTTCACGCTGTTGATGCGCAGCCCCTGCAAGAACGAAGTGGGGTCCCTGTCGGGGGCGGTGACGCCCCTCGGCGCGCAGTGATTCAGCCAGGGCAGTCCGGTCCCGTATTCCCGATAGAGGACGTCGTACGCGTGGACCCGGGCCGACGCATCCGCGCGGGGTGTCACGGCCAGCTCGAGGATGACGGCTCTCCTGGGCCCGCCGCCGTCGTCGGCTGGGAGCAGCATCACGAGCTTCAGCTGGTGGAGCTCCTCGCCCCTCAGGGAGCGGACCCCGGTGGCGCTGTCCAGGCAGGGGCTTGACTGGGAGCAGTAGTTCACCGTGAGCTGGGTGCCCGTGGCCTGGATGCTGTGAATCCGGACGCCCTCGCCGCCGCCGGGAGCCTGAGGGTTCTGAATGAGCCCGCTCACGGTGTGGGCGCCGAGCCGGTCCCCTCGCCGGGTGGGGTCTCGGCCCATCAATCGGACAGAGGGCTGGGGGAAGCTGGCCGAGGCCGGAACGTTCTCGAAGGCTTCGGGACAGAAGCGTGGACTGCCATCCACCACGAAGCAGTAGGTGCCGCCCTCGATGATGTAGATGCCCAGTCCGTTCGTCTCGGGAGGTTGGCAGTTGGGTTGTCCCGTCGGACATTCCCAGGGAGTCAGGGGCTGGGCTCTCCCTCCGAGCTCACAGGTCTCCACGCTACAGTCCCGCACGGGCAGGCTTTCGTTGGGGTCGGGCTCTCCGGGAGGCGGCGTGGGTTTCACGCAGGACTTGCTCCCGGGAAACCATGCACAGCAGCCGCTGACCCCAGGGGCCAGGAACAACATCAAGAGACACAGCAGCCGCGACCGCGCGCGCGAGTCGGACACGGAGGGGCGGGGGGCTTGCTTCAGGGGCATGTCCATTCCATCCAGGCGTATGGCTTGTTTGGCGAATCCCACGCCATGAGACGGCGAGGACCCCGAATTCTTGAGGCCTCCCTGTCCGCCCCGGAAGGTCAACGGTGGTGCCACCTGAAGTGTGCCGTGGCACAGGCATAGGATGGCCGTCATGGAAACGGAACAGGAGCGGTCGACGCTGCGCGCGAGCCGCGGGGGCGCTGGTGGGGGCACGGACGCAGAGGCGCGTGTCCCGGGCCTGATGCGCCTCTTTGGTGGGGGCAGGGCCATGGCCGTGGCGCTGCGCCTGAAAGAGGGCGCGCTGGAGCTGGGGCGAGGCGTCGCCGCGCTGGGAGAGGTCCAGGACGCGAAGATGTCGCGGCGCCATGCCCAGGTCCGCTTCGATGGGCAGCGCTTCTGGGTGACGGACCTGGGGAGCCAGAACGGCACATTCGTGGATGGAGCGGCCATTCCCAAGGGGACTGCCCATGAGGCCCGGCGCGTGGTGCGCATGGGAGACTCGCTGTTCGTTCCCAGCCTGGACTTGCGGCCGCTCGAGGCGCACGGGGTCGAAGTCGTGGAGCAGTTCGTGCGAGGGCCCGCGATGCAAGGCCTGCTCAGGGAGGTCGCCCAGGCCAGCCTCGGCCATTCCCTGTACATCCATGGAGAGAGTGGCACCGGCAAGGAGGGGGTGGCGCGCGCCTTCCATTCCCTCTCCTCCCGGAGGAGTGGCCCCTTCATCGCCGTCAATTGCGCGGCCATCCCCGAGAGTCTCGCGGAGCGGTTGCTGTTCGGTGCTCGGAAGGGGGCGTACTCGGGGGCCGACGTGGATGCACAGGGCTATCTCCAGTCCGCGGATGGCGGCACCCTGTTCCTCGACGAGGTCGTCGAGCTGGACCTGGCGGTGCAGGCGAAGCTCCTGCGAGTGCTGGAGAACCGGGAGGTGACTGCGCTGGGCGCGTCCAAGGCGCAGCGGGTCGACCTGCACGTCTGCTGCGCGAGCAACAAGGCGCTGCGCGCGCAGGTGGCGAACGGACGGTTGCGGGAGGACCTGTACTTCCGCATCGGCCGACCGGACGTCACCCTGCCGCCGCTGCGCCAGCGCCCCGAGGAGATTCCCCTGTTGCTCGAACGAGGACTGTCACCCGGGAGGCGCCTGCACGTCTCGCTGGTCGAGGAGTGTCTGCGCAGGCCCTGGCCCGGCAACATCCGGGAGCTGATGTCCGAGCTGGGCGTCGCCGAACATGCGGCGCAGCGGAAAGGCGCATCGCGGGTCGAGGGCGGTCATCTCAAGCCCGACGCCGGAGTGGCCTTCGGGCAGGCCTTGTCACAGCCCGCCGAAGCGCCACGCGCACCGCCTCGGAAAGGCCCCTCGAAGGCGAAGCCTCTGCCCGCCGACGAGCGCACCCGCATCGAACACGCCTTGCGCCAGCACGGAGGCAACGTGACCGCCACGGCGGGCGCGCTCGGGATGCACCGCACCCAGCTCCGGAGGTTGCTCGACCGCCAGGAAATCGCCGTTCCCGACGCGGACGCGCAGGAGTGAATCGAAGACGCTGTCGTCAGGAGGAAGACCATGAGCACCGCTCGTGCCGTCATCCCGCTGTCCATGCTTCACCAGGGGCGCCCGGGCCACGCGCGGCGAGGACTCTGGACGGCGCACGCTGCTCGTTGCGGGGATGGCGGACCCCGACATCCACAAGGAGCACGACGAGCTGTTCTTCCTGTCCGGCACCGGCAACGGGTGGCAGCTCCCCATCCATGAGACGCGCGACCTGACGCACCTCCACCCGCACCGCCTGCCTGCCCCAGGGCTGCAACCGGAACATCCGTATCGACGCGGCCACGTTCAATGACACGTCGGGCCGCTGGTTCTTCGATGTCTGGTTCGACCGGGACGGCTCGGTGATTGGCCCGTGCCTCTTCGTGGCCACCCTGGGACAGGCCAACAAGGTCGTCTTCGACGGGGTGTGTCGCAACACCGGAGACCGCGTGGTGACCCAGGGGGACATGGCCGCCTTCCGTCTCTTCTATTCAAACCTTCATCGGCGCCCGGCGAGCGCACCCGGCCGTTGCGCACCATCGGGGGCGGGAGTGAGGGCCCTGTCCGCCGGTTGGAACAGCACGCTGGCCTCGAATCCCTCCGTCACCGCTCCCCCCGTACCGGGCCGTGATTCGACATTCATGACGCGACGTGTCACTGTCCTCGCGGAGGTGATGAATGGCAAGTGTCGGCAAGGTCGACGTGGCGCTCGGTGTGCTCAATGGCGTGCTGGGGGATTATCTCCACCGTCAGAACAACGCGCTCGCGACGCCCATGGGGCTCTATCACCAGGGCCTTCCGCTCCCCGTCGAGCGCGAGGCCTTGCGCGCCGCGCATCCGACCTCCACGGGGCGCGTGGCCTTGTGGGTCCACGGGCTCGCCGTGACCGAGGCCGTCTGGGCATTTCCCTCCGAGCCCACCACGGACTACGGCACCCTCCTGGAGCGTGACGCGGGCTTCACTCCGCTCTACCTCCGCTACAACACGGGCCTGCACATCTCCGACAACGGAGAGACCCTCGCGCACCTGTTGCAGCGCCTGGTCGCCGAGTTCCCCGTCCCCATCACCGAGCTCGTCCTCGTCGGCTACAGCATGGGCGGCCTCGTGTTGCGCAGCGCCTGCCACCTCGCCGACGAGGCGGGTCTGCCCTGGCTCTGCCTCGTGAGACGCTCCTGCTCCATCGGCGTGCCCCACTTCGGCAGCCCCCTGGAGCGCATGGGCACCGTCGTCGCCCAGGTGCTCCGCGCCGTGCCCAACCCCTACACGCGCCTCGTCGCCGACGTCGTCGACCTGCGCAGCAGCGGCGTGAAGGACCTGGGCGTCGCTCGACTCCGCCGACAGGACTGGGAAGACACCTCGACGCCATGCACGCCCCTGCGGCCTCCGCAGGGCATCGCCCACCACCTCATCGTCGGCGCGCTCGGGCAGGAGGGGCGGTGGGTCTCCGCCCTGTTCGGTGACGGCGTCGTCTCGCTGGCGAGCGCCTCGGGTCGTACCGGGCCTCGGGATTCGAGCCCGCTGTTTCCTGCGCAGAACGTCCAGGTGGTCGCGGGTATCGACCACGTCACGCTCGCCCACCACGCGTCGGTCTACGAACGGCTGCGCGCGTCGCTCACGATGGAGGCATCATGAATCGCCTGCGTGGAGTGAAGGACCTGGTCCGGGACGCGGTGGAGCAGGGCGCCACGGCGGTGGAGCGCATCCACCGCTCCACCGCCGCGAAGCCCTTCCAGGTGTTGCGGTTCATCCCCGCGCTCGACGCCCCCCTGGGCGTCCTGCAGTCCCTCCAGGACACGACCCTGGCCGGTACGTATGGGATGGTCCGCTGGGTCAACCGCGCCGTCGACGGGACGCTGGACGTCGCGCTGGACCTCGTCGAGCACCACCAGCGCTCCCGGACGAACGAGGCTCAGCAGGCCTTGCGCGACAGCACCCGAGTCCCGTGAATCAGTCGAGGGAGGACGAGGGCTCCTTGAGCAGGGTGAGCGCCCGTTGACCGGCGGAGAGGTACTCCGGCCGCCGCTGCGTCTGCCCGAAGGCGAGGTCCGCCACCGCGCGGCACGCGGCGAACCACTCTGCTCGCGCGAGGACGGTGGGGCTCACCGCGCCATACGTCTCCAGCGCGGAGGCCAGCATGGGCGCGCCGCCCCAGTGGAGCAGCCCGGCGAGGTCCCTCGCGGGGTCTCCGATGCACGCGTCGCTCCAGTCGATGACTCCGGTGAGGGCACCCCGGGCATCCACCAGGACATGCTCGGCCGCGAAGTCGCCATGGAGCAGCCGGGGCGCGCCGCGTCCCTCCGTGGGGCGCTCCAGGAATCGCCGCTCCCACGCCGTGGCCTCCTGGGCTCCGACATGGCCGTGTTCGACGGCGACATGCAGCTCCTCCACGGCGGCCGCCGACCAGGCTTCGAGCTCCGGGTCGTCGTCCTCCGGGACCTCGAGCCGCATGGCCTCGGCCGGCCCGAGCGCATGGAGCGCCCCCAGGAAGGCCCCCAGCTCACGTCCGAACCTGGACAGTTCGAGCCGACCCGCGTCGACGAGCAACGCGGGTCTTCCGGGCAGCTTCTCGTAGCCCCCGAGGCCCGGTGTGAGGCCCTCGGCCGGGCCATCGAGGAATCGATAGAGGGGGACCGGCAGGGGCAGCCGGGGCGCCAGCCACGCCGTCAGGCGCGCCTCCCAGGCCAGGTGTGAGGCGGCTTCGTCGCTCTTGGGGAAACGGAAGACGAAGCGTCCATCCACCTCGAAGGCCTGATGGTCCAGGCCCTCGCCCAGGTGGATGACCCGCGCCGTCGCGAGCGAGGGGAACCCCTTGTGGATGCGCGCGGCGGCCTCCGCCTCCGTGAGGGCTGGAGCCGCACCCACCTGGCCCGTGTAACCGGGATATTTCCGCTGCGTATCACCCATGAACCCACCCACCCCGGGAGCGGACCATGGGACTTTCGCTGTCGTCCATCAGCAATCCGATCAGCAACGCCTACAACGCCACGAAGGATGCCGTGACGGAGACGGTCGACAACGTCGTCGACGTTGGCGAGGAGGCGCTCGACACGGCGACGTCCCAGGCCACCGAGGTCTACGAGGGCGTCAGCAGCTTCGTCGAGTCCGCGCCATCCCCTTCCGTCCTGCTCGACCCCTTCGCCACGGCGCGCGACCGGATTGTCGAGACCGCCGAGCAGGGCATCGACTTCGCCCAGGACGTCGGGCGCAGGGTGATTGACGCGGTGGAGGACCAGGTCGACTTCCTCGCCATCGAGAAGCAGCTCGACGACCTGGGCCCGGGGGACAGCTACCAGCTTCGCGCGAGCCTCGATGGCTCGGTGTATGGCATCGGCGGGCGGCTCGAGGGCACGCAGACCCTCACCAAGAACGAGGACGGCTCGTTCACGCTCGCCGTCGCGGGTGAGGCGGGGGCGGGGCTGATGGGGAGCCTCCAGCAGAAGGGGAGTGAGGTCACCGGTGGCGCCTTCTCGAACACCGGTGGCACCGTCGAGTTCACCTTCGACAGCGCCGAGGAGGCGGCGGACGCGGCCCGGACCTTCCTGGGCCCCGTCGCCGGCGGCGTCTCGGGGTTGCTCGATGGGGGCATCGACGGGGCCCTCGACGGGGCGACGCCGGACTACGGCGCGCTGCTCGACAACGTCTCCGCGCTCGAGCTCAATCCGAACTCGTCCACCGAGCTCGCCGCCAGCCTGAGCGGCGGCCAGCAGGCCTCGCTCGGAGGCGGCGTGAACCAGGAGTATGGCGCGAAGGTGCGCCTCGAGTTCGGCGACGGTGCGCCCCGGGTGGTGCTCAGCCAGTACACCAACATCTCCGCCGAGGTGGCCGGCGGCATCCCCGGCCTCAAGGGGGAGCTCGGTGGGGACGTCAAGCTGGAGGTGCAGGAGAGCTTCGAGCTCCCCGACGACCTCAGCGTCAGCGACGTGATGCGGAACCCGGGCAGCCTCGTGAAGGATCTCGCGTCGACGGCGGTGAGCACGGGGGAGGTCTCCGTCTCGCTCACCGCGGACGTGAAGGCGCTGGGGAATGTGCCCATCGCGGGCACGCTCGGCGGCCAGGCCGAGGCCCGGCTCGCGTTCTCCGGTGGTGTGGACGAGGTCTTCGGCTCGGGCGGCATCGAGTCGCTCCTCCAGGGCCGCTTCAGCAAGGCCTTCAACCAGTTCGCCGGGGTGACCCAGCTCGAGGCGAGCCTCACGCCGTACGAGACCGACGTCACCGAGTTCTCCCAGGGCTTCGGCCGGGGGCTGGGCTCCCTCAGCGGCGGCTTCTCCGCGACGACCACCGACCGCAAGGACCCCGCCTTCGAGTACTCGGGCTCGGTGGCGGACGTGCGCGACCAGCTCCGCGACCAGGTCAACCGCTTCCGCCTCCAGGCGCGCTACGCGTAATCCCTCTCCGCCACGGAGGGCCCTCCTCGCCACGGGCCACGAGCGCCATGGCGAGGAAGGGCGGGCGCGTCAGTACACGAAGATGAGCCGGCCTTCGGAGTACACGCAGTACAGCTCGCCGGTGGTGTCGCCGGCGCAGCAGGTCTGCGCCTCACCCTCGTTGAAGCAACGCTTGTTCACGAGCGTGCTGCACGCGGGATAGCCCGAGCACGCCAGCTGGGAGAGCGCCGAGTCCTGGCTGCCCTCGGGTACGGCCTCGGGCTCGGTGACCGGACCGCCACAGCCCAGCAGGGAGAGGCTGAACAACACCGCTGTCACGACAAGAGACTGCTTCATGAAAGGCCTCGTCAGGTGAGTGAGACGATGCCAGCTTAATCCAGACGGAGTGCCCATTCGTGTGAAGGCAGACCGTAAAGGGGCGGGTGCGGGGAGACCTCGCCGCCGCCGGGGCAAGGGTTCACGCCGACTCGAAGAAGGCGATGGCGTTGCCATCGGCATCCAGCACGGTGAAGTCTTCGTCTCCCCAGGGCTGCTTCGTGAGCGCGCCGTTCGGATGCACCACGCCCTGGTGCTGGTATTCACGGTAGAGGTCGTGCAGCCCCGTCACCCGGACCCGGCAGGACGCGGTGCCCGCGAGGTGGGGCTCGGCGCCGGGGCAGTCGGGCTTGTTGGCGGCCCAGAGGTGAAGCTCCACGGCGTCCCGGACGAGAATCGCGAAGTCGGGCTCGACGTGGCGCGCCTTGAATCCCAGGTGGTGCTCATAGAATTCGACGGCGCGGGCAATCTCTCGAACGGGTAGGGCAGGCGTCGCGGCGAGCAGTGGCATGCCCATGGCGTAGCGAACCCACGGGGCCAATGCCACCGTCCCGTCGGATGCGGCGCCGCGCGAGGTGTGGAGGACATCCGCATCCAACGTGAATCAACCTCGCGCAGGCCGGATTCGACGTCTGGCCGGAGATGCTGATTGGAGTCGGCTCAGGATGTCAGTCGTACTTGAGCGCGATGATGGGGTCCACGCGCGAGGCTCGCAGCGCGGGGAGCCACGTCGCCACCAGCCCCACCGTCAGCAGCACCAGCGGCGCGGCGATGAACGACAGCGGGTCCAGGGTGCTGACGCCGTGGACGAAGCCCGACACCAGCCGCGTCAGCGCCAGCGCGCCCGCGCACCCCAGCACCACCCCGCCCGCTACCGAGCCCAGGCCCTGCCGGAGCACCAGCCGCACCACCTGGCCCCGCGTGGCGCCCAGCGCCAGGCGCACGCCCAGCTCCCGCGTGCGTTGACCCACCAGATAGGACAGCACGCCGTAGATACCCACCGCGGCCAGCAGGAGCGCCAGCGCCGCCATCATCGCCAGCAGCACCATGTTGAAGCGCTCGGAGCCGAGGGAGCGCGCGACGTGGTCCTCCAGCTTCAGCGTCTCCATCACCGGCTGCTGCGCGTCCACCGCCCACACCTCGCGCTGGACTGCCGCGACCACCTCCGCGTGGCCTCCCGGAGCGCGCACCAGCAGGTTGCGTGGAATCATCCGCACGAGCAGGGCGGCGATGCCCTGGGACATCTGCCCGGGCGCCACGTACATCACCGGAGGCGGCTCGTCGTTCAGGCCATCCTCGCGCACGTCTCGCACCACGCCCACCACGACGCGAGGCACCTCGTCCCGGAGGGCCGGCACCGAGTGCGCCACCCGGATGCGCTGCCCCATGGGGTCCTCGTCCCGCCAGAACCGACGCGCCGCCGTCTCGTTGATGACCACCACCGGCTCCGAGCCCGCCACGTCCGACTCCGTCAGGAGCCGCCCTCGCACGAGGCCGATGCGCAGCGCCTGGAAGTAGCCCGGTGTCACCGGGCGGTACTGTCCCCAGCCCGCGCCGGGGCCGTTGTCATCACCCGTGTATCTGCCCTCGATGGAGAACGACATGCTGGGGCCCGCGCCCATGGGCAGCGCGGAGGTGGAGCCGACCCCCTCCACGCCGGGCAGCGCCCGCACGCGCTCCTCCACCTGCGTCTCGAAGCGCTCCAGTGCCTCCAACGTGCCGTAGCGCGCCTCCGGCAGCGACATCCGCAGCACGTGGACTCCGCGCGGGTCGAAGCCCGGCTGGACGTTGCGCAGCGCGAAGAACCCCCGGATGAGCAGCGCCGCGCCCACGAGCAACATCACCGCCAGCGCCACCTGGCCCACCACGAGCAGCGCGCGCGTGCGCCCGCCCGTGGGGCCCAGGCTCGTGCGCTGGGCCCCTTCGCGCAGCGCGGTCTCCAGGTCCGTGCGCGACGCCTGCCACGCGGGCAGCAGCCCGAACAACAGGCCCGTGAGCAGCGACGCGCCCAGCGTGAAGCCCAGCACCGTGCCGTCGATGCCCACCTGCGCGCCGTCACCGGTCAGCAGGGGGGACGTGTCGGGCGCCAGTGACAGGAGCCCGGGCAGCGCCGCCGAGGCCAGCAGCACCCCGAGCCCGCCGCCCAGCACGGAGAGCAGCAGGCTCTCGGTGAGCATCTGCCGCGCGAGCCGCCCCGGGGCCGCGCCCAGCGCCGCGCGCACGACCCACTCGCGGTTGCGCGAGGCCGCTCGCGCGAGCTGGAGGTTGGCCAGGTTCACGCATGCGATGAGCAACACCAGCCCCACGGCGCCCAGCAGCACCCAGAGCGCCAGTCGCAGGTCGCCCGCGAGGAACGTCCTGAGCTCCACCGGGACGTACTCCTGGCCCTCGTCGAGCAGGCCCGGGCTCTGCGTGCGCACGCGTCCACCCAGCGTCCGCAGCATGGCCGTCGCGCCGTCGAGGGTGATGCCTGGGCGCAGCCGTCCGGTCACGAAGAGGAAGTTGACGTCGGCGTGGTCGGTGAGGTCGAGCTGGAGTGGCGTCCACAGGAGTGCGCCCCGGGGATGGGCGAACGTGGCGGGGGCCACGCCCACCACCGTGTAGGGCTCGTCGTTGAGGACGATGGAGCGGCCCACCACGTCCGGTGCGCCACCGAAGCGCCGCTGCCACAGCCCCTCGCTGAGGACGACCACGCGGGGGCCGCCCACCACGTCCTCCTCCGGAAGGAAGCCGCGTCCCAGCGTGGGCCTCGTGCCGAAGGTCTCGAAGAAGCTCCCGGTCACCCGGGCGCCTGGCAGCCGCTCCGGCAGACCGTCACCCACGACGCTGAAGCCCGAGAGCAGCTGCTCGTGGGCCGAGACGCGCGAGAAGGGTGAGCCCTCCGCGGTCATCCACGTGTAGGCCGCGATGGACTGTGACGCCGAGCGCCCGTGGTCCTTGTTGATGCGCACCACCTGCATCAGCTGGTCGGGCTCGGGGTAGGGCAGCGGTCTCAACAGCACGCCGTTGACCACGCTGAAGAGCGCGGTGTTCGCCCCGATGGCCAGGGCCAGCGTCAGGAGCGAGACGAGCGTGAAGCCCCGGCTCTTGAGCAAGAGCCGGACGGCGAAGCGGACATCCTCGAGCAGCGCGGGCACGGGGGAACCTCGGGGGCGAGTGCCGTCCTACGGCGCCGCGCGCGGGCGATTGCACGCGCGGGCTCGCCCAGGACTCCGGGTCTCAGCGCCGCTGGAGTCCCGGTGCGTGCCCAGCGGGACACCGGGGATTCCCTGGCGGGCGACCTCAGCGTCCGCCGAACAACCCTCCGAGACCTCCCAGCCCGCCGCCGGAGGCGCCGCCACCGGTGAGCAGGGGGAGGACGGAGAGGACCTTGCCGACGAGCGCGGGGTCCAGGCGCGACTTGAGGAAGTCGAGCAGCAGGGGCGCCACGAGGGTGGCCTTGCTCGCGTCCAGGTTGAAGCGGCCGAGCAGCGAGACGACGGCGGCCACCTCCGCGCCCTGCGCCGCGGCGCCGCCCAGCGCGCCCAGCAGCCCTCCCGCGCCGCTCTGTCCGCCCATGAGCCCGCCGAGCGCGCCCATGAGCCCGCCACCTTCCGGCTCGGCGGGAGGCGCGGCCTTCTGCCACGTGTCCATCTCCGGGATGGCCTGGCCCAGCTGGTCCGCGGTGTCCGCGCCGAGCTTCTCCTTCACCGTGCCCTGCACCAGCTTCAGCAGGCCGCCCGCCAGTCCCTGCGCCTGCGTGCCGTCGACTCCGAGCTGCTGGGAGAGCTGTCCGATGAGGTCCATGTCATGTCCCTTCGTGTCCGCGAGGAGCCCCGCTTCGTAGCCGACCTGGGGCCGCGCGTGTAGTGGCCTCGGTTGTTCGCGCAGGACGTCCGACGAGGACGCGCGCGCGTCCGGGGTGAACGCGGACCTCAGGGACCCGGGGCGCCACGGAGTGTTCGCTCCCTCGCATCTGGCGACGTCAGGTGTTGCGGCATGGCACCTGCAATGCATTTTCGGAAAGTCGCCCGCTGTGGCACCGCGAGACATCGCGTCGTGCCGCTCGGGATTGGCGCAGGCCCCCCTCGTGCCTGCCCTGCGCCAGGGGCGACACGAAGCTCCCGCATCAACCTCATGCGCGAAGTCCTCGGGATGGAGCCGATACATGTCTTGTGCAAGTTGTGGGAAGCCTCTGGCTGGAGCCTCGAGCGCGCA
Organism: Myxococcus faecalis; assembly: GCF_050039385.1. NCBI lineage: Bacteria > Pseudomonadati > Myxococcota > Myxococcia > Myxococcales > Myxococcaceae > Myxococcus > Myxococcus faecalis. The sequence goes on along the minus strand of NZ_CP144336.1, from coordinate 1,726,375 downwards.
ACCTGTGTTCTGCGCCACCTGCACGGAGGGGCTGAACAAAGCACGCGTCCCTCTCGGATGGGCCGCGAGTGAATGCAACCGGTTCAAAGGCAAGGTGTTGGTGAGCGTGGCGATGCTCACCGGGTTGCACAAGAAGTCAGCTGCCCAGTCGGCCGCCGGCTCGGGCTCCGCCCCGACATCCAAGGCGCGCAAGAAGGCTGTCGGGAAGAGTCCCAAGGAGGCGGCAGCAGCAGCAGCGGAGCCCTGCGCGCCGAGCAAGTTGACGGCGCTCCAGCAGAAGAAGATGGATGAGCCGTATAGAAACCTGGACATCCCGCATCTGGACCTCTTGGTCCGCTCCGCGAATCAAAATGGCCTCGGTGACCTGATCAACGGCCTGCAGACCTGCAGGATGCTCATGGTGGGCACGAAGTGGACGGTCGCCATCGACTCCAACCACCCGGACCTCGCCACGATGCTGCCGAGCTTCGCCGGGGTCGAGAAGGGCGCTCTTGAAGACGAGTACCACGAGGTCGCCTTGGAGACTCCCGGCATGGTCGGCACGAAGGACCGGCTGGTTGTCACGGAGTATGGCTACCGCACGGCGAAGGAGCTGAACGAGTACACGCGCAGCTCGGGGCTGCGTGAACATGAAATCGGTATCATGAGCAACCTGGCGCTGAGGCAGCCGCTCGCGCTGAGCAAGCTGGACCTGTCCCAGCCACACCTGCGAGAGGTGCTCCCGAAGCATGGCCAGGAGTGGCGGTTCTTCTTTGGTTATGGTGCCGGCCAGAAGGAGAGGGCTCGCTACGACCTCCTCCTGGATCGAGTCCTCTTCGACCCGAGCATCACCCATGCCATCGTGCTCCCCGTCAACCATCACACCGTGGGGGAGGACAGCAAGAAGAGTCGGCTTGGAATCACGTATCTTGAGCGATACCTCGAGCAACGGAAGGGCCCCTTGGCCCAGCTCAAGAGGGGCAAGGCCGTTGAGTTCGACACGCTGACCGTCGAGACCCTGAGTCTGGGTAACAGGGTGTTCAAGGTCGTGGCCATGAAGCCCAAGCAGGTGATTGCCTACTCTGACATGCAGCAGCTATGGCGCGCCGCGGATAGGTCTTTCACCATCGCGGAAGGAGATCAGTCCTTCAGTGAAGCCATCTCGGCCGGCATTCCCATGGCCTATCAGCTTTGGCGCACGAAGGGGACTGCGCACAAGCAGGCGTTGTACGACAGCTTCGTCAAGCAGGCAGGGAACATCGCAGAGTTCATCGTCCGGTGCGCGAACTACCCCGAGAATGAATTGAACCCTGGCGAGCTGGCGAAGATCATCGAGGACTGTAACAGCGAGCAATTCCTGGCGCAGTACTCCGAGTTCGCGGCGGGGCTTGCGGAGACATACGACATCGCGCCTCGCCTCCGGGGATTCGTCAAACGATACTGGGTACGGATGAACCGCCACGCACTGGCCCAGGAGTTCCCTGTCTTCGGGGAGAAGTTCGCGGGCATCAGCGCGCTGGAGGCCGCCGGCCGTTTCGACGAAGCCTATGCGAAGACTCTCGATATGCTTGGGAGTTGTGGAGTTCACATCGGCCCATTCAATGCTCGGCGGAAAAAGTTCGGGAGGCAAGGGGCTATCAAGGCAGGGATAGGAGAAAGCCTCGAGCGCCAGGCCATGCCACGCGAAGTGTTTGCGTTGATCTACCAATACGATGATTCGGATTTTTCGGAGGGTCAGCCCTCCGCTCCTGCCGCGGGGGCGACAGGTGCGTCGACAGCGACGGCGGCGGCAGGCACCGCGCCCGTGGGAGCCTCCGCCGCCGCTGCCGCGGGCGTGGCTCCGGCTGCTCCGAAGCCACCTTCCTCGTGAGCGGGTCGCGCCCTCAGTCCTCGAGCACCGGAGGTGTCGTCTGGGTGAGCACCGCCGGGGGCTCGCCGCGGGTCATGGACAACAGGCCCTTGAAGCAGCGCACGGCGAGCAGCCAGTTCCTGGGCGCGCGCATGTCCAGGCCGCCCAGGAGCTGCTTGAGCATGCTGAGCGTGTCGAAATAGACGCGCTCACAAACGAGGGTCTCCGACGCATCGAAGATGAAGAACCCCGTCATGCGCACGCGGAAGCGGCTGCCCGTGGGGGGGATGTTCCCCAGGGGGCCCAGGTGGGTCCCCATCAGCCAGAACTCGACGATGACCGCGTCGTCGCTGTGCCGTAGGGAGATGAGCTCGTGGTGCTGGTCGGGGAACGCGATGCGGGTGTTCCGGTAGTACTCGCGCACCGAGGAGCCGCCGTCGTGCACCGTCATCGTGGGGACCAGCTCGTAGTGGGGATGAGGGAACGTCGACAGGACGTCGTCCCACTGCTGCCGCACCTCGTCGCGGAAGTGGTCCAGCACCAGCTTCTGACGGGCCTTGCGTCGAATCTCGGGAGTCATGCTCGCCTCGGTGGCGCTCCCTCGAGCGCACGCTCCAGGGAAGCAGAGCGGGAAGATAGCGTGCCTGCCGGTGGAGGTTCAGGCCGGAGTTCGAGCGCGTCCGACGGCGGAAACGACGAATCGCCAGCAGGAGAGGACCTCCCGCTGGCGACCCGAGTCGTCATCGCCCGGATGAGGGGCGAGCGGTGCTACGGAATCTGCTCGTAGGGGTTGTTGGGGTTGTAGGGCCCGACGATGATGACGCCACCACCGCACGTACGGGGACCACCGCGAACCTTGGTCTTGATCTGCATGGTCTGCTCCTGATGGGTGCTGCGTGAGCTCCAGTCTCGCGGTGACCGGGTGAGTCGCTCGCGGCTGGAGGGCGGGATTCAATTGCACCTGTAATCAGCCGTCAAGCGACTGAACCGATGCACAGGCTCGGTGATATGGGTTCGAGTGATTGATGCGACATGTCACGGAGCCGGGCTCGGCCCGCAATCCCTGACGCTCCACGGTTGGGATGTCTCGGGCGAGTGCGTCAACAGTCTTTGTCACACGGGGTAGGGCGCGACACCAACCCCGCAAGGCGGGCGTATCTGTTTCCGAGACCTGTGGGTCATCAAGGACGCCGGCAGGGGGGCCATCGCCTGATAGCGTCATCTCCCCGGGAGGGTGCATGCGCAGGTCATCCGTGGTGGCAATCATTCTGGGGGTGCTCGCCCTGGTCGTGGCCGGGGCGCTCTTCTCCTTCAATCGTCCTGCCGCCCTGCCCACCGTGCCCGAGGTTCGCGAGCCGTCCACCGTGACACGGCCCGACGAAGCGCCGTCGACCCCGGGTCCGTCCGAGGCACCCTACGATGGCGGAACTCCGCGTCTTGCCCCCGCTGTCCTCCTGGAGGGGGTCGTCCTCGACGAGGACGACCAGCCGGTGACGCGGGCCACGGTGGCCGCGATGACGCCGCCCCGACTGATGAAGGATGTCGCTCGACCTGCCGGTGAGCCGGACCTCGTGGAGTTGGCCGGAGGGGTGACGCAGCGGTTCGGAGACTACGTCTCCGACCGGTTCGAGACGGAGGTCGACGACGCGGGCCACTTTGTCCTCGAGGTGGCCCAGGCGGGGCCCCACTTCCTTGTCGCCTCAGCAGAGGGCTACGTCGTCACACGCGTGGACGTCTCGGCGCCCGCCAAGGACCTCCGGCTCGTCTTGCGCGCCGGTGGGCAGGTGGTGGGCAGCGTGGTCAGCGCCTCGGGAATCGTGCTCCCGGAGGTGAATCTCTTCCTGTTCGCCGAGGGCAAACAGACCCATGTCGCCGAGGCCACGAGCGATGAGCAGGGGCGCTTCCAACTGCGCACCGTGCAGCCCGGCCGATACACACTCAAAGCGATCTTCGACACGGGCGCCCCGCATCGGGTGTCGCGCGTCATCGATGTCCGTCCCTCGGAGCCGACGACGGTGACCTTGCGGATGGACACGGGGCGCTCCGTGTCCGGCACCGTGGTGGATGAAGCCGGGCGCCCCGTGGCTCACGCCGAGGTGTCGGCCCGGTCGGACCCGGAAGCCCACGCCGAGCTGTACGAGCGAGAGCATGGTCACCGCGTGTCGGATTCGTCCGCGCGCACGGATGCCTCGGGGCGGTTCACGGTCCACCACCTGCTACCGGGCAACTGCCTCCTCTCCGTGGAGAAGCCTGGCTACGTGCAGCGTGAGCGCGATGGCGAGGACTCCCGGCGCACCGTCCTGGCGGGCGCGAAGGACGTGACGCTGGTGATGCGCTATCAGGGCAGCATCCTGGGGCGACTCCGGCGCTCGGACGGCACGCCCATCACCCGCTTCACCCTCAACGACGAGCCCTTCGAGCACGAGGACGGGGCCTTCCGGTTTCCCATCCAGCAGCCGGGCGTGACCTGGCTGACGTTCGACGCCCCGGACCTGCTGCGCACCCTCCGTGAGGTGCGAGTCGAGCCCGGTCAGGACGTGGACCTGGGCGACCTCATCCTCGAAGGTGGGAAGCGGATCCGCGGACGGGTGCTGGACACGAGGACCTCCGCTCCCATCGAGGGCGCGAAGGTCGCCGTCCAGCACACGCAGGCGGGTTCCGGGGGCACGGAGGCCCCGGAGCTGGCGAGCGCGAGGACGGACGCGACAGGGGGCTTCGAGCTCGCCCCGGTGGAGCCCGGCTCACTGCGCCTGGATGTCTCCCGCTCCGGCTACCTGCCCCTGCGAGGCTCGCTGCGTGTGAGCGAGGAGCCGCTGGAGCTGCGCCTCTCCTCGGGCGCGCGAGTGTCGGGCACCGTGAAGGACCGCGAGGGGCGGCCCGCGGACGTGGTGCTGCGAGTCTTTCCCCTGGGGGACCACCAGGGCCACTCGCCCAGCATCCTGCAGGTCCGGGATGGGAGCTTCGACGTGGCGGGGCTGGAGCCCGGGGAGTACGTCTTCAAGGTCCTCTCCGTGCACGACTCCCTGGGGAATGCCTGGTCGGAGAAACGCTCCGGCCGCTATGTCCCACGCAGGGTCACGCTGGCGCCCGAGGAGCAGCGGGTGCTCCAAATCCAGGAGCAGGATGGGCGCTCCTCGCTGCGTCTGCGCATGCCCCGCTTCACGGGCGTCGCTCCCGAGGATGTCGCTCCTCACGCGGCGGTGCTCATCCCGGGGACCGTCCCGCAGGTGCGCACCTATTCAGGCTTCGAGCGGCTCATGCGTGAGCAGGGCGTACCCGCTCCGCCGAAGCCGTCCTCTCCCGAGGTCGTCTACGACGCGCTGCCCGCGGGCCGTTACACGTACCTGCTCGTCGGAAAGCGCCCCCAGGGAGGCCCCTACCTGGTGCACACCGAAGTACTGGTGGTGCCCGAGGCCCAGAGCGTCACCCGGGACCTCCAGCCCGTCTGGTCACCCATCACACACATCATCCTCTGACGGGTGCCGCGCGTGGCCCGGTGACGCGGCCCTCACTCCCGCGCGCCGGTGAACTCCGGCAGCAGGTACTCGTCCGCGGAGGGGGCCTTGTCGATGAGGCCCAGCTCCACGAGCTGCTGGGAGAGCTGCTCCCACCGCTCGCGCTTCATCGCGCCCAGGCCCCGGGCCTTCGTCTCCTCGGTCTCGATGAGCGGCTTCTGGGCCTCGGCCCCCGCGGCGAAGGTCTCCGCGTCCATCGTCGTGTTCAGCTTGCCCATCACCGCGTTGGTCGGCCCCGGGTTGTCCAGATACGCGCGCCAGCCCTCGCGCACCGCCGCCACGAACGCCTTCACCTGCTCGGGGTGCTCCTTCCAGTACTGCCGCCGGGTGATGACCACGGCGATGTACGGATTGAAGCCCTCGTCGGCCACCAGGAACACCGCCGGCGTGGCGCCCTGCCGCCTGGCGGCGATGGGCTCGGCGGTGACGAAGCACTGCTGGGCGAAGTCCTTGTCCGCGAGGAAGCGCGCCACGCCGCCGTCGTAGGGCACCACCTTCACCTTGTCGAAGCTGTACTTCTTCTTGAGGAAGGCCACATACGAGAGGCCCGGCTCCAGCGCCACCGTGCCCGAGGACAACACGTCCTGGATGCCCTTCGCCCCGCGGGACGCGTGGGCCATGATGGCGTGCGGCGACGTCTGGTACACCGCGAACAGCGGAATCACATCCAGGCCGCGAGCGCGCGCGGTGATGATTTCATCCGCGCCGCTGATGCCGAACTCGGCCTTGCCCGTGGCCACCATCTGCTGCACCGGCGCGCCCGCGCCGCCGCCCAGGATGTCCACCTCCAACCCATGCCGGGTGAAGGCCCCCGACTCGCGCGCCGCGTAGAAGCCGCCGAACTCGGGCTCCGCCACCCAGTTGAGCGCCAGCTTCACCTTGGCCGGAGCGGCCTTCCGTGGCGCCGGGGTGCCTGCCTGGGCGCCCTGGGGGGGCTCCTCCTTCTGGCGCGAACAGGCGCTCGCGGCCACCAGCAGCCCCACGCACCCCAACAGCTTCACCAGACGTCCGCTCACGTTCTGCCTCCCTCCCACGTGACTCAATTCCCCTGCGCCGACGGGTGCCAGCGCCGCAGCAGCCGCGCCCCCGTGAGGCTCACCGCCCCGAACAACACCAGCCCCAACCCCGACGCCGCCAGCACCGCCGCGAACAACAGGTCCGTGCGCAGCTGACGGTACGCGGCCAGCACCAGGATTCCCAGCCCCGCCGTGCCCTCGGAGAAGCCGGCGACGAACTCGCCGACGATGGCGCCGATGACCGACAGCCCCGAGGCAATCTTCAACCCGGTGAACAGGTGCGGCATCGCCGCGGGCAGCTCCAGCTTCCACAGCGTCGCGAAGCGCCCGGCGCCATACAGCCGGAACATGTCCCGCAGCGGCGGCTCCACCGAGCGCAGCCCGGTGAGCGTGTTGGCGATGACCGGGAACAACGAGACGATGAAGGACGACACCGCCACGGCGCGAGGGCCCGGGCCGAACCACAGCACCAGGAGCGGCGCGATGGCCACGATGGGCACCGTCTGCAGGAAGAGCGTGTACGGGTAGAGCGCGCGCTCCATCATGCGCGAGGACGCAAGCGCCACCGCCACCAGCACGCCCAGCACCGCGCTCAGCCCGAAGCCCACCAGGGCCGCGCGCCCCGTGGTGAGCGCCGCGCCCAAGAGCGAGCCCGCCTCCCGCGCTCCCACCGCCCCCACGGCCGAGGGCGGCGGCACCAGCCAGACCGGGACCTCGAAGAGGCGCACCGCGGCTTCCCAGAGCGACAGCAGCACGACGAGCGCCACCAGCGGAGGCAGCGCCGCGCGAAGGGCCGGGCGGTTCACCAGCGCTCTCCTTGCTCCAGCGCCTCGTGGAGCAGCCGGGCCTCGCGGGCGAAGGAAGCCTCGGTGCGAAGGGCCGCGCCGCGCTCGGTGGGCAGCTCCAGCGTCCGGTCCAGCACCACGCGCGCCGGCCGCCGCGACAGGACCACGGCCCGCTCGGCCAGGTAGGCGGCCTCGGAGATGGAGTGGGTGACGAAGAGCACCGTCATCCCCAGCTGGCGCCACAGCGCGCGGAGCTGGTCATCCAGCCGGCCGCGCGTCAGCTCGTCCAGCGCGGCGAAGGGCTCGTCCAGGAGCAGCAGCCGGGGGCGGGTGACGAGCGCGCGCGCCAGGGACACGCGCATGCGCATGCCGCCGGACAGCTCGGCGGGGTGACGGTCCGTGGCATCCCCCAAGCCCACCTGCTCGAGCACGGCGCGCGCGGCGGCCCGTCGCTCCGACTCCGGCACGCCGGTCAGCTCCAGCGGCAGCGCCGCGTTGTCCAGCACCGTGCGCCAGGGCAGCAGGTGCGCGTCCTGGAACACATAGGCGATGGGGGCGCGCTCACCGGGCGTGCGCTCCAGCGACGGCGTGAAGGTGATGTGCCCGGCCTCCGCGCGGTCCAGCCCGGCCACCAGCCTCAGCAGCGTGGACTTGCCGCAGCCGGAGGGCCCGAGCAGCGCCACGAACGCGCCGGGCGCGACCTCCAGGTCCAGCCCCGACAGCACGGCGACGTCACCCGGGAAGGTGCGGCGCAGGCCCTCGACCTTCACGCGGACGCCCCCGCTTCCGGAGACGGGGGGCAGGGGAGCGGGGGGAGCGAGGCCAGGAGGCGCCATGGAGGGGGTGTTTCTAACCGCCCTGAACCCGCGAGGCGAGCGTGGATCTCGCGTCCAGGGCGGGGCCAAGGCGCCGCGTGGCGCTTCCTGGTCGACTTCGGTGACGGGCCCGCCGCCACGCCGGGGTGGAACAACCTCCACTCCGGCTCCACCGGTTCGTCGTTGAGCAACCTGGTGGACGGCGCGGGTGTGGGCTCGGGGCTGTCGCTCCAGCTGACGGACGGGTTCTGGCAGGGCTGGACGGGCGCCTGCAGCGGCGGCGGCACCACCGCGAGCACCGGCTATCCCGCGTCGGCCACGCGGGACACGTTCTTCATCGGCACCAACGAGGGGACGACGGACACGCAGGCGCAGGTCCGCCTCTCTCTGGGCTGGCCATCAAAGGCACCTGGCTTCCCGCAGCGCTCGGACGCGAACGCCCGACAGGTCGCCGCCATCGTTCCCTTCTCGGGAGGGCGCGTCCACAGCGTGAACGGCGTGTCGCGAATCTGCCGGCTGGCCACCGAGGACGTGCCCGTGTGGACCTTCCACGCGGCGGACGACGGCACGGTGCACGTGAGCGACACGGCTGCGGCGGTGAACGGCCTCAACGCCTGCTCGCCCCCGTCGGCGCCGGTGGTGACGCGCTACGAGAACGTGGGGCACGAGGCCTACTCCCGGGCCTATTACACGGACCACACGTACCACTCCCCGAACCTCTATGAGTGGCTGCTCGCGCAGCAGCGTCCGTAGGGGATGACCCGAGGCCCCGCTGCTCGTACGGAGCGGGGCCTCCGCGCCTGCTGGACGCGCCGCCGGAAGTCGAGGGTGTCCACGGTGCGCCGCGACGCGTTCTGGCGGGCCGCCGTGCGTGGGGTGACGGCCGCTGCTTCGACGGACCCGATGGGGCCAGCTCAGCTCGTACCCTGGTCTGACGCCAGCCGGGGCAGCACGGCGATGAACGTCGTTCCCTGGCCGTCCTGGGACGTCACGTCGACGGTGCCCCCGTGGGACTCGACGATGTGCTTCACGATGAAGAGCCCCAGGCCGATGCTGCGCCCCGTGTTGCTGTCCGCCGTGCGGGCGCGCTGGAGCGGACGGAAGAGCCGCTCGCGGGCGTCGTCGGGAATGGGCGGTCCCTCGTTGTGGACGGACAGGACGACGCGCGGTGCTTCGCCTTGGACACGCACCGTCACGCGCGAGCTGGCGGGGCTGTATTGAAGCGCGTTGCTCACCAGGTTGCCCAGCACCTGGGCGATGCGGTCCGAATCCCACTCACCGAAGGCATCCCCGTCCGACTCCACGCGCAGCTCCCGCTCCGGGTGGCCCATCTGCAACTCCTCAATCACCTGCTGTGACAGCTCATGCAGGTCCACGGGCCGCCGGTGGATGGGCAGACCTCCGCCCAGGCGCACCTGGGTGAAGTCCAGCAGGTCATGCGTCATCCGCACCGCGCGCTCCGCCGAGGCCTGGATGCGCAGCACCGAGCGCAGGTTGCGCTCGCTCAGCTCCTCCCGCCGGGCCAGCACCGACGCTCCCAGCTGAATCGCGCTGAGCGGGTTTCGCAGGTCATGGCTGACGATGCCGATGAGCTGCTGCTCGAACTCCGCGCGCCGGCGCGTCTCGGCCTCCTGGCGCTTCTGCTCGGACAGCTCGTGCGCGATGACGGCCACGCCCACCGGCTGGCCCGTCCGGGCGTGGGTGAGGGTGGAGATGGCGTAGCGCACGGGCAGCCGCGCCCCCGTCCGGAGGTTTCGCGCCTGCAGCTCCCCCTCCCAGCGCCCCTTCGTCGCCACGCCGGGCAGGAGCGTGTCCTGGACGAAGGGACGGTCCTCCTCGGGGAAGTAGTCCAGCAGGGACGTGTGGCGCGCCGCTTCCTGTCCCGGGACGCCGAGCATCCGCTGGCCGGCCTCGTTGAGATACGTGATGCGGCCCTCGGTGTCCGCGATGCCAATCGCATCCGAGCTCTGCTCCACCACGACGGCCAGGGCCTGCCGCGCCTGCTCGACCTGGCGCTTCTCCTCGCGTGCCCTGGCCACGGCGAGGTTGCCCTCCACGCGCGCGAGCAGCTCCCGCGCGGAGAAGGGCTTCACCAGATAGTCGTTGGCGCCCGCCTCCAGCCCCTCGACGGTGGCCTCCTCGCCCGCGCGGGCCGACAGCAGGATGACGGGGATGTCCGCCGTGACGGGCGAGGCCCGCAGCGCGCGCAGCAACCCGAAGCCATCCATCCCCGGCATCATCACGTCACTGAGCACCAGGTCCGGCCGTCGGGCCCGCACCTGCTCCAGCGCCTCATGCCCGTTGGCGGCCGTCTCCACCGCGTAGCGTCCGCCCAGCAGGCGCTGGACGTAGTCGCGCATGTCCACGTTGTCATCCACCACGAGCACCGTCTCGCTGGCGTGGGACGTCCGGTCCTCACGGCGCGCAAGCGGGGGCGCCTCGTCGTCGGTGACCTCGATGGAGGCCGGAGCCTCCAGCCACGTCCGCGCTTCGCTCACGAAGGCCCGGAGGTGGGTGGTGTGGCCTGGCTCCTGGGGCTTCAGGTGCCCGGCGGGCAGGTGCGCATGGCCCAGGGGCAGCCACACGGTGAAGGTGCTGCCATGCCCCTCCACGCTGCGCACGGCGAGCCTGCCCCCGTGCAGCTTCACCAGCTCCTGCACCAGCGCGAGCCCGATTCCGCTGCCCTCGTAGCTGCGCCCGTGCGCGCCCTGCACGCGGTGGAAGCGCTCGAAGATGCGCGGCAGCTCCGCTTCGGGGATGCCGGTGCCCGTGTCCGTCACCGACACCTCCACCCCGTCGTCCTTCGCCGCGCACGCGACGCGAATCTCCCCGGCCAGGGTGAACTTGAAGGCATTGGAGAGCAGGTTGAGGATGACCTTCTCCCACAGCTCGCGGTCCACCCAGACGGGCTCGGGGAGGGGCTCACACGACACGACGAGCCTCAGGCCGGCGCGCTCCACGGTGGAGCGGAAGGCGCTGGCCAGGTCCGCCGTGAGCGCGCCCAGGTTCGTGGGCGCGAAGGAGGCCCGCGTCCGGCCCGCCTCGATGCGCGAGAAGTCGAGCAGCGTGTTGACCAGCTTCAAGAGCCGCAGCCCGTTGCGGTGCACCGTCTCCTGGCGATGCCGCTGGCGCGGCCCCAGCGGCTCCTCGGCGTCGCGCAGGCCGTCCTCCACCGGGCCCAGCATCAGCGTGAGCGGCGTGCGGAACTCGTGCGAGACATTGCTGAAGAAGGTCGTCTTGGCCCGGTCCAGCTCGGCCAGGGCCTCCGCGCGGCGGCGCTCCTCTTCACGGGCCCGCGCGGTGGTCACCGCCGTCGTCACGCCGCTGGCCACCAGCTCCAGGAAGCGGCGATAGGCCTCGTCCAGCGCCCGACGGGGGCTGATGCCCAACACCAGGAAGCCCAGGGGCAGGGCTTGTCCGGGACGGGGCATGGGCAGCACCACCACGGACGTGGTCGCCTCGGGCCAGGGGCCACCGGGCAGCGGCCCCAGGGACTCGGGGAGCTGCTCGAGCCGCAGCGACTCTCCGGTGTGTGCCACGCGGGCCAGGGGCCAGGTGTCCGGGCGGGGCTCCTCGTCCAGGAGGATTCGGGCGGGGGCCGCGCTGCTGTCCGACGGCAGGCCGCTGAGCGCCACGAGGCTCGCCGTGCGCTCCGCGTCATCGGTGAGGTAGAGCAGCGCGAGCGGCACGTCATTCAGGTTGCCCGCGAGCACGCGCGCCATCTCCCGGCACGTGAGCTCCGGCGTCGCTTGTCCCAGGGCCGCGGCGCTCAGCTCGGAGAGCGTGCGCAGCCTGCGCTCGTTGAGCACGCGCTCGGTGGTCTCGGTGAGCGCGGCGAAGATGCCGCCCACGCCGCCGGACTCGTCGCGGATGGGGCTGTGGCTGTAGGAGAAGTAGCACTCCTCCACGTAGCCGTTGCGGTCCAACGGCATCATCAAATCTTCCACGCGGATGGGCTCGCCGGTGGCCTGGATGCGCTCCCAGCCGGGGGCGAGCATGGTGTCCCACACCTCCGGCCAGGTGATGGAGGCCTCCTGTCCCAGCGCGGCGGGGTGCTTCGTCGCGCCGCAGATGGGACGGTAGGCGTCGTTGTACATCTGCACGTAGCGCGGGCCCCACGCCAGGTAGAGCGGGTAGTTGGACGCCAGGACGATTCCCACCGTGGTGCGCAGGGACTGCGGCCAGCGCTCCACCGGGCCCAGGGGCGTCTTCTCCCAGTCGATGCGTCGGAGCAACGCGCCGCACTCGCCGCCGCCGCGCAGCACCTCCTCCACGGCTCGGGGGCCCCTCATCGCGCCAGTCCTCCCGCGGCGCTCTCACCCGACACCCGGCAGGGCAGGTGCACCGTGAAGGTGGCGCCCTGGCCCGGCGCGCTGCGCACGTCGATGGTGCCCCCCATGGCCCGGACGTTCTGCCGGGTGACGTACAGGCCCAGGCCCAGGCCGCCGTAGTGGCGTTCGGAGACGGCGCGCTCGAACTTCTCGAAGATGCGGTCCATGGCCTCCGCAGGGATGCCGATGCCTTCGTCCCGGATGCTGAACCAGGCGTGCTCCGCGGTGCGTCCGGTCCGCAGGTGGACGGGGTGGCCCTCGCCGTACTTGAGGGCGTTGGCGAGCAGGTTCGACACGGCCTGCTCCAGCCGCGCGCGGTCCCACTGGCCCACCACTTCGCCCAGCTCCGTGTGGATGGGGGTGCTGGTGCGCTGGGATTCGGCGTCGAAGCGCAGGGCCACCTCGTGGAGCAGCGCGCCCAGGTCCACCGGCTCCGGCTCCAGGCGCAGCTGGCCTCCGCTGATGAGCGTGACGTCGAGCAGCTCGCCCACCAGCGTCGACAGGCGCTTCACCTGTCGCTGCATGACCTCCAGGTCCGCGGGCAGCCGCTCCAGCAGCTGCGGGCCGCGGCCTTCCTGGGCCACCCGGGCCAGCGTCTGGAGCTTCAGGTGGAGCGGCGTCAGGGGCGTCTTGAGCTCGTGGCTGGCCACGGCGAGGAACTCGTCGCGAATCCGGATGGCCTCGTCCATGGCGACCAGCAGTCGCTCTCTTTCCTGTTCGACCTGTTTGCGGTCGGAGATGTCGATGACCGAGCCGATGTAGCCCAGGAACTCGCCCGCCGGTCCGAAGCGGGGGCTGGCCGAGTCGATGGCCCAGCGGTACCGGCCGTCCTTGTGTCGCAGCCGGTAGTCGAGCTGGAAGGGGAGGTGGTCGGCGTTGGCGGCGAGGAAGACGGTGCCCGCGCGCTCGGCGTCGTCCGGATGCACGGCGCCGAGCCAGCCGAAGCCCAGGCTCTCGGCCTCCGTCTGCCCGGTGAACTCGTACCAGCTGCGGCTGAGATACAGAGAGCGGCCGGTGACGTCCGTCACCCAGAGCATGACGGGGGCGTGGTCCGCCATGTTCCGGAAGCGGGCCTCGCTCTCCTGGAGGGCGCGTTGGGACGCCTTCTGGGCGGTGACGTCCCGCATGGTGACGAAGACCCGGTCGCTGTGCTCCGGCGAGGGCCGGGTCAGGGTGAGCATGACGTCGACGTGGCGGCCTCGCAGCGTCTTGAGCACGGTCTCCAGCTCCAGGCGCGTGCCGCCTTCCCAGAACATGACGAGCTCGTCGGTGAATGCCGCGGCCGTCTCCGGGAGGAAGATGCGGGAGAGGGACAGGCTGCCCATCACCTCGTCACGGCCGCGCGCCTCGAGCAGGCGGGCGGTGGCCTCGTTCACGTCCAGGACCTCCACCCAGCTCGCGGCCTCCATCACGAAGCCGGGATGCTCCGCGAGCCAGGCGCGCAGGTCCGTGACGCCCGATGCGCGCAGGGCGTCGAGCGCATTCGTCACGGCGGTGAAGTCCTCCACCCAGAGGGAGACATCCACTGCGTCGAAGAGCTCCGCGTCCCGTGTGCCCCTGGCTGTTCCAGCCCCACCCAAATGTGCCTCCTCGGTACCCCGCTCGCGTGGCCCTGGGTTATCAGCCCGGCCGGGTCGGCCGTGTCACAAAGATTCTGGCGTCGCCAGGAGTCAACGAACAGGCATCTTCCGGGCGTCCACCGCTCGGACGCCTCCTCGGTGGGCCGGCGCCGGACGCCCGCCCGGACGCCCGGGGGGCCGGGCCTGGCTCCGCGTGGCGCGGAGGCGCACGGGCGATGCCATGCGCGTGCGCTCCCGTGTCCGGGACGCGGTGGAATGACTTGTCATTGATAGGGATTGGAGGACGAGGCTGGAGTGGGCAGGGGCCTGACCCGCCGCTGGTTTCGGGTGACCCCCGTGGCGCGAGGCACTAAGAGGGGCCTCCATGTCCCGTCCCTGGGCGACATACGCGCTGCTCTTCCTGGGCTTCTTCGCGGTGCTGGCGGCGTTCCCCGTCTACACCCCCTTCGATTCCAAGCTGACGCTCCCCACCACGCTGTCGCTCCTGCGCGAGGGGAACATCGCCCTGGACGAATACGCGCCCACCTTCCAGGTGCACCAGAACGGCCTCTTCGAGCGCGACGGCCACTACTACAACTACTTCCCCCTGGGCCCCTCGCTCGTCGCCGTGCCCATGGTGGCGCTGGTGGATGGCTTCGTGCGGCTCGTCACCCCCGTGGGCGGCCTCCACCCGTCACTGGGCAGGTCCCTGGCCCACTGGCGCCACCTCCACGACACCACCGGCCTGGTGGACCTGAACGCGTGGAACGAGCCGCAGCGCTACTTCGCCTCCGCGGTCACGGCCCTGGCGGGTGTCGCCATGTTCGTGCTCGGCATGTCGCTGAAGCTGTCCCGCCGTCGCGCGCTCCTGCTCGCCGCCGTCTTCGTCTTCTGCACGCCGCTGCTCTCCACCGCCAGCCGCGCCCTGTGGCAACACGGCCCCTCGCTCCTGTTCCTCACCCTGACGCTCGTCTGCCTCGTGCGCGCACGGGACAATCCCGCCGTCGTCGGCTGGGCGGGCCTCCCGCTGGCGCTCGCCTACGTGATGAGGCCGACCAACGGGCTGTCCGTGCTGCTCTTGTCGCTCTACGTCGTGTGGACCTACCCGCGTCAGGCCTGGAGGTTCTTCGCGAGCGCGCTCCTGGTGGCCATCCCCTGGGTGGCGGTGAACCAGGTCCACTACGGCTCCGTGCTCGCGCCCTACTACGAGCCGCAGCGCCTGGAGTGGTCCTCCTCGCGCGTGGCCGAGGCCCTGGCCGGCAACCTCGTGTCCCCCGGCCGCGGGTTGTTCGTCTTCACCCCCGTGCTGCTCTTGAGCGCCTGGGGCCTGTGGCTGGACGTGCGCGCCCGGACCTTCACCCGCCTGCACGCCGTGCTGCTCACGGTGGTGGCGCTGCACTGGTTCTCCATCTCCACCTTCCCGCACTGGTGGGGAGGGCACTCGTATGGCCCGCGCTTCTTCACGGACATGGTGCCCTACCTCGTCTTCTTCCTCGTCCCCGTGGTGCGCTCGCTCCAGTGGAAGGGCCCCGAGGCCCGGCGCGGACTGACGGCCACCTTCGCGGTGCTGGCCACGCTGAGCCTGCTCATCCACATCCATGGCGCCAGCTCGCGCGCCGTGTATCGCTGGAACAGCCTGCCGCTCGACGTGGACGAGCACCCGGAGCGGCTCTGGGATTGGACCGACCCCCAGTTCCTCGGCCGCCGCTGAGACACGGGGCCCCCGTGCCCTGGTTGGCTGGGGGGCGCTGTCCTATCCTCGCGCGGTGCATCCCCGGTGCACCGCACCCTGTCCCAGGAGCCCCGCCCGTGCCGACGTCCGCCCCGCCCCGTCGAGAGCCACCCCAGGGCCCGTGGGCGCGCTTCCTGGACTTCATGGAGCTGACCTCCCCCGAGGGGAAGTGGGGGTGGGGCCTGGTGCTCGGCCTGCTCGTCATCGGCTTCTGGCCGCTGGCGCTGCTGGGAGTCCTGGACGTGAGCGGGACGCCGCGCAAGGTGCTCGTCGCGCTGGGGCCCGCGTCCATCTGTCTGGGATTGGCCCTGCTCGTGCTGGTGTGCGGCTACCGGTATGGCGAGTCGCTGCGCATGTCGCGCGGCAAGACCTGGGGCCTGGCCGCGCTGTTCGTGGGGCTGGGCCTGGCGGGGGCCGCGGGCCTGTGGTTCAGCGAGAGCTGAGCCCCGAGGGGGCGCTCAGCCCGCCTGGTCCGCGCCCTCGAAGGTGACCTTCGCGCGGTTCATCACGTACTCCACCGCGAGCAGGTACCAGCCCATCTCCGCCAGCCGCTTCGTCGTCTCCGGAGACTCGCGCAGGGCGGCGTGGGCATCCGCGGCGGTGAGCCCGAAGGGCTCCATCTGGAGGGCCACCAGCTGCTCGAGCTTCTCCGGCGTCAGCTGGAGCTTGTGCTCCTCGGTGACGGCCTTCAGCACGATGCCGATGTGCAGCCGCCGCTCGACGTCCGCGCGCGTGGTGTCGTCCGTGAGCCAGCCCTCCAGCGCCTCGCGCTGCTCGTCCACGTCGAACTGGTGGTCGACCAGGCCCTGGCCCTCGGCCTGGACCCAGCGGCGGCGCAGCTCCTCGTCCACCAGCGCGCGCGGCAGCTCCACCGGGGCGCGCTGGATGAGCTCGTCCAGCACCAGGTCCCGCGCCTGCACCCAGAGCTCGGCGGCTCCCTGGTCCTCCAGCTCCTCGCGCAGGTGGTTCATCACCTCGTCCAGCGTGGCGCCCATCCCCAGCTTCGCGAGGAACTCCGGGTCGCTGTCCGGCAGCGGCGTCACCTCGTGCGCTCCCAGCACGTCCACCAGGAATCGCGCGGGCTTTCCCCGCAGCGACTCCACCGGGTAGGTGTCCGGAAGCTCCAGCGCGACCTGCAGGGACTCGCCCACCTTGCCGCCCTCGGCCAGCGACTCGCTGAGCCCGGGCAGCATCTCGATGGGCGCCAGCTCCGTCGTCAGGCCGAAGCGCGAGGAGAAGGGGATGAGCCGGCCATCGCAGTAGCCCACGATGTTGAGCTTCACCTCGTCGCCCAGGGCCAGCGGCTCACCCGCCTGCCGCTCGCGCGAGGGGGACACGGCGCGGTGCTTCTCGTGGAAGGCGCGCAGCAGGTCCTCCTCCGTCAGGTCCGGCGGCGTGGGGACCAGCACGGAGATGCCCTCCAGGGAGGGCGCGCTCACGGTGGGCAGCTCCAGCGCCTTGGCGGACACGAGGCTGACCACCGGGCTCATCTTGAGGAGCCGCTCGACGCCCTGACCTGCTCCTTGAGACCCTTGCTTGCTGCTCACGAATGCTCCCGGGAGATAGGCCTGCCAGCGTCCGCGCCAATGGGGGGAAAAGCGACGGCTCGGCATGGACCAGGGCATAGTCCAGCCGAGCCGCTCTGACAAACCCCGCGATGGGGTCGCTGCTCTAGAAGAAGGCGCCCACGATGCTGGACACCGTGGAGACCGCGGCGCCCACCTGGCTGACGATGGGGATGTTGGTGGCGGCGGCGATGGAGCCCACCGCGGTGATGACCGACGTCACCTTCTTGCCGGTGCTCGCGTTCTTGTCCATCAGCGTCGCGCCCGCGTTGGCCACGTCGACCGCGGCGATGGCCACGTTGACGCCCGGGGCGAAGCGGCCCAGCGTCTTGGCGGCGGTGCCGGCGGCGGCCTTCGCGCCCTGCTTGAGCGCGGCCTCACCGACCTCGGAGCCCGCCGTCTTCAGCAGCGCCTTGGCGGCCGTGCGCGGACCGGTGCCCAGGCCCTGGGCCAGGGTGCTGGTCGCCTTCGCCGTCTCGGAGGCGGCGGCCTTGACGGCCCGGCTGACGCCCTTGGCCGTGCCACCCTCGAACAGGCTGGTGGTGGCCGCGTTCTTGACGGCCTTGAGCACGTCGTCGCTGGCGTTGGGGAGCGTCTTCTTGAACGCGTCGACGGCCTTCTTGCCCGCCTCCAGCTTCTCCTTGAAGACGGTGCCGCCGAGCACGCCGCCCATCACCTTGCCGCCCAGGATTCCGCCCGTCGCGGCCGTGATGCCCGCCTTGGTCGCGTCCAGCGAGGAGCGCGTGGCGGCGAGGATGTCGTCCTTGCTGCCGGTGCGGATGGCCTGGCGGATGTCCTTGATGGCCGTGGCGCCCGACATCACCGCGCCGGGGATGCCCGCGTAGCGCGCGGCGGCCTTCATGCCGGCGCCCAGCTTCGTCAGGCCCTTGAACTCACCCGCCTTGTAGGTGGGGTTGCTGACGAAATCGAGGTTCTTGCCCGTCAGCAGGCCCTCGGCGCCGTTCTTGATGTTCTTGATCTGCTGGAAGGCGTCCTTGCCGTACCCGAAGGCCTTCGCGCTCTGGGTGGCGACCGCCGTGGCGCCCTTGATGAGCTCCTTGTTGTCCTCAGCCGTCTTCTTGACGTCCTGCACCGTCTTCTGGACGTTCGTGCGGACGGTGTTGATGGTCTTCCGGATGTCGAAACCCATGGTGGGGCCTCACGAATTCAAAAAAAGAAGGAACTTGCCGGGATTATCGCGATCAGCCCGCGGGAGTTGCGTCGGGGGCGGTCCGAAAACCATATTGAACGGATGGTTTTTTATTCTGACTCCGTGTAAAAGCCGGAACTCCACAATCACCCTCATTGAGCACGTGTCCTGGCGCCCCCCGGCCCGGGCCGCGGCAGGGAGCGGTATGCGCAAGCTGTCCATGGTGGGCGTCATGTTGTGCGGAGCATGGGTCTCAGGCTGCGATGGCGGGCTCCAGGAGCCCATGTCCCAGCCTCCTTTGGGGGGCGCTGGTGGCACCGCGGCCTCCGTCTCTTCCAACCGCCAGGCGGTGGTCTCCCCCGCGCTCGAGGCGGCGCTCGCCTGTGTCGAGGGGTACGTCGCGGCGGGGACGTGTGATTGGGCGCACTGGAGCGAGATGTGGGAGACGTGCAGGACGTACGAGCACGCGGAGCTCGAGGACGGCCTGTTCCTGGAGGAGGTCCAGTCGGACGCCTGTACGGCGGACAACTGGGCCGCGCTGCGCGCGAAACTGCTCGCCCCGCGTCTGGCGCCCGTGGTCCTGCGCGACGACTGTCACGGCGACTCGACCATCCTCCAGGAGTCCTCGGCCAACGGTTGTTACGCGCTCCCCGCCGGGGCGGGGGCCTCGTACGTCGACGTGGCCATCGGCAAGGCGGTGACGCTGCATGCCGGGGCGGACTGCTCCGGGGACTCGGTCACCGTCGAGACCAGCGCCAACCTCTGTGAGACCTCGTTCGCGAGCGGCGCGAGCGCGAACGACGGCGTGCGCTCGTACCGGGTCCAGGACGTGGAGGCGCCCGCCTCGCCCTACCGGTACACCTGCTCCGCGTCGGAGCCGGCGTGCGTCGAGAACCACAACAAGCGGCTGGGCGCCATCAACAAGAAGCACACCGTCAAGGTCGTCCGTGTGACCTACGCGGGGCGGAGCACCCCCTCGCTGTCCGACATCCGCAACAACGTCCGCGACCTCTACTCGTTCTTCGGCGTCGCCTCGGGCGGGCAGGTGGGGCTGGAAATCACCGCGTCGCAGACGGTGGAGGTGACGAGCGCGAACTGCTCGAAGGCGAAGAACCAGGCGGTCCAGAAGGCCCGCTCGAACGCGTTCCTGACCGTGTACTCGATGCCCAGCGGCATGTGCTCCGTCTCGAACGCGGGCTCCAACCGCGTCTTCCTCAAGGGGGGCCTGTTCCGTGACTATGCCCACGAGGTCGGCCACGTGCTGGGGCTGGCGCACGGCAACACCCGCAACCCGACGACGGGTGAGGTCGACCACTACGGTGACTCGAGCACGTACATGGGCAGCAACGGCTCGGACAACTACAACCTCCCGCAGCTGCACTGGCTGGGGTGGACGAAGAAGGAGGACCTGGTCCAGGTGAACTCCGTCGTCGACAACGGGGGCACCGTCGACATCACGCTCCGGCCGGTGGGGCGCAACGCCGAGAGCAGCAACCCCCACCCGCTGGGGGCCGTCTGGGACATCCCCGGCACGGACCAGCGGTTGTTCATCGCCGTGCCGAAGCCGCGCCTCAATGGTTCGAATCAAATCGAGGGCGGCACGGTGTTCGTCTATCGCGCACCCAAGTGCGTGGGCTGCACGGGCATGGCCATGGGGACCATGGTGATGGCGCGGTTCGGCGCCGAGTCCGTCAACGAGCACGAGGTGCAAGGCCTGTTCATCCGGCCGGTGCCTCCCAATGATGACTACGTCGTCATCCGCGAGGACGGCAAGAACATCAAGGTGTTCAACTCCGTCACGCTGCGCATCCGCAGGTAGCCGAGGGGGCGCGGCCGGGACGGAGGCGTCTGGTTCGTCCCTCCGTCCTGGCCGTTCTCGGGAACAAAGTCGTTCCGGTCCGTGTCGATATGTACGAACGTACACATGCGGGAGCTGTCCCGTGTGGGGTGCTCGTTCGAACCTTCGATTCACGCTCCGGGGCGCCCACGTCGAGGCCCTGCCGCGTCAGGAGTCTCCGTGGTGAAGCGCCGCAATGACCCGGACCGACGCGACCGCATCATCGATGCGGCGCTCAGTGTCATCGCCGAGGGGGGCGTGGCGGGGACGTCGCATCGGCGTGTCGCCGAGCGGGCGGACGTGCCCCTGGGGTCGATGACCTACCACTTCACCAGCATGGATGAGCTGCTTCGCGAGGCTTTCACCCGCTTCGCCGAGCGGGTCAGCGAGCGCTTCGCGGCGCGGCTGTCGGCGGTGGAAGACCGCGAGCAGCTGGCGGCGGCCATCGTCGAGCTGGTGCACGAGGACCTGGTGGCGGGGCCGGATGACCTGGTGCTCACGCTCGAGCTCTACACCCTGGCGGCGCGAAAGCCCGCCTTCAGGCAGATCACCCACGACTGGATGCGCCGCAGCCGCGCGGTGCTCGAGCGCCACGTCGACTCGCGGACGGCCCACAAGCTCGATGCGCTGATCGAAGGGCTGTTCATCCACGTCAGCCTCGACGCCACACCGCATGGCCGCGATGTCACTCGCGACGCCGTGCTCCGATTCCTCTCCCCCTAGAGCCGCCTCATGAACTCCTCCCTCCCTCCGTCGGTGCCTCGGGCGCACCGCGCGGCCCGCGCCGCCGTGGCGGTGCTGTTCCTCACCAACGGCGCCATCCTGGCCAACCTGCTGCCGCGCTATCCGCAAATCAAAGCGGACCTGGGGCTCACCAATGCGCAGTACGGGCTCGCCATCGCGTCCTTCCCCTTCGGGGCGTTGATGGCGGGGCTCGCCGCGGCAGCCATCATCCGTCGCTTCCGCTCGTCCCGGGTCGCTGTCGCCGGCACGGTGCTCACGGGGCTGGGCCTGCTGCTCGCGGGCCTCGCGCCCTCGTGGGCCGCGCTCGCCGTGACGTTGTTCCTGGCGGGCAGCATGGACGCCATCACCGACGTGGCGCAGAACGCGCATGGCCTCCGGGTGCAGCGCCTCTATGGCCGCTCCATCCTCAATTCGTTCCACGCGCTGTGGAGCGTGGGCGCGGTGGTGGGCGGGCTCATGGGCGGGCTGGCGGCGGGGCTCGCTGTTCCACGGAGCCTCCACCTGGGGCTCTCCGCGCTGCTCTTCTCCGGCGTCTCGCTGACGGCCTTGCGCTTCCTGCTGCCGGGGCCGGAGCCCACCGAGGCCTCCGGGGCCGCCGCGCACGCGGAGGGGGCTTCCGTGAAGCGGGGAGCGGGGCGACTGCGGCTCGTGCTCTCGATGGCGGCGCTGGTCCTGATTGCCAGCAGTGGCGTGCTCGTGGAGGACGCGGGGATGACGTGGGCGGCGGTCTATCTCTCGGGCACGCTCGGGGCGAGCGTGGCGGTGGCCTCGTTCGGCTACGTGGCGCTCGTGGGGGCGCAGTTCATCGGGCGGCTGTTCGGGGACCGGCTCGTCGACCGGTTCGGACAGCGGGCCGTGGCGCGGACGGGCGGCGCGCTCGCGGCGCTGGGGATGGGGGGCGCGCTGTTGTTCCCCTCGGTGCCCGCCACCATCGTGGGCTTCGCGTTCGCGGGCTTCGGTGTGGCCACGCTGGTGCCCGCGGCGATGCACGGCGCGGACGAGCTGCCCGGGTTGCGGCCCGGCACGGGCTTGACGGTGGTGAGCTGGTTGATGCGATTGGGGTTCCTGCTGTCGCCCCCCGTGGTGGGGCTCATCGCCGACGCGGTGGGGCTGCGCCTGGGGTTGCTCGTGGTGCCGCTCGCCGGAGGGCTCGTGATGGCGCTGGCGGGTGTGCTGTCGGCCAGGCGCGTGACAGCGCCGCGGGGCGGAGGCTGAGCCGCGGGCCCGCATGAGGGAGCGGCCCACTCGGTGGAACGCAAGGCAGGACCCGGGGTGTCTGAAGGCGACGCCCCTGGAGGCCTCGTGTGCTGACCTTCGTGATGCTGACCCTGCTGGCCGCGCCTCCCGTGGAGGTCGAGGTCTTCGTCCCGCTGTGTGACAACGCGTTGATCGAGTGTGGCCGGGCTGCCGCCGGGGCTCCGCGCGCGCTGGAGACGAACCTCTACTGGGGCGCGATGTACGGCGCGGAGCGGTACCTGTCCCGGGCTCCTGGCTTCAAGGTGATGAGCCGCGAGCCGGGGCCCGAGGGGAGCGTGGTGCTGCGTGAGCTCATCCTCGAGCGGACCCCCGCGAAGGGGGAGCGACCCGTGCGGCTGAAGCTGCTGGCCTACGCAGGCGACGCCATCGACACGGCGTTGGAGGACTTCCTGCGCGCGGCGGCGGGCGCCAGTCGCGCCGACCTGCTGGTGTGGGCCGGGCATGACCGGCTCATGGACCGCGAGCCTCCCCAGGTGAAGGTGCCACCGGGCGCCACGCCCCGGCCCGTGGTCGTCCTGGCCTGCATGAGCGAGCAGTACTTCGGTCCGGTGTTGAAGGCGCTGGGCTCGACCCCCATCGCGCTCACGCGGACGTTGATGGCGCCCGAGGCCTATCTGCTGGAGGCGCTGGCCAGCACCGTGGCGCGGCATGGGCCCACGGAGCCCACCGCCCTGCGCACGGCGCTCGTGGAGGCGTATGCGCGGTATCAGCGCATCTCGCCGCGTTCCGCGGGCTCTGTCTTCTCGAAGCCGCCCCCGACGAAGGCCGCGAGGTCTCCCTGTCCCAAGGGCGCCACGTTGAACGCTTCGTGTGCGGGAAGGACGGTCACGCCGGTGGAGTGACTCGCTGGCGCCGTGCACGCGGTCATCCAGGAGTCTCGACTCCCGATGGACCGAGGGGCGCTTCAGCGAGCCACCTCCGGCTCGCTCCTCACCGGGCGCGCTCGACTCCGGCGGGCGGGCGGAGAACTCCCAACCGGGCAGGGCCCGGAGGCGCTCATCATCGAGCCACCCCCGGGCCACGGCGCATCGGGCCGCTGTGACGACTACGGACTGGTGGAGAAGCTCCCCGCCCAGGCCCCGTAGGACAACGTGGTGATGCCGTTGCGGGTGCTGGCCGTGTAGCTGCTCTGCCCGGGTCGGATGGTGACCGTCATCGTGCCGCCGCTGGAGGCAATCGCCCCCGCGTGCACGCCGGCCGCGCAGGCGTTCGAGTCATCCGTGTAGATGTCCGTGCCCCACACCGTCCCGCTGCTCGTGGCGGGGCAGCTGCAGCGGATCTGCGTCCCGTTCTGCCCGCGGTAGGACGTGAAGTCGTAGGTGGAGCAGGCCTGCACCGGCGTCGTGTTCGTGAACGTGAAGCTCCCCGGCCAGGCGCCGTAGGAGAGCGTGGTGATGCCATTGCGGGTGCTGGCCGCGTAGCTGCCCTGGCCCGGCTGGATGACGACCGTCACCGTGCCGCCGCTGGAGGCAATCGCCCCCGCGTGCACCGCGGCCGCGCAGGCATTCGAGTCGTCCGTGTAGATGTCCGTGCCCCACACCGTCCCGCTGCTGGTGGCGGGGCAGCTGCAGCGGATCTGCGTCCCGTTCTGCCCGCGGTAGGACGTGAAGCTGTAGGTGGAGCAGGCCGCGACGCCGCCAGTGCCGTAGAGGGCGTCCAGCGCGGTGATGTCGGAGCTGGTCCACTCGCCCGTCTCCGTCGAGCGGAAGCAGGAGTTCATGACGGAGCCGCCCACGGTGGCCGTGGTCGGCGTGCCCGGGATGTGGATGGCGCCCACGCCCGCGTCGCCCTCGTCACCGCCTGCGCCGCAGCTGATGCTGCGGTTGTAGTAGTCCGTGTGGCGGAAGCCGATGGCATGCCCCAGCTCGTGCGTGATGACGTGCTCGTTCACGTCCGCGCTGTAGGCCTGCAGGCCGGTGCCGATGTTGATGATTCCATAGGGCAGGCCCCCCGAGGGGAAGCCCGCCGAGCCGCCCGTGCCCGTCGTCGTCTGCGCGGTGATGTTCGCCGTGCAGCCGGTGGTCGGTCCACGCGCGAAGGTGAGGCGCAGCCCCCGCTCGTTGTAGTTGGCGATGGCCAGGTCCAGGCCCTGGCTCAGCATGCTGTAGGTGTTGAAATCGGGCGTGGGGTTGACGCAGATCTTCGTCACGCCCGTGCCCACCTGGTTCGTCGTGCGGTACTGCTCCGAGCTCTCGTCCAGGGACTGGAGCATCTCCCGGGAGGCCTCCAGCGTGACGTGCGCGTCACGACCGACGTACACCTTGCCGTCGGCGATGAGGAGGTCGTCGACGCGGAAGCCGGCCTCCACCAGGTTGGAGACGATCTCCTCGTTCTCCATCTCCGGGTCGACACCGCAGCCGACCCACAACGCACCACAGCTGACAGCGAGGACTGCTGCCTTCTTGAACATGGGGCCCTCTCATCTCTGACCGCGGGGAGCGCGCCGCCGGCCTGGAGTCCCATGCCACCGGGCGACGCTCCGGGAGCATCTCTCCGGCATAAACAGTAAATAGCTGTAAAAATTGATTAAGTTGAATATTGGATTCTCGGGGAGGTGCGAGGGATTGCTAGAGTCGAGACATGCGTCCGAGCGTGCGGTGGTCCCGGGGAAGCGTGTCGCGAGTGCTGGTCTGGTTCGTCAGTCTCCTCGTCGTGCTCATCGTCGTGGCCCTGGTCGCGTTCGACCTGTTCATGCGCTCGCGATACGAGCCCACGCTGGACGCGCAGCGGCAGGACGTCGTCGCGCACCTGGACCTGTTCTGCCGGGAGCAGGAGAAGCTCGCCGCCGACCCGTGGTTCCGCGAGCCACGCCCTGACGGGGACGCGGGCCCCGTGCTCAACGCCTGGGTGCACTGGGAGAGCCCGGGCCCCGCGATGCCCGCGGACTCACCGCTCCAGCTTCCCGCGCACCTCAAGGAGAAGAAGACGCTGGAGGAGTGGTTCGCCGCGGACCCGGACCTGTCCTCGCTGCGCTTCGAGTGGATGCGCGAGCTCCAGCGCTTCGACCGGTGGGACCTCGCGCGCAACCTCCCGTTCCGGCATGAGGAGCCGTACAACATGATGACGGCCCCGGTGCCCCACTTCATCGCGCTGTTGGAGTGGTCCAAGCTCCGGCTCCTCCACGGCGTGAAGACAGGGCAGCCCCTGGAGGCCGCCCGGGACGTGCGCCACCTGGCGTGGCTGTCGTATCGGACGGACACCCTCATCGGCGCGATGATTGGCAACGCCCTGCTGGGGCAGGAGCGCCAGGCGCACGCGTTGATGAAGCAGCCTCCCGCCGAGTGGACCCCGATGAGCCAGGCGCAGGGCGACCGCATGCGCGCCGTGTTCTGGGCGAGCACGTCGTTCTCCAGCATCGTCGCGCCCGTGGACGTGGCCCGCAGGGCCCGAAGCTGCGGCTCGGCCATCACCCGCTGCACGGGACTGGTCGAGGCCAGCAACTCGGCGAGATACCTCCAGCCCATCGCCGAGCCGTCGTATCGCGCGGCCTACGCGGAGCTCCAGCAGGAGCTGGCCACGCCCTGTCCCACCTCCATGCTGACGATGCTCTGGGAGCGCGGCGTCACCATCGACGACCGCCAGTCCACCGGCGGCGCCATGCCCGAGCAGCCGACGTGGATGCGCGGCCTGCCCCGGCGGCATGCCAGCAAGTACATCGCCGGAACCCTGCTGGCCATCGGCGGGCCGAACATCGACCTGCTCAAGAAGCTGCCCCAGGCGCCCGCCGCGCCGGGCTCCGCCGAAACCCAGCCCTGAGCCGCGTGGGGCTCCAAGGTGGGGCGGACACAATCCATGACGTCCCCGCGCGGTGACCTCGCGGTGTCTGGCTTCTCCGAGGAGGGGCCGATGCCAGGGGTGGGGCCGCACGCGCGGGTTGGGTCGACCTGGATGGTGTCTGATGTGTCATTGATGTCACCTCGAGTGCTCGCCGAGCCGTGACATTCTCAGGGAAGTTGAAACGCGTGTGTCTCTCCGCGCTACAAATTCCACCCTCGTGAAAGGCCATTTGTCCGAGGGGAGGAAATGAACGGAGGGATTGATCTGCCTGAACAATCTCGTCTACCTTGTAATCGAGGGGAGGGCCCGTGCGCTTGCGACAAGGCATTGGCCCGGCGCTCGCCGAGCGCATCCATTGGGGACGTCAGAGGGTATTCATGGAGGAGCGCCTTTTTCGGCCGATTGCCATTGTCGGCATCGGTGCCGTATTCCCAAAGGCATCCAATCCCCAGGCGTTCTGGGAGCGGGTGCTGACGGGGCCCACGGCCATTCGGGAGCTGACCGGGCGTGAGCTGCGGTTGGACGGGTACTACGCGGCGGACCGCACGGCCGCGGACCGCACCTATTGCAGGCACGCCGCGCCGTTGGACGAGCTGACGCTCGACTATCGGAAGTACCGCATCCCTCCGAAGGTCGCGCAGGACATGCACCGCACGCAGCTCGCGTTCCTGGAGGCGACGGCGCAGGCGCTCGAGGATGCGCGGGGCGTGATGGACACGGTGGCGCCCGAGCGCGTCGGCTTCACCCTGGGCTCCCTGGGCGGAGGGCTTCGTCCGGACACGCGCGTGCGCACCCGCTTGCTGGACATGCGGGAGTGTCTCTCCCGGGCCCTCGCCGAGGCGGCGCTCCCGGCGTCCCTGGCCTCCGAGCTGCTCGAGGCCACGTCCCAGCAGGTCGAGCGCGAGCTGGCGGGCATCACCGAGGACGAGGCCATCGCCTCCTTCAGCAGCGTCTGGGTGGGGCGGGCCGCCAAGCTCTTCAACCTCCGGGGGCCTCACGCGACGGTCGACGCGGGCTACGCCTCCGCGCTGGCCGCCATCCAGACGGCGTGCGACCAGCTCAACGCGGGCGACTGCGACGTCGCGCTCGCGGCGGGCTGCAGCCAACTGCTCACCCCGCATGACCTCATCGCGTTCAGCAAGCTGGGAGGGCTGTCCGACTCCACGCTGGCTCCGTTCGACCGCCGCGCCAACGGGACGCTCCTGGGGGAGGGCGTGGGGGTCTTCGCGCTCCGGCGCCTGGATGACGCGCTCGCGCGCGGCGAGAAGGTCTACGCGGTGCTGCGCGGCCTCGGCGCGGCCTCGGATGGCAAGGGCAAGTCGCTCATGGCGCCCAACTCGCGGGGCCAGGTGCTCGCGATGCGCCGGGCCTACGCGCAGGCCGGCTATGCGCCCCAGGACGTCCAATACGTGGAGTGCCACGCCACGGGCACCAACCTGGGCGACCTCACGGAGTTCCAGAGCCTCCAGGAGGTATTCGGCGCAAGCGCCCCGCGGGGCGCCATCCGACTGGGCGGCGTGAAGGAGCTGACGGGCCACCTGCAGGCGGCCTCGGGCGCGGCGGGGCTCATGAAGACGGCCCTGGCGCTGCACCACAAGTTCCTGCCGCCGCAGCACTCGTTCCGGGAGGCCGCGGAGGGCATCGACCTTTCGCGCTCCGCCTTCCACATCTCCAACCAGGGGCGGCCGTGGCCGGAGGTCCAGGAGGGGCCGCGTCGTGCCTCGGTCAGCGCGTTCAGCTTCGGCGGCATCAACTACCACCTGACCCTGGAGGAGTTCTCGCCCGCGTACCACCAGGCGCTGGCGCGCACGCTCCGGGCGCCGCAGGTGGCCGAGCCCATCGCCATCGTCGGCCTGGGCGGCGTCTTCCCGCAGGCGGAGAACCCCGCAGCGTTCTGGGAGAACCTGCTCCAGAAGCGCTGCGCCATCGGTGAGATTCCGGACGAGCGCGCGCCCATCGACCGCTACCTGGACCCCACGCGGCAGAGCAAGGTGCGGCCCTACACCAACCTCGCCGGCTACATCGTCGACGGCGCCTGGCCCCAGGCGCGCATCCGCGTGCCGCCCAAGATGTCCTCGCAGATCGACCGGGGACACAGCTGGACGATGAAGGCCGCGCTCCAGGCGCTCGAGGACGCCGGGGCGACGCGGCAGCAGGTCGACCCGTCGCGCGTGGGCGTGGTGATGGGCTACCTGCCGCCGCTCGAGCGGGAGTTCCAGACCCAGGCCCGCGTGTACTACGCCGAGTTCGACGCGCGCCTGGCCGAGCAGCTGGAGCGCCACGGGGTCGACGCGGCCACGGCCACGAAGCTCCGCGCGTCCGCCGAGGCGCGCTACAAGAGCGAGCTGCCGCCCATCACCGAGGACACGCTGCTCGGGTACCTGGGCAGCCTGGCCGTGGGACGCGTCGCGCACCACCTGGACTTCCAGGGGCCGATGCTCATGGTGGAGTCCGCATGTGCCTCCAGCCTCGCGGCGCTCGACATCGCGATGAACCAGCTGCGCACCCGGCAGTGCGACCTGGTGCTGGTGGGGGGGATGTACGCGTCGCTCGGCGTGGATGCGCTGAGCCAGTGCTGCTCCTTCGGCGGTCTGTCGCAGAAGGGCTCGTTCCCGTTCGACGCCAGGGCGGACGGCTACATCACGAGCGAGGGCGCGGCGCTCATCGCCGTGAAGCGCCTGTCGGACGCGGAAGGAGCGGGGGACCGCATCTACGCCGTGGTGCGCTCGGTGGCCGGGGCCACGGACCCGAAGAACGCCTCCATCTGGGCGCCTTCCTCGGAAGGACAGGTCCAGGCGGTCCGCAGGGCGGTGGAGAAGGCGGGCATCCGCGCCACCGATGTCCAGTACGTGGAGGGCCACGGCACGGGGACGCCCGTCGGTGACCCCATCGAGGTCCAGACGTATCAGGCCGTCTACGGCCGGGCCGCCTCCGAGGGGAAGCTGTTGCTGGGCTCGGTGAAGTCGAACGTCGGCCACCTGAACTCGGGCGCCGGCGCCGTGGCGCTGACGAAGGTCGCCCTGGCGCTGCACCACCAGCAGGTGCCGCCGAACATCGGCTTCGAGACGCCCAACCCGCGCATCCCCTGGTCGCAGGTGTCCTTCGAGGTGCCCACGGAGGTCCAGCCCTGGGTGATGGATGGGCCGGGGCTTCGTCGCGCGGGCGTGACGTCCTTCGGCCTGGGTGGGACGAGCTTCCACGCCGTGCTGGAGGAGTACTCGCCCAAGCCCGAGCGCGCCCCGGTGGAGGTGACGAGCGCGGAGCCGTCACGGCCTCCCTTCCTCGCGCTCTCCGGCGCGAGCCGCGAGGACCTGGGGCGGCAGGTGGAGCGGCTGCTCCAGGCGCTGGTGCGCGAGCCGGGGTGGGACCCGCGGGGTGGACCCAGGGCGGATGCGGCCCTGCCGTGCCGACTGGCGATGACGCTGCCTCGGGGGCAGGAGGCTCGCAAGGCGCTGGAGCGCGCCCGGACGTTGCTGGCGGGCACGGGCTCGCCGAGCCTTCCGGAGCAGGGCCTCTTCTTCTACGACGTGCGCGACGCGCGCCAGCTCCACACGGGGAAGGTGGCGGCGGTGTTCCCGGGACAGGGGCCGCAGTACGCGAACATGCTGCGCGAGCTCGCGGTGGAGTACCCGCTGGTCGCGAGCACGCTCGCGCAGGCGGATGCCGCATTCTCGGCGATGACGGGGCAGTCGCTCTCGAGCACCTTCTGGGTGCCTCCTGGCACGGAGGAGGGCTATCGCCAGGACGACGACACCGTGCACGCCGCCGTCTTCGTGGCGAACGTGGCGCTCTACCGGCTCATCCGCGCGCAGGGCATCCGGGTGGATGTGCTGTTGGGACAGAGCGCGGGGGAGTACGCGGCGCTGGCCGCGAGCGGGGTGCTCTCCTTCGAAGAGGCGCTGCGCGCGGTGTACCGGCGCACCCGCGCGGTGACCGGGCTGCGCGTGGAGTCCCCCGGGAGGATGCTCAGCGTCAGCGGGGACTTCGACCGGCTGCGCCGGGTGTTGCCCGAGGCGGGCGGCTACGTGACGGTGGCCGCGGAGAATGCTCCGGGGCAGGGAATCGTCGCGGGCGAGGTCGAGGCCGTCGAGTTCGTCGCGCGCTGGTGCCGCGCGAACGGGTTCGAGGTCCGCGTGCTCCCCGTGTCGCACGCGTACCACTCACGCATCATCGCCGGCGCGGTGCCGCTGCTGCGCGCGGAGCTGGAGCGGCTCACCTGGAATGCTCCCCAGCTCCCGGTCCTCTCCAGCGTCCATGGGCGCTACTACGCGCCCGAGACGGACGCGCGCTTCATGGCCCGGCACCTCGCGCTGCAATACGTGCTGCCGGTCCACTTCGGTCAGCACGTGCGGCGGTTGCACGACGAGGGCACGCGGCTGTTCATCGAAGCCGGGCCCAAGTGGTCGCTGACGGCGTTCATCCAGTCCACGTTGAAGGGTCTGCCGTACCTGGCTCAGGCCAGCAATCACCCCAAGCTGGGCGAGGTCGAGCAGTTCCACCGCCTCCTCGCCTTCAGCTACGCCCACCATCTGCTCCGCGAATAGGTCTCTCGAGATGAACGTCTCCCATCAGGAAGCAGTTCAACAGCAGCTCGTGGCCGCGTTGGTGGAGAGGACCGGGTATGTGCCGGAGCTCTTCGCGCCCCATGTCGGACTCGTGGAGGACCTCGGGCTGACGCCCTCGGAGGTCCAGGACGCGGTGTCCTCCGTCGAGCGCAAGTTGCAGGTCCCGGTCGGCGCGCGCGTGGACGGCACGACGGTGGCGCTGCTCGCCAAGGGACTCTCGAAGCACCTGGACAAAGGAACGACCGTGGAGAGGGACGTGGAAGTCTCGTTGGAGCAGGTGCTGGCCTTCGTCGATGACTGCGCGGCTCGAAGCGACCGGCCCGTCCTGGAGACGGTCCTCGTGGAGACGCGAGGGGCGCTCGCCCGGCTCGATGCCGCGTCCGCGCGTCCCGCGCTCGCCATCGCCGCCGCCGAGCCCGTGAAGCAGGCGGGCGGAGTGGATGGTGAGGCGGTGATGAAGCTGCTGGTGGGGGCGTTGGTGGAGCGGACGGGATACCCGGCGGAGATGCTGGAGGCGGAGCTGGACCTCGAGGCGGACCTGGGCATCGACACGGTGAAGCAGGTGGAGGCCTTCGCGATGGCGAGGGTGTACCTGAACGTGGAGAAGGACGAGAACTTCCGGCTGCGGGACCACAACACGCTGCGGAAGATGGTGGAGTACCTGACGAGCAGGGCGCCCGCCGCGGCGGCCCCCGCGCCCCAGGCTCCCGTGGCGGCTGTTGCTCCGGCTTCGAGTGCGCCGAGCGCGGACGCCATCCTGCAGCTGTTGCGCGACGCGATGGCCGCGAAGACCGGCTACAGCCTGGACATCCTCCAGCCGCAGCTGGACCTGGAGGTGGACCTGGGCATCGACACCATCACCCAGGTCGAGGTCTTCGCCCACGCGCGCATGTCCTACGGGGTGGAGCGGGATGACAAGTTCCGCGTGCGTCACTACAACACGCTGCAGAAGATGGCGGAGTACCTGGCGGGCAGGGCCGCCGCGGTCGCGGGGCCTGTGCCTGCGAAGACCACGCCTGTCGCGACGAGTGCTTCCGTCGTGGTGCCACCCGCGCCGGTGGGAGAAGCCGCGAAGGCTTCGCCTGATTCCTCGCGGTCCTCCGTGGCCTCCACCGTGACGGCATCCGCGCTGGAGGGCGGGGCCCTCAAGGCTTCGTCCGACACCTCGCGGGTGCCCGCTGCCTCCACGGGGGCGGCCTCCGCGCCGGTGGGAGAAGCCGCGAAGGCTTCGCCCGACGCCTCGCGGTCGCCCGCTGCGTCCGTCTCCGGGGCGCCGCGCGCCGCGTGGGGGGAATCCGTCGGCTCATCGCCGCCGGTGCAGGCTGCGAGGTCGTCGACCGAGGACGTGAAGCCCTCCGCCTTCGTGACCGAGGCTGCGCGAGCGCCCGTGGTCGCTGCGTCCGCTTCCGCCGTGTCCCAGCCGGTGGCGTCTCCGGCGCCGAAGGCGAGCACCGTGGATGCTGACTCGGTGATGAAGCTGCTGGTGGGTGCGTTGGTGGAGCGGACGGGATACCCGGCGGAGATGCTCGAGGCGGAGCTGGACCTCGAGGCGGACCTGGGCATCGACACGGTGAAACAGGTGGAGGCCTTCGCGATGGCGAGGGTGTACCTGAACGTGGAGAAGGACGAGAACTTCCGGCTGCGGGACCACAACACGCTGCGGAAGATGGTGGAGTACCTGACGAGCAGGGCGCCCGCCGCGGCGGCCCCCGCGCCCCAGGCTCCCGTGGCGACCGCCGCTCCCACCCCGGGCCTCACGGTGCAGGAGGTGCAGTCCTTCCTGGTCTCCGTGCTCCAGGGAAAGACGGGCTACAACATCGAGCTCATCCAGCCCGACCTCGACCTGGAGGTCGACCTGGGCGTGGACACCGTCACGCAGATTGAAGCGTTCGCCATGGCCCGCGAGAAGTTCGGCGTGGCGCGCAACGAGAAGTTCCGGGTCCGCAACTACAACACCGTGCGGAAGATGTCGGAGTACCTGGTCGCCAACGCCGTGGTGGCGCCCGCGTTAGCGGAGGCGGCTCCCGCCGCGAAGCAGGGCACGCTCGGTCTGGATGACGTCCGTCGCTTCATCGCCCGCTGCGAGGCGAGCGGGGACACCGCGTCGCTGCGGCGACTGGCCGAGCACCTCGAGGGGCGCTTGAAGTCCGCGTCGCAGTCGGTGTCGCCGCCGGCCCAGCTCGCGGGCAAGCGCTACGAGGTCCACCCCGTGGAGCTGGCCCCGCAGGTCGATGCCCCGAGCGTCGCGCACCTGAAGGGCAAGACGCTCGGCATCTCCACGGACGCGCATGGCGCCTACAAGGCCCTGGCGCAGATGCTGGAAGCCGCGGGCGCGCGGGTCGTCATCCTGTCCTCCGGCCCCGCGCCGGAGCAGGGCGTGTCCCTGGACTGGCGTCACCCCGAGAGCGCCGGCCGCGCGCTGAAGGAGCTCCAGGAGAAGCAGCCGCTGGATGGCCTCATCCTCCTGCACACCACGGCGCCCACCGCGAAGCTGGACGAGCAGGAGGCCTCGGCCTGGGCGTCCACCGTCAACACCTTCTCCCTGGGGCTGTACCAGAGCGCGCTCGCCGTCTACGACCGCATTGGCGCGCTGCCCGGGGGCGGCTGGTACCTGGTGGCCACGGCGGGCGGAGGCCTCTTCGGTCACGCCAATGCGCAGGGCCGCATCCCGCTGGCCGGCGCGGCGGGCGGCTTCGTCAAGTGCCTGCGGCGGGAGCTGCCCGGCTCGCGCTGCAAGGTCGTGGACCTGGATGGCCAGGACGCGTCGCAGTGGGCGCGGCAGGTCTGGAACGAGCTGGTCAGCGCGGACCTCGATGTCGAGGTCGGCTACACCGGCGGCCGTCGCTACGTCTTCCGTGACATCGAGACGTCCTTCCCGAAGGAGTCCGCGCCGGTGTCGCTCCGGACCGGCTCGGTGGTGGTCGTCTCGGGTGGAGGCCGCGGCGTCGTCTACCCGTGCGCGAAGCTGCTCGCGAAGTCCACCGGCGCCCGCGTCATCATCACGGGCCGCACCGTGCCGCCGAGCGGCAGCGAGGAGTGGCTGAAGGTGCCCGAGGCGGAGCTGCCCGCCTATCGGATGTCCTTCATCAAACGCTACCTCGCGGAGCACCCGGGGAAGACGCCGGTGCAGGCGCGGCGTGTCTTCGACTCCGACATCGCCAACCGGCGTGAGCTGCACCGCAACCTCGAGGACTGCCGGAGCCAGGGCATCTCGCTCGAGTACAAGGTCTGCGACATGACCGACGTGGGCGCGGTGCGGGCCCTGCTGGCCGACGTGCGCCGCGAGCACGGCCGCATCGACGGTATCGTCCACGGCGCCACCATCGAGGAGTCCAAGAGCCTGCCGATGAAGTCCTCGGACGCGTTCGTCCGGACGCTCGCGTCGAAGGCGCACCTGTGGCAGGTGCTCGCGCAGGAGACCTGGAACGACGACCTCCAGTTCTTCATCAACTTCGGCTCGGGCAGCGGTCGCTACGGCAACAAGGGGCAGACGGACTACTCGCTGGCCAACTACCTCGTCGCCAAGGCGGGGCTCGTCTACTCCACGCTGCGGCCCGGCGTGCGGAGCGTGACGGTCGACTGGCCGGTGTGGGTGGGCGCCGGAATCGTGGAGAACAACGCGGACTACCTGGAGCGCCTGCGCGCCATGGGCATCTGCGTCATCCACGTCGACGAGGGCGCGTACTGGTTCGTCGGGGAGCTGCTGTACGGCGGCTCGGCGGGCGAGGTCGTCATCGCGGACGAGCGCACCTTCGAGACGCTGAACCTGCCCCGCCACGACAAGGAGGCGCTCCGCGTCGTCGGCAAGGAGGCTGGCGGAACCCGCTATGCCATCTGATTCGTCCGCATCCCTCCCGTTGGTGGTGCTGTCGGGCCGGCCCCATGAGGTCGGCCGGCAGTACGGCGCTCTCATGCGGGAGGAGATCGCCCACGCCGTCTCCATCGAGGACGAGTCCATCCGTCCCATGCTGGAGAAGCTTGGTGTGACGGAGCAGGCCATGCGGGAGCGCATGGCGGCGCTCGCGGCGCTGTTGCCCGAGGACATCCACGAGGAGGTCCGAGGCGTCTCGGACGCGAGCGGCTTCCCGAGGGAGACCATCCTCTACCACACGCTCGTGCTCGACATCCTCTCGGGCGCGCCCATCGGCTGCTCGCAGTTCGCGGCCTTCGGGCGCGCGACGACGGGCGGGAAGGTCCTCCACGGTCACAACCTGGATGTGCCGTACCCGTCGCTGGCGAAGTTCCTGCGCCCCACGTGTGTCGTGTACCGCCTGGAGGGGCGCATCCCGTACGTGTCCGTCACGTTCTGGCCCGCGGCGCTGGGCGTGTGCTCGGGGATGAACGCGGCGGGCTTGAGCCTGGGCGTCAACGTCCCCGTCGCGCCGCTGGACCCGCGCGTGTTCTATCCGCTCACGTTCCAGAACCGGGAGGTGCTGTCGCGCGCGCACTCGCTCGAAGAGGCCCGCGCCGTGCTGGAGGCGACTGCGCGCGGTGGGAGCTGGAACCTGATGCTCACCCATCGCTCGGGACAGGCGATGGTCTGGGAGCAGGTGGGGGCGCACTCCGGCCAGTACACGGCGCCGCCGGAGCAGGACTTCGTCGTCTCCACCAACCACCTGCGCGTCGCGCACAAGGCGGCTCGGGGCCACGAGGCCGTGGCGCTGGAGATGCTCCAGGACATGCAGGAGGACTCGCTCCATCGCTATCGGCGCCTGGAGCACCTGGTCCGTGAGCGGCGCGGAGACCTCACGCTCGACACCGCCGTCGACTTCCTGCGCGACAGCGAGGGCGCCACCCCGTCGATGAAGTCCATCTGCCGGGCGGACAACGCGCTGAGCATGGCGTACGAGCCGGAGTCGCTGACGCTGGACTTCGCGGCGGGGGCCATCCCGGCCGCGCTGGCCACGCGGCGACGCTTGCAACTGGGGCCCTTGTTCCAGGGCGCCGCGCCCGAGGCTCGGGAGCAGGGCGGCTTCCCGATGCTCGGGAGCGCGCGGGAGCAGGGCTGCTGGGCTCGGACGTTCGCGCTCCAGGAGGACGTGTACCTGGAGGAGCATCGGGTCAACGGCATCCCCGTGTTGCCCGGCGCCGCGGCCATCGAGTGGCTCGCGGAGGTGGCCGCGGTCGCGGGTGAGGGCGACGTGTGCGAAGTGCGCGACGTGTCGCTGGAGAAGTTCATCCGCGTCCGGCCCGAGCGTCCGACCGAGGCCTGTGTCCGGGCCGTGCGCCGCGACGAGGTGTGGGAGGTCTGTGCGTACGCGGACCTGCTCAACCCCCGAGGCGCGGTGTTGCGCTCGGACGTGCTGCACTACCGCGCCCAGGTGCGACTGGGGGCTCGCCACCCGCGGGTGATTCCTCCCGGCTTCGCCAAGGCGCGCGGCGCGGAAGGGGAGCTGCCCTTCAGCCGCTCCTACGTGAAGGACGCCTACTTCCACGTCGGGGCGCCGTTCCGCATCGTGGATTGGATCAGCTACCCCGGGCCGCGCGACGCCGTCGCGAGCCTGCGGGTCCCCGAGCCGACGGGCTACTTCGCCTCCGTGCCGAGGGCCCGCTTCTGGTTGGACCCCTTCGTCCTGGACGGTTGCTTCCAGCTCGCGGGGACGCTGGGCATCCTCCACAACCTCCGGGCTCCGGTCCCCAAGGGCGTGCACCGGCTGGTGCTTGGGCGCACGCCTGGGGCGGGTGAGCGGCTCGGCGTTCGCGCGCGGCTGAACCGCGAGGTGGGCGAGCTGCTGTTCTACGACTTCACCGTCTGGGACGAGGCGGGACGCATCTGCCTGGAGGCGCACGACTACTGCTCCATCAGCGTGGACGCGTACACCCCCGAGCAGAAGGTGTACCTGCGCACGTCCCTGGACCCTTCCGGTGGGCTGCATTCCTCCGAGCCGAAGGTGCGCGCGCATGCCAGCTGAAGCTCAGGCGCCCATCGCCATCATCGGCATGGGGTGTGTCCTCCCGGACGCCCATGACGTGCCCACGTTCTGGCAGAACCTCCTGGCGGGACACGTGGCGGT
This sequence comes from Myxococcus faecalis, assembly GCF_050039385.1. Classification (NCBI taxonomy): domain Bacteria; kingdom Pseudomonadati; phylum Myxococcota; class Myxococcia; order Myxococcales; family Myxococcaceae; genus Myxococcus; species Myxococcus faecalis. Next base: position 1,689,885 of record NZ_CP144336.1, on the reverse strand, counting down.
GCGGCCGCTCACCGGCGCGCGCTGGGACTGGAGCGCGTATGGCAGCGACGACCCGAACGCGGTCGACCGGACGACGTCCTTCCTCGGCGCGCCCGTCGAGGGGCTGAAGTTCGACTGGAAGAAGTTCAAGGTCCCGCCCATCGAGACGCGCCTGCTGCACACCATCGAGATGATGGTGCTGGAGTCCGCCGTCCAGGCGATGACGAGCGCGGGCTACACCCCGGAGCGCGAGTTCGCGCGGGACCGGGTCGCGGTGATTGCCGGCTCCAGCGGCATGGGGCGCAAGAGCAACCTGGGCTTCAACACCAAGTGGCGGCTGCCCGAGCTGCTGCGCGCCGCGAGCCAGACGGAGGCCTGGAAGGAGCTCTCCCCGGAGCAGGCCGGACTCGTCGCTCGGCAGGTCCAGGAGGAGCTCGTCCGGCAGCACATCGACGGCTCGGACGACTGGGCGTTCTGGGGCTTCATGAGCCCGGTGCTGGGGCGCGTGTGCAGCCTCTTCGACTTGCACGGGCCGCACTTCTGCGTGGATGCCCACGCCGCGTCGGGGCTCGCCGCGCTGGAGACGGCGGTGCAGGGGCTGATGAGCGGGGAGTGGGACATGGCGCTGGTGGGCGCGGCCAGCCCCGCACTGTCGCCCATGGAGTATGTGCTGCACGACAAGCTGCGCCGGCTGTCGAAGCGCGGCGTGTTTCCGCTGGACGCTCGGGCGGATGGCACCGCGCTGGGAGAAGGCGCGGTGATGTTCCTGCTCAAGCCGCTGGAGGTCGCGCGCAGGGATGGTGACCCCATCCAGGGCGTGCTCCGAGGCGTGGGCGGAGTGAACCGGGGCGCGGGCCCTTCGATGACGGCCACGGACGCGCAGGCGCATCGCAGGGCGGCCGAAGAGGCGCTCCGCCGCGCGGCGGTGGCGGCCGACTCGGTCTGTTTCGTGGAGACGGGCGCCACGGGTGTCCCCTCGTGGGATGCCCACCTCGTCGAGGGCCTGTCGGACGCATACAGGGGCTCCAACGGTGTGTCGCTCGGCGCCATCTCCGAGTCGGTGGGGGACCTGCAGACGGCGTCGAGCCTCGCCGCGATGCTCAAGGTCCTGTTGGGCTTGCGTGAGCGGACCCTCGTTCCGCAGCGCTCCTTCCGGACGCTCCATCCGGACGTCGCGCCAGGTGGCACGTCGCCGCGGGTCCTCACGGAGCAGGCCGCGCTGACGCGAGGTCCACGCCGGGCGGCCGTCCATGCGGCGGGCTTCGGAGGTGTCGCGTGGCACGCGGTGGTGGAGGCGTATGACGCACAGGCGCCCCAGGTCCGTGGCCGCGCGCCGCGTGCTCCGGCGGAGCCCATCGCGATGGTGGGCTTCGCGTGCAAATACCCCGACGCGCCGAGCCCCGAGGCCCTCTGGGAGAACGCGCTGAAGGGGCACTGCGCGGTGGGCGAGATCCCCGAGTCGCGCTGGCCGGTGTCGCTCTACCACGACGCCTCGCGGGCCTGGGGTGGGACGAGTCGGGAGACGTTCTTCCGCGTGTACGCGCCCAGGGCCGCGCTGGTGGCGGAGGCGCCGTTCCGCTTCACGGAGTTCGGCATTCCTCCGAACGCGGTGGCGCGCATGGACCCGGCGCAGCGCTGGACGCTGGAGGTCGCGAAGGCCGCTGTCGCCGACGCGGGTCGTGCGTTGCCCTCGGAGCGCACGGCCGTCATCGTGGCCACCACGCCGGGCAACCTGCAGGAGATCGCCGTGGAGACGCGGCTGGCGTTCCCGGAGCTCGCGGGCGTCTACCGACAGGTGATGTCGCGCTCGGGATTGCCCACGGACCGCGTGGAGCGCTTCATCACGCAGGCGCGCGAGGCCTTCCAGGGACAGCAGCCGCCCATCTCCTCCGATTCGCTGCCGGGCATCCTCAACAGCGCGCCGGCCACCCGCGTGGCCCGGGCCCTGGATGTCCGAGGCCCCGCGTTCACGGTGGAGTCCGCCTGTGCGTCGACGCTCACCGCGCTGAGCCTGGCCATCCAGGGGCTGCGCGATGGCCGGTGGGACGTGGCCGTGGTGGGCGGCGTGTGGTCGCAGATCACCGCGCCCTACTGCGTGAACATGTGCTTCGTCGGCGCCATCTCCCCGAAGGGGCGGATGCGGCCGTTCTCGCAAGAGGCGGACGGGTTCGTGCACGGCGAGGGCTGCGGCATCTTCGTGCTGAAGCGGCTCTCGGATGCGAAGCGGGACGGCAGCCGCATCCACGCCTTGATTCGCGGCGTCGGCGGTTCGACGGACGGTCGCGGCAAGTCCATCTTCGCGAGCCAGGCTCGCGGCCAGGCGCTGGCGATGCGTCGGGCCCTGCGGGACAGCGGCGTCGGCGCGGAGAGCATCCAGTATGTCGAGGCGCATGCGACGGGGATGCTGGAGGGAGACCTGCCCGAGGCGGGCGCGCTGGTGGAGGTCTACGGCCGCGAGGCCCGGCCGGTGCGGATTGGCGCCATCAAGCCGCACATCGGACATTCGTACATCGCGTCCGCTGGAGCAGGTGTCCTCCGCGCGGTGCTCGCGCTCCAGCGAGGCGTGTTCCCTCCGCTCCTCACGGGGGCCGAGCTGAACGCGCGGCTGGCCTCGTGCGAGGGGCCCTTGTCCTTCGCTCGCGACGCCAGCCCCTGGCAGGTGGGCGACGCGCCCCGACGCGCGGCCGTCAATGCGTACGGGTTCGGTGGCACGAACTACCACCTCATCCTCGAGGAGTACCGTGACGCTCCCTGACCTCGACTGGGAGCCCGCGAGTGGCCCTGTCGCCGTGGTGCTGCCGGGTGGGCAGCGCGTCACGTTGATGGTGGTGCCGCTGGCGCACGTGCGCCGTGCCTGGCCCGCGCGGCCCGATGGGCTCATCTCCCGCGTCCTCACTCCGGCGGAGCTGGCGGTGAGCGGGATGCATGTGGTGCTCGCGCGGCGGGTGGCGCACCTGGCGGGCCGCATCGCCGCGAAGCTGGCGCTGTGCGCGCATCTGGACGCGCAGGGACACGGCGTGTCACCCCAGGACGTGGGCCTCACGCAGATGCTGGCCGGGCCGGAGCAGGGGCGCCCCGTGGCGCAGCTGCCCCCTGGCGTGCCCGCGTGTGACGTGTCCATCACCCACTCGCGCGAGCTCGCGATGGCGGTGGTGACGAGCCATGGCCGCGTGGGGTTGGACCTGGAGCGCGTCGTGCCTCGGGGCGCGGCGTTCCAGGACGAGGTGTTCACCCGGGATGAGCGCGTGTGGCTCGAGGCGCGGGCCCGGCTCTGGCAACGGTCGCCGGATGAGCTGTGGAACCTGGGCTGGTGCCTCAAGGAGGCGCTGGTGAAGTGCACGGGACAAGGGCTGAGGGCGGCGCTGCAGCAGGTGACGTTCTCCGGCTGGAGGGAGGCCGAGGTGGAGGAGCTCCGGCTCGCGCCGCTGACGGGCGGGGCGGATGCGCTCGTCCGCTCCATCCATCTGGACGTCCCAGGGCGGCGGGAGCAGGCCGTCTCCGGAGTGCTCGTGGCGGGGCAGGGCTATGCGCTGGCGGTCCTCCACGACACGCGCGAGGACTGGCGTCGGGTGGGGCAGGGGTGGCGGCTGGCCCCGGGAGCGGCCTCGACATGAGCGCGCAGGGGCCGACGCTGGGGGAGGTGAGCGCCACCGACGGGAGCTGGCGCTTCGAGCGCGGGGTCGACATCCGCACGGACCCCTATCTCCTGGACCATGTCGTCGAGGGCGCACCGGTGTTCCCCGCCGCGTATCTGGTGGGGCTGATGACGCAGGCGGCGCACCGGATGCAACCGGAGCGGCAGGTGCTCGGCGTGCGCGACGTGCGCTTCGTGCAGGCCGCGCGCTTCAAGGACACCCGGGCGCTGCAGTTCTCCGTCACGGCGGAGGCCGCGGAGGCGAACCGCGTCACGGTGGGCATCTCCTCCAGCATGGCGCCGCCTCGCGAGGGCTTCCCGCGCATCCACAGGACGCATGCCTCGGGCGAGGTGCGGATGGGGGAGCGCGCCGAATCGCCCGCGCGCTTCCGGCCTTTGGACTTCACGGGTGCGGAGAGCTACGAGGCGCTGTACCGGCTGCCTCGTGAGATTCAGCACGGGCCCACGTTCCTGGCGGGCCTGCGGTATCGGCGTCCCGCGCAAGACCAGCTCCTCGCCGTGGTCGCGCCGCCGGGCCACTCCAAGTCCGGCTGGCAGGAGGACCCGAGGGCGCCGGGTTGGCCCGCGGCCCTGCTCAACGCCATCCTGCACGTCGCCTTCTCGCTGGGGGTGCTGTGCCGCGAGCGGACGGTGCTCCCGCTGGAACTCGCGTCCGGCGAACTGCACGCGATTCCGCGCGGAGAGGTCCAGGTGTTCGCGCGGAGGACCTCGGCCCACGATGACCTGCAGACCTTCCACGTCGTCGCGTGGGACGAGCAGGGACGACGGGTCGCGCTCTTCCGCGGGTTCTCCGTGCGGGAGGTGCCATGAGCACCCCTCGCTTCAGGCCTGTCGCCATCGTGGGAGTCGGCTGTGTCCTCCCGCGCGCGAACGACGTCGAGTCCTTCTGGACGCAGGTGATGACGGGGGCCTCGGCGCTGGGCCCGCTGGACGCTCGGGAGTTCCCGTCGGAGTGGTACTTCGCGGCCGAGCGCTCGGCCCCGGACCGCACGCACAGCCTCCACGGCGCGCTCGTGGAGGAGCCCCGGCTGGACGCGAAGAAGTACCGGATTCCGCCCAAGGTGCTCCGGGACATGCACCGGATGCAGCTGGCGTTCATCGAGGCCACGGCGCAGGCGCTCGACGATGCGCGCGATGGGCTCGGCGCGGTGGCTCCGGAGCGCATCGGCCTGGTGTTGGGTTCTCTGGGCGGTGGCCTTCGCCCGGGCTCGCGGGTGCAGGCCCGGCTGGTGGACATGCTGCGCTCGCTGGCTGCGTCGACGACGTTGAGCGCGCGTCACCCAGGGCTCGCCTCCGAGCTCGCGGAGGTGCTCACCCGGCAGCTCGACGCGGAGCTGGGCGGCACCAGTGAGACGGAGGCGACCGCGTCCTTCAGCAGCATCTGGGCAGGGAGGGCCGCCAAGCTCTTCGACCTGCGTGGCCCGCACTTCGCCGTGGACGCGGGGTATGCCTCCTCGCTCGCGGCGCTCCAGAGCGCCAGTCTGCAGCTCAACGCCGGTGACTGTGACGCGGTGGTGGTGGCGGGATGCAGCCAGCTGCTGACGCCGCATGACCTGGTCGCGTTCAGCAAGCTGGGCGGCCTGGGCACGACCGTGTTGGCGCCGTTCGACCGTCGTTCGAGCGGCACGCTGCTGGGCGAGGGCGTCGGGGTGTTCGTCCTGCGCCGCCTGGACGACGCGGTGTCCGCGGAGGCGAAGGTCCACGCGGTCATCCGCGGCATCGGCGCGGCCTCGGAGGGACAGGGCCCATCGTTGGTGGTGCCGGAGTCGAAGGGGCAGGTGCTCGCGATGCGCCGGGCCTACGCCCAGGCGGGTTACGGGCCCCGTGACGTGCAGTACGTCGAGTGCCATGCGGCGGGGATTCCCAGCGAGGACGCGACGGAGTTCCAGAGCCTGCGCACGCTCTGGAGAGAGGAAGCGGGTGCCGCTCCCGTCATGCTGGGAGGGGTCAAGGAGCTGACGGGCCACCTCCAGGCCGCTTCGGGTGCGGCGGGGCTGCTCAAGGCCACGCTGGCGCTGAGCCGTCAGGTGCTGCCTGCGCAGCGCTCCTTCGCGGCGGGCGCGGAAGGAATCTCGCTGGAAGGCACTCCCTTCTACTTCGCGAAGCAGGGCACGCCCTGGCCGGCGGTAGCGGGCGGACTGCGACGGGCCTCCGTCAGCGCGTTCGGCTTCGGCGGGCTGAGCTTCCACCTGACGCTCGAGGAGTTCTCCTCCGAGACCCACTCGAGACTGGCGCGCACGCTGCCGCCTCCTCGGCCCTCCGAGCCGGTGGCCATCGTGGGCCTGGGCGGTGTGTTCCCTGGCGCCGCGAACGTGGAGCAGCTGTGGAGCAACCTGCTGGCGAAGCACTGCGCGATTGGCGCCATGCCGCCGGAGCGGGCGGAGACCGCGCGCTACCTGGACCCCACGCGCAAGAGCAAGGCCCGGCCCTACACGAACCTCGTGGGCACCATCGTCGACGGGAGCTGGCCCCAGGAACAGGTCCGCATCCCCGACGAGGTCGCGGCGCAGATCGACCGGGGGCAGAGCTGGACGATGCGGGCCGCGCTGCAGGCGCTCCAGGACTCGGGGACGGTCGACGCGAAGCGCGTGGGTCTCGCGATGGGCTACATGCCTCCCCTGGAGCGCGAGTTCCAGACGCAGGCGCGCGTGTACCACGCCGAGTTCGACGGACGCCTGGCCGAGCATCTGCGCCAGCGCGGCGTCGACGACGCGACGGCTGCGCTCATCCGGGGCGAGGTGGAGCGGGACTACAAGAAGGACCTGCCCCCCATCACCGACCAGACGCTGCCCGGTTACCTGGGCAGCCTCGCGGTGGGACGCGTCGCGCACCACCGGGACTTCCAGGGCCCGGCGATGATGGTGGAGTCCGCGTGTGCCTCCAGCCTCGCGGCGGTGGAGCTGGGCGCTCAGTGGCTGAGCACGGGGGAGTGTGACCTGGTACTCGCGGGCGGCATGTATGCGTCGCTCGGGGTGGATGGGCTGGTCCAGTGGTGCTCATTCGGAGGACTGTCCCAGAGCGGCTCGTTCCCCTTCGATGCGCGCGCGGATGGCTACGTGACGAGCGAGGGCGCCGCGATGCTCGCGCTGAAGCGGCTCTCCGACGCGGAGGCCGCTGGGGACCGCGTCTATGCCGTGATTCGCGCGGTGGCGGGAGCGACGGACCCGAAGAGCGCCTCCATCTGGGCGCCGTCCTCGGAGGGACAGGTCCAGGCCGTGCGCCGGGCCGTGGAGAAGGCGGGCGTCTCGCCAGACGAGCTCCAGTACCTGGAGGGCCACGGCACGGGGACACCCGTGGGAGACCCCGTCGAGGTGGAGACGTACCGCGCCGTCTACGGACAGGGACGCGTCGGGGGGCCGGTGCTGCTGGGCTCCATCAAGTCGAACCTGGGCCACCTGAACTCGGGGGCCGGCGCGGTGTCGCTGCTCAAGGTCGCGCTCGCGCTGCACCGTGGACAGGTCCCACCCAACGTGGGCTTCGCGACGCCCAACCCGGCCATCCCCTGGCGGGAGCTGCCCTTCCGGGTGCCGACGGACATCGAGCCCTGGGCGGCCTCGGACGAGGGGCCGCGTCGCGCCGGGGTCACCTCGCTGGGCCTGGGAGGCACCAGCTACCACGCCGTGGTGGAGGAGTTCTCCCCGCGCGAGTCGATGCCGCGTCCGCGGGACGGGCTGCTCGCGCGTCGGGTCGCGTGGGTGTTTCCACATCGAGGCGCACGCAGTGCGGCGATGCTGCGCGAGCTGTCCGCGCGGTTTGCTTCCGTGAAGCAGACGCTCACGGAGGTCGGCTCCGCCTTCGAGTCGCTGACGGGGCAGCCTCTCCACGCGGCCTCGCGGGCCGAAGACGCCTTCGTCGCCGACGTGGCCGAGGTGCTCGCGGGCGTGGCGTACTACCGCCTCCTGCGCTCGTACGGACTGCGTGTCGATGTCCTGCTGGGGGAGGGGACGGGCGAGTACAGCGCGCTGGTCGCGAGCGGGATGCTCTCCGCGAAGGACGCGCTGAGCGCGCTGCGTCTGCGCTCCAGCCTCGGCGCGTCCGCCCACGCCATCGAGGGCCTCCCGCAGCTCCGCTCGGAGCTGACCCGCTTCACGTGGAGGGCTCCCGAGGTCGCGGTGCTCTCCGCCATCCATGGTCGGTACTACGAGGCACCGCTGCCCGAGGCGTTCCTCGCGCGGCACCTCGCCCTGCTGGACACGCAGCCGTCCCGCTTGGGCCCGCACGTGCGCCGCCTCCACGACGACGGCGTCCGGGTCTTCCTCGAGGCCGGCACTGGCGAGACGCTCGGGGCATGTCTCCAGGCGCTTCCGGACGTGGTCCGACTGGGGCACCCGGCCTCGACGGGTGAAGTCGCGCGCTTCCATCGCCTCCTGGCGTTCAGTGATGTCCACCGCTTGCTCAACGAGTCCGTGAGATGACTTCGCATCCGCAGTCCGCCAACCGGAAGTCCACGCCCATCGCCATCATCGGGGCCTCGTGCATGGTGGCGGGGACCGAAACGCCCGAGCAGCTCTGGCAATACATCGTCGCCGGGACGCCCCGGTTCGCGCAGGTGCCCGAGTCGCGCTTCCGGTGGGAGAGCTTCTACAGCCAGGACGCGTCCGACACGGAGAAGGGCGAGGTCTGGAGGGCGTCCTTCTTCGGCGAGCTGGAGCTGCCCTGGCGTGAGTACAAGGTCGGGCCGAAGATGCTCGACGAGCTGCACCGGTGCGAGCTGTACACCGTGGAGGCCATCCGTCGCGCGCTGGCGGATGCGCGCCTGCTGGAGCGTGAGTTCGCCCGGGAGCGGACCGCCGTCATCATGGGTGGTTCGGAGATGGGCTACGACTCGCGCATCACCCATCCGTTCCTCTGGCACCTGCCGCAGTTGATGGAGGCCATCCAGAAGGCCGTCGAGGACTCCGGGCTCCCCGAGGAGGCGCGCCGTCGCATCCTGGAGTCCTCGGAGAAGACGTTCCGCGAGGTCAGCCACCGCGAGTTCACCCGAGGCACCGTGTCGGGCATGAGCCTGGCCCTGGGGCGCGCCTGCTCGCTGTTCGACTTGAAGGGCCCGCACTTCGTGGTGAACTCGGCGTGCTCGTCCGTGCTCCTGGGGTTGGAGAGCGCGGTCAACGGGCTCTCGCTGGGGGACTACGACGTCGCGCTGGTGGGCGGCACCAGCCCGTACCTGACGCCCGCGCCCTTCGTCACCTTCGAGCGCATGCGCCTGCTCACCCGCGAGGCGCAGCCCCGGCCCTTCGACGCCAACGCCTCCGGGACGCTGCTGGGCGAGGGCACGGGCTTCTTCGTGCTGCGGCGTCTGGATGATGCGCTCAAGCAGGGCGACTCCATCCTCGGCGTCATCCGCGGAATCAGCGGCGCGAACGACGGCCGCCGGGGCGCGTTGATCAGCCCGCCCGTGGAGGCGCAGGTCACCGCGGCCCAGCGCGCCTATGAACTCGCGGGATACGCGCCCGAGTCCGTGCAGTACCTGGAGTGCCACGCCAACGGCGTGGAGTTCCTGGAGGCCTCCGAGCTGACCGCCATGGGCAAGGTGTTCAACGGCCATGCGCCGGGTGGACTCACGCTGGGGTCGACGAAGAACATGGTGGGCTACCTGCTGTCGGCCTCCACGCTGCCCGGCATCGTCCGCACGTTGATGGCGCTCAAGCACCAGACGCTGCCGGCCCAGGCGCACGTGCGCGAGCTCCGGGACGAGCTGCGCGTGGAGGGCGCGCCGTTCCAGGTGCGCTCGCGGCCCGCGCCGTGGGAGGCGCCCGCCGGCGGAGTCCCGCGTCGCGCCGGAATCAACTCCCTGGCGATGGGAGGACAGGCCTACCACCTCACACTGGAGGAGTACCTGCCCGAGTACCACGCCCAGCTCGTCGCGAGCCTCGGTCCTCCGCCGAAGCGGGAGCCCGTCGCCGTCGTCGCGTACGGCGCCCTCGCGCCCGGTGCGCGCGACAGCGACACGTTCTTCGAGAACGTGATGGCGAAGCAGGACTCCATCATCCGGATTCCGAAGGAGCGCTTCGACATCGACCGGTACTTCGGACCGGAGGGCGTGACAGGGAAGATCTATTGCCCGCTCGGCGGCTTCGTCGAGGACTTCACCTTCGACGAGAAGGCGTTCCTCATCCCGCCGACGCTGGCCGTCCAGCTGGACCGTTCACACGTCTTCGCGCTGACGGCCGCGGCGGAGGCGCTCCGCAAGACGACGGCGCCCCAGAAGGCCCCGAAGAGGACGGCCGTCTTCATGGCGGACATGCCGGGCCGGCTGCGCGAGCGCGAGGTGGAGCTGCGCATCGCCTACACGGAGATGGATGGGTTGTTCCGCCGCGTGCTCGAGGAGAGCGGGCTGGCCGCTGGCGCCGTCGATGGGCTCGCCCGTCGCGCGGAGGGGAACTTCAAGGCGCACATGGCGCCCATGACGCCGTATACGCACGCGGGATACGCGGGCAGCTCGGAGGCCACGCTCATCGCGCACGTGTATGGGTTCAAGGGCGCCACCGGCATCTACGAGAGCACCTGCGCGTCCTCGCTGGCGGCCATCGAGGCGGGGGTGGCGAACCTTCAGTTGGATCTGGCCGACGTCGTGCTCGCGGGCGGCTCCTTCGCGGACCTGGCGCCGGAGCTGTATGCCATCAACTGCACCTTCCGGGGCATGAGTGGAACCGGGAGCCGTCCCTTCGACGCGGACGCGTCCGGCTTCATCCCGGGTGAGGGCGCGGGCGTCGTCGTGCTCAAGCGACTGAAGGACGCGGAGCGGGATGGGGACACCATCCTCGGGCTCATCAAGGGCATCGGCTCCTCCAGCGACGGCAAGGGCAAGTCGCTGCTCGCGCCCAACCCCGTGGGCCAGGAGCTGGCGGTCCGCCGTGCGCTGGAGCGCGCCGACGTCTCCCCTGCGTCCATCCAGTACATCGAGTGCCACGGCACGGCGACGCCGGTGGGGGACTTCACGGAGATCTCCACCTACTCGCAGGTGATGCAGGGGCGCGCGCCGGGCTCGGTGGGCATCGGCTCGGTGAAGTCGATGATTGGCCATCTGCACTCGGCCGCGGGGGTCATCAACCTGGTCAAGGTCTTGAAGAGCCTGGAGCACAAGGTGATGCCGCCGCAGCTCCACTGTGAGCGCCCCAACCCGGACATCGCCTGGGACACGGTGCCGTTCGAGGTCATCACCGAGCCTCGCGCCTGGGCTCCTCCCGCGGATGGAGGGCCGCGTCGGGCGGGCGTCAGCGCCTTCGGCATGGGCGGCACGAACTACCACCTCGTGGTGGAGGAGTACCGGGGGCGCCAGGACGACGAGGCGCTGAGCCCCGAGACCTTCCCGATGGTGGGCGCCGTGCTGGAGCGCACCCAGACGTCGCTGACCGCGCTGCGTGAGCTGCGTCTGGAGACGGACCCGTACCTTCGCGAGCACAAGGTGAATGGCGTCGCCGTGCTGCCGGGCACCTTCGGAATGGAGCTGATGGCCGAGGCGGCCTTGTTGCTGAGGCCAGGGCTCCAGGTGAGGGGACTGGAGTCGGTCCGCTACCACCAGGCCGCGAAGGTTTGGGAGGGCCGGAGCACGCGGCTGCTCGTCGATGCGCGGGCAGGGGGCGCGGATGCGCTCGGACGCGTGGCGGTGACGGTGCAGGTGGACATGGAGCTGCGGCCGCGCGCGGACCTGCCGCCCCTGCGACGCAAGCTCTACACGGGGACGGTGCTGCTCGGCGCGCGGCGGGACGGGGGCGACGTGACGGTGGAGGCCAGCACGGCGGCGCTCTTCACGGCGGAGGGACGTCAGGACTTCGGTCCATTCTACAACCAGGGCGAGGAGGCCTACCTGGGGCCTCGCATGCAGGGCTGCCGTCAGCTCCGGTTCGTGTCGGCCACGCAGCAAGCGGCGTGGGTGAAGGAGATGGGGACGCGCGACCTCTTCTCGTTCACGAGCACACCGCGCCTGCGGGTGTCACCGCTCGCGCTCGATGCCATCAACCACGCGGCGGGGATGACGGCGTATTACTCGCTGGAGTCGCTCGTGCTCCCGGAGGGGGCCGACAGCCTGCGGCTCCATGCTCCGCTCCCACAGGGTGAGGAGGTCGCCGTCCTCAGCACGTACCTGGGGATGCAGGATGGAATCGCCAGGCTTCGCGTCGTGGCCTTCCACCCCCGGACGCGTCAGGTCTACGTCGAGGTCGAGGGGCTGCGCTTCAGTGTGCTGGGACATCTGGGTCCGGTGCTCAAGCCCCTCCTCGATGGTCGCCAGAAAGGAATGTCGGGACGGGTGTAGCCCTTCGGCTCCGTCATGACTCGCCCCATGTCCTCCTCTTCGTTCTTTCAGACGCCGTTCGTCGTGGGTACCCGCGCGGCGGGGCTGTTGTTGTGTGGGCTCTCCGCGTGGCTCGGTGGGTGGGCCTGGCTCGGCTTCGCGGTGGGCGCGCTGAGCTTGTTGCGCGTGCCTCGGCGGGGGCTGCTCGTGGAGCTGGCGGTCGCCTCGGCGTTGTTGTGGCTGGTGATGCCCGCGTGGCCTCCGCTGGTGGCCGCCGCCTTGATGCTGCTGGTGATTCCGCTCGCGCCCGAGTCGGGGGCGCTGAGGCTCAACGGCCTGGACCGGTACTTCTACCTGCAGGATGGCCCTGGCTCGCGGATGAACTCGCACCACTTCGTGGACACGGCCACGCCGCTGGAGCGCGAGTCGCTGGAGCGCGCGGTCGCGGCGGTGTTGAGCGAGCTCCCGTTGGCGCGCTCGTTCGTGCGTGAGGCGACGCTGGGCGTGGCGAGGTTCGTCGCCCGTCGTCCCTGGGTGGAGCCTTCGCGGCTGCTGTGCTGGTCCGACGCGCCGGTGGAGGCGGAGGACTCACGCCTGCTGGATGCGCCCATGGACTTGAGGAGGCTGCCGCCGTGGCGGGTGATTCATGCGCCACGGCCCGAAGGGGGTTACCGGCTGTGCCTCACGGTGCACCACTGCGCGGTCGACGGCGAGGGTGGGTTGCTGATGCTGGACCTGCTCGTGCGTCGATACAACGAGCTGCGCGCGGGGCGGCCCCTGTCGCCGCGGCTTCCCGTGCATGGGGGACAGCGGCTGCGGGAGCTGTTGCGGCCTCGGGGCTTCGCGGGGATGTGGAGGCTGGTGCGCCGTCACTTCTCCATGGGGGACACGGACAAGGGGGCCTCCGCGGTGCTCGCCGATGACGCGGCCGCGCGGCCCAGGCACACGCGGCACCACCTGCTGCGGATTCCGGCGGACACGTGGCGGCGACTCAAGGCGGTCTCCACGGCGGAGGGCGTGAGCCGCAATGACCTGCTGGTGGGCGCGGTCTTCCGGGCCGCCAGCGCGCTGCGCCGCGAGCGGGGCCAGGCGGAGCTGCGCTTCAGGACCTTCGTTCCCACGAACCTGCGGAGCGCGTTGGGGGTGCCGTCTGGTTTGGGGAATTACCTGGGGATGTTGCAGGTGGTGGCGAGCCCCGAGGACCTGCGCTCACCCGCGCTGGAGAAGACGCTCTCGGAGTCCATCCGGAAGCTGAGGGAGCCGGACGAGGCCGTGAGCTTCATGGTGAACATGGGGCTGCTGACGCTGATGCCCCCGGGGATGTTCCGGGCGGGGCTTCGGAGCAACGACGCGGACCCCTCCGCGTTCAACTACTCGCTGCTCGTGAGCACCATCCGTCAGCCCGAGGAGCTGGCCCTGCCCGAAGGTGTCGAGACGGAGCGGGTGCTGGTGCGTGGCTCCCTGACGGGTCGACCCTGCTTCGGTGTCGTCATCATCCACTCGGGGGGCGAGGTGCACGGCGTGCTCGAGTACCTCTCGCCGACGGTCCGCGACGAGACGGCGCGTGAGTTCGCCGAGCGCTGGGTGGCGGAGGTGGAGCGGATGGCGGTGGGCCCTGGTGTCACGGCGGCGGTGGGCTGACATGAGCGACACGGCGTGGGCGTGGCTGTTCCCGGGGCAGGGCTCCCAGAAGGTGGGGATGGGGCGGAAGATGCTGGAGCGCTCCGTCGCGGCCCGGCGGGTGTTCGAGGAGGCCTCGGACGCCATCGGCGAGGACCTGAAGCGGCTGTGCCTGGAGGGGCCGTTCGAGCGGCTGACAGCGACCGAGAACGCGCAGCCCGCCATCGTGACGGTGAGCGTGGCGTGCCTGGCGGAGCTGGAGGAGCGGGGGCTGAGGCCCTCGGTGGTGGTGGGGCACAGCGTGGGGGAGTTCTCCGCGCTGGTGGCGGCGGGGTGCCTGCCGTTGACCGCGGCCGTTCGCGCGGTGCGCAAGCGTGGGCAGTTGATGGCGAGCGTGACGACGCCGGGCGGGATGCTGGCCGTGATGGGGCTGGACGGGGTGAGGCTGGCGGAGCTGTGTCACGACGCGGCGAGAGAGGGCGTGGTGGTGATGGCCATCCACAACAGCCCGAGGCAGTTCGTGTTGTCCGGGGACCGGAGTGTCCTGGAGCGGTTCAAGGACGTGGCCCTGTCGGCGGGGGCGACGGAGTGCGTGTTGTTGGACGTGAGCCATGCGTTCCACTCGCCGCTGATGGGGCAGGTGGAGGAGGCGTGGAAGTCCGTGGTGGCGGGCCTGCAACTCCGGATGCCTCGATGTCCCGTGCTGCTCAACACGACCGCGAAGCCGGTGAAGACGCTGGTCTGCATCCGGCGCTCGCTGCTGACCCAAATCACGGGGCCGGTGCTGTGGACGCAGTGCATGCAGGCGCTCGTCGAGCAGGGCGTGACACGCGTGCTGGAGGTGGGGGACAGCAAGGTCGTCTCGTCCCTCGCCCGGAGGACGGCGCCGACGCTCCAGACGCTGACGTTCCTGGAGCCGACCGTCCTGGCTCAGCTCGACGCCTGAGCCACGAAGGACGCCAGCGCGTCCTCGAACCGGGGTGTCGCCTCCATGAAGGGCACGTGGCCCACGCCGGGCAACCACGTGCCCTGACCCGAGCGGGCGCACGCCAGCACCACCTCGCGGCTCATGGCGGGGAGCACCACCTGGTCCAGCTCTCCGTGGAGCGTGGCCACCGGTCGACGGCAGCGCTCGAGCTCCACGGAGTAGTCCTCCGCCCGGGATAGCAGCGCGCGTCGGACATTCACCGGCACGCGCTGCATGGCTCGCACGCTCGCGTCGACTCGCGATGCGTCGAGCGTGCCCGCCGCGCACGCCTCGACGAAGGCCCTCGCGGAGCTTTCATAGGTCGCGCCGTCCTCCGACATCAGCCCCCGCGCGTTGGACATCATCCCCGGGCCGAACAGCGCGCGCGCCGGCTTGCCCGTCTTGAGCGACGCCGCCACGAAGAACAGGCCGCCCAGCGCGTCGTCACCATGGCGCCGCAGGTAGTCGCCGACGACGACACCGCCGTAGGACCAGGCCACGACCACGGGCCGTACCAACCCGAGCTGCTGGATGACCGCTTCGAGATCCCCAGCGAAGTGGACCCCGTCCACATAGGGCCCATCGCCCTCGGGCTTGTCGGAGTCCCCGTGCCCTCGCAGGTCGATGGCGACCAGGCGATGACGCTCCGCCAACCGCCCCCGCAGCACCTCGTCCCAGCTCCCACGGCCCTGGGCGAGCCCATGCACGAAGAGGATGCTCGGCGCACCCGATGCCGGGCCCGACTCATCCACCGCGAGCCGAATCCCTCCTGAACCCTCGACGAAGCGCGTGCGTACCATGTGCCTCCGGCCAGTACGCGCGGCCGCGCCTGGCGTCAATCCCTCGCGCGAGGCCGCCGGGTTTTTGTCGGCAAAGGCTTCTGGGCCGGGACGGACACCGCGCGCAGCCCGGGGTGGCTCGCGAGCACCCGCTCGGTCGTCCTGGCGATGTGCTCCGTCAAGAGCGCGCACGCCCGCTCCGCGTCCCGGTCCAGCGTGGCCTTCACCAGGGCGGCGTGCTCGTCCTCCACGTTCCGTCCCGCCTTGCCATGGGCCAGGGAGAGGCGCCGGTAGCGCTCCGTCTGGTCGAACAGCATCGCGTGGAACTTCAGCAGCCAGGGCGACTGGCAGGCGCTCAGCAGCGTCGCGTGGAAGCGCGCATGCTCGAGCTCCCAGGTGTCATCCAGCACGCCGCTGCCGGACGCCGGAGCGCGGCGCTGCAATCGATGGAGCGCCGCTGTCACCTCTCCCTCCCAGGTGATGTCCCCCTGGGCGATGGCGCCCCGCAGCGCGAGCGTCTCGATCTGCTGCCGCGTCCGCGTCAGGTCCAACAGGTCCGCCCGCGAGATGGGCGCCACCCGGAAGCCACGCTGGTCCTCGATGGTGACCAGCCCCTCCGAGGCCAGTCGGCAACACGCCTCGCGCAGCGGCGTGCGCCCCACGCCATAGCGCGGCGCCAGGTGCTCCAGCCGCAGCTTCTCTCCCGGCGCGAGGCCACCTTGCAGGATGTCCGCTCGCAACCGGTCCACCACGGTCGATGCGAGCGTGGGTTCCGACACGGGAACCCGGATGCGGGACGGGGCGGCCATCAATTTCCTCACGGACAGGCGACCTATACGTCACGCCGCGGATTTGACACAAGGTGTCAAGCTGGATGCAAAGCGCATTTTGTCGACAATCGGTTGAGCGAGGCCTCCCATCTGGCTAGCCTTGCGCTCGCACGAGGGAGACCGGCGACCATGCGGATTGCATCGATTCTGGTGAAGGGGGAGCCCGCGCTGGGTGTGCGCACGCCCCGGGGAATGCTCAACGCGACGGCGCTCGACGCGGGGGTCGGCACCTCGCTGCGAGGGCTGCTCGAGCGGGGGCCGGACGTGCTGGCGGACCTGGCCCGGCACGTCGCGAGAGCGCCGGTGCTCTCCGACGAGGAGTTCACCTATCGGCCGCTCGTCCCGGAGCCGAGCAAGTTCCTGTGCCTGGGGCTCAACTACGTCGCCCACGCGGCGGAGGCCACGTACGAGGCCCCGAAGCACCCGGTGGTCTTCTCCCGCGTGGCCTCGGGCCTGCTGGGCCACGGCGAGCCGATGGTGGTGCCCACCTGTTCGAGCCAGCTCGACTACGAGGCGGAGCTGGCGGTGGTGGTGGGGCGCCCGGGGCGGCACATCCCCAAGGAGCGCGCGCTGGAGTGGGTCGCGGGCTACACGCTCTTCAACGACGGCTCGATTCGCGACTACCAGAAGCGCACCCACCAGTGGACCGTGGGCAAGAACTTCGACGCCACCGGCCCGCTGGGGCCCGAGCTCGTCACCCCCGACGAGCTGCCCGCGGGCGCGCGGGGCCTGCGCATCCAGATGTGCGTCAACGGCGAGGTCCTCCAGGACGCGAGCACGTCGGACATGATCTTCGACGTCGCCACCGTCCTCGCGGACCTCTCCGTGGCCATGACGCTCCAGCCTGGCGACGTCATCGCCATGGGCACGCCGAGCGGGGTGGGCGCCGCGCGCAACCCTCCTCGCTTCCTGCGCGAGGGTGACGTGTGTGAGGTCATCGTCGAAGGCGTGGGCGTGCTCAAGAACCCCGTCGTCCGCGCGCCGTGAGCTCGAGTCGTTGAGGACCAACCCCTGGGAGGACCCATGTCCACGCAAGCGAAGCTGCCGAGCCGTCTTCACCACACGGCCTATGTGACCAAGGACCTGGAGGCGACGCGGAGGTTCTACGAGGACCTGATTGGACTTCCGCTGGTGGCGACCTGGTGCGAGTCCGACGAGCTGTTCGGCGCCATGCGCACCTACTGTCACACCTTCTTCGAGCTCGCGGACGGCAGCGCGCTCGCGTTCTTCCAGTTCGAGAAGCCCGAGGACCAGCAGCTCTTCGGGCCGGAGATTCCGTCCTCGCCGTTCCACCACATCGCGCTGAACGTCGACGTGGAGACGCAGCAGGGCATCGAGCAGCGCCTGCGCGCGGCGGGCTACAAGGAGCCGGACACGTATGTGCTCGAGCATGGCTATTGCCGCTCGCTGTACGTGAAGGACCCCAACGGGATGATCGTCGAGTTCACCCACGACAGCCCCCAGGCCATCACCCAGGACCTGCTCCAGGCGCGCCGCGCGAAGGCCCACCAGGAGCTGAAGCGCTGGCTGTCCGGGGACCGCACGTCCAACAACGTGTTCCGGTGAGCCTGCTCACGCTGTCGTTCGACAACGGGCCCGACCCCGTGGTGACGCCCCGGGTGCTCGACCTGCTGGCGTCGCACGCCATCCCCGCGTGGTTCTTCGTGCTGGGCAAGCACCTGGGGACGGATGAGGGACGCCGGCTCGTGGTCCGCGCGCGGGACGAGGGCCACCGGGTGGGCAACCACTCCTTCTCGCACGCCACGCCGCTCGGCGAGGACACCCGTCCTGACGCGGTGGAGGCGGAGATTGCCGCCACGGACGCGCTGCTCTCGCCCCTGGTCTCCACGGCGAAGTGGTTCCGTCCGTTCGGCGGCGGCGGCAAGCTGGGGCCTCACCTGCTGAGCCCTCGCGCCGTCGAGCACCTGGTCCGTCACCAGTACACGTGCGCGCTCTGGAACAGCGTGCCCGGGGACTGGCTGGATGCGAAGGGCTGGCCCGAGAAGGCGCTCGAGGACTGCGCCGCGAGGCCTCACACGCTGATGGTGTTGCACGACATCCCGGAGGCCTGTCTGGACGGGCTCGACGGGTTCCTCCACCGGGCCCGGGAGCGAGGCGTGCGGTTCACCCAGGAGTGTCCCCCGGAGTGTCTGCCCATCGTCGACGGACGAATCGTGCGGGACCTCACGGGGCTCGTCGCGGGCGGCTGAGCCGTCGCGCGTGGCGTCACGAGGGCGCCGGGACGCGGGCGCCTTCGAGCACGACCTTCAGTCCACACGGCTCGTTCCGGCTGAAGTCCAGGGTGAGGTGGGCGCGCTGACACAGCTCGCGGGCAATGGCGACCCCCAGCCCGCTGCCGCGCGGGTCCCGCTCCCGGGCGCCGCTCGCCCGGAACAACCGCTCGCCGAGCCGCCCCAGGTCCTCGGGGGGCACGCCCGGGCCGTCATCCAACACGGTGAGGCGGAAGCGCTCCGGGGCCGGCTCCTCGAGCACGGCCACCACGTGGCCGCCCGGCGTGCCGTGGGCGATGGCGTTGTGGACCAGGTTGCTCACCGCCTGCTCCAGCATCGTCGGATGGCAGCGCGCCCACAGCTCGTGGTCCGGGCGAGCGACCTCCAGCGTGAGCTGCTTGCGGCGGGCCAGCAGCGACAGTCGGCGCGCCACGCGCTCCACCAGCATCCCCAGCGCCGCGCGAGGCTCGCCGTCCAGTGGATCCACACCCTCGCCCAGCTGGCAGGCCAGCCGCAGGTTGTCGACCAGGGCGGTGAGATAGACGGTGTCCTCGAGGCCGCGCACCAGCAGCTCGGGCAGCTCCTCCGCGGGTGCGCTCGACGCCAGCTCCAGGGCGAGCTGCAGCGACGCGATGGGCGTCTTCAGGTCATGCGCCACGTTCGACAGGAAGCGCTCCAAGGCCTGCTGCTGTCCCAGGATGCGCGCCGCATCCGATTGGACCCGCGCCTGGGCCACGTCCAGGACGCGTGACAAGTCTCCCAGCTCGTCGCGCGCGGCGTCGTTCGTGGAGGCGTAGGCCTTGCCGCCCAGGCCGCTGGCCGCCGCGTGGAGCCGCCGGACGCGCTTGAGCAGCGGGGAGATGACGGCGAACGTGGAGGCCGCGGCCAGCAGCGCGGTGAAGGTGATGGCGGCGAGCATGAACCAGAGCGCGCCGCTCATCCGGCTGGCCACCACGGGCCACCGGTACTCCAGCACGCTGCAGGGCCCCGACGCCGCGGCGCGAATCAGGATGCTCCCGGCCCACACACCTCCCTCGATGCGCGGGTAGTGGAGCGACATCGGCTGGGACTCGCCCGCGGCGAGCCGCTCCACGAGCGCCGGGTCCGGTCCCCCACGCTCGAGCAGCCTGTCCGCGTCGAACGCGCGCACCTGGAGCCCCTGGGGAAAGGTGTGGCTCCATCCCTGGGGCGCGGCGCGACAGGCCTCGCCATGGGCCTGCATCATGGCCTCGGAGAAGAGGCGAGCGCTGCCCTGGGCCGCCAGCTCCGCCGTCTTGTTGAACGTGACGTACGCCGCCGACAGCGTGGCGAGCAGGCCCAACAGCAGCGACGCGATGGCGGTCCTCCAGGCCAGCCCCTGCCACATCTTCAAGGCGCGTCCTCCAGGTCGAAGCGGTAGCCGATGCCCCAGGCGGTGCGCAGCCGCGCGCCGGCGGGGCCCAGCTTCTTGCGGATGCGCGCCACGTGGGAGTCCACCGTCCGCGCGTCCCGCTCCTCGTTGAGGGGCAGGGCCTGGTCGGCGATCTGCTCACGGGTGAGCGCGCGGCCGGGGCGCTCGACCAGGTACAAGAGCACGTCCAGCTCGTGGCGCGTCAACGGCACCAGCCCCTGGTCCTCCCGACTGACGGAGCGCGCATCCAGGTCGACGCGCACGTCCGCCCACGTCAGCACCCGGCGCGCGTTCGTCTCCGGCAGCCGCAGCCGGGCGCGGATGCGCGCGAGCAGCTCCTCCATCCAGAAGGGCTTGGCCAGATAGTCCGCCGCGCCCAGTCCGAACGAGCGCAGCCGTGCCTCCAGCTCCTGCCTCGCGGACAGGACGATGATGGGGACATGGAGCCGGTGGTGCCAGGCCTCGAGCAGCGCGAAGCCGTCGGGGCCCGGCAGGTTCAGGTCCAGCACCACCAGCGCGGGAGGTTCCTTCAGCGCGGCCTCCAGCGCCAGGTAGCCGTCGGTGGCGAGCGTCACCTGGAAGCCCGCGAGCTTGAGCCCGCGGACGATGCCCGCGGCGATGGGAGGGTCGTCCTCCACGACCAGGATGGGGCCTTGCGAATCCATGGGGACGACCTCCGTGCCCGAAGCACAAGCCTAGCCGGCCAGGGCCTTGGGCATGGAGCCCTCCGCCTTCGTCACCTGGAAGGTGACGCTGCCCTGGGACGCGCCCCGGCTGTTCTCCACGACGATGGCGCCCGACGTGCCGCCGGAGGGCACCAGGAAGGTGAGCTGGGTGTCGCTCACCACCTGGTAGCGCTCGACGGCCGCGCCATCCAGCCGCACCCCCGTCGTCCCGGTGAAGTGGGCGCCCTCCACCGTCACCTGCGTGCCCATGGGACCGGAGCCCGGCGTCGCGCGGGTGAGGGTGGCGACCGCGGAGGCGTCCACCTGGAAGCTCTGCACCGAGTGCGCCGCGCCCCGCGAGGTGACGACCTGGATGGGCCCCTGCACCGCGCCGGAGGGCACCGTGGCCGTCAGCGCGGTGTCACCCTGCACGGTGAAGGACGCGGGCATGGCCGAGTCCCCGAAGCTGACCCGCTGCACGTCCGTGAAGCCGCCTCCCTGGATGCGCACCTGCGCTCCGACCTCTCCATTCGGCGGCGTGAAGCCGTCCACCCACACGACCTTGGGGACGGTGAAGGACTGGGAGGAACTCCCCGTGCCCGCGGCGTTGGTGACGCTGATGGGGCCCGTCGTCGTGTCCGCGTCGATGACGGCCACCAGCTCCGTGTCGCTGTTCACCTCGAAGGTGCGCGCCGGGGTGTCGCCGATGCAGACGCCGCTCGTCGCCGTGAAGCCCCTGCCGGTGACGGTCACCTTCGTCCCCGGGCCGCCCGTGTCCGGTGTGAAGCCGGTGACGACGGGCTTCACGTTCGTGCTCACGCTGAACGTGCTCTTCGTGGCTGCCTTGCCACCGGGCGTCGTCACGAACACGTCGCCCGTGAGCGCGCCGGACGGCACGGTGGCCGTGAGCTTCGTGTTGCCCTGCACCGTGAAGGCCGCCTGCGCCGAGGAGGCGCTGCCGAAGCGCACCTCGGTGGCGCTCCCCAGGTTCGTCCCCGTCAGGACCACCTGCGTGCCCACCGGGCCCGACGGTGGGGCGAACTGGCTGAGGGTGGGCGGCGCCACGAAGGTGAAGGCCATCGGCGAGTAGCCATCCGCCTTCGTGTTGGTGACGTGCAGGGGGCCGCTCACCGCCTTGTTGGGCACGTACGCGGTGAGCTCGGTGTCGCTCAGCACCTCGAAGAGGGGGGCGGCGACGCCTCCGAAGGCCACGCCCGTCGTGCCGGTGAAGCCGGAGCCGGTGATGGTGACGGCCGTGCCCCGGCCGCCGGTGAGCGGAGAGAACGTGGTGAGGACGGGGGGCGCGACGCTGAGCACCTGGAAGTCGTCCTTCGAGGCGCCGATGCCCGCCGGCGTCTCCACGGACACGGGGCCGCTGCCCGTTCCGGAGGGCGAGGTGACGGTGATGCTCGTGTCGCCGAGCGAGACGATGGGCACCTGCACCCCGGGCGTGCCGATGTGCACCGCCGTGGCCCCCGCGAAGCCGGAGCCGTGCAGGGTGATGGGGGTGCCGGGCGTGCCCTTGGTGGGCGAGAAGCTGTCGACGCTCGGCGCGGACAGGACGTTGAACGCGCTGGAGGAGACCCCCGTGCCCCGGCTGTTGGTGACGCGCAGGGGGCCGGAGGTGGTCCGGCTCCCCAGGACCGCGACGAGGTGGTGGTCATCCAGGACGGTGAAGGACGCCGCGGGCGCGCCGTTGAACGTCACGTCCGTGGTGCCGGTGAAGCCCGCGCCCGTCACGGTGACCTCGGTGCCCGGGGTGCCGGCGGTGGGCGTGAAGGCGGTGAGGGCGGGCACCTGGCTTCCCTTGACGACGAAGCCGTCCTGCGTCGCCGTGCCGCCAGGCGTCGACACGGTGATGGGGCCGCTGACGGCGCCCGGGGGCACGGTGATGATGAGCTGGTCATCCGACACGAGCGTGAAGGACGCGAGGATGTCCTCGTGGAAGTACACGCTCTTGGTGGACAGCAGTCCCGTGCCGTAGAGCTTCACGGCGTCGCCCTGCTGTCCGCTCGGGGGGCCCACGGAGCTGAGCGTCGGGGGCGCGGCCACCGTGAAGGGCGCGGCGCTCACGGCGGTGCCCTGGGCCGTCGTGAGCTGGATGGGGCCCGTGGTGGTTCCGTCCGCGACGCGGGCCACCACCTGGCGGTCGCTCCAGCAGCGGAAGTAATCGGCGGGCGTCCCGTTGAAGCTCACCTCGAGCGTGTTGGAGAGCCCCGTGCCGGTGAGCGTCACCTGGGTGCCCGAGGCGCCCTCGTCGGGGCTGAACCCGGTGAGGACGGGGGCGGACGCGGCCTTCGGCGTGGCGCCGCGCGAGGCGCCCTTGTTCGCGGGCGTGAGCTGTCCATAGAGATACACGCCGTTGTCGAACGCGACCCGCTGGAGTGACAGCGATTGCCCCTTCGAGCCCGTGTCGACGAAGCCATCCGCGTCGTCGAGCGCGTCCTGGAGCTTGGACATCACATACATGACGATGCCCATGTACACGGCGACGATGAGGGCCGCGACGACGCCGACGAGCGGCAGGGCCAGGAGCATCTCGAACTTCTGGACCGTGGGGTCGCTCGAGTCCGGGGCGTAGCTCACCTCGGGGTCCAGGATGTCGTAGTAGAGCTTCCCCACGCCATCCTTCTGCCGCACCGTCAGGGTGACGGTGCCCGTGAGCTGGATGGCCATGTGGAAGGCGGTGGCCTTCATCACCAGGGCCAGGCCCTTGTCCGTGAAGCCGAGGGTGAAGGCCTTCAGGTGGATGCTCTGCCCCTTCGCGTGGAGGGTGACGGGCTGGGTGAGCGAGAGCACCGGAGGGCTCCCCTTCACCTGGAAGTCCGACTCCGGCACCTTCATGGCCTTGGCCAGCGCGGGAATCATCTCCTGGAGCAGGAACGTGTCATCGACCAGGATGGCCAGGTTCTGCGTCGGGGACGTGGTGAAGGTGGGCATGGAGGGGAAGGGCGTCGGCGCGGGCCAGCCCGGCGGGAGCGCGTGGTCGCTCATCATCAGGGCGATGAGGTCCGGGGCGTCGCCCGCCGTCAGGGAGAAGGTCATCGTCGTGGGCGCGCGCGGCGGGGGCTTCACCGCGCCGGTCGCCTTGCCCTGGGTGATGGCCGCCTGGAGCTGACCGAGCACCGCCGTCTCGATGAGGGCGGAGACGCCGGACTTCGGGCTCATGGTGACGGTGAAGGTGTGCTCCGGGTCGAGGAACCAGAGCGTGTTCCAGGCCTTGGCGTCGTCCTCGTCCCCCGAGTCCGCCGTCGTCACGCACGTGGCGCCGCCCTGCAGGGTGGCCACGCCCTGGTCGACCTGGTTGACGGCCTGGCCGTCGTCGAAGGTCCACACGCCCACGAGGCCTGGCTGGGGGAGGGGGAGGGTGGCGTTCATCGCCTGCTGGAGCTGCGCGGCGGTGCGCGCGAGCGTCCAGAGCCGCACGGAGGACACCTCGCCGTCCAGGCCCTGGCCGATGCACAGGCTCTGCCCGTTCGTCCGCGGCTGCGAGGACAGCGTCGCGGTGCCCTTGGACTGTCCGTCCACGTAGAAGGTGATGACCTGGGCGGCGAGGGACACGGCCACGAAGTGCCAGTGGCCATCATCCAGCGTCGCGGCGGAGCCGGGGGCGACGCAGGTCTGGCCTCCCCAGGTCACCACGGGCCTGCCGCCATTGATTCCCACCGAGAGGCCCGCGTCGGGCACGGACACCAGCGTCTGCGCCTGCGTCGCCTGGGTTCGCACCCACACCTCCACGGTCAGCGCGTTGCTGTCGAGCGTCCAGGGGGCCTTGGCCCTGGCGTCACAACCCGCCAGGCCGTTCGTGGCGAGGTAGGCCGTCGGATACACGCACCCCATGGCGAGGCTCGCCAGCCGGACGCCGACGCTCAGCGTCCCGTCGACGGCCTGCCGGGCCACGGTGCCCGTGCAGGGGACGCTGAAGACGACCGAGTCCGTCTGGCTGTCGAGCGCGACGGACAGCTGCTGGAGCCCCACCGTCACCGAGCCCTGCTGCAAGGTGACCGTCGGGTCCTGCGCGCCCGCGGCGAAATTGGCCGCCATCGTCGTCAGCAGCGAGGCATCGACGTTGACCGCGGTGTTCCACCCCTGATTGACATCCTTCATGACCATCTCCCCCTGCATGGCGCCCCAAGCGCCAATCCGAGTGGGGGCAGGATGCGGGGAGGATGTGGAGGAAGTGTGGAGCGGCCCCGGACGCGCGAGCGAGCCCGGGGCCTTCGGTCCTCCGGCCTCGGGGGACTACGGGTGCGGGTTGCTGCTCCAGCAGACGGCGTAGGCATCACGTCCGCAGAAGTTGTTCGCGTAGGCGTTGCAGTCGCCGTACGCGACGGTCTGCGTGGCCCACATCCACTCGCTGGTGCTGCGGCAGCGCCACGAACAGGTGCGGCCGCCCTGCGCCCAGCCGGCACAGTTGGCGGTCCAGGACGCGCTCACCTCGCCCGGGACGCGGTCCTTCGTCATCACGACGGAGGCCGGGTCCGGCAGCGAGGAGGCTTCGGTCGCCTCCTCCGGAGGGGCGCCGCACGCGGCGAGGAACATCGCGGAGGTCAGCGCCAGCAACAGGGGATTCGTCGGCTTCTTCATGGGAGGGATTCCGGGGGTGAGGGAAGCAGGCTCAGGGGATGCTCCAGCAGACGCTGTACGGCTCGCGGCCGCAGTCGCGCCGCGCCACGTCCTCACACTGACCCCACGCGACGTCGTTGTAGCCGTACCAGTGACGCCAGTCGTTGGCCGTGCACTTGAACGTGCAGTGCCGCGCCCCATTGGCGTACCCCTCACAGATGCCCTGCTCCGTCTCACCGAGCGTGCCCTCGGCGTCCGTCAGCTCCTCCGGCGCGCCGCCGCACGCCGCCAACATCCCTCCAAACGCCAGACCGATGATGAGTGACTTCATCTTCACGGGTGATTGTCCTTGGTGTGTGTGCCGGCGAGATGACCGGCCCCCGAAGGTTATTGTGTTTGTGGGGTTTCGAGCAAATTTCTGGTTTTAATAGGTTTGTTGCTTTTGGGGTGTGGCGCGAACAAGCGGGCCGGCGTCCGCTCGCAGCGCGACGTGCGGCTTCCGACCAGGCGCCCTGGATAACCCTTACGCAATTCCTCGCATCGTTTCGCGCGCGGGCCGGCGACTGGTTGTCTATGTGGCGGAAATGCTTGTCATGGTCGTTGAGTCGTTGAGTCGTGCAATTCGTGCAATGCGCTCAAGCGCGGTCGGGCCGCGGTAGAGGTCCGTGCTCGGCGTCGTTGCCTGGTCGTGACGACAAACCCGAAGGAATACGAGGTGCAAAGCCATGCGCATCAAGACGAACCTGTTGGGATGGGGTGTCGTGATGGGAGTCCTGGTCAGTGGCACGGCGTCCGCGGCGTGCTGGTCCTGGTCTTCGGGGCCGACGTTCGAGAACCGCTGGGTGGCGGGGCTGGACAACGTGCCCAGCGCGGATGACACGTCGCTGCTGACGGACAATGGACTGCTGCGCAACTACTTCCCGGCCCAGTGCTCGGGAGCCTATGGCTGCGACGTGGTCCAGTACTCCATCCAGTGGTTCAACGGCACCTGGCAGACCTTCACGCCGGGCGTGAACGACGCGGACCCGGCGGGCTACGTGCGCCGCTCGTGGGCGTACTTCTACGACCACAACTTCCAGGCCACCGTCTGTAACTGACCCGGTCGTCCCCACGGGGCTGGGCGGGGTGCGGGAGTCACTGCCTGATGGTGGCTGCCGCCCGTTGTCGCGTGAGGCGCCGCGTGCCCAGTCCCCGTCGCCGTGAAGGAGGATGCCCCCGTTCTCCACACCGCCGCGAGCCTCCTGGCCCACAACCAGGAGTGCTGGCTGGACGCTGTCGTGGGTCCTCTCTGGCTCGACTTCGAGACCTCCGTGCGCGACTTCCTGCTCACGGGGCTACCGTGCGCCCACGGCGGGTGGCCCCACGTCATCCCGCCCCCCGCTCGGGAGTGATTCGCGCCCGCGGACCTTCAGTTCACCGGAGCGTCTGCCAGGGTGTCCGCCAGCCGCGCGCCCTCGGTGTTCAGCAGGCACTTCGCGAACAGGTAGAAGCGGTAGGCGTCCCGGAAGTTCGAGCCCAGCCCGAACGAGACGCGGATGGCGCCGCAGTTGCCCTTGTTGAGGATCTTGTCGTCGAAGGTCTTGCAGTCGAGGATCTTCTCCGTCTTGTCGAGCTCGCAGTGCTCCGCGCCGGCGGTGGTGTACGTGGCCTGCTGCACCGCGCCCAGGTTGCAGAAGCACCCGTTGCGCACGGTGATGCCGAAGGACTCGGCGGCCCGCTTGACCAGGGCGTGCGGGAAGACGGCGTTGTAGCAGTCGAAGAAGTTCAGCATGACCGTCGCCCCCTTGTGCTCGGGCGGCGGGCCGTAGATGCGGCAGAGCGGGGCCTGGGCCTTGATGTCGTGCCGCAGCTCCAACAGCCGCGTCTCCAGCCACCTGGCCAGCGCCGTCGACCGCGCGCGGAGCTCATCCAGTCCGAGCCGGGAGAGGAACTCGAACCCCTGGGCGATGGCGTGGAAGGACGCGTAGTTGGGCGTGCCGACCTCGAACCGCTTCCCGTCGTCACGGTGCAGCAGCCGGTCCGTGGGAGACCACGGGCCCGAGTAGTAGCACACCGCGCCGCCCGCGAAGGACGGCGGGGTCAGCTTGCGAAGCGAGGAGCGCCTGGCGATGAGGCACCCGGTCCCCGTCGGATGGCCGAACATCTTGTAGAACGAGACCGCGACGAAGTCCGGGTGATGCACCGAGCAGTCCAGCCGGGACTGGGGGACGAGCGCCGCCGCGTCGCACAGCACCATCGCGCCCTTCTCCTGCGCGAGCGGAATCCACTTCAAGTCATGCCTGGCGCCCGTGGCGTTGGACTGCGCCGGGTACGCGAGCAGATGCGGGTGCCCCGGGGCGAGCTTCTCGAGCGAGCGCCGCATCGAGCTGTCCAGAATCAAGAGCTCCTTGTCCAGCGGGATGTACTTCACCGAGGCGCCCTTGGACTTCGCGTACTCGCGCAGGCCGTGGACCGAGGTGTGGTTGTCCTTGGTGAGCAGGACCTCCGAGCCGCTCTCGAAGGGGAACGACTCCGCCACCAGGCGGATGGCGCCGCTGGCGTTGGGGGTGAAGATGATCTCGTATTCCTCCGGCGCACAGCGGAAGAACCGATAGATCTCCGCGCGGGCCTTCTCGAAGGCCGCGTCGGAGGACTTCGAGCCGGTGTGCGGGTTGCCGAGGATGGTGCTCTTGAGCACCTGGTAGTCCTGCGTCAGGAGGCTCTCCGGGGCGAGCGTGCCGCCCACGTGGTCCAGGTACGCCTCCTGGAGGGCATCCAGGCGCGAGAACTCGGTGTCGCGCAGCGCCTCGACCTCGGCCTCGGGGTAGGTCGGGTGCTCGGCCAGGAAGGCGGCCTTCATCGCGTGGTAGGGGCGCAGCAGCTGGGCCTCCGCGAGCGGGAGCGGCCTGTCCGCGGGGCTCTCGACGAGCTGGGGCGGCAGCTGTCGGAACGCGCTCAAGGCCGAGAAGTCGGGCCGGGGACTGGGGGCCACGGACTCCTTGCAGGCCTGGTCCACCTGGCCGCGCAGGAGCCAGGCCTTGACCTGGTAGTTCCGGGTGGGGACCTGCTCGTGGAACTCCCGGAGCATCGTGTCCAGGTACCCCTCCCGGGTGAGGGTGTCGCACTGGTTGAACTCCTCCAGGAGGATGCAGGCGTTGAAGAGGAACTCGCGGGTGTCCGGGTCGTCCAGATGGAAGGCGAGGGGACATGAGGTCGCGACCTCGCTGACGCCCCGACAGAGCCCCTCGAGGGAGAAGGCGTGGGTGATGGCGGAGGGGTCGGTCAGGCTGAGGGCCGCGTCCATGATGGCCGAGGGCGTCCCGAAGTGCTTCTGGGATTGCCGCCGGGCCAGGTCGAACAGCTCGTTGTAGTGGAAGACGGTGCCGTAGAGCTTCCCGCCCGGACGCAGCACCCGCTTGAACTCCCGGGCGACGCGGGCCTTGTCCGGCGGGAACATCAGCCCGAAGCCGCAGACGATGATGTCGAAGCTGTTGTCCGCGAAGGGCATGTCCACCATGTCCACGTCGGCGTGGAAGACGACGTCCCGTCGGAGCTCCTCGCTGACCACCTTCCTCGCCATGTCGATGGCGATCTTCGACAGGTCCGTGGCGACCAGCCGCAAGCCCAGCGGCCGGGCCAGGTCCTCGTAGAGGTGGGTGGTGATGCGGCCCGTCCCACACGCGACCTCCAGGATGCTCGTCGGGGGAGCGTCCGGACGGATGTCCTTGCGAATCTCCCGGACGAGCAGCTCTCCATAGGGTTTGAAGAGCCGGGGGCCCAGGACACGCTCGTAGAACTCCATGAACGTGCTCAGGGACCACTTCTGCTCCGACACGGTCTTGCAGTGGTGCGGCGCGGTGCTGTGCATTGCGGGCTCCCAATGGCAGCCGGGGCGCGTGGCCGCCTTGTTGTGTTTGTATCTCATTGGGGTCCGGAAGGGTCAATGTCTGGCGGTGATGGTGGTGTGATGCCTCAGGGGATTGGTGGTATCCCCGGGGTGGGCTGTCTTCGGGGTGGCCCGCATGGATGTCATTGTGCGGGCCAGGAGCCCGCACGGTCAGGGCGTCGGCCGCAGTCTCGCCCGCAGTCGCGCGGTCTTCTGTCCGGTCCATCCCTGGGGGCGAAGCAATGCCAGCCATCCGTCGACGTGCTCGCCCGTGTAGACGTGTCCGTAGCCGGGCGGCACGGCCATCCCCAGCGGCAGGTCGGCCGTCACCTGCCAGAACGTGACGAAGGGCAGCCACACCATCGCGTCCACGACGTCGTCACCGCGGGGCTCGCGCAGCCAGTCCGGCCGTCGCAAGAGCAATCGGGGGCTCCACCAGGTGATGGGGTCCGAGGGGTGCAGCAGATAGAGCACCCGGGCGTCTGCCCAGGGCGCCATGGCGGGGGGAATCTCTTCCCCGGGGCGCCGGCTGAAGCGGACGATGCGGCCCTCGCGGTAGATGGGCTCCACCTCGGGGCTGCCGGCGTCGCGCTGGTCGGTGAACTCGCGGTACAGCGTGTTGAACTGGGGTGGGCCGACGAAGAGCGCGCCGTGGGTGCGATTGGCCAGGTCCCGCTCGCCGCTGAAGGCCGTCTCCCCGCCGTACGAGCCCAGGCTCTCCCCGA
Source organism: Myxococcus faecalis (assembly GCF_050039385.1). Classification (NCBI taxonomy): domain Bacteria; kingdom Pseudomonadati; phylum Myxococcota; class Myxococcia; order Myxococcales; family Myxococcaceae; genus Myxococcus; species Myxococcus faecalis. The sequence continues at coordinate 1,660,380 of NZ_CP144336.1, read as the reverse complement.
ACACGAACAGCTTGGGGCGCCGGTCCTCGGGGAGCCGGGACCAGCGCTCGTAGACGGCGTCGAAGAGGGCCCGTCCCGCCTCGCGCGCCCGCTCCTGGTCCACCAGGACGGAGAGCCATGACCACAGATGCGAGTACTGCATGGAGACGATGGCCGAGTCGCCACCTGTCAGGAACTCGAAGGCCTCGACGGACTCGGGCACCACCCAGCCGCTGCCCGTCGTCGTCACGACCAGCAGGAAGTCGCGCTCGAAGCCGCCCGCGCGCTCCAGGTCGCGGACGGCGAGCTCGGCGCGGCGCTCCGCATCCGGGGCGGACGCATGACCGGCATACACCCGGATGGGCTCCTTCGCGGGGGCGCCATGGAACGCGGACAGCTCCTCCACCGAGGGGCCCTGGGCCACGAAGCTGCGGCCCTGGCGGCCCAGCGTCTCCCAGGGCACGAGGGAGTCGGGGCTCCCGGAGCGCAGCGGGCTTCGTGGAGCCGACACACCCTCGGCGGTCGTCGTGTCCTGGAGGGCCAGGGCGCGGTCCGCCAGGGAGATGAGCCCGTCCCACAGCACGCCGCTGAGGACCAGGAAGGTGAGCGTCGCCACCGCGAACCCGCTCGTCGCCCGGGCCGCGCGGGGGCCGATGTGGCGCGACAGGCGCGTGTTCAGTCGATGGGAGAGCGCGCGCAGCCCTCGGCCCGCACCGATGAGCAGGAGGAAGAGGAGCGCGGCGATGAAGGGCGCGAACAGGTAGCCCGCACGGCCCGGGTGGGGCATCCCCATCCGCTCCCGGATGCTCGCCTGCCAATGCCAGCCCAGCACCAGGGATGCGGCCAGGGCCACGGCCGCCACCCCGAGGAACCCTCGCCAGGCCCGGGCGCTGGGTGTGCGCGGAGGTCGGTTGGCGAACTCCCGCCAGAGCCAGGCACCCGCCACCCCGAGCCCGTAGCCGATGACCGCGCTGATGCCGCTGACGAGCCCCTGGAAGGGGCCGCCGCGAGGCAGGAGCGAGGGGGTGAATGACAGACACGCGAACACCAGCGCGACCCACGCACCAGGCAGCGTGAAGTGGCGCCACCAGGCCATGGCCCGACTCCGGTGCCACCCCCCACGCGCGGATGCTGCTCGCGCGGGGCTTCCGATGAGGCGCTCCATGTGACCCCCGAAAGACAGACTCGCCCTGCTCGTCCCTGGGAAAGGGTAGGCGCGGAGGGCGCGGCCCACAGCGTGCGCTCGCCGCTCCTGCCCGGCGCGATGGATGGGGCGGGCGAGCCTCCGTGCACGCGCCCGCCGCGTCCCGGTGGCCCGATGCGCCTCGGGTCAGGCCGAGCGCAGCGCCTGGAGCGCGACCTCCCCCACCTGGAGGTCCTTTCTCAGCCACTGCGCCAGCGCCTCCGCCTGCTCCTGTCGGGTATGGCCGCACACGGCTTCCTGTCGCGCCGTGCCGTCGGCGGTGGCGACTTCGAGCGTGACGCGGTAGCGCGTCTTGTTCTTCGCGGACACCTGGGACTCGACACGCAGCGACAGCACGTCGTTCCACCGGAGGTCGAGCCGCGCCTTGCGTCCCGGGATGGGCGGCAGCGAGAGCCTCCGCTCCCGGCGGTGGAGGCGGACCTCGTAGTGGCCGGCCTTCTTCCGGGCGTGGAGGTGGCGCCCGACGAGCAGTCCGCACGCGAAGACGACGACCCAGGCCGCCACGCCCGCGGCCAGGGGTGGGTTGACGCCCGCGAGGGTGCTCGTGAGCACGACGCAAAGCAGGGCGGAGGTCGCCATGGTGACGGCCACCGAGGTGGCCGTGTCGGGTGCGTCGAGCACCACGCACTCGCTGCCGTCCTCCCGTGTGAAGGGTGACAGCAGCGGCGGCTCCGGCTTGAAGGACCCCACCACCAGCTTCAACAGCCAGAGCGCCACCAGGTTGAAGGGCAGCAGTATCAGGAGCACGACCAGCTCCGTGCCCCCGAGACCCGCCTGGAGGACCGCCTCCGAGGGGGCGCCCGGCGCGTGGTGCACGGTGACGCGAGCCCCGACGGGGTACCGGGCGACCAGCGCCTGGGCTTCCTCGAGGTCCCCCGAGCGCGAGGTCATGATGCGGTACTTGTGGCCCTCGTGCTGTCGTCCGTCGACGGAGTACGTGTAGGTCAGCTCGAGGCCGTGCGTGGTGCTCTTGTTGCCGCGGACCGAGCGCACCTCGCTCGCGGTGATGGTGCCCTGCGCGGTGGGCCAGCTCGCGGACTGGGCCTGACGCCTCACGCTGGAGCCCGCCATGTAGTCGGCGAACCCGGTGATGGCCCACCACGGCAACGCGAACACGAGCAGCACGACGGCGGAGCCCGCGCGAGCAAGCATGGCGCGAGTCTACTGGAGTCCTCCGGAATCAACGAGGCAGGGGGAGGCCGGCCGCCCGCGCCTGGCGACGTCTGGCGGCGGATTCCGACCGCTGGTCGGGAGCGTCGCCTCCGTCCTCGTGCAGAGGTGCCACCTTGTCAGGGCTTCACGCCGTGCTCATCGCCCGTCGAACCGGAGACCCTCCATGTCCATCTCGATTCCCCGAACCTCGTACCGCGCCGCCGTCGGCCTCGCGCTCTTCGCCGTGTCCTGCCTCGTCTGGCTGAGCCTCGGTGTCGGCATCATCGGCTCTGACGGTGCGCGCGTGAACCTGCTCCATGGCGGGGTGGTGCTCATCGGCGTGGCCGGTTGCTTCATCACCCGGCTGCGCGCGGCCGGCATGGCGCGGACGCTGGTCGCGATGGCCGTCACCCAGGCCGTCATCGGCCTCGTCGCGGTGCTCGCGGGCTGGGGCTTGCCGTGGAGTCCTCCGGCCGAGGTGCTGGGGCTCACCGCGGGCTTCGTCTCGCTGTTCCTGGGGGCTGCCTGGTTGTTCCAGCGCGGCGCGGGTGGTCGCGCCGTGGCCTCGTGAGCACTCGGGGGCGCTTGCCAGGTCGCTCGACGTCGCGTCGCACGTCTGGGGGAGGTCCGGCGTGCGCCTCCAGGCCTGCTGGTGGCGCCAGAGGGTGATGGCCACCCGGCGCGCCGTGCGGTGGGCTCCGCCTGGACGAGAGCCCTGAGCCTCGGGAGGCACCATGTCGCGCCTGTTCAGGAGCCTGTGTCACCTCGGGTGGGCCGTCATGGTGTGGGTCGTGTGCGCGTGTGGCGAGAAGGCGTCGCTCGCCTCGCCGCACTGGCTGCCCGCCTTCACCGCGCCGATGCACCCGTCGGCCTCGGCCACGGTGGGGGATGAGCTCGCCGGACCGAGCTTCCGCGACCAGACGGTGCGCATGTTCGTGCGGCCCACGCTGGCGGGCCCCCGGCTGCGGCTGGTGTTGAGCAACCAGTACGGTACGCAACCCTTGCAGGTCGCGGCGGTTCGCGTCGGGTTGAGGACTCAGGGCGTCTCCATCGACCCCTCGACGGACCGGCAGGTCCGCTTCGCCGGCACGGCGTCCGTCAGCATCCCTCCGGGGAGGACGGCCACCAGCGAGCCCGTGGAGCTCGCGGTCGATGGCCTGCGGGATGTGGCGGTGTCGCTCTACTTCCTGGAGCGCTCGGGGGCCGTGTCCTGGCACCTGGAGGGCACGCGGAGCACCTATGTCTCTGGCCGTGGCGACCACGCTGGGGCCGCGAGCTTCGTGCCCGCGCTCACCACGCGCAGCCTCTACTTCCTCACCGCGCTGCACGTCGACGCCGTGGCGGATGCGTCCCTGGTCGTGGCGTTCGGCGACTCCATCACCGATGGTGTGGGGACCACGGCGGACCAGGAGCGCACCTGGCCCGCGCGCCTGTCGCAACGCCTGAGGGCGCGAGGCGGACGCGCCGTGGGCGTGCTCAACGCGGGGCTGTCGGGCAACCGGCTGTTGGAGGACGGCTATGGCCCCAGCGGCTTGCGCCGCTTCGAGCGCGACGTGCTGACCCAGCGCGGCGTGAAGGCCGTCATCCTGCTGGAGGGAATCAACGACATCGGCCGCCCGGGGGCGGCATCCGGGGCCGAGCGCATCACCCAGGCCTACGAGCAGCTCATCCAGCGGGCGAGGGCCCGGGGCATGAAGGTGTATGGCGGGACGTTGACGCCGATGAAGGGTCATCCCTACTTCACGGCGGCGAACGAGGCCACGCGCGAGGCGGTGAACCAGTGGATTCGCACGGCGGGCCGGTTCGACGCGGTGATTGACTTCGAGGCCGTGCTGACGGACCCGGCGGACCCCGACGCGATGCGAGCGACGCTGACGGTGGACGGACTGCACCCCAACGATGCGGGCCACGCGCTCATGGCGGAGGCCGTGGACCTCCACCTGCTCGAGTGATGTGCCAGGGCATGGGAAAGTTCTCCTGTCGACGAATGCCGGACAGGCCTGACACGTCAAGTGCCCGCCCTGACGCGTCAAGTGTCTGGAGGGGGTTCGCAAATGCCTGTGTTTGCATTGGGGCCCGGCTCTGGCGTGCTGGCATGTCTTCTGCTCCGAGGGGGCTCACCACCCCCAATGGAGGAATTCCAGATGAAGGTCGTGCAGCCCATCAATCCAGGCGGCAGCTACAACATCATCCAGACGGTCTACCGGCTCTCGCGGTTCTCCGGCCTGGGGGACCAGCTCGAGGACACGGCCTCCAACATCGCGCTCGCGCTGGGGCCCATCATCGACGGCGCGTTGACCCAGAATGCGCAGCAATTGGGCGTGTGGACGCGGGTGTGGGGTCCTTGTGTCTATCAAACGGACAAGGACTGCTCGGGGAAGGGCCGCGTGTCGAAGGTGGCCGACAACGTCATGTACGTGGCCTACAACGCGCAAGCGGACTGCTATGTCGTGGCGGTTGCTGGCACCAACGGGAATCGGGACACGACGTACAACTGGTACGACACGGACTGTCTGGACAACAACGTCTCGGTCACCGTGCCCTATCCGATGGGCATCACTCCGACGAACAGCACCAACCCCAGCCGCTCCAACATCGGGAACGTCTCCCAAGGGGCGGCCTGGGGGACCACGAATCTGCTGAACATGCTGGACCCGCGGACGAATCAGTCGCTGCAGACCTTCCTGGGGACGAAGGAGTCGTCCAAGTCGACGCTGGTCTTCACGGGGCACAGCCTGGGAGGCTCGCTCAGTCCGACGTTGGCTCGCTGGCTCTATCCGAGCATCTTCGATGTGAAGCGTTGGAACGACGTCTTCGTGCTGCCGACGGCCGCGCCGACGACGGGAGACCAGGGCTTCGTCAACTACTTCAGCGGGCTCTTCGTTCCGACGTACATCACCGGCATCGCGAATTATGGCTACTGGAACCAGGTCATCACGAACGTGTACGACGTGGTGCCGCATGGCTGGACCAACCTGATGAACGTCCAGCCGCACAGCGTGCAGAATGACGTCGTGTGGGATTACGTCAAGAACCAGTCCATCCAGACGCTCTACGGCCCCCTCACCGGTGTCTTCGGGCTCGACGCCAACCTCGCCTATGGGACCATCCACCCGCTGTACGAGCGGGTCCCGGACCCGAATCCCTACGTCAGGCTGCCTTCGCAGTTCTTCATGCCGTCGCCGCTGCCCGCCCAGCCGGCGGACTTCGCGGACTTCATGACGACGGTGGGGCAGCAGCACATCGACGCCTATGACGCCTTCTTCGGGGTGCCCGCCACCGTGGCCAGGCCGAAGGTGAGCCTCCTGAGCGCTTCACCCGGCGCGGGGACGAAGGAGGGCTCCGCAGCGGTGCGGAACATCGCCTGAGGTCGAGAAGGCGAGCGGCCCCCGTCGGTCAATCGGCGGGGGCCTGCTTCGAAAGCAGCGGCGCCAGCACCGCCACGCTGCGCGGCCCCAGGTCTCCACGATGACGAGCATTCGCATGAGCGGGATGTGGCCCGGTCAAGGGGGCGGTTGCCGTGGAGCTGGCTCGCGAGGGTGGGGACGTCCCGCGGGAGGGGGCGTAGCGACGCAGCGGCTGTCACGCTCACCGTGCCCACGGGACAGGTGACCACGGGCAACCACCTGGAGTCAGAGCACTTGAACGAGGCTCAGGGACAGGAGCCCGTTGAGCGAGGACAGCCCTTCGGGCGAATCACAGGCCGCGAGGTCCGTGGAGACGAAAGTCGCGGTTCGTACCGAGGTGGCGCCCTCGAACTTCCCCGACAGGACGGTGCCGGTCTCCTCCGCGATGGCCACGGCCGGCTCGGAAGCCACCCGCACCTGCGTGCTGCGCAGGGTCGAGGTCTCGCCTGTATTCCAGGTCAGCGACAGCGTGGTGGAAGGCGTCTTGAGGAGGTTCGCGCAGGAGAGGCCCGGCTCGTTGAGCTGTCTCCAAGCGGTCGCCGAGGTCACCGGCGAGCCCAGGAGCGTGACGCAGTTGCTCAGGACGCCCGTCGAGGTGGTGACGACGTCCTGGGGTGTCCGTCGCAGCGGCGGGTCGAACGTCACCGTCACGGAGCCCACCGGACAGGTGACGAGCGTCGACAGGCCCTGCTCGACGGAGGCGGGCACCTCGCCCTCCGCGGAGCCGCCCTGATGCTCACCGCAGCCCACGTACAGCATCCCGGTCGAAACCACCGCAACGAGCCAGCCAGGCTTGACCATCGAGACCTCCAGAGTGGTTGCTCCACGAGGCTAGCGGCGCGCCCGACTCAGCGTCTCCGAAGCGGTCCGCGGCAGCGTTCGTCGCCTGACGATGGCCCTGTACGATGGTCCCATCTTCCCTGCATGGAGCAGCTGCTCCCCCCCCTCGCTCACCTCCTCCTCGCCTGCTCGAGGCACCAGGGGCGAAGGGCGACGCCCAGCGCTCTGTCAGCCCATCTCCACGCAGGGTGGACCCCAGGCGCGCCGTCCGAGGCCGTCCGAGAATCACGAACTCGGGTTCATCCGGCCACCGCGACGGCCTTGGCCTTCTGTTCCTCCAGCCAGGGGAGGTAGTGGCGCGCCATGAACTCCGGCTTGAAGTCGCGGTAGCTGCTGATGGCGCCGAGCCAGTGCGCGCCGCGGATGCACTGCCAGGCGGGGTCGAACTGGTACGGCAGGAAGCCCGCGCGCGCGCCTTGCGGATAGAGGTGGTGGTTGTTGTGCCACTCCCCGGTGATGAGGCCCGGCCAGCGCTGGTTGATGGACTGGTCGCGCCGGTTGAAGTCCACCCCGTCACGCCGACGGTCCTTCCCACCCCCGTGCCCGTCATAGTTGAACGTCCGCACGCCCACGACCCACACCCCGGACCAGCCGAAGAGCGCCAACGCCAGCGCGTGCCCGCCGAGCAGGAAGAACACGCCGTACCAGACTGCCCAGTTCGCCAGGAAGTGCGCCACCGTCCAGGCCGGGTGACAGAGTGAACCCCACTTCTGGTACTGCGCATGGCTGTTGAGGTGCACCCCCGTGTGCTCCATCAGCTTGCACAGCTGCGCGTAATCCCTGGCGTTCAAGTCCTTGCGGATACCCTGATGATTCGCGTCCGCCAGGAAGCAGTAGAGCCAGCCGGCCTTCGCGTTGTAGGGGTCGCCTGGCTGCTCCGACCTGGCGTGGTGCACGTGGTGGGAGATGACATAGGCCTCCTCCGAGATGGTCTTCACCACCAGGTTGCGGCACAGCTCCCGGAAGAAGGCGTTCTTGAACTTGAACGCACGGTGCGTGGCATAGCGGTGGAACCAGATGGTGCCGTGGGTGCCCAACACCACCATGCTGTAGACGAAGCCCGCCAGCAGCAGCCACACGCTGAAGTGATGGGTGAAGAAGAGCGCCAGCGGGATGCCGAACCCCAACGTCGTGGCCCACCCCGTCAGGGCCAGCCAGTTCTTACGGGTTCGTAGAATGTTCAGTCGGGAGAAGAACTCCGAGAGGATTTCCCGGTGGGTGGGCACATGGAGCGCGCCGTTCTTTTCGTAGCCGTAACTCGGAGGGTCGAGGATGCGATCCAGAAATGACATGAAATCCTGAGCAGGCTGCCGGACGCGTGGGAAAGCGTGAGTGTCTCATGAAACTCCGGCGGTCGTGCCAGGTGTCACCCGATATTTGATTTCGAGGGGGCAGGCGCGAGCGTCACGAGGGAGGAGACGCGCTCCCCGGCCTCGTGAAACGTGCCGGGGGGCCCTCCTCATCCTGCCGGTCCGCGATGACTCAGCCTCTTGCCTGGCACGCGGCTGTCAGCGAGGGGTGGCCTCACCGGCTGCCCTCAATCTGGCCCGCGGCGCCATGCCCCGCGTCGATGGCCTGGCGGAAGATGCGGGCGACGAAGCGGGGCACCGCATCGCTGATGCCATCTTCCTGAGACAGCTGCACCAGCCGGGGGATGTCGTTGCCCGCCGTCTCCAGCGTGCTCTCGGGGTTGGCGTAGCCCGCGGTCTGGAGCTCCTTCGCCATGTGGCGGGCGTCCTGACCTAGAGTGGGAGCGAGCGCGTGCAGCGTCACGCCGAAGGCCGTCGCGTCCAGCTCCTCGGCGCGGCAGACGCGCGCGCCATGGGCAAAGCCCATCCAGTGCGTGGCCAGATACGTCAGCACCGCCGAGAACATCGGGCAGGCGGCGCCTATCGCCTCGCCCATGTGAGCGTGCCGCCCAGGGCACGCAGGACGCCCTCATGTCGGCGCAGCACCTCGCGGGGGCCCGAGAGCACGATGGCGCCGTCCTCGGTGCCAGCCTGTCGAGGCAGGCGAGGACTGCCCCGCGGAGCAGGTCGATGTCCCGTCCGCGCGCCCAGGTCTCCAGGTCGCGAGCCTCCTGCGGTGTGCTGGAGCTGAGCTGCACGAGCGTGCGCCCCGACAAGGCCGAGGTCACCTCCGGCACCTCGAGGATGGCGCGACCACCACCAGCGGGCTGGCCTCTACCGCCGCCGCGCTGGGGCCACCACGGCCCCGGCTTGTCGCAGAAGCTCGGCGCGGCTCGCGGTGCGGTTCCAGACCGTCACCCGGTGCCCGGCCCGGAGAAAGGCTCCCGCGAGAGCCGAGCCCATCTTGCCCAGCCCGATGACCGTCACGTCGCCGCGTGGATTGCTTATGTTGGCTGTCCCCGGGGCGCTACTTTGGATGCGTGCGTCTGTTATTCGGATGAATCGCGGCGCGGCACAAGTCCTTACAGAATTGTAAGTGCCGGACGATGAGGAGACGGGAACATGGTGAGGAGGCAATCGGCCGCGGACTGCGACCTCGGTGTGGCGCGGGCCTTCATCGGAGGCAAGTGGAAGTCGGCCATCCTGTGCGAGCTGTACGCGGGGCCAGTGCGCTTCGGCGAGCTGGGACGTCGGGTGCGCGGCGTCAGCGAGAAGGTCCTGTTCGAGCATTTCCGGGAGCTGGAGGCCGCTGGCGTCGTCGGCCGCGCGGTGTTCGACGAGGTGCCGCCCAAGGAGGAGTATTCGCTCACGCCCACGGGCCTCGCGCTCGCCCAGGCCACCCACCCCCTGGTGGAGTGGGATTGCGTCACGCGGCCCAGGTATCGGCCGAGCCGCACTGAGGACGCCTCCGGTCCGATTCGATTGAAGGCGGGAGTGCCGGCCCGCATATTGGGGGCGGACTCCACACAGGTGAATCATGGGACAGAGCACTGAATCCTCGAAGACTCCTCCGTTGGTCCTGACGAATCCGAAGGGGCTGTTCGACCCGGCGCCCTACGGCTTCTCGCACGTGGCGCAGGTGGCGGCCGGAACCCGGCTCATCTATCTGGCGGGGCAGGGCGGCGAGCGTGAGAGCGGCGCGCTGGAGCCCGACTTCCGCCTCCAGGTGAGGCAGGCGCTCCAGAATGTCCGCACGGCGCTGGCGTCGGTGGGAGCGGGCGTCGGCGACGTCGCCAAGCTCACGATGCTCGTGGTGGACCACACGGAGGAGAAGCTCCGCATCATCGGCCCCGAGCTGGACGCGGCCTGGGGGGATGGAATGAAGCCGACCTGTACGCTGATTCCCGTGCCCCGGCTGGCGCTGGACGGGATGCTCTTCGAGGTGGAGGCGGTCGCCGTCCTTCGGACCTGAGGAGCCGACGCTCCGGCTCGGGAGACCCTCGTGCGAGGCGGCCTTCGTCGTCACGCTTGCCGATGGAGGGGGGGCTCCACGGGCTCTCCTCGGTGACTCAGGGCCAGGGTTTGACGGGCGCGGCGAGAATCCGCCCGAGGGCTTCGTCCCGGGCGGCGTCATCGTCTTCCGTCAGTGCGCGCAGGAGCGTCAGTCGCTCATCCTGGTGCGCCAGGTCGTAGGCCCACAGGCCATGTCGCGTCATCAGCATCTCGGCGGCGTCGAGCAGCATCGACTCCCGAGGCCGCGTGCGGATGAGCCGCGCCAGACGCGCGCTGGCATCGCTCGATGGCGAGGCCCGGCGCAGCCCTTCCGTCGCGATGCCCTTGGCCCACGGGTCCTGGATTCGGGCCACGGTGTCCTCGAGCAGGTCCAGGGCCAGCGGTTCGCCCGTGAGCACGCCGAGCGCTGATGCGACCTCCAGGTCGAAGTACTCGCGCCTCGCTCCGGGCTTCCACGGCAGCGGGAGTGCTTCACGCAACAGTGTGACGGTGGCTGGTGTCGGGGCCAGGAGGGCCAGCGCCACGGGGGCCCGTTCCTCCCGCTCGGAGAGCAGCCGCGTCAACGTGGCGAGCACCTGGAGGTGCTCTTCTGGCGTGAGGTGTCGCAGGTTGCCCAGCGAGAACCCATCGGCACGCTCCCGTCCCTGGGCATCGACCTCCCGTAGGAACAACTCGTAGGCCGCCGTCATTCGCGAGCGCCTCCAGGGATTGCGTTCCGTCGACCCGAGGCCACGTCCACCACCGACAGCACGGCCCTGGCGTGGCCCTCGTGCAGGTCGTCTTCGGGGAAGACCTCCAGTTCCTGCTGGGGAGGGATGCCGCGTGCCTCGAACAGCTGCCCCTTCGGGTCGAGATAGCGCTCGTTGGAGAGCTCCACGCTCCATCCATTCGGGAGCGGCTTGACGAGCACGTCGGAGAGGGCGCCTCGGGTGGTGGTGCCCACGTGGGTGACATTCGGCAGCGCGCGCATGGCGAGGGTGAAGACTTCCCCGGCGCTCACGGTGATGTCGCTCGTCACCAGGTAGACAGGACCGGTGTAGCGCGGTCCGGAGGCGGGCTCGACGTGGAAGGCCTGGGGAGGCACGTCGGAGTTGAAGGGGACCTTGGTGTAGGCGAGCCGCCGGGTGTCGGTGAAGCGCGCGGCGATGGCTCGGGAGATGACGTCATGTCCGCCCCGGTTGTTGCTCACGTCGACGATGACGGCCCGTGCGCCCTGGAAGGATTGCAGCGCCGTGTCGAGCGCCTCGTCGAGGACCCGGAGTTCCTCGCGCGGCGGGACATCGTCCTCGTCGACATAGCCCCCCATCGTCACCACGTTGAGGTAGCCGACGTCGCCCACGAGCCCATGGAAGATGCGCTTGTTCGCCACGTGGTGGCCCGCGCCCTTCAGCACCGTCTGGAGGATGCCGTCGCGGTAGGCGGCGAGCCAGGCGCGCTGGGCGTCCCGGGATGACTGTCCCGCCTTGCTCCCCTCGGCGTCCACGCGCTCCAGCGTCCGGGCCTCTCCCTCTGCGTGGCCGAGTGTCTCCCCATCCACCTCGGCGGCGATGCGGGTATGCGCGTCCCCGAGTCCCGTCGTCAGCGCCTGGAAGACTCCGAACAACGCACGGGGCTTTGTCGCGTCGGTGACCCTGGGGCGGAGCGCGGCGACACGGGCGCTGAAGTCCACGTGGCGCTCCGCGAAGAAGGCGTAGTGCTCCGTGAAGGTCGCGGCGAAGAGCTCGAACAGCCGCGGTGGCGTCCACTCGGTGTTCGCCGAGCACTCCGGGGGCAGGGCGGGGAGCCGCTCGAAGAGGTACCGCGTGTCGCCGGGGACGGCGCTGAGGGACAGGCTGTCGGGAGCCGAATCGGGCATCACGTGGACGAAGCCCGACAGCGCTCCGGGTTCTTCGCCGGGCTGCGGGTAGCAGCCGGCGGCTGTCGCATGGTGCAGCTTCAGGTCCTTCGCGGAGACGGTCAGGACGTGCCCATGGCCGCGCGAGCGCCAGACCCCCCGGGCTGCCTCCGCGGTGACGCCGTCCTGGACGAGGAGCACGGGCTCCGCCGAGGTGGAACGGACGCGCGAAGGGGAGGTGGCGCAGCCTGGAAGGCCCGCGACGAGCAGGAGGAAGACGGTGGATTTCACGAGGTGAGGGCGCACGAGGGTGCGGCCCACGCTAGACCAACTCCCGCCCGGGGATGCGCGTGTGGCCAGGGGCCTGGTCGTCTGCTGGCCCAGGTGGGAGTCCGTGGGTCTCCCACCTCGCGTTCAGTTCCCGCCAGCCTTCAGGACGCTTCCACTATGCCGGGGCTCCCCCGGCCTCGCTGTAGTAGGTTGGTGTGAATGGTACGTACTTCTGTGCTGGTGTTGATGGTGTTGTGCATCCTCGCCTCCGCCGAGGCCTTCGCCGCGCCTCCGGAGCCCGGCGCCGCGAAGTCCATCGCGGAGGCCACGAAGAAGGTGGAGTCGGCTCGCGCGGCGCTCGCGACGGCCGTCCAGAAAATCGAGGTGGAGCCGCCGCGCAACGCGGACCTCGACGCCGCCGTCGTGGCGGTGGAGGCGCTGAAGGACGCGCTCAACGCGGGGGCGAGCTTCGAGACGGAGGACCTGGAGTACGCCAAGCTCGTCCTCGCCGCGCGCAAGCAGCTGCGCACGCAGCGTGAGTACGTGGACGAGCGCCGCGCCAAGGTCCACATCCACGAGTTCCGCCGCCGCATCGACGGCGCGCTCGCGCCCCTGAACGAGCGGATGGCGAAGCTCGTGAAGGAGGACTCCGGCTCCAAGGGCATGGACGAGGCGCGCGCCGCGGTGGATGGGCTCAAGAAGCTGGCGGAGGAGGGGCGGCCCTTGAAGAGCCAGGACCCGAAGTTCGCCCAGTACCTCACCGAGGTCGACGCGACCATCGCCCGCCACGAGAAGACGCTCGACGAGCGCTGGCTGCAGCAGTCGGCGCAGAAGCAGCGCGGGCTGTTGGACGAGAGCCGCAAGTCGCTGGCGAACGCGCTCGCCGAGGTGAACAAGGCTTGGTCGGACGAGAAGTTCTCCGCGACGGACAAGGCCACGGTGGCCCTGCAGAAGACGCTCGACGAGGGCACGCCGCTGGAGGCGCGTGACAAGGCGTACCGCGCGGAGGCGGACAAGGCCCGCGCGGAGATCACCCAGGCGCGGCGCCGGATGGATGAGCTCGTCGTTCAGGCGGGCGTCTCCCGGGTCAAGGTGGAGCTGGAGCCCGCGCACGAGGAGCTGCGCGCGTCCGCCAAGGCGCTCCGGGCCCGCCGTCCGACGCCCGAGCAGCTCGCCGAGGCGAAGACGGCGGCCTTCGTCGCGCGCAAGCTGGTGGACAAGTACGAGCCCCAGGCGGCGAGGAGCCAGGCCATCGGCCAGTACCTGGGCGAGGTGAAGAACACGCTCGTCGAGGTGGAGGTGGCGCTCCAGGTCCGCACGCTCGACGCGGCCCGTGCCGAGGTGGTCCAGGCCCTGCGCAACGTGGAGAAGCGGGCCGTGACGCCCGAGCAGTTCGAGGAGGCCAAGACGGCGATGGTCGTCCTGGAGAAGACGCTCGAGACGGTGCACGTGAAGAACCCGGCCATCAGCCCCTCGGCGGCGGAGGCGCGGCAACTGCTCAAGGACGGCCGGGCGACGATGGAGCGGCGCCGGTACGAGGTCGACCTGACGCAGCAGCGGATGAAGGTGGACGAGGCGCGCAAGAACGCGGCGGCGCTCGTGACGCAGATCCAGAAGGAGGCGCCCACCCCGGCGCAGCTGCAGGAGGCGGACAACGCCGTGAAGCAGATTGGCGTGGTGCTGGAGGCGGGGGCCGCGTTCGTGAAGAAGGACCGCGACTACGCCATCTACGCCAAGGAGACGAAGGAGCGCATGGCGGAGCTGGCGGAGCGGATCAACCGCCGGAAGATCGTCCTGTCCGCGGCGGACGCCCGGGCGCAGCTGTCCACGCGGCTGGCGCTGACGAAGGAGAAGCTGGAGGCGGCCAAGAGCATCTCCGCGACGGATGGCGACGTGGAGACGGCGTCGAAGGGCGTGGACGAGGTGATGCAGTTCTTCGAGGCGAACGCGGCGCTGGAGCGGCAGGACGCGGGCTACGCGGCGAACGCGGAGCGGGGGCGCGCCGAGTGGCTGAAGCTGGTGGAGGCGCTGGAGTTCGCGAAGCAGGCGAGGGCCTTGCGGCAGCTGACGGGTGAGGCGCTGACCGCCGCCGGCAAGGCGTTCGCGTCGGCCGCGTCCACCAAGGATTTGCGCAAGCGCAAGGAGCTGTACGCGAGCGCGGCGGAGAAGCTCCGGGCCTGCCAGGACGAGGGCGCGAGGATGGTGAAGGAGAACGCGAGCCTCGCCGGGGTGGACGTGCTGGTGGAGGGGATTCCCACCCGGCCGCAGGACGTGATGGCCCAGTGCGCGCAGACGGCGGAGGCAATCCAGGCGCCGCAGAAGAAGGCGGACGTGGAGCTGCGCTTCCAGGAGGGCCAGCGCAAGGCGTATGACACCGCGAAGGCGCTGCTCTCCAAGGGCAAGAAGCCCGAGGCGCTCGCGCAGCTCAACGACTGCATCGCGGAGGGGCGCATCCTGGAGAACGGGTACCCCGACTTCAAGGACCAGAAGTTCGACACCGGCAACGGCAGCATGAGCATGATTGAGCTCATCCAGCTCTGCGCCAAGGAGCGCAAGGCGTTGCAGGCCTCGCACTGAGCGGACAACCCCTGTTCGGGTTCATCCAGACCCGGTCGGCACTCGTGGCCGGCCGGGTCTTTCCTTTTCGAGCAGGGGGGCCACTATCATGGCCGCGCTGTCTGGACATGACTGCTTCCCGGAGGTCACATGCGAAGAGTGCCTTGGATGGGTGTCTCGTTGCTGGTGGCGGGTGTGTTGATGGGATGTGGTGGGGTGGAGTCAGAGGCGCCCGCGCCCGCCGACGCCACACAGGAGCAAACCCTCGAGCCGAGTTGTCCCTCGGGATACACCTCGCTCTATCTCTGGCAGTGCAGGCGACTGGCGGCACACACCGCGCCCTGCAACTACGCCGGGCCCGGGAACTACAACGTCCTGCATCTGTATTGTGAATCGGGCTCGGCGTCCTACGACGCGGGCCCGACGAGCACCTACGCCTGCGGGGATTGCTTCTAGCCCGCGCGCGTTTCCGGTCCCAGGCTCGCATCCGGGTCCGCCAGCGCGGCGTCCAGCGATTCCAACAGCTCCGCATGGATGCGCGCCGCGGTGGTGGGCTCGAACAAGTCGGTGTTGAACTCGAGGATGCCCGAGAACCCCTCGGGCGTCTCCGTCAGCGCCAACGTCATCTCATAAGTGACAGAGCCGCGATTGACGGGCTCGTTGAGGACCGTGAGCCCCGGCAGTTCCAGCGGCGCGGTGGGTGCGTTCTGCAGCACGAACATCACCTGGAACACGGGCGGGCGGTTGGCGGGCAGCTCCACCCCGAGTGAGGCCATCACCTGGTCCAGCGGGACCTCCTGGTGGGCATAGCCCGCCAGGGTCTCCTCGCGCACGCGCTGGAGCAGCTCCCGGAAGGCGGGGCGGCCCTGGAGGTTGACCCGCAAGCACAGCCCGTTGACGAACATCCCGATGAGCGGCTCCAGCTCGGGACGGAGGCGATTCGCGATGGGCGAGCCGATGACCACCTCCTCCTGCCCTGCATTCCGCGCCAGCACCGCGCCGAAGACGGCGAGCAACGCCATGAACGGCGTCACCTGCTCCTGACGACAGAGCGCATTCAGGGCCTGGCTGCGCTCCACGCCCAGCGCCACGGTCAGATTGCGCCCGTTGAACGTCCGCACCGAGGGCCGCGGCTTGTCCGTGGGGAGGTCGAGCCGCGTGGGCGCTCCGGCGAGCGCCTTCTGCCAGAACCCCAGCCGCTCCTTCAGCTCCGCCCCGGACAGCCAGTCGCGCTGCCAGGCCGCGTAGTCGGGATACTGGATGACCAGCGGCGGCAGCCCATGCTCTCCCCCCGTGACGCTGGCCGTGTAGAGCCGGCCGAGCTCTCGCGCCATGACGCCCATGGACCAGCCATCCGCCGTGATGTGGTGCATGCAGCAGAACAGCAGGTGCTCCTCGTCCTCCAATCGGAGCAGCATCCCGTGGAGCAGCGGCCCGCGCGTCAGGTCGAACGGACGCAGCGCGGACTCCAACATCAGGCGTCGCGCCTCCTCCTCGCGGTCCTCCCTCCCTCGGAGGTCCACCTCCCGGAAGGGGAAGTCCATCGATGCATGGAGGTGCTGGAGCGGCACTCCGTCCTCCTCGGAGTAGGTGACTCGCAAGGTCTCATGTCGGGCGATGAGCCCCTGGAACGCCGCCTCGAGGTGCCGCGCCTCCAATCGTCCCTTCAACCGGAACGCGCGCGGGATGTTGTAGGCGCTGGACTCGGGAGCCCGCTGGAAGAACCGCCACAGGCGCTCCTGCGCGAACGACACCCGCAGGGCTCCTTCCCGGGACACCTTGCGCAGCGGAGGCACCGGCCGCGCGAGCGTCACGGGAGGCTCCGCGCGGGAGACGTGCCTGGCCAGGTCCGCCACCGTGGGCGCCGCGAACAACGTGCGCAGCGAGACCTCCACTCCCAGCTCGGCACGCACCCGCGAGACCACCTGTGTGGCCAGGAGCGAGTGCCCACCCAGCTGGAAGAAGTTGTCGTGGATGCCCACGCGGGCCATCCCCAGCAGGGACGCCCACATCCGGCACAGCGTCTCCTCCGTGAAGGTGCGTGGGGCCTGCTGCGTGGAGGCATCTCCCTGGGGCGCCTCGGGCGAGGGCAGGGCCCGCCGGTCCACCTTGCCGTTCGGCGTGAGCGGCAACGCGGGCAGCACCGTGAAGGATGTCGGCACCATGTGCTCGGGCAATCGTTCCCGCAGCCACGCACGAAGGGACGACTGCGCGGGCGCCTGTCCCCGCGACACGAGGTACGCGGCCAGCTTGCGGTCCCCTCCCACCTCCAGCGCCACCACCGTGCAGTCCTCCACGGAGGGGTGCTGCCGCAGCGACTCCTCGACCTCGCCCAGCTCCACGCGGAAGCCGCGAATCTTCACCTGCAGGTCGGCGCGGCCCAGGTACTCGATGCGGCCGTTGGCGAGATAGCGGCCCAGGTCGCCCGTCTTGTACAGCCGCCCGCCCGGTTGGGTGGTGAAGGGGTCGGGCACGTAGGTGCGCGCGGTGAGGTCCGGACGATGGAAGTAACCACGGCCCAGCCGCTCACCCGCGACGTACAGCTCCCCAGGGACACCGACGGGCACCGGCCTCAGGTGCTCGTCCAGCAGGTAGACCGGGCCGTTGGTGATGGGCCGCCCGATGGGGACGGGTTGTCCGAGCGGCGGCGGTGAGTCGATGGCGTGGAAGGTCGAGAAGACGGTGCACTCGGTGGGGCCGTAGCCGTTGAGCAGCCGGCGAGGAGGGCCGTGTCGGAGCACCTCTCGCAGCGCCAGCGGGTCCGCGGCCTCGCCTCCGAACACGAGCGTGTGCACGTCGCGGAACGCCTCCGGAATCTGCCGCGCCAGCAGGTGGAGCACCGCGGTGGTGACGAACATCACCGTGATGGCCTCGTCCCGAATCTGGGCGGCCAGCTCGTGAGGCTCACGCGCCGGGTCCGCGGTGATGCCGACCAGCCGAGCCCCGTTCAGCAGCGCCCCCCAGATTTCGAAGGTGCTCGGGTCGAAGGAGGCGTTGGAGGCCTGGGCGACGCGGTCCTTCGGCGAGAAGCGCACGAAGTTCGTCTGGAAGAGCAGGGCCGCGATTCCTCGATGGAGGATGGCGCTGCCCTTGGGCCGGCCGGTGGAGCCGGAGGTGTAGATGACGTAGGCGAGGTTGTCGGAGCAGACGGTGGAGACCCCCGGCAGCTCGGAGCACCGGGCGATGGCCTCTCGTTCCTCGTCGATGCGGACCACTGGCCCCGCGAAGGGGGGCAGCTGCTGGAGCCTGGACGCGTGGACCATGAGCAGCGAGACGCGGGAGTCCTGGAGCATGAAGGCCAGCCGCTCGGTGGGATAGGAGGCCTCGAGCGGAAGGTACGCGCCTCCCGCCTTGAGGATGCCGAGCATGCTGACGACCAGGTCCACGGAGCGCTCGACGCACAGACCGACGAGCACCTCGGGCCCCACACCGAGTGAGCGCAGGTGGTGGGCGAGCTGATTGGAGCGCGCGTCCAGCTCCCGATAGGTGAGGTCCTGCCCACCGTAGGAGACGGCGATGGCGTCCGGAGTCCTCGCGGCCTGGCGCGAGAACAGCTCGTGGACGCAGACGTCCCGGGGGAAGTCCGCGGAGGCGCTGTTCCAGTCGCGCAGCACCTGGTTGCGCTCGACGGGCGTGAGCAGGGGCAGCGCCGAGAGCCTCTGGTGCGGGTCGGCGGCCACCGCTTCGAGCATCACCTGGAGGTGCCCGGCCATGCGCTCGATGCGTGCCTCGTCGAAGAGGTCCGTGTCGTACTCGAAGGTGGCGCGCAGGCCCTCGGCGCTCCTCGCCATGTAGAGGACGAGGTCGCACTTCGAGGTCCCCGTGTCCGTCTCCCACGGCTCCGCCAGGGCGGAGAGCTGGAGTGAGGCGGACGGGTCCTCCTCCAGCGCGGGCGCCTTCTGCAACACGAACATCACCTGGACGAGCTGCGCGTGGCTGAGCGTGCGCTCGGGTTGGAGGGACTCGACCAGCTTCTCGAAGGGGAGCTCCTGGTGGGCAAAGGCTCCGAGCGTCGTCTCGCGCACCCGCGCGAGCAGCTCGGTGAAGCGGGGGTTGCCCGACAGGTCATTGCGCAGCGTGAGCGTGTTGACGAAGAAGCCGATGAGTCCCTCGACCTCCGGCCGGATGCGTCCGGAGATGGGCGAGCCGACGAGGAGGTCCTCTTGTCCGGAGTAGCGGTGGAGCAGGGCGCAGAAGCCCGCCAGCAGCGTCATGAAGAGCGTGGCGCGCTCCTGGCGGCAGAGCGCATCGACGGCCAGCGCCGTCTCCTCGCGGATGTGGAACGTCCGCCGAGCACCCCGGAAGCGCTGGAGCGGCGGACGGGGGCGGTCCGCGGGGAGTGACAGGAGGGCGGGGGCTTGGGCGAGTCGCTTGCGCCAGTAGGGGAGGAGCCGCTCCTCGGCCTGCGCGGGCAGCCACTGTCGCTGCCATGCGGCGAAGTCCGCGTACCTCACGGGCAGCTCGGGGAGCGAGGACGACCGGCCGGCGGCGAAGTCTTCGTAGTGGGTCCGCAGCTCGCGCAGGAGGACGCCCACGGACCAGCCGTCGGACACGATGTGATGCATCGTGAGCAGGAGTCGATGCTCCCGTGCGTCGAGCTTCAGCAGGGTGCCTCGGATGATGGGGCCGGTGCGGACGTCGATGGGGGTGTGCGCCTGCTCCGTGGCGAGGCGCGATGCCTCCTCCTCGCGTGTGTCCGCGGAGAGGTGGCCCAGGTCGATGACGGAGAGCGGGAAGGCGCCAGGAGGCGAGATGCGCGCGATGGGGCCCGACTCGGTGGAGGCGAAGGTGACTCGGAGCGGTTCGTGGCGACGCAAGACCTCGTCGAGGGCCCGCTGGAGCACGCCGACGTCGAGCGCGGAGGTGATGCGATAGGAGAGGGGGATGTTGTGGGTGGCCTGCCCGGGGTGGAGCTGCTCCATGAACCAGAGCCGCTCCTGCGAATAGGAGAGCGGCGCTTCACTCGTCCGGGCACCCGGGCGCAGCTTGAGGTCCATGCCGGAGGCGGTGGCTCCTCGTGAGGCGTCGATGGCCGAGGCGAGCTGCGCGATGGTGGGCGCATCGAAGATGCTCGGCAGGGGCAGGCGCAGCTGGAATATCTCGTTGATGCGCGAGACGAGCTGGGTGGCGATGAGCGAGTGGCCGCCGAGCTGGAAGAAGTCGTCGTGGACGCCGACCTGCTCGACCTCCAGCAGCACGCTCCAGAGTTCGCACAGGACCTGCTCCGTCTGGGTGCGAGGTGACTGATTGCTGCCGGTGTGCGCGGAGGCGAGCGTCATCGGAAGGGTCCTTCTCGGGTGGGACGGGTTGGGGGCGACGCGCGTGGCGTCAGCCGCTCACTTGTGCAGGGCGGCGGTGCTGCCGTCGGCGGAGACGACCTGGATGCGTCGGGGGCGCTCGGCGAGCCGCAGGAGCCGCGAGAGCGCCTCGGACACGTGCTCCAGGGGTCGGCCCTCGTCGGCCACGGTGAGGATCATCTCGTAGTCATCTCCCTCGGTGCCGGAGACGACCTGGGTGCGCGCCGTGAGCACACCCGGGAGCGTGGTGGCCAGGCGCCGCACGGAGGCCATGCAGATCTTCTCGCTGCCGCGGACCAGGAAGTCGGAGAGCCTCCCCTGGAAGTACAGGTAGCCATCCGCGTCGATGTCGAAGATGTCGCCGGTGGCCAGCAGCCGGGGACCGCGCCACGCGTGCAGCTTGTCGCCCTCCACCAGGCCGATGCGCCGCTTCATCAGCGTGTCCGAGGAGACCAGCAGCTCCTTCTGTCCGCCGGGACCTCGGGGGGCGAGCGACACCTGCGTGCCGGGCAGGGGCCGTCCCACGGAGGCGTAACGGTGCGCGGGCTCCGCGTGGGCCGAGAGGGTCGCGACCCGGGGCCCGGCCTCGGACAGCCCATAGGTGAGGTACAGCTCTCCGCGTGGACGCAGGCGGAGCAGCTGCTCCACGTGCTCGGGAGAGAGGACGTCGCCGCCGACGCCGAGCGAGCGCAGGCCCTCGGGGAAGGCGCCGCGTTGCTGGAGCAGCGCGCGCACCAGGAGGGGCGTGAGGGCGGACACGGTGATGCCCTGCTCGGCGAGCAGTCGCAGATAAGCCGCGGGCTGGAAGGGGGGGCCGCTGATGACCAGGTCCGCGCCGCGGAGCAGCGAGGCGAAGGCCTGGGCCACCATCGAGTACGAGTAGTAGAGCGGAAGGTTCACCAGCACGGTGTCGCCCGCACGCAGGCCCACGGCGTCCGAGTGACGACGGGCGTTGCGGAAGAGCGCCTCCAGGTCGAACACGCAGCCGCTGGCGAAGCCCGACGTGCCCGAGGTGAGCAGCACCATCTCTCCAGGCTGGGCGCCGGGAGGTTGTGCCTCCGAGAACAGGGCGACCTCCGCGCCTCCCAGGTGGAAGCGGTCCGCATCGTGAGCCAGCGGCGCGGGGCGGCGCATCGTCACGAGCGCGCGTGCCGGGAGTGCCTCCACGAGGGTTTGTTGTCGCAATGCGGGCGCGGAAGGCGACACCAGCGCGGGCACGCCCCGGGCGGCGAGGATGGCGAAGAGCTGCGTGAGCAACTCCGCTCCGTTCGGCATGGCCAGGAGGACGACATCGCCCGGCCTCAGGCCACGTGCTCGCCACGCCTCCGCGAGTGACTCCACCCGGTGCCGGGTGGACATACCTGTCTCACAGGTCAGGTCCCGGACGCGGTCCAGGAACGCTTGGATGGAGGAGAGCGGGATGTCAGCGAGCTCGGTCATGGGGCATCACCTGGAGAACAGAAGGGACTGGACCAGCCGCGCCGGGTCCACGGGAGGACCTTCGCCGTGTGAGAGCACCACGCATGCGGCGCGGGGCTCCTCGCTGGGCACCGAGGCCGCCGTCGCGATGAGCGCGTAATCGACGACACCGCGTGTGAGCCAAGCTGTGGAGAGAGACAGCGCGAGTCCGGCTCCCTCCGCCACGGGCAACGTCAATGCCAGCGTCGGGCCGCGAATCCCGTGGACGATGCACGCCAGCCCCGTCGGCGCGCTCGGCGGCGCGGCGGGGAACCGGATGGGCGATGCGAAGCCACGCAAGGCTTCCCTGGCGGCGCTCGACATGGCCTCCGGCGGCGCCTCGGGGCCCACCTGGATGAGCGAGCACCGGTCCGCCGAGGCGCGGAAGTCCTCCCCCAGCGACTCGAGGACCTCTCCCACCGCGAGCACCAGCGCCCATGCCATCGGGTCCGCGTAGCGCACGGAACCCTTCACTCGCGCCACGTAGGGGTTCGCCCCACCACCGCGCGCCCGCGCGCCGCCACGGAGCACCAGCGAGGTCGTCGGGTTCATCGCGACGCCTCGAAGACGAGCGCGGTATCGAACCCACCGAAGCCGAGCGTGAGGCTCAGGCCGAGCCGCTCCTCGTGCCGCACCGGCCGCCCCACGGGGAGCGGGCAGGGGAAATCCTCGTCCGGCTGCTCCAGTCCGACGATGGGCGGCACCACGCCCTCGCGCAGCGCGAGGATGAGGGCAATCGCCTCCATGGCCCCCGTGGCCCCCAACGTGTGTCCGAAGGCCCCCTTCGTCGCGAAGACACACGGACGCGGCCCCGTCCCGAAGAGCGCCCGGAACGCCTCCGCCTCCGCGCGGTCGTTCGCCGGCGTCGCCGAGCCATGCGCGTTGATGACCCCGATGTCCCGAGGCGACACCCGCGCGTCCTGCAGCGCCCGCTCCATCGCCAGCCGCGCCCCCAACGCCGCCGGGTCCGGCGACGTCATGCTCGCCGCGTCGTTGGCCGAGCCCGCGCCCCGGAAGAGCGCGAGCAGCGAAGCCGAGCGCGCCCGCGCGTGCTCCAGCGACTCCAGCACGAGGAACCCCGCGCCCTCGCCCAGCAGCATGCCGTCATGCCGCGTGTCGAAGGCGCGCGAGCGGGTGGGGGACATGGTGGAGAGCGCCGAGTGCGCCAGCCGCTTGCTCGGCGTCATGACATCCACCCCGCCGCAGACGCACACCTCCGCGGCCCCGGAGCGGATGAGCTCCGCCCCGACGAGGAGGGCGTCCGCCCCCGAGGAGCACGCCGTGGAGAGACTCACAGGCCGCTCACGCGCGCCCACCGCCCGAGCCACCTCGTCCGCCCAGGCGTGGAGCGGCGCCGTCCACTCCCCCTCGTCGTCGAGCCACGCACCCAGGCTCGTGCCCAGGACCAGCCGCGTCGCCGCTCCGCTCGCCTCCAGCCCGGCCTCGCCCACCGCGCGACCCAGCGTCTCCACCGCGAGCCTCCGCAGTCGGGGCGCGGGGCCCTCCCCACGCGAGGGAATGACCGCGGCCAGCGTGTTGCGAAGCCGATGCGGAGAGGCCACCTCGACGAAGCCGTGCTCACCCGCGAGCAATCGCCGCCACACGTCGTCGAGCCCATGGCCCAGGGCCGTGCTCCACGCGGCCCCTGTCACCGCGACGGGCGCTACCATAGCGGCGAGCCCAGCTCGGAGACCTTGGCGCGGATGAGGCTCGCGCGGAACGCCGCCACCCGGCGCGTGCCCACCATCGCCTTGCCCGAGTAGACGAACAGCCCTCCGGCGAGCCGGTTCACCTGGACCCGCAGCACCACCTGGTCCCCGGGCACGACGACCTGGAGGAAGCGGCTCTCCACCGAGCCGATCAAGGTCAGCTCGTCCTCGGCCAGGGGCGAGGTGCTCATCTGGTAGAGGATGATGCCCGCCTGGGCGAAGGCCTGGATGAGGTTGCTGCCGGGGTAGATGGCGCGCTCGGGGAAGTGGCCCGCGATGCAGTCCAGGTTCCCGGAGATGGAGACGAGCGCCTCCAGGAAGCCGCCCGGCTCGTGGTCGACGATGCGGTCCAGCAGGATCATCGGGTGGCGGTGCCGCAGCCACTCGCGCAGCGCGGTGAAGCCCAGGGGCCTGGGCTGACGCTCCGCCTTGTTCAGGGGGACGGGGACCGCTCGAGGGCGCTGCTGAGGTTCGGGGGAAGGCATGTGGGGTCTCCGCTCTCACGATTGACGACAGCCAGGTCCAGACTTCCGGAGGCGAGCAGCACCGGCTCGGGCGCGGGGCCCTCGCGGTAGACCGCCACGCCCAGCTTCAGACTCGCGGGGCCCACGTGCTCCAGCCGGGCCTCCAACCGCAACCAGTCCTGGAAGCGCGCGGCCTCGCGGTAGCGGATGCGCAGCTCGCGCACGCGCAAATCCAGGCCCTGCCCCTCCAGTTTCACGAGGTCCGAGCCGCGCCGCTCCAGCTCCTCCAGCGCCGCCGTCTCCAGCAGCGACGCGTACCGCGAGAAGTGCACGACGCCCGACGCATCGGTGTCCACGTGCTCCACCCGGTGGCGCCGGGACGCTGACGCGGGTGACTCAAGCCTCATGGCCCCGCCTCCACGAAGCGCCGCACCCCTTCGCGGATGCGCTCGACGATGCGGCGCAGGTCCTCGTCGTTCGCGATGAGCGGCGGGGCCACGCGCATGGCGGGGAACAGGTAGCGCAGCCCGTGGGAGCGCCTGCCCGCGCCCGCCATGAACTCGACGAAGGCACCCGCCTCGAGCAGGCACTGGCGCAGCCGGGACAGGCCGTGCGAGGCGCGCTCGGTCAGCTCGACGCCGTTCATGTAGCCCTGTCCCCGCACCTCCAGGAACAGCGCCGGGAAGGCCTCCACCACGTCGCGCCGCAGCCGCTCGCGCAGCTGGGTGCCCAGCGTGCCCGCCCGCTCGATGAGGCGCTCCTCGGCGAGGTAGCGCAGGCCCGAGCGCATCAGCGCGCACGTGAGCGGACGCAAATCGGAGGTGGACACCGCGCCGCTCGGGCGCACGGTGAGCTCCCGGCGCGCGATGACCATGGACGTGGAGACCGCGCCCATGCCCAGGCTCTTGCCGATGACGGTGACGTCGGTGGGGATGGGCCCCTGCTCGTCGGTCATCGCGAAGAAGCGGCCCGTCTTCGCGAAGGTGAGCACCTCGTCCGCGACGAGGAGCACGTCGTGCTCGCGGCACAGCGCCGCCAGCCTGCGCAGGTAGCCCGGCGGTGGGACGAGGATGCCCGCGTCGCCCTGGATGGGCTCGACGATGACCGCGGACAGCTTGGCGCCCTGCTCGGCGAAGAACCGCTCCAGGAGCGCCGCCTCGCCAAAGGGGAGGAAGGCCACGTCCAGGCCGAAGGGAGGCTCGGCGCCCGGCAGCGGCAGGCCCAGGCGGTAGTGTCTGCGATTGAGCAGGGGGACCAGCCCTCCCGTCCAGCCATGCCACGCGCCCTCGAAGGCGAGCACCGTCCTGCGCGCCTCGCGGCCCGCCTTCGCCGTCAGCCGCCGCCGGTCGAAGCCCGACTCCAGCACCAGCCGCAGCGCGAGCTCCAGGCCCTCCGAGCCGGAGTTGCGGCCGCTGGCGTGGTAGTCCCGGCCGGGGAAGCGGTCCGCCCAGCGCCCGCCGGGGCCGAACAGCTCCTCCAGGAGCAACGTGCGCTCCAGCGAGCCCAGCTCATCGGTGACATAGCCGCGCTCGAGCCCCTCTCGGAACGCGGGCTGGAGACACGGGTGCGCCGCGCCCAGGCACGCGCTGGCATAGCCGCCGCTCGCGTCCAGCACCTCCAGCACCTGACCGGCGCTCTCGCCCTCCAGGGGCACCATGTGCTGGACGAGCCCACGGGCCTGGAGGGAGACGAAGGGCAGGCGCCCGCCGCCATAGTGGTCCATCTGCAGGGCCTGGCCCGCGCGCAGGCGCTCCAGGTCCGCGGGCGCGAGGCTGCCTCCGGGCGCGGGCGCCCTCACCACGCACCTCCCTGGGCCGCGGTCTTCAGGCCCGCGATGAGGGACACGAGCTGGTTCACCGTGCGGAAGTTGTCGGTGTTGAAGTCCTCGTCGGTGATGCGGACCTTGAACACGTCCTCGCAGAGCACGCGCAGCTCCAGGAACCCCACCGAGTCGAGCCCGATGACGGACTGCAGGCCGTCGTCCTCGCCAATCTGCTCCGGGGGCAGCTCCACGAACAGCTTGTCGATGAGGATCTGCTTGATGCTTGCCGTCAGCTCTTCATGCATGGCTGTCATTCCTTTCCAATGTGAGAACGAGCTTCCCGATGTTGCGGTTGGCTTCCATCTCTCCCAGCGCCACGTTCACGTCCTCCAGGGGATGCCGCGCGTGGATGACGGGGCGGAGACCGCCCATGGCGAGCACCTCCATCCACCGCTGCCGGAAGCGCGCGTTCACCTCGCGCTTCTCCTTCAGGGGCCGCAGCCGCAGCGACGAGCCCTTGAGCCGCAGCCGGCGCTGGACGATGCGCAGGAGGTCCACCTGCGCGGACATGCCGTCGAGCAGCCCCACCAGGACCAGACACCCCTCGTGCGCCAGCACGCCCAGGTTGCGCTCCAGGTACGCGCCGCCGATGAAGTCCATCACCAGCGGGACGCCCTCGCCGCCCGTCAGCCGGAGCACCTCCTGGACGAAGTCCTGCTCCCGGTAATCGAACACCGCGTCGGCGCCCAGCGCGCGCACGGCCTCCACCTTCCTGGGCGTGCCCACCGTGCAGTACGTGGTCGCGCCCACGTGCCGGGCCATCTGGACCATGGTGGTCCCGATGCTGCTGGCGGCCGCGTGGATGAGCACCGCCTGGCCCCGCCGGAGCTGTCCCAGGGTGAAGAGCGTCTCGTTCGCGGTGAGACAGGACTCGGAGGTGGCGGCGGCCTCGGCGAAGTCGAAGCCGGCGGGGATGGGCAGCGCCATGCCCTGGTCCAAGAGGCAGTAGTCGGCGAACCCGCCTCCCTCCACCACGCCGAAGACGCGCTGTCCCCGGGTGAAGCCCTTCACGTCCTCGCCCCACGCCTCCACGGTGCCCGCCACCTCCACGCCGGGGATGGCGGACTGTCCTTCCGGCACGTGGTACTCGCCCTGGCGCTGGAGCAGGTCCGCGCGGTTGAGCGCCGTGGCGTGCACCTTCACCAGCAGCGCCTCGCGCGTGGGCACGGGCCGGGGCACCTCCCGCAGCTTCACCACCTCCGGCCCACCGAGGCCCTCGAAGACGACGGCGCGCATGGCGTCAGTACCTGGCCCTTTCCTCGACGGCGTGCGCGCGGGCGGGGACCAGGAAGCTGCGCTCGAAGGAGAGGAACACCTCTCCCTGGGAGGTGAGGCCCACCGTCTCGCAGGTGATGATTCCCTCGCCGACGCGGCGGGTGGACAGCCGCGCGGCGAGGATGCGGCTCTCCGCGTAGAGCGTGTCGCCCGCGAAGACGGGGCGGGTGAGGCGAATCTTGTCCCAGCCCAGGTTGGCGGTGGCGCGGCCGCTGGTGCTGCGCACGCTCATCCCGCAGACGATGCTGAAGGTGACGAGGCTGGAGATGAGCGGCCGGCCCCACACCGTCTGCTCGCAGTACGCGGCGTCCAGGTGCAGCGGGGACGGGTTCATGCACAACGTGTTCATCAGCACGTTGTCGGCCTCCGTCACCGTCCTGCCGGGGCGGTGCTCGAAGACGTCCCCCACGGTGAAGTCCTCGTAGTGGAAGCCCAGCACCTCGCGGTAGCGCTGGGGGCCGAGCTGCTTGTAACCGGTGATGGCGCTGGCGTGCATGGCGTGGCTCCTCGTCGGCGGGGGCGCGTCCTAGAAACGGGAGAGGATGTCCTGCACGTC
This sequence comes from Myxococcus faecalis, assembly GCF_050039385.1. Lineage (NCBI taxonomy): Bacteria > Pseudomonadati > Myxococcota > Myxococcia > Myxococcales > Myxococcaceae > Myxococcus > Myxococcus faecalis. Next base: position 1,633,195 of record NZ_CP144336.1, on the reverse strand, counting down.
GTCGCAGAAGACGCGGACCTGCTCCTCGCTCATGTCCGCGCGCATCATCACGCGCACCCCCGCCTCGCCCCGGGCGACGACGGGGAAGAACACCGCCGAGCAGTAGTAGCCGCGCCGGTACAGCTCCGAGGACAGCCGGATGGCGCGCTCCTCCTCGCCCACCTGGATGAGGCGGATGGGCATCCCGTTGCCCGCGTTGGGAGAGGGGAAGCGGCTGTCGAAGAGCTGGATGTTGCGCGCCAGCCGCCCCTGCAGCTCACGCAGCTCCGGCGTGCGGTGCAGCGCGATGCTGGCGAGCGACGCGCCCACCGACGGCATCTGGAGGTTCTGCGACCAGGCCAGCGGCCCCGCGTTCCGGTAGAGGAAGTCGAAGCTCTTCTCGCTGCCCAGCATGGCGATGCCGCCGGAGCTGCCGAAGGCCTTGGCCAGCGAGGCGACCACCATCGTCAGGGGATTCATCTTCAGCCGCGAGCGCACGTAGCCCTCGCCGCGCTCGCCCGTCAGCGCCAGCGAGTGCGAGTCATCGATGTAGAGGAACAGGCCGTAGCGCTCCTGGAGCTGGAGCAGCCCCTCCAGCGCGATGAGGCCGCCCATGGAGTAGGCGCCGTCGGCGACGTAGGCCACGCGCGGGTACTTCTTGCAGACGTCCTCCAGGTAGTTGAGGTCGTTGTGCGGACTGGTCAGCACCAGGCTCTCATCGCCGCAGATGGGCTTGATGTAGGCCATGGAGAAGTGACAGTAGCGGTCGAACACCATGACGCGCGGCTGGCCGTCGTCGGTGAGGTGGCCGGAGGCGAGCAGCGGGAGGATGCCCGCCGTCAGGGCGCTGCAGGTGACGCCGGGCAGGGTGGGGCAGCCGTACAGCTCGCGCAGCTCCTCCTCCAGCCGCGCCATCAGCTTCAGGCGGATGCGCAGCGTGGACATGGCCAGGCTGTTGGTGCCCGCCTCCTGGAGCGCGTCGATGGCGCCCTGGAGGATCTTCGGGTGGTGGTTGAGGCCCAGGTACGAGCATGAGCAGAGCGTCATGAACTCGTGGCCCGACGTGGTGTCGACGAGGCGGTTGTTCGACTCGAAGTCCACCTTGATGCCGATGAGCCCGTTGTCCTTGGCGTGCTGCCAGCCCCGGTCCCCCACGGCAATGAGCTTCTCGTTGTTGCGATAGCGGCGGGGACCCAGGACGCTCTGCTCGCTGCTGGTTTCCATGTGGATTCCTCCTTGGGGATGGGGTGGGGTGTCAGAGGGAGCGCGACGGGGTGTCGGCCTCGCGGGGGCCGAACTCCTCGAGCGTGCGCTTCGCCGCCTCGACGAACGGGGCACCCATCATGGTCCCCTCCACCACGCAGATGTTGAAGTCGCGGGCCTGGCTCTCCTGGACGATGGTCCGCGCCTTGCGCAGCGTGTGCTCGTCCGGGGAGAAGGCCTGGTTGATGACCTCCACCTGGCGCGGGTGGACGGCGGCCTTGCCGCTGAAGCCCAGGCTCCGGGCGAGCTGGCACTCGCGGCGCAGCCCCTCCACGTCGGACATGTCGAACAGCGGCGAGTCGACCACCTGCACGTTGGCGGCGCGCGCGGCGGCGACGAGCCGGGAGCGCGCGTAGTACAGAGGCTCCCAGGCCAGCGACGCGCCGATGCTGAAGGAGTAGTCCGCGGAGCCGAACACCAGGGCCTTGAGGCGGGGCGTCGCGCAGGCGATGGCGTGCACGTTCTCCACGCCGCGCGGCGTCTCCACCAGGGCGAGCAGGTCCACCTGCGAGCAGCTGGCGCCGAGCACCTGCTCGACGATTTCGAGGTCCCGCGGTGACTCCACCTTGGGCACCAGCACGGCGTCCGGTTTGACGGCGTAGTGGCGCAGCGCGAGCAGGTCCTTCAGCCCCTCCGGCCGGGTGACGGTGTTGATGCGGATGGCGCGGCGGCTGGGACCCTTGGGCGCGGAGAAGAACTCCTCCGCCTGCTGACGGGCCGTGTCCTTGTGGCTCGCGGCCACGGAGTCCTCCAGGTCCACCAGGCTGATGTCCGCGCCGGATTGCTGTCCCCGGGCGAAGCGGTCCACGACGAGCGCGGGAGTGAACAGGATGGAGCGGCAATACCGGGTGAACTTCATGGTCGCCTCCGGAGGTGGGCCTGCCCTGCTCGCACCCGTCACGTCGCCGCCCGTGAGACTCCAGGCGGCCCGCTCGAGGCGCGATGAATCAATGCCTGTCTGGGTACTCTCGTTGCCCGGGGGGCGTCAAGAAAATCTGCAAGCAATTGCAGGGGTGGTTCGTGCTATGTCTTGATATGTCTTTCTGCATGTGAATAGGTGTATCCACGTGCTGCCATGTTTTTGTGAGACTGGATTGAGACTGGAGTTGTCAGGACCCAGGGGCGGGTAACCCGTATGAAACGGCGCCCGATTCACCGTGAATGGGTGACACGCCATGTCATCGGATGGAGGCGCTCGCACAGGGGAGCGTCTCCGTGGCCAGTGATGGCCGGGTGGCGCTACTTGAGCTCCGAGAGCAGGGCGTCCCGGGCTGGGGATCCCGTGGCGCGTGAACTACCAGGGCAAGGCGGTGTTGAAGCCCTCACGACAAGACCTTCCGGAGACGTCAGAGTAGGACGCTAGGGTGCCCCGCGTCAGGCAATCCGCCTGGCACGACTCGTTGAACGAGGTCTCCTGATGCGTCTTCTTGTTCCGCTGCGCGCGTTGCGCGCCGCTTCTCTGTGTCTCGTGGGTGCCTGCTCGTTCCTCACCGCGTGTGATTCCGATGACAAGCCGCCCCGGCCCACGCCCCCCGACACCTCGCCGCGCAAGCTGACGCTGCTGCAGACGAGCGACCTGCACACCAACATCTTCCCGTGGGACTACTTCAGCGGGAAGCCCGATGCGAAGCGCGGCCTCGCCAAGGTGGCCACGCTCATCAAGCAGGCGCGAGAGGCGAACCCGGACTGCACGCTGCTGGTCGACACCGGCGACACCATCCAGGGCACGCCGCTGGGCACCTACTACGGGCTGGTGGACAACACGCCCCGCCACCCCATGGCCGTCGCGATGAACGAGCTGGGGTACGTGGCCATGGCCGTGGGCAACCACGAGTTCAACTATGGCCTGGGCGTCCTCGACAAGTTCAAGAGCGAGGTCGACTTCCCCGTGCTCGGCGCCAACGTGCGCAAGAGCGCGGACGGCACCGAGGCCTTCCAGCCCTATGTGCTCACGGAGGTCTGCGACGTGAAGGTCGGCATCCTGGGCCTCGTGACGCCGGGCGTGACGACGTGGGAGCGCGCGGAGAACATCCCCGGCCTGCGCTTCGACGACCCGGTGGAGACGGCGCGCGCCTATGTGCCGAGGATGCGGGAGGCGGGCGCGGACGTCATCGTGGTGGCCATCCACGGTGGCCCCGACAAGCAGCCCACCGGCAGCGCGAGCAACCCCGACTCGTGGCTCGCGGACTACGCGGACGAGTCGAAGTGGGCGGACCGGGGCAACCTGCCCGGAGAGAACCCGGCCGTGCAGATTGCCCAGGGGGTGTCCGGCATCGACGTGCTCCTCACCGGCCACACGCACCAGCCCATCCCGAAGATGCTGCTGAAGAACCCGGAGGGCCGCGAGGTGCTCCTCACCCAGCCCAACCGCTGGGGCAGCCACCTGGCGGACGTGGAGCTCCAGGTCACCTGGCGCGGCGAGCGGTGGGGCGTGGACACCCATGACTCCCAGCTCCACGTGGTGGACGAGAAGGTGGCGGCGGACGCCGCCGTGACGCAGCTGGCGCAGAGCTACCACGACACCACGGTGACGTACGTGAACCAGAAGATCGGCTCGACGACGGCGGCGTTCCCGGGAGGCTTCGCCGCGCGCTACGTGGACAGCCCGCTGGGTGACCTCATCAACATCGTCCAGGAGGAGGCCGCGCGCGAGGCGGGCTTCGACGTGGACTTCTCCCTGGCGGCCATCTTCACCAACGACGGCGCGCTGCCGGCCGGCGACGTCACCCTGCGCGACGCGTACAGCATCTACATCTACGACAACACGCTGTATGTGATGGAGATCAACGGCTCCATCCTCCGGCGCGCGCTGGAGATGAACACGCTCTACTTCGCGAGGCTCGACGCGGCCAACCTGCCCGAGCGGCCCGAGGGCGCCAAGGCCAGCTCCCCGGTGGTGGCCGACTACAACTGGGACCTCTACTCGCGCATCGAGTACGGCTACGACCTGACGAAGCCCGCGGGCTCCCGGCTCACGCACCTGCGCTTCGAGGGCGCGGAGGTCCGGGACGACCAGGTCTTCGTCGTCGCCATCAACAACTACCGCGCGGGCGGCGGCGGCGGGTACTCCATGTTCAAGGAGGGCAAGGTGCTGTGGACCTCCGCCGACGGCGTGCGTGACTACGTCGCCCGCTACATGCAGGCGAACCAGGGGCTGTCCCCGGACCGGGTGAACACCTGCAACTTCACGCTCGCGCCGGACCTGTACACGCGCTACTTCGCGGCCACGCTCGGCCCCGCGAAGTGCGCGCCCTGAAGCCGGGGCGCTGACGTCGGAGTCCTGGGGGGAGGCGCGCGCGGCCTGGGCGCGCTCGTCCCCCCGCGCGTGGGGGTGAGGGATTCGGGGTGGGACGTTCGTTGAGGCAGGGCGCGTCCGTGACGCGATGCCCCGGAGGGCCCCACGACCATGAGAAGCGTCCTGTTCCTGTTGCTGCTCGCAGGCTGTGCCACGCCCCCCAGGCGCGCGGAGGGACCTGGCGCCACGGAGGTCGACCGCGTCGTCCGGGACCTCTGCGACAAGCGCGTGGCGCTGCTCGGAGAGGACTCCCACCACGGGAGCGCCAGGACGCTCGACGTCAAGGTGGAGCTGACCCGCAGGCTGGTGGAGGAGTGTCAGTACGACGCCTTCTTCATCGAGGCGGGCGTCTATGACTTCCTGCGCATCCAGGAGCGGCTGGACGCGGGCCAGCCCATCACCGAGGACATGGTCTCGGACGCGGTGGGGGGCATGTGGGCCAACGAGGAGGTGGCGCCCTTGATTCCGCTGCTGACGCGGTGGCTCCGCGAGGGAACCGTCGTCGCGGGGGGCATCGACGACCAGGTCAACCGGGGCACCTACGCACAGCTGGAGATGGCTCCCGAGCTCCTCCCCGCGCTGGCGGACTCGCGGCGGGCCGAGTGCGGCGAGGAGATCGAGCGCTACCTGTCCTGGCGATACGACGACGCGCATCGCTTCACGGCGGCGAGCGCGGCGCGCATCCAGGGCTGTTGGGCGGAGCTGGCGGCGGGGGCCTCGACCTCCCGGAGCCACGGATGGATGGCTCGAAACCTGGAGCGCTTCTTCGCGCGTCAGGTGGCCGTGATGTCCCGTCCTCCTCCTCCCGAGGGCAGCCCCACGGACTGGAGCACCTTCAACGACCGCGACCAGTCCATGTTCGCGAACCTGCAATGGCACCTGTCTCGCTCACCCGGTCCGCGCAAGGCCATCGTCTGGCTCGCCACGGTGCACGCGGCCAAGGACCTCAAGCACATGGACGATGGCGGTGGGCCTCCGGTGCCCTTCGGCTCCCACGTGCGGGCGAGGTTCGGCGAGCAGGCCTTCGTGCTGGGCTTCTCCGCGCTCCAGGGGAAGTACTCGCTCGCCAGCACGCCCCGCACGTACGACCTCGAGCCCGCCCGCGCCGACTCCCTGGAGGCCTGGGCCCTGTCGAGCCCCTCCGCGGACAGCCGGTACGTGGACGCACACCAGCTTCGCGAAAATGGGACGAGGGTGGCCCGCGCCGTGAACTACCGCTGGATGATGGCTCCCTGGGCCACGGTCATCGACGGATTGCTCGTCTTCCGCGAAGAAGCACCACCGCGTCCGCGGGCTTTGCCGTCCTCGGCGCGCGCGGAGTGAGGGCGGGCGACAGCCGCCGCGCACGGACGGTGTGCCGCTGTCGGAAAGGGGCCTCCGCGACGCAATCGTCGGCCACCGCCTTCGTAGGCGCCCATCGAGGCGCCTACCGAGGTGCCCGGAGGTTTCTTGCGTGGACATCCTTCTCAGTGGCCTGCGGCAGACGCTGCGCGCGCTGCGACGCAGCCCAGCCTTCACGCTGGGGTGCATCCTGTTGCTCGCGGTGGGCATCGGCGCGAGCACCGCGCTCTTCAGCGTGGTGGAGGGCGTCCTGCTGCGCCCCTTGCCCTATCCGGACTCCGAGCGGCTCGTGGAGCTCTCCCAGCTCGGGGTGAAGGGCCAGACGATGCGGTTCTCGGACCCCAACTTCGAGGACGTGCAGGCCCGGAGCCGCACCGTCGAGTCGCTGGCGCAGGTCTCGGGGCCGGCCAGCGTCGCCGTCACGGGCACGGACGAGCCCACCTTCGCCGCGCTGTCGTGGGTCTCGCGCGGGTTCTTCCCCGCCTTTGGCGTGCCGTCCGCCCAGGGGCGCCTGTTCGCCGCGGACGAGCAGCAGGAGGGAGGCGCTCCGGCGGTGGTGGTGAGCCACGGCTTCTGGAAGCGCTACCTGGGCGCGCGGCCACTGCCCATGGACCGGACGCTCACCTTCGAGGGCCGCGCCTACACCGTGGTCGGCGTGATGCCCGAGTCCTTCGACTACCCGGCGGGCACCCAGTTGTGGATTCCCCGTGAGCTGGAGCGACGGCTGACGAGCCGGACCGCACACAACTGGCGCGTGGTGGGGCGGCTGGCGGGCGGCGTGAACCTGGAGGCCGCGCGGGCGGAGCTCACAGGCCTGGCGCGTGAGCTCGCCGCGCTCCACGGCCAGGAGACCAACATGCGCGATGTCGCCGTGGTGTCCCTGCGCGAGAGCCTGGTGGGCCCCGTGCGCCCCACGCTCTACCTGTTGCTCGGCGCCGCGGCCTTCCTGCTGCTGGTGGCGGGGGCCAACGTCACCAACCTGCTGCTCGCGCGGGCGGCGTCGCGGGGGCGCGAGCTGGCGGTGCATGTGGCGCTGGGCGCGGGGCCGGGGGCCCTGGTGCGGCGCTTCATCGCGGAGTCGCTCGTGTTGTCGCTGGCGGGTGGGGCGCTCGGCGCCTTGTTCGCCACCTGGAGCGTGCACGTGTTGCTCGCGCTCGAGCCGGGCCACCTGCCGCGCGTGGCGGAGGTGGACGTGAACGCCACGGTGCTCCTGTTCGCGCTGGGGTTGTCGCTGGTGCTCGCGGTGGGGCTGGGGCTGGTGACGGCGCTGCGCTCGGGGCGCCAGAGCCCGTGGGCCACGTTGACGCAGGCGGGGCGCACACAGACGGGCGGAGGGAGCGCGGACCAGGCGCGGCGTGCCCTGGTGGTGGGGCAGCTCGCGCTCGCGCTGGTCCTGCTGGTGGGCGCGGCGCTCTTGGGGCGCAGCATGCTGGGCCTGCTGTCGCTGGACCCGGGCTACCGCACCGAGGATGTGGCGGTGCTGAGCCTGGTGCTGCCTCCGGTCAAGGACAAGGACGCGCCGCAGGCGAGGGACAACATCCAGCTTCAGGATGCGCTGCTGTCGAGGCTGGGCGCGCTGCCCGGCGTGCGCGCGGTGGGGGCGGTGAATGTCTTCCCGCTCGAGGGCGGCTCGGGCGGTGACGGCACCTTCCTGGTGCTCAATCGTCCCGACGAGGTGAAGAACCTCGACGACTTCGGGCGGCTGGCGCACGAGCCCGAGCGCACGGGCGCGGCCGAGTACCGCGTGGCGAGCGAGGGCTACTTCCACGCGATGGACATCCCGCTGGTGCGCGGGCGCCTGTTCGACGCGAACGACACGATGGAGTCGCCGCACGTGGCGCTCATCAGCGAGTCGCTCGCGAAGGCGCGGTGGCCCGACGAGGATCCGCTGGGCAAGCTCATCCAGTTCGGCAACATGGATGGGGACCTGCGGGCCTTCACCATCGTCGGCGTCGTGGCGGACGTGCGGGAGCGGGGGCTGGACGAGGCGCCGAAGCCCACGTTCTACGGCTGCTCCCGGCAGCGGGCGCGGGCCTTCTCCCGCTTCCATGTCGCGGTGCATGGCTCCATCGGCTCCAAGGCCTTGGTGAGCGCGGCGGGGCCGGTGTTGCGCGAGCTCGCTCCAGAGCTGCCCTCGCGCCTGAGCACGGTGGAGAGCCTGCTCACGGGCTCGCTGGCTTCGCGGCGCTTCAGCCTGCTGCTGCTGGGGGCCTTCGGCGCGGTGGCGCTGCTGCTCTCGGTGGCGGGGCTCGGGGCCGTGGTGTCCTACGCGGTGGCGCAGCGCACGCGGGAGTTCGGCATCCGCTTCGCGCTGGGGGCGACGGCCGGGGACGTGCTGCGACTGGTGCTCCGGCAGGCGGTGGTGCTCGCGGGGCTCGGCGTGGCGCTCGGGGTGGTGGCGGCGTTGGGGCTGGGGCAGGTGCTCCAGGGCATGGTGTACGGCGTGAGCCCCACCGAGCCGTGGGTCATCGTGGGCGTGGCGGTCCTCCTGCTGGGCGTGGCCCTGCTCGCGAGCTGGCTGCCGGCCCGACGCGCCTCCCGCGTGGACCCGATGACGGTGCTCCGCTCGGAGGCGTGAGGCCAGCCGCTGCCGCCGTCCACCGGATGACGCGCCTGGCCCGCACCGGGGCCAGGCGCTGTCGCGTGTGAGATAGGCCAGAGCCATCCGCTGGCCCTTGCCTCCTCGGACGACGTAGCGAGGACGGGTGCTCCCACGCCTCCTCGTCCTCCGGTTCGCGCTGGCCCTCGGGCTCGCGCTCGTGTCGTCCGGCTGTGCCACCTCGTCGCGTGGGCTGGCGCGTCAGCGCGCGGAGCCGGACTACTGCGTCCCCGCGCAGTCCCCGCGTGACGACTCCGCCGGGCGACTCGACGTGGAGGCGCCCCTCCCGGAGTCCCCCGAGCTCCAGGCTCGCTTCACCCGCCAGGACCTGCTGCTGGCGCACGCGGCCGGAGTGCTCGTGCCCCTGGAGACGCTGGCGCGGCTGGCGCCGGGGACCGACACCCGGGCCCAGCGCGACGCGCTGTTGAGGGACATCGAGCTGCGGCTGCTCCTGTTCTCGACGACGCTCTCCAGCGTGTCGGCGGAGCTGGAGTGCGAGGCGCGGCGCACGGCGCAGATGGCGAGGCTCCTGGATGCGAAGGAGACGCGGCGGCAGACGCTGCTCACCGTGTCCTCCATCGTCGTGGGCGCGCTGACCACCACCGTCACCGCCATCTCGAACAATGACCGCGCCAACGACATCATCGACATCACCGGCGGCGCGGTGGGCGCGGGGCTGGGGCTCGCGGCGCTCTTCTCGTCCCCCTCGCTGGACTTCGAGCACCCCAGGAACCTGCTCGCGGACATCTGGCGACAACCCGCGCGCTCCGCGGACTTCCCCGCGTCCCTCTGGTTTGTCCTGAGCCACAAGGACTTCAGCAACGCGCAGCGCCACGCCATCCGCCACAACGTCCGCGCGCGGTGGATTGCGTCCGGGTACGTGGAGGAGACGGGCGGCGACGCGCCGTACTTCGGCCGGGGCGGGCGCTACACGCTGGACGCCCTCCAGACGCGGGCGAACATGCTCGGTGAGCTCCAGGCCGCCGTGCGCCTCATCCACCAGAACCTCCAGGTCCTCCTGACGAAGCTCGTCACGGTGTCGGGACAGGGTGACTGACGTGTGACGTGAAGAGCGCTCCCCACGAGAACTCTTCACCCGCGCCGTGCTCGCGGAGGCTGGAGGTCAGGGCTTCCCCGCAGGGACAAAAAAGACATCGCGAGGTGTGACGCCCGAAGACGTGGTTCGAGGGGGTGTCGAACCTGTATCGATGTTTCGGATTGCGCATCGCGAAATGCTGCGGGCGTCGCGAGTTGCTATTGCGGGACGTGAGGTCTGACGACCTTGCTGTCTTTCATTGTGGGGGGTTCAGATGCGTGCATGGATTCTAGGAGCGTGTGCCTTCGTGGCATTGCCCGCGATGGCGCAGGTCCCGGCTTGGATTTGGCACCGAGGCACCGCGAACGCGGACCGGGGGCGCGCGGTGGCGGCGACCGCCGAGGGCGTCTACTCCACGGGCGAATCGACGGGGTCATTCGATTCGAGTCTTCCCGTGGGAGGCTCCGACGTCGTCGTCACCAAGCACCTGGCCAACGGCACCAAGGTCTGGTCCGTGATGCTCGGCACGACCTCCCTGGAAGTGGGGACGGGCATCGCCACGTACACCGTGCCAGCCACGCCGCAGGTCTACGTCACCGGTTACACCACGGGAGGCTGGGGTGGGGGATTCCAGGGTGTGCAGGACGCCTTCCTGGCCCGGGTGAATCCCGCCAACGGAGCCCTCCAGTGGGTGCGTCAGCTCGGCACCCCGGCGCTGGACCAGGCCCAGGGGGTGGCCACGGACCCCGCGGGCTTCATCTACATGGCGGGACACACGGCGGGCACGCTGCCGCTCAATACCAGTGCTGGCGGCCAGGATGGGTTCCTGGCCAAGTACGACTCCGCTGGCAACCTGCTCTGGGTCCGCCAGTTCGGCTCGCCACAGTCCGAGGTGGTTCGGGGCGTGGCCGCGGACGCGAACAACGATGTCTATGTCGTCGGCTCCACGACGGGCTCGTTCGGCGCGACCCATGCCGGCTCCACGGACCTGTTCATCGTGAAATACAACAGCGCGGGCGTCCAGCAGTGGCGAAAGCAGATGGGAACGACGGGGTCGGAGTCCATCTACGGTGTCGCCACGTCGCGGCTCGCGAGCGGCGCCATCAACGTCTACGTGGTGGGCTACACGGACGCGGCCTTCGACCTGCAGACCCACCAGGGAGGCCAGGATGCCATCGTCGTGAAGTTCGATGGCGCCGGGAACCGCGTGTGGTCCCGTCAGTTCGGAACGCCCGGCAGTGAGCTGGCCCTCGGCATCGCCTCCGACGGCGGCGCGAACGTCTACATCACGGGGCGCAGCAACTACGACTTCGTCACCAACCTGCCCAACTCCTCGCACGACTTCTTCATGCAGAAGTACGACTCGGGAGGTGGACTGCTGCTCACGCGTCAGTTCGGCTCCACCAACATGAACGACCCCGCGATGCAGGATGACATCGGCAACGGCGTGGCCGCGGACATCAATGACAGCGTCTACGTCACGGGTGCCACCCAGGGCGAGTTCGCCAGCTCCCCGCTGCCGAACGCCGGCGGCGACGACTACGTGGTGTTCCGCTACGAGGATGGCTGTCAGATCAACACCCCGGGTCAGTGCGGTATCGGCTACGGCTGGGGGGACCCGCACCTGGTCACCTTCGACAACCGCCACTACGACTTCCAGGGCGCCGGTGAGTTCATCTTCGTGGAGAGCACGGACACCAACGCGCCCCTGGTCGCGCAGGCGCGCATGCAGCCGTGGGTGAACAACAACCGGGTGACGGTGATGACGGCGGTGGCGACGCGGCTGGGCGCGAGCCGGGTGGGCCTCTACCTGACGACCAGCGGGCACGAGCTGCGCGTCGACGGCGTGCTGACCTCCGTGCCCGTGGGGGACACCATTCCCGTGGCGGGCGGCGGACGCGTCCTGCGTCCGGACGCCGCGTCCTACGTGCTGTCCTACCCGGGCGGGGACAAGGCGCTCGTCAGGCTCAACGGCACGTACATGGACTTCAACTTCGCCCTGAAGCCGACGCGGCGCGGCCGGATTCGCGGCCTGCTGGGCAACTACGACGGCGTCACGACGAACGAGTACGCGCTGCGCAACGGCACCCAGCTGACGCCGACGCTGTCTTTCACCGAGCTCTACGTGGGGCCGACCAGCTTCGCGGCGAGCTGGCGCATCTCCCAGGCGGAGTCCCTCTTCGACTACGCCTCCGGGCAGAGCACGGCGACCTTCACCATCCCGGACTTCCCGGCGGCGCCCGCCACGGTCGCGGACCTGCCCGCGACGGAGCGGGACGCGGCGCGCAACCGGTGCCTCGCGGGGGGCGTCCAGACGGGCGTCTTCCTCGACAGCTGCACCGTGGACGTCGCGGTGACGCAGGACACGGGCTTCATCGCGTCCACGGTCCGGCTGCAGGCCCAGGTCCAGGCCCAGCGCGGCCCCCAGGCGCCGGCCCCCGTGCCCGCGGGGACCCGGCTGTACTTCGCCAACTTCGGCGCCGCGGTGGGCCAGGAGTGGAACACGAACCTCATCTCCAGGTCCCCGAATGGTGCGCAGGCCTTCCTCGGCCCGTTCACCACGGAGGCGGTCCGTCTGACGCTGCCGGCCACGGGCAGGCCCGGCGTCGTCTCGCTCAGCTTCGACCTGTACATCCTCGAGGCCTGGACGGGTGACAGCGCTCCGGGGACGAACACCTGGTACCTGCAACAGGGGTCCGCCCTGGTGGGCGGAACCTTCTCCAACACGACGAGCACCCAGTCCTACCCGCGTGTCGGCAGCGCGGCCCGCACCGGCTCCATCGCCAACAACACGCTGGGCTACCAGGACGGGGACTCCACCTACCGGTTCAAGTGGCGGTTCGACACGAGCGGGACAACCCCCATCGTGTTGACCTTCTCCCGCTGGAACAACGGGGTCGCCCACCCGCTGCTGGCGGCTCCTTCCTGGGGAATCGACAACGTGGAACTCGCCCAGGAGTAGCGGCCTGTTCCCGACGCCTCCTCCGGCCGCGGCCGCCGGAGGAGCGCGGAGGAGGCAGGGGGCCTCCTCGTGCGCTCACCGCCCGGAAGGCCACGCGAGCATGGCGGTGTCGATGATGGCGTTCAGCTTCTGGGCGGACGCGCCATCACGGGCCTGGATGGACAGGCCCTCCAGCACCGCGGTGTAGAACGCCGCGAGCTTCTCCACGGGCGTGCCGGCGGGCAGCTCCCCCTGCTCCACGCCGCGCCGGAGCCTGCCCTCGAGCGCGCGCTCACCGCTCCGCCGGTTCTTCGCGAGGAACGTCCGGACGGGCTCGTTCTCCGGCGCGCCGAGCAACGACGCGAGGACGATCATGCAGCCCCGGGGCTTGTCGCTGGCCGTGTAGGCGCGTGCGTTGGCGCGCAGCATCTGCTCCACGGCGGCCCGAGCGGTGGGGGCCTCCTCCAGCCCGCGGGAGACGGGCTGCCCCTCGGTCTTGTCGAAGAGCTCGACGGCCTCGCGGAAGAGCGCCTCCTTGCAGCCGAAGATGGCATAGAGGCTGGGCTTGTTGACGCCCATGGCCTCGACGAGGTCCTGGATGGAGGTCCCCTCGTAGCCCCGGGCCCAGAACACGCGCATGGCGGCCTCGAGCGCCTCGTCCCGGTCGAAGCTGCGAGGCCGGCCCAGCGGACCGGCGGACTTCTTGCGCGCCTTGCGAGTCGTCATCCTTCCAGGGCCCTCAATCCCGCGACACCGACCCCAATCAACACCAGGCAGAGGATTCGCGCCAGGGAGACGGGCTCGCCGAGGAACATCATCCCCACGAGCGAAACGCCGGACGCACCGAGGCCCACCCAGACCGCATAGGCCGTCCCGAGGGGCAGGTGCTTCAACGCGAGGCCCAGCAGCACGAGGCTGGTCAGGGCGATGCCGATGCCGACGACGCTCGGCCACAAGCGCGTCAGTCCCTCGGACTGCTTGAGCGCGAGCGCCCAGGCAATCTCCAGGGCACCCGCGACCACCAGGAGCAGCCACGCCATGGGGGCCTCCTCCTTACCCTGGGCTCAGGCGTTGGTGCCGCTGTCCACCGCGATGGACGCGCCGGTGATGAAGCGTCCGCCGGGGCCCGCGAGGTGACCCACGGTGGCGGCGATGTCGTCGGGGCCGGCGAACTGCTTGATGGCCATCAGCGCCAGCTCCGCTGCGGCCTGGGGCCCGTCGGCCGGGTTCATGTCCGTGTCCGTCGGCCCGGGGTCGACCACGTTCACCGTGATTCCGCGCCCGCCCACGTCGCGGGCCAGCCCCTTCGTCAGGCCAATCAGCGCCGACTTGGTCATCGCATAGAGCGTGACGCCGCCATGGGGGACCCGCTGCGCGAAGCAGGTTCCGATGGAGATGATGCGGCCGCCCTGCTTCATGTGCGCGAGCGCGGCCTGCGAGGCGACGAACACCCCCCGGACGTGGATGGAGAGCGTCCGGTCCAGCTCCTCCACGGTGACGGCCTCGAAGGGGCCGAAGGGGAAGACCCCGGCGTTGTTGACCAGGATGTCCAGCCCGTCGAGCTCCGCCGCCGCGCGCTCCACGCTCCTTCGCACGGCGTCCACGTCCCCGCTGTCCGCCTGGATGGCCACGGCGCGCTGTCCCTGCGCCTCCAACTCGGCCACGAGCCGGGCCGCCTTGTCCTCCGAGCGCACGTACGTGAAGGCGACGCGCGCGCCCCCCTTCGCCAGATGCCGGACGATGGCCGCGCCGATTCCGCGCGCGCCGCCCGTCACCAATGCCGCCTTGCCCGTGAAGTCACCCATGTGTGTTCTCCCGACTTTTGAACCGGTCGTTCAGAAATGATTACGAGCCGGGGGCCGCGTCGGCAATACTTTCGAACCGAGCGGTTCTAAAATACTGCGTCAGGGCGCCGGCGGGGCCAGGTCCGGGACCATGGGGACCCGGCGGGTCCCGGGGCCATTGGGCGCGGCCACGCTGTCGTTCGCGAAGGTGCGCATCTCGTCTCCTGTTTCGCGCTCGGTCGGGAAATCGCGTTTTGAAAATCCATCCAGGAGAAGTCTGGGATGAGAAGTCGCGCCTCCGCGATGCGCGTCCCGGCGGAAATCTTCACGTGGAGGGCGAATCGAACACTTTGTGGTGACGTGGAGGGCGGGTCGTTACGCTGGCCGGAACTTTCCCCCGTCCCCCCGAGACGCCCCATGCCGACCCTCTTCGACCCGACGAACGCGGGTGACCTGCGACTCTCCAACCGCATCGTGATGGCGCCGCTGACGCGCAACCGCTCGCCTGGCGCCATCCCGCCGGACCTCGCCGTCACCTATTACGCCCAGCGCGCCACCGCCGGCCTGCTCATCAGTGAGGCCACCGCCATCAGCCATCAGGCCCAGGGCTATGCGGACGTCCCGGGGCTGTACGCCCCCGAGCATCTCGCCGCGTGGAAGAAGGTCACCCAGGCCGTGCACGAGGCGGGCGGCCGCATCGTCACGCAGCTGTGGCACGTGGGGCGTGTGTCGCACACGGAGCTGCAGCCGGGCAACGCGGCGCCCGTGGCGCCCTCGGCTGTCGTGGCGAAGACGCGGACGGTGCTCTTCCGGGACGGCGTCCCCACGTTCGAGCCCACCTCGGTCCCGCGCGCGCTGGAGCTGGCGGAGCTGCCCGGCATCGTGCAGGACTATGTCCGGGCCGCGCGCGCCGCGGTGGAGGTGGCGGGCTTCGATGGCGTGGAGATTCACGGCGCCAATGGCTACCTGCTGGACCAGTTCCTGAAGACGGGCTCCAACGAGCGCACGGACGCGTACGGCGGGAGCATCGAGAACCGCGCCCGGCTGCTGTTGGAGGTCACCCGCGCGGTGGTGGACGCGGTGGGCGCGGGGCGCACCGGCATCCGCCTGTCGCCCGTCACCAACGCCAACGACGCGTTCGACGCGAACCCCCAGCCGCTGTTCGAGCACGTGGTGCGCGAGCTGGCGAAGCTGGGCCTCGCGTACATCCACGTCATCGAGGGTGCCACCGGAGGCCCGCGTGAGCTGGAGGACCGCCCGTTCGACTACGTCGCGTTGAAGAAGGCGTACCGCGACGCGGGCGGC
This sequence comes from Myxococcus faecalis, assembly GCF_050039385.1. Taxonomy (NCBI): domain Bacteria; kingdom Pseudomonadati; phylum Myxococcota; class Myxococcia; order Myxococcales; family Myxococcaceae; genus Myxococcus; species Myxococcus faecalis. Next base: position 1,617,652 of record NZ_CP144336.1, on the reverse strand, counting down.
AGGGGCGCCTGGATGGTCAACAACGGCTACGACGGGGAGCTGGCGCGCAAGGCAGTGGAGGCGGGCGCGGACCTGGTCTCCTTCGGCCGGCCGTACATCTCCAACCCGGACCTGGTGCGCCGGCTGCGCGAGAACGCGCCCCTGGCCCCGCTGGACAAGAAGACGCTCTACGGCGGCGGCGCCAAGGGCTACACCGACTACCCCACGCTCTGAGCGGAGGCTGGCGGCGCCGGGCACGCCTCGACGGTGGAGGCGTGCCTTCGGCTCGGGGCAGGGTGCCCCTCAGGGCCCCCACACCGGTCCGCTCGGGGTGACGCTCATGCCCTGCACGTCCGAGCGCAGTGGCGTCAGGGTGACCGCGCCACTGGCGGCGTAGCCGAACGCGCCGCCCGTGCTCTGGATGCCCTTGTCGAAGCGCACCACCGCGCTGCCTTTTGTCGGGTGTGTCATCGTCACCGTGTACGCGGTCGACGTCTCGTCCAGCGCCAGCGTCAGGTTCGCGGCCGCCGTGTCCTTGGCCTGGACCACGTGCAGGAAGTGGCTCACCACCTGGCCCTGCGTCTCCACCTCGCCGCGGAACTGGCCGACGGGGTAGGTGTACGTGCCATTGGGGCGCAGCGGTCCGCGCTCGTCGATGACGCGCCGGGTGGGGCTCGCCGGGACGAGCGTGCTCACGCGCAGCTCCTGCGTCCCGCTGGTCGCGGACCAGGTGTTGCCCGTGAGCACCGGGCTCGACGGGAAGTGGATCAGGAACGTCTTGTCCACCGAGGCGTCGCCCTGCGAGCTCTCCATCCGGTCGAACACGACGAGCGTGTCGAGCGGCCGCACGAACAGCGCCTCGCGCACCACCCGGCCCGCGGAGGGATTGCCGACCTCCGCCTCGCGGTGCGCCCAGTCGTCGCTCACGTCGTACGCGCCCGTGAGGTCCACCACGGCGTAGTGGGCGTGCGTGGACGACTCCAGGCGCAGCATCCGCGGCGCGTGGTGGTAGTAGCCCACCGTGCCCAGCCCGTCGAAGAGCAGGGTGTTGTGCGCCACCGGCGACTCGGTGTCCACGGCCCCCGTGCCCGCATGGCCGACAATCTGGTTGGCATAGCCCACCGTCTCGCGCGCCAGGAACTCACCGGCCCGCCACAGCTGGAAGCTGCCGGAGTCGCGGTGGGCGTGGCCCGCGTTGGAGGTGATGCCGAACTGCAGGTTCACCATCGTCGCGTCGGGCGCCCACGCCGTCTTCGCGTACACCTGGCCCAGGCCCACAGCGCGATAGTCGAGCGGCAACGTGGACAGGTCCCGCGCCTGCACCGACGCCAGCGTGTCGCTGTAGACGTAGCGCACCCACCGGTCGTCAATCGGGTGGCCGGTGAGCTCCAGGAAGCGCTTGGCGTAGCCCGCGATGGGCTGGTCCGCCCACTCCTCGATGAGCGGCGCCAGGTAGCTGCCCAAGGACGTCTGCGCGGTGTTGCTCGGGTCCCACCGGCTCAGCCAGCGCTCGTCGTCGTTGAACGGGAAGGTCTCATACAGCTGGAACTGTCCCATCCGGCTCGGGCCCGGCGTGGTGGAGTAGATGGACCAGAAGACGGACTCCTTGAAGAAGTCGGTCTGGTCCCACAAATCCTGGCCATACAGGCCGAGCGTGGTGAACGGCACCGTCATGTAGCCGAACGTCCGCCGGCCATACGTGGAGCCCTCGTGGGGCGCGCCGCCCGCGGCCGCTCCGTCGAGATAGGGCTTGAGCGAGAACTTCCAGCGCGAGCTCATCGCGTACTGGAGGAGCTGGTGGGCGTAGGGCTGGTTCTCGTGCCAGCTGGCGATGGCCCACAGGAGCGAGTTGCGGAAGTAGCCCGTGTAGTAGTTGTTGCCCTCCATGCCGATGCCGCCCCAGGGATTGTCATTGAGCGCGGCGATGACGGAGTTCCACCGCGTCAGCAGCAGCGTCTGCTCCGCCGGGAGCAGGTGGGCAAAGCACCAGTCGTAGGTGAGGATGACGGCCTCGCCGTACCAGCGGGCCGGGTCGCTGGAGATGGTGTTCTCGCTGATGGGGACCTGGGTGTTCACCGCCCAGGTGATGGCCGAGCGGCAGGACGCGGCGGCGCCGGTGATGAGCGAGTGCATGGCGGCGTCGATGGCCTGCTCGGGGCCCTGCACGTTCGCCACGGGCGTGTACGGGTTCTGGGCGAAGTACGCCTGGGCCCGCGCCAGCCGGGACGCATTGAACCAGACGCGCGGATGCGCCACCGGGATGGAGAGCACCACCGGAGGCCCGTTGGCGATGGTGAGCTGGATGGGCGCGGAGGTGGTGAGGTTGCCGGCGCGGTCCCTCGCCACCGCCGTCACCGGGAAGGTGCCGTCACCCACCAGCGTGGTGGAGAGGTTGAACCAGTACGGGTAGCTGGTGTCCTCGGCGCCCTGGTCCTGGCCATTCACGCGCAGCCGCACGCCGGCGACGCGGATGTTGTCGTGGGCGTCGACGCGAATCTGCACGGTGCCGCCCACCGTGGTGCCCGTGGCGGGCGAGACAATCTGCACCTGGGGCGGTGTGGTGTCCGGCGGCGGCGCGCTCACGGTGATGGAGATGGGCGCGGAGACGGTGACGTTGCCCGCGGCGTCACGCGCCACGGCGGTGAGCTGGCGCGGGCCGTAGGGCTGGAGCGTCTCCGTGTCGAGCGTCACGGCCCACGGCGCGGCCAGGTCCGCCTCGCCCACCTGGACGCCGTCGAGCTGCACGTGCACCCGGGTGACGCCCACGTCGTCCGTCGCGCTCGCCCGCACGGTGAACGGGCCGCTCACCGTCTCGTTGGGAGCGGGCAGGGTGACCTGCACCTGGGGCGGCGCCGTGTCGACCAGCACGTTGTCGACGGTGATGCGCACCGAGGCGGAGGTGGTGAGGTTGCCGGCCGCGTCGCGCGCGTGCGCCGTCAGGACATGGGCGCCGTTGCGCAGCAGGCGCGTGTCCAGCGCCGCCGACGACAGGTTGCGCCCGTCGATGCGCAGCTGCACGTGGGCCACGCCCACGTTGTCGCTCGCGCTCGTGACGACGTTGATGACTCCGGCCACCGTCGCGCCCGGGGCGGGCGAGGTGATGGCGACGGTGGGCGGCGTGGTGTCCGTGCGGGGCACGGGCGGGGTGTACTCGAGCGTGAGCACCGGCCTGCGCTCCGGCTGCGTCGCGAGGCCCGTGAACACCTTGGCCACCCGGCCCACGCGGGTGTTCGCCAGCATCACCCCCTGGTTGGTCGACGGGTCATCCACCCAGGACTGCACCACCGCCACGTCGAGCGGCACGTCGATGACGTTCACCACGACGGGGAACGCATCCAGCACGAAGGCCTTCCCCGCCACCTGGTCCGTCCCCGCGCCGACGGCGCCCAGCCGCTCCCACTCCAGCCCGTCGTCGCGGAACTGCCAGCCCAGCCCCGCCGCCGTCGCGCTCCAGGGCGCCTGGACATAGGTGCCCCGCAGCTCGAAGTCGCCGTTGTAGGTCTCCACGGCCACGCGCAGCGTCGCGCCCTGCACCACCGCGCCGCTCGGAATCCCCAGCTGGGGGAAGCGCAGCAGCGTCTGGACTTCGTAGTCCTCCGTCTGGAACACCCCCAGCAGCGCCTCGTTGCGGTGCGCCGCGCCGTTCTGGGTGATGCCCTGGCTGGTGATGGCCACGGCCTCGGAGGCCGTCACCGGCGTCGTCACCGCCTGAGCGCGGCTCTCCGTGGTGGAAGGCGCGTCTGGCGTCTTCGTGCATCCGAGGAGCACGAGCACGGCGTACAGCCCCATCCACCCGACAAGGCGGCTTGTTCCTGAGTTCATAGGATGACAGTTCCTAGCCTGTCGTTGCGGGGGCGTCCACCGCGTCGCGGGCCTGGGCTGTCACGTGCCGCCCGGGGGCTTCCCGCTCAGAGCGTGGGCTGGTGTCCCTGGAGCTGGGCCGCCACCTGTCGCTTGAGGGCCTGCAGCTGTTGGAGCTTCGCCTTCAGCTCCTGGCGCATCTCCCGCTCGTCGGTGTGGAGGACCTCGTCGTGCAGCTCCTCGATGCTCTCCGCCAGATTGGCATTGAGGAGGTTCATCTGCTGCTGGGAGAGCTCCAGGACCATGGGACACCTCTGTGTCAGCACAGGCGGAACACGGCAAAGCCTAGCATGCGTGTGCTCGGCGCCCCCAAACCGCGCCCGGCGCCAATGCCTGTCGGAGTGTCGGCTGGCCCACAGCCTGAATCCCGAGTCCCGGCCGGCGTCGCGCGTCATCGACGGGCGCGAGCGCTTCCAATGGACTGGGGGGAGGACCCCACCCCCTACGGGCTTCCCGAGGGGATGGGGCACTGCCTGTCGGCGTGGCGCCCCGGTGAGTCGGGGCGCCCGTGCCGCTTGCTTCGGGGACTAACGCAGCGCGATGAGCGAGGCGACCAGCAGCGAGACGACGCTCATCACCTTGATGAGGATGGCGACGCCCGGGCCGGAGGTGTCCTTGAACGGGTCGCCCACCATGTCGCCGACGACGGCGGCCTTGTGGACGTGCGAGCCCTTCGCGTGGCCCGGCAGCTTGCCCTTCTCGATGTACTTCTTGGCGTTGTCCCACGCGCCGCCGGCGTTGGCCATGTAGAGCGCCATGGTGGCGCCGACCACGAGCGCGCCGGCCAAGAGGCCCGCGAGCGCCTGGGGCCCGAGCAGGTAGCCCACCACGGGCGGGGCGACGACGGCGATGAGGCCCGGGAAGATCATCTCGCGCAGGGCGCTCTTGGTCGCGATGTCGACGATCTTCTTCGGGTCGGGGTCCGCCTTGAGCTCCATCAGGCCCGGAATCTCACGGAACTGACGGCCAATCTCCTCGACGATGGCGCCCGCGGCGCGGCCCACCGCGAGCATCGTCGACGCGCCGACGAGGAACGGGAGGATGGAGCCCAGCAGCATGCCCACGATGACGTTGGGGTTGGTGAGCAGCAGGCTCATCTCCGGCAGGCCGGCGGCGACGCGCGTGTGGTTGACCTCCAGGTTGAAGGCGGAGAACAGCGCGATGACCGTCAGCGTCGCCGAGCCGATGGCGAAGCCCTTGCCGATGGCCGCCGTGGTGTTGCCCACCGCGTCCAGCTCGTCGGTGATGGCGCGGACCTCGGGGCCCAGGCCGGACATCTCGGAGATGCCGCCGGCGTTGTCGGAGATGGGGCCGTACGCGTCCACCGTCATCACGACGGCGGTGCCGCCGAGCATGCCCACCGCGGACAGGGCGATGCCGTACAGGCCCAGCGCCTGGTCGGCGATGTAGGCCACCAGGGCGATGGTCGCCATGGAGATGCCCACGCTCTCCATGCCCACCGCGAGGCCGCGGATGAGGTTGGTGCCGGCGCCGGTGATGGAGGCCTCGGCGATGCGCTGCACCGGCCGGGCGGAGGTGTAGTAGTCGGTGACCAGGCCGATGATGGCGCCGCCGAACGCGCCCGCGGCCAGGGCCACGGTGATGTTCTGGGACAGGCCGAACACGTTCATCATGACGAACGACAGGCCCACCAGGATGACCGGCGGCATGATGAGCGCGCTGCGCAGCACCTGCGCGGGGTTCATGGCCTTGAGCGCGCGCGCGATGAAGATGCTCAGCACGCTGACGACGAGGCCCACCGCGGAGAGCACCAGCGGCAGCACCACGCCGGCAACCTTCGCCGTGCTCGCGGACGTGCCCTCGACGGCCAGCCGCGACAGCTCCGTGGCGTTGGCCGTCAGGGCGATGGCCATGGCGGCGACGATGGCGGCGACCATGGACTCGTAGATGTCCGCGCCCATGCCGGCCACGTCGCCCACGTTGTCACCCACGTTGTCGGCGATGACGCCGGGGTTGCGCGGGTCGTCCTCAGGGATGTTCTCGATGACCTTGCCGGCGATGTCGGAGCCGACGTCGGCCGCCTTGGTGTAGATGCCGCCGCCCACGCGCGCGAACAGCGCGATGGAGCTGGCGCCCACGGCGAACGAGTGGAGGATGGGGGACAGCTCCGGGTGACCCTGGAAGGCGTAGTAGATGCCGCCCATGCCCACCAGGCCCAGGCCCGCCACCGCCAGGCCCATCACCGCGCCGCCGTCCAGCGCGACCAGCAGCGCGTTCGGCTTGGAGCCCGTGCGCGCGGCCTGCGCGGTGCGCACGTTGGCGAACGTGGCGGCCTTCATGCCGATGTAGCCGGCGAGCAGCGAGAGGAACGCGCCCACCACGAAGCTCACGGCCGCCAGCTTGCCCAGCGCCAGGCCGATGAGGACCGCGAGCACCGCGCAGTAGATGGCGAGCACCTTGTACTCGCGCACGAGGAACGCCATCGCGCCTTCACGGATGTAGCCCGCGATGCGGTTCATCGTCGCGTCGCCGTCCGGCAGGGACTTGACGCGGAAGTAGAAGAACGCAGCGAAGAGCAAGCCCACGGCGCCGACGACGCTTGGTGCGACTGCCCAGAAACTCGACTCGAGACTCGACAACTCCATCCATTCTCTCCAGAGCAGTCCCGGGGATTGACGTCTCGCCCCGCTGGGTCGCTCGTTGCCGCACAGTTGGTGTGCAGGGCCTATACGGGATTTCCGTACGCGCTGGGAGCCTCCTCTGAGCGGATAAGGGGGTGGGGACGCCCCCGGGGGGAGTGGGGTGGGGCCGGGGGGATGGTGGGTCGGCCGGGCTTCGGGGGCCTCCCGAGAGGAGAACCCGCTCTCACGGGCGGCCGCTGGCGGGGTGCGCCATGGCGTTGGTTTGAGTCGGAAGGAAATCCCAGGAGGGGAATTGTATGGGACTGTCGGTGAATATCGGCGGTCCGGGCCCCGCATCGTGGCTACCATGGGCGCGGGAGCTTCCCTGCTTCCGTAGGACCTTCCACGTCCGTTGCCGCCATGGAACTGCAGGTCATCGAGGTGATGCTCAACTCCCAGGACCTGGCGAAGGTGCCGCTGGGAGGCCATGAGGGCATTGCGGCGCGCTTGCGGGAGGCGCTGGCGGCGGTGGGGCTGGGGACGGTGACGGGCGCGAGCGCCGGGGGCGGCGTGGCCATCGTCGACGTGTCCGTGCCGAAGGAGCGCGTCCCGGAGGCGCTCGGCTTCCTGAAGCAGCAGCTGCGCTTGTGCGGCGCGCCGCGCACCACGGTGCTGAGCGTGGATGACACCGAGGTGCCCATCGGCGGGGACGAGCCGTGGGGGAGGCGGACCTCGCGTCCGGACTGAGGCCCCGGCACGCGCCCTCGCTGGGAGGAGGCGCGCGCTCGGGGGGCTGCTTCGCTCAGAGGATGGGCGGCAGCTCCTGCTGGAGCTCGGCGCTGGTGCGCCAGCCCGCGGGCTTCAGGGGGGTGACGAACTCCAGGGTGCCGTTGGAGAGCGACACGCCGGCGGTGGTGTCCGCGCGCAGGTGGATGCGCTGGACCTTCTCGTGCAGCGCGCGGCGGGCCTCTCCGTCGCGGGCGAGCGTGCCCAGCGCCTCGAGGACCCGGGTGGCCAGGAACGCGAGCGCGCGCAGGGCCTCGGCGCTGGTGGCGCTCGAGCCCGGGGTGAGCGCGAGGGGGACGGGGCGCTCCAGGAGGGCGCCCAGCTTCTCGCTGTCCTTGTTCAACTGGCGGCGCAGCTGGAGCGGGGAGGGGATGGGGGCGTCGTCGACGCGGATGAAGCCCAGGTAGCCCGCGTCCAGCACGCTGACGCACTCGATGTGGTTCACGTTGACGATGACCGCGTTGGCTTCGCGGTCCCGCTCCTCCTGCAAGAGCAGGGAGCGGCCCTCGCGCGAGTCCTCGATGATGTCCCGGACGGTGCCCGTGAAGTACGTGCCGCTGTGCAGCGACACCGTCACGCGCGGGGGGAGCAGGGGGATGCCCGCCTGTCGACGGCTGGCGATGCGCAGGAGCGCCTGGAGCGTCGTCTCCAGTCCCCGGGGCTTCATGTCCAGGAAGGCCGCCAGCGGGTCGTCCGGGCGCGACAGCTCCGGCTCGGACTGCAGGGCGCGCTGGATGCCCTCTCGGCGGTCATGGATGTCGTCCAGGTTGGTGCAGGGCTCGTGGTCCAGGGTGAGCACGCCGTCGACGAACGAGGCGAAGCTGGAGCCGGAGACGTTGCCCGCGACGTTCTGGATGACCAGGCGCTTGAGCGAGCCCTGGACGAACTCGCGGCCCAGCTCGTCCTCCGTCAGCGATTCGAGCGCCTGGAAGAGCGGCGTGAAGTACACCTTCGTCCACGCCTCCTCGTAGATGTCCGCGTAGCCGTCGGCGCAGAGGCTGGCCCAGTCGACCTTCACCGGCACCTTGAAGCCGGCGACCTCGGCCAGCTGCTTCTCGAGCTGGGGAAACTGCGTCTCCTCGAACGACTTCGCCGCCTTGCGCTCCGCGAGTCCCATGGATGTCTCCGTTGGTGTCGCGCGGCAGTCTCGCCCGGACGGCCCATGCCCTTGCAAGTTTGAGGATGCATTCGCGGACTCCAATCCGATGAGAGGACTGGAGTCCGCGAGACCCGGTGCTACAGGAAGGTCACCTTGCCATTGCGCTGAAAACAGACATGCGGCGTTCCATCCGTGGGGCGGATGGCGATGCTGGGCCGCGTGCCGTCCTGGATGGTGCCCAGCTGGGTGTATGTCCAGAAGCCGCGGGCGTCCGGGGTGATGAGCTCCAGCGTCGTCCCATGGCGCTGGGCGATGACGGGCTTGCCCGCGCTGTACGCCAGGTCATTGGAGCCGGCGTTGTAGTCCCCCTGGGACGTGCGCGCGGTGCTGGTGGACAGGGGCGTGCCGAGCGTCACGTCGAAGAGGCTGCCCCAGGCGCCGGTGGGTGTCCCGTTGGCGAGCACCAGCAGGTGCTGGTCCGGCGTCAGCGCCAGGGAGGACCAGCTGGTGATGGAGGAGAGCCCGTTCAGGGAGAAGGTCTCCACGACGGTGCCCTTGACGGCGGTCAGCAGGTTCCGGTTGGTGAAGTAGAGCGTGCCCGCCGCGTCGAAGAGGGCCTCGCTCGTCATGGCGCCCTGGAGGAACAGGGGCGTGCTCCACGTGTTGGTGCCGGTGCGGGCGGTGATGCGCGCGCCCGACGAGCTGTCGCCGTAGGCGATGACGGGCTGGTGGCCCTGGGTGGGGTTGAGCGTGACGGACAGGTTGACGGCGTTGGTGCGCTCCGCCACGTCCACCACCTCGCGCACCCAGGTGCCGCCGACGCGGGTGGCATACGCGACGCGCATGAGCTCCCCTCGTCCCTGCTCCCCGTTGCCCTTGAGGTAGGCGACGTGCGGCGTGCCGGTGGCGGGCTCGACGGCGATGACGGGCTTGAAGCTGAACTTCCCCTCGTTGTTGAAGCCCGCGCCGTCGACCTGCTCCGTCGTCCACGACGTGCCGTCCCAGAGGCCATACCAGAGCGAGCGGTGGGTGTCGTTGAAGTAGACGATGTGGCCCCGGCCGGCGGTGTCGAACGTCAGCTCGCAGAAGCCGCCCGTCACGTCCGGGCTCGGGTCGATGACGGTGTTGAGGAGCGTGTCCGTGGTGGACTCCACGTTGAAGTGGAACTCGCCCTGGGCCTTCTTCCCCGACTGTGTCTCCACCGAGACGGACAGGGTGGCGACGCCCTTGGGCGGCAGCTTCCAGGTCACCCGCTCCGAGTCCGGCTCGAGGACGCCGGAGGTGGCGCTCCAGCTCACCGACTTGAAGACCTCTCCGGAGGCGGAGACCTTGAAGCGCTCGGCCGCGCCCTCGACGAAGCCTCCCTGTCCGCCTTCCCGCTCGATGAGCAGCGCCAGCGTGTTGTCCGTGCGTGAGGGGATGACCTGCGTGGGCGCGTCGCCTGGCTCACCGGCGCAGGCGGTGAACAGGCTCACCGCTCCCACCACGAGCATCCTCTTCATGATGTTGTTGCGCTGCTTCAATGCGTCGCTCCTGGTTGAATGGTCTGGCGAGGGTATCCCGCCAGTCCGACACGTTCGTCGCGTCGGGCCCCTTCAACGGATGTCATTGTGGAAGGGTCTATCCGGATACAGATGCAATGGCGGAACAGGAAAGGGGCGGCGGTTGGAACCTCGTGTGTGCTTCGCGCGTCGGACCCGTCCGGGGTGTGTATGTGCTTCCGGGGGGCGGTCTGGTAGACGGGGGGCATGAGTCGACGACGTGCCCCGGAGGACCTCTCCGCGTTGTTGGGAGAGCCAAAACCGGACTGGGAGCGCCTCACGCAGGCGCTCAAGAAGCTTCCGGAGGACGTGGACCCGGCGCTCGCCGCGGGGGCGGCGCTGCACCTGCTCCCGGGGGACCGCTCGTCCTTCTGGGCCTTCGGGCGTCACTGTCAGCAATTGCCCGCGCCGGTCATCCGCGCGGTGCTGGAGCGGCTCGCGGACGACCGGCGTCCGGGGGTGTTCTTCCTTCGCGAGAGCGTGGACCGGGAGGGCTCGGACGAGGCCCTGCGCGAGTCGTGGCGGATGGCGCTCCAGGGGTTGTTGGACTTGGACGTGACGTATGGCTGGGGTTCGAGGCAGCGCAAGGCGAAGCTCCAGGGGCTGGCGGCGAACCCGGTGTTGCTCCAGTCCCTCCAGACGGTGGTCGTGGCCAGCGAGGAGGTGTCCCGGGACATGCTGGCGGTGTTGACCATCGACGCGTCCGAGGCCTCGCTCGACGCGCTCATCCCCCATGTCGAGCGGGCGGTGCAGCGCCAGGGGTGGGAGCTGGACCGGCTGGAGGACCTGCGGACCCACGCGCGCTCCACGCCGGCGTTGGAGGCCCTGTTCGAGCGGATGGAGGCGGTGCTCCAGGCGCGCCGCGCGCGCTCACCGGCGCTGGAGCTGGCGCGGGCGCTGGGCTTCGGCGAGCCGGGCGTCTTCTGGTTCAAGCTGTATGCGACGGGCGGGGAGGAGGGGGACGAGCGGTCGATGACCTATCGTCACCACTGTCACCTGTCGGTCGACAGCCGGGCTCCGGACTGGCTCAGCTTCTCCATGTCCTCCTGGGACTCGGACGGGGAGCCGGGGGGGGATGTCCCGATCTACGACCTGGATGGCACGGGGCTCCAGAACGACACGCTGGGGCTGGGGGCTTGCGAGCCCACGCGCATCCCCGAGTGGATGGCCCGGGCCGCGGAGCGGTTGAGGACGGAGTGGCACTTCGAGCAGCGCGCGGTGATGACGAGCCTGAGGGGCCGGCAGCGCACACGGCTCTTCGGGTGGCTGACGGGGCGAAATCCTCCGGGAAAATAGACCGATGATTTCCGGCCGGGTCGGCAGTCAGAGGGGTAGAAACCTCATCCCACCCCTGGAGACACCCATGAAGCCCAGCCGTCCCCGCAAGCTGTTCCTCAACCTGCCCGTCGCGGACCTGAAGCGCTCCGTCGATTTCTTCACGAAGCTGGGCTTCGAGTTCAACAAGGACTTCACCGACGACAGCGCCACCTGCATGGTGGTGGGCGAGGACGCGTACGTGATGTTGCTGACGGACGCGCGCTTCAAGGAGTTCATCAAGAAGCCGCTGCACGACGCGACGCAGAGCACGGCGGGGACGTATGCGCTGTCCGCCAACAGCCGCGCCGAGGTCGACGAGATGGTGAAGATTGCCTTGTCGTCCGGAGGCTCGAAGGCCGCGGACGCCATGGATTTGGGCTTCATGTACGGCGGGAGCTTCTACGACCCGGACGGCCACCACTGGGAGCTGGCTTTCATGGAGCCGGGGCAGATGCCGCCGCAGGGCTGAGCGCAAGGCGTCAGACCCCAGCGCCAAGATGTCGCGCCTTCCCATTCCCGGGAGGGTTTGGCGGGGGGCTCGATGCGGTTCATTGGACTGGTTCTCGTGAGTCTATGGGCGACCGGGTGTGCGACCACCCGCGTCGTCCATCTCGACAGAGGTGATGGTCAGCAGGTCGTCCACGTGTCGGTGGACGTCGAGCCGGTCGAGGTGAGCGAGGAGGCGTTCAGCGCGGCCCTCACCCGACTCATCCTGGACATGCGAATGGACGTCGCGTTCCAGGAAGCAGAAGCGGTCGACGCGCGAGGATGGGTTCGGTCCACGACGCTGCTCGCCTCGTCGAAGGGGATTGCGGAGGCGGCATCCGGGGTGTCCCTGGAGTCGTTGTCCGCGCGCATCTGCCCCGAGGCCGATGATTGCCTGACCCTGGTAGGGGGCACGGGGCTGACGCTCTCCCGGAAGGACCGGACCTTGATGGCGCTTTCGTTCGCGCTCGACACCGTGTGGGAGAGTGTCGAGCGCGAGGTCGGAAAGGTGCTGAACCCGGCGGCGCTCAAGGCGATGGTGACTTCGGCGGCGCTGGTGGTGTTCCTCTCCATCACGCTTCCCGAGCCCATCACCAAGGGCATCGCGGTGGTGCTGACGGCGGCCATGGTGGCCTATCTGGGAGTCGTTCCGGTCTGGGAGATGGGGCGTGGCTTCGTCCAGTTGTGGGATGATGCGGGGACGGCAATGCGCGTCACCGACCTACAGGACATCGGCCACCGCTTCGGAAAGGTGATGGGGGCGAACGGCACGCGCGTCCTGGTGCTGCTGGTCACGATGGCACTTGGCGGGAAGGGCGCCATGGCGGCCCAGGGGCCGAAGCTGCCTGGCTTCGCTCGTGCGGCTGTCCGGGCCGAGGCGGAGGCGGGATTCCAACTCGGAGCGGCGATGAGTGGTGGCGTCACGTCCATCGCTTTCCCTTCGGCGGGGGTCCTGAGCGTGGCGCTGGCGCCAGGAGCCGCAGCCGCGCTGGCGATGTACGAGCAGGGGCAATTCCCCGGTGATGAGACCGGGCCGGTGCACCACATCTGCACGAACAAGAACCCTGTCTCTGATGCCACCGGGGGACCTTGGACACCGGCGTGTGAAGAAGTCTTCGAGAAGGCCGGTATGTCTCTGGAGGATGCCGCGAACAAGGTGCGCCTCAATGGACACGAGGGACCTCACCCTGAGTTCTATCACAACCAAGTGGTGACCCGTCTGCAGGCTGCGGTACGTCATTGCCGAAGCCCGGAGACGTGCCGTCCCCGGTTGCTGCGCGAGCTCGCGGAGATCTCCAACGAACTGCTCACGCCGGGCTCCGAATTGCGCAGCTTCATCGTGAGGTAGGAGGGCAGGGTGGAACGGAACTTCTATTGGGTGAACATCGCTGGCGTGCCGCAGTGGTACCTCACAACCCCCGTGCCTGCTGCTGGCGGTTCGTTCGCGGAGCCGTGGATGTTCGGAGAGGGGCTCCGCCTTCCAGACCCTGGGGCCATCAAGGTCAGGGTCAGGAACCCCGGGCGGAAACGCACCTTCGTGTTTGCTGGGGTCGAACGCACGCCTGTCGTCAGCGAGGAGGTCGCGAACGTTTTCAGCGCGCATGCTCCCGATGACGTTCAGCTGTTTCCAGTGATGGTGGAGGGTGACTCCGAGCGGTTCTTCATCATCAACGCAACCAAGCGCTCCGACTGCATCGACGAGAGCGCGACGAGAGAGCTCCGGTGCTATGCCGAAGATGAGTCTTTTCCTGAGAATGCGGGACAGTTCCGCTGGATCAACGGCCTGCGCATCGACCCCTCGAAGACCGAAGGGGCTCGTGTCTTTCGCCTGGAGAAGTTCAAGACCGCGCTCATCGTTTCGGAGGACACGAAGACCGCGCTCGAGCAGGTGGGGAACCTGGGCGTGTCGTTCGAGCTGGTGACGGCCCCTGCGGACTGAGGGAATGGCTCAGGGCCCGCCCACCACGCTGGCCTGGGAGGCTGGCGCCTTCGCTTGTCCTTCCCTGCGTCGGCGCCAGTACAGGAAGACAGGGACACCCGCGCCGAGCAGGAGGGTGCCCTTGAGCGCGTTGAGGGGATTGGACGCCGTGGAGCCCACCACGACGTAGAGCGCCGCCGCGATGAAGAGCAGCGGCGTGAGGGGATAGCCGGGCACCCGGTAGGACACGCGGGGCGCCTGTCCCCGCTTCTCCCGGGCGCGGTAGACGAAGAGCGTGGCCGCCGTGGCGCCGAAGACGAGCCAGTCCGCGAACACCACGTAGTCGAGCAGCTCGCCGTAGGTCCCCGTGCCCGTCAGCAGGATGGCCCACGCGGCCTGGAAGATGATGGCCGCCGCCGGCGTGTGGTGGCGCGGATGCAACCTGGCCATCCACGGGAAGAACAACCCGTCCGCCGCCATCGCCTGGTACACGCGCGGCGACACCAGGATGACCAGGTTGAGGAAGCCGAAGGTGGAGAGCGCCACGCCCGCCGTGATGAACGTGCGGCCCGCCGGGCCCAGGAGGTGCCCCAGCGCGTCCGCCGCAGGCGCCGTGCTCGCCGCCAGTCCCCCGGCACCGAGCGTGCGCAGGTAGGTGAGGTTCGCGAGCAGGTACACCCCCACCACGCCGATGACCCCCAGCAGCAGCGCGCGAGGCAGGTTGCGCTCCGGGTCCACCAGCTCCTCCGCCACGAAGTTGGTCTGCTGCCAGCCGCCATAGCTGAAGAGCACCGGCACCAGCGCCGCGCCCAACGCCAGCACGATGGAGTCCGGCGGCTCGGGCGCCACCGCCTGCACTGGCGCCGCCCCCGACAGCAGGAGCCCCGTGCCCACGAGCACCGCGAGCGCCACCAGCTTGAGCACCGTGAAGACGTTCTGCGTGAGCGCCCCCGGCCGCACCCCGAAGTAGTTGATGCCCGACAACAGGACGATGGCGCCGATGGCCAGCGGGAGCCGGTAGTCCGCCGGCAACCCCGTCCACGCCAGCGTGTAGTTGGCGAACGTCACCGCCACCGCGGCGATGGCGCCCGTGGCAATCATCAACAGCAGGCCCCACGCGTTGAGGAACGCGGGCAGCTCGCCGAAGGCGTCGCGCAGGTAGACGTAGCTGCCCCCGGCCTTGGGGATGCGCTGCCCCAGCTCGCCGTAGATGAACGCCCCGATGAGCGCCACGCCGCCGCCGAGCAGCCACGCCCCCAAGGTGAGCCCTGGGGTATGTACGCGCTGGGCGACGATGGCGGGGTTGAGGAAGATGCCCGAGCCGATGATGCCGCCGATGACGAGCATCACCCCCGAGAACAGCCCCACCCGCCGCGAATAGCTTCCACCCGACGACGCCTTGGCCTCATTCGCGGCAGGAGCGCTCATGCCCCCCGAGCATAGTCCGGGCGCGAGTACCTCGCGACGAAGCTGCCGTCAAAGGGTCGGTCGGCAGAAACACCCCTGCGCCACGGACCACATGCAGCAGGTGGATGCCTCTTCACAGGCCTCCTTGGTTTTGCCGGAGCATGAGCACGTGGCGTCCGACGCGCAATGAGCCCCGCCGCCCTCCGCGCACAGCGCGTCAACGATGCCCGCGCGGCACTCCGGGTCTGACCCGGCGTTGCATTTCGTATCGCCACAGTCCGCGTCCAACAACCCACAGCCCGAGAGGAAGACGGCCAGGAACAGCAGGGAGGCGAGAAGGAAGGAGTGCATCTGCCAGGCTCTACCGAAGCCTTGTTCTCATTCACATACCCCGCGAGGAGTAGAGTGTTCCCGACCCCTCCCGCGGTGGGAGGCATTGCCGGAGGAACCCATGTCGCGCGGGCTCACCTTGATGCGGCTGGCCGTGCTCATCCCCGCTGTCGGCGCGGCGGGCCCCGTGGGCGACGCGAAGCGACTGGTCTCGCTCGAGGTCTCCGACGGTCCCCGGTGAGTTCGCTCCGGACGCCACGCCGCAGAAGTACCAGGGCCCGCACGGCCTGAGCCCCCAGTCCTTCGCGGACACCGTCCGCGCTGCGCTGAAATGGCGAGAGGCCTCGGGACGGTCGTCGAAGCGGGCGTGTCCCGAGCGTGTCCTTCAACCTCATCGACTGGAACCGTCACACCCATGTCGGGACTGACGCTCCACACCAGCGCGCGTGTCCTGGGGACTCCAGGCGCGGGAGGACAACACCCTGGACGTGGCGACGGCGCCCATCGTCAAGGTGGAGGCCCGGCTGTAGCCGGCTCGCCGCCCCCCATGAATCAGGCTTCTGGGGCGCGGCTCCAATGTCAGCCAGCGCACAGTCTTCCTGAACTCACGGCGTGCGTCGGGGCTTTTCGTTCGGGTGGTGCGGACACCATCTTCCAGGAATGGAGCCCCGGGCCGAATCCCCAGGACGAGCGAAGGAGGAGGACCGCGCGCGCGCCACCATCCTCAACGTCAATGACACGCCCGCGGTCCTCTACCTCACCAGCCGCATCCTCACGGTGGCCGGCTACCACGTGGTGGAGGCGACCAGCGGAACGGAGGCGCTGCGGCTGGCGGGCGGCCGTCCGGACATGGTGTTGCTGGATGTCCACCTGCCGGACGTCGACGGGTACGAGGTCTGCCGGCGCCTGCGGGCGCGCGAGGAGACGCGCGACCTGCTGATTGCACACCTGTCCGCCGTCTCCGTCAGCCGCGAGGACCGGCTGCGCGGGCTGGCTCAGGGAGCGGACGCCTACTGGACCACCCCCCTGGGGGATGACGAGCTGCTCGCGAACGTGGAGGCGCTCCTGCGCCTGCAGTCCCGCGCCCAGGCGGCGGTGCACGCGCGCGACGAGTTCCTGTCCATCGCGGCGCACGAGCTGCGCACGCCGCTGACGGCGCTCCGGCTCAACCTGGAGCGGCTGGTCCACCAACTCACCCGGGTTCCCGGTGACGCGGTGGCGCGGCGCACCGTGGAGGCGAGCACCACGCCCGCGCTGCGGCAGCTGGTGCGGCTGCAGCAGCTGTTGGACACGCTGCTGGACGTGTCGCGGGTGGGCAGCCGCAAGCTGCGGCTGGACATCGAGGTGTTCGACCTGGCCGAGGCCGCGCGCGAGGTGGCCGGGCGCCTGGCGATGTCGGCCCGCGCGGCGGGCACCGAGCTGTCCCTGGCGCTCCCCCTGGGGCCCGCGCTGCTCATGGGAGACCGGCTCCGGCTGGAGCAGGTCATCAGCAACCTGCTCGCGAATGCCTTCCGTTATGGGGATGGCAAGCCCATCTGGCTCACGGTGGAGGAGCACCCGGACGCGCTGTGGCTGAGCGTGACGGACCAGGGCATCGGCATCGCGAAGCAGGACCAGTCGCGCATCTTCAACCGCTTCGAGCGCGCGTCGAGCACGGGCCGCGCGGACGGCCTGGGCCTGGGCCTGTTCATCGCGAGGGAGATCGTCGTCGCCCATGGGGGCACGCTCACCGTCGAGAGCGAGCCGGGCCAGGGGGCGACGTTCCATGTGACACTGCCCCGTCATCGGACGGCGGCCTACTGATGGATTGAAAGGAAGGCGTGTCGTGTCCTCTGAAGGTGGTGCCGGCGCGAAGAAGACGCTTCATCCTCGGCTGGAGACGGGGGTGCCCCGGCTCGACTTCATCACCAAGGGTGGGCTCATCAAGGGCGCCTCGTACGCGGTGCTGGGCCCCCCGGGCTCGGGCAAGACGGTGCTGGCGCACCAGATTGCCTTCTGGCACGTCAAGCACGGCGGCAAGGCGCTCTACGTGACGCTGCTCACGGAGTCCCATGCCCGCATGCTCGCGAACCTGGAGGGGATGTCCTTCTTCGACGCGAGCGTCATCCCGGAGAAGCTGCACTACATCAGCGGCTACCGGCAGCTGGAGTCCGAGGGGCTCAAGGGGCTGTTGGAGCTGGTGCGGCGCGCGGCGCGTCAGCACCAGGCGACGCTGCTCATCCTGGACGGCATGGACGTGGCGAAGGACCTGGCGCGCGGCGATTTGACGTACAAGCGCTTCCTGCAGGAGCTGCAGACCTTCATCGGCATCCTGGGCTGCACCACGCTGCTGCTGTCGCCGCATGGCCCCACGGAGCTGCTGCCGGAGACCACGGCGGTGGACGGCATCTTCGCGCTGTCGCTCTGGCTGTCGGGGCCCCGGGCCGTGCGGGAGCTGGTGACGCTGAAGTTCCGGGGCAGCGACTCGCTCCTGGGCAAGCACGAGCTGGAGATCTCCGACCGGGGCGTCATCGTGCACCCGCGCACGGAGGTGCAGTTCGCCGACCCGGTGGAGAAGGTGGAGGAGGAGCGCGTCCGGATGGGCTTCGGCGTGCCGCGGCTGGACGAGTCGCTCCACGGGGGGCTCCTGTCGGGCTCCACCACGTTGCTGTTGGGGGCGCCGGGCACGGGCAAGACGCTGTTGGGGTTGCGCTTCCTGCTGGAGGGCGCGCGCCAGGGGCAGCCCGGGGTGTACTTCGGCTTCTATGAGACGTCCCAGCGGCTCATCGAGAAGGCCGAGGGCGTGGGCATGGGGGACTTGCGCAAGTACGTGGACGCGGGCCTCATCGAAATCCAGTGGCAGCCGCCCCTGGAGCACAACATGGACGCGCTCGCGGAGCGGCTCCTGGAGCGCATCCACGAGCGGAACGTGAAGCGCCTGCGGCTCTTCGTGGACAGCGTCGCGGGCTTCCGCTCGGCGGCCGTCTATCCGGAGCGGATGAGCCGCTTCTTCTCCGCGCTGTCCCACCAACTGCGGATGCTGGACGTCACCACGCTCTACTCGGACGAGACGGCCCTGTTCTCCCCGGGCGTCGAGGCGCCCCAGCCGGACGCCACCGCGTACGTGGAGAACGTCATCCTGCTGCGCTACGTGGAGCTGCGCTCGCAGCTGTACCGGTTGATCTCCATCATGAAGATGCGGGAGAGCCAGTACGACAGCGGCATCCGGGAGTTCTCCATCACGGACAAGGGCATCACCGTGGCGGACACCTTCGAGAGCGCGGAGGCGGTGCTGACGGGGCACGCCATCATGACGGAAGGCGTGCGGGACGTGCGGCGCAAGGCGCCGATGGGCGAGAAGGCGAAACCGCGCAAGCGGCCCCAGCCGAAGGTCCGGCGCAAGCCCGCGCCTCGGAGGCGCTCATGAAGACGGTGCTGGTCGTCGACGACGAGATGGACATCGCGGACGCGGTGAAGTCCATCCTCGAGGACGAGGGCTACCGCGTGGTGACGTGCGCCAATGGGCGTGAGGCGCTGGACTGTCTGGAGGAGGTGCGGCCGGACCTCATCATCATCGACGTGATGATGCCGGTGATGAACGGGTTCGAGGCGCTGCGGGCCATCCGGCAGCGCGAGGAGTTCGCGGGGCTGCCGGTGCTCATCATGAGCGCCATCGACCCGTCGGTGCGTCCGGCCGAGTACGACTGGGCGGGCTTCCTCAAGAAGCCCTTCTCGCTCAGCCACCTGCTGGAGCAGGTGCACAAGCTGGTGCCGCTGGCGGCGTGAACGGGACGACGGTGGCGGCCGGCCGAGGTGGGGCTGGCGCGCCACCTGAGGGGCGGCCACGCCTTGCTCCATGCCTTCATCGCCCGCCTCGTCTTGCTTTGAATGGGGGCCAGCAAGGCCCTCGCGAGCGGGGGCTGTTTTCACCGGATGTGCCAGGACTTCCTGCTCTTGTGCTGGTGTGGGGTGACCGAGGTCCCCTCCCCACGGTGGGAGCAACCTCGCGCCGCCGGGCCGCTTGTTGGGCAAGCCTGTTCCCCGAGGGCCGTGGGCTTTTGCCCAGCAGAAGGGAAGAGGTCTTCTCATCGGGTGCGGCGCGAGGTCCCCGCGCCGTGACATGGAGGCCCGGTGGGTTCCCTTCCGTGGGGAACCGGACCTCGTTGGAGGGAAGCGAGGGCCTCAGCCCGACGACGTTTCGGTGTGCGTCGAAACATGGCCCCCGCGGCGGCGCGTAGAAGCACGTCCATGACGCCGCTGCATCCTGTCGCCGCCGCCACACACCCCGACCCGTATCCGTTCTACGCCGAGCTCGTCGCGACGCGTCCCTTCTATCGGGACGCGGCCCTCGGACTCTGGGTGGCCTCCAGCGCTCGAAGCGTTCGGGCGGTGCTGACGTCCCCTGCCTGCCTTGTCCGGCCCCGCGCGGAGCCGGTGCCACGGACGTTCGGCGCGCTGGCCTCCGGGGCGCTGTTCGGGCAATGGGCCCGGATGAACGACGGGCCGTTCCACGGGGTGGTGCGCCGGGGGCTCGGGGCGCTCATCGAGCGGTGGAGGGCCGCGCCCGGCGTGGACGTGCGTGCCAGCGCGCGACGACTGCTGCGCGGGGGCTCGCTCCAGGAGTGGGTGTTCGGGTGGCCGGTCCATTCCGTCGGGGCGCTGTTGGGGCTGGCGCCTGGGACGTTGTCCGGGGTGGCGGAATGGACGGGGGAGCTGGTGAAGGGGCTCGTCCCTGGCGCAGGGGACGCCGTGGTCCTGCGAGGCGGGCTCGCGGCGGAGCAGCTGCGCGCGGAGGTCCGCTCGGCCCTGGAGGCCCAGACGGCGCGAGGGGGCGAAGGAGGGCCGCTGGCGTTCTTGCGGAGGGAGGTCGGCGCTTCGGCGGACGCCGCCGCGAGCGTGGACCCGGAGCGCCTGGTCGACGTGGTGGTTGCCAACGCCATCGGGCTGCTGGTGCAGACCCATGACGCGACGGCCGGCTTGATTGGCAACACCCTGCGAGCCCTGATGCGGGAGCCCTCGCTGCTCGCCGAGGTGGCCGGCCGACCGGCGCTGCTGCCCCAGGTGCTCGATGAGGTGCTGCGATACGACCCGCCGGTGCAGAACACGCGCCGCTACCTCGCGGAGGACACCGTCCTCGAAGGCCACGCGCTCGCGGCGGGGGAGGGTGTCCTGGTCGTGCTCGCCGCCGCGAATCGCGACGCGCGGGTGCACCGCGAGCCCCACCGCTTCGACATCCATCGCGAGCCTTCCGCGCGGCTCTCCTTCGGCTGGGGCGCGCATGTCTGTCCTGGTGCGCGTCTCGCGACGTCCCTGGCGGCGGGGGCCCTGGAAGTCCTGCTCGCCACGGACCTCGCCCGGCATCGCGACGCCTTCGAGGACGTCCCCTTCCTGCCGTTGCCCAATGCCCGAGTACCCCTGCTGCCCGCGCTCCGGCTCGCGCCCGAGGAGGTTGGATGATCGCCGTCATCTTCGAGGTCCAGCTTCGCAAAGAGGGGAGGCAGACCTACCTGGACCTGGCCGCGGGGCTGCGGCCGCTGCTCTCCCAAATCGATGGCTTCATCTCCATCGAGCGCTTCCAGAGCCTCTCGGATTCCAGCCGCCTGTTGTCGCTCTCGTTCTGGAGGGACGAGGCGGCGGTCGAGGCCTGGCGTCGACTCGAGGCCCATCGCGCGGCTCAGGCGCAGGGGCGCGACGGGGTCTTCCTGGACTATCGGCTGCGGGTCGCCAGCGTCCTGCGCGACTACGGCCTGTCGCGGCGCGAGGAGGCTCCGGGCGACAGTCGGAAGGTGCACGGCTGACGTCGCCTGCCCCGAGCCCGGGAGCGCGCCGGGTTGCCCGGGCCAGGCGAGGGCTCCAAGCTGCGGCACTGATGACGAACACACAGGGAAAGAGGGTCGACTCGGCCTCGAGGGTCATCGCGGCGCCGCCGGCCAGGCTGTATCAAGCGCTGCTGGACCCGGAGGCCGTCACGAAGTGGCTTCCCCCCAAGGGGATGACGGCGCGCCTGCGGGCCTTCGAGCCACGCGCCGGTGGCGCCTATCGACTGACGCTCACGTATGACGAGGCGCATCACTCCGTTCCAGGCAAGAGCTCGGCGCACGAGGACGCCGTCGAGGGGCAGTTCGTGGAGCTCGTCCCGGACCAGCGCGTCGTCCAGCGGTTCGAGTTCGAGTCGGAGGACCCCGCCTTCGCGGGGACGATGACGATGACCTGGACGCTGACGCCCGTCGGCGCCGGCACCGAGGTCTCCATCCGCTGTGTGGACGTGCCCGAGGGCATCCGGCAGGAGGACCACGTCGTCGGGATGTCATCCACGCTCGAGAACCTCGCGACGTTCGTCGAATAATCCAGCCATGCAACACCAGGCGCGCGGTCGTCCCTGACTCAATGGGGCGGCTCGCACCTGAGTGTGGTTGGGATTGAGGCACGCCGCGGATTCGTGACGGTGAGAACTGTCTTCACTTGCGGTGGCGTCTGACATATTTCGCGCGCCGCGCTCCCCCGAGCGCGTCATCCCATCCATCAACCGAGAGAGGCCTCCCATGAAGAGTCTGGCTGGATTCCTTGTCGTCGCCGCGATGCTGCTGACCGGATGTGAGCCCGCGCAGAATGATGCTCAGCTCCACGAGGCCCCCGCGTCGGAGACCGTCGGACAGCAGGAGTCGGCGCTCGGCGCCGGTGACTGTACGGTGAGCCTGCAGTGCGCCAATGGCGTGACGGCCTCGTGCTCCGGAAACAATCGCCAGTGTTGGCTCGACCCGGACGGGCTCGAGCAGGTGTGGTGCAATGGCAGCCCCTATGGCTGTCGCTTCGTGCCGGCGCCGTGCGGCTGCGCGCGGGACAACTGCTGCTCGGAGCTGTGCGCGCTGGACCCGGACTGCGGCACCTGCACGCCGGGCCGCTCCTGCACGTCCAACGCCCAGTGTGGTGGCACGCTGTCCGGACGCTGCAACGCCGTCACCCGCACGTGCACCTGCATCATCGGCGTGGACGCCGAGCGCGAGAACTGAGCGCGAAGGGGTAGCACCGCGTCCGTGAGGCGTTGTCGCCCCTGGACGCGGGCGGGGGGAGGGTGAACAATCCCGCGCTGGATGCCTCCCCCTGCTTCGCCCGAGCCCGCCGCCGGAGTCCGAGTCCCGATTCCGCGCCCGGCGTGGGCCGTCGTCGGCGGTGCCCTGGCCCTCACCTGTCTCTTCTTCTACCGGGCCGTCTTCAGCGCGCAGGTCTTCATCGCGCGGGACATGCTCCTGGTCTACGCGCCCTTGCGGCGCTACTGGGCGCAGCGGGTCCTCGGAGGGGACTTCCCCGGCTGGTATCCCTTCGACGGGCTGGGGCAGTCGTTCGCGGGCATCATGCTGTCCGCGCCCTTCCATCCGTCGCAGCTGCTGGGGCTGCTGTTCTCCACCGGCGTGGCGATGAAGCTCACGGTGCTGGCGTGTCCGCCGCTGGCCCTGCTGGGCACCTACGCGCTGCTGCGGCTGTACGACGTGCCACGGGGCGGAGCGTTCTTCGGGGGGCTCGCCTTCGCCTTCAGCGGACACCTGGTGTCGCTCACCAACAACCTGGCGTACCTCCTGGCGGCGGCCTCCCTGCCCGCGGCGCTCTGGGCCGCCGAGCGTTTCCTGCGCGTCGCCACCCCCGCTCGCGCCGCCGTGGCCGCCTTTGGTGTCGCCAGCGTGCTGCTGGCCGGTGACACGTGGAGCTATGCCTTCGCGAACGCCTTCGTGTTGCTGCTCGCGGTGACGGGCCGGGGCGCCTTGCGGACTCGCGTGCTCCGCGCGCTGGGGCTCGTGGCGATGGGCGCGGGGCTGGCCGCGCCGCAGCTGTTCGCGGGCATGGCGGTGTTCGCGCACGGGGCCCCTGGCGCCAGCTCGCTCGAGGACGCACAGCGCTGGTCGCTGGACCCGTGGCGACTGCCGGAGCTCGTCCTGGGGCCCTACCTCGCCAACCCCGCAGTGGAGCGCGCCGTCCCCGAGGAGGTCGTGAAGCCGCTCTTGAGCACGGGTGGCTTCTCCACGCTGTGGACGGACTCGGCGCTCGTCGGGGTGCCGGTGCTGGTGCTCGCGGTGGCGGGGTTGATGTTCATCCCCTGGAGGCGCTGGGCGCCGTTCGCCGCGGTGTGGGGGCTGGTGCTGCTGCTCGCGCTCGGGGCCGCGTTGCCCGTCTATGGGTGGCTGCATGACGTGCTGCCGCTGTGGCGGCCGTTCCGCTATCCGGAGAAGCTCGTCGCGCACCTGACGTTGGGGCTCTCGCTGCTCGCGGGCTTCGGGTGGAAGGCTTTGGTGTCCTCCGAGCCACGGGCGCGCCGCGCGGCCTGGGTGGCGGGTGGCCTGTCCGTGGGGTTGCTCGCCGTGGCCCTCGCCGAGCGCTGGGGCGCGGTGTGGTCTTCCGCTTTCGTCGTCGCCCGTTGGCCCCAGGTGCCCGCGGAGACATTGGAGACGTTGTCGCATGCGTTCAGCGACGCCGGCTTCATCGCGGCGGGCCTCGCGCTGGGGTGCGCGCTCGTGTTGCCTGGGCTCGCGGGCTCATGGCCTCGGGCCGGGGTGTTGATGGCGCTGCAGCTGGGCGCGGCCTTCACGCTGAACGAGCCGCTCTACATCCTCGGCTCGGAGGAGCTGCTGGACAGTCCCCCCACGCTCGTCGAGGCCGTGCGCGAGCACGCCGCGCGGACGGGAGACTCCGCGCCCCGCGTCTCCTCTCGCCTCCAGCGCTTCCAGTTGCCCCAATTCGAGGGCTTCGAGTTCCAGGACAGCGTGGCGTTGATGTCGCGCGCTTCGTTGATGCCGGACACCCCCGCGCTGTGGAACATCGGCGCGGCGGGGGCGTATCTGCCCGCGGTGAGCTCTCGCGTGAAGGGGCTGCAGCTCGACGCGCCCGCGCGCTTCACCCAGCTGGAGCCGCTCTATGGCGTGCGGTTCAGTGTGTATACGTCCGCGTCCTACGCGGGGCTGGAGCCCAAGCCGGGAAGGGTGTTCGCACGCGACGAGGTGTTCGAGCTGGTCCTCGTCGAGCATGCCGACGCCCTCCCGCGACTCTTCGTCGCGAGGCCTCGATGTGTGTCGGACGAGAAGGCCGCGCTCGGGCTCCTGGGCACGGAGGCCTTCCGTCAAGGTACCTGGGCCGCGGTGGAGTGTGGCGTGGAGCCGCTCCCCGCCCCGAGCGAGGCGCCGCTGACAGGGCGGGTCCTCATCGAGCGCGACACTCCCGAGCACCTCGTGGTGTCGGTCGAGTCATCCGAGGACGCGGTGCTCATCGTCAACGATGCGTTCCAGGCCGGATGGACGGCGAGCGTGGACGGTGTGCCCACTCGGGTGCTCCCCGCGAACGGGGCCGTGCGGGCCGTCGCGGTGCCCTCGGGGCGTCACCAGGTGGTGCTGCGCTATCGGGTCCCTGGAGTCCTGCCGGGGTTGCTGCTGTGGGGCGTGACGCTCGTGGGGCTGGCGCTGGCCGAGGGCTGGCGTCGTCGGCGTTCTCCCGCTTTACGGTGAACGCTGTCCATGGAGTGAAGCCCCCGTGCGAGCGCGTCTGGCGAAGCCCGTTCGCGGCCCTCCCGGCGCCCGCCCGCCTGCCCGCATCCGGTCCTCGACTTCACCCACCCTCCCGACGATGATGGCCGCGCGCGTCAACCGAGCCACATGGAAACCCCAAGAGCTGAACGACCGCGCCGGCGGTGGGCTCGACTCCTCGCGGGCGTCCTGCTGAGTCTCGTCGCGCCCGTCGCGCTGGTGCTCATCGTGGCGCTGGTCGTCGTGCACAACCTCGACCGTCCCTGGCTGAAGTCGCACGTCGTCTCGCAGGTGGAGTCGGCCACGGGCATCCAGGTGGACTACCAGACCACCCAGGTGTCGCTGCTGTCGGGCCTGCGGCTGGAGGGCCTGGTGGTGCGCACGCCTGCTGCCTTCCAGCGCGTCGCGCCCGAGCTGCTGCGCGTGGGGACGTTGGAGGCGAAGTGGTCGCCCGGCTCGCTCATGAGCGGCGGCACGCTCATCGAACACGTGGCGGCGCGCGAGGTGACGGTGGCCCTGGTGGCCGACGACGCGGGGCCCACGTCCCTCTCGGAGCTGACGGGACCTCCCGCGCCCGGGCCCGTCCCCGAGGAGCCCTCGCTCGGGCTCTCCCGACAGCTCGCCTCGCTGCTCGCGTCCGCGCCCCCCGTCGCGCGCGTGGACGTGTCGGGCGTGTCGCTGGCCTGGCTCCGAGTCCAGGATGGCGTGGTGGTCGACCGTTGGTCCGTGCGCGGGCTCGGACTGGGCGCCGAGGTGAAAGAGCGGGACGGCGCCTGGAAGCTCTTCGCGAACCTGGGCCAGACGGGCGCCCCGTTGCCGCTGGAGCTGAGTCGCGAAGGCACCCTGGCTCCTCCGGCGCGCGCGGAGCTGGCGCTCGCGCTCGCGGTGGAGGCGGGGGCCACGGCCGCTCGTGCGCGGGTGGACCTGGACGTCGCGCGACAGACCTTCGACCCTCGGTTCTCGGTGCGCTCGTTGCTGCATGGCGCGGTGTCCGCGCGGTTCGACGCGGGGGCGCGCCGCACGCTCCTGGAGCTGGAGCGCACGGGACTGACGGACAGCGCCGAACTCCAGGCCGAGCTGGTGTTGCCGGATGACTCGAGCGTGGCGCCTGTCATGACGCGCGCCCTGGCGGACGTGGACCTCGCGAAGCTGCTGCGGGTGCTGCCGGGGGACTGGCGCCCGTTCACGCTCGAGCGCGGCGAGGTGCGCCTCGACGCGCGAGACGTCACCCTGGGCGCGATTCCGCTGCTGGGGGCCGAGGGCAAGCTCGGGCTGGACATCGAGCTCGCGTCGCTGCGGCTGGCCCAGGACGGGCTCACGGTGGCGCTGGGTGATGGACGTGTGTCGCTGGCGGCCACGCCGGATGCGCGGCAGGGGGTGTCCGCGCTGCTGACGTTCGCGCTCCAGAAGCTGGAGGTCGACGGGCCCGCCACGGTGCGCGTGCCGAAGGCGCAGGGGGAGCTGAAGGGACAGCAGTTGCGGCCCGAGCCGTCCTCGCCGCTCCAGGTGGCCGGGGACGTGGCGCTGTCCGGTCTGGTGGCGGCCGTGGACGTGAACGTCCCGGGCTTGCGCGCGAAGGCCCAGCGGTTGGGCTTCCAGCTCCAGGCGCCGCTCGCGGGCAGGCCGCCCTTCTCGCTGCGCGCGGACCTCCCCGTGGGCGCGCTCGAGGTCGTCACGGCGGAGGGGCTGGAGGTGCTCAAGGGCCCCGTGCACGTGAAGCTCGATGCGTCGCAGGTGGTCCCCCACGTGGACGAGCCGCGCCTGACCCGAGCCCGCGGCCGGCTGGTGCTGGACGTCGGCGCGATGCACGCGACGCTGGACGCCACCAAGGGCGCGGATGACGTGGCGTACACGCTCGCCTTCGAGACCCCGGACCTGGTCGCGGCCCGGCCCTTCATCCCCAACGACGTCGCCGCGCGCATCCCCTGGAAGCAGCTGGGGGTGGGCGTGTCGTCCCAGGGCAAGGCGACGGCGCTCTTCTCCGCCGCGCCCCGCGTGGACCATCGCACCGAGGTGCGCGTGCGGAAGCCGGGCTGGGATGACATCTCGGCGGGCAACGTCACCGTCGTCGCGCGCTCGCGGGGCGATGCCTGGCGGCACAAGGGCGAGGTGGAGCTGCGCGTGGACGGGCTGCGCGTGGGGGAGACCGACGGTGGGCCGCAGCGTCACACCTTCACGGTGGACCTGGACCGGCGCAAGCCGACGGTCAAGGTGGGCGTCACCAGCCAGGAGGGCGTGAAGGCCACCGTCGATATCGCGCTGGCGTACGAGCGCAAGACGCGCGCGCTCCAGGGAGAAGTGAAGGCGGACCTCCCGCCGCTCGGCACGCTGGCACCGCTGTTGGCCCTGGCCCAGGTGCCCAGGGAGCTGAACGCGTCGCGGCTGGGCGTGAAGCTGGACGTGAATGGCACGTTGCTCGGCGTCGTCACCGGGCTCACCCCGGACGGACTGCCCAGGTTCTCACCGGAGCCGCTGCGGACGGGCAGCTTCGCGGGCAAGGCGGTGGTGGACGTGCAGGGCTTCCGGTGGCGCCAGGACGCGCTGACGGTGAACCTCCCCGGACTGCGCTGGGCGGTCGACTCGCGCGTGGACGGCCCCCGGCGCACGATTCACAGCGACATGACGGTGGAGAAGCTCACCGTCGGGATGGCCGACAGCCGCCTGTCCCTCGCGGACCTCTCCAGTGACACCACCGCCACCTTCACCGACAAGCTGGAGGCGGAGGACATCGAGGTGACGCAGCAGCTGACGGTCCGCTCCGTCGAACAGAAACCGGCGCTGCCCTATCCGGTGCAGGACCTGGCGTGGGCCTTCACCGCGCGCCGCAAGCCCACGGGCGTCATCCATGTCCCGGAGCTGAAGGTGACCAACGGCGGGACGAGCACCGAGCTGAGCATCAAGGGACGGCTCGACCTGGGGGAGGAGCGGCGGAGGCTGGGGCTTCGCGGGGAGCTGTCCCAGGACCTGTCCAAGCTCGCGCGGCCCGGCGTCCTCGAGAGCAGCGGCCACGTCAAGGTCGACTTCCGCGTGGCCTCGCCCGACCTCACGCTCTTCAGGACACGCGCGAACCTGCTCCTGCAGAACGTGAACGCGCGGATGCCCGAGGCGGACTTCGCCGTCGAGGCGCTCGATGGCAACGTGCCGCTCTCCGAGGACGTGCTCTACACCGACGGGCAGGTGCGGCTGTCGAGCGACATCGACGTCAATCCGTACCCGATGCTCCGCTTCGCCGACCAGCACCCGCTGCTGTCGCGCAGCGGCTACGTGTCCGCGAACAGCATCACCACGCCGTTCGCCACCATCGCGCCCCTGGCGGGCAACCTGTCCATCGACCAGCACGTGGTCTCGATGACGCAGCTGGAGATGGGCGTTCGCGGCGGGCGCATCACCGGCCAGTGGCTGCTCGACTGGCAGGGCAAGGACTCCAGGCTGGAGGCCCGCGTGCGCGCCACCGGCGTGCAGTCGTCCCGGGGCGAGCCCTTCGACGGCAACGCCGCCGTGGTCATCTCCGCGAAGGACCGCAGCATCAACGGTCGCGCGGAGATTCTCCGCATCGGCAACCGGCACCTGTTGGACCTGCTCGACCTGGAGGACCCTCGCCACGTCGACCCGGCGACCAACCGTGTCCGCTATGCGCTGACGCTGGGGTATCCGGACCACGTGCGGGTGAGCTTCAACCACGGCTTCGGCAGCCTGCGCATCACCATGGGCGGGCTGGCGAAGCTCATCAGCATCAACGAAATCCGGGGCATCCCCATGGGCCCCATCGTCGACCAGCTCATCAAGTCGATGACGCTGACGGAGGCCTCGCCATGAAGACCCGCGCGTTGTTGCTGTGGGCCGCCCTCGTCGCTCCCGGGTGCATCAGCGCGCCGGAGATCGTCATGGTCGACCGCGCCACGGCGCTCGAGGAGCAGGCCTCGGGCTCGTTCAAGGACGTGGAGCAGCGGCTGGCGCGCGCGGGCATGAACCCGACGCCGGTGCCGCTCACGCCCAACCAGCTGGAGGAGCTGGGCGTCCAGCCCGCGCCCCTGGTGGAGGACCTGGGCAAGACGCAGGCGGACCGCGTGGACGAGCTGCTCCGGCGCCACTGCGTGGGCGAGGGCAAGGACGGGCTGCTGGTGGAGAGCCGCCGTCGCTGCCGGGCCGGGCGCCTGACGGCCGATGACGTGGCGCTGGTGGAGCGGGTGAACCGCTCGCGGCTGCAGCTGTGGAAGTGGATGCGCACCCAGCGCCCCGACGCCTCGGAGGAGGTGCTGCGCCAGAGCTGGCACAAGGTGCACGCGGAGGGCGTGGTCTGCGGCGGCCAGGTGGAGGCCGCGGACGGCACCTGGGGAGAGAAGAAGTGCTGACGTCCCGGGACACCAAGGTCCTGCTCCTGGCCGCGCTGCTCGCGCGAGGCGCCTGGGCCCAGGACGACGAGAACGACGGAGGGCTGCGCACGCCCTCGCGGCTCACCGTGGGCGTGGGGGACCAGTTCCTGGGGCAGCTGTCGCCGGACGGGAACACGCTCGTCTTCGCGTCCAACCGCAACATCGCGACCGAAATCTACGTGCAGGACCTGGAGAAGGGCCGCGAGCGCCGCCTCTTCGACGAGGGCGCGGACGTGACGTGGCCGCGCATCAGCCCCGACGGCAAGCGCCTGCTCTACATCTCCTTCCGGGACCAGGCCGGCGGTCAGCTCTGCATCCGGGACCTGCCCTCGGGTGAGGAGCGCCGCTGCCTCACCGAGGAGGCCAACGCGCTGCAGGCGGAGTGGATCGACTCCGCGAGCATCGCGCTGGTGAGCCGGGCCACCATCCAGGGCGACCTCAAGCTGTCGCGCGTCCGGCCCGGCGCCGCGTGGAGCGCGAGCCCGCTCCTGGAGCGCAACCTCACCAGCCCCACGCTCTCCCCGGACGGGCGCTGGCTGGTGTACGTGCCCGTCGAGCGCTCCGTGAAGCAGGTGGGCCCGGGCTTCGCCGCGCGCGCCGCGCCGCACCTGGAGGCGCTCCGACTGGATGTCCCCGACGCGAGGCCCGTGAAGCTGGCGCTGGACCTGCCGGGGCAGAGCGGCCAGCCCGTGTTCTCACGCGACGGGCGCTTCTTGTACGTGGTGCAGTTCTTCACCGACTCCAACGCGGACGGTACCATCGACGCGAGCGACAGCGGCGTGCTGTTCCGCGCGCCGTTCTCCCCGGAGCGCGACGACGCGCCCGCGCTGGCCGCCGCCTCCAGCCCGGACCAGCTCACCGGCGCGTCGTGGAACTGCCAGTACCCGGCGCCGGCGGCGGAGTCGTTGCTGGCGACGTGCTCTCGCTCGCAGTCGCTGGACGTGTACCAGCTGCCCCTGGATGGACAGGTGCCCTCGGCCTGGGATGTCCCCCGGCTCAACGAGGAGCTGAAGATGGTGGGGCGGCGCGCGGACCAGCTGCTGCTCTACCGCCACCGGCTGTTGCTCGAGGAGCGCCCCCGGCCCCGCCGCTTGTTGATGATGCGGCTGTCCATGCTGCACCTGGCGTTCGAGGACTTCGGCGCGGCGGAGTTCTACGCCGAGCACATGGGCGCGGTGAGCGACCCGGCCACGCTGGGGCTGGAGGGGCCGCTGCGTGTCCTCATCGACCACCGGCGCGCGATGAAGGAGCGCGAGCGGGGCCGCATGGTGGAGGAGCTGAGCGTGGCGGAGCAGCAGCGCATGGCCGCGCTGGAGCCCGCCAACGCGCCCAGCCCCGCCACGGCCGTCTTCCAGCACGTGGTGCGCAGCGAGCTGGCGGACGCGGCGGGGGACTTCACGCTGGCGCGGCAGGAGCTGGAGTCGGCGCAGGTGACGGACACCACGCCGCGCGCGGTGCTGGAGGCATACTACGAGCGGGCGGACGCGCTGTACCGCAAGCTCGATGACCGGATGGCGCTGGTGGACGTCGGCCGGCGGCTCTCCGTGCACAAGATCTTCAAGGCGGACGACCAGCTCGACTTCGCGATCGCCTCGGTCCGCGCCCTGTACCGGGGCCGGCCCTACGCGGAGGCGGAGACCCTCCTCGCCGAGGCGCTCGCCCGGGCGCCCGAGGGCTCCGCGCACGCCTTCGCCCTGGAGCTGGGGCAGCACATCATCGCCTTGAGGCAGGAGCGCACGCCGCGCGCCGTCCGCGAGGCCCTGCTCGCGTTCTACCGTCGGCAGACGGACCCGCTGCGTCGCCGGGTCCTGGTCCAGGAGGCCGTGGAGCGTGCGGCCAGCCTCGGCGCGGACGGCGTGCTGGAGGCCCTGGCCACCGTCTACGTGGACGATGCGCCCGTGGGCACCGAGGACCGGCGTCGGGCGGAGCGGCTGTTCCGTCGCGCGCTGATGGGCCGCGCGTATCGCCGGCTGGCGCGGCAGCGCCAGGACGAGGCCCGCGCGGACTTCGACCTGGTGACGAAGCGCACGGGCTCGCTGGAGAGCGCCGTCGAGTCCATGAACCTGCGCCTGCGCGCCGGCGTGAGCCACGACGTGGTGGAGAAGGAGATGACCACCACGTCGGAGAAGAGGGTGGAGCCGCTCCGGCGCTTCGTGAAGGCGTACCTGCTGGCGCGCAAGCTGCCCAAGCTGGACGACAAGGCGCACGCGCAGGCGGTGAAGGACGCGGTGGCCCAGCTGCGCGCGGCGTGGCCGGAGCTCAAGAACCAGCGCGCGGTGCAGGCCCTGTACGGCGCCATCCAGCACGAGGACTTCCTGCGCGGCAAGAACCCCGCCGCCGCCGAGCGCGCCAACCGGCACTACCTGGTGGCGCTGGACCTGGTGCGCAACAACGTGCGCTACAAGGCGATGATTCTCGGCGCGCTGGGCCTGCTGCACACCCAGGTGGGCAACCACCACATCGCGCTGGGCTACCTGGAGCAGCGCGACAAGCTGCCCTACGTGGACAACTGGGCGGGGCTGGCCGTGTCGCTGGCGCGCGCGCGGGCGCTGTTGCACGTGGGGCGCGAGGAGGACGCGGCGAAGGCGGCGGACGCGGCGCTGGCGATGGTGCGGGCCACCGAGAAGCAGGCCCGGTTCCTGCCGCTCGCGGTGGACCGCGCCGCGCTCTACCACCTGGCCGCGGGCCACTTCGAGCGCGCGCTGGAGCTCTATGACCAGGGCCTCCCGCTGGTCGAGGCCCTGCCCTCCGACGAGGAGGGGCTGCGCAACCGCCTGGTGATGCGGCTGGCCCGCTGCGCCGCCGCGCTGGGCGCGGGCAAGCCCGAGCGGACGCTCGAGGACCTGGCGCGCGTGGAGAAGGACCTGGCCCACCCGGCCGTGCGCTCCGCGCTGAAGTGGGCGCACTCCTCGCCCGAGCACGTCCACCGCTCCTATCGCCTCATCGCCGCGGGGCTGCGCGCGAATGCCCACACGCGTCTGGGACAGTTGGAGGCCGCGGCCCAGGCGCTGGAGACGCGCCGCGCGCTGTTCCTGGAGCAGTTCGACGAGCTGGACCGCGACGAGGACCTCCGCTCGGTGACGCTCGCGGAGCTGCGGCTGGCCGAGAACGCGGTGGACCGCCAGGACCCGGCCCACGCGGCGCGCTGGTTGGGCATGGCGCTGGAGCACGCGGACACGCTGGTGGCCCGCACGCATGCGCCGGTCGATGCCGGGCAGCTGGACGTGCTCTGGTTCGCGGCCCAGCTGCAGGCGGATGGGCGCACGAAGCTGCCCTTCGACGTGTCCCAGCGGATGGCGGGAGCACGGCGCACGCTGCTGGAGCAGAAGGACCCGGCCTGGCGCGCGTACCAGGCCTGGTTCGAGGTCTACACGGCGCTCGAGGCCCACCCCGCCCCAGGGGGACGGGAGGCGCTGGTCCGGCCGACGCAGCAGTGATGGCGGGACACCTCCCGCGGCGCGTGCTGGCCCGCGGGAGGTGCCTCGGAGGCGCTACTGGGCGAGCACCGTGAGGACCTGCTCGGACGTGTTGCCCGCGGCGTCGGTGGCGCGCAGCAGGACGACGTGCGCGCCGGGGCCGGAGAACGTCACCGGCGTGGTGGCCAGGTTCGTGCCCGCGCCGACGTCGGTGGAGCTGACCCAGTTGGCCGTGACGCGGACCGGGGAGAGGTCCGTCACCTCGGTGACGACGTCCACGGTGAGCGGCTGCGGCTGGGTGACGTCAGGGGCGACGACGCGCAGCAGCGGGGCGGTGCGGTCCACCGTCACCTCGCGGCTCTCGGTGGCGAAGGCGCCGTCGGTGGCGATGACGGTGAGCGTGAGGGTGTAGTGGCCCTCGGCCAGGCTGAGCCACTCGACGACGTGGCCGCCGCCCGCGTCGGGGGGGAGGCGGATGGGGGCGCCCCCGTTGATGGAGAGCAGCACCACGCTGATGGGCGCGCCGCCCGCGCTCGTGGTGGCCCAGCCGCACGCCTTCACCTGCGCGGCCGAGGTGTAGCGCGGCACGTCGCACATGACGAGGTCGGGCGGGGTGGCCTCGGAGTCCACCACGTGGATGGCGGTGGTGCAGGAGGCGCTGTTGCCGGCCGCGTCCGTGGCCGTGTACGTCACGGGCGTCGTGCCGCGCGGATAGATGCCCGCGGCGGGGCCGCTGACCTGGGCGCCGCACGCGTCGGCGGCGGTGGCCGGGACGGGCGTGACGTGGGCCCCGGCGGGGCTCGTCGCCAGGTAGACACGCTCGCCCGGGCAGGTGATGACCGGCGGCGTGACGTCCACCACGGTGACGGTGGCGGTGCACGTGTCGGTGGACTGGCCGTCGGAGACCGTCAGCGTGACGGCGTGCGAGCCCGGGCCGAACGGCCCCGTGGGCGACTGGGACACGGAGAAGGGACCGGGCTGCTGGTCCGGGTCATGGCTGCCGTTGTCCACGCTGGCCGGGGCCTGGCAGGTGGTGGGGCTGGCGTCGACGGACACGTCGCGGCACAGCGCCACGGGGGGCACGTTGGTGGAGCACGCGAGGCTCACCGGCCCGCTGCCCGCGTTGTTGGTCTCGATGCACTCCGTCTCGCGGCCCACGCCGGTGCCGTCGTCATCCGCGCGGACCCAGACCGTGGTGGTGCCACCGGGAGCCGAGGCGAGCGCCACGCTCACCACCGCGCTGCTGCCCGCGGCGAGCACGGTGGGGAGGGTGGCCACGCCCAGCAGGGCGCCGCCGGAGGTGGGGTTGCCGTCGTAGAAGGCGACGCGCATGCCCGCGGAGGCGGCCGCGTCTCCCTGGTTGGTGACGCGCGCGTGCAGGCTCAGGGTGCCGGTGGTCCGGTCGCACGAGGACGTCACCTCGCCGGCGACGAGGTCCGCCGCGGCGTAGGGGCTGGTGGTGCCGGTGCCCTGGCTGTTGGCGCGGAACGTGTTGAGGCCGGGCACGCGCCAGTTCTCCACGGGGTGCGCGGGGATGGTGCCGTCGTCGTTGACGTTGGTGACGGAGTACGCGTGCTGGTTCCAGATGCGGCGCGTGTTCACCCAGCCGTCCTTGCCGTCGCGGAACACGCGGATGCCGGTGGGGCCGGAGAAGGCATAGTTGTTCGACGCGACGACGATTTCGGCGTTGTCGTCCGCGTCCACGTCGACGATGAGCGGGTTCTCGTACGTGGTGCCGGAGGCGTGCTCCACGTCGAAGCGGATGGCGCCCGTCTCACCGTCGTAGATGCGCAGGCGGCGCTCGTCGCCGTAGACGACCTCGGCGCGGCCGTCACCCTCGAAGTCGAAGGTGGACGAGCCCGTCACGTTGGAGCTGTTGTCCTGGGTGGGGCTGGACCACTTGACGGTGCCGTTGGTCTCGAAGACGGCATAGCGGCTGGCGCCCGCCACGCCAATCTCCGGGCTGCCGTCCGCGTCGAAGTCCGCGATGTTGGGCGCGCCGCCGCTGCCGCCGCCGGGAATCGCCGTGCTCCACAGCAGGGCGCAGTTGTCGTCCATGAGCGACACGATGCCGCCGCTGACCACGACGACCTCGCCATGCGGGTCCGCGTCGAAGTTGGCGACGCCGGCCAGCCCGTTGCCGATGGAGGTGTTGCGGCACTTGAGCGTGCCGTCATGGCGGTAGATGGAGCGGCCGTTGACGACCTCCTGCAGGCCGTCCCCGTCGATGTCCGCCGCGAAGGAGATGGGGCCCTGGGGACCGCCCAGCGTGTCCGTGCCCGCCCACTTCAGCGCGCCGGTGTTGCTGAGCACGGAGTGGCCGTTGAGGATCTCCACCGTGCCGTCGCCGTCCAGGTCCGCGAACGACGGGCCACCCCAGCTGTTCTGGGAGACGTTCGTCCGGAACTTCAGCGCGCCCGTGTTCTCGAAGCACAGCAGGCCCGTGCCGCTCTCCGGGACGGCGCAGATCTCCACCAGCCCGTCACCGTCGATGTCGCCGCCCGCGATGCTGCCCGCGCCGCGCACCCGCAGGGTCGGGTCCGTCACCGTCCACAGCTCGGCGCCCGTGGCCCCGTTGAGCGCGCGCAGCACGCCGTTGGTGTTGTAGTTGCTGCCCACGAAGCTGCTGAAGACGACGTCGGGGATTCCATCGCCGTTCACCTCCACGACGATGGGCGACATCATCACCTGCACGTGCGTCGGCAGGACGGTGCTGGAGCTCCACGCCCACTCCAGCTCCGGCTCGAAGTTGGGGTCGAAGGGCGGCTGGACCTGGCACTCGCCATTCGCCGCGGAGGCGGCCTCTGCCAGGGAGGCGCTCTCGGACTGCGGCGCCGTCTGTGTGCAGCCGGTGAGCGCCAGCACTCCGGCGAGGGACAGCCTGGTCCACCACTTCATGCCCGCTGCGGACGGGGGTCCGGGGATTCTTCGCATGCGCACGCCAATGCCTCGTGTCTGGATTTCGCGGAAAAGTCCGCTAATCTTGCGTATAGAGGTCAGGCTTGGCGTGCCGCAAGTGAGTCATTGGTGAACTCAGACCTGGGGGAGGGTGATGCTACTCCTCCGCCGTGGGTCTGAATTGGTCATTGAGCAGTGTGTCCGGGTCGCTGAACAGCTCATCGGCGCGCTCGTGCAGCACCATGCTGATGACGGCGGGGACGAGCGCCCACCCGCGCTTCCGGGTGGTGGACCTGGGGGGGCACTCCTTGGAATGGTTCGGCTCCAGCTCGAGGAGTCGTGATGCCGCGCAGTTCCTCCCCTTCGCGTCGGAAGCAGCCTCGTCAGCAGCGCGCCCAGGCGACGTGCGACGCCATCCTCACCGCCGCGGCCCGGCTGCTCGTCCGTGACGGCTACGAGGCGACGAGCACCAACCGCATCGCCGAGGCGGCCGGCGTCAGCATCGGCTCGCTCTACCAGTACTATCCGAACAAGGAGGGGCTGGTGCTCGCGGTGCTGGAGCAGCACGGCTCGCGCTGGCTGACGGAGTTCGACGCGGGACTCAAGGAGCTCGCGCCGGCCCCGCTGGGCGTCGCGGTGCCCTCCATCATCCACCACATCCTCACGCTCAAGCGGCTGCATCCCCAGCTGGACTCGCTGCGCTACGCGCTCCTGCCGGTGCTGCGCCCGCTGGGCCACGTGGACACCTTCGAGCAGCAGCTGTTCCGGCTGGTGCGCGCGTTCCTGGCGGCGAGGCTGGAGGAAATCCGCCCGCGAGAGCTGGACATGGCGGTCTTCATCATCGTCCACACGCTGGAGGCGCTCTGCCATGCCGCTGGCGTGGACCGGCCCGACTACCTCACGAACGACGCGTTCCCCAATGAGCTGTGCGTGCTCGTGCTCGGCTATCTGAGCCTGTCGCCCGCGCCGCTCGGCCATCCGCCGAGGAAGGCCGCGGCGACCCGACGCAAATATGAGCAGTAGCCCCGAAGTGCACGCTCCCGAGGCCGTTTCTCCCTCGGGCGCACGAATGTGAGCACCCAAGCGAGTTGAGCGGCGGCGCAATCAAAGACATCTTGATGGCACCTCCAGCGCCTGCTCCCAGCCGCTCCCGACTCCATGAATCTCCATCCAGAAGACCTGCGGCTCGCGGCCGCTCACGCGAGACTTGCGTCCGGGGACTTCCCCGCCCTCACCGATGCGCAGCTCGAAGCCATTCGCGGCAGGGCGCGTGACTCGCTGGTGTGGTTCCGCGCGCACCCCGTGCTGCATGACACCGTCAACGTGCTCCTCCTGCTGGCCCTGTTCGCGGCGGACCTGCTGTCGTTGACGGCGCTGCCCTTCGTGTTGCCGGGGGCCCTGTCGACCGCGGGGGGCATCGTGCTCGCGGGGGTGGTCGCCGGCGTGGTGCATGGCTTCCTGGTCTGCGGCATCGTCACGCTCAGCGTCCACGAGGGCGCCGCGCATGACCTCCTCATCGTGGGCAGGGGACGGGTGGGGCGCGGGTTGAGGGTGCTCGCGAACAACGCCTGTCGGCTCTTCCTGGCGGACCCGGTGCACTACGCCCAGGCCCACGCGAGCCACCATCGGAGCCTGGGGACGTCGGAGGACGGCTCCTTCACGCACCACGTCCGGCTGCGCCGACTGCTGGGCAGCCTGCTGCCGCTGGCCCCGATGCTCAGCCACTCGGACTATTTTCCCTGGCGGCCCCAGGAGCACACGCGGAGCCGACGACTCTCCGTGCTGCTGACCAACGGGTACCTGGTGCTCTGCGCGGCGCTGGCGACGTGGCTGCATGGCTGGCTCTTCACCGGCGTGGCGCTGTTCCTGGTCGGCAGCTGGCTGAGCTTCGTGCTGGACCGGGTCCGCGAGAGCACCGAGCACCTGTTCATGCCCCTGGACCGGGCGAACGGGGCGCGGGAGCTGGGGCTGGGGCTCTGGGGGCTGCTGCTCGGAGGCGGGCCGTGGGGCCAGCCCTGTCACCTGTCACACCACCTGGCGCCCGCGCTGCCCTGGTATCAGCAGCTCCGGCTGCACTTCTTCCTGCGTCGCGTGTTGACCCCGGAGCAGCGCCGCCACTTCTTCCTGCGCCCCGTCATCGGCCTGCCCGTGTTGCTCTGGCGGCTGGCCACCGCGCCCCGCGAGCCCGCTCGGGACTGAGGAGTCCACCGCCATGGGATTGCTTTCTCGACGCGTCGACGCGTCCGCCACGGGTGCGTCCTTCGATGTCATCTTCATCGGCTCGGGGATGGGCTCGCTGGGCGCGGCGGCGATTCTGTCCCGCCATGGCCTGAAGGTGCTGGTGCTCGAGCGTCACTCCGTCGCCGGAGGCATGACGCACACCTTCCAGCGCAAGGGCTACGAGTGGGACGTCGGCGTGCACTGTCTGGGCAGGCTGCACGAGCCGGACGAGCCCCTGCGGCGCGTCTTCGACTTCGTCACCGAGGGCGCGCTCGGCTGGGCGCGGATGGACCGCGTCTACGACAGGCTCGTCTTCGCCGACCGGCGCCATGACTACGTCACCGGCGCGGAGGCGTTCGAGGCGGAGCTGTGCGGCGCCTTCCCCTCCGAGCGCAAGGCCATCGCCGCGTACGTGCGCCTGCTGCATGGCGTGAAGCGGGCCTCGCTGCGCTACTTCATCCAGCACGTGCTCCCCCGGTGGATGACGCCGCTCACGCATCCCGTGCTCGGTTGGCCCTTTCGCCGTCACTCCAACCGCACGACGCGGGATGTGTTGTCCTCGCTCACGTCGGACCCGCGCCTGCTGGGTGTGCTCACGGGGCAGTGGGGGAACTACGCGCTGCCTCCGGCGGAGAGCAGCTTCGCTATGCACGCGCTGGTGGCGGAGAATTACCTGGAGGGTGCGTGCTACCCGGTCGGTGGCGCGGGCGGCATCCTGGACCACATCGCGCCGGTCATCACCCGCGCGGGCGGGCAGGTTCGCGTCCGCGCGGAGGTGAAGGAGATCCTCGTGAAGGATGGCCGCGCCCTGGGCGTGCGCCTGACCGACGGCGAGGCGCTGCGTGCCCGGTACATCATCAGCGGCGCGGGCGCGGCGCAGACCCTGGGCTCGCTGCTCCCGGAGCCCTGGAGGCCGCCCGAGGTGACGCGGGGACTCCAGCGGATTCCGCAGTCCATCGGTCACCTCGGCCTGTACCTGGGCCTGAAGGGCGCGCCCGACGAGGTGGCCCTGCCGGCGACCAATGTCTGGGTCCATGCCGGGTATGACCACGACGCGAACCTGCGCGCCTTCACGCGGGACGCCTCGGCGCCGCTGCCTGTCGTCTACCTGAGCTCGTCCTCGGCGAGAGACCCTTCGTGGGCCCAGCGCCACCCGGGGCGCTCCACGCTCACCGCCCTGTGCCCCGCGCCCTATGACTGGTTCGAGAAGTGGGAGGGCACGCGCTGGCGCCGTCGAGGGGCCGAGTACGACGACCTCAAGGCCCGGCTCTCCGAGCGCCTGCTCTGCGTCGTCCTGGAGCAGTTCCCGCAGCTGAAGGGGCGGGTGGAGTACCAGGAGCTGTCCACGCCGCTCAGCACGGCGCACTTCGCCCACCGACCGCGCGGCTCCATCTACGGATTGGAGCACAGCCCGGAGCGCTTCCGACAGCCGTGGCTCCGCTCGCGGCTGCCCATCCAGGGGTTGCTCCTGGTGGGACAGGACGCCGTCTCGGTGGGCGTCGGCGCGTCGCTGATGTCCGGGGTCCTCGCCGC
The DNA here is from genome assembly GCF_050039385.1 of Myxococcus faecalis. NCBI lineage: Bacteria > Pseudomonadati > Myxococcota > Myxococcia > Myxococcales > Myxococcaceae > Myxococcus > Myxococcus faecalis. The sequence goes on along the minus strand of NZ_CP144336.1, from coordinate 1,578,421 downwards.
TTCCATCGTCCTGCGCCGCAACGTCCTCGGAGACCTCCTCCGAAAGGATTCCCCATGAAGCCCTCGCTCCGATTGTTCCAGACCCTGTTGCACGGTGCCCTGCGAGGCCGCGTGGGCCCGCTCGAGGAGAGTGTCACCCGATGGCGCGTCCTGCCTTCGGACCTGGACCTCTTCGGCCACATGAACAACAGCCGCTACCTGGCGATGATGGACCTGGGGCGCGTGGACCTGCTCGTGCGCGCGGGCCTGTTGCCCCAGGTGCTGCGACACCGGTGGGTGGTCCCCGTGGGAGAGACCTCGCTCCAGTTCCGCGACTCGCTGCGCCTGTTCGAGTCCTATGAGCTGGGCACGCGGCTGGTCTCCTGGGACGAGCAGTGGCTCTACTTCCGGCAGGAGTTCCGACGTCCCTCGGAGCCCGGGCGTCCGGTGGTCACCGGTCACGTGCGAGCCGTCTTCCGGGACGCGAACGGCACCGTCCCACCCGCGCAGGTCCTGCGGAGCGTGGCGGGCCAGGACGTGCCCGTTCCCGTCGTGGTCCCCGAGGCGCGGCGGAGCCCCGGCCGCGCCTCTCCAGGTCGCGTGGACGCGGCCCCCGCGCGCGAGCCGCTGGCCATCGTCGGCATCGGCTGTCGCCTGCCGGGCGGCATCGAGGACACGGACGGGTTCTGGAAGGTGTTGATGGAGGGGCGCGAGTGCATCGTCGACATCCCCGAGGGGCGCTGGGACGCGAAGAAGTTCCACGATGCCTCGGGCCGCGCACCGGGGCGCACCTATGTGCAGCGCGCGGGGTTGCTCCAGCAGGACCTGCGTGAGTTCGAGCCGGGCTTCTTCGGCATCACCCCGCGAGAGGCCAGCACGCTGGACCCGCAGCAGCGCTTGATGCTGGAGGTGTCGTGGGAGGCGCTCGAGGACGCGGGCCTGCCGCCGAGCACCCTCGCGGGCAGCCGCACGGGGGTCTTCGTCGGCGGCTTCATGATGGACAACCTCATCCTGCACGCGAGCCCGGACAACCGGGAGCGGCTCGACAGCCACTCGGCGACGGCGAGCACACTGACGATGCTCTCCAACCGGCTGTCGTACTTCTACGACTTGCGAGGACCCAGCGTGTCGCTGGACACGGCGTGCTCCTCATCGCTGGTCGCGTTGCACCTGGCCTGCCAGAGCCTGTGGGCGGGCGAGAGCGAGGCGGCGCTTGTCGGAGGCGTCAACGTCCTGCTCCTCCCCGAGACGCAAATCACGATGTCGAAGGGACGGTTCCTGTCTCCCCGAGGCCGCTGCCACGCGTTCAGCGACCAGGCCGACGGCTACGTGCGCGCGGAGGGCGCGGCGATGCTCGTCGTCAAGCCGTTGTCCGCGGCCCTGCGGGACGGCAATCCCATCCACTCGCTCATCCTGGGCACGGCGGTGAACCAGGATGGACGGACGCCGGGCATCACCGTGCCCAACGCGGACGCGCAGGTGGCGGTGATGCGAGAGGCCTACGCGAAGGCGGACGTGGACCCGTCGCGCGTGGCGTACGTGGAGGCCCATGGCACGGGCACGCCGGTGGGTGACCCCATCGAGGCGCGCGCCATCGGCACCGTGACGGGCGCGGGTCGGACGGGCCCGGAGCGCTGCCGCATGGGCTCGGTGAAGACGAACCTGGGACACCTGGAGGCCGCGGCGGGCGTGGCCGGCGTCATCAAGGCGGCCCTGGTGCTCGAACATGGCCTGGTCCCGCCTCATCCGCATCTGGGACGGGTGAACCCCCAGATTCCGCTCGAGACCCTGGGGCTGCACATCCCCACGCGTCCCGAGGCATTGCCACGAAGCGCCGAGCCGCGCTTCGCCGGTGTGAACTCGTTCGGGTATGGCGGAACCAACGCGCACGTCGTCCTGGCGGAGCCGCCGCCTCGCGCGGCCGTGTTGACACCCAAGCGTCCCGAGGGGCGTCCGCACCTGCTCGTCCTGGGGGCGAAGTCGAACGAGGCGCTGTCCGCGCTGGCGGAGCGGTACGCGGCCTGGCTGGAGGAGGGGCGCGCGGCGCCGGAGCAGCTGTGCCGTGACGCGGCCGTGCACCGCTCGCATCCACGCCATCGCCTCGCCCTCCGAGGCGCGAACCGGGAGACCCTGGTCCAGTCGCTGCGCGCCATCGCGCGAGGCGAGCGGGATGTGCCGGGGCTGGACTTCGTCGCGGACCCGGTCGAGGCGCGGCGCAAGGTGCTCTTCGTCTACACGGGCATGGGGCCGCAGTGGTGGGCGATGGGGCGACAGCTCCTGGCCACCGAGCGCGTCTTCCGTGAGGCCGTTGAGGCGTGCGATGGCCTCTTCCGCGAGCTGGCCGGGTGGTCCATCGCGGAGGAGCTGAAGCGCGACGCGGCGTCGTCACGCATCACCCGCACGGAGGTGGCGCAGCCGGCCAATGCCGTGTTGCAGGTGGCGCTCACGCGCCTGTGGGCATCGTGGGGCGTCGTGCCTGATGGGGTGGTGGGACACAGCATCGGTGAGGTCGGCGCCGCATGGGCCTCGGGGGCATTGGACACGCGGGAGGCGCTGCTGACCGCCTTCCATCGCAGCCGGCTGCAACAACGGGTGGCGGGGCAGGGGGCCATGCTGGCCGTCGGTCTGGGGCCGGAGGAGGCGCTCGAGTGGGTCCAGCGTCATGGCCCGGGTATCGCCGTCGCCGCCATCAACAGCGCGCGCTCGGTGACGCTCGCGGGGGCGCGGGCTCCGTTGGAGCGTGTGGCCGCGGAGCTGGCCGCCGCTCAGCGCTTCAATCGGTTCCTCCAGGTGGAGGTGCCGTATCACAGCCCCTTGATGGACCCGCTCCAGGGAGAGCTGCTGGAGGCGCTGGCCGTGCTGCGCCCCAACGCGCCGCGCCTGCCCATCTACTCGACGGTGTCCGGGCGGCTCATGACGGAGCCCGAGCGCCATGACGCGACGTACTGGTGGAACAATGTCCGGGGCTCGGTGCGCTTCGCGGACGCACTGCGCGCCGCCGTGGAGGATGGACATGGGACGTTCATCGAAGTGGGGCCGCACCCGGTGCTGGCCTCGTCCATCCGGGACGTGTCGAGCACGGCGGGCGTGAAGGGCGAGGTGCTCGCGTCGCTCGTGCGGGAGGCTTCCGAGCAGGAGACGATGACCTCCGCGCTCGGGCGGCTCCATGTCCTGGGGGTGGACGTCGCCTGGCGTGGCTACTTCGGCCCTGGGGCGTACGTCGGTGCTCCGAGGATGCCCTGGCAGCGCAAGGTCTACTGGGGGGAGAGCGTACGCTCCGAGAGTCGACGCCGTGCCTTCGGAGGACACCCGCTGCTGGTGGATTCCGAGCCGGGCGCCTGGACGGCGGAGTTGAGCCTCGCGGCGGTGCCCTATCTCGCGGACCATCACGCGGCGGGGAGTCTGCTCTTCCCGGGCGCGGGGCATGTGGAGCTGGCGCTGGCGGCGCGACATGCGCTCACGGGGGATGCGCGTTGCCGTATCGAGGAGCTGGAGTTGAGCTCGGCGGTGGTGCTCAGCCCTGAGACGAGCCCGCGTCTTCGGCTGGGGTTCTCCGCGGAGACGTCCCGTTTCGTCGTTCAACGACAGGAGGAAGGGCAGCAGCCCGTGGTCTGTGCACGCGGGAGGCTGATGTCGTCGGGGCGGGGCTCGCGCGTCGTGGAGGTGGCGGCGCTCCGTGCGCGCTTGCCGGAGTCGACGAGGCCGGAGGCGCTCTACGCGTCACTCGAGCGCGGAGGGCTGCGGTATGGACCTGCGTTCCGCGTGGTGAGTGCACTGCATCGCGCTCCGGGGGAGGTGCTCGCGCGACTCGACCTGCCGGCCGGAGTGGACACGCGGGGATACCACCTGCATCCCGTGCTGCTCGACGGGGCGTTCCACAGCCTCATCGCGGCCGCGATGGATGACGCGGACCACGACATCGTGCCCACGAGGGTCGACTGCATCGAGGTGCTGATGTCGCCGGGACGGACGCTCTGGTCCCATGGACGGCTCCGCTCGGTAGGGGAGGGGACGTTGCGTGGGGACATCACCTTGCTGAGCGAGGACGGTGTCGTCGTGGCCGAGGTCACGGGCTTGACGTGCCGAATGTTGCCGAGGGTTCGCACGGACGAAGCGGTGCTCCTGGAGCGCTCGGTGTACTCGCGACGATGGGAGCGGTTCGAGCCCTCGGAGCCAGTGGCGCGCGAAGAGGTGACGTGGGTGGTGATGGGCGGTGCGGTACCTGGGACGAGTACGTCGCAGTGGCACGCTGTCTCCGATGCCACCGCACTGGATGCGACGCTCACGGCTCTGCCCGAGAGTGCCAAGGTGCGGCTCGTGGACCTGCGCTGGCTTGCCGCCACGCCCGAGAGCGAAGCGCCGGTCGCACGAGGTGTGGACGCGGCCGATGCGCTGCTTCGGTGCATTCAAGCCCTGCGTCCAGGGCGCATCGACCGCTACTACCTGGTCACCACGCGCGCCGAGTTTGTCGAGCCCCTGTCCGACACTGCCCACCCGACTGAGCGGCTCGATCCTGGTCAGCTCGGGGAGCTCTCTGTTGAGGATGTTCGCACCACGCGTGTCGCGTCTGTGTTGCAGTCATCGGGCGTTGCCCAGACATCCGGGCGGAGTCTCGTGGGTCGACCCATGGACAGCTCGGGTGGAGATGTCCTCCCCACCCGCGCCGAGTCAGTCGAGCTTCTCCCTGACGCCGCCGGTGCGCCTGGCCTGCGCCGAACCGGTCCGCTCAAGAACCCTTCAGACGAAAAGCGCATCGAGGACGCGGTGGTCGAGGCTCAGCGCGCGGTGCTCCATGCTGAAGCGGCGCCTGTGTTCGGACGCGATGCCACGGGTTCGTCCGGGCTCCTCACGAGCGGACTCGCGACACATCGGGAGCTGCCGTCGCTCTGCCTCGCGCCGCTGCTGGGGCTCGCCCGGACCGCGATGACGGAGCGGCCGGACCTCCGACTCACCGTGGTGGACCTGGACGCAGAGCCGTCGAGCATCGAGGCGTTGCTGCTGCGCCTGAGCGGGCTCGGCATGGAGCAGGAGGTCGCCGAACGCGAGGGCCTGTTCCACGCCGTTCGGCTCGTGCGCGACACGCTCACGCCTCCCACGGAGGCGCCGCAACTGGAGCCGGTCCCGGAGGGAATGGGGTACGAGCTGGTCCTCGGCAAGGAGGGACAGCTCGACACCCTCGGCTTCGTGGCGAAGGCGCGACGCGCCCCCGGCCCCGGCGAGGTCGAGCTCGAGGTGGAGTCCACGGCGCTCGGCTTCAAGGACGTGATGAAGGCCCTGGGCCTGCTCTCCTCGCGCGTGACGCGGGACACCTATATCGGCGAAGTCATCGGCATGGAGGGCGCCGGGCGCATCAGCGCGGTGGGCGAGGGGGTGACGGGCTTCGCGGTAGGGGACCGTGTCTACGGCGTGGCCCCGGGCTTCATCGCGTCACACGTGGTGCTGCCCGCGGGGAACGTGGTGAAGCTCCCCGAGCACCTGTCCTTCGAACAGGGCGCCAACCTCATCGTCTTCCTGACCGTGTACCACGCGCTCATGCGGGTGGCCCGGCTGCGGCGGGGCGAGCGCATCCTCATCCACGGCGCGACGGGCGGCGTCGGGCTCGCGGCCATCGAGGTGGCCCGCTGGTGCGGCGCGGACATCCTCGCGACGGCGGGGAGCGAGGAGAAGCGCCAGTACCTGCGCGACCAGGGGCTCACCCACGTGAGCCACTCCCGTGACACGCGCTTCGCCGAGGACGTCCGCGCCTGGACGGACGGGCGCGGGGTGGACGTGGTGCTGAGCTTCTCGCCGGGAGAGGTCGTGTCTCGCAGCGTGGAGTGCCTGGCGCCCTTCGGCCGGTTCATCGAGCTGGGCAAGGCCAGCTTCGAGCAGGACGAGCTGCTGCGGCTGCGCCCGTTCAACGAGAACCTGACGTACGCGGCGGTGGACTTCGACCGGCTCCTGCGGAGTCGCCCCGATGAGGTGCGCCAGCTGTATCAGGAGGTGCTGGCCCGCTTCGAGGACGGCAGCTTCCGTCCCTTGCCCTCCCGCTCCTTGCCCGCGAGTCAGACGGAGGACGCGTTCCGGACCCTGGCGCGAGGTCAGCACATCGGCAAGGTGTGCATCTCCATCAAGGACCCGGGGCTCCGAGTCCGCCCCCCCGCGCGCAGCCCGCGATTCTCGTCGGAGAGCACCTATCTCGTGACCGGTGGCCTCGGAGGGTTCGGGCTGGAGGTGGCGCGGTGGCTCGTCGAGGAGGGCGCTCGGCACCTGGTGCTCGTGAGCCGCAGGGGTGCCCGGTCCGAGGAGGCGCGCGCCACCCTCGCGCAGTGGCGCGCGCGAGGCGTCAGCGTCCAGGCCCTCGCCGTGGACGTGTCGAGCCGTGAGGCGCTGGAGCAGGTGTTCACCCGAATCCACGCGGGGCTACCGCCGCTCCGAGGCGTCTTCCATTGCGCCACCCTCCTGGAGGACAAGCCGCTGGAGCAACTGGACCGAGGCTCGCTGGAGCGGGTCCTGGCCGCCAAGGCCCAGGGCGCGTGGAACCTGCATCAGCTGACGCGGCGGCTGCCCCTGGAGCACTGGGTGGTCTTCTCGTCCCTCTCGTCGCTCGTCGGCAACGCGGGGCAGGGGGCCTATGTCGCGGCGAACGCGTTCCTGGACCAGCTCGCGGTGCACCGACGCCAGCAGGGCTTGCCGGCGACGGCGATTCAATGGGGGGCGCTGGGGGAGGCCGGGCTCGTCGCCCGTAACGCGAGCGTGGCGCGCCACCTGGAGCACCTGGGCCTGCGAGGCCTGTCCACGCGCGCCGCGCTCCAGGGGCTCGGGCACGTCCTGGAGGCGAGGCCCGTCCAGCTCGCCATCGCGGACGTCGACTGGCGACGATGGGGCGAGGCGCTCGTTCCCTGGAGCGGCGCGAGGCGACTGGTCGGGCTGATGGATGCGCCCGCTGGCGCTCCCGGCCTCGGACAGCACGGCGCACCCGCGTCCGGGGCCTTCGAGGGCATGGACGAGGACACCCGACGTGGGCACCTCCTCCAGGGTCTGACGCGAATCGTGGCGAGGGTCATGCGCACGCAGGAATCCTCGCTCAACGTCACCCAACCCCTGAGGGAGCTGGGGCTGGACTCCATCATGGCCCTGGAGTTGGTGACCGCCGTCGAGCGCGAGCTGGGGATGAGACTCTCCACCCTGGAGGTCGTCAGCGGGCCGTCCCTCCGAGAGCTGGCCGCCCGGCTGTCCGCTCCACGCCAGGAGCGTGCCGCGAGCCTCGCCGGCTGAGGGCAACCTTCCGTGAGGTCCTGGCGCTCCATGGCCAGTGCGTTCGGCCTATCCTCCTCCGCAGGAGGCTGAGCCGACCGCCCATGCCGAAGTACACCGTGAACCTGTCCGAAGTGCCCGAAGGTCATGAGCTCCCCCCACTGCTCCAGAAGGTGGGCGAGTGGGTCGGCAAGCAAGACCATGGAACCCTGGGGTGGTTCGATGGGCTGGTGGTCGAGGCGGTTCCGAAGGAGTGGAGCCCGGAGAAGGCGGACCGTCTTCGCGCCGCCGCCTTCTCCTTCCTGAGCCTCGCGGACGGCTCGCTGCTGCTGTTGGTGAAGCCCGGTGGGAAGGCGCCGCCCGCCGTGGCGCTGCTCGGCTCCGAGGGTGAGACGCAGACCGTCGCCAACAGCCTGGAGGAGTTCCTCGCCCTGTGGTCCCAGGGCGAGACGGACATCCACGACCTCGACGACGAGGAGGCCGGGGCCGGACGCGAGGCCCTGGCCGCCTGGTTGAAGAAGCACAAGGTGAAGGCGCCCAAGACGGCGGAGTTCGACTTCGCCGCCTGGCTCGACGGTGACGAGAAGCCCTCGGCCCCGCGGCCTTCCACCTCCGCGCCCGCGTTCACCCCCACCGACGTCATGGCGAAGCTCGGCCCCAAGACGCGGCAGGTGGCGTCGGTGCTCGGGCGTCGCGCGGATGCGCCGGAGGTCATCACCTACGTGACGGAGGTCCTGGGCAAGAAGCTGCCGGCCTCCACGAGCGAGAACAAGGACTCGGTCAACGTCTCCGCGCCCAAGCAGGGCATCGAGCTGGTCCTGTCTCACGACATCCTCCACGACGCCTTCCCGCCGGTTCCGAAGACGGCCAGGTCGTTCATCCCCTACATCTCCACCGCCTGGGTGCGGTCCGCGGTGGGCGAGGACGTGCTGGGCGTGTCGTGGAAGGCGAAGTCGGAGGCGGAGGTCACGAAGGTGCTGGGGCCGCCCACGGGCCGCAAGGCGAGCTTCGCGGACGAGGACGAGCTCAACGTCGCCTTCTGGCTCTACCCGCTCGACACCGAGGGGCTCCTGGAGCTCGAGCTCGAGTTCGATGACGGAATCACCGCCACCCTGTCGGTGAAGGGCTCGGGGGACCTCGCGCGGTATCCGGATGTCACCACCGGACTCTTCGTCGGCTACGCGGTGACGCGGGGGCTGCTGGACACGTCACGCTTCCCCGCGCACCAGGCGCTGCTGGCGAAGATTGCCCGGCGGGAGGCCCAGGGCTCGGAGCTGGTGAAGCAGGCGATGCCTCGGGGCCTGTGGACGGGCCACCTCCGGGACGAGCCCGCGCTCCAGACGCTGCTGTGGCGCTGGTTCCACAACATGAACGACCTGTGGATCAAGAAGGACCTCATCCACGTCTTCGGCAAGCGCTCGACCGAGAGCGGCCACGACGCGCCGAAGCTGGCCGACGACACGTGGGACGCCGTCGACAAGGCGGCGCCCGTGCTCGACAAGCGCTTCGCCGCCTTCATCCGGCCTCAGAGGTAGCTCATCCAGGGGCTGCGCGAGCGGGCCTTGAGGCGGGCGAAGGCCCGGCAGGCGAACCACATGGGCACGGTGGTCACCGCCGCCAGCAGCCAGAGCGAGCCGACACCGGGGAGGCTGAACAGCGTCCCCTGGTTGGGGCCGAGGGCCGCGAGCGCGAGCCGGTTCAGCGCGTGGAGCAGGTAGAGGTGGACGACATAGAAGAACAGCGGCGCCGCGCCGAACACCGCCAGCGTCGTGCTCAGGGGCTCCGGCGCCAGGTCCAAAAGCGCCAGCAGCGCCGCGCCCACGCCCAGGGTCAGCAGCAGGAAGTCGAGCGACGGTGGGTACTTGGTCAGGTTGAGGAACGACATGACCGTCTCCAGCGGCGTCGCGCCGACGGACCACGGCAGGGGCTCGCCGTAGACGTTCACGAGCCTGAGCACCCCGAAGAGGGCGAGCGCGCCGGCGGACGCGAGCAACAGCCACCGGCGCCGCGTCGTCGCCTGGACCTGGGACGAGAACCACGGCCCCACCGCGTAGCCCAGCGCGATGACGCCCATCCACGGCAGCACGGGATAGGACGTCTTGAGCCGCGCGCCCCACGGCAGGTCGATGAAGCCCCGGTCATGCAGGAGCGCCCACCAGGTGTGCCCCGGCTCGCCCGCCGCGAAGTGGACGGGGTCCAGCAGGTTGTGGCCCAGAAGCACGAGCAGCGCGAAGCCCAGCAGCGCGGGGCGGGGCAGGTGGAGCAGGGTGGCCAGCACCATCATCGACAGCCCGATGGCTCCGATGACCTGGAAGTAGTACGTCGGCGGGAGCAGCTGGAACGTCCACGCGAAGTTGACCACGGTCAGCTCCAGCACCAGCAGGAACAGGCCCCGCTTGAACAGGTAGCCGGACGCCGCGCGGCGCCCTCCATGCCGCTGGCCGTAGAGCCAGGCCGCCACGCCCGTGAGGATGACGAAGACGGGCGCGCACAGGTGCGCGGCCAGCCGGGTGAAGAAGAGCCCGGGCGGCGTGGTCGCCAGCACCACCGGGTCGCTGACCTGCGCGTGGAGATAGAAGTACTCGCGCACGTGGTCCACCAGCATCAGCGCCATGACCAGTCCCCGCAGGGCGTCGATGCCGAGGATCCTCCGGCCCTTCGTCGTCACCAGGCTCGCCGCCGGGGGCTCCAATGAGGGCAGGGCGGTGGACATCGTGGCGGGTGCTGTCATCGCGTTCACTCGAACGGGAAGGCCGCGCCTCCGAGCGATACGGCGGTTGGCTGCTTCCCTGTCGTGGTGGAGGAGGGCGCTCGGGGCCCGTCGATAACAGCCGGCAAGGCGCCTCACTCCCCAAAGCGGCGGGAGGCTTCCATGGGCGGCCCCGTGTCCCGGGAATCCCTGTTCCTGAGTTACAGTTGAATCATGGTGGCGATAAGGCGCCGTTGCCTCGGGGCGCCCGGCTGCTCGTGGCCTCGCCGCGCCGGCGAGGGGTCCGGTGAGTGGGGCCGGACCCCGTGCGGAGCGCTACTGCTGACGGCCCTCGATGGCGCACATGAGCACCGCCGCCGCGATGCCGAGCCGGCGGTCCAGGCGGTTCTGGAGGTCCATGCCGAAGTCGAGGTCGATCTTCTGGATGAAGGGGTTGAAGCGCTGCTTGAAGGCGAGGACCTGCGCGCCGCCCACGGTGCCGGTGAAGGACTGGGGGAGCAGGTTGGTGAGGAAGCGGCGCACCAGCGCCAGCATCATGCTGTCCTCCTCAATCTTGCCGATCTCCTGGTCGTTGGTGTCCAGCACCAGCCACTCGTCGCGGAGGATGGAGCGCAGGCCCTTGCGGCGCAGCGCGCCCACGCGCTCGCCCGTGGACGCGTCCGTCACGTCGTACGTCATCCCGAAGTCGAGGATGCCGCGCGCCTTGATGCTCAGCAGCTCCTCGCGCATCTGCTCGTCGCCGTAGATGCGCAGGTCCTCCTTCAGCTTGAAGGCCTTCATCTTCGAGTAGAACGCGAGGTTGCCCGCGGCGTCGTAGATGTGGAACGCGCCGCCGAACAGTTTGAAGAACTGCCGGCGAATCATGTAGGACGACTGGCCGAAGCGGCCGAGGGCCAGGTGGCTGGCGGGACGGTTTTGGAGGGCGGTAGACATGCCCACCCCCTTAGCAAAGTTCGCACGCCCGCCGCACGCCAGCCCGCTCGGGATGTGACCCGGTAAACCCGGGATGCGGGCAATCACGTTCCGAGCGCGAGCCCGAGCGTAACCTCGGGACGGCTTCAGCGCTCGACGAGGTCGGCTGCCTGGAGGTACTCGGAGGCCTCGACGATGGCGCTCGCGGTCCAGCCCCGGTTCGCGCCGCGCCCCGACACCTCGCAGTCGCCGTCGGTGTGGATGCCCAGCACGTAGCCCTGCTCGTTGAGCACCGCGGCCCCGGAGCTGCCCACCAGGGTGTCCAGGTCCGTGTAGTAGACGAGCCGGTTGCACGCGTCGGCGTAGCGCCCCTCGGCGATGACCTTGGGCGAGCCGCGCGGATGCTGGATGACGGCCAGCCGCTCGGTGGCCAGCGTCGTCAGCGGGACGGGCGCGGCGGTGGGGAGCGTGTCGAGCAGGATGAGGGCATAGTCCGGCGCGGCCGATTGCTCGATGACCGTGCCCTCCGTCATCAACGGGTCGCCGTCCGCCTCGTCCTCGAAGTTGAACACCACGAAGGAGCGGTCCCCGAGCCCGACACAGTGGCCCGCGGTGAGCACCACCGGCCCCGCGCTCGCGGCAATCAAGGTGCCGGTGCAGCTGCCGTTGATGAAGACGACGGCGTCCTCTCGCTCCTGGATGTTGGCGAGCGCGCCCTGGTAGCGATTGATGGGCGTGAAGTCGAGCGACGGGCCACACTGCGTGAACGCGGTGACACCAGCCGGCTGCGGCTCCTCGCAGACCTTCAGTTCATAGGGTGCGGGCACCGAGCCCCCGCAGGCCCAGAGGCCCAGGAGCACGGTGCCCGCGAGGCGCGAACCCCAGGGTTTCAGGATGGAACCGAGGGGTCGCGTCATGGGCTCAGTACAGCGTGGTCAGCGCGGTGCGGTCGCTGCTGGTGAAGTTGCCCGTCTCCGACGAGCGGAAGCAGGAGTTCATGATGGAGCCGCCCACCGTCGCCGTCGTCGGCGTGCCGGTGATGTGGATGGCGCCGACGCCCGCCGTGCCCTCGTTACCACCGGAGCCGCAGCTGATGGCGCGGTTGTAGTAGTCGGAGTGACGGAAGCCGACCGCGTGGCCGAGCTCGTGCGTGATGACGTGCTCGTTGACGCCCGCGCTGTAGCTCTGCAGGCCCGTGCCGATGTTGATGGTGCCGTACGGACGGCCGCCGGAGGGGAAGCCCGCCGAGCCACCCGCGCCGGACATCGTCGTCGCGGTGATGTTCGCGCTGCAGCCCGTCGTCGGGCCCACGGCCATCGTGAAGCTCAGGCCGAGCGCGTTGTAGTTCGCGACCGCGGCCGTCAGACCGGCCTTGAGGCGGGAGTAGCTGTTGAACGAAGAGGTGGGGTTGACGCAGATCTTCGTGATGCTGCTGGAGACCAGGTTCGTCGTCCGGTACTGCTCCACGTGCGTCACGGGCTGCAGCATCTCACGCGAGGCCTCGAGCGTCACGTGGGCGTCGCGGCCCACGTACACCAGACCGTCGACCTCCATGATGTCGTCCGCCGGGAAGCCGGCCTCGACCAGGTTGGCCTTGATCTCCTCATTCTCCAGCTGCGTGTCGCCGGTCTCGGAACCACAAGCCGCGAGCACGCCACAGCTCACCACGAGGACTGCCGCTCTCTTGAACATGGTGCTTTTCCTCTGATGATTCGGGGGGACGCGCCGCCGCCTGACCTTCCCATCAGCCGCGGACGGCGCGCTCGTCCCCTCAGCAACTGGCGGGCCACTCGGCCGGCAAGAGTGGGGAAGCTCTCAAATCTAGATTAACCTGGAGTATCCGCGCTCCAGGTTGCGGGGTCCGAGGTGTAAAGAGGCCTGACGCAGGCTGGGTTAAAGCACCGTCTCACCAGCGCTTTTTGTATTCACAGGGGAGCGCCCGGTTTTCGGACAGCGGTGTCTATGAATCAGTCATCCACCGTGGGGTCTCAAAAGCCCGTGAATACATGGGGTATCACGGACCCCCGGGGGATGCACCGCCGGACGAAAACTGCTGTCTTCATGCATCCAAGTCCAGCTGACGCCCTGGGTCGACCCCGCGGGTGTGGCTTCGAGCACCGCACGCCCCCCGCGGGATTTTTCCAGCGGGGGGCTGCTTTACGAGGGACTCGGGGGAATTCTAGGTTCCGCTGGAAAAATCCAGATCAACGAGCGGTGTATCGCCGGCTCATCAGGATGCACGTGAACCTCCTCCTCGCGCGTTTCTCCCTTGGATGTCTGCTGTTGGCCCCCTTGTCCGCGTGTGACTCCAGCGCGGAGGACGACAACCCCGGGGGCGGCGACTCCGCCGTGACGGGTGTCTGGAATCGCTTCGGCAGTGAGTACGGCTACAAGACGGACGTGGCCTATGGCGGCATCGCCGGCCAGTCGTCGGACCGGGTGTACATGTGCGAGCTGCCCGGCTCGCCGTCGGCGGGGCTCTACAAGGGGCGGCTCATCGGCCCCCGGATGATTCGCTGGGATGCGACGCACAACCTGCCCGACTACGAGGTCGTCTTCGAGGGGCAGACGATGCGCTTCCGGCCGCAGAACGGGTCGAACACGTTCCTGGGCCAGTACCAGAAGGGCGCCTGGACGCCGGGCGCGTGTGATTTGTCGATGGAGAACGGGGAGCTGGTGGACCGCTCCTCCTCCGCGTACGTCCGCTTCGACAACGACGGGGACTTCAAGATCAACAGCGTCACGGTGGGCGGCGAGCCCTTGCCCATCCACAACCGCGACACGTGCAGCGTCACCACGCTCATCCCCGCGGGGACGGGGGACAACGGCCTGCTCACCGTGTCCATCAACTACAGCGGCGTCGGCGTGGACGGCCCCTACCGGCGGACGCAGAACCACACCCTGTACCGCTCGGACTTCAAGCCGGACTGCAACAAGCTCGCGGTGGAGATTGGCTGCGGCGCGCTGGCCGTCTGCGTCTACGTGGCGCCGTAGCCTGCGTGTCACTCGTACCAGGTGGGCACGAGCGTGCGCACCTGGGGCAGCGCGGCGACGCGGCAGAGCCGCTCCCACGCGGCGGGCGTGAGCGCGCCGTGTCGGGCCTCGCAGTCCTGCGCCTCCAAGGGCAGCAGCACCAGGACCTCCGAGGCCGTGTCGCACGCGGCGCGGCCTCGCGAGGCCAGGGCGCGCGCGCCGGGGGCGAGCGCCTGGACGCGGGCGAGCAGCGCCGCGTCGCGGGCCGGAAGGCACAGCTCCACCGCGCCGTCGTTGCGACAGCCCGCCTCACGGGTGAAGGCGAGCTTCTCGGTGGGGCACGCGACGTTCGCGGAGGCCGCCGGGTCGACGGGCGTGGTGGCGCACGCGGACAGTCCGGCGAAGAGCAGCACGGCGGCGGTGAGGCGAGGCATGGGGAGGCTCCGGACGCGTCAGCGGAAGGACTTCACGTAGTTCGCCATGATGGCGGGGTGGTCCGAGTAGAAGTGGTCGTTCAGCGTGCGCGACAGGGAGCGCGTGTCCTCACCCAGGAGGTTGATGGACTCGGTGTCCACCTGCTCCTGGTTCACGATGATGCCTCCCATGTAGTTGTTCTTCGCGTTCGTGTTGGAGTGGGAGACGGTGTACGTGGGGTGGATGTTCCCGTCGGAGCCCTCCTGGAAGGAGAACCGGTTCGGGAAGAAGCCTCCGCCCAGCTCGAACGAGTCCATGTTCAAATCCCCCAGCAGCACGTCCACGTTGTTGTCGTGGGCGAAGCGGGCCACCTCCTCGAGCGCCTTGTGCTTCTTGTCGTCCTTCGTGTGGCCGGTGTAGCCCGCGTCCAGGTGCACGCCCGCGACCTCGAAGTACACGCGGTACTCGGGGACGATCTTCTGCACGCAGAGCCACTTCTCGGGGTGGTTGACGCCCTGGCGGATGAGGCCTCGGGCCTCGTACAGGACCTGTGAGGAGAACATCTCGTCGCGCAGGACGTAGGCGGAGATTTCGTTCTTGGGGTCCACGTCGGGGTCGAGCAGCGTGCGGATGCTGCCGATGCGCCGATAGGTCAGCTCCGGGCACGGGCGCAGCTCGTCCGGGAAGGGCGCGCCCTTGAGCTCCTCCGACAGGAAGATGACCTCGGGCACCAACTGCGTGAGCTGCTTGTGCAGGTCGTAGGGGCGCCTGGCATGGAGCCGCTTCCACTCCAGCACGTTGGTGGCCTCCTGGATGTGCTTGAGGACGATGGCGTCGTAGTTGGCGAGCACGTCGTCCTCCTCCAGGAACCCCGACTTCTTCTCGAAGGGCGTGTGGTGCGGGTACGGCCTGGTGTTGAACGCGGCGAGCGGCTGGAAGCCGCCCACGTTCTGCAGGGGCGCGAAGTTGAAGCCGCCCGTCGGGACGAGGTTCCCCTGGAACGTGCCCTGCTTCGCGTTGTCCTTGTAGAACTTCTTGCCCGCGTCGAAGGGGATGAACAGCGTCATGCACTGCAGCGTCATCACGCTGGGCTCGGGGATGCTCGCCGTGTCATCCAGGGTCATCATCTGCGACGGGGGCGGGGAGGACTCCCGGACCGGGTCCAGCAGGGCGCTCAGCAGGCTGCCCGACGCCGACCGCCGAAGCCGGACCTGTTCCCGGCGCGCCTGCTTCATCGACTTGAAGGTCTTCTGGATGCGCGCGTCGTGGGGGGACTTCTTCAGGTCCACGTACGAGGGCTTCTTCCGGATGGGGCCGGGCTTCGCGACGTGCGTCAGACAGCTCTTGCAGAGCGTCTTGCTCTCGAACTGGAAGACGAAGACCTTGCGGTGACACCTTCGGCACTGGATCAACATGGGGGCTCGCGTTCGGGCCGGGCGCGGGGGCGGCGGTGCGCAGTCCCCTGTGCAGCCGGTGTGCCTGGACCCACCGCCTCCTTCTTCCAGGAAGAAGCAGGAAGTCGCCCGGCCTTGCGCGCGTCGGCCCGACATCCCGTGCGAGCCACGTGCGACGCGGAGGCCGTGCGGGCGGCTCGGGAGCCGCTGCGCGTGAGGTGGCTGCGTCCGGGGCCGACGCGGCCCGCGTTCCAGTGGCACGCGCCCGCTCATCGAGGGAGCGGGCCCGGTCGTCCGCGTGGGCCGCCGCGGATGCCAGGGCGACACCTCACCCGCGGGGGGCGGGTGAGGCGCCGCCGGGGCGACTCAGGGGCTGAGGGGGTAGCAGTAGCTGTAGGTGCGGTCGATGCCGCCACCCGAGAGCGGGTAGTAGACGTAGCCCAGCTCCTCGCCCGGGCCGCAGTCGGAGCGGGCGCGGGTGTAGGGGTGGCACGTCACGACCGCGGGACCGGCGCCATCCACGTCGGAGCAGCTGCCCCGGGCGCCCTCGACGCCGCAGAACTCGGTGAAGCCTCCGGAGCACGGCTGGCCGATGAGCGCCGGGTCGAACGCGAAGCCGTGGCCCTCCAGCACGGACTGTTCGGTGCACAGGCCATAGACGCCGCAGACGGTGCCCGAGGGGCAGCCGGGGTTCGCGGCCATGAAGTCACACGTCTTGAGGCACTGCGCGTCGTCGGAGACCAGGTCCGTGCACGCGAAGCCCTGCTCGCAGTCGGTGGTGGCCAGCTCGTACTCGCTCGCCGCGGCGGTGCGCGTGCACGACTCGCCCTGCGTCTTGGTGCCGAGCGCGCGCTCCAGCGTCCCGTCCGTGCCCGCGTAGTCGTCCGCGACGCAGGCCGTGTCCGGCAGGGCGCTCGTCGGCGAGCCCTGACGCGGGTCACACCCGCCGGGGCGCAGGGTGTTCCAGGTCGCGAAGCGGAGCCACCGGCACTCGCCCCCCTCCACCACGGCGGAGCCCGTGTAGGGGCCGGAGCGGGGCGCGGCGAGCACCGACTCGCGCAGCACCACGTTGGACAGCGCGCCCAGCGTCTGCTGCGGCGACAGCTGGAGCGCGAGCAGCAGCGCGCCCGAGTCCGCGACGAACAGCTTCTGCGTCGTGGTGCCGATGTCCTGGTAGCCGAAGACACACTGCTCGCAGGTGAAGGTGTTCGCGCCGCCCGCGGCCAGGTTGTAGAGGCCCGGCGCCGTGTTCATGTCCAGGCGGATGCGCAGCTCGTCGCGCGTGGTGCCGCCCAGGTTGGTCAGGTCGCCGCGGAACGTGGGCTGACGCTCGTACTGCACCGGCGTCAGCTGGATGCCATTGAACGTCTCCCCGAGCGTCACCTCCGTACAGCCCGCGGGCGGCGTGAGGAAGCGCGCCTCCTGCTCGGCGGTGAGGACCGCGTCCTGCGGTGTCACGGGCGCCGGGTCCTGGGCCTCCTGGCCACAGCCGATGAGCCCCGACAACAGCAGCGCGCCCCAGCCACCACGATTCACGAACTTCATCTTGGATTCTCCCATCACGGTTGTGTGGAGCCGAAGGCCGCGACGACACCGTCCCGATTCACGGTTCGTGGGTCATGCGCTGCGCTCGGAACGGAGCCGGCCCGGCTCGCACATCCGATGAACGGGAAATCGCGTGAAATGTCGCAAGCCCGCGTGCGTGGCCTCCGGAGGTGCTCCGGGCCACGCGGCGAGTGAATCCGCTGGCAGTGTATCCAGGGTGCTGTTGAACCTGGATTACGGAACGAGCCGACCCGGCCGGAGGCCCGCGGCGGGGGCGGCCGTGCGCGGGAGTCCCGGCGCGCTGACGATGAGGATGCCCGCGAGCACCAGGGCCGCGCCCAGGATGAAGAACAGCCCCACGGGCTCTCGCAGCACCAGCCAGCCCGCGGTGACGCCGAACACGGGCGTCATGAACGAGAACACGGACAGGCCCGAGGCGAGGTAGCGGCGCAGCAGCCAGAACCAGACGAGGTAGCTGGCGAAGGACACGATGACGCCCTGGAAGAGCAGGCTCGCCCAGGCGGTGCCCGTCATGGAGAGGTGGCCCGTCTGTCCGGTGAACAGCGCGATGGGCAGCAGGAGCGCGAAGCCGCCGAGCAGCTGGTAGAGCAGGGTGTGCGTGGGGCGCGCCTCGGAGAGCGACGAGCCGCGCACCACCACGGTGGTCGCGCTCCAGGACAGGCCCGCGAGCAGCCCCAGCGTGTCGCCCCAGAGCATCCGCGGGGTGATGCCTCCCTGGAGCCAGCCACCGCCGAAGGCGAGCATGATGCCCGCGAAGGCGACCAGGATGCCCACCCACTGCACCCGGCGCAGCCGCTCCGAGGGGATGCGCCAGTGCAGGCCCAGCGCGGTGAAGACGGGCGCGGTGTAGAGGAAGACGGCGATGTGGGAGGCGTGCGTGTGGCGCAGGCCCTCTCCGATGAAGAGGAACTCGGCGCCGAAGAGCACGCCCGACAGCAGGCCGGGGCGCCAGGTGCCGTCACGCAGGTCCAGTCGCTCGCCGCGCAGCAGGCACAGCAGGCCCACCAGCAGGGCGGCGAGCCCCGAGCGCAGCGCCATCTGCGCCAGGGGTGGGATGTCGGACGCGGCCAGCTTGATGGCCACCTGTTGGATGCCCCAGAGGGCGCACAGGAGGAGCATCGTGGCGAGCGCGAAGCCATCGACGGGTCTGCGAAGCGTGCTCATGCCCTTGATATGGCGTGTGGCGGGCTTGATTCATATAGCTTGAACCCGACAACCCATGCCGAGAAGCCGCCATGGCCGAGCAGCTCCAGGTTCCTTTCTCCACCAAGCTTCCGCACCCCGTGTATTTCCGCACGGCGCGGCTGCCCGCGGCGGCCACGTATCCCCGGCATCACCATCCGTGGGGTGAGTTCGTCTACGCCTTCAGCGGGGTGATGGAGCTGGAGCTGGCGGGCAGCCACTACCTGGCGCCCCCGCAGTATGGAATCTGGCTGCCTCCGGACGTGGAGCACCGGGGGATGAACCGCTCGGAGGCGAGCCACTGCTCGCTCTACCTCACGAAGGCGCTGTGTCGGGGATTGCCGAGGACGACGTGCGCGCTGGCGGTGAGCCCGTTGGTGAAGTCGCTGTTGGAGCACCTGCGCGAGCACCAGGTGGCGTACCCGCGCACGAGCTCGGAGCGGCGGTTGATGCGGGTGCTCATCGACCAGCTCTCGCTCGCGCCGCCGCAGGGCAGCTACCTGCCCATGTCCGACGACGCGTTGCTCGGCGAGGTGCTGCGGGCGCTGGTGAAGGCGCCGGCGGATGGGCGCTCACTGGCCCAGTGGGCGCGCCAGGTGCACACCACGGAGCGGACGCTGGAGCGGCGGTGCCAGCAGCACCTGGGGTTGTCCTTCAGCGAGTGGCGTCAGCGCCTCCGGGTGGTGAAGGCGCTCGCGATGCTGGAGGAGGGGAGCGCCGTGGAGGTCGTCGCGCTGGAGCTGGGCTACTCCAGCGCGTCCGCCTTCATCGCCATGTTCCGCAGGATGACGGGGACCACGCCGGACAAGCTGCGGGGCCACGGGCTCGCGACGTCGTGACGGCGCGCCCGCTCAGAGCCCCAGCTCCACGCCGATGCCCGGCGCGACGGACCACAGCGTCTCTCGCGAGCGGGAGCCGGGGTACCACTCACCGATGAGCTGGACGCGGAAGCGCTCCAGGATGGCCACGCCCACCAGGGCCTGCACGACGGCGCGGGAGCACGCCGTCACGCGGCTGGCGCCTCGGCCCTCGCAGCCCTGGGTGCCGTAGCGGTCATTCGCGCTGAACATCCAGCCGGCGCGCAGGCTGAAGCGGCTCTGCGCGAGGAAGGACTGGTCGGTGCTCGGCCGGAACTCCAGCCCTCCGACGGGCGCCAGCGCGAAGGACTCCTCCGTCCCGGAGGAGAGCACGTCCTCGAGCCCGCGAAAGCCAAGGGCCGCCGTGAAGCGCAGCCCGGTGGGCAGCTGCTCCTCGAACGCGGAGATGCTCACGCCCACCTCGCTCTGCACCGGCCCCATGGTGACGTGCAGCACCGTGCCCGGCGCGGCGAACGCCACCGTGTCCGCGGCGAGCTTGCCCGCGAAGCTGACCATCTGCCGGTCGTCGCCCGACTGGACCTCGGTGAGCCGGTTCACCGCCGCTCCGAGGGACTGGCGGATGCGGACGATGGCCAGGTCGCCCCGGCCGCGCGGCACGCCCAGATCCCGGAAGCTGAACCCATACGCGCCCAAAAGGCGCATCGAGTAGTCGAGCTCCGGCTCCTTGGGGCTCTTCCTCCAGTCGGGCCACTGCTCGGGTGAGACACCGGGCACGCGCGGGGGCGGCTCTCCGGCCATGGCGCGCTCGCAGTGCAGGTTGCGCCAGGTGGCCTCCATGTTGCCGGTGCCCGCGCTGGCGCAGGCGTCGTAGAGCTGGTCGAGCGACACCTGGAGCAGCGCGCGGAAGTCGGACAGGGCCTCTCCCTCGCAGACGCGCGGGGCTTCGGCGGCGCCGTCGTACACCGCGCGCATGCAGATGAAGGGGGCCCAGCTCCCGGGGTCCTGGGCGGGCTCGTCGCGGGGCCGGGCGAACGGGTCCTCGCCCTTCGTCACGTCGAGCAGCATCCGCCGGGCGTCGTACATGCCCAGGTAGAAGTCGAACGTGCGGAACTCCGTCTCGAAGAAGCCGAGGAACGCGAAGAGCGGCGCGCTGGCGGCGGGGAAGTGGCGCCGGGGCAGCACGAGCCGCCGGGCGATGTCGGGCTCCTCCTCCAGCAGCAGCGACAGCTCCTTGGAGCGCGCCGTGTCCACGAGCGCCGCGATGATGCCGCTGAGCTCGGTGGGCAGGGAGCGGGAGGTGGCGCGGGCCTGGGCGGGAGGGAGGACGGGGTACTCGGTGGCGTCCGGGTCCACGAACGCGAAGGCGATGCCCTTGGGCGTCTGCCGCACGCCGGGCGTGGGGACGTCGCGCCACTGCAGCCTGCCGTCGACGGAGTGGAGGCCGTCGCGGGCGAGCCCCACCGCGAGGCGCAGGGGCGCGTTGTCGAAGATGCCACCGTCGATGTAGCGCTCGGTCCGGGCCTCCCTGGGCAGGCACACGGCGGGGGATTGGGACTCCTTGGCCACGCAGGTGGACAGCTCGTGCGGCGGGAAGGCCACGGGGAAGGACATCGACGCGAGGATGAGGTCGCGCAGCGCCTGGAAGCCGATTTCGCCCTGCTCGTCGGTGACGAGCAGCGGCTCCATGCGCCGGCTGCCGGGCGTCGTGTAGTTGGTGGCGGAGGGGGGCTTGCCCGGGCCGCGTCCCCGGATGCGGATGGCGAACTTCTCCTCGATGCGGGGCAGGGGCATGCGGCCGTTCGCGGCCATGAGCACGCGGGGCTCCACGCGCGTGGTGGAGACGCCGAACACCACGTCACAGGACGTGCTCAGCCCCTGGTTCCAGGCCTTCTCGATGTCGGCGGCGCCGCGCTCCAGCCACTCCCGCGAGAAGACGCCGAGCGGGGAGGTCGACGCGGGGATGAAGAGCTGGTTGAAGCCGACGGGCACCCACGTCCGCCAGAACAGGGATTGGTCCGGGGGCGGCAGCTCGGCGCCACAGGACGCCATCACCGCGAGCAGCGAGTTCAGGCTCCCGGCCGAGGCGCCCGTCAACAGCCGCAGGTCCACCTCCTGGCTGCCCTGGGCCGAGGCGAGCGCGTAGTACAGGAAGCCCGCTTCGTAGACCCCCAGCGACACGCCGCCGCTGACGGTGAGCGAGACGGCGGTGGCGGTGACCCCCGACTCATCGAGGGGAATCGGCTGGGCCTTCGCGGGCGTGCCGCCGAGCAGGCACAGCCCGGCGAGGACGAGCGCCGTCGTGGAGCGGGAAGGGCGAGGGGCGGCGGTGACGTCGTTGGATGAAACACAGCCCGGCGTGCCGGGAACGGCTGAACCCATCCGGCGACCGTAGACCCGGGCCTCCCCGGGTGCATCAAGCTTCCGTGTCGGGACGTGTTGCTTCCTGGACACGGCGCGTGGAAGCCCAGGCGCGCGCCGCGTCCGGGGCCCATGGGCCCTCCGCGCGGAGCAGGGCTTCGCGTGAGGCACCGCGAAGGCACGATGGCGGTCGAACAGGTCGTGCTCCATCCCGATGAGGCTCCTGGCCCGGCGTTTCACCGCGCGCGGGGTCGAGGATGACCACGGCGGCGAGGAAGCGCCCGTCGGCCATGGCGGGGCCTCACACGAGACACCCCGGTGGCTGTCTTCACGCCGGTGGCGGACTCGCGCAAGTCCTCGTCCGTGCGTCCGTTTCACGGGCTCCGGCGTCGGACGATGCCGCTCACCCAGACATACCTGGGTCGCCGCCGCATCACTGGGAGCGTGTCCTGGGGCCGAATAGGCTTGTCTTGGTTTGTCTTCACAATCGAAGGAGCAACCCATGTCGAAGCCGTGGAGTGTCGTCGTGAGCATCCTCGTCGTGCAATTGCTGGCATGTGCCGGAGGAGGAGCGGGGCAGCCCGAGGGCCCTTCGGGTGAGATGCGCTTGTCGGTGCAGGGCCTGGCCCGCGGGGAGCTCGACAGCCTGGTGGTCACCGCGCAGCCCGCCAATGTCTCGCAAACCCTGACCTATTCGGCGACGTCGGACACCTTCGAGGGGACGCTCGTGTTGCCCGCGGGGGCGCAGACGCTGACGGCCGAGGGGTTCGTGGAGGACGGGACGGGGACCCCCGTGCTGGTCGCCAGTGGCACCGTGACGGTGACCGTGGTCGCGGGCACCACGGTGGGCGTGTTCCTGGACATCCGGGATGTGACGCCGGCCACGCCGCAGCCGGACATCGCGCCGTTCATCCGGTCGGCCTTCCACGGGTCGGTGAACATGCCTACCAACACTTTCACCGAGCTGGCCGTGTCCGTCGTCGACCTGGACGGAGACCCCATCACCTACCAGTGGACGAGCGACTGTCCGACGAGCGTGTTCACCCGGCCGACCGCGTCGTACACGGAGTGGGGCAATTCGGTGCCGGGTCGGTGCACGCTCGAGGTGCGGGCCACCGCGCGGGGACAGACGGTGTCGAAGAGCCTTTCGGTGAACGTGTATTCATTGACGCCGACGACCGGGGATGTGGACGTGGAGGGGACCTACACTCCGCGCCCGCTCATCACGGCGATTCACGTGCAGGGACAGGGGCTGCCCCTGCAGCGCTTCCTGCGTGAGGACGCGGTGACGCGCTTCCCCTTCGTGGGGCCGAACCGGACCTTCCAGGTGGAGTTCTTCGTGGACTATGGCACGAGCCACGGCACGCGCACGGCGACGCTGGAGACGACGTGCGGCACGGTGGTGCGCGACGTGGACACCTGCGCGGCGAGCCCCGCGCCCACGTCCTGCTCCGTGTCGTACACGTGGACGACGCCCACCGGCTCGCCCTTGTGTTGGCTGAGGACCCAGGCCACCAACGGGACGCTGGTGGATGGGTTCACCGTCGGGACGATGGTGGATCAAGCGGTGCGCTGAGCACCTCCGGTCGGGACGCCCGCGGGGGCCACGACAGCCACCCGCGGGCATCGACCTGACCGGGAACTAGTAGCGGTAGGTGTCCTGCTTGAACGGCCCGGACACCGTGACGCCGATGTACGCGGCCTGGTCCGGCGTCAGCTCGGTGAGCTGCGCGTTGAGCTTCTTGAGCTGCAGCCGGGCGACCTTCTCATCCAGGTGCTTGGGCAGCACGTACACCTTGCCCACCTGGTACTTGTCGCTGTGCGAGTACAGCTCGATCTGCGCGATGGTCTGGTTCGCGAACGAGCTGGACATCACGTAGCTGGGGTGACCCGTGCCGCAGCCCAGGTTCACCAACCGGCCCTTGGCCAGCATGATGATGCGCTTGCCGTCCGGGAAGATGATGTGGTCCACCTGCGGCTTGATCTCCTCCCACTGGTACTTCTCCAGGGAGGCGACCTCGATCTCATTGTCGAAGTGGCCGATGTTGCACACGATGGCCTGGTCCTTCATCTTCGCCATGTGGTCGTGGGTGATGACGCTCTTGTTGCCCGTGGCCGTGACGAAGATGTCCGCCTTGTCCGCCGCGTAGTCCATGGTGACGACGCGGTAGCCCTCCATCGCCGCCTGCAGCGCGCAGATGGGGTCGATCTCCGTCACCCACACCTGGGCCGACAGCGCGCGCAGCGCCTGCGCGGAGCCCTTGCCGACATCGCCATAGCCCGCGACGACGGCGATCTTGCCCGCCACCATCACGTCCGTCGCGCGCTTGATGCCGTCCACCAGCGACTCGCGGCAGCCGTACAGGTTGTCGAACTTGCTCTTGGTGACGCTGTCGTTGACGTTGATGGCGCGGAACAGGAGCGTGCCCTTGGCGGACATCTCCTGCAGGCGGTGCACGCCCGTGGTCGTCTCCTCGGTGACGCCGAGGATCTTCGCCGCCTTGCGCGAGTACCACGTCGCGTCCTGGGCCAGCTTCGCCTTGATGGACGCGTACAGCTCCCGCTCCTCCTCGCTCTGGGGGTTGGCCAGGACGCTGGGGTCCTTCTCCGCGCGCTTGCCCAGGTGCATCAGCAGCGTCGCGTCACCCCCGTCGTCCAGAATCATGTTCGGACCCTCGTGGTCGCTGCCCGCGGGGCCGAAGTCGAAGATGCGGTGGGTGAAGTCCCAGTACTCCTTCAGGGACTCGCCCTTGTGCGCGAACACCGGCGTGCCCGCGGCCACCAGCGCGGCGGCGGCGTGGTCCTGCGTGGAGAAGATGTTGCACGACGCCCAACGCACCTCGGCGCCCAGCGCCTGGAGCGTCTCCACCAGCACGGCCGTCTGGATGGTCATGTGCAACGAGCCGGTGACGCGAGCGCCCTTGAGCGGCTGCTGCTTGGCGTACTCCTCGCGGATGGCCATCAGCGCGGGCATCTCGCTCTCGGCGATCTTGATCTCCCGGCGGCCCCATCCGGCGAGGCCGAGGTCGGCGATGGCGTAGTCCTGCTTCTGCGTCTGCGTGGCGGCGGTCATGGCGTGTCTCCTGAGTTCAGGTTGCGTCGCGTGTGCTGGCGAGGTCCTGGCCGAGCCGCTGGAAACGGACCCACCCTCGCAAGCCACGCGTACAGGTGAGTGCCGTTGGGTCATTCCCTTCGAGCCTGGGGCCAGGGGCCTCGCAACACTCCTCGAAGTCCGGGGCAAACTACGAGAAGGCCCGGCGAATTTCAAAGGGAAGTTGCCGCCCCGGAGGGCATGCATGCGGGCTCCACCCGACACCCGGCCTACAGGGTGGCCAGCGGTGGGAGCCCCTCCCCGGGACCGAGCGGGGCGGCGCCGGCGCCAAGGGCCGACGCGCGCCCGCGCGCTCGGGAGGGACTACTTGCCCGACGCGCGCACCGAGCCGCCGCTGGCCCAGTGGTCCGTGGCGGCGCGCGTGAGGGTCTGCGCGAGCAGGTCCTCGAGCAGGTCCGCCTTGGCGATCTCCTCGGGCTCGAAGACGCCGAGCAGCGCCAGCTCCGGCTTCTCGCCGTACTGCTCCTCGCCCAGCGTCAGCCAGCCGGGGGTGTAGCTGGCGCCCACCAGGCCGTTGACCAGGGGGGCGATGCGCAGCGAGGCGCCGTGCGCGTGCACGGGGCCCGCGGGCGCGCCGTTGCTCTTCACCAAGCCGATGTCCTTGCCGGAGAAGCGGACCTCGAACGCGCGCGAGTCATCCCAGTGCGGCACCTGCTCCAGGGACAGGGACAGGGCGCCGTCGGACGCGGGGCCGGCCTCGCCGTTCGCCCTCTGGACGGCGGCCTTCAGGGCGTCGGAGACCTGGGAGGACAGCTGCGCCCAGCGCTCGCGCCGCGCAAAGGCCTTCCGGATGTTGTCGTTGATTTCCTTCAGAGAGGCACCAGCGTTCTTCGACGGCATGAAGTCCCCTTCGGGGGTTGGAGGGCAAGGCCGGATGCTGCCCTCCGCTCACGCATGGTGTCCAGGGGGCCCCCGGGCTTTCAGTCGCAGCCCTGGACGTCCTGGGTGATGTATCCGTTCCGGGTGGAGATGCGCCGGTCGTGGCACACCCCGGGGTGGCCCTCGAGCCGGTAGTGGTGGGTGGAGGTCCCCACCGCGTTGCGCTGCGCGCGGGGCACGCCCAGGTTGTACGCGGCCTCGCCCGTGAAGACGTCGTCGAGCTCGCGGTGCTCCCACGTCTGGAGCCCCCGGACGCCGAGCGCCCTCTCCGCGTCGCGCACGGTGATGCGGGTGGTGAGCCGGTTGGCCGGCGTCACGTCGATGTGCCCGTCCAGCACGAACTGCTTGTCGGAGCGGCTCACCGTGGGGAACACGTCCCGGCCGACGACGGTGACGGTGCTCGTGTCCCGCCACGTGGCGACGAGTTCGTCCGGGTTCTCCAGGTCCCCCACCCAGCGGTGCATGCTGGTGTTGGAGACGTCCTGCTCCACGGTGGTCAGCTCCCAGCCGCGCGAGGTGCGCAGGTAGCCGGACACCCTCAGGTGGTGGCCGCCCTGCGTGTCCACCTGGTGCCAGCCGTCCACCAGCGCGTACGTGGAGTCGTTCGACAGCGTCCCCAACTGGTGCTGGACGAGCCCGCCGGTGACGCGCGCGGTGCCCGTGTCCCGCCACACGAGCACGTTGGTGGGCAGGTCCCACCCCGGCCGTCCCTCGGGCACGCCGAGCACGCGCACGGTGAGCTGGTGCGGCTGACCGTCCGTCAGCAGGCCCACGAACGGGGTGAGGTCGTACTGGATGGGGCGGATGTTGAAGGCGCGGGGCGCGGGGAGCACGTACCAGAGGAAGGGATTGGACCAGCCACCGGTGTAGACGTGGGGGAAGGGCATCGCGATGCCGGCCACCCGGCCGTCCACCTCGATGACGACCTCGCGGTAGGGGCCGTCGTCGGCGGGGCACGAGTAGGGCACGACGATGGGCGCGGTGATGTACCAGAACTCCTCGCACCCGCCGCCGGAGCCCGTGGCGTAGACCTCCGCGACCAGGCGCGCGGTGTTGCGGGGCACCGTCACCTCGCCGACGAGCGCGCTGCCCTCGCGGCGCGGCTGGGTGAGCGGGAGCACGTCGCTCGCCAGGTTCGCGGCGGGCGCGTGGCCCCCCTGGGCCGGGTAGAACGTCAGGTACACCTGCACGTCCAGCACGCCCGTGTACGTCTCGTTCACCACGTTGCCGATGAGCATCCACACCGGCTGGGACCGCGCGAGGAGCGACGCATAGGCGGTGACGTCCTTCTCCACCGACCAGGCGATGCCCTCGCGCGAGGGCTCGGGCGTGGACGTCTTGAATATCGTCACGCCGCCCACCTCCAGGTGGCCCAGCCGGTCGTACTGGACGCCCTGCACCTTGCCCTCCAGGCGCAGCACCACCTTGCTCCAGGGGCCCGGGCACTCCGCGGGCGGCGTGAAGGTGCCGGTGAAGGGCGTGAAGTCGTCGAACCGCTCATCGACGATGCGCACGGTGCAGGACGGCGTCGGCGGCCGCGCCACGGGCGGCGCCGCGGTGCGCGGGTCGTCCCAGTCCGTGCCGAACTCGGGCGGAGGCTCCACGGCCCACGCCGGCAACGCGGCGCCCACCACCAGGAACACCGCGACGAGACTGCCAGGGAATGGCTTCACGGCTTGTCCTCTCCAAGTATGTAATTCTTGAATAGTAGGAGTTTGCCCTGACATGGGCAATGCGCGGCTGCGCGGACGTGGTTCGTTGAAGGAACGCGGGAAGAACGCGCGCGGCGTTCGTTGAGTGCTCGCGGTGCGAAGGATGACACCGCGACATCACCACACACCCGGGGGCCGGTCCCGGAGCGCAGGGGAATCCATATGCAGACAATGACTCACACCCGCCAACGTGGTTGGCGGACGACCACGCTCGCCGTGACGACGATGGCCCTGTTGGTGGGAGCCTGCGGGCCCGAGGCGCCCGTGCCCCAGGAGGAGCCGCTCACGGACACGGGGGCGGCGACCACGGCGGCCTTCGAGGCCTGGAGCGCGAAGAACGTCGTCGCGACGGAGGAGGGGCACTTCCTGGTCGAGGGGGACATGCGGATGCTGGACCTGGCGGAGGTCCGCCGGTACTGGGAGAGCTTCACGAACAATCCCAACGCGCTGTCTGTCTTCCGGGTGGGCGGGGCGGACGCGGCCTGGAGCCGCGCGGACCGCGAGGCCATCACCTACTGCATCCGTCCCACGGACTTCGGCGCGGACTACGACCGCGTGGTGGAGTTCATGCACCGCGCCGCCTCCGGCTGGGAGGGCGCGGCCAACGTGAAGTTCGTGCACCTGAAGGCGCTGGACTCGTCCACCTGCAATCGCAACAACAACCTGGTGAAGTACAACGTCGAGCGCAACTTCGCCTTCACGGGCCTGTCGGCGGGCATGGGGTTCCCCACGTACTCGCGGCCCACGCGCTTCCTGGAGCTGGGGCCCACGTCGACGTGGACGGATGCGGAGCTCATCGCCGTGCTGACGCACGAGTTCGGCCACGCGCTGGGCTTCGTGCACGAGCACGACACCGCGTCGGGCTGCGGCATGGTGATGACGGGCAGCTACCGGCCGCTGACGTGCTACGACGGCCGGGGCGCCATGCACTACCCGTCGATGCCGGGGTGGTTGGATCCGTCGCGCACGCTGAACTTCATCTCGCAGCGGGACGTGGAGGGCTCGCAGGCGCTCTATGAGGCGCCGACCAACGTGCTGAGCACGTCCAGCGGCACGGTGTACGCGCGCAAGCGCTCGACGGGTGACCTCTACCGGCGCGACGCGCTCGTGTGGACGTTGGTGGGTGGCCCTGGCCAGGCGTTCGTCGCGGTGGGCAACACGCTGTATGGCCAGACGCCGGGCGGCGGCTCTCCGGTGCAGTTCCTGGGCTCGAGCTGGGTGGGCATCGGCGGACCCGCGGGGCAGATCTTCGCCTGCGCGGGGGCGCTGTGCGCCACGGACAAGCTGACGGGCAACGTGGCCCGCTACAACGCGGCCACCGGGGTGTGGACGACCATCGGCGGGCCCGGCTCGCGCTTCGCGGCCACGACGACGCAGGTGTTCGGCCTGGGGCCGTGGCAGGACGACTACACGGCGCTCTACAGCGGCGCGGGCTCCTCGTGGAGCGTGGTGGGTGGCGGCGCCAGCGAGCTGGTGGGCGGTGGGACGAAGATGTACCGGCTCACCAACGACAAGGCGTTCATCCAGCGCCATGACGGGGGCTCGACGTGGACGAGCATCGGCTACTCGGGCCGCAGCTTCGTGGCCGTGGGCAATGACGTGTACGGCCTGCGTCCGGATGGCTCGTTCATCATGAAGTACGCGGGCTCGGCGTGGAACTCCATCCACGGCGCGGCGAGCAGGATCTTCAGCTCCAACGGCTACCTGCTCGCGCAGAACCTGGACGACACCATCGAGCGGTACGACCCGGTGTCGAACACCTGGACGAACCTGGGCAAGCCCTGAGCGTCCCACCGGACCTGGGGGCGCTCAGGGAGCGTCCTCAGGTCCAGGTGCGTTGCTGGTTGCGCTCGTTCTTCTGGCGGAAGGCCTCCTCCAGGTCCACGCCGACGCGGTTGGCGATGGCGACGAGGTAGTTGAAGACGTCGACCAGCTCTTCGCCGACCTGGGCGCGCGCCGCCTCGGTCGGCGTGCCCTTTCCCTCGTCGTAGAGCTTCTCGTGGCGGCGGACGGCCTTGAACACCTCGCCGACCTCCTCGCCCATGAGGAAGCAGTTGTGGACCAGGTCCAGCTTCAGCCAGCCATGCATCGCTTCCAGCTCGTGGATGTAGCGCTGGTAGTCCTTCATGGAAGCGCCGGGGGGAAGTTCAATCATCCCCCCGTCTTCAATCACCGGGCGGCGGGCGTCAACCCCTGGGAGGGAGGGGTCCGCGTCGAAATGCCGCGGGAAGATTCGCGGACGCCTTCGTACCCCTGGGGCACAACACCTGGCGCGGCGGGGCCTGGCGGTGCGTGGACGCGTTGGAGTTCCGCGTCCGAGGGTCCGGCCGGGTGAGGTGACCTGCCTGCTACTGTCTTCGCGGCGGGCGCGCCGCCACACTGGCAGTCCCTTATCCCGGCTCGACCGATTTGTCTCAAAGTGAGACGGAGTTGCTGGTCTTGCTGCCCCAGGGAGTCAGTCTCCTGCAGTACGTCGCGACACAGGACCTGGGGGCGGGGCCGGAGCCCTTGGTCGAGCGCAATCGGTGGAAGGGGATGCGACCCGGGCGCGGCAGGACGCTTTGCGGCAGATGAACCCCGAGTTCACGCGGTTGGTGGTTCGAGACTCCGGGCAAGGAGAGCCCGGCTCGTTCGTGGTGCGGCAAGAGGTGGTTCCGGCGCCATGGACGCCGCGGAACGAGGCCGCGCTCGAGTTCAGCACGCTGCCGCAGGGCATCCAGCAGCGCGTGGTCGGACTCGCGGCCGGGAACTGGCCGCGAGGCGAGGACGATTTCATGCGAGGGCTGCGTGGACGGGAACGCTGGGCGCTGCAGCATCTGGAGGCGACCGTGCGCGATAACGAAAGGGCCATTCGCGGTGCGATGAACTCCTGAGCCCGGGGGCGCTGCCGCACCGCGCCTGGCGGCGGCATCGACTTGCACGCCGGCCGTGAATGACGCTCGGGGTCTTGTTCTTCGTCCTGACGAGTGCTTGTTTCCCGACCGTTTTGAAGAGGGGGACACACTCATGAGTCGTGGCACGAGACGGATGTCTGGCATCGCGTTGTTGTGCGTGTTGTGGATGGCGGGCTGCTCGGGGAGCGCGCCCGACGAGGCGTCACCCGAGCTCGGCACCTCGCGCGCCGCGGAGGGGTTCTCCCGTCAGGGAACGGTGCTGGCGGGGCGCAATCACTCACTGGCCCTGCGCTCGGATGGGACGGTGTGGTCCTGGGGCGGCAACACCTTCGGACAGCTGGGCAATGGCACGACGCGCTCGCGTCCTCACCCTGGCCGGGTGTGGCGCTTGTTCGACATCCGCTCGCTCGGCGCGGGGGAGCTGCATTCGCTGGCGCTGAAGTCGGACGGGACGGTGTGGGCCTGGGGCAACAACCTGAATGGACAGCTCGGAGATGGGAGCACGACGTCACGCCCCGTCCCCGTGCCGGTGTCTGGGTTGACGAACGGCGTGGCCATCGCCGCGGGCTTCTCCCACTCGCTGGTCCTGAAGTCGGATGGGACGGTGTGGGCCTGGGGCAACAACGCGGCGGGGCAGCTCGGCGACGGGACGACGACGCGGCGCGTGTCCCCGGTCCAGGTGCAGGGCCTCTCCGGTGTCATGGCCATCTCCGCGGGCAACGTCCACTCGCTGGCGCTGACGGCGGATGGTCGGGTGTGGTCCTGGGGCGGCAACGCGGATGGGCAGTTGGGGACCGGAGACCTCGTGGGCCGCTCGCTGCCCGCGGTGCTCCCGGGCCTGACGGGCGTGACGTCGGTGTCGGGCGGTGGCTCGCACACGGTGGCGCTGCGGGTGGATGGCACGGTGTGGAGCTGGGGCAAGAACGATGACGGACAGCTCGGGCTGGGCTCCACGGCGGTGACGCTGGTCCCCACGCAGATTCCCGCGTACGGCGGCGTCGAGGCGGTGGTCGGCGGCGGGCAGCACACCGTGGCGCTGAAGGGCGATGGGACGGTGTGGGCGTGGGGCAGCAACGCGCGCTCCCAACTGGGAGACGGGACGATGCTCCCGCGGCTGTCTCCCGTGCAGGTGCCAGGGCTCACACAGGTGCGGGGTGTGTCGGCGGGCGGCGGACAACACTCGGTGGCGGTGAAGGCGAGCGGCGAGGTCTGGGCCTGGGGTTCCAACAGCGACGGCCAGGTGGGTGATGGGTCGTACCTGATGAAGTCGATGCCCGTGGCGACGCGCGCGTGGCTCGAGCGGGCCGAGGCCTCCGCGGGGGTGGGGCACTCCCTGGCCGTGAAAGCGGATGGCGCCGTCTGGGCCTGGGGCAACAACCAGAGCGGGCAGTTGGGCAATGGGTCGACGGTGTCGTCCTGGAGTCCGCTCCGGGTCACGCTTCCGGGGGCCTCCCTGGCGGGCTCGGTCGCCGCCGGAGGCGTGCACTCGATGGTCCTCCGGGAGGACGGCACGGTGTGGGCCTGGGGCGCCAATGGCTACGGCTCCATCGGAGATGGGACGACGACCTCGCGGCCAACGCCGGTCCAGGTGCAGGGGGCGTTGGTGGCCACGGCCGTCGCCACCGGAGTCCGTCATTCGCTGGCCTTGAAGGCGGATGGGACGGTGTGGGCCTGGGGCTGGAACTCCATCGGACAACTGGGAGACGGGACGGTGCTCACCCGGCTCTTGCCCACGCAAGTCCCGGGATTGTCGGGTGTCGTCTCGATTGCCGCGGGCGAGGCGCATTCGTTGGCCTTGAAGGCCGACGGCACGGTCTGGACGTGGGGACACCACAGCCCGTCCTGGATGGAGCTGGACCCCGATGATCCACCTCCGCCGGGGCTCGTGTCTCCGCTGCAGATGGCGGGGCTCTCGGAGGTGGTGGGGGTGGCGGGTGGCAACAGCCACTCGCTGGCGCTCAAGTCGGACGGAACGGTCTGGGCCTGGGGCAACAACGATTCGGGGCAGCTGGGAGACGGCACCTTCACGTCGCGGATGACGCCGGCGCAGGTGGTGGGGCTGTCGGGCGTGGTCGCCGTGGCCGCGAACGGCCTGTACTCCAGCGCGCTGAAGGCGGATGGGACGGTGTGGACGTGGGGCGCGAACTCCTCGGGGCAACTCGGCGGAGGAATCTCGCTGTCGCGCGCGCTGCCCGCGCAGGTCGCGAGTCTCTCCACGGTCCGGTTCCTGGGGGCGGGACAGGCGCACTCCCTGGTGGTCAAGGACGACGGGACGCTGTGGGCCTGGGGGAACAACTACTCCGGTCAGATTGGCGATGGGGCGCAGGACCTGACGGCGTTCCCCGTTGCGTCCCTGGTGACGCGCGCGCGTGGGGTGGCCGCGGCCTCGAATGTCTCGATGGGTGTGACTCCCGAGGGCAAGGTCCAGACCTGGGGCGCGAACACGTGGGGTCAGTTGGGAGACGGAACCCGCATCACCCGGCCGGAGCCCGGCGAGGTGGCCGGGTTGACGGGGATGATGGCGGTCTCCATGGCGTATGACCATGCGTTGGCGCTGAAGTCAGACGGGACGGTGTGGGGCTGGGGGGCCAACTCCGGGGGCGTGTTGGGAGACGGGACGCGGATGCAGCGCTTCACTCCCGTGCAGGTCGCGTCCGCCCTCCGGTTCCAGGCCATCTCCACGGGCTCGGCTCACAGCCTGGGGCTGGCGGAGGATGGGACGGTGTGGGGCTGGGGCGGGAACATGCATGGAGAGGTCGGGGATGGAACGCAGACCCTTCGCTCGTCGCCGGTCCAGGTGCAGGGGCTGACGCAAGTGATTGCCATCTCCGCGGGGAACTCGTTCTCGCTGGCCTTGAGGGCGAACGGCACCGTGTGGTCCTGGGGGAGCAACATGAGCGGCAGATTGGGCAACAACTCGACGGTGTCGCGCTCGGTGCCAGGCCAGGTGCCGGGGCTCACGGGCGTCACCGCCGTGGCGGCGGGGAACGGCCATGGGCTGGCCTTGAAGGCCGACGGCACGGTCTGGGCGTGGGGGGCCAACGCCTACGGCGAGGTGGGGGATGGGACGACGGTCAACAAGCTCGTACCCGTCCAGACGCGCGTGTTGACGGGGGTGACGTCCATTGCCGCGGGGGTGAATCACAACCTCGCCATCACGGTGGGAGGGCTGGTCTGGGCCTGGGGGCGCGATGAGCGGGGACAGCTCGGAGACGGAGCTCCGTCCGCGGCGACGCTCCAGCCCGCGCGGGTGAGCTCGCTGGGGACCGCCGTGGCGGTTGCCGCGGGTGGGGACCATTCCCACGCCATCCTCGCGGACCGGAGCCTCTGGTCCTGGGGGGGCAGTAGTTACGGACAGCTTGGCTCCGGGCTGTCCCTGGTCCGGGCGGCTCCCGTGCAGGTCTGGTGAGTCGGTGGGGTGGCTTCGCGCGGAGCGAACGCGGCACGCGGATGCACGGAGGTCCATGCGTGTGCACTTCATCAAAGAATGTGGTATGGTCGAAATAATTGCTGGGGGGCTAATGGACTGCGTCAAACGTTTTGCCACGGTGGTGGTGGCTGCGGTGTTGATGGCTAACTCTGCTGCACATGCTTCTAACTGGGTTAAACGCCCGGAGGAGTTCGATCCGCAGTCTTTCGATGCACGGAAGGCGTTGGAGGAAGAGGGTAATGCTGGCGCTGCGGCGGTTGCGAGAGCGGGAAGCTGGGCATTTGCGACCGCTGCGGCCATGGTGTTGCGTGAGAAGATTCTGGCTCAGTGCTTACTGGTAAAGAGTTCGGAGCACTCTTCTTGGAGATGGACTGGTTTTTTGCCGGACCCGCCAGAGTCAAACTGGTATCTCCTGGGCGACGATAGCTGTGATGGCACAGCTATCCCTCATGCGCTTGGCGTCAAGCGGTATGACACCAGTGTATTCAGTGAGGCCGTGGAGAAAGACATTCATCTGGTGGCGACGACGATTCATCCGGAGCGCTCGATTCTTTTAGGTTCATCCGGTGTGCGTGTTGCGGACGATGTGCTTCATGCTTTCAAGAAGAATGTAGACGATTTCGTGTTGGAGCAGGCGCGTACGCGAGGTTTTAAGAGTTTTTTGCCTGTTCGAGATGAATATACGTCCAAGGCATTCTTTGGGGCGGAGGAGCTTCAGTTTTTTAATGAAATCAGGGTTTCGGGGTGGGGGGATAGAGTTGCTGTGACAACTGAGGTTATTGCCGACAGAATCGGGTATGGCCGGCTTGCCCTGTCGGCGGCTTTTGCAGGCAGTAATTCATCGGGAGGTGAGCCCGCGCTTGCTGATGAGGATGATTCCAAGAAGGACAATCTTCAGAAGTTGGTCGACAATGGTGGTGACATTGCTTTGTCGTATCGGCTCCCCCTGGTGTTTGCTGAAAAGCGAACCAATACGCCGGGTTTTTTCCTTTTGGAATTCCATCCTCGTTTGGTCACGGCGATACCTGCACTGGGGTCGACGATAGAGGATGCGTCTTTTGCTGTTTTTCCTGGATTCAGGGGTTATCTTCAGGCCAAGGGATTCGATGATTCCATGGGGTTGTATGTTGATGTGTGGTCTGGATGGGGGGTTGGGGTCGGCCCAAATTTCAATCAGTACGTCGACATGAAGGAATTTTTTGTAACGACGCTCACGGCGGGACTCCGGCTCATGGACCGATTCAACGTTGGAGCCAGCTATATCGTGGCGGGCCCATTGAGGTCGCGCAATGGAGTTACATTAACGATTACAGCCATCACTGGCCCCTCTAACTGAGGGCTTGTTGGTGAGCCGCTGTCGGGCATGATGGTATACGTCCGAAGAGCCTGGTCCTCATTGCACGGCGGATGCGGTTGGTTCTCTTGTCTCGGGTTGGTGCTTCATTAGCTGTTGCTGCTGCCAACGAAACAGCGGCGACCTCCACCTGGG
Organism: Myxococcus faecalis; assembly: GCF_050039385.1. Lineage (NCBI taxonomy): Bacteria > Pseudomonadati > Myxococcota > Myxococcia > Myxococcales > Myxococcaceae > Myxococcus > Myxococcus faecalis. The sequence goes on along the minus strand of NZ_CP144336.1, from coordinate 1,543,363 downwards.
AAGTCGCCGCCGTGGGTGCAGCTCAGCCGTGAATCACTCCACCCAGTGCTGGACCGTCAGGATGCGGAAGTCCGACGCGGTGTCGACGAAGAAGTGCACCTGCACGCCCGCCCACGGGCCGTTCTCGTAGTGCATGTGGCAGCCCTTGAACGTGCGGCCCGCGGTGCGCGCGGCCAGGTCCGCCTTGCCGTCCGTGACGATGTCGGCGTCAATCGCGTTGTACCGGTTCGCCGTGCTCACCGCGCTGTGGACGTAGTTGCGCACCTCGGTGGCGTCCGCCAGGTAGCCTCGGTCCTCGAACTGTCCCGAGCGGCCCGTCAGGTCGATGCCGAAGCAGTCCGCCGAGGCGAGCCGGTCCGTGCCGTAGGCCCCGTCCAGGATGGTCTCGATGTTGAACCCCGTGCTCATCTTCACCTCCCACTCGTCTTCCGGCAGCGCGTTCACCGCGGACACCAGCATGTCCAGCGAGTAGCCGATGGTGGCCGCGTTGCGCAGGTTGCGCAGGCTCACCGCGCCGATGCCGAACGCGTCGGAGATGCCCAGCACGCTCGTGAACGGACGCAGGTTGATGAGGCTCGTCGCCCCGTTCCACGCGTACGGCAGCACGGCGTAGAGCGTGTTCGTGCTCGCCGTGTTCACCAGCGTGACGATGGCCGCGGCGTCCGACTGCGACAGCGCCAGCTCGTCGTAGATGCCCAGGCAGCTCTGGTCGATGTACTCCTCGGCACGCGCGCCGTGCTCCAACTGCTTCAGCCGCACCGGGCCCATCTCCGAGACACCGGAGAGCCGCGCCAGCGTCGTGAAGGGCGCCACCGTGCGAGCCGCGATGATGTTGTTGGCCGCGTCGCTGGGCAGATACCGGTCCAGCTTGAAGAAGCTCGCCGTGTTCGCGAACTGCAGGATGCCTTCACACTCCGGCGCCACGTCGACGTCCGTCGTGGTGAGCGGCGCCTGCTCGTTCTGGACCGTGTCGGCCGGCGCGGAGGGCTCGGCCGGCGGAGCGGATTCGGTGGGACCACAGCCAACCAGCAGACTCATGGAGAGAAGGGCTGAGCCGAGACGACGCATCGAGGACACCCGTGGGGACAGCGAGGGAGGTGCTCCCTTACCCAGGCCCTCGGGTAGCAGGCAATCCGTGAGACAGATGAAATTTTGTGATGACAAGAAAAGTGTCACCAGCGCGCGACTCCGGCCCGGTGGATGACACCGAATCGTGACGTGCGGTGGGTTTCTGGACCTCCGGGTGGGAGTCGGGCATGCCGGAGGGCTCCACCTCGGGGATTCGCTCTGGCGGCCCCACCCGGCGAAGGAAGTGCATGCGAGCCTGTCCGTGCTGCCTGGAGACGCTGACGCCAGGTCTGCTGGGCTTCGGGAGCCGGCGCCTCGCGGGCCACTGCGAGGCGTGTGGCGACGCCGTCTGCCAGTCGTGCCTGAGCGTCGAGTCGCTCGCGGCGGCGGTGTTCCAGAAGCGCGCGGGCGCCTCCGAGGCGGGGTCCAGGAAGGTGAAGGGGCGGGTGTGCCGCTCGTGCCTGTGGGAGGCGCTGGTGGAGGCGGGGCGCACACCTTCTTTCGCCGCCCCTCGCGGGCAACGTGAGCGCGCGCGCCGCGCCGCTCGGGAGACCTGTACGCATGCCGAGGTGAAGGCCTGCATGGGTTTCTGCCCCACCTGTGGCGACGAGGTGGTCTGGAAGAGCGAGCACGGCAACCCCGCGTGCGAGGCCTGCGGCGCGCCGTCACATCGGTTCTTCAACTGCTGCTGGAACTGCGGGGAGTCGTTCGACGAGCAGAACGTCCCCCAGTCCGTCGCCCGCGGATACCGGCTCGACTTCGACTGTGACGCGGAGGACTGCGCGGGGAAGCTCGCGTGGCTGATGCCGTTCTGTCCGTGGTGCGGCGAGGAGAAGCACTGGGAGCATCCCGGGGCGCTGGAGTGCGAGGCCTGCGAGGTCCAGGTGGACCGGGGCTGGGCGTTCTGCGTGCGGTGCGGTGAGGAGGCTCCGCTCCCCGACGCGTGTCCCCGGTGTGGCGTGGGCCTGGACGAAGCCGCCTCCGCCGCGCGCTGCGAGCAGTGTCAGCACGTGGTGTGCGGTGAGTGCTGTGACGTCGTCGTCACCGCGTCCGGAGGTGAGTCGCGGGAGCGGCTGTTGTGCTCGACCTGTGGCGAGGGCGCCGAGCCCGTGGCCGACACGCGCGCTGCCGAGGAACCCGAACCGGAGCCCTCCGAGGCGGAGGAGGACGAGGACTCCGAGGAGGAGGAAGCGGAGGCTTCCGAGGAGCCCAGGCGTGAGGAGGAGCCCGCGCCGCGGCCCCAGGCTCCACCTCCGTCACCGTGGGAGGTGCTGGGCGTCGTCCGAGGCGCGCCGCTGGCGGACGTGAAGCGCGCCTATCTCGCGCTCGTCGCCCAGTACCACCCCGACAAGGTGGCGCAACTCGGACCGAAGCTCCAGGCGCTGGCGCAGGAGGAGACGCGCCGCATCATCGAGGCGTGGGAGCACATCCGGAAGCACTCGCGCCCCAGCGGTTGACGGTCGCGCTCGCCCGCGGGTTGTTCAGCGCGAACGCCAGCCCGACATGTGAGGGGCTCGAGCCGCGTGGCCCTGGGCGTGGTGTGCACCGCACGCATGGAGAGGAGGCAGGCGGGCTGGAGCCTCGTGTCTTGGCGGCTCCGTGCACCATGTCCAACCTGTCGCCCGGGTGTGTTTCGGGAGGGAGACACCGTGGCTGACTGGCGTGGCTTTGGCGCATGGCTCGTGTTGTGTCTGGGGATGGCCGGCTGTGATGGAGATGATTCATCGCCTCCCGTGGCTTCTTGTGAGGCCACCGCCTCCTGCGAGCCGGCTCCGGGAGTCCCTCCCGACGCGGGCACTCCGGATGCGGGCGTACCAGACGCGGGGACTCCGGACGGCGGAGGTGCTCCCGACGGTGGCGGCGCTCCCGGTGAGTCGGACGGCGGCACCGTCCCGCCCGAGGACGGTGGCACCGCGCCGCAGCCCGGCACACCCGGCAAGACACTCTGGCTGAACCATGAGCGCCAACCCCTCCACGACATGGCCGCGAGCGTCGGCACCACCTGGGATGGGGCGTCCATCTACACGGCCTCCATCCAGGGGTCGTCGACCTCGTTCGGGCGCGCTGACGGCGCCTCGTCCCATCTCGAGCTGAAGCGCTACACGCCCGATGGCGCCCGCGTGTGGACGCGCTCCTTCGCGCTGCATCCTTTTGACGGCGAATCTCCGATGGATGTCTCGGGGACGGTCGCCATGAGCGTGTCGTCCACGGGCCGGCTCTATCTGATGACGGATGTCCGCCATGGCACCGTGTCGATGGACACGCCGAGCCAGCCGCTCAGCGGCCTGGCCCTGTCCCGCTTCAACCCGGAGGGGCGCGGGGAGTGGTCCCTGCCGCTGCAGGGGCTCAATGAGGTGGGACTCGCGCTCGTGGCCAGCCGGGACGATGGCGCCTACGTGAGCGTGCGCGCCTCCCATCCGTACTCGGAGGCGCTGCGGTGCGCTCCGACGGAGAACGCGCTCTATCGCATCAGCGCCTCGGGCACCGTCGTGTGGCGTCAGCGCGTCTCCGAGCCGGAGTGCGGCAACTACCGCGCGGAGGCGGTGAGCCTCGCGGTGCTGCCCGACGGCGGTGTGGCGCTGGGCGGCTCCTACTTCGGCACGGTCCGCACGGCGAAGGGGACCTTCACCGCCCTGGGCCAGTCTCCCTTCCTGGCCACGTTCTCCCGGGAGGGACAGCTGACCTGGTTCAACGCCTTTCCCCGCGCCAACGGCTGGGTGACGAGCCTCGGCACCACCGCGAAGGGCACGCTGGTCGCGGCGGGGAGCATGGAGGCCGGCGAACTGCGCTGGGGCTCGCAGACGCTGCGCGACAGGCTCTCCTTCCTCCTGGTGGCGGAGGCCGCGGGCACACCGCGCTGGGTGAAGAGCCTGGGCCGCTCGGAGAAGGTCGTCATCGCCGTGGAGCCCGCCGGACGCGTGGTGGCGAGCGGCCTGTCGCGCGACTTCCCGCACCCCGCGCCGGGCGCGAGCGACCCCGCGCAGAACCCGCAGCTGTTCGCGCGCCGCTTCAACCTGGAGGGCCGCGAGTTGTGGAACCGCTTCTTCCTTCGCTCCGGAGGTCCGTCCAACCTCTTCTCCGAGCAGGTGGTGAGCGCCGTGCCCTCCGGCGAGGGGAACGGCAGCACGCTGCTGTTCGGCCACTTCTCCCACACCGAGGACTTCGGGACGGGCTCCCTCGTCCCCGACGCCACCGACACCTTCCTGCTCAATCTGGGGCCCGGCGACGCGTTCTGACCGGGCCTCGGAGCCCTGGTGATTTTGTTGGCGGTCTGCCAATAATTCCGGACATGACGCTTCCGGTCCGTGCCGCGGTGCTGCGGGAAGTGAATGCGCCCTTCGTCCTGGAGGAGGTGGAGCTGGACGCGCCCCGCCAGGGGGAGCTCCGGGTCCGGGTGCACGCCAGTGGCATCTGTCACACGGACTTGAGCTACCGGGCGGGGCAGGGGCGCTTCGCGTTCCCCGCGGTGCTGGGCCACGAGGGCGCGGGGGTGGTGGAGTCGGTGGGTGAGGGCGTCGCGGGCTTCGAGCCTGGGGACGCGGTGGTGCTCAGCTACTACTCCTGCCGCGCGTGCGGCACCTGCGCGCGCGGACAGCCCGCGTACTGTGAGCAGGGCTACGCGGGGAACTTCTCGGGGGCGCGGCCGGACGGCACGTACCCGATGCGCTGGCGCGGCGAGCCCATCCGCTCGGGCTTCTTCCACCAGTCGTCCTTCGCCACGCACGTGCTGGCGCACCAGCACAACGCGGTGAAGGTGGCGAGAGGCGCGCCGTTGGAGCTGCTGGCGCCCCTGGGCTGCGGCTTCCAGACGGGCGCGGGCGCGGTGCTGGAGTCGTTCCGGCTGCAGCCCGGACAGCGGCTGGCCGTCTTCGGCGTGGGCGCGGTGGGGCTGGCGGCGGTGATGGCGGCGCGCGTGGCGGGCGCGGCGAGCATCTTCGCGGTGGACCTGGACGCCCGGCGGCTGGAGCTGGCGCGGGAGCTGGGCGCCACCGACACCTTCCTCGCGGACGAGCCGGAGCTGACGCGCACGGTGCTCAAGAAGACGCGGGGCGGGGTGGACTTCGCGCTGGAGTGCGTCGGCTCTCCGAAGGTGCTGCGACAGGCGTTCGACGTGACGCGTCCCTTGGGGACGTGCGCGTTGCTCGGCCTGCCGGGCGCGGACGCACAGGTCTCCATCCCGATGACGGCGCTGCTGTTCGGCAAGCGGCTGGTGGGGATGCTCGAGGGCGACGCCGACCCGAAGCGCTTCATCCCCCGCCTGGTGTCGCTGCACGCGGAAGGACGCTTCCCCATCGAGAAGCTCAGCCGCTCGTACGACTTCGAGGCCATCAACGACGCGGTCCACGACATGGAGTCGCGCACGGCCATCAAGCCCGTGCTGCGCATGCACACAGGAGCGGCACGATGAGCTTCGACGAGGTGGTGAAGGCGGGGACGCTGAGCCAGGCGGAGGCGCTCGCGCTGTTCGACAGCCTGGGGCCGGTGGAGCTTGAGTCCCTGGTGGGCACGTGGAAGGGCAGTGAGCTGCGCACCGGACACCCGATGGACGGGATGCTGGGCGCCACGGGCTGGTACGGCAAGCAGTTCCTCGACGCCGAGAGCGTGCACCCGCTGCTGTTCTACACGGAGGACCGCGCGGCGGTGTTCCCGGTGGACCCGCGGAAGTGGCCGTCCCCGACGATTCGTGGCCCCGTGGGGCCGCATCGCGCCGACGTGGAGACGTCGAAGTTCAAGGCGCGCCTGCGCAAGGTGGAGTACCGGGGCCAGCTCAGCGCGACGATGATCTACGACGACTGGCCCACGCTCGACGTGTTCCGCCAGGCCGACGAGAACACGCTCCTGGGCCTGATGGACGCGCGCGGCATGCCGTCGCCGTACTTCTTCGTGCTGCGGCGGGACGCGAACGCGCCGGCGCTCAAGTAGGGGGCACGGCCAGCACGAAGCGCGCGTAGCCCAGCTCCGCCGCGTTCTTCATCAGCTCCACGTTGGCCCAGGCGACGATGTCGCCGAAGGGCTTGCCCGTGAGCGGCCAGCGCGTGCGCGCGCTCGACCGCAGGTCCTCGTCGGTGAGGCGGGTGATGGCCTCGCGCCACGTGTCGTGCAGGCCGACAATCCACGCGCGCACCGCGTCCGCGGAGCCGGGCCAGACGACGGCCTCCCGCGTCAGGGTGCCGTCGCCGAACGAGTGGTTGTGCACCATGGACCACCAGAAGCCCAGGTGCCACGTCAGCCAGGCCACACTCGCGGGGCCCAGGTCATAGCCCTCGTGCTCGGGCCATTGGGCGCGCCAGTGTCCCTGCGCGTCCTGCGTCACGTGCAGGCCCACCGACGCGGGGCGCCGCAGGCAGTCCTCCGTGGTGAGCCCCTCCAGGTGGTAGCGGGTGAGGGCCCACGCGATGTCGAGCTGGCCCAGGAGCGTGTCTCGGACGGGGTTCGCCATGGGGCGCGACCCTAGGGGGCTTTGCCGGGGCCGTCCATTCCAGGGGGCCCAGGTCAGGACGCGGCGCGCCCGCGCGTGCGTGCCCAGCCCAGGAGGCAGCCGAGGATGGGTTGGAAAGCCGTCGCAGGGCGCGAGGCCGGGCGCGAGGTTAGACTCTCCGTAATGAACTCCAGCGCATCCGGCCGTTCGTCCGTCGTCGTGGCGGAGCTGGGGCCCACGAACACTGGAAAGACCCACCGGGCCATCGAGCGGATGCTCGAGCACGACACGGGCATGATGGGGCTGCCGCTGCGCCTGCTCGCCCGCGAGGTCTACGACCGGGTGACCGCCCGGGTGGGCGAGGGGCGCGTGGCGCTGATGACGGGCGAGGAGAAGCGCCTGCCGCCGCGCCCCGACTACTGGATATGCACGGTGGAGGCGATGCCGTTGGACCGCGTCGTCGACTTCCTGGCGGTGGACGAAATCCAGCTCGCCGCGCATCGCGAGCGGGGACATGTCTTCACGGACCGGCTGCTCCACGCGCGAGGCCGCAAGGAGACGTGGTTTTTGGGCGCGGAGACGATGCGGCCGATGGTGCAGTCGCTCATCCCGCACGTCTCGCTCAAGCGGGCCACGCGCCTGTCCCAGCTTCGCTACGCGGGCCGGCGCTCGTTGAAGAGCCTGCCGCCGCGCTCCGCGGTGGTCGCGTTCTCCGCGGACCGCGTCTATGAGCTGGCCGAGGCGCTGCGCCGGCTGCGCGGTGGGGTGGCCGTGGTGCTGGGCGCGCTGTCGCCCCGGACGCGCAACGCCCAGGTGGCGATGTACCAGTCCGGGGAGGTGCAGTACCTGGTGGCGACGGATGCCATCGGCATGGGGCTGAACCTGGACCTGGGCCACGTGGCCTTCGCCTCGCTCTCCAAGTTCGACGGCGCCGAGCAGCGGGAGCTGTTCCCGGACGAGCTGGCGCAGATCGCCGGCCGCGCGGGGCGCCATCTGAACGACGGGACGTTCGGCACGCTGAACACGCTGGAGGAGCTGCCGCCCCGGGTCGTCACCGCCATCGAGACGCATCGCTTCCCCGCGGTGCGCAGCCTCATCTGGCGCAACGCGGAGCTCGACTTCGCGAGCCCCGAGGCGCTGTTGGACTCGCTGTCGCGGGCCCCGCGTCACAACGCCTTCGTCCGGGTGGAGCGCGCCGATGACTTCGACGCGCTGAAGGACCTCTCGCACCTCCCGGCCGTCCGCGACGTCGTCACGGACCGCGCGGGCGTGGAGCTGCTGTGGCAGGTCTGCCAGATTCCCGACTTCCGCAAGGGGCTGTTCGGCCAGCACGTCAGCCTGCTGCGGGAGACGTTCCTCCAGCTCACCGCGGGGGACGGGGTGCTGGACGCGACGTGGTTGTCCAAGCAGGTGTCGCCGCTCGACGACGTCTCCGGGGACATCCACACGCTGATGGACCGGCTGGCCGCCATCCGCATCTGGACGTACATCAGCCACCGCTCCAGCTGGCTGCGCGACGCGGAGCAGTGGCAGGAGCGCACGCGGCACATCGAGGACGCGCTGGGGGATGCGCTGCACGAGCGCCTGGTGGAGCGCTTCGTCCAGCGGGCCGCGCGCAGGAGCGCCCGGCGCTTCGTGCGGGCCTCCGCCACGCCCGCGGCGAGCTCGGACAACCCGTTCGCGAAGCTCGGCGCGCTGTTGGGCGAGACCGGCTCCGCGGAGGGACTGATGACCGAGGAGCAGTTCGTGCAACGCGTGGTGGACGCGACGCACGAGGTCTTCGAGGTGGATGCGTCCGGGAACATCTCCTTCGAGAGCCAGCCCCTGGGGCGGCTGGTGCGCGGCACGGACCGGCGCTCGCCGCAGGTCGCGCTCGCGGAGCCGGAGGTGTGGACGGGCGGCGCGAGGCGGCGGCTCGAGCGGCGGCTCCATGCGCTGGCCCGCGACCTGGTCACGGAGGCGATGGGCGGGTTCCCGGCGGAGTCGCTCACGGGCGCGGGCCGCTCGCCGCCGACGCGCGGGCTGGCGTATCGGCTGGCCGAGGGGGTGGGGCTGATTACCGTGGGCGAGGCGCGCGAGCAGTGGGCGCTGTTGGACGAGGAGTCGCGCGAGCGGCTCAAGGCCGTGGGCGTACGCGAAGGCCGCCGCTTCGTCTACGTGGCCGGCGCGCTCGCTCCGCAGGCGCTGGAGCGCCGGTGCATGCTGACGGCGCTGTTCCTCCAGAAGCCCGCGCCGCGCGGGGTGCCCCGTGAGCCCGTGCTCGACGCGGCCGGATGGAATGTGCGCGACGCGCGAGCCTTCGGCTACGAACTGCTGGGGCCGGTGGCGCTGAGAATCGACCTGGTCGAGCGGCTGGGCGAGGCGCTGCGCCATCCTCGCGGTGCCGCAGAGGTGCAGGCGTTGACGCGCGAGCTGCGCCTGGAGGGTGGTGCGCGGGCCCTGGTGCTGCGCGAGCTGGGGGGCGCGCCTCCGGGGACCGCGTCGAAGCGGCGGCGTCGCCGACGACGAGGGAAGGCGCCCTCGATGGCCCCGGACAAGGCGGGCACGCATGGCCCGTCCGCACACACGGGGACGCGCCCGGTCCCCCGTCGCGATGGCCCGGAGTCTCGCGGCGCACAGGGAACGCCCAAGTCGGACTGACGTCGGTGGCTCGCCTCGCGGCGCGCGGGAGTCATCCGGGGCGGATGGACACCGGCGTGGTCGTCGCGGCTGCTCCGTGGGCCGACGTCGAGCCGCGTCATCGCGAACCGCGCCCACCCACTTCGTGAAGGACGCGTCGGGCCCGGATCTTGAAGACCGCACAGTCGTCGGGGGGCCGGGACACGCGGAAGGCTTGGACATGAAGGCAGTGGTCGCGGGAGCGTTGTTGCTGTCGACGGGCGCCTGGGCACAGGACGAGGCCCGTCTCACGGGGGCGGAGCTGGGCGTGGGCGTGGGCTACGCCCGAGGCAAGGACCTGGAAGGGGAGACGCATGGCGGGCCTGGCGTCCGGCTGCATCTGCTCAAGCACCTGGGGCGCTTCTTCTCCATCGGTCCGGAGCTCGCCGTGTACGCGAGGGCGGGCTCCCGGATGGACATCACCTTCGATGGCTCGCAGCACCACTATGACCTGCGGAACCGGGCGCTCCTCCAGCTCGGAGGCGTGGCACGGCTGGGCGTGGACCTGGGCGGCGTCCGGCCCGCGGTGCTCTTCGGCGCGGGCTGGAACAAGGGCACCGTCAGCAACCTGGGCTACTCGGTGGGCGCGGAGCTGGAGTTCCGTCCCACGCCGTGGCTGCCGCTCGCCCTGGAGGGCCGGCTCCACAAGAACCTCCACAACTACACCTACGAGACCAACAGGAAGGCGGACTACCTCAGCCTGGGTATCGGCTGGCGGCTGCTCTGGTGAGCCACGCATCGCGTGAGCGGCCCCGAATTCCGGGGGGCGGCTGACAGGCCTGTCGCGAACAACCTCCTCGCGCCGTGGCGGGATGACATGGGTGTCATCCCCACGTGCGGGCCCCGCTTCAGCGCGCCGTGCGCAGGGCGGGGAGCACGTGCTCCGCGAACGCGTCGATGAAGCGCTCCTGTCCGCGGTTGACGTTGTGCAGGTACAGATGGCTGAAGCCGAGCTTCACGTCCTCGGCGAGCCAGTCGACGTGGCGCTGGAAACTGGAGGACACCCGCACGTGTCCCTCCAGGTCCTTGGGCTGGACGGTGCGCGCCAGCTCCTGGAACTGCGCGGGCGAGCGCAGGTCCGTGAGCACGGAGCTGGCGAAGATGTTCGTCGCCCACTGCACCATCGCGCCCTGGAGCGCGGCCTGCTCGTCCTCCGCCCAGGAGAGCTGCACCTTGAGGAACATCGGCTTGCCCTCGCCGCCACCCCGGTGGAAGGCCTCCACCATCTTCCGCAGCTCGTCCGGGGGCTTGCTCACGGTGATGAGCGCGTCCGCCCAGCCGCCCACCCATTCGGCCGTCTGGGGCGTTATCGCCGCGCCCACCAGCAGGGGCGCCTGGGCGGGCCGCGAGTAGAGCTTCGCCTCCTCCACCCGGACCAGGCCCCGGTGCGTCACCGTCTCCCCGCGAAAGAGCGCGCGCATGATGTCCACGCACTCGCGCAGGCGCGCGTTGCGCAGGTCCTTCGGGGGCCAGGGCTCCCCGGTGATGCCCTCGTTGACGAACTGCCCGCTGCCCAGGGCGGCCCAGGCGCGACCCGGGAACATCTCCGCGAGCGTGCCCAGGGCTTGCGCGATGAGGGCCGGGTGATAACGCTGTCCGGGAGCGTTCACCACGCCCAGACTGGACAGCCGCGTGGTGGCGAGCGCCGCGCCCATCCAGCTCCACGCGAAGCCGCTGTGTCCCTGCGATTCGCTCCAGGGGTGGAAGTGGTCCGAGTTGAGCGCGGCCGTGAAGCCCGCGGCGTCGGCCCGGCGCACCAGGCGCAACAACTCACTGGGAGGAAACTGCTCATGGGAGGCGTGATAACCGAGCGTGAGCATGCGCGCGCACGTTGGTGCCGCCCGCGTGCCGTCGCGAGTCCCTCGTGTCCATGACTGTGCGCTGTCGCACGCATGACGCGCCCCCGGGTGCGTCCTTCGTCCAGCATCTCCACCTTCGCCCCAGGGGAGACGGATGATTCAGGACCTCTGGTACAAGAACGCGGTCATCTACTGCCTGGACGTCGAGACGTTCATGGACGGCAACGGCGATGGCGTGGGCGACTTCGGCGGGCTCCAACGCCGGCTCGACTACCTGGCGGGCCTGGGCGTGACGTGCCTGTGGTTGACGCCGTTCCACCCCTCGCCCAATCGCGACAACGGGTATGACATCACGGACCACTACGGCGTGGACCCGAGGCTGGGGAGCCTGGGGGACTTCGTGGAGTTCACCCACCAGGCGAAGCAGCGCGGCCTGCGCGTCATCATCGACCTGGTCCTCAACCACACGAGCGACCAGCACCCCTGGTTCCAGGCCGCGAGCAAGGACCGGAACAGCCGCTTCCACGACTTCTACGTGTGGTCCGACAAGAAGCCCAAGGATGCGCACAAGGGCATGGTGTTCCCGGGCTCGCAGCACACCACGTGGACGTACGCGCCCGGCGTGAAGCGCTGGTACTTCCACCGCTTCTTCCCCTTCCAGCCCGAGCTGAACATCGCCCACCCCGCGGTGCGCGAGGAGCTGCTCAAGGTGATGGGGTACTGGCTGCAGCTGGGCGTGTCCGGCTTCCGGGTGGACGCGGTGCCCTTCCTGGTGGAGCTCAAGGGCCTGCGCAGCCACGGCATCGAGGACCCGTACGAGCTGCTGGACCGGATGCGCGAGTTCCTCTCGTGGAGGAGCGGGGACGCCATCCTCCTGGCCGAGGCCAACGTCACCATGGACGAGGTGATGAACTTCTTCGGCAAGGAGGGAGACCGGATGCAGATGGTCTTCAACTTCGCCGCGAACCAGAGCTACTTCCTGTCGCTGGTGACGGAGGACGCGACGCCGCTCGTGGAGTCGCTGCGCTCGGCGCCCAGGCTGCCGCACCTGGCGCAGTGGGCGAACTTCCTGCGCAACCATGACGAGCTGGACCTGGGGCGCCTGCCCGCGAAGGCTCGCAAGCGCGTCTTCGCGGAGCTGGGCCCGGAGCCGAGGATGCAGCTGTACGAGCGCGGCCTGCGGCGGCGGCTCGCGCCCATGCTGGCGGGGGACCGGCGGCGGCTGGACGTGTCGTTCAGCCTGATGCTGTCGCTGCCGGGGACGCCGGTGCTCTGGTATGGCGACGAGCTGGGCATGGGCGAGGACCTGTCGCTGCATGAGCGCCAGAGCGTGCGCACGCCCATGCAATGGGCCGACGAGCCGCACGGTGGCTTCACGCGCGCCGAGGAGCCCTTCCGGCCCGTGGTGGAGCGGGCGCCCCACGGCTACCGGCAGGTGAACGTCGAGCACCAGCGCAGGGACCCGGGCTCGCTGCTCAACTGGATGGAGCGCATGGTGCGCATGCGCAAGGAGTGTCCGGAGCTGGGGTGGGGCGCGTGGCGGTTGTTGAGCGTGAGGAACAAGAACGTGCTCGCGCTGCGGTACGACTGGAAGGGCGAGACACTGGTGACGCTGCACAACCTGTCCGGCAAGGCCTGCGAGGTGAGCTTCTCACCGGGAGGGCCTCCGGCGCGGCTCGTCCACCTGCTCTCGGAGGACCACTCGTCGCCCGGCAAGACGGGACGCCACCGCGTGACGCTGGAGGGGTACGGTTACCGGTGGTACCGGATGGAGCAGCGACTCGCGCCGCCCGCCACGGATTGAGGTCGGGACAGGCGTCGTCCCCGCGAGCCGCCAGGGTAAGGTGGCCGCATGCGTGGTGCTTCGACGGTGGGGACGAGGATTCTCGCGGGAGTGGGTGTCCTGGGCGCGGCGGGGTTCCTCCTGTGCCTGGACACGGGCCCGGTCGAGGTCCGCCTGGTGACCAAGTCGCTGCCGATGCTCTGCCTGCTGCTGTGGCTGTGGCCGCCGCGGGGACGCTATGCGCGATTGATTTTCGCGGGGCTGGGGCTGTCGCTGCTGGGGGACGTGCTGCTGGATGCCAGCAAGGCGCTGTTCCTGCCGGGGCTGGGGGCGTTCCTGCTGGCCCATGTGAGCTACACGGCCGCGTACCTCTGTGCGACGCGCGAGCTCCGGTGGGGGAGGGCGCTGCCGTTCCTGGTGCTGGCGGTGGGGGCCAGCGTCGTGCTGGGCCCCCACCTGGGCGCCATGGCCGGGCCGGTGACGGCGTATGTCGTGGTCATCTGCACGATGACCTGGCGCGCGGCGGCGCTGCTGGGCGCGTCCGGACTGACGCGACGGGAGCAGGGGTTCGCGTTCGCGGGGGCGCTGCTGTTCGCCCTCAGCGACGGGGTGCTCGCGGTGAAGCTGTTCGTGACGCCGGTGACGGGAGGCAGCTACGTCGTGATGCTGACGTACTGGGCGGCGCAGCTGTGCATCGCCCGTTCCGCGCATCGCGCCCCGGCCGAGGCGTGACTCCCGTACTCAAGGCCTCAGGGGAGTCGGGCGTCGAGCCACGTCAGGTGTGCGTCGAGGGTGTCCGCCACGGCCTGCGCCTGCTCGGAGGCGCTGGGGTCGGTGTATGGATTTCCAATCTCCTTGTGCTTCCACTTCACCCACGTCTGCTTGTACCAACCCCAGTCGAGATTCGTCCCCGTCGAGGGTGGCGAGGCACCCGCGTAGCCGGAGAACGCGCGAATGCCCGTGGCCGGAGCCACCTCCTGGCCGCCCACCACCTGGAAGAGATGGAGCCGCTGCCGCCGGGGGAACTGGGCACTCAGGTCCGTGGCCCACGCGCCATAGAACGTGCCCCAGGGCCGCACGGGATTGTCGATCTTGGTGTCGTGGGTGCCCAACTCCCCCTGGCTGTTGCGACACACGCCGTCGAACGACGACACGTAGAGGTCGATTCCATCCAGTGCCCCGTTCGCGCGAAGCGCCTGGGCCAGCCGCATCATCAGGCAGCCGCCTCGCGAACTGCCCGCCAGGTAGATGGAGCGTGTCTCCGGACGGACCTGCGCCTGGAGCCAGCCTGAGAAGCCATTGACGATTCGCTGCTTCGTGTCGCTGTCGAACAAGTGGTCGAAGTTGTTGTCGTTGACCACGGACAGGTACGTCCTGCCCCGAGGAAACCACCCCAGGGTGTCCAGCTTCATCGCCAGCGAGCGGCCATCCAACGTGACGTTGGGGCACGAGACGCTGTCACAGGATGCGTCCCAATTGGACGACTGCCCCGTGACACCACTCGAGTGCCCGCTGCTCGAAATCTTCTGCCCCGCTGACATGACCACCAGCGCCTCGCGCGGACCGGGAGCATCCACCTCCGCGATGCGGATGTTGTGAAGCACGAGGTCAGGGGCGCCCGCCGCGCGGAACTGCTCGAAGCCCGCCGCTGCCAGGTAGGCGCCCGAGCCATTCTTGTAGACGACACGCCGGGACACCACCGTCCTCGCCCCGCCACTGGGATAGGTCAGGGGCCGCGACTGGGTCTCCATCGAATCCTCAACCCCTGGCTCCAGGGGAGCCCCGCAGCCCGCTCCCCCAAGCAGCAAGGCCCACTTCATCCCTGAGAAGACACGACGCGCGACACCCGATGAGAGACCCATGTGTGGCTCCAGCTCCTGGAAGTGAATGACATCCAAGCACGGCCGGGGGCTTCGCGCTGGACCCAGGGCTCGATTGACGAGATCGCGCTACTGCGCCTCCATCAACAGGAAGCTGAAGTCCGCGGAGCCGTCACCGCTGGCCTTGGGGGCCTGGCCGTGGCAGCCCAGGCAGCTCGCGGTGGATTGGATGTAGGTCTCCATCGTGGTGTTGGCGAGCACGGGCGGGGTGCCCTGCGGCGCGCCTCCGGTGGCCCACTGGGTGCTGATGAGCTGGTAGTTCTCCCAGACGGAGCCCTTGAGCAGCGCGCGGTAGTACGCATTGAGGCCGGGGTCTGCCTGGATGGGCGTGGTGCGCGTCACCTGGACCGGGGCGTTGAGCGGCCCGCCGTCGGGCGCGAGCTCCGTGTAGGGCTCCTTCGCCGTCTGGGTATTGGGCGTGCAGTCCCCCGTGCAGTGCGGGTTGAAGAACGAGGACGTCGTGTTGTCCACGTGCTCGAACGTGGACCAGAACCAGGTCTGCTGCGTGTCCGTCTTGTGGATGATGTGCAGGCCGACCAGGCCCACGGTGACGGGGTTGGCGCCGGGGCTCGGGTCTCCGGCGTCATCGTTGAAGACCCAGGCCTGACGCATGAAGAAGCGCTTGCCCGAAATCTCCTGCGCGGAGAGCACCTTCCACGATGCCTTCACCTCCATGGCGCCCACCGGGCCGCACGGCTTGCCATTGCACGGCCCCGGACTCTGGTTGGCGCCGGTGGGGAAGGAGATGGTGACGCCCTTCTGTCCGGCTGCGTTCCAGAGGTTGTTGGTGATGAGGTAGTTGTACTCGTCCTGGTTGAGGCGCTTCTCGTAGCGCACGAAGCGCCCGTTCTGGTCCGTCAGCGGACCCCCGACGGCCTGCTCGATGTCCGGGAGCTTCTCTCCGATGGCGGCCGAGGCCTTGGAGGTGCTGAGCAGCAGCTTGTGCACGCCGGTGTTCAGCGCCTGGAGGCGACCGGTCTCCAGCAGCTTCGTGCGCTGACGCAGCTTCGTCTCGAAGGCCGCGGGTGTGTTGAAGCTGCACCACGCGCCGGGCTTGCTCCCCGGTGGCACGAACATGTCCAGGTCATCCGGGTAGGTCTCCCAGACGGTGGGCCCCTGGCCGCTGAGGATGCTGCTCTGGGTATTGGCCGTGCACGAGGAGGGATTCGCGGGCCAGTTGAGCGCGATGAAGGTGTTCCACGAATAGACATCCACGTCGGATTGGAATTCACCGAAGCGGGGACACGCGTTGGCGGGGACGACGGCGAGCGCGGGCGTGATGGCGGTGGCGCACGTCGAGCCGGGACAGGTGGGGTCCGGGTTGCACGCCTGGGGCAGCGGCGGGGCATCCGTGGACCCGATGGGGCCCGGATTGGGAGAGGAGGTCGCACAGGCGATGATGGCCGCAGAGGCCAGCACACCGCCCACCAGCAGCTTCCCAGCGAAGGCAGACACGACGCGCATGAATCACCTCGGGGTGTGAGGAGACGAAGGCGCGCGAGGCTATTGCAAGGCAGGGGCCCGGGGAGGGGAGAGGTGCCAACCGCCCGGAAGAGGTGGGCCCCGCCACATCCCCTGGGCCTCGGGCGTTGCTTCGAGACGCGCTTGCGTCGAACGATGACGCGCGCGGGTGGGCAACGAGTTCAACCAGACCCAGGGGAAACCCCAGGGTCAGAACAGGAAGTCCGTCGTCAGGAAGTCCGACTCGCGCCGGGTGAGGATGGATTGCACCAGGTGGGTGTTGGCCGGCGTCGTCTTGGTGGCGACGAGCGTGCGGATGGAGAACACGCGCAGCGCGTCCGCGACGGACAGCGTGCCCTCGGCGGAGTCCTTGCGGCCGTTGAAGGGGAACGTGTCCGGCCCTCGCTGGCACTGGCAGTTGAGGTTGATGCGGCCCACCTGGTTCGAGAACGCGTCGATGAACCGGCCGATGCGCGCCGGGTCCTGGCCGAACAGGCTGAGCTGCTGGCCGAACTGGGACTCCACCACGAGCTGGATGACCTCCTCGTCCCGGTCGAACACCATCACCGGCACCACCGGGCCGAACTGCTCCTCGCTCGACAGCCGCATGTCCCTGGTCACCGGGTACACCACCGCGGGCGCGAAGAACGAGTGCGACGACTGACCTCCGGTGGCGTTCACCACGCGCGCGCCCTTGGCCACGGCGTCGTCCACCAGGCCTTGCAGGTAGTCCGCCTTGCCGGGCTCCGGCAGGGGGGTGATGGCCACGCCCGGCTCCCACGGCATGCCGGGCTTGAGCGCGTCCACCGCGGCGGTGAGCTTCTTCAGGAACACCTCCGCGATGCTCCGGTGCACCACGAGCAGCTTGAGCGCCGTGCAGCGCTGGCCGTTGAAGGAGAGCGCGCCGATGATGCACTCCTTCACCGCGTTATCCAGGTCCGCGTCCTCCAGGATGATGGCCGGGTTCTTCGCGTCCAGCCCGAGCACCGACTTGAGCCGGTGCGGCCGGGGATGCATCCGCTTCAGCTCGCTGGCGCCCCGGTGGGTGCCGATGAAGGCGAACAGGTCCACCTGCCCGCTCTCCATCAGCGCGCCCACCGTCTCGCGGCCCTTGCCGTAGATGATGTTGATGACGCCCGGAGGGAAGCAGTCGCGGAACGCCTCCAGCAGCGGCCGGATGAGCAGCACGCCGAACTTCGCCGGCTTGAAGACCACCGTGTTGCCCATCAGCAGCGCGGGGAACAGCGTGCTGAAGGTCTCGTTGAGCGGGTAGTTGTATGGCCCCATGCACAGCGCCACCCCCATGGGGGCCCGGCGAATCTGCGCCATGATGCCCTGGTCCTGCACGAAGCGGGACGAGGTGCGGTCCAGCTCCTTCAGCGCGCGCACCGTCTCCACGATGAGGTCGACGGTGCGGTCGAACTCCTTCTCCGAGTCCGGCTGCGTCTTGCCAATCTCCCACATCAACAGGTTGACCACCGTGGCGCGCTGGGCGCGCATGGCCACGAGGAAGCGCTCCACCGCCTCGATGCGCTCCGCCACCTTCATCGTCGGCCAGACGCCCCGGCCCGAGTCGTACGCCTTCACCGCCGCGGCGAGTGCGGCGAGCGACTCTTTCGAGGTGAGCTGCGGCGTGGCCCCGAGCACACGCTGCTGGAGCCCCTCGGGCGTGCGGAGGAAGACGGGGCTGCGCACGGGGCTGAGGTCTCCCTCCCAGGTCTTCAGCTCGCCACCCACCAGGTACTCCCGCTGCTCGAGATAGGGCGGGAGCCGCACGCTGGAGGGGAGCTGCGCTTCGGTCGGGAAGAGGTCGGCGAGTGGCGTCATGGCGGCCTTCTTAACGAGGCGCCTCTCTCCTGGCACCTCTTCCCGTGAAGGGTTGGACGCAGGACCCGGCAGTGGGACCGGCCAGTCGGCCCACCCGGGAGGAGTACCTTGCCGCCCATGCGCGGAGTCGTGACGAGCCCCACCGTCAAACCGGGAGGCAGACGCGACGTGGGGCGCGTGAGCGGAACGAGGGGCTGCCCGGGGCGTCACCGTCCGCGTCCGTCGGCCGGAAAGGAGCCGAGCCTTGGCGCTCGAGGAGGATGTCTCCCTCTCATGGGGAGGCTTGCTGGCGCGGTGGGGGCCCGTCCTGCGGACGCGTCATGGGCTTCGACGCGAGCGAGCCGGGCTCGTCCAGAGCGGGCTCGAGGAGGTGCTGCCGGTGCTCCTGGCGGCGCTCGCCCGGGCGCTCCAGGACGACGCGCTCCCTCCCTCGGCCGAGGTGCTCCGGTACTTGCGAGCCGGACAGGCGGAGCGCTGGCATGCCTGCCACGGCCTGGAGGCCTGCGGGGTCGTCCAGGAGTACGGCCTGCTGCACGACTGCCTGCTCGAGTTGATGGAGGAGGCGGGGGTGACGGCCACGCCGCGACAGCAGCGCATGCTGGCCGCGGTCTTCCATGCGGCGAGCACGGACGCGGTGGGGCGCCTGGCGTCGAGCTCGGTGGCCTCGAGGAGCGAGGGGTGGCTGCAGGCCATCATCGACCACGCGCCTCCGGTCATCTTCGCCAAGGACGCGCAAGGGCGCTTCGTGCTGGTCAACCGGAGCTTCGAGGAGGCGCTGGGGAGGTCGCGCTCCAGCGTGCTCGGCAAGACGGACTTCGACCTGTTCCCCGCCGCCGTGGCGCGGCGCAACCGGGAGCACGACGAGCGGGTGCGACAGTCGCTTCGGCCCGTGACGGAGGATGAGCACATCCCCGGCGTCCAGGGCGTGCGCACCTGGTTCGCGATGAAGTTCCCGCTGCCCACCGTGGGCGCGGAGGGGCCCATCATCTGCGGCATCTCCACGGACATCACCGACGCGCGCCGCACCCACGAGGCGCTGCGCGAGAGCGAGGAGCGCTTCCGCCTGTTGATGGACGCGGTGGAGGACTACGCCATCCTCCTGCTGGACCCGGAGGGCCGCGTGGTGAGCTGGAACGCGGGCGCCGAGCGGCTCACCGGATGGCAGGAGCAGGAGGTGCTCGGGCGGCACTACGCGCTCTTCGCGCCCGAGGAGCAGGTGACCCGGGGAGAGCCCCAGCGGCTGCTGCGCGAAGTGGCGGACGGCGGTCACTTCCGGGGAGAGCTGCGACGAAAGCGGCGGGACGGCTCGTGCTTCTGGGCGGACCTGGACATCGCCGCCGTGCGCGACGAGGCGGGCCGCTTGCGCGGGTTCGCCAACGTGGCGCGCGACATCACCGCGAAGAAGCAGAGCGAGACGGCGAGGGACTTCCTGCTGGAGGCGGGGCGGGTGCTCGCGGGCTCGTTGGACCTGGAGACCACGCTGGGCGCCTTCGCGGGCCTGGTCGTGGAGCACGTCTCCGACTACTGCGTGGTGGACCTGCTGGAGGCGAGCGGCCGGCTCGTCCGACAGGAGGCGGCCGCGAGGGAGCCCGAGCGACAGGACCTCATCCGGAAGCTCCTGGCGTTCGCGCCCCGGACGGAGGAGGACGGCCCGCTGGCGCGAGCGCTGGCGTTGGCGCAGCCCATCGTCGTGCCGGAGGTGACCTCCCGGTTCCTCGACTCGGTCTCCAGCGACGCGGCGCACCGGGCCTTGCTGGAGGCGCTGGGGGCGCGCTCCGCGGCGCTGGTGCCCGTGGTGTCACGCGGGCGCGCGCTCGGGCTCATCCACCTGGTGTGGACGCGGCCGCATGACTCGCTGGAGATGGAGGCGCTGGTGGAGCTGGCCCGGGGCGTGGCGGACCGCGCGGCGGTGGCCATCGAGAACGCGCGGCTGTACCGCGAGGCCCGGGACGCGGTGCGCGTGCGCGAGGACGTGGTGGCCATCGTCAGCCATGACTTGCGCAACCCCTTGCATGCCATCCAGCTGACGGCGACGTCGTTGTTGCGCAAGGGCACCCTGCCGGAGGGGGGCGTGAAGGGGCTGGAGCGCATCATGGAGGCGACGCAGCGGGCCTCGCGCTTGATTCGAGACCTGCTGGACTTCACCCAGGCGAGAGCGGGGGAGCGCATCCCCATCCGGCCGTGCGCCATGGACCTGCATGTGCTGGCGCGCAAGGTGGTGGACGAGGTGCTGCTCGCGCACCCGCGGCGCGACATCCAGGTGGAGCTGCGGGGGGACGGGCGGCTGGAGGCGGACGCGGACCGGCTGGCCCAGGTGGTCTCCAACCTGGTGGGCAACGCGCTCCAGCACAGCGCTCCGGACTCGTGTGTCCGCGTCCACCTGCGCGAGGCCGGGGACGGTGTGCTCCTGGAGGTCCACAACGTGGGCAGGCCCATCGCGGCGGGGCTGCTGCCCACGCTGTTCGAGCCCTATCGCCGCGGGCCGGAGGCGCGCGCCGGCCAGGGCAGCATCGGCCTGGGCCTCTACATCTCCCGGCAGATCGTCCTGGGACATGGCGGCAGCATCGAGGTGTTCTCCAACGAGCGCGGCACCTGCTTCAAGGTGTGGCTGCCGCGCCGCCGGGGGCCCTGAGGCCGCGATGACTGGGGTTGCCGCGTGCTACGCGGCCGACCTCAATTGCACGCCTGGGTATTGGGCTTGCAGAACCGCTCGCCCACGGACCCCGAGCAGCCCAGGGCGAAGACGGCGCGCACGAGCGTCAGGATGCGCTTCATGGTCGACCACTCCTTGGATGAGGTTTGCGCGCGGGAGCCGACCATGAACCCGCACGTGCGCTCAAAGAAATGCGGACCGTGGGTGAATGTAGACGTCGAGGCCATTCTTGACGTCCCGCGCCGATGCGACGCGGAGGTCCAGATGTAGCCCGCTGTGTCCCTCGTCGATGTGACGCGCCCTCGCGTACACTCGCGCCTCCAGACCAGGGGGGAGCCATGCGACGCAGTGCGGCTCGGGTTCATGCGAGTCATTCGTCCGAGACACGGGGCGCCACCCCCGCGTCGCGTCCGCTCGCGTCGGTCGCGAGGCAGGCGGTCTCGGCCGACGCCGTGGCCGAGCCCGGAGCCACGGCGCCGGGCGTCCGGTTCGACTTCAGCCGGCTCCCGCTCACCCCCAGCGTGCAGCGCGTCGCGTGCGCGGGGGGCTCCTGCTCCTGCTCGTCCTGCGACAAGAAGAAGGAGGAGGTGGCCCGGGCCGCGCAGCCCGGTGTCTCCAGCGCGGGGCCTTCCGAGAATGTGTCCGCGCACGTCGCCCGCGGGCTTGGCTCCGGGCAGCCCCTGGAGTCGTCCGCGCGCGCCTTCTTCGAGCCGCGCTTCGGCCAGGACCTGGGGGGCGTGCGCATCCACATCGACGCGAGGGCGGCGGACTCGGCGCGCGCGCTCCAGGCTCGCGCGTACACGGTGGGCAGCGACATCGCCTTCCAGGAGGGCGCGTACTCACCTTCCACCCAAGCGGGACGTCGGCTGCTCGCGCATGAGCTGACGCACGTGCTGCAGCAGACCGGAGGCCGCGCCACCTCCGGCGCCCGGCTGGCCCGCTTCGCCACCGGGGGGCTGTCGGTGACCTCCCCAGGGGACGCCTCCGAGCGCGAGGCCGAGTCCATGGCGGACGCGGTGATGGCGGACGGCGCGACGCGCGAGCCCGGGCGCCACCGCCTGGGCGTGGCCCGGGATTTCTCTCCCGCGCCCGCGTCGAAGTACACGGTGCCCTCACCGCCGGCGCCTCCCACGCCTCCGCCCACCCAGACGACGTCGGACGTGCCGCCGACCCAGTCGGGCACCCCCGTCAACAAGAACGGGCTCGTCGCCGCCGAGGAGGGCGTCAACCTGCGCGCCTCGCCCGACACCGGCTCGGCCCCGCTGGAGCGGCTCCCGCAGAACACCCGCATGTTCGTCAGCCGCGAGCAGTCCGGCGGCTGGTACTTCGTGATGCTGGTGGATGGCCGCTTCGGCTACGTGGCCAAGTCGCATGTCACCGTGGACATGCCCGACCCGGAGGCGAGGCTGTACCGCATCGCGTCCGGCGAGACGGCGCTCGACATCGTCAAACGCTTCTACAAGTCCGACGCGACGAAGTGGGGCCAGGACGAGCGCTTCTTCGTCAACGTGCTGGTGTTCGTCAACGCGGAGCGCGGCCGCAAGGGCATCTTCAAGCCGGACCCGGAGGGGGACTGGGACACCACCCAGACGCACGCGGGCTCGCAGATATGGATACCGGGCGTCGAGTTCGCCAAGACGCTCAAGGGCCAGGTCTCCTCGGGCTCCATCACCTACGAGGCCTACCAGAAGGTCAAGAACGTCATCACCGCCATCGGTGAGTTCCTGGCCGGCTCCATCGCCTTCGTGGCGGGGCTGCTGCACGGCGTGCTCGAGTCGCTCTGGGACACGCTGGTGGGCCTGGTGGACCTGGCGAAGCTCGCGGGCAAGCTGGTGTGGAGCCTGGTCACCGGCAACCTGCTCTCCGACATCCGGGGCTTCTTCAGCGACCTGTCCAAGCTCGACTTCAAGCAGCTGGTGTCCGCGGGGCTCGACGCGCTGGACAAGAAGTGGAACGACCCGAGCCTCCTCAAGCGCTGGCACTTCCGGGGCTGGATTACCGGCTACGCGCTGGCGGAGATCGTGATGCTGTTCTTCAGCGGCGGCGCGCTCACGGCGCTCAAGGGCGCGGGCAAGGCGGGCAAGTTCGCCCAGTTCCTCGCCAAGATGCCGCGCGCGGCGAAGTTCCTGGAGAAGGCCGGAGAGGCCGCCAAGGGGCTCAAGGAGGCCGAGTCCCTGCGCAAGGGCATGAAGGCGCTCACCACGGCGCGCGACTGGGCCGTGCGGGTGCTCAAGGTGCCCGGCCACCTCCTGCAGAACCTCTCCGCGGAGGCGCTCGAGCGGCTCAAGCGGCTGCCCCAGTGGGCCATCGAGCGCTTCAGCGAGCTGAGCGACGTGGCCAAGGCG
The DNA here is from genome assembly GCF_050039385.1 of Myxococcus faecalis. Taxonomy (NCBI): domain Bacteria; kingdom Pseudomonadati; phylum Myxococcota; class Myxococcia; order Myxococcales; family Myxococcaceae; genus Myxococcus; species Myxococcus faecalis. The sequence continues at coordinate 1,520,470 of NZ_CP144336.1, read as the reverse complement.
CGCGTGCTTGGCTGCGCCTCGCCGTGCAAGGTGGACCTGGGCGCCATCCAGAAGTACCTGGCGGAGCTGGCCGCCAAGGGCGCCACCGGCGCGAAGAAGCTCACCACGCCGGAGAGCGTGCTCGTCGCGCTGCCCAAGGATTTGAACATCGGGAAGATCAAGAAGTACCTCGACGAGTACCCGGCGCTGATGGAGCTCATCCGCAAGGCGGACCTGACGGACCTGGACCTGGCGAAGCTGGTCGACTTCATGACCGACGCGGACAAGCTCAACCCGAAGACGGCGTATCAGACGTTCACCCGCTACCTCACGCTGGTGGTGCCGTCGAAGACGGGTGGAGACATCGGCGCGTTCAACAAAATCGTGGAGGCGGTGGTGAAGGCGGACCCGCGCCAGGGCGCCGCCCTCAAGGGCCCCATGTTCGAGGCCTTCGCGCGCACCCACCTGCAGGAGTTCGCCGGCAAGGCCTTCACGCGCGAGACCTTCACCGTCCCCGGAGGCAAGCGCCGCACCGCGGACCGCTTCTTCGCGGACAAGGGCGAGCTGTGGGAGGTCAAGCACCAGCTCACCGACAAGGTGCCGCCCGGCCAGGTGGACGACTACCTCTCCTTCCTCGGCACGAAGGGCAACAGCTCCGGCGCCGAGGTGAAGTCGCTGAACTACCTGTTCCCGACCGAGGAGGCCGCGAAGCTGAACTCGGCGCTCAAGGCGCGCGGCATCACCGTCTGGTATGTGAAGCAGCCCAACGTGCTGACGAAGCTCTAGCGAGGACACGCCATGGCCGAGGTGAAGTGGACCGCCAGCTCGCAGCACCATGACTGGAATGACCGGCGCGCGCCGGCGGCCTTCATCGACGCGCTCGCCGAGGCGGGGCTGGTGGGGACGGTGGAGGGGGTGTGCGGCTGGGACGAGGACGCCACGCGCCGCGCGGTGAAGCTCCAGGGGCCTGGCGTGGGCGCGCGGGTGATGGCGGAGATTCCGAAGAAGGAGAAGCACCCGTTCCTCAAGGCCTGGGGGAGCACGCCTTCGCCGTGGACGCTCACGGTGGGCATCTCGCGCTTCGTCGCCGACGAGGGGCGGGTGGCGGGGCTCAACACCTTCGTCTTCCAGTTCGACGGCGCGGCGTACGAGGACGAGGCGGGCTCCGCGCTGCTGCTCGCCGCCTTCCACGCGGCCCACTCGCCCGACACCACGGAGTTCGCCGCCATCCATCCTCTGGCGCGCTACGAGGCGCTGGAGACCGGCGAGTACGACTCCGCGGTGACGCTGCGGCCCCTGTTCGCGGGCGTCTTCTGGGCGAATTTCCTGGGCCGGGGGCACGTGGAGCAGTTCGACCGCGCGGTGCTCGCGCGGCTGCCACCGGAGCGCGTGGAGTGGGTGGACGGCGGCAAGGGCCTGTTCGTCGTCACCACGCCCCGGCTCGGGGAGGCCACCACTCCGGCGGTGGAGGCGGAGATGCAGCGCCTCACCGAGGTGTTCCGCGAGGCCCGGCGGCGATGAGCCACCGGGCGCTCGCGAGGCCCTGTCACGACGGGTGACGGGGCCTCGAGTCACCGGGCGCGCGGCGAGCTGTCGGCCCGCGCGCCCGGAGGTCATCCCGGCACGGCCTCAGGGGTAGGTGATGGCCTCGATGAGGGACGGGTGGTCCGCGCCGCACAGGGAATCCGCGTCGGCGCCGAGGAACACGCCGCGCAGCACGTGGTCGGCCTGGCCCTGGCGCTTCACGGTGAGCGAGTAGGGCACGGGCGTGTCGTCCGTGGGGGACGCCTCGAAGCTCGTGCTCTTCAGGCAGATGAAGTAGGTGCCGCTCGGGGGCGTGCCCTCCGGGCCGGACGGGGCCAGCGCGCCCGCCTTGGCGGGACCGTACGCGAGCAGCTCGCCGTTGGGCGTGCGGACGATGAGGTCCTGGTCCTGCGCCCGCTCCCAGCTCGCCGTGACGCCCAGGGGCGTGCCGAGGGGCGCGCGGGCCCCACAGACGCCGTTGGTGCACGTCTTCCCCGCGCCGCACGTGTTGCCGCAGCAGCCGCAGTTCGTCGGGTCGGTGTTCGCGTTCACGCACGAGGAGCCGCACTTCACCTGCGGCGGCGGGCAGCTGCCCGGGATGCAGTCGAAGCCGCCCGGCTGGTTCACGCACCGCTGCCCGGGCGTGCACGTGTGCGTGCCGTTGGTGCACTCGTTGATGTCCGTGCAGGTGCGGCCGTTGCCGGAGTAGCCCGCCTTGCAGGTGCAGTTGTAGCTGCCCTGGGTGTTGGAGCAGGTGGCGTTGGGGGAGCACTGCGAGGTGCCGTTGGTGCACTCGTTGATGTCGTTGCAGGTGCGGCCGTTGCCGGAGTAGCCCGCCTTGCAGGTGCAGTTGTAGCTGCCCTGGGTGTTGGAGCAGGTGGCGTTGACGGAGCACTGCGAGGTGCCGTTGGTGCACTCGTTGATGTCATTGCAGGTGCGGCCGTTGCCGGAGTAGCCCGCCTTGCAGGTGCAGTTGTAGCTGCCCTGGGTGTTGGAGCAGGTGGCGTTGACGGAGCACTGCGAGGTGCCGTTGGTGCACTCGTTGATGTCGTTGCAGGTGCGGCCGTTGCCGGAGTAGCCCGCCTTGCATGCGCAGGTGTAGCTGCCGGGCGTGTTGGTGCAGGTGGCGTTGGGGGAGCACTGCGAGGTGCCGTTGGTGCACTCGTTGACGTCGTTGCAGGTGCGGCCGTTGCCGGAGTAGCCCGCCTTGCACGTGCAGGTGTAGCTGCCGGGCGTGTTGGTGCAGGTGGCGTTGACGGAGCACTGCGAGGTGCCGTTGGTGCACTCGTTGACGTCGGTGCAGACGCTGGGGCTGCCCTGGCAGGTGTAGCCGGGCTCCACCTGACAGATGGTGCTACAGCCGTCGTTCGCCGTGCGGTTGCCGTCGTCACATGACTCGCCGGTGCCCACGCGGCCATCGCCGCACAGGGGGCCGGTCGTCTCGACGGCGTCGATGAGGTAGAGGCCCGCCAGGGCGCGGTTGAGGCGCACGTAGCGGTACGGGGTGGCATTGGAGTAGGGGACGTCCACGGAGAAGCGGCCCACGCCCAGTTGGATGAGGTTCGCCTGACCGGTGGCGATGACGGTGCGGTCGGCGCTCAGGAAGTCCACCGTGAACAGCACGGTCAGCGTCAGGCCGCCGTAGTGGATGCGCAGGGGCCCGCGGCCCTCCTCACCCTGGCCCATGTCCAGGAGCAGCGAGCCGCCGAGGATGGAGAGCACGGTGGCGCGCTGGCCGTCGGGGGCGCCCACGGCGTTGTTGGGGTTGAGGACGACGTTGAGGCCGCTGGGCGTGGCCGCGTCCGCGTACGGGTCCACCACCGCCAGCTCCGCGCTCTCTTCGGACTGGGCGTCCTCGAGTGGCGTCTCCGACTCGCCTTCCAGCGTCTCTTCGTCCTGGGGATTCGCACCACAAGCACCGAGGACGGTGCACAGCAACACCGCGCCCAGCGCGCGCCACGTCGTGGCCCTTCGACTGAACTCCATGTCTCGCTCCATTCCAATCGCTCACCGACGGGCTTCCCGGGGGATGTCCCCTGGGCGGAAGCCGTCGGAGCGCATGGAAGGCACGATGTCGGTCTGGCGCCTGGAGCAAGGGGGCTTGTCGCACCCGACCCGTGAACCAGGTGACAGGCGTGTCGTTGAGTGTCGCGGTGTCGCGTGGCGGCGGACATCGGAGCGGCCCGGCGAGGCGACGTGGCGTGCGTGGCCGTGCGGGCCTCCCAGCGGGGCTTCAGCGCTTGCGGCGCCACGCCTTGAGCTCGGCCTTCTTCTCCGCGCCCAGCGCGTCCAGCCGCGCCTGCCAGCGCTCGCGGTGTGGCTTGAGCGCGGCCACCACGGCGCGGGCCACGACGAGGTTGCGGTACCACTTGGCGTCGGAGGGGACGATGCACCAGGGCGCCTGCTTCGTGGAGGTGCGCGCGAAGACGTCCTGGTAGGCCCGGGTGTAGTCCGCCCAGAGCTTGCGGTCCTCCCAGTCACCGGCGCTGATCTTCCACGCCTTGCGCGGCTCCTTCTCCCGGTCCATCAGGCGCTGCTCCTGCTCCTGCTGGCTGATGTGGAGGAAGAACTTCAGGACGATGGTGCCGTGCTCGGCGAGCATCTCCTCGAAGTCCTGGATGTGGCCGTAGCGCTCCTTCCAGAGGGACGGGGGCGCCAGCTCGTGCACGCGCACGGCGAGCACGTCCTCGTAGTGGGAGCGGTTGAAGATGGAGAACTCGCCCAGGCGCGGGGTGTGGCGGTGAATGCGCCAGAGGAAGTCGTGCTCGCGCTCCTCCAGCGTGGGCGCCGCGAACGACGCGACGGAGACGCCCCGGGGGTTGAGGCTGCCCACCACGTGCTTGATGGTGCCGTCCTTGCCCGCGGTGTCGCGGCCCTGCAGGACGATGAGCACCGAGTTGAGCCGCGAGCCCCACATCAGGTCCTGGAGGTCGAACAGCTCCTCGCCCAGGGCCTCGAACTCCGCCTTCGCGTCGACCTTCTGTTCGTGCTTCGGAGGCGTGGTGGAGAGCTTCTCCAACCGCACCTTGGCTCCCTGACTCGCGCTGGTGATGAGCTGCATGACTTCCTTTCGATGAGGCGTCGGTCCGGAGGCCAGCGTGCCACCCGAGGCGTCCGGGGCTGAGACAATCGTGCGGGCGCCGTGATGACTTCGTGAAGATGTGAGCACAGCCGGACACGTACCTTGGCCGCATGCTCCTTCTTGGACTGGGTTGGGCCGTCAGTCAGCTGCTGCACGCCTCCACCGAGGCTCCCATCACCGACGTCACCGTCTACAGCGACCGGGCGCGGGTGGTGCGGACCGCCTCCCTCCAGGTCTCCGGCACCGAGCGGCTGGAGCTGCCCCTGTTGCCGGAGGCGGTGGACCCGGACTCCATCCAGGTGGAGGCGGAAGGGGCCCGCGTCGCGTCCGTGGAGGTGCGCGCGGCCCAGCCGGCGCCGTTCCCCGTCGCGGAGGCCACCGCGTTGCTTTCGACGTTGGACCGGCTGGGGGACGAGCTCTCCCGCGTCAACGCGGAGCACGTGGCCAACCAGCGCCAGGTCGCCGCGCTCGGCCGCATCCAGCCGAAGGGGCCGGGTGCGGACGCCGACGACGCGAGCGGAGCGCTGGCGCCCGGGGGCTGGAGCCAGGCCGCCGCGTTCCTCGTCGACCTGCGCACGAAGCGCGAGGTGCGGATGCGGGAGCTGGAGGCGCGCATGCAGGTCCTGCGAAACGAGCTGGACGCCCGGCAGGTGGAGGCGGGCCGCCTGGGGGCGCTGCCCTCGCCCCGGGGCTTCGAGGTGCGGGTGGCCCTCACCGGCTCGGGCGCCGCGAAGGTGCGCCTGTCCTATGTGGTGCTCCAGCAGGCGCGCTGGTACCCGCGCTACGAGCTCCAGCTGAACCCGGCGCAGCAGCGGGTGCAGGTGGCCTTCTCCGGACGCGTCAGCCAGGAGACGGGCGAGGACTGGACCCAGGCCCGCCTCACGCTCAGCACCGCGCTGCCGTCCACCTTCACCGCGCTGCCGAAGCTGACCACGTGGAGGCTGGGCACCGCCGAGCGCTTCATCCCCACGGCGCGCAGGACCGACGAGCTCCCGAGCGAGCCGCCGCCGCTGCCCCGGCCCGTGGCCCCGCTGGACGTGGTGGCGCTGCTGCGCCGCGAGCTCGAGACGCGAGCCCAGGGGAAGGGCGCGCCGCGTGCCCCGCAGCAGGTGGCCCAGGCGTCGAGGCCGGCGCCGACGCCGACCGAGTCCCGGAGCCCGGAGCCGGAGTCTTCCCGTCCTTCGCCGACCGCGCGCGTCGCACCGGGCGGTGATGCCTTCGTCCTGGGCAACGTCATCGATGCCCAGTCGCGAACTCCCGTGGGCGACGTCGTCGTCACCGCCACCTCGCCGAGCCTGCCGGGGGAGGAGACCACCGTGACCGACGCGCAGGGGAACTACCGGCTCCCGCCCCTGCCGCCCGGCGTCTACACGCTCCGGTTCGAGAAGGAGCAGTTCAAGCCGTACGCGCGCGCGGACATCCAGGTGTGGATGCAGCGCACCGTCCGGATGAACGTGGAGCTGCTCCCGGAGAGCCTGGGCGAGGTCGTCGAAATCGTGGGCGCGCCGCCCACCGTCGACGTGGGCAGCACCCACACCGGGGTGGGCTTCTCGCTGCATGGCGCGCCCATGTCCAACTGGCGGCCGGAGCCCGTCGTGGACCGCTACGTGGGGCTGGCGCCGCCTCCGGGCTGGCGTCGTCCGGCGCTGGACTCGCAGCTGCCGGCGTCGCTCGCGGGAGGCCACGACCTGGCCTTCACCGCGCCGCGCTCGGAGACGGTGCCCAGCGGGCAGGGCGAGCGCACCATCCCGCTGCTCCTGGAGTCATGGCCCGTGCAGGTGGAGCGCCGCGTCTTCCCCGCGCTGGCGTCGGAGGCGTACCTGGTGGCGCGGCTGAAGAGTCCGTCGCGAAGCGCGCTGCCCGGAGGCACCGCCTCGCTCTTCGTGGGAGACGACCCGTCCGGCACCGCGTCGCTGCCGCTCATCGTCCCGGGCGAGCCCTTCACGCTGCCCCTGGGCATGGACCCGGCCGTGCGCACCGCGCGCGACGTCCGGCTGGTGCAATCAAAGGAGGGCTTCATCTCCAAGGACGACCTCAACACGTACGAAGTCACGCTGGAGGTCTCCAACCCCTATCCCTTCGCGATGCAGACGCACGTGGTGGACCAGTGGCCCCTGGGCTGGGGTGGCGACGTGGAGGCGACGCTCGTGCGCACCGAGCCCGTGGCGAGCCAGGACCCCAAGACGGGGGTGCTGCGCTGGGACGTGGTGATTCCCGCCTCCAGCAAGAAGACGCTCACCTTCGAGTACCGCCTGAAGCGCCCCCAGAACTGGAAGCTCACCCAGTAGCCGCGAGGAGCCACCATGACCTTGTTCCCCTTGTCCCTCCTGGTGCTCGCCGCCGCGCCCCAGGTGTCCTCCGTCGTCGTCTATCCGGACCGGGCCCACGTCACGCGCACCCAGGACGTGACGTGCCGTGGCCCCACCACCGCCGTCTTCGAGCAGGTGCCGGAGGCCGCCTCGCGCGAGAGCTTCCGGGCGCGGGCCCCTGGCGCGGACCTGGAGGGCCTCACCGCCGAGCGCCAGACGCTCGAGCAGCAGCTCTCCGCGGAGCGCCGCGAGTGGAGGGCGCGGTGGGACGCGCTGACCCAGGAGGAGCTCACGCTGGACGCGGCGCTCGCGCGGGTGACGGGGCTGGAGCGGCTGTCGGAGGGCTACACGGACGTGGCCGTGGACCACGTCACGCGGGAGCTGACGGGCCGCAAGCCGGACACGCGCGCGTGGGCCTCGGCGTTCGACGCGGCGTTGTCGGTGCGGATGCGCGCGGTGAGGGAGTCGTGGGAGCTGGCGGAGAAGCGCCGCGCGCTGAAGCAGCGCCGCGACGAGGTCTCCGCGCAGCTCTCGCGGCTGAGCACCGAGGCCGCCCGCGCCGAGTACCGGGTGGAGGTGCGCCTGTCGTGTCCCGAGGGGAAGAAGGCCCGGGTGTCGCTGACGTATCTGGTGGGCGGCAGCTCCTGGGAGCCGAGCTACGAGGCGCGCGCGGATGAGGCCTCGGGCACGGTGGAGCTGACGGCGCTCGCCACGGTGCGCCAGCAGACGGGCGAGGACTGGTCGGGCGCGAAGCTCGTGCTCTCCACGGCGCTGCCTCGCAAGAACGCCACGCCGCCGGAGGTGGCGCCGCTGCTCGTCCGGGCGCTGAAGCAGCCCAAGGAGCGCCAGGTGCTGACGGCGCGTCAGGAGGCGCGGCAATCCGTGGAGGGCGGCGTCGAGGGGGAGGCGGCCTCCGGCGAGGGCCCGCGGGCGGTGTCCCAAGGCGTGTCCGTGCAGTGGGAGGCCGAGGAGGCGGCGCGGGTGCCTGGGGACGGCGTGGCGGTGCGCGTGGTGCTGGGGCGTCACCGCCTGCCCGCGGAGTTCTCGTGGCGCACGGTGCCCAAGCTGCACCCGGTGGTCTTCCGCGTGGCGCGGCTGGCCAACACCACGTCCTTCCCGCTGTTGCCGGGTGAGGTCAGCCTCTTCCGGGGCACGGGCTTCCTGGGACGTCAGCGGCTGGAGCGCGTGGCGAGCGGGCTCCCCTTCGAGCTCACCTTCGGCATCGAGGAGGCCCTTCGCGTGACACGCACGACGGTGGAGGAGGTGAAGCGCCCGCGGGGGCTCTTCGGGGGCAAGCAGCGCTTCCGCTACGCCTACCGCTTCCAGCTCACCAACCTGCGTCAGCGCGAGGAGAAGGTGGTGCTGTCCGAGCACATCCCCGTCTCCGAGCTGGACGACGTGAAGGTGGAGGTGGCGCCGGAGTCGACGGCGGGCCTGGCACTGACGAAGGACGACGGCATCGCCACCTGGCAGGTGGCGCTCGCGCCCGCGGAGACGAGGACCTTGGAGCTCGTCTTCCACGTGGACGCGCCCTCCAGCTACGTCAGCGGAGGGCTGTAGGGACGCTCGCGGAGGAGTCATCCTGGGGAGTGTGGCTCCTCCGCGGGCGGGGTTGTTCCGGCGCCTCGTTTCCCTGGTCAACGCGTGGGAAGGGCGCTTGGATGGCGGGCATGTCGCCGCTGCTGCCGGACCCGGACCGTGCGCTGGGGGAAGCCAATCCGCTGGTCCTCACCCTCGAGGACCTCCTCAACGAGCACGAGTGCCAGGAGCTGGTGGAGCGAATCGAGGCGCTGGGGCCCTCGGCCGCGCCCGTCACCACGTCGCAGGGCATGGTGATGCGCCCCGACCTCCGCAACAACTCCCGGGTGATGTTCGATGACCCGGCGCTGGCGGACCTGCTGCACCAGCGCGTCCTCACCCGCGTGCCGCGCAGGCTGGAGCGCACCTGGGAGCTGTGCGGCGCCAACGAGCGGCTGCGCTGCTACCGCTACGAGGCGGGGGAGTACTTCGCGCCGCACTACGACGGCGCCTTCGTGCGCGACAGGAACGAGCGCAGCCTGCTGACGTACCTGGTGTACCTGAACGACGGGGCCGAGGGCGGCGCGACGAACTTCCTGGACCTGGGGCGCTCGGTGACGCCCCGTCGGGGGATGGGGCTCGTCTTCAACCACCACCTGTACCACGAGGGCGCGACGGTGACGGGCGGCCTCAAGTACGTGGTGCGCACGGACCTGATGTACCGCCGCGCGCTGCCCTGAGGACCCGCCTCACCAGTTGGTGAGGCGGTAGTCCTTGAAGAAGTTGCCCCAGGAGTAGTCGCCGGTGTTCTCGGCGGTGGTGATGGGGTCGATGATGCGCGCCGCGCCGTCGACGATGTCCAGGGGCGGCTGGAAGTCCAGGTCCTCCACCTTGCGCTGGGAGAACACGGCCGGGTCCTCGTCGGTGACCCAGCCGGTGTCCACCGCGTTCATGTAGATGCGGTCCTTGGCGTAGTCCGCCGCGGACGTCAGCGTCATCATGTTCAGCGCGGCCTTGGCCATGTTGGTGTGCGGGTGGCGGTCCGTCTTCGTCCCGCGCGAGAAGCTGCCCTCCATGGCGGACACGTTGACGATGTGGCCCGGCGTGGTGCGGTCGCGGGTCATCAGCGGCTTGAGCTTGCCGCAGAGGATGAAGGGCGCCACCGCGTTCACCAGGTGCACCTCCAGCATCTCCGCCGTGGACACATCCGCGAGCTTCATCCGCCACGAGTTCATGTCGCGCAGGTCCACCTGCTGCTCGTCCGCGTCCAACCGGCCCTGGGGGAACAGGGCGCTGGTGTCACCCTCGTTCTCCAGCGCGTACGGCAGGAGCGACAGCGCGGCGGAGGAGTGGATGCCCAGCGCCGGGTCGTTGCTGCTCCACGAGGTGGTCATCGCGGAGGGCTCCGTGCCGCCCGCGCCCAGGACGGGGTTCAGCTCGGTGAGGCAGGCCCGGTGGCTGGCGAGCAGCGGGCGGGCCGCCTCGGGCAGCTCCTCGAACCGGCGCAGCTCCCCGTCGAGCAGGTGGGCGTAGAAGCCCGGCGGCCGGCGCACCGTCTGCGCCGCGTTGTTGATGAGGATGTCCAGCCGCGAGTGCGTCTGCTCGATGTGCCGGGCGAAAATCTCCACGCTGGGCGCGTGGCGCAGATCCAGCCCGTGGATGTGCAGCCGGTGGGACCACTCCGCGAAGTCCGGCTCCAGCATGTAGCGCCGCGCCGAGTCCTGGGGGAAGCGCGTGGTGGCGATGACGGTGGCGCCCGAGCGCAGCAGCATCAGCGACGCCTGGAAGCCAATCTTCACCCGCGCGCCGGTGATGAGCGCGACCTTGCCGGACAAGGGCGCGCGTTGGGTGCGCTTGGCGTAGTTGAAGTCCGCGCACTCGATGCACATCGCGTCGTAGAAGAAGTGCAGCTTGCGGTACTCCGCCTTGCACACGTAGCACTTGCGCGGCGTCTCCAGGAGCCGCTCGGGGCCCTCCTCGACGGGGACCTCGCCGGCCGGAAGCAGGGGCGCGTTGAAGACGGGGGCGCGGCGCATCGTGCGGATGCGGGTGCTGGCGCGCACCTCCCGGTCCTTGGTCTGCTTGTCGTGGCGCTTCTCGCGCCGCAGGGCCTTCTCCAGGCGGGACTTCGCGGTGCGGTCCGGCATGACGATGCGGCCGGCGGCGATGAGCAGGGCGCGCTTGTCCTCCTCGGGCAGCCTGGCCAGGAGGATGCGGTCCTCGGCCATGGCCTCCAGGAGGCGGGTGCACCGACGGACCTCGTCGAGCGAGGCGGGGGCTTCGGGGGGCGGGGCGGCGTCGAGCGCGGGCGAGGTTGTCTCAGCGTCCTTCATGGCCGTCGGTGCATATCCCGGCAGGGGGCCTCGAAGAAAGGACCGCTCGCGGGCCCTCCCTGGATGGAGGGGGGACGGCCGGGCGTCAGTGCCAGATGACCCGACCGCCGCCGTCCACGTCGATGTCCCGCAGGGAGGCGCTCCCCCAGAGCTCCACGTCCCCGGAGCCCTCGAGGGAGACCTTCACGCTGCCCCCCTCGACGCGGGCCTCCACGTCCCCGGAGCCCTCCAGCCGGACATCCAGGTGGACGGCCCCGAGGGCCCGGGCCTCCAGGTCGCCGCTGCCCGACAGGCGGATGTCCAGCCGCTCGGCATGGCCCGAAAGCCGCGTCTTCCCGGAGCCCTCGCTCGTCACCCGCACGGTGTCGGCGGCGCCCGACCAGGACAGGGCCCCGGAGCCGGACAGGTGCAGCGCCACCGACTGGGCGACCCCCGACTCCGGCATGCACACCTTCAGCTCCCCGGAGCCGTCCAGGTGGGCCTCCAGCACGCGGGCCGCGCCGCAGTAGCTGAGCCTTCCGGAGCCCTGGGCGCGCAGGCGCACGTGCTCGGACTGCTGGCCCACGAAGCCGTCCACCCGCACCTGGCCGGAGCCGGAGAGCGAGGCGCCGGTCAGGCGCGGCAGGGTGACGTCCACATGCGCGGGGCCCTGGGGGTCCAGGTGGCCGTCCGTCTCGATGCGCAGCGTCCCGTCGGACTGGACGAAGGCGCGCACGTTGTCCTGGAGGTTGGAGTCCAGCGTCACCTCCACGGAGGAGGTGGCGCCCTCGCGCACGCGCACGTCCAGGTGGCCCTCGTACGCCACGGCCTCGAAGCCCTCGGCGCTCCGGGCCTCCGTCACGGTGTCGCCGTTGCCGCGCTCGTGGACGTCACACCCCGTCACCCAGCCCGCCATGAGCAGCACCACCGCCGCGCGCATCCACATGTCCATGTCTCCCCCGGGCCTGGGGCCCGCGTCCGGGGCCTGGAACACCGGCCGCGTGGGAAACTGTCACCGGGCGGGCGTGGGGGCCGAGGGCAGGCGCGTGGCGGCCACCGCCAGACAGAGGGTGGCCACGACGAAGTAGTAGTAGTTGCAGAACGCCTGTTTGTTGAAGGCGAAGAAGGTGGCGTAGGTGAGCGCGGTGGCGGCGGCGAAGCCCGCGGGGGTGCGGGGCGCGCGCCACAGGCTCAAGCCCAGCGCGGCGGCCACGGCGGCGAAGGGAATCCAGAGGGGTGGGGTGGGATGACCCTTGGCCACCCACGCGGCCAGGTAGCTCAGCGAGTCGACGCGGAACGGCTGGTGGATGTGCAGCGCCACCACGCTGTGGAAGAACGCCTTCGGGTCCGGCAGGGCGATGGGGAGGCTGACGGCCAGCGCGGTGGCGGCGGCACGCCACAAGAAGCCCCAGAGCTGCTGGCGAGGCTCGGGCAGGAGCAGCAGCGCCAGCGGCAGCAGGAACACCGTGTGCTGCTTGATGGCGAGCGTCAGGCCGAAGACGTACGGCAGCGCGCGAGGGAAGCGCACGGCGCAGAAGACCGTGGCCGACAGCAGCAGCACGAGGAAGGGCTCCGTCCAGGACTGCTCCAGCACGAAGAAGCCGCGCGGCGTGAGCAGGTACAGCGCCGCGGCGCCCGCGCCCAGACGACCACCCCGCGTCCAGGCCATGAGGCCGGCGGCGAGCGCGGTGGCCACGAGCTGCGCGTGGCGCGGGTCCGTCGCCAGCGCGCGGCCCAGGGTGGCGAACATCAGGCTCAGGGGCGGGTAGGGGAAGCCGAACAGCAGCCGTCCGTCCCGCACGAGCCCCTCGCCGTACCAGTGTCCATGGCCGTAGATGTTGGGGAACGTCATCGCGTACGGGTTCTGGCCGCGCAGGAGCTCGTCCGCGCCCTGCACCTGGAACACGAGCACGTCGATGTGGGGCGAGGGCGCGTGGCGAAGAATCCAGAGCCCCAAGAGCAGGTACACCCCGAGGAGCGCGGGCACGCCGACCTTGCGCAGCCAGTCCGGACCCGCGAGCAGCGCGCCACTGATGAGCGCCGCGGCCGCCAGCCGCTCGTGGAAGAGCGCGAAGGGCCAGGGCCCCTGGAGCCTGAGCGCGGACGACGGGTAGTCGGTGAGGAGCACCTGGAGCTGCAGGAGCAGCCCGACGCCCAGGCCCAGCGCGAGCGCCGCCTCACCCCACGTCCACGGGCGCGAGCCGCCGGGGCCGACGACGGCCAGCAGCGCCAGGCCCAGCGCCAGCGTGAGGCCTCGCAGGGACGTGTCCAGCAGCGTGCCGTTGCTGAGCTGGAGCGTCAGCGCCAGCACCACGGCGGCGGCCAGGCAGAAGAGGGGAAGACGCCAGGGGTCGACGCAGTCGCGCGCGGTGGGAGACGGGAGGCCGTCCATCCGGCGACTTATACTCCACGCGCGCGCGCCGTCATCCGCGCCGCGGAAGATGGACGCTGAAGGTCGTGCCCTCCGCTTGCGTGGACGCCACCTCGACGCTCCCTCCATGGGCCCGGGCAATCTGGTCCACGATGAACAGGCCCAGGCCCACGCTGCGCCGCTCCGCGCCGTTCGTGGTGCCGCGCTTCATGGGCTCGAAGAGGGTGGGGAGCACCTCCTGCGGGATGGGGGGCCCGTCGTTGTGCACCCGCAGGACCAGCTCCCCGTCATGCGCCTCGCTCGACACCTGGATGCGCGCGCCCGAGGGGCTGTACTGCATGGCGTTGGCGAGCAGGTTGTGCAGCACCTGGGCGATGCGGTCCGCGTCCCAGGTCCCCTGGCCGTGGCCCTTCGTCCGGACCTCCAGCACGCGCTCCGGCGCGACGGCCTGGACCTCCTCGACGACCTGACAGGTCAGCTCGTGCAGGTCCATGGGCTGACGGTCGACGGGCAGCACCTGGCCCATGCGCGCCTGGGTGAAGTCGAGCAGGTCCCGGATGAGCCGCTGCGCGCGGTCCGCCGAGTCGACGATGCGCCGCACCGCCCGGCGCGCCCGCTCGTCCAGGTCCGTGCGGCGCACCAGCGTCGCGGCGGACATGAGGATGGCGTTGAGGGGGTTGCGCAGGTCGTGGCTGACGATGCCGATGAGCTGCTCGCGCAGCAGGGCCGCCTCCTTCTCGTCGAAGAGCTGGGCCGCGCTGCGGTCCAGCGCGTCCTGGTTCTCGAGCTGATGGCCGATGAGGTCGCCCAGGTGTCGGAAGACCTCCAGCTTGTCCTGGGGGAGCGCGGCCGGGTTGGAGTCCAGCGCGCACATGACGCCGAAGAAGGCCCCATCCCTGCGGTACAGCGGCACGGCGATGTAGCTCTCCACGCCATAGAGCCTGGGCGCGGGGTGGCCCGCGAAGCGGGGCTCCTGGCTGGCGTGGTTGACGAGCAGCGGGGTGGCCGAGGTGCGCACCGTGTTGCAGAACGTCGTCGAGATGGCGAGCGTGTCGCCCGGCTTGAGGCCGAAGCTCATCTCGTCCAGCACCGCGCAGCAGCGCCACTCCTGCGCGGTGACGCGGGCCACGACGGCCAGCCGCAGGCCGGTGGTCTGAAGGAGCACTCGCAGGACCGTCTTGACGGCGTCGATTCGAGCGATGGCCTGGACGTCCGGGGTGACACCGCTCGCTGGAGACGGCTGGCTGGAGGCGGGCTGCGGGGTGTCTTCATGGACGCGCATGAAGTAGGCAACGCGGAGGACCCGGCGCGTCATCCTCTCTCTTCGAGGTGGGAGCCTCGGGGGCGAGGGCGGGCGAGGGCCTGCTAGACTCCTTTGCTCTCCGGGCTCCTCGAGGCCATATGCGCTCCGCGCTGTTCGTGCTGTTGCTCCTGACGATGGGCGCTTGTCGGCGCCAGGAAGCCCCACGCATCGAGAAGGTGGGCCCCGCGGAGCTCACGCACCAGCGCTCGTGCGAGTGGCTCGACTGGGAGAACAACTCCTGTCGCGCGGACTCCGTGCTGCGCGCGGGCGAGATCCGCTTCGAGCAGGTTACCTTCGTCGAGGCGAACCCCAGCGCCACGCGGGCCCTCGTCGTGCAACTGGCTGGCTCCAGCGCCCTGGTGGACCTGCGCTCCGGGGACGTCATGCTCCGCCTCCCGCCGCACACCTCGAAGCGCGAGTGGTGTGGTGACTCCAGGCTGGTGGTGTCCTCGCCCCTGGCGGACTTCGGAAGCTCCCAGGGCTTGCTGGGCACCACGCTGGAGGCCGTGTGGTTCGCGGAGGGCGCGGCCGTCCAGCGCGCCGTGTTGCACCGGGGGCTCCGGGCCGTGCCCCGGCTGTCCTGTGGCCCGGGTGACTCGCTGGCGTTCATCGTGTCGGGGACGCGCGGTGAGGCGCCCATCGAGCTGTATCGCTGGAGCCCGAAGGAGGGCGCGAAGCTGCTGGAGACCTGGGCCGGTGAGGTTGAAAACGGTGATTCATCGGACCTCGATATCTCCTGGAATTCATCGGGACAGCCCGAGTGGTGCGCCCGGGTCCGGCCGTACAGCGTGAACCGCTGCGTGCCGCCGGTGCGTCCGGTCGCCCGGTGAGCGCGCCGGGAAAAAGTGACACCCTGGCGAAGGCTTCAGGCCGAGCGCGTTCAGCCGCCGGCCAGCCGCCGTGAGCCAGGAGACGACATGAAGACGCGAATGCTGTGTGCCACGCTGGGAGCCCTGGCGTTGAGCGCCGTGGGCTGTGGGGACGATGCGCCGCCCGCGAAGAGCTGGGAGGTGGGCTCGGGGTTGCGGCTGGACGACGGTGACGTCGTCAGCGTGGTGTACGGCGCGGGGCCGGGCACGGTGACGGAGGGCAATGACTCGCGGCTCACGGACGCGCGCGCGCCGCTGCCCGGGAGCACCAGCTACATCCAGAACGGGACCGAGCCGCAGCAGGCCTCGCTGTCGCTGACGGGCAGCGCCACCACGACGGCGGGACACTTCGTCGACGCGGCGGCGGCCGTCGCCGCGCCCGTGCCGCTCTTGCGCGTGACGAACACGAGCACCACGCCGGCCTGGACCGCGTTGCCGCTCTTCTCCGTCGACTCGGCCGGTGGGCTGGTGGCGCGGGGCGAGCTGGAGCAGGGCGCGTTCCCCGCGAGTGGAAAGGGCCTGCGCCTGATGTGGGCTCCCTCGAAGGGCGCGTTCCGCGCGGGCACGGCGACCGCCGCGGAGTGGGACGACAGCAACGTGGGGGTGTACTCCTGGGCGGGCGGGGCCAACAGCCGCGCGAGCGCGTATGGCTCCTTCGCGTTCGGTGATGTGTGTGTCGCCTCCGGTGTGGTCGCGACGTGCTTCGGCTCGTCGAACCAGGCGACGGGCTCGGCGAGCTTCGCCAGCGGCGCGGCGACCACGGCGAGCGGCTTCACCTCGGTGGCGATGGGCTACACCAACAACGCGACGGGGCAGGGCTCCGTCGCGCTGGGGTACCGCGTCGACGCGAACGCGGACTACAGCACGGCCATGGGACAGCGGGCCTCGTCGGGAGGCTTCAAGGGCTCGTTCATCTGGGCGGACCAGTCGTCTACCAACGTCATCTCCAACACCGCCGAGCACCAGTTCCTGGTGCGTGCCTCCGGTGGCATCCAGTTGCGCACCAACGCCACGGCGAGCACGGGGTGCAACCTGCCCGCGGGCTCCGGCGTGTTCTCCTGCACCTCCGACCGGAACCAGAAGGAGGACTTCCGCACGGTGGACGGCGAGCTGCTCCTGGAGAAGGTGGCGCGGCTCCCCGTGGAGAGCTGGCGCTACAAGGAAGAGGCGAGCGGCGTGCGGCACGTGGGGCCGGTGGCGCAGGACTTCCGCGCCGCCTTCGGGCTGGGCACGGATGACACCAGCATCGGCATGCTCGACATCGACGGCGTCAACATGGTCGCCATCCAGGCGCTGGAGCGGCGCACCCGGCAGCTGCGCGAGCGCGACGCGGAGGTGGACGCGCTGAAGGCGGAGCTGGCGGAGCTGCGCCGAGGCCTCGCCGAGCTGAAGGCCGCGATGCCCCGCGCGCGCTGAGGCGACGCTCCGTCGTCACGAAGGGCCCGGGGACTCGGCTCCGGGCCCTTCTCGCGTTCAGGGCAGCACGGCCCGCAGGCTCTTGCCCGACTCCGAGGGCGCCTCCACCGTGCGCAGCGGCGCCGTGTTCCCGGCCGCGTCCCGCGCGTACACGGTGATGCTGTTGGTGCGCGCGTTGGCCACCCACAGCTCCTCGCCGGAGGCATCCAGCGAGACGCCCGTGGGCTGGGACAGCCCCGTCGCCTTGCCCTGGAGCACGCGCAGGGGCTTCACGGCGGTCGCCTTGGTGTCCAGCAGCGACGCCAGTGAGTACACGGCCACCGCGTCCGCGCCGTAATCCGCGACGTAGAGCTCCTCGTGGACCGCGTCCCACGCGAGCCCCGCGGCCCGGTTGAGCTTGAGCTGCTCGCCCGTCCACCGCGCGCGCGGCGCCGTGTCGCCCTGGGCCTGCGCGTCGAAGAGGGCGAGGTACGCGCCGCGTCCTCCCTTGGGCCCGGTCGTCAGCCCCGTCGCCTGGCCTTTGCCCGAGCCGGCGACGAAGAGGCGCTGGTGCTCCGCGTCGAGCGCCAGGCCCAGCGGACCGCTCAGCCCCGTCTTCTTCCCGGCGAGCACGCGCGCGGGCTGGAAGCCGCCCTGGTCGTCATGGCGGAAGACGTCCACCGAGTCGCCGCCCGCGTTGGCGACGTAGAGTTCGTCGCGCCGCGCGTCCAGCACCAGGGCCGTGGGCTGCTCCAGGCCCTCCTCGAGCTTCCCCACCGCGGCGTGGTTCTCCAGGCTCAGGCGCGCCACGGCGTTGGCGCCGGTGTCCGCCACGAGCAGCTCCTGCCGCTTCGCGTCCCGCGCCAGCCCCCACGGCTGCTCCAGCGCGGACGTCACGGTGCTGGACGCGATGAGCGTGCGCGGGCCGAGCGTCCCCGGGGCGATGCCCGGCGGCGAGAAGGTGAAGCTGCGAATCCAGAACCACAGCTCGAAGTCTCCGCCCTGCCGGCCGTCACCCCGGTTGGGGAGGCCGGCGGCGAAGCGCTGCGCCAGCGAGCGCGAAATCACCTCGCCATCCAGGACGCGGCTGCCGTCGCGCGAGTGGACGTATCCGCCCCGGATGCGCAGCTTCACGAGCAGGCGGGGATTGGCGCGGTCCTCGGTGTCGTAGTTGCGCAGATGACCCAGCCACCGGTAGGACTCCAGCGAGGGAATCCAGACGATGTCCGAGCCGAAGATGCGCGCCTCGCCGCGCAGCTCGAAGGTCTGATGACCGACGATGCCCACCAGCCGGCCCATCTGCTCGCGCCACCACGTCGAGTCGTGGGTGGTCAGCGGGTAGTTGATCTCCACCGACAACGACACGACGGGGCGGGGGAGCGGCAGCGGCGCACCCGCGGGCGACATGAGCGGCGCCAGCTCCTCGGAGCAGATGATGCGGATGCCCTGGGCCAGCGTGACGAAGGGCTCGAACTCCACGACGCTGTCGTTCTCGATGGCGAGTTGGGCGTTGGTGGCCATCTCCACGCGGGTGACCTTGACCGAGGGCTCGGCCGCGACGGAGACGGTGGAGCGCGCGTTGAACAGGATGGGCGGCACCCGCGTGGGCGTCTGGGCGTCCTCCACCAGCTGGGCGGACACCCGCTGCGTCGGCGCGTTCGACAGCGTCCAGAGCGCGGCGGCGATGCCCTGTGTGTTGGTGCGCACCAGCAGCGACGCGCCGGGCGTGCCTGTTCCCTCGGCGGGGCGGAGGCTGGCGCCATCGGCGACCTGGAGGATGCGGAAGTGCACGAGCGCGTTGGCGACCGGGTTTTCGCCCTGCATCACCGCCACCATGAGCGGCGTGGGCAGCTCCTGCAGCGGCGCGCCCTCCTGGCCGTCTCCGCCCAGGTACAGGAACGTGCGCTGGCGGCACAGCGTGTCCAGCGCCTCCTGCACCGTGTCCGCGTTCAGCAGCGTCTGGCACCCGCCGGACTGGTAGGCCACCCGGTTCGCCAGGCTCAGGCGCGCGGTGAACACCAGGGGCAGGTGGGCCTCGACGAGCGGGCCGCCCTCGGACACCAGGAGCCGCGCCTCCACCTGCTGGGTGACGTCGTTGGGGTTGGGCAGCCACTCCACCAGGGCGAGGCCGTCGTCGCCGGTGGTGACGACGATGCTCTCCGTCCACGGGTTGCTCGAGCCGGCCAGTCGCACGCCGGTGTACTGGCCGCCGGCGCCGCTGAGCACCCGGAAGCGGACCGACTGGTTCGCCGCGCGGCGCTGGTGACGGGCCACGCCCACGCGCAGCGGGTGCGGCAGCCGCTCGCCGGGGAGCACCTCCTGGCCGTCACCGCCCTCGTACGTGAGCACCCGTTGCCGGCTCAGCGTATCCAGCGCCTCCTGGACGGTGTGCGTGTCGTTGAGGATCTCCTGCGCGTCGTCCGGGTCGTACGCCACCTTGGATGCGACGCTGAGGCTCGCGAAGTAGCGCAGCGGCGCGTGGATGGCCTCGTTCCCGTGGTCCAGCAGCCGGGCCTCGACCACCTGGCTGTTCCGGGGGTCGTTCACCGTCTGCCAGCCGTCGATGGCCGGCGTCCAGAAGACCTCCGCGATGCCGCTGGCATCGGTGTAGACGACAATCGTCGTCTGCGCGTCGTCCGGCAGGTGGACGTCCGCGACGGTGCCCTGGCCCTCGGACAGCACCACGCTGAACTGGACGCGCGCGCCCACCACGGGAAGCCGCCCGTTGAACACGCCCGCGCGCAGGGGCCTGGCGAGCCGGCTGGGCGGCGCGGGCGGACGGGCGGGCAGCACCTCCTGGCCGTCGCCGCCCGCGTACACCAGCGTCTTGTGCTCGGTGAGCGGGGGGAACAGGTTGCGGCAGTCGTGCACGTGCCAGCCGTCGGAGTTGCGCTCCAGCACGGCCAGCGCGCAGTAGTGGTGACGGATGCCGTGGGCGGGCTCGGAGGCGGGCAGCCCTCCGTCCTGGGGCCACAGCACGTTGCGCGTCACCGTGCGCGCGGGGATGAGCCAGTAGTCGCCCGTGCGGTAGCGGCCCGCGGTGAAGCGCACCTGCACGCCGCTCTCCAGCGAGGTCCACCCCAAGGACGGGTCCGCCGGAGCGGGGACGATGTCCAGCGCGCCCGCGGGACCCACGTTGTCCCAGCCGCGCACGGTGAGCGCGCCGGAGGGCAGCGTGGCCGGCCACGTCGCCGCGTCGATGGTGATGCGGTTGCCCGTCATCGCCTCCACGCGGATGAGCTCACCGGGCTCGCCGCGCAGCACGCGCTCCTCGGTGGTCAGCTCCAGCCACTGGTTGGGCTGGAAGCGCCGGTAGCCGTCCTTGCCCGGCTCGGTCACCACCATGCGCCGGTTGAGGACATCCACCGACTCCACCTGGGTGAAGAGGATGCCGTTGTCGCGCGACCACTTGAAGGTGGCCGTGCCGCCGCCAGTGTTGCCGCGGTGCACCTCCACCCGGTAGAGCTGGTTCTCCAGCCGGCGGTAGCCCGCCTCGGCCGCGACGATGCACGGGTTGTCGCTGGCCTGCTCGGGCTCGCCGCGCGCCGCGAGCGTGCCGGTGCTGGTCAGCTCGTCGGGCAGCCACTCCGGGGTGCCGAAGGTGTGGCAGGGCACCCCCTCGATGGGCCCCGAGGCGTTCGTTCCCGTGAGCCGCAGCAGCCGCACCTGCCACACCGTGCGGGTGCGCGTGGCGGAGTCCGGGCCGCCCAGCGCCACCTCGCGCAGCTCCGGGTCCTCCAGCGCGGTGACGTGGCGCTGCCACACGTCGAGGAAGGCCAGGTAGCGCCCGTTCGCCACCGGCAGCGTGAAGCCGGGCAGGTCCGGCTGCGCGTCCAGCGCCACCGCCTGCTCGTTCTCGCAGAGGATGCCCTCCACGTAGTAGTGCCCGGCGCGCACGAAGGGGCGGGTGCCCTGCGTGAAGAGGGCGAACCCCGTCTGCTCGGCGGGCGTGCCGGGCTCCTGGGGTGTCCCGCTGTGGCCGATGACGTCCCGGCGCGTCGTCTGGTCCAGGTACTGCTGGAGGTCGACGTGCTCGTTCCAGTCGGCGTCCAGCTGGACGCGTCCCTGCTGCATCCGCACGGTGGAGTAGTGCTTCGCGGGCCGGAAGGTGTTCCGGCTGAAATCGCCCTTCATGGCGTCTCCTCAGGTCACGAAGAAGAACCCGGCCTCGAGTCCGAAGCGCAGGTAGTCGGTCAGGCTGGCGCGCAGGTTGGCCTCGCGCTGCGGTTGTTGGAGGTGGTGGAACACGCCCATCTCCCCCTCGTCACTGGCACCCCGGCGGATGCCCGAATCGGTGTCGTCGCGGAGCTGGCAGTAGCCCGGCTCCAGGTAGCGGTCCGACGTGAAGACGGGCTTCACGCGGCGCTCGAGCTCCAGCCGCACGTCCTCGGGCGTCCCTTCCGCGTACGCGGGCTGGCAGCGGAAGCGCTGGGGCACGTGCGAGCCGGGCGGCACGTAGCAGAAGCGCATGCAGCCCTTCTGCCGCTGCACCACGTTCACCCGGCCCGTGAAGAGGCTGTCGCTGGCCAGCTCCAGCACCGTGGTCTCCACGGTGCCGAGCACCGTGCTGGCGAGCACGTGGAGCGTGCCCGTGAGGCCCTCCGCCTCCAGGTCCTCCTCCTCGGGGAGCAGCGGCCCCGGAGGTGTGGGCAGTCCCTGGAGCGCGGGGCCTCCCAGCCCGTCCACGATGCAGTCCTCCAGCCGCAGCACGGTGGCGCGGCCCGTGCGCACGGGGCCGGTGATGCAGCGATGCAGGAGCACGGTGCAGTCGCCGTCCTTCTCGCCCTTCACCACCAGGCTCGGCTCGGTGGTGCGCGGCTGGCCGTCCGGCAGCAGGTCCTGTCCGGGCACGAGCGTGCAGTGGCGCAAGTCCAGCGTGGCGTTGTCCGCGGCCTGCACCTCCAGCACGCCGCCGCGCACGAGCAGTCCGCTGAGCACCAGCGTGGCGCCCTCTCCCAGTCGTATCAGCCCCCGGCCGCCCTGCAGGTCGATGACGGGGCGCTGGAGGTTGGCGGCCCGCAGCTCCAGCCGCGAGCCCACCGCCACGTCCAGCGTGGCCAGCGGATAGCGCTCGCTGTCGAGCACCTCCACCAGCGCGTCCCCGCTGGCGCTGCTCGCGCTCAAGGCCGAGGCGAGCGTGGTGTAGGGGCCCACGCGCGTGTCGACGCGCCAGGCGCCGCGCTGCTCCAGCGGGAGCAGCGTCTCCTGGCGGTCATAGAAGCCGCCGCCCACCTCGCTGCTGAAGCCATACGCGTAGCTGACCGACAGCGCCGTGGGCACCGGCAGCCCCTCGGCGAAGGCGAGCCGCCCGTTCACCGGGTCCACCGCGACGCGGATGCTCCGGTTCACCGGCGGCAGGCTCGGGTCCAGCGGCGGGTAGGGCAGCGTGGCGGGCGGGCGGTGCCAGGTGGACAGGTCACAGATGAGGACCTCGTCCGGGGAGATGGCCTCGAACGCGCCGGGCCCCGCGTCCAGGTGGAGCGTGAAGGGCGGGGTGGCGCCGAAGTAGCGCTGCTCGGGCGTCTGGCCCCGGGCGAGCGCGGCGCGGCGGGCCTCCAGCTCGTCATACAGCGGCCGGCGGCGCAGCGGCGTCGGCACGTTGAGCTCCCCGGCCAGCGAGCTGAGCGTCGTCTCCGACTGCGGCAGGTTGAACAGGTGCGTGTCGCAGCCGAGCGCGTCGAAGCGGAAGAGCCCCTCCTCGGTGGCGCCGGGCTCGGAGGCCGGGAGCACCGGGTACGCGGGCGCGAGCACGACGGGATAGGACTCCAGCCGCCACAGGAAGAGGCCCACGTTGGGCAGGTTGTGCTGGCCGCGCTGGTTGTCGATGTGGCGCACGTCGACGGTGCGGGTGGCGTTCTCGAACGGGGTGCCCACCAGCTCCAGCGCGTTGGCGTCCCGCAGGTCCGGCGTGCGCAGGCTCGTCAGGCGCGGGTGGTTGAGGTACTGCGTCGTGCCCACGCGCTGGAAGAACTCCACGGCGCGCGCGGGCCAGCCCGTCACGTCGCGCGCGAGCTGCTCCAGCATGGCCGCGGTGCCCTTGCGGCGCCGGTACGCCAGGGTGTTGGCCACGTAGGCGCGCTGGCTGAAGAGGCCCGGGTCCACGGGCACCAGGTCGCGCACCTTGAGCAGGTCGCCGATGTACGGCACCACCCACTCCTGGCACGTCTCGATGAACCAGTTGTCATGCAGCTGGCCGATGTCCTCCTCGAGCGCCAGCAGCTCGTGCTCCATGATGGCCAGGAGCGCGCGCAACGGCTCGCCCTGCAGCGTGTCCTTGGCGCGGTGGATGGCGGGCAGCAGCTTGTACAGCCTGTCCCTGGGCGAGGGCGTCACGGGCTCACCTCCAGGTCGTGCACCAGCGTCACGCCCCGCCGCTCACCCTGGAGCGACGGGTCCAGCAGGAGCAGCTGCGCGGGCCGCAGGAGCGTGCGCTCCCAGCGGGCGCCGCGCGCGCGAATCACCGAGAACAGCTTCTGCTCCGGGATGAAGGGCGTCGTCGGGTGCAGCCGCTCCAGGTCCACCATCACCACGCCCGGCACGTCCTGGAGGACGCGGATGACCTCCGCGCCGCTCACCGCCTGGGCGAACTGGCGCCGCTCGAAGGAGAACGCCTCGCGCAGCGCGGCCTCCGCCCGGGCGAGCACGTCCTCGGGCAGGTAGCGTGTGTCCAGCCGCAGCCGGGCCTCCACGGCGAAGTAGAGCCGCTCGTAGGAGGAGAGCGCGAACTGGCGCACCGGGTCGTGGTGCGAGCGCAGGGCCTCCTCCAGGCTCTCGTGCAGCTGGGTCCCCGGCTCCACCGGCTCGCCGTTGTTCGCGGCCACGGTGACGTGCACGAGGATGCGCTCGCCGTTGGTGAGGTCCGCGGCCTGGGCCTTGCCGATGCCCGCGAAGGTGGAGGCGAAGTCCTCGTAGTCCTGCAGCGACACCACGCGGCGCAGCGTCAGCACCGACGCGGGGGCGTTGTCGCGCGCCTCGTCCCGCGACTCCGGCGCGGCCGCCCCCGTGGCGGGCAGCGGGTTGCCCACCTCGCGGATGCCCAGCGGGCGCACCTTGAGGAGCGCGAGCTGCCCGGAGTCCACCTCGCCCTCCGGACCGATGCCGGAGCGGTACACCGCGGTGATGTTCTCCTGACCCGTGGGCAGGCGCGCGCCGGACACGCCGTCGCCGAACGTCACCACCACCGTGCCGTCGTCCTGCAGGCGCACCATGTAGACCTCGGCGCGCTCGTCCTGGCCGAAGAGCGTGGGCACCTCCTTCCACAGCACGCCGTTCACCCGAATCTCCAGCGTGCTCTCTCCGCCGGTGTCGGTGGGCGCCGCCACGTAGGTGAGCGGCGGCTTGCGCAGCACGAAGCGCTGATGCGTGCGCGAGCCGTCACCGCCGCCCAGCACCTCGCGCACCGTCTCGCCGTGCGTGGAGGGCGCCACGTTGCCGTGGATGAGCACCGTGTCGCGCACGAGCGGCGCGGCCAGGGGCTCCTGGAGCACCAGCCGCGTGCGTCCGTCCGGGAGCGCCTCCGCGCGGTCCAACGCCACCACCTGCCGCAGCCACTCGCCCGACTGCCCGTCCACGAGCGTCCTGCCCTCGATGAGCAGCACGTGCTGGGGCTCCAGGCCCGCCACCGCGCGGTCCAGCTCGATGGAGTCGCCCTGCACCGCGTCCGTCCGCGGCATCTCGCCGATGGGCAGCTCCTCGCTCTGCGCGAGCACGACGGTGCTGCGCAGCGGGAAGTAGGACAGGTGCTCGTTGGTGTCGAACGTCAGCCGCGTCACCTTGGCGGTCATCGTGAAGTCTTCACGTGCCCAGGGCTGGATGTCGGTGATGCGGTAGAGCTCCACGTAGCGCGACTTCCAGAGCGCCACCCAGCTGCCGTGCACCAGCGTGGGGTACTCGCGGTCCAGGTCCACGATTCCCTGCACCGCGGTGGTGTTCTCGAACTGGGGCCACTGGGTGAAGCGCCCGTCGCCGGGGCGGTAGTCCGGGTTGTAGCGCTGCTTGATTTCGTCCGGCATCGCCTTGAAGGACGGCGCGTTGTAGCCGAACAGGTTGCCGCGCAGCCGCAGCACGAAGGCGCGCGGGTGGTCCGCCGGGTCCATGCGCGGCGACTCGCTGCCCAGCCCCGGCTCCCACGTCACCACGGTGTGGTTGAGCTCGGGCTCCTTCGGGTTCGGCACCTGGGTGACGGTCTTCACCCAGCGCAGGTCCCACTGCTCGCTGCCCGGCTGGCGCTCGCGCTCCTCGCCCACGAGCAGCAGCGCGTCGCCGGGCTGGATGCCGGGCTGCAGGCCGCGCAGGTACAGCGTGCTCTCCCCGCGCATCAGCGGCTGGGCTTGCGTCCTGGGCACCCGGAGCAGGTTCCACTCCGCGCGCGCCTCCAGCGCCTCGGTGGTCTCGAACGTCTGGGGCCGCGCGTCCTGGCCGGGGATGCTGAGCACCTGCACGCCCACCGGCACCTGGACGCGCGAGGGCGCGCCGGGCGCCGTCTCCACGGTGAAGACCAGGTACGTGCTCGCGGCGACGCCGGGCTTGAGCTCGTAGCCGAGCTGCCGCGCCAGCTCCAGCACCGAGCGCCGCTCCGTGGCGGTGCGCAGGAAGCCCTCGTTGGCGATGCGCTCCTGGTAGAAGGTCAGCACGTCGGCGGCCGTGGCCCACGCGTCCAGCATCGCGATGGACAAATCCTCGGTGCCGCGCGTGGACAGCGCCGCCAGCGGCCGGGTGCCGGCGAACTCCCCGTCCGGCAGGAACTCCCGCGGCAGGCGCGCGAGCATGCGCTGGAAGAAGCTGGAGTGCGTGCCGATGCGGTACGCGAGCGCGGGCTGGCCGGGGCGGTTGTACAGCGGCGCCGCCTCCGCCGCGCCTTGCGCCTCGCACGCGTCGCAGTCCCCAGAGCCCTTGATGGACGTGCTCACAGGCCCCCCTGCATGTAGAAGTCGAGCTTGCCGTTCTCCGGCTGGCTCGGGTCATTGTCGAGCCGGGCAATCTCCAGCCGGTCCATGGCGATGAGCCCGTTCTTCCACTCGTCGCGAGGCACCTGCCCGAAGCGCCGGAAGCGCTGCGGCTTGCCCGGCGCGTCCTCCGTCTCCACCCACGCCACGCCGGGGACCTTCATCGCCGTGGCCACCAGCTGGCTCAGGTACACCGGCTCGCCGAAGGTGAAGTTGTCCGGGTGGAAGAACGCGCGACGGCCATCGGGAAGCTCCCCGTTGCCGAAGACCTCCAGCAGCGCGGCCTTCACGTTGGCGGCCAGGTAGCCCGGCAGCACGCAGACCGTCATGGCGATGTCCAGCGGGACGAAGAGGGGCGCGTCGACGCGCAGGTCGTACCCGGCCAGCCGGAAGCGCTCCAGGAAGGTGGTGAGCCGCTCGGAGAAGTCCGCGTCCACCGGGAAGCCGCCGCGTCGGTCCACGGTGATGAACATGGTGTGCCAGCTCCCCGTCCACCGCAGGCTGCCCACCGCGCGCTGCACCTCGGGGTGGCGCTGGGCCACCTCCGCGTAGTCCTCCTCCGTCACCGCGCGCTGCTGGATGCGGAAGGCCTCCGGCGCGTCGATGCGCACCCGCTCCACGGCCTCCGGCTCCACGCCGCCCTGCGCCGGCAGGGGGTTGCGCACGCGGAGGATGCCGTCGCGCCACGCGCCGCCCACGGGCGAGTACACATGCGAAATCGACTCCGCGCCCACGTTGCCCGCGACGCCGTTGCCGATGCGGTACGTGGCCGTCATCCCCACGCCGGCGCCGGGGCGCTCGCCGAGCACGTTGTCGCCGAAGCGCAGGCGGGCCCGGCCGTCGTCCTCCACCTCGGCCACCAGCTCCCGGCTGAAGCGGCCGCTGTTGAGCAGCGTGCGGCGCGGCACCCAGACGCGGCCGCTCTCCGCCTCGCGCAGCCAGAGCGCGGGCAGGGACTCCTCCGGCGCGGAGCGCAGCGCGGCGGTGGCGGACGCGGTGGGGTCCACCGCGCGGCCGCCCTCCACCCGCGACACCTGGGTGAGCGGGCCACGCGACAGTCGGGGACGGTAGCCCCCTGTCCCGGGCACGGCGGGCAGTTCCTCCGTCAGCGTGCGCCCATGGTCCACCAGCACCACGTTGCCGCGCGCCACGCTCACCGGCGCGGGCTGGCCGGGCACGTCCTCCTTCTCCCCGGTGGAGTCGTGGGGGACGGTGACGGTCCACAGGCACAGCTCGAAGGGCAGCGCGTCCTCGGTGTGCCAGGACACCTCCACCACGTCCACGCCGAGCAGCGGGTCCTCGCCGAAGGCCACCTGCGTCAGCCGCACCGCGTGGCGGCGGGACGGGTCCGCGTCCACGGCGCGCCCCGTCTGAGAGCCGCGCGCCTCCTCCAGGATGAGCACCTTGCCCTCGGAGAAGTTCTCCGGCGTGAAGGTCTTCTTCGTCGGGTCCGCGGGCGAGGGCGGGTTGAGCAGCGTGGCCGCCGTGGCGCCCCGGGGAAGGCAGCAGCGGTCCTCACCCCAGGTGTGGAAGGTGATGCGGCCGTGGCCCGAGTAGAGCGTGGTGGGGTGGAGCGACTCGAACACCTCCGCGCCGGAGACGATGGCGGCCTGGAGCTGCCGGGCGTCCACCACGCGGGGCGCGTCCACGGTGGTGAGGAACAGCGTGCCGGGCGTCACCTCGGTGGGGCCGGCCAGCGTCGTGCCCTCGGCATCGGGCGTGAGGCTCACCGTCACCCACGCGCGGGCGTTGCCGCCGTCGTGCATGGGGTAGTCGAGCAGCCGCGCGTGGCGGCGCACGGAGGTGCGCTTGCGCGCGGTGCCCAGGTACGCCTCGGTGGCCACCGCGTCCTGGTAGTAGCTGAGGTAGTCGGCCGAGTAGGCCATCAGCTCCACCAGCGTCACGCCCAGGTCCGCGGGGTTGCGCTCCTTCCACTGCGGCGCCACCTCCGACAGCCGGTCGAGGAGCAGCCGCCGGAAGCTGGCGTAGTCGCGCGTGAGGTAGTCGAGGGTCGGGTCCACGCCGTCCGGCGTGACGGCGGACTTCGGCGGGGCGCAGTCGAACTCGCTCGGGCACTCCACCTTGAAGGTGAAGTCCACGCGCGACAACAGGGCGTCGAAGCCCTCCAGGGGCACCGTGTCCAGGAAGCCCCGCAGGAGCGCGAGCGTGTACGTGGAGAAGTCGCCGGAGGACGTGGTGCGCACCACCAGCGTCTGCTGCGTCTCCGTCGTGCCGTTCTCCACGTCCAGCGCCACGCGCCGCGCGTACTCATCGCGCTCGGCCTGGGTGGTGAGCGGGTCCGGCGGCGGCTGGTCCATGCGGAACGCGAGCGCGACGCCGATGTCCTTCAGGCGCACGCCGCCGGTGATTCCCACGTTGTCCGCGCTGATGGTGACGGGCAGCGGCTTGTAGCAGCGCACCCACAGCGTGCGCTGGCGCTCCAGCTCGAGGGTGGCGGCCTCCTCGTCCAGGACCTCCAGGTAGTCGATGCCGTTGAAGGTGGGGTGGGCCTCCACCAACCGGCGTCGCTGCTCGCTCTGGCAGACGTAGCGCGCGCCCATGTCAGAGCTCCCGTGAGAACTGCGCCGTCTGGCGCTGCTGGGTGCGGCGCACCACGTAGCGCACCGTCACCTGGAGGGCGGCCTCCTCGCTGTGCGTCTCCACCGCCTCCACCTGGATGAGGTCCCCCAGCCACTGCTGGAGCGCGCCCTGCACCAGGAACTGCGTGGCGGTGGCCAGCTCCGAGCTGTTGGGCGCGAAGACGAGCTGCCCCAGGCCCGTGCCGAAGGTGGGCCGGTTGACGCGCTCACCGGGCGAGGTGAAGAGCACCTGCTCGATGAGGTGCCGCACGTGCGTGTCCAGGTCCGCGTCCGCCGTGCGGCCCCGTCCATCCAGGCGATAGGGGAAGGCGATGTGCATGGTCAGGTCCCCCTCACGCGGACCTGCGTCATCACCACCTGCGGCGGCCCCAGGGGCGCGGCCCCCAGGGACATCCCCACGCTGTTCTGCAGGATGACGAACTGGCCCCCCACGCGCACGCGCACCGAGGGCACCATCCACTTCACCTGCACGCACGGCCCTCCGCTCTGTGGCGGGAAGGTGCAGCCCGTCACCAGGTACTGGTCCGCCATGGTGGCGACGAACTGCCCGCCCACCTTCACGCGCGGGTTGCCGGGCATCGTCTGCACCTGGCCCCCGTGCGGACACATCACCGTGGCTCCGACGTGGACGACGAAGGCTCCCATGGCTAGATGACCTCCAGCGCGCCGTTGTTGACGTTGACGCCCGTGGGGCCGAGCTTGATGTTGGCGGCGCCGAACGACAGCTCGATGCCGGTGGCGCTGAGCACCACCTTGGCCGTGCCCCCGTGGTTGATTTCGATGCCGGCCGCGGTGAAGGTCGCCTTCAGCGGCATGGGCACCGCGGGCGGGCTCACCTCGATGCTCAAGCCCCCCGCGCCCGGCAGGTCATCGAGCTTTACGGTGACGGCGTCCGTCTTCCACACCTTGGTGGTGGGAAGGCCCGGCGTGGCGGGCGCCTCGCCCTCGCCCCAGAAGCAGCCGGCGACGATGGGGTAGTTCAAGTCCCCGCGCTCGAACTCCACCCAGACCTTGGCGCCCACCGCGGGCACCGCGAAGAAGCCCTTGCCGCTGCCGCCGTACGGCATGCACGGCATGGCCCAGCCCAGCTGGCTGTCGCCCAGGACGGTGGGCACCTTCACCTGCACGCGGCCCATCATCAGGGGGTCGATGTTGTTGACGACCTCGCCGCGGTACTTCCCGAAGTAGGAGCTCATGGCGGCACCACCGGAGTGAGCGCCCCGGCACCCTCGCGCGTGAGGGTGAAGCGCTGCTTGTACTCACCGGGGCGGATGGAGTGGGTGACGTTGCGCACGTAGAAGAAGCCGTCGTGCTGGAAGCCCGCGCCGCGCACGCCGACCAGGCCCCGGGGACGCAGCACGTCGCCGTAGCGCGTGGCGTCCAGCTCCCCGGAGCCCGTGAGCACCTGGTCCGTGGAGGCGTCCGTCTGCCCCTGCGCCCGGGCGAACGCGGCGAGGTAGCCCGCGCCGTCCGGTACGTCCTCCAGCAGCGACGTGCGCACGCTGGACTGGGTGAGCAGCGCGGGCTGGCTCGCCAGCGGCGGGACGCGGAGGCTGGCGAAGGTCTGCACCGGCAGCGCGCGGCCGAAGACGATGGCCTGGCCCTTCACCGTGGTGGGCGCCAGCGCGTTGTACTGGAAGTCGAGCGAGTCCACGTTGGTCTGCGCGCCCAGGTTCACCGAGAGCGCCCGCTGGGGGATGCCCAGCCGGTTGGGCGGGCCCCAGTACGCGGTGTTCATCAGCGGCGCGGGGCCGGGGGTGACGTGGAAGACGTAGCCGTAGCGGCTGGCCATCTCCTGCAGGTAGGCGTAGTCGGTGCCTCGGAAGACGGGCGTGCGGTAGATGGGCAGCGGCACGTCCAGCGTGGGCGGCGGGATGATGACCGGCACCAGGCCGTACTGCGCGTAGCCCAGCACCAACTGCGCGATGATGATGGGCTCCACCTGCGCGGGGTGCTCGTGGACCTTCTGCTCCAGGTCCATGGCCACGCTGATGTCCTCGCCGGTGAGGGTGAGCGTGGAGGCGCCCGGCTGATGGGAGGGCGTGAGCGTGCGGTGGGTGATGATGCCGTCGAAGAGCACCTGCGGCACCACGTTGAACGTCACCAGCAGCACCACCCGGTTCATGGGCCTGAGCAGCGGGTGGCCCACCAACCCGTAGTCGAGCAGGTCCATGGCCCCCGCGCGGCCCACGCCGAAGGTGAGCTGGAAGCCCGAGCGGCCCTCGTCGTTGTGGGTGACCTCCACGTTCTGGAGGGCCTCCATGAACGACGCGGGCGCGGGCACCGCCACCGTGGGGCCCACCAGCAAGGTGAGATGGATTCCCAGCAGGCTCATCGCGCGCTCAGAACTCCGGCATGGCGATACGCACCACGGAGCCCGTCTCCCGCATCAGCTCGAAGGGGTTGAGCGTGTCGTTGGCGTCGCACACGCGCCAGAAGTGCTCCGGGTCTCCCAGCGTCCGGTGGGTGAGCAGGTCCAGCCGGTCTCCCTCGGTGACGGTGACCTCGGCCAGGACCTTGAGCGCGTTGCCCGCGGGGATGAAGCGGCGGCGCTTGTAGGCCGCCACGCGCCCGTCGGGCAGCGTGAGGGTGGCGGTCTCGAGATTCGCGTAGCGGCTGGTGGGGTCGAGCATGGTGACTCCCGGGTGACGAAGGGGCTTCAGCGAGGCAGCGAGGCGTTGGCCACGCCGGAGACGCTGCCGACGACGGCCAGGGCCTCCTTGACGACCTGGTGCGTGAGGAAGAGGGCGTAGCCGGGGTGCGTGAGGGGCAAATCGTTGTACGAGAGCACGCGCAGCCCCAGGGACACCTTGGCGCGGATGGGGTTGAGGTTCGGGTCGAAGGCTTCCTCGGTGATGGTGAACTCGGTGAGCTTCACCGGCAGCACGCGCTTGGGGCCCCAGACGAAGAGCGTCAAGGGCGCGGTGGCGGGGACGACCTCCAGCGTGCCCACCTGCATCAGCACGGCGTTGAGGATGACCTGCGCGGACTTGGGGTAGACGAGCATCTCCAGCGAGGACAGCTGCGGGTAGATGCCCACGCTGCCGGCCAGCGCGTCCCCCTGGGCGAGCTGGTCCGTGGCGTCTATCTCCACCTCCACGCGGATGTTCTCCACGGGCGCGCCCTTGAGCCTGAGCGCCTCCGTGCGGTCCCCGCCTTCGCCCGACATCTGGGGCGTCAGCGTGCGCGTCATGGTGTCCGGGTTGTATTGGAACACCACCAGGCTCGCGACGGGGTTGAACGGGTCCAACCCGACGATGGCGCCGCGCTGCGTGCGCGGGGTGCGAGGGAACGAGCTCATCGCGTCGGTCCTCCCTGGCCCAGGCCCGCGTACACCGCCTGCGCCACCTGGACGCCCAGCGACTGGGGCGCGGCGTGGGGCCGGGTGTGGATGGCGCCCGCGTCCACGCGCGGCACGGCGCCGGACAGGCCCTGGGGCAGGCCCCGCTCGGTGAGCAGGCGCGTCAGCTCCACGCGCACGGCCTCGCCCACCTGCTCGCGGTGGGAGGCGGGGACGCCGTGGAGCACCAGCTCGTCGATGTGCAGGCAGATGTGTCGTGGCGTCGTCATGTCCACCCCGAGACCTCGGCCTCCGCCAAGGGCTTGTCGAGCTTGCTGAACTCCGAGCGCACCGCGCGCTGGAGGTGGGCCATCCGCACCGGCTCGTTGGCGTCGGCGGCCAGGAACGCGGCGTTGAGGGCGATGGTGCGGATGTTGCCGCCGGTGACGCTGAGCCGGGCCAGGCGCGCGACGTCCAGGCCTTCCGTCGGCGTGGCGGCGGGGAACATGCGCCGCCAGATGTCCGCGCGCTGGGCGGCGTCCGGGAAGGGGAACTGCAACACGAAGCGCAGCCGGCGCAGGAAGGCCGTGTCCAGCGCGTCCTTCATGTTGGTGGTGAGGATGGCCAGGCCCCCGTACGACTCCATCTGCTGGAGCAGGTAGCTCACCTCGATGTTGGCGTAGCGGTCGTGGCTGTCGCGGACCTCCGAGCGCTTGCCGAACAGGGCGTCGGCCTCGTCGAACAGGAGGATGGCGCCGCCCTCCTGCGCGGCGTCGAACACGCGGCGCAGGTTCTTCTCCGTCTCGCCGATGTACTTGCTGACCACCTGGCTCAGGTCGATGCGGTAGACGTCCAGGCCCAGCTCCAGCGCGAGCACCTCCGCGGCCATCGTCTTGCCGGTGCCGCTGGCGCCGGCGAACAGGGCGCTGATGCCCAGGCCGCGCGCGCCCTTGGAGGCGAAGCCCCACGCCTCGTACACGCGCGTGCGCTGGCGCACGGCGGCGGCGATCTCCTTGAGGATGGCCTTCTTGTCCGGCGGGAGCACCAGGTCCTCCCAGCCCGCGGTCGGCTCCAGCCGGCGCGCCAGGTCCTCCAGCCGGGGACGCGACTGCACGCGGCAGGCGTTCCAGAGGGCCGCGCCCAGCGCGCCCTCGTCGTCGAAGGGCCCTTGCTCGCGCACCTCCAGGCTGGCGGCGCGGATGGCGTGCAGGGGCAGGTCGAACTGCTGGGTGATTCGCTCCAGCGCGCCGTTGAGCAGGACACCCTCGGGGCCGAGCGCTCCGGTCCACAGCGCCTGCTGTTCGACCCGCGTGGGCCGCTTCACCTCCAGCGGCAGCGACGCGCGGCCTCTCAGGCGCATGGGCTCGCGCGCGGCGAGGATGACCATGCCCTGCACCTGCTCGGCGAAGGCGCTCGCGGCGCGGAGCGACTCGGCGCTGGTGCCGTCGTCACACTCGATGAGCAGGCCGCTGCCAATCAGCAGGGCCTCGCGCTCCCAGAGCCGGGCGAGCATCCCTCGCTCCTCGGCGCCGAGGGGGAGCTGGCTCGCGCGCGCGACGTGGAGCTGCAGCCCCAGGGCCGCGCAGGCCGTGCTGGCGATGGCGCGCGCGCCTTCGGACTCCACGCCGCACAGCTGGATGACGGCGGCGCTCGCCTCGCGCTCCCAGAGTCGGTACATCCGCTCGGCGAGCTCCTGGTGCGAGGGCGGCGGCGGGGCCTGCGCGGGGACGGGCGAGACGAGCTCCTGGAGCCGGCGGTCCAGGTACGACAGGCCGGTGAGGTAGTGGAGGATGCGCTCGTCGATGCGCAGGGGGCTGGTGGTGAGGCCGTCTTCCGGCGCGAGGGTGAGCAGCTCCCAGCGGCGCAGGGCGGCCACGGGGGTGAGGGCGCTCCAGTGCGCGTCCGGCAACATCGCCAGGGCCAGGCCGAACGTGGGCCAGGGGCGCCGCGGGTCCCGGTTCACGGCGGCGAACAGCGCCCCGAAGCCGGTGCCCAGCTCCACGCTCGCGCAGCACAGCAGGATGTCGCGCTCGAAGGGGGAGAGCTGGAAGGTCTCGCACAGGTTCTCCAGCGCGGACGGGGCCGGCATCGCGGAGCCCGCCTGCGCGAGCGCGGCCAGGGCGGCGTCGACGTCGCTGCCCTCGGCGGGGAGGGACTCATCGCCCGTCGCGCGCACCTGCTGGAGCAGCCGCGCGCGCACCACCGCGAGCGCCGCGGTGAGCTGACGCTGGTTGGCCTCCTGCCAGGTGGTCGTCGCGGAGGTGCTCATGTGACGCTCACCCGCTGGGTGGGGTCGAACACGGGCGGGGTCTGGCTCCGGTCGATGAGGAGCGAGTCCACGCCGTCCACGCGCAGCCGGACGTGGTGGTCGCCCGCGTTGAACCCGCGTCCGGTGAAGGTGAGGTTGTCCACGGCGGCGACGCGCTCGGGCGCGGGGAGTTCCTGGCCACCGAGGAGCAGGGACACGCGCTGGTCCGGACGGACGCGCGGGCCGAAGGTGGCGGTGAGCGTGATTTCGCCATCGGGGCCGCGCGGCACGGGAGAGGGCGCGAGCGAGAGGATGCGCGGGGCGAGCGTGAGCGGCAGGGCGGGGGAGGCGTGCTCGACGCCGTTCGTGTCGGTGACGACGACGGACACGGCGTAGGTGCCCGCGGGCCAGTTGACCGCGTCATTCGGGATGGAGGTGGTGAGCCGCGCGGCGGTGACGTCGGCGGCGGGACGTGTCACTGGCGTGGTCCAGAGCGGATGCTGGAAGCGCACGCCCACGGTGTTGCCCGCGAGGTGGTGGCCGGTGAGCACGAGCACGTCCCCCAGGCGCGCGCTGGCCTGCTGCTGTGGAGGCGTGATGGCCTCGAGCAGGGGGAAGGGGGGCAGGGTGTCCGGGTGGACGGAGAGGACGGGGCGCAGCACGGGGAGCGGCGTCGCGCGCGGGCGGGTGCTCTCGATGAGGACGACGGAGACCTGGTAGACGACGGAGACGCGGTACTGCGTCTGGAACATGGTCCAGAGCTTGGAGAGCTCCTCCAGGGAGAGCGGCTCCGAGGTGATGCGCACGCGCTCGGCCTGGCGGTAGAGGTCATTGCCGGGGACGGCGACGCGGAGCTCCTCGGCCCCGAGCAGCGGGTGGTCGTGGAGGACGTTCATCGCCTTGCCGAGCAGCTTGTGGCTCTCCACGTCGTCATCGGACGGGGCGTAGGGCGTGAGCAGGTACGTGAGCCGCAGCGCGAGGGGCGGGAGGCCCGACTCGCCGGGCTTCACGTGGGGCGGGAAGGTCGTGTTGCGGAGCGCGGCGTCGTGACCGACCTGGAAGAGGAAGAGGTTGAGCTGGTGGTGCGTGGCGTCCCGGGCGCGGGCCTTGTCCGGAGGCAGCGTGGTGACGGTGACGTCCGGCGTGTCCACCTGGAGGTGGTTGAACAGGAGGGTGCGCAGCGTCGCCGTCACCGTCGCGATGGAGAGCGAGTTGCTCATCGTCCACCTCCCAGGCGAGGCGCGAGGCGTGATGCATGGCGTGCGGCCATCCCGGGTCGTAGGAGATGACTCTTCGCCTGCCCGGACGACCCCCGTGATGCATGACGCGTGGATGAGGTCGGGTGCGCGCAGCGTGAGGCCGCCCGTCGCGGTGCGAGGCACAATGCGTGGCGCGCGGCCATCGTCCGGCGAGGGAGGCGGTTCATCGGCCCCCTCCGTTGCGGCGCGCGAGGTAGTCCTCCAGCGACGGAGACGCAGAGGGGCGCGCGGGTACGCCCCGAGGAGGCGCGGCGGGCGCCACCGCGCGCACCTCGATGCGACCGATGGTGACGTTGATGACCGGGGCCTCCGGTGCCTGCGTCACGGAGGGCGGTGCGGCGCGGGGCTCCTGTCCGCCTCGCGCCCTGTCGCCCTCGCCCGATTCGAGCGCCGCGGCGAGCGCGCGCGCCTGACGAACGGGCGAGGCGGGGCGCATCGTGCGGTCCTGCTCCTCCGCGAGCGAATCGCGCGCCAGGCCCCGCGTCGTCTCCAGCGCGACGGACAACCCCAGGGCCGTGATGCCCCCGCGAGTCGCCTCGTGCGCGCCAGGTGCCGCGCGAAGTGGCTCATCCCGAGGCATGATGCTCCCCTCGCCGCGCGAGGACTCGTGCTCCGTGCGAGGCGTGAGCTCCCCGGCTCGCCGCGCGTGACGAGACGGGGACGCCGCCGAACCGTCGGAATGCTCCGTCGAGTGGGCGAACGGTGACCCGGCGTCGGTCTCCTCCGCGCCCGGCGCCGACCTCGCACGCGAGGCAAGGCCCCCGTGCCCCGACGTCCTCGCACGCGGGACGACGCCTGACTCCCCATACGTCCCTGCACGCGGGGCGACGCCCGCCTCCCCTGACGTGCGTGCGTGCGTGAAGGCGCCCTCGGCACCCGGTGTCCTCGTACGAGGCTCACGCGTGAAGGCACCGTCCGCGCTGTTCCACGCGGACCCCGGCTGATGCCGAGCCTCGTCTTTGCGCCCCTCGTGTGGCGTGCCCGCCGCGCTCCATGACGACTGCCCGAGTCCCGTCGCGGTGTCGCGGTCCCTCGAATCCGAGGCCCGTCCCTCATCGGCGCGCGGGCCCAGGGCCGAAGCCGTCGACACGCGCGGACCGGGGTGTCGCGCGGGGCCCTCGCTCACCAGGGCCTCCGCGCGCTCACGGGAGCTCTCACCCCTCGACGCGGCCTCCGTCGATTCGGGCCCGCGTCCGAAGTGCCCCTCACCGACGCCAGGGCCTCCACGGCTCCGAGGCTCGCCGAGCAGCGGACCCACCCCGTCCCGAGCCTCTCCGGACCTGGGGGCCTGCGTGCCCAGGGGCTCGGCGAGCACCTGGCCCACCGCGCTCCAAGGTTCGCGGTGAGGCCGGACCTGGCCGAGCGGGGCACGCGATGCTTCACCTGACGTCTCCTCCAACTCCCTCACCACGCCCCGCGCCTCGGGCGCGAAGTACGACGCACTCCGAGGCCGGACTCCCTCCGTGGGGCGGACCTGCCGGGCCACCAGATGGCTCAAGTAGTCGCTCATCGCCCCACCAGCTCCAGGTAGCGCTGCCGCTTCCAGGGGCTCATCGCGAGGATGTGCTCCTCGGACCAGCCATACAGGCTCGCCAGCGTGTGCACGTCACGCAGCAGCCGCTGCGCCCACGCCTCCACCTCGCGCCACAGGAACTCCGCGATGTCGAACCCCGCCGCCCAGCCATGGCCACAGCCGGGACACGTCGTGGCCAGCTCCACTCGGGCCTGCGGATCCGCGGCCTCCATCGCCGAGCTGACGGCACCCACCACGTCCTCCGGCAGCTCCCGCACCTCCACGTGCGCCCCCTCTCGACGGGCCTCCACCACGCACCGCGCCAGCATCTGCCCGGGCCCCGCCGGCTCCCGCCCCGCCGCCAGCGCCGCCAGGTCCCGACTGTCCGGAAGCCGGAACCGCACCACGTGGCCCGCCCGCTCCACCTCCAGCACCTCCGGCGCCGCCGCCGTGGGGACGCGGATGTCCCCCACCTCGAACGCCAGCTCCACCTGCTCTGCGCACCGCGGACACGCCACCAGCCCCCGGATGGCCCCGCCGAACGTCCCCTCCCGCAACGACAGCAGCAGCGCGTCCCGGGCCCCCACCGGCAGCCGCGCCAGCTCGCCCAGGCTCCGCTCCGGGAAGGCCGCGCCCAGCAGCGCGAGCGCGCGCCCCGCGGACGGGTGCGGGTAGCCCGCCTCCCACGCGCCCAGCAGCTCCGGAGCCGTCAGCGAGCGCATGGGGCCTCGGTGCGTCAGGGATTGGGCTCGTTGAAGGTGGGCTCGGTGGGCTCGGTGACGTCGTAGTCACGCTCCCAGCCCTCGTTCTCCAGCTTCAGCGTCTGGATGGCCACCGCGTTGGCGTTGGCGTCCAGGTCCGGCATCGCCTGGTACTCCGACACCCAGCAGCGGTAGAGCTTGTAGGAGATGGCCAGCTGTCCGGCCTCGTTGTAGACCTCCAGGATGATGTCCTTCCTGAAGTCCTTGAGGGACACCTCGGCGCCCAGCCCGGAGCCGTAGTTCCAGACCTTGTTCGCCCAGCGCTCGAACTCGGTGTCGTGGGTGACGCCGCGCTCCAGCGTAATGGCCTCGTACTCGCTGCGGCCCGGGGACTTGCGGCTGCTGCTGGGGTCGCCGCCCTCGCGGTGCTTCACCACCTCCGTGGTGCGCTTGAGCGCGCCCACCTTGCTGATGCCCGCCACGTAGCGGCCATCCCACTTCACCCGGAACTTGAAGTTCTTGTACGGGTCGAAACGCTGCGCGTTGACGCTGAACTGAGCCATGGAATGGGTCTCCCTTTACGCCGCGACCTGGCCGGCCATCTGCTGGAGCTTGAGGACCACGAACTCGGCCGGCTTGAGCGGCGCGAAGCCCACGACGATGTTCACCACGCCGAGGTTGATGTCGTTCTGCGTCGTCGTCTCCTTGTCGCACTTGACGAAGTACGCGTCCCGCGGCGTCTGGCCCTGGAAGGCGCCCTGCCGGAAGAGGTTCTGCATGAAGGCGCCCACGTTGAGGCGGATCTGCGCCCACAACGGCTCGTCGTTGGGCTCGAACACCACCCACTGGAGGCCCCGGAAGAGGCTCTCCTCGATGTTGAGCGCCAGCCGGCGCACCGGCAGGTACTTCCACTCGTCGGCGAGCAAATCGTTGCCGCGCGTGGTGCGCGCGCCCCACACCACCCGGCCCGCGGCCGGCAGCGAGCGCAGGCAGTTGACGCCCAGCGGGTTGAGCTGGCCGTTCTCCGGGTCCGTGAGCGGCACGCTCAGCTTGGGCACGCCGGTGAGCAGCGCGTCCAGGCCCGCGGGCGCCTTCCACACGCCGCGCTGGGTGTCCGTGCGGGCGATGACGCCGGCCACCGCGCCGCAGGGCGCGAAGGTGTCCAGCTGGCCCTCCCGCAGGGGGTTGGCCTGCACCAGCCGGGGGAAGTAGAGCGCCGCGTTCTTGCTGCGCAGGCTGCTGGCGTTGAAGCCGGAGACGGCGTCCGCCACGCTGTCCCAGGCCGCCGGCGGGTCGGCGATGAAGATGGCGCGGCGCTCCTCGCAGTAGGCCGCCGCGTCCGTGGCCAGCTCCGGCTCGATGTCGCCGCCCAGCGTGTGGGGCGCGATGCACAGCAGGTTGAAGACATCCACCTTCTCCAGCGCGAACAGCCCCTTCTTGTCCGCGCGCAGGCCCGCGGCCTGGGTGAAGTGGGTGCGGGTGAGCGCGCTGCCGTTGGTGCCCGCGTCGGCCGCGGCGGGCGTGTAGGTGCCCGCCGGAGGCCGGGCCGCGGTGGCGGGCAGGGTCCTCACTCGCAGGAGCGTGGAGCCCTGCGCGAGCACCGTCGGGTAGTAGCGCGCGCTGGCCGCGTCGATGGAGAGGTTGATGAACTTCTCCGTCACCTGGGTGCCCGTGTCGGTGACGGTCAGGTTGAAGAGCAGGTCGTCGACGGCCGGAACGCCCGTCTTCTTGGTGTTGTGGTCCACCACCACGCTGAGCTTGCCGCCCCAGGCGCCGGGGCTCGCCGCCTCCAGCACCAGCGGGCCTTCGGTGGTGGTGATGCTCAGGTCCGCGGTCTCCGAGCCGTTGTCCAGGCGGACCACGACGGCCTGGCCGCCTCCATTGAGGAAGAAGTCGCGGACGGCGAAGCTCATCGCTCCGTCCTCCCACAGACCTCCGAAGCTCCGCTCGAAGTCACCGTAGCCGTTGCAGACCACCGGCTCGTTCACCGGCCCGCGCAGCGCGCGTCCGACGAAGGCGGTAATCGACGTGGGCACCCCGGTGATGGTGCGGACCCCACTGGGAATCTCCTCGATATAGACGCCCGGATAACTGAGAGCTGCCGGCATGGACGACTCCTCCCTCTGCGGGTTCGTCGACTCCGCCCCGACTCACGAGGCAAGAGCCCTGCTACGCGCGGCGTGCTCCCAGTCCCCAGGGAGCACCCCGCACGTCGGGTGACACATTCAGCTGGAGGGGTTGCGGCAATCCATGCCGTCGTGGCAATTCCTATCGCGTGAAAACCGCGCGACCCCCCTGGTCTCGGAATCCTGGCTCACTGCTCGGCGACGTCTCGGAACTCTGCCAGAAACACGACGGAAAGTCATTCATTCCGTCGTAGTGGTTTCTACTTATGGTGCTTGGATGTGTCACGGGTCGGGTGCGCCGGACCAATCCAAGACATTGGATGCGGTGTGTTACACGGCTTCATTCATGGCCACCGTTGTACGAACGACGGCGGAGAGATTCCTTCGAAACCCGTTTCAGCGGTGACGAGGTGGTGCGTCACGTTTCGTCGGTGGCGTCCGAGTCCGCTGTGCCTGTCGCGTCCGCGAGGAGGGCGGCGAGCCCCGCGCGCGTGCGGGCCTCCTGGATTCGCGCGGTGAGCTCCTCGGAGGTGCCTTCGGGGAGTCGGTCCAGGGCCTGCGCTCGGAGCTCCTCGGTCGCGGGGGCGCCCATCCGCAGCGTGAGCGCGCCCGCGACGGTGGCCTGGTGCTTCGCGTGGAAGGACTGGGCCTCGGGGCCCTGCATGTCGAAGTACCACCGTGAGGTTCCCTCGGCGTCATCCTCCCGGTTGAAGTTCTCGAGCGTGAGGCTGTCCTCGCCGTCGCGTGCGATCACCGCCGCGAAGTGGAAGCTCCAGAGTTGCTGTGGGTCCTCGGCGGTGCGCTCGCGGGTGCCGACGATGGCGTAGGACTCTCCGACCTCGGGACGTGCGTGGGCGTTGACGCCAATCCGTCGGCTCCTCTCGCTCATCGTCTGCTCGGGCAGTTCCCGGTAGGCCGTCGTCGTGGCGTTCCTGTCGTCCGCCAAGCGGGCATCGAGGTGCTGGGCGAGCCGGGTGGCCCAGCCCGCCTGGGTCTCGAGCTCCTCCCCGACATGGCCCGCCTGGATGAGCGGGGTGAGCACCTCCACGGCGAACTGCTGGAAGCCTGGCTGGTACTCATACCGGTCCTTCATGATGTTCTTGAGCAAGGCCCGGCGCAGCGGTTGGCTGGGGATGGCGTCCTCCAGCAGCGTGGAGGCCTCTTGCAGCGAGCTGGTCTCGACCTCGAGGCCGTCCCCGTAGGTGAAGCGGAATGATTCCAAGTCGTCCTCTCCGAAGCGCGCTTCCTGGGCGGCGACGACACCCTGAGGGGTGGGCGCCTCCTGGTTCGTCAGTTCCCGGGCGATGAGGTTGAGCTCCCCGACGGCCCCCGGGTAGGGGTTCTGTCTGCGCAAGGCCAGGTCGGCGTCATCGGGGCCCTGGTAGAGGGCGTGGGTCTGCCCCGAGTTCGTCACGCGGTCCGCCACATCGATGCACTCGTGGACGTCGAAGAGGGGCTGCTCGGCGACGACCGCCCTGGGCGTCACGGACTGCATTCCCGCCAGTGCTTCGGGGGCGTCGTCTCCAGCGAGGAGCCTCACGCGCGAGCCCATCGCCTCGAGGATGCGGTTGGACCGCTCGATGAGGGCGGGCGTGGCGAAGAACCGCTGCGTCTCGTTCTCGGCGGGCAGCGCGAACGCGCGGTTCGCGGAGATGCGATAGCCCGCCTCCTCGGTGAAGCGCTGGACCACGCCGCCGGGCCGCGCGGTCGACGTCCTCGCGCGCGCGCCCTGGTCCGCGTCGCGCTGTCGCTGGAGCAGCGACTGGACCGCGGGCCGGTGGTCCAACATCCGCTGCAGCGTGCGTTGGCGTGCGCCCGAGGCAGACTCCAGGCTGTCGCCAGCGGTGGCGCGAGGCTTGTGTGCTTCGGCGTGGTGCGTGGTGTTGCGCGGCCGCTCGTGGACCTTCATGGGCATCACGCTCCCTGGACGGAGCCACGAGCTTAGAGAGGCCGCGGGATGCGCTGAACGCCCTGGCACATCTCACGAGACCGAACTGGTGCACATGTCCCACCACACGCCTTGTCAGTCCAGGCAGCCGAGCAGGGTAGGTCCTGGGGGCACTTTGCACGGGGAATGACACGACACACCCTCCCTCCCAGTCTCTTCAGTAGGGGGCAGCATGTCGTGGCGCGGTGGGTGGATGGTGTCGTCGTTGCTGGTGTTGGGGGCGGGTTGTGGCGGTGCGCTTCCCGGGGAGGAGGTGCCCGCCCCCGCCGAGGAGGCAGAGGAGCGGTTGGATGGTTCCTATTGCCTGCCGACGGAGGATTCCACCCAGCGTGTGAAGACCATCCTCCCGCCCTCGGACATCGGGATTCCGCGCTACGCGGCGAGCCCCAGTGACTTCGTGCGCTTCAAGGGCCAGCTGCACTTCGCGGTGAACTACGAGGATGGGAAGCGGGCGCTGTGGCGCAGCAACGGCGCCGCGGCGGGGACCACTGAAATCAAGAGCCTCCCCGCGACGGAGGGGAACTTCACGCCGCCGCTCGGGGGGCTCACGCCCACCTCGTCCCTGCTGTTCTTCCGGGCGGCGGACGTCGTGCACGGCACGGAGCTGTGGGTGAGCGACGGCACCTCGGGCGGCACCCGCATGGTGGAGGACCTGACGCCGGGGACGGCCAGCTCGTATCCGACGCACATGACGGCCACCGGCAGCGGCTCGGTGGTGTTCTTCCTGGAGCGCTACGAGTCGGGCTCCACGCGCGTGCGCTACGAGCTGTGGGCGTCGGATGGCTCGGCCGGCGGCACGTCACGCGTGCGTGACTTCGGCGCCGACGCGGAGGTGAGCTACCTGTCTGGCGCGTCGAACAACACGCTGCGCTTCTTCGTGCGGGACTTGTCCGGCGGCACCAGCCTCTGGAAGACGGACGGCACGTCGGCGGGCACCGTCCAGGTCAAGCGGCTCACGTCGGGGCCCAATGCCTTCATCAAGGACGCGCGGACCCAGGATGGGCTCACGCTCTTCATCCTGCGTCAGGACTCGGGGCTCCAGGAGCTGTGGAAGACGGACGGCACGTCGGGCGGCACGCTGCGCCTGGCGTCCTTCGGCGCCACCCGGGACGTGCGCCTGCTGGGCGCGCTGGGGTCGACCGTCTATGTCACCACCACGTCCCTGACGACGCAGTACATGGTCCTCTACCAGGTGCCTCTGGCGGGCGGCACCCCGACGTCCGTGGTCAGCCTGCCCAATGACTACACCTCGCTGGGCGAGGCGTTCCCCTCCATCGACAGCGTCAGCATCCCCCCGGGAGGCTCGAAGCTGTTCTTCTCCGTCATCATCGGCAGCAATGGCCCCGCGCCGCGCGACTCGCAGCT
Source organism: Myxococcus faecalis (assembly GCF_050039385.1). Lineage (NCBI taxonomy): Bacteria > Pseudomonadati > Myxococcota > Myxococcia > Myxococcales > Myxococcaceae > Myxococcus > Myxococcus faecalis. The sequence continues at coordinate 1,477,823 of NZ_CP144336.1, read as the reverse complement.
CTGGGTGACGGATGGCACCGCGGGCGGAACGGTGCGGCTGCGCCGGCCGCTGAGCCTCTCGGACGAGTACGCCTCGCCCGTGTATGCCGTGTCGGACGACCTGGTCTTCTTCAGCGCCTACGAGGCCGACGGAGGTGGCATCGAGCCGTGGGTGAGCAACGGCACGCCGTCCGGCACGCGCAAGCTGCGGGACATCGCGAACACGGCCCTCTCGACCTCGTCCTACCCTCGTGAGTACTTCCGGCTGGGCTCGCGGGTGTACTTCAGCGCGTATGACGACACCGAGGCGGGACAGCTCTGGTCCACGCAGCTGACCGACGCGTGCTTCGCGCCGCAATCCCAGCCGTAGGCTCGCGGAACGCAGTCACTCCTCGCGCCAGGTTGGGGGCGTGGGACACGTCAGGGCCGGTGGCTACGCTCCAAGGCCTGACGCGAGGAGTGCCTCATGAAGAGCTTCGAGTCGCGGCGCGCGGTGCTCTCATCTGAAAAGACAGAGGGTCGAGTCGCCCCTGTCCCCGCGGCGCCGACCTCCCGCGAGGCCGCGCTCCAACGGATGGAGGCCCGGCTCAACCAGTCGCCGCGCGTGGTGGCGCAGGCAAAGTTGTCCGCGAGCCTGTCGGGGCGTGATGCGTCCGCCCCCATCCAGCGGGTGGGCGGGCCGAAGTTCGGGCTTCGTCCCGCGGAAGGCGCCGACGGCTCGGAAGGGCTCGTCAGGCTCACCGCCGCCTATGCGGCCTACAAGGAGCAGGTCCGCAACCAGAAGCAGATGGCGCGGGCCGCCTTCACCGGGCACGAAGGCGACCACGGGGCGCAGACCGTCTACAGCCAGGCGCTGGCGGCCGCGGAGCTGACCTCCGACGGGCTGATGGGCGCGCTCGGCGAGGGCTTCACTCGCGGCGAGGACGGGCTCATCTCTCATGGGGGCATCGCCGTGGCGAGCCTGCTCACGGGGGATGACGCCTATGAGGAGGTCGAAGAAGAGGGGCTCGCGCAACCCGTCTACAAGAAGCACACCCTGGAGGGGCTGAGCGGGAAGGATTACGTGAGGGTCCATGGCGCCTATCTGCGACGCATGGCCTACCGTGGAATCACGCCTCCGGAGCGCAAGGCCTATCAGGAGGGTGAGGCGCTGCGGCCGCTCAACGACGGACCTGACGCGCGCGTGCAGGGACAGATGGGCTACACGTTCAAGGAGTCCGGAGTGGCGAAGGAGCGTTCTCGCAAGCCTCAACCCGGGGACGACGACAAGGAGCGGCAGACGGACCTGGAGTGGGCCCAAAGCCACTTCAACGACGAGCTGGAGTCCTTCGAGGACGACGAGCAGTTGTTGTCCTTCCTCCAGACGCGCAAGGGGGTGGGGAAGTTGCTGTCCGCCAGGTCCACGAAGAAGCCCATCACGTCCAACGCGGGCAAGGGGTTCTCCGGGTTCGGTGAAGTGACGATAGACCTCGCCCGCGTCCCCCCCGAGTGGATCTTCCACCACTACGCCGAAGGCGGCTTCGATGCGGGGGCGCTGGCGGGCCTGCTCGGGAAGGACCACGTCCCGGGTGCCTTGAGGTGGGAGGTCGACCGCGCGAACGAGACCGTCCTGCGCAACCGGGAGATCGTGCTGGCGGGAATCCCTCGGGAGGCCGTGACGAGGTTGAAGGACGTTCCGTCACGCGAGGCGTATGACCAGGAGTTCCGCCGCCTGTATGCGCCCCACTATCGGGAGGCCTATGAAGCCTTGGTCGAGGAGGCGACAGGATTCCAGGAGCCCGCGCCCGAGCCGGAGCACATCCCGTCGCCACAGGACCACTTCACGCAGCTGCAGGCGCGCTCGGACCTGAATGTGGCGCAGGCCCGGGCGGAGGGCCGCGGGGACGCGCGTGCGCGCATCGACTACATCGACCAGTTCCTGAAGTCCTACCCTCATGCGTGGACGCAGGCCTACGAGGACACGCTGTCCGAAGAAGGCGATTGGGAGCGATTCGATTATCCGGAGGCGCCCAAGGCGCCGAGGCCCGTCTCGGTGCCGTCGATGGGCGAGGAGCCCGACGCGGGAGTCGCGGGAAAGGACCAGGGCGCGGTGGAGGGCGCGGCGGCCGCGAGGGCCTTCCTGGCCAGGCTCGTCGAGGGCTCCAGGTCCGTGGAGGACGAGGGCGCGCAGCTGGATTCCGGCGAGGACGAGCCTGCCTCGAAGAGCAAATCCAAGAAGGGCAAGGCCAAGGCGCCGAAGAAGCAGCAGGGGAAGAAGGGCAGGGGCAAGGGCCACAAATAGCCTTGCCCGCATGCGCGAACGGGACACTCCCTCTCGACAGGGGTTGTTTGTCCGTGGCATTCCGCGCCCGGGTGCTGTTGTCTGTCGAGCATGGAGAAGACTGTTCCGACAGACCGCGTGGAGTCACCCCAAGAGCCGTTGCCGGCGCTGGATGGCCCTCGCTGCCCGCGGCACCCCGAGGTGGAGGATGCCCAGCCCTGTCCTCGCTGCGGCGGGTTCTTCTGCGAAGCCTGTCTGCCGGACTTGCTCGTGGTGGAGCGGACGCACTGCGCGGACTGCCTTGCCCGCGACAAGGCGCCAGAGGCTGTCCGGACGGCGCTCCTTCGAGACCTGACCCGGGTGCAGGTGGGCGTCATCGCCATCCTCATCCTCGAGGCCCTGTTCAGCACGTCCCTCGCGCTGGGTGCGCCCCGTGGCGTGATGCTGTTGGGCAGCCTGTGTCTGATGTCGCCCATCATCGCCCTCACCTTGCTGTTCGCGAGGTCTCGCAGTGCCACGGTGGGCTGGGTGCTGTGTGTCATCGACCTCGGCATGGGGCTGCTTCAGCTGTTCGGGGGAGGCAATGCGCTCGTCGGGGCCGCCGTCCTGCTCGCGGGGGTGCTCGCCGCCTTCCAGCTCTTCAAGCTGGGAAGTCTCCCACGACTCACCGCCTCGCCGGACTGAAGACACCGCGGTCATCGCCTGCGGGCGATGTTGCGCGCGGGGCAGCCCGTGCTGGCCGACACGAAGCTCGGGCCGGTGGAGAAGGCGCTCGCGGCCGTGCGGGAGAAGGTGGCGCGCGGGGAGAAGGCGCCCAGGCTCTCGCTCGCGCAGAAGAAGCTGAAGGTGATTCCCGACGAGGTCTTCTCCCTCACCGCGCTCGAGGGGCTCACGCTGGACTTCAACCCCATCGACGTCGTGCCACCGCGCATCGGTGAGCTCAAGGCGCTGCGCTCGCTCAGCCTCGAGGACCTGCCGGTGACGTCCCTGCCCGAGGAGCTGGGCCAGCTGACCGCCCTCAGAAAGCTCAGCCTGCGCTACTGCAAGCACCTCACGCGCCTGCCGGAGTCGTTCGCCGGCCTGGAGTCCCTGGAGGAGCTGTACCTCGACGCGAAGGGGCTGGAGACCTTCCCCGAGGTGCTCACCCGGCTGCCGAAGCTCAAGAAGCTCTGGTGGTGGCGCTTCTTCGGCACGCCGCCGGAGAAGCTGCGCGCCCTCGTCGACGGCCTGGGCCGCATGCCCAGGCTCACCCACGCGGGGTTCCTGCAAGGCGAGCTGGGGCAGCTGCCGGAGGACCTGTCGCCGCTCGCCCGTCTCAAGCAGTTCAAGCTGGGCATGGACAAGGCGCCCGAGTCCGAGGTGCGTCGACTGGAGGCCGCGCTGCCACCAGGGCGCCTGCACGTGGGGTACTGAGGCGCCCCTGGTGGCGTGCGAGGAGGCATGAGGTCGCCCGCGGGCATCCCGGGCGCCCGACACCTGTCGGGCGTCCCCGCGCGCCCGCGACGCTTACCGACGCGGCGGGTCATGGCCACATGAGGACATTCACCGCTGACTGGGGAGGTCGTGGGGATGCACCGTCTGTGGCGTCACCTCCGGAGATTCTTTCGTCTCCAGCCGGGCCGGCCCGCTTGGGCGTTGGGGATTCGCGCGGCGCTGGCCGTGACGATTCCGTACTCGCTCGCCACGTTGCTGGGCCTCAAGGACGCCGGATGGACGGGGCTCACGGGATTGCTGGTGACGCTGGCGAACCCGGGCGGCGCGTACCAGGGGCGGGCGAGGGTGATGGGGGCCGTGGCGATGCTCGGCGCGCTGGTGGGCACCGTGGCGGCGCTGGCGGGCGGGCGGTTGTGGCTGGACGCCACGCTGATTCTCGTGGGCGTCTTCGTGATGACCTTCGCGCGGTGCTACGGCGACACGGCGGGCTCGGTGGGGGAGAAGCTCGCGGTCATCTTCGTGGCGTCGCTGGGGGCGCACGCGGTGGAGCTGGACGCGGCGCTGACGCGCGGAGGCGCGCTGCTGTTGGGCGGCGGCTGGGCGATGCTCCAGTCGCTGGTGCTGTGGCCGGTGCATCCGTACCGCCCCTCGCGCCGGGCCATCGCGGACGTGTACCTGTCGCTGGCGGCGGGAGCGAGGGACCTGGCGACGCTGTCGCGTGAGGGCGCCTCGGCGGACACGTGGGCGGTGGCCACGGCGCGGCACCTGCCCCTGCGCGCGAAGATCGAGAAGGCGCGCCAGACGCTGGCGACCACGCGGGTGGGGCGCGCGGACGAGACGCTGCGCGGTGAGCACCTGCTCGTGCTGTTGGAGCTGAGCGAGCAGCTGCTCGGCGTGCTGTTCGCCCTGGAGCAGGCGATGGAGGTGGCGAGCCCCGAGCGCGGGCTGGGGCCGGTGCGCGAGGAGGTGGCGCGGGTGTGTGACTGGTCCGCGGACATCTCGGAGCGGGTGGCCAAGGTGTCGCTCTCCCCGGAGGCGGCGGCCGTCTACTGGCCCCTGTTCCCCACCAACAGCGAGGAGCTGGGGCGACACGATTCGTGGCTGCGGGTGGTCCCCGTCTCGGTGACGGAGTTGCTCGCGCGCCTGCGGGGCCACTGTGTGGCGGCGCAGCGGGCGGCCATGGCCATGCGGCGCGGGGACCCGGTGTCGCTGGAGAACGCCCGGTCGCTGCTGCCCTCCGACGAGCGACGGCCGCTGCTGCAGCCCTTGCGCGCGAACCTGCACTCGCGCTCGGTGGTGCTGCGCCATGCGCTGCGCGCGGGGACGGTGGCCGCCGTGGCGCTGATGCTCACGCGCGCGTTGGGGCTGGGCGAGGCGTACTGGGTGGTGCTCTCCACCATCGGCATCCTGCAGCCCTACTCGGCGAACACGGAGGAGCGCGCGCTCCAGCGCGTCACGGGCACGCTATTGGGCGGGACGCTCGCGGCGGTGATTGCCACGCAGGTGGGCTCGCCGCTGGTGCTCATCGTGGTGATTGGGGTGCTGACGGCCACCTCCGTGTCGCTGTTGCCCCTCAACTTCGGCGCCTTCCAGATTCTGCTCACCCCGGACTTCCTCCTGCTCGCGACGCTGAGCGCGGGGGACTGGACGGTGGCGGAGAACCGCGCGCTCGGGGTGCTGCTGGCGTGTGTGCTGGCCTTGGCGGGGGTGTGGCTCTTGTGGCCCTACCCGGAGCGGCGGCGCTTCCCGGACGCGGCGGCGACGGTGCTGCTCGCGGATGGGAACTACTTCCGCCAGGTGGCGGCGAGCCGCGATGGACGCGAGCCCCGGGTGAGCGCGGCGCGGAGGGATTTGGGCCTGGCGCTGCTCGACGCGGAGGCCTCGTTCGAGCGGCTGATGGCCGAGTACCGGGGCCCCGCGCACCGGCTGGAGCCCGCGATGGCGCTGTTGACGTACTCGCGCAGGCTGGCCGCCTCGGTGACGGCGTTGGGGGAGCAGAAGGGCGTGATTGCCTCCTCGGAGGTGCTGGACGTGGTCGCGCACAGGGCGAGCGGCACGCTGGATGTGCTGGCGGAGTCCCTGCGCAAGGGACAGACGCCGCCGCCGATGCCCGAGCTCCCCTTGCGACGCATCGCGAATGACCCGGTGTCGGGGAAGCTGGTGGAGCGGGTGCCTCGGCAGTTGGAAATCCTCCATGGCGCGGTGGAGAAGCTCACTGTCGGATGATTCCGCGTAAGGGGTTTCCGCCAGTGATTGTTTCCGGTGGGGCGTGAGGGACGGTTCGGTGGCAACCCGGGTTCTCGGCCTCCGATAATCCAGACATGAGCCCCATCAACGAACTGAACCGCCGTCGCCAGCCCGTCGTCCGTCCGCCGGAGCCGCCGCCGGCGGAGAAGACGCCCGCCCAGGCGAAGCCGGCCGCGCCGAACCGCGTGCTGCGGGACGAGTCCCTGTTCGAGGCGCCGGGCGCGAAGCCTCGGCTGGAGCTCAACCCGCAGCGGACGTTGGCGGAGAGCCCCGCGACGCCGCCCCGGGGCGGCCGGCTGGACATCGAGGCCATCTCCAACATGACGGACCCGGTGGCGCGCAACCAGGCCATCACGGAGGGCTACTTCCAGCTGTCCAATGACATGGCGGGGCTGCTCGGCAAGGAGAACGCCAACTGGGCCACCTTCGGTGTCTGGGCATCCAAGCAGGCCGGGGTGAGCATCCGGCAGGAGGACCTGCCCAAGGTCTTCATGGACCAGCTCAAGAACAGCAACGCCTGGGCCAGTGGCCTGACGGCGGGCGCGCTGTCGGTGCTCAGCCCCGTGGCGCCGCTGCTGGTGGAGGGGCTGAAGGTCCCCATCCGGGACGCGCTCAACCGCGTCAGTGACGCCATCGCGGACGGCAACAAGAAGCTGTTCCAGGACATCGCCCCGGAGTTCCAGCGCTTCACGGAGACCTTCAAGGGCGACACGAAGTACGACGCGGCGAAGGTGGAGAAGTACCTGGCGGCCTTCCCGCCCGGGAAGGAGAACCTCAAGGCGGCCTTCGCCGACTACGCCAAGGCGATGTTCGAGAGCGACCCGAACAAGAAGGCGGAGCTGATGCTGGCCGCCAACAACCGCGTGGGCGTGCACGAGCAGTCGCTCATCCAGGGCGAGGTGGACCGCGCGCTCAACGCGCCGCTCAAGGAGACCTTCCGCCCCATCGCCGAGGGCATCGTGGATGGGTTCGGCAACGCGCTGCCGTTCCCCGGCAACCTCGCCTACAAGGGCGCGGAGGCGACGGGCCTGGTGGACAAGGCCATCGACGGCGTGGTGGACGCGCTGGCCGGCCAGTTCCGCCAGTTCGCGACCGAGCACATGATGAAGATTGGCCTGCCCAATGGCTCGCTCAGCCTGGGGGATGACATCACGCCGGGCAACCAGGGCGCCTTCCCCGAGCACCTGCGCACGATTGAGAGCGGCGACCTCAACCGGCTGCTGGGCCAGTACGACAAGACGCCCAACTCGCTGAGGGGCTCGTCGGCCAATGACTGGTCGAAGTTCGACCAGCGCATGAACTACATCGTCGACCTGTTCCGCTCCCGCCAGAGCGACCCGAGCCTCTTCAACGCGCCCTGAGGCGCGTCAGACGCCAGTGACAGCATTCCCGCCACGTGCCTTCCACCCTGGAAGGCGTGGAGGTGTGGAATGCGTCCTGGCCTCTGGCTCCTCGGCGTCGTCCTCGTCGTCACGGGCTGTGCCGGGGGCGACGCGTCTTCTCGCAGGGGGACGCTCCAGCAACGCTCCGGGTTGGCGCAAGACGCGTGGCCGGATGCGCGCGGCCGAGCCTGGTCCTCTGCTCCGGATGACCCCTGGATTCCAGGCGTCCAGCGTCCAATCCCAGCGCCGGAAACCCGTGTTCCAGGCATAGACGGAGACCCTCCAGGACGGCTCCCCGACGCGCCTTGACATCCCTTCCCGGGTGCAGTTGAACTGCGCGCGATTCGCAACTGCGAATCATTCTCAAGTTTCCGCGTGCCCCCGAGGAGGACATGGCGACATCGACCCTGCTGATGGTGCTGGGCCTCGCCGTGCTCCGTGGCGTCGCGCTTCCGGACGGACTCCATCGCCACCGAGCGAGGGCGCTGGGCGCGCTGTGCATAACGGCGTCCGTGGCGTTCGCGGTGAGGGCGCAGGGGTGGGGCGTGGGGCTGACGTGCGCGGTGGTGCTGGCCATGCTGGTGGCGCCGGTGCTGGCGCTGGCGGTGCCGCTGTGGCCCCGGGCGACGCGCTTCGTCTGGCCGGTGTGCGCGCTGGGGCTCGCGGGCCTGTGGCTGGGAGGCGCCTGAGGATGGCGCACCAGCACGGAGCCGCGCGAATCTCCGCCGCCGTCACCGCGGCCCCCGCCGCCGCCGTGCTGGCGAGCCTGGCGCTGCCGGCGGTGCTGCCCGTGGCGGAGGACGTCCGGTTGTTGCTCGCGCTGCTCGTCGTCCTGCCCGCGGTGGCCACCGGCGTGTGTCTGGCGTTGCTCTCCCGGAGCGGCGCGCGCGCGTGGGGCGGCTGCGCGCTGGTCTGCGCGCTGTCGTCGCTCGTGTTGGTGCTCACGTGAAGCTGTCGCCCCGGGCCTACGAGATCCTCTGGGACGCGCACGCCTGGGCGGGCGTGCTGTCGTCGCTGGTGCTGTTCGTGACGTTCTTCCTGGGCGCGTTCGCCCTGTTCGCGGAGGAGCTGTCGCCCTGGCAGGAGCCCACGTTCCGCGCGCCCGTGGCCGTGACGGAGGCGCGGGCCGTGGAGCTGGCGCAGCAGCTGGCCGAGGCGGAGACCCGGGCGCATCCCGTCTGGTTCGGCATCTCCCTGCCCACCTCCGAGGAGCCCTGGCTGCGGCTGTGGCGCATGTCTCCGGACGGGGCCATCAAGCCGCTCTGGGTGGACCCGGTGTCCGGGCGTCAGCTCGGAGAGCGAAGCGACCTGGGCGAGTTCCTCAACGCGATGCACTTCCTGGAGCCCATCCCCGGCGGCGCGCACCTGACGGGCATCGCGTCCGCGGTGCTGGTGCTGCTCATCGGCACCGGGCTGCTGCTCCAACTGGGCCGCATGCTGCGAGAGCTCGTCCAGTTCCGCCCCAAGGGCGCGCGGCGGGTCATCTGGTCGGACGCGCACAAGGTGATTGGCGTCATCACCGCGCCCTTCCTGCTCGTCTTCGCGGTGACCGGCGGCGTCCTCTGGCTGGACGACTGGTTCGAACCCGCCGTGGTGAAGACGTCGCTGGACGGCGACCTGAAGGCGCGTGAGCGCATCGTGGACTGGCCCACGCCGCCCGCCGCCGTGGGGCGCGATGCCGGCGCGCCGGACCTGGCGCATGCGCTGGCCGTGGCGAAGCAGCGCTTCCCCCAGTCCGAGCACAGCCATTTCTTCTTCGACCACCTGGGGGACGAGAACGGCACCGTCCACCTGCCGGGTGAGCGCGAGGGCACGCTCCACGCCTTCACCCACGTGCGCGTGGCCCGCACGGGGGAGCTGCTCTGGGCGCGCGAGACCGGGGGCGGGACCCTGTACTCGCAGGTGATGGACCCCCTGTACGGCCTGCACTTCGCCACCTGGGCCCGCTTCCCCGCCAAGGTGCTCTACGCGCTGCTGGCCTTCGTCTCCGCGTTCGGCATCCTCGCGGGCAACCTCTTGTGGCTGGAGCGCCGGCGCGCGAAGGGGCAGGGCCGCTTCGACACCGCGCTCGCGAAGCTCACCTCGGGCTTCTGCGCGGGGCTCGCGCTCGCGGTGGGCGGCGTCTTCGTGGCCAACCAGCTGCTGCCCGCGGACCTGCCCGAGCGGCCCTTCTGGGAGCACACCGTCTTCCTGGCCACGTGGGCCCTGTCCATCGCCAGTGCCTGGCTGGACGCCTCGCCCGCGAGGCACGCGCGCCGGCTGCTCTGGGGCGCGAGCGTGCTGCTGTTCCTCGTCCCCCTCCTCGACGCGGCGCGGACCGGGCGGCTGCCCTTCGCCTCCGGCTCCGCGCACCTGCTGGCGACGGAGCTGGGCCTGTTCGCCCTGGTCCTGGTGCTCGTGGGCGCCGCGGGCGTCATCCGCCGCCTCCAGCGGCCCCCGGTCCTTCCTTCCACCGCACCGGTCGAACCGGAGGCCCCCGCCCCCGTGCCGACCTGAGCTTCACCCCTCCCCCCCGAAGACGGAGTTGTCCCCATGAGTACGTTCCGCCGTTTCGCCACGGCCTCGGCCGCCACCTCGCTGCTGCTCTCCTCCGCCCTGGTGGGCTGCGGTGACGACGACGACAAGACGCCGCCGGACCCGACGCCCACGGAGAAGCCCGCCTACAGCCTGGCCACGACCGTCTCCCAGACGAACGGCGCCGTGACGTACGTGAGCCTCTTCGACTCGCTGGACATCACCAGCCTGGACCTCACCAAGGCCAGCGAACACTCCGGCTACGCCACCATCGGCGCCGTCGAGGGCCAGCTCTTCGTGGGCGACGGCGAGAAGCCGGAGATCTCCCGCTTCACCGTCGGCGATGACGGCTCGCTGGTGGCCGCGGGCCGCATCAGCTTCGCCAACTACGGCTTCACCGCCTCGGCGCCGCTGTACCTGAACCAGTTCGTGGACTCGACGCGCGCGTACATGTCGCTGGAGGAGTCGCGCCGCGTGGTGTGGAACCCCACGACGATGCAGATCTCCGGCACCGCCGACGCGCCGGGCCTGGTGCGCGAGCGCGAGGGCCTGGTGGTGAAGACCGGCTTCGACCGCGCCCGCGTCACGCGCGGCAACGACGTGTTCCAGGCGTTCTACTGGACCGACGGCAACTACTTCGACTTCCTGCCCACGTCTCAAATCGCCGTCTACTCGAAGGCGAACGACAGCCTGGTGAAGCTGCTGGACGCGCCCTGCCCGGGGCTCGACGTGGCGACGCAGGACGAGGCCGGCAACCTCTACTTCAGCAACTGGGTGTTCAGCAGCGCGGCGCCCCTGCTCAAGGACGGCGCGCCCGATACGTGCGTGGTGCGCATCAAGGCGGGCGAAACGGAGCTCGACGCCGCGTGGACGCGCTCGCTGTCCTCGCTGGTGGGCGGCCGTCAGACGGCGGCGTTCCGCTACCTGGGCAACGACGTGGGCGTGGTCGCCGTCTTCCACCATGAGAACGTGGACATCACCCCGACGACGGCGCCCGGGGTCATCACCGGCGGCCTGCACTGGAAGCTCTGGCGCGTGAACCTGGCGAGCAACACCGCGACGCCCATCGACGAGCTGGGCTTCATCGCGGGCGGCTACTACGCCTTCACCCTCGAGGGCCGCACCTTCCTGCTGCTGCCCACCGCCGACTACGCCCGCACGGCCGTGTGGGAGCTGGGCGTCAGCGGCACCCCGGTGAAGCGCTTCGAGGTGCAGGGCTGGGCCTACCAGTTCCTCCAGGTGCGCTGAGGCGTCGCTTCCTCCTCGCGCCCGGGTGCATGCGGGCGCGAGGGTGACTTCCATCAGTACTCGAGCGTGCCCTTGAGCCAGCCCGCGCGGCCGGGCCGCTCGACGCCGTAGTAGTCGAACACCTTCGCGTCGGTGAGGTTCTCCAGTTCCGCCGTGAGCCCCACGGTGAGCTTGCCCCGGCGCACGCGGTAGCCCACGCCCGCCGCCTGGACGAACTGCGCGTCCAGGTCGTCCTTCGTGGACTCCAGCCCCAGGCCCTCCCAGTTGCGGAAGAAGCCGTGCACGTAGCGCGTGCTCCAGAAGGGCGACAGCTCGTCCTCCGCGAGCGCCAGGCCGCGCAGCGACAGGCGGGCCGTGGCGTTGGCGAAGAGCCAGGGCCTGTTCGGCAGGCGCCGGCCGTCGAAGTCGCCGAACGTCCCCTCGCTGGACGCGTTGCGCGGGTCCTGCGCGGTGGCGTTGGCGTCCACGCTGAAGAGGCCGCCCGGTGAAGTCCAGCCCGCGGACAGCTCGACGCCGAGGATGCGGGCGCCGTACACGTTCTGGTAGCTCCAGTCTCGGTCCCGCCCCGTGAGCAGGATGAGGTTGTCGGCGAAGCGCGCGAAGCCGTTGACCTCGCCCCGGAAGCTGCCCGCGCGGGTGCGCAGCGGCACGGTGGAGAGGCTCAGGTTGAGGTTGTGGCTGTGCTCGGGCTCCAGGTCCAGGTTCTCCAGCACGAGCACGCCATTGCCGAAGACCTCGTCCGCGCGCGGCAGCCGGGTGGCGCGCTCGTAGCTCGCCTTGAGGTAGAGCGGGGTGCCCAGGCGCAGGCGCATCGACGCGCCGCCGCCCAGGTGGTGGAGGCCCTTGTCCTTGTCCAGCCAGCCGCCCACGGCCAGGGGCTGCCGGGCGCGCCCCTGGTAGAGGTAGTCCTTGCCGAAGACGATGACCTCCAGCGCGTCGTCGAGCAGGTCGACCTGGTACTCGAGCCCGGTGACGAAGGTGAGCTGGGTGCGCCGGGGCGCCAGGCTGTCCGGGTCGCTGGGGCTGGCCCGGCGGCGCTCCTCGCCCGTGCGCGTCGTGACGGTGGGCGCGAGCGCGAGCCGCAGCGTGTGTGACGCCGCCACGTCCCAGCCCACGTTGACGCGGCCATAGGCGGTCTGCTGCCAGACGGTCTGGTCGATGGCGCCGCCGCCAATCTCGCCGGGCAGCTCGCGCGGGAAGACGCGGTTGCCGAACCAGTCGTAGCTCCACTCGGCGATGTCGACCAGGCGGGTGGCCTGCCACGCGTAGCCGGCCAGCGCGTCCAGGCGCACCGTGGGCGAGAGCGTCTTCGCGTAGAGCAGCTGCGCGCCCAGGGAGTCGGCGTCGTACGTGGCTTCACCGTACGGCGCGGCCATCACCAGGTTGTGTTGCAGCTGCTTGTCGTTGCGGGAGCCGAAGGCGCGCAGGACGACACGGTCCGCCCAGGACAGCTCGGTGAAGCCCACCTCGACGCCGCCGCCGAGCGCTTCGTAGCCGTCGTGGAAGCGCTTGACGGTGACGGGGCGGAGGTTGCCCCGGTCATCCGCGGCCTCGACGTCGATGGCGTAGTTGTTCTTCGTCGTATCGGCGAAGAAGTGCGCGCGGGCGTAGAAGCCCGTCGGCGCGGGCTTGTAGCCGCCGCCCAGCGTGAGCCGGAGCGTCCCGAAGGCGCCGCCCTGGAGTGACACCGCGCCATGCGCGCCGGGCTCCAGCGGCGTGGAGGTGAGGTTCACCGCGCCGCCCAGCGCGTCCGCGCCGTAGCGGATGGGGACGACGCCCCGGTAGAGCTGGATGGAGTCCACCAGGTTGACGGGGACGTTGGCGATGCCGAACGGATAGCCGGACAGGTCCAGCGGCACGCCGTCGAGGAAGAAGCGGACCTGGTCGTCGGTGAGGCCGTTGAGCGTGAAGGAGGCGGAGCTGCCCAGCCCGCCCGTGCGGCGCACCTCGACGCCCTCCTGCGCGGCCAGCACCTGGCCCATGTCCACCGAGCGGGCACGCGCGCGCTGCACGCTCACGACCTTCACCGCCTCGGCGGATTGCCGCTGGCGCTCCGCGTCCGAGCGTCCGGACACGGTGGTCTCCCGCTTCTTCTCCTCGGGCGCGGTGGCCGTGGCCTCGGCGGCCGCGGTGGGCGCCTCCGTCGGTGTCTCCGGAGTGGCGACGGGTGGCGGCGTGTCGAGCTGGAAGGTGTGGACCAGCTCGATCTGACAGGCCACGGGCTCGCCGCGCACGCGCGCGGGCTCGAAGCGGAAGGAGAGGCTCGCGGTGCGCACGGCCTCGTCGAAGGCGGGGCCCGCCGAGCGGACGACCTCCGAGTCGGTGACGACGCCGGTCTCATCCAGCGTCAGCCGCAGCACCACCTCCCCCTCGCGCCGCGCCGCCTGCTCCGCCTGGGGATAGGGCACCACCACGCTGTCGATGCGGCGGGGGACCTGGACCTCGTCCGTGGGCGGTGCTTCCTGAGTCGCCTCGGCGCTGGCGGGCGCCTGTTCCGGTGAGGCAGACGAGGCCGGAGGCGGCGAGGCCACCGAGAGCAACAGCGCGAGAGGGGTGACCGGCAAGAACATCCGCAATCCCGGACTAGTTGGTTCTGCGACGCAATCTCAACGAGCGCCGGAGCCGGTATCAGGGATATGGGGTGGGGCGGTCAAGGCGCGCGGCGGAGAAGGCAGAAGCCCCAGGCTCGGCAGCCGCAAGCCGTCGCGATGCTGGCGGTTGCGCGGGATGCCCGCCCCCCTGTGCAGGGAGCGGGCACGGCGGGGAGCCTCGGGGCCTCGCCCGAGGCCCGGCACGTCGTCACTGCGCGATGGCGCCCAGCTCCGACTCCGCCGGGTCGATCTTCGCCTCGGTGCCGCTCCACACGAACGGGATGCCCGGCTGACGGTAGAGCGTGGCCGGGATGTCCTTGGCCAGCTGCGCGTGGAGCTCGGGCAGCTGGGACCAGTGCAACCCGTGCTTGGTGTGGTGCGCGGTGTGGTAGCCCAGGTTGCCGGTCATCAGGTTGTAGCCCTTGTGGAGGATGTTGTACGAGGCCTGCGAGTGCTCCGTGACGTCCAGCCCCACGTGGTGGAAGTAGGTGGCCCAGACGGTGACGTAGAGCGACACCGCCATCGGCAGCAGGAACACGAAGAGGGCGTTGTACCAGTTGTGCCAGAACAGCACGCCCAGCAGCGCCACCTGCAGCGCGCCCATGCCCAGGAACACGCGCAGCGCCTTCGGATGGGACAGGCCCACGCGGTACGCGCGCGGATACGCCATGAGCCAGTTGAGGACGGAGAACTCCACCTCACCCATGGTGGTGCCGTCGGCGCGCTTCCACCCGGCCTCGTCCTTGGTCTGGTCCAGGTAGTTGCGGTGGTGGCCCACCACGTGGTGCAGGAACCACGCGTGGGACGTCACGCCCGTCTGGAAACCGAACATGATCTCCAACAGCCGGTTGGGCAGCGCGTGACGGAACATCGTCACGTGCTGGTGGTGGTGGTTCCAGGCGCTGATCCACCCCTTGGGGATGACTCCGAGGCCGAGCCAGAGGATGGGCAACCACCAGCTCGTCGCCGTGAAGAAGACCGTCAGGTCCAGGGCGAACATCAGGGTGAACAACAGGACGGGGATGCGGTCTCGGGGATGTCGGAACAAGGTCATGCGGATTCCACTGCCGGGGGGAGGGGGGCTTCCAGGGAAGCGGGGTGAAGGGTGGACCGCTCTCGCGGGATGATTCTGCCCGTGACGCCCTGGGGACGCACCACGCCGAAGAAGAAACCCTCCTCGAAGGGCTCCGTCGAATCGACGTGGATGCGCGCGCGGGCGCTCAAGGTGGCCAGCGCCGTGCGCAGGTACACCATGGCGAAGTCCCCGGCCACGCAGGCCCGGGGGCCCCGGCCGAAGGGGAAGAAGTGCCCGCTGCCGAGCGGGTCTCTCGCCGCGCCCCCGTGGAGCCAGCGCTCCGGGTCGAACGTCTCCGGGCTCGCCCAGTGGCTCGGGTCGCGGTGCAGGTGCTGGTTGGACACCATGAGCGTGGTGCCCGGCGGCAGCGTGACGCCCGCCAGCCGCGAGGGCGTCAGCGGCGAGCGGCGCATGAAGACGCGCACCGCGGGCAGGATGCGCAGGGCCTCGTACGCCACGGCCTCGCCCCACGGGGCCTCGGCCACCAGCCGCGACAGGCTCAAGGGGCCTTGGGCCAGCGCGTCGGACTCCAGCGCCAGCCGTTCCAGGGTGGCGGGGTACTTGTTGAGTTGATGGAAGGCACCCACGAGCGTCGTGCTCGAGGAGAACACACCCCCGAAGAAGAACCCGCCGAGCAGGTGGGCGTGCACCTGGTCGTCGAGTCGGGGCATCTCCCGCAAGGTCCACGACATCAAATCCACGGCGGTGGAGGAGCGCGCCTGCCTGGCCTCGTGGATCTTCCGGGCGAACACGCCGTAGAAGCGCTCCTTGGCGGCCTCGAAGCCCTTGGGCGCCGAGACGAACCGCAGCGGCAGCTTCGCCTGGATGCGCGCGTCCGCGCCCGCCGCCAGCAGCATGAAGTCGTCGTAGTACGACGCCGGCAGCTTCTCGCCCACCGTCGCCACGCAGAACGCGTCGAACGTCATCTTGCGCAGCGTGGGCGTCAGGTCGACGGACGGGTGCGCGAAGCAGGCCTCCACCGATTCGAGCAGCGCCCGGCGCAGCGGCTCCACCTGGGCCGCCTGCCACGCGGGCGTCCAGGGCTGCGCCAGCGGGTCCATGGCGTGCTTGCGTGACCAGTCGTCACCCTGCTCGGCGATGAAGGGCGTGTCGTCCGTGGTGGAGTGGCGGATCTGCTCGCCGATGTTGCCCTTCTCGAACTCCAGCCGCCGCGTCTCCATCACCTCGTGGATGACGTCCGCGTCGTTGAGGATGAGCGCGGGGGACGGCCCCAACCACGCCACGGTGACGGGGCCGTACTCGCGCGCGTAGCGGGCGCAGACCTCCCAGGGCTGGGTGCCGAGGAAGTCACCGAGGTTGCCCAGGAGGCCCGGCGTCGGCCCGGGCAGGCTCGCCAGGGGCGCGCGGCGGCCGCCGAAGAACAGGTTGAAGAGACCTCGGGAGAGCAGGTTGGGCACGCGCGTCTCCAGGGCTCAAACGGTGATGCCGCAGGGAATCCGGTCGGGACTCAGCACGGTGTAGGGCACCTGGGCGCCCGCGTTGCGCGCCGCCACCACGTCGCGCTGGGTGCGCAGGCGCTGCTCGAACCGCTCGCGCAGGGCCTTCACCTCGGGCTCCTGGAAGTACTCCTCCCGCCAGCCTCCTTCGTGGAGCAGGTACTCCTCGTCGTCGCCGAAGCTGGACAGCGCCCGGCCGATGGCGACCTGCCAGAGCGTCTGGGACTTGGAGGGAATCATCTCGGGGATGTCCTCGGCGCGCAGCGTCCCCTTCTGTCGGGGAGGCTCCCTGCGCATGCACAGGGGCGCGTTGGGTACGAAGGCGTAGTGTTCGTATTGCAGGTAGTTCACCGCCGCGTGCTGAACGCTGACGGTGAAGACGACGGTGGTGAGGATGTCGACCAGGTCGTCGACGCGCGACAGCTCCCGGCACGGCAGCTTGTCCACCGGCAGCCCGTGCTCGGTGAGGTCCTTCCACCAGTGCTGCATCTCGGTGTCGCCCTCGAGGTCGGCGTCGGTCGGGTAGAAGTACCGGAGGACCCCACCGACGTATTCCTCCAGAGCATCCCACAAGGGCAGCGCGTCGTCGCGGTAGGGGTAGTACGGGAGCACCGCCGGGTCCAGCACACCCCGGCGCTCGAGGTCCTGACGGGGCCGGTTGTCCGTGAGCTTCCAGCGCTGGTAGCCCTTCTTGCCCAGCTGCAGGTGTCCCTTGTCGGGGCCGCCCGTGGCGATGAAGTCGTCGAACACCCCGCCCGCGGCGAGCAGCCCCTTTCGTGCGCCCTCGTTGATGGCGAGCGTGTAGCGGAAGTGCCGGCGCAGGAGCTTGTAGACGGGGTGCGGGTCCGGGAGGTTGCGCATCGTCGCCATCACGAAGGGCTCCGCCACGAAGTGCGTGCGCAGGGCGTGCGCCACCATCTGGTGCGTGTTGCCCTCGCTGCAGCGCAGGTAGATCTTCGCCGCGAGCCAGTCGTACGTGTCGTCGTTCGGCGTGAAGACGGGGTCCCTCCCGCCGTCGCGCCCCAGCTGGATGGCCAGGGGCCTGAGCTGCCGCAGGTCATCCAGGTACAAGAGGCACCGCGCCGCGGGCGCCCACCGGCGCTCCTCCACGCCGTCCTCGTCGACCTTCCGGTACATCGGGATGTCCTCGAGGATGTCGAAGTCGAGCAGGAAGATGCGCTTGGAATCCAGCGCCCGGGCCAGCGTGGTGTCGGGGGACAGGATGCCCTTCACGTCCTCGTCCGTCAGCGGCATGCCCGGGGGCAGCTGGGGGATGAGGGTGATGTGGAGCGGGTTGATGCCCTGCACGGCCTGACGCGCGAACTCCAGGTCGTCCTGCCAGCGCGGGGCGAGCCGGGGCACCTCCAGGCCCTTGAAGAAGTCGAAGATGTCCACCAGCCCGTTCCAGGCCTTGGACAGCAGGGGCAGGTGCAGCTTGATGGCGGCCAGCGTCCTGGCGATGACCACCTCGTAGCTGCCCTCCGTCAGCCCCCGGTACAGCTCGTCCTTCGGCAGGGGCCGTGACTCGCTGAGGTCCAGCGCGCCCGGAAGCCCCTCGGTCGCCTCCGCCGGACGCCACGGGTACATGCGCCTGCGCGCCTCCAGCAGCTCCCGCCTCGCAGCGGTCTCCCGCTCACAGCCCGCATGGCGCGCGAGCTTCGCGGTGCCCTCCAGCACGTCCACCGTGGCCCCACCCCGCACCCAACGGAAGAAGGGGAAGCTCCACTGCCGCTCCCCGGCCGTCACCCACGCGTGGTCCAAGAGCCAGTCCGCCGCGATGCCTCCGGTGTTGCCGAAGCGCAGCAGCACGAGCTCCCCCACGTCGTCCGGGGCCTGCACGGAATAGACATCCTCCGCGCCCGCCTCGAAGTCGTTGTGGAAGGGCTTGTCCAGCACGTGCGGGCCACTCTCACCTCGCGTGCCCACCAGGGCGACGGAGATGTTCGCATCGGTTCCCGCGCCGAGCTTCGTGCTCGTCCGAATCCTGAGCTTGTACTCGACAGTCATGAACTCCCCTATGGAACGGGTAGGACCGTAGGACGCGTAAAGCAGGAGCTCAAGCAGTGGTACCCTCCCTGGAGAACGAAACCGGCGTCGCGCAGCGCACGGATGGGCCTGGGCGTGTGGCGAGTGGGCGTGCGAGCGACTCCCGGAGCGGTCGGGCTGATGACAGACACGTGGCCTCGTGGGCCCGTGACATGGGGATGGGGATGATGTTCGCGGTGCTGCGCCGATGGATGGGTTCTCTCGGATTCAAGGGACGCGAGAGCCCACGCAACGAAGTGCTCGAC
Organism: Myxococcus faecalis; assembly: GCF_050039385.1. NCBI lineage: Bacteria > Pseudomonadati > Myxococcota > Myxococcia > Myxococcales > Myxococcaceae > Myxococcus > Myxococcus faecalis. Next base: position 1,459,345 of record NZ_CP144336.1, on the reverse strand, counting down.
GCCCAGGAGCTGTCCCGGTGGTACGCGGGGCTGGCGATCGAGGAGCGTCTGGCCATCAGCCGGGAGCTGGGCCCGCGCGTGCGCGCGAGCCGTCCCGCGCGGGATGAGGCCGCGCTCCCGGCGGTCGCCGTGGGGCGTCTGGTGTTCGAGCAGGAGGGGCCCGGCGGTCCCAAGGCCCTGCACCACATCAAGGTGGAGCTGTGGGATCGGGACTTCGGCTCGCCGGATGACTTCCTGGGCGAGGGCTTCACGGACCCGGAGGGGTATTTCCGTGTGCGTTATGACCCGGCCGACGCGGGCGAAGGGGACCTGCCGGACCTGGAGGTGCGTTTCTTCGAGCCCCAGCACAGCTTCCGTCCGGATGGGCAGGTGGTGGAGACGTGGCGGCGCATCGGCTCGGAGAAAGGGCCGGATGACCATGGTGGGCTCCACCACGACTTCGGCACGCTGAAGCTGCCGTACTGGGAATACGACACCTCCACGCCGCTGGCGCGGCTGCTCGTCACGGAGGAGGGCACGCCGCCCACGGCGTACGCGCCGGGCCGCGCGCTGGCGATGCTCAAGGCGGTGGCGCCCATCGAGCTCGTCAAGCGACGCCACCTGCTCCAGGGGAAGCTGGGACAGGCGCCGGGGCTGGACAAAATCCAGGCGGACTACCCGGAGGCGATGACGGTGCGGATGGAGCGCGAGTCGCCGGGCTCCACGCGCACGGATGCGTTCTTCGGTGAGCGATTGCTCAACGGCATGTTCTCCACGCTCATGGATGGAGACCCGGAGGCGCCGGGGGACAAGGCGGCCTTCCGGCTGTACTTCCCATGGAACGCCTACGAGCAGGATGGCGAGCACTGCCTCCCCGACGTGGACGTGCGTCTGCGATTGGAGGAGGGGCGGCTTCTGCCCACGCGCATCATCCTGGGCATGCGTGAGCCGGGCGTGAAGCAGGCGGGCGCGCCGGTGACGCGGCGGAGCTACACGCCCGCGGATGGCCCGGGCTGGGAGGCCGCGAAGCGGATGGCGCGGGTGAGCGCGACGCTGGAGACGGAGCTGGGCAACCACCTGGGCCAGTGCCACTTCAACGTGGAGCAGTACGCCATCGCCGCGCATCGCAACCTGCGGCGCAGCCCGCTGCGCTGGCTCCTGATGCCGCACCTGCGGGAGGTGGTGCTCATCAACCACTCCGCCAACGGCTTCCTCGTGGGGCCCCGGGGTTACATCACCCGCGCCAGCGCGCTCACCGAGCGGAGCGTGGAGACGCGGCTCTTGCACCTGATGGGCAGCTATGACTGGAAGGGCTTCGCGCCCGCGCCGCCCATCTGCGAGTCACACCGCTACGCCCGCGCGGCGAACCTGTTCTGGCGCTTGCTGGGCGAGCACGTGAGCGCCTTCTTCGCGGAGCATGCCCAGGCGCTCGCGGCCGAGTGGCTCGAGGTGCGGCGCTTCTCGGACGACCTGGTGGCGCACTCGGCTCCCGCCTTCGTGTGCCGCTACCTGCGCGCGACGGTGCCGGGCAAGAGCGCGCCGTGGTTCGTGCGCTCCGAGCGCATGGACCTGGACGCGAAGGTCACGGAGCCCGTGGCGAAGGCCGTCAGCCCGGTGACGCTCACGGACACGCCCCAGTCCGGCGAGCTGGAGGCGCTCCAGCAGCTGTGCCGCTACGTCATCTTCTTCGCGACCTTCCGCCACGCGTGGGCCAACAACCTCCAGTGGGACGACGCGGGCGAGGTGCTCTACGCGTGCCTGGGCCTGCGCTGGGGCAGGGACGGCGCGCTGTCGACGGAGGCGGACCACGACGTGGCGCCGCCTCCCGAGGAGGCCACGGAGATGCTGTGGATTTCGTGGATGCTGTCCAAGACGAGCTACGGCTACCTGCTGTCGAACGAGGAGGCGGACGTGCATCCGCGCTTCGTGGAGCTGTTGCGCGCGCACGCCGCCGACTTCGCCGCGCTGGGCCTGGACATCCGCACCGTCAGCTCCCGCATCAACATCTGAGCGGGCGCCGACGGGGCGGGTGGCCAGCCCGGCTCACTCCTCGGGGGTGAGCCACTCCATGGTCTCATCGGTCACGAACTGGACGTAGCCGTAGATGGACATGCGGGCGCCGAAGTTCTTGAGCATCCCTCCGAATCGGGAGAGGGGACTCATGGCATCGGCGACCCCGTCGGCGGCGGTCCCGGCCGCGCCGCCAAGGGTCGACGCGGTGGAGGGGTGGCTGCTGTCTTCGGTGATGAGCTGTGTGAAGACGCTCAACTCCACGCCCGCGAACCCCAAGCCGAACGCCAGGAGCCCTCCGCCGGCGCCACCGGAGGCGATGGCCAGGCCCAGGCCCACCCAGCGTGCCCCGTGTGCGAACTTGCGATTGAACCGCCGGCGCTCCCGGGCCGCCTCCTGCTGCCGGATGGCGCGCTCCTCCAGCTCCTTCTGCGCCCTGGTGAAGAGGCCATTCAGCGCTCGCCCTATCTGGAGCGCGCGCTCGTCGAATCGCTCGATGTCGAGCGTGAGCCCACGCATGGCGTGCTCCAGCGGTGCCAGCTTCCTGGCCTGGTCATACGCATCCCGGGTCAGCTCATACGACCGTCGGGCCAGCGCCAGCGCGGCGGAGGCCCTGCGCTGGCGCTTGGACAAGGAGGTCGTGTCGCGCTGGACCTGGATGGGCCCCGCCGCCGCCTCGCCGGAGGGCACCGGGACCGAATCGACGCTCGGGTTCGACTGGGCATACTCGTGCTCGGGGTTGCCCGGCGTGAGCGAGGGAGAGCCGTTGCCGCCACCTCCGCCGCCGGAGCCGGGCCCGTCGTCACCACCGTGCTCGGGGATGAGCGGGTCGCTGCTCCCGTTGCCCGAGCCCCCGCCACACCCTCCGGGGACGCGGACGGACAGCCCACCGCCCGTTCCGACGGTGCCGGGGCCACTCCAAGCGCCCTCCTCGCAGAGGCCGGTGGGGTCGGTCACGCTCACCGGGTTGTTCCAGGCGTAGCTGTAGCGGTTGAGGTCCGCGAGCTTGAAGGGCGCCTGGACGATGGGGTCGGGGCTGATGAAGCGCCCCACCGACGCGTCGTACATCCGCCCGCGCATGAACGTGAAGCCGCCGTCATCGCGGCCCTCATGGCCCGTGAACCCCCGGGTGACCAGGGAGGCGGTGCTGAACAGCGTGGTCTGCGTCCAGTCGAGTGGATCCCTGGGCTGGCCCCAGGCGGTGTAGCTGCGCCGCTCCACCACCGCCCCCGCGTGGTTCGTCACGAGCGCCGTCGACCCCAGCTCGTCCGGCAGCAGGAAGCGGTTGGCGGAGGTGACGATGTTGCCCTGGCTGTTGTAGGTCCGCTCCAGCTCCGCGATGGTGTCTCCGCCGACCTTGACCAGGTGCGTGTGCCGCGCCGGCGTCAGCGGCGTGTTCACGTTCCGCTCGCGGCGGTACCACCCGCCGAGCGTCAGCGTCTCGAGCCCGCTCTGGGCGTCGAAGCGGCGCACCCGGTCTCCATCCGCGTCGTAGCCGAACTTCAGCTCGTAGGTGGGCAGGCTGAAGATGGACGTCACACGGCCGAGGGGGTCGTGCGTCAAGGCCGTGTTGATGCCATTGACCGAACGGGCAATCATCGCGCCGTTGTCGTCGTACCAGAACGCGGTGGCCCCGGCGGTCTGGAGGCGCTCGTCCTGATAGGTGTACGCGCCGACGTCCGGGCGCTCCTGCAGGTTGCCGAAGGCGTCATAGACGAACGTCGCATCCTGGGTGACGGCGCCCTTCTTGGCCTGGGTGCCGAGCAGTTGGTGCTTCGCGTCGTAGCGGAAGGTCTCGCTCTGGTTGTTGATGGCGTCGAGCCGCTTGCGCAGGTCCATGGCCTTCGTCCACTCCAGTCGCAGGTCCTGCACCGTGGTGGCGGCGCCCTGGGGTTGGAAGACCGAGCGGATCGACTCGAGCCGCCCCGTGTTCGCATCGAAGGTGCGCGTGGAGACGACGCCATTGCCGAAGAGCGCCTCATGAACGCCACCATACGGGTCCGCGCGGAGCTGCTCCCACAGGTCGAAGCCCACGGAGGGGTCGTCGAAGCCCTTGAGGCGCAGCAGGTTGCCGAAGTCGTCGTACTGCATCGTCACGACGAGGTCCGTCGGGTAGCGCAGGCTCTGGGGCCGGCCGAACGTGTCGTAGGCCGTCTGGAGTCGGAAGACCTCGCCGTTGAGGGTCCAGTCCGTGGCGGTCGGCCTGCCGAACCCGTCGTACACATGCGTCTTCGAGTGTCCGTCACGGGAGACGGACTGGTGCAGGAAGCCTGGGCGGCTCACGTCGTAGGCCCACGTCGTGCTCCCTCCCTTCGAATCCAGGATGGAGATGGGGCGGCCCAGGTCGTCGTACTCGTAGACCAGCGTCTGGCCCTTCGCATCGACCGAGCTGCGCAGCTGCCCGAGCGGGTCGTAGTCGAAGGTCTGCAACCCCGTCTGCTTCTCGGTCAGCGCCAGCCGCCGGTTGTAGAGGTCCAGCTTGAACTGCGTCGGCGCGCGCAGCGCCGTCGGCGTGCAGGGCTCCATCCGGTTCAGGCCCTCGAAGTGGCCGTAGCGGTAGCACATCTGCGTCGCGGTGCCCGGGGCGTCCGCCTTGTGGCCATCCGCCGAGCGCACGACGTTGCCGCGCGTGTCGGACAACAGCCACGTCTGGTTGCCGTCGGGGTCGATCTGCGTCGTCTTCAGGCCCTCGTGAACCCAGCGCGTCTTGATGACCCCCTCGATGTCGCCGGGCGTGGCGCGCTCGACGAGGCGGTCGCGGACGTCATAGGTCAGGTGGGTCCACAAGGGTGACTCGCCCGTCTTCGCCGGCTGGGACACGCGCACCAGGCGGCCCCGGTCGTCGTACTGGGCATAATTGAAGATTTCGTACTGGCCCTTGAAGCCCTTGCTGACGGACTGGACCGGACGGCCCAGCGTGTCGAAGGTGGTCTCCGAAATGCCCAGGCCGGGGGCCTCGACGATGACCCTCGGGGGCATGAAGGGCAGGGGCTCATAGGTGATGGACGTGCCCGGCGTCATCGCCGTGTTCTGGCTCCAGACCTGGCTGAACGTCGGACGCCCGAAGCCGTCGAAGTCGCTGATGGACTTCACGCCGTCCGGTGAGGTGGAGGAGAGGACCAGCCCCATGCCCGGCTCCCAGCGGCGCGTGGCGGTGTGCCCCAGCCCGTTCGTGAAGGAGATGGGGAAGACGCCGTCCGTGCCGTACTGGAGGGTGAGGTTGCGGTCATTGCCCTCGGCGTCCGACACCTGGAGGGCCGTCTCGTTGCCGAAGCTGTCGTACCCATGGCGCGTGGTGTAGCGGTACTCCGCCAGGGTGGGCTCCACCGTGACGACGTCGGGATCTCCCAGGGCCGTGTACGTGGTCTGGACCGTACGCGTCTTGGACGCCGGCGTGGTGCCGGGGAGCCGATGGGTGACCTTCTCCTCGAGCACCAGGCCCAGCTGCCACACGCCGAGCCGGTGGTCGTACTTCAAGTCAGTCTCATAGCGCGCGCCGGAGCCCACGTCCTCGGAGTAGAAGCGCGTCGGGAAGCCCAGTTCGTCGTAGTCGTGGTGGTAGTTCGGGTTCTGGGCATCGGGGAACGTGGAGTATCCCCGCCGGGTGTGCTTGAGCGGGAGGATGCCTTGCTGCGCATCCGCGTGGGCGATGTCCGCGAACTGCGCGGGCGTCAGCGCAGTCCAGGACAGCCCGCCATACGTCAGGAGCCAGGAGTTGAACTGCTCGAAGGCCCGCACCTCGGTGGCGCGCGTCAGGGAGGAGAAGAAGTAGGACGCGCACAGGCTCTGGTCGTACTGGTAGCCGCAGGGGCCGAACCAGTTGGGGTTGACCTGCCAGTCCGGGTCGCCATGGAAGTCCGCCCTGGGGACGAACGTGTATTGGTTCTCCGTGAGGACGGCGAGCGCGCCGTCCTGGCTGTCTATCTGTTTGCGCAGGGAGAGGGATTGGAGCAGCTTGCCGGCGTGGGGCGCGACCCGGCCGTTGTGATTGATGTTCGCGGTGCGCGTCGAATACGTCTCGAGGCGCAGGTCCAGGAAGTCCAGGGGCGGCGCGTCCGGGCCCGTGGCCGCGTCGTTCTTGATGTTGCGATGCTCGAAGCCCAGGAACTGGTGTCCCTGGAGCAGCTGCTGCGCGTTCTTGTAGAAGTAGTCGGTCTTGCGCGAGCCGACCGTCGGGGAGATGCCCGTGGGTGAGAGCAGGCTGGAGACCAGGGGGCGGGTGTCGAAGACGCGTCGGCTCGCCACCGCATCCTCCAGGCCGGGGAACGCGACGAAGGCCTCGCGGTAGACGTGCGGGTCGGACATGGGCTTGTAGAGCGCCGTCCAGCTCGCGCCGTTGCCGTTGGTGAGGCGCTGCATCAAGTCCGGCACGTCGCCCTGGCGGACGTGGAAGTCGAGCAGCCAGGGGTCGTTGGACGGGTCGCTGTCGTTGTCGGGGTTGCGGGTGCGCACGAGAACGTCGAGCAAGCCGTCGGCGTTGTAGTCGCCGAGCGACAGGGCGCGCTCGTCCAGGACCCACGGCAGCGGCGGCAGGGTCGTCATGCTCCACTCGAGCGTGCCTCCGCCCTGACGCGGATACTCGATGACCATGGGCTGGGCGTTGCTGTCCGAGGGGACGCCGTTGCGAATCAGGAGCTCGTCGCTGCCGTCGCGGTCCCAGTCGACGAGGTGCGCGGACAGGAACTGTCCATGGAACGACGTGGCGCCCAGCGTCTGCAGCCAGTCATGGCTGCGCACGAAGAAACCGCCGATGTTGAGCCACACCTCGATGCGCCCCGCCCACGCCACGCCCACGTCGGGGAGCAGCGCGCCGCCCTCCGGCTTCACGAAGGGGCTCAGGCCGTTGGACTCGAGCGTGGCCTCGGACTCGTAGCGGACCACGTCCGGGAACCCGTCGCCGTTGACGTCACCGACCTTGTCCGCGCCGAAGCCATTGCCCCGGCACAGCGCGCCGTACTGGTCCAGGCAGGCGCGGTTGGCGCCGTTGCCCGCGTGCAGGCGCTGGTAGTAGTCGAACGGCAGGCCCGTGTTCCGGGTGTAGAAGTCCAACTCCGTGGTGTGCTGGCCGAGCGGGGTGTGGAAGACCAGGGCCTGGTAGTTCCTGCCGCGCAGCTGCGCGGGGCTGAACCAGGAGCCGTTCTCCCACAGCGGAGGCCAGTGGCCCGGCGGGGAGGCGGCGTGGCTTCCGCTGCCGTCGTAGCCTCGGATGGTCAGCAGGTTGTCCGTGCCGTCGCCGTCGAAGTCCATGACGTGGATCTTGTCCAGGGCGGAGCAGGGGTGGGCCGTCAGCGTCACCGGCGTGAAGGTGTACGGATTGAGGTAGCTCCTGTTCTCCAGATAGACCCAGTGGCCCTGGTACAGCGTCGAGCCCTCCAGCCCCGGGGGCAGCGTCCCGGAGCCGTTCTGCGCGTCGAAGTAGCGGCCGCGGTCGTCGTTCTCGACGCACACCATCAGGTCCGACAGCCCGTCGCCGTTGAAGTCACCCGGGGCGACCAGCAAGGCGGTGCGTGGAGAGGGGATGTACGTGTCCGCGACGGTGAAGCCCTGGGGCAGTCCCGGGGTCTGCTGCAGGACCTGGAACCCCTGGGCGAAGCCCCACATCATCGGGAGGTCCGCGTACTCCCCCTGGGGCACCAGGACGTCCGTGCGGTCGTCGCCGTCCAGCTCGAAGGTCGCGCTGGAGAGCGCGTCCCCGGGCAGCAGGTAGGTGTGGCATTTCCTCTCGCGGTCGCAGACCTCGACCGGGGTCTGCGGAATCGGCTGCGGCGCCCTCACGGGGATGCCGGTGTCGACGATGCTCGACTCCTGAGGCGACGGACGGATGGCCCAGAAGCTCCAGTTCTGGGGCTGGTTGCCGCCCTCCCACCAGGGGGCCACCAGGATGTCCGTGGTCCCGTCCTGGTTGCCATCGAGCTGGAGCAACTGGAAGACGGCCTCGTGGTCCTCCTCGGGGATGCCGTGCACGGGGAAGAGCTTCTGGTCGAAGGCGAAGTCCGCGTCCTTGTCGTCGAGGAGGATGTTGCCGGAGTAGCCCCCGGCCTGCCAGGTGAACTCGGTGGCGCGCTTGCACACCGCGGCGCCGTTCTCCTGGACGCACTCCTGGAGGCTCTGGAGCAGCGAGCGCTTCGTCGTCGACGTGTTGTTGGCGTAGGTGAAGACATACTGCCGCACCAGTCGCTGGCCCGCGGTCGCGACGGCCGACGGGGCGAAGGTCGAGATGCTCTTGAGCCGGTAGGAGTGCCGGTAGCGGGTCATCGAGAAGAAGCCGTTGAAGACCTCGTGCTCCGGCAGGCGCTCGTACTGGAAGGTGACGCGGCGGGTGTTGTTGACGTACCGGATTTCAGTCAACCGGTGGTCCAGGCGCGAGTGCGTGCCCAGCGGGTCGGTGAAGTTGTCGGTGAAGGCATAGTGGTACGTCATCACGTTGCCGTGGGCGTCCCGGGCCTGGGTCTGCTTCCATTCATAGGGCAGCTTGATGGGGGCCCCCGAGGGGTCCATGTCGAAGCTGTAGACGCGGCTCGGGTCGTCCGTGCCGTAGAGGTGGCTGGAGCCGTCCGGCAGTTGCAACTCGAAGCCGGGCAGGCCATCGGACGAGGTCTTCGCGATGACGCGGCTGCCGTCGTCGTTGTACTTGCGGTAGACGCGGCCCACCTTCAGGCTGTTCTCCAGTCCGATGAGCCGCATGCCATCCAGGCAGAGCCAGTCCGCCGGGAACTGGGGTGGGTTCTCGTTCGCCTCGTCCCGGAAGGTGATGGGGTGGAGCGTGGCGTCGTCGCTCATGATGCGGCCACAGCGCTTGATGCTCGAGGTGGCGGCGAGCGAGAACCCCACGCCGAGCTCTCCGCTCTCGGTGTGGCTGCTGTAGCTGACGCTGAGGGAGGGGGACAGGGCCCCGATGCCGGGAGGGACCTGGAGGGGAATCGAGGTCACGGCCTGGCCTGTCGCCGTCACGGCGAGGGCTCCGCCGGTGTTGCCCGTGGGGGCCGTCTGACTCAGGTGGCCATCCGGGCTGTTGGCGCTGGCCGCTCCGACGGCCAGGAGCACGGGTAATAGCAACAAGGGGTGTCTCATTCCGAAGTCTCCAGCCCCCCGGGAGGTGGGGGGTGTGGAGATGACGCGGAAGGAGGGCGGACTCCCTCACCCGCCCGCGTCGCTCCGCTGTCATCCAGGTGGTGTAGGGTCCCTGCACGCAGGGGCCGACAGCCCTGCCTCGATGAACTCAGTGAGGATGAGACGCCATGTCTGGAGACGCGCCGAAGAAGGAAGCCGCCGAGACCATCGTGGACCGGCTCAAGCGGGTGGAGTCCGTCCTGCCTCCCGAAGGGCAGGCGTACCACGTCCTCGAGGCGCAGAACGACGCGGGGGAGCGCGCCGGGTTGTGGATGACCGGGCCCAAGGGCGGCATCCCCGTGTTCCAGACCCGCGAGTCCGCGACCGACGCGCTCCGGTTCGTCCCCTCGCCGCGGGCGCTCGGGTACGCCGAGTCGGCCGTGCGCTGGGCGGTGCACTCCCTGTCGTCCGATGAGTTCCGCAACCTGTTCCTCAACCCGGGCCTGACGCTCTTCGTCGTCCACTCGATGAACGACGCCGGCATCGAGGCCCAGCCGCTGTGAGCTAGGGCGACAGGCTCCCCGGCTCCAGGGGCGGCAGCGTGAGAACCTGGATGGGCGGGAAGGCGCGGCGCTGCGCGCGCTCCGCGAGCGACAGGGCCCACAGCGGGAAGGTGCGCAGATAGGTGTCGTAGTGGATGCCGCCGGTGCGGTTGAAGACGCCCGCCAGCGGCTCCCGGGGCCAGCGGCCATCGGCGCCCTGGCGCGCGCGCAGCCACGCCACGCCCCGGCGCGTGGCCCTCGAATCGGCCTCGCCGCAGGCGAAGAGCGCCAGCAGGGCCCACGACGTCGTCACCGCGTGTCCGGTGGGGCCGTCCACCCAGCGCCGCTCCCGGCAGCCCTGGAGGGTCTCACTCCAGGAGCCGTCCTCGCGCTGGTGCTCCTCCAGGAAGCGCACCGCCCGGCGCAGCGCTGGATCCTCTCGGGAGGCCCCCGCGGCCACGAGCCCCGTCACGCCGAACCACGTGCCATAGCTGAAGCACACGCCCCACGCGCCCTCCCAGCTCCCGTCCTCGCGCTGCGTGCGCCGCAGGAACTCCAGCCCCCGGGTGATGGCCTCCTCCACGGGGGCCTCGGGCTGGACCTTCCTCCAGGCGACGAGGGCCTGGACACAGGCGGAGGTGCACTCGACGTGACTGAGGTCCACCATCGTGTTGGCGAACACGTCCGAGGCGTTGATGCGCTCGAGCCATCGCGGCGCCCGTGTCGGCTCATAGGTGGCCCAGCCACCGTCGCGGTTCTGCAAGGAGCGGATGAACTCCACGGCCTGGGCCAGTCGCTCGCGCGGCACGCGGTTGAGTCCCAGTGGCTCCAGCAAGAGACACGCCTTGACGGCCTCCGCGGTGCAGTCGCTGATGGGCCAGCCGTGCTCGCGCGTGCTGAAGGGCCAGGCGCCACGGCTCGGGTGGCGGTAGAAGCGCTCGGGCCGGGGTGAGTCCTCCAGCAGTTGCTGCGACTCCACGAAGTGGCTCGCGCGCGCGAGCGTGTCCAGCGCGCGGTCCGCGCCCGAGGCCACCAGCGCCTGGATGGCGAACGCGGTGTCCCAGAGCTGGGAGGAGTTGTAGCCGTTGAACGTGACGCCCTCCGGTGTGCACTGGAGATAGTCCGGCAGGCGCTCGAGGTGGGCGTGGACCTCCGGACCGCCGGGGCGGGCCAGGTGCCAGACCACGGCGTCGAGCACCTTGTTGATGGGGCCGATGCAGATGAAGTGCGTGGCCAGGTCCTCGCCGCGAATCTGCTCGAGCGACTCCTCCAGCGCGCGGGCCCTCAGGCGCTTGGAGTGCAGCCGCTCATAGAGCCCGAGCACGCGGCTCGCGGCGCGCAGCCAGGGACTGCGCGGGGTGTACGCGTCGGTGTCGGCCACCCGCTGGCGCGCCGCCTTCCAGTCCACGGACTCGTAGGGCACCGGGTACAGCTCGCGCTTGAGCTCGGCCAGCAGGGGCGTCTGCCGCACGCGCGCCTTGCGTCCATAGAGCCAGCCCATGGGCAGGTACACCATGCGGCAGTGGCACCACATCCTGGAGGGATGGAACGGCAGCGCCTTGGGCAGCAGCCACAGCTCCGGTGGGGTGGGGGTGAGCCCCTCGTATTCGTAGAGGCCCAGCAGCGCGAGGATGGCCTTGCCCCAGGAGCCGCTGCCCAGCGGTCCGCCGCGAGGCAGGAGCCAGGCCCGCGCGCGCACGAGGTCCGGGTCGTCGGCTTCGACGCCGAGCAGTCGCTGCGCCACGTAGGTGAGCACCGTCGTGAAGACCCGGCTCGGAGATTCCGGCGAGAGCCCCCAGCCACCGTCCTCGTTCTGGTGGGCTCGGAAGTAGGAGAGCAGCCCGTCTGCCAGCGGCGCGTCGGGCGCCCGCTCCATCGCGTATAGGCCGATGATGTACAGCGGGCTCAGGAACAGCGGGCCGCTGTAGTCACCCTTCCAGGAGCCATCCGCCTCCTGGGTCCGCATCAGCACCTCGCGCGCCTGTCGCGTCATCTCGCCGCCTCCACCTCCGAGGGCACGCGCGAGCACTCCGCGAAGAGCGCCCGCAGCGCCGAGTCCGAGGCCACCCGCTCCTGCGTGAGCAGCATGAGCCGCAGCACCACCTCCCGGCTGAGCTTCAAGGGCGTGGTGTCGAACACCGCGGGGTTGCCATCCACGAGGTTGAGCGTCGTCACCGCGAAGAACAGGGGATAGAGGCAGAACAGCCGGAGGCCCGGCTCGCTCTGCGGGAGCGCCAGCGTGTACTCGAGCGCCTCGTCCAACGCCCTGCGCGCTATCACCACCAGCTCCGAGTGCAGCGCCATCGCCTGGGCGCGCAGCTCGGGGCGGGCCAGCGTCGCGGGCTCCAGGCCGTGCAGCGCCATCCGGTCCAGCGGCAGCCAGCAACGCCCCTGGTCCAGGTCCTCGCGCACGTCCTTCAGGATGTTGGTGAGCTGCAGCGCCTCGCCGAACATGATGGCCCTGGAGCGCAGCTGCGCCCGCGCGCGCTCGTCGAGGGTGGGGGCGTGCGCGATGAAGAGCTCCGTCAGCATCTCGCCCACCACGCCCGCCACGTAGTAGCAGTAGGCGAGCGTCGTCTGGAGGTCGGGCAACCCCAGCACCGACTCGCCGCCGCCGTGCCTGCGCTGAACCTGGCTCATCCCGTGGGTCATGATGCGCACGCAGCGGCGCAGGGGGGCCTGGGCCCAGGGAGGGAGCGAGGCCAGGGTCTTCAGCACGGAGAAGGTCCCCGCGATGAGCTCCACCTCCGCTTCGGGCGCGTCGGGCAGGAACTCGTCTCCCGCCAGGCGGGCGAAGGCCTGGGCGCGAGCCTCCCAGCCCGGCTCCAGGCGCACCAGGTCCGCCAGCGCGGCGAACAGCTCCTCCTGCCGGGGCCGTTGGATTTCATCCTCCACCGTGTCCGCGATGCGGGTGAGCAGGTAGGCCACCGTGACGACGAGGTCCAGGGGAGGAGGTAGCAAGGGGATGTTCAGCGCGAACGTCCGGGAGACCCGGGGCAGCACCGCTCGGCAGAACGACTCTTCATGGGCGACCATGGTTGCTCCTCTGCGTCGGGCCGGGGCCATGCGCAGTTGTTGCGTCATGGGAGGCCCTTGGGACTTCGATGTGGTGGTGGTGGGCGGCGGCCCCGCGGGGTGCGCGGCGGCGGCGGCGCTCGCCGAACTGGGGCGGTCCGTCCTGCTGGTGGACGCGGGCGTGGACCGGCACCGACAACTGTCGGGGGAGCTCTTGCACCCCACCGCCGTGAGCGCGCTGCGGGAGCTGGGCTTCGGTGACGTCGTCGAAGGCTGGACGTCGCGCCCCGTGCGAGGCTTCGCCGTCTTCTTCGCCGCGCCCGCCCGCACCGTCGTCCTGCCCTATGCGCGAGGCGCCACGGGCATGTCGCTCGAGCACGCCGAGCTCACCGAGCCGCTGCTGCGGGCCGTGGCCCGGCGGCCGGGCGTCACCGTCCAGGCCCGCTCCCGCGTGACGTCGGTGGAGCACAACGACGCGCGCGGTGTCCGGCTGCGCTTCCTCCACGAAGGCGTCGAGCACGCGGTGGGCGCCCGGATGCTGGTGGCCGCGGACGGGCGCGCGTCGCCCGTGCGGCGGATGCTGGGCATCTCCGAGCGCTTCACGCGCATCTCCACCATGCTGGGGCTCACCGTGGACAGCGCCTGCCTGCCGCGCCCCGACCATGGACATCAGTTCGTCGGAGGGCCGCTGTACGCGCTGGCCTATGCCATCCAGCCGGACGTGGCGCGGGTGATGGTGGACCTCCCCCTGGGCAGCACCGCCCAGACGCTGCGGGAGCGCCCGGAATGGCTGGCCACGTTGCCATCCGCGCTGAGCGCGGAGGTCCGACGGGCGCTGGACGCGAGCGCGACACCCCGCATGGCCTCCAACGACGACCGGTTGTCGCGGACGGTGTGGAAGGGGAGCGCCGTGCTCGTGGGCGACGCCGCGTCCTGCTGCCACCCGCTCACCGGGAGCGGCATGGCCTCGTGCTTCGATGACGCGCGAGCGCTCCAGCGGGCGCTGCGCCACCACCCCGAGGACATCCCCCGGGCCCTGGAGCGCTATGCCTGCGAGCGGCGGCCCGCGCAGCGCACCCGCGTCCAGCTCGCCGCGTCGCTCTACGACGCCTGCGCGGGGCAGGACGCGGGCATGCGGGCCCTGCGGCGAGGGCTCCTGCGCTACTGGGAGCACAGCCCGCGAGGCGCCCGCGTCTCCATGTCCCTGCTTTCGTCCGAGGAGTCGCGCATGCGGGTGCTCGCGCGCGAATACCTCTGCGTCGTCGGCCACGCGCTGGTGACGTTGCGGCCGGGGCGGCGGCGGGACGTCCGTGCACGCGCGGCCGTGCCGCTGCTTCGCTCCGCCGGGCCACCGCTGCGGGGCGCCGTGGCGAGTACGTTGGAGCAGGTGGGAAGTTGGTGGCATCGCCGCGTCCGCCGTTCCGCCTAGGGGCTCGTCCGCGCGGGCAGCGCGTCACCCAGGGCCGCCCGCGCATCCAACCGGTAGCTCCGGCCCCGCCAGTCCACGTCGCGTGACACGCGCGCGGACAGCGCCACGCCCGCGCCCAGCAGCGGCAGCACCGCCGGCACCCAGTAGTGTCGGGGGGAGACGCGCGGCCCATGGCAGGCCCGCTGCAGCCGCAGCTGGCTCCACACGGAGAAGCCGATGGGCAGCGCCGCCGCGGCCGCGTGTCCCCAGGCCCGACGACCGACGGCCGCCGCCAGGCCCCCCCACGAAAGCCAACCCATCACCCCGCGCACCCAGTTGGGGCGCGCGAAGCTCCAGGGGAGCCCCGCCTCCGAGAAGAGCACCCAGCGCCGGAAGATGCGCAGGAAGGCCTTCAGCTCCAGGTTCCCCGTGACGATGCGCAGGGGCGCGTGGATGACGCGGTTCTTCCACCCCGCCTCGTGGAGCCTGCGCCCCAGGTACATGTCATCCACGAACTGGCCGGCGGCCGAGCCCACGCCGCCGATGTCCTGGAGCGCCTCCCGACGGAACACCATCAGCTGGCCCATGATGAAGGGCAGGGCGCCGTCGGGCTCCGCCGCGCGCGCCACGGACGCGCCGTACCAGGCATTCACCAGCAGCCCGTAGCCCACGTCCCCCGCGAGGGGCGCCCTGGCCGCCGCGTACACGGGCGCGAACGTGGCGCCCGTGCGCGCGTCCTCCAGCAGCGCGCCCACCAGCGCCGTGAGCACGCCCGGCTCGGGCCGCGTGTCGGAGTCGCTGAAGGCCAAGAGCGTGCCCCGGGCGCGTGACACGCCCAGCTGCATGGCGTTGAGCTTCCCCGTCATCCCCGGCGGCGGCTCTCCCGCCACGAGCAGCTCCACCCGCTTCGCGCGCGTCGGATGACGACCCAGCTCGTCCTGGGTGATGGCGAAGGCGGGGTCCTCGGCGCTGTCGAAGACGAGGAGCACCTCCCACTCGCCGGGGTAGTCCAGGGCGAGCAACGCGCGGACGTTCTCGCGCGCCTCCACATCCAGTCCCCGGATGGGACGGATGAGCGTCACCGACGGTGGCTCGAAGGGGGCGGTGGGGGGCGCGCGGCGCCGTCGCACGCCCGCCATCAGTCCCCGGTGTCCGTGGGCCAGCACGCCCAGCGCCGCCGCTCCCGCCGCCACCCACGCGATGTCCCGTGCGCTCATCGCCTCTCCCCCCGTCCCCTCGCTCCGGGCGCCCACCAGTTCCAGTCCCCCATCAGCCGCATCATCGCGGG
The DNA here is from genome assembly GCF_050039385.1 of Myxococcus faecalis. NCBI lineage: Bacteria > Pseudomonadati > Myxococcota > Myxococcia > Myxococcales > Myxococcaceae > Myxococcus > Myxococcus faecalis. Next base: position 1,444,053 of record NZ_CP144336.1, on the reverse strand, counting down.
GACGATGAGCACCCGGACCAGCGTGGCATCCAGCGCCACGGCGATGGCCATGCCCAACCCCATCGCCTTCACCACCACCACCGAGGCCAGCGCGAACGCCGCGAAGACGGCCACCATGATGGCCGCCGCGCTGGTGATGAGCCCACCGGTGCGCTCCAGGCCCTCGGCCACCGCGTGGGTGTTGTCACCCGTGCGCAGCCACTCCTCGCGGATGCGGCTGAGCAGCAGCACCTCGTAGTCCATGGACAGCCCGAACAAGGCGCAGAACAACAGGATGGGCAGCGACGGCTCGATGGGCCCGGGCTCGAAGCGCAGGAGCCGGTGCAGGTGCCCCTCCTGGAATATCCACACCAGCGCGCCGAACGAGCCCGCCAGCGACAGCAGGTTCATCAGCAGCGCCTTGAGCGGCAGCACGACGGAGCGCAGCAGCACGTAGAGCACGATGCACGTCATCCCCATCACGAAGCCCACCGCGGCCGGCGTGTTCTCCTTGAGGAACTCCGTCGCGTCCACGTCCGTGGCCGTCTGTCCGCCCACGAGGAGCGTCCCGTCCCCCACCGTGCGCTCCTGGCGCAGCGCCCGGACCAGCTCCCGCGCCTGGTGGCTGCTGGGCGGCGCGGACGTGAGCACCTGGAGCACGGCGACGCTGCCCGCGCGGTACGCCTCGCGAGCGGCGCGCACCTCGGCGGGCAGCAGCTCCGGGGGCGCGGCGGCCATCTGCTGATAGGTGGCCTTGTCCAGGCCGGGCGACAGGTCCACCGCGCTCTCCACGCCCACCACGCCGGGCAGCGCGGCCATGCGCCGGCTCGCGTCGAAGAGGGCGGCGCTTCGCTCGGCCGTGAGCGCATCCCCGGAAGGGAACTCCACCGCCACCAGCACGCGCGTGGCGGCCTCGCGTGGGAACAGCCGCGCCAGCGTCTGCGCGCCCTGCCGGGCCTCGGTGCCAGGAGGCAGCGCGGTGATGTCCGTCGCGGCCAGCTCCAGACGTCGGAAGGGCAACCCCATGGCGAGCAGCAGCGCGAGCGTGGGCAGCAGCACCAGCCACGGATGCTTCATCACCCAGGTGGCCAGCGCGTGCCACACGCCGACGGGCCCCGTGCCGCGCCCGAAGGGCAGCCGCCCCTTGTCCACCCGGGGCCCCAGCCAGGACAAGAGCGCGGGCAGCACGGTGAGCGCGAAGAGCACCGCGAAGGCCACGACGAGCGCGCCGCCCAGGCCCATGGCGCTCAGGTACGAGCCGTGGAAGAAGAGCAGCCCCGAAAGGCCCACCGTGACGGCCAGGCCCGAGAACGCCACCGCGCGCCCGGCCGTGTCCAGCGTGCGCACCAGCGCGGCCTCCGTCGACAGGCCCTCGGCGAGCTCGCCCCGGAAGCGGCTCACGATGAAGAGCGAGTAGTCGATGGCCACGCCCAGCCCGATGAGCGACACCACGTTGAGCGTGTACTGCGCCATGTTCGTGACGCGCGAGAGCAGCAGCACCCCCGCCACGCCGCAGAGCACCGCGAGCCCGCCCACCACCAGCGGCAGCATCGCGGCCACCACCGTGCGGAACACCCACAGGAGCACCAGCAGCGCCAGCGGGAACGAGATGAGCTCCGCGCGCAGCAGGTCGTGCTCCAGCAGTTGGTTGAGCGCGGCGAGGAAGGCCACCTTGCCCGTCAGCGTCGTCTCCAGCCGCGGGTCATCCAGGGCCGCGCGCACGGCGGGGAACGCGGCCACGGCCTCGCGCTCCCCGCCCTTCAAGCGCACCAGCGCCAGCACGTCGTGCCCCGTGGCCGACACGAAGCGCGCGCCCAGCGCCTCGGGCGCGCCCACCGGGGACACCACCGACTCCACCTCCGGCAGCCGCCGCACGCGCTCGAGCACGTCCGTCATCGCCTGGGTGAAGCGCGGCTGCTTCGCCGTCCAGGTGTCGTGGTGGAAGATGACGGCCAGCGTCTGGTCCGTGGAGCCCGCCGTGGCGGGCCGGGCCAGGGCCTCGGCGCGCGCGGCCTCGATGCCGTCGATGGTGCCGGTGGTGAGGTGACCGCCTCGGCTCAGCACCCCGATGGCCGCGAGCAGGAACACGACAGCGCCCACCAGCACCGCCCGCCGGTGCCGATGCACGCCCAGGGCGAGCCGGGCGAACAGGGAGGGGGACGTCGTCTCCGCGCTCATGGGGGCGAGGGGGCCTGGAGGGAGGCGAGGATTTCGCGCGCCGTCTCCACCTTGATGTTGCCGCGCTCCATCAGTAGCCGGACCACCTTCTCCACGTCCGCGCCGCGAGCGCCCGCCGTCACCGCGACGCACCGGGCGTGCATGGCCATGTGGCCCTTCTGGATGCCCACCGAGCCCAGCGCGCGCACCGCCGCCAGGTTCTGTGCCAGGCCCACCGCCGCGAACACCATGGCCAGTTCGCGCACGGTGCTCACGCCCAGCAGCTTCAGCCCCAGCTGCGCGCCGGGGTGCAACTTGATGGGGCCCCCCACCAGGCCCAGCGCCAGCGGCAGCTCGATGCGGCCCACCAGGTGCCCATCCTCCATCGTCCAGTTCGTCAGGGGGCCGTAGTGGCCCTCCCGGCATGCATAGGCGTGCGCACCGGCTTCGATGGCGCGCCAGTCCTGCCCCGTGGCGATGGCCACCGCGTCGATGCCGTTCATCACGCCCTTGTTGTGCGTCGCGGCGCGGTAGGGGTCGGCCCGGGCGAAGCGACCCGCCTGGAGGATGCCCTCCGCGATGTCCTCGCCGGACATGCCCAGCCCCGACAGCGACGCCACGGGGAGGCGGCAGGAGGCCCGCGCCAGTCGCTGGTCGGCGAGGTTGGAGAGGATGCGCAGATACACCCGTCCCCCCGTGAGCTGCTCGACGAGCGGCGCGATGCCCTCCGCCATGGTGTTGATGAGGTTGGCGCCCATGGCCTCCTGGGTGTCCACCAGCAGGTGGACGATGAGGAGCGGCTCCGCGTGGGGGCCCTCGGGCGCGGGGAGGATGCGGACCTGCAGGTCACACGCGCCACCGCCGCGCTTCACGAGCGAGGGATGGAAGCTGTTGGCGAGCGCGAGCAGCTGCTCCCTCCCCGCGAGCAGCCGGGCGCGAGCGAGCTCCGGGTCGCCGTAGCCGGTCAGCTGCACCTGGCCAATCATCATCGAGGTGTTCGCCTCGGCGAGGAACCCGCCTGCGTCGCGCACCAGCTTCGAGGCGAGGGATACCGCGGCGATGACGGACGGCTCCTCCACGACCATGGGCACCAGGTGGTCGCGCCCGTTGACGGTGAGGTTCAGCCCCAGGCCCAGGGGCAGGGCGAACACGCCGACGGCGTTCTCGATCATCTGGTTGACGACGTCGAGGTGCGGCGCGTCCAGCGCGCACAGCACGCGCAGCTCCTCGGGCGTGAGGTCTCCGCGCAGCGCCAGCTCGCGCCAGCGCTCCTCCATGCTGCGTTGGTGGAAGCCCGGCAGGCGAGAAGACCGCGTCGCCGATGGCACCTGCACCGACTCGTCGTTGACTTCCCCCATGCCCCCCCCTGTGGCTCCGGCCATCGAGCACCATGGGAACTGGTGACGACCGGAGCGGTTGGGCAGGGCACCCAGTCCTTGGGGCCGCGTGGAATCCGGCAGTGGACTTGCGTGGCAAGGGCGATGCCGCGCCCGTCGCCCGCCTGCCCCTCCTCATGGGGCGATGGCCGTGCTCAGTGGGCGAGCATCAGCCACACTCCCACGGCCACCATCCATCCGAACACGAGCGCCTCCACCGCGCGCTGGAGGAGCCCTCGCACCGGGGAGTCGAAGGACAGGCCCACCATGCCGAGCAGCACGAGCTTGCCCAGCGCGCCCGTCACCGGGGAGAGCGAGGTGAGCGCCGGCACGTCCTCGAACACGCGCTCCATTTCGATGAGGCCGCCGCCCGCGCCGAAGTAGCCCAGGCCCGCTACCAGGTTGTGCATCTGGTTCTTCCACGTGCCCCAGAACGGCGCGCCCGCGTCACAAGGGAACACGGCGGCGCCCACGTAGCTGACGCCCAGCAGCGACAGCAGCACGGCCCCGGTGCCCCCCTCGCCCTGGGCGGTGAGGTACGCGTGGAGCAGGGCGCAGAAACCCAGGACGGCCAGGCCCGCGGGCGCGAAGCCGAGCCACCCCGCGCGGGCGGCCCCCGGGGCGCCCGTCTCACCCAGCTCGCTGAGGGTGTTCCTCACGTGGCTGTAGCCGGGCCTGTTCCGCGCGAACCAGAAGGGCGGCAGGACGCCGAGAGCCACGACGAGCAACGCGCTGGGGAGAATCCACGGGACCATTGAAGGAGTATCAAGGCGGCGGCGTCCCGGACGAAAGCCGGCGGGGGTAGACCGGTGCCTGGGGCGTTGTCAGATTGCGCGGGAACCTCATCGAGCGGAGGGCGTCATGGCGCACCGCAGTCGTCTCTCGGGCCTCATCATCGATTGCGAGACGGGGGAGCTGCTCTCCGCCGCCACCTTCTGGAGCCAGGCGCTGGGGCTCCCGGTGGGGGGGCACGAAGTCGGGGAGACCTCCGAGTACGTGGGCCTCGAGGGCACTGCCGCGGGGCTGAGCGTCGGGCTGCAGCGGGTCACCCACCCCTCCCGTGTCCACCTGGACATCGAGGCGGATGACCAGGACGCCGAGGCCGCGCGCCTGGAGGCCTTGGGAGCGAGGCGCATCGGCTGGGTGAAGCGCTGGTGGGTCATGGAGGCGCCCACGGGCCATCGCTTCTGCATCGTGAAGATGGACAAACCCGACGAAGGTCCGCCGCCGACCGTCTGGAAGTGAGGCGGGCTAGCGTCCTTCGTGGAGCCGCGCCCGGAGGCGCCGGAGCCCCTCGTCGATGCGCTCCACCGTCACGCCGCCGTAGCCCAGCACCCAGCCATGGCGGGTGGGGGCTCCCATGAAGTAGCGCGAGAGCGACTCGACGCCGACGCCCGCCGCGTGAGCCCTGGCGGTGAGCTCCTTCTCCAGCCGCGCGCCGCCCCGCGTGAAGGTGGCGCACAGGTGCAGACCGGCGACGGAGGGGAGCAGCTCGAGCGTGTCCGCGAAGTGGCGCGCGAGGCCCTCGGCCAGTCGGGTGTGTCGCTGCTCGTACTCGCGCCGCGTCTTGCGCAGGTGCCTTGCCAGCGCGCCCGTGTCGATGAAGCGCGCGAGCGCCCCCTGCGCGGGGAGCTGGCTGTGCCAGTCCGTCACCTGCTTGGCCAGCCGCAGCTCCCGCCGGAGCGAGGGCGGCGCGACGAGGAAGCCCAGCCGCAGCGAGGGCAGCAGCACCTTGGAGAACGAGCCGACGTAGAGCACCCGGCCCGAGCGGTCCAGGCCGTGGAGCGTCTCCAGCGGACGGCCGCCGAAGCGGAACTCGCTGTCGTAGTCATCCTCGATGACCACCGCGTCGCGGCGCCGGGCCCAGTCGAGCAGCGCCTTGCGACGCGCCGGGGACATGACGATGCCCAGCGGGAACTGGTGGGACGGGGTGACGTAGACGGCGCGCGTGTCGTCCGGCAGGCGGCTCACGTCGAGCCCCTCCGCGTCCACGGGCACCGGCACCACGCTCGCGCCGAGCGACTGGAACAACGCGCGCGCGGGCGGATAGCCGGGCTCCTCCATGGCGACGCAATCCCCGGGCTCGAGCAGCACCCGGCCGACCAGGTCCAGGGCCTGCTGCGCGCCGTGGGTGATGAGCACGTCGGACGCGTCCGCGGTGACGCCTCGCGAGACACCCACGTGGCGGGCCACCGCCTCGCGCAGCTCCGGATGGCCGGCCGGGTCCGCGTACGCGGGGCCCGCCGCGGAGGCGCGCCACTGTCGGGCCATGAGCCGGCGCCAGGCGTCGAAGGGGAACAGCGACGCATCCGGATAGCCCACCCGGAAGTCGTACGGCGTCTCGGGGACGGGCACGGGGGGCGCGGGCAGCCCGCGCCAGACCGCGCGAGGCCGCAACTCCACGCCCTGGGAGGCCCTCGCGCGCGCGCCGCGCTCCCGAGGTGCGTTCTGGATGAAGCTCCCGGCGCGACCCCGGCTCACGAGCAGGCCCTCCGCCATCAACCACTCGTAGGCCACGCTCACCGTGTTGCGGGAGATGCCCAGCCGCCGGGCCAGCTCCCGCGAGGGGGGCACCTGCTCACCGTCCCGCAGCCGTCCGTCGAGGACCCGCGCTCGCAGGCCCCGGTAGACCTGCCCCGCGAGGTCCCTGCGCTCCGTCAGGTCGACATGCAGGTCCATGGCCCAGACCTACCACGGATTGGCCCAACGAGATTCGTCGGTCCTGGCACCGTGAGAGGGCCAGGGACGGGGCACCCTGTCGGCACTTCCTCAAGGAGACCGCATGAGCCCCACGCCTTCGTCCTCGTACGCCTCGCAGCCGGTCCACGCCGAGCGCATGCCCTGGATTCCCATGACCTCCCCGGGCCTCTCCTTCAAGCCGCTGCGCTTCTTCAAGGACGGTGCGGGCTGGATGTACCTCTTTCGCCTGGAGCCCGGCACCGTCATTCCCCCGCACCGCCACACCGGCGAGTCGCACGCCTTCAACCTCTCCGGCTCCCGCGAGCTGCTGGACACGGGCGAGGTGATTGGCCCGGGGGGCTACGTCTACGAGCCGGCCGGCAACGTCGACAGCTGGCGGGTGACGGGCCCCGAGCCGCTCGTGCTGCTCATCCACACGCGCGGCGGCGTGGAGTACCTGACGGCGGACGGCCAGGTCTCGCGGCACGTCACGCCCGCGGACCGGCTGGAGTCCTACCGCCAGTGGTGCGAGGCGAACGGCCAGCCGTTCCTGGCCACCCTGGAGTGACGGGGGGCCCTGTCAGTGCCGCAGGTGGGCCTGCACCGTGTCCACCACCTCGCCGCCGTCGCCGTTGAAGACGAGCTTCGTCATGGCCAGCGCGAAGCCCGCCGCCTGCTTGATGGTGACGCGAGGCGGGAGCGAGAGCGCGTGCGGGTCCGTGACCACGTCGACCAGCGCGGGCCCCGGGTGGGCGAGCGCGCGCTCGAAGGCGCCCCGGAGGTCCTCGGGCGCCTCCACGCGCTGGCCCATGACGCCCACCGCCTCCGCCAGCTTCGCGAAGTTGGGGTTCACCAGGTCCGTCTGCGTGTCCGGGTAGCCCGACACCTGCATCTCCAGCTTCACCATGCCCAGCGAGCTGTTGTTGAAGATGACGACCTTCACCGGCAGCTCGTACTGCGCCAGCGTGAGGAAGTCCCCCATCAGCATCGCGAAGCCGCCGTCGCCGGACATGGAGATGACCTGCCGGCCCGGGTACAGGAGCTGCGCGCCGATGGCCTGGGGCAGCGCGTTGGCCATGGAGCCGTGGGTGAAGGAGCCGATGATGCGCCGCTCGGCCGTGGCGTGGAGGTAGCGCGCCGACCACACGTTGCACATGCCCGTGTCCACGGTGAAGACGGCGTCCTTGGCGGCCACCTCGTCCAGCACCGACGCCACCAGCTCCGGATGCAGCGGGCGGTGCGAGCCGACGTTGCGCACGTGCGTGTCCAGCTTGCGCCGCGCCTTGGCCAGCTCCTCCAGCGCGCCCTCGAGATGCCGCCGGTCCTCCTTCTGCTCCAGGCGGGGCAGCAGCGCGCGCAGCGTCTCGCGCACGTCGCCGCAGACGCCCAGGTCCAACCGCGAGCGGCGCCCCAGGTGCTCCGGCCGCACGTCGACCTGGGCAATCTGGGGTTTGACGGGCATGAACGCGTCGTAGGGGAAGTCGGTGCCCAGCAGCAGCAGGACGTCGCAGGCGTGCATGGCCTCGTACGCGGCGCCGAAGCCGAGCAGGCCCGTCATGCCCACGTCGTAGGGGTTGTCGTAGGCCACCCACTCCTTGCCCCGGTACGCGTGGCCCACGGGCGACTGGAGCCGCTTCGCCAGCGCGAGCACCTCCGCGTGGGCGCCCCGGCAGCCGCTGCCGCAGAACACCGTCACGCGCGAGGCGGAGTTGAGCAGCTCGGCGAGCCGGTCCAGCTCCGCGTCGGCCGGGCGCACCACGGGGCGCTCGGTGGCGAAGGTGGAGGGCACGTCCTCGCCGGCCTCGAGCGCGGCCACGTCCCCGGGCACCACCACCGCGGACACGCCGCCCTTCGCGAGCGCCGTCTGCGCGGCGAGCCGGAACAGGCGCGGGGCCTGCTTGGGGTTGGCCACCATCTCGCAGAAGTGGCTGCACTCGCGGAAGAGCAGCTCCGGGTGCGTCTCCTGGAAGTAGGACGTGCCGATCTGCTCGCTGGGGATGTGCGAGACGAGCGCGAGCACGGGCGCGTAGCTGCGGTGCGCGTCGTAGAGGCCATTGATGAGGTGCAGGTGGCCCGGGCCGCAGCTGCCCGCGCACACCGCCAGCTTGCCGCTCAGCTGCGCCTCGGCGGACGCGGCGAAGGCCCCCGCCTCCTCGTGGCGCACGTGGACCCACCGCAGCTTTCCGTCGCTGCGCCGCACGGCGTCGGTGATGGGGTTGAGGCTGTCGCCCACGACGCCGTAGATGCGCTCGGCCCCCGCCTCGATGAGCACACGAACGAGCGCTTCCGCCACGGTGAGAGAGCTCATGGGCTCAAAGCTGGGCGGGGTGACAGCGGGGGACAACCCAGGGGAGCGGGGTGACGGGCGCTCCCGTGGGTGTGGGGCGTGGGAGCGTGCTCCCTCTCGCCGGTGACGCGGGGGGCTACTCGAAACAGCTGTTCGCGATCTCGCGCAGCTCGACGATGCCCCAGTCGCTCATGGGACACATGTGGGCATATTCGAGCGCCTCGTCGCGGCTCTTGCAGTTGAGCAGGAAGAAGCCGCCGATGATCTCCTTCGACTCGGTGAAGGGGCCATCGCTCACGGTCCGCCGCCCATTGATGCTCTCGATGCGGATGGCGTTGTCGTCCGGCTTGAGGGCCTCTCCGGCGACGAGCACGCCCTTGTCCTGGAGCGTCTTCTGGAAGGCCATCATCCGTGCGTAGGCCTTCTGGCCCTCCTCGAGCGGCCGCTCCTGTCGCTTCCCGGGTGCCTCCATCATCAGCAGCATGAAAGACATCGCGCTCCCTCCTTTTTGGGGACGGCGATACTACGACGCGGCCGTGACACGCCGTCGAGGGGGCCCGGGTGGGAGTTGCTCGGTCCTGGTCGCTCGCGAGCCAACGCCACGGTGTGATTTCCGCGCGGATGGACGGGCGCGCGCGGCGTGTCCGCTTTCCGACGGGTGTGGAATGCGCTCCGCACCATGGGTGAGGGTTGACCGCGCGCTTCGGAGAGGGGAGCTTGCGGTGCGATGAGCGCCGGCCCCGACCTGTTCTCCGCCTCCGTGGATGTGAACCGCTTCGCGCCGCTCGCCGAGCGGATGCGGCCGCGCACGCCCGACGAGTTCATCGGGCAGGCGCACCTGCTGGGCCCCGGAGGTCCGCTGCGCGGGCTGATGGAGCGCAAGCAGCTGGTGTCCTCCCTCTTCTGGGGCCCGCCCGGGGTGGGCAAGACGACGCTGGCGCGGATGCTGGCGGCCAACGTCGACGCGGAGCTGGTCATCCTGTCGGCCGTGTCGGACGGAATCCCGCGCATCCGCGAGGTGGTGGCCGAGGCCGAGCGCGCGCGCAACCAGTACTCGCGCCGCACGGTGCTCTTCGTGGACGAAATCCACCGCTGGGCGAAGAACGTCCAGGAGCAGGCGCTGCCCCACGTGGAGAGCGGGCTGTTCATCCTGCTGGGCGCCACGACGGAGAACGTCAGCTTCGAGGTGCGGCCCGCGCTCGTCAGCCGGTGTCGCGTCTTCCAGCTCCAGGAGCTGACGCTCGCGGACATCCAGGGCGCGCTGCGCCGGGCGCTCACCGACGAGAAGCGCGGGCTGGGCAAGCGCCGGCTGACGGTGGGGGAGGAGGCCCTGGCGCTGCTCGCGCGGGGCGGCGCGGGGGACGTGCGCAAGGCGCTGGGCGCGCTGGAGATGGCGGCGGGGCTGACGGCCGACGGCGGCGAAATCACCGTGGACGTCGCGCGCGAGTCGGTGGGCGTGGGCCTGTCGCGCCACGACAAGGACGGGGACCAGCACTTCGACCTGCTCAGCGCGCTGCAGAAGTCCTGTCGGGGCTCCAACGCGCAGGGCGCCATCTTCTGGGCGGCGAAGCTCTTGCAGACCGGCGACGTGGTGTCGCTGTGGCGCAGGCTCAAGGTCATCGCGGTGGAGGACGTGGGCATGGCCATGCCGGAGGCCATCACCATCGTCCGCGCGTGCGAGGAGGGCTTCCACTCCACGGGCATGCCGGAGGGCCGGCTGTTCGTCGCGCACGCCGTCATCACCCTGGCCACGGCGCGCAAGAGCAACCGCGCCTATGCCGCGATGAACGCGGCGCTGGAGGCGCTGGAGGCGAACCCCAACGTCGGGCCGCCGTTGAACCTGCGCAACGCGCCCACGGACCTGCTCAAGGAGCTGGGGCACGGCAAGGGCTACCAGCCGCCGTGGGACTTCAAGGACCACTACGCGCCGGGACAGACGTACCTGCCCCCGCCGCTGGAGCGCGCCGTGTTCTACCGCCCGAGCAAGGAGGGCTACGAGGCGGAGGTCCACGAGCGCATGACGCACTGGTGGCGCGAGGACAAGGCGAGCAAGGGCGAGTAGGGCGCTCCGGCCCATGTGGGCCTCCCCCTCCACCCAGGCGACATCCTCGTCGTCGGCCGACACGCGACGTGCGCGTCGACCTTGCATCGTGAAGCGGGGGTGCTCTAGTCCGGCGCCGTGACGTCCCCCGAGAGACACCGCGCCATCGAAGCCGTGTGGCGGATTGAATCCGCGCGCCTCATCGCGGGCCTGACGCGCATGGTGCGCGACGTCGGGCTCGCGGAGGAGCTCGCGCAGGATGCCCTGGTCGCGGCGATGGAGCGCTGGCCCGACAGCGGCATCCCGGACAACCCGGGCGCGTGGCTGATGGCGACCGCCAAGCGCCGCGCCATCGACGAGCTGCGCCGGGGCAAGCGCGTCGAGTGCAAGCACGAGGAGCTGGGACACGAGCTCGAGTCCGACCAGGCCCACGGGCAGCCGGACCTGGACACGGCGCTCGACAACGACGTGGGCGATGACCTGCTGCGGCTGATGTTCATCGCCTGCCACCCCATCCTCTCCACGGAGGCGCGCGTCGCGCTCACGCTCCGGCTGCTCGGTGGGTTGACGACGGAGGAGATCGCCCGCGCGTTCCTGGTCCCCGGGCCCACCGTCGCGCAGCGCATCGTGCGCGCCAAGCGCACGCTGTCCGAGGAGAAGGTGCCCTTCGAGCTGCCCCACGGCGAGGCGCTAGCGGCGCGGCTGTCGTCGGTCCTGGAGGTCATCTACCTCATCTTCAACGAGGGCTACTCGGCGACGGCGGGCGATGACTGGATGCGGCCGGAGCTGTGCGCGGACGCGCTGCGGCTGGGGCGCATCCTCGCCGAGCTGGCGCCCCTGGAGCCGGAGGTGCACGGCCTGGTCGCGCTGATGGAGATCCAGGCGTCGCGCTCGCGGGCGCGCGTGGGCCCCTCCGGGGAGCCGGTGCTGCTGCTCGAGCAGAACCGGGGCCTGTGGGACCAGCTGCTGATTCGCCGCGGGCTCGCGGCGCTGGAGCGGGCGGAGAAGCTGGGCGGCGCGCAGGGCCCGTACGCGCTGCAGGCCGCGCTCGCCGCCTGTCACGCGCGGGCACGCACGGCGGAGGAGACGGACTGGGCGCGCATCGCGTCGCTGTATGGCGTGCTGGTGCGGCTGTCGCCCTCGCCGGTGGTGGAGCTCAACCGCGCGGTGGCCCTGTCCATGGCCTATGGCCCCGCGGCGGGCCTGGCCGTGGTCGACACGCTGACGTCGGAGCCCACGCTCGCGAACTACCACCTGCTGCCGAGCGTGCGCGGAGACCTGCTGCGCAAGCTGGGGCGCTTCGACGAGGCGCGCAAGGAGTTCGAGCGGGCGGCCTCGCTGACCCGGAATGCCCGCGAGCAGGCGCTGCTCCTGGAGCGCGCCCAGGACTGCTCCCGCCGCAGGGCGTGAGCGTGGGGTGGCAGTCCCGCGGGAATCTTCCGCGCTCCATGCAGCGCAAGCGTCGACCAGCGAGCGTCCGTGCTCGCCGCGAGGGATGGAGGCCGTCCTGGAGCACGCGTGCGGGGTGGACCCGCACCGGGATGGTCTACCCTGGGCGCATGTGCCGGAACATCAAGCCCCTCTTCAACTTCACCCCGCCCGCCACGGATGACGACATCCGCGCGGCGGCGCTCCAGTTCGTCCGGAAGATCGCCGGGACCCGCAAGCCGTCGAAGCAGAACACGGACGCGTTCGACGTCGCCGTCGAGGAGATCTACCAGAGCTCGAAGCGGATGCTGGACGGGCTGGTGGCCACGACGCCCCCCAGAGACAGGGTGCGGTTCGAGGCACTCAAGCGCCTGCGCTACAAGAAGGCCGCCGACGCGGGCTGAGGCCCCGGGCGCCCCGAAGCGCTGACCGACTGTTCCCACGCAGTGCACACACGGCGCGCGGTGCCGAGGTGGCCCGTCGTGCCCTGGAGGTCGTCCGATGAAGCGGTCCCCGTGGTGGTCCGTCGTTGGCTGTCTCTGCTTCGTCCTGTCCTTCGGCGCGGGCTGTGGCGCCGAAGCGCCCCAGGACGCCCAGGCCCCGGAGCAATCCCGCGCGGCCCTGGCCTGCTCCACGCGCATCACCTACGGCGACCGGTGGATCCACCCCGCCAACCATCCCAACCAATACGACGTGGCCTCGGACCTGGTGACGTGGGACGGCGCCTGCGTCAACGAGGGCTCCAACTCCTACGCCCTGCTCTCCAACGGCTGGAAGCCGTACTTCACTGGCAACAACGCCTGCGTGCTCGCGCTGGACACGGACTGTCCCGGCGCCTCCGCGTGTGCGACGCGCGTCACCTACGGCCCGGCGTGGATCCACCCCGCGAACCACCCCGCCCAGCACGATGACACCGGCGGGCGCGTGTTCTGGGACCGCGCCTGCGTGAATGCGTCGCCCAACTCGTACGCGGTGCTGTCGAACGGCTGGGGGCCGTACTTCACGGGCACCAACGCCTGCGGCATGTCCTTCCGCTACACGGGCTGCGGCGGGCTCTACCAGAACCCCGTCGTCCCCACGGACTGCGCGGACCCGGGCGTCATCCACGACGGCACGCGCTACGTGGCGGCGTGCACCTCCGGCGGCGCGGCCAGCGCCTTCCCGCTGCGCGTCTCCACGGACCTGGTGACGTGGACGAGCGCCGGCTCCATCTTCCCCTCCGGTACGCGACCGTCCTGGGCCACCGGTGACTTCTGGGCGCCCGAAATCCACCGCGTGGGCGGCCGCTTCGTCGCGTACTACACGGCGCGGCACTCCAGCGGGAAGCTGGCCATCGGCGCCGCCACGGCCACGAGCGCGCTCGGTCCCTTCACCGACCTGGGCCGCCCCCTCATCCTGGATTCGGGCATGGGGATGATCGACGCGACGTTCTTCGCGGACGCCGCGGGGACGGGCTACCTGGTGTGGAAGGCGGACGGCAACGCGGTGGGCCAGCCCACGCCCATCTACGGGCAGGCGCTCTCCGCGGACGGCCTGTCGCTGGTGGGCACGCGCCGCACGCTCATCACCAACAACCTGGGCTGGGAGGGCGGCGTGGTGGAGGCGCCGTGGGTCGTCGCGCGCGGCGGCTACTACTACCTCTTCTACAGTGGTAACGCGTACTACAACAGCACCTACGCTGTCGGAGTGGCGCGGGCCACGAGCCCCCTGGGGCCGTACACCAAGGCGGGCGCGCCGATTCTCGCGACGGGCGGAGGCTGGGTGGGGCCGGGCCACAACTCGGTGGTCAACGGGCCGGGCGGAGACACGTACATGGTCTACCACGCCTGGAACAGCGCCCACACCGCGCGGGTCATGCTGGTGGACGCCATCACGTGGCCCAACGGGTGGCCCGCGGTGCCGGAGGCGCCCTCGGCCGGCTCGCGTCCCCGGCCGTAGCGCGTGAGGTCCTCGGGGGCACGGGGTCTGTCCGTGCCCCTGGGGGACGTCAGGGCGTTCCGGTGGACGCCTGGAGCGAGGGCTCCGGCGCCTCGAACTTCTGCGGCCCCAGGGCGGAGCGCTGGAACCAGCCGGCGAGCCCCAGCAGCACGAGCCCGGACGTGCGCAGCGTGCGCAAGAGCTCCGCGCCCAGCGCCTCGTCACCGGGCAGGAGCGCCGCCAGCCACACGCGCGCGTCGTAGAGCAGCCACGTGGCGCCCGACAGGCCCATGGCCCACCACACCCAGGCGAGCCTGCCGCCGCGCAGCATGTACGCGACGCGCAGGATGGGGGCGACCAGGAAGATGGTCGTCATGTCCGCCAGCGTGGAGGCCAGGCTGATGACGACCGACGGCGCCGGGCTCTGGCCGGACAGCAGGTTGCGCACCTCGGTGACCAGCGACGGCACGCCGACGGCCAGCGCCGCCAGCGCCGTCACCGCCCACAGCGCGCGCGAGCGCGGGCTGGACGGAGGCTGCAGCCCGGACTGCTGATAGGTCATGGCCAGGAGCACGAGCGCGTACGTGGTGGCGATGTTGGCCAGCACGACGACGACCATCCGGTACGGCAGCAGGGGGGACGCCGTGAAGGGGACGTCCGGCACGGTGTGCAGCCAGTAGCTGCGCATCGCCGCGCTGACCAGCGACAGCACGGCCCCCGCCGTGAGCCCGCCCCAGACCTTGCGCAGGTAGTCGCCGGAGACGAACGCGCTGGCCGCCGCGAGCGTGCCGCCCACGGCGAGCAGCCCGCTCAACCAGCCGGCCACGTCGTGCACCAGCCCCAGCTTCGCGGGCTCGGAGCTGGCCACCGCGAACAGGTGCGCGGCCTGGAGCACCACGACGGCGCCGAACCAGGGCGCCACGGACGAGGAACGCGAGGACGCCGTCATCGCGCCTTCTCCAGCGACGTGGCGATTTCCGCGAGGATGACCTTGGCGTGCAGCGCGCCAATGAAGGTGTTGAGCATCGGCTTGAGGCCTTCGAGCAGTTGCGGGAGGTCCTGGGGGGTGACCTGCTCGGGCGGACGCTTGAGGGCGCGCAACGCGGCCGTATGGATGGCCATCTTGGCGGTGAAGCCTCCGAGCAGGGGTTCGAGGTGACGCACGAGGATGTCGTGCCAGCCGGCGGGGGCGGTCTGGGAGGACGGGTTCAGAATCGCGAACACTCCTGTTGGGGAGGTACACGCTAGAGCGATTTCTCAAGACATACGAGAGGCCCGTCCGTCCCCCGCGTCGATTGCCGCTCGTTCCGCAAGGAATTCCGGGAGGCCCTGTCTTTGTCGCCACGACAGGTGTAGGGGCCGCTGACGCGGCGTGCAGCATGCCCGGCCGCCGGGCGAGCAGGTGCGCCGGCGGCGGGCGTCATCCAACGGGTATCAGGCCTTGATGTAGCGCTCGAACACGGCGCCGAAGTCCTTCACCCAGTACTTCTGCTGGGCGCCGGTGAGCCAGGCGAAGGCGGCCTGGTTGAGCTCCTTGAAGGACTCGACGACGGGCGCGCCGCCGGACGAGCCGCGGCCGAGCGTGGTGGAGGCGACGTCCAGGCTCGTCTTGGCGTGGGCGAGCGACAGCTCGTTCTCGTGCTGCATCTCCGAGATGCGGAACAGGGCCTTGTAGAGGTCCTTCACCTGCTCCAGCTGCTTCTTGTGCACGTCGATGGAGTAGTCGCGGTTGCCCAGGCGGAACTTGATCTCCACGTCCATGTCGATGGTGCCGGCCGTCTCCAGCATGACGTTGGAGATGGGATTGGCGGCGTACGTGAAGCGACGCAGCATGCGCTTCTTGCTGGCGGCGCTGGTGCCGTCCAGGTGGATGAGCGCCCGGTTCGTGAAACAGTACTCGTCGGACTTGGACTTGATGAGGAAGTAGATCTTCTCCTGGTCCTCGTGATTCACATAGTCATCCGCGTCGACCTTGTCGTAGTCGGCCGGAGCGATGACCGAGCCGACGTCACTGAGGCCGAGTGCGTCCGCGGCGAGCTTCCCGAACATGCTGTGTCTCCCTGTGTGTACCGCCGGGCCCCCAAGGCCCGGCGGGAGCATAGGGGAGAGCCCCTCACAGGTCGAAGCGAATCCCTTGCGCCAGCGGCAGCGCGTCCGAGTAGTTCAGCGTGTTGGTCTGCCGCCGCATATAGGCCTTCCACGCATCGGAGCCGGACTCGCGGCCGCCGCCGGTGTCCTTTTCACCCCCGAAGGCGCCGCCAATCTCCGCGCCGGACGTGCCGATGTTGACGTTGGCGATGCCGCAGTCGGAGCCGGAGGCGGACAGGAAGCGCTCGGCGACCTGCAGGTCCTTGGTGAACACCGATGACGACAGGCCCTGGGGCACGCCGTTCTGGATGACGATGGCGTCCTCGAGCGTGCGGTAGGGCATGACGTAGAGGATGGGCGCGAAGGTCTCCTCCTGGACCCACGCGTCGGTGGGCTCCACGTCGGTGACCAGCGTGGGCTGCACGTAGTGGCCGGGGCGCTCCAGCGCCTTGCCGCCGCTCACCACGCGGGCCCCCGCGGCGCGCGCCTTCTCGAGCGTGGCCTCGAAGCGCTGCACCGCGGCCCGGTCGATGAGCGGGCCCATCAGCGTGCCGGCCTCCAGCGGGTCTCCGATGCGCTTCTCCACCTGGGCGTAGGCGCTGGCGAGCTTGTTCAGCACGTCGTCGACGATGGACTCGTGGACGATGAGCCGGCGGGTGGTGGTGCAGCGCTGGCCCGCGGTGCCCACCGCGCCGAAGACGATGGCGGGGATGGCCAGCTTCAGGTCCGCGGTGGCGTCCACGATGATGGCGTTGTTGCCACCCAGCTCCAGCAGGCTGCGGCCCAGTCGCTGCGCGACGCGCACGCCCACCTGACGCCCGACGGCGGACGAGCCGGTGAAGCTCACCAGCGCGACGCGCGAATCGTCCACCAGCCGCTCGGCGCGCGCGGTGCCCGCGGCGTTGAGCAGGAAGAACACCTCCGGGAAGCCGCCGGCCTTCAGCGCCGCGTTGCAGATGCGCGTGGCGGCGATGGACGTCAGCGGCGTCTTGGGGGAGGGCTTCCAGATGGACACGTCGCCGCACACCGCGGCGATGAACGCGTTCCAGGACCAGACGGCCACCGGGAAGTTGAAGGCGCTGATGATGCCGACGAGGCCCAGCGGATGCCACTGCTCGTACATCCGGTGGCCGGGGCGCTCGGAGTGCATCGTCAGGCCGTAGAGCATGCGCGACTGGCCGACGGCGAAGTCGGCGATGTCGATCATCTCCTGCACCTCGCCGTCGCCCTCGGCCTTCACCTTGCCCATCTCCAGCGACACGAGCGAGCCGAGCGCGTCCTTGTGGCGGCGCAGCGCCTCGCCGCACAGGCGGATGGCCTCGCCCCGACGCGGCGCGGGCAGGGCCCTCCACGCGACGAAGGCCTGGGCCGCGGCGTGCATCATCCGCTCGTACTCGTCCGCCGTCGCCGACGACACGGTGGCGAGCTGCTGTCCGTTGGAGGGATTGAAGACCTCCAGCAAGGGCTCGGAGCGGGAGTCCGCCCACTCGCCGTCGCCGAGGTAGCTGCCGGGGTTGTGCTCGCCGAGGCCGAGCGCGTCGAGAATGGGATGGAGCATGGCGTTCGGGGGTGCTTACAACGTCGGGGGCTTCGTGGCGACCCGCGTCGGGGCGGGGCGTCCGGGCTGGGTCAGCAGCCAGTCCATGAAGGCGCGTGCCGCGGTGCGCAGTCGGCGGTGGGAGGGGTACACGACGAAGTAGGAGTAGCGGGTGGGCAGCGCGGGGCCGGGCAGTCGCAGGAGGCTGCCGTCGGCGAGGAAGGTCTCGCAGACGCGCTCCCGGGCGAGCGCCGCGCCCAGGCCCCACACGGCGGCCTGCATCGCGTTGGTGGTGTCGCTGAAGCTGTGGCGCACGTCCAGCGTGGCACCATGGACGTCCGCGGCGCGCAGCCAGTCCGGCCACGACTGTCGCGCCAGGTCCTCGACCAGCGGCAGCCGGGGGATGTCCGCCGGCGTGCGCACCGCGTCGACGCCGGGCAGGCGAGGGGAGGCCACCGGGAACATGGCGTCGGGCATCAGCGCGTGGGCGGTCATCCCGGGCCAGTGGCCCAGGCCGTAGCGGATGCCCAGGTCCGGGCCGCCCTCCTCGAAGCGCGACAGCGCCGTCTCCGAGTCGATGCGCACGCGCAGGCGGGGATGCTGGGCGTTGAAGTCCGCCAGCCGGGGCACCACCCACGTGTGCGCCAGGGAGTGCATGGTGGTCACGCGCACCAGGTGGCGCTCGCTCCGGGCATCCGAGAGCTCGCGCACCACGTCATGGATGTCCGTCAGCGCGCCGCTCGCCGCGTCCGCCAGCTGGCGCCCCTCGACGGTGAGCTCCACGCCGCGCGCGTGGCGCTGGAAGAGGGTGACGCCGAGCATCCCCTCCAGCTTGCGCACGTGGTGGCTGACGGCGCTGGCCGTCAGGTGCAGCTCCTGGCCCGCGCGGGCGAAGTTCTGGTGTCGCGCGGCCGCCTCGAAGGCCGCCAGGGCCGGCAGCCACGCCGTGGGAAGAGTCATGGGAGCCTCAAATCATACGCGTGGCTGACCGCAAAACCATGCGGTTGTGACTCCCGTGCCAGAGGCGCAGATAAGGGAGCGACCGGAGTCAGATTCGTGCCTCGCTCCACCTGGTGAACCGCCCATGACCACTCCCTCGCTTGTCCGTCCCGTCGTCCCGACGTTGTCCGGTGCCTGGCTGACCTTCCTGGAGCTGGGGCTCCTGGGGGCCCTGTGGGGCTCGTCCTTCATGTTCATGCGCATCGCGGCGCCGGACTTCGGGCCCCTGCCGCTCGTGGTGGTGCGGCTGGTGCTCGGCTCGCTGGTGCTGCTGCCCCTGCTGCTGCGCGCGCGCGCCTCCATCACCCCGGCGCACTGGCCCAAGCTCGCGCTGGTGGGGACGCTCAACGCGGCGGTGCCCTTCGCGCTCTTCGCCTGGGCGGCGCAGCGCGTGCCCGCGGGCATCAGCGCCATCAGCAACAGCATGACCGTGCTCTTCACCGCGCTGGTGGCCTTCCTCTTCTACGGCGAGCGCATCGGCTCGCGTCGTGGGGTGGCGCTGGTGGTGGGCTTCGCGGGCGTGGTGGTGCTCGCCAGCGGGAAGATCGAGGGCGCCAGCCCCGGGCTGGGGGTGGCCGCGGCGCTGACGGCCGCCTTCTTCTACGGCATCTCGGCGAACCTGGTGCGCAGGCACCTGCAGGGTGTGCCGGCGGGCGCCGTCGCGGCGGCCACGCTGGGCTGCGCGGCGCTCCTGACGCTGCCGTTCGCCATCGCGACCTGGCCCGTGCAGCCCATCCGCGGCGTGTCCTGGCTGTCGGCCGCGGCGCTGGGGATGCTCTGCACGGGGCTGGGCTACGCCATGTACTACCGGCTCATCCAGCGCATCGGCGCTTCCCGCGCCGTCACCGTCACCTACCTGTTGCCCCTGTTCGGCGTGGCCTGGGCGTGGCTCCTGCTCGGCGAGCCGGTGACGCTATCCATGGCGGTCGCCGGCGCGCTCATCCTGGGCAGCGTCGCGCTGAGCCAGCGGCAGTCCGCGTGAGCGTGCGCGCGGACCGCCGCCGGGGCGCCAACGGCTCTCAAGGACAGCCGGAGCTGACCTGGAGCGCGTCGTAGGCCATCCAGCCGTTGCGCTTGGTGCCGGTGGCCGCGATGACGTAGCCGTAGAGGAACTTCATCTCCCCCGACTGCTGGCGGTAGCGGCCCGCGCTGTCCTGGACCCAGAGGGGGATGTCGATGGAGGGCACGCCGTGCTCGGTGGGCACGTCCAGGCGCTGGAACTTGGTGCCCGCGGGGAAGTGGTCCACCGCGGGGCCGCCCAGCGCCATGCCGGGCACGTTGAAGACCAGGTTGACGGAGCGCTGCCCGTTGGCGCGCACCAGCGGCAGGTAGTCTCCGGCGCGCTCGTGGGTGGCGTCGCTGTCGTAGACGACCTTCTTGAACTCGAGCACCGGGTCATGCGTGTTGCGCACGGCGTAGCAGCCCAGCTTCGCCAGCCCCGCGCCCAGGGCGGAGACATGGCCCACCTTCTGCTCGAAGGACGTGCGCCCCAGGATGCTGGAGATGGGCAGCCACCCCGCGCTCGAATTGGACGTGGAGACGGCGAAGGCGTGCAGCTCCCCGGCGAACGTGCGCGTCTGGCCGTGGTTGAAGGCGGCGCTCGAGCGCGTGTTGGTGCCCACCACGGTGCCGTTGCCGTCGCGGATGGGCACGCCCGTCACCAGCCCCCAGTTGTCGTCCGCCGGGTCGTTGGTGGGGACGCGGTTGCCCCCGCTCACCTGCAGCTTGCAGTTGTACGCGCTCACCAGACAGTACTCGCCGTTGACGCCGGAGAAGGCCGCCTGCTCGCGCGTCTGGAGCGCGCCGTCGTCGGGCTCGAGGCCCCCTCCACACGCGGTGACGAGCAATCCGAGGGATGCAATCGAGATGGTCGTGATTTTCATGCTTAATATGAGAAAGCGACCAGCGCGGACCCGTCAACGCGAGCCTCGTCGAGAGGCCGGAGGGCGAGCGAGGGATGTTGAGCCCCGGTCAAAGGGACGGGTGCCAACGCACCGCGTCCTGAGGTGCCGCGTCGAGGTACGCTGCCGGCGCGATGTCCCGCCACCCCGATGCCCTGCTCCCCGCGCGCCGCTTCCACGACGAGCCGCTCATCCTCATCCTCCGCCACCTGAAGGCGGGGCTCACGGAGGCGGGCCGGGTGCGCATCGAGGTGCCGGACCCGGACCTCGGGGCCGGGCGCTATCCGGGCGAGCGGGTGGGGCCGGAGGGGGGCCTGGTGCACCGTCCGCTGCGCCACTGGTGTGATCTGGCGGAGGGGCTGGGCTGCCGGCTGCGCACGCCGCGCGGCGTGGAGGCGACGCACGTGTCGCTGACCTTCGAGTCCCTGGGCGCGGAGGCCTCGTGGCACGCGGGGAGCGCGAGGACGGAGGCGGCGGTGCCCGCGGAGGAGCGATATGGGGCGGACTCCGCCTTCGCGCGCGTGCGCAAGCTGGAGGACGCGGGCTTCCTGTTGCCGTGGTTGGAGGCGCTGGGGCGCGTGAGGTTGCCCGCGGGCGCGAGGGTGTTGGACCTGGGCGTCAATCGCGGGGACGAACTGGACGCGTTCTCCTGGCTGGACGAGGTGCCCGACGTCTCCTTCGTGGGCGTGGACCACAGCGCCTCCGCGATTGCCCAGGCGCGCGCCCGCTTCCCGGACGCGCGTCACGCCTTCCACGTGGCGGACCTCAACGCGCTGCCCGCCGCGCTGGGGCGCTTCCACCTGGTGGTGTCCGTGGGCACGTTGCAGAGCCCCGGGGTGGATGACCACGCGTTGTTGCGGACGCTGGTCCAGGAGCATCTGGAGTCCGAGGCGACGCTCGTGCTCGGCTTTCCCAACTCGCGCTTCCGCGACGGCGAGGTCGTCTACGGTGCCCGCGTGCGCAACCTGCGCGAGTCGGACCTGTCCCTGCTCGTGAAGGACCTGTCGTTCTACCGCCGCTACCTGCACCAGCACGGCTTCCGCACGTTCCTCGGCGGGAAGTTCGACCTGCTGCTCACGGCGGTGCGCGGCGGGGCTCAGTCCTCCGACTGAACGTCCCCGGGCTTGACGCCCCAGTCCGCGAGCACCTGGGCCTCGTCCTCGGGGCTCTTGGTCTTCTTGAAGCGCGCGTCGGAGACGCCCTTGACGCGGCGCTCGCACGCGGCCCACGTGGCGTGGCGCTTCACGCTGCGGCCCACCTGGCTCAGGTACGAGTGCGCCTTGGCCGCGGGCTGTCGGGGCTTCTCCTCGGGGAGCGAGGTGTCCTCGGGGACGTCGTAGACGTCCACGTCGTACGTGGACAGCGCGCCCGAGTAGAGCCGCACGCCCTTGCCGCGCGAGTAGCCCACGGCGATTTCATCGACCCGCTCGTTGCCGGGCACGCCCACGTGGCCGCGCACGTAGTGCCACTCGACGGCGGCGGCCTCGCCGGAGTGGGTCTGCTTGCGCTGGGCGAGCAGCGCCATCAGCCGCCTCCAGTAAGGGGCGTTGGCCACCTCCTTGCCCTCGGCCGTCTTCCAGCCGCGCTTGCTCCAGCCGAACGCCCACTTCGTGATTCCCTGAATCACATAGGTGGAGTCGGTGTGGATGCGCAGCGGGCCCGCCGTGGCCTCCAGGTGGCGCAGCGCCATGCCCACGGCTGTGAGCTCCATCCGGTTGTTGGTGGTCTCCCGCTCGTGGCCGCCCAGCTCCGTCACCTGTCCGTCGGGCGTGGCGATGATGACGCCCCAGCCCCCGGGGCCCGGGTTGCCGGAGCAGGCTCCGTCGGCGAAGACGACCGTGGCGTGGCTCTTCATGCGGCGCACCCTAGGCGGCCTCGGGGCGGGGCGGCCAGGACGACTCGCGACACGGGCGTCCTCGGGCTGACATGAAAGTCGTGATTCCACCGGGAGCCCGAGTCCTCCTCACCTGGAGGCGTGAGCGTGGTACGTGGCTTGCTCAAGCCGCGAGGGCTCGGGCGGGAGCGCCGGTGCCCGAGGGAAAGCCATCCACACCACCATGTCGACCGAGCACTCCATGTCCTCCCAGAGCGATTCCAGGCCCGTCTCCTCGCGCGGCAGGGCGTGGGCCGCCAGGCTCGCGCTGCTGGTGGCGGCGGCCGCCTCGGTGGCCACGTCGCGCAGCGCGCCGAGCCCCCGCGTCGAGGAGTCGGCGCCGGGCGTGCTGAGGCTGACGGCGGACGCGCCCTCGGCCAGCGTGGTGTTGCCGGTGCGGCTGGCGGTGCCGAACGGCTCCACGCAGACGGTATGGGCCACGATGCGCGCGCCGCTCTCCGCCCGTTGGACGCACGACGAGGGGGGCTCACGGACGGCGCCGAGTCTCACGGCGACGCTGCGCTTCGGGCCCCATCCGCTCAAGCCGAGGACGCAGGAGCTGGGGGTGTCGGAGGGGGCGGCGGTGACGTTCGACGCGGAATCGGACGGGGATGTCTGCCGGCTCCAGCAGCCGTGCGAGTGGGAGGCGACGCTCGACGTGGCGTTCGCGGAGGGCTCGCCGGTCCACGGCGTGGTGGAGGTGGACTGGAAGATGGTGGGGGAGGTGAGCTTCGACGAGACGGTGGACGAGGAGCCGCAGGGGCTCGAGTTCACCGTGGGGCCTCGCTGACCGCGTGAGGACCTCGCGTGCCACCGCGTGCGTGCCGGGTGACACGCTGCTGCATCCGCTGGTGTTCTGCGCGGTGCTGGTGCTCGTGCTGAACGACCATGTGTTCAAGGCGCGCTGGCCGTCATGGTGGACGGGCAAGCTGTCGGACGTGGCGGGGCTGGCGATGTTCCCGCTGCTCCTGCAGGGACTCTGGGAGCAGGCGCGGGGACGAAGCGCGCGGGGCGGCTTCCGGCCGTCGCTCGCGGTGCTGACGGCGTGCGTGGTGCTGACGGCGTGCGTGTTCACCGCCATCAAGGTCTGGGAGCCCGCGGCCGAGGCCTGGCGCTGGGGGCTCGGTGGGTTGCAGTGGCCCGTGCGAGCGGCGTGGGCGGTGCTCTCCAGTCGCGCGGTCCCCGCCGTGGCGCCGGTGGCGCACACGATGGACGTGACGGACCTGCTCGCGTTGCCAGCGCTGGGCGTCTCGTACGCGCTGGGGCGCAAGCGCTGCGCGAGTCACGAGCCGGCGCGGCAGCCCGCCTGACTCGCGGGCCGCGGACGTCCCACGCGGCGACTTGGGAGACGTCGCCTTCGCGTTGAGTCGCGCTCCATCGCGGACGGGGGCATGGCCGGCTCATGCGACGTGGGCCGTAAGCCCACGCGCCATGCCGCTCCCGCTCAGAGCGAGCCGAGGAACGCGAGCAGCGCCTCACGGTCCTCACGGAGCAGCCGCGTGTAGCGGGTCTGCGCGGGGGCCGCCTCGCCGCCGTGCCACAGCACGGCCTCCTCGAGGTTCCTCGCGCGTCCGTCATGCAGGAAGCGCGTGTGGCCGTTCACCGTCTCCGTCAGGCCGATGCCCCACAGGGGCGGCGTGCGCCACTCCTGGCCGGTGGCCAGTCCGTCCGGTCGACCATCCGCCAGCGCCTCGCCCATGTCGTGCAGCAGCAGGTCCGAGTACGGGTAGATGACCTGCCGCGACAGCTCCGGGAAGCCAGGCACGTCCCCCGTCTCCATCGGCTCGTCGACATGACACGCGGCACACCCGATGGCGCGGAACACCGCCTTGCCACGCAGCACCGCGGGCGCATCCCAGTCCCGTCGCTTCGGCACCGCGAGCAGGCGCGTGTAGAACATCAGCTGCTCCAGGTCGTAGGCCCGCACGTCGACGGCCTCCGGCGCCGCTCCCGCCTCCGCCTCCTGCGCGCGCGGATAGAGCTCGTTCGTCAGCCCCATGTCCGCCACCAGCGCATGCGCCACCTGCTGGAGCAGGGTGGGCTGATTCGCCTTCCACCCGAACCGCCCCATGCGTGTGCCGCGCGTCCGCACATCCTCGACCCGGTTGGCGCGTCCGGAGATGCCATCCTGATCGCGGTCCTCGGCATCCTCCCGGACGAGCAGCGTCTCCTCGGGGAGGGCCTCCAGCAGCCCCAGCCCGAAGTTCGCCGGCGCCACGCGAGGCGAGAAGGGCGTGCCTTCACCCAGCGGCCCCTGGGCCAGGTGCTCGAACTGGTAGATGGGCCGCGCGAGCACGTAGGGCTCACCGGAGGAGAATCGGCCGGAGAACTCCTCGTGGCGCACCACCACGGTGCCCTCGCCCCGGAGCCCGCCCAACCGGTGCAGGTCGAGCTGCTCTCCATACACGGGATGCGGTCCCGGACCGTCAGGCGAGCCCAGCTGGAACGCGATGGACACGACGGGCTCGGAAGGGGACTCGGGTGGACGCCCGCGCCCGTCCTTCACGTGGCACGTCATGCACGAGCTGGCGCTGAACAGCGGCCCCAACCCCGGTCCGTGCGCAGGGTCGCTCCAGTCGCGGTCGAACACCCGCTTGCCGATGTGGAACTGGGGCCAGCGCGCGCGGTCCAGGTTCGGCGGCGAGCGACCGAAGGCGTTGCGCCCCGTGTCCTTCACCGTCGCGCCGCCACCGGACAGCTCCTCGCCGGGCACCGACACGAGCGGCAGCTCGCCGAGCACGAGGGGAGGGGGCGGCGGAGGCCGGCCTGCCCGGGCCCACACGGCCGTGAGCATCATCGCTCCAAGGGGGATGCCCAGCAGGTACAGCCGCCGTCTCATCGCGAGCTCTCCAGGAACATCGATGAAGACGCCGGGCGGCGAAGGTGCTGCCACGCGCCGCCCGGCGCCAGCCCCATGCCTTGCGCGGCATGGGACCCGGAACTACTTCGCGGCCGGGACGAAGGTCTCGCTCAGGATGCTCAGCCCCTTGCCCGTCGCCTTCACGTCCATGCCCGTGAAGCCGTTGTACGGATAGTGGCCGTCGCCGATCTCCTCGACGAACTCGAAGGAGTCACCGGTGACCACCTTGCCGTCCGCCAGCGTCACGGAGAACGTGTTGCCCGGCGTGGTCATCTGCCAGCCGCAGGCGCCCACGTTGCTCTCGGCCGTGGCCTCACCCGTCTTGGTCCAGATGATGTCCAGCTCGTAGAAGTCGGCGACCGCCACCAGCCAGCGGAAGAAGTCCCGCCAGTTGGTGAAGACGATCATCGCGTTCGGGCTGTGGGTGGACGTGCCCTGCAGCACGCCCTCGCGGTAGATGTTCATGCGGAAGCCGGATCCGCCCGGCGAACCGGTGAACGTCGGCGTCACGAAGGCCGAGTCCACGTCGCGGCCCGGCGTCACGCGCAGCGTGCTGACCACCTGGTCACCCGAGCGCGCCTCCAGCTGCAGCTGGCCCGTGGAGCCCAGCGCCACCGACGTCGTCTGCGACCAGCGGGCCGCGCGGCCGAAGCTGCTCGACACGCCGTCCGTGCGGGCGCTGCGCAGGCCCGTCACGTTCAGGCCCTTGTCCGTCGCGGACAGCTGCGCGTTGCCCAGCGCGCAGCTCGTGATGCCGTCGAAACGCGTCATGCACTGCGTCTTCGCACCGGCCTCCTGGGCGGCGACCTCTCCCTCGGTGGACGTGGGCTCCTCGCCCTGGCAGCCCGACAAAACACTCAGGAGCGCGGCCGCCATCAGACGGCTCATCATCTTCAGCTGCATGGAATGACCTACCTCTTCAATAGGGGGAATGCGCTGCTCCGCCAGTGGCCTTCCGCATCCGGTGCCGGCCCTGCCCGGATGCCACCCTCCGGCGGCGCTCCTGTCCATTGCACCCCGCACGCCAACGCCCCCGGCCGTGTTTCACCTCCTCTGTATCAGCAAGCCTTTGCACCTCCGCGGCCCGCCCCTCTGTAGCGCCCACCGTCACAGGCGACGGGCGCCATGTATCGCGGCTTGCTACACACCCACGATTCTCACCGGATGAGGCATTCACCCAGGGTGATGGGCATTCGCTCCATGTCTGGTCATGCGAATGGCTCGCATTCCTAGAAGGGCTGTCAGGGCCGTGGAACCGGGCACCCTCGACAGGGCGCGTCATCGGGTTTAGCGCGTCCACCCAGTGAGGTCGTTCCAATCCGCGAGCGATTACTACCCGGATATTACGCTGAGGCTGGAAGTGCACCCTGGGTCGGGGCCGCCTGGACAGGAATAATGCGGAACCGGTATAAAACTGTCCGTCAGACTGGAGACACTGGTGATTCCGCCAACCTCATACAAGTCCTGACGCTCTGAGAAGGGGGCATTCTCTATGGCTCGTTCGTCGTGGTCCCGCGGAGTGAGTGGTTGGTTGAACCGCGGCCTTTTCTCGTCTGCTCTGGCGGTTTCCTTGTCGGCGTGTGAGCCGGCCGGACAGGTCGAGCCTCCCAAGCCCTCCCCCGCCGAGAATGAGGAAGTGGCGGTGGATGCGAAGGCCCTGCTGGACAGCATGGCCGTGTTCTCGCTGCGTCCGCTGTCTCATGAGCCGGTGCCGCAGCCGGTGGGCAGCCGCATCATCAACAAGGCCGCGGCCATCCGGTTGGGCAAGGCCTTCTTCTGGGACATCCAGTCGAGCGGTGACGGCGAGACGGCGTGCGCCAGCTGTCACTTCGCCGCGGGCGCGGATGACCGCAAGAACAACACCATCCACCCGGGCTTCGACAACACGTTCGACAGCATCGCGGGTCCCGGCCAGGACTTCACGCTGGCGAAGATCACCAGCGATGACCGCGTGGGCTCGCAGGGCCCGTTCCGCGCCGCGTTCCTCGGCCTGGACATGGACAACCTGGACAACCCGGCGGACCAGTGCGTGGTGGTGCCGGACGCACCGTTCAACGAGTTCCGGCTGGTGGGCCCGCGCCACACGCCGACCGTGGTGGGCTCCGGCTTCTACCGCAACCAGTTCTGGGGCGGCGAGGCGAACGTCCTCTTCAACGGCGTGAACATCTGGGGTGACTCGGGCAACAACGGCCAGGGCTTCCTGGTGCGCATCGAGGGCGCGTCGCTGGCGTCGCAGGCCACCGGCCCCGTGACGAACTTCAGCGAGCAGGGCTGCTCGGGCCGTCAGATTCTCGGCCCCGACAGCCTGGGCACGAAGCTGATTCCGCGTCAGCCGCTGCGCCACCAGCGCGTGTCCGTCAACGACAGCGTGCTGGGCGCCATGGCGAACCCGGACGGCCCGGGCCTCTTGTGCAACGGCGCGCCGTGCACGTACGACCGGATGATTCGCGACGCGTTCGGCGACGCGCTGGCGAACCTCGGCGAGAACGCCTTCTCGCTCTTCTGGGGCGAGGCGCTCCAGGCCTACCAGGCCACGCTCATCCCGGACCAGACGCCGTTCGACCGCTTCCTGGGCGGCAACCTCTCCGCGCTCACGCCCAAGCAGCTCAAGGGCCTGTCCGTGTTCGTGGGCAAGGGCGAGTGCATCAACTGCCACACCGGCGCCATGCTGACCGACGCCACGGTGTCCTGGTACGAGATCGCCGGCCCGCTCAACCGCGACGGCGGCGACACGGGCTTCCACAACATCGGCGTGCGTCCCACCGAGGACGACCTGGCGCGCGGCGACCTGGGCGTCTTCGGCGGCGTGCCCAACTCCGTCAGCCTCTCCCCGTTCGACATGGGCGCGTTCAAGACGCCCACCCTGCGCAACGTGGGCCTCAACCCGCCGTACTTCCACAACGGCGGCTACCCCACGCTCGAGGACGTGGTGGACTTCTACGAGCGCGGCGGTGACTTCGCCAACCCGGAGAAGTCGCTGGACATCGTCCCGCGCACCTTCACCGCGAGCGAGCGCTCCGCGCTGGTGGACTTCCTGCGCAACGCCCTCACGGACTGCCGCGTCAAGACCTACCGCGCCCCGTTCGACCACCCGGAGCTGACGTTCCCCAACCGCGAGACGCTGCCCGTCACGGGCCGCGCCGGGCTCGGCGTCTGCAACTGACGCGAGGCCACCTCCCGTAACACGCCAGGCCACCCACGGGAGACTTGAGTCCCCTGGGTGGCCTCGCCCTTTCTGGCACTCCCGGACGCAAGGTTTGCGCGGGAGGCCCTGGCTACCCGGCGGGAACGCGGATGTCAGGGCTCATGTCAAAATGGGCGCTGTCTCGACTCCCGGGGCTCGCTTGATGCTCCGGGGGCCTCGTGGAAGAGTTCCTGACCTTTGCGTCAGGTCTGAACAACGGGTTTCTCCCCAGGAGCAGTCGCATGAGTCAGCAAGCCGTGCCCATCGACCCGCATGAGACGCTGTACCTGCCCATGCGGCGCCGGTTCATGAGTGAGTACGTGCAGACGGAAGAGGGCACCACCGAGCTGCGCATCTACTACGGGCTCAAGGAGATCAGCATCGAGGAGCCCGAGCTGCACGCCTTCGGCGAGAACCTGCTCAAGCAGGACAGCTTCATGGCGGGCGTGGCCACGCGCTGGTCCACCGGTGAGCCGCTGCCGTGGGAGCGGGTGAAGGAGCTGCTCGAGCACCTGCTGTCGGAGAACATCCTGTCGCGCGAGGCGCCGAAGCTCGCGGCGGAGACCGACTACCACAAGATGATCATGGCGGCGGAGGCCAAGCGCCCCGCGCCCGAGTCCCCCCTGTGGTGGAACCCCGACACGGAGGGCGTGCTCAAGCAGCTGGTGGGCCGGCCCATGGAGTTCGGCTTCCTGGAGGCGATGCTGCCGGTGCACCGCGCGGCGCACGCGGCGCTGGACGCGGAAGGGCGGCACATCGGCGAGAACAACGTCTTCCCGGACTCGATGCGCATGCGCATGGAGACCGAGTGGCGCATGTGCCCGTACCCGGGCAGCCGCTTCCGCGACGACGCGCTGATGAACGTCACGGCGCTCAAGTCCATGACCAAGGTCTGGAAGCCCTCGCTGCAGGCGATGCTCATCCTGCGCGACGAGTTCCTCAAGCGCTACCCGCTCTTGCCCGACGGCCAGTGGCGCATCGGCGACCTGCACGCGTTCAGCTGCGCGGTGCTCGCGCTGCCGTCGATGATGCTGCTCCGGGGGGAGAACCCCGTCCCCAACGGGACGCTGGACCCGCTGCTGTCGTCGGTGTTCCGCGTCACCGACGGCGTGCGCATGGTGAGCATCTACCTGATGTTCCTGCCCGAGCAGCCCATGCCGTACGAGACGCCCATCAACCCGGCCTCGCTGCTGCACCTGACGGAGCGCGACAACCACTTCCTGTCCACGCGCGGCGTGTGCGCCGGCCCGCCGCACATGGTCGAGGAGTTCTTCGCGACCATGCTGGACGGAAAGCCCCTGGCGGGCGAGCCGCTGCCCCCGCCGACGTGGCTGGAGGAGATTCCCGCCGCGTTCGACTATGGCCTGCGCGGCCTGCAGCTGTACTCGCTCCAGTTCACGCTCTGGGCGCACATGTGTCACACCTACGAGCGGCTGCGCGACATCATCCTCCAGGCCGAGGCCCCCAAGACGACCGGCTGGGGTCGGCTGCGCGAGCGGCTGGAGAAGGACTGGAAGATCATCCAGCCCACCCGTCAGCACACCGAGGTCCAGCGCGCCTGGGCCAAGGCGCGCTACGTGGAGATGTACGACCGCGCCCAGCGCGGCCTGCGCGGCTTCTCCGAGGACAAGCTGCAGCACATCTCCGACGTGTTCTCGCCGGCCAAGGACGCCGTGCACGAGGAGACGGTCCAGCAGCTGCGCGCGCTGTTCCGCGAGCGGGCCCCGGCGCCCGTGGGCGCCAACCCCGAGCTGACGGACCGGCTGGCGGACGTGCTCGCCGACTACATCACCATCGAGCGCTCCGCGGTGGGCACGCTGGACAACGTGCAGCGTGAGGTCAACAAGCTGCTCAAGCGCGAGCACCCCCAGCGCCACTTCACCAACCTGGACCTCTCCATCCACCACCGGCTGCGGTTCGCCACCATCGGCGTGCTGCCCTACCTGATGGAGGTGTTCCGCGAGGAGCTCGGGCTGACCATCCAGGACGACGTCGCGTCCGTCACCATCACCCAGGGCAACCCCCGCGCCGTGGCCGCGTGAGATGACGCGGTGTTTCACTCCCGGGCCTGGAGCCATGATGGAATGTTTCAGGCCCGGGAAGCTTGACTCACATGTTTCACCGACTTATATCGGAGTAGCCAAAAACGTCAGTTAGCTGAACTGTCGCGATTGGTGCTGATGCCTCGGAGTCCTGGAGGAAGCCCCATGCAGATCAAGACGAAGGTTCGTGGCGGTCCCCGTAGCTGTGGTGGTGGGGTCGTCATCGCTGTCTGAGTCGTTCTGTCGCTGAGGTTCTCACCTCTCACCAGGAGCATGCACATGCAGATCAAGACCAAGGTTCGTGGCGGTCCCCGTAGCTGTGGTGGCGGCGTTCTCGTCAAGGCTGTCTGAGCTGTGCAGTAGCTGAGGTCCTCAACCTCTCACCAGGAGCAAGCACATGCAGATCAAGACCAAGGTCCGTGGCGGTCCCCGTGGCTGTGGCGGCGTCATCGCTGTCTGAGCTGTGTTGTCGCTGAACCGCTGAACCCGTTCTCTCTTTCACCAGGAGCAATCCAGATGAAGATCAAGACCAAGGTTCGTGGTGGCCCTCGCGGCTGTGGCCCCGGTGGCATCAGCTACGAAGTGCTGGAGTAGTCGTCGCCCGGAGTCGTCGTTCACGCA
Organism: Myxococcus faecalis; assembly: GCF_050039385.1. Lineage (NCBI taxonomy): Bacteria > Pseudomonadati > Myxococcota > Myxococcia > Myxococcales > Myxococcaceae > Myxococcus > Myxococcus faecalis. The sequence goes on along the minus strand of NZ_CP144336.1, from coordinate 1,413,084 downwards.
TCACACACCAGGAGCAAGCACCATGAAGATCAAGACCAAGGTTCGTGGCGGTCCCCGTGGCTGTGGTCCCGGCGGCATCAGCATCTACTACGAGCTGTAATTCCAGCCTCGCACCTCAGGAGCAAACACCATGAAGATCAAGACCAAGGTTCGTGGCGGTCCCCGTGGCTGTGGTCCCGGCGGCATCAGCATCTACTACGAGCTGTAATTCCACCCTCGCACCTCAGGAGCAAACACCATGAAGATCAAGACCAAGGTTCGTGGCGGTCCCCGTGGTTGCGGCCCGGGTGGCATCAGCATCTGGTACGACGAGGTCTGATTCAGACCCGGAGTCAGTCCTTCGGCCGTCAGTGGGCTTCGTGCCTGCTGGCGGCCGTCGTGTTTCCAGCGCCTCGTCGGTGACGTGGGGCGCGCGCCGGAGGGGTTACACCGCCCGAGGGCCGTGGCCGGGCCCCGCGGGCGGCGCTCCCAATCCCTTCAGGGGTGCGCGATGACGATGAGCGTGGGCGCGCGCGCCTCGACGCACGCCATCACCTTGCGCATCGTCACCGGGTCCAGCGCGCCGAAGGCCTCGTCGAGCACCACGACCTGGACGCGCTGGAGCAGGGCGCGCGCGACGAAGATGCGGCTCTGCTCGCCGTGGGACAGCTGCCAGCCGCGCTCGCCCACCATCTGCAGGATTCCGGCGGGCATGCGCTGGAGCAGCTCGCCCAGGCCCAGCTCCTCGCACAGCTCGCGCGCCAGCTTCACGTCGTCCTGGGTGTGGGGCCAGGCGCGGCCCAGCAGCAGGTTCATCGCCAGCGTGCCGGAGATGATGTGGTTCTCGTGGAACTGCGGCGCGCCGGCGATCTGCGCGCCCCAGCCGTCCTGCGTCCAGGTGGACATGTCCAGGCCGCGCAGCAGCACCACGCCGGAGCCCTGGCGCCTGAGGCCCGTGAGGATGGAGGCGAGCGTGGACTTGCCGGAGCCGGACGCGCCCTCCAGCAGCACGCGCTCTCCGGGATGGATGACCACGGACGCGCCCTCGAGCACCGCGCGCGGCGAGGCGGGGTGCTTGAAGTACACGTCGCGCACCTCGAGCAGCGCCTGGCTCTTGGACGGCGCCTCGGTGGCCGCGAGCGGCGTCACCTGGGGCGCGGCGTCCTCGCCGTCCTTGCCCCCGCCCACGGCGCCGGAGAGCCGGGCCGCGTCGAGCATGGGGCGCACCGCGGAGAACAGCACCCGTGAGCCGATGAGCGCCAGCGCGCCCACCGCCAGCGACATCACCGCGCGGGCACCCAGCAGGGCCGCGCCCACGCCCACCGCGATGCTCGCCGTGTCCGCCCCGGCCAGCACGCCGGGGAGGATGGCGATGATGGCCACCGGCAACAGGCCCCGGCGCGCGAGCGTCGTCACCCGCGCGGTGCCCGCGTCCCAGCGCTCGGAGGCGTCCGAGTAGCGCGCCAGCTCCTGGTCCTCCTCCTCGTGCCAGCGCGAGGGCTGCTCCTGCGCCAGCCGCGTGCGGTGGCCGAGCATCCGCTCGATGAGCGCGTGGGTCATCACCACGCGCGCCTCCGTCCAGCCCCGGAACAGCAGCGATTGGCGCGCCACGAGCACGCCCAGCAGGACGCAGTAGCCGCCCAGCGCCGCGAGCCCCAGCGTGCCCGCGGGGCCCGACAGCGTCACGCTGCCGGCCAGGGTCAGGTCCACCACCGCGAGCAGGCTGGTGAAGCTGCCGGCGAGCGCCATCTGCTCCATGCCCGCGCTCTCGAAGGTCCTCCCCACGTACTCGCCGATGCCGCCGCGCTTCGCCTCGTCCACCGGCATGGCCAGCGCGCCGGCGAGAAGCCTGCGCCTGAGCAGCGCGGACAAATCCAACGCCAGCGAGCCCTGCGTCCACGCCAGCGCCGCCTGCAGCGGCACCGCCGTCAGCCCCATCAGCGCCCACGCCCACAGCCAGCCGTGGTCCAACTGCCCCTCGAACGCGCCCCGGCCAATCAGCCACCACGCGCTGAGCACGCACACCTGGATGAGCACCGCCAGCACCAGCACCAGCGCCAGCCGCGGCGCGGTGGACAGGGCCTTGAGGTGGTGGACCAGCCGGGCGCCCGGCGGCAGCCGCAGCGTGCGCGACGCCACCAGGTGCGTGTTGGCCAGCTGCGCGCCCAGCAGCGCGCGCCGGGCGAGCAGCCGCTGAGGCTCCGGCATCGCCGCGCGCGACAGCACCCGGTCCACCGTGGAGGCCTGGGTGCCCTCGACCAGGGCCTGCACCCCGGACGTGAGCCAGGCCAGGGGCACGTCGCGCTCCGTCTCGTCCGGCGCGATGACGCGCGCGGTGCGGCCGGAGGCGGACACGCGCAGCAGCGCCGCCACCTGGACGCCCTCGCTGGTGACGACGTCCAGGAGGGCGGGGGAGGCGCGCAGGAGCGCCTTCTCCACCTCGCCATGGCGCGTGTACGCCAGGTCCAGCTCCAGCCCCTGCGACTGGGCGGCGGCGTCCAGCCACTCGCCCAGCCGGTTCGGGTCCGTGGGCGCCTGCCCGACGACCTTCGCCCGCGTCCGGGGCAGCGGCAGGCCCGCCGAGCGCGCCAGCGCCTCCAGCGCCTCCGCGCCGCGCGCCATGGGCCACACCAGCCCCGCCAGGGGCTCCGCGGGCCGGGTCCCCCTCGCCTCCGAGGCGCGCGTCATGCCGCACCCCGCTTCGACTCCGGGGGCTGCTCGGCGAGCTGTCCCTGGTCCAGCATCATCCGCCTCCAGCCGCCCTGGCCGCCCAGGGCCCGCCGCATCTGCTCCTCCTCGTCCAGCAGCGAGCGGTACACGGAGTCCTCCTGCTTCGCGAGCTCGCGCGGGTTGGCGTCCTCGACCAGCTGGCCGCCCTTGATGACCAGCACCCGGTCGAACGTCAGCGTCTCCGCGATGTCATGCATGATGCACAGCATCGTCGCCCCCTCCAGCTCCTGCCGGGAGCGCTCCAGCAGCGCCGCGCGCCGGTCCCGCTCCAGGCCGCGGAAGGGCTCGTCGAAGATGGCCAGCCGCACCCCGGGCCTCAAGAGCGCCCGGCCCAGGCGCACGCGCTGCCCCTGGCCGCCGGACAGCAGGCTGCCGCCCTCGCCCAGGCGCGTCTGGAGCCCCTGGGGCAGCTTGTCCAGGAACTCGATGAGGTCCGCGGACCTGAGCGCCTGCCCCACGCGCGGCAGCACCTCGCCCGTCTCCACCCCGTAGGCCAGGTTGTCCACCAGCGACTTGTTCCACAGCGTCACCTCGGGCTCCACCCACGCCGTCTGCCGGCGCAGGCGCGCCAGCGTCTGGCCCTTGAGCGGCTCGCCGTCCACCGTCACCTGCCCGGAGGACGGGCGGTGCCAGCCCAGCAGGATGCCCACGAGCGACGACTTGCCCGCGCCCGACGGGCCGACGATGGCCACGTGCTCGCCGGGCCGCACCGTCATGTCGATGCCCTGCAGCACCGTGAAGCCCGCCGCCTTGACCTCCACCTGCTCGAGCGTGAAGCCCACGCCGCGGGGCTGGCTCGCGAGCGCCGCGGGGGACGGCTCCTCCACCGCCTCCAGGCCCGCGCCCACCTCGTCGGGGGCCAAGAGCGGCTCGATCAGCCGGCCGGTGAGCGACGACGCGGCGGGGTACTGCCGCAGCGCGTCCGCCAGCTGCTTGCCCACCGTGGCCAGCGCCAGGGCCCAGTACACCAGCAGCAGCACCGCCCCGGGCTGGATGCCCTGGGACACGGCGTGCAGCACGATGGCCACCGAGCCTCCGGTGGCCGCCAGCATGGACAGGGTGTCGGTGAGGATGCCCCGGCCCAGCAGCGTGCGCGCGGCGCCCACGTACTCGTGCAGGGGCTCCTCGTGCGCGCGCCGCAGGGTCAGCTCCGCGCGGTGCGCGCGCAGCGCCACGGCGCCCCGCATGGCGTCCAGGTAGAAGCGCGACAGCACGCCGTCGAAGTCGCGCATGCGCCGGTCCGCCTCCAGCAGCGAGCGCTGGGCGAGCAGCGGCACCGCCAGCGCCATGGCCCCGCCCAGCACGATGAGCGGCGCGCTGCCGGGGGCAAGCCACACCAGCCCTCCCAGCGTCACCAGCATCTCCGAGGTGGCGCGCAGCACGCCGACGCCGAGCGTGGGCACGCTGCGCACCTGGTGGATGCCGTGGCAGCGCTGCGCCATGTCGGAGACGAGCCGGCTCTTGAAGTAGCGGTCCCCCAGCCGGGGAATCTTGTCGAGGAACGCCAGCCGCAGCCGGACCTCCAGGCGGCGGCCCAGCTTCAGCGTCCCCATGGCCAGGGGCAGCTCCAGCGTGAACAGCACGCCCATCAGCACCAGCAGCGTCACGATGCCCGCCAGCCGCTGCTCCTGGGTGGTGAGGTAGCGGCCCGCGTCGATGATGCCGCGCAGCAGCAGCGCCTCCAGGAAGCCTCCCACCGCGGCCGTCAGGGCGATGGCCGCGAGGATGGAGGGGGCCAACAGGCCGTCGCGGCGCATCAGCCCGATGAGCTCGCGCAGCGGACGGGTGGGGGGCTCCAGGAGCGCCGCCTTGAGGTCCGCGGACAGGGGCTCCTCGTCCTCCTCCCGCGTCTGGCGCAGGCCCCGGGCGAGGATGCAGACCACGCCGCGCAACGTCACCTCCTCGCCGTCCGGAGCGCCCACCGCCGTCCAGTAGGTGGCGGGGATGACCTGCTCGGCGCGGCCCTCCTCCAGGGCCACGTGCACCTCCTTCAACAGCTGCTCCAGGAAGCGCGCGGACCCCTCGCCGTGCTCCACGCCGCCGCCGTCCACCAGCGTCTGGACCATGCGCGTCGTCGCGTCCAGGCACGCCACGCCCTTCCAGCTCGCGTCGGCCAGGGCCTCGTCGAGCAGCCTCGCCGCGAGCGCCTTGTCCACGAGCGCCTGCAGCCTCAGGCGCATCCCGGCGAGGAACTCGTCCGTGCCGGCCCAGTCGCGGAAGGCCTCGGCCGGGACGGGCAGGGCGTGGACGTAGAGCCGGTCCATCAGCTCCGCCACCGACACCCAGCGCCGTCCCAGCGCGGGGTCCATGATCTGCACCCGGTCACCGATGCGGCGCCAGACGACGATGAAGTGCAGGTTGCTGTCCGCCAGACGCACCACCATGATGGCCGGCAGCGTCTTCGTCTCCGGCATCAGCACCTGGTCGCGAGGCAGGACGACCTGGGTGGCCTCCAGGCCCAGCTTGCCGGCCAGCTCCTCCAGCACGTCCACGGACGTCCCGTCGATGTCCGTCTGGCAGGCCTCGCGCAGCCGGCCGTAGCTGACGGACACGCCGAAGCCGTCGAAGAGCGCCTTGAGGGCCGCCGGACCGCAGTCCATGGCGGAGGTCTGGATGACTTCGGGGATGAGCAGCCTTCGTGTGCCCGCCATGGCTCAGCTCCCGCCCCGCGACATCTCCAGATCCCCCGACGAGCGCGGCGGCAGTGGGCGCGAGCGCGCCGGCGCCTCCAGCCCCCGCCCCAGCGCGCGCAGCACCAGCTTGAGCGGCGTGGAGTCCTCCACCGCGATGTCCACGGTGCCCGGCAGGCCGTGCTCCAGGGGGATGCCCACCGGCATCTCGTCCACGGACAGCTCCACGCGCACCAGGCCGTCGCGCGCCTCGCTCGCCACCGCCACCACGGTGGCGCGCACCATGCCGAACTCCGTCCAGGCGAAGCCCTCCAGCTTCATGCGCGCCGGCTGGCCCGCGCGCACCCGGCCCAGCGCCGTGGCGGGGGACAGCTGCGCGACGATGCGCACGTCGCCCCCCGCGACGACGGTGGCCATGCGGTCCCCGGCCCTCACCTGTGTGCCCACGCGCACCGGGCTCGTCTCGCCGAGGATGCCGTCGGCGGGCGCCTTCACCACGCGCCGCTCCAGCTCTTCACGCAGACGCTCCACGGAGGCCTGCGCCACGCTCTCGGCGGCCTCCAGCTCCGCGATGTCCCGCTTGAGCGCCGCGGCCCGGATGCGCCGCTCGGTGGCCAGCATCGTCCCATCCATCTTCACGCGCGCGAGCGCCGCGCGGGAGGCCTGCTCGGAGGCCTGGGCGCGCTCCAGCTCGGTGCGCACGCGGCTCCACTCGGACTCGCTGATCAACTGGCGCGAGTGCAGCTGCTCCGCGCTCGCCTTCTCCTCGAGCGCCCGGCGCGCCAGCGCCTCGGCCTCCACCAGCCGGGCCTTGGCCTCCTCCACGCCCGCAGCGCCGCGCTCCTGCTGGGCCACGAGCGCGCCCTGCTCCACCTCGAGCTCCGCGCGCGCCGCCGTCAGCTGCGGCCCCAGGCCCCGAAGCTGGGCCTCCGCCTCCGCCAGCTGCCGCGCCTCCTGCTCGTGGGCGAGCTCGAAGAGCACCTCGCCCGCGCGCACCTGCCGGTGCAGCTCCACCCGCGTCTTCACCAGCCGCCCGTCCACCGGCGCATCCACGGCGTACACCTCGCGGTGGACCTCCAGCCGCGCCTGCACGCTGGGCTCGTAGACGGTGATGCTCGCTCGCAGGAACCACACGCCCCAGACGGCGAACAGCCCCACCGGCAACAACCAGAGCGCCGAGCGCCCTCGCCCCCGCAGCAGCGCGCGCACGGTGCGCGGGAACATTCCTTCACCAACTCTCATGAGCGAAGCCTACCTCATCACCGTGGAACAGACGGACTCCCCGCCAGACCTTCCACCCGGGACGCTCCCGGAGGTCGGCGCCCATCCTCGCCCGGCGGACTGACGCGCGGCAAAGCCAGGGGCGTCACCTCCCCACGCCGCACGCGCCCCGTCCGCGATTGTCTTCTCCGCGCCTTCGTGAATGGACAATCCATCCAGGCCCGGAGCCGCGCGGCGCCCGGAACGCAGCCGGCCGATATGTCAAGGGTTGTCCGGGTCAGTCCTATCTCGAAGATAGGGCTCATAAAATGGCTAAAACATGTTTTCAGGACATTGCGACGCGGGGCGTGATGCGGTCTCCACGTATCACCGAGGCGGCGCCCCTCCGCCGCGTGCGGCGCCGGCCCCTTGTAACCGGTTCGGGCACACCGGCTCCGGCTCCAGGTGGATTCATGACCTGGGGGTCTCTCAGGTTTCGATAAATTGCGCCATTTGTCCAAGTCCCCGGATCTATTTGGATTGACGGGTTTTTCAGTTGAAGGCTTGACTCCCAATTTTCATCGATTTTTAATGATTCTACTCCGGGTGTGCATGGGCAACAGTGTCGCCTGGAGCGAACGTGGTTCAACCCAGGAGCGACATCATGAAGATCAAGACCAAGGTTCGTGGCGGTCCCCGCGGCTGTGGCCCGGGCGGCATCAGCATCTGGTACGACACCGTTCTGGCGTAGTCGTCCAGACGTCGTTGTTTCACCGTAGTGACTCAATCACCAGGAGCAGACACATGAAGATCAAGACCAAGGTTCGTGGCGGTCCCCGTGGTTGCGGCCCCGGCGGCATCAGCATCTGGTACGACCTCGACGTCGCCCAGCAGCTCCCGTAGTTTCGTCCCCGGGCGGTGATTCGCTCGGACGAAGCTCGAAATCGCCAGTGAGCGGAACATCGCTCGCTGGCGATTTTTTCATGCCTTCGCGAGGTCGCCTGTATTTTCTTCCGATTCGCGAAGTCTGAGATTGGCTGTGGCGTGAGAGGTTACAAAGACTTTCGCCGCATTCTTTGCGTGGTCACTTGACTGGCCGATTACACCCGCCTTTAATGATTCTACTTCCGATGCGGACCGGGAACGGTGAATCGCACGCAATGGCGACTCGGGAGCCGCGTAATGGCTGGATGGACGGGGAATAGGGGCGGGTAGCGCGGGTTGTGGAGGGGCCGGGAGCAGCGCCGGCCGAGGGGCGGCGGGACCGCGGGTGACCTTGGAGCTCGCGTGTCAGAGGGGTGTGTATAGATTGGCTGGCACCGGAAGAACCAGAAGGTGTCGTCGTCCGTAGACTCAAGAGCTTTTCATCAACGCCTTCCAGCCATCCAATCCCCGGGGTTGGGTGTCTGGTGTCAACGCAGTACATCCAGGAGCGTACCATGCAGATCAAGACCAAGGTTCGTGGCGGTCCCCGTGGTTGCGGTGGTGGCGTGGTGCTGACCAACCAGGTCCGCACGCAGCTGCCGTAGTCGACTGGCATCACCGCTTCATCCATCCGACTCCAGCGATGGAGTCATCCTCACCAGGAGTTCATCATGCAGATCAAGACCAAGGTTCGTGGCGGTCCCCGTGGTTGCGGCGGTTCCCTGCCCGTGCTGACCGGCACGGTCCGCACCCAGCTGCCGTAGTCGGCGCTGGATCATCCTCACCCGACTCCAGCGATGGAGTCATCCTCACCAAGGAGCTCATCATGCAGATCAAGACCAAGGTTCGTGGCGGTCCCCGTGGTTGCGGTGGTGGCGTGATCATCGCGGTGCGTTCCGACGCGCTCGCGGCCATCCCGTAGTCCTCCGTCAGCATCCCGAGCTGACTTCACTCACACCTGATTCCGAGGAGTCCATCATGCAGATCAAGACCAAGGTTCGTGGCGGTCCCCGTGGCTGTGGCGGTGGTGTTGCGATTCCCGTGCGCACCACGGGCGGCGTCCTCACGCAGATCCCGTAGTCGTCAGTCTTCCAGACTGAGTCCAACCCAGGCTGTTCTCGATAGGAGCTCGTCATGCAGATCAAGACCAAGGTTCGTGGTGGTCCCCGTGGCTGTGGTGGCTCTCTCCCGCTGCCCACGCAGCCCGTGCTGGACGCCTACGCGCTGTAGTCCTTGCTCGGGCACGTAGAGTGCCTGTCCAAGACGCGAGTCGCCAGGGGGCGGAGTTCCTCGCCCTCTGGCGGCTGTCATTGCGGGCCCCGGTGAGGCTCGCGCGAATCCCTGTCGTGGGGAGGGCGCGCTAGAGTCCCCGGGATGATCAACCCGGTTCATGTGTATGCCTGGCAGGCGGCCATCGTCGGCAACGCGCGGCTGGAGGGTCGCCCGGTGCGCGCGCTGATGCTCGAGGACCCGTGGGCGGGCTCCTTCGCGCGGAGCCCGGAGACCTTCCTGGGCTTCGAGGTGGACGGGGGCTTCGAGCCGTCGTTCGACCGGTGGTTCGAGCGGATGAAGGCGCGGGGGCTCCTGGCCATCCGCTCGCTCCGCGTCTCCGACCCTTCGATCTGGGTGCTGTACGATCCGCCCGACTCCCCGCCCCGGTTGCCGGAGCTGGCGCTGGTGTTCCCGGACCGGGTGGTCTGGTACCGCTACTTCTTCCCGTGGCCGGGCCCCCAGGCCCAGTCCGCCGTGTCGCAGGAGGACGGCTTTCGCGAGGTGCCGGAGACGCGCTCGGCGGCGGTGCCCTCGGTGGAGGACGCGGAGCGGGAGCTGCTCGCGGCGACGCGGGAGTACGTCGCGTTCGTGGGGCCTCAGGCTCGCAAGGACCACTCGAGCGACGTGTTCTACGCGGCCATGGGGCAGAAGGCGCTGGAGCTGCTGACGGACACGGAGGCGAGCTTCCAGACGCGACTGGCGGCCCTGCGGGAGGCGGACGTGAAGGAGTACCGCCGGCGCAGCAAGGACTGGTGGCCCGTGCAGCCGGCGACGCGCGCCATGCGGCCACAAATCTTCGAGAACGCGGCCAGGAGCCTGGAGCGGGACGACTACCTGCGGGTGATGGAGGCGGCGGGGCTGTCCTGGAGGGCCGTCCGGCTGGCCTGCGCCGCCCAGGACATCTGGCCGCTCAACATGCACAACGAGCGCACGTCGGAGGACATGCTGCCGCCGTTCGTCCAGGCGCCGGGGTACGCGGCCATCGGGAAGCGCTGGGCCGACGCGGCCAACGCCGCGTGCAACGCCGCGGTGAACGCGCGCTGAGCGCCTCCGCCGGACCTGGGAGCGCCCCTCTCGGCTCCAAGGGGCGCCCCGGGAAGGCGCCTTGCTTCAGCCGGCCCGGGCCAGCTGTGGCGGCGGCAGGGCCGACGGCGCGAGGACGACGTAGCCGGTGGCGATGAGCGTCTCCTCCACGGCGAGCGAGACGGCGCCCTGCACGGCGCCCGCCTGGGTGGGCTTGCAATTCACGCCGATGGCGATGACGGGCCCCTGCGCGGTGAACTCCGCCACGTCGACGCTGGGCACGGGCGCCGCCTGGACGCCGGGCACCACCACGACGCGCTCGCGGAAGGCCTTCATCAGCCCATGGATGTCCCCGCCGTGCGTCAGCGGCACCTTCACCACGATGCGGCGGTGGGAGTGGTGGCTGAAGTTGATGATGTTGTCGCTGAAGAGGCGGTTGTTGCCGACGGAGATGCGCAGGTTGTCGCCCGTGTCGATGGTGGTGGCGAACAGGCCGATCTCCTGCACCAGGCCCGTGACGCCGGCGGCGGAGATTTCGTCGCCCACGCGGAAGGGCCGCAGCACCAGCAGGAAGATGCCCGCGGCGAAGTTGGAGAGCAGCCCGGACCACGCCGTGCCGATGGCGATGCCCGCGGCGGCCAGCAGCGCGGCGAACGAGGTGGTCTCGAACCCCATCATCCCCAGGATGCCCAGCAGCAACAGGATGGTGAGGGAGCCCGCGAACAGCGACTCGATGTACCGGATGAGCGTGGCGTCGAACTGCCGCTTCTGCAGCGTCAGGTTCAACACGCGCCGGAAGGTGCTGATGATTGCACGTCCCACGAACCACAACACGAGGGCGCCCATTGCCTTGAGCAGGAACGGGAAGGCCTCCGCGAGAGCCAACGTCTTCAACTGTTCGATGACCGCGTCCATGACGCTCCTGAAGCGGCCGAGAGTCCACGGACGTGGCGGGCCTGCTCCGGTCCGGCCGCGTGTGCAGGGCACGGGCCATCCCGGCGGCCTCACGTAAGTCCGCGAATGCCCGGCTTCCTCATGCCGAGGTCACAAGCGACGCGGGGAGGTCCTCCCCAGCCTGGACACGTCAGCCGCGAACGTTGACGCGTCAGGGGGGCCTCGACGCGGCGGCGTGGGCCCTTCAGGGCGCGGTGACGAGCCGCAGCCCTCGCTCCCGGACCAGCGCCCCGAGGGCCTCGTCCGACACCGAGGTTCCTCGTACATCCAGCACGCGCAACTGGGGCAGGGCGCGCAGCGCGGCCAGGCCCGCGTCGGTGACACCGGTGCGGGGCAGGTGGAGCGTGTGCAGCGTCCTGGGCAGATGTCCCAGGGACGCATCGCCGATGCGCGCCCGGGCGAGGCTGAGCCAGGTGAGCTGGGGGAAGCCCCTCAGGGCCTGGAGGCTCTCGTCGTTGAGCCACGTGGCGCCCAGGTCCAGTCGCGTCAGGCGCGGCAGTCGCTGGAGGGCCACCAGTCCGGAGCCGCTGATGGGCGTGCCCGCGACGTGAATCGACTCCAGGCCGGCCAGCTCGGCCAGCTGCCCCAGCCCCAGGTCGGTGAGCAGGGTGCGCTCGGCGCGCAGGGACTGGAGGTGGGGCAGGGCGCGCAGCGCGGGCAGCCACTCGTCGTTGAAGGCGGTCCGGCTCACGTCCAGCTCGCGCAGGGCCGCGTGCAGATGCCCCAGGGCCTGGGGGCCCATGGGCGTGGCGCTCAGGTCGAGCCGAACCAATCGCTCCAGCCCTCGAAGCGCGGCGAGCGAGTCATCCGTCACGGCCAGGCCGGACAGGCCCAGCCGCTCCAGCGCGATGAAGCCCGCGAGCACGTCGAGTCCCCCCGCCGCGACGGCGGTCCTCGACAGCTTCAGCTCCCGCAGGGCCACGAGTCCTCGCACCTGTCGCAGGGCCGCGTCGTCCACGCGGGTGTCGTCGAGGTGGAGCAGCTCCAGCGCGCTCAGTGCCGCGAGGTGCCGGAGCCCCGGGCCCCGCAGGTGGGTCTTCGTGAGGACCAGGGCGCGCAGCGCCTTCAGGCCGGAGAGGTGGCCAAGGCCCAGGTCGGTGATGCGGGTGTGACCCAGGTGCAGCGCCTCCAGGTTCCGCAGCGTGCCGAGGTGCGCGAGGCCCGTGTCGGTGAGCCCGGTGCGCGCGAGGCCCAGCCACGTGAGGCCCGGCAGCTCCCGCAGCCGCGCGAGGCCCGCGTCCGTCACGTGCGTCCCGCTCAGCACCAGCGTGTGCAGGCGCGCTCCGGGCACCCAGGCGAGGACGGTGTCGTCCACCGCGGTGTCGGAGAGGTCCAGCCACTCGAGCTCCGACTGGGCGGCGAGGGCCGACAGCGCACGCGGGCTGATGGCGGTGCTCGCGAGGGTGAGGCGCCGCAGCGTCGTCAGCCCGGAGAGGAAGCCGAGGCCCGCGTCGGAGATGGCCGTCTCATCCAGACGCACGACGGCCAGCCTCCGCATCTCCCTCACGTGCGCGAGCCCCCCGTCGGTCACCCGGGTGCCGTCGAGGTGCAGGGCCTCCAGGGATGTGAACTCCCGCAGGGCCTCCAGGTGCGCGTCGCCCAGCGGGGTGCCCGAGGCGCGCAGGCCCACCGCGCCCGAGTCGCGCAGCAGCCGCGCGAGGAGCGACGGGGCGGGCAGGGGCGCCGAGTCGAAGCAGAGCTCGGGCACCTGATGCGCCTTCAAAGCGGTGGCCCGCTGACGTGCCTCCTCCTCCGTCACGAGCGCGCCGAGCGGCTCCGCGCACCACGTGCCCCCGGTGGGGGGCTGGAAGCCGGTCGCGTCCGTCGTCAGGGGGCGCCAGCGCTCGAGCCCTCCTTCGGGAAGCACGCGGTAGGCGGTGAGCAGCGCGGGAGGTGGCTCGACGCGCGGAGGAGGAGCAGGAGGGGCGACAGGCGGCGTGGTGGCGCAGCCCATCAGGAATCCCACGAGGAGCCGCCACGTCCCAGGTCTCATCGGGCCGAGCGTAGCGGTTCCCCTCCCGGCTCAGGAGGACTTCGTCGCCGACAGGAGCCTCTCCACGGCGACGAGCACGGCGGCCGCGCTGGCCGGGTGCTTGACGAAGGCGGCGGGGCTGAGGTTGGACAGGCGGCCCATCAGCGAGTCCGGTCCGCTCACGTTCACCATGACGATGCGCGAGCCGGGGCGCGCCGCCGTGCTGAGCACATCCAGCGCGGAGCCCGTGTCCACGATGATGATGCGCGCGGGCTTGTCGCTGTCCGTCACGACGCGCAAACCCTTCTGCTCGAACAGCTCGGTGATGAGCGCCATCAAGCGCGCGTCCGACAGGCGCACCAGCACCGGCTCCCGCGTGTCCAGCTCCACCGCGTTGGCGGCCTGGGGCGCGGGCCCCTTGCCCAGCTCCCTCACGTCCTTCTTCAAGAGCTCCATCACATCCGTCTTCAGCACGCCCCGCACGCGCTGGAGCAGCGAGGCGTCCTGGGCCACGAACGCCTTCAATCGCTGCTCACCGTCGGGTGCCAGCTGCGTGAAGGCCACGCCCATGCCGTCCTCGCGCGACCACGCCACCTGACCGAAGGCCCGCAGCGCCTGGGCCGAGTCGGGGAGGGTGATGCGCAGCTCCAGCGTGCTCCCCACCGGCAGCGCGCGCGGGGTGCGGATGGCGAGCCCTCCCGTGCCGATGTTCCTGCTGTACGCGCGCACCACGTCATCCTGCGTGGCGAACGTCAGCTCCAACACCGCGTCCGCGCGAGCGGGACGCGCGGGCAGGGGGCTGCCCTCGGGGGGCAGCGCTCCCAATTCCAGCAGCACGTCCCGGAGCAACTCCAGACGCTGCGCTTCGTCGGGGCCGAGCGGCGCCGTGCGCTGTCGCTCCAGCAGCGTCTTGTATTCCTCGAGCGCGTTGGCGCGTGGACTTCCCATGATGCCCCCCTGCCTGCCTTTCGCGCCTCCCAGCCTGCCATGTCCTCACGGACTGGCGCGAGAGGTCCACTTCCACCCTGTCCTCATGCATACACCCTGGTATAGGCCAGCGCATGGACGTCCCTCCCTCGCTTCCCACCCGCCCGGGCCTGCTGTCGAGCCTGCTGCGCTGGGGTGTGGCGTGCGCGGCGATGCCGCCCCTGCTCACGCCCGCGCTCCTGCTGGGGCCCGTCAGCCCCGGGGCCTCGGACGCGCTGATGCGGACGTGGTGTCTGTGGGCCCGGCGCGTCTTCGGCGTGGACGTGGAGGTGGTGGACCACAACGAGGGCCGCTACGACGCGTCCTCGTACCTGTTCCTGCAGCTGAACCAGACGAGCTTGAGCGAGACGTTCGTGACGCCCCCGGCGCTGCCCCGGCCCGTGCGCATCTTCATGAACATCGAGTATGCGGCGCTGCCCTTCGCGGGCTGGGTGCCCTGGGCCCAGGGCTCCACGGTGGTGGTGCGCCAGTGGAGCGCGCAGGCGCGCCGCGCCGTGGACCGCGCCGCCCAGGCCCTGCGCGAGGGCGCCAGCTATTACATGTCCATCGAGGGCCGACGCAGCGAGGACGGCCGGCTCAATCCCTACCGCAAGGGCGCGGCGGTGCTCGCCATCCGCTCCGCCGCCGCCCTGGTCCCCATGGTGTTCCACGGCGCGCGGGACGTGCTGCCCTTCGGGGAGTGGCGCGTCAGGCCGGGGCGGGTGCGCGTGGAGCTGTTGCCCGCCATCCCCACCGAGGGCCTGCGCTACGAGGACCGGGACGCGCTCGTGGAGCGGCTGCGCGCCCTCGCCCGGGAGCGGGGCTTGGAATAGCCCCGCCCGGGGGTAGGCTCCAGGGCATGTCCTACCAACGCAACCCGGTGAAGGCGCCACGCGTGTCGGGGCTGGCGCTCAAGGCGTTCGTCAACACCCTGGAGAGCGCCGTCGGCTCACCCGTGCTGGAGAAGCTGGTGCGCGACAGCGGCATCGACCGGTGGCGGGAGCTGTCCGCCGGTGATGCGCCCCCGCTCCAGTACCCGCTGCCTCCGGGCGCGCCCGCCACCGAGCCCCAGTCCCCCACGGAGCAGGCCTCGCGCGCCATCCTGGCGCAGCCCGTGACGCCGGAGCGCGAGACGGTGGGCGCGTATGTCCGGGCCTACCGCGAGGGCGGCGCGGACCCGGTCTCCGTGGCCCGTCGCCTGAACGAGGCCATCGACCGGCTGGAGCGCGGCGAGGCGCGCATGGGGTGGTTCATCGCGCGCAAGCCCGACGAGGTGCTCCGCGCCGCCGAGGCCTCCGCCGGGCGCCATCGCGAGGGCCGCGCGCTGAGCGTGCTGGACGGCGTGCCGGTGGTGCTCAAGGACGAGGTGGACCTGGCGGGCTTCCCCACCACGCTGGGCACGCGCTTCCGCCACCAGGTGGCCTCGGTGGACTCGACGGTGGCCGCGCGCCTCAAGGCCGCGGGCGCGCTCATCCTGGGCAAGGCCAACATGAACGAGATTGGCATCAACCCCATCGGGTTGAATCCGCACCACGGCGTCGCGCGCAACCCGTGGAACCGGGGCCACATCACCGGAGGCAGCTCCAGCGGCTCGGCCGCCGTCGTCGCCGCGGGCCTGTGTCCGCTGAGCATCGGCGCGGACGGCGGTGGCTCCATCCGCATCCCGGCGGCCCTGTGCGGCATCGTCGGCCTCAAGGCGACGTGGGGCCGCATCCCCGAGACGGGCGTGCCGCCCCTGTGCTGGAACGTGGGGCACGTGGGGCCCCTGGGCCTCACGGTGGACGACGTCGCGGCGGCGTATGCGCTGCTCGCCGGACCTGACCGCAAGGACCTGGTCTCCCAGGGCCAGCCCCCGCATCACCTGTCCGGTTACGAGCGCGCGGACCTGACGGGCGTGAGGCTGGGCATCTGCTGGCCCTACTTCGAGGACGCGTCCCCGGACGTGGTGGCGCGCTGCAAGGAGGCGGTGCGCGCGCTGACGGCCGCGGGCGCCACCGTGGTGGAGGTGCCCGCGCCGGATTTGAACACCGTGCTCTGGACGCACAGCTGCATCATCCTCAGCGAGATGGCCGAGTCGATGCTGCCGCACTCGCGCGAGCACGCCTCGGACTTCGGGCTCGACTCGCGCACCAACCTGGCCATCGGCAGGCACTTCCGGGCCACGGACCTGGTGCACGCCCTGCGGCATCGCCACCGGCTGACGCGCGAGCTGCTCGCCGTCATGGCGGGCGTGGATGTCCTCGTCACCCCGTCGACGGCCACCACCGCGCCCCTCATCCCCGAGGGCACGCTGCCCGACGGCGAGTCGAACCTGCCCGTCGTCGACGCGCTGATGCGCTTCGTGCGCGAGGGGAACCTGACGGGCTTCCCCGCCCTGTCCGTCCCGGCCGGCCACGACAGCGCGGGGCTGCCCGTGGGCCTGCAGCTCATGGGGCGCCCCTACGAGGAGCACCTGCTGCTGCGCCTGGGCCGCGTCGTGGAGCGCGCCACGGCCGCTCGCACGCCCGCCGTGCATGTCACCGCCCTGCGCTGAGCACGATTCAAAGACATCCTGGAATTTGCCAAGCCCATCGTTCCTGGTGGGCTTGTGTGTATTAACGCTGGCAAAACCAGAAAGACCCGCCCATATTCCCTCGGCGCGGCAGCGTGGACTCTCCAGGCTGCCACAGGCCCGTGATTCGCTGGACGTCAATTCCTGGCATCCGGTTCCGGGCAGGAGGAATTGTTTCATGCAACTGCGTCCGCAGGTGGGTTGGGTGCCGTTCGTCCTCGCGGCGTCGCTGGTGGCGGCATGTGGTCCGTCCTCGTCGGAGACGCCCGCGCCAACGCCGGAGTCGACAGGCGTGCGGGCCGCGGAGTTGGTGGAGCTGGTGGTCAACGGAGATTTCAGCAACGGGCAGACCGCGCCCTGGTGGAGCGGACCGAACACTCAGTCGGTGGTGGAGAACGGCCGGCTGCGCGTCAACGTCACGGGTGGCACGGCGAATCCGTGGGACGCGCCCATGGGGCAGGACCACATCGCGCTCGCGAACGGGCAGGCGTACACGCTGACCTTCACCGCCTCCGCGACGGCGAACGTGACGGTGCGGGCCACGGTGCAGCTGGGCGCGGCGCCGTACACCGCGCCGCTGGACCAGAACATCACGCTGGATGGCACGGCGCGCACGTTCACGTTCCCCTTCACTTCGAATCTCGCGACGGCGGCGGGGCAGGTGACGTTCCAGGTGGGCGGGCGGGGCGCCTTCTCGCTGTTCCTGGACAACGTCTCGCTCACCACGTCGGGCGGAGGCAATCCGGGCGGCGGCGGGCCGGTGGCGATGACGAGCGGCTTCTACGTGGACCCCCACTCCAACCCGGCCGTCTGGGTGCGCGACAACGGCGGGGACTCGCGCGCCTCGCGCATCCAGACGTCCATCGCGAGCAAGCCGGGGGCGCGCTGGTTCGGCAACTGGAGCGGCGACATCACGGCCGCGGTGTCCGGCTTCGTGGGCGCGGCGGACACGGCCGACAAGCTGCCGGTGCTCGTGGCGTACAACATCCCCGGGCGTGACTGCGGCAGCCACTCCGGCGGCGGCGCGGGCAGCCCGGAGGCCTATCGCGCGTGGATCTCCGCCTTCGTCACCGGCCTGGGCAGCCGCCCCGCCATCGTCATCATCGAGCCGGATGCCGTCGCGCAGCTGGATTGTCTGCCCAGCGACCCCGAGCGCCAGACGCGCCTGGCCCTGCTGCGCTACGCGACGGAGCAGCTGCGCGACAGGGCGCCCAACACCTGGGCCTACCTGGACGGCGGCAACGCGAACTGGATTGGCGCGGACACCATGGCGCAGCGGCTGGAGTCCGCGGGCGTGCGCAACATCCGCGGCTTCGCGCTCAACGTGTCGAACTTCTACACGACGGCGCAGTCGACGACGTACGGCACCCACGTCAACACCGCGCTCACCTCGCGCTACGGCTACACGAAGCCCTTCGTCGTGGACACCAGCCGCAATGGCAACGGGCACAACGGCGAGTGGTGCAACCCCGGCGGCCGCCGGCTGGGCGTGACGTCCCAGGTGGGCGGTGGCGCGGAGCTGCTCCTGTGGGTGAAGGTGCCAGGGGACTCCGACGGCAACTGCGGCATCGCGCCGAACACGCCCGCGGGCACGTTCAGCCCCGACCTGGCCCTCCGGCTCATCGACGGCACCTGACGGGCGGGGCTCAGCCTCGCTTGGGCAGGAGCCGGGCCAGCTCGCGGTCCAGCGTGGCGGCGAAGCGCTGGCGGTCCTGGGCGTTGAAGCCGCTGGGGCCGCCCGTCACGACGCCGCTCTCGCGCAGCTCCTGCATGAAGTTCCGCACGGACAGCCGCTCGGCGATGTTCTCCTCGGAGAACAGCTCGCCGCGCGGGTCCAGGGTCACCACGCCCCGCGGCACCAGCAGCGCCGCCAGGGGGATGTCCTGGGTGACGGCCAGGTCCCCCTTCTGGGCGGAGGTGGCGATGTGCTGGTCCGCCACGTCCAGCCCCGCGCCCACCTGCACGGTGGAGACGAGCTCCGAGCGGGGCAGGGACAGGGACTTGTTGGCCACGAAGACGAGCGGCACCTTCAGGCGCTGTGAGGCGCGCAGGAGGATGTCGCGGACGGGCGTGGGGCAGGCATCGGCGTCGACCCAGATTCGCATGGCGCTCGCATCCTCGCGTGGACAGGCGCGAAGATGAAGTGCTTGACGCCGCCCATGCGTGGCGCTCGGATGCGCGCCCATGTCCGAGCTGCTCACCCGCGCCGAAGCCTCGAATCACGCTGAAACCTCGCGTCATTCCGACGTGCTCGCCTTCATCGACGAGCTCTGCCGCCGCACGAAGCTCGCCCGACGGGTGGACTTCGGCACCAGCGGCGAGGGCCAGCCCCTGGTGTCGCTGGTGGTGAGCGACCGCAACTGCTTCACGCCGGAGCTGGCGCGCAAGCAGAAGAAGGTCGTGGTGATGGTGGAGGCCAACATCCACGCCGGCGAGGTGGAGGGCAAGGAGTCGGTGCTCGCGCTCGCGCGGGATTTGACGCTCACCAGGCTGGGCCAGAAGCTGCTCGACAAGCTGGTGCTCGTGCTGGTGCCGAACTTCAACCCGGACGGCAATGACCGCATCAGCCCCAACAACCGCAAGCTGAACCTCCAGGACCTGGAGGGGCAGGTCAACCCGGCGGGCGGCGTGGGCACGCGCTACACCGGCGAGGGCTGGAACCTCAACCGCGACAGCACCAAGCAGGAGGCGCCGGAGACGCGCGCCATGGCGAAGCTGCACCAGACGTGGTGGCCGGAGCTGTTCATCGACTGCCACACCACCGACGGCAGCATCCACGACTTCGACCTGACCTACGACACGTCGCACTCCAACGAGCCGCTGTTCCAGGAGCTGCGCGACTACAACCGGCAGATGCTGGACCGCGTCGCCCAGGCGGTGCAGAAGCGCCACGGCTTCGACAGCTTCTGGTACGGCAACTACCGCGAGGAGGGCGTGCCCAGCTCGGGCTGGCATACGTACCCGGCGCTGCCGCGCTTCGGCAGCCACTACCGGGGACTGCTCGGCCGGCTGGACGTGCTGCTGGAGACGTACAGCTACATCGACTTCCCGCGCCGCTGCGCGGTGATGTACGCGTGGCTGCTGGAGCTGATTCGCGAGGCGGCCCGGAGCGCGAAGACGTACCGCGCGCTCACCCAGGCGCAGGAAGAGGCCATCATCGCCCGGGGCACCACGCCGGATCCGCAGACGCTGGTGGGCATCAACTACGGCGTGGCCACGCGGGACGGGGAGGGGAAGCTGACGTTCGACTACCCGGCCTACGTGAAGCCCGGAGACCTGGCGCGCATCCAGGCGTTCGACGAGAAGAGCGTCGCGGAGCGGCGCTTCCCGGGCAAGAAGCGCAAGGTCTACCGCGTGCCGCACTTCCGCACCTTCATCCCGACGCAGTCGGTGAGCACGCCGGAGGCGTACCTGGTGCCCGCGGAGCTGGCGCCCCGGCTGGAGTCGCAGGGCATCCGCTTCGAGGTGCTCCCCAAGGCGCAGCGCTTCCTGGTGGACAGCTACCGCATCGCCCGGCGCGAGGAGACCTTCAGCCCGGACGTGGCCGCCAATGTGCCGCCGCCGGGGCAGGCGGAGGTGCCGCTGAGCCAGAAGCCCAAGCCGGTGCGCTTCGAGACGGTGCTGACGGTGTCGCCCGAGCGCGGCGAGCGCGAGTTCGCCCAGGGCACGCTCCGCGTCCCCACCGCGCAGCGCGCGGGCACGCTGGCCGTCTACCTGCTGGAGCCGCACTCCGATGATGGCTTCTGCCGGTGGCAGTTCCTGGACACCTTGTTGGAGGTGGGCGGTTACTATCCCGTGCACCGCGTGGTGAGCCCCGCTCCCGCGCCGAAGAAGGCGGAGTGAGGCCCCAAGGGCCCTGACGCGGGTCGGGGTCCAGCAGGGTGGCAACGTCACCGCGACGCTGGAGTGCCCGCCTGACGGGGGGCACGCCGTTCATCCCTGAGGTGGCGCGGTTCATCCCAGGGCACGTGGAAGCGGTCCCGGGAGATGGCTAGCCTCCGTGCGCATGCGCGACGCGGAGCCGGTTCGTCCCCGAGTGGATGAGGTGGAGCCCCTGCCGTCCTGGGCCGTGTGGCTCGGGGCGTTGGGGTGGTGGCTCGCGGATGCGCTCATCTCCGTGAGCCAGACGCAGCTGCTGCAGCGCATCGGCGAGCTGAAGGTCGTGGAGGGGGCGCTGTGGCGGATGTCGCTGGCCAGCTCCCTGCTGTGGGTGCCGATCACGGTGATGTGTCTGCGCCTGTCCGAGCGGGTGCCCCTGTCGCGGGGGCCCCTGCGGCGGGCGCTGGGCTTCCACGGAGGGGCGCTGCTCGTCGTCGTGCTGGGGCGGGCGACTTTCGTCGTGCTCACGCAGGAGCTCATCGGCTGGTACGAGCGCACGCCGCAGGTGCTCGACGTGCTCGCGCAGAGCGTCGTCAACAACCTGCTGCCCTTCGTGTTGCTGACGGCGGGCGCGCATGCGCTGGGGCTGGCGCGCCGCGCGCACGTGCGTCAGCGTCGCGCCGACCAGCTCCAGGCGCAGCTCGCGCAGGCGCGGCTGCAGGCCCTGGCGTCGCAGCTGCGCCCCCACTTCCTCTTCAACGCGCTCAACGCCGTGTCCTCGCTGGTCCACGTGGACCCGGACGCCGCCGAGAAGATGCTGGCGCGCCTGGGGGACTTGCTGCGCCACAGCCTGGAGTCCCATGCGCGGCAGGAGGTGACGCTGCGCGAGGAGCAGCAGGCGCTGGCGCCGTATCTGGACATCGAGCAGACGCGCTTCGGGCCGCGACTGGAGGTCGCCTGGAGGCTGGGGCCCGACGTGCTGGATGCGCGCGTGCCGTATCTGGCGTTGCAGCCGTTGGTGGAGAACGCCATCCGTCATGGGCTGGCGCCGCGCGCGGAGCCCGGGCGCATCGAGATCTCCGCTGAGCGGGAGGGCGACCTGCTGCGCCTGTGCGTGAGCGATGACGGGATGGGCCCCCCCGTGAGCGGCCCTCCGCGAGGTGGCGGGGTGGGGCTGTCGAACCTGCGCGCCCGGCTGGCGACGCTGTACGGGCCTCGTGCCGTGCTGGAGCTGCGCGCGGGGACGCCTCGCGGCGCGGTGGTGGAGCTGCGGGTTCCGCTCGATGACGCGCCCGGCGCGGAGCGGGTGGCCGCATGAGCGCCGCGCGTGGGGGGGGGCGTGATGGAGCCCGCCTCCGGGGGCAGGGTGATGATGGGCGGCAAAGAGGTCGTGGAGCCGTCGGTGCTTCGCGTGGCGCTCGCCGGAGCGGGTGGCGGCAGGAGGGCCGCGCGTGGAGGGGGCAGGGTGATGATGGGCGGTAATGAGGTCGTGGAGCCGTCGGTGCTTCGCGTGGCGCTCGCCGGAGCGGGTGGCCGCATGAGAGCCGCGCGTCGGCGTGTCGTGATGGAGCGCGCGTCCGGGAGGGCTGGGTGATGATGGGCGGTGGTGAAGCGGTGGAGCCGTCCGTGCTTCGCGTGGCGCTCGCGGATGACGAGCCGCTCGCCCGTTCGCGCCTGCGCGCATTGCTCGCCGCGGAGCCGCATGTCGAGCTCGTCTCCGAGGCCGCCAGCGGCGCGGAGGCCGTGCGCGGCGTGCTCCAGTCCTCGCCGGACGTGCTGCTGCTGGACGTCGAGATGCCAGCGGGAGACGGCTTCGAGGTCCTCCGCGCGCTGCCGCCCGAGTCGCTGCCCGTGGTCGTCTTCGTCACCGCGTGGCAGCAGCACGCCGTGCGCGCTTTCGAGGCCCAGGCGTTGGACTTCCTGCTCAAGCCCTATGACAAGGAGCGCTTCCGCGCCGCGCTCGCCCGCGCGCGCCAGCAGGTGCGGCTGGTGCGTCGAGGCGAGGCGGTGGCTCGGCAGGAGGCGCTCCTGTCCGGGCTCGCGCTGGCGGAGGCCCCGCTGCGGCGTCTGCCCGTCAAGGTGGACGGTCGCATCCGCTTCGTCGACTGCTCCGCCATCTCCCACGTCGAGTCCGAGGCCAACTACGTGCGCGTGCACGTGGGCGCGGAGCAGCACGTGCTGCGCGAGACGCTGACGCACCTGGAGGAGCGCCTGGACACACGGCGCTTCCTGCGCGTGCACCGCTCCGTGCTCGTGAACCTGGACCAGGTGCGCGAGGCGGAGCCGCTGTCCCAGGGGGAGTACCTGCTGGTGCTCGGCTCGAGCGGTACCGCCGTGCGCACCGGTCGCAGTCACCGCGCGCGCGTCGAGGCCGCGCTGGGATTGGGAAGCGACAGCGCCCGCTGAAGGCGCCGTCCCTGGTGGCGCGCCATCCATCCCGCGCCCCCCTCGCTTCATCCCCGCTTCCCGGACAGGTGAGCGGGCACCCTGTACCTCTACGGCCATGGCGAGAGCGAGCCCGGCTCCTTTCGCCACACCCGAGAGGAGCTCACCATGTCGTCGTCCCGTCGCATCCCCACGCTGCTCGCGACGCTCGCGCTGTCCGTCGTGACGTCCGCCTCCGCCTCCGCGCCCAGCACGCCGGAGGTGCTCTCCCCCGGCTTCATCTCCCTGCCCGAGCAGGAGGAGTGGCGCATCGCCTTCACGCCGGACGGGCGCACCGCGTTCTGGGGCGTGAGCGCCGGCTTCTTCCCCGAGACGCGTCAGGCCACCATCGTCTTCTCCGAGTGGCGCAACGGCCGCTGGACGCAGCCCCGCCCCGCGTCCTTCTCCGGGGTGCACTCGGACATCGACCCGTTCGTCTCCCCCGACGGCCGCCGCCTCTTCTTCTCCTCCATCCGTCCCGTCAACGGCCAGCCGCGCGCGGACGTGGAGATGTGGGTGGTGGAGCGTCGCCGCGATGGCGGCTGGGGCGAGCCGCGCCACCTGGGCGCCGCGGTCCACAGCACCGCCGACGAGCTCTACCCGAGCGTGGACGCCGAGGGCACGCTGTACTTCGGCTCGGACCGCGAGGGCGGCTACGGCGGCTGGGACATCTACCGCTCGCGCCCGCGTCACGACGGCTCCTACGGCCCCGCGGAGAACCTGGGGCCCGCCATCAACACCGAGTCCTGGGAGTTCAACCCCAACGTCCTCGCGGACGGCAGGACGCTGCTGTTCGCGTCCATCGCCCGCCCGGATGGCCACGGCTACGGTGACCTCTACGTCGCCCGCAAGACGTGGCGTGGCTGGCAGCCGGCGCGCAACCTGGGGCCGACGGTGAACACGGACCTGGACGAGTACCACCCGACGCTCTCGCCGGACCAGCGCACGCTCTACTTCGTGCGCCACCAGTACGAGCCGTTCGTCCCCGGGGAGCTCTACCACGTCCGCGTCGGCGGGCTGCTGTCCGACGACGGCACCTGCGACGTGAGCCACTGAGCCACCGCGTGAGCGCCTCCGCCCGGAGTCATCCCTCTTCCGGGCGGAAGGGCCCCGCGCGAGCATCTCAGCGCGACTGCAGGCGCAGGTTGTCCAGGGCCACGTCGGGGTGGCCCTCGGGCAGGTCGACGAAGAACGCGACGGGCTGCGCGGTGCCCAGCTGGAAGTTGGCGCGCACCCGCTTCGCCACCGCGTCACACGGCATGCGTGGCTCCCGCCCGTCGGCGGTGATGAAGCCGCACATCATCCCCCGCGTGGCGCGCGACGTGTCGAAGGCCACGGCCCAGCCGCGCCCCGGCACGAGCGCCTGCCGCGTCGCCACCCACCGCTGTCCGCCGCGAAGCAGCGACGCGAAGCGCGAGGTCTCACCCCGGGTCCACGTGGCCGGCACCGGCACGGACGCTCCGGGCTCCAGGATGCCCACCCCCACGCGCTGCGAGCGGTACTCGAAGCCCTGGGCCAGCGTGTCGGAGACGACGACCCACTCCGTCACCGCGGCGGCGCCGGAGTCCGCCTCCAGCGAGAGCTTCAGCGTCTGCGTGCCTCCGCTGGTCGCGACGAAGGTGGTGGCGACGAGCCCCGCGGCCTCGCCCGGACGGCTCTGGGGCCTGGCTCCGCGCAGGAGCGTCTGGCCGCCCAGGGTGAGGGTGACTCGCGGCGGCGTGGCCTCCAGCGCGCGGACGCGGACCGACACGCGATAGCTCATGCCGGAGACCACCCGCGCGGGCGGCAGCGAGAGGGGGCTGCTCCGCCCGACGGGCACCAGCGGCTCGTTGGGGAAGCGCACGCGCTCCCAGGCGGAGCACGTGGCCTCGACGCAGGGCCAGGGCTTGGGGAAAGCCTGCGGCGTGAGCGGGGCGCGGCGCAATAGCCAGACATCGTGCTCCAGCCACAGGTGGAGGTTGGGGAACAGGCCGGGCGATTGGGCATCGCAGACATCCGAGGCGCTCCTCGACTCCACGAGCTTGCGCGTGAAGGCCAGCCGCGCGTAGCCCAGCCCCGCGTCTCCCGGGCCGCGCGCGGTGCGCTCGGGGTCCTCGCAGAGGAAGTCGTAGTCGTGCGCCAGGAACACCCACGAATCCCACACGGCCACGGGCCCGAGCAGCTCCTCGGTGCCCAGCGCCGTGTTGCGCTGGGTGATGCCCGCGCCCGAAGAGCCGTGGCAGCCATGCAGCTCGGTGAGGCGAGCGTCCGTGCCCGTCGACGTCACGCCCAGCGAGACGCGGGGGCGGCCGGAGGGGGACCACGGCGTGGAGCGCAGCGGCAGCAGCTGGTGGGCGTCGTAGTAGTGGTAGTTGAGCGTGGGCTCGTGGCCGGCGTAGCGCGTGTAGTGGCGCCAGAGGTCGGAGCCCCGGTCCGCGGGGATGGTGTAGACCTCGTGGGTCCACGACATCGAGACGGGGAGGCCCTCGCCCTCGGACCCGGCCACGCCCAGGTAGTCATAGCGACAGCCGGGGCTCGAATCTCCGCAGTCGAGCAGCGCGGTGTCCGCGCGGGGGAAGGCCGCGGGGCAGCGGTAGTCGCCATACGGCCCTCCGCAGCGCGCCACCACGCGGCAGCCGTAGGACGTCGTGCTGTAGCCCGGCCCCAGCGGTGTCTTGCGATAGCGCGGGAAGGTGCCCGACAGGCTCCGCGCAGTGGCCTCCCAGCCCACCTCGTCGCTGCGCATGGGGTCATACATGCGGACCTCGAGCAGCTGGTTCGCGGGGGACCACACGTTCGTGGCATCCACGCAATGCGCCGCGGTGATGGCCCGGCGCGGTGAGATGAACGTGACACCACACGTGTAGCGCAGCGGTGTTCCATCCAGCCCCAGGACAGGGGCGTGCGTCCCCGGGCGCAGCATGGGGACGAACACCGTCCCATGGCTGAGCCGGCTGCTGGCCAGCGCGCCCGAGGGGCCGAGGTCCACGCGGTAGTAGTCCTGATAGGCCCACTCCACGCGCTGGTCCACGGCCTCCCCCCCGGATGTGTCGGGTGACTCCAGGTGGCCGCCGCAGCCGACGAGACAGGTCATCAGGATGGCCAGATGAAAGCTCGCGCGGACGCGCACGGCGCGTCGTGTCGTGTCCATGAATGTTCCCCCCTCGATGACCCGGCGCGGCGTCCCCTCTCCGCGCGAGTGCTGGTGTCTCCGGCACCCCGCATCATGCTGTGCATCTCCCCCGCCCAGAGCCCGCACGACCCGCCCGCGCGTCTGTCGCCCGTCCCACCTTGGAGGTGTTTCACGTCTTCGGGATGGCACTGCTCCCGCGTCACCCCGTGTGCGGGTTGGCGTGGATTTATGCCAATGAACAATGTATAAACGTGTAATCACGGCATATCTTGCCAAGTCGTGATTCCGGCGGGGGCCGGAGTTGCTCATCCCTGGCAGGGGGCGCGGCCGTCCGCGCGGGTGTGAGAACGCGAATGCAACGCATGTTTGAAATGCGCCAGGGAAGCTGGCGCGTGGGAGTGGTGTGCGCGCTGTTGGCCTTGGGTTCGGCGTGTGGGGACGCGGCGGTGGAGCCCGAGTCACCGGTGCCCGAGGTGGTGGAGGCGGACCCGGCGCGTCATCCGGAGCGTCGTGGCATCGGCATGTTGCCGTTGCCGAGCGGGCCGTCGGCGATGGCCATCACGGTGGACCCTCGGGCGTCGCTCATCGTCACCGAGGACGCCATCGTGAGGAACTTCACGCTGCTGCGGGTGATGACGCAGCTGGTGACGCAGTCGGGGGTCGCGGGCCTGACGCCGCTGGCGCTCTTCCAGGACTGGTGGAGCACGCAGGCGCCCCCGGGCTGTCTGCCCGTCTTCAACACCTTCCCCTTCGAGTGTCCGCGGCCGGAGTCGAACCAGGCGTTCGTCAACCCCTTCATCAACCCGGGCACCAACCCCGACGAGTACATCCCGCTGGCGCTGGTCAACCGCTTCGACCTGGCGCCGGTGTCGGGCAGCGACTGCGGTGAGTACCGCATCGTCTTCGGCAAGCGCTCGGGCATCCCGGGCGGCGGCAATCGCAACCTGCTCATCTTCGAGGCGGTGCTGCCCAACCCCAACCCCGCCGCGGGTCTCAATGGCTGTCAGCCGGTCGCCAACTTCTGGGCCTCGCTGACGGGGATGACCACGCTGTCGTCCCGCATCGCCGCGCTGCAGGGCTTCTACTTCAACGGCCTGCCGGGCGCGGGCGTCATGCCGGTGGTGCACATCGACAACTACGGCAACCGCTCCGGGAGCGTGGCGACGGGGCAGGTGCGCACCAACCAGTTCATCGGGCGGCCGTGGACGCTGCGTGAGTTCAGCGTGCGCCGGACGATGTGCGGCGCCACCCCCTGCCAGCTGCGCTTCGTCCCGGTGACGGTGAAGGTCAACCCGGGTGGGACGCTGTTCAACCCGGCGTCCGGCCACGCGCTCGCGCCCACGTTCCAGGGCTCGCTGTTCCCCGGACAGGTGCCCGCGCTGGCCGTCAATGACATCAACCTGTTCAACAACACCATCCCGGACGCGTTCAACAGCGGGCAGAGCCACGTGGGGGTGTTCGAGAACCAGTACGTCGCGCAGTTCGGCCCCGGCCCCAGCCCCTTCCACACCAACGTCCAGGCGGCGATTGCCGCGGCGGGCAGCACGCTGACGCCGCAGCAGGTGGTGGCGCGCTCCATGGCGCTGTCGTGCGCCGGCTGCCACGAGAACAGCAACGGCGCGAACCTGGGCGGCGGGCTCGTCTGGCCTCCGTCGGGCGGCTTCGTGCACGTGGGTGAGCAGTTCGACCCGCTTTCGGGGGTGTTCGGCCCGCGCTACCGCATCTCCCCGGCGCTCACCAACGTCTTCCTGCCCCACCGCAAGGCGGTGCTGGAGACGTTCCTGAACGCCTCGTGCGGGGATGCCACGTGCCAGCCGTGGGAGACGACCACCGTCTGCCCGGCTGACTGCCCGTAGTCCTCGGTCCACCAAGGTTCGGATGTGGGCGCGGAGGCATGTCTATACTCCGCGCCCACCATGACGGCGGACTCCCTCAAGCAGCACCTGCGGCGCACGCTCCGGCGGGATTTGTGGCTGACGCTCACCCCCGCGCTGCTCCTCA
Organism: Myxococcus faecalis; assembly: GCF_050039385.1. Taxonomy (NCBI): domain Bacteria; kingdom Pseudomonadati; phylum Myxococcota; class Myxococcia; order Myxococcales; family Myxococcaceae; genus Myxococcus; species Myxococcus faecalis. Next base: position 1,385,527 of record NZ_CP144336.1, on the reverse strand, counting down.
TCGGCGTCGCCTTCGCCGCCGCGTTCCACTTCATCAAGCCCGCGCCGCCCAAGACGCTGGTGCTGGCCATGTCCCAGGACGAGGGCGGCTTCCGCTACTACGCGCGGAAGTACCAGGACTTCCTGGCCAGGCACGACATCAAGCTGGAGCTGCGCTCGACGAAGGGCTCCATCGAGAACGTGGCGCTGCTGGCGGACGAGTCCTCGGGCGTGGACGTGGCCTTCGTGCAGAGCGGCACGGTGGCGGGGGAGGCCGCGGGGAACGTGGTGTCGCTGGGCAGTCTGTCCTACGTGCCCCTGTGGGTGTTCTACCGGGGTGAGCCCCTGGAGGACGTGCGCCAGCTCAAGGGCCGCAAGGTGGCGGTGGGGCCGGAGGGCAGCGGCACGCGCGCGCTCGCCGTCACGCTCTTGAAGGCCAACGGCATCGACGAGGCGCCCACGGAGCTGATGCCGCTGGAGCGCGAGGCCGCCATCGAGCAGCTCAAGCAGGGGACGGTGGACGCCATCTTCCTCATCTCTCCGGCCGAGTCGCCCGCCATCCACCGGCTGGCGGCGGTGCCCGGCATCCGGCTGTTGAGCTTCACGCGGGGCGCGGCGTACGCGCGGCGCTTCCCGTACCTGTCGCGGCTGGTGTTGCCCCGGGGTGTGTTCAACCTGGCCTCGGACGTGCCGGCCGAGGACGTGGTGGTCATCGCGCCCACGGCGAACCTGGTGGCGCGCGACTCGCTGCACCCGGCGCTGGCGTATCTGCTGATGCGCGCGGCCAGCGAGGTCCACGGCAAGGCGGGCCTATTGGACGGCGCGGCCGAGTTCCCCGCGCCCCGCGAGACGGGCTTCCCGCTCAGCGATGAGGCGAAGCGCTACTACGAGGCGGGGGTCCCCCTGCTGCAGCGCTACCTGCCGTTCTGGGCCGCCAACCTGGTGGACCGGCTGTGGGTGATGCTGGTGCCCATCATCGCGGTGGTGGTGCCGCTGTTCCGGGCGGTGCCGGCGGTGTACCAGTGGCGCATGCGCTCGCGCATCGTGCGTTGGTATGCGCGACTGAAGGAGATTGAAATCCAGCTCGATGAGAACCCCGGGCAGCAGATGCTCGAGGACATGCTCAAGCGCCTGGAGGAGGCGGAGCGCGAGGTCAATCGCATCCCCATGCCGCTGGCGTACGCGGAGAACCTCTACTTCTTCCGCGAGCACATCGAGGTGGTGCGCCGTCGCCTCATCCGTCGGCTCTCCGGTGGGCGGGACGGGGCGGACGCGCACGCGCACTCCGCCAGCGCGTAGTCGGCTCGGACCTCGCGCGGGGCGCTCGCGTGGGCGCCACGCCCGGGGTCGTGGGGGCGCGAGGTGTCGGCCCCGGCTCGGGGCTCCACCCGCCCGGCGCCGGCGACAGCCCCGCGCCCGTCACGCGCGTAACGGGGGCACGGGGGACTGGCCCCCTCTGCGTGCTTCGGTCGACGCCTCCCGTCATGGCCACGCGCAGCACCTGACAGGCGCGCATCAGGCGCCGCCGCGTGTTCACGTGGGTGAGCCCGAGCTGTGCGGCCATGGTGCGTCCATCCAGGTCCCGCTCGAAGCGCATGACGCAGGCCTGGCGCAGGGCTTCCGGCAACTGGGAGACGTGGCGCCACAGGAGCCGGGCCCGCTCGCGCTCGAGCAGGAGGTGCTCGGGCGAGGGGGCGTGGAGGGGGGCCGTGGCCTCGGTGCACGTGTCGTCGGTGAGGTCGTCCGCGCGGCGGGCCCGTGCGCGGTGCTGGTCCACACAGGTGTTGTGGAGGATGCGCGTCAGCCAGGCCTCGGGGTTGTGGAGGCGGTGGGACTCGCGGGGCCAGGCCTCCGCGGCCCGGAGCATCGCGGCGCCCAGCGCGTCCTCCGCGTCGGCGTGGTTGCCTCCGAGCTGGCGCACGCTCCTGGCGAGGAGCCTCGGTTGGTGCTGCCGCCACAGCTCCCAGAAGCGGGTCGACGTCGTTTCGTTGAGAGTCTTCACCGTGGGCTCACCCCTGCGTGTGAGGCCCCCTTGAGCAACGGCCATGCCCACGCCTGTCCCTCGGACGGCGGCGCCCGGAGGCGTGGACTGGCATGTCAGCGTCGGGCGCTGACATGTCAGCCGAAGGCCCGGGGAGGCTGGCGTCAGACTCGACCCGGGCCTCCTCGGTGTAGCCTGGAGGAGAACCCCGGCTCCGGCGCCGAGCGTCCCCCTCATGTCGCAGCGATTCCTCGATGATGTCTCCACCGCCAGCCCCCCGCGGCGTGGCGGCGACTCCCAGTCCGCGCCCCTGGCGCCGGCGCTGACGCTGGTCTCCCATCCGCTCGCGTCGAGGGTGGGGGAGCGCTACGTGATGGAGGCTTTGCTCGCGGGGTGTGAGGTGGCCCTGTCGCGCAACGAGCCGCTCTTCACGCGCGTGGGGGAGGGGGTGGGGCGACCGCTGGCGGACCCGTTCCTGAGCCGACGTCCGCTGCGCTTCCTGCCGCGTCCGGAGGGCGGGCTCCGGCTGGAGGTGGACGCGGAGGGCACGTCCGTGGTGGTCGGAGGTGTGCCCGGGGGGGCGTGGGATTTCCGGCCGGAGGTGCTCGCGGCGGGGGTGACGCTGGAGCTGGGCGGGCGGGTGGTGGTGCTGCTGCATCGCGTGGCGCTGGACGCGGAGCGCTCGGCGGACACCCTGGGCATGGTGGGGCAGAGCCTGGCCCTGGGCCGCGTGCGCACCCGCGTGCGGCAGGTGGCGGACCTGGAGGTGCCGGTGCTCGTGCGGGGGGAGACGGGCACGGGGAAGGAGCTGGTCGCCCGGGCGCTCCATCAGCGGAGTCCTCGTCGCAGGGGGCCGTTCATCAGCGTCAACCTGGGCACGCTGGCACGCGAGCTGGCGGCCTCGGAGTTGTTCGGCGCGCAGCGCGGGGCCTACACAGGTGCGTCGCAGAGTCGCGAGGGGTTCTTCCGCGCGGCCCATGGCGGCACGCTCTTCCTGGACGAGGTGGGGGATGCTCCGCCGGAGGTGCAGGTGGCGCTCTTGCGCGTGCTGGAGACGGGGGAGGTGTTCCCGGTGGGGTCACATACGCCCGTCGTCACGGACGTGCGGCTGGTCGCCGCGACGGACGCGCCCTTGGAGGAGCTCATCGAGCAGGGGCGGTTTCGCGCACCACTGTTGCATCGGCTCTCCGGTTACACGCTCCAGATGCCGGCGCTGCGGGAGCGGCGTGAGGACATCGCGCTGCTCTTCCATCACTTCGCACGGCTGGAGCTGGAGTCGCTGGGCGAGGCGTGGCGGCTGGAGCCCGAGGACCCCTACGCGGAGCCGTGGCTGCCCGCGTCGCTGGCGACGCGGCTGTTGGACTTCGAGTGGCCCGGCAACGTGCGCCAGCTTCGCAACGTGGTCCGGCAGCTGGTCATCAGCAGTCGGGGGCAGCCTCGGCTCCAGGTGGATGCGTCGCTGGAGGCGGAGCTGGGCTCCGGCAGGCGCGAGGAGCCCGTGGCGCTGACGCGCCGCAAGCCGGCGGAGGTGTCGGAGCGGGAGCTCCTGGAGGCGCTGCGGGAGTGCTCGTGGGATTTGAAGGGCACGGCGGAGCGGCTCGGCATCACCCGGGCGTCGCTCTACAACCTGGTGGACCGCAGCCCACACATCCGCACGGTGAAGGACGTGAGCGCGGAGGAGATCTCTCGCTGCTTCCACGAGTGCGCGGGGGACCTGGACGCGATGGTGCGACGGCTGGAGGTCTCCCGGCGCGCGCTCCAGCGGCGGGTCCGTGAGCTGGGGCTCGGGCCCGCCGAGTGATGGCGTCATCCGGCGTGGCGGGCTCTCGCGGCCACGCTCCATTCAGTCGAACGACGTGAGGAGGCTCGCGTGATGAAGTTGCATGGGATGGCAGTCGTGATGTGGCTGGGAATGGGGTGTGCTCCGGAGCAGGCCGCGCCCGAGGAGGTCCTCGAGACGGGGGCGCAGGCGCAGGACGTCGAGTGTTCCAAGCTGCGGGAGGTGTCTTGCACCTTGGTGCACGGACTGTGTCCGAAGATCGCGCCGGACGAGGTGTGCACCATCACCATCGGACGGGGGCCGGAGCCGGTGACGCCCGCCTTCTCCTGCATCCATCGGAGGCAGTGGCTCAAGCTCCGGCTGGCTGAGGACGTGTCGCACGCCACCATCCACTTCGACGGTGACCCCTCGGGTCACCTGTTCGAGGGGGAGCCGTCGGACATCGTCAAGCTGGACTCCTGGTACAGGCCTTCGTGGTGCGCAAAGGTCTCGGCCAAGGCGTGGTGGATGGACTATCCCTTCCGGGTGTCCTCGGGCACGGGAGAGGGCCAGCCTGGAGAGCTGGAGGTGGTGAGGGATCCAGGCGAGCCCGAGGAGGGGTGAGGACCGCTTGCTCAACGCGGTGAGGTCGTGAGCAGGGGCACCCAGGTCCGCCCGAGTCGAGGGCGGGCCACCAGCGCGCGCGACAGGGCCTCACGGGCCCGCGCTTGTTCATCGAGGGGCTGCGTGGGCGATGAGCGCACGCGCAGGAGTTCCAGCGCCGCATGCAGTGCGCGCGCCTCGAGGTCATCGGGGCGCACCTTCAGCACCGCGGATGCATGCGCGCGGCCTCTCTCCAGCGCGTCGCCTGGTGAGGCATCGGCGAGATGTCGGGCGAGGGCGTGGTCCATGAGGAGTCGCGCGAGCGCGAGCCGGTCGTCATGGGGACGCGCGCTGAGGGCGAGCACGGCTTCGTGCGCCTGCGCCGCCTCGGTGAAGACCGCCTCTTGTTCCCGCGGGAGGCCGGAGGGCGGAGGGCTCGCGATGAGGGGGGCTGTGCCTCGTGTCCCTCGCCATACGAGCGCCCTCAGGCGTCGGGCCTTCGCCACATAGCGCAGGGCTTCCTCATCGCGGGGATTGCGCGTGACCGCTTCGCGCAGCGCGAGCTCGGCGGCTTCGAGCGGGTGGACCACCTCAAGGGCGTCCCGCGGATTGCGCTGGGCCGCGTCGCGAGCAGCAGCCTCGGGCGAGTGGTTCGCAGCATGCTCATCGCGTGGAGCGCGCGTTGCCGCGCCTTGCACCGCATCTTCGCCCGGGTGGTTCGCAGCATGCTCATCGCGTGGAGCGCGCGTTGCCGCGCCTTGCACCGCATCTTCGCGCGCGTGGTTTACCGCAGAGGCCTCGCGTGGAGCGCGCGTTGCCGCGCTTTGCAAGGCATCTTCGCGCGCGTGGTTTACCGCAGGGGCCTCGCGTGGAGCGCGCGTTGCCGCGCCTTGCACCGCATCTTCGCGCGCGTGGTTTACCGCAGAGGCATCGCGTGGAGCGCGCGTTACCACGTCGCGCAGGGGGGCCACGCGTGCGTGGCTGAACCCCAGGCCGCGCTCCCACGCGTACGTCGCGAGCAGCAGCTCGGCGTGGCCCAGGTTGGCCCACGCGGTCGACAGCTCCGGCTGGAGCGCGAGCGCCGCCTGGGCCTCGCGCTTCGCGGCCTGGGCGTCCTCGCGCGGGTCCTCCCCGAGCTCCAGCCGATACGCCGCGCGAGCCGCCAGCGCCTCCGACAGGTTGCTGTACGTCAGCCCCTGTTTCGGCGCGAGCGCGCGAGCCCGGACGAAGGCCTCACGGGCCTCGTCGACAGCAGGGAAGGGGGATTCTCCTCGCTGCCACGCATCGCGAGCACGCTCCAGGTGCACCAGCCCCACGCCACCGTGGAGCTGCGGCACCTCGGCGTTGAGCGCGAGCGCGCTTCGATACGAACCGAGCGCCGCGTCCAGCGCGGACCGTGCATCCTTGCCCGAGTCACGCGCGCGCGCCGCGCGGAGCGCATGCACCTGCGCTTCGTAGAAGTGGCTGACCAGGTTGCGCGGGTTGAGGCTCCGCGCCTTCTCCAGCGCCTCCCGGGCGCGCTCCAGATCCTCATCCGCCGTGGTGCTGCGCGGATTCGACGCGCGCTTGAACCAGGCGCTGCCCAGGTTGATCCACGCATCCGGCAGCGACTCGTCGATGCCGATGGCGGTGCGGTACGCCTCGATGGCGCGCTGCCGGTTGCCGAGCGAGTCCTCGCCCACCGCGTCCTCATGGTCCGCCCAGACCTTGAAGATGAGCCCCAGGTTGGCGTGATAGTCGTAGCCGCGCTCCCGCGGCGCCACCCCTTCGAACGCCTCGATGGACTGACGCAGCAGCGCGCGAGGGTCCTCGCTGCGCGCCTGCCGCAGCCGCGCCTCCTGCCAGAGCACCAACCCGAGCGCCTGCCGCGCCTCGCTGCGATTCGGCTCCACCTCGAGCGCCGCGCGCGCCGCCTTCAACGCGGCCTCCAGTGGCGCCCGCACATCCCCACCCTGTCTGCCGCGATACTCCGCGAGCCTGCGATGCAGCATGGCCTTGCGGACCAACGACGGCACATGCCGAGGCGAGGCCGTGAGCCCGCGCTCCAACGCCTCCAAGGCCCGCTCCAGGTGGGGCGTCACGTCCCCCTGGCCATACAGCCCCATGCGCAGCGCCACCTGCTCCACACCCGCGAGCGCCAGGTGCGCCTCCGGCAGACTCTCCGCGAGCGACGCGGCCCGGGCATGCGCCCGTCGCGCCGCGTCCAGGTCCTCCTGCGCGGACTCGCGCCGCCCCGCATCCCAATGACTCGTGGCGCGCGCCACCAGCACGTCCCCCCGCAGCAGCGGCGCCTCGAAGAACCAGGGCAGCCGCTCACCCAACGCATCCAGCCGCTCCAACGCGTCCGCGTAGCGCTCCTCGTGGTACGCGAGCAGCGCCGCGACGTACTCGGCGGGGGGCAGGTCCACGTCGCCGCCCTTCCTCAACCACTCCAGCGCCGGCTCCCGATACTGCGCCACCAGCGCCTTGCGTCGCCCCTGCCGCTCCATCGCGGGCAGGTGCTCGGACGCGCGCAGCTGCTCCTGGTAGAGCTGCCCCAGCGCGAGCGCCAGCGCGCACGCGACGCGAGGCGTCCGCGTCCCGTGGTGCCACGCGGCCTCCAGCGCCTCCTTCGCGCGCCCGGGCTCCCCCATCGCCAACCAGCCCCGTCCCAGCGCCTCGTTGCCCGGCCCCAGCGCGCGCTCGCCTCCCGCGCGCATCTCCCGAGCGATGTCCTCCAGGCGCGCCTCCAGCGTGCGCCGCTCCTCCCGCGTGTCGTGCAGCCGCGCCAGGGCGGTGTACCGGGCGCGGGCCTCCACGTGCTCGGCGAGCTCGGAGAAGCGGCGCGCAAGATGTTCGCGCACGTCCGCCTCGCGTCGGGCGAGCACCGCCTGCACCCCCGCGAGCAGCAACACCAGCCCCACCACCGCCGCCAGCGTCAGCCCCCGCCAGTACCTGCGCGCCAGCCGCGCCATCCGGTAGCCCGGCCCCGTCGAGCGCGCGAGCACCGGCGCCCCATCGAGGAAGCGCCGCAGGTCCTCCACCAGCGCCCGCGCCGAGTCGTACCGGCCCCCACGCTCCTTCTCCAGGCACTTGAGGACGATGGCCTCCAGGTCCGCGGGCACCTCGGGCGCCAGCGCGCGCGGAGGCCGGGGCTCCTCCGTGGGGATGCGGCTGAGCACCTCCAGCGCGTTGCTCCCGGGCACGGGCGCCTGGCCCACCAGGAGCGCGTAGAGCGTGGCGCCCAGCGCGTACACATCCACGCGACGGTCCAGCTGGCTCACCTCGCCGCGCGCCTGCTCGGGCGCCATGTAGTGCGGCGTGCCCAGGATGGCCCCCGTGGCGGTGACGCCTTCGCCCGGCGCCCGCGCCAGCCCGAAGTCCAGGACGTAGGGCTTCCACTGTCCGTCGGCCGTGCGCTCCACCAGGATGTTGGACGGCTTGATGTCGCGGTGGATGAGGCCGGCCCGGTGCGCCGCGTGTACGCCCTCGGCGGCCTGCGCCAGCAGCAGCGCCTTCTGCTCGACGGAGAGCTGGCTCGCGACCTGGTGGAGCGGCAGGCCGTCCACGTACTGCATCGCGATGTACGCGCGCCCCTGGACCTGGCCCACCTCGTAGACCTTGCACACGCGCTCGTGCTCCACGCGCGCCTGGGCCTGCGCCTCCGCCACGAAGTGCCTCACCCGCCCGGGCTCGTCGTCCTTCACGAACTTGAGCGCCACGAGCCGCCGCAGCACCAGGTCCTGCACCAGGAAGACGCGCCCCATGCCGCCCTGGCCCAGGAAGCGGATGGGCGCATAACGCTCCCAGCCCGGCACGGGGAAGGGGGGCTCGGCCTCCAGGGCCTCGGGCTCCAGCGGGCGGGGCGCCCCGACCTGGACCGTGGGCGGGCCCACGAGCGCTTCCTGGAGGGCGGCCCGCGAGGCGCTCCGGAGGGAGGCGAGGGTGGCCTCGGACAGTCGCCCCCGGGCATGGAGCAGGTCCAGGGGGCCTTTCTGCTCGCGCTCGACGGCCGCCCGCAGGGACTCCACCTCGTCGTCGGCCAGCAGGCCCTCGAGGAGCACCGCTCGCAGCTCCGCCTCGTCGTCCTCGCGCATCGGTGGTCCCCGGGCGCGCGCGCGTCCGGGCCCCGCCGGAACGCCGTGCGGGGAGGGTTGTACCACCCCGCCCCCGACGACATCCCGTGCAGGCGCCGGGCTGGATTGATATGCAGGGAGCGCCGGACGGCGATGGACGCCGCCCCGCCCGGTCCCGGAGGGCCCCATGTACGCCGATATTGATCTTGCCGCGGTGGGAGTCCCGTTCGCCCGGAGGACGTCGGCCTGAACAGGCCGACGTGAAGGTCCGTCACAGCGCGGTCCTCGCTCCGGGTGCCCTGACGAATCCAGGTGCGCCGCAGGCACCGCCTTGTCCGGAGTCCTTCTCAGTGTCTCTCGAAACTTTTGGTTGGGGGCCCCAGCTGGCCCAGGCTTTCTCCCTCCTCGTCGAGTCGTCCCCTCTTCCCCTCGTCCCCGGCCGCGTGGTGCGCCAGGCCCGAGGGCTGCTCACCGTCCAGACCGCGGAGCGCACCCTGCTGGCGCGCACCGCCGGCCGGCTGCTCCACCAATCCTCCAGCGCCGAGTCCCTGCCCACCGTGGGTGACTGGGTGGCCCTCCAGCTTCCTCCAGGCGAAGGGGAGGGGATGCTCCACGCCGTGCTCCCCCGCAAGAGCCTGCTCGCGCGCCGCGAGGTGGGACGCGAGAGGGAGGTGCAGCTCATCGCCGCCAACCTGGACGTGGTGCTCCTGGTCGCCGGCCTGGACGGGAACTTCAACCCCCGCCGCATCGAGCGCGCCCTCACCCTGGCCTGGACGAGCGGCGCCTCCCCCGCGGTGCTGCTCACCAAGGCGGACCTCCATGACGACGCCGACGCCGTCGTCGAGGAGGTCTCCGCGCTGGCCCCCGGCGTCCCCGTGCTGGCCCTGAGCTCCAGGACCGGCGAGGGGCTGGACGCCGTGCGGGCCCTCATCCCCGAGCACCGCACCGGGGCCCTGCTGGGCTCCTCCGGCGTGGGCAAGTCCACCCTCGTCAACCGCCTGCTGGGTGAGTCGCGCCTGGCCACGCAGGAGGTGCGCTACGAGGACGACAAGGGGCGTCACACCACGACCCACCGCGAGCTGTTCCGCCTCCCCCACGGGGGGCTGCTCATCGACGGACCCGGAATGCGCGAGCTGGGGCTGCTCGGCGAGGAGGAGAAGGCGATTGAGCAGGCCTTCACCGACATCCTCGAGCTCGCCGAGGGCTGCCGCTTCCGCGACTGCACGCACCAGCGTGAGCCCGGCTGCGCCGTCCGCGCCGCCGTCCAGTCCGGGGCCCTCCCCGAAGAGCGCCTCTCGAGCTTCGAGAAGCTGCAAAAGGAGAAGGCCTTCCAGGCGCGTCAGTCGAGCACCGCGCTGCAGAAGGAGCAGCGGCGCATCGACAAGAGCCGCTCCGTGCAGGGCTGGGAAATCACCCGCGCCAAGCGCCGACGGGACTGAAACCCGGACCGAAAATTCGCCGTAAATCCTCCGCTCAAGGATTCCGACGGGCCGCGTTTGGATATTTCGAAAGGTGGGGACACCCGGGCAGAGCCTGGATGTCCGAGGGCTTCGGGCGCTGAGCGTCCGGGCAGGTGGGTGGGGGGAGTGTCCGGGGGAATCACCGGCACTCGGGTTTTCGAACGTCCGACGTTCGAGGGGGGAAGAGGCGCGCCGGGGGGCTCGCCTCGGACCTTTTGAGGGGGCGCCCCTGGGGAGGGGCGTGGCTTCCGGAGGGTGCGCCGAGGGGCGCGCTCACGCTGGACCGGAGGTACGAATTCTCGCAGTCCTTCATACGGCGGGGAGCGCGTCGAGGGGGCGCGCTCCCCGCGGTTCTTTTCAGGGTCCTTCTTCGGACCCGCCCGCGTCGTGGACTACTTCGTGTCCGACGAGGGCATCATCTTGATGCGCTGGCCCTGGTCATCCGTCACCACGGAGCCGTCCGCCTTCTGCTGCTCGGTGGGCTGACCGACGGCGAAGCTGGCCACCTTCGTCAGGGGCACGCCCTGGAAGATGCCGCTCACCGTCACCACCAGGTGGGAGCGTCCGGCGCCCGGCGCGAAGGCCACGTCCAGGTTCGTGACGGCCGCCTTCTCCACGCTCACGCCCGTCACGGGCGAGGTGCTGCTGGTCACCTGGAGCCCGTCGACGCCGGAGACCTCCACCCGGACATCCTCGCCGGGGACCTGGAAGCGCAGCGAGACGGTGGCGCTGGTGTCGGACACCTTGGCGCCCACGTCCACGGGCGCGCTGAGCTTGGCGGTGGAGCCCGGGTGGTCGGCGCTGTCCGCCGGGGTGCTGCTCTTCGCCGGAGAGGTGCAGGCCACGGGCGCCATCAGCGCCAGGAGGCCGGAGAGGACCGCGGAGGCAATGCGATTCATGGGTGCTCCTGGGAACGCGGGAGGAGTGAGAGGTCCGCTCATTGGCTGCTGATGGAGAGGGTGTAGTTGTAGTTGCCCGAGCCCTCGTCGGCCCAGCCCGTCGTGACCAGGACGTAGCGCCGGTCGGTCTGGCTGTTGAAGTCGAAGGTCTCCTTGCCGGTGGTGAAGCGGTCGGCCTCACCCGCCGTGGCGCCCTGCTGCAGGGCGAGGATGCTCACGTCCTCCGTGGAGTCGGCGGTGACGGTCATCCTGCGGCCATTGCCGGTGAAGACGTAGTACCGGTTCTGCTGCCGCTGGTTGAAGGGCTCGCCTCGGGTGAAGAAGTTGTTCTCCGAGAAGGGCACCGTCACGAACTTGTACATGCCATACAGGTCCGTGTCCCCCTCGCCCCACTCCGAGCGGATGGCGCCGATGTTGTAGTGCGCCGCGAGCCGGTCCACCGCGGCGGCGTCCACGCCCGGCTGGGCCTTGAGGCCGTGGATGAAGGAGCCGACGGTGGTCACCGCCTCCGTGGTGCGCTGCGGCCCCACCAGCACGTCATAGAGCGTGCCCAGGCTCAGGGACACCTGGTCGAACGGGGTCTCCGACAGCGTCGACTCGTCGTGCAGGTCGTAGAGGAAGCGCATGATGCTGAACTCGGAGAAGACGCCCGGGTTCGGGTCGTCCGTGGTCGTCGGCGGCGTCTCCAGGTCGAAGCCGAACGCGCCCAGCCGGGTGCCGCTCCAGAGCGTGTCCACGTAGATGGAGCTGGGCAGGAGCATGCCGGACAGCGCGTTGCCGTAGCCCTCGCCGAAGGCGATGCGCGGGTCCAGCACGTCGCCGGAGGAGTGCGGGCCACCGGGGTTGTCGGCGCGCGACAGGTTGGCCTCGAAGAAGTGCCCCCACTCGTGGACGATGACGTGGCTGTCGAACTCGTCGGTGTCCGCGCCCGCGAGGCCCAGCACGTAGACCTCGTTCTCGTTGGGGGAGAAGTGCGAGGTGCCAATCTGGCCCCGGGCCTTGTCGCCGTTCTGCGGGGCGTTGTTCGGGCTCCAGTTCACCTTGAGCGGCGGGAAGGGCACGGGGCGCTCCGCCAGGAAGGCGTGGGACGCGGTGTACATGGCGTCCAGGATGGCGAAGGGCGCCGCGACGCGCTGGTTGGCGGTGTAGCTGGAGCCGTTCCAGCCGTGGCCCGCGTGCAGGTCCTTGCTCGTGGTGCCGCCCTTGATTTGCGTCACCACCGCCCAGATGGCGTTGCCGTCGGTGTTGTCCTCCACCTGGATGTCCGGCGTGGTCGTCTTGGCGAGCGTGGCCAGCGTCACGTCGGCCTGGTCGCCGGCCGTGAAGGTGAGCTGGTAGCGGCCGTCGTCGTCGGTGGTCGCCGAGGCGAGCACCGTGCTGCCCCGGAGCACCTGCACGGTGGCGTTGCGCACGGGCTTGACGCTCACCTGGTTGAAGGCGAGCGAGCCCTGGCGCGTCGTCGGCGTGTAGACGGCCGGGACGGAGTCGAACGTCACCCGGCCCGTGAGGGTGGCCGTGACGGGCGTCCCCTCGTCCTTGTCGTCGTCACCCTCCTTGTCGGAACAACCGAGCACGGTGAGACCGAGCGCGAGTGCCAGCGTCGCGCCTGTGCGGGCCCACGCTGATTTGCGAGATACGTACATTCCGTCCTCCCCCTTCCTTTCGTCGCCTGAGATGGGTGGCGGGCCATTCTCGACGGGACGTCCGGGAACTTCAAACACGGAGGACCCGGAGAAGGCCGTGGGATGAGGCTTGTCCGTCGTGAGGGCCGGGTGCGGGACAGCATCCTGGCGGGCGTGCCCGTCTTCCGGGGCTCGGTGGGTTGGCCGACCTGGGGGTGGCGCGGAGGCCGGGTTGGCGGGGCCCGGGGGCGCGCCAATCATTGAGGAGGGCGTCACGCGCGGAGGGCGGGCGACCCCACGGCCCATCGCCTCCTCGCCATGCCCCACCCGTCCGACAGCCCCGCGTCACCTCCCGAGGCGTCCCGGGACCTCGCCGGCGTCGAGCGGGCCCTGCGCGAGAGCGAGGAGAAGTACCGCACGCTCTACAACAACACGCCGGTGATGATGCACTCCATCGACCGGGCGGGCCGGCTGGTGAGTGTCAGCGACTGCTGGCTGGCCACGCTGGGCTACACGCGCGAGGAGGTGCTCGGCCGCGACTCCACGGAGTTCCTCACCGAGGAGTCGGCCCGGCGGGCGCGCGAGGAGGTGCTGCCGGCCTTCCACAGGACGGGCCGCTGCAAGGACGTGCCGTACCAGCTGGTGAAGAAGGACGGGACGCGGCTGGACGTGCTGCTGTCCGCCATCATGGAGCGCGACGCCTCGGGCGCCTGCGTGCGCTCCCTGGCGGTGCTGCTGGACGTCACCGAGCGCAAGCGCGCCGAGGAGGCGCTCCAGCAGAGCGAGCGGCAGCTGCGCGCCATCCTGGACAACGCCACCTCCGTCTTCTTCCTGCTCGACACCCACGGGCGCTACATCTTCGTGAACCGCCAGTGGGAGCTGATGTTCCACCGCACGCGCGAGGAGGTCTTCGGCAAGACGGTGCACGACATCTTCCCGGAGGACAGCGCGAGAGAGTTCCAGGCGCTGAGCGAGCAGGTGCTGGAGCAGCGGCTGCCCGTGGTGCGCGAGGAGCGCGTCCCGCAAGAGGACGGCGTCCACACGCACATCACCCAGAAGTTCCCGCTCCTGGACGCGTCGGGTGTGCCCTACGCCGTCTGCGGCATCTCCACCGACATCACCGAGCGCAAGCGCCTGGAGGAGTCCCAGCGCTTCCTCGCGGAGGCGGGGCGGGAGCTGGGCACGTCGCTCGACTACGAGACGACGCTCCAGCGCGTCGCGGAGCTGACGGTGCCCCGCCTGGGGGACGTGTGCATCGTCTTCATGCCCGACGGCAGTCGCGGGCTGCACCCGGTGGCGGTGGCGGCGCGCTCGCCCGAGGTGGAGCGCGAGGTGCGGGAGCTGCTCGAGGCGCATCCGCTGGTCCCCGGCGTGACGTACGGCCCGGTGGGGGTCATGGCGTCGGGGCGCTCGGAGTGCTCGCCGGTGCCCCATGGAATCCTGCGAGACGGAGGGCTGGGCTCACCGCGGTGGCGCCACGTGCGCGCGTGGGGCGGCAAGCCTTCGCTCAGCGTGCCCCTGCAGGCGCGCGGGCGGGGGCTGGGCGTGCTGACGCTCGTGTCGCGACAGGGGGCGCGGGCCTTCGGCGCGGACGAGGTGGCGCTGGCGGAGGAGCTCGGGCGGCGCGCGGGGTACGCCATCGACAACGCGCAGCTCTACCGCGAGTCCCAGGAGGCCATCCGCGTGCGCGACGAGTTCCTCTCCATCGCTTCGCACGAGCTGAAGACGCCGCTGACGTCCATGAAGCTGCGCATGCAGCAGATGGGCGCCCTCTTGTCGCGGCCCCGGGCGGACTCGGGCCTGCGCGCGCGGCTGTCCGGCATGCTGAACGTGTGCGAGAGCCAGCTGTCGCGGCTGTCCCGGCTGGTGGAGCACCTGCTGGATGTCTCGCGCATCAACGAGTCGCGGCTGTCCTTGCGCCTGGAAGACATGGACCTGGTCGCCGTCACGCGCGACGTGGTGGGCCACCTGCGTGAGCAGTTGGAGAAGGCGGGCTGCGAGCTGGTGCTGGACACCCCCGGGTCCCTGCCGGGCCGGTGGGACCGGCTGCGGCTGGAGCAGGTGCTGATGAACCTCCTGACGAACGCGGTGAAGTACGGCGCGGGCCGGCCCATCCAACTGCGGCTGTCCGCCCACCACGACGAGCGGGTGTGGCTGAGCGTGGAGGACCACGGGATGGGCATCCCCCGCGAGTCGCAGGGGCGCATCTTCGAGCGCTTCGAGCGCGCCGCCTCACCCAACTACGGCGGCCTGGGCCTGGGCCTCTTCATCACCCGTCAAATCGCCCAGGCCCACGGCGGAGAGGTCTGGGTGGAGAGCGAGCCGGGGCGGGGCGCCCGCTTCGTCGTCGAGCTGCCCCGCTGGACTCACGGCAGCGGACCTTCCACCAGCCGCAGCACGTCCGCCAACACGCCGGACGCCGTCACCGCCGCGCCCGCGCCATAGCCCCGGATGACCAGCGGCGTGGGGCTGTAGCGCTCCGACAGGAAGCTCAGCGCGTTCTCTCCGCCCTTCACCGCGGCCAGGGGATTGGCGAGCGGCACGGCCTTGAGCCCCACCGAGCAGCCCTCGGGGCCGACGCTGCCCACGTACCGGAGCACCTTGCCTTCCGTGCGCAGCGCCTCCACCCGGCGCTGGAAGCCCTCGTCGAGCGACGGCAGCCGCGCGAGGAACGCGTCGAGCGGACCGGACGCGTCGAAGTCCTCGGGCAGGAGCGACTGGAGCGCCACTTCCTCCAGCTCCACGGGGCGGCCCAGCTCGCGCGCGAGGATGAGCACCTTGCGCGCCACGTCCGTGCCCTGCACGTCGTCGCGCGGGTCCGGCTCCGTGAAGCGCTTCTCCATGGCGGAGCCCACCGCGCGCGACAGCGGCACGCCTTCCTCCAGCAGGCCGAGGATGTACGACAGCGAGCCGGAGAGGATGCCGTCGATGCGGTGCACCTGGTCGCCAGTGCGCAGCATGTTCTTGAGCGTGTCGATGACGGGCAGGGCGGCGCCCACGTTCGTCTCGTACAGGAAGCGGCGCTGGTGCCGCGACGCCGTCTCGCGGATGGCGCGGTGGTGGGCCATGCGCCCCGCGTTGGCCTTCTTGTTCGCGGTGACGACGTGCAGCCCCGCGGCCAGGAGGGACGGGTAGGCGAGCGCCACGTCCTCGCTGCTGGTGCAGTCCACGAAGATGGGACGGCCGGGCCGCTTGGCCCGCACCTGCTCGCGGAAGGACTCCAGCGACGCGGGGGCGCGGCTTGCCTCCAGGCGCTCCTTCCACTCGCCCAGGGGGACGCCGCCCGGCTCGATGAGCGCGTGCCGGCTGTTGGCGATGGCGCACACGCGCAGGTCCACGCCCTGCGCGCGCAGGTGGGGGGCCTGCTGGCGCACCTGCCGCATCAGCTCCGCGCCCACGCTGCCCACGCCCGCCACGAAGAGCTCCACCACCTCCGTGGTGCCGAAGTAGCGGTGGTGCACGTGCGCCATGGCGCGCGGGCCGTCCGCCTCGGTGATGACGGCGGAGATGCTCCGCTCGCTGGAGCCCTGCGCAATCGCGGCGATGCTGCAGCCCACGTCGGCCAGGCCGCTGAAGAAGGTGCCCGCCACGCCCACGCGGTGGCGCATGCCGTCGCCGACGATGCTGAGCACGGCCAGCCGGCCCTGGCGCTCGATGGTGTCGACCTTGCCGGCCTCGCGCTCCACCTCGAACTCCGACTCCAGCGCCCGCACGGCGGCGTCGGCCTCCGACTGCTGCACGCAGAAGCTGATGGAGCACTCGCTGGAGCCCTGGGTGATGAGCACCACGGAGATGCCCGCGCGGGCCATGGACTCGAAGACGCGCGCGGCGGTGCCGGGCACGCCCTTGAGCCCCGCGCCGGCGATGTTGACCAGCGCCACGTCCTTGAGGAACGACAGGCCCCGCACCGGGTGCTCGGGTGGGGCGGCCCTGTCGGTGACGAGGGTGCCGGGGTGCTCGGGCTTGAAGCTGTTGCACACGCGCACGGGGATGCCGCGCTCGCGCGCGGGGGCAATCGTCTTGGGGTGCAGCACCTTGGCGCCGAAGTAGGCCAGCTCCATCGCCTCCTCGAAGCTCACCTCCGCCAGCGGGAAGGCCTCGGGGACCAGGCGCGGGTCGGCGCTGTAGATGCCGTCCACGTCCGTCCAGATCTCCAGCAGCGCCGCGTCCAGCGCCGCCGCCGCCAGCGCCGCCGAGTAGTCCGAGCCGCCGCGTCCCAGGGACATCGTCTTGCCGCGCGCGTCACCGCCGAAGAAGCCCGGCATCAGCAGGAGCCCCGGCCCCTGGGCGTCGCGCAGCGGGGCGAACCTGGCGCGAATCTCGTCCATGCGCGGCGTGGCCTGCAGCGGGTCCCCCGCGCAGATGAGCACCTGCCTGGGGTCCACCAGGTGGGGCGACAGCTTGCGCGCGGACAGGAGCGCCTCCAGCACCAGGCACGAGGCGCGCTCGCCCAGGCCCGACAGGTGCGCGAGCACCGACGGCGAGCACTCGCGCAGCAGCCCCACGCCCTGCAAGAGCCCGCGCAGCTCGGTGGAGATGGCGGCGAGCCCCAGCTCCAGCGGGGCCAGCGCCTCCAGCTCTCCGCCCAGCTCCCGGGCGATGCCCAGGTGCGTCTGCTCGAAGCGCGACAGGGGCTCCTCCACCGAGTGGCCCTCCTGCGCGAGCCGGGCCGTGTCCACCAGGAGGTTGGTGATGCCACAGACGGCCGAGGCCACCACGCACACGCGTGTCTCCTGACGTGCCCGGGCGACCAGGTCCACCACGCGCCGCATCTGCGCGGTGCCGCCCACGCTGGTGCCGCCGAACTTCATCACCCGCATGACGGCACCTCGCTCGGGAGCAGGCGGCCGAGGGACACGGGCGGGCGGGGCGTCGTCGTCGGGGTCTGGGTCTGCATGGGGTTCCTGGTGGGTGGAGGGAAACGAAAAAAGCCCCGCGCCGGGGAGCGCGGGGCCTGGTCGGAAGGACAGCGATTCCGAGCTAGACCGCCCGCGCTCCGCGGGTCGTCGTGTGCGTCGTCGTCGTCGTCGTGGAGGTGAAGGTCGCCGCGCGCGCGGAGGTCCGGGACGTCCATCCCGAGGTCCACGCGAGGTCGAGGCCGATGCCGTTCACGAACCCGAACGCTGACCGATGAGCCCGGTGCGAGTCAAGCCGCCCTCCCGGACGGGGGGACGACGGCTCACCCACCCGCCACGTCCCACTCCACGCGGTGCAGCGTCAGCGCCTCCTGCTTGCCCTTCACGTGGGTGGGGGGCAGCGTCGTCAAGGGCCAGCGCGACTCGCGCAGCCTCACGCGCGTGGCCTCGGAGAGCACCACCTGGCCCGCCTTCGCCACGCCGCACACCCGACTGGCCACGTTGGTGACGTCCCCGAGCGTGGCGTACTGGAGGTAGTGCTCGGAGCCGATGTTGCCGGCGGCGGCCGGGCCGCTGTTGAGGCCCACGTGGATGCGCAGCTCCGGCTGTCCCCGGGCCCGGAAGCGCGCGTTGAGCCCCGCAAGCTCGCGCTGCATGTCCACCGCCGCGCGCACGGCCCGGTCCGCGTCGTCCTCGCGCGAGAAGGGCGCGCCCCACACCGCCATCAGCGCGTCGCCGATGTACTTCTCCAGCGTCCCCTCGTGACGGAAGACCACGTCCGCCATCACCGGGAAGTACGCGTTGAGCATGTCCACCACGTCCCGGGGGCCGCGCGAGGAGGACAGGGGCGTGAAGTCGGAGATGTCCGCGAAGAGCACCGTCACCTCCGTCTCCACCACCTCCAGCGCCGTGCCGGGCGAGGCATGCAGCCTGCGCACGACGGCGGGCGGGAAGAAGCGCAGGTACGTGTTGCGCAGCACCGCCTCCTCCTCCAGGCGCCGCGTCAGCCGCGCGTTGTCCAGCGCCACCGCCGCCTGGTGGGCGAAGGCGGTGAGGAACTCCAAATCCGCCTCCGTGAACAGGCCCCCGTGCGAGCGGTTGTCCACGTACAGCACGCCCAGCCACGTGTCCCGGGACTTGAGCGGCACGCACATGGCGGAGTGGATGGACTGCGCGCGGATGGAGACGGAGCTGTCCAGTCGCACGTCCTGCTGGGCGTTGGCGAAGAGCGCCGCCAGGCCGTGCTTGCGCACGGAGTCGACGATGTGCTGGCTGTGGAAGCGCTCGGAGAGCACCTCGCCGGTGGCGGCGCGCGCCACGCGGGGACGCAGCTCGCCGGTGGCCTCGTCCATGAGCAGCAGCGCGGCCCGGTCCACGCCGAGCACGCGGAAGACGAGCTGGAGGATGCGCTCCAGCAGCGAGTCGAGCGAGCCGGGCGACGACAACAGCTGCGCCACCGCGAGCAGCACCTGGAGCCGCTCGCGCGTCGCGTCCGCCTCCGGCTCCGGGCGCACCCGCAGGCGCGGTGCGTCCAGGGACAGCTCACCGGGCGCGGGCGAGAAGCGCGTGTCCAGGGTGCGCGTGTGCAGCGGGCTCAGCCCCGCGTCCAGGTCGGGGTCCGCCGCGAGGAGCTGGAACCACACCTCGCCGCAGCGGAAGGCCTGGCCCGCGTCGAGCTCATGGCGCTCCACGCGCTGCTCGCCGACGAAGGTGCCGTTCTTGCTGCCCTGGTCCACCAGCACCACGCGCGAGCCCTCGCGCTCCAGGCGCGCGTGCCTGCGCGACAGGCTCTTGTGGAGCACGCAGACGGAGCTCTCCTCCGTCCTGCCGATGGTGGTGACGCCCTCGGGGAGCAGCAGCTCCTGCTCGCCCTCCCGCCCAGGGTTGAGGATGAGGCGCATGGCGCCCGGGATGCTACACCCGCCCGCGGGCCTCCCGAAGGAAGTGGCCGGC
The DNA here is from genome assembly GCF_050039385.1 of Myxococcus faecalis. Classification (NCBI taxonomy): domain Bacteria; kingdom Pseudomonadati; phylum Myxococcota; class Myxococcia; order Myxococcales; family Myxococcaceae; genus Myxococcus; species Myxococcus faecalis. Next base: position 1,366,361 of record NZ_CP144336.1, on the reverse strand, counting down.
GCGGGCGGGGAGGGTGGCGGGCCCTCAGCCCACCAGGCGGACGACGACCTGGGTCATCCCGTAGATGAGCAGCGCCATCAGCGCGGACGCGGGGATGGTGAACACCCAGGCCCAGATGATGCGGCCCGCCACGCCCCACTTCACCGCGCGCCAGCCGCGCGTGGAGCCCACGCCGACGATGGCGCCGGTGATGGTGTGGGTGGTGGACACGGGGATGCCCAGCTCCGCCAGCGCGATGATGGTGACGCCGCCGCCGGTCTCCGCGCTGAACCCGCCGATGGGCGCCAGCTTCGTCAGGCTGTGGCCCATGGTGCGGATGATGCGCCAGCCGCCGAAGAACGTCCCCAGCGCGATGGCCGCGTGACAGGAGATGATCATCCACCAGTCGATGTGGAACGGACGGTCCGCCCAGATGGTGCCGAAGAGCACCACGGCGATGATGCCCATCACCTTCTGCGCGTCGTTGGTGCCGTGGCTGTAGGAGAAGATGGCGGACGAGACGAGCTGGAGCCGGCGGAACCAGACGTCCACCACGCGCGGCGTCTGCTTGTGCACCACCCAGGTGCTCACCAGCATCAGCGTCATGCCCAGCGTGGTGCCGATGAGCGGCGAGAGCACGATGAAGGCGGCGATCTTCGCGATGCCCGCGCCCATCAGGCCCTTGAGCCCCAGCACCGGCAGCGTCGCGCCAATCATGCCGCCCGCCAGCGCGTGCGAGGACGACGACGGCAGCCCCCACCACCACGTGAGCAGGTTCCAGGCGATGGCGCCCATCAGCGCCGCGAAGATGACCGACAGCACCGCGGTGGGGCCCGTGGCGCGCAGCATCTCGAAGTTGATGATGCCCTTGCCCATGGTGTTGGCGACATGGACACCGCCGCCGAAGGCGGCCACGAAGTTGAAGAAGGCGGCCCACGCCACGGCCAGGTTCGGTGACAACACCCGGGTGGACACCACGGTGGCGATGGAGTTCGCCGCGTCGTGGAAGCCGTTGATGAAATCGAAGATGAGCGCCACTCCGACGATGACGATGACGGCCGCGAGTAGCATCTCAGGAGTGCTCCAGCACCACGCCTTCGATGACGTTCGCCACGCCCTGACACTTGTCCGTGGCGGTCTCGATGAGGTCGTAGATCTCCTTCCACTTGATGATGGTCAGAGTGTCGACCCCGCTCTTGAACAGCCGGCCCAGGCCCGAGCGAAGCACTTCGTCCGCCTGCGTCTCCAGGCGCTTGATCTCCTTGCAGCCGGCGAGGATCTGCTCCGGCTTCTTGATGAGCCGCAGCGCCGCCACCACCTCCTGCACCTTCTCGGCGGACAGCACCAGGAGCCGCGCCAGCTCCGTCGCGTCCGGCAGGCTGCTCTGGATTTCGTAGTAGTGCAGCCGTGACGCGGCCGCGTTCGCCAGGTCCAGCACGTCGTCGATGCGCGACAGCAGCGAGTGGATCTGCCCTCGGTCGAACGGGGTGATGAACTGCTTGTGCAGACGGTTGAAGGCGGTATGGGTGACCTCGTCACCCTGGTGCTCCACGTCCTTGAGCGCCTGGACCCGCCTGGGCACGTCCGTGTAGTCGCTGAGCAGTTCGTGAAGCATCTTCGCGCCCTGCACTGTGGCGGCGCACTGTTTGTCGAAGTCGTCGAAGAACTCGTCCGACTTGGGCATCAGCCTTTCGAGCATCGCTTCCCTCCCGGATGGGGGCATGCCCCGGGTGTCACCTTCGTGTGACACAGCCGAGGCGGCCCGTGACTACCTCACCTGGAGAGAATCGCCAGCCTTCCTTTTTGACTTGCAACGGAATGCCGGGCTCAGGAGCCCCGAGTCTCGCTGTATCGAGCCATTAGCCCGCCAGAGGGAGGGGCCCCCAGGTCTACAGGTGGGGAAGCAGCGCCTGTTCCAGCTTCGCCCGGGGCATGGCGCCCAGGAGTTGCTGGACGACCTGGCCGTCCTTGAAGAGCAGCAGGGCGGGGACGGAGCGGATGTTGTAGCGCTGGGCCGTCTCCTGGTTCGCGTCCACGTCCAGCTTCGCCACCTTCAGGCGGCCCCGGTACTCGGTGGCGAGCGCGGCCACGGTGGGGGCGATGGCGCGGCACGGCGGGCACCAGGCGGCGGTGAAGTCCACCAGCACCGGCTCCTTCGACTCGAGCACCTCCTGGTGGAACCGCGCGTCGCCCAGCTCGATGACGTCCGTGGCCATGTCCTGTCCTCCTGCGTTGGAGGCGCGGCGTCGGGGCCGTGCCTCGGTTCGAGCAGGACATGTAGTGGCCGGGGGGCTCGGAGACGAGCATCCCTCACGGAACGCGAGGTTGCGTGAAGGGCCCTCAACGCCTCCGGGGAGGGGGCGCCTCCGTCTCCCAGGGCAGCGACGCGCCGCGCTCCGAGAGCAGCGCGAGGAAGGCGCGCAGCTTGGGTGGGAGCTGGCGGCTGCTCGGGTAGACGGCGAACACGGGGAGGCCCGGCGGCGTCGCCGCCTCCAGGACGGGGACGAGCAGGCCGCTTCGCACGTCGTCGACGACGAGGGAGGCGGGCAGGCGGACCACGCCCAGGCCCGCGCGGGCGGCGGCCTGTCCCGCGCGCACGCTGGGGACGCGGAGGCGTCCGGTGACGGGGTGGCTTGAGGCCTCGCGGCCCTCACCGAAGAACCAGACCTCGTCGGTGCCGGGCTCGGCGAGCACGACGCAGGCATGGCCCTGGAGGTCGGCGGGGGTGCGGGGTGTGCCCTGGCGGGCGAGGTACGCGGGGCTGGCGTAGTAGCCGGTGCGCAGCCGCCCGAGCTTCCTGGCCACCAGCGACGAGTCGGCGAGCGGGCCGGTGCGCAGCGCCACGTCGTACTCCTCGGCGATGAGGTCGACGTGGGCCTCGGCGAGCGCCAGCTCCACGCGCAGCAGCGGGTGGTGCAGGAGCAGCTCCGCGATGAGCGGGGTGAGCAGCTCGCCCAGCAGCGAGAGGGTGGCGATGCGCAGGGTGCCCTGGGGCGTGGCGCGCGACTCGCCCAGGGCGCGGTTCACCTCGCGGGCCTCGGAGACCAGCCGCGCGCAGTGGACATGGTAGTCGCGCCCCGCCTCGGTGAGGCGCAGGTGGCGCGCGTTGCGCTCCAGCAGGCGGACCCCGAGCCGCGCCTCGAGCGCGGAGAGGCGGCGGCTCACGGTGGACTTGCGCAGTCCCAGCCGCAGGGCCGCGGCGGTGAGCCCTCCGGAGGTGACCACCTCGGTGAAGAGCAGCATGTCGTCCAGCAGGGGCGGGCTCGGAGGCACGGAGGTGGAGCCTAGCCGGGGAGGTCGTCCGGCTCCTCGCTCTTCGGGCCTCCGGGCGTCACTGGGGGGTGGGCAGGGGAGGAAAAGCCGGGTAGATGCAGGACGTTTCCCAGGTCCTGCCCATGATGCCCTCAAGCCCCATGCCGTTGTGTGTCGCGCCGATGATGGACTGGACGGACCGGAACTGCCGGTACTTCCACCGCCAGATCAGCCAGCACACGCTCCTGTACACGGAGATGTTGACCACGGGCGCCGTGCTCCACGGCGACCGCGAGCGGCTGCTGGGCTACGAGGCGGCCGAGCACCCGGTGGCCATCCAGCTGGGGGGCTCGGAGCCGGAGGCGTTGGCGGAGGCGGCGCGCATCGCCGAGTCGTGGGGCTACGACGAGGTGAACCTGAACGTGGGCTGCCCCAGCGACAGGGTGCAGTCAGGCCGCTTCGGCGCGTGTCTGATGGCGGAGCCGGAGCTGGTGGCGCGTCTGGTGGGCGCGATGCGCTCGGCGGTGAGCATCCCGGTGACGGTGAAGTCGCGCATCGCCATCGACGAGCTGGAGGAGTGGCCCACGCTGGAGCGCTTCGTGCGGCTGATTGCGGCGGAAGGGTGCACGCGCTTCATCGTGCATGCGCGCAAGGCGTGGCTCCAGGGACTGAGCCCCAAGGAGAACCGCGACGTGCCGCCGCTGCGCTACGACCTGGTGCACCGGCTCAAGCAGGAGCTGCCGCACCTGGACATCAGCATCAACGGCGGCATCAAGACGCTGGACGCGGCGGCCGAGCACCTGAAGCACGTGGACGGGGTGATGATTGGCCGCGCCGTCTACGAGAACCCGTACCTCCTGGCGGAGGCGGACCGCCGCTTCTTCGGCGCGACTCAGGCGCCGCGCGAGCGCCATGAGGTGGTGGAGGCGATGCTCCCGTACATCGAGCGCCGCCGGCAGCAGGGCGCGCCGCTGAGCGCGGTGACGCGGCACATGCTGGGCCTGTTTCAGGGCCTGCCGGGCGCGCGCGCGTGGCGACGGCACCTGAGCGAGAACGCGCACAAGGCCGGCGCCGGGCCCGAGGTGGTGGTGGCCGCGCTCGCCAAGGTGCGCCGCGAGCCCGACGCGGTCGTCGCGGCCTGAGCGGCGCGGACCCGAAAGGGCGCGGTGCGCTGCGTGCCTGCCGTCGCCGTATCGTCCCGTAAAGGCGCATGCACGGAGGGACTTCTGGCGGAGGCTCGCCGAGGGACGTCTTGAACGCGACGCCGCCATGGCGGCTCTCGCGACGTGTCCCCCCGCGGGGTTTGGGCTGCTCGCGCCGAGCCCTCAGCGCGGCGCCAGTTGCCCTATCTTCCCCACCTCCTGCGCGAACCACAGCGCGCCATCCGGCCCGGAGCAGATTCCATGCGGCTCCGCCTTCGCGGTGGGGATGGCGTACTCCGTGACTTCGCCCGAGGTCGTCATCCGTCCGAGGTGATTGCTTCCCCACTGGGTGAACCAGAGCGCGCCGTCGGCGCCCGTGACGATGGCGTGAGGCTTCGCGCCGGTCCGAAGCAACGGATGCTCGGTGATGCCCCCGTCGAGCCCGATGCGCCCGATGCGGTCCGCGAGGAGCTCCACGAACCACAGCGCCTCATCCGGCCCCCGCGTGATTCCCACGGGGCCCGCCTTCGGCGTGGGCAGCGCGAACCCGGAGACCTGCCCGTCCACCGTGATTCGCCCGATGCGATTGCTCGCGTTCTGCGTGAACCAGAGCGCCCCATCCGGTCCGGAGGTGATGAACGACGGGTAGCTGCCGGCCTCGAGCGCGAACTCGGTGACGGCGCCCTCCACGGTGATTCGCCCCAGCCGATGCGTCGACAGCTGCGTGAACCAGAGCGCGCCGTCGGGCCCCGCGCAGAGCCCGAACGGGCCAGCCCCCTCTGTCGGCAGCGGGAACTCACGCACCTCGCCGCGCGTCGTCACCCGGCCGATGCGGTTCGCCTTCTGCTGCGTGAACCAGAGCGCGCCGTCGGGCCCCGCGGTGATGACGGAGGGCCCCGAGTCCGGCGTCGGCAGCGCGAAGGTCGTCACCGCGCCGTCCAGTTCGATGCGTCCCACGCGGCCCGCGTGCACCTCCGTGAACCAGAGCGCGCCGTCAGGCCCGGCGCAGATTCCATAGGGCCCGGTTCCAGCCGCCGTGAGCGGGTACTCCGTGATGCGTCCAGGGGCCTGCGTCATCGGATGTCTCCCGGAGGTCGAGCGCGAGGTGGAGGCCTGGACCCTCGCCCGGACGTGATACCTCGTCCAGCGTCACCTCGCCCCGCGCGAGCGCGTGTTCCCTCCACGACAGACACGACGAAGCCCGGGCCCTCACCTCGAGGACCCGGGCTCGCGGGGGTGAAACCGTGCTGGCTCAGCCGATGACGAGCTCGCCCGACAGGGGCTTCTTGCCCTCGTCCATGAAGAGCCCGAAGTAGCTCTGCGCCAGCTTGTACTCGTTGTACGCCGGCGAGCACGCCATGTTGCGCACCGCCATCAGCGGGTCATTGGGCTTGCCGTCGTAGTCGGTGAGCAGGACGTTGATGCCCATGTGCCCGCCGTTCTGCGCCTGGATGCCGGAGCGGCGCTGCATCTCCTCGATGTCGTCGGCCGTCAGGTTGAGGGTGATCGGCTTGTCGTGCTCGCGCGCGGCCTTCGCCTTGTCGGCGTCACCGGTGAACGAGTACACGAGCAGCTCGCGCGCGTTGTCGTCCTTGGTGTCGAACTTCATCGCGAACTTCTCCGAGCCGGGGACGAGCTTGCCGTCCTTGTCGTACTTCTGCTCGAGGGTGATGTCCGGGTGGTCACCGCCGTAGGTGATGTCGGACGTCAGCGACTTCGTCCCATCCGGGTGGTGCGTGATGAGGTAGTCGCCGGTGTTGGTGGTGCCGTCGGTCTCGATGCTGAAGGGCCCCACGTCGATGCCCACCTTGCCGCCCGTCGACTCGTAGTTGATCTTGTCGAAGCGCAGCGTGTTGGACACGCCCGGGCCTTCCTTCTCCGGCATCCGGCCGTCCTTGGCGAAGGCCTCGAAGGCCTTCTGGCCCTCGGGGTTGCCCAGGTCGAACTCGGCGGTGCGCAGCTTGTACTCCTTGAGCGTGTCCTCGCGGCCCATGCTCACGGAGACGGGGCCGGCGCCCAGCGTCACCTTGCCGTTGTTCTCGATGAACTCCGTGGGGCCCGTCGTCATCGACAGCTTGTCGCCCGCGCGGCTCACCTCGATGGACATGCCCTTGCCGCTCTTGACGTCGCCGGAGATGCCCAGCTCCACCGCGTGGTAGGACAGGCCCACGTCCAGCCCGTAGCCGGTGAACTGGCTCTGCTCCATCTTGATGGACGTGCCATCCGGAATCGTCTCCGGGTTGAGCGGGTGCGGCGGCGCGATTTCACCGCGCTTGAGCTTCTCGAAGTCCGCCTCCGTCATCTTCACTTCGTACGTCATGCTCTTGCCGGCCTCGACGCTGCCCTCCACGGACGCGCCCACGCCGACCTTGGCCTTCTTGAACTCCACTGAGCCCGACGCGGACACGGACGTCTCCGCGTTGATGGACACGGTGACGAAGCCGTCCTCCTTCTTCACGTCCTTCTCGAGCGTGTCGCTGAACTCCACGGACACGGGGCCCGCCTGGCCCGGGATGGTGGTCTCGTGCGGCTGCACGTTGGCCGCGTCCGGCACGCTGCCCACGTCCGCCGGGTAGTCGGCCACCATCATCTGCTGCAGCTCGGGGGACACGTTCGCGTCCGCCAGCGCCTGGGCGCGCTCGGGCGAGCCCGCCTCGGTGCCGAACACCTTGGCCGCGGTGGTGCCGGGGAGGGAGCCCGCCTCGCTGTAGTGCGAGTTGCCCTGGAGGTACGACTTCATGTCGTCCCAGCTCTTGCCGTTGCTGGGGTCCAACACGCGCTCGCCCTGGCGCACGACGACGTGGCCCGACTGGCCCTCGGCGCCCGCGCGCGAGTCCTTCAGGAACACCAGGTCCGAGCGACCCTGCAGCTCCGGCGAGGACTTGTTGATGAAGTCCGCGGCCTTGTCCAGGCAGTTGACCTTGGCGTCCTTGCTGTCTTCCGTGAACAGCGACGTCGAGGGGGCCCCCTGGCCATCCAGCTTCAGCTTGTTCTTCGCGCCCGCGGGCTCGAAGGTGGACACGTCCTTCTTCTGCGCGGCCAGCTTCTTGGCCGCCTCCGCGGCCTTCTTCGCGGCCTCCGCGGCAGCCTGCCGAGCCGCCTCCGCCGCCCTGCGCGCCGCCTCTTCCGCGGCCCTGCGCGCGGCCTCCGCCGCCCTGCGTGCCGCCTCTGCTGCTCCACCGTCACCAACGCGTCCAGTTCCCATGGGGTGTGGGCTCCTAGCTGCCGTACGAGATTCCCAATTCTCGGGAGTCGACGCGCCGGGTTGCGGATGGCGAGGAGTTTCCGGGTGTTACCCGCGAGATTCGGCCCGGGAGTGAAGCCCTGGCGCTCATCCCGTGCGGATGTGGAGGTGCTTCAGCGTCGGGGCGGGCTGGCGCGGAAGCGCTGGAGCTTGGTGCGGTTGCCACACACGGCCATGGAGCACCACCGGCCGGAGCGGTTCTTGGAGGTGTCGTAGAAGGCCTCCTGGCACGCGCCCGCGGCGCACACCTTCATCCGGGGCCAGTGTCCATCGCGCTGGGTGGAGACGATGGCGGCGAACAGGGCGCCCAGGGCCTTCCAGCCGCCGGTGGCCGCGGGGCGCAGCGACACGCCGTCCTGGCCGAAGCCCACGGTGAGGGGGCTGGAGGCGGCGACGCGCTCCAGCGTCTTCAAATCCGAGGCGGCCAGGGGCTCGCCGGTGTGGGAGAGGAGCACGGCGCGCAGGGCCTCGCGGGCGTCGATGGCGGCGCGGAAGGCGTCCGGGGAGAAGGTGTCCGAGGCCGCCACCAGGCCCCGTGCGCGGCACCAGGCGTCGAGCGCGGCCGGGGTGGGCACGGCGTCGACGAGCTTCTCCACGTCGAGCGTGTTGACGAACTCGAGGAGCAGGACGACGTCCGTGGGAAGTCCGGGGCTGCGCGCATCGGCCATGCGGTGGGCCTATCGTGTCCTGGGCGTGGGCACCAGGGCCCCCAGGCCGCGGGTGAGCGCCTCGACGAGGGCCCGGGCCGCGTCGCGCCGGGGGTCCAGGCTCGGGTCGTAGATGGTGACGTCCAGGCCCACGGCCAGGCCCGAGTCGACGAGCCGGGCGACCAGCTCCCCGAGCTCCGCCACGCGCAGGCCGTCGGGCTGGCGCGAGTCGACGGCGGGCATCACCGCGTCGTCCATGACGTCCGCGTCCAGGTGCATCCAGAAGCCGCGCACGCCGCGCTCCTTGAAGCGGGTGAGGGCGCGCTTCGCTCCGGCGGCGATTCCCTGCGCGCGCAGGACGTCCAGGTCCAGCCAGGCCATGCCCGTGTCGCGCGCGTCCTCCGCGCCGACCTTCTCTCCCTGGCGCTCCGGGTCCCTGACGCCGAGCACGGCCACGTCCTCGTCGAGGACGAGGGGACCTCGGCCCTCCAGGTTCGACAGCAGGGCGGGGCCCCGGCCGGTGGAGAGCCAGAGGTCCATGCCCGCGGCGCCGCCGAGCTCGGAGGCCTCCGGCGGCCAGAAGTCGGTGTGTCCATCCATGAAGGCGAGCCCCGAGTGCGCGCCGGTGCGCTTCAGTCCCAGGAGGCACCCGAGCAGGATGCTGCAGTCACCGCCCAGGACGAGCGGGAAGCGCCGGGCGCGCACGATGGCCTCGACGGCGTCCGCGAGCTGGAGGCTCAGCTCGGCGATGCCATGGGGGTTGAGGATGTGCGTCCGGGCGTCGCGCTGCTCCACATAGGGCCGGGGCGTCACGGTGTGCTCCACCTTCGCCTGGAGCTTGAGTCCCAGGCCCGCCTCCATCAGGGCCTCGGGAAGCAGGTCCACACGGGGAATCCGCCCGTCCGGACGGCTCAGACCCAGACCGGAGGGCACGGCGACGAGGGCGATGGGCGATGACATGGGCGCTCCCTGTTGATGGCCGGAAACCATCAAATGTATTTTAATGGTTTCAGTGAAGCTAGGGCGGAGGTGGCGCAGTTGCAACCGCCAAATTGCGATAGGGGGTTTCAGCTCGGATGCATGTTTATTCCCCGAATTCGTCGGCTTCTGCGCAAAGATCGTCCAGCCTCGGTGGAATCGAGACGCTCGACGGGGGCGCTCGGGAGTGAGACTGAAACATTGTGACGCGGGGCGTTGAGTTTGCTCGCTTCTCTCGGAGAGGACCGTAACAATCCTGATACATGACCCTGCAACGCTCGATTCTCTCCTGGATGTTTGTCTCCCTCGTTGCTGTTGCCGCACTCTCTGCTTGTGATTCTGATGACAAGCCGTCGGCGCCCGAAGTGGGCGACGACGCGGGGACCCCGCCGGATGCCGGCACCGTGCCCGATTCGGGCTCGGAACCCGACGCGGGCCTCGAGCCCGACGCCGGCACGGAGCCCGATGCCGGCACGGAGCCCGACGCTGGCACGGAGCCCGATGCGGGCGTGACGCCTGACCCGTTCACCACCTGCGAGGGGGCCTGCCGTGAGACCTCGGCCACCATCCGCATGGGCGACAACTCGCGCGTCCTGACCAACGCGTACTTCGGCTACACCGAGCCGGAGAGCCCGGACGGGTCGTGGACCCTTTGGATCGAGCTGAACAACGGGACCCCGGGCGAGTGCCCCTCGCCGGATTCGTCGGTGCCGGCTCAGCTCGTCAACGTCTACGACGTGAAGGTGCCCGTGGACGCGACGCCGCAGAGCGGTACGACCACGGAGGGGGAGCCGCGAGCGACGCTGGTCGACTTCGATGGCTCGCTCAGCCTCAACTGGTTCGACCACAGCTCGAGCTTCACCTTCACGCCCGTGGCGGCCTCCCTCTGCGCCACCTGCGCCAAGACCGGCGAGTTCCCCGCGTCACACTTCGTGGCGTTCGACGTGGATGCCGTCATGGAGGACGGCGCATTCACCGGGCATGGGTACGCCACCTACTGCCCGGCGCTCACCGAGCTGGTCGAGGAGTGACCTCAGGCCGGCTCACGGCGGCGTGAGTCGGTCCCGCCCGGGCACCCGAACTGGGTGCTTGGGCCGTTGTTCCCGTCCTCAGTGGGGCCTGGGCGGAATGGTGTCGAACCGGGGCGTCCCTTCCTCCAGTTCGTAGTAGTCGCCCTTGTTGGCCAGGTGGACGTGGAGCGCCACGCGCGTCCGCGTGGGCGTGTCGAACGCGCCCATGGCGATTCCAATCCAGTCGCGCTGGAGCGGGTCCCAGAACAGCGACGCGCCGCAGACCGAGCAGAACCCGCGCCGCGCCTTCTCCGAGGACTGGAACCAGCGGACCTGGTCCTGTCCCTCGAGGGTGACGGCCGAGCGGGGCACGTCCGTCGACACGAAGTAGTGCCCCGAGTGCTTGCGGCACTTCGTGCAATGACAGGCGTCGGGGGCGGGAAGCTCGCCCTCCACGGTGAAGCGGACCGCGCCGCACAAACAGGAACCCCGATGCATGGATGACCTCGTCCGAAGGGTGGGGGCGGGGAGCCTGCGGCTTCAGCCGCGGACAGACAAGTGCAACCTTCCGGACGGCGCGCCAGCACGTCAAGACCGTCGAGGGGCGGCGCGAGGGCGTGGGTCATGGTTGAAAAGTCCCTCTTGGCGCAGCCCGATGCGCGGCAGGGAACGCATGGCGCCCGCGCCGACTGGTGTTCGCCGCCCCGCGGACAAGACGCTCCTCGGACACCCCCGCCGTGAGGTCCCCACATGAGCAAGCTTTCGCTGGTCGTCGTCACGATGACGCTGGGCCTGAGTGCCTGCAGGGAGGAGCCGGAGCCTCCCACTCCGCGTCCCCCCGAGGACCTGACGCAGGAGCACATGGAGACCCTTCGCTCCAACCCCATCGCGCTCTCCGCCTTCCTGCGCGACATGCCCAAGGGCGGCGACCTCCACAGCCACACCTCCGGCGCCATCACCATGGAGAAGCTCATCCAATGGGGCTCCGAGGACGGCGCCTGCGTCAACCCCACCACCTACGTGGCGAGCAACCCCTGTGAGCAGGGCGCGACGCCCCTGTCCAACACGGCGTCGGACCGGGCCCTCTATGACGCGGTGATGGGCGCCTGGTCGATGGAGGGCTTCACCGGTCCGCTGCTGGAGGCGCACCAGCACTTCTTCGATGCCTTCGCCAAGTACGGCGCGGTGCAGACGGAGGCCCGGGGGGACGACATCTACGCGGACATCCTCTCCCGCGCGGGCCAGCACAACCAGGTCTACGTGGAGCTGATGCAGGGCTTCGGCGCGAGCACGGGGGGACGGCTCGCCGCGCCGCTGTTCTCGCCCACGGACCCCTGGGACGCGCCGACGCTGTTGGCCAAGCGCGAGCAGCTCATCGCCCTGCCGGACTTCCAGACGGCGCTGACCCGTCAGGCGGAGAGCATTGCCAGCTTCCTGGTGGGGAGCCGGCAGGTGATGGCCTGTGGCACGCCCCAGGCGGACCCGGGCTGCGACGTGGAGGTGCGGCTGCTGGTGTCGGCCAACCGCACGGCGGAGCGGGCCAACGTCTTCGGCCAGTGGGTGTATGCCTTCGAGCTGGCCCAGCGCGTGCCCCAGATTGTCGGCGTCAACCTGGTGTCACCCGAGGAGCACCCGAACTCGCTCGCGTACTACAACGACGAGATGTTCGCGCTGGGCACGCTGGATGACCACAACGACACCACGCCCGGCCGCAAGACGGTGCACGTCTCCCTGCACGCGGGCGAGCTGATCCCCGAGGTGCTCAAGCCCGAGGACCAGGGGCACCTGCGCTTCCACATCCGCAACGCCGTGAAGCTGGCGCACGCGGAGCGCATCGGCCACGGGGTGGACGTGTTGGGCGAAACGGACGGGGAGGGCGTCGACGCGCTCCTGCGCGACATGCGCGAGGCAGGCGTGCTGGTGGAGATCTGCCTGTCCTCGAACAACGTCCTGCTGGGCGTCAAGGGCACGGACCATCCGCTCTCCGCGTACCTGGTGGAGAAGGTGCCGGTGACGCTGGCGACGGATGACTCCGGCATCCTCCGGGGGGACATCACCCAGGAGTACGTCGCGGCGGCCACCGTCCAGGGGCTCGACTACAAGACGCTCAAGCAGCTGGCGCGCGCCAGCCTGGAGCACGCCTTCGTGGAGGGGGACAGCCTGTGGGCCCAGCGGGATGTCTTCACGGCCCGGGTGGCGGCCTGCGCCCAGGACGACGCGGGCGAGGCGGGCCCGTCCGCGTCGTGTCAGACCTTCCTGGGGGCCAACAAGCGCGCGGCGCTGCAGTGGCGCCTGGAGGCGCAGTTCACGAACTTCGAGGCGCGCTTCGCGAACTGATGCCGGAGCCGTGGTCGCGCGCGAGCAGTTGGCGCGACCACGGCTCATCTCAGGCGGGGCTCAGCAGTTCTGCTTGCAGGGAGGCGGCGGGCCGACGGGCGGCGGGCTGCCGGCGGGCGGCGTGCTGATGCTGCTGTGGCAGGTGTAGAGCTGCAGGTCATAACAGTACTGGCGGTAGTACTGGGCCGTCGGACCGGAGCCCGCCATGTACTGGGAGCAGTTCCAGAAGCTCCACTTGTACGGCGTCGCGGCCGGACAGCTCCCGTCCACCCATCCGCCGCTGCCGTAGTCGCGACACGCGCCCTGGTACGTCCCGACGCTGCACGCGTTCTGCTCCACCTGGCCCAGGTCCTCCGTCTCCGGAGCCACCTCGTCCATCGGCGTGCCACCACAGGCGATCATGCCCATGCACAGCGCTCCCAGGAACAACGGCCGCATGACTTGCTTCAACATGGATTGACCTCGTGGATTGTCAGCCCGCCGTGGCCGGGACCTCCCCGTCGGCGAGTGGAGGCCACCCTACGTTCCTCCCTGATTAACCGGGATTAAGCGCGATTAAATGTGGCGGAGGTTGGGTCAGCCCACCCGCCCGGGCGAAGGCGGCGAGAGCAGGTCCTCCCAGTAGCGCAGCTGGGGGTAGACCTCCTGCAACAGATAGCGCCGGCTGCGGAAGTGCCAGTAGATGAAGCTCTTGAGGTAGTGCTCCACGTGAGCCCTCAGCTCCGGGGCGCGCGAGGACGCGGACTCCAGGATGGCGTGGTAGTTCCTCACCGTCGTGGCGAGCGTCTCCCGGTACACCTCCAGGTAAGGGCGCTTCTGCGTCTGGGATTGCTTGAACAGGTAGCAGTTCTCGAAGTCGAGCTGGGACTTCGCCTCCTTGTAGAAGGAGAAGACGTCGTTGGTGAATGCGATGAAGTCCCGCGCCGCCTCCAGGGTGTCCACCCAGAACAGCGGGTCGCGCGCGAAGCTCAGCCGCGCGTCGATGAACTGGAGGGACAGGTACCAGAACTCCGAGGAGCCGTTGTGGTCGCGGATGTACCGGACGCTGTGCGTGGTGCGCTGGGCGCCGTGCCGGGCCACCAGCACCTCGAGCAGGGTTCCAAGGTGGTATTGGAAGAACAGGTTCTTGTAGAGACCCAGGAAGTCCGAGTCGCAAGAGTGACCCAGCTCCTCGAAGGAGAAGTCGACGTAGTCCATGAGCGCGGAGGGCGGGTGGGCCACCGCGCTCGCATGCTTGAGGGACAGGAAGTGCTTCTCCGGGTTGTATTCCTTGTCGGGGTCGAACCACAGCACCAGGCTCCAGACGCGACTGATGGCCCGCCCCAGCCTGGGGTCCTGGATGGGAATCGTGATGTGGCGCATGTATGTCATGGTCTGGATGAACTCCTCATCCATGTCCAGGCCACGGGCCAAGGCTTCCTGTCGGATGAAGCGGGTCTCCCGCTCGACCTCCGCCAGGTCGACCGCGGGCTCGAAGACGGGGATGTTCCTCTCGCGGGAATCCCCCGGGACGGGGCCGATGAGGCGTATCAGCTTGCGCAGCTCCCCCGAGCGGAGGACGTTCTCCGCCTCTTCGCGAAAGCCCTGGTGTCTGATCTGTTCCAGTCTGGGATTGAGTTCGAGCTCGAGCATGTGCGGCCCCCACGTCCGGGTGTCGGGTGTGGATGTTCAAGCTAATGCGGTCGCGGCGGGCGGCAGCCGCGGGGCCCTTGGGTTGTGATTGGCCGCGTGGGCATGTTCAGTCCGCATCAGTGACATCGCCCTCGGATGCAGGAGTGCAGGGGGGCCCTTCGTCCTGCGGGCTCGACTGCGGGCCCGAGGCGAAAGGCCGCGGCGGGAGCGTGTTTCAGGGCACGTCGAGTGCCTGGACTGCCGAGCGCAGCGCGTCCGGCAGCCAGTCCGGGTCTCCCCGGCGCAAGGCTGCGAGCCCGGCCTGGAAGTCCGCGCGCGCGCCGCCGACGTCGCCGAGCCGCACGCGGAGCAGGCCGCGCTCGTGGAGCAGCTCCGGGTCCACGTCAGCGCCCTGTTGCAGGGCGAGCGCGGCGGACAGGTCCTCCAGCGCCTCCGTGTGCATTCCCAGGCGCGCGCGCACGGCGGCTCGTTGCTGGAGCAGCCAGGGGTTGTCCTGGTCCTCGGCCAGCGCGAGCGTCCAGTCCTGCTCCGCGCGGGTGTCCTGTCCGAGCGCCTCCAGGGACTCGGCGCGCTTCATGTGCAGCACCAGCGCCTTGCGATAGCCGCCATCCACCAGCGCGTCGAAGTCCGCCACGGCCTCCGCATGGCGACCCAGCCGGGCGAGGCACAGCGCGCGGTGCAGCCGGGTCGTCCGGTGTCCGGGGGCCAGCTCCAGGACGCGCTCGAACCAGGGGAGCGCCTCGGCCGGAGCGCCGCCCCAGATGCCGAGCGTCATCGCCAGCTCCATCAGGACGATGCCCAGCCTCGGGTGCGCTTCGGCGAGCGCGCGCACCTGCGCGAGCGCGGAGGTGTACCGGCCCGTCCGTCGCAGCCGGTCGACCTGTCGGAGCTGCTCCGCCACCTCGGGAGGGCAGGGCTCCCGCCCGTTCCTCGCGGTGCCTCCGGTTCTCGCCGCGTCGACGGCCGTGGAGGCCTCCGCAGGCATGCGGGAGGCGCGCCCCTCGGAGGGGGGGGGCGTCGTCGCGGGGCTCCCTGGCCCGGGCGTTCCCCTTGGCGCGTCGTCTCTGTCGTCCCGCCCCGCCATGCCGGTGCTCAGCCTCCCTGGGGGAAGGCGCGGCAGGCGGCGTCGTAGTCGCGCCACCAGGCCTCGAGCACCTTCATGTCCGTGGCGCGCGGCTCGTCCCCCGGGCCCGCCATGTCCAGGTACGCGTGCAACAGCGGCCGGAAGTAGGGGTGGGCGCAGTGGTCGATGATGTCCGTGGCCCGGCGCCGGGGCGAGCGGATGTCCATGTTGCGCGCGTAGCCGTGCTCGGTGACGACGCACTTGATGTCGTGCTCCGTGTGGTCGATGTGCCGCACGTACGGCATCACGCAGCTCACCGTCCGCCCGTCCTTGAGCTTCCGCACCGACGGCGTGTGCACGATGCTCAGGTACGCGTTGCGGAAGAAGTCCCCGGAGCCGCCCAGCCCGTTGACGATGCGCGAGCCGTCGATGTGCGTCGAGTTCACGTGCCCGTAGATGTCCACCTCGATGGGCGTGTTCATCGCGATGACGAACAGCCGCGAGATGATTTCAGGGCTGTTCGACAGCCACATCGGCCGCAGCACCAGCCGCTCCTTGCACCGCTCGAACAGCTGCTGGAACCGCTGGCGCCCCTCGGCGGAGAAGGACACCGCCGTGGCGGACGCGTACTCGAACTTCGCGTCGTCCTCCACGTAGCGCAGCATCCCGTCCTGGAACACCTCGGTCCAGAAGCGGATCTTCTGGAACGGTGACTCGTACAGCTCCCCGATGATGGCGTTGGCCACGTTGCCCACGCCGGACTGGATGGGCGGCAGCCGCTTGCCCCACCCGAACTCCTCGCGGCAGCTCAACAGGAAGTCCACCACGTTGCGCGCGATGCGCTTGTCCGTGTCGTCCGCCGCCTTGAAGGGCACCGGGTGGTCCGGCGTCCTCGACTCCACCACCGCCACCACCTTGCCCAGGTCGAACTCCACGTACGGCGTGCCGATGCGGTCTCTCACGTTCAACAGCGGCAGCGGCCAGCCCACGTGCGGATGCACCGTGGGCACGACGATGTCGTGGAAGCCCGTGTAGTCCGGCGCGGACGTGTTCACCTCGAGGATGACTTTCTTCGCCTTCGCCAGCGCCTCCGCGCTGATGCCCACCGAGGACGTCAGGATGACGCTGCCGTTGGGGCGGATGCGCGACACCTCCACCACCGCCACGTCGATGTCGCCGTAGAACCCGTACATCAGGTTGCGCGCGAAGGCGGACAGGTGCACGTCCGTGAAGTCCATCTCCCCGGCGTGGATGCGCCGACGCGACGCGGACGAGGACATGTACGGCCCGCGCTTGCGGATGAAGGGCGCCATGGGGCCCTCCACGTCCTCGGACAGCGACGCCCCGGACAACAGCGTGAGCCGCGTCTGGGGCGCGGTGCGCGACAGGTGGAAGGCCAGCGCGGGGAAGAACGTCTTGGGCTCGCCCGACTTGGTGAAGCCGCTGATGGCCACCGTGTTCCCGTCGGTGACGTGCTTCACGGCCTCCTCGACGGGGACGACCCGGGCCAGGAGGTCGGCGTTCTGGATGCGGTCCTTCAGCGTGCTCGGAGCGGTCATGTTCAAGTCGGGAACCCCCGCGGAAGGCGGCGGGTCCGCGGTCGAAGATGTCACACCCGGGACGTCCTGCCATCCCTAGCGGAAGCCCGGCGGACGCCGCGTCCCGGTGTCCCCGGGCGCCTCCTCGGCCTTGAGCCTGGCGCCGGGTGAGAGCTCGAAGACGAGCCCGAACTGCCACTGGCTCAGCCGCTCCAGGAAGAGGATGTTGTACGAGTCCTGGCCGTACACGTAGCGGGTGAAGACGCCGAAGCCCGCGCCCCAGTAGGGCAGCGCGGCGAGCGCGCCGCTCACCGTCGCGCGCCGGTGGGGCGTCTCGCCGAAGGGCGCGGACACCGTCCCCTCGAGCCGGAAGCGGTGCTGGTGCCAGATGCGCTCGCCCAGCGCGCTCACGCCCCAGTTTCCCTTGCCGTAGACGCGCCTCTGGTCCTCGGTGATGCCGCCCGAGCCGATGGCCGTGTTCAGCTCCAGGAACGAGCCGCCGCCCACCAGCCACGCGCTGTCCAGGTCCGGGTCCACGCCGAACGCCACGCGCGCGTGCAGCTCCCCGCGCACGAAGTTGGTGGAGAAGCTGCCGGTCAGCTCGTTGAGCGGCAGCTCCCCCTGGGCCGGCGCGCAGTCGGGGTCCGTGCCCTCCTGGTTCGCGAAGAAGCAGCCGTCCTGGCCATTGGAGTAGTGGCCCACCGTGAGGTTCGCCGCGAGCGCGAGCCCCCGCATCGGACGGTCCTCCGCCAGCGAGCCCGGCAGCACGCGCAGGTGCGCCACCTGGAGCGTGATTTTCGGGACGTACGACGGCGGGATGACGGGGCTGCTGTCCGTGTTCAGCATCCGCAGCCGGATGTACGGCGTGAGCACCGCGGTGAGGAACCACTCGCCGTGCTCGCTCCGGAATCGGCCCGTGTGCAGCTGGGGCAGGAAGAGGTTCGGGGCAAGCTGCGCCTCGAACAGGAGCGGCGCCGGGGAGTCGGGATCTCCCTGCCGGCGGATGCGGTTGGGCGAGCCGAAGATGTAGCTGCGGTCCAGGAAGAGCGGGGCGGGGGTGTTGTACTCCACCTTCCAGTCCGCCCGGGCCCCGCCCGCCGCGAAGAGGAGCGCCAGCGCGAGGCCCCGCGAGGCACGGCCCCTGGGCTGGGCGAGGACGGTTCGCATCCGGCGGGTGTCTCCTGGCGACGAAGGCCCTCGAGGACGGAGGCCTGCACGCCTCCTCTATCCGGCCCGGGGCCCCGTCCTCATCCGACCCGCCAGGTGTTTGTCGCGAGAAGGGAACAGGTGGACGGGTGGACGTGTTGGGCGCCGCGATTCCGTGCTTTGGTGCACAACCCACCCCATCCTCGGGAGACCTACACTTTCATGCGCAACCTCCTCATCGTCAGCGCGGGCGTGGCCGCGCTCGCCTCCACCGGATGCGCGACCTCCAAGGACGCCCGTCCCGAGGACGCCGCCACCTCCACCGCGGCCCCCGCCGCCCCTGCCCCCGAGGCCCCCGTGGCTCCCGCCAACCCCCTGCTGGCGAAGTGGAGCGGCCCCCATGGCGGCGTGCCCCCGTTCGACCAGGTGAAGGTGGAGCTGTTCAAGCCCGCCATCGAGGCGGCCATGGACACCTTCCGCAAGGAGCTGGCGACCATCGCGTCGAACCCGGAGGCCCCCACCTTCGAGAACACGCTCGCCGCGCTGGAGGACGCCGGCCGCGGCTTGAGCAACGTGGAGACGCTCTACGGCATCTGGGGCTCGTCCTTGAGCAGCCCCGAGTACCAGGCCGTGGAGCGCGAGCTCGCGCCGAAGTTCGCCGCGTTCGAGGATGAGATCTTCCAGAACGAGGCCCTCTTCCGCCGCATCGAGGCCGTCTACAACTCGCCCGACAAGGCGAAGCTGACGCCCGAGCAGCAGCGGCTCGCGTGGCTGCACCACACGCGCTTCGTGCGCTCCGGCGCCAAGCTGGACGGCGCCGCCAAGCAGCGCCTGGGCGCCATCAACCAGCGCCTGGCCTCGCTCTACACGGCCTTCAGCCAGCACGTGCTCGGCGACGAGGAGGCCTACACCGTCGTCCTGGAGTCCGAGGCGGACCTGGCGGGCCTGCCCGACTCCGTGCGCGCGGGCGCCGCCGCCGCGGCCGAGGCCCGGGGCCAGAAGGGCAAGTGGGTCATCACCAACACGCGCTCCTCCATGGAGCCGTTCCTCACGTACTCGTCCCGCCGGGATTTGCGCGAGAAGGTCTGGCGCAACTACGTCAACCGCGGCGACAACGGCGACGAGCGCGACAACAACGCCATCATCTCGGAGGTGCTCAAGCTGCGCGCCGAGCGCGCGAAGCTGCTCGGCTACGCCACGCACGCGCACTGGCGGCTGGAGAACGCCATGGCCCGCACGCCCGAGCGCGCGATGGAGCTGATGGAGGCGGTGTGGAAGCCCGCCGTGGCCCGCGTCCGCGAGGAGGTCGCGGACATGCAGAAGGTGGCCGACAAGGAGCGCGCGAAGCTCAAGATCGAACCGTGGGACTACCGCTACTACGCGGAGAAGGTCCGCAAGGCGAAGTACGACCTGGACCAGAACGAGGTGAAGCCCTACCTCCAGTTGGAGAAGCTGCGCGAGGGCATGTTCTGGGTGGCCGGCGAGCTGTTCGGCTTCAGCTTCGAGCAGGTGACGGACGTGCCCGTCTTCCACGCCGACGTGCGGGTGTGGGAGGTGAAGGACAAGACGAGCGGCAAGCACGTGGGCCTGTGGTACTTCGACCCGTACGCGCGCAAGGGCAAGCGCTCGGGCGCGTGGATGAACGCGTACCGCGGCCAGGAGCGCTTCCGGGGTGAGGTGACGACCATCGTCTCCAACAACTCCAACTTCGTGAAGGCGGCGCCCGGAGAGGCGGTGCTCATCTCGTGGGA
Organism: Myxococcus faecalis; assembly: GCF_050039385.1. Classification (NCBI taxonomy): domain Bacteria; kingdom Pseudomonadati; phylum Myxococcota; class Myxococcia; order Myxococcales; family Myxococcaceae; genus Myxococcus; species Myxococcus faecalis. Next base: position 1,346,642 of record NZ_CP144336.1, on the reverse strand, counting down.
GGACGCGAGCACGCTGTTCCACGAGTTCGGCCACGCGCTGCACGGCCTGAGCTCGTCGGTGACGTACCCGTCGCTGTCCGGCACCGCCGTGGCGCGGGACTACGTGGAGTTCCCGTCGCAGCTCTTGGAGCACTGGCTGTCCACGCCCGAGGTGCTCAACACCTTCGCGCTGCACTACCAGACGGGCAAGCCCATCCCCCCGGCGCTGGTGGCGCGCATCGAGAAGGCGGCGACCTTCAACCAGGGCTTCGGCACGGTGGAGTACCTGTCCTCCGCGCTCATCGACATGAAGCTGCACCTGGCCGGCGACGCGAGCATCGACCCGGACGCCTTCGAGCGCGACACGCTCAAGGCGCTGGGCATGCCGAAGGAGATCGTGATGCGTCACCGCACGCCGCAGTTCGGCCACGTGTTCGCGGGCGACGGCTACTCGGCGGGCTACTACAGCTACCTGTGGTCCGACACGCTGACGGCGGACGCGTACGAGACCTTCACCGAGGGCAAGGGCGCCTACGACAAGGCCGTGGCGGAGAAGCTGCGCAAGAGCGTGTTCTCCGTGGGCAACACGGTGGACCCGGCCGAGGGCTACCGCGCCTTCCGCGGCCGCGACGCCGGCATCAACGCGCTGATGCGCAAGCGGGGCTTCCCGGTGCCCGCGCAGGCGAAGCAGTCCAAGTCCACGCCGTAGGCGGCGCGTGACGTCCGGGTGCGCGGGGGGGACGACGCCTCGCGCACCTGGGGGCTCACGGGTCCAGGAAGGCGCGCTTCACCTCGAGCAGCAGCTCATCCTTCTTGCCCGCGGGCTGCAGGGGGCGGTGGCCCTGGTTGATGGTCCAGATGATGGTGCCGCCCAGTCCCTCGTCGCGCGCCCACTGGCCCTTCACCGCGACCGACTGCCCGTCCTCGTACGAGACGTAGTTGCAGTGGCCCGCGCCGGTGACGTCGGAGGCTGACAGGTAGGGCGAGGCCGCGCGCTCGTCCCAGTGCCGCTTCATCAGCGGGTCCTGGAGGTACTTGTCCACGATGTTGGCGTAGCTCATGGCGTTGTCGCTCTGGCCCTCGTTGACGTCGGGCCGGCCGTCCAGGGGGATGCGCGGCTGGGTCACGCCCTGCCAGCACGTGCCGAAGAAGCCGATGCCCACGCCCAGCCGTCCGCGCGGCACGCCCGCCCGGATGTAGCCCGCCACGGAGTTGGCGACGGAGCTGGGGCGGTTCTGCGCCTCGTCCCAGAGGGGGCTGGAGTGCCAGCTCTCCCAGCCGCCCCAGTGGCCGCTCATCTTGTAGGACATGATGTTGAGCTGGTCGACGCGCGAGCCCAGCTCCTTCATGAACTTCGCCTCGTGCTCCGGCATCCCGAAGTTGGAGTTGAGCCAGTTCACCGGCACCGTGAGGATGATGTCCGGACGGGCCGCGCGCAGCTCGTCGATGAGCGCCAGCAAGAGCTCCCCGTCGTTGCCCGCGGGCGGCAGGTTGATGGGCTCCCAGTCCAGGTCCAGCCCCATGTAGCCCAGCTCATCCATCGTCTTGAGCAGCTCGCGCACGAAGACGATGCGGCTCTCACCCGTGGACGCCAGCACGAAGCCGTCGTGCTCGCCGAAGCCGCCAATCATGAGCAGCGGTATCTTCCCCGCGGCCTTCGCCCGGGCGGACAGCGTCCGGGCGATGGCGGGGCCCTCCAGGTCGGAGACGTCGAAGTCCGTGAACAGCGTCCCGTCGAAGCGGGGGCGCACGCGGCCCACCATGATGTGCGTCATCCCCGAGAAGTCCACCGCGTCGGGCGGGTAGGCGCGGTGCTGGTAGCCCACGTAGTAGCCGGACACCCAGCTCGCCGGCGCGCCGCCGGGCTTGGGCGTCACCGGACCGACCTGCGCACCCGGACCCTCGCCCACGTCGTTGACGGCCCTCACCGTGACGGTGTGCGGCTTGCCGTTGGGCAGCCCCGGGACGTTCGCGCTCCCGGCCTTGACGTCCACCGTCACCGAGTGTCCCCCGGGCTCGGCGGTGACGAGGTAGTGCTTGAGCGCGCGTCCGCCGAAGCTCGCCGGCGCCAGCCAGCTGACGAACACCGCGCCGTTGCCCGGCGTCGCCCTCACCGAGCGCGGCTGACCCGGCGTCGTGGGGTTGGGGATGGACATGCCCGGCTGGGGCACCACCGGCACCGACGGCAAGGACGCGTCGCCCTCGCCCCGCGCGTTCACCCCGGAGACCTTGAACAGGTACTTGAAGCCGTTGTTGAGCCCCAGCACCGTGGCCTGGCGCTCGCTCGCGCTGACGATGGCGCCGCCGCAGGCCGGGTCGCACCGCACCACGTAGTACAGCAGGGGGTGGCCGCCATCGCTCGTCGGAGGCGTCCACGTCACCAGCGCCTGGGCGTCCGCCGCCTGCGCCTCCACGTCCGAGGGCGCCCCGGGAAGCCCCGGCCCCTCCTCACCCTTTCCGCATCCCCCGAGCAGCACCCCCGCCACCAGCAGGCACCACCACTGCGTCACGAGTCGAGTCTTCACCTGCGCACCTCTTCGAACTGGCACAGATAATACGGGGAAGTCCGACATCCCTGTGTTGAAATAGTGTGGCAATACTGCATCTGCTCGACGAGCGACAAGGTGGTCGCGTCTGTCTCGGGTTCTGGGAAAACGCTAGGGAGGGTGCGGGCCGTTCCCGCGTCGTTGGAGGCGGCCTTTGCTACGGTGGCCGCTTCCATCCATGAAACGACTGCTCCTGTCCATGGCCCTCGCGGCCAGTGTCCTCGTCCTGGTGCTGGTGGTGCGGACGCTGTCCTTCACCTCGCGGCAGGTGGCGCCGGCGGCGATGGAACCCCTGACGGTGGACGCGGACGCCGCGGCGGCGCGCCTGGCCGGAGCGCTGCGGCTCAAGACGGTGGCGGCGTCGGAGGGCGTGCCCGCGGAGGATGAGGCCTTCGCGGGGCTGCATGCCTACCTGGCCGAGCACTTCCCGCGCGTGCACGCGGAGCTGAAGCGCGAGCCGGTGGGGACGCACTCGCTGCTCTACACGTGGCCGGGGACGGACGCGTCGCTGTCGCCCCTGTTGCTCGTGGGGCACCTGGACGTGGTGCCGGTGGCCCCCGGGACGGAGGAGTCCTGGGCGCACCCGCCGTTCGCCGGCGTGGTGGCGGACGGGTTCGTGTGGGGGCGCGGCGCGCTGGATGACAAGAGCAGCGTGCTGGCGCAGTTGGAGGCGGTGGAGGCGCTGCTCGCCGCGGGGGAGAAGCCCCGGCGCACGGTGATGTTCGCGTTCGGCGGGGACGAGGAGGTGGGGGGCCTGAAGGGCGCTGTGGCCATCGCGGCGCTCTTGAAGGAGCGGGGCGTGCGGCTGGAGTCCGTGCTCGACGAGGGCGGCGTCATCATGTCCGGGACGGTGCCTGGGGTGAGCGCCCCGGTGGCGCTGGTGGGCACGTCCGAGAAGGGCTTCACCAGCGTGGAGCTGAAGGTGAAGGGGGAGGGAGGGCACTCGTCCATGCCGCCGCCGCGCAGCGCCGTGGGGGTGTTGGCCCGCGCGGTGGCGAAGGTGGAGGACTCGCCCATGCCCGCCCGGCTCGAGGGTGGCAGCCGCGAGCTGTTCCTGCGCGTGGGCCCGGAGATGCCCTTCGGCATGCGGCTGCTCTTCGCCAACCTGTGGCTCACCGAGCCGCTCGTGGTGCGCCAGCTCACCCAGAAGCCCACCACCAACGCCGCGGTGCGCACCACCACCGCGGTGACGCTGTTCCAGGGCGGCGTGCGCGACAACGTGCTGCCCGCCAGCGCCCGCGCGGTGGTGAACTTCCGCATCCTGCCCGGCGACAGCGTGGACGGGGTGCTCGCGCACGTGCGCTCGGTGGTGGATGACTCGCGCGTGGAGCTGGGCACGCTGGCGTTCCAGAGCGAGCCGTCCCCCGTGTCGCGCACGGACACGGAGGCCTTCGGCCACCTGGAGCGCACGCTGCGGCAGGTGTTCCCGGAGGTGGTGGTGTCCTCCTACCTCAACGTCGCCGCCACCGACTCGCGCCACTACGTGGGCTTGAGCGACAACGTCTTCCGCTTCTTCCCCGTGCACCTGCGCGCCGAGGACCTGGCGCGCGTGCATGGCAAGGACGAGCGCATCGCCGTGACGGCGCATGCCCAGGCCGTCCGCTTCTACGCGCAATACCTCCGCAACGCCGCGCGCTGAGACATGGCTGAGACAGGGGCCCTCCCCTCGATGGGGGCCTGTATCGCGACATGGACGCGGATGTGTGTCCGAGACACGAAATCAGGCGATTCAGTCCGCTCTTCCTGCACATCTGCGCAATTCCTGCATTTTCACGCGCTGTGCGGGAGTGAGAAATCGCAACCGCGTTGACACGCACCGCGCGCACTTCCAGCATCGGGGGTCATGGTGACCGTCCCCTCTGCTGGAAAGCGCCTCGCGGGTCTCGTACTCGCCTCTCTTCTCTTCTCGTTGATCGCATCCTCATGTGGAGGCGGTGGTGGTGATGGCAAGCCGGATGGCGGCGGTGGGGGCAATGACGATGCCGGCCCCACCCAGCCGTGTGACGGAGGCACGTGTCCCGTCGAGAACTGCGGCAACGGCACCCTCCAGTCCGGGGAGACGTGCGACGACCGCAACCAGGTGAGCGGCGACGGGTGCTCGGCCACGTGCACCCTCGAGGAGGGCTGGGCGTGCAACACGCCGGGCGAGCCGTGCGTGAAGGTGGTCGGGTGCGGCAACGGCAAGGTGGAGGCGGGCGAGCAGTGTGACGACCGCAACGTGTCCAGCGGCGACGGCTGCAGCGAGACGTGCACCGTGGAGCAGGGCTGGAACTGCCCGTCGGCGGGTGGCCGCTGCCACGCCGCGCAGTGCAACGACGGCTTCAAGGTGGGCGAGGAGGAGTGCGAGGACGGCAACACCAATAACGGTGATGGTTGCACCGCGGAGTGCCGCCTGGAGGAGGGCTGGAAGTGCCCGACCGTGGGCGCGGCCTGCTCGAAGACGACCTGCGGCGACAACATCGTCGAGGGCACCGAGGAGTGCGACGACGGCAACAAGGACATGGGCGATGGCTGCTCGGCGGCGTGCAAGCGCGAGCCGCGGTGCCAGAACGGCCAGTGCCAGGCGACGTGCGGCGACGGCATCATCCTGCCCAACGACACCTCCGAGGAGTGCGACGACGGCAACGCCCGCTCGGGCGACGGCTGCTCGGCCACGTGCAAGCTGGAGACGGGCTACGTGTGCCAGGTGGTCCAGACGGATCCCCCGGCCTCGCTCGACCTGTCCGCCGTCTTCCGCGACTTCCGCGGGTATGACCTGCCGGCGGATGGCGCGCTGCCGCGCGGCCACATCGACTTCGAGAACGGGAACGCCGGCGAGCGCGGCATCGTGAAGGCGCAGCTGGCCACGACGCTGGAGGGCATCCCGGGCAAGACGTTCCCGGGTGGCAAGCCGGAGTACGCCAAGACGGGGCAGTCGTCCGCCACCACCCACGGCGCGACCGCCTTCCACCAGTGGTACACGGACCACGCGAACATCAACAAGACCATCGTCGGGACGCTCAAGCTCAACCGCCAGGCGGGTGGCTCGTACGTGTTCGACAGCGACCGGTTCTTCCCGCTGACGAACCACCCGGACAGCTGGGTGGCCGCGGGCAAGGAGCCGCTGCGCGGCGACAACGGACAGCCCTCCCAGCAGCACAACTTCAGCTTCACGAGCGAGGTCCGGTACTGGTTCCAGTACAAGGGCACCGAGGTGCTGCTGTTCCGCGGTGACGACGACGTGTGGGTCTTCATCAACGGCAAGCTCGCGCTGGACCTGGGCGGCGTCCACGGTCCGGAGAACGGCACCGTCACGGTGTCGCAGCAGGCCGCGGCCCTGGGCCTGACGGTGGGTGGCATCTACGAGGTCGTGGTGTTCCAGGCCGAGCGCCACACCTCCGGCTCGTCGTACCGGCTGACGCTCAACAACTTCGAGACCCGTCGCACGGTGTGCAACGCCACGTGCGGCAACGGCGAGGTGGACGAGGGCGAGGAGTGCGACGACTTCGTCAACGCCGGTGGCTACGGCAAGTGCGCGCCCGGCTGCGTCTGGGGTCCGCGCTGCGGCGACGGCATCCCGCAGACGGCGCCTCCGGCCAACGAGGAGTGCGACGACGGCAACACCACCAGCGGCGACGGCTGCAGCGCCACGTGCAAGTCGGAGATCGGCTGAGTCGTCCGACGTGACGGGCCGCTCCGGGCGCGAGTGCCCCGGAGCGGCTCACCGCCTCGCGGAAGAAGCTCCCGCGAGGCGGCTGTCGCCGGGGGCGAGTCGTCCCCAAGGCCCTGGGGCCGGGATGACCGCGCCGCCCGGTGGGGAAGCAGGCAGGCCCGTGCTCCCAAGTGGGATGCTCACGCGAGGCCGTCTGGTATCTTCGCGCCCGACTTCATGGCGCCCTCCGTCCTCTTCCGTCTGTCGCTGCTGCTGTCGCTGGTGCTGGCCGTCCCGGCCGGGGCCGCGAGCGCGCGGAGCACACCACCTCCCGCCGACGAGGTGATGGGCGTGCTGCGGCGGGTGGAGACGGCGCGGGTGCGTGGGACGCTGCGCGTGCTCGACAGCGAGTTCGAGGAGCTGACGCGCGCCCAGCCCAGGAGCGTGATGCCGCGCGTGTACCGCGCCTGGCTCGCGTTCCCCGCGGACACCAGCTGGAACGAGCTCAAGGCCCTGTCCTCGCTGGAGCCGGAGAACCCCTGGCCGCACCTGGGCATGGGGCTCATCTACATCCGCTGGGGGCTCCTGTCGGAGGCGCGCGCGCCGCTGGCCGCCGCCCGGCGCGTGTCCCCCGACTTCGCGCCCGCCCTGTGGGGGGAGGGGCTGCTGCTCCAGGCGGAGGGCAAGCCCGCCGAGGCCGAGGCGCGGCTGCGCGAGTCGCTCTCCAGGCTGGACGCGCCCCAGGCCCGCACGGCGCTGGGGCTGCTGCTGGCCGCGAGCCCGGGGCGCGAGGCAGAGGCCCGCGCGGAGCTGACGCGCTCGGTGGAGGCGTGGCCGGAGCAGCCCGAGGCCCTGCGCAAGCTCGCCTCGCTGGCCCAGGCGGCCAAGGACGTGCGCGCCGCCGCGGCGGCGGGCGAGAAGCTGGTCGCGCTCAAGCCCGCGGACCGCGAGGCGCACCGGCTCCAGGCGGAGCTGTGGCTGTCCGCGTCGGAGAAGGACAAGGCCGCGCGCTCGCTGGAGCGCTACGTGGAGCTGGGCGGCGCGGACGTGGCGCCCCTGGCGCTGCGCGCGCACGTGTACGCGGAGCTGGGGCGCGCGGCGGACGAGGAGAAGGCGCTCGCGCGGCTCATCGAGGCGGAGCTCAAGGACCCCGAGCCCCTGCTGCGGCTGTCCGAGCTGGCCGAAGCGCGCGGGGATGCGGCCGCGAGCGAGGCCTTCCTGGTGAGCGCCTCGGAGCGGGCGCCGGCGCGCTCGGACATCCACGTGCGCCGCGCGCGGCTGTGTCTCAAGCAGGAGCGCTGGCGGGAGGCCCTGGTGTCCTACCGCGCCGCGCTCGCCGCGCCGGAGCGCAAGGTGGCCGAGGCCGAGGCGGAGACGGCCGAGCTGGTGAGGCGCTTCCGGCTGCCCGCGACGCCCGCCAAGGGGGTGCCGGATAAAATCTACGCCCGCGTGTCCCTGGGCCTGGTCGCCATCTACATGGAGCGGCTCAAGGAGTCACCGGAGCTCAAGGGCAACCTGAAGCTCCAGGTGCAGGTGGACGAGACGGGCAAGGCCACGCAGGTGAAGGTCCTCTACGACAGCCTGGAGGACCCGCTCGTCGCCGGCCACGCCTACTTCGCCTTCCTGGACGCGCAGTACCCGCCCGCGAAGGACGAGCCCATCTTCCAGTACGTCTTCCGGCCGCCGAAGTAGCCGCCGGAAGACGCGGGCCTGGAATCAGGGCGCCACTCACTCGTCGTCGTTCATGCCGCTGCCGCCGTAGCCCTGCGAGGAGCCGCGGGCCTTCTCGAAGTCGGCGCGGGCCTGGCGCTCCTCACCCAGGCGCACGTCCACCTGGCGCTGGGCCTCCTCCGTCTTGCGCTGGGCGTCGGCCACCGCGCGGGTGAACTCGGCGTCGGACATCTCCTTGGCGCGCACGTCATCGCTGTTCTTCAGCGCCTGCAGCTCCGCCTGGCGCAGCTGGGCCTCGGACAGCTCCAGCTCCGCCTGGCGCAAGTCCTTGCGGGCCTTCTGCGTCTCCACGGCGCGCTGGCGCCACGCCGTCTGGGCGCGGGCCGCCTGGAGCTTCGCCTCGGTGGTCCTCAGGTCCTTCTGGGCCTGGGTGATGTTGGCTTGCTGACCGGTGGCGCGGGCGGCCTCGAGCGCCGTCTGGTTCGCCTCGTGGGAGAGCTTGGCCGCCTCCTCGTTGCGCCGGGAGACCTCCACCGCGCGCTCGGCGTCCTTCACCGCCACGTCGGCGCGGGTGACCTCGTCCTGGGCCTTGGTGCGCTCGGACTGGGCGTTGCGGACGTCGCCGAGCTGGCTCTCGGGGACGCGCGCCAGCCAGGACTCGTCCACCTGCTTCTTCGCGGACTTGGATGAGCTGCACCCGCCGAGCACCAGCGCCGTCCCCAACACCACTCCCGCCAGAACCCGATGCTTCCTCGTCGACTGGAACATGAATTCCTCCTGACCGTGCGTATCGTCGCTTGCTCGACACGGTAGGCACTCGGCGACGGCGAGGCAGGAGGCACGGTGCGACACCCGACGCTGGCCTTGACGCGCCCGCTCGGGGGGCGGGCGTGGAGGAGGGCGGCTGGTGTGGCCGCCTGCTCAGTGCTTCTCGAGGATGACGGCGTAGAACTCGATGCCCACGCCCTCGCGGTCCTCCTCGGTGATGTGGCCCACGGGCAGGCCCAGGAACTCCCGCACCGTCATCACCCCGCCGGGCCCGGGAGACCAGGGGCCGCACAGGTCCAGGTACTCGCGCAGCGAGTAGAGCTGGAAGGACTCGCCCATCTTCTGGAACATGCCGACGAACTGCTCCCACTTCGGCGTGCTCAGCCCGGGCGCCTTCGTCTCGAAGGTGGCGAAGAGCTTCGAGCCGGGCGCGGCCCAGTCATACAAATCCTTGAAGAACCTCCGGTTCTCCTCCGAGGAGAGGAACACGGTGATGCCATTGGCGCCGAAGGCCACGCGCCGCTCGCCATCCAGGAACGCGCGCACGTCGGGCCGCCGCAGGAAGTCGCCCGCGGAGCGGATGTCGCATTCCATGTAGCGCGTGCGCGGATTGTCGCCGAGCAGGTGCTTGCCGGTGGCGATGGTGAGCGGGTTGATGTCGGTGTAGAGCACCTTGGCGTCGGGCAGCACCGAGTGGATGTGGTCGCTCGTCGGCAGGCCCGAAGCGAAGTCCACCCAGTGGTCGAAGCCGTCCGCGGACAGGCGCAGCGCGGCGGTGCGCAGGCAGCTTCGGAGCATGCGCAGCCACTTCCGGGTGGAGGGCACCAGCGAGAACATGAACTCGGCGGCCTGTCGGTCCACCTCGAAGTGGTGGGTGCCGCCCAGCGTGTAGTCGTAGATGCGGGCCGCGTCGGGCACGTGGGGGTTGACGCCCGGGATGCGGGAGAGCTCCTGGTTGTCCATCCTTCGCTCGCTCCTCGTGGGGTAGGGGGTTGCGCGGCTCTCAGGGGCGCCAGACCTCGGAGGTCGTCTCCGGCGGGCTGTCCGGCGCGGCGCGGGTGGTGCCCACCACCAGGTAGGCGCCGTCGCCCAGGGGCGCGACGCGGTGGCCCGCGCGGCCGAGGGCCAGCGGTGTCCCCGGGCTCCACAGGCCCGTGGCCGGGTTCCACAGCTCCACGTCGGGGGTGGCGCCGTACGTCGTCGACTCCAGGCCTCCGGACACGGCGGCGCGACCGTCCGGCAGCGCGGTGAGCGCGAAGCTGGAGCGGCCCAGGGCGAGCGGCGCCGTGGCGCTCCACTGCTCGGTGGCGGGGTCGAAGAGCTCGGCGCTCGTGAGCAGCGTGCCCTGGTGCCAGCCGCCCACCACGAGGATGCGGCCGTCGGCGAGCGTGACGCCGGCGGCGTCGTCGCGCGACGCGGTGAGCGGATGGGGCGCGGTCCTCCAGGTGCGGGTGGCCGGCTCGTAGACCTCGGTGCTCATGTCGAGCGGCGGGGCCAGGTGCTGTCCCTCGATGATGGCGAAGCCGAAGCCGTTGTCGCGCCCCCCGGCGATGACGACGCGGCCCCGGCTCACGCAGACCGGGCCGATGTGGAAGATGCGGACCGTCTGGCCCGCGGGCTCCCACTCCGCCGCGCCGGGCCGCAGCAGCTCCGCGCGCGTTCCGCGCTCGAGGTCGTCGTCGTGGTCCGAGCCCAGCACCAGCACCGCCCCGTCCTCGAGCACCAGCGCGACGGGGTGTGAGCGCGAAGCCCGCATGGAAGGACCGGGGACGAAGCGCAGCGCGTCCGGCTCCCAGACCACGGTGCTGGCCAGGTCCGGGTGGGCATTGTCGCGGCCGCCCACGAGCAGCACGCGCCCGTCCGGGAGCGCCACCGCCGCGTGGTCGTGCCGGGGCTCCGGCAGGGGCGCTGCCTCCCGCCATTCCTGACGGAGGGTGTCCCAGAGGAAGGCGCTGGCGGAGGTCCTGGGCGTGGAGCCGCCCCCTTCTGCGTGCCAGCCCTGTCCGCCGGTGAGCAGCGCGCCGCCGGCCACGGGCGTCAGGCCGAAGCCCTCCAGCCAGAGCCCGGGGGCGGGAACACGTCGAGTCGCCGGGGACGGAGGGCTGCCGGTCATGGCGCCATCGTACGCCGTCCGCGCCGCGCCGCGCCTGCCACCGGGGAGGTCCACGGTGACCTGGAGACAGTCGCCGTCCGGGGGCCCGGCCCTGGGAATGACAACCTGGGAGGGCGGCCGGGACGAGGGTGTCCTGGGCAATGGCTTGTTCCGCATGCGTGTCTGGTGATTCTCTGGGGCCCGCATCGTTCCGAGGGGGGAAACATGCGCCGTGCGCCACGAGATTCCGCCGAGCCCGTCTTGCCCTGGCGGGGCGCGTCCATGTCGGGACGGGGCCCATGACAGGCATTGCGTGAGACGTCGTCTGGAAAAGGGGGAGTCATGCAACTCATCGGGAGACGTGTGTCGGGGCTGCTGGCGGGGTGCGCCTTGCTGTGCGTGGAGCTGCTGGGCGCCTGCTCGGAGCGGGGGGCCGCGAGCGAGGAGGGGCGCCTGGGCGCCGGTGCCCAGGCGGTGGAGGGGGTGGCCCGACAGGGGACGGTGCTGGCGGGGCGGCATCACACGCTGGCGATGCGCGCGGATGGCACGGCGTGGGGCTGGGGAGACAACGGCGCCAGTCAGCTGGGTGACGGCACGACGGCGTCGCGGTGGGCGCCGGTGCATGCGGTGGGGCTGACGCAGGTGGGCGCGCTCGCGGCGGGCCATGCGCACTCGCTGCGCGCGGGAGGTGTGTGGGCCTGGGGCGACAGCGCCCAGGGACAGCTGGGCACGGGTCTGTCGACGGTTCGGGCCTCCCCCGTGAAGGTCTGGTAGCGCGCCGCGCCTCACGCGAAACGGGAGGGCGTCCTATGCGCCCTCCCTCGAGAACTCCGCGCCCCGGTGGGCCCGGATGCAGCGAGTACGTCGTCGGGCAGTCTGAAACGGGGGTGTCCCATGGAACGTGTCGCGAGGCGTGTGTCTGGGTTGCTGCTGTGCCTGTTGTGGTGGGCGGGCTGTGTCGAGCCCGGGGCGTCGTCCTTCACCGGCGAGCTGGGCACCGTGCGCGCCAGGGAGGGTGCCTCCCGTCAGGGCTCGGTGCTGGCGGGACGGCATCACACGCTGGTGTTGAGGACGGACGGCACCGTGTGGGCATGGGGTGGCAACACCTTCGGCCAGCTCGGCAACAACTCGACCCGCCCCAACCCGATGCCCTCGCGCGTCTGGCGCCTGTCGAGCATCCGCGCCATTGGCGTGGGGGAGCAGCACTCGCTCGCGCTGGGCGTGGACGGCACGGTGTGGTCCTGGGGCTGGAACAATAACGGCCAGCTGGGCGACGGCACGACGACGTCGCGCTCGGTGCCCGCGCGAATCCCGAACCTGACGAACGTGGTGGCCATCGCCGCCGGCTTCACCCACTCGATGGTGCTCAAGTCGGACGGCACCGTGTGGGCGTGGGGGCTCAACGCGACGGGGCAGCTCGGCGATGGAACGACGGTGCGCAAGCTGTCGCCCGTGCAGGTGCAGGGGCTGCCGGGCGCGGTGGCCATCGCCGCGGGCAACGTGCACTCGCTGGCGCTGACGGCGGATGGGCGGCTGTGGACGTGGGGTGGCAACGCCGACGGGCAGCTCGGCACGGGCAACCAGACGCCCCGCTCGCTCCCGGGCGCGCTGGCGAGCATGACGGGCATGGTGTCCGGGCTGTCGGGTGGAGGCTCACACTCGATGGTGCTGAAGACGGACGGCACCGTGTGGGGCTGGGGGAAGAACGACGATGGCCAGCTGGGCCTGGGGAACACCACCGCGAGCCTGGTTCCGGTGCAGGTGCCGGGCCTCACGAGCGTGGCCGCGGTGGTGGGGGGCGGGCAGCACTCGGTGGCGCTGAAGGCGGACGGGACGGTGTGGGCGTGGGGCAGCAACATCCGCGCGCAGCTGGGGGATGGGACGCAGACGCAGCGGCTGTCGCCGTTCCAGGTGCCGGGGCTGACGGGCGTGCTGGGCGTGTCCGCGGGCGGAGGGCAGCACTCGGTGGCGGTGAAGGCGAGCGGCGAGGTGTGGACGTGGGGCTCCAACTCCGATGGGCAGTGCGGTGATGGGACGTACCTGATGAAGCTGGTGCCCACGCTGGCGCGCGGGCTGCTGGAGCGCGCGGGCGCGTCCGCGGGGGAGGGCTACTCGCTCGCCGTCAAGGGGGATGGCACCGCGTGGGGATGGGGGAACAACACCCAGGCCCAGCTCGGCGACGGGACGAATGTGTCGCGTCGGTTGCCGGTGCGCGTGGGGACGCTCACGCAGGTGGCGTCCGTCGCCGCCGGGGCGTTCCACTCGCTGGCGCTGAAGGAGGACGGCGCGGTGTTCGGCTGGGGCGCGAACGGCTGGGGCGCCGTCGGGGACGGGAGCCTCGTCAATCGCTCGCAGCCGGTGCGGGTGGGGCAGGGCACCCTGGTGGCCTCGGCGGTGGCGGCGGGGGCGTACCACTCGCTGGCGCTGGGCGTGGATGGAACCGTCTTCGCGTGGGGGGACAACAGCGTGGGGCAGCTGGGCGACGGCAGCGACGTCACGCCGACGCGGACCACGCCCACCCGCGTGCCGGACCTGGACGGCGTCGTCTCCGTGGCCGCGGGCCTGGAGCACTCGCTCGCCTTGAAGTCGGACGGCACCGTCTGGGTCTGGGGCCGGCAGGACACGTGCGAGGACCCGGGGGGCGAGGCGCTGGCGGTGCGCGCGCCGCGCCAGGTGCCGGGGCTGACGGACGTGGTGGCGGTGGGCGCGGGGCTCTGTCACTCGATGGCGCTGCGCGCGGATGGCACTGTCTGGGCCTGGGGGAGCAATGACCAGGGGCAGCTGGGGGATGGGGGGCTCCTCGCGCGGATGACGCCCGCCCAGGTGACGGGGCTCACCGGCGTGGTGTCGCTCGCCGTGGGGCCGCGCCAGGCGCTGGTGCTCAAGCAGGACGGCGGCGTGTGGGGGTGGGGGAGCAATCCCCTGGGCCAGCTGGGCGCGGGCCTGTCCGCTCCGCGCGTGGCGCCCGTGCAGGTGCCCTCGCTGGCGGGCGTGAGGACGCTGTCCTCGGGGGCCTCGCACACCCTGGCGCTCAAGGAGGACGGCACGCTCTGGGCCTGGGGCGGCAATGGCGACGGGCAGCTGGGCATCGGCGCGGTGGACTGGCAGCTGACGCCGACCCGCTCGGGGCTGGTGGCCTCGCGAGGCGTGGCCGCCGCGTCCCGCCACTCGCTGGTCGTCGCGCTGGATGGCAGCGTGCAGGGCACCGGCGCCAACGACTCCGGGCAGCTGGGTGACGGCAGCCTGCTGACGCGCGCGGACCCCGTGGCCGCGATGGGGCTGACGGAGGTCCGGGCCATCGCCGCGGGCCCGGGGCACGCGCTCGCGCTGAAGACCGATGGCCACGTCTACGCCTGGGGCGCGAACCTGGAGGGCGAATTGGGGGATGGCACGACGACGCCCCGCATGCAGGCCGCGCAGCTGCCGTCGCTCGCGGGCGTGCTGTCCATCGCGGTGGGCGGCCGTCACTCGCTGGCGCTGCATGGCGACGGCACGGTGGTGGCCTGGGGCTCCAACCTCCAGGGCCAGCTCGGCGATGGGACGACGGTGTCCCGGCGGCTCCCCGTGCGCGTGCTGAACCTGTCGGGCGTGGCGGCCATCGCCGCCGGCGAGGGCTTCTCGCTGGCGCTCAAGCACGACGGCACGGTGTGGTCCTGGGGCGCCAATGGCCTGGGACAGCTGGGGGACAACTCCACCCAGCGCAGGCTGGAGCCGGTGGAACTCACCGGCCTCACGGGCGTCACCGCGGTGGCGGCCGGGCGCACGCACGCGCTCGCGCTCAAGGCGGACGCGACGCTCTGGGCGTGGGGCTCCAATACCTATGGCGAGCTGGGGGACAACACCCAGACGCGGCGGCTCGCGCCCATCCTGGTGAACACCCTGACGGGCGTCACCGCGGTGGGCGCCGGCGAGCACCACAGCCTCGCGGTGACCACCGGCGGCAAGGTCTGGGGCTGGGGCCGCAACCAGCATGGCCAGGTGGGCAACGGCGTGAAGTCGAACTGGCAGAAGCTGCCCGCGCAGGTGCTCGGGCTCACCGGCGCGGTGGCGGTGTCGGGCGGCGGGGAGCACTCGCTCGCCGTGCTCGCGGACCGCGGCGTCTGGGCCTGGGGCAACGGCGGCCAGGGCCAGCTGGGCACCGGCATGGCGGGCTTCCGCGAGGCGCCCGTGCAGGTCTGGTAGCTCCCCCCTCGCGGACGGCGGCCCGCTCGCGTGAGTCCATCGCGAGCGGGCCGGGTGGGACGCGGGAGCGGGGCGGGACTACTTCGCCTTGCCGAACTCGCGGCTGGCGATGACGCCCTGCACCTCGGCGAGGGCGCGAGCGCCGGAGGCGGACTCGAGCGCCTTCTCCGCGATGGCCTGCACCTGGCGCTTGGCCTCGGCCAGCTCCGTCTGGAGCGTCTGGAGGGCCTGGGCCTGCTTCGTGCTGGTCTCCTTGAGGGACGCAATCTCCATGCTGGCCACCTTCTGCGCCGTCTCCGCGTCCTTGTTGGCGAGCGTCAGCTTCAGCTCCCAGTCCGCCTTGACGCGGTTGCCGGCAATCGCCGCGGCCGTGTCCGCCTCCTTCTTCAGCTGCGCGGGGAACTCGGCCACCTGCTTGCGCAGGTCCTCCAGCTCCTTCTCCCGCAGCTTCAGCTGCTCCTCGCGGCCGGCCCAGTCCTTCTCCAGCTTCTCCTTGCGGTCCCTCTCCGAGGCGGCCTGCACGCGCAGCCCTTCGGCGAACGCGTCCTGCTCCTTCTTGCGCTGCACCTGCACGTCGTAGGCGTACTGCTCCTCGGCGCGCGTGCGCGAAAGCTCCGCCGCCGCCTTCTCCGTGGCCAGCTCCGAGGCCGCCCGCTCGCGCGTCTCCGCGATGTCCTTCTGGAGCTGCTCCATCTCCTCCTGGAGCTTCGCCTTGCGCACGTCGTACTCGGCCACCAGCACGTCCACGGCGCTGGCCGCCACGTCCTTGCCATGCAGCTCCGTCAGCTCCTCCGTCTTCAGGCGGATGGCCTCGTCCAGCTGCTTCATCTCCTCCACCAGCGCGATGACCTGCTCGTTGATGCCCGCCAGCGTCTTGCCGATGGTGAGCCCCGCCTCGGTGACCTTCTTCACCGCGGACTCGGCCGACAGGTTGGACACGTCCGCGAGCACGCCGCGCGCGTGCGCGTCACGGGCCTCCTGCTCCTTGGCCGGGACGACGGGCTTGTTGCGCGCCTTGCGAGCCAGGTCCTCGAAGGCCGCCTTGGTGGACTCCGAGGAGCGGTTGCGGGAGGCGGACTTGCGGGACTTGGACTGGGTGGAAGCCATGTGACTCTCCAGGTAGGGCACGGCCAGGCGGGCCGCGTTGGCTCGCGAATGGCGTGAGGGTTTCGTGGGGTTTCTGGTCCCCTTCTCGGGCGACCATGTGAAAAGAGTACCTGGAGGGTCTGACACGGCTGGCCGGGTTCCAGGCGTGCTTCCGGGGGCCGGGAAAGGGCTCCTGGGAGCCCCAAGAAGCCACGCCGGGCTTGTGGTCGGGGCCGGGGGCCGGCTAACTCCCGGCCCAGACTCCGCTCAAGGGAGAGCGTCAATGCAGGTCGTCAGTGTGAAGCAGGTCCTCGCCGGCGCGGTGGAGGCAGGGACGAAGGTGGAGGTCCGTGGCTGGGTGCGCACCCGGCGCGACTCGAAGGCGGGCATCAGCTTCGTCAACGTGAGCGATGGCTCGGTGTTCGACCCCCTCCAGGTGGTCGCCCCCAATTCGCTGCCCAACTACGAGAAGGAGGTCCTCCGCCTCACCGCGGGCGCCTCCGTCGTCTGCCGCGGCACGCTGGTGAAGTCCCAGGGCAAGGGGCAGGCCTTCGAGGTCCAGGCGGACGAGGTCCAGGTGCTGGGCCTGGTGGACGACCCGGACACGTACCCCATCCAGCCCAAGCAGCACACGCTGGAGTTCCTGCGCGAAGTGGCGCACCTGCGCGTTCGCACCAACACGTTCAGCTCGATTACGCGCGTGCGTCACCGCGCGGCGCAGGCGGTGCACCGCTTCTTCGACCAGGAGGGCTTCTTCTGGGTCAACACGCCCATCATCACCGCGAGCGACGCGGAGGGCGCCGGGCAGATGTTCCGCGTGTCCACGCTGGACGCCGTCAACCCGCCGCGCACGCCCGAGGGGAAGATCGACTGGCACAAGGACTTCTTCGGCAAGGAGGCGTACCTCACCGTCTCCGGCCAGCTCAACGTGGAGGCCTACGCCATGGCCATGTCGAAGGTGTACACCTTCGGCCCCACGTTCCGCGCGGAGAACTCCAACACCACGCGCCACCTGGCCGAGTTCTGGATGATCGAGCCGGAGATCGCCTTCGCGGACCTCAACGCGGACGCGGACCTGGCCGAGCGCTTCCTCAAGTATGTCTTCAAGGCGGTGCTGGAGGACTGCGGCCCGGACTTCAAGTTCTTCGAGGAGCGCGTGCAGAAGGGCGTCACGGAGCGGCTGGAGAAGTTCATCCACTCGAGCTTCGAGCGCATCGACTACACGGACGCGATTGAGATCCTCAAGAAGGCGAAGAAGAAGTTCGAGTACGCGCCGGAGTGGGGCAAGGACCTGCAGACGGAGCACGAGCGCTACCTGTCCGAGGAGCATGTGGGCCGGCCCGTCGTCGTGATGAACTACCCGGAGGCCATCAAGGCCTTCTACATGCGCATCAACGAGGACGGGAAGACGGTGGCGGCCATGGACGTGCTGGCCCCGGGCATCGGCGAAATCATCGGCGGCAGCCAGCGCGAGGAGCGGCTGGACGTGCTGGATGCGCGCATGAAGCGCTTCGGCCTGGAGCCGTCGCACTACGAGTGGTACCGCGACTTGCGCCGCTACGGCACGGTGCCGCACGCGGGCTTCGGGCTCGGGTTCGAGCGGCTCATCGTCTACATGTGCGGCCTGCAGAACATCCGCGACGCCATTCCGTACCCGCGCGTGCCGGGCTCGGCGCAGTTCTAGGCCGCGCCGGCCCGAGCACGGGTGTCAGGGGAGCTGGGACTGGAGGGCGGGCCAGCGGGTGCGGACCCACTGGCGCACGTACTCCAGCTCCTGCTCGTAGGTGTTGAAGTCGGTGCGCTGGTACCAGTTGGGGAAGTTGCCCTCGCCCACGGTGCCGGGCGCGCCCAGGGCCCGGTACTCCAGCTCCCACTTGGCCCAGTCGCGCTTCGCCACCGCGGAGGTCTCGCGCTCGTAGACGTCGATGAGGGCGAGCACCGTCTCCAGCTTCACCTCGTTCTTCAGGAGGGCGCGGTAGCGCTCGCGCATGGGCCCGGAGAACGTGGGGTCCGCGAGCAGGCGCGCGAAGATGCGGTTGGTGTTGGCGAAGTTGGAGCGCGTGGTCGGCGACGTGCGCGTGGTGTCGAAGTTCTGCCCGAAGCTCGCGTCCAGATCCCACGGGATGAAGCGCCAGGGGCCCTGCGTGTTCGGGTCATACGCGTGATAGGCGTTCTTCGAGTGCGAGTCCGTGCCGTGGATGAGCGTGTTGAAGATCCACCAGTTCTCGTAGTCCCTCAGGCTGGCGCGCTGGGGGAACTGGGCGCGGAAGGTGGCGTCATCGGAGTCCGCGACGAAGCCGATGAAGGCCTCCAGGGTGTCCCAGGCGTGGGGCTGGCCCATCTCCGGCTCGCCGACCTTCTTCTCGAAGCCCTCGCGCAGGGAGGCCTTGGGCGTGCCGTCGCGGCGGACGCGGGAGAAGTTGGCGTCGTTCTCCACGGCCTTGAACAGGTCGGAGTCCTTGTCCAGGCCGTGGTCGGCCATCAGCCGTTTGTGGGGCAGGTCCGCCACGGTGTAGAGGCCGAGGTAGCGGTTGTTGGCGTACAGCACGGCGCTGTAGGTGCGCACGCGGATGTTGTCGGGAGAGATGCGGCTCCACAGGTCGAACGCGAGCCGGGTGCGCACGTACGAGTTGTCATTGAAGGTGGTGACGAGCGCGATGCGCTTCTTGTCGACGAAGCCGTCGCCGTAGACGGTCTCATCGAAGAGGTCCTCGTCGGGGAACTTGAAGGTGAAGCTGCGCTTGGGGAAGGCGCCGGAGGTGGCGCCGCGGTACTTGGCCTCCACCTGGTAGGTGCGGCCCCGGTAGATGAGCCTGGCGCCCTTGTAGCTGCCCGAGGTGAGGGGCGGCTCGTAGGTGAGGTGGAAGACGGGCAGGCCGTACTCCTCGGTGTACTTCGAGGGGTCGACGATGGCCACGTTGCCCGGGCCGCCGTTGTTCTCGGCGACGCCGACCTTGAGGGTGCCCGTCTCGTTGGTGGAGCGCTCGCGCAGCACGAGGTTCCACACGGCCGCCTGGTCCTTGCCGGTCGTCCAGCGCAGGGTGGCGGTGGCCTCGTCGAAGGTGGCGCCGGTGGGCAGGTTGTCCACGGTGAAGCGCACGGCGGCCCCGGTGTGGCCGGTGGAGCACGTCACGGTGGCGGTGACCTGTTGTCCCTCGGTGACCCACTTCGCCTCGCCCGCGGTGGGGGCGCAGACGGTGGGCGCGGGGCCGGCGTCGGGTGTGCCCGCGTCGGGAGCAGGAGGCTCGCCGGCGTCGGGGATGCCCGCATCCGGGCCGGGCTGTCCGGTGGGGGGACCCGCATCGGGGTCACCCGAGGGCGCCCGGTCGGGCGGCTGACCCTCGGGACCGGGGGGACTGTCGCCCCCGCAGGCCACCAGCAGACTCACGACACACGCCAGTACGACGCTCGACACGCTTTTCCGGGCCACCGTGTTGCTCCTCCGCCTCCCGCCAACCCCGTCGGACTCGAAGGAATAGGCATCCGGAGGAGCGCTGACAGGCCCCCTGCCACGGACGTGTGTCGTCCGGTGGACGGGGGGCCTCATCTCCGGCCCGGTGTGCGTCGGGCCGGGGTGGTTCGATGAAGGTCGAAGTGGCCGCTTGTCAGTCGAGGATCAACTGATAGGGGACGGCCAGGTGAGGACCGCCATCCAGCCTCATCAAGAGGTGATGGACGCCCGAGACCTGGGGCGTGAAGCCACCGCTGAAGTCGATGGGAACTGGCTGGCCCGTGGGGTCCAGGACCTGGATGGCCTGCGGGGAGCCCGGTGAATTCGTCCGACGTGGCTGACCCGCGGGGAGCGCGACCGCGAAGACATCCACGTCGTGGAGTGACTCCAGCATGCCCATCAGCCGCAGCGGATAGGTGATGGGCGTGGCATGTCCCACGTCATCCCCATGGTCATCGACGCCGACAATCTCCAGGAGGACTTCGTAGGTGAAGCCCTGATTGACGGTGACGTAGATGGGGCCCGTGGAGAGAGGGTCGATGAAGATGCGAGCGGGATTGGCGAGGTGGAGACGGCGCACCCACCCCGTGGGGGACTCCAAGGTGACTTCGCACCCGGTGCAGTACAGCTGGTAGAGCGTCTGCTCCTGGGCCTGGAAGACGAAGACATCCTTGTCCTCGCTGCGATGCCGCCAGCCGGAGGCCGGCTGTCCGGGGACCAGGAGGGTCGCGGAGGCGGGCGTGTTGCCATGGTCATCCGGTCCCCTGTCGACGGCCTGGATGACGAACGTTCCGGGTTCGCGAGTGGAACTGTCGAGTCGTACCTCGAACGTGTACACCGCGCTCTCGGGGGCCTCGTAGATCAGCGCCCCGTAGCCTCCGGTCTGGACGAGCTGCCCCTGGGCATTCCTGAGCTGGAGGAGGATGGAGCTGGCCGTGCTGCTTGTCCGCTCGAAGTGGTAGATGCGACCCGCCTGGACCTCGAAGGCGAATGCATCCACGTCCGCGCGAGTCTCCAGGTGGCCCGTGAGCACCGTGGGGAGAGACACCGGGGTCGCCGCCATCGCCGAGTCCCCATGGTCATCGAACCCCAGGTCCTCGAGGGCGCAGGAATAGGGGCCATCGTAGCTGCCATGGGAGAGCTCGACGAAGTAGGCGCCCGTCACGGGCGTCTCGACGGAGACCGTGGTGCCCCGGTTCTGGCTGGAACTGGAGCCGTCGACGATGGTGCCCCCGGCGTTTCGCAGCAGCAGCGAAGGTCCCGATGTCCTGCCCTGGAGCACGTCGCAGGCGAAGCGGTACACGCGCCCCTGCGTCGCGGTGAAGGTGAAGACATCCTGGTCCAAGGCCCCCGACAGCTTTCCCGTGAAGGAGGTGGAAGAGGGCGTCAGCGCCGTGGCGTGCTCCAGCGTGTCCGCATGGTCATCGGTCTCCAGCAGGTCCAGGTGGAGTGTGTAGGCAGTCTGGAGCACCGGGGTGCTCGTCCAGTTCATGGTGACCTCCACGAGGTACGTCCCCGAATGGATGGCATTGAAGGACGCGGTCTGGGTGGGCATGCCCGGCGGGGTGATGGTCCCCACCGGACTGGTGACCCTCACCTGGCACTCGTTGGGCACCGCGGACTCGCAGCGCACCCGGTAGAAGGCTCCGCGTTGCAAGGGAAGGGAGAAGACGTCGGTGTCGATGCCGTACTCGATGGTCCCCGTGGCCACGTTTCCAGGAGCCCAGGCAGAGGCCGAGGTCGCGGTATCCGCATGGTCATCCATCCCCAGTTCGGTGATCTGGCAGGAGTAGGGACCGACGATTTCGGGCATGGGAGAGCGAATGCTGACATAGGCGGTCTCCGTGGCCCTGGCCTTGAAATACAACCCATGTCCTGGAGGGTCGAAGACCACGGCGGTGCCGCTGGGCACCTGCTGTGCATTGTAGTAGTAGAAGACCCAACCCGTGGCGGGTGAATCGACGACGCAGTCGAACCGGTAGTAGCGCTGCGCCTGGGCAGTGAAGGAGAAGACATCCTCGTCGGCGCGGAAGTCCAGGGTGCCTGTGATGAGGGTATGCGGGAGGACCGGGGTGGCTTCGCTCGGCGCATCCCCATGGTCATCCTCATACAGACGGGAGTACTGGGTGGACACCGGGTCTGGGGGGCTCGAGAGCGGCTCGACGGAATCGCTTCCACAAGCAGCAAGGAACAAGGCGCCGAGCCACGGCAAGACGCTTCGTGATGATGGGGACAAGGGGCTGTCTCCGAGGAGAGGCTTCACCTCTCCGACAACGGTTGTGTCCGGCCCACTGCCAAAACCATACAGGAAGGGATTGGGGTGGCGGTTGAGAAATCGTGGAATCGCATGTCAAGGCGCTTTCAGGAGCGCCTGGAGATGATTGCGCCGTGGGCCGGCCCCCGATTCCGACACCGGTACGAGGTGGACAGTTTCACCGAGGCATGAATGTGCCGCGGCGTGGAAATCTTCCAGCCAGGGCAGGGGGCTGCCCACGTATCCCTCCCATGAAGGACTCCCCCCGTCCCTCCCTCGCCCTGTTGCTCTGCATCCTCTGGGTGCCGCTGGCCTCCTGGGCTCAAGCGCTCCCCACCGCCGGTGGCGAGGCCCGCGCCGTCGAAATCGATGTCCAGGCCACGGACGCGGGGACCACCATCGCCTCGGAGGACGCCACGCGCCTGGGCCTGACTCCGGATGGCGGTGTCGTCGCCCTGCTGACGCCTCGGCTCCTGACCGAGTCTCCCGTCTCCTGGCCCGAAGGGCTGCAGGGTGCCCCCAGTGACGTCGGCCTGCTCCTGCGCATCGACGAGCAGGGCGCCGTGGCCGAGGTCACCGTGGAGAAGCCCGCCACGCACCCCCAGCTCAACGAGGCCGCCATCCGGGCCGCGAGAGGTCTGCGCTTCACCCCGGCCACCCTCGGCGACCGCGCCGTGTCGGTGCGTCTGCCATACGCCTACCACTTCGAGCCTCCAGCCCCGCTGCGCTTCACCCAGTCCCGCCTGCGCGGCGAGGTCCGCGCCCGAGGCACCCGCGAGCCGCTCGTGGACGCCGCCCTGTTCCTCGCGGACGGCGAGGAGCCCGTCGCCATCACGGACCTGGAAGGCCGCTTCGAACTCGAGCTGCCCCCGGGCACCCACTCGCTCCGCGTGCGCGCCCCCGGCCATCAGCTCGGTACCTTCGAGGAGTCCCTCACGTCGGGCCAGACGCTCGACGTCATCTACCGCCTCCAGCCCGCCCGCGTGAGCCCGTACGAGACGGTGGTGCGTGACACGCGCCCGCGCACCGAGGTCTCCCGCATCACCTTGCAGGAGCAGGAACTGCGCGAGGTGCCCGGCACGCAAGGCGACCCGTTCAAGGTCATCATGCTCATGCCGGGCGTGGCCAGCGTCGCCTCCGGCCTGGGCTATCCCGTGGTGCGAGGCGGTCAGCCCGCCGCCACCGGCTACTACATCGACGGCGTGCGCGTGCCCATGCTGTACCACCTGCTGCTCGGCCCCGCGGTGGTGCACCCCGAGTTCATCGACACCATCGACTTCCATCCCGGCACACCGCCCGTCCAGTACGGACGGCTCCTGGGGGGCGCGGTGGAGGGCCGGCTGAGCAAGCCGCGCGAGGACCGTCCGCACTTCGCCGCGTACGCGGACCTCCTCAACGCGGGCGGCTTCGTCGAGGTCCCCTTCGACAGCACCGGCACCTCCCTCACCGTGTCGGGCCGCTACAGCTACACCGGGCTGCTCATCCCCCTGGCCTACGCCATCTTCAACGACGAGGAGGACAACCCCATCCACGCGGCCTTCTGGGACTACCAGGCCCGCATCGAACAGAAGGTCGGCGCCGGACGGCTGCGCCTGCTCGCGCTGGGCAGCTCCGACGACGCGGGCGAGGCCACCGCCGGCTACGAGGACAGCATGGGCGCCACCATCGTCTCGCGCTTCCATCGCGTGGACCTGCGCGGCACCCATCCCCTCGCGGGCGGCGAGGCGGAGCTCGGCTTCACGGTGGGCCTCGACGAGGTGGCCCTGCTCGGCTACCGGCGCATCATCCTCCGCGAGGAGCGGGGGCCGGAGGAGGTCCTCGCCGGCCGCTACGGCCTGGACCAGCTCACGTTCTCCGCGCGCACCGGCTGGAAGCGCGAGCTGTCCACGTCCCTCGCGGTCCACGTGGGCGCGGACGTGGAGCACCGCCGCGTGGCCACCGGCATCACCGGCTCCGCAAGACCCCCGGGCTGGCGTCCCCAGGATGATGCCCATCCGCTCAAGCAGCCCTCCGCGCTCGCCACCTTCACGGGCGTGTTCGCCGGCGCCACGTGGCGTCCCGCGGAGAAGTGGCTGGTGTCACCCGGCCTGCGCGTGGATGGCTATCACCTGGTCCCCGGCATCCAGCACTTCGTCATCGAGCCGCGCCTGGCCGTGCGCCACACGCTGACGTCCACGTTCACCCTCAAGGGCGGCGCCGGGCTCTACCACCAGCCGCCCACCGTGCTGCTCCACCTGCCGGCCATGGACGTGTCGGGCCTGAACCACGGCGTCCAGGAGGGCGCCCAGTTCGACGTGGGCGCGGAGTGGAAGCTCGGCTCGGGGCTGGAGCTGTCGGGGGACGTCTACTTCAACCCGCTGTTCCGCACGGTGGAGTTCGAGGTGATGGACGTCCTCGAGAACCGCAAGCGCCGGGGCCAGCCGTACGCGGACCCGAAGGCGCGTGGGTACGCGTATGGGTTGGACCTGATGGTCCGCCACCCGCTGGGCCGCGACTGGTTCGGCTGGGTGACGTACAGCTTCCTGCAGAGCAAGCGCCACCGCCGCTTCGCGCGCTACAACGATGACAACAGCATCCGGGAGGTCGCGGAGGGAGAGCTGCCCTTCGCCTTCGAGCAGGCCCACGTCTTCAACGCCGCCGTCAGCTACAAGTTCGGCGACAACTGGACGGTGGGCTCGGTGCTGCACTTCAACACGGGCAGGCCCGAGTCCGGCGAGGTCTCCTCCGTCACCCAGCGCGAGTCGCGCACGCACGATGGTTATCGGCTGTGGGTGCGTCAGGACGCCGACCGCGTGGAGCGACTGCCCGCGTTCTTCCGCGTGGACTTCCGCGTCGCCAAGGCCTGGGCCTACGAGGAGTTCAACGTCGAGGCGTACCTGGACATCCTCAACCTCTCGCTGCAGCAGGAGGTGTTCGCCTACGAATACAAGCGGAAGGCCGGCAAGCTGCAACGCAACGCGATGGGGTTGCCCGTCATCCTGCCGATGTTCGGCCTGAAGGGGAGCTACTGAAGATGCGCCCATCTCTTCCGAGTCTGGGGTTGTCCGCCGTGCTGCTGCTGCTCGCGCCGGGGTGTGATCGCTTCCAGGACGACCCCATCTTCGTGTACGGCCGATTGGAGCGGCGCGACGGCTCGTCCGTCACCGATGGCGTGGTGCCCTATGCGAGGACGGCCCACTACGAGCCGCGTGGCGAGGCGAACGTGGAGTACGTCATGCCGGACTTCATCCACTCCGGAGAAGGCGTCACCGACGGCTACGGCGACTTCTTCCTGGAGATGCGCTACGGCGACGTGCAGTCGGCCAACTCGCCGGACCCGGACCTGCACCAGCCCTTCCGCTTCCGGGCGCAGTGGCGGGACGAGACGGGCGCGGGTGTCTTCGCGTCCTTCATCTTCCATGACGACGTGGAGCTGCCCACGCTGCGCATCTGGGATTCACAGCTCGCCGTCTCGTCGGGCGCGGAGGGCTCCGTCGTGAGCTTCGGCGCGCTTCCTCCGGTGCCGGTGCCGCCGCTCACCGGCGAGTACGCCATGACGTCGGACGAGAATCAAAACGTCATCCCGAACCTGCCCACCACACCGGAGCCCGCGCTCTTCATCGTCGATGGCGGCCAGCCCCTGTTCCGGGTGTGGGCGGCGTCGTCCGGGTGGGTCGCCAATCGCTTCGTGCTGGAGGACTTCGCCCAGCCCGCCGTCATGCTGCGGGCCCACTCCCTGGGCGAGTTCATGTTCTACCCGCTGGGAGGCAAGCACAGCCCGCTGGTCTTCCGGGTGGACTGGCGGACGGAGGAGCTTCCGCTGCCGCCCGCGGGGCTCCGGCCCGTGAGCCGCGGCGCGACGTGCCAGCCCGCTCCTTCGAGGGGCGCCTGTCCCTGGACGGACGGGAGGCTGGAGCGCGTCGCGCTGGGCCTCAAGCCGGTGGATGCCTTGACGCTCACGCTCGAGGAGCCTCGGAGCCTGCGTCACGCGGTGGTGCGCGGCGCGGAAGGCAACTTCCTGGGCTTCGTGGTGGAGGGGAGCCTGGACGCCGAGCAGTGGACGCGGATGGGCGTGCTGCGCAACTTCGCGAAGGACTATGTCCCGCCGCCCCTGAACCGCAGGGGGCCGCGCGCCTACAACGAACAGACGCAGTGGGACAGCCCCTTCGACGGGCGGTTCTCCTGGTCCCAGGGACCGCACTTCCTGGAGGGCCCGCTGGAGCCGGTGGGACCGGTGCGCTACGTCCGGCTGCGACCGGCGGGCTTCGACCACGCGGGTGAGGCGCAGGTCTCCGGAGAGATACAGGCCCTGGGCGAGCTGTCCGTGTTCGAATAGCCGGGCCTAGCCAGCACGCAGGCGCGCGGAGTCCTCCGCGTGCTTCTCCAGCGCCTCGGCGATTCGCGGCGCGTTCCACAGCGGGTCCAGGCACGGGCAGAAGTAGCCCGGGCCCGCCTTCTCGCGCACGGCCCACTCGAAGAAGCCGCGCGCCGTCGCGTGCAGCTCCTCCGGGAGGAAGAGCACCGCCACGTCGTACTCGGTGAAGCGCAACAGGCCCGGGACGCGCCACTCCCGCTCCCAGTCGAAGCGGTAGTTGTAGGGCGCGTTGTGGGAGTCACCCTGGATGTCCACGAAGGGCGTCATGGACCACAGGGGATGCGCCCTGGAGTCCGGCGCCGCCAGGGCCTGGTCCACCTGGTGCTTGAGGGACAGGTGCGCGGGCGACGCGTACTGGACGTACCAGACGGGCCCTCCGCCCTGGGAGAGGATGAAGCTCTTGCGGAAGCCGATGCCGTACAGGCTGCGGCGCTGGACGAGCCGGGCGAGCTGGTCCAGGGGGATTTCGCTGAAGCACACCGCGCGGTGACGCTCCGCGACCTGGGGCTCCTTGCGCGCGAGCCCGAAGCCCTGGGCTCCGGGGATGAGCGTGCGCGTGCCCAGGATGTTCATCATGTTCTGGTAGGCGTCATGGAATGGCGCGCCCGGCTTCGTGAAGTGCACCACGAAGTCAGACATGTCCCGCCATTGTGCATTCGCCTGATAGCCCAGCATCGTCCTACCCCCGCGGTACTGTTCCGGAGCGGGGTGGGGCGCGCAACCCGAGTGCAGATGTCTCCCAGATGCCTGTCTGCCCTCCTGCCGGCGATGCGCGATGGGTGGGGACCGCCGTGCGCCGCCCTCGTCGCCTGCTCGGGGTGTCGGGCAGCGGCGCGCGTCGCAATCGTTCCCAGGCACGTGGCCGACGGAGCGGTCAGCGGGAGAGCGAGCGATGCGCAACGGAGGATGGTTGTCGCCAGTGGAGCGGGTGCGGCGTCTCGCGTTGTCGCTGGAGCGGCTGGCCGCCCACGGGCTGGCGAGCGGCGCGGTGAGCGGCGCCACCGAGGGGCTGCAGGAAGAGCTGCCGGCGCTCGACGGCACCCTGAAGGAGCTCATCCAGGACACGGTGCTCCTGCTGGCTCGCACGGTGCACGAGGCGAACGAGCATGCGCCAGGTGCCTGGACGCACACGCTCGCGGAGAGCGCGGTCCGGGGCGCGGTGGAGGAGCTGCGGCGCTCGATGCCGGGCGTGGACCTGCTGTCGCGTGAGCTGGTGGAGCGGATGAACGGGTGGCTCGAGCGCACCGCGGAGACGGAGGCGCTGCGCCGCAGGGAGCTGCGCAAGCCTGGCGCCCGGGCCCGGACGATGGCGACGGGGGCGGTGCGGGGCGCGGTGAAGGAGCTGGAGCACGACATGGACCTGGTGGCTCCCATGGCCGCGCAGCTGGCGTCACGCGCGGGGCAGGGGCTCATCGAGGGATTGAGCCAGGCGTTGGAGGCACGGTCCGAGCGGCTCGACGAGGTGCTGGAGCGAGCGGGCCGGCGGTTCGTCCACTCGGTGGTGGAGCAGTTGGAGCTGGAGCTGAAGGCCCGGCGGGAGGGGACGGATCTGGGCGGAGCCGTGGCGGCGATGGCCGAGCGCACGGCGGCGGCGACGGTGAGAGGTGCGTCGGAGGAGCTGCGGCGGCAGGGCGGGGTGGTGCGGGATGCACACCCGGGCTCCGCGCTACGGGCCGCGAGCCGGGACGTGACGCTGGGCGTGCTCTCCGCGTTGTCGGAGCACCTGCGTCGGCCGCTCGCCGTCGTCGCGGGGGCGGGCGGCGCGCTCATGCTCACCGCGCTCACCCTGAAGCGCTGGCGTTGACTCACGGGCTTCGTCCTCGCGTCGCGCGGGGGATGAGTCCGCCGCCGCGAGGAAGACTCGGTGGCGACGTCGAGGGGCGGATGCGGTTCGGCGCCTCGGCGGAGAGGCCAGCTCCGGCGCCCACGCTGATGCCGGGTGAGGCGCGGCGCTTGCTCCGCGAGGCGGGCTCGCCATGGCACCTCCGTCGATGACCGGGCGCGGCACCGATGAGCCTGCCCTGACTCGCCATCCCAGAAGGAGCCCGGGCGAGTCGCGGAGTCCCGGAGGAAGCCCCTTGTGCGGCGACGCTCGGTGGCGACTACGATGGTCCGCCATGCTCCGCTCCCGCTCGCTGTCTCTGGTGGCCCTGTTCACGCTGGTCGTCGCGCCCCTGGCGCTCGCCGCCGCGGGTCCCCGGTTGCAGGCCTTCTTCCAGCCCGACCTCACGAACGTCGCCTACCAGCAGAAGGTCTATGCGCAGGTCGCCGGCAAGTGGAAGCAGCCAGGACGCAAGAGCGTGCCCGCCGTGGGGCGCAAGGCGGTGGTCCAGGCGGTGATTGGACGGGACGGCAAGCTCGTCTCGGCGGTCGTGGGCGTGGAGTCCGGCTCCAAGGCCTGGGACGCCGCCGCGCTGTCGGCCGTTCAGAAGGCAGCGCCTTTCGCGCCGCTGCCGGCGGACTATGTCCTGCCGACGTTGGATGCCCACTTCCACGTCGAGTGGACCGCCTCTCCTTGAACATCCAGCCACGTCGCATCGCTTCGGAGCCATCGATGACCCTCGGGTTGCCGCGCTTCGCCCTCGTGGTCGTCCTGTTCCTGTTGGCCGCGCCGCCTGTCGAGGCGGCCCGTGCGCCTCGACGCGTCACGAGCGCGACCAGCGTCATCGGCGTCTGGAAGGAGTCCCAGCACCTCTACGTGAAGGGCGACGTCGGCGTCACCGACGACCAGCTCGAGGACCTGGAGGCGTGGCTCACGGAGGAAGCGCCGCGCTGGACCGTGGTGTTGATGTCGGACGCGGAAGGGGAGCGCTACGTCGACGCCGAGGGGACGACCTTCCGCGACATCGACGCCGCGCTGCACGCGCTGGGCAAGGGCCTGTCGAACCGGACGGGCTTCGGCGCGCTGAAGAACCCCCGGACGAGGGAGCCCGATGGCACCGTGCTGTTGATCTCCCTGGCGGAGCGCCGCTTGTCGTACTTCGCCTCGGAGACCAAGGACCAACGCCGGCTGGGCGAGGACCGCTGGGCAGGCTCGCTGGACGCCCGCGCCGTCGAGGCCATGCGCAACGGCGGCCGCCTCATCGACGCGGTGAAGAACACCGTCGACTCCATCGAGACCCAACTGCGCGCCGCCCTGGACAGGGAGGAGCTCGAGCGGACCCGTCGCATCGAGGCGCTGAGGGCGAGTCTCGTGGCGCTCCAGAAGGAGCTCCCCGGGCTCGAGGAGCGTCGCGCCTCGGTCTTCAGGTCGGCGATACCGCCGGGATTGTCCGCGGCAGCCGTCGACCTCCAGGCCGCGGGCAAGACGCTCCTCCAGGCGCTCGCGCTGCTCACGCCGCCGGAGAAGGCGGACCTCGCCAGGGCGACGTCCCTGTATGACGGGCTGCGCGCGGACCTGGAGGGGCTGCGCGCGGCGATGGAGTCCCATCGGCTCGCGAGCGACCGATTGAAGGTCCTGGAGGCCGCGCTGGAGAGCCTGCCCGGGCACCGCTACGCGGGCTTCGCGAAGCCGCAGCTGGAGGCGCTGGACACGGCGGTGGAGAATGCCAACGCCGCGGTCCGCGACATGTCGCCGTCCCATCGCGACGCGCTCGTCGCCGCCGAGTCCGCTCGCGTGAAGGTCGCCGAGGCCCTGACGTCCGCCGAGAAGGACGAGCGCCGGCTCGTGGAGATCGACGAGGCGCTCAAGGCCCTCGAGGCGCTGCCGACCGCGGAGGCCGTCCAGGACGCGCTCACGAGGGCGAGGGCCGCGCAGAAGAAGGCTCGCGAGACGTTCGAGTCCCGCTCGCAGCTGCATCGCCACGCGATGGACGAGAGCGAAGAGGCGCTCCGGCGGGCGGAGCGGGAGACCCAGAAGGCGCGGAAGGCCCGGCGGATGCGGGACACGGGGGCCACGGCGGGTGGCGCGGGGCTGCTGCTCGCGGGCGTGCTGGCGCGCCGTCGTCGCAACGCGAGCCGACGCACGGCCATCGAACAACACGAGCGCTTCCGCACCGTCGTCGACGAGAAGACCCAGGCGCTGTTCGACCTGCTGGAGCGCACGCACCTGGTGGCGGGCAAGTCCCGCGACGACATCGCGCGGCGCTTCGAGGGGCTCACGCGCGAGCGGGGACAGCAGCTCGCGTCCAATGTGGACGAGCTCTTCCTGCTGGTGACGGCCGCCGCGCGGGTGCTGCACCGGGCCGAGGACCTGCTCGCGGGCTCGGGCCCGTTGCACGGGCTGGGCGCGCACCTGGGCACCTCGCGCTACGAGAAGGTCACCGAGCTGCTGCGCGACGCGCCCATCGTCTTCCACCCGGATGAAGGCGTGGAAGGCGTCCTGCGCGGGCCGCGCTCGCACGCCCAGCGACTCATCGGAGACGTGAAGAGCTATCAGCCGTTCTCGCTCTCGTTCCTGGACCTGCTGGAGGCGTTCAACTCCCACGCGGAGCGGGGGCTGCGGCTCGTGGAGGCCCTCGAGAGTGTCCCCCAGGTCGCGCTGGACGCGGTGAACGCGCTGGAGACGTTCTGCGCCCGGCTGCGCTCGCTGACGCCCGGGGCGGAGGTGCTCCGGGTGAAGCAGGTGGTCGCGCTCGTGGCGCCGTCGCTGGAGACGCTCGTCGCGGCCGCGCGCCCGCTGCTGGCCAAGGACCCG
The DNA here is from genome assembly GCF_050039385.1 of Myxococcus faecalis. Taxonomy (NCBI): domain Bacteria; kingdom Pseudomonadati; phylum Myxococcota; class Myxococcia; order Myxococcales; family Myxococcaceae; genus Myxococcus; species Myxococcus faecalis. The sequence continues at coordinate 1,315,992 of NZ_CP144336.1, read as the reverse complement.
ATGGCCGCGGTGGAGGGACCGCTGACGGAGGGCGGACGGCGTCTGGAGGACGCCGAGGCGCTCGTGGCGGTGATGGAGGCGGCCGTGGGGCAGGTGGCTCCCGCGGTGGAGCGCGCGGGGGCGGCGCTGGTGAAGGCGGGCCTGTCGCGTCGGTGGCTGGAGGATGCGCTCGCGGCTCGGGGCGAGGCGACGGAGGAGGTGGCGCAGGCGCTGCTCCAGGCTCCCGCGGGGGACTCGGTCGCGGTGCTGGCGCGGTCCTTCACGGCCCTGGCCGGCCAGGCGGCGGAGACCTCCGAGCTGGTGACGCTCGCGGCGCGCGCACAGGACGAGCTCGGCCGCGCGCAGAAGGAGACGGCGTCGGCGCGCGAGGCGCTGGGGCGTGAGCTGGACAAGCCCGCGTCGGCGCTCTTGAACGAGCCGGAGTCGAACCCGACGGACCGGCACTCGGTCGGCACGAACCTGCTGGCCACGGGGCGCGAGGCGCTCGCCGAGGGCCGGCTGGAGACGGCGCGCGAGGCGCTGGACGCCGTGCTCGCCCGCGTGGACGAGGTGCGCGCCATCATCGCGAGCAGTCGCGAGGCCCGGAAGACCTTCGCCTCCCGACGGGACGCCTGTCGCGAAGAGGCCCGGCGACTGGAGACGCGGGTGGCGGAGGGCACCGTGCTGCTCGAGTCGCTGCTGAAGCGCTACCGGCCCACCGCGCTGCGCCTTCGCCCCGAGGACCCCGTGCACCCCGAGGCCAACGGCACCGTCCAGGACAACCTGACGGAGGTCGTCCGGCACCGCCTCGACGCCGCGAGCAAGCTCAAGGCCGCGGAGCTGGCCTTCGCCGAGGCGCGGCTGCTCGCCTCCGCGGACCTGCTGGGCCAGGTGGAGCGCCTCCACGCGCTCAGCCATGCCCGTCTGCTGGAGGTCGATGAGAAGGCGCGACGACTCCAGGCCGCGGAGGAGCACAACGCGGGCGTCCTGCTGGCCGCCCGGGGCCTGCTCGCGGCCTGCACCGCCGATGTCTCCGACGCCCGGGTGAAGCGGTCCACCGTGAAGGCTCGGGACGCGGCCCAGGGGCTCCTCCAGGCGGCCGTGCAGACCACGGAGGCGCGGCCCGCGGACCCGTTCGCCGCCGGAGAGAAGCTCGCCGCCGCGTGTCTGTCATTGGAGCAGGTGCGCCAGTCCGTCGCCCGGGACAGGGCCCAGCACGCGCAGGCCCAGGACAGCCTGGCGTCGGCGGAGCGGGCCGTGTCCTCGGCGGACGTGTGGATCCGCCAGGCCGCCAACGACGGCATCGCCGACAGCCGGGCGACGGTGGTGGCGGTCAATGCCCTCCTGTCCCTGGGCAAGGACCTGTCCAAGGCCCAGGCGGAGTTCGGCAAGCCCCACAACGACTGGGCGGCGGTCGACACGCTGGCCGGACGCATCGCCGCCGACGCGGCCCGCAGGACGGCGGACCTGCGCGGAGAGCTGCGCTCCGCCGAGCAGGCCGCCAACGCCATCTCGGGCGCCGCCGAACTGGTGCTCCAGGCGAGCTCGTGGCGGGGGCGGCCCGGAGGCTCCTACCTCGACGAGGCCCGGCGCTCGCTGGACCGGGGCCTGTACGTCGAGGCCGAGCAGTCCGCGGGCAGGGCCTCCCGCGCCGCGTCCGACGCCATCGTGGAGGCGGAGGAGGAGCGCCGCCGCGAGGAGGAGCGCTCCCGCGCATCGTCGTGGTCCTCGTCCTCCTCGTCCTCTTCGTCGTGGTCCTCGTCCTCGTCGTCCTCCTCGTCGAGCAGCGGCTCCGGCTTCTCCAGCTCTTCCTACGGAGGCGGCTCTTCGGGGAGCGGCTCGGGTTTCGGCAGCTCAAGTTGGTAATCCCGGGCTATGGTGCGCGCCCATGGCAACTCCTCATATCTCCGCCGCACCCGGCGACTTCGCCGACGTGGTGCTGATGCCCGGTGACCCCCTCCGGGCTCGCTACATCTCCGAGCGCTTCCTGGAGGACGCCCGGGGCGTCACCTCCGTGCGCAACATGTTCGGCTTCACGGGCACCTATCAGGGCCGTCGCCTGTCGGTGATGGGGCACGGCATGGGGGTGCCCTCCATCTCCATCTACGCCACGGAGCTCATCAAGGTGTACGGCGCCCGCACGCTCATCCGCGTGGGCAGCTGCGGCGCGCTGCGTCCGGACGTGAAGCTGCGCGACGTCATCGTGGCCACCGGCGCGGGCACCGACTCCAAGGTGAACCGGATGCGGCTGTTGGACCATGACTTCGCGGCCGTGGCGGACTTCGAGCTCGCCCGCTGGGCCGTGGAGGCGGCCGAGCGTCGCAACAAGCCGGTGCGTGCGGGCTCCGTCTTCACCTCCGACCTGTTCTACCACCCCCAGGAGCAGCTCAACGCCGCGCTGGTGCGCATGGGTGTGCTCGCCATCGAGATGGAGGTCGCGGGCCTGTACGGCGTGGCGGCCGAGTTCGGTGCGCGCGCGCTGGGCCTGCTGACGGTGTCGGACCACCTGCAGACCGGGGAGCACCTGTCGCCCCAGGACCGGCAGACGACGTTCGACGAGATGATCGAACTGGCGCTTGACGTCGCGCTCAAGGTCCCGCCGCCGGCCCCCTGACGCCTCCCTTCCTGCTCGGCAAGTGTGGTGGGGGCCACTCCAGGTGGCCCCCTGGGCCGGGAGGGCGCCAAAAAATCCGGGGAGGGGCTTTGTGCTCGAACGAATCTCGGGCAATCCTTCGCCCCGGTGCGTTACCCCCTTTGGCTCCTTCTGGTCTGCGCCGGCTGTGCCGGGCGCGTGGTTCCCCACTCTGGCGGCGAGTCCGCCCTGGCCTCCGTGCGTTCAGAAGGACTGACGCAGGGGAGTCAGGAGGCACCGCCGGCGGTCGTGCCGTCGCCGGTCGCCGTCGAGACAGCCGCCGTGCCTGTCGCCGCGGAGGCTCCGGCCGAGGGCTGCTCCTTGTCCGAGGAGGACCTGGAGGGCGAGGACGAGACGGCGGAGGCCGGCGAGGGGGAGGGCGACGACGGCGAGGGTGAGACGCCGGTGGTGGGCGGCGAGGTGCCCACGGGGCCGCTGTACACGGCGGACATCTCCGACGAGGAGCTGGCGCGGCGCTGGAAGGACGACATCGCGTCGCTGGGCTCCATGGCGGTGGGCTTCGCGCACAGTGGCCGGCTGGTGAACTCGGTGCAGTTCCCGAAGGGGGAGGGCGCCGACTGGCTCGTGGTGCAGCCCGAGATCGCGTGGGGCACGCAGGAGAGCATCGACTACCTCATCACCGCGATTCGGGAGGTGCGCTCGCGCTTCCCGGAGGCGCCGCCCATCCGCGTCAACGGCATCAGCAACAAGGAGGGTGGCTACAAGCGCCCCCACAAGAGCCACCAGAACGGCCGCGACGTGGACGTCGGCTTCTACTACCCGACGGTGGACCCCATCCGTGAGCGCGAGCGCGAGAAGTACATCAACGTGCCGCTCAACTGGGCGTTCATCCGCGCGGTGGTGACGAAGACGGACATCCAGCTCATCCTCGTGGACAAGCGCGTGCAGAAGGTCCTGTACGACTACGCGCTGTCGGCGGGCGAGGACAAGGCGTGGCTGGATTCGTTGTTCCACCCGGCGGGCATCATCCGGCACGCGCGTCGGCACCGGGACCATTTCCACCTGCGCTTCCACAACCCGAAGGCGCAGGAACTGGGGCGCCGGGTGCAGCCGTTGCTGTCGCTGCAGCCCGAGCACAACGTGACGACGCACCGGATCCGCTCGGGTGACACGTTGGGTGGCATCGCGCTTCGGTACAACTCGTCGGTGGCGCTGATTCGCAAGGCGAACCGGATGAAGGGCAGCTTCCTGCGCGCCGGTCAGCGCCTGGCGGTGCCGCTGCGAGGGCCGTGCACGCACTGCCCCGTGCCGCCGCCCTTCGTGTTGCCGCCGCGCATGCTGCCGCCCGAGCCGAAGGCCCCGCTGGTCGCGTCGGTGGGCGCGGTGGCGGCGACCGAGGCGAAGGCCGTGACGGATTGCGCGAAGCCCGTGCCGGCTCCGGCGCCGGGCACGCAGGTGGCGAAGTCCACCGCGTCCGCGCAGCCCGCCGCGGTGGGCGCCGAGTCGATGAACGCTGCCGCCGCCGTGCAGGCCGGTGCCGCGTCCGTGAGCAATGCCGCCGCCGTGCAGGCCGGTGCCGCGTCCGTGAGCAATGCCGCCGTGCAGGTGGTGGGCACGTCGGTGAACGCCGCCGCGGGCCAGGTGGCGGGCACGCCGGCGAGCGCCGCGGTGCAGGCGGGTGCCGAGTCCGTGAACAGCGCCGCCGCCGTGCAGGCCGGTGTCACGCCGATGAACGCGGCCTCGGTCGAGCCGGCTCGGGCCGTGGTGGCCCCCGCGGGCGCCGCCGCTCCGAGGCCGACGGTGATGCCTTCGTCCGCGCGCGAGCCGTCCGAAGGTGCGTCCGTGGGAATCACGCACGGACGCTGAGCCGGTTCGAGGTGCCTCGACGTGGGGCCAGTGCGGTGGCCCCACGTGAGCCCTGCTCGAGTCGCCAACTCGCGACCGACAGTCTCCGCTAGAACGGAATCCGCAGCCCCACGTCCGCGGCGGGGATGAACTTCCACTGGGTCCGCTCATCCAGCCGGACGACGACCACCGGCAGGCGCCCGCCCACCGTCACGGCCATCTGCGGCACCACGTACAGCGCGAACGACGCGACGGGCGCGGCCGACGGGCCCATCGTCCAGCCCGAGTCTCCGTCCCCCGTCTGCACCACCACCTGCAACCCCGCCTCGACGCCCAGCGCCAGCTCCGTGTAGCGGTAGCGCTTCTTGAGCGCATAGCCCACCGTCAGGCCCGTGGTGAACTCACGGTTCTCCTCGTGCGGCCCCTGGCCCACCTCCAGCGCGAACGTCAGTCCCTGCAGCGCCTTGGACAGCTCCGCGCGGAACGCCAGCAGCGCGCCCGCGGGGTCCACCACCGTGTGGCGCATCCCCGCCGTCAACGTCAGCTCCCGGTCCCCGGGCGTCGCGGGCACATACGGCGAGATCTCCAGCGGCGCAGACGCGCGGGCCGAATCAAGCGTGCGCCCCTCGGTGACCGGCTCGGGAGAGCGGGCCACGAGGGGCTCGGGGGCGTTCTGATTCTCGGTCAGCGCGGCGGCGGCGACACGTTGCTCCACCGAGCCCCAGGGCCTCGGCTCCTGGGTCGGGTCCGGCTCCGGTGGCGGTGCCTCCTCGGGTGGGGCCTGTGTCTCCTCAGGCGTCGGCTCCAGCCACTGCCACTCCTCCGGTGACGCGATGACCACCTTGCGCGAGATGGGCACCGGATGGCTCCCCTTGAGGCCGGCGAGGGTGGGCGATGGCGGCGCCAGCTTCAGGTCGTCCCAGCGCACCTTGCTGACCTGTCCGGCCGCGGCGTTCACCGCGCCCACGTGCTGCCGTCCCGCTCGCCACGCTCGCAGCTCGTACTCGCCCGGAGGCACGGCGAGCCGAGGCACCGCGCCCGGCCCCAGCTCCGCGAGCACCTGTCCTCGCCCCGGCTTCAACAGCAGCGCGCGCTCGAAGTCCGACGGCAGCTCCAGCGCCGTGCCCGGGCTCGGAAGCTGCGTGAGCACCAGCTCCCCCTTGCCCGTCAGCCGGTAGTCGTACGCCGGATGCTGCGCGCCCGTCAGCACGTCCGCGGTGGACGAGACGGTGTGCGCATACGCGTATTGATACGCCTCCGCCAACGTCACCAGCCCGTCTCCGGACGAGTCCGCCGCGCCGCGCAGCCCCGACACCAGATGGTGCGTGAAGAGCGAGCCGCCCACCTCCCGCGACTCCAGCGCCAGCTCGTCCTCCGCGCTGGACGTCAGCAGCGCGTGCCCGGTGCTGTGCACCTCATCCGTCAGCCGCAGCTCGAACGAGGGACCCGGGCGGCCTCCCTTGAAGCGCAGCAGGGCGCCGCTGCGGCAGCTGTCGACGATGGCCAGGCGCACGTCCGCGCGCGTCGCGTCCAGCCAGCGCCGCAGCTCCGAGTACAGCAGTCGCTCCGTGCCCAGCTCCAGCGCCACGCCGTCCGAGTGTCCGGAGAAATAGAACAACAGCACCACGCGCGTGTCCGGCTGACGGCGCAGGGCCTCGACCTTGCGAGCCGCCTCGTCCAGCGCGTACCGCACCGGCGCCAGCCCCTGACCCTTCAGGATGATGAGGTCCGAGGGCGCCACGTCCCCCAGCTCCGACAGCACGCCCGCGAGCTTCGTGGCGTCGGCCTCCGCGTAGCGCAGGGGCGGCCGCTCCCCGCTGCCCACGTTGTGGCCCACCAACACGGCGATGCGTCGGGTCCCCGCCTCGACGGGCAGGGACGCGCACAGCACCGCGGCGACGACGAGGCAGCGCAGAGAGGTCATCACGGCTGGGTCTTCTCGAAGAGGAAGGTGGCTTGTGCTCCCGCGGCGACCGGCAACCGCCTGCGGTCCCGGATGACTTCCGCGCCTCCGGTGGAGAGCTCGCGCAGCGCCGGCGCGACCGACTCGAACGACAAGGGCTGGCGGGAGAACAGCGCGAACAGTCGCTCGGGTCCCGGGGCGTTGTCGAGCACCACGCTCCCCGGAATCTCCACCGGCAACCCCCGCGACGGCAACTGCACGCTCTCATGTCCACCGAAGGGGTAGTAGGTGTTCACCTGTCCGGCGCCATCCACCGACACCACCAGCACGTAGGGCAGGCCCAGCCCCTCCACGACGAAGCGCACCTGGTCCCCTGGGGCCAGGGCCTCGCCTTCCTCCACCTTCCACGTCCGCTCGCCCCGGTGGGCGAAGAGCTGGAGCATCGCGCCGCCCTTCACCGCGAGCTCGGGCTCCTGGGGCGAGGGCACCGCGACCAGCGCGAACAGCAGCACCACCGCCGAGGCCAGCGCGAGCGCGGGAGCCCACCAGCGCCAGTCGCTCCAGGGCATCCCGCGCGGGGAGGGGAGCTGGGCGCGGGGGAGCACGTGGGCGGTGAAGTGCCGGCGGTGGGAGGCGAGCTCCTCGGAGCGGGCGCGACAGGTGAGACAGGTGTCCAGGTGGGCCTGCGTGGTGGCGCGCTCCGGAGGGGGAAGCGCGTCCATCGCGAGGGCCTCCAGCTTGAGGCTGGAGACGTGAGGGGGGGCGTTCATGAGGGGGGCCTCCCGGCGAGCGCGTGGGCGTGCCGGTGGAAGTCTGCGAGCCGGTTGACGACGGTGCGACGGGAGATTCCGAGGAGCTGGGCCACCTCTTCCTGCGTCATCCCGTCGGCGAGGTGGAGCCAGGCGACCTCGGCCACCTTGGGGGGCGCGGTGGTGATGAGGCGGCGGGCGAGGTCCCGGTCTTCCAGCAGGCGCTCGCTGTCGACGCCGGGCACGTCGGGCAGCTCCTCCACGGGCACCGCGCGGCGGCGCCTGTCTCGGGCCTGGTTGAGGCAGTAGTTGGTGGCCACGCGGTAGATCCACGCGAGGGCGTGCTGGGCATCCGGGGCGCGGTCCAGCTGGCGGTGCAGCCGGAGGAAGGTCTCCTGCGCCGCATCGGCCGCAGCGGCGTCATCGCCCAGGATCTGGCGACAGCGGGCGTACAGGGAGGGCCCGTAGGTGCGGTACAGCGTGTGGAGACGGTCTTCGGACATGGTGGTTTCGCGATCCGGCCTCCCTACCAACACCGGGGGTGGGCGGATTGCGCAAGGGCCCCTCCGGACGCGGCCGGTGTGGTACCACGGGGTCGCCCATGGCCCTCCCCCCCCGTCGAGGCCCCTCGCTGGCGCACAAGGCCCGCCAGCGCACACCCGGCCACCACTACAACGCGAGCTTCCTGTCCGCCCTGGACAAGGAGGCCATCCTGACCTGGCTGGGAGGGCTGCACCCGCTGTGGGAGGAGCGCTTCTCGAAGCACTTCCCGCCGCCGCCGGGGCAGCAGCAGCGGCGCCTGCTCCGACCGGTGTACTGGCTGGGCAACTGGCAGTTCGCGTGCCTGGACTACTACCGGCCGCCCAAGGGCGTCTGGAACCGGTGCGTGAAGGCGGAGCCGTTCCCGGAGGTGCTCCAGCGGCAGGTGACCAAGATCGAGGAGCTGGCGCGGCGCATGTTCCGGGGGCCGGACATGCCCAAGGGCTGGCACCTCAATACGTGTCTGGTGAACTTCTACGGCAACCGGCTGGAGGAGGACCGCTGGGTGGACACGGCGCGGGTGGGCGAGCACAAGGACTTCGAGCCCGGCCCGGTGGCGTCGCTGTCCTTCGGCGAGCGGGCGCTCATCCAGTTCGTGACGTCCTCTCGGCCCGGTGAGCGGGACGCGGTGGTGCTGGAGCAGTGGCTGGACGACGGGGCGCTGGAGCTGTTCGGCGGGACGCGGTGGAAGGAGGAGACGTTCCATCGGGTGCAGCGGGTGGACACGCGCGCGGGGCATGACCTGGCGCCGAAGCTGCCGGACTTCCGCACGCGCCGCATCAACCTGACGTTCCGCTACGTGCCCGACGAGCACGTGACGCCGTTCTTCAAGCTGTCGCCCGAGGCGCGCGAGGACGTGCGCGGCTACATGCGCACCCTGGCAGAGGGCAGCGCGTTCTTCCGCGCGGAGCTGGCGCGGGAGCAGACCGCCACGCCCTGAAGGCCGTGCGCCGTCGAAGCCGCGCGTGCGCGGCAGGGCGAGCGCCACGCAGGCGCGCCCGGGGACTCCGAGGGCCACCCGCGGCGGAGGGCGAGCGCCACGCAGGCGCGCCCGGGGACTCCGAGGGCCTCCTGCGACGGAGCGGCGGATGGGGGCACGCTCGAGCGGTGGTGCCGCTCAGCGGGGCCTGCGCTTGCCGTGGGTCCGGGCGTGGCGACCCTGCTCCTTGCCGGGGGACGCTCCCGAGTCCTTCTGCGGAGGACCGGGGTCCTTCTGGGACGCGAGGAAGCGCGTCCACGCCTCCTGGAACACGGGGTCCTCGCGCGGCACGGGGACGCGGGGAATCTGTCCGCGCATGATGCGTTCGATCTCCGCCACCACGTGCTTGTCCCGCGACGTGGCGAAGGTGGACGCGACGCCGCTGGCCTGCGCGCGCGCCGTGCGGCCGATGCGGTGCACGTAGTCCTCGGGCGAGTGCGGCAGGTCGTAGTTGATGACCTGTCCCACGTCCTCCACGTCCAGGCCGCGCGCGGCGATGTCCGTCGCCACCAGGCACCGGTAGGTCCCCTCGCGGAAGCCCTCGAGCGCCTGGCGCCGCTGGTTCTGCGTCCGGTCCGCGTGCAGCACCGCGCTCTTGTGGCCCTCGCGCTGGAGCAGCCGCAGCACCTTGTCCGCGCGCTCCTTCGACTTGGCGAAGACGAGCGCCGTCGAGTCGCTCTCCGCGAGCAACGTGAGCAGCAGCGCCGACTTCTCCTCCGGCTTCACGATGTAGAGCCGCTGCTCGGCCCGCTCGGCGGGAGTCCCGCTGCGGGTCACCTCCACGCGCACCGGCTTGTGCAGCCGCTCCCGCGCGAACCTGCCCACGTCGGGGCCGAGCGTCGCGGAGAACAACAGCGTCTGCCGCTTGCGAGGCAGCGCGGCGAGGATGCGCTCCAGCTGGGGCAGGAAGCCCATGTCGAGCATCCGGTCCGCCTCGTCGAGCACCAGCCCCTCCATCCGGTACAGGCTCACCGAGCCCGTCTCCAGCAGGTCCACCAGCCGGCCCGGCGTGGCGAGCACGAAGGTGGGATGGGCCTTCAGCGCCTCCACCTGCGCGGACATGTCCTCGCCGCCGATGACCACGGTGTGCGTCAGGCCGCGCGCCTCGGCGAAGACGCCCAGCGGCTCGGCAATCTGCCGCACCAGCTCCCGCGTGGGGGCGAGCACCAGCCCCAGCGTGCCCTTCCGGCCCGCGAAGCGCTCGACGAGGGGAAGCACATAGGCGGCCGTCTTGCCGGTGCCCGTGGCCGCGCAGCCGATGACGTCCTTGCCCGCGAGCGCGGGAGGGATGGCCTGGACCTGGATGGGGGTGGGCTGGGTGAAGCGCACCCGGCGCAGCGCGCCGAGCGTGTCCGGAGACAACCCGAGCCGTTCGAAGGAATCACTCACGGCCTGGGGGTATCACGGCGTCGGGCCCCGTGGGAAAGGGCCTGACGCCGGCACTGTCCTATGGCGTGTCGCGCAGCTTCTGGGCCCAGGGCTCCACGGCCCGCAGGACGCTCTTCACCCGCTCGGCGGGCTTGCCGGCGTCCCTGAGCCGCCTGCCCAGCGCGTCCAGGTGCGGCACGGCGCGCTCGGTGAGGGCCACCAGCGCGGCGGCCACGTCGCAGGTGTCCGCGGCGTCGTCCATGCAGATGACCCGGTCCTCCAGGACGATGCGCCAGATCTCCTCGCAAGAGCCTCGGCGGCGCTGGTCCGGGATGAGGAAGAACGGATGGAACGTCCGCTCCAGCCGCTTCACCGTCTGGTAGATGGGCTGGTTGTCCTTCATCGAGTCGCCGATGAGCTTCGTCACGTGGCGCGCCGCCACCTCCTCGGAGGGCGGCTCGTCGCCCGTCATGAAGAAGTATCCCTTCTTGCCGCGCTTCTCGAAGCAGTCCATCGCGGTGTGCTCGGCGGCGAAGTACATGCCCAGCTCGTAGGACTCGGAGGGGTTCGCGCCGCCACCGCGCTCCAGGAACATCCACGTGAGCCACTGGTCCATCTGCTGCTCGGAGGACTCGAACTGGCCGACCTGGAGCGGGGCCCTGTCGTAGTCCGCGTCACCCACGGCCATGAAGAGCACCTGCGGGTCCGCGATGCCCGCGTCCATCAGGTCCTTCATGAACGAGGGGAACGTCTTGCGCGCCAGGATTTCGGGGATGTTGCCCATGGAGCCCGTCACGTCGAGCGACATGACGACGGCGAGCGAGTTCGGGTGGGCCGCGCTGTCCCGGCTCTCGCGGAACTTCACCCCGAACGGGTCCATCCTGGGATGACACGCGCGCTGCTTGAACACCTCTTGCGGCGGCAGCTCGCTGCGAGCCTCCGTCATCGCCCTGTGCGCTTCGTGACTGTAGGACCCGTACCCCATGTTGGCTTGACCCCCTCGTTCGAGACACCGCGACGCTAGCGCGGAGGCAAGGGTGGCGTCAGCCTCGGGGCTGCTTGTCCCCGGCCGTCGGCCCCCGGGACGCCACGGTGACGCGCGCGCCCAGGGCGGCTTCCACCCAGCCGAGGAAGCGCTCGACGCGAGCCTCCGGGGCCCCACCCAGCTCCAGGGGCCTCCGCTCGGGCACGCAGCGCGCCAGGGCCCGCGTCAGGCGCGCCTGCCAGTCGAGGTCCCGCTCGGAGTCACTGGGACGCAGCGCGGTGATGCGCTCGGAACCCGGCGCTTCACGCACCAGGGTCGAGTCCTCGCCGGAGCCGACCTGCCCGGGCGCGGCGCGATATGCGTCGCACACCGGCCAGCGCGAGGTCAGCCGGTCCAGGTGCGTCACCGCGAGCGCATCCACCCCACCGCAGACCTCGAGCGCATAGCGGCCGAGCACCGCGTCGAAGGCGCCCACGCGAAAGCCACCCTGCCAGCCGTCGGCGCCATTGTGCGGCTCGGGGAGAGAGGGCGCGAGGCTCGCGTCCTCGGTGGGGAACGGGCCCTCTCCGTGGCGCGTGGCATACGCGCGCAGCACGCCCAGCCGGTGCACCTCGCCATCGAAGCCATGCTCGCGCAGCAGGGCCAGCGCGGGCTCGAAGGTGCACGTGCTCCAGGTGGTGTGGGGATGGAAGCCGCGCCACTCGTCCAGCAGCACGCCCTGCGCGCCCTCGAAGAGCGTGGTGCCCGCGCGAAGCCGGGCCCCGAGCCATGCGTCGTCGACGACGCGCTGAAGAGGCTCGATGCTCCGCACGGCCTCCGCCCAGCGGGCACTCACGCCGGAGTCCTCCAACAGGGCCCGCTCCGGCGCGGCGTCGGAGAGTCCCTCGGTGAGGCGCAGCACTTCCTCCAGCGCCCCTCGCAAGCGCTCCTGCGCCGCGCGGGCCTTGCGCACGAGTCCGCTCGCGTCCCTCAGGTCGCCCGCGAGCACGGTGTCCTCGGGGTGCGCGAGCGCATCGCGCACCGTCTCGCCCACGCCCACGCCGCAGGTGCCATGTCGCGCATCGCCCCGAGCCAGCTCCCGCAGCCGCCCCGCCGCTTGATGGAACGGCGTGATGACGCGGGCCCGCTCGCTCACCGTCACGCGCGACAGGGCCTCCGGCACACCGCGCTCGGCGAGGTAGCGGGTCTCCACGCGCAGGGCCAGCGGATGGAAGACGGTGGAGTGCGCCAGGTGCGTCCACACGCCAGGCACGAAGGTGCCCGCGCCGAACTGGGAGAAGGTGTGGTGTCGGCCGTCCTCGGTGACGACGTTGTGCCCCGCCTGCGCGCCGCCGTTGAAGCGCACCACGAGCCGCGCGTCATGCCGACGCGTCAGCCAGTCCGTGAGGGTGCCCTTGCCCGCGTCGCCGAAGCCCAGGTCGACGACGATGTGGGCCGCGCGCGAGGCGCTCATCGCCCGTCGCGAGGGACGATGCGCCGGTGGCCGGAGCTGGCGTCGTCGACGGGCAGGTGCTCATCCTCCAGCCGCGGCTGAGGCGTGCCGTCGCGTCCCAGCGTGGCCGCGAAGGGCGTGAGCGCGCGGATGACGGCGCCGCGTCGGGAGCGGTCCCTGCCCTCGCGCTCCAGGTGGCGGGCCAGCGCGTCGATGTCGGCGATGGCGCCCTCGCACAGGCCGACGAGACTGGAGGTCACGTCCACGCAGTCTCCGGGCTCCTCCAGACAGATGACGCGGTCCCCGAGCAGCTCCCGCCAGTACCGCTCGCAGTTGCGGCGGCGGGCCAGACCGGGGATGAGGAAGAAGGGCTCGAAGGCGCGCTGGAGCTCGTCCACCACCTGCTGCACGGGCAGGTCCTTCTCCAGTCCGTCCCCCATGAGCGAAGCCACCTGCGTGTGCGAGACGAACGGGTAGGGCCGCTCGTCACCCGTCATGAAGAAGTAGCCCCGGCGGTTGCGCTTGCGGAAGCAGTCCAGGTCCGTGTGGCGCGCGGCGAAGTACATCGCCAGCTCATACGACTCGTGGCCCGGCGTGCCTCCGCCGCCTTCCAGGAAGGACGAGGTGAGCCACTGGTCCATCTGTCGCTCGTTGGACTCGAACTGGCCCACCTGCAGCGGGGCGCGGTCGCTGTTCGCGTCGCCCACCGCCATGAAGAGCACCTGTGAGTCCGTCACGCCCACGTCCAGCAGCGCCCGCATGAAGCTGGGCAGCCCGCGCCGCGCCAGCAGCTCCGGGATGTCACCCATGGAGCCCGTCACGTCGAGCGCGAAGACGATGCCCAGCGAGAGGGGATGCTCCTCGCTGTCCCGACTCTCGCGCCAGTCCACCCCGCGCGGGTCCATCAACGGATGGCAGCGCTCCTGCCGGAAGAGGACCTGCCGGGACAAGGTCGCCCGGGTCTGGATGAGCGCCTCGTGCGCCTGGCTGCTGTAGCTCCCGTAACCCATCGCTCGACTCTCCTTCCACGCCACGGCGTTCCGCCGCGCTCAACGCCACCCGGGCAGGGTGAAGGGAACGAAGCGCGGAGGACCGAAGGCCTCGAGCGCCGCCCGTGACACCTCTTCCTTCACGCTCCACGCATCGATGCTCGCGCCGCGCTGGAGCCGGGCCTGGTCGCGCAGCAGCGCGACGAGCGGCGCCGGCACCTTCGATGGCGCCAGGCCCGTCGCCGCCGTCCCACCGAGCACCCAGGCGAGGCAGCGCGCGAGCATGGCCAGGTCCGTGGCGGGCGAGGGCGTCGCGCCGTCCAGCAGCGCCTCCGGGTAGAAGTCCGGGTGGGCCACGCTGGCGGAAGGCAGGGCCAGGGTCGAGTGGTACCGCGTGGCATTGGACCAGCCCACCAGCATCACGCCATGGTCCCTGGGGTGCACGAGCAGGTGGGGCGGCAGCACCGCGCCGTGGACGTAGCCCGCGCGGTGCACGAAGCCGAGCACCTCCAGCGCGCGCTTCCACATCCACACCGCCGCGCGCGGGTCGATGCCCTCCGGAGACACCTGACGCAGCTCCGTCAGCGAGTGCTGGAAGCCGCTCATCCAGCGATACACGGCCGCCGGGCGCGCGGTGCCCACCGGGTCCTTCACCTTGCCCCGCGCCACGGGCTGGGGGAGCAGCCGCGTGAAGTGCTCGGCGCCCTGGGCGCTGGAGCCCTGGAGCTCCTCGAGGATTTCGTACTCCCGCGCGACCAGGTCTCCATCCGACAGCGCGCGGGCGACCTTCAGCACCACCATCTCCGTGATGCGCGCGTCGCGCCGCGCGAGGAACACGTCGCAGCTGTCCCCCTGGCCCAGGCGGCCGAGCAGCACGTAGCGCGTGCCCGCCACGGTGACGCGAGGCCGGTCCGGAGCGAAGGGCGGGTCATCCGCGGGACGCGCGGGCTTGGGCCAGACGGCCACGCCCTTGGCGGACACCATCGCGCCGCAGTAGGCGCAGGTGAGGATGCCGTTCGCCGAGGCGGGGGGCGGTAGGTTCGCGCCGCAGCCCGGACACTTCAGAAGTTGTAGCTCCATCCGACCCCCTCATGCGATGCGGGGGCAGCATACCGTGCCCGCAGGAAACCCGAATGACTCCCGTTGCCCCCGTGCTGCCCGTGGTGCTCGACACCAATGTCGTCCTGGACCTCTACGTGTTCGAGGACCCGGCCCTGCGTGAGCTGCACCAGGCCCTGCGGGACGGACGCCTGGTGGCCTGGGCCGAGGACGCGACGCTGGCGGAGCTGGGCTATGTGCTCGCCTCGCGCCACTTCCTGCCGGGCCGGGCCCAGGACACGCGGAGCACGGCGCTGGCGCGCTATCGCGAGCACGCGCGGGTACTGCCGGCGGGGGAGGGGAACCCGGCGCTGGAGCTCCCCCGATGCAAGGACCGCGACGACCAGAAGTTCCTCGTCCTGGCCGCGCGGGCCGGGGCGTCGTGGCTGGTGAGCAAGGACAAGCGCGTGCTGTCCATGGCGGACCGGCACGGGATGCCCTTCCTCATCCTCACGCCCCGGCAGGCGGTGGCGCGACTGTCCGCTCAGGCGCTGGAGGCGGGGCGGTAGCGCAGCACGCGCGCGGCCTGGGCGTTCACCACGATGGCGGTGATGCTCTCCAGGCGCGACTTGCCCGCCTTCTCGCTCCACTCGAGCACGTAGAAGAAGACCGGGTCGTCCGAGCCCTGCATGTTGCCGTAGACGACCACCGAGTCGGCCCGCTGGTCCTTGTAGGTGATGAGCGTCTGGCGGAAGGTGAGCCACACCTCGCGATTGCCGGAGGCCTCGGAGGTGCCGCGCAGGAACGCGGTGGGCTTGTCGAGCGGCCCCTGGAGGAACTCGCCGCCCGAGGCCCGGTGCTCCAGCAGCTCGCTCTTGGAGCCCGACAGCTCCGAGAAGACGCCCGAGCACTCCTCCTCGCAGGTGAAGTCCGATTCGGCGGGGGCCTCGCGGCGCTCCTTCTCGCACCGCTTCTCGCACGCGACGAGCTCGCGGCCCTCCTGGGCGAGCGCCTTCTGGATTCGCGCCTTCATCTGCGCCTGGGTGGTGTCGGCCTCGAAGAAGGTGGTGTCCGCCAGGTGGAGCAGCCCGGCCACGCGCACCAGGCCCGGGTCCTCCATCGCGGACAGCGCCGCGCTCGCCGCGGCCTTCTGGGGGCGCAGCTGCGCGGGCTTCACGCGGGTCCACGTTCCACGGGCCTCGGAGTCGGTGCCCGCGCGGTTCAGGTCGACGCGGTCGAACTCCGCGGCCATCTGCCGGGCGCGAGCGAGCGCGGCCTTGTACGCGGGCTTCTCCGGCACGGTGGCCAGGAAGTCGGAGGCGGCGACGCTCATCACCCCACCGGGGCGCGAGAGCATCTCCTTCTCCGTGAAGTCCTTCTCGAAGAGCGTCTCCACCTTGTAGCGCGGCGCCCACTCCACCTTCGCCTTCGTGTCGTTGCGCGCGGCGGCCATCTTCCGCTCGTACGCGTAGGCGCGCACCTGCTCGAAGGCCGCCGTCTCCGCCTCGGCCTTGTACGGGTCCTCGCCCTCCACGTACACGCGCAAGTCACTCAGGCACGTGTCGTCATACGTCGCGCCCGGATAGGTGGACACGAGCGTGAGCCGCACGCCGCCCACGCGCTCCGGCACGGGCACGCGGACCTCCTGCCAGCCGAGCACGTCGCGCAGCTCCGCCTCCACCGGCGCGCCCGTCGTCTGCGGGCCCGTCTCGCCCTGGACCAGCGGCTCCAGCTTCACCTTCCGGGGACGTGCGTTGGCGCGGTAGAGCTTCTCGGACTTCTGGTAGCCGTTGCGCACGAAGACGCGGAACACCTTGGCGCGCGTGAGGGACGGTCCCCACCACTCCAGGGCCTCTCCCTCGCCGCGCCCCTTCGCGCCCTCCACCCACGCGGTGGCCGGGTCGTCGTCCGCGACGTAGAGCGGCAGGTAGTTCTGCGCGTGCTTGTTCCAGCCGTTCTCCAGGAACGTGGACGCCGTCACGCGGCGCGGATGCAGCCGGTGCGCGCCGCCCGCGTCGGGCTCGAGCAGGACGGGGGGGGCTGCGGCGAGGATGAGCGACAGGAGGATCATGGCTTGCGCTCCAGGGTGTGGCGGGGTGGCGGAAGGGGTGCGGCCCACAGGACGAGCCGTGAGAGGCCCGCGGGGTAGAGTCCCGAGTCTTCCTGCTCGCGGGACACCAGGTGGTAGACGACGCGCGCGTAGCGGGCCGTGGACGGGAGCCGGACGCTCAGGGGGCGGCCCGGGACGAGGCGGGTGTCCTCGATGGCGCCCAGGTGGGCCAGCGGCTCCGGGGCCCACGGGCGGACCTCCAGGCGGCGGCCCAGCGTGGCCACGGTGGTGGCGGACTCGAAGAGCGGATTGTCGGCGACCTCCACGCTCACCCAGCGCATGACGTCGCCGGAGGGGAAACCATGGCCCACCTCGCGCGTGGACAGCACGAGCCCGCCATCGCGCGGCTCCACGACGAGCGCCGCCTTGAGCGCCTCGGTGCGCCGGGTTCCGCCGAGGCCGTGGTCACCCCGGGGCATGTGGCAGTCGGTGCAGTGTCGCGTGTCTCCGGTGGCCTTGCGCCAGGCGGTCCACTCGCCCACGGTGTCCTGTTGCCACTGCGTCTTGGAGAGGCGCACGCGCTGGCCATCGATGTTCAGGACGGGGAAGCCGAACTGGTGGCAGCCCGCGCAGGGCACGCCCGGGGCGGCCTGGGCCTTGTCGATGCGCGCGTGACAGGCCGCGCAGGTGACGCCGTGCTCCTCGGGGGGACTGTTCGCGGGCAGCGCCCCGCGCTCCAGGTTCCGCGCGAGGGGCGCGTGACACTGGACGCACCAGCCCGGACGGTCCTCGGTGATGGCGACCTGGAAGACGTCATCCGTGCGCGCCGAGGCATGGCCGCTGTTCCTCCAGGCGTCGACCTCGGGCGCGTGACACTCGGCGCAGCGCTGGAGGCTCCAGTCCGGCAGCCCGTGTGGCGCCGGGCCCACCTCCATGCGCGCGGTTCCCTGTGGGAAGCGGGCACTCGGCGCGGAGGCGAGGAGCGAGCAGGTGAGGAGGAGGAGCGCGTGCACTGTTGAACGTGGAGTGTATTCGCATGGGACTCGCGGACGCACCTCCCCCGGGGCGTGCGGGAGCGGTAGAACCGGACCCATGAAGGCCTACGAGATTCGGGACGGATTCGGGTTGGAGAAGCTGGTGTCGTGCGAGCGGCCGGACCCCACGCCGGGCCCGTTCCAGGTGCGCGTGCGGGTGAAGGCGACGAGCCTGAACTACCGCGACCTGATGATGGTGGAGGGGCGCTACAACCCGCGGCAGAAGCTGCCGCTGGTCCCCAACTCGGATGGCGCGGGAGTGGTGGACGCGGTGGGGCCGGGTGTCACGCGGGTGAAGGTCGGAGAGCGGGTCATCGGGCTCTTCGCGCAGGCGTGGGCCGCCGGTGAGCCGACGCGCCTGGCGCAGCAGTCCACGCTGGGTGGGCCGCTGGATGGCGCGCTCGCGGACACGATGGTGCTGCGCGAGGACGGGGTGGTGCCCACGCCCGACTACCTCACCGACGAGGAGGCCGCGACGCTGCCCTGCGCGGCCCTCACGGCGTGGAGCGCGCTGGTGACGCATGGCGCGCTCAAGGCGGGGGACGTGGTGTTGCTCCAGGGGACGGGAGGCGTCTCCATCTTCGCGCTGCAGATTGCGCGGATGATGGGGGCGCGCGTCCTCATCACCTCGAGCCGCGACGACAAGCTGGAGCGCGCGCGAGGACTGGGGGCGCACGACGGCATCAACTACGTGACGACGCCGGACTGGGACAAGGCGGCGCGTGCGCTCACGGGCAACGCGGGTGTGGACCACGTCGTGGAGGTGGGTGGGGCGGGGACGTTCGAGAAGTCGCTGCGCGCGGTGCGGCCCGGCGGCACGGTGTCCGTCATCGGCGTGCTGAGCGGGGTCGCGGGGGCGGTGCCGTTGACGTCCATCCTGATGCAGAACCTGCGGGTGCAGGGCATCCTCGTCGGACATCGGCAGAGCTTCGAGGCGCTGCTGCGTGCGTTCTCGCAGCACTCCGTCCGCCCGGTGGTGGACCGCGTGTTCCCCTTCGACGAGGCGGTGGCGGCGTTCCATCACCTGAAGAGCGGGGCCCACTTCGGCAAGGTCGTCATCCGCGTGGGATGACGTGACGCCGTGTCGAAGTGGGGAAGGGCCCGGTGACGACTGGCGTCCACCGGGCCCTGGGGCCTCAGGAGCCGGTCTCGGTGGGGCCCGAGTCGGACGGGTTGTTGTTGCGCGCGACGTAGCTCACCTGGGGACCGCCTCGGGGACCGCGAGGGGCGTTGCCCCGGTTCGAGTTGGGGCGCTGCTGGCGCGCCTCGCGCAGCGTGTTGCCCCCCGGGCCGGTCGGCGGACGGGTCTCCACGGCGGGCTGCGAGGGCCGATTGGGACCTCCGCGACGCTCGCCACGGGGAGGCCGCGCGTCATTGCCGGCGAAGGTGTTGCTCGCGCCTGCCTGGACCTCGTTGCCCTGTCCCCGGTGCTCGACCAGGGGCTGACGCTCGTCGCGGTTGCCGCGTCCGTTCATCGGGGGCCGTGAGTTGGCGTGGCCGTTGCGGGGCTCGGACGGGTCTCCGCGGCGGTTTCCATTGCGGAAGTCGCCGGGACCCCGCGGGCCACCGTTGCGTGAAGCCTCCGCGCCACGCGTGTCCCCGCCCTCGAACGCAGGGGCGACGGACGCGTGCGCGTCCTGGCCGTTGCGAGCTTCACCCTGGAAGTCCCTGGGGCCTCCATTGCGACGCTCACCCTGGGCACCGCGAGGGCCACGGCCACGTGAATCACCGGAGCCCGGTGCCGCCGCGTCGCGACGCTCGCCCTGGAAGCCTCGAGGACCTCCGCCGCGTGAATCGCCCGCGCCGCGAGCCTCGCCCGAGAAGCCGCGAGGACCGCCGCGCGAGTCGCCCGGGCCCTGCGCGGCATCACCGTTACGGCGCTCGCCCTGGAAGCCGCGAGGACCGCCACGCGAGTCGCCCGAGCCCTGCGCGGCATCACCGTTACGGCGCTCGCCCTGGAACCCACGAGGCTCACCGCGCGAATCCCCAGCGCCTTGCGCCCCATTACCGTTGCGGCGCTCGCCCTGGAAGCCACGAGGAGCCCCGCGCGAGTCTCCAGCGCCTTGACCTGAGTTGCCCTGGAAGCCGCGAGGTCCACCACCGCGCGACTCTCCCGCGCCGCCCTGCGGCCGATGCGCGCCGTTGCGCGAGTCACCGTTGCGCGCTGCCTCGCCGTTGCCGTTGTACGCGCCGCCCTGGAATCCTCGAGGACCTCCATTGCGCTGCTCTCCCTGCGGCGGCCGCGCGCCATTCGCCTGCGGCGGCCGAGCACCACCACCACCCGCCGGACGCGCCTGCTGCGACGCGGGCGGGTTCGGACGGTTGTTGCCCGAGCGCGGCGGTCCTCGCCCCGGACCCCTGCGGCCTCCTCGCTGCGCCGGAGCGGCGGGCGGCTTGCCTCGCTCGCCACCCCCCTGCCTCAGCACCAGCGCCTCCAGCTCGAGCAGCTCCGCCTCGGCGGCCTCCTCGGGCGTCATCGCCGGCTTGGGCGGAGCGGGCGCGACCTCGACCTGCGGCGCGCGCTGCTCCAGTCGCGGATGGCCGCCCCCGAAGCGCGTGTCCGGACGGCCCTTGCCCTGGCCCCCACGGCGAGCCCCCTCACGGAAGCCTCCCGAGGGCACGAAGTCCGGCGTGAGCTCGCGCCGCACATAGGCGCTCCAGATTTCGCCCGTGTCCCCCGCCATGCCGTACAGCGCGGGCGCGTACGTCGCGAGGAACTCGCGCACGTTGTCCAGGTCGCGGCGGAAGTAGAACTCCGCGCGGTTGTTGCGCGCCGCGGCGATGGTCTGCGGGAAGTCGATGATGACCGGCCCCGCGTACCCCATCAGGATGTTGTACGGCGACAGATCGCCGTGGATGAGGTCCGCGCACAGCATGCTGATGACCTGCGCCCGCAGGTCCACGTACATCGCCAGCGCCTCCTCGGGCGTGGTCGGAGGCGCCTCGACCAGGCGCGGGGCCGGATGACCCTGCGCGTCGATGACCACCTCCATCAGGAGGATGCCCTCGTAGAACAACACCGGCGTGGGCACCCGGACGCCCTGCGCGTGCAGCTTGTAGAGCGAGTCCGACTCCGCGCTCTTCCAGGCTTCCTCCGCGGCGGCCTGCCCGAACTTGCTGCCCTTCTCCATGGCGCGACGCGTGCGCGAATTGCGCACCTCACGCCCCTCCCGGTAGCCCACGTTGTTGCGGAAGTTACGCTCGTGGCGCTCCTTGTACAGCTTGGCCGCCACCACCTGCCCGGCGTGCTGGACGAGCCACACCTCCGCCTCCTTGCCCGTCTTCAGTTGGCCGAGAACGGCCTCGATGATTCCATCGGCGAGGAGGGTCTCTAGCGAGTCATTCATTCAGAGGCGGAAGTCCAATGGGGGGCGGGCGGGGGCATTCCAATGCGCGCGGGGCGGCCCTGCTCGCAGCGCGCGGCGGCATGTGAACATCTCGCGGGGCCCTCTTGCTACCAGCATGACGCCAGGAGCAATCAGGTGAACCAACGCCCGGCCTGCTAACAGTTTGTCCGCCAGGGTTCCAGGCCATCGATGCGCTCCAGCCCGGCTGGGTCAAAGTTGACCAAGACCTTGGAATCCCTGGAGAAAAGTCCGGATGCCGGACCACCGCCCTCCAGACGTCCATGCGAGCGCCGGGCCGTGGGGCCGGACAGGGGCCAGGCACCGACGAGTCGACACTCGGTGTGCGGGCGAGCGGAGGGGCCGCCGGTGGGCTCCGCCGGGGAGACGCCGGCCGGGGACCTGCACCCAGGGGCTGCCGACCCGCACCAGGAGAGCGCTACGATGCGCGCCGCCCAGGAGGGGCTCACCCATGGCGACGAAGAAGCGCAAGTCGAGTGCTGCGAAGAAGTCATCCCGGCGCGCCTCCACGACGAAGAAGGCCGCGACGAAGAAGCCCACGGCCCGGAAGGCCACCGCGAAGAAGAGCGCCGCGAAGAAGGGCGCGGCTCGCAAGAGCACCGCCAAGAAGGCCGTCACGAAGAAGCGCGCCGCGAAGAAGGGCTCGACCCGGAGGCCCTCCCGTGGAGGCAGGAAGTCCGCGCCCGCCACGGCGCCCCTGTCACCGCGCCTGGTCGTCTCGCGGGACGTGCCCGAGACGCCGCTCCCCGCCGTCCCGGACGAGCGCCCCGCCCCCAGCCTCGCCTCCGTGGAGCAGGTGGAGACGTCCTCCGCCGGCATCCTCCCGCTGGCGCCCGAGCACGCGGCGGTGGACGAACTCACCAGCTCCGGCAACGAACTGCTCGACATCTTCCAGCGCTACGACCGCAACCGCACCGGTGCCATCGAGCGCGCCGAGTTCGCGCGGCTGCTGGAGGCGCTCGGGCAGGACGTCACGGACGAGGAGCTGGAGATCGCCCTCGACATCGTCGACGCGGACCGCACGGGGAGGATCTCCTGGATGGAGTTCAAGGCGTGGTGGCGCAGCCGCTGAAAGCGCGCGCCACCAGCACGCTGGGCAGGGGCCCGTGCCCGTCGTGGGCGGGCCCCTGGGCCCTGGCCTGCTCGCGTGGTCTCGAAAATAGGAGCGGGGGCGGAGCTGACCTACACTCGGGAGGGTAGGGGGAGTGGTGTCCGACCTGGCGTCCAGAGCCCATACCACCGTCTTCGAGCACGCGCGCGACGCGGTGCTCGTGCTCGACGCTGCCCAGCTCATCCAGCAGGTCAACCGCGCCGCCGAGCGCATCTTCGGCCCGCGCGGTGAGCTGGTGGGCATGGCGGTGACGCGCCTGTTGTCGGGGTGGCGTCCGCCGGACACGCGCGGCTCGCCGGACACGCCGCACGAGACGGAGCTGGCCGGACAGCGGCCGGGCGGTGCCGGGCCCGCGTACTACCTGCGCGTGCAGACGCTGGCCCAGTTCGACGCGGCCGGAAACGCGCTGGGCTGGGTGCTCCAGCTCCAGGACATGCGCGGCAGCCTGGAGGTCGAGGCCTCCATCCGTCAGCAGAAGGAGTTCTTCGAGGCGGTGGTGCGCAACAGCCCCGTCGCCATCGTCACCATCACCCGCCAGTTCATCGTCCTGTCGTGGAACCCCGCCGCCGAGCGGCTCTTCGGGTACACGCCGCAGGAGGCGCTGGGCAAACACATCTTCGACCTGGTGGCCACCGAGGACAGCGTCCTGCCCGAGGCGAAGAAGGCCCAGCGCGACGTCACCCAGCGCGGGCGCGTGCACTCCGTCACGCGGCGGCTGCGCAAGGACCACACGATGGTGGACGTGGAGCTGTTGGCGCTGCCGGTGTCGGTGGGCGGCCGGCAGCTGGGCTTCATCGCCATCTACCACGACATCACCGACCTCCAGCGCGCGCGCCAGGCGGCCGAGTCCGCCAACCAGGCCAAGAGCCTGTTCCTGGCGACGATGAGCCACGAAATCCGCACGCCGATGAACGCCATCATCGGCATGACGGGGCTGATGCTGGACACGCACCTGACGGGCGAGCAGCGCGAGTTCATCTCCACCATCCGCCAGAGCAGCGAGGCGCTGCTCACGCTGCTCAACGACGTGCTGGACTTCTCCAAGATCGAAGCCGGCCGCTTCGAGACGGACCGCCACCCGTTCGACCTGCGTCAGTGCGTGGAGTCGGTGCTGGACCTGCTCGCGGTGCGCGCCAGCGAGAAGGGCTTGGACCTGGGCGCGGACATCTCGCCCGACGTGCCCCAGGTGGTGATGGGGGACGCCTCACGCCTGCGCCAGGTGCTGCTCAACCTGGTGGGCAACGCGCTGAAGTTCACCGAGTCGGGCGGCGCCGTCGTCTCCGTGGACGGGGTCCGCCGCGCCGAGGCGACCGACGCGCCGTGGGAGCTCACCTTCTCCGTGCAGGACACGGGGCCGGGCATCCCCGAGGAGAAGCGCCAGGGCCTGTTCCAGCCGTTCAACCAGCTCGACGTGTCGGTGGCGCGGCGCTTCGGCGGCACGGGCCTGGGGCTCGCCATCTCCAAGCGGCTGGTGGAGGCGATGGGCGGGCGCATCTGGGTGGAGAGCGAGGGCATGCCCGGCCGAGGCACCACGTTCTTCTTCGCGCTCACCGTGCAGGCCGCGCCGCAGACGACGGCGGGCTACCTGCGCTCGGACGAGCCGCTGCTGCGCGGCCGGCGCGTGCTCATCGTCGACGACAACGCCATCAACCGCCGGCTCCTGGGACGACAGCTCCAGGCGTGGGGCGCCGAGCCGGTGGAGGCGGGCTCCGGCATGGAGGCGCTCTCCAAGCTCCAGTCGGGCGGCTCCGGGTTCGACCTGGCGCTCATCGACCACCAGATGCCGGGACTGGACGGTCCCTCGCTGGCGGCGCGGATCCGCGAGCGCGACGACCTGCGGGCGCTGCCGCTGTTCCTGCTGACCTCACCGGGACGCCGCGCCGCGCCTCCGCCGGGCCTGTTCTCCGGGGTGCTGTCGCGCCCGATGAAGGCCTCGCAGCTCCACGACACGCTGATGTCCTGCTTCTCCAAGGACGTGCCCCGGGTGCGCGTGGAGCCCGCGCCGACGGGGGCTCCCGCGCCGCGTGACAGGCCCGGAGACCGCGTCCCCTTGCGCATCCTGCTGGTGGAGGACAACCTCACCAACCAGCGGCTGGCCAGCCTGATGCTGGACCGGCTCGGCTATCAGGTGCAGGCGGCGTCCAACGGGCGCGAGGCGCTGGAGTGGTCCCTGCGCCAGCGCTTCGACGTGGTCTTCATGGACCTGCAGATGCCGGAGATGGACGGCCTGGAGGCCACGCGGCGCATCCGCAAGGAGCTGCCGCCCACGGTGCAGCCGTGGGTCATCGCGATGACGGCCAACGCGATGGACTCCGACCGGGAGCAGTGCTTCGAGGCGGGGATGGACGACTTCCTGTCCAAGCCCATCCGCGTGGAGGCACTCACCGCCGCGCTGGTGCGCTGCCAGACGCCGCGGCCCGTCGGCGGCACCCGCACGCGGCCGGAGCGCGTCGTCATCGCGGAGCAGGGGCTCTCCGACGACCTGGTGCCCGAGGCCGCGCGCATCCCCGGCCTGCAGCCCGCGGCGCTGGCCCGGCTGTGGCGGGAGCTGGGCTCGCAGGCGGGGAACATCCTCCCGGAGCTCATCGACACCGCGCTGCAGAGCATGCCCGCGCTGCTCGACGACGCGTACACGGCGCTGGGGCAGGGGCTGCTCGACGACCTCAGCCGCGCGGCGCACACGCTCAAGTCCAACGCGGCCTGGTTCGGCGCGTCGGCCCTGGAGACGCTGAGTCGGGAGCTGGAGCTGAGCGCGGACGCGGGCGATGACGTCGACTCCCTGCGCGAGCGGCTGGACCGGTGCCGGGCGGAGCTGTCCACGACGCGCGGACTGCTGTCTCGCCTTCGTGAGAGCATCGCCCTGCCCACGGCGCGCCGCTGAGGTCCCGGTCAGCCCTCCGGGGGCTCGGGCGTCCCTCGCGCGGCCGCGCACTTCGAGGTGAACGATGAGTGACTCTCCCAAGGACTCCTCCCACCCGGGCGCCGCGCGCATCCGAGGCCTGGAAGAGGTGGACCGGCTGTCGGTGCCGCTGCCGCATGGCACCGAGGTGACGACGCGCGTGGAGCGGATGACCTCCGGCGGGCGGCGCATCCCCCAGGGCGTGGTGGGGCGCGTGGTGCGGGCGAAGGACGGCGGGCTCGACATCCAGATCGTCGGCGTGGGCGAGGTGTGGTTCGCGCGCGACGAGCTGGTGCCCCGGCGTCCGGGACAGGTCCAGTTCGCCCAGCGGCGCGAGGCCGCCTGGAACGCGCTGGGGCCGTGCGTGGTGCTGGAGACGCGCGTGGGCAGCCATGCCTGGGGACTGGCGAACGCGCAGTCGGACGTGGACGTGCGAGGGGTGTTCGCCCTGCCGCTCTCGTGGAGCTTCGGCCTGGTGGAGGCGCCGCAGGACCTGGTGAGCGCCGACGGCAGCACGACCTATTGGGAGGCGCGCAAGACGGTGGAGCAGGCCCTGCGCGCGGACCCGAACACGCTGGAGACGCTGTTCGTCCCGGGCGCCCGGGCGCTGGATGAGCTGGGCGAGTGGTTCCTCGCGGAGCGCGAGGCCTTCGTCTCGCAGTCCATCTTCGGCAGCTTCGGTCGCTACGCCATGAGCCAGCTCGACAAGCTCACGCGCAGCCAGCGGCTCGCCGAGCACCGGGACCTGCTGCTGGAGTGGCTGTGCGAGGACCCCACGCCGGACCTGGACGAAGTGGCCCGGCGACTGGCGGACATCTCCCCGCGCGGCGCGCCCACGCCCGAGGACGCGCTGCTGGCGGCGAAGACCTACGTCAAGCAGCTCTATCGCTCGCTGTCGGACCAGGGCCTGCTCGCCGCCAACGACTTCGCGGCGCTCACCGCCTACGCGCGTGGAGGGGGACAGCGTCCTCCGTCGGCGCGGGAGCTGCGACCGAAGAACGCGTACAACCTGCTGCGGTTGATCGCCACGGCCACGGGCTGGCTGCGCCACGGCGAGCCCGTCTTCGAGGCGACGGGTGCCCTGAAGGCTCGGCTGTTGGACATCAAGGCGGGGCAGGTCCCGCTCGAGGACGTGCTGCGCGACGCGGAGGCGATGGCACCGGAGCTGGAGGCGGCGCGGCGGGAGAGCCGTCTGCCGGAGCAGCCCGACTACGCGCGAGCGGACCGGCTGCTGCGGCGGGTGGGGGATGAGGTGGCGCGGCGCTGGGTGACGAAGGCGCCGGGGCCCTGGGGACGCGAGGCGCCCGAGGCCCCGCGGATGGAGTGGAGGGATTCGGAATGAAGGGCACGCTGACGGAGCACGAGAAGACGGTGGCGGACCGCGTGCTCGACGAGGAGTCCGCGCGACGCGAGCACCTGGTGGTGTCGCTGACGGGGGCGCATGCCTACGGTTTCCCCTCGCCCGACAGTGACCTGGACCTGAAGTCCATCCACGTGGCGCCCACCGCCATGCTCCTGGGGCTCAGCCCCCGGCAGCTCAACGCCGAGCACCTGGAGGTGGTGGATGGCGTGGAGGTGGACTACTCGTCCAATGAGCTCGCATCCGTCCTCCAGGGACTGTTGCAGGGCAATGGCAACTACCTGGAGCGCATCCTGGGCGCCATCACCCTGCGGGCCTCTCCGGACCTCGCCTCGCTCCAGCCGCTGGCGCGCGAGGTGCTGTCGCGGCGGGTGTTCCGTCACTACAACGGCTTCGCCCACGGCCAGCTGCGTGAGTGGGAGAAGAGCGGCTTTCGCTCCGCCAAGAAGCTGCTCTACGTGCTGCGCACCACGCTGACGGGCACGCACCTGCTGCGCACCGGGGTCGTGGAGACGGACGTCACCGAGCTCTTGGACGCCCACGGCTTCCCCGAGGCCCGCGAGCTGGTGGAGCAGAAGCGGCGCGGGGAGAAGAGCGAGCTGCCGGAGGCGCTGAGCGAAGCGTGGCGCGTCCGGGTGGCCCGCTCGTTCGAGGTGCTCGACGCGGCGCTGGCGGTGTCGGTGCTGCCCGAGGCGCCGCCCTCCAACGCCGTGGACGCGCTGGAGGCCTGGATGCTGGAGCTGCGGCGCCGGCGCTTCTGAGTCGCGCGTTCAGGGCGAGGTGGCGGACAGCCTGGACAAGGAGCGGTCCTTGACCTTGAGCCAGGCCTGCTGGCGGAAGAGATACGTGGAGCAGAGCTTCCGCCACGTCCACACGTCCGGCAGGTTCCACCAGCCCTCGGGCGGCTCGAGGCCGATGTCCCTCAGGTTGCCGATGCCCCGGTAGCCGACGCCGTCGAGGCCGTTGGCGCTGTTGGACTCCAGCACCAGGGCCTTGTCGGTGGCGGGGTGGTGGTCCACCACGAGGAAGGTGTGGCCGGAGCGCCACGGGTTGCGCCAGCCCTGGATGAGCGTCCACGGATGCGGGTGGGCATCGGCCGAGGGCGCGGGGATGGCCATGCCGCTCTCGACGGCGGCGGTGACGGGGGAGAAGAAGTCCTCCGTGGAGGCAATCATCATCTGCCGGTGGCGCCGCGAGTCCCACGCGAAGTTCGCGCCGTGGGCGTCCGCGAAGGCCTTCACCGTGAGCGCCTCGACGAAGGTGCAGCAGTTGTTGAACAGGGGCGGCGCGCGAGGCACGCGGATGCCCGGGAGGTCCCAGGGGTAGTACGCCTGGTCCAGGTCGTAGCGGAAGTCCTTCAGGCCCTGGAGCAACGTGACGAGCTGGCTCTCGGCGATGGCCAGCGGGTCGTCATCGAAGGGCAGCCGCACGGCGGGCGGAGGCTGCGCCTGGTTCGTCACGCTCACGTAGTGCTGCGTGCGCCAGCGCGTGCAGACCCAGGTGTCCAGCGCGCCCAGCGTGGGGACCTCCAGGCGCACGAAGTCGGTGTCCGGCGTCGGGCTGCCCGGCTTCTCCTCCAGCACGAAGTAGGTGCCCGCCTCGACGTAGCCCTCGAACTGAGACTGGGTGTCGGGCTGGACGAAGCCCCGCATGCGGATGGGCAGCTTCGCGACACGATGGCTCTGGGACACGACGACCCCCCTCGGTGTGAATGACTTCGGGTGAAGCCTATCTCACCCAGGGAGGATGTTCATGGGACGCGCCAGGGCTGGAGCGGGGTGTCTGTCCTTACGGGTCTGTTTCCCCGGGGAGGCCCGAGGCGCTCGCGCGTGACAGCTCCACCTGGAGGGTGGCCCCGTCGGGACGGTGGGCCCATTCGAGGAACGACGCGCGGAAGGACTCCACCGCCTCGACGAGCGGCGTGCCCGGCCTCCACGCGAGCGCGCTCGGGTCCCGGGCCTCCAGGCCGATGAGCAGCGAGCCCCCGGCTCCCGGCGCCTGGAGGGGACGCACCGTCAGGCGGCGATCACTCTCCAGGCGGTACGCCAGGGCCGTGATGTGCCCGAGCAGCCACCCCTGGGCGACCTCGCGCCCCTCAGGGGTCTTCGCGTCGGCGCTCAGCCGCAGTCGGGTCGACGGTTGGCTGGTCGAATCGAGCGGCTCGAACAACAGGGACCACGCTCCGGGCGTCCCCGTCCTGCGCGCCTGGGCCACGAGCTCCCTCGCGCGCGCCCACTCCTCGCGAAGGATGCGGGAGGTGGAGCGCGACACGTTGCGTGTGGTGTTCCTCAGCGGCGCCACGGGGGCGATGATGGGCAGCAGGTCCCGCTTGCCATCCGGCCGGTAGCGCGCCGTCTCCATCGTCAGGGCCACGGGCTGGGGCCAGGGCCACGTGGCGAAGGTGTCGAAGAAGTGCGCGAGCAGGTCCACGTCGGACTTCACCGCCTCGGGCGCCGCGCGCGTGGTGGCCCAGGCCGCGAGCACCGTCCACGACAGGCCCCCGAGATAGCCGAGCGCATGTGAGTAGAGCCCCCGAGCCCGGGCCCAGGCCTTCACGGCACGCAGCAGGCGCCTGAACCTCGCGTGGGTGTCCTCGTCCGGACCGAGCGCCTCCAGCACGCCCTTCATGTCCGCGAGCCCCAGCACCGAGCGCAGGCCCGCGGGGTCGAACGCGTCCGCGTGTCGCGCGAGCAGCTCCAGCGGGTCCAGGGACCCGGCGCCCTCGGGCCGACTGGCGTGGGACACCTCGAAGCTCACGCCGCCCAGCACCGCCTTCACCAGCGGGATGGCCGCATCGGCGACGAAGCGCGAGGCCGCGCGGCTCTCGGGCTCCGACCTCGCCAGCTCCCCCAACAGCTCCCGCGCGAAGTCCTCCCGTGACTGGCCCGCGGGGCCGAGCGCCACCGCGTCCACGTCACTGCCCGCGCCATCGGTCCCGAGCAGATAGGAGCCATACGGATGCAGCGAGGCGCCCACGCGAGCGCACAGCACCCGCAGCCGCTCCACGGCCTCGTCGCGCTTCGCCCGTGTCTCGGGAGCGCTCTCGACGGCGCCCACGTTCCCGAGCGCGGAGCGCAGCGCGTCGTCACCGGTGCCCGCTGTCGTGGCCTCCGCGCGCGCGACACCCAGCGGAATGCGTCGGACGACCTCGAACGGCGTGTTGCCCTGGCGGCGGATGATGCAGACCTCGCGGACCTCGAAGCTCAGCGGACGCCAGCCCCGTGCCCACGTGGCGACGGTGCGCTCCACGTCCACGTCGTCCGAGTGGGGCACCTGCCCCACGGACAGATGCGGGTGGAACCCATGGGCCGGGGGCGCGCACTCGGGCACCACGGAGACGAGCTTCGCGTGCAGTCGCGCCAGGGCACCTCGGGGCGCGTCCTCGGGCCTCAACCACGCCGTCGCGCTGGCGCGGTGGTCGAAGTGGTCGAAGTCGGAGAGCGTCACCTGGAAGGGCTCGATGCTCCGCGCGGCCTCGCCGAGCAGCGCCGCCACCGCGTCGAAGTCCTCCTCGGGGAGGAAGGGGTAGAGCAGGGTGACGTGGGGCATCCACCGCTCGAACTTCGCGTCGTGCTTCTTGCGCAGCGCCTGGATGGGCGGCCACACGGACTCGGGGGGGATGAGCACCACGGCGGTGTGGTGGACGAGCCGGGCCGCCGCGGCGCCCGTCACGGAGGAGGCCGCGCGGGTGTCGCGGCGCAGGACGCAGCGGATGCCGAAGTGGTCCGACGCGAACAGCGGCTCGCCGGACGGAGCACGCGCGCCCTTCAGCGGGGCTTCGCCGAACAGCTCGATGGACTCCGGCGAGAGTCGCCCCGAGGGCGAGGCCACCAGCACGCGGTCCAACCGCTGGAGCCGTCCGGACACGGTGGTGATGGCGGCCAGCGAGTTGAGCCGAGGATTGTACGTCTCCCCCTGCTCGGACGGGCGCAGCGTGGGCCATGCATCCACGAAGCCCGCGCGGCGGAAGGACTCCACCTCCGCGTCACCGTCGCCGAAGTTGAAGTCCCCGGCCAGCACGACGTCGGGCGCGCCCGCGTCGTCGTCGCCCGTGAGTGTCGGGAGCTCCTCCAGCAGCGCCTGGACCTGGGTGGCCCGGGCCGCGGCGCCGGTGGCCTCGCGGTTGCTCGTCAGGTGCGGCGTGGCCACCCACAGCGGGCCGCCCGCCAGTCGCAGCTCGCCCACGATGAGGCGCTTGTCGCGCGAGAAGACCCGCTGCCACACCGAGGCGAGGGGCTCGCGCGACAGGAGCACCTGCCCGTAGGGGACGACGGTGTTCGCCTCGGGACCGTCCGACACGTGGTAGCGCTCGCGCACCCAGCCCTCCGCGAGCAGGGCCCGCAGGAAGGGCGCGGTGACTTCTTGAAGGACGATGACGTCCGCGTCGGTCTCGCGCAGCAGCGCCAGGGCCGCGGGCGTGCGGTGCTCGGTGGCGAGCTTCTCCCGGTCGTACAGGTCGAAGAGGACGTTGAAGGTGGCGACGGTGAGTCGCTCCGGCGCCAGGCGCGCGTCCCCCGGCGCCGAGGATGGGGACTTCATCCAATCCCCGGCCCGCGCGTCGTAGCGATGGACATGCAGGCGCGCGAAGCCGGGGACCTCGCGAGGACGGGGCGGGGTGGGGGCGGGAGCCTCGGCGGGTGGCTCGACGAGGTGATTCAGCCGGTCGATGCGCTCCTTGCGGTCCCACACCACCTCGCGCCCGCGCTTGAAGTACCAGACGCGGTGCCAGGGGATTTCGCCGTCCGGCACGAAGGCCTCGAACGGCATCTCCTCCAGGCGCTCGCCGTGGGTGTCGTAGCCGATGACGAACTCACGGGCCTCCAGCCGAGGGTCCCACCGGATGCGGTGGTACACCTCCCGGCTCGTCGTGAAGCGTTCCTGGGACATGGTGAGCACCCACGGGGAGAAGAGGAGGGACGGCGAGCCGCTGGCTTCCCGCGAGCGTAGTCGCGCTGACCGCTCGAAGGGGGACGTCCCGCGCGCCGCACCGGACGCCGCGGGACTCACCCGGCTGACAGTCCGCTTCAGGACGGACTGACGCCCGCCACCAGGTAGAAACGGAACTCCCCCGAGTTGACGCCGTAGGCCGCGTCCACGCCCACCAGCGGCAGGACGATGTTGCGCAGGTACAGCCGCAGGCCCGCGCCCACGCCCTGCGCGAAGGTGGAGCCCTTCAGGCCACTCTTGCTGTCGGGCAGGTAGCCGCGCACCACGCGCCCGTTCACGTCCCGCAGCTCACCGTCGGCGGGCAAGTCCCTCCACACCATCAGCCCCGTGTCGGAGAAGCCCACGCCCCGGAAGGACAGCTGGCGGATGGTGAAGAGCGGGAAGTGGTACTCGGCGGTGAACGACAGGCGCGTGTCGCCGCGGAACTGCCGGTGGACGAAGCCGCGCAGCGAGTTGCCGCCCATCACCAGCTCCTGGTGGAAGGGCAGGTCCACGCCCGCGGCCGCCTCGCCGCGCAGCACCACGTTGTGCTCCTCGAACAGGCGCAGGCCATGGCGGTACAGCAGCCCGAAGCGCCGGTAGCGGAAGTCGCTGCCCACCTCGGGATTGGACACCTCGTAGGAGGCCTCCAGGTTGATGCCCTCCATCACCGCGTGCAGGTTCTGCCGCGTGTCGATTCCCACCATCAACCGCACCGACGCGTCCTGCTGCGCGGGGCCGGTGGAGAACGCGGGCGTGGTGACCTCCTCCTTCGCGTCCGGCGACTTCGCGTCGATGCTCATCAACCGGTACTTCACCGCGGCGCGCACGCGCTCGAAGAGCATCACGCCGAACTCCCCGGCGAGCGAGGCCGAGTTGAGGCGCGTGCGGCGCACCACCTCCGGGTCCTCCTGGCCCGCCCCCGGCTGGTACTCGTCCATGCGGTCGCTTCGGAGCTGGCCCTCCAGACTGAAGCGCAGCTGCGGCAACCCGAAGACGTTCTGGTCCAGGTAGCCGACGAACAGGCCGCTCTCCGCGGTGCTCACCTGCGCGGCGGTCGCGAACTTCTTGCTGCGGCCCCACAGGTTGTTCTCCGCGTACAGCACGCCGCCGCCCACGTTGTCCGACGACAACGCGAAGGTGGGCGCCACCACCCACGAGGCCTTCTCCTCCACCTCCAGGATGAGGCGGACGCGGCCCGGGCCCGTGGGCTCGGTGCGCACCGTCACCTCCTGGAACAGACCGGTGGCGAGCAGCCGTCGCTCCACCTTGTCCAGCTGCTCGAAGGTGAGCTCGTCCCCCGCGTCGATGCGCGAGTACGCCTGCACCGTCTCCGGGCGCGTCTTCTCCGGACCGCGCACCACCACCTCGTCCACCACCTGTCCCGGCTCCTGCGCGCCCGCCTGCCCCGCCCCCAGGGCGAGTCCCAGCATCGCGCACCACTTCACCACTCGTCCGCTCATGACTCGTCGCACATCCATGACCGCGTCGGGGCTACCGGCCTCAAGCCCTCCGGGCCGCACCCTACCGCCACCGCCGGTCCATCGGGATTGCGGAGTGACGGGAAGGCACGACAGTGGAACATTTGCTATGCCTGCCCCCGAGGAAGCTCCGGGACGTCCCCGGGGTCGTGTCCCGATGACCGGTCTGTTTCGCCAGCTCCGACGCCGACGTCTGCTGCGGCGGCCGTTCCCCTCCGAGTGGCTGGGCCACCTGGAGGCCCATGTCCCGTTCTTCTCCCGGCTGTCGCCCGCCCTGCGCGAGGACTTCCTCGCGAAGCTGAAGGTCTTCGCCTGGGAGAAGGAGTTCATCGGCGCGGGGGGCCTGGCCATCACCGACGAGATTCGCGTCGTCGTGGCCGCCACCGCCGTGCAGCTCGTCGTGCACCTGGACCTGTCGTATTACGACCGGCTGCGCGAAGTCATCGTGTACCCGGACGCCTTCCTGCTGCCGGACCGCACCGGCGTGGTGCTGGGGGAGGCGAAGCACTGGGGCTCGGTCATCCTGTCCTGGGCCGCGGTGCTCGGCGGGTTGAAGAACCCCGACGACGGCCACGACACCGCCACCCACGAGTTCGCCCACGTGCTGGACCGGGCCGACGGCGCCTTCGACGGCACGCCGAGGCTGCGCAGCTACTCGCACTACCGCACCTGGGCCTCGGTGATGAGCGAGCACTTCCACGCGCTCCAGCAGGGCCGCCCCCGCGAGCGCCAGGTGCTGGATGACTACGGCGCCCTCAACGAGGCGGAGTTCTTCGCCGTGGCCAGCGAGAACTTCTTCGAGCGGCCCGAGCGGATGCGCAGGAAGACCCCCGACTTGTATGAAGAGCTGAAGCGTTTCTACGGGTGGGACCCCGCCTCCGGCACTTGAGCCCGCGCACCGAGCGCCGCGCTGTGGTAGGCGCGGTATCCAGCAGCCTCCGGAAAAGAGCCTCTCCATGACCGCAGCCGCCGTGCCCTCGGTGTCCATGTTCGTCGAGCTGGAGCGCGAGGCCTGGCGGGCGTTGCGCGCCTCCACGCCGCTGACGCTCACGACGGAGGACCTGGACGGGCTGCGAGGGCTGGGAGAGCACCTGGACCTGGAGGAGGTCTCGGACGTCTACCTGCCGCTGTCCCGGCTGCTCAACCTCCAGGTGGCGGCCGCGCAGCGGCTGTGGGCCGAGCAGCAGGCCTTCCTGGGGGGCACCACGCAGAAGGTGCCGTTCATCATCGCCATCGCCGGCAGCGTCGCGGTGGGCAAGAGCACCACGGCCCGCATCCTCCAGGCGCTCTTGGCGCGCTGGCCGGACCACCCGCGGGTGGAGCTGGTCACCACGGACGGCTTCCTCTTCCCCAACCGCGTCCTCACCGAGCGCGGCCTGATGAACCGCAAGGGCTTCCCGGAGAGCTATGACCGGCGCGCGCTGGTGCGGCTGCTCGCGGAGCTCAAGGCGGGACGCGCGGAGGTGACGGCGCCCGTGTACTCGCACCTCGTCTACGACGTGGTGCCCGAGGAGGCGAAGGTCATCCGCCAGCCCGACATCCTCATCCTGGAGGGCCTCAACGTCCTGCAGTCCGGCGTCGTCGGGCAGCGCATCCCGCACACCTTCCTGTCGGACTTCTTCGACTTCTCCATCTACGTGGACGCCAGCGAGCAGGACATCCGCCGCTGGTACGTGGACCGCTTCCTGCGCCTGCAGCAGACGGCCTTCCGCGACGAGCGCAGCTACTTCCGGCGCTTCTCG
Source organism: Myxococcus faecalis (assembly GCF_050039385.1). Classification (NCBI taxonomy): domain Bacteria; kingdom Pseudomonadati; phylum Myxococcota; class Myxococcia; order Myxococcales; family Myxococcaceae; genus Myxococcus; species Myxococcus faecalis. The sequence continues at coordinate 1,281,624 of NZ_CP144336.1, read as the reverse complement.
GACCTGACGCCCGAGCAGGCGACGGCCATGGCGGAGAACATCTGGGGCGACATCAACGGCCCCAACCTGGCGCAGAACATCGCGCCCACGCGCTCGCGCGCCCGGCTCATCCTGCTCAAGGGGCCGGACCACAAGGTCAAGCGCGTGCGGCTGCGCAAGCTGTAGCCGTCACGGCGGCGAGGGCTTGCACAAGGAGCCGTCGGCGAGCTTCGCCAGGCGCTCGCGCAGGACGTGCTCCTGCTCCGTGCTGCGCTGCTCGCGCAGGTGTCCCAGCGCGCGGTGCTCCAGTTGGATGGCCTCCTCGCAGCGCCCCTGTCCCGCGAGCGCCAGCGCCAGGGTGTCCAGCGCGGAGGGGCTCCACGGCGCCAGCGACACGGCCCACTGGGCCAAGGGCAGCGCCTCCGCGGAGCGGCCCTGGGTGACGTACAGCCACGCCAGCCCCTTCGTGGCGGGGATGCTCCGCGGCTCCAGCGAGAGGGCCTTCTTGTAGGCGGCCTCGCGCTCCTCCTGGGCGGCCTCGTCCGACTCCAGCGCGGCGCCGAGCAGCAGCCACGCGCCGCTGTCATCGGGGTGGGCGCGCACCGCGGTCCTCGCGAGCGCGAGCCTCTCCTCGCGCGAGGCCTCGGCGGACTTCACCGCCAGGGCCGGGAGTCCCTGGGGGTCGATGCGCAGGGCCTCGTCCAGCTCCTTGCGGGCCAGCACCTGGCGGTTCTTCACGAGCGCCGCCTGCCGGGCCATCGACGCCCCCAGCGCGGCCAGCTTCGAGCGCGTGGCGTGCACCTCCGCGTCCTCCAGGGTTCGCTCGACGAAGGCCAGGTCCGTGGGTGGCACCACCACCTGCCGTGGCGGGGGAGGGCGCCCTCGGAGGTATTCCCAGAGCGTCTGGTCCATCGTGCCCTGCGCCAGCTCCGGCAGTGCCCCGCGGAGGGCCTCGTCGGGCGCCATCCCTTGGGACAGCCGCGTCTGGAATTCAGCGAAGCGCTCGGCGCGCTCGTGGATGAGCCAGTGCACCAGCGCCCAGCTCCCCGCGTACATGGAGGAGAGCTCGCGGTCCTGCTCCTCGAAGTTCAGCCCCGGCTCCCAGGCGAGGGTGCCTGGAACCACGCCACCGCCCTGGGCGCTGTCCACCGATTCGCGCAGCATCCGGGCCGCCACATAGGTGGCATCTTTGTTGGGGACGCCCAGCACGGCGCTCCTGCCGTCCGCCGTGAGCTGCGCGGTCTCCAGGTACTCGGCGAGCCCCTCGGAGAGCCACAGGGGCTGGCGCAGCAGGACGTAGGAGCTCAGGTAGTGCGCCAGCTCGTGGTTGAGCCGCGAGGAGGCGTCCATGGACAGGGCGGAGTAGCGACGCGCCCACGCCGAGGGTGGGCCGGACAGGACGATGAGCGCCTCGGTCTCCGAGCGGTGGTAGAGCGCCTGCACGCGGCGCGGGTAGAGACCCTTGAACTCCTTCCAATCCGCGAGCACGTAGACGGACAGCTTCGCCATTGGCTGTCGGAGCGCGGAGGGCCACATGCCCGCGAGCAGCACCATGCGCATGCGCTCCAGCTCTCCCATCGCCTCGCGAGCCTGCTCGGGAGGCAGGTCCGTGCGCAGCGTGTAGTGCTCGCTGTCCAGCTCCACCCAGCCGCGCCCTCCCTCGCCGGGGCAGCGCGTGAAGCGCGGGCCGATGACGCAGCCCGAGGCGCCCAGCCACAGCGCCAGCATCAGCAGGGACAGTCGCAAGCGCTCGTACACGAAGACACACACTCGTCGGGCTGGAGGTTGAAGTCCCGACAGCGTAGCGCGCTTCGATATGCGTGGGGATTGCTCTCGTTTCCTCGAAGGTCTCCCGGAAAGGAAGGCGACATGACGACTCGAACACAGGTCCGCGGATGCGGGCTGATGGGGTGGGTGTGCGCGCTCTGGATGGTGTCGTCCGGATGTTCTGACGCAGTCCATCCCGAGGTGCCCCAGGTGACGCTGGAAGGACCCATCGTCGCCATTCCGAGGACGCTGGAGCCGGGCTCCATCGAGCGGCTGCGCTCGGGGCTGGGCTCGGCGGCCACGGGCCTTCAGGACGACTCGCCCGGCACCTTCTACCTGGCGCTGCGCAGAAGTGAGCTGGGCAAGCGCTGGTTCATGTCTGTCTATCTGGAGCAGCACACCCCGGAGAGCCTCTACGGCAGCAGCGCCACCTCCTTGGGCGTGCGCGTGGTGTCCTTCCAGGAGCAGAACGGCCGGTTGTATGCGTTCGACGTGGACGACACGAAGGTGCGCAGCACGCTCTTCAAGCCCGAGGAGATCGTCGAGGCGTGGCCCGTCATCGAGGACCATCCGGGCTTCTCGCGCCTGCGGGGCTCGGACCAGTACGTGCTCTTCGACCCGGCCGCGGGCCTGGACCGGGTGATGGGCATGGATGCGTTCACCCGCACCTTCTACGGGCCGCCGTTCTCGGTGGAGCTGGCGTTCGCGCAGCGCTTCCGCGCGCTGAAGGACGGGGTCTCCTTCCAGAAGGTCATCACCGGACGCGCGTATGGCTACGCGGACTTCGAGGCCTCACCCGACGAGACGTTCCGCGTCACCGCGACGGTGGGCGTCGCGCTGCGCCGCTATCAGGAGGGCCAGGGCTTCACGCCCATGCAGACGCCCCCGACGCCGGCGTACTTCTACGAGAGCGCCAGCCGCATCGTCCCCAACACCCGTGGCCTCGTCGAGACGCTGGTGGGCAAGTGGAACATCCGGCCCGGGATGAAGCCCATCACCTGGGTGATCAGCGACACGTTGCGCACGTCCCAGGCGGACCCTCGCTACCTGCCCTACGACATCATCGGCGCGGTGAAGAAGGGCGTGGAGTCCTGGAACCAGGCCTTCGGCTTCACGGTCTTCACCGTGCGCATGGCCGAGCCCGGAGAGTCCTTCGGGGACGACGACAAGAACTTCATCCTCTTCGACCCGGACCCGTCCTACGAGACGGCGTTCGCGAACTGGCGCACGAACCCGAACACCGGCGAGACGCTGGGCGCGAGCGTGTATCTCAGCAGCGCGTGGTTGGACCACGCCATCGAGGTCATCGGCTCGTTGCCGACCGGGGCCGCGCCCGCGGTGGCCATGAGGCCTCGGCCCGAGAAGGCCCTCCAGCTGTCGTGGAACGGCATGGCGCCCTCCCACCTGTGCGAGCTGCACCTGGCGGACGCGGCGGCGAGCCTCTCCGGTCCGCTCCGGGCGCAGGGGGCCGCGCTCGACGAGCTCCCCGTGCCTTCGCCCGAGGAGCGGGTGGAGCGCTTCTTCACCGTCGTGGTGATGCACGAGGTGGGGCACACGCTGGGCTTGCGGCACAACTTCAAGGGCTCGTTCGCGAAGCCGTCCAACTCGGTGATGGAGTACACGTTCGCGCCGGAGCAGGACCTGCGGGGCGAGGCGGTCGGCCCCTATGACGTCGCCGCCGTCCGCTTCCTGTATGGCCTGTCCTCCTCACCGCCGACGGAGCCGTTCTGCACGGACGAGGACTCGTTCACGGACCCGGACTGCACCCGGTACGATGCGACGCCCGCGCCGCTGGAGCTGTTCTACGGTCCCGCCTATCGACAAGCGCTGGAGGCGCACCTGGCGGGAAGTGGCCGCGGTCCCGATGACGCCCTCCTCAACGGTGTCCTCCAGTACCTGAGGGCCTCCCGCCTCTCCGCCCAGCGTGTCCGGGCCTGGAACCTCGCCATGCAGGGGCTGGAGGCGCCCATTGCTCCGGAGGTGCTGGCGGCGGACCCGGGCTACGGCGCGAGGGCGGATGCCATGACGCGCGTGGTGTTCCAGCGGCTCTACCTGGATGCGTCGCCGCTGCGTGGCTACGTGAGGAACGCCCCCCGGACGGACACGGTGGTGACCCCCCTGATTCTCGCGCAGCTGCGCGCCAACCTGCTCAACGTGGATGGCGTGCGCGCCTTCGCCACGCGGAAGGTGATGGTGAGGATTCTCAAGCAGGTCCAGACGTTCGAGGCCTACGCCATCCTCCGGGAGGGGCGGCTCGCGGTGGAGGCGCAGCTGCCGGGCCTCTCCGGGCGGCAGCTGCTCGAGGCGGAGGACCTGGCCGCGCTCCTTCGCCAGGCGACCTCGCCGTACTTCAACAACTAGCCCGCGCGGGGCTCAGCGACGGGGGCGGCGGGACATCTCGATGTGCGGGATGCCGTCCTCGTCGTAGACCTCGCCCTCCGCGACGAAGCCGAGGCTCGTGTAGAAGGCGCGCAGGTAGTCCTGGGCGGAGATGCGGATGGTGGCGTCGGGGTACAGGGCCTCGAGTCGCGCGAGGCCGCGCTCGGTCAGCTCCCTGCCCAGGCCGCGTCCCCGGGCGCGCGGCGAGGTCACCACGCGGCCCAGGCTCGCGGCGCCGGGGAACTTCACGTCGGGCGGGAGGATGCGCAGGTACGCACAGAGCAATCGCTCCGGGCCCTCTCCCTCGTGGGCGAGCAGGTGCAGCGAGCTCGGGTCCAGGCCATCGACGTCCTGGTAGATGGAGCGCTGCTCCACCACGAAGACCTCCTGCCGCAGCGCGAGCACCGCGTACAGCTCCTCGAGCGTCAGCTCCGCGAACGCCTTCCATTGCCAGCTGGGCATGGGCGGGCGTCTATCACGGATGGCCCCCGTGGAGCGGCGTCGACCGGGCGTTGCCTTCTTCGGAGGTGTCCCCGCGATGCGCTCGGGTGTGGCCGGGGACCCTGGAGTCGACCTGGCGCCAACGGTGAGCTGACCCGTGTGGGCGTGGCCAGCGCGGCGGCAGCGACTCATCGCCCCTGGCGAGGCGGACCGCGTGGGTGTCGCCGACGCGCTGCATCGCAACGACTCGGCGACGTCGGCGAGCTGATGCTCGCTCGCCACGGCAACGGCTGGGGGACTCCAGGCCTCATCGGGCGGCGGCCCGCTCGCCAGCCTGGCCGGCGGGGCGGAGTCCCGCTCCTGGGGCGGGGAGGGCGGGCAGGGAGGCTGGGCAAGTTGGCGGGGTGGCCATTATACGTAGGCCGCCATGAGCCAATCGCCGCTGACGTCACCCGTGCCTGGAGCCGCCGAGGACGTGGAGGCGCTGGCCTCGTTGCTGCGAGGACGCCGCACGGTGGTGCTCACCGGCGCCGGGTGCAGCACGGAGTCGGGCATCCCCGACTATCGCGGCCCGGGCACCCGCGCCCGCGCGCGCAACCCCATCCAGCACCGCGAGTTCCTCCAGCGCCCCGAGGTGCGGGCCCGCTACTGGGCGCGCAGCCTGCTCGGCTGGCCCCGCTTCGCCGCCGCCCGTCCCAACGCCGCGCACCAGGCGCTGGCCGCGCTGGAGCAGGGCGGCCATGTCCGAGGGCTCATCACCCAGAACGTGGACCGGCTGCACCACGCCGCGGGCAGCTCGCGCATCATCGAGCTGCACGGCGCGCTGGCCCGCGTGCGCTGCCTGGACTGCGGGGCGCAGGAGGCTCGCGTCGACCTGCAGGAGCGTCTCTTGTCGCTCAATCCGGACTTCACCCACCAGGTGCTGGAGCTGCGGCCGGACGGTGACGCGGAGCTGAGCTCGGAGGCGCTCCAGTCCTTCCGGGTGCCCGCGTGCCTGCGCTGCGGCGGGACGCTGAAGCCGGACGTGGTGTTCTTCGGGGACAACGTGCCCGCGCCCACGGTGGCGGATGCGTTCGGGTTGCTGGAGGAGGGGGACGCGCTGCTGGTGGTGGGCTCGTCGCTGGCCATCTACTCCGGCTATCGCTTCCTCGTGCGCGCCTCCGAGCGACAGGTGCCCATCGCCATCCTCAACCTGGGCGAGTGTCGCGGCGTGGAGCTGGCGGACCTGTGTATCGAAGCGAGCGCGGGGGACGTGCTGCCCCGGCTCGCCTCGCGACTGACGCGGGCCTGAGGTCGCGCGTCAGGGGATGCGCACGTGGGCGGTGAGGTGGTCCACGAAGGCTCGCACGCGCGAGGGCAGGTGGCCTCCCTGGCTCATGAAGAGGATGTGGATGGCCTCGGTGTCGCCGGGGTTGTGCGCCTCGAGCACGGGCACGAGGTGTCCCTTGTCCAGGTCGTCCTGCACCTGGAAGCGCGCCAGCCGCGCCAGCCCGACGCCGGCCAGGGCGAGCTGTCGCAGCGCCTCGCCGTCACTCGCCTGGACGTTGCCGATGGGCGGCACGGCGAGCTGCGTGTCCTCTTCCTTCAGGGGCCAGCCCTCGATGGCGCGCGCGTAGCTGAAGCCCAGCCGGTTGTGGGCGCCGAGCTCCTCGGGCGACTGGGGCAGGCCGTGACGCTTCACGTAGTCCGGTGAGGCGACGATGACCATCCGCGTCTCGCCCAGGCGGCGCGAGGTGAGCTGGGAGCTCTTGAGCTGGCCGTGGCGGATGGCCACGTCGGTGCGCTCGTCGAGCAGGTCGATGAGCTGGTCCGTCAGAACCAATTCCACCGACACGCCGGGGTGACGGGCGAGGAAGCCAGGCAGCAGGGGGATGAGCAGCACGCGGCCGAAGGCGGCGTTGGTGTTGACGCGCAGGCGGCCTCGAGGCTCGTCGCTCGTGGCGGCGCCGCGCTCGGCCTCCTCCAGCTCGGCGAGGATGCGCACGCTGCGCTCATAGAAGCCGCAGCCCTCCGGGGTGAGCTGGAGCGCGCGGGTGGAGCGGTTGACCAGGCGGGCTCCCAGTCGCTGCTCCAGGCGGGCCACCAGCTTGCTCACCGCCGAGGGCGTCATCCGGAAGGCGCGGGCCGCGGCGGAGAAGCCGCCCAGCTCCACCACCTTCACGAAGACCTCCATCTCTCCGAAGCGATTGACGTCGAGTCGAGCCATGGTGAGCCGAAGTCACAAGTCCTGTTCCGCACGGCGCTCTACCGCACGGAAATCGTGCCGTCCATACAAGGGCCCATCCACTTCTTCATCGGAGGGCCACGAAGCCATGCCGCTGGCCTTGTTCGCATTGACCGTGGGCGCCTTTGGAATCGGCGTCACGGAGTTCGTCATCATGGGGTTGTTGATGGAGGTGGGCGCTGACCTGGGCGTCTCCATCTCCACGGCGGGGCTGCTCATCTCCGGCTACGCGCTGGGGGTGGTGGCCGGGGCGCCCGTGCTCACGGTGCTGACGGGACGCTGGTCCAGAAAGCACGTGCTGCTGGGATTGATGGTCATCTTCACGGTGGGCAACGTGCTCTGCGCGCTGGCGCCCACGTACGGCACGCTGATGGCGGCCCGGGTGCTGACGGCGCTGTCGCATGGGACGTTCTTCGGCGTGGGCTCCGTGGTGGCGACGGGGTTGGTGCCGGTGGACCGGCGTGCGTCCGCCATCGCCATCATGTTCACCGGCCTGACGGTGGCGAACATCCTCGGCGTGCCGCTGGGGACGTGGCTGGGGCAGGCATCTGGCTGGCGCGCGACGTTCTGGGCGGTGGCGCTCATCGGGCTCGTCGCGGTGGCGGTGATTGCGGTGTACGTGCCGAAAGAGGGCGCGCCGGAGGAGCCGGGGGATTGGCGCGCGGACTTGAGAGCCCTGGGGCGGCGGCCGGTGTTGCTGGGGTTGTTGACGACGGTGCTCGGCTTCGCCGGGGTGTTCGCCGTGTTCACCTTCATCGCGCCGTTGCTGACGCGGCTGGGTGGGTTCTCGGCGTCGGCGGTGTCACCCATCCTGCTGGTCTTCGGGGGCGGGTTGGTGGTGGGGAACCTGGTGGGCGGGAAGCTGGCGGACCGGAGGCTGGTGCCGTCGATTCTCGGGACGCTCGCGGTGCTGGCGGTGGTGCTCTTCGGGATGACGTTCGTCTGGGAGGACCGCGTGCTCACCGTCATCGCGGTGGGGGTGTTCGGCGCGGCGGCCTTCGCCACGGTGCCGCCGCTCCAGATGTGGGTGCTGGAGAAGGCGCGAGGGGCGGGGCAGAGCCTCGCGTCGAGTCTCAACATCGGCGCGTTCAATCTGGGCAATGCGCTGGGGGCGTGGTTCGGCGGGGTCGTCATCGACGACGGACCGGGTTTGGGAGCCATCACCTGGGTGTCCGCGCTGGTGCCGGTGTCCGCGATTCTCGTCGTGCTGGTGGCGCTGTGGATGGAGTCGCGTGAGCCGCGCTCCGGCGCGGTGCTGCATGGGAGCCTGCAATGAATGCACAGGACAAGGTGGCGCTCGTGGTGGGGGCGCAGGGTGTCATCGGGAAGAACCTCATCGAGCACCTGGCGTCGCTGGGAGACTGGGAGGTCATCGGCCTGTCGAGACGCGGGGGCGAGTCGGCGGGGCGGGTGCGGCACGTGAAGGTGGACCTGCTCGACGCGGAGGACTGCCGGGTGAAGCTGGCGGAGCTGGGGCGGGTGACGCACGTCTTCTATGCCGCGTATCAGGACCGGCCGACGTGGGCGGAGCTGGTGGCGCCGAACCTGGCGATGCTCGTGAATGTCGTGGAGGCCATCGAGCCGGTGGCCCCGGGGCTGCGTCATGTCAGCCTGATGCAGGGCTACAAGGTGTATGGCGCGCACCTGGGGCCGTTCAAGACGCCGGCGCGGGAGACGGACCCGGAGCACATGCCTCCGGAGTTCAACGTGGACCAGCAGCGCTTCCTGGAGCAGCGTCAGCGGGGCAAGGCGTGGACGTGGTCGGCCATCCGTCCATCGGTGGTGGGAGGCGTGGCGCTGGGCAATCCGATGAACCTGGCGTTGGTGCTCGCGGTGTATGCGTCCATCTCGAAGGAGCTGGGGTTGCCCTTGAGGTTCCCGGGGAAGCCGGGGGCGTACCATGCGCTGTTGGAGATGACGGACGCGGGCCTGCTCGCGAAGGCCACGGTGTGGGCGGCGACGGAGCCGCGGTGTGCGAATCAGGCGTTCAACATCAACAACGGAGACCTGTTCCGGTGGAGCGAGCTGTGGCCGAGCATCGCGCGCTACTTCGGGTTGGAGGCGGCGCCGGGGTTGCCCATGTCGCTGGACGTGGTGATGGCGGACAAGGGGCCGCTCTGGGACGCGATGACGGCGAAGCACGGGCTGGCGGGGCATTCGTACCAGGACGTGTCGTCGTGGCGCTTCGGTGACTTCGTCTTCTCGTGGGACTACGACATGTTCGCCGACGGGACGAAGGCGCGCCGCTTTGGTTTCCACGAATTCGTCGACACCCAGGCCATGTTCTTTCGCCTCTTCGACGAACTGCGACGCATGAAGGTCATCCCGTAGGCGCGCACCGTCGACACGTGTGATGGAATCCCCGAGACGACTCGAGCGCCTCGGGAGGCACGACAGTGGGCGAGAATCCGATGCAACAAATTATCGATTTCATCCTGGAGCTGGACAAGCTCAAGGGCGTGACTCGCAAGGTCAAGCCGCTGGGGCTGTCGCGGTACGAGAACTCCGCGGAGCATAGCTGGCAGCTCGCGATGCTGGCCCTCTCGCTCTCCGCCTATGCACCCGCGGGCACCGACATGGACCGGGTGGTGCGCATGCTGCTCGTGCACGACGTGGGAGAGATCGACACCGGTGACACGCTGGCCTTCGTCGAGGGCGGCTGGAAGGAGCGCAAGGCGGCCGAGCTCGCGGCCGTGGAGCGCATCTTCGGAATCCTGCCCGAATCCCAGGGCCCGCTCTTCCTGGCCCTGTGGCGCGAGTTCGAACAGGGAGAATCCGCCGAGTCCCGATATGCGAACGCCGTGGACCGCGCCATGCCCGTCCTCCTGAACCTGTCCAATGAAGGGCAGAGCTGGCGAGAGAACGGCGTCAGTCACGCCCGCGTGGTGGCTCGCATCGCTCCGCCCATCCAGGCGGGTTGCCCCGCCCTGTGGACCTATCTGGAAGGCCGGCTCGAGGACGCACGCCAGCGCGGCTGGTTCGGCGCCTGAGTCTCACGCGGCCTGGGGACTTCGGGGCGCGGACACGTGTCCCGCTCGCACCACGTAGTCCCCGAAGCCCTCCCCGGGTTGCCGCTCGCGCGCATACGCGGCGAACAGCGGCTCGAGCGTGTCGAGGATGGCCGCCTCGTCGATGTTCTCCCGGTACAGCCGATTGAGCCGCTGCCCCCGACTGTCGCCACCCAGGTGCAGGTTGTAACGGCCCGGTGCCTTGCCCACGAGTCCAATCTCCGCGAGGTACGGCCGCGCGCACCCATTCGGACAGCCGGTGATTCGCAGCAGGATGTTCGCGTCCTGGAGGCCATGCGTCTTCAACCGCGCCTCCACCCGCTCCACGAACGTCGGCAGGTAGCGCTCGGCCTCCGCCATCGCCAGTCCACACGTGGGCAGCGCCACGCACGCGAGCGCGTTGCGCCTCAGCGGGCTCGCCGTCCGGAAGCCCTCCAGCCCATGCGCCCGGACGAGCGCCTCGATGCGCTCCCGCGACTCCGGCGGAATCCCCGCGATGATGAGGTTCTGGTTCGGCGTCAGCCGGAAGTCACCCGAGTGGATGCGAGCAATCTCCCGCAGCCCCGTGAGGTGCGGCGCCCCAGGCCGGTCCGCCACGCGCCCGCTGTCCAGGTGCAGCGTCAGGTGCCACCGCCCATCATGGCCCTCACGCCAGCCGAAGCGGTCCCCGTTGTGCTCGAAGGTGAAGGGCCGCGCGGGCTCCAGCGCGAACCCCAGCCTGCGCTCCAGTTCCTCCCTGAACCACGCGACACCCTTGTCTTCGAGGACATACTTGAGCCGCGCGCGCTTGCGATTGCCCCGGTCCCCGAAGTCGCGGTGGATCTTCAGCACCTCCTCCGCCACGATCAACATCTGCTCAGGCACCACGAAGCCGATGACATCCGCGAGCCGGGGGAACGTGCTCGCGTCTCCATGCGTGGCCCCCAGGCCGCCGCCCACCGTGAAGTTGAAGCCCTTCAAGGCTCCGTCCTCGAGGATGGCGATGTAGCCCAGGTCCTGGGCGAAGAGGTCCACGTCGTTCTCCGGCGGTACCGCCACCGCCGCCTTGAACTTCCGTGGCAGATACGTCGCGCCGTAGAGCGGCTCGTCCTCGCCTCCGCCCACCTTCTCCTCTCCGAGCCACAGCTCATGGTACGCGCGCGTCTTGGGCAGCAGGTGCTCGGACAGGCGCACCGCCCAGTCGTGGACGACCTCGTGCACCCGGGTGTCCACCGGGTTGGGGTTGCACAGCACATTGCGGTTGACGTCACCGCAGGCGGCCAGCGTGTCGATGAGGGCCGCGTTGATGCGCGCGATGGTCGGCTTGAGGTCTCCCTTGAGGATGCCGTGCAGCTGGAAGGCCTGCCGGGTGGTGATGCGCAGCGTCCCGTTGGCGTGCTCACGCGCGAGCCCGTCCATCACCAACCACTGCGACGCCGTGCACACGCCGCCGGGCAATCGGGTGCGCAACATGAAGCTGTAGTCCGGCTCCAGCTTCTGCTGCCGACGCTCCTCGCGAGCGTCCCGGTCGTCCTGCTGATAGCTGCCATGGAACTTGATGACGCTGGTGTCGGCGGGGGCGATGGCGCCCGTCACCGGGTCGGCCAGGCTCTCCGCCAGCGTGCCGCGCAACAGGCGGCTGTTCGCCTTGATGTGTTCGACTTCCGAGAGGGGCTTGGGCTGAGGGCTCATGTCTTCGCTCGCAATCGGGCTTCAGTAGACGTCACGCAGGTAGCGCCGCTCGTCCCGCAGGGATTTCAACCAGTCCTCGGCGTCCTCGCGGCCGCGAGCGCCGTGCTCGACGACGATGTCCACGAGTGCCTGATGGACATCCGGCGCCATGCGCTGGGCATCGCCGCACACGTAGATGGCCGCGCCTCCCTCCAGCCAGGCGTAGAGCTCCTTGCCCGACTCGCGCAGGCGCTGCTGCACATAGACCTTCTCCGCGGTGTCGCGCGAGAAGGCCACCGACAGCCGGTGCAGCGTCTTCTTCTTCAACGCCTCCAACCACTCCGTCTGGTACAGGAACTGGGTGCGGAAGTGCTGCTCGCCGAAGAAGAGCCAGTTGCGGCCCTTCGCGCCGGTCTCCGCGCGCTCCTGGACGAAGCCCCGGAACGGCGCCACTCCCGTGCCCGGACCAATCATCACCACGTCCCGCGCGCCGTCCTCCGGGAGCCGGAAGCGCTCGTTGCGCTCGACGAAGACGCGGACCGTGTCCGTCCCGTCCACACGCGTGGCCAGGTGGTGGGACGCCGTGCCCAGGTGCCGCGCGCCGAAGGCCGTGTAGTCGACCACCGCCACCGTCAGGTGCGCCTCCGCGCCCACGCGCTTGGGACTCGACGCAATCGAGTAGAGCCGAGGCGTCTGCTTCCTCAACGCGAGCACCAGCTCCGACGCGCTCCAGGGGGCGGGGTGCTGACGGAGCACATCGATGACCTGGTGCGAACGGAGCAGTGCACGGAAGGACTCCGAGCCCCCCGGAGACAGCAACGCGCCGAGCTCCTCGCTGCCGCCGAGCGCGGCCTGTCGCTCCAGGAATGGACGGCTCAGCCGTGTCAGCTCCAACTCCTCCGTCAGCCAGTGGCCGAGCGGCCAGGTCTTCCCATCGCGCGTCACCGGCTCCGAGCCATCGAGGCGCAGCGTGGTCAGCACCGCCTCCACCAACTCGGGACCATTCGGTGCCCACACCCCGAGCGCGTCGCCCGGGGTGTACTCGAGGCCCGAACCCTCCAACGACAGCTCCACGTGGCGCACGTCCTTGAGCGCGCCGCGCCCCGTGATTCGCTGGTTGGCCAGCACGGGCGCTGCGAACGGAGCCTGCTTGCTGACGACGGGGGCCGTGGAGCTGCCTCGCAAGGGAACGACGGTGGCGACGACGGGCGTGTGAGGCTCCAGCGCTTCCCGTGCGCGCTCCAGGGTCTGGTCCAGCCAGCCGGAGGCCACGGGCTCGAAGTCCAGGTCGCAGTCGGCGCGCGCCGCCAGCCGTGAAGCGCCCAACTCCGCCAGTCGCTCGTCGAGCTGTCGTCCCACCTCGCAGAACTTCGGATAGCTGGAGTCACCCAGCCCGAGCACCGCGTAGCGCAGCCCTTCCAACCGGGGCGCCCGCTTGCCCAGGAGGTGCTCGCAGAATCCGCGCGCGTCGTCGGGCGGGTCTCCATCGCCCTGCGTGCTGATGACCACCACGAGCAGCTTCTCCCGGGCCAGCTCCCGCACCGGATACTCGCTGGCTCTCACCAGGCGCACCGGCAACCCGGCGCGCTCCGTCTGCTGCTTGAAGCGCTCCGCGAGCAGGCGGCTGTTCCCCGTCTGCGTCCCGTAGACGATGGTGAGCGGCGCGACGGAGGGTTCCGCCGGTGGCGCGGCGTGAGTCACCGGTTGCACGCTGGGCGCGCGTGTCGCGAGCCCCGCGGCGTAGCCACTCAGCCAGTGCAGGGCCGAGGCATCCAACCCCTCCACCAGCCGCAGCAGCTGCGTGCCCCGCTCCGCGCCGAGCAGCGCGTCGACGAAGGGCGGGGTCGGAGTCAGGCTCCCTGGAGACGAGACGCTCATGACCCGACCTCCGACGTCAGGCGCTCCACCCATTGCTCCAAGGTCTCGGTGTCGTCCAGCTCCCGCCACTGCGTCCGCGCCTCCTGGGCCTCCTCGCGCAGCACCCGGCGAAGCTGGGGCGCGTCCGCGTGGACCAGCGCCACCAGCCCCGCGCGTGACAGGGCGAGCGCGACCTCCACATCGCCCGCGACGGTCGCCACGACGCGGCCGAGGTCGAACAGCCTGCGCTCCAGCGCGAAGGCGCGACCCGCGGCCTCCGGTGTCGGGGGAAGCAGGACGATGGCGCCGGCCTGTCCCAGCCGCCGCTCACGCTCGACCTGGGACACCAGCGACGTGCCCGTGCGGGACACGGACTCGGCCGGGCCCAGCACCATCCCCGCGCCCACCGTGTCGTGGGTGAGGGCGTCGATGACGATGAAGGCGCCCGTGCGACGGTTCTCCTGGTACGCGTCGCACAGGAGCGGGCGGCGGCACACCAGTCGCACGCGGCCGATGTCGTTGAGCGCGAGCGCCTCCACGGGCGCCTCCGACAGGTCCTCCAGCTCCTTGCGCCACAGCACGCGCTCGACTTGCGCGGGGGTGGTGCGGGTGCCCTGCTTCACCAGGTAGCGGCGCGTTGCATCCAGCGGCTGCTCACCGAACCACACCAGCATGGCGTCCAGGTGCTGCAGGGACAGCGGCGGCTGGTCCACGTGGGAGAGCACGTCGCCCCGGCTCACGTCCACGTCGTCCGAGAGGCGCAGCGTGACGGACGCGGTCGCCGAGGCGTCCTCGCGCGGACCGTCGAACGTGTCGATGGCCTCCACCCGGGTCCTGCGTCCCGAGGGGAGCACCTGCACCTCGTCCCCCACGCGCACCGTGCCCGAGGCGACCTGTCCCGCCAGCCCTCGATAGTCCTGGTGCGGTCGAATCACGTACTGCACGGGGAAGCGGAACGGCGCGCCGTCCAGCCGGCGCTGATGCGGCAGGGACTCCAGCCAGCTCAAGAGCGTGCCGCCCTCGTGCCAGGGCGTGTGCGCGCTGGGGCGGGTGATGTTGTCGCCCCGGCTCGCGCTGACGGGGAACAGCCGCACGCCCTCGAAGCCCAGGGTGCGCGCGAAGTCCGCCAGCTCGCTGCCGATGCGCTCGAAGGTGGCGCGCTCGTAGCCCACCAGGTCCATCTTGTTCACCGCCACCGCGAGGTAGGGGATGCCCAGCAGCGAGGCGATGTACGCATGTCGCCGCGTCTGCGGCAGCACGCCCAGGCGCGCGTCCACCAGGATGACCCCCGCGTCCGCGGTGGAGGCCCCCGTGGCCATGTTGCGCGTGTACTGCAGGTGTCCCGGCGTGTCCGCGATGATGATCTTCCGGCGCGCCGTGGACAGGTAGCGGTAGGCGACGTCGATGGTGATGCCCTGCTCACGCTCGGCGCGCAGGCCATCGGTGAAGAGGGAGAAGTCCAGCTCCTCCTCGTCCCCCCCGCCGGCGGCGGCCTTGAGTCCCTGGGCCAGTGCCTCGGTGCGCGCGGCGGCGGCCCGCTTCGCGCTGGCCTTTCGCACGGCGGAGATCTGGTCCTCGAACAGCCCATCGCATTCGTACAGGAGCCGGCCGATGAGCGTGGACTTCCCATCGTCCACCGAGCCCACCACCGCGAGGCGCAGCAGGGCACGGTGGGCGTGCTCGTCGAGCAGGCGCTGGAGGTCGGGCTCGCGTGGAGCCTGGAGTGCGGTGTCCATCAGAAGTACCCCTCGCGCTTCTTCAGCTCCATGGAGCCTTCTTCGTCGTGGTCGATGAGCCGGCCCTGGCGCTCGGACTGTCGGGCGTGGACCATCTCGTGGATGACGGCCTCCACGGTGGTGGCCGAGGACTCGATGGCGCCGCTGAGCGGGTAGCAACCCAGCGTCCTGAAGCGCACCTTGCGCGGCGTGGGCTTCTCGCCGGGGCGCAGGCGCATGCGCTCGTCGTCCACCATCAGCAGGGTGCCGTTGCGCTCGATGATGGGCCGCTCGGCGGCGAAGTAGAGCGGCACCACGGGGATTCGCTCGCGCAGCACGTAGTGCCACACGTCCAGCTCCGTCCAGTTGGACAGGGGGAAGACGCGCATGCTCTCGCCCGCGTCGACGCGGCCGTTGTAGAGGTTCCACAGCTCCGGACGCTGACGGCGCGGGTCCCACTGGCCGTGCTTGTCCCGGAACGAGAACACCCGCTCCTTGGCGCGGGACTTCTCCTCGTCGCGGCGGGCCCCACCGAAGGCGGCATCGAAGCCGTGCAGCGCGAGCGCCTCCAGCAGCGCCTGCGTCTTCATC
Source organism: Myxococcus faecalis (assembly GCF_050039385.1). Lineage (NCBI taxonomy): Bacteria > Pseudomonadati > Myxococcota > Myxococcia > Myxococcales > Myxococcaceae > Myxococcus > Myxococcus faecalis. The sequence goes on along the minus strand of NZ_CP144336.1, from coordinate 1,266,013 downwards.
GCGTGCGTGTACTTCTGGCTGCCGTGGTCGAACGGGTTGATGCCCTCGGCGAGCGCCTTGCGGTTCTGGTGCACCAGGAGCTTCAGCCCGTGCCGTGCCACGAAGCTGTCCCGGAACGTGTACATGTCCCGGAACTTCCACGTGGTGTCCACGTGCAGCAGGGGGAAGGGCAGGGGCGCGGGATGGAAGGCCTTGCGCGCCAGGTGCAGCAGCACCTGCGAGTCCTTGCCGATGCTGTAGAGCATCACCGGGTTGGCGAACTCGGCCACCGTCTCCCGGAGGATGTGGATGCTCTCCGCCTCCAGCTCCTCCAGGTGTGTGGCGCGAGCGTGTGTCGTGTCAGTCATGTCCGGCCTCCGCCCGACGAGGAAGGGGTTGTTCCGGCGCCGAGTCACGGCGCGCGGTGAGTGAGGCGAGCCGCGCACGCAGCGAGACCACCTCGCCCACGACCAGGAGCGCCGGGGAGCCGAGGCCCGCTTGCCGTGCCTGTCGGGCCACGTCTCCCAGCGTGGCCTCCACCACGCGTTGATGCTCCCAGGTGCCTGCCTCCACCAGCGCGGCGGGGGTCGTCGACGCGCGGCCCGCGGTGATGAGCGCTGTGGTCGTCTCCTCCAGCCGCTGCCCGGCCATGAACAGCACCAGTGTCTGGGCGCGTGCGAGGAAGGACCAGTCCGGCGCGCCTCCCGCGCGGAAGGCGGTGGCGAACGTCACCTCGCCGGACAGGTCCCGATGGGTGACGGGGATGGCCGCGGAGGCGGGGACGGCGATGCCCGCGGAGAGGCCGGGCACCACCTCGTAGGGGATGCCGGCGTCCTCCAGCGCGAGCGCCTCCTCCGCGCCTCGCCCGAAGACGAACGGGTCTCCGCCCTTGAGCCGCACCACGGCGCGACCCAGCCGGGCCTGCGCGATGAGCACGGCGTGGATGTCCTCCTGTCGGACGGAGTCGCCTCCGCCCTCCTTGCCCACGTAGATGAGCCGCGCATGGGGACGCGCGTGCTCCAGGACTCCGGGGTGGATGAGCCGGTCATGCACCACCGTGTCCGCTTCGCGCAGCAGGCGCGCGGCGCGCAGCGTGAGCAGCTCCGGGTCTCCCGGGCCCGCGCCCACCAGGTACACGCGACCTCTCGATGACTCCTTCATGTGGGCTCCCCCGACGACTTCCAGTGCTTCAATTCCGTGCGCAGCCGCGCGAAGGCCCGCGCCTGCTCCCCGCGCGCGAGCAGCACGCCCAGGTCTCCCTCCGCCAGTCGCTTGAGCAGCAGCTGGCGACGAGGGCCCCTGGGAAGCTGCCGCCTCAGCCACCCGCTCAGCCTCGCGAGCAGCACGTGGTGGGGCGCGATGTGCGCGGCGAGGACGCGGCGCAGGTGCCTCGCCAGCGCGGGGGCCTGCCCGGCGGTGGACACGGCCACGGTGATGGGACCACGGCGCTCCACCGAGGGCAGCGTGAAGTCACACAGCTCCGGCTCGTCCGCCGTGTTGACCCAGAGCCCTCGCGCCCGCGCCTCGGTGACGATGCGCTGGTTCACCGAGGCGTCATCGGTGGCCGTCAGCACCAGCGTGTGGCCCCGCGTGTCTCCGTCTTCATAGGTGCGTGGCACCCAGTCCAGCCGGCCTTCTCCGGCCAGCTTCGCGAGCGTCTGCGTGACGGTGGGCGCCACGAGCTGGAGGCGTGCGCCCGCCTCGAGGAGGGCCAGGGCGCGACCCTCGGCGACGGCACCACCTCCGACGAGCAGGACGCGGCGGCGCTCCAAGCGGAGGCAGATGGGATAGTCGACAGGAATGGCGGTCGTCATGGTGTGGCCTCGGTTCATCGGACGGGGTGGAGGCCGCATTCGCTGTGCTCGCGTGCCTCCCACCACCAGCGGCCCGCGCGTTCGTCTTCGTACGGCTTCACGGCGCGGGTGCAGGGCGCGCAGCCGATGGAGGGGTAGCCCCGGTCATGGAGCGCGTTGTAGGGGACGCCGTTCTCCTGGATGTAGGCCCAGACCTGCTGCCGGCTCCACGCCGCCAGGGGGTTGAGCTTGAGCAGCCCGCCATGCGCCGAATCGAGCTCGACGACGGAGACGTCCGTGCGGTTGAGGGACTGCTCGCGGCGCAGGCCCGTCAGCCACGCCTCCCTGCCATGCAGCGCGCGACGCAGGGGCGCGACCTTGCGGATGGCGCAGCACTCCTTGCGTGAGGCCAGGTCCTGGCGGAAGGAGAAGTAGCCCCGCGCGGACTCGAGCGCCTCCACCTGGGCGCGCTCGGGGAAGTACGTCTCCACCTCGATGCCGTAGCGCCTGCGGACGACCTCGATGAGCTCGTAGGTCTCGGGAGGCAGCCGCCCGGTGTCGAGCGTGAAGACGCGCACGTCGGGCGCGTGCTTGCGCGCCAGGTCGATGAGGACCATGTCCTCCGCGCCGAAGCTGGAGGCGATGGCCGCGCGTGAGCCGAGCCGCTGCTCCACCCATTCGAGGAGCGTCTGCGCGGTAGCTTCCCCGAGGGCGGTCGCCTCCGAGAGCAGCGGGGGGATTGCGGGTGAGGTGGACTGCGCGGAAGACACGGTGGGCTCCTGGGGAAAACAAAAGGCCCGCGCCTCTTTCGAGGGCGGGCCGCGCGAGCAGGTCAGGGGATGGATGGGACGGCTATCCACTCCTCGAGGCTCGTGGGCCGCCCGGAGGCGGACACACCACGCACGCACACGCCAGACAGCGACAGGCGGCCTTCACGTCAGCGCACGCGGACGCGCGGGCCCGCTGGAGGGCCGGCGACATGGCGGAGGGCTGGAGGAAGGCAAGGCGCATGGAGGAGCGACGAAGGGGGAACAGCGGTGTGCGGAAGGGGAGCGCCGGACCTCGGGGCGAGGTGGCGCTGGGCGAGGCACGAGGACTCAGGGAGCGTCCGACGCGCGCTTCAACAGCCCAGGCCCGAGCGGGCACAACAGGCACACCCCTGACAGCAGCGGCGGAACGGCGCGGCCATCGAGGTGGAAGGCATCAGCACGAAGCGCAAGCTAACGGCTGACATGGTGAGCCGTCAACCCACGCTCCGCTTCACGACTCGTGAGCCCCACCCGTGCGTCGTGGCAGGGCATGTGGCCCCAGGTGGGTGGACGTCGTGGCGTGCTCCAGGGACGCGGGGGCGTCGAGTCGCAGCGCCGAGCGGTCCAGCTCCGAGAGCCGCGGGCGGCCCAGCAGCGCGAGCGTGCGGTCGACCTCGGAGGTGAGGAGGTCCAACGCCTGCTCCACGCCGGCCTGTCCGTTCGCGGCCAGACCGTAGAGGAAGGGGCGGCCCACCATGCAGGCGCGAGCGCCCAGGGCGATGGCCTTCACGATGTCCGAGCCCCGGCGGATGCCGCCATCGAGGATGACCTCGGAGCGGCCCTCCACGGCGTCCACGACCTCGGGAAGCACGTCGATGGCGGCGGGGAGGAAGTCGAGCTGTCGTCCGCCGTGGTTCGACACGACGAGCGCCTCGACTCCGAGCGACACGGCCTTGCGCGCGTCCTCCGCGCACGAGATGCCCTTGAGCACGAGGGGGCCGGGCCAGATGGAGCGCAGCCACTCGACGTCCTTCCACGTGACGGCGGGGTCGAACTGGCTGTTGGTGAAGCGCGCCACGCCCACGGCGTTCGCCTGGGTGAGCGCGGGGTGGTCCACGAAGTTGCCGAAGGTGGCGCGCGGGCTGGAGGTCATGCGCAGCACCCAGCCGAGGTGGCGCAGCACGTCCATCACGTTGGAGAAGTGCAGGCGCGGCGGGACGGTGAAGCCGTTGCGCCGGTCCTGCTCGCGGTTGCCCATGACGGGCACGTCCACGGTGAGGCACAGCGCGCGGTAGCCCGCGGCCTTCGCGCGCTCCACGAGGGACTGCGTGACGCTCCGGTCCTTCCAGACATAGAGCTGGAACCAGAGGGGCGCGGAGGACTCGGCGGCGACCTCTTCAATCGTCCCGATGGACATGGTGCTGAGGGTGAAGACGGCGCCGCGGCTCGCTGCGGCCCTGGCGGCCAGCTCTTCTCCACGGGGTGCGAGCAGGCCCGCGAGCCCCGTGGGGCCGAGGATGATGGGCGTGGCGAGCCGCTCACCCAGGAGCGTGACGGAGTGGTCGATGACGCTCACGTCCACGAGCGAGCGGGCACGGAAGAGATAGCGCTCGAAGCTCCGTCGATTCGCGTCGGCGGTGAAGCCGTCGTCCGAGGCGCCCTCGACATAGTCGAAGACGGTCCGGGGCAGCCGCCGCCGCGCGCGCTGACGCAGGTCCTCGATGCTGACGCTCACGATGCGGGCTCCCGGGAAGCGACGACGCTTCCGAGGATAGCAGCCCTGGCTTGGACTGCGTCACCCAGGCGACGAGCCGCGGGGTTACTCGTCAAGCTCCGCGCGCGAGCGGCTCCCGGGCTCGAACCCCAGAGCCAGCTCCTTCAGCTCGAACGTCAGCTCGCGGATGGGGAAGGGCCGCACGTTCCCGAGGACAATCACGGTCAGTCGGTCCTCGGTGTAGTGGTGGAGATTGGAGAGGAAGCCATCCATCGAGCCTCCGTGCCGCACCAGTACGCCGCGCTCCTGGACGCCGGGGCCTCGCTGGTAGGGCTGAATCCGGAAGCCATAGCCGTAGTAGCCCTGCTCGCGCGTCCCTCCTGTGAACAGCCGCGTCCTGCTCTCCGCGGAGAGCCACTTCACTCCGAAGAGCGCCTGGGCCCAGGTGTACAGGTCATCGACCGTCGCGTAGATGTCGCCCGAGCCCAGGGCATAGGAGACGTTGTTCTCGTCGCGTGAAACGCCCAGCAAGCCCTTGGCGTAGCCGAATGACCGCTTGGGCGGGACGTTCGTGGCGCGCTCGATGCCCGAGTCCGACATCGCGAGCGGACCGAAGGTCTTCGCCTGGAGCACCTGCGCATGGGACCTCCCCGTGACGGCTTCGATGACGAGGGCCGCGAGGTGGTAGTTCAGATTGGAGTACTCGTACTTCGTTCCAGGCTTGAACGAGAGTCGCGCGGTGTTGATGAGCCGCAATATCTCCTCGGAGGAGACATCCGTCTTGGACTCGCGCTCCACCAGGGAGTCCAGGTGCGTGGGCAGTCCGGACTGCTGCTTGAGCAGCAGGTGGAGCGTCAGGCTGTTGCCCAGGTCGGCGCGCAGCTTCGGGAGGTAGCGCGAAATGGGCGTCTGGAGGTCCAGGGTGCCATCCTCCACCAACTGCATCACCGTCACGGCGGTGAAGGACTTGGTGAGAGAGCCGATGAGGAACTGGGAGTCCACCTGATTGGGGCGCTTGCCCTTCTCGTCCGCCAGTCCGTACGCGGCACGATGAATCACCTTCCCGTCCTTCGCGACGAGCACCGCGCCGCGAAAACCCTCCTTGTCGACATAGGTCCGGAGGTGGGCGTCGAGTTTCGCGGCGACGGGGTCCTGGGGCGCGGCCCCCAAGCAGAAGGACGCGAGGGCGAGGACAGAGAGGAGGGCCATGTCGTTTCACCCGCCCTAGTTGTTGGACCAGATGACGGAGGCGATCTTCCAGCCCGAGTCCGTGTTCACCAGGTGCCAGCTCTCCTGTCCTCGGTTGATGACGCGGTCATCGAAGAGGAAGGTGAACTCGAAGGAGACCGAGGCGATGGTTCCGTCCGTGTCGATGCGGACGTTGATGAACTTCTCCTCGCTACGCCCCTTGTCCGCCACGATTCCGTCGATGAACCGCGTCGGAGTCTCGCGTGCCGTCAGATTGATTCGGGTCGCCTGGGGGTTCTTCTGACGACGGCGCTTCATGAGCTCGTCGCCATCGACGGACTGCCAGGTGATGTCCTCGCGCAGGAACAAGCCGAGGAACTTCTTCTTGTCCTTCTGGAGGATGGCGTCGCGGAAGTCGTCGACCACGGCGGTGATCTGCTGACGCGCCGCGGTGGTGTCCTTGGCTGTTGCTTGCGCGAAGGCGGGCAGCGACACGAGACAGGAGAGCAGCAGGAGAGACAGCTTCACGCGGGCTCCGTGACAGGACGGCGGGGTGTGTTCGCGCGGCGGACCTGGAAACCCAGGGCCGCCGCGCTTATTCCGTCGTGTCGCGCCTGACGGGAGACGTCAGGCCGCGTCCCGCTTCAGCGCCGCGAGGAGCTGCTCGAACAGCGCCGCGAGCGTGTCGACATGCGGCGCGCGCAGCATCGTGTAGTGGTCTCCCGGGACCTCGTGCACCGTGGGCGCGGTCGCGAGCCACGCACCCCAGCCGAGGTCCGGCGTCACCGTCACGCCTTCGAGCGGCGTGCTGGCCCGGATGAGCACGCTGGGCCCTTCGTACGGCGCGCCCGTGGGGACGTAGGCCCGCTGTGCGGCGCTCATCCGCTGATAGAGGGCGAAGAGCCGCTCCGCCGTGTCGAGGTCCAACGCCAACCCCGGGGAGACGACCCGCGCCTGCTCCAGCAGATACGCCAGTCGCTCGCGCCCCTCGAGCCGCGTCAGTCGCTCCCGGTCCACCGGCAGCTCCCGCCACGGCAGCCCCAGGATGTGTGCGAACGAGACCAGCTGCGTGAGCGCCTCGGGGGCCGGGCGCGGCTCCGGCTTGGGCGCGTGGCTGTCGACCAAGACCAGCAGCTCCACCTGCTCACCCTGCGCCTGGAGTCGACGCGCCATCTCGTGCGCGACGAGCCCGCCGAAGGACCAGCCCGCGAGCAGGTACGGCCCCTTGGGCTGCACGACGCGAAGCTGCGACAGGTAGTCGCGCGCGAGGACCTCGACCGAGGCCGGAGGCAGCTCTCCCCCGTCGAGCCCGCTGGCGGAGAAGCCGTGGATGGGACGGCTCGGCGTGAGCCCGCGCACCAGCTCCGTGTAGCCCAGCGCGCTGCCGCCGCCGCCATGGACGAGGAACAGCGGGCGCTCGGTGGACGTGCCCGCGTCGAGTCGCACGAGGTTCGGCAGGGCGCGCACTCCGGCTTGCTGCGCTTCGAGCACGGAGGCCAGTCGCTCGATGCTGGAGCCCTGGAAGAGCGCGGTGACGGGGAGCGAGATGCCCGTCCGCTCGCGAATCCGCGCCATCAAGCGGATGGCGAGCAGCGAGTGGCCGCCCAGCTCGAAGAAGTCATCCGAGATGCCGACCTGGGGGACTCGGAGGACGTCCACCCAGATGGACGCGAGCAGCTCCTCGGTAGGCGTGCGCGGCGCGACGTACGTCTCGGACGGTGCGCCGAGGACGGACTCGGGAGCCGGCAGCGCCTTGCGGTCCAGCTTCGCGTTCGCGGTGAGCGGGAGCGCGGCGAGCCGCAGCAGGGACGACGGCACCATGAACTCGGGTAGCCGCGACTTGAGGAAGGCGCGCAGCGACGTCGTGTCCACGTCGTCACCCACGAAGTAGCCGACGAGGCGCTTGTCACCAGGGACGTCCTCGCGCGCGATGGCCACGGCCTCCCGGATGGCGGGATGCGCGAGCAGGGCCGACTCGACCTCGGACAGCTCGATGCGGAAGCCTCGGACCTTGACCTGCGCGTCCGCGCGGCCGACGAAGTCCAGCAGGCCGTCATGCCGCCAGCGAACGAGGTCGCCGGTGCGGTAGAGGCGAGCGCCGGGCTCGGAGGAGAACGGGTCGGGGATGAAGCGCTCCGCGGTGAGCGAAGGCTGGCCGACGTAGCCCCGCGCGAGGCCCTCGCCGCCGATGAACAGCTCGCCCGTGACACCGACGGGGACGGGCTGAAGCGACGCGTCCAGGACCCGGACGCTCGTGCCGAGGATGGGGCGGCCGATGGGCAGCGTGGTCCCGATGTCCTCCACGCCCTCGATGGTGAACATCGTGGCGAAGACCGTGGTCTCGGTGGGGCCGTAGGCGTGGCCCACGGGCACTCCCCACTCCGTCAGCGCGCGGCGGACGTGGAGCGGCGAGACGACGTCGCCGCCCGTGAGGACGCGCTGGAGCGAGGCGGGCGCGGGCAGACGGGCCTCGACGAGCTGCGCGAACAGACCACTGGTCGCCCAGAGCGTGGTGACGCCGTGGCGGGCGATGGCCTGAAAGAGCTCCTCGAGCGAGGGCGCGTGCGGCGGGAGGATGACCAGTCGCGCGCCGTGCAGCAGCGCGCCCCAGATTTCGAACGTCGAGGCGTCGAAGGAGATGGGCGCGAGCAGCAGGTGCGTCTGCTCGGGACCGAACCGCGTGTAGTCGGTGCCAATGAGCGTGCGGATGACGTTGCGATGGGTGCTGCCAACGCCCTTGGGCCTGCCCGTGGAGCCGGACGTGAAGTCGACGTAGGCGAGCGAATCCGGGAGGGCGGCGTGCGGCACGGCGTCGATGGACTGGTGCGCCAGTGAGACCTCGTCCAGGAGGACCGTGGTGAGGCCCTCCGCGGGGAGGTTGGGGAGCAGAGCCCTCGTGGTGATGAGGGCTCCGGGCCGCGAGTCCTCGAGCATGGAGACCAGACGCTCCCGCGGATAGGACGTGTCGAGCGGGACGTAGGCGGCGCCGGCCTTGAGGATGGCGACCAGGGTGATGACGAGCTCGGGTGACCGCTCGAGGGCGAGCGCGACGCGGGAGTCCGTGGAGATGCCGAGGGCGCGCAGGTGTCGGGCGAGCTGGTTCGAGCGTTCGTCGAGCTGTCGGTACGTGAGGCTCGTATCGCCGTGGATGAGCGCGACGGCATCGGGAGTCTGGGCCACGACGCGGCCGAAGACCTCCGGGAGCGTGGAGTCCGTGGACACTCTCGCGGGCGCGAGGGCCCAGGTGCCGAGGACGTCGCGGCGCTCGTCCTCCGTGAGCATGGCGTGCTCGGAGAGGGCGGCCTCGGGGCGCTGGGTGATGGCCTCGACGAGCTGCTCGAAGTGCCGGGCCAGGCGCTCGATGGTGGCTCGCTCGAACAGGTCCGTGTTGTAGCCGAGTCCTCCGAAGACGCCGTCCGGGGTCTCCGTCAGGTTCAGCTGAAGCTCGAACTTGGCGGTGGCGACCACGGAGCCCACGTCGACCGGGCTCAGCGTCAGCTCGGTCTTCTGGATGGAGGACTCGGGCGTGTTCTGGAGGACGAACAGGGCCTGGAACAGGGGGCTGCGGCTCAGGTCGCGCGCGGGATGCAGCTCCTCGACGAGTCGCTCGAAGGGGATGTCCTGGTGCGCGTAGGCGCCGAGCGCGGTCTCACGCACCTGACGCAACAGCTCGACGAACGAAGCGCGTGGAGCGATGCGGGCACGGAAGACGAGCGTGTTGACGAAGAAGCCGATGAGGCCTTCGACCTCGGAGCGGTGACGGCCGGCGATGGGCGAGCCGACGGCGATGTCGTCCTGTCCGCTGTGCCGCGAGAGCAGCAGCTGCCACGCCGCGAGCAGCGCCATGAAGGGCGTGGAGCCTTCACGCTGGCAGAGCGCCTTGAGCTTCGCGGTGACGGCCTGGGGAATGAGGACGGGTTGCGTGGCGCCTCGGAAGGTCTGGAGCGGAGGCCGGGCCTTGTCGATGGGCATCGCCAGGGGCTGGATGCCCGTGAGCTGGTGCCGCCAGTAGTCGATCTGAGCGTCAAGGACAGGGCCCTGGAGCCAGGAGCGCTGCCAGACGGAGAAGTCGGCGTACTGGATGGAGAGAGGGGCGAGGGGAGAAGGCCTGCCGTGGGAGAAGGCGTCGTAGAGGGCGGCGACCTCCTGGATGAGGACACCCATGGACCAACCGTCGGAGACGATGTGGTGCATGTTGAGGGCGAGGACGTGCTCGGTGTCGCTGAGCTCCAGGAGCTGAGCGCGGATGAGCGGACCCGTGGAGAGGTCGAAGGGCCGCTGGTACTCCTCACGCAACCTTCGCTGGATCTCCGTGCGTGAGGACTCTTCGTCGAGTCCCCGCAGGTCGACCCGCGTCAGCGGTAGCTCTCCGTTCGGACTGACGCGCTGGAAGGGCTGACCGTCGTGCTCGAAGACGGTCGTGCGCAGCGCTTCGTGGCGAGAGACGAGGGAGTCGAAGCTGAGCTGGAGGGCCTTCGAATCGAGTGGGCCTGAGAGGCGCACGAAGGAAGGCATGTTGTAGGTGGAAGAGCCGGGCTGGAGCTGGTCGATGAACCAGAGGCGCTGCTGGGCGAAGGAGAGGGGGAGAGGCCCGGTGCGAGGAACAGGGAGGATGGGAGGAGGCTGAGCGCCGAGGGCCTCGCGAGAAGCGGAGGAGATGCGCGAGGCGAGAGAGGCGACGGTGGGGGCCTCGAAGAGGGCCCGCAGAGGCAGCTCGACGCCGAAGGAAGAGCGGATGCGAGAGATGACCTGGGTGGCGAGGAGCGAGTGGCCACCGAGGGAGAAGAAGTTGTCGGTGACGCCAACGCGCTCCAGGCGAAGGACGGAGGAGAAGATGGAAGCGAGCTTCTCCTCGGCGGGATTGCGAGGAGCGACGAAGGAGGAGTCGCCACGCAAGGCGTCGACGTCCGGAGCAGGGAGACGGTTGCGAGCGAGCTTCCCGGAGGGAGTCAGGGGCAGGGCCGCCAGGGAGACGAAGGCGGAGGGCACCATGTACTCGGGGAGGCGCTGGAGGAGGAAGGCACGGAGGGCCTCTGCGTCAAGCGGAGTGTCAGTGCCGAGGACGACGTAGCCGATGAGGCGCTTGTCGCCCGGGACGTCCTCGCGGACGACGGCTGCGGCGTCACGCAGGCCCGGAGCCATGCGGAGGACGGACTCGACTTCGCCCAACTCGACACGGAAGCCACGCACCTTCACCTGGAAGTCGAGGCGGCCGAGGAACTCGAGGGTGCCGTCGGCCTTCCAGCGAGCGGAGTCACCGGTGCGGTAGAGACGAGAGCCGGGGATGCCACTGAACGGATTCGGCACAAAGGCGGCGGCGGTGGTGTCCGGCCGAGCCAGATAGCCGTGAGCGAGGTGGGTGCCACCGACGAAGACTTCACCGGCGACGCCGATGGGGACGGGCTGGCCGAGGGAGTCGAGGACGTAGAGCTGCGTGTGGCCAACGGGGCTGCCGATGGAAGGCAGGCGAGGCCAAGCGGAGGGCGCACCGTCGAGACGGAAGGCGGAGACGACGTGGGCCTCGGAGGGGCCGTACTGGTTCTCGAGGACGCTGCCGGGGAGCTTCTCGAAGAAGGCGGTGAGGGTGGAGTTGACCTGAAGCTGCTCACCGGCTGTGACGACTTCCCTCAACGCACTGGGCAACGTGGCGCCATGGGAGACGGAGTCGGCCATGGCTTGGAGTGCGACGAAGGGGAGGAAGAGCCGCTCGACCTTCTGCGCGTGCATGAAGTCGAGGAGGGCTGGGATGTCCTGGCGAAGGCCCCCGAGAGGGAGGACGACGTGGGCGCCCACCCACCAGGAGGCGAAGAACTCCTGGATGGAGACGTCGAAGTTGAGGGAGGCGAACTGGAGCGTCACCGCGAGGGGGTTGGGTGACTGCCGGATTTGCCAGGCGAGCAGGAAGCTGAGGGCCCTGTGGGGCATGACGATGCCCTTGGGGATGCCGGTGCTGCCGGAGGTGTAGATGACGTAGGCGATGTCCTCGGGCGAGACGTGGATGGCGGGCGCCACCGAGGGGCGCAGAGCCACCGCGTCGGCCTCGGAGTCGACGAGGATGCGTCGAGCGGAGGAGGAGGCGGGGAGGACGGAGGAGAGGGAGGAGTGGGTGAGGACGACGGGCGCGCGGGTGTCCGCGAGCATGAAGGCCAGACGCTCAGCGGGGTAGTTGGGGTCGAGGGCGACGTAGAAGGCGCCGGCCTTGAGGGTGGCGAGGACGGCGACGGCCATGTCGAGGGACTTGTCGAGGCAGATGCCGACGGCACTGCCCGGAGAGACCCCGAGGGCGAGCAGGTGGTGGGCGAGCTGATTGGAGCGAGCGTCGAGCGCGGCGTAGGAGAGCGAGCGCGTACCGTCGGAGAGCGCGATGGCGTCAGGCGTACGGCGCACCTGGGCCTCCACCGGCCCATGCATCGTCGTGACGACATGCGACTCGCCCGACGTGTCATTCCAGGTGACGAGGATCTGCTGGCGCTCCTGTGCATCGAGCATCGGCAGTCGCCAGATGGACTGGCTGGGGTCGCGGACGGCGGACTGCAACAGTCGCTGCAAGTGCGCGCCCATCCGCATGGCCGTGGCCGGCGTGAACAGGTCGGTGTTGAACTCGAGCAGACCGCTGATGTCGTCGCCGTGGTCCGCGAGCAGCAATGACAGGTCGAACTTGGCGCTGCCGTGGGTGACGGTCATGGGGCCCGGCGCGGGGGCCGGCTCCTCACGACGGGGCTCACCACGAGCCTGACGCGGCGTGTTCTGCAACGCGAGCATCACCTGGAACAGCGGCGAACGGCTCAGGTCACGCTCGGGCTTCAGCTCATCGACGAGCTTCTCGAACGGCACGTCCTGGTGCGCATAGGCGCCGAGCGTCGTCTCCTTGAGCTGAGCGAGCAGCTCGCGGAACGACATCGTCCCGGTCAGCCGCGCACGCAGGGCGAGCGTGTTGGCGAAGAACCCGACGATGCCCTCCAGCTCCGTCTGCTGCCGGTTGGCGATGGGCGAGCCGACGACGATATCGTCCTGCCCCGAGTACCTCGCCATCAAGATGTGGAACGCGGCGAGCAGCACCATGAAGGGCGTGACGCCTTCGCGCTTGCACAGCGCACGGAGTGACTCGGTCAGCTCGGTGCTCAGGTGAACGGGCAGCGTTGCGCCGACATGCGTCTGCACGGGCGGTCGCGGTCGGTCGGTCGGAAGTTCCAGCGCATGTGGAGCGCTGGCGAGCTGCTGTCTCCACCAAGAGAGCTGCTGTTCCAGTGCCTCGTCCTTCAGCCAGCCGCGCTGCCACAGCGCGTAGTCCGCGTACTGGAACTCCAGCGGCGCGAGCGGAGACGGACGTCCCTGCGAGAACGCCTCGTAGAGCGCGCCCACTTCGCGCAGCAGGATTCCATTGGACCAGCCATCAGAGACGATGTGGTGCACCGTGACGAGGAGTACGTGGGTCTCTTCCGTCACGCGCAACAGGGACGCACGCAGCAGGGGCGAGCTCGTCAGGTTGAACGGCTTGCCGGACTCCTCGGAGGTCAACCGCCCCACCTCCGCGTCCAGCGCGGGACCCGTCAAATGTCGCAGGTCGATGACGGGGACCGACAGCTCGGCGTGCGGATGGATGACCTGGACCGCGGTGCCGTCCTTCTGCACGTGGAACGAGGTGCGCAGCGCCTCGTGTCGCTGCACCAGCTCCTGGATCGCCCGCTCCAGCGCGGCCGTATCCAGGTGGCCATCGAGCACCTTGCCCGAGTGGATGTTGTAGGAGGCGTTGTTGGGTTCCAGCCTGTCGAGGAACCACAGTCGCTGCTGAGCGAAGGACAGCGGCAGCGGCCCGGTACGAGGCGCCGCCACCAGCGGAGGCCGTGTGTTGGACGGGCCCTCACTCAGTGCTGCCTCGACCCGCTGCGCGAGCTCCCAGATGGTCGGCGCTTCGATGAGCGCACGCAGGGGCAGCTCGACCTGGAAGGCCTTGCGGATGCGGGAGACGACCTGGGTGGCGAGGAGGGAGTGGCCACCCAAGGAGAAGAAGTCGTCGGAGACGCTGACGGCGTCGAGGTGGAGGACCTCTGCCCAGATGGAGGCGAGGAGCGTCTCGGTGGGGTTGCGAGGAGCGAGGAAGGAGTCAGTGGGCCCGGAGTCGGGGGCGGGGAGGGCCTTCCTGTCGAGCTTGCCGTGGGTGTTGAGAGGCAGGGAGTCCAGGGCAACGAAGGCCGAGGGCACCATGTACTCGGGGAGGTTGCGAAGCAGCTCGGTGCGGAGTGCGGAGGTGTCGACGTCCGAGGGGGTGACGTAGGCGACGAGGCGCTTGAGTCCCGGGACGTCCTCGCGGACGAGAGCGGCGGCGTGGTGGACGGAAGGAAGGGCTTCGAGAGCGGCCTCGACTTCACCCAACTCGATGCGGAAGCCGCGCAGCTTCACCTGGAAGTCGATGCGGCCGAGGTACTCGAGGTGGCCGTGAGGCAGCCAGCGGGCCTTGTCACCGGTGCGGTAGAGGCGCGAGCCGGGGATGTCCGAGAACGGATTGGGGATGAAGCGCTCAGCGGTGAGGTCCGGCCGGGCGAGGTAGCCACGCGCGACACCGTCACCACCGACGAAGAGCTCTCCAGGCACGCCGATGGGAGCGGGCTGGAGGGAGGCGTCGAGGATGAAGGTGGAGACGTTGGGGAGAGGAGGGCCGAGAGCAGGCCGAGAGGCGGAGGTAATGGGGAGCGCGGTGGCGTCGACGGTGGTTTCGGTGGGGCCGTAGACGTTGAAGGCGCGCAGGGAAGGCGAGGAGGAGAGCGTCGTCCAGAGGGAGTCGTCGATGGCCTCACCGCCGATGAGGACGCGAAGGGGCCGAGAAGAAGAAGCGAGGCCCTCGTCGAGGAGGAGGCGGAGGTGGGAGGGGGCGCAGTCGAGGACGTCGAGCTGGTGACGAGACAGCCAGGAGAGAAGCAGGGGGACGTCTTCGCGAGCGGCCTGGGGGACGAAGCAGAGGGCGTGTCCGAGGGCGAGGAAGACGAGCTGCTTGACGGAGGCGTCGAAGGAGAGGGGCGCGTTGAGGGAGATGCGAAGAGGGCGCTGGACGTCGGAGTAGATGGAGGAGGAGAGGGCGTGGAGGAGATTCACCACGGAGGAGTGGTGGATGAGGACGCCCTTGGGCCTGCCGGTGGAGCCGGAGGTGTAGATGACGTAGGCGGCGTGGGAGGGAAGCGAGACGCGGTGCGGATTGGAGTCCGGGAGCGCGGCGAGGGAGTCGAGCAGGGCCGAGTCGTCGAGGCACAGAGGCGTGGAGACGCTGGTGTCGAGACGAGGCAGGAGGTGGGAGTGGGTGAGGACGAAGGGAGCGCCGGAGTCCTGGAGCATGAAGACGAGGCGCTCGCGAGGGTAGGCGGAGTCGAGGGGGACGTAGGCGGCGCCGGCCTTGAGGATGGCGAGGAGGGCGACGAGGGAGTCGACGGAGCGCTCGAGGCAGAAGGCGACCCGGACTTCGGGCCCGACGCCGCGAGCGCGAAGCAGGTGCGCGAGCCGATTGGCGCGCCGGTTGAGGACAGAGAAGGAGAGGGAGGCGGAGTCGTCGAGGACGGCGAGCGAGTCAGGCGTGAGGGCGGCCTGGGCCTCGAAGAGCTCGTGGAAGGCACCCTTCCAGGGCATCTCCCGGCGCGTCGAATTCCAATCGACGAGCACGCGGCGGCGCTCCTCGGCGGACAACATCGGCAGCTCGCCCACGAGCGTGTCGGGGGCGTTGATGGCCGCCTCCAGCAGCGTGTGCAGATGCCCCACCCAACGCTCGATGGTCGCGTCGTCGAACAGGTCCACCCGGTAGCTGAGCCCACCGGCCAGCCCGTCCGGCGTCTGTGACAACGTGAGCGTGAGGTCGAACTTCGTCGTCTGGTGGTCCTGCGCGAACGGCTCCAGATGCAGCGGCGGACTGTCCTCGGTCGCGCTCGCCACGGTGCGGCTCGCGACGGGGATGTTCTGGAGCGACAGCATCACCTGGAAGAGCGGCGTGTGGCTCAGGCTGCGCTGGGGCTTCAGCTCCTCGACGAGCTTCTCGAAGGGCACATCCTGATGCTCGTAGGCCGCGAGCGTCGTGGCCCGGACCTGGGCGAGCAGCTCACGGAATCGCAGTCCCGGACGGACCCGGGTGCGCAACACGAGGGTGTTCACGAAGAAGCCGATGAGCCCCTCGGTCTCCGTCCGCGTGCGGCCCGCGATGGGCGAACCCACGGCGATGTCGTCCTGCCCCGAGTAGCGCGAGAGGAGGACCTGCCACACGGCGAGCAGCGCCATGAACGGCGTGGCGCCCTCCTGGCGGCAGAGGATGGCCAGTCGCTCGGTCAGCTCCCGCGACAACCGAACGGGACGCGAGGCTCCGCGCGGATTGCGGACAGGCGGACGCGGCTTGTCCGTCGGCAGCTCCAGCAGCGGCGGCAACTCACCGAGCTGCTTCCTCCAATAGGCGAGCTGCTGCTCCAGCACGTCGCCCTTCAACCACGAGCGCTGCCACGCGGCGAAGTCCGCGTACTGGATGGGCAGCGGCGAGAGCCGCGCCTCGACGCCCGTGGAGAACGCCTCGTACAGGGACGCGAGCTCCTGGATGAGCACACCCATCGACCAACCGTCCGAGACGGCGTGGTGCAGGGTGACCAGCAGCACGTGCTCCTCGGCGGCGAGGCGCAGCAACATGGCGCGCAGCACCGGCCCTCGCGCCAGGTCGAACGGACGCTGGGCCTCCTCGGTGGCGAGGCGCACGGCGCGCTCCTCGCGCTCCTCGGTGGGCAGGATGCCCAGCGCCACGACGGGCAGCACGAACGCCCGCGCCGGATGGATGACCTGGATGGGCTCCCCGTCGCGCGCGAGGAACGTGGTGCGCAGGGACTCGTGACGCTCGACGAGCGCGGTGAAGGCGCGCTCCAGCGCCGCGACGTTCAGCGTGCCGCGGAGCCTCAGCGCCGAGGGGATGTTGTACGCGGAGCTGCCGGGCTCCAACTGGTCCACCAGCCACAGCCGCTGCTGCGCGAAGGACAGCGGCAGCTCTCCCGTGCGAGGCGCTGGCACCAACGGCGGCGCCTGCGTCCCGGTCTCTCCCCTCACGGCCAGGATTCGCGTGGCCAGGGCGGAGATGGACGATGCCTCGAACAGGGCGCGCAAGGGCAGCTCGACCTCGAAGGCCCTCCGGACGCGCGAGACCACCTGCGTCGCGAGCAGCGAGTGTCCACCCAGCTCGAAGAAGTCGTCGGCGACGCTCACCTTGTCGAGTCGCAGGACGTCCGCCCAGATGGCCGCGAGCAGCTCCTCGGTGGGGTTTCGTGGCGCGACGAAGGCGGACGAGGCGAGGGTGTCGGGCGCCGGCAGGGCCTTCCTGTCGAGCTTCGCGTTGGCGGTCAGCGGGAAGGCCGCCAGCGGGATGAGGAACGACGGGAGCATGAACTCGGGCAGCCGCTGCTTGAGGAAGGCGCGCAGGGAGGCCGGGTCGACGGGCGAGGACGCCGTGAAGTACGCGGTGAGGCGCTTGTCCCCGGGCACGTCCTCTCGGACGAGCGCGAGGGCTCTCGTGATGGACGAGTACTCACGCAGCGCGGCTTCGATCTCAGCCAGCTCGATGCGGAAGCCACGCAGCTTCACCTGCGAGTCGGCGCGGCCCAGGAAGTCGAGGGTGCCATCCGCGCGCCAGCGGACCAGGTCGCCCGTGCGGTAGAGGCGCGCACCCGGCGACGCGGAGAAAGGGTCGGGGACGAACCGCTCGGCCGTGAGGTCCGGGCGGAGCAGGTAGCCGCGAGCGAGTCCCTCGCCACCGATGAAGAGTTCTCCGGTGACCCCCGGAGCCACGGGTTGGAGCGAGGCGTCGAGGACGAGGAGCCGCGTTCCCTGGATGGGCCGACCGATGGGCAGCGTGGCGCCGATGTCCTCGGCGCGTGTGATGGCGAAGGTGGTGGCGAAGACGGTGGACTCGGTGGGGCCGTAGGCGTTGGTGACCTGCGCGCCCCAGGCCGTCAGCGCCTTGCGGGCGTGGACCGGCGAGACCACGTCGCCGCCGGTGAGGACGTGCTGTACCGTGCTCAGCCCCGGGAGCACCGCGTCCGCGAGCTGCGAGAACAGACCGCTGGTGGCCCACAGCGTGGACACGCCGTGCCGCGAGACGGTGAGTTCGATCTCCTCCAGCGACAGCGTGTGGGCCGGCGGCACCACGAGCCGAGCGCCGTGCAGCAGCGCGCCCCAGATTTCGAACGTCGAGGCGTCGAACGAGATGGGCGCGAGCAGGACATGGGTCTGCTCGGGGCCGAAGCGCGTGTACGTCGCGCCGACGAGCGTCCGCAGCACGCCAGCGTGAAGTGTCCCCACGCCCTTGGGCCTGCCGGTGGAGCCGGAGGTGAAGTCGACGTAGGCGAGCGACTCGGGGAGGGCCAGGGAGGGCAGCGGTCCAGCGGGCTGGGCGGAGGTGTCGACCTCCTCGAGGACCAGCGTGGTGACGCCTTCGGTCGGCAGCTTGGAGACCAGCGCGCGTGACGTGAGGAGCAGGCGCGGCTGGGTGTCCTCCATCATGGCGAGGAGCCGGTGCGACGGATAGGACGCGTCGAGCGGCACGTAGGCCGCGCCCGCCTTGACGATGGCGACGAGCGCGATGACCAGCTCGAAGGAGCGCTCCAGGGAGAGCGCGACGCGGTCATCGGTGGTGACGCCGTGGTGGCGCAGGAGCCGGGCGAGCTGGTTGGAGCGCTCGTCGAGCTGCCGGTAGGTGAGCGCCGTTTCGCCGAAGACCAGGGCGGGGGCGTCGGGCGCGAGCGCCACGGCGCGGGCGAAGGCCTCGGGAATCGTGGAGTCGACGGGGGCGCTCAGCGGCGCCGAGGCCCAGTCGACGAGGACCTGCCGGCGCTCGTCCTCCGTGAGCATGGCGTGCGCGGAGACCGGCGCGTCGAGGTTGTTGACGATGGCTTCGACGAGGCGCTCGAAGTGACGCGCCATGCGCTCGGCGGTGGCGCGCTCGAACAGGTCGGTGTTGAAGCTGAGGCCTCCGAAGAATCCCTCGGGGGACTCGACGAGGCTGAGCTGGAGCTCGAACTTCGAGGTCCCGCCGCTGATGTCCACCGGGCTCAGGGAGAGCTCATGCGTCTGGACAGCCGAGGCCGGCGTGTTCTGGAGGACGAAGAGGACCTGGAACAGCGGGCTGCGACTCATGTCGCGCGTGGGCTGCAGCTCCTCGACGAGACGCTCGAAGGGGATGTCCTGGTGCGCGTAGGCCCCGAGCGCCGCCTCCTTCACCTGTCGCAGCAGGTGCGGGAAGGACGCGTGCGCGTCGACGCGGGAGCGCAGGACGAGCGTGTTGACGAAGAAGCCGATGAGCCCCTCGAGCTCCGAGCGGTGACGACCCGCGATGGGGGAGCCGACGGCGATGTCATCCTGGCCCGAGTAGCGGGAGAGCAGGAGCTGCCACACGGCGAGCAGGGCCATGAAGGGCGTCGCCCCTTCCTGCTGGCACAGGCTCTTGAGCTTCTCCGTGGTCGCGAGCGGAAGGGTGATGAGCGCCACATCGCCCGCGGACGTCTGGACGGCAGGACGCGGCTTGTCCAAGGGCAGCTCGAGCGTCGTGAGGTCCGCGAGCTGGTGACGCCAGTAGTCGATCTGTGCGTCGAGGACAGGGCCCTGGAGCCAGGAGCGCTGCCAGACGGAGAAGTCGGCGTACTGGATGGAGAGGGGCGCGAGGGGAGAAGGCCTGCCGTGGGAGAAGGCGTCGTAGAGGGCGGCGACCTCCTGGATGAGGACACCCATGGACCAACCGTCGGAGACGATGTGGTGCATGTTGAGCGCGAGGACGTGCTCGGTGTCGCTGAGCTCCAGGAGCTGAGCGCGGATGAGCGGACCCGTGGAGAGGTTGAAGGGCCGCTGGTACTCCTCGCGCAGCAGGCGCTCGACCTCGGCGCTGCGGACCTCGGGCGCGAGATCCCGGAGGTTCACGTGTGTCACCGGTAGCTCCGCGTGCGGAGCGATCACCTGCAACGGCTGGTCATCCTTCTGGATGAAGGAGGTGCGCAGCGCTTCGTGACGGGAGACGAGGGAGTCGAAGCTGAGCTGGAGGGCCTTCGAATCGAGTGGGCCTGAGAGGCGCACGAAGGAAGGCATGTTGTAGGTGGAGGAGCCGGGCTGGAGCTGGTCGATGAACCAGAGGCGCTGCTGGGCGAAGGAGAGGGGGAGGGGCCCGGTGCGAGGGACGGGGAGAATGGGAGGCGGCTGGGCGCCGGCGGCTTCGCGAGAAGCGGAAAGGATTCGCGAGGCGAGAGAGGCGACGGTGGGGGCCTCGAAGAGGGCCCGTAGAGGCAGCTCGACGCCGAAGGAGGAGCGGATGCGAGAGATGACCTGGGTGGCGAGCAGGGAGTGGCCACCGAGGGAGAAGAAGTTGTCGGTGACGCCAACGCGCTCCAGGCGAAGGACGGAGGAGAAGATGGAAGCGAGCTTCTCCTCGGCGGGATTGCGAGGAGCGACGAAGGAGGAGTCGCCACGCAAGGCGTCGACGTCCGGAGCAGGGAGACGGTTGCGAGCGAGCTTCCCGGAGGGAGTCAGGGGCAGTGCCGCCAGGGAGACGAAGGCGGAGGGCACCATGTACTCGGGGAGGCGCTGGAGGAGGAAGGCGCGAAGGGCCTCGGAGTCGAGAGGTGAGTCAGTGCCAAGGACGACGTAGCCGATGAGGCGCTTGTCGCCCGGGACGTCTTCGCGGACGACAGCGGCGGCGTCGCGCAGGCCGGGAGCCATGCGGAGGACGGACTCGACTTCGCCCAACTCGACACGGAAGCCACGCACCTTCACCTGGAAGTCGAGGCGGCCGAGGAACTCGAGGGTGCCGTCGACCTTCCAGCGAGCGGAGTCACCGGTGCGGTAGAGACGAGAGCCGGGGATGCCACTGAACGGATTCGGCACGAAGGCCGCGGCGGTGGTGTCCGGCCGAGCCAGGTAGCCGTGAGCGAGGTGGGTGCCACCGACGAAGACTTCACCGGCGACGCCGATGGGGACGGGCTGGCCGAGGGAGTCGAGGACGTAGAGCTGCGTGTGGCCAACGGGGCTGCCGATGGAAGGCAGGCGAGGCCAAGCGGAGGGCGCACCGTCGAGACGGAAGGCGGAGACGACGTGGGCCTCGGAGGGGCCGTACTGGTTCTCGAGGACGCTGCCGGGGAGCTTCTCGAAGAAGGCGGTGAGGGTGGAGTTGACCTGAAGCTGCTCACCGGCTGTGACGACTTCCCTCAACGCACTGGGCAACGTGGCGCCATGGGAGACGGAGTCGGCCATGGCTTGGAGTGCGACGAAGGGGAGGAAGAGCCGCTCGACCTTCTGCGCGTGCATGAAGTCGAGGAGGGCTGGGATGTCCTGGCGAAGGCCCCCGAGAGGGAGGACGACGTGGGCGCCCACCCACCAGGAGGCGAAGAACTCCTGGATGGAGACGTCGAAGTTGAGGGAGGCGAACTGGAGCGTCACCGCGAGGGGGTTGGGTGACTGCCGGATTTGCCAGGCGAGCAGGAAGCTGAGGGCCCTGTGGGGCATGACGATGCCCTTGGGGATGCCGGTGCTGCCGGAGGTGTAGATGACGTAGGCGATGTCCTCGGGGGAGACGTGGATGGCGGGCGCCACCGAGGGGCGCAGAGCCACCGCGTCGGCCTCGGAGTCGACGAGGATGCGTCGAGCGGAGGAGGAGGCGGGGAGGACGGAGGAGAGGGAGGAGTGGGTGAGGACGACGGGCGCGCGGGTGTCCGCGAGCATGAAGGCCAGGCGCTCAGCGGGGTAGTTGGGGTCGAGGGCGACGTAGAAGGCGCCGGCCTTGAGGGTGGCGAGGACGGCGACGGCCATATCGAGGGACTTGTCGAGGCAGATGCCGACGGCACTGCCAGGAGAGACCCCGAGGGCGAGCAGGTGGTGCGCGAGCTGATTGGAGCGAGCGTCGAGCGCGGCGTAGGAGAGCGAGCGCGTACCGTCAGACAGCGCGATGGCGTCAGGCGTGCGACGCACCTGGGCCTCCACCGGCCCATGCATCGTCGTGGCCGCGTGGTCGTGGCGTGAGGTGTCGTTCCAGGCGACCAGCGTGCGCTGGCGCTCCTCGATGCCGAGGAGCGGGAGCTTCCAGATGGACTGGCCCGGCTCGCTCACGGCTGCGCGCAAGAGGTTCAGCAGATGCGCGCCGAGTCGCTCCGCGGTGCTCCGGTCGAACAGGTCCGTGTTGAACTCGAGCAGGCCGCCGATGTCGTCGCCGAAGTCGCCGCAGAGCAGGGACAGGTCGAACTTGGCGGTGCCGCTGTCCACATGCATCGGCTGGATGGCGCCCGCGTCCTCACCGTCCTTCGGTCCAGTTGTCCGCTGCGTGTTCTGCAGGGCGAACATCACCTGGAACAGCGGCGAGCGACTCAGGTCACGTTCGGGCTTCAGCTCGTCGACGAGCTTCTCGAACGGCACGTCCTGGTGCGCGTAGGCACCGAGCGTCGTCTCCTTCACCTGGCTCAGCAGCTCGCGGAAGGTCATCCCGACGGACAGCCGCGCACGCAGGGCGAGCGTGTTGACGAAGAACCCGACGATGCCTTCGATCTCCGCCTGCTGCCGGTTGGCGATGGGCGAGCCGACGACGATGTCGTCCTGTCCCGAGTAGCGCGCGAGCAACACCTGGAACGCGGACAGCAGCGCCATGAACGGCGTGACGCCCTCTCGCAGGCACAGGGCACGCAGCTCGGCCGAGAGCTGGGCTCCCAGCGCGATGGGAAGCGTGGACCCATTGGACGTCTGGACCGGCGGCCTGGGCCTGTCCGTGGGCAGCTCCAGCGCATGCGGTGCGCCGGAGAGCTGTTGTCTCCACCAACCGACCTGCTGGGACAGCGCCTCGTCCTTCAGCCAGCCACGCTGCCATGCGGCGTAGTCCGCGTACTGCAACTCCAGTGGAGCGAGCGGTGACGGCAGGCCCTGCGCGAACGCGCCGTAGAGCGCTCCGACCTCGCGCGTGAGGATGCCGTTGGACCAACCATCCGAGACGATGTGGTGGACGGTGACGAGCAGGATGTGGCGCTGCTCGGACAGCTGGAGCACGGAGGCTCGGAGCAGCGGCGCGTGGGCCAGGTCGAACGGTTTCTGCGCCTCGGCCTGGGCCTGTCGCAGGGCCTCGGCTTCCCGCTGGGACTCGGGCACGTGCCGCAGGTCCACGACGGGGACGGACAGCGTCACATCCGTGTGGATGTGCTGCACGGCCTCGCCATCCGCCTGGACGTGGAAGGAGGTGCGCAGGGCCTCGTGTCGCTGGACGAGCGTGCGCAGCGCACGCTCCAGCGCATCGAGGTTCACTCCGCCGTGGAGCTGGATGGCCGAGGGGATGTTGTAGAAGGGGCTACCCGGCTGGAGTCGATCCAGGAACCACAGTCGCTGCTGCGCGAAGGACAGCGGCAGCGGTCCCGTGCGAGGCACCACCACGAGCGCCGGCTTCTCGTTCGCAAGCCCTGACTGCTTCTCGACCTCGATGCGCGCCGCGAGCGATGCCACCGTGGGCGCCTCGAAGAGCGCACGCAGGGGCAGCTCGACCTGGAAGGCCTTGCGGATGCGGGAGACGACCTGGGTGGCGAGGAGGGAGTGGCCACCCAAGGAGAAGAAGTCGTCGGAGACGCTGACGGCGTCGAGGTGGAGGACCTCTGCCCAGATGGAGGCGAGGAGCGTCTCGGTGGGGTTGCGAGGAGCGAGGAAGGAGTCAGTGGGCCCGGAGTCGGGGGCGGGGAGGGCCTTCCTGTCGAGCTTGCCGTGGGTGTTGAGAGGCAGGGAGTCCAGGGCGACGAAGGCCGAGGGCACCATGTACTCGGGGAGGTTGCGAAGCAGCTCGGTGCGGAGTGCGGAGGTGTCGACGTCCGAGGGGGTGACGTAGGCGACGAGGCGCTTGAGTCCCGGGACGTCCTCGCGGACGAGAGCGGCGGCGTGGTGGACGGGAGGAAGGGCTTCGAGAGCGGCCTCGACTTCACCCAACTCGATGCGGAAGCCGCGCAGCTTCACCTGGAAGTCGATGCGGCCGAGGTACTCGAGGTGGCCGTGAGGCAGCCAGCGGGCCTTGTCACCGGTGCGGTAGAGGCGCGAGCCGGGGATGTCCGAGAACGGATTGGGGATGAAGCGCTCAGCGGTGAGGTCCGGCCGGGCGAGGTAGCCACGCGCGACACCGTCACCACCGACGAAGAGCTCTCCAGGCACGCCGATGGGAGCGGGCTGGAGGGAGGCGTCGAGGATGAAGGTGGAGACGTTGGGGAGAGGAGGGCCGAGAGCAGGCCGAGAGGCGGAGGTAATGGGGAGCGCGGTGGCGTCGACGGTGGTTTCGGTGGGGCCGTAGACGTTGAAGGCGCGCAGGGAAGGCGAGGAGGAGAGCGTCGTCCAGAGGGAGTCGTCGATGGCCTCACCGCCGATGAGGACGCGAAGGGGCCGAGAAGAAGAAGCGAGGCCCTCGTCGAGGAGGAGGCGGAGGTGAGAGGGGGCGCAGTCGAGGACGTCGAGCTGGTGACGGGACAGCCACGAGAGAAGCAGGGGGACGTCTTCGCGAGCGGCCTGGGGGACGAAGCAGAGGGCGTGTCCGAGGGCGAGGAAGACGAGCTGCTTGACGGAGGCGTCGAAGGAGAGGGGCGCGTTGAGGGAGATGCGCAGCGGGCGCTGGACGTCGGAGTAGATGGAGGAGGAGAGGGCGTGGAGGAGATTCACCACGGAGGAGTGGTGGATGAGGACGCCCTTGGGCCTGCCGGTGGAGCCGGAGGTGTAGATGACGTAGGCGGCGTGGGAGGGAAGCGAGACGCGGTGCGGATTGGAGTCCGGGAGCGCGGCGAGGGAGTCGAGCAGGGCCGAGTCGTCGAGGCACAGAGGCGTGGAGACGCCAGTGTCGAGACGAGGCAGGAGGTGGGAGTGGGTGAGGACGAAGGGAGCGCCGGAGTCCTGGAGCATGAAGGCGAGGCGCTCGCGAGGGTAGGCGGAGTCGAGGGGGACGTAGGCGGCGCCGGCCTTGAGGATGGCGAGGAGGGCGACGAGGGAGTCGACGGAGCGCTCGAGGCAGAAGGCGACCCGGACTTCGGGCCCGACGCCGCGAGCGCGAAGCAGGTGCGCGAGCCGATTGGCGCGCTGGTTGAGGGCAGAGAAGGAGAGGGAGGCGGAGTCGTCGAGGACGGCGAGCGAGTCAGGCGTGAGGGCGGCCTGGGCCTCGAAGAACTCGTGGAAGGCACCCTTCCAGGGCATCTCCCGGCGCGTCGAATTCCAATCGACGAGCACGCGGCGGCGCTCCTCGGCGGACAACATCTCCAGCTCGCTCAGCCGTGAGTCCGGCGAACCGAGCGCGGCCTCGAGCAGCGTTCCGAAGTGCTCCACCATCCGGATGATGGTGGCCTCCTCGAACAGGTCCGTGCGGTAGCCCAGTCCGCCTTCGAGTCCCTCGCCCAGCGTCAGGGTGAGGTCGAACTTCGCGCTCGGGGCGCCCGAGTCGAACGCCTCCAGGCGCAAGGGTGCCTTGACCTCCGTGCTTCCACGCACCTCCATGCTCGTCGTCGGCGCGTTCTGCAGGACGAGCATCACCTGGAACAGCGGCGAGTGGCTGAGCGTGCGGTGGGGGTTGAGCTCCTCGACGAGCTTCTCGAAGGGCACATCCTGGTGCTCATAGGCGGACAGCGTGGTGCGCTTCACCCGCGCGAGCAGCTCACGGAAGCGCAGCGACGCGGGGACCTGCGTGCGCAGGACCAGTGTGTTGACGAAGAAGCCGATGAGTCCCTCGGTCTCCGCGCGCGTGCGGCCCGCGATGGGTGAGCCCACGGCGATGTCGTCCTGCCCCGAGTAGCGGGACAGCACCACCTGCCACACGGCGAGAAGCGCCATGAACGGCGTGATGCCCTCTTGCTGGCAGAAGGCCGCGAGTCGCTCCGCCACGGAGCGAGGCAGACGCACGGGGACCGTGGCCCCCCGGTTCGTCTGCACGGGAGGCCTGGGCTTGTCCGTGGGCAGCTCCAGGAACGGCGGGGCGTCCGCGAGCTGCTGCCTCCAATACGAGAGCTGCCGCTCCAACGCCTCGTCACGCAGCCACGCACGCTGCCACGCGGCGAAGTCCGCGTATTGGATGGGCAGGGGCTCCAACTGCGAAGCCCGTCCGTTGAGCTTCGCGGAGTAGAGCTCCGCCAGCTCACGGAGCAGCACGCCCATGGACCAACCATCCGACGCGATGTGGTGCACCGTCCCCACGAGCACGTGCCGCTCGGCCTCCAGCTTCAGCAGGAGCACGCGCAGCACCGGGCCGCGCTCCAGGTCGAACGGGCGCGAGGCCTCCTCGCTCACCCGTCGGTGAGCCTCGTCGAGCCGAGTCACCTCGGGATGCGACTGGAGATCCACCACGGCCAGGTGGACCGGAGAGGAGGCGTGGATGTGCTGACGCGGAGCGCCCTCGTGCGTCACGAACGTGGTGCGGAGGGCCTCGTGTCGGTCGACGAGCGCCGTGAAGGCACCCTGGAGCGCCACCACGTCGAGCGGCCCCTGAAGGAGCAGCGCGAGCGGGATGTTGTACGTCGAGCTGCCCGGCTCCAACTGGTCGATGAGCCACAGGCGCTGCTGGGCGAAGGACAGCGGCAGCTCTCCCGAGCGTGGCACCGGCACCAGCGCGGGTGTCTTCGTGCCCGCGGACGTGCCGGAGGTCTGCGCGAGTCGAGCGGCGAGCGTGGCGACGGTGGGCGACTCGAAGAGCGCGCGCAGCGGCAGCTCCAGGTCGAGCGTCCTGCGCACGCGGGAGACCACCTGCGTGGCCAGCAGCGAATGTCCGCCCAGGGAGAAGAAGTTGGCGGTGACGCTGACCCGGTCGAGCTGGAGGACCTCGGCCCAGATGCCGGCGAGGGCCGTCTCGAGCGCGTCACGCGGCGCGACGAAGAGCGTGTCCTCGGCGCTCTGCTCCGGAACGGGCAGGGCCTGCCGGTCGACCTTGCCGTTGGGCGTCAGCGGCAGGGCCTCCAGGGGCACGAAGACCGTGGGCAGCATGTACTCGGGCAGGTGCTCGCGCAGCGCGGCCACCAGGGCCACGGTGTCGACCGGTCCGGACACGAGGTAGGCGACGAGCCGGTGCTGGCCGGGCGCGTCCTCACGCACCAGGACCACGGCGTCGCGAATGCCCGGTTGAGTGCGGAGCGCGGTCTCGATCTCCCCCAGTTCGATGCGCAGGCCGCGCAGCTTCACCTGGAAGTCGGTGCGGCCGAGGTACTCGAGCTGTCCCTCGGCGAGCCACCTCGCCCGGTCCCCCGTGCGATAGAGCCGCGCCCCGGGCGTGGAGGAGAACGGGTCGGGGATGAAGCGCTCCGCGGTGAGCGCGGGCCTGCCGAGGTACCCGAGTGCCACCTGCGCGCCGCCCAGATACAGCTCGCCCGGCACGCCCGCGGGCACGGGGTGCAGCGCGCCGTCCAGGACGTAGGCACGCGTGTTGGCGACCGGGCGGCCGATGGGGATGGAGCTTCCTGCCACGGCCTCGCCCACGACGGTGGACGTCGAATCGATGGTGACTTCCGTGGGGCCGTAGAGGTTGACGAACCGGGTGCCCACGAGCTGCTCACGGACCCTCGATGCGAGCGACGTGGACAGCGCCTCGCCTCCGCAGAACAGCCACTTCAGCGACGTGACACGCGACAGCGAGGGCTCATCCAGCGCGAATCGGAGCAGCGACGGAACCAGCTGGAGCACGGTGATGCCGTGCCGGATGACGGAGTCGAGCAGCAGCGCGGCGTCGCGGTGTGCATCCCGTGGCGCGAGGACCAGCGGCGCGCCGACGAGCAGCGGCGCCCAGCACTCCCAGACGGAGGCGTCGAAGGCCAGCGGCGTCTTGAGGAGGACCTTGTCCTGGGCCGTGAGCGGGAAGGCCTCGAGGAACCACGCCATGTGGTTGGCGAGGGCTCGATGCGGGATGAGCACGCCCTTGGGCTGACCCGTGGAGCCGGACGTGTAGATGACATACGCCGGCGCCTCGAGCTCGTGACGCGCGGAGAGCGGCTCGGTGGATTCGCGCGCGAGGGCCTCCTGGTGCTCCGCGGAGTCCAGCCGCTCGGCCGTGACACCTTCGGGCAGCAGGTCGAGCAGGGACTCCTGGGTGAGCACCAACCGCGCGCCGCTGTCGCGGAGCATGAAGGCCAGGCGCTCGCGCGGATAGTCGGGCGAGAGCGGGAGGTACGCGGCGCCCGCCTTGAGGATGGCGAGCAGGCAGACGGGGAGCTGGAGCGTGCGGTGCGAGAGGAGGGCGACGAAGTCCCCCGGCTTCACGCCACGGGAGACCAAAAGCCGCGCGAGCTGGTTCGCGCGCGCCTCGAGCTGACGGTACGTGAGCGCTCCGTCATCGGAGAGGACCGCGACGGCCTCGGGCGTGAGCCGCGCCTGCTGTTCCACGAGCCGGTGGACGAAGGGCTCCGTGGGGATGTCCCAACGCGTGTCGTTCCAGTCGACCAGGACCTTCTGCTGCTCGTGCGCGGTGAGCAGCGCATGGCCGGCGATGGGGGCGTCGGGGCGCGAGACGAGGGACTCGACCAGCTGGGTGAAGTGGAGCGCGAGCCGCTCGATGGTGGCGTGCTCGAACAGGTCGGAGTTGTAGCCGAGCGAGCCGGCATATCCGTCCGGCAGCTCCACGAGGTTGAGGTTGAGCTCGAACTTGGACGTGGTGTCGTCGATGTCGACGGGGCTGAGCGTCAGCTCCTGCTTCTGGATGGCCGAGGCCGGCGTGTTCTGGAGCGAGAACAGGACCTGGAACAGCGGGCTGCGGCTCAAGTCACGTGCGGGCTGGAGCACCTCCACCAGACGCTCGAACGGCACGTCCTGATGCGCGTAGGCGCCGAGCGCGGACTCCTTCACCTGCTTGAGCAGGTGCTGGAACGACGCCTGCCCATCGATGCGCGCGCGGAAGACGAGCGTGTTGACGAAGAAGCCGATGAGGCCCTCGAGCTCCGAGCGCTGACGGCCCGCGATGGGAGAACCGACGGTGACGTCGTCCTGCCCCGAGTAGCGCGACAGCAGCACCTGCCACGCGGCGAGCAGCACCATGAACGGCGTGGCGCCCTCGCGCTGGCACAGCTCCGCGAGCTTCCTCGCCGTGGTGGCCGGCAGGAAGACGCCGACATTGCCACCGCGCGAGGACATGACCAGCGGCCGCGACTTGTCCGTGGGCAGGTCCAGGGCCGTGACGCCGGCGAGCTGACGGCGCCAGTAGGAGAGCTGTCCCTCCAGCACGTCACCCTGGAGCCAGGCGCGCTGCCAGATGGCGTAGTCGGCATACTGGAGCGTCAGCGGCGGCAGCGGTGACGGCTTTCCGTGCGCGAAGGCGTCGTAGAGGGCGGCGACCTCCTGGACGAGCACGCCCATGGACCAACCGTCGGAGACGATGTGGTGCATGTTGAGCGCGAGCACGTGCTCGGTGGGTGACAGGGCCAGGAGCTGGGCGCGGATGAGCGGCCCGGTGGACAGGTTGAAGGGGCGGGCGAGCTCCTCGAGGAGCAGGCGCTTCACCTCCGCGTGGGCCTGTGTGGACTCCTGGGACTGGAGGTCCACTCGGGCCAGCGGCAGCTCGCCGTGCGGCGCGATGCGCTGGAAGGGCTGGTCGTCCTGCTGGAAGAACGTGGTGCGCAGCGCCTCATGACGCCGCACCAGCTCGTCGAAGGCGCGCTGGAGCGCCGCCGTGTCGAGCGGTCCCTCCAGTCGGACGAACGACGGCATGTGGTACGCGGCGCCGCCGGGCTGGAACTGGTCGATGAACCAGAGGCGCAGCTGGGCGAAGGACAGCGGCACCGCGCCGTCGCGCGGCACGGCGACGAGGGGAGGCGCGCGGCCGGCTCCAGGTGTCTCGTCCTCGATGCGGGCGGCGAGGGCGGCCACCGTCGGCGCCTCGAAGAGCGCGCGCAACGGCAGCTCCAGCTCGAACGCCGAGCGGACGCGCGAGATGACCTGCGTGGCCAGCAGCGAGTGCCCACCGAGCGCGAAGAAGTTGTCGGTGATGCTCACCTTCGGCACGTGCAGCACGTTGGAGAAGATCTCCGCGAGCTTCTCCTCCCGGGGCGTCCGGGGCGCGATGAACGGCGCCTCGCGCTCCTGCTCGCTCACCTCCGGCGCGGGCAGCTGGCGGCGCGCCACCTTGCCGCTCGGCGTGAGGGGGAGCGCCTCCAGCGTGACGAACGCGGAGGGCACCATGTACTCGGGCAGGCGCTGGAGGAGCGCGGCCCTCAGGGCTTCGAGGCCCGGCGACGCGGACTCGGCCGTGGGCACCAGATACCCCACGAGGCGCTTGAGGCCGGGGACGTCCTCGCGGACCGTGGCGGCCGCATCGCGGATGCCCGGGAGGGCGCGCAGCGCGGATTCGACCTCGCCCAGCTCCACGCGGAAGCCACGCAGCTTCACCTGACCATCCAGGCGGCCGAGGAACTCGACGGTGCCGTCCGCCTTCCACCGCGCGGAGTCGCCCGTGCGATAGAGCCGCGCGCCCGGCGTGGGACTGAACGGATGGGGGACGAACTTCTCCGCCGTCAGCTCGGGGCGGCCCGCGTACCCCAGCGCGAGGTGGGCGCCGCCGATGAACAGCTCGCCGGGAACGCCCACGGGCGTCGGCTGTCCGAGCGCGTCCAGCACGTAGAGCTGCGTGTGCGGCAACGGGCCGCCGATGGACGGCAGCCGGGGCCAGGACGCGGGAGGGCCCTGGAGTCGGAACGCCGAGACGACGTGCGTCTCCGATGGGCCGTACTGGTTCTCCAGGATGCAGCCCGGGAGCCGCTCGAAGAACGCCACCAGCGCGGGCGTCACCTGGAGCTGCTCACCGGCGGTGACGACTTCGCGCAGCGCGACCGGCAGCGTGGCGCCGTGCGCGACGGCGTCCGAGATGGCCTGGAGCGCGACGAAGGGGAGGAAGAGCCGCGCGACGCCCTGCCGGTGCATGAAGTCGAGCAGCGCGGGGATGTCCTGACGCAGTCCTCCCGTGGGGAGCACCAGCGTGCCGCCGGCCCACCACGTGGAGAACAGCTCCTGGCAGGAGACGTCGAAGCTGAGCGACGCGAACTGGAGCGTGGTCGCCGAGGGCACTGGCGACTGGCTCAGCTGCCACGTCAGCAGGTGGCTCAGCGCGCGGTGCGGCAGCGCGACGCCCTTGGGCCTGCCCGTGGAGCCCGACGTGTAGATGACGTAGGCGGGGGACTCCGGCGAGACGAAGACCTCCGGGGCGTGCGTGGACCGGGTGGCCAGGTCCTGTGCCTCCTCATCCAGCAGCACGAGCCTCGCGCGTGACGCGGGCACCGAGGCGCGCAGCGTGGAGTGCGACAGGACGACGGGCGTCGCCGAGTCCTCGAGCATGAAGGCCAGGCGCTCGGCGGGGTAGTTCGGGTCCAACGGGAGGTAGGACGCGCCGGCCTTGAGCGACGCCAGCACGGCGACGGTCATGTCCAACGACTTGTCCAGGCAGATGCCCACAGCCACACCCGCCTCGACGCCGAGCGCGAGCAGCCGATGCGCGAGCTGGTTGGCGCGGCCTTCGAGCTGCGCGTAGGTGAGCGCGCGCGTCCCATCGGTGACCGCGATGACGTCCGGCGTGAGCCTGGCGCGCGCGCTCACGGGCTCGTGGATGGGCGTGGCGGTGTGCGGTCCCTTCGCGGTGCTGTTCCAGTCAACCAGGAGCCTGCCGCGCTCCTCCTCGGCCAACAGCGGGGCGCTCCAGATGGACTGCTCGGGGGCGTCCACGACGGACGTGAGCAGCCGCGTCCAGTGCGACCGCATCCGCTCCGCCGTGCTCCGGTCGAACAGGTCCGTGTTGAACTCGAGCATGCCTCCGATGTCGTTGCCGGAGTCGAACAGGAGCAGGGACACGTCGAACTTGGCGGTGCCGCTGTCCACGTCCAGCGTGTCGGAGTCGCCGCCGTCGCCGCCGGTGCGCTCGTAGGTCTGGAGCGCGAGCAGGGCCTGGAAGAGCGGTGAGCGGCTCAGGTCGCGCTCGGGCCGCAGCTCCTCCACCAGCTTCTCGAAGGGCACGTCCTGATGGGCATAGGCCCCCAGCGTCGTGTCACGCACCTGCTTCAGCAGCTCACGGAAGCTCAGGCCGGGCGTGAGCCGGGCGCGCAGGGCGAGCGTGTTGACGAAGAACCCGACGATTCCCTCCACCTCGGACTGGTGCCGGTTGGCGATGGGCGAGCCGACGACGATGTCGTCCTGACCGGAGTAGCGGGCGAGCAGCACCTGGAAGGAGGCCAGCAGCGCCATGAACGGCGTGACGCCCTCGCGCTTGCACATCGCCTGGAGCCGCGCGGTGAGCTCGCGTCCGAGGCGCACGTTGAGCGTCGAGCCGTTCGCCGTCTGCACGGGCGGCCGGGGCCTGTCCGTGGGCAGCTCCAGCACCCGCGGCGCGCCCTCCAGCTGCGTCCTCCACCACCCGACCTGCCGCGCGAGCTCCTCGCCCTGCAGCCAGCCTCGCTGCCACACGGCGTAGTCCGCGTACTGGTACGTCAGCGGCGGCAGCGGAGAGGGCTGCCCGCGCGCGAAGGCGTCGTAGAGCACGCCAATCTCGCGCGAGATGATGCCGTTGGACCACGCGTCGGAGATGATGTGGTGCTGGGTGACGAGCAGCACGTGGCGCTCGTCGGACAGGCGCAGCACGGAGGCGCGGAGGAGAGGAGCCTGTCCCAGGTCGAAGGGCTTCTGGGCCTCGGCCGCGGCCAGCTCGAACGCCCGGGCCTCGCGCTCCGCTTCCGGAAGCGTGCTCAGGTCGACGATGGGGAGGCGGAGCTCCGCGTGCTCGTGGATGCGCTGGAAGGGCACTCCGTCCGGCTGCACGTGGAAGCTGGTGCGCAGGGCCTCGTGTCGTTGCACGAGCGCCTGGATGCCCTTCTCCAGCGCGTGCAGGTCCAACGCTCCGTCAAGGGGGAGCGCGGACGGCACGTTGTAGAACGGGCTGTCGGGCTGGAACCGGTCCAGGAACCACAGGCGCTGCTGCGCGAAGGACAGCGGCAGCGGGGCGCCATCGCGCGGCACCAGGAGCAGCGGCGGACGCACCGGCCCCCTGCCCGCGAGCGCCATCGCGTCGAGCCGGGCGGCCAGGGTCTCGATGGTGGGCGCCTCGAACAGCTCCCTCAGCGCGAGCTCCGCCTGGAAGGCCGTGCGGATGCGCGACACGAGCTGCGTGGCCAGCAGGGAGTGTCCTCCCAGCGCGAAGAAGTCGTCGGTGACGCCGATGCGCGGGACGCGGAGGATCTGCATCCAGAGTGTGGCGAGCCGCTCCTCGGTGAGCGTCCGCGGCGGGACGAGCTCGGCGGAGGACGTCGGCGTGAGGACGGCCTCGGGCGGAGGCAGCGCCTTGCGGTCCACCTTCCCGTTCGCGGTGAGCGGGAACGCCTCGAGCCGCAGCAGGGACGACGGCACCATGAACTCGGGCAGTCGCGACTTGAGGAAGGCCCGGAGGGTGACGGCGTCGAGCTCGTCCGAGACGAAGTAACCGACGAGGCGCTTGTCGCCGGGGACGTCCTCGCGGGCGATGGCCACGGCCTCGCGCACGGAGGCATGGGAGAGCAGCCCCGCCTCGACTTCGGACAGCTCGATGCGGAAGCCGCGGACCTTGACCTGCGCATCCGCGCGGCCGACGAAGTCCAGCGCGCCGTCCTGCCTCCAGCGCACCAGGTCGCCGGAGCGGTAGAGGCGCGCCCCGGGCACGGTGGAGAACGGGTCCGGGACGAAGCGCTCCGCGGTGAAGGTGGGCTGGCCGACGTAGCCTCGCGCGAGGCCGTCACCGCCGATGAACAGCTCCCCCGTCACGCCGACGGGCACGGGCTGCAGCGACGCGTCGAGGACGCGCAGGTGCGTTCCGTTCGTCGGACGGCCGATGGGGACGGAGACGCCGACGTCGTCGGGGCTCGCGACGGTGAAGGTCGTGGCGACGACGGTGATTTCGGTGGGGCCGTAGCAGTTGGTGACCTGGATGCCCCAGTCCGCCACGGCGCGGCGCGCGTTCAGCGCGGAGACGACGTCGCCACCGGTGAGGAGGCGCTGAAGGCAGGCGGGCACGGGGAGGCGGCTCTCGACGAGCTGCGAGAACAGACCGCTGGTGGCCCAGAGCGTGGTGACGCCGTGGCGGGCGACAGTCTGGAACAGCTCCTCGAGCGACGGCGTCCTCGGCGGCAGGAGGGCCAGCCGCGCGCCGTGCAGCAGCGCGCCCCAGACTTCGAACGTGGAGGCGTCGAAGGAGATGGGCGCGAGCATCAGGTGCGTCTGCTCGGGCCCGAAGCGGGTGTAGTCGATGCCGACCAGCGTGTGGATGACGCCGCGATGGGTGCAGGCGACACCCTTGGGCCTGCCCGTGGAGCCGGACGTGAAGTCGATGTAGGCCAGCGAATGCGGGTGCGCGGCGGGCGCGAGCGGCGTGGAGGCGAGGCCGTCCAGCGGGGCCTCCTCGAGCAGCACGCACGTGAGCCCGTCCGCGGGGAGCAGGGAGCGCAGCGCGCCCGTGGTGACGAGCGCGTCGGGGCTCGAGTCCTCGAGCATCAAGACCAGCCGCTCCCGCGGATAGGACGTGTCGAGCGGGACGTAGGCCGCGCCGGCCTTGAGGATGGCGACCAGGGCGACGATGAGCTCGGGCGAGCGCTCCAGCGAGACGGCGACGCGGCAGTCGGTGGTGACGCCGAGCGAGCGCAGGTGCCGGGCGAGCTGGTTCGAGCGCTCGTCGAGCTGCCGGTAGGTGACGGTGGTGTCGCCGAAGAGGAGCGCGGTGGCGTCGGGCCGCTCGGCCGCCACGCGGGAGAAGACCTCCGGCAGCGTGACGTCCACCGGGACGCGGGCGGGCGTGGAGGCCCAGTCGACGAGGAGCTGACGGGACTCCTCCTCCGGCAGCATGGAGAGCGTGGCCAGGGGCGCGTCGGGCCGGGCGACGACGGCCTCGACGAGCACCTCGAAGTGCCGCGCCATGCGCGCGATGGTGGCGTGCTCGAACAGGTCCGTGTTGTAGGTCAGCGCGCCGAGGAACCCCTCGGGCCCGTCCACGAAGTTCAGCTCCAGCTCGAACTTGATGACGGTGTCCTTCACCTCCACGGGCTCGAGCGCCGTGTCCTGCTTCTGGGCGGAGGTGCCGGGCGTGTTCTGGAGCGCGAAGAGGACCTGGAACAGCGGGCTGCGGCTCAGGTCCCGGCGGACCTGGAGCTCTTCGACCAGCCGCTCGAAGGGGACGTCCTGGTGCGCGTAGGCGCCGAGCGCGTTCTCCTTCACCTGCCGGAGCAGCGTCAGGAAGGACGCCCGCGCATCCACGCGCGCGCGGAAGACCAGCGTGTTGACGAAGAAGCCGATGAGGCCCTCGAGCTCCGCGCGCTGCCGGCCCGCGATGGGCGAGCCGACGGCGATGTCGTCCTGGCCCGTGTGCCGCGAGAGCAGCAGCTGCCACGCGGCGAGCAGCGCCATGAACGGCGTGGTCCCCTCGCGGTTGCACAGCGTCTTCAGCCGCCGGGAGACCTCCGGCTTCAAGGTGATGGGCGCCTGGCTTCCGTTGAACGTCTGCACCGGAGGCCGGGGCTTGTCGATGGGCAGCTCCAGCGGCGGCACTCCGCCCAGCCGTCCCCGCCACCACGCGAGCTGCTGCTCCAGCACCTCACCCTTGAGCCAGTC
Source organism: Myxococcus faecalis (assembly GCF_050039385.1). Classification (NCBI taxonomy): domain Bacteria; kingdom Pseudomonadati; phylum Myxococcota; class Myxococcia; order Myxococcales; family Myxococcaceae; genus Myxococcus; species Myxococcus faecalis. The sequence goes on along the minus strand of NZ_CP144336.1, from coordinate 1,231,034 downwards.
GCGCTGCCACACGGCGTAGTCGGCGTACTGGAGGGCCAGCGGGGGCAGCGGCGACGGCAGCCCCATCGCGAACGCGCCGTAGAGCGCGCCGACCTCCTGGACGAGCACGCCCATGGACCAACCGTCGGAGACGATGTGGTGCATGTTGAGCGCGAGGATGCGCTCCGTCGGGGTCAGCTCCAGCACCAGCGCGCGCACCAGCGGCCCGGTGGAGAGGTTGAAGGGGCGCAGGTACTCCTCGTGGAGCAGGCGCTCCACCTCCCGCTGCTTCGCCTCGGCCTCCAGGGCCTTCAGGTCCACGTGCGTCACGGGCAGCTCGCCCTGCGGTGCGATGAGCTGGTAGGGCTCGTCGTTCTGCTGGAGGAACGTGGTGCGCAGCGCCTCGTGACGCCGCACCAGCTCGTCGAAGGCGCGCTGGAGCGCGGCGCGGTCCAGCGGTCCGTCCAGCCGGACGAACGACGGCATGTTGTACGTCGCGGTACCGGGCTGGAGCTGGTCGAGGAACCACAGGCGCTGCTGCGCGAAGGACAGCGGCAGGGGCCCGGAGCGCGGCACGGGGACGAGCGGAGGCGGCTGCCGCTTGCCCGACATCAGCAGCATCGTGTCGATCTGCGCCGCGAGCGCCGCGACGGTGGGCGCGCCGAAGACGGTGCGAAGCGGCAGCTCCACGCCGAGCGCGGAGCGCACGCGCGACACCACCTGCGTGGCGAGCAGGGAGTGCCCCCCGAGCGCGAAGAAGTTGTCGGTGACGCTCACGCGCGGCACGTGCAACACGTCCGCGAAGAGCGTCGCGAGCTTCTCCTCCAGCGGCGTGCGCGGCGGGGCGAAGGCGCCGCCGCGCAGGCTCTCCGCGTCCGGAGCGGGCAGCCGCTTGCGCGCGAGCTTTCCGCTGGGCGTGAGCGGGAGCGCCTCCAGCGCGACGAACGCGTTGGGCACCATGTACTCGGGCAGCCGCTCCTGCAGGAAGACGCGGAGGGCCTCGACGTCCGGCGCCGCGTCCGAGGCGGAGACGACGTAGCCGACGAGCCGCCGGTCCCCCGGGACGTCCTCGCGCACCACCACGGCCGCGTCACGCAGCCCCGGCGCGGAGCGCAGCACCGTCTCCACCTCGCCCAGCTCGATGCGGAAGCCGCGCAGCTTCACCTGCGAGTCCAGGCGGCCCAGGAAGTCGAGCGTCCCGTCCGCGCGCCAGCGAGCGGCGTCACCGGTGCGGTACAGCCGCGCGCCCGGCGTCCGCGAGAACGGGTCCGGCACGAAGCTGCGCGCGGTGACGTCCGCCTTGCGCTGGTAGCCATGCGCCAGGTGCTCACCGCCGACGTACACCTCACCGGCGACGCCCACGGGCACCGGCTGTCCCAGCGCGTCCAACAGGTAGATGCGCGTGTGGCCCACGGCGCTTCCGACGGACGGCAGGGGAGGCCAGGCCGCGGGCTCGCCGCGCAGGCGGAACGCGGTGACGACGTGGGCCTCGGAGGGGCCGTACTGGTTCTCCAGGGAGCAGCCCGGGAGCTTCTCGAAGAAGGCCACGACGCTGGCGCTCACCTGCAGCTGCTCGCCGGCGGTGACCACCTCGCGCAGCGCGGTGGGAAGCGTGGCCCCGTGCGCGACGGCGTCCGCCATGGCCTGCAGCGCGACGAACGGGAGGAAGAGTCGCGCGACGCCCTGCTGGTGCATGAAGTCGAGCAGCGCGGGGATGTCCTGGCGCAGCGCCCCGGTGGGCAGCACGACGGTGCCGCCCGTCCACCAGGTGGAGAAGAGCTCCTGCACGGAGACATCGAAGTTGAGCGAGGCGAACTGGAGCGTCGTGGCCCCGGGCAGCGCGGACTGGCCCACCTGCCACGTCAGCAGCGAGCTCAGCGCGCGGTGGGGCATGACGATGCCCTTGGGCAGGCCCGTGCTGCCGGAGGTGTAGATGACGTAGACGGTGGCATCCACCGGGACGTCGATGCCGGGCGCGTGGCGCGGCTGCCGTCCGAGCGCGTCCGCCTCGTCATCCAGCGTGATGACGCGGGTGGACTCCAGGAAGGGCAGGGCGGACTTCAGGCTCGAGTGCGTGAGGACCACGGGCGCGAGCGTGTCCGCGAGCATGTAGGCCAGCCGCTCGGAGGGGTAGGTCGGGTCCAGCGCCAGGTAGTTGGCCCCGGCCTTGAGCGTGGCCAGGACGGCGATGGCCATGTCGAGCGACTTCTCCAGGCAGATGCCGACGGTGCTCCCGGTCGCGACGCCGCGCGCGCGCAGGTGCCAGGCGAGCTGGTTGGCCCGCGTGTCCAGCTCCGCGTACGTGAGCGCGTGGGTGCCGTCCGTGATGGCGACGGCGTCGGGCGTGCGTCGGGCCTGCGCCTCCACGGGGACGTGGATGGGCGAGGGCGTGAAGTCGCCTTTCGACGTGTCGTTCCAGCCGACGAGCAGCTGGTGGCGCTCGGCGTCCTCGAGCAGGGGCAGCCGGAAGACGGACTGGCCCGGCTCGCGGACGGCGGCCTCCAGCAGGCGCACCAGCCGCGTGGCCATCCGCTGGATGGTGGCCGTGTCGAAGAGGTCCAGGTTGTACTCGAACACCGCGTGGAAGGCGGTGCCGTCATCGGACATCAGCAGCGTCAGGTCGAACTTCGACGTGCCGCTGATGGCGTCCAGCGGGCGGACCTTCAGCGCGGAGCTCCCGTCGTCCTGGCCCACCGCCTTCGGCGTGTTGAGCAGGGCGAGCATCACCTGGAACAGCGGCGTGCGGCTCTGGTCCCGCTCCGGACGCAGCTCGTCCACCAGCTTCTCGAACGGGACGTCCTGGTGCGCGTACGCGCCCAGCGTCGTCTCGCGCACCTGGAGGAGCAGCTCGCGGAACGTCATGCCCGGCTTGAAGCGGGCGCGCAGCGCGAGCGTGTTGGCGAAGAAGCCGATGAGCCCTTCCAGGTCCGCGCGCGTGCGGTTGGCGATGGGCGAGCCGACGATGATGTCGTCCTGGCCGGAGTAGCGCGCCAGCAGCGTCTGGAACGTGGCCAGCAGCACCATGAAGGGCGTGACGCCCTCCTCGCGGCACAGCGCGTAGACGGCCGGCGCCAGCTTCTCCGGGATGTCCACGCGCAGCATGTCGCCGCGCAGGGTCTGGATGGGCGGGCGGGGCCTGTCGGTGGGCAGCTCCAGCGCGTGCGGCGCGTCGGCCAGCTGCGTGCGCCAGTACGCCAGCTGCGACTCGAGCACGTCCCCCGTCAGCCACCCGCGCTGCCACACGGAGAAGTCCGCGTACTGCACGGGCAGCTCGGGCAGCGGCGTTGGCTGTCCCCGCGCGAAGGCCAGGTAGAGCGCGGGGACCTCCTGCGTGAGCACGCCGATGGACCACCCATCCGAGATGATGTGGTGGATGACCATGAGCAGCACGTGCTCGTGTGCGTCCAGCTTCAAGAGCGTCGCGCGCAAGAGCGGTCCCGACGCCAGGTCGAAGGGCGTGCGCGCCGCCTGGTCCGCCAGGCGCTGGGCCTGGGCGTCGCGCTCCTCCGGCGACAGCGCGCGCAGGTCCACCACCGGGATGCTGAACGGCGCGGGCTCGGAGACCGCCTGCACGGGGCCTTCCGGCAACGCACGGAACGTGGTGCGCAGCGTCTGGTGGCGCCGCGTCAGCTCCGTGAAGGCGCGCTCCAGCAGCGCGTGCTCCAGCGGCCCGGTGAAGCGCAGGCCGTAGAACATGTTGTACGCGGGGCTGCCCGGCTGGAGCTGGTCCAGGAACCACAGTCGCTGCTGCGCGTAGGACAGCGGCGCGCCGTCGCCATGCCCCGTGGGGATGGGCCCCTCGCCCGCGCGCGCGGCGTCGAAGAGCCGGGCGGCGAGCGCCTTCGCGTGCGGCTCGCGCAGCAGCGTGTAGCCGTCACCCGGCGTCACCTCGAGCCGTGAGCCCTCCTCCGCCAGCACCGCCCAACCCCGGTCCTGCTCGGTGTCGCTGGCCCCGGTGGCCTCCGCGGCGCGGACCACGAGCGCGGAGCCGGGGAAGGGCTCCGGGACGTAGCGGCGGGCGGCGCGCAGGTGAGCGGAGAACACCTTGAAGCGCGCGCGCAGGGACTCGATGGGCGTGCCCTCGGGCAGCAGCCCCGCGCCATGCAGGTGCGCGAGCAGGGGCTCCGGGTCCTTTCCCGTGGTGAGCGCCGCGGGCAGCTCCAGCGGAGCCAATCCCCCCTGGAGCGCCAGGTCCCTCGCGAACAGGGCCGCGTGGGCCGCGAGCGCGGTGGCGGACACGCTCCGGTCGGGTACCGCGGGGGGCGGCTCGAGCAGCGTGAGCCGCGCGGCGTGCCCGTCGCGCTGGAGCAGGCGTGCCATCTCCCACGCGATGACGGCGCCCAGCGCCCAGCCCGCGAGGTGGTAGGGCCCCTCGGGCCGCTCGGCGCGCAGCGCCTCCACGTAGAAGACGGCCATCGCCTCCAGCGACTCCAGCGGGGCGCGGCCGTCGGTGAGGCCTCGCGCCTGGAAGCCCAGCACGGGCTGGGACGCGGGCGCGTGCCCGGCGAGCGCGGCGTAGCAGTCCAGCCGGCCGTCCAGCGGATGCACGAGGTAGAGCGGCGGAGTCTTCTCGTCACCGGCGCGCAGGACCACCAGCGGCGAGCCGGAGGCGGCCACGGGGGCGTCGGATGGGGTGACGGGGCCGACGGACGTCGGAGAGTCGATGCGCGTGCTCACGGATACTCCAGTGGATACATGGGCGCGGACGGCCAGAACCGCGACGTGCTCAAGACGGGGTGTTCCCCGTCGCCGAGAGCCTGTTCTCGGGCACGGCGTTGGCCGCGGGCGGTTCGGAAGGAAGCGTCGAGGCGAGCGGATGGGAGGGAATCACGTCCGGAAGCTCTTCCTGGACGCGCCGCGCGCGAGGGGACGAAAGCAGCAGGCCCACGGCGCACAACACCGTGAGGCCGATGACGACGAAGAGGAGCGCGATGCCGCGGCCGGGGCCGGTGCCCAGAAGGCGCCCCATGCTGTCCGCCAGCGCGCCGCCCGGAGCCATCCACGGCTCGAAGACGCGGTCGGCCAGCGGACCCGCCACCAGCGTGACCAGCAGCACCGCGGACTGGCCCACCGTCTTTCGCAGCGCGGCCACCCGGCCCTGGATCTCCAGCGGCACCTTCGTCTGCCAGAGCACCTGCGAGTTGGCCGCGGTGAGCGGCATGGAGAACAGGAACAGCATCGCCGCCGTGGCGAGCAACGCAACGCTGGGGGGCAGCGCGGCCAGCAGCAACATCGTCGCGGCGATGAGCGGGAAGCCCGCCACGCCCCGCATGCGCTGCTTGGGGCCGCCCCACACGCTGGTGAGCACGCCCCCGGCCAGCATGCCCAGGCCGGACACGGAGCCGATGACGCCCAGGTTCTTCACGTCCGTGAAGCTCAGCACCAGCGGCGTGATGAGCAGCAGCACCAGCGCCATGCTCGCGTTGGTGAACGTGGTGAAACACAGCAGGTACGTCAGCCCCCGCCGCTCGCGCACGAAGCGCCACGCCTCGGCGAGCTCCGCGCGCATCGAGCGCTGGCCCGGAGCCCGCGCCGCGCTCGGCGGTGGTGACGGGAAGCGCACCGCGACGAGCACGCTCGCGGCGAACAGGAAGCTCAGCACGTCCATGAAGAGCACGCCGTGCAGGCCGATGCTGCCCACCAGCACGCCCGCGAACACCGGCGAGGCAATCTGGCTGATGGCCGCGCCCAGCTCCGCCAGTCCGCTGGCGCGCCCCAGGTGCCGCTTGGGGATGAGCAGCGGCGTCGTCGCCTGCCACGCGGGCCACCGGAACGCCGTGCAACAACCGCCCAGCAGGACGATGGGGTACATGTACCAGCTCTGGAACTTCAGCCAGCCGGCGTTGTCCGCCACCAGCAGCGTCCAGATGAGCCCCGTGGTGACGCCCGAGCCCACGTCGCTCCAGAGCATCGCCTTGCGCCGGTCCCACCGGTCCACCAGCACGCCCGCGAACGGCGACAACACCGCCAACGGCAGCGTCGCGCAGAACGAGATGAGCACGAAGCGCGTCGTGGAGCCGGTGAGCTGGTAGACGTACGCGCCCAGCGCGAACGCTGTCAGCCCGGAGCCGAACAGGGAGACGAACTGACCCAGCCAGACCAGGGCGAACGTGAGCAGCGGGCGCGACGGTGAAGCAGGCGACGGGGCGGTCATTCGTCGAGGAGGAGCGAGCTGGGTTGCCTGGCCAGCTTCCCACGGGCCAGGGGCACGGCACAGGAACCGGGGTACTCTGGGATCAGCTTCACAGCCCTGACGCATTCTTGCAAACAGACTACCCGGACAGTCGCGCCGGCCCGCGTGGAAACACGGACGGTGCGTGTGGCCCGGGGGAGGTGGCGGGGGAGGGGGCCCTCGTTGCGAGCCGCCGGCCGCGCCTCAACTTCTTGGAACAGCAATCCGTTCACCCTCACCAGGAGGCCGTCGATGGCTCAGGCTGGCAAGGATGTCGAGACACTCAATTCCTTCTTGCGGGGCGAGATTTCAGCGGTGGAGACCTACCGCCAGGCGATGGGGCACATCGAGCACGACGTGCGGCGGCGCACGCTCGAGGAGTGCCTGAAGGACCACGAGCAGCGCGTGGAGGCGCTCAAGGAGCGCATCCGGCAGCTCGACGGAGAGCCCGCGGAGGGCTCGGGCGTGTGGGGCGTCTTCGCGAAGGTGGTCCAGGGCGGCGCGGACCTCCTGGGCGAGGACAAGGCCATCTCCGCCCTGGAGGAGGGCGAGGACAAGGGCCTTCGCGACTACGAGCAGAACGCGGGCAAGGTCCACGGCGACTTGCGCCGCTTCGTGCGCATGGAGCTGTTGCCCAAGCAGAAGAGCACGCACAAGAAGCTCAGCCACCTGAAGCACACCCTGCACTGAGGCCTGGGGCGCCCCCCTCACCTGGGCCCGGGCCTGCGCGCGTCGCGGGTCCGGGCCCGCTTTTGTTGGGGCTCTCAACTTTCGGGAATGCCTGTGACCTTTTGAATGCCCGAACGGCCACGGACGTCGACGTCCGGGACGCACGTCGGGTGTCCTTCATGCCGGGTCGCGAGGCTCTTGGAGGTTGCCGACGGGGCGTGCGATAACCGGGGGTCCGCCGACGAGGCCGGAGGAGATGCATGTGGCTGGACGACAGCTCTTCGGAACGCGAACATTCCTCGTCGGAAGGCGCGCGGCGCGAGCACGAAGGAAGTGTTCAGCATGAGCCCCAGGAACCGGAGCCCTTGAAGATGGCCCAGGCCCCCGCGGTGCCGAAGGAGGGCAGCCACGCGGGCGCGCTGAGCGCGAGCTGCGAGGCGCTGTTCCGCTCCACCGAGCAGGCCCTTCCGTGGGCCTGGAAGCTGCTGCAGCTGGCCAAGGGCTCCGGCGCGCTGGCCGTCGAGGCGCGTGGCGCCGCGCTGGAGTTCCTGGACCGCATCCCTCCTCACGTCCGCCGCGGGGTCAGCGAGCTGCTCGCGTACAGCAACCTCTGGCAGGCCGTCTGCACGCGGCTGGGCCGCCCGGTGGCGCGCTCGACGGAGGAGCTGCTGCGCGAGCTGAACGAGGACCTGCAGCTGCTCTTGCGCGGGGCGCAGGCGCGGCTGGGCACCACCGCGGCGCTGGAGCAGGGGCTGCTGTTGCACCTGGGACGGCTGCGCGAGTCGCGCGGCAAGGAGCCCTCGGCGGCGCTGGAGCTGAGGGCGTCGCTGGATGCCTTCACGCACGCGGTGACGCAGGTGATGTCCTCGGCGAGCGCCTACCGCCGGGCGTGGGAGGCCGCGCAGGCGGAGCTGACCGAGTCGGCGGAGTGGCTCGGTGCTGGAGACCCGGGCTTCTGCGCGTGGCTGGCCGAGCACCTGTCGGCGTCGGTGCCCGCGTGGCGGGAGGCGCACGCGTCCAGCCGCCTGTTGCAGGAGCTGGGCGCGCTGTCCGGCCCTCCGTAGCCGAGCCTAGACCTCCACGAGGATGCGGTGCCGGTAGAGCTCCAGCAGCACGTCCTCGGACAGGTCCGCCTGCTTGTGCTCGCGCAGGTGGTGGCGCACGGCCTCCACGCTCTGTCGCCCGGTGAACTCCACGAGCAGTCCGTAGGCCTCGCCGGGCAGGGCCACGGCGTCGAAGTCGCTGTACGCGCCCAGGGCCACGCTGCCGTCGGGCATCCACTGCACGGTGGCGTCCGCGTTGAACTTGAGCGTGCGCGGCAGCTGGGAGGACACGGCGGTGCCCAGGTGCGCCTCCAGCGCCTTGAGCTCGATGAGGCCGTCCAGGCCGAGCAGCTTGTCGAGCCCCGCGGCGTCCAGCCCGCGCACCAGCCGGTGGCACTCGCGGTAGTAGTCCACCTCCAGGCCCACGTAGCCCTTCCACAGGTCCGCGTAGGCGCGCGCGGGAGGTGGCGCGTCGTCCAGGTCCTCGACGGCGAGCGGTGAGGGCTGCAGCTCCGGGCGGTCCTTGCCGGACAGGATGTAGTCGGGCAGCAGCTGGAGCGTCGTCCAGCGCGACAGCTGGATCTCCGTCAGCGTCAGGTACGTCTTGAGGGACATGTAGAACCTGCGGCCGTCCGCGCCCGCCACGTACTTGCAGAAGAACGTGGAGCACACCGCCTCGCGGTAGGGCCAGATGGTGCAGCCGCCGCTGTGTTGCGCGTAGTAGGGGCAGCGCAGCGACGCGGCCCGGCCGAAGAACTGGGTGCCGTTCTTGTAGAGGAAGTTGAACTTGGCCGGGGGCTTCACCCACTGCGGCGTCACGCCGATGCGCGCGGCGATGCGCGCCTCCATGCGCGAGCGGCCCTCGGACAGCTCCGGCCGCTCGTCCGACAGGAGCGCGCCCACCAGGTAGTTGGGCAGGCGCGGGAAGTAGGTGCAGCACTTGGTGTCGGGGCGGAACAGGCGGCTGACGCCGTCCACGGCCTCCACGCTGCCCTGGGCGGAGCCCTCGCACATGGCGCAGTTCGAACAGGTGGCCTTGGTCTCCTCGGGGACGTCCTGGCGGAAGAAGCCGGGGAGCAGCTCGCGGTAGAGCTCGGGGAGGGAGTCGAGGAGGCGGGGCATCGAGGAGCTCGGGGAAGGAGGTCAGCGAGCGGAGGGGTCGTACCACTCGAGCCGATAGGTACAGGAGTCCTCGTCGTGACGGGTGCGGGAAATGGTCAGCCCCCGGACACCGATGCGATGCAGCCCCTCCTCCAGCACACCCTCGACGAAGCCCTCGGTGGCCGCGGGCTCGTTGAACCAGAGGTCCGCGGTGGTGGGGTTCACCACCGTGACGCGGGTCTCGGTGAAGTTGTTGCCGCTCCTGAAGTTGTGCGTCATCCGGCCCAGCGAGCGCATGGGGCCCAGCACGCGCGCCAGGGTGAGCACCGCCGCGCCCATGACGGTCTGCGCGTAGCCTTCAATCATGCGCCGCGCGAGCAGCCGGCGCGCCTCCTCGAGCGTCCGGTCCGGATGGAGCGCGCGGGCCACCGTGTCCAGGCAGCGCACCCAGACGGCGTGGGGATAGGCGGCCTGGAGCGGGCCGTCCAGGTCCATGCCCATCTCCCGCAGCTCGTTGCGAAGGTCGTAGGACAAGTCCTTGTCGAGGGTCTTCAGATACAGGCTGTCCACCGTGTTGCCGAAGATGACGCGCTCCTGGCTCATGCGCTTTCCCCCAAGGTCGCCGGCCACCCACCGGCGCGCGCGCATTCTCTCCGGAGCCGACCTCCCAAGGCCAGTCCTGTCGGACGTGCCCCGCACGGTGGGGCTCCGAGGAGGGGGCAGACCGCGACGGGCCTCGGGACAGGTGATCGCGCCCCGGCGACGCTCCTGGATGTGACGGAGGGCGTCATCGAAAGTGTGTCACGCCATCGCAAGGTGTGTCTGTCCGATGGAGTCCTGGATGGGCGTCCGTGGTGTGGTTTGGATGTTATGTGATTCCCCTTATTGGTCGGGTTGAAACTGTATGGCATACAGGGTTCGAGCGCTCGAATGTCTGGCGTTCTGGGGACGGATTCCGCTCAGTCGTGGACTTCGAGTCGGGTCGTCCCCCCTCCCTCACGAAAGGATGCCCCCGTGACGAAACACGATGCCGTCGTTCGTTGGGCCATGCTCCTGGGACTGCTGGTGTTCGCCAGCCCAGGCGTGGTGATGGCGCAGCCGCTCCCTCCCTTCAAGGAGGTGCACGTGGTCTTCCTGATTGACCGCAGCGGGTCGATGCAGACCGTGCGCTCGCTGGACAACCGGCAGCGGTTCGCGGTGGGCATGCAGATGGCCAGGGAGGCCGTGGAGGCGGGTTCGTCGCTGCCGCGATACATGGCGGTCTGGTCGTTCGAGAATAATTCATATCAGGTGCATCAGGATTTCACGACGGAGCCCCAGCTCATCTTCAATGCCTTGAGCGCCTTGCAGGCGGGAAGTGGGACGACCCCGCTGGCCTACTCGGCCTGCGAGGCGGTGAACAAGCTGAGAGGGTTTCGTACGAATGTCTTCGCGCAGAAGCGAATCGAGCTGAGCTCCGACGGCCAGGAGAATGACAGTCCCATTGGCTCCGAGTGCCAGGGCTCGGACAGCCCCGCGATGGACCCCCAGTCCTGGCAGTGGAAGGTGAGGAACAAGCTGCGGACCGGAAATGCCCAGAACACCAACGTGCCTCCGACCGGCTATGAGATTGTTTCTCATATCACCTTCTTCGGGAGCTTCCTGACTCTTCGGGATGGCGGCTCGGAGGTGGTCCCGGAGGTCTCGCGGGACGGGAGGCTTGTCGCGGATGCGAGCATTCCCGCTCCCACTGGCGGCCCGTTCGTCAGGTACCTGCGCACCATCGCCGAGGAGTCCGGTGGGCGGCTCACGGTCGTCGAGGACAACCAGCCGGTTCCCGCGCTCGGCGACGTCGACCGGAACGGCTGTGTCAACAACGTGGACCTGGACCTGGTGCTCGCCAACTTCGGGAACACCGTTCCGCCTGGGGACAAGCGGGCCGACATCAACGGTGACTTCATCGTCGACTACAACGACTACTCCATGGTCATCGCTCAGTGGGGGATGGGCGGTCGGTGCAACGTGACCTTCTGACGTGAATCCTTGGGGCGTGGGCCCGGCAAGCTGTCTCAGGCCGGGTCCACGCCAGGGTCGGCTACTCCCGCCACACGCGCATGGGGACCCAGGGCTGCGGTCCGGCCGTGCAGCCTCGGCCCAGATTGCCCAGGACGATGCTGTAGTCGGTGAAGTCCACGACCTTGTCTCCGTTGAAGTCGGCCTTGGGGTCTCCAGGGGGGATGCTCAGCCCGTAGTTTGCGAGCATGAGGTAGTAGTCCTTCGAGTCGATGCACCCGTTGCCATCCGTGTCACCCGGGATGGGAAGTGGTCGTGAGTCCTCGATGGGCATGTATTGACCGCCCGAGTCGCGCGACAACCCCCGGAGCAGGACGAGGAAGGGGGATTCGAGCGGGTCCGCGAAGGGCGACAGGTTGAGGTGGTTGTAGAAGACGTCCGCGTCGAACACGAGCTGGAAGGGATTCGGGCTGTCGCGCAGCGGGTCGCCCGTCTTGAGCATGTTGCGGACCTTCCACTGCCACGAGCCCTCCTCCAGGTCCGGGTAGCGCTTGTTGCTGGACGGCCCGTAGCACAGCGAGTCTTCGGGCGTGCTGTTCTCCTCTCCGTCGGAGATGAGGTGGACCACCTTGCGTGCGTCCACGCCGGGCTCGAACTGGAGCAGCTCGTCCGCCGCGTCGCAGACGGTCACCGCCAGCGGCGTGGCCCCCAGGCCCGAGGTCAGGTTGTTCAGCGTCGTCACCGTCGACGCCCCGTCCATGAAGCCCTGCTCACGGCGGTAGGTGGCCCCCTCGAACGTCCACACGGCGAAGCGGCGCGGCAGGACATTGGGCGTCTGCACGAAGTCGCGTCCCCGCGTCACGGCCTCCACGAAGCGCGTCTGGCCCGAGGCGCGCGTCGTGAGCATGGAGCCGCTGCGGTCGATGAGGATGATGACGTGCTCCTCGGTGAAGGCCCGCGCGTCGGCGCCGCCCAGCAACACCAGGGCGAGTCCGCTGGCCGCGAGCGCTCCAGGCGCCCGCCCGTTCAGTCTTCGAGGCAACATGGGTGTCTCCTTGTCGGGTGCTGCGGAAGGGACCCAACGGCCGTCCCGTGAAGCGTGGCGCCTCAGAACATCTCCACCTGCGTGGGAATGAGGCGGTCATCCCGCGTGCCGTCCCCCAATTGGCCCTCGCCGTTGTATCCCCACGCCCACGCCGTCCCGTCCGAGCGCAGCGCCATCGAATGGTGGTCCCCCGCGATGATGGCCACCGCGTTGCTCATCCCCGCCACCATCACCGGCACGTGGCGGTTCTCCAGCAGCCCATCTCCCAGCTGGCCGTCGAAGTTGAACCCCCACGCGCGCACCGTGCCGTCCGAGCGCAGCGCCAGCGAGTGGAAGTTCCCCGCCGCGATGGAGACGACGCCCGTCAGGTTCGACACCGGCCCGGGCGCGTTGAGGTTCAGGGTCGAGCCATTCCCCAGCTGCCCCGAGCCGTTGTAGCCCCAGGACCACACCGTGCCGTCCGAGCGCAGCGCCAGCGAGTGGTAGCCCCCCGCGATGATGCTCGTCACCCCGGTGAGCCCCACCACCTGCACCGGGACGATGTGCCAAGCGTTCGTCCCGCTGCCAATCTGTCCGTCGAAGTTGTAGCCCCACGCCCACACGGTGCCGTCCGAGCGCAGTGCCATGGAGTGGCTGTGGCCCGCGGCGATGGCCGTCACGCCCGTCAGCCCCGTCACCCGCACGGGCACGTTGCGGTCCGCCGTGGAGCCATCCCCCAGCTGTCCGTAGCGGTTGAAGCCCCACGCCCACACCGTGCCGTCGTTGCGCAGCGCCAGCGAGTGCAGGGCCCCGGAGGAGATGGCGGAGATGCCCGTGAGGTTGGAGACCCGCACGGGCTGCGAGCGGTCCACGTTGCTGCCGTCGCCCACCTCGCCCCGGCTGTTGACTCCCCAGGCCCACACGGTGGTGTCTGCCTTGAGCACCACGGTGTGCTTGTCGCCCGCGGCCACGGACACCGCGCCTGACAGCCCCATGAGGGCGGGCGTCAGCCGGTCCGCGCCCGTGCCGTTGCCCAGCTGGCCGCTCTCGTTGTCGCCCCAGCTCCAGACATTCCCGGACGCGTCCAGGTAGACGGAGTGCAGCTGGCCCGACGTGACACCCGGGTTGCCCAGCGTCTGCGTCGTCCCCACGCGCACCGGCGACATGCGCGGCTGGAAGGTGCTGTCACCCAGCTGGCCGAACGCGTTGTCGCCCCAGGCCCACACGGTGCCGTCCGCGCGCAGCGTCAGCGAGTGCTTGAAGCCCGCCACCAGCGTGACGCCGCCCGTGAGCCCCGCGAGGATGGGCACCCGGCTGCTCGTCAGCGTCCCGTTGCCGAGCTGCCGGTAGCGGTTGTCGCCCCAGGCCCACACCGCGCCGTCCGAGCGCACCGCCAGCGAGTGGTAGTTGCCGGCCACCACCGCCATCACCTCCGTCAGCGGCACCTGGACGGGCGCGGTGCGGTTGCTCACCGTGCCGTCTCCCAGCTGCCCGGTGGCGTTGAGTCCCCAGGCCCACGCCGTGCCGTCCGAGCGCAAGGCCACGCAGTGTGACGCGCCCGCGGACACCGTCGCCACGCCCGTCAGGCCGAGCACCTGGGCGGGCTGGCCGCGCGTCGTCACCGTGCCGTCGCCGAGCTGACCGCTGCGGTTGTCGCCCCAGGCCCACACGGTGCCGTCCGCGCGCAGCGCCAGCGAAGTGTTGCCGCCGGCCGCCACCGCGATGACCTCGCGCAGGCCGGGGACCTGGATGGGCAGCGAGTTGCTCGTCGCCGAGTGGGGACCGACCTGCTTGTAGCGGTTGTCACCCCAGGCCCAGACGGTGCCGTCCGAGCGCAGCGCCACGGAGTGCGAGAAGCCCGAGCCCACCGAGAGCACACCCGTCAGGGACTGGACCCGCACCGGCTGCACGCTCGCGCTGGTCGTCCCCGTGCCGAGCTGTCCGGAGTAGTTGTCGCCCCAGCCCCAGACGGTGCCGTCCGAGCGCAGCGCCAGCGAGTGGTAGTCCCCCGAGGCCACCGCCACCGCGTCCGTGAGCTGGCTCACCTGCACCGGCGTCGGGCTGTCGGTGAGCTGGCCGTTGCCCAGCTGTCCCTGGCGGTTGTAGCCCCAGGCCCACACGGTGCCGTCCGAGTGCACGCCCACCGAGTGGTATTGGCCCAGCGACAGGCGCGACGCGGAGCTCCGGCCGGCGAGCGGCACGCGCACCTGGCTCAGCGCGGGGGCCGGCGCCATCGCCCACTCGCCGCAGCCCGCGAGGAGCCACAGCGCCAGGACGGCGCACCACCGGACGGAACTGCTCCACGTCGCGTTGCGGAACATGCGCGAACCTCCCCGACAAAGGCCGTCAGCGACGGCAACAGGACCTGCTTGCGGAAACTCCTTCAACCCTCCACCCCCCACCGAGCGACGAGCGCCCGCAGCTCCGAGGGGCGCGCCATGCGGTGTCGCGGAACCTGCGCGAACCTCCCCCACAAAGGCCGTCAGCGACGGCACCAGGACTTGCCTTCGGTGTCCTTGCAGCCGTCCACCACCCACCGAGCGACGAGCGCCCGCAGCTCCGGCGGCAGCTCCACGCCCGCCATGGGCATGCCGGGCGAGGCGGCCACCAGGCCGTGCTCGGCCTCCAGCGCGCGCGTCTCCAGCCGCCGCCAGAACTCCTCGCCGGACTTCTTCTTCAGATAGCTCTTCAGCCCCTGTGCATCCGCCGTGAAGGCACTGGCGGCGCGAGGGCTCGTCGCGTGGCAGTGCACGCACGTGGCGTCCCGGAAGAACGGGCCCCAGAGGTACGCGAGCATCGTCGGAGGCACCGGGCCCGGCGCGGCGGCCTGCTTCACCGCGAGGCCCGTGACGCGTGCATCCAGCTCGCGCTCCTTCTCGCGTCGCTGCTCGTCGAACAGGCGATGCAGCAGCTTCGCCTCGTCGAGCGTGAGCGGCACCTCCGGCATCTGCCGCCCCTGGCGAGCGTGGGGCGAGGGCTCGCGGCAGTACTCGTACGTCCACTCGGGCGTGTAGAGCCCCAGCGACACGCCGTCGCGTCCGGAGAGCGGACGGGGGCCGGTGTGGCACGCGGCGCAGCGCGCCTTCCACAGCGCGTCGGCGGCGGGGCGCTCGTGCGGCGTCAACCTGGCCAGCGGCGCCTCCTTCGCCGGCAGGCGCACGGCCAGCAGCGCGGCGATGTCCTGGACGTCGCCCGGGCGGAGCGCGGGGTAGGCCATCATCCGGGGGGCGCGGCTGCCCTCCTTCTGCGAGAGCGTGCTCGGCCGCCTGAGGAACGCCGCGAGGCCCCGCGCGGAGATGCGCGGCACCGCGTGTCCGGGCTCCTCGAGCAGCTCCGGCGCGTTCATGTACGACAGCGGCGTGGTGGCCAGGTGGGCGAGCTTCTCCTCGCGCACCGGCACCGCGAAGTAGCGCGGGTCCGGCTCGCGCTTCTGGCGCTTGCGGGCCACGTCGTTGATCTCCGCGTGGCAGCCGTAGCACTGGCTGTCGGTCCACCGGCCCAGGCCGTTGGCGAAGCGCGTCTGGGGCTCGGTGCGCTGGGACGTGTGGCACCCGGTGCACTCCTGGGCCACCCCGCCTCGCGCGGACGCGGACGCCATCCCCGCGAGCAGCACCAGCGCGAGCACGGCCAGCCGCCTCACGGCGCCAGCTCCGCCGGCTGCGTGAGCCTCACGCGCGAGACGTCCTCGGACTCCCATCGCGCGATGTCCTCCACCACCTGGCCGAAGTCCGAGGCCGTGGCGCGCTCCGCGTCCGGCTCACAGGCCCGGTAGGCGCCCACCAAGGCGAAGCCGGACACGGACCACGTGGGCTCCACGGAGCCCGTGGGCCGGGGCAGCCGGGTGACGATGCAGCGCTGGAGCTTCGCGCGGCGTTGCCGCGGCGTCTCGCCCTCGTCGGGGGCGTCCTTGCCCGAGCACGCCATGCCGCCCACGAGTCCCATCAGGACCCAGACCCATCGTGTCTTCATGAAAAGCTCCCGAGCCGGGAGCGTCATGGCCCACGCCATGTCCGCCCCCGGCTGCCGATGTGAGGGTTCGAATGTCCGGGCGCGGCGTCTCAGCCGTGCTCGAGCGCCAGCGGCGCGGGCGTGCAGATGGCCGAGGAGCTCCCGGCCACCGCGGGTGTCATCGTCGCCGTCTGGGCGGCGAGGTCCAGCGTGAAGGCCTTCACATACGTCTCCCAGCCCACCTGAGGGTCCGCGGTGACGAAGAGCGAGGGATTGGTCTGCGCGAGCTTCGCGGACTCGAAGAGCACGTCCCAGCTGTTGCCCGTCACGCCCCCGGTGGGCTGCGACTGGAGCGCGCCGTTGGTCACCAGCACCTGGTTGATGCCCGGCACGTTGAGCAGCGGGCTGGAGGGCGCGCACAGCGGCACGTTGACGCGCAGGGTGATGACGGGGTTGGCGGCGATGTGGGCGCGCACCATGGCCTCGTCCGCCGGCAGGAAGTGGACGCTGATGCCACACACGAGCGGGTAGTTGCCGCCCACGGCCTTCGGCTTGTAGCTGGCGGGGATGCCGGGGAGCAGGTCGATGATGGCCTGCGTCGGCTGGCAACCGGTGGCGGGGAAGGTGGGCAGCAGGCGCGCGTCGGTGATGCCGTGACGGCTGATGAAGCCGTTGTACAGGTTGAGCGTATGGGCGGTGGGGTGCAGGTTCACGAACAGCCGCCGCATGCCGCCCACCGTGGCCACGGAGTCCGTCGCGACCTGGGCGTACTGCGTATAGAAGATGGGACCGCGGTTCATGCCCATGTACGGGATGAACACCATCTCCGACTCGCGAAGGGTGCGCGCGTAGTCGAGCGGGGGCGTGTCCGTCTGGGCCTGGGCGGGGGCAGCCGCCAGACACAGGGCGAGCGTGAGACAGAGCGAGAGCAATCGCATGGGTGCAGGGCCTGGGGTGAGGATGGAAAGGGGGGCGGAAGCCGCCAGGAAGGTGGCCTCCGCCCCGGAGTCGAATCAGCGCCAGCGACGGATTACGGCTGGCCCAGCAGCGCGCGGCAGCCCGCGTCGTTCATGTTCCAGTTCACGCGGCCCATCTCGAAGCCATCCATGAGGCAGGTGACGTTGAGGTTGGTCTTGACGGTGAAGTCCGTGGGACCCGGGTTGTACTGGATGTAGACGACCTCGTTGCGCTCCAGGATGAGCTTCTCGTAGTTGGCGCGCATGGTGAAGATGGAGTTGGTCTGGTTGGAGACCTGGCCGTTGACCGGCGTGGTGTAGCGGCGCACCTCGTTGAACAGCTCGTCCTGGAGGCGGGCCTGGACGGCGTTCACGACGTTGATGAAGTTGGCGTCATTGGGCGCGGTGGGGCCCCACTGGCCGTTGCTGCCGAGGTACTCGATGCGGATGCCGCAGGCGTTCTCCGCGGAACACGTCACCAGGCGCTCGAAGAAGGCGCGAACCTCGATGTCCACGCAGGAGCTCAGGTGGAAGGCCGCGAACGCGCTGGCCTGCTCGAACAGCGAGCGCCAGTTCACCGTGAAGCGCGCCTGACGGGTGAGGTTGTGCGTCTTGATGTCCCAGTCGATCTGCGCCGTCATGATGTTGTCCCACTGGGCGCCGGTGGCCATCAGCGCGCGCAGCTGCGGCGTCCAGCCGGGCAGGGTGGTCGCCTGGAAGGCGATGTCCTGCGCCACGACGCTGCCGCTGACGGCGGGCAGCGTGTTGAACTTGTACATCACGTTGGTGTTGATGTCGTACGGCTGGGACGGGTCCAGGTGCGTGAAGCACACGGGGACGCGCACCTCACGGCCGTTGACGACGAGGATCTCGAAGTCGCAGTCGACCTCCACGCGACCGTTGACGGGCGCGTAACCGGACAGCACGAACTGCGTGGTGGAGCGGTTGGCCGGGGCCGGGGCGATCTGGAAGCCCAGCGCGGCGGCCTCCGTGGACAGCCGGTTCAGCGCGCCCAGGTCACTGGTGGTGGAGAACGAGCCACCCAGGTTCGCCAGCTCCAGGCCCGCGAAGTAGCCGAAGATGGGGATGAAGGAGGTGATCTGGAAGCGGGGGATGGGGTTGGTCGTCTGGGGCGACTGCACGGCCACGCCGCCGCGGCGCGGGACGTAGTAGACGAGGTTGTTGTTGTCCGTGTCACCCAGCAGGGTGAACGCGTCCTGGACCGTGGGGGAGAAGTACTGCGCCATGGGCTTGGCGGACGGGGACATGGGCGCCGCGAGCGCCTGCGTCGCGGTGAGCGAGAGCGCCGCGGCCGCGGTGGTAGCGAGAAGCTTCTTCATGGATTGCATTCCTTTTGCGTGGCGTGAGGAATAGAGGGCGCACCCGTCCCGTGCCTGCGTGCCATGGGCGCGCAAGCCGCGTGCTGGCGTCGCGGTCACCCGCCCGTCACCGAGCAGGCACCGAAGCCGGGCCAGGTGCTGTGTGGCTGGATTCCCCCCTCTGTCCAGACGGGGTGCTTCTTCCTGGACAAACCCATCCTACCGATTGCGGGTGTGACTGCCAGTGCGGGTTGGGTTAAAGCGACTTTGTCGTTCAATGTTGTTTTGTCAGTGAAATCTAGTTTGATTTTGTTTGGGTTTCCCGAGGGGTCGGCGCGAGCCTCGGGGGCGACACGTCACACGCGCGTGAAGCCTGTCGTTCTGATGCAAGTGCTTGGATGGGATGTCTGCGTGGAAACCGCACGTCGGTGTGCGTCGTGTCCTGGCGCGGCGGGTGACACACCCGTGCGCGGCGCGAAAGACGGACCCGGAGCCTTCCTGGCAGGGACGTGGGAGGGCGTCCGGGTGGACGGTCCACGCGGGCCGCTGGGAGCGGAAGTGTCCCGTCCCGCTGCGCCCGGCTGGAGACCTTGGGGGCGGCCCGCGCTGTGCGTGTGGCGGGCTGGGACTCGGTGAGGTGCTGGTCGCGGTTCCCTGCCGGCGATGAAACGGGGATGAGGGCGTGAGTCCTTCACCACCCGTATGAATGCGGGGTGTGTCTCGACATGAGGACGTGCGACAGAATCCCGTTGGCGGGAAGTGTCCGGTACACTCCACGGCCAATGCAGTGGGTCACCTCGCCGGTGCGCTTGCGCGGGACACGTGCCATGGACGGCTCTGGTTCCTTTCCTTCGTTCGCTGTTCACCGTGCCGGGGACACCCGCTCACGCGTGCGGGAGTCGATGGCGCACAAGTTCCCGCACTTCGTGCCGGTGGCGCGTCAGGCGCTGTCGGTGCTGGTGGGGGCATGCGACGGCTGGCAGCGGACCTTCCCGGCGAGCCGGGTGTCGGACGTGGTGCCGGAGCTGACGTCGTGGGAGCGCTTCCTGTCCACCGAGCCGCGCTCGCGCCGCGTCATGATGACGGTGCAGCCGCTGGGCATCGACACCCGGGGGGGAGGGTGGGTGTCCGCGCTGCTCGCGCAGGTGGCCCGCTGGCACGTGGGCACGCGGGGCCGTCGGCACAACCAGCCCACGGATGTCTGGCTGGCGGGGCTGGGGCGCATGGGCCTGGATGCCCGTCAGCGCGTCGCGGATGACGGGGTGCTCACCGTGGCCGTCACCGTGCCCGGAGGCGGCTTCCGGGTGGCCCGGCTCCCCCTGGTGGGCGCGTCGCTCACCTCCGAGGCGGTGGCGGCGCTCCTCGAGTCCCGCGCCCCCTGCTCGCTCTCCGAAGCGCGCCGCGACGGGCTGCATCCCCAGGTGGTGGTGGACGCCGCGGGCCACGGCGACAGCGCCTGGACGTCCCATCTGCTGACGTCGAGCGCCTGGCTGGGGGCGCGGGTGGAGCGGACCACGGGCTCGCTGGAGCTGGCGTTCGACCACCTGGTGATGGACGGCACGGCGATGATGGAGGTGTCGCGGGCGATTGCCGCGGGGCTGCCTCGCGGGCTCCGGGGCGCCGACGGCGGGGAGTGGCTGACGGGGCCTTCGGACCCTTCTCCGTTGCTGCGCGTGGCGCTGCCCGAGCAGCTCGACTTCCGCAACCTGGCGTGCGCGGTGCTGGGGGCGCTGGGGCGCTCCCACGGGGGGCTGTTGCGCACGGACAACCCGACGATGCTGGTGCCGGTGTTGCCGGACGCGCCCACGTCGGTGCCAAGGCCCTGGCGGCGCATCCGCATCGCGGTGATTCCCTCCCTCACCCGAGACGGCCCGGTGACGCCCGCGCGGGTCTCCCACCTGCTCGAGCACACCCGGACGGAGGGCGGCGTGCTGGAGGACATCTTCTCCACCCTGTACTCGCCGTCGCTGCCCTGGTGGATGCCGTCGCTCACCACGCACGGCTTCGCCTACACGCCGGGGCTGCGGCAGGTGGCCTCCGCGCTGTGCGGCAACGCGCTCCTGTCGAAGATCACCCTGGAGGTGGAGGACGAGGCCGCGCTGGAGCGGCACGCGCCCATCCACTTCAACACCATGCGGCCGCTGCCCGCCGTGGGCGGCGGGGTGGCACTGTGCGTCACGGAGGTGCTCTGCGTGACGCGTAAAGGCGTGCGCAAGCGCTTCTTCGGCGCTATCGCTGGCAGCGGTCCCTTCACCGCCCGGGAGCGGCTCATCGCCTTCCGAACCGAGCTCGAGCGCGAATTCCCCCGAAGGGTGCGTTCCGTCACGCCCCCTTCCTTCTGACCCGCCGTCCCCCTCCGGCGCACGAGAATCCCCCACTCATGGTCAATCCCCCCGACCCCGGCCGCATCGTCCCCAGGCCGCACCTGAAGTTCCACTTCGATGCCACCTTCCCCCGGGTCTGGCACCACAACGGCCTGGGCTCGACGCACCTGTGGAACGGACTCAACCTGCTCTTCCCCCAGGGCGAGCGCTTCTTCGTGCGCAGCGTCAACCACTACCTCCCCGCGCTGGCCGACGTCCCGGAGCTGCGCGCGCAGGTGAAGGCGTTCTTCGCCCAGGAGGGCCAGCACGCCCGCGAGCACCAGGACTACATCGAGCTGCTGGAGTCACAGGGCTACGTCATCACCGGCTTCATGAGGGCGTACCAGCGCATCGTCTGGGGCTTCATCGACAAGTACTTCCCGGCCTCCCTGCGGCTCTCCATCACCGCCGCGCTGGAGCACTACACGGCCATCATGGGGGAGAACACGCTGACGCTCGGCGTGTTCAAGGACGGCCACCCCGCGATGCGCCAGCTCATCGAGTGGCACGCCGCCGAGGAGATTGAACACAAGGCCGTGGCCTTCGACGTGCTGCGCAAGGTGGCGCCGGGCTACGGCCTGCGCGTGACGGGGATGTTCGCGGGCATCATCGCGCTGTACGGCCTGTGGTTCGCGGCCACCGTCACGCTGCTGAAGCAGGAGCCGGGGCTGGGGTGGGGTGGCATCTGGCGGGAGCTGCGGCGCGCGCACCAGAAGGACCCGGTGCTGGTGCGGGTGCTCTGGCGTGGGCTCAAGGAGTACCTGCGGCCGTCGTTCCACCCCCTGGACAACGACAACCTGCACATCGCGCGCGCCCACCTGGACTCGCTCGACGTGCCCAGGGCGGAGGCCGCCTGAGCGGACGTGTCGTGGCGCCGCGGCTCGCCGTCCTCGCGGCCTTGTTGGCGCCGATGGGGGCGGGGGCCTTCTGGGTGAAGGACCACGAGGCCCTGACGCGGGTCGCCATCGAGCGGGCGACCCAGGCGTCGCCGGGCCTGGAGAAGCACCGTGACGCGGTCCTGCACGGTGCGACGGCGGAGGACCTCAACCTCCACGTGAAGTGGACCGGGTGGCACCACTACTTCCGGCCGGAGGGGAGGGTGGACTCGGGGCCGCGCGAGGGCTCGGCGGCGCGGGTGCGCAAGCTGTGGGAGGAGGCGCTGGACGCGGCGCGTGGAGGAGACCTGGCGCGCGCGTGGGACAGGGCCGGACACCTGGCGCACCACATCCAGGACGTGGCCTCGCCGCCGCACGTGGTGCCGGTGAGCCATGGCTTCTCGGACGGGTTCGAGGGCTGGGGCCTGCGCGGCGTGCTGGAGCAGCTCCCCACGCGCGAGGTGGCGCCGATGTCCGGGTCCGACGCGCAGCTGGCGCTGGCGCGGGAGACCCTGGAGGTGGTGCGCACGCAATCGCTGCGCGCCGAGGATGGGACGCGGATGGCCTGGCGTGCGTTCTGGGTGGAGCCGGACGCGGCGCTGCAGGGTGCGTTCGGTGGGTATGGCGCGTCTGGGAAGGTCTTTGGACAGACGGAGGGTGTCTCGCCGGAGGCCTTTGATGTGTTCATGGCGGACCGGGCCGCCGCGGCGATTGCCTATACCCAGTCATTCCTCACCTGGGCGGCTCAGCGCTTCCAGGAGGTCGCCGAGCCCGGCGCCGTCTGGGTTTCGACTGGCGACTACAGCCCCGCGCCGGAGCTGTCCTTCCAGTTGCTGGGAGGCATGACACGCGACGCGCGAGGCGGCGCACCCGTCGCCGGGTTTCGCGCGGGGCTGCCACTTCCGTACGCGTCGCGGTTGTCCTTCGAGTGGATGCGCGGCGTGGGGCTGGGACGTCGTCCCCTGGCGACGGGAGGCTTCAGCCTGTCGTTGTCGTCGCCACCCTTGTGGGCGTGGCGGCCGACGTACGCGGTGGGCGTGGACGTGCGGGCCTCGCTGGGGGCGGGCGTGTTCTCGTGGGAGGGAGGCTCGCGCTTCGGGGTGCCCGTGGGCCTGCGGGCGCAGGCGACGCTGGGGGCGTTGTTCATCGCGAGCGCGGAGGCGCGCTACCAGGGCCTGCGCCCGCTCACCGACGACTGGACCCATGGGTTCGTGTGGACGCTGGGATGGGGCGTGGCGCTGGGAGACCGCTGACCCGACGCTTGCCCGGGAATGAAACAGGCGGGCTCGCGTTGTCCGGCGCGTCCCCCCGAGCACACCACGGCCCCTGGAGCCGTCGTCATGAAGACCTCGCGTAGGAAGTTCCTGGTGTATTCCGCCACGGGTGCGTCGCTGCTCGCGCTCGGGCCCGAGTCGCTGGCCGCGTCGAAGATGTCGGTGAAGAAGCGCATCCTCATCCTGGGAGGCACGGGCTTCCTGGGGCCCGCGGTGGTGGAGGCCGCGCGGGTGCGAGGCCACTCGCTGACACTCTTCAACCGCGGCAGGACGCGCCCGGAGCTCTTCCCCGACGTGGAGAAGCTGCGCGGCGATAGAGACCCCGACAAGGACGAGGGCCTGAAGGCGCTGAAGGGCCGCAAGTGGGACGCGGTGGTGGACACGTCCGGGTACTACCCGCGCATGGTCCGCGCGTCGGCGGCGCTGCTGGCGCCGAACGTGAAACAGTATGTCTTCATCTCCAGCGTCTCCGCGTACGCCAGCGACAGGACGCCGGGCGAGGACGAGCGTGGCCCCACCGCGACGCTCGCGGACCCCAACGTGGAGACGATGGGCAAGGACTACGAGTTCTACGGCGGGCTCAAGCGCGCGTGCGAGGAGGCCGCCGAGGCGGCGCTGCCGGGGCGCGTGGCCAACATCCGCCCGGGCTACATCGTCGGACCGGATGACCGCTCGGACCGCTTCACGTACTGGCCCGTGCGCTTCGACCAGGGCGGGGAGATGCTGGCGCCCGGCACGCCGAAGGACCCGCTGCAGATCATCGACGTGCGCGACCTGGCCGAGTGGCTGGTGCTGCTCATCGAGGGCCAGGTGAACGGCGTGTTCAACGCCGTGGGGCCCGCGGAGGCGTGGTCGATGGGCGCCATGCTCGACACCTGTCGGAAGGTGACGGGCAAGGACACGAAGGTGACGTGGGTGCCCGCGGAGTTCCTGGAGAAGCAGGGCGAGACCGGCGATGTGCGGCTGCCCATCTACATGCCGCCCACCGGCACCAGCGCGGGCACGCACCTGCGCTCCAACGCGAAGGCGGTGAAGGCCGAGCTCACGTTCCGCCCCGTGGACGTCACCGTCCGCGACACGCTGGCGTACTTCAAGGGCCTGCCACAGGAGCGGCGCGACAAGCCGCGCGCGGGCCTGCCACGGGAGCGTGAAGCGGAGCTGCTCGCGCTGTGGCGCAAGGCCCAGGAGGCGCCGAAGCCCGTGCCCGCAGCTTCCGGCAAGGGCGGGTAATTCCGGCTCTCCTACGTGCCGCGCCAGCGCTGACGTGTGAGGGGCACCCACCGTGCCCCCTGTCCGTCCGGGCAGCGAGCGGGCTGGCACGAAGTCTGTGCTCGCCCTCGCGACACACGGTGATAAGGACGCCCCGGCTGTTACCCAGGGCCTACCCTTTCCCATGTCCAGCATGCACTTCCTGCGCGGCGCTCCCGTCCTCTCCGAATTCCGGCTCGCCAAGCTGCTCGCGCAGTGCCGCGAGCAGGTGCCCTCCGTGTCGTCCGTCTACGCGGAGCACGTGCACTTCCTCGACGCCCCGGAGCCCCTGTCCGGTGACGAGCAGGCGATGCTCGGCCGGCTCCTCGAGTATGGCCCCAGGGTCCCCTCGGGCGAGCGCGCGGGCAGCCTGCTGCTCGTCGTGCCGCGTCCTGGCACCATCTCTCCCTGGTCCTCGAAGGCGACGGACATCGTCCACAACTGCGGCCTGGGCGCGAAGGTGCGCCGGCTGGAGCGCGGCCTCGCGTACTTCGTGGCGGGTCCCCAGGGACGTCCGCTGGAGCGCGAGCAGGTGGAGGCGCTCGCGCCGGTGCTGCACGACCGGATGACGCAGGCGGTGCTCACGCGGATGGAGGACGCGGCCGTGCTGTTCTCCACGCACGAGCCCCGGCCGCTCACCACGGTGGACATCCTGGGCGGCGGCAAGGGCGCGTTGGACCGGGCCAACCGCGAGCTGGGGCTGGCGCTCGCGGACGATGAAATCGACTACCTGGTGGCGCGCTTCACGGAGCTCTCGCGCAACCCCACGGACGTCGAGCTGATGATGTTCGCGCAGGCCAACAGCGAGCACTGCCGGCACAAGATCTTCAACGCCAGCTGGACGCTGGACGGCAAGCCGCAGGAGCGCTCGCTCTTCCAGGCCATCAAGAACACCTACGCCCAGCACCAGGAAGGCGTGCTGTCCGCCTACAAGGACAACGCGGCCGTCATCGAGGGCTTCACGGTGGACCGCTTCTTCCCGGACGCGGACACGGGCGAGTGGGGCACGGTGCGCGAGCCGTCCCACATCATGGTGAAGGTGGAGACGCACAATCACCCGACGGCGATTTCGCCGTACCCGGGCGCGGCGACCGGCGCGGGCGGAGAGATTCGCGACGAGGGCGCCACCGGTCGCGGCGCGAAGCCGAAGGCGGGCCTGACGGGCTTCACCGTCAGCCACCTGCGCATCCCCGGCCACGAGCGGCCGTGGGAGCAGCCCTACGGCAAGCCGGACCGCATCGTCTCCGCGCTGGACATCATGATTGATGGCCCCCTGGGCGGGGCCGCGTTCAACAACGAGTTCGGCCGGCCCAACCTCGCGGGCTACTTCCGCAGCTTCGAGGCGCAGGTGTCCACGCCCGAGGGCGTGGAGGTGCGCGGCTACCACAAGCCCATCATGATCGCCGGCGGCCTGGGCAACATCCGCGCCGAGCACGTGAAGAAGGGCCAGCTGCAGCCCGGTGACAAGCTCATCGTGCTGGGCGGCCCGGCGATGCTCATCGGCCTGGGCGGCGGCGCGGCGTCCTCCATGGCGCAGGGCGCGAGCGCGGCGGACCTCGACTTCGCCTCCGTGCAGCGGGACAACGCGGAGATGGAGCGGCGGTGTCAGCAGGTCATCGACCAGTGCTGCGCGCTGGGCGAGAAGAACCCCATCCGCTCCATCCACGACGTGGGCGCGGGCGGCCTGTCCAACGCGCTGCCGGAGCTGGCGCACGACAACGCGCTGGGCGGGAGGCTGGAGCTGCGCGCGGTGCCCAACGCGGAGCCGGGCATGTCGCCGCTCGAAATCTGGTGCAACGAGGCCCAGGAGCGCTACGTGCTGGGCGTGGCGCCGGAGGACCTGGCGCGCTTCACCGCGTTCTGCGAGCGCGAGCGCGCGCCCTTCTCGGTGCTGGGCGAGGCGACCGAGTCCCAGGTGCTGAAGCTGTCCGACGAGCGGCTGGGCACGCCGCCCATCGACCTGCCGATGGACGTGTTGTTCGGCAAGGCGCCGCGCATGCATCGCGACGCGACCACGCGCGCGCTGGAGCACGCCCCGCTGTCGCTGCCCTCGGACTTGAAGTCCATGGCCGAGCGCGTGCTGAG
The DNA here is from genome assembly GCF_050039385.1 of Myxococcus faecalis. Taxonomy (NCBI): domain Bacteria; kingdom Pseudomonadati; phylum Myxococcota; class Myxococcia; order Myxococcales; family Myxococcaceae; genus Myxococcus; species Myxococcus faecalis. Next base: position 1,204,986 of record NZ_CP144336.1, on the reverse strand, counting down.
CCACCCGACGGTGGCGGACAAGTCGTTCCTCATCACCATCGGCGACCGCTCGGTGTCGGGGCAGGTGGCCCGGGACCAGATGGTCGGCCCGTGGCAGGTGCCGGTGGCCGACTGCGCGGTGACGCTGTCCACGGTGACGAGCACCACGGGCGAGGCGATGTCCATGGGCGAGCGCACGCCGCTGGCCGTGGTGGACGCGGCGGCCTCCGCGCGCATGGCGGTGGGCGAGGCGCTCACCAACATCGCCGCGGCGCGCATCGGCAAGCTGTCCGACGTGAAGCTGTCCGCCAACTGGATGGCGGCGGCGGGCAGCCCGGGTGAGGACGCGCAGCTCTACGCCGCGGTGAACGCGGTGGGCATGGAGCTGTGTCCGGCGCTGGGGCTCACCATCCCCGTGGGCAAGGACTCGATGTCCATGCGCACCGTGTGGCAGGACGGCGGCGAGAAGAAGACCGTGACGTCCCCGGTGTCGCTCATCATCTCCGCCTTCGCGCCGGTGCTGGACGTGCGCAAGTCGCTCACGCCGCAGCTGGTGGACGTGGAGCTGGACACGCGGCTGGTCTTCGTGGACCTGGCGCGCGGGCAGCAGCGGCTGGGCGGCTCCATCCTCGCGCAGACGCACGCGCAGGTGGGCCCCAAGGTCCCCGACGTGGAGGACCCCGCGCTGCTCGCGGGCTTCTTCTCGGCGGTGCAGGCGCTGAGCTCCGAGGGGCGGCTGCTCGCCTATCACGACCGCTCCGACGGCGGCCTGTGGGCCACGCTGTGCGAGATGGCCTTCGCGGGCCGCTGCGGCGTGGACGTGGACCTCTCGAAGCTGGGGCCCGACGCGGTGGCGGCGCTCTTCAACGAGGAGCTGGGCGCCGTGGTCCAGGTGCGCGCGGGCGACGTGGCGCGCGTGTGCGAGGTGCTGGAGCAGCACGGGCTGGGGGTGCACTGCCACGAGCTGGGGCGGCCCACGCCGAAGCTGGAGGTCCGTGTCCGGCACGGTGAGCGGGTGCTCCTGTCCGAGGGCACCATGGACCTGCGCCGCGTCTGGTCGCGCGTCAGCTACGAGCTGCAGAAGCTGCGCGACAACCCGCTGTGCGCGGAGCAGGAGTACGCGGCCAAGTGCGACGCGTCCAACCCGGGCCTGTCGCCGCTGTTGACGTTCGACGTGTCCAAGGACGTGGCCGCGCCCTTCGTGGGCAAGGGCGCGCGTCCCCGCGTGGCGGTGCTGCGCGAGCAGGGCGTCAACAGCCAGCAGGAGATGGCGGCGGCGTTCACCCGCGCGGGCTTCCTCGCGGTGGACGTGCACATGAGCGACATCCTCGCGGGCCGGGTGTCGCTGAAGGACTTCCACGGCGTGCTGGCGTGCGGCGGCTTCTCCTACGGGGACGTGCTGGGCGCGGGGGGCGGCTGGGCCAAGTCCATCCTGTTCAACCCGCGCGCCCGCGACGAGTTCGCCGGCTTCTTCGCGCGGCCGGACAGCTTCGGGCTGGGCATCTGCAACGGCTGCCAGATGATGTCCGGGCTCAAGGACATCATCCCCGGCGCGGAGCACTTCCCGCGCTTCGTGCGCAACGCCTCGGAGCAGTACGAGGCGCGGCTGGGGCTGGTGGAGATTGCCCGCACGCCGTCGCTCTTCTACCAGGGCATGGAGGGCAGCCGGATGCTCATCGCCGTGGCGCACGGCGAGGGGCGCGCGGAGTTCTCCGACGACGCGGAGGCCGCGCGCGTCAACGGCTCGGGCTTCATCACCACGCGCTGGGTGGACAACCACGGCCAGGTGACGTCGACGTACCCGGCCAACCCGAACGGCTCGCCGCACGGAATCGCGGGCGTCACCACGAAGGACGGCCGCTTCACCGTGACGATGCCGCACCCCGAGCGCGTCCACCGGCTGGTGCAGCACTCGTGGCGGCCCCGCGAGTGGACGGGCGATGACGGCCCGTGGATGCGCATGTTCCGCAACGCCCGCGCCTGGCTGGGCTGAGGCGCTGTCAGAAGGTCCCGGCTCGATGCCGCGAGCCAGGGCCGAGGTTTCGGCAGGTGTCAGGTCGTCCCCGCTCCTGCTCCGCGCTCGCGACGAACACCCGGCCCGGGCTCGATGAACCGAGCGGGGCCGGGGGCTTGCAGCGCTTACGCCCGGACCAGCTCCAGCGGCTGGCCCTCGGGCACGTGCTTCATCGCCACCGAGTTCATGCAGTAGCGCAGGCCGGTGGGCGGGGGGCCGTCGGGGAAGACGTGCCCCAGGTGGCCGTCGCAGCGGGCACAGCGCACCTCGGTGCGGACCATTCCGTACGAGCGGTCATCGATCTGCGTCACCGCGTCCGGTCCCACCGCCTGGGTGAAGGACGGCCAGCCGGTGCCGGACTCGAACTTGGTGCCCGACTTGAACAGCGGATTGCCACAGCCGGCGCACACATAGGTGCCCGGCGTCTTCGTGCCCAGGAAGCACCCCGAGCCCGGACGCTCCGTGCCGTGCCTGCGCAGGACGTCGTACTCCTCGGGCGTCAGGCGCTCGCGCCACTGCGCATCGCTGAGGGTGAGCTTGTCGACCATGCCGTCACGCTCCTTTGCCCGGGTCCACGCCCGGGAGCTTCAGTCAGATGCGCATCCTGCCCAATCGTCGCGCTCGCTGGCCAACCTGGAATGACGGCGGCCGTGTGCCCGCCCGCTGCTCCGCCGAGCCCGGGTGCCTTCCTGCCGGAGGGCCGCGCCGACCTCATGGTTGGAGACGCAGTCCTACCCTCAACCCGTCAGCGGAGGCGCCATGCGGATTTTCGAGCTGATGACCCGGAACGTGGAGACCATCGAGGCGGACGAGTCGCTGCGAGTCGCCGCCCTGCGGATGCGCGAATGCAACATCGGCGCGCTCCCCGTCACCGAGGGCGGACAACTGGTGGGCATGCTGACGGACCGAGACATCACCGTGCGCTCCACCGCCCTGGGCCAGGATCCCAACACCACGCGCGTGCGTGAGGTGATGACGACAGCCCTCATCACCTGCGAGCCGGACGCGGGGCTCGATGTGGCCGAGCAGATGATGGAGGACAAGATGGTGCGCCGGCTCGTCGTGGTGGACGAGGCCCGTCGCCCGCTGGGCATCCTGAGCCTGGATGACCTGGCCACCGTGCCCGCGGAGGTGCTGCGCGCCGGCGTGGTGCTCGAGCACCTGCAACACGCGTAGCCGTCCTCCAGGAACCGAGGGGCGCGAGGAGCAGACGGGCCTCGCGCCCCTCGGGGCTTCATCACGCCGGGACTCCGGGGACACACGCGGACACCAGCTCCGCCAGGCCCGCGTCCCACGACACGTCCCGCTGGGCGCCATCCCGCTGTCGCAGGCGCAGGCCCTTCGCCTGCACCTCGCGCGCACCCACCACCACGAGCCAGGGGACACCTCCCTGGTGCGAGTCCAGCACCTTGCGCGACAGCGACTCCTGCCGCGCGTCCACGCGGACGCGGCAGCCCGCCCGCCGCAGGCTGAAGGCGACGTCGCGCGCGTAGTCCTGCGCGGCGTCACCCACGGGCGCCACCACCACCTGCTCGGGCGCGAGCCACGCGGGCAGGGCGCCCTGGTGGTGCTCGAGCAGCACGCCGATGAACCGCTCCAGGCTCCCCAGGAGCGCGCGGTGAAGCATCACCGGACGGACCCGCAGGCCCTGGGAGTCCTGGTAGCGCAGGTCGAAGCGCTCGGGCAGCACGAGGTCGAGCTGAATCGTCCCGCACTGCCACTCGCGCCCCAGCCTGTCTTTCAAGACGAACTCCAGCTTGGGGCCGTAGAAGGCCCCCTGACCCGGTTGGTATTTGCACTCCAGGCCCGCCTGGCTCGCCGCGTCCGAGAGCCATGCCTCGGCCTGGTCCCAGACGGCGTCACTCCCCGCGCGGGAGGCGGGACGCCCGGAGAAGGCCACCTGGACGTCGTGGAAGCCCAGGCCCGCGTAGAACTCGCGCAGCGAGCGCGCGAAGTTCACGACCTCTTCCACCACTTGCTCGGGGGCACAGAAGATGTGCCCGTCGTCCTGCGTGAACTGACGCAGCCGGAACAGGCCATGCAGCGCGCCGCCCGGCTCGCTGCGGTGGACCAGTCCGAACTCACTCATGCGCAGGGGCAGGTCGCGGTAACTCAGGGACATGCGCCGCACCAGCTCGATGTGGCCCGGGCAGCTCACCGGCTTGAGCGCGAGCGGCCGCCCGCCGTCCTCCACGAGGTACATGTTCTCGCGGAAGTTCTCCCAGTGGCCGCTGCGCTCCCACAGGGGCTGCGCGTAGAGCTGCGGCGTACGGACTTCGAGGTAGCCCTCGCGCTGCATGCGCTGGCGGATGTGCTCCTCCAGCAGGCGGAACAACAAGAGCCCTCGGGGATGCCAGAAGACCATTCCCGCGGCCTCCTCCTGCAGGTGGAAGAGGTCCAGGCGTTGGCCGAGGGCGCGGTGGTCGTTTTCGTCGAGCATTGCTTCGTCTCCGGTACGGAAGGTTTGGGAAGGCCTTGCCGGACGGAGCGCTGAGCGAACACACGGTTGCCCCGGCCGGTGAAGGCGGGGCGAGAAGCCGTGCGGTCGTCAGCTCACTTCACGACGCGCACCGCTCCACACCTCGCCGTAGCGAGTCGTGGTGCGGGTGGTCGTGGTGACGTTGACGATGCTCACGCGGAACAAGATGCAAGCGGGTCTGGAAATTGTCAACCAGACCCGCGGGCAACCCCTCACGGGTCAGGGGACTCAGCAGTCGTAGCGGCCGGCGATGCAGTAACAATAGCCCTCGACATCGCCACGGCAGCACGGCTGCGTGCCGGCCCGGCAGTTCTGTCCGTCCATCGCCGAGCACGAGCGATAGTCGCCCGGACACACCGCCGGCGGGCAGAGCTTCCTGACCCCGTCACACGTCACGCTCCGGCCTTCGAGGGTGCTGCAGGTACTTCCCGTGCAGGAGATGAACGTCCCGTTCGCGCAGGCCGTCGTACAGGTGACGAGCTCCTGGCGGGTTTGCGCCAACTCGACGTCCGCCGGGCCTTCATCGACTTGCACCTCGAGCGCCTCGCCACCACAGGCCAGCAACGAGACACCAAGAATCGCCACCAGCATCACGAATGCGCGCTTCATGAGAACTCCCGCGGAAGAACGACGTGGAACCACCTGCGACCCATGTGGGTCGGTTCCTCGTTTTCCCATGAGAACTCGTATTGATGTGAGCGGTGTCCCGCGGTGAAGTGCTCGCGAACGGACGTCTGTCCACAGCCAGCGGCGCCGGGAGCTTCGAGCCCCCAGCGCCCGTGACTTCGACTCACGCCAGCAGCGACGCGAGGCCAATCATCCCGGCGATGAGGAAGAAGAGCGACTCGCCCGCGATGAGGCCTCCGCCCGCCAGGGACATGGTGCTCATGTCCTCGGGGAGCGCCTCGCCCTGTGCGGGGCTGCCCGCGGAGGCCGGCGCGCGCTTCTTCGTGACGGTGTTCCACACGGACGCGATGACCCCGCCCGCGCCGAACCACAGCGCCACCGGGAAGGCCACGAAGCCGCCGAAGGAGGACGCATAGGGGCTGGCCAAGAGCAGCGAGTCCATGGTCCAGCCCACCGCGAAGCCCGCGCGCGAGCCCTTGATGTAGCGCTGGTAGCCCGGGTTGGCGTGCAGCACCTTGCGCAGCGCCTGGATGCCGAAGCCCAGCCCCAGGCCGAGCAGCATCGCCTTCACCTTGGTGTCCGACAGCGAGCCCAGGTCGCGGATGGCGCCCACCAGCTTGTACGTCATCGCCGAGCCCCACTGGCCCACCTCGGCGTTGGGGTTGTCGAGCTGGTTGATGGCGAGCGCGGGGTAGGCGGTCATGAACACGCGCGCCAGGCCCACGCACAGCAGGGCGCCCATGATGACGCCCATCACCTGGTAGCGGAACTGGATGACGCGGTTGGTGCCCAGGCGCCACCCGGTGGAGCGGTCCTGCTGCATGTCGCAGCCCACGGAGGTGGAGATGAGCAGGATGGTCGCGGCCATCAGCGCCACCAGCGGGTTCTTCAGGCCCAGCAGCGACATCATCATGATGGAGATGACGAACGCGCTGGAGATGGGGTTCTGGTCGGTGATGCCGTAGGAGATGCCGTTGATGAGCACGAACAGCAGCGCCAGCGCGAGGCCGAAGAGCAGCCAGCCCAGGGGCTGACCCAGCACCGCGGTGCCCACCACCAACGTCGCCGCGCCCCAGCCGAGGACCCAGGCCAAGAGCCGGGGCAGGTTGACCTTCTTCCACGCGGGCTCCTCGTCCTTCGGCGCGTCGGCCTGGGCCTGCACGCGCGCCACCGCCTGCACCGCGAGCAGCGACAGGTCCACCACCGCCGCGCCGCAGATCATCGCCAGGCCGATGAGGAAGCCAATCTTGCGGAAGGGGTCCTCGGGGCCGAGCCAGCCGATTTCACGCAGGTGCGGCACCTGCCATGCGCCGATGACGGCCATCAACACCGCGGGGATGGTGATGCGGCTGCCGACAATCATGCCCGCGCCCAGCGTGGCGGCGCTGGTGCCGATGGCGGCCACGACGGCGATCTTCTCCGTCATCCACGCGGCGATGGCGCCCAGCAGCGTGCCGCCGCCCAGCTTGGAGATGGAGGCCTTGAGCAGCCGCTTGTCGGTCAGCGCGCGCAGGATGTTGGCCACCGCGAAGCCCGACGGGTAGTCGAGCTGCAGTCGGTCCACGAGCAGCGGCGTGTAGAGCATGCCCACGCCGACGGCGAACATTCCCACGCAGCCGACGAAGAGCATCAGGTGCCAGGCGGGGGGCATCTCCATGCCCAGCCACACCATGGCCTGGATGAGCACCGACATGGCGCACAGCGAGGCCACCGACGCGGCCATCGTCTGCATGTAGTTGGCGCCGTGCTTGCCCTCCGCGCCGTAGCCGTACGTGACGGCGCTGCCGAGGATGCCGGCGAGCACCTGGCCTCCGACGAAGAAGCCCACGCTGAAGTTCATGTACGACGCGGCGATGCCACCCAGGGGCCCGAGGATGAACAGGGCCACCGCGCTCAGGAGCAGGTGGTACTTCCAGGTCCCGACGGGAGGCAGCCAGCCGAAGCGTGGCTGGAGGTTGTCGGAGTCGGGGGGCGTCGAGGACGAGGGGGGCTCCGGGTGGGGGAGCGGCTGGACGGGAGATGCCATTGGGCCGGGAGGCTACCGGCGTTCCACGCCGCTGTCACAACCCGGGACGTTTCATCGCCCATTCAAGAAGGGGAGCGCTCGCAGGGCGGCGCGAAGCCGGGCCCGCTCCTTCCAGATTTGGAGGCCGTGGAAGACGGCCAGGGTCACGAGGCAGGCGATGCCGAGCGTGACGTAGCGACGGATGAGGTCACCCTCGGACCAGCCGTGGTCCTCGACCAGTCGGCTCGGGTCGCTCAGGCCCACGCCCTCCATGCGGCCGAAGGGGATCTCCTCGGCGTCGGTCCGCGCTCGCCACCAGGTGTGGAAGCCGTCCCAGAAGGCGAGCGCGCCGATGAAGACGAAGCCCCAGCGCAGGCCTCTCGCGTGGAGGTGGCCGCCGGGCCGGGCGTGGAAGGACGCGACCAGGAGCGTGCCCAGAATCAGCATCCCCGCGTCTCCGCCGAAGACGATGAACACCTCGGTGCGCCACAGGGGGATGACCAGCGTGCAGAAGGCCTGGGTGACGAGCAGCACCGTGCTCCAGGCCAGCCAGTCCCAGCGGCGCAGCTTCCAGCCACGCCACGCCCAGAAGCCGAGGGCTCCCGCGAGCATCGCAGCCAGCGAGTACCAGCGTTCGGAGCCCGTGGGCGTGACCCACGGGGCCGGGATGGCGGGGATGCCGCACAGCCACGCGGTGACCGCGTGCCCGACCTCGTGGACGTACATGGTGAGCAGCCGCACGATGAAGCGCGCGGAGCCGGTGGCCACCAGATAGCCCACCAGCAAGGCCAGGGGCACGACGACGAGGCGCAGGCGCAGCTCATGGACGGCGTCCTCCTCGCTCGCGTCGAGAGAAGGCGTGCTCGGTGGCAGCACCTCGGAGCGCAGTTCCGGAGGCGCCAGCCACGGGGGGTCGACCTCGAAGGGCGTGGGAGCCTGCTCGGTGGCCTCGCGCTGGACGCGCTCCTCCTCGGCCTTGCGCGCGGCGCGGGCCTCGGCGCGGGCGTAGATGATGCCGCAGCGAGGACACTCGGCCCCCTGCACTCGGGGCGCCTGACAGCCGGGGCAGGTGAGGGCGGACACGGGGCGCACGAAGGTGGAGCCTAAAGCCTCCGCGCTCCAGACGAAAACAGGGGCCCTTCGACCATGCAGGCGGCCCATTGAATCGCGTGGGCGGTGGGGGCCTCGTCAAAGCGCACGGTCCGGTGCATGAGCGCATGCCCGGGCGGAAGCGGGGTGCTTGACGCGATGGGGCCGCCTCATCGAAGACCAGGGCATGTCCACGCTCGACGCGAAGACGCGGGGGCGCACCGCACCCGGAAGGCTGCGCGCGCTCGATGCCTTCCTGTGCCGCTTCGAGCCCACTTTGCTGTCACGCGTCGACGGTCCGTGGGCCCATGCCGTCTTCGTGGACGTGGGCTTCGGCGAACATCCGTGGACGACGCTCGAGAGCGCCAGCGCCTTTCGCGCGCTCCACCCCGAGCTCGTCGTCATCGGCGTGGAGCTCGATGACGCGCGGGCCCTCGCGGCCCAGGCCCACGCGGGGCCTCGCACTTACTTCCGTCAAGGCGGCTTCGCGCTGCCGCTGTCCCCGGAGGAGCCCGCCCGCCTCGTGCGGGCCATGAACCTCCTGCGACAGGGACCCGTGGAGCGCGTCGCCGAGGTGCACCACGCGCTCAGCCGCTTCCTGCTCCCCGCGGGGCTGCTCGTGGAGGGCAGCTCGGACCCGGAGGGTTCCGTTCTCACCGCGCACCTGCTGCGTCGCTCCGACAGCGCTCCCGAGTCGCCGCCCGCTCGCGAGGCCCTGCTCTTCCACACCGACTTCCGCCAGGGCTTCGCGCCGCTCTTGTTCCGCGACTGGCTGCCGCGTGACTTGCGCCGCCGCGTGCGTCCCGGTGAGCCCATCCACGCCTTCTTCATGTCCTGGGTCGACGCGTGGAAACAGGCTCGCGACGCCGGCCACTCCGCGCCCGCGGATGCCTTCCGCGAGTCTGTCTCACGTTTGTGTCATCAGGTGGACGGCGTCTCCACGGACTCATGGCTGCTCGACTCCGGTTACCTGCTATGGCGGCCGCCGACAGGTGTGGCGTCCTGACGCATGGGGCCGGGCAACCCCATCCCCATCCACCCCAGATGATTCGCCCTCCAATCAAGCGCCGCGAAGAGGGAGGGGCAAATGGCGGAGGGGGCGGATATGGTGTGGGGCCCTCCAACGGGAGACAGCACAGGTGCAGGCAGAAGACGTGAAGGTGCAGCAGTCGGCGACAGAGCGCGTGGGAGAGCGGCCGGCCGCGCTGCTCTTCTCCGCTGGCTTCTATGGGACGCTCGCCGCCGCGCGGTGCTTCGGGCGCAATGGCATCCGCGTCACCGTGGCGGACCCCGGACGGCTGGGCCCCGCGAGCTGGTCGCGCTTCGTCGGACAGCGCGTGCAGTGCCCTCCCGAGTCCCAGCCCGAGGCGTTCCTCGCGTGGCTCCTCGACTTCGGAGCCCGGGCGCCCATGAGCCACGTGCTGTATCCGACGAGCGACGAGCTGGCGTGGCTGGTGTCCGTGCACGCCCAGGAGCTGTCGCGCTACTTCCACCTCTACGACCCCGGCATCGACGCCGTCTACGGGCTGCTCAACAAGCGCAAGCTCTTCGAGGCGGGCCAGTCGGTGGGGCTGACGCTGCCGCGCACCTGGTTCCCCGAGTCCGAGGCGGACCTGGAGAGCATCTCCCGCGAGGCGCGCTTCCCCGTCCTCATCAAGCCGACGACGCAGATCCTCTACTCCACGCACCGCAAGGGCCTGCCCGTCGCGGAGCCCTCGCAGCTCGTGGAGGAGTACCGCGCCTTCGCGCGCGACGGCTACGCGCCCATGCTGGTGAAGTTCGACCCGGCCGTGGCGCGGCCCATGGTGCAGGAGTTCCACCCCGAGGCGGCCCAGGGCATCTACAGCCTGTCGGGCTTCGTGGACCGCACGGGCGCGCTGTTCGAGGTGCGCGGCGCCATGAAGGTGCTCCAGCGTCCGCGCCGCCTGGGCGTGGGCGTGTGCTTCGAGTCCGCGCCGGTGCGCCAGGACCTGGCCGACGGCCTGCGCAAGCTGTGCGCGAAGCTGGGCTACCACGGCGTCTTCGAGGTGGAGTTCATCCAGACGAAGGACGACTTCCTGCTCATCGACTTCAACCCGCGCTACTACGGGCAGATGGGCTTCGACATCGCGCGCGGGCTGCCGCTGCCGCTCATGGCCTATCACGCGGCGCTGGGTGACGTTGACGCGCTGGCGCGCGTGGGGCAGTCGGCGCGCGCATGGACGGGACGCGGCGAGGTGTTCTGCAACCGCATCGCCCTGGAGATGCTGCTCAACCTCCAGCGGCTGTCCGGCGCGCTGCCCGCCGACGAGGCGAAGCAGTGGCGACGCTGGCTGCAGACGCACCGTCAGGTGGCGGTGGACCCGCTCATCGACTCGGATGACCCGATGCCGTCCGCGGTGGAGGTGGCGCAGATCCTCTACGGCTCCGCGCGCCACCCGCGCGCCTTCCTGCGGATGATGGTGCTCAACCGCTAGCAGGCCTTCGCCGCCCGTGTGTCAGCGCGCACGGGCGGCGGACCTCGACGAAGCGCTCAGGCCGCCTCGGGCTTGCCCGGGCTCTTCGCCACCGTGTCGAGCGCCACCTGGTCCTCGAACGTCTCCGCCCGGCGCAACAGCCGCGCCTCGCCGCCGTCCAGCGCGATGATGGCCGGCTGCGGATACGAGAAGGACGTCGCGAACGGCACGAAGTACGCGCCCGCGTCCATGATGGCCAGCGTGTCACCCTCGACCAGCTGGGGCAGTCGCTTGGCGTGGTACAGCGTGTCGCCCGGCGTGCAGATGGGGCCCACCACCGTGTAGACGCGCTCGGCGGGCGCGTCTGGCCGGTCCACGTGGAAGAGCTGGTGGTACTCGTTGCGCACGCACTCGGCATGGTTCACGCCCGCGTCGAGCACCGCCCACGTCCGGTCCTCGCCCGCCTTGAGCGTGTGCACGCTGCCGAGCAAGAGCTGCGTGTCGCCCGTCATGGCGCGGCCCGGCTCCAGGAAGATGCGCGGTCGCGCGCGCCCCTTCCTCGCGTAGTGCGACTCCACCATCTCCACCACGAGCGCCACGTAGCGCGAGATGTCCAGCGATGCCGCCGGGTCCGGCGCCGGCACGTCCCGGAAGAAGGTGAGGTTGAGGCGCCAGTCGCGCTCGGCGATGTGCTCCACCGACGGCGTGCAGAGGCTGCCGCCCAGATCCAGCACCTCCAGGTCCAGCCCCAGCTCCTGGTGCAGCGTGTCCGTGAAGCCGAGCACCGCCTCCACGAAGCCCGTCAGCTCGCCCTCGGTGCGGATGGTGGCGCCCCGGTGCGCGTGCAGGCCCACCACGTCCAGGTGCGACGACGCCCGCGCCTGCGCATACGCCCGGAGCGCCGCGCCGCCCGCGATGGGCGTGCCGAACTGCGCCGCCCAGCCGCTGTCCGTGCTCACCCGCACCGCCACGCGCGGACGCTGGTCCAGCTCCGCCGCGACGCGCGCGAACAGGCCCAGCTCCTCCGCGTGGTTCGCGGCGAGCAGCTGGATGCCCCGGCCGATGGCCTCGCGCACCGAGGCCTCCGACTTCACCGGGCCGTTGTAGACGATGCGCTCGGGCGCGACGCCCAGCCGCAGCGCCAGCCACAGCTCGTAGGCGGAGATGATTTCGGCGCCCACGCCCATCCCGTGCAGCACCTCCAGCACGCCGGGGATCGGGTTCGTCTTGTACGAGTAGAACACCTCGCACCCGCCCGCGCGCCCCGGGGGCACCGCGAGGAAGCGCTCCACGTTGCGCTGGAGCGCCGCCAGGTGCACCACGTGCAGCGGCGAGCCGAAGCGTTGCACCAGCGACTTGAGCGCCACGCCCTCCAGGCTCAGCCCCTGGCCGGGGACGTGCTGCAGCCCCCAGTACGACGCGGGAATCTGCGTGCGCGCGGGCGCCATGGCCCGCTGGAGCACGGGCCTGAGCGTCTGCTTCACCTGACGCTTGGCCGTGCCGACGAACCGACTCTTCAAGCTCATGAGACCCGGCCCTGCTTGGGCAGCCACAAGGGCAGCTTCTTGGCGATGTCGAACGGCAGGGTCCGCATGAGCAGCTGCAGCGCGCGGTACTCCAGCGCGCCGTTCGTCTTGCGGTACTTGCCGTGGATCATCTCGTTGGACTGCATCACCAGCGTGCCGTCCTTGCCCAGGTTGTGCATCAGCGAGGGCCGGCCGGTGCGGTAGTGCAGGATGGGGCGGTCCACGTAGACGTGGCCGAAGGCGCGGATGCCGCGCAGGTAGAAGTCCACGTCCTCGTAGACGGGGATGGACGCGTCGAAGCCGCCCAGCGTCGCGAAGTGCTCGCGGCGCACCATGCACGCGGAGTTCACGTACAGCGTCCCGCGGAACAGGATGTGCGCCACCGTCCACGCGCTGTTGGGCGTGCTGGCGCCCACCTTGGCCGCCCACTGGAAGTACTCGCTCTTGTCCTTGAGCCAGTCCGCGTCGTCACCGAACGGCACCACCCAGCCCACCGCCACGCCCGCGTCGGGCCGCGCGTCCAGCGCGCTCACCATGGCGTGCAGTGCGCCGTCGGCGAGCATGTCGTCGTCGTCCAGGAAGTGCAGGTAGCGGCCCCGGGCGAGCGTCACGCCGTGGTTCCGCACCACAGCGGGGCGCCCCTTGGACGGCGGGTCGTTCACCACGTAGCGCACGCGAGAGTCGCCCAGCCCCTCCACCGACGCCCGGGCGGTGCCCTCCGGCGTGTCATCCAACACGATGACCTCGACGTGGACCCCCTCCTGGCGGAGCACCGAGCGGATGGCCTCCACCACTTCCTTCTCTCGTCGGTGGGTGGGCATCACCACCGAGACATCGATTGCGGACATGTCAGGCTTATATGCGTTCGCGCCGGGGCCTGAGAAGACGCCTCCGGGTTGGCGCCGCCGCCAGGCTTGCGCGCACGCCTGCTCCACGCGCAAGGGTTGCGGGAACGTGCGTTCTCAAAATGGATGAGCTTGAGAAGCGGCGCGGGCGTCAGTAGCTCGCCACCGCGAAATCGAAGTCGTCGGAATCCCACCCGGGGTCCTGCTCGACCTGCCGGGAAATCGCCGTCCGTGGGGCAACGATGTCCTGCTCCGCGAGGCGGGCCTCCACTCGGGGGCGCCGCATCGCCAGGCCCTGGCCATCCCACTCGCGGCCCCCCAGCCGGGCGCGGGGCGAGGTGTCCTGGACCTCCACGTCGACATGGGCCAGCCGGTCCATCCAGGGCTGCAGGCAGTCTCTCGCCATGTGCTTCCGCCTTCGCGTGGGGGTTGACGGGGAGCGGTTGCAGTCGTCATGCCATGGACCTGGTAGGGCGGGGGGCCGTCGGACGCGTGACAGGAGGGCGTGCGGGGCGCGGCCCGCCGGCCACGGTGGGCGTCCGGGAGCCCTCCGGCGACTTGACGCCGGACCGAGGGCCGGACAGGAACATGGACGCAAATGGCCCTCCTGCTGGCACACGACGTCGAGCCCCCGCGCCCCTGCAGCTACCTGCCCGAGCGGCAGGCCTCGCTGGAGAACCTGGTGCTGCGGGACGTGTCGCCGGAGGAGTACGAGCACCTGCTGGTGCGCGGCTGGCGGCGCTTCGGGCCGGTGTACTTCCGGCCCGCCTGCGCGGACTGCCAGGAGTGCGTGTCGCTGCGCGTCCCGGTGGAGGGCTTCCGGCCCAACCGCAGCCAGCGCCGCGCCCGGGCCGCGTGCGCCCACCTGCGGGTGGAGGTGGGCGTCCCCAGGGCCGACGAGGAGCGGCTGGCGCTCTACCGGGCCTGGCACGCGGAGCGCGAGGCCGCGCGGGAGTGGGAGCCCTCGCCGCTCACGGTGCGCGAGTACTCGCTCCAGTTCTCCTTCCCGCACCCCTCCGCGCGCGAGGTGGCCTGGTACGACGACGCGGCGGAGGGCGGCCCCCGGCTGGTGGCGCTGGGCATCTGCGACGAGACGCCGCACGCGTGGAGCGCGGTGTACTTCTTCTACGACCCGGACTACGCGCGGCTGTCCCCGGGCACGGCCAACGTGGTGTTCCAGGTGGAGCTGGCGAAGGCGCGGGGCATCCCCCACGTGTACCTGGGCTTCCGCGTCCAGGCGTGCGCGTCGCTGCGCTACAAGGGCGGCTTCCGTCCGCACGAGCTGCTCGAGGGGCGGCCCGCGCTGGACGCCGAGCCCACCTGGGTGCCCGCGTCGGACGCGCCGGAGCCGGAGTCCGGCGCCGGGCCCTGAGCCGCGTGGGTCAGCCCGCGCCCAACAGCGCCCGGTCGAAGTGCTCGCGGAGCCGGCGCGCGTACTCCTCCGGGGCCACGCGGGCGTACTCGCCATGGCCCGCGCCCTCGACGACCCACAGCGTCTTGGGCTCGCAGGCCGCGCGGAACAGGCTGGCCTGGAGCTTGGCGGGCGCGTCCGGGTCCACGTCGCCGTTGACGAGCAGGAGCGGGCGGCCCTTCAGCTGGCACATGCCGTCGATGGGGCGCACCGCCTCCACGTCCACGCCCGCGCGGCGCAGCGTCCACAGCACCGGCTCCGCGCTCAAGGCGCCCCACCTGCCGTAGCCCGAGTACACGTCCGCCTCCAGGGCGGGGTACGCGCCCGCGGCGGCCACCGCCTTCACGCGCGCGTCGTGCTCGGCCACCAGCAGCGCGGTGGTGCCGCCCATGGAGAAGCCGAAGAGCCCCAGCCTGGCGGGGTCCACGTCCGGCCGCGCCGCCACGAAGTCCAGCGCGGCCGTCACGTCGCGGCGCTCCAGGTCTCCCCACGTCACGCGGTCTCCGCCGCTCTCCCCATGGGCGCGCAGGTCGAACAGCAGCACGCCGTAGCCGGCCCGGGCCAGCGCGCGGGCCTCGAAGAGCAGCTGCGCGCGGTTGTCCGCGAAGCCATGCACCAGCACCACCGCGGCGCGGTTCTGCGAGGGCACGTACCAGCCGCGCAGCGTCAGGCCGTCCGCGTTGGTGAAGGCGACGTCCCGCATCGCGTCCAGCTCCGGCGCGGCGGACGGCCGCGTCACCGGCACGTGGGGCGGGTGCAGCAGGCCCTGGCCGATGCGGTGCCCCTTCACGACGAGCAGCCCCACGGACGCGAGCACGCCGAGGAGCAGGACCAGGGGGACGAGGAGTCGTGGACGGAGCGCGGTCATCACGGAGCGTGACAGGACGGGAGAGCCCGGCGGTCTGCCCGGGCGCCGGCAGAGCGTACGCCGGGATGCGCGCGATGTGTCGCCAGGAGACGTTGCAGCCGTCCGTCTTGTTGGCGGCCGTGACACCCTTGGGTTACGGTGCACCCGCCTTCAGGGAGTGGGGGGCTGGATGCTGGTGCCGGTGCCACGAGACGCCTCGAAAGACCCTGGGAGGAAGCGAGTGCTGTTCACGCTCGTGTTCCTGGGCGGAGGCGGCATCGAGCGCTCGGTGTGCAACGTCCTCGCGGGGCTGGACCCCCGGCGCTTCGCCACCCGGCTGTTCTTCCACCACCGACCTCCACCGGGGCGCGAGGACCGGCTGCCCGCGAACACCGAGGTCTCCTGGGCCACCGACTCCTACGACTACCACCGGCAGAACCTGCCCCTGTACCTGTGGCACCTGTTGCGCCATGCCCGCGAGGCGGACGTCATCGTCGCGGGGCAGGAGGGGCGCGCGGCGCTGTTGGCCTGCCTGGCCGGGAAGCTGCTCGGCAAGCCCGTGGTGGGGATGATCCACTTCGACTGGGGCGCCTTCCACCGCGAGCAGCCGCGCCGCCAGCTCTGGGGCCTGCGGCTGCTCTACCCGCGCATGCAGCGCATCGTCGCGTGTGGCCATGACACGGCGCGCTCCTTCCAGTCCCTGGTCCCCGTGCCCGAGGAGCGGCTGCAGGTCATCCCCAACTTCGTGGACGGGGAGGTGGTGCGCGCCGCCGCGGACGGGCCGGTGCCGGACTGGGCGGGCCCCGTCTTCGAGCGCCCGGTGGTCATCGCCGTGGGCCGGCTGGAGCCCCAGAAGGGCTTCGACGTGCTCATCCGCGCCCATGCCCTGGCGCGCCAGGAGGGCGTGGACCACCACCTGCTCATCCTGGGGGTGGGTTCGCTGGAGGCCGAACTGAAGGCGCTGGCGCGCTCGCTGGGGGTGGAGTCGAGCGTGTTCATGCCGGGCTTCGCGTCCAATCCGCACGCGCTGATGCGCCGCGCGGCGGTGTTCGCGCTGTCCTCCCGGTTCGAGGGGCTGCCCATGGTGCTCCTGGAGGCGCTCGCCCTGGGGTGCCCGGTGGTGAGCACCGACTGCCCGTCCGGCCCCGCGGAGGTGCTGGAGAATGGGCGGCACGGCGTGCTGGTTCCAGTGGAGGACGCCCCGGCGCTGGCCCAGGCGCTGGCCCGAGCCGTCTTGGACGAGGTGCACCGCAAGGACCTGGCCCGGAAGGCCCGGGCCCGCGCGGAGGAACTGTCCTCGGCCAAGGCGCTGGGGGCCTGGGAGGCGCTCCTGGACTCGCTCTGAAAGGAATCCCTTGCCGGCCCCGGGCGGCTTCACGAGGATTCGCCCCCATCATGACGACGACGAACGAAACGCAGGGCCTGAACTTCCTCCAGGAGATCATCGAGGAAGACCGGCGCACGGGAAAGCACGCGGGACGCGTGCACACCCGCTTCCCGCCCGAGCCCAACGGCTACCTCCACATCGGCCACGCCAAGTCCATCTGCCTCAACTTCGGGCTGGCGAAGCAATACGAGGGGCTGTGCAACCTGCGCTTCGACGACACCAACCCCGTCACCGAGGACACCGACTACGTCGAGGCCATCCAGCGCGACGTGAAGTGGCTCGGCTTCGACTGGGCGGACCGCAAGTTCTACGCCTCCGACTACTTCCCGAAGCTCTACGACTTCGCCGTGCAGCTCATCAAGCAGGGCAAGGCGTACGTGTGCAGCCTGTCGCCGGAGGAGATTCGCGAGTACCGCGGCGACTTCACCACGCCGGGTCGTGACAGCCCGTACCGCACCCGCTCCGTGGAGGAGAACCTGGACCTGTTCTCGCGCATGCGCGGCGGGGAGTTCCCCGACGGCAAGCACACGCTGCGCGCCAAAATCGACATGGCGTCGCCCAACCCCGTGCTGCGCGACCCGCCCATCTACCGCATCCGCCACGCGCACCATCACCGCACCGGCGAGGCGTGGCCCATCTACCCGCTCTACGACTTCGCGCACTGCCTGTCGGACGCGATTGAGGGAATCACGCACTCCGTCTGCACGCTGGAGTTCGAGAACCGGCGGGTGCTGTACGACTGGATCGTCGACAGCCTCATCAAAGGGGACCGGCCGTACCAGTACGAGTTCAACCGGCTGAACCTCAACTACACGGTGATGAGCAAGCGCAAGCTGCTCAAGCTCGTCACGGAGAAGTACGTCTCCGGCTGGGACGACCCGCGGATGATGACCCTCAGCGGCCTGCGCCGCCGGGGCTTCACGCCCGCGTCCATCCGCGACTTCGCCACGCGCGCGGGCGTCAGCAAGACGCAGCAGCTCATCGACATGGGCGTGCTGGAGCTGTGCATCCGGGAGGACCTGAACGAGACGGCGCCCCGGGCCATGGCGGTGCTGCGGCCGCTCAAGGTGGTGGTGGAGAACTACCCCGAAGGCCAGGTGGAGATGCTGGAGGTGCAGAACCACCCGCAGAAGCCGGAGATGGGCACGCGCCAGGTGCCGTTCATGCGCGAGCTCTACATCGAGGCGGACGACTTCATGGAGGTCCCCGCCAAGGGCTTCTTCCGGCTGGCGCCGGGCAAGGAGGTGCGCCTGCGCTCGGCGTACTTCATCACCTGCAAGGAGGTCATCAAGGACGCGGACGGCAAGGTGGTGGAGCTGCGCTGCACCTATGACCCGGCCACGCGCGGCGGGGACTCGCCGGATGGCCGCAAGGTGAAGGGCACCCTGCACTGGGTGCCGGGCAACGCGCCCACCGCGGAGGTGCGCCTGTACGACCGGCTCTTCTCCGTGGAGAGCCCGGACTCGGACGACGCGACGGACTTCACCACGTTCCTGAACCCGCACAGCCTGGAGGTGCTGCGCTCGGCGCGCGTGGAGCCGCTGCTCGCCAACGCGGCGCCGGAGTCGCGCTTCCAGTTCGAGCGGCTGGGCTACTTCTTCGCGGACCCGAAGGACTCGCAGCCCGGCAAGCCCGTCTTCAACCGCACCGTGTCCTTGAAGGACTCGTGGGTGAAGGAGAAGGGCAAGTAGTCACGGACGGGACGCTCAGGGTGTCGCCGGGCCCTTGCCGGGCGGCACCCTGCACGCGGCGTGACCCAGGATGACGTCCCCGTCGACGGTGCTCGTGGGCGTGGGCGTCCAGCCCGCCTGGAGCCGGGCGTCCAGGAGCTCATCCGCGCTGGGTCGACGGTCCCACACGGAGACCGCATTCACACCGCCCAGTCAGGTGGTGTCGAAGACGAGGTAGCCCCCGTCCTTCCAGGGCAGCACCACGTCGTGGGTGAACTCGTCCTGGACGACGACCTCGGTCACGTCGCGCGGCGGCGTGCTCGCGAAGCCCCACCGCACCACGTCCTGGAGCAGGGTGAGCGGCCCAAGCTCCCGCTCCAGCGCCGAGCGCTCCTCGGGGGACAACCCAGACCTGTCGTTCAGCGGGAGCATGACCCCGGCAGTGTAGCCCCGCTCCGGGCGCGGACACACGTGGGGCCCCGCGCGGCCGTCCCCGCCGCCCGTCGGTCCGGGCGGAGGTGGAGGCCGCGAGGGCGGGTGTCACGTGTCAGGGAGGATAGGACACGAGGATGGCGGTGTTCTGATAGCCGCCCTTCGCGCCGACGACCCAGACATACAGCTTGCCGGAGGTGACCTGGGGGATGACGCACTTCTCGGCGTTGGTCTCCTTCATGCCGCGGCAGTCGTACTCGTAATGGTTGGGGATGGCCCCCATGCGCACGTAGAGGTCCGCGTTGCCCGTGCCGCCCAGCAACTGCACGGTGACGCTGCGCGGCTTCCCGTTCGCGCGCGCCGGCACCTGCACGATGTAGCCATGGCTGCCATTGGCGGGGGCGGACAGTCCGCTCACCACCACGTTGGGCTCGAGCGGGAAGAAGCCGCCGTCGAACTTCATCACCAGCGAGGCGTTGGTGTAGGGCGTATAGGTGTTGACCATCGCGTACCACTTGCCGGCGGTGGGCGTGGGGAAGACGCACTCCTCGTTGGCGCCGGAGCGGTAGGGCCGGCAGTCATAGAGGCCCGTCGTGGGGTAGTTGCCCTGGCGGATGTACAGGTCCGGGTCGCCCGTGGTGCCGGACAGGGTGAAGCGCAGGTTGGTGGCGCCCTCGGGCACCTCGGCCCAGCCGTACTCCTTGGCGCCGCTCGCCGTGCCGGAGAGGACGACGGGCACGTTGCGCTCCAGCTCGAAGGGGTCGGTCGGCTCGAACACCACGCCCACGTTCACGGCCTTCCAGGCCGCGGCGACGGAGGCGACGACGGACGCGTCGTAGCCCAGCTGGACGGCGGCCTGCTCGGTGGCGATCCTCGCGGCGTCGAAGGTGGAGTTGGGCATCAGCAGGTCCCGGTTGGCCTTGTAGAAGATGCGGCCCGCCATCTCGATGCCGATGCCCGTCACGGCCGGGCGCGTGGGGAAGCGCGGGTGCGTGCCGCCCTGGGCCAGCAGGTAGAAGGCCAGGTTGGAGATGCCCGAGCTGTAGTGGACGTCCACGCCGTTGCTGTAGTTGTGGTAGTCGTCCAGCGAGTCCCCATCCTGGGTGGGGTTGTTCATGTAGCGCAGCGCATCGCCGGGGACTTCGGGCGTCCACACGTCCTCGCCCACCAGGTAGGTGCCCTCGTTGATGACCCTGCCCTCGCTGTGCCACTCGCAGACGGCGCCGAAGATGTCGGAGATGGACTCGTTGAGGCCGCCGGACTCACCCGAATAGATGAGGTCCGAGTCGACTTCCGTCACCGCGTGCGTCAGCTCGTGGGCGATGACGTCCAGGCCGTAGGCCAGGTTGATGGCGGTGGTGCCGTCACCGTCGCCGAAGACCATCTGCTCGCCGTCCCAGTACGCGTTCACGTAGTTGACGCGGTGGTGGACGGTGGAGTGGAGCGTCGCGCCGAGGTCGTCGTAGGAGTCGCGGTCGAACAGCTCCTTGTAGCAGCGCCAGACGGCGCCCGTGTTGTCGTACGCCGCGTTGACGACGGGGTCCGCGTGCGGCGCTTCTCCCTCCCGGCGCGCCACCGTCCCCGGCAGGTCGTTGGTGTTCTGGCCGTCGTAGACGATGCGGTCGAGCGCGGAGTGGATGTGGTTGAAGCGCTCGAACACCTCGCCGGAGCGGGCGTTGACGAGCACCGACTCCTTCACGGGCGTGCCGTCCTGCTTCGCGCCCGTCACCAGCACCCGCCAGGAGAGGATGAGCTGGTCCTGGTCCCTCCAGTAGACGAGCGCGGGCGCCTTGCGGACGACGAGGCCCGGCACCGAACCCTTGTCCGCCAGGGCGTTGGCCTTCGCCAGGTCCACGCCGATGGGGTCGCTCTGGAGGGCGGCAAGGCCTCCTCGCGCGTTGCCGTTGATGGCGAAGACCTGGCCGTCGCGCGCGTGCAGCCGCAGCTCCGCGCCCAGCACCTCCACGCCGTGGTAGCGCACGCCGAAGCGGTAGTGCGTGTCCCCGTCGGAGCCGACGTAGGCCTTCTTCAAGAAGAGCTGCTCGGTGTCGAGCTTGAAGAGCGGCGCCACCCGGGCGAGCACCGGCGCGAGGGAGTGGGTCTGAAGTCCCTTGAGGGCGAGCTTGCCGGTGGGGACCTCACCGAACCTGCCTCGGAGGAAGGTGGGGACCTGGTCCGGGTCCGCGGAGAGGACTTCATGGCCCTGGGCGAGGGCCGCTGCTGCCTGGGTGGCGGCGTCGTCGTGTAGGTCCTTCGGTGTGTCGGCATCGGTGCAGGCGCCCAGTGTCAGGCTCAACAGCGTGGCACCCAGGACACCGCGTCCCCGTTTCACAAACATGCACTACCCCCCAGCGAGAGATGAAGTCGCCAGCCTGTGCAATCACAACCCGAAGGAGAATTCGGTACTGGCAACCCCATCGCAATCTATCGCGAGGCCCCGGCAGTGCCCTCTCCCTCCCCGTCGGAGTTTGCTTGTCCTGAACACCTCCCTCCGCGACAGCGTCCGTTGCCTGATGTTGGTCGCTCGCGGTGTCCGGAAGACCTGGGGACGCGTGTTCCATCACCCGCTCGTCTGGGACTCCAGGACAGGGTCCGCCATGTCTGGGATTCTCAGGGAATGAAAGGACGCGAAGCTGCTACGGTGCGCGTCATGCGACGAGGATGTGGGTGGAGGCGGGTGTCATGAGCGCGCGGCGGGAGGTTCGCGCGGACTTCGACCGGGGCTCCATCGTGATGTATCAGGCCTATCCGGACGCCATCGCGGACGTGGCGGTGGCGACGCAGCGCTTCGGGCCGCCGTTCTCCGTGGGGCGGATGACCTGGATCAAGCCCAGCTTCCTGTGGCTGATGCACCGCTCCAACTGGGGGCGCAAGAGCGGGCAGGAGCGGACCCTGGCGGTGCGCATCCACCGCGCGGGGTGGGAGGCGGCGCTGGCGGTGGGCGTGCTCACCGCGTACGAGCCCGGCGCCCACGGCTCACCGGAGGCCTGGAGGAAGGCCTTCGAGGCGGCGCCCGTCCACGTCCAGTGGGACCCGGAGCGCTCGTTGCGTGGCGCGGGGCTGCCGCACGACAGCATCCAGGTGGGGCTGGGGCGCGCCATCATCCAGCGCTATGTGGAGGATTGGGTGGTCTGCATCACGGACGTGACGCCGCTGGTGCACAAGCTGCGCAAGCACCTGGACGAAGGGCGCGCGGAGCAGGCCACCCGGCTGTTGCCCCGCGAGGCCGTCTATCCGGTGCCGCGGGAGCTGGTGCGCCGACTGGGGATGTGAACGGCGGGCAGCGTCCGCTGTACGCTCGGGGCACCTTCCCTGGATGGGGAGGGGCCGTTCAACTGGAGCTGGGGGTCTGACGATGGGAATCACGCTGTCCCCGCGGGAGTACGCCACCGCGTTCCGTCTGCTCGCATCCACCGCGCGCCATCCGGAGAACATCGCGCGGCTCGTCGAGGAGCGCTTGTCTGCGCGCATGTCCCAGGCGCCGTCGCTCCTGGACGTGGGCGCGGGCTCCGGCAAGGTGGCCCAGGCGCTGGCGCCGCGCTTCGGCTCGCTCACGTTGCTCGAACCCAACCCGGAGCAGGTGGCGGGGCTGCGGCTGGAGAAGGCGAAGGTGCTCATCGAGCCCTTCGAGCGGTTCGATTCGTCCGAGCGCTTCGACCTGGTCCTGTGCTCCCACGTCCTGTACCACGTGCCGCCCTCGGACTGGCCGGGCTTCATCGACCGGCTCCTGTCGTTCGTGCGTCCCGGAGGCCACGCCCTCATCATCATGGCGGCGGGGCGCGGGCCCACGTTCGAGCTGTGCCGCGACTTCGCCGACACGCTGAACTTCGGGCAGCTGCTCCTGGACACCCTGGGGCGCATGTCGCTCTCGCACGAGGTCCTCCCGGCGATGAGCGGCTTCACCGCGCGCACCTTCGAGGAGATGTTCACCCTCTGCCGCTTCTTCGTGCTGGAGGGGTGCTTCACGGCCGAGCAGCTCGCGGCGATGGGGCCGGAGGCGTCGCGGGAGATGGACCGGAAGCTGCGCCTGCACGCGGAGGCCTGCCTGCGTCCGGACGGCACCTACCAGCTGGAGCAGGACGAGGACATGGTGCTCATCCCGAGGCCGTGACTCAGCGGCTGGGGCCCATCGCCTCGCGGTTGAGCGAGCCGCACTCGGCGATGCGCTGGACGCGCAGCTGGGCGAGGCGCGCCAGGGGGGCCGCCGTCTGGGGCCCCTCCAGCAGCTCCACCGCGCGGGCTATCGCGTCCAGGGTGGACATGCCCGCAGGGTGGCTCGGCTCGCGCAGGTGGAGCATTCCCGGGGGCGGCGGTGGCAGCACGAGCCGGGGGAGCAGGCGCAGCGTGGGGAGCCGCTGGCTCATCCGCCGCGCCTGGGACCAGCTGCCATCCAGCACCACCACCTGCCGGGGCGGCGGGGTGTCCTCGGGGAGCTCGGGCCCGTCCGGGAAGAGCAGCCACGTGCCGGGCTCGGCGAACAGGGAGCTGTCCAGGACGTCGGCGGGCGAGCCGTGGGTGAGCAGGGTGGCGTTGGTGAGGGCGAGCGCGGCCACCCGGCCGGTGTTGCTCTTCTTGCGGATCTCCAGCGCGTGCTGCACCAGGAGGAACCGCGTGCGCGTCTGCACGCGGGGAATCTCCGCGCACAGACACAGGTGCGACGGGAGATAGCAGCGGTCACATCGGGGGCGGAGGGCAACGCGCGAAGACATCCTCCGACATCCTGTTCCGTGGCTCCCCGGAAGAGAAGCGTTGTTTCGCCCCGCCGGGAGGTGGGGCCCGGCCCGCTCCCCCGGTGTGATTGATACAGGCCGGAGGGCTCAGCCCAGCAGCCGCTCCCCCAGGAGGAACCCCACCGTCATGGCCACCACGAGCAGGGCGCCCTGGAGCTTCGGGGGGGCGGGCAGGGGGATGTCGAGCAGCCGGCATCCCGCGCCGATGAGCAGCGCCAGGGCGACGCCGACGAGGGCCAGGGTCATGACCTGCTCTCCTGGGTCTCCCCGGTGGGCCCACCGCAGTGGATGTGATTGCGCGACGGGCGCGAGGCGAGCAGCCGGTCCGTGAGCGTGTAGCCCGTCGTCATGGTGACGACGAGCAGCGCGCCGACGAGCGCCGGCGGCGCGGGCACGGGCACCCCCAGCCAGCGACAGCCGAAGCCGATGCCCAGGCCCAGCAGCAGTCCCACACACAGTTTCCAGTTCACGCGTCGTTCTCCAAGGGGGTGCGGCGGGGGACCATCGGCGCGGCGCCGACGTAGTGATGGACCACGGGGGGATGCGCGCCCTGGTGCAGCGCGCGCAGCTGCTCCTGCAGCGCCTTCTCCTCGCGGGTGACGCGCTCGTGCTGGCGCAGGTGCTCCATCCAGGAGCCGAGCACGAAGTACTCGAGGAACCGCCCGGGCTCCGCCGTGTCCTCCATGACGCCCCACTGCACCGCGCCGTCGCGCCGTCGCGTGTCGCCCAGCTGGTGCACCAGGGGGAGGAACGCCGCGCGACCCGTGGGGGCGACGCGGTACTCCACCGTCACGAGGACCGGGCCCTGGTCCTTCTCGACGTCCTCGGAGACCTGGGGCGTGGGCCAGTGGGCGGACGGCGCGGTGTCGCGAGCCATGGCCTGGCCCAGGCGGAAGCGCAGCGAGAAGAAACCCGCGAGCACCGCCGCGCCCGCCGCCACCGTCAGCGACACGGGCACGCCGAAGCGCTGGGCCACCGAGCCCCACACCAGGCCGCCGCCGGCCATTCCCGCGGAGAACACCACGATGTAGAGCGACAGCGCGCGGGCGCGAACCCAGGTGGGCACCGACAGGTGCGTGGCCGTCTGGAGCGAGGACAGCACGCTGATCCACGCCAGCCCGTTGGCCACCATGGCCACGCCCAAGACCGGCAGGCTGCGCACGAAGGCCACCGTCACCATGGTGAGCGCGTAGAGCAGCGTCGCCCCCAGCACCCACCGGTCCACGCCCCACCGCGCCCGCATGCGGGGCAGCACGACGGCGCCCGCCACCGCGCCCGCGCCGATGCACGTGAGCAAGAGCCCGTACGTGCCCGCGCCCGCGCCCAGCTCCTTGCGCACGACGATGGCGAGCTGCGCGGGCAGCGCGCTGGCGAAGGCGTAGAAGCAGGCCGACTTGAGCAGCACCGAGCGCAGGTCTCCCGAGCGCGCCGCATACCGCAGCCCTCCGCGCAGCGCGGCGCCGAAGGGCTCCGACGGGAGCGTGGACTCCGCCTTCGCCCGCCGCCAGGACACGAGCGCCAGCAGCACGCCCAGATAGGAGACGGCGTCGATGGAGAAGGCCCACCCCACGCCGAAGCGCGCGACGATGAGCCCACCGAGCGCGGGGCCCACCGAGCGCGCGATGTTCATCCCGATGGAGCTCAGCGCCACGGCGGGCGCGAGCAGGGGCCTGGGGACCAGCTCCGCGGTGGTGGCCGCCTGCGCCGGCATGGCCATGGCCGCGCCCATGCCCAGGGCGAACGTCAGCCCCAGCAGCGTCCACTCCGTCATCTCCCCCACCATGGAGGCCCACGCGAGCAGCGTGGCCATGACCAGCATCCACACCTGGATGGTGATGAGGTAGCGCCGCCGGTCGACGATGTCCGCCAGCGTGCCCGCTACCAGCGCGAACACGACGACGGGCATCGTGGTGGCCGACTGCACCGCGGCCACCATCAGCGGCGAGCCGGTGCGCTCCGACATGAACCACGCCGCGGCCACGTCGTGCACCCAGGTGCCGATGTGGCTGGCCAGCACCGCGAGCCACAGCGTGCGGAACGTGGCGTGACGCAGGGGCGCCAGGGCCCCCACCTCCTGGGCCACGGGGGCGGGGCCCGCCGCGACGTTCGCTTCAGAAGGCATAGCAGAGGCACCCCAGCGCTCCCCAGAAGCCCGTCGCGTCGGAGGTGGGCACCTCGTGGCGCGACGCGTGTGTCCTCCCGTGGCCGTGCACGGCGCAGGCGTCGCCGTGGGCGTGTGACGCGTTGGCGAGGGCCTCGCGGGCCTGGGCCAGCGTGCCGCCCTGGTAGCCGCCGAAGCGATTCACCGGGGACCAGTCCGGCATGGGCCGGGGCAGCTCGGGCGCCAGCGGCTCGAAGTCTCCCGTGCCGTGCACCACCCGGCCGCCCACCACCGTCAGCACGCTGGTGATGTGCTGGATGGACTCCTCGGGCACCTGGAAGTAGTCCGAGGACAGCACGGTGAAGTCCGCGAGGTAGCCCCGCTTGAGCAGTCCCTTCTTCTCCTGCTCGTGGGAGAACCACGCGCTGCCGTGCGTCCACAGGCGCAGGGCCTCCTCGCGCTCGAGCAGGTTGTCCTCGCCGTACATGGACAGGCCGCCCAGCGTGCGGCCCGTGACGAGCCAGTACAGCGCCACCCAGGGGTTGTAGCTGGCCACGCGCGTGGCGTC
This sequence comes from Myxococcus faecalis, assembly GCF_050039385.1. Classification (NCBI taxonomy): domain Bacteria; kingdom Pseudomonadati; phylum Myxococcota; class Myxococcia; order Myxococcales; family Myxococcaceae; genus Myxococcus; species Myxococcus faecalis. Next base: position 1,178,841 of record NZ_CP144336.1, on the reverse strand, counting down.
CGTGCCCGCGCCCACCGGCACGCCCGATTCCAGCATCTTCCGGACGGGCGGCGTGCGGCGCAGGGCGTCCTGGCCGTAGCGCTCCTGGAAGTACTCGCCCTGGTAGACCATGCGGTGCTGCACGGCGATGCCGCCGCTGAGCGCGCGCACCCGCTCGAGGTTGCGCTCGGAGATGGTCTCCGCGTGGTCGATGAACCAGTGCAGGCCGTCCAGCGGCACCTCGCGGTTCACCTTCTCGTAGACGTCCAGCACCCGGCTGATGCTCTCGTCGTAGGTGGCGTGGATGCGGAAGGGCCAGCGCTTGCTGGCGAGCAGGTGGACGACGGACTCCAGCTCACCCTCCATGCCCGCGGGCAGCTCCGGGCGGGGCACGCGGAAGTCCTCGAAGTCCGCCGCGGAGAACACCAGCATCTCGCCCGCGCCGTTGTGGCGCATCATGTCGTCGCCCTGCCGGGGCGAGAGCATGCGGGTCCAGCGCTCGAAGTCCGCCTGCTCGGAGCCCTTCTTCTGGGTGAAGAGGTTGTACGCGATGCGCACCGTCAGCTCGCCGTCGGCGTGCAGCTTCTGGATGATGTCGTAGTCCTCCGGGTAGTTCTGGAAGCCGCCGCCCGCGTCGATGACGGAGGTGACGCCCAGCCGGTTGAGCTCGCGCATGAAGTGGCGCGTGGAGTTGAGCTGGTACTCCGGCGGCAGCTTGGGGCCCAGCGCGAGCGTGGCATAGAGGATGAGGGCGTTGGGGCTGGCCAGCAGCAGGCCGGTGGGGTTGCCGCGCGCGTCGCGCTCGATGCGGCCCCCGGGCGGCTCGGGCGTGTCCTTGCCGTAGCCCACCGCGCGCAGGGCGGCGCCGTTGAGCAGGGCCCGGTCATACAGGTGGAGGATGAAGACCGGTGTCTCGGGCGCCGCGGCGTTGAGCTCGGCGAGCGTGGGCAGGCGCTTCTCGACGAACTGGTGCTCGCTGAAGCCGCCCACCACGCGGACCCACTGGGGCGCGGGCGTGCGGGCCGCCTGCTCGCGCAGCATCGCCATGGCGTCCGCGAGCGAGCGCACGCCGTCCCACCGCAGCTCCAGGTTGTAGTTGAGCCCGCCGCGAATCAGGTGGATGTGGCTGTCATTGAGGCCGGGGATGAGCCTGCGCCCGCCCGCGTCGATGACCCGGGTGGAGGCTGTCGCGAGCGCCATGATGTCTCGCTCGTCTCCCACGGCCTCCACGACGCCGTCGGTGACGGCCAGGGCTTGGGCCTGGGGGAGGTCCCGGTCCAGGGTGGTGACGCGGGCGTTGCGGACAATCAGGTCGGCCATGAGGGGAGCTCGTGCTGAGGGGGAGGCGGGACGACGGCCCGGCGGAGCGCTCGAGAGGGGACTTCGAGTCCGCCGCCGGGGTACGAAGGGAGCACGGCGGACGTCAGTGACCGCCGCCCTCGGAGGCGTTGAACATGCTCTTGGCGTACTGCACGCCCAGGCCGTAGCCGCCGCCGTGGGCGACCGCGACGCCCGTGGTCATGGCGTAGGTGGCGCCGCGCGCCCAGTCGCGCTGGAGCTCCAGCAGGTACTGGAGGCTGGTCATGGGGATGGCGCCGGCCTGCACCATGCGCTGCACGGCGCGCTCGTGGGCCTCCTGGGACACGTCACCGCTGGCGTCGGTGATGACATACACCTGGAAGCCCTGGTCGATGGCGGACAGCACCGGGCCGACGATGCACACGCCCGTCCAGAGGCCGGCGAACACGACGCGCGCCTTGTCGAAGCGGTTGACCTGTTCGGTGACGTTCGGGTCCTCCCAGCAGTTCATCGTGGTGCGGTCGATGACCTTCGCCTCGGGGAAGACCTCCTTGATTTCGGGGAACAGGGGGCCGGAGAAGCTCTTCTCCGCGACGGTGGTGAGCAGCGTGGGGACGCGGAAGCCCGCGGCGGCCTTGCAGACGAGCGCGGTGTTGTTGCGCAGCAGCGGCAGCTCGATGCTGTGGGTGGCGAAGGCCATCTGGGACTGGTGGTCCACCAGGATGAGCGCGTGGTTGTCCGGGGTGAGCAGGCTCTTGCCGGGCGTGGGGGAGGCGTTGGGCATGGGGCGTCTCGCGGGGCTTCGGGGGTGTCAGGGAATTGATTTCAGTCATTGTCATGAAACACGGGGAGGCCCGTGTCGGCATCACCCGAATGGGGGATGCGCCGTTTCGATGGGCAGCCTCGCGGATGTGAGTCTTTTCACGGGGCGACGACGGGGGTACCTTGCGACGCATGACTTCGAAGGACGCGAACATCCGCATCCTGGTGGTCGACGACCATCCGATGTTGCGTGAAGGGCTCTGCGGGATGATTGCCGGTCAGCCGGACATGACGCTCGTGGCGGAGGCGGAGACGGGCGAGCAGGCGCTGCGGGCGTACCGGGCGCACACGCCGGACATCACGCTGATGGACGTGCAGATGCCGGGGATGAACGGCATCGATGCCATCACGGCCATCCGCGCGGAGTTCCCCGCGGCGCGCATCATCGTGCTGACGACGTACAAGGGAGATGCGCAGGCGCTGCGCGCCATCAAGGCGGGGGCGTCCGGCTACCTGCTCAAGAGCATGCTGCGCAAGGAGCTGGTGGAGACCATCCGCAGCGTGCATGCCGGCCGTCGCCGCATCGCCGCGGACATCGCGTCGGAGCTGGCGGAGCACGTGGCGGATGACGAGCTGACGGCGCGCGAGCGGGAGGTGCTGATCCGCGTGGCCGCGGGCAACGCGAACAAGGAGGTCGCCGCGCAGATGGGCATCTCCGAGGAGACCGTGAAGACGCACATGAAGAACGTGCTGACGAAGCTCTCCGCGCGGGACCGGACGCACGCCGTGGTGGTGGCGATGCGCCGGGGCATCATCGACCTGTGAGGTGAGCCGGGCTCAGGGCTTGGTGGCCTCGCGGGTCATCTCCACCATGGTGGGGCGCCAGCCCAGGCGGGCGAACATGCGCTGGGCGGCCTCGTTCTTCGCGGCCGTGTGCAGCACGACGCGCGGCACGCCCAGGGCGGTGAGCCGACGCATCAGCTCCTCGGCGAGCTGGGCGCCCACGCCCGCCTTGCGCACCTTGGCGTCCACCCAGAGGTCATGGAAGCCTCCGGAGCGGTCCAGCAGGGCGTTCCAGTCCACGGGCTCGACGCGGCCGTAGGCGTAGCCCACGACCTCGCCATCCATCTCCGCGACGATGACGACGGCGTCCGGCTTCTTCGCTTCGCGTCCCAGCCACCAGCGGTAACCGGCCTCGACGTCGTCGGGCATCATGAAGCGCTGGTTGTCGAAGTCGTGGTGGAGCTGGGCGAGCGCCGCGCCCATGCGGCCCAGGGCGGGTTCATCCGAGGGCTGTGCGGGACGGAGGGTGATGGTCATGCGGGGCTCCTCTGCGGGCCGCGCGAGAGGCGCGGGGCGGCGAGCCTCACACAGGCCCGAGGCGCGTGCACCCCTCTCGTCATCTCTGTGGGGTGGTGGACGGGGGCGATGTCCACCGCGTCCATTGTCTGGAAGGATAATGACAGATGCTGCCCTGACGCGGTTGGTGCGTCCATTGTCGGAAGGGACAAGGCTGTTGTCTGGTTTGTGGGATGGGAATCCGTCGGGATTCGCTTGTTCTTGGGAGTTGGTGTTAGTGATTGTTCCGGTGTGGATGCCGCGTCGGCGCTGGGGAGGCCGACGATATTCGACGCCGGAGGTGGGTGACATGCGCGGAATGGCTTCGTGTCTGCTGGGGCTCATGATGCTCCTGGGGAGTCCGTCGTGGGCCGAGCCGCGAGGCGAGGTGGACCGCGCCCAGGAGGAGCTCCTGCCCCTGGCGGTGGTGACCTGTCCCGTGGGGGCCTTTCGGACCACGTTCACGCCGCCGCTGCGGGAGACCCCTCAAGATGTACGCATCCAGGGGGAGGGCGGATTCAGCAACTGCTACACGCTCCTGGGTGAGCGGGTGACATCGTCGGTGAGTGCCACGGACTTCGTCAGGCCGAACTACGACTGTTTTGACCTGCTGGAGATCCTCCCGGTGACGATTCAGCTCACCTGGAACACGGGAGAGGTCTCGACGTTCCGTCTGACGCAGGTGACGGCGCGGGCGGATGGGCCCCTGCTGGTGCTGGTTCAGACGGGGACGGTGCTGTCGGGGAAGTTCGAGGGAGCCACGGTGGTCATGAACGTCACCTTCACCTCCACGGACCTCGATGCGTGCCGCAGTCCCGAGGGGCTCCGTGGCATGAGCGCCACCCAGACGCTCGTGATGACCCGGGTGCTCTGAGTCGCCGGGCGGAGGCAGCACGTCCATCGTTCGAAGGGACGATGCTGTCTGTCGGGATTGCCGCCGGCGATTGCCTGGTGGAGCAATGGCTGTCTGTTCGTAGCGCGGTGAGATGAGTGTGTCTTGTGTCCTGTTGTTAGGCGCTGTTCCTGATTGCGTCGATGCGGATGGAACCGGAGAGCCCTGGGACCTCTGTCATCGGAGGGGTGTGTGACATGCGTGAGATTGCTTCGTGCCTGATGATGTCGCTGTTGCTCGTGAGTGGCCAGGTGTCCGCGGAGCCGAGCGTTGAGGGAGGGGCCTCGCCGCGTGAGGTCCTGACGCTGGCGGTGGTGACGTGTCCGGTGGGCGGTATCCAGATCCGCTACACCCCGCCGCTGCGGGACTTCCCTCAGGATGTCCGTACCAATGGTGAGAGTGTGTTCAGCAACTGCGTCACGGTGCTGGGAGAGCGCGTGACGTCCGGGACGTCCGGGACGGACGGCATCCGGCAGGGCTATAGCTGCGCGGACCTGCTGGGCATCCTACCGGTGCCGGCGGGGCAGGTCGTCTGGAACACGGGCGAGGTCTCGACGTTCCGACTGACGCAGATTTCGGCGCGCGTGGACGGACCGTTGCTCGTGGTGGTGCAGTCGGGGACGGTGCTGTCGGGGAAGTTCGAGGGCGCGCAGGCCGTCAACACCGTCACCTTCGCCTCCACGGACCTGGACGCGTGCCGTTCCCCTGAGGGCCTTCCCAGGATGAGCGGCAACCAGACCCTGGTGCTCACGAAGGTGCTGTAGGTCTCTTGGGGGACGAAGCGCCGGTGGCCCCGCGTCCCGCCCTGTGACCAAAAGGTCCGTGAGTCAGGCGGAGAGCTGCCTGCCCTTGTTGCGCCGACGCTCGCGGGCGTCGGCGCTGATCATGTCCACCATGCTCGTCCCCGCGACGCCGGCGACGGCGAGGCCGCCGAACATCACGACGTAGCTGGACACGCCCGCGCCACCGCATTCGACGCACGCGATGGCCGGGTCGTCCGGCGCGTAGTGGACAGCCATCTTCGTGCCGGAGGCATACCGGCGCGTCAGCCGCTGCGCGTCCGGCAGCGCGCCCGTGTCGTTGCCGCCGAAGGAGACGGTGTCGGACGTGTAGTGGCTGCCGCCCACCGTGTACTCGTAGCGCACCTCGGGGTGGAAGCGGGTGTTGCGCCGGTCGTGCATCGTCTGCACGGACGAGGAGACGACGGTGCCCTCGGTGGTGGGCCACTGCTCGCTCGCATGCGCGCGGTACAGCAGGCGCCCGCCTCCGTAGGCCAGCATCACGCCGAACAGCAGCATCAACCCCGTCATCAATCCCTTCATCATCTCGGCCTGTCCTCGCGCTGGCCCGGGGAGGCCCCAGGGCTCACGGTTCGCTTCCTGCAGTGCAGAAGCCGCGCCAGCATCTCTCCTCGGGGGCCATCATCCGGCGATGGGGCAATTCGCCCCGCGTGGGGCGGTTCGCCCCATGCCCGTTCGCTTGGGGCTCCCCGGAACGCGTCAACGGGGGCAGACTGTGAGGACCATGCCCTCCCTCGACACCGAGCTGGAAACCGCCCGTCGAATCGCCCGTGAAGCAGGCGCCGTGCTGCTCCAGGTCTACGCCACACCCTTCGCGGTGGAGGACAAGGCGGGCGGGCAGGGGCCCGTCACCGAGGCGGACACCCGCGCCAACGCGCTCATCGTGGACGCGCTGCACCGGGCCTTCCCGAAGGACGGCGTGGTGGCGGAGGAGTCGGAGAACGACGCGGTGGCGACCCGCTTCGAGCGGTGCTGGTTCGTGGACCCGCTCGATGGCACCCAGGAGTTCGTCCATCGCAACGGTGAGTTCGCCATCCACATCGGTCTGGCCATCGGCGGCGAGGCGCGGCTGGGCGTCGTCTACCGGCCGGTGGGCGACAAGCTCTACTCGGGCGTGGTGGGGGAGGGCGGCTTCGTGGAGGAGGCGGGCGCGCGCCGGGCCCTGCGGGTGTCGGACGTGGCGGAGCCCTCGGCGTTGCGCCTGGTGGTGTCGCGCTCGCATCGCTCGAAGCTGACGAACCAGGTGGTGGCGCGGCTGGGAATCACCCGCGAGCAGGAGTCCGGCTCCGTGGGCATCAAGTGCGGTCTGCTCGCGGAGTCCATCGCGGACCTCTATCTGCATGTCAGCTCCAAGAGCTACCGCTGGGACAACTGCGCGCCGGAGGCGGTGCTGCGCTCCGCGGGCGGAATCCTTACGGACCTGGGCGGCACGCCGTATCGCTACAACACCGCGGAGCTTCAGAACGTGCGCGGCCTCCTGGCCTGCAACGCCGCGGCCTTCCCTCACGTTCAGCCCGTGGTCACCCAGTTCGCGCGCGAGGCGGGGCTGCTCGACTGAACAGGCGCACCTGTTCAAGGGGCATTCATCCTCGGGCGGACAGCCCTTCAGCGTGTCGGCACCTCGCGGAACGTGAGCCCCTCGAGTCCGAGGAGGCGCACGGCGTCCTTGAATCGTTCGGTGCCGATGACCATCGTCGCGAGGTTGCCGAGCCGGAACAGGTCCACCTCGGTTGGCAAAGAGGCTGCGTCCAGAATCGGGTCGTCGGGACGCTTCAGCCCCATTCGCCCGCAGGTCGTGCACGGCCCCGGATGGTCTGGCGGCATGCAGTCTCGATGCAGGTGCCCCCGGAGTGGGATTTCAAGCTCCAGGAGCAAGGGGGCCTGCTTCTGACGGAACCGCAGCTCGGTTGGGAAGCCACGGAGGCCGTTCACCGCCTGTTCCTGAAGGCGTTGAAAGGGCTCGTTCTGAATCAGCAGGGCGGTCGCCGACCACGCGAAGTCCGGGACCTTCCCAGTCACTCGACCGACGAGGGGTCCGAACTCAGTCCCTGGGGGGAGTTGAGTCTCGGGCGGCACGAGCGGGCGGACAAGGTCGCGCAGCCGCATGAACTCTTCGTAGGGCTCGGGTCGAGCCTCCTCGAAGGACTCGCTCTCCGCCAGTCGCGACAAGTCGACACCGGGCAGATGGTGCCCCGCGCTACTCCAGGTGACCGCGCAGGCGGGGCATGTCCGCAGGCCCGGCAGTCCCCACTTGTGGGACGCGTCCACCAGCCCACCTCGCCGGGTCGCCGCGACGCGGTCTTCGTCCACCCAGAAAAATCGTCGCATTCACCCTCACGTCCCAGGCTGTGAATAGTACGACTGGATGGGGCCACCCAGTAGCTGGAAGCGATAGATGAGCTCACCCGCGTGCCTGAAAATCGCCTCCGGCGACGCTTCGCCATTGTCCCGTTGGAACTGTCGCCAGGCTTCGTTCCACTCTCCGCCGCGATTGCCTCCACTGTGGATCCTCCGATGAACCTCATAGGGAATCGGCAGCGTGTAGCTGTGGATCTTGACGCCCTGGCGCCTGAACCATCTCGCGAGCCCTTCCTCCTGGGGGAAGATGTGGTGCTTCTCCCATCGCCCAGGCGGGAGTCGGTGCGATGGCGGAACGACCTGCTCCGCGCCATTCCAGTTGGGGAACGTCATGATGGGTTCGCCCGGCAGCCTCTGGGCATCTCCCCAATTCCGACGAGGCCCACTTCCCGGAGCTGCTGCCGCGGCGGGTGGACGGGACGGTGGGAACCGCGCCGGCTCAATCACTCCCTCGAAGCGGTCCTCGCAGCGATAGAAGCCGCAGCGATCGCCGAGACACAACAGCGTGACGCACTGGTCCTCGTGCGGCGCTTCGCACTCGAGCTCCGCGGACTCCCATGCCTCCTGCATGGGAGGTGGCGGTGTCGCGGCACAGGCCATCCACGCCAATGCGAGAATCGATAGACACCAAGAGCGCCAGTTCCGACAGACAACTGTTTGCATGAAGACCCCCGCGCCAGCATTGGCCAATCAGGGAATATCCATCAAGAACCTGATGCGTCGAGGACCCGGCGGACCTTGCCGTCAGGCTTCCTCCGCCGCGTGGCGGAGCTGCGCGAAGAGTCTGGCCAGGTCTGGAAGCTGGTAGTGGGCGTTGAGCCCGCTGGGATTCGGCAACACCCACAGGCGCGTGGCGCCGAGCGTCTCCGGCTGGAGCCCGAGCTTCGCCTTGGGCCTCGCGAAGGCCGTGCGGTACGCCCCCACGCCCAGCACCGCGAGGAAGCGCGGCCGATGGCGACGGACCTTGGCCTCCAGGGACTTCGCGCCTGCCCTCAGCTCCGAGTCGTCGAGCTGGTCCGCCGTCGCCGTGGCCCGGTCGACCACGTTGGTGATGCCCAACCCGAAGTCCAACAGCTCCCTCTGCTCCGACGGCGACAACTGCCGGGGCGTGAAGCCCGACTGGTGCATCGTCGGCCAGAAGCGATTACCCGGGCGCGCGAAGTGGTACCCCACCACCACCGAGTACAGGCTGGGATTGATGCCGCAGAACAGCACGCGCAACCCCGGGCCGATGAGGTCCGGCATGGTGTGGCCCATGGCGGCATCGAGCTCCTCGCGCGTGGGTCGCCGTGATGCGGGCATGGGGCGCTTCTCGCACCCCTCGCACGCCGTGACAACGCTTCGCTGGCGCCCGACGCGTCCGCTGGGGCACTCTGTCGCGATGCGTCCCCGTGGGGACGTCCCCTTCTGATTGCTGGAGACCCCGCACATGGCTCACATCGTGACGCTGACGCTCAACCCCGCCATCGACGTCGCGACGTCCGTGCCGGAAGTCACGCCGGAGCACAAGCTGCGCTGCGGCTCGGTGCGCAGGGACCCGGGCGGCGGCGGCATCAACGTGGCCCGCGTGGTGCGCGAGCTCGGCGGTGAGTCCATCGCCGTCTACACCCGCGGCGGCGCGACGGGGCTGCTGCTCGAGGAGCTGCTGGAGGAGAAGGGCCTCCTTCGCCGCTCCATCCCCGTGGAGGGCTCCACCCGCGAGAGCTTCACCGTCGCCGAGGGCAACAGCGCCCGCGAGTACCGCTTCATCCTCCCCGGCCCCGTCCTCACCGAGCGCGAATGGCAGCGCTGCCTGGACGCCGTGGGCGAGGTGTCCCAGGGCGCCGCCTTCATCGTCGCCAGCGGCAGCCTGCCCCAGGGCGTCCCCGAGGACTTCTACGCGCGCGTCGCGCGACTCGCCAAGAAGCTGGGCGTGCGCTGCGTGGTGGACACCAGCGGCAAGGCGCTCGCCGCCGCCCTGGAGGAGGGGGTGTTCCTCGCCAAACCCAACCGCCGCGAGCTGCGGGAGCTGACGGGCATGCAGGTGGAGGACCTGGACGCCCAGGCCTCGGCCGCCCGGGAGCTGGTCGCCCGGGGCCGCGCGGAGGTGCTCGCCGTGTCCATGGGCGCCGATGGCGCGCTGCTCACCACCCGCGACGTCCAGCTCCGCGCCTCGCCGCCTCCGGTGGAGACCCACAGCTCCGTCGGAGCCGGGGACAGCTTCGTGGCCGGGGTGACCCTGGCGCTCGCCCGGGGACAGTCCCTGGAGGAGGCCCTGCGCTGGGGCATCGCCTCCGGCACCGCGGCGCTCCTGTCCCAGGGGACCGACCTGTGCGCCCGGGCCGACGTCGAGCGTTTGTTCACGCTGGTGAAGGCGCTGCCCGTGGCGCGTTCGTAACCCGGGTGGGCCTTGCCTCCTCGCACGCCCGCCGGGCGGGGCGGCGGCATGTCTCGACAAGGATGGCCGGGATTGGACAGAGTGCGCTCGCGTGTCCGCCCCCACTCCGCCGCTCCCCGCTGATTCCCGTGTCCGCCTCGGCCCCTGGCATTGGGTCGCGCTCCTCGTCGGCGTGACGCCGCTCGTGGTGTACGCGTTCTCGCCGCGCGTCGGTGACCTGGACCTCTACTTCCGGACGGCGCGCGCGTTCCTCACCGGGGCCACGCCCAACCAGGACTTCCGCTTCGAGTATCCGCCCTACGCGCTGCTCTGGTTCGTGCCGGCCGCGTGGCTGCGCTCCACGCAGTGGGAGTTCGTCCCCGTGTTCGGCCTGCAGCTGGCCATCATGGACGGGCTCATCAAGTGGACGCTCCTGCGCGAGGGCGCGCGGCGCTGGGGCCGCGAGTGGCGCTCCGTCGTCCCGTGCCTGGCGTACTCGGTGACGTCGTGGGCGGCGGCGCTCTACTACCTCAAGCGCTACGACCTCATCCCCGCGGTGCTGACGCTGGGCGCGCTGGTGGCGCTGGCCCGGCGGCGGGACGCGCTCGCGGGCCTGGCGCTCGCGGTGGGCATCGTGACGAAGCTCTACCCCGTGGTGCTGGTGCCGCTCGCGGTGGCGGTGTGCTGGAAGCGCGGCACGCTGGGCAAGCTGGTGATGGGATTGACGCTGGGCGTGGCGCCGCTGGTGCCGCTGAGCTTCGTGTGGCCGTGGTGGGGCTTCGCGTCGTTCCACGTCGACCGGGGCCTGCAGGTGGAGTCGCTGGGTGCGTCCCTCCTGTGGGCGGCGCACCACCTGGGGCTCGTGAAGGGGGTGCTCTGGGTGCACGCGCCGGCGGCGTACGAGCTGCACGGCGCCGTGGCCGAGGGCGTGAGGGCGACGACGCGCTGGCTGTGGGTGGCCGGCTCGCTGGGCATGGCCGCGCTGGGCATGTGGTCGGTGCGCCGCAAGATGCCGGAGCGGGTGGAGGACCTGGCCCGGCTGGCGCTGGGGCCGCTGGTGGCCTTCATCATCCTGAACCCGGTGCTCAGTCCCCAGTTCCTCACGTGGCTGATGGGCGCCGCGGCGCTGTCGCTCCTGTCCGGCTCGCGCTCGGTGGCGGTGCTCGTCCTGGTGGCGGCCATCCTGTCGCGAGGCGTCTTCGTGGGCCCCACGTACAAGCATGGGCTGGGCATCCCGCAGACGCTGCTCCTGCTCACGCGCAACGGGCTGTTGATGGCCGCGGCGGTGCTGCTCGTGCGTGATGCGTGGCGCCGGGCCTCGGTGAGCGCCTCCGCGCCGGACGCCTCCGTGCCGTCGGTGGACTTCATCCCCGCGGCAACGGAGCCGGTGGACCCCGCGAGCGTGGGGCTCGCCGCTCAGCGACGGTAGGGCACGCCGCCCTTCATCACCCAGCGCACGCGGCGCACGGCGGAGATGTCCTTCGTGGGCTCTCCGTCCACGGCGACCAGGTCCGCGAGGAGCCCGGGCTTCACCTGCCCGAGCGAGTCCTCGCGGTGCAGCATCCGCGCGTTGCCGGACGTGGCCGCCCGGAGCACCTGCACCGGCGTCATGCCGTACTCCACCATCAGCTCCAGCTCGCGCCCGTTCTCTCCGTGCACGAAGACGCCCGAGTCCCCGCCCACGCACATGGGGACCCCGGCCGCGAGCGCCGCGCGGAAGCTGACCTTCTTGGCCTGGATGGCGGCGGGCTCCGGGTCCACCCCCTTCTTCCAGCCGTGGTAGCGGTAGAGCGCGTCGCCGGCCGCGAGCGTGGGGCAGAAGAAGACGCCCCGCTGGGCCATGAGGCGGAAGACCTCCGTCGTGCCGCCGTCGCCGTGCTCGATGCTCTCCGCGCCGGCGAGCACCGCGCGGCGCATGCCCTCGGGTGTGCTGGCGTGCACGGAGACGGGGCGGCCGCCGTCGCGCGCGGTGTCGACGATGCGCTTCAGCTCCTCGAGCGAGTACGTGGGGCGCGCCTCGCCACCGGGGCCCCAGCGGTAGTCGCCGTAGACCTTCACCCAGTCCGCGCCCCGGCCCATCTGTTCGCGCACCGCGCGCACCAGCGTGTCCTCGCCGTCGGCCTCCTCGGCGCCCTGGGGGACGTGCCACTCGGGGGCGAAGCCCTTGGGGCCGTAGGTGCCGCTGGCCACCAGCGCGCGCGTGGCCACGAGCAGGCGGGGGCCGGGGATGATGCCCTGCTGGATGGCCTGCTTGAGGCCGACGTCCGCGTCACCCGCGCCCTCGGTGCCCAGGTCGCGCGCGGTGGTGAAGCCCGCGAGCAGCGTGGCGTTCGCGTGCTGGGTGGCGCGGGCCACGCGCAGGGCCAGGGCCTCCTTCAGGACCTGGTCGTTCCAGTTCGCCTCGTTGTACGGGTGGAGGAAGAGGTGGGAGTGGCCCTCGATGAAGCCGGGCAGGAGCGTGGCGCCGGCGAGGTCGACCCCCTCGGCGCCCTCGGGGACCTGGACCTGGCCAGCGGGGCCGGCGGCGGTGATGCGCTCACCGGTGACGACCACCACCCAGCCCGCGTGGGGCTTCGCGGTGACGCCGTCGAAGACGCTCGTGGGGCGGAGCACGTAGCTCTTGGGCGGCGTGGGGCTCGCGGGCTGCTGGGCCGAGGCCGTGGTGACGACGAGGGCGAGGAGGAGGGCGCGCATGGCGGTGCCGGGGAGTGGGTGTGGGGGAGGGGATGATGACGCGCCACCAGGAGAGGGGCCACTTCGCCGCCCGGGGGGGGTGGGGACAAGCGGGGCTGAGGGGCCGCTTCAGCGGGGCTCATCGACGGCGCTGCCGGTGGGCGCGCGGATGGTTAGAGGGAGGGCATGGCCCGAAACGAGAACGTCAACGCGTTGTTGCCGGTCGAGGTCGAGTTCCAGAAGGAGAAGGCGTCCGCGCTCAGGCGCACCGGCGAGAAGCTGGAGAAGGCGCTCGCGGCGCTGGCCCTCGCGGAGCGGGAGCTGCTGAGTTCCCAGGGGACGGCGCGTGCGGCGCGCCATGCGCGCTACCGGGAGGTCCGCAAGGAGGCGGAGGTCCAGCGGTGGAACCTCATGGTGCAGCGCGAGGCGTGCGGCATCCGGAACAACCGGGAGCTGGACCTGATGTACCCGATGCCGCCGCTGGTTCGCGAATGACTCGGGCGGCTCAGGGCGTGGAGCGCCAGGCGGCGACAGCGAGCAGGGCCCAGCCGGCGAGGAAGCCCAGGCCGCCCAGGGGGGTGATGGCGCCCAGGGCGCGCACGCCGGAGAGCGCGAGCGCGTAGAGGCTTCCGGAGAACAGGAGGATGCCCACGAGCATGGCCCAGCCCGCACCATTGAGCAGGGGCGCGGGGCGCAGGGTGCCCAGCAGGCCGACGGCGACGAGGCCGAGCGCGTGGTACATGTGGTAGCGCGCGCCGGTCTCGAAGATGACGAGCAGGTCCGGGGAGAGCCGGGACTTGAGGCCATGGGCCCCGAAAGCTCCCGCCGCCACGGACAGGAACGCGTTCACAGCACCCAGGACGAGCCACCACCGCATCATCGTGCGCCTTTCATCGAGAGTCCGACTGGTGCACGCTACACCGGCAGTTGATGGAGCGTCCCGGCCGACGTGAACTCCGGGCCGCTCATACTCCGCATGACATCCCCCAATTTCGTTCCTTCCTCCAAGCCTCTCCCCTTCGAGCTGCGTCCGTCGTCCATCCAGGGCACGGGCGCCTTCGCCACGCGTCGCATCCGCAAGGATGAGCGCCTCATCGAGTACGTCGGTGAGCGCATCAACCAGGCGGAGGCCGACCGCCGCTACGACGACGAGGCGATGGGCCGCCACCACACCTTCCTGTTCAACCTGGACAGCAAGACGGTGCTCGACGCCGGCACGCTCCACAACGAGTCGCGCTACATCAACCACTCGTGTGATCCGAACTGCGAGGCGCTCATCGACAAGAAGCGCATCTACATCTTCGCCCTGCGCGACATCGCCGTCGGGGAGGAGCTGGTCTACGACTACGCCTACGAGCGCACCCCGGAGATGGATGCGGAGTCCGAGGCGCTGTACGTGTGCCGCTGTGGCTCGCCCAAGTGCCGGGGGACCATCCTCGCCCCGGTGAAGCCCGCTCCCGCGAAGAAGAAGTCCGTGAAGAAGAAGTCCGGCGCGAAGAAGGGCGCGAAGTCCGTGTCCAAGACGCGCTCGGCGAAGAAGCCCGTGAAGGGCAAGACGTCGAAGCCAGCGAAGTCGACGAAGGGGAAGAAGTCCGCGGGTGGTCGCAAGCGCCTGGCGGGGTGAGGCGTGGTGGCTGAGGCCCGGCAACGGTGTCGTCGGGTCTCGCCCAGGTTCATGGAGGAACCCATCGACCGCGTCCCCAGCGCGGATAACTGCTGAGACGATGAGTCCGAATTGGCCGGAGTTGCGCAGACGGACTACGAGGTATGCGATGTGGGCACCCTTGCCATCCGCGTGACCGAGTCCTCGGCGCACTCGCAGCGCCGGACTTGGTGGATGCGCGGGAACTCGCACGAGCGCGGTGACCAGCGCCACCTCCACGGGGCAGGAGGGTGGGCCGCGTCCATTCAGGGGAGCGGCCACTCGTCCTCACATGACCAGAGGCTCCGGCGGCGCACCCTTGCGCGCCGGCTTCGGCGCAGGCGGGCCCATCACATCCTCGACCGTGACGCCGCTCTCGGCGAGCCGCGCGACGAATTCGGCGAAGCGCTCGCTCACGAGGATGACCATCGGCATCACGGAGAACCGGGCCACGTCGAGCGTCGGCACGGTGCTCTCGTCGAGCCACCACGGCTTGGGGGTGTTGTACTCGGCCTGACCGCACGTGACGCACGGCTCGCCGTGGTAGACGCGCTGGCACCCTGCGCCCAGTGCGCCCTGGTGGGCGAGCCCCAACTCATAGAGCGGCCCGCGCTTGTTCCCAGCGATGCGGCTCTCCGAGGGATTGAGCCCCGTGAGTCCCGCCGCGGTCATCTGCTCGAGCACATCGCCGTGGACCAGCAGCGTCCACGGGTCCTGCAGAACGAGCGGCGGGAGACTGCCGCTTGCCCTCCCCACGAGGGGCCCCAGGCCCATTCCGGGCTTAACCACGGTGCCCTCTGGCAGGTACGGCAGCACGCCATCACGGAGCCTCACGTACTCCGCCCAGGGCACCTGCCGAGCCTTGCGGTACTCCTTCTCTCCGGGGTGGGCCGATAGGTCCACTGTCGGGGCATCCACCCCCAAGGACGCGTACTCGCCAGCACACGTCGGGCAGACCGCGCCGGGAAGGCGCCATCGCCGCTTCGCGATGTAGCTGCCCTGGTGCTTCGTGCCCGCGAGGGACGTCCTTAGCCGAAAGAAGCGCATCACTTCCCTCCGTCTCCTGCGAGGCTCCAGTCACCGAGCTTCTGCCAGTACGACATGGGCATGCCCACGAGCCCGTACTTTTGCACCATGTAGCCCGCCTGCTCCATCAACTCCCACCTCTTCGCGGGGCTCCCGTCTTCTTCGACCCTCGCGATGAACTCGCGCCAATCCCTGTTCCAGGGGCCACCGTACTGGCCCTCATGGATTCGCTTGTGGTGGGCCACGTCGATGGCGAGGGCGTACTCGTGGATGTTGATGCCGCGCTCCGCGAAGTACCCCTCTAGCGCCCGTGGGAAGATGTGGTGCTTCTCTTTCGGACGGGATGCCCACTCCGAATAGGCCTTCCGCAGCCGGGCCTGACTGGGCAATTCCTCGGCGCGATTCCACTTGAAGACCATGACCGGCTCCCGGCCGGCCATGGGCATCGAGGGGAGCCAGTTGCGCTGCGGGGCTCGCGCGGCCCTCGCGGGGGCACTCCCGCGCAGCGCCAGCGGCGGTGAGGCCACGTCCTCGCATCTGTAGAGGCCACACGTCTCGCTTTCGCACGCGACGACGGTGCAGCCAGCCTCGTCGGCCTCCGCCGCGCACTCCGAGGCGGACGGCCCGGCCTCGTCGCCGAGCAGTGCCACATGGCCAGAGTCGGTCGTAGCGCAACCGATGAGCAGCCATGCGGCTGCCACCCACATCCGCTTCCAGATTGCGTTCATGCAGCCCCCGGTTTCAAAGGAGAGCATGGAATGCAGACATGGGCCATCGCCAGGGAGTGGTAGGCGTCAATCATTGAGCAGGACACCAGCGGCGAACCACCATCGGGCACTTCAGGCGCCCCTTCTCGTGTGAGGAGGCCCTCATGCGCCGCTATCGCCCGCCCCGACTCCCGAGCAAGTCCGCCGCCGCGACATCCGTGCCGAGTGGAGTTGCGTCGGGCTCGTGGCTCTCCCTCACATTGTGTGGAGCCCCTCGGGAGAGCCAGGAGACCGGTGTAACTCCAAGGGCCATCAGACCCAGAACTCCGCCTGAGCTGCCTTCACGGATGTGCCCAAGTCGTATTAGTCCACCGATTCGGCAGTGATGACGTAGACGCCCAGCGTAATCACAATCACACGCTCGACCACGTCCTCGGTCTGGGACACCGACTCAGCCAAGTCCTTGAACTCCTCCATCACGGCCTCGACAGACGTGCCCTCCACCACCAAAGTCGTGTCAGGCAACTGGCTACGGAGTCCGCCACGCATCCCTTGCCAGGGCCTTTGCGGCATCCAGCTTGTATGCGAGTTCGGCAACGGTCTTGAACGACTGAGGGGCCGCCGCAATCACATCCGATTGGGCAATGCACGCCGGGAGGGCTTGGCAGGCAAATCAATCCACCAATCCCGAGCCTTGATGCCTTCGACCGCGACGGCCTTCTTCCGGGCCACAGTTGATTCCATTGAATGGGCGCGCCCCTTGCGCGACCTTGCGAGCGACTCCCCAGCCCGTCCGTCCTCGACATGCTCATGCGTTGCCTGCGCGAACGACTACCCGTTGGGAAGGCGAGTGGCCGCCCAATGAGTAGGGGGCCTACTCGCCGATGTAGTAGTCGCCTCCGTCCTCCACCACGAAGAGCCTCTTGAGAGGCGAGCCGTACTTGAATGAGAGTGCATCCACCGGCATCGCCTCCTTGAATCGCCTAGCGACCTCGTTGGCCGATGCTCCCTCAACGCGTAGTGTCGTGTTCGGAAGGCTCTCCCGCCAACTGCCAAGGAGAGGTGGAATTTTATCCGTAAACCCCTTCGCCTTGAGGCTGTCCTTCACCTGTGGACTGGATGAGAAAGGGCCCACGGACACCTGCACATCAACGTTCTGCCGCGCGGAGCGCGATTCACACCCGCGCCTCAGGCGTGAGGTGCCGGGCTTCGAAGAGGGCTCTATGCGCCGCCCCAGACCCGCACCCAACCGCGTCGAACCCGTCGCGGGACTCGCCCACCTAGTAATCACTGTCGACGCGACAGCGGTGGCCGGACATCTCCACGAGGAACGTCACGCCCGACTCCTGGTCGAAGTGCCTCTATACGCAGCCCTTGTCTTTGAGGAGCGCGTGCACGGCGTCGATGAAGTCCACCACCATGTACCGAACGAGGGACCCGGGCTTCTTCGGCACCGGGAGCGGTTTGAAGGAATGCTCGATCAACTGACCCATGCGGAGCGAGGAGGTGAACCCGATGATGAACGGGCCGTTGACGACCACCTTCACGTCTGCCCTCACGGTGGGGTCGTACCCGCCGACCTCCGCACTGTCCCCGCCGATGACGACCTTCCCATGGGGGCCCACTCCGGCGATGCAGGTCATCGCCCACCTCGCTGGCTGCGTCGAATCGAAGGGGGCGTCACTGTCGCCTCGAAGCGAACGGGGCGCCCATCCTCGACGACGCACGTCACCCAGCGCCAGGCCCTGTCTGACGGATGCAGGTGGCGCAAGTAGGAGCGGATGCGCGCCACCTGCACCATGGCGAGGTCGTTGACGGCGAACTTGTCGTAACGAGTGCCAACGGCACGCTTGTCCTTGAGGTGGCCGACGGCGCGCTCGATGACGTTGCTCTGGCGATAGAGGGCCGGGTCGAATCGCGCCCGACACCGTGCATTGAAGCGAGGCGGGTCTGCGCGGCTGGGCAGGACAGCCCGCATGTAGTGAGCTCTCGCCCACCGACGTACGGGGCCGAAGCTGTAGCCCCTGTCGCCTACCAGCACGCGCGGGCGCTGACGTGGACGCCTTCGGCGCCCTTGGACTCGGACGCCTTCCAAGGCAGGAAGGACGCCCACCAGGTCGCTGGCCTGTCCCGCCGTCAGTGCAATGGAGAGGACATGGCGGTGTCGCTCGCAGGTGAGGTGGAACTTGGTGGAAAAGCCTCCTCGCGACTCGGGTCTGATGTGGGCGGTCTTGAGCTGGATGGCTCTGCCCTTCCTCCTATAGGGCAACCTGGACGGGGCTGAGGTGATGTTGACGTACGATGTCCACGTGAACTCCATCTTGAACTTCCTTCTCACCGAGTCGTCCGAGCCCGTCGTGCTCGATTCCGTCGAGACGTGGTGGCGCCGGCATGTGGAGCTGGTGTCCCGCTTCCCCGAGCCTGCGGACCTGGCGCTCGCGGGCGGGTTCCGCGCGGACCGGCTCGGCTATGCGTTTGCCTCCGGGTACCACGCCGCGCACCGCTTCCTGTTCCCCTCGCTCCCCGCGGACAAGCCCGTCGCGCTCTGCGCCACCGAGCCCATGGGCGGCCATCCCAACGCCATCCAGACGCGCCTCGAGTCCACCGCGTCCGGCTTCTCCCTCACGGGTGAGAAGGCTTTCGTCACGCTGGGCACGCGCGCGGAGGTGCTGCTCGTCGTCGCGACGGAAGGACAGGATGCGCAGGGGCGCAACCGGCTTCGCATGGTGACGGTCGACGCGAAGCGCGCGGGCATCGTCGTCAGCGAGCTGCCCGAGCTCCCCTTCGTGCCCGAGGTGCCACACGCCGAGCTGCGGCTCGAAGGCGTCGCGGTGGCCGACGGCGAGGTGCTCCCGGGCGATGGCTACACGCGCTATCTGAAGCCGTTCCGCACCGTGGAGGACTGTCACGTCCAACTCGCGCTCCTCGGCTGGCTCATCCAACTGGCGCGGCGCTGTGGCTGGCCGGAGGTCGTGCGCGAGGAGTTGCTCTCTCTCTCGTTGATGATGCGGGGCCTCGCTCAGGCGGATCCGACGGCGGCCTCGACGCATGTGGCGCTCGGCGGTGGACTGGCGCTGGTGAATCGGGCGCTGACCTCCATCGAGCCCTTGTGGGCCCAGGTCGATGCTCCCACCCGTGAGCGATGGGAGCGTGACCGGCGTCTGCTCGGTGTCGCGGGGAAGGTCCGCGCCAAGCGCCTGGAGGCCGCTCGCGTGAAGCTCGCCGGTGGTGCGCCGACACCCGACGTCTGACGCCCCGGCGCTTGAAATAGAAAGACCCTCGGAGCTTCCCTGCCGCCGCAAGGTTGCTCCGAGGGCCCCTCTACCGAGCAGATCCCCCGCTCGCGTCACGACTCACTTCAAGCTCACAGCATGCTGGCGATGTCCTTCACCGGCTGCGGCGCGGCCTCCGTGTTGGCCAGCGCGCCCGCCGCGCCACCCAGGATGAGCGAGGCCGGGTTGATGCGGCCCGTGGTGACGGCGCCGAGCACACCCTCGGCCGCGCCCTTCAGCGTGTTGACATAGCCCTTGGCCGCGCCCTCGAACACGCCCTTCACGCCACCCTCCGAGTTGCCGATGCCCGTCAGCACGTTGCTCACTCCCGGCAGGAACCACAGGTGCTTGCCCGCCTCACCCGCGGCCCACTGGAAGTTGTCCTTGTTGCTGCCGTCCGCCTTGACGTGCGTGTCCTTCGTCTCCGGCAGCTTCTGCTCGCCCAGGAACGAGTAGCCCTTCTCCGCGAAGTCCTTCACCATGCCGGCCTCGGTGCCGTGGCGCGCATCACCGTCCTTGGTGATGCCCTCGATGTTGCCGTCGCCCTTGCCGTTCTTCACCTTGTTGTCCCGGTCCCCACCGTTGGCCGCCTTCGCGCTGTCGATGAACTCCAGCACCTTGGCCAGGCGGAACACCGCGTCCGGGTTCTGCTTCGCGTCCTTCAGGTCCAGCTTCGGGTCGATGCCCGTCTGCTTGCAGAGCAGGTCGAACTTGATGTCCTTCTGACGGCCCAGGTTCTTCAGCGCCGGCGAGTCGTCGACGATCTGCGCCGCCGAGCGCTTGTCCCCGGCCGGACGCTTGTCATTGGCGCTCGGGATGCCCGAGGACTCCGGCTCGGCCTGCTGCGTGACGCGCGGCGTGGTCTCACGGGCCGGAATCATGTCCCGCAGCTGCGGGGGCAGCCCGCGCGGCGCGGGGTTGGCGGTCTCGTGGGGGAGCGTCGGAGAGAGGTTCTGGGCCTCCGGGGGCATCCCGCGAGGCCCGAACTCGGCCGGCCCCGGCAGCGACGGCACCCGCAGGCCCTCCAGCATGTTCGGCGTCATCATCGGCGGCGCCATCGGGAGCCCAAGCTCCGGCGGGAGCGCGTCCAGCGAGGGCATCCCCCTCTGCATCGGCGCGTTCATGGGCGCCAGGGTGTCCATCGCCGGCAGCCCCTGCTGCATCGGCGAGAAGCCGCCCATCGCGGGCAGGCCCTGCTGCGTCGGCGCCAGGGTGTCCATCGCCGGCAGGCCCTGCTGCATCGGCGAGAAGCCGCCCATCGCGGGCAGGCCCTGCTGCATCGGCGAGAAGCCGTCCATCGCGGGCAGGCCCTGCTGCATCGGCGCCAGGGTGTCCATCGCGGGCAGTCCGCCGGCCATCATCGGGGAGAGCTGCGCCGCCCCGGGCAGTCCGCCGGCCATCATGGGCGACAGTTGCGCCGCCCCGGGAATCCCGCCGGCCATCATGGGCGAGAGCGCCTGCATCGCCGGCAGGGCCGCCCCCGACACGTTCGCGAGCGTCTCCATCGCGGGCGCGGCGACCCCCGAGATGTTCGACAGCGCATCCATCGCCCGGGTGCCCCGGCCGCCCAAGGGGTTCTTGCCCTCGAACCCGTCCGTCGGCCGCTGCGACTGTCCGGGCGAGTTGGTGGGGTTGCGGAACTTCGGGTCCGACGCCCCGGGCGAGTTCGTGGGGTTGCGGAACTTCGGGTCCGACGCTCCGGGCGAGTTCGTGGGGTTGCGGAACTTCGTGTCCTGCGGCGCGGGGGCCGGGGTGGGCGTCTTCTTCGGCGGGCTGATCGAGTCGGCCGGGTTCTTGTTCAGCTTCGGGGAGGAGAACGACGGGACCTTGAGCTTGACCATGAGAGCACCTGTTTCAGGACAGCGATGGGGGACCGCTGCGGCGAGGAGTTCGTCGTCTCGCCCGTGCTCTCCCTCATTGCAGCGCGGATGCCAGCCCTTCCGGCCTCGCAACCCCGCGACTTCACTGAGCCGATGCCTCCCACTCGGCCCCCCAGCCGATGACTGCAGACATCAGGGGACTGGCTCCAGTCATCAGCACGCGGTGATCCGCGGGACACCTGGACCCCTGGAAACACGAAGGGCCGTGTTCCCCTCGAGGAACACGGCCCAGGTGCCAGGATCGGCGCGTGGCCGGTGCTTCAGTACCGCCCGCCGCCCACCGCGGAGACGATGGCGGAGAGGATGCGGCCCTCGACGCCCCAGACGGCCTTGTTCAGGCCCTTGATGCCCGCGCCGCGCAGGTAGTCCGTGAAGTCGTGCAGCGCCGTGGAGCGCTGCAGGCCCGCGCCGTCCGCCGCGAACAGCAGCGGGGTGCCCGGAGCGCCCGTCAGGCCCAGGTCCGGGCAGGCCTCGGACAGCTTCTGCGGATCAATCCCCGTGGCCGCCGACAGCATCGCCACCGTGAACTTGTGCACCGGCAGCTCGCGCGCGTTCGGCACCTTCTTGAGCACCTTCTCGCGGTCCTTCGGATCCGTCGCGAGCTGCTCCAGCGTCACCTTCGACATCGCGATGATCTGCTCGTTCGTGACCTTCTTGCCGTCCAGGATGGCGCGGCCGAGCAGCGACGCGGGCGTGTCACCCTTGATGGTGACGTCCGCGCCCGGCATGGTCTGCATCCGGTCCCAGATGGCCTTCACGGCCTTGCCCACCTCGGTGTCCGGCCCGCCACGCCACGCGCCCGGCGTGGGCTGCGCGGCCTGGGCCTGCGCCGGCGCCACCAGCTTCGTCTCGAAGGAGCTCAGCTGCGTGTGCCCCACCGCGTTGGCCCGCGCGGGAGCGGCCGTCGGACGCGCCTCCGCCTGCGGCTGGAGCGACGTGGAGGGGTTCGAGGTGACGACGCGGGGACGGCTGCGGATGGGGTCCATGCCTGGGGGAGTCTCCGGAGTTCGACGATTGGGAGGTTATCGCAGGAGTCCGGTAAAGGTTTCCGCCCAGCGAAACTTCACCCGGACGCCATGTGTGACGCAGAGCGTCGAGATGTCGTGGGTCCCCGGACACACCGGGCAGGTCGGCTCGCGCATTCCGCACGACAACCGGCGCGTGAAGCCGTATTCGGGGCGGCATGAAGCGATTCCCCAGCCAGTTCGCAGACCTGCTCACCCCCAAGGGCCGCCGCATCCTGGAGGGCAAGGACAAGGCGGTGGCGGGCGCGCTGCTGGACCCCGCGCGGCGCTTCGTGGCGCTGCAGGGCGTGGTGGACGTGGCGAAGGCCACCGCGTGCCGCGACGCGCTCGACGCGGCGCTGCGCGACCTGGTGGTGCCCATGGAGGACCCCATCCCCGTGGACTCCATCTCCGGGATGACGATGAACTACATGGAGCTCTTGCCCAAGACGGTGCGGGTGCGCACCGCGCTCCTGGAGAACCGGCGCTCGCGCTCCTGGAAGGCGGCGGAGGCGGTGGGGCTGACGGGGATGCTGCGCTCGGACACGTTCGCGGGCTTCGCCGCCGCCGTCAGTGGCCGCGTGCTGCGCCGCAACTGGGGCATCCAGGTGCTGTGCTACGGCCCCGGGGACTACTCCGGGCCGCACAATGACCACCACCCCGAGGAGGCCGAGGCCCGCGACGGCTACGTGGACATGCACCTGAGCCTCACCATGCCCGGCGTCGAGCACCAGTACCTGGTCTACGAGAAGGACCATCACCTGTCGGAGATGGCGAAGGTGAGCACCGTGGGAGGGCTGACCGTGTACCGGCTGCCCTTCTGGCACTACACGACGCCGGTGGTGGCGCGGCGCGGCGCGGAAGGGGAGGCGCGGCGCTGGGTGCTGCTGGGCACGTTCCTGGACGCGGCGCCCAAGGCCCGGCCGGCCTCCGTGGTGGTTCCCCCGGGACAGCCCGGGGGCCGCTCCCCCGTCCGGGTGGCGTGATTCGGACGTGGCGCGACGCCCGCCAGGGGTTAGCTTCGGGCCGACATGAGCCCGACCGATACCGATGCCCTGGCCAATGACTTGCTCGCGTACATCGACGCCTCGCCGACGCCGTACCACGCGGTGCGCGAGACGGCCCGCCGCCTGGAGAAGGCCGGCTATCGCGCGCTGGACGAGCGCGAGTCCTGGACGCTGAAGCCGGGCGAGCGCGTCTACGTCACCCGCGGCGACACCAGCATCGCCGCCTTCCAGCTGGGCACGGCGCCGGTGGACCGCTCGGGCTTCCGGCTGGTCGGCTCGCACACGGACTCGCCCAACCTGCGGCTCAAGCCGAACGCGCAGGTGTCGAAGAACGGCTACCAGCAGCTCGGCGTCGAAATCTACGGCGGCGTCCTCCTGCACACGTGGACGGACCGCGACCTGTCGCTCGCCGGCCGCGTCGTGGTGATGGAGGGCGGCAAGCCCAGGGGCCACCTGGTGGACTTCCGCCGGCCGCTGTTGCGCGTGCCCAACCTGGCCATCCACCTCAACCGCACCGTCAACTCGGACGGCCTGAAGCTCAACGCCCAGGAGCACATGGTGCCGGTGCTGGGGCTGGAGAGCGGCGGCGCGGTGGACCTGCGCGGGCTGCTCGTGCAGGAGCTGGCGAAGGGTGGGGTGAAGGCCGAGCCCGCGGACATCCTCGGCTACGACCTGTGCCTCTATGATTTGCAGCCGTCCACGCGCTCGGGCGCGCACGACGAGTTCCTCCATGCCGCGCGCCTGGACAACCTCGCCAGCTGTCACTCGAGCCTGACGGCGCTGTTGACGGCCCCGCCCTCGCGCGAGTCCACCAGCGGCGTCATCCTGTTCGACCACGAGGAGGTGGGCAGCCGCAGCGCGCAGGGCGCCGCGTCCCCCTTCCTGCGCACGCTGCTGGAGCGCATCACCCTGGCGCACTCGGACGGCAAGCCCGACGCGTTCCACCGCGCCATCGCCCAGTCCTTCCTGGTCAGCGCGGACATGGCGCACGCGGTGCACCCCAACTACGCCTCGCTGCACGAGCCCAAGCACCAGCCGCAGATGGGCCTGGGCCCGGTCATCAAGTCCAACGTGAACCAGTCGTACGCGACGGATGGCGAGTCGTGGGCGCACTTCGCCGCGCTGTGCCGCGAGGCGGGCGTGACGGCGCAGCACTTCGTGACACGCACGGACCTGGGCTGTGGCAGCACGATTGGACCCATCACCGCCGGGCAGCTCGGCATCCGCACGGTGGACGTGGGCAATCCCATGCTGTCCATGCACTCCATCCGGGAGATGGCGTGCGCCAGCGACGTGGCGGCGATGGTGGCCGTGCTGCGCCGGTTCTTCGCGTGACGGAGCATGCCCACCAGCGACGGCCACGGAAGGTGATAGACCTGCCCTCGTGACCTGGCCGCGCGCACGAGGTCCCTGGTGGAGACAAGCGCCCTGGACGCGGGTCCTCTCGCGCTCCGGGGCCGCGCTCGGCCTGACGTCGCCGGGGGCCCGCCCGGCACGCACCCGACGCACCCTGGCCCGTGTCTTCCGCTGGCTCAACGTCCCGCGCACCGTGCTGTACGTGGGGCAGCCCGGCTCCTACC
Source organism: Myxococcus faecalis (assembly GCF_050039385.1). Lineage (NCBI taxonomy): Bacteria > Pseudomonadati > Myxococcota > Myxococcia > Myxococcales > Myxococcaceae > Myxococcus > Myxococcus faecalis. The sequence continues at coordinate 1,154,266 of NZ_CP144336.1, read as the reverse complement.
GCTGCATCGTCAGCCAGGACACGGAGGGCCGGCGCTACCTCCAGTTCGGCTGGGACAGCGCCTACCAGAGCGTCACGGGGCAGGGCTTCCCGCTGCAGCTGGAGCTCGAGTACACGCAAGGCATGGTGGCCGGCGTGGCCTTCGTGGCCCAGCCCCGGCGCATCCTCATGGTGGGCGTGGGCGCGGGCTCGCTGCCGATGTTCCTGCGCGCGGCGCTGCCCCAGGTCCACATCGACGCGGTGGACTGTGACGCGGAGGTGCTCGACGTGGCCCGGCGATTCTTCGGTCTGCGCGAGGACGCCCAGCTGCGGCTGCACCTGGAGGAGGGGAGGCGGTTCATCGAGAAGCCTGGGCCCGCGTATGACGTCATCCTCCTGGATGCCTTCGGCCCCCGGGGTGTGCCTCGCTCGCTGGCGACGTGGGAGTTCCTCCGGGCCGTGCGCGCGCGACTGACGGCCGATGGCGCGGTGGTGAGCAACGTGCACCGCTCGCCCAATCCGCTCTATCCCGCCATGCTCCAGACGTGGCGCGCGAGCTTCGAGCAGCTGCATGCCTTCGATGCGCGCACCACGGCGAACCGTGTGTTCGTGGGGCTGACCACCTCGCGCAAGGTCTCGCGTGGCGCGTTGAAGGCTCGCGCGGGCCCTCTGGCGCGGGCGGCGCGCTTCAACCTGCGCGGGCTGATGACTCGCAGGCTCGAGGACCGCGAGGTCCGTCGCACCGCGGAGCAGGGCCTGCCGTGGCCGCTGACGGCGGGCATCCTGCGCGACTCGGACGAGTAGACGGCGAGGCCTGGTCGTCGATAGGCCCGAGGCCCGCGAGTGCGGACTCAGGCCTCGTGTCGCGAGACCGGGTTGGCGGCCCTCCGTGCGCGGTCGCGAGCCGGAGCCGGCGGTCATCCGTCAGCGGGAGCGAGTCGTCTACGGTGTCGCATTCAATCGAGCGCCCGAGGTCCGCGGGCGAGGACACGTCGTGTCTCGCGGATGGCGAGCCGCCTGAAGTGAAACATTGCAGTCGCTCGCCCCTGCGAGACGTCACGGGTCGGGAACGACACATCAGGGTCCGAATTGGCCGTCTGGACAGTGCTCGGGCAGTTGGCTGAGTCTCTCACCGCCGTTCGTCGCAGTGCCGTCTCAACCCCCTCACAACTGGAGTGGTCCATGCGAGTCCACGGAGTGTCGGCAGCGCTGATGATGAGTCTCTTCACGGTGGGCTGCGGTGGCGTCGAAGCGGAGGCACCGGCGGAGGTGGCCCCCGAGAGCCAGCAGCAGGCCCTCTATGACGGCTGCGCCCCCGGAGACACCGGCTATCCCGTCTGGGAGTGCCTGTCGCTCGACGAGTGTGGTGGCCGCTGGGGCAACCAGATGCGCTACTACTGCTACACGCCGGGCGGAGGCATGTACCTGGGCAGCGTCATCACCTCGAACTGCGCCGAGTGTTACTGACACGGCTCCCAGGCGCCCGGGCATCCGCGTGACGCGGGTGCCCGCTCCAGGCTCACGACAGCGTGCGCGTCAGCCGCTGCTCGCGGGCCTCGCTCAACGTGGTGACATCCAGCAGCGCCGCCACCTTCTCCTGCGCGGAGAGGGGCTCGGCGTTGTCACCCAGGAGCTTGCGCCGCGCGGACTCCAGCGCCGCGGGCGTCGTCGTCTCCGCGAGCCCCGGCTGCGACTCCAGCAGCGCCACGTGCAGCGCGTGGGTCTTCGCGTCGGTGAGCACCCGCTCGATGGCGTCCGGCACCGGCTCCACCCCGTGCTCCTCGGTGATGGCCTGCGCGCGCTCCACCACCTCGGGCGGCTCGGTCTCCTCGGGCATCAGGAACAGCCCTCGACGCGCCGCCCACAACCCCAGCGACGCGCGGGCCGTCAGCACCGTGAGGGGCACGGCGAGCAGGAGCCCCACCACCACCGGCATCAGCCACGCCACCAGCGCCGTGGACACCAGCGCCGCCACCGCCACCATCGCCACGCCCACCGCCATGTGCGCCACGTGCCGCCGCGTCGCCTCGGACCAGGGCAGGTCCGCGTCCTCGCGCTGCTGGCTGGACCAGTTCACCCGGTAGCCCAGCAGCGTGCCGAACACGAAGTGCGACTGGAACAGCATCATCACCGGCGCCAGCAGCGACGCGAGCACGCTCTCCGCGAGCACGCTGAGGATGAGCTTCCACCTTCCGCCCATCCGCGCCGCCTCGCCCTTCTTGAAGAGCGCCAGCGTCAGCCCCAGGAACTTGGGCGCGAACAGCATCCCCATCGACACCGCGAACAGGCGCAGCGCGCCCGGCGCGTCGAACGCGAGCGCGGGGGACTCCAGCGTGGACACGTCCAGGAGGAAGCGGTCGTGCAGCGCGGCCACCAGGCCCGCGGTCAGGAACAACAACCACAAGGGCGAGGCCGCGTACGACATGACGCCCATCAGGAAGTGGCCCCGGCTGAGCGGATGCCAGCCCCCCGCCATCACCAGGCTCAGGTGCTGCAGGTTTCCCTGGCACCAGCGCCGGTCCCGCTGCGCGTACGCCAGCAGGTTCGGCGGGGGCTGCTCGTAGCTGCCGCCCAATTCCGGCACCAGCCACACCGTGTAGCCCGCGCGCCGCATCAGCGCCGCCTCGACGAAGTCGTGGCTGAGGATGTGGCCGCCGAAGGGCTGCTTGCCCGGGAGCACCGGCAGCCCGCAGTGGTTGATGAACGCCTCCGTGCGGATGATGGCGTTGTGGCCCCAGTAGTTGGACTCGCCCAGCTGCCACGCCGCCGCGCCCGCCGCCACGACGGGGCCGTACACCCGGCCGGCGAACTGCTGCAGCCGGGCGAACAGCGTGGTGCGACCCACGTTCAGGGGCGGCGCCTGGAGGATGCCCGCGCGCGGGTTGAGCTCCATCAGCCGCGCCATCTTCACCAGCGTGCGGCCCTCCATCAGGCTGTCGGCGTCCAGCACCACCGTGAAGTCGTAGCGGCGTCCCCACCGCTCACAGAAGTCACCCAGGTTGCCGGCCTTCTTGCCCGTGTTGTCCGTGCGCCGCCGGTAGAAGATGCGGCCCTGTCCGCCCACCCGACGGCACAAGTCCGACCACGCCAGCTCCTCGGCCACCCACGACTCGGCGCGCGTGGAGTCGCTCAGCACGTAGAAATCGAACGCGTCCAGGTGCCCCGTCGCGGCCACCGACTCGTACGTGGCCTGCACGTTGGCGAAGACGGCCGCGGGGTCCTCGTTGTGGATGGGCATCACCACCGAGGTGCGCGACCCCAGCGGCTGAGACTCCTCCTCCGCCGTGGGGTAGCGCAGCCCGGGCATCCGCGAGGCGAGGGCCAGTTGGAGGAAGCCCGCCACCGCCGTGAAGAACGACAGGGCAATCCAGCCGAAGCACAGCGCGAAGAGCCCCACCAGCACCCCTTCCGGCACCGACGTCCCTTGAGCGCTCAGCAGGCGGTGCATCTCGCACGTCCCCACCACGGTGGTGACGGCCGCCAGTCCCAGCACTCCGGCGCGCCGGTAGCCGGCGCTCTCGGGCGAAAACGAGTGGGCTTGCATCGCGAGGCTCCCCAGGCCCGCCTCAGGGCGAGGTGGACATGCCCGCCGTGGCGCCACGCCACCAGCGGCGCAGCATCTCCCCGAACGGGTTGAGCACCAGCTGCTGCTCGGGCATCACCGAGCTGACCTGCGCGGGCGCCGGCACCGGCACCGCCGCGCGCACCGCCCGGACGAAGTCCTCCGGCGCCGCGGGACGGGTGAGCAGCCGCGCGCCCCGGCTCGCGCCGTCGCACAGCACGAACGCCGCCCGGCCCCGCGACAGCAGCCCCGGGCCCGAGTGCTCCAGCCCCAGCACGCCCGACAGCCACGTCTCCATCCGGGCCCGGGCCAGCGCCACCGCCGCCTGGGGCTGGGCCCCGTGCGCGCCGAAGCCATCCAGCACCCACGCGGCCAGCGTGGAGAGGTCCGCCTCGGCGGTGAAGCCGAAGCCCTTGAAGAAGGTGTCGAGCGCCGCGCGAGCGCGCGGGCCGGCCCACACGGTGGTCGGGACGGAAGGGCAGGTGGTCAGTGTCGTCACGGAATCCACAGGTAGCTCCAGGTCTCGGTGAGGGTCTCCGGGCCGCGCTTGAGGAACGCGCGCAGCTCGGTGGGGACGGGGGTGGTGGGGTGCAGCTCGAAGGTGGCGCGCCAGCCGCCGGTGGGCGTGTGGCGCGTGGCGATGGGGCGCAGGACCTTGCCCGAGGAGGCGCTGACGACCAGCTCCACCGGGACGTCGTCCTCCGCGAAGTCGGGCAGCGCCGCGAAGTCGATGATGAAGCGGCGCATGGGGCGCGCGTCCTTGAGCCGGGCGCCCTTCCACGAGTCGCCCGCGTCCACGCGCGTGGCGACCACCGTGGAGCCCGTCACCGGCCAGGGCGAGTGCGCGCCCCAGTGCAGCTTGTACGCGACCTTCAGCGAGTCCCCGGGGCCCAGCGTCTTCCTCGGGACCCAGAAGGCGACGATGTTGTCGTTCGTCTCGTCCGGCGTCGGCAGCTCCACCAGCCGCACCACGCCCGGACCCCAGTCGCCCACGGGCTCCACCCACGCGGAGGGCCGGCGCTCGTAGTGCGCCTCCAGGTCCTCATAGTGGGCGAACGTGGTGTCGCGCTGCAGGACGCCGAAGGCGCGCGGGCTCTCCACCTGGAAGCTGGAGACGTTGATGCGCTCGGGGTTCTGCAGGGGCCGCCAGAGCTGCTCGCCCGCGCGCGTCCAGACGAAGAGGCCGTCCGAGTCGTGCACCTCCGGGCGGAAGTCGTCGTAGTCGCCGCGGTCGTTCTCGCCGAACAGGTACATGCTCGTCAGCGGCGCCACGCCCAGCTCCGCCACGGCCTTGCGCGCGAAGACGGTGGCCTCCACCTCCATCACCGTGTTCGCCCCAGGGATGATGGTGAAGCGGTAGGCGCCCGTGACGCTGGGGCTGTCCATCAGCGCGTGCACCACCACGCGGTCCGCGCCGGGCGCGGGCTTCTCCAGCCACAGCTCCCTGAAGTCGGGGAACTCCTCGGGGCGCGACGTCGCGGTGTCGATGGCGAGCCCGCGCGCGGACAGGCCATACAGGCTGCCCCGGCCGAGCGCGCGGAAGTAGCTGGCGCCCTGGAACACCACCAGCTCGTCGAACACGTCCTCGCGGTTGAGCGGATGCGACAGGCGCATGCCCGCGAAGCCATCCGCCTTCTTCAGCGGACCGGGCTTCACCAGCGGGCCGTAGGTGAACAGCTCCGGGGAGAAGGCGAGCGGCCGGGCCTTGCCCTCGGCCACCTCGTGCATCACCACCGGGAACTGGAACGAGCGGCCCGGGTGGAAGAACTGCGCCTGGAAGGGCAGCTTCGCGTCACGCCAGCGCGCCTTCTCCGGGCGGTAGCGGATGTCCCGGTACGCGTCGTAGTCGAGCGACTTGTAGGACTCCGGCAACGTCGACACCGGCGCCTCGTACGGCCGCGCCGCCTTCTGCCGGGCCAGCTCCACCACCGTGTCCGCGGAGAACGTCTGGGCGCCGCGCGTCTGGGCCGCGGAGGCTGGAGTCGCCGCGCACGCCGTGCCCGCCGTGGCCACCATCGCCGCGCCCAGCCACCGCACGCACACCGCGCGCATCCCGCCCTGCCTGTTGCTGTCCGACGTCACGCCTGCTGCCTCCAGGAGACCGAGGGGGCGGGCGAGCCTCAGACTGCTTGGAGCTCACCCGGTTCCGCCGCTCCGAGAGGCCTCCTCGGTGCGGCGCGTCAGTCCTGGAGCAACCCGCGTACCAGCCCACGTCAGAGGGCCTGGATGCTGGAAATTCTTCAGGAATCCCAAGGTCTTCCTCGGAGGGATTCGTTTGAGCTCAATGAAACTGGGGGCTTGTGATGGCCTTCTTGGACACCGGGTGGGGAGGCCCGGAGAGTCGCTGGGGAATTGAAGGACAGCCGGCGAGTGAGCCTGTCCGATTCTTCCACAGGTGGACAGTGACCCGGATCAGGCGCGGGCCAGTCGTTCCTGCACCAAGGACAGCAGTTCGCGTCCCGCGAAGGGCTTTTCGATGTGGGGACTGGTGACGGTTTCGAGGAAGGCGCGGGCCTGGGGGGTCACCGCACCGCCGGTGAGGAAGATGACGCGGCGGGCCTGCTCCGGATGGCGCTTCATGAGGGTGGAGTAGAAGTCCATCCCGCTCATGCCGGGCATCATCAAGTCGCAGAAGACGACGTCGTAGGACTCGCCGGCCTCGATGCGCTCCAGCGCGTCCTGTGCGCGTGTCGCCAGGGTGACATCGTGGTGGGGGCGCAGGGTGCGGCCCAGGGCGGTGCAGACCAGGGGCTCGTCGTCGACGACGAGCAGCCGGCCGCGCTTCTCCACCGGCGCGGCGGGCTCGGGCCGCGGCGCGGGCGGGGCGGGCTCGACGCGCACGGGCTCCGCGGAGGGCAGCAGCACGCGGAAGGTGGAGCCCCGGCCGGGAGCGCTGCGGACCTGGATCTCGCCGCCGAGCGCCGTCACCAGGTTGTGGCAGATGGACAGGCCCAGGCCGGTGCCCACGCCGGGGGCCTTGGTGGTGAAGAACGGGTCGAACAGGCGCGGCAGGTGCTCGGTGGCGATGCCCACGCCCGTGTCCGTCACCTCCACCAGCACGCGGCCGCCCTCGCCCAGGCGCGCGCCCACGCGAATCTCGTGGCGGTCCGGCGCGCCCTCGGGGATGGCCTGCGCGGCGTTGACCAGCAGGTTGAGGAACACCTGGCCCAGCCGCGACTCGTTGGCGCGCACGGGGGGCACGTCCTCGAAGAGCTTCACCAGCCGCGCGCGGTGGCGGATCTCCGTGGTGGCCAGGTTCAGCGTGGACTCCAGCACCGCGCGCACGTCCACGACGGAGTCCTCCACCGAGTCCACCCGGCTGAAGGTCTTCAGGTCGCGGACGATGGTGCGCACGCGCTCGGCGCCCTGCTGGGCCTCGGAGAGCGCGGCCTGCGCGTCCGACAGCGCCTCCGACAAGGACGCGTCCACGCCGGGGGCGGGCACGCGCGAGAGCTCCTCGCGCGCGAAGGCGAGGTTGGCGGTGAGGTACGCCAGCGGGTTGTTGATTTCGTGCGCCACGCCCGCGGCGAGCGTGCCCACCGACGCCATGCGCTCGGCGAGCATCAGCCGGGCCTGCATCTGGTGGCGCTCCGTCAAATCATGCGCCACGGAGACGATGGAGTCCTCGCCGTCGAAGTGCAGCGGGAAGGTGGTGGACTCCACGTGGAGGATGCCGCCGTCGCGGCGCACCATGCGCCTTTCTTGCAGGGCGTTGCGGCCGGTGCGCAGGGCCTCGTGCATGCGCGCGTCCGCGGAGGCGAAGTCCTCGGGGGGAATCATGTCGGAGATGTGCTTGCCGACCAGCTCCTTCACGTCCGAGTAGCCCAGCGCGCGCGCCACCTTGAGGTTGGCGTAGCGCACGCGCGCGTTGCGGTCGAACACGGCGACCAGGTCCGGCAGGCTCTGGATGAGGGTGCGGAAGCTCACCTCGGAGCGGCGCACCTCCTCCTCCGCCTGTTTTATCGGCGTGATGTCGGGGAAGAACGAGATGACGTGCGGCTCGCCCGCGTAGGGCACCAGGCCCATGAAGAGCAGCGTGTGGCGCACCTCGCCCGTGCGCGTGTGGTACTGGGCGTCCACCCCGCGCACCGAGCCGTGCCGGCGCAGCCGCTCCATCACCTGCGCGCGGTCGATGGGGCGCTCCCACAGGTGCAGGTCCACCGTCGTCTTGCCCAGCATCTCCTCGCGCGTGTATCCGAAGGCGCGGAAGTACGCGTCATTGGCGGCGACGACCTTGCCCTCGCCCAGCGTGGTGATGGAGGTGGGCACGGGGCTGACGGCGAGCATGGTGTCGCGCAGCTCGTCCCCGAAGGGCACCCCCATCCGGGACTCGCGCCGCGCGTACCTGCGCTCGGCCATGTCCAGCCGCACCCGCAGCTCCTCCAGGTCCGGGGGCCAGGCCAGCACCTCGTCGGCGCCGTCCTCCAGCGCCGGCTCCAGGGCCCGCAGCGCGCCGCGGCGTCCCACGAGCAGCACCACGGCGGACGCGCCGCCGGGCAGGCTGCGCAGGGCCCGCACGAGCGGCATGCGCGAGCCACTCTCGCGTGCATCCAGCACCACCAGTGGGCAGGGGCCGGCGCGCCATGCCGCTGGCACATCCACGTCCCTGGAGACGTGGACCACCGTCATGCCCCGCTCTTCCAGCAGGGTTTCCAGTGGCGACAGGTCCGCCCCTCCCTGAGCGACTATCAGGACCCGCATGGGACTCCTCGCATTGCAAACGGCCATCGTTGCACGAGCCCTCCGGTTGTAAAAGTGCGCCGAGGGTCTAGTTTTCCAGGGCAACCAAAGCCTCGCGCCCGGCGGGCTGTTAGACTGCGGGACGACGGGTGGATTCGAAGCACGGGGGGGTGGTCATGGAACGGCGGGGCTCACAGGACGTGGTGACGGTGGGGCGCAGGGCGCAGGTGGCCGTCTGCGTGCCGCGGCGCAACTTCGAGGGGCTGTTCGTGCACGCGCTGAAGCCGTCCGGGGCGTTCGCCCAGTCCCTCAAGGACATCGGCTACGACGAAGAGGACCTGCAGGAGTCCTATCCGCTCACCGTGTGGCGCGCCGCGCTAGGGGTGGCGCGGCGCTTCGTGTGCGCGGGGCAGACGCCGGAGGCGGCGAACCGGGCCCTGGGGCTGTCCTACGTGGAGGGCTTCGCGCAGACGCTGGTGGGGCGCATCTTCGCCACGGCGGCGCCGCTGCTGGGCACGGAGCGGTGCCTGACGCGGCTGCCCACGTACCTGAAGGCGGGCCGCGAGGACATGCGCATGGAGCTTGCGCCCGTGCGCGAGCGCGAGTGGTGCGTGCGGGTGGTGGACGCGGACCCGCTGCCGGACTTCGTGGCGGGCGTGGTGGAGGGCGTGCTCCTGCGCACCCGGGTGACGGCGCGGGTGGAGGTGCTGGAGCGCGCCCCGGCGGGCTACGCGCTGCGGGTCTGGTGGGAGGAGCCGCGCGCGACTAGTTGAGGTAGCGCTTGGTCGCGGGCGCCACCACGAGGCTGGGGGTGCCCGGGCTGGACTTGGGCGAGGGGCGCGGCGACGTGGGCCGGACCTGGAGCCAGCGGCCGATGACGTCCAGCAGCCCGTCGAAGGCGTCGCGCAGGGCCCAGGCGCGGTCGTCGGAGTCCTGCAGGCCGGCGCAGCGTGACAGGCCGTCGCGCAGGGCGCGCTGGGCGCCGGGGAAGGCCTCGCACGTGGCGATGAGCTTCTCGGCGGTGCGCGCATAGAGCCGGTAGCAGCCGTCCACGTCGCCGCGGTTGTACGCGGGCGCGCCGGCGTTGATGGCGTGGCCGAGCGTGGTGGCGATGGACTCGAGCGCGTCGGTGTTGGCGCCTTCCAGCAGGCTCAGCGGGTGGCGTGGCACCTGGCGCACGCGGCTGGCGCGGCGGCGCGGCGTCTCCAGCGCGGACAGGGGCAGGCTTCCGGCGCCCTGCAGGAGCGGCAGCAGGTAGCGGGTGGGGATGACCAGGCCCAGCGAGCGGCCGTTGGCGAGCGCCGCGGTGGCCACGCCCACCACGCCGCCTCGCAGGTCGAGCACCGGACCGCCGGAGAAGTCGTCGGGGAGCGTGCGGGTGAGCTCCAGCAGGGTGAGCCAGTCGCCGAGCACCTGGACGGCCCGGACCTCCTGCGAGCGGACCTCCGGTGCGGGGCTGGCGGTGGCCCGCAGGACATAGACGGTGTCCCCCTCGCCGGGCAGGCAGACGGGAGCCAGGTCGAGCGGCGGGGCGAGCTCGGGGACGGGCAGTCGCAGCACGGCCAGGTCGCGGCGGTCATCCATGGCGACGACCTGGACCACCTCCGTGCGCGTGCCGTCCGCCATCACCGCGTGAATCTCGCGGGCGCCGGCGACGGCGTGGAGGCTGGTGACGAGGTGTCCCTGCCCGGTGGCGACGAAGCCCGAGGCGGGGCGTCCATCGACTTCCAGCAACACCAGGGAGGGCGAGGCGGAGAACAGCGCGTCACGGGGGGGGGATTTGTCGACGACTCCCTCGGCCATAAGGCCTCCTGCGTCGCGAGGCTGGGATGGGCACCGGGCCGGGTGCCGCCCTCGCGCGCTCGATTGTACCCCCGTTGTATCAAGCCGCTCGGCCTCCACCCAACCGGGGAGGGCTCGCATCGGTAAACAGCTTCACTTGTCTGTGGCGTTGGAGTGTCGGGTCGTTAAACCTCCGACCCGAAATGCACAAGACCCACCTCGTAGGCGCGCGCACCCACAACCTCAAGGACCTCTCCGTCGACCTGGCGGAGGGGGAGCTGGTCTGCATCACCGGAGTCTCGGGCGCGGGCAAGTCGAGCCTGGCGCTCGACACGCTGTACGCCGAGGGACAACGGCGCTTCGTGGAGAGCTTCAGCCCGTATGCCCGGCAGTTCCTCGAGCGGCTGGAGCGGCCGCCCATGGAGGCGCTGGAGCCGGTGGCGGCGGGCGTGGCGGTGGACCGTCGGGCGCCGGTGAAGAGCTCGCGCTCCACGGTGGCGACGCTGGCGGACGTGGAGCCGTACCTGTCCGCGCTCTTCACGCGCGAGGCGATGCCCGTGTGTCCCGCATGCGGGGTGGAGGCGGTGCGCACCGACGCGGGCGTGGCGGCCCGCGCGCTGGTGGCCGAGTCCCCGGACGCCGCGGCGCTCATCGCCTTCCCGCTGCGCATCCCCGACACGGCGTCGTTCCTGGACGTGCGCGCGCGCCTGTTGAAGGACGGCTACCACCGGCTGGTGGTGCAGGGCGAGGTGCGGGAGCTGGAGTCGCTCAAGCCCTCGGAGGCCACGGATCCGGCGGGCATCGCCCGCGTGCTGGTGGACCGGGTGAAGCTGTCGTCGTCGCAGGTGGGGCGGGTGACGCAGGCGCTGGAGGACGCGTGGAACCGCGCCGAGGGCGAGGCGGTGGTGCTGTTGCCCGGCGCGGAAGCGAAGCGGGTGCGCCGGGGCCTGGTGTGTCCGAAGTGCGCGCGCGAGTTCGAGGCGGCGCGGCCGGGCCTGTTCAGCTACCAGTCGCCCGTGGGCGCGTGCGCGGCGTGCCGGGGCTTTGGCCGCACCATCGGCATCGACTGGGACAAGGTGATTCCCAACCCGGCGCTGAGCCTGTCGCAGGGCGCCATCCGTCCGTGGTCCGGCGCGTCGACGGAGTGGGAGCGCGGCATGCTCCAGCGCTGGTGCCGCGAGAAGAAGATTCCCCTGGATGCGCCCTGGTCCTCGCTGACGCCGGCGCAGCGCGAGTCGGTGCTGGAGGGCGCGGGGGACTACGACGACGGCCGCGCGTATCCGGGCGTGCGCGCGTGGTTCCGGTGGATGGAGGGGCGCACGTACAAGATGCACGTGCGCGTGCTGCTGGCGCGCTACCGGGCGTATTCGCTGTGCAAGGACTGCGGCGGCGCGCGGCTCAACGAGCAGGCGCGGGCCTACCGCGTGGGCGGGTTGGACCTGCCGGGGTGGCACGGGCTGGAGCTGACGCAGGCGCTGGCGCGGCTGGACGCGCTGGGCACGACGACGGGGCAGGGGGAGCTGGCGCGGCGCGAGCTGGCCGGACGCCTGCGCTACCTGCAGCGCGTGGGGCTGGGCTACCTGACGCTGGACCGGCAGGCGCGCACGCTGTCCGGTGGCGAGGCGCAGCGCGTGTCGCTGACGGCCGCGCTGGGCACCTCGCTCACCGGCTCGCTCTTCGTGCTGGATGAGCCCACCGTGGGGCTGCACCCGGGCGACGTGCCGCCGCTGACGGAGGCCATCGCGGAGCTGGCGGAGCGCGGCAACATTGCGCTCGTCATCGAGCATGACCCGCTGGTCATCCGCTCCGCGCACCGCGTGCTGGAGCTGGGGCCGGGCGCGGGCCGCGAGGGCGGCGAGCTGTGCTTCGACGGTCCTCCCGAGGCGCTGGCGAAGCGCAAGGACCTGCCCACGGGCCGGCTGCTCGCGGGTGGAGCCGAGACGAAGCGGGCGCCGCGCGAGCGGACCGGTGAGCTGGTGGTGAAGGGCGCGCGCGAGCACAACCTCAAGGCGCTGTCGGTGAAGGTGCCGCTGGGCGTGCTGTGCGCGGTGACGGGGCCGAGCGGCTCGGGCAAGAGCACGTTGGTGGACGAGGTGCTCTACCGGCACCTGGCGCGGCGGCTGGGCGTGAAGGACGTGGAGGCCCCGGGCGCGGTGGACGCGCTGGAGGGGGCCGACGCGGTGAAGGCCATCACCTTCGTGGACCAGTCTCCGCTGGGGCGCACCTCGCGTGGCAACGCGGCCACGTACACCAAGGCGTGGGACCGGCTGCGCGAGCGCTTCGCCGCGGAGCCGGACGCCGAGGTGCGCGGCCTGACGCCGGCGCACTTCTCCTTCAACGTGGACAAGGGGCGCTGCGAGGCGTGCTCGGGCGAGGGCTACGAGACGGTGGAGATGCAGTTCCTCGCGGACGTTGCCCTGTTGTGCGCGGTGTGCCGGGGCCGGCGCTTCAAGGAGGAGGTGCTCGCCGTCCGACACCAGGGCTTCAGCGTGGCGCAGGTGCTGGAGATGACGGTGGCGGAGGTGCTCCAGCACTTCGGGAGCGACGCGGCCCTGCAGCGCGCGCTGGGGCCGGTGGCGCGGTTGGGCCTGGGCTACCTGCCGTTGGGACAGCCTCTGTCCACGCTGTCGGGCGGCGAGGCGCAGCGGTTGAAGCTGGCGCGGGCGCTGGCCAGCGAGGCGAAGGGCGCGCTGTTCCTCATCGACGAGCCGAGTGCGGGCCTGCACGCGGGGGACGTGCGTCACGTCATCGACGCGCTGCACGCGCTGGTGGACAAGGGCGCGAGCGTCATCGTGGTGGACCATGACGTCGCGGTGATGAAGGCGTCGGACTGGGTCATCGACCTGGGGCCGGTGGGCGGCAAGGACGGCGGGCGGCTGGTGGCCGAGGGCACGCCGGAGTCGGTGGCGCGCGGCGAGGGCGCGACGGCGGTGGCGCTCCGGGGCGAGCGCAAGCCCCTGGGCCGCGTGGTGAAGGCGCGGCGGCCGGGCAAGGACGCGGCGCCCGCCATCGAGGTGGAGCACGCGCGCGAGCACAACCTCCAGGACGTGTCCTGCAAGATTCCCCTGGGGAAGATGACTGTCGTCACGGGGCCGAGCGGCTCGGGCAAGAGCTCGCTCGCGTTCGACGTGGTGTTCGCGGAAGGGCAGCGGCGCTTCCTGGAGACGCTCAGCCCGTACGCGCGCCAGTTCCTGCCCACCATGCCCCGGCCGGACGTGGAGCGCGTCAGCTCCATTCCGCCGAGCGTGGCGCTGGAGCAGCGCACCTCGCGCGCGGGCGGCACCAGCACGGTGGCCACCGTCACCGAGGTGGCCCACTACCTGCGGCTCTTGTTCGCCAAGCTGGGCGAGCCGCACTGCCCCAACGACGACACGCCCATCACCTCCACGTCGCCGGAGGTGTTGTTCGCGCAGCTCTCCCAACTGAAGGGGGATGGGACGGTGCTGGCGCCGGCGGTGCGCTCGCGCAAGGGCACGTACCTGGATGTCTTCGCCGCCGCGGCGCGCGCGGGCATCACCACGGCCATCGTCGACGGACAGCTGTCCTCCACGGACGACCCGCCGCGCCTGGCGAAGACGCGCGAGCACGACATCGACCTGGTGATGCACGAGGGCAAGCTGTCGAAGCTGCCCCGGGACGTGTTCGACAAGGCGCTGGGCTGGGGGCAGGGCGCGCTCAAGGTTCGCACGTCGAAGGGCGAGACGCTCCTGTCCACCGAGCGCACGTGCCCCAAGTGCGGCACGGCGGTGCCGGAGCTGGACCCGCGCTGGTTCTCGTTCAACACCAAGCAGGGCCGCTGCGAGTCGTGCGAGGGCACGGGTGTGAAGGGTGGCCCCGAAGCGCAGGCCGAGGGCGAGACGGCGCCGTGCCGTGAGTGCGGCGGCAGTCGACTGGCGCCGGTGCCTCGGGGCGTGCGCCTGGAAGGAGCGCGCTACCACGAGGTGGTGCAGCAGTCCGTGGCGGCCTCGCTGGCGCGGGTGCGGGGCTGGAAGTTCAAGGGAGATCGGGCGCTGCTCGGCGAGCCGTCGCGGCAGGAGTTGCTGCGGCGCATGGAGTTCCTGGAGCGGGTGGGCCTGGGCTACCTGTCCCTGGACCGCAACGCGGCCACGCTGTCGGGTGGGGAGATGCAGCGCCTGCGGCTGTCGGCGCAACTGGGCGCGGGGCTCACCGGCGCGATGTACGTGCTCGACGAGCCGACCATCGGCCTGCACCCGCGCGACACGCACCGGCTGCTCGACAACCTGCGCGCGCTGGTGAACACCGGCTCCACGGTGCTGGTGGTGGAGCATGACTCGGACACCATCCGCGCGGCGGACCACCTGCTGGATCTGGGCCCGACGGGCGGACGCGGCGGTGGGCGCATCCTCGCGGAGGGACCTCCGGACGTGGTGCTCCAGGGCGAGTCCCCCACGGCGCTCGCGCTGCGGGCGTCCCAGGTGCGGCCTCCCTCAGGACGCGGGGAGCCGAAGCAGTGGCTGGAGCTGAAGGGCGCGCGGGCCAACAACCTGAAGCGCGTGGACCTGCGGCTGCCGGTGGGCCGGCTCAACGTCGTCAGCGGCGTGTCCGGCTCGGGCAAGAGCACGCTGATTCGGCAGGTGCTGTACCCGGCGCTGCGAGAGGCGCTGGAGCTGGTGTCCTCGCGGCCCGGACCGTTCGACTCGCTCAAGGGCGTGGAGGCGGTGAAGCGGGTGATGTCGGTGGACCAGTCTCCCATCGGCCGCACGCCGCGCTCGGTGCCCGCGACGTTCCTGGGCATCTGGGACGAGCTGCGTCGGGCCTTCGCGGCGACCCCCGAGGCGAAGATTCGCGGCTTCTCCGCCGCGCGCTTCTCCTTCAACACGGCGAGCGGTGGACGGTGCACCGCGTGCGAGGGCCAGGGCTCCATCTCCCACGAGATGTCCTTCCTCCCGGACGTGGTGACGCCGTGCGAGGCCTGTGGGGGCGCGCGCTTCGACGCGGCGACGCTGGAGGTGCGCTACCACGGGCTGTCCATCGGCGACGTGCTGCGGCTGTCCGCGGACGAGGCGAAGGACGTCTTCCAGAACCTGCCCAAGGTGGCGGCGCCGCTGCAGTGCCTCGCGGACCTGGGCGTGGGCTACCTCCAGCTGGGCCAGGGCTCCAACACGCTGTCCGGCGGTGAGGCGCAGCGGTTGAAGCTGGCGGCCGAGCTGACGGCGTCCTCGCGGCACGAGCCCACGCTCTACGTGCTGGACGAGCCCACCACGGGCCTGCACGTGGGCGACGTGGAGAAGCTCATCACCTTCATGGGCCGGCTGGTGGACCGCGGCGACACGCTGGTGGTCATCGAGCACCACCCGTCGGTCATCGGCGCGGCGGACCACCTGGTGGAGCTGGGGCCCGAGGGCGGCGAGGAGGGTGGCCACATCGTCGCGGCGGGCACGCCTCGCGAGGTGGCGAAGCTGAAGACGGCGACGGGCCGGGTGCTGCGCTCGCTCTTCACGGGCGAGGAGGCCCCGTCATCGCGACGTGGCGCGTCGGGGGGGCGGCGGTGATTGTCACGGACAGGACAGAAGGGCGTGAAACGGGGCCGGGGCTTCGGCATCCTTCCGGCCGCATGCGAACCCTTCATGTCCTGTGCGTCGCCTCGGCGCTCGCCGTCACCCCGGCCCTGGCCGGTGATGTGGCGACGAAGCCGTCCACTCCCGCGAAGTCCCAGCCCTCCAGCGAGAAGAAGCCCATGTCCCTGCACGCGTTGTCCGCCAACCGCCTCGATGGCAAGCCCGCGAACCTCTCCGACTACCAGGGCAAGGTCCTGGTCATCGTGAACACCGCGTCCGAGTGTGGTTACACGCCGCAGTACGCGGGCCTGGAGAAGCTCTACCAGGACTACAAGGACAAGGGCGTCGTGGTGCTGGGCTTCCCGTCCAACGACTTCGGTGGACAGGAGCCGGGCAGCTCGGAGCAGATCGCGAAGTTCTGTGAGCTGCGCTTCAAGGTGACGTTCCCCATGTTCGAGAAGGTGAAGACGAAGGGCGAGGGCCAGTCGCCTGTCTACGCCTTCCTGTCGAAGGACCACGACGCGCCGAAGTGGAACTTCCACAAGTACGTGGTGGGTAAGGACGGCCAGGTGCGCGCGGGCTTCCCGAGCAAGGTGACGCCGGAGAGCGACGAGCTGCGCAAGGCCGTCGACGCCGCGCTCGCCCAGCCCTGAGCGGGGCCTTGTTCGCCGGCCCGGGTGGGGACAGCCGCCCGGGCGGGTGATGCGTCGTTCGTGAGGGACTGGGTGTCCTCGTGGGCCGGCGCTCCTTCCTCCGCCCTCACGGCATGCGGGCCTGGGGGCTCGTGTGGCGCGGGCGTGTCCCTGGGGTCACCGTCCCAGGTGGACGTGGCCCTTGAGGAGGGAGCCGCATGGCCCTGTCGACATCCGGATTCGGGACGCGGGAGGAGGCGTGGCCCGCGCTGCCCTTCGCGGAGTGGAAGGACACCTATGCCACGCTGCACCGTTACACCCAGGTGCTCGGCAAGGTGCGGTTGGCGCTGACGCCGCCGGAGAACCACTGGTGGAACGTGTCGTTCCGCGTGACGTCTCGCGGGCTCACCACGGGGCTGATTCCCTATGGGAATGGGAGCTTCGAGGTGGACTTCGACTTCCTGGCCAGCGAGCTGCGCTTCCTGACGAGCCGTGGAGACGTGCGCGTCATGGAGCTGACGGCGCGCTCGGTGGCCGAGTTCTATCGGGACGTCATGTCGACGTTGCGCGAGCTGGGCGTGGAGGTGCGCATCTGGGAGCAGCCGGTGGAGATTCCCGATGACACGACGCCCTTCAGCCAGGACACGCACCACGCGACGTATGTGCCCGGGCACGTGCGCAACTGGTGGCGGGCGTTGTTGCAGGCCCACATCGCGATGAAGGCGTTCCGCGCGGGCTTCACGGGCAAGTGCAGCCCCGTGCAGTTCTTCTGGGGGAGCTTCGACCTGGCGGTGACGCGCTTCGGCGGGCGGCCCGCTCCGGCGCGGCCGGGCGCTGACGCGGTGACGGCGGAGGCGTATTGCGAGGAGGTGTGCAGCGTGGGCTTCTGGCCCGGCACGGAGGTGCTCGGTGGCGCGGCGTTCTATTGCTACGCGGCGCCCGAGCCGAAGGGGTTCGCTGAAGCGAGCGTGAAGCCCTCGGGGGCGGGGTACGACGCGAACCTGAAGGAGTTCCTGCTGCCGTACGAAGCCGTGCGGCGCGCGAAGGACCCGAGGGCCTTCCTGCTCGACTTCTTCCAGTCCACGTACGACGCGTGCGCGGACCTGGGGAAGTGGGACCGCGCCCGTTGCGAGCGGCCCCTCATCATCCCCGAGAGCGTGAAGGGCGCGTGGAGGAGCGTCACGCTGCCCGAGCAGCCTCCCGCCGACGCGAGTCCCTGAGTGGAACTGGTGGCGGTCCGCGTGGCCTCGTGGGAGGTTGTTCGAACGAGGCCGCGTGGCTCCGCGCTCAGCAGGTGGCCGCAAGCGGCGGATGGGGGGCGGGAGCGGACGGGGGCGTGGCTTCCGCGCCCGGCGGGAGGTCGCGCGACTCAACCCGCCTTGCGCCTCCACGCGCGCAGCAGCAGCACCGCGAGGCCCAGCCCCCCCAGCACGCCCACGAGCGTCATCCCGAGCAGCCACAGGAACACCCGGTCGACCAGCAGCGTCGCGCGCTGGAAGGTCAGGTCCACCATCCCGAGGCCGATGCGCTCGCCCTGCTGAAGGGTCTCCACCCGCTCCGTGTGGAGCGCGGAGAGCACGGCCTGTCGCTCGCCCGCCACCTCCACCATCAAGGCCCGTCGCTCCTGCTCGACGAAGCGCTGCAGCGCCTCGCGCTCCGAGGTGAGCGCGGACAGCATCGCGCTCCGCTCCCGCGCCACCAGCGCGGACGTCCCCGCCGCCAGCGCTCCGAACTGCTCCAGCGTGTCCACGGCGCGCCCCAGGTCCGCCAGCACCTCGCGCGTGGGCACCGCCTTCAGCGCATCCTGCGCCATCGACTCCGCCTGCCAGCGCGCCTGCCGCGGCAGTGACGCCGCATACAGGTCCACGCGCGCCGTCAGGTCCCGGACATCCTCCACCAGCACCCCCGCCGTCCCCAGGGCCCCCATGCCGGACATCGAGGTCACCTCCGCGAGCAACGACACCGTGGACACCCGCGTGACGAGCGGGCCCACCAGCGGGTGCTCCGCGGCCCACTCATGGACCCGCGCCCGCGCGCCCTCCACGTCCTGACGTCCGCAGACGTCCTTCCAGAGCGCCTCCACCTCCGCCTCCTGCTGGCGCAACATCCGCTCCGCCCGGGCCACGAGCTCCGGTGACGCGCCCGCGCCCGTCGCCCGCGGGGGCAGGGCGAGCTCGAGCTGCGCGAGCAGCGCCCACGCATCCACCAGCGCCGCCACGGGGTCCGGCTGGAGCAGGGCCGCCTGCATCGCGGGCACCGCGTTGATCTTGAACCGCGTCATCGCCGCGCGCACCTCCTCGGAGCCGGACTCCGCCGCGATTTCATCCGCGGAGGCCTCCAACAACCCCGAGAAGCGCCGGGCCATGTCCCGCACGCGGACGCGCAGCGCCTCGACGGACAGGTCCGAACGTCCCACCCGCCGCACCAGCTCCGAGCGGGGCGCCGCGACGGAGCAGCCGCTCACCCAGAGGAGCAGCAGGACGCATCCAACGAGTCGGCGCGGAGGGGACATGGAGCCGGCTCAAGCTGCTCACGTCCCCGCCACGTCACGACCGGACCTCCAGGACAGCGGGCGTGTCCGGCGTCCGACGCCCCGGCGCCGGACACGCGCACCTGGCTACTTCCCACCCCGGGGTGGGAAGCGCTCGAGGATCTCCTCCACCGACTTGTTGATGCGCGACTGCTGCTTCTCCGCCTTGGCGCTGTCGTCGATCTCCGACTGGGCCTGGCCGCGCCACACCAGCTTCTTCGACTGGGCGTCGACCACGTCGATGATCAGCGTCCCCTGCTCGTACTCGCGCACCACCGTCTCCGGCGCCGACATGGCCACCGGGCCGCCCCCATAGAACGGATCCCACATCGGGTCGTACGGATAGCCGTAGTACGCGTTGACGGTGTCCGCCTCCAGCTTGTTGTCGATGGCCCCGTGCCAGCCGAGGAGGAAGTCCGGATTGGCCTCCACCTTCTGGTAGCCGTGCGACTGGAGATAGGCGTCCGCCGCCCGCTCCACCTCACCGCCGACGATGGGGTTGTACACGCGCTTGTCGCTGCCCTGGGGCTGCGGCAGCCACGCGTAGGTCTTGTAGCCGTCGAGCTGCTGGACGGCGCTCGGGTCGTAGTTCGTGCTCACGTCGATGCCGGCGCAGGCCGTGAGGGCACACGCCATCAACAGGGGCGCGAGTCGAATCAGCGGACGCATGGAAGCCTCCTCGGTGACGGCGCGACACGCGCCGTCGGCTCCCTGACGGTAGTCATGCCCCCGCGCCGCACTCCGGGTTGGATGCCTGTTTGTCCCGGACCCGGGGCGCACCCGCGCTCAGTCGTCCGCGCCCGCGTCGCCCGGCCCCTCGCCCCTCCAGGGCCGCTTCATCCGGCCGCCGTCCCTGGCCAGGGTGAGCGCCAGCTTCGCCCGCTTGTCCGCGGGCAGCTCCTTCGCCAGCGCCTGGTACATCTCCCGGTCCAGCACGGTGATGCGCTCACGGGCCTCGAAGGCGCGCTGCGCGGCCGCGTCCACCTGCGCCAGCGCCGCGCTGTCACCCCGGGCCGCCTGGTGCAGCGTGCGCGCGGCCTCCCGCACCTGCTCGCGCAGCGGCCTGCGCTTCTCGTCGAACTGGCGCAGCGTCTGCTCCATCTTCAGCGCCTGCTGGTTGTCCAGCTCCAGCGCCTCCGACAGCGCCAGCACCTGCCGCAGCCGCAGCCGCTTCTCCAGGCGCTCCATCCGCTCGGTCACGCGCGCGGAGCGCTCCTCGCCCTTGTCACCGGGCTTCGCCAGCGCCAGCCAGGGCACGAGCACCACGGACAGCATCACCCACGACGTGCGCGTCATCGTCTTCACAACGTCTCTCCCAGCAGGTCGTCGTCCCAGCTCTCGAGGTCCTCGAAGGACTCCTCGTCTTCCCACGTCGCCCCGCCCTCCAGCGGCTCCAGCCCCGCCCAGGCCTCGAAGTCCGCGAGCGTCTGCGCCTCCACCGCGCGCTCCTCGGCGCGGACATCGGCGGACTCGGTGGGGGAGGCCCCCTGCGTCGTCCACGGACGCGGCAGGCCCGGCATCAGCACCATCGCCGCGACCACCGCCGCCGCGGCCAGCAGCGAGCCCACCGTGCGCCGTCGCAGCGTCTGGCTCATGCGCTCGCGCCTCCACGTCTCCAGCGCGCGCTGGGGGACGGTGTCCTGCGCGGCCTTCTCCGCGGCCGTCGGCGCGGGCAGCGCCACCAGCGACAGCACCTCCATCGACTGCGCGAGCGCCTCGCGGCACCCCGCGCACGCCTCCACGTGCCGCAACAGCGGCACCGACTCCTCGGGCTCCAGGGCCCCCGCGGCGTGCAGGTCCAGTCGGGCTTCCATGTCCGGGCATGCGGCCATCAGTGCTTCTCCTCCGGCTCACCCACCCGCGCCTTCAGGCGCTTCACCGCATGGTGGAACTGAACCTTCGCATTGTTCTCGGTGATGCCGAGCGTCTGCGCGATATCCTTGAACGCCAGGCCCGCGTCCACGCGCAGCGTCAGCACCTCGCGCTGACGACGGGGCAGGGTGAGGACCTCCTCGCGAACCTTCCGCGCCCGCTCGGCCCGCTCCAACCCGTCCTGCGCGGATTCCCCGGGCGCCTCGGCCACGTCCTCGCGGGGGGCCTCCACCAGCACCGGCCGCCACCGCTGCCCCTGGCGCGCGTGGTTCTTCGCCAGGTTGAGCGCGATTCGCACCAGCCACGCCCGGAACGGCGCCGGCCCCGTCGGCGTGAAGCGCGAGAACACCCGGCGCGAGGCCTCCAGCGCGCGCAGGAACGCGCCCTGCGTCAGGTCCGCGGCGTCCTCGGGCCGCGTCGTGTAGCGGCGCACCAGCGAGAAGATGAGCGCCCGGTGCCGCAGCACCAGCACCTCGAACGCCGCCGTCTCCCCGTCCAGGAAGGCGCGGCACAGCACCTCGTCCGGTGCCCCCTCCAGGGCCAGCCGGCGAGACGGCATCGCCACCACCTGGCCGCCTGTCTCCCTGATGCTCACGACTGCCTCAACCCCCAGCACCCCCCCAGGTTATTTTTCACGGCCGCGGTGAATCTGAAATCATGTTTCCCTAGAAATAACAGCGTGTTGAGGGACGGCCGGGCAGGGGGATGGTTGCCGCCTCCGCCACCCGGCTGTCACAATGCGTGAGGTTGGTGCAACCCACGGACTTCTCATGGTTCTGGAAGGCTCGGGCTCTCGCATCAAGGGGGGCGTGCTCATCGCGCGCCTGAACATGCTGCGCCGGGTGGGCGGGCAGGTTCGGGTGGACGAGGTCCTGGGGCGGCTGCCCCCGGTGGACCAGGCCGTGTTGCGCCAGGCCATCCTCCCGGTGGCCTGGTATCCGCTGGAGCTGAACCTGCGGTTGGACTCGGCCATCGCGGAGGTGCTGTCGCCGGAGGACGAGGGACGGGCCTTCATCGACATGGGCCGCTCGTCCGCGGACGAGGCGCTGCACGGGGAGCAGAGCGCGTTCATCCGGCGCGGAGAGCCGCACTTCCTGTTGAGCCAGGCGCCGCGCATCTACCGCTTCTATTACGCGGTGGGCTCGCGCACGTACGAGTCCACGGGGCCTCGCTCCGCCATCCTGCGCACCTTCAGCGCCGAGAACGTCACGGAGGCGGACTGTCTCACCATCATCGGCTGGCACGAGCGGGCCATCGAGCTGTCGGGCGGGCTGTCGCCGCGCGTCACGCATCCGATGTGCCGGGCGCGGGGCGCGGCCCACTGCGAGTACCACTGCGCCTGGGAGTGACTCAGGCGGCCGAGTCGTACGCGGCCGTCATGGGGTGGGACTCGAGGTAGGCGAGCACGTCGTCCAGATGGCGGTACACGCGCACCTCGTGACGGATGATGTCCTCGATGCGGCCTTCCGGGCCGATGATGAAGGTGACGCGGCGGTCCACGCGGAGCACGGGCCAGAGGACGTCGTAGGCGCGGCTGATGACGCGGTCCGGGTCTCCGAGCAGCGAGAAGTGGATGTCCTCCTTCTCGGCGAACGCGCACTGGGTGGCCTGGGTGTCCACGGAGACGCCGACCAGCTCGGCGCCCAGCTCCTGCAAGTGCAGGTGGTTGTCGCGGAACGCCCGGTTCTCGATGGTGCAGCCGAGCGTGAAGGCCTTGGGGAAGAAGAAGAGGACGACGCGGCGTCCTCGCAGCGCGGACAGGCTCAGGGGCACGCCATGACAGTCGATGGCGACGAAGTCAGGCGCGAGGTCTCCGATGGCGAGCATTCCGGCAGCTCCCTTTCTGGTGGCCGCGACGGTCCACCGGTACCACGTCTTCGGTGCGGGGCTGGGTGACGATTGCTCGCCAGCTCCCGCCGCGTTCGCCCCAGGACGGGGCGACTGTGTCCTTCCCGAGTCCCAGGGAGGGCCGCGTCCTGCATCGCATGGTTGATGTCGCCGGGGTGTTAAGAACTGTTGAGGAGTGCTATCCGCCCGGGCGTGTCGAGCGAGCGAGTGAGTTCGTCCGGGCTGGCCCGGGCCATGGGCGTGACGCGGGTGGCGCGGGTCACCGGGTTGGACCGCACGGGCGTGGAGGTGGCCTGCGCGGTGCGTCCAGGGGGCCATGTGCTCCAGGTGTGCAACGGCAAGGGGCTCACGGCGGACGAGGCGGCCTGGGGCGCGCTGTTCGAGACGGCGGAGCTGTGGGCGGCGGAGACGGTGGCGCCGGGGCGGCTCGCCTGGGGCTCCTTCGCGGAGCTGGAGGGACGGCTGGGGACGTTGTGGGGGGCGCAGGCCCTGGGCTCGGCGGGCGCGCTGGTGGAGCCGAGGTTGTGGGGTGAGGGTGTCCGGTGTGCGTGGCGCGAGGCCACGGAATTGGGTTCGGGGCGGAGCGTCTGGGTGCCCGCGCAGGGGGTGCACGTGACGCCTCCGGGGGGCGTGTCGCTGGGGCCGGTGTCGGTGGCGTGGACCAGCAATGGCTCGGGCGCGCATCCGGAGCCGGCGCGGGCGCTGCTGCATGCGTTGCTGGAGGCCACGGAGCGGGACCAGCTGGCGCGGGTGTTCCCCGAGGGGTGGACGGAGGAGGCGGTGCGGGGGCGGCTGCTGCGTGGCGCGGAGCTGGCGCGCTCGGCGCCGAGGACGGCCGCGTTGGCGGAGCGTCTGCGGGAGCGTGGCTTCGGGGTGTACCTCTTCGATGCGACGCCGTCCGCGCGGACCGCGGGGGCGGTGGGGCTGCCCGTGGGCGCGGCGGTGTTGGTGGACCTGGAGGAGGGGCCGGTGCCGCTCACGGCGGGCTACGCGTGCGCGCTGGAGCGGGACGTGGCGCTCTTGAAGGCGCTGCTCGAGGCGGCGCAGTCGCGGCTGACGGACATCCATGGGGCCAGGGAGGACGTGGGTTCGACGGACCGGGAGGCGGCGCGGGGGTTCGCGGAGGCGTGCGCGGGGGTGAAGGCGCGGCGGCGGGTGACGGAGCTTCCGGACCTGGGCGCGGTGGCGGAAGAGGACGCGGAGGTCCAGGTGCGACGGGTGCTGGCGCGGCTGAAGCGGGCGGGATTCACGCAGGTGGCCTCGGTGGAGCTGGATGCGCCGGTGCCGGGCCTTCATGTGCGGCGGGTGGTGGTGCCCGGCATGCGCGTCTCGGAGCTCCTGTGAAGCGGCGAGCCGAGGACGTGGTGGTCTTCCTGGGCCCGTCGCTGCCGGCCGAAGAGGCAAAGCGGCTGGGACCGTGCGTGGTGCTGCCTCCGGCGCGACAGGGCGACGTGTGGCGAGCGCTGGGGGCGAGGCCCCGGGCCATCGCGTTGGTGGACGGTGTCTTCGAGGCACAGCCCTCGGTGTGGCACCACGAGCTGCTGGCCGCGTTGGAGGCGGGCGTGGCGGTCTTCGGCGGCTCCAGCATGGGTGCGCTGCGCGCGGCGGAGCTGGCTCCGCACGGCATGGTGGGTGTGGGGCGCATCTTCGGCTGGTACCGCGATGGGGTCGTGGCGGACGACGCGGAGGTGGCGCTGCTGCATGCGGATGCCGAGAACGGCTGGCGCCCCCTCACGGTGCCGCTGGTCAACGTCCGTCACGTGGCCGAACTCGCGCGTGAGGCCGGTGTGCTGAGCGCGCCACGGGCCCGCGAGCTGGTGTCGGTCGCGGCGGAGATGTTCTACCAGGAGCGCACCTGGGCTCGGATGAGCGAGCGTGTGCGCTGGCCCGAGGACACGCGACGCGCGTGGGCGCAGTGGTTCTCCCGTGGCGTGGAGGACCTGAAGCGCGCCGACGCGGTGGCCTGCATCCGCACGGCACAGGAGTGGGTGGCTTCGGGGGCGCCGTCGAGCCAAGGGGCGCGTCGGGTTCCCTCCTCGCTGGTACGGCGGCGGCGACTCGTGGAGGACGTGACCCGCGTGCCTGAGGCGCGGGTTCCCTCGGGGCACGTGCTCGAGGTGTTGAGCCAGGCGCCCGACGCGCGCGAGCTGGCCGAAGCGGGCCTGCGTCGCGCGTTGCTCGCGGGCTGGGCGAGGACGATGGGGTTGTCCGTCACCGAGGAGGAGGTGGCGCGTGAGCAGGAGGCGTGGTGGCGCGAGCGCCGTGTCCCCGCGCGCAAGCGCGATGCCTTCCTGTCCGCGAGCGGGCTGGACCCGGAGGGACTGCGCGCGCTGTGTGAAGAGCGGGCGCTGGAGCGACTCGTGCTTGCGCATTCGACACGGCTGCTGCCGGATGGCCCGTCCTGGGATGAAGCGCTCGCCGCCGAGGCGAGGTTGCGTGGACGCTGGGCAGAAGCCGCGCTCGACATCGCCGCGAGCGATGAAGAGCCCGTCGACTGATGCACTGAGCATGTTTCGAGCGGCGAGTCCTTCGACCGCCGCGAGCGATGAAGAACCCATCGACTGATGCACTGAGCATGTTTCGAGTGGCGACGAGCACGTCGCCTGACGTGCGAGCAGGCTTCGAGCAGCGAGTCCTTCGACCGCCGCGAGCGATGAAGAACCCATCGACTGACGTGCCGAGCAGGCTTCGAGCTGCGACGAGCACGTCGCCTGACGTGCGAGCAGGCTTCGAGCAGCGAGTCCTTCGACCGCCGCGAGCGATGAACAACCCATCGACTGACGTGCCGAGCAGGCTTCGAGCGGCGAATCCTCCAGACGCCTCTCGCGACGAAGCGCCCATCGCCTGAGGGAGCCATGCGTGCCTCGTGCGGCGACGCGTCTGTCGACTGACGCGCCGAGCGTGCCTCGAGCGGCGAGTCCGCCAGCCCGCGCGCCGTCCCTCACCGGCGCATGAGGCGGTGGGGCGTGAGCCGGACGCCTCCTGGCCACGGGCCCCCCCGGGGCGCCGTGCTCGGTCGGGGCCTCCCGCTCCACGAGGCTACGGAGGACGTTGGGTCTCCCGGACCCGATGTGACCCACCTGACGGGTGGGGAAAATTCGTGACAGGCCTTGAATCGAGGCTAGGGTCAACCCTGGAGGTTACCCTTGTACGGCCCCGTTTCCTGGGTGGTCACAGCGCCCCTCGCGCCAGACTCACGTGCCCGCATTGGCATTGAGGCCGTCCCATGCCTCCGCGCGGATGCGCTCGTGCTTTGCCGGGAAGGCATGGTCTCGCGACAAGAGGGCTCTCCGCCGTGATGTCGGCGCCGTTCCATCCGGACCAGCTCGTTCCCGGCAGCGAAGTGGGCCCGTGGCGCGTGGTGGCGTCGCTGGGCGCGGGAGGTTTCGGCCGCGTCTTCAAGGTCGAGCGGGGAGGGCGCTTCTTCACGATGAAGATGGCGCTGCGTCCCGCCGGTCCCCAGGTCTCCGAGGAGGAGGACGTCAACGGTCGGCTGTCGCACGAGGTGGCCGCGCTGCTCGCCTGCGCGCCGCACCCGAACCTCCCGCGCCTCCACGCCGTGGACCGCTGGCCGGAGCCCCCCGAGGGCTACCTGTTCTTCGTCACCGACTTCATCGACGGAGAGACCTTCCACGAGTGGCGCTGGCGCGTGAAGCCCTCCGCGGCGCACCTGCTGTCCGTCTTCACCGAGGTGGTGCGCGCCGTCTCGGACCTCCACCGCCGAGGCCTGCACCACCGCGACCTGAAGGGCGACAACCTCCTCATCCGCCGCGATGACGAGCGCCCGTTCCTCATCGACCTGGGCACCGTGCGCATGCCGGGCGCGACGACGCTGACGGTGGGCGTGGCTCCAGCCTCTCCGCATCTGTTGCCCCCCGAGTGCGTGGCCTTCCTGCGCGAGGGCCTCTGGGAGCAGGGCGCGCGCTTCGACGCGGGCATCCCCGGAGACCTCTACGCGCTGGGCGCGCTGCTCTACGAAGCGCTCACGGACGGGTACGCCTTCGACCCCAGGCTGCCCTACGACAGGCTGCTGCCCGCCATCGAGACGGTGACGCCGCGCGCGCCCCACCTGGTCAACCCCAAGGTGCCTCCCGCGCTGGGAGACCTCGCGCTGCGGCTGCTCGCCAAGCGCCCCGAGGACCGCTACCCGAACACCGAGGCGCTGCTGCAGGCCCTGTGGGAGGTCGCCAAGGAGAAGCGTCAGCCCGCATGGAGGCTGTCGCTGGACCTTCCTCCCGAGCCCGAGTCCCCGCGTGACGTGGACTCGAACACGCCCCGGGTGCGCATGGTGCCGGAGCTCGTGCGCATGCCCGAGCCCTCCGCGTCGGACGCGGAGCAGGACTCCGACGCCGAGAACACACCTTCGCATCCCCTCGCACCGGAGGCCGTCGCCGCGCCGGCGGACGCGCTCCCGTCCTCTCCGCCGCCGCCCGCTCCCACGTCGCCGTCCCGCGAGCCTTCCTGGACGCGCGGTGTCGCGGTGGGCGTGCTGGTGCTGTTCGTCCTGGGCGCGGTGGCCCTGGGTGTCTCGCGTCGCGAGTCGCCCGCTTCGAGCTCCACGCAGGCGGTCGTCCCCCTCCCACCTCCTGCAGAGAAAGGAAGTCCTGTCGTGACGAGTCGTCCCCTCGCGCCCCCCGACACAGCCCGTCCCTCTTCACCGTCCGCCGAGCCCGCGGAGGCTCCCACCCGGTGGGCTTCCGCGGCCCCCGCTCCCTCGGACGCGCCAACTCCTGAGTCGCCCCCTTCGCGGAAGCGTGGCTCGGTGAGCGGCACCTTGGGGAAGACGGCGGCGGTGGCGTGCCTGGCCGGAGCCTGCGCGGGCGGCTCACCCCAGACACGCCTGACGTCGCCCGAGGGGGAGTGCCCGGCGGGTTCCATCGAGCGTCTGAATGCGCTGGGCTACTCCCCGAGCTCGCAGCTGTCGCGGACGGACTTCTCACTGCAGGCCCCCGGCGAGCGGTATGTGTCGGTGATTCCGCTTCCTCCCGAAGGTCCCATCTCCATCTACCTCTACCGCAACCTGCCGGATCCAGCCCTCGTCGAAGCGTTCCCGCGCGGGACGAAGTTCCACGGGAGGCTCTTTCACGGACAGAAGAGGTACTACATCTGGGTGTCCGAAGCGGAGACTCCCAATGGCAAGCGCATGGCGGTCTGTCTCCAGGTGTCGGTGGCCAATCTCGGCGAGCGCGTGCAGGTGGGCATGACCTACGACAGTGTCAACAGCACACCTGAGCAGAAGATGATCAGCACGATCGTGGGGCTCACCTCTACCGACTACTTCGGAAGGCCGTGACTTGCTCGCCGTGTTCCCGGTCCTCGCGCTCACCTGGGGCGTTCTGCTGAGCTCGGGTGCGGAGCGCCCTGGGCCCACCCCTTCCTCGAGTCTGCCCCCTGTGCGTCGGCTCGAGGTGGGCGGCGAAGTGGCCGCGCCGTCCCTCGACATCCGCATCTCCCCAGGGCGCGCCACGACCCTCTTCTTCGACGCCCGCATCCGGACCGAAGAGGTCCTGCTGGAGGGGCGTGAGCGTTTCCATCGCGTGGGCCTGGCGGATGACCACCTGGTGCTCGTGCCGTCGACCACGTTCCGCCAGGGGGAGCGGCTGCGCCTCGAGGTCCGCTTCCTCGATGGGGCGGCTCCGGAGCAGCTGGTGGTCTGGTTGGTGGTGGACCCGATGCGCGGTGAACCGCAGGTCGAGGTCTTCCGTCGCGTCCGCACCGCGGAGTCCTATCGGCGGGAGGTCGAGGAGCTCAGGGCGCGGCTGGCGCAGGCTCGCTCCGAACTCGAGCGACTCCAGTCCACGGGGCGCGCCTCGAGCTCGTTGGAGGAATTGGTCGCGATGCTGGGGCGGTCCTCGAGGTCGCTCTACGTCCAGGTGCTCGAGTCCGCCTCCCCACAGGGGCCTGACCTGTACGCCAAGGCGATTCGCCACGTGGCCCTCCATTCACATTGGAGTGCCCTGGTGCTGGGCATCTCCGCTGAGTCGGAGGGCCTGGGGTGGGTGGCGAGCGGCGGCTCGCTCACCAGGGACTCCGGGCAGGTGCTGGAGCTGAAGCCTCCCTGGCAATCAACGCCGCTGCGCGCGGAGGAGGAGCAAGATGTGGTCGTCCTCCTGGCTGACGAGGCCGCCCTGACACCCGGGCGCTACACGCTCAAGCTCTGGGATGTACGGGGCCGGACGTTGACGGTGGACCGACTGGTGGTGAAGTGACGGCGCGAGGGGCCTTGAGCCTCGTGGCCCACCGTGTAGGGTGCCGCCCCGGACGATGACCCCTCCGCTTCCTTCCGATGCCCCGCGCTGCATCCGCGCCGACTCCCGCGAGCCCTCGGGCTACCGCGAAGCCCTGGGCGAGCGCCGCGCCTCGCTGCTGCTCACCGACCCGCCGTACTGTCTGCTCACGCGGCGTCGCAAGGGCGGGGACCTGAGGGACCCGCGCGCGCACAAGAAGATCGACCAGAACCCCATCGTCCGCTTCGAGACGGTGCGCGACTACCGGGCGTTCTCCGAGGCCTGGCTCACGCGCGCCCTGGCACACCTGACGCCCGACGCGCCGCTGGTCATCTGGACGAACCTGCTCGGCAAGGAGCCCATCCTCACCGCCGCGCGCGCGCTGGGCTATCCCCACCTGCGCGGCGAGTTCACCTGGGGCAAGCGCACCACGGACAAGAACGCGAACGAGCAGACCCTGCGCGTCTACGAGGTCGCGCTCGTCATCGCCCGGACGCCCGAGCCGGTGCTCGCGCCCGGGGACCTGCCCACCGTCTGGGCCGTCGTCGGCGGCTATGACGATGACGGCGACGCCGCGCGCTGGGGCAGTCATCCCCACCACAAGCCGTTCTCCGTGGTCGAGCCGCTGGTGCGCACGTACAGCCGACCCGGTGACACCGTGCTGGACCCGTTCGCCGGCAGCGGCTCGCTGCCCGCCGCCGCGCTGCGCCTGGGCCGACAGACGGCGTGCCTCGAAATCGAGCCCGAGTGGGCCGAGCGCGTCACCCACCGCCTGCGTGAGACGGTCGCCGCGTACCCTCAGCCCCCGAGCGGCAGGTAGCGCCGCGACTCGAATCCTCGGGGCCTGGCGCGGCCCATGTTCATCACGCGACTCGTCACCCGGTCGCGTCGCGCCTCGAGCCCTCGGGGCATGCCGCGAGGAGCGGCGCGTCCTCCGCATCACGCGCCGCAGCGCCCGGCAGCGTCGCGTCTCGAATCGCCGAGGTCGGCGCGTCCTCTGCTCACGCGCCGTCAGCCCCCGAGTGCCCGGTAGAGCTTCGTCTCCGACCAGCGGGGCACGTCGGTGGGACGGTGTCCCCACCAGTTCATCACCAGCGTGCGGCGCAGCCGCGAGCGCCCCGGCAGCTTCCCGTCCGGCACCTGGTTCCGCGCGTCCAGCACGCCGTGCGTGAGCGAGCCGTCGAACACCACCAGCCGGTTGGGCCTGGGCGTCACCAGGTCCGCGGTGTCCAGCCGCGACGGCGCGAGGGACGGGTTGGACTCGTCCGGCTTCTCGCGCGTCACCACCAGCGCGCCGCCGCGCACGCGGTTGAGGAAGAGCACCGAGCCGATGCGCGGGTGCACCAGCTTCCCCGTGCGCAGCGCCAGCTTCTCGTCCCGGTCCTGATGGAAGTCCACGCGCACGTCCGTCGGGTACATGCGCGACAGCCACCACTCCACGCCCGCGATGCGCCGCCGGCCGGCGATGGCCGGACGCAGCGCGGTGACGATGTCCTCCACGACGTTCGTCGGCGGGCCGAAGTCGTACCAGAACGTCGTCTGGTACGTGTCCTTCAGCCGCTCGCGGCCGAGGACTCCCAGGCGCCGCAGCAGCCGGCGGAAGAGGGCGGGGGGCACGGCGGCTTCGGTGAGCTGGACGAGGGTTTCCACGGCGAGGCGCAGCTTTGTCTCATGCGGAGGGTGGGCGCCACCTTCCTTTGCCAGTAGGCTGCGCGCCCCATTGCCCTCCCGCCGGGAGGACGCGGAGATTGCGCGATGAAGGCTCACCACAAGATGCTCATCGGCATCGTCACCGGCACGGTGGCGGGGCTCGGCGCGAATGCCCTCGCGGGCGGTGCACCCTGGCTGGACTGGGCCGTCAACAACGTGGCCTCCCCCGTGGGGCAGATCTTCATCCGCCTGCTCCTCATGCTCGTGGTGCCGCTGCTGTTCGCGGCCCTCGTCATGGGCGTGGCGGAGCTGGACCTGCGGCAGGTGGGCCGCCTGGGCGCGCGCACGCTGGGCTACACCGTGGTGTTCTCCGCCATCTCCGTGCTCATCGGCCTGGTGCTCGTCAACGTCATCCAGCCCGGCCACGGCCTGAGCGAGGAGGCCCGCGCGCTCGCCCGGGGCGGCACCCAGGTGAAGGCCGCGCCCCCTCCGTCCGAGACGTCCTTCGGCGCCGTGCTCATGTCCATGGTGCCCACCAACCCGCTCAAGGCCGCGGCGGACGGGGACATGATCGGCCTCATCGTCTTCTCGCTCATCTTCGGCCTGGGCGTGGCCCTCACGCCCACCGAGGGCGTGCAGCGCCTGAAGGAGACCCTCCAGGGCCTCTACGACGTGATGATGAAGCTCATCGACGGCGTGCTGCGGCTTGCCCCCTACGGCGTCGGCGCGCTGCTGTTCGCCATGACGGCCAGGCTGGGGCTGGGCATCCTCCAGCAGCTGGCGGCCTACGTGGGCACGGTGCTGCTGGCGCTGTCGGTCCACATGTTCATCGTGTACTCGCTGTCGGTGCGCTTCCTGGGAGGGCGCAATCCCATCGAGTTCTTCCGCGACTGCCGGCTGGCCATCGTCACCGCGTTCTCCACGTCCTCCTCCAGCGCCACGCTGCCCACCGCGCTCAAGGTCGCCGAGGAGAACCTCAAGCTGCCCCCCAACGTGTCGCGCTTCGTGCTGACGGCCGGCTCGGCGATGAACCAGAACGGCACCGCGCTGTTCGAGGGCGTCACCGTGCTCTTCCTCGCGCAGGTCTATGAGGTGCCGCTGGATTTGTCGCAGCAGGCGCTCATCATGTTCATCTGCATCCTGGCGGGAATCGGGACGGCGGGCGTGCCCGCGGGCTCCATCCCCGTCATCGCGATGATCCTCACCATGTTCAAGATTCCGGTGGAGGGGCTGGGCCTGGTGCTGGGCGTGGACCGCTTCCTGGACATGTGCCGCACCACGCTCAACGTCACCGGGGACCTGGCCGCCGCCGTGTACGTGGCGCGCGGAGAGCCGCCCGCTCGCACGGACGTGGAGCGGGCAGCGGGGCCTTCCACCTCCTGACATCGGGATGAACCCATCCCCATCCTTCTCCGCGGAGTCGTCCCACCGTCGCACCCAAGGAGCCCGCATGAGGGTCGCCAAGGATTCAATCGTCTCGCTCGAGTACCGGCTGCACCTCGGTGATGGACAGGTCATCGACCAGAGCGAGCCCGGCCAGCCGCTCGCCTATCTGCACGGGCACCGTCAAATCGTCCCCGGCCTGGAGGGCGCGCTGGAGGGCCTGTCCACCGGCGACAGCAAGCAGGTGGTGGTGCAGCCCGCACAGGGCTACGGCGAGCATGATCCCGAGGGCGTGCGCGTGGTGCCTCGCGCCATGCTCCCCGCGGGCTTCGTGCCCCAGCCTGGCCAGACGCTGATGGCGCAGACGGACCAGGGTGACATCCCCCTGCGCATCTCCGAGGTCCGGGGCGAGGACGTGGTCATCGACCTGAACCACCCGCTCGCCGGCAAGACGCTGCACTTCGACGTCACCGTGAAGGAGGTCCGCCAGGCCTCCAACGAGGAGCTCTCCCACGGCCACGTCCACGGGCCGGGCGGGCACGACCACGGCTGACCCCAGGGCGTGACGCCCTGCGGCGACGAGCGAAGGGGCGGGGCAGGAGTACCCCGCCCCTTTTGCTTGCCTGCTGGAGTCCGTGCTTCGTGACAGCGGGGGCCGTGCACTATCTTTTCGCCCCCAATGAGCCAGTCCCCGTCCCAACAGACTCCGAGCCCCACGGGGCTCCGCCTCCAGCCCACCGACGCCAACGCCGACGAGCCCGGGGCGTCCGCGGAGAAGGACCCGGAGCTGTACTGGCTCAAACACGTCTACCAGGGTGGCTCGCGGCAGCTCACCGTGCGCGCCGTCATCGCGGGCATGTTGATTGGCGCGGTGATGTGTCTGTCCAACCTGTACGTCATCCTCAAGACGGGCTGGAGCCTGGGCGTCACCATCACCGCCTGCATCCTGGCCTTCGCCGTGTTCAGCACGCTGCGCTCGCTGCGCGTGCTGAAGAACGACTTCACGGACCTGGAGAACAACGCCATGGGCTCGGTGGCCTCGGCGGCCGGGTACATGACGGGCGGCGGCAACATGGCCGCGGTGCCCGCGCTGCTGATGCTCACCGGCACGCTGCCGCCCGCGGGCTGGCTGGTGGTGTGGTTCGCGGTCATCTCCGCGCTGGGTGTCTTCGCGGCCATCCCCATCAAGCGCCAGCTCATCAACATCGAGGCGCTGCCGTTCCCCACCGGCACCGCCACCGCGGAGACCATCCGCGCGCTGCACGGCCACGGTGAAGTGGCGCGGCGCAAGTCGCGGCTGCTCACGGGCGCGGGCGTCGTCGGCGCGCTGCTGGTGCTGGTGCGTGACGCGCGCTTCCCGTGGCTGACCAACATCCCGGAGAAGGTGAGCCTGCCCTTCACGATGCTGGGCAAGAAGGCCTCGGCGTGGACGATGTCGCTCGACTTCAGCCTGCTGCTGGTGGGCGCGGGCGCGCTGGTGAGCTTCCGCACCGGCTGGTCCATGTTCCTGGGCGCGGTGCTGTCGTACGGCTTCTTGGCCCCGGCCATGGTGACGCAGGGCTCCATCCCTGAAATCACCTACAAGGCCATCAACAGCTGGATGGTGTGGACGGGCTCGGCGCTGCTGGTGTCGTCGGGCCTGCTGGCGTTCGCCTTCCAGTGGCGCAGCGTGGCGCGCTCGTTCAAGGCGCTGTCGGGGCTGTTCCGGGGCAAGGGCGCGCAGCAGGAGGAGACGGACCCGCTGGCCGGCATCGAGTGTCCGCCGTCGTGGTTCCCGCTGGGCTTCGCGGTGCTGGGGCCCGTCGCCATCTTCCTGATGGCGTACCTGTTCCAGATTCCGTGGTGGGCGGGCGTGCTGGCCATGCCGCTGGCGGTGGTGATGGGCGTGGTCGCCAGCCGCGTCACCGGCGAGACGGACACCACGCCCACCAAGGCGCTCGGCCCCGTCACGCAGCTCATCTTCGGAGGCCTTGCGCCGGGGAACATCCCCGCCAACGTGATGAGCGCCAACGCCACCGGCGGCGTGGGTCTGCACTCGGCGGACCTGCTCACGGACCTGAAGTCCGGGTGGCTGTTGGGTGCCAACCCGCGTCAGCAGTTCGTCGCGCAGCTGTTCGGCGTGGTGGCGGGCGCGGCGGTGGTGGTGCCGGTGTTCAACCTGCTGATTCCCAACGCGGAGGCGCTGGGCACCGAGGAGTTCCCCGCGCCGGCCACCATGGTGTGGGCGGGCGTGTCCAAGCTCTTGGCCACGGGCGTCTCCGCGATGCCCGTCACCGCGCGCTGGGGGGCGCTGTGCGGCGCGACGCTGGGCATCTGCCTGGTGCTGCTGGAGCGCTGGGCGCCCGCGAAGCTGAAGGGCTACATCCCCTCGCCGGCGGGCTTCGGGCTGGCCATCGTCATCCCGGCCTCCAGCTCCATCGCCTTCTTCCTGGGCTCGGCCATCGCCGAGGTGCTGCGCCGCAAGAAGCCCAAGCTGGCCGAGGACATGGTGCTCCCCGTCTCCTCGGGCTTCATCGCGGGTGAGAGCCTGCTGGGCATCGCCATCGCCATGGCGAAGGCCTTCGGCGTGATGCCCAAGTAGGCGTCAGTCCACGCGTCCGGTGGCGAACGACGCGCCGGCCACGAAGCGGAAGGTGGGCGTGTCCAGGCCCGCGCCCACGCCCGGGCCGCCCATCACGAACAGGTCCATCCAGGACGTGGTGTGGCGGCGGATGGCCACCAGCAGCTCCGCGCCCGCCTGACCGCCCTGCAGCGGCACGCCGACGAGCATGCTGATCTCCCCGCGCGTGAGGTCTCCGGCGCGCGACGTCACGGTGCCGCCCAGCCGCAGCTCGTTGCCCACCACGTCCACGCTGGTGCCCGACAGCGGGCCCAGGTCCTGCTTGTCTCGCAGCAGGAGGCCGGTCTCCAGGCCCAGCTGCCACGTCTCCGCCAGGAAGCCGAGCTGGAGGCTGGGGTGCACCGCGTACCGGTCCCTGGCGAGCAGCGCCTTGCTGCCCACCGGAATCGCCGCGGACACATCCAGCGCCACCTGGAAGCCGAAGTCCGGCCGCAGGAGCGCCGCGCGCGCGCCCACCCACGGCGAGCCCAGGCCCTGGCCCTCGGGGGCGTTCACGTTCAGGTGCTTCGAGCCGCCCTGCGTGACGATGAAGGGCACCTCCGCGTCCACCTGGAGCCAGTCCGTCACGCCGATGGCCGCGGTGAGGTCCATGGTGAACTTGTTCTCCACCAGGCCCATGCCACCGCCCGGCTCCCAGCGCGTCTGGAAGTGGAGGGGCAATTGCTCGTAGTGACCCTGGACGCCCACGCGCACCAGGCCCGCGGGCAGCGTGCGACCGGTGCTCACCACCAGCGAGCCGAGCCCCGCCGGGTCCAGCTCCATCCGCTGCAGATTGAAGGTCGGCAGCGTCTTCGCCTGGGCGGAGGCGGCGGAGGGGAGCACCAGGGCGAGGGTGAACAGCGCCGACAGCAACGCGAACGCGGGCCGGAACGACACGACGACTCCTTGAAGGATGGAATGACAGCTCACACGTGAGCCGTGAGCTCCAAAGACGAACGAGTCGCATGGCGCCGAGGGGATGCGCAAGCTCACGCCCAGGTGCCTCATCCCGGGAAAGTATCCCTGAGCTTCCGCGTGGAACGACTTGACGCGCGATTCGTCCCGATTCTCCGGGGCTTGCCGTGAAGTCCCAATCCCGCGCACGCGTATCCCAATCATGGGAAAGCAAAACACCGTGCAATCGCAGGCGCCGGCCGGGCGTAGGATTTCTCATTCCCGCCCAAGGAGTCATCCGTGGCCGTCCTTCTCGAGGATCTCCGCTACGCCGTCCGGTTGCTCTTCAAGAATCGGGGGTTCACCGCCGTCTCGCTGCTGACGCTCGCGCTGGCCATCGGCGCGAACACGGCCATCTTCAGCGTCGTGCACGGGGTGCTGCTGCGGCCGCTGCCCTATCCCCGCTCCGAGCAGCTGGTGCGGGTGGACGCGCGGGACGCGGACGGGCCCAACACGACGTTGGCGATCGCCCACTACGCCTGGCTGACGTCGGAGGGCTCGCCCTTCTCCCAGGTCTCCGCGTCGGAGATGTTGCCCTCGGGCTTCAACCTCGTGGGGGACGGGCTGCCGGAGCGGCTGGCGGGGGTCCGGGTGACGGGGAACTTCTTCGAGACGTTCGGCGTGAGGCCTCAGCTGGGGCGCGGCTTCCTGCCGGAGGAGGACGTCCCGGGGGGGCCGCGCGTGGTGGTGCTCGGCCAGGGGCTGTGGAAGCGCCGCTTCGGTGGGGCGCCGGACGTGGTGGGGCGCACGCTCACGCTCAACGACGAGCCCTACACCGTGGTGGGCGTGGCGGCGGAGTCGTTCCGCTTCCCGGCGGAGGCGCAGCTGTGGACGCCGCTGCAGCTGGACATGACGAACAACGAGGCCTCCAACTTCCTGTTCGTCACCGGGCGGGTGCGTGACGGGCTGTCGCCCCAGGGCGTGGAGGCCGCGTTGAAGACGCTGAGCGCGCGCCTGACGGCGCAGAAGCCGCACCTGATGCGCGCCCACGAGTTCTTCGGCGCGGTGGACCTGCGGGCGGCGCTCGCGGGGGATTTGCGCCTGGCGCTCTGGGTGCTGCTGGGCGCGGTGGGGCTGGTGCTGCTCATCGCGTGTGTCAACCTGGCCAACCTCCAGCTCGCGCGCTCCGCGGCGAGGCAGCGGGAGCTGGTGGTGCGCGCGGCGCTCGGCGCGGCGCCCCGGCGGCTGGTGCGGCAGTTGCTGACGGAGAGCCTGCTCTTGTCGCTGGTGGGCGGCGGGTTGGGCGTGCTCCTGGCGTCGAGCGCGCTGCCCGCGCTCCTGTCGCTGGCGCCGCCGGAGCTGCTCACGCCGGGGACGCAGGTGGAGCTGGAGGGCACGGTGCTGCTGTTCTCCCTGGGGCTGTCGGTGGTGACGGGGCTGCTCTTCGGGCTGCTCCCGGCGTGGCAGGCCTCGCGGCCCAGGCTCCAGGACGCGCTGCGCGAGGGGGCCCAGCGGGCGACGGCGGGGGCGGGGGCGGGGCGCACGCGCAAGGTGCTGGTGGTGGGGCAGGT
Organism: Myxococcus faecalis; assembly: GCF_050039385.1. Lineage (NCBI taxonomy): Bacteria > Pseudomonadati > Myxococcota > Myxococcia > Myxococcales > Myxococcaceae > Myxococcus > Myxococcus faecalis. The sequence goes on along the minus strand of NZ_CP144336.1, from coordinate 1,117,539 downwards.
GGCGCTCGCGGTGGTGCTGCTGGTGGGGGCGGGGCTGCTCATCCGGAGCTTCGGTGCGCTGCAGGAGGTCAAGCCCGGCTTCGACGCGACGGACGTGCACGTGCTGCGGCTGTCCTTGCCGGAGGGCCGCTACGGCGAGCCGGAGGCGGTGGAGCGCTTCCTGCGCCAGGTGGAGGAGCGGGTGCGCGCGCTGCCCGGCGTGGTGGAGGTGGGCTCCACGCCCACGCTGCCGATGGAGATGGGCTCCAGCATGGGCTTCGCCATCGAGGGCAAGTACGAGGGCCGCGAGGACGGCCCCGGGGTGGGCTTCGGCCAGTACCGGCCGGTGTCGCCGGGCTACGCGCGCACGTTGGGGCTGGGGCTGATGGGAGGGCGGTGGCTGGAGGAGACGGACACGTCGCGCTCGGCGCCGGTGGTGGTCATCAACGAGGCGGCCGCGCGCAAGTACTGGCCGGGCGAGGACCCCGTGGGCAAGTCCATCCGGGTGGCGCACTCGGTGCCGTCGCTCCGGGACGACACGCCGCGCCGGGTGGTGGGCGTGGTGCGCGACGTGCGTGAGCGGGGGTTGGACCAGGAGGCGCCCGCGGTGCTGTACGTGCCGACGGGGCAGGTGACGCGCAGGCTCAACGAGCTGCTCGTGCGGATGTTGCCGCGCAACCTGGTGGTGAAGTCGCCCGGGAGCCACGCGGCGGTGGTGGCGTCCGTGCAGGAGGAGCTGTGGGCGGTGGACCCGCGGCAGCCCGTGTCGGAGACGCTGATGCTGGACGCGCACGTGGCGCGCACGCTGGGCTCCGAGCGCTTCAACATGGTGCTGCTGGGGTTGATGGCGGCGCTGGCGCTGGGGCTGGCGGCCGTGGGCATCTACGGCGTGCTGTCGTACCTGGTGAGCCAGCGCACGCGGGAGATGGGCGTGCGCCTGGCGCTGGGGGCCACGCGCGGCGAGGTGGTGCGGCTGGTGTTCCTCCAGGGCCTGGGCTCGGTGGGCGCGGGCGTGGGCCTGGGCTTCGTGGGCGCGCTGGCGCTGACGCGGGTGGTGTCCGGGCTGGTGCACGGGGTGAGCGCGTTGGACCCGTGGGCCTTCCTCCTCGCGCCCCTGGCGCTGCTCGCCGTGGGCCTCGTCGCCACGTGGCTGCCCGCGCGCAGGGCCTCGCGCGTGGACCCCATCATCGCGCTCCGGTACGACTGAGCCGGCAGGGCCCTCCTCCGGACGACAGCCCCACGCCAACAGCAGACACAACGGTGACAACACCCGGCACACCGGGCGGCACGAAATGAATGAATGACATGTCAGGGACTCCCTGGGAGGGAAGGAATGGCTCCGCACGGGAGCCCCTGGATTCAAGGGTGGACTTCGCGCGCCGGCAGATGGGGTGACTAGGCCCCAGTGCCCGCGAGGTCCTGGAGGACCTGCCACCGGGTGTAGAGCCGGTCGACCTCGGCGACGGCGGCGTCCAGCTCCTTCTGGACCTCCGCCACCTTGCCGCTCTTGCTGTAGATGGTCGGGTCGGCCAGCTGCGCCTCCAGCTCCGCCTTGCGCGTCTCGGCCGCTTCAATCGCGGCCTCCATGCCGTCCAGCTCGCGCTGGTCCTTGTAGGAGAGCTTGCCCGGCTTCTTCGCGGCCTTCGGCGCGGGGGCGGGGGAGACGGGCTCGACCTTCTTCGGCGCGGCCTTGGCGGCCTCCGCGGCGGCCATGGCGTCCGACTGCTCCTTGAGCCGCCGGTACATCGTGTAGTTGCCCTCGTAGCGCGTGACGCGGCCGTTGCCGTCGAACGTCACGATGCTCGTGGCCACCTTGTCGAGGAAGTACCGGTCGTGCGTCACGAGCAGCGTGCTGCCCCCGAAGTCCAGCAGCAGCCGCTCCAGGACGTTGAGCGTGACGATGTCCAGATCGTTCGTCGGCTCGTCCAGCACCAGCACGTTGGCGCCCTCCAGGAACAGCCGCGCCAGCAGCAACCGGTTGCGCTCGCCGCCCGACAGCGCCTTCACCCGCATCCGCTGCATGGGCACCGGGAAGAGCAGGTCGTCCAGGTAGTCGCGCAGCGCGACCTTCTGGTCTCCCAGGTCCACCCAGTCCTCGCCCTGCGAGGCCGCGTCGTACACCGTCATCTCCGGATCCAGCTGCGCCCGGTTCTGGTCGTAGTACGCCACCTTCGTGTTCTTCCCGATGACGAGCTTGCCGCCGTCCGGGGGCAGCTCGCCCAACAGCACGCGCAGGAAGGTCGTCTTGCCCACGCCGTTGGGGCCGACCAGGCCCACGCGCTCGCCGCGCTGCAGCCGGAAGTCCACGCCGTCGAGCACCTTGCGCGCGCCGAAGGCCTTCGTCAGCCCCTCGGACTCGATGACGGTGTGGCCCAGCCGGGGCGCGGCGATGACCCGCAGGTCCGCCACCTTGGGGCGCTGGAAGCCCTTCTCCGCCATCAGCTTCTGTGCCCGCTCGATGCGCGCCTTGCTCTTGGTGCGCCGCGCCTCGGGCCCGCGACGCAGCCACGCTACTTCCTGCGCAATCCACCGCTCGCGCTTGTGCTGGGCGACCTCGGCGTTCTCCTGCGCCACCAGCTTCTGCTCCAGGTACGCCTGGTAGTTGCCCGGATACGACGTGACGCCCGCGCCCGGCTGGATCTCGACGATGCGGTCCACCAGCCCGTCCAGGAAGTAGCGGTCGTGCGTGACGAGCAGCAGCGCCCCGGGCAGCTTGTCCAGCTCCTCCTCCAGCCAGTCCACCGTGTCCGCGTCCAGGTGGTTGGTGGGCTCGTCGAGCAGCAGCATGTCCGGCCGCGTGAGCAGCGCCCGGGCGATGGCCACGCGCTTGCGAAGACCGCCCGACAGCTGCGCCACGGGCCGGTCCCAGTCCTTCACGCCCAGCCGGTCCAGCAGCGTCTTCGCGTGGTGCTCGGTGTCCCAGCCGCCCAGCTGCTCGATGCGGTCCGACAGCGCCGCCAGCTGCTCCATCAGCTTCTCGTGGGCCTCCGGGGGCGAGGACTCCAGCTTCTTCGCCAGCTCCGCCTGGGCCGCCAGCGCCTCGCGCAGCGGCCCCTGGGCCACGGACAGCTCGGAGGCCACCGTGGCGCCCTCCGCGAACTCCGGCTCCTGGGGCAGGTAGGTGACCCGGGCTCCACGGCGCAGCTGCAGCTCCCCCGTGTCCGGCCTGGCCGCGCCCGCCAATATCTTCATCAGCGACGTCTTGCCCGAGCCGTTGACGCCGACCAGGCCCACCCGCTCACCCTCTTCGATGGTGACGGTGAGCCCTTCGAACACGGTGCGGCTGCCGAAGCTGAGCTGGACGTTGGCGGCACGGAGCAGCGTCACGGTGAGTCTCCCGAAAAGGCGAAAGGCGCCCCTCACTGAAGAGGAGCGCCTTCCTTACAACCTGGACGCCTGGGAGGCGCGGACTACTTGCGCGCCGCCTGCTCGGCCGCGAGCTTCTCCTTGTACGCGGCCATCAGGGCCTCGGACTCGTTGCGCGGCACCGGCGTGTACTTGGCGAACTCCATCGTGAACTCGCCCTTGCCCTGCGTCGCGGAGCGAAGGTCCGTGGAGTAGCCGAACATCGTGTTCAGCGGAACCTCGGCCACCGCCGTCACGTAGCCCTCGGCGGTCTCCGTGGAGAGGATGGTGCCGCGGCGCTGGTTGAGCTGGCCGACGACGGAGCCCTGGAAGTCCTCGGGCGCCGTGACCTCCACCTTCATCATCGGCTCGAGGATGATGGGCTTGGCGGCGGCGTAGCCCTCGCGGAAGCCCATGATGGCGGCCGTCTTGAACGCCATTTCGGACGAGTCGACCGCGTGGAACGCGCCGTCGTTGATGACCACGCGCACCCCGACGACGGGGAAGCCGATGAGGCTGCCCTTCTTGACGGCCTCGGCGAAGCCCTTGTCGCACGCGGGGATGAACTCGCGCGGAATCGAGCCACCGACGATGTCATCCACGAACTCGTACTGCTGCACCGCGTCCGAGGGCAGGGGCTCGATGTAGCCGCACACGCGCGCGAACTGACCGGAACCACCGGTCTGCTTCTTGTGCGTGTAGGCGAACTCGCCCTTCTGGCTGATGGTCTCGCGGTACGCCACCTGCGGCTTACCGGCCTTCACCTCGCACTGGTACTCGCGCTTCATGCGCTCGATGTAGATCTCCAGGTGCAGCTCACCCATGCCGCGGATGATGGTCTGCCCGGACTCCTCATCGCGGTGCACGCGGAAGGTGGGGTCTTCCTTCGTGAAGCGGTTGAGCGCCTTGGAGAAGTTCTGCAGCGCCGAGCGGTCCTTGGGCTCCACGGCGAGCGAAATCACCGCGTCCGGGACGTGCATGGACGTCATCGTGTAGTTCACCGAGCCGTCGGTGAACGTGTCGCCGGAGGCGCACTCGATGCCGAACAGCGCGACGATGTCGCCGGCCGTCGCGTCGTTGATGTCGTTCATCTGGCTGGAGTGCATGCGCACGATGCGCGGCACCTTGACCTTCTTCTGGTTCACCTGGTTGACGATGAAGTCGCCCTTGGTGACGCGGCCCTGGTAGACGCGCATGTACGTCAGCTGCCCGTAGCGGCCGTCCTCCAGCTTGAACGCCAGACCGACGAAGGGCTTCTCCGGGTCCGACTCGAGGATGACCTCCGCCTCGTTGTTCTTCTGGTCCAGCGCCTTGTTGGTCGCCTCCTTGGGGTTCGGGAGGAAGTTACACACGGCGTTGAGCAGCAGCTGCACGCCCTTGTTCTTGTAGGCGGAGCCACACATCACGGGCGTCATCTTCAGGCCGATGGTGGCCCGGCGGACGGCGGCGATGATGGCGTCGTTCGGGATGGCGGCGTCCGACAGGAACAGCTCGCCCAGCTGGTCGTCGACCTCGGCCACGCCCTCGATCATCTGCTGGCGGCGCTCCTTCGCGTCCTCCAGCATGTTCGCGGGGATCTCCTCCTCGCGGATCTTCTCGCCGTTCTCACCGTCGAAGTAGAACGCCTTCATCTGGATGAGGTCGATCAGACCCTCGAAGCGGTCCTCGCCGCCGATGGGCATCTGCAGCTTGACGGGGTGGTGCGACAGCTTCTCCTTCAGCTGCGCGGCCACGCGGTCATAGTTCGCGCCGGCGCGGTCCATCTTGTTGACGAACGCGATGCGCGGAACGCGGTAGCGCTTCATCTGCCGGTCGACCGTGATCGACTGCGACTGCACGCCGGACACCGAGCAGAGCACCAGGATGGCGCCGTCCAGCACGCGCAGGGAGCGCTCCACCTCGATGGTGAAGTCCACGTGTCCCGGCGTGTCGATGAGGTTGATGTTGAAGTCGCCCCACATCGCGTACGTCGCGGCCGACTGGATGGTGATGCCCTTCTCACGCTCCAGGTCCATCGAGTCCATGATCGCGCCCACGCCGTCCTTGCCGCGGACCTCGTGGATCTCATGGATCTTGCCCGTATAGAACAGGATGCGCTCGGAGAGCGTCGTCTTGCCCGAGTCGATGTGGGCGGAGATACCGATGTTACGAATCTTCTCGATGGGTGCGTTGGCGGCCACGATCCGGTCCTTCTTTTCTTGAATGTGCCTGACGGAACAGAGCAGGCGGGGCCCTTACTTCCCACGGGACTTGGTTTCCAGCCAAATCCGCATGACGGTGGAGTCCAATACTCCTACCTTGTCCTACAATCTGGGCCCTACCTTATATAAGAGGCGGCTTGGACTCTCGCTGTCGAGAGACTGTCACCGAATTCTTCCGAGGGTTTCTGAACCATGAGCGCGAGCGAAAACTTCTCCGTGGCCCGGGCCTGGCTGGCCGCCTTCAACGCGCATGACGTGGAGGGGCTGGTGGCGCTGTACGCCGAGGCCTGCACGCACACCTCGCCCAAGATCAGGGTCCTGCACCCGGAGACGGGCGGGAAGCTGGTGGGCCGGCCGGCCCTGGCGAAGTGGTGGCGGGAGGCCATCGCCCGGCTGCCTGGCCTGCGCTACGAGGAGACGGCGCTGACGGCGGACGGCGAGCGCGTCTTCATGGAGTACCTGCGGCACGCGCCCGGCGAGGAGCCCATGCCGGTGGCGGAGGTGCTGGAGGTGAAGGGTGGACGCATCGTCGCCTCGCGCGTGTACCACGGCTGAAGACCGGGATAGGGTGCCCCCATGGCGACGAACCCCAGCGCCTTCGACAAGGACTTCGGCTACCTGCTCCCGTTCCTGGACAAGGTGGCCGCCGCGGCGGCGGGCCTCGAGGACCCCCAGGCCCGCGAGGAGCTGACGCGACTGATGGCGGAGGAGAAGGTCCGCTGGGAGCGCGCGCGGGAGCTGCTGCGCGGCGCCAGCGGCAAGGGCGGCGGGCGCTCCGCCGCGGGCGAGTCCCCCGAGTCCTCGCTGGCCCGGGCCTCGGCGGATGACGTCCACCGCGCGGCGCCGGGCCCGTCGGGGCTCACCGTGGGCAGCCTGAAGGGGGCTGGCGCGGCGCCGAAGTCCCAGCGCCGCTGAGCGCGCTCAGACGAGGCCGCGCTTGAGGCGGTCCATCGCGTCGAAGGTGGCCGACTTGTAGGCCTCCGACAGCGTCGGGTAGTTGAAGCACGTCTCCAGGAAGAGCCGCGCGGTGGAGCCGGTGAGCATGGCCACCAGGCCGATGTGCACCAGCTCCGAGGCCTGCTCGCCGAGCACGTGCACGCCCAGCAGCTTGAGGCTCTCGCGGTGGAAGAGCAGCTTCAGGAGGCCGTGCGTCTCGCCGATGATCTGCCCGCGCGGGTTGGTGGCGAAGCGCGCGCGGCCGGCCACGTAGGGGATGCCCTTGGCGCGCAGGCCCTCCTCCGTCTCGCCCGCCGTGGAGACCTCGGGGATGGTGTAGATGCCGTAGGGCAGCACGGTGGCGATGGCCAGGGGGCCCCCCAGGCAGAAGGCGTGCTCCACCGCGACGCGCGCCTGGTCCATGGAGGTGGAGGCCAGGGCGGGGAAGCCGATGACGTCTCCCACCGCGTAGATGTGCGGCACCGCGGTCTGGAAGCCCGGGCCCACCTCCACCTGTCCCCGGGAGCCCAGCTTCACGCCCAGCTCGGAGAGCCCCAGGCCGTCCGTGTTCGCCGAGCGGCCCGAGGCCACCAGCACCTGGTCCGCGGAGACCTCTTCACCCGAGGACAGCGTCAGGCGGATGGGGACCTCGCACGCGGCGGGCACGTCCACCTTCTCCACCGTCTGGCCGAAGCGCAGGCGGATGCCGAGCGCCTCCATGCGCTGGGCGAGCAGCGCGGAGAACTCGTCGTCGAGGAAGGACAGGAGCTCCTGCTTCACCTCCACCAGCGTCACGGGGATGCCGAGCGCGGCGAACATGCACGCGTACTCACAGCCGATGACGCCGCCGCCCACCACGACGAGGGATTTGGGCAGCTGGCCGATCTCCAGCACCTCGTCCGAGTCGTGCACGCGCACGTCGCCGAAGGGGTACAGCGGAGGCCGGTAGGGCTTGGAGCCGGTTGCGACGAGGATGAAGGCGCCCGTGAGGCGCACGTCGTCGGCGCCCGCGCGGCGCACCACGACGGTGTGCTCGTCCAGGAGCGTGCCGTTGCCCTGGAACACCTGGATGCCGTGGCGCTCCAGGTTGTGGGCGATGCGCTCGCGCTCCATGCCCTTCACGCGGCGCTCGCGGTAGAGGAAGTCGGAGACGGTGGCCTCGTGGCGCAGCGTCGTCTCCACGCTGTAGAGGCCTCGCGCCTTGAGGCCGGACAGGTGCAGCGACGTCTCGCGCAGCGTCTTGGACGGCAGCGTCCCGGTGTTGGCCGCGGTTCCACCCAGCACGGGCTCACGCTCCACCACCGCCACGCGCTTGCCCGCCAGCGCCGCCTGCACCGCCCCCCACTCACCGGCCGGGCCGGAGCCAATCACCACCAGGTCGAAGTCCCTCATAGGACCCCAAACTACGCGACCCCACGCACCCTTTGAAGCGAACTCACCGTGTCAGGTGCTCCTCGAGGAAGAGGGCGGTCTGCCGCATCAGCTCCCGAGCGCTCTCGACGTCGTCCGTGAGCTCGAAGCCGTGGTGGCCCTCGGGCAGCGCCAGCAGTGTGAGGGGCGCACCTCGCGTCCGGGCCTCCTTCACGAAGTCATCGAGCGCGGCGTTGAGCGCCGGCGCATCCTGGCCCGCGCGCAGCACGAGCAGGGGCGGCACCTTCTTCGCGTGGGTGGCCTTCAGGGCAGAGAGCGGCGAGGGGCTCACGCCCGGAGCGTCGAGCAAGGGGTACCACGCCACCGCGCAGCGCAGCCAGGCGGGAGGCTCCTTGCGCAGCGCGGGCGACAGGCCCCAGAGCCCGCCCGCGGACATTGTCATCAGGCAGACGCGGCTCGCGTCGAGCTTCTCGGTGGTGGCCTGCTTGCGCACGAAGGCCAGCGCCGAGTCGAGGCGCTTCTGGAGGTCCGCGACGCGCGTGTACCACTGGGCGGGCTCCGCGCCGGTGGCCGGTGAGCCGAGCTCCACCAGCGCCACCGCGTAGCCGTGCGCGGCCACCCAGCGCGCCTGTCCGGCGAAGGCGGGCAGGTCCCTCACGAAGGGCGTGAGGCCCGGGTGCATCATCCCGTGGGCCAGCACGACCACGGGGACGGGGCCCTGGGAGATGGCATCCGGGATGTAGAGGTCCAGCTTGTAGTCGCGGTTGCCCATGCGCGTGTACGTCAGTCCCCGGCGCACCTGGACCTCCTCCATGCCGGGGATGGTGAGGACGGGGCGGGCCTTGGCCCACTCGGGCACCGGCGTGTCCAGGGACGCGGGCAGCGCGGGCGCAAAGAACATGGGCGGGCCGTAGGAGGGCACCTCGCCGAAGCCCAGGTGCATGCGCAGCCACTGGGCGCGGTCCCTTCGCGCGGCGTCACCCAGCTCATGCGCGCCTTCGTAGAACCGGGCGAGCTTGGGCTCGGTGCCCGCGTCGATGAAGGCGCGGACCTGCTCGGGCGTGACCCACGGGTCCGAGCGGCCGTACTGGAAGAGCAGGGCGCGGGGACTCGCGGCGCCGACACCGACCACGCCGTCGAGGGCCGCCATCTTCCGGGCGAACACGGCGAAGTCCTGCTCGGACATCGCGTCGGCGAGCTTCTTCTCGTTCTCGCGCTCCAGCGTGAGGATGCTCTTGGAGTAGTCGCCCACGCCGTTCATCAGCACGAAGGCGCGCACGCGAGTTTCGACGCCGGCCAGCGCTCCACCCACCATGGCGCCCATGCTGTGGCCCACGAAGCCGAGCCGGTTCGCGTCGACCTCGGGACGGCTGACGAGCAGGTCCACGCCGCGCCGCATGTCGAGCAGCGTCTGGAGGTGCGTGGGGTACAGCGCCGCGCCCCGGAGCGAGCCGCGCCAGGGCTCGGGCCGCACGTGCGGCGCATCGACGAGCAGCGACACCACGCCGGAGCGCGCGAGGGAGAGCGCCTCGTCGAGGAACTCGTTCTTCGAGCCCTGACCCCAGTGCAGGAACACGAGCCCCGCGAAGGGACCTGGGCCCGGTGGGGTGACGAGGAAGGCGGGGACGCGTCCGCCCTTGGGGCTGGCATAGGTCAGCTCCGTCACCGTGACGTCTCCGCGCTTCTGCTCGCGGACCTTCTTCACGTCGAGCGGCGCGGTGGCGTCATGCTTCGTCACCTCGCGCAGCTCGGCGAGCAGCGTGGCCGGCTCCGGCACGGGCGCGGCCGCGACGGGGAGCGTGATGAAGAGGGCCAGCAGGAGGACGCGCTGACACCACGACGAGGGGCGAGACCCGGACATGGAACGCCTCGACTGTGAGAGGGCCCCGTGAAGGGTGGGGCCCTCGCGAGTCTGAGCGCTCCTGGCGCGAGCGCAAGTCCTCAGGGGCGTGGGCCGTAGGTGGGGATGGGGGCGCCGACCTCGAGGGCGCCGAGGTCCGGGGCCGAGCCGGAGTAGCCGTCCGTGATGTTCTCGAGCGGCGTGCCGGCGTTCTCCACGGTGGAGCCCGCGCGAGGACGCAGGTCGGGCGCGGCATAAAGCGTCATGGGGGACGCGGGGTAGGCGACCGTCGCCGCGAAGACCCCGAGGTCCACCTGGACGGCGTGCTTCTCGGTGGTTTTTGCGCGCAGGTCGTTCAGGGAGGTGATGCGCGTGCCGCCCCAGTTGGCGTTGAAGGTGCCGGAGGTGGAGCCATAGCCATCGTGGTCCAGGTCGGCGTTCGCCGTGGTGAGCGAGGGGAGGTGGAGGACGCTGCCCTGGGCGCTGCCGCTGCTGTAGCCGTTGAAAGTTCCTCCGGGCCCGCCGATGAACAGGTTGTTGCGAGCGTGGAGCCGGGCCACGGGTGTGGTCGCGGTGATGCCGAAGCCGTCACCGTGCTTCACCACGGTGTTGTGCAGGAGCACGTCGCCCGAGCTGCCCCGGTAGAGTTTGAAGGCGATGTGCACCGCGTTGTAGACGGCGTTGCGGACGAAGTACGTCGGCCCGCCCAGGCTCGGCTGGGACGACAGCGCGATGAAGTTGTTGGTGAGGCGGTTGCCGACGATGCGGCAGTTGTGGGCGCAGAAGTCCGCCTCGACGCCGTCGTCCGCGTTGCCGATGAGGTCGTTGTCGAGCACGTCGATGCTGTACTGGTCCACCGCGGCGTCGTCCTCCATGAAGGAGATGCCGTCGCGGAAGCCGGTGACGCGGTTGTTCTGGATGACGTGTCCAGGCCCCGTGACGCAGATGCCCTCGCCCTGGTTGTTGCCATTGACGCCGAGCGAGGACTCCGCCCACGGGGTGATGCCAGTCACGACGTTGTCGGCGATGTACGCGTTCTCCGCGCGCAGGAAGGTGACGACCGCATCGCCGCCGTTCGCGGAGGTGGCGTTGATGGTGGAGCGGGTGAGGGAGAAGTTCTTCGTCCCGTTGAAGCGCAGGCGGCCGTTGATGGTGAGCCGGTCGAAGTGCACGTGGTTCTGATGGAACAGGTTGACGGGGCCGTTGATGACGGTGCCCGACGTGCCTCGCAGGACGATGGGCTTGCCCTCCGTGCCGCTGCGCGACCAGTCGAAGCCGCTGTACGTCCCGCTGCCGAGCTCGAGCAGGTCTCCGGGCTGGGCGCTCGCGGCGACGCTGGCGAAGGTGGCGGGCGTCACGGCCTTGACGGGAGCGTTCGCCATGGGCGCCGGGACCGCGCGCGTGGTGGCTGTCGCGGTGTGCACGGCGCCGCCGCCGTCCGGGTCGGCGAGCGTGAGCTCCAACTCGTACTGCGTCGCGGGCTGGAGCCCGAAGATGCTGCCGGAGTGTCGCTGGGCCCAGGAGAAGCCCTCGTTGCTCCCTGCGGGGATGCGGCGCAGGGGCAGGGCCTTGCGCCAGGTGCTGGAGCCCGCGGGACGGAAGCGCACGGTGACGGTGCCGTTGGCGTTGGCGTCGCCGGTGAAGGCCCACTCCACCGTCAGGTGTTGCAGCGTCGGGAAGGGGAGGGTGACGGCGCCGGGGACGGTGGCGTCGGGGCCTCCGCTCGGGCCTCCATCCGGGGAGGTACTCGTGCCGCCGTCCTCTTCGGGTGTGCCGCTGTCGGGTGCGCCAGCGTCCGGGGTGGGCACGGAGCCGTCGGGGGGATGCGTCCCCGCGTCGGCTCGGGTGTCGTCGTGACCGCTGTCACCGCAGGCCACGCTGAGCAGCAGCGCGGCGGCACCACACCACGTCCGGAGGATGCGAGGGCTCATGCGCGGATTGTGCGCCGAGGGGCAGACATCCCGCGAGCTCGGGCGTGTCTATTCTGGTGACTCGGTACGTCCCGTGTAGCGCAGGCCCTCGCGGACCTCGTCATCGGTGAGGAGCCGGAAGGTGCCCTCGGGGATGTCGAGCTCGATGCCGCCCACGGCTTCCCGGTGGAGGGCGCGCACGGGGAGGCCGACGACGCCGAGCATCCGCTTCACCTGGTGGTGACGGCCCTCGGTGAGGGTGACCTCCACGGTCTTCTCGTCGCGCACGCGGACGGTGGCGGGGCGGGCGGGGCCGTCGTCGAGGACCATGCCCTTGCGGAGCGGCTCCACGCGCTCGTCATCCGCGGTGCTGAAGACGGTGGCCACGTAGCGCTTGGGCAGGTGCGTGTCCGGTGACGTGGCGTGGGCGACGAGCTTGTCGTCATTGGTGAAGAGCAGCAGGCCCGTGGAGTCCACGTCGAGCCGGCCCACCGCGTGCCACGTGTAGCCGGCGAGCTCGGGAGGGAGCTGTCGGAGGAGGATTTCGAACACGGTGCCGGTGCGGTGCTGCGACACGGTGGAGGACAGCACGCCCGCGGGCTTGTGGAACGCGAGCACCCGGGTGGCGGGGGCGGACAGCGGGACGACTCTTCCGTCGACGCGCACGGTGGCGCCGGGGGGGACGGGGGTGAGGGCCATCTTGGCGACGCGGCCGTTGATGGTGACGCGTCCGGCGGTGATGGCGTCCTCGGCCTCCTTCTGGGGGAACACGCCCGCGCGTGCGAGGGCGCGAGACAGCCAGTCCGGCTTCTCCTTGCCCTCCCATCGTTGGTGCTGCGGGGGCTTGGTCTTGTCGGGCTTGCGCGGCATGGGCTTCCAGAGGGGACGATGGAGTCGGGCGTCATATCATCGTCACCTGGAGCGCGTGGCGCCTCCGTGACGCCGTTGGCCCGCGTAGAGTCGGGGACATGACCGCTCGTGCCGGGAATCCGTCTGTCGGGGATGAATCACGGATGCATCCGTTGGATGCGTTCATGGCCGCCCTGGCCAGTCGTCGGCTGTTCTGTGATGGCTGGGGGGATGAGGAGACCTTCGCGGGGGCTCCGTTGTCGGGGCGGCTCGCGGCGACGGTGTTGCCGCTGGAGGTCCGCTGGGGCGCGGAGCAGGCGGCGGGGCGTCGAAGGTTCCGGGATGGGGCGTTCGATTCGCCGTGGGTGGCGTTGCCGTCAGAGGTGCGGTTGGGCTCGGTGCGATGGATGACGTCCGAGCGGGGGCGGGGGCGCGACGCGTGTGTGGTGCTCGCGGCGTCGCGGGACGAGGGGTTCCGGCTGCGGAGCTGGTTGTTCGCGCCGTTGGTGGAGGAGGGGGTGGATTTGTTCCTGCTGGAGAACCCCTATTACGGGACGCGGCGGGCGCTGGGGCAGAAGGGGCCGCACATCCGCACGGTGAGCGAGCAGCTCCAGATGAACATCGCGTCCATCGAGGAGGCGAGGGCGCTGGTGGCTCATGCGCGGCGCGAGGGCTACGAGCGCGTCGCGGTCGCGGGCTACAGCATGGGTGGGTACATGGCGGCGTTGACGGCGGCGACGATTCCGGAGCCGGTGGGCGTCGCGGCGCTCGCGGCGGGGGCCTCGCCGGCGCCGGTGTTCACGAAGGGCGTGCACTCGCGCTCCATCGACTTCAGGAGGCTGGCGGGCTCGCCGGACGACACGGAGGCGAGGGCGCGGCTCGCGACCATCCTGGATGCGGCGAGCGCGCGCCTGTTGCCGCCGCCCGTGAAGCCGAGCGCCGCCGTCATCCTGGCTTGCGCGAGGGATGCCTTCGTTCCCTTGGCGGAAGCACGCGCGCTCCATGCGCACTGGCCTGGAAGTGAGCTGCGCATCGTGGACGCGGGACACATCTCCGCGGTGATTACGTCGGGTGCCGCGCTCCGGGGCGCCATCCGGGACGCGGTGCATCGCTCGGGGGTGTGAGCTGGCGAGGAACGCTCCTCTCGCGCATGCGTCCACGCTGGATATTGGGGACAACGGCGGCTCAGCTCGGGGGCGTGGTAGGTGTCCCGGGCCTTCCTTCAGGGACTCTTCCTCATGCCGTTTGCACATGCACTCGGACTCTTCATCCTGACGGCGCTGGCCGAGATTGTGGGCTGCTATCTGCCCTATCTCTGGCTGCGGCAGGGGCGCTCCGTGTGGTGGCTGGTCCCCGCGGCCGCGAACCTCGCGCTCTTCGCGTGGCTGCTGACGCTGCATCCGACAGGCGCCGCGCGGACCTACGCCGCCTATGGAGGCGTCTACATCGCCGTGGCGCTCGCGTGGCTCTGGCTCGTCGAGGGGGAGCGGCCCACCCCATGGGATGTTGTGGGCGCGCTCGTCGCCATCGCTGGCATGGCCATCATCATCCTGGCCCCTCGACGTTGAGGGGCAGGGTGGCGCGCTTCGTTGGCTCAGGTGTCCCGGGTGCTGGCCATGAGCGCGCGGGTGTGTAGATCCTTGAGCTTCGCGTTGCGGTCCCGGGTTTCCACCAGCTCGCCAAGCTGCGCCGCGTCGAGTGTCACGATGAGCGCATCGTCCTCGCGTGACGCCGCGAGCCGGGTCTTGAACCCATCGGTGAAGCCGCCGATGGCGATGAAGAACCCCAGCTTGCAACGGCCGAAGCGGCGCTTGATGTCGAGGCGGAAGGAGTCGAGCTCGGTCGGGCCGACGGGCTTCGCCCAGTGCTTGCACTCCCCCAGGAAGTACTGGGACTGGGACTGCTGCCAGAACGGATCCGCCGAGTCGTTGGGGATGAGGATGTCGATCTGAGCTTGCCCCGGCTCCGTGGACAGCGTGGTTATGCTGCCTGAGCTATCGATGAGGCCGTCCGCTCATACTCCACCGGGCTCACGTAGCCCAGCGAGGAGTGGCGGCGCTGCCGGTTGTAGAAGACCTCGATGTATTCGAAGAGCGCGGAGCGGGCCTGGTCGCGCGTCGCGAAGTCCGCATCGTGGACGAGTTCCATCTTCAAGGTGCTGAAGAAGCTCTCGGCCACGGCGTTGTCCCAGCAATTGCCCTTGCGGCTCATGCTGCACTCGATGCCACGGGAGGCCAGTGCCTGCTGGTAGTCCTCGCTGGCGTACTGGCTACCACGGTCCGAGTGGTGCAGCAGCCCTCGCGGAGGCTGGCGGCCCTTGAGCGCCATATCGAGCGCGCCCAGAACCAGGTGGCGGTCGATGAACTCGCTCATGGCCCAGCCGACGACTCGGCGCGAGAAGAGGTCGAGCACCACGGCCAGGAAGAGCCAGCCCTGCCTCGTCCAGACGTAGGTGATGTCCGTCACCCAGGTGCAGTTGGGCTGGTCGGCAGAGAAGTTCCGCGCGAGCACGTTGGGCGCCACCGGCTGGCAGTGGCGTGAGTCCGTGGTGCACACGAAGCGACGCTTCTTGCGCGCGGCCAGTCCCTGCTGGCACATGAGGCGCGCGACGCGTTTGCGGCTGACGTACCGGCCTGCGGCTCGCAGCTCCGCGTGCACCCGGGGGCTGCCGTAGGTGCCGCGGCTCTTCTGGTGCACGGCCGCCACCTCCGCCGCCAAGGCCCGGTTCGCCTTCTGCCGCTCGGACTCCGGTCGCTTCTGCCACGCGTAGTAGCCCGAGCGGGCCACCCCCAGCTGCTGACACATCAGCTCGATGGGGAAGTGGGCCTTCTGCGCTTCGATGAGCTCGAACTTCACTTCGAGCCCTCCTTCGCGAAGAAGGCCGCTGCTTTTTTTAGGAAGTCACGCTCCATCTGCAACTGGCGGTTCTCCTTACGCAGCCGCGCCAGTTCCTCACGCTCGGCTGTCGTCAGCGCTCCCGCCTTGCCCTGGCCCCGGTCCGCCCGGGCTCGCTCCACCCAGGTGCGAAGGGCCGTCTCGGTGAGGTCCAGGTCTCGCGCCACCTGGCCCACCGTCTTGCCCTCCTCCAGCACCAGCCGGACAGCCTCCACCTTGAACTCGGCGGTGAAACTGCGGCGCTTCCTTCTCTGCTTCGTATCCGTGGACATCCTTGGTCCCCTTCATCACATCTCGGGTGTCCACGGAACTGGGGCAGACTCAATCTGCTCGTCTAGGCTCTTGCGGTTCGTCTCCGTGCGCTCGAAGCCGGGAATCGACTTGAAGAGCAGGGCCACGAGGTCCTCGAGTTGTTGCCCCTTCCGGTGAGGGTCTGCCTCGGTCTGGACGCTTCGCCAGAGTTCCCGGATGGCCTCTTCTCGCTTCCCATTGGCGAGGGCGGCCATGCGTCGCTCGCGGGCGCCTTCCAGGGCATTGCGCACCTTGATCTTGAGGATGGCCTCCAGGTACGCGTTCTTCTCCAGGTAGTCGTAGGCGCCACTGGAGAAGGCGCGCTCGACGGACTCCGCGTCCGCGACGCCCGTGACGAGGATGACCTTGGCGCTGGGGGCTCGCGCCTGGATGTCGCGCATGAGGTCCAGGCCCGTATCCGGGCCCGAGCGCCCCTGGAGCTTCCGGTCGAGGAGGACGAGGTCCCAGCCTCGCTCGTCGAGCTTGACGAGCGCGGACTTCGCGTCCTCGACGGTGACGACGGTGTGCCCCTCCGTGTCCAGGATGGTCCTGTACGTGTCGAGGAAATCCGGCGAGTCGTCGACGATGAGGATTCTTCCGGACGGTTTCATAGGGGCTCCGCGCCAGTGACGGGGATGCGGACGATGAAGCGTGCCCCACCAAGTGGCGACGCGTCACAGGCAACCAGCCCCTTCATCTCCTTTTCGAACACCTCGCGCACGAGAGCAAGGCCCAGTCCGCTGCCCCCGGGGCGGAGGGAGACTCCCTCATCGAAGATGGCCCGTCGCATGTGTTCCGGGACACCAGGGCCGTTGTCCTCGACGGTGATGCGGATGGCCTTTGCCGCGTCGACGGTTTCGGCGTGGACCTGGATGACCGCTGCGCCCTTGAGCGTGGCCTGGGTCGCGTTTCGTAGGATGTTCGTGAGCGCCATCACCATTCGTGCGCGATGCCCGGAGACTGGGGGGAGGGATGGGCTCAACGAAGCGTTGAAGCCATAGCCGGTCTCCTGTTCGAGACTGGTGAGGACATCTCGAATCGCAGTCAGTGGTTCAAAGGGCTGGACTGGTGTTGCCGCGAGATTCGAGAGGTCCACCAGTTGTTCGATGAATCGAAACGTTGCGTCCATCCCGCGGTCGATGCGGTCGCGTCTTCGGGCGAGAACTTCGCTCGGTGCTCCGACCAGAAGCTCGCGATACATAGCATTCAGCGCCGTCTTGACGGGGACCAATGTATTGCGAACCTCATGTGCAACCATTCGTGCTTGGCGAGCTGTTGCTTCTGCTGCGGTGCTTGTTCGGACGCTGCTTGTGGTGAGGGTCCGGTTCGAACCCTCCATCCATTCTATCGATAGAGATGAAATGTCGGCAACGAGTGAGTTGGCAAGAACGGATAAGGGAGTCTCAATGTTCTTGGTGATTTCGTTTAGAAGTTTGTGGCCGGATGGGCCTACATGGATGATTATTCGGTTGGGCTCAAGCGTGTCTACGGTCAGTAGTCCGAACTCGCTGAGGCGATACAATGTCCTCCAGTCGAAGTGAAAGTACGGATCATCCAGCTCAAAAAATAGCTCTACGTCCGAAAGCTCAAGGAGTCCTTCCGCTGCTTTGGGACTAAGAGGTCCTAACAAAACCGGACCAGCGACCGTAACAGCATGAGGTCGCAAGCGAGCAGGAGGAACGCTTCGTGAATGTCGGCTCGTCGCTCATCTCGCATGCGAAGGCGGCGGAACCGGTGGAGGATGGCCAAGCGCTGCTCTACCACCCAGCGGTAGCGCCCCAGCCGCTCGGAGGAGTCGATTCCGGGCCGAGCAATACGAGGAATGATGCCGCGCTCACGCAGGCCTCGGCGATTCGCTGTCGACGCGTAGCCCTTGTCGCCGTGCACCTTGGTCGGCCGTCGTCGAGGCCGGCCTCGGCGCCCACGTATGGGCGGCACCGCGTCGACCAGGGGAAGCAATTCGCGCACATCGGGACGATTGGCCGCGGTCAGGCGCACCGCGAGCGGACGGCCTCGGCGGTCGACGAGAAGATGATGCTTGCTACCCGCCTTCGCTCGGTCCGTCGGGTTGGGCCCCGTTGCAGCCCCCTTTTGAGGGCGCGCACGCTGGAGGAGTCGGCAGAGGCACGGCGCAGGTCGAGGCGTCCTTTCCGGCGCAATTCGGCTAGCAGTTCCCTCTGGAGCGCCTGCCATACTCCTGCCTGGTACCAGTCGCGCAGCCGGCGCCAGCACGTCATGCCGCTGACACCGAACACCTCGCGAGGCAGTTGCTCCCACTGGATACCCGTCGTCAGCACGAAGATGATGCCGCGCAAGCACGCTCTATCGTCTGCTGGAGGACGTCCACCCTTGGGCTTGGGCGGGCGGGCAGGAATCAGCGGCTGGATGCGTCGCCAGAAAGCGTCCGGGACCAGTTCGCGGCGGGGCATGCCTGGAAGGTGGGCACGCTCCCGCCAAGTGGCTAGGTTTTGTTAGGACCTCTAAGCCTCCACGGATCTCGAACTCCCTGGGACTGAATGGTCTCAATCAGAGTGAGCCAGCGGACAGCTTCGAACCCTTTTAACTCAAGATAGACCTGCCCGATCTGTGTCAGGGATGTGGTGTTCTCTGTTACGCGGACCGCGCGTATCTGCTCCGCGTACGCAGGGACGTCGAGTTCGAGGTGTCGATACGCATCGTTGAATACTCGCGAAGATGCGACTTTGGCGAGTCGATCGAGTTCGAGCGTGCGGACTTTACTCTGTAGCTCGGAGGAAAGCCCCACTTGGCGTTCTATGGCAACGCCAATGAGCGCCTCGGTTTGCTGTGCTGAAAACCCTCTGGCAAAGCTCTCTGTGAGGAGTCGCTCCAGTTGCTGGGAAAACCGGACGACCGCATCTCGCTTTAGCCACTTGTCGTGGAGCCAGGCGAGACGCGAATGAGGGCCAAATCCAAATGGAGCCTCAATGGGGTTCCGTGGTTCGGATTCTTTGCTTTCGAGTTTCTCGAGAGCATGTAGCAACTGGTTCCTTGCCCAGGCTGGCTCAACTCGCGAGGGTCCGATGGTTTGGCCTCGAGCAACTGGGTTCTCAGTTTGCCGAAGATATGTCGTGAGTTGCTCCAAGAACTGCATCTCACACAGCCCCCGCGTAGGAGCGCGGGAGCATAGGAACCCTTGGCTGCGCGGCCAAGCGTCGTGACATGGCGCGCGCTTAGATGTTCCACGGAGCCTCGGTCGGAACTACCCGACGAAGAGAACACCCTCCTTGCTACCTCCGCGGAGCCGGGTCCTCGCCCTCGGCGCTCCCAGGTGTCTTCCCGGGCTCCTCCTGAGGCATCCGGCGCTCCTCCTCGAGCCCACCCCCCTCCGCCGACTTGGGCGTACGTCCCGGTGCCTCCTCCTCGGGAGCGCTCCGCCGCCGGCCATTCTGTCCCGGCTCCTCGTCACCAACCTCCATCGACTCATAAGGCATGTGGTCCATGCTGCGTCCTCCTCTCGCGGGTTCAGGACTTCCTCGAAGGTAAGGCCACCGTCGCGCCCCATGCCGCGTCGGGCCTTGCGGTCGCACGCCCCCTCGCTCAGCCTGCGCCCCTCCTCCGTGGGAGTCCCCGCATGTCCCGACTCGCCCTCTGCCTCGCGCTCCTGTCCCTCCACACAGCGGCCGCCGAGCCCCCCGCCGTGCCGCGCCGCCCCGTGAACACCTACTCCATCGTCGCCCGGGACCCGGCGACAGGAGACCTGGGCGTCGCCGTGCAATCCCACTGGTTCTCCGTGGGCGCCACCGTCCCCTGGGCCGAGGCCGGCGTGGGCGCCGTCGCCACCCAGTCCTTCGTCGACCCGTCCTACGGCCGTCTCGGCCTGGACCTCATGCGCGCGGGCCGCTCGGCCCCTGATGCGCTCAGGGGCCTGCTCGCCGCCGACTCCGCCAGCCAGGTGCGCCAGGTCGCCATGGTGGATGCCCAGGGCCGCGTCTCCGCGCACACGGGCTCGAGCTGCATCGCCGCCGCCGGACACCTCGTGGGCGAGGGCTTCTCCGTCCAGGCCAACATGATGCAGAAGGACACCGTCTGGCCCGCCATGGCCAAGGCCTATCGCGCCTCCAAGGGCGACCTCGCCGAGCGCATGCTCGCCGCGCTCGAGGCCGCCGAAACCCAGGGCGGAGACCTCCGCGGCAAGCAATCCGCCGCCCTCATCATCGTCTCCGCGAAGCCCTCGGGTCGCCCCTGGATGGACCGGCGCTTCGACCTGCGCGTCGACGACCACCCCGAGCCCCTCAAGGAGCTCCGCCGCCTCGTCACCCTCCAGCGCGCCTACAACTTCATGAACGAAGGTGACCTCGCCCTGGAGCACAAGGACACCGACGCCGCCCTCGCCGCGTACTCCTCCGCGGAGAAGCTCGCGCCGGGCAACGCGGAGATGACCTTCTGGCACGCCATCTCCCTCGTGGGCGTGGGCCGCGTGGACCAGGCCCTACCGCTGCTCCAGCGCGCCTACGCCGCCGACCCGCGCTGGCGCGAGCTCCTCACCCGCCTGCCCGCCGCCGGCCTGCTCCCCGATGACCCCAAGCTCCTCGCGCGCTTGAAGAACGCGAAGTAGCCCCGCGCCCACCGAGCAGGGACCCGAGCGGTGGGCACGCCACCTCGCGGACCCGGCGAGCCCCATGGCTTGTAGCGGCCCGCGAGGATGGAGAGGTTACCTGGACGAGGATGCCCATGAGTGACGCCCAGGCTCCACTTGCCGCATTGACCGTCCCGCTCTTCGCGCTGGCGCAGGTGCCGCAGGAGGTGTCCGTCTCTCCCGAGGGCGCCACGGGACACAGCTACTGGTACTGGGTGGCGCTGCTCGTGCTGGCCGCGGCCGTGTTCGCGTGGGTCGCCGTGGCGCTCGCCCGCAAGCGCAAGACGCCGCCCCCCAGGTCCCCGCGCGCCACCCCTCGCTACCGCCGCTCCGTCTAGCCTCGCTTGCGCAGCGTGTGCAGCGCGGCCAGCCACAGCCGCGCCTCCTTGCGCGTCAGCCGTGAGCGCCGCAGCGGCGCGAACAGGTCCCGCAGGCCCGTGCGCCCCGGCTGCTCGTCGATGAGGAACCCGCCCGACTTCAGCACGCCCTCCAACGTCGACTCCACCTGCGCCAGCTCCGTGTCCGTCGCCGCCACCGGCAGGGGTCCGGGCGGCGGGGCGTGCGCCTCCAGCGTGGCCACGCGGACCTCGTAGGCATACAGCAGCACCGCCTGCGCCAGGTTGATGGAGGGCTGCTCCGGCGCGGTGGGCACCGCGGACAGGTCATGACACCGCTCCACCTCCGCGTTGGTGAGCCCGCTGCGCTCATCCCCGAAGACCACGGCCACCGTGCCCTGCGTCGAGCGCGACACCCACTCCTCCGCCACCGCGCGCGGGGCCAGGCGCCGCTTGCCCTCCACCTTGCGGGAGCTCGTCCCCACCACCCACACGCAGTCGGAGATGGCCTCCTCCAGCGTGTCCGCGCGACGCGCGCCGTCGAGAACGTCCTCGGCATGGACCGCCAGCCGGCGCGCGGGCGTCAAATCCTCCACCTCGGGCGTCACCCAGACCCAATCCGACAGGCCGCAGTTCTTCAGCGCCCGAGCAGCGGCACCCAGGTTCTCCGCGTTGCGCGGACGCATCAGGACGAAACGGACGGGCAGCACCATGCCGGACCACCATACCCGCTTCCCTGGGGGCGTTGACCCCGATGCGTGGCCCTCCTATAGCGTGGCGCCATCGACCGCTGGGTGCGTGCTCGGAGGCCACCGGGAGTGTGGCTCCGCGTACACCCTGTGGGCCCGAGGACGCGTGGGGGACGCGTGCGGGCCGTGGGCGTTCGACCGCACTCCCCAAGCTTCCTGGCGTGTGCGCCGTCGGCACGTCGCATGAAGAACAGCAGGCACCTTCCGGAGGAAACATGGGTCCGCAGTCCGTCGTCTCCAATCCGCCACCGCGCGCCAGACGCGCCAGCTGGCTCGTCGCCGCGCTGCTCCTGGGCATCTCCATCTCCGGCTGCAAGAAGGACGAGCAGCAGCCCGCCACCTCCTCGCCGAGCACCCCGGACACCACCACGGCGCCGCCCGCGGTCTCCGGCGGTGACGCGGGGACGACCGCCGCCGTCGTGAAGGTGCCGCCCAAGCCGGAGGCCGTCACCCCCATCATCCGCCCCCAGGGCGCGGTGGGCGTGCTGCCCCAGTCCATCGTCATCGAGCTGGCGCGGCCGCTGCGCCCCGATGACCACGAGGTGAAGCCGGGCACCGTCGTCTCCATCTCGCCGCAGGTGGCCGGGAACCTGACCTGGAGCGGGCCCTCCACGCTGACGTTCAACACCTCGTCCGGTCAGGCCTTCGCCTTCGGCACCGAGTACACCGTCAAGGTCGTCTCGCTGGAGACCGACGCGGGCGTGGTGAAGGCGCCCTCCGACGACGCCTGGAAGCACGTCTTCAAGACGCCCACCTTCCAGTTCCTCCGCATCCAGCCCAAGCAGCTGGACCTGGCCAAGAGCCGCATCGAGGTGGACGTCGTCTTCTCCGGTCCGGTGTCCCCCAGCGCCATGCGCGGCAAGGGCACGTTCCTGGTGGGCACCCAGCCCATCTCCGACGTGAAGTGGCGCTCGGTCGCCGGCATGTCGAACGCCGTCACCGCGGAGCTCGCGAGCCCCGGCCTCAAGCCCTCCGCCGCGCTGCGCTTCACCCTCAAGCAGGGCCTCGCCGCCGCGTCCGACGCGAAGGCGCTCGCCCCCTCGGCCGAGGCCACCTTCGTCCTGCACGGCGGCCAGCGCATGGACATCACCGGCGTCAACCGGAAGGAGGGTAGCAGCGGGCACTACCTCGAGGTGGCCTGCCGTGACGTGGCCGCGGAGGCGCCGGCCAGCCCCCGCTACTATCAGGAGTACGACTCGTACTACTGGGAGTCGGGCAACAAGGGCTGCGTGCTGGACGACGCCACGGCGGAGGCCTCCATCCACGTGACGCCCCCGGTGAAGGTCTCCGTGGCGCCCACGCGGCAGGGCTTCCGCATCTTCGGCGACTTCAAGCGCGGCACGTACACGCTGCGCATCGACGCGGGCACCACGTCCGTGGGCGGCGGCACGCTGCTGGCGGACTTCGAGCAGGAGCTGTCCATCCCCGCGCGCCAGTCGCAGCTCTCCTTCACCTCCGCGGGGCGCTACCTGCCGCGCGGCGCGTGGCGCAACCTGCCCCTGCAGCACCTGAACCTGGACGCCGTGGAGCTCACCGTCCGCAACGTCCCGCCGGAGAACCTCATCTTCTGGATGAGCGATGACCAGCGCGAGACGGCGGACGAGCGCACGTCCAACCTCGTGGTGAAGAAGACGCTGCCGCTCCAGTCGGCCTCGGACACGCTCACCACCACGTACCTGGACGTCGCGAGCCTGGTGCCCGCGTCGACGCGGGGCCTGGTGGAGGTCTCCGTCCGGCGCAACGACTTGTCGGCCGCCACGCGCGTGCTGCTCACCGACCTGAGCCTCGTGGCCAAGCGGGGCGGGCCCGCGCCGGGCTCGAAGGACGCGGGCGAGGTGTGGGTCTGGGCGCTCGGCATCGAGAGCACCGACCCGGTGTCCGGCGTGGAGGTCTCGCTGGTGAAGAAGAGCGGCCAGGCCGTCAGCCGCTGCGTCACCAAGGGCGCGGACGGGTGCGTGCTCAACGTGCCCCCGGGCGGCGTGGATGACAGCCAGCCCTTCGCGCTCATCGCGCGCCAGGGCGACGAGATGACGTACCTCAAGTACAACGAGCTCAAGACGGAGATCGCCAACTCCGACGTGCAGGGCGAGCCGTACCGCTCCGAGAAGGCCTACCGCGCCTCGCTCTGGTCCGACCGCGGCGTGTACCGCCCCGGCGACACCGCGCACATCGCGGGCGTGCTGCGCGGCCAGGATGACCTGGCGCCGCCCACGGGCATGCCGGTGGAGCTGGTGGTGGTGGACCCGCGCGAGCGTGAGCTCAAGAAGGTGCCGCTCAAGACGAACGACGCGGGCCTGGTCTCGCTCGACGTGCCCTTCGAGGCGTTCCAGGACACGGGCCACTACCGCGTCACGCTGAAGGTCGCCGACCGCGAGGTGGCCTCCTACGGCCTCAACGTGGAGGAGTTCGTCCCCGAGCGCATGAAGGTGACGGCCACCGCGGAGGCCCCCGGCTACGTGCAGGGCGTGGAGATTCCCGTCGCCGTGGAGGCCGCGTACCTGTTCGGCGGCTCGGCCGAGGGCAGCCCCGTGGAGCTCAACTGCCGGCTGGTGCCGTCCGACTTCAAGCCGAAGCAGAACGCGCAGTTCACCTACGGCCTGTGGCGCCAGGACGGCAAGGAGCCGCGCCCCGTGACGCTGGGCCAGGCGAAGGGCGCGCTGGACGCGAAGGGCCAGGCGCTCATCCACTGCCCGGCGCTGGCGGCCATGGGCGGGCTGCGCGGGGCCGCGCGACTGAGCGCGCTCGCGAGCGTGTTCGAGTCCGGCAGCGGCCGCTCCACGGTGAACGAGGCCAGCGTGCCCGTGCACCCGGAGCGCTACTACGTGGGTCTGCAGGCCAGCGTGGGCAAGGTGAAGGCGGGCAAGCCCTTCACGGTGAACGGCGTGGTGGTGGACTGGGACGGGAAGCTCGTCGCGTCCTCGTCGCTGGCGCCGGCCACCGTGCAGGTAGAGTACGTGCGGCTGGAGGAGGAGTACGGCTACTACTACGACGAGGGCGAGGGCTATGACCGCTACCAGCGCTACCTGAGGCCGCTGCGCGAGGGCAGCGCCACGGTGAAGGTGGTGGACGGCCGCTTCAACCTCACCGTCACGCCGGGCGCGGACGCCGCGGGCTACCTGGTGCGCGTGCGCTCCGGCAACGCGCAGACGGACCTGGAGCTGGAGGGAGAGGGCCGCTACTACTGGTGGGGCGAGGGCTCGCGCGTCGACCAGACGCCGCGTCCGCTCAAGCCCACGTCGCTGGACGTGGCCGTGCCCGCGAAGGCCGTCGTCGGCAAGCCCATCAACGTGAAGCTCAAGGCGCCGTACAAGGGCCGCATCCTCTTCACCGCGGAGACCGACCGCGTCCTCGCCACCGAGTGGAAGGCCGTGGAGCCGGGCGAGGTGACGTGGAGCTTCACGCCCAAGCAGTTCGCGCCCAACGTCTACGTGAGCACCTTCCTGGTGAAGGACCCGCACCTCGAGTCCGCCGAGGCCTTCATGCCCGACCGCGCCTTCGGCGTGGCCAGCGTCGTGCTGGAGCCGGTGGACTACACGCAGCAAGTCACGCTGAACGTGCCCAAGGAGGTCCGCTCCAACGACACGCTCACCGTGGACCTGGACCTGGGCGCGCTCGAGGGCGCCACCTTCGCCACCGTGGCCGTGGTGGACGAGGGCATCCTCTCCCTCACGCGCTTCCAGAGCCCGGACCCGCTCAAGGACATCTTCACCAAGCGCGCCCTGGGCGTGGACACCTTCGAGACCATCGGCTGGACGCTGCTGGTCCCCCCGGGCGGCAGCTCGCGCTCCACCGGTGGTGACGCGGAAGGGGACGCCGCGGGCCGCGTGCAGCCCGTCAAGCCCGTGGCCCTGTGGAGCGGCGTGGTGCCGGTGCCGGCCAACGGCAAGCTGCGCCTGCCGTTCCAGCTCCCGCAGTACCGGGGCGCGGTGCGGGTGATGGCGGTGACGGCGGGGCCCAAGCGCATGGGCCGCGCCAGCGCGCAGGTGCTGGTCAGGGACCCGCTGGTGCTCCAGACGACGCTGCCGCGCTTCCTCACGCAGAACGACGAGATCCAGGTGCCCGTCTTCGTCACCAACCTGTCCGGCAAGGCGCAGGACGTGAAGGTGACGCTGGCCGCGGAGTCACTGCCGGTGCCCGGGCTCACCCTGCCCGCGGACACGGCGTCGCCGCTGCAACTGCTTGGCAAGAGCGAGGGCCGCGCGCGCGTGGAGAACGGAAAGTCCACCACGTTCGTCTTCCAGGCCCGCGCGGTGCAGTCGGTGGGCGCCGCGCGGCTGAGCGTGGTGGTGGAGGGCGGCGGCTACACGTCGAAGGAGACGCTGGACGTGCCGCTGTCGCCGTCCGGTCCTCGCGAGCGCCGTGTGCAGCGCATCGAGCTGGCGCAGGGCGTGACGGATGTCTCCAAGCACCTGCAGGGGTGGGTGCCCACCACGGAGCGCTCGACGCTGTGGGTGACGGCCAATCCCTATGCGCAGTCGCTCCAGCACCTGTCGTACCTGGTGCAGTACCCGTACGGCTGCATCGAGCAGACGACGTCCTCCACGCGGCCGCTGCTGTTCGTGTCGGAGCTGGTGGACCAGGTGGACCCCACGCTGAAGAAGCACGGGGACGTGGGAGACATGGTGCTCTCGGGCATCAACCGCGTGCTGTCCATGCAGACGCCGTCGGGAGGCTTCGGCTACTGGCCGGGCGCGACGGAGCCGCAGCTGTGGGGCACCGCGTACGCGACGCACATGCTCCTGGACGCGCAGAAGCAGAAGTTCCCCGTCCCGCAGGACCGGCTGGACGACGCGCTCCTGTGGATGGGCAACACGCTCAACACCCTGGAGGGCAACGCGAACGTCCGGGACTACCACGGCAGCTCGGAGGCCTACATGCACTACGTGCTGGCGCTGTCCGGCAAGGGCCGCAAGGCGCGTGTGCAGAAGCTGGTGGACGCCCTCGCGGAGAGCGCGAAGAAGGCCCCGCTCAAGGGCGAACAGCGGGAGGAGGACTACATGCTCAAGGCGGCGCTGTGGCTCGCCGGAGACCGCCGCTATGAGAAGGAGCTGCGCAGCCCGGACCTGTCGCCCGTCACCGAGGAGCGGAGCAACAGCTGGTCCTTCTACTCGGACCGACGCCGGCGCGGCTTCATGCTGAGCACCTACCAGGACCTCTTCGGCACCGACGCCGCGGGTGAGCCCCTGGCCGCCATGGTCGCCAGCGCGCTGAGCTCGAGCCCCAGCTCCTGGTACACGACGCAGGAGCTGGTCTGGGGCATCACCGGCCTGGGCAAGCGCCTCAAGGGCGCGGCCACGAGCTTCACCCCTCCGACGCTGACGGTGGATGGCAAGGAGGTGGCGGCGAAGCAGGCCAAGGACGCGCGCGCCTCGGACCGCACCTGGGCGCTGGCCCGCGCGAGCGAGCGCAAGAGCCTCCAGCTCGACCTGAAGGAGAAGTCCGCGGGCACGCTGTTCCTCGTGCTGAGCAGCGAGGGCGTGCGCTCGGAGGGCCCGCCGCGCGTGGGCGGCGAGGGGCTGAAGCTCAGCCGCAAGTACCGCGGCCAGGATGGCTCGGAGGTGGACCTGAAGAGCGCGCCGGTGGCGCTCGCGCAGTTGGTCTACGTGGAGCTGGAGCTGACCAACACCACGGCCGAGCGGGTGCAGAACATCGCGCTGGTCGACCGGCTGCCCGCGGGCTGGGAGATCGAGAACGCGCGGCTGGGCCGGGGCGGCTCGGTGGACTGGGTGCAGGCGGACGCGCTGTGGACCCCGGACTACGTCAACATCCGGGATGACCGCATGGAGGTCTTCGGCGCATTGGGGGCTCGCGAGTCGAAGAAGATTGTCTACGCGGTGCGCGCGGTGACGGCGGGGGCCTTCACGCTGCCCACGGCGGAGGCCGAGGCGATGTACGACCCTCGCCTGTGGGCCCGCGAGGCGGGTGGCACGGTGCAGGTGTCCGGCCCGTGGAAGGACAACCTCCTCTGACATGCGCCGCGTCCGTCCACTCCTGAAGAAGCTCCTCTGGACCGCCGCGGGGCTCTTGCTCCTCGCGGCGGTGGGAGTGGCGGCGGCGTGGTCCGTGCCGCTGCCGTCGCGGCTCTCCGCACCACCCTCGGTGGTGATGGAGTACCGCGACGGCACCCCGGCCCACGTCTTCCTCGCGCCCGACGAGCGCTGGCGCATCGCCGCGCCCGTCGAGCGCATCGACCCGGCCTACCTCCGGGCGTTGTTCGCGCTGGAGGACAAGCGCTTCTCCTCACACCCCGGCGTGGACCCGCTCGCCGTGGCGCGCGCCGCCGCGCTCAACGTGGCGCGGGGGCGCCGGGTGTCGGGGGCCTCCACGCTGACGATGCAGCTGGTGCGCATGCTGGAGCCCCGGCCGCGCACCTTCACCTCGAAGCTCGTGGAGTCCCTGCGAGCGGTGCAGCTGGAGCTGCGCCTGACGAAGCAGGAGGTGCTCGCGGCCTATCTCCAGTTCGTCCCCTACGGGCGCAACGTGGAGGGCGTGGAGGCCGCGGCCCTGGCGTACTTCGGCCACACCGCGGCGCACCTGAGCCCGGCCGAAATCGCCACGCTGCTGGCGGTGCCGCAGAACCCCAACCGCCGCTTCCCCACGCCGGAGAACCGCGAGCGGCTGCGCGCGGCGCGCGACGACGTGGCCCGCAGGCTGCTGGAGGCGGAGGCCCTTCCGCGTGGACCGGAGGAGGCGAGGGTGCCCGCCGAGCAGGTGCTCGCCGACGTGCGCGCCTCGGACGTGCCGGGCGGGCTCAAGGCCTTCCCGCGCGAGGCACCCCACGTGGCCGTGTGGCTCAGGGCCCAGCGCCCCGGCCAGACGCGGCTGTCCACCACGCTGGATGGGGGCACGCAGCGCCTGGTGGAGCGGGTGATGCGCGACGCGGCCCGGGAGCTGAAGGCCAAGGGCATCCACAACGGCACGGCGGTGGTGGTGGAGCGGGAGCAGGGCGCGGTGCTCGCGCTGGTGGGCAACTTCGACTTCTTCGACGCGGAGCACGGCGGGCAGATTGTCGGCTTCGCCACGCCGCGCTCGCCGGGCTCGGCGCTCAAGCCGCTGCTGTACGCCATGGGCATCGACCAGGGCCTCACCGGCCCCGAGCAGCTCGTGGCGGACATCCCCACGACGTACGGCGGCTATGCGCCGCGCAACTTCGACGGCCGCTTCCTGGGGCTCGTGCGCCTGGAGTACGCGCTGTCCCAGTCCCTCAACATGCCCTTCGTGCGGCTGCTCGAGCGCGTGGGCGTGGAGCGCTTCCTGTCGGCGCTGAGGACCTCGGGTGTCACCAGCCTGGTGCCGGACCCGGGCCACTATGGCCTGTCCGCGGCCGTGGGCGGCATCGAGCTGACGCCCCTGGAGGTCGCCGGGCTCTACGTGGCCATCGCGGGTGATGGCCGCGCCCGTCCGCTGCGTCTCCTGGAAGAGGGCCAGCCGCCGGAGGCTCCGGTGGAGGTCATGTCCCCTGGCGCCGCGTGGCTGACGCGCAAGGCGCTGGCGCTGAGGGACCGGCCGGACTTCCCGGAGCGGCGGCGGCTGACGGGCCTGCCCGCGCGGGTGCACTGGAAGACGGGCACGAGCTTCGGCCACCGCGACGCGTGGGCCGCGGGCTCCGGCCCCCGGCACACCGCCGTCGTGTGGCTGGGCAACTTCAACCACGCGCCGAGCGTGCACCTGGTGGGCGCGGACGCGGCGGGCCCGGTGCTGTTCGACATCCTCGAGGGCGTGGGGCCCCGGGGCCGCTCGCTGCCCGAGGACGACACGGTGGTGCCGGAGGACCTGATGCGGGTGGAGGTCTGCGCGTACTCGGGGCACCTGCCGACGGAGGCGTGCACCCAGCGCAAGCACGTCCACGCGCGCCGCTCGGCCGTGCCCACCGCGGTGTGTCCGTATCACCAGCGCGTGGAGGTGGACGTGGCCACGGGCCTGTCCGTGGGCCCCACGTGCAGCACGGGGCGCAAGACGGAGTCGCGTGTCTTCGTCACGTGGCCGGCGACGATTCGCCGCTGGCTGGAGGAGCAGCACCGCCGGCTGCCCGAGCCCCCCGCGCCCGCTCCGGGGTGTGAGCCCGGCGGCGCCCGGGCGGCGCCCTCCATCGTCTCACCGGCCCCCGGCCACGTCGCGCTGCTGATTCCGGGCGTGCCCGCCAACCAGCAGGAGGTGCCGCTGGAGGCGGAGGCCTCGCACGAGCGCGCGCTCACCTGGTTCGTGGACGGCGCGCTGCTCGGCTCGGCGCGCGCGGACGAGCGGGTCTGGTGGACGCCGTCGGTGGGCTCGCACGAAATCCTCGTCACCGATGACCGGGGCCTCACCGCCCGCCGCACGCTCGTCGTCCGCGAGCGGCGGTAGGCCCCGGCCGCGAGGGCGCTGCTCTCAGCGGGCCTCCCAGCCCGCCTCGCCGCGCTGGTACTGCTGGCCCGAGGGCAGCGCGCCGTAGAAGAGGAAGTCCTTCACGCCCACCACGGACTTGCCGTCGAACAGGCCCAGCTCGCCCTTGGGGGGCAGCTGGATGCCCAGCTCGGACGCCTTCAGCCGCACCTTCGCGCCCGGGGCCACGGTGAGCGCCGGGAGCACCGCGCCCATGGGCGCGCGCACCTGCGTGGGCGCATGGTCGCTCTGCGCCAGGCTCACCCGCAGGTTGGTGGTCAGCACCATGCCCTGGAGCGACACGGCCGTGGTGCCGTGGTTGGCCACGTCCACCCAGCCCTCCACCGGGTCGAACGCGTCGAACACCAGCGTCGAGCGCTGCGCCTTGAGCCGCGCCCAGTCCTTCTCCACGAAGGCCCGGCGCTCCCGGACGTAGCGTTTCATGTAGTCGCGGCTGGCGTGGAAGCGCGCGTAGTCGATGTACGGGGCCGTCCGCATGTGCGAGTCGATGAGCGCGTGCACCGCGTCGATGTACGGGTTGAGCACCTCGGGCTTGAACAGCTCGTCCAGCGCCTTCTCCAGCCGCTCGTCCAGCCGCCCGCGCAGCTCCGGGTTCATCAGCACGCGCGTGGCCAGGTTGGAGAACACGGGCAGGTAGCCCGGGTAGGACTGCGACTCATTCTTGCGCTGCAGGTACATCTTCTCCGTCCACGCGTCGGACAGCGTGAAGTTGAACAGCGGGTGGCGCATGCTGTTGGTGCTCGTGGCCATGTCGGGCACCGGGTTCAGGTACCACCAGCGCGCGTCCACGTTGTTGAGGTCCCACGGCACATAGGACCACTTCGCCACGGCCCGGTCGTAGATGAAGTAGCTCTCCGAGTCCTCGACGAAGTTGTTGGACATCAGCGCGTCCATCACCATGGAGCGCAGGTAGTGCTCCAGCTGGAGATGCTTGCCCAGCCTCTCGGCGAACTCGGGCTCCGGCGAGTGGTTGATGACGTCCAGCATCGCGACGAGCGCGTCGTCGGGCTGCCGCTCGTTCGTCTTCTTCGTCCAGTTGCCCTGGTAGGGCACCTTCCACGTCTTCATCTCGCAGTCCTTCCACCCGCATCGGTAGATGGTCGCGTCGTCATCCGCGAAGGCGTGGGCCTTGAGGAAGGCCTTGTTCACCTGCTCTATCTCCAGGAACACGCCCTCGTTCTTGCCGTTGACCGTCAGGAGCACGTACGTCGCCTTGGACGCGGGCACGCGCATCGCCTCCAGCAGGTCGAAGGCCATCTTCTCCGCCAGCAGGGACGCGTCGGCGAACTCGGCCACCAGGTTGAGCGATGTGCGGCCCTCGAAGCGGGTGCCGTCCGCGAAGCTCACGTTCCAGCTCTTCTTGTCGAAGAACCGCGCGGACGCGCCGCGCAGCCGCACCTTCACCGGGTACGTCATCCCCTTGGCCTTGAAGACGGCGTCCTGCTCGGGCGTCCACACGTCCTCGGCGAACTTCTTCATCGCCTCCGGAGGGATGATGAGCTCGTACTCGGGCACGCTCGTCTGCAGCTTCGGCATGACGTAGGGCCGCTGGGCCTCGGGCGTCGGAGGTGGCGGTGGTGGAGGAGGAGGCGGCGGGTCCACCGGCCCCGGGTCCTCGGGCGTCGGATTCGGCGTCGGGTCCACGGGCGTCGGATTCGACGGCGTCGGGTCCTCGATGACGGGTGGCGCCTGCGTCGGCGGAGACGGGGCCTCGGAACCACAAGCCCACATCCACATCAATGGAAGACAGAGCAAGAGTCGTGAGCGAGTCATCGACCGGGGTTGAGCAAGGCGCGTGCCTCATGGAGGCCAAGGTGCGCTGCCCGGTAGTGGACGAATCCACTGCGCCTTGGGGCCATGGGGTGGGAAGTCGATGAAAGGGATTTCCCATCCTGGTCCGGTCAATCGCCCCACCCTGGAGGGCTGAGGACCCGTCGCGCCGCGTGTCGTCTCCTGGGGCGGAGCGGGAGCGGCCCCCCCGGAAGCGGGCCCTCTGGCGGGGCAGGCAGGCAGTCAGGGAAGCCACTTCTCTTCCCACCCGTCGCTGTTCCCGACGCGCCGTGGCGCCCCTAGCTTCATCGAGAAGAGGGGAGCGCCGCGACAGGGAGACGCGATGGAGACCTGGAACCAGTCGTCTGATTCCGCCCGCAGCCACACGCCGCTGATGGTGAACCGTCGTATCGACGAGCACGTGGAGGCGTGCGTGCGGCACATGGCGACCCACGCCGACCGCCCGGAGATGAGCCGCTACCTCCAGACGCTGGAGCGCGAGTGGGACCTCAACCGCGCCGTCATGGTGGGCACCGCCGTGGCCGGCGCGCTGGGCCTCCTGCTGGGCAGGCGGGACGGCGGCGGCTGGCGGTGGCTCAGCGCGGTGGCCGCCGGCGTGCTCCTCCAGCATGGGGTCCTGGGCTTCGGTCCCCTGTCCGCTCCCTTGCGCGCGCTGGGCATCCGCACGCGCCGGGAGATCGATCTGGAGAAGTTCGCCATCAAGGCGCTGCGCGGTGACTTCGAGCGCATCCCCAATGACGGCGGCCCCATGGCCCGCGCCAACGCGGCGCTGGTGGCCGCGCAGTCCTGACCTGTCCTGCCCCCGCTCACGAAAGCACGCGAGCGGGGGCCTGGATGATTCTCAGTGCCGGGGCGAGGTGTAGCCGCCACCCAGCGCCGGCATCAGCGCGGGCGAGGACGGCTGCGGCGCGCCGTTCTTGGCGCCCGTGTCGGCCGTGTCGAAGAAGCCGTTGAGGCCGGCGATGCCCAGCGAGAAGTTCGTCACCCAGCCCGAGTCCGGCTTGCCCGCGGCCGCGTTGATGTCGAGCGGCCGGGCGAAGTGCAGGCGCATCAGCAGCGGCCCCAGCGACACGTTGAAGCCGATGGCGGCGTTCAGCACGCGGTGGTCCCACAGGTCCCGTGAGCTGTTGCCCACGCCGCCCACGTCGACGCCAGCCACCGCCTCCAGGTCGTTGAGGAAGGCCACCCGGATGATGTCGTTGAGCGGCAGCTGCAGCTCCAGCGTGGAGTAGACGAAGTTGCGGCCCAAGAGCCACCGCTCGTCGCCGAAGTTCACGCCGCGCAGGGTGTCGAACGAGGACAGGAAGTAGGAGCGCGCGTAGCGTCCGCCCAGCGTGGTGCCCGCGCCGCCGCGCAGGAACAGGTGCGTGCGGCCGTAGATGGGGAAGTAGCGCTCGGCGTCGACGCGCACGTTGCCGTAGGCCTCGGAGTTGAACGGCTGCACACCCACCGTCGTCTCGAGCAGCGCGGAGCTGCCCGACAGCGGGCCCGTGGCGTAGTGGTACTTCAGGCTGTCGTAGCCGATCTGCCCGCTCAGCTCCGTCTGGAAGCGGATGGAGCCGTTCTTCTGGTTCCACAGCGACAAGAGCTCCCGGTTGGCCTCGTTGCGGTCCGGGAAGAAGAGGCGGAACTCCGTGTCGTCGTCGAGGAAGTACTTGGTGCCACCCACGCTCAGGTCACCCTGGATGAACAGGAAGGTGCTCAGCGGGTAGCGCAGGCTGCCGAGCGCGCCGAAGTAGCGCTCCGCCGACGTGAAGAAGACGGGCAGGTCGTCGAACGTCTGGTCCACGCGGAAGCGCAGCGACTGGAAGAGGCCGCCGCCCCACGTCGTGCGGCGCTCGTCGTTGATGTAGAGCATGTAGCCGTCGGTGAGGTCGAAGCTGCCGTACACCGCCAGCGTCAGGATGAACTGGTGGTCGCGCATGCGGTCGCTCGCCGCGGCGAAGAGCTGACCGACGAAGCCGCCGCCGCCCGCGCCCGCGAAGCCGAAGATGGGGCCGAACTCCAGGTTCTGTCGGGCGAAGGGCCGGTAGGGCGTGGCGTCCGTGAGCGGGCGCACCGCGAGCGGGTTGGGCGGCTCGGGCGGCGGCTCGGGCGGCACGTCGAGCGCGAGCATGCGCGGCGGCCGGAGCACCGCGGGCTTGCGCTCACCGGAGACGTGGAAGAGCATCCACAGGCTGCCCTCGGGGCCGGGACCCGGCTCGAACACGCCCGTGGTCAGGTCCGTGCGCCGCACGATGCGGCCGTCCGCCATCAGCTCGTGCAGGTCGGAGCTGCTGTTGTTGAAGGCGGTGAAGAACACGCGCCCGTCCGCCAGCGCCACCGGGTCCGCGTGGTCGCGGTCCTCGCTCGTCAGCCGCTCCACCTGGCGGGGCGCGTCCACCTTCACGCGGAAGAGGTTGAACTTGCGGTGAGACGTCGCATCCGACGTGAAGACGATGCCCGCGGGGCCCCACGTCACCTGGCGCTCGGAGAACACGTCGTCGGTGAGCCGCAGCGGCTTGGCGTCGGGGCTGGCGTTCAGGTCGATGACGTACACGTCGCGCAGGCCCTCGTCCTGGATGCCGATGAAGGCCACCCAGCGGCCGTCCGGGGAGATGGCCGGCGAATACGCGGCGAGCAGCCCGTGCTTGTCGATGCGGTACGTCTTGCGGTCCCCCAGCTCCAGGTTCACCGACGTGCCCACCTCCCGGTCGATGCCGGTGCGGATGGGGTTGCGGCGCACCAGCACGTCCTGGGAGCGCTTCTCCACGGTGTGCTTGTAGTCCTGCACGTAGATGACGTCGCGCCCGGTGATTTCCGCGACGAACGCCAGCTTGTCCTTCGACAGCGCGAAGTTGCGGCCGGAGATGGGGTGCAGCGACTCCACGCCCGGCATGCCGTCGCTGGCCACCCGCACGTTCTTGTCCGGCGCGCGCGGGTCCATCATGTACAGCCGGCTCTCGCCCGTCTCCGGGACGATGGTGCGCATGGCCAGCACCGAGCCGTCCGGGGAGCTGGTGAACGCGGTGATGTAGCCGGGCGCCTTGTCGAGCAGGTCCAACGCGGGCGCGGACTGCTCCGAGCCCAGGTACGTCTTGTACGCGCGCCGCTTCAGCCAGTTCTCGAACCGCGCCGACAGCCGCTTCGGGTCATCGCCCGTCAGCCGCTCCAGCAGCTCCTCGAACTTCAGCGACGGCGTGTCCTTGGCGCCGCCCACCAGCCGGGGCGACTCCTCCAGCACGCGCTGGATGAAGCCCTTGCCGTACTCCTCCTCGAGGAAGGCCACGCGCACCTGGCCGAC
The DNA here is from genome assembly GCF_050039385.1 of Myxococcus faecalis. Classification (NCBI taxonomy): domain Bacteria; kingdom Pseudomonadati; phylum Myxococcota; class Myxococcia; order Myxococcales; family Myxococcaceae; genus Myxococcus; species Myxococcus faecalis. The sequence goes on along the minus strand of NZ_CP144336.1, from coordinate 1,082,785 downwards.
CTTGTAGATCCACAGGTAGCCGTAGGGCCCGGGGGAGAAGAAGTCGAGGAACGCGTAGCCCTTGTAGAGGTCCGGGTTCACGAGCAGGTCCCGGACCAGCATCTCCGCCTCGGGGTCCATGCCCCGCTTGGCGTAGAACTCCGCGAGGCCTTCGATGAACCACAGGGGGATGGCCTGGAGCGGCTCGCCGAACACCTTGGCCTGCTCCGTCACGGTGCGCACCTTCTGGATGGTGAACTGGTGCGCGAGCTCGTGCGTGCTGACCTCCTCGAAGAGCCGGTGGTCACCCAGGTACGGCAGGGTGAGCTTCAGGTCACCCTCGGTGCTGGTGACACCCAGGGTGCCCTCGGACAGCGGGAAGAGGTTGGTCTGCAGGAACTCCTGGTAGCTGCTGTAGAGGATGTACGGGAAGGTCTCCGTGGGGACGTACTGGAACGTGTCCACCAAGTAGCGGTAGGCCTCCTCGATGAGCGGCGCGGCGCGCTCGGCGACGATGCGCTCACGCTCGTAGAAGTAGAAGCGCACCCCGCCGGCCTTCGCCCCCAGCGACCTGGCGTAGGTGTAGTTGAAGCCTCCATCCGGTGAGCCGCCCAGCGCGGGGCCTCCCAACGCGGGCGCGCCCAGCGCGGGGCCTCCGTCGGGGTCGCCCAGCGCGATGCCTCCGTCGGGGGCGCCGAGCGCGGCGGTGCTCAGGGGCGTGCCGCCGTCCTCGTTGGAGGCGACAGCGCCCGGAGGGGGCGGGGTGCCGGCATCCTCGGTCTGGACGAGCTCGGGTGTGGGGCTGGGCGACAGCGTGGTGGACGGCTCGGTGGGCGCGGCCGCGCCGGAGGGCGGGGATTTCGTGTCTCCGGCCTCCGCGTTGGCGGTGGGGGCGTCCGGGTTGGCGCCACCCTGGACGCCGGGGGGCTGGTCATGCGCCGTCCTGTCCGGAGGCCTGGCCTCTTCGCCCGTGGCCTGGGGGCCGACGAGGATGTCGACGTGCCGCCACTCGAACTCGTAGCTGTTCACCGGCGTCTTGCCCGGGCGGCGAGGCACGACGAAGACCTGGGCCAGCGCCAGCTCCGGCAGGAGCAGGGCCAGCGCGGCGGCAGCGAGGAGACGGGGGTTCACGAACACCTCATGGGTGGGGTACTGGCGAGACAGGGCTTCCTGGGAGGCTCGCTCTCAGGAGTGAGCCTATACAAGGGCCTCGTTTATTTCTTTCCGTTTACTTGCCCGACGGTGGGCGTCCCGCATCCCTTGGGGAGAGTGAGGGAGGGGCTTTCGTTGTGTGGCATGGCCCGGTATGCATACGGGTCATGAGACGCCTCTTCGTACTGAGCAGCACGCTGGTCCTTGCCCTGGGTTGCGGCAAGGACGGGGACTCCAAGAACAAGGCGGAGTGTCACCTTGCCGCCATCAACCTGTCGTCCTGTCAGCGTTCAAGCCTCGCGGCCCTGCAACCCGCGGGCGTGTGGAACGTCAATGTCGAACTGAACGATGGCTCGGGTTCGGCGGGCGCGCTGCGTCTGTCGGGTGCGGACGGCGCGAAGGTGCTGGGCTTCACCGTGACGGAGCAGCAGCACACGGAGGACTCGTACTACCTGGCCGCGGACGTGGTCGACCCGTTCGAGCGCACGGTGCGCTACGCCTTCGCCGGCTGCGAGGCGAGCTCGCCCAGCCGCATGAAGGGCACCTTCCGTCGTTGCGTGGACGGAGAGCTGGACCTGCAGGGCACGTTCGAGGCGGCGCGCCTGCAGCGCAAGGCGGACGAGGTCGAGGGCTCAGGGGTGGAGTTGGTGCGCGAGGTCGCCCTCCAGGACCCCTCCGCCGGAGAGCTCGTGGTCGCCAAGGAGCTGACCGTGGTGGGCGGACGTGCCTACCTCGCGCTCGGCAAGGATGGCCTCGCCATCTACGACGTGAGCGTCCCGTCGGAGACGCGGAAGCTCTACTCGGGCAAGCCGTCGAGTGATGTCTACAATGACCTGGTCGTGCACGGCACGCTGGCGTACGTGGCCAGCCAGAAGAGCGGTCTGGTCATCTACGACGTGGCGGACCCGGAGAAGCCCGTGCTGCTGCGCTCGTTGACGGACCCGTCGGTGGAGGTCGGGGCGTTGGCGTTGAACGGCAACCTGCTGTTCGCCGCGTCGCCCGCGCCGAATGGAGAGGTGTTGATCTTCGACGTGACGACGCCGCTGCAACCGAAGCTGCTGAAGCGCTACTTCATCGAGGGCGCCGAGCCTTTGAGCGGGGAGGTGCCTTTCGACGTGGTGTCAGTGGGGAACCGGCTCTACGTGAGCAACTGGACGTTCGGCGTCACGGTGTCGGACATCACGACGCCCTCGGCGCCGAAGCTGTTGGGGCGCTTCGGAGGTAGCGCGTCCCGTTCGTTGGCGGTGGGCTCGGTGAATGAGCGTCCGTTGGTGTTCTCGGGTGGCGAGGACTGGGGGGCGTTCGTCAGCGTGCTGGACGTGTCCAATCCGGCGAGCACGCTCCAGGTGGGCGAGTTCCGGGTCCGGCCGGAGGTCTCCGTGCGCGCGATGGCGCTGTCGGGGACGAAGCTCTACGTCGCGCACTACCAGGACGGTCTGCGCGTGGCGGACGTGAGCAACCCCAGCGCCCCTCGGCAGGTGGCGTACTTCAACACCTACCGCGAGACGGACGCGGGCCGCGGCCTGTCGTTCTTCGAGGGGCTCAACGCCATCGCGGTCCCGGGTGACGGGTACATCTACACGACGGAGTCGTCGCGGGGGCTGCTCATCTTCCGCGAGACGCCGGCGCCCTGAGTCTGGCGTGACTTCCGGTGAGGCGCCTCATGCTGGAGGCGCCTCACGCGGTCGTGGTGCTGGGTCGGAGTCTAGGGCGACAGCAGCGAGTTGCCCGTTCCGCTCCTGCCGAGGCTGGCGCCGCGTGCGAGGTTGAGCTCGATGCCGGCCTCCTGGAGCGCGAGCCGCGCGGCGTATCCGTCGCTGCGTCCCGCCGCGTCACGAGCGAGGTTGAGCAGCGCTCGGGCACGGTCCGCATGGACGATGACGTTGCCCTGACCGAACGCAGCGGCGCTCTGGCGAATCTCCGCGAAGGCGCTGTCGGCGATGTCCAGGGCATCGTCGACGTCATCCGCGCCCTGCTGGATGGCGGCGTCGGCGGCCATCATCCATTCGCCGGCGCTCTGGAGCGCGGAGAGCCGCTGCTGGCGTGATTGCTCGGTCTCGACGGCGCGCTCGCCGAACGTGTCGACCTGCTGCTGGGTGGCGACGGCGTTCTGTTCAATCTGGTCGTCGCGAGCCCGGAGCTCTTCCTCGAGCTCGTCGAGTCGGGCGCGCAGTTGCGCGACCTCCGTGTCGTTCGAAGCGGGGGGATTCGAGGTCGCGGAGGTCTGCTGTTGTCCGGAGGGGGCGTTGTTGTTCTGCGGCACGGAGGTGCCCTGCGTGTCGGTGGATTGAGGCACGGTGTTCGAGCCCGAGCCACCGGTGCCGTTCGGGGAGACGGGCGACGTGCCCGTGGTGCCCTGGCCACCGCCTTGCTCGGCCTCGGTGGGACCGAAGCCGCCCAGCGAGTCTTGAGGCTCGGGCTGCGCGCCCGAGCCGCCCGTGCCCGATTGCGTCGAGGGCTGAGTCGTCGTGCCAGTCCCGACGCCACTCGAGTCGTTCGGAACGGAGGTCTGCGGGGTCGTACCCGAGCCACCCGTACCGTCGACCTGTCCACTCACATCCGAGCCTTGCGGAGCCTCGGCGCCGTCGTTCCCCGAGGCGCCAGTCACATCCTGTCCGCCCAGCGGAGCGGGGGCGGGCTGTGAGAGCGCGGACGTATTCGAGCCTCCGGGTTGATTCACCCGAGCATCGCCCCCTTCATCGCCCACATCACCCGAACCGCCGACGCCCAGGTCCGTATCGGACACGGTCGAACCGGCGCTCTCCGTCTGCTCCGTACCGCTCCCGCCCGTGCCCTCCTGCACCTGCGCGGGGATGGGCACATAGGTCTGATAGGTCTCGTCGACGGCGATCTCGCTCGGCGTCGCCGGTGCCGTCCCATCGGGGAGGGCGGGCGTCACCACATAGCCGCTGTACGGCGTCGTCCCGTCCGCGGTGGGCTGCTGGATGACGTAGTTCGGGGGGAGCCACGCGCCATCCGCCTCCTCGGCGGCCTGCTCGTTCGCGTCGCGCAGGGCCTCCGCGGCCGGGTCGCGGACGTTCGGGTCCATGGGAGAGGGGTAGGGCGTCTGGCTCTGTCCCTGAGCGACGCTCAACCCCGCGGCGAGGGCGATCCACAGGTTCATGTCGCCAGAGTGTTCACTGCTCGAATTCTCCGGCACCTCGGCGGCCCGCTTTCCCCTCGCTCGCATGCCCGACGTGCGACCACCCCGCCGCCCGCTGGGAGAAGTCGAAGGGCCGTGTCCCCACTCGGGAACACGGCCCCTCGAATCCCTCCGCTGACCACCGCCTCAGATGCTGATGCGCAGGCCCGCGCCCAGCTCGAAGGTGGGGTAGTTGATGGTGATCGGCGGATTGGGCGGCTCGCCTTCGCCCGCCGGCGCACCAGGAAGCGTGAACCCGCCGAAGCGGAACTCGCCACCCTTGTGGCCGTAGTGGACCGCGCCGTACGCCTCCACCGTCAGATAGCTCAGCGCGCGGTGGGTGACGTTGAGCCGGCTGATGTACGACTTGTCCGAGAGGTTGCTCAACGTGAACAGGTTGAACGACGTCCGCTCGAGCGAGCCGGGGCGGTCCAGGAAGAGGTACGCGGAGCCGTAGTGGCGCCCCGTGTACAGCGGCTGGAAGGCCTGCTTGAAGAGCAGGAACGGATAGCCGAACGAGCTCGTGTAGCCCGTCGAGTTGTAGAAGTACTCCACGCCCAACACGGCGATGTCGTTCTCACCGTACGCGAAGCTGTAGTTCGCGCCAGTCGTCACCTGGGGCGTGAGACCCGAGGGGAAGTAGGCCTCGACGATGTCGGGATTGGCGAGCACATCCTCCGCCGTGGTCCCCGGAGGAACGCGGTACAGCGGCTGCTCCGTGCTCTTCTTCAGCGCCACCTCGCCATACACATCGATGGGCCCCAGCGCGGAGGACACATCCAGTCCGAAGCGGGGCTTGCGCCCCCGCTGGGCCACCGTGCTCAAGCCCACCTCCGCGGGCCCCAGCACCACCTCGGCGCGCAGCGCGCCACCGATGCGGCTCAGGCTGTTGACGGGCTCGGACACCCCCGCGCGAGGCACGCCGCCGGTGTTGTCCGTGAGCACGCCCGTATCGGTGCCCAGGTCATCCATCACCGCGAGCGCATAGAAGTTCCAGCCCCGAGCCTCCCAGGGGACATGGACCTTCAGCATCGACACACCGGTGCGCAGGTCGACGAAGGCCAGCGGGTTGCGCCGCTGCGGGGACAGGAAGTCGGTGGGGTTCCAGATCTGCCCCGTGCCCCACTTCACGTGCTGCTTGCCGACGGTGAGGAACACCGTCCGCTCGATGTCGAAGCGCAGCCAGGCCTGGTCCAGGAGGACGCGAGGATTCGCCAGGGCGCCCGCGGTCCCCGACTGCGTGGACACGGTGGGGTCGTAGCTCAACCGGCCCACCACGAAGCCGCGCAGGCGGTCCATGGGCCGCGCGTCGAAGTACCCGTCCACCAGCGTGGGCGCGGAGAACGCCGTGTCGCCGAAGGACGTGCCCTGCGTCGCGGCCGCGAAGCCGCGCAGGTAGAACTGTCCGCCAATCTTCAGCGGATCATCCACCGCCTCCTCGGAGTCGAACGCGCTGCGCGTCGCCGGCCCCGAAAGCGAGCGTGAGTCCCGGTCTCCAGGCTCCGGCGGCGCCTCCGTCAGCGGCCGCTGTCGCTCCGTCGCGTCGCCCGTGTTGCTGGCATCCGCGTCCGCCGAGGGCTCCGAGTCCCCGCCGAACAGGGCATCCTCGCTCGGACGCTCCGATGACGGAGCCTCCGAGGGAGGCGTCGAGGACGGGTCCGCTCGCGCGGGCGGGTCGTCCCCTCCGCCGAACAAGGCATCGTCGTCCCGCTGCGCCGACTGGCCCAGCGCGGCGGGAGCAACGAGGGCCACGGACAGCGCCGTGGCCAGGGTGAGGGCGCGGGGGCTCATCGGCTCTTGCTCTCGAGCCAGGCCTTGGTGAAGAGGTTGGCCTCCAGCGAGCGCAGGTCCACCGACTTGATGAGGATGATGGTGGAGTTGGCCTTCTCCACCTCGTCGTAGATGCGGATCTCCTCGGGGAACCAGACGTCGGCGCCCTTGGACTCGCTGAAGATCTTCTTCCAGCGCGGGTAGAGCGCGGTGCGCATCAGCCGGCCGGACAGCGCGTACTCCTCGCGCTTGAGGATGTTGGTGGAGTCCTTGTCCACCCACAGCTTCACGACGGGGTAGGCCACGTCGACGTTGGGCTTCACCTTGAGCGACAGCTTGTGCGCGGTGTACTTGCCCAGCTTGGCCTCGCCCTCGTACGTCGGGTCGAACTCCTCGGCCAGGCGGGACTCGTCGAAGTCGGCGCGGCGGCTGTCGGTGCCGGCGATGCGTTCGCGCTCCGTGCGACGCTCCCACTTGCCCACGTTGGGGTCGTAGCTCCAGAGGTTCTTGTCCATGCGGAGGTAGCCCTTGCCGGCCTCCGTCTTGGGCTTGCTGAAGAGGATCATCAGCTTGTCGTCCGCGTCGCGTCGGTACACGAACGCCTCGCGCACGTTGTCCGTCTTGTCCTTCTCCTTCTGCTCCAGATAGATGAGCGCCTTGTAGTCGCCACCATTGCGCTGGCGATCATCGATGGTCGCCAGCATCTGCGTCATGACGGCCGGCTCCAGGGCCAGGGCCACGGGCGCGGACAGCAGGGCCGCGGTGACGACCGCGGCGGACAGCAGGCTCTTGAGGCTCATGGAAATCACCCGATGTGGTGCATCGCCGTCACCGGCTTGAGCCGCGCGGCGAGGAAGGAGGGAATCAACGAGATGAGCGTGGTGCAGGTCGTGATGAACACCATGGCGCCCACCACCGCGCCCGCGTCCACCACCAGGTTCAGCCGCTCGGACATGATGAACATCGCCACCACCTCGGGGACGCTCACGTTCGCGGCCGTCACGCCCAGGCACACCGCCAGGCCCAGCAGCGCCCCCACCAGCGTGCCCAGCGCCCCGAGCGTCATCGCCTCGAAGAGGAACATCGCCACCACGCGCGTCCTCTGCATGCCAATCGCGCGCAGCGTGCCAATCTCGCGGGTGCGCTCGCGGATGGCGATCCACAGCGTGTTCATGATGCCCACGCCGATGATGACCAGCAGCACGAAGATGAGCACGCCCGTCAGCCCGTTGAGCGCCGTGAGCGTCCAGGTGATGAAGGACAGCTCGTCCTCCCAGTTGGTGATGTCCAGCTTCTGGCCCGTCCACGCCTCGCGGTTGACGACGTCGAACTTGAACCAGAACGCGCGCGGGTCGTTGTCCATCACGGTGAAGCCGGCCTTGGCCAGCACCTCGCGCAGCCGCGCCTGGACCTGCGGCACCTGCGAGACGTCCTTCAGGTACAGGTAGAGCGCGCCGGTGGTGTCCTCGCGCAGTTGGTAGAGCGAGCGCAGGGTGGAGGCTTCGACGTAGATGTTGAAGTCGCTCATCATGCCCATGTCACCGGCGATGGCCGCCACGCGCACGTCCACCGTGTTGTTGGTGCCGCGCATGGTGGGCGCGGAGATGGTGATGGTGTCGCCCACCTTCACCTCCAGCCGCTTGGCCTGCTTCTCGAACAGCAGCGCCGTGCCGGACTCCGACAGCCCGTCGAGCGAGCCCTCGCGAATCTGGAGGACCTTGTGGAGGCCTGGCTCGTTCTTCACGTCGACGCCGCCGATGCCCACCTGCATGGAACTCTTCTCGCTGACGATCTTCGCCCAGCCGCGCCCGCGCTGGACGGCGTAGTCGAGCTCCGGAATCTCCTTCCGGACCAGCTCCATGACCTTCGGGTAGGACGTCACCACGGGCGCGGCCTGGCCGGCGGTGACCTTGTAGAAGCCGCCCACGTTGACGTGGCCGGTGGACAGGATGGTGGCCGAGCGCAGCAGCGTCTCCTTCATGCCCGTGGACAGGCCCATGAGGATGACGAGCAGCGCGGTGACACCCGCGATGGCCCCGCCGAGCAGCAGCGTGCGCCGCCGGTGGGTGCCGAGGTTTCGGAATGCGATGAGGAAGAGCTGGAACATGGGTCACTCGTCCGTCTGCATCGCCTGGAGGGGCGAGACGCGCGTCGCGAGGAACGCGGGGTAGAGGGTGGAGATGGCGGAGACCAACAGGACGATGACGAACGCCGCGACGAGGTTGCCGGCGCTCAACGTCGGGTAGAGGCGGGGACCGGAGAAGAAGAAGTACAGCGCCTCGTTGCCGGCGGGGATGCCCGCGCTGCCCAGCGCGCTCATGATGCCGCTGCCCACCAGCGCCCCGCCCAGGCCGAACACCGCCCCGAGCAGCACCGTCTCGATGAGCACCATGCTCAAGACGAAGGAGCGCTGCGCGCCGATGGCCCGCATCGTCCCCACCTCGCGCACCCGCTGCAGCGTCGCCATCATCATCGCGTTGTTGATGATGACCAGCGCCACCACGAAGATGATGAACACCGCGAAGTACAGCACCAGCTTCGCCATCAGCACGAACTGGCCGATGATGCCCGCGGCCTGCTGCCAGGACACCACGCGCAGCTTGAGCCCCGCGGCCTGGGTCGACTCGCGCAGCTCCTCCATCGTCCGGTCCAGCTGCTCCGGGTCCTTCAGGATGACCGCCGCGCTGAGCGCCTCGCCCTGTTCGATCTCCTGCTGCGAGTAGACGCGCGCCACCAGGTCCTCTCGGGCCAGCGCGCCCAGCCCGCCCTCGAACACCTTGGACTCCTCGATGAGCCCGGGCGTGGCGTCCGCCACCAGCGTGTTGCCGCTGTCCTCGCCGAAGAGCGCCTCCTCCGCGCTGCCCCGGTCCAGCTCCTTCAGGCCGCTGCCCTTCTGCAGCTCGGTGATCTCCGCCTTGCGCTCCGGGCTCAGGTAGCCGTAGAGGTCGCGGAAGGTCATCAGGTCCATCAGGTTGATGGCGCCCGCCATGAAGGACTTCTCCAGGCCCTTGAACTGGTAGGTGCCGTAGACCTTCACGTTGATGCTCTGCACGTAGCCGGTGCGCGTGAAGGCGGTGATGGTGAGCGAGTCCCCCATGCGCAGCCGGTACAAATCCAGCAGCGGCGCCAGCTCCGCGTAGAACTGCTGGTAGCGCGTGTCGAAGTTGTCGTCGGTGGTGGTGAAGAACTCCGACAGGAGCTTCTCCAGCGACGGCTCCTGGCTGCCGAGCACCTTCTGCAGCCGCTCCACCGCCTGGCGCGTCTTCACCGGGTCCAGCTGGAAGAGGATTTCCCGCGTCTGGGTCTGGTTCTCCTTCACCCAGCGCTGCAGGGTCGGGTCGGTGTCGATGCGCTTCTGGTTGACGTCCCGCTCCTGCTTGATGTTGTCCAGGCGCAGCGCGGACTTCAGCTTGAGGAAGTTCTCGTAATAGAACTTGGACATCAGCATGCCGCGCTTGCCCGCGGGCACCGCCTGTCCGTCCACGACCTCCATGCGGTCGAACGACTTCTGGAACGCGTCCAGGTCCGTTCCCACGTAGCGGAAGTCCAGCAGGTCGCCGTCCGGCAGCTGCGGGGCGATGCGGTTCTCCAGGAACTCGAGCGAGCCGAACGGGTCCTCCTCGAAGGCGCTCCAGAACGCGTCGGTGCGGGCGCGCGCCAGCGCCTCCACCTCCACGGGGTCCTGGGCGGCCTCGGTGAGCAGCTCGCGGCTCTTGGCCCGCTGCTCCTCCATCAGCGCCACCATCTGCCGCACGTGGCCCTTCACGCTGTCGATGTTCTCGCGAAGGGCAGGGGACTCACCCTCCGTCTGGCGCTTCTTGTACAGGTCGCGCAGCCGCGCGAGCGTCAGGTCCACCGTGTTGCCGGAGGTGATGAGCGCGCCGCTGGTGCCCATGGGCACCACCGTCTTCACGTTGGGGTGCTTCTCCAGCACGGGCTTGATGCGGCTGAAGTCGTCCACCACCGCCAGGTCCGGCTCGCCGCTCATGCCGCCGTACAGGCTCAGCTCGTCCTTGGAGTCATCCGAGTAGACCTGGATGTGGCCCGCGACGCTGCCGATGATGCTGCGGCTCATCGCGCTGTCCATGCTGTCGAGCAGCGCGCCGCCCACGACCACCAGCAGGGTGCCGAAGAAGATGATGCCGCCGATGAGGATGTTGATCTTGCTGGTGAACAGGTTGCGCAACGCCACCTGCAACAGCAACCGGAGCTGCCCCATGTCAGTGACCCTCCGCGCCCGCGGCCATGGCCCGCTTCGCCTCGGCGGGGGTGAGCCGGTCGAGAATCTTCCCGTCCGCCAGGCGCACCACCGCGTTCGCGTGGTTCATCACCTTGGCGTCGTGCGTGGAGAAGATGAAGGTGGTGCCCTCCTTCTGGTTGAGCTCCTTCATCAGGTCGATGATGTGCTGGCCCGTCACCGAGTCCAGGTTCGCCGTGGGCTCGTCGGCGAGCACCAGCTGCGGCCGGGTGACGAGCGCGCGCGCCACCGCCACGCGCTGACGCTGGCCGCCGGACAGCTCGTTGGGGCGGTGCTTCGCATGGTCGGCGAGGCCCACCTGCTCGAGCAGCTGCATCACCCGCTCCTTGCGCTGGTTCTTGTCCAGCTTGCGCTGCAGGAGCAGCGGGAACTCCACGTTCTGGAAGACGCTGAGCACCGACACCAGGTTGAACGACTGGAAGATGAAGCCGATGGTGTGCAGGCGCAGGTGCGTGAGCTGACGCTCACTCAACTGCTTGGTGTCCTGACCCGCGACGCTCACCACGCCCGAGGTCGCGGTGTCCACGCAGCCGATGAGGTTGAGCAGCGTCGTCTTGCCGCTGCCGGACGGGCCGGCGATGGAGATGAACTCCCCGGGGTGCACCTGCAGGTCCACGCCCCTCAACGCGGGGACCACCACCTTGCCCAGGGTGTAGTCCTTGGTCACCTGGGTGATGGAGACGATGGGAGACTGCGCGACAGCGCCATTCATGCGGTGCGTCCTTTCGAGGCCTTGGAAGTGCGGGGTGTGGGGCGGGCGGCGCGCGAGGCTCGCCACCGCTCGGCGATACCGGCCATCTCGGCCAGGTAGAAGTCACAGAAGTCCGCCGCCTCGCGCAGGTGGTGCTTGTTCGCGAGCTGCGGCACGGAGAGGGCCTCCTGGCACACGCGGACGAACGCCTTGACGCTGTCCTCGGCGGTGCGAAGCCGGCTCTCCCAGCCATTGCTGTTGACGACGTAGTAGTGCTGCCGGTCTCCCGGCACGCTGACGGGCTCCACCAGACCAATCGCCATGCTGGCGCGGATGTTGGTGGACACGGAGGCCGCGCTCACCTTGAGCACGCGCGCGAGCTGCTGCAGCGACAAAGGTTCGTCCGTCAGCATCAGCAGCGCGTGGATGCGCCCGCCGATGCGCGTGCCGCCCTGTCGCTCGAAGTACAGCCCCATCGATTCGATGAAGCGCTGCTCCGCGACGCCCAGCTCCTTCATGCACGGCCTCCGTCCCACCCGCGTGGGGGCCGCGCGCGACGCGCTTCCGCCGGGGCCCAGGGTGGCGCCCGGCATCTAGTTCGTTCAGGCCATTCAGTCAATACTGAATGAAGTGAATGGACCGCCCCGAGGCGTCAGGTGGGGCGGGTGAAGCGAAGGCCCACGGCCAGGTGGGGCCGTGGGCCTGGGATTCCCTCTGGGAAGAGGGCGTCATGCGGGCGTGTGCCCGGGGCGCTAGTACGTGTCGGGGCTGGTGCTCTTGTCACCGCTGGTGTCGCCACCCATGTCCCGGTTCTTGCTGGAGTCCATGCCGGAGCCGCCGGTGCCGGGCTCATCCAGGGTGCCGCCGGGGTCCAGGGTGCCGTTGTCCTGCGGCGGCGTGCCCTGGTTGATGGAGGAGTCCGGCGTCATGACGTCCGTGCCCGCGCCGCCGGTGCCCGACAGCGAGATGCTCTTGGCCATGTTCTTGGTCTCCTTCACCTCGAAGCTGGCGCGGATCTCCTGGCCCTCCTTGAGGTCCTTGGCCTTCTTCAGGGTCGGGTCGGTGAACATGGTGCTCTTGTCGATGTCGAGCGGCACCACCGCGCCCTGCGCGTCCTGCACGAAGACCTTGCTGCTCTCGGTCTTCACCACCTTGCCGCTCAGCTCCTTCTGGCCCATGGCGCTGGAGCCCATGGTGGAGCCCGAGCCGCCCACGGGGCTGCCGGGCTGCATCGTGCTGTCCTGGGGCATGCTGGTGCTACCTGAGGTGCCCGAGCCGCCCTGCGCCGAGGTGTCCGTCTGGGGCTTGTTCTTGTCGTCGCCCGCCAGGGCCGTTCCGGAACCGACCAGCGCCAGCGCCGCGAAAATCCCGATCAGCTTCTTCATGGGAGAGTCTCCTGTGTGAGTGCGACGGGGGGCGTTGTGTGGTGCGTCATCCCCCGCTGTTCCAAAAGCTAGGTGCGGATGTGGAAGGGGACAGGGCTGGGGGGGCAAGGCTGGCGCGTGCCCGGTTCCTCCCCTGCCGGTGGGCCTGGGGCCAGCCAATCCCACGGGGCAGGATGGGAGGCGGCTTGAAGCAGGGGCCGCTTTTCCCCTACCGTCCAGCCAGCAAGCGTCCCGCGGCCCTGGTGCCGTGGGCCCGACAGGAGACCCCCTCCGCGATGCCCCCGTCCGCCAAGCCGTCGTCCGCCCCCCCGCCGCAGGAGCTGCCGGCGCCGTCGTACCCCGCAATCGAGTCGCTGCTCGAGGCGACCCCCGCGGAGGACGTCCGGGCGCTGTTCGCCCCGGTGAAGGAGGGCCTGGCCGGCCTCAAGGGCCCCAAGGTGGAGGTGGGCAAGAAGGCCCAGGTCGCGCTGGACCACGCCGAGCAGCTGCTGGAGCTGCTGGTGGACACCCGCGAGCGGCTGATCGCCGAGGCCAAGGGGGCCAAGGGTCGGAAATGACGGGCTTTTACCCGTTCGTCACGGTTTTTGGCTCCGGGCAGGCAACTGGCGGAGCGCCGGGACGATAATGGGAGAAAGAGCACTGGATCATCCGGGAGCTCTGTCTTCTTCTTCTCGCAGCGCCTGGAGGATGAAATGGCGAACATCAACAGCATGCAGGGCCCCAGCATCCGGCTCTCCACCCACGTCACGACGGCGCGCCAGACCCCTGAGACGGGCTTCGGCGCTCGGCTCCACAACGGGCTGAACAGCGCGGCGGGCGCGGTGGGCACGGGCGTCGGCGCGGTGGCCGGCATGATTCCTGGCGGGCAGATCGTCTCCGCGGCGGTCTCCTCCGTGCACACGCTGTCCAACACGAGCGGCTCGGGCGCTGGCCCCTACGCCGGTGTGATGAGCACCGCGGTGGGCGCGGGCGGCGGCGGTGTCGTCGGCGGCGCCTCCGTGGGCGGCGCGGCGGTGGGCATCAGCGGCGTGGCCGGTGGCATCGGCGGCGGCGTGGCCGGTCCGGGCACGGGCGCGCTGGGCACCAGCACGTCGGACACCGTGGGCGGCAACTTCTCCCTGAACCAGATGGCGGCGGAGAACTCCAAGCTGCTCAACCTGCAGGCGGCCATCCAGCAGGAGTCGCAGACGTTCACGGCGATTTCCAACGTGATGAAGTCGCGGCACGATTGCATCAAGAACTCCATCAGCAACGTCCGCTAGGCCCGTAGGGCCTGGGTCGGGCCGAAGCACGGCGGGGAGGGGAGCGGCGCCGCTTCCCTCCTGGCCGCGCGCGGAAAGGAAGAGCGAAGTCCATGGCGGAGAGCGTCTCGGAGATCTCGAACAGCCTGGTCCCCCTGGGGCGCCAGCAGGCCATGGTGTTGCTGGAGGCCGGCTACCTGTGGCTGGACATGGGACAGTTCGACAAGGCGAAGGAGATCTTCGCCGGGGCCGCGGCGCTGATGCCCAAGAGCGAGGTGCCGCAGCTGGGGCTGGGCGCCGTGGAGTTCGCGCAGGGCCGTCACGACAAGGCGCTCCAGGCCTACCGCTCCGCGCAGCGGCTGGCCCCGCAGGCGTCGCTGCCGCGCGCGCATGTGGGCGAGGCGCTCCTGTTCCTGGGCAAGGTGCCGGAGGCGCTCAAGGAGCTCAAGGCGGCCATCGACCTGGAGCCGGAAGGTGACGGGGCGCGTCTTGCGCAGGCGCTCCTCCAGGCGAAGGATGCGGGAGTCCTGCCTCCCGCGAAGAAGTAGGGGCAGGGGAGGTTCACCCATGGCTGTCGGTGGCGTTGGACGCGGTGGAGGGAAGGGGCGCGCCGGTGGCGCGAAGGGGCCGTCGTCCGCGGCGCCCGCGGGTGGGGCTTTCGGCGCCCGGGTGGACAAGGCCGAGTCTCTCGTCGGAGTCTCCGGTCTGGTAGGCTCCAGCAACGTCCAGGGCCCCCAGGCCGCGGACCCGGTCGCCGCGCAGGCGATGGCGATTGCCCGCGGGCTGAAGAACGGGGGCTTCAAGAGCAAGGAAGAGGCGACCCGGGCGTTGGTCGCCGAGGTCCTGAAGGAGAAGCTGCGCATGAAGTCCTCCTCCCTCACCACGAAGATTGCGGACGCACTGCAGGATGACCCGCGGCTGAACCAGGTTCTCGAGCGGCTGTGGTCCAAGGCCGAGTGAGCAGCGCTTGCCACTGGGCGACGACAGACAGGCCATCCTCACGAAGTACGGCCCCTACGTTCGGTCCCTCGCGGCGACCGTGCGCAAGCAGTTCAACGCCCAGCTGGAGCTGGACGAGCTGGTGGCGTACGGACAGATAGGCCTGCTGGAGGCCGCCGAGCGCTTCGACCCGAAGGTGGGCGCCAACTTCCTCACCTTCGCCCACTACCGCATCAAGGGCGCCATCTTCGACGGTCTTCGGAAGATGGGCGTCCTGCGGGGCTCGGACGCCCGGACGGCGTATGTCGGGGAGCGGGCGGCGGCCTATTTGGGGAATTTGTCGGACCGCGAGTCGGGCTCAAGCAACCGCGGCAGCTCATTCGACGATGATGTCAGTGACATCTCGGATGCTGTGCAGGGGCTGGCGATGGTGTTCGCCTCCAGCCTCGAGGGTGCGGACAGCGCGGGCTACACCGACGAGTCCCTGCCGGTGGACATCCGGCTGGAGCAGGAGCAGCTGAAGACGCGGGTGCGGGCGGCGATCGAGAAGCTCCCGGAGAAGGAGCGAAAGCTCCTTCAGGGGTACTACTTCCAGGGCAGGACGCTGGAAGAGGCGGGGGCGGAAATCGGGCAGTCGAAGAGTTGGGCGTCTCGGCTTCATGCGCGCGCCATCGACCGGCTCAAGGAACTCTTGAACGAGGAGGAGGAACTTCCTCCGACCTCGACGGATGCAAGGAGGCTGTCACATGGCGGGTCCGATGGCGGGCATCTCCGCGGCGCAGGTGGCGCAGCAAAAGCTGCAGGATCAGGGCGCTCAGCAGACGACGAAGCAGGGCGCGTCGAAGTTCGACGGAGTTCTCGCTGACAAGGCGCAGGGCGCCGGTCAGGTGGACGCCGCGCAGGGCGTGAACAAGGCCCAGGCGACGCAGAAGACGGACATGGTCCGTCAGGTGGAGACGGTCAACAAGACGGAGAAGGCGGGCCTGAACAAGGTCAACGCCAACGCCGCCCAGCCCGTGTCCGCGAAGGCGGCCGAGCCCGTCGCCGCGAAGACGGAGACCGGCAAGACGGCCAAGGCCACCGACATGATGGAGCAGGTGCTCGGTGACCTGGAGAAGGGCCAGGGCAACCTGGAGAAGATCATCTCCCAGGCCGCCAGCGGCAAGCAGTTCTCCAACGCGGAGCTGCTCTCCCTTCAGGCGTCCATGTATCAGTACACCCAGCAGCTGGACCTGACGAGCAAGGTGGTGGAGAAGGCGACCACCGGTCTCAAGGACGTCGTCAAGACGCAGGTCTGAGTCCGTCCACCGTCCTTGGTGGCGCTTGACGAAGGGCGGCTCCTCCTGGTTGGAGGGGGCGCCCTTCCGCGTTTTCCGAGGCCCTAGTAAGCTCCCCGTGCCCATGATTCGCCGACCGCAAGCGTTTGTCGCCCCGCTCCTCGCCCTCGTGCTCGTGACGGGCTGTCACATCGAGCTCCAGCACGAGCTGAGTGAGGCGGACGCCAACGAAATCTACGTCCTGCTCAGCAAGAACGGCATCAACGCGAAGAAGGAGAAGGAGGAGGGCGGCAACGAGGTCCGGTTCATGATCACCGTGCCCAAGACGGATGCCGCCGAGGCCGCGGAACTGCTCAAGCTCAACTCGCTTCCGCGTCCGGTGGAGAAGGGCCTGTCCCACTTCGCCAAGGGAAGCATGGTGCCCACCGCCACGGAGGAGCGCGCCATGCTCCTCAAGGCGATGGGCGGCGAGGTCTCCAACGCGCTCAACCAGATCGACGGCGTGCTGGAGGCGCGCGCGATCGTGAGCGTCCCGGAGAACAACGACCTGACGCAGCCGGAGAACAAGCCGATGCCGTCCGCGTCGGTGTTCATCAAGTTCCGGCCCGGCGCGGAGGGCAAGCCGCCCATCGACGTCAACGCGGTGAAGGCGTTCGTCGCCACGGCGGTGCCGGAGATGAAGCCGGACGCGGTGACGGTGCTGATGACGCCCGCGCTGGGACCCAAGGCGGAGAAGACCGACGAGAACCGGCAGCAGGACGTGCTGGGTCTGCGCATGACGGCCTCCAGCGCCAGCCAGTTCAAGGTGATGATCGCCGGAGCCTTCGCGCTCATCCTGGGGATGATGGGCGTCACGGCGTGGTCCATCATGCGCGGGGGCGGCGGCAACGCCCCCACGGCGCGTGGCCCCCGCCCCCGGGTCCGCCCGCCCGAGGCCTGACCGGTTCCGCGCCCCCCTTCGAGGGGGCGCCTTCTTTCCTCCCAGCGGGCGTCGGTGGGGCCCGCGAGGTGACGTTTGGACTCGTTCTTCACCTCGCTCAACAAGCGCCAGAGCATGCTGCTGCTGACCGCCGTGACGTTCGGCGGGCAGGAGAGCCTGGGCGCGATGGAGCACCTCCCGACGGAGGAAGGTGAGCTCTTGCGCCACCGCGCGCAGGAGATCCTCCAGATTCCTCGCGACAAGCGCATCCCGGCGCTGGTCCAGGAGATCAAGCGGCTGGTGAAGGACCGCCGCGGGCAGCTGTGGACCGCGGAGCCGGAGCGGCTGGCGGCGCTGCTGCAGCGCGAGCGCGGGGCGCTGGTGGAGATCGTCCTGCGCGCGCTGCCCGCGCCCCTGGCGGAGGCCGTGCGAGGCCACCTGCCGCCGCCTCGGGTGAAGCTGACCCGCGAGGTGCGGCCCCAGGTGCTGGACATCGTCCGGTGGAAGCTCGAGGAGGCGCTGGCGCGCGAGACGGGCGACTCGCAGTCCGCGGGCTTCAAGTTCTCCGACGTGCTCCTGCTGACGCAGCGCGAGCTGTTCACGGTGTGCGACCGGTTGGGCGCGCGCGTGCTGGGGCCGGCGCTGGCGGGGCTTCCCGACGCGGAGCGCGAGGCCCTGTTCGAGCCGCTGCCTCCGGACCTGAAGCTGCTCGCCTCCAAGTCGGTGGCGGCGAACGCGCCGCGCAAGCTGCCCGAGGAGGACGCTCGCGCGCAGCTGGAGCAGCACGATGCGCTGAGGAATCCGGCGGGCTCCATCCGCAGCGCGGGCGTGCAGCGCCTGGTGCGCGCGTGCGTGGCCCAGTCCGCGGAGTTCGCCGCGCGCATGGTGGAGAAGTACCGGGGCGAGTTCGGCGGGCTCATCGCGAAGTGGCTGCGCGAGGAGCGAAACCGGCAGCCGGCGCGGGGCGATGGTGGCCGCACGGACATCGTCATGGACCTGGAGCGGCTCGCCTCGCGCGGGCTCATCGAGCGCCCGGTGCGCCTGGCCACGCCGCCCCCGCCGCGTCAGTCCGCGGTGCTGCCGCCTCCGCCCGGCGCGCGCAAGGCCGCCGCTGCCGCCGCTGCCGCACGTCCCGCCGCGCCGTCCTCGGGGCGGGATGCCGCGCCTCCCGCGGGGCGGGAGGGTGCGAGTCCTCCGCCCCGCGAGCCCGCCGCCGCGCGCCCCGCTCCGGGGGCTCCCAAGGCCGCGCCCGGACAGGGTGGGACGGTCTCTCGTCGTCCTCCTGGCGCGGCGCCCGCCGTCCGTCGCGACTTCATGGCCGAGCGCGCCGCGAGGAACGCGGGCGCCATGTCCAGCCGCGAGGGCTCGCGTGTCGCGCGCCCCAAGGACGGGGCCTCGGATGGCTCGGCGATGCATCGGATTCCGCCGCGCCGTGACCCTGGGGCCTCCCCGGAGGCCACCGGGGACCACCGGGAAGCCCGGCGAGACCCCTCGGCCCCGGTGGCCCGCAGGGAGCCGTCCGGAGCCGACCCCCGGTCCGCTCGACCTGGAAGGGTGGATCCGGAGGGTGCCCGCATCGGACCGCCTCCGTCGCGCCTGGGACAGGGTGGGGCTCGTCCTCGTCCGTCGAGCGCTGCCGCGGGCTCGCCCGAGGCCCCGGCGCGTGCTCGCATCGGACCGCCTCCGTCGCGCCTGGGAGGCCCTCGCCCCTCGAGCGCGGCCGCTGGTGAGCCCCTGCCTCCCGGTGCCCGAGAGCGTTCCCGTGTGGCGCCCGACGCCGAGGGCTCGCGGGTGGCGCCCGCGGGGGATGGCTCGCGGGTGGCGCCCGCCGGTGATGGTTCCCGTGTGGGGCCAGCCGCCGGGGGCTCGCGGGTGGCGCCTGTCGGGGGCTCGCGCGTGGCGCCTGCCGGTGATGGCTCGCGAGTCGGGCCCGCGGGTGATGGCTCTCGTATCGGGCCCGCCGGGGGCTCGCGCGTGGCGCCTGCCGGTGATGGCTCGCGAGTGGGCCCCGCGGGTGATGGCTCTCGTATCGGGCCCGTCGGGGGCTCGCGGGTGGCGCCTGCCGGTGATGGCTCGCGAGTGGGGCCCGCCGCTGGGGGCTCCCGGGTAGCGCCCGCGAGCGATGGCTCACGCGTGGCGCCCGCGGCCGGCGGCTCGCGCATCCAGCGCCCCCCCGAGGCAGGGTCCCGCGTGCGGCCTCGCCCCGAAGCCCCCGAGGCCCAGGAGGTCTCGCGCGTGTTCCGCTCGCGCTCGTCGGTCTCCATCGCGGCGGTGCGCCCCGAGCCCCCCCGTGAGGGTGGGGCGGAGCGGCCTCCTCGGGTGCTGGTCGGGCGGGCTGGCACCTCCGCGGGGCAGGCGCCCGCGGGCGGGCAGGAGGGGACGTCCGTGCAGCGCAGGCCACGTTCACCGTCCGGGACGGACGACTCTTCGTCCTCGGGCTCGGGCGGGCGTGGACCTCGCGGCGGAACGCGCTAGCATCCGGCCCGCAAGGAGCGGCGCATGGCGATCGGCAAGGTGATCAAGGGAGACGGGACGGCCGAGCCGTCCGTCGTGTCGGAGCGGCCGGTGTTGCGGCCTCCGCGCGCGGGGGTGATGAACGCCGAGGTCTTCGAGGCGCGCCAGGGCGCCCAGGGCATCCTCGAGGAGGCGCAGCGCGAGAAGGAGCGCATCCTCGCGGAGGCGCAGCGGGAGCGTGAGGCGCTCCTCGTGAAGACGCGCGAGGAGGGACGTCAGGAGGGGCTCGCCCAGGCCACGGAGATCATCCTCCGGGCGAAGATGCAGGCGGGGGAGATCCTGGCCACCTACGAGCAGGACGTCATCGCGCTGGGGCTGCGCGTCGGGGAGAAGATCATCGGCCGGAGCCTGGAGAAGGACCCGGACCTGATGCTGGAGCTGTGCGCGGCGGCCATCGACAACCTGCGCAGCGCCCGCTCCATGGTGCTGCGGGTTCATCCCAAGACGGCGGCGGTGCTGCGCGCGAAGAAGCCGGTGTTGATGGAGCTCATCGGTCGCGCGGTGGACCTGGCCATCAAGGAGGACCCCGAGGTGGCCCCGGTGGGCTGCATCGTCCAGACGGAGTTCGGCACGGTGGACGCGCAGCTGCCCACGCAGTTGGAGATGCTCCAGAGCGTGCTCTTGCCCGACCAGAACGGCCCGAAGGAAGGCCCGGCGTAGCCGGGACGGGAAGGAGCCCACGTCCATGGCCATCGACCTCTCTCGTTATCTCGACCTCATCAAGGACGCCCAGACGGTCCGCGTCCGCGGCCGCGTCACCGAGCTGACGGGCCTCATCATCAAGGCGAGCGTCCCCAACGTCCGCGTGGGCGAGCTGGTGCTCATCAAGAGCCGCGCGCGCGGCGCCGTGAAGGCCGAGGTCGTCGGCTTCCAGGGCGACGAGGTCATGCTCATGCCCCTGGGTGAGCTGTACGGCATCGGTCCGGACAGCGAGGTGATTCCCACCGGCAAGCCGCTGAGCATCAAGTGCGGCGAGGCGCTCCTGGGCCGCGTGCTCAACGGCATCGGCGAGCCGATGGACGGCAGCCCCCTGCCGGACGAGGGGCTCATCGACTGGTCCGTGGACCGCGACTGTCCGGACCCCTTCACGCGTCAGCGCATCGAGCGGCCGCTGCCCCTGGGCGTGCGCTGCATCGACGGACTGCTCACCGTGGGCGAGGGCCAGCGCGTGGGTCTCTTCGCCGGCTCCGGCGTCGGCAAGTCGACGTTGATGGGGCAGATCGCGCGCAACACCAAGGCCGACCTCTGCGTCGTCGCCCTCATCGGCGAGCGTGGTCGCGAGGTGCGCGAGTTCATCGAGGACGCCATGGGCGAGGAGGGCATGAAGCGCTCCGTGCTCGTGTGCGCCACGTCCGACCAGCCCAGCCTGGTGCGTCTGCGCGCCGCCTACGTGGCCACGGCCATCGCCGAGTACTTCCGCGAGCGCGGGGGCAACGTGCTCTTCATGCTCGACACGGTGACGCGTCTGGCGCGAGCCCAGCGTGAGATTGGCCTCGCGGTGGGCGAGCCCCCGGCGCGTCAGGGCTATCCGCCGAGCGTGTTCTCCATGCTGCCGCGCATCCTGGAGCGCACGGGCAACTCGCAGAAGGGCAAGTGCACCGCCATCTACACGTGCCTGGTGGCCGGCGGTGACATGGAGGAGCCCATCGCGGACGAGGTCCGCGGTATTCTCGACGGCCACTTCATCCTCAACCGCGCCCTGGGCGAGCGAAACCAGTGGCCCGCCATGGACGTGCTCGCCAGCCTCAGCCGCGTGATGAGCGGCATCGTCTCGAAGGAGCACAAGAAGGCCGCGGGCAAGCTGCGCGAGACGCTCTCCACGTACGAGAAGCAGCGCGACCTCATCCTGCTGGGGGCCTACCAGTACGGCACGGACCCCCGCACGGACTACGCCATCGACAAGTACGACTCCATCATCGACTTCCTCAAGCAGGACACCCACTCGAACTCGGACTTCGAGGACACGGTGGGCCAGCTGGTGGGGCTGTTCGACGAGTGAGGTCCACCCAGGAGGGTGGGCTTGGGGCCCCCTGGTCCACTGGACGGGGGTGCACCTCCGGGAAACCGGGGTAGGATGGGGACACCATGCCCCCGTACCGGTTGCAGACCCTGCTGGACATGCGGACCCGGGCCAAGGAGGAGGCCGAGCAGGCCTTCTCCGACGCCATCAAGGCCCTGGAGCGCGAGAAGGTGGAGCTCCAGCGTCTGATGGACGAGCTGGAGCGGCGCAAGCGCGAGCGCAAGGAGAAGGTCGCCGCCTACCTCAAGGAGATCATGGCCAAGGGTGCCGGCATCAACGGCATGAACATGATGGGCCGCTTCGAGGAGCGCCTGAAGGACGAGGAGGCGCAGGTGGCGCTGGAGGTCGAGCGTCAGCGTGAGGCGGTGAAGGTGGCCGAGCGCCTGGTCGAGCAGCGGCGCCGGGAGATGGCCGAGGCGGCCAAGGAGCTCAAGGCCATCGAGAAGCACAAGGAGACCTGGCAGAAGCAGGTGAAGCATGAGCGCCAGCAGCGCGAGGAGTTGAGCCAGGAGGAGATTGGCAACGCCTTGTTCCTGGCTCGGCAGCGCAAGTAACCTGCCGCCACCCCATCCCTCGGGAAAGATGTCATGAGCCGTGTCGACGACGACCGTGAAGCAGCGCGCCTGGCCGAGCGCATCATGCAGGAGAAGAAGCTCGCCGAGGGCCAGGCCAAGAAGCGCCAGGAGGGCACGTCCGCCTTCCAGAAGCTGATGCAGCCGCAGGCGCAGCCCCAGGCGACGGCCCCCACCCAGACGCCGCAGACGCCGGGAGGCCTGGCCCGTCAGGTGCTGGCCAAGGCGACCCAGCAGGGGAAGACCTTCGGCGAGGCCCTCCAGCAGCCGCCCCAGATGGGCGGCAACCCCGCCTCCACGCTGGCCCAGACGCAGCGTCGGGCGGACACGAACACCTCGGAGGCCCGCTCCGGCTCGCGCGCCTCGGACGCCAAGGAGACCCAGCGCACCTCCGAGGGGCGGGAGAAGGACCTGGACAAGGCCGACTCGGCCCTGGGGCAGGTCAGCTCCGAGCGCGGCGCGGCCATCCGCGCGGACGCGGACGCGGGCGGCAAGGGCAGCGGCGGCGGTGGCAAGGAGGACAAGAAGGGCGGCGGTGGCACGGAGATGGGGGCGGGCTTCCGCTTCAACCCCGCGCTGATGGCGCCGGTGCCGGTGGCCAAGCCCAAGGACACCGCGGGCTCCGAGCGGCTGCGCGCCATGGCGAGCGAAATCGCGCAGAAGATCGTCGACCGCGTGCGCGTGGGGACGAACGCCGCGGGCCTGGCCGAGTTCCAGATTGATCTGCGCGGGGACGTGCTCAACGGCCTGTCCATCAAGGTCAGCGCGCGCAACGGGAAGATCTCCGCCACCTTCAGCGGCACCAACCGTGACGTGCTGAAGATGCTCGAGGAGCAGAGCGACGGGCTTCGCACCGCGCTCGGGGGCCGGGGCCTGAAGCTCGAGACGGTCCGCTTCGAGGCGAAGACATGAGCGTGGAGCCGGAGGACGAGTCTCCGGGCGTGCACGAGCGCACGATGCTCGTGGACCTGCGCAACCTCAAGCCCGTCCGTCCTCCTCCCGAGAAGGCCGGCGCGCCGGAGAATGCGGAGCCGCGTCCCGAGAAGGCCGAGCGGCCGGAGAAGGTCGCGCGGAGCGCCTGGCGTCCCTTCACGTTCAAGGGGCTGGAGAAGGTGTCGCGCGCCCAGGGGCAGCTCGCCGAGCGGCTGCGCTGGCTGACGCCCAACGAGGGGACGCTGACGGGCGTGTCCGCCCGGCTCAAGGGGCTCTTCGACGCGGAGGTCGGCCTGTCGCTGGAGTCCGTGCAGGTGCGGCCCATGGCGGAGCTGCGCCGCTTCCTGGGGGACCCGACCTTTCTTGCGGTGCTGGCGCCCGGGGCGCTGCCGGGGCGGGCGGTGCTCGAGGTGGAGCTGGCGCTGGCGCACACGGCGGTGGACCTGCTGTTGGGCGGCGCGGGCGAGACGGTGGGCTTGAGGCCCCTGACGGACATCGAGGAGGGCGTGATGGGCTACGTCATCCTGGAGGCGCTGCGGGTGCTGGTGCCCGCGCTCCAGGCCGGCGTGCCTCGCCCGAGGCTGGACGGGGTCGCCCGGGGCGTTGACGAGGTGTCCGCGCGCCTGGG
Source organism: Myxococcus faecalis (assembly GCF_050039385.1). Taxonomy (NCBI): domain Bacteria; kingdom Pseudomonadati; phylum Myxococcota; class Myxococcia; order Myxococcales; family Myxococcaceae; genus Myxococcus; species Myxococcus faecalis. Next base: position 1,059,365 of record NZ_CP144336.1, on the reverse strand, counting down.
GGACGACGGGCCGATGTTGACGGTGCACCTGAACGCCACGCTGGGACCGCACGGCGGCATGGTGCGGCTGGTGGTGCCGGCGGCGGTGCTGGAGGCGGCCGAGCCCGCGGTGGAGAGCGCCCAGCGGCGCGCCCGCGTCAAGGCGGACCTGGCGGCGAACGCGGGCCGGCTGTCGGCGGTGCGCGGGTGGCTGCGGGCGGAGATTGGCACGGCGGAGCTGACCGGCCAGGACCTGGCGAGCCTGCGCGTCAAGGACGTGGTCCTGGTGGACGTGCTGTCGGCGCGGCCGGACCGGGGCGAGCCGGGTACGGCGCAGCTGCGGCTGGGCGCGGGGCGCTCGGGGCACGCCGAGGCCGAGGTCTTCGTCGAGGACGGGCGCTACCAGGCGCGCATCACCCGCATCATCCCCGGGGAGTCGGGGAACCCGCGCTCGGCCACCGAGGAGGGTGGGGGGCGGGACGAGGAAGAGGATTTCACCAACCCGGAGCTGGACGTTCCTCCGGAGCTCGAAGGGGCGCCCTTGGACGACGTGAACAAGCCGGACGGAAGCGACCTGCTGGGCGACGTGCCGCTGCAGATCGCCGTGGAGCTGGCGCGCATCCCGGTCACCGCCGAGCAGGTGGTGGGCATGCGGGCCGGTCAGGTCATCGAGCTGAGCCGGGGCCCCGGCGAGCCGGTGGAGCTGTCCATCAACGGCAAGGTGGTGGCCCGCGGTGAGCTGGTGGAGATGGAAGGCCAGCTCGGCGTCCGCGTCACCACGTTGGCGAGCTGAGCACCTTCGCGAGGACTGGAAGCAAGCGGGCTGCCAGACGGGGCCCGTGGCGGTCCTCCGGCCTTTGAACTAGCCTCGCCCCCAGCCATGGCAGTCCTCCGCAACCCCCTCCCGCGCCTGACCCTGGGCGTCACGCTGCTGCTCGCGCCCGCGTCCGTGTGGGCGCAGGCGCCCGCGCCGAGCCCCTCGCCCGTTCCCGCCGCGCCCACTGGGGCCGCGGTCGGGGACGCCGTGGCGCCGCCACAGGCAGGGCAGGGCGCCCCGGCCGCGCCTCCTCCTGCCGCGCCTTCTCCTGCCTCGTCCCCCGTCTGGGAGGACCCGTCCATCAACGCCGCCGCGGCTGCGGAGGCGGAGCCGGAGAGCATGGGCTGGATGCTCGTGCGCACCCTGATGGTCCTGGGCGCGGTGGTGGCGTCCATCTACCTGACGTTGAACGTGGGCCTTCGCCGGCTGATGGGCCTGCAGTCCACCTCGACGGGGCGGCAGACGGTGGTCTCCGTGGTGGAGCGGCTCCCCCTGGACCCCAAGCGCGCGCTCTTCGTGGTGAAGGCCGCGGACGAATACCTGTTGGTGGGCGGCGGCGAGGCGGGCCTGCAGTTGCTGTCGAAGCTGGATGCGGAAGCCGTCGAGCGCATCCGGGCACAGCGCCCGCAGACGAACGTGGTTCCCCTCAGCCCTTTCCTCCAGAAGCTCCTTTCCCGTCGCTCCGGGGGCTCGTCGTCCGAGCCCCCTGGCGCCTGATGGCCCCCTTCCCGTGAACGCCCTGACACCCGCCCTCCCTCGTCTTCCGCGCGTCGCGCCCTGGCTGTTCGCGGCCGTGGTGTCGCTGCATCCCTTCATCGCGCTCGCGCAGAAGAAGCGCCCGGGCGGCATCCCCGACTCCGTCGCCAACGAAGCGGTGAGCGCCGACACCTTCACCTCGCGCCCCCTCGTCCTCATCCTCGCGCTCGCCGCCATGGGCCTGGTGCCCTTCGCGCTGATGATGGTGACGAGCTTCGTGAAGATCTCCGTCGTCCTCTCCATCGTCCGCTCGGCGCTGGGCACCCAGCAGATTCCGCCCACCCAGGTGATTACGGGCCTGGCCGTCATCCTCACCGTCTACATCATGGCCCCGGTGGGCACCTCCATGTACCGGGCCTCCGAGGTGGACATCTGGGACACCGGCGGCGCGGGCAACTTCTCCTCCGCCAAGGTGGGCACGCTCCTGGAGGGCGCCGACCGCGCCAAGGAGCCCCTGCGCGCGTGGCTGATGAAGAAGGTCACCGTGAAGGACCGCTCGCTCTTCTACAACCTCGCCAAGAAGATGCGCACGGGTGAGGACCGCGACTCGGTGAAGAGCGAGGACTTCATGGTCATCATCCCCGCCTTCGTCGTGTCCGAACTGAAGGAGGCCTTCCAGATTGGCTTCCTGCTCTTCGTCCCGTTCATCGTCATCGACATGGTGGTGGCCAACATCCTGCTGGCGCTCGGCATGCACATGCTGTCGCCGACCACCATCTCCATGCCCTTCAAGCTGCTCCTGTTCGTGCTCGTGGACGGCTGGTACCTCATCGCCAAGGGCCTGGTCGTCGGCTACCTGTAAGAGGAAGGCACCCATGAACCAGCTCACGTTCATCACCCAGGAAGCGCTGTTCCTGGTGCTCGTGGTCTCGGCCCCGCCGGTGTTGATGAGCCTGTTGGTGGGCTTCATGATCTCCCTGTTCCAGGCGACCACGCAGATCCAGGAGCAGACGCTCACCTTCGCCCCCAAGGTCATCATCGTCTTCGGGGTGCTCGCCATGACGGGCCCGTGGATCGGCGGCCAGCTGGTGCGCTTCACGTTCCACGTCTTCGACCGGTTCCCCGCCCTCATCAAATGAACGCCGCGGAACTCGTGTCCGAGCTGGCTGCCCGGACCAACTTCTCCGCCGCCATCTTCACGGTCGCCCTGCTCATGTGCCGGGTGATGCCCGTGCTCATCTTCAGTCCGTTCCTGGGCGGTGAGGTGGTGCCCACGGAGATGAAGATGGGCATCGGCCTGACGCTGGCCATCGTCCTGTATCCGTCCATCGCGCACTCGGTGACGACCATCCCCCTGAGCGCGCTGCCGTACATCGCGCTGATGGCCAAGGAGATCTTCATCGGCTTCTCCATGGCCTTCGTCGTCAACGGCGTGTTCGAGGCCGCGCGCATCGCCGGCACGCTCGCGGACACCATGTCCGGCAGCAACAACGCCCAGCTCTACGTGCCGCAGCTGGGGCAGCAGGTCTCGCTCTTCTCCAACCTGAAGGTGCAGCTGTCCGTGGTGCTCTTCCTCACCCTGGACGGCCACCACCTGGTCATCCGTGCCCTGGCGGACAGCCTCACCACGGTGCCGCTGGATGGCTTCCCGCGCTTCAGCCAGGGCTCGTGGACCTTCTTCGACGTGCTCATCCGCGTCTTCGCGGACATGCTGCGCGTCAGCCTGGCCCTGGCGGCCCCCGCCACGCTGGCCGCGTTCCTCACCGACGTGGCGCTGGGCGCCATCAACCGCGTGGCGCCGCAGATCCAGGTGTTCTTCATCTCCATGGCCATCAAGCCGCTCGTCGGCGTGCTCATCACCTTCCTGGTGTTGGGGACGTTGATCGGCCGCATCCAGGACGAGCTGGCCCACATGCTGAAGGTGCTCCACGACGCCCTTCGGCTGCTGGCCTAGCGCCCACGGGAACCTCGCGCCCATGTCGGACGATAGTGGAGACAAGACAGAGGAGCCGTCGCAGAAGAAGCTCGACGACTCTCGCAAGAAGGGGCAGGTCTGGAAGAGCAAGGACCTGAGCGGCGTGGCGGTGCTCGTGGTGGGCCTGGCCGCCGTGAAGGCGACCTGGGACAACCTCGAGAAGGAGATCTCCAGTCTCTTCCTCTTCAGCTTCGACCACGTGGCGCGGGGCGGAGACCTGGCCGACGCGACGGGCCAACTGCTCTACCTGGGCGTGCGGGCGCTGCTGCTGGTGACGCTGCCGGTGCTCCTGGGGGGGGCGGTGATTGGCGGGCTGATGGAGTTCCTGCAGGTGGGCTCCCTGTTCACCATGGACCCGCTGATGCCCAAGCTGGACAAGCTCAACCCGCTGGCCGGGTTGAAGAACATGTTCAGCAAGAAGTCGCTGGTGGAGCTGCTCAAGAACCTCATCAAGATTTCCGTCACCGCCTACGTCGTCTACGGCGTGGTGCGCGACGCGATGCCCATGGTGCTGGAGACGGTGCGCCAGGACACGCACACCATCATGGTCATCATGGGGGAGCTGGTGACACGCGTGGCCGCGCGCGTGGCGCTGCTCTTCGTCATCTTCGCCATCTTCGACGTCTGGTGGCAGCGCAAGTCCTTCATGAAGGACATGATGATGTCCAAGGACGATGTGAAGAAGGAGTACAAGGAGAGCGAGGGCGACCCGCATCACAAGGCCAAGCGCAAGGAGTTCCACCAGGAGATCATGGAGGGCCAGCAGATGGAGGCCGTGCGGGACGCGGACGTCATCGTCACCAACCCCGACCACGTGGCCGTCGCCCTCAAGTACGACCGGGAGAAGGACGGCGCCCCTCGCGTGCTCGCCAAGGGCGTGGACCACAAGGCCGAGCGCATCAAGGGCATCGCCCGCGAGCAGGAGGTCCCCACGCTGCGCAACGTGCCGCTGGCGCACGCGCTCCTGCGGGTGGAGGTGGGCCACGAGGTCCCGGAGGAGCTGTACGACGCGGTCGCCGAGGTCCTCAACTTCGTCTACGAGCTGAAGAACGGCGCCCCCCAGGCCCCCGCGGCCCGCGCATGACGGGGTGGGGTGGGGCTACAATCGCCGGGACTTCGCGGAGCTGCCCATGAGTGACGACGCCGAAATCGCCATCGCGCTGAAGTACGACAAGGAGAAGGACGGCGCTCCGCGCGTGGTGGCCAAGGGCCTGCGGCTCAAGGCGGAGAAGATTCGCGCCATCGCCAAGGAGCACGGCATCCCCGTGATGCGCAACATCCCCCTGGCCAACGCGCTGTACCGGGTGGACGTGGGCCAGGAGGTGCCCGAGGAGCTGTACGACGCGGTGGCCGAGGTCCTCAACTTCATCTACGAGCTCCAGCGGGAACAGGCCGCCTCGGGCGGCAGGTAGGCGAGGGGGGCTGGACGGCCCCCCCCTGTCTGGGGTGTGCTCCGGAATCGACGATGGCCAGAATCAACAATCAGCCCCCCGGTGGACCCCAGTGGCCCTGGGGGGGACCCCGCAGCGTCCGTGAGCGGCTGGTCGACCCGTCCCAGGTCGACCGCAAGAAGCTGCGCAAGACGGGCAACCCCAAGAACCCGGCGCTCGCGTCCGCGGCGCTGCTGGACTTCATCGGTCCGGCGCACTCCTCGGAGGAGCTCCGCCTGCCCCTGCCGCCGCACCCCGGCGGACACGAGGCGGACCTGGAGGGCTTCAGTGACAGGCCCCACCTGGCCAGCGTGGCGGGGCGGGGGAGCGACGAGTCGCGCCACCTGCTGGAGCGCGGCCTGTCGCGCATCAACGCCTCGCCGGACCGCCTGGAGCGCCTCAAGGCCCTGCTCCAGCGCGAGGCCTCCATGCTCACCCTGGTGGACCAGGTGAACGAGGAGACCAAGGAGATCATCCGCCGGATGTGGGCGGAGCAGAAGGACGAGGGTTACTAGCGCCATGCCGGAGGACCCTCAGGACGAGGCGCAGCTGGCGGCACGGCTGCAGCGTTGGGCGGACGGCAAGTCCACGCTGCGCGAGGTGCGCGGCTACTCCAACGACGAGCTCTACGCCATCGCCAAGACGGCGTACTTCTTCTTCTACCAGGGGCGCATCAACGAGGCGCGCACGCTCTTCCAGGGCCTGTACGCCGTCAACCCCACGGACGGCTACTTCGCCAAGGCCCTGGGCGTGGTGGAGATGGCCGCCGGGAACGGGCAGGGCGCCCTGGCCGCCTTCGACGTGGCCGCCAAGCTGTCCCCGCAGGACCCCTCCGTCTACGTGGGCCGCGCCGAGGTGAAGCTGGCCCTGGGTCAGAAGCAGCAGGCGCTGGAGGACCTTCGCCGCGCCGCGGCGATGACGCCCCAGGATGATCCCGTGGTGCGCAAGGCCGGCGCCATGGTGACGGCGCTCACCCGACGTTGAGTCCAGCACGCTCCGGCGTCCGGCTTCGGCCAGACGCCGGGTAGGTGAGCCTGGAACAGTCTGCTAGGCTCGCCGGGTTCACTCACCCCAACCCTCTTTGTGGAGAGGTGGAGAGTCATTCGATGAGCACGCAGAAGGCGAAGATGGGCGCGCTGCCGCCAGAGCCCGCGGCGCTGGTGGAGAAGCGCGAGAAGCTGCTGGCGGAGCTGGAGACGCAGTCGAAGACGGCCCAGGGCACCTTCCTCCAGGTCGTCCGCACCATGAAGATGCTGGTGTCGTCCACCACGCCGGGCGCCCCGTTCGACGAGCGCCTCTACGGCGACGTGTCCAGCGCGCTCGAGCGCTTCATGGCCGACCCCATCCTCCCGGTGCCTCCCGCGTTGGGCATGGTGGTGACGTACCTGTCGGAGCGCCTGAACACCTACGGGATGACCATCCAGAACGCCGTCAAGGAGGCGAACCCGGAGATGCACGCGAAGCTCGCGTTCACGCCTCCGAGCGCCCAGCCGGCCCCCGCACCGGCGGCTCCGGCCGCCGCGGCCCGCGCCCCCGCCGCCAAGGATGGCTTCGAGAGCGGCTCTTCTCGCCGGGCCCTGGCGCTGGACCCCGAGGCCAACCCCCCTCCGCCCGCGGCGGACCCGAAGCAGGAGCAGCAGAAGCTGGAGGGTTTCAAGGCCTGGATGAAGAACCCGAGCCTTGGAAAGATCAAGGGTTAGGCCTGTTTCCGGAGGGGACCCGGGACGGGCGGATAAGCCGGAAATGATCCGGATAATTCGCAGGAAACTTCTGGCCCCCTCCCCCGATAATCTTTTTGTAGCCGCCGCTGCACTTCACCTCGCAGCACTCACGAATTAATCACAGGAGAACGTCCATGAGCATCTCTGCCAACTTCAACGCCGCTGCGAGCAGCATCCTGGCCGGTTCCAAGGCCTCCAACGACATGATCGCGGCGGCCCCGAAGGATCAGCAGCCGTTCCTCCGCGCGCAGGAGCAGATGCAGCGCGAGGCGAAGCTGGTGGAGCTCATCTCCAACTCGATGAAGGCCATCGAGAAGATGCAGAGCGCCATCACCAGCAACATGCGCTAATTCGGTTCAGCGCTGGTCGCAGCACCCTGGCCTCGCAACAGCTCTCCGAGCTGCTGCGGGGCCGGTTCATTTCTGGCCGCCGGTGGACACGCGGCCCTCGAGCGTCCGAAACTTTCCGCGCCGCTCCACGAGAATTCCTTCAACCCTACCTTTTGGAGAAATCCATGGTCGCTCCCGTCAATGGCGGTCCCCGCTATACCTCCTCGACGCAGAAGACCGCGTCCGAGTCTTCCACCCAGACGCCGTCGGATCCGGCCGCGGAGCGGGCCAAGCAGCAGGCCACCATGGATGGAATCCGCAAGAAGGACCCGAGCAAGCTGACCGGCGCGGACCGCGACAACTACGCGAGCGCCCTGGGCACGGACAAGATCCTGGAGAACAAGGCGTTCCTCGGCTTCTTCCCCGACTCCGTGTCGGAGACCATCGCCAAGAAGCTGGACGAGGACGTCGCCAGCTTCATGAAGCAGAACCCCAACGCGTCCCTGAAGGACATCGACAAGCACGTCGACGACCGCTTCAAGGCGCAGATGTTCAGCGCGGTGGTGGCCCAGAAGGGCGTGGACATGGCCATCGCCAACCTGAAGAAGCAGTTGCAGAAGACGCGCGACGGCTTCGACGATTAGCTCGCTCGGCGTCTCCTGACTGGTGGGCCTGCTGGAGGCGGGCTAGACTCCAGGCCGCCTCCATGTTCCGCCCCGGGAATGAGTCCAGATGACGACGACCCAAGCCAAGGCGCCGGTCTCCGAGAATGATGTGAAGCCGCTGTCCGGTCCGGCGCTGCTGGAGCGGGCCACGCAGGGCTTCGACCTGTTCCAGGAAGGCCGCTTCCAGGAGTCGCTGGCCCTCTTCGAGGAGCTGGCCGCGATGGATGGCTCGGAGGCGTACTTCCAGACCGCCCTCGGCGCCTGCCACCTGGCGCTGGAGAACCTGGACCAGGCGGAGGCCTTCTTCAACCGGGCCATCGAGCTGGACCCCTCGGACCTGACGCCGTTCGTCAACCGGGGTGAGGTCCATCTGCGCCAGGGCAAGGTGATGGAGGCGGCGCGTGACTTCAACCACGCGGTGTCCCTGGACCCCGAGGGCAAGGACCCCTTGAGCGCTCGCGCGCGGATGCTGGCGGCCGCCGCCCTGGAGAGCGTGGAGGAGGCCCAGTCCGGCGCCCCCGAGCGCGACTCCGGCTCCGAGCGTCCCTGAAGTCCCCCCGTCTCCCCCCTGGACGGAACACCCCCGCCCGGCTCGTGAGGCCCCCCTTGGGCCCGGGGCCGGGCGCGGACTAGGATGGGTATCCTCTGATGTCCGCCTCCAATCCGAACAGCTTCCTCTCGAAGTACTCCGACATCGTCCTGGCTGTTGTCGTGGTGGCCATCGTCGGGATGATGATCGTCCCGCTGCCGCCGCTGCTGCTGGACGTGCTGCTGACGCTGAACATCAGCATCTCGGTGGTGCTGCTGCTGGTGTCCCTCTACGTGCCAGCGGCGCTGCACCTGTCGGTGTTCCCGACGCTCCTGCTCATCACCACGATGTTCCGGCTGTCGCTGACCATCTCCACCACGCGGCTCATCCTGCTGACGGGAGATCCGGGTGAGGTGGTGGTCGCCTTCGGAAACTTCGTGGTGCAGGGCAACTTCGTCGTCGGCGCCATCCTGTTCCTCATCCTGGTCATCGTGAACTTCATCGTCATCTCCAAGGGCTCGGAGCGCGTCGCCGAAGTGGCCGCGCGCTTCACCCTGGACGCGATGCCGGGCAAGCAGATGTCCATCGACGCGGACCTGCGCGCGGGCTCCATCGACCAGGACCAGGGCAAGAAGAAGCGCCGCGACCTGGAGCGCGAGAGCCAGCTGTTCGGCGCCATGGACGGCGCCATGAAGTTCGTCAAGGGCGACGCCATCGCCAGCATCATCATCACCGTCGTCAACATCGTCGGCGGCCTCATCATCGGCGTGACGCAGAAGGGCATGTCCGCGGCCGACGCGGCCCAGAAGTACACGCTGCTCACCATCGGTGACGGCCTGGTCGGCATGATTCCCGCCATCCTCATCTCCACCTGCGCCGGCATCATCGTGACGCGCGTCGGCGGCGAGGAGGAGGGGGCCCACCTGGGCAAGGACATGGGCAGCCAGCTCACCGCCTACCCGAAGGCCATCGCCATCGCCGCGGGCATGCTCATCATCCTGGGCCTGGTGCCGGGTCTGCCGAAGATTCCCTTCTTCCTGTTGGGCTTCGGCGCGGGCTTCGGCGCGTGGACGATGCTCAAGAAGCAGAAGGAAGCGCAGATGGTGGAGGAGGCCGGGCCGGCCATGGAGTCGGACCTGGGCACGCCGATGTCGTCGGAGCCGGCGCCCAAGGAGCCGATGAACCCGGACTCCGAGCTCTTCATCCCCGTCGTCACGCCCATCGTCCTGGAGGTCTCCGACGCGCTGGTGCCGTACGTGGACTCGCGTCAGGACAACGGCAAGTTCCTCTTCGAGCTCATCCCGTTCATGCGCGATGGCCTCTTCGTGGAGCTGGGAGTCCGCTTCCCGGGCGTGCGCGCGCGCGGCAACTCGTCGCTGCCGCCGGGGGCGTACCAGATTCAAATCAACGAGGTGCCCGTCGTCACCGGGCAGGCCACGCTGGGCCACGTGCTCGTCAACGACACGGTGGACCGCCTGCGCCTGATGAACATCCAGGGCTTCGAGGCCATCAACCCCGCCACCCGCCAGCCGGCCGCGTGGGTGCCCGAGCAGCACCGCGACACGCTGGAGGCCGCGGGCCTGACGACGTGGGACGTGCCCGGCTACATCATCCTCCACGTGGCGGCCATCCTCCGGCGCAACGCGCGGGAGTTCGTCGGCGTGCAGGAGACGCAGACGATGCTGGAGCAGCTGGAGAAGGCCTTCCCCGCCATCGTCAAGGAGGTCATCCCCAAGGTCGTCAACGTCCTGAAGCTCACGGACATCCTCCAGCGCCTGGTGGAGGAGGAGATCTCCATCCGTGACCTGCGCGGCATCCTCCAGGCCCTGTCGGAGTACGGCCAGGTGGAGGCGGACAACGTGATGCTCACCGAGCACGTCCGCGCCTCGCAGCGCCGCTACATCTCCCACAAGTACGCGCGCGGCAGCGGCACGCTGGTGGTCTACCTGCTGGACCCCAACATCGAGGAGGCCATCCGCGGCTCCATCAAGCGCACCTCGGCGGGCGCGCACCTGGCGCTCGAGCCGGAGCTGGCGCAGGAGATCGTCCAGGCCGTGCGCTCGGAGTGTGGCCACCTGCCCCCGTCCGCCCAGCGCCCCGTCATCCTCACCGCCATGGACATCCGGCGCTACGTGCGCAAGCTGCTGGAGTACGAGTTCAACCCCTCGTTCTCCGTGCTGAGCTACCAGGAGCTGTCCCCCGAGCTGAACATCCAGCCGGTGGCCCGCATCTCCACCCGGTAGTCCCGGGGCAGGGCAGGGCGCGGGGGCGTCACTTCCGACCCCCGCCGTCGTGATCGGAATCCTCGCGTTTCAACGCAACTCGCGAGGCCGGACACCGACAATGGAAGGAAGGCGGGAGTGCGTGCTCTCCAGCGCGGATTCCCCGAGATTCGGGAGGAAGTCATGACGAGTGTCAATCAGGCCGGCAACGCTTCCCGCACCCTCAGCACTGGCAGCACGAAGGTCGGGCTGAGCGATGCGGAGCTGACGAAGAACCTCGGTCTCATCGAGAAGACGGTGGAGAGCGCGTTCGCGGACATCGAGTCCGCGGTGAAGGCGCTCAACCAGCTCAGCGAGAACTCGTTCTCGACCGAGCCGGTCCGGGTGAGCGACCTGACCGCGACGGTGGACTCCGGGAACGTGTTCCCCACGGAGAAGCCGCTCATCGACGAGAACACCTTCCGCCCGGCGGACAAGCTGAAGGTGGACGACAAGGGCACCATCACCACGCCGGGCGGCTACAAGATCGAGCAGCTGGGCCAGTTCGAGTGGAAGATCTCCGGTCCGGACGGCAAGAGCACCCGCATCTGGGGCGACCCGCACGTCGACGAGAGCGACGGCGGCAAGTTCGACTTCAAGCGCAACACCACGTTCCAGCTGCCGGACGGGACGGAGATCAACTGCACCACCGTGCCCTGGGGCAACAACGGGATGACGGTGACGGGCAAGCTGGACATCACCAACGGCGCGGACCACATCGCCGTCACGGACATCGACAAGGGCAAGGGCAAGGTCGGTGAGCTGACCAAGGACGGCTACGAGACGACCGTCGCCTTCCAGTGGAACGACACCTTCCAGAACAACAGCCGGGACCTGCTCGTCATGGGCAAGGACTCCGACGACTGGGCCAACCAGGGCAAGGAAGTCCTGGGCGACGAGGGCGGCGGCGCCACCTTCAAGCACGGCAAGGACCTGGAGTTCCAGTACAAGGACACCCCCTCGGTGCTCAACCTGCTGCCCGAGCCGGCCAAGGACAAGAAGGACACGTCCAAGGCGGGGGACGTCACCCAGCAGCGCGACGCGCTGATGCAGAAGGTGAACGACCACATCACCCAGGCCATCGCCGTGCTGGGCAAGCCGAAGGAGTCCGAGAAGGAGCAGCCCCTCGAGGACCGCTTCAAGTCCGTCGCCGACATGTTCAAGGCGCTGGATGAGATCAACTCGCTGAATGATATGGTCAAGCCGCGCAGCAACATCTTCATCTGACCCATGGCAACAAGAGGGGCCCTGTCCGAGGGGCCTCTCGCGAGGTGGTCTTGAGCGGCAAACCGGAGAGCGGTGGAACGCCGGACGTGCGGATTCCGAAGGCCCTGGTGGACAAGCTCGTCAAGGGCGAGCTCCAGCTGGGCCAGTTCCTGGGAATGACACGTGAGCGGCTCTTCGAGTACGCCGCCGTGGGCCACAAGATGCTCCAGGCCGGCCGCACCCGGCTGGCGCTGGACATCTTCCAGGGCCTGACGGCGGCCGCGCCGCAGGAGCCCGCCTTCCACACCCAGCTGGCCGCCACGCTGCTGACGATGGAGCGCGTGGACGCCGCGTTCGACGCCTACCAGCGCGCGCTCGCGTTGGATGGCTCGCACGGCGACGCGCTGGTGGGCCGCGGCGAAATCCTGCTGCGCCGGGGCAACGTCCCGGAGGGCCTCAAGGACCTGAGTCGGGCCATCGAGCTGGACCCGGGCCTGAAGAAGCGCTCCACCCAGCGCGCCAAGGGCACGCTGCTCGCGCTGAAGAAGCAGGCCGAGACGCTCAAGGCCGCCCGGCCGAAGCGCTGACGTGACGCCGTCCCCGCGGTGAGTGCGTGCGGGCGCGCATGTCGCGCCCGCGCCTCCCGTGCCCCCTCAGGCGCCGGCGACCACGGCGATGAGCAGCACCAGGAACACCAGCCCCACCACGCCCATGACGACGAGCGGGACGAGCTTCTGCTTGTCCTTGAGCATCGCCATGGCGCCGCCCGGCGCGACCTCGTCCGGGACGGAGTTCTCCTGGGAGGACTGGATGGGCTCCTCGATGGGGCCGGGCTCGGGCTCGGGTTCCGGCTCCGGGGGCGCGGGCTCCGGCTCCGGCTCCGGGGGAGCGGGCTCGGGCTCCGGCTCCGGAGGCTTCTCCTTGCGCACCGGCGCGGGGCGCGAGGGCGACGGAGGCGGGGCCTTCTTCACGTCGGTGGCGAGCTGGACGGGCTCCTCGGCGGGCTCGGCCGGGTCGACGTAGAGGAAGCGCGTGCCGCCCACCTCCACCTCGTCGTTGTCCTTGAGCGCCTTGCGGTTCACCCGCTTCTTGTTGACCTTGATGCCGTTGCGGCTGCCCAGGTCCTCCACGTGGGTTCCGGACCAGTCGCGGCGGATCTTCGCGTGCTTGCGCGAGGTGAGGTCGTCCTTGAGGACGATGTCCACCTCCTTCTCGTCCCGGCCGATGACCAGCTCGGACGCGTCCGCGATTTCGATGCGCTCGCCCTCGCGGGGGCCGTTCATGATGCGCAGGTAGCGCTCCTCCGAGGAGGACAGTCCGCGCATCACGTCCTTCAGGTTGTCGCGCGCGATGAAGGACGTCTTCTCCGACGTGGCGTCCCCGTTGATGAGCTCCGTCACCTTGTCGAAGCGCACGTCGTACTGCGCGATGGCGATGACGTCGCCGTTGCGCAAGAGGCGCTTCTCGCCCTTGGGCAGGGGCTTGCCGTTGACCTGGGTGCCATAGGCGCTGCCCAGGTCCTCCAGGAAGAAGAGCGTGCCCTCCTGGCAGATGCGCGCGTGGTTGCGCGACACCGCCTGCTGGGCCAGCACCACCTGGCAGGACTTGTCTCGCCCCAGCGTGATGACCGATTCGGTGAGGACGTGCTCGGTGCCCTTGGCTCCGGCCTCGCTGCGCTGCGTGACGGTGAGACGGACGCTCATCGAGGGGGTGGTGCTTGCAGGGAACTGCGGGGCATCAGAACGTCGCGTTGCTCAGGTACTTCTCGCACGTCTGATACTCGGTGGGGAACTCTTCGGAAGTCGCATACTTCAGGAAGTTCTTGCAGGCCACCTCGGCGTGCTCGTGCTTGTTGGCGTCCTGGAAGAGCTCGAAGAGTCCGAAGTGGCAGGGGGCGTACTTCCCATCCAGCTTCACGCACTTCTTGTAGGTGGTCTCCTCCTCGGCCAGAAGCCCCTTCTCGCGGAAGGTGCGGGCGAGGGTGAAGAGCGCGGGGGCGGAGTTCTCCGCCTGCTGGGTGTCCTTGACCTCACGCAGGCCCGCGTCCGTGAGCGCCGCCTTGCGCTGGGCCAGGGCGAGGTTGTTGACGCAGCTGGTCAGCTTGGCGTCCAGCTGGATGCAGTTGGCGAAGGCCTCGCGCGCGTCGACGAAGCGGCCCAGCTCCATCAGCGTGTTGCCGTAGTCGTGCCAGACGTCGGGGTTGTTCGGGTCCGTCGCGGCGGACTGGGCCATGTGCTCGGCGGCCTCTTCGTACTGGTCCTCCTCGAAGGCGATGATGCCCAGCGAGTGGTGGGCGGCGGCCAGGTTCGGATTGATGGCGAGCAGGGTGCGGAACTCCTTCTTCGCCTCCGTGTACTTCTTCATCTTCATCATCGTGACGGCGAGGCTGTAGCGCGTGTCCAGGTTGTCCGGGTTCACCTTCAGGGCGCGCCGGTAGTTGTCGTGCGCCTTCCCGTAGGCTCCCTCCTCCGCGTAGAGGTAGCCCAGGTTCTGGTAGGACTGGAGGTGCTCCTGGTTGTAGCGCAGGGCCTTGATGAAGTGCTTCTTCGCGTCCTCCTTGCGGCCGGCCATCATCGCGATGATGCCCTTGTTGGCCCACAGGTCCGCGTACTGCGGCGAGAACTCCAGGCCCAGGTCGCAGTAGACCTCCGCCTTCACCAGGTTCTGGGCGTGCAGCTCCTGGGCGCAGAGCTCGTTGTTGATGAGCGCGCGCTCATGCGGCGGCGGCGTGGACAGACAGCCGGCGAGCGGAAGCGTGCAGACCAGGGAAAGCGCGGTGACGAGACGGGCAAGACGCATGGCCGACCGAGTGTAGGAGAGCGCCTCCTTTGGCGCAACGCCTCGGCGGGGCCTGAATCCGGGCTGATTTCGGTGGGTTGCACGATTAGAGTGGCCGCCCATGCGTACCTTGCTCTGTGCTTTCACCTTCGCGCTGGCCCTGCTCGGGGCGGCCCCGGCTCACGCCCAGTTCGCCAATCGCAGCCTCGGGTTGTCGCTGGGTTACATGGACTTCAACCGCACCAAGGGGTTGGACGACGCCTTCTTCCTGGGCATCGACGCGAGCCTCTACATCGAGAACGGCTTCGAGCTGGTGTCCCTGTCGAAGGTGGCCTTCCCCCGCGACACGACGGACCCGGCGCGCAAGCGCGTGGTGGGCCTGGCCCCGTCGCTGGGCATCCGCTACCTGCTGATGGAGGAGAGCATCCGCCCCTACCTCGGCTCCGACATCAGCTACCTCATCGTCTTCAAGGAGAGCATGAGCAACTTCGTCGGCATCGGGCCCAATGCCGGCGTGGACTTCTTCATGTCGGATTCGGTGAGCGTGGGGCTCAGGGCGCAGTACAACTTCTACATCGCGCTCAACGAGAAGACGCAGAACTCGCTGACGTTGTCGGCGGGCGTGGCGGCGTACTTCTAGCGCTTGGGCAGGAGGGCCGCGGCGACGAGCAGCGTCCATTTCTCGTCGGAGAGGTGGGCGGGCTTCTCCATCGCCAGCGCGTCCTGCAGCCGCGCGCCGAGCGCGGCGAACAGGCGCAGGCGGGCCTCCATGCGCAGCTCGTCCCGGCGGAGGACGGCGGTGAGCACCAGCTCCCGCTCCTCCGTGGACAGCCGCTTCACGCGTGAGACGAAGAGCGGATCCGCCAGCAGGCCCTCCTCGCCGGAGGCGTTGATGGCGGAGGGCACCTTCAGCCGCCGCTCCCGCACGACGATGGTGCCGGCGAGCATGTCCCCCAGCCGCTGCTGCGAGCCGGAGACGAGCGCCGTCACGCCACCCACCAGGTACAGCAGGGGGAGCCGGTCCACGGGACGGGCCAGGTTGCGCAGCGCCGCGTGGTAGAAGCCGATGCGCACGCCGCTCTCCTGGATGACCCGCAGGGACAGGGCGCGCTTGCCCACCGTCTGGCCGCTCCAGAGCGTCTCCAGGGTGATGCCGTAGCCCCAGTCCACCAGGAAGTACACGACGATGCCCAGCGCGCTCGCGACGCCGGGGAAGGCGGCCATGACCAGGCTCAGCCCCAGGATGACGGCGAGGCTGATGACCACGACGATGACCGAATCCAGGAGCCACGCCAGGAAGCGCGAGTACAGGCCCGCGAGCGTGAAGCGGAACTCCACGTACTCCGGTGTGAGCACCGTGTGGGTGCCGTCCAGCAAGGTGTCGGTGGCCGTCGTCACGGCGGGCAGTGTAGCCGGCTCTCCGGGCATGCGGGGGAGCATGGGGGGCCGCGGGTATTCCCAGGTGAGCCCTTCGGGGGCCCTGCCTGGCCGACCACCCGGCGAGTGCCCCGTGGGGGGCGCGGGCGGACGGGCGTCTGTGTTAATCATGGCTGTCGGGGTGGTGGGGTAGCCTCGCCGCCCCTCGCGCAACGTGCCCCCCTCCGCCACCTCATCCTGGAACCGCCGCCTCTTGCCGGCGGCCGCCTTTCAGTTCGCGCTCATCGCTGGGGTGACGCAGCTCAAGACGGCGGCCAACGCGCTGGTGTTGTCGCGTTTCGACTCGCAGGCGCTGCCCTACCTGTACCTGTTGGGCGCCCTCATCACCGCGGCGCTGACGGTGCTGCCGCGCTTCAAGCCTGGCTCGCCGTTCGAGTCGCCGGGCGTGCTGACGGGGCTGGGCGGTGTGGTGTCGATGGGGCTGGCGGTGGCGCTGTCGGTGGGCGTGAGCACGTCGGCGCTGGCGCTGTACCTGTTCGCGGACACGTTCTCGACGTTCGTGTCATTCCGGTTCTGGGCGCGTATGGCGTCCGCCTTCGATGCGCGCGAGGCCCGGCGCGCCTTCACCGCGCTCAATGGCTTCGCCATGGGCGGCGGCATCGTCGGAGGTCTGCTGGTCCAGGGGCTGGCGGAGCGGCTGGGCACGCCGGCCATGGTGGTGAGCGGCGGCCTGGGGCTCTTGGCCGCGGGCGCCATCTTCCACCACCTGTATCGCGGTGAGCCGCCGCCTCCGCCCCGGGGGCGTCCGGCGCCCACGTCGTTCATGGCGTTCAGCTACCTGGCGGAGAGCCCCTACGCGCAGGTGCTCGCGGCGCTGGGCATCTCGTTCGCGGTGCTGTCGTCCTTCGTCGACTACCTGTTCCGCATCCGGCTGGAGGGCCAGCTCAGCGAGGACGCGCTGGCGGCGCTCTTCGGCTCGCTGCAGCTGTGGATTGGACTGTTCTGCGTCGCGTTCCAGCTGTTGTTGACGCAGCGGCTGCTCAAGCGCCTGGGGCTCCTGCGCTACGTGGCGCTGGTGCCGCTGGTGCTCGCGCCGTTGGCGGGGGCGACGCTGGTGACGCCCGACCTGTGGCCGGTGCACCTGTTGCGGCTGGTGGAGACGGCGGTGAGCTACTCCATCCTGCCGGTGGGCATCCAACTGCTCTACGCGGCGGTGCCGGATGACCAGCGCGAGGGGCTGCGCGCGGCGGTGGATGGGCTCTTGCGCAAGAGCGGCGTGGTGGTGGCCGGTCTGCTGCTCATCGGCGCGGGGCGCGCGGCCACGGGCATGTCGATGGCGGTGGCCGTGGTGGCCATGTGCGCGGCGCTCGGGTTGCTCCTGGTGCGGCTCAAGCCCGCCTACGTCGCGGCGCTGGGTGAGCAGGTGGGCGCGCACGAGGAAGAGGAGGTGGAGCTGGAGGGGGAGGAGGAGCAGCGCCTGTTGACGGAGGCGTTGTCGGCCCCCATGCCGGACCGCGTGCTGCGCGCCGTGGATTTGATGGAGCAGGCGGAGGTGTCGCTGCGGCAGCACCTGCCGGCGTTGCTGCGACATCCGCATGAGCGCGTGCTGGAGCGGGGCGTGGCCCTGGCGCTGGAGCTGGAGGCTCGCGAGCTGGCGCCGGTGCTGGAGCGATTGGTGGAGGAGGGGCCTCGTCGGCCTCGGGACCAGGCCGTGTGGGCGCTGGCGCGGCTGTCTCCGGAGCGGGCGGAGCGGCTATTGCCGGCGCTGCTCAACCACCCGGACGTGGGGCTGCGGTGCGCGGCCATCGGCGCCCTGGTGAAGTCGACGGGGAGCGCGGCGGCGCTCGCGTCGCTGGAGGAGCTGCTCGCGCGCGGTGAAGGGGCTCCGGTGATGGAGCGCCGTGAGGTGGCGAAGCTGCTGGGGCGGCTCCAGGACGCGCGCTTCGCGGGGCCGCTCGCCCGGTATCTGGATGATGGGGACACCACCGTGCGGCGCGTGACGCTGGCCGCGGTGGGGGAGGGCGGCTACGTGGAGCTCGCGCCCCGGCTGTTGCCCTTCCTGACGTGGCGCGAGGAGCGCAAGACGGCCCGCGAGGCGCTCATCGCGCTGGGCGACGCGGTGACGCCGCTGGTGGAGGAGCACCTCAACAACAAGAAGGCGCCGCTGGCGATGCGGCTGCAACTGCCTCGCGTGCTGCGGGGCATCGGTACGCCCGCGGCGCTGGATGCGCTGCTGTTCTCCAACGTGCGGGATGATGCCTCGCTGCACTTCCGCATCGGCGCGCAGCTGTCGCGGCTTCGCGACGAGCACCCCGAGCATCCGGTGGACGTGGACCGCGTGCGCGAGGCGCTGGGCCGCCGGCGGGACACGTATCGGGCGCTGGTGGGGGCCTATCGCGACGTGCGCGCGGCGTTGGGAGATGGCTCGTTGCTCACCCGCGCGGTGGGCGACCGGCTGGACCAGGCGCTCGAGCTGTCGTTCTTCCTGCTGGGGTTGTTGGACTCGTCGCACCGCATGCGCGGCATCCACTACAACCTGGTGGGGCAGGATGCGCGGCGGCGGGCGCTGGCGTTGGAGTTGTTGGACAACCTGCTCTCCGAGGAGGACCGGGAGCTGGTGATGGAGCAGGTGGAGGCGCACCACCGGGAGCTGCCTCCCGGGGCGTCGGGGCGGCTGTGGCGCAGGCTGGCGGCGCTGGTGCAGAGCGAGGACGTGGTGCTGCGCGCGTGCGCCCGCCACATCGCGCGGGTGAACGGGCTGGACGTGCTCCCGCAGGAGGGTGAATTGAGCGACCGCATTGTCCAACGGATGTTCGAGCTGGAGGGCGTGAGCGTCTTCTCCCAGAGCGACGTGGATGACATCGCGGCCATCGCCGCGGTGGCCCGCGAGGGCTTCTTCCGCGCCGGTGAGCGCATCTATGCGCAGGGCGACCCGGGGGACGCGCTCTACGTCATCGTCGACGGCGCCATCGACGCGTTCCACGACGGCGAGCACGTGCTGCGCTTCCAGGGCAAGCAGGCCTTCGGCGAGGTGAGCCTGCTGGATGGCGCGCCGCGTCCCACGGACATGGTGGCCGCGGTGGACACGCGGGTGCTCATCATCGACCGGCGTGACTTCCTGGACCTGCTCGCGGACCGGCCCGAACTGCTCACGGGGTTCTTCCGCGCGGTGAGCCTGCAGCTCCAGGCGCTCATCGCGCTGCCGGACTCGCGCGAGACGGGCGAGCGGCTGGAGATGACCGCGCCCGCGGCTCCCACCGCGCCGCCGCTGCCCACGGGCCCCGCGCCCGAGGGCTCGGAGCCGCCGCCGACAGAGAAGCGCACCCGGGGTGGAGACGCCTGAGCGGCTCGGCGTGCTCGGGTTGACCGAGGGCTTCGAGCCGACGGGTTCGTGTCGCTGCCCGCGGGGGGCAGTGTCCGAGGGCTTGGGGCCGATGACGTAGACATGCTCCCGGGGCGGCGACACCTGAGTGGCTCGCCGCGCTCCGGCTTCCCTGGGACCAGGTGCCGACTGCTTCGTGCGGCTGCCCGTGAGGGTGATGCCTGAGTGGCGGCGTCGTTCGTAGAGCCCCGTGACGAGGCGCGCGCTCTCAGGAGTCCTTGGCGGGGTGGTCCTGGTCCGGGCTGGTGGCGGTGAGCCGGCGGGCACGCTCGTGCTGGAGGATGTGTGCGGAGGCCACCGGGATGAGCGGCCGCACGAAGAACTTCAGCGGAGCGAAGGAGCCCACGAAGCGGACCAGCGACAGCCCCGCATACGCCCAGGGGTGGCGCTCCACCGAGGCGACGGGCGCGTAGACCTCGCTCGTGCGCTGGGTCCACATGGCGCCGTAGCGCTGGAGAATCCCCCACCGCAGGCCCGGCACGCGGGTGGTGAGCGTCGTCCACGCGCGCAGGAACCAAGGAGGCCGCTGGCCCGCCACCTCATCCCAGGCGCGGCAGCTCTTGGCGGCGGTGAACACCATCAGCCACCACATGCCCCACAGCGAGGTGATCGCCGTGAGCAACGGGCCGCTCAGGCCCGTGCAGAACAAGGGCGAGGCGACGAAGACCGCGGCCGGGACTCCCACCGCGAACAGGAGCATCGCGCGCACCCGACGCTGGACCTTCTTGCGCAGCCACTGCACGTTCAGCCGGACGTGCGGCGTGAAGGCCTCGTCCTCCGGCTCGATGCGCGTGAGCAGGCTCGCGTCGCGCGAGATGACGTCGTGGTAGTCGCGTGAGAGCGCGATGATGACCCACTGCGCGAGCTGCATCGCCGCGAACAGGGCGATCCAGAACGGCAGGCTGAGCAACGAGAAGCCCTTGTACGAGAGGAAGGGCAGGGCGTCCTCCTCCGGCGGAGGGGGATGGACCTTCTTCCGGGGCTCGCTCGACGAGGGGGCTCCCGCGACGCCGCCGTCAGAGGGGGCCTCGGCGCCGCCCTGCTGGACCTCCGTCGTGATCGCCTCGGCGATGAGCGCTCCCAGCGCACTCGCGAGAGACGGTCCCCCGTCGCCCTGTCCGTTCGCCGCGGCCTCGACGTCGCGAACCCGCTGCTCGAGGGCCTTGTCGCGCGCGGCCTCGGCCTCCAGGGCCTGCTGCATGGCGGCGCTCGCGGCCTTGAGGCTCTCGCGCACGTCGGGGGGCAGAGAGTCCACGTCATCCAGCACGGCCTCGGTGCTCGCCGGGGCCTTGAGGGTGTCGTCCGCGATGGCTCCTGACCCCATCGGACGCGCGCCCGGGATGGCGGTCTCCGCGAGCCCTGCCCCCGCAGGGGCCTGGGAATCTCGCGCCGAGTTCTCGGAGGCCGGACGCTCATCCGCCGGCTCCGCCGCTGCCGCGAGTTTCTCGGAAGGTCGAGCCTTGTTCTCGGAGGCCGGGGGTTCGTCCGGCTTCGTGGCTTGAGGGGCCGCGTGCTTCTCGGAGGCCGGTGCCTGGCGCTCCCCTCCACGGGTTTCGTCTCCTGGCTTCGCGGACTTCTCTGCCGACGCGGTCTCGGTCGTTCCAGCTGAGGACATCGAGCCAGGCTTCTTCGCGAAGTGCGTTGGCGCCACCGTCCCGGAGCCTTGCTCCTGTTCAGCGGCCGCCTCTTCGTCACCCGGCGCCGCCTGCGCTTCCGCGGGCTCATCCCCGTCGCCCTGCTCGGCGGCCTCGACCTCTGCGACGGCCGTGCCCCGCGCCACGGAGGTCTCCTCCCCGGCCTGGGGGCCCGCGGAGGCCTCCTGCTTCTCACGCTCCCGGGCGGCGATGCGTCGTCGGCGCCGCTCGCGCAGGCGCTCCATCACCTCCGGGTCGACGTCCTTCGCCTTGTCCTCCGCCATGGCGTGCGCGGCCGCCTGGATGACCCGGGAGACCTCCGCCTCGACGGCCGCGTCCCGTCGCTCGTCCACCGCGTTCGCGGCCTTCTTCGCCGACCCCATGCACGTCAGCGCGAGCGCCAGGGCGACCATCGTCTGCATCATCCCCACACGCAGGTACCGGGAGCGCGCGGCGGAGTCCGCCAACAAGGCCCGGGCGATGTGGAACGGCAGGCTCATCCCATGCGCGAACTGCCTCAGCCGACCCTGCTGGCCCACACCGGAGCCATGCTCCTGGAAGTGGGTGGCTCCCTTTTGCAGTTCTTCCCAGAAATGCTGGGTCGAGGTACGACCGGAAGGGTTCTCCCCGCGCGCCGCGTCCTGACTCTGCTCTCCTCGGCGTGAGGGTGGGGCTTCAGGGGCCGAATGATCCGACACGCCGGCCACCGTATCACGTCCGGAGTTGTGCTAAACGGCGCTGCTGTGAACTCGACCCCCTGCTATCGCTTCCGTCCCTCCCGCCAGTCGCGCCTGTCTGGCGTGCTGGTCCTCGCGCTCGGCGCTCTGGCCGGCTGCGAGAAGAGCAGTCCTCCCCCCGCCGCGCCCGCCACCGAACAGCCGGACGCCGCTCCCGCGAAGCCCGCGGTGCCCAGTGAGGTCACGCTGCTGGTCACCGGCGGCACCTTCGGCCAGCTCCAGCCCGTCGAGGGCAAGGGCGGCGCCGCCGAGCTGCTCGGGCAATGGGTGAACAACGAGAAGCACTGTCCGGGCCCCGTGAAGGATGGCCAGGCCACGTGCGCGGACTCGGGCACCCTGGCGCTCGCCACCGGTGACCACTGGAACGGGCCCGCCCTGTCGTCCTTCTTCCTGGGTGCCCCCACGGCCGAGGTCATGGGCCGCATGGGCTACGCCGCCTCCGCCATGGGCAACCACGAGCTGGCGTTCGGCAAGGAGGCCTTCCTCAAGAACCGCGCCTCCGGCGGCTTCCCCTTCCTCGCCGCCAACCTGCGCGTGAAGGACCCGGCGCTCGCGGGTGACATGTCCCTGCCCGCGTTCCAGGTGTTCGACCGTCGCGGCCTGAAGATCGGCGTGGTGGGCCTGGCCTCCGAGAAGACCGTGCGCACGGCGATGGCCGGCCGCGCCGACGGGCTCGAGGTCACCGGTTACGAGGAGGCGCTCGCCAGCGCCGTCCCCGAGGCCCGCAAGGCCGGCGCGGACACCGTCGTCGTCGTGGCCGACACGTGCGTCACCGAGCTTCAGCCGGTGGTCGCCAAGCACCCCGAGTGGAAGCTTGCGCTCGTGGCCGGCGGCCGCTGCCCCGCGCAGGTGTACTCGAAGGAGAACGGCACCATCTTCGCGTCGCTGGACCGCGGCTTCTCCAAGTACCTGCGCGCGCACATCACCTTCGACCCGGCGAAGCCCGCGGGCGAGAAGGTCACCCAGTTCGAGGGCAAGCTCGTCGACGTGGCCGGTGGCACGCCCGACGCCGAGACCGCGCAGCTGGTCGCCAAGTGGAAGGCGCAGCTCGACGAGGTGCTGGGCCAGCA
Source organism: Myxococcus faecalis (assembly GCF_050039385.1). Taxonomy (NCBI): domain Bacteria; kingdom Pseudomonadati; phylum Myxococcota; class Myxococcia; order Myxococcales; family Myxococcaceae; genus Myxococcus; species Myxococcus faecalis. The sequence goes on along the minus strand of NZ_CP144336.1, from coordinate 1,036,779 downwards.
GATCGGCTTCACCAAGACGGGCATCCCCCAGGCCTCGCCGCAGATGGCGAAGTGGGTCGCGGGCGCGGTGCGCGAGTCGCTCGGCACCGACGCGGCCATCCTCAACAAGGGCGGCATCCGCGGCGACCTGCCGGCGGGCCCGGTGACTCGCGGCAGCATCTACACGGTGATGCCGTTCGAGAACTCGCTGCTCGTCGTGAAGCTCAAGGGCGAGGACCTGGCCAAGCAGCTGGCCAACCCCAACGCGCTCATCTCCGGCTTCACCGCCGCGGGCAAGGGCAAGTTCAAGGACGCCAAGGGCAAGGCGCTGGACCCCGCGAAGGAGTACACGGTCGCGACCGTCGAATACCTGTACTTCGGCGGTGACGGCTTCGAGTTCGAGAAGCTGGCCCCCGAGCCCACCGAGACGGGCATGGCGTGGCAGACGCCCGTGGTGGACTGGACCAAGCAGCTCGACTCCAACGAGAAGAAGCCGCTGGAGAAGCAGCTGAAGTAACCCGCGCCCACGCGCGGCTTCACGAGGCGCCGGACGAGCTCCCACCTGGGCTCCTCCGGCGCTTCGTCGTTGCGGGCCCCAGGGGACGTGGCCCCGCGGGCCTGGGCTGCGCGGCTACTCGCCGCCGATGGGCGAGGTCGCCGAAGGCGCGGCGCCGCACACGGCCTCATAGCGGGCCAGCGTGTCGTGCACCGTCTGGCTCAGCCGCACCGGCGTGCCCTCGTAGAGGACCTCCACCGCGAGCTGCTGCGTGGCGAGCGCCTCCTGGCACCGGCCGAGCTGGAAGAGGATGGTGGAGTACGTGTCCAGCACGCTCGCGTTCCCCGGCGCCAGGGCGAGGGCCCGCTGCGCCGCCGCCAGTCCCCGCTCGGGCTGGGCCGTGCGCGCGTAGTAGCGGGCGAGCCCCTCCTGCGCGGCGACGTTGTCGGGAATCAACTCCACCGCGCGCAGCCTCGCGGCCTCCTGTTCCTCCGTCGCGTAGCCCGCGGCATCCAGCGCCTGGGCGAGCGCGTCCCACGCCCTGCCGCTCTCGGGCCTGCGGCCCACCAGCTCCCTCGCGAGCTCCAGTTGCTCCTCCGGCTCGGCCGTGTTGCGGATGCGCAGCAGGGCCACGGTGAGGTTGCCCGGGTCCTCCTTCAGCGCCTGGGCCATCTCGAACTCGGCCTTCTCCAGCCGCTCCTCGGGGGTGGCACCTCCCGGCGTCATCAGGAAGAGGCGCGCGCGGATGGCGTGCACCTCCGCGGGCTCCAGGGGCCGGATGTCGATGTCCCCGGAGACGGGCAGCAGCGGCGCGGTGATGGTCGGGGAGCGCATGGGCACCGTGCCCAGGGCGTAGGCGTGGACCTGTCCGGCCAGGTCCTTCACGCCGTGGAACGCCGCATCCCAGGCGACGCGCGGGTCCTCCCCGCCCATCAGCCGCTTCTGGAAGCGCTCGAAGCGCTCGGCGTGCTGGCTGATGAAGAAGTGCACCCAGAGCCACGCGGACACGTAGTACTGCTGGGACTCGGCGCTGCTCATCGGCCCGCGGCGGTCCCACTCCCACAGCTCGTCCAGCGTGCGCCAGCCCTGGCGCCGGGCGATGTCCAGGAAGGGGCCGTGCTTCGCCCCCAGCACCACCTCCTGCTTCTCCGGCTTGAGGGCGATGGTCTCCAGGTAGGTGGCCAGCCCCTCGGACAGCCAGCGGGGCTGACGCACCAGCGCGAACTGGGAGAGGTAGTGCGTCAGCTCGTGGGCCTGCGTGGAGATGTCCGCGCCCTCCTCGCTGAGCGCGTAGCTGTGGCCCGCCATCACCAGCACGGGGCCCTCGGCCATCGTCGCGGAGAAGCCCTCGATGCTGACCTGGGTGAACTCGGAGAGCTCCCGGCGGTTGCGCAGGACGATGACCTCCACCGTGCCCGGCGGGTCGAAGCTGCCGCCCCAGGCCTGCAGCAGGCCCTGGCGCATCAGCTCCAGCTCCCGCGCGGCCTCGGCGGACGTCTCCGCGTCCAGGTTCGTGCGGACGGTGAAGTGCGGGCTCTTCACCTCCACCCAGGGGCGGCCGCCCTCGAGGGGGCACAGTGCTCGCATGGAGCTGCACCCCGTCACACAGGCCAGAAGGCACCCCAGCAACGCCAGCCGACACGTCATGTTCCTGTTTTCCCACAACTGACGCCCGTAGGGCAGGGTGGGCATCCCTCCTCGCTGGGCTAGAGTGTCGTCATGGAGATGGCGGAGTTCATCGCGTCGCGCCGGCCTCGCTGGGAGAAGCTCGAACGGCTGCTGGACCAGTCGGAGACCCGGGGCCTCCGGGGCCTGAGCCTGGAGGACGCGCGGACGCTGGGGAAGCTCTACCGCGCCGTGTCGAGCGACCTGCTCTGGGTCCGGGCGCGCAGCGGTTCGGCGGACGTGAGCGCGTACCTCAATGATTTGGTGGGCCGGGCCTATGCGCTGACCTACCCGGGGCGGCGTCCCCGGTTCGCGGACGTGTGGGGCTTCGTGGCCCGGGGCTTCCCGGCGCTCTTCCACCGCGAGGTGCGCATGTACCTCGCCGCGGTGCTGCTGTTCCTCGCGGGCGGGGGCTTCGGCTACCTGGGGATGCTGGTGGACCCGGAGGCGGCGCACTACCTGGTGCCCGCCGAGCACCTGGACCTGGACCCCGTCCAGCGCGCCGCCGACGAGGCGAAGGGCGAGGGGATGACGGCCGACCAGCAGGCCCATTTCTCATCGTACCTCTTCACGCACAACATCCAGGTGGCCTTCCTGGCCTTCGCCCTGGGCGTGACGCTGGGGTTGGGCACGGCCATCATGCTGTTCGTCAATGGACTGTTCCTGGGGGCGCTGGCGCAGGTGTACGCGGCGAAGGGCATGGCCGGCTGGTTCTGGGCGTGGATCCTCCCGCACGGCATCCCCGAGGTGACGGCCATCTGCATCGCGGGCGCGGCGGGGCTCGTCATCGCGCGCGGGCTGGTGGCCCCCAAGGGTCTCACCCGGGGACAGGCGCTGCGCCTGGAGGCGGTGACGGCGGTGAAGCTGCTGTTCGGGACGCTCGCGCTGTTCGTGCTCGCGGGCTTCATCGAGGGCACCGTGTCGCAGATCCATCCGCCCAGGCTGTCGGTGGCCTTCAAGGTGACGTTCGCCCTGGTGGTGGGCTCGGGCGTCTATGCGTACCTGTTCTCGGACTGGCTCCGAGACTCCCACCCGGCCGGGCCGGGCCCGGACGCTCCCCCGGCGTCCTGACGGGCATCGTGGGCGACGGGGCCGTGCTACACGGGGCGGGTGCTGCTCCTGCCCCCGCTGCCGCCCCTGCCCGAGGTCCTCATCGAGTGCCCCCGCTTCTCGTTCGTGAAGCGGCGGGCGGATGGCTCGGTGGACTTCGTGTCGCCGGTGCCGTGTCCGTACAACTACGGCAGCATCCCGGGGCTCGTGGCGGATGATGGGGACCCGCTCGACGCGGTGGTGCTGGGCGCGCGGCTCGCTCGCGGGCAGCGGGTGCGGCTGCCGGTGGTGGGTGTGCTCGGCTTCGTCGACTCGGGGCGGGGCGACCCGAAGGTGATTTGCGGCGCGGCCCCGATGAGCGCCGCCGAGCGCGCGGGACTGGAGTCCTTCTTCCGCGTCTACGCGCTCTTCAAGCGGGGCCTGCACCTGGTGCGCGGCAACGACACCGACACCCGCTTCACGGGGTGGCTGCCGGTTCCGTCAGTGTCTTCCGCATCCTGAGGACGCGGTAGCTCAGCTCGCCCAGCGCCATCGGCCCCACCCACGTCTCCGGCTGGAAGCCCTCGCGCGTCCAGAAGCGCAGCGCCGCCGGGTTGGGCTCGGCCACGCCCACGCGCAGCACGTGCTGGCCCGAGGCGCGCAGCCAGTCCTCGTAGCCCGCGAGCAACCCCGCGCCCAGCCCGTGTCCCCGCGCCCCGGGCTCCAGGAGCAGCAGGCCGAGGTACGCCTCGCCTCGCGTCGGGAAGTCCTGGAGCCCCTCGAAGAGGCCCACCCACGCGCCCGTCGGGTCCACGAGGGCGAGCAGGTGCCCCTCCTCGGGCGTCACGCCAGGAGGACGCTCCAGGGTGAGTCGAAGGGCCTCGTCCGCACGCGCGGGGCGGCCGTAGCACAGACGGAAGAAGTCCTCGCAGCGCTCCATCAGCGGCTGGAAGCGCTCGGCCTCGGCGTCGCCGATGCGGTGCGCGGCGACGTCGCCGGATTGAAAGAGCGGGTGCATGGCGGGGTTAGAGGACGCCCCGGGCCTTGATGTCGAGGTAGCGGTTGACGGCCGCGAGGCTCAGGTCATCCGGCTGCACGTCGAGCATCTGCACGCCACCCTGGCTCACCCGCGCCTTGAGCACCTCGCGGTCCGTGAGCAGCTCCGAGGCCACCGCGTGCTGGAAAGACTCCTCGGGGCCCGGAGGCGGTGTGCGCAGGAGCTTCTGCAGCGCGGTGTCCTTGACCGACAGGCACAGGGGCACGTGCCGCCGCGCGAGCCGGTGGAGCGGGGCCACCATGGTGGACGCCTGCTCCTCGTCGAGGAAGTCCGTGAAGACGCACAGCAGGCTGCGCCGCGTGAGGCGGACGTTCAGCTCCTTGAAGAGGGCGAGGTAGTCCACGTACGTGAGGCTGGGCGTCGTGGAGTAGAGCGCGTCCACCATCTTCCGGTACTGCGTGCGCCCCGCCGCGGGAGGCAGGTACGTCTTCACGCCATCCGCGAAGACGGCGAGCCCCACCCGGTCTCCGTTGCGCACGGCGACGAAGGCCAGGAAGAGCGCGGCGTTCACCGCGTGGTCCAGCTTGGTGAGCCCGTCCACCTGCGCGGCCATGGAGCGGCCCGCGTCCACGCAGATGAGGATGGACTGCGAGCGCTCCGACTCCAGCACCCGCGTCACCGGCCGTCCGCGACGGGCCGTGGCCTTCCAGTCCACGTCGCGCGCGCTGTCTCCCTGCGCGTAGTCGCGCAGTCGCGCGAACTCACTGCCGCGTCCGTCACGGCGAAGTTGCCGCAGACCCAGGTTCACCAGGTCCAGCGCGGCGCCGGACAGGAGCAGTCGGCTGGCGCCTCGCAGGTCCGGGTACACCGAGAGGGTCTGCGTGGTGGGGAACACGCGCTCGTGGAGGACGAGCCCCAGCGGGCCCGACACGCGCGCGGTCACCTCCGTGAAGTCGAAGCGGCCTCGCCTCGCGGGCGTCACCCGGTACACCCAGCGCGTCTCGCTGTCCGGGGGCAGCTCCAGCGTGGCCTCGTCGGGCACGGCGGTGAAGGACTCCGGCACGCCGTCCTTGACGCGCACCCGGGCCGTCCGGCCGCCCCGGTGCACCAGCCGCAGCTCCACCTTGTTGGGCACGCCCACGTTGAGCCGCTGCGGCAACACGCGCCGCGCCTCCAGCCGCACCGCGCGCGCCCACAGGAAGTCCAGCACGGCGAGCGCCAGGGCCAGCGCGTCCAACGCCAGCACGGCGCCGCCCAGGCCGGGGAAGAACCCCGCGGCCATCATGGGCACGGCCAGCAGCGCGAACAGCGCCCAGAGGCGCCCGGTCGGAATCACCGGGGGACCTCCACCGCCTGCACCACCTCGCGCAGCACGTCCGACGGCGTGGCTCCGTCCAGCTCCGCGTCCGGCGACAGCAGCAGCCGGTGCTTCAGCACGGGGCCCGCCAGGAAGCGCACGTCGTCCGGCGTGACGAAGTTGCGCCCGCGCAGGGCGGCCAGGGCCTTGGACGCGAGCAAGAGGTGCACGCCCGCGCGAGGACCCGCGCCCAGGCGGATGCGACTGGAGGTCCGCGTCGCCGCCACCAGCTTGCGGATGTAGCCCAGCACCGGCGGCTCCACGTTGACCTCGTTGAGCGCGGCGCGCGCACCCAGGAGGCCCTCCTTCGTCACCGCCGGGCGCACCCCCGCGCGCGCCAGGTCGCCGGCGTCGAAGCCGCGGTGCACGGAGGCGAGGATGGCGTCCTCCTCCTCGGGCGCGGGGTAGCCCACGTCGATCTTCAGGAGGAAGCGGTCCAGCTGCGCCTCGGGCAGCGGGTATGTGCCCTCCGACTCCACTGGGTTCTGCGTGGCGAACACCGTGAAGAGGGGGGACAGCGGCAGGTTTCGGCCCTCGAGCGAGACGCCGCGCTCCTGCATGGCCTCCAGCAGCGCGGACTGCGTCTTGGCCGGGGCGCGGTTGATTTCATCGGCCAGCAGCAGGTCCGTGAAGATGGGGCCCTTCACGAGCACGAAGCCCTGGGACTTCAAGTCGAACACGCTGGTGCCCAGGATGTCCGCGGGCATCAGGTCCGGGGTGAACTGGATGCGCTTGAAGTCGGAGCCGATGCTGCGCGCGAGCGCCTTGGCCATCAGCGTCTTGGCCACGCCGGGCACGCCCTCCAGCAGCACGTGGCCGCCGGCGATGAGGCCGCAGAGCATCAGCTCCAGCACCTCGTCCTGGCCCACCACGGCCTTGCGCACCTCGCGCAGCACGCCCTCGCGGATGGCATGGGCGGCCTGCACGGCGGAGCCGGTCTGGACGAGCGGGGAGGCGGGGTCGTTCGCGTTCATGGGGTACCGGAAGTGCTGCGCCGGACCTGGCCGGCGGGGTGGAGACCTTGCCGCAGCGTGGCCGCTCGCGCGGTGAGCTGCTGGAGGTCGGAGTCGTTGTTCACCGTGTCGGCCCGGCCGACCACTTCGCGCAGGCCGCGCGCGAGGTCCTCCCGGCCGCGCTCCTGCAGCGCCTCCGAGACGGCCTTGGGCGCCGCGTGCGCGGGCAGGCCCGCGTGCAGCGCGAACTCCTGGGTGAGCCCTCGGGCGACCAGCTTCGCCGCGAAGCCGTGGTGGCGCCCCTCGCGGTACAGCCGCGCCATGGCGAACAGGGCATCGGTGGCGCCCACGCGCACGGACTCGGGCGGAGGGCGGGGGCGGCCGAAGCGCTTGAGCGCCACGGACCACAGCGCCACGCCCGCGAGCAGCTGGAGCACCGCGAAGTGCAGGCCGTAGCGGCGCGCGAAGTCGACGACGGAGCGCTCGTTGGTGAAGCCGTGGTGGAACTCGTCGAACTCGTACGGGCCGGGGCCCAGCGCCGCCAGGGCGGAGAGCCAGAACTGCGCGTTGTCCGCGCGCGACAGCGCCACGTTCATCGCCAGCTCCGGTGCGCCCAGCACCAGCACCCGGCCCTGGCCGTGAGGCACTACCGCCGCCACCATGCGTCCCAGGCGCTCGTCCTCGAGGACCGGCACCGCGGTCGTCGGCAGCTCCAGGTACGCCTGCACCTTCACCTCCACCCGCTCCACGCCGAGCGTGTAGGGGGAGGGGAAGGGGGGCACCAGCGTGCGCATGGGCAGCGTCGTGTCGGCCTTGATGAGCTTCACGCTCAAGGCGTCGAGCAGCGGGTTCTCCCGCGAGCCCCAGGGGACGTAGACGGCGGAGCCGCCCGCGGACACGTGCGTGAGCAGCTCCGTCACCTCGCGGTCGTCGAGTGCGCTGGCGCGGAAGGTGTTGAAGCCCGTGCGCGGCACGTCCTCGTCACCCAGACCGGCGTCCGGCTCGGCGGCGAGCTGCGTCTGCTCCAGGTCATCCTCGCGAGCGCCCTGCACCTCCACCGCGAGCAGCACCGGTGTCGTCGAGCCCGTCGTGCCGATGCGCAGGTCCGCCATGCGGCGAGTCACCGGCAGGCCGCTCTCCTCCGCCAGGAGGTACAGCGCGCGCGCGCCATCTTCCTGCGCGCGGTAGGTGGACAGCGTGTCGGCGAACTCGCCACGACGCGCGCTCGAGATCAGCATCGAACCGAGCACCACGGTGAGCACCAGGCCTCCCACCGCGAGCAATGGGAGGCGGTCACGCACCGGCGGCCTCCCGGCGAGGGCGCGCGGTGCGCATCGACGTACTGACCACGGCGAGCACCCCATGGCCCACCATCAGCTCGAGGCGGCGGTCACGCACCGGCGGCCTCCTGGGGCGTGGGGGCGGCGAGCATCGGCGCGCTGAGGGCGCGGAACTCCTGGTAGCCGCTGCTGCCCACCGGCGTGTTGCCGTACCACGCGAAGTCGAAGCGCAGCGTCAGCTCCCGGAAGCGGGGCTTCCACTCCATGCGCCCCTTGAACTGGCTCAGGTAGTCCCAGTTGGACAGCGTCACGTCGTAGAGGATCGCGCCGTCGCGGTGCAGTCGGGACAGCAGTGCCAGGTAGAGGCTGCGCACCGCCTCGCGATACTCGCCCTTCGCGGCCAGCTCGTCCGCGAGCTGCGCCCAGCCCTCCGGCGGACGCGACAGCGCATGGCCCGCGTCCCCCGCGAGCGTCGAGGCGTCCAGGGTGGACACCTCCAGCCCCTCGCCCGCCTTGCGGCGCACGTTCTTCTTCAGCGCGCTCCAGAGCACATACAGCAGCACCGCCACCGTCAGCGTCGCGATGACCACCACCAGCGTGTTGGCCACGGCGCCACCGGACACGACGGGCGGCGTGAAGTTCCGCGTGGGCGGCGCCTCGTCCCGCTCGAAGAGCTTCTTGAGGAACTCCCCCAGCCAGGTCGTGAAGCGGCGCCACCAGTCGGGAGGCTGGGTTGGCTCCGGGGGCTCCTCGGCGGCCTTCTCCACCGGCGGCGCCACCGCGAACTCCGGCCGCGCCAGGATGTCCCGCGCCCGCGCCGAGGCCTGTCGCGCATCCACGGCCGCCTGCGCCTGCACCGTCCGCGAGCCCTGCTCCAGCCCCTGCTCCAGCGTGCCGAGCGCCGAGTCACAGTCCTCGTCGTCGTAGGCCTGCCGCTCCACCGCGCGCACCAGCCGGTCCAGCTTGCCGCGCTCACCCGTCCCCAGCGCCCCCAGCTTCTCGAAGCGCGCGTCCTCCTCCGGACCCGCGCCCTCGCACACCGTGGCCACCTGGCCCAGCCGACGCACGGCCTCGCGGCTCGACGTCACCGGCGCGCGAGGCGCGTCCTCCTGCGCCCGCGCCGGCGTGCCCGTCAGCAGCCCCAGCCCCAACACCACCGCGAGCATCGCCGCGCTCCGCTGTCCCAGGGGCTTGCCCGTGGAGCGCGGGGGCAGCTGCTGCGCCGCGGCCAGCAGGTCCAACCCCTCCTGGCGCACGCGCCCGTCGACGAGCAGCAGCGTGGCCGTCGCGGCGCGCACGGGCTCGAACAGCGTGAAGGTGAGGGCGGCCAGGAACAGCAGCCACGGCATGTTGTCCAGCGAGGCGTAGCGCTCCGCGAACGTCAGGTCCACGCCCAACAGCTTGCGCGCCATCATGAGCAGGAAGTTCAGGCCGATGTGCAGGTTGAAGAACACCAGCACCTGCACGGACATGAGGAAGCGCACCTTCAGCGCCGTGCCTCGCGCCGGGCCCAGGAGCCGCGAGCACTGCCCGTACAGCCGCAGCACCGAGCCGCGCCCCTCCATCACGGCCGCGTAGCCCACGCTCTGCGCCGACACGACGAAGAACGCGATGCCCAGCGTCAGGTTGAACAGCAGCCAGTTGAAGACGAAGAGGTACGCCACCGCGACGAAGATCGAGGGCAGCCTTGCCAGCACCGCCTTCAGCGAGGCCCACGTGGTGGGCTCCGCCGGGCCCAGCAACACCGCCTGCACATGGTGCGCGGCCGCGCTCTGGCCCACGCCCCGCGCGAACCACGCGAGGGTGAACGCCAGCGACGGCAGCACCAGCGAGTGCCCCATCCGCGCCGCCTCCGCCAGGTACAGCACGGACGCGATGACGGCGGCTCCCCCCGGCAGCGTGAGGGCCCAGACGCCCGTGCTCCGGGCGCACAGGCGCAGCGCCGCGTCCATCACCGCGATGGCGTTCCGGGGCCGCAACTCGAGCGCGGAGACGGCCATGGCTCAGCCCATCACCAGGTGGAGCGTCATGTAGACCGCCCCCCAGACGATGCCCAGGCCCGCCACGGCGAGCAGGCCGCTGCCGACCGTCCACTCGCGTCGCTCGGCGGGGCCCTCGAGCGCCTGGAGGCGTCGCCCCAGGCAGCTCGCGCAGCGGTTGATGCCCTCGAACTGCGTGGTGCACTCCCGGCAGATGACCCGCCGGCACTCCACGCAGACACCGAGGCCGGCGCGCTCCGGGTGGTAGTGGCAGCGGCCCGAGCCCTGAATCATGCCGCCACCTTAAGCAGAGCCGGGCCCGCCACACCACCCCCAGCGCGCGGCTCAGAGCTCGTCGAGGAACTCGTCGTTGTAGGTGTAGCGCGACAGCCGCTTCACCAGGGCCTCCATCGCCTCCACGGGCTTCACCGCGAAGAGCATCTGCCGCAGCTTCTTCACCTTCTCGTACTCGCGCTGGGTGAAGAGCTTCTCCTCCTTGCGCGTGCCGGACTGGGCGATGTTGACCGCGGGGAAGACGCGCTTCTCGGCGAGCAGGCGGTCCAGGGTGACCTCGGAGTTACCCGTGCCCTTGAACTCCTCGAAGATGACCTCGTCCATGCGGCTGCCGGTGTCGATGAGCGCCGTGCCGATGATGGTGAGCGAGCCCGCCTCCTCGGTCGCCCGCGCGGCGCCGAAGATGCGCTTGGGGCGCTCCAGCGCGCGGCTGTCCACGCCGCCGGACATGGTGCGGCCGGAGTTGTCGACCTCCTTGTTGAAGGCGCGCGCCAGCCGTGTAATCGAGTCCAGCAGGATGACCACGTCCTTGCCCGTCTCCACCAGGCGCCGGGCGCGCTCCAGCGCCAGCTCCGCCACCTTGAGGTGGTCCCCGGTGGGCCGGTCCGAGCTGGACGCGAGCACCTCCGCCTTGATGCTGCGGCGCATGTCCGTCACTTCCTCGGGCCGCTCGTCGATGAGCACCACCATGACGTGCGCCTCCGGGTGGTTGGAGATGACCGCCTGGGCGATGCGCTGGAGCATGATGGTCTTGCCCGTCTTCGGGGGCGCGACGATGAGCGCGCGCTGTCCCTTGCCGATGGGCGAGATGAGGTCCAGCACCCGGGTCACCATCTCCTTGTGACCGTTCTCCAGCTTGAGCCGCTCGGTGGGGTCCACCGACGTCAGGTCCGCGAAGTGCGGCAGCCGGGACACGCCCTCCAGCGGGCGGCCGTCCACCGTGTCCACCTTCTGGATGATGCCCTTGTTGCCGCGCATCTGCGCGAAGGCCGTCAGGTACTGGCCCTGACGCAGCCGCAGCTTCTGCACCAGGTTCTTGGGCAGCTCCGGGTCGTCCGGCGCCGCCAGCAGGTTGCGCTTGAGCTGGCGCAGGAACGCGTTGGGCCCCTTGACCTCGGTGTCCAGCACGCCCTCCACCGGCGCCAGGTTGGACTGCTGCTGCGCCTGACCCTGGCCGCCGTGGTGCTGGCGCTGATGCTGCTGGCCGCCGCCGTGGCCCTGATGCTGCTGCTGTTGCTGGGGCTGCTGCTGGCCCTGCTGTTGCTGCTGCGCCTGGCGCTGCTTGTACTGCTCCAGCTCCTGCGGCGTCAGGAAGACCTGGACCTGCTGGCCGTCCGGGCCCGCCGTCATGCGGTACGCCTGACCCTCCGGGGTGAAGAGCACCTGCGCGCCACGACGACGACGGCGCCGACGGCGGCGGCGTCCCCCGGGCTGACCGGGCTGGCCGGGCTGGCCGCCCGACGCGGAGGCGCCTCCGCCTTCGCCCTCGTCGCCACCCTCGTCGTCGCCTTCGTCGCCGTCGTCATCCGCCTCGGGAGGAGGGACGGGACGGGCAGCCGCGGGCGGCGGGGTGGCATCACGGGGGTCGCGGTTATCGGAGTTTTCGCTCATGAGGTTTCCAGACCGTGTGCGCCCCTCACGGGCCATCCCGAGGGGAGGGCGGGGGGACGCAGGGTGACTCAGGCTGTGGGACAGGAAGCCGGGCGCGGGGCCTTCGAGTTACGCGAAAGGCCGAACCGCCGGTCCCTGGAACACCCTGGTGGCCCAAGGCCGACCGGGGTGCGGAGACAACACTAACAGAGGAGCCTCGCGGCGCTCCCGGTTTTTTCACCCGGTGTTGGCGGGCCGACCCCGCGGCCCGCCTGGGGGTTGCTCAGCGGACGGTGAGGGTGAAGGGCATCATCGCCTTCATCCCCGGGCGCAGCATCTCCAGGTCCACGCCCGCCTGCCGCGCCAGCTCCCGCAGGGCGGACGGGAAGGGCTCCACCGGAGCGGGCAGCAGGGCGAGCGCCGCCTGCACGCCCGGCTCCCCACCCAGGCTGGAGAAGAAGCCGCGCGCCTCGCCCATCAGCACCAGGTCCAGCTCCTCCGACGCGGGGACGCCCGCGTGCCGGCGGGCCGACTCCACCGCCTCCTGCAGGCCGCCCAGCCGGTCCACCAGCCCGCGCGCCAGGGCGTCGTTGCCGCTCCACACCCGGCCGCGCGCCACCGCGTCCACCTCCGCCTTGTCCTTCTTGCGCACCTTGGCGACCTCGGTGATGAACATGTCATAGGACGTGTCCACCCACTGCTGCACCGCGGCCTGCTGCTCGGGCGTCCACGCCTTCCACATGCCGAAGACGTCCGCCATGGGCGAGCGCGAGAGGGTCTGCTGGCTCACGCCGAGCTTCTCGCCCAACAGGCCCTCCAGCGCGGGCTTGAAGTAGAAGACGCCGATGCTGCCGGTGATCGTCGTGGGCAGCGCGAGCACCTCCGTGGCGCCCATGGCCGCGTAGTAGCCGCCGGAGGCCGCCGCGTCGCCCATGGAGGCGATGACGGGCTTCACCTTCGCCGCGTCCACCACCGCCTGGTACATCAGGTACGAGGCCAGCACCTCGCCGCCGCCCGAGTCCACGCGCAGCACGATGGCCACCACGGACGGGTCCGACTTCGCCGCCTCCAGCGCCCGCACCACCGTCTCCGCCCCGGCGATGCGGCTGAAGCCCAGCGGGTCCTCGCGGCTCTTGCCGCCGGCAATCGTCCCCAGCACCGGCACCACCGCGACGCGGCGGCGCGTGCCCCAGCGGCCCTCGCGCTCGTCGCGCGGCGCGTACGTGGCGCTGAAGCGCCCGCCCGGCACCAGCTCGCGCACCTTGGCGTCCAGCTCCGAGGGAAGGATGAGGCCGTCCAGGAAGCCCAGCTTCAGCGCCAGCTGCGGCGTGGCCAGCCCCGCGGCCCACAGCTCGTGCAGCTTCTCCACCGGCACGTTGCGAGCCTGGGTGACGGCGCGCTCGTACCAGGCCACCTCGTTGTCCAGGTAGGCGTTCACCACCTCGCGCGAGGCCTCGCTCGGCTCGGTGAGGGTGAGCTGCTCGGGCGCCGTCTTGTACTTGCCCACCCGCGCCACGTCCCACGTCACGCCCAGCTTCTGCATCGTCCCGCCGTACGTCTGCAGGCTGGCGGCCAGGCCGTTGATGGGCAGCGACGACTCGGGGAGCGCGTAGACGCGCTCGGCGGCGGACGCCACGAAGTAGCCCAGGTCATCCGCCGACAGCAGCACCGCCATCACCCGCTTGCCGGACGCGCGCAGCCGCAGCACCGCCTGGCGCAGCTCCTCCGCCTTGCCCCAGTCCACGCCGGGCAGGCCCTCCATCTTCAGCACCACGCCCGACAGCCGCTCGTCCTTCGCCGCCAGGTCCAGCCACCGCGACAGCCGGAGGAACGGGTCCGCCTCGCTCACGCCCAAGAGCGACAGCAGCGGACTGCCGCCGCCCGCCAGCACGTCGTTGAGGTCCAGCATCGTCACCACGCCGCCGGGCGGCCGCAGCGAGCGGTAGTTCTCCGTGGACAGGCGCACCTGCGCCACGTGGTCCGTGCCGTTCTCCCCGCCGCCCGCCGCGTAGGTGAGGCCCAGGTGGCCGGTGTCCACCGTGACGGCCAGCTGGAGCGCCAGGGGCACCGCGTCGACGAAGCCGTGGGACACGCCGCCGCCCAGCCGCAGGCCCGGAATCACCTCCGCCTGCAGCGTGTACGTGGCCTGCCCCTGGCGGAAGGCCCCCTCCGAGAAGAGCCAGTCCACGCCCAGGGTGAAGCGCTCGCCCAGCGGGCGCAGGCCCAGGCCGAAGTCGTACGCGCGCTCGATCTTGAAGGCGCCCTCCCGTGGGGCGTTGAGGTTCCTGGCCACCGCCGCCAGCGACAGGTAGCGGGCGGGCCGGGCGGTGAGGCCCACGTCGAAGGTGTCCAGCGAGTCCACGTCCTCGTCGTCCGAGCCGAACGTGTGCCAGGACGCGCCCAGCTGCAGCGTGGGGGCACCCAGGGACAGTCCCAGTGACGTGCGCCGGTAGTCCGGCCCGTGGCGGGGGCGCATCCACTCCATCGACGCGCCCAGGCCCAGGCCCAACAGCTTCGCGCCCAGGAAGACGCCGTCGGCGGTGCTGTCCTGCTCGAGGTTGCGCTCGTGCAGGTAGAACAATTGACCGGAGCGCACGAAGCCCAGGCCCGCGGGGTTGAGCGACAGGGCCGTGGCTTCGTCCACCAGCGCGGCGCCGGTGGGTGGCAACGTCAGCCCCCGTGAGGGCAGGGGGGCCTGGACGATGGAGCTCGTCTGGGCGAGCGCGAGCGACGGGAGCAGCAGGAGGGCGAGCAGGCGCATAGAGCCCCGGACTCTAGGCATCGCCCGTCCGGGGACAAGCGCCTCGTGTCACCAGTCCTCGGTTCCAGACACCCCGTCGAGCGGATCATCCCCGGGCTTCTTCGTCTTCTCCTGCTTGCGCGTCCGGCCGCCGCGGTCCTCGGCGCCCCAGTCCTCGGTGCCGCCCCGGTTGTCGAGCGGATCCGAGCTGCGCACCACCTTCTCCCCGCCGCCCTCGCTGGTGTTCACCAGCTGATTCACCATGCGCTCCATCTCCGACTTGAGCTGACCGAACTCGTCGCCCTGGAGCACCACGCGCCGGCCGCCCAGCTTCCGGCCGTTGCGCAGGTCGTAGTAGCCCAGGATGAGCTCGGTGCCCTCGCCGTGGCTCCTCACCGTGCCCACCATGGCCCGCTCCAGGCCCAGCGACTTGCCCAGCCCCGCGACGCCGTTGGCCTGGCTGATGCCGCGCGACACCTCGCTGGCCACCCGGTCCAGCTGCGCGTCATAGGCCTTGTACGCGGCCGTGGGCACCAGCTCCGTGCTCACCTCCACGTCATCCGGCGTCACCTCCATGAGCTGGCCGTACTGGCGGAAGCCGGGCCGCTCGACGCGCAGCAGGTGCTTGCCCACCGTCAGCGCGGGAATCGTCACCGGCGTGTAGCCGGCCATCTCCCCGTCCACGTAGACGCGGGCGCCGGCGGGGCGCGACTTCACCGTGGCGCTGCCGCGCAGCTGGGACGTGCGCCCGGTGGCCACCTGCACGCGCAGGGCGATGAAGTCCCGGCTGAAGCGCTTGGGGTTGAGCTCGAAGGTGGGGGACACGGCGATGAGGTCGATGAGGACCAGCTTCGCCTCCTCCACGTCACCGCGCAGGTGCAACAGCGCCGCGTACAGCGCCAGCGACTCGCACAGAGGCGAGCAGCCGCGCATGGCCGCCGGAGCGTTCTGCAGCTCCTTGAGCGTGGCGCGGACCTTCGTCTCCGCGTCGTCGTACTCCTTCTTGTCGAAGGCGGCGGCGCTCTCCGAGTAGCCCTTGCGCGCGCGCTCCATCGCGGACTGGGCGTTGGGGTCGGCGGGCAGGCCGAAGATCTCCTCGGACTTGCGGACGGTGAACCCGGCGAAGTTCCCCAGCGCCTCGTTCATGTAGCCCTCCATCTTCACGCTGCCGGACTCGGCCGCGGGGTCCATGGGGATGAGGAGGCTGGTGGCGCGCCGCGCGGGTGCGGGGGACGCCGCCAGGGCGAGCGAGGGAAGCAGGGCGAGGACGAGGGCTCTCATGGGGTAACCTCAGAAACGAGCGACGCGAGCGGGCGAACCGTCATTCAACCCGGAGCTCAGAAGCCTGTTCCTCCGGTGATGGGGTTGAACGGGCGGCCCTTGTCCTGGGTCGCCACGAAGACGGCGCCCGCCGTGACGGCCGCGGCGCCTCCGACGACGGCCCAGAACCAGGGCCGCTTGAGCAGGGACTGGCCGGACGCGCCGCTCTCGGCGACGCGCGGGGAGATGGCGCCCTGGATGAAGTCGCGCGCCTGCTGGGCGGCGGCCTCCGGGCTCTGGTCGCGCTCGCGGCCCGACAGGTCGATGTCCACGCCGCGCAGCCGCGCCTGGGTGCGCACGTCCCACGCCTGGAGCTCCGCCTTGAGCCGGCCCTTCTTGTCCTGCGACACGGCGGCCACCACCACGTAGCGCGCATCCAGCCGGTCGGCGATGGCGGCGGTGTCCGGCGGCAAGGTCTCGCTGTCGAAGGCGGCCTGGGAACCTGCGCGCACGGAGGCGTCGCGGATGGCCGTCAGTCCCGGCCCGGGGCTGAGCTCCGCCTTCACCTGCGCGCTCGCGCCGGACTTCACCTCCGTGTACTCGGCGTGGGGCGTGTGGCCCGGCAGCGTCACCACCACGGCGTGGTGGCCGGCGGGGACCGTCACGCCCCTCAGCGGCGTCACTCCCAGTTCCTGGCCCCGCACGCTCACCTTGGCGCCCGCGGGCTTGGACTCCACCACCAGCGTGCCGGCGGGGCGCGCGCCCACCTCCGCGCGGGCGTCCTCGAAGGCCTTCTGCACGTCCTGGCCGAAGAGCGCCTTGTCCGGACGGGTGGAGGGCTCGGCCACCGCGGCGCGCACGAAGGCCGCCTTCGCGCCCGCGGCGTCGCCGTTGAGCAGCCTGGCGGCGCCCAGGAAGAGGTACGTCTCACCCAGCCGCTCCGGGCGGAAGTCGCCGGGGGACTTCTCGTACGCCTCCGCGGCGGCGCGGAACTTCGTCTCCGCGGCCTCCGGGTCCAGGTTGTCGTACGCGGCCCGGCCCTCCTCGTAGAGGCCATCCGCCTGCGTCAGCGGCGTCGGCTCCGGGGGAGGGAAGGCCGTGCCCAGGTCCACGAACGGGATGTCCCCGCCGCGCTGCAGGTGCCTCGTCAGCTCCCCCTCCAGGCGGGCAGCGGCGTCGGAGGCGGCCGGCGTGCGGGCCACCGAGAACAGCGCCACCGTGCCGGACGCCACCGCGGGGGTGTTCGCCAGCGAGGGCCGCGCGTTGGGATTGACGGGCTCGTGGGGCTTCGTCGCCGGAGGCGGCACGGGCGTGGCCACCGTGGGCTTGTCCGTGCCGACGGGCTTCGCCGGGGGCGTGGGCTGCTCGGGCTCACCGAAGACGAGCGGCTGCGGCGACTCGACGTCCTGGACGTCCGTCGGCTCGGCGGTGACCGGGCTCTTCTGGCCCTTGATGCCGGGCTTCTTCTTCTTCGCCTTCACCACCTTGCTGGAAGGGGTGGCCTTCTTGCGCGCGGCCTTCTTGCGCGTCGTCTGGGCGTGGGCGGGGAGGACGGCCAACAGCAGCGTGAGCAGCAGGGCGAGTCGGCGAAAGGTGTTCACGGCGTCGGAATCTAGCCGAGCTAGAAAGGGCCGTCACGAGCCCCCGCCTCGGCCCTCGGGGCAACACCCGGGGTGGCGGGGACTCGCGGCAGGATGACGGATGGCTAGACGTCCAGCGCCTCGACCTCGCCGGCGCGCTCCATGATGAACCGGAAGCGGGCGCTCACGTCCCGGCCCATCAGGTCATTGATGACGCGGTCCGTCTCGATGGGGTTGTCGATGGTGACCCGCAGGCTCATCCGGTTCTTCACGTCCAGGGTGGTCTGCTTGAGTTCGTCGGCCGTCATCTCGCCCAGACCCTTGAACCGCATGATGTTGGGCTTGGCGTTGCCCTTGACCTTCTCGCGGATGATGCGGTCGCGGTCCGCCTCGTCCAGCGCCCAGTACGTCTCCTTGCCGATGTCCACGCGGAACAGGGGCGGCTGGGCGATGTGGATGGCGCCGCTCTCGATGAGCGGGCGCAGGTGGCGGTAGAAGAAGGTGAGCAGCAGCGTGGCGATGTGGTGGCCGTCGCTGTCGGCGTCCATCAGCAGGAACACGCGGCCGTATCTCAGCTTGGAGATGTCGAAGTCCGCGCCGATGCCGCAGCCCAGCGCGCTGACGATGTCCTGGAGCTCCTTGTTGCCGGCGACCTTGTCCGTGGACGCCTGCTCCGCGTTGAGCACCTTGCCGCGCAAGGGGAGGATGGCCTGGGTGCGCCTGTCCCGGCCCTGCTTGGCGGAGCCGCCTGCGGAGTCACCCTCCACCAGGAACAGCTCGCTGACGTTGGGGTCCGTGGACGAGCAGTCCGCCAGCTTGCCCGGCAGGTTGAGCCGGTGGCTGACGGCCGTCTTGCGGCTGACGGCCTGGGACGCGGCGCGGCTGGCCTCGCGGGCGCGGGCGGCCAGGATGATGCGGGCCACCACCGCCTCGGCGACGCTCTTGTTGTCGTTGAGCCACTTCTCCAGGGCGGGGCGCAGCACGCCGTCCACCTGGGCCGTCACCTCGGGGTTGTTCAGACGCGACTTCGTCTGCCCCTGGAACTGCGGCTCCACCACGTAGACGGACAGAATCGCGGTGATTCCCTCGCGGATGTCCTCCGCGGTGAGCGACACGCCCTTGGGCGTCAGGTCGTGCGTCTCGATGTAGTTGCGCACCGCCTTGACGACGGCGCCGCGCAGGCCCGCCTCGTGGGTGCCGCCCATGTTGGTGGGGATGCCGTTGACGTACGAGCGGATGTGCTCGTCGGTGGCCTCCGTCCAGCCCAGCGACGCCTCCAGCCGCACGCCGTTGTCGCGCGAGTGGTAGAACGTGGCGCTGCCCGCCGGCACCAGGGGCTTCTGCCGCTCGGCCACCACCTTGGTGAGGTACTCGGCGATGCCGCCGTCGTGCTTGTACGTGACGGACGTCGCGGGGCTGGCGGTCTCATCCTTCCAGATGACCGTCATCCCCTTGTGCAGGTAGCTCTTGGCCTCCAGCCGCTCGCGCACCAGCTCCGCGTCGAACTTCAGCTTCTCGCCGAAGATCTCCGGGTCCGGCTCGAAGGTGATGGAGGTGCCGGTGCCGCGGGCGGCGCCGTCCACCTTCAGCTGGCTGGTGGCCTTGCCGCGCGCGTACGTCTGGACGTACTTCTTGCCGTCGCGCTTGATTTCAATCGTCAGCTTGCGCGCGAGCGCGTTGACCACCGAGCTGCCCACGCCGTGCAGACCGCCGGAGTGGATGTAGTTGCCCTGCTCGAACTTGCCGCCTGCGTGCAGCGTCGTGAGGATGACCTCCACGGCGGGCTTCTTGAGCTTGGGCATGATGTCCACGGGGATGCCGCGCCCGTTGTCCACCACGGTGATGCTGCGGCCATCCTTGTGGAGCACGACCTCGACGGTGGTGGCGTGGCTGTTGATGACCTCGTCCACCGAGTTGTCGAGGATCTCCCACAGCAGGTGGTGATAACCGGTGCTGTCGGTGCCGCCGATGTACATGGCCGGGCGCTTGCGCACCGGCTCCAGGCCCTCGAGGACCTGGATGTCCGCGCCTGTGTAGCTTTCCTTCTTCGTCGCCATGGCGTCCTCTGGCTAATCCTTCTTCTCGGGCAACGGGATGAAGACGACGGGCCGGGCCACGTCCTCCACCGCGTCGCGCTTGGACATCTCGTGGCCCTTGCCGCCGCGGCCCGTCACCCCGTACTTGGCGGGAGCGAGCTGCAGCTTGCGGCCCTTCTGCGTGTCGAAATCGATCTTCGCGTCCTTCTGGTTGGGCGCGCTGACCAGGAACTCCACCACCTGGTCGTCGTCATCCACCTTGATGACGGTGACGCCCTTGCCGGGGCCGGCCAGCTCGTTGACCTCCGCCACCTTGCACACCAGGGCGTTGGTCTTCTTGGTCAGCACCGCGAGCAGGTCCTTCTCGCCCGCCTCGCGCACGCCGATGATCTCATCGCCCTCGCCCGTCTTCGCGTAGCGACGGCCGGCGCGCGTGGAGACCTCCAGGTGCGGCTCCAGGAGGAAGCGCATGCCCATGCCCTGCTTCGTCACGCCGACCAGCTTCGCCGGGGCCTCGAGCCGGGCGTCCAGCGACCAGGCGGCCACCACGCGCTCGCCGTCGTCGAACTTGAACAGCTTCTGCACCGGGTCGCCGTAGCCGGTGGACGCCGGGATGTCGTTGAAGCGGGTGACGTACGCGGTGCCGAAGTTGCTGAACAGCACCAGGTTGGCCTTGAGGCTGCCGGCCAGCACCGCCATCACCGCGTCGCCCTCGCGCAGACGGGTGGAGGACGGGTCCTTCACCTCGCGCACGCGCTTGACCCAGCCGTCGCGGGTGAGGACCACGTGGGCGTCCTCGTCCGCGATGAACGCGTCCGCGTTGAACTCCACCTCCTCGGAGCCCGCGCCGCCGATCTTCGTGCGGCGCTTGTCGTTGTACTGGCCCTTGATCTCCCCGAGCTCGTCCTTGACGGTGGACCAGACCTTCTTCTTGTCCTTGAGGATGCCCTCGATGCGCTTGATCTCCGCGCGCTTCTCCTTGAGCTCCTTCTGGACGACCAGGATCTCCAGGCGGGCCAGCTTGTAGAGCTTCATCTCCAGGATGGCGTCCACCTGGAGCTCGTCCAGCTGGAAGCGCTTCATCAGCTTCTGGGCCGCGTCCTGCTTGCCCTCGGACTGGCGGATGATGCGGATGATCTCATCCAGCGCGTCGTAGGCCTTCTCGAAGCCCTCGAGCAGGTGCACGCGCTTCTGCAGCTCGCCCAGCTCGTGCTGGAAGCGGCGCGTGACGACGGCGAAGCGGAAGTCCAGGAAGTGCTGGAGGATGTCCTTGAGGTTCAGCCGACGCGGCGTGCCGACCTCCGGGTTGTCCTCGCTGGGGACCAGACACGTCAGGTTCACGCCGAACGTCGTCTGCAGCGGCGTGTGCTTGTAGAGGTACGCCATCACCAGCTCGGCGTTGGCGTCCTTCTTGAGCTCCAGGACGATGCGCACGTCCTTGGTGGACTCGTCGCGCACGTCCACGATGAGCGGCAGCTTCCGCTCGCGCACCAGGTCGCCGATCTTCGAGACCAGGGTGGACTTGTTCACCGTGTACGGGATGGACGTGATGATGATCTGCGTCCCGCCGCGCTTGAGCTCCTCGGTGTCCCACTCGCCACGGATGCGGACGCTGCCCTGGCCCGTCTCGTAGATCTCCCGCAGCTCCTTCTTGTCGTTGAGGATCTGCCCGCCGGTGGGGAAGTCCGGTCCCTTGACCCACTTGAGCAGGTCCTTGGTGAGCAGCGTCGGGGTCTCGATGAGGGCCACGAGCGCGTCCACCAGCTCGCCCAGGTGGTGGGGCGGGATGTTGGTCGCCATGCCCACGGCGATGCCCGTGGTGCCGTTCATCAGCAGCTGGGGCACGCGTGCGGGGATGACGATGGGCTCGTTGCGGGTGCCGTCGTAGGTGGGCCGGAAGTCCACCGTCTTGCGCTCGAGCTCCCCGAGCATCTCGGTGGCGAGCTTGTCCAGGCGGCACTCGGTGTAGCGGTAGGCGGCGGCGGAGTCGCCGTCCAGCGAGCCGAAGTTGCCGTGGCCGTCCACCAGCGGGTAGCGCAGGGAGAAGTCCTGCGCCATGCGCACGAGCGCGTCGTAGATGGAGGCGTCGCCGTGCGGGTGGTAGCGACCCATGATGGCGCCGACGACCTGGGCGCACTTCTGGTACTTCGTGTCGAACGACAGGTTCAGGTCGTTCCACATGCCGTACAGGATGCGGCGCTGCACGGGCTTGAGGCCGTCGCGCACGTCCGGCAGGGCGCGCGAGGTGATGACCGACAGCGCGTAGTTGATGTACCGGCGACGCGCCTCGTCGGCCAGCGAGGCCGGGACGAACCCATCACCCCCACCACCGGAGCCCGCGGCACCACCCCCGCCGCCCGAGCCCCCCTGCTTCTTTCGCGTCTTCAATTCGGCTTCTGCGCGCATGCTCTTCGAACCCAGGTGAGAACGTCTCGTACCCGAACGCGGTGCGTGACTCGCGCACTCCGCGCCATGGACTCTGAAATCTTCAACAAAGCGGCGGGACTACCATGCCCCCCTGACAAAGGGAACGAATTCGGGGGGTTGCACGTACTCCGAGGCATCCCACCTGAATCTCCGTCCAGGCCCGCCTCCGAGTGGAACATCTCTGTAACCCCCTGAAATTCCGGCGGCCGGGGCACGCGAGACTCCCCAGCGGGCGGGACGGTGGGTGCGGGTAGGATGGGCCGGCGAGGGACGCTTTGGACCCCGTGGGGTAGGGGGACCAGGGATCGTTCGGCCGCCCGGCTGCCTCCTGATGCGCCGTGTCACGGGCCTTCGTCAGGACGCGGCGCGGCCCTGTTCTTCCGGGTTCGGAAGGTGCTCGGCGGAGGGCGTCCGCTCGCCTCCGTGGCTGCTTCCCCGGCCCGCGCCGAGCACCGAGTAGAGCGCCGGGAGCACCAGCAGCGTCAGCAGGGTGGAGGACAGGACGCCGCCCACCACCACGGTGGCCAGCGGTCGTTGGACCTCCGCGCCGATGCCCGTGTTGAGTGCCATGGGGAGGAAGCCGAGCGCCGCCACCGAGGCCGTCATCAGCACCGGACGCAGGCGGGAGACGGCGGCCTCGCGGAGGGCTTCGGGGAGCGCGCGGCCCTGGCCGAGCAGCTGCCGCAGCCGGGACACCAGCACCATGTCCCCGAGCACGGACACGCCGCTGACGGCGATGAAGCCCACTGCGGCGGAGATGGAGAACGGCAGCCCGCGCGCGAGCAGCGCCAGCACGCCGCCCATCAGCGCGAAGGGGACGCCCGCGAAGATTCGCAGCGTGTCCACCCAGCGGCGGTACGTGAGGTGGAGCAGCAGGAGGATGAGTCCCAGCGCGATGGGCACCACGAGGGCCAGCCGCGCCTGGGCCCGCTCCAGGTTCTGGAACTGGCCGCCGTAGCGGAGGTGGTAGCCCGGCGGCAGCTCCACCTTCGCCAGCGCGGCGCGCACGTGGGTGACGAAGCCGCCCAGGTCGCCGTCGCTCACATTGGCCTGGATGACGATGCGCCGCTGGCCCCACTCGCGCTGCAGGGTGGTGGGGCCGGACACCTCGCGAATCGTCGCCAGCCGACCCAGGGGCACACGCTCACCTCCGGGCGCTGTGATGGGCACGGTGGCCAGCCTCGTGGGCTCATTGCGGTACGCCTCGGCCAGCCGCACCGCCAGGTCGAAGCGGCGCTCGCCCTCACGGACCTCGCCCACCACGCGTGTGCCCACCGCCTCCACCACGTCGAGCACCTCGCGCGCGGCGATGCCATGCCGCGCGATGGCGACCCGGTCCACGGTGACCTCCAGCACGGGCTGACCCGTGAGCTGCTCCAGCGTCACGTCCGTGGCGCCGGGGACCGCGCGCACCAGCGCCTCCAGCTCGCGCGCCTTGGCCTTGAGCACGTCCAGGTCATCGCCGAACAGCTTGATGCCCACGTCCCCGCGCACGCCGGCGATCATCTCGTTGACGCGCATCTCGATGGGCTGGAGGAACGCCATGCGCATGCCGGGCAGGTCCGCCAGCTCCGCCTTCATCTCCGCCACCAGCTCCTCCTGCGTCGCGGCGCGCTTCCACTGCTCGCGGGGATGGAGCGTGACGAACACGTCGGACAGCTCGATGCCCATCGGGTCCGTCGCCACCTCGGCCGTCCCGGTGCGCGTCCACACGCGCGCCACCTCGTCGGGGAACCGGCTCCGGAGCACCTTCTCCACCTGCCCGCCGTAGCGCACCGACTCGGTGAGGGACACCTCGGCCAGGCGCACGGTGTTGATGACGAGGGTTCCCTCGGACAGCCTCGGGACGAACTCGCGACCGAGCCCCGTGGCCGCCAGCCCCGTGCCCACCACCAGCAGCCCCGCCACGATGAGGACCGTGCGCGCATGGGACACGCTCCACTCCAGCAGCGGCCGGTAGCCCCGCTGCAGCCAGCGCACGAGGCGCGGCTCGGGGTGTCCTCGCCTGCCTCGCTCCAACGCGAACGACGCGAGCACCGGCATCAACGTCATGGACAGCAGCACGCTGCCCAGCAGGGCCAGGATGACGGTGAGCGCCATGGGACGGAACAGCCGCCCCTCCACGCCCTCCAGTGCGAGCACGGGCAGGTACACCACCATGATGATGAGCTCACCGAAGAGCGTGGGCTTGCGGACCTCCACGGCCGCGTCCCGCACCACCTGCTTCAGGCTCCGTCCATCGCGGGCGCCGGCCAGGTGCCGCTCCGCGTTCTCCACGAGGATGACGGACGAGTCCACCACCAGCCCGAAGTCGATGGCGCCCAGGGACATGAGGGTGCCGGCGATGCCGAAGCGCAGCATGCCGCTGAAGGCGAACAGCAGGGACAGGGGAATGGCGGAGGCGACGATGAGCCCCGCGCGCCAGTTGCCCAGGAAGAGGAAGAGGACGGCGATGACCAGCAGCGCGCCTTCGAGCAGGTTGGTGCGCACCGTGCGCAGCACCAGGTCCACCAGCTCCGTGCGCTCGTAGACGACGTCCACCTGCACATCGTCGGGCAGGCGCTGCTTCACCTCGTCCATGCGCCGAGCGAGCGCCCGCGTCACCACGTGCGAGCTCTCGCCCATGAGCATGAAGCCCAGGCCCAGGACGACCTCACCCTCGCCGTCCGCGGTGGTCGCGCCTCGACGAATCTCGTGCCCCACCTCCACCTGGGCCACGTCGCGCACGCGCACGGGCACGCCGTCTCGCGCGGCCACCACCACGTCGCCCACGGCCCGGCCATCCTCCAGCACACCGATGCCGAGCACGAGGCTCGCTCCACCACCGCGCTCCACCATGCCGCCGCCCACGTTCGCGTTGTTCGCCTCCAGGGCCCGGTACAGGTCGCCCAGGGACAGGTCGAACTGTCGGAGTCGCTGCGGCTCCACCACCACGTGCCACTGCTTCTCGCGGCCTCCCCAGGCATTCACCTCGGCCACACCGGGCACCGCGCGGAGCTGGGGCGCGATGACCTGGTCGTGCAGCGTGCGCAGCTCCTCCAGGCTCCGGCTCCTGCTCTTGACCAGGTAGTGGAAGACCTCGCCCAGCCCCGTCGCCACGGGCCCGAGCGTGGGTGCCTCGATTCCCGGAGGCATCTTCACGCGGCCCATCCGCTCCGAGACCTGCTGCCGCGCGAACCACACATCCGTGCCGTCGCGGAACTGGAGCGTCACCTGCGACAGCCCGAACTTGGAGATGGAGCGCAGTTCTTCCAGCTGCGGCAGTCCCGCGAGCTGCTGCTCGAGCGGAATGGTGAGCTGCCGCTCCACCTCGACGGGCGAGAGCGCGGGCGCCACCGTGTTGACCTGCACCTGCGTGGGGGTCGTGTCGGGGAAGGCATCGAGCGGCAGGGCCCGGAACGCGAGCAGCCCCGAGATGACGAGCGCCACGGTGCCCAGCAGCACCGCGCCACGGTGCTCCAGTGACCCATCGATGATGCGCGTGAGCATGGGCTACGGGCCTCCTTCCTCGCAGCAGCCCGCGCCGATGGAGTCCTTGAGCACCTCGGTCTTCAGCAGGAAGGCGCCCGTGGTGACGACCTCCATGCCGGGCCGCAGGCCCTTGACCACCTCGACCTCGTCACGCGTGCCCGCGCCCAGCTCCACGGGGACAGGCTCGTAGAGTGCCTCGTCCTTCTTCACGAAGACGAGCACCTGTCCCTTGGCGCGCTGGATGGCGGAGTGGGGCACCATCAACGCCTCGTGCTCCTCGGCCACTTGAATCCGCGCGCGCAGGAACATGCCGGTCTTGAGGGCGCGGTCGGGGTTGGGCAGCTCGACGCGGGCGCGCACCGTGCGGGTGGCGCGGTCCACGGAGGCACCCACGCGGGTGAGCGTGGCCTCACGGACCTCTCCGGGAAGACCCTCGAGGCTCAGGGTGACCTTCTGCCCCGCGCGCACCTGGGCCGAGTCCGCCTCGGGAATCTCGAGCAGGGCCCAGAGCGTGGAGAGGTCGGCGACCTCGAGCAACGTCTGTCCCGCGGCGACATGTCGGCCGGACACCGCGTCGCGAGCCACCACCGTCCCGGCGAAGGGCGCGGAGAGATTGTAGAGACCCTCGCTGCTCCCCTGTGACGCGCCCGCCGCGCTGAGGGACGCGCGCGCCGCTTCACGCTCGCCCTCGGCCGCGGCGAGCTCGGCCCGGGCCTGCTCCAAGTCCTTGCGAGGGCTGATGCCGCGCTCCACCAGCTCCTGCTCTCGCGCGAGCGCCGCGCGTGCCGTCTCCAGTCGCGCGAGGGCCGCGGACAGCCGCCCCTTGTCCTGTCCGACGGAAGGAGAGGTGAGCGCGAGCAGGGGCTGGCCCGCCTTGACGTCGTCGCCCTCGTCCACGCGCACCTCGCTCACCAGCGCGTCGCCTCGCGCGGACAGTCGCGCCAGGCGGTTCTGGTTGAAGGTGAGCTGGCCCACCACCTCCAGCGAGCGCGCGAAGTGCCTGCGTTGGAGTCGATGTGTCTGGAGCCCCGCCTCCCGCGCGGTGTCGGCGGAGGCCAGTCGGATGCGTGTGCCGGGCGTGGGGAACAGCGGCATCTCCGCGCCCGCGGCCTTCACCCGCTCCGGGTGACAGTAGGGACACACGGACTCCGGGAAGCCGTGCTCGCGGCAGTAGTCACCCGCCGCGATGAAGCCGGCCACCAGCTTCGGGTTGCATTGGGTGCACTTCGATTCGGGCACCGCGTGCTCCTTGCACCAGTCGGCGGGCGTGGCCGGGGCGGTGAAGGTGAGCGACGGGTTGCATTGACGGCAGTGGGACTCGGGCAGCCCGTGTTCGTCGCACCAGTCGTCCTGGGCCTTGTAGACATCGACGAGGTCGGGGTCGCACTTCGTGCACAGCTCCGCGGGCACGCCGTGCTCGCACAGCGTGACGGCGCGAGCCTCGGGGGACGAGGGCCCCGCATCGGAGGTGGTGCTCTTCGCGGCCTCGGGCGGGGAGGACTTCGTGCACGAGGAGCCGAGACAGAGCAGCCCCGCCAGCGCCAGGAGACCGATGCGGGGGCCCATCTACTTCACGCCCTTCTTGGCGAGGTCCGGATGGCAGAGCGAGCACTGGGACTCGGGGCGCTCGTGCTCGACGCACCAGTCGTTCTTGGCCTTGAAGACGGCCGCGAGCTTCGGATTGCAGCGCGTGCACAGCGACTTCTGCACGCCGTGCTCACACTTGGGCTTCTCGGCGGCCTGCGACTGCTGCGCGGGCTTGGGCTCCTCGGCCGACGCAGCGAGGACGGGGAAGGACACGAGGGACACGACGAGCACGAAGGTCTGGAGGGAACGCATGACATGACTCCGGCCAGGGCGGTACCCCGGCGGCGTATGTCCGCGCGGGAGTGCGCGGAGGGTGGCTTCAGCTTCAGCGGGGCAGCACGGTGACGTGCGCGTCCGCGCGAGACCCGGGAAGGGGACTCGCTGGACACACGTCTCCCGTGAGGGGCGGAATCACCCTCTGGGAGGCTGGAAGATGTCGCGTCCCACGCCTTTTGGGAGCAGCACGTCAGGGTGGACGTGGATGGGGGGCCGGACGAGCGGCTCCTCCACCTGGCTCACGAAGGGCAGGGGCGCGGGCGCGGCCCTCAGCGGACAGCAGAGGCACAGCGCGCAATCCGCGGCGCAGTCCGAGCAGTCCCCTTCCTCGGCTTCCTCTTCGCAGTCCGCGTGCGTGTCCGATGCGAAGGCGAGCGTCTGGAAGACGCCACCCGTCATCAGCACGAGGAGGAGCGCGAGGGTGCGCAGGAGGAACCGCATCGACCCGAAGGCTTACTGGAGGTCTTCGCGGAGAGTCAACGCGACGGGGTCGACGCGCGAGGTGGGTGCTCGCGGATCAACTTCTCCAGCAGGCGGCGCATGGCTCGGGAATCCCACTCGCGAGGCCCCGGGAATCGAGCGACCAGGCGCCCGTCCACCACCAGGATGCTCTGGGGCAGGGTGTCCACGCCGAACGCGCGGGCGACCTGGTGTCCCTCGTCCAGACGCAGGTGGAGCGCGGCGGATGGCGGCCCTTCGAGGAAGGTCTCCACCGCCCTCGTGTCCGTGTCGTGGCTGAAGACGACGACACGCAGCGCGTCAGGAGGCGCTTCGGCCAGCGACA
The DNA here is from genome assembly GCF_050039385.1 of Myxococcus faecalis. NCBI lineage: Bacteria > Pseudomonadati > Myxococcota > Myxococcia > Myxococcales > Myxococcaceae > Myxococcus > Myxococcus faecalis. The sequence continues at coordinate 1,008,999 of NZ_CP144336.1, read as the reverse complement.
CGAGCTGCGGCGTCTCCGTGCGGCAGGGCGGACACCACGTGGCCCAGAAGACGACCAGCAGGGCTCGCGAGTCGGGGACCTCCGCGAGCCGCGGGGCCGGCCCATCGACGCGGAGATAGCTCGGAGGAGGCGGCTCGGTCCGACAGGCTGTCAGCGGCGACAAGAGGAGCAGTGCGGCGACACCGGCACCGAAGCGGGAGCCGCGCACCCGAACTCGAAGGTGCGACGGACCCGTGTGAAGCCGCGAGTACTGGGAGCCTCGCGCGAGCACCTTCACCGCGCACCTCCGGAGGCGATGACGTGATGGCCCCCCGGCACCCGCCGCTCGATGGCCCCACCCCCGGACGGGCCCCGACGCACGCGCCCTGCGAGCCCATCGCGGGCCCGAGGACGCGACACGTGTGGGGACGGGAACGTCAGGGGTCGGCCTTGGGCGCCTTGCCCCAGTTGCCGTCCTTGAAGATCTTCACGTTGCCCTTGGAGCCGCCTCCGCCAATCAGGCCCGTCACGTTGGCCTGGATGGGCTTGCCACCGGGCGGCTGGTAGACGACGCGCGCCTTGCGGCCGGCGGGGATGGACGGGTGGGTGCTGTCGATGAGCAGGTAGACGGTCTTCCCATCGGACTGGATGCGGTCGGTGTCGTGCTTGTGGCTCAGCTCGGCGAGCAGCTCGCCGTCGTCCACGCTGCTCGCCTCGTTGTTGAGCAGGCGCACCTTGACGCGCAGCCAGTTCTTGGCGCCCTTGCCGCTCTCCGTCGCGTACTCCCGCACGCCCTGGATGATGACGGCCAGGTCGGCGCCGTTGCCCGGCGCCCCCGCCGCGAGCTTCAGGCCCGTCTGTTTGCTGGAGTCCGCGTCGATGAGCAGCGTGGCGTTGGCACAGCGGTTCTTGCATTCCTCGCCCCACGGCTCCTTGTCGAAGCGCAGGCGCATGGCGAAGTCGCTGCCCTGGGGCGCGATGACGGCGTCGACGATGACCGGACGCTCGCCGTCCGGAGGCGCGGTGTACTTGAAAGTGGACCGTTCCTTGGCGACGACGCTCGAGCCGGCGAGGAGGGTACAGGCGAGCAACGGCAGAGAGCGCTTCACGGGGTGTGGACCTCCAGGGAAAAGACGTCCATTCAAGTGGGAAGCGCCCGTGCCTTCAAGTCTTGGGCGTTAGAGTCTCCCCGGGAGGTGTGAGAGATGCGGAATCCCTACGTACGTCAGCTCAAGTTGGGCCCCATGGACAACTTCGTCTACCTCGTCGGCGCGGCGGACTCGCCCGACGTCGTGGTGGTGGACCCGGCGTGGGACGTGGATGCGATTGAACGGGCAGTGGAAGAGGACGGCAAGCGCCTGGCGGGCGCGTTCGTCTCGCACTGCCACTTCGACCACATCAACGGCCTGCCGGACCTGCTCTCCCGACACGACGTGCCTGTCTACGCGCAGCGGGCGGAGGTGGAGTTCTCCGCGGAGCTGCGCGAGCTGTCGGGCGCGCTGCGCCTGCTCGGGCCCGGAGACGCGGTGCCGGTGGGCGCCGAGACGTTCCATGCGCTGCACACGCCCGGACACACCCCGGGCTCGCACTGCCTGCTCGCCGGAGACGCGCTCGTGTCCGGGGACACGCTGTTCATCAACGGGTGCGGGCGGTGCGACATGAACGGCGGCGACCCGGAGGCGATGTACCGCTCCTTGTCGCAGGTGCTGTTGAAGGTCCCGGACTCCACGCGCCTGTGGCCGGGGCACGACTACGCGGATGTCCCGGTGGCGGCGCTGGGCGAGGTGCGCCAGAAGAACCCGTACTTCTCCTTCCCGGACGTCGCCTCGTTCGTCGCGTTCCGCATGCGCCCGAGGAAGTGAGCGCCTGGGTCGACGCGGGACCGGAGGCGCGAGGACACGCCTCCGGCCCGCTCACGTCACGACGGGACTACCAGTAGACGGCGACCGACGAGACGCGGTCGTTCCACGAGTGCCAGCGGCGGAACGGCCAGAAGCCCGTGTACCAGCCGTAGCTGCCCATGTTGCCGATGGCCCACGCACGGCCGACCCACAGCACGTGGCCGCCGAAGTAGGAGTGCTCCGTCATCAGCGTCCAGCGGCCGCACTGGGTGCTCCACATGGAGGAGATGCGGTCATTCCACCAGCCCAGCGTGTTGTAGCCCCAGCCCGGGTAGACGGAGAACGCCGCCCCGCCGTACCACGAGTGCTCGAAGAAGACCGACCAGGGGTTGCACGGCGCCATGCCCGTGGTGGGCTGCTCGGAGGGGAACTGGTGGGTCTGCTGGAAGTACTTCGTCAGGTCCGCGGTGGTGCGGAAGCCCTGCACCACGGCCATCGCCGCGGAGTTGCCGTCGAGCACGTAGTGGGACAGGTGGATGTCCCGCTCCTGGAGCTGCTGCGCCGTGTAGCGCACGCCGTCGACCAGGATGGGCAGCTCCGGCAGGAAGCCCTCGACCGGCGCCTGCTCGATGTCCTCACGCGGCGCGTCCCGCAGGACCTTGCTCAACGGGATGCGCGCCAGCTCACCTTCCTTGTTGGGGAGGTCGCCCGTGTTGTGCTCGGGCACCGGCTCGATGTTCTGCGCGAACGCCGCGCCCGTCGACAGCAGCGACGCCAACACCAGTGAACCCATCACTGACTTGAGATTCATTGCCTGCTCCTGGGGTGTGGGGATGACCGCGGCCCATCCCGGCCGCGTCGCCCGCACTCATAGCGTGTCTGTTTTGTGGCAGACAAATCAGTGAATTTTTGTTTAGCGGTTAATTCGTGACTCACGTTCCGCTGGACCTGGGGCGCGGCTGTCGCGGCGCCGAGCGCGTACATCCGCGTCGGCGCGACACGTGCCCGTGCGCGTCTGGAGAATGCCTGTCGTGTTGGAAGGGGAGGCCCGTCGCTCCCAGGGTCGATTCAGGCGGAGATGGAAGAATCCAGCCTGTCTTGCCTCATGGGAGCTGCGGGCCTGTAACCGGTTACATCCGTTGCTGGGCGGGCATCCAGTCCCAGAACGCCTGCGTGCCGTACGACTGGGACCCGCCGGTGTGCGCGCTGCCCGTCAGGACGAGGTGAGCGTGTCACGCGGTGCGCCGATGCTGGTGGCGAACGGGGCGATGGCCGCCACTTCGTGGTGATGGTGAACAGCTCCGACTCCGTCGTCGCCCGTCCCAGTTCTCCCATTCCGTTGAGGTGGATGAGGGTGGGGTAGCGCTGCGTCGACGTCAGGTCGTCGGGGAGGGCCGCTCCGTCACGCCCTCCGGGCCCGGGAGCCCACGGGGGGCATCTGCAGGCCCTGGGGCCTTGCGTGGAGCGAGCGGTAGGCGGCGATGGAGAGCAGGCCCACCGCGAGCAGCGTCCACAGGGCGGCCCAGACGACGGCGGGCACGTAGGTGAGGTCCGCGAGCAGGGCCGCGTCGCTGCGCGAGCGCACGGCGCTGTTCCACAGGTCGTCGCGCAAGTCGAACACGGCGTACAGCGCGGTGAAGGCGGCGATGAACAGGTTGACGAAGTCCACCGCGCCGTCCGGCAGCCACTTCGCGCCGATGCCCATGACCGCGGCGGTGCCCACGCAGAAGGCCAGGGTGAAGGCGTCCCCCGCGTAGAGCAGGCCCATCACGACCAGCCACACACACGCGGCCCCCAGCACCCACCGACGCAGCCGGAAGCGGAAGGTGGCGAGCAGGAGGCCCGCGCCGGCCACCGCGCTGCCCAGGTAGCCGCCCGAGTACACGGCGATCTGCCGTAGCATGCCCGGCGGCAGGCGCGACAGGCAGGAGCCCGACTCGTCGGCCGCGAGGTGGATGCGGTCCACCGAGCCCCCCACCAACAGGGTGGCGAGCGCGTGCCCGCTCTCGTGCATCATCACCACCAGCAACTTCAGGGGCCAGAAGACGGGCGAGTACCAGAAGTACCAGCCGACCCCCAGCATGACGAGCAGGAGGGCCAGGCGGCCGAAATCGAGCTGTGCACCGCTGGCGGTCTTCATCGGTACCGGGGCCTCCCCACCATGGGACACCCCAACACTTAAGTCGGGTCCCTCTTCCCGGGAAACTCCTGGCTTGCCGCGGGGCGTCGTGACCTCAGGCGGATGTCGCCTGCGGGCGCCGGACGGGGTAGGGATGGGGCATGAAGAAGACGCTCCTCCTGCTCTCGCTCGTGGCTGCCCCGGCGCTCGCCGGGGAAGGGAAGTGGACCCCCCAGCAGGTCCTGGAACTGGACCCGGCCTGGCTGCGCGCCCAGGGCCTCCAGGTGCCCCCCAAGAAGCTGTGGGACCCCAAGCGCGGCACCGGCCTGCTCGCGGGCGCGGTGAATGTGGGCGGGTGCACCGGCGCCTTCATCTCCGACACGGGCCTGGTCATCACCAACCACCACTGTGCCTTCGGCATCATCCAGGAGCACAGCACCCCCCAGCGTGACCTCATCACCCAGGGCTTCCTGGCCACGGAGCGCAAGGACGAATTGCCCGGCAAGGGCGCCCGGGTGCAGGTCCCCCGCAGCTTCACGGACGTGACGGCGCAGGTGCTGGCGGCGGTGCCCGAGGGCGCGGATGACACGGCGCGCTTCAAGGCCATCGAGCGCAAGCAGAAGGAACTGGTGGCCGAGTGCGAGAAGCGCCCCGCCACCCGCTGCCAGGTGTCCACCTTCGACGGCGGCGTGAACTACACGCTGGTGGATGCGGTGGAGCTGCAGGACTCGCGGCTCGTCTATGCCCCGCCGCGCGCGGTGGGCGAGTATGGCGGCGAGGAGGACAACTGGATGTGGCCGCGCCACACCGGCGACTTCGCCATCCTCCGGGCGTACACCGCGCCGGACGGGACGTCGGCGGCGTACAGCGAGAAGAACGTGCCCTACAAGGCGGAGTTCTTCTTCCCGCTGTCCCCCGAGGGCGTGAAGCCCGGTGACTTCGTGATGGTGCTGGGCTACCCGGGCCGCACCTACCGCGCGCTGCTCGCGGAGGAGATGGCGGAGCGCCAGTCGCGGCTCTACCCGCGCATGCGCGACGTGTTCGGCGAGGCCATCCGCATCCTCGAGGAGGAGGGAGAGAAGGACCCGGCCGGGAAGATCGCCGTGGCCTCCACGCTCAAGGGCCTGCACAACGTGCACAAGAACGCGGGCGGGCAACTGGCGGGGCTCAAGCGCGGGCGCATCGTGGAGAAGCAGCGCGAGGCCGAGGCGGCCGTGGCGGCCTGGGCGACGAAGAACAGCGCGAAGTGGGGTGGGGCGCTGAAGGCCCGCGAGGCCCTGCTCGCCGAGCAGAAGGCCACCTCGAAGGTGTTCGAGCGCGAGTTCCTGCTCGGCGCCACGGGCCGGCTCGCCCGGGGGCCGTCGCTGGCGGTGACGCTGGCGCGGCTGGCCACCGAGCGCGCGAAGCCCGATTTGGAGCGCCGCCCGGCGTACATGGAGCGCGAGCAGGTGCGCATCAAGGACCGCCTGGAGCGCGAGCAGAAGAACGTGTTCCTGCCCGCGGAGAAGCGGCTCCTGACGGCCTTCGTGCGGCGCGCGCAGGCGCTGGGCGCGGACGAGCGCATCGCCGCGGTGGACAAGCACTTCGGCAAGACGTTCGTGGAGAAGGATGTGGCGGCGAAGGTGGACGCGATGTACGCGGGCACGCAGGTGCTCACGCTGGCCGAGCGGATGAAGATGGGCACGGAGACGCTCGCGCAGCTTCAGGCTCGCAAGGACCCGCTCCTGGCGTTCGGCCTGGACCTGGCGCGTGAGCAGGAGGCGCTCGACGAGGCGCAGGACCGTCGCGACGGCGCGTCGTCGCGGCTGCGGCCCGACTGGCGCAAGGCGGTGCTGGCGCATGCGGGCAAGCCCGTGGCGCCGGACGCCAACGGGACGCTGCGGGTGACGTTCGCCAAGGTGCAGGGCTACTCGCCGCGGGATGGCGCGGTGTACACGCCGCAGACGACACTGTCGGGCATGCTGGCCAAGCACACCGGCGAGGAGCCCTTCGACGTGCCCGAGCGCGTCTCGAAGGTGGCCGAGGCGAAGCGCCATGGTGCGTGGGCGGACAAGAAGCTCAAGGACGTGCCGGTGAACTTCCTGTCGGACGCGGACACCACGGGTGGCAACTCGGGAAGCCCCACGGTGAACGGCTGGGGACAGCTGGTGGGCGTGAACTTCGACCGCGTCTGGGAGAACGTGGCCAACGATTTCGGCTACAACCCGGAGGTGGCGCGCAACGTCAACGTGGACGTGCGCTACGTGCTGTGGATGTTGGACCAGGTGGAGAACGCGGACGCCCTGCTGCGGGAGCTGGGCGTGCGCAAGGGCCCGCCGGTGGCGGGGGAGACGCGCTGATGACCGAGCCGGCGGACACCTCGTTGGCACTGCCTGTCTTCCGGCCGGAAGAGCAGGTGTGTGGCAACTGCAAGCTGTGGAGCCCTCACTCGGTGGATGAGCGCCGGGGGTGGGTGGGGCCCTGCCGGCTCCAGTCGTCTCGGGGGATGTTCCCGCCGTCCGCCCCCATCTGTGACAAGTACGCGCCCCGGGGCACGGCCGTGGCCCCGGCGGCGCAGTCCCCCTCGCGCGAGCGCACTGCCCGGAGCGTGGCGCCGGTGGTGATTCGCCGCCGGGTGGCGGACCCCAACGAAGTCATCGACCTGGATGGGCTGAACATGACGCGTGAAGAGCTGATGGACATCTTCCGGGAGGCATCGGGCCTCACGGATGCGCCGCCGCTCGCGGGCAAGTGGGAGGGCGGCACGGTGCGCCTGGTCCCCGGCAACCCGGAGCTGCAGGCGAAGGACCTGCCCATCGACAACCTGTTCCACAAGGTCGTCATGGTGCGCGACCGGCTGCGCGTGCTCGAGCAGAAGCTCAACGCGCACCCGAAGCTGTCCGACGCGGAGAAGGTGGAGATGCAGAGCTACATCACCCGCGTGTACGGCTCGCTCACCAGCTTCAACGTCCTCTTCAAGGACAAGGGCGACCAGTTCGTCGGCGCCAAGGGCGACGAGTAGGTGCCTCAGGGGCGCTGGCCGCGCTCCTCGAGCAGCTCGAAGGTGCGCTGCCGGGCGCGGTGGAGGGTGCTCTTCACGGTGCCCTCGGGGATGCGCAGCAGGCGCGCGATTTCGGGGTACGTCAGGCCGCGGACCTCGCGCAGGTAGAGGACCTGGCGCTGCTGCTCGTTGATGTCCTCGAGCGCGGCGGTGAAGTGACGCTCCATCTGCGTGCCCATGGCCTGCCGCTCGGGAGAGAGGGGCTCGGCGGGCTCGTGGCTCAGGCGCTCGCGGCGCTTGCGTGCGCGCAGCCAGTTGATGCTGCTGTTGACCATGACGCGGTGGAGCCACGTGGTCCACGCGGCGCGCCCGCCGTAGCCGGGCGACTTCCATGCGAGCCGGGCGAAGACGTCCTGCACTACGTCCTCGGCGTCATCCGCGTCACCGACGATACGGCGGGCGATGGCGAGCGCGCGGGCGCGGTGCTCGTTGTAGAGCTGCGTGAGGGGCGGAAGGTCGATGGCGGCGGCGTGCATCACGGGTGGGCTCCTGGGCACCCCAGCGGGGACCTCCCTTGGAACGAACCACCCGCGAAAAGGGTCTACGCGCCTGTGTGACGGTTTTTTCTCACCGGACGCGACGAACCTCGCCCTTCAGGGCAGGGTGGCACCATGGCCCATTTCGAGGACCTCTCGCCGTGCGCGTATTTTCCAGGCGGGGACGACCGGCTGGTGGCGGTGGGGTGGCTGGAGCGCGAGCATCCCTTCCCGCGAGGTGAAGTGGACGCGGACTTCTTCGCGGCGCTCGTCCGCCTGTGCGTGGAGCCGTGGCAGCCCGTGGTCTTCGCCGGGCGGCACGCGTGCTCGTTGTGCCGTTTCTCGGGTGGGCCTGGGGCCCTTTCGTATGACTCCCTGACGGTGTCACTCGGCAGCGCGAACGTCTTCGTCCCGGATGGGACGCGTGTCTTCGTCGCGCCCACGACGGTGCTGCACTACCTCGATGCGCACGGGTACACGCCTCCACGCGAGTTCCAGGAGGCGGTGCTGCGGTGTCCTCCGATGCGCTCGATGCCGTACCTTCGGGCGCTCAAGGAGAGCGGACTCTCGTTCCGGAGGTGAGGCGGGCTCCCCGTGCCCCGCGCGAGGTCCGCGAGGCACGGAGGAGGGGACGCCTACTCCTGCTCGTCCTGTTTCGTCAGGCCCCAGTCCTTCAGGCGCTTGAACAGGGTGGAGCGGGCCACGCCCAGCTCGCGGGCCACGCGCTCGCGGTTGTTGTTGTACCGGCGCAGCGCCGCCTCGACGATCTGCCGCTCGAGCTTCTCCAACATCTGCTCCAGCGTCATCCCCGGAGGCAGCTCGGGCACCGCGATGCCCGTCTCCTTGTTCATCTCCTGGTCGAACGTCAAATCGTTCGCGTCGATGACCGGTCCCTTGCGCAACAGCAGCGCCCGGTGCACCACGTTGCGCAGCTCGCGGATGTTGCCCGGCCACGTGTGGTTCTGGAGCCGGTCCATCGCGGACGCGGACAGCTTCACCGTCTGCCCTCGCGGCGAGTACAGCTTCACGAAGTGGTCCGCCAGCGCCGGCAGGTCCCCCTTGCGGCTGCGCAGGGGCGGCAGGTGCAACGGAATCACGCAGAGGCGGTAGTACAGGTCCTCGCGGAACTTGCCCTCGCGCGCCGCCGCCAGCAGGTCCAGGTTCGTCGCCGCCACCACCCGCACGTCCACGTGCATCGGCCGGCTGGCGCCCACCCGCTTGATTTCGCCGCTCTCCAGCGCACGCAGCAGCTTCGCCTGCAAGTCCAGCGGCAGCTCGCCAATCTCATCCAGGAACAACGTGCCGCCGTCCGCCTCCTCGAAGGCGCCCTTGCGCGCGTTCGCCGCGCCCGTGAACGAGCCCTTCTCGTGTCCGAACAGCTCGCTCTCGATGAGCTCCTTGGAGATGGCCGCGCAGTTGACGGGGATGAGCGGCCGGTTGGCCCGCTGCGAGCACTGGTGGATGGCCCGCGCCACCAGCTCCTTGCCCGTGCCGGACTCGCCGAGAATCGTCACCGCCGCCGTGGAGGGCGCCACCCGCTCGATGAGGTCCGACAGCCCCTTCACCGCGTTGTCGCTGCCGATGATGCCGTGGAACGACGTCGGCTCCTTGCGGTTGCCCGTCGCCGCCGCCTCGAGCACCAGCTCCGTCTCGCCCACCCTCAGCGTGGTGGGCAACGACACCTCCGCCTCGAACACGCGCACCGGCCCCAGCCACGTGCCGTTCGTCGAGCGCAGGTCCACGACGTGGAACGTCCCGTCCCGCCGCGTCACCTTCAGGTGCTTGCTGGACGCGAACCGGTCCTGGAGCACCAGGTCACATCCCGCGTCCTTGCCCGCCGTGAAGCTGTCCCCCGAGAACCGGTGCACCGTCTCGTTGGGGCCCTGCTTCACGCGCACCTGCGCCGGCTGCCAGCGCAGCGACTGCGCGTCACGCGCCTGGATGGACGTGGTGTGCCCCACCTCGGTGGCCACCTCCGCGCCCTCGCCGCCGCCGCTCAGCCGGAACACCGCGCGCCACTGGCCCAGCGCCAGGTCCGCGCCGTCCGGCAACGCCGCCTCGGTGATGGACGTGCCGGACACCGTGGTGCCCTTGCCCGACAGGTCCTGCACCCGGCACTCCACGCCGTCCCACAGCAGCGCCACCTGCTGACGGCTCACCTCCGGGTCCGGGATGGCGACGTCGCTCTGCTCGCCGCGACCGAGCACCAACCTCGCCCGGTCCACCCCCACCCTCAACACCTCCTCGCCACGACGGAAAAACACCAGCTCCGGCATCCACGGCCCTCCTGTGCGCCCGCGCTTTACACGTCCCGGCGCGCTGACTTCAACCACCACGCCCCGGGAAGGGCGCACCCGAGCCGTCGCCCGCTACCGCCGGGGCAGGAACGTCGGCCGGTTCAGGAACCCGCCGAGCCTGGCCGCCCTGAAGCTCGGGTCCTTCTTGTCCGGAGGGAAGATGGTGATGCCCGCCGCCAGCAGGCCCAGGCGCTTCTGCGCCTCCGGGTCCAACCGCAGGTTCACATCCATCGCCGGCTCGCTGTACTCCAGCCGCTTGCCCAGCTTCAGCGTGCCCGTGGCCAGCGCCTCGATGTCCTCGCCCTTGAGCTTGAGCTCCTTCACCGTGCCCAGGCCCTTGTCGAAGTCGATACGGCCCACCAGCGCGCCGAGCGCCACCTGCGGCAGGTCCATGGGCATGGAGTTGCCACCGCCCATCGGAATGGAGGCCTTGCCACCCTTGATGATGAGCCCCTGCGTGTCGAGCAGCAGCTCCCCGTTCGCCAGGGACAGGTCCGGCTCCGGGCTCTTCCCCTTGGGCAGCGTCAGGGCCAGCGTGCCGTTGATGACGCCGTCCAGGTCCACGCCGAGGAAGCCCGGCAGGTTGCCGCCGCTGACCTTGAGCCCGTCGATGTCCGCGCGCACCTTCGAGTCACCCAGCAACCCCACCGACGCCGTCACCGTCCCGCCCATCGCGTTGGCGCGCACCGCCACGCCCGGAGGGAAGAGGGTGGGGCGCACCGCCAGGCTGTCGATGATGACCGCCTCGCCCAGCTCCGCCGCGCCCGGCAGGCCCTCGCCGCTGATGAGCTTGCCGAGCAGGTCCGCGCTCAACGGCTGGGGCGGCTTGCTCACCCGCACGTTGGTGGCCGTGACGCCGGACAGCCCCGGCCGCAGCGAGCCGATGCGCACCGCCAGCCCCGCCTGCGCCGCCTCGTTGATGATGCGCGCGCGCACCGTCTCGTACGGGAAGGTGAGCAGCAGGCAGAGGATGAAGGCCACGAGCGCGAACGCGCCGTAGCCCAGGATGACCTTCCAACGAGCGGGCTTGGAGTCAGAGGACATAGGGTTATTGCTTCATCCGGTAGGTGGCCACCGTCGTCCACGCCGTCAGCGTGTCGTTGGGCCTCGGTTCGATGCGCAGGTACTTCACCTTCACCACGCCCGGCCCGCTCTCCACCGTGCGCATGAAGTCCGTCAGCTTGCGCAGGTCCACGTCGGAGAACGTCAGCTCCACCGAGCTCTCCATGATCTTCCCGTCGCCGATGCCCACGTCGCCCTTGGGCGTCATGTTGGGCACCTGCAGCCCGGCCGCCGTGGCCTTGTCCTCGATGTAGGTGATCAGCTGCACGTTGCTGGACGTCAGCTGCGTCTCCACGGCCTGCCGCGACGCCTGGGCCTCGCGATAGCTGGCCGCCAGCGCCTGCACCTCCTGGAGCTTGCCCAGCTTGTCCTCGGTGCGCTTGCGGTAGCCGGACGCGCTGTTGGCGAACGTCATCAGCACCACGAACACCACGAACACCGCCACCGCCGTGCCGGCGATGGCCACCATGCGCCGCTCACGCTCGCTCAGCCGCTCGAACCACGTCTGCAACGGCGCGAGTGCTTCCTGAAGTCTGGCCATGACTAGCTCTCCCCGCCTTCCGCCCCGGGGCACTGCACCTGGACGTCCAGACGGAACGTCACCTTCTGTCCGTCCCGCGTGCGCTCCACCTTGCCCTGCTTCACTTCCTTGAAGCAGGCGTGGTTCCTGAGCGCGTTGGACAGCGTGTCCACCTGCTTGGAGGAGTCCGTCTCCCCCTGGAGGATGACGCGCTCGGTATCAATCTGGATGCGGTCGAACTTCACCGGGATTTCCTTGGGGACGTGCTCGGTGACCTCCGCCAGGAGGTTGACCGCGGACATGCGCGGCAGCGCCGCCGCGGGGCTCTCCACGCCCTTGAGCATGTTGAGCGCGCGGTTGTAGTCCTTCTCGCACCGCCCCAGGATCCGCTGCGTCGTCTCGCACAGCGCCGCGTCCACCTGCGCCTCGCGCCGCGACAGCACCGAGTTGCGCACCACGCCGAACGCGATGAGCAGCAAGAGCAGCGTCGCCGCGAAGGACGCCAGGAGGCCCAGCTTGTCCTTCACGTAGTCGAAGTCGCCCTTGAAGGCGAGCTCGCCCCGGCGGTAGTTGAAGCGCGGCGCGCGCGCGCCCGTCGCGTTGCCTCGCAGCGCGAGCGCGTACGCCTGCGCCGCCGTCGGCTGGTCGTCGGCGGCGATCGCCTCCGTCGTGTCCGCGGGCAGCGCCAGCACGCGCACCGGCAGGTTCAAGTCCCGCGAGAGCTGCTCCGCGAGCCCCGGCATGCGCGCGGTGCCGCCACACAGCACCAGCGCGCCCACCTGCTGGCGGGTGCGCGCGGTGAAGGACTTCAGCGTGGGCCGCAGCTCGCGCAGGACCGGCTGGAGCCCCCGGGTGAAGGCCGCCGCCGCGCGCTCCGCGTCCGGCCCCTTCGCCGCGCTGGCCAGCGCCCCGTGCTGTTCCTTCCAGTGGTGCGCCTCCGCCAGCGACGTCTGGAACTCCGTGGCCAGGGCCTTGCTCAAATCCTTGCCACCGCCGGCGAACGTGCGCGCGAAGCGGACGCCCGTGCCCGGCGTGCCGATGGCCACCGACGTGCGCTCGTGGCCCAGGTCCACGATGGCCACCGCGCCGCCCTCGTTCGCGCCCTCGAAGAGCCCCGCCGCCTGCTGGAGCAGGTTCTGGTAGGCGAGGCCGGGGTGCGTGACGACGCGCGGGTCCACCTTCAGCTCCGCGAGCACCTCCAGCAGCGCCTTGAGCTCCTCGGTGCGCACCACGCCGACGAGCAGGTCGCTCGCCTTCTCCTTGCCCTCCAGGTCCTTGTGGCCGACGACCTGGTAGTCGTAGACGACCTCGGAGATGTCGAACGGGAGCTGGCTGCCGATTTCGAACGGCAGCGTCGCGTCGATGCGCTTGCTGTCAGAGAACGGCAAGGTCAGCGTGTGGGTGATGAGCGCGGGGCCGGGCAGGGACACCACCACCTGGTCGGCGTGGCCCGGCGGCAGCTTGCCGAGCAGCTCCGTCACCGCGGCGCGCAGCGTGTCGGCGCGCTCGCCTTCCTGAGCACGGCGCACCTCCACGTAGCTCCGGGTGGCGTGTCCCTTCGTCCGCGCCTCCAGCACCACGCCCTTCACGGCGTGGCTGCCCAAATCGAGGCCAAGAATGCGGGCCATGCTATTCCTCTCTCCAGTACAGGAGCTTGCCCAGCGTGTCGTCCAGCCGGACCACCGCGGTCAGCGTCTTCTGCACGCTGCCCGCCTCTCCCACGGATTTGATGGTGAACGTCTGACTCTTGTCGCCGATGAGGCGGTTGCCCGCCACGTTGGACTTCACGGCCGGATTCACCACGATGCCGGCGCTCTCCACCACCGCCACGAAGTCCTGCACCGCCATGCCGAAGAAGCTGAACATGCGCGCCGAGCGGATGCGGGTGATGAGCTCGTTGAGGAACACCGGGTCCCTCAAGCGCGGGTCCGGCCGGGCCGGGTCCGCCACCGACATGATGGCCAGCCCCATCATCACCGGGTCATCCGTGTTGATGTTGGGCCGTGAGTTGATGTCCGGATACACCGTGAGCCTGTCACGGAAGGCCGACATGAACTGGTCATTCACCCCGTGCACCCGGTACAGCTCGTCGACGCTGTCGAACCGCGCGTTCTTCGGCTCGTAGCTCGGCTCGTACCGGCTGTAGGGCGAGCCCTCGTCGGAGAAGCCGGACGGCATGGGGTTGACCGGGTCATTGCGGTTGATGGCCGAGCCCGTCTCATCGTCGTCCGCGTAGTCCTTGATGGCCAGCATCACGTCCTGCGGATTGCTGCGGACCTTGTTCGCGTCGTCGCGCTCCCACAGGAACTCGAAGCGCTTGTCCTCGAGCATGTCCAGCATGCGCAGCGCGGTGGGCAGCGCGTCGCCGGCGCCCGCCATCAGCCGGTGGACGTTGAGCTTCTCCTCCTCGTCGGAGATGGTGGACAGGAAGCAGCCCTCGAAGCCGCCGAACGAGCGGCGCGTCATCTGCGCCGACATCTCCTTCGACGCCGGGTCCTCCTCGCCGTCCATGCGGAAGTTCCCGTCGTCCTCGTCCACCGGGTCCAGGGGCGGCGCGTCCTCCTTGCCGTTCTCCAGGCCCTCGCTCTTCACCAGGCCCTTGAGCATGTGGCAGTCCACGCGCGCCATCCGCCACAGCTGGAGGTTCAGGCTGGAGGGCTGGGGCGTGTTGCCCTGCGCGCCCACGTTGCCGCCCAGAAAGCCGCTGAGCAGCGACGCGGGGTTGGGGATGGGCGTCGCGTCCACCTGCTTCTGGAAGCGCAGAAGCAGCCGCGACAGCGCCACGCCCGAGCGCGCCATGTAGTACGCGCGGACCTCGTCGCGCTGGTTGGCGGCGAGCTGCAGGTCCACGCGGCTGTTGTAGGCGAACTCGGTGGCGATGATGGTGAGCAGCGCGATGGACACCACCGCGATGATGAGCGCCACGCCGCGCGAGCGCCGCTCGTTCGCGGCCGCCGAGCGCGGGGCGGGCCTGGGACGTCGCCGGGACGTCTGCTTGGGGAAGGGCAGGGGCATCAGTACCTCGGCAGCTCCGTGTTCAACATGATGCGCGTCTGGGTGCTGTAGCGCGCTTCCTTGCCCGTCTCGTCCACCGCCGTCACCGTCACCCGCACGCGCGTGGGCAGGATGCTCTTCTGCTCGGGGCGCCGGGTGTCCCACTCGTCATCCCACTCCTTCTTCTCGGAGTTCCAGTACTCGAACTCCAGCTTCTTCACGCCCTCCAGCAGCACGTCCGTCGTGCCGCCCCGGTCCATGCGGTCGTCCACGTTCGGGTTGACCCGGCGCTTGAGGTCCTGCCGCCCGCGCGCCGTCTTGTCCTCGGACGCGTCCACGAAGTACTCCACCACCGCCTGGTCGGACTCCTTCACGTCCGTGTACAGCCGCTGGTGCGCGAACGTGGTGAACAGGAGCCGGTCGCTCTCCCCGACGAAGTTGCTGGGCCGGTCCTGCTGGTCCCGGAAGCGCTTCAGGTCGAACCGGTCACTGACGTACGCGGAGCCGATCTCCCGCGACATGCGGTTCATCGCCACCCGCAGCTGCCGGTAGCGGTCCGCGTCCGCCTCCACCGTCTCCTTCGCCGTCAGGCCCGTCTGGAAGGCCATGGCCACCACCGTGCCCATCAGGGCGGTGATGGCCACCGCCACCATGACCTCCATCAGCGTGAAGCCGCGCGCGCGCCGGGTCATCGGTCGTTCCTCATCAGGCCGCCGCCCAGGTTCGGAATCTGCGGACGCCCGCCGCCCATGCCGGGCGGGAGGATGCCTCCCGCGCCACGGCCGCCCTGCTGGCCGCCGTTGGCGCGGTTGAGCCACTCCGAGCGGCGCATCAGCGGCTTGCGCGTCTGCGGATGCAGCATGACGCCGTTGGGGCCGGGGATGGGGTTCTGGACGATCATCCCGGGGCTGTCGGGGTCCACCCACTGGTTGTCCGCGCCCGGCGTCTGGCCACCGGCGTTGGGCGTGAAGCCGCCGTTCCTGTCCGAGCCCGGCCCGAGCGACACCACGTGCGTCACCAGGTCGATGCTCTCCAGCTGGGTGCCCTCCTGCCAGTACACCGTGAGGTGCACCTCGCGCACCGTCTGGGTGAGCTGCTGCACCATCTGCGTGAACATGGGCTGCGCCATGCCCATGGCCGCGCCGCCCAGGCCGCCGCCCGCGGGCTGCGGTCCGCTGGAGCCGCCCTTGCCATCCTTGTCGCCGCCGCCACCGCCGCCGAAGAGGCTGGCGATGCCGCTCATCGGGTCGCTCGAGTCCCCGCCGATGGGCAGGTTGAAGAGCGCGCCGATGAGCTGGTCGGGTGACACACCGTCCAGCTTGGGCGCGATGATGCGCGCCTTCCACTTGAACTGGGGCCAGCCCTCGTCGGAGAAGTCGCCGGACTCCTCGTCGTCGTCGGGCGTGAAGCCGTCGTCGTAGAGCTGCTGCTCCACGTCCGTCATCTTCGAGCGCGCCAACAGCGAGGCCACCGTGAGGCGCTTGGTGTAGACGTGGTTGGCCACCGCGCCCGCGTTGAGGTCGAAGATGGCCATCAGCGCGAGGCCGAGGATGGCCAGCGCCACCACGACCTCCAGCAGCGTGAAGCCCCGGGCCTGTCTCATCGCGGCACCTCCAGCGCCTCGCCCACGATGTTCACCTTGCCGGTGAGCGGGGACACGTCCAGCGTCCAGATGTTGTCGCCCTGGCTCAGGTAGACGTAGGCCTTCTCCGTGTAGCCCTGCGGGAAGAAGTAGAGATACGCGACGCCGCTGTCCACGGCCTCTCGCTGCTGGCGCGTCCACACCGATACGCGCACGTCCGAGGGCAGCTCGCGCGGAGGAATCTCCTCCGACGTGAAGGACGAGAAGCGCGACTGGCTCTCCACGCGCTGCTTCTCCGCCTCCATCAGGTCCTGCGCGCTGACCGTCTCCCCGGCCGAGGCCACGTAGCTGCGCCGCTCCTGCCCGTTGCCGGAGCCGCTCCGGTTGGAGCGCCGGGCCCGATCCCTCTCGGAGTTCTCGTCGCGCAGGGCGGTGTCGCGGTCCCTCGCCGTCGTCACGCCGCTCTCCGCGCACTCGGCGTGGTAGCGCGTGGCCTTCTCCTCCTTGGCCTCCGGAATCTCGAACACCAGCCGGCACGTCTTGCCGCGCAGCGCCGCCGAGTCGTAGAGCGAGCGGATGGTGCCGGCCAGCTCGCCGGCCGCGCCCTTGGCCTTGGCGCCGGTGAGCGAGCCGATGCCCATCACCGCCGCGGAGAACAGCATCGCGACGATGATGATGGCGATGGAGATCTCGATGAGCGTCAGGCCGCGCTCCTGGCGCCGCCGTGTCGCCGTGCTCCGCGTCATGGCTGCCCCCAGTCCGCCAGCACGCCTCCGCTGCTCAGGTCCGCGTCCAGCCCCGCGCCGCCCTGCTTGCCGTCCGCGCCAAGCGAGATGACGGCGCCGCTCCTGCCGTCCATCCAGTAGACGTACGGGTGGCCCCATGGATCACTGGGCACGCCCTCGATGAGCTTCGCCTCGATGAGCGGGGTGAAGCCCTCCTCCTTGGAGGGGAAGTGGCCCATCAGCCGGTGGTGCGCCTTGAACATGCCCTCCAGCTTGCGGATCTCCGTCCGGGCGCGCCGCTGCTCGGGCGCCAGCGTGCGGTCCTCCGTCGCGTAGACGAGGGCGAACGCCAGCACCGTGGCCACCAGGAAGATGCCGCCCAGGATGAGCTGGCCCGACCGGTTCGGACGGGCGCCCCCCGCGGGTGAGGACGTCGGGGATGTCACTGCGTTCTGCTCGTTCATACCCAAGTCCTGTCAACACACGAGGCGCGCCGGTTCTTCACTTGGTGGCGGCCCCGTCCGCGGACGAGATGTCCGCGTCGTTGCCCTCACCGCCGGCCGTGCCGTCCGCGCCGTAGGAGATGATGACGGGCTTGCCGCCCTCGTTGAGGTACACGTAGTCGTTGTTCCACGGGTCCTTCGGCATCGACTCCAGCGACTGCGTCTCCACCAGCGCGTTGAGGCCCGCCGACGTGTCCGGGTACTTGCCCTTCTTCGTGTAGTAGAGCTTCAGCGCACCCTGGATGTTCTTGATGTCCAGGGCCGCCCGGTCCCTTCGGGCCGCCTCGAGCTGGGGAATCACCGCCACGCCGACGGCGGCGGCGATGAGGCCGAGGATGGTGATGACCACCATGATTTCGATGAGCGTCATGCCCCGGCGGTTGCGGCGGCGGCGCTGCTGCTGGGTGTTCTGGTTCGTCTTGTTCATGTCTCTCACCTCGGGGTGACTTTCTGGCAAGCCACCGCTTCGTGTTCTGGACTTCCTGTCAGGGGACCCGGGGGACGTCCACCACTCCGGGAGGGGGCACGGCGGCCCGGGGGCCGTACAGCCGGGCCCCCACCGTCACCAGCGCCGCGGCGACGGCGATCATCGCCGCCAGCGTCACACGCTGAATCCAACGGTCTAACGTCTCATTCGTCATGGGCGTCGCACCTCACCGGATGGCCGAGTTCACCTGGAGGATCGGCATCAGGATGGAGAGCGCGACGAATGCAATCACCGCGCCCATCACCACGATGAGCAGGGGCTCGAGCAGCGAGGTGAGGGCGCCGATGCGCACGTTCACCTGCGTCTCGTAGTTGTCCGCCACGTTGGTGAGCATCTCCTCGAGCTGACCGGAGCGCTCGCCGATGGCGACCATGTGGTAGACGAGCGGCGGGAACTCCCCGGAGCGCTTGAGCGGGTTGGCGATGCTCTCGCCCTCGCGGATGGAGTCGCGGGCCTTCTCCACCACCTCCGCCAGCACGGTGTTCGTCATCACCGCCTTGACGATGTCCATGGCCGCCAGGAGCGGGACGCCGCTCTTGAGCAGCGTGGACAGCGTGCGGGCGAAGCGGGAGATGGAGAGCAGCCGCACCAGGTTGCCCACGACGGGCGCCTTGAGCGTGAAGCGGTCCCACTTGGGCTTGCCCTTGGGGCTCACCGTCCAGCGCATGAACAGCCAGCCGCACAGCACCATCACCGGGACGGCGATGAACCACCAGTCCTGGAAGAAGTTGCTCGTGGCGATGAGCATCCGCGTGCTCAACGGCAGCGTGGCCTTCATCGTCTCGAAGATCTTCGTCACCTTCGGGACGACGAACACCATCAGCGCCACCAGGATGCCGCCGCCCACCACCATCATGATGGCGGGGTAGAGCATGGTGCTCAGGATCTTCTGCTGCAGCCGGGCCTGGTTCTCCGTGAAGTCGGCCAGGCGCGTGAGCACCGCGTCCAGGGCGCCGGACGCCTCGCCCGCGCGCACCATGTTCACGTAGATGCTGGGGAAGATCTTGGGGTGCTGTCCCAGCGCGTCCGCCAGGGACGAGCCCTCGTTGACGCGCTGCTTGATGTCGGAGAGGGCGCGCTTGAAGCGCTCCTTCTCCACCTGGTCCACCAGGGCGGTGAGCGACTCGACCAGCGTGACGCCGGCGCCCAGCAGCGTGGACAGCTGCCGGGTGAAGATGGCCACGTCGTCGGTGTTGACGCGGCCCCGGCCCAGCTTGCGCAGGTCGATGTCGCGCGCCACCTGCGCGGCGTTGGCGCCCTTGGACACCGCGCCCCGGCTGCCCTCCGCCTGGGCGAGCACGTCCGTGAGGAAGATGCCGTCGGCGCGCAGCTTGGAGCGCAGCGTCTTGGGCGAGTCGGCTTCCAGCAGGCCCTTGATCTGCTTGCCCGCGGAGTTGAGACCTCTGTACTCGAAGACCGGCATGGCTCGATGACCCCGGCCCCTCCCAGGGAGGAGCTGTCGGTTACATGTCCTCCTGGGTGATGCTCAGCACCTCGGCGATGGTCGTCTCCCCCAGCGCAATCTTGCGCGCGCCGTCCTCGAGCAGGGTGATCATCCCCTTGGAGGTGGCGGACTTCTTGATGGTGGAGGCGTCCACGTTCTTCAGTACGAGCTGGCGCACGTCGTCGTCCACGGGCAGGAACTCGTAGATGCCCGTGCGGCCTCGGTAGCCGTTGCGGTTGCAGGTGGGGCAGCCGACGGCCTTGTAGATGCGCTCGGTGCCGTAGCGCTCCTTGAAGGAGGCGCGCGAGTGGCCGATCTCCTTCAGCTCCGCGTCCGTGGGCTGGTAGGGCGCGCGGCAGTCCGGGCACACGCGGCGCACCAGGCGCTGGGCGAGGATGCCCGTGAGCGACGACGCCACGAGGAACGGCTCCACGCCCATGTCCACCAGACGGGTGACGGCGCCGGCCGCGTCATTGGTGTGGACCGTGGAGAGCACCAGATGGCCCGTGAGCGAGGCCTGGATGGCGATCTCCGCCGTCTCCTTGTCGCGGATCTCACCGACCATGATGACGTCCGGGTCCTGGCGCAGGAAGGAGCGCAGGCCTTGGGCGAAGGTGAGGCCGATCTTGGGGTTGATGGCCATCTGGCCAATCCCCTTGAGCTGGTACTCCACCGGGTCCTCGACGGTGAGGATGTTGAGGTCCGGGGTGTTGATCTTCGACAGCGCGCCGTAGAGCGTCGTCGTCTTGCCGGAGCCCGTGGGGCCGGTGACGAGGATGATGCCGTGCGAGCGCTTGATGACGGCTTCCATGGCGTGGAGCGTCACCTGGCTCATGCCGATCTCCGCCAGGTCCAGCAGCGTCGCCGTCTTGTCCAGCAGACGCATGACGATGCGCTCCCCGTTGGTGGTGGGGATGGTGGACAGACGGATGTCGATGTCGCGGCCGGCCAGCTTGATGCGGATGCGGCCGTCCTGCGGCAGGCGCTTCTCGGCGATGTTGAGCTGCCCCATCACCTTCACGCGGCTGACGATGGCGTTCTGGTAGCGCTTGGGCGGCTTGATGACCTCCTGCAGCACGCCGTCCACGCGGAAGCGCACGAGCAGCTCGCGCTCCATGGGCTCGATGTGGATGTCGCTCGCGCGCTCCTTGGCGGCGCGGAAGAGCACCGAGTTCACCAGCCGGATGACCGGGGCCTCGTCGTCCGTGTCCAGCAGGTCCTGCGGCTCGTCCAGCTCGTGGGCGATGGCGTCCAGGTCCTGCGTCTCCATCTCGTCGACCAGCTGCTCGGCCTCGTTGATGGATCGGTCATAGACGCTGTTGATGGCGTCGGTGATGGTGGTGTCGAGCGCCAGCCGGGGGCTGATGCTCTGGCCCAGCAGCAGCCGCGCGTGGTCCAGCGCGGACGTGTCCAGCGGGTCCGCCACCGCCAGGACCACGCTGTCGTTCTCCAGCGACAGCGGGAGGATGTGCGCCTGCTTGGCGAAGTTGATGGGGATGCGCTTGACCAGCTCCGCGTCCACCTCTTCGGTGAAGATGCGCGCCAGGTAGGGCAGGTCCAGCTGGTGTCCCAGCGCCTTGGCGACGTCCTCGGCGCTGACCGCCTTGAGCCCCACCAGGACCTCACCGATGCGTCCGCCCTTCTCCTCCTGGAGGGCGAGCGCCTCGCGCAGCTTCTCCTCGGTGAGCGAGGGGACGAGCGCGCGGAGGATCTCCCCCAGAGGCCTGCCGCACAGGAAGGCCTGGCCGTGGGAGACGACCTGGGTGGAGTCGTTCCGGGCAGGGGCCGCGCCGGACGCGGCGGTGGCGAGAGTGGGGTCTGCGGTCACGTTCATGGGCTCTATTCCCCGGTCTCGGGCTGGATGCGCAGGCGCTCGGGCGACGCGTCTCCGGTGGACTCCGGAGCCGGCGCTTCGGGCGTCTGCGGCGCCGGAGTCGCGGGGGCTGACTCTTCGGAACCGGCGGGAGGCAGCGGCGCTTCCCGCACCTCGGGCTCGGGCGACACGGGGGCCGGGCCCCGCGCGGGCGGCACGCTGTTCGAGCGGCCGGCCGGCGGGGTGTTGGAGCGGGACGGCGCCGACGAGTTCGGCGAGATGACGCGCTCACCCGACACGCCCGGGCCGCCATTCTCCGCGCGCTGGCGCTCGCGCAAGACGGCCTGGTTCATCTTGGACAGCGGGCCGGGCTTGCGGCTGAAGTCCACCGCCACGTCGTAGCCGGGCACCTGGCCGTAGAACTGCTCCACGAACTGCTGACGCTCCTTCATCTTGCGCTCGAAGATGACGCGGAAGTCCTCGGGGCCCCGGATGATGTAGGGCGTCAGGAACAGGAGCAGGTTCGTCTTCGTCTTCTTGCGCGTCGTCTCGCGGAAGAAGTTGCCGATGATGGGGATGTCGCCCAGCACCGGGACCTTGGTGACGGACTCGATGGTGCGGTCCTGCATGATGCCGCCCAGCACCACCGTCTCCTGGTCCTTGGCGATGACGGTCGTCTTCGCGCTGCGCTTGCTGGTGGTCGGGCCGAGCACCGCGTCGTTGGAGGCGATCTCCTCCGTCTGCTCGGTGATGACCATGCGGATGTAGTCGCTCTCGTTGATCTGCGGCTTCACCGTCAGCTTCAGCTCCACGTTCTGACGCTGGATGGGCGCGTACAGCGAGCCCAGGCCGCCCAGCGCGCCGAGCAGCGACGTGTTCAGGCCGCCCGCGCCGCCGGCGGTGCCGGTGCCCACGCCCGTGCCCAGCGACGAGGGCGAGAAGCCGGACTGGAAGGGCACGTTCTGGCCCACGGTGATCTCCGCCTCCTCGTTGTCGCTGGTGAGGATGTGCGGCGTGGACAGCACGTTCACGTCGGAGCTCTGCTGCATCGCGTGCAGCACCACGCCGAAGGCGGGGATGTCCAGGCCCAGCTTCTCCAGCGCGGGGATGACGGGGCCCTGCAGGCCCGCGAGGAAGCCGCCGAAGGACGCCAGGTTCGCCAGGCTCAGCGACGGGGGCAGGCCCGAGCCGGTGTTGTTGGTGCCGATGAGGCCGGGCACCGCGCCGTCATCCGTCTGCAGCGAGAAGCCGCTGTGCAGGTTGACGCCGTACTCGGCATTGCGGTCCAGGTTCACCTCCATGATGACGGCCTCGACGAACACCTGGCGACGGGGCGTGTCGAGCTGCTGGATGACCTGGACGATGTTCTTGTAGTCCGACTGGCTGGCGACGATGACGAGCGAGTTGGTGCCCTTGTCGGCGGAGATCTTCACCTCGCCGCTGAAAAGCTCCGCGGCCTGCGTGGGTGCGTTGCC
The DNA here is from genome assembly GCF_050039385.1 of Myxococcus faecalis. NCBI lineage: Bacteria > Pseudomonadati > Myxococcota > Myxococcia > Myxococcales > Myxococcaceae > Myxococcus > Myxococcus faecalis. Next base: position 986,642 of record NZ_CP144336.1, on the reverse strand, counting down.
GCGCGGCATGCCCGGGGGGAGGTTGGGGGCGCCCGGCGTGCGGGGACGGTTGGCCGTGCCCTGCGCCAGCGACTGCAGCGTGCTCGCCAGCTCCTCCGCGTTGGCGTTCTCCAGGTAGTAGACGTTGATGCGGCCGCCCGTGCCGGACGGGATGTCGAGCTGGGTGACGATCTCCTGGATGCGCTCGAACGCGGCGGGGCTCGCCACGATGATGAGCTTGTTGGTGCGCTCGTCCGGGATGATCTGCGACAGCGTCACCGGGCCACCGGCGGACTCGCCGCCCTGGGAGGGCTGGGCGACAATCTCACCGCCGGGCTGACCCGCGGGCGGCACGCCCTGGGTGAAGTTGCCGGGGCGGGTGGCGCCGGGGCGCGCGCCCTTGCTCTCGAACAGCTTCTGCACCGTGCCGGCCACGTCCTGGGCGCTCGCGTACTGCACCTGGATGACGCGCAGCTCGTCGCTGGCGGCGCGCGAGTCCAGCTGGTTGATGAGCCGCTCCAGGCGGTGGATGTTGGAGCCCACGTCGTTGACGATGATGGTGTCGGGCGGGTACGGGATGGTGTCGCCGTCCTTGGACACCAGCTGCTGCAGCACGCCGCGCAGCGGCTCCACCTCCACGTTGCGGATGCGGAACAGCTTGGTCACCATCTGCTCGTTGGTGGTGTACGGCTGGCCGTCCTCGACGATGGTGGGGATGGGGTTCTGCTTCGCCGAGCGCTTGTCGACGATCTTCATGAAGCGGCCGTACTGGTAGACGGCCAGGCCGTTGGCGTCGAGCGAGGCGAGGAACGCGGAGTAGAACGCGTCCGCGTCCACCTCCACGCGGCCGTTCTCCGGGCCGATGATGGAGATCTTCCCGCGCACGTTCTCCGGGAGGATGAACGTGCGGCAGGTGGCGTCCGCCACCGTCTGCACCAGCTTCTCGATCTCCACCTTGTCGAAGTAGATGCCGTAGCGCGCGTTGCGCCGGGCCTCCTCGCACGTGGGCGTACGGCGGGGCCCTTGATTGGCCTCCTCGGCGGCGCCGGGGGACTGGGGCGTGATGGTCCGCTCACCGGGCGCGGAAGGCGCGGAGGTGCCGGGCGGGGTGGGGCGGCGCTGGGCCTGCGCGGGGACGGCGAGCGCGAGGCACAGGCAGAGCATCCAGGACGGGAGCGTCTTCATGGAGGAGCGGGCGCGACGTGGGGTTTAACGGACGTTGTAGGACTTGCGGATCGGCGCGCCGTTGCGCTCGATCTCGATTTCGATGCGGGAGGAGTCCTTCATCTTCGAGTAGACCTCGAGCGCCTTCTCGGGGCTGTTGAGGTCGAACCCGTTGATGCGGCGGATGACGTCGCCGTTCTGGACGCCGATCTTCGAGTAGATGGAATCCGGGCGGATGGAGAAGAGCTTGAACCCCACCGCCTGACCGTCCTTGAAGGCCGGAACGATGCGCGCCTGCATGGCCACGTCGTTGAGGTTGTTGAGCGTCTTGTCGATCTCCGCGCGCGGCACTTCGTACTCGTTGTCGCTGACGGCGCGGATGCCGCTGGGGGACGCGGTGTTGGTCTGCGCCACCGGAGGCGTCGGCGGGGTGAAGGCCTGGGCGCCGTCACCCGGGTTGCCGTCGATGAACTCCTTGCGGCCCCCGTTGAGGATGATGACGCGCTCACGCTCGATTTCGAGCACGGTGGCGCCCTGCAGGGCGTTGCCCACCATGTACGTCTGCGAGCGCTGCGTCACCATGTCCTGGACCGACGCGAAGGACCAGTCCGGGTTGCTCGCGACGAGCGTGCCGAGCAGCTTCACCCTGAGGCCGCTCTTCACCGGGGCGGCGTTGGGGTCCACCTCCGGCGTCGTGGGCTCCCTCACCGCGACTTCCGGCTCGGGAATCTTGATGCCCGTCACCCGCGACAGGCCCTCCATGTCCGGCAGCGCGAGCGCCGCCTGCGCGGGCCGGTTCGTCGGCGCACGCGCGGTGGCCCCCGAGGACGGCACGGGGGAGATGGAGGATTCGACGAACAGGTTCACCGTCTTCGCCGCCAGCAGCGCGACGAGGAGGATGAACAGCAGGTTCACCGTCCAGAAGTATTTGCGAAAGAAGAGTTCCATCACGCTTCCGAGAAGAAAGCCGGACCCGGGAAGAGCAAGGCAGGTGCCACCCTCGGGTCAGACGGGCCATCCCAAGGGGACGGCCAAGCACGCGTAATTATTCCGAAAAGGGCGGGCACCCCAGGCAGGGGAGCGGGCTGCTCCAGGGCTTGGGACAAATTGTCAAAGCAGGGTGGGGGCCTTTGTGACGGCCTGTCAGTCGTCGCTTCCGGCGGAGGGCTCGCCGCCGGAGGACTGCTCGCGCTCCAGCTTGCGGTAGATGGTGCGGGCGGCGATGCCCAGCAGCCGGGCGGCCAGCGTCTTGTCGCCCTTGGTGTGGCGCAGCGTCTCGTGGATCACCCGGCGCTCCACCTCCTCCATGGGCGTGCCGATGGGGATGACCAGCTGGGTGGCGGCGCCGAGCGGGCCCTTGCGCACCGACTCGGGCAGGTCGCTGGCCTCCAGCACCTCGCCGCGCGCCAGCACCACCGCGCGCTCGACGGCGTGCTCCAGCTCCCGCACGTTGCCGGGCCAGGCGTAGTTCTCCAGCGTCTGCAGCGCCTCCGGCGAGAAGCCGCGCAGCGCCTTGCCGTTCTTCGCGGCGAAGCGGCGCAGGAACGCGTCCGCCAAGAGCGGGATGTCCTCGCGGCGCGAGGCGAGCGCGGGCACGCGGATCTCCACCACGTTGAGCCGGTAGTAGAGGTCCTCGCGGAAGCGGCCCTCGGCCACCTCCTTCTGCAAATCCTTGTTGGTGGCGGCCACCAGCCGCACGTCCACCTTCACCGTCTGGGTGCCGCCCAGCCGCTCGATTTCGCCCTCGGCCAGCGCGCGCAGGAGCTTCACCTGCGCGGGCAGCGGCATCTCGCCGACTTCGTCCAGGAAGAGGGTGCCGCCGTGGGCGCGCTCGAAGCGGCCCTCGCGCCGGGCCACCGCGCCGGTGAAGGCGCCGCGCTCCACGCCGAACAGCTCCGCCTCCAGGATGTTCTCCGGCAGCGCGCCGCAGTTGACGGCGACGAACGCGCCCTTGGCCCGGCTGGAGTACTCGTGCACCGAGCGCGCCGCCAGCTCCTTGCCCGTGCCCGACTCACCCAGCAGCAGCACCGTGGCGGTGGAGGGCGCGGCCTGGCGGATGGTGTCCAGCATGGCGCGGAAGGCGGGGGACTGGCCCACCATGCTGCGCCCGCCCTGGGCGCTCATCTCCGCCAGCTTCGCCTTGAGCGTCTGGTTCTCCGAGACGAGCGCGCGCTTCTCCAGCGCCTTCTGCACCGCCTTCACCAGCGAGTGGCGCTTGAGCGGCTTGGTGATGAAGTCGTAGGCGCCGTCCTTCATCGCCGCCACGGCCGTCTCCACCGTGCCGTAGGCGGTCATCAGCACCACCTCCACGTCGGGGCGGATGGTGCGCGCGGCGCGCAAGAGCTCCTGCCCGTCCATGCCGGGCATCATCAGGTCCGTCACCATCACCGTGACTTCGGGGCGGCGCAAAAGCTCCAGGGCCTCCGTGCCGTTGGCCGCGGAGAGCGTGGCCATGTTCTCCCGCTGGAAGATGCGCGTCACGGAGTCGAGGTTGGCGCGGTCGTCGTCGACGACGAGGACGGTGGAGGTGGTCATGGTGGGGGCCGCACTATGCAATACCCGTTCCCGTCAGGCGTGCTCCTCGTCCGCCTCCACGGGGCCTCCGCCCATGCGGCCGAGGTCCTCGCGCTTGACGGAGTCGACGTTGAACTTGCGCGCGCTGGCGAGCATCCGGTCCACGGTGTCGTCGAAGTCGGGCTTGCCGCCGTTCTTCTTGAAGCGCAGGAAGTTGATGCGCGCGACCACGAAGTTCTTGAGGTAGGGGCTCTGCAGTCCCTTGGCCTTGAGGGAGTCGACGACGGCGACGACGGCGTCATCGAGCTCCAGCAGGCGGTCCGCGCGGGCGTCGCGCACCTTCAGCGCGTCCTCCAGCGGCACGTCCATGAAGTCCTCCACCGCCTTGACGAAGGGGTGGTAGGCGCCCGCGGAGTAGCGGGGGCGCTTCTCGTACGCGGCGCCGAGCGTGATGAAGGCGGGCTCCTCGAACAGGTGCGCGAAGGCGGACTCCTTGCCCGCGCGGCCCGCGCCCACGAGCCCCCGGTACATGCGCACCACCTCGAGCGAGCGCTCCTTGAGGTTGTGGGCCTTCTCCGTGTTGAGCGCGAGGATTTGATAGGCCACGTCCTCGTCGGGCAGCAGCAGCGCGACGATGGCCTTGGCGCCCAGCAGCTTGCTCGCGTGCAGGCGGTGGTTGCCGTTGGGCGTCCAGTAGCGGCCCTCCTTGCGCACGGCGATGACGGGATCCAGGAAGCGGTCCAATCGCTCCATGGCGCTGGCGAGCCGCTTCACGTGGGGCTCGGACAAATCACGCTGGTACGGGGTGGGCTCCACCTTGTCGATGGGCAGCACCGCGAGCACCACCGGATGTCCGCCCAAGGGGTCGCGATAGACGCCGAGCACCTCGCCGCCGTCGGTGCGCACCGCCTCGAGAATCTCCGTGGGGTACTCCACCGAGTCGCTGGCCACGTCCTGGGGAGACAGGCCGCGCGACTTCGGTTCCGCCTTCTTGCGGCGGGGCTTCCTGGGGGCGGCGGCGGGCTTCTTCGCTGCGGCGCTCTTGCGTGCGGACTTCGCTGCCATGGGTGCGTCCTCCTCGCGCTGCGGACGAGTGATGTAGCAGGAGACCCTGACACGTCCTCCCCCAGCGAGTGGGGGAGGAGGAGCGCTCCGGCGTCGCCCACGCTAGGGGGACGCGGCAGGTAGGGCTACCCTCCCGACAGGGTGAGCTGTCGGAAGCGGACAGTGGGCGCGCCCACCGTGCCTCCGCGGAACTGGAGGTCGTTCCCCACGCCGTCCAGGTCCTGGAGCATCTTCAACACGTTGCCCGCCACGGTGACCTCCTGCACCGCGTGCGTCAGCTCGCCGTTCTCAATCCACAGGCCGTTGGCTCCCGCGGACAGCTCGCCCGTGACGGGGTTGGCGCCGTGGCCGAGCAGGGACGTGACGTAGAGGCCCCGGTCCACGCCCTGGATGAGCTCCTCGGGCGAGGCCGTGCCCGCCTCCAGGTAGAGGTTGGTGGTGCCGATGCTCGGCAGCGCGTTGTAGCCGCGCTTGGCGTTGCCCGTGGGCCGCGCCTTCGCCTTGCGCGCGGTGAACGCGTCGTAGAGGAAGCTCGACATGACGCCCCGGTCGATGATGGGCGTGCGCCGCGTGGGCACGCCTTCACCGTCGAAGGGCGCGGTGGCGAGGCCTCGGGGCAGCAGGCCGTTGTCCACCAGCGTGACGTGCTCGGAGGCCAGGCGCTTGCCCTTGAGCGACGCCAGCATGCTGGCCTGCTGGTGCACGGCGTTGCCGCTGGCGGCCTTGGCCACGCCGGACATGAAGGACGCGGTGACGAGCGGGTCGAACAGCACCGGCACCTGCTGCGTCTTCACGCGCCTGGCGCCCAGCATCCGCACCGCGCGACGCGTCGCCTCGCGGCCGATGGACTCGGGCGACTCCAGGTCACCCAGGAAGCGCTTGTAGTCGAGCCAGTAGCCCTTCTGGAGCTGCCCGTCCGCGGCCGCCACGGGCATGGCGTACATGAACACGTACGTGCCCGAGTAGCCTCCGGCCATGCCTTCCGACGACGCGACGTAGACCTCCGACACGAAGTCCCCGGCGCCCACCGCGTTGAAGGTGCTGACGCGCGAGTCCTCCGCGCGGCCCGCCTTCTCCATCTCCAGCGCGGCCTTCACCTTCCAGTCGCCGGGCAGGTTCGCCACGGCCTCGTCGTACAGCGCGCCGGTGTCGCCGAAGCGGCCCAGGTCCCGAGCGCCGGGCAGGCCGTTGAGCTTGTTGGGCGCGGCGGCCTCGGCCAGCTTCAGGGCCTGGTCCACGAGCAGGTCGATGCCCGAGGGCTCGAAGTCCGACGTGAAGGCGAACCCGAGCCGGTCCTTCGTCACCACGCGCAGGCCCACGCCCTTGGCGGTGGACTGGGTGAGGTCCTCGATCTGCCCTTCGCGCACGCGCACGGTGCTCTGGCGGCTGACCTCGATGAAGGCCTCGGCCTGGCGGGCGCCCTTCTTGGTGGCGCGCTGGACGATTCGCTTCGCGAGCTTCTGGTAGTCCATGGTGTCGGTGCTCTCTCTTCAGACCTGGGTTCCGCCGACGGTGACGTTGTCGATGCGCACGGTGGGCAGGCCCACGCCCACGGGCATCGACTGGCCGTTCTTTCCGCACACGCCCATGCCCGGGTCCGGCTGCGGGTCGCACCCCACGCGGGACACGTTCTTGAGCGCCTCCGGCCCCACGCCGATGAGGATGGCGTTCTTCACCGGACGGCCCAGCTTGCCGTCCTCGATTTGATACGCCTCGCTCACCTCGAACACGAAGTTGCCGTTGCTGATGTCCACCTGACCGCCGCCGAACGTGGCGCAGTACAGCCCGCGCTTCACCTCCTTGAGGATGTCCTCGGGGTGGTGGTTGCCCGGCGCGAGGAAGGTGTTCGTCATGCGCGGAATGGGCAGGTGCTTGAAGGACTCGCGCCGCCCGCTGCCGGTGGAGCGCTGGCCCATCAGCTTCGCGTTGAGGCTGTCGTAGAGGTAGCCCTTGAGCACGCCGTTCTCGATGAGGACCTTGCGCTCACCGGGCGTGCCCTCGTCGTCGATGTTGATGGAGCCGCGCCCGCTGGACACCGTGCCGTCGTCGATGACCGTCACCAACTCCGAGGCGACCTTCTGTCCCAGCTTGCCGGCGAACAGCGACGTGCCCTTGCGGATGAAGTCCGCCTCCAGGCCATGGCCCACCGCCTCGTGCAGCAGGATTCCGCTCCAGCCCGGCGCCAGCACCACCGTCTGCGGGCCCGCCGCGCAGTCCACCGCGCCCAGCGTGGCCACCGCCTGCCTCGCGGCCTCGCGGCCCACGTCCTCGGGAGGGAACGTCGCCCAGTGGGTGAAGGGCACCCGGCCTCCGCCGCCGTACGAGCCCGTGCGCCGCTCGTTCTTCTTGCCCTGCGCCACGACCTGGATGGACATGCGGCACAAATCCTGGGTGTCCTCGGTGTAGCGGCCCTCTGTGTTGGCCACGGCGATGCGGCGCGTCTGGTCCACGTAGGCGCCGTTGACCTGCGTCACCCGCGAGTCGAACGCGCGGGCGGCCTTGTCCGCGCGGGTCAGCAGGGAGGCCTTGAGGGACACCTCCACGTCGGCCAGCGGGGTGGGGACGCGGTAGTGGCTGGGCACGGCGATGCGTGAGACGGGGAAGGCCCGCTCGGAGCCGGTTCCCTGGGCGATCATCGCCGCGGTGGAGGCGGCCCGCAGCAGCGCGGGCTCGTCCCAGTCGTCGGAGAAGGCGTAGCCCACCTTGCCCCCGGAGATGACCCGCACGCCCACGCCCTGGATGAGGCCCGTCTGGGCGCTCTTGATGCGCGACTCCTCCAGCACGACGCTGGTGCTGTGGGTGCGCTCCACGTAGACCTCGGCGAAGTCTCCGCCGCGCTCCATGGCCACGACCAGCAGCCGCTCGAGCAGCGCCTGGGGCAGCAGGGGGGCGGGCGCGACGAGGCGGGCCGCCAGGGGGGCGAGCTGGGAGGTGGAGGCACGCCGGGCCGGCGCGGACACTCGGGGCATTTTGCGGGACTCCCTCGGTGAATCGTTGGGGGTGTGGGAACCTACATAGGAGGGGGAAACGTCCTGAGCAACGGACAATGGCCCCGCTTCTTTCCCCAAGGGCGGGCTTGTCGCATTCCCACCGTGGTGGCGCCGCTTTAAGATGCCGGACGTTTCGGAGACCTGGACCCGACCCCATGCCTGCTCGTCCTCCATCCCCCCCTCGCCCTGGTGCCGGAGGTAAGCCCTCATCCCGGGGCCGCCCTCCGCGCGAGGTGTCCTCCGACGAGGACTTCGCCGCGCCACCCTCCGGAGACGAGGGCCAGCCCGACGGCCCCGCCAACCCGGAGCTCTACGGGGACGCCGAGCCGCCGCGCTCGCGCACGGACGAGACGCGGGTGGCCTCGGTGTCCGACGTGCGCGAGGAGTCCCGGCGTCGCCAGGAGGAGGAGGACGACAACGCGGACGCCACGCGCGCCGGGCCGCCGGTGCAGATGCTGGTGCTGGCGGGGCCGGACCGCGGGCGCAAGAAGCGCTTCCAGGGCGTGCGCATGGTGGTGGGGCGCGGCAAGGACTGCGACTTCGTGCTGGATGACCAGTCCGTGTCGCGCCGGCACCTGGAGCTCATCTACGGCCAGGGCGGCGTGGCGATGCGAGACCTGGGCAGCATCTCCGGCACCCAGGTGAATGATCAGCGCGTGGACGAGTGCACCCTGAAGCACGGGGATGAGATCGCCATCGGCAAGACGCGCCTTCGCTTCGTGGACGAGGCGGAGCAGATCAAGGAGCTGCGCGCGCAGGCGGAGGCCCGCGAGGCGGAGGAGAAGCGCGAGCGCGAGGAGGCCGCGAAGGACCGCGACGAGGCGCGCAAGGCGGCGGGTGCGTCCCGGGGCACCGACGTGGACCCGAATGATCCGCGGCTCAACGAGGCGACCAACGCCAACTACCGGATGCCGGACGAGCTGAAGGAGAAGAACCGCGACGCCAGCGGCGTGAAGAAGGGCAAGGGCGCCATCGCGATTCCCCGGCCGCGTCCGCCTCCGCGCAGCGCCGTCACCGGCGGCGGAGGGAACTCGAAGGCGAAGCTGCTCATCGGCGTGGGCGGTGGCGTGGTGGTGCTGCTCATGCTGGGGCTGATGCTCATCCCCTCGGGACCGCCGCCCCCGCCTCCGGTGGACCCCAACGTGGAGCGCTCGAAGCTCCTGATGCAGAAGGCGCGCGAGGCGGTGCGCTCGGACGACTTCGCTGGCGCGGTGAAGCTGGTGGAGGAGGCGGAGAAGCTGCGCCCGGGCGCGGACGACGAAGGCCTGGGCAAGGCGGCGGCGAAGGAGCTGCTCGTGCAGCAGTCCTTCCAGGCCGTGCGCGAGCTCATCGACGCCAACGACTTCGAGGGGGCCCGCCAGAAGCTGTCCGAGACGCCCCAGGGCACCGCCAAGACGGACGACGTGCGGCGCAAGCTGGAGCAGGAGGTCAAGACGAAGGACGAGCTGTGGCGCATCCAGAAGATGGAGGAGGCGCTCGCGGCGCGTGACGTCGCCACGGCCCAGTCGCTGCTGGAGCAGGTGCCGGAGCTCAACCGGCCCGCGTACTCGCAGAAGCTGCAGGACCTGCAGGCGGAGCTGGCCAAGGAGGCCCGGGACAGCGCGGTGCGGGACAGGGCCAGCCGGGAGCGCAACGAGGAGCGGGCCAAGGAGGAGCGCAAGCGCTTCATCGCGGAGGCCTTCACGGACGTGGAGCGGCGCTTCAACGGCGGCGACTACCAGCGCGCGGTGCTCGAGTGCGACCGCGTGGTGGAGAAGTACAAGGCGGACAAGGACGTGAAGGACCGCTCGCGCCAGCTCAAGACGTTGATTCCCCAGTTCCAGCGCGCGCTGGACGACGCGCAGAAGAAGCTCGCGTCCAATGCGCTGGAGTCCGCGTCCAAGCCCCTGCGCCGCGCGGCGGAGCTGTACCGGCAGATCGGCTTCGACGGCTCGCTGGGGCGCACGCTGGACGAGCAGCTCGCGTCGGCGGCGCTGGCGGCGGGGCAGGCGGCGCTGAAGAAGGGCGACCTGGCGGCGGCGGGCAGCAACTTCCGCGAGGCCCTGCGCCTCAACCCGGGAGATCGTCGGGCGCGGGATGGCCTGGACGACCTGAGCAAGAAGGTGGAGGAGCTGTACATGCGCGCGTATATCGAGCGCGACCGGGACCCTCGCTCCGCCGCGGAGAAGTTCAAGGTCGTCATCGAGACGGCGGCCGAGGGTTCGGATACGAAGCGCAAGGCCGAGATGTACCTGAGCGAGATACAGCCGTGAGGCGCTCGCCAACAACGTTCGTACGTGGGGAGATGGGATGAGCGAGTCGTCGCTGCGTGAGCTCGGGATGGACCTCATCGAGGAGCGCCAGTTCGAGCGCGCCCTCGCCGTGTTCGCGGAGGCGGTGCGCCGGGTTCCCGCCGACCACCGCTCCCGGATGATGGCGTCCCGGTGTCTGGCCGAGCTGGGTGAGCGCGAGCGCGCCGTCACGTCGTACCACGCGACGGCCGAGGGCCTCTTGCGTCGCGACTACCTGCTGTCCGCGATGGCCGCGTGCAAGCTGGGGTTGGACCTGGCGCCCAACGAGCGGCGGTTGAAGGAGACGCTGATCCGCGTCCACTCGCGCGCGGTGCGCAGCGCGCCGGGTCGCGCCGTGGTGCCGCCGCCCCTGCCGCCCGAGACGCTGTACGACGGGAAGGTGGAGACGGACCTGATGGGGCTGGCTGGAGAGGAGCTCTCCAACCGCGCCATCGAGGTGCTGGCCGCGCCGGATCCGGGTGGCTCCGCGGATCCGAACAGCCGTCCTCCGCTGCCGCTGTTCGCGGACCTGGACCGGGACGCGTTCATCGACCTGGTGGGCCGCATGGCGTGGCGCCGGGTGCGTCCCGAGGAGGTGGTGAGCCGCGAGGGCGAGCCCGCCGACCACCTCTACGTGCTCGTCGCCGGCAAGGCGGAGGTGACGCGGCAGATGGAGGGTGAGGCGCGCACGCTGGGCTTCCTCGGCGGCGGGTCCATCTTCGGGGAGATTGCTCTTTTGACGGGCGCGCCGCCGACGGCGACGGTGTCCGCGGTGTCCGACACGGAGGTCTTCGAGATTCGCCGCGAGCACCTCAACGCGGTGGCCAAGAGCCACCCGGCGGTGCCGCAGGTGTTGGCGGACTTCGCGCAGCAGCGCATGGCGCGGAACCTGATGGCCACCTCGCCCATGTTCCAGACGCTGCCGGAGTCGGAGCGGGGCGCGCTGCTGCAGCGCTTCACCTTCCGCGCGCTGCAGGGGCACGAGAAGGTGCTGGTGGAGGGCGAGCACTCGCCGGGGCTGTTCCTGGTGCTGGCCGGTGAGCTGGTGGTGCAGAAGGAGGACCCGGCGGGCGGCACGGTGACGCTGGGCGTGCTGCGCGAGGGTGATGTGGCGGGGGAGATTTCGCTGCTGACGGGGCTGCGCGCCTCGGCGACGGTGGTGGCCACGCGCAAGACGGCGGCGGCGTTCCTGGAGCGCAACGCGTTCCATGCGCTGGTGCAGGCGTTCCCGCACATCCGGACGTACCTGGAGCAGCTCTCGGACCGGCGGCTGAAGCAGATTGGCGAGGCGCTGCGGCCCGCCGAGATCATCGACGCGGACGAGCTGGTGCTCGAGCCCGAGGCGGCGTGAGGAGCACATGGTGACGTTGTCGCGTTCGCGGGTGGTGGGCGTGGCGCTGGCGTTGGTGGCGGCCGGAGCGGTGCTCTATTTCTGGCCGCGCCACGAGCCCGGTGTCCCGGAGGCCGTCACCCGTCAGGTCATCACGATGACGCGGGCCGCGGAGGCCAAGGACATCAGCAAGGTGATGGAGGGCGTGTCCGAGCGCTTCAAGACGGACGGCGGCATGGACTCGCGGCAGGTGCGCGGCATCCTCACCGGGCAGGTGCTGCGCGGTCAGTGGGTCCGCATCTTCACCACGAACCTGGAGGTCCACGAGGTCTCGCCCACGCAGGGTGACTTCCAGGCGCGCTTCATCTTCGGCCGCTCGCAGGCGGAGAGCGTCAAGGACCTGGCGGCCGACAGCGTGCTGAACGCGTACCTCATCGAGGGGACATTCGAGAAGGAAGCCGACGGCGAGTGGCGCGTGGTTCGCGCGAAGTACCGGCCGCTCGAGGCGACGGAGTTGCTGTAGCCGCTCGCGGCGGACGTTTCACCGAGACAGGGCGCCGGTTCCACGAGCGCAAGCCCCGGGATGATGCGCGGGGCCAGTTCGTCGCGCGGCGAGCCCTGCCATCGCGTGTGCGGCGGGCGCTTCACTGGAGCAGGGCGCCCGTCTCTTTCAGTCAGGCCACGGCCATCGTGCCTTGGCCCGTCGATGATCGAACCATGCGGGCCTTGTTCGGCGTGCCCTCCGCCCGCGAGTCACAGGCGCTTCACTGGAGCAGGGCGCCCGTCTCGTTCAGCCAGGCCTTGGCCATGGCGCCCTGGCCCGCGGACTCCAGGCCCTTCTTCACTGTGTCGATGCGCGAGGCCAGCTCCTCGCGAGGCATGCCCTGCGCCCGCGCGCGCACCAGCCCGAAGTAGTAGTGCTGGCAGCCCGCCGCGTACGCGCTCTGCGCGAAGAGCAGGTCGCCCATGGCGGTGTATGCCTCCGGCAGTGAGCCCGCGCCCGTGTCCGGCGCGATCACCGCGAGCAGCGCCTTGGCGCCCTCGTAGTCCTTGCGCCGCACCAGCAGCGCACCCTTGGCGTACTGCGCCTTTGCCAGCCCCACGCCCTTGGCGGCGATGGCCTTGTCGTAGGCGACGAGCGCGTCGTCCTGCCGCTCCGCCGCCTCCAGCAGCCCGCCGCGCGCCAGCCAGTAGCGGCCGTCCTGCTCCAGCAGCGGGACCTTCTTCCCGTCCGCGGACGCAACCTGGATGGCCCCGAACGCGCCCTCATACGCATCCAGCAGCGCCAGCGCGCCCGTGGTGTCACCCGAGGCCTGCAAGCTGCGAGCGCCGTCCAGGTAGAGCAGGGGCGCCGTCTTGCGCTTCGCCACCGCGGCCTCGAACGCCCCCCGCGCCTCGGGCACCTTGCGCGCGGCCAGCGCTCGCGCACGTGCGAAGAGGGCATGCACGTCATCCGGCACGGCCTTCAGCGCCGAGTCGGCCTCCTGGAGCGCCTGGTCCGCGGCGCCACGCGACAGCGCGAGCTCCGCCTTCAGCGCCCCAGCGCGTGACGTCAGCGCGGGCGTCAGCTCCGCCTGCTTCTCCTGCGCCGTGGCGAGCGCGCGCTCGGCCTCCTCCAGCTTCTTGCCCTGATACGCGTGCGCCAGCCCCATGCCCAGCCGCGCCATCAGGTGGTCCGGGTTCACGCTCGTCGCCTTCTCGAACGCCTCCACCGCCTGGGCGGGCTGTCCCTCGTCCAGCAGCGCCTCCCCGTACGCCGTGGTGAAGCGCGGATCCCGATACGCGTTTTCCGCCGCGCGGGCGAAGGCCTGACGCGCGCCGGGCAGGTCCCCCTTCGCCTGCAGCGTGAACGCCTGCGCCAGCGTGAGCCGGGGGCTGTTGGCCCCTTGCGCCTGCAGGTCCGCCAGGTACTTCTCCGCCTCGGCCGTCTTGCCCTCCGCGAGCAGATGCAGCGCGCGGGCGCCATGCCGTTCACCGGAGCGCGAGTCGAGCGCCTCGGCCCGGGCCAGATACTCACGGGCCCGCGCATCCGCGCCGGGCTGATGGTGCTCCAGCCACAGCACCGTCTGGATGTCGGCGGCCAGCGCCTGCGCGTCGCGGGCGTCGGAGTCCAACTGGAAGAGCTTCTCCAGCTCCGCCATGGCGCGCGTCAAGTCGGACGGATTGCCTCGCAGCGCGGCGGCGCGGGCCGCGCGCAGGTGCTCCTCCGTCTCCTTTCGCACCGTTCCCCGGTGGACGAAGTAGGCCACGGCGCCCGCGAGCACCACCGCCACCACCGCCACCTGCGCCAGCGCGCTCTTCCAACTCTCGCGTCGCTTCCAGTCGCCGTGACCTTCGGTGCTCATGGACCTGTCTCCCCGCGCTGGAGTTGGATGCTATTAGGTACGCCCCTCGCGGGTGTCAATGGACGGAGCCCGGAGCACGGGAGGAGTGAGCAATGGCGGTCCACACGGTGCTGTCCCCCGACGTCTTCACGCGCATCGCAGAGACCTTCGGGCTGGGAAACGTGCTCGGCGTGACGCCCATCCCCCAGGGCTCCATCAACACCAACCACCGGTTGGAGACCGACACCGGCCGCTACTTCGTCCGCCACACGACGGTGCGCTCCTCGGACGACCTGCGCTTCGAGTCCGCCCTGCTCGCGCACCTGGCCGCGCACCACTTCCCCTCGCCCGTGCAGCTCACCACGCGCGAGGGCGCCACCTTCGTCGAGCTCGCGGGCGGCCGCGTGAGCGTCTTCCGCTGGCTCCCCGGTGAGGAGAAGCGCCACCCGGGCCTCACCGCCGAGCACCTGGAGCGGCTGGGCACCGAGCTGGGCAAGCTGCACCGCGACACCCAGTCCTTCGGCGGCAGCCGCGAGAACCCGTACTCTCCCCAGGTGGTGCGCGGGTGGCTGGTGGAGCTGGCGCGCCATCCGGACCCGACGCTGTCATCGCTCTCAGGGGAGCTGGAGGGGATGCTCACCCACGCGGAGTCACGGCGACAGGGCCTGGAGCCGCTCGGCGTCATCCACGCGGACCTCTTCACCGACAACGTGAAGTGGCTGGGCGACAGCGTGGGCGCCTTCTTCGACTTCGAGATGGCCTGCCGCGAGGCCTATGGCCTGGACCTGGTCATCACGTTGAACGCCTGGTGCTTCGACGGCGGGCAATACCTGCCGGAGCTGTGTCGCGCGCTGGTGCGCGGCTACCAGGATGTCCGCCCGCTGGCCCCGGTGGAGCGCGAGAGCCTCTTCGGCCACGCGCTCTTCGGGGCGGTGCGCTTCACCGCGAGCCGCATCCGGGACTACCACCTGTCCGCGCTGCCCGCGGACAAGCTGGTGCGCAAGGACTACCGCACCTACCTGACCCGGGCCCGCGCGCTCACGGCCATGGGGCCCCAGGGCTACGCGGCGCTCCTGGGGCTGTGAGGCCTCAGATGCCGGTGAGGATCTTCCACTGATTGCCCTCGAGCCGGAACACCATCTGCTCCAGCTCCGCCTCCTTCTGCGGGCGCGAGGTGAGGCCGGGCATCCGGAAGTTCAGCTTCCAGTAGTAGATGGCCGTGGCGATGTCCTTGCCCACCTGGACCTTGCGCACCTCCATCTCCACCTTGGGCGACTGGAGCTGCGGGAAGAGCGTCTCCAGGTACGGGCCCAGGTTCGCCGCGGTGAGGTCGTCCTCGGGATCACTCGGCGTGCCGGCGTCCTCGCGGAAGTCCTTCGACACCAGCGCCTGGATGGCGTGGGCGTCGCGTGCCTCGATGGCAGACCGATAGGCCTCCATCACTGCCAAAATGGCGCGGGTCTCGTCGGTGTCGTCGATTTCAGTGCCGGGGATGCGCTTCGGAGCGCAGGCGGCCAGGAGGGTCAGGGCGCAGATGGCGAGGAAGCGGTAGAGCATGGCGGGGCCTTACGAAGACAATGCGGAGGAAGTCAACCCATTCCCCACGGCCCCGCCTGCACTTCGCGTGCCTCAGCCCTTGCGGATGACCTCGGAGATGAAGCGGTTGAGGACGGGAATCTCGTTGTCGAGGATCTTCAGGCCCTCGCCCTGGATGACCTTCTCGCCGATGAGCGCCAGGGGCTTCATCAGGAAGGGCAGCTTGAGGGAGATCTCACCGTCCAGCGAGCGCTCCGTCTGGCCCGCGCCCAAATCACGGAAGCGCAGCGTGCCCGTGTTCACCAGCATCTTGGAGATGGTGTGGGACGTGGGCACGTTGGTGAACGTGAGCTCCTTGCGGCGCTTGTCGTAGGTGGACGACTCGATGAAGGCGAACCACTCGGGGGGCACGCGCTTGGGGCCGATGCTCTCGATGACGGGCTTGGGGCGGTAGCGCACCCGGCGGCGGACCACGTCACCCTCGGCCTTCACCTCGAGCGGCTGGAGCTCCAGCAGCACGCCATGGTGCTTGAGCAGGAACTCGAAGTACCGCTCGTCGAGGAGCGCGCGCTCCACCTCGTCCACCGTCCCCTGGATTCGCTGCCTCGTCTCGAACCGCATCGCTTCCCTCCTGATGACCTGGCTCGTCGCCGCTGTGTGGGCTGCCTGCCTAGCGGAAAGCGCGGCTAGCGGAAAGCCTGTCGTGGCACGAGCACGCCCCGGAAGGTCTTCTCCTCGAAATCACACCGCTCCACCCACTCCTGGGCGGTGGCCTTGAAGGCCGTGCCGAAGTCCGGGAGGACACCCACCTCGTGGCGCACCGCGCCGCAGTCGCCCGAGAGATAGGAAGCCTCCACCTTCAGGCGCAAGGCCTCGCGGCGCAGGGACAGGGGCAGCGAATCGTCCGACAGCGCACGTTGCAGCGACTCGCCGGCCAGGACGGGGGAGCCCACCTGCTGCAGCCTGCGGCCCAGCAGGTAGTTGAGGTACGGGTCCGAGGGCAGGGCCTGCAGGGCGCGCGACAGGAGCAAGAGCCGCAGCTCCTCCTTGGGCGCCAGGAAGTACGCGTCGATGCCGGCGCGGCGCGCCGTGGACTCCAGCGCGGCGAGCTTCACCTGGGCGGTGCGCGTCAAATCCGGTGTGGCGTCCAGGGCCAGCACCGTGTCCAGGTGGGCGCGGGCCTGCTCGGGACGCTCGCGCCGGGTCTCCACGTCGGCCAGCGCCATGGCCACCTCGGCCTCGGAGACCGTCTGGCCCTTCACCTTGCCCGCGAGCGTGGTGAGCACGGTGGTGGCCTCGTCGTAGCGCTCCAACGCGGAGAGGGCGGCGGCCTCGCCCAGGCGGTAGGCGGGCTCCTCGGGCTGGAGGGTGGCGGCGCGGGTGTAGCGCTCCAGCGCGTCCGACGGGTCCGTCACGAGCGAGGCGCGGGCGGGCTCGGTGAGGCGGGCCACCTCGCGCGCACAGGCGCGGCTGAAGAGGCTGCCGGCGCGGAAGCGCGCGAAGGCGCGGGCCACTGCGGCGTCGTCCAGGGGCAGGGCGTCGACATGTCGCTCCCACTCACCGACGAGCTCGTCGAGGGGCCGCCCATAGGCCTCCTGGAAGTCCGCGTGCGCGTAGAGCGCGCGCAGCCTGTCCGAGCCATAGGTGTCCGCGAGGTACAGGAGGAAGGAGCCCGCCACGGTGTACGCGCGCGCGGGGGCGGATTGGTAGAAGCCCTCCGGCCCCATCAGCTTGCGCATGTCGGGCGCGAGCTTCTGGCGTCGCATGCCCGCGGCCCACTGGTGCAGCGTGAGGTCCCCCTGCGCGGGGCCGTCCGCGGCGACGGCGAACCCCTCGATGACGCCCATGAGGGGCCACAGGCCCAGGCGCGTGGTGACGCGGAAGGGACCGCTGCCAGCGGGCGCGGCCATGACGTGGGCCAGCTCGTGGTGCAGCGTGGAGTGGGGGAAGGGCTTGTCCTGGATGTGCAGCTCGTGGCGCCAGGGCTTCGCGTACTGCGTGCGGCCGGCGCCCACCAGCCGCTGCTTCTCCTCCTCGTTGCGATACAGCCACACGCGGATGCGCTCGGTGGGGGCCACGCCCAGGAAGCGCTGGACCTGCGTCCAGCGGAACTCCATGTCGCGGGCCATCCGGTCCACGTCCTCGCGCGACTTGCCCCGGGGGTAGTGCAGCCGGAAGTGCTCCGTGTCGCGCACGCCGCCCAGCGTCTCGGCCAGGTACGCGTCCGTCATCCGGGTGCGCAGCTGGGGCCCCTTCACCTCCAGGAAGCCGATGGCCACGGCGGGCAGCAGGAGTCCCACGAGCACGCCCACGCGCGGGGCCGCTCGCGACAGGTGCCCCGAGTCCACCTTGAGGAACGCGGTGGCCAGGCCCGCGAGGACCCAGGCCCACAAGAGGGTCTCCAGCCGGAACCAGCCGAGCGCGGGCGTCATCACCAGGGCCTCGTCGTAGAGGGGGCCGGGGAGATGTCCCAGGTAGTGGTTGAAGGCGAAGACCTGGGGCCCGGCGACGATGGGCCACACCGTGGGCACCAACGACAGCAGGACCAGGAGCACATGCATCCCCACGCCCCGGGAGGGACGGCGGGCCCCCAGGCCGCACAGCACCCCCGAGGCCGAGGCCAGCACGGCCGAGGGGAGGGTGAGCATGGGATAGAAACCCACCAGCTCGAATGGATCACACGCGGTGCGCAGCCACGCGAAGACGGTGGAGGTGAGGAAGGGGGGCACCAGCGCCGCCACGTTGAGGACCAGGGCCGCACCCAGGGCGCGGGTCACGGCGGTGCCGGGGGCGTCCGGGCGGAGGGCGCCGGGGGGGCGGGGCTCCTGGCCGAGGAGGATCCGACGCTCCTGGGCGGCGGCGGCCACGCCCGTCCCCCCGCCGAGCAGCCCCACGGCGATGGACAGGGCCAGGCCCAGCTCGAAGCCGGGGACGCCGAAGAGGGGGAGGAGGACGAGCGCCGAGCCTCCGCCCGCCAGGAGGAGCAGGGGGGCCAGGACGGCCGGGCGACGCATCAAGGCGCGGGCACGGGTGAGGACTTGCTCCATGGCCTCCCCTATACTCCCGGGCCGCATGTCCGAACAGAAGACAGGTCCCGAGCACCGCCAGCACGGGCGCGCGCCCATCGAGCTGAAGGTCGACTACAAGAAGCTCAACTCGTTCTTCGCGGACTACACGAAGAACATCAGCAAGGGCGGCACGTTCATCAAGACGAAGAAGCCGCTGCCCATCGGCACGCGCTTCCTCTTCAAGTTGACGGTGCCCCACCGGGAGGCGCCGTTCGAGCTGCTCGGCGAGGTCGTATGGTCCAAGGCGGACGGCGACGAGCCGGGCATGGGCATCCGGTTCATCTACAGCAGCGACACGCAGCGGGTGGAGTTCGAGACCGTGGTGGAGCGGCTCATGTCCGACAGCCTGGGGCCCGAGCTGACCGAGAAGCTGCTCAACAAGCCGCTGCACCCCCAGCACCCATGAAGACCCCGCGTCGGCTCGGCCTGGTCCTCCTGTCGCTCGCGCTCTGCGCCTGTCAGCAGGAGGCGCAGGGCCGGCAGCCCTCGTCCACGCCCCCCGCGCCCGTGAAGCCTCCCGTCACCGATGTCACCGCGAAGGACTACGTGGGCCCCACGCTGCCGCGCGCGCACGTGCGGCTCAAGGACGCCTTCGGGGGCGTGCACCGGGTGGAGGTGGAGGTGGCCGCCACGCGCGACTCGCGAGAGCGCGGGATGATGTGGCGCACGGAGTTCGCCGAGGGCAAGGGGATGCTGTTCCTGTTCCCCCAGGAGTCGATGCAGGGCTTCTGGATGCGCAACACGCTCATCCCGCTGGACATCATCTTCATCACCGCGGACCTGCGCATCGCGGGCATCGTGTCGCGCGCGGTGCCCAGGTCGATGGAGACGCGCTCGGTGGGCGCGCCCAGCCAGTACGTGCTGGAGGTGCCGGGCGGCTGGGCGGAGAAGGTCGGCTTGCGCAAGGGCTCGCCGGTGGAGTTCGAGGGCGTGTCCAACCTCCGCATCGACCCGTGACGCGCGCGACGTTGCTCGCGCGTGACGTCATGGGGCCGTGACGTGATGAAGAAGTGACGCACTGAACAAGCCGTCGCCACACAGCCTCCTCAGGATGCGCTCGCGTCCGTTCGCCCGCATGCGAGCGCGACGCGAACCCCTGGAGGAAGTGGCTCATGTCTTCTCGTCTGTTGCGGCTCGCGACCGGTGCGGTGCTTCTGGGCAGCTCGTTGTCCTTCGTCGCCTGTGAGGGGGACACGGGCCCCGCTGGCGCGAACGGGCAGGATGGTCAGGATGGCGCGCCCGGCGAGGATGGAGCCCCGGGGGGTGACGGTGCTCCAGGACCCGCGGGGCCGCAGGGGCCGGCGGGGCCGGGCTCGCAGGGGCAGCCAGGGCCCGGCGCGGTGACGCGGGCGCCCGGCGTGGAATCCGGTACGCCGCTGTCCTCGGTTATCGCGCTGACGTTCCGGGGGGACCTGGGCACGGGCGCGACGAACCTGGCCGAGTACGTGAAGTCGCGCGTGGACCAGGTGGTGGCGGGCACGCTGCCCTCGCCGCTGGTGTTCCCGCTGCCGCCCGCGTCGACGGACACGGTGCGCACGGTGCCGGGCCTGTACTCCACCACGGTCATCAAGTGGATGGACCCCATCACCTTCAGCAAGGCGGGGGCGCGCTTCGGCGCGAACGTCGACTACATCGCGTTCTTCGGGGATGGGTGGGCCTCGGGGGACAACGCGCCCCAGTTCAACGGGAGCGGCGCGGCGGGATGGATGTGGATCAACCACGAGTACATCTCCGGCACGAAGCCGCGCGTGGGCACGGCGCCCATCGGCCAGCACCTGGACTTCGCGCGCTTCCTGCGCAGCACCGGCACGTTGTCCAACACGGTGACGGACGGCACCACGTGGCAGGACGACGCGCTCGTCGCCTACAACAAGGAATGGAAGAAGCAGGTCGGCGGCACCTGGATTCGCGTGGTGCAGGACCCGTCCACCGGTGAGTGGGCCGTGGACCGCAACGCGGCGAACCTGCGCTACGACGCCTCCAGCGCCACGCTGGCGAAGGTGGTGGGCCTGCGGCTGTCCGGTGTGGACACCGATGACTCCGGCGCGCCCCTGGCCGAGGGCGTGGTGGCGGGCACGCACTCCAACTGCTCGGGCGGGCAGACGCCGTGGGGCACCATTTTCACAGGGGAGGAGAACGTGCAGGGCGTCTACGGCGACCCCGAGGGCGGCCTGTGGACGTCGAAGAACGACTGGGTCCCCACCGCGCCCGGGATGCAGGCGGGAGCGCCGCTCGCGCCCGACTTCTCGGCGCCCGCGTCCGGCGACATGGTCAGCTCGGACACGCGCTCCACGCACCGCAAGGACGGCCACGGCTTCCTCACGGAGATCGACCCGGGCCAGCCCGCGGACCTCTGGTACGGCAAGGACGCGACGAAGCCGGGCGCGGGGCACCGCAAGCTGGGCGTCATGGGGCGCGCGCGCTGGGAGAACGCGGCCTTCGTCGTGGACGCGAGCTGGAAGCTGCTGGAGGGGCAGCCCATCGTCATCTACGGCGGTGATGACCGCCGCGGTGGCCGCATCTTCAAGTTCGTCTCGAGCCGCCCGTACACGGCGGGGATGACGAAGGCGCAGACGCGCGCGCTGCTCGACGAGGGCAAGGTCTACGCGGCGCACTTCGCGGGCCTGAACAACGCCACCGGTGACACGCTGGTGGGCGGCGCCATCCCGACGGAGGAGGCGCCGGGGCAGGGGCGCTGGGTGGAGCTGAGCCTGGACAGCGCGGACCTGACGCCCAACGGCGAGGCGCTCGGCGTGCCCACGATGACGGTGGGCGCCGCGCTGCGCGACGTCAGCTACAACGCGATTGGCGGCTTCACGGATGACGACCAGGTGCGCAAGCTGCTGTGGACGGCGGCGAACAAGGTCGGCGTGATGGAGCTCAACCGTCCCGAGGACCTGGAGTGGAACCCCAAGGACCCGAGCGGCACGCCGCTGTTGTACGTGGCCTTCACCGAGCACGGAGACCCGACGGCGTTGGACCAGCAGGGCCGGGTCGCCACCGCGACGCGAGGGCAGGATGGGGTGTGGGTGACCAAGGCGCGCGCCGCCACGGACAACCGAGCGGTGGACCGTGTGGGCTCCATCTTCGGCATCCGCGAGGCGAACCCTGCGGCGCCAGGGGGCTCGAAGACCTTCGCGTACTTCCGCGTGTGGAAGGGCGAGACGGCGGCGACCAGCGCGGCGCCGGAGTTCTCCGCGGCCAAGCCGGACAACCTCGTCATCGACCGTGACGGCGGCGTGTGGTTCGGCACGGACGGCAACTTCGGCGTCAACAAGGTGGCCGACGGTGTCTACTACCTGAACCAGAAGCCGGCACACCGGGGCAACGCGCACTTCCGTCGCGCGTTCCGCGTGCTGTCCATGCCGAGCGACGCGGAGGCCACCGGGCCCGCGTTCACCGCGGACATGAAGACGCTGTTCGTCAGCGTCCAGCACCCGGGCGAGGACAGCTACAGCGTCTGGCCGTAGTCACGCGGGAATCCACGAGGGACGCCACCGATGTCGCTCATGTCGAAGGGAGGCGCGCGAGCCGCCTTGGGGTTGTTGCTCGCGCTGGGAAGTCTGCTCGCGTCCGCGGCGGTGTGGCGTCAGCGGGAGACGTCCACGCCTTCACAGGGGGAGCCTCCCTTCGACCCGCTCGCGCAAGCCCTGGCGAGCGGGAGCACGGTGGCCAACCGCGAGGCTCCCATTCCGTCCATGTGCTACACGAAGACGGAGGGCGTCTCGAATCCGTGCTGGACGTGTCACACGGGCGGCGTCGGCTTCAATACGATGGACGACGAGTCGCTGCAGGCCGAGTACGCCTTCAGCGACGTCGGGTTGCTCAACCAGTGGAGCAACCTCTTCATGGACCGCTCGCGGGCGATGAAGGCCATCTCCGACGACGAGGTGCTGCGCTACATCCGCGAGGACAACTACGCGCCGCTGCGCGAGGCGTTGATGCGGCGGCCCGGCGGGTTCAAGGGCTGGGTGCCGGACCTGGACCTCTCGCGTGGGTTCGACGCGGAGGGGTTCGCCCAGGACGGCAGTGGCTGGAGGGCCGTGCGCTACAAGCCGTTCCTCGGGACGTTCTGGCCGACGAATGGCAGCACGGATGATGTGTTCATCCGGCTCCCGGAGGCGTTCCGTCGTGATGCGGGAGGACAGCCGTCGCGCGAGGTGTATCGGCTCAACCTTGCCATCCTGGAGGCGGCGATGACGGTGGACCCGGCGCTGCTGGACGCGGCGAAGTCACGACGCCGGGTGGAGCCGGTGGACGAGCGCGCGGGTGGGGTGGACCTGGATGGAGATGGAGTGCTGGCCCGGGGTGTGGAGGTGGTGCGCGGACTGCCGACCCACTACGCGGGGGCCGCTGCGAAAGTGAAGGTGCGGCGCGACTTCTACCCGCGCGGTGTCGAGTTCCTGCACACCGTGCGGTACGTGGACCCGGATGCGCCCGCGCTGTTGTCCGCGCGGATGAAGGAGGTCCGCTACTCGCGCAAGGACGAGGAGTACGCCGGCGACCAGGTGATGGCGTTCTACGGCGCGGAGCAGGAGAAGAAGATGCGCAACCGGCTGCCCGCGTTCCCGGGCACGCCGGAGCTGGGGCTCATCAACGAGTTCGGCTGGAGACTGCAGGGGTTCATCGAGGACGCGAAGGGCCGGCTGCGCGTGCAGACGATGGAGGAGCACGTGTTCTGCATGGGCTGTCACACGAACCTGGGGGTGACGGTGGACCAGACCTTCGGCTTCCCGCGCAAGGTGCCGGGGAGGGAAGGGTGGCGGCACCAGGACCTGCGTGGCATCGCGGACGTGCCGCAGGCGGGGCACGCGAAGCCGGAGGTGATCACGTACTTCGAGCGGGTGAAGGGCGGCGACGAGTTCCGCGCCAACGAGGAGTTGCTCGCGCGCTTCTTCGCGGACGGGAAGGTGGATGAGACCTCCGTGCGTCGGGCCTCGGTGGGGGGAGACAAGGACCTGGCGTGGCTGCTGACGCCGTCGCGTGAGCGGGCGCTGGCGCTGGGGCGGGCGTACATGGCGCTGGTTCGCGAGCAGGGCTTCACGAAGGGGCGCGACACGTTGCTGTCGCCGCCGACGAACGTGCTGCCCTCGGTGGAGAACGGCTCCACGGGGCTCGAGGACGCGGGCCTCATCTTCGAGGACGGCCGGCTGCACCTCGCGTGGGAGTAAGTCGCGGGGCTCGTGGCCTCACGCGTGAGCGTCATCGGCGAAGGCGGGTGACGCTCACGCGGACGGAGGTCCTTCACCTCGGCGGAGCGTAGGGGCTCCATCGAGTTCGTGACCGCTGAACTCCGAAGACGCGCCGAGGCGCGAACACGCGCCGGTGCTACCGAGGGTCGAGCATCTGGTTTCAGGTGGTGACGCCTCGCGAGCGGCGTCGCCTTGTCGCGCTGCGACGCGCGGTCGCGGCTTTGGCGCGTCGGACTCCATGTGTCCGCGCAGTCCCGCTGCTACTTCGCGGCGGGGCGCTCGGCGAGCTCCGTAGCGCGCAGCAGCAACTGCTTCATCGTCACGGTGCCCAGGAACTGTCCCTGCGCATCCGTGACGACCACCGGCTCGTAGACCGCCTCCGGAGGCCGCGCCATCGCGAGCCCCACGAGCGCCGTCACCGCGACCTGGTCTTCGATGATGAGCGAGGGCGCATGCACCGCACTGCCGGGAACCCATGACGCGAGGTTGCGCCGCGTCACCAGCGCGCGGGGACGTGAGCCCTCGAGCACCACCACATGGTCCGCCTGCGGCGCATCGCGGAACACGTCGTTCACCGTGTCCACTGTCGCGGACACATCCACCGTCGCGCGCCGGATGACCAGTCCTCCGACCGTCGTGTCATCCGCGCGCTCACGCAGGAGCAGGGCGCGCATCGCCTCGCGCCGCCGCGACTCGAACGCCTCGGCCGGACGCATGGGGCTCGGCGTCGGACGCGCGAGCAGGTAGCCCTGCGCGTGACGGATGCCCAGCCGCAGCAGCACCGTCATCTCCTCCCACGTCTCCACGCCCTCGGCGATGAGGATGGCGTCCACGCTCGACGAGAAGTCCACCAGCGACTTCACCAGGTGCTGCCGGTACGCGTGCAGATGGATGTCCCGCACCAGCGCCTGGTCCAGCTTGATGAAGCGCGGTACGCAGTGCACCAGCGTCACCAGCCCCGAGTGCCCCGCGCCGAAGTCATCCAGCGCGAGCCCGAAGCCCTGCGCCGCGCACTCCCGCGTCAGCCGCTGCAACAGCGCGCCATCCTCGATGACCGCCTTCTCGGTGATCTCCAGCACCAGATGCCGAGGCCCCAACCCATGCCGCTCCAACAGCGCCAGCGTCGAGCCATCCCCGAAGCGCGGGTCGCTCAACACATCCGGGCTCACGTTGAAGAAGAACGGCGCGCGCCGCTGGTCCTCCGGCAGCTTCGAGATGCAGCGCAGCGCCGACGTCCAGCACGCGCGCTCCAGCTCCCACGTGTAGCCGGAGACCCGCGCGTGCGTGAACAGCTCGTGCGGTGACTCGAGCGTGCCCTGTCCGCGCGACAGCACCTCGTACCCGATGACCTCTCCCGTGCGCAGATCCACGATGGGCTGGAACGCGGAGGTCACCCCAGGCTCGGTGCCGTTCCACAACCAGAGGGGAATCAGACCGGGCTGTCGGACGAGGGGGTGGGTCATGACGGGGCAAATGTTACCTGACGCTACCCACGTCTACAGTTCATGCCTGCGAACCACCACCACAACCACCACTCAGCGTGCGAGACAGCGCCCGTTCCCCCCTCTACCCGTGTTCGATATCCGGGAATTCCACGCTCAGGACGTACGAATCCGAGCGGTTCGGGCCTCCGAAGGAGCCTCCTCCCCGACAGGTTGGACGGGTTCCGGGACATGCGCGAGGGTGGCCTGCGAGGCCACGGCGTCCAGTCCCTGCCCCTCTTCCCACTGCACGGAGGACAGCGCGCGGAAGCGTCGCGCGAGAGATGACAGCTCCGCGGCCTTGAGCTGCGCCTGTCCGCTGCGCAGCGACAACAGCGCCACGCGCGCGCGCTCCAGCAACGCCACTTCGGAGCGCAGCCTCGCGAGGATTCGCTCACGCCGCACCTTCAGCTCCCCCAGCCGCTCCACCTCCTCCGCGAGCGACGCGGCGGCCGCCTCCAGCTGCCTGCGGGCCACCGCGTCCGTGGTGGCGCGCGCGGCGCGCTCCAGCTCCTCACGCTCGGCCCGCAGCTCCGCCTGCGCGCGCTCCTCGAGCTGGGACTCCACGCCCGCCCACTCGGAGGCCAGCTCCACCGCGTCGCGGGTGATGCGCGCCAGCGTTCGGGCCAGCTCCTCGCGCGCGGGCTCTCGCGGCAACAACGCGAGCGACTGCCCGCACTGGCGATACAGCGCGAGCGCCCGCTCGCACTGCGTCCGGAAGTCCCCCGCGAGCCGAGGAATCAGCTCCTCCGCGCGCGCCTCCACCGGGTCCGCCGTGAGCGCCAGGTGCGCGGCCACCGAGCTCAGTCCCACGAAGAGCCCCAGGATGGCTCCCGTCGCCCCCGCCGCGAGCAGCGCGGGCGTGGCCAGGTCCGCCAGCCGCGCGGAGAACACCCGGGCAATCTCCGAGCCCGCGAGCGTGAGCCCCGCGCCCAACAGCGCCCCCAGGCCCAGGTGCACGAGGGTGGGGCGCGCCTCCGCCACCTGTCCCTCCACGCCCTTCTCGCTCAGCCGCGCACGCACCAGCAGCGAGCCTGCCGCCGCCGCGCTGCAGGCCACCGTCCACGCGGGCGCCATCCCCAGCGCATACGGCACCGACGTCAGCAACACGCCCAGTCCTCCCAACAGCACGCGGTCCCACTTGTCGCCCTGCGCGCACGCCAGCACCACGGCCGCCGGCACCAGCCACGCCAACGGCAACGGCACCCCCAGCCTCGCCGTGACGAGCTGCACCAGCCCCGCGCCCGCGCCCGCGGCCAGCGCCCTCGTCACGGTCCGCTCGAAGGCTTCGCGGTGGTGCAACTGCAAAATGGTGGCGTTCATCGACACTCCGAGCGTGGGGGCAGGGCAAGGGGCTCCCCCTTTCACGCACGGCCGAATTAAAAGGTCTGCCGCAATGAGAACCCCCCCGGTCCCCGTGGCGATGCGCGCGCTGGTCCTCCACGCCTATGACGGGCGCCCCGAGTCCCTCCAGGTCCAGACCCGCGCCGTGCCGCGTCCCACCGCGGGGCAGGTGCTGGTGCGCATGGCCGCCTCGCCCATCAACCCCGCGGACCTCCAGTTCGTGCGGGGCCAGTACGGCGTGCGCAACGCGCTGCCCGTGGTGCCGGGCTTCGAGGGCAGCGGCACCGTGGTGTCCGCGGGGAGCCTCGCGGGGCAGCTGCTGGTGGGGCGCCGCGTGGCGTGCGTGGCCCCGGTGGGCGGGGATGGCCTGTGGGCCGAGTACGCCGTGGTTCCGTTGCAGCAGTGCATCCCGCTGCGCGCCCACATCTCCGTGGAGCAGGGCGCCAGCCTCTTCGTCAACCCCTTCACCGCGTGGGTGCTGATGGAGCGCGCGAAGGAGGGCGGCCACGTGGCGCTCGCGCAGACGGGCGCGGCGAGCAGCGTGGGTCGGATGCTGGGCTCGCTGGCCCGTCGTCGGAACGTGGCCATGGTGCACGTGGTGCGGCGAAAGGAGCAGGTGGAGCTCCTTCGCGGCCTGGGCGTCGAGCACGTGCTGAGCAGCGACGAGCCCGAGTTCCAGGAGCGACTGCGGCTCATGTGTCACGAGCTCAAGGTGACGCTCGCCTTCGACGCGGTGGCGGGGCGACTGACGGGGCAACTGCTGAGCGCGTTGCCCGAGGGCGGGCACGTCACGGTGTACGGCGCGCTGTCGGAGCAGGAGTGCCGGTTCGACCCGGGCGACGTCATCTTCGGACGCAAGACGGTGGACGGCTTCGCGCTGTCGGAGTGGGCGCGCCGGGGCTTCGGCCGCGAGCAGCTCAAGGCGCTGATGGGCGTGCCCGCGCTGGTGGGCCGCGAGCTGGAGACGCCCGTGCGCGCGCGGCTGCCGCTCGAGTCCGCGGGCGAGGCGGTGAAGATTGCCTCCGCGGACATGACATCCGGCAAGGTGCTCTTCATGCCCGCGCAGGGCTCGCTGACCTGACGAAGGCCCGCGCTCAGGCCTTGTCGCGCGAGATGGGGCCGACCTTGCCCTTGGTCACGCGCAGGTAGTCGGCCGGGGCCAGCACGAGCTGCGTGCCTCGCACGCCCGCGGAGACGGCCACCTCGTCGAACAGCTCCAGCGTCTCGTCGACGAAGACCGGGTAGTCCTTCTTGCCGCCGATGGCCGTACAGCCGCCGCGCACGTAGCCGGTGAGCGGCTGCAGCTCCTTGAGCGGCACCGTGTCCACCTTGCGGTCCCCGCTCAGCCGGGCCAGCGCCTTCAGGTCCAGCTCCGCGTTGCCGGGCACCACCGCCATCAACACGCCGGTGCGGTCTCCTCTCGCGACGAGCGTCTTGAAGACCTGCTCGGCGGGCATGCCCACCTTGGCGGCCACGGTCTCCGCGGAGAGGTCCTCCGGGTCGACCTCGTAGTCGCGCAGCGAGTACTTCACGCCCAGCGAGTCGAGCAGCCGGGCGGCGTTCGTCTTCATCGCGTCACACCCCGAGTACGGCGGCCGCGGCCTTCACCCGCGCGAGGGCATCCTCGGGCGTGGTGCCCACCGCGGACAGGTGCCCCATCTTGCGTCCCTTGCGCGCCTCGCGCTTTCCATACAGGTGCAGCCGCACGCCGGGCAGCGCCAGCGCGTCCTCGAAGCGCGGCCCGCCCTCGCGCAGCCACAGGTCGCCCAGCAGGTTGACGATGGCCGCCGGGCGCACCACCTCCACCGAGCCCAGGGGCAGGTTGCACGCCGCGCGCACCGCCTGCTCGAACTGCGAGGTGAGGCACGCGACCTCCGTGGAGTGGAAGCTGTTGTGCGGACGGGGCGCCAGCTCGTTGACGAGCACCGTGCCGTCGCGCAGCAGGAACAGCTCCAGCACCAACAGGCCCTCCACCTGCAGCGCGTCGGTGATGGCGCGCGCCAGCTCCGTGGCCTTCGCGGAGACCTTCTCCGGCAGGGGGCCCGGCAGCAGCGACCACGCGAGGATGCGCTCCTCGTGGTGGTTGAAGGCCGGCGGGTACACCGCGAGCTCACCCTTGGGGCTGCGCGCCACCAGCACGGACAGCTCCGACTCCAATTCCAACGCGGCCTCGACGACGACGGAGCGCTCACCCAGCTCACGCCACGCGGAGGCGGCCTCACCCGCGGTCTTCACCTCCACCTGCCCGCGCCCGTCGTAGCCGCCCTCGCTGGACTTCACGAAGCACCGCCCGCCCAGCGCCTGGATGGCCTGGGCCAGCTCTTCGGCGGAGTGCGCCTCGCGCCACGGCCCCACGGGGAAGCCGCCCCTGGCGAGCCAGCCCTTCTGCCGGCCGCGGTGCTGGATGATGTTCAGCACGGACGCGCCCGGCCGCATGGGCGCATGGCGCGCCACCGCCTCCAGCGTGGCGAGCGGCACCTTCTCGATTTCGAGCGTCACCGTGTCGCAGCCCTTCGCCAGCTCCTCCGCGGCGGCGATGTCCCCGAAGGACGCGGTGAGGCAGCGGTCCACCACGGAGCGCGAGGGGCACGTCGGGTCCGGGTCCAACGCCTGCACCTGGAAGCCGAGCGTGCGCGCGGCCAGCGCCATCATCCGCCCCAGCTGCCCTCCGCCGAGGATGCCAATCGTCCCACCAGGGAGCACCACGCGCGGGCTCATGACAGCTCCCGGTGCGCGAGCACCTCGTCGGTGCGCGCCTTGCGCCACGCGGCCAGCCGCTCGCGCAGCTCCGGGTACTTCAGCGCCAGGATGGACGCGGCGTGCAGCGCGGCGTTGGCGGCGCCCGGCTTGCCGATGGCCTGCGTCCCCACCGGCACGCCCTTGGGCATCTGCACGATGGAGAGCAGCGCGTCGATGCCGTTGAGCAGCGTGGTGGGCATGGGCACGCCGATGACCGGCAGGAGCGTCTTGGCGGACACCATGCCCGGCAGGTGCGCCGCGCCCCCCGCGGCGGCGATGATGAGCGACAGCCCGCGTGACTCGGCCGTGGACGCGTACTCCATCATCCAGTCCGGCGTGCGGTGCGCGGAGACCACCCGCACCTCGTGGGGGATGCCCAGCTCCTTCAACACGTCGATGCCCGGCTGCAGGTACTCCAGGTCGCTCTTGCCGCCCATGATGACCCCGACCCAGGGGGTGTTGCCGCTCGCCATTCGGTCCACGCCTCCATGCGCTCTCCGGCCGAAGGCTGGAGGAACGCGGAGATAGGGCCGGGCGATTCCGACGGTCAACCTGGAACTGACCCGGCCACGCCCGTGCGCACGGTGGGTGCGCTCGCTCGCTTCGTTCCGTCCCAAGTCTCCGACTGGCCACCTGTAATACAGGCATGTCAGATTATTCTGATGAAAAGAGCCTTGCATCGCGTGCTGGTTCATCGCGCGTTCGCTCTCGGACTTCTCTGTGTCTGGCTGGGCCCGGGGTGTCAGGCGGGGCGTGGAGAACCCGAGCCGTCGGCGCCCGCAGAGCGCTCGGTGGGCTCGCCCCTGACCTCCGGGTTCACGAGCTTCCACGGCGTGGTCTTCAGCGCGAGTGGCCCCATCGCCGGGATGCACTGCCTGCGCATCGCCGCGACCTTCGACCCGCACGGCTGGGACGACAACTACCTGTGCTCTCCGACGGACCTCGGGTTCTTCTGGTACGACGGGGACACGACGTTCCCCTGGCCGGACCTGCGTTGCATCGAGATGACCGAGCGAGGGGACCCCGCTCTTTGGTTCGACAAGCGCCTGTGCGTCCCCCACGACTCGCCGCTCACCATGACCTGGTCGAGCACGGGGCCGCTGCCGGGCAAGGAGTGCATCCGCTTCCACGAGCCCGAGGACCCCTACGGGTGGAGCGACAACTACCTCTGCCTGGAGGCGCCGCTGGTGATGGCGTTCAGCGCGTCGGGCCCCATCGCGGGGATGAGCTGCACGTCGATGAACGAGCCGGCCGACGCCGCGGGAGGATGGACGGACAACCACCTGTGCACGAACAAGGACATCGGCCTGCGCTGGAGCATCAACGGCGAGCTGCCCGGCATGCGCTGCACCCAGATCCACGAGTCCGCGGAGCCGGCGTACAACGCGTGGCACGACAACTACCTGTGCGTGCCCCCGGAGGCGGAAGCGATGTTCTCCTATTCGTCGGCGGGCCCGCTGCCGGGGCGCCTGTGCACCCAGCTGCTGGAGGCGGACGACCCCTATACCTGGGACGACAACTACCTCTGCTACCACGAGGTGCCGGTGAACCTGGAGTTCTCCTCCGCGGGGCAGATGCCGGGGAAGGTCTGCACGGCGCTCACGGAGACGTCCGACGTGGCGGGCACGTGGCTCGACAACTACCTGTGCGCCCAGCGCGACGTCGGGATTCGCTGGAGCCTGGGCGGGCCCATCTCGGGCATGCGCTGCACGCGCATCTGGATGAACGGGGAGGGCGTGGCGACGGGGTGGAACGACAACTACCTCTGCCTGCCGCCGACCTCCGCCCTGAACTTCGTCTGGTCGCCGATGGGCCGCTGCGCCAACAAGATCTCCGTGCCCTTCGACGAGAGCGCGGACCCGCACGCCCACTGGATGGACTCGTACCTCTGCTACTGAGTCCATCGCCCTGAAGCGACACACCCCGCCTCGCCACGTGCGCGCGGCGGGACGGGGTGGGGTGCTTGCCCGGGTGGCGATGCGTGGGCCCTTCAGTACGTGGAGCCCACCTTGCCGAAGCCCTTCAGGGCCTTCACCTTGGACTTCTTCACCGCCGAGCGCAGCTCCTCCTCGCTGCCGGCGCTGCTGTACTCGTCCAGCGTGGCCTGCTGCTCGGCCAGGTCCGCGGCCACCGCGGCGGGGCTGGCCACCGCGCCGGCCTCCTGCAGCATCACCTGGTTCTGCTGGATGTAGCCCTTGGCCTCCTCGCGGCGGCCGTCACGCAGGGCCTCGGCGGCCTTCTGGAGGTTCGCCGCGCTGCGTGCCCGCACCGCGTACACCGTGGCGTCCTTGTCCTGGCGCGCGAGGACCTCCTCCTGCCGGTCCGTCACCACCGCGGACAGCGCGGCGTTGTCCTCCACCGGCGCCTGGCGGATGAGGTCCGAGTAGCTCAGGGACACGTCCGTCACGCGCACGGTGCTGCCCACGGCCTGGCCCGTCGTCACCAGCCTGACGACGACGCGCTCCAGCTGGCCGGCGGAGAAGTCCGGCAGCGACACCGTCACCTGGTTGCCGGACTGCCGCGCGTTGTAGCCCATCACCTCGCCCAGCGACGTGCCGGACGGCAGCGTGAAGGTGAGCGTCACGCCGCGCGCCACCGTCGTGGAGGCCTGCTGCAAATCCTTCTGGAAGAGGGCGGCCAGCTGGCTTGCGTCCTCGAGGAAGCCGTACGCGCCCGCGCCGTACTCGGCGAAGGCCTGCATCAGGTCCTCGTTGAAGTCGGTGCCCACGCCGACGGCGCTCACCGTGATTCCGGACGCGCGCAGCTCCTGCACCTGGCGCTCGAGGCCCTCGTCGTCGGTGATTCCCTCCGTGGGCTGCCCGTCGCTCATCAGGATGAGGCGGTTGACGCGGAACGAGGACTGCGCGGTGGACAACTGGAAGCGGCCCGCGGACAGGCCCGCGGCGATGTTGGTGCCGCCGTCATCCCAGATGCCGTCCACGTACTGGAGCATCCGCTCGCGCTGCGCGGGCGTGGCGAGCGCCGCCGGCAGGCTCTTCACGTCCGAGCCGTAGTGGACGATGGCCAGCCGGTCCTCCTCCCGCATCAGCCCGATGAGGTGCCGCGCGGCCTGCTTCGCCTGCGCCAGCTTGTAGCCGCTCATGGAGCCCGACCGGTCGATGACCAGCGCCAGGTTCACCGGGCTGCGCTTCGCCCCCGGCACCTCCGCGCCCATCAGGTCCACCGTGGCGAACAGCTCCGAGCTGCCCGCGGGGACGTACGGGTGCGACAGGCGGCTGGTCATCGTCAGCGAGCCGGGCGCGCCCGTCAGGGGAGGGGGCCTGGGCGGCGGCTCCACCACCACCACGGGCTGCGTCTTCGGAGCGCCCACCTGGGGGAGGCCCAACACCAGCGCGGTGAGGGCCAGGACTCCGGCCAGGGAGAGGAAGAGGACCGTTCGATTCATGTGGCAGGGCTCCTGGGCGTGAGGACGCGGGCCCTGCCTTTACGAACCAGCGCGGGGAAAAGGTCTATCCCCCGCGCCGGAAAGTGTCACCCACCCTGCGAGGTGCCCAGGCGCCCGGCGCAGAAGAAGGGCGAGTTGTTCTCGCCGAAGGTGTTCCGATAGAAGTCCTCGTCCGCGGAGCGCAGCGCCTCCAGCGTCTCCTGGTCCAGCAGCAGCGAGCGGCACGTCATGCGCTTGGGGAGGTTGGGCTCCACGTCCGTGGTGTCCTTCACCTCACACGCGCTGGCGCTCGCCCCGTCGATGCAGGGCTTGCTGCAGTAGCCGCGCGCCGGCGCCGTCAGGTTCACTTCACCTTCCTCCGTGCGGGCTCGCGGGTACTCCTGATCCCGCACGCAGATGAGGTCCTCGCACTCCACGGAGCCGAAGGAGATGAAGTCCTGGCGATCCGCCACCTCGCTCTCCAGGACCGGCACCGCACCCGTCGGATACTCGGCCTCCTCCTGCGGCGTGGCCGCCTTGCGCACCAGGGTGCAGGGCTTGCCGATTTCGCTGCTGACCTTGCATCCCGCCAGCACGAACACGGTGGTCGCGAGGAACGCGGCTCGGACGGACATCTTCATGAGACCTCTTCAAAAGGGGGGAGGGGCGTGGAGGGGCCACGCTCAGCGCTCCCCAGGGTAGCACAGCACCTCCCCGTGCCAACGACCCTCGAGTCGCACTGTCCGCCCTGGAATTGTGCAGGAATACCGGAGAGATACAGGGCAGACAGGCATCACAAGGGCGGTTGCCGCTCGGGAATACGACCGATAGGATGGCGAAGCAGAAAGAGTCGCGCTGAACCCCCCGGTGGAGTCTTTCCCCCCTCCCCCACGGAGCCCCCGGTTTGAATCGCCACACGTTGCTGCTCGCGCTGTGCCTGGTGCCTGGTCTGGCATCCGCGCAGAGCCAGGAGGGCATGGGACTCGACCTCACGGAAGAGACCCAGCCCAAGTCGGAAGAGTCCACCACGCCACCGCCGGCGGAGGAGGCCGCGCCCGCGAGCACGGCCACGCGCCCCGTCGAGGAGGAGGCTCCGCCTCCCGAGGCCTTGATGCCGCTGACGGACATCACCCAGGAGGACCGGGTGAAGAGCGTCCAGCGCAAGGTGTACCGGAAGAAGGGCCGGTTCGAGCTGACGCCGCTCATCAGCATCTCCGTCAACGATCCGTTCTATTCGAAGGTGGGCGCGTCGGTGCGAGGCGCGTACTACCTGGCGGACACGCTGGCCATCTCCGCGCGCGGCTCGGTGATGCAGGTGGTGCCGTCCGACGACGTGCGCACCGCCAAGCGCACCTTCAACAGCAAGATCTACAACTCGGTGCCCCAGTGGTCCGCCATGGGCGACGTGGAGTGGAGCCCGCTGTACGGCAAGGTGGCGTTCCTCAACTCCATCCTCCACTTCGACGGCTACCTGCTGGCGGGCGCGGGCGTGGTGAACACGGAGACCTCGTCCCTGCCGGGCCGCGGGCTCAACCCGGCCGCGGACCTGGGCCTGGGCATGCGCTTCGTCGCCCAGGACTGGATCGCGGTGAACGTGGCGCTCATCAACACCTCCTACGTGGATCAGCCCCTGGGTAGCGCCAAGGGCGCCGTGCAGAACGTCATGACCCTCAACGCCGGCATCTCGCTGTTCCTGCCCTTCCGTTCGACGGGGAGGGACGCGGAATGAAGCCCGTCTTCCGTTGGCTGCTCGCGCTGTGTCTGACGGCGCCGGTGCTCGCGCACGCGCAGGCCTCCGAGGAGGAGGAGGCCGGCGACGTGTCGGAAGTGGACAAGGACCGCCTGGGGCCCCTGCGTGAGCGGGTGCGTCCGGTGTCCGGTCACGTGTTCCTGAAGAAGGGGCGCTTCGAGTTCAGCCCGTCCGCGACGGTGTCGCTGCGCGACGCCTTCTTCACCAAGTACATCTTCGGCGGCACGCTCACCTACCACCCCATGGAGACGCTCGGCGTCAGCCTGCGGCTGGGCTACGCGTTGACGTCGGTGGCGGGCGCGGCGCAGATCTGCACCTTCTCCGACGGCACGGACGGCTCCACGCGGGGCTGCTCGTCTCCGACGATGAAGGACCTGGACGGTCAGGCGCCCGGGCAGCTCAAGCTCATGGGGGGCGTGGACCTCCAGTGGGCGCCCATCTACGGCAAGCTGTCGCTGCTCGCCGAGAAGTTCGTCCACTTCGACCTCTACGGCGTCGTCGGCGCGTCCGTCGTCCAGTACCGGGGCCCGGACCTGGATGACACCACGGGCCTCTTGGCGAAGGACTACCTGACGCCCGGCGGCAACGTGGGCGTGGGCCTGCGCTTCTTCTTCAACCGCTGGGTGTCGCTGCGCACCGAGGTGCGCGACCTCATCTACGTGGAGAAGAGCCGCACCTCCGACAGCTACCTGCGCAACCAGCTGATGTTCGAGCTGGGTGTGTCCTTCTTCTTCCCCTCGTCCAACCCCGAGTCATGATGCGTTCCTTCAGGCTCATCCGTCTCGCCGTCCTCGGGCTCGCGCTCGCGTGGACGGCTCCATCCTACGCCCAGAGCTTCGAGGGTCTGGACCTGGGCGGTCAGTCCAAGTCCAAGAAGAAGAAGAAGGGCGCGACCTCCTCCAAGTCCGCCAAGGGCTCCAAGTCCGCCAAGGGCAAGAAGAAGAACGGGCGCGGCAAGACCGCTCCCGCGTTGGTGGAGGCTCCCGAAGACGAGCCGATCCCCGCGCCGGTGGAGGCCGCTCCCTCGGCCGTCACGGCTCCGGCGGCGGCGACGCCCGCCGCGACGACCTCCACGCCCGCGACGCCGCCTCCGGCGCCCACCCCCGCGGCCCCCCCGGCGCAGGACAGCGCCGGTGGCTTCGGGCTGGACCTGACGCAGCAGGAGGCTCCCAAGACGCCCGCGCCCACCATGTCGTTCGACGCGGTGGACGTGTCGGGCAAGACGGCGGACCGTCAGCGCCTGGACGTGGCGGTCAGCCTCTTCAAGAACGACGAGTACGAGAAGGCCTCCATGGCGGCCCACGAGCTGCTGGCGGACCCGAAGCTGGCGGGGCTGCACACCGAGGCGCGCTACGTGCTGGCCAAGTCGCTCTACCGCATGGGCATGTACCACTCGTCGCTCGGCGAGTTCTCGAAGATCCTCTCGCTGGGGCCCTCGACCAAGTTCTTCAAGACGAGCCTGGAGTGGCTGTTCTTCATCAGCCGCAAGACGAAGAACGAGACGGTCATCCTCGATGAGATTGCCCGGCACGCGAACCAGGAGTTCCCGGAGAAGTACCGCAACGAGTTCCGGTACCTGCTGGCGCGCTACCACTTCGTGCGCGGCCGCGCGCTGGACCAGGTGGGCCAGACGGCGGACGCGGACAAGAGCTTCGCCGAGGTGAAGCGGCTGACGCTGCTCATCCCGAAGACGGACGCGTTCTATCCCCGCGCGCGCTACCTGGACGGCATCGCCAGTTTCCGCAACGGCAGCCGTCAGAAGGACGCGGCGTCCAAGCGCGGCAACGGCGAGATGCTCGCGTCGGTGGAGGCGATGAAGGAGGTGGTGCGCCTCACCCGCCCGGTGGCCGGCAAGTCCGCGGACCAGGCCAAGGCGGACAAGTCCCTGCGCGAGCTGGCGTTCATGCAGCTGGCCCGGACGCACTACGGCATGCAGCAGAACCGCTACGCGCTGTTCTACCTGGGCAAGGTGGAGCGCGGGAACACGCAGTGGCTGGAGTCGCTCTTCGAGTCGAGCTGGGCCAACTACCGCGTGGGCCAGTACGAGCAGGCGCTGGGCAACCTGATTACGTTGTCGTCGCCCTTCTTCCGCGAGGAGTACTTCCCGGAGGCGCTCATCCTCAAGGCGGTCATCTATTACGAGAACTGCCGCTACCGCGAGTCGAACATCATCCTCCAGGACTTCGAGCGCACGTACCTGCCGGTGCATGACCAGCTCGAGGGCCTGGTGAAGAAGGACATGGAGGCCTCGGCCTACTACTCGGTGCTGGCGGACGTGCAGAAGAAGAACAAGGAGGGGCTGGAGAAGAACGACACCGACCTCATCCTGGAGCGCATCCTCCGCCTGGCCCTCACGGACCAGGACCTGCGCAAGACGAACGACTCCATCCTCGAGCTGGAGGGGGAGATGGACGCCTTCGCCAGCCGCGGCGACACCTTCAAGTACTCCGAGCTGTCCAAGCAGCTCCTGGAGGAGCTGAAGGTGCAGCGCCTGAGCCTCATCTCCAAGGCCGGCATCATGGCCAAGGGCAAGCTGGAGACGGAGCTCGTGGCGCTCAAGCAGCTGCTCGCCAACGGCCTGCGCATCAAGTTCGAGACCACCACGAAGGAGAAGGAGTTCCTGGAGGAGCAGCTCAAGGCGGGCGGCCGCACGGCCATCGTCAAGAAGTACCGCTTCTCCGTGGCGGTGGCGGACGACCAGCTCTACTGGCCGTACGAGGGTGAGTACTGGCGCGACGAGCTGGGCACGTACCAGTACACGCTGACCAAGGGCTGCATCGACCGCGACTCGGCGAACCGCAACGTCCAGTCGGCGGAGGCCCAGTAGCGGGAGGCCCCGCGTCGAATCGTCGCGGGGGGCTCGCACGGAGCGCCTTTTCGACCGCCGGAGCGCTATCTTCCGCGCTCCGGCGGTTTTTCATTTCAGGCAAAGGGAGCTACGGGTGAGCCGGACGGCGTCACTGCGCGTCGTCTTCGGAATCGTGTCGCTGGACCTCATCGGGTTCGGCATCCTGATTCCGCAGCTGGGCGTGTACGGAGTGAAGTTCGGGGCGTCGCCGTTCACGGTGGGGCTGCTCATCTCCGTCTTCTCGTTGATGCAGCTCATCGCGGCGCCGGTGCTCGGGCGGCTGTCGGACAGGTACGGCCGCAGGCCCGTGCTCCTGGCCAGCCAGGTGGGCTCGCTCCTGGGCTACCTGCTGTTCGCCGTGGCGCACTCGCTGCCGCTGTTGTTCCTGGCGCGCGTCATCGACGGCATCTCCGGCGGCAACATCGCCACGGCGCAGGCGGTGGTGGCGGACATCACCAGGCCGGAGGAGCGGGCGCGCGGGATGGGCGTCATCGGCGCGGCCTTCGGGCTGGGCTTCGTGCTGGGGCCCGCGCTCGGGGGCTTTCTGGGCGCGTGGGGCGGCAACCTGGCCATCGGCCTGTTCGCCGCGGGGCTGGTGGCCGTGAACCTGGTCTGCACGTACCTGTTCCTGCCGGAGTCGCGCGCGCCGGGCGGGCCGGAGGGCCACGCGCGCACGCTCAAGGGCGTCTCCCAGGCGCTGCGGCTGCCCGTCGTCGCGAAGTGCCTGGTGCTGATGCTGCTGTTCACCACGGCCTTCGCCCAGATGGAGGGCACCTTCTCCGTCTACCTGCTGACGCGCTTCCTCTCCTCGGGGCCGGTGGCGCTGGAGGAGGGAGGGCTGTTCCTGCACGCGGTGCGCACGGACGCGGCGGTGCTGAGGGAGGCGAGCCTTCGCGCCGGCTGGCTCTTCGCCGTGGTGGGGATCCTGAGCGCGCTGGTGCAGGGTGGGGTGGTTCGCCGGCTGGTGGGCAAGGAGGGGGGCGGCTCCGGGCGGGAGGCGCGGGTGGCCCTGGTGGGCTTCGCGGTGACGGCGATGGGGCTGGCGCTGTTGCCGGTGGCGCCCACGTACGGGTGGCTGTTCCCCGTGATGGGGCTGTTGGCGGTGGGCTCGGCCCTGACGAACCCGTGCCTGTCCGCGCTGGTGTCGCTCCACGCGCCGGCGGACCGGCTGGGCGCGGCCCTGGGGGGCTTCCAGGCGGCGGGCTCGCTGGGGAGAATCGTGGGCCCGGCGCTGGGCGGGTGGCTCTTCACCCGTTTGGGGCCCGGGGCGCCGTACGGCACGGCGGCGGGAATGCTCGTCGTGGGGGCCCTGGTGGCCGCCTCGTTGGTGGGGCAGGCAAGAATGGCAGGCGCGAGGGCCCAACAAAGGTCGTAAGATGGAGGCCATGGTGGTCAAGCAGCCGCAGCCCGTGACGATTGCCTTCGACGTGATGGGGACGGACCATGGGCCCGCGGAGGTGGTGCGCGGCGCCGCGCAGCTCTCCCTGGACTCACCGCACATCCATGCGTTGCTGGTGGGGGACCGCACCCTCATCGACAACGCGCTCGCGGAGACGAAGCACAACGGCGAGCGCATCTCCGTCCAGCACGCCTCGGACTTCGTGGGCATGGACGAGAAGCCCGGCGAGGCGCTGGCGCGCAAGCCCAACGCCTCGGTGGCGGTGGCGGCCCGGCTCGTCGCCGAGGGCGAGGCGCAGGCGCTGGTGTCCGCGGGCAACACGGGCGCGGGCGTGCTCGCGTGCGCGCGTCACTTCCAGCTCATCCCCGGGGTGCGCCGCGCGGCGCTCGCCACGGTGTACCCCACGCGCTCGGTGCGCGGCGCGAAGGAGGACCCGTTCTCCCTCATCCTCGACGTGGGCGCGACGGTGGAGGCCACCGCGGATGACCTGGTGACGTTCGCCGTCATGGGCTCGAACTACGCGCGCATCATCTCCCGCAACGAGCGGCCCAAGGTGGCGCTCCTGTCCAACGGCGTGGAGCCCCAGAAGGGCCCGCCCCGGGTGGTGGAGGCGCACGCGCGGCTGTCGGAGATGAAGGACATCCACTTCATCGGCAACGTGGAGGGCATCGACATCCCGAAGGGCACCGCGGACGTCATCGTCACGGACGGCTTCGTGGGCAACGTGTGCCTGAAGATGCTGGAGGGCGTGCACGAGACCGTGGTGGAGCTGGCCCAGTACGCCTACAAGGAGAGCCTGCGCTGGCGCGCGGGCCTGGCCATGCTGTCCAGCGGCATCCAGCGCATCAAGGACATCACCGACTGGAACCAGTACGGGGGCGCGCCCATCCTCGGGTTCGACCGCATCTTCATCAAGGCGCACGGGCGCTCCAAGGCGCACGCCATCGCCAACGCGGGCAAGGTGGCCGCCAAGGTGGTGGCCAACAACCTGGGCAACGCCATCCGGGAAGGCCTCCAGAAGTGAGTCTGCCGGACCGTATCGATCCGCGGCCTCCGCGGCGCATCTACCGCTGGGACCTGGACAAGACGTACCTCCAGACCGACTTCGACTCGCTCCGCGACCTGCTGCGCACCGCGTTCCAGAAGGCGCACGAGAAGGTCGCCGTCCCGGGGGCGAGCGCGCTCATCCGCGAGCTGTCGGAGAGCGGCGACTCGCGGCTGTGCATCGTCTCCGGCAGCCCCAAGCAGATGCGCGCGGTGCTGGAGGAGAAGCTCAAGCTGGACGGCGTGCGCTGGGACGAGTTCGTCCTCAAGGACAACGTGGGCAACCTCCTGCGCGGCCGCTTCCGGGCCCTGCGCGGGCAGGTGGGCTACAAGCTGCCGGCGATTCTCGAGAGCCGGGTGAAGGCGCCCGCGGAGGCGGAGGAGGTCCTCTTCGGGGACGACGCGGAGGCGGACGCGTTCATCTACTCGCTCTTCGCGGACCTCATCGCGGGGCGCGTGGACGAGCGGGTGCTGTCCCAGGTGCTGGAGGCGGGCGGGGTGTACCCGGACGACGCGGAGCGGGTGCGCGCGGCGTGGAAGCAGATTCCGGTGGCGGACCCGGTGCGGCGCATCTTCATCCACCTGGACAAGCTGACGCCGCCCGCGCACTTCACGCCCTACGGGCCGCGCGTGGTGCCCATCTTCAACTACTTCCAGGCGGCCCTGGTGCTGCTGGCGGACGGCCACCTGTCCGCGCCCCAGGTGCTGAAAATCGCCGTGGAGATGGTGCAGACGGCCGGGCACAACATCATCACCCTCTCCAACTCCTTCCAGGACCTCTTGCGCCGGGGCCTGCCGCTGCAGCAGGCGGCGGTGGCGCTGTCCCAGGCGCTGGAGGGGCCCAACAAGCTCCTGGCCGCCATGCGTCCGATGCCGGACATCCTGTCCGCCTTCAGCAAGCGGCTGGCCGCCCTGGGGACCCCGCCGCCCCCGCCGCCGGTGCAGGCGGTGGACTACGTGTCCCTCATCCACCACGCGCTGCCCCGCAACCACAAGGGGCGCACCCGGCCCTCACCTGGTGGGTAGGGCCGCCCGGGTTGCCCGCCCGCCCTCTGTCCAGGGGGCCGGGCGCCCGGTGCTTGGGACGTTTCCAGAACGTTTCGGTCCGTACCAGTGTTGATACCCAGGCAGAGTCCGTGGGCGGGCCTCGGGCCAGGGGCCGGTGTCCGGCTCCCAGGTCGATACTCGTGGCGGACCCTATTGACGGCCTGGAGCGAACTGGAACCGGATGTCCTTCGACGCTGCTTCGAATGCGCGGATGAGCCCCTTCTCGCCGGACGAGCGGAGGGTGGGGCACTGTCACTCCACCTGCCCGGTGGGCTCGCTGAAAGGGCGCTACTCCCTCCCGGGGCGGATGCGCTATAGACGGCTGCCCCTGAAGCGCCCCATGCGGGGTGTCCAAGGCGATGACGCGAGTTTTGACTGAACCGCCGCCTGCCGGCGGTCCACTGCCACCTGCGCCCGATTTTGACGCGCGCGAGGTTGCCTCCTTCGAGGCGGCAGTGGGCTCCAGGCGCGGCGACCAAGAGGTTTCCTACATGTCTTCCAATCTGGAGCTGACGGCGGCCCCCTCGGAACAGGCGACCGCCCCCGAGAACGAGGCCACTGCTTCAGCCCCTTCCGAGGTCGAGTCCCCATCCCCCCTGCTGGCCCAGTCGGCCCCCACCGCCCGCGCGCCGGAGCCCCCGTCGGAGGACGAGGCGGACGACGACGAGGATGACGACGACGAGGCGGACTCGCTCGACGACACGGGCCTGGGCGCCGTCGAGGAGGTGCTCGCCGCCGCCGAGGCGCAGGACGCGGCCGAGGCCGCCGCCGACGAAGAGGTGGAGCAGGTGCCCACCGTGCTCGAGCCCGAGCCCGAGCCGACCCCCTACGAGCGCGAGCTGCACGCGCCCCACGTGCGCTCCACCGGCGAGCCGGCGGAGATCGACCCGGACGAACTGGACCCGGACGCGCTCAAG
This sequence comes from Myxococcus faecalis, assembly GCF_050039385.1. Taxonomy (NCBI): domain Bacteria; kingdom Pseudomonadati; phylum Myxococcota; class Myxococcia; order Myxococcales; family Myxococcaceae; genus Myxococcus; species Myxococcus faecalis. Next base: position 945,256 of record NZ_CP144336.1, on the reverse strand, counting down.
GTGGTGCTGCGGCTGCATCAGCACGGGCACCAGGCGTACCTGGTGGGCGGCTGCGTGCGCGACCTGCTCCTGGGCCGCAAGCCCAAGGACTTCGACGTGGCCACCAGCGCGCACCCGAACGAGGTGCGCGCCATCTTCCGCAACTGCCGGCTCATCGGCCGGCGCTTCCGGCTGGCGCACGTCTACTTCAAGGGTGGGAAGATCATCGAGGTCTCCACCTTCCGCGCGAACCCCACGGAGCTGGAGGCCGCCTCGCCGGCCGCGCCGGAGGACGAGGGCGACAACGGCGGGGATGACCTGCTCATCACCCACGACAACGTCTTCGGCACCGCGCAGCAGGACGCGCGCCGCCGCGACTTCACCATCAACGGCCTGTTCTACGACGTGAGCGAGGGGCGGGTCATCGACTACGTCCGCGGCCGGCGTGATTTGGACGAGCGCTTCATCCGCACCATCGGCGACCCCGAGGTGCGCATGCGCGAGGACCCGGTGCGAATCCTCCGCGCCGTGCGCTTCGCGGCGAAGCTGGACCTGGACATCGAGTCGCGCACGTACGCGGCGATGGAGGGCGCGGTGGAGGACCTGCCGCGCTGCGCGCCCGCGCGCCTGTTGGAGGAGACCTTCCGCCTCATCCGCGGCGGGGTGTCCGCGCCCGCGCTCAAGCTGCTGGACGCGCTCGACGCGCTGAAGCTGCTGTTGCCGCCCGTCAACGCGTACCTCAAGCAGCACGGCAAGGAGGGCGAGAAGACCTTCTACGCCTTCGCCCAGGCGCTGGACCGCCGGGTGGCCGCGGGCGAGCCGCTCGACGACGCCATCCTCCTGGCCGCGCTGCTGGTGCCCATCAGCCACTCCGGGCCTCCGGCCGAGCCGCAGGATGGGGGCCGTCCGTCGGTGTCGCAGGTGGTGGAGGAGCTGCTCGCGGGCTTCGTGCAGTCGGCCCGGCTGCCGCGCCGCATCGCCGAGCGCTGCCGCATGCTGCTGCTCGCCCAGCGCACGCTGTCGGGGGAGCGCCGTCGCAAGAGCGCGGCCTTCCGTCGGCACCCGCTGTTCGGCGAGGCGCTCACCGTGTTCGAGATGTCGGTGGAGGCGACCGGCGAGGGCCGTGAGCAGCTGGAGGCGTGGAAGGCCGGCGAGGTGCCGCCGCCGCGCGCCGAGTCCTCGGAGGGCGAGGGTGGCTCGGAGCCTGGTGGTCAGCGCAAGCGCCGCCGTCGTCGTCGTCGCCGTCGTTCCTCCGGTGAAGGGGCCGCCTCGGCGGGTTCTTCCGGCTCGGGCGCCGGCGAGGCGTGAGCATCCAGGCGCCGCGCGCGGACGTTTCCCGTGCGCGCGTCTACGGCGGGTTGGTGCTGGGCGTCGTGGCCGTGTCCTGGGCCGCGCCGCTCATCCGCTTCGCCGAGGCCCCGTCGCTGGCCATCTCCGCGTGGCGCCTCACCTTCGCCGCGGCGCCGCTCCTGGCGCTGGCGTTGGTGCGAGGGCGCTCGGAGCTGGCGTCCTTCTCCGTGCGCACGTGGGGCTGGCTCCTGGTGTCGGGGCTCGCGCTGGCGCTGCACTTCGCGACGTGGATTGCGTCGCTCCAGTACACCACCGTGGCCAGCTCCGTGGCGCTCGTCACCACGCAGCCGGTGTGGGTGACGCTGTTCGCGTGGCTCGCGCTGTCGGAGCGCGTGGGCTCGCGGGGCGTGGCGGCGCTGGTGCTGTGCCTGTCGGGCAGCGTGCTCATCGGCGCGCGGGACTTCGCGGCCGGCGGCACGGCGCTGTGGGGGGATTTGCTCGCCGTGGCCGGGGCCATCCTGGCGGCGGTGTACTTCGTCGTGGGCCGCCGCGTGCGCGAGTCCATGTCGCTGGGCACGTACGTGGGCGTCGTCTACGCGGTGGCGGCGGCGGCGCTGATGCTGGCGCACGGCTTCGTCGACTCGCCGCTGACGGGCTTCTCGTCGCGCACGTGGTGGGTGTTGCTGGGGCTGGCGCTGGTGCCGCAGCTCATCGGCCACTCGCTGCTCAACGCCTCCGTGCGCCACCTGTCCGCGCCCTTCGTGGCGGTGGCGTCGCTGGGGGAGCCCGTGCTGTCCACGCTGTGGGCGGTGCCGCTGCTCGGCGAGACGCCGGACTGGGTGCAGCTCGTGGGGGGAGGGCTCGCGCTGGTGGGCGTGCTGGTGATGTCGCGGGACGAGGCCGCGCGGCAGCCGCCTCCTCCGGACATGGTGCCCGCGGCGGACTGAGGCGAGGCCTCAGCGCTTCGGGGGCGTCTTGTCCACGGGGCGCTCGGAGCGGTGCGCGTCGTCGCTCGGGGCGTCGCTGCCCGCGATGTCCGCCATGGTGATGGCCTTGCTGCCGAAGCGCTCCGCGATGCGGTCCATCGCCGCGTTGAGCTTGGCGGTGCGCGGCGGCGCGGCCGGGAAGAGGCCCAGCTGCGGTGGGGCCTCGTCGAGCTGCACGCTCACCCCGGTGAGGCGGATGGGCTTGCCCTCGTGCGCGCGCTCCAGCAGCTCCAGCGCCGCGCGGTAGAGCGTCTGTCCATCATCCGTGACCTCGCGCAGCGTGGTGCGGCGGGTGAGCAGGGTGAAGTCGGACAGCTTCAGCTTGAGCTGCACCACGCGCCCCTGCACGCCCGCGCGCCTCAGTCGCCGCGCCACCCGCAGGGCCTGCGCGTGGATGTGTGGCTTCAAGGCCTCCACGCCGACGAGGTCCTCCTCGAAGGTGTCCTCGGCGCCCACGCTCTTCGCGGCGCGGTCCGGCACGACGTCGCGCGCGTCGATGCCCTGGGCCAGCTCCCACAGGTGCCGGCCGCTGGTGCCCAGCCGCTGCTCCAGCCAGGCCACGTCCTTCGTGGACACGTCGCCGATGGTCTTCAGCCCCGCGCGCTGGAGCGCCTCCTCCGTCTTGGGCCCCACGCCCCACAGCCGCGACACCGGCAGCCCCGCGAGGAAGGCCACCGTCTCCTCGGCGCGCACCTCCCGCTGGCCGTTGGGCTTGGCCAGGTCGGAGGCGATCTTCGCCACGAACTTCACCGTGGCGATGCCCGCGGAGGAGGGCAGCTGGAGCTCGTCCGCGATGTCCTTGCGGATGCGCCGCGCGATGTCCGAGGGCGCGCCGAACAGGCCCACCGAGGCGGTGACGTCCAGGAAGGCCTCGTCCAGCGACAAGGGCTCGATGAGCGGCGTGTAGCGCTCGAAGATGGCGAAGACCTGCTCGCTGGCCTCCGCGTACGCGGGGAAGCGAGGCTTCACCACGATGGCGTGCGGCGCGGCCTTCACCGCGCGGGCCATGGGCATGGCGCTGCGCACGCCGAAGGGCCTGACTTCGTAGGACGCGGCGACGACGACGCCCCGCTGCGCATGCCCGCCCACGATGAGCGGTTTGCCCTTCAGGGCCGGGTTGTCCCGCTGCTCCACGGACGCATAGAAAGCGTCCATGTCCACGTGGATGATGGCTCTCATTGCAGGAGCCACTCTACCGGCTCTGTCTGACGTTTCCGGACTCGTAGGACGCTCCAGGTCAGGGGCGCTCGCTGTCGAGCATGTGCATCTGCTCGGCCCCATACCGCTCGCCGGTGAAAGCCACCAGAGACTCGAGGGCGGAGACGTCCTCACGGGACAGCGGACGTGCCAGGGCGGCGAGCGCGTCCTCGACCTGGGCGACGCGCCGGGCGCCGATGATGGGGACGAAGCCGGGCTGACGCGCGAGGACCCAGGCGATGGCGAGCTGTGCGGGCGACAGGTCCCGCTCCTGGGCGAAGCGATGCAGCGCCTGCACCGAGGCCTCGTTCGTCGCGCGGTGCTCGCCGCTGAAGCGGGGCAGGTGCGCGCGGAAGTCTCCCGCGCCGGTGGGCTTGCTGCCGGTGAGCAGGCCGCGCGAGAGGACGCCGTAGAGCGTGGCGCCCACGCCCAGCTCCCTGAGCGCGGGGAAGAGGTTCGCCTCCGGGCCTCGGCTGGCGAGCGAGTACTCGAGCTGCACGTCGACGATGGGATGCACGCGCTGGGCGCGCCGCACCGTCTCCGCGCCGACCTCCGACAGGGCGATGTGCCGCACGTAGCCGGCCTTCACCAGCTCGGCGATGGCGCCGACGGTCTCCTCGATGGGGACGTTCGGGTCCAGGCGGGCGGGCCGGTAGATGTCGATGACGTCCACGCCCAGGCGCTTGAGTGAGTAGGCGGCGAAGTTCTTCACGGCCACGGGGCGCAGGTCCATGCCGCCCCAGCTGCCGTCCGGTCCACGCATCGCGCCGAACTTGACGGAGAGCTGCACCTTCTCGCGGCGGCCGGCGATGGCGCGGCCCACGAGCAGCTCGTTGTGGCCCATGCCGTAGAAGTCCCCGGTGTCGAGCAGCGTCACGCCGCGCTCCAGGGCCGCGTGGATGGTGCGGAGGCTCTCCGCTTCATCCGCCGCTCCGTACATCCCGGACATGCCCATGCAGCCCAGTCCGAGCCGGAAGACCTCCGGTCCCGTGCTCCCCAGCTTCACCGTGTGCTTCGTGTCCATGTGCGCCTCCTGGTTCGTTGGGACACGGCAAAGGTGAGGCATCGCCATGATTGAATCCAATCAATAGGATGGATTCCTCACATGAACGCCCTCTATGAGAAGTCGATCGACCTCAACCTTCTCCGAGTCTTCGTCGTGGTGGCGGAGGCGGGCAGTGTCACGGCGGCGGCCGCTCGGCTGTACCTCACCCAGCCGGCGGTGAGCGCGGCGCTCCGGCGGCTGACGGAGGCCGTGGGAGCTCCCTTGTTCGTGCGCAGTGGACGGGGACTGGCGTTGAGCGCGCGGGGCCGGAAGCTGCTCGCCACGGCGAGGCCCCACCTGGAGGCGCTGGTGGAGGCGGCCTTATCCCCGGCGGCGTTCGACCCCGGCACGAGCGAGCGCACCGTGCGCCTGGGGCTCTCCGACGCGAGCGAGGCGTGGCTGCTCCCCCGGCTGCTGGCGGTCCTCGCGCGCGAGGCGCCGAGGATGCGGCTGGTGGTGCTGCCCGCGCAGTTCCGGAACGTGGGGGCGCTGTTGAGCACGTCCGCGGTGGACGTGGCGATGACGGTGGCGGACGAGCTGCCGCCGAACATCCGCAGGCTGAAGCTCTTCCACGAGGGCTTCGTCTGTCTCTACGACCCACGCCACGCTCGGCCCGGCAAGCGCTTCACGCTGGAGCGCTACCTGGAGCACGAGCACGTCATCGTCTCGTACAACGGCGACTTGCGCGGCGTGGTGGAGGACGCGCTGGGACTCCAGCGCAAGGTGCGCGTGTCGATTCCCTCGTTCCACGGGGTGGGGGAGCTGGTGGAGGGGAGCGCGCTGCTGGCCACGGTGCCGGGGAGGGTGGCGCGCCAGGTGGTGGCGTTGCGCCCGGCGCTGCGGACGGTGAAGCTTCCCTTCTCGGTGGAGGGCTCGCCCCTGGAGCTGTTCTGGCGCGTCACGTCCGAGGACGACGAGGCCCTGCGCTTCATCCGCGAACACGTGGTCCGGATTGCCCGGAGCCAGGGGCCCTCGACCTGAGCGGTTCTGCTATGACTTCGCGTCGCTCCCCGGTGGACCCCCGCCCACCGACGGAGCGCCCCGCATGACGCCCTTTCGACTGGTCATCTTCGACTTCGACGGCACCCTGGCGGACTCGCTGCCGTGGTTCCGCTCCATCTTGAACGACGTGGCCGACCGCTTCGGGTTCAAGCGCCTGTCGCCCGAGGAGCTGGAGGCGCTCCGGGGGCTGTCCGGCCACGACATCCTGGCGAAGGCGAAGGTGCCCCTGTGGCGGCTGCCCTCCATCGTCAGCCACATGCGCAAGGAGAAGCTGGCGGCCGCGTCGTCGACGCCGCTGTTCCCCGGGGTGCCGGAGCTGCTCGCGGACCTGAAGGCCGCGGGCGTCACGGTGGCCATCATCAGCTCCGACAGCGAGGCCTCCGTGCGCGCGGTGCTGGGGGAGTGCACCCGGGCCGTGGCGCACTTCGACTGTGGCGCCGCCCTCTTCGGGAAGGCCGCCAAGTTCCGTCGCATGGTGAAGCGCGTGAAGGTCAGCCCCGGGGAGGTCCTCTCCGTGGGCGACGAGATTCGCGACCTCGACGCGGCCCGGGAGGCGGGCATCCCCGCGGCGGCGGTGGCGTGGGGCTACACGCTGCCGGAGGCGCTGGCCCGGCACTCGCCGGACCGGCTGTTCCGCACCCTGGACGAGCTGCGCGCCGCGCTCCTGGGCTGAAACACACGGGCGGAGGGACGGCCCGCGGGGCCCGCCCCCCGCTCGGGGATTGCGCCGGTCAGCTGCGCTGCGCGTAGAACTCGACGATGAACGGCTCGTTCACGTCGACGGGGATCTCCTCGCGCTCGGGCAGGCGCACGTAGCGCACGCCCTCGCCATCGCCGAGCACCTGCACGTAGGGCGGCACGTTGCGGCCCTTCATGCGCTCGAACGACTCCCGGACGATGGCCAGCTTCAGGTGCGCGGCGTGGTACTTCACCTCGCTGCCCGGCTTGACGCGGAAGCTGGGGATGTCCGTCGCGGCGCCGTTGACCTGGAAGTAGCCGTGGCGCACGAACTGGCGCGCCTGGCGGATGCTGGTGGCCAGCCCCGCGCGCAGGATGAGCGAGTCCAGCCGGCTCTCGAGCAGCTGCAGCAGCACCGTGCCCGTGTTGCCGGGCGAGCGGCGCGCCTCCATGAACGCGCGCCGGCACTGCTTCTCCAGGAGGCCGTAGTAGAGCTTCAGCTTCTGCTTCTCACGCAGGCGGCGCGCGAAGTCGCTGTTGCCCATGCGCGCCGTGGCGCCGTGCTGGCCGGGCGGGTAGGGCCTGCGCAGCACCGGGTCCTTGTCCGGATCCTTCGCGGTGATTCGCGACAGGGGAATCCCCAGTCGCCGGCACATCTTGCCCCTTGGTCCCAAGTCACGCGCCACGTCGTGTCCTCCACGTCCGGCCCGATGCTGTCAGGCTCAGTTGATTTTGATAATCAGTATCAATATCAAGATCAGTACCGTGAAACCGGTCCGTGGGTCAAGGGGGGGCGTGGACTCCGTGTGTGGGCGCTTCGCGGAGGATGTGGAGGGGAGGGCGTGCGGCGTGGGGCGTGGCGGGTTGGGCGGTGGTGCCGGCGGATTCGCCGAGGTTGGCGGGTGGCGCCGTGGTTGAGGTTGACCCGGTCTTGACGCGGGCTGCCGCGAGACGTGTCTGCCTTTGTAGAGGTTTTCGAGGACAGCGGACGGGTGGTCCGTCGAGACACCGTGTCTTGCGATTTGCGTGGGGTTGGTCATTCTTGACGCGGGTGTGTCGGAACGGGTTGCAGCGGCCTGTGTTGTGAGGGGTTGCGGGAAGGGCATAGAGTCGCGGTCCTCCCTTTCCCGGAGAGACTCAAGAAATGACTGTCTTCAAGAAGCTTGTCTGGGCTTGCGCCGTTGTGTCCCTGTCCGCCTGTGGTGGTCCCGAGCAGTCCTCGCCCGAGGAGTCGTTGGGCGCGCGTGAGGACGCGCTGACGACCAGCTCCTTCGGGGGCTGTAGCTTCACCATCTCCTCGGCGGTGATTCCCGGGGAGCTGCCTCCGCGCTACGCCATCACCCTGACGCGCGCCGCGTCCGGCACGTGTCCCTACGCGGCGGGCAGCGTGGAGCTGGGTCGCTCCTACAACACGCCGCACATCGCCGTGCTGGGCACGGGCGTGGGGCTGGCGACGGCCTACTCGACGAAGGGCTCCCCGAGCGGCAGTGCCAACACGCAGTGCCGCGTCAATCACATCGACGTGGCGACGCTCGGGAAGGTGCGCGACGACACCATCGTGGTGAACTTCGGCGCGGGCAACGTCAATGCCTGCAACCTGGACAAGACGGACGCCGGCGCCACGCTGGTGGTCTACGGGACGAAGACGGGCCCGCTCCCGGGGGAGACGGGCAGCGGCAGCAACTACGTGGCCACGTACTACAACTACTTCACCAGCACGACGCCGCCCGTCTACTACGCCTACTGACGCAGGCGGTGGGCCCGCGGGGTGTCTGGCTCCGTGGGCCCGCATGGGCAGGGCGCACTCAGGGTGTGTTAGGGTAGAGGGGCCGTACCCCCCGAAAAACAGTCCCTGGAGGGACGAATGCAGGCTGGAAGGTTCGTCAGCGGTGCGTTGCTTGCGGTGGGGTTGATGCTGGCGGGTTGTGGTGGCCCCTTGGAGGAAGACCTCGGGGAGCAGGAGTCCACGTCACGTGAGGGCCTGGTTCCCGACTGCAGCATCACGTCGGCGGGGACCGTCTATTACACCTCCTCGACGCGCTTGCGCATCGTGGGCTACCGGGGATGCGGTTGTGGCTCCTGGACGAGCTGGGGCACGACCTCGACCTACTCCCAGTCCACGAATGCCTGCATCCCGCCGGTCAGCATCCCGGAAGACTGAGGAAGCGCGTGTGAGTCGAAGGCGGTCCGTCCGGTGATTCCTGGGCGGGCCGTTGTCGTGTTGCTCAACCCGAAGCCTGTTGGAGAGTCGAATGAAGGCGAGCGTCATCTGGGGTAGGCTGTTGCCCGATACGCTCGTGTTCGATTGTCTCTGAGCCCGTAGCGGCGTGTCAGCGGGCCGCGAGCAGGACGCCGTTGTCGTCGGGGTCCTGCTCCGCGTGGTGCAATGAATAGCGCTGGGTGTCGACGTCCGCCCATTCGTTGTAGCCGTGGAGCCAATCGCGCAAGCCGGAGATGAAGCCCTGGAGTTGTCTGCTCGCCCCTTGCTCCAGCTGGTTTGCCCGCTGTTGGAACAGAAGCATTTCCTCGCGGACCTTTCGGGCGGTGAAGTCGACGCCCTCCTGGAGCGTATGTCCTCGGGCAACGTGGAGGCTGACCATGTTCCGGACCTGGCTTGGGTGCAGCGTCTCCACGGCCATGCTGTGGATGTCATTGTTCCAGATGACGGTGTTGATGGTGTGGTGGATGAGTCGCTGGACGCCGAACTGATGGTACTCGGCGGCGGAGACCTTCCCGGCGTTCGCCGCATCGCACAAGGCGAGGCAGGGCAACACGCCGCCGACGTATCGGCGGAGCGCCTCATAAGAGCGTTGGGCCAAGGGCTCCTTCATGAGGTTGCATGGAATCTGGAGTCCTGCGGCGGAGCCCCACAGCCGAATCCCGTGAGCGAAGCGCTCGAAGTGCTCTGGGTCGAGCCGTGCTCGCAACGGACGGACTGTTGGAGTCCCGCTTCGCAGACCCTGCTTGCCCTCCAGGCCGCTTCAGCGACCCATTCGCAGGGACGCGGAAGGGGCGCGCGTGCGTTCCTGGAAAAGGGAGGGTTTGAGGCGGGGTGTCGTCAGTATGAGGATGGTTTGAATGATTCGCAATGTGTTGCATGCTTCTCGGGCGGAGCGAGGAGGCTGCGGGGAAGTCTGCTTCGTGCTGCGGGCCGGGGTGCTCCCCGCAGCGAGGCCTGGGAGGCTCGGCTATCGTGTGGCGCATGAAGACCCTGACCGAGTACCTGTGGTTCGAGACGAAGCAGCGCCGGGAGCTGGTGCGCCTGACGGACACCGTGGCTTCGCTGGTGCGCAAGAGCGGCATCCAGGAGGGGATGGTGCTGGTCTCCGCCATGCACATCACGGCGGGAGTCTTCGTCAACGACGACGAGTCCGGGCTGCACGAGGACATCTGGGAGTGGCTCCAGAAGCTCGCGCCCTTCGGACCGGATTATCGCCACCACGGGACGGGCGAGGACAATGGTGACGCGCACCTCAAGTCGATGCTCGTCCACCACCAGGTCATCATCCCCGTCACCGCGGGCAAGCTGGACCTGGGCCCGTGGCAGCAGGTCTTCTACGCGGAGTTCGATGGACAGCGGCGCAAGCGCGTCATCGTCAAGGTGATGGGCGAGTAGTGGGGGTGGGCCTGGTTGTCGCGCATCCGGTCGCGCAGCCCGGAGAAGATGCCTCTTGGCGCGCGGCTCCCGCGAGTCTCCGTTCTGAGCTGTATTCCATTGCGGGGACTGGGAGGACGCGCGCTCAACGACTACATTGCCTTCCCATGGACTCCGTGACTGCCAAGGCGTTGGGGCGCTATACGTTGGTGTCGAGATTGGGCAAGGGCGGCATGGCGGAGACGTGGCGTGCGCGTCTGGTGGGCGAGGCCGGCGTGACGAAGTCGGTGCTCATCAAGAAGGTGCTGCCCGAATACGCGCAGGATGAGGGTTTCCTCCAGATGTTCATCAGCGAGGCGCGCATCTCCGCCTCGCTCTCTCATGGCAACATCGCCCAGGTCTTCGACTTCGGTCAGGCGGACGGCGAGCACTTCCTGGCGATGGAGTTGGTGGATGGTCAGCCCCTCGACCGGATCCTCAAGCGTTCGCATCAGCCGGGACTGGCGTCCATCCCCATCGCCCAGGCTGTCTTCATCACGCTGGAGGTCTGTCGGGGGCTGCATTACGCGCACACCCGTGTGGACAATCGCGGCGTCAGCCTGGACCTGGTGCACCGCGACATCTCTCCCGAGAACATCCTGGTCAGCTACGAAGGGCAGGTGAAGATCGTCGACTTCGGTATCGCCAAGGCGCGGGAGCTGAGAGGCTTCAACACGGAGCCCGGCGTCGTGAAGGGCAAGTACCTCTTCTTCTCCCCGGAACAGGCGCGCGGAGAGGAGGTCGACGCTCGCACGGATGTCTGGGCGACCGGAGTCGTGCTCTATCAATTGCTGTGCGGTCGGCTTCCGCTCGAAGGGCCCTCGTACGTCGTCATGCACCAGCTCCAGGAGGGCCGGTTCCCGTCGCCGCGCTCTCTGCGGCCGGAGCTGCCAGTCGAGTTGGAGGAGATCCTCCAGAAGGCCCTCGCGGTGCATCGTGAGGAGCGCTTCGAGTCAGCGCACGCCTTCGCGGAAGCGCTCTCCGGCTTTCTCTATGCCACCACACCTCGCTTCTCCCCGATGTCCGTGGCGTGGCTCGTCCAGACGCTGTTCGCACGGGAGTTGCGTGAGGAGGGGCGCCCGCCCCAGGTTCCCGCCGCATTCAGCGAAGCGCTGGCCCGCCCCACATCTCCGCGAGCCATCAACACCGCGCCGGAGGCCTTGATGGAGACGGGGGCATCCACCCAGGCTCCTCGGGGTGTCCGACGTCTGTCGGGCATCGGGCTCGGCGCGGCCTGTCTGCTCCTGGGAGGGCTCGGGTTCGCGGTCTGGCGTCTGTCCGAACGAGCGCCAGCGTCCATGCCGGTGACGCCGACGGCGCCCATTCGCGTCGTGGAGGCTCGTCCTGTGAAGCCCCGGGCCACGGAGGCCCCCGTCGCGGAGGCGCCCGCGGTGCCGCTCCCCGCGGTCGCCCAGGCTTCCGTGGACTCGGAGGGCGAATACGCCAACCTCATCAAGCAGGCGAAGAGCGCCACGGTGGGCAATCGCTTCAAGTCCGCGGCCGCGAGCTACCGCAAGGCGCTGGGCCTCAAGCCCGACTCCACGGAGGCCAAGGCCGGACTGGGAATCGCCCTGACGAACGGCTTCGAGTCCGAGTCCGCCTTCCGCGAGGCCACGAAGCTGCTGGCGGACGTGGTCCGGGACGACGAGAAGAACGCCCGGGCCTGGCTGTCGCTCGGCATGGCGTACCAGTCCATCGGCAAGAACTCCGAGGCGGCACGGGCCTACAACCAGTACTTGAAGCTGGAGCCCTCCGGGGCCTCCGCCAATGAAGTCAGGGCGATGCTCAAGTCGCTGGGGAACTGACGCTCGCGTCGCCGTGCTCGCCACGCGGCAGCGGCAATCCCAGCCGCTCCAGCTCCGCGCGCAGCTCCGGGGGCAGGGGACTGGTCACATGCAGGGGCTTCTTCGTCACCGGATGCGACAGCCCCAGCGCCCGCGCGTGCAGGAAGAAGCGCCCCAGCTCCGGCGCCTCGCGCCCGCCATACAGCGTGTCCCCGACGATGGGCGCGCCGATGCCCGCCAGATGCGCGCGCACCTGGTGCAGCACGCCCGTGAGGATGCGCACCTCCACCACGCTGTGCTCTCCGGCGCGCGACAGCACCCGGAAGCGAGACACCGCCTCGCGCGCGTCCTCGGCACCGTACGGCGCGGGCTCCACCCGGTCCGGATGGCGCGGGTGGTGACGCAGCGGCAGCTCGATGTCGCCCTCGTCCACCAGCGGCCCCGTCACCAGCGCCAGATAGCGCTTGTCCACCGCGCGCTCACCAAACGCCTCGCGCACCGTGTTCCAGGCCGCTCTCGTGCGCGCCGCCACCACAACGCCCGACGTCTCCACGTCCAGCCGGTGGCACAGCCCGCCCTCGCGCGGGTCCACCGACGCCTGCGCGCACTCGGGGTAGCGCGCCACGAGCGCGTTGGCCACCGTGCCCGTCTCCCCCGACTGCAGCGGGTGCGAGGGCCGGCCCGCGGGCTTGTCCACGAACACCAGCTCCGCGTCCTCGTGCAGCACCGTGAGCGGGAAGTCCTGGTCCGGCACCGCCTCGCGCGTCTCCTCCTCGAGGACGACGGCCACGGCCTGGCCCTCCACCAACGTCAGGCCCTTCTTCGCCGCGCGGCCGTTCACCTTCACCGCGCCGGACTCGAAGAGTCGCTTGAGGCGGGCACGCGACAGGCTCAGCGCCTCGCCCACGAAGAGGTCCACGCGCTGGCCCGCCTTGTCGGCGGCCACCGTGAAGGTGTGAAGCTGGGAGGTGCTCACTCGGAAAGTGCCTCGTAGACTTCCTCGGCCGTCTGGAACCGGTCGTCCGGCTCCTTGCGGATGAGGCGGTGGGCCACCCGCGCGAACTGCGGGTCCCCATGAAGGTTCAACGCCAATACGGGCGGAGGCTCCGTCTCCAACACCTGCCGCCACAACTCGTGCGGCGTCTTCGCGTCGAAGGGGGGCCGCCCGCTCAGCAGCTCATAGAGGATGACGCCCAGGCTGTACAGGTCCGAGCGTCCATCCAGCGGCTCTCCGAGAATCTGCTCCGGCGCCATGTAGCGGTACGTGCCCACCATCTTGCCGGCCTCTGTAATCGCCACGTCGTCCGCGAGGAACTTCGCCAGGCCGAAGTCCATCAGCCGCACCTGCCGGTCCTCGTCCACCATGACGTTGGAGGGCTTGAGGTCGCGGTGCACCAGGCCGTGCCCGTGGATGTACGCCAGCGCCTCGCACAGCTGGAGCATGGTGTCCTTCAGCCGCCCCATGCGCTCGGGCCGGTTGAGGTCCTCCACGCGCGGCGCCCGGGCGTCGTCCGCGGGCTTGCGGGGCGCGGGGGCGGGCACGTCAAATCCCTCCAGCGAGTCGTCCGAGTCCAGCGCGTCCTGGTTGTCCTCCGCGCCGTAGCTGCGCAAATCCTCGCTCGGGGGCTCCTCGTTGAAGGCGTCCATGCTGAACAGGCCCTCGTGCCCCGAGCGCGAGTCCCCCGGCAGGTCCAGGTCCGAGTCGCTGCCCACCCCGAAGTCGTCATCCGCCGTGCGCCGCACGGACAACAGGCTCCGGGGCGCGCTGGAGCTGCTGGGCGACAAGAGGTCGTCCCCGCGAATCTCCAGGTAGTGGCGCAGCGTGAGCCCCTCGATGAGCTCCATGGCCAGGTAGGGCCAGCCCTGGTGGACCCCCGCCTCGAAGACCTTCACCACGTTGGGGTGGGACAGGTCCGCCAGCGTCTCGAATTCGCGCGCGAGCCGCCGCGCCGCGCGCTCGTCCAGCGTCGGGCCGGCCGAGAGCAGCTTCAGGGCGACTTCGTCGTTGCTGCGGCGGTCCAGGGCCCGGTACACGGTGCCAGCCCCGCCGCTGCCGAGCGTCTCCAGGACGCGGTAGGGACCGATGAGCTTCGGGGGCATGCGTGGCGCGGATCCTACGGAGCCGGTCGCGCCAGGGCAAACTCGTTGACGCTCGGCTGCATGGTCCTGGGCAGAACACTCGCGGAGGGATTTCACTTTTCCGGGAAAACCTGGGAGAACCTTCAGCTCAATGCAAGTCGGGAAGTATCAACTCGTCCGGAAGCTTGCCTCGGGGGGCATGGCGGAGGTCTTCCTCGCGAAGGCCGCTGGCCCCATGGGGTTCGAGAAGACGCTCGTCTTGAAGCGCATCCTCCCGCATCTGGCGGAGGACCCCGCGTTCGTGGAGATGTTCCTGGGCGAGGCGCGGCTGGCCGCGCAGCTCGAGCACCCGAACATCGTTCAAATCTTCGACTTCGGCGAGGCGGACGGCAGCTACTTCCTGGCGATGGAGTTCATCGACGGGCCCACGTTGCGGCGGCTGGTGAAGCGCGCGTCGGAGCAGCCGTTGCCGCCGGTGGTGTGCGCGAAGCTGGTGGCGCAGGCGGCGGAGGGGCTGGCGTTCGCGCACGAGTTCAGTGACGCGGCGACGGGGGAGCCGTTGGGGCTCATCCACCGCGACGTGAGCCCGGACAACATCCTGGTGTCTCGGCAGGGCGCGGTGAAGGTGGTGGACTTCGGCGTGGCGAAGGTGGCGGGGCAGGGGCATCGCACGCAGACGGGCGTGGTGAAGGGGAAGGTGGCGTACATGCCGCCGGAGCAGCTGCGCGCCAGTCCCCTGGACCGCCGCGTGGATGTGTATGCGCTGGGGGTGGTGCTGTACGAGCTGCTCACGGGCAAGCGCCCGTTCGAGGCCACCACCGAGGCGAGCACGATGCAGGCCATCCTGTTCGAGCCCTTCGTGCCGGTGGAGGCGCGCCGGGCCGATGTGCCCGAGCCGCTGCGCAGGATTCTCGAGCTGGCGTTGATGAAGGAGCGCGACGCGCGCTATCCGGACTGCCGCGCGCTCCAGTCGGACCTGGAGCGCTATCTGCTGTCGTCGGGCGAGCCGGTGGGGGCGTACCAGCTCTCGCAGTTCGTGGCGAAGGTGATGGCGGAGGTCGGGGGCACGCCCGCCGCGGGGGTGGTGGCGCCCGTGGGCATGACGCCGCCGAAGCCCGCGAGCGCGCCCCGGTCGATGTCCGCGCCCGTGGAGGAGCGGCCGATGAAGACCACGCCGCTGCCGGCGGTGGTGGATTCGACGTCGCCGACCACGCCCATGCCGCTGTCGGTGCGCGGGGTGATGGGCGGCGAGGTGGCGCAGGCCCGGCCTGTTCCGGTGGAGGCGCGGGAGAAGGGGAAGCGGGGGAGCTCGCGGCATGCCTTGCCGGCGCAGGCGGGGATGGCGGGGCAGGTTCGTGGGGCGGATGACGGGTGGAAGGCCGCTTCGCTCGCGGGAGCCACGGACGTGGCCCAGGGCGCCGAGGCCGAGCGGGATGCGAATGACCGCGTGCGGACGGACGCGGGGGCGTCGGATGAGGACCACATCTCCACGGGGGTGCAGGTCTCCGCGCCCATGGGCCCGGGGCGTGGGTGGTTGCTCGGAGTCATGGCGGCGGGAGTGGTGCTCGTGGTGGGCGGCGGTCTGGTGCTGGCCACGCGCGAGGAGTCTCCGAAGTTCGTGAACCCGCCGCCGCTGCCGGTCGCGACGAAGCGCGAGTCGGTGACGGCGCCTGTGCGCGAGGGCGTGGCCCAGGTCGCGAAGTCACCCGAGGTGGCGGCCCCGGTGGTTCAGGCCCCCAATGGGCAGGAGGTTCTGCCCGAGCGTGCACACGTCGCTCCGCCCTCCGGCGCGCCTGCTGGGAATCCGGTGGAGGTCGTGAAGGGAACGGAGCCGGCGCAGGCAAAGCCTCCCAGGGTGGCTCAGGCGGGAGGCGCCAACGTGGAGCCGCCGGCCGCCGTCGCTCCTCGGCCGGCGCAAGGGGCCGCGAGCCCCGTGGGGCAGAAGCCCTCGCAGATTCCCGTGTTCGAAGCGAAGCCCGCGGCCCGTGCGAAGCCTCCGGTGCGCGTGGGCAAGGGGACACTGGAGTTCCGCATCCGGCCCTATGCCGTCGTCACGCTGAATGACCAGGAGTTGGGGCCGACGCCGTTCGCCCCCAAGGAAGTCCCGGCGGGAAAGCACCGCATCAAGCTGCACAACCCCGACCTCCAGAAGACACAACATGTCACCGTGGAGGTGGGGGCAGGGGAGACCAAGGTCATCAAGCACAACTTCGAAGCGGAGTAGGCTCACGCCGCTTCGAGGTCCTGGGGCCGCTCCGTCAGCACGAACCCGAAGGGACGCAGACGGTCGAGTCCTGCTCCGGGGAGCATTGGTAGGTGCCCGCGCATTGGGTGCTGGCATCCAGGCACGCGGAGCCGAGGTTGGGGTAACCCTCGTCCTGGACGCTGTCGCAATTGTCGTCCTGGCCGTTGCACAGCTCGGGGGCGCCGGGGAAGACGGTGGCCAGGTCGTCCCGGCAGTCGGAGCCTCCGAAGTTCCTGGCGACGAACCCGTCATTGTCGGCATCCCGGCCATCGAGGGTCATGGACGCTGGGACCACCTGCCCGGGTCGCACGGTGACTCCCTGGTGGAAGACGCCGATCTGGACTCCGTCGCAGCGCTGTTCGAACGAGCGGACCGTGACGCCGATGTCGGAGGACCACGAGTCAGGAGGGAGGAACGCCAGGCGGAGGTCCCTCGCCTGGCGCGCACGGAGGTCGGTCACATCCGCGATGAACTCCTTGTCACTCGCGGCGTCCCTCGCATGCAATCTCAGACAGCCTGGCGTGAAGCCGAGGAGCGCGGTGGAGACGGCCACCACCCGACAACCCGAGCCGTCGCCCAGCACCGCCTCGGTGGTGCCTACCTCGAACACTCGGGTCACATCGGGCTTCCTGTCGCAGTCCGAGTTGGGTTCGGAAAGGCTCGGCGCGGAGCAGGAAGAGGCGAGCAACAGGGACAGGATGGATGCACATCTCATGGCCGCGAGACCTCGTGACGTTCAGAAGGATGGGTGAGACTCCCCACGCGAGGGCACATGCGAGGCCCGCGCAACCGATGCCAGGGAGGTACCCCTGGACCCGAATGACTGCTCATGTCCCTGCGAGGCTAACATGCCTCCCAGCCCTCATCCCTCGCCTTGATGGGTTTCCAGGACCGCCTTCGCCAAGGCAATGAACCGCACCCGGAGCGCCCGGGGCTCGATGACCTCGAATCCCTGGCCCACCGCGCACAGCTGGTCCATCGCGATGGCCTCACGCTCGAAGTCGACGGTGACTGTCTTTCGTCCGTGGGTAGCATCCCCCGCGTCGAACCGGACGCCATCCACCGGAGGGCGCATCCGCCGCAGCAGGCCTTCCGCCTCCGGCGTCAATCGCAGCGTCACCTCGTACTGTGCCCGCTTCTGCGCGAAGCGCGCGCACCACTCCTTCCAGAACGCGGGCAGGTCGAACCGCGCGGGGCGCTCGAAGGTCTCCGCACGCACCTTCACCCCGTCGATGCGCGAGCCCCGGTACACCCGAGTACCGGCCTCCGTCCCCGCGACCAGGTACCAACGGTCCGCCTTCAACACGAGCGCGTACGGCTCCACCTGTCGCCGGCCACGCTTCCCATCGAAGTCCCGGTACCTCAGCGACACCCGCCGGTTCTCCCACGCCGCCTCGCGTAGCTCCTCCAGATGGGGCACCGACTCCCGCTCCGCGAACCAACCCGATGCGTCCACATGCAGCCGCTGCCGCGCGTACTCCAGCGCCGGCTGCTGCAACGCGGGCAGCGCCGCCGCCAGCTTCACCAACCCGCTGCGCAGCGGCGCGCTCAACCCGATGTCCCCCAACCCTCCCGGCGCCGCGCTCATCGCCGCCAGCGCGTGCAGCTCCGCGCGCGTCAGGCCCGTCAGCTGCGTCTTCCACCCCTCGAGCAACGCCACTCCGCCCTCCGAGCCGCGCGTCGCATACACGGGCACGCCCGAGGCAGACAGGGCGTCGAGGTCTCGGTGGATGGTCCGCGCGGAGACCTGGAGCTCACGCGCCAGCTCGCCCGCGGTCAGCTTCGGGCGGCTCTGCAACAGCATCATCAGGCTGACGAGTCGGTCGGCGCGCATCGGAAAGACCTCCGCCGTGAACGTTACGGAACCAACATGACAGAGGTTGTCATATTACCCCCCGTACGGTGCGCCCCATCGCCGGCCACCCCGGTCGGTCCGTGAGGAGACACCCCATGAAGAAGCCACTCGAAGGCCGCATCGCCCTGGTCGCCGGCGCCACCCGAGGCGCGGGACGCGGAATCGCCACCCGCCTGGGCGAGGCCGGCGCCACCGTCTACTGCACCGGTCGCAGCGTCCGGGGCCGACCCGCCTCGGGAGACTCCCGCCCGGAGACCCTCGAGGAGACCGCCGAGCAGGTCACGGCGCTCGGTGGCCACGGCATCCCCGTGCGCTGCGACCACACCGTGGAGGAGGAGGTCATCTCCCTGTGCGAGCGCATCCAGCAGGAGCAGGGCCGCCTGGACATCCTGGTCAACGACATCTGGGGCTGCGACCGGCTCACCCACTTCGGCCAGCCCTTCTGGAAGCAGTCCATCCCGGACGCACGCACCATGCTGGAGCGCGCCGTGCTCACGCACGTCATCACCAGCCGCCACGCCGTCCCCCTCATGCTCCCGCGCAACCAGGGGCTCATCGTCGAAATCACCGACGGAGACCACTTCGCCTACCGGGGCCACGTCCTCTATGACGTGCTGAAGATGGCCGTCATCCGGCTCGCCTTCGCCATGTCCCGGGACTTGCGCCGCACGGGCCTCACCGCGCTCGCCGTGACGCCGGGCTTCCTGCGCTCCGAGGAGATGCTCGAGCACTTCGGCGTCACCGAGGCCAACTGGCGCGACGGCACGAAGGTGGACCCGGACTTCATCGCCTCCGAGACGCCCGCCTACGTGGGGCGCGCCGTCGCCGCGCTCGCCGCCGACCCCAACGTCGCCTCCAAGGCCGGCCGCGTCCACAGCTCCTGGGCCCTGGCCCGCGAGTACGGCTTCACCGATGTGGACGGCTCCCAGCCGCACTGGGTGGATCACTTCACTCGCACCCACGGGCTGCCTTACCCCGTCGCCGACGAGGCCCGGTACGCCACCTGGGGACAGAGTCCCATCGAGGCCCTCCGCCCGAACTGGCCCGAATCCTGAGCTCCCATCCCCGGGCTCGCGCACCTGTGCCCACATGCGCGCGAGCCCCGAGGCCGCTCACCGGGGCCGGGCGACCGACCAGGGGCCGGGGGTGACGGTTGGACCACGCTGGCGTGGACGCGGCGCGGTGTCGCCGGTAGGGTGCGCGGCTCGAATGGAACGCCCCCTAGTGGTTTCCGCCCTCGAAAATCAGGTCAAGGCCCGGCCCATGCCGCGCCACGTGGGCATCATCATGGATGGCAACGGTCGGTGGGCGGAGTCGCGGGGTCTGGACCGACTGGAGGGGCACCGCGAGGGTAGCGCCAGTGTGCGTGAGGTGACCCGCACCGCCCGCCGCCTGGGCATCCAGGCCCTGACCCTCTACGCCTTCTCCTCGCAGAACTGGGCCCGCCCCGCCGAGGAGGTCGCGGGCCTGATGGACCTGCTGCGCGACTACCTGGAGCGCGAGCGCGCCGAGATCCTCGACAACGGCATCCGACTCAACGCGGTGGGGGACGTGGACCGGCTGCCCCGGTTCGTGAAGGACCCGCTGGAGCGGCTCATCGCCGACTCCCGCCACAACACGGGGATGGTGCTGTCGCTGGCGCTGTCCTACGGCGGCCGGGAGGAGATCCTCCGCGCCGCCCAGCGGATGGCCCAGGCCATCACCCGGGGGGAGCTGGCGGCGGACCGCGTCGAGGAGGCCGACTTCGAGTCCTTCCTCTGGACCAACGGCCTGCCGCCCCTGGACCTGATGGTGCGGACCAGCGGCGAGCTGCGCGTGTCCAACTTCCTGCTCTGGCAGATGGCGTACGCGGAGCTGTGCTTCACCGACGCGCTCTGGCCGGACTTCCGCACCGACGAGTTCCTGCGCTGCGTGTCGCAGTACCAGCAGCGTGAGCGGCGCTTCGGGTTGACGACGGCGCAGGTGAAGCGGGAAGACCCCCCTCAGCGGGCCAAGGCGTGAACGACAAGAACAAGAACCTCGTCATCCGCATCGTGACGGCGCTGACGCTCCTGCCGTTGGTGCTGGTGCTGCTCTTCCTGGGCGGTGTGTGGAGCGCGGGCCTGCTCGGCCTCGCCGCCGCCGCGTGCGTGGGCGAGTACTACCTCATCGTGCAGAAGCGGCTGAACGCGGCCGCGTGGGTGGGCATGGCCTTCGCGGCGGTGCTGCCCTTCCTGCCCCTGAGGGACGCAGCGCGCACGGGTGAGACGGCCTTCTGGCTCACCATCGTCTTCGCGTTCTTCGCGTGGATCTTCCACCTCTTCAAGGGCCCGCTCGCCGAGGCCCCCACGCGCACGGCCCACCTGGTCAACGGCTTCCTGTACGGCGCCGTGGGCCTCACCGCGCTGTCGGCGCTGCGCCTGCTGCCCGACCATGGCCTCGCGTGGGTCATCTGCGCGCTGACGATCACCTGGGCCAACGACACCGCCGCCTACTTCTTCGGCCGCTTCATGGGGCGCCACAAGCTCTACCCCGAGGTGAGCCCGAACAAGACGTGGGAGGGCTTCTTCGGCGGCATGCTCGGCTCGGTGGGTGGCATGTTCATCGCCCGGGGCTTCTTCTTCCCCGTCTTCACGGTGTGGGACTGCGTCATCCTGGGCATCGCCGGAGGCCTGCTGGGCCCCGTCGGTGACTTGTGCGAGTCCATGCTCAAGCGGGCGTACGGCGTGAAGGACTCGGGGTTCCTCATCCCGGGGCACGGCGGGGTGTTGGACCGCATCGACGCCTTGCTCTTCAACGCACCCCTGGTGTTCGTCTACGTGCAGTTCGTGCGAGGGCTCCTGCCGTAGAAGCGTGAGATTTCGCTCGGCTGGCTGGCTGGCGGCCCCGGATGTGCGTTGTCCGTCCGGGGGTACACGATTACTCTTGCCGCCATGCCCTCACTTCAGAACCTGGGGTTCTTCATCCTGCTGCTCGGCGTGCTCGTGACAGTGCACGAGCTCGGCCATTTCCTCGTGGCGAAGGCCTGCGGGGTGAAGGTCCTCAAGTTCTCCATCGGCTTCGGGCCCAAGCTCATCGGCTTCATCAAGGGTGAGACGGAGTATCAGATCGCCATCCTGCCGCTGGGCGGGTACGTGAAGATGGCGGGGGACCTGCCCCACGAGGAGCTCAGCCCGGACGAGGCGAAGCGGGGCTTCCTGGCACAGCCGCCCTGGAAGCGGGGGCTCATCGTCCTGGCGGGGCCGGCCTTCAACCTCATCTTCCCGGTGCTGGTCTATTTCTTCGTCTTCCTGGGCCCGCACCAGGCCACGTCCACCCTGGTGGGCTTCGTGGAGCCCGGCAGCCCGGCGGAGCTGTCCGGCATGCGCCCCGGCGACCGCGTCCTGTCGGTGGAGGGCGAGTCGGTTCGCACCTTCGACGACATGCGGGAGACCTTCGTGGGGCGCTTCGAGCGGCCCATCCCCATCGTCGTGGACCGGGGCGGCCAGCCGGTGACGCTGACGGTGACGCCGAAGAAGAGCACGGAGACGTCGCCCATCGACACGGTGGAGCGGGGCCTCATCGGCGTGGCGCCGGTGTCCAAGCCGCCCTTGGTGGGCGTGCGAGCGGGCTCGCCGGCGGAGGCCGCGGGCCTGCGCACCTTCGACCGGGTGCTGAGCGTCAACGGCGTGCACGTGCCGGACGAGGCGCGGCTGTACCAGGAGCTGGGCCGGCATCCGGAGGGTGAGCCGCTGAAGCTGGTGGTGCGGCGCATGTCCACGGTGGAGGCCGGCGTGGTGACGGGCCAGGTGCCCGCCCTCGTCGAGGTGACGGTGCCCCGGCAGCCGGGCGTGGGCCTGGCGGCGGTGGGCGCGGAGGCCGCGGACACGTACGTCGCGACGGTGGCCCCTGGCAGCGTGGCGCAGAAGGCGGGCCTTGCGCCCGGAGACCTCATCGTCGCGTTCAACGGCAAGCCCGTGCAGTCGCTGCGGATGATGGAGAACGAGCTCACCGAGCTGAAGGACCAGCCCTTCACGCTGACGTGGCGCGACGCGAAGGGCGGCGAGCACACCGAGAAGCTGGCGCAGGCGCCGCTCAAGAGCGAGGACGCGATGGGGCAGGAGACCTCGCGGCTGGCGCTGGGGGCGCGCGGCTGGGCGCTGATGGACGCGGACGCGCCGAAGGTGGACGAGGTGACGGTGCACCTGGGGCCCGCCGCCGCGTTCAAGCAGGCGGCCGTCGTGGTGCCGAAGATTGTCGGGCAGATGGTGAAGGTGCTCGCGGGGCTGTTCACGCGCGACGTGCCGCTGTCCTCGGTGGGCGGTCCCATCATGATGTACCAGCTGGCGGCGAAGAGCGCCGAGCAGGGGCTCGACTCGTTCCTGCACCTGATGGCCATCATCTCCATCAACCTGGGCGTGATGAACCTGCTGCCCATCCCCGTGCTGGATGGCTTCGCGCTGCTGTCCGCGGCGTGGGAGGGCATCCGCCGCCGCCCCATCCCCACGCGGGTCCGCGAGGCCGCGAACATGGTGGGCCTGGCGCTGCTCTTCCTGCTCATGCTGCTGGTCTTCACCAACGACATCACCCGATAGAGGCCCCATGCGCGCGAGCACCGTCGTCCTCCTGCTGGCGCTGGGCTTCTCCACCGCGTGCGCCTCGCGCGCGGCGAAGCCGGACTCTCGCGACGAGGAGACCCGGACGCGCTCCGGTTCGACTCCGGGCGTGACTCGGCGCGAGCAGATGCCGCGCTCCTACCTGGGCGAGGGGCTGGCGTCGTTCTACGGCCCCGGGCTGCACGGCCGGCCCACCGCGAGCGGGGAGCGCTTCAACCAGAACGCGCTCACGGCCGCGCACAAGAAGGCGCGCTTCGGCTCCTGCATGAAGGTGGTCAACATGGAGAACGGCCGCTCCGTGCAGGTGCGCATCAACGACCGGGGGCCCTACGTCGAGGGCCGCATCATCGACGTGTCCAAGGCCGCCGCGTCCAAGCTGGGGATGCTGGACAAGGGCGTGGTGCGCGTGCGGCTGTATCGCTGCCCCGATGACACCGTGTCGGAGATTCCCCAAGCAATGTGGGCCGCGCCGGTGTAGGGAGCGCCCATGTTCCTCGCGCTGGACACCTCCACGCTGACGATGTCGCTCGCCCTGGTGGAGCAGGGGCCGGACGGCGTGCGCGTCGTGGAGCACCATGTGGTGCGTCCGCCCATCAAGCAGAGCGAGGCCCTGCCCGGCGTGGTGGGGGAGCTGCTCGCGCGGCACGACGTGAAGCTCGCGGCGCTGGAGGGGCTGGTGGTGGGCCTGGGGCCCGGCTCGTTCACGGGTCTGCGCATCGGCCTGGCCACGGTGAAGTCGCTGGCGTACGCGGCGGGCCTCAAGGTGGCGGGCGCGTCGTCGCTGGCGGCGGTGGCGATGGAGGGGCCGGAGGATGTGCCGCTCCACGTGCTGGCCGTGGCGCGCAAGGATGACCTGTACCTGGGCGTCTACGTGCGGCGCGGCGGGACGGTGGAGGCGCTGGAGCCGGAGACCGCCATGTCGCCCCAGGAGGTGGCCCAGCGCATGGCCGCCGAGCCCCGCGCGGTGGCGCTGGGGCCCGCGCTGGTGGACTACCGCGCGGCGCTTGAGTCCCACGGCGTGGCGCCCGAGCGGCTCTTGTCCGGGCACGACTTCCCGTCGGCGGTGGAGCTGGTGCGGCTTGCCCGCATGCCGGAGACCTTCTCGCTGGAGGCGCTCTTCTCCATGGAGCCGCACTACGTGCGCGCCTCCGAGCCGGAGCGCAATCCGAAGTTCCCTCCGCTGCCGGGGCCGGTGCCCACGGCGCGGCTGAAGGACGACTGAGGCCCTCCTTCCGGGACGCGGCTTGCGCCTGGAGGAGTCACGCACGAGGACGCGTCATGAAGAACGACTTGCAGATTGCCGTGGTGGGTGCCACCGGCGTGGTGGGCCGCGAGGTGCTGGCCGCGTTGTACGCGCGGGACGTGCCCGCCGAGCAGGTGCGCGCCTTCGGCTCCGAGCGCTCGAAGGGCCTGGAGGTGGAGTACGGCGAGGACTCCATCGAGGTGGAGCGCGCCGCGCCGGACGTCTTCCGCGGCGTGGGGCTGGTGCTGCTGGCCACGCCCGCGGAGGTGTCTCGCACGCTGGCGCCCGCGGCGCAGGCCTCCGGCGCGTGGGTGGTGGACATCAGCTCCGCGTTCCGGAGCGACGGCAACGTGCCCCTGGTGCTGCCGGGCTTCAACACGGAGGCGCTGGCGCAGGTGACGAAGGGCCGGGTGGTGTGCCTGCCGGGCGCCGTCACCACCGCGGCGGTGCACGTGGTGGAGCCCTTGCGCCGGGCCTTCGGCGTGGTGCGCGCGCAGGTGACGGCGATGATGGGGGTGTCCAGCGCGGGCGTGCGCGGCGTGGCGGAGCTGGAGAAGCAGACCGCGGACCTGTTGTCCGGGCGCGAGCCGGAGCCGCACGCGTTCCCCCACCGCGTGGGCTTCAACCTGGTGCCGCAGGTGGGCGGCTTCATGGTGAACTCGCCCTGGACGGAGGAGGAGGCGGGCTGGACGCTGGAGGCCGCGCGCCTGTTCGCGTCCCGGGGCGAGGCGCCGGTGCTGGCCGGCACCGCGGTGCAGGTGCCCAGCTTCTACGGCCACGGCCTGTCGCTCCACGTGCAGCTCAAGAAGGCGGGCCCGGTGGAGCAGGTGCGCGCCGCGCTCAAGACGTCCCCGGCCCTCAAGGTGCTGGACGCCCCCGGCGAGCGCATCTACCCCATGCCCATGCTCGTCACGTCGGACCCCACGGTCCACGTGGGCCGGGTGCGCGCCTTCCCCCAGGCCCCCGAGTGGGTGACGCTCTTCGCCGCGGTGGACAACGCCACCCGGGGCGCCGCCCTCAACCTGGTGGAGGCCGGCCTGAAGCTGGTCGAGCGTCCCGTCTGACAAATTGGCACGGCCCCGGGGGCCGTCCTGCCTGTTTGGCGCGCCAGGTTGGCTCGAAACGTCCGAAAAAGGGCCTGTCGGAAGGCGTTGTGTGTGGCCCCCCGCTTGCTAGCGTCCGGCTACCCATGCGCCTCACACTCGCCTTGCTTTTGCTCTCCGCGTCGACCGCCCTGGGGCAGACCGTGACCTTCTCGGTCTCGGGAAGCCAGGGCAACGAAATCGTCGTCTCCAAGGCCGACTGCGCCAAGGTCACCCAGGTCACCTGGCAACGTCAGGCGACCAACCAGTGCGACACGCTCTACATCTGGCTGTCCCCGGACACGTGCTCGGACACGCCGAGCTCGAGCGAGGTGACGCTGGAGGAGATCGAGCGCTCCTCGTCGGTGACGACGGGCACGGTGAGCCTGAACGTCAGCGAGGCGCTCACCAAGGCCGGCCAGACGTGCGAGGCCCAGACAGAGAACAAGAGCTTCAAGCTGTGCGCGTCCGTGCGGCCCTTCAACAGCACGGGGACGACGTGCGAGGCGACCGCGACGAGCGTGGGCACGCCCGCCATCACCCTGACCTTGGACCCCAAGCCTCCCGCGGCGCCCATCCTGCCGACGGTGACGGGCCTGGACACGGCGCTGAGCGTGGACGTGACGGCGCCGAGCGACTCGTCGCAGATGAAGGTGGAGGTGGTGAAGCTGGTGGCCGGTGAGGACGGTGGCAGCGCCACGCCGGGCGACGTGGTGCGCTCCAAGGAGCAGACGTCGTCGAACACGCTGTTCCGCATGGACAACCTGGAGAACGGCGTGGAGTACGGCGTGCGGGTGTTCGCGCTGGACAAGGCGGGCAACCAGAGTGAGTCGTCGCCGCTGGCGACGGGGACTCCCATCGCGAGCAACGGCTTCTGGGCGGCGTACCGGGGTGCGCAGGGCGCGGAGACGGGCGGGTGTGGGGCGGGAGGTGGCGGACTTGCCGTGGGCGCCGTGGTGGCGGCCCTGGGCTTCTGGACGGTGTCGAGGAGGAAGCAGTCATGAGTCGGGCATGGGGCCTGGGTGTGGCCGTGGCGTTCGCCGCGCTGCCCGCGTGGGCGCAGGACGCAGGCGTGGTGTCTCCGGATCTGGTCGAGTCCCCCCGCACCGGCGGCATCATCTTCCGCCTGGGGGGCTACAAGCCGCTCATCGACGAGGAGAAGGGCCTGGGCGGCACGCCCTACAAGGACACCTTCGGTGACTCGTCGCTGCTGCTCGTGGAGCTGGAGTTCCAGCGCTACTTCTACCAGGGCATCGGCACCGCGGGCGTCGGCGTGTCGGCGGGCTACGGCGAGAAGTACGGCGCGGCGAAGCTGGCGGACGGCGGTGGGGACGCGGCGGAGCGAACGGCCATCAAGGTGGTGCCGCTCGCGTTCAACCTCTTCTACAAGTTCGACTACGCGGCCTTCGAGTGGGGCATCCCGCTGGTGCCGTACGGCAAGCTGGGCCTCATCTATTCGCCCTGGTGGGTGACGAAGGGCAGCGACACCGAGGTCTCCGGCGGCGTCACCGGCAAGGGCGGCAAGTGGGGCTGGGGCGGTACGGCGGGCCTGGCGTTCCTGCTGGACGTGCTGCAGCCGCGCTTCGCTCGCGACTTCGACTCGGGGCTGGGGGTGAACCACAGCTACCTGTTCGCTGAGTACACCTACGCGGATGTGGACGATTTCGGAGGGAAGGGTCTGAACTTGTCCAGCCGGCGCTGGATGTTCGGACTCGCGCTGGACTATTAGCGGCTCATGCCGCACTCCCCGCGCTCCGTCCTTCGGTCCGTCACGCTGTTCCTCCTGTTGACCGCCGTGGGCCTGTCGGGCCCCGGCTGTCGGCGCGCGGTGCGCGCGGACCTGGGTGAGGACCGCACGGTGGAGGCGGGCGTGCCCGTGACACTGGGCTCCGGGGAGAAGGGCGCGCAGGCCCTCTCCTGGGATGTCGGCGACGGCACTCCCACGAAGCAGGGCGCCCAGCTGTCGCACGCCTTCGCCCGGCCCGGCGCGTACACCGTGCGCGCGCTGCACGAGGGCCAGGAGGTGGGGCGCGTGCGGCTCACCGTGGTGCCGCGCCCGTTGCTGCGCGCGGTGCCGGGAGACGCGCAGACGGTGCTGTGGATGCCCCGGCTCCAGGGCAACGTGGAGCCGCTGGTGGACTTCCACGAGCGACTCATCGGCCCCGAGGAGGCGGAGGAGGCGCTGCGCGAGGCACCCCTGGTGTCGCTCGTGTTGCAGAGCCTGACGCAGGGCTCGAGCGTCGTGGACCCCGAGGAGGGCTTCGGCCTGTTCATCCTGCCGGAGTTCGACGGCGTGGTGGCGGTGCTGGGCATCACGGAGCCCGACGCGGCGATGTCCGCGGTGGCGAGCGAGCTGGAGAGCTCCGGCCACCAGGTGATGCCCACCGATGATGGCGCCATGCGCGTGGTGCCGCAGGATGGCAGCGAGCCGATGCTGCTGTTCGTTGATCGGGGCTACCTGTACCTGGCGATTCCCGACGGGCCGGAGGCGGAGGACGACGAGGAGGGGGAGGAGGGCGTGCCGCTGGAGGTGCTCGCGGTGGAGCCGCCGCGGCCGGCCGTCGCGGACGTGCAGCTGGTGCGTCGGGCGGTGACGGAGCTGACGGGGCCCGGGATGTCCGAGGTGGCGCTGCTCAACGAGCTGCGTCCCAAGGTGGGCGAGGGGAATGTCTACCTGTACACGGGCGCACCGAGGCTCGACGAGGGGGAGGAGGAGGGGCCGGTGCGGGGCTTCTTCGCCTCGATGACGGTGCGCCCCGAGCACGTGTCGCTGGATGGGTTCCTGTCGTCCACGCGGCCGCTGTTGCAGGGGGCGAGCGCGCCTCCTTCCGCGCTGATGGCGGAGAGCGGGTTGGGGCCGGTGGCCGCCGCGCAGCTGTCCGTGCCCCCCGAGGAGCTGGCGAAGCTGGCGTTCGGTGCGCCGGGCTCGCCGCGTCGCGAGCGGATGGTGGAGCGGTGGCGCGCGCGGGGACTGGACGCGGAGGCGCTGTTGAAGGCGCTGCGTGGTGACGTCGCGATGCTGGTGTACTTCGATGCACCGGGCTTCCTGCGGAACTTCGTGCGCAACCAGCGGCCCGAGCCTCGGGGCACCGTCCTCATCGACGCGGGCCTCACCTCCGTGGAGCCGGTGCTGCGGCTGCTCGATGAGCGCGCGCAGGGCTCGTCGCTGCGCTTCGCGATGGAGAAGATTCCCGGCGGCCGGCTCTACAAGACGCTCCTGTGGGGACAGCCGGTGCAGCTGCGCATCGGCCCCGAGCGCGCCACGTTGATCGCCGGTGAGCCTTTGGAGGGGCGTCCTCGCGGCGATGTCGGCAAGTCGCTGCGCGAGCGCTTCGGCGGTGAGGCGTTCGGTGCGGGGCACCTGTCGGTGATGGCGGACCTGGGGCGGCTGCGCGCGGAGCTGGATGCGCAGGAGTCGCTGCCGGGCGTGCCCGCGGAGCGACTGGCGTCGGCGCAGGCGCTCATCAAGGCGGTGCTGGAGGGCTTCACGCCGCTGGACTCGGGCTTCCTGGACTTCTCGCTGGCCGAGGGCGGCGCGAGGCTGAAGGGGAGTCTGCGATTGAGGGAGAACGCTCGCGCGGGACAGGAGTGGAAGTGAGCCCGGGCGGCGCTGTCACCGTGCTGTACTTCGCCGCCGCG
Source organism: Myxococcus faecalis (assembly GCF_050039385.1). Taxonomy (NCBI): domain Bacteria; kingdom Pseudomonadati; phylum Myxococcota; class Myxococcia; order Myxococcales; family Myxococcaceae; genus Myxococcus; species Myxococcus faecalis. Next base: position 916,944 of record NZ_CP144336.1, on the reverse strand, counting down.
AGGGAGCGCGCGGGGACGGCCCGGGAGCGCGTGGAGGTGCCCGAGGGCGCGACGGTGGAGGTGGTTCTCCAGCTGCTCTCGGCGGCGCATCCGGGGCTTGCTCCGTTGCTGCCGCACCTGCGCGTGGCGGTGGACCAGGAGTTCGTGGGCGCGGAGGCGCCGGTGCGGGCGGGCGCGGAGGTGGCGTTGATTCCTCCCGTGGCGGGTGGCTCGCCGGGGCTGTTCCGCGTGTTGGAGCGGCCGCTGCGGTTGGAGGAGGTGGTGGAGGCGGTGGGGGGCGAGGCGTACGGCGGGCTCGTCACCTTCAGCGGCTCGGTGCGCGACGCGACGAAGGGGCGGCGCGTGTTGCGGCTGGAGTACGAGGCCTACGCGCCGATGGCCGAGAAGAAGCTGGCGGAGATTGGCGCGGAGGCCGCGACGTCATGGCCGGGCGTGCGGCTGGCCATCGTGCACCGCGTGGGCGTGCTGGTGCCGGGGGAGCTGGCGGTGGTCATCGCCGCCGCGGCGCCGCATCGCAAGGAGGCCTTCCGGGGCTGTGAGCACGCCATCGAGCGGCTCAAGCAAGACGTGCCCATCTGGAAGAAGGAGTTCTTCGAGGATGGGGAGGTGTGGGTCGGCCTGGGGCCGTGAGGCCTGCGTCAGCGCATCCGGAAGCTGGCGGGGATGTTGACCTCGGGGCCCGCGTCCGCCGGTTGCTGCTGCTCGCGCTCGGCGTCGGTGATGGGGCGCATGGGCGTGTCCAGGCCCATGGCCTTGCGACGCGCGGCCTCCTTCTCGGCGGCGAGCTGGAGGGCGCGGGCGTTGGACTCGGCGGCGCGCTCGGGCGTGGGGCCCGCGATGAGGAAGCCTACGGGCAGGCTCAGGAAGAGCAGGCCGACGATGGCGAGCCAGCCCATGTCCTTCCACTGGAGGGGGCCGACGCGCTCCTTCACGACGGAGGCCTGGACGAGCAGGGACAGCTGTCCCTCGGTGAGGCGCAGCGTCATGCCGTCCGCGAGCGTCACGGAGGCGCGGCCCTGGTCCTGGACGAGCTGGGCGCCGGGGAGGGCGGCGAAGGCGTCTCCGCGCTGCTTGTGCTCGACCTGGACCTTGGGGGGCAGGTGGATGCGCCAGCCGCGCTCGGTGCGCTCGGCCATGAGGAACGGCTCTTCCGGGAGGGTGAAGCCGTAGAGGGGCAGGGGCGCCTTCTCATCCGGCGCGGCGTGGACCCGCGTCTGCTCGCGCCCGTAGCTCCAGGCCTCGGCCAGGTTCTCGCCCCAGTACAGCTCGAAGTACAGCCCGCCGTCCGCCTTGGCCTTGGTGCTCATCTCGCGCGTAAGCATATGCGTCCCGCCGCCTGTCGGCCGCATCATCGGGGCCGGAAGCCCACAGGTGGACAGGAAGCGTCCGCCCGCTTGCCCGACAACCAGGGGAGGCTCGCGGTTCCCCTCGCGGGTTCCGGGGCAGGGGATTTCAGGCCGTCGTCCTGCCCATCACCGAGGGACCGCCGGATGAGGGGGTGTCCTTCGTCCCGGACTCGGCGGGTGGCGGAGGTGGCGTCGCGGGTGGAGCGCTCGCGGGAGGCGGCGTGGACGATGGGCTCGCCGCGGGTGTTTGTGTGTCCGCGCCGTGTGGCGCAGGCGTGGTTGTCGGAAGGCCCGACGGCGCACCTGCTGGCGCCGCGCTGTTCGCGGGTGCGTCCGTCGCCCCGGCTGCCGTGGCGGGCGTTGCCGTGGCTCCCACGTTCGTGGGCGTCGCGGAGCCCGTGGATGGCGGCGCGCTCGTCGTGGGGGATGCTCCCCCGCCGCTGCTCCCGGCTGGATTGAGCGCGCTCGCGGCTCCGGAGGCGGGGACCGTCACGCCGCGCGAATCAACTCCTGCCGGTGCGCCTGTCACTGGCGTTGGCGCAGCGGGTGCTGCCTTGGTTCCCGTCGCAGCTGCTGCTCCCGAGCCGGCGACAGGCGGAGCCACAGGTCCTCCAGGGCCCGTGCCGCCCGGTGTCGCGGTGGTGGGAAGCGCCGTTCCCGCGGGTGCGCCGCCGCCGGGGGCCGTCGCTCCCGAGGACGCTCCGATGGGAGGTGCACTCGCTCCCGTCGTGGGGGGCGCTCCGGCCGTGGTGCCACCGGGTCCCGTCGTCGCGGGTGACGCGGACTCCGACCTGAACCGCTCGGGGAGCGCCCCGCGAATCTCCGCGAACGCCACCGCGACGATGACCGTCGCGCTCGCGAGGAACCCCACCGTCTGCGCCACCGTCTCCACGCGAGGCGGCAGCTTGCGACCACTCACCGCCTCCACCAGCAACAGCACGACGCGCCCGCCATCCAGCCCCGGAATCGGCAGCAAGGTCAGCAGCGCGAGCGCCAGCGACGCGGCCACCAGCGCTCGCAGCACCGAGTCCAGCCCCGACGACGCCGCATCGGACGACTCCTGCCGCACCAGCGCCCCGGGGCCCGTCGGTCCACCCCGCGCCTGTTCTCCCTTCGCCAGCCGCGTGAACATCGTCACGCCCTCGGCCGCGAGGTTCATCGTGTGCACCGTCGCGTGCCTCAGCGCCTCGCCCGGCGCATGCGTGCGGTACACGTACTGCTGGCTCACGCCGATGCGTCCCTCGCCACGCTCGTCCGCGCGCGGTCGCACCGTCACCGTGCGCTGCTCGCCGTGCCGGTCCACCCGCAGCTCCAGCGTGCTGCCCACGCCCACCGCCACCTTCTCCACGAACTCCGTCCAGCTGCGCAGCGCCTGACCGTTCACCGAGTCGATGCGGTCCCCGGGCAGCAACTGCGCCCGCGCCGCCTCCGAGCCCGGCCGCACCGTGCCCACCGTCAGCGGCACCACGACGTGGGTGCCCGACGTGTAGAGCGCGAACAGCACGCCCAGCGCGAACAGGTAGTTGGACAGCGGCCCCGCCAGGATGATGAGCGCGCGCCGCAGGGGCCCCAGCGTCCGGAAGCTCGCGGCCTCCGCGACCTCCGAGCGGTGGGGATTCATCCCCTGGATGTGCACCGTGGCGCCCAGCGGCACCGCGCCCACGACGAACTGCGTCCCCCCCAACCGGAAGGACGCCATGGGCGGACCGAAGCCGAACACGAAGCGGGGCACCCGCACCCCGAGCAGCCGCGCGGCGACGAGGTGCCCCAGCTCATGCAGGGCCAACAGCCCTCCGAGGGCCAGCAGGACGAGCGCGTAGTGCATCCTGGACGGCGCTCCCTACAGCTTCCGCCGCTGCCCGGTCTGCTTGTACGTCCGGTAGTCGGAGAGGATGGTGCCGTGGTCGAAGCACAGGTCCGACGGCAGCGCGTCCAGCGCGAACGTGCGCGCCTCCGCCGCGTCATCCGAGCCCTTCGGCTCACCGTCCGCCGTGCCGATGTACACCGTCGACAGCGTGTGCTGCCGCGGGTCCCTCTTCGGGTCCGAGTACGTGAAGAACTGCTCCACCAGCTTCACCTCCAGCCCCGTCTCCTCCTTGACCTCCCGGATGGCCGCCGCGTCCAGGGGCTCGCCCTCGTCCACGAATCCCCCCGGCAGCGCCCAGCCGATGGGCGGGTTCGCGCGGCGGATGAGGACGATGCGTCCACCGGCCAGCTCGATGATGCAGTCCACGGTGGGCTTGGGGTTGCGGTATTCGGGCATGGGGGCCACTCTAACCCCGACCGCCACGAGCGCACTGCACTCGATGCATTCGTGGGGTATGGTGCGCCCCGTGTCCACCCCGAGACGCTTCCGCCTGCTCGTGCCCGCCCTCCTCGTGAGCGCCATGTCGGGCTGCCTGCCCTTCGTCCAGGAAGCGGGCGACTACGAGTTCACTCCCGTGGAGATCTTCCGCGACGACTGCGGCCTCTACGACGCCAACCGCGACCTGTTCCGCGGCAGCCTGCAGGTCACCGGCCGCGTGGTGCGCCTGAACTTCGGGCTGCTCGACACGCAGCTCATCGGCTACTTCCTCGCCGAGGGCGACGACTTCGCCATTGACGGCACCACCATCAACGCCGCCACGCCCGTGCGCGGGGTGGGCTGTCTGCTGGATGAAGCCAGCATCCACATCGACGCGACGACGCAGTGCGAGACGCGCTTCGACGGGGCGATGCGGGTGCGCTACGCCTCCGAGCAGCGGCCCGCCGAGTGCGCGTGCGAGCTGTGGATGCGTTTTGAAGCCGTCAAGGAAGCGAACCGCTGCGAATAGCGTGCTTGAGCCCGGCCTCCGGGGTTCCTAGAACAGAGGGGTTGTCGCCCACTCTGCGGAGGAGCCCATGGCTGAAACGCAGCAAGAAATCTCCTCGGTCCTGACCGAGACCCGCGTCTTCCCACCGCCCCAGGAGTTCTCCCAGCGTGCTCACCTGAAGAGCATGGAGGACTACCAGCGGCTGTGGGACGAGGCCGCTCGAGATCCGGACAAGTACTGGGGCGAGCGCGCTCGCGAGGAGCTCTACTGGAAGGAGCCCTTCCAGACGGTGCTCGACTGGAAGCCGCCACACGCGCGCTGGTTCGTCGAGGGGCGCACCAACCTGGCCTACAACTGTCTGGACCGGCACCTGGCCACGCGCCGCGACAAGCCCGCCATCCTCTTCGAGGGTGAGCCCGGAGACCGGCGCACCCTCACGTACGGGCAGCTCGCCGTCGAGGTGAACCGGCTGGCCAACGGGCTGAAGTCCCTGGGCGTCAAGAAGGGGGACCGCGTGGGCATCTACCTGCCCATGGTGCCCGAGGCCGCGGTGGCGATGCTGGCGTGCGCGCGCATCGGCGCGGTGCACTCGGTGGTGTTCGGCGGCTTCTCCGCGGAGGCGCTCCAGGAGCGCATGAAGGACGCGGGCGCCAAGGTGGTGCTCACCGCGGACGGCGGCTGGCGCAAGGGCGCGGTGGTGCCGCTGCTCAAGAACGTGGAGGCCGCGCTGGAGAACATGCCCAGCGTGGAGAAGGTGGTGGTGGCGCGCCGCACGGGAGACGCGCTGGCGCTCACCGACCCGCGCATGGTGGCGTGGGACGTGCTGGTCAACGGCCAGTCCGACACGTGCGAGCCGGAGTGGGTGGAGAGCGAGCACCCGCTGTTCATCCTCTACACGTCCGGCTCCACCGGGAAGCCCAAGGGCGTGCTGCACACCACGGCGGGCTACGCGGTGGTCGCCTCGCTCACCACGCGCTGGGTGTTCGACTTGCGCGAGGATGACGTCTACTGGTGCACCGCCGACGTGGGCTGGGTGACGGGCCACAGCTACGTCGTCTACGGGCCGCTGATGAACGGCGCCACCACCGTCATCTACGAGGGCGCGCCCACGCACCCGGGGCCGGACCGCTTCTGGGACATCATCGAGCGCTACAGGGCCACCATCCTCTACACCGCGCCCACGGCCATCCGCGCCTTCATGCGATTGGGCGACGAGCACCCGCGCAAGAAGAACCTGTCCTCGCTGCGCCTGCTGGGCAGCGTGGGCGAGCCCATCAACCCCGAGGCGTGGATGTGGTACCGCGACGTCATCGGTCAGGGCCGCTGCCCCGTCGTGGACACGTGGTGGCAGACGGAGACGGGCGGCATCATGATTTCGCCGCTGCCGGGCGCGACGCCCACCAAGCCGGGCTCGGCCACGCTGCCGCTGCCCGGCATCCACGCGGAGATCCTGGACCGCGCGGGCAACGCGGTGCCGAAGGGGCAGGGCGGCCTGCTCTTCGTCACGAGGCCGTGGCCCTCCATGCTGCGCACCGTGTACGGCGACCCGGACCGCTACGTGCGCACGTACTTCAGCGAGCTGCCTGGCAAGTACTTCACCGGCGACGGCGCGCGCACGGACATGGACGGCTACTTCTGGCTGATGGGCCGCGTGGACGACGTCGTCAATGTCGCGGGCCACCGGCTTGGCACCGCCGAGGTGGAGAGCGCGCTCGTCGCCCACAAGCTCGTGTCCGAGGCCGCCGTCGTGGGCCGCCCCGATGACCTCAAGGGCACCGCGCTCGTGGCCTTCGTCACGCTCAAGCAGGGCAACGTGCCCTCACCGGAGCTGAAGAAGGAATTGGCCCAGCACGTCTCCAAGGAGATTGGCGCCATCGCGCGGCCGGATGAGATCCGCTTCGCGGAGGCGCTACCCAAGACACGCTCCGGGAAGATCATGCGGCGGCTCCTGCGCGACGTGGCCGCGGGCAAGCAGGCATCGGGAGACACCACCACGCTCGAGGACCTCCATGTCCTCGCGGCGCTCCAGCAGAACGACGAGTAGCGCATGGAGGCGCGGAGGGTCCCATGGGCCCTCCGCTTCTCAAGATGGATGTGTCACGTCGTGTTACAACGACAGGACTCCGAGGGTTTGAAACGCAATCGGATTTCACCCAACGTATGAAGGTTGGTCCGCACTCATAATTCGAAATATCCGGGTGTTGGGGAGTTGTTGACACTGGAAAGATGCAGGGGCATTAAAGGCCGCGCTCACCCCCCCGAGCGCGACGTGCCAGGTCCTGTTCCAGCGTCGTTCCCCCTCCCCCTCGGATGTGTTCATGAATCTACGCGATCAGCTCGATTCGCCGTTGTTCACCCATTTCATCGCCAATTACACGCATCCGACCGGCCCTGATCTGCTGGCTCGGACGGAGGCGTTCTTCCAATGGCAGGAGTCACGGCGACAGACAGGATTGTGGCCGTACTCGCGCAGCCTGGAGGGCGCGCCGACCGCTGAGTGTGGCGTGCGCAGCGAGGGTGGGGTGGCGCGGCACGGGGTGAACTTCGGCTCGCAGGACTATCTGTCATTGTCCACGCATCCAGCGGTGGTCGAGGCGGCGCATCGGTCCATCCGGGACTACGGCGTGCACAGCGCCGGCTCCGGGATGTTCGGTGGCAACACGACGCCGGGACTCCAACTGGAGCAGGCGCTCGGAGAGCATCTGGAGATGCCGTACGTGGCGCTGTTCGCGACGGGGTGGGGCGCGGGCTTCGGCGCCATCGCGGGGCTGGTGCGTCCGGAGGACCACGTGGTGCTGGACGCGCTGTCGCACGCGAGCCTCCAGCAGGGCGCCAGCGCGGCGACGCAGAAGGTGAGCCGGGTGCCGCACCTGAGCAACCGCGCGATGCGCCGCAAGCTCCAGGAGCTGCGCGCCCACGACACGGCCAATGGCATCCTCGTGGTCACCGAGGGCCTGTTCTCCATGGACTCGGACATTCCTCGCATCGAGGAGCTGCAGAACCTCTGTCACGAGTTCGGCGCGACGCTGCTGGTGGACGTGGCGCATGATCTGGGCGCGCTGGGCCCTCGCGGCACGGGCAGCCTGGGAGCGCAGGGGCTGTTGGGGAAGGTGGACCTGGTGGTGGGCTCGTTCTCCAAGACGTTCTCGTCGAACGGTGGCTTCGTGGCGACGCGCTCGCCGGCGGTGCGCCAGTTCGTGCGGGTCATGGGCGGGCCGCACATCTTCTCCAATGCCATCCTTCCGGTGCAGGCGGCGGTGGCGCTCGAGTCATTGCGCATCGTCCGCTCGGACGAGGGCGAGGTGCTGCGCGCGAAGGCGATGGAGAACATCCTCGCGCTGCGCGCCGCGTTCGCCGAGGGCGGGGTGAAGTGTCTGGGGGAGCCCTCCAACGTGGTGCCCGTACCGGTGGGCGACCCGAAGGTCGCGAGGGTCGCGGGCAGGCTCGTGTTCGAGCGCGGCGTGTTCCCCAACATGGTGGAGTACCCCGCGGTGCGCATCCGCGAGTCTCGCTTCCGCATGCAGGTGATGTCGTCGCACTCGGTGGAGCAGATGAAGCTCGGCGCCGAGGTGGTGCTGCGCGCGGTGGCGGAGGCGCGCGAGTTCGTGGAGGCGCCGCAGCAGAGTCCCCTGCGCACCGCGCGCGCCGAGTCGGGCAAGCGCGCCGAGGTCTGACGCGTCAACGAGGCCCCGCGCCGTTCCAGTTGGAGGGCGCGGGGCGCGGTCCTGGGCTGACGCTCCCCTCGTCGAGAGCCCGCGTCGTTGCGTGTGGAGGGCGCGAGCCCCCGTGCTGATGAGGCGCAGCGCACCTTCCACCGCCCGCATCTTGGCGCGTGGAGGGCGCGAGGCCCCGTGTTGATGAGGCGCCGTGCGCCTTCCACTGCGTCCGGGTGCCGCGTGGCGGCCAGGTCGCGCGACACCTCCGTGGCGTGGGGACCTCTCCTCAGCGCGCGGAGGAGTCGTCCGCGCTCAGCTCCTTGAGGTGGGTGATGTCGCCCCACGTCACCAGGCGGAACGCGCCCTGGTGGTAGTCGAACTGGTTCCAACACGCGTTGAGCACCGAGAATGCGCGGGGCGTGGCCGGCGGAATGCCCAGGCTGTGGCGGAAGAAGCTGCTCAGCACGCCGCCGTGCATCACCACCACCACGCGCTCGCCCGCATGGCGGGTGCCGACCTCGCCCAGGCACTCCACCGCGTGGCCCAGCCGCTGGGACGTGCTCTCCCCACCGGGGACGACGAAGTCCGGGGCGTTGGTGGCGTACGCGCCGAAGACCTCCGGGTGACGGCGGCTCGCCTCCTCGCGGGTGAGCCCCTCCAGGACGCCCAGCCCCCGCTCGCGCAGCCGGGCATCCGGGCGCACGTCGTGCCCCGTGCGCGCGGCGATGCGCCTCGCCGTCTGCACCGCCCGGCCCAGATCACTGCAATACAGCGCGCTGAAGGACACCGTCACCAGCCGCGCCGCGAGCGCGTCCGCCTGCCGCACGCCCTCGGGGCTCAGCGGGCTGTCCTGGTGGCCCTGCAAGAGCCCCTTCGCGTTCCACTCCGTCTCGCCGTGCCGCAGCAGGATGAGCTCGGTCTTCATCCCGGAAGACTGACGGCGCCGGCCGCACGGGGCAAGGGCTCCGTGCGGCACTGTTGGCGGATCAGCGTGCCCGCTCCAGGTGCGTCATGCCCTCCTCGAGCAGCGCGGCCACTCCCCGACGCACCACGTGGACGACCTTGCGACTGTAGGCCGGGCCTCCATGCGTGTAGTGCCCGCTCACCTTGTGGTGCAGCTCCGTGGCGCCCCACACCAGCACCAGGTCCGCCCACTCCAAGTCACTGCGGGCCCGGTCCGACGTGCGCCGCTCCGTGCCGTCCACCATGCGCAGGTCGATGTGCGGCCCGAGCTTCGACTCCAGCTCCTCGCGCACCGCGGGCGAGCCTCCCACCACCACCACCTTGCTCACGCCGAGCCGGTGACACGTCTCCACGAAGGCCACCTCCGCCCGGTGGTTCGCCGAACCCCCGCACCTGGCGCAGTGGCTGCGAGGCTCCACGCGCAAGGGCTCCCGGCCGCTCGCCTGGGCCACCTTCACGCACGCCCCATCCGAGCACACGGGGAAGAACCGCCCGTCCAGCACCTGGGCCGCCTTGAGCAGCTTGGGCTCGCTCATCCGCGCCTTGCCGGGACGGGTGAGGCCCGCCTCCTCCAGCACCGCTCGCGCGCGCAGCTTCGCGTCCGTGAGGGTGATGCCCCGCTCCGACAGCCAACCGTCGATGTCTCGGTCCGTGCTCATGACTTGCGCCTCGTCGTCGCGATGGGCTCCACGCGGAACAGCTCCGCCTGAGCAGGGGACGGCTCACCGGGCTCCACCAGCCCGAGCACCTCCTTCACCGGACCGAAGCTGCGTCGGTGGATGGGCAGCACTCCCTTCTCCCGCAGCGCCTGGACGTGGCGCGCCGTCGGGTAACCCTTGTGGTCGGCCAGGCCGTAGCCCGGGTAGCGTTGGTCCAGCTCCGCCATCAGCCGGTCGCGCGTCGTCTTGGCCAGGATGGACGCCGCGGCGATGCTCATCGAGAGCGAGTCACCCTTGATGATGCCTCGCTGCGGCGCCGGGCACTGCGGAATCGTCCGCGCATCCACCAACACGTAGTCGGGCTTGAGCCCCAGCCCCTCCACCGCGCGGCGCATGGCCAACAGCCCCGCGTGGTAGATGTTGAGCTGGTCGATCTCCTCGACCTCCGCCCGGCCCACCGCCCAGGCGACGACGTCGCGCTTGAGCGACTCCGCCAGCGCCTCGCGCTTCTGCGCGTCCAGCACCTTCTTGGAGTCGTCCAGGCCCTTGAGCCGGTAGCTCCTGGGCAGCACCGCGGCGGCCGCCACGACGGGGCCCGCGAGCGGCGCCATGCCCGCCTCGTCCACCCCCGCCACGTGCACGAGCCCCTGCTCCCACAGCTCCGTCTCGAAGCGCAGCAGGTGCCGCAGCCGCTGGCCCTCCGAGCGGTTGCGCTCCTGCCTCGCGCGGATGCGCCGCGCCAGGGACTGGGCGCCTCGACGCGGGTCCGCGTCCAGCGCCTCCAGCAGGCCCGAGGGGATGGGGTGTGCCTGGTTGACGAAGCGCTCGGTCAGCTCGCCGAGCGCGCACTGGAGCCACTGCTCCCGGCTATCGATGGACATGCTGGCGGACCCGAAGAGCTACCGGAACGGTAGGACGCCACGCGGGGCTCCCCAGGGGGGGAACGCGGCTCCCGCCACAACACGTCCCCACCGCCGTACACACGGGAGCGCCCGCACGCTGGGAGGCTCCGAGGACGAGGAAGAGGGGGGAGGTGGCGAGCATGCGGGTCTGACGCATGGCTCCAAGCCGTACCGCATCGGACCGGCCGAACACAACCTCTGCGGTGCCATCTCACATGGAAATCCGTGAGATGTCCGGGAAGTTGGAGGCCCGAGGGCCTGTCAGGGGCTCAACTCCAGGGTCAATTCGGACGGCTCGGGGACGCAGTTGCAGGTGTCACACACCCACTCCACGTGGGAGGCGGGGGACACCTTGGAGCCGGCGGTGGCCGTGACTCGCACCGGGCTGGGCGCCAGCGTCTCGTTGACGGCGGTGGTGACGCCGTCGGAGCCGGTGACGCCGGAGATGCTGACGTTGGAGGCCACGTTGGTGGCGGTGACGGTGGCGCCGCGCACGCGGGCGCCGTCCGCGGAGACGACGGCCACGCGCACGGCCATCAGCGTCGTCTCGCACTCGTCATGGCCTCGCGACATGCGAGGCGCGTCGTCACAGCCGGACAGCAACATGCCGAGTCCGAGGAGCCCACCCACCCATCCACACGCCCGAATCATGCACGGGAAGGTGATGCCGATGCCCGCGCGCGGCAATGCCCGGTTCAATCAGGCCGGGGCCGGCTGCGCTCGCTCGCGAATCTCGCGGCCTGGGTATCCGGATAGCGGTGTTGCACGTACTGGTAGACCTCCTCCGCGCGCGCCGCGTCATTCATCCGCTCACCCAGCACGCGCGCCAGCATGACGAGCGCCCTGGGCGCGGTGGGCGAATCCGGTGCCACGTCCGCGGCGCGTTCCAGCGCGGTGACAGCCAGTGGGAAGTTTCCTTCCACCGCCGCGGCCTGGCCGATGAACAGGTGGTGCTCGGAGGGCACCCTCGCGGCGGGCAGTTGCTCCAGCGCGGCATACAGCTCCAGCGCCCGGGCCACGTCGCGCCCACCCACCGCCAGCGCGAGGGCGGCGAGCCGCTCGTCGGCGCCCACGGGTGCGCCGGGTGTTTCCTCTCCGGGGGACTCCGCTTCCCGCGTGGGAGTGTCCCGCTGCACGCCGGCTCCCCCCAGCGGGGCGGATCCCCGGGTGGGCTGGGCGTTCCCCAGCACGGGCGCCACGTAGTCGCTCGGCTCGCCGTAGCCCACGCGGTCTCCGCGCACGTACAGCAAGAGGCCCAGCACGTGCGCCGCCAGGAAGGGCACCACCAGCGTGATGGCCTCCGCGAGGAAGCGGGAGATGAAGACCAGGCCCAGCGCGCGCACGGCCGCCGCGAGCACGTGCGCGGCGCCATGGACGACGAGCAGCCCCGCGAGCGCGGCGCAGGCCACCAGGTAGTCGGAGCCCAGGCCGCGCGCCAGCCGCAGCACCATGGCCGGGTTGAGCATGTGCGAGACGGGGTGCTCCGACGCCGCGAGCAACAGCCCCATGGGCAGCCACAGACCGCCCACCCCCACGAGCAGCCAGAACACGGGGTCCGCCGTCAGCCCCGGCGGCATCCGCCACTGGATGAACCAGGCGAACATGTCCAGCTTCGCGCTGCCACCCGGGTGCGCCCACAGCCCGTAGACGAGCGACGGCAACCCGGCCACCAGGAACACCAGCAGGCCGCGCAGGCCGGGCAGCAGCGCGTCACGGAAGATGTCGCTGAAGTCCGGGATGTCGAGCGACGTGTCGCCGCGCGCCGTCTCGCGCACGAGCCCGAAGAAGGTCGCCCAGAACAGGCCGCCATAGAAGGCGATGAGCGGCGGCCGCATGACGAGGAAGGAGTTCTCCGCCAGCCACCCCACCATGCCCAGGAAGATGCTCAGCGCGACGAGCAGCTGCAGGCCCGCGGCGGAGAAGGGGTAGCGCCAGGCCTTGCGCAGCCGACGGGTGAAGGGCACCACGTCGCGGTGGAGGTGGAGCACCTCCGTGTCGCCTCCGCACAGGCCGCACCCCACCAGCTCCACCGTCTGGACGCGGCGCCCCACGGCGCACTCCGGACACAGGGATGCGCCGCAGGACTGGCACTGCCAACCGGCGAGCTCCCGGGGATGTTGGCGACAGGCGATGGAGGCGGAGGACATGTCCCCCGCAGCCTATGCCGCGCCGGGGGCCTCGTCCCAGGGGGCGCCGAGCCAGGACTGGTACGCGGCCTTCTGGGCCTCGGTGGGCCTGTCCACGCGCGACAGCCACACCGCCTCCGCGGGCTTGGCGCCCAGCACCACCGGCACCTCCAGGAGCCTGTCCCGGCGGAACACCGTCACGTGCACCGTTTCGCCGGGGCGCTTGTCCTCGCACCGGGCGACGAGCGCGGCGCCGTCCGCCTTCCAGCCGTCCAGCGCCACCACGTCGTCCTCCGCGTACAGCCCCGCGTCCTGCGCCGGTGAGCCGTCCAGCACCGTGGCCACCGTGGCGCTCCCCTTGAGCGTCAGGCCCAGCCACCCCTTGGGGCGCGCCTCCGTGGCCTTGCCCTTGGGCGGCGTGCCGCCTCTGTCACTGGCGGACTCTCGCGGGCGGAAGTTCGCCTCCAGGCCCACGTGCGAGAGGACCGAGTAGTCCAGCTCCTCCGTCGTGCGCAGCCCCCGCTCGAAGAAGGTCGACAGGTCCACGCCCGCCACCTCGCTCGCGGCCGCCTCCACGCCGTCCTCGCCCACTCCGGAGCCGTCGCCGTGGCGCTCCCACAACAGCCTCATCACGTCATCCAGCCCGCGCGCGTCGCGGGTGGCGCGGCGAATCTCCAGGTCCAGCAGCGCCGACACCACCTCGCCCTTCAGGTAGTAGGAGATGGCGCTGTTGGGCGAGTTCTCGTCGGGCCGGTAGTGCTTCACCCAGCTCACCAGCGACGCCTCCGCGAGCGTCTGCGTGCGTCGGCCCGGCGTGGAGTGCAGCGCCGTGAGCGTCTCGCCCAGGCGCGTGAGGTAGCGCTGCGCGGACATCAGCCCCGCGCGGCGGACGATGAGGTTGTCGTAGTACGCGGTGGTGCCCTCGAAGGCCCACAGGAGCGCGGTGTAGTTCTCCCTCGAGTAGTCGAAGGGCACCAGCGCTCGGGGCTTCACCCGCTTCACCATCCACAGGTGGAAGTACTCGTGCGCGGCCAGCGTGAGCAGGTCCTCCCAGCCGCGCCCCGTGGACAGGCCCGTGCGCGGGAAGAGCAGGGCGGTGCTGGCCTGGTGCTCCAGGCCGCCGCGGCCCTTGTCCGTCAGGTACAGGAGGAACAGGTAGCGCGGCATGGGCAGCCCGCCGAACAGCCGCGCCTGCACCTCGCACAGCCGCTGGAAGTCCGAGCACAACCGCTCCGGGTCCGCCGGCGTGTCGCCCCAGACGACGACTTCGTGGGACACGCCCGCCACGGTGAAGGTCAGCGGTGTGTGCGGGCCCACCTCGATGGGGCTGTCCACCAGCGTGTCGTAGTCGTTCGCCACGAAGGCCCCGTCGCGCTGGCCCAGGGCGCAGAACGACGTCCAGCCCGCCGGCGCCTCCACCGTGACGTGGTGCTCCAGCTCGCGCGTCGCGTCCGTGTAGAGGAACACGCAGGCGCCGTTGAGGTACGCGTGCGTGCCGTCCACGTGGCTGGTGCGCACCGTCAGCTCGTTGCAGTAGACGCGGTAGCGCAGCGTGATGGCCTGGCCCTGGGCGTCCACCCGCCACGTCTGCTTGTCCACCCGCCGCACCGGCAGGGGCGTCCCGTCCCCCGTCGACGCGGTGACGTCCTGGACGTGCCGCGCGAACTCGCGCACCAGGTAGCTGCCGGGCGTCCACACCGGCATCCGCGCGTCGAGGGTGGCCTCTGCCTCGGGAAAGGTGGCCTCCACCTCCAGCAGGTGGGTGTGGGGCCTGGGCAGGCTGACGCGGTAGCGGACGACGGTGGGGGACATGGCCGGGCCTTTCTTCCCGGGCAGGCTACTTCGCCCGGACGAGGACGGCCGCGAAGAAGCCGTCGGTGCCGTGGGTGTGGGGCGCCAGCCTGAGGAACGGGCCGGGGCCGAGCTTTGCTCCCAGCTCCGCGCCCAACAGCTCCGTGACGGGGCGCACGCTGTACTCGGGGTGGCGGGCGAGGAAGTCCTCGACGACGGCCTCGTTCTCCTCGCGCAGCACGCTGCACGTGCCGTAGATGAGCCGGCCGCCGGGTTTCACCATCCGCGAGAAGCGCTCCAGCAGCGCCTTCTGCCGGGCGGCGTGGGTCTCCAAATCCTCCGGCGTCAGGCGGTAGCGCGCGTCCGGCTTGCGGCGGAACGTCCCGGTGCCGCTGCAGGGCGCGTCCACCAGCACCCGGTCCGCCTTGCCCACCAGCGCCTCCAGCGCGGTGTCCACCTCCGGCCCCTCCGCGGGGATGAGCTGGGCGCGCACGTTGTGCACCCCCGCGCGGCGCGCGCGCTTCTTGAGGTCCTCCATCCGCCGCTCGTCGATGTCGAGCGCGTGGAGGTCACCGCGGTTCTTCATCTGCGCGGCCAGCTGGAGCGTCTTGCCGCCCGCGCCCGCGCACGCATCGACGACGCGCGTGGGCGGCGCGTCCACCAGCATGCCGAGCAGCTGGCTGCCCTCGTCCTGGATCTCCAGGAAGCCCTCGCGGAAGCTCTCCAGCGCGAAGACGTTGAGGCGCGTCTCCAGGTGCAGGCCCATGGGCGACAGGGCCGTGGGCTTCGACTCCACCTCCGCGGCGGCGAGTCGCTTCGCCAAGGCGTCCCGGTCCTCCTTCAGGAGGTTGGCGCGCACGGTGAGCGGGGCGCGCTCGTTCATCGCCTCGGCGGCGCGGGCGGCGTCCTTGCCGTACAGCGCGAGGAAGCGCTCGGCGAGGAAGTCCGGCAGCGACGCGGCGATGGGGAAGCGCTTCTTCTCCGGCAGGGCCTCCAGCGCCGCGGCGGCCTGGGGCAGGGCGGAGAGGGCCTGTGCGTCACCGGGCGCCAGCGAGGAGGTGCGCGCCACGTCGGCGAGGGGCTCGCCGTGCAGCACGCGCGAGGTGGCCAGGCGCAGCACGTCCTGCCGCGTCGCGTCCAGCGAGTCGAAGCGCGGGTGGGCGCGCGACAGGAGGAAGTCCACGGTGCGCTGGCGGCGCAGCAGGGCATAGACGCGCTCGGCGACGGCGCGGCGCTCCGACGAGTAGAGGTTGGCCTTGCGGCGCAGGGTGAAGTCCAACGCCCGGTCCGACAGCCGGCCTTCGTGGCGCACCAGCGCGTATGCCTCCAGGCAGGCCTGGAGCACCAGGTCCTCGCGCAGCGGACGCGTGGAGCGCTCGCGCTCGGCGGCCGTGAGCTTCTTCTTTCCGGACGAAGGGGAGGGGGACTTCTTCTTCGTGGACGGCCGCGCGAAGCGGCGGGACTTGGATGGGGGAGCCATGACGTGCAGGGGCCTTTGCATCCCCGGGGCGGGTTGACAAGCGGGGAAAGCAAACCCGGGTGGCCGCCGGACGCCCTTCGCGCCCGCCGACACACCCGGGGATGCCCGCGCCTGGGGGGAGGGCGGGGGGATTTCAGTCGGAGCGGCCGGGCCGGCGCCGACGCATCAGCCCGGCGAACAGCAGCCCCGCCAGGGGGAGGAGGGTGGCGGCGGGGCCCGCGGCGCAGCCTCCGGAGCCGCCGCCGGGCTCATCCTCGGTGCCGGGCGTGCCGGGCAGGGTGGGCGTGGGGCGCTCGTCGGGCGTGCCCGCGTCGGTGCCCCCGCCTCCGCCGCCGGACGCGGAGGTGACGGTCACCACGGACGTGGCGGTGCGCGTCACCGCGCCGAACGTGGCGGTGGCCGTCACGGTGTACTGGCCCGCCTTGGCGTAGGTGTGCTCCGCGGAGCGGCCCTGGGCCGAGCCGCCGTCGCCGAAGTCCCAGCTCACCGGGACGTCCGGAGTCGTGGTCGCCAGGAAGAGCGCGCGGTGGGGGGCCACGCCGCGCTCGCCCTCCACGGTGACGCTCAGCGCGTCCGCCGGGGGCGGCTCTTCCACGGGCGGCAGGTCCTTGCGCAGCGTGAGGCTGTCGAGCACCTTGCCGTCCGTCGTCAGGAGGTTCGCGGTGAGCAGCCCGTCGACCACCTCCACGTCCAGGAAGCCATACGCCTTGTTGTCGCGCATGGCGCTCCAGGCCGGCTGGCTGGTGTCGAACGCGCGCAGTGTCGCGCCGCCGCCACCCACCACCAGGTAGGGGATGCCGCCCGAGGACGCCACGTCGTCGCCCTTCATCGGCTTGCTGCGCTCGTAGTTGTGGTCATGCCCGGTGAGCACCAGGTCCACGCCGTACTTCTCGAACAGGGGGGCGAACTGGCGGCGCATGGTGAGCTGCGAGCCGTGCTCGCCGCTGGACCAGGGCGGGTGGTGGAAGAAGACGACCTTCCACGGCTGCGTGGTGCCGGCCAGGTCCGTCTCCAGCCACGCCTTCTGCCTGGCCAGCGAGCAGCGCTCCGCGGACGACAGGCCGATGGCGCAGTTGGAGTCGAGCGACACGAAGTGCACGTGCCCCCAGTCGAACGAGTAGTAGCGCTCCGTGCCCTCCGGGTTGTTGGTGGGCATGTAGAGGTTGTCCAGGTACGGCTGGCCCTGGTTCGTCACGTACTCGTGATTGCCGGGCGAGGCGAACAGCGGCACCTGCGAGAGCAGCTCCGCCATGGGCACGAAGAGGTGCTCCTGGAAGTCGGCCTCGGTGCCGTCCGGGTAGGCGTTGTCGCCCAGGGCGACGAAGAGCTCGGGCTTCGTCTGGACCATCCGGGCCGTCACGCGCCGCTGGTCCGAGCCGCCCGTGCCGAAGTCACCCATGGCGGCGAAGTGCACGCGGCGCGTGCCGGGCACGGGCGCCGTCCTGAAGCTCTTGGCCGGCGTCTTCAGGCCGCAGGCGCTGACCTCATAGGTGTACTCGGTGCCGGGCTTGAGCCCCGTGAGCACCACCGCGTGGGCCTTGCCCGAGTCGTTCGAGCGGGCGACCTCATTGGTCGCTCCCACGCCGTAGCGCACCTCGGGCGAGCAGTTGGCCGCCAGGCGGAACGCCACCAGGGCCGTGTCGGGACCGACTTTCTGCAGATAAGGGTCGCGAGCGAGGACGCCCGCGGAGGCCATGCCCGACACCAACGTCAGGGCCACGGCGAGGGGAAGTGGGGTGAAGCGGTTCTTCCGATGCATGCAGCCTCCTCCCGAACCATCTCGGGACGGAGGCCCAACCGTTCACTCCGCGACCTTCATCCAACCTTCCCGCCAAGGAGCGGGCGGCGAGGCGAGCCCTCGCACGCCCGTCACTGGGACAGCGGACAGGCGCTACTTCTTGATGTCGTAGGAGGCCAGGTCCTCGGTGCGCTCGCCCTCCTCGCGCACCTTGCCGATGCCCGGCACCAGCCAGTACGTGCGCTCCTTGCCCTCCTTCACCTCGCCCGCGTCGTTGAGCTTGTCGCGGCGGACCTTCACGGCGTTGGTGAAGGTGCCGGCGCGCGTCTGCACCGTCACGCCCACCTCCAGGACGCGCCACGTGTAGGTCGGGTCGCTGTCGTCCTTGCTGCCGTCACCCAGCACCGTGAACTCCTGCACGGCGCTGGTGTAGGCCCAGGGCACCGTCGTGGGCGCGCGCGCCAGCGACTTCACCGTCGCCGGGCTCCACGTGGTGGTGCGCACCTGGACGCCGTCGCGGTGGTCCTCCTCGCGCAGGCGCACGACGAGGCCGTTGCTCTGCTCGAGCTGCCACGAGTACTCCTCGTAGAGGATGCCCGTGGCCACGCGGTCCTGCCGGCTGTGCACCAGCACGCCCGTCGTCCCCGCCGGGGCGCCCGGCACGTCGCGCGGGCCGAGCACCTCCACCCGCTTCTGGAACCTGCCGTGCACCGGGTCCTGGATGTCGTAGACCCAGACGGAGCCCGTCGACAGCGGCCATAGCGTGGTGGCCGCCGGGTCCGGGTTCGACGGGTCGGGGTTCTGCGAGTCCCCCGGCAGGCCCACGTCTCCGTCCGGGTTGGACGCACCAGGGCCGGCGCCCGGCAGGCTCCCTCCACCACCACATCCCACGAGCAACCATCCGGCCGCGAGCGCGACCACCCACCTGCGCGTCATGTCAGCTCCTCCCGTGTCCCCTTGGGGCCTACCGCCGTCCACCGCAGCCCCCGCAGGGGCATGCCCTCCGTCCGTCCCAGCGCCGCCGTCAGCGAGCCGGGCACGGGCTCCTCCACTTCCAGCTCCAGCCGCCGCCCGTCGAAGTCGAGCGCGCAGCTCTTCACCATCACGTTGCGCTCCCCGAGCGCGCTCCTCAGCGACGCCTCCGCGCCCACCAGGTCATCGGCCTGGGCGGACACCAGCAGCCGCTGCTTCGGCGCCGAGGGCGCCTCGCGGTTGAACAGGTCCAGCACGAACAGCAGCGCTGCCACGAACACGGTGCCCACGCCCGCCAGCCCCAGGCTGCCGTGGCCGCACGCCATGCCCAGGCCAATCATCAGGAACAGGATGGCCGCGTCGCGCGGATCCTTGAGGCCGGAGCGGAAGCGCACGAAGCCGCCCAGGCCCACCAGGCCGAAGGCCTTGGCCACGCTGTCACCGATGACGGCGGTGATGACCGCCGCCGCCGCGCACAGCAGCACCTGCGCTTGAATCATGTCCGCCTTCGGCAGGGCCCGGCGCATGACCAGCCGCCAGGGCCGCAGCGACAGCACCGTGCCGATGAGCGCCGCCGCGAGCATCCGCGGCAGCATCACGGTGATGGACAGGCTGTTCAGCTCCGACTTGGCGCTCTCGAGGAACGCCGGAATGGAGGCCTCCATGGTGTGTGTGTTCCCTCAGAGCTCGACCTGCTGCGTGGGTGCATCCACCGCCGGGCGGCTCGCGCGGGCCTGCGTGGCCCGGGTATCGAGCGCCGCCGCGGTGGCGATGACGGCGTAGGCGTTGCGCAGCGCGGGCAGCTTCCGGGGATGGGCCTCCAGCACGCGCTGGATGAGCACGCGCGCCTCGGGTCCCACGGGCAGGCCCTTGAGCGAGGAGAGCACGGTGGCCGGCCAGCGGCTCGCGTGCGTCACCCGCAGGCGCCACGCCCGCGGGTCGTTCATCCCGTCCACCGAGTCCAGCGCCTCCTTCGTCTTCGGCGCGGCGCGCTCGCGCAGCGCCCAGGCCTCCTCGGTGGAGAGCCCCGTCAGGGAGCGCATCACCAGCTTGGTGGCCTTGTCCGCCAGCGCCTCGCGCAGGCCGCGGGCCACCGGCGTGTCCAGTCCCTGCGTCCCGCGCAGCACCGCGAGCCTGTCGTGGGGCAGCAGCGCCTCGCGCAGCGCGTCCGCGCGGGCGTCGGAGAGTCCCCCCAGGCTGCGGGCCACCTCCGCGTACAGCCCCCGCTGCATGCCCGCCTCGCGCACCACCCAGGACTCCTCGCCGTCCACGCCGGAGAGGCCCAGCAGCACGTCGCTCAGCTTCCCGTCGCGCACGCCGCGCTCGCGCAGGCTCCACGCCTGGGGCGAGCTGTCGCCCTTGAGGCCCTGCAGCGCCTCCGCGGGCGCCTGGGCATACAGCCGCTCCCGCAGCATCGCCGCGCGGGCGCCCGTCTGGCCCAGGAGGCTCGCCGCCACCTGGGCCGGCGCCAGCGGCGCGAGCACCTCGCGCAGCGTCCACGCGGGCGCGTCATCCAGGCCCTGGAGGCCCCGCGCCGTGAGGGCGGGGAAGCGCTCCACGAAGTCCAGTCGTCGCTGATGCGCGGCGAGCCCGGGCAGGCCGCCCAGCATCCACACCGCCAGCGCCGGCTCGCGCGGCTCCACCGTGTCGAGCGCCTGGAAGAAGCGGGCCTCGACGTTCTCCACCTCGACGGGGCCCGTGGGCACCGACGCGGGGGCGGGGACGATGCGCTGCACGGGCGTGTCCCGACCCTCCAGCCGCGCCACCACCGCGTCCACCAGGCGCTGCTCCAGCACGTGCAGCGGCGCGTCGTTGTTCTCGATGATGAGCCAGCGCCGCGGGTCCTCCTTCGCCAGCGCGAGGAAGGACTCGCGCACGCGCACCGCCAGGCCCGCGCCCACCATGCCCTTGCGGCTGTCGCCCGCCTCGCTCTTGTTCGTCAGCGCCTTGCCCAGCCGCTTGCGCCAGCGGGCCAGGTCCGGGTCCACGTCCACCAGGATGACCAAATCAGGCCACAGGCCCTGCGAGGCCAGCTCGCACGCGGGCCTGAGCTCCGACATGGGCAGCCCCCGGCCTCCCCCGCTCAGCGCCAGCTGCGAGTACAGGTAGCGGTCCGTGATGCACACCTCGCCCCGCGACAGCGCGGGCGCCACGACCTCCTCCAACTGCTGCGCGTCGCGCGCCAGGTTGAGGAAGAACTCCGCGCGCGGTGACATCTCCAACAGGCGAGCGTCCCGCGTCAGCTCCCGCACGCGCCGGGCCGTGGACGAGCGCAGCTCGCCTCCTTCCCGTGCGTGCGCCACCCGGTAGCCGAGCTTCTTCAACCTCCCGGCCAACAGGTTGGAGAGCGTCGTCTTGCCGCTGCCGTCAATCCCCTCGAAGTCGATGAACACGGTGCCTATCCCCTCGCGACCCCATCCACGGCGAAGGCATGTGCCCTCGCCATCCCCTCTGCGAACTTGCTGTACGTCGGCGCGCCGCCCGGATTGAGCGACGACAGCCAGTCGGGCAGCTCCTCCCCCAGGTGCTTCACCTCCACCACCACGCGGCCCTCGCGGAAGAAGGGCGGCCCCAGCCGCTCGCTCGTCAGCGCAAGCTGGGACATGGCCAGCTCCGGGGCAATCTGGTGGTAGCCGATGTCCCGGTCCACCGTCACCCGCCACGCCTGCGACGCCTGATACACGTGGCGCTGATACGTCACCGCCAGCACCGGCTGCAGGCTGCCTCCGGTGATGAGCGGCAACAGCCGCGCGCCGCCCCTGAGCACGCGCCCCAGGTCCGAGCGCGGCACCCAGACGCGCCGCTTCTGTGTGAGTCCATGGCGCTCGCGCTTCACCTCCAGCACCACGCGCTCCACGCCCCCCGCGCCCACGTCCGGTGAGTACTCCTTCGTGCGGACCTTGAGGCAGTCCTCCGGCGTGCGCAGCGCGCGCGACGCCAAAGGGCAGCCCGGCCGGTCGAAGTAGACGGACACGATGCGCGTGGGCTCGGGCACCTGTCCCTTCAACTCCCGCGTCAGGCGCGCGCACAGCGCGAGCGCCGTCTCCTCCTCCAGCACCAGCTTGAACTCACGCCGGAGCCTGGTCACTTCCCCCTCGGCGAACGAGAGCATGGCGTGTCTCCGTGATTAGAAGCGGGTGGCGAGCTGCAGCGAGTACTCGAGGCCCGGCGCCTCGTCCCCCGGCCGCAGCGCGCGCTCCACCTGGAACTGCCCCCGGAACCGACTCCCCAACAACAGGTTGAGACCCCCGAGCAACGAGTGGCCCCTGCCCTCCACATCCCCCCGCAGCTGCAGTCCCTCCGCGCCCACCACCGGCTGGAGGGCCCACTCCGTCGTCACCGGGAGCGTCCAGCTCGCCAGCAGCAGTTGCGCGGTGAACGGCCCCACCGGCAGCCGGCCCGTGACGACCTCACCCGTGACGTGGAACGCGCCGAACTTCAGCTCCGCGTCGGCCGCCATCGCGTGCCTGCGCGCGCGGTCCAGCGCCTCCGCCACGTACGTGCTGACGCCCAGGGTGAGCATCTTCTTGAGCGGACGCACGGTGATGCGTCCGGCCAGGTCCTCCTTGGTGCGCACGCCCAGCTCGTCGCGCGAGCCCTGGAACGCGCCCGCGGAGACGCGCAGGTCCCACAGGCCCTTCAAGCGCACCTCGCCCATCAGCCCCAGCCGACGGCCGCCCAGCTCGTGCACGTCCCCCAGGTAGTCCTCCACGAGTCCGCGCCCCTGGATGGGCAGGCTCCACGCGCCCTCCAGCCGGCGCTGGAGGAAGGGCGACTTGAACTGGCCGCCATAGAGGCGGAAGCGCTTGTTGTCGTCGGACAGCCGCACGAAGGCGTCCTTGAGCATGTTCGAGTCGGCCAGGTCCGCGCTCACCTCGGCCTCCAGGTTGGGCAGCGACGTCGCCACGCCCACGCGCGCCGAGTTGATGCTCAGCGTGCGCGCGTACTTCTCGCGCTGGTCCGCGCTGGCCTGCGCATAGACGCGGCCGAACACGCGCACCGTCTGGATTTCGTCGTCCGGCGTGTCGTCCAGCGCGGTGGCGTCCTCGCCGATGGAGTCCTCCTGCTGCGCGCCGGGCTTCCTCTTCTTTTTCTTCTTCTGCTCCGCCGCCGTCTTGGCGGGCTCGACGGTGGGCGCCGCGCTCGTGGTCGGCGTCGGGGGCGCCGCGTCCGGTGAGTCACCGGGTTGGATGCGCGGCGGCAGCGCCTGCGCCAGCGCGCCCTCCGTCAGGCCCGGCGTTGGCTCCAGCGGCTCGGAGCCCTCGGGGGGCCCCGCGTCCACGGGCTCCACGCCATCCACCACGCCGCCCGAGAGCGAGTCCACCGAGGCGGCGGAACCGGAGGCCGCTGCCTCCACGCCACCCTCGGGTGCCGGGGTCGCCCACGCCGGTCCACCCACGAGGACCGCGACGAGGAGACCCCGCCTCCCCAGATCATCCAACCGCCACCCACCCATGTCCCCGCCTCCCCGTCGCAGCCGGCAGAGCGCTTGTGCAACAGCGGTGCCCGACTGGACAACGTCGGGTGGCGGACGGCGGTGGGCGACGCAAGCCCGTCAGAGGGCTCGAAAACGTCGTGACGCGGGCGTTACGAAGCCCTCGGTGGGAACGAAAGTTCCACTTCGTGGGCACCCATCCCTGTACGAATGTCGATCAGCCGGTGGAAGGAGTTACCGGTTGGACGCCGCATCCGGCGCCGGTGCGGTGGCGTCGGGGGGCTCGGTGGACGAGGACGCCTGCACCGGCGGGATGACGGCGGGCGGAGCGCCGACGTCGGACGTTCCGGTGGGCGGGGGCGTACCCCGCAGGCGCTTGAGCGCGCCCCTCACGCCCATCGCGAGCACCAGGCCCGAGCCGCCGAAGACCAGCGCCCAGCTCAGGCCGCGGGGCAGGGGCGTGGAGGCCACGGTGATGTGGCCCGTGAGGACCTTGAGCCGCGTGTTCTGGTAGCGGACCTCCAGTTCGTAGAGGCCCGGCTCGTCGAACTCCAGCGGCGTGTGCCAGTTGACCCCGTCGTATGTCAGCGTGCGCGTCAGCTGCGAGGGGGAGTCCTTCAGGTGCAGGGTCAGCGTCAGCGGCCCGGTGAACTCCGCGCCCTGGAAGGCGCCCACGTGCAGGGACAGCATCGCGGGCTCGCCCTCGCGGGGCAGGGCGGGGTGAAGCGTACCCTGCAGCCGCTCCTCGGCGTCCGCCCAGCGCAGCTCCAGGACGTCACCGCGGCGCTCGGTGCGGAGTTGATCCGCACCCGGAGTGGCCGCGACCGCACCCGTCGTGAGCAGGCAGGCAATCAGCGCGCCAGTCGATCTCCACACATGCCACCTTTGCCTCGGCGACCGCTGTCCTCTAGGATGCCGAGCCCTGACGCATTCCACCTGAGCCAACTCCCCCGGCCAGAGACCCGGGATGAACCCTCAATCTTTCGGGAAATATCAGCTCCTGAAGAAGCTTGCCACCGGCGGCATGGCCGAGGTGTGGCTTGCGCGCCAGACGGGCATCGAGGGCTTCCACAAGAACCTCGTCGTCAAGCGCATCCTCCCGCACCTGGCGGAGGACCGTGAGTTCGTGGAGATGTTCCGGAACGAGGCGCTCATCGCGGCGCGCTTCAACCATCCGAACATCGCCCAGGTCTACGAGTTCGGCGAGGCGAACGGCACCTACTACATCGCCATGGAGTTCATCCACGGCGAGGACCTGGGCCGGGTGATGCGCAAGGCGGCCAGCGCGGGGCAGTGGATCGCCCGGCCCCTGGCCATCCGCATCGTCGCCGCGGCGTGCGAGGGCCTGCACTACGCGCACAGCCGCACGGACGACGCGGGCCGGCCGCTGCGCGTGGTGCACCGGGACATCTCGCCGCAGAACATCCTCATCAGCTTCGACGGCTCGGTGAAGCTGGTGGACTTCGGCATCGCCAAGGCGGCGGATCAGGCGTCGCTCACCAAGTCGGGCGCCATCAAGGGCAAGTTCGCGTACATGGCGCCGGAGCAGGCGGCCGGAAAGCCCCTGGACGGGCGCGCGGACATCTTCGCCATCGGCCTGGTGCTGTACGAACTGCTCACCGGCGTGCGTCCCCTGAAGCGGGAGTCGGAGCTGGCCACGCTCCAGGCCGCCATGGAGTGTGCCATCCAGCCGCCGTCGCAGGTGGCGGACGTGCCGGAGGAGATGGATCCGGTGGTGATGCGGGCCGTCGCCAAGAGCTCGGATGACCGCTACCGGGACGCGCGCCAGTTCCAGACGGCGCTCGAGGAGATCCTCGTCGGCCAGCGCTGGGTGGCGGGCTCGGTGCAGATCTCCGAGCTGATGGAGACGCTGTTCGCGGACCGCCTGAACGAGGAGAAGGCCCAGGGCCAGGTGGTGCTGGCGGACGAGGAGTCCGGCAGCTCGGGCCCGTCCGCGCCGCCCCCGCCGCAGCAGGAGCGGGGCCGGGGGCGCGCGTCGTCGTCGGACATGAGCTGGGAGGCGCCTCCGGGTGAGTCGTCCTCTCCGCGCGAGCGGGGCCGCGCCGCGCCGTCCCGCTCCGCGCCGCCGCCTCCCGCGCGTCGCACGGGCGCGGTGCCGCAGCCGGTGGTGGAGGAGGACCCGGGCGAGTGGGATGCGCCGTCCGGCGTCATGGAGGCGCCGAACCGCCGCCGGGGTGGGACGTCGGACTCGATGCGCCGGCCGAGCAGCGCCAACGTGACGCAGGTGGCCCGCACCAGCTCGCGCTCGGACCTGCGCAGCGCCACGACGAATCCGGGAGAGCCCCCCGAGCCCGCGCCGCCTCCGCCTCGCCGCTCCATGACGCGCGCCGCGCCGGTGGTGGACGTGGAGCCGCCCGCGCCGCGCCGCTCGCGCACCTCCGCGTCGCTGGACCTGGACGAGCGCACGCGGATGGAGGACGAGGACGACGACGAGCGGACCATGCTGCCGCCGCCGGAGCCCTCGCCGCCGCCGCGCCGCCGCACGGGGATGCAGTCGCAGGTGTCCGCGCCGGAGGCCCCGCCGCGTCGGCGCACCTCCAGCCGCGCGGAGATGCCCTCGCCGCCGCCGCCGTCACGCTCCCGCGTCTCGCTCGCCTCCGCGCCCGCGGTGCGGGAGGAGGACGAGGTGGACCGCGCGCTGGCGAAGGACGCGCGCCGCCACGCGGGTCAGCCGGTGGCCCGGCGCAACATCGCCATGGTGGGCTTCATCGTGGGCATGCTCGCGGTGGTGGCCATCTTCCACAAGCCCATCCTCGCGGTGCTCAGCGCCACGGCGTCGGACGGGCAGGGTGTGCGGCTCACCGTCAACACCAACGAGCGGGTGAAGGTGTCCGTGCGGCACACGGAGCGCTGCGGCAGCTCGCAGCCCGTCACCGAGCTGGGCCTGACGCCGCTGACGCTGGTGTCGGGCGCGCACCTGCAGGACACGCTCATCCTGGAGAACGAGCAGCAGGGCATCTACACCGAGGACACGGACACGCTGGCCTTCGGCGTGCCGGGCGAGGCCAAGGTGCTCACCCAGGAGTTCCGCCGCGGCTCGCTGCAGCTGCTCCTCAAGCCCGAGACGGTGCGCGGCATCACCGTGCGCCGCCGGGGGCAGGACGTGGGCCTGTACCAGGGCGGCGGCGGCAAGGGCCTGAAGATCGACCTCATGGAGGGCAAGCACAAGCTCGAGCTCATCGGCGGGCCGCTCAAGGAGCCCTTCCTGTTCGAGGTCGACATCAAGCCGAACTCGGTCCAGAAGGAGACGCAGGACCTGTCGGCCTTCATCGGGTAGCGGCTCGCTCGCGGGCGCCCCCGGACTTCAGTAGCGCGGCAGGGAAGGGTCGACCTGGAGCGAGTACAGGTCGATGCCCCCGCGCAGCGACACCGCCTCCAGTCCCCGTGACAGCAGGTACGCGGCGCCATCCAGGCTGCGCACGCCGTGGTGGCAGTAGACGACGACGGGGCGGCCCCGCAGCGCCTCCAGCTCATCGGCGCGCTCGTCCAGCTCCGGCAGCGGGATGAGCACGGAGTCGGGGAGCGCCACGTACTCGTGCTCATGCGGGAAGCGCACGTCCAGCAGGGCGGGGCGGGTCTCGACAGGGCCTTCGAGGAGCTGGGCGAGACGGGCGGGGGTGATTTCGGGGATGGGCATGGCGGGTGTCAGTGGGCGGTGGCGCAGAAGCGCTCGTAGTCGATGAGCTCCACCTTCGCGCCGGGCGAGCACACGGGGCACTGCGCGTCGCGGCGCAGCTTGAGCTCCTGGAAGCGGGTGCCCAGCGCGTCGAACGTCAGCAGCCGGCCGACGAGCGGCTCTCCCTTCCCGAGGATGAGCTTGAGGGCCTCGTTGGCCTGGAGCAGGCCGATGAGGCCCGGCAACACGCCGAGCACGCCCGCCTCCGCGCACGAGGGCGCGAGCTCCGGCGGCGGCGGGGCGGGGTAGAGGCAGCGGTAGCAGGGGCCCTGTCCCGGCACGAAGGTCGTCACCTGGCCCTCGAAGCGGAACACCGAGCCGTGGATGTTGGGCAGCCCGCGCATGAGGCACGCGTCGTTGAGCAGGTAGCGGGTGGGGAAGTTGTCGCCGCCGTCGAGGACCAGGTCGAAGCCGTCCAGCACGCGCAGCACGTTCTGCGACGTCAGGCGCTCCTGGAAGGGCACCACCTTCACGTCCGGGTTGAGGGCTTCAATCGCGGCGCGGGCGCTGACCACCTTGGGCTGGCCCCGGCGCTCCTGGGTGTGCAGCACCTGCCGCTGCAGGTTGCTCAGGTCCACCACGTCCGAGTCGACGATGCCCAGGGTCCCCACGCCCGCGGCCGCCAGGTACAGCGCCGCCGGGGAGCCCAGGCCCCCCGCCCCCATCAGCAGCACCCGGGACTTCAAGAGGCGCGCCTGACCCTCCTCGCCCACCTCCGGGAGGATGAGGTGGCGGCGGTAGCGCTCCTTCTGTTCAGCGGAGAGCACGAAGGGCTTCTCCACGGGCAGGGCCGCGTCGCTCCAGCGGTTGTAGCCGCCCGCGAGCGACGCCACGCGCGTGTAGCCCAGCTCCTTGAGCGTCCTCACCGCCAGCGCCGAGCGGGTGCCGCCCGCGCAGTAGACGATGAGCTCCTCGTCCCGGCCCGCGCGCTCCTCGATGCGCAGCTCCAGGTAGCCCCGGGGGATGTGCACCGCGCCCGGCAGCCGGCCGCCCGCGTACTCGTCCGCCTCCCTCACGTCCACGAGCTTCACCGGGGCCCGGGCGTCCAGGAGGCGCTTCACCTCGTCCACGGTGACTTCGCGAATCTCCTGTTTCACTCCGGCCAGCAGCTCTCGGAAGGTGGGCGCCATGGGGCCGGTATAACCCGAGGCCTGGGGGCGGGCCCGTGCGGGATGAAGTGTCCCGGGGCGGACGAGCGGCCGCTCCCATGGATTTTCCGGCCCCGGGCGTTATAAAGGTCGGTTTGAGAGGAGATTTTTCCGACATGGATACGACGACCACGACCCCCGCTTCCGCCACCTCGACGGCCCCCCAGTCCGCGCCCCCGACGGCGGTGCGTTTGACGGAGGCCGCCGTCCGGCAGGTGAAGGAGGTCATCAAGGCCCAGGGCTTCGAGGGCTACTTCTTCTCCATCCGCGTCGTCCCCGCCGGCTGCAGCGGCCTGGGCTACGACCTGAACCTGGTCAAGGAGACCAAGGCCGGCGACAGCGTCTGGGAGCAGGACGGCGTGAAGC
The DNA here is from genome assembly GCF_050039385.1 of Myxococcus faecalis. Lineage (NCBI taxonomy): Bacteria > Pseudomonadati > Myxococcota > Myxococcia > Myxococcales > Myxococcaceae > Myxococcus > Myxococcus faecalis. Next base: position 888,873 of record NZ_CP144336.1, on the reverse strand, counting down.
TCGCCACCGACGGCATGAGCAGCCAGTACCTGGCCGGCACGGAGATCGACTACGTCTCCGCGATCACGGGCGCGGGCTTCAAGTTCAACAACCCGAACGCGAAGTCCTCCTGCGGCTGCGGCACGTCGTTCACGACCTGAGCCGCATCCGTTGCTCGACGGCCTCACGGCGAGGGCGGTGGCAGCACCGCCGCCCTCGTCGAGTCCGCCGCTTCGCCGAGCGGGCCCTCAGGCCCCGGCGATGGGCTGCATCACCTTCAACCAGGACTGGTTCTCCTTCTGACGCGCGAGCCGCTGCGCGCGGCGGGCCTCGGCCTCGCGGAAGGCCTCCTTCTCCGTGTCCGACTCCATCAGGAGCGGCGGCACGGGGACGCGCTTGCCGTCCTTGTCGATGGCCACGAAGGTGAGCAGCGCGCTGGTGGTGAGTGTGCGCTCGCCGGTGAGCGGGTTCTCCGCGTGCACCGTGACGCCCACCTCCATGGACGTGCGGAAGGCGGCCAGCACGCGCGAGTGCAGCAGCGCCACCCAGCCCACCTTGATGGGCGCGTGGAAGTGCAGGTCATCCATGGAGGCCGTCACCACCACCTGCCGGCAGTGGCGCTGGGCGGCCACCGCGCCGCAGATGTCGATCCACTCCATCACCTTCCCGCCGAACGCGGCGTTCAGGTTGTTGGCGTCGGGAGGCAGGATGAGCTGTGTCATCACCACCTCGGTGTCCTTGGCTCGCTTGGGCGTCAAATCCGACATCACTCACACCTTCCAGACAGAGACGACGGGCCCATGACGAAGGCCCCGCCGCGTCTCATGCCAGGAAGGTGGAGATGCGGTCCAGGAACTCCTCGCGCCCGCGGCCCTTGCGGATGTCCTGGCGTGAGACATCCATCACCAGGGTCTCCACGCCGTACTTCTCCTGCAGCACCTGGGGGAAGGAGGCGTAGTAGCCGTTGAGCCCTCGCAGGAACTGCGGACGGATGCCCTTCTCCTCCTCGCGGCCCCGGGTGCGGATGCGCTCGAGCAGCACGTCCACGCTGCCCACCTCGAAGCAGATGACCTTGTCCGGGCGGATGATGTGGCGCGACAGCCGCTGGAAGTACTCGTAGTACAGGTCCAGCTCCGCGTTCGTCATGTGCCCCAGGCCGTGCAGGTACTTGGCGAAGATTTCGGGGTCCTCGTACAGCGTGCGGTCCTGCACGCAGCTGCGGCGGTACGAGTGGATGAGCTCGTGGTGCTCCACGCGGCGGATGAGGAACTCGAGCTGGAGCGTGAAGGACCAGCGCGACATGTCCGCGTAGTAGTCACGCAGGAAGCGGTTGTCGATGACGGGCTCGTCGAACAGCTCGTAGCCGAAGCTCTGGCTGAGCATCTTCGCCGCCGTCGTCTTGCCCGCGCCGATGTTGCCCGCGAGCGCCACGAAGCGCCGCCCCTTGGGGGCCTTCACCTTCGTCTTCGCCGCCGTCTTCACCGCGTTGCTCGCGCGCGGCGCGGACGTCTCGGCGGGGGGGGCGGAGGGCTTCGGGGCAGCGGCCGGGGAGGGGGACGGGCGCGAGCTGGAACGAGGCATGGAACCGGGGCTTAACCCGGCTTGGTGGTGGCGTCCATTCGCTGCCTCAGCAGGTCCGGCCGGTCGGTCATGATGCCGCCGACCCCTTCTTCGATGAGGCGGGTCATCTCCGCCGCATCGTCCACCGTCCAGACGTTGACCCACTTGCCGCGCTCGGCGCACTCGCGCAGGAATTGCGCGTCCACCAGCCGCACCTCGCCGAAGTACAGCGGCATGTCGAGCACCGTGTAGCGCGGGTCCTCCGGCGGCGGCTCGCCGCTCCGCATCCCGATGACCAGCGCGGCCAGCGCTTCACGCGGATAGAAGTGACACGCGTCCGGCAGCCGCGCCGCGAGCCGCTCCCCCACGGCGTCCTGCTCGCTGCCCAGGCAGACGCGGTCCACGGCGCCCTCGTCCTCGAGCAGCCGGGCGAGCAGCTCCTCCTGCCCGGGCACGTCCGGCTTGAGCTCCACGTTGAGGCGCAGGCCCGGGAAGGCCCGCAGCACCTCCCTGAGTGTGGGGATGCGCACGCCCCGGCCCCGGAACGGGAACGTCTGGCCTTCATCCGGGGTAAAGCCATACCCCGCGTCCAATCGCTTCAGCTCGGAGAGCGAGAGCGCGGCCAGTTGTCCGATGCCATCCGTGCAGCGCTGCAATGTGTCGTCATGCGCCACGACGATTTCGCCGTCGCGCGTCACGTGCACATCCAATTCCAGCATGTCCGTGCGGAACCGTTCCACGGCCTGACGGAAGGCTTCCAACGTGTTCTCGGGCGCGAGCAGCGCGCCGCCGCGGTGCGAGATGTGCAGCGTGGGCCGCAGTCCTCGGAGAAAAGCGGGCGGGGCTCTCATGGGTTGTTCCCTGATTTCACGCGGGTGTCACCTGCGGGGGAGGGGGTTCCTTGCCGGCCCCCTCCGGGCGCCGGTATAAGGCCGACATCCTCGGACCGACCGGCGTCGACATCAACCCCTGGCGCCGCGACAAGAATGGAGAAACGAGAAATGCAACTGCGCAAGACGCTTGGCGCGGCGGCGCTGGTCGCCACGGCTGTACTGGCCTCCGTGGCGGGCTGCTCTGGTCGTGACGATGACGACAACGGTACGCCCGACTCCGGTCCTGGCTGCACAGGGGCATGTGGCGACGCGGGCCCCCCTGACGCGGGCCCCCCTGACGCGGGCCCGTCCTCGTGTCCGGCCCCGGTCAATGGCATGGGCCCCATCGGCGTGCTGCGCACCACCGCGGGGCGGGGCGACCGGGTCTCGCTGAACAACGTGGTGGTGACGGCGGTGAGCAACGTCTCGAAGGGCAGCTCCGGTGACATCATCGCCCGCTTCTGGGTGGTGAGTCCGTGCTTCCCGAAGGAGGGCATCTACGTCGACAAGTACTACACCGACCACGAGACCACCGTCGCGGGCAAGTACGAGCCCGTGGTCGGCGACGTGCTGGACATCACGGGCCTGTACCGTGAGTTCCTCCCGGACGGGGACGACAACGTGCCCGCCGGCCGTGACGCGTACCGTCCGGTCATCAAGAACGACTTCCGCCTCAACGTGAGTGGCGCGACCGGGAAGATCGCCTTCAACAAGCGCGGCTCCGGCCAGGTGCTGGCGGACAACGAGGCGCCCGCGAACTTCGGCAACGCCGAGGGCGGCACCGCCCAGCCCAACCCCGAGTACGCCGGCTCGCGCGTCCACATCCCGGGCCCCATCACCATCACCAACGCCCGTCCCCCGGCCTTCCGTCAGTACCCGGATGATCCGACGAACGACAACTACCTGGGCTTCGAGGTGACCGGCGGCGTGCTGGTGGCGAACTACAAGACCTACCAGACCTGCGACCTGCGCGTGTCCGCGGATGACGGCGGCACGGTGACGTTCCCCAACGGCATCCGCGGCGTCTGGGAGACCTTCACCAACACCCCGTGCGTGGACGGCGGCACGACCACCACCGACGCCGGCACCCGCTTCACGTGCAACGACTACGGCGACGGCGTCATCCCCGGCACGGAGAACAAGTTCACCTACGTGCTGTACCCGATGAACTGCGACCCGGACATGGTCGGCACCGTCGCGGCGCCGTAGTTCCAGGCCCATCCCCCCGGGGATGATCCGCGCAGTCGCCGCCCCTCGCCCGTGCCGGGAGGGGCGGCTTCTTTTTGGACGGGCGCCCCAGGACGGTGTCCGCTACCGGTCGATGTGGGCCCCCGGCTCCCCCAACCCTTTGATTGTGGGTAAGCTCGGGAAAAGTCCAACCTGTCCCACCCTGTCAGACGCCTCGTTCCCTCCGTGAGCTCGCCCCAGACGGCCATCCCGTTCGGAAAGTACCTGCTGATCAAGCGGCTCGCCGTGGGTGGGATGGCGGAGCTGTTCCTGGCGCAGCGTCCGCCGGATCCGGAGCTCGTGGTCCTCAAGCGCATCCTCCCGTACCTGTCGGAGGAGCCGGAGTTCGTCCAGATGTTCCTGGACGAGGCGCGCATCGCCGCCCAGTTGCACCACCCCAACATCGTGCAGGTGCACGAGCTGGGGAAGGAGGGCGACAACATCTTCATCGCCATGGAGTTCGTGGAGGGCGTGGACCTCCGCCACGTGGTGCTGGAGGAGTTCAAGTTCGGGGCGACGGTGCCGTGCGGCGTGGCGGCGCGCATCTGCTCGCTGGTGGCGTCGGGGCTGGACTACGCGCACCAGAGCCGGGGCGTGGACGGCCGCCCGCTGGAGCTCATCCACCGGGACGTCAGCCCGCAGAACGTGATGATCGGCTACGACGGGCGCGTCAAGCTGGTCGACTTCGGCATCGCCAAGGCCGGCGCGTTCATGGAGCGCAGCAAGCCGGGCGTCATCAAGGGAAAGTTCCTCTACCTGGCGCCGGAGCAGGTGTCGCAGGAGCGGTTGGATCACCGCGCGGACATCTTCGCGCTGGGGACCATGCTGTACGAAATCACCACCGGCAAGCAGCCCTTCTCCAAGCCGACGACGGAGGGAATCCTCTACGCCATCCGCTTCGAGGACCCGACGCCGCCGCACCTCTTGCGCCCGGACTATCCGCTGGAGCTGTCGCGCATCGTCATGCGGTGCCTGACGAAGGACCGCAACCAGCGCTACCCGCGCGCGTCAGTGGTGCACGCGGAGCTGGAGGCGTTCCTCGCGTCGGGCTCGCTGCAGCAGAGCCTGGACGTGGCCGACTACATCGCGCGGCTGATGGGCGAGGAGGAGGAGCGCACCATCCTCCACATCCCGGTGTCCAAGCCCGCGGGCCGCATGAACGCCACCGTGCACATGGCGGGCAACCGGGTGCTGGATTCGTCCATGCCCCAGCGCCTGCCGCCGCTGGAGGTCACCGGGCCCACGCTGTCCTCCACCACGCCCATGGCGGAGCCGGCGCCTGCTTCCGCGCCTGGGCTCACCGCGCGCCCCACGCCGCGCCGCAACTCCGCGGACGGGCTGCCCGCCGCCAGCTACCGGGACGAGCCCGAGCCGGCCACGCAGATGGCGCGCCCGCGCGAGCTGCCGAGCGGCGCCCGGAGCGCGCCTCCCGTGGACGAGGACGTGGACTCGGAGATGTCCACCGCCGTGCGCACGGCGCCCACGGGGTACTCGGTGCTGTCGCAGCTCCGGGACGAGGAGGACGAGGACGCCGGTGACGGCGAGTCCACCATTCCCCAGCGCAGCCGGGGCCGCACGCCGCCTCCTCCCGCGCGGCGCTCCAGCACGCACTCGGAGGTGTCCTCCGCGCAGCGAGGCCCCATCACCCCGGAGCCGCTCACCGCGCCGCCCACGCCCGCCAGGCGCGCGGCGTCGGGGCCGCTGCCGGTGGAGCCGCCGCCTCGCGCCGTCGCGCCGCTGGAGCCTCCTCCCTCGCCGCGCGCGGCGGCGCTCGCGGAAGGGCCCGTCCCCCGCACGCCCACGGACGCGCGCGCGCGTCGCCTGTCCTCCCCGCCCGTGGCCGCGCCGCCGCGCCGCTCGCCCACGCCGGTTCCGCGGGACCTGGAGGACGGCCCCGGCGACATGACGATGCCCATCCGCCGTCAGTCGGTGGTGGACGCGGAGGCCTCGGTGTCGCTCACCACGCCCATGCGGCGCTTGTCGCCCCTGGACGAGGAGGCCTCGCAGTCGGTGTCGCTGACGACGCCCATGCGGCGCATGTCCTCGGTGGACGTGGAGACGTCCGAGTCGGTGTCGCTGACGACGCCCATGCGGCGCATGTCCTCGGTGGAGCTGGAGCCGTCGGTGTCCATCACCCCGGCGACGGTGAGCCACCGCGCCGCCTCCCGGCCGCTGATGCCCGCGGCGCGCGCCTCGGCCGTGGCCGTGGGGGACGACGACGACCACTTCCACACCGACTCCAGCATGTCGGGCGCGCTCACCAGCCCCACGGCCTCGCTGCGCGATGGCGAGGACGACGAGTCCACCATGGGGTACGGCGGTGGCTACGACTACTCCGACACGAGCGCGACCCCCGCGCGCACCGGCTCGCGAGGGCTGGTGCTGGTCGTCGTCGGCGGGCTGCTCCTGCTGGTGCTGCTGAGCCTGGTGTGCTGGGGCCTCTACACCCGGCTCAAGGGCCCCACGCCCCTGTCCATCCCGCCGCGGGACCTCTCCCAGAAGGCGCTCGAGGAGAAGCCGTCGGCCGTCACGGTGCCGGTGCGCTCCGCGAATCCGCCGCCCGTAGCCGCCGCCCCGGTGGTCACCGCGCATCCCGCCGCGGGCATCGCCCCCGCGCCCTCGACGCCCGAGGCGCCGGCCCCGACACCGGGCGTCGCCGCCGCGCCCGAGCTCCCCGCGAAGGTCGAGCCCGCACCGCCTTCGCTGGTGGAGGTCCGCTTCGAGGGGCCCCCGAAGACGGTCCTGCGCCAGGAGGGGGGCGAGCGGCTGCCCGTCAATCGGCTCGTCAGCCTGCCCCCCGGCCCGCTCCGGGTCGATTTTGACTGCCCCGGCCGGAGGACCGGACGGGGGACGAAATCCTACCTCATCGAGCAGGCGAACCCGGGTCCGCTCGTCCTCCCGGTGCCCTGCAAACCGCGTCGCTAGTCGGGACGGGCATTTGCCCGTATGGGCGGGCCTCCCCCAGGAGCGGACAAGTGGGACCGGGTGGGCTTGAGTGCCATTAAGTCGTTGGATTTCCTAGGTTTTCCGCTTGGCGAGCGCATTGCGCATGTCAGACGGGGCCGTAGAATCCGGCGCTCCATGGCGCGCCTCAAGAAGCAGAAAAACATCGTGACGAAGAGGAGTTACACGGCCGGGCGGGTAGTGCGACAGCTTCCTGTCGCGCCGGAACCGAACCGGCTCTTGAAGGTCTGGAGACGCGTGCTCGAACGCCGCCTCCGCACGCGTCTGCGCGCGAAGGTGGCGGTGGAGGTCCACGACAACACGCACACGATGCTGACCTTCCAACGTCAGCGAGCGATGTGGCGGCTTCGGCTGCACCACATGTTCCTGGCGGCGCCCGACGACGTGGTGCAGGCGCTCGCCAGCTTCGTGCGCAAGGGGGACCCGGAGGCGAGCGCGTTGTTGGACCGCTACATCGAGCGCAACCGCAGCTACATCCGGCGGCTGTCCCCGGCGCAGATGCGCAAGCGCATCCGGCTGGAGCCGACGGGGCGGACGCACGATCTGGAGCGCATCTTCGACCGGCTCAACGAGCGGTACTTCGGCCGGCGCATCGACGCGGCCATCACCTACGGGCCGGCGCCCCGGGTGAAGGGGCCGCGCAAGAGCATCAAGATGGGCTCCTACTCGGCGGACTCGAAGGTCATCCGCATCCACCCGGCGTTGGACCAGCCGGTGGTGCCCCGCTACTTCGTGGAGTGGATCGTCTTCCACGAGATGCTCCACCACATCTACCGGACCCGGCGGGGTGAGGACGGGCGGCGGTGCATCCATCCGCCCGAGCTCATGGAGCACGAGAAGCGCTTCCACGACTACTCGCGGGCCCAGGCCTGGGAGCAGGAGAACCTGGACCTGCTGCTGCGCGCCCGCGTCTCACCGGAGTGAGGCGCGGGGCCTCCCCGGGGCTTCAGGGGAGGATGAGTCCGCCTGGACTGCGCCGCTCCTGAGAGGGGGCGGCCTCGGCGGACGCGGTGGGCTCCCGGGCTCCGGGGGCTCGCTGGGTGGCGGTCTCGGCGCGGGCTCCCGCGGCCGCCACCAGGCCGACGACCTTCTCGAAGAGGCGCTCGGCGAAGCGGGAGAAGGGCTGGTCGGCGCCGTGGAACAGGCGCCGCGCCTCTCCCCGGGCCACGTCGGCCTCCCGGGTCCGCTCGGTGCGCTCGAAGAAGTCCGCCATCCTCCACAGTCGCAGGGCGTAGCGCCGGGCCATGTCCGGGGAGAAGAAGTCCCGCGCCACGGAGGCCACGGCGGACTGGAGCTGGTCCTGTCGCTGCACGTCGCTGAGGGCCAGGGGGCTGACGACGACTTCGTCCAGCTTCGCCAGCAGGCGCTTCACCACGGGCTCGGGCGGAAGCCACGCGGCCATCTCGGCCGTCTCGTGCAGGAGGTCGCCCTCGCGCGAGCGGCGGACATCGTCGGGCTCGGGAGCGGGGAGGGTGGTGGGCTCGAGCTGCGGCTGGACGCCGAAGTGGCGCAAGGCGACGTCCAGGCCTTCGGGGAACGGGGTGTGGGTGCGCAGGTTGAGTCCGGCGGCCTCGGCGAGCAGGGCGGCGGCCTCATCCACGGGCAGCTCCATGGTGCCCCCCTGCTCCAGGCCCTCCTTGATGACGCGGCGCCACGCGCCCCGGCCCTTCTCGCCCAACTGGAGCTGGATGACGCCGTGCTCGTCGGTGAGCAGGGCTTGCACCACCTCGATGCCGCCGCCGCGAATGGCGCGGCCCAGGACGAGGGCCCGCTCGCCCCGGCCGGTGATGATGCTGGCGAGGGCGGGGAGGGCGTCGCTCGCGGGAGCGGGGGTGGGGGACTCGGTGGGGGCGGCGCGCGGGGCCTCGGCCACCGCGACACCGCGCGAGCGCAGGCGGTACAGGGCCTTCTTGGCGAGCTTGGCCAGCGGCTTCACCGAGGAGGCGGACAGGGCTTCCGCGAGCGCGGGCTGGCCTGCGAGCACGGAGGCTTCGAGGAGGGCGGCGGCGAGGGGCTCGGGCAGGGCCTCCACCTCGGCGGGCGTGGCGACGTGGCCCTCGCGCGCGAGGGCGCGGGCGGCCTCCACCTTGTCGGCGGGGAGGTCCGGCAGGGCGGTGCCGGCGCGAAGTGCGTCCAGCAGGGAGCGAGGGTCCGAGGCGGGGGATTTCATGGGGGCCTTGTACCGCGCGCCGTGTGTCTCGGGGCATCGCCCGTGCGGGGCGCGCGACCACTGGCCCACACTCGGGACGGCGCGGGACGCGGCGCTCGGGTGCGAGTGTCGTGGTGGTGTCGACGCCCGACGCCGGGCCGACGTCGGTGAGCGTCGAGCGGAGCCTTGCTCTGAACGCCTCGGAAGGCGTGCTCAGCATCTGCGCACCCGCCGACTGCGGCCCGTCGAGCTGATGCGCGTGAGCGCCAGGCGGAGCCTTCTGCCACCCACCTGGGAAGCCATGCTCAGCATCTGCGCACCCGCCGACTGCGGCCCGTCGAGCTGATGCGCGTGAGCACGAGGCGGAGCCCTCTGCCAACCAACTCGAAATCCGCGCTTCGCGCCAGCGCACCTGTGGGCCGCGACCTGGTGGTGGCGCGCCTCACCTGGAGCCTCGCGCCGAACACCTCGGACCCCGCGCTCAGCGCCTGCGCACCAGCCAGCTGCGGCCCGACTGCCCGACGATGGCGAACTCCGACTGGAGCCTCGCGCCGAACACCTGGGACGGGTGGGCGCCGCGCACCACGAAGGTGTCGTACCAGGCGCCCTGCCTGTCCCAATCCACGTCCTGGGGCCGCCACTCGGAAGGGAAGGTGGGCGGCACCTCGCCGCGATACTTCAGCGGCGAGTGCGGCGTGGACGCGAACGTGAAGTTGGGCACACCCCCGCGCTCACGCGCGAGCACCGCCGCCGAGTGGATGAACACCGGAAAGCGGACCACGCGCGAGCCCGGGTCGTAGACGAGCCCCATGACCCGGGGCTTCGACGCCGTCGCCGACACCAGCCCCTCCCACTCCGCCGCCTCGCGTGAGAACGCGCGGAAGCCCCGGCCCAGCGTGACGGCCAGCACCAGCGCGCACGCCCCCGCGGCCCATCGCAGCGGCACCCGCCACGACGCCACCGTCGCCGGCGCGGTGGCCACCAGCAGCGCGGCCGCCAGGTGCGCATAGCGCGTGTTCAGGTAGTAGACGTATCCCCGGATGTCGAACGGCAGCAGGAAGTAGAGGGCCAGCGCCAGCCCGCCCAACCCCAGCAGCCGCGAGCGCGTCACCCAGCCCCGAGAGCTCCCAGCCTCCGGCCGCACCAGCCCCGCCACCCAACCCACGAGCGCCACCGCGCCCACCGCGTACATCGCCCACCGGTCCGAGCCATCCCGCAGGGTGTTGGCGAGCACGTCGAACAGCTCCGCGCGGTTCTGCGCGAAGCTCTTCCACCCCAGGTTCTGCGGCGAGAACGTCGGCCCCCACGCCTTCCACGGCGCCCCCGGCTGGATGTCGGGCGGCTCACCGAAGCGCAGCACCACCCAGCCGAGGAACAGCGCGACCCCGGGCACCACGCCCAGGAGCGCCGGCACCCGGGGCTTCAGCCTCGCGACGAGTCCCCGCGCCGTGGCGTCCTCCGGCACCGCCGTGGTGACGAGCAGCCAGGGCAGCCCGAAGGCGAGGAACCCGAAGGCCTGCACATGGAACAGCAGCACCGCGACCAGGCACCCGGCCAGCCACGCCGCCCAGCGTCTGCGCCGGGGCGCGTCCTCCAGCGCGCGCACGAAGAAGCCACAGCACAGCAACGTCAGCGGCAGCGCGGCGCAGTAGTTGATGAAGCCCCAGCCGAAGCTGTCTCCGTACGCGAAGGGCAGCGCGAGCAGCGACGGCCACGTGGGCCTGCCCAGCGAGCGCAGCAGGAAGCCCAGGCTCAGCGGCAGGCCCACCACGTAGGCGGTGAGGAAGACGCGGTTGGCCAAATCCAGCGGCAGCAGCCAGTTCAGCGCGCTGACCAGGTAGTAGTACCCCAGGTACGGGGTCAACGCGTGCCGCGCCTCGAAGAGCTGCGGGTACAGCGTGCTCGGGTCATCCAGCCGGTGGAGCACCGAGATGAGGTACAGGTGCTGCGGCAGGTCCACCATGGGCAGGTGGCGGGACACCCACAGGGGCAGGGCGCCGAGCACCAGGGCCGTCACGTGAATAAAGCGAGCGTTGGAGTTCGTCACGAGAGGGGCAGGACTGTACGCGCCGCTTCCCTGCCCGGCGAGCAGCCAACAGAGACGCTCGACGTGACGCGGCGAGGTAGACAAAGGTATGGCCGTCGACCTTGGCAGTCGTTGGGGCCTGCGCTATAGGCGCCGGAGCACGGGGGGCGAGGGCCCCTCGAGGAGCGCGCACATGACACGCAACGCGACGATGATGGTTGCGGCGCTGGCCAGCGGTCTGCTGATGCTCGCGCCCCGAGCGGCGAGCGCCTGCGAGGCCCACGCCCAGGCCGCGCGAGCCAAGGCCGAGAAGGCCCGGACGCCCGCCCCGGACACGAAGGCCGCCGAGGCCCGTCCGGCCACGGGCGAGCAGGAGCGGCCGCTCGACGCGCTCGACTCGCTGATGGCCGCGAAGTGTCAGTGCGGCAGCAAGGCGGACTGCACGTGCAAGAAGGGCACGTGTGAGTGCGCCCGCTGCAAGCCCAAGCGGCAGGTGATGGACGCGCTGCGCGGCCAGCCCGCGGAGCTGAAGCTGGACGAGGCGCGCCGCACCGACGCGTCCGCCGGCATCTTCATCTGAGCGTCTCGGCGGAGGCCCTCTCCGCCTTGAGCACCAGCAGCGGCGGCAGCGCCACGCGCTCGAAGCGCACCAGCCCCGCCGCCCCGGCCGCCGCGCGCAGCGTGGCCTCGGTCCTGGGGTGGAGCCCCGCGCGACGGTGAAGCAGCCCCGACGCGGACCCCGGCGGCGCATACGTGCTCGCCACCCAGCGTCCCCCGGGCCGCAGCGCCCGCGCCACCTCCAGCATCAGCCGGCCCAGGTCCTCCACGTAGTGGAGCGAGTCCACCATCAACACCGCCCCCAGCGCTCCGTCCTGGAAGGGGAGGTAGGGCGCCTGGGCTCGCAGGAAGTCCACCGTCGCGCCCGCCTCGCGCGCCTGCGCCATGCCTTCCTCCAGCATCGCGGGGCTCACGTCCTGTCCGGCGACGGGCGGGAAGCCCGGCTCACGCGCGAGCCTGCGCGCCACCAGCCCCGTGCCGCAGCCCAGATCCAGCACCGGCCCGTCGGGCGTGCCCAGCAGGCTGCGATAGAGCAGGTACTCGCTGTCCGCGTCGAGCGGCTGACGCAGGAGCGCGCGTTGGAGGGTGGGGCGCACGTAGCGCTCGTAGGAGCGCGCCACCCAGCGGTTCTCCAGCCCGCGCTGCAGGCCGGCGGAGGCGGGAGGCTCCAGCACCAGGTCCGCGACGCCCTCGGCCACCGGGTAGCTGGTGCGGCACTCCGGACAACGCAGCGGGCCGAAGAGCAACACCGGCGCGGGCGCCTCGGGACGCAGCGCGCCCTTGCGACAGCGGGGGCATCGAAGGAGCTGGACGAGCGCGTGCCGCACCCGGACGTCAGGCCTGGGGCGGCGGAGGGGTGACGCGCCGGTCCTCGGCCACGAGCACCGGCCAGCCCCGCGCCATCGCCTCGCGGAAGAAGGCGGCCAGCTCCCTGCGGCTGTCGTTCACCGCGCCCTGGAAGGGGTCGATGAGGGACTCCTCGCCGAGGCTGCGCGTGGCGTTGAGCTCCACCGGGGTGCCGCACCGCTCACAGCGGATGGACACCTGGCGCACCAGCGCCACCGGCACCGCGTACCGGGCGCCGCAGTCGCCGCACTTCCACACCAGCGCGCGCTCACCGGCCTCGCGCCGCGCCAGGCCCTCCAGCTCATCCGCCAGACGCAAGAGCGCCGGCAGATCCTGGGGAGGCTGCGCGAACACCGCCGAGGCGCCGAACCCCGCCTCGGGCGCGCCCAGCTTCGGAGGCTTGTCGCCCTGCAGCAGGGCGCGCAGGCGGTCCTTCGCGCGCATGTCACGGAACTCGGCGCCTGACAGGGCGCGCTCCACCGCCTCATGGACCGGCGGCAGGTCCGGCTCGAGGCGCTCATCGACCGGCAGCGACTGGGGATGCTCCACCAGTCGGTGCGACGGAACTGCGAGAAATCGGAAGGCCACGGATGCTCCATTGCACCCTGGCCTTCCCGGCGCAAGACGCGAGTTGGCAAATGTCCGCTGTGACGACAGATTCCGCTCTATCTGGACCACTCCAGCATGAGCTGCAACGGAGCGCGGGCCGCCTCCCGCAGGTCCTCCGGCATCGTCAGCTCCGGCGTGCGCTCCTTCATGCACTTCCAGAGCTTCTCCATCGTGTTGAGCCGCATGTACGGGCACTCGTTGCACGCGCAGCCGTTGTCCGGCGGCGCGGGGATGAAGTGCTTGTGCGGCGCGCCCTTCTTCATCTGATGGAGGATGCCCGCCTCCGTCACGACGATGAACTTCTCTTTCGGGCTCTTGATGACGTGGTCGAGGATGCCCTTCGTCGAGCCGATGAAGTCCGCGTGCCGCAGCACCGGCGCCTCGCACTCCGGATGGGCCACCACCTCCGCGTCCGGGTGGAGGACCTTCAGCTCCACCAGCTTCTTTTCGCTGAAGATTTCGTGGACGATGCAGCTGCCCGGCCACAGCACCATGTCCCGCCCCGTCTGCTTCATGACGTGGCGGCCCAGGTGCTGGTCCGGCGCGAAGAGGATCTGCCGGTCGCGGGGGACCTGGTTGACGATTTTCACCGCGTTGGAGGACGTGCAGATGACGTCGCTCATCGCCTTCACCGCGGCGGAGCTGTTCACGTAGCTCACCACGAAGGCGCCCGGATGCTTCTCCTTGAAGACCTTGAAGGCCGCCGGCGGACACCGGTCCGACAGCGAACAGCCCGCCTTCAGGTCCGGCAACAGCACCTGCCGCGAGGGATTCAGGATTTTCGCGGTCTCCGCCATGAAGTGCACGCCACAGAAGACGATGACGTCCGCCTGGGTGCGCTCCGCCGCCTGCGCCAACGCGAGGCTGTCCCCGACGAAGTCCGCCACGTCCTGGACTTCGCTCTCCTGGTAGTAGTGCGCAAGAATCACAGCGTTCATGGAACGCTTGAGCTCCTCGATTTCCCGCGCGTAATCCACCTCGGTGCCCATGGCACCTCCTTGCCTGGTCGACACTTAACTCGCCCGGCGGGGTTGGGCCACATCGTCGGAAGTTGGCTGCCGGGCGGACGGATGGCCGGCGCTGGCGTTCCCTGGGTCGACTCTGCCACCGTCCCACTTCGTGCAAGCGAGGCGCATGCCCGCATCACCTGACGGCGCGGAGAGGGTAGACTGCGCGCAATCCTCCGGGTCGGCCCGGGGGAGCAGTCGCCTTGCTGTCGAGCTTGGACAAGCCACACATTCGGGGTCGAGAACACGCGATCGGCTGGTGGAGAGGGGGCGGCACCGGACCCGTGGCCGTGGGCAGGCAATGGCCCTGCCCCTTCTCCATTTGAACGCCTTTCCCGTCGAGGAGAGAGCATGAGTGTCCCCACTCAGGACGTCCTGATTGTGCATCCGAACGAGGGCCGGCGCGCCGCGCTGGCCGAGGTCCTGGGCGTCCACCGGGTTGTCGCGGTGGAGTCCCAGGTGGAAGCCACGCGGCGCATGGAGTCCACGGCGCCCACCCTCATCATCGCTCCTCCGGAGAACGCGCGGCGCTTCTTGAGACATGTCGACCGGGCCGCGCCCGAGGCCGTGCGCGTCTTCGTCTGTTCGCAGTCGGACCGCCAGGGGCTCGAGGAGCTCGTGGAGACCGCGGCCGAAGGGCATGTCTTCAATACGCTGGATGACAGCCTCACCGTGTCGGAGCTGGGCCGCCGGCTCACCAGCATCCTCCAGCACCGCTCCTCGGCCCGGGTGACGCCCGCCAGCACCCTGGCGGTGCGCTTCCGGCTCAACGGCGTGACGTACCCCGCCGGCTGCCTGGACGTGGGCAACTTCGGCGCCGCGCTGCGCGTGCCGCTCACCGCGTCCATCGGCGCGTTCATCCAGGGCACCGCGCTGGAGGACCTGGTCTTCGAGCGCCACGGCAAGACGGTGCTCCAGGTCCCGCGCGCGTTCATCCGCCACGCCCAGCAGGTCCACGCCACCCAGCAGCCCTACCTGCGCCTGGGCATCACCTGGGGCGAGGGCCTGGACGAGCCGGTGACGGCGCCGTCCTCGCGCATGCGGGACCCGGTCATCGTCCTGGCGCTCCTGCGCAAGGCGGTGCGCCGCGAGACGCCCATCTGGCTGCACTACCTGGACACCCCGTCCTCGCACTTCCGCCTGGACGCGCCCGTGGTGGAGCTTCAGGACGGACGCGCGGTGCTGCGCGGCTTCAATGATGGCGCGTTCCCCGCGGATGTGGGGGACGTGCTGCAGCTCTCCTTCGAGGTCGGCGGACAGAGCTACTCGGGCGCCACCAGCGTGCTGCGCCGGGGCGACAACGACGTGGCGCTGAGCGTGCCGCGCTCGGTGGGGCTGCAGAACCGCCGCGGCCTGCAGCGCTTCCGGCTGGGGCCCGACCACCGCTTCCTCGTCACCTTCCACGCGCCCATCAACGGCGAGCGCATCACCCGCTCGGTGTTGGATTTGAGCGGCCGCGGCTTCGCGTTCCCGTTCGACGCGTCCTGCGAGGTGCTGCCCGCCGGCTCCCAGCTGGACGTGTCGCTCCTGTTGCCGGACGGCTCGGAGGTGCCATGCCGCGCGGAGGTCCGCTCGGTGGACGCGGTCAACACCGACAGCCGGTTCGACCGGAGCCTGCGTCCGTACCGCTGCGGCGTGCGGCTGCTCGAGGTGCCGACGAAGATTCGCGACGCCATCCATGACGCCTTCATGGCGTCGCGCAGCGGGGCCTCGCGCGACGGCGGTCAGGAGAAGCTGGCGGACATCTGGAAGATGATGGAGGAGTCCCACTACACCTTCCATCCGGACTACCCCTTCGGCGGCGAGGCGGGCTACCTGGACGCGCTGGAGCACACCCACCGGCGGCTCGCGGAGGCCAAGGACCTGGGCCGCTCCATCCTCTACGCGGACGCGGGCGCCATCATGGGCCACGTGGGCGGCTTGCGGATGCACTCGCGCTCGTGGCTGGTGCAGCACCTGGCGGTGCGGCCCGGCTACCACCGGCACGAGCAGATCGCCAACGACCTGACGGCGCTCGCGGTGGAGATGGGCGAGGCCATCGAGGACGTGGAGTTCCTGCGCTACATGTGGCGCAGCGACAACCGGTGGCCCAACCGGCTGGGCACGTGGCTGGCCCGCGTCATGGAGAACCGCGGCTTCAGCATGCTGCGCGCCTTCCACTACATGCGGCTGCCCCTGGAGCTGGCGCCCCAGGCCCCGGCGACGACGCTGACGGTGCGCGAGGGGACGCAGGCGGACCGCGCCTGGCTGGAGGCGCACCTGCGCGCCCGGGGCGAGGTGGTCCGCGTGCTGGCGGAGGACCTCCAGGCGGAGCCGGACGCGGAGGACCAGATGCGCGCGCGCTTCGCGGCCGCGGGGCTGTACCGGGACCGGCGCATGTTCGTGGTGGACGGGGAGCACGGCCCCCTGGCGCTGGCGCTGGTGGAGGAGGCCTCCCCGGGCCTGAGCTACATCGAGGTCACCAACGGCTTCTGGCTGGAGGTGGCGGACCGCTCGCATCCGCTGGCGAGGCAGGCGCTGGAGGCCCTGGTCCACCGGTGCATCGCCCACGCCCGCGCGCGGGGCCGGCCCTCGGCGGTGGGCCTGGTGGCGGACGAGGACGCGCCGCTGCTCGCGTCGATGGGCTTCGTGGGGCAGGGGCGCTTCTGCGAGTGGATCTTCCACCGCTCCATGGTCCGCCGCTGGTGTGACTTGTGGCGCTCGCTCTTCGAGCGGCTCAGCCGCCCGCGCCGCGCCTCCGCCCAGCCGTCACCCGAGGACCCTTCATGTACTTGATGGAGTCCACGGAAGAGGGACGTCGGCTGCTCGCGCAGGAAGGCGCGTCCGACAACATGCGGACCCTCCTGGGCGCCACGGGGCTTGGCACCGGGGCGCGCGCGCTCGACGCGGGCTGCGGCCCCGGCGGTATCTCCGAGACGATGGCGGACCTGGTCGGCCCCACCGGCCACGTGACGGGCGTGGACCTCAACGAGGACCGGCTGCGCGAGGCCTCCCTGCGCAACGCCCACCGTCCCTGGCTGCGCTTCCATCAGGCGGACATCCGCCGCACCGGGCTGCCGGACGCGTCGGTGGACTACGTCTGGAGCCAGTACGTCTTCGAGTACCTGCCGGACCGGCCCGTGGCGCTCGCGGAGCTGATGCGCGTCACCCGGCCGGGCGGCAAGGTGGTGGTGTCGGACATCGACGGGCTGGGCTTCCAGAACTGGCCCTTCTCCGACGCGCTGCGTGACGGCACCCAGCGCATCGTCGACGCGCTGGCCACGAGGGGGTTCGATCTGCACGTCGGGCGCAAGCTCTTCTCGGAGTTCCGCGAGGCGGGGCTCGTGGACGTGAAGGTGCACCTGCTGCCGTTCTACCTGGTGGCCGGGGCCGCGGACGCCCGGCTGATGCGGGACTGGGAGGTGCGCTTCGCCGCGCTGGCCCCGGTGGCCGCGCCCGCCTTCGGAGGCCTGGAGCCGTACCAGGCCCACTGCCGCGACTTCCTGGCCATGTTGGCGGACCCCGCCGGACTCAAGTATGCGGTGACGCTGGTGACGGAGGGAACCCGGCCTTGAGTGACAGTGCCCCACAGCGGGAGGATGCGCAGACGCCCGACAACGCGCCCGAGGTGGGGACCCGCGCCACCTCCACGTTGCTCTTGTACTTCGAGCAGCGCTACGGCGGTGAGCGGCTCCAGCGCGCCTGGGCGCGCCACGGCTTCGGCCTGCCGCTGGAGTACATGCGCACGCCGACGAACTTCGTCTCGCTGCGCTTCCTGGAGCGCGTGGCGGCGATGCTCCAGCAGGAGTCGGGGGACCCGCAGTTCATGCGGCAGGCGGGGCTGTTCACCGCGTCGCCCCAGGCGCTCGGCTTCGTCTTCTACATGCTGCGCGCGGTCGGCTCGCCGCGCATGTGCTACCGGCAGACCATTGAGTTCTCCCCCAGCTACAACCGCGTGGGCCACTTCACCGTGGAGCGGCTGGAGCGCGAGCGGCTGGACCTGACGTACCGCAGCAGCATCGTCGAGCAGGACCGCAACATCTGCGAGCTGCGCATGGGCCAGTTCGCCTCGTTCCCCACCATCTGGGGCCTGGCGCCCGCGGAGGTGCGGGAGCTGGAGTGCCAGGTGCACGGCGCGTCCGCGTGCCGCTACCACCTGACGTGGACGGACCCTCCGTCGCTGTGGGGGCACCACCTGGGCCTGGTGCTGGGCACGGTGTGTGGCCTGGCCGCGACGGCGGTGGGGCTGGGCCACCCGGTGTTCTGCGTGGGGGCGCTCGCCACGGCGGGCTTCGCGGTGGGCGGCTGGCTGGACGGGCGGCGCGAGCTGAAGGGCAAGGACGAGGCGCTGCGCTCGCAGAACCAGGCCATCATGGGCTCGCTGTCGGAGCTGCAGCAGCGCTACGACGAGATCTTCCGCGCCAACGTGGCCCTCGAGGACCGCGTGGCCGAGCGCACCCAGGAGCTGAAGGAGGCCAACGGCAAGCTGGGTGACGCGCTGGTGCGCCAGCAGGAGCTGGACCGGCTCAAGAGCGAGTTCTTCGACAACGTCAGCCACGAGCTGCGCACGCCGCTCACGCTCATCCTGCTGACGCTCGAGTCGCTGGAGCGCCGGGGCGAGGAGAACAACCCGGAGGTGGTCATGCAGCACGTGGCCACCATGGAGCGCAGCGCGCAGCGCCTCTTGCGCCTCATCAACAACCTGCTGGACCTGGCCCAGCTCGAGTCGGGCAAGGCGCGGCTGCGCTACCAGCCCCTGGAGCTGCACGCCTTCCTGAGCACCGTGCTGCCCCCGTTCCTCGCGATGGCGGAGCGGCAGGGCGTGTGGCTGAAGCTGGAGGGCCAGACGGTGACGCCCGTGGAGGTGGACCACGAGCGCATGGACATCGTCTTCCAGAACCTGTTGTCCAACGCGCTGAAGTTCACCCAGGCCGGCGGGGTGACGGTGCGCGTGCACGAGGACGAGAAGGACGTCTGGGTGGACGTGGTGGACACCGGCCAGGGCATCTCCGCCCCGGACACGAAGGTCATCTTCGACCGCTTCGCCCAGGCGGACAACAGCGGCACCCGCCGCTTCGGCGGCACGGGCATCGGCCTGGCGCTGGTGAAGGAGACGCTGGAGCTGCACGAGGGCGGCATCCACGTGACGAGCGAGCTGGGCCAGGGCTCCACCTTCCACGTGCGCCTGCCCAAGGGGAGAGCGCACATCCGCGAGGAGCTGCGCGAGCGGCGCCGCGCGGAGATGCCGGTGCGGCGCGAGCGGCGAATCTCGGGCTCGTACCCCTCGCTGGACGCGGGCGTGCCGGACAACGGGCGCAACGCCTCCGCGCTGCCGGCCAGGGATCACGCCGGGCCGGGGCCGGACGCGCCCCGCATCCTGGTGGTGGAGGACGACGCGGAGATTCGCGGCTTCATCGCGGGGCTGCTCAAGCAGCACTACCGGGTGATGGAGGCCGTCAACGGCGAGGAGGGCCGCCAGCGCGCGCTGGCCGAGCGGCCGGAGCTCATCGTGTCGGACGTGATGATGCCGGTGCTCTCGGGGCTGCAGATGCTCGAGGCCCTGCGCTCGCATTCCCAGACGGTGGACATCCCCGTCATCCTCCTCACCGCGCGCCAGGAGGTCTCCGCGAAGGTGGAGGCCCTGGGCACGGGCGCCAACGACTACCTGGGCAAGCCCTTCAGCCCGCGCGAGCTCCTGGCGCGAATCGAGACGCAGCTGCGCCTGCGCGAGGCGGCCATCCGCTCCGCGGAGAACGAGCGGCTGGCGGCCATCGGCCTGCTCACCTCCGGCTTCGCGCACGAGGTCAGAAACCCGCTCAACGGGCTGATGAACGCGCTGACGCCGCTGAAAGAGGTGCTGGTGGCCGACACGCCGGACGCGCAGATGAGCCGCGCCATGGTGGAGGTGATGGAGGAGTGCGGCCAGCGCATCCGCCACCTCGCCGAGTCGCTGCTGTCCTTCACCCGCACGACCGACACGCCGGTGATGCTGTCCCTGGACACGCTGCTGGACTCCACGCTGGGCGTGCTCATGTGGCGCGTGCCTTCGGGCGTGACGGTGGAGCGCGCCTACGAGTGCACGCTGCCGGTGCAGGGCGACCCGGGCTCGCTCAACCAGGTGTGGCTCAACCTGCTGGACAACGCGCTGCGCGCGGTGGGCGAGCACGGCCGGGTGCGCGTGGCCACGGCCTGCCAGGGGGACGAGGCCGTCGTCACCATCAGCGACAACGGCGTGGGCATCCGCCAGGAGGACATGGAGCGGCTGTTCCAGCCCTTCTTCTCCACCCGCGCGGCGGGGGAGGGCACGGGGCTGGGGCTGGCCCTGAGCCGGCGCATCGTCGTGCGCCACGGCGGCCGCATCCACTTGAGCAGCGCGCCGGGCAAGGGCACCCAGGTGGAGGTGCGACTGCCCCTGCGTCCGCCGGGGCGCTCCTCGTCGAACGGCGGCGCCGAGGGACAGTCCGAGCCCCGCGTGGGCCGGCTGGGCTGAGCCCCTTCACGGGCGGAGGCTCGACTCGGCGCGGCGTGACGTCCGGAGGGCGGGGCGGGGGGCGGGGGAATTCTCGGCCGTCCCCGTTGTCCACTCACGCACGGCTGTCGTTGGGTCTGCTACAGTCAAGTGCTCTTTACGTCACACCCCCATCCACCCACCGAAGGAAACCTCGGCATGCAAGGAACCGTAGCCGCGGGCGCTGCCCGTCAGGGGCACCCGCGAGGGTTGTACCTCCTGTTCTTCACCGAAATGTGGGAGCGCATGTCGTATTACGGCATGCGCGGCCTGCTCGTCCTATTCCTCACGAGCCAGGTCAACGGGGGCTTCGGGTGGACCAAGAGCGAAGCGCTCAGCCTCTACGGAACGTACACCGGCCTGGTGTACCTGACGCCCATCGTCGGCGGCTTCATCGCGGACCGCTTCATGGGGCAGCGCCGGGCGGTGGTGCTCGGTGGCGTGTTGATGATGATAGGCCACCTGGTCCTCGCGCTCCCCAGCGTGATGATGTTCTACGTGGGCCTGGGCTTCCTCATCATCGGCAACGGCTTCTTCAAGCCGAACATCTCCACCATGGTGGGCGGGCTGTACGCGCCGGGTGACGGCCGTCGGGATGGTGCCTTCACCATCTTCTACATGGGCATCAACCTGGGCGCGATGCTCGGCAACTTCATCTGCGGCACGCTGGGTGAGAAGGTCGGCTGGCACTGGGGCTTCGGCTCCGCGGGCGTGGGCATGTTCCTGGGCCTCATCGCCTTCCTCGCGCTGCAGAAGAAGCTGCTGGGCGACGTGGGCCTGGCGCCCGTGAAGCCCACGCCGCAGGCGCAGGCGGCGCAGGGCGGCGGGGAGAAGAAGGGCTTCAGCCGCGATGAAATCGACCGCATCATCGTCATCTTCATCATCGCCCTCTTCGTCGTCGCCTTCTGGGCGGGCTTCGAGCAGGCCGGCGGTCTGATGAACCTCTACACGAACGAGAAGGTGGACCGTCACCTGTTCGGAGCCGAGGTCCCCACCACCTGGTTCCAGAACTTCAACTCGCTCTTCATCGTCGCGCTGGCGCCGGTGTTCGCGGGGCTGTGGGGGTGGCTGGCCGCGCGCGGCAAGGACCCGAGCATCCCGGTGAAGATGGGCATGGGGCTGGTGTTCCTCTCCGTCGGCTTCGTCTTCATGCTGGGCGCCTCCAACCAGAGCGCGGACGCAGGCAAGGCGGCCGCGTACTGGGTCATCCTGGCGTACCTGTTCCACACCATGGGCGAGCTGTGCCTGTCCCCGGTGGGCCTCTCCATGGTGACCAAGGTCGCGCCCCAGCGCATCGTCTCCGCGATGATGGGCGTGTGGTTCCTGGCGAACGCGGCGGCCAACAAGCTGTCCGGCGTCATCGGCGGCTACTCGGAGAAGCTGGGCGAGTTCGACGTGTTCCTCTACATCTCCATCGGCACGGGCATCGCCGGCCTCATCCTCCTGGTCGTCTCGCCGGTGCTGAAGAAGATGATGCACGGCACCGACGAGGTGAAGCCCGCCTCCGCCACCCACGAGCAGGCCCAGGGCGGCTCCTCGGTGGCCGCGGCCTGAGTCCGGAAACGACGAGGGGCGCGCCTCCCTGGAAAGGAGAAGCGCGCCCCTTGGCTTCGACGATGCACCCGACGCCGGAGCGCCTCTCAGGTGGAGGGCTCCGGCGTCGCTGTTTTTCTCAGGCCGACTTCGCCGTGATTCCCGCCGCGCTGCGCTCCTCGGTGGGGAGCGGCGCGGACGTCTGGTACCAGTCGCGCACCACGTAGCGGCGGGCCACCAGCGCCATGCCCACGGCGGCGACCAGGGCCATGCCCGCGTAGAAGAAGAACTGGCCGGAGCCGGAGAAGACGTTGAGCGCCGCGGCGATGGCCACCGCCACGTTGGCCAGCGTGTTCGTCACCAGCCACACGCTCTGGATGGTGCCCTTCATCTGCCGGGGCGCCTGCGTGTACGCGAACTCCAGGCCCGTGGTGGACATCAGGATTTCGCCGAGCGTCAGCACCACGTACGGCAGAATCTGCCACGCGATGTTCAGCGTCGTGCCGCCCTCCATCGCCACCTGGAAGAAGCCGGCGATGATGAACGACACCGCGCCGAAGACGAGCCCCAGCGGCATGCGCCGCAGCGGCGTCAGCTCCCACCCCGAGCGCTGGAACAGCGGGTACACCACCGCCGTCAGGAAGGGGATGAGCAGCATCACCAGCATGGGGTTGACGAACTGCATCTGGCTGGGCTGGAACTCGTACCCGGCCACGTTCAGGTCCATGGAGCGCGCCTGCACCACCCACGTGGACGCCTTCTGGTCGAACAGCATCCAGAAGAAGGGCACGAAGGGCAGCATCAGCCCGCTCACCCGGAACACCGCCTTGGCGCCCTCCACGGCCTCGTCGGGGTGCGTGGACTTGGCGCCGTCCAGCCAGTGGCCGCCCTGGCCCCGGTTCTTCAGCGCGCTGCTCACCACCTTGAGGAACGAGTGCGGGTTGGCCCCCGTCGGCGGCACCATCACGTAGTGGCGCCGGCCCGCCCAGAAGATGACCGTCGCGATGAACATCAGCACGCCCGGGATTCCGAAGGCGACCGACGGGCCGAAGTTCTTGAGCAACAGCGGGATGAACAGCGACGCGAAGAACGAGCCGAAGTTGATGGTCCAGTAGAAGATGGCGAAGAGCTTCTTCACCAGGTGGCTGTTGGACTCGTTGAACTGATCTCCCGCCATCGCCGCGACGCACGGCTTGATGCCGCCGCTGCCCACGGCGATCAGCGCCAGGCCCGTGTAGAAGCCCGTGGCGTTGTTCTCGAAGACGGCCAGCAGCGCGTGGCCGATGCAGTAGACGATGCTCAGCCAGAGGATGGTGCGGTACTTCCCGAAGAAGCGGTCCGCCAGGTACCCACCGATGAGCGGGAAGAAGTACACCCCCGCCATGAAGGTGTGCATCAGGCTCTTGCCCTGGGCCTCGCGCAGCCCCGTGTCGGGCACCGCGTTGCGCAGCAGGTAGTCGATGAGGAACACCGTGAGGATGTTCCGCATCCCGTAGAAGCTGAAGCGCTCACACGCCTCGTTGCCGATGATGAAGGGTATCTGCGGCGGGAACTTGTTGTTCTGCGGTACCGCGGGACTCTCAGCCATGAGTCGGGGTGCTCCCTGGTGGCGAAAGGTGGGGGCGCCTGGAAGGCAAGGGGCCCAACCCTACCCAACGCGCGCGCCGGACTCCACCGAAGGCCCGCGTCCCACGTCACTCCGCCACCCCGAGCGGCCCCTCCCCACACGGTGGGGCGGCCTTGGCGCGGGCTGCCTGCCTTGCCCTGCCGCGATGCGGCGTGCGTCGCGTGCCCCGCGCCCGCGGCGCAGTCGCACCGGAATTCTCCTGCGAGCTTGCCCCGCGCGTTCCGATGCGAGTGCGTGTTGATCGATGCAACTTAAGCGGGCTGGGCCTGTTTGACAGGAATTGATGAGGCCCTATCATATGACACGCGGCTGAAACTGATTTCGCGTCTCACACCCCACCTGTGAAGTCTTCCTCCAAGGTGGACGGGGGGTAGGGGGTGAATGAAGGCACCCCCGCCCCCCGCTCCATGTTCTGGAAGCGGCCGGTGTGTGTAATCAGCCCGTCGCGCCGGGCTGCGCGGGCCTCGTGTCCGCCACGCGCTTGCCCACGCGGGCGCGCCGGGACTTGCCCAGCACGTGCGCCAGGTAGCGGCCGGTGTGGCTGGCCTGCACCTTGGCCACGCTCTCCGGGGTGCCCACGGCCAGCACCTGGCCTCCGCCGGCGCCGCCCTCGGGGCCCATGTCGATGAGCCAGTCCGCGCTCTTGATGACATCCAGGTTGTGCTCGATGACGAGCACGCTGTTGCCGGCGGCCACCAGCCGGTTGAGCACGGACAAGAGCTTGCGGATGTCCTCGAAGTGCAGGCCCGTGGTGGGCTCGTCCAGGATGTAGAGCGTGCGGCCGGTGGCCACGCGCGCCAGCTCGCGCGCCAGCTTGATGCGCTGGGCCTCGCCGCCGGACAGGGTGGGGGAGGGCTGTCCCAGGCGGATGTAGCCCAGGCCCACGTCGCCCAGCGTCTGCAGCACGCGCATGATGTCCTTGTGCGCGCCGAAGTGCTCCTGGGCCTCGCGCACGCTCATGTCGAGCGTCTCCGCGATGTTCTTGCCCTTGTAGCGCACGCGCAGCGTCGCCTCGTTGAAGCGCTTGCCGTTGCAGACCTCGCAGGGCACGTACACGTCCGCCAGGAAGTGCATCTCCACCAGCTTGACGCCGTCGCCCTCGCACGACTCGCAGCGGCCGCCCTTGATGTTGAAGCTGAAGCGGCCCGGCCCGTAGCCGAATGCGCGCGCCTCCGGCGTCATCGCGAACACCTCGCGGATGGCGTCGAACACCTTGGTGTACGTGGCGGGGTTGCTGCGCGGCGTGCGGCCGATGGGCCGCTGGTCGATGTCGATGACCTTGTCCAGGTGCTCGAAGCCCAGCACCGCCTTGTGCTTCCCGGGCGACTCGCGGCTGTCGTACAGGTGCCTGGCCAGGGCGGGGTAGAGGATCTCGTTGATGAGCGTGGACTTGCCCGCGCCGGACACGCCGGTGACGGCGGTGAAGATGCCCAGCGGAATCACCGCGTCCACGTCCCGGAGGTTGTTCTCCTTCGCGCCTTGAATCACCAGCTGGTGCTTGGGATTGGGCGCGCGGCGCTGCTCGGGGATTTCAATCTCCAGCCGCCCGGAGAGGTAGCCGCCGGTGAGGCTGTTCTCGTCCGCCATCACCTGCTTGGGCGTGCCCTGGGACACCACCTGGCCGCCCAGCTCCCCCGCGCCCGGGCCGAAGTCCACCAGCCAGTCCGCGTCCTCCATCGTCTCCTCGTCGTGCTCCACGACGATGACGGAGTTGCCCAAATCCCTCAGGCGCTTGAGCGTGGTGAGCAGCTTGCCGTTGTCGCGCTGGTGCAGGCCGATGGAGGGCTCGTCCAGGATGTAGATGACGCCCGTCAGCTCGCTGCCCATCTGCGACGCCAGCCGGATGCGCTGGCTCTCGCCGCCCGACAGCGTGGACGCGGTGCGGTCCAGCATCAGGTAGCCCAGGCCCACGTCGACCAGGAACGACAGGCGGCTGCGGATCTCCTTGAGCAGCTCGGTGGCGATCTTCCGCTCGTGCTCGGACAGCGCCAGCGCGCCCAGGAACGCGAGCGCGTCCGCGATGGTCAGCCGGCTCAGCTCGACAATCGAGTGCGCGTGGACCTTCACCGCGCGGCTCTCGGGGCGCAGGCGCTCGCCCTTGCAGGTGGGGCAGGGCTTGTTGCTGAAGTACTTCTGCAGCTCGGTGCGGCGGGCCTCGGACGTCGTCGTCTTGAAGTTGCGCATCATGCGCTCGACGAGTCCCTCCCACTCCATCTTGTACTTGCCGTTGTCGCCCCACTCGACGGTGAAGCTCTTGCCCTTGGCGCCGTTCATCAGCGTGTCGCGCTCGCGCTTCGACAGCTTCCCGTAGGGCACGTCCAGATCAATCTTGAACGCCTTCGACAGGCTCTCCACGAAGTCCGCCGTCCAGCCCTCGCCGCGGTTCATCCCGTTGGCCCAGGGCTCGATGGCGCCGTCGCGGATGCTGCGAGACGGGTCCGGCACGATGAGGTCCGGGTCCATCTCCGGCCGGGTGCCCAGGCCGTTGCAGTCCGTGCACATGCCCAGCGGGTTGTTGAAGGAGAACGACGCGGGCGTCAAATCCCCGAAGGAGATGCCGCAGGCGGGGCACGCGTTGAGCTCGCTCATCACCCGGTCGGCGCTCGCCGCGCCCGTCTCGTTGGTGATGATGAGCGTGCCCTTGCCCTCGCGCAGCGCGGTCTCCACCGAGTCCGTCAGCCGCGTCTTGATGTCCGCCTTGAGCACCAGCCGGTCGATGACCAGCTCGATGTCGTGCTTGGACTTCTTGTCCAGCTCGATGCGCTCCTCCAGGCTCTTGAGCGCCCCGTCGATGCGCGCGCGGGAGAAGCCGCGCTTCTGCGCCTCGGTGAGCAGGTCCTTGTGCTCGCCCTTGCGGTTCGTCACCAGCGGTGCCAGCACCTGGAGCTTGCTGCCCGAGGGCATCTTCAGGATTTCGTCGACAATCTGTTGCGCGCTCTGCTTGCCGACCTTGCGGCCGCAGTTGGGGCAGTGCTGCACGCCGATGGAGGCGTAGAGCACGCGCAGGTAGTCGTGCACCTCGGTGACGGTGCCCACCGTCGAGCGGGGGTTGTTGCTGGCCGCCTTCTGCTCGATGGAGATGGTGGGCGACAGGCCCCGGATGGTGTCGTACTTGGGCTTCTCCATCTGCCCCAGGAACTGACGGGCGTAGGCGGAGAGGCTCTCGACGTAGCGGCGCTGGCCTTCCGCGTAGAGCGTGTCGAAGGCGAGCGAGCTCTTGCCGGACCCGGAGACCCCCGTGAAGACGACCAGCTTCTTCTTGGGGATGTCCAGGGAGACGTTCTTGAGGTTGTGCTCCTTGGCGCCTCGGAGGGAGATGACGTCGGGCTCGGACATGATGGGCGGGCGATCTACCACTGAATAGGTGTTCCGGTAGTGGAAAAACCTGGAGAGGAGGGTGGATGGTCCTCAACGCGTGGCGTTGCGCGCCCACTCCCACCCGCGCCGGCCGCCCGAGCGGGCGACCCGGGGCCGCTGGAGCCCCGACCGGGATTCCGGTAGAGGGGCGCCTCCTCCTATGTCCTCTCGCTGGGTCCTCCCCGTGCGCTACCGCGGCACGCCGCTGCTCGTGTTCGCGAGCGTGCTGTTCGCGGTCATGGCGCTGTGCACCCGCCTGCTGGCCGGCCGCCTGTCCCCGGGGCAGGTGGCGTCCGGGCGCTTCGCCATCGGCCTGCTGTTCCTCGCGCTGTTCTTCCCGCTGATGCGGCGCAGGCCCCGCTTCGGGCGCGTCCACCTGTGGGCGCTGCGCGGCATCTTCGGCGGCGCGGCCGTCTACCTCTACTTCGTGGCGCTGGACCGGATGTCGGTGGGGCCCGCGGTGCTGCTCAACGCGTGCTGGCCCATCTACGCGGCCATCATCGGTTGGATGTTCCTGGGCGAGCGCGTGACGGGGGCGCTGCTGGCGGGCCTCGTGCTCACCACGGCGGGCGCGGGGCTGGTCATGTGGAGCACGGTGGCCCAGGACGTGTCGCTGACCCTGGGGCTGGGCGCGTGGGCGGGCATGGCGTCGGCGGTGCTGGGCGGCGCGGCCGTGGTGGTCATCCGCGCGCTCAGGCACGAGACGGACGCGGCCACGGTGTTCCTCTCCTTCTGTCTGTTCGGCCTGCTCTTCAGCCTGCCCTTCGCGCTCGCGGACTGGAGGCCGCTCGGCTGGGATGTCGTGCTTCCGCTGTTGGGCGTGGGGGTTTCCTCCGTGGTGGCGCAGATGGCCTTCACGTATGCCCTGGGCTACGTCACCGCGGTGGCCGGCGGGGTCGCCACCCAGTCGACGCCGGTCTTCTCGTGGGTGCTGGCGGCGCTGCTGTTGGATGAGGCCGTCTCGCCCCTGGCCGTGACGGGCGCCCTGGTGTGCATGGTGGGCGTCCTCTGGGGAACGGGCGTGCTGGAGCGTTGGCGCGCCCCGCAGTCGAAGCCCGCGCCCTGAGGCGCTCGGGTGCCCACGGCGGGCTGGTGGTTTGTCCCGACTGTCACCTGGCGTTCCTGAAGTAATTCCAGTCCCACCCGCCCCCAGGGAAACGTTCTTCCCACGGCGGAGAACCCCTTTTCCCAGCCACGCCCAAGAGTTGCCACGTTGGCCGGTGGACGTCTGTCGCCGCCATGCGTCGGGCACCTGGGTTGCAAAGCGCCCCCTCCGCCGGAATCGCGCGGGTGCGAGGCCGTGCGGAATCCGGGCTCGGGAGTCGTGGGGAGGCAGCAACGATGAGACGTCTGTTCTGGGTGGCGTGGGTGGCGGTGGCGTTGGTGGTGGGGACGGGATGTGAGCGCCCATCGTCGCAGCGGGCGAAGAGCGCCTTCGTGGTGCGCCCCGAGACCATCGACTTCGGCCCCGCCGCGCTGGGCCGCACCAAGAGCTTCAAGCTGAAGGTGACCAACGGCGGCCGCGCGTCCTACCGCGTGGAGGGCGCCACCTCCACCATCCCCAATGTCACGGTGCCGCCGTTCGAGCCCTTCACGCTGGGCGCCGGCGCCGAGCGCGAAATCGAGGTGCACTTCAAGCCCGAGGTCGAGGGCTCGGTGCAGGGCTCGCTGGAGCTCATCACGGACGCGGACGCCCAGGGGCAGGTGCCGGTGTCGGGCCGGGGCGTGAAGGCCTTCGTGGAGGTGCCGCTGACGGAGCTGGACTTCGGCAACGTGGCCATGGGCTTCGTGGAGATGCGCCAGGTGACGGTGAAGAACCCCTCCGACGTGGAGACGCCGCTGGCGGTGTCGGTGCAGGGCGCGGACCTGGACCAGTTCACCGCGGAGCATGGCGAGGCGCCCACGCTGGCGCCGGGCGAGGAGCGGGTGCTGTCGGTGGCCTTCGCGCCCCGGCGGCTGGGCGCGGCCGCGGCGGAGCTGCACATCGCCGTGTGCGACGGCTGCGAGCCGGCGGTGGTGCCGCTCAAGGGCATGGGCGTGGCGTCCAAGCTGGAGGTGACGCCGCTGCGGCTGGACTTCGGGCGCGTGGCGCTGGGCGCCAGCGCGGAGCAGTCCATCACCGTGCGCAACCAGGGCACCGAGTCCCTGCGCTGGTCCGGCGTGGAGCTGCAGCTCAACCCGGGCGGCGTGTACCGCGTGGTGAGCGAGCCCGTGCTCAGCGGCGGCCTCCTGGCGGCGGGCGCGAGCGTGGAGGTGCGCGTGGCCTTCACCCCGGTGGTGCTGGGGCGCGCGGGCGAGGGGCGCGTGGAGGTGGGCGTGCGCGAGCAGGGCTCCTCGGCGCCGGGCCCCAAGGTGTCGCTCGCGGGCGAGGGCGGCACGTCCTGCGTGGCGGTGAAGCCGCGTGACTTGGACTTCGGCGTGGTGGCCGAGGGCATGACGGCGACGCGGCCGGTGGAGGTCATCAACCGCTGCCGTGACAGCGTGCTCGTCAACAACCTGAACCTGACGACGGCGCAGGGCGGCTACTTCACCCTGGCGCAGGCGCCGGCCAGCGTGACGGTGCCCGCGGGCCAGTCCGCCTTCGTGGGCATCACCTTCAGCCCGCGTGTGGGCGCGGCGGGTCGGAGCGAGGGGCAGCTCGCGGTGAGCGTGCGCGCCGGGAGCACCACGTCCACGGAGGGCGTGACGCTCAAGGGCGAGGGGCGCGCCTTCAAGCCGTGCCAGTACTCGCTGCCGCAGCAGCTGAAGTTCGGGAAGGTGCCGGTGGGCGCGGAGGTGGGGCTGGGGGTGACGTTGCGCAACACCGGCACGGAGGCGTGCTACCTGGCGTCCATGCAGCTGGTGGCGGGCTCGGACCCGTCCTTCCTCGCGCAGTCGGTGCCCAACCACGTGCTCGAGCCGGGCCAGAAGGCCACGCTGGTGGTGCGCTTCAAGCCGGAGGAGGAGGGGCCCTTCGAGGGCCTCGCGGAGGCGTGGGTGAACCACCCGACGCTGGGGCACCCGCTGGTGTCGCTCGTGGGCGAGGGCGTGAAGGGCTGCTTCGCGCTGCAGCCGACGACGGTGGACTTCGGCGTCACCAAGCTGTCGTGTGGACCGCGCACCCGGGAACTGGTCGCCATCAACGAGTGCATCGGCCCGGTGAAGGTGGCCGGCATGACGCTGGAGCAGGCGGGCGAGGAGTTCTCGGTGGAGTCGGCGAGCGCCTTCCCGTCCTCGATTGCCGCGGGCGGACGGGTGAAGCTGACGGCACGCTACACGCCGACGGACGACGGCGACGACGCGGCGGCGGTGCGCTTCCGGCTGGAGGATGGGAGCGAGTACACGGCGGGCCTGCTGGGCCGCGGCGTGACGAAGGCGGAGCAGACGGACCGCTTCTTCCAGGAGTCGAAGGCGAAGGTGGACGTGCTGTTCGTGGTGGATAACTCGGGCTCGATGATGGAGGAGCAGCAGAGCCTGGGGCAGAACTTCGCGGCCTTCCTGAGCGCGGCGAGCGCGGCGGCGGTGGACTACCGCATCGGCGTCACCACGACGGGCCTGGACGAGTCTCCGGGCGGCTGGTCCGAGTGCCCGGGCGGCGCGCAGGGCGGTGAGAACGGGCGCCTGTTCCCCGTGGACGGCTCGCGCCCCCGCATCATCACGCCGGACACGCCCAACGCGGCCGCGGTGTTCGCGGACAACACCCGCGTGGGGGTGTGTCACTGGAACGAGCAGGG
Source organism: Myxococcus faecalis (assembly GCF_050039385.1). Taxonomy (NCBI): domain Bacteria; kingdom Pseudomonadati; phylum Myxococcota; class Myxococcia; order Myxococcales; family Myxococcaceae; genus Myxococcus; species Myxococcus faecalis. The sequence continues at coordinate 858,359 of NZ_CP144336.1, read as the reverse complement.
CCTGGACGCGGCGCACCGCGCCCTGTCGGACCCGCTGCTCTACAACCTGGATGACGCCCGCACGCCGCTGCCCAACGACGGCAACGGCGGGTTCCTGCGCGAGGACGCGAAGCTGGCCATCATCTTCCTGTCGGACGAGGAGGACTTCAGCTCGCAGCCGGTGTCCTTCTACGAGACGTACTTCCTGGCGCTGAAGGGCAACGACAAGGCGAAGCTCAGCATCAACGCGATTGTCGGCCCCATGGACCTGGCCACCTGCCCCACGTCGAGCAGCGCCGGCAGCCGCTACATCCAGCTGGCGAACACCACGGGCGGCGTGGTGGAGAGCATCTGCACGCCCAACTGGGCCGCGTCCCTGGAGAAGCTCTCCAACAGCGCCTTCGGCCCCAACCGCAAGTTCCCCCTGTCCGAGGAGCCCGCGGACACCACGCGAATCGTGGTCCACGTGGACGGCGTGCAGGTGCTGTCGGGCTGGGAGTACGACGCGCGCACCAACAGCATCATCTTCGACCGGGACTCCGCTCCCGCGCCGGGCTCGCTGGTGGAGGTGACGTACCCGCTGGGCTGCAACTAGCGCTCACGTGAGTCCAAGGTGTGACGGCGCCGCGCTTCTCCTCGGAGGGGCGCGGCGTTTGTCTGTGATTGATTCTGGCGAGTGCTTCCTTCATGGCTGCGTTGAGCTGAAGTGTGGGTTTTCTGTCAGCCTTGCGTCCCATGGGACAGGGATGACTCGACAGGGTGGATGCGCGGGTGCAGCCTTCCGGGGTGATGCCGGAGCCCCTCCTGGTTGCCGCCCTGGGTGACGTCCACGGTCGCTTCCACCGCGTGGAGACGTGGTTGGACGCGCTGGAGCAGTCGCGTGGTCGGCCGGTGTCGATGGTGCTCGCGGTGGGGGACGTGGAGGCGTTCCGCCGCGCGGATGACCATCGGCGCAAGGCCGCCAAGCGGACCATGCCCGCGGAGTTCGCCGAGTACGCGGACGGCGTCCGCCGCGTGAAGCGGCCGCTGTACTTCATCGGCGGCAACAACGAGGACTTCGAGGCGCTGCACGACTTCCAGGACGGGGGCGAGCTGGCGCCGGGCGTCACCTACCTGGGCCGCGCCGGCGTGCGCGAGCTTTCGGGGCTGCGCGTGGGCTACCTGTCCGGCATCCACGCGCCGCGCTTCATCGACCAGCCCTTGAAGCGCCCCGTCACACAGGACCTGATGAAGCAGGCGGGCTACTTCCGCACCGCGGAGGTGGAGCGGGTGATGTCGCTCAGGGACGTGGACCTGATGCTCGTGCACGAGTGGCCCCGGGGCATCGTCCAGCGCGCGCGCGAGGAGAACCCCTCGCCGCCCCGGCCCTTGCCCTCGTACTGGATTGGCAATGGCGTGACGCGCCGCCTGGTGGACACGGTGCAGCCGAAGTGGCTCTTGTGTGGACACTCGCACAAGGCCTTCGCGGTGACGCTGGAGGGCGCGGGCCGCCCCGCGACGCGCATCGCCTGCCTGGACCAGGCCACGCGCCCCGAGGAGTCCGTCTTCTGGCTGGAGTACGAGGGCCGAGAGGTCGTGCGCGTCGGCTGGGGGGTGTCCGGGGCCGTCGCCTGGGAGCCGGGGCGCCGCTGGGATTTGTCCCGGCTGCCCGTCGTGGAGGGAGGGCACGACGGCGACGAGGCTCCCGCGGGCGTGATGTAGCGCGGCTCAGGGCTGGCCGGGCTCCCAGTGCTCGAGCAGCGCGTCCGCGTCCGGTGTGAGCAGGGCGCTGGCGGACGGAGGCGGCGCGGTGGGCCGCACGAGCCTGCGTCGCACGGTGGCGTCCAGGAACCTGCGCGTCACGTCCGCCGTCGTGGCCCAGCCCCGGGCCACCGCCTTCGCCGTCTCCGCCGACACCACCCCCGGCGCCAGCGTGGCGGCGGCGCCCACGCTGGTGAAGCCCACGTGGCGCATGCCGGGGATTCGAACCATCCACCGATGCGCGCCGCGCAGCGACTCGAGCAGCTCGAAGTCGGGCACCACCACGGCGTCGTCCTCCTGGAACAGGTGCAGCAGGGGGACCTGGACCCGCTCCGGCTGGAAGTCCGGCAGGCCCTTCAACCACCCCTTGCCGCGCCGGGTCCCGATGCCCCCATCCAGGCTCACCAGCGCGCCCGCCTCGGGATGCGCGAGCGCGAACAGGAAGGCCGCGCGAGCACCCAGGCTGTGCCCGATGACGGCCACGCGCGAGGTGTCGATGCGCGCATCCGCGCGGAGCACGCGCAGCGCGCGCTCCAGCTCCCGCGCCTGCCGTCTCGCGGTGGCGAGCACGTCGACGAGCGGCCCGGGCGGCTCTGCGCGAGTGGGCGAGGGCGTGGTGGCCACCACGTAGCCGTGGCTCGCCAGGTACTCGGCCAGCACGGCCTGATGGTGGGCGGAGTGGTGCCGGCCCTGCGCCACCAGCACGAGCGGGAAGCGTCCCGGCGCGGGCGGCGCGTGGGGCGTGGCCGTCATGGGCGTGTCGAGCCACGCGGCGGTGCTCTCCTCGGGCACGCCCAGGTCGATGAGCTGCTGCTCGTAGAGGGTGACGGCCTGGGTGGCGCGCGCCTCGTCGCGAGGCGTCTCGGGTTCGGACTCGAAGCCCATGAGGCCCACGTAGTCGCGATAGTGCAGGCGCGTCGCCGCGTCGCTCTCCCGCGTCGGGTACCAGACCGTGAGCTGGAGCGCCGAGGGGTCCTCCGGCGTGGCGGCGATGGCCTGCACGCGCATCCCGACGCTCCAATGCCCCGCCTCCACCGGGCCCCAGATGGGCGGCGCGGTGATGAAGGGTTGGGGCGGCACGAGCAGGTAGCTGGGCGCGAAGCGGCTCGCGGAGTTGCAGCCGGCGACGAGCACCAGCGCCAGCACGCCCGCGCGCCACGCCCGCCCGAGACGCCCGCGGATGGCGGGCCTCAGAACACGCCCGAGAAGCCAGCCATGCGCGCGCCGGCGACGGGCATCAGCCGGGCGGCGGTCGGGGAGCGGCGCGCGGCGCTGGACTCCACGCCGCCGGTCCGGCCATGCAACAGCAGGGGCACCGCGACGCCGAAGGCCGCGCCCATCACGGCGCCCGTGGCCACGTCGGTGAGGTAGTGCTTGTCGGCGCCCATGCGCAGCAGTCCCACGGAGGTGGCGAGCGGCAGTCCCACGGCCCAGATCCACGCCTGGTTCTCGTAGCCGCGCAGCGCGGCCACCGTGCCCGCGGACACCACCAGCGAGAAGGCCAGGTTGGTGTGCCCGCTGTAGAAGGACAGGTTGTTGTCGCTGGGTTGGTCGGTGAGGCGCTTCTGGTCCTCGGGCAGCACGTGGACGAAGGGGCGCTCACGGCCGACCAGGAACTTCACCGTCTGGTTCGCGAGCGTCGCCAGCATGGCGCTCTCCAGGATGATGGTCGCGTCCTGCGCGAAGAACCGGTTCGGGCTGTCCGAGCCTCGCCCCACCGCGTACTGCAGACCCATGACCCCGGCGGGCAGCACGCCGAAGCCGATGATGTTGCTCCAGTGCCCCGCGCGGTGCCGGGACGCCTCCGTGTTCCCCGCGAGTCCCCGGCCCCAGCGGTCCAATTGGTTGAGTCGGTCCGTCCCGTCCGGCGCCCGGTCACACCAGCGGCATGTCGCGGGCGCCAGGTCGCTCTTGAAGAGCACCTCGCTCGAAATCCAGAGCACGGCGGCCGAGCCGGTGATGACGCCGTCGCGAGCCCAGTCGAACTTCAGCTCGTGCAGACGAGGGGCGTCCTCCGCGGGCTGGGCCAGGGCCGGAGTCAGCGGAAAGAGCGCGAGGATCGCAGTGAGTGCGAGAATGGGAAAGGACGGGCGCACGGCGCGCAGCATAGGGCGACGCTGGCGCGGCGCGAAGGGTTTGACTACAAGCGTCCGACTCCCATTCGCATCCGAGGCTTCATCGTGAGTACGCACCCCGTCGACCTGACGGCCGAGACCTTCGAACAGATGACTGGCAAGCCAGGGTTGGTCCTGGTGGACTTCTGGGCGGAGTGGTGTGGCCCGTGCCGCAACTTCGCGCCGACCTATGCCACCACCGCGGAGAAGCACCCGGACGTCGTGTTCGGCAAGGTGGACACGGAGGCGCAGCAGGAGCTGTCGGGCCGGTTCCAGATCCAGTCCATCCCCACGCTGATGGCGTTCAAGGATGGCACGGTGGTGCACCGCTCCAGTGGAGCCATGTCGCCGGGCCGGCTGGACGCGCTGGTCAAGTCGCTCAAGACGCTGGACGTCGCCTACGCGAAGCAGGCCGAGGAGAACAAGAAGCTGACCGAGCAGGGCATCGTCCCGCCCGGCGTGCACCCCGAGGCGACGTGGGACGAGGGCGACAGCGAATGGGTGTACGGCGCCACGGACCCCAAGGGGCGCAAGCAGGGGCCCTACAAGTACTGGCGCGCGGACGGCACGCTCTGCAACGAGTGCAGCTTCGAGAACGACAAGCCCCACGGCCCCTTCAAGCGCTTCCACGAGAGCGGCGAGGTCTCCCAGGACGGCGACTTCGTGAAGGGGGAGCTTCACGGGCCGCGCACCTGGTACGCGTCCGAGAAGTTCACCACGGAGCGCATGCACGAGAACGGCGTCTCCACGCTCGTTCGCAAGACGGTGATGGTGTACGAGCACGGCCGCGTCACCGGCGTGACGCACTATGACGGCCAGGACCGCCGCGTGGTGCCGTCCACCGGCGAGCCGTACCCCGACCGTCCCGAGGGAATCCCGCTGGAGGCGGAGCTTCGCGAGGACCTGAACCAGTGGTCCCACGTCGAGCTGAACACCGACGGCGAGCGCCACGGGCTCGCGCGCTTCTGGCTCCAGGACGGCCAGCTGTTGTGGGAGGGCGAGTTCGTCGAGGGGCAGCGCCACGGCGCCTATCGCTCGCTGGCGAAGGACGAGTACCTGGACCCGCGTGTCAGGTTCGACGAGGGCCGGTACGAACAGGACGTGGCCTGTGGGACGTGGACGCTGCTGGACGCGGACCGGCAGGTGGTGTTGACGCGGGACCTGGGCGTCGCGCAGGAGGAGGCGGAGCTGTCGGCGTCGCCGGTCTTCTCCAACGTGCCCCGGAGCGCGGAGGCCTGGCGTGAGTACGCGGCCACGTGCGTGGCGGCGCGCAAGCACCGCGAGGCGCTCCTGGCGCTGGCGCGCTCGGTGGCGATGGACCAGCAGGTGGCGCCGTTCCTCGAGTTGATGGAGCGCGTGGCGCTGCCAAGGACGCCGGACAACGCGAAGGCCACGGCGGGCGAGGCGCTGCAGAACGCGGCGGACTCCAGCTCGGCGCTGGCGGAGACGCTGGTGCGCGGTGGTGACGCGGGCATGCTGCTGCGGGCCCATGCGGTGCGGCTGGACCAGCTGGACCGGCCGAGGGCGGCGCTGGACTTCGTGAACGCGGCGCTGCTGGTCGCTCCGGAGCGCACGGCGTTCCTCTTCACCCGAGGCCTGGTCCTGTTGAACATGGGCATGGACGCGCACGCGTTGAAGGACGCGGAGGCGCTGGCGAAGGCGGAGCCGGGGACGGCCACGTTCCTGGGGACGTACGCGCGGGCGCTGTTCCCGGTGTTCGACTTCTGGCCGGCGAAGCAGAAGCCGGTGTCGACCTACGAGGACCTGCCGGAGAAGCCCGCGCAGACGCTCGACGCCATCGTGCGCATCGTCCAGAAGTACGCCACGCGGCTGCAGCTCGTCCGCGCCGCGCTGCTGGGGCGCTTCAAGCCCGGCGCCGTGCTGCCGTGGATGCCGCCGGACGTGTCCGCCCTGTTGCCGGCGGGGCCGGTGGAGCTGGCCGAGGAGGAGGTGGAGATTGGGGAGGACTCGGTCTCCGTCGACGAGACGCTGAGCGTGGCGGGCATGGGCCTGCCGGACCTCATCCGGCTGGCGCGTGGAGACTGGAACGCGCTCACGTGGCTGTTGTGGGCCTGTGGGGAGTCGAAGGTGGTGCTGCCGAAGAAGGTGGCGCCTCCGGCGGACTTCGGACAGGCGGCGGGCATGTCGAGCCAGCGTCACTGGCGGGTGCGGGACCGCAAGGTGACGGGCGGCCGTGGCGCGCAGGCGTCGGGCGCGGCGGGCTTCGAGTTCGCGGGCGTGGAGATCGACGCCCTGCACCCGAACCTCCTGGGCATCGCGGAGCAGCACTACGCGGAGATGCAGGCGATGTTCTATTGGCTGACGGACAGCCACAACGTTTCGCCCTGGCAGGACAACCTGAGGGGGAGCTGAGCCATGAACCGCACGCCTCGACAGGTCGAGATCGCCGACCCGCTGTGGAAGGCGCTGGAGACGATGAGCCGCGAGATGGGCGTGGACCGCGATGTCCTCGTCAATCAGGCGCTCTTCTCGCTCGCGCGGCAGTTCGGGTTCATCCAGCCCACGCAGGTGAGCCTCACCGAGACGGGCAGCGCGCCGGCCGTGGTGGCCGCGCCTGTGGTCGCGCGGACGCCCGTGGCGACGCCAGCGGCAGTGGCGACGCCCGCGGTCAGCGCCCCCGTCTCAGTGCCCGCGGTGACTGCTGCTCCAGCGGCAGCGGAGCCGGTGGCCACACCTCCCGCGACGGTGCCTCCGATGAAGGCACCTGCCTCCGCGAAGGTCGCGGACGTGGCCAATGAGTCCGCTGAGGTAGAGGCTCCGAAGGGCGCCGAGTCCGAAGCGGTCGCCGAGCGTGTTCGCGAAGTAGTGCGCGCCGTGGACCAGTCGGTGGAGGTTCAGCCGCCTCCGGTCGTCGCGCTCGCGGACACCGACGAAGAAGAGTCCAAGACCGGGGAGCACGAAGGAACTCCCGGGGCCGACGACGCGGAGGGTGCCGAGGCGAAGGCCGCCGGAAGCGCCAAGGACTCCGACGACGAGGAAGCGGAGGGTTCCGAGGACTCCGAGGACGAGCCCGCCACGGAGAAGGAGCCCACGGTCGACGAGGCCGAACTGCGCGAAGCTGTCGCCGCGCGCGTCCGAGACATCGTGGGTGACGTCGACCGTCTGGTCGAGCCCGTCGACGCGAAGCCCGATGACGACTCGGATGACGATGCCGACGAGGACTCGGACGACGATTCCGATGACGATGCCGACGAGGACTCGGACGATGGTTCCGATGACGACTCGGACGACGATTCCGATGAGGACTCGGACGATGACGAGGACTCGGATGGCGACGCGGATGAGAAGGACTCCGGCGACGACGATTCCGACGAGGACTCGGATGGCGACGCGGATGAGAAGGACTCCGGCGACGACGATTCCGACGAGGACTCGGACGACGATTCCGATGCGGACGGGGATTCGGACGACGATTCCGATGCAGACGAGGATGCGAAGCCGGCCGCAGGCAAGGCGGCGGCAGGCAAGCCAATCCCAGCCAATGCAATCGCAGGCAAGGCCGCGGTCGGCAAGCCCGCCGTCGGCAAGGCGGCAGCAGCTTCCGCCGAGCCAGCGTTCGTGGACGAAGACTCCTCCGACCTGGTGACGGAGGCGAAGCCCGAGCCGAAGGCGCCGGCGGGCAAGCCGGACAAGACCATCATCGTGCAGGCTCCGCCGGAGCTGAAGGTGCACGTGAAGCTCGACGATGGCGAGCCGGTGCTGGTCGCTCGCGAGCGGTTCATCATCGGCCGGGGTCCCAGCGCGGACCTGATGGTGAAGTCCGCCAGGGTCTCGCGTGAGCACGCGGTGATCCTGCGCGACGGCGACGAGGTCTTCATCGAGGACCTCAAGTCCTCGAACGGCACCTGGTTCGACAACACGCGCATCGCGCGCCGTCAGGTCTCCGATGGCGAGGAGTACCTGCTGGGCGGCATCCGCATCACCTTCTCGCTGACCACCGAGTCGTAACGCGGACCCTCTCCGCCTCCACGGACGTCACGTCCGTGGAGGCGGTGTCAGCGGGGAAGGGGCAGCGAGGCGACCCAGAAGACCTGGGGCAATGCGGCCTCCGGACCTCGAAGGATGCGGTCGCGGAGTCTCGCTTCGGTGACCCAGACCGTCCCCTCGGCGGACACGGTGAGATTCACCGGGGACTCCATCCCCGATGCGAGCACCTCCAGGACCTTCGCGCCCCGGGACTTGCCCAGGACGTCGATACGGACGAGCCGCCCGTCGCCGCTCTGTGTCGCGCCCTCGACGAGCAGCAGGCGTCCGTCTGGCGCGAAGCGCATGCCGTCCGGATTCTCCAGGCGGCGCGGCAGCGAGACTTCACGGACGCTCGGACCCTGTCCCCTGGCTCCAGGACGAATCACGAAGAGCCGACCTGGGCCGAAGGTGTTGATGACGAGCGTGCTTCCATCGGGCGCGAGCGCGATCCCCGCTGGCCCCACCGCACTCATCCCGGGGCCGCGAGCGCTGAAGCGTGGATCCATCACCCATGTCTCCCACGCCTCGCTGTCGGGCCGCAGGTACAGCACGGCGGCGCGGTGGCTATCCGTGACATACAGGCCGCCATCCGGAGCCACGGCGAGGTCATTGCCGAGCGCGCCCGCGGGAAGCGGGATGACCTTGAGCAGCGCGCCCGAGCGAGCGTCGAGCGCGAAGACGCGAGCCCCCCGTCCACCCGCGACGCCCTGGGGTCTCAGCAGTCCCATGGCGTCGGGAGACGTCCCCCACAGCAGGTTTCGAGGCGCGTCCAGACGGAGGCTCGTCACGGAGAACACCTGCTCGGAGCCCGGAAAGAACTCCGTCCAGTCACCGCCAGCGACACGTCGGAGCACCCGGCCATCCGCCACGGAGCCGACATAGAGCGTCCCCTGGTCATCCACGGCGATGCCGTTGGGCACCGTGAAGCCCGAGGGGAGCGACATGCGCTCGAAGCCATGCGGGCCGGGCGTGGTGCTCGCGGAGGCGGGTGTCACGGCACCCGAAGCGCGGGCCTTCGAGTGCGGCGGGGTCGCGGGGGAGGTGGTGAGCAGCAGCGTCGACAAGACACTCGCGAGCGGCAGTGGGCACATGAGATGGACTCCCAGGAGGACGCGTGGTGCATAGCCCGCGAGCGACCCGGCATCATCGGGGCGCCGGGCACGACACTCGTGCGCGAGATGCAACAATCGGAGGGAGGCGTGGAGCGCTTGGAGTTGAGAGATCGGCTGGAGGACATGCTGGCCTTTTCGGCCGTGGCGCGCGCGCTGAGCTTCGCGGACGCGGCGCGGGAGCTGCGGGTGAGCGCGTCCACGCTGAGTCGACGGGTCGCTCGGTTGGAGGCCGCGCTCGGCGCCGCGTTGTTGAGACGCACGACGCGCCGGGTCTCCCTCACGGAGGCGGGCGCCCTGTATCTGGAGCGATGCACGGATGTCCTCCAGCGCCTCGAAGAGGCGGATGCCCTGGTGTCCGGCTACGGAGGAGCGCCGAGAGGGCGACTGCGCGTGGCCGTGCCCAATCTCTTCGGTCAGCGTCAAATCGCGCCGCTCGTTCCGGACTTCATGCGCCGCTATCCGCGCATCACGTTGGAGCTCTCCTTCCAGGACCGCTACGTCAACCTCGTCGAGGAGGAGTTCGATGTGGCCATTCGGATTGGCGCGCTGCCGGACTCGAGCCTCGTGGCTCGACGGCTGGCGACGATTCGTCGATTCCTGGTGGCGGCTCCGCGCTATCCGAGGGGCCGCGAGGCGCTGGCCCAGCCCGCTGACCTCGCGTCGCATCCGTGTCTCCAGTTCTCCCATTTCCAGGACGGAGAGACGTGGACCCTGGTGCGTGGCGTGGAGCGGACCACCGTGCGCATCCATCCCGTCTTGCGCACGGACAACGCGGAGGCGCTGCGGCTGGCCGCGCTCGGCGGTTGTGGTGTCGCGGCGCTCGCCACGTTCCTGGTGGATGAGGACCTGCGGACGGGCCGGCTCATCCGCATGCTGGAGGACTGGGCCCTGCCGGAGGTGGGCCTGTTCGCCGTGCATCCTCCCAGCAGACTGGTGGCGCCCAAGGCGCGTGTGTTCGTCGACTTCCTCGCGGAGCGACTGGCGGGTGAACCCTGGGAGCGCTCGGGAGCAAAGAGGCCCCGTCGGGCGCGGAAGCAAGGGGTTGCCGGCGGGGTGTCGCTGCGGCAGCGTGGCGTGGAATGAATCGCGAGCCTCAGGCTTCGGAGCCGATTGCCATGGACCTCGTTCCCGCGTCCGAGGGGTCTTTCCTGTCGCTGTCCACGCTGTTCGCGCGCGCCTTCGAGGGCTACTTCGTCCCGGTGCCCGATGCGCCGCAAGCCTTCGATGCGCGCGTGCGAAGCGAGCACATCTCGTTGACGGAGAGCCGGGTCGCTCGCGTGGGTGGTGAGGCGGTGGGGCTCGTGCTGATGGCGCGACGGGGCAACGTCAGCCGGGTCGCGGGCATGGGCATCGTTCCCAGCCGGAGAGGGCAGGGACTGGGCGGGGAGATGCTGCGTCCCTTGCTGGACTCCGCACGAGCGCGCGGAGATGCGCGGATGGTGCTGGAGGTCATCGAGCAGAACGCGCCCGCGGTGAAGCTCTACGAGCGCCTGGGCTTCCGACGCATGCGGCGACTGGTGGGCTTCACGGGGACGCCGACGCCTGAGCCCGGAGCGCTGGAGGAAGTGGACCCGCGCGAGTGTGCGAAGCTCCTGCCCGCGGGCCTGCCATGGCAGCTCGACGCGGCGACGGTGATGGGCTTGTCGTCCCCGGCGAAGGCCTTCCGACTCGGTCCCGCCTTCGCGGTGGTGGCGGATGTCGCCGCGCCCACGCTCGGTCTGCGCTCGCTGGTGGTGGAGCCCTCGGCCCGAGGAAAGGGCGCCGGGAGGAGGCTGCTGAGGGCCCTGGCCGCCGCGCATCCCGGCAAGCCCCTGGCGGTGAGCGCCATCGTCCCCGAGGGCCTGTGTGACCGCTTCTTCCTGGGCGAGGGCTTCACCTACCCGGCGCTCTCGCAGCTCGAACTGGCGCACACCTTCTGACGCGCACCCGCTCCAGGGCGCAAGGGCCACCCGGAAGCTCCAGGGCTTCTGGGTAAGCCGGTCAAGGAGGTCCGGTTCGCGGGCCAACCGTGGGAAACAGGTGGGCAGGCAGGCGGGCTCACGAACACACTGGGCGCGGAGTGAGGAATCGAGCATGAAAGCGACCCGTCCGGTCGTTCTAGACTCCACGCATCCATGGCCCGCCCCGTCCGTACCCTCCATGTGTTCCCCGACGCCGGCCGGCGTCAGGCCGCGTTGCGCGCGGAAGGGAACGCCCGGGGGCTGGCGGTGGGCCGGGACCTGCTCACCTGGGAGGAGCTGCTCGTCGCGCTGGGCGGGGCTCGCGAGCTGAACCGGCGTCCGTGCCCGGCGGTGCTGGCGCGCGCGGTGATGTCCTCGCTGGGGCCGCAGCTGGGCAACACGCACTTCGGAGAGTACGTCCGGGAGCCGGCCTTCGCGCGCGCGGGGCTGGAGGTGGTGCTGGACCTGAAGGCCGGGCGCCTGTCACCCCGGGAGCTCCAGGACGCGGTGGAGGTCCTCCCGCCCGAGCGGCAGAAGCACGTGCGGGTGCTCGCCCGGCTGTATCACCTGTACGAGCAGAAGCTGGCGGAGCTGGGGCTCGCGGACCGCGAGGACGTGCTGCGCGGGGCTCGCGAGGCGCTGGGCCGGGGTGCATGGCCGGTGAGCTGGGACGGCGTGGGGACGCTGGTGCTGCACGGGGTCTACGACGTGCGCCCGTCCGGCCTGGAGCTCCTGCTGGCGTTGGCGGCGGCGTGTGAGTCGCGACGCGTGACGCTCCGGGTGGAGACGCCGGTGGGTGGCTCGCCGGTCGCGGACGCGGCCCTGGCCTCGCTGTTCCGCGCCTTCGAGAACCGCGGCGAGTCCATGCCGCACGTGGACCTCTTCAAGGCGGACGTCACCTTCGAGTCCCGGCCGTTCATCGACCTGGGGCGCTTCGCCTTCTCGCCCCGGGCGCCGCGCAATGTGCTCGAGGACGCGAAGACCCAGCCTCGCGTGTGGAGCGCGGCCACGGCGCGCGAGGAGGCGCGACTGGTGGCCAGGGACGTGCGCCGGCTCATCGCGGAAGGGGCCGCGCCGTCGGACATCGCGATTGCATACCGTGAGCTGGGGGCGGAGGCGGGGTGGCTCGCCGAGTCGCTCGGTGAGCTGGGCGTGCCGGTGCGACTGCCCTGGGGCGAGCCGCTCTCGTTGGCCGGGCCGGTGCGTCTGGCGTTGGACCTGCCGCTGCTGGTGGAGGACGGCTTCCCCGCCGAGCGCGTGGCGGAGCTGGTGGGCAGTCGCTACGCGCACCTCCTGTCGCGCGGAGGTCCGGAGTCGCCGGCGAGCCTCTTCGCGCTGGCCGCCGTGCGGGACGACCGCCTGGGCGCGCTGCGAGGACGCGGTGCCTACGACGTGCGCCTCGAAGGCCTCGCGCGTCGTCTCCAGGCGCTCCAGGGCGCACAGAAGAAGGACGGCAGCGCGCGCATCCAGTCGGTGCGGGTGCTGCGTGAACGCTGCGGCCTGTTGCTGAATGCCTGCCGGCGCATTCCCGAGAAGGCGCCCGTTGCTGAACAGTTGGCCGCGTGGTGGCACGTGGTGGAGCAGTTGGGGTTGATGGACTCCGAGGGGCCCTTGGAGTCCCGCGCGGAAGGTGGACTGGCGGAGCGGGCGCTGGATGCGCGGTCGCGAGACGAGGCCGCGCGCGAGGCGCTGCGGCAGCGCGTCCAGGGACTGCTGCGGACGATGAAGGCGGTGGGCGGTGGCCCGGTGCTGCGTCGGCGCACGTTCGGTCGATGGCTGCGCGATGCGATGTCGGAGGCGTACCTGCCCGCGCGAGGCCCCAGGGGCGCTGCGGTGGAGGTGCTGGAGGCGGCGGAGGTTCCTGGACGCTCCTTCCGTCATCTCTTCATCGCGGGGCTCACCGAGGGACGCTTCCCGGGACGGGATGTGCCCTCGCCGTTGCTCGCGGACGCGGAGCGCTCGGCGCTCAATCAGCACCTGGGCCGTGACGTGTTCCGACTGACCGGCGGCGAGTTCGAGGACCGCGCGGCGTGGCGGCTCACCGAGGACCGCCTGTTGTTCGCCAGCGCGCTCGCCGCGGCGGAGGAGACGCTGAGCCTGTCCTTCGCGGTGGAGGGAGCGGGTGGACAGGAGCAGGTGCCGTCCTCGTTCCTGGAGGAGGTGCGCCGGCTCACCGCGCTGAAGTGGACGCCGCGCTCGTTGCCGCCCATCCCGCCGCTAGACGAGGTGCTTACCGAGTCGGAGCTGCGGCGCTGCGTGGCGCTCGAGGTCCTGGCGCATCCAAAGCTGCGCGTCACCGAGCCGGACCCGGCGGCGTCTCGGCTCAAGCATCGCTTCGACCGGGAGGCCTGGTACTCGGGCGCACATGAGCTATCGCTGGTGGAGGTGGAGCGGCTGCACTTCTTCGGGGAGCCGGACCGCAAGCCCGGGAAGTACACGGGCTCGGTGGATGCCAACACGATGCGCGCGTCGTTGCGCGAGGCCTTCCGCTTCGACCTGACGCGGCCCCTGTCCGCGTCCGCGCTCGCGCGCTTCGGCAACTGCGGCTTCCAGGGCTTCCTCACGTACGGCCTGAAGGTGACGGAGCCGGACCGCCCGGGCGAGGAGTTCGACGCGCGCGGGCGCGGCACCTTCTGGCACCGCGTCGTGGAGGAGGTCTTCCAATCGCTCAAGCAGCACCAACTGCTTGGCAAGGCTCCGGAGGAGATCCCCGAGGAGGTGCTGGACTCCGCGCTCCAGTCCGCGGTGGCGCACTTCGAGAAGTTCCACCACGTGGGGCACCCCGCGCTGTGGAAGCTGGCGCACGAGCGCGCGCGGGCGATGGCGCGTCGAATCCTGGTGGATGAGCGGCGCGGGCTGCCCTTCGAGCGGATGGTGCCGGAGGGCTTCGAGCTCCAGTTCGGCCCCGCCGCCGAGGACGACCGGTGGCGCCACGTCATGTTGCCCATCGACGGTGACGCCATCGTCTTCGAGGGGAAGATCGACCGGCTCGACGTGTCCGGCTCGGAGGTGGGTGTCATCGACTACAAGTCCGGGCGCCTGGACAAGAACGAGCTGAAGAAGCGGCTGCTCACATCCGACTTCCAGCTGCCGCTGTACCTCTTCGCCGCGCGCGAGAGCGGCCACCAGAACGCGAGCCAGGCCGCGTGGTTCTCGCTGCGCACGGGCAACACCATCCACCTGTCGGAGGTGGTCCCCGCGCAGGAGCTGGACGAGCTGTTGTCCACGGACCCCGAGGTGCGCGCGAAGGTGGCGGAGAAGGAAGGCGGGCGCAACCTGCCCAACGCCGTGGAGTCGCTGGTGCGCACGCTGCGCGAGGGCCAGTTCGCCGCGCGGCCGCAGGACTGTGGCTCTTGCGGCTTCCGCGCCGTGTGCCGCATCACCGAGCGGCGGATGACGGAGGAGGGGAGTTGAGCACGGCCCCTTCCATCCTCGCGCTGGAGCGCAACCTGGCGCTCATGGCGGGCGCCGGCGCGGGCAAGACGTACAGCCTGGTGACGATGACGCTGCACCTGCTCGCGGGCGCGCGCGAGGCGGGGGGCCCCTTACGCCCCGCGCGGTTGTGCATGCTGACCTTCACCGACAAGGCCGCGGCGGAGATGCGCGCGCGCCTGAGGATGCGTCTGGACGGGCTGGCGCAGGGCGAGGCGAAGCTGGACCAGGAGGTGGAGCTGCGCGCCTCGCTCTCCCGGCTGGACCGCCCGTTCCCGTTGCCCGAGGCGTGGCGCCAGCTGCGCGAGGAGATGGGCGCGGCCACGGTGGGCACGTTCCACTCGCTCTGCGGTCAGTTGCTGCGACGCGCGCCACCGGCGGTGGGCATCGACCCGAGCTTCGAGGTGCTCGACGAACTCGAGGCGTCCAGTCTCGTGCAGGACGTGTGCGAGCGCGTCGTGCTCGATGCGCTGGAGGCGGGCGACGCGCGCGTGCGTGAGCTGTGTCAGGAGCTGGGGTTCTCCGGCTCCGGGTTCTCGGATGGTCTGGTCGCCGCGCTGGTGTCGGTCTACGGCAAGCTGCGCGAGGAAGGGCTGCGCGCGGCCTCCGCGGCGGTGGCCGACGTGGCGCAGGCCCGCGAGGAGTTCGACGACGCGCTGAAGGAGTGCCTGCGCCTGTGCATGGAAGTGCGAGCGCTGGACGCCAAGGGCGAGTGGAGCCAGTTGGTGGGTGCGCTGGAGAAGGCGCTCAACGGGATGACGGCGGAGAACTTCCAGAAGGGAGACCGCTACCCGTGGCTGCGCGCCTGCTTCGCGACGGACACGCGCAACATCGCGCGGCTCAGCAAGGGCGCCGCGGGGCCGGTGCGCGAGCTGTACTGGCGCATCTACAAGGGCAAGACGGACGGCTCGGTGCGCATGCTCGTCGATGCGTGGGCCGCGTGGCACACCGCGCCCTTCGAGGAGACCTTCCGCGAGCTGCTGGGGCGCGTGGAGACCCGGCACGACGCGGAGTTCGCCCGCCGCAACGTGTTCGACTTCACCTCGCTGCTCGTCAAGGCGCGCGACCTGCTGCGAGACCATCCCGAGTTCCGTCGGCAGGTGCAGGAGCGCGTGGGCGCCCTCCTGGTGGACGAGTTCCAGGACACCAACCGGCTCCAGTTGGAGCTGGTGCTGCTGCTCGCGGAGAAGCGCGAGGGTGGGCCTCGCGAGCTGACGCCGGAGATGGACCTGCCGTCCGCGCTGACGCTGGAGCCCGCGTTCCTCTGCGCGGTGGGAGATCGCAAGCAGTCCATCTACGAGTTCCGTGGCGCGGACGTCTCCGTCTTCACGCTGCTGTCGAAGAAGGTGGAGGAGGAGGGCGGCACCCGCGGCTTCCTCCAGCACAACCGCCGCTCGGTGCCAGGGCTTTTGTCCTTCTTCAACCACGCCTTCGCCGGGGTGCTGGTGGCGGCGGATGCACACGCGCCCCGTCCGTTCGAGGTCGTCTACGTCCCCGAGGAGGACGACCTGTCACCCGTGCGCGCCTCGCTCACCGAGGCCCCCGTGGTGGAGCGACTCCACCTGGAGGAGCAGGAGACCGCCGGAGACCTGCGGTGGCTGGACGCGGACTGCACCGCGAGGAGGCTGCGCATCCTGCTCGCGCCCGGTGCGCTCCCCACGGTGGCTCGCGAGGATGGAGAGGGCTCACGTCCCGCGCGTGGTGGCGATGTGGCGATGCTCTTCCGGACCTTCACGCACCTGGAGGTGTACCGGCAGGCGCTCATCCGCCACGGTGTGCCTCATCGGGTGCTGCGTGGACGAGGGTTCTACGGCGCGCAGGAGGTGCTCGACCTGGCCTCGCTGCTGGCGCTGCTGGCGGACACGGAGGACGCGCTCGCCTTCGCCGCCGTGCTGCGCTCGCCGCTGGTGGGCCTGTCGGACGCGACCTTGTTCCTGCTCGCCGGGGAGCAGCCGTTGTCGCTGGCGTCACCTCGACTGACGGACGACGAGGTGCTCGCCACCCTGCCGGAGCGTGAACGTCAGCGCCTGAAGACCTTCCTGGAGGCCTTGCCCGCGCTGTGCCGGGAGCGGGACCGGTTGGGCGTGAGGGAGCTGTTGCTCTCCGCGCTGGACCTGACGGGCTACCGCGAGGCGCTCGCGGGCTCTCCCTATGCGGAGCAGGCGAGCGCCAACGTGGAGAAGCTGCTCGCGTTGGCCTCGCGTCGCGACGAGCGGGGCTCGGGCGGGTGCGTGGCCTTCGCCCGCGAGCTGCGCATGCTGGCCGAGTCCTCCCCGAACGAAGCCCAGGCGGACCTGCTCGACGCCGGAGACCCGCGCGCGGTGCAACTGCTCACCATCCACCGCGCCAAGGGCCTGGAGTGGCCCATCGTCGTCGTGCCCGGCATGGGCGGTCGACGCCGGAGCACCTCCGCCCGCGCGCACTTCGAGCGCTCGCACGGCATCGCCCTGCGCCCCTGGGTGCCCGACTCGCTGGACGGCTATACGTCCAACCGCTTCGAGGCGGTGCGCCAGGAGCTCAAGGCCCGCGAGGACGCCGAGTATCGCCGCCTGCTCTACGTGGCGCTCACCCGCGCCAGGGACTTGCTGGTGCTCTCCGGTGGAGAAGAGCCACGTGCGGGCAAGGATTCGTGGTGGCACCTCGTCGACGCCCGGCTGGAGGACGTCACCACGCGCGAGCTCGTCACGGACGTGGACGTGGACGAGCTGCCTCCACCCAGGGACCCGGAGCCGCCGGGGCCCGAGGCGCTGGCGCGCGCGGAGGCCCGTGTCGAGGCCGCGTTGCTGCGCGTGCGCGGCGGCACGCTGGACCTGCCCGAGTCCGCGGCGTCCCTCAGCGCGTCCGTGAGCGCCGTGCAGGACTTCATCACCTGTCCACGCCGCTTCCACTACGTGCACCGCCTGGGACTGCGCGGCGCGCCGTGGCCGTGGGAGGTGGCGCCGCGAGAGACCCCGCTC
Source organism: Myxococcus faecalis (assembly GCF_050039385.1). Taxonomy (NCBI): domain Bacteria; kingdom Pseudomonadati; phylum Myxococcota; class Myxococcia; order Myxococcales; family Myxococcaceae; genus Myxococcus; species Myxococcus faecalis. Next base: position 841,098 of record NZ_CP144336.1, on the reverse strand, counting down.
GTCGTCGAGCCGGAGGGCTGGCTCCCTGAACGCAGCCCCGCGGAGCTGGTGCGCCATCTGCTGAGCACCTCTGATTTGCGACTGTGCTCGGCCCGTGACGTGGACGTCACGGAGCGCCGCGCGCACCTGGAGGCCTTGCTGCGCGAGGCGGGCGCGTTGGCGGAGGACCCGGGCATGGAGGCGGTCCTGGGCACGGCGGAGCGCTGGCTCGCCACCGACTTCGCCCGGATGCTGGCGGAGTCCCCGCCGCGCGGCGTGCACCGGGGCCTGGCCTTCAGCCTGGTGGTGGACGAGGGCATCTCCCTGGAGGGTGAGATGGATGTCCTCTGGGAGTCACCTCGCGGCGAGGCGGTGGTGGTGACCTACAAGTCGGGCGGACGGCATCCGTTGGGAGCGGCCGCGTACGCCCACGAGCTGGACGCGCTGGAGCTGGCGGCGCGACGGATGGTGCGAGCGGGCGTCCCCGTGCGTGTGGGCGTCGTCTTCCTGGGGGAGGAGCGCCCGGAGCCCGAGTGGCGGGCGGACGCGGCGCGCCCCGAGGAGGCCGCCAGGCGGCTCGCGGACGCGACGCGGGCCCTGGCCCGAGGGGAGGTGCGTGGCGCCTGGGTGGGACGAGAGAGGGCGACCTGCCAGGCCCTGCATTGTGGCTTCTCGGAACACTGTCACCCGGCCCCTCCCGCGTGCTAAGCGGCGGGCACCATGCCGAACGTCGTCGTCATCGGAGCGCAGTGGGGAGATGAAGGGAAGGGCAAGGTCGTGGACCTGCTCACCGAGCATGCCCAGTTGGTCGTCCGCTTCCAGGGCGGCAACAACGCGGGGCATACGCTCGTGGTGGGGGGCCAGAAGACGGTCCTGCACCTGATTCCCTCGGGCATCCTCCACCAGGGCAAGACGTGTGTCATTGGCAACGGAGTGGTGGTGGACCCGGCGGTGCTCGTGGGGGAGATCGACGCGCTCAAGGCGCGCGGCTTCCTCAAGGAGGACTCGCAGCTCATCATCTCCGACAATGCCCACGTCATCTTCCCGTGGCACAAGCTGCTGGACAGCTTCCGCGAGAAGGCCCGCGGTGGCAGCGCCATCGGCACCACCGGCCGCGGTATCGGCCCGTCCTACGAGGACAAGGTGGCGCGCCGGGGCATCCGCATGCGGGACTTGCTCAACCCCGAGCGCCTGCGCAAGCGCATCGAGGAGCGGCTGCCCCAGGCCCTCGAGGAGCTCCGGGAGCTGTGCGGCAAGGCGGGCGTGCCGGTGCCCCAGCTCGAGGTGCCCCAGGTGCTCGCGGAGTTCTCCGGGCTGGGTGAGCGGCTCAAGCCCTACGTGCACGACGCCTCGCTGTACCTCGCCGGCCAGGTGCGCCGCGGCGCGCGCATCCTCTTCGAGGGCGCGCAGGGCACGCTGCTCGACGTGGACCACGGCACCTATCCCTTCGTCACGTCGTCCAACTGCGTGGCGGGCAACGCCGCGGTGGGCTCGGGCCTGGGCCCGACGGCCATCGACAAGGTGATGGGCATCAGCAAGGCCTACACCACGCGCGTCGGCGGCGGTCCGTTCCCCACGGAGCTCAGCGACGCCATCGGCGACCAGCTGCGCAAGGTGGGTGACGAGTTCGGCGCCACCACCGGTCGTCCCCGCCGCTGCGGCTGGCTGGACGGCGTGGTGCTGCGCTACGCGGCGCGCGTCAACGGCCTGTGGGGCATGGCGCTCACCAAGCTCGACGTGCTCAGCGGCCTGAAGTCGCTGCAGATCTGCAACGCGTACGACCTGGACGGCGAGAAGATCACCGAGCTGCCCGGCGACTACGAGGACCTGGCGCGCGTCAAGCCCATCTACGAGACGCTGCCCGGCTGGGAGGAGAACCTCGCCGGCGTGCGCAGCTTCGACGAGCTGCCGGAGAACGCGAAGCGCTACGTGCGCCGCGTGGAAGAGGTCAGCGGCGTGCCCGTGGTGTGCGTCTCCGTGGGCGCCGACCGCGGCGAGACGGTGCTGCTGCAGAACCCCTTCCGCAGCTGAGACGGGCCACACCCTCGGAGAAACTCCCACCGGGGGTGTGGGCGCATCGTGACGTCGTCCCCGGTTTCTGCTACGGCAACCGGTGCAACCCCTTGGGGGACGTCATGCACCTGGTGCGCAAGTCCGTCGTCGTCCTGTCCGCGGTGCTGCTGCTCGGTGCCGCGGAGCCCTCCGAGCCCGCCCGGGCCGCCTTTGCTCGCGGCGAGTCCGCCCTGGGCGCCGGCCGTCTGGACGAGGCGGCCGCCGCATACCGCGAAGCACTGGCCGCCACTCCGGGCTATGCCCCCGCGCTCAACGGCCTGGGCAGCGTGGCCTTCCGCCAGGGCAAGCTGAAGGACGCCATCGCGCGCTTCGGCGAGGCCACGCAGGCGGACCCGCTGCACAAGATGGCGCACTTCAACCTGGGCTATGCCGCGCGCAAGGCCGGGGACGCCGCCACCGCCGCCCGCGCCTACGGGCGCTATGTCGAGCTCGAGCCGGACGACGCGGACGGCTACTACGGCCTCGCGGAGAGCCACCGCCGGCTCGGCGACAAGGCCCAGGCCATCGCCGCGTATCAGGGCTACATCGCCCGTGAGAACCGGCCCTCGGAGCAGATCTGGGTCCAGAAGGCGCGCGGCTACCTGAAGTCGCTCGGCGCCTCGCCCCTGCCGCCCGAGTCTTCGAAGCCGCTCCCGCGCGGCGTCGCGGCGACGCCTCCGACGAGCACCCTCGGCGCCTCGCCCGAGTCCCCGAAGCCGCTCCCCCGCGTCGCCGAGGCGCCGCCTCCGACGAGCACCCTCGGCGCCTCGCCCGAGACTCCGAAGCCGCTCCCGCGCGTCGCCGAGGCGCCGACGACGACGAGCACCCCGGGCGTCACCCCAGTGACACCTCCCGCTGTGGCGACGGCCGACGGCGCGGACCTGCGCGAGAAGGGGACGCCCCCGGGCACCGCCGTGGCCTCGCCGGCTTCGACGCCCTCGGCGCAGGAGCCGGTGCCCTTCCCGTCGAAGCCCTCGGCCGAGGTCGCGCAGGCGCGCACGCCGAACCCCGCGCTGGCGGCGGCGCGCATCCGGGACGGCGACGCGCTGATGAAGGAGCGCCGCTACCGCGAGGCGGCCTTCGCGTTCCTGGATGCGTCGCACGCGGACGAGGGCCATGTGGAGGCCTTGTTCAAGCTGGGCAACGCGTTGGCGGTGCTCGGCTACTACGGGCAGGCGGTGGAGAAGTGGGAGTCCGCCATCCAGCTCACGAAGGACGCGGCCATCCGTCAGAGCGCGCAGGACAACATCGCGCGGGCGCGGACGAAGATGGCGCAGTCGGGCGCGTCGCCGCAGGCGGCGGGACAGGCCCCGGGCTCCGGACCTGTCGCGGAGACGACACGGGCGCAGGCCCGGAGGGTCTATGAGCAGGGCGTGCAGCGCATCGGCTCGCGCGACTTCGCCACGGCGCTGACGCACCTGACCCAGGCCATCCAGCTGGAGCCCATGCTCGCGGTGGCCTACACCGCGCGCGGCAGCGCCAACATCGGCCTGCGGCGCTACGCGGAGGCCGCGGCGGACTATCAGTTCGCGATGGAGCTGGAGCCCCAGGCGGCGTCCCCCCTGTACGGGTTGGCCGAGTCCTACCGTGCCCTGGGGCGCAACGCGGAGGCACGGGGGCTCTACGAGCGCTATGCCGCCTCGTCGGCCGCGGACGTCCGTCCCCAGCTCCAGGAGGAATCTCGACAGAAGGCCGTGAAGCTGCGTTGACCGGCGGCCAGGCGGGCCGGGGGGCAGGTGGATCCTGTCAGCCCCAAGCATTAATTTGGAGGCATGACCGGGCGCGACGCGGAGATGAACGGACGGCAGGTCTTTCGCCCTCGTCGTAGCCTCTCGGCTGCGATGGCGGCGGCGGGTCTGCTCTGGGTGGCGGTGCTGCTCTACCTCTTCAAGTTCGAAGGGGTGCCGCTGAAGACCTTCCTCTCAGCGGGCTTCTTCATCCTCTTCTTCGGCGTCTCGCTCGCGTACTACGCGCGCACGCTCATCGTCGTGGACGCCCGGGGCATCACCTACCGGGGCATGGTCCGCACCCGGCGCTTCGCGTTCTCGGACATCCGCAACGTGGACGTGCTGCCGGGCCCCGTCACCGTCTACGCCATCCGGGGACAGTGGGGATTCGTCCACTTCACCAGCTTCTTCCTGCATCACCAGAAGCTCGCCCGGATTCTCGTCGAACGCGCTGGGCTGGCGCCGCTGCCGGGTTGACGCGCTAGGTCGTCATCAGGAGGTAGGTGACGAGCAGTCCCGCCAGCGCCGCGGTGCCTCCCAGCCCGATGAACCACCACTCCGCGCGAGCCTTCCGCCGAGGAGGCGCCGTCTGCGCCGGCCCCGTGTCCGAGAGGCTCTGTTCGGGGGATTCCGGGGCGGCCGGCTCCGCGGGCGCCTCGTCCAGGGCCGCCTGGAAGCGCAGCAGCGTGCGCCCCAGCTCCAGCACGTCGCCATCGCACAGCGTCACGGGCTCCTGGACGCGCTCCCCGTTGACGTAGACGCCGTTGGGACTGCCCAGGTCCTCCAGGACGAACACACCTTCTTCGTGGTGGATGCGCGCGTGATTGCGGGACACGGACCTGTCGCGAAGGCGCAGCGTGGCTTCTTGTCCCCGACCGAGGTCCGTGCGGGCGTCCGCGAGCGCGTGCATCCGGCCCACGTCCAGTCCCGTCAGGCAGGTGAGGGTGGCCGCGCGGGAAGGGGCCGCGTCCAGGCCCGTGAGCAGCCCCTTGAGCACGGCGACAGTGCCCTGGGCGCGCTGCTCGGGTGTCTCCGGGAGGACACTCAGGCGCATCGTGTCGGGCAGGCCCACCACCTCGCCGGGGAGCACCAGCCTGGACACGCCCGGAGGCACGAGCACCCCGTTGACGTCGAAGGTCCGGGTCGCCTCCACCATGAGCCGCTGCCCCTCGATGTGCAGGGACAAGAGGTGGGGCGGCAGGGCCTCCAGGCGGACATGGTCCTCGGGACCGCCGCCCAGCAGGTGATGGCCCTCGGGCAATTCGAAGGGCGTGGTGGTGCCCAGGTGCTGGAATTCGAAGCGCATGACCCGGGGCTGGAGCAACGGGTGGACCGCCCTGGCGCACGGGGATTCGCGTGCTTGGCGCTTGGGTGCGTCCCGGGCGCTGGCCCGGCCCGTCCTCGCCGCGAGACGGCTCAGGCGGCCGGGTCGAGTGAAGTGTCCACTTCCGACACGCGCGCGCCAGGATGGACGGCCACCGCGGAGCCATCCGCGACGAACGCGGAGGCGGGCGTGCCCCGCAGGAAGGGCACGAAGCGCTCGCCGTACAGCTTCGCCACGTCGCACTCGAAGACGGTGTCCTCGGCGCGCCACACGGACCAGCGCGGGTGCTCCACGCGGTACTCCGCGCTGCCTCCGTCGCGCTGGGGTGTGTAGCCCCAGTAGTGCTCGGTGATGAACTCCTCCTGCGAATCCGGAGCGCTGGGCAGGGGAGCGCCCCGCGTGCGCGCCGCGAGCCGATGCCAGCGGCCCGCGTGCTTCCAGCCGTACTCCAGGCGGCCCGGTGCGCCCTGCTCGGCGCCGTCCATCTCCACGAGGTGCCGCATGGGCAGCGCCAGGTACGGCTCGTTGTAGACGACGCGCGCCACCGTCGCGATGGCCCACCGGGGGACGAGCTCCCGCACGAAGGCCACGCCCCGTCGCCATCCCTCGGGTCCTCGGTGGCGCACGTAGTAGCGGAGGTTGACCTCGTCGAAGTCGCGATGGAAGGGCACCGCGAGCCCGCGCACGCGCGTGTCGAGGAAGCGGAAGCCCACCATGCTGGCGAAGGCCTTGCCTCGCCACGTGTCCAGCTCCGTGCCTCGGGGGACGAGCGGCGCGAGCACCTTCGGGTCCACCTCGTAGTTGAGCATCACGAGGTAGCGCCACGTGGCTGTCAGGAAGGGGCTCATGTCCCTTCGTAATCCGCGCCGGGCCCGCGTGTCCGGGCCGCCGTCGCGGGCCCCGAACTCCGCCTTACCGGAGTCGGAAGCCGATGTTCTGTGGGAGCGAGAACATGTACGCGCTCGCGGCCACCATCATCACCACACCCAGGGCGAGCAGCGAGAGCTTCAGCGACGGGTGGTCGAGCTTCGTGGCCACGCCCGCGAAGAAGAGGACGGAGGCGAAGAGGACGACGCAGAAGGTGAAGTTGTCGCCGTTCTGGGTGGCCTGCCGCGCCTTGTCGAAGGTCGCTGACGCCTCTTCGTTCAGCAGCCGGCTGCGCTCGCGAGGCGCCGGGTAGTATTCGGGCCGCGTGAAGGGCGTGTCCGGCGGCGCGACGCCTTGCTCGAGTCCCTCCGCGCGCCACGCCTCGAAGGCGGGGCGGAACTCCTCGCGGAAGCGCTGCTCGAAGAACCGCGCCCGCTTCTCGTCGCCGTCGCTCCACGCGGCGGCCCAGTTCCCGAAGGTGCTCGTGTCCACCTCGACGAGCAGCGCCATCTCGTTGGCGGCGCGGACGGCCTCGGAGCGCAGCGCGTTCGCCTTGCTGTATTCGTAGGACTGCTCGCCGCTCCAGCGGGTGGCCTGGTACGCGCTCCACGCGGAGCCGACGGTGGCGAGCGCGAGCAGCACGGTGGCGAGCAGCTCCACCATGTACTCACGCCTGCGCTCGCGCGCGGGGCGCAGGTGGAGGATGGCGTCGGCGAGCTCCTTGTGGAACTCGTGGGGAGCCGGGGATGACGTGCTCATGCGGGGCCTCCAGGTCCTGTCACGGCGAGGACGTCGGTTGTGTGGTGGCCGAGGTCGCCGTCACCACGGGCCCCTTGGGTCCGGGCCGGATTTCGTAGTCGACGGAGGCCTGTCGGGAGGGGCAGCACAGCGGATCCTCGTCCGAGTAGCGGCGCACCGCGCCCGACAGGCTCTTCGCGTCCACCAGCCGCACGTCCCCGAGCGCTCCGTCGAACCGGTCCGACATGGGCTCCGGCGACAATGTGCCCGCGAAGCGGCCGTCGACGAAGACGAACACCTGGTAGCCCATGGCGCGGCACTGGCCGTCCCCCTCGGCCGCGGCGGTGATGACCTCCGTCGTGTCGTAGACCTGCAGCGCGCCCAGCAGCGTCCAGCCCGCCTTCACCACGGCCCGGTCCGACGCGGTGGTGGGCTTTCGCGCGAGCTTCGCGCAGGGGCCCGTGCGCAGGGACTGGCCATCGCCACGAGGCGCCTTGGGCAGCGTGGCCCCCGACACGTTCCATGACGCCAGGGGCTGCTTGTCCACCCACGCGGAGCCGCTGGCCTGGGGCGCGGCGGGCGACGCGGCCAGGGCGGGGGCCGCCCAGAGCAGCAGGACGGCGGGGATGAGCACTCGACGTCGCGACATGGGCGAGACCTCCGGAAGCAAGATGGCCCTGTCGCGCGCGAATGGGACGTGGGACGCGCGGGCGGGCAGGTGAGCGGAGGGCCGCCCGGGTCGAACGCAGGCGCGATGGAGCCCACCTCGCCGCGGGAAGGCCGCTAGGATGCCCGCCGCCGATGCGCACTTCCTCCATCGTCCTCTTCCTGACCCTCTCGTGTTCCGTGGCCGCGTGCCGCGATGAACAGGCGGGCCCCAAGCCGCGCACGCAGCGTCTGCCGGAGCCTGCCCGCGCCCGCATCCTGGACGCCGCGCCCTCGGACCTGACCTTCCGCGCGGGCACGACGTTCGCCGGCGGCTCGGTGGTGTACCTGGGCTCGAAGGTGACGCCCGCGAACGCCGCCCCGGGGCAGCAGGTCCAGCTCTCGCACTACTTCCAGGCGCGCGCGCAGCCGCCCCAGGGCTACGGCTTCTTCGTCCACGTGGTGGACGTGGCGAGCGGCGGCATGGTCGTCAACGCGGACCACGAAATCCAGGACGGCGCCGCGCCGTTGGCCACGTGGCCGGTGGGCAAGGTCATCGAGGATGTCCACGTCGTGCCCATGCCCAACGCCCCCGCGCGGGTCATGCTGGGCTTCTGGCGCGGCGACGAGCGGCTGGCCGTGGACGACGCCTCCGCCCAGGACGGCGCGAACCGGATGCTCGGGCCCCAGCTCGGCGGCGCCGCGCCGGCGCTCCCCGAGTACGTCGTGCGCCGGGCCGAGACGGCGCCCAAGCTGGACGGCGTGCTCGATGACGCGGTCTGGAAGACGGCGACGCCGGTGGTGCTGAAGGGCAGCTTCGACGGGCGCGCGGTGCGGCTGCGCACCGAGGCGCACCTGGCCTACGACGACGCGTACCTGTACGTGGCCTTCGACTGCGAGGACCCGGACGTCTGGGGCACGCTGCGCAAGCGCGACGACCCCATCTACGAGCAGGAGGTGGTGGAGATCTTCCTCGACGCCAACGCGGACGGGCGCACGTACAACGAGCTGCAGGTGTCACCGCACAACGTCCAGTTCGACGCGTACTTCCCCGCGCGTCGGCAGGGCATGGACCTGTCGTGGGACTCGGGGCTGACGTCCGCCGTGAAGGTGCGCGGCACGCTGGATGACGCCTCCGACAAGGACGAGGGCTGGTCCGTGGAGATGCGCATCCCCTTCGCGAAGCTCGCGGAGGTGCCCCGGGTGCCGCCGCAACCTGGGGACAAGTGGCGCTTCAATCTCTATCGGCTGGAGCACCACGGCCGGAAGACGGTGGAAGGCCAGGCCTTCTCACCGCTCTTCGTCGGTGACTTCCACGCGCTGCCGCGCTTCGGGTGGCTGACGTTCCAGTGAGGGGCCGCGCCCCCGCGCTCAGGCGTGCGGGCTGATGTCCCACTGGGCATCCGCGACGGAGCGCTCGGAGGTGTCGCCCAGGAAGCGGAGGAAGCCCTGGAGCTCGAGCGTGTCGATGAGCTCCTCGGCCTCCTGTTGCGAGTACCCCTTCAGGTCCACGAGCAGGTCGCGCATGAGCGACTTGCCGCGCAGGTAGCCCACGGGCTCTCCAGGGCCGAGCTTGGACTTCAGGTCCGCCGTCAACTGCCGCAGGTCGATGTCCTCGGGAATCATCGACTCAACGATGGGAATGACGCTCCCCCGCGGCAAGTCGTGGCGCGGAGGGCTCCGGCTCGCGCGTCAGGTGAGGGACCAGCCGGACTTCCCGCCCATCACTCTCCACCGTGACGGCGCCGTCGATGTCCGTCCGCCAACACTCGCTGCCCAGGGCGCGGTAGCGCGCCTCGACCTCCGGGTGGGGGAAGCCGAAGCGGTTGCGCCGGCCGACGCAGAAGACGACGTGCTGGGGGCGCACCCGCTCCAGCAGCGCCTGGGTGGAGGACGTCCGGGAGCCATGGTGGGGTGCCTTCATCACCGTCACCGGGCCCAGGCCTTCCGTCAGCAGCTCCTCCGCGTCGTGCTCCATGTCGCCGGGCAGGAGCACCGTGACGTCGCCATGGCGCACGCGCAGCACCACGCTGCGGTCATTGACGCCCTCCAGCAGCTCCCGCTCCGTCGGGCCGGGTGGCCCCAGCACCTCCACCGTCGCGTCTCCCAGGCGAAGCGGCGGATGGCCCGCCTCCACCTCCTCGACACGTGCGCTGCCCGCCGCCTTCACCACCTGCCGTGACAGGGGACCGCCCTCGTCACCCGCGGGCAGCCACAGGCGCGCGGTGGGCACCTGTCCCAGGGTCGATATCAATCCCAGCGCGTGGTCCGGGTGCGGATGGGACAGCACCGTCAAATCCAACGCGGAGATACCCTGGTGGCGCAGGTAGGGCAGCACGAAGCGCGTGCCCGTGTCCGCGCCGTTGGGCGCGCCGCCGCCGTCCACCAGCGCATGGTGTCCCCGCGAGCTGAGCACCACGGCGTCTCCTTGCCCCACGGAGAGGAAGGTGACGCGCAGGCCCGGCTGCGGCATCACCCGGGGCACGAGCACGGTGGCGACGAGCGCCGCGGGCGTGAGCCACAGGCCGTGTCTCCACCGCCCCGCGCCCAGGGCCCACACCAGCAATCCCAGCGCATACGGCGCGGCCCAGAGGCCCAGCGACGGCACCTCCACCGCGGCCAGGGGCATGGCCGCGAACACGCGCGTCACCCACAGCAGCGCCTCCGACGCCCACGCGCCCGCCCACAGCACGGGCGTGGCCACCACGGGCGAGATGACGAACAGCGCCGCCCCTCCCGCCGCCAGCCCCGTGAGCAGGCCACAGAGGGGCAGGGCGACGACATTGGACAGGAGCCCCGCCAGGCTCACCCGTCCGAAGGCCGAGGCCACCACGGGCAGCCCCGCGAGCGTGGCCGCGCCGCTCGCGCACAGCGTCTGCGCCATGGCCTCGCGCGACTGGTGCCACCACCGCACCCATCGGCGAGGCTCGCGAGGGTCCGCGGGCGCCAGGGGGAGCGCCAGCCTCAGCGCGGGCACGAGCACGACCAGGCCGAAGACCGCCAGGAACGACAGCCGCAAGGACAGGTCCTCCACGCTGGAGGGCGCCCACAAGCCCAGCACCAGGGCCGCGGCGCTGAGGCCGTTGAGTCCATCCGCGCGCTTCCACCACGCCAGCCCCAACAGCACCACGGTGGCCATCACCGCCGAGCGCACCGCCGGAGGCTGGTTCCCGGTGAACAGCACGTAGGCCCAGACGAAGGGCACGGCCGCCGGAGCCGCCACCCGACGCGCATCCACCATCCGCCACCGCGCGCCCGCTCTCACCAGCAACCGCCGCAGCACCGCGAGCGTCATCAACGCGAGCGCCGCGACATGCAGCCCGCTCACGCTGAGCACGTGCGCGAGGCCCGCGCGTGAGAACGCGTCCTCCCACCCTGCAGCCAGCTCCGCCCGGCGTCCCGCCGCCAACGTCAGGAAGAGGGCCGCCGAGTCCCGCGACGGCGCCACCCGGTGCGTCTGCTCCGCGAGCCGCTCGCGCGTGTCCTCCAGGCTCCACCGCCACGTCGACGCGAGCGACAACACCAGCACCCGCTCCGCGCTCGTGGACCCGGTGAAGGCCACGCCCTGTCGCCGCCGGACCGAGGAGAAGTCCTTCTCACCGGGATTGGCCGCCGGAGCGTCCGGGGTGAGCCGCGTCCGCGCTCGGAGCCGCTGGCCCGGCAGCAACTCCACGGGCGCGCCGCGCAACGTCAGGTTCACCTTGAACCGGGCCGGCTCGAGCGCCGTCTCCGAGGGTCCCGCCCGGGCCACCACGAGCCGCACGCGCGTGCCGCCCTCCACGGCGTCCACCCGCTCCGCCTCGCCCTCCAGCACCGCCTCGCCGCCGCCCTGGAGGGACGCGGGCACCCGCACCCGGGCCTCCCAGTGCGACAGGCCGGCTCCCGCCATCCAGAGTGCCCCCAACACCGCCAGGTGAGCACCAGGCAGCCGGGCGAGCGCCAGGCCGACCAGTCCCAGCAAAACCCCGCAGACCAGAAATAGCTCCGCCGAGCCATCCGTTCCGGGTGACCAGAGAGCGCCCAGCAGCAGGCTCAACGAAGGAAAGAAGAGGGGACGCGTCCCCAGGTCGCGCCAAGCGTAACGTTCCACCCACCACCCCGACCTGCACCGTCCGTCACGCCAGCTCGCACACCGAGCGTCATCGCGTACGAAAACCGACAACGTAGTCGGACGCGTTCTGGGTGGTCAAGGCGTTATCGTTGCCCGTTGATGTGGTTTGTGGTAGTAGTGCCCGGCTTGTTGATGGAAGGCCGGTTGCGAGTCTTTCAAGGAGGCAGTTAGTGCAGACCAGCTTCAAGACTGGTGACAAGGCGGTTTATCCGGGCCAGGGCGTCGGTGAGGTGATGGGTATCGAGCACACCGAAGTGGCCGGGCAGCGCCAGTCGTTCTACGTGCTGCGCATCCTGGAGAACGGGATGCGGATCATGATCCCGATCAACAAGGTCGGGTCGGTCGGCCTCCGGGAGATCATCAGCGAGGAGGATGTGAAGCAGGTCTATTCCATCCTCAAGGAGAAGGACATCTCGGTCGACTCCACCACCTGGAACCGTCGGTACCGGGAGTACATGGAGAAGATCAAGACGGGCTCCGTCTTCGAGATCGCCGAGGTGCTGCGTGACCTCTACCTCCTGAAGGGCGACAAGGACCTGTCGTTCGGCGAGCGCAAGATGCTCGACACCGCGCGCTCGCTGCTCATCAAGGAGCTGTCGCTGGCGAAGGACTGCTCCGAGGAAGAGATCGAGTCGGACCTGAAGAAGATCTTCAACCTGGCCTGAGCCGGGCCTCCAGCCCGACACTCCCGCCCCGGGTTCCCTCGCAGGGAGCTCGGGGCTTCGTGTTTGTGCGTCATGATTGAGCCGTCATCCTCCTCCGCGTCGGCGCGGGCCGAGCGGGACCTTCGCATCGCCGAGCTGGAGGCGAGGCTCGCGCGCCGTCGCGTGGGCGTCAGGCCGCTGGCCGCGGTGCTGGGCATCATGGTGAGCCTTGCGCTGCTGGCGATGCAGCGTCGGGAGCTGGCGTATGTCTTCTCCCCGGCCGCTCCGCTCACGTTGGGCGTGGAGGGGGACTACCGGTTCGACGCGCTGGTCTCCAACCGCTACGCCCAGGTGCATGGCATCCCCACCGCGCGGGGCGCCTACGAGCGCGAGGGCGGCGCGACGTTCGTCCTGGTGGGCCTGCGCGAGTCTCCGTTCGTGGTGCGCAGGCTCGCGTTGCCTGGGGAGGACTGGGTGGAGGGCCGGCCTCCGCCTTCACCGGACTCGCGGCCCTTCGCCATCCGGGGGCGGCTCCTGGCGCAGGAGGACGCGCCTCGCTACCGGGACGCGCTCGCGTTGTTGAAGGGCATGGGAGAGCTTCAGCCCCACGAGGGCCGGCTGTGGCTTCTCATCGAGGGGGAGCGCCCCGGTGAGGACCGGGGGCGGGTGCTGGTGGCCCTGGCGCTGCTCGCGTTCGCGGTGTTGAACGCGGTGCTGCTGGTCAGGGGGCTGACTCGGCGGTGGTCTCCAGACGCCTGAGGCCCTCGATGGCGCTGCGGTTGCCCGAGTCGTACTTGAGGGCCTGCTGGAAGGCGGCCCGCGCGGCGCTCGAGTCGTGGGCCTTCACGTGGTCCACGCCGGAGCGGACGTACAGGATGGAGAGCTGCTTGCGCAGCTGCGGCCCCTGCAGGCTCCAGCCCTTGGAGAGCTCCTGGTCGATCTGCGTCGCCAGCGCGAGCTGGGAGATGGCGCGCGCCGTGTCGCCCTTCGCGAGCGCCTTGCGGGACTCGGCGCTGGTGGCCTCGAAGCGCACGAGCTGGGCGTGGAGCGTGTTGAGGCGGGCGCCCTTGGCCAGGTCCATCGCGCCAGCCAGGTCATTGGCTTCGTAGAGGCGCAGGACGTCCGCCTCCGTCACGGGGCCCGTGGGCTTCGACGGCGCGGCCTTGGGGGCGGTGGGTTCGGGGAAGGCCGCCACCTCCACGTCCGCGCTGGCACTGCTCGGCCGGACTGCGCCCGAGGCGATATCGCGAGCGCTCGGACTCGGCGATGCAACGGTGCTGGCCGGCGGCGAGCCCCGGCTCGCGCCCGAGGCGATGTCCCGGGCGCTCGGGCTCGAGGATGCAACGGAGCTGCCCGGGGATGCGCCACGGCTCGCACCCGAGGCGATGTCCCGGGCGCTCGGGGCTGGAGACGCAACCGTGTTGCTCGACGGCGAGCGGCCCGCTCCCGAGGCGATGTCCCGGGCGCTCATGCCGGTGGCCGCGACCGTGTTGGCGGAGCCGGCGGCGCCCTGTCCGTCCGAGACGTCATCGGTCCGCGAACCCCGCGAGCCGGTGTCCTGCTGTGCGCCCCGGTTGCCATTCCCGGCGATGTCGCGGGCGCTGAGTCCAGCCGGCGACGAGGGGCGCTTCGTGCCCGAGCCTTCGTCCGAGGCGGTCCGCTCGACCTTCGCGGTGCCAGCGTGCTCTCCGCCAGGACCCTCGTCGACCGCGCGTCCCGTCACGGCGCGCGCATTGCCCGGGTCCACGAGCAGGGGCGGCTCGGCATTCGTATCGCCGCTCGCCGTCGTCGCGCCCGCGTTCGTCGTCGCGCCCTCGGTGGGATTCACCGCGCGACTCGAGCTCAGCCCCACGGCCAGCACCGTCACCAGCGCGGCCACGGTGGAGCCCACGCCCGCGGCGACGAGCCCCACGCCCAGCGGCCCCAGCCCTCGCTTGCGAGGCACGGGCGGAGGCAGGGCCTGGGAGATGGCAGGCAGACCCGCGGCGGGCGTGCCTCCGGGGCCGCGCAGCCGCAGCAGCGCGTTGCCCAGGGTGATTTCGTCGCCCGACATCACCTCGACCTCGCCCGTGACGCGGACGCGGTTGAGGAAGGTGCCGTTCTGGCTGCCCAGGTCCTTCAGGAGGAACTGGTCCCCGGTGCGGATGACCTGCGCGTGCCGCCGGCTGATGGACGGGTGCTGCAGCCTCAGGTCCGAGGACGAGGACCGCCCCAACACCAGCGAGCCCTGCTGCACCGGCACCAGCTGCCCGATGCCAGGGCCGCGCTCGACGTACAGGAAGGCCGGCGGGTGACCGGGGTTCGAGTACTCGCGGCCCCAGTCGAACCTGGCCGACAGCTCCCGGTCCGCCTTGTCGCGGCCCTTGCCCGAGCCCTGACGGGGCGCCTTGCGCGGGCCCGCCGGGTACTGGGGCACGCGCTGGGGACGCGGGTCATCGGCCTGCAGGGGCGCCACCTCGTCGTCGTCGAAGGGCAGCTCCACCTCGGGTTCCTTCGGCGCCTGCGAACCCGGCGGGCGGGGAGGGCGGGGCGGGCGCTTGGGATTCGGTGGAGCCATGAACACCATTCTCGCTGATTGAGGACCGGCTGGAAGGTTCTCAGGCCCTGGGCGTCCGAAGTTGTCCAGGTCCGATGGTTTCCCCCAGCCCTTCCGGATTCAAGACCCCGTGAATGCTGGCCTGTACAGGGACCGGGAATCTAGAGTGGCGGCCACACGCACAAAGACGGACCTCCAGGAGGAATGGCGCAAGTGACGACTCCCCCCACCATCCGGCTCTTCAACACGATGACCATGCAGAAGGAGCTCTTGCAGCCCTCTGTCCCGGGCTGCGTGGGGGTCTATGTCTGTGGGCCCACGGTCTACAGCTACATCCATATCGGGAATGCTCGCACCTTCACGTCGTTCGACGTGGTGGTCCGCTACCTCCGGTACCGGGGGCTCCAGGTTCGTTATGTCCGGAACTTCACGGACGTGGACGACAAGATCATCAAGGCCGCCCAGGAGACGGGCGAGGCCCCGGTGGCGCTGGCGGCGCGCTACGTCGAGCTCTTCCGCGAGGACGCCAAGGCGCTGCACATGCTGGAGCCGGACGTGGCGCCCAAGGTGAGCGACCACCTGCCGGAAATCATCGGCATCATCCAGAAGCTCGTGGACAAGGGCTTTGCCTACGCGTCCCAGGGCGACGTGTACTTCTCCGTCAGCGCGGACAAGGACTACGCGAAGCTGTCCAAGCGCCACCTGGAGGACCTGTGCGTGGGCGAGCGCGTGCAGCCCGGCGACCAGAAGCGCGAGCCGCTCGACTTCGCGCTGTGGAAGGCGGCCAAGCCCGGCGAGCCCGCGTGGGAGAGCCCCTGGGGCCCGGGGCGTCCGGGCTGGCACATCGAGTGCTCGGCGATGAGCGCGAAGTACCTGGGTGAGACGTTCGACATCCACGGCGGCGCGCTGGACCTCATCTTCCCCCACCACGAGAACGAAATCGCCCAGAGCGAGTCCGCCAACGGGGTGGAGTTCGCGAAGTACTGGATGCACTGCGGCTTCCTGGACCTGGAAGGCGCGAAGATGTCCAAGTCGCTGGGCAACGTGGTGCGCCTGCGCGACGCGCTCCAGCGCGTGGACGCGGAGGCCCTGCGCTTCTTCTTCCTCTCCACGCACTACCGCCACCCGCTCAGCTTCTCCGACAAGGCCCTGGCCGACGCGGAGGCGCGCATGGAGTACTTCTACGAGACCCTGCGCAAGGTGGACGAGCGGCTCGCCGGCAAGGACTTCGGCGACGGGCCGGTGCACGGCGACCCGCACCGCTTCCTCGCCGAGTTCGAGTGCGCCATGGACGACGACTTCAACAGCGCGGGCGGCCTGGGCGCGCTGTCGGGGCTGTTCGGCCTGATGAACGAGCTGACCGACAAGCCGCCGGTGAAGGACAAGGCGCTCGTCGGGCGCACGCTGCGCGCGCTGCGCGAGGACGTGCGCAAGGTGTCCGGCGTGCTCGGCCTGTTCGAGGACGACTCGAGCGCGTGGCTCTTGCGCCGGCGTGAGCGCGCCGTGCGCGAGCGGGGCATCGACGTGGCGGAGGTGGAGCGGCTGCTCGGTGAGCGGACGGCCGCTCGGGCGGCCAAGGACTTCGCCGCCGCGGACCGGGTGCGGACCACGCTGAAGGAGAAGGGCGTGGAAATCATGGATACGCCCGCCGGCACCTCGTGGAAGGTGGCGGCCGCGCAGGGCTGAAGGGCTGCGGTGCCCCGGGCCTTCGTGTTAGGGCTCGGGGCACCATGAAGCACCTGCTGTCACTGCTGCTGGCCCTGGCCTCCGCTCCCGCGCTCGCCCAGCGCGCGCCCCTCGTCACGCCCGCCGAGAAGACGGCCGCGGGCACCATCGACCCGGACGTGCTGCGCGCGCACATCCGCTTCCTCGCGCACGACCTGCTCGAGGGACGCGGACCCGGCACCCGGGGCGACGCGCTGGGACAGGCGTACATCGCCTCGCAGTTCGAGGCCCTGGGCCTGAAGCCCGCGGGCTCGGACGGCACGTTCTTCCAGCCCTTCGACCTGGTGGGCGTCACCGGCCATCCCCAGGCGATCTCCGTGCGCGCGCCCCTGGGCAGCGCGGAGCTGAAGTTCCACGAGGACTTCATCGCGGTGTCGGGCGTGCAGAGCCCCGAGGCGCGGCTGGACGCCTCCGAGCTCGTCTTCGTGGGCTACGGCATCCAGGCGCCCGAGTACGAGTGGGACGACTTCAAGGGGATGGACGTGCGCGGCAAGACGCTGCTCATCCTCAACAGCGACCCGGAGGATGACCCGCGCATCTTCGGCGGCCGCACGCGGCTGTGGTACGGCCGCTGGGATTACAAGTACGAGCAGGCGGCGAAGGTGGGCGCGGCGGGCGCCATCATCCTGCACACCACGCAGAGCGCCGGCTATCCGTGGCAGGTGGTCCAGTCGTCGTGGACGGGTGAGCAGTTCGAGCTGCCCGCCACCACCGGCCCCCGCCTCCAGGTGAAGGCGTGGACGACGGAGGACGCCACGCGCCGGGTGCTGCAGCTCGCGGGGCGCGACCTGGAGACGCTGCGCGCCGCCGCCCAGTCGCGCGACTTCCAGCCCGTGCCGCTGGGCGTGACGGTGTCCACGCGCTTCGCCAACGAGGTGCGCCGCAGGCCCACCGCGAACGTGCTGGCGCTGCTGCCCGGCAGCGACGCGAAGCTGTCCAACGAGGTGGTGCTCTACAGCGCGCATCACGACCACCTGGGCAGGAAGGAGGGCGGCAAGCCGGGCGAGGACACCATCTACAACGGCGCGCTCGACAACGCGGCGGGCGTGTCCGCGATGCTGTCGGTGGCGCGTGCCTACCGCTCGCTGCCCAAGGCCCCGCGCCGCTCCATCCTCTTCGCCGCGGTGGCCGCGGAGGAGCAGGGGCTGTTGGGCTCGCAGTACCTCGCCGAGCACCCGCCCGTGCCCGCGGGCCGCATCGCCGCCAACGTCAACATCGACGGCGCCAACATCCACGGACGCACGCGCGACATCACCGTCATCGGCCTGGGCAAGTCCAACCTGGACGCGGTCATCACGGCGCTGGCGAAGACGCAGGGCCGCGTGGTGAAGGCGGACCAGCTGTCGGACCGGGGCTTCTTCTACCGCTCGGACCAGTTCAACTTCGCGCGCCAGGGCATCCCCGCCGCATACTTCGGCAGCGGCATGGACTTCATCGGCAAGCCGGAGGGCTGGGGCCGCCAGCAGCGAGAGGCGTGGGAGGCCAAGCACTACCACCAGCCTTCCGACGAGCTGCGCGCGGACTGGGACATGTCCGGCGCGGTGGAGGACGCCCGGCTGTTCTTCCTCTTGGGGGCCCACGTGGCCCGCGTGCCGGAGCTGCCGCGCTGGAACAAGGGCGACGAGTTCGAGGCGGCCCGCCTCGCGGCCTTGAAGGCGCTGGAGGCGCCCAGGACGCCCCCGTCGGAAGGCGCCTCGAAGTAGGGCAGGGGGCGCTCCGTCCGCCGGTCGACGGGCGGGTACAAATGTGCAGTGTTTCCCTCCGCGAGGGTGTTAAACCTCGCGGATATGCCTGAGTTCCAGATCGTCAGCGACCACCAGCCCGAGGGCGACCAGCCGAGGGCCATTGGCGAGCTCACGGAGGGCGTGCAGCGGGGCGACCGCTACCAGACGCTCCTGGGCGTCACCGGTTCCGGCAAGACGTTCACCATGGCGAACATCATCGCCAACGTGCAGCGGCCCACGCTGGTCATCGCGCACAACAAGACGCTGGCCGCCCAGCTCTACGGCGAGTTCAAGTCGCTCTTCCCGAACAACGCCGTCGAGTACTTCGTCTCGTACTACGACTACTACCAGCCCGAGGCCTACGTCCCGTCGACGGACACCTTCATCGAGAAGGACTCGTCCATCAACGACAACATCGAGCGCATGCGCCACTCGGCCACGCACTCGCTGCGCACGCGCGACGACGTCGTGATTGTCGCCAGCGTCTCCTGCATCTACGGCCTGGGCACGGCGCGCAGCTACGTGGACCTGGCGGTGCGGGTGGACCAGGGCGGGGAGATGGAGCGCGACGCGTTCATGCGCCGGCTCGTCGAGTCCCAGTACGAGCGCAACGACATGGACTTCCACCGCGGCACCTTCCGCGCGCGCGGCGACACCGTGGAGGTGTTCCCCGCCTACGAGGAGGAGCGCGCCATCCGCGTGAGCTTCTTCGGCGACGAGGTGGAGCGCATCACCGAGTTCGACCCGCTGCGCGGCGTGACGCTCGGCGTGCTGGACAAGGTCGTCATCTTCCCCGCCAGCCACTACGTCGCCGGCGAGGACTCGCGCAGGCGCGCCATCCAGACCATCCGCGACGAGCTGGCCGAGCAGCTCGGCATCTTCAAGCGCGAGGGCAAGCTGCTGGAGGCGCAGCGGCTGGAGCAGCGCACCATGTTCGACCTGGAGATGATGGAGCAGGTCGGCTACTGCAACGGCATCGAGAACTACTCGCGGCACTTCTCGGGGCGGGCCCCGGGTGAGCCGCCGCCGTGCCTCATCGACTACTTCCCGCGAAATCTCCTGGTGCTCATCGACGAGAGCCACCAGACGGTGCCGCAGATTGGCGCCATGTACCGGGGAGACCGCGCGCGCAAGGAGACGCTGGTCAACTTCGGCTTCCGCATGCCCAGCGCGCTGGACAACCGGCCGCTGAAGTTCGGCGAGTTCGAGGAGCTGGTGCCGCAGGCCGTCTTCGTCTCCGCGACGCCGTCCGAGTACGAGCTGCAGAAGTCCCAGGGCGTGGTGGTGGAGCAGATCATCCGCCCCACGGGCCTGACGGACCCGGAGGTGGAGACGCGCCCTGTCGGCAACCAGGTCGATGACCTGCTCGAGGAGGTGCGCGTCCGCGTCAGCCGCAACGAGCGCGTCCTGGTGACGACGCTCACCAAGCGCATGGCAGAGGACCTCACCGAGTACTACGCGGACGTGGGCGTGCGCGTGCGCTACCTGCACTCGGACATCGACGCGATTGAGCGCACGGCCATCATCCGCGACCTGCGCAAGGGCGAGTTCGACGTGCTGGTGGGCATCAACCTCTTGCGCGAGGGCCTGGACATCCCCGAGGTGTCGCTGGTGGCCATCCTCGACGCGGACAAGGAGGGCTTCCTGCGCAGCCACGTGTCGCTCATCCAGACCATCGGCCGCGCGGCGCGCAACCTGAATGGCCGCGTCATCATGTACGCGGACTCCGTCACCGACTCGATGAAGAAGGCGCTGGAGGAGACCTCCCGTCGCAGGGAGATCCAACGCCAGTACAACAAGGAGCACGGCATCACCCCGCGCTCCGTCAAGAGCAACATCACGGACCTGTCCGAGCACCTCTACGACGCCGAGTCCGCGGGCGCGCTGCCCATGGCGGCCGAGGGCGAGGACGACGTGCTCGAGTCGAAGGAGCTCAAGCGCCTCATCGAGGAGTTCACACAGGACATGCACCGGGCCGCCGAGTCGATGGAGTTCGAGAAGGCCGCCGAGTACCGGGACAAGGTGCAGCTGCTCAAGGACATGGACCTGGGCCTCAAGCCCGCGTCGCGCTCGCTGCTCAAGGGCCCGGCGAAGGCCAAGGAGGACGACGCGCCGAAGAAGGGCCGGGGCCGGGGTCGTTCGTCACGGGCGAAGCCGCGCCGCTAGGAGGCGCCTGTCATGGACGTGAAGCTCCAGGAGAAGCTCGACGCCCTTCCCACCGAGCCCGGCGTGTACCTGATGAAGGACCGCCGCGGGCAGATCATCTACGTGGGCAAGGCCATCAACCTGCGCAGCCGCGTGCGCTCGTACTTCACGCGCACGGGGGACACGCGCGTCTTCGTGTCGCTGCTCGACGAGCTGCTCGGCGACCTGGAGACGGTGCTCGTCCACAACGAGAAGGAGGCGCTGCTCCTCGAGAACGAGCTCATCAAGAAGCACCGCCCGCGCTTCAACGTCCTGCTCAAGGACGACAAGCAGTTCATCTCGCTGCGCCTGGACCGCACCCACGCGTATCCGCGCCTGGAGGTCGTCCGAAAGTACGAGCGCGACGGCGCGCGCTACTTCGGCCCGTACTCCAGCGCCGGCGCCATCCGCGAGACGCTGCGCATCATCAACCGCTACTTCCGGCTGCGCACCTGCACGGACCACGTGCTGGCCAACCGCAAGCGCCCCTGTCTGTTGTTCCAGATCGGCCGCTGCCCGGCCCCTTGCGTCTACCCGGTCCCCGAGGACGACTACCGTCGCAGCGTGGACGAGGTCGTCATGTTCCTGGAGGGCAAGGCGAGCGAGCTGGTGGAGGGCCTGCGGCTGCGCATGAAGCGCGCGGCGCAGGACCTGAAGTTCGAGGAGGCCGCGCGGGTGCGCGACCAACTGCTCGCCATTGAACGAAGCCTGGAGCGTCAGAAGGTCGCCACCACGGACTTCAAGGACCAGGACGTGTTCGCCCTCTACCGCGAGGGGGACCGCATCCTGTTCTACGTCCTCTGGGTCCGGCAGGGCCGCCTCAACGGCGGGCAGGCGTTCCCCTTCGGCAGCCAGGAGTTCCCCAACGAGGAGTTGCTCGCCTCGTTCGTGAACCTCTACTACGACCAGGGCAGCTTCGTGCCGGAGGAGGTCCTGCTGCCGCTGGAGCCGGAGGACGGCCTGGCGGGGCTGGAGGGCCTGCTCACCGAGCGGAAGGGCGAGCGCGTGCGCGTCATGGTCCCCAAGCGAGGGGAGAAGCACGAGCTGGTGAAGATGGCGGAGAAGAACGCCGAGCAGGCCTTCATCGAGCGCCGGCGCACCAAGGACGAGACCGACCAGGTGCTCTCCCGCCTCCAGCAGCGGCTGGGCCTGCGCAACTTCCCGCGCCGCATGGAGTGCTTCGACATCTCCCACTTCCAGGGCTCCGCCATCGTCGCCTCCCAGGTGGCCGTGACGGATGGCGAGGCCGACAAGTCCCGCTACCGGAAGTACAAGATCAAGACGCTGGAGAAGCAGGACGACTTCGCCAGCATGTACGAGGTCGTCACGCGCCGGCTCAAGCGCGGCCAGGAGGACGGCGACCTGCCGGACCTGCTCGTCATCGACGGCGGCAAGGGCCAGCTCGCCAGCGCGCACGCGGCCATGAAGGATTTGGGCGTGGACACGGTGGACGTGGTGGGCCTGGCCAAGAGCCGTGACCTGGAGGTTTTCGACCGGGACGCGGAGAGCGCTCGCAGCCCCGAGCGGGTGTTCGTCGTGGGGCGAAAGGACCCCATCGTGCTGGCGCAGAACTCGGCGGAGATGTTCATGCTGACGCGCATGCGGGACGAGGCGCACCGCTTCGCCATCACCTTCCAGAAACAGGTGCTGCGAAAGAGCCGGGTGCGCTCGGCGCTGGAGGACATCCCGGGGGTGGGGGAGGTGCGGCGCAAGGCGCTCCTCAAGCACTTCGGCTCGCTCAAGCGCGTGGGTGAGGCGAGCATCGAGGAGCTGGCGGAAGTCGTCGGTCCGGCGGTGGCGGAGCGGGTCCATGCGGGGCTTCATGGACACCCCGACGAAGAGGCCGAGGACCCCGTCCGGGAGGCTTCCCTGGATGACGCCACCGAACCCTCCCACGAAAAATCACGGGGAGGGTCGCCACCCGGTGCGGCGTGATTAATTTCCGCTGCAGACTGCGGGGGGAAGCGCGCTGGAACCGCGACGTTCCTGGGGTTTTTAATTGCGACTGGGCTCCGCGCTGATTTATAGCGGTTGACGATTCGAGCAGCTCCAAAGAGGGCGAGGGACCGACATGAGGCTGTATCCGAAGGTGATCCCGATCATTTCGCGAGAGACGATTCAACGGCTCATGCAGGATGGGGACATCGAGGTGGAGCCGATGCGCGTGGCGGACGCCGAGATGGACCTTTCGGCCATCATGCGTGAGTACCTCGCGAACGAAGAGCGTGTGAACCAGGCGACGCGCGAGGCGCTGGAGCGTCGCGGATACGACCCCTCCAAGTTCAACCAGGTGAAGCGCGAGATGGCGGACGTCCGCGGCTTCAAGATGGGCGACGAGGGCATCGAATACGTCATCAACCAGATGATCGAGTTCCTGCTCATCAGCCGGAACGTCGAAGAGGTCTTCTCGGCGGATAACTCGCTGCGTCAAAAGATCCACGTGGTGATGAAGAAGCACCTGGACGTGGACGAGGACATCGACAAGGAGGCGCGCTCCCGCCTGAAGCACCTGCAGGAGGGAACGAGCAGCTTCGAGATCGAGTACAACAAGACGGTGGAGCAGATCCGCCGCGCGCGGGGCCTCATCTAGTCTTCTTTGGAGAGAGGGGACTGTCGTTCCCCGCTCCGCTGCCTACCTTGTTGCACAAGGAGGCAGCGTCGATGGCGGGACCTCTCACCACGCTTCTTTTGTCCGGAGTACTGGCCGCCGGGCCAGGCGGGTTCACGTTCGAGGGCCGGGAGGCCAGCGCGGGGACCGAGCGACCGGACGGCTTCTTCATCCAAGGACCCTTGCCCTTCACGGACCTGGCCGAATCCGGCACGGGGAGCGCCGAGCTCACCGTGGAGGACCGGGTGGACCTGGCCCAGGCCACGTACGGCGACAAGGCGGCCTTCCAGGCGACGTTCCGGCTGGGGAACACCGAGTACCGGGTGGAGCTCGCCCAGGCCGGTTTCCCGCCCGCCCAGGCCCGTTCCCAGGCCTCGTCCAGCGTGCCCCCGGCACCCCGCCACACGGTGGGCGGCGGCGTGCTCCTGAACGTGCCCATCTACGGGGACAGCGGGCTGGGGTGGTCGGTCATGACCCGCTCCCATGCGGCGGTGGCCGTGTGGGGAGTGGGGAGCGTGTGGCGTGATGGCCGGTTGCTGACGGACACGGCGCTCATCCACGTGGCGGCGTTGGACGCCGGGGCGTTCGCGGATGACTCGACGCACCGGATGCTGCGTCAGGCGCGGGCGGGGGACACGGAGCTGGTGGTGCTCGCGTACAACCTGCCGACGGACGTCGAGCGTCGGGGCTTCGTGCAGTTCGTGTTCGAGGACGTGGCCATCGAGGTGGCCGGGGTTCCGGTGCGCTCGGTGGCGGTGGTGGAGAACACGGGGAATCTGACGGTGGACCCGACGCGGCTGACGCCCGTGCCGGCGAACGTCGCGCCTGGCCTGCCGCCCATCCTTCCGCAGCCGACGGCCACGGGTGGCAGTGGCCTGGCGACGGGAACGTCCGTGTCGGCGCCGGAGGTGGGGACGCCCGGGGGCAGTCGGGTGTTCGTGGGCGGGGGGCAGGGCGGCACGGTGGTGCGGGGAGGCGCCACGGTGGGGACGGGGACGGCCGATGTGACGGCGCCCGAGTCGCCCGCGGTGGTGAGTGGCGGCTTCCCCACGAGCGTGGTGGCGGAGCCGCCGGTGAACATCTCGGGGGTGACGTTGGGGACACCGACGACGAGCCCGACGCTCGCGGCGGAGGGGGTGCTGACGACGGGCGCGTCGCCGGTGGGGACGGCGCCTGGGTTCTTCGGCTCCTCGGGGACGACGTCGAGCCTGGCGACCACGGGGTCGTTCTCGGTGCCGGTGCCCTCGGTGACGTCGCCGAGCTTCGATGCGTTCCTGGGCACGTCGCAGGTGAGTCCGGGCATCCTCGCGACGGCGCCGCCGCTCAATGCGGCGCCGGGCTCACCGCCGCCGGGGCTGCTCGGAACGCCCACGCCACTGAATGCCGCGCCCGCGCCGCCGCTCTTCGGGTCTCCCACGCCGTTGAACGCGGGGTCCGCCACGACGCTGCCCGCGACGCCTGCTCCGGCCAATGCGGCGCCTGCCCCGGCCAGCGCCGTGCCCGCGACGTCAGCACCCGGCGGCGCGGCTCCGGCGAATTGAGGCACGGGTCTGTAGAGACATGAGAGGGCGCGCCGCGAGCGTTCGTTGCTCGCGGTGCCGCTCCGCGAGAGCCGTCATCGTCTGTGCATCCGCCTCGCGGCGCAGGCGGGCGACGGCCCGGTGTCGACGTGACAGCGCGAATGGTGTCGGCGGTCAGCGAACCCGCGAGGGCGCGCCCTGATGCGCCATCGCGGCCGCCTGGGCCAATCGCTTGCGAAGCTGGACGACGACGTCGTGCAGCTCGTCGAGCCGCTCGAGGACGCGAAGGTCATCCCCGGTGTTGATGAGGTTCCCCGGTGACAACGTCGCGCCGCGCAGCGTGCTCAACACGTCGTAGAAGTGCGCTTCGACGTCACCGAGCGCGTCCAGCCCTTCCCTCAAATCGTCCTCCAGCAGGTCGACGAGCACCGCCGCGTCGGTGCGAGCGGGGAGCGCGCGAGCGAGGCGTTCGGTCGCCACTCGGACCGGGTCGGCCTGGCGCGAGAGCACGGGGGCGGCGAGGGCGAGAGGGGGCATGGGCTCGACGCTACAGGCCCGTAGCACCCCGTCAATTTTCCCACCCCCGCGGGGCCTCCGCCCCTCAGTGTCCCTTCGCCGCGAACACCGCGCGATGGGCCGACAGGAAGTCGCGGATGTCGACGGGCGCGTGCCCGGTGAGGTCGGCGATGGCCGTGCTCACTCCACTCATGCGCCCCTGTGCCACGGCCGCGTCGAACGATGCGTAGGCCTCCGCCATCGGTGCGGGCAACCCGTGCGCCACCAGGCCCGCGGCGAGGCTCGCGGTGTCCACGGCGATGGACTCGACGGGGCGCCCCGACAGCTCACCCGCGAACCGCGCCAGCTCCGCCTGCGTCACCGCCGACGGCCCGGTGATCTCCAGCACGCGCTGTCCCTCGTACGAGGAGGCGAGCGCCGCCACCGCCGCCCGGGCGCAGTCCTCGCGCGTGACATACGCCGTGGCCCCCGTCCCGGTCGCCGTGACGAGCCGCCCCTGCGCGACGGCCTGGGGCAGGCTGTGCAAGAGCATCTCCATGTAGACGTTGTTGCGCAGCACGGTGAAGCCCAGTCCGCTCGCCGCCAGCGCCTGCTCCGTGGCCCAGTGGTCCTTGGCGAGCGTGATGGGCGAGTCGGGCTCCGGCCGCGTCAGCGACGTGTACACGACGTGCTTCACCCCCACGCGCCGCGCGGCCTCCACGGCATGGCGATGCTGGGTGATTCGGCGGCCAGGAACATCGAGCGAGTCCGTGCTGACGAGCAACAGTCGCTCCGCGCCGGCGAACGCCGCGTCCAGCGTCGACGCGTCATCGAAGTCCGCCTTGCGCACCACGACGCCGCGCGCCGCCAGGTCCGCGAGCTTCGACGGCTCGCGCGTGGTGACGATGAGAGGCCCCTTCCTGGCCTCGAGGAGCAGCTCCACGACGCGGCGGCCCAGATGGCCGGAGGCGCCGGTGACGAGCAGGGTGGGGGATGTGGCCGTCATGTGAATCTCCAGAGCGAGGGAGCGACATTGGCTCCGGCTCATGGGTAGCGCCGCCCGGCGTCCTGCACAATGCGGCCCGCTGGAGCATACTGTTCCACGGGAGGAACAATGGACCTGAACCAGCTCACCCTCTTCGTCGCCGTCGCCGAGGGCGCCAGCTTCTCCAGCGCGGCGAAGAAGCTGGGCCTGCCCAAGTCGTCGGTGAGTCGGGGCATCGCCCGCCTGGAGTCCTCGCTCGGTGTGCAGCTCATCCACCGCACCACGCGCCGGGTGTCGCTCAGCACCGCGGGACAGGCGCTCTACGAGCGGGTGTCCCCGATGCTGCTCGCGCTGCGCAAGTCCGTGGGGGAGCTGCCGGAGTTGGAGGAGGAGCCGTCAGGCGTGCTGCGGCTGACGTCGGTGGTGGACTGGGGGACCACGGTGCTCGCGGAGGTCATCACCCGCTTCGTGGCGCGCTACCCCGCGGTGAAGGTGGACCTGCACCTGGACAATCGCGTCGTGGACCTGGTCGCGGAGGGCTTCGATGCCGCGCTGCGACTGGCCATCGCCCCGTTGAAGGACTCGTCGCTGCGCGCCCGCCGCCTCGGGACGCTCTCCCTGCGGCTCTATGCGTCGCCGGCGTATCTCGCGCGCCGGAGCATGCCGCGCCATCCTCGCGAACTCTCCAGCCACACCTGGGTGTCCTTCCGCTCCCCCATGCCCTTCCGGCTCGTGGGGCCCGGCGAGACGCTCGTCATGCCGCAGGATGGCGCCATCGTCTGCGACGACATGTTCTTCATGCGGGAGGTGCTTCGTCAGGGCGCGGGCATCGGGTTCCTGCCGACGATGCTCGCGGAACCGGAGGTCGCCGAGGGGCGACTCGTCGCGCTGCTTCCGAAGTGGAGCATGCCGGCGGGGAGCGTGTGGTTCGTCTCCACCGCGGAGCGGCACATGCCTCGCAAGGTCGCCGCCTTCCGCGACTTCCTCCTCGAGACGCTGAAGCAGCGCTCCTTCCCGATGTGAGGCCGGGAGCGGACACTCCCGCCGCGCTCACCTCAGAGCGAGCCGAGGAACTTGAGCACCGCGGCGCGGTCATCGGCGGACAGGCGGTGGAAGCCGTCGCGCGCGGTGCGCGCCTCGCCGCCGTGCCACAGCACCGCCTCTTCGATGGTCCGGGCCCGGCCGTCGTGCAGGAAGCCGGAGTAGGGCAGCACCGTGTGCGTCAGGCCCAGGCCCCACAGCGCGGGCGTGCGCCACTCCGTGCCCGTGGCCGCGCCATCCGGCCGTCCGTCCGCGAGCTCCGGCCCCATGTCGTGCAGCAGCATGTCCGTGTACGGATGGATGCGCTGGAAGGCGAGCTCCTCGTAGGCGGCCTCGCCCGTCTCCAGCGTCTCGCGGTGGCAGGACTCGCAGCCCAGCGCGCGGAACAGCTTCTCGCCGCGTTGGACGACGGGGTCCTCCAGCGCGGTGCGCGCGGGGACGCCGAGCGACTCGGAATAGAAGACGGCCGCCTGAAGGATGTCGGCGGTGATTTCGTGCGTCCCGTCCGGCTCCGGGAAGAGCGGGCTCGTGATGCCCATGTCGTTGAAGTACGCCTCCGCGGACTGCTGCAGCAGGTGCGGGCTGTTCGCCTTCCAGCCGAAGCGCCCGGGCAACAGCGTGCGCAGCGCCACGTCCCAGACCTCGTTCAGCCGTCCGGAGATGCCGTCACCGTCCCGGTCATCCGGGTCCTCGAGCGCGCGCAGCGCCTCGATGGGAACGGCCTCCAGCAGCCCCAGTCCGAAGACGGGCGGAGGAAGCCGCAGCGACATCATCATGTCCTCCGGCAGCGCCGAGCCATCCGACTTGACGATGCGCACGCTCGGCGAGCGCAGCGTGTACGGCGTGCCATCCGGGTACTGTCCGGTGCGCTCCACCCACGACAGCGTGAGCGAGGCCGGCGGCACCTGGCCGTAGATGGACTGGTCACGCACCTGGAGCCCCAGTCCGGGGACGGGCACCGCGCCGTGGGGATGGTCGGGCACGCCCTCCGGCAGGCTCACGCGCACGAGGAGCTGGGTGCGCTGCGCGGTGGGCCCCATCACCGGCATGCCGCGCCCGTTGCGCAGGTGACAGCCGTTGCAGGAGACGTTGTTGTACGTGGGCCCGAGCCCCGGGTTCACCCGCGAGGGCGCCGGGACGAAGATGGCCGCGAACGCCGCGTCGCCCGCACGGTGCAGCCGGTCGTACTCGGGACGCAGGTTCGCGGCCGGCTGCGCGAACGCCTGCGACGTGCGGTTGTCGACGGTGGTGGCCCCGCCCGCCCTCGGTGGCTCCAGGGGCACCATCGGCGCCTCCTCGCCACAACCGGCGGACCACAGCAGCAGGGCTCCCAGCATCACCGCACGTCGCATGGCGTTCACCTGGCCCGAGTTCCTACATCACTTCGACAGCAGGGGCAGGACCTCGCCCTGGAAGGTGTCGTGCAGGGCGCGGATGGCCTCCTGCGCGGCGGCGATCTTCGGGCGCTCCGTCTCGTCACGGATGGAGTCGCGGAACGGCTCGCGGACGGCAGCCAGGGCGCTGATGGAGCCGGCGATCTGCTGGCGGATCTTCGCGTCGAGCGCGCTGTCCACGCCCACTACGTCACGCAGCGACATGCCCGTCTTGGCCTCGCCCTGCAGGTGACCCAGGTACGCGTTCTCCACGCTGCGGATGTTGTTGCTGAAGTCCTCCAGCGAGTTGTACGCGAACTGGCTCTCCACCACGTCCGGGTCCCTGGTGTCGTAGGGCTCGGCGATCTTCCCGTTGGCGACCTCGTCCAGGATGGTGGTGATGCCACCGACGATCTCCTGGGCGGCGGCCTCCACGGACGGATACGCGGTGTTGCCGGACTGACCCGCCGTCGCGAGCGTGTCACGGAACGGCGGGTTGCCGTCGTGCGCCTGCGCCCACGCGCCGTGCAGCAGCTGTCCCACGGCCTTGAGCTCCGCGGACAGGGCCGTGACGTACTCCAGCTCGCGGGGCGTCAGCTGCTCGACCGTCTTGGTGCCGCCATCGCCGTAGATGAGGTACTCCAGCGTGTGGAAGCCCTTCTGCTCGTTCTTGAGGTTGCTCACGTACTGCTGGGTGAGGGCGGCGTTGTTGGCCAGCACCGCCTCCAACTCGGTGTGGCTCACCGGCCAGCTGTCCAGCGCCGGGTCATAGCCGAAGCTGTCCACGGGGCCGAAGAGGAAGCCCTCGCTCTGCTCCCAGGGGATGCGCGCCGCGCGCCAGGCCGCCTTGGCCGCCGTCAGCTTCTCCGTCGTGGGCGCCGTCGCGAGCGCGACGCAGGCCGCGTCCAGCTCCGTCAGCCGCGTGGCCAGCCGCGCATAGGTCGGCACCACGACCTTGTCCGCGAACGTGACGACCAGCTCCGAGGTGACCTTGGAGTCGCCCTCGTTGGGGGTGTCGGAATCATCATCGCCGCAGGCCGCGAGGAACAGCGAGCCGGTGAGGAGCGCGGGCGCGAGCGCCAGACGCAGGGGCAGGGACGTACGCTTCATGACTGACCTTTCGTTGGGGGGGAGGGGACACGGGGAGGGCCGCGTCAGTAGTTGAAGCCGGTGGCGAGGCGCAGGGTGTTCTCCGGCCGGAAGGCGTTGGAGCCCATGCGGCGGTGCCCGAAGTCGAGCTTCGCGTACACCGTGTTCAGCAGGTTGTAGGCCACGCCCACCGTGTAGACGGTGCGGCGGAAGCGGGGGTTGTCGTACAGCTCCGCGCGCGGCTTGAACTGCGTGTCCACGTAGTCGTAGCGGACGAACGGGAACAGGTGGTGCGAGTTGCTCAGGCCCACCACCGACGCGATGTCGTAGCCGAGCTCTCCCCACGCGGCCAACGCGTTGTCGGACACCGGCGTGCGCATCACGCCCAGCAGGTTCGACAGGCGCGCGTTGCGCTGCGAGACGAGCTCCGCGTTCTTCAGGTGGCCGTACATCACCATGCCCTTCGCGCTCCACGGGCCCTTGGACACGGACAGGTGCACGTCCAGCAGCGTCAGCGGCGCGGACACGTAGCCGCACGGGGCGACCTCGCGATCATTCGCCTCCTCGCAGCTCTTCACCAGGTCCGCCTTGGGACGGTTGCGCGTGGTGTCGCCGTGGTAGGCGGACACGCCGAAGATGAACCCGTCGAAGTGGGTGACGTCCGCGCGGAACACCAGGGCCATGTCCGTGGCGCGCTGCACCTCGAAGCGGCGCTGGTGGCCGCCCACCGCCCACAGCTGCGAGCTGAAGCCCGTGGAGTCCAGCCCGTTGACCAGCTGTCCCGTCAGCCGCAGGCCCCAGGGGAACTTGTAGCGCAGCCGCAGGCCCATCTCGTCCCACGTGTTGGGGATGATGCCCGTCTCCGCCTCGTCGCGGAGGGTGCCCAGGTAGTCGGTGGGGCGCGAGAACTCGCTCAGCGTGCCCACCGCCACGTAGAAGCGGCCCACCGCGAGCGCCGCGTGGTCGCCGAGCTTCTTCGAGATGTAGAGCTCCTCGACGAGGATCTCTCCACCCTTGTCGAGCTCCTGGTCGAACTCGCCGAACTCCTCGTACTCGAGCTCCATCGCGGTGCCGGTGCCGCCGTGCTCGAACTCGACCTCGACTTCCACCTCGAGCCCATAGTCCGGCAGCGCGCCCTTCATCTCGAGCACGAAGCGCGTGGTGTCGAACTCCAGCCGCGAGTCGCGCTGCGCGCCACCCGTCCGGTTCTGGTTCAACCCGTAGTTGTGATAGCCGAACAGCAGCTCGCCGTAGGCGGTGACGAACGTGTCGATGTTCGGCCGCGCCCGACTCAGGGCCGCGGGAGCGGGCGCCGCGCTGACGGGCGCGGGCTCCTGGGCGGCGGGGGACGGCGCGGGCTGCTCGGGCTGCTCGGCGGATGGAGCCGAGGCGACGGGCCCCTCGGGCGAATCACTCGGCGGTGCGGCGGAGACCACCGGAGCACCGGCCGAATCCTGGGCGCGGGCGACCGTCGTGGAGAGCAGCAGGGTGGAACAGAGCAGGAACGACGACGAGACAAGACAAGAGCGTGGGCGCATCGGAGCGGCGCGCACCCTACGCTCATGATTTTGATTTTGCAAACCAGAATCAATTTCGGTTCAAAGAGAAAGGCCCGGGAACTCCGTCCACCGGGCCTCTCCTCGAGCCGTGTCTTCTTTTCTCAGCAGTTGGACATCACCACTTCATCTCCTCCTTGCCGGGGCCGGCCTCCTGGCGCTTCTCGCCGGGGCGGCTGACGGAGGTGAGGGTGGCGCGCACGGCGCCCAGGTCCAGCGTGCCCACGGCGGCGAGCGGCAGGCGGCGCGCGTCGTCGGAGAGCCACACGTGCACCTCGCGCTTCTGCTTGGGGCGGTCCAGGCGGACGGCGGTGCCCACCAGGTGCCAGGCGTCGAACTGGCCCAGCGGCGTGGTGACCTTCTCCTTCTTGAGCACCTGGCCCTGCATGCGCCACAGCCGGCGCACGCCGTACACGTCGAAGCAGACGGAGAGGTTCTCCTCGAGCGGGAGCTGACGCAGCAGGTAGATGGAGCCGGCCACGTCCAGGCCGTCCTTGTCGTAGGTGTAGTTGTACTGGCCCTTGGGGCGCTGGCCGATCTGGTAGTCCACCTTGATGGCGCGGTCCTTGTGGGTGAAGGCGACCTCCACCTTGCGGCGCATCTCGTTCTCGGTGGCGTCCTCGACGTAGCGCTTGGGGCGCAGCGTGCGCGGGTTGAGCCAGGTGGTGGCGCTGCCGCGCACGCGGCGGACCTTGGAGAAGAAGGAGTTGGTCTCCGCCTGCGCGAGCACGGGAATCTGGCCGTCCTGCGGCTTCTGGACGCGCAGGGTCATCTTGCCGGCCTGCGCGCCCATGGCGTCCAGGTCGAACTCGAGCACCTCGCCGGGCATGAACGTGAGCGGCATGCGCAGCGCGGGCAGCGCCTGCGCGCAGGGCTCCACGGTGATGGGGGCTTCGTCGGGCTTGGCTTCGGTGGCCTCGGCGGGCTTCTCACCCTCGGGCTTGTCGGCCTCGGTGTCGGGGAGCTGGGCCCAGGCGGCACCGCCGGAGGTCAGCATCAGGCAGGTCGCCAGGAGGGTGCGCAGGGTGCTCATCCTTCTTCCTTCCAGAGAGAAACTACGGGGTGCTCTTGGGCGTGTGACGGCCCGGACGCTTCGCGAATTCTGATGCCAACCACCGCTGCCGGAGCCTCGCCGTCACGAGCTGGCGGACCTGCGTCCATTCTCGCGCATCCCGGCGGATGTCCCAACCGGACCTCACGAGCTTGCGCGCCGCGTCTTTCGCGAAGGCCTCGTCCCCCAGCGCGGAGAGCAGCCGGAGGTACTCGTAGTCCTCCAGTCCGTCGCGCAGGTGCTTGAGGCGCAGGGACGCCACGGGGTGGTGTCGGAAACCTCCCAGGCGGCCGGGCGTGCCTGGGTAGAAGAGGGTGCCGTCGCCGTTGCCACCGAACTCGAACACGTCGGTCCAGACGTCGTGCTTGGTGTTGTAGGCGAAGACGGTGTCGAAATAGAGCTCACCGTCCACGCCGCTCGTGAATGCGAGCAGGCCCATGGCGCGGTTGAGCACGGCGGGGTGGTCCACCATGTACGAGGCCCAACCGCTGTAGCTCTTCTCCTGGGCACGCTTCTGGGACGGGCCCCCATCACAGCCATGCGAGTTGCAGCTCTGGTACCACCAGATACGGGTGCCTTCGGGAAGCTGCTCGCGCATCTGGGCAATGGTGTGCACGGCGCGGCAGGTCTGGGGGCCGGGGCGAGGGAAGAAGCAGTTGAGCGTGGGCGCGAGGATGTCGGCGGCGCTCGCGAGCGGCTCCTCCATGGGCGTGGTGATGAGCACGCGGCTGCCCCCGGCGGCGCGCACGCGGCGCGACTGCGCGAGCACGAGCGGCACGTCCTCCGGCTTCGGCTCGTCCTTGGCGTAGAAGAAGAGCTGCGCGGGCCAGCCCTTCGTCCGGTAGTGCTCGGCGAACGCGCGGTAGTACGCGACCTTGCGCTCCTCGGTGTCCGCCTTGCGGCTGTCGCGCACGTCCGACGTGGTGAAGCGCGCACCCGACGCCAGCAGGCTCCCGTCGAGGAAGGGCGCCATCTCCGCGTCGTAGTCGCTCCAGTCGATGATGGGCGTGTCGCCCTCGAAGCGCACGGACGGCGGCGTCATGCTCATGCCATGCGCGCTCACGCGGTGCTCCAGCAGCACGCGCGCGTAGTCGCGCAAGAGCTCGCGGGCCTCCGGTGACTCGGGGGTGAGCCCGTGGCCCCGGGCGATGCTGTACAGGGAGATGCCGAAGCTGGTGGCGAGCGAGGACGTCGCCGGCAGCGCGAAGGGCTGCACCTCCACCGTGAAGGGGACGCTCACGTGCTCCAGCTTGTTGAAGCTCGCGCGCAGGCGACCCTGATAGGTGCCCGGCGTCTGGTCCTCCTTCGCGCAGACCTCCACGTAGAGCACGACGGGGCGGGGTGGGGCGTCGTCACGCTCGGGCGCGCCGAGCGGCAACAGGGCATCGGGCCACGGGCCCACGTCCCCCTCCGAGTTGGAGGGCACCTCGACATCCAGGTAGCCCACGCGCCAGATGTCCGCGCGCAGCGCGTCCGACGGACCGCCGAGCAGCAGCGGCTTCACCTTCAGGCGACGGGCCGAGTCGGGCAGCACCACCTGCGTGCCCTCGCACTCGCCGCGGGCCACGCTCAGGCGGGCCACGGGGCGCGACGCGAAGGCGGAGCCCGGGCGCACCTTGACCAGGGGAGACACCACCCTCGGCTCCGGCGTGGCGGCCAGCGCCGCCATCACCACCCACGCCCATCCCGCGCCCATCCGCCCCCTTCACTCTCCAGCGGTGCTACCCACCGCTCTCCGCGCTCGCCACCGCCATCGTCCGCCCCGGCTGGTAGTCGGTGATTTCCGCCACCACCGTGCCGAGCGCGAAGTCCGCCTCGATTCGCACCGGGACATGCCGCGCGTCCGTGGTGAGGTAGACGAACATGTCCCGCTTCGACGTCAGGCTGCCGCCGAACTCCGCCTGCACCCGCGTCTTGAAGACCTCCTGCGTCCCCAGCTCCGTCTTCAAGGTCTCGCGCGACTCCACCTTGGCGCGCATGGTGAAGCTCTTGCTGCCGGTGAACACCGGGTAGGCGTACTCGCCGCCCACGACGAGCTCTCGGTTGCGCAGCGCGAACGTCGCGCCCGTCACGTCGAGCGTGCCCTCGGCCACCTCGGCGGTGGACTCGCGCGGCGCCTCGCCCTCCTT
Source organism: Myxococcus faecalis (assembly GCF_050039385.1). Lineage (NCBI taxonomy): Bacteria > Pseudomonadati > Myxococcota > Myxococcia > Myxococcales > Myxococcaceae > Myxococcus > Myxococcus faecalis. Next base: position 806,995 of record NZ_CP144336.1, on the reverse strand, counting down.
CTGCTTGACGACGAAGACACTCTTGCCATCCGGCTGCAGCTTGATGCGCTGGCGGCGGCGCTTGCCGTTCTCGTCCGCGTGCAAGTCACTGCCCACCACGCGCTGGGTGTCCGCCTTCCAGTAGGAGACGAACTTGTCCTTGATGGGCCACACGCCGATGAGCGCGTCCGAGCGCGCCACCGCGACGATGGGCCACACGTCCTCGCCCCACTGCTTCATGGGCGCGCCCACCGTCACCTGCGCGGTGCCCGCTGTCATGCCCAGGTACTTCACGCGATACTGCGCCTGCTCACCGGGGCCGAACGCCGGGTTCGCGGAAGACTCCTGGCCCAGGGCAGCCGCCGACCAGACCAGGCCCGCAACCACCGCCGCGAACCCCCAATTGGACTGCGCACGCATCGAGTGAGCTCCATCGCAAGGAAGTTAAGTAGCCCGCCTGCTACTCGCCAGGCCATGCCCCCGAACCATTCCCGCCACTCCACATTTCCCATCGACGTGCCTATGCGGCGGGCATTCAATGGACGCCCGCTCCCTCGTCGTGGGGGCGACCTGAGGGGCGGAAGGGGACATGAGTCTCGCACGGAGGGGCCCCACGGCGCTTCCCGGCCCCCTGAACCCGGCCGCCCTGCGGCGCGCCGGGCGTGTCCACCGGCCGACACCGCTGCTAGCCTCCCGAAGAGAAGGCGGCCCCGGCTGGAGGTCGCCCCCTTGCCCTGGAGACGCGGGAACATGGCCGGTGACTACGATTTCGACGACGACGACGCCAAGGAGACGACCAAGGGCGGCCGCCTCAAGGAGTTCGACTGTCCGGGCTGCGACGCCAACAACCCCGTGCACGATGGCTTCGGGGATGGGGACGAGCTGCGCTGCAACTACTGCGGCTGCGAGTACAAGGTGAAGATCAGCGCGGAGGGCCGCGCGAAGTTCAAGGAGATCTGACCCGCGCGCCGGCCCTCAGTCCCGCTCGCCGAAGAGGGCGGTGCCCACCCGCACCAGCGTGGCGCCCGCCTCGATGGCCAGCTCGAAGTCGTGGGTGGTGCCCATGGACAGCCCGGGCAGGCCATGGGTCCGCGACAGCTCGCGCAGCGCGTCGAAATAACCGCGCGCGCGGGCCACGTCGTCCGTGGGCGGCGGCAGCGACATCAGCCCCACCAGCGTGAGGCCCGGCAGCGCGCGCGCCTGGCCCAGGAAGTCGGGCAGGGCGGCGGGCTCCAGGCCCGACTTGGTGGACTCCCCGCCCACGTTGACCTCGACGTAGCAGGGCAGGGGAGAGGTGCCCTCGCGCCGCTTGGACAGCTCGCGCGCCACCTCCAGCCGGTCCAACGCATGGAAGGCGCTGGCCACCTTCGCCACGTACTTCACCTTGTTCGTCTGCAGGGGACCGATGGCGTGCCAGCGCAGGCCCTCCAGGTCCGACAGCTCCTGGGCCTTGTCGCGCAGCTCCTGCGCGTAGTTCTCCCCGAAGTCGCGCTGACCCGCGGCGTATGCCTCGCGGATGAGCGCCGCCGGCTTGAGCTTGGACACGGCCACCAGCGTCACCGACTCCACCGGACGCCCCGCGCGCTCGCACGCCTTCGCGATGCGCGCCTTCACCGACGCCAGCCGCTCCGCGAGGCCCGTGCTCATGGCGCGGGCTTCCAGGCCAGGGGCACGCCGGCGCGCGTCAGCAGCGCGAGCGTCTCGCCCAGCGGCAGGCCGACGACGTTGGTGGGGCTGCCCTCGATGCGCGCGACGAGGAAGCCCCCCTTGCCCTGGATGGCGTAGGCGCCCGCCCGGTCCACCGGCTCGCCCGTGCCCACGTACCAGTCGATTTCTCCGGCGCTCAGCTCACGGAAGGTGACGCGCGTGTGGACCGCGAGCGCCTCTTCATGCCGCCCCGCGAGCGCGACGCCCGTGTACACATCGTGTGTCTTGCCGGACAGGCGGGTGAGCATGGCGCGAGCCTCGGCCGGGTCCTGGGGCTTGCCCAACAGCGTCATGCCCAGCGCCACCGTGGTGTCCGCCGCGAGGACGAAGGCGCCAGGGGAGCGCCCGGCCACCACGCGGGCCTTCTCTCGCGCCAGCCGCAGGACGTAGGCGGCCGCCTCCTCGCCTGGGTGGGGTGTCTCGTCGATGTCCGCCGCGGAGACGGTAAAAGTGAGCCCCAGTTGCGACAGGAAGTCCCGACGGCGGGGAGAACCGGAGGCCAGGACGAGCAACGTTTGATCAGCGTGCGTGTGCATGTTACGGCTCCAGGCCTTAGCAGACTTGCGCCTCGGAGTGGACTCTACGGATGAATCCCGCGGACCTCCTGTCGGCCATGAAGCGGACGGTGGAGCAACTGGCCGCCTACAACGAGATGGCGAAGGCGTTGACGTCCACGCTGGAGCTGCGCGAGGTGCTCGCGCTCGTCATGCAGAAGGTCAGCAGCCTGCTGCTGCCTCGCAACTGGTCCCTCATCCTCCAGGACGAGCGCACCGGGAAGCTCTACTTCGAAATCGCGGTGGGCGAGGGCGCCGGCGTCCTCAAGGGCCTGCAGCTCAACCCCGGTGAGGGCATCGCCGGGGCCGTGTTCTCCTCCGGGGTCGCCCGGCTGGTGCACGACGTGGGCGGGGACCCCAGCTTCGCGCCCCGCTTCGACGAGGCCTCCGCCTTCCACACCCGCTCCATCCTCGCCGTGCCGCTCCTGTCGCGTGGACACGTGCTGGGCGTCATCGAGCTGGTCAACGGCCCCACGGACCCCCCGTTCTCCAACGACGACCTCACCACGCTGACGGCCATCGCGGACTACGCGGCCATCGCGATTGAGAACGCGCGCAACTTCCGCCGGGTGCAGGAGCTCACCATCACCGACGAGCACACCGGCTGCTACAACGCCCGGCACCTGCGCGCGCTCCTGGACACGGAGGTGAAGCGCTCGGCGCGCTTCCGCCACCCGCTGTCGCTCGTGTTCCTGGACCTGGACCACTTCAAGAGCGTCAACGACAGGTTCGGCCACCTCATGGGCAGCGCCACGCTGAAGGAGGTGGGCGATTTGCTCATGTCCCTGGGGCGCAACGGGCTGGACGCCGTGTTCCGCTACGGGGGCGACGAGTTCGCCATCCTCCTCGTGGAGACGGACCAGGACGGCGCCGCGCACATCGGCCAGAAGGTCTGTGAGGCCTTCCGCGGGCGCTCCTTCCTCCAGGAGCACGGCCTGGACGTGCGCGTCACCGCCAGCGTCGGCGTGGCCACCTATCCGGACCACGCCACCTCCGCGCTGGACCTCATCCGCTCCGCGGACTTCGCCATGTACGGCGCCAAGGCCCGGGGCCGGGATGCCCTCTGCGTCGCGGAGCCTCCGGGCCCGGACACGCCCTCCGGCGGCTCCGACTTCCCGGTGCGCTGAACACGGGCCCTGCAAAAGCGAGAGGGCCGGGGAGGGAAGTCCCTCGGCCCGGCCCTCACGTGCTGTCAGCTGAAGCGGGTGACTTACCCGGCGCCGACCACCGAGTCGATGGCCTCGGGGTTGGTCACCACGTTGCCGCCCTTCTTCAGCGCCTTGAGGAAGGACTCCGTCACTTCAATCTGCTTGGCCTGCTGGGCCTGCACGCGCAGCGCGTCCTTCTTCTGCTCGAAGCCCGCGGTGTCCGGCTTCTGGCGCTCCACCACCTGCGCCACCACGAAGCCCTCGCCCACCGGGAAGACCTCGCCCAGCACCTGGGGCGCGCTCACCGCGAAGGCCGCCTTCACCAGCGCGGGCGCGGGGCCCAGGTGCGGCACGGCCTCACCCTCGGCCGTGAAGCTGTCGGTCTCCACCGCCTCCGGACGGGTCTCCGTCTCGAAGCGCAGGAGCGCCGGCTGCTCCTTCTCCGCGGGGAAGAGCTCCTTGAGCGTCTTGCCACCCTGCACCGTGGCAAGCGCCTTCTGGGCCTCCGCCTTCGCCGTCTCCTTGGCGCGCTCCTGCTTGAAGAGCGTGGTGGCGATCTCGTCCTGGACCTCCTCCAGCTTCTTGTCCTGGGCCGCCTGCTTCTCCTCCACCTTCACCAGGTGCACGCCGAACTTCGTCTCCACCGGCGCCGTCACCTCGCCCGCCTTGAGCGCGAACGCCGCGTCCGCCAGCACCGGCTCCCAGCTGCCGCGCTCCACCCAGCCCAGGTCGCCACCGCGCGCCTTGCTGCCCGGGTCCTCGCTGGAGTCACGCGCCACCTGCGCGAAGTCCTTGCCGCCGTCGATCTCCTTCTTCAGCGCCTCCGCCTTCTTGAGGGCCTCCGCCTTCTGCTCGGCGGTCGCCTCCGGGGGCAGCTTCACCAGCACCTGGCGCGCGCGGATGCGCTCGGGCTGCTGGTACACGAAGCGGTTGGCCTCGAAGTAGTCCTTGATCTCCTTCTCGTGCGCCTTCTTCCACTCCGTCAGCTGAGCGGGCGTGGGGGCTGCGACCTTGTCCGCGTACATGGTGGGGAGGAAGCGCGCGAAGACGACCTTGGCCTGGTTGCCGTCCTTCTCGTAGCGCGCGCGCACCTCGTCGTCGGACACGGTGGCGTTGGCGCGCACGACCTCCATCATCTTCTGCGCGGCCAGCTGCCGGCGCAGCTCCGTCTCGAACTCCGGCGGCGTCTTCCGGTAGAAGTCGCGCAGCACCTGCTGGTAGCGCGCGAAGTCGAACCCGCCCTCCTTGGCGTGGAAGTCCGTGTTCTGATGGATGAGCTTGCGCAGCTCTTCATCAGAGGGGGTGATGCCGCGCTGCTCGGCCGCCTGGGCGAGCAACTCCGTGTTCACCAGCCTGTCGAGCACCTGGTTGTGCATGCCGAACTGGCGGGCCACGGACTCGGGGATGGGGCTGCCCTGCGCTCGCAGGAAGCTCATCTGCCGGGCCCAGGCCGTGGCGAAGTCGCGCAGCGGGATCTCCTTGCCGTTCACGGTGGCCACCGAGCCGGGTGCCGTCACCGGACCCGAGGCGCCGAAGCCGGTGCTGCCCGGCCCGAATTGCAGCGTGAACACCACCGCGATGCCGATGATGAACAGCAGGGAGAGGACCTTCCGGGGGTTCAGACCGTCCATTGTCGTCACTTCGGAGAGCAAACGCGCCGAGAAAAGTCGTGCGGAAGGACTCGCGACGCGGTGTTGTTGGTAGCCCGGCTGAAGGGTGGCGGACCAGCGACCACCCCCCTCGCGGGCCTTGACTGCCTAGGACACTGCACCAGAAAATGCAAGCGATTTAGAGAGTTTAGCCGCACCCCCTCCCTCCGCTTCCTCCTCCCACCCCGGAATTCCCCTCTGTGCTGTCGCTCCTCAAGCGATACCGGCGTCCCCTGATTGTCGGCGTCCTGCTCCTCTACCCGCTGGTCGCCTTCCTGCTGAGCGGGCGCAAGGGCAGGGACCCCAACCCCATCGACCGGGCGGTCATCGCCATCACCTCGCCCGTGCAGCAGGCGCTCACCGCCACCATCGAGGGCTCGGTGTCCGCGGTGCGCCACTACCTCGATCTGCGCGGGGTCCGGCAGGAAAATGACGCGCTGCGGCTGGAGAACCTCCAGCTGCGCGCCTCGGTGCAGGCCCTGGGGGAGTCGCGCACGGAGAACGAGCGGCTGCGCAAGCTGTTGGGGTACGCGGAGGTGGCGCCGGGGCCGGAGATTCCGGCGCGGGTGGTGGGCGTCAACCCGGTGGCGAAGCTCTTGTCGGTGCGCATCAGCGGCGGGGAGAAGGACGGGGTGTTCCGGGGCATGTCGGTGGTGACGCCGGACGGAATCGTGGGGCAGGTCATCCGGGCGACCTCCAGCTATTCGGACGTGGCGCTGGTGACGGACACGCAGAGCCGGGTGGCGGTGCTGGTGCAGCGCTCCCGGGCGCGGGGCACGGCGTCGGGGGCGGGCAGCGGGCCGCTCAAGCTGGAGAACATGTTGCGCACCGAGGACGTGGACAACGGCGACCTCATCATCACCTCCGGCACGGATGGCATCTATCCTCCGGGCCTGGTGGTGGGCCGGGTGACGAACCTGGAGAAGAAGGAGCACGGCATGTTCCAGGGCGCGGACATCGTGCCGGCGGTGGACACCAGCAAGCTGGAGGAGGTGCTGGTGGTGGGCAGTCCCTACAAGGCGATGGCGCAGGGCAGCGCGGCGGAGGGTGCGTCGAAATGAAGTTCCTGGTGACGGTGGGCATCGCGCTGGCGCTGCTCACGTTGGAGTCCGTGGTCGTCAAGCAGGCGGGGCTCGTGCTGGGCCGCATCGACGTCACCGTGGTGCTGGTGGCGTTCCTCGCGCTGCGCGCCACGCTGCTCGAAGGGGCCTTCTCCGCGTTCGCGGTGGGCTACCTGCTGGACCTGATGAGCGGCCAGCCCACGGGGCTGTTCACCTTCCTTGCCGTGTTCACCTTCCTCGTCGGGCGGCTGGTGTCCACCTTCGTGGACGTGCGCGGCGGGCTGTCGTTCGCGCTGTTCGCCATGGGCGCGGACGTGGGGCATGGCCTGCTCGCGGCCTTCTTCACCTGGCTGACGGTGAAGGATGGCGGCACGGCGCCGGCGCTCGCGGGGCTGCCGCTGCAGGTGGCGCTCACGGGGCTGGCGGCGCTGGCGCTCTTCCCGCTCCTGCGCCGCTTCGAGGCCGCGCAGGACCGTCCGGCGGGGTTGCTGAGGTGACGCCCCCCACGCTGGGCAACACGACGCCGGGCCGCGAGCTGCGCCGGCGCTTCCTGTGGCTGGGCCTGGCCATGACGGCGGGCCTGGCCCTGTTGTCCATCCAGCTCTACCGGCTGCAGATCACCCGCGGCGAGGAGTACTCCGCCAAGAGCGTGGCGAACTTCGTCAAGGAGGTGCGGCTGCGCGCCGACCGCGGCGTCATCAAGGACGCGCGCGGCACCATCCTCGTCGACAGCCGCCCGTCCTTCGACGCCGTCGTCACGCCCGCGTTCTGCACGGACTGCTTCGCGCAGGTCATCCCCCGGCTGGCGGAGCTGCTCCAGTGGGACGCGGACCAGGCGAAGAAGGTGGAGGACCTGGTGCGCCAGGGCCGCCGCAACGCGCCCTTCCAGCCGGTGCCGGTGCGCGTGGACCTGACGCGCGACGAGTATGATCGGCTGGCGGCGCGCCGGGACATCCTGGACGGCGTGGAGGTGGCGCCCGTCCCGCACCGCTTCTACCGGACCAACACGGTGCTGTCGCACGTGCTGGGCTACATGAACGAAATCACCCAGGACGAGCTCGAGCGGCTCAACGGCGACGGCGCGCGCTACGCGCTGGGGGACTACATCGGCCGGCGCGGCCTGGAGCGCTACTTCGAGCAGCGCCTGCGCGGCCAGGACGGCGTGCGCAAGGAAGTGGTGAACGCGCGCGGCCAGAAGATTGAAGAGCTCAACGTCAAGCTGGGCGACAACGCCGTGGTGCAGCCCAAGGCGGGCAGCAACCTGGTGCTCTCCATCGACATGCGCCTGCAGGAGGAGGCCGAGCGCGCCTTCCCCGGTGTCACCGGCGCGGTGGTCGCCATCGACGTGCACACGGGCTTCATCCGCGCGCTGGTGTCCCGGCCCGGCTTCGACCCCAACCTCCTGACGGGCCGCGTGACGCCCACGCAGATGGCACAGCTGTCGCGCGATCCGCTGGAGCCCATGGTCAACCGCGTGGCGGCCGAGCACTACAGCCCGGGCTCCACGTTCAAGGTCGTCACCGCGCTGGCGGCGTTCAAGTCCGGCGCGTTCCGTCCGGAGACGGTGGTGAACTGCCCCGGCGGCTACCGGCTGGGCGCGCGCACCTGGCGCTGCCACCTGGACCGAGGCCACGGCCACGTCGACGGCCTGGACGCGATGAAGAGCTCCTGCGACACCTGGTTCTACAAGGTGGCGGACACCATCGGCCTGGACCCGATTGGCGAGATGGGCAAGTCGCTGGGCCTGGGCAGCCCCACCGGCATCAACGTGGTGGCGGAGGTGCCCGGCATCATGCCGACCAGCGCGTACCACGACAAAGCCTCGCCCGGCGGCTACACCAAGGGCATGGCGCTCAACAGCGCCATCGGCCAGGGTGACAACAACGTCACGCCGCTGCAGCTCGCGCTGATGTACGCGGCCATCGCCAACGGCGGCACGCTGTACAAGCCGCAGATGGTGCAGCGGCTGGAGAACCTGGACGGCCAGGTCATCGAGGAGTTCAAGCCGGAGGTCGTCCGTCGGGTGGACCTGCCGCCCGCGCACCTGAAGGCCGTCATCGACGGCCTGGTGAAGGTGGCCCATGAGCCGGGCGGCACGTCGTACCGCTCGCGCCTGAAGTACATGCGCGACCTGGACGTGAAGGTGGCGGCGAAGACGGGCACCGCGCAGGTGGCGCGCCTGGGCGCCATCCGCCTGAAGACGCACCAGATGAGCTTCTTCGAGAGAGACCATGCCTGGTTCGCGGGCTTCGCCCCGGCGGACCATCCTGAAATCGCGGTGGTGGTGCTCAACGAGCACGGCGGCCACGGCGGCTCGGACGCGGCGCCCACGGCGCTGGCCGTCATCCAGAAGTACCTGGACCTGAAGAAGCTGGACGCCACGGCGCCGCCGCCGCGTCCCAACCAGCCCTACACCCCGTCGATGTTCCGCCCGCCGTCTCCCGACGAGGCGGCCATGACGCGGGGCGTGCGCCCCCCCACGCAGCTTCCGGGCGACGAGGAGTCCGAGGACAGGCATGCAACTCAGGATTGAGCGGCGGATGGTGCCCCACGTGCCGTGGGGGCTCATCTTCTGCGTGCTGGCCGTGGCCCTGCTGGGCATCTGGAACCTGGCCTCCGCGTCGCGCCCTCCGCTGGCGCCGGTGTGGTCCAGCCAGGCCCTGTACCTGGGCCTGGGCATCGTCGCGGTGCTGGTGGTGTGCCTGGTGGACTACCGCTGGATCCAACGCATGGCGATGCCCATCTACGTCGCCAACATCCTGGCGCTCATCGCGCTGCGCTTCGTCGGCCACACCGCCAAGGGCGCCGAGAGCTGGTTCGCCATCGGCCCGTTCCGCCTGCAGCCCGCGGAGTTCATGAAGATTGGCGTCGTGCTGATGCTGGCCAAGGTCTACCACGACGACTTCCGCCCCAATGAGCCGTCCTACGGCCTGGTGCGGCTGTGGAAGCCGCTGGTGGTGGTGGGCGTGCCCTTCATCCTCGTGCTGGTGCAGCCGGACCTGGGCACCGCGCTGATGATCGGCCTGTCGTCGCTCACCGTCATCCTCTTCGGCAAGGTGCGCTGGTACCTGGTGGCCACGTTGGTGGCGGGGGTGCTCGCGGGCGCCATCGTCATCTGGAACGACTACATCCGCGAGGTGCCGGAGCCCCGGCCCACCATCGTCCGGCACCACCTGAAGAAGCACCAGAGCCAGCGCATCTCCGGGTGGTTGGATCCGGAGGCGGACCTGCGCGGCAGCGGCTACCACGCGGCGCAGTCGAAGATCGCCGTGGGCAGCGGCGGCGTGTCGGGCAAGGGCTGGCGCGAGGGCACCCAGACGGGCCTGCGCTTCCTGCCCGAGCAGCACACCGACTTCATCTTCTCGGTGTGGGCGGAGGAGCACGGCTTCGTGCTGTGCACCCTCCTGCTGGTGCTCTATGGCGCCATCTTCATCTTCGGCCTGGGGGTGGGGTTCAGCGCCCGAGACAGGTTCGGCGCCTTCGTCGCCGTGGGCGTCGTGGCCATGCTCTTCTGGCAGGTGTTCGAGAACATCGGCATGGTCATCGGCTTGCTGCCGGTGACGGGCATCACCCTGCCGCTGATGAGTTATGGCGGGTCTTCCATGATGTCCGTGATGCTCAGCATTGGATTGCTGGTGAACATCAGCATGCGTCGTCACATGTTCTGAGACATCGCGAGCCGCGCGACGACGGGAGACTCACGAGGTCGTCACGAGCGCTCGGCGCCCGGCCCAGGGTGGTGTATGAATCAACCCACCAATTCCGGGGGGAGGGTGAAGCCCTCCCGGGCCGGTGGAGGTCAGGCATGCAGAGGAAGGGTGGGCAGAAGGCGACGGGGAGTGTCCGCGTGGCGGAGCTTCCCCATGCGGCGAGGGACGTGAAGCCCCCGGCGGCGACGGTGGTGGCCAGGCCGGGCGCTCCGGTGAAGGAGGAGCCGCGCAGGCCTCCCTCGGTGGCCCCCACGCCCGTGGCGGCGCTGTTGCCCGTCATCGAGAAGAACCAGGGGGAGCCCGAGCACCGGGAGTTCCCCCGGGCGCAGCTGACGACACGCTTCGAGGTCTGGGTGGATGACGACCAGGGCGGGCGCCGGTTCGCGGCGAGCCTGGCGTCCATCAACGTCAGCGTCAGCGGCGCCTTCCTGGAGAGCACCTTCTACCTGCCCTTGGGGACGGTGCTGGGCGTGAGCTTCTCGCTGGAGCCCGGCGCCGCGCCCGTGCGGGCCCGGGCCGAAATCGTCCGCGAGGAGCGCGAGGACGGCCCCGGGGGCCGCAGCGGCTTCGGCATCCGCTTCCTCGACTTCAGTGGACAGACGGAGGTGGCCCTGGCCCGGCTCTTCGTGGGCAACCGCCTGCGGGCCTTCGCGGAGGACTACCTGCGCTCGCAGCGGGCGCGCTCGCTGCCCAATGAGCTGGAGCGGGTGGTGGATGTGCTTTCGGCCTGGGAGCTGCTCAAGGCGACGAGCACGGAAGCGGACCCCTGGCAGGCGAAGTGACCCATCGTCCCTCCCTCGCGAGCCTGCCCGTCATGCGAGGGAATGCCCACCCCTGACACGCATTGACGGCGGGTGGCTCGCCCAGGGCCGTGGGCGCCACCGCGTACCGCCGTGTCTCAGGCGGGCTTGCCACCCGCCAACAAGCGACGCCGCTCCGCCTGGTAATGGGCTGAACACAGCCCCTTCGAGCGCTGCTCGCGCGTGCAATCCGGCATCGTGCAACGCCGGTCCGCCGCCACCATGTTGCCCGCAAGGGCCTTGGGCGGACGGCCGCGCCGACGGCTCGCCGACAGCGCATTGCTGCTCCCCGAGCCGCTCGACAGCGGCATGCCCTGGTTCATCGCTCGGAGGACGCCTCGGCCAATCGCGTCACCCAGCGCCTCCGCCCAATTCACCATGGCGGGGGTCAGGGGGACCTTCGACAACTCCTTACGTGGTCGTGCCATGAAAACTCCCGTGAAAACAGTCAAACAAAGCAAGACTCCCAATGCGCTTATTTGGCGGTGGATGTCAACGTTGTCAATACAGCCTGGGAGGGGTCTCTCATGACTCGCAAGTCGTCCCGAAAAATTGGTGACACGACTGCAAAGGGATACGTGTTTTCCACACGTGCCATGCGTGCTGATTTGCGCATCGCGGTGGATTTGTCCGCGCGGGTGAAAATGGCGCGAAGTCTGAGAAATCGCTGAGAGGGCACGAAAAGTTTGCGTGCGCGTGGCGTGGGATTGGCGGGGCCGCGCAAGGGACTCACGCTGGGTGCGAGACGAAGCGCGTCACGCGAAGGAGCGGAGCGCGGGTTGATTCGTCCCGGAAACGAAACGGGGTGGGGCGTCTGGCCGTACGACGAAGCGCCGGACAGGGCGTGGGCGGGAGGCATTGGCCTCGACCCGCCAGGCCCGTGCCCGGCGCTCGGAGGTCTACAGCGCCTTCTTGAGGGCGTCCTCGATGCGCGCCTTGGGGACGGCGCCGACGATCTGCTCCACGACCTGGCCGCCCTTGAAGACGAGCAGCGTGGGGATGGACCGGATGCCGTAGTTCTGCGGCGTGCCCTGGTTGTCGTCGATGTTGAGCTTGGTGAACTTCACCTGGCCCTTGTACTGCTCGGCGAGCGCGTCGATGGAGGGCGCGATGGCGCGGCACGGCGCGCACCAGGTCGCCCAGAAATCCACCAGCACGGGCTGCTCGGAGTCCAGCACCTGCTGCTTGAAGTCGCCATCTCCGACATTCGTCACGTTGTCGCCTGCCATGATGTCTCCTTGGGGCCCTCTGTGGCCTGCATGGCGCGTCGTCTAGTACGCGCCTCGTGGGGCTGCAAGAACCGGTGGGCCGGGGCCAGTCCGCCCGCAATGATGCGGCCGGCAGCCCGGGGTTTCACCTGGAAGGATCATCCGCCCCCCGGGCGCGGCGCTGGTGTAGGCTGGCGGGCGTGACGAAGCTCTTCCTGCCCCAGGCCCAGCTCGAGGAGTGGGCACTGGCTGACAAAGCGGACCTGCGTGACGGCCGGCTGGTGGTCATGGCCGAGGGTGGAACGGCCTTCGCCGTCTCACCGGCCGTGCATTTCCTGCAACTGGTGTCGGGCGAGGACACCCACGGCCTGGTGGCCAAGGTGAAGACCGAGGAGCAGCTCTCCCGACTGGGGGCCGAGCAGATGGCCGACTCGGTGCTGGTGGGGGAGTCCGCCTACGAGGTCGTTCCAGGGTATGTGACGGAGGTCCCCTCCGGCGCTCCGAAGCCGGAGGCGGCGGGGAAGAAACCCGATTCGGAGACGGACCTGTTGGCGGCGTTCCTCCTCAACAAGATGGGCTGATTCGCCTGTCTGCCGCGGTTATGAGCCTGATTCCATGAGCCACACGCTCGTATCGCTCGCCTGCCACGCCTACGGCATCGCCGCCGTGGCCTACCTCGCCTACCTCGTCCGCCAGTCGGAAGGGCTGGCCATGGCCGGTCGCGTCCTGGTGGGCGGGGGGCTGGTGCTCCACGGCGTGGCCCTGTTCGAGCTGTTGGGCGCCCAGGGCGGCCGTCCGGTGGGCCTGGCGCAGGGCTTCTCCGCGCTGGCCTTCCTGCTGCTCGCCATCTTCCTGGCGCTGGACGTGCGCTACCGCAGGCCCGTCATCGGCGCGTTCCTGACGCCGCTGGCGGTGACGGTGCTCCTGCCCGGCCTGCTGCTGCACGGGGGCCAGTCGCCGTTGCCTCCCGGCGTGCGCCAGCCCTTGTTGCCGCTGCACATCTCGCTGGCGCTGTTGGGGCTGGCGGCGTTCGCGGTGGCCGCGGGGGTGGGGGTCATGTACCTGCTGATGGAGCGGCAGGTGCGGGCCAAGCGCTTCGGGCTGTTGTTCGCGCGGCTGCCGTCGCTGGAGTTCCTGGACACCCTCAACCGGCGATTGGTGGTGTGGGGCTTCATCGCGCTGTCGATCACCCTGGCGACGGGGGCCTTCTTCGTGACGACCACGGTGGGTTGGCAGTGGGATGGCAAGTCCATCGCCACGGTGGTGGCGTGGGCGGTGTTCGCGGCGCTGGTCAACGCGCGCATCTTCGCCGGCTGGCGTGGGAGGCGTGTGGCATTGCTGACCATGGCGGGCTTCTGCCTGGTGCTGGTGTCCTTCCTCACCTCGTATGACGCGACGCCGACCGCGGCCGCCGTCATGAGGATTCCCTGAGTATGGAGCTCGTCTGCATTGGCCTGTCCCACCGCACGGCGCCCCTGGTGGTGCGCGAGCGGCTGGCCTTGTCCGAAGCGCGTCAGGTGGAGGTGCTGCAGAAGCTGGCGCAGGCCCCGGTGGAGGTGTTGTGGGTCTCCACCTGCAACCGGGTGGAGGTGTATCTGTCCGCGCCGGATGGGGGCGTGGCCCGGGAGCGCGCCGTGTCGGAGCTGCAGGCGCTGGGCGGGCCCGAGGCGGCCGAGCACCTGTATGAGCACCGGGGCGAGGCCGCGCTCATCCACCTGTTCCGCGTGGCGTCCAGCCTGGACTCCATGGTGCTGGGCGAGGCGCAGATCCTCGGCCAGGTGAAGGACGCGTTCGAGCGCGGGCAGGGCGCGGGCGCGGTGCGGGGTGAGCTGACGCGGGCGTGCGCGGCGGCGTTCGGCTGCGCCAAGCGGGTGCGCACCGAGACGGCCATCGGCCGCGCGGCGACGTCCATGGCGTCCGCGGCGGTGCAGCTGGCGAGCAAGGTGTTCGACGGGCTGAAGGGCAAGACGGTGCTGGTGGTGGGGGCGGGGGAGATGGGAGAGCTGGCGGCGCGGCACCTGCAGCAGGCGGGCGCGACGAAGCTCTTCATCACCAACCGCACCCTGGCGCGCGCGGAGGCGCTGGCGGCCGAGGTGGGCGGGACGGCGCGGCCCTTCGAGGAGCTCTTCACGCTGCTGACGGCGGCGGACGTGGTGGTGTGCAGCACGGCGTCGCCGGTGCCGCTGTTCACGCGGGACAATGTGGGCGCGGTGGGCAAGGCGCGCCGTGGCCGCCCGCTGTTCATGGTGGACCTGGCGGTGCCGCGCGACATCGACCCCGGGGTGGGCACGCTGGACTGGGTGCACGCCTACGACGTGGACGACATCCAGAAGTTCGTCGCGGACAACGCGGCCGCGCGCGCCGAGGAGGCGCACAAGGCCGGGGTATTGGTGGCGCAGGAGGTGGCGCGCTTCGTCAAGGAGCGCGCGCTGCGCGAGGGGATGCCGGTGCTGGCGAGGTTGCGGCAACGCGCGGAGGGGATTGCCCGCGCCGAGGTGGAGCGGACGTTGACGTCGCTGGGGGATGGGTTGACGGACAAGCAGCGCAAGAGCATCGAGGCCATGGGGCGCGCCATCGTCAACAAGCTGTTGCACGAGCCGACCTCGCGCCTGCGCGCGGTGGGGCCGGAGGGCGAGGGCAACCGGCTGGCGGGCGCGGCCGCGGAGCTGTTCGGGTTGCTCGAGGCAGAGCTGGAGGCGGCGGAGCAGCAGCCGCAGGCCCTGTCCGCGCAGGGCCCGGCGCAGGTGGCCACGGGGGCGAAGCGATGACGTCCGTGCGCATCGCCACCCGGCAGAGCCCGCTGGCGCTCTGGCAGGCGCGACACGTGGGCGCGCTCCTGAAGTCCCACCACCCGGGCCTCGAGGTGTCCTTCGTCGAGATGACCACCGAGGGGGACCGCTTCCTGTCCGCGCCCCTGTCCTCGGTGGGCGGCAAGGGCCTGTTCGTGAAGGAGATTGAGCAGGCGCTCATCGACGGGCGCGCCGACGTCGCGGTGCACAGCCTGAAGGACATGACATCCGAGCTGCCCGAGGGGCTGGTGCTCGCGGCCGTGCCCGAGCGCGAGGACCCGCGGGATGCCTTCTGCGGCACCGCGGGCCAGACGACGGTGGACGCGCTGCCCCAGGGCGCGCGCGTGGGGACGTCCTCGCTGCGCCGCAGCTGCATCCTGCGCTCGCGTCGGCCGGACCTCGAGATCGTGAGCGTGCGCGGCAACGTGCAGACGCGTCTGGCGAAGACGAAGGAGCTGGGGCTCGCCGGCGCGCTGTTGGCGCACGCGGGGCTCAAGCGACTGGGGCTGGAGCACGTCATCACGGAGGTGCTGTCCACCGACGTGAGCCTGCCAGCGGTGGGGCAGGGGGTGCTCGCCATCCAGTGCCGCGGGGCGGACGCGCGGGTGTGCGGTCTGCTCGCGCCGCTGGAGCACGCGACGACGCGGGTGGCGGTGACGGCGGAGCGGGCGCTGCTGGCGAAGCTGGAGGGCGGCTGCACGGTGCCGCTGGCGGGGCATGCCACGGTGTCGGAGGGCCAGGTGCACCTGCGAGGACTCGTGGGCCGGCCGGATGGCGCACACGTGGTGCGGGGCGAGGTGCGTGGCCCCGTGGCGAAGGCGGCCGAGCTGGGCGAGGCGCTCGCGGACGACCTGCTGTCGCGTGGCGCGGCGGACATCCTGCGTGATTTCGCTCGCCGCCCGGGCGCGCGGCCCTAGACTGCCGCGCGCGTGGAACGGCGACTGGAAGGCATCCGAGTCTTGGTGACGCGCCCGCGTGAGCGGGCCGAAGAGCTGTGCTTCCTCCTGGAGGACGAGGGCGCGGAGGTGCTCAGCCTCCCGCTGCTGGAGCTGCGTCCTCCGGAGGACCCGCGCCCGCTGGCGTCGGCCGCGGAGCACATCCAGCGCTACCGCTGGGTGGTGTTCGCCAGCCCGTCCGCGGTGGACGCGCTGCTGGACGCGCTCCGGGAGGCGGGCACGGCCGACAGGATCTCCCGCGTGAAGCTGGCGGCGGTGGGGCCTCGCACCGCGCGCGCGGTGAAGGGCTATGGGCTGGACGTGGCCGCGGAGCCCGAGGAGGGCACGGGGCAGGCGCTGTTCGAGATGCTCAAGGACGGCCTGCAGTCCGGAGACGAGGTGCTGCTGCCCGCGGCGGAGGACGGTCGGCGCGAGCTGGAGGACGCGCTGCGGGAGGCCGGGGTGCTCGTCACGCGGGTGACGGCCTACCGCTCGCTGCCGGCGGAGCTGCCGCTGGAGGCGCTGGAGCTGCTGGGGGCCTCGCCGCCCGACGTGGCGGTGTTCGCCTCGCCGCGCACGGCGGAGGCCTTCCTGGAGGCCGCGGGGCGCGAGCGGCTGGGCGCCGCGCGGGTGGTGGCCATCGGTCCGACGACGGCCTCGGCGCTGGAGCAGCTGGGGCTGCCGGCCTCGGCCGTCGCCGAGCGGCCCACGCCCGAGTCTCTGGTGGACGCCACGGTGCGCGCCGTCCGGGGGAACTGAGTCCCTGGCGGAAAGTGGCGTGGGTGCCACGAGGCGAATCGTTCGCGAGTAGACTGGCCGTCCCATCGCCCTGCCGGCCGCATGCCGGGAGTCAGGCGACGTGGGAGGGGTCTCATCGATGAATCGGGGTTCGCAGCGGAGCGCTGTCGTACTTGGGCTGTTGTTGGCCGCCACGGCGGCGGCGCAGCAGGTGCTGGAATACAGGGACCTGGGGTACCGGGTGCTCAGCACGCCGTCGGACCCCTTCGTCTTCTACGTGGACGGGCGTGCGGCCCAGCCCGCCGGCAATGACCTGGCCCTGGTGACGGCGGCCAGTCGCGCGGCTTTCGAGACCTGGCAGGGGACGACCTGCGCGTGGCCCACGTTCTCCTTCCCGGCGGACGGCGGCGTGGCGACGACGGGCTCGCCCATGGCGAACGTCGATGACCCGGGGGACCGCTTCAACGTCGTTCCCATCTGGGTGACGAGCGCGACCGATATTCACTTTCAGGACACGCTCAACGGAGGCGACAGGCCCGCGGCCGCGAGGGCGCTGACTTTCGGCGGCTACGTGTACCAGTGTGATGTCTATCTCAACGCGGTGAACTACGCCTGGTCCACGCTGACGCCCACGCCGGCGGGACGCATGGACATCCAGAGTGTGCTGACCCACGAGATCGGCCACTGCCTGGGGCTCGGTGACAGCTTCGAGGCCATTGGCGCGGTGATGTTCTTCGACCTGCCCACGGGCGTGACGCGGCGGCAGCTGGCGGACTACGACAGGACGGCGCTGTGCCGCTTCTATCCGAAGACGGGGGCGGTCGGCTCCCCGTGCGAGAGCGGCACGTGCACCACGGGCCTGACGTGTGTCACCGCGCCGTCCACGGTGTCGGGCAAGGACCTGAAGGTCTGCGCGAAGGGCTGCTTCGGCAACACCTCCGGCGAGTGCCCCGCGCCCTATGTCTGCCGCGACTCCTCGTTGGTGAATGGCTATACGAAGGCCTGTCTTCCGGCGCTGCCCGACGGTGTCACGCCCGTAGGCCGTGAGTGCACGCCGGGCCCGCGCAGCTGTGGCAACACCAACGGCGTCTGCATCGCGCCGGTGGACCCGCCCTCGGGCAATGGGGAGTTCGACCGGTGGGACCTGGGCTACTGCACGGAGACGTGCAGCGGCGAGGGCTCCTGCCCCGCGGGCGCCGAGTGCTCGGACGTCCCCGGCCAGGGCTCCATCTGTCTGAAGACCTGTACGCCCGGCGGGAGCGACTGTCGGCCCGGCTATACCTGCGAGACGCGCCCCGAGGGGAACCTCTGCGTCCCCGGTTGCTATGGTGATGCGGATTGCGACAGCAACTCCGTTTGCAGGACGTGCGACCGCGTCTGCGTGCCTCGGCAGACGGCGGGCAGGCAGGTGGGGGATGCGTGCACGGCGGATGCGCAGTGCGGCACCAACCAGTACTGCCTCTTCGCGGAGGGAGGCACGGAGGGCGTCTGCGCGCAACCGTGCTCGGTGGCGGCGTGCGCGTGCCCGGGTGGGACGTCGTGCCAGGTGGTGAACAAGGAGGGTGAGCGGGCGTGTGTCCGGGCCTGCTCGGCGACGTCGTGTGACGCGACGCTGAGGTGCGGCACGGTGGAGCAGGGCAGCTCCGCCTGTCTGCCTGTCTGCCGGACGGAGAAGGACTGCGCGCCCTCCATGCTCTGCTCGGCCGCGGGCACCTGCTACGATCCGCTGGCCAAGCCGGACGCGGGCTCGTGCACGCTGTGTAACGACGCGGGCACGCCGCCTCCGCCGCCCGTGGACGCGGGGCCGCCGAAGGGCCCGGGTGGTCCGGACGGCTGTGGCTGCCAGGGCGCGCCCGTGTCGGCGGCGGCCTTCCTGGGTGGATTGGTCCTGTTGCTGCTGGTGGCTGGAAGGAGAAGGACGTGGCACAAGCCGTGAGCGGCCCGAATGCGTCTGCCGTGAGGAGCCGGGTGGACTTCACCACGCTCTTCGTGCTGGAGGCGCTCGTCGGCCAGGGGCTGTTGACGCCCCAGCAGGCCCAGGAGGTGCTCGCGAAGGAGCCCGCCGCGCGAGCGCGTGTGCTCAAGGCGCAGACCGCGGCGAGCGGCAAGGACGCCGCGCGCTACGACGTGTCCCCGGTGGAGGTGGTGGCCGCGTTCCAGGTGCCGTTGGCCAATGGCCGCGGCGTGCTGGACGAGGACCGCGTCACCGAGGCGGCCGCGCGCGCCTCGGGGCTGACGTACCGGAAGATCGACCCGCTGAAGCTGGACATGGGGCTTGCGACGCGCACGGTGTCGCGGCCCTATGCGCAGAAGCACGTGCTGCTGCCGCTGGAGCGCACGCCGCAGGGGCGGCTGGTGGTCGCGGTGGCGAACCCGTTCGACCGGGAGTTGTTCGAGAGCTTCCACCGGCTGACGGGGCTGCCGGTGGAGCCGGTGCTCAGCTCGAAGGCGGACATCCTCAAGTCCATCTCCGACATCTACGGCTTCAAGAAGACGCTCGCGCGGGCGGCGGATGACTTCAGCGCGGCGTCGGGTGGGGCGCAGGTCTCCAACTTCGAGCAGCTCGTCTCGCTCAGCGGGACACAGGAGCTGGAGGCGTCGGACCGGCCGGTGGTGCAGGCGGTGGACTACCTGTTGCGCTACGCGTTCGACAACCGCGCCTCGGACATCCACATCGAGCCCAAGCGCGCCACGAGCGTGGTGCGGCTGCGCATCGATGGTGTGTTGCATCCGGTGTACTCGCTGCCGGCGCAGGTGCATCCGCCGATCGTGTCGCGCGTGAAGATGCTCTCGCGCATCGACATCTCGGAGAAGCGCAGGCCGCAGGACGGGCGCATCAAGACGGAGCGGGACGGGCGCGAGGTGGAGTTGCGCGTCAGCACGTTGCCCACGGCCTTCGGCGAGAAGGTGGTCATCCGCATCTTCGACCCGGAGACGTTGGTGCAGGACATCGCCCAGCTCGGCTTCGAGCCGGACGAGAAGGGCAGCTTCGAGTCGTGGATCGACCAGCCGCACGGGCTCATCCTGGTGACGGGGCCGACAGGCAGTGGGAAGACGACGACGCTGTACTCCGCGCTCAAGGCGCTGGCGGGGCCGGACGTCAACGTCACCACGATTGAAGACCCCATCGAAATGGTGTGGGACGCGTTCAACCAGGTGCAGGTGCAGCCCAAGGTGGGGTTGGATTTCGCCGGGGCGCTGCGGCACATCCTGCGTCAGGACCCGGACGTCATCATGGTGGGCGAGATTCGCGACGCGGA
Source organism: Myxococcus faecalis (assembly GCF_050039385.1). Lineage (NCBI taxonomy): Bacteria > Pseudomonadati > Myxococcota > Myxococcia > Myxococcales > Myxococcaceae > Myxococcus > Myxococcus faecalis. The sequence goes on along the minus strand of NZ_CP144336.1, from coordinate 787,457 downwards.
GACGGCGGAGAACGCCATCCAGTCCGCGCTCACCGGCCACCTCGTGCTGTCCACGCTGCACACCAACGACGCGCTCGGCGCGGTGGCGCGCATGCGGGATCTGGGCGTGCCGTCCTTCCTGCTGGCGCAGAGTCTGCTCGGGGTGATGGCCCAGCGCCTGCTGCGGCGGGTGTGCAGTCATTGCGCGGAGGAGACGTCGTTGACGCCCGACGAGCTCCTGGCGCTCCAGGCGCCGCTGCCGCTGTTGCCTGGGGGCGTGCGATTGCTCAAGGGCGCGGGCTGCGTACGCTGCCGCAACACGGGCTACATCGGCCGCACGGGTGTCTTCGAAATCGTCACCACGGGCAGGGAGCTGAGGGATCAAATCTCCCGAGAGGCTCCGTACGAGAAGCTCGTGGAGGTGGCTCGGCTCGGAGGGATGCGGACGCTGCGCGAGGCCGCCGTGCGGAAGCTCGCGCAGGGGCTCACCGCGTTCGATGAGGTGGTGCGGATGACGTCCGCGTGAGGACGGGCGCACGGTGTTTCACCGTGCGCCTGGGCCACGAGACGAACGGGCCTCAGTCGAGGGTGGCCCTGCCGGGGACCAGCTCACTGGCGGGGAGCTCCTCGCCGATGAACCAGCGCTTGCTGGTGACGGGGGGGCCCACCTCGGCGCAGCGGGTCGGCTGACCCGTGAGTGTGATTTTCGCGTAGGCGGGGCCCAGGTGGGGGGCTCCCAGATGGAAGACGCGGTGCGCGTCTCCTTCGGTGGTGGCCGTGACGACGGCATAGGGGCCCGTGTAGCAGTGCTCCTCGTAGGTCTGCGCCAGGGGCTGGGTGCACGAGGCATCGGCATAGAGCCCGAGGTTGAAGGCGGGCGTGGAAGGGAAGCAGCGCAACTGCCCGTTCGTGTCCGCCGCGAAGTGGCAGGCCGCGTCCAACCGGGTGTCGAACAAACCCATCGGGACATGGAGCGAGTCATTCATTCGGGCTCCGCGCACGACGAGGCGGCCATGGGTCTGCATGTCGACAGGGTTGGCTTCAGGCCAGCTCGTGGAGGGAATCTCCTGTCCGGCGCGATGGAGGCAGGGGCCGTTCGGGCCGAGGGATGACTCCATGCAGGTCCCGTTCTCGGACCTGGCATACAGCTCCGTCGTCTCAGGGCCTGTGGAGAACACGCTGACTCCGGTCTCGCAGCGGCTCGCGGGGTGCTCGACGGCGAAGCGGGGCGCATTGCAGGAGGCCGCCATGAAGACGGGCTCGCTGCAGCTCGCGTCCGAGGACAGTCCACCGAGGGCCGCGATGGCGACGTCCTGCCCCGAGGGCAGGCACCGCTGTGACGCGTCCTGGGCCCGCTGAACAGCGCAGGTGACGCCGTGTTCGGTGGCTTCGAGATGATGGAGGCTGAAGGAGCCATCCTCGCCTTCGACGAAGTGGGCCGCGATGCCGTCCTGGGACACGTGCTGGCGCAAGACGCCTTTCACGAACGTGTTGCCGGTGACCTCGCCTCCGAAACGGTAGGCCGCTCGCGAGGGGCTGTCCGGGAGGGCGTGGCAGCCCCCGGACGTGTCACGGAGGTAGACGGAGCCGGTGACACGAGCGCCCAGATGGAACAGTTGCTGGAGGCCCGCGGGAGGCGGTGCTTCCTTCGAGAGGATGGTCCCCGCGGGCAGCGGGTTGGCGGAAATGACACCTTCCTCGGTGCAGCTCGCGTCGAGGTAGAAGGGTGTCTCGTTCCGGGTGATTCGGTGGAGGTTGTCACTCAGGCAGTAGAGGTCTCCGTCGGGAGCCACGGGCTGCCAGGTGCAGGGACGAAGGCGTGCGGCGTCGTAGGTGGCCTCCGCCCAGCGCAGGCCCTCGGTCGTCGTCATCTGCTGGACCTTGATGCGCGAGCCTCCCTTGAAGAAGGACTCCTGAGACGTGAAGTCCGATTCCTCCTTGGGACCCGCACCTCTCTCCGTCGAATTCCCACAGCCCACTCCCCCCAACATCACCACCACCAACCCTGCACAGACGCGACGCATGACACTCCTCACGAGGCGGCGCGACCCTGGAACAGCCCCCACGCTGCCCCTGGTCGTCCGGGACGCGGATGCGCGCCCGCGACCTATACGGGGCCAGGGGCACAGTCTGGTCGGGCGACTCATGGAACGGCTTCGGACGACGCCGGAGCGTGTTGGCGCTGTGTCCCTGGGTGACTTTCCGTCAGGGAGCACTGTGATTGAGAGTCTGCCTTGACGCTTGCCTGCACTGAACTCTCGTTTGGAATCCAGGGCGGCCTGACCGCAAATGTTGACTTTTGAGCGTTTCAACTTGTAGGACGGAAAACCGATCATGTCTGCTCCGACAGCTCTCGCGGTTACGTCCTCTATTGGCTCTCCAACCATTGCGCCCACCACGCGGAGGAGAGGAGGCGTCAGGATCGGAAAGCGCATCATTCAAGCCTTGTCGTGTTTGGGCATGCTCCTCGTCGGAGTGTTGGCGTCGGATGCGAGAGGCGCATGCTCTCCTCCTGGTGGCACCAAGGCCTGCACGGCGAACTCCTGCAACGGCAGGATGACCTGTGACCTGTACTGGAGCGACTGCGAGATGTTCGACGGCACCTCCACCGCAACATGTTCTGTCTGTGGACGTACAGGAACGCGCCGGTGCACTGCGGAAGGCTCCGTGATCTCCAACTCCTGCACGGCCTACTTGGCGCAGGACAACAACTGCAATGGCTGCGACGACGATGGCGACGGCTTGATCGACGAGGACTACGTCCCGACCATCATCTGTGACGCCAAGCAGAACGGCTGCTTCGGCAAGATGCACTGTGTCGGCGGCCAGTTGGTCTGCAAGGTGCAAGTGGGCACCCAGTTCCTCTCCTGCTCAGACGACTGTGACGGGCATGCCGCGAGGCGGTGGTGCGCCGAGGATGGGACGGCTGGTCCGTGCACGCGCGACACGCCCACCGAAGAGCGGTGCAATGGCTGCGACGACAACCAGGACGGCATCATCAACAACGCGCCAGGCAAGGGGCCCTATACTCTGACTCGGAGCTGTGTGGGCCCTGGGGGCGCCTGTCCGGGGTCGACGGAGGCTTGCCTCTCCGTTTTCTGGTCCGGTGTCTGCACTGCTCCCGCGGAGGCCTGCAATGGCCTGGATGACGACTGTGATGGCGCCATCGACGAAAATGGAATCTGCCGCATGGACTCAGGGGCGTGCACGTGCGCGCCGACCACGTGCGCGGCCCAGGGCAAGAGCTGCGGCAGCATTCCAGATGGTTGTGGCGCGACGCTGAACTGTGGCACCTGCGGGACCGGGCAGTTCTGCAACAACAACGTGTGTGTCGGGGCGTGCGTTCCCAGGACCTGCGCGCAGCAGTCCGTCACCTGCGGCGTCATCACGAATGGATGCGGAGGGCCCCTCGACTGCGGCCCCTGCGGCGCGAGTTTCGCGCCCTGACGGACATCCTGAATCCGCGGTCTCGGCGTCTCCACCCACTCGGGTAGTGGATGCCGAGGCGCTCTCTCTTTCGAGCTTCAATCCGGGTCTTCGGACCCACAAGGACGTTGGCCATGAAGCGCGTCACGTCGTCATTCGTCTTGAGTCTCTGCCTGGTTCTGGGGCTGAGTGGTTGCGGAACACCGACGGAGTCGTCGGACCCGAAGGACGCTCGCGCGTCGCGGGTCGCTCGCCAGCTCAGTGATGCCCCCCTGAGTATTCCCGCCTCGTCCGTCTTGCCCACCGAGCAGAAGTCGATGGGTACCACAGCGATGATGGTGGATGCCCAGTTCGAGGTGACCTCGGACGGTGCGGCAACCTATTCGATTCCGCTCTGGAGCCCTTCGGGGCGAGGCGGAGTGGAGCCCCGGCTCTCGCTGGCCTATCACAGCCGTGCCGACAACGGCCTGCTCGGAGTGGGCTGGGAGCTGAAGGGATTCTCCCGAATCTCTCGCTGCCGGAGGACCTTCGCACAGGATGGGCTGACGGCGCCCGTTCGCTTCCTCCCGACGGATGCCTTCTGTCTGGATGGTCAGCGGTTGGTGGTCATCTCCAGCAGCGCGAACCTCATCGAGTACAGGACGGAGATCGAGTCCTTCACCAAGGTCCTGGCCTACCTGGATGGCACGGGGGCTCCGGACTACTTCGAGGCGCACCAGAAGGACGGGCGCATCATGTCCTACGGACGGTATGCGGAGACGCATTCCCGGCTGGAAGGACAACGACTGAGTGTTAGCGCGGACCCCGTGACGGGAGTCGTCACGCAAGGTGTGGAGGCGACGCCGGTCCGATTGGGCTGGGCGCTGTCTGAGATTCGCGACCGGGCTGGCAACGATTTGCGGATCCGCTACCTCCTGAGTGGAAGCGCCACCGCCGGTTATGAGCACGTTCCGGATCGCATCGATTACACCGGCCACACAAGCGACGTCACAGGGGCGATGAGGCGGCGCAGTGTCCGCTTCGTCTACGACACGACCACTCGCCCGGATGCCGAGGTCCGCTACGTGTCGGGGCTCAAGCTCCGATCGGCCCAGCGTCTATCGCGCATCAACATGTATGGCCCAGGACTCGCGTCGTCGCCGTCCACCGTGGACGACGTCCTGCTGCGCTCCTTCCGGCTGAACTATCACACTGCACGCGTGACCCGTCGAAGCGTGCTCGATCGAGTCATCGAGTGCGATGGTCAGGGCGTCTGTCGGGATCCCTTCGAGTTCGACTACACGCACGGCCTTGACTGCCATGCAAATCCCGACAATGACTGCGACGATCCGGTCGTGTCGCTCCGGGACTTCGAGCCGAAGACCGCCGTGGAGTGGGTGGGAAGTACGCTGGTGCCGGTCCGTGATGTGAAGACCCGAGGACATCCTGTTCACACTGAGCTGGGCGGGCTCGTCCAGGGCGTCCAGGACTTCTGGACGCTGCACACCCTGGACATCAATGGAGATGGGCGTGACGACCTGCTCTATCGTCGCAATGACACAGCGAGGCCAGTGACCGATGCGAACGGTTCGAGGATCGAACTGGGCGACTCGGTCTGGTACTACCGGCTGGCGATCGGTTTGGCGATGTACGGGCCGGCGACCGAGGCGAAGTTGCCGGTCTCCAAAGTAGGAAACAGCGACGACGACCTCCGGATTGCCGACATGAATGGGGACGGGGTCCCTGAGGTCATCGCGGTCGAGCGCGTGGACTGGACAGGTCAGAATGGCAAGTTCCAGCTCTACTCCTTCGATGGCACGAAGTTCGTGCCGGCGGGTATCGAGGCTCCGGAAATTCAGCAGTTCTGGTGGGAGGCTCTCAGCAGCTCAAGGTCCCGCATTCCGGTGATGCATGTGGCGGACCTCAATGGAGACGGCCAGCCGGAACTCTTTCGGTCCACACAGGCCCCGCAGCCCTTTACATGGGCGTATCGGATGAACCTCGGTGGGCTGTCTCTTTCATCCTATACGCAGGTCCCACTCTCATCGGGAATCGACCATGCCGGGTACGCCGTCGATGTCGATGGTGACGGCACCACCGAAGTCTTGGTTCGCGCGGGAGCACACCCCACCAGCGACGGGTATTCCTCTCAGTATCTCGCGGTGGGGCTCAGCGCTCCTGGCGAGTCCAGGATCTCGCCGACGGCGCTTCCTGCGGTGCCTATCACCAGTGGGCCGACGATGGGGGCGAGGAAGATCTACCCCCGGACCTGGTTCCTCGATGTGAATGGGGATGGGCTTGCCGATGCGGTGAGTACCCGGCGTGAGAACGAGACAGATCAGGGGGTGAAGTACCCGGGAGACGTGAGTATCTCCATCAACTCGGGCAACGGCTTTCTTCCTCCCGTGTGGCAGGACCTGGCCAACCTGCATGAGCTCAGCCCTTCATGGATTTCTGCCACGCAACGAGGGCTCGATCCGGGGGTGCGGATCCTCGATTTCGACCGAGATGGTCGGCAGGACCTCTTGTTGACGGACTCCGGGGAAACCAACGGTAATGGCGTGACTCGCGCGAAGATGTGGGTCTTGTTGAGTCGCGACGACCACTTCGAGCCTCGAGAACTGGACATCCCGGTGGGACAGTCCACGGGGGGAACGTCGACGGCGGAGATCTATGGGTATGGGCAGCGGTTCACCCAAGTGTTGGATGCGAACGGTGATGGCTTGGCGGACATCATCCAGATGGAAGATGACCCGAGCTTCCAAGGTACGAATCGCCGGAACTACGGCCTGCTCAAATTGTATGTCCGCCAGGGTGAGCTTCCCGATGCGCTGACCGGCGTTCGGGTGGGCAGGCATGGCAAGGCCGTGACGGTGCGATACCAGCAGTTCCTTCAGCAGGCTGCGGAGGCTGGCCAGCCTGCTGTCTATACGTCCGGAACGTGCCTCTACCCACAGCGGTGTCTGAACAACATGTGGGTCGTCGTCGAGTCGGGTCTCGATGACGGGACGCAACGCAACCTCTTCAACACGCTCTATTACGCCTACGAGGCAGCCCGCTCGGACGTGCAGGGCCTCGGCTGGCTGGGGTTCGCCAAGCGCACGGTCATCAACCCGCGGACGAGCGCCACGACGGTCACCACCTACGACAACCAGACGAGAGATGGTGGCCTCTACCTTCGCGGGGGACTTCCATTGGCGGAGACGACGGACGTCACTCTTGCGTCAGGCCTGAAGCACCAGCACCGGCGCTCATTCCAGTACACCGTCTCCACCAGCGCGGCGCAGCGCCCCTTTCTCTACACAAGCATGGTGACGGACGAGTATCGCGAGGGGAGCGGGACGACGCTCGCGCTGGTCCGGCGAAGCCGACAGACACGGACGAATGACGCCTACGGCAACGACACGGTGTCCGAGGCGCTCGAGGACGAAGTCGTCAGCGGGGTTGTGTCCGGACGCACGTGGTCTGTCCGGAAGGAAGTGCCGGTCATCGACAACCTGGCGGCGTCCTGGCTCATAGGGCTCCCTCGTCGAGTGGTCACGACGAGCACCACGACCGATGGACTGTCCCGGGCAAGGGTCGAGACGCATGACTACGACAGCCGCGGCCTGTTGACCCGCACCGTCCAGGAGCCCTCGGGGAGCGTCGACGAGATGCTCACGGCCTCTTATGGGCGCGACGCGTTTGGCCTCGTCGAGCGAGTGGAGCTATCGGGTTCGGGGACGACGCGGGTGGAGACGACCCAATTCGAGCCGACCGAGCATATGTTCGCGGTGACGACCTTCAATGCCGCGGGGCATCGTGGTCGTGTCGCCTACCATCCAGGGCTCGGCACCCCCTTGGTCGTCGAGGACGCCAACGGGCTGCTGACGCATCATCAGCGAGACGGCTTTGGACGTCTTCGCGGCACAGTGTCTCCCTCGGGGGAAACCGAACTCGTCAGCTACGGCGCGGACGCGCTGGGATGGATGCGCGTCACCACCCGCACAGTCGGTGGGCAGGAGGTCGCGACGACTGTCGACAACTATGGACGCGAGATTCGCCAGGAGACGCGGGGCTTCGACGGGCGTGTCATCACGGTGCTGAGCGAGTACGACGACCTGGGATACAAGACGCGGATGTCGCGTCCTTTCTCGGGCCAGGCTTCGCCACGTTATCTGGTGGCGACTCATGACCTGTTGGGCCGGCGCCTGAAGCTCAGCGCTCCCGAGGGTGGAGACGTGACTCAGTCCTACACTGGGATGACGACTACCACCCTGGACGAGCGTGGGAACAAGACCACGCAGGTGGCCAACGCGGTAGGGCAGCTGGTGTTCAGCAGTGCCTACGACGCGAGTGGTCGGGAGATCCGAACGACCTATGAGTATGGTCCCTTCGGCGTCCTGCGCCGGGTGAGGGACTCCCAGGGCAACGTGATCTCACTGGAACATGACGTTCGAGGACGTCGCACGAAGGTGACAGACCCCGACTCAGGGGTGACCACCGTCGGTTACAACGCCTTCGGTGAGCCGCGCGTCGAGACCGATGGCAATGGCCATCAGACGGTCTTCGAGACGTACGACGCGCTCGGGCGACAGCTGCGAGTGACCACGAAGGATGGAGTGTATACCCTGGAGTGGGACACGGAGCTGAAGGGCGCGTTGACGAGTTCCACCAGCCCGGATGGGGTGACAGTCTCGCACCTCTACAATGGGCAGGGCCTGTTGGAGCAGAGCACGTGGATCATTGAGGGGACAGCGTACACCGTCAATCGAACCTATGACGTGAACGGAAGGCTTTCGACGCTGCTCTATCCTCAGGTCGGGACGCGGCGCTTCTCCCTGGTTCACACCTATACGGACTACGGTTTCCTGAAGGACGTCCGCGCGCCCTCCGCGACGAAGGCGTTCTGGGTGGCGCAAGCGCACGATGATTTCGGGCAGCTGACGTCCGAGCAGCTTGGCAACGATGTGGTGACCTCTCGCCGCCATGACCTTCGGGGGCGCCTGCGTTTCATCGATTCACGCCGTGCTGGCACCGTGCTGCAGGGATTGGCCTACGAGTGGGACCTGGAGGGGAATCTCAAGAGCCGAGGTGACACGCTTGCCCGGACGACTGAGGATTTCGAGTACGACACGCTGGACCGCCTGACGAAGTGGAGCGTCTTCCAGAACTGCCGCAGGTCCGTGTTGGAGTATCGCTATGACGACCTGGGAAACCTGCTGGAGCGTCGTGTGCTGGAGGGCAGCGGAACGGCAACGACGGGCATCTACACGGGAGCAGGGGCTGGCCCCCATGCGGTGAAGCAGACCCAGGCGGGGAGCTACACCTATGATGCCAGTGGCAACCAGGTGAGTGGGCCTGGTCGGGCCGTGAGCTACACAGCGTTTGCTCTTCCCAGGCAAATCACGGGTCCTGGGCGGGAGGTGAGCTTCAAGTACGACGGTGGGCAGAGCCGCGTCCTCAAGCGAAGCAGCATCGGTGGCGTGACGACCTACGTTGGCAGTCTCTACGAGAAGCGCCAGCAAGGAGGGCAGGCGCAGCACATCTTCCATGTCACAGGAGGTGGGAGACCTGTGGCGCAGGTCCACTGGGCGGATGGTGGTGCCGACCAGACGCTCTATTTGCTGGGAGACCACCTGGGGTCCACCGAGCGTGTGGTCGATGCCCTCGGGAACGTGCTCGATGGCGAGCGGATGAAGTTCGAGCCCTTCGGGGATGGACGTCTGCCTCATGCGTTGCCCGTGGCTGCTTCCGTGGCCACCGGGATGGTGAAGAAGGGCTTCACCGGGCACGAGGATGATGACGAGTTCGGCTTGGTGAACATGGGCGGGCGCATCTACGACCCGGAGACCGCACGGTTCCTCACGCCCGATCCGTTCATTCAGTTCCCGCAGGATGGTCAGTCCTACAATCGGTATGCGTACACACTGAACAACCCGCTGAAGTGGACCGATCCGACAGGATTCGAGGCGGAGGGGGCTGCGGACCCGGTTTCGGGTGGCGAGACCGTGGTAACCGCGCCTCGGTACGAGCCCGCCGCGATGTTCGGGGACGATGGCATTGGCGCCGCGCAGTGGGGAACGTTGCCTCTCGAAGCGTCTCAATCCGCCGACCAGAACGGGGCAAGGGCAAGAGCGCAGGGCGCCGAGACCCAGCGACTCGTTATGGAGCGCGCCACGAAGGGGTCGGTGCAGCCTCTCGCCGCTTCGCCCGCCCTTTCTGTGTTCTATGGCACCGAGCATGAACGGCAGATGGCCGAGTTCAATCACTGGCGTCTCCTCGCGGGTGACGGGCTCGTCTTGGGCCTGGAGTTCGTACTCATTGACTTGCTCACGCGAGGCGTGGCGCGTGTGGGGGGAGTCGCGCTTCGTGCGGCGATCACCGATGGCGCGTTGACGGTACGGGCTGCGGGGCGTAGCTCCCTGAGAGGGCTTGAAGGTGTCTTGCTTGGTGGCGGGTGCTTCGTCGCGGGGACTCCCGTGCTCACGTTGGCCGGGCTGGCGCCCATCGAGGAAGTACGCGAGGGTGACTGGGTTTGGGCGTGGGACGAGGAGACGAAGGCACCTGGCTGGCATCAGGTGACGCGAACCTTCGTTCGTCCAATGCGCGCCGTGTTCATGGTTGAGGTCGCCTCAGAGGGGGCGGACTCCATCGATGTCCTGGGCGTCACCGCCGAGCACCCGTTCTGGGTTTCTGGCCGGGGGTGGGTCGAGGCACAGGGGCTTGTGCCCGGAGACGAGTTCGAGACCGCGACGGGGAATCGCATCATGGTGGCCTCACTTCAGACCGTGCCAGGGCGGGAGACCGTCTACAACTTCGAGGTTGGTGGCGCGCACACGTACTTCGTCGGCGCGTTCTCTTCGTGGGTGCACAACAACTCGATGATTTCGAGTCGAGTGTTCCCAAATACGATGCCCGGTGCACTCGCGAGGGAGATAGCAGACGCGAAGAGAGTGAAGGCCCCCATCATGGAGGCGGGCGCTCGTGGTTTCCAAGAGCTTGTCGACAGTGGTGAGGTGATAAAGTACGTAGTGACGTCGGCTGGTAAGCTCATCGTCGCTCCTCACACTTACCTGGGGGTGGAGATCAAGCACTCAGTGCTATCCGGTGGGCGCCCAGTTCTTGCCGCGGGCGAGGCTATGATTGCTCGTGGCGGCGACACGTACTTTGGCCTCAGGATCAACAACACAAGCGGTCATTTCAGGCCGACTGAGGAGAGCGTGATGTATGCTCGGGATGCGTTCGCCAAGATTGGCATCACCTTCCCGTCCCCGTAATTGCCATGAGGTGCATGATGGAACCGAAACAGTTCACGGTGCGACGCTGGTCCGAACTTTCCAGCAAACCACTCTCGGAAGAGAGTGTGCGTGCTCTGCACTTGCCCGCGAGGAAGCATCGGGTGAGCGTTGATCGATATTCGCCGGGGGCAGATGTCGCTGGCACACTGCGAGCCGGTACGTGCTACGTGTTGGCTGGGCACTGCCAGATTGAATTCGGCACGCAGGTCGCCCAGCTATCCACTGGGGATGTCGCAGAATTTCCTGCTGGCAGGTATCGCGTGGTGGTGAATCGCGATCCTGAGTGTGTTGCTGTTTTCGTTTGGGAGCTTCCAGAGGAGTTTGCTCGATAGGAGAAGGTCGACTCTGCGTTGCGGCGTCCTTCCAACTCAGCGCCCAGGTGTCAGCCTGGGCACACGTAGAACCTGGGCCACTCGCCCAGCTGCGTCCCGTGGTGGATTGCCCCGCCATGGGGCGCATGCTCACGTTCCGCCTGGGCGCCGCCCCGCCCCCAGCGAGTGCCGCCCGTGGCAGTCGCCGCATGACAGATTGCATCCGAACACCGCTGAGTGAGCGTCACCCGCCTCCTTGAGCGTCCGAGATGTGGGCCTGGCCGGGTTCCGTAGACAGGTCGGTTATGCGGCAAGCCTACTCGTTGATGCCACTCGCTCGAATTCGGCTGGGCCGATGCCATACCTCGCCATTGCCGCTCAATGGCACGCTGACCGACGCACCCGACGCCCGAAACCAGAGAAACTCGCGGTGAATGACATGCTGCGTCGGCACCTGCAGGACGGTCTCGCCGGCACACTCTGCGCCGCCGACGGGGCGGACGTGCCGGGCCCGACTGCGGGCTGGAAAGGCCGAGGGTACGGTCGCAGGATGGACCGGGCCTAGGCATTGGTCCCCTGATGGAGCGTACCACCCGCTTCACGATGCAACTGCATCTGCCCCGCTTGGGCACCTACGGGCAGCCGCGGGTGAAGAACGGCCCTGCGCTCGCTGGACATTGCGCCTTGGCAGTCGCAACGCCATTGCAACGTCCATCACCACCCTGCCCGAACAGCTTCGCCACTCACAGACTTGGGACCAGGGCACCGAGACAGCGCAGCATGCCCAGATGAGTAGCGACACCGGTCTTGCCGTCTTCTTCTGTGACCTGAACAGTCCCTGGCAGCGCGGCACGAACGAGAACACCAATGGGCTGTTGCGCCAGTACTTCCCCAAGGGCACAGACTTGGCCAGGCGCTTGAGATGGTCCTTCCCTGTGGCCAGTCCATCCCTGACTTTCGCTAGGAGCTGGAAACCTCCTGCGGGGGGGGGCGTGTCGCACTCATGTTGGCAGAGTGGGCTGCCGTGCCCTGATCGAGAGAGTGCACCCAATGGCCCAGCCCCAGGAGCCCTTAAGGCCGGTGCTCGCGCGCCATCCTCCGGAACGACAACGGCCCGGCTCCCAGGGAAGGGAACCGGGCTGTCTGTCTTCATCGCGAGTGAGTCCTAGAACCGCGCCTGCAGCAGCGTGTTGAAGCCCAGCGCGTGCGGCTTCTCGAACGTCGGCTGCGCAACGCCCGTGATGTCGTCACGGAACGTGGTCCGGTTGGTGTCGTACGTGTAGTAGACCTCGCCGACCGCCGCGACGGAGTCGGACAGATCCCAGCGGAACGTCGCCTTCGCCGAGTAGATGGGCTCCGCCTCGCACGAGCCAGAGCCACCGCACGTCTCCGGCAGGATGCTCAGCATGTTCACGTCACGCACCACCACCGTGCGCGTCCCCGCCAGGCTCGGCGGCGTGTCGTTGCCACCCAGCAGCGGGGTGGGGCTGCGGAACGACGCCGGCCGCTGCACGCCCACGATGAAGCCCGGCGTGAAGTGCAGCTCGGGCAGGTGGTAGTCCGCGCCCAGCGCCAGGAACATCTCCGGGTTCAGCTTTGTACCCTCGGGGAAGTCCTGGAACGGGGGGAAGCCCGGCACGTCGAACTGGATGAACGAGAGGCTGCGGTACAGACCCAGCAGGCTCATGCGCAGGAAGCCCAGCTTCGCGCGCGCCTGCAGCGCCAGCGCCGTGGCGCCCTGCGGCTGCGTCGCACCGAACGTGTCCGGCTTCTCCAGCGTCTGGGACAGGTAGCTGCCCTCGAGCGACACGGAGTAGGACAGGCCACCCGGGTACTGCTCGGGCGCGAAGAACCGCTCGTAGATCTCCGGGTCGTTCTTGTAGAGCCGGAAGTCCACGCTCGTGCCGACCGGCACGCCCACGTGGTAGACGACCTGACCGGACACGCCGGCCGCGTTCACCGGCGCCTCCACGCCCAGCGTGGCGAGACCCGGCACCAGGCCCTTCTGGAAGTAGCCACCGCCCGCCTCGATGCGCAGCGTGTCCAGGATGTCCCAGCCCGCGCCCGCCATCACACCGTAGAGCGTCTCCTCTTCGAGGATGAGCTCGTTCTGCACCAGCGCCGTCTTGCCGCCGACGTACGCGTACCACCGGTCCCGCGTGATCTGCAGCTTCGCGCCAGGCACGCCGTTGGTCGCCGAGCGCGTGGTGAACGCGCCGCTGCCACCCCAGGAGATGCGGTACGCATAGCCCAGACGGAAGCGATCCGCGGACACCGGGAATCCCACCAGCGAGATGCCTTCCTTCTCACCCCAGCCCGGCGGCTGGTAGTTGAGCCGGATGTAGCTGGAGTTGTCCTGGATGGCCACCTGACCGCTGGGGCGCTCGAGCACCAGCAGCGTCAGGGCCGCCTCCGTCGTCAGGCCCTCGAAGAAGGCGGGCGCCTTCTTGTAGAGCACCACGTTCGAGAGCGACTCGAAGCCGGAGAATCGGGTGTTGAAGTTGTCGTAGAACTGGGTGTTCTGATTGCCCGCGCCGAACCGCGCATTGGGGCTGTTGGGCGTCGTCTCACCCGAACCCGCAAGCACGTTGTCGTCCGCGAAGACGAACGACAGACGCGTGTCCACGAAGTCACTGGCCCAGGCGGGCGCACTCAAGGAGATAAGCCCCGACAGGGCCAGCTTCTGCAGCGTTTTCAATGTCCCTCTCCACGGAGCGCCCGCTTGGAACGCTCCTCCCTGCGCCCCGGTGGAACCGGGGCACGAGCTCGTCAAAAGTCTAAGGATTCACGCAAGGCTTGATGGGCTTCGGGCACTCCAGCCCTGGGCCGGGATAGCAGCAGAGGTCGTCCTGGTTCCGAGGCAGGATGATCCACCGGGGGCGCGCCGCGCTCACGTGGCGCATGTGGCCCACGATGTCGAAGGTGGCCTCGTGCAAGAGCTTGCACTGCCGAGCCAGCTCCGCGTCCGGGTCCTGCTCGTTGCAGTTGACCACCAGGTCGGGGACCGCGTCCTTCGTCACCAGGTTGATGCGAGCCTTCTGGTTCTGGCTCACCGTGCAGCGGGCCGCGCCGTTGGCAGGGTCCGCGACGGAGACCCACACCACCATCTGGTTGTCGCCCATCAGGTGCTCCAGGCGGGTGGCCGCGGGCAGCGCCACGTTGCTCGCGGGGCCCGGGGCGCTCGTGCTGCCGAAGCGCACGTTCGTCGCCTTGTCACACCAGATGTTGAGCGTCACGCCGATGCTGTAGGTGTTGGTCGAGCGCGTCCAGGCCTCGGTGGCGGGAGCCACCGGCGGCGCGGCGTTGATCGTGTGCAGCCGGCCGGGCACGGAGTCGTCCAGCCCCGCCTCGGGAGCGCCCATGGGGACCATCTCCACCACGAACTGGCCGAAGCTGTCGTACGTGTTCTTCTCCGCGCAGACCTGGTTGCGGTACTGGCCCATGCCCAGCGTGCAGTCGACGTTGCACTGACGCTCGGGGACGTCCGGATCATTGGGCGTGTCCGCGCCGCAGGCGCCGAAGACGCCATTGCGGGCGTCGGGGCAGAAGAAGGGCACGGTGCCGTTGCCGTTGGCGTCGCAGTTGCGGAACACCGTGGGGAACTTCACCCGGCGCACCTTCACCAGCGAGGACTCCAGGCCCTCCATCTTGTAGTTGCCGTAGCTGTAGCCGCACATCACGTCCGAGATGTAGGGCGAGCCGCTGAGACCACACAGCCGGCCGTTGATCTCCGTCGGGGGCGCCAGGGCCAGGTACTTGTTCCACTCCGACTGCGGCAGCAGGCGGACCTTCTCGCGGATGCTCCACGAGGGGAAGGTGAGCTGCGTGGTGGCGGTGAACTCCTGCACCGAGCCCGCGATGGACCAGAGCAGGTCACCGGTGTCCAGGCCCTCGGGGTAGGAGTAGTTGTAGATGTAGATGGAGTTGAAGCGGCCCGGGAAGAAGCCGGAAGGCTCCGCCGTCTGGGTGTTGGCGCCGGGGATGCTGCCCTCGCGCACGCGGCAGGCCGTCAGGTCCGTCACGAAGAAGCCGCTGGGGTCCATGCCCGTCACCAGCAGCGTCACCGGCTGGTTGTGGTTCGGATCATCCGGCTCGCAGTTCTGAAGGAGGGGAGCACCCGCCTCCGGCGCGCGGCCGATGCGCATGAACGTGCCGGCGTACGCGGTGAGCTGGTCGCTGTTCTGCGGTACCTGCACCGTGGAGATGGTCGGCTCCTCGAAGAACACCGAGCGCGACAGGCCCGTTGCCGCGGTGCGCTGGGCGGGCTCCACCGGGAGCTCGCCGTCGACCACGGCTCCGTCCGCGTAGTCGACCTCGACCGGATCGTCCTCGACCCACACGTGGGCTTCACCGTAGAGCTGGGAGGAGCGCACGGTGCCCGAGCCCACGCCATTGGTCAGCTGCACCCAGCGGTAGCGGTAGGGGCCCGTCAGGTTGCCGGGGACGGTGCGGAAGGACACGGGGCCGTTGAACGACTCCATGGGCTGGCCCTTCACGTCCAGCGCCTGGATGTCGATGTCCACGTCCACCGCGCTGCGGGGCATGGAGAGCCGACAGTCCTTCGTGCCGCGAAGCTCCAGGGGAACCGCCGCCTGGTTGCCTCCGCCGTGCGCGGTCGCACACTCCGCCACCACCGGCACGGCCATGCGCGGGTTTGAGTCCGCGACGTAGAAACCCTTCACCGTCACCTTGAACGAGGAGAGGCCGGTGGGCTGGGGCGTCTCGTCGGTGTAACAGCCCGCGGCGGCGAGGGCCACCGCCGACAGGAACGCGAATCGCTTCATTGCTCCACCCTCCGGCCGATGCGGCCGTCATCCACCGCGTCGGCGATGGGCATCGCCGTCGGGTTGTCACAGAAGTTGCGAAGCTGCTGGGTCACCGTGCCGCAGACAGGGTTGCTGCCGCTGATGATCTCCCGGCAGTCACACCGGCCGGTGAACGGACCGGGCGACACCGCGCAGGCGGCCATGGCCTCTTCGGGCTCGTCCACGTCGGGGATGTTGCAGCCCGCGGGATTGTAGCCGCGGGCGGCCAGGTCTCCGCAGGTGCAGGTTCCCACCTGCTTGCCGGAGATACAGGCCGCGCGAGCCTGGTCCGGGTTGGTCACCGTGTCCACGCCACAGCCCGACGGATCGAACCCGTTGCGCAGCAGGTCACCGCACGTGCAGCTTCCGACGCGCACCTCCAGCTCGTTCTTGTAGTCCTGCATCTCGCGGCACGCGGCGCGCAGTCGGTCGTTGACCACCCACTTGCCGTTCACGAGGTTGCCGCAGCTCTGCGCACCCTGCTTGTTGCCTCGCGTCTCGTAGCCCGCGTTGATGTCGTCGCAGGTGCAGAAGTCCTGCATGTAGCCGATGAGCGAGTCACGCAGCGAGATGCCCGTCTCCTGGCGCGTGGTGTTGCGCTTGAGCACGTTGAAGCCCGAGCCGCCCTTCGCGATGTAGTCGTTCACCGCCACGCGGTAGGTGCCGAAGGGGTTGAGCGGCTCGGGGCCCACCGAGATGTCCGTGCCGGGATTCGCGTAGCAGCGGCCCCGGTCCGAGGAGCTGCTCTCGTCCTGGATGCACTGCCAGGGCGCGTGGCCCGTGCGGTCCTGGGCGGGGCAGTCGGCGCCCTTCAGCGCCAGGTTGCAGGGGGTGCGCAGGTCGTTGATCTGCACCTGGGCGCAGTCCATGGTGAACTTCGCGCCGGAGATCTGCGCCTGACTGACGCAGCCGCGCTCCGCGGAGCGCTCGGCGACGAAGTTGAACATCTCCTGCATCTCCTTGCCGGAGAGGTACATGATGTTGATGGTGTTCTCGAACGGGAACACGTTGAACATCGACTCCTGGGTGATGACGCCCGCGTAGAGGTTGTCGCGGATGCCCAGCGAGTTGGTGAGCGCCATCTGCGCGTCGACGCGGCGACGCTTGCGCATCGAGTCCGCGGCGATGTTGCCCAGCGGCGAGTCACCACCCGTGGAGTTGTTCCGGCGCGTCACGTCCGTGGGCGCGTACGAGAAGATGTTGGTGAGCTGCAGCCGCATGTCCATGCCGATGATGTAGGGCTGCAGCAGATGCGTCGTCTGGCGGTCCTCCTGCGCCTCGCAGGCCTCCATGGCCGCGCGGACCTCGGGGGTCTGGATGAACTGGCCATCCTCCCAGAAGATGTTCGGGTCATACCGGTACTTGCGCATGGCCTCGTCGCACCAGAGCCGGTCGAGCGGGAACACGCGGTAGTCCTGGCTGACGACCTCGCCGCCCTCGCCGGCGCCGAGCTCCGTCGGCATCTTCACGACCAGCTCCAGCCGGCCCACGTACTTGGCGAACGCGCCGGAGTGCGAGAGCACCACCTTGCGGCCGCTGGGGTCCGCGAGCAGCTGCGGCGGGTTGAGCACCACGTGCAGGTGGCCGCCCATCACCACGTCCACGCCGCTGACGCCCGGAATCTGGACGCGAACGACGGACTTGTCGTTGCCCTCGGGGCCGAACCACTCGAGCACCTGCCACGGGTTCTTCTCGCGGCGGATGAAGGAGCGGGCGCGGCCGTACTCGTAATAGGCCTCGTAGCCCTGGATGACGTCCTGGTCCTCGGTGAGGCCCAGGTGGCTGACGATGACGATGAGGTCGGAGACCGGCCGCAGCAGGTCCACGTACGCACGCACCACCTCGTTCTGCTCCAGAGGAGTCACCTGGAGGCTGTTGCCACCCTCGACGATGGAGTTGAGCGAGGAGATGTTCGCCATGCCGATGATGGCGACGCGCAGGCCCTTCACGTTGCGGATGGTGTACGGCGCGGCCTCCAGCGCCGTCTCGTTGCTGCCGTTCTGCCGCCAGTCATTCCAGTTGTAGTTGGCGGCGAGCAGCGGGAACGTCGCGAACTGCTTGGCCTGGTTGGTGAAGTTCAGCGCGCCCGCGTCGAACTCGTGGTTGCCGATGACCGCGGCGTCCAGCCGGGCCTGCGACAGGAAGCGGAACTCCACTTCACCGTTGTTGAGGTTGAAGATGGGGGCGCCCTGGAAGCAGTCGCCCGAGTCGACGTGCAGCACCCGCTCACCCTTGGCGCGCTCGCGCTTGAGCACCGCGGCCATGCGCGTGGCGCCACCGAACGGGCCGGCCTCCGGGATGAGTCCCAGGTCCTGGTCCGTCTTCAGCGGCGCGAAGTCGTAGGGGATGAGGCGTGAGTGGATGTCCGAGGTATGAAGGAGCGTCAGCCGCACCTCCTGCCCCTCGAGGTTGTAGTCCTGGCCTTCCATCACTGGCATGCATGAGGCCGAGACCAGGGCGCAGAAGAGGCCGAGCAGGAGGCGACGCATCAGGAGATTCCGTGTTTCGGTAGGACGTCGGGAGTAAAGCGGGCGCAAGGTACGGTATCGGACACGGGCGGGCAAGCAACGCCGCCATGGCATTCGTACAGTCCCCCCATTCAGGGCCCCCTTCACGGAGAGCAAGCAGACATGCGGCAGCGTCATTCCAGTGTGACTGACATCGAGATCATCGAGGATTTCTCGTCTACGGCGCGCTGCGACGAGGGCTTCCTCCGAGTGAAGCGGCTGCGGTGTCGCAACCGACGCGCGGATGGCTCCTCGTCGTCCGTGTACCGCGTCGACGTGGTGGACCGGCCCCGGTTGGATGCCGTCGCCGTGCTCGTCTATCGACGCGGTGCGGCGGGACTCGAGGTCCTGACGCGGATGAACCTCCGGCCCGCGGCGTACTTCCGGAAGGATCAACGCGACGCGATGACGGTGCCGGACCCGGGCACGGGCTACCTGCGGGTGGAGGAGATCGTCGCCGGCCTGCTCGAGCCCGAGGACAAGGGCGAGGAGGGCCTCAAGAAGCGCGCGGCGGCGGAGGTCCACGAGGAGGCGGGCTATCCGGTGCGGCCCGAGGACATCCAGCTGTTGGGCGGCTCGTTCTTCCTGGCGCCGGGCATCCTGTCGGAGAAGGTCTTCCCCGCGGCGGTGGACGTCACGGACGTGTCGCAGGAGGAGCCCGAGGGAGACGGCTCGCCCCTGGAGGAGGGGACGCAGCTGCACTGGCGCCCGCTGGGGGAGGTGCTGGAGGCGTGCCGGCGCGGGGACATCCCGGACGCGAAGACGGAGGTGGCGCTCACGAGGTTGCTCGCCCGATTGGGATGAGCACGGAGTTTCTCCGGGGGCGGCGGCCGGGGTAGGGTGCGCGGCGTTTTCGCACTCCACTGCCGAGGTCGCTGCATGTCGTCGCTGCCCCCGTGGCTGGCCAACCTGTTGCCCATTCTCATCCTGCTGGGAGCCATCGCGCTCGTGCTCGCGCGGCTGCCCAAGGTGGAACTGGGCCACACGGACGCCTTCCGCCGACGCCGCTTCTTCAACTGGTTCCCGCTGGGGATGACGTACGCGTTCCTCTACATGGGGCGCTACAACCTCAACGAAGCCACCAGCGCGATGAAGGGCCACACGTCCAACGCGGACTTCGGCACCATCTTCTTCTGGGGCACGCTCGTCTACGGCTGCGCGTTCCTGCTCAACGGACCGCTGACCGACAGGCTCGGGGGCCGCAAGACCATCCTCTTGTCGGCCGCGGGCTCGTCGGTGGCCAACGTGCTGATGGGCGTGGTGGTCTACAAGGTCCTCACCGAGGGCTGGCAGCCGCCGGGCGGCATCGTGGGGACGCTGTCGTTCCTCTACGCCGTCAACATGTACTTCCAGAGCTTCGGCGCGGTCTCCATCGTCAAGGTGAACGCGTCCTGGTTCCATGTGCGCGAGCGCGGTCAGCTGGGCGGCGTCTTCGGCATCCTCATCTCGCTGGGCGTCTACTTCGCCTACGACTGGAGCCGCTTCATCGCCAAGGCGGCGCCCACGTACTGGGTGTTCTTCGTGCCGGCGGCGATCCTCGCGGCCTTCGTGGTGCTGGACTTCTTCGTCATCCGCGACACGCCCAGCCACACGGGCCACCCGGACTTCGACACCGCGGACGCGTCCAGCGGCGAGGCGGCGTCCAGCAGCGTGTGGGAAGTGTTCAAGAAGATGATCAGCAACCGCACCATCATCATCATCCTGATGGTGGAGTTCTGCAGCGGCTTCATGCGCAACGCCATCATGCAGTGGTACCCCAAGTTCGCGAAGGCGACGGGCCTGTCGGAGGCGTTCGTCGCGGCCAACTGGGGCATGCTGCTGTGTGTCGCGGGCATCACCGGCGGCATGTTCGCCGGCGTCATCAGCGACCGCGTGTTCGACTCGCGGCGCGGGCCGGTGTCGGCGGTGCTCTACGCGGGCATGAGCCTGGGCGCGGTGGCCACGCTGTTCCTGCTCAACAGCCCGGCGCTCGGCTGGACGGTCATCTTCATGTCCCTGTGTGTCATCGGCGTGCACGGCATGCTGTCGGGCACGGCGAGCATGGACTTCGGCGGCAAGAAGAACGCGGGCCTCGCGGTGGGCATCATCGACGGCGCCGTGTACGCGGGCACCGCCCTCCAATCCATCCTGCTGGGGCGCATCCTCCCGGCGGGGGAGGTGGCCAAGGACCCCAACAACTGGGGCAACTGGCCCCTGGCCATGCTGCCCCTGTCCTTCGCGGGCCTGCTGTTGGCCACGCGGGTGTGGAATGCCCGCCCGCAGCCGAAGACGGCGCCCGTCGGGGGGGCCTCGGTGGTCACCCAGCCGGTTGCGACTCCCAAGACCGGTACGGGAGGCTGAGGCCGCTGTGGACCGCAGGACGTCACGGGGGCGTCACTCCCCCGTGACAGGGTTGTGACGTAGAGTGTGGACGTGTCCCAGGTACCCGCCCCACTGCCACTGCAGAGCCGCTTCGAGGTTCACGACCGGAAGCAGTTCGAGATCAAGCTCGAGTACCAGCCCTCGGGGGCGGACGAGACGCGCTACCTGGTGGAGGCGCATCTGTTCCTCCCGGGGAGCCTGAACATCGACGCGGAGACGTACCCCCGCGCGGACTTCTACGCGGACATCCACAACTACGTGCGCTTCAAGACGCCGGTGATGGCGGTGCAGGAGCTGCTCACGTCGGACGCCTCGCCGCTGGTGCGGCTGGAGGCGTGGCTGCGCACGGGGCTGGGCTCGGAGAAGGACATCGTCTACCAGGCGAAGCTCCTGTCGTGCGTGCTGCGCGGGGCGCTCAGGCGCTTCGCCACGGGCGTGGAGACGCGCTGCGAGGGGCCGGTGGCGCTGCCCACGGAGGCGTGCGCGACGCTGGAGTCGGACGTGGTGGCGATGCAGGCGGGGGTGAGCGAGGTGCTCGCGCGCTTCCGGCAGTGGCTGCGCTCGGTGGGGGAGCTGCGGCTGCAGGAGCGCTCGCGCGCGTCGCTGCGGCTGGTGGACGAGTACGTGAGCCTGCTGGTGGAGAACGGCTTCCGGCGCGCGGTGGCGGACATGAAGGCGCTTCCGCGTGGGGAGCCGTGGCTGCAGCTTCGCAAGGGGCTGATGGAGGCGGTGCTGCGCGAGGAGTCCTACCGCAAGGAGCACCGGCTTCGCAGCGTGCTGAGCCCCACGGGGGACAACGAGGAGTACATCCAGCGGCTGGGCATGCTGAAGAAGTTCTGCATGAACGTGCTCTTCCTGTCCTCGCGCCGGCGGCAGAAGCGGCAGGGCTGGGAGGAGGTGCTCTTCGCGCTGGCGGCGGGCATCGCCATGGCCTTCGCGACGGCGGTGGCGCTGTGGGCGCAGATCCGCTTCACGCAGGTGAGCCTCAACTTCTTCCTCATCGCCGTGGTCGGCTACATGATGAAGGACCGCATCAAGGAGGGCCTGCGCCGGGTGCTCAGCCGGGTGGCGGCCACGCACCTGTCGGACCGCACCGCGGACCTGGTGGACCCGGTGACGGGGCGGACCATCGGCACGTGCGAGGAGCGCGTGGACTACGCGCCCAAGGTCCCCGACTCGGTGGCCTCGCTGCGCCACCAGGACGACTTCCTCACCGTGTCCCAGGGCGAGCTGACCGAGACGGTCATCCGCTACCAGAAGCACATCATCCTGGACGCCCGGCTCCTGCCTCGCACGGAGCGGGGCCTGTCGGGCGTGACGGACATCCTGCGCTTCAACGTGGAGCGCTTCCTGCGCGACATGGACGAGCCGGAGCTGGCGCTCGAGTACGTGGACCTGGCGGACCTGTCCGTGGGTCACATCCGGGGCGCCAAGCGTTATCCGGTGGACGTCGTGCTGCGCTTCACCGTCGAGGAGGAGGAGACGGACCGGCGCCAGGAGAGCACGCAGCTGGTGCGGCTGGTGCTGGACCGCAACGGCATCCAGCGCATGCTGCGCTTCGCGGACACGGCGGCCGGGGCGCCCCCTGGCCCCATGCCCTGGCAGTCGGCCGCCTGAGTCGGGCGGTTTCGGCGGCGCTCGGCGGCCCGCGCGGGTAATGTTCGCCGCGCTCATGGCCCACGAAGACTTCAAGAAGCGCATCCGCGACGACTGGCGCGACAGCCTCCACGCCATCCTGGCCAAGGCCCGCTCGCTCGGGGAGCAGGCGGTGCTGGCGTTCGACCTGGACTCCACCCTGCTCGACAACCGGGAGCGCCAGGCGCGCATCCTCCGGGAATACGGCACGGCGCACGCGGTGGAGCCGCTGTCCACGTGCAAGGCCCACCACTGGAACTCCGGCTGGGACATGCGCGAGGCGATGCGCGCGTGCGGCCTGGAGGCGGCCCTGGTGGAGCGGCACTTCGAGCCCGCGCGCCACTTCTGGGGCGAGCGCTTCTTCACCAGCGAGTACTGCGCGGTGGACGAGGCCATCGACGGCGCGGCGGCCTTCACGCACGCGGTGGTGGGCACCGGCGCCCGGCTCGTCTACGTCACGGGCCGTCACGAGGGCATGCGCGGGGGCTCCGTCGCCTGCATGCGCCGGCTCGGCATGGCCGTGCCGGATGGGGAGCGGGTGATGCTCGTGATGAAGCCCGCGCCCTACGACGACGACGATGCGTTCAAGCGCGAGGCCCACGCGCAACTGGGCCGGCTGGGGACCGTGGTTGCCGCCTTCGACAACGAGCCCACCCACGCCAACGACTACCGGCGCCGCTTCCCCGACGCCACCGTCATTCATCTGGCCACGGATCATTCCGGCCGGGCCGTGACGCTGCTGGACGGCATCATCAGCGTGCCGCACTTCACGCTCGTTTCCTGACGCACCGCGCCTGAATTTTCGGGGGAAGGGCGCGGGGTTTGAAAGGCTTTGAAGTCCCAGGTCCGCGCGCTATGAGGCGCACGGCATTCGCCGTCCCCGGGTGAGGAGGGACGGCCTGCATGGAGGCACCCGCGGTGGCCAGCCCGTACTCGAAAGAACAGCTGTTGACGATGTACCGGAAGATGTACCTCATCCGCCGTTTCGAGGA
The DNA here is from genome assembly GCF_050039385.1 of Myxococcus faecalis. Taxonomy (NCBI): domain Bacteria; kingdom Pseudomonadati; phylum Myxococcota; class Myxococcia; order Myxococcales; family Myxococcaceae; genus Myxococcus; species Myxococcus faecalis. The sequence goes on along the minus strand of NZ_CP144336.1, from coordinate 764,182 downwards.
GCGCGCGGGTCAGCAGTACACGCTGGGGAAGATCGCCGGCTTCTGCCACCTGTACATCGGGCAGGAGGCGGTGGCGGTGGGGCCCGTGGAGGCCATCCGCCAGGACGACTACATGCTCAGCGCCTACCGCGACCACGGCCAGCCCCTGGCGCGCGGCAGCGACGCGGGCATGGTGATGGCGGAGCTGTTCGGCCGGGGCTCCGGCTACAGCAAGGGCAAGGGCGGCTCGATGCACATCTTCGACATCGAGCACCACTTCTACGGGGGCTACGGCATCGTCGGCGGGCAGATTCCGCTCGCGGCCGGCATGGCCTTCGCCAGCCGCTATCGCAACGAGGACCGCGTGACGGTCTGCTATTTCGGCGACGCGGCGGCCAACCAGGGCGCGCTCCACGAGACGTTCAACATGGCGTCCAAGTGGAAGCTGCCGGTCATCTACATCTGCGAGAACAACCGCTACGGCATGGGCACGGCCATCGCGCGCACGTCGGCGGTGCCGGAGATCTACAAGCGCGCCGCGGCGTACGACATGCGCGGCGAGCCGGTGGACGGCATGGACGTGCTGAAGATGTACGAGGCCGTGAAGGACGCGGCCGCGTGGTGCCGCGCGGGCAAGGGCCCGGTGCTGCTGGAGGCGAACACGTACCGCTTCCGTGGCCACTCGATGGCGGACCCGGCCAACTACCGCACCAAGCAGGAGGTGGAGGAGGAGCGCAAGAACGACCCCATCCCCAAGCTGCGCGACTACGCCATCAAGAATGGCCTGGGGGCGGACGCGGACTTCGAGCGCATCGAGGAAGAGGTGAAGGCGCAGGTGGACGCCGCGGTGAAGTTCGCGGACGAGTCCCCGGAGCCGAGCCTGGAGGAGCTGTGGCGCGACACCATCGTCGAGCCGGGCGAGGAGGACGTTCGCCCGCGTGAGCGCGTGCTGGGCGTGAAGGTGACGAACTGGCCGAAGTACCCGAGCGGCCAGGAGCTGAAGGTCACCTGGGACCTGGAGCCGCGCGAGCAGGCGGAAGCCGCGGACAAGAAGGCGGGCCTGAGCAACTAGTGCCCGGCCCGTCACACCCCAACCCTTTTTGATTTCGAGTCGGAGCCGACGATGCCCGAGTTGATGTACCGCGAGGCCCTGAACCAGGCGCTCGCCGAGGAGATGGAGCGCGACGCCAACGTCTTCCTGATTGGCGAGGAGGTGGGCCGCTACAACGGCGCCTTCAAGGTGTCGCAGGGACTGCTGGACCGGTTCGGGAGCGCGCGCATCATCGACGCGCCCATCTCCGAGCTGGGCTTCGGTGGAATGAGCGTGGGCGCGGCCATGGTGGGCCTGCGTCCGGTGGTGGAGATGATGACGTGGAACTTCGCCATCCTGGCGATGGACCAGATCGTCAACAACGCGGCCAAGCTGCGCCACATGTCCGGCGGCCAGCTGCGCTGCCCCATCGTGTTCCGGGGCCCGGGCGGCGCCGGCGGCCGGCTGTCCAGCCAGCACAGCCAGGCGCTGGAGGCCAACTACGCGCACTTCCCCGGCCTGAAGGTGATTGCTCCGGCCACGCCCGCGGACGCCAAGGGCATGCTCAAGGCGGCCATCCGGGACGAGAACCCGGTCATCATGTTCGAGGGCGAGCGGCTCTACGCGCTCAAGGGCGAGGTGCCCGAGGGCGAGCACGTGGTGCCGCTGGGCAAGGCGGACGTGAAGCGCGAGGGCACGGACGTCACCATCATCACCTGGAGCCGCATGTATTACTTCTGCATGCAGGCGGCCGAGGAGTTGGCGAAGGAGGGCATCAACGCGGAGGTCCTGGACCTGCGCACGTTGAGGCCGCTGGATGAGGAGGCCATCCTCGCGAGCGTGCGCAAGACGAACCGCGCCGTCATCGTGGAGGAGGGCTGGGCGCTGGCGGGTGTGGGCGCCTCGGTGGTGGACATCATCCAGTCCAAGGCGTTCGACGACCTGGATGCGCCGGTGGAGCGCGTGACGGGACTCGACGTGAACATGTCCTACGCGGCGAACCTGGAGAACGCGACGCAGCCGGACGCGCCCAAGATCATCGCGGCGGTGAAGAAGGTGCTGTACCGCGAGGGAGCCTGACCCGTATGGCCACGCCCATTCAGATGCCGAGCCTGTCCCCGACGATGACGGAGGGGAAGATCGTCAAGTGGCTGAAGAAGGTGGGGGACAAGGTCTCCTCCGGTGAGGCCATCGCCGAACTGGAGACGGACAAGTCCAACCTGGAGATCGAGGCGTACGACGACGGCTACCTGCTGGAGATCGTCGTCGGCGAGAACCAGACGGCCCCCGTCGGCGCGCCCATCGCCTATGTCGGCGCGAAGGGCGAGAAGGTCGCCGCCGGAGGCGCGCCCGCGCCGAAGGCCGCCGCGCCGGCTCCCGCGCCCGCCGCCGCTCCCGCGCCGAAGGCCGCCGCGCCCGAGGCCCCCAAGCCCGCTGCCGCGCCCGCCGCGTCCGGTGGTGGGGACCGCATCGCCATCCAGCTGCCGAGCCTGTCCCCGACGATGACGGAGGGGAAGATCGTCAAGTGGTTGAAGAAGGTGGGGGACAAGGTCTCCTCCGGCGAGGCCCTGGCCGAGCTGGAGACGGACAAGTCCAACCTGGAGATCGAGGCCTACGACGACGGGACACTGGCGGAGATCGTCGTCGGTGAGAACCAGACGGCCCCGGTCGGCTCGCCCATCGCGTACCTCACGCCCAAGGGGGGCAAGGCGGCCGCCGCCGCTCCCGCGCCGAAGGCCGCCGCGCCCGAGGCCCCCAAGGCCGCTCCCGCCGCGCAGCCGGTCCAGGCTCCCGCTCCCCAGGCGCCTTCCGCGTCCGGTGGGGGACGCCGGGTCCGGGCCAGTCCGCTCGCCAAGAAGATTGCCCAGGCGCGCGGGCTGGACATCGCGCAGGTGCAGGGCTCGGGTCCCTCGGGTCGCGTGGTGAAGCGCGACATCGAGGAGGCGCTGGCCAAGGGTGGAGCGAAGGCCCCCGCGCAGGCGCCCTCCGCGCCGGCCGCGAGGAAGGGCCCCTCGGCGCCGACGGTGGCGCGCGCGGAGTCCCGCACCGAGCCCCTGTCCTCCATGCGCAAGGTCATCGCGCAGCGGATGACGGAGGTGAAGCCCGGCGTGCCGCACTTCTACCTCACCATCGAGGTGGAGATGGACGCCGCGGTGAAGGTGCGCGAGGAGGCGAAGGCGATGGACCTCAAGGTCTCCGTCAACGACCTCATCGTGAAGGCCGTGGCCATGGCCGTGCGCCGCTACCCGAAGGTCAACGTGTCGCTGCAGGGTGACCAGGTCATCCACCACGGCTCGGTGGACGTGGGCATCGCGGTGGCGCTGGAGCAGGGCCTCATCACCCCCATCGTCCGCGACGCGGACACCAAGGGGCTGCAGGCGCTGTCCACGGAGATTCGCGAGCTGGCGGAGCGCGCGCGCAAGCGGGCCCTCAAGCCCGAGGAGTACACGGGCGGCTCCATCACCGTGAGCAACCTGGGCATGTACGGCATCGACAACTTCGCCGCCATCATCAACCCGCCGCAGGCCTCCATCCTCGCGGTGGGTGCGGTGACGGACAAGGTCGTGGTGCGCGACGGGCAGATGGTCATCCGCAAGATGATGTCGGCCACGCTGTCGTGCGACCACCGCATCGTCGACGGTGCCATCGGCGCGGAGTTCCTCCGCGAGCTGCGCGGCCTGCTGGAGCACCCCACGCGGCTGCTCTTCTAGGCTGCTTGCAGGTGAGTGGCCCGCTTCCTCGCTCCGTCCCCGGAGCGGCTGGGAGCGGGCCCTCTCGTTTCTACTCGCGGGTGGGCTCGCGCTCGCTCGCCTCTTCCTCCTCGAGCTTGCGTTGCGCCTCCGTCACCCGGGCCTGCTGCTCGCGCGGCGTGCCGGTGGGGAGCTCCTGCTCATCCTCGTGCGAGCGTCCGCGGATTCCGGGCCAGGGCTCGGGGCGCGTGGCCTCCACGTGGTCGATGCGCTCGGCGTAATCCGCGTCACTGCCCGCCTTGCGCGGCTTGTCGTCGGGCTTGTCCTGGTGCGCCATGACGAAGTCCCTCCTGAGGGTGCGTGTGAAGTTGCGCGATTAACGGTGGGGCGCCCCGCGGAAGGTGGCCACCCGGGGCCCGCTGCGTGGCCCGCTCTCCCGGTTGCTGGGCGGGCACGAAAAAAAGGCCGGCAGCCGAATCGGTTCGCTGCTTAACTTCGTCCAAATGAACGACGACATGACACGCGAACGGCTTGTCCAGGGTGTGTCGGAGTTGGAGGAGCGGGTGGGCCCGCCGCTGCCTCTCGCGCAGTCGCTGCACCAGGCCCTGCTCGGCGCGGTGTTCCCCCTCACCGCGGAAGAGCTCACCTGGGTGGCTCGTGAGAACGAGGCCCCGCCCACGGTGCTCTCGCTGCTGGGCGCCCTCCCCAGGGGCCGCTTCGCCTCCGTGGACGCGGTGGCCGTGGCCCTGGAGCAGGACACCGGTGATGCCCTGGCGTCCCCGGACACACCCGCGCCCGTCCTCACCTCCACTCGCTGAACCCTCACTCCTCCTGCGCCCTCCCGTCGCCGGCATGCCCGGTGAACGGGCAGGGTGACGGGCACTCGTCTGGATTTTCCTGGGGGTCAAACCTGTCTGGTTGGTCTAGAGTTCGCGAGGCATTACGTCCCGGGGGGACGGTTCCGTCGGCACCCAGCAGAAAGGGAGTCGGAGGAGGCGCTATTCTAGGCGGCACCAGCCTGGCCTCTTTGAGGGATAGCCGGCCAGGAGGAGCGTCATGAACCCGTCTGAACTACCCGCGGTGCTGTACGTCGACGATGACGCGCTGAACCTGCGGGTCTTCGACGCGAACTTCGGACAGCGCTTCCGCATCTTCCGCAGCGCGTCTCCCAGCGAGGCGCTGGCGTTGCTCGAGCAGCGCAAGGGCGAGATTGGCGTCATCCTCTCCGACCAGCGGATGCCGGGGATGACGGGCGTGGAGCTGCTGGAGCGCGCGCGTTCGATTGCCCCCGACGCCAAGCGCATGCTCGTCACGGCATACGCGGACATGCAGGCGGTCATCGACGCGGTGAACCGCGGCCAGGTGACGCGCTACTTCGTCAAGCCGTGGGACCGCTCGGAGCTGCAGGCGGCGCTGGACGACGCGCTGAAGATTGCCCGGCTGGAGCTGCGCATCCGCGAGGTGGAAGGGCGGATGATGAAGTCGGAGCGTCTGGCCACGCTGGGGCAGGTGACGGCGGGCATCGCGCACGAGCTGATGGGCCCGGTGGGCTACCTGTCGCAGAACGTGTCCTCGCTGCAGCGGGATTTGACGAGCGTCATCCAGTACGTGTCCAAGCACCTGTCTTCGGACCCGAACCCGTCGGTGGCGGAGACGGTGGAGGACCTGCCCGCGCTCATCAAGGACCTGGCGGACGGCGCCGAGCATCTGCGTCAGGTGGCGCTGGGCCTGAGGGCCCAGGCGCGCGGCGAGGACATGGAGGCCACCGCGGACGTGGCCGAGGTGGTCTCCTTCGCGGTGAAGCTGGCGCGGGCGGAGGTGCGGGACAGGGCACGGCTGACGAGCAACGGCGAGGCGGTGCGCGTCATCTTCGGGCCGGTGAAGCTGTGCCAGGTGCTGCTCAACCTCGTGGTGAACGCCGCGCAGGCCATGTCGGGCACGGGGCGGCAGGGGCGCATCGAGGTGCGCTGGGCGGTGCGGCCCGACGACGTGGTGCTGACGGTGGCGGACAACGGCTGCGGCATCCCCGTGGACCTGCAGGAGCGCGTGTTCCAGCCGCTGTTCACGACGAAGCCGGTGGGAATCGGCACGGGCCTGGGCCTGTCCATCTGCCGCGAGCTGGTGGCGCAGGCGGGAGGCAACCTGCGGCTGTCGTCCACGCCCGGCGAGGGCACGGACATCGAAATCACCCTCCGGCGAGCCCCGCCCCTCTGAGGCCGAAGGCGTTGCTGAGCATGCGCCACACGCGGTGGAGCGTCTCTCCCTCCGCGTGGCGCACCTTCTCCACCAGCACGGCGCGCCGGGCCTGGGCGCCCTGGGGGCCGTACTCCACGACCAGCGCGTAGCCGGAGCCGGTGCGCTCGACGATGTGCACGGCGCGGACCTCGTCGAAGGGGATGAGCTCCGTGCGGGTGGCGCCGGGAGTCCACGCCAGTCGCTCGACTCGCAGGGTCTCCGAGCGGAAGTGGAGCACGAAGCGGCGGCGGCCGAGCTTCGACTCGAGCCGGAGGGCGGCTCCCACCAGGGCCGCGGCCACCAGGGCCAGGGTGGCGGAGGCGGCCGGGAGCGAGCCCTTCTCCTGTCCCACCAGGACGGCGGCGCCCAGGGCGCAGCCCACGGCGACACCGACACACAGGCCCGGCAGCATGCGCGCATCCCACCGGGGCGGGCGGGATTCCCCCACCAGCCGGCCCCCGTCGTAACGCAGGCGCACGTCGCCCAACAGCGGGGGCACCCGATTCTCCTGCAACGCGTCCTCGAAGCTCGCCACGGGCATAAGCATACCGGTCCCCGCATGCGAGCCTCGAAGTCCGCGTGAAGCTGTGCGAATCTCCAAAGCCATGGATCTCCCGTTCGAGACCGGTGAGGGCGACGGTGGGGAGGGGGGAACGCTCGCCTCGACGGTGTTGGTGGTGGACGACGAGCCCGTCGTGCTCGACATCTGCGCCCGCTTGTTGGAGCGCGAGTCGGACCTCGTGGTGCTGGTGGCGGCGAGCGCGGAGGAGGCGCTGCCGATACTGCGTGAGCAGCGCATCGACGTGCTGGTGACGGACAAGAACCTGCCCGGCATGGGCGGGGTGGAGCTCGTCGCGCAGGCGCGGACGCTGCAGCCCACGCTGGAGGCGCTGATGATCACCGCCTACGCGAGCAGCGAGTCCGTCATCGCGGCCTTCGCGGCGGGGGCGAGCGACTACATCCTCAAGCCCTTCGATGACCTGCGGGTGCTGCGCGCCAAGGTGCGCGCGGCGCTGGAGCGGCGCACGTCCGGGACGCGAGTCCGCGAGCAGGCGCGGGAGGTGGCCCGGGAGGCCGCCGCGCTGCTGGCCGCCGGGCAGGACGCGCCGGAGCCCGCGCACGTGGCGCTGGAGGAGGAGCTCCGGGCCTACGAGGAGTCGTCACGCCAGGTCCAGGCGGGCCGCGTGGCGGTGGTGGGCAGCGCCGAGGCACTGGAGTCGCTGCGCGAGTCCGGGTTCGAGGTGCGGGAGCTGCCGCCGTACGCGCCGGAGCTCGAAGAGGTGGACGTCGTGGTGGTGGAGACGGGGGACCCTCAGTGGCGAACGCTGGCGGAGCGCCTGCAGAGCCGGCCGCCGGATGTGCTGCTGCTGGCCAGTCCCGAGGCGGACCTGGGTGACCTGCTGGAGGCCATCACCCTGCGCATGGACCTGGTGGGCTTCGGCACCACGCAGGGCGCCAGCGTCCTGCCGGAGAAGGTGCGGATGCTGCTGTTGCGCCGGGGTGTCCAGCGAGCCCAGGACCGACTGGCCGCCGCGCTCTCCGCGTTCCGCCAGAGCATCCTCGCGCCGTCGGCTTGAGCCGGTGCTTCAGGCCTCGCCGGCGTCGAGCTGGCGTGCGAGGTCGAGCTGAAGCGCCAGCAGCTCCGTCATGGGCACAGCCCGTCGAGACACCTGGGTGAGGTCCTTGCCTTCTGCCGTCCAGAGGGGAGGGTGGAGGGAGAAGCCCTGATCCGGTGAGAGCCTCGAGGCCTCTTCGCTCCAGCCGGCCGCGCGGTACGCGCCATAGAACCCGGCGAGGTCTCCAGAGAGGAAGAAGGCCAGCAGGTCCGAGTAGCCGCGCCCCAGGTCCTCCCAGCGGAGCGTGTCGGGCGCGAAGTAGAACGCGCCGCCTCGCCCTTCGCCGAGTGCCCCGCCGTCGAGCGCGAAGAAGCCGCCGAGGACATCATGGGCCACGAGCAGCATTCCCCGGCTCGCAGCCACCGCGGGATGCGGGCCCAGCGCATTCCACGTCGCCAGACTGCCGCGCATGCGCGGGCCTCCGCCGCCCAGGATTCGGAGCCAGCCCCCGTCGACGAGCAGGCCCCCTGTCTCGTAGGCCACCGCGCCCAGGGGAGAGCGCGTCGTCACCTGAAGCAGGTGGAGCACAGCTCCGGCGGCGGCTTCGTCGCGAGGCAGGACCTCGACCGGGTGGCTCGCCGAGCCCAACCACTCCCGCACCAACGGCCACGCGGGGTCCTCGGTTTCGAGCAACGCCTCGAGCGGCCGCATGCGTCACCCCACTCCGGAAAAACAAAACGCCGCCTTCTTTTCAGAAGGCGGCGTCTGAGTGACCCTGCCGGGATTCGAACCCGAGTTTGTGCCGTGAGAGGGCACCGTCCTAACCGCTAGACGACAGGGCCGACATTTCGCTGCAGCCACCGTGTTTCTGCTGCTGCTTCCTACATCCTGCTTCAGCTCTCGTCAACCATCTTGATTCGAGCTTTTTTGCTGCGGACTGCGGTGCTGCGAGCTGGGGAACTAGGATTCGAACCTAGATAAGCAGAGTCAGAGTCTGCTGTCCTGCCGTTAGACGATTCCCCAATCACTGCGGCTGCCTCTACTACCAACACCGCCCATCGACTGCAACAACTTCGGTGGGCGTTTCCTGCTGACTGCTCTACTTCTTCTTCCCTGACTTGGGCTCCGGCTTCTTCGCCGGCTTGGCCGCTTGCTGCGTCGGGACGATGTAGATGCGAACTTCCTCGTTCGCCTCGTAAATATTCAGCCCCGCGAAGTTCTTCCCCGAGGGGTTGGTGATGTGGACCGCCTTCACGCCCGGCTGGTTGACGATCTGCCTCCGAGGATAACTGCTCGTCGAGTAGACCGAGCGGTAGTAATCCAACGTCGCCTCGAAGTCTTTCGGCGCCCGGTACCGATTCTCCCCCACCTTCTGGGAGCCGTCCGGGAGCTGGGCGCCACTGACCACCTCGGCGCTCGCCACCACCGCCCAGAGCGCACACATCAACGCGCCGAGCGGGCGCGCCTTATAAAAACGCTGTCTCATGGTGTCAAGCGCTCGCATCATGGCTCGCGAAGATAGGGGCCGAAGCGGGGAACGTCCACCGCTTCGTGAGGCGGAGGTCACGCGCCGCGCGCCAGGGCGGCGTCGATGCGGCGCAGGGCCTCGTCACGACCCGCGAGCAGCAGCGTCTCGCCGATGCCCGGGCTCGTGGTGTTGCCCGTGATGGCGACCCGCACGGGTTGTGCCACCTTGCCCATGCCCACGCTGGAGGACTCGCTGACGGACTTCACCACGCCGTCCAGCGCCTCCACCGTCCACTCCGGCAGCGCGGCGATGCCGTCGCGCACCTTGCGCAAGAGCCCCAGCGAGTCCCCCGTGAGGTGCTTGGCCGCGGCCTTCTCGTCCAGCGTGACGCCGGAGCGGAAGTAGAGCGACGCGGTGGTCGCCATCTCCTCCAGCGTGCGCGAGCGCTCCTTGAGCGCGTGCACCAGCGGCACCAGGCGCGAGTCGCCCTTCACCTGGAAGCCCTTGGCCTCGAGGAAGGGCACCAGCCGCTCCGCGACGGTGGCCTCCGGCAGCTCCTTCATCCACTGCTGGTTGAGCCACAGCAGCTTCTCCGGGTTCCACACGCCGGAGGTGGTGCCGACGCCGGAGAAGTCGAACCACTCCTTCATCTGCTCGCGGCTGATGACCTCGTCGTTGCCGTGGCTCCAGCCCAACCGGATGATGAAGTTGTTGAGCGCCTCCGGCAGGATGCCCGTGCGCTTGTGCAGCATCACGTCCGCCTCGGGGTGCTTGCGCTTGGAGAGCTTCTCGCGGTCCGGTCCGAGGATGAGCGGCAGGTGCGCGAACTCGGGCGGCTTCCAGCCCAGCGCCATGTAGAGCATCAGCTGGGGGAAGGTGGAGTTGACGTGCTCCTGCCCGCGCGCCACCAGCGTGATGTCCATCAGGTGGTCGTCGATGACGCAGCCGAAGTTGTAGAGGGGGATGCCGTCCGCGCGCAGCATGACCCAGTCGTCCAGGTCCGAGTAGGGCTTGGTGATGACGCCCAGCGCCTTGTCGTCGAACGACACGGTGCCCTCGGTGGAGGGCATCTTGAAGCGGATGACGGCCTCCTCCTCGCGGCGGCCCTCGGGCGGGCCCTTCAGCTCACGGCACGTGCCCGGGTACTTGTAGAAGGCGCCGGCCTTCTCGGCCGCCTCGCGCTGCGCCTCCAGGTCCTGCCGGGTGCAGTAGCAGCGGTAGGCCTTGCCCTCGGCCAGGAGGCGCTGGGAGTGCTCGCGGTAGGTGTCCAGGCGCTGGGTCTGGAAGTAGGGCGCGTGAGGGCCCTCCTTGCCGGGGCCCTCGTCCCAGTCGATGCCCAGCCACTCGAGGCCGTCGAGGATGGCCTGCACCGACGCCTCCGTGGAGCGCACGCGGTCCGTGTCCTCCATGCGGACGATGAAGGTGCCGCCATAGCGGCGGGCCTGCAGGTAGTTCATCAACGCCGTCCGGGCACCGCCGATGTGGAGGTATCCGGTGGGAGACGGAGCGAAGCGGACGCGAGGGGCGGAAGTCATACGGGCGCGCGGATTAGCAGGGAGGCGGTCGAGGGGTCAACGCGGATGGGCGCGCTGAGGTATGGTGCGCCCCGAGGGAGATAACGCGTATGTCGATTCGTCAGCGATTTCGCTTGGGAATGTTGACGGTGGCGCTCCTGGGGGGATGGACCGCGTCCGCGACCACGCAGCTTCGCGTGGACGTGACGCAGCTCTCCCAGGAAGCGGATGCCGTCGTTCATGGCGTCGTGCGCCGCGTGGAGAGCCGCTGGAGCGGGGATGGTCGGCGCATCGTCACCGACATCGAGGTCCAGGTGACCGACCCGCTCAAGGGCCAGCCGGGCAACACGGTGCTCGTCACGCAGCCCGGAGGCGAGGTGGGCGACGTCGGCCAGACGGTGCATGGCCTGGCGACCTTCAAGAAGGACGAGGAGGTGGTCGTCTTCCTGCGCAAGCGCGGCGCCTCCGCCTTCCGCGTCGCCGGCATGGCGCAGGGCAAGTTCCAGGTGCGCCGCGACGAGGCCGGCAAGCCCGCCATGGTCATCCCCGAGCACTCCGACGCGCTCCTCCTGGACCCCGTCACGCGCAAGCCCACGACGGCCACGCAGAAGCCCCGGACGCTGGAGGAGCTGAAGGCCACCGTGCGCGCCGCGCTGAAGAAGGGGTCCACGCCGTGATGCCCGTGGCCACGCTGCTCACGCTGATGGCCGTCGGTCAGTTCGACCCGTACGTGCGCAGCCGGGTGACGGCGGGAGACCCATCCACCCAGGCGCTGTACTGGACGGTGCCGCTCGTCACCTGGAGCCTGAACCGCGACGGCAACCCCGTCACGCCGGGGGAGACCGAGTTCCAGGCCATCCGCGCCTCCTTCCAGAGCTGGCAGGACATCTTCGCCTCCTGCGGCAACCTGTCGCTGCGGGAGGGGCCGCTGGTGGACTCGCGGGAGGTGGGCTACCTGCGCGGCAAGACGAACCACAACGTGGTGCTCTTCCGCACCCAGAACTGCAGCGGGCTGGTGCAGTCGACCGACCCCTGCTGGAAAGAGGAGACGTGCGCGAACCAGCACGACTGCTGGGATGACGACGACGGCACGCTCGCCATCACCCTCACCACGTACGACAAGCGCTCGGGCATCATCTACGACTCGGACATCTCCTTCAACGCGAGCCGGTACTTCTTCACCGCGGTGGACGGGCCTCCGTGCACGGCGCAGGGGCAGAGCAACTGCGTCGCCACCGACGTGCAGAACACCGCCACGCACGAGATTGGCCACTTCATCGGGTTGGACCACACGCGCGTGACGGGCTCGACCATGTTCCCGAGCGCGCCGCCGGGCGAGGTGTCCAAGCGCGAAATCGACCCGGGCTCGCGCGACTTCGTCTGCGACGTCTATCCGAAGGGCAAGCCCAGCCAGTCCGACTTCCACCCGGCGATGGACACGCTGGTGGGCGGCCCCGTGGGCGACAAGGGCTGCTCCGCGACGGGCGCCACCGCGACGTCGATGGGGCCGGCGCTGCTCGCGTGGGCGTGGCTGCGTCGGCGCAGGCGCGGCGCGGCGGAGGGCCGCCCGTGAGAAGGCCCCTGGTGCTCGCGCTGACGCTCGTCGCCAGCGCGCCCGCCGTGGCTCAGGACACGTATCCCTACCGCCGCACCACGGCGAACGGGAACGGCCGCATGTGTCTGGTCTGGCCCGCCCCCGAGTACGTCTACCACCTGGATGCCGCCGGCAGCGCGCGCACGCCGGGCGACACGGAGGTGGCCGCCATCGAGGCCTCCTTCGAGTCGTGGCGGCGCGTGGCCGCGACGTGCAGCGACTACACGTTCCGCCGGGGCAGGGATTGGGAGGGGAAGGTGGAGGTGGGGTACGTGAAGGAGGACCCCGCGTTCAACTACAACATCATCACCTTCCGTGAGACGTACTGCTTCGACGTCGCCCCTGAAGACGACGCGTGCTGGACGGAGATGACCTGCGGCAACAAGTACGCGTGCTGGGACGAGGACTCGCGCACGCTGGCCATCACCATCTCCTCCCACGGCGTCGAGAGCGGGCGGGTGTGGGACGCGGACATCGAGGTCAACGCGGCGGGGTACCTCTTCACCACGGTGGACGCTCCGCCGTGCGTGGAGGGCTCCGAGTCCGTCGACTGCGTGGCCATGGATCTGCAGAACACCATGACGCACGAGATTGGCCATGTGGTGGGGCTGGACCACGTGCCCTATCCAGGGGCGACGATGGAGCGCACCGCGCCGCTCGGTGAGACGCAGAAGCGCATCATCGACGCGGGCTCCGCCGAGGGCTTCTGCTCCATCTACCCGAAGGGGCTGCCGCCCAATCAGTGCATCATGAAGAACACGGGGCTGGCCCTCTTGGGAGACGGGCGCGGCACCGGCTGCGCCTCGGCTCCGGGCGCCGTCGTGGCCGGAGGCTGGCTGGCGGCGCTCGCGCTAGTGCGTACACGGCGGCGGCGCGGCTGAGGCCCGAGACAGGAGCGCCGCCCTTGCCGGAAGGCCGGGGGCGGCGCTCACGTCCTCGAAGGGCCTGACGGACCTCAGCGGCGCGGAGCCACCAGGCGCATGCTGAAGGTGTAGTCCACGTTCACCGGATGGCCCTGGTAGATGACGGGCTTGTAGGTGCGCGACTGGAGCGAGTCCAGCACGGCCTTCTCCATGTACTGCACCGTCTTGATGACGCGGCACTTCTCCACGCGGCCCTTGGTGGTGATGGTGCAGCGGGTGATCATCACACCCTCCGCCTTCGCCGCCATCGCCTCGCGCGTGTAGATGAGGTCCTTGCTCTGGTCGATCATCTCCGGCCGGGGCATGTCCTCGTTGTAGGGCAGCACGTCGCCGCGCGCGGAGGCCAGCGCCGCCGTGGGCAGCACGGGCACCGTCAGTCCGCCCGACACGCCCTTGGCCTGCGTGGCCGCCGCCGCGCCCACCGCGCCCGCCGTGGGGGGAACGGCCGGCTCCGAGGGCGCCTGCGTGGGCGCGAGCATCACCGGCGCGGACATGCCCCCGGGCGTGGCCACGGGCTCGGGCACGTCGACGTCATCCGAGGACGACGAGGAGGCGGTCGCCACCTCCACTCCGCCGCCCCGGCCGCCGCGGCGCTTCTGCAGCTTCTGCGACAGCACCACGTCACCGGAGCCGCCCGTGACGACGGTCTCCATCTGGTAGCCCTCGAGCGCGAACGTCAGCTCCACGGTGATGGTGCCATCCTCGCCCGGCGGAAGCTCCAGGGTGAACGGCGTCACGCCGCGCTCCTTGCCCCGGTAGAACACGCGCGCGCCGCTGGGCTGGCTCATCAGCTTGAAGCGGACCTTCTGGTTGCCCGCGGGCGTGGGCGCCGCCTGCGCCGCGGGAGCCACCTGCGCCGGCGCCTGCGCGACGGCGGCGGGCGTCGGCTCGGCGGGCTTGGGTGTCTCCTTGTTGCCCATGAAGAGCACCGCGCCGCCCGCGATGAGGCCGGCGACCACCACGCCGCCGAGCCCGCCCATGAGCAGCGTGCGCTGCCGGGCGCGCTGCACCGCCACCGGCACCTCGACGCTGATGTCCACGGCGAGGGTGTCACCCGACTCGGTGGACGCGCTGCCGACGCTGGAGAACAACGGAGAGGGGTAGGGGCCCGTCGTCGTCGCGCCGCCGGGGCGCTTGAAGATGCCGCTGTTGCCGCCCGCGGACATGCTCGCCTCGCGCAGGCCCTCCAGCATCTCGTCCATCGTCTGGAAGCGGCGCGCCGGGTCCTTCTCCAGGCAGCGGCGCACCACGCCCTCGATTTCGGGCGGAATCGCGAGGTCCGGACGCAGCTGCTGGAAGGTGGGCGGGGCTTCCTTGTAGTGGGCGAAGATGAGCTCGATGTGGTCGCGCGCGATGAACGGCGGCCGGCCCATCAGCATCTGGAAGAGGACGATGCCCAGCGAGTACACGTCGCTGCGCGCGTCCGTCGCGTTGCGCGCCTGCTCGGGCGCCATGTACTGCGGCGAGCCGAGGAACGTGCCGTTCTGGGTGATCTCCGGGGAGATCTGCCCCTCCTGCGGCGCCGCCACCGACTTCACGAGCCCGAAGTCCAGGACCTTCACCAGGTCCTGATCCTGCTCGTTGAGCAGCATGATGTTGGCGGGCTTCAGGTCGCGGTGGACGATGCCCAGGCTGTGCGCCTCGCGCAGCGAGCGGCAGATCTGCTGCGCGATGGCCACCGAGCGCGACCAGGACAGCGGCCCCACCTGCCCGAGCACCTGGGCCAGCGTGCGACCGTCCAGGTACTCCATGGCGATGTAGAAGATGCCGTCGTCCGTCTGGCCATAGTCGATGACGGTGACGGTGTTGGGATGGCGCAGCTTCGACGTCAGCGACGCCTCGCGCAGGAAGCGCTTCTGGAAGCCTGGATCCCTGCTGCTGGGGAAGCTGGGGTTGAGCACCTTGAGCGCGACCACTCGCTCCAGGGGGGCCTGCAGGGCGCGGTAGACCTTGCCCATTCCTCCGACACCCAGGGGCTCCAGGATGCTGAAGCGGCCGTTCAGGGTGCGACCGATGAGCGGATCCGCGCCCGGCGCGCCAGGCGTCTCGGGGTTCGGCGAGTCGCCCTTGATCATTCGTACCCCCTGACAACAAGCAACATGGATTCTCCAGGAGTGTGCCGGGTCCGCATCAAACCATATCTTCACTTCCGGACGCACTCCCCGCCTGGTGGACACCCGACCTGTCGAGGCGGCTGAGGACACACATCCGCCGCGTCCTGTGGGGGACGGTCAGTTTGACCCCGCATTGACGGTTATTCCTGGCCCGGACTAGCGTGAGTCGACCCGCGCGCCAGGGCTGAAGCGGGCGGGGCCGTCCCCATGGCAGACACCCCCAACAACCCCGTGGACACACAGGTGCGCCGGGCCTCCGTCGAGGAGCGACTGGGTGCGCTGGAGCTCGAGCAGGCGCGGCTGCGTCAGGAGTTGATCTCCCTGTCGGGAGAGCTGCGACTGCCGGGGCTCTTCCTCACCCTGGACGCGGCGGGCACCAGCGCGCTGCTCGCGGCGGACGCCGTGCAGGAGGTGGTGCGATTGGTGGAACTGGAGCCGCTGCCGGGGGCGCCGCCCCATGTCGCGGGCACCTTCATCTATCGAGGCAACCCGGCCGTCGCGGTGGACCTGGCGGTGCTGCTGGGCGTGACGCGGCAGCCGGAGCTGGATGCGCACCTGGTCATCTGCAAGGGCGCGCGCCCGGTGGCCGTGCTGGTGGACCGTGTCAGGGATCTGGTGGAGGCGCCCACGTTGGTGGAGGGCACTCCCGATGGCACGGTGACTTTGCCGTGGGACCGGACGGGGTTGATGGCGGGCCTGTGCCGGACGCCCGAAGGGGTGCGGCCGTTGCTGCGCGTCTCGGCGGTGTTGGTGGGGTCGGAGGGGGCGTGAGCGAGGCCGTCCTCGATGACGCGACGCTCATCCAGGTGGAGGAGGTCCTCCGGGCCGCCTGCGGCCTGACGCTCGCGCACAGCCTGCGGCGCACGTTGGAGACGGCGCTCGCGCGCTCGTCGGAGGCGCGGGGCCTTGCGCCCGCGTCGTTCCTGCGCGGGCTGTTGCGCCGCGACGCGCAGGCGGTGGAGACCTTCATCGAGCACGCCGTCATCGGCGAGACGTACTTCTTCCGTCACCCCGAGCACCTGCGCACGCTGGCGCGGCTGGCCGTGCCGCCGGCGGGGCCGTTCTTCCAGGTGTGGAGCGCGGGCTGCGCCACGGGCGAGGAGCCGTACAGCATCGCCATGGCGTTGCTCGCGGCGGGCGTACCCGAGGGCCGCTTCCGGGTGCTCGCCACGGATGTGTCCAACCGGGCGCTGGACCGCGCGCGCGCGGGGCTCTACGGCCCGTGGTCGCTGCGGCACATCGAGCCGGAGCTGGAGCGCCGCTTCCTGGAGCCGCAGGGCGAGCAGCTCTCCGTCGTCGCGCAGGTTCGCCGCTCGGTGGAGTTCCGCCGCCACAACCTGGCCAACGAGCCGCCGCCCGTGAGCGCGCCGAGCGCCATCTTCTGCCGCAACGTCCTCATCTACTTCCCGCCCGAGCTGGTGCGCCAGGTGCTCACGCACTTCGTCTCCGTGCTCGCGCCGGGCGGGCTGTTGTTCGTGTCGCCCGCCGAGGTGCCGCTCACCAACGGGCTGGGGCTGGAGACGGTGGATGCCGAGGGCAGCGTGGCGTTGAGGGTGCCGCCTCCGGGTTGGACGCGGCCCGCGCCGCCCACGCCCCGGGCCGTGCGCGACGCGGCCCAGGCGCTGCTTCGCACGGCGGCGCGGGCCGCGGCGCGTCCCTCGGCGCTGGGGGAGGGGGGCTCGACCCAACCGGCGCGCACGCCCTCGGGGACCGAGACGCCCGTCGTGAGCCTGTCCGCCGTCGCCACGGGCCCGCACAAACCCCAGGGCGCGGGAGAGGCGCGGGGCCCGCAGGCCGTGCCCGCTTCGAGCGGGAGCGCCACGGGGCCCATGGAGCGCGCGCTGGACGCGGCCCGCTCGGGCCGCTTCGAGGAGGCCGAGGCGCTCGCGCGCGAGGCGGCGAAGGCGTTGGTGCCGGAGGCGTACCTGCTGCTGGCCATGGTGGCGGAGGGGCGCGGGGACTTGAACGGCGCGGTGGAGGCGGTGCGCAAGGCGCTGTACCTGGAGCCCCGGTTGGCGCTCGGTCACGCGACGCTCGTGGCGCTCTACGGACGCATGGACCGGCCCGAGGACGCGGAGCGCGCGCGACAGAACGCGCTGCGCTCGCTCGACGGGCTGGATGATGAACACCCGCTGCGTGGGGTGGAGACGATGACCGCCGGCGGCCTGCGACAGGCCCTGGTACCCAGAACTCAGGCTGGATGGCAGGGCGCGCGCTAGCGCGCGCGCTTTCGCCCGTGGGAGTCAACGTGGACCTCGAGAAGACGAAGCTGACGCTGCCAGGGCTGCTCGCGATGGGCCGCCTCAGCCTGCGCTTCAAGATTGTCGCCGTCACGGGCGTGACGGGCGTGCTCGTGGCGGGCATCCTCGTGCTCGCCTTCTGGATGCAGATGAGCAACGCGCAGCGGGAGGACTTGTCCCGGCGCTCGCACGCGGTGAGCGAGGAGCTGGCGAAGACGCTCACGCCCATGCTGTCGGCCAGCCCGGACGCCAGCCGCCTGCAGTCCACGGCGCACGGTGTCCTGCGCCATGTCCCGGACGTGGCCTACGTGCTGGTCCGCGACGCGAAGGGTGAGCTGCTCGCGGAGGTCGCCGCGGAGCGCTTCGCGGGCGCGGATCAGCCGTCCGCCGAGGGAGACACCGCGGTGGAGCGCCGGCTGGTCATCAACGACGAGGCGGTGGTGGAGTCCTCCACCCCCGTGGTGGCGCCGCAGGCAGGCGCCTCGCGCCGGGTGGGCACCGTGCAGGTGGCGCTCCACGAGGAGGCGCTCACCAACGCGCTGCGAGGCACCACGCGCTTCACGTTGGTGCTCGGCGTCTTCATCCTGGCCGCGTGCCTGGTGGCGTCGTGGTTCTTGTCCGGGCTGCTCGTCGTGCCGCTGGAGCGACTGTCGCACGCGGCGGCGGGAATCGCCGGGGGCAACCTGCGCCAGCGCTTCGACACCGAGGCCAACGACGAGATTGGCGCGGTGTCGCGCAGCTTCGCGGCCATGTCGGAGGGGCTCGCGCACCTGCTCGAGGACCTGAAGGGCGCGGCGGCGGAGATGGAGAAGGAGGCGGCGGGTGTGCTGACGACGTCCTCGCAGCAGTCCGCCATGGCGCACCAGCAGGCGTCCGCCATCAGCGAGACGAGCACCACGGTGGCGGAGATTGCCCAGACATCCAAGCAGGCCACGGCCTACGCGGACTCGGTCATCTCCCAGACGCAGAAGTCGGAGACGCTCAGCGCCGAAGGCCAGAAGGTGGTGTCGGAGAGCGTGTCCGGCATGGAGAAGCTGGGTGAGCAGGTGAAGGCCATCGCGCTCTCCATCACGGATTTGAACGAGCGCACGCTCCAGATTGGCGACATCATCAGCACGGTGAAGGACGTGGCCGAGCAGTCGAACCTGCTGGCGCTCAACGCCTCCATCGAGGCGGCGAAGGCGGGCGAGCACGGGCGGGGCTTCGCGGTGGTGGCCACGGAGATGCGCACGCTGGCGGAGCAGTCCCGGCTGGCCGCGGAGCAGGTGCGCGGACTTCTCAACGAAGTGCAGAAGGGAACGCGCGCGGCCGTCACGGCCACGGAAGAAGGCAGCCGCCGGGCGCAGGCGGCGATGGAGCTGGCGCGCGGCGCGGGCAACGCCATCCTCGGACTGTCCGAAGTCATTCGCGAATCGTCCGGTGCGGCGCGACAGATCGCGGGCAATACCCGGCAGCAGACGATTGGCGTGGAGCAGATCGCCGCGGCGATGGGCGAGCTGACGTCGGCCATGGGAGACTCCGTCATCGGGACGCGACGCATCGAACAGGTGGCTGGAAACCTGACCAATCTCTCGAAGCGCTTCTCGGACCTGGTGGGTAGGTACCAGCTATGAATGTGAATGTGGCGACGGAACGAAAGTCCTTGAAGGTCCTCATCGTGGAGGACACGAAGACCATCACCAATCTGCTCCAGGTCTACCTGATGGGCTGGGGCCTGGAGTTTGTCGACGCCCCCAACGGAGCGGTGGGGCTGAACAAGGCGCGCGAGTACAGGCCGGACCTCATCATCTCCGACGTGCAGATGCCGGAGATGGACGGCTTCGCCCTGTGCGCGGCGGTGCGCGCCGACTCCAACCTGCATGACACGCCCTTCATGCTGCTCACCTCCCTGAAGGACGACGCGAGTCGCAAGAAGGGACAGCTGGTGGGTGCGAGCGCCTTCCTCAACAAGCCGGTGTCGGTGGACGACCTGCGCTCGAAGGTGCGTGACATGTTGAAGCTGCCCGCGACGAAGTGACGAGCCCATGCCGGGTGACGAGGTCAAGGTGAGCAAGGACTCCACGGGGCCCAGGCCCCAGCTCGGGACGACCGGGGTGAGCGTGGACAAGCGCCGCGAGGTGCTCGGCGCGCGCGCGCGCGCCCTGGCCGAGTCTCGTCACGAGGAGCATCAAGAGGTGCTGTCCGTGCTCGCCTTCCAGGTGGGCGGGGAGCGCTACGCGGTCCGAATCGAGCACGTGGACCATGTGCTCGAGGCGCGTGGCATCTCCTCGCTGCCCGGGGCGCCGCGGCACGTGCTGGGCGCGCTGGCCAGCCGCTCGCGCGTGGTGCCGGTGCTGGACCTCCGCCAGCTGCTGGGGCTGGAGGGCGGCGGCATGTCGGACCTGGGCAAGATCGTGGTGGTGGAGGTGGACGAGGAGTGCTTCGGCCTGGCGGCGGAGACGGTGGAGGGGCGTAAGGAGTTGCCGAAGTCGGAGCTCTCGCAGCCCCCGCCGGGACCCTTCCTGTACCTGACTCCGGACCGGCTGACGGTGCTGGAGCTGGAGCAGCTCGGGGGCCCGGCCGCGGGACGGCAGGCGCAGGAATAGGGGCGCGACATGGATCCGCAGCTCTTGCGCAGCATCTGGCCGGTCTTCTCCGCGGAGACGCGTGAGCAGATCCAAGCCATCGGAGCGAAGGTGCTCGGGTTGGAGGGCCCCTCGAACGAGCGCGAGGCGGACCTCCTGCCTTCGCTCAAGCGATTGGTGCACAGCCTCAAGGGCTCGGCGGCGAGCCTGGGGCTCGACGACATCGAGCAGGTGGTGCACGCCATCGAGGACGGGCTGGCCCACATCCGCACGGATGACGGCCTTCCTCGCGACGCGGTGGAGTCCATGCTGCGCGGCCTGTCCGGCATCGAGGCCGCCATGGCCCGGGGCGACGCGGGACAGGCGCCCCAGGTGGATGGCCTGGCCGGGCTGCTCAAGTCGCTGGGCCGCGACGTGGTGCTGCCCGAGTCGGCCGCGGTGCTGTCCGGGCTCGCGGCGAAGGGGCTGGAGGCGCTGGAGTTCCTGGAGGCCGCGCTCGGCGCGCTGTGCTCGCCGGACGTGCCGGACCGCGCGGCCGTGGTGCGCAAGGCGATGGAGCGGGCGCGCGGGCTGAAGGTGCAGGCCCTGGAGGCCGGCTCCGCGCGGCTGGCCACGCTGTCCGAGTCCGCCGCGCTGGGGTTCGCGCGCATGGAGCCGGGAGGCGACGCGGCGAGTCTCGCGGCCTCCGAGGTCGCGGGCACGCTGGTGGACCTGCGCGGACAGCTCGAGCACGAGCGGCCGCCGCAAGCGGTGGCGCGCGCGGTGGAGACGTTGCGCGCGGCGCCGGTGGCCGTGGAGAACGGCGCGTCCGGTGCGCAGCAGGCGCCCGTGCAGCAGGAGGCCCGGGCCTCGACGGACCACACGGTGCGCGTGGCGGTGAAGACGCTGGACTCGCTGGCGCTCCAGGTGGAGCTGCTCGTGGCGGGGCGCTCCCAGCAGGCGCGGCGCTCGGAGAGCTACCGCGCGTTGTCGGATGGGACGCACGAGGTGCTGCGTCAACTGGAGCGCGCCGCGTCGGAGCTGACGCTCGCGGGAGGCGGTGGCGCGGCGCTGGATTCACTGCGCTCGGGCGTGACGTTGATGCGGAGCATGCAGAAGCGCTTGCTGGAGGTGTCGCGCGAGGCGCACCGGGACAGCGAGCAGCTCGCGCTGGTGGCGCAGGTGGCGCGCGATGACCTGCGGGACCTGCGCATGGTGCCCGCCTCGCAGCTGCTGGAGCCCTTGCGTCGCACCGTGCGCGAGGTGTCCGCGCGGCTGAACAAGGACGTGGCGCTGGAGCTGGCGGGCGGCGAGGTCCGGTTGGACCGGCGCATCCTGGATGCGCTCAAGGACCCGCTGCTGCACCTGGTGCGCAACGCCATCGACCATGGGCTCGAGACGCCGGACGAGCGCCGCCAGGCGGGCAAGTCCGAGACGGGGCGGCTGACGGTGCGCGTGGAGCCCCGGGGCGCGCGCATCGCCGTGGTGGTGGAGGACGATGGTTACGGGCTGTCTCCCGAGCGCGTGAGGGCCACGGCCGTGCGCCGGGGCCTGTTGACGGAGGACGCGGCCGCGAAGCTGTCCGACGCGCAGGCCGCGCGGCTGGTGTTCCAGCCGGGCTTCTCCACGCGTGAGCAGGTGACGGCGACGTCGGGCCGGGGCGTGGGGCTGGACGTGGTGCAGGCCACGGCGGCGCGGCTCCAGGGTTCGGTGGATGTGGAGTTCTGGGCCGGGCGGGGGACGCGCTTCACCGTGGACCTGCCGCTGACGCTGGCCGCGGCGCTGGGGCTGCTGGTGCGCACGGGCACGACGGTGTCCGCGATTCCGTCCGACAGCGTGGAGCGCGTGATGCGCCTCACGCCGGACGACGTGGGCACGGTGGCCGGGCGCGTGGTGGCGCGTGTGGATGGCTCGCAGCTCACGTTCCTCCCGCTGGCGGAGGCCATCGGGCTGCCCCGGCTGCCGCTCGCCATCGAGTCGGGCCGCGTGCAGACGGCGGCGCTGGTCGTCGTGGGTGGGGACAAGGTGCTGTACGCCATCGACGAGGTGGTGGGGCAGCAGGAGATTGTCGTGCGCTCGCTGGGCAAGCATCTGCAGAGCGTGCGGCATCTGGCTGGCGCGGCGGTGCTGGATGACGGACGCGTGGTGCCGGTGCTCAACGCGCCGGAGCTCGTGCGCGCGGCGAGGCCGGAGACGCGCTCGATGGCGACGGAGTCGCGTCGTCCGCGCATCCTCGTGTGCGACGACGCGCTCACGACGCGCTTCGCGATGAAGTCGCTGCTGGAGATCGCCGGCTTCCCGGTGGTGACGGCGGCGGACGGCGAGGAGGCCTGGGGCATCCTGGAGCGCACGTCGTGCCAGCTCGTGGTGAGCGATTGGCAGATGCCTCGGCTGGATGGTGTCGGGCTCGCGCGGCGCATCAAGTCACACCCGACGCTGCACTCCACGCCCATCATCCTCGTCACCTCGCTCGACAGCCCCGAGGACCGCGCCGCGGGACTCGAGGCGGGCGCGGATGGCTACCTCGTCAAGCGCGAGGTGGAGCGCGGCAGGCTGCTGGAGCTGGTGCGACAGCTCCTGCCCGCGAACGCGGCGTAGCGGCTCGAGTCGGGGAATCGGCTTCGGTGGCCTGTCCCGACCCGTGGCGGTGAGCCCCGCGTCGGAATGGAAAGACGCTCTTGCCGAGCAGCGGCCGGGGCGTCGCGCCCGGCCGTTCCAGGCAGGCCCGACGCGCGACTCGCGAGATGGTCGGGTGGAGGCGCGATGCTGGGAGCGGGCGGGCCCGCGAATCGCTCAGCCCGTGACGGCGGCGCCGGGAGGTCCGAGCTCCGCCGGAAGTCGCGCGACCCAGCGCGGCTCCTCGTCGGTCGGCACCTCCAGGGTTCCTCCGAGCCGGCGCGTCAGCTCCCTCATCCGTGTGAGGGCCTTGGCCGAGGGAGTCTCTCCGCCCCGAGTCATCGCGAGCACCCGCCAGCTGCTCGTCGGCTCGAACGCCTCGACCTGGAGGTCCATCGCGGTGGCGCGCGTCGACGCGAGCCCGCGCGCCATCGCCCGCATCCAGGTCTCCACCTCGATGCGGGCTCCCTTCACCAGCAGGGGACGCTCCGGCAGCGCCATCGTCACCGTGCACCGTTGCGCGTGTCGCGACGCGGGACCGAAGGCCGTGTGCAAGAAGGGCCGCAGGTCCGTGACTGCTCCGCGTCCCAGTCGATGGTCGATGAGCGCCCGCTGGTCCTGCGCCGCGCGCATCATCCGGTCCAGGTAGCGCTGCACCGTCGGGTTCATCGGCCCGGCGATGCCCTTCATCATCATGTCCAGATAGCCCTTGATGACCATCAAGGGGGTCCTGAGGTCATGGGCGGCGTGTGAGCGGCGCTGCTCCCACCGGGCCACCTCGCGCTCCAGCTCCCTGCGCTGGGCCAGCAGCTTCGTATGACGTGCGTTCGCGGCCGACTCCCGCGCACGCGCCGCGAGCAGCGCGCTCCCGAAGGCGGACAGCCGTTCGAGCACTGCGCCGTCCGCGCGCTCGGGCCAGACCTTGAGCATCCGTCCACCACCGGACATGGGAAGCGGAATGCCCGTGCCCGCGCGCGCCACGCAGACGCGTCCATCGAAGAGCGCCGCGCCGGAGGCCCCCGTCAATCGGAGCGTCTCGCGCAGCAACAGCTCCATGCCCGCGTGGGCACCACGGCACAGGGCCCGCTCGGCCACCGCCACGAGCGCCTGTTCCACCCCCGCGTCGACATCCGGGTCGACGCTCCGCCCACTCCGAGCACCCACTTGCACGCGCAGAGGTATGGGCACGGCACCTCCAGGGCGCAACACTGCCCAGGGTGGGCAAACAAGGCGCCGCCACCCGGCAATCCTTTACCCATGCCCCTCGGCGACCTCCCGACTTTTTACCGTCCCGCGGGGCGGGATGATCGCCCAAACCCGCTCAACTCCTCGGAGAGCCCCCTTGGCCGGACCCTTGCTAACGGCCTCTGCGACGGGCGGCGGAAGGGACTGATGGGGACTCTCGACTACTACGCGGCAATCGCCAGACTGGCTCCGGGGGCCTTGGCCCTCAGCGCCGTGCGGCGTGTGCAGGGCGTGGCACGGCAGGCGCGATACCGACGGCGTGAGCGCACCGATGAGGTGCGGCTGTTGAGCGCGTTCGGCGTGACTCGCGCGGAGGAGCTGGCCCAGAAGGCGCTCAACAGCCGCACCTCGCGCGCATGGTGCGAGGTGTCCCAGCGCGAGTCCGTGCTCGCCGCGCTCTCCACGATTCCAGGCGCGCGTGAGCGTGCCCTCGCCCGGGCCCAGGCCGCGCTCCGTCAGGAGTGGGACGTCTTCGGCACGCGCGTGGTCTTCGGCGAGGGCAAGCCGGTGGACTGGTCGCTCGACGTGCTCAGCGGCCACCGCTATCCGCTGGCGCCGGTGGAGCGGATGCCGCTCCTGTCGAAGGGGAATGACCCGAAGTACCCCTGGGTGATGGGGCGGCTCGACAGCGCCATCGCGCTGGCGCAGGGCTACTGGGTGGAGACCTCTCGCCGTGAGCGCTCGCGGCTGGCCTCCGCCTTCGTGATGCAGGTGCTCGACTTCCTCCAGGCCAATCCCGTGGGGCAGGGCGTGCAGTGGTCCTGTGCCATGGAGGTGGCGCTGCGTGGAGCCAACCTGGCGCAGGCCCTGGCCATGTTCGCCGACGCGCCCGAGGTGCGCCGCGCGGAGTTCCTGGTGCCGCTGCTCGGCTCGCTCGCGGACCACATGTCCTGGGTGGAGGCCCACCTCGAGGACCGGGGCGCGGTGCCCAACAACCACCTGGTCTCCAACCACGTGGGCCTGCTCGTCGTCGGCCTGCTGTTCCCGGAGCTGCCCGGTGCCTCGCGCCAGGTGGCGCTGGCGGTGGCCGGCCTGTGCGAGCAGATGTCCGCGCAGGTCCACGTCGAGGGCACCTCCTTCGAGGGCTCCATTCCCTACCACCGTCTCTCGGTGGAGCTGTTCACCCTGGCGCTGCTGGTGGCGCGGGGCGCGGGCGTGGCGCTGGGCACGGCCTACGAGACGCGGCTCAAGCGCATGTTCCACGCGGTGCGCGCGTGGTCCTCCGAGACGGGCCTGGCGCCGCAGATTGGCGACAACGACTCCGGCCGCGTCTTCCCGCTGCGAGACCGCGGCGACCTGGAGCAGGGCTACCTGGTGGGCCTGGGCGCGGCGCTCTTCGGAGACGCGGCCCTGGCGGGCGGCGAGCTCCCGGACGAGGCCGCGTGGCTGCTCGGGCACGTGGGCCTGGAGCGCTACCAGCGCCTGTCACCCGGCGCGGCGCCGCAGTCCATCAGCTTCCCGGAGGGCGGCTTCCACGTGCTGCGCGGCGCGGGCGCCGTCGTCACCGTGAGCGCGGGCAAGCAGGGCCAGCGCGGGGTGGGCGGCCACAGCCACAACGACAAGCTCTCCTTCGAGCTGCACCTGGGCGGCCGTCCCGTCATCGTCGACCCGGGCACGGGCTCGTACACGCGCGACCCGGCGATGCGCAACGCGTTGCGTGGCACCGCCGCGCACAACACCGTGCAGGTGGATGGCGCGGAGCAGGCCACGTTGGACAAGGCCCGGCTGTTCGCGCTGCCCGAGGAAGCCAAAGCGCGCGTGGTGGCCTTCCTTCCTGGCACCAGCGTGGACAGATTGCGGGTCCGCCATGATGGTTACCGCCTGCTGCCGGCACCGGTCGGCATCGAGCGCACGTTCCGGTTGGACCGGCGCGAGCGCTCGCTGGCGGGGCGGGACTCCTTCATCGGCACCGGGTCTCACGAGGTCATTGGACGCTTTCATCTTCCCGATGAGCAGGCCCGGCGGGTGACGCCGGACGCGCAGGTGCTCGCGCGGGCGCAGCGCGCGGCGGAGGAGCCGCTGGTGTTCTCGCCCGTCGCGGTGGAGCTGGGCCCGGAGGGGGCGCCGCTCGCATGGATTCTGCTGGAAGAGGGCCTGGAGTCGCAGGTGGTGCCCTCGCGCTATTCGCCCGGCTATGGGCGGGTGGTGCCCGCGGTGACGGTGGAGTTCCGGGGGCAGGTGAAGCCTCCGTCGAGTTTGAAGTGGGTGGTTGTCTTCAGGTGAGTGTTCGGGTCGGGGCGTGACCGCTCAGCGGCACGTCGCATCAGGAGAGGTGAGGACGATGAGGGTGATGGTGGGCAGCCCGCTGCTGGAGCGGATTCGTCGGCGGGAGGCGAAGGTCGGTGTGGTGGGGCTGGGGTACGTGGGTCTTCCCCTGGGCATGGCGTTCGCCGAGGCCGGCTTCCCGGTCGTGGGGCTCGATGTCGACAAGCGCAAGCTCGACAAGATCGAGAAGGGCGAGAGCTACATCAAGCACATCCCCAGCGCGCCGCTGGCGGAGCTGACGAAGGCGGGCAAGCTGAAGGCCACCGGGGACTTCTCCCGGTCCAAGGAGCTGGACTGCGTCATCATCTGCGTGCCCACGCCGCTGACGGCCTCGCGTGAGCCGGACATGAGCTACATCATCCAGACGGGTGAGTCGCTCGCGCCACACGTGCGCCGCGGTCAGCTCTTCATCCTGGAGTCCACCACGTACCCGGGCACCACCGAGGAGGTGCTCAAGCCGATCCTGGAGAAGAACGGCCTCAAGGCGGGCGTGGACTTCCACCTGGCCTTCAGCCCCGAGCGCGAGGACCCGGGCAACAAGAGCTTCAACACCAAGACGATTCCGAAGATCGTCGGTGGCTACTCGCCCGAGTGCTCCGAGGTCGCGGCGGCGCTGTACGGCAGCGCGCTGAAGGAAGTGGTGCCGGTGTCCTCCACGCGCGTGGCGGAGCTCGCCAAGCTGCTGGAGAACATCTACCGCTGCGTCAACATCGCCATGGTCAACGAGATGAAGATGCTCTGCGACCGCATGAACGTGGACGTGTGGGAGGTCATCCAGGCCGCGAGCACCAAGCCCTTCGGCTTCCAGCCGTTCTACCCGGGCCCGGGTCTGGGCGGTCACTGCATCCCCATCGATCCGTTCTACCTGACGTGGAAGGCGCGCGAGTACGAGTTCCACACCAAGTTCATCGAGCTGGCCGGCGAGGTGAACTGGCAGATGCCGTACTACGTGGTGCAGCGCACCATGGAGGCGCTCAACAAGGCGAAGAAGACGCTCAACGGCGCGAAGGTGCTGTGCCTGGGCGCGGCGTACAAGAAGGACATCGACGACATGCGCGAGAGTCCGTCCCTGCGCATCATGACGCTGCTGGCGGAGAAGGGCGCGGAGCTCAGCTACCACGACCCGTACGTGCCGGAGCTGCACAAGGGCCACGGCTTCAACATGGAGATGAAGTCCGTCCCGCTCGAGCCGGAGAAGCTCGGCGAGTACGACGCGGTCCTCATCCTCACGGACCACACCAACATCGACTACGCCGCCGTGGTGGCCAACGCGACGTGTGTGATTGACACGCGCAACGCCACCAAGGGCGTGCCCCAGGGCCGCGAGAAGGTGACGAAGGCGTAAGGCAGACGAGCCTGGGCCCGGAAGTCGACCCTCCGGGCAGGGGTTCGCGACTCCAGGTGTCGGGAGGGGCACCTGGAGTCAGCGGACCTGCTCGTCTTGCGGGGTGGTTTGGGTACAGTGGGGGGCGTGACAGCCCTCACCCGACCCGTTCTCCCCCTGCTGGTGGCCTCGGCCATGTTGCTGGCGGCGGCACCCGCGCAGACCGACTCGCGCCAGGTGCTCCTCGACGCCATGTCGAGCGAGCTTTCGCGCAACCAACAACAGCTCAAGCTGCAGAGCCACGAGCCACCGTACTTCATGAGCTACCAGCTCAAGGACTACGAGCAGGAGGTCGTGGCCGCGCGCTTTGGCGCCATCTTCATGGACGACGGCTACCGGGAGCGGCGGCTGTACGTCGACGCCCGCGTGGGCGACTACGCCTTCGACAGCTCCGTCGCGGAAGGGCTGGAGTTCTCCTTCTCCACCAAGGGCACCAGCTACACGGCGCGCAAGGAGGGGCCGCTGGATGACTCGCCCCTGGCGCTGCGCACGTCGCTGTGGCTGCTCACGGACGAAAGGTACAAGTCCGCGCTCTTCCAGTTCCTGAAGAAGAAGGGCGAGGACGTGTACTCGGTGGAGGACCCGAAGCGGCCCGCCTCCTTCACGAAGGAGAAGCCGAGCACCTTCGTCCAGCCGCCGGTGGCCCGTCCGTTCGACCGGGCGCGCTGGGTGAAGGTGGCGCGCGAGGTGTCCGCGCAGTTCAACGCGCATCCGGAGCTGTTCGACTCGGAGGTGCGCATCACCGCCGACAAGGTGACGCGGCTGTTCGTGTCCACGGAGGGCACGCGGCTGGTGACGGAGGAGACGCTGTACGGGCTCCACGTCTCCGCGGTGACGCGGGCGCCGGACGGACAGCTGCTGGATGACTCGCGGGACTTCTACGCGCCCACGGAGGCGGGGCTGCCGGACGACGAGCGCATCCGTCAGTCCGCGGCGAAGGTCATCGAGGAGCTGATGGCGCTGCGGCAGGCGCCGGCCATCGACCCGTACACGGGCCCCGCCATCCTCGCGCCCGAGGCCTCCGGCGTGCTCTTCCACGAGACGGTGGGCCACCGGCTGGAGGGAGACCGGCAGGACGGCGACAACGAGGGGAAGACCTTCAAGGGGCAGGTGGGCAAGCTGGTGCTGCCCTCATTCCTGTCCATCCATGATGACCCTTCGCAGCGCTCGCTCGCGGGGGAGCCGCTCAACGGCTACTACCTCTACGACGAGGAGGGCGTGAAGGGGCAGCGGGTGACGCTGGTGGAGAAGGGCGTGCTGCGCAACTACCTGCTGGGACGCCGGCCGGTGGAGGGCTTCCTCCGGTCGAACGGGCACGGTCGCAGCCAGGGCACGCTCAAGCCGGTGGCGCGCATGGCGAACCTCATGGTGGAGAGCACGCGTCAGGTGAGCGACGAGAAGCTCAAGCAGATGCTCATCGACGAGGCGAAGAAGCAGGGCAAGCCGTACGGCCTCATCATCCGCGACATCACCGGTGGCAACACGAACACGTCCAGCTATGGCTACCAGGCCTTCAAGGGCGTGCCGCGCATGGTGTACCGGGTGGACGTGAAGACAGGGAAGGAGACGCTGGTGCGTGGCGTGGAGATCGTCGGCACGCCGCTGTCCGCGGTGAACCGCATCATCGCCACGGGGCAGAAGCGCGGCATCTTCAACGGCTTCTGCGGCGCGGAGAGCGGGAACGTGCCGGTGTCCACGGTGGCGCCGGCGGCGCTGCTGCAGGAGATCGAGCTGCAGCGCGCGGTGGAGGGCAAGGACCGTCCGCCCCTCCTCCCGAGCCCCGCGGCGCAGCAGGCTCCGCCGCCTGTCCAGAAACCCTGAGGCACGCTCCGGTTCGAGGGTCCAGAAGGGGGGCACGTCGTGGGCAATCCGCTGCGCGAGAGGCGAAGTCCGGTGTCACGGGCCCGGTATCTCGAGGACCCGGGCTCAGGGGCTCGCGTGCTCGCGACGTGTCTCCTCCTGCTCGCCAGCCTCGTATCGGGGAGCGCGGGGGCCGAGCCCGTGGCGACGGGCGATGCGTGGCTGGAACTGGCGCACGATGATCGGCTCAGCCAGGAGGGATTCTGGGAGCTCGTCTCCGTGGACTACACGCTGGATGGGCGGACCTTGCCGTCCACGGGGGCCGCGGGTCCTCGTCACTCGCTGCCGCTCGGGCTGCGCTGGCTCGACGTGTCGGTGGTGTACGAGGGGCGCTCGTCGGTCTTCTCGTACGTGGATGCGTACCGCTTCGTGATGCGCGGCCGGGTCACCATCGACGCGCGTCCCGGGGACACGGTGCGAGTCACCTCGACGGCCTACGAGCGCGACGGAGTCACCGTGCAGTGGCAGCAGCGCCCGGCCTTCATGCTCCTGGGCCAGCCGCAGGAGGCCATCGTCGGAATCGAGTACGGCCCTGTGGTGAACACGCCGCTCCCCGACGAGGTGGCCGCGCGCGTCGTCGACGAGGTGCTCGCGGAGGCGCGTCGACTCTCGCCCGAGCGTCCCGCCACCGCGTCCATCTCGGAGCCCGTCGGGCCGCCCGTCACGTGCGAGCTCGAGCCCGTCTTCTTCGCCTTCTTCGACACCCGGCTCTCGGCGGAAGGGGAGGCCTCGCTGCTGCGCGCGGCGGAGTGTCTCCACCGGGGGCCGCGGCTGCGCGTCCGGCTGCGCGGACACGCGGACATCCTCGGTCCCGAGTCCGTCAACGCCTCGCTGGGCCTGGGCCGCGCGCAGTCCGTGGCCGCGAAGCTCCAGGCGCTTGGCATCGAGGGTGCGCGGCTCGTCCTGGAGACCCAGGGCGCGGACCTGCCTCCGTGCAATGACGGCACCCCGGGGTGCATGGCGCGCAGCCGCCGGGTGGAACTGCTCGTGGAGTCGTCGCCGCCCTGACGCCCAGGCCCTCAGTCCCGAGGGGGGAGGGCCACGGCCATCACCGCGTCGCGCAGGTGCCGGGCATCGAAGGGCTTGGCGAGCACCGGGTTCTTCACTTCCTGGAGGAAGCGCTTGGTCTCCGGCGTGAAGGCGCCGCCGCTGATGAAGACGATGCGCTCGTGCAGGCCCGGCCAGGAGTCGCGGACCGCCTGGTACACGTCCACACCCGTCAGCTCCGGCATCATCAAGTCACACAGGATGACGTCGAAGGCGCTGTCCCCGCGCAGTCGCGCCAGTGCCGCGCGTCCATCCGGCACGGTGACCAGCTCGTGGCCGCGCAACAAGCGCCGCATCAGGTCCAGCACGCGCGGCTCATCGTCCACCACCAGCACCCGTCGGCCCTCGGAGCGGGCGAGGGACTGGAGGCTCGGGGCGAGCGGCACGGGGGCCTCGGCGCGCGGCAGGGTGACCTCCACCGTGGTGCCTCGCCCGGGCTCGCTGCGCACGTCGATGCGTCCTCCCAGCACCGTGACGATGTCGCGGCAGATGGCCAGCCCCATGCCCATGCCCTCACCCGCGCGGCGCGTGGTGAAAAGCGGGTCGAAGATGCGCGGCAGGACGTCTGGAGCGATTCCGCAGCCCGTGTCGGAGACGGCGAGCCGCACCTCGGTGGCGTCGGTGCGCAGGCTCACGGTGATGCGATGCTCGGAGACGTGGCCCTCGGGGATGGCGTGCGCCGCGTTGAGCACCAGGTTGAGCAGCACCTGGCCCAGCTTCGTCGACGTGCCCCGGACCCGAGGCTCGTCCTCGCCGTAGTCCCTCACCACCTGCGCCTTGTGGCGGAGCTGGTTGGCCGCCATCCGCAGCGTGCTCTCGGTGACGGCCTTGAGGTCCACCGGCTCCGTGGCCTCCACCTGCGTGGAGGACAGCGCCTTGAGGTCCGCGACGATGCGCTGGATGCGCAGCGTGCCCTCGAGCGCCTCGTCCAGGACTTGAAGGCACTCCGCGTCCGTCGGCTCGCTGACGTCGGGCAGCCGCTCGCGCAGGTACTCCAGGTTGCCCGTCGCGTACGCCAGCGGGTTGTTGATCTCGTGCGCCAGCCCCGCCGCGAGGATGCCCAGCGACTGCGCGCGCTGCTCACGCTCCTTCTCCTGCAACAGCTGCGCGTCCCGGCGCTTGCGGTCCACCGCGCTGACCACCACGTGGGCCGTCAGTCGCATCAGGTGCCGCTCCTCGGGCGTCCACTCGCGCGCGGCGTCCACCGAGTCGAAGCCCATCCACCCGAGCAGCCTTCCGGCGAGCAGCAGCGGCGCGGTGATGTACGAGCGCACGCCCAGCAGCGCACAGACGCGCTTCTCCTCGACGGACTCGGGCGGCAGCCGGCCCGCGTCCGTCACCGTCACCATGCGCCCCGCGCGCAGCTCATCCAGCGACCAGGGGAAGCCCACCAGCGAGCGCCCGCGGTGCTGCGCGAGCCCATGGGCCTTCATGCCGGGCGAGAACCACTCATACGCCTCCGACAGGTGCTCGCCGTCATCCGACAGCAGGGTGACGTAGCCACGCTGCGCGTCGATGTTCCGCCCCAGCACCTCCAGCGCCGCGCGCACCCCCGACTCCAGCTCGTCCGGAGGCAGGTTGAGCAGCTTCTGGGACGTGTCCGTGAGCAGCGACCAGCTCTTGAGCAAGAGCCCCAGCTCCCCACGCATGCGCCGCAGCGCCGCGGCCTCCTGCCGCAACGCCGCGGACGTGCCCTCGGACAGCTCCGGGGCCCGCGCTCCGCTGAGGTTCTCCAGGACGTCGGCGGACCGCTGGAGTCGCTCCAGCAAGGTCTTCGAGTCCGCTGCATCGGCGGACAGCTCCGGGCTGTTCCGCGGCTGCTCCGTCATCGATACCCCCTCCACACTCCCCGCACGGGCTTCCCCAACCCGTCACGTGGATTTCAGTCGCGCCGGAATAGTGCCACTGGTTTGTTATCTGCATCCAGTGTGCAGTTTTGAAAACTTCAACCGGGCGAAAGGTGGTGATGCGGGCTCAGAGGGAGGGAGGGGGCGGGAGGGTGAGGTGGTCCGGGGTGGGGAAGGAGTAGGGGCGGAGCAGCCGGCCGCCCTTGAAGCCGCGCCATTGGACGTAGCGGCGGAAGTCCCGGAGGAAGGCCTCCTGGGACAGGCCCACGGCCTGGGCGAAGGCCTCCGGGAAGTCGGGGCCCTGGCTCATGACGCGCAGGATGCCCCGGGCCACGGGCTCGCCGTAGCGGCGGACCAGG
This sequence comes from Myxococcus faecalis, assembly GCF_050039385.1. Classification (NCBI taxonomy): domain Bacteria; kingdom Pseudomonadati; phylum Myxococcota; class Myxococcia; order Myxococcales; family Myxococcaceae; genus Myxococcus; species Myxococcus faecalis. The sequence goes on along the minus strand of NZ_CP144336.1, from coordinate 731,673 downwards.
AAGGTGAAGGCGTGGTGGGCGGCGCTGTAGACGATGTCGCTCTCGCGTCGGTAGAGCGAGTCCGCCTGGGCCAGCGGGTCCGCCTGGGGATGGAGGCCGTAGTAGCGGGCCAGGTCCTCCAGGGACGCGGTGCGGTAGCCCTGCTCGGCGGTGTACGAGGCCATGCCCTCGCGGAACCACAGGGGGATGCGCTTGCGCGTCCAGCCCAGCCGGTCCGAGGCAACCTGGTACATCAGGCTGTGGGTGAGCTCGTGCAGGAGCAGCTCGTCCACCTGGGATTGGCTGGCGCCCAGGAGCGTCCACGTGCGCGGGCTCTGCAGTTCAATCTGCTCGTAGCGGGCCCACGCCCTGAGGAAGTCGTGGTTGGGGCGGTTGGCGGCGCGCTCGAGGGCGGCGTGGTTCGGGTGGATGACGATGGAGACCGAGTCATCGAACGTGCCCCAGCGCGCCATCCGGGGCAGGGCGCGCTCGACGGCCAGCCGCACCTGGTCCGCGGCGGCGGTGTCGCGCGGCTGGAACTCGAGGGTGATTCGCGCGCCGCTGGAGGTGGGCAGGGCCGTGGTCTTCGCGAGGGCGCCCGGCGCGGCGGCGGGGGAGATGTCCACCGTGCTGCGGCGCGGGGCCTGACATCCGGCGAGCATGGCCATGAGGGCCGCCCCCACGACGAAGAGGCCCGCTCGTCCCTGTCCGCGCATCCATCCCCTCGTCACGAGCGTCACTCCACTGCCAGCCAGCGCATCACCGTGCGTCCCACGTCGGCGACGGTGGAGAGCGCCTCCACCTCTGGCGATGGAGGCCCGAAGTAGAGCACGGGGACGGGGTGGAGCGTGTGTCCGCGCGTGGACAGGTCCTCCACGTTGCCGTGGTCGCTGCACACCATGAGGCGCGCGTCGGCGGGGCGCGTGGCGAGCACGGCGCGCAGGAAGGCGTCGAAGGTGTCCAGCGCGGTGTGGGCGGCGGTGAAGTCCTGGGCGTGTCCGGCCTCGTCCGCGAGGTAGTGCTCGAAGTAGGTGAAGTCCGCGCCCATCGCCACGCGCCAGAAGATGTCCGCGGCCTGCTCGGGCGTGCGCTCGGGCGCGGGCAGTCCGAAGGCGCGCGCGTGGGCGCCGGTGATGTCGGGCGTGAGGCCGTCCGCCGCGCGTGCGTCCTCCAGCGTGCGCAGCGGCACGTCGCCCGCGGCGAAGGCCAGCTTGGCGGCGGAGGGCTTCATGCGGCGGCGGGCCTCGGGGGGCGGGGTGAACTCCGGGGGCGAGGTGGTGGGGCGCCGGGGGACCCCGAGCGCGTCCAGGTACGCGGCGGGGTAGGCGGTGGCGAACGTGGCCTCACGGCCGGCGACGCGCAGGCGCTTGACGATGGAGCGCTCGGCGAGCAGCGCGCGCAGGGCCGCGTTGGGGTAGCCCAGCACGTGCTGGCCGAGGAGCGCGGGCGCGGGCTCTCCGGTGAGGATGGCCGTCTGGTTGGAAGCGGACTGGGGCCGACCCGACACACCGAAGGTCGTGTCCACCGGGATACACAGGCCGCCGTCGGGCAGCGGGGGGCTGGGGGCGTCCTGGAAGCGGGAAAGCAGGTGCTCGCGGTGGGCGAGCGGGTTGATGGCCGGGTCCTTCCGGCCGATGCCCACGCCATCGATGAAGAGGAGCGCGACGCGCACGGCTCGTGACTGTATCCTCGAACGCATACCGCATGGCCCTCCACGGCGACCTCTTCAGCTACCCGCTTCCCGAGTTCCTTCAATGGTTGGACAGCTCCCGCAAGACGGGCACGCTCCAGCTCTCCTGGGAGGCCGGCGAGCGGAAGCTCTTCCTGCTCTCCGGCCAGGTGGGGGCCACCGCCTCCGAGGGGCTGCGCGGCCGCGTGGCCCGGCTGCTCGCGCTGGCGAAGCTGGCCTCGGGCACCAAGGTGCTCGCCGCCTTCGATGAGCTGTCGCGCACGCCCGACGTGGACGCCGCCTTCGATGTGCACGGCATCCAGGCCCGGTGGATTCGCGACCTCGGCCGCGAGGAGCTGTTCGCGGCGATGACGGACTTGACGATTGCAGGGCGCGGCACGTTCCACTGGACGGAGGACGCGGACCGCTCGGGCGAGGACTGGGTGCCGTCGGACATGGGCATCCGCGAGCTGCTCTTCGAGTCCTTGCGCTGGGTGGATGAGCAGCCGGACGTGGACAAGGCGCTGCCCATCGACGCGCTCAGCGTGCGCGCGCTGGCGCCGCCGAGCCCCAGCCAGCCGCTGATGCACCGAATCATCCTGGGGCTGTGCGCCACGCCGCAGAACCTGGGGCGGCTGCGGCTGTCGATGGGCGTGTCGCGCTCGTCGGTGACGCGGCGGGTGTACGAGCTGCTCCGCTCGAAGCTGGTGGAGGTGGAGGGCGCGCCGCAGGTGGAGGCGGACCCGGTGGCGGAGATGCTGGAGAAGGGCGCGGTGCTGATGCGCGAGGGCCAGTACGATGCGGCGGGCATCGTCTGCGCGTCCCTGCTCGCGAGCGACCCCGCGGACCGGCGTGTGCGCGAGTTCGCCCGGCTGGTGCAGCGCGAGCACGTGGCCGCGCTCTACTCGGACATGCCGCCGCTCCTGATTCCCGTCGTCGTGCACGACCCTCAGGGCATGGCGTTGCTCAAGCCCGAGGAGCGGCAGATCGCGGGCCTGGTGAGCGGGACGTGGGATGTGTCCACCATCGTCCTGGCCAGCCCCTCGCGGGAGCTGGAGACGCTCAAGACGCTGGCGAAGCTGCTCCGGATGGGGCTGCTCCAGCTCACCGCCCCTCGCTGAGGGGCGGAGGCGTCACTCCGACGCGGGCAGGCCCACCGCGTTGAGCCGCGCGAAGGACTGCATCAGCACGTAGAGCGCGAAGGCCGCGTCGTCCACGCGCAGGTGCGACTGGGTGGAGAGGCCCTGCACGCGCAGCAGGTCCGCGCCATCCATGCGCAACAGGAACGCCTGCTGCGCCAGCGTGCCCTCACCCGCGTACGCCAGCGCGCGCCGGATGGCGTCCGTGCACGCGGTGACGCAGGTGGAGTAGTTGCCCGCCATGAACGCGGCCTCGGCGGCGCGCGCGTGGTCGAACAAGTCCCCCGGCGCCAGCGCGCTCGCGGCGCCCAGCAGCTTGGGGCCCGCGGGCTGGGCCACCACGGCGGGGGCCAAGACGGCCGGCGCCACGGGCGGCGGCGTCACCGGCTCCACGCGGGGCGGCGGGGCGATGGCGGGGAACGAGCCCGACGGCCGATGAGGCACGGGCGTGTTGGGCACCACCGCCATCGCGGGCGCGTGTCCGCCGGACATCGCGACGGGGGGCTGGCGGTGCTGCAGGTGCTGGGCGAGCTGGGCCTCCAGGCCCGCGGGCTGCGCGCCGCCGGCGGGCGCCACGGGGCGGGGCGGCGGGACGATGCGCTTGGCGCGCAGGTCCTTGATGACCAGCCGCGTAATGGCCTTGAGCGTGTCGAGCACGCCCCGGCCGTTGGTGGCCGCGGTCTCGAAGTCGGGCACGCCGCGCGGGTTGAGCTCCTGGCGCAGCTGCTCCACGGGCAGCACGTGGTCCAGGTCGCGCTTGTTCCACTGCATCACCAGCGGGAAGCGGTCCAACCGGATGCCGTGCTCGAAGAGGTTCTCCTCCAGGTTCGCCAGCGACTCGCGGTTGGCGTCCATGGCCTCCGGCTGCGAGTCCGCCACGAAGACGACGCCGTCGGCGCCCTGGAGCACCAGCTTCCGGGTCGCGTTGTAGAAGACCTGGCCGGGCACGGTGTACAGCGCCAGCCGCACCGAGCAGTCCCCGACGCGCTCCACCTTCACGGGGAGGAAGTCGAAGAAGAGGGTCCGGTCCCCCTCGGTGGCGATGGACATCATCTCGCCCCGGTGCGCGGGCCGGACGGTTTCGTAGATCTTCCGCAGCGAGGTCGTCTTCCCGGACAAGCCAGGTCCATAGAAGACGATTTTGGCGGCCACCTCGCGGGCCATCAGGTTCACGCTGCTCACGGTGTCAGCTTTCCTAGAACGACTCGACGCTTCGCGCCAGTTGCGGACGGGACATTCGCGGGGGTTCCCACGAGGTACTCGGCGGCCAGCAGGGCGAACAAGGCCGCTTCCTTCGCGCCTTCTGGAAATCCAAGGCTATCAAGCCGGCGCACGGGGAGGGGAGCCAGTCGCGCTTCGAGCCGCGCCATCAGCCGGGGATTCCGTGTACCGCCTCCGGAGACGTACATCGCCTCCAGGTCCGGCGCTCGGGGAAAAACCCAGGTTTCGTAGGCGCGCGCGGTGCTCTCCACGGTGAGCTCCAACGCGGTGGCCAGCAGGTCATTCGCCCGGTCCGGGTGAATCGTCCAGAGCCGCTCCACCAGTGCATCTCCGTAGCGCTCACGTCCCGTGCTCTTCGGAGGCGGTCGGGCGAGGAAGTCGTCGGTGAGCAGCTCCTCGAGCAGCTCCGGAATCACCCGGCCCTGGCCGGAGAGCGTCCCGTCCAGGTCACACGCCAGCCGGTTGTGCGTCGCGCGCCGGGCCAGGCCGTCCAGCACCATGTTCCCGGGGCCGGTGTCGAAGGCGAAGGTGTCGTCCAGGAGGGGCCCGACGACGGACACGTTGGCGATGCCGCCCAGGTTCTGGAGCGCGCGCGGGGCCTGGAGCCCGCGGAAGGCCACCCAGTCGAAGTAGGGCACCAGCGGCGCGCCGTGGCCCCCGGCGGCCACGTCCCGGGTGCGGAAGTCGCTGACGACGGGCAGGCCCGTCAGCTCGGCGATGACGGACGGCTCGCCGATCTGCAGGGTGGAGGGCACCTCGGTGGTGCCCGGGGGATGGTGGGCCATCGTCTGGCCGTGGGAGCCGATGGCGGCCACGTCCGAGCGCGCCACGCCCGCCTGCTCCATCACCTGGAGCGCGGCGCGGGCGAAGTACTCCCCCAGCTCGAAGTCGAGCCGGCTGAGCGAGTGCGCGTCCTGGGGCCCCAGCATCCGCGCCACCACGTCCGGAGGGAAGGGCGCCGAGACGTGGGACAACAGCCGCAGCCGAGCGCCGCCGCCCGTTCCAGTCACTTCGCACAGCGCGGCCTCCACCGCGTCCGCGCTGGTGCCGGACAAAAGCCCGATGCACAGGCGCGGGCGCTCGGAATCGGAGAGGGGAGGCGGAAGGCGCATGCCTCCAAGTCTAAGGCCCGGTCCCCACACGCCGCTTTCGGGGAGCGGGCGGGCGGGCGGCCGATGCGTGCTCGCCCTTACGTCCGGAGCGGCCGAGCGCGCGCAAGCCGTTCTCCGCCAGACGCTTCCGGGCCTCCCGGGCGCCCAGGCCCGTGAAGGCCATGGCCACCGCGACCCGCACCTCGCCCCGGGCCTTCGCGAGCAGCGCCTCCGCGTCCTCGCCGGGAAGCCCGGTCAGCTCGGCCACCATGCGCGCGGCGCGGGCCCGCAGCTTCGCGTTGACGGGGCGCATGCCCACCATCCGTCCCCGGTACACCCGGCCCAGCGCCACGAAGGCCGCGGTGGTGATGGCATTCAGGAGGAGCTTCGTCGCAGTGCCGGCCTTCAGCCGCGTGGAGCCCGCCACCAGCTCCGGCCCCGTGCGCGCCAGCACCAGCGTGTCCACGTCCGCGCGAGTGCCAGGCGGGTTGCAGCACACCAGCACGGTGTGGGCACCTCGCCGCTTCGCCTCGCGCAGCGCGCCGCGGACATAGGGAGTGGAAGCACTCGCGGAGATGCCGCAGACGACATCCCGGGGGCTCGCGGCGAAGTCCGCCACGTCCCGGACGCCCGCCTCGACGTCGTCCTCGGCGCCCTCCACGGCATGCGTCATCGCCCGGCGTCCACCCGCGATGCGGGCCTGGACCTGGGTGGGGGCGCTGCCGAAGGTCGGAGGACACTCGCTGGCGTCGAGGACGCCGAGACGTCCACTCGTGCCCGCGCCGATGTAGAGGAGCCGTCCGCCCGCCCGCAACGCGGCGACCACGGCCGTCGCGGCTTGGGCGACAGCGGGCAGCGCGGGGCGAACCGCACGGACGGCGACAACGTCCTCGTCATGTAACCGGCGGACGACCGACCCGAGAGAAAGCAGATCCAGGCCGTCCGCGCGGGGGTGAAGCCGCTCGGTGGGAGGGAGTTTCGTGAATGAAGCGCGAGAGGAACCCACCCCCGAGCGCCAGACTTCAAGCTGCCTTGGTCACCTTGCCCGCTTTGATGCAGCGGGTGCAGGCCAGAACGCGCTCCGTGCGACCCTCGACGCTGGCCCGAATCTTCTGGAGGTTCGGGAGGGTCCGCTTCTTGGTCTTGTTGTTCGCGTGGCTGACGTTGTTGCCGACGAGCGGACGCTTGCCACAGATGTCACACTTCCACGCCATGACCTCTAACTCCTTGAAAACTGGGGCGTTGGACGCCTGCCGATTAAAGAGCGGCGGAACCTGCCAGAAAGCCGCTTGGAAATCCAGCCTTTCAGCCGTTTTGGATCAGCCCTTGAGCGGATCCTTCTTCTTCAACATGTCCTGGACGAGCCTGGCGGCCCGGACGCCCGCGAGCAGCTCGCCCTCCAGGCCCAGGCCCGGGAGCACCTCGCGGCCCGCGAGCAGCAGGTTCTTCACCGGGGTGCGCTGGGGCAAACCGGTGACGCCCAGGAAGGCTTCCGACTCGAAGCTGTAGAGGGGATGGGGCATCAGCCGCGTCCCGCGGGAGCCGCTGGCGTCCAGGTAGGGGACCGAGCGAAGCAGGCGATGGGGCGCGGTGAAGGGCATGAGCGCGTCGAGCTGCCCGTCGATGCGCACGGCCAGCCCCTGCAGGTGCTCGTCGCCCAGCTCCCGCGCGGACGCGGGGACGAAGACGCCGGCGCAGACCACGCGCACGCCCTCCACGTCCTTGCCCTCCTTGCCGCCCGAGGCGGTGGTGCGCGCCGGGTGGAGCTGCAGCAGCATGGGGCCCAGCTCCGCGTCCTGCGTGTCCACGAGCGTCAGCTCCCCCATGCCCCGGGGGAGCGCGGACTCGGGCACCACCCAGTTGACGGTGAAGAGCAGGGACTTCGTGGTGGACTGGTCCAGGTGCTCGAGCAGGCCGCGGTGGTGCTTCTTGTCCGTCACCAGCCTGCGCAGCGCGCCGGAGTCGGTGGCGGCGACGAGGCAGGAGGCGCGGTAGAGCGTGTCCGAGCGCACCAGCTTCACGCCCGCGAACTTGCTGCCGTCGAAGGACAGCTCATCGACGATGAAGCCCGAGGGGCTGTCTCGGCCGAGCACGTCTCCGCCCAGCTCCGCCAGGCGCCGCGTGAGCAGCTCTCGCAGGCCGTCGTGGCCGCCCTGGAAGGAGGAGGGGGCCGACAGCACCTGGGACAGGGGCCGGGTGAGCGCCAGGGGCGACTCGGGCTTGTCCAGGTGGTTGATGAAGGGGCGCAGCCCGCGGAGCAACGCGGCCGCGGGGGTGTCCGAGGTCAGCCGGGGCGCGCTCTCCAGGCCGGGGTGGGCCTTGATGAGCTTCTTGAGGCCCCAGCCCTCGAAGAACCCGTCCGGGGGCAGGGCGGGCTGGGCCTTGAAGAAGGCATCGCTCGCCTCGTGCTGGGCGGTGGTTCCGGCCAGGGCGCCCAGGAGCGCCTCGCCCTCTTCGCCCAGCTCGCGCGTCACCTCGGCCTTGCGGCGGGCGGCGTCGGCGTGCAGGTCCATGCGGTTCCTGGGCAGGACCAGTTGGAGCTCGGGCGTGTGGGGGCGCAGCGCGCGCTGCACGGTGGTGGTGAGGCCCAGCTCGGTGAGGGCCTCTTCCACCGCGGGCATGGCCTTGAGCGGGGGCGCGACGAAGGGCGCGTAGGGGAGCACGTAGCCGCCGTGCTCGTAGCCCGGGCCCATGCCGTCGTGCTCGACCCAGAGGACGCGGTGGCTGCGCTTGGCCAGCAGCGCCGCGGCGAGCGCGCCACCGAGCTGGCTGCCCAGCACGATGACGTCGTACACGTGCCGAGACGGGCCCGAGGGAAGCTTGAGTTTGGCTGCGGACGTCATGCGGCGCGCAACACTACACAACGTCCCCCCGGCTGGCTCCCTTTTGACGAGGCAAGAGGGTGGGTGCTCGGAGCCCTCAGCCTCCCGCGCCGAAGAGGCGGGCCTCCAGCTCGGGCGGGAAGGTGGTGAAGTCCGGGAGCGTCCACTGGGCGCCGGCCTGGCGCAGCTGGACGGCCGTCGTCGTGGTGGTGATGCCCACCACCGGCATGCCCGCGTCCCGGGCGGACATGACGCCGAGGATGGCGTCCTCGAAGGCGAGGCACTCGGAAGGGTCCACGCCCAGCCCGCGCGCGGCGGCCAGGAAGATGTCCGGGAAGGGCTTGCCCCGGGAGACCTCCTCGGCGCCGACGATGCGCTGGAAGACGGGGCGCAGGCCCAGGCCGTCGATGACCAGCGCGCGGTTGCCCTCCGGCGCGGCGGTGGCGATGGCCATGGGGATGCCCGCCGCGCGCAGTCGGGACAGGAGCGCCTCCGCGCCGCGGTGCAGCCGCAGGTGGGGCCGGTAGAGGGTGCGGTAGTGGCCCTCCTTCTCGTCGGCCAGGCGCTGGAGCTCCTCCGCGTCCAGGGCGCGGCCGAGGAGCTCGGGGAGGATTTCTTCGTTCTTCCGGCCCGCGAAGCGCGTCTGGAAGTCCTCGGCGGTGAGCGACAGGCCGAGCTTGCGCGCGAGCGCCACCCACGCCTGGTTGTGGAACACCATGTTGTCGACGAGGGTGCCGTCCATGTCGAAGACGGCGGCTCGGAGGGGCGCGTCGGAAGGTGTCATGGTTTCCCACCCATAGCGCGGCTTTGGAGCGGTGAGCGGCCGAATCGTGCGCGCCTGCTCGGGAGGACTGATATTCGGGCCTCACATGAGCGACGGCGTGCGGACAGAGATGCGAGGCGCGGTGGGGGTGGTGACGTTGGACCGGCCCAAGGCGCTCAATGCGTTGAATCTGGAGATGTGCCGGCGGCTGCTGCCCCAGCTGGAGGCCTGGCGTGCGGACCCCGCGGTGAAGGCCGTGGTCGTCCGGGGAGCGGGCGGGCGGGCCTTCTGCGCGGGTGGGGACGTGCGCGCCGTGGCGGCTTCCCAGGCGGAGCCCCGACCGGCCGGCGCGGAGCGATTGTCGCGGGAGTTCTTCCGCGCCGAGTACACGCTGAACCACCTCATCCACCACTTCGGCAAGCCGTACATCTCGCTCGTGGACGGCATCTGCATGGGTGGCGGGCTGGGCCTGTCCATCCATGGGGCGTACCGCGTCGTCACCGAGAAGCTGGTGCTGGCGATGCCGGAGACGGGGATTGGCCTGTTCCCGGACGTGGGCGGCGGCTGGTTCCTGCCGCGCTTCCCGGGCGAGTCGGGGACGTACCTGGGCCTGACGGGCGCGCGGTGCGGCGCGGCGGACGCGATGTGGCTCGGGTACGGGACGCACTTCGTGGAGTCGGCGCGGCTGGAGACGGTGCTGGAGGCGCTGGTGGGCGCGCAGTGGGGCGAGGGCCTGGCGAGCGCGGTGGTGGAGCGGGTGCTGAAGGACTTCCACGCGGACGCGGGGACGTCGGTGCTGGCCACGCAGCACGTGGCGATGGACCGGTGCTTCGCGGCGGAGCGGGTGGAGGACATCCAGCAGGCGCTGGAGGCGGAAGGGACGGCGTGGGCGCAGGAGACGTGGGCCACGCTCGTGCGCATGTGCCCCACGAGCCTGAAGGTGACGCTGCGTCAGCTGCGCATGGGCCGCACGCGCGACTATGACGAGATGCTGTCGGTGGAGTACCGGCTGAGCCAGGCCATGACGGCGCGGGCCGACTTCCGCGAGGGCATCCGCGCGGTGCTGGTGGACAAGGACCACAAGCCGCGCTGGCACCCGGGAACGCTGGGCGACGTCTCCGAGGCGGACGTGGAGGCGTGCTTCGCGTCCCCGGAGGGGGATGAGCTGGTGCTGTCGCGAAGCTGAGCGCTCAAGCCCGCTCCAGGGCCTGCTTCAGGAAGTCGATGCAGGCCTCCGGCGACTCCTCGTGGGGCCAGTGGCCCGCGTCAGGGAGCGTGTCCACGGTGGCGTGAGGCCAGGCCTTCCGGAACCGCTCCAGGACCACGGGCGGGAAGGCGGCGTCACGCAGGCCCCAGATGAAGTGGATGGGCGTCTTCGCGAACCGCTCACGCCGCTCCCAGAGGGACTGGAAGAAGGGCGTGGAGGCGCTGAGGCTCTTGGCGAGGGCCCAGAGCACGCGCTCGCGCGAGTCGGCGTCCGGGAACGCGGAGGTGTACTGGTTCCACACCTTCGCGGGACGCGGGCCCTTGCCCCAGGCCGACTTGGCGATGATGAAGGACAGGTTCAGGTTCCGGTACAGCCAGCGGAAGAGCCCGCCCCCTGCCATTCGCGCGCCCCGGGCGAGCGAGGGCTCGTCGATGAAGGGCCAGGCGATGGTGTTGATGAGCACCACGCGCTCGATGCGCTCCGGATGGGAGAGCGCGAAGTCGAGCGAGATGGGGCCGCCGAAGTCGTGGGCCACCAGGGTGAAGCGGGGCAGGTTCAGCGCCTCGATGAGCGCGGCGAAGCGGCGCGCGTGGGCCTCGGGCGAGTAGTCCGCGTCCGGAGGTCGGGGCGACAGGCCGAAGCCCAGGTGGTCCACCGCGATGCAGCGGTGCGTGGCGGAGCAGGCGCGGATGAGCGCGCGCCACTCGAAGGACCAGGTGGGCGTTCCGTGCACGAAGACGATGGGCGGCCCCTGGCCCACGTCCACCACGGACAGTCCTGCCACCTCACGCACGCTGAAGGGAAACGCCTCTCGGTCGACCCATGCGGGAACTTGCATGGCAGATAGTCAATGGTTCTTGACCAATAAAGTCAAGTACACTTGACTGGATGAAGAGGAAGGACGCGCTCGAGGACGTGAAGAAGCTTCAGGCCAGCAGCCTGGGTTACGTGCTCATCCGATGTGGGCAGTTGTTCAACGAGTTGGGGATGCAGGCGGTCAACAGCGAGGCCGGCTATCCCATGATGCGCGAGGTGCACGCGCGCATCCTCCCGTACCTGGAGAATCCGGACGGCGTGCGAATCACCGAGCTCGCGCGCAGCCTGGGGGTGACGAAGCAGGCGGTGCAGCCCGTCATCGCGGAGCTCGCGGAGTTCGGCGCGGTGCGGATTGAACCGGACCCCGATGACGCCCGCGCGAGGCGGGTCCTCCTGACGGAGAAGGGCATCGCGGCCATGCGGCACGGGACGACGAAGCTGGTGGAGATCGACCGACGCGTGGCGAAGCGCCTGGGCGCGGAGGAGACGCGGGAGCTGCACGGGCTGTTGACCCGGCTGCTCGAGGTGCTCAAGGCGCAGGATTGAGGCGCGTGGCATGCTCCTCGTGAATGGGGGCCGTGATGCCTGGCGGCGGCGAACGAGAGGGCCTCGTTGCCGACGTCGGTGGCGCGGACCCGCTGGGCCAGTCTCGGCGTCGGGATGCGCGCACGGAGCCGACAGCCGCGCCTCGTCAGGCGATGTGAGGGCTCGCAGCCGGGCTTCGGTGGCGCGAGCCTCGCCAGTGAAGCCGGTGGGTGCCCTCCGGAGGTTGCTGGCTACAGCTCTTCGTCGCTGACGACGGTGATGTCCTCGGCGCGAAGCAGGGCCGTGGTGATGCCTTCTCCCGAGCGCAGCACTCCGGACTCGTAGACGCGCTGGCTCCCGCAGGAGGGGCTCTTCTCCTTGAGCAGCGCGACCGTCACGTCGAAGCGTCGCGCGGCCTCGAGCGCGAGCTGGGCTCCCCGCTGGAAGTCCTCGGTGCGGTCCGTTCTCGCCTCGCGTTCCACCGCGCGAGCCTGTCCCGCCCAGACGTCGACGCCCGTGCCGCCTCGCAGGTCGACGGGAGGACGAGGGATGGGGAGCCCCGAGGCGACCTCGGGACAGATGGGCACGACCGCCTTGCCCTCGAGGGCCGCGAGCACTCGCTCCGAGCGCTGCGAGCGGCCGTCATAGCGGCACGCTTCGCCCAGGAGGCACGCGCTCACCATCACCACGGGGGCCTCGCGAAGGGCCGCGCGGCGCGCTTCCTGGGACGGAACCTCGCGTGCACGTTCGTGACAGCCCGCGCTCGCGGAGTGGGCCACGCCGCCCCCGTCCGTCTGTTCCTGGCGCGGACCGTCGGCGTCACCATCCACCGAGGCAGCGAGGCGCGTACCGGCCCGCGCGTCCTCACGCTTCACTTCGTCGCCCCAGGGCTGCGCAGGGCCAGCTCGCCCATGGTCGGCGCCGCGGCCACCCGCGTCCTCACCCCATCCAGCGTCACCTGTCCCGTCACCGCGAGCCGCACGGCGAACGGATACAGCCGATGCTCCTCGACGAGGATGCGCGCGCTCAGGCTCTTCTCGTCATCGTCCGGCAGCACCGGCACCGCGGCCTGTCCGATGATGGGCCCCGTGTCCGTGCCCGCGTCCACGAAGTGCACCGTGCACCCGGCCACCTTCACGCCCCGCTCCAGCGCCTGCCGCTGCGCATGCAGCCCGGGGAACGACGGCAGCAGGGAAGGGTGGATGTTCAGCACCCTCCCGGCGAACCGGCCCAGGAAGTCCGCGCTGAGCAGCCGCATGAACCCCGCCAGGCACACCCACTGCACGCCCGCCGCGCCCAGCGCCTCGAGAATCGCCGCCTCGAACGCGGCCTTGCTCGCATGCGCCTTGTGGTCCACCACCACCGCCGGGACGCCCGCGGCCCGCGCCCGCTCCAGCGCATGGGCCGTGGGCACGTTCGACACCACGCAGGCCACCTCGGCCGGGAAGTCCTCGCGCGCGCACGCGTCGAGCAACGCCTGCAGGTTGCTCCCGCCGCCGCTGACGAGCACGCCCAGCCGGACCCGCGCTGTGCTCATGGCTCGATGACCGCCGTGGCCTCGCCCGAGCCCGCCTCCACCCGGCCCACCTCGGACGCCTCCACGCCGCGCGCGCGCAGCACCTCGAGCGCCTGCGCCACGTCCTCCTTCGCCACCACCACGATGAGGCCCAGGCCCATGTTGAACGTGCTGAACATCTCGTCGCGCGCCACGCTCCCCAGCTTCGCGATGAGGTCGAAGATGGGCGGCTTCACCCAGGACTTCTCGCTCAGCACCGCGCGCGTCCCGTCCGGCAGGCACCGGGGCAGGTTGCCCGGGATGCCGCTGCCGGTGATGTGCGCCATGCCCTTCACCTTCACCGCCTGCGTCAGCGCCAGCGCGTCCTTCACGTAGATGCGCGTGGGCTCCAGCAGCGCGTCACCCAACGAGCGCCCCAGCCCCTCGGGCGTCGCGTCCAGCGCGAGCTTCGCGTCCTCCAGCAGCACCTTGCGCGCCAGCGAGTAGCCGTTGCTGTGCAGCCCCGACGACGTCAGCCCGATGAGCGCGTCCCCGGGCTTCACGCCCTTGCCGTCGATGATGGCCGAGCGCTCCACCACGCCGACGCAGAAGCCCGCCAGGTCGTACTCGCCCCGCGCGTAGAAGCCCGGCATCTCCGCCGTCTCGCCGCCGAGCAGCGTGCACCCGGCCTGCTCGCAGCCCTGGGCGATTCCCTTCACCACCTCCGCCGCCGCGTCCACCTCCAGGCGGCCCGTGGCGAAGTAGTCCAGGAAGAACAGCGGCTCCGCGCCACAGGTGAGGATGTCGTTCACCGACATGGCCACCAGGTCGATGCCCACCGTGCCGTGCCGGCCCGCGGCGAAGGCCACCTTCAGCTTGGTGCCCACCCCGTCCGTGCCCGCCACCAGCACCGGCTCGCGGTACTTGCCGGGCGGCAGCGCGAACAACCCCCCGAAGCCGCCGACTCCCGCGACGACCTCCGGACGCATCGTGCGCGCGGCGTAGGGCTTGATTCGGTCGACAAACGCGTCGCCGGCCTCGATGTCCACTCCGGAGTCTTTGTAGGTCGTTCCCACGGGCGGCCTTCTATCGGCCCCGACGTCCGTTGTCTCGGACTCCGAAACCCCGGTGTCGGGTTTGCGGCGAGCCCGGACGCACGGTGTGTCCCACCGGTCCGTACAAAAGGTAATTTGACCAGGGGGGGAGGGGCTGATTGACTCCTCGCAGGATGGGCGCCGAGGAAACCCTCTTTCAACGTTTCGGCAAGGAATTCCCAAAGGGCACCGAACTCTTCCGTGAGGGAGAGGCGGGCCGGGAGATGTTCGTCATCCAGGCGGGCAAGGTCTCCATCTCCAAGCGCGTGCGCGACGTGGAGAAGGTCCTGGCCGTGCTGGGGCCCGGTGAGTTCTTCGGGGAGATGGCCATCATCTCCAACAAGCCGCGCAACGCGTCCGCGGTGGTCAACGAGGACGCCCGGCTGCTGGTCATCGACCCCAAGACGTTCGAGGCGATGATCCGCGGCAACGCGGAGATCGCCGTCCGGATGATCAAGAAGCTGGCCGAGCGGCTGTCGGAGGCGGACGCCCAGATCGAGAACCTGCTGCACAATGATCCGGCCAGCCGGGTGGTGCACCAGCTCATCCAGACCGCCCAGTCGCGCGGCCGCCCCTCGGATGAGGGGACGGGGACGGACATCGACTTCGTCGTCCGCGAGATGCCCCGGCAGATTGGCGTGGGCGAGCCCGCGGTGCGCAACGTGCTGGACCGGCTGGTCCGCGCGGGCCTCATCTCACGCAGTGGTGACAGAATCACCGTGTATGACACGGCCAGACTCCACGACTTCCTCCAATACCTGGAGATGAAGTGGAAGTTCGGAGACCTCTAGCGTGAAGCTCCGCGTCCTCGGCTGCCACGGTGGCGAGCTCCCCACGTGCAAGAGCACGTGCTTCCTCGTCGATGACGTGCTGGCGCTCGATGCGGGCGCCCTGACGGGGACGCTCTCGTTGGACGAGCTGTGCCGGGTGGACCACGTGCTCGTGGGCCACAGCCACTTCGACCACGTGAAGGACCTGCCGCTGATGGCGGACCTGGTCATCGGTCGCCGGGACAAGCCCGTCACCATCCACGCCTCCCGCGAGTGTGCCAAGGCCCTGCGCGAGAACATGTTCAACAACGCCCTGTGGCCGGACTTCACCCGCATCCCGACCAAGGCCAACCCCGTCCTGCGCATCCAGACCTTCCGCGCCGGCGGCACCTTCCAGGTGGGGCCCTACACCGTGCGCAGCGTCCCGGTGAGCCACCCCGTGGAGTCCTGCGGCTTCATCATCTCCAACGGCAAGAGCACGCTCGCCATGAGCGGGGACACCGGGCCCACCGACAAGCTCTGGAAGGCCCTGAACGAGACGAAGAACCTCAAGGCCCTCCTCCTGGAGACCTCCTTCCCCAACGCCCTCCAGTCGCTGGCCGACATCTCCGGCCACCTGACGCCCCACACCCTGGGGCTGGAGCTGCGCAAGTTCGAGCGCAACGGGGCCTCGGTGATGCTCTACCACCTCAAGCCGGCCTTCGTGGCCCAGCTCAAGAAGGAACTGGCGAGCATGCCGGTGGAGGTGCTGGAGCTCAACGACGTGTTCGAGTTCTAGCCCGTCCCCCGGGCGGCGACGCATCGCGCCACACGGAACGGTTGACGGGCGGGGACGGGCGGATTAACCCCCGCCGTTCTCATGGCCTGGTTTTCGAAGAAGCCGCGCATCGCCGTCGACACCCAGCAGCAGCCCGAGCCCGGACCGTCTCGCATGGAGGGCCTGTGGGCCAAGTGCGAGAGCTGCGACGAAATCATCTACCGGCAGGAGCTGGAGAAGAACTGGATGGTGTGTCCGCACTGCGACCACCACCACCCCTGGAACGCGCGCGCGCGGCTGGCGACGCTGTTGGATCCGGACAGCTTCGAGGAGTTCGACAAGGAGCTGGAGCCGCAGGACCCGCTCGGGTTCAGTGACTCGAAGAAGTACAAGGACCGGCTGAAGACCACGCGCAAGAGCCTGGAGGAGAACGACGCGTTCATCTCCGGCGTGGGCCGCATCGGCGGGCACCCGGTGTCCGTGGGCGCGTTCGTCTTCGAGTTCATGGGCGGCTCCATGGGCTCGGTGGTGGGCGAGAAGGTGGCGAGGACCTTCGAGCGCGCGCATGACCTGAAGTGCTCCGCGCTCATCTTCTCGGCGTCCGGCGGCGCGCGCATGCAGGAGGGCATCTTCTCGCTGATGCAGATGGCGAAGACCTCCGCGGCCATCGCCCGCTTCCGCACCGGCAACAAGCCCTACATCTCCGTGCTGCTGCACCCGACGACGGGCGGCGTGGCGGCCTCGTTCTCCTGGTTGGGGGACGTCATCCTCGCCGAGCCCAAGGCGCTCATCGGCTTCGCCGGTCCGCGCGTCATCGAGCAGACCATCCGCCAGAAGCTGCCCGAGGGCTTCCAGCGCTCGGAGTTCCTGCTGGAGCACGGGATGATCGACAACATCGTCAACCGCAAGGACCTGCGCGTCCGGCTGGGGCAGATCCTCGGCCTGCTGGGCTGAGCCCGCGCGCTCATCGGCATCCCTCATGAGCGCGCCCAGGACACCGGAGGAAGCACTCGCCTTCCTCTCGCGGCTCAACCCCTCCGGCATCAAGCTGGGGCTGGAGCGGGTGAGCGAGGCGCTCGAGGCCCTGGGGCACCCCGAGCGCCGCTATCCGGTGCTGCACGTCGCCGGCACCAACGGCAAGGGCAGCACCTGCGCCTTCGCCGCCACCGCGCTCCAGGCCGCGGGCCACCGCGTGGGCCTCTACACGTCCCCGCACCTGGTGCGCGTCAACGAGCGCATCCGCGTGGGCGGCGAGGACATCTCCGACGAGGACTTCGGCCGCGCCATCCTCGACGTGCTGGAGCGCTACCCGTCCGCCGTCGCCGAGCCGATGACGTACTTCGAGTTCGGCACCGTCGTGGCGCTGTGGCACTTCGCGCGCGTGGGCGTGGACGTCGTCGTGTTGGAGACGGGGCTGGGCGGCCGGCTGGACGCGACCACCGCCGCGCCCTCCACCGTGACGGCCATCACCCCCGTCTCGTTCGACCACATGGAGTACCTGGGCAACACCCTGGCCGCGATCGCCGGCGAGAAGGCCGGAATCCTCAAGCCCGGCGTGCCCTGCGTCGTCGCCCGGCAGGCCCCCGAGGCGATGGAGGCCATCGAGGCCCGCGCGCGGGTGCTCGGCGTGCCCCTCGTCGTGGAGGGGCGGGACTTCGAGGCGCGGCGGCAGCCTGACGGGAGCCTCACGTACCAGGGCGTGGCGTGGCGGCTGGAGCGGCTGCGTGTGTCGCTTCGAGGCCCCCATCAGGTCCAGAACGCGGCGGTGGCGCTGGCCTGCCTGGAGAGCCTGTCCTCGCGTGGCGTGGCGGTCTCGAGCGAGGAGGCGAAGGCGGGGCTCGGCTCGGCGCGCTGGCCTGGACGGCTGGAGGAGGTGGGCGAGCGACCGGTCGTGCTCCTGGATGGCGCTCACAACCCGGCGGGGGTGGAGGTGCTGCTCGCGTCCCTGCGCGCGCTGTACACGGGGCGCCCGGTCCACTGTGTCTTCGGCGTGGTGGCGGACAAGGACCGGGGGCCGATGATGCGGGCCCTCTTCCCCGCGTGTGCCTCCGTGCAGCTGACGCCCCTGGAGACGTCCCGCTCGCTTCCACCCACGGCCTATCTCGACGAGGCGCGCGCCCTGGTGCCGGACGTCACCGCCTGGCCGGACGTGGACGCGGCGCTCGCGGAGGCCCGGCGGCGCGCGGGCCCGGAGGGACTGGTGCTGTGCACCGGCTCGCTGTTCCTGGTGGGCATGGTGCGGGCGCGACTGGGGACTCCCTGAGGGGTCGGCTCGCGCCACCTTCCCGACAGGGACCTGGGGCAGCGGGGCAGGGCGCGCCGAGGCCCGCCTGCAGCGGGTGACCTTCCAGGATGGGCCTCGCGTCCAGGACGGGCAAGACACACGGGCCGAGGGGGAATCCTTGGCGCGTTGCATCAGCCGCCGTAGATTCAAGGCATGCGCCTGCCGGACTGGAGAGCCGCGACCACCACGGGACCCGCCATCCCGTCCATCGACGAAGTCGACTTCCGGGCGCTTTACACGAAGACGAAGTACGTGGTGGAGACGGCGGACGGCTGGTCGCTGGTCATCACGCGCTACCGTCCGGTGAAGCAACCGTTCGCCCAGCCGCTGTTCGGCGAGCCGCTGCTGCTGGTGCATGGCTTCTCGCAGAACCGTCACACGTGGACGAGCGGCCAGTTCGTCAAGAACCTGCTCTTCTTCGGCGTGGACATCCACATCCTGGAGCTGCGCGGCCACGGCAAGAGCTCCATCGCCTTCCAGAAGGAGCGCGCCGAGCGCTTCAAGCGCCCGCTGCCGCCGGACCTGGACTACGGCTGGGACC
The DNA here is from genome assembly GCF_050039385.1 of Myxococcus faecalis. Classification (NCBI taxonomy): domain Bacteria; kingdom Pseudomonadati; phylum Myxococcota; class Myxococcia; order Myxococcales; family Myxococcaceae; genus Myxococcus; species Myxococcus faecalis. The sequence continues at coordinate 713,500 of NZ_CP144336.1, read as the reverse complement.
TGGACAGCTATTTCCTCTACGACCTGCCGGCCGCCGTGTCGGGCGTCAAGCGCATCACCCGCCGCGAGCGCATCTTCTACTGCGGCCACTCCATGGGCGGGATGCTGGGCTACGGCTACACGGGCATCCACGACGACTTCGAGGGCCTCATCACCATCGGCTCGCCCGCGGACCTGGGGCGGGGCTTCATGGCGCTGCGCATGCTCGCGCACGGCGCGCCCATGCTCGCGGGGATGATCGACATGACGCTCGCGGGGGTGAACCTGGGCGGGGACGTCAACGGCCTGGGCAAGAAGCTCCTGTCGCGCGGCGTGGGCGCGTTCAACGCGAAGCTGGGCCGCAAGCTGGTGCCGGAGGAGCGCCGCAAGCTGCGCTTCGACGCGGTGCCCGTGGACCTCATCCTCAAGTTCGTCGAGCGGCAGATTGGCAAGGCGGAGGACTCGCCGCTGTATCAACAGCTCACCACGCGGCTCAACCGGCTCATCAACCCGGAGCGCGTGGGCGCCGACGACATCCGGTGGCTCCTGCGCGAGGGCGGCGAGCGCGAGCCTCGCAAGGTCATCGAGCAGTTCGCCCGGTGGATCCGCCGCGGGGAGATGGTCTGCTACCGCACCGGCTACGACTTCAAGCGCGGCTTCGAGAAGATCCACATCCCCATGGCCATCATCTTCGGGGACATGGATCCGCTCGCCTCGGTGGAGTCCACCCGGAGCGTGTACCGCGCGGCCAAGAGCGAGTACCTGCTCTGGCGGCCGGTCAAGGGCAACAGCCACATCGAGCTGACGATGGGGCACGACATCCGGCAGATCTGCTACGACATCAAGAACCTCATCGAGTACGCGCGCACGCACCGCAACCGCGCGCCGTCCCTGCCTCGCCTGCGCTAGCCCTTCGCGCGGCGGTGTGGCTGGAAAGTTGGAGGGTGATGGGCGCGTGCTAGCATCCGAGCCCACTGTCAACGTGAAGGGGAGTGGTCGATGAAGGCCTCAGCGGTGTGGCTGCTCGGTGTGGTGCTCGTGCCTTGCATGGCGCTCGCGCAGGCTCCGGCGGCGAACCTGAACACCATCACCAGCGTGCAGGTGAATGGCGGGACGGTGACCATCTCCGGCTCGAAGAAGGCGAACTTCACCACCTTCACGATGACCGACCCGCCCCGGCTCGTCATCGACATCGCGGAGGCCGTCTTCAACGGAGTCCCCGAGGAGACGCAGGTGGGCAATGGCACGGTGACGGGCATCCGCACCGCCAGCTACGGCTCGGATGACTCCTCCATCGCCCGCGTGCTCATCGGCTTCGAGCGCGAGGTGGAGACCGACATCCAGGCCACCGACAGCCAGCTCGTCATCAAGGTCGTCGGAGGCGCGGGTCAGGCCGTGGCCCAGGCCGCGCCCACCCAGCCTGCCGCCCAGCCCGCCACGGATGGCTCCGCCGCCGAGGCCGCCGCTCGTGCCGAGGCCGAGCGCCAGGCCCAGGAGAAGGCCGCCGCCGAGGCCGCCGCTCGCGCCGAGGCCGAGCGCCAGGCCCAGGAGAAGGCCGCCGCCGAGGCCACGGCCCGCGCCCAGCAGGACGCCGACGCCGAGCGCCAGCGCCAGCAGGAGGCCGAGGCCCGCGCCGCGGCCCAGCGCGAGGAGGAGCAGCGCGCCGCCCAGGCCGCCGCCGACGACAGGAAGCGCCAGGAGGCCGAGGCCCAGGCCTCCGCGAAGGCCGCCGCCGACGACAGGAAGCGCCAGGAGGAGGAGGCCCGTGCCGCCGCCGAGGCCGCCGCCGATGAGCGCCGCGCCACCGCCCAGGCCGCCGCCGACGAGAAGAAGCGTCAACAAGAGGACGCTCGCGCCGCCGCGAAGACGGCCGCCGAGGAGAAGCGCGCCGCCGCCCAGGCCGCGAAGGAGGAAGCGGCCGAGGCCCGCCGTCAGCGCGAGGAGGAGGCCCGCGCCGAGCGTGAGCGCCGCCAGCAGGAGCGCGTCGCCATGGCCCAGCCCCGGGAGCGCCGCGAGGTGTCGAGCGGCGGTTCGGCCGAGGTGTCCTCGCGTCGCAAGACGATGACGCTGGTGGGCTTCCAGCAGCAGGGTGGGGTGTCGCGCGTCTTCATCCGGACCAACGAGCCGGTGCGCTACAGCGTGAGCGAGACGGGCAACGCGGTGGTGCTGGAGCTGGAGAACAGCCGCATCGACCTGAGCAACAACACCCGGCCGCTGGACACGTCCTACTTCAACTCGCCCGTCACCCGGGTGGACGCGGACGCGGAAGGCCGCAACGTGCGCGTCACCGTGCAGCTGCGGCAGCAGGCCCCGGTGCAGGCTCAGCAGGACGGGAACGTCATTTCGTTGGATTTTCAGCGCACCGCTCGGTGATAAGGGCCCCCGCGCGGCCGTGGCGCGGCATACCTTGCACCCCTGAATGAGCCTCCTCGTTCCGCTCGCCGCCGCGCTGCTGGTCTCCTCGGCGCAGATTCCGCTCGCCACCCAGGTCCAGCTCCCCTCCGGCGAGACGGTGGAGCTGGCCGCCGACTTCCTCACCTACGAGGCCGACAAGCAGGTCCTCACCGCGCGCGGCCACTGCGAGCTGCGCACCGGCGAGATGCTGCTGCGCTCGGACGAGGTGACCTACGACGAGGCGAACCAGGTGGCCACCGCCACCGGCAACGTCATGTTCGTGGGCCCCGGCGGCATGGCGGCCGTCGCGGATGACGTCAGGGTGGACATCCGCTCCTTCGAGGCCACGCTCCAGGGCGGCCTCTTCATGCAGAAGAAGGGCGTCACCCAGGAGGCGATGCTCGCGGCGAAGACGCCCGAGGAGCTGCGCTCCATGGGCGAGACGCCCATCATCCTCAGCGGCACCCGCATCCGCCGTACCGGGCCCAACGCCTTCACCGTGGACGACCTGGCCTTCACCCCGTGCGAGTGCGGCCCGGGGGAGCCCACCTGGCGCATGGAGGCCCGGTCCGCCAACGTCATCCTCGGCGAGCGCGCCACCTTGTCGTGGCCCGTGGTGTACGTGGAGTCCGTCCCCATCTTCGCGCTGCCCTGGGTGTACCTGCCCCTGGCCGAGCGCCGCACGGGCTTCCTCATCCCCAACCCGAACTTCTCGGGGCAGAGCGGCTTCAGCCTCGAGCAGCCGTTCTTCCTCACGTTGGGGCGCAGCTACGACATGACCTTCACCCCGGGCTACTTCTTCGGCTCGTCGGACCAGACGGTGCTGCGGGGGCCGGAGGGCGCCAGGTTCGAAACCAAGGAGCCTCGGCTGTTTGGCGTGAAGGGCCCGCGGTTGCGCACGGAGTTCCGTTATGTGCCCAGCGAGACGGCCCGAGGCCGGGTGTCGCTCGGCGTGCTGCACGACTCCCGCCCTCTGCGAGACCCTCGGACTGGTGACTTCTACCTGTACCCAGAAGGAGCGCCCGACGCCTATACCTACGTCGACGTGCCCCGGGGCTGGCGCGGCGAGGCGTCCTGGCAGCACTTCCAGGACCTGGGCTCCGGTTGGTACGACCGGGTGGACGCGTCGTTCGTGTCGGACGGCAACTACACGCGCGACCTCACCGCCGACGTCATCCTCCAGGGCCTCGACTACCTGCGCAGCACCGCCACCGTGTTCCGCCGCCAGGAGGACTCGTACGCGGGTCTGGATGTGTCCCTGCGCCAGGACATCCGCTGGCCCTATCGCTTCTTCCAGGACAACCGCGTGCCGTCCCAGGTGGACCCGCTGCGGCCGGACCTGCCCTCGCCGGTGACCTTCCAGCGCCTGCCCGGCGTCGTCTACGCGCTGCCGGAGCGCCCCCTGTTCAGCGGCATCGTCGGAGGGCTGCGCGCCGAGTTCACCCGCCTGGCCCCCATGACGGGCGGGTTCGGGGACGAGGGCGTCGACGGCATCTTCCGCCGCGATGGCATCTACCTCCCGCTGGGCTACCACTACACGGACCCGACGTACCCGGTGGACCCGGGGCAGGGCAACGGCCTCTTCGACACACGAGACCGCGAGGCGAGAGATCGCATCGACCTCACCTCCCGGCTCGCCACGTCCATCCCCCTGGGCGACGTGGCGCGGGTGACGCCGTCGCTGGGCGTGCGCCAGGACGTCTGGGCCGGCGAGTACTCGGGCAGGACGTGGCAGCGCGGCTACCCCATCGCGGGCCTGCTCGTGGACACCCAGCTCACGCGCACGTGGGACGGGGAGAAGAACCGCTACCGGCACTCCTTCGCGCCCTCGCTGGAGCTGCGCTACGTGCCGGGCGGCTGGGGCCACGTGCCGTCCGCGGGCGCTCAGCGGGGGCCTGGGTTCGCCCAACCCTACGACGAGGTCGACGCCGCCGTGCCCCTGGACCTGGATGGCCGCACGCGGGGCTTCCTCCAGGGCGTCTTCGCCGTGGACCAGACGCTGCGCGTCAAGGTGGGCAACGCTTACCGCGAGCCGCTGCGGCTGCGCATCGGCCAGGGGTTCGACCTGACGCGTTACGCACCCGCCGCGAACAAGCTCGGAGATCCCGAGCCGATCCTCCGTGACACCTTCGCGCGCCTGACGACGAGCCTGGGAATGCTCACCGCCGGTGGGATGGTTCGCTTCGACCCCAACTCGGGGCGCGTCACCCAGATCACCGGCGACTTCAACATCGACAACGGCAAGGGCCAGGCGCTCTACGCGCGCTACGACGACATCCTCACCACCGCCCAGGCGGCCATCGACCGGGGTGAAATCCCCAACGCCCTGGGCCCGGATTCCATCCGCCGCCCCCTGGATGCCCTGGTAGGCAGCGTATCCCGAGAAACGCCCGGCCTCCCCACGGCCGAGCGGGCCCAGGCTCTCATCGCGGGTACGCGTTTGACGCTCGGATTTGGCCTCGGGGTGCGGTACGAAGCCCTGGTGCAGCCCCTCTACCAGGATCCAACAAACCAAGAGGCGTTGAAGCCCTTCGCCCAGCAGACACTGGGCGTGTCATATGGGCCAGCGTGTAATTGCTGGCGCATTGAAGGGGTGGTGACCCTCAGACGTGATATCGGACTGGAATTTTCCGGTGTGAATTTCAGCGTCACTGGGTTGGGATCGTTCGGTTCGGGCGGCTAGGAATCACCGAAGGTGAATGGTGGTTCCACAACCCCCAAGCAGCCAGGAGAAGTATTTCGTGTCGGACCTCGGAAAACGAATCGGCCAGCGCATCCGCGAGCTTCGTACGCAGAGGCCGGAGCGGTGGACGCAGGAAGAGCTCGCGGAGCGGGCTCAGATCAGCGTCTCCTTCCTTTCCATGATCGAACGCGGCGAGCGTGTCCCTCATGTGGAGACCCTCGCCGCCCTGGCCAACGCCCTTGGCGTCAGCCTGGGAGAGTTGTTCACGGGAACGGAGCAGACCCTTGCCCAGACGGAGGACCTGCTGCGTCCCCTGTCTGACTTCGCGCGCGCCCGGGGCCTCACCGCACGGGACGTGGACCGCCTGCTCGGGGTCGCCCGGGTGATGTTCAGCGGCACCATCGCCTGAATCCCACCCCTCGGGGTCCCTGGCCGGACGCAAGGGGCCCCTCGGTCCTCCTGTCCTGTCCTTGACTGGACGGTAGGTAGACCGGGAAGATGGCGGAAATGCGCTGTGCGCCGCGTGCGCACAGCGTGCTTCCTTCTTCGTCCAAGGAGTCTTCGCTGATGCGTCCGGGTCTTGCCTCGTGGATGGCCCTCACGAGCATGGTGTTGTTGGCGTGTTCCTCGCCAGCTCCCGCCACGCTTGAATTCGTGGATCAGAATCCGGCCAGGCCGCGTCTGGGTGAGATCACCACCCTGCGTTTCCGGGCGGTGGACTCGCGTGGCATGCCGCAGGCCGGCACGCAGGTGCGGTTCTCACTGCAGTCGGAGGTGCCGGGGGTCCAACTGTCGCCGGCCGAGGGGACGACCAACCCCGGGGACGGCATCGTGTCCATGCAGGTGACGGCCACGGGAGGCCGTGTCACCTCCGTGGTGGTGGTCGCCTCGGCGGGTGAGGGAGCGGAGGCCAAGTCGGTCATCTCCCCGGTCATCAGCTTCGCCGGCACCAACTCGAGCTCCCGCCAGCTCACCTTCCAGTGTGGTTCGTGGTCCGGTGAGGCCTCCGGTCTGCACCACGCCATCGGCGCGTGGGACGAGGCCCGCTCGCTCATCGCCGGCGTGAAGGTGAACTGCATCGCCCACGTGGGTGATCGCAACGGCGACGGCATCGAGGGCGCCCAGGTGTCCTTCCTGACGGAGGCCGGCACCATCGGCCCCACCGCCACGTCTCTCACGGACGTCGTGGGCAACGCGCAGGTGCTCTACAAGACCTCGCTGCCCCTGCCGCAGGACGTGGACCCGGGTGAGTTCACCTGGAACCCCACCAACGACGCCACCCACACGGGTGAGTATCTGGCGCCGCTGTGGATGCAGCCCTTCCTGTGGGAGCAGAACCCGCTGGCCGCGCACGGCACCCCGCCGCAGCCGCAGTCGAACCGGCCGGAGCCCCAGCGCGCCGACCCCATCCGCCCCAACAAGATCAACAACCCGCGCGACAACCTGGTCTCGCTCATCGCCGTCACCTCCGGCGAGGAGGCCTTCAGCGACGACAACAACAACGGCCAGTGGGACACGGGCGAGGCCTTCGTGGACCTGACCGAGCCCTTCGTCGACAACAACGACAACGGCACCTGGGACGCGGGCGAGCGCTTCGTCGACACCAACGGCAACGGCCGCTGGGATGGCAAGAACGGCGTCCACGACACCAGCACGCTCATCTGGGTGCAGGAGCGCATCCTCTGGACCGGCGTGCCGCACTCGCTGGACCGTCCGGACACGGTGCGTCAGATCTCCCCGCCGCCTCCGGCCACCAACGTCGCCATCGACCACTTCGGCTCGGCCAGCGCCACGTTCCTGGTGGCGGACCCGTGGTTCAACATGATCGCCCAGAACTCGCAGGGTGACGGCTGCAACTCCGGCGCGGAGGGCCCGATTGAGATCGAGCCGGCCATCACCGGCGCCATCCCGCTGACCTACCCGTCGTACGCCGTCGTGCGCTACCTCATCAAGGACAAGCACGACGTCTCCCAGGAGCCTCAGCCGGGGCCGTTCCCCCAGCCCATCCCCTGGAAGTCGGACGCGGTCTGCACGTACACGGCCGCCCAGCTCGACGGCCACAAGGTCCAGGTCGTCGCCCCCACCGTGACGGGCACCGTGCTCTAGACGCGGTGGACGCGGGCTCCCGGTGAAGTACCCATTGACCCCGGGAGCCCACGTCCGTAGGGTCCACCTCGGCTGATTGAAGAATCAACCGGCCGGTGGAGGACGTCGTGGGCCAGAGCAAGTCGGCGGCGGACAACGGCAACCGCGAGAGCGAACGCCGCCGGACCATCCTGCGGGCGGCCATCGATGTGTTCGCCCGCAAGGGCTATCACGGGTGCCGCATCGCGGACGTGGCCAAGGAGGCCGGCGTCGCCTACGGCCTCGTGTACCACTACTTCAAGAACAAGGATGAGCTGCTGGAGACCGTGTTCGACACGGGCTGGAGCGGCTTCGTCACGCGCGTGCGCGCGGTGGTGGAGGGCGAGGGGGCGCTGGCGCAGAAGGTGCGCGGCGTGGTGGACGTGGCCTTCGAGGCGTACCGGGTGGACCCGCGCGCGGTGAAGGTCCTCATCCTGGAGATTGCCCGCAGCCCCGCGGGCTCCCGCATCAACCGGCAGACGGCCTTCGTGGACGCCATCCGCCTCTCCTCGGAGCTGTTCACCCGGGCGAAGGAGGCGGGGGAGCTGCGCTCGGACACGGACCCGCTGCTGTCGTCCGCGCTGCTCTTCGGCGCCATCGAGATGGGGCTGACGGCCTTCGTCACGGGGCTGGCCGACGCGCGCGACACCCAGGCTTTGGAGCGCGCGAAGGCGCAGATCGCCGAAACCTTCCTTCACGGCGTCCTGGCCGACGCGTCGCCAGGCGCGGAGTCCCCTGCATGGAAGCCGGAGAAGTCGTCGGAGAAGTCCGCTACGAAGTCCAAGGTCCCCAAGCGCACCTGACCATCGACCGGCCCCGGGCGCGCAATGCCTTGTCGCCCACGGTGGTGAAGGCGCTGATGGACGGGCTGGACCGCGCGGACGCGGACCCCGCCGTGCGCGTGGTGGTGCTCACCGGCGCGGGCGAGAAGGTCTTCTGCGCGGGCGGGGATCTGGGGCAGATGGCCGGCGACGGCGGCTTCCTCGCCACGCACGATGGCCGCCGCTCCTACGGGAAGCTGCTGGCCCGGTTCCAGGAGGCGCACAAGCCCACCGTGGCGCGCGTCAACGGGCACGCGCTGGCGGGCGGGCTGGGGCTGGTGCTCGCGTGTGACCTCGCCGTGGCGGTGGAGGGCGCGGACTTCGGCACGCCCGAGATCGACGTGGGCCTGTTCCCGATGATGATGATGGCGCTCCTGCAGCGTCACGTGGGCCGCAAGCGCGCGCTGGAGCTGGTGCTGACCGGGGACAAGCTGCCCGCGCGCGAGGCGCTCGCGCTGGGGCTGGTCAACCGCGTGGTGCCCGCCGCGGAGCTGGACGGGGCGGTGGCGACGCTGGCGGGGAAGCTCGCCGGCAAGAGCCAGGCGGTGCTCGCGCTGGGGCGCCGGGCCTTCTTCACCGCGGAGGACCTGCCGCTGCCGGCCGCGCTGGAGTTCCTCGCGTCCCAGCTGTCGCTCAACGTGCTCGCGGACGACGCGGGCGAGGGCGTCTCCGCCTTCCTGGAGAAGCGCCCGCCGAAGTGGAACGACCGCTAGCCACGCGACGTCAGGGCGTGCCCAGCCGCGTCTCCCCGCTGGCGACGGCGGGGAGGGCGGGCGGGAAGAAGTCCAGGCGCAGCAGCGACTCGCCGTCCACCCAGATGCCGTCCACCTTCACGCCCCAGTGGAGGTGGGGGCCGGTGACGCGGCCGGTGCTGCCCACCAGTCCCAGCTGCTGACCCTGCTGGAGCTTGTCGCCCTGCTTCACCTGGATGCGCGACAGGTGGAAGTACGCGGTGAAGAGGTCTCCGCCGTGGTGCACCAGCACCGTCTTGCCGGCGGAGTAGTTGTCGCGCGCCATCACCACGGTGCCCTCGTTGCTGGCCAGCACGGGCGCGCCCGGGTCTCCGTCGATGTCCACGCCGAAGTGCTGGCTGGACAGCTTGCCGTTGAACGTGCGCCGGTCGCCGAAGGGCGCGGTGATGCGGTCCTGCCGGGGCCACGCGAAGTTCTGGGCGAAGTGGGGCGCGCTGAACGGCTGCGCGAAGGCGGCGGCGAAGGCGCGTCGGTCCGCGGCCATGCGCGCCTTCACGGAGGCAGGCGGCGCCACGTACTTGCCCGACACCTTCAGCTCGCGCGAGGGGTAGCCCGGCTCGACGATGTCCAGCGTGCCCGTGAGCTCCAGCGGCGCGCCCTCGGCCGAGCCGGGGCCCACCACGAGCACGGGAGCGGTGCCCGGCGTCAGCTCCACCGGCAGGCCCGTCACCGCGAGGAAGCCGTCTCCCCACGCGAAGAAGCGCAGCGGACGTCCCGCGAGCGTGCCCGTGGGCATCCCCGCCATGCCCCGCACCGTCACGATGACGGGGTCTCCCGGACGCGCCGAGCCGGGCTGGAGCGACAGCAGCGGCTGGACCTGGGCCGTCGTCGACGCGGAGGAGGAGAGGGCCGCGGACGTGGGCGTCGGCTCGGAGGCCTGGGCCTTCGCACCGAGGGCGAGCAGCGCGAGCAGCAGGTGGGATGGCGCGGAATGAAACCAGCGGGCGGGGTGCGGAGCCATGGGCGTTCTTTACACCACGGATGGCCGGACTCTTCCCAGGGTGAGAAATCCGCGCGTCGGATGCCTGCTTCTCTGCCCGGGAGCGCCCGGCGGGTCGCCTGCTGAACACTGCCTCGTCGGCTGCTCACCGGGCCAGCGGGACGCGCCTGGATTTGTCGGCACTTGAGCGACGCAGGGGCGCGGAATCGCGGCCCGACGGGCTGGAGGGCAGGCAGCCGGCTGCACGTCGTGGCGTCAAGCCGTACCGGCGCGCCTCCAGGCTTCCTAGCTTCTGCTCGGACCCAATTACTTTTCGGAGATTCGCGGATGCCTCGTCCCTATAGCTTCGACCATTTCCAGGTTCCGAAGACGCTGCCGAAGCAGAGCCGCAGCCTGCGTCGACGGGACAAGGCGCACCTGGCGCAGTCCCGTGCGCAGCCAGAGGAACTGGCGGCGCGCGAGGGAGTGCACTACGGCAAGTCCTTCGCGGAGACGGAGGACCTCTACAACGCCCGGCAGATGGAGGCGCAGCTCCAGGAGCTGGCCCGCCTGGAGCCGGACGGGAAGTTCTCCCACGGCACCTCGGCGCCCGCGCAGCGCGCGACGAAGCGCGCCTCGCGTGAGAAGGCGCAGCAGCGCAAGGCGGCGGAGGAGCCCGTCATCCGGAGCACCACGCCCATCGGCGCGCTGCCGCCCACGCGCGAGCAGCCTCCTCGTGGCCGGCTCCCGGACCTGCTCGACGAGGCGGGCCGGCAGCTCCAGACGCTCAAGGGCGGACTGGGGGACGCGGCGAAGGCCGTGGCCCGGCTGGCGGCGCTGCCGCTGGAGGTGGTGCGGCTGGCGGCGCGGCGCCTCAATCCCCTCCACGGCTGAGCCCGCGCGCGTGGAGCTGACGCTCGTCTCGTACAACATCCACAGCGGCATCGGGACGGACGGCCGGTTCGACCTGGGCCGCGTGGGTGAGGTGCTGCGCGAGGTGGGCGCGGACATCGTCGCCCTGCAGGAGGTGGGCGACTTCCGCGGCCGCACCTCGCGCGATGACCAGCCCGAGCACCTGGCGGACATGCTCGGCATGCACATGGCCTTCGGCCCCAACGTCGTGCGCAACGGCCGCCGCTACGGCAACGCCATCCTCACCCGGCTGCCCATCCTCCACTCGAAGAACTACGACTTGAGCGTGAGGCGGCGCGAGCCCCGGGGCGCGCTGCGGTGCGACCTGGACATCGGCGCGGGTCAGCAGCTCCACGTGTTCTCGCTCCATCTGGGCCTGCGGGTGTCGGAGCGGCGACGGCAGGAGGCGCTGCTGCTCGGCTCGGACATCCTGAGGGACGCCGTGCGCAAGGACCCGGCCGTGGTGTGCGGGGACTTCAACTACTGGGGCAACGGCGCGGTGCCCTCGCTGGTGCGCAAGGCCATCCACGACGCCGCGCTGGAGCTGGGCACGCCCGCGCGCACCTATCCCACGCGGTGGCCCATGCTGAGGCTGGACCGCATCTACGTGGACGCGGGCGTCCGGCCGCTTCGGATCTTTCCGCACCGCACCGAACTCAGCCGGGTGGCCTCGGACCACCTTCCCCTCGTCTTGCGCTTCCAGGCGCCCATTCTCTCGACGCGCACGTCCGACTCTCATCCGGTGCAGCTCATCGGTTAGCGTGCGGGAGCCGGCGTCACGTTGAGTGGCTGACGCTTGTGAACGCCGGACAGAAACGCCTCGGGGAGGTTGTCCCAAAGGGCAGGGGTGCCTAGGTTGGCGCCACTTCTGTGAGGACGCGAGCGCCGGCCGGAGAGTGAATGCACGTGGGGAGCGAACAGACGGAGCGTGGGCTCACCGCGCTCGTCGGCCGCATGGCGGACAGCTTCAGTCGGCTGGTGACCCAGCACCTGCAGCTGGCGCGCCTGGAGCTCGAGGAGGACCTGAAGTCCGCGAGCATGAACGTGGCGATGATCGCCGCCTTCGTGCCCTTCATCCTGGTGGGCTATGCCTTCGCGTGCGCGGCGCTCGCGGCGGTGCTGGTCCCCTGGCTGGGGTGGGCGGGAGCGTTCGGCGTGGTGGCGCTGCTCAACCTGGTGGCGGGTGGTGGCGGCGTGGCCTGGGCGCTGCACAAGCTGAAGACACGACGGATGATGGACGACACCACGGACGAGCTGTCGCGCAGCATGGCGGCGCTCACCGCGCCGGCCCCCGTGGCCCTGGGCAACGCGCTCCAGGGCGGGGACGGTCAACTCTTCAAGGAGCCCCCGCATGGGCGCTAGCAATGGACATCCCAAGCCGATGGGGCCTCGCACGAGCGCGATGCTCCGTCAGGACATCGAGCGGACGCGCGCGGAGCTGGCCACGTCGGTGAGCGCGCTGCGCGAGGAGGTGGCGGTCGCCGCCGACTGGCGCGAGTGGGTGCGCCGTCATCCCTACGCGTGCGTGGGGGCGGCGTTCGCGGTGGGGATGTTGCTGGGCTCGCGTCGCTGACGGCGCGCGTGGGCCCCCCGGACTTTCGCAGTTCCACTTTTCGAATCGAGGAGAGCACGTTCATGGACATGAATCCGCAGCAGGTGGCCGACCGGGCCCGGCAGCTCCAGGACCAGGTGTTGCCGCAGCTCGACGAGGCCCGGCAGAACCTGGTGGACATGAACCACCGCGTGGTGAGCTTCATCCGCGCCAACCCCGGCACGTGTCTGTTGGGCGCGGTGGCCGTGGGCTTCCTGGTCGGCCGCATCGCTTCCCGCCGCTGAAGCCGTCCTGGGACGGCAGACGAGAGAGGACACTCATGACGAACTATCCAGGGGCTTCAGGCAATGGCAACCCTTCGTCGCGGCCCTCGGGCACGGACGCGGGGTTCGGCCAGCGGGTGGACCAGATTGGCTCGGAGGCGCAGCAGCTCTGGAGTGATGCCAGGGGCGCTGTCGATGACCTGGGCCAGTCGCTGGACCTGCGCGGGCGCGTGGAGCGCAACCCGTACGGGATGATCGCCGCCGCGCTGGGCGTGGGCTACGTGCTGGGCGGGGGGCTGTTCACGCCGCTGACGGCGCGCATGCTCCGGTTGGGCGTGCGGCTGGCGGCGCTGCCCTTCGTGAAGGACGAGCTCTTGGGCATGGCCGAGACGGCGTTCCAGGGCTACCAGGCGGGTCGCGGCGCGGTGAGCTCCGCCGTGTCGCGGGAGCCTGGCGCCGCGTCCGCGGATGCGTCGGTCGCGGGCACGCCCCGTCCTCCGTCCTACTAGGGTTATCTTCATTCCCCCGTCGTTTCACTTTCCTTTGGAGTCGCGCATGAACCTGAACGCCCTGAAGAAGATGGACAAGGACGACCTGCTCAACCTCATCGGCCTGGAGAGCCGTCGCAGCGCGGCGGAGGACGTGCTGCCGGTGATCGGCGCCTTCGCGGCCGGCCTGCTGGTGGGCGCGGGCCTGGGGCTGCTGCTGGCCCCCAAGCCGGGCACCCAGCTGCGGGACGACCTGCGCCAGAAGCTGCAGACCGGCCAGGAGTACCTGACCAACCAGCTGAACCGCGGCGAGAGCGCTCCGGCGCAGGGCACGCAGTCGTCCGTGTCTCGCACGGCGTGAGCCCGTGTCCCGTGGCTTCGCGCCACGTGGACGGTGTGCTCGACGAGAGAGCCCTCATCCGCGAAGGCGGGTGGGGGCCTTCGTCGTTGCAGGGCGGCGGCCGAGCGACGGCGGGGCGGGCGTGAAGCGGGTGTAGACTCCGCCCTCGTGAGTGACCTGGCAAAGGGTGACGGGGCGGTGGGACCGGAGGCGGCGCTGGCGCGGCTGCGCGCGTTGGAGACGCTCGAGTCCGGATACGAAGCGTGGTTGGAGCTGAAGCTGGAGCACGCCGCGTCCATCGCGCGGTTCCGCGAGGAGCGCGAGCGGCTGACGCAACAAGGCTCGTTCCTCCTGGGCGCGGTGCGCGCCGCGGGGCTCGAACCCTCGGCCTCGTCGGAGCCGGGACTCGCGCCCGCGTCCGCGGGGGACTTCCTGCGCGACGCGGAGGAGAAGCTCGCGAGGACGCGCGAGGCCCTGTCCGCACGCGAGGCAGAGACGGAGGCGGGCTATGCGTCCGCCTTCGCGGAGATCCGCGCGACGCTGAAGGACCGGGCCTTGCGTCACCTGTCGGTCCATCGCCCGCGGCTGACGTTGCTCCTGCGTCGCGTGGGCGCGGAGCGCTCCATCCTCCACCTGGAGCGCGTGTCCGGCGACACACCCGTGCTGCTGTGCATGCTCTTCACCGGCCGGATTCCGTCGCGGTACGGCTTCCTGCTCGACGACTCGACGGAGGACGTGGCGCTGCCGCCCGCGCCGCTCTATCCCGAGGAGGGCGTGGCCCCGGGCGACGTGCGGCCCGACGCGGCGGCCCTGGTGTCACGGGTCCGCGCGGGCGAGGAGGTCCTCCCGCTCAAGGGGATGCTGCCGCTGTCCATCCCCCGACCCGGTGGCGACGAGGACTTCTTCCGGCTCCTCCAGCGGGGCGCGGTGCTGGAGGTCGAGGTGGCGGACGGCGCGAGCTTCCGCAACGTGCTCTCGCGAGAGGAGTCGGAGCGCTTCGCCGGCCACCTGCTGCGCCTCAAGCTGTCGGGGCGCATCGAGCTGGACATCGAAGCGGGCTGAAGCGCGTTCAGTTCGTCCGGATGACGCCCACGTCGGCGGTGCCCGCGAGCAGGGCGCTGCCGATGAACAGGTTGTCGGACTCGGCGCCGCCCAGGCGCACGGCCTGGAAGATGACCAGGTACGTCTTGTTGGACTGCGGGAAGGCCGAGCCCGGAATCGTCACCTGGGCCTCGCGGTACGAGCCCGGCACCGCGACCAGCTGGAGGAACTCCACTGGCGTGGTGGGCACGTTGGAGTACGTGGGCTCGCCCTTGGAGCCGTCCGAGCCCAGGGGCACCACGGTGACGAAGCCCAGCGTGCGCTCCTTGCCGCCCGAGACGGCGGCGCGCTCGAAGCTGAGCGCCGTGCCGGACGTGTGGCGCACGAAGCCCTCGGGCGGATGGAACCGGGTGATGGCCTCCTGCACGGGCGCGTCGTCCACCTGGCCCACGTAGCGCGTGCCGTTGCGCGCGGCGATGAACTGGTAGGTGGCGCCGGAGGCGTACGTCAGCCCCGAGTCACTCCCGCCCACGTTGGTGCGGCTGTAGCTGCCCGAGCCGTCCTCGTTCAGCACCGTCGCCTGCCCACCCTGGGGCTGGAGCGTCGCGGTGGCGCCCGTCACGCCCGAGGGCTGCGAGTTCTCTCCGGAGCGCGTGCCGAAGAACACGAGCGCGGCCGTCTGGGCCGGAATCACGATGTTGTCGCCCCCATCCGGGACGAAGACCCCTCCGTCGACGCCGGCGAGCGCCAGGGCCGAGACCTCCACCTCGGGCGTGGCCAGCAGGGTGCCCACCATGACGTGCTCGGCGGTGAGCTGGGCCCCCGTCTTCTCCAGGTCGCACGCCAGGGGAGCGAGGAAGAGGGCGGTGACGGCGGCGGACATGAGGATGCGTTTCATCAGGAGTCTTCCTGGGGTGTGTGACGGGGGCGGCGAGCATAGCAGGGGCTCGTGACAGACCCCGCGCGCTGGGGAATCTCGGGGTATCCTCCCGCGCACCCGTGCAAGCACACCGCGTACACTTCGCGAGCTGGCGTTTCTTCAAGCGGCTCGGCTTCTCACTGGCGATGGCCGTCTTCTTCGGCTGCGTGCTGGGCATCCTCGTGTACCTGCGGGCGCCCCAGCTGGCGGCGCCGCGCGAGGACTCGCCCACGTGGGTTCCCTCGGGCGCGGTGGAGGCGGCGCAGGGCTGGCTGGAGGGGCTGGAGCGCCGCACCTACGACTGGCGCGTGCTGGAGCTCGGCGCGCGCTCGGAGCGGCCGGACGAGGCCGTGGTGGTGGCCATCGACGACGAGACGCTCGCCGAGGCCCGTCAGGACGACCGTCCCGGTGTCGCCACGCAGCCCTGGCCCCGGCAGCTCGTCGGCGCCATGGCCCACCGGCTGGTGGAGGAGGGGGCCCTGCTGGTGCTGTTGGACCTGCCCTTCCCGGAGCTGAGTCCCAACGCCTGCGTCAACCCGAAGCTGTCGCTCGGCGCCACGTCGAGCGATGACGCGTCCTTCCGCGAGTTCCTCGAGCGCGACCCGGGCAAGGCGCTGCTGTCGTTCTCCTGGGAGAGCCAGGGCGCGCGCGTGCTGCCGCCGGCCAGCCGCCTGTGGCCGTACCGGGTGAAGGTGGGCACGTTCCCCGGCATCAGTGAGGCCCGCGAGCGGACGCAGACGGTGCTCGCGGTGCAGCGGCCCGCCTTCGTCATCCCCGCGGGCAACCAGGTGGAGGTCTGGGGCGGCGCCACGGACGAGGCGGACGCGAAGTCGCTGGGCTCGCGGCTGGGCGCTCCCGGGGCCGTCATCGCCGAGCGGCGCGCGTCGGACGACACGTTCCGCGTGGGCCCCACGGACCTGTTCGTCTCGTTGGCGGAGGTCCAGGTCGACGGGCTGGACACGTCGAAGCTCCTGGAGGTGCGCCAGCTCCAGCACCCGGTGGCGCCACTGTTGGGTGGAGGTGCGGGGTACGGCGCCGTCACGCTGACGGCGGACCCGGATGGAGTGGTGCGCGGCATCCCGCACCTGGTGGTCTACACGGCGAGGGATGGTCGCCACGTGCTGCCATCGCTGCCGCTCGCCGCCGCGATGCGCCTGGCCAACACGCGCACGCTCCGCTACGCGAACGGGCGGCTGCACGTGGGGGACGAGTACTCGGTGCCCATGGATGACTCGGGTTTCAGCCTGATGCGCTGGGATGCGCCGACGGCGGGGCGGGGCTCACGCGGCTCGTTGTCCCGCTCCATCCGCGCGTGGAACGTGCTGCTCAACGTGTTCGACGTCGCGGACGAGCGCCCCGCGCGGTTCGACAACGATTTGGAGGGGCGCACCGTCGTCCTCACGCGGACGGCGGGCGAGTCCGGGCACATGCGGGCCACGCCCATCGGTCCGGAGACGCCGGGCGGCGCCATCCTGGGACAGGCGCTGGCGAACATCCTGCGCTCCGAGGGCATCTCCCGCGCCCCGGCGGACCACGACCTGGCGCTCACCATGGGGCTGGCCTTCCTGGGGGCCTTCCTCGCGCTGTCGCTGAGCTTCCTGCTGCGCTCGCTGCGGGGCGCGTTGCTCTACGTGAGCGGACTGGGGCTCGCGGGGGCGGGCTACACGGCGGCGGCTAGCTACGTGTTCATCGAGCAGCGGCTGTGGGTGGCCATGGCGGGGCCGCTGCTGGCGATGGTGGGCGCGTTCGCCGTCACCACCGTCTACGCCTTCCGCAACGAGCAGCAGATCCGCGACTTCGTGCAGGCGGCGCTCGGCCGGTACGTGAGCCCGGAGGTGGCGCGGCTGGTGACGCGTGACCTGAGCCTGATGCGCCCGGAGCGCCGGCGGATGTCGGTGTACATCTGCGACATCGAGGGCTTCACGCGGCTGTCGGAGGGCATGACGCCCGAGCAGCTGGTGGGGCTCTTCAACGAGTACCTGCTGGAGATGGCGGCGGTGGTGCGCTCCACGGCGGGGCAGATGGACAAGTACATCGGCGACTCGGTGATGGCGTTCTGGGGCGCGCCGGTGCGCACCGAGCGCCATGCGCACCTCGCCTGTGAGGCCGCGCTCAAGATGCGCGAGGTGCTCGCGGCGCGGCAGGACGCCTGGGAGAAGAAGTACGGGCGCCGCCTGAGCTTCCGCGCCGGCGTGGACACGGGCGAAGTCGTGGTGGGAGACATGGGCAGCGAGCTGAAGTCCAACTACACCGTGCTGGGTGACGCGGTGGGCCTGGCCGCGCGGCTGGAGTCGCTCAACAAGGTGTACGGCACCTACGTGCTCGTGGGCGACGGCACGGTGACGCTCGCGGGGGACAACTACGTGTTCCGCGTGGTGGACCGGGTGCGCCTCAAGGGCCGCGCGGAGCCGCTGCGTGTGCACGAGCTGGTGGGGCGCAAGGGTGAAATCACCACGCCCCAGCAGGAGCAGCTCGCCGTCTACGAGCGCGCGCTGACGGCGTACCACCAGCGCCGCTTCCCGGAGGCGCATGCGCTGTTCGAGCGCTCCGCCACCGACTTCAAGGACTCCGTCTCCGCCGTGTACGCGGCCCGCTGCGCGCGCTTCCTCGTCACGCCGCCGCCCGCGGAGTGGGACGGCGTGCACGGCCTGGAGGAAGGGGACGCGCCGGCCATCGCCGCCTGAGCCCGCGCGGGCCGCTCAGCCGTCGTCTGGCGCCGGCGTGTCCGGTTGCCCGAACAGCTCCACGACGGGCGCGTCCTTCGCGATGTGCTCGCTCACCACGCGGCGCATCTTCTCGGGCGTCATCTCGGAGTAGTACACCTCTCCGTCCCACCCCATGAGCTGGTAGTCCTCGGGAGACAGCGGGTCCCTGCGTCGGCCGGTGTCCTCGCGGACCACCACGTTGGGCCCCATGTGGCAGAAGCCGTAGCAGCCGCCCCGGTACAGCTCGCAGCGTGGCACCAGTCCCTGGGCGCCCAGCTCCGCGCGGGCCGTCGCGTACACGTCATCCGCGCCGCCGGCCTTGCAGGTCGACCCCTTGCACACCGACAAGCGGTAGCGCTTCATCGCCAAGACAGCACCCACCCTACGCAGGCCCCACGTCGGGCGATAGCCACCAGCCCCCGCCTCTGTGCGCCTGAACGCACTCCACGCCGCCCCACGGGACGGCCGCCCGGACGCCAGACGCCAGGTCCACTGAAGAGCTGCAACGTCATCACCCGCGCCCCGAAATGACACCGGCCCGCCTGCCGCTCGAGGAGCGGGAGGCGGGCCGTGCTTGCTACCAGTCCCTACGCGCGGGACGTCTGGATGGATCTACTTCAGGAACTTCGTCACCTGGATGGGACCCTGCTGCGTCACCACCGTCTGCCCGTGCGCCACCGCGCCCTTGCCGTGCGGCGCGTGGTGGTCATGCCCCGCGCCCAGGTGGTGCGGCGTCTTGAGCTGCACCAGGCCCTCGCCGATGCGCGTGTGGGCCTCCTTGTGCACGTGGTGCGGCTCCTCGGAGCCGTCGCGCTTGTTCCACGGGTCCGAGGGGTGCGACACCGCCGGGCCCTTCAAGAGCTTCGGGATGTCGTAGACGAAGTTCTGCCGCGTGTACTCGGAGGGCGTGTGCATGTACGTGTCCATGCGGATGGCGTCCTTCGGGCACGCGTCCACGCACAGGCCACACACGATGCAGCGCAGCTCGTCGATGACGAACTGGGTCGGGTACTTCTCGATGACGCGCGACTCGCCGTCCGCGTCCGACTCCTCGTACTCGCCCGCCTCGATGTAGATGCACTGCGCCGGGCAGATGGTCGCGCACATGTAGCAGGCCACGCAGCGCGGCTTGCCGTCCTCGCGCGGAACCAGCCGGTGCAGACCGCGGTAGCCCTCCGGGTAGATGGGCTTCTCCTCGGGGTACTCGACCGTCGTCATCAGGCTGGTGCCCGTGCGGTCCTGCACCTGCGTGTTCGTGTCACGCGTGCCGAAGAGGTTGCGGAAGAAGTGCTTCGTGGTGATGGCCAACCCGTGCAGCAGCCCCGGGATGTACATCCGCTCGCGGATGTCCGTCCGGGGGTCCTGGGTGACCTTCGTAACCTTGATGGCCATGATGGTGTCTACCTTGGTCGGGCCGGGAGCTAGTGCGAGGACGCCGCGCTGGCGTGGGACGGCAGCCCATGCGCGTCGTGCCCGTGGTCATGGCCGTGGGCGCCGTGCGCTCCGTGCGCACCACCCTCCGCCGCGTCTGCCTTCTTCGTCATCGTCAGCACCACGAACACGCCAATCTCCAGCATGCCGAAGATGGCCAGCGCCCGCAGGGACGGATCCCACAGCACCAGCGCGCCCGTGATGAACACGTTGGCCAGCGCCAGCGGCAGGAGGATCTTCCAGCCCAGCGTCTGGATCTGGTCGTAGCGGAAGCGGGGGAACGTCCAGCGGATGACCAGCTGGATCCAGATGAGGAAGACCACCTTCACCCAGAACACCGTGCCCAGGATGGTGCCGTACAGCCACCCGTGCTCCTGCATCAGCGGCTGGCTCGCCAGCCACTCGTTGCCGAAGGGCAGGTGGTGGCCGCCGAAGAACAGCGCCGTCGTCACGCCGGCCAGCACCACGACCTCCACGAACTCGGAGATCATGAACAGGCCGAACTTCATGCCGGAGTACTCCACGAAGTAGCCGATGATCTCCGACTCGCCTTCCGGCACGTCGAACGGGGCGCGCTTGGTCTCCGCGAAGGACGCGGCGAAGAAGCCGATGAACCCGATGGGCTGCAAGAGGAAGCCCCACGCCGGGATGCCCAGGTCGAACCCGCCCTCGGTGCGCCACAGGTACTGCGCCTGGCCCGTGGCCTGCGCGCCGTCCAGCCCCAGCGTGCCGACCAGCGTCGGCAGCTGCAGCGAGGAGAACGCCATGAACAGGCCGACCAGCGACAGGCCCAGCGCGACCTCGTAGGAGATCATCTGGGAGGAGGCGCGGACGCCGCCCAGGAGCGCGAACTTGTTGTTGGAGGCCCAGCCGGCGAGCGCCGTGCCGTAGACGGCCAGCGACGCGATGGCCAGCAGGTACAGCACGCCGAAGTCCGGCGTCGCCACCACCATGTCCACGTTGTGGCCGAACACATTGACGGAGGGGCCGGCGGGCACCACCGCGAACAGCGCGAACACCGGCGCGAACGCGAGGATGGGGCCCAGCTTGAACATGAACGTGTTCGCCGTGCCCGGGATGAAGTCCTCCTTGGTCAGCATCTTCAGCACGTCCGTGAGGATGTGCGGGAGACCGGCCAGGGAGCGGTTGCGGATGCCGGGCAGGTTGATGCGCGCGCGGTTGGGGCCCACGCGGTCCTGCATGAGCGCGCTCCACTTGCGCTCGGCGATGGTGAGCAGCGTCGCGATGATCATCACGAAGACGAGCATCAGGAACAGGATGTTCGACAGGCGGCTGGCGCCCGCGAACCAATACTTCTCGGCCAGGCCTCCGACCGCATAGGCCGCCGCCGAGACTCCCGCGAGCGTCGCGACGATGAAGCCCATCGCGAAGAGGACAGTCAGAACGCGCTTCATCGCTAGATACCCCTCACCCGGGGAGCACCGAACTCACGGTAGCCCGGAGGACGCCCGTCGGCGCCCGTCGGCAGCGGATTGATACCCGGCTTCTCCCGGTCCGGCGGAGACGCCTTGTCCCAGTTGAACTCCGCGAACTCGGCCACCTTGCCGGACAGCTCGCGCCACACGTCCCGCGCGCTGCTCCAGGTCGGCGCCTCGCCGCCCAGCTCGCGCGTCAGCTCCGCGGCCCACTTCCAGCCGGGGATGACGTCGCCCTTGGGCGGGTACGCCTTGCGGAAGCGCTGGGTCATCCCGTCCATCTGCGTGAACGAGCCCTCGTCCTCCACGTGGATGGACGCGGGCAGGAGCACCGTGGCCTGCGCCGTGATGGGCGACTCGTTCTTCTCCTGGACCACGAAGACGTCCAGTGAGGCCACCGCGCTGGCGAAGGCCTCCACGTCACCCGGCACCTCGGTGCCGATGGCGTACAGCCCCTTCACCTGGCCCTTGGAGAGCGCCTGGGTGAGCGACTCGTAGGTCTCCACCTTCAGGCCCAGGCCCTTGGCGATCCACTCCAGGCCCTTGCGGTTGGGGTTCTTGTCCGCCGTCTTCAGGAAGTGGTCCGCCTTGCCCGCCGGACGACCGCCCACGTAGACGGTGGTGAGGCCCAAGGTCGCCTTGGCGAACGTGAGGCCCGCCAGGAGCTCCTCGTTGGAGGACACCGGCGAGGCGAGCACCGCGAGCTTGCCCGAGCCCACCAGCGGCTTGAGCGCCTTGGCGGCGGCCTGAGCGGCCTCCTTGCGCGTCACCACCGGCACGGCCTCGGAGCCGGACTGGCCCGTCGCGCGGCCCACCCTCGCCTGGAGCACGCGGCCCAGGTTGAAGGACTTGTACATGAGCCGGCCCTGGTCACACATCCAGCTCTTGTTGATCTCCTCGTTCTCGCGAGGACGGATGCGGTAGGTGTCCTGCGACATCCAGTCCACGTACGTGTTGCAGCCCTTCGCGCAGCCGGTGCAGATGGACGGCGTGGCGGACAGGAACCACGCGCGCGCCTTGAAGCGGAAGTCGCGGCTGAGCAGCGCGCCCACCGGGCAGACGTCCACGGTGTTCATCGAGTAGTCGCTGTCCAGCTCGTTGCCCGGGAACACGTCGATGCGCTCGTGGCTGCCGCGGCCGAACACGCCCAGCTGCGGCTCCTTGGCGATCTCGTTCATCACGCGCACGCAGCGGGTGCACATGATGCAGCGCTCCTGGTCCAGCACCACGCGGGGCCCCAGGACCTTGCGCTTGTTCTTCAGCGTCTTGCCGCCCTCGAGCCGCGAGGGGCGGTAGTCGTACTTCATGTAGTAGTCCTGCAGCTTGCACTCACCGGCCTGGTCGCAGATGGAGCAGTCGACCGGGTGGTTGAGCAGCAGGAACTCCATCACCGCGCGCTGCTGCTCCTTCACCTTGGGCGTCGTCGTCTTGACGGCCACGCCCTCGGCCAGCGGCGTCTGGCACGCGGGCACCAGCTTCGGCGCGTTGGACGCCTCGATGAGGCAGATGCGGCAGTTGGCCGCGATGGAGAGGCGCGGGTGGTAGCAGTAGTAGGGGATGTCCGAGCCGACCGTCTTGGCCGCCTCGATCATGTTCGTCCCCGGCTTCACCACGACTTCCTTGCCGTCGATGGTGCAGGTGACGAAGCCCGGGTTCTTCGGCGCGGGCTTGGGCGGCGGGCCCGCGGGCGCCGCGGCCTTGGGGGGCGGCGTGACGCTGCTGGCCGCCGCGGGGGGCGTGTCCATCTTCGGACCGGCCGGAGGGTTGGAGGGCTCGGGACCGATCTTCGCCGCGGGGGTGTCCGTGGGCGCGCCCTTGGGGGGCGGCTGCGCGTCACCGGTCGGCTTCTTCGTGTCGTTGTCGCTCACTGCTCGACCTCGCCGCCAATCATGTTGATGGTGTCAAACGTGGGGATGAGGTCCGCCAGCATCTTCCCCTCGATGATGTGGGGCACCGCCGCGAGCACCGGGAAGCCCGGCGCGCGCACGTGCACCTTGTACGGGCGACCGCGCCCGTCGCTCACCAGGTACCAGCCCAGCTCGCCGTTCGAGGCCTCCGTCGCGTCATAGGCCTCGCCGGGGGGCACCTGGATGCCCTCCATGACGAGCTTGAAGTGCGCCATCACGCCCTCGATGGTTCCGTACACCTCGGGCTTGGGCGGCAGCGCGATGCGCCAGTCATCCACGATGATGGGACCCGCCGGGATGGTGTCGAGCGCCTGGCGCAGGATGCGGATGGACTGACGCATCTCCTCCATGCGGACGAGGTAGCGGTCGTAGTTGTCGCCGTGCTCGCCCACCGGGATGTCGAAGTCGAAGCGGTCGTAGACCCAGTACGGCTTCGCCTTGCGCAGGTCGTGGTCCACGCCGCAGGCGCGCAGGGCGGGGCCCGTCCAGCCGTAGTCGATGGCGTCGTCGGCGCTGATGATGCCGGTGCCCTTGGTGCGGTCGACGAAGATGCGGTTGCGCGTGAGCAGCCCGTCCATCTCCACCAAGAGCTCCTCCGTGCGGGTGAGCGTCTTGCGGACCTTGTCCGCCCAGCCGTCCGGCAGGTCGCGGTTGATGCCGCCCACGCGGCCGAAGCTGGTGGTGAGGCGCGCGCCGGTCAGCTCCGTGACGCGGTCCTGGATGAGCTCGCGGGCCTCCATGCCGTAGAGGAACGGCGCGAAGCCGCCCATCTCCAGGCCGGTGGCGCCCACGCACGTCAGGTGGTCCGTCAGCCGGTGCAGCTCGCTGCCGATGACGCGGATGTACTGGGCGCGCTCCGGAATCTCCAGGCCGATGAGCTTCTCGACGGCGTTGAGGAACCCGAAGTTGTTCATCATCGCGGACAGGTAGTTGAGCCGGTCCGTGTACGGCAGGCACTGCGTCCAGGTGACGTTCTCGCAGCTCTTCTGGAAGCCGCGGTGGAGGAAGCCGATCTCCGGGTCGATCTTGACGATGGTCTCGCCGTCCAGCTCCACCTTCAGCCGCACGGTGCCGTGCGTGGCGGGGTGGGACGGGCCCATGTTGATGACCATGTGCTTGGCCTGGAGGTGCGCCTCCAGCTCCGAGCCCTCGGGCGGCAGCGAGCCGTCCGTGTCCGGATTGTGGCCCTTCACTTCAACGTTGTGGCTGTCGGCCATGGTGTCGTCCTCAGGAGTGCCCGCTGGTGCCGGGACCGCGGAAGATGTCCTTGATGGGGCGCTCCGGGATGAGCGGCTGGCGGTCCCTCAGCGCGTAGTCCTTGCGCAGCGGGTGGCCCTGGAACTCCTCGTACAGGAGGATGCGGCGCAGGTCCGGGTGCCCGTCGAAGCGGATGCCGTAGAAGTCCCAGACCAGGCGCTCCCACCAGTTGGCGCCGCGGTAGAGCGGGACCAGCGAGGGCAGCACGGCCTGGTGCTCGCTCACGCGCACCTTGAGCCGCACGTGCTCGTGACGCTTGAGGGAGTAGAGGAAGTAGACGACCTCGAAGCGCGGGTCGTTCTCCGCCAGGTGCAACCGGTCCACGGCGTCGACGGAGCCGAACAGCTTGAACTGCAGCTCCTCGTCGTTCTTCAGGAACGCGGCGACCTTCGGCAGTGAGTCGGCATGGATCACGGCCCAGGCGCCACCGGCCCGGTCCACGTAGCGCTCCACCACCGCCTCGGGGAAGTGGGCGGAGACCCTGTCCAACGCGAAAGTGCTCAAGGGGGACCCAATGACTGAGGGAGAAGAATCCGCGGCTTTATAAGGAGCCCAGAAGGGGGGCGTCAACGTAAACCCTCAACCATGTAGGCCACTTAGGAAGCCCAGAAGCCAGCGTTGCGCACGCGGCGTCCGGGGAGGCTCACGGATCGTCCGCCGGGGCGGAAATCAGGCCGCCGAGCCCGGTCCCCGGGCCAGCGAGGGGCCCGCCGCCAGGGGGACGAAGGTGGCCACCGGCTGGCTCTTGCCGGCCACCAGGGCCTGTCCCACCGGCTCCCAGCCGAACCGGGCTCCCGCCTGCTCCCGGGTCGCCTGGGACACGAGGACGGGCACCCCGGCCTTCTTGGTGAGCCCCTCGATGCGGCTGGCCAGGTTCACCGTGTCGCCGATGGCGGTGTAGTCCAGGCGCCGGGCCGTGGAGCCGATGTTCCCCAGCACCACGGGGCCCGTGTGGATGCCCACCCCCATGCGCAGGGCCGGGACGCCCTGGAGGGCCCGCTCCGCGTTGAACCCCTCCAGCTCGCTCACCATGTCCAGCGCGCACCGCACCGCCCGGGAGGCGTGCTCCGCGTCGGCCAGGGGCGCGCCGAAGTACACCATGAGTGCGTCCCCGATGAACTTGTCCAGCGTTCCGCCGTGGCGGAACACCACCTCCACCATGCGGCCGTAGTAGGCGTTGAGGAGCTTCACCACTTCGCCCGGGGGCAGGTGCTCGCTCATGGCGGTGAAGTCGCGGATGTCGGCGAAGAGGACGGTGACCTCGCGCAGCTCGGGGGAGGCGAGGCGCTGG
Organism: Myxococcus faecalis; assembly: GCF_050039385.1. Taxonomy (NCBI): domain Bacteria; kingdom Pseudomonadati; phylum Myxococcota; class Myxococcia; order Myxococcales; family Myxococcaceae; genus Myxococcus; species Myxococcus faecalis. Next base: position 688,287 of record NZ_CP144336.1, on the reverse strand, counting down.
AGGCGCTCGGCGACGGCGGGGGCGAAGTAGCGGCCCAGGCGGGCGCGCTTGAGCTCCTCCTCGGAGACTGCGGCGGACAGGGCGCGGATGCGGTTGAGCAGGTGGCGGGCGCCGGCGGCGGCCACGGCGAGCATGACGACGGCGGCCAACTGCGCGCCCATGCCGATGCCGGCCTGATGTTGGAGGGCCGTCTCGGCGACGGCGGCGAAGGCGGTGACGACGAGCGTCACCGTATTGCGCAGGGACAGGGCGGCCAGCAGCACCAGCACCGCGTAGATGCCGAGCGTGAAGCCGGCGACGCCCCCGGGGGAGGGGGACACGGGGATGGCGTGGCTCTGGAGCCAGTACACCGCGGGCACGTCGATGAAGGCCACGGACAGGCCCGCCCAGCGCACGGCCCGGGGCGAGCGGGCCACCGCGACGAGCACGCCCGCGGTGCACAGCCAGTACACGCTCAGGGGGGCCAGGTACTCGGCCCAGTCGGTCTTGCCCACGAAGAGGCCCAGGGTGGCGGAGATGCCGAACATCACCGTGATGGCGACGAAGCGGATCCACGCGAGCTGGCGCGCGTTGCGGTGGCGCTCGCCGTCGAGGGCGCGGTTCACCGAGTCCTCGATGCCTTCTGGCGCGTTGGGCCGCAGGGCTCCCCCCATCCGCGAGCGCTGCGCCTACCGGGCCGGAAAGGGCCATGGCTCGCGGGCCTCTCTCATTGCGGTATACACGCCCTGCATGGTCGAGTCCTCTTCCTCGCACCCCCTCCGCCCGCTCGTCTGGCGCCTCGCCCTGGGCCTGGGGCTGGGACTCGCGCTGTTCGCCGGGGAGACCTGGTGGCTTCTGCGCTCCGGCCTCGTGGGCGTGGACATCCCAGTGGACGGTCCGTATGCGGCGCTGTCGGCGGCGGTGCGACCCGTGCTCCCGGGGCTCCTGGCGCGCGTGGCGGCCGTCTACGTCGTGGCGGGCATGGGCCTCGCGGCGGTGGCCTGGGCGCTCGCGCGCGTCTTGGGCCGGGGTGGCGTCCTGGCCACGCTGGCGGGGTGGCTCGGGCTCGCGCTGCTGCTGGCGTGGGACCGCGCCATCGCCCGGCCCGCGTTGTTCGATGACCTGCCGGCGGTGAGGCCGGTGCTGGCGTGGCTGGTGGACCATGGCGAGCCCTGGCACCCGAGGCTCGCGGCGGGGCTGCTCGCGCTGCTGCACGTCGGCGTGTGGCTCTACCGGCAGGACACGTGGCGGCGGAGGGCGCGGCTGGGCGGCGCGGTGCTGGCGGGTGGCGTGGTGCTGTTCGTGGCGACGCGCGCGGGCGGCTGGGTGGCCAGCGACAAGCATCCGTTGGTGGTGCTCATCGGCATCGATGCGTTCCGGCCGGACCGGCTCGCGAGCCTCGGCGGGACGCGAGCGGTGGCGCCGCATGTGGACCGCTTCGTGGCGGAGTCCACGTTGTTCACGAAGGCGTACACGCCGGTGGCGCAGACGGAGCCCGCGTGGCGCTCGCTGCTCACCGCGCGCTGGCCGCACGAGACGGGGGTCCGCTACGCGCTGACGGCGGAATCCCGGATGCAACTGCAGCCCACCTTCGCGGAGACCTTCGCGCGCGCGGGCTGGCGCACGGTGTTTGCCACCGACTGCTCGCGCTTCCACGCCGAGGGGCCGTCCTCCGGTTTCGCCACCCGGTTGCAGCCGCCGCGCGGGGCGGTGAACTTCCTCCTCGAGAAGCTGCGCTACCGGGCGCTGGGTGTGTTCGCGGACCACGCGCTGGGCGCCGCGTGGGTGCCGGAGTTCATCGACAACCGCGCGCTGGCGGGCATCCACGACCCCATGGGCTACGCGGAGCGACTGACGTCGCGGCTGCTCGAGGAGGCGGGGCAGGGGCCCACGCTGTTCGCCTTCCACGCCACCGCGGCGCACTTCCCCGGGGACCCGGTGCACCCGTTCTATCGGCGCTTCGTGTCCGCGTCCGAGCCGCTGGAGCGGCGGCTGCGCATGCACTTCGCGCCCGTGTCGCCCGGGGCCAAGGGCGGCTGGAGCCGCGAGGGCGCGGAGGCGCTCTACGACGAGCTGATCGCCCAGGCGGACGCGCAGGTGGGGCTGATGCTGGAGGCGCTGCGCCGCTCGGGCCGCTACGACGACGCGCTCATCGTCCTGGTGTCGGACCATGGCGAGAGCTTCCACGAGGACCGGCCGGACCTCGCCGGCGCCACGCCCGTGCACGGGGCCCGGCTGTCGGAGCTGGAGAACCGCATCCTGCTCGCGGTGAAGCCCGCGGGAGGTCGAGGCGCGACGCCGGCCACGCTCGATTCGCTGGTGCGTCTGGTCGACGTGGGGCCCACGCTGCTGGAGCTGTCGGGCCTGCCCGCGCTGAGCGGCGCGGATGGCGTGTCGCTCGGGCCGTTGCTCCGTGGCGAGACGGCGGCGCCGCTCGCGCTGTACGCGGAGACGGGCTTCACGCACGTATCGCCGGAGGTCTTCGACGAGGGGCACTGGCCCGGGGCGCCGCGCGCGTTCGACGCGTACCGCATCCGTCCGGATGGCGTGGTGGAGCTGAGCGACACGGCGCACACGGCGGTGGTGCTGGAGAAGGACCGGGGCGCGTACGACGGGCAGCGCTGGTGGGTGGACCGTCCTCGGGCGGATGGCTCCGTGCTGCGCGTCTGCACGGGGGACTGTGAGGGGCTGGACGCGCTGGCGTTGGAGGCGTGGCTGGACGCGGTGCAGGGACGGACGGGGGCGGGGGACTCGCGTAAGGTGGCGGGCCATGTCGACGACCCCAGACACCCCGTCCCTTCAGGAACAGTACGCCCCTCACAACAGCTGCTTCGGCTGCGGCCCGGCCAACACCCAGGGCCTGCGCATCCGCAGCCGCGCGGAGGGTGAGCTCGTCGTCGCCGAGTGGACGCCCTCCGAGCATCACCAGGCCTTCCCCGGCGTGCTCAACGGCGGAATCATCGGCGCGCTGCTGGACTGTCACTGCAACTGGACGGCGGCGTACCACCTGATGAAGGCGCAGGGCGCGGCGTCTCCGCCGTGCACCGTCACCGCCGACTACACCATCACCCTCAAGCGCCCCACGCCCATGTCGGGGCCGGTGCGGCTGGAGGCGAAGCCCGTCGAGATCAAGGGCGACCGCGCGGTGATCGAGGGCACCCTCACCGCGGGCGGCAAGGTGACGGCGCTGTGCCGGGGCACCTTCGTCGCGGTGAAGGAGGGCCACCCCGCGTACCACCGCTGGTGAGCGCAAACACCAGGGGCCCCGACGCCGCCCTTCGAGAGGGTGGCACGCGGGGCCCCAGGGGTACTTCGTGGGCTTCGGGTGGACTACTTGCCCATGGAGATGAGCAGGTCGTGCCGGGCCGCGGTGGGGTTGGGCTGCTCGCGGTCGGCGATGCGGTGGACCTGGTTGGCGATCTTGTCCTGGAGCAGCATGAGACCGTCCAGCACCTGCTCCGGGCGGGGCGGGCAGCCGGGGATGTAGACGTCCACCGGGAGGATGCGGTCGATGCCCTGGAGCACCGCGTAGTTGTCGTAGAAGCCGCCCGAGGACGCGCACACGCCGAACGACACGACCCACTTGGGCTCGGTCATCTGCTCGTAGACGCGCTTGAGGATGGGCGCCTGCTTCAGGTTGATGGTGCCCACCACCATCAGGAGGTCCGCCTGCCGGGGCGAGAAGCGCGGGAACTCCGCGCCGAAGCGCGCGATGTCGTGACGGCTGGCCGCCACGGACATGTACTCCATGCCGCAGCAGGCGGTGGCGTACGGGTAGGTGAACAGCGAGTACTTGCGGGCCCAACCCAGGCCCTTGGAGACCATCCGCTGGAAGAAGCCCATGGCCTCGTCGCGGCGGGTCGTCAGTACTGGAGCGATGTCTGCATCAGCCATGATGGTTCAGCTCTCCCAATCCAGGGCGCCCTTCTTCCACACGTAGATGAGCCCCACCACGAGGGTCACCGCGAAGACGAGCATCTCCATGTACCCGAACCAACCGAGCGCCTGGAAGTTCACCGCCCAGGGGTACATGAACACCGCTTCGACGTCGAACACGATGAACAACAGCGCGACGACGTAGAACTTCACCGCGAACCGCTGACGTGCCGGGCCGCTCGACTCGGAGCCGGCCTCGAAGGCGGTCGACTTGATGGCGCTCGGGCGCTTGGGGCCCAGCAGCGAGGTGATGAAAGGAATCGCGACGCCCATGATGCCGGCCAGCAGCAGCACCACCGCCAGGGGCAGATAGGGCGAGAGGGGAGAGGGAGTCATCGCGCGCGGAACCTAATGACACCCGCTCACGCATGTCAAAGGGAAAGTCCCCTGCTGGGCGCCGCAACCCCTTGAGATGACGACGAAAAGCGCGGCTTGTCCCCGCCGGGGCGGGCAGGGGGCTGGCGGATGTCCCCTCGGGTGGCCCTGGCGGGAGGCGCGTTTGACGCTCCCGGGGACGGACGCCTACCGTCGTGCGGCCCGCGCAGGCGGGCGATCAGCGCTGCACTTGGGGAGAGGAAGAGGGCATGTGGGGCCGGCTCGGCTTGCGGATGCAGGTGGCCATCGCGGTGCTGGTGCCTTGCCTCACGGTGATGGGCCTGTGCATCTGGAACTTCTCCGCCCGACAGCGCGAGGTGTCGCTGGAGTTGCTCCAGAAGCGCGCCCGGGTGCTGGGCTCCCTGGTGGCGCAGCATCCGGCGGTGCTCCAGTGGGACGGCTCGCGGGAGGCGCAGGCGCGGCTGGAGACGGTGCTCGCGCGGGTGGAGGCGCGTGACGCGGACGGCGACGCGGGCTTCACGGTGAGCTACCAGGGACTGCTCGGTCCGGACGGTCGCCCCGTGTACGCGTCGCTGGCGCGGCTGCCGGAGCACGCGCGGGGGCCGACGCTCCGGGTGCTCGAGGGCTGCGTCACGTCGCTCATCGGCCTGCGCGAGGTGTCGCTGCGGTGCGCGAGCGGCGAGCGGACCTATGTCGTGGGCCTGGGGCTGGACGAGGCGGCGGCGTCCGTCACGGAGCTCAAGGGCTCCGTGGTGGTGGGGCTGGTGGGCGCGCTGGGCCTGGGGCTCCTGTTGGCCGTGCTCATCGGCAGGACCATCGTCGACCCCGTGTCGCAGGTGACGGAGGTGGTGCGGGACGTGGCACGGGGCGATGTGTCGCGCATGGAGCTGGACGTGCCCGCGACGGGCGAGGTCCGGCTGATGGCGGAGTCCTTCAACAAGATGCTCGGCACGCTGCGAATCACGGTGCTGGAGCTGGTGTCGCGCACCGAGCAGCTCTCCGGTGCGTCGCGGGGACTGTTGGGCGCATCCGCGGACCAGGAGCACGTCATCAGCCAGCAGGCGGCCTACGCGCAGCAGATCGCCGCGACGTTCGAGGAGCTGAGCCGCACGGCCGAGCAGATCTCCTCCTCCACGGAGGTGGTGGAGTCGAGCGCCCGGCGCACGCACGAGGCGGTGGCCGAGGCGATGGCCGTGGTCGCGCAGGTGGTGGCGGGCATCAACGACATCCGCACCGAGTCCAAGGGCGTGGCGGACGCCATCGTCGGCCTCAACCAGGACCTGCAGCAGGTGTCGAAGATCGCCCACGTCATCAACCAGGTGGCGGAGCGCTCGGACCTGCTCGCGCTCAACGCGGCGCTGGAGGGCACCAAGGCGGGCGAGGTGGGGCGGGGCTTCTCGCTGGTGGCCGCGGAGATGCGCAAGCTGGCGGAGAACGTGTCCGCGTCCGCGCGCGACATCGGCCGCATCGTCGAGAAGGTGCAGGACTCCGGCGAGGAGGCCGCGTCGAAGGCCCGCGTGGGCATGGCGACGAGTGATCGCGGCGTCGAGGTGGCGGAGCAGGCGTCCTCGGTGTTCCAGCGCATCGTCGAGCTGGCGCGTGGCACCAGCGAGGCCGCGCGCCAGATCACCATCGCGACGCGGCAGCAGCGTCAGTCCAGCGAGCAGGCCGTGCAGGGCGCGCGCAACGTGGCGGAGCTGGTGAAGCAGGGCGTGGACGCGACCGGGCGCACCACCCGCATCGCCCAGGACCTGCAGGCGGTGGCGGAGGGGCTCACCACCGTCACCACCCGCTTCAAGACGACGCGCGGCTGAGGGCTACTCGCGCTTCCAGCGGACCTGGAGCTCCAGCTCGTCCACGGCGCCCTCGCGCTCGTGCTCGACGCTGAAGTGCGCGTCGGCGGGCACGTGCAGCCGCTCGCCGGCCACCTGGATGCTGAACGCCTTGCCCTTCTCCAGCGCGTCCGCCAGCCGGCGCAGCTTCGCGACGAACTGCGCGCGCGGGTACGTCTTCTCGATGTCTCGCTCGGGTCGTTTGGCCATCACGTCATCCTGCCAGCGAGACCCCGCACCGTCGAACTCCGGGCCTGTCGGCACGCGGGCTCGCGACGCGGGAAGACCCGTGAAGCACGGCGGCTTCACGGGCCCTCATGGCGAGCGTCCGCTCAGGCGTGGCTCTGCTGGAAGCGGTGCAGGGCCTGCTCGACCTCGTTGGCGAGCGACATCACCTGGTCGCCGACCTCGGTGCGGTCGTCGCGCTGGGCCTCCTTGATCTTCTCCTTCACCCGGTCCTTCAAGTTGCCGACGCTGAGGCTGCCCGGGGCCTGGCTCGGGATGTAGTCGATGAGGCTCTCCGCGAACCACTTCACCAGCACCTGTGCCGGGACGAAGAGGAACATGCGCTCGCCGTACCAGCTCGTGTACAGGCCGGAGAAGAGCCCCTCCTCGAACGGGTCCGAGCGCAGGTTGATGAGGTACGGCCACGCCGGATTGAAGCGCTTGCCGCTGAACCACATGTCCGGGCCCCGGCCGTCCTGGTAGCTGAAGATGACCTTCCAGTCGTCGTAGCGCACCGCCGCGAGGTTGCCGCTGTCGAGCACGTAGATGAACTCGTGCCGCCGCCCCGGCTCCTTGCCCGCGAGCAGGCCGCGCTGGTCATACCCGTCCAGGTGGACGCGGAACTTCTTCTTGCCCACCGTGTGACCCGCCTTGCACTTCTCCACCAGGTCCTCGGGGCCGCCCGCCGCCGCGACGAAGGTGGGCATCCAGTCCTCGTGGGCGAAGATGTCGTTGATGACGGTGCCCGGCTCGATGACGCCCGGCCAGCGCACCACGCAGGGCACGCGCACGCCGCCCTCCCACGTGGAGCCCTTCTCGCCTCGGAAGGGCGCGTTGCCGCCGTCGGGCCAGCTCATCTTCTCCACGCCGTTGTCGGTGGAGAACACGACGATGGTGTTGTCCGCGATGCCCAGCTCCTCCAGCTTCGCGAGCAGCATGCCCACGTGGTCGTCCAGCTCCGTCATCGCGTCCGCGTACAGGCCCTTGCCCGTCTTGTTGCGGTACTTCTCCTGGAGGAACGTCCACACGTGGGTGCGCGTGGTGTTGTGCCAGATGAAGAACGGCTTGTCGTCCTTCACCGCGCGCTCCATGAAGGCCAGGGACGACTTCATGAACTCCTCGTCCACTGTCTCCATGCGCTTCTTGGTGAGCGGGCCCGTGTCCTCGATCTTCTGGCGGCCCACGCGGCCCCAGCGAGGGTCCTCCGTCGGGTCATCGCGGTCCGTGGCCCAGCAGTGCAGCACGCCACGCGGACCGAAGCGCTCCTTGAACGCCGGATCCTTCGGGTAGTCGGGGCACTCGGGCTCGTTCTCCGCGTTGAGGTGGTAGAGGTTGCCGTGGAACTCGTCGAAGCCGTGCACCGTGGGCAGGTAGCGGTTCGAGTCCCCCAGGTGGTTCTTGCCGAACTGGCCACACACGTAGCCTTGCGGCTTGAGCATCTCCGCGATGGTCGGGTCGGAGTCCTGGAGGCCGTAGTCCGCGCCCGGCATGCCGATGGTGGTCAGGCCCGTGCGCAGCGGGTTCATGCCGGTGATGAAGGCGGCCCGGCCCGCGGTGCAGCTCTGCTGCCCGTAGCAGTCCGTCATCAGCGCGCCCTCACGGGCGATGCGGTCGATGTTGGGCGTGCGGTAGCCCATCATCCCCTGGTTGTAGGCGCTGATGTTCCACAGGCCGATGTCATCGCCCCAGATGACCAGGATGTTGGGCTTGCGCGCCGGCTGCTTGCCGTGCCCGTTGCCGTTGCCATTGCCGTTGCTCTTGGATTTCCCGCTGGATGCCATGTGCCTGCTCCCCATCGCCCGCCGTCGGTGGACTCCGTCCGGCCCGTGGCAAAGGTGAGGAGGAGGGTGGAGGCCGACGTCGTCCGCGGGGCTGGCCCAGGCGCGCGAGCGAGCGGCGCTTCAGCCCGAGGGCTCAGGCCGTGGCGCGCGAGCGCAGCTTCGCGAACAGCTCCGGCGGCATGGCGGCGCTGCCCAGCTTGTGGTCGGCCGACACCGCCTCGCCGTGGAAGTCGCTGCCCGACGTCGGCACCAGGTCGTGCTCCTTCGCCAGCGCCAGGTACTTCTGCTTCAGCGCGGGGTTGTGGTCCGCGTGCAGCACCTCCAGCCCCGCGAGGCCCGCCTTCACCAGCTCGCGCAGCTCCATGCGCTCCACCTTCGACGAGCCCGGATGCGCCAGCGTCGCCGTCCCGCCCGCCTTGCGGATGAGGCTGATGGCGTCCGCGCCGTCCAGCTTGAAGCGCTCCACCCACGCCATGCCCCGCGTCCCCAGGAACCGGTCGAACGCGGCCTTCATGTCCACCGCCCAACCCTGGTCCACCAACACGCGCGCCAGGTGCGGCCGCCCCAGCTGCGCGTCACCGGCGATGGCGCGCACGTGCTCCATGCGGACGGGGAAGCCCAGCTGCTGCATCCTCGCGACCATCGCCTCCATCCGCTGCTCGCGCTCACCACGCAGCCGCTGCGCGAAGCGCGCGAGGTCCTCGTCCTCCGGCCTCACGAAGTGCCCGAGGATGTGCACCTCGCGGCCCAGCACGAAGGCGGAGATCTCGATGCCGGGCACCAGCTCCACGCCGTTCGCGAGCGCGGCGGCCTTCGCCTCGGCGAGCCCCGCGACCGTGTCGTGGTCCGTCACCGACAACACCGTCACGCCCGCGGCCCGGGCGCGCTCGAGCAACTGCGTGGGCGTGTACTGCCCGTCGCTGGCGGTGGTGTGGGAGTGCAGGTCGATCACATCGGTCTCCAGAGGCGAGCGGTTGAAAGCCGCACTGTCGCGACCTAGGCTCTTCTTCAAACCACGAGCCACGTCAAGGGCGATGCCGCAGCACCCACTCCAGATCTCCCGGAAGATTGAATACGGACTGAGGGCCATGACCTTCCTGGCCTCTCAGCCGCTGGAGCGCATGGTCCCCTTCCGGGAGATTGCCCGGCGCATGGACGTGCCCGAGGACTTCCTCGCCAAGATCCTCAAGGTCCTCCTCTCGCGCAAGCTCGTGCGCTCCACCCGCGGCGCCCACGGTGGCTACGCCCTGGCGCGCCCCGCACGGGAGGTGACCTTCCTGGACGTCATCGAGGCGGTGGAAGGCCCCGTCAACGTCAACGTCTGCCAGGACACACAGCATGACGGCTGCCGGGCCACCGGGAGCTGCACCATGTACGGCGTGTGGAAGCTGGGCCAGCAGCGGATGTTGGAGGTGTACCGCTCCACCACGCTGGACCGTCTGGCGATGACAGAGCTGAAGGGCTCGCCGCCCGCCGACTCGCTGTCCCTGGCCGCGCGGGCCTAGACTGCCCGGCCCATGGCCAAGAAATCCGAGTCGAGCATCGAGAACCGGGTGTACCTCTTCGAGTCGCTCGCCAGCAGCTACGTGGCCGCGGCCTCGGACGCGCTGGGCTCCAAGGACTCCGCCGAGCGCGAGCGCGCCCGCCGGGCCCTCGCGGAGCTGGCGTACGTCTCCTGTGTGGTGGCGGACACCGGGGACCTGTCCCCGGAGGCCGTGCGGGAGCGGCTGCTGAGCGCGCCCGCCCCCGCGCGGAAGTCCGCGCGCCGCGGCAAGCGGAACAAGTAGGCGCGCCCCCTCGCGCCGTGGATGATGAAGCTGCTGGAGCGCCCCGTGAGTGGAGCGCCCCCGAAGTCACCCGGCCCGAGGAGAGACCGACATGAGCCAGCAACAGCCCCCCGCCACCGGCGTGGTGATGACCCTGGTCAGCCACCCCCAGTTCAAGACGAAGCTCACCCACGGCCCGTCCACCACGGAGCTGCAGACGGAGGCCCCCCGGGACAACGGCGGCACCGGCGGCAGCTTCTCCCCCACGGACCTGGTGGGCGCCGCGCTGCTGGCCTGCGCGGTGACGACGATGCACCTGTTCGCCTCGCGAGAGGGCATCTCCCTGGGCGAGATTCGCGGCCGCGTGGAGAAGCGCATGACGCCGCCGCCGCGTCGCATCGGTGAGCTCGTCGTGGACCTGCAGATGCCCGCGGGCCTGTCCGCCGAGCACCGCGCCCGGCTGGAGCAGGTGGGCCGCGAGTGTCCGGTGGCGCGCAGCCTCCACCCCGAGCTGAAGCTGCCGATGACGTTCAGCTACCCGGACTGAAGAGCGCCCGCCCGCTCGGTGTACACGGGAGCCTCCTGGCCTTCGCTGCCAGGGGGCTTCGTCGTGAAGAGTCTTCACGACGGCACTCCCAACCCGGAGAGGGGCATGGACGCGAAGCGCCTGGGCATCTACCTCAACGACCACCACGCGGGCTCCGTGGCCGGCATCGAGCTGGCCCGGCGCACCGAGTCGGAGAACCACAGCAACCTCGTGGGCCACTTCCTGGCCACCCTCGTCCCGGAGCTGCGCGAGGACCAGCGCATGCTCGAGGCGGTGATGGGCGCGCTGGAGCTGCGAAGAGATCCACTCAAGTCCCGCGTCGCGTGGGTGGTGGAGAAGGCCGCCCGGCTGAAGCTCAACGGCTCCTGGGTGCGCTACTCGCCGTTGAGTCGGCTGGTGGAGCTGGAGGGGCTGTGCACCGCCACCGAGGGGCGGCTGTCCCTGTGGACCACGCTGGCGCGACTCCAGCGGAAGGACACGCGGCTCGCGCCGTTCGACTTCGAGTCGCTCATCGCCCGAGGCGAGCTGCAGAAGGCCGCGCTCCAGCGCCTGAGGGCCCGCGCCTCGGACGTGGCCTTCGCCGACGAGCCCATGGCGTTCGGCTCGGGCGAGACGCCCATCGCCAGCTACTGAGGGCCGCGGACACCACGCCCCCCGGCGCTTTCGCGGCGGAGGGCGTGGGGGCTTCAGTCACCTGTCACGGCAGGGGCGTCAGGTGCCCGAGGGCGACACCGGAGGCCGGGTGGCGTCCGGCTGCGGCACCAGGCGCAGCTGGCTGGCGCTGCCCGCGAAGCTCGCGTCCACGCCGCGCTCCAGGTACGTGTAACCGGACAGGCCGTCCTCGTACATGCGCAGCAGGGTGCGCGACTCGTCCAGGGAGATGCGGCCCTGGCGCAGGGCCATCTCCGTGAACTTGCGCAGCCGGGCGACCAGGTCGTCCTTGTTGTAGCTGACGTAGTTGAGCACCTCCGTCACCGTGTCGCCCGCGACGACGTGGTCGATGAGGTAGCCCCCGTTGGGCGCCAGCGACACCTGCACGGTGTGCGTGTCACCGAAGAGGTTGTGCAAGTCGCCGAGGATCTCCTGGTACGCGCCCACCAGGAAGATGCCCAGGTAGTAGTCGTCGTCGTTGAGCGCGTGCAGCTCCAGCGCGTCCTTCACCTCGCGCTTGTCGATGAAGTGCTCGATCTTCCCATCGGAGTCGCAGGTGATGTCCGCCAGCGTCGCGCGGCGCGTCGGCTTCTCCGCCAGACGGTGGATGGGCATCATCGGGAACAGCTGGTCGATGGCCCACGAGTCCGGCAGCGACTGGAACACGGAGAAGTTGCAGAAGTACGTGTCGCTCAGCGCCTTCTCCAGCGACTCGAGCTCCTCCGGGATCTCGCCCGCCTCCTTCGCGATGCGCATGATCTTGTGGCAGGTGGCCCAGTAGATGTTCTCGGCCGCCACGCGCTGCTCGAGCGACAGGTGCCCCAGCGAGAAGAGGGTGAGGCTCTCCTCCTTGGCGTCCTGCGCGTCGTGCCACGCCTCCAGCAGGTTCTTGTTCGTCACCTCGCGGAAGGTGGACAGGAGGTTGCGCACGACGGAGGGCGCCTTGTCGTCCACCTTGTCCGGCAGCTGCGCCGGGTCGAACTCGCTGGTGCCCAGCACGTCCACCACCAGCACCGCGTGGTGCGCGACGACGGCGCGGCCCGACTCGGAGACGAGCGTCGGGTGCGGCACGCCGGCCCGGTCACACGCCTCCATCACGCCGAACACCACGTCGTTGGCGTACTCCTCCGTCGTGTAGTTCATGGAGGAGGCGAAGTTCGTCTGGGAGCCGTCGTAGTCCACGCCCAGGCCGCCGCCCACGTCCAGGTACTTCAGCGGCGCGCCCTGCCGCGCCACCTCCACGTAGAAGCAGCCCACCTCGCGCAGCGCGTTCTTCACGTTGCGGATGTTGGAGATCTGGCTCCCCAGGTGGAAGTGCAACAGCTCGAACGCGGGCAACAGGCCCGTGTCCTTCATGAAGGCGATGCAGCTCATCAGCTCGGAGGAGGACAGGCCGAACTTGGAGCGGTCTCCGCCGCTGGCCTCCCACTTGCCGGCGCCGCGCGTGGACAGCTTCACGCGCATGCCCAGCCGCGGGGTGATGCCCGTGCGACGCGCCACCTCGGCGATGAGGGGCAGCTCGCTGGGCTTCTCCACCACGAGGATGACGTTGCGGCCCAGGCGCGAATAGAACAGCGCCGTCTCGATGTACTCCTCGTCCTTGTAGCCGTTGCAGATGACGAGCGCGTCCTCGTTCTCCAACAGCGCCATCACCGCCATCAGCTCGGGCTTGCTGCCGGCCTCCAGGCCGTAGTTGTAGCCCTTGCCCGCCTCGATGATGGTCTCCACCACGTAGCGGTGCTGGTTCACCTTGATGGGGTAGACGCCCCGGTAGCCGCCCTTGAAGCCCTGGTCGGCCATGGCCTTGCGGAAGGCCTCGTTGAGGTGGACGACGCGGTGGCGCAGCACGTCCGTGAAGCGCAGCAGCAGCGGCAGACCGATGCCGCGGCGGCGCACTTCGTCCACCAGGTCCTTCAGGTCCATGCTGGGGGCCTGGGGCCCGTCCGGGTGGACGCAGACGTGACCCTTGTCGTTGATGCCGAAGTAGGGCGAGCCCCAGTTCCGGATTCCATAGAGCTCGTGCGCGTCAGCGAGGGTCCAGCGGTGCGGAGGGGCGTTTGCGGGCATCGGCGGTTCGAGGCTCCCTGGGAAGAGAGAGGGTGGACTCCAGTCAACAGTGGAGGGGCGCGGGAACTATAGGAAAGCCCCCCGGCATTCAACAGCCGCCTGAAAGTGGAGCGAGCGGCCAGGCAGACGTCCCGCTGGGGCCCCTGTCCTGGCGGGCGGACCTTCCATCCGATTCCTACCCTTTGTCCGGAGTGTCGGGAGGACGCGTGGATAGAAGGGAAGGGTACATGGAGTCGTCCGCACGTAGGGAAGAAGCGCCGCTGACCCCTCGGGAGATCTACGAGCGACTGGACCGGTACGTCATCGGCCAGGACGCCGCCAAGCGCGCGGTGGCCATCGCCGCCCACAACCACCTCAAGCGGGTGCAGGCCCGACGCCTGCGCCGTCAGTCCCTCATCAAGAAATCCAACATCCTGCTCATCGGCCCCACGGGGAGCGGGAAGACCCACATCGCCCGCAACCTGGCGGAAATCCTCCACGTTCCGTTCACCACGGTGGACGCCACCGAGTACACGGAGGCCGGCTACTACGGGAAGGACGTGGAGGTGATGATCTCCGACCTGCTGCTCAAGGCGAACCACTCCGTCGAGGACACGCAGCGGGGCATCATCTTCGTGGACGAGGTGGACAAGATCGCCCGGCGCTCGCAGGGGGCTCGCAACGGCGCGGGCAGCCGCGACATCGGCGGCGAGGGCGTCCAGCAGGGCCTGCTCAAGCTCCTGGAGGGGCGCGAGGTCTATGTCCCCCTGAACGTCACGCAGGCGTGGAACAAGAGTGACTTCGTCCAGGTGGACACCCGGGACATCCTCTTCATCTGCGCGGGCACGTTCAGTGACTTGCATGACTACGGGGACGAGCCCGGCGGGGGACGGCCCCTGGGCTTCGGCGCGGACGAGAGCTTCCGGCGCGCGAAGAAGCGCATCGGCACCAAGCAGCTGGTGGAGTTCGGCATGCTGGCGGAGTTCCTCGGGCGCCTGCCGGTGGTGGTGCAGCTGGATTTGTTGGGCGAGGCGGACCTCATCCGCGTGCTCACCGAGCCGCCGGACTCCATCATCCGCGAGTTCCGCGAGCTGCTCGCCATGGACGAGCTGGAGCTGGACTTCGACGACGGGGCGCTGCGCGAGGTGGTGCACTACTCGGTGGCGCGCGGGCTGGGGGCGCGCGGGTTGCGCTCCATCCTGGAGCACGTGATGGCGGACATCATGTTCGAGGCCCCCGAGCGGCGGCGTCGGCAGGTGAAGGTGGACGCGGACTACGTGCGCCCGAGGCTGGCGACGCTGGACGCCGTGGAGCTCAACGTGTGACGTCCGCGTCACGCTCCGAGGCCTGGGCGGCGGCGCCCAGCCTCGCGGCGATGTCCGGGTCCTGGATGAGCTGGAGGACTAGGTCGTTGCGCAGCAGCGCGGCGGTGTCACCCCGGGCGAGCGCCTGCTTCACCTGGTCATCCTGGAGCAGGCGCTGGAAGCGCGGGTCCTTGCGCAGGGCCTTGTAGGCCGGGTCGTTCTTGAGCTTCTGGGAGCGCTCCGGGTCGGTGCTGGCGCGGGCCACCGCCACCATGTCCTCCATGGGGGCGAACTGGCTCATCTCGAAGAGGTTGTAGCGGCGCGCGGCGGACACGGCGAGCGAGTCCTTGGGGGACACGCCCACGCGCTTGCCGGCGATGACCACGTGCTGCTCGAAGAAGGACATGGCGCTGAGGACGAACCACGCGAAGGCGGCCGTCTTGGCCGCGCCCAGGATGAAGCCCAGGAGGCGGTCGATGCTCCGGTCCTCGTTGTCCTTTCCGGTGGCGAGGAAGCGCGCGAGCAGCGCGCCCAGGGCGTAGCGCACCGTGAGCCAGACGCAGACGAACAGGAGCGCGGTGCCCAGCACGAGGCCCACGACGAGCGGGCCGTCCACGGCCTCGGCGAACCGGGGGGCGAGCAGGGGCCCCAGCTTGCGCGACGCGAAGTAGCCCAGCGCCAGCCCCACCCAGTTGGCGACCTGGCGGGAGGCGCCGGTGAAGGCGCCGATCATGCCGAAGAACAGCACCAGGCCCAGGATGACGAGGTCGATGACCATGGCGAGTCGGGGCGCGGGGCGTCAGCGGATCTTGAACGAGTCGCCCTTGCCCTTGGCTTCTTCCTGGAGGCGCTTCTGGGCCTCCGCGAGGTTCTCCTTGTAGCGCGCGTTGGAGGGCTCGTAGGTGAGGGCCATCTTGAGGTTGCGCTCGGCGGCGGACCAGTTGCCCGCGTCGATGTCCTTCTGCGCCTGCTGGTAGAACTGGCGGCCCTTGGGGTGGGTGCCGATCTGTTCTTCCTGCTCCTTCTTGGCGGCGGCCTTGGTCTCCGCCTCGGAGGCCTCGGTGAAGCGCAGCTTCTGGGCGCGCTCGGGGCCCGTCACGTCGGTGACGTACTTCTTGCGCTTCGTGTCGTCGCGCAGGACGTAGTAGGCCTCGGTGACGCGCTTGTAGAGCTCGTGGACCTGCTCCTTGAGCTGCTTGTCCGTGATGTGGAAGAAGCGGTCCGGGTGGTAGGTGCGGCTCTCCCGGTAGAACGCCTTCTTGATGTCCGCGGGCGTGGCCGTGCGCTCCAGCAGGAGCACCTCGAAGTAGTCGAGCTGCTCCAGCTTCGCGCAGCGCGACGCGAGGTCCGCGAGCTGGTGCGCGTCGAGACCCGGGCCCTTGGCGGCGCTCGGCGGAGGAGGCGGTGACAGCGCGCCCGGTGGCGGGGGCGGCGGCGTCATCGGCGCCACGGACGGGACCAGAGGGCTGACGGCGGGCACGCGGGGCGCGGTGACCGGCGGGATGCCCGGGACGGGAGGCCGCGGCGAGAGGTCCGACGGCGCGATGGCCGGCAGCGACATGGTGGGCCGGGCGCCGGGGCGATTCGCGGGGACCGAGGGTGGAGGCGGCGGTGGGGCGACCTGCCCGACGGCGAGCGTCGGAGGCGGGCGCGGCGTCAGGGCCGGACCGCGCGGCGCGGCCGGGGCGCCCGTGGCCGGAGCGATGGAGGGCACCGCCGGCGCGATGGGCGGAACGACCGGGGAGATGGCGGGAACGGCTCCCGAGGGAGGACGGTTCGCGGGCGCCGCGCGAGGTGCGCCCGCGACGGGAGCTGGCGTCGGCGGCGTCGGTCCGACCGGAGTTCCCCTCGGAGCGGGGCCCGAGCCGGGGGGCATCGGCGGCGTCAGTCCGACGGGAGTCCCTCGCGGCGCGGAGCCAGAATCGGGGGGCGGCGGAGGCGTCAGCCCGACAGGGGTTCCCCTCGGAGCGGGACCCGAGCCTGGAGGAGGCGGCGGCGTCAGTCCGACCGGAGTGGCCCTCGGCGCGGGGCCTGAGCCCGGCGGCGGCGGAGGCATTCCGGCTGCGACGGGCGGAGGCGGCGGAACGATGGCTCCGGGAGACGAGGCAACAGCCTGGACGGGCGGAGGAGGAGGGATCAATGCCGCGACGGGCGCGGGCGTCGGTGGAGTGCCGACCGGAGCACGAGGCACTCCCGCGGGCGCCACCGTCGGCACGGCACCGGCCGTGATGCCAGGCGCGCGAGGAGGAACGATGGGCGCGGGCGTCGGCGGTGTGCCGACCGCGGCACGGGGCACTCCCGCGGGCGCCACCGTCGGCACGGCACCCGTCCCGACGCCGGGCGCGCGAGGAGGAGCCACGGGCGCGGGGGGCTGCGGAGTGCCTGTCGGAGCACGGGGCACGCCAGCGGGCGCCACCGTCGGCACGGCAGACGTGCCGAGGCCGGGCACGCCAGCGGGCGCCACCGTCGGCACGGCACCCGAGGCAGGGCCGGCTCCCGGCGCGCGAGGTGGCGCCACGGGCGCCGGTGTCATGGGCGCGACACCCGGGACGCGGGGCGCCGGTGGAGGGACGCCGGGGGCAGGGGGCGTGGCCGGGCGCGCGGGCTGCGCACCGATGGCGGGGATCGCGGCCACGGTGGGCCGGGCACCCGCGGACGTCGTGGACGCGGGCGCGCCCACCGCGGGAATCCCCGTGGCGCTCATCCGCTGGGGCACCGGCGCGGTGACGGCGGGGATGGACACGGTGGGCCGCTGGGCCTGGGGCACGGCCGGCGCCGCGACGCCCGGAGGCTTCGCACCCGGGGGCACCGGCGCGCCAGGCGCCGCCGGAGGCTTCGCCACGGGGGCGGGCGTGGGCGGTACCGGCGAGGCCGCCGTCATCCGTGGAATGGCCGGTCGCGAGGGAGCCGCCGGTGTCCCGGGCGGGCTTCCCGGCGGCTTGCCGGAGCTGGGATCGGTAGGCTCGGACATCGCGCTCGTCTACTGGGCCACGGCGGGCAGGTCGGAGTTGTTGTGCCCAGCCAGCCGCGTGCTCCGGTTCGCCTGGATGGACTTCTGGATGTCCGCCTCGGACATGCCCGAGGACAGCGTGATCGTCGTCGACGTCTTCTGACCCGTCTCCGTGTCGCACGCGGACACGTTCACCAGGCCGTCGGTGTTGATCTCGAAGGTGACCTCGATCTTCACCTCACCGCGATACCCGATGCGGAAGCCCGCGAACTCGAACTCGCCGAGCATCTCGCACTCGTCGGCCCGGTTGGACTCGCCCTGGTACACGCGGATCTTCACCTTCTCCTGCCCGTCACGGCTGGTGGTGAACGCCTTCGAGCGGTCGATGGGGACCGGCGTGTTCTTGTCGATGATCTTCTCCGTGTACCCACCCACCGTGCCGATGCGCAGCGTCAGCGGCGTGACGTCCACCAGGAACGTCTCCGTCTTGCTGTCGAGCAGCGCGTGCGACTGGAGCGCGGCCCCCATCGCCACGACCTGGTCCGGGTTGATTCCCTCCAGCGGCGCCTTCTGGAAGTAGTGCTTCACCGAGTTGCGGATGATGGGCAGCCGCGTGGGCCCGCCCACCAGGATGACCGCGTCGATGTCCGCCGCGGTCAGCCGCGCGCTCTGCAGCGCCTCGTCGCAGACCTTGAACGTGCGCTGCACCAGGTCCATCACCATCTTGTTGAACTGGTCCTGGTTGAGCGTGTTGCGCAGGTCCATCACGTTGCCCTGCGCGTCCTGGCAGATGCCCTGGCAGAGGATGTCCGCCGAGCCCGTCTGCCCCACGTCGATCTTCGCCTTCTCCGCGGCCTCCTTGAGCATCTGCAGGCAGAACTTGTTCTGCCTCAGGTCCAGCCGCGTCTTGTTCAGGAAGTCGTCCGCCAGGTACGTCATGATGCGGTCGTCGAAGTCGTCGCCGCCCAGGTACGTGTCACCCGCCGTCGCCAGCACCTCGAAGACGTCCTTGCCGATCTCCAGGATGGACACGTCGAACGTGCCGCCGCCCAGGTCGTAGACGACGACGCGCTGGTTGACGTCCCGGCCGAAGCCGTACGCGAGCGCCGCCGCGGTGGGCTCGTTGAGGATGCGCAGCACCTCCAGCCCCGCGATGCGACCCGCGTCCTTGGTCGCCTGGCGCTGGTTGTCGTTGAAGTACGCGGGGACCGTGACGACGGCCTTCGTCACCTCGCGGCCCAGGTACGTCTCCGCGACGGCCTTCATCTCCTTGAGCACCAGCGCGGAGATCTCCGGCAGCGAGTACGCGCGCTCGCGCACCCCGATGCGCACCGAGTTGTTCTCGCCCTCGACGATACGGTACGGCATCACCGCCTGGGCCTTCTTCACCTCATCGGAGAAGTAGTACCGGCCGATGAGCCGCTTCGCCGAGTACACCGTCGTCTCGGGGCTGGTGATGATGTTCTTCTTGGCGGCGTTGCCCACCAGCACCGAGCCGTCCTCGAGGAAGGACACGCAGGAGGCATGCGTCGTCTCACCCCACTCGTTGGGGATGACGATGGGCTGCCCGTCCTGGACCACCGACACGCACGAGTACGACGTGCCGAGGTCGATGCCGATTGCGATGTCGTCCGACATTCCATCTCCGGTGAAGGTCTCGAAGCCCGAGGCCGTCGGTGAAGCGCCCGGAGGTTAGGAGCCTCCCAACGACGTGTCAATGTTCGTTCAATGTAAACCCCAGCCATTTCAGGCACTTAGCGGGCTGTTAAGGGGACGGGCTCGCTGGCTTGAGGGGGGGAGGGGACGTCATTATCTATGAAGCAAAGGAGTTCTCCCTCATGTCCGTCGTCCTCGCCGCCCTCACGTCCGACCCGAACCTGCTGAGGTGCGAGCTCTCCCGGCTCGCCGGGCAGGTGCTCGTCCAGACGGAGCCTCGAGCGAACGCGATGGGGGTGGGCGCGTATGCCCAGGACGAGGTCCTGCTGCGGCGGCTCGCCGACGTGGAGGAGGTTCCCTCGCTGGAGTCGCTCGCCCCACCCACCGAGTCCGAAGCGCTCCTGTTCCACGCGGGCCGGCTGCCCCTGGGCGCGTCGCTCGAGGAGAACACCCAACCCTTCCGCTCGCGCCGGTGGCTGTTCGCCCATCAGGGCGCCATCAGCGGGTTCGAGCAGCTCCGGGGGCCGTTGATGGCCTCGCTCCCCGAGCACCTCCAGCGTCAGGTGCGCGGCGGCACCGACAGCGAGGTCCTCTTCGCGCTCTTCCTGCGTCAGCTGCGCGACGTCGGCCGCACGGATGATCCGCGCCTGGAGCCCCAGGTCGCCGGACGCCTCCTGGCGGACACCGCGCGCGAGGTCGTCAAGCGCTCCATGGAGCTGGGCATCCCCCGCGCCTCCACGCTCAACCTGGTGGCCACCAACGGGCTCCTGCTCGTGGCGAGCCGCTGCGGCGAGGAGCCGCTCTACTACTCGCGGCTGGAGGGCGGGGCGGAGTGCGAGCCCTGCGGCGTGACGGCGAGCACCCCGGAGAGCCAGCCCGCTGTCGGCGCGCACCGCCGTCGTCGCACCGTCATCGTGGCGAGCCACCTCCAGCGCCCCGGCAGCTGGGTGGAGCTGCCTCGCGGCACCACGCTCGCCGTGGGCCTGGACCTGCAGGTCCACCTGCTCCAGGGCCACTGAGCCCGGAGTCGCCCTCCCGCTCGCAGTCCCGCTCGGGGCGCGTGGGTCCTCCGCGCCCCGTCGCGATGGGGCCGAGCGGGGAAATCCCAGCGCTTCCTGGCCGAAGCCGGTGAAGCCCAGAAGCGAAAAAGCAAAACCCTGGATTCTAGACACCTCTTCCAGAGAACGGAAGCCCAATCCATGGGTGGATTGTGAACCGCTTTACAAGGCTTCGGGATTCGTTGCCTCATACCCGCGTAATCCCAAGGGATTTACTCCGGGAACGAGCCCTTTGCCGTCGCCTCTGCCTGCCTCCGCCTCGCTGGACCCGCACCTGTCGGTGACCGTCCGACATCCCGTGGACGCGGTGGTGGCGGCCTCTTTGAGCCGGCGCTTCGCGCGCGAGTCGGGGCTGTCGGCGGCGTCCAGCGCGGAGGTGGCGGTGGTGGTGAGCGAGCTGGCCACCAACCTGGTGCGCCACACGCGGGTGGGCGGCACGGTGGAGCTGTGGCGCGAGGACTGCTGGCTGTGCATCCGCGCGCGCGACAGGGGCCCGGGCATGGCGGAGCCGGAGCGGCTCTTCCTGGGGCGCGCGGGCCGGCCCGGGCCGCTGCCCGGAGAGAGCCTGGGTGAGGGCGGCGCGGCGGTGCGGCGACTGACGGACGAGGTCCGTGTGTCCAACCGCGAGGGCGGGGGCCTGGAAGTGTTCGCTCGAAAGCGCATGAAGCTGGAGGCAAGCAAGCCGTGGTGAGTCGTGGTGGGACCAGTTCGCAGCTGCTCGGTGTCCTCCAGCACTTCATGTCGGAGACTGCCGCGAGGCTCGTGCTCAGGGGGACGCTGGAGCCGCTGCGGTTGAGTGCGGACACGCTGGGCACGGCGGAGCTGCCCCGGGTCATCGAGGCGCTGGAGCCGGCCACGCGGCACTTCGTGGACCCGTCGAGGCGGCCGGACCTGTCCGCGCGGCTCAAGGCGCTGCTGGCGACGGCCACCGTGCCCAGCGGCCTGGGGCTGCGCCAGCCCTCGGCGACGTCCAGCGCTCCGGTGGAGGCGCGGCCCACGACGTATCAGGTGCGCACGGAGGCGGACGCCAGCCAGGCGCGGCTCGCGGCGCGCGCCCTGTGCGAGGCCATGGGCGGCCGCGGCTACGAGTGCCAGAAGGTCGCGACGGCGGTGAGCGAGCTGGCGCGCAACCAGGTGTCCTATGCCGGCGGCGGCACCATCCAGCTCATCCCGGTGCAGGCGCCGCGCAAGCTGCTGCGCGTGCGCGCCGAGGACCAGGGCAAGGGCATCCCCGAGCTGGAGCGCGTGCTGTCCGGCACCTACCGGAGCAAGACGGGCATGGGCCTGGGCATCCTGGGCGTCAAGCGGCTGGCGGACAGGTTCGAGGTGAAGACGGGCCCCGCCGGCACGCAGGTGGAGTTCGAGGTGTGGCTGTGAGGCTCGCCGTCGCCCACCTGACGCGGCCCAAGCCGGGCGAGGTGGAGAACGGCGACGGCGTGGTGGTGCGCTCCGGGTCGGGCGTCACGCTGCTCGCGGTGGTGGACTCGCTGGGCCACGGGCCCGCCGCGGCCCTGGCGACGGCGGCCGCCACGCAGTGCCTGACGCGGATGCCGCTGACGTCCTCGGTGGAGGAGCTGGTGGCCGCGCTGCACGTGGCGCTCAAGCACGGCCGGGGCTCCGCGGTGATGCTGGCCCTGTTCGACGGGAGCGTCCTGCACGCGGCCGGCGTGGGCAACGTGGAGCTGCGCACGCTGGGCACGCGGGTGCCGGTGCTCCCCACGCCGGGCATCCTGGGCCAGTCGTTCCGGACGCTGCGCACCGTGTCCACGCCGCTGTTGCCCAAGGACCGGCTGGTCCTCTTCTCAGACGGGCTGAGCATCCGCCTGGACCTGGAGCAGGTC
This sequence comes from Myxococcus faecalis, assembly GCF_050039385.1. Lineage (NCBI taxonomy): Bacteria > Pseudomonadati > Myxococcota > Myxococcia > Myxococcales > Myxococcaceae > Myxococcus > Myxococcus faecalis. Next base: position 666,379 of record NZ_CP144336.1, on the reverse strand, counting down.
CGCGGCCAGCCCCCCGACGCGGCCTGCGCGGTGCTCCTGGAGCGCTTCGGCCGCGCCACCGATGACGCCACCGTGCTGGTGGCGGACGTGGAGCCTTCATGAGCCACCCCGAATCCCCCCTGTCCTCGCGTGACCTGTCGCGCATCCCCATCATCCCCCTGTGGGGACAGCTCATCGTCCCCCTGCAGGGCGACATCACCGACGCGCAGGCCGCGCAGCTCTGCTCGGACGTGCTGCGCGACATCCAGCGCACCGGCGCCAGGGGGATGGTGGTGGACATCTCCGGCCTGTGGCTGGTGGACAGCCACCTGTGCGCGGTGCTGGCGCGGCTGGCGGGCTCGGCCCGGCTGATGGGCACGCGCACCGTGCTGTGCGGCATGGGCGCGGACGTGGCGCTCACGCTGCAGAGCATGGGCATCCAGCTGGACGGCGTGGAGACGGCGCTGGGGCTGGAGGAGGGCCTGGCGCTGCTCGGCGTCCGGGCGGTGGGCGCGCGCACGGAGGAGTCCGAGCGGGAGCAGGCGCAGCGGCTGGCCGACGAGATGCTCGGCCTTGTCGCCCCGGCGTCCCCGCGCACCGTCGTCTGACCGTCGTCCGAAGGAGGCGCCATGAGCCACACCCCGTCCGCTCCGCTGTCCATCGCCCCCGAGCGCATCGGCCGCATCATCGACGTGCTGTCGCTCATCTCGGTGGGGGAGTTCTCCTCCGCGCGCACCACCATCGACATCCGCGAGCAGGACGAGCTGGCGGCGCTGGAGGAGACGCTCAACATCTTCGTGCGCGAGCTGGCCTCCACCCGCCGCGAGCACGAGGAGGCGCTCACGCGCCTGGCGGCGAGCCACCGCGAGCTGGAGGAGAAGCTGTCCACCATCGACCGGCAGCGCGACGCCATCCGGGACTTGTCCACGCCCATCATCGAGCTGTGGGACGACATCCTCACGCTGCCCATCGTCGGCGTGGTGGACACCCAGCGCGCCATGGAGATGACCGAGCAGCTCCTGCACCGCGTGGTCCAGGGCAAGGCCCGCTGCGTCATCATCGACATCACCGGCGTGGAGGTGGTGGACACGATGACGGCCAACCACTTCATCAAGATGGTGGGCTCGGCGCGGCTGCTCGGCGCCTACTGCGTGGTGACGGGCATCCGCCCGGCGATCGCGCAGACGCTGGTCCAGATTGGCGTGGACCTGCGGGAGGTGAAGACGCTCGGCAGCCTCAAGGAAGGCCTGCGCGACTGTTTCCTGCACCTGAATGGCCGCGGCGCGGGCCCCCACCGCTGAAGCCCTCGCGACCGCTGGAGGAGACACGACATGGTTCGCATGTGGACGTTCGGTGACAGCAAGGTGTGGCTCGAGTCGCCGGACATCGTGCGGCTCGTCAACGTGGGCCCGTTCGACGTCAAGCTCATCCATGACCTGGCCGGCGTGGCCGAGGAGCTGCGCGGGACGCACCCCACGCTCTATCTCATCAATGACTCGCGGCGGACCTCGAGCATCACCTCCGAGGCGCGCCGCATCTTGAGCGAGACGCCGGAGGTGATGCCCTTCGCCGGCACCGTCATCTTCGGCGCGAGCTTCTCGCTGCGCACCATGGCGAACATGATGGGCCGCGCCTCCCTGCTGCTGGGGCGGACGCGGAGCGCGCCGTTCGGCATGGTGGACACGGAGGACCAGGCCCGCGCCTGGGTGGCGGACCTCCGCGCGCGGGCGCAGGCGGTCTCCCGCGCCTCCTGAGCGGGGCAGGGGGGAAGAAATCGTCACCCCTCGATGCAAAGAAAATCCCCGGGTGCCGACCTCCAGGTGAACGAGGGGGGAGCGGCGCGAAGGCGCCGAGCCTGTCCCGCGTCCTGGCGCGACAGGCGCGCCAGCGTCAGCCCGGAGATGAACCCCATGAAGCTGTTGCGTACGGCCCTTGCCTCGCTGTGCCTCGCCTCCCTGCTCACCGCGTGCGGAGAGCCCCCGCCGGAGGATGCGCCCGGTTCGCTCGACACGAGCGTGCAGGAGCTCCCGCCCCTCCCGGACCCCGGAGAGGAGGAGCCGGGGGGAGGTGGCTGCGGTGGCTGCGGCGGAGGCTCCACGCCCGTCACCATCAGCACGGTGCAGAACACCACGCCGCCCGTCTACATCAACGCCAACATCCCCCTGTACCCGCTGGCCTACGGGCGCCCCAGGGACTGGTGCCGGCAGTCGAGCTACGTTTCGATGAGCTACACCAGCCCGCTGAGCCCGGGTGGCTCGCTCACCTTCAGCGGCGTCGTCGCGCCGAGCACCAAGGTGAACTTCTACATCTACGACACGCTGGGCAACCTGGTGAAGACGCACCAGACGCACCACTCGCACGACAACTGCGTCATCGCGCACGAGCAGGAGGTCACCCACACGTACGGCCTGTCGGCGGGCACCTACCTGGTCTACGCGTCGTACTGGTTCATCGGCATCTACCTGAACGACGGCTGGTACATGAACGGCGGCCAGGGCCCGCTGGGGTACACGAACGACTACGTGGGCTCGTTCGTCATCCAGTGACGTGAAGCGCTCGCCCCTGTGCGTTGGGGCGAGCGCCTCGTGCCTCGCGCGTCCGTTCAGCGCCGGCGGCGGAACATCGCCACCAAGCCCGGCGCCGCGACGCACAACAGCCACCCGAACACCTCCAGGGGACTGCCGCCCGTCGACGCGCAGCCCACGCCGCCGCCCTCCACCAGACTGGGGCGGATGGTGTGCCAGGCGCGATGGGCGGGCGCCACCTCCACGTTGCCCGCGAAGTCCGTCGCCCAGACGTCCAGCGTGTGGTCTCCCTCCGCCAGGTTGCGCAGCGTGAGCTCCTTCGCGCAGGGCTCCGGGTCCTTGCCATCCACCGAGCACCGGAAGCTGGCGACCTCCTCGGACGTGTCCAGGATGAAGGTGACGTTGGCGAGCGTGCTGGTGCCCGTGGGGCCGCCGGTCAACGTCGTCACGGGGGGGATGAAGTCCAACCGGAACAGGCGCGGGTCGGAGCGGGTGCCCGTGTTGCCCGCGGCATCCACCGAGTACACGCGCAGGGCCTGGTCTCCGTGCACCGTGGCCTTGTCCACGACGAGCGTCCACTCGCCTCTATCATTGGCCATGGCGGTGCCCACCACCAGGCCGTTGAGCTCCGCGGTGAGCGTCGTGCCCGCCTCGGCCGTGCCGGTGACGGTATCGAAGCTCCGGCCGAGGATGCTGCCCTCCGTCGGCGTGATGATGAGCGGCGCTCCCGGCGCGGTGGCGTCCACCGTGAAGGTGCGCGCCTCGGCCTTCTCTCCGCGCCGGTCGAACGCATCCAGGCAGTCCGCCGTGACGGTGTACGCGCCCTCGGTCAGGTCGGCGGTGGGGGTGAAGGACCACTCACCCGCGCCGTTGACGGTGATGGTGGGCGTCTGGGGTTGGTCGTTCAGGTGGACGGTGAGCCGGCACTGGGGCTGGGCGGTGCCTCGAATCGAGGGCCGGCGGGAGCGCAGCAGCGCGCCCGGCGCCGGCGACAGCAGCACGGGAGGCGTGGGGTCCTCCAGGTCCAGGGTGAACCTGCGCACGGCCATCCGCGCCGTGTTGCCCGCCGCGTCCCGCGCCTCCACGGAGAACTCGTGGACGCCGTTGGCCAGGGGCTCCAGGGGCTCGTAGCTCCAGTTGTTCGCGGCGTCCGCGGTGACGCTCGGCAGCGGCTTGCCGTCCAGGGTGATGGTGATGATGCTGTTCGGCTCCGAGGTCCCCATGAAGCGCGGCCTGGCCAGGGTGAGGACATCCCCCTCCTTGGGCGACGCGACGACCAGCGGAGGGTTGAAGCCGGAGTCCACCGTGAAGCGGACCGGGAGGGACGGCTCGCTCAGGTTCGCCGCCGTGTCCCGCGCCCTTGCGGTGAGGTCGTGGGGGCCCTGCGACAGCGAGGGCGAGGTGAAGGACCAGGTCCCGCCCTCTCCCACCGTCGTGGTCAGCGTGCTGCCGCGCTCGTCACCGTCGATGGCGAGGATGATGGTGGTTCCCACGTCCCCCGTGCCGGTGATGGTGGGGCGCGCGGAGGTGATGGCCGTCCCGTCCACGGGATAGGTGATGGTGGGGCGGTTGGGGGGCGTGACGTCGACCTCCAGGTCGATGCCATTGGACGCGGCGCTGATGTTGCCCGCGGCATCCGTCGACTTGGCCGTCACCGTGTGCTCGCCCCCGGGGATGGTGGTGACCCTGGTCATGATCCACGTCCCATTGGAGCCCGCCACCACCCGCGCGTTGACGCGGAGGTTGCCCTCGATGAAGAGCTCCACGGTGCTTCCCGCCTCGGCCGTCCCCGAGAAGTCCACGCCCGCGCTGCCCACCAGGATGCCGGAGTTCGGCAGCAGGATGACGGGCGGGTTCGGCGGGGTGACGTCCACCCGGAACGTGTCGACGGTGGCGTCGCTCTTGTTCCCCGTGGCGTCGGTGGCGGTGACGCTCAGGTTGTAGATGCCGCTGGTGGTGAAGACCTGCGTGGGCAGGGTCCAGATGCGGCTGGCGCCGGCCTGGACGGCGGGGGACGCGACACCGTTGATGGTGACGACCACCGTGCTTCCGGCCTCCGCCTCTCCCTCGATGATCGTGCCCGCGGTCCCCACGACGGTGTCGGCCCTGGGGGTGGTGATGATGGGCTTCGCCGGAGGCGTGGTGTCGACGGAGAAGATGCGCGTCGCCGGGTCGCTCTTGTTGTTGAGCGCGTCGGTGGCGGTGACCACCGCGGTGTGCTCGCCGTCCGGGATGTTGGTCTTCGTCGGGATCGTCCACTGCCCGTCGGCGGCGGTCGTGGTCGTCCACGACAGCGTGCCCACGACGACGTCCACCCGGCTCGCCGGCTCGGCGGTGCCGCTGAAGGCCGTGCCGGCGACGCCCACCCGGGCCGCGTTGGCGGGCGTCACGATGACGGGCACGTCGGGCTTCGTCGTGTCCACGTTGAACGTGACCTGGGCGGCGCTGCTGACGTTGCCGGTGGCGTCGGTGGCGGTGACGGAGGCGGTGCGGCTGCCATCCGGGATGTTCGTCTGCACGGAGACGGTCCACCGGGTGTCAGGGCCCGCGGTGGTGCTCCAGTTGAGCGCGCCCACGACGACCTTCACCGTGCTGCCGGCCTCGGCCGTGCCGGAGAAGCCCGTGCCCGCGACGCCAATCTGGGCGCCTCCGATGGGCGTCTCGATGACGGGGATGGCGGGCGGCGTGGTGTCGACGGTGAAGGAGCGCGTCACGGCGGCGCTGACGTTGCCCGCGGCGTCGGTGGCGGTGACGGACGCGGTGCGGTTTCCATCCGCGAGGGTCGTCACCGGCGCGATGGCCCATTCGCCATCCGAGCTGGTCGTGGTGCTCCAGTTGAGCGCGCCCACGACGACCTTCACCGTGCTGCCGGCCTCGGCGGTGCCGGAGAAGCCCGTGCCAGCCGTGCCCACCCGGGCGCCCGCGGCGGGCGTCACGATGACCGGCTCGCTCGGCGCCGTCTTGTCGATGGTGAAGTGGACCTCACGCGCGTCGCTGACGTTGCCGGTGGCATCGGTGGCGGTGACGGACGCGGTGCGAGCGCCCTCGGGGATGTCCGTCCTCGTCGGGATGGACCAGCGGCCGTTGGCGGCCGCGGTGGTCGTCCACTCGAGCGCGCCCACGACGACCTTCACCGTGCTGTTCGCCTCGGCGGTGCCGGAGAAGCCCGTCCCCGCGGGGCCCACGTGGGCCCCCTCGGCGGGGATCTCCACCAGGGGCAGCGCCGGCCTCTGGGTGTCGACGTTGAAGAGGACCTCCGTCGCTCCGCTGACGTTGCCGGTCTCGTCGGTGGCGGTGACGGAGGCCGTCTGCGCGCCATCCGGGATGGCCGTCGTCGTCGCGACGCTCCAGCGGCCATCCGCGCCCGTCGTGGCCGTCCAGGCGAGCGCGCCGACGTTGACCGTCACCAGGGTGCCCAGCTCGGCGGTGCCGGAGAAGCCCGTGCCCGCCGGACCTACCCGGGCGCCCGCGGCGGGCGTCTCGATGGTCGGCGCGGCCGGAGGCACCGTGTCGACGATGAACGTCACCGTCGTGGCCGCGCTGGTGTTGCCCGCGGGGTCCGTGGCGGTGACGGAGGCGGTGCGGCTGCCATCGGGGAGGCTCGTCTGCGCGGCGATGGACCAGCGGCCGTTGGCGGCCGTGGTGGTCGTCCACGAGGCGCTGCCGACGGAGACCCTCACGAGGGTGCCCGCGACCGCGGTGCCGGAGAAGCCCGTGCCGGCCGTGCCCACCCGGGCGCCCGTGGCGGGCGTCTCGATGACTGGCGCGGGCGGAGGCGTCAGGTCGACGGTGAAGTTCGACGTGGTGGTGGAGCTGCTGTTGCCCAGCTCGTTGGTGGCGACGGCGGTGACCTTGTGCGTTCCCTCCGTGAGGGTTCCGCTGAAGCTCACCGTCCACTGCCCGTTGGCCGCCGCGGTGACGGTGCCGAGCAGCACATCATCCAGGTGGACCGTCACCTGGTTGCCCAGCGTGGCCACTCCCGTGAACGCGGTGCCGGCCGGGCCCACCACGGCGTTGTTGGCGGGGGCGGTGATGGTGGGCGCGACGGCGGGCGTCTTGTTGACGGTGAAGGTGACCGTCCTCGCGGCGCTGACGTTGCCCAGGCTGTCGGAGGCGGTGACGGAGGCGCTCTGCGCGCCCTCGGGGATGTTCGTCTTCACCGGGACGGACCAGGTGCCACCGGCGCTGGTCGTGGCCGTCCACGTCTGGGCGCCCACCGTGACGCTCACGGTGCTGTTGGCGTCCGCGGTGCCGGAGAAGCCCGTGCCGGCGGTGCCCACCACGGCGCCCTCCGCGGGCGTCGTGACGACGGGCACTCCGGGAGGCGTGGTGTCGATGATGAAGTTGACCGTCGTCGCCTCGCTGACGTTGCCGGCGGTGTCCGTGGCGGTGATGGAGGCGGTTTGGCTGCCATCCGCGATGGTCGTCTGCGCGGGGACGGACCAGGCGCCGTTGGCGGCGGCCGTGGCCGTCCACGACGCGCTGCCGACGGTGACCCGCACCTGACTGCCCACCTCCGCGGTGCCGGAGAAGCTGATTCCGCTCCGGCCCGCGCGGGTGCCCGGCGCGGGCGTCGTGACGACGGGCACGGCGGGAGCCGTCGCGTCGACGGTGAAGGTGCGCGTGGTGGTGGAGCTGGTGTTGCCAATCCCATCGGTGGAGAGGGCGGTGACGGTGTGCTGGCCCTCGCTGAGGGTGCTGCTGACCGTCACGCTCCACAGCCCGTTGGCCGCGGCGGTGACGGTGTCGACCAGGTTGCCGTCCAGGTTCACCGTCACGCGGTTGGTGGCGGTGGCCGTCCCCGAGATGGTCAGCCCCACCGGACCCACGGGCGTCGCGGTGGTGGGCGTGGTGATGGTGGGCGCGCTGGCGGGCGTCTTGTTGACGGTGAAGTTGACCGTCCTCGCGGCGCTGACGTTGCCCGCGGCGTCGGTGGCGGTGACGGACGCGACGCGGGACCCCGCGGGGATGTCCGTCTGGACGGGGACGGACCAGGCGCCCCCCACGGCGGCCGTGGCCGTCCACGTCTGGGCGCCCACCGTGACCGTCACCGTGCTGCCCGCCTCGGCGGTGCCGGAGAAGCCCGTGCCGGCCATGCCCACGGTGGAGCCCTCCACGGGCGTCGTGACGACGGGCCTCGCCGGCGCCGTGAGGTCGACGGTGAAGGCGACCGTCGTCGCCACGCTGACGTTGCCGAACGTGTCCGTGGCCGTGACGGAGGCGGTGCGGCTGCCCTCCGCGATGGTCGTCTTCGTCGGAACGGACCAGGCGCCGTTGGCCGCGGCCGTGGCCGTCCACGAGGTGCCGTTGACCGTGACGGTCACCGTGCTGCCTGCCTCGGCGGTGCCGGAGAAGCCCGTGCCGGCCGTGCCCACCACCTGACCCGCGGTGGGCGTGGTGACGACGGGCGCCGCCGGAGGCGTCGCATCGACGGTGAAGTTGCGCGTGGTGGTGGCGCTGGTGTTGCCGATGTTGTTGGTGGCGGTGGCGGTGACGACGTGGCTTCCGTTGGCGGGCGTGCTGTTGGCCGGCACGCTCCAGCGCCCGTTGGCGGGCACGGTGACGGTGTCGACCGCGTTTCCATCCAGGCTCACCCGCACCTGATGGGTGGCGGTGGCCGTTCCCGAGAAGGTCAGCCCCGTCGGACCGACCACGGCGTCCTCGGCGGGCGCGCTGATGACCGGCGCGGCGGGGGGCGTCTTGTCGACGGTGAAGGTGACCGTCCTCGCGGTGCTGTCGTTGCCCGCGGCGTCGGTGGCGGTGACGGAGGCGGTCTGGCTGCCCGCCGGAAGGGTCGTCTGCGTGGGGATGGACCAGGCGCCACCGGCCGTGGTGGTGGCCGTCCACGACTCTCCGCTGACGGTGACCGTCACGGTGCTGCCCGCCTCGGCGGTGCCGGAGAAGCCCGTGCCGGCCGTGCCCACGGTGGAGCCCGCGGCGGGCGTCGTGACGACGGGCCTGTCCGGAGCCGTGGTGTCGACGGTGAAGCTGACGGACGCCGCGGTGCTGGTGTTGCCCGCCGCGTCCCTGGCGGTGACGGAGGCGGTGCGGCTGCCCTCCGCGATGGTCGTCTTCGTCGGCACGGACCAGGTGCCGCCCGCGGTCGTCGTGGCGGTCCACGAGGTGCCATTGACCGTGACCGTCACGGTGCTGTTCGGCTCGGCGGTGCCGGAGAAGCCCGTGCCCGCGGTGCCCACCTGGGTGTTCGCGAGCGGCGTGGAGATGACGGGCGCGCCTGGCGGCGTCCGGTCGACGGTGAAGGTGACCGTCGCCGCCGGACTGATGTTGCCGGTGGCGTCGGTGGCGGTGACGGAGGCGGTGCGGCTGCCCTCCGCGATGGTCGTCTGGGCGGCGATGGACCAGGCCCCACCCACGGCCGCCGTGGTGGTCCACGTGATGCCATTGACCGTGACCTTCACCGTGCTGCCCGCCTCGGCGGTGCCGGAGAAGCCCGTGCCGGCGGTGCCCACCTGGGCGTTCGCGGCCGGGGTGGAGATGACGGGCACGACCGGCGGCGTCGTGTCGACGGTGAAGGTGACGGTCGCGGCCGGCCCCGTCTCGTTGTCCTCGTTCGTGGCGGTGACGGAGGCGGTGTGCGTGCCGTCATCGAGGTCCGTCGTCGTCGGCACCGACCACCGGCCATCCGCGCCCGTGAGGGCCTGCCACTCGAGCGTGCCGATCGTGACGGTCACCGTGCTGTCCGTCTCCGCGGTGCCGGAGAAGCCCGTGCCGGCCACGCCCACCTTCGCGTTCGCCAGGGGCACCTCGATGACGGGCGCCGCGGGGGCGAGCAGCGCCTCCACGGAGAAGTAGACCGGGTCGCTCGTGGGGCTCGCGAGCCCCTCCAGCTCCGTGTGCGCCGTGACGGCGTACAGGCCATCCTCCAGGCGGCCGGGCACCTCGATGGAGAACGCGCCGGACTCGCTGACCACCGAGGCGGGCAGCTCGCGCTCGGGCGTGGTGGGCTGGTCGGTGTTGCCCAGCTTCACGTGCACGGTGGCGCCCGGGTCCGCGATGCCCGTGACGCGCGGGGACTGGGCCTTCACGTTGGCGCCGTCTCCCGGCGCGGTGATGACCGGACGCGCGGGGATGACGAGCCCGTGCTCCAGAAGCGTCGCGCCACCTTCCTCCCCGGCGCGCGCCGCCGAGGCCTTGGCGCCCGAGACCTCCGACGCCACGAACACCGGGCAGCCCCGGAGGTTCGCGGCCTGCAGCAGCACGCTGCCCGCGCTCCTCGCCAGCAGCGCCTCACAGTCCGCGCTCTCCACCAGCCGCGCGGAGATGCTGCCGCCCGCGCCGCCCTGGGTGAGCCCCTCCAGCTCCCACGGCCAGGCCCGCGCGTCGGCCTCGATGCGCCCCGCGCCCGTGAGCTTGCGCGCGCGGAAGAAGACCACGCCGCCGCCGCTCGTCGAGCCGCTCTGCGGGCCCGCGCCGCTCGCGGTGATGACGCCGTTGTTGTGCAGCGTGTCCGCGACGAGGAAGGCCACCACGCCGCCGGACGAACCATTCCAGGCGCGCGCCCTCACTTCGCCCGTGGGGTGGATGGTGACGGCCTGGAACTCCGGCACGCGGATGACCTGCGTGCCCGGGAAGGCGAAGTCATTGAGCACCGGACGCGCGAGCAGCAGCACGCCGTCCTTCGCGCGCGACACCCGCGCCAGCTCCCACTGGCCCAGCGGGCTCTCCTCGCGCGGACCGTACGTGAAGGTGGAGAGCGACAGGGCGGCCACGGGACCCGCGTCCGCGCTCTGCAACACCATCACCAGGTCGCCCGCGGCGAAGCCCTCGAGCGTCTCCACGCGCAGCTGGCGGTCGCCCTTGCGCACCGGGCCCGTCACCGCCGCGTAGTGATTGACGACCTGACTCGAGTTGGCGGGGACCGTGAGGGACTCGTCCCGCGCCTCGCCCAGGCCGAAGACATCCGCTTCGGCGAACGCGGAGTGCGCGCCCAACGCCACGACGCAGGTCAGAAGGTGCAACCATCTCAGTGATTTCATGGCGTGGCTTCCAGGTTCGTCGGCAGCATGAGGAGGAGCTCGACCCGGCGGTTCTTCTCGCGCCCCTCGACGGTTCCGTTGCTCTGTGCGGGATGCTCCGGGCCATAGCTCCGCAATCGCAGCTTCTGGGGAGAGACACCACGCTCCACCAGGTAGCGCCACACGGCCTCCGCGCGGGCGCGACCCAGCCGTGGGTTGAAGGTCTCCGTGGCCGAGTCGTCCGTGTGTCCATCCACCGTCATCAGCTTCACCGACGGGTTGGTCAGCATCAGCTCCACGGCGCGCTCCAGGTCCGGCGAGGACTCGGGCAGCTCCGCGCTCCCGACGCGGAAGTACACGCGGCCGTCGAGCACGAACTTGTCCCGGGACACGTTCGCGACGGGCGAGGCCTCGCCGGGGTTGGGAATCATCGAGCCCTGCATGTCCGACACGCGCCGGTTCGGCGCGGGCGTGGGCAGCGGCACGGACTCGTGCACGATGCTCGTGTCACTGTCGGGCCGCGTGTCCTCGCCCAGCAGCGAGTTGAACGCCACGCCGGCGACCAGGCGGAACAGCGGGATGCCCGGCTCCGAGCCGAAGCCCAGGCCCCCCAGCGCGAACAGCTCCACGCCCTCGCGCGGCGCATAGCGCGCGCCGCCCAGCACCTCCACCGCGCCCCGCGCCTGCTTCCAGGAGAGCGCCGCGTTGATCGCCACCTCCGCGCGCAGCGGCGCCCCCGTGGTCATCAGGCCCGCGCCCAGGCGCAGCTCGCTGCCCAGCTCGCGCGCCTCCAGCGTGGGGACCTCGATGGTGACTCCGCGCCGGACCAGCACGCCCAGCTCGAACGACGGCGCCAGGATGGAGCCCAGCATGCCGCCCACCATGACGCGCGCCAGGATGCTCGTGTCGGCGCCCCGCGCGAACGCGCCCTGCGTCCCGAACGGCAGATAGACGCTCACCTCCGAGGCGAGGTCCACCGCGTCGTCCTCCTCCGTGCGCAACAGGCCCACCCGCGCGCCCACGCGCGGAGAGCCCACGCCGTGCCGCGTGGGCCCCAGCAGCCCCTGCGAGGCCAGGTCGTCTCCCTCGCGCTGGGTCAGCACCGGGATTCGCGCGTCGATCTGCAGCCGCGAGCTCAAGCCGAGCGCCACCGCGAGCACGCCCGTCGTGCGGCTCGTCAGGATGGGCATCGTCTCGCCCTTCGCGTTGAGGGTCATGGGCTCGTGCTGGTAGTGCCCCAGGATGAGCACCCGGAGCTCGGCCGCGCGCAGCACGGTGCCACCGCCCGTCGCGAGGGGGCCAGGACCTGGGTTGATCTCCAGCCGCTCCATCAAGAAGGCGGGCAGGGCCGCCGGCTCCTGGGCGAACGCGCCGGGCGCCAGCAGCAGCAGCGCCAGCGTCCCCATCCGTTGCCACGTGAGGCACCACCCACTCATCCGCGTCCCATGGCGCATGACCGACATTGGTGCTCATGCGGGAGACAGCCCGCGGCCACACGCCGGCTCGGCCTGAGAGCAAGGCACGTACCAAGGAGGCACGCGGGAGGGGGCGTGTCGCGAGCACCCCGGGGGAGGGTCCGGGCTGCGTACCGGCGGAACGCGGCTGCGTCCGGGAGGACCGCAGGAGCGTCGGCCAGGCGGGGTCCTCCCCAGGGGAAGCGCTGGCACGGAAAGGGCAAGTGCAGGCCGGCGCATGGCCTTCCAGGAACGACTCGCGCTGTCCCTCACCCTGACCCTGGGCGGGCAGTCCTTCGTCATCCCGGGGGGGCAGGTGGAGGCCTTCTCCGTGGACCTCCAGCCCCATGGGTTCACCGCGGAGGTGAGCTTCTGGACCGGTCTGGAGAAGGACGACGGGCCGCTCTTCACGGCCTTCGCCACCCCGGACCTCCTGGACGTGAAGCTGTCCATCTCCGGCGGCTACCCCGTCCCCCAGCCCCCACCCAAGCCGCTCATCCTCCATGGCCTGGCCCGGGAGCGCTCGCTGGAGGCCCGGACCCATGGCCCGGTGGGCGGCGCGCCGGTGCGCTTCCGGCGCTACACCGTGGTGTTCGAGGACGCCGCGCGCGTGCTCTGGCGCCAGCACCGCCCCACGGAGCTGCGCACGGACTTCGCGCTGAAGACGCTGTTGACGGAGCACACCGCGGGGGCGTTCACCTTCGACTTCGACTGGGACGTGCTCGACGAGAAGCGGCCCCTGGTGTGCCTGGCGCTGGGCGAGGACGCGCCGGGCGTGGGCCTGTACGACTTCGTCGCGTGGCTCGCGGACACGCGGGGCGGTGTGTGGGCCTATGACTGCGTGAAGGACCAGTACGGGCTGTGGGGACGCAAGCCTCCGGTGAGCGGCGCGAAGCCGCTGTCGCGCACGAAGGTGGAGCGGCTGGACGTGGTCCTCCCCGCCATCCCTCGCAACGCGGCGCGGGTGCTCAACGCCTCCACGCTCAAGTCCTCCACGCTGGAGGTCCCCGCGAGCAAGGGCGCGGGCGTCGCGGGCATCCATCAGGACCACCTGGTGCGCACGCCCATCGTGTCCGTGGTGGAGCAGCGCCAGGCGCTCGAGGTCAACCGGCTGCGCGTCCCGCAGCGCAGGTACCGGATGACGTTCGGCCACTTTCCCACCGTGCCGGTGAGCCCGTGGGCCGGGCTGCGGTTGGAGGGGCCGCTGTGGGGCGCCTCGGTGGTGGGGAGCGGCGAGGACCTCCGCGTGGTGGAGCTCTCCTTGTCGGCGCGGACGCTCGATGAGGGGCCACACGCGGGGCTGCAGCTGAAGGACACGGGGTTCGAGGTGGAGATGTCGCTGTTGGCGGAGCGCGCTTCGGACACGACGGTGTCGCTGCCCGCGCACCACGCGCCTCGCTATCCCATCCACGTCGAGGGCAAGGTGCTCAGCCCCGGAGGCGGGGAGAAGGACCGCATCTACCTGCTGTCCGAGGACAAGAAGACGTCGGTGCTCACGTGGCGCGTGACGGTGCCGCTGTGGAACAAGGACGTGAGCGTGCCGGCGGAGCCGGGCTTCTTCCCGGGCCACTTCTACTTCCCGCCGTACAAGAACGCGCGCGTGCTGGTGGCGCTGCACTTCGACCGGGCGGAGCTCCACCGTCACCTGGACTGGGCGGACGCGGCGCGACTGCCGCAGGACGGACAGGGGGACGGCATCCTCCTGGGGAAGAACGACACCAGCCAGACGTCCATCGTCCACGACTTCCAGGACATGAAGCCCGTGTGGCACCTGGAGCGCACCTCGGGGCCGGACACCGAGACGGTGCGCATGGCCGAGGGCACGATGATGTTCCGGACGAAGGAGCTGCCCGGCGCCGCGTCCGTCACGCCCACGTTCGATGTCTCGCCGCAGGTGGAGACCGCGCGCGCGGACCTCTCGGCGGGGGTCGGCGGCGCGATGGGGGAGACGACCGCCGCGTACCGGGTGGCCTCGGGCAGCTCGCAGGCGAAGCTGGACGGGGCGTCGTCCGAGACGCAGGCGGCGCTCGAGTCCGCGCAGGCCGAGGTCTCCGCGAAGGTCTCCGAGGCGAAGGCCGAGCTCAAGGGCGCGCTCTCCGGGCTGGAGGGACGCACGTCCTCGCTCACCCGCGCGGCCTCCGAGGCCCGCGCGGCGCTGGAGCAGCTCAAGTGACGACACTCGCGCGATGGGGTGATTCTCCGGGAATGGGGGTCGAGTCGTGAAGGCACTGCTGGGCACGCTGGCGGAGCTGCGGGGAGACCTGGAGACGACGGGCTCGGGGGGCGTGGCCCGCATCGGTGACGCACGCTCGGCCATCGAGTCCATGGCGGAGGGCGTCACCGCGCTCATCGCCTCGATTCGTCCGGAGCTGGAGCCTCCGCTGACGGGGCTGCTCGCGCGCATCGACGCGCTCGACGCGAAGCTCGCGGCGACGAAGCATCCGGAGGCGGAGCGGATGCGCGAGCAGCTGGCGCCGCTGCGCTCCCGGGTGGATGGCACGTCCCAGTCGATGGCGTCGAGCCTCGCGAGCCTGGAGGGTGGGGCGGGGGGCTCGCTGACGTCCGCGAAGGACGGCGCGGCGACGTCACTGGGAGCGCTCGAGGCGACGTTGTCCACGCAGGTGCAGTCGCTGACGGGGCAGGTGGAGGCGGTGGAGAAGGCCATCGTCCCCGCGCAGGCGCAGGTGGACTCGCTCATCAAGCAGGCCAACGAGGCGCTGGAGACGCTGGTCGCGGGCGCGCTGGCCTCGGTCGCCGCCATCCGCGAGCCGCTGAAGATGGCGGTGGACACGGCGATGGCGACGCTGGACGCCGTCGTGGAGAAGCTCGCCGCGCTCAAGGAGCAGGTGCTGGCCCTCTTCACGCCGCTGCCCGCGGTGCTGGAGCAACTCCAGACGCTGTACCAGACGCTCGTTGGTTCGCTGGAGGCGCTGCTCACCAAGGTGAACACGCTCCTGGATGCCATTCCCGCGGCGAACCTGCCCAAGCCCCTGGTGACGCCCGCGGTGCAGGCCATCCAGCAGGTGGTGACGCAGATCACCACGCAGCTGGGCACGTTCTCCACGCAGATGACGACGCAGATGGGCACGCTCCAGGACCAGGTGCTCACCCAGGTGGACCAGGTGCGCACGCAGGCGCTCGCGCAGGTGGAGACGGTGCAGAAGCAGCTGGTCCAGCAGGTGGACACGCTCAAGCAGACCGTCCTCCAGCAGGTCGAGCCCGTCAGCGCGCAGATGGACCAGGCCGTCGCGGCCGCCGTCACCCAGGTGGGCACGGCGAAGGACCAGGCCATCGCCCAGGTGACGACGGTGCAGGACCAGATGGCCGCGCGCGTGGACGCGGTGAAGACGCAGGTGAAGTCCCAACTGCCCACGCTGCAGGAGCAGGTGGACGCGGGCGCGCAGGCCGCGCAGGCGCAGGTGGAGACCGCGCGAGCCTCGGCCGAGGACCAGGTCATCTCGACGCGCGCGACGTTGAAGTCCCAGGTCGACGCGACGACGAGCAGCGTGAACGCGGAGCTGGATGCGCTGGAGGCGCGGCCGATTCCGACGGCGTCCTCGGTGGAGCAGAAGCTGGCCGCGGGCGAGGCGGCCGCGCGGGCCCAGGTCGAGTCCGCGAAGGCGCAGGCGGAGTCCGCCCAGGCGAAGGCGGAGGCGGAGGCCAAGGCCCAGGTCGAGTCCACCCAGGCGAAGGCCGAAGCGGAGGCCCAGGCCCGGGCTCCTACGTCCGAGGCCGCGCTGAAGTCCGAGGCCGAGGGCCGCGCGGAGGCGGAGCTCGGCGCGAGGACGGCCACCGCGCCGGGCCTCAAGCGCCCGTCGAAGGCCTGAGCCTCCGAGCCCCGCTGGCGCGGCACACCGGGGGGCTCGGGCGGACCTCAGGGGCCGAACAGGGCGGCGAGCGGGCTCTCGACGGTGACCTGGGGCGGCATGGGGCGGGCGCGGTAGATCTTCAGATTGCCCGCCGACGCGAAGTAGGTGAGGGGGTTGAGCGGCACTCCACCCACCACGGGGTTGGGGACGCTGTGGACAGCGAAGCTCCCCAGGCCCTCCAGCGCCGCCGTGGTGCTCGTGCCCGCGTCCCATCGCTTCAGCTCGATGGCGGGGGGCGTGCTCCCGGGAGTCCTCAGCCCGTCGACGTTGAAGACATAGCCCGTGTCCGTCACGGCGACGGCGTTGTCCTTGATGTCCATGCCCGCGGAGGGGATGAGCTGGATCATCGGCTCAATCTCTCCGATGGTCTCGGCCTCGTCCGTGTTCTTCATCCGGGCCGACAGGTGGTCCAGGCACACCTCCACGCCGAAGCTCACCTCGTTGATGGCCTCTCCACGGGCGCCCAGACGGAAGTTGCATCCGCCCTGCAACGGGTTGGTGGACCACTCGCTGCGGTTCACGCTCCGGGTGGCCACCTGGGACATGGGATCATGCGAGCCCCGCGTCGGAATCGTGGGGCGGTACCTGTTCTTGTTGCCCAGGAGGATACGGCCCCGGTTGTCGCCGCGGCCCAGCACGTTCCCCGGTCCGTCGACCTGCATCCAGCTGTCGTTGATGTAGTCGATGCCGGAGACCTGCTCCTTGTAGACGAGCCGATCATGCTTGCCGTCGGAGTTCAGGTATCCGCCTTGCTGGATGAGGGCGATGTTGAAGACCTCCACGCCGGTCTTCCGATTCGTGACGACGGCGTCGTACTCGTCCAGATACCCGATGATGGTCCCCAGCACGAACACCCAGCCGCGGAAGCGATCATTGCGCGCGTTGAAGGTCCACCGACGGAAGTCCGAGAGCACCTGGCTGATGAGGTCGAACTGGTAGCCGCCCTTCGCGCCCCGGAAGAAGAACTCCGGCATCAAGAACACCTTGAGCGTGGAGTCCCTGTCGTCGAGGTGCGGGCTGTTGGAGGCCCTCATGATGGCCGACTTGACGAAGGAGCAGCGGTGCGTCAGGTCCGTGCGGTCATTGGGGTGTCCCTTGTAGGACTGCGTCCCCTTGCCCTGCCAGAGGGTGAAGACGGGGCCCCCTCCGGGGAGCAGGTGATACGCCCCTCCCCAGATGCGGTGGGGACCACCTCCGTTCTTCACGTCATAGCCAAGCTGGTGGTGGTAGCCGATGAACTGCACGTCAGTGTAGGGCATGGACTCCGCTCCTGGAGGGGACTGCGTGCGACACACGTCTCCCAGCAGCGAGAGCCATGGCTCTCGCCGGAGGGGGGCTGGTGGTTCGTTGGCGCGGCCCGGCTACTTCCCGGCGGAGGGGGCCTCGACCTTCGGACCCTCGACCTTCGGACCCTCGACCTTGGGCGGCTCGAACTTGGGTGGCTCCTCCTTCTTGGGCTCACCCTTGGGCTTCTTGCGCTTCGACGGCGCATCCGTGCGGATGCGGCTCTCCTCCAGCTCGATGTCCACGCGCCCCGGGATGGGCGAGTCGAGCAACACCTGCCACGCGCCGTCGGGCGTGGTGAACAGGAAGGAGATGGCCAGCGGAGACTCCTCCGGAATCTTCACCCGCGTCTGGGTCTTCTCGCCCGGGTAGATGACGAGCGTCTGCACCACCGAGTCATCGGGGTGCACCACGCGCTCGGCCACGTCGGCGTAGAACTCCGTCATGTACCGCTGCGAGTCCACCGCGCGCACCACCATGTGCAGCGGCCGCCCCTGGTTCGTCCCCTGGGGCGAGTTCACGTGGATGGACAGGTGCGTCGGCGCGCACGCCACCGTCCCCAGGGCCAGCGCCAGCATCAACAGCCAGGGGAACCTCATCGCGTCACCTCCTGGAACAGCGTCCAGGGGCCGCCACGCATGCCGAAGCGCAAGCGAATCTCCGAGTGTTGTGAGCCATCCGGGCCCGGCAGCGGCCAGATGGCGTTCTGCTCGGCGTCGAACGTGGCGGCATCCAGGATGCGGAAGCAGTTCCACGACGAGCGCGACAGCTCCGTGGAGCGGTAGCGCTTGGCCTCTCGGCCCGGCACGCGCAGCTCGACGCCGACGGAGGCCGAGCGCGGCTCCCACCACGCCAGCGCGAAGTCCTGCCACGCGGGCGTCTGGTTGAAGCCGAACGCCGCCGCCTCGCCGCACTTCAGGAAGGACATGGTGACGAAGCCGTTCTCACCCGACGGCGGCAGCGGCAGCGGGCGCACCTGCAACTGCAGCGGCTGCGGCTTGCCCTCCTCGGTCCACAAGAGCTTCGCCAGCTTCGACAGCCGGCCGAGCATCACCAGCATGCGCGGCGGGACGGCGAGCTGCTGACGCAGCGGCCGGCGCAGCATCCACTCCGTGCCGCGCTCCTCCACCACCGGCGAGAGCACCTGCGCCACGAACTGCCAGAAGGCGCCGTCCTTGCGCTTGAGCACCTCCAGCTCCGTCGGGTCCAGCTCCTGGCTCGCCTCCACCGCGAACGGGTAGCGACGCAAGAGCGGCGTCAGCAGCGTGCGGAAGCGCCACTCCCACTGCTCCTCCAGCACGCGCTCCAGCTCGGCCCGGCCCAGCTCCCGCGTCATCAGGAAGGGCTCGCGGAACGGCCGGCGCAGCTCGCCGAGGATGCCCTGCTTGTCCAGCCACTCGTCCACGCGGCGCAGGTACGAGCCCTCCTCGTCGAGCAGCATGGACAGGCCCACGCGGCCCAGCGGGGAGAGCAGGTCTGTCAGCTGGCGTCCGCCGTCCTCGTTCGATGCGGGCGTCTCCTCCGCGCCCGAGCGCAGGGACGCGGGGACGATGGTGCGCGCGGCCCCGGCCGCCGGCGGCGCGCTGAACCCCGACACCTCCGTGTGCAGCTGCGACACCAGCAGCAGGTACGCCGCCAGCTGCGCCGTCTGTCCGTCCTTGTCCGGCGTCATGAGCTGCACGATGGGCCGGAACAGCGACAGCTCCTGGCGCAGCGGCTCGTAGTAGGGACCCTCCATGGGGCCGATTCCCGCCCCCGTGGCCACCTCGCGCAGCATCGCCACCAGCTCGGAGGTCGGCTGCGTCACCGAGGACAGCTCCGAGGCCAGCGTCGTCGTCAGCGCCGTGAAGCGGTAGTCGCGGTACTTCACCAGCAGGTCCTGCCGGTAGCGCTGCCCGAAGTTGGCCACCTTCTTGAGCACGTAGCCCTGGCGCTGCGCGGCCTCCGCGCGCGACAGCTTCGAGTCCGCCATGCGCAGGGTGAACTCGTCCACCAGCGGCTTGATGTCCGTCTCGAACGTCAGCCACTCCACGCCGCGGCGCGAGGGCAGGGCGTCCACCGCGCCCACGTCCAGCGCGTCCTCCATCGACAGCCCCAGCCCGGCCTCGGCCGCGGACGCCACCGCGCCCGGCGGCAGCCCCATCGAGGTCCGGCTGAAGGGCCGCTGGCCCTGCTCAATCTGCCGCAGCAGCTTGTCCAGCAGGGACCGCGACAGCTCCTTCGGACGGAACTCGAAGGACTGCTGCATCACCCGGACCTCCAGGCGCGCGTCGCCGTTGGCGGGCACGAAGAGGCCACCGGTGCGCGTGAGCAGCTCCGCGGTGGACATCTCCGCCGCGGCCTTCAGGCCCGCGTCGATTTCATCCTCCATGCGCAGCACCGCGGACAGCATCGGCTCGTGCTCGCGCAGCCAGTCGAGCGCGACGAGCGTGTTGTCCACGCCCTTGAGGGTCGCCTGGCTCTCCGGCGCGCCGGACGCGTCCAGCAGCGCCAGCACCTTGTGCGCGGACGTGTACGCCATGCTCTGCGCCAAGGTCAGCTTCAGCCGCTGCCGCTCGCTCGCCAGCGAGCGCCACCGCTCCAGGTCCATCTCCCGCGCGCTCAGCACCAGCTGCAGCTTGATGAGGTGGTCTCTCCACGGGCCCAGGTAGCTCTCCTCGGACAGCCACTCGTAGGGCCAGCGCATCCACGGCACCTGGCCTTGCGTCTGCAGGCCCGTGCGCCACGCCTGGTCGCTGGAGATGATGTAGTCGCCCACCACCTCCTCGCGCAGCCCCGTGGCCTCCATCCAGTCGCCGCCCTTCTCCGTGGCGCGGGTCCCCAGCAGGCTCAGCGCGTCCGCCGCCCAGTTCCAGCGCTTGCGGTACTGGCCATCCAGGTACGACAGGATGAAGCGCCCCATGTCGTCGGTGCGCGAGGCGCGCGCCACCGCCATCAGGTGCAGCATCTGCTCGGGACGGCAGAGCGTCTCGCGCTCGCAGCGCTCCTCCGCGTGCGACGCCGCCCACAGCGAGCGGCTGCCCACCAGCTCCGTCGAGGCGCAGCCCGGGATGAGCGGGCCACAGCGCTGGCACTGCTCCTGGCAGGACTCGAGCAGCGGCTTGAGATAGGACAGGCGCACCGTGTTGGACAGCTGCGCGCGCAGCACCTCCTGCTCGTCCTGGAAGCTGTTGCTCAGGAGCGGGAAGTAGCGCGCCGCGGAGAGCAGGGCGTCCATGGCCTGCATCGCGCCCTGGCCCTTGTCCACCACCACCTCGCCGGACGCCGTCAGGTGCTGCTGCCCCAGCCGCTGCACCGTGGACTCGAAGTCCTCCATGTGCCGCTGGGCCTCGGCCAGGCGGTTGTAGAAGTTCCCGTACGCCGCCACCACCGGGAGCACGCCCAGCGCGAGCAGCGCCGCGCACCTGCGCAGGTGCTTGCCGCGGTAGCGCGCGCGCAGCTCCACGTTGCGCTTCTCCGCCGCGATGGCGAACACCCCCGCGGAGCGCGCGTCCGCCGCCGGCGACGACACGTACACCCGCGTCAGCTCCGGGCGGTAGGACAGCGTGCCGCCCTCCACCAGCCCCGTCACGAACCTGGCGAGCGCCGCGAAGGACTCACCGCCGCGCGCGTAGAACTCCTCCAACCGTCCGAAGGCGTCCACCGACAACGAGACCAGGCCCAGCGCGAAGTACTGCTCCAGGGGCTGCAGCCCCGCGGCCAGCCGGCCCTCCTCACCCGAGGGCGGCACGTCCCAGTGCAGGGGGATGCCATGGCTGCGCAAGAGCTGGGCGAAGTCCGAGAAGCCCACCAGCGAGTCCATGTGCGTCAGGCACAGGCGCGTCTCCACCGAGCCCCGGCTCGCCTCGGACAGCAGGTTGATCTTCCCGCGCACCAGCTGGATGACCCGGCGCACCTCGTCCGGCGGCGTCTCCGCCAGCCACCGCGCGTCCAGCGCCACCACGACGCGCCCCTTCTGCCGACGGAAGCTCGACTTCCACAGCCGGCTGAGCGCGCGGCGCGCCTCCTGCGAGTCGTCCTCCAGCAGCGACGCCGACACCTCGTGGACCACCTTGTCCGGCCCCAGGAACATCTGGAGCAGCGGGTCCGAGGTGTGGCTGGGCATGAACTGCCGCTCCTGCCGCCGCCAGTCCACCTCCAGGTCGATGAGCGTCGTCTTGCCCGCGCCCGCCGGCCCGAGCACCACCACCGTGGGGAAGTCCAGCACCGCCACGCGGTAGCGCAGCGGCAGCGCGTTCAGGAACTGCTTGCGGATGCGCACCAGCGCGCCGGTGTCCAGCCGCTTGCGCGTCTCCACCTTCGGCGCCACCCGCCGGCGCTTCCTCCACCACCACACCAGCCCGACGACGAGCGCCAAGGCGAGCAGCACCCCGAGCCCTATCAATATCCACGTCAGATAGGGTCGCGCCGCGTCCGCTGTCGTCGTCGCCGCGCTCGCGGCCGCGGCAACGGGGTTCTTCTCGCCCGCCATGGCTCTAGTCCCTCTTCCCGCCCGCTTGCGCGCGGACCGCGAGCTGGAGGCCTTCCATCACGTCCTCCAGTCGCTCCAGTGTGGCCTCCAGTTGCACACCCCATGCCTCCCGCTCCTTGGGTGACAACCGCTTGCCTCCGGGGCCGGGTTCCAGGGCCTTCGCCCCCTCGCGGAGCACGTCCACGAGGGGCACCGTCCCCTCGGCCAGGCTCCCCAGCGACGAGGTCAGGGCCTTCTGGAGCCGCTCCACCAGCTCGGCCACGTTCTGACGGGACGCACTCGCGTCCTTCCGGACGCCGGGGGGAGTCGTCACGCGGGCCTCAGTTGGACAGGTGCCAGAGCACCACCGGCACCGCGATGATGATGGACACCGTCACGGCGTAGTAGCGCCAGGGGAAGTCGTACAGGGTGGGAGGCGGGGGCGCGGCCTCCGTGTGCGCCTCGCCCACCTGCGTCTCCGGCCGGGGGATGCGGGCCGCCAGCTGCTCGCGGTAGTCGCGCAGCCGCGCCGGGTGGCCCACGTGCCGGCCGATGAAGCCCGCGGTGAGGCAGAAGTGCAGCATCTCGAAGAGCAGCGGCGCCGTGTCCGGGCGCCTCAGCGCGGTGTCCGCCAGCTCGAAGAACAGGTCGCCGCCCGCGTCCACGCCGAACGCACGCAGCTGCAGGAGCGGCCAGTGCTGCGCGTCCTCGTTCGACAGGCGGGCGAGCACCTTCTCGTCCACCAGGAAGGCGAAGGGCTGGAGCACCTTCTCCACGTCGTCGTGGCGCAGGTCGGTCTCCAGCGCCGCGCGCAGGGCGTCCACCTCGGCCATCAGCGTGCGGGACATCGCGTCCAGGGCGCCCTCGGACAGGTGCTCGCGCAGGGCGGGGTCCAGATTCACCGTGCCCAGCTCCCGCTCGAGCAGCTCCTCCACGTGGCGGTAGGCCAGGAGGATGGCTTTCCAGTGCGTCATCTTCATCAGGAGGCTCCAGGGATGGCGAGGGGACCTTGGCCGGCGATGGTCGCCTTCAGCTCCACCGTCGCCTCGTGGTTCCACGCATCCAGCAAATCTCGGACCCGCGTCAGGAACGTCACCACCAGCGGCTCGAAGCCCTCCTCGAAGGGCTCCAGCACCACCTCGTACACGTTCCTCAGCCCGGAGCCCTTCATGGCGCTGTCGGGCACCCGCGACACGCTCATCTCCCGCAACAGCGGCAGACACCGGCGGAAGGGGCCCTCGGAGGGCGTGCCCAGGTGCTGGAGCACCGAGCGCAGCTCGTCCAGTCCCAGCGTGGCCTGGGCCTTCCAGGCGAGCAGCTGGGTGAGCGCCGTCAGGTCATCCCTCAGGGGGCTCTCCCGGTCCGGCTGGAGCTGGCCGACCAGCCGCCACTCCAGGCCCTCGATGTGGCGCGCCGGCACGCTCACCGTCATCCGCCCCGACGCCTCCGAGGCGAAGCGCGGCTGGTGCCACAGCGCCTCCACCACCAGCTTGCGCGGCGTGGTGAAGGCCTCCGGCATGCGCAGCACCAGGTGCGGGGAGGGGCCGTTCTCCGACGGCACCTCCTCCACCTCGTAGCCGGGGCCGCTGCCGGGCAGGTGCGCGGGCCTGAGCGGGGCGAGCCCCGTCTTGGTCATCTCGAACACGCCCGTCACCGAGTGCAGCGCCAGCTCCCGCCCCGCGCTCATGTTGCGGATGGGGTGCTCGGAGCGGGTGCCGTCCGTGGTGATGACCTGTGCGGGCTCCGCGCGCAGGTTCTCCACCGGCACCGCGAAGGGCACCAGGAAGTCGGGCCGGTGGGAGCGGCCCACCGTCCACGCCTGCGCCAGGTCGAAGCACAGGCTGAAGCGCCGCCACCCGCCGCGCGACGGCGGCACCGCGACGTGGAGGAAGAGCTCCGTCTCCGGGAAGAGGAAGAACGAGCGCAGCCGCTGCAGCGGGTGGGTGAAGGTCTCCGAGTCGTCCGGCGCCGGCGGCTCCCGGTCGAACGACACCTCGCACCGCTCGCCCGTGACGTGCTCGTCCGCGGGCGGCCCGTACACCACGCTGACCTCGCGCAGGTGCTGGCGCAGCGCGTGGAACACCGCCAGGGACGGCAGGTACTCGTCCAGGTGGCGCACGTGCAGGCTCATCGTGCCGATGGCGTCCGCGCGCTCGTGCCGCGACTCGAAGTGGAGCATCAGCCGGTGGCCACCCCTCACCAGCGGGCGCACCTCGGTGGACTCCAGGGTGATGGGCAGCACGCGCAGGTCGCGCTGGAGGCGGAAGGCGCCGGGCTCACCCTCGGCGGGCGACAGCCGCAGCTCGGTGCCGCGGGGCAGGAGCACCGCCTCGCCCATCTTCCCCATGGGCTGCGCCTGCACCACCGCGCGCGTGGGCAGGGGCTCCAGGAGGAAGTCGAAGAAGCCGGCGAACAGCCGGCGCCACGTGGAGCGCAGGTTGTGCAGCGTCGCGTGGCGCGTCTGC
This sequence comes from Myxococcus faecalis, assembly GCF_050039385.1. Classification (NCBI taxonomy): domain Bacteria; kingdom Pseudomonadati; phylum Myxococcota; class Myxococcia; order Myxococcales; family Myxococcaceae; genus Myxococcus; species Myxococcus faecalis. The sequence continues at coordinate 642,377 of NZ_CP144336.1, read as the reverse complement.
ACGGAGAAGAACGCCATCGCCTCGATGAGGCGGCGCACGTCCGGGTCCTCCCGCTCCAGGGGGGCGGCGGGGTAGCGCTCGTGGAAGCGTTGGCGGAAGCGCTCGAGGGAGGCCATCTCCTCGAGGAAGTCCTGGTGCAGCCGGTCCTTCGGGCGGGTCATCTTGAATGACTCCTTACCCCAACTTCACGAGCGCGCCCGAGACGCTGGTGATACCGGATGCCTTGAGGTTGGCCATTCCCTGGGCTTCCAGGTCCAGCGCGGCTTGCCCCGCCACCTTGACATTCAGCCCCGTCACCTGCGTGTCCGTCTTGCCCGCGGCCTTCAGCGTCAGGCCTTCAATCTTGGCCTCGCCGCCGGTGGCCTCCATGGAAGCCGTCAGGCCCTTGAGCGCCAGCGCCTGGGTGGCCTCCACGTTGACCTTCGCCGAGGAGCTGATGCTCGCGTCCTGGGTGGCCGTCTGGGTGAGCTTCGCCTGGGTGGTGAGGCTCATGTCCTTCGTGCTCGTCACCTTCAGCGTGTCCTGGCTCGTCCACTCCGAGGTGCCCTTGGACAGGAGCGTTATCGTCTGGGCGTCGACCTTGAAGTCCTTGACGGTGACGACGATGCTGTCGGCCTTCTGCACGACGGTGCTGGTGTCGCTCTGCCCGGCGACCTTCAGGGTGATGGCGGTGCCGTCCATCGTCACCGTCTGGACGATGTTCGCGTCGGCATTGTCCACCGTGACGGTGATGCCCTTCACTTTGTCCAGCTCGATGGTGCAGACCAGCGTTCCCATGGCTCCTTCACGCCTCCAGCCGCCTTAAGCGGGCTCTTCCTTCACGCGGATGACCAGCGTCCCCTCCTTGATTTCGATGCGGGCCGTGTCCTTGGCGTTCGTCCTCTGCAAGAGGAAGACCGGCTTGCCGTCCACGTAGGAGTGCTTCATGGACGTGCCGTTCTCCGGCGTCTTGCCCACCAAGAGATGCGTCCCCTGGCCGTCGGCCGGCATGCGCGCCGTGTCGCGCCAGTCCAGGAAGCGCTTGAGCCAGGCCTTCTGGAAGTCCAGCCCCACCAGCACGCGCTCCCCCTTGTAGGCCGGGAAGTAGAAGTGGCCGGGCAGCAGGTTCGGGTTGAAGGGCAGGGTGACGATTTGATTCGCCCAGAGGGGAATCTTCACCTTGTACCCGTCCTGCGACGTCTTGGAGTCGGTGTAGGCCTGCCACGTCTCGTGGGGCTCGTCCCCCATCTCGCTGACGATGAGGCCCTCCACGTACCGGGGCCAGGTGGGCGCCAGGTAGGGCGGCAGGTCCACCCACTTCTCCGCCTGGGGCTCCAGGAGCGTGGCCATCTGGAACTCGAAGCCCCCGTTCTTCGACAGGTGCTCCGCGTCCGGGGTGGACGCGAGCGCGTCCCCTCGCAACGCCAGGGTGCGCACCCGGAACGTCTCGCCGCCGGCCAGCCCCGCCGCGGCCCACGCCTCCGTGGTGGGCAGCTTGACGAGCGAGCCGGGCACCAGGGCGGTGGCGGGGAAGCGCTTCCAGCCGAGCTCCACCTCCTTGCCCCGGACCTTGAGGCGGGCGGTCTCCAGCGTCACCCGCGCGTCCACCTCGTTGGTGATGGGCGTGCGCAGCAGCACGTCGTGCCGGATGCCGGTGACGGCGCTCTGCTGGTTGATGGGCCGGGTGGCGGGGCCCTCGGCCACCGCGTTGAGCACCGTCACCTCGTGGCGGGGGACCTCCGGGAAGCGCACGGTGACCTGGTCCACGTCCGGGCCCCACAGCTTCACGGGCGTGCCCTCCGCGGCCTTCGCGGCGGACAGCTTGTACTTCGCCGCCGTGTAGTCGTACGCGAGCACGCCGTCGCGCGTGTCCACGTACCAGAGCAGGAAGTCGTAGAAGCTGGCGCCGTGCTCGGGCGTCAGGCCCAGGAACAGCTGCGGGCAGGTGGCGTCCAGCCCCGCGCTCCAGTCGTAGACGAGCGGGATGTGCGTGCCCTTGTGCGCGTCCAGCACGTCCTTCATCGTCTTCTGCGTGTAGAGCACGCAGGGGAAGTGCTGGCTCCACAGCAGCGCCGCCGCGTCCTGGAACGTCACCTCGTAGCGCCGGTGCAGCAGCGGGGCGCCGGGACGGGGCACGCCGGGCATCTCCACCAGCGAGCGCTCCGACACCAGGCCCTTCACCTTCAGCGACGTGAGCGCGGGCTGGGGCGCCGCGTCGGTGTGCACCGCCGTCAGCTCCAGCTGGACCTCCATCAGGTCCTGCTCCAGGAACGCCGCCTTCAGCTGGTCCTTCTCCAGGCCGCCCGCGGACGTGTTGTCCGCGAGGTCGAAGGCCACGCGGCCCTCGAAGCCGAACGAGCGCAGGGTCAGCGCGAAGGACTTCACGTCCCCTGGAGGGATGACGTGCGCGGTGCCGCCGGCGGTGAGCGTGACGGCGACCTTGAGCCGGTCCGCGAAGCTGTCGGCCTTCATGGCTCCTCCTCCACGCGGACGTTGCCGCTGAGGGTGTCGAAGCGCAGGCGCAGCTTGCGGCGCTCCTGGCCCACCGTGCCGACCAGGCCGAAGTGCAGCCACAGCCCCGCGTCGCGCCCGCGCATCGTCAACTCCACGTCCGACAGGCGCGGCTCGTGGCGCGAAATCTCCTCGGTCAGCTCGCGGGTGAGCGTCTCCACCAGCTCCCGCGTGCCGTACTTCTCCGTGTACTCACCCAGGCCGAAGTCGCGGCGGAAGAAGCCGTAGCCCTCCTTGGTGTTGAGCACGGCCTCCAGGTTGCGCACCACGTGCTCCAGCTCGCTGTGGCCCTTCTTGCCGGACGCGCGAGCGGAGTCGGCGCGGGTGGCGAACTTGTCGAGGAAGGAGGCTCGGCCCATGTCACGCCCTGCGCCAGAAGAGGGACACCTGGGCTCCCTGCAACGCCGGGGTGGCGTAGAAGGCCAGGCCATTCTCGCGCAGCGCGAACTGCCACTCCTCGCCCTGCACGAGCTGGTACCAGTCTATCTCGGGTCCCAGCGCATGCGGGAACGAGGGGTGCGGGACGTGGTGGAACGGGATGCCCTTGAGGGCCATGCGCCGCACCGTGGCCAGGCGCGAGGGCCCCGCCAGCTTCACGCCGTCCACGACCAAAGGCTCTCCGGCCCGCTTGCGCTGCACCAGCATGTACAGCTCGCCGCTCTCCAGCACCTCGGGCGGCAGCGGCGAGAAGATGAACTGCCCGTCGCGCGCGGTGAACGAGCGATGGGTGGCGCGCGTGGACTCCGGCTGGAGCGCGCGCGTGAGCAGCTCCACCCAGCGGATGAGGCCCTTGCCCGGGCTGTCGTGCTGGTACGTGGGCAGGTCCGCGTCCGGCATCATCTCCAGGTAGCAGCAGGACTCGAAGTACAAGTCCCGGAGCGCGTCGAAGAAGACGTACGGGTGGGGTGAGATGTGGCGACTCATGTCGCCGCGCAGCGCCTGCAGCCGCTGCACCTCGCACAGCGCGCGGCGGGCGTTGGTGAGCCGGTCCGAGCGCAGGTAGCTGTCGGACAGGCGCGCGATGAGCTGCAGCCGCGCCTGCTCCAGCAGGTCATCGAGTCTGACGAGGAGGGCCGAGAGGAACGGGTGGGGACCGACGAGCAGCAGCGGAGGCACCAGGTCCTCCGTCAGTCCCCACACGCCCTCGGTGTCCCGCCGGAACACGGCCAGCGGCAGCGTGTCGATGGCTCCGTCCAGCACGGGCTCCGCGGACAGGCGCAGCCGACGCATGACCCGCTCCACCACCGGCGGGTCCTCCGCGTACAGCCGCACCCCCGCCGCGCCCTGGCTGCCCCCCAGCACGTGCAGGTAGACGGTGGCCTCGGCGCGGCCGGTCCCCTCGAGCGAGAAGGGCGGCAGCACCGCGTTGCCCGGCACATCCACCACGAAGCCGGCGGGGGTCACCGCCGTCAACGTGGCAATGGACAGGCTTCCACCCGCCAGCAGTGGCTCGCTCCAGGCCATGGCCGCCACGCCATGACTCGGCGTACCGGACAGCGAAGCCTGGAGGCGGACCTGGGCCTCCAGTGATTCTTCCTGGGCCTCGAAGTGCTCCGGCAGCAGCGTCTGACCGACGTGCCACCGGACCCGGGCGAGCTTGAAGGGGGGCATGGGACTTTCTTACCGCAGGACGACTAGGCCGTCTCCGTGACGCCCCACTTCTTCACGATGTTCTTCGAGGACGCCGCCGCGACGTTGATGGACTGCTCCAGCGTCTTGGGCTTCACGCCGATCTGGAACGTGAAGTTCTTGGGCGACTGCACCTCACGCGACTCGTTCTCCGCCACGGCGATGTTCAGCGCGTCGCCGTTCTTCTCGAGCAGGCCGTTGAGGTCCGCGTCCACGAAGTTGGACTTGAAGTACTTCTTCGCGAGCGGGTCGTACTCGTAGATGACGTACTTCACGACCACTTCGATGTTGGAGAAGCTGCCCAGCAGCATCTCGGAGATCTTCTGCTTGTTGGCGGTGGAGATCTGCCCGGAGAAGTACAGCGCGTCGGTGACGCCCGTCTCCCACAGGTAGTTGTTGAGCACCGCCACGGCCTTGGAGGCCAGGGCCTTGTCCGGCTGCTCCGGGTCCTTCAGCGTCTCCTGGTCCGCCACCAGCGCTTCACCGCCGATGGAGATGGACAGGATGTAGCCGACGGGGGACTGCTTGTCCTTCTTGAAGTTGTAGCCCTGGTACACATCCAGGTCTCGGGCGAACTGAGGCATGACTCACTCCTGCATTTGGGTGGGACTGCTTGGTGGGTTTGCAGCGGGGGGACTTCAGCCGAGCCGGGACTCCAGCATGAGCTCCACGTTGAGGCCCTCGAACTGGATGTGCGGCAGCACGGCGACCTTGCAGTCGTACCAGCCGATCTCTCCGGTGCGCTGCTCCACCATCACGTTGGTGGCCTTGAACGGGAAGCGGCGCACCGTCAGGTCGTCGGGGCTGGCCACCGTGGTGACGTAGCCGGCGAGCCACGCGTCGATCTGCCGCTGGATGTAGGGCGCATCCGCCGTGGAGCCGATGTTGTCGCGCATGATGCACTTCACGTAGTGCGCCAGGCGGGTGATGGAGAACGTGTACGCCATGTTCGTGACGAGCTGCGAGTTCTCCGAGTCCTTCGGGTCCTTGAACCGCTTGGAGACCTTGGCGGACTGGGTGCTGAAGAACGTCGCCTCGCTGGTGCCCTTGCGGTACACCAGCGGCATGAAGCCGCACCGCGCGAACTCGAACTCGCGGTAGTCCGGGATGGCGATCTCCACCGGGGCCTTGAGCTCCTCCTGGCCGCGCAGGAAGAACGTGTCCACGGGCAGGCCGGTGATGAGGCCGCCGCCCTTGGGGCCGCGGATGGACTGGCACCAGCCGGAGTTCTCGAACGCCTTCACCATGTTGCGGGCGAAGAGCACGGACGAGTTGCCCCACAGGTACTTGCTGGAGTCGCCCTGCGCGTTCTCAGTGAAGTGCAGGTCGTCGCAGGGGTTCTTGTCCGGGTGCCAGGGCAGGCGCAGCACGTAGCGCGGGAAGGTCAGGCCCAGGTACGCGGCCTCCTCGCTGTCGCGCAGCTCGTTCCACTTGCCGTAGCGCGGGTGGGCGAGCGCGCCCTCCAGGTCCTTGATGGCCTCCATCTCCTCGACCTTCTCGCAGCCGAAGAACTTGGGGCTCACGGCGGCGACGAAGGGGCAGTGCGCGGCGTTGGCCACCTTGCCCATCGCGCGCAGCCACTTGATGTCGCCGGGCGAGGAGGAGAACTCGTACAGGCCAATCATCGCGCCGAAGGGACGGCCGCCGTACTGGTCGTACTCCTGGATGTAGACCTTGTCGAACAGCGCCCCGGCGAACACGTCCGCGGAGTTGTTCTCGAAGTCCTGACCCAGCTCGTCGCGCGCGGCGTCCAGGAGGTCGATGGCGATGTTCGCCTTGAAGTTGGTGTTGGCGACCAGGTCGTCCAGACCGCGCCACGCCGACTCCATCTGCTGGAAGCGCTCGTGGTGGAGGATCTCGTTCATCTGGTCGTCGATCATCGAGTCGATGCGGCTGACGACGTCGAGCACCTTGCCCTTGTCGAAGCGCAGCGCGTCGCCCGAGTCGGTCTCCGCGGGCGTGACGTTCTGCACCAGGGCGGCGAGCGCGGACATGAAGCGCGCCTCGATGGTGACTTCCTTCTCGTCCAGCGTGGGGACGAACTTCTCGGAGATCATCGGCTTGGCGTCCGTGGGACGCTCCAGCCGCACGCTCTTGAACAACCCAGGCAGATATGAGGTTTCAGCCATGACGGTTACCTTGAGATGGAAAAGGGTGGGTTGAGGAAGCGGGCCCTTACGCCTTCACGGTGGCGGGCTCGGAGACGGTGGCCGGCTGGGTGGCGGCGGCGGGCGTCGCGTCGGAGGAGAGCGCGGGCTTGCCCGGCAGACGCAGCGACTCGTAGTCCTTGAGCTCGGCGAGCACGGCCTTGAGCGCGTCCTTGTTGGAGAACAGCTCGTAGACCATGCTGCGCAGCGCCTTCTGGTTGTCGATGCTCGACTGCATCTCCAGCAAGAGCTTCTTGAGCAGCCGCAGCGCCTTGAGCTTCGGCACGTGGTTGACGATCTCGTCCGGGTGGAAGGACTTCATCCGGTCGATGGGCAGCTCGACGTTCAGGTCCGCCTCCACATCCGGGTTGATGCGGTTGGGCACCTGGAAGCTGACGGACATCTTCATGTCCTTCATCAGCTCGTCGAGGTTCTTGCCATTGACGGAGCGCAGCTTGCGCGCCTCGAGGTCCACCTTGCGGTCCTCGGAGGAGCCGAGCGAGAAGTCACCCAGCATCAGCAGACGCAGGGGCAGGTTCACCGTCTCCTGCTCGCCGTTGATGGTGGTGCGGTACGTGAGCGTGATTCGTGACTTGGGCAACTGATCCTGGATTGACATGGCTACGTTACTCCCTCGGTTTGAAGGCCTTTCTTGCCCGGCGACGTGCCGGGGTGCTGCACGTCACTGCGGGGGTGAAGCTCTGGGGGCGGTGTCGCCGGAGAACAGGACGACCTGCCGGTCCTCCTCGGGGCCGCCGATGATGGGCTCGTAGCCGAGGTGACTGGTGTCCTCGACGCGCGCGTGGCCGTGCTGATCCCTGATGACCAGCGCGACGGTGAGGAACACGGGCGTGTCCACCAGGTGCGGCAGCACGCGCGAGCGCAGGCGGCGGCGCGCCTCCACGGCCCAGGCGGCGCCGGTGCCGCAGAAGGACTCGTTGACGTGGAGCCACGCCTCCAGGCCGCCGGTGGGCACGGTGGCGAAGCCGCCCATCGCGGTGCCGTCGCCCAGGGCCGCGCCGCCCAGGCGGATGCCGCGCGTGTCGATGCGCTGGCGGCGGGTGGCGCGGCGCACGCGGACCTCCGCCTCCGGATATGCCTGGGAGAACAGCCAGTGCAGCGTGGAGGGACAGCCGGGGCGCAAGAGGCGCAGGCGGTGCGCGGCGGCGGACTCCCAGCCGGGGAGCAGCGCCCCGTCGCGCTCGGGGAACAGGCCGGCGAAGCGCGCCTTGAGCAGCAGGTGGTCGAAGTAGCCCAGGAAGCTCTCCATGGCGTCGTGCTCTAGCGACTCCATGGCCTTCAGGAAGAAGGAGGGCAGGGGCGACTGGACGCTGAGCAGTCCCAGGTGGACGGTGATGATGGCGCGGCGCGGGTTGCGCGCGAAGTCGACGGACTGGATGAGCCGGGGCGCGTGCACGGTGCCGCGGTGGCTCTTGAGCTCCACGTCGTCCGGGCCGTAGCCCTCTTTCGAGAGCAGCTCCAGCAGGGCCGGCATGTCGAACGCGCCGGCGTGCTCGCGGATGCGCTCCTCGACGGGGGCGAGGCGGACGGGGGGCTGGGGTGGGTGCTGCTGCATGACGTCAGTCCTCCTCTCCGCCGCCGGGCGGCTGCTGCGCGATGAACGCGTCCAGGTCGACGCGGTAGAGCTGCTCGAGCGCTCGCATCGACAGCGAGTCGGCCTCTTGCAGGAAGGGTTCCAGCTGGTGCGCGTGGCTGCTGAGGCCCGCGAAGAAGCGGGTGAAGAGCGACGGCAGGAACACGCGCGGGTCGAACCGCTCCACCGTGGCCATGACGTCCGAGGCCACCACGCCCGCCTTGGGCAGCTCGCCCTTCTCGAGCAGGAGGGTGAAGGCCTCCAGCTTGCGGATGAGCAGCGCGAGCTGCGGAGAGATGGGCACGCCGGGCGGCGGCGCGACGACGGGCTGCGCGGCGACGGCGACGGGCGCGGGCTGCGTGGGGGCTGCCGGCGGCGCGACGGCCACGGGCTGCGCGGCGACGGCCACGGGCTCCGGAGCGGGCGGGGGCACGAGCGTGACGGGCGCGGGCGGGGGCAGGGCCTCCATGTGGCGGCGCAGCCAGTGCGTCAGGTTGCGGAAGGGCTCCTCGCAGCCGTTCTTGGGCAGCGTGGCGGGGATGGCGGTGAGGATGGCGTCGCCCAGTGCGAGCGCCTCCTCGAGCGGCGCGCGGATGTCGGCCTCGCACCAGCGCCGCCACGTGGCGTCCTGCTTCTTCTCGTGGTGGGCCAGGTGCTTGTTGATGGAGCGCAACAGCCAGCGCAGGCCGCTCTCCAGGAAGATGTCGCGCTTGGACTCCGGGCCGAACGCGGGGAGGCTGTCGGTGAGCAGGTGGTGGATGGAGTGGAACATCCCCGGCATCGCCAGGAGGCCGCGCTCCTGGAACCCGCCGAAGAGGTAGATGCCGACGAGCCGCGTGTCGCGCTGGCCCTCGCGCAGCAGCGCCTCCGCGCCGCGGGCGGCCTGGGCGTATTCGCCGCTGGCGACCGCCTCCGTGACGGCTTCGACGCGGGCGTCGGGCTCGCCGTCCGGCGCGGGCGCGGGAGGAGCTCCCTCGAGGAGCTTCTCGAGGAGGGTGCCGTCGAAGGGCGCCAGGGTGAGGGCCGCGTCAGCCATCGATGACCTTCACCTGTCCGGGGGAGACGATTTGGATGACGCCGCCGTACGAGCACATCAGCTTCGAGTTGCTCTCCAGCGCCGGGGCGCTGCCGAGCAGCAGCTTGGGGCAGCCGGGCACCCACGGCGCCGCGGTGGCGGGGATGCAGGGCATGGGGGTGAGCACGCCCAGGGCCGCCGCCGTCGCCGCCGCCACCGTGGGGTTGGCCAGCGACTGGCACATCCCGAAGGGCAGGATGTTCACCAGGGGCTTGCTGTCGAGGATGTTGGCCGCGGGCGTCGGGCCCACCACCTTGTTGGCGGGCAGCACCACCAGCGACGAGGGGGCGACGCCGAAGCTGCATTGCAGCATCGCTCCCATGACGACCTGGGCACCCATGGTCCACCTCGCGCGCGTCCCGGGCTCCGGGATGGAGCGCCTGACGCGGAGCCACCCCATTGCGCGAGTCGTGCCAGCCAGTGGACAGCCGCGCTTCCCTCTGGGGATTCCCGTCGGGGGCTGCGGCGCGTTGGCGGTGCGCGTTGTCGACGAACGCGGGCGCGTCCGGCGCGTACGCGTGGATTACCGCGAGCCTGTACGCTCGTCCTCGCCCGGGGCCCGGACGCTCTCCCGCAGGCGGCCGCGCAGCGCGGTGAGGGCCTGGAACATCGGATCCGTGGACTTCTGATGGAGGGCGCCGATCAGGTACTGGGCGCGGCACCAGGCCTCGTCGATGCGCCCCTCCTTCGTCCGGTGGGGGAGCAGGGGGAAGAGCTCGACGCGGTCCGGCAGGTGCTCGGCGCCCAGGCGCAGCTCCAGCCTGCGTCTCACTTCGACGCGGCGCGCGTCCTGCTCCTTCGCGAAGGCTTCCGCGTCCTCCGCCCCGGTGAAGAGGATCAAGACGTGGGGTGCGTGGCGCGAGGTGCCCGCGGAGGCGGCGGGGGTGACGGACGCGCCGTGGCAGAAGGGCAGGTCGGCGAGCGCCTCGATGACCTCGGCGGCGGGGTAGACGCGGCCCTCGCGGCGCGTGTCGCGGGTGCCGGAGAACAGGTACTGCTCGCGCTGGCGGGTGAGCAGGACGAAGGGCGGGGGGCGGCCCTTGTCGGGCAGCGGCGTGAAGAGGCCCACGTCCCCGGCGGCCTCCTGGCCGCTCAGGTTGAGGTCCTTGAAGGCCCAGGCGCGGCCCGGCGAGGGGGCCAGGGCCGTGTGCAGCTCCCCGGTGTGCCGGCGGGACGCGAGCATCGTGCCGCCCTCGGCCGCGTCGATGAGCACGTGGGTGTGGGGCACGTTGGCCACGTCGCACTGGCGCATCCAGTCGCGCCACGACTCCCAGTCGAGCGCGTCATCGGCGGAGCGGAACCAGTGGGCCACGCCGCGCAACGCGCCCTTGTTGGCGCGGACCAGCGCCTCGCGCAGCGCGGGGGAGACGCCGAGCGAGCGCAGGGGCAGCTCCGTGAGCCGCGCGGGCGCGCGCTCCACCTCCGCGGGCTCCAGGTGGACGTAGGTGGCGCCGCGCAGGAGCGTGGCGAAGAGGAGCGCGGGCTGGTGCTGGAGGAAGTGGAAGCCGGGCGCGGCGAAGGCGTCCCCGGCGCCCAGGCCGAAGGTGAGCAGCCCGTCGACCAGGGCGCCGTTCCACGCCCGCTCGGCCGTGAGGGGGACGGGCGTGTCCGGCGGGTCGACGAGCGGGGAGAACAGCAGGGCCACGGTGTCGCCGGGCTTGTACGTGTGGGACGTGAAGCCGGGCGCGACGTCGCCCTTGGAGCGCAGGAGGAGCGCCTCATGGCCCTTGATGAGCGGGGCCTGGTGGGCCTCCGCGGAGATGTGGGCGGGCTCCAGGCGCGCGAGCCTGCGGGCCAGGAAGTGGGTGCCGGTGGGGGGCAGCACGCTGACGCACGCGCCCAGCTTCAGTGAGGCCAGCAGGGACACGAGCAGCTCCGGCCCCAGTGGATGCACCAGCGCGACCCTGGCGCCCGCCTTGACGCCCTGGGCGGCCCACTCGGCGGCGCGGCGCGAGGCCCGGTCCGCCAGCTCGCGGTAGCCGAGCAGCTGCCACCGGGCGCCGTCCCATGTGCGCAGCGCGGGCGCGGTGGAGTCCGCGTGACGGACGACCAGGTCGTGGAAGAAGTCGTGGTGCTGGCCCGGGCGGCTCTTGGGCGCGGGCCCACCCCGGCTGGCGTGGTGGGCGGCGAGCGTGGCGATGAAGCCGGGCGCGTCGCTCCAGCTGTCGCGCAGCCAGGCCGGAAGGGCTCCGTCGCTGGTCGTGGCTTCCGTCTGACGGAGGATTTCCCGGAGGTCGAAGGGCATGGTGGCGTTCTCGGGGGGAGTCTACGCGACGCGGCGGACGCGTGGGGCCACCCGCAGGCAAGACTCGGGCCGTCGGTGATGCGCGCGGCCGTTCCGACGGAGCGGGTGGTCGCGGGGTGGGGTGGGGCTCGGGGGTATCCACTAGACCGTGAGCAATGGCATGCATTGCCAACAGTCGTGACGCGGCCGAGCTTGACTGGGATTGCCAACAAGCCTGCGTGGCTGGGATTGAATCGGGTGGAGGGGATGGGCTTTGCTGCCCCGCATGATCATCGCCATCCCCCGTGAAACGGCGCCGGGCGAAAGGCGGGTCGCGCTCGTGGCGGAGAGCGTGAAACGCCTCGTCGGCAGGAAGCACGAAGTGGTGGTCGAGAGCGGTGCGGGCCTGGGCGCGGAGTGCTCCGACGAGGAGCTCCACGCGGCGGGCGCTCGCATCGAGCCGAGCACCGACGCGCTGTATGCGAAAGCGGAGGTGCTGCTCAAGATCCAGCCGCCGGATGACGCGGAGGTGGAGCGGCTGCGGCCGGACTCGGTGCTGGTGAGCCTGGCCTATCCGCTGGCGAACCCGGCCTTGGCCAGGGCGCTGGCGAAGCGGCGGGTGACGCTGCTGGCGGCGGACATGGTGCCGCGCACGACGCTGGCGCAGATGATGGATGTGCTCAGCTCGCAGGCGACCATCGCGGGGTACCGCGCGGTGGTGCTCGCGGCGGAGGCGCTGCCCCGGCTGTTCCCCATGTTGATGACCGCCGCGGGCACCATTCCTCCCGCGAAGGTGCTGGTGCTGGGGGCGGGCGTCGCCGGCTTGCAGGCCATCGCCACGGCGCGCCGGCTGGGCGCGGTGGTGGAGGCGTACGACGTGCGCAAGGTGGTGAAGGAGCAGGTGGAGAGCCTGGGCGCGCGCTTCGTGCACATCGACATCGAGGACGCGGCGGGCGCGGGAGGCTACGCGAAGGAGCTGGGCGAGGAGGCCAGGCGCAAGCAGGCGGAGGTGCTCGCCCAGCACGTGGCGAAGTCGGACGCGGTCATCACCACGGCGCAGATTCCCGGACGGCGCGCGCCGGTGCTGCTGCCCGCGGACATGGTGCGGCGGATGAAGAGCGGCTCGGTGGTGGTGGACATCGCCGCGGAGCAGGGCGGCAACTGCGAGCTGACGCGGGTGGGGGAGCGCTATCGCACGGACTTCGGCGTCACCATCGTCGGTGAGCGCAACCTGCCCAGCCAGCTCTCCGTGCACGCCAGCGCCATGTACTCGCGCAACATGGAGAAGCTGCTCGCGCACGTCACCGACAAGGACAACGTGCTGAAGCTGGAGGTCTCGGATGAAATCGTGAAAGGCATGCTCATCACTCGCGGCGGCGAGGTGGTCCACCCCGCCGTGGCGGATGTGGCGATGAGGGAGGGCTGACATGTCATTGACGCTGATCTTCGGCCTGTATGTCTTCTTCCTGGCGGCCTTCACCGGCTACCAGGTCATCTCCAAGGTCCCGCACCTGCTGCACACGCCGCTGATGGCCTTCACCAACGCCATCTCCGGCATCTCCCTGGTGGGCTCGTTGCTGGCGGCCGGCGGGCACTACGGCACGGTGTCCACGGTGCTCGGCGCGGTGGCGGTGCTGGCGGCGACCATCAACGTGGTGGGCGGCTTCCTCATCACCGACCGCATGCTGCGCATGTTCAAGAAGAAGGGCGGCGCGCGATGACCCTCTCGCTCACCGAGACGTTCGTCCAGTTGCTGTACCTGCTCGCCTCCATCCTCTTCGTGATGGGCCTGAAGGATCTGGGCGACGCTCAGACGGCCCGGCGGGGCGTGTTCCTGGCGGAAGTGGGCATGGTGGCCGCGGTGGCCGGCACGCTGCTGTACGGCGTGGGCGTGACGCACGTCATCGTGCGCTGGGAGTGGATTGTCGCGGCGCTGCTCATCGGCTCGGCGGTGGGCACGGGCATGGGCCTGTGGATTCCCATGACGAAGATGCCGGAGCGCATCGCGCTCTCGCATGCCTTCGGTGGACTCGCGGTGGGACTGGTGGGCGTCGTCGAGTACCTCCAGCACGGCGGCCCCCAGATGACCACGCTCCAGATCTCGGCCACGGGCCTGGAGGTGGCGCTCGGCGCACTGACCTTCACCGGGAGCTTGATGGCGTTCGGCAAGCTGCAGGGCTTCATCACCGGGCGGCCCGTCACCTATCCGGGGCAGAACCTCTCGAACCTGCTCATGATTGTCGGCACGCTGGGGCTGATTGGCCTGCTCGTGTATTCGCCGGGCTCGGCGTGGGCCTTCTACCTGGTGGCCGCCCTGGGGGTGCTGCTGGGCGTGCTGCTGGTGCTGCCCATTGGCGGCGCGGACATGCCGGTGGTCATCTGCTTGCTCAACTCGTACGCGGGCCTCGCGGCGGCGGCCACGGGCTTCGCGCTGGGCAACAACGTGCTCATCATCTGCGGCGCGCTGGACGGCTTCTCCGGCTTCCTCCTGGGCATGATGATGTCCAAGGCGATGAACCGCTCGTTCTCCAACGTGCTCTTCGGCGCGTTCGGCGCGGTGCCGGAGGCGAAGGCCGTCACGGAAGGGGCGCAGCCCTCGGGCCCCGCGCCCAACGTGGGCAGCGTGGAGGAGGCCGCCGAGGTGCTGCGCGCCGCGCGCTCCGTCATCGTCGTGCCGGGCTACGGCATGGCCGTGTCGCAGGCGCAGCACGCGGTGCGGGACCTGGCCAACGTCCTCCAGGCCAACGGCTGTGACGTGCGCTACGCCATCCACCCGGTGGCGGGCCGCATGCCGGGCCACATGAACGTGCTGCTGGCGGAAGCCAACGTGCCGTACGACCACCTGTTCGACCTGGACGTCATCAACGACGACTTCACCGCCACGGATGTCGCGCTGGTGGTGGGCGCCAACGACGTCGTCAACCCCGCCGCGCGCAGCAACCAGAGCAGCCCCATCTACGGCATGCCCATCCTCTCCGCGGACCTGGCCAAGACGTGTGTCGTGCTCAAGCGCTCGCTCAACGCGGGCTTCGCCGGCATCGAGAACGAGCTCTTCGTCCGCTCCAACACGATGATGGTGTTGGGGGATGCGAAGAAGACGCTGATGCAGTTCACCTCCGCGCTCAAGGAGTAGCTAGAAAGAGGCATGCCCCTTCCGCGCGAAGCGACCCCGGACGACGCCGCGCTCCTCGCCCGCCTGCCGCGCGAGTCGTTCGAGGAGTACCGTGGGCGGCTGGAGCCTCCCTCCAGTGCCCACGGCAAGACGGAGGCCGCGGTCCGCCGAGAGCTGGAGGACGGCGGCGCGCTGGTGGCCGAGACGGACACCGGTGACCCGGTGGGCTGTGTCTTCTTCCACGTGAAGCCGGACCACGTGTACCTGACCGCCTCGCGGTGCTGCCCGCCCATCGGGGCGGGGACTGGCCCGTCTGCTCGTCGACGCCGTGGAGGCGCGTGCCCGCGCGGCGGGACGGGACAGGGTGCGCCTCTCCGTCCGGCTCACGTTGAAAAACCACCACGTCTGGTATGGCCGGCTCGGCTACCAGCTCCACTCGCAGGGCACCCACCCGGGCTTCCCCGCGCCTACCTTCCTCGTCCTGGAGAAGCACCTCTGTGTCGAGTGAGACTGGAGGTCTTCTGCCTCATGCGTGGGGAGATGTGCGGTGGTGTGTCTCGTGATTCGGCGTGAGAATGGAGATTTCCGCCCCCTCTCCTTCTTGAGTGTGGACCCTGGCCACCTTCGCGCAGAGACTCCCCGTTGACGAAATCGCGCGTCGGCATTCCATTGTTGGGGTTCTGATGGCGTCGGGGCGTGGTGGAAGCAAGGAGCTGGCGAATGATCGGCGATTCACGGGACGGTAAGTCCCAGCCGGATGAAGCAACCGCGGGCCCCAACGAGCCAGACGGCGGAGGCACCCCTGTGTTCGGCGGGGTGTCCGAGGCGGAGCTCGACGTCTTCGTCAGCAAGCTGCGCACGGACAAGAACCCCCGCGTGGCGGCGGCCAACGCGCGCGCCCGCAACGACGTGAACGAGGAGCGGCTGCACAAGGGTGTGCGTCGCTCGCTCGTGTCCTCCGTGCTGGTGGAGGAGGACCCCACGCCCACGCCGCCCATCGCGGCGAACCACGCCTGGTTCCTCGCCCTGGGCGCCCAGCCCTCGGGCCCCTTCGACGCGGAGGCCCTCAAGGAGCCCTGGGCGCGCGGCGAGCTGCGGCCGGAGACGCTGTGCTGGCGCGCGGGCTTCCAGGCCTGGGTGCCGGTGAGCCAGGTGCCGGAGCTGGTCGAGGCGCTGATGCCGGCGGCGCAGGAGCTCAGCGCGGCCCTGGACGCCGCCCTGACGGAGCTGCCGGGCGCGCCGGGGCTCGCGGCCGTGAGCGAGGCGGATGTCTCGGGCATTCCCGCGTGGGCCGTGGTGGCGTCACCCGCCGCGCCGGGTGCTCCCGCGCCCGCCGCCTCGGTGCCGGTGGACCCGGTGGGCGCCCACGCGGTGCTGGCCGAGGTGACGGCCGCCACCGAGCAGGTCGAGGCGAAGTGGAGGCTGGGTGGCTGGTGGTTCACGCTGGCCGGCGGCGTCGCCGGAGGCGTCACCGTGGCCATCGTCATGGGCCTGTTCGGCTCGGGTGCCGGGGCCTCGCAGCTGTTGTCCCGCTTCAACCTGCCCGCGTTCATGAAGTCCGAGCCGCCCGCGGCGCCCGCTCCGGCCCCGGTGGCTCCGGCCGTGCCCGCCGTGGCGCCGGCTCCGATGGCACAGGTGCCGGCCGAGCTGTCCGTGGCGCCCGTGCTCGTCGAGACGCCTCGCGAAGTCGCGGCGAAGCCTCCCGCGCCCGCCGTGGCGGACGCGCTCGCGCGCTCGGCCGTGGGGGCGCCCGGCGGTGGCGCCGTGATTCCAGCCGGAGGCGTCGTCGCGACGGCGAGCGCGCCCTCGCGTCCCTCGCTCACGGGGGTCGTCACCGTGGAGCGGGGTGGCTCGGTGCCGGTGGTGCCCGCGTCGGGTGGCGGGCTCGCGGCCGAGGTGAGCGGCATCTCTCGCACGTCGCGCCAGGAGCGGGACGTGGAGGCCGCGCCGCCCGTGTCGCCGAGCTCCCGCGCCGCCGACGTGAAGCTGTCCTCCCGGTCCACCGCGCCCGCGCCCACGCCCGCCGAGGCGCCCGCGGCGGCGGAGGATGACTTCGGGGACCTGGAGAGCGACCTGGGCCCGGACGCGGCCTATGCGCGCGAGCTGTCGGGCCCGGCGTCGGGGCCGCGCAAGCGTGAGCCGCCTCCGTCCGTCTACATCCCGCCGGTGGCGCCCATCCAGAACCCGCGCCTGTCGCTCACCCAGTCGGACGTCTTCGAGGTCGTGCTCGCCAAGAAGGGCGAGGTCACCGCGTGCGCGAACGTGAAGCCGCGCCCGGTGGACGAGGGCACGCGCGTCGTCGTGCGCTGGTCCATCCTCCCCAGTGGCGAGGTGTCGGAGGTCGTCACCGAGACGGCGTCACTGCGGGGCACGTCGTTCGCTCGCTGCATCGAGGCCAAGGTCCGTGCGTGGGACTTCCCCAAGCACCAGGAGCAGGGGGGGCCCGTGCGGTTCCCGTTCGTGTTCTGAAAGCCCACCGACAGGAGAGCGCCCATGCCTGCCTACGTCGTCGTCGAAATCGCGGTGCATGACGTGCAGACGTATGAGCGCTACCGGCAGCTGGCGCCGCCCTCCATCGCGCGGTACGGCGGGCGCTACCTGGTCCGGGGTGGGGCGACGGAGGCGCTCGAGGGGACGTGGCAGCCGCCGCGCTTCGTCATCCTCGAGTTCCCCAACGTCGAGCAGGCCCGCTCCTGGTGGTCCTCTCCCGAGTACGCCGCCGCGAAGGCGCTGCGCCACGCGAGCGCCCACACGATGATGTTGTTGATGGACGGCCTGCCGCGCGACGAGGGCCTCCCGGTGGTCGCCGGCGTCTCCACGCTGGCGCCCTGAGCGGGCCCTTGCGCCGAATCGGAGTAGCCTCCACGCCCGAGCCCGTCCCGCGCGTCGTCCCGGCGCGAGCGGAGCGGTGCGAACTGGAGCGTCATGTCCGCCGAGCCTGTCCTGCGTCGTGGGCTTCTTGCCCTCGCTCTCGCCGCCTGTCTGTCTTGGGCTTGTGATGACGGAGACCCCGTCGTCGAGGAGGACATCCTCGCGCGCCTGTCCGCCATCCCCGGCCTGACGGTGCGCGAGGAGGCCCTGGACGCGCAGTTCCCCGCGTCGGCCCGCTTCTTCGTCATGGAGTTCGAGCAGCCCGCGGACCACACCCGCCCGGACGGCCCGCGCTTCCGCCAGCGCATGACGCTGCTGCATGTCTCCAGCGACCGCCCCATGGTGCTCTACGCCGGCGGCTACTTCGTCTCGCTCCAGGCCTCGCGGCGCGAGCCCACGCAGCTGCTCGACGCCAACCAGCTCTCGCTGGAGCACCGCTTCTTCGGCCCCAGCCGCCCGTCGCCCGCGGACTGGAGCCTGCTCACCATCAAGCAGTCCGCGGATGACTTCCACCGCGTCGTCCAGGCCTTCAAGCCGCTGTATCCCCGGAAGTGGATCTCCACCGGCGCCAGCAAGGGCGGCGAGACGATGGTGTTCTTCCGGCGCTTCTACCCGGACGACGTGGACGGGACGGTGGCGTACGTGGCGCCGCTCGCCCGCTACGACGACGCGCGCTTCGTCGCCTTCCAGGAGTCCGTCGGCACCGCCGGGTGTCGCGAACGATTGAAGGCCTTCCAGCGCGCGGCCCTCGGCCGGCGCGAGGCGATGCTGGCGCTGATGGAGACGCGCGCCCGGGAGCGGCAGCTCGCCTTCACGCACCTGGGCCTGGAGCGCGCCTTCGAGCACGCCCTCATCGAGCACTATTTCTACTTCTGGCAGTACGACAGCCTCTCGCGCTGCGACACCGTGCCCCCGGCGACCGGCAGCGACGCCGCGCTCATGGACGAGCTGGACGGGCGCGTGGGGCTCGCCTTCTTCGCGGACGCGGACGTGGACGCCTACGGGCCCTACTACTACCAGGCCGCCGCGGAGCTGGGCTTCCCCCGGCCGTTCGAGTCCCACCTGGCGGACCTGCTGCGCTTCCCGGGCACCGACGTGCCGGCGACGTACCTGCCCCAGGGCGTGACGGCCACCTTCGTGGAGAACGCCATGCCGGACATCCAGGACTGGGTCTCGCGCGAGGGCGAGCGCTTGATGTTCGTCTACGGCGGGCAGGACCCGTGGACGGCGGCGGCCGTGGAGCTGGGAGGCGCGCGTGAGTCCGCGCTGTACACCGTGCCCGCGGGCAACCACGGCGCGCGCATCTCCCAGCTGCCCGTCGCCGAACGCAACGAGGCCCAGGCACTCCTTCGCCAGTGGGCTGGCGCGGAGTCCCGGGCCTCGGGACTGCAATCACAATCCTGGCGACTGGAGCCGGAGGGCGAGGAGTTCGGTCCCCGTCCTCCCGGCTCGCGTCAGCGCTAGTTCACGCCGACGGCGGTCCAGCTCTCCTTGACCTTCGCCACCTCGGTCGAGTCCGCGCCGTACAGGTCCGTGGCCGCCTGGACGGTGGCGGCGCGGGCCTGGGCGAACGTGGTGTTCGGCGTCATGTAGTGGGCCAGGGCGCGGTAGTAGATCTTCAGGCCCTTGTCCATGCCGATGCCGTCCTTGACCTCGATCTGCGACGTGCGGTTCGTGCCGCCGTTGGCCAGCAGGTAGAACGCGTTGTTCGCGATGCCGCTGGAGCCGTGGACCTCCGTCTGCTTCGGGTAGTCCTTGTAGTTGTCGATGGAGTAGTTGTCCCGCTTCGGGTCGTCCATGTAGCGCAGGCCGTCCTCGGAGTCGCCGTTCGTCGGCGTCCAGGCCGTCTCGCCCACCGTCCAGTTGAACTTCACGGCCGGGTTCTTCGTGGACGCGTACCACTCCACGCCCGCGCCCATGATGTCGCTGAACGCCTCGTTCAGACCACCGGACTCGTTGCGGTAGATGAGGCCGGCGGTGCGCTCCGTCAGGCCGTGGGCGATCTCGTGGCCGGCGATGTCCAGCGCGGTGAGCGGGCCGGACGTCTTGCCGTCGCCGTCGCCGTAGCTCATCTTCGTGCCGTCCCAGAACGCGTTCACGTAGTTGGTGCGCACGTGGACGAAGGAGTTGAGCGCCTCGCCCGCGCCGTCGATGGAGTCACGGCCGAGGACCTCCTTGAGGAAGTCGTACGTCATCGCCGCGCCGTAGTGCGCGTCCACGCCCGCCTTGGTGCGCTGGCCGTCGGTGGCCTCGCCCCAGACGTCGTTGTCGTCCGTCAGCTGCGTCTTGCCCGACGCCGTCGACTTGTTCATCGCGTCGTAGGTGTTCACGCCCTTGCCGCGCGTGCTGTCCTCGAGCGTGTACGTGCCGTCCGGCTGCTGCTTGGTGTCCAGCGCCACCTTGCCGCTGTACAGCGACGTGTCGTCCGCCTTGCTGCCGGGCTCGGGGGGCACTTCCTTCGGGGTGATGCTGATGCCCCAGCCGTTGAGCGTGCCCGTGTCGCGCTTGGCCTTGTCCTCGACCGTCAGCGTCCACTCGCCCTTGGCCGACTCACCGGCGAAGTCGCTCAGGTCGAACGTGCCCTTCACGTCGTCCGCGCTGCCACCGGCGCGGTTGTGCACCACCGCGCTCTTGCCCGAGGGGCTGGTCAGCGTGACCTTCAGGTCGCCCTTGAACGTATGGGCGATGTCCAGGTCCAGCTTCAGGCTCTCGATGGTGCCGTCCTGGTCCACCTTGACCTTGGACGTCACGGTGCTGTTGTCGGCGATCTCCGCCTTGGTGGTGTTCGTCGCGGAGATCTGCCCGGCCGACACGCCCGCCTTCGGCAGGCCCTTGTTGGAGCCGTAGAAGCCGCCGATCTCGTTGTACGACTCGAAGATCTTCCCGGTGTTCGCATCCACCAGGTAGTTCATCTTGCGGGGGCGGTCCTGGCCCTCGATCTGCGACATCTGCACGCGGTAGGCGGAGTGATACTCACCGGCCTTGTCCTGGTAGATGACGCGCTCGGCGTGCGGCTGCTTGTCCGGCTTGCCGCCGAACTCCTTGCGCGCGATGTCGATGGCGGACTGGGTGTTCAGCTTGGGCAGCTCCTTGCCCAGGCCCTCGGGGACCACGGACTGCTCGCCGGTGACGCTCGTCACCTTGCCGTCCTTGTCCAGGTGCGTGATGACCTGCTCGCCGAAGACCTTCACGCCCTCGTGAACGCGGTCCAGACGCACGTGCGTCATGCCCAGCGCGTCCTTCTCCACGTTGGCGGCCGCGAACGCGGGCTGCTGCGCCATCAGCGTCTGCGCGCCCTTGAGCGGGTTGAGGTGGCTGAGCGAGGTCTGCACGGCCTTCTGCGCCTCGGGGCTCTGCAGCGCCAGACGGCCCGGGCCGGCGGGGACCTGCGTCAGCGTCTTCTCCGCGCGCGCCAGGTCCGTCGTGCGCGCCGCGGGGCCGAAGCCGTCCTTGGTCTGCAGCGGGGTGCTGGCCGCCTTCGCGGTGTTCTTGGGCTGGGTCTCGGTGGTCGCGGGGCGAACGCTGACGGGCTTGGTGTCGACTCGGCGGATGGTCATTTCAAAGCTCATTCACAGCGGGGGATGCGAGAATTGTCGCACCCACGTCACATGGAGTTGCCGCCCCCCCTGCTGCGACGCGCCATTTCGGGTTTGTCGGCTTGTTTCAGCCCGTGTTTCAGTGTTTTCAAGCGGTTTTGAGGACACGGAGTGCTGGCCGTCACTCTGGGGGTATGAGCCCACCCGGGCGGGTTTCCGGACCGCGAAGCCGAATTAACCGTGAATTATCCCAGGATTTTTCCAGCCTCACCGGCATGGAAAGGCGCTCTTCCGGGGCTTCGGGGTGGATCAGGGCCCGCCGAAGAAGGACGCCTCGAGCACGCGCACGAAGAGGTTGCAGGCGGCGTGGAAGAGGGCGGCGCCGACGACGGTGCCGGTGCGCTCGCGCATCCAGCCGAACAGCAGGGCGGGGAAGAAGACCGACAGCCGCCAGGTCTGGAAGATGGCCAGGTGGCCCAGGGCGAAGAGCAGGGCGGTCACCCAGAAGGCGGGCCCCAGCCGGGCGCCGAGGAACTTGCGGCCCTGGGGCCAGGCGTCGCGCAGGCGCGCCTGCAGATACCCCCGGTAGAAGAACTCCTCGGGCAGGGCCACGACGAAGAGCTGATCCACCACCCACTCGCCGAAGCGCGGCGGCAGCCGGAGGCGGAAGTGGACCTCGCCGCCCAGGGGCGTGAGGTGTCGCGCGAGGGACTCGGGCAGGTGGGGCAGCAGCTCCACGAAGCCGGCGAACGCGAGGAAGAACAGCGGGCCCACCAGCGCGGAGACCTTGAGGAACAACACCAGGTCTTCGCGCCACGCGCGGGCGGACAGGCCGTAGTCGCGGTAGTCCTCGTCCCGCCAGCGCATGGGGATGAGGGGCAGGTAGAGGAAGCCCACCGTGGCCACCAGCTTGGGGATGCTGGTGCCGCCGAAGGCGAGGAACGAGGCGATGATGCCCGCGAAGCCCAGGGCCCACAGGCCCACGGCTTCCTGCACGGCGCTGGGGCGCCAGGGAGTCGCCACCGACTGCTGGGTCATGGTCCGTCCGCGGAGGCGAGCGTCACCTTCACCTCGCCCATGGGCAGCACCCTGCAGCCGCGCCGGGTGCGCTGCACCACCACCGCCACCAGCCTGCCGTCCCCGTCGAACACGGGGCTGCCGGGAGGAAGGGCGAGGGGCACGTCATAGAAGGGCGCCGTCGCGCGGGAGACCTGGGCCGCCGTCGGCTTCGCGGGACGGCCCCGGGTGCCGGGCACCACGCCCACCACCCAGCGTCCCTCCAGGCTGTCGCCGTCCTTGAGAAGCCGCACCGCCACCGCGGGGTACGCGCCATCCGGCGCCGCGACGACGGCGACCTTCAGCGCGCCGTTGGCGAGCAGGACGCGCGCCGGCAGGGCCTGGCCCGCGTGCTCCACGGTGGCGACCTGGAGGCCGACATACTCCTCGCCCACGGGCTCCACGGAGGTGAGCACCTGTCCGGCGGCACCCACGATGACGCCGTGGCCGGTGCGCTGGGGGCCGGTGACCTTCACCACGGAGCGGGTGTGCTGCTCCAGCACGCGCTGGAGGTCCGCGCGCGAGGGGCGCGCCTTGTCCGCCGCGACGGCGGGCAGGGCGAGGAGACACAGTGAGAGGACGAGCGGGGACAGGCGGGACATCGGCGCGCCAGGCAGCCTATCACCGCCCGGCGCGCAGCGCGGTGAGGAAGCGCTCGGCGCTCTGGGTGTTGAGCACGTCCTGCTTGCGGGCCCAGCCCCGCCGGGCGGTGGCGACCCCGAAGGCCAGGTTGGCCAGGTCCTCGCGGCGGTGTGCGTCGCAGCTCACCACCAGCTTCACGCCCAACTGCACCGCCTTGCGGACATACTCGGCCTTGATGTCCAGCCGCGCGGGCTTGCCGTTGATCTCCACCGCGACGCCGCGCCGGGCGGCGTGCTCGAGCACCTCGTCCATGCGCAGGGGATAGGGCTCGCGGCTCTGGAGCAGCCGGCCGGTGGGGTGCCCGAGGATGTGCAGGTGCGGGTTGTCCAGCGCGGTGAGGACCCGCTTCGTCATCTGGTCCTCGTCCATGGAGTGGCGCACGTGGATGGAGGCGATGACCACCTCCAGCTTCTCGAGTACCTTGTCGTCGTAGTCGAGCGCGCCGGACTCGAGGATGTCCACCTCGATGCCCTTGAGCAGGCGCATGCCGGGGACGGCGGCGTTGACGCGGTCGATCTCCTCCCACTGGCGCTCGAGCGCCTCCACCTTGAGGCCGCCCGCGTAGATGGCCGCCTCGCTGTGCTCGGTGATCGTGAGGTACTTCAGCCCCAGGGCCCTGGCGGCGAGCGCCATCTCCTCGAGCGTGTTGCGGCCGTCGGACCAGGTGGAGTGGGCGTGCACGGCGCCCTGCAGGTCCTCCATCGTCACCAGGTCGGTGGGCAGCTTGCCCGCGCGCGCGGCCTCCACCTCGCCGTTGTCCTCGCGCAGCTCCGGCGGGACGAACTGCATGTCGAGCAGCGCGTAGAGCGCGGCCTCGTCCGCGACGGGCAGCTTGGTGCCGTCGTCGCGGTGCACGCCCCACTCGGAGATCTTCATGCCGCGCTCGTGGCCCAGGTTGCGCAGGCGGATGTGGTGGGCCTTGGAGCCGGTGAAGTGGTGCAGGGCGGTGGCGAAGTCCTCGTCGGGGAGCACGCGCAGGTCCACCTGGATGTCGCCGGCCTCCATGCGCACGGAGCACTTGCTGTCGCCCTTGCCAATCACGGTGGCCACGCCGGGGGAGGTGGCGAGCGCGTCCAGCACGGGGCCGGGGTCCGCGGCGGAGGCGATGATGTCCACGTCCGCCACCGTCTCGGCGCGGCGGCGCACGCTGCCGCCCAGGCTGGCGCGGATGACCCCGGGGGAGGCGCGTACGCGCTCCAGCAGGCCCTCGGCGATGGGGAGCACGTCGCCCAGCAGCTTCCGCTCGCCGCGGGCGCGGCGATACAGGGTGATGCCCTCGAGGATCTTCGCCTGGCTCTTCTCGCCGAAGCCCTTGAGCTGCTTCACGCGCCCCTCGCGGCAGGCCTGCTCCAGCGCCTCGACGCCGCCGATGCCCAGCTCCTTCCAGAGGGTGGCGACCTTGCGCGGGCCGATGTCCGGCAGCTTCATCAGCTCCAGGAGTCCCGGAGGGAACTTCGCCCGCAGCTCCTCGAAGTAGGTCATCCGTCCGGTGGTCACCAGCTCGGTGATCTTCTCGGCGAGCGCGGGGCCGATGCCCGGCAGGCTCTCCAGGCGGCCCTCGGCGACGAGGGGGCCCAGCTCCTGGGTGAGGCCGAGGATGCGGTCGGCCCCCATGTCGTAGGCACGGGAGCGGAAGCCGTTCTCGCCCTGGAGCTGGAGCAGCAGGGAGATGTCCCGGAGGACCTGGGCAACGGTGGCTTTGTCGACGATGGGCGGGGTCACGTCAGAGGTCACCTGGAAGAAGGTAATGCCCGGGGAACGGGGGTGCAGCTTGCTTCTCGTTGTGGGAAAAGGGCGGCGATGACGAAGATCAAGCTCGGACCGGCGGACTTCGCCGAGAGGGAAATGCGCGGCTACGAAGTCGGCAAGCGCAATGTCTGCATCGCGAAGATTCACGGCCGTTACAAGGGCCTTGATGACTGGTGCAACCACGCGGGCTGTCTGCTGTCGGGCGGACGCATCGAGGACAACATGGTCGTCTGCCCGTGCCATGAGGTCGGCTTCGACATGGACACGGGGAGGAACGAGACCTCGCCCGGGGTCTGTGACGACCAGCCGACAGTGAGCGTCGAGGTCCAGGACGGCGCCCTCGTCGTCGAGCTTCCCGACAACACCTGACGTGCCTCCGGCACCGGAGTCTCCTCCTCATGGCACACGACGACCATGATCACGGCGGCGCGCCGCCCTCGCATCGGCACGAGCACCACCACGAACATCCCCACACCCATGAGGATGGCGTGGTGCATTCCCACGAACACGCGCATGAGCACGAGCACGCGCATGACCACCGACACGGTCATGACGCCGCGCACGCGCATGACCACGGGCACTCGCATGAGCACGGCCACGGTCATGACCACGAACACCGCCACGGCCACGAGCATGCGCACGCTCATGACCACGGCCACGGCCACGGCCACGAGCATGGGCACGCTCATGACCACGGCCACGAGCATGGGCACGCTCATGCCCACGGCCACGGACACGAGCATGGGCACGGCCACGGCCACGGCCACGAGCATGGGCACGCCCACGGCCACGGCCACGAGGATGGGCACGCTCATGCCCACGGCCACGGACACGAGCACGGTGCGGCAAGCGTCTCGCACGAGCACAAGTCGCGTGCGCCGGTGCACGTCAGCACCTTCGTGGTGACGTGCTCCGACAGCCGCGATGCCTCACGTGACGCGAGCGGCAGGGTGCTGCGCGAGGGCCTCGAGTCCGCGGGCCACGGCGTCGCCGGCTACGTCGTCGTGAAGGACGACCCGGAGGCCATCCGGCAGGCGGTGGCGGAGGCCCAGTCGGTGGGCGCCCGGGCCATCCTCTTCACCGGGGGCACCGGCATCGGTCGGCGCGACACCACGGTGGAGACGCTGCGAGGTCTGTTCGAGAAGGAGCTCCCCGGCTTCGGTGAGCTGTTCCGCATGCTCTCGTACAAGCAGATTGGCAGCCCGGCCATGATGTCGCGCGCGACCGCCGGCACGTATCAGGGAATGATGATCTTCGCCCTGCCGGGCTCGCCGCAGGCCGTACGGCTCGCGCTGGAGGCGCTCATCCTCCCCGAGCTGGGCCACGCCGTTCGGGAGCTGACCCGGTAACGAACGCGCGGTTTTTTCATCGCGCGAGAGTTATTGCGGCTTTCCCTTATTGCCAGGGGCTTGAGGATTGACCCACGGGAAATGTTTACGCAGAGTATACGGAATTCGCTGCTCTGTCGCGAATAGGTCCCGTTGGTCGTCCCTTCAAAGTTGACCCTCCCGGAGAGGAGGAGCCCCATGCATATGAAACGACTGGGTTCGTTGGCGTTGATGCTTGGCTGTGTCTCGGCGTACGCGAAGGCGCCGGAGCGCGAGGTGTGGATCACCCTCGGCGCGGATGCCGTCACGGAGGTGAACGCCGCGTTCATCGTGGCCGGAGAGCGGGTTCCGGCGCTCGCGGGGCGCCAGGGCGACGTCGTCGCGATGAAGCTGCCCGAGTCGCGCATCGACCTCGTCTCCGAGGTGATGCACGAGAAGCTCAAGCGCTGTGGCGGCTTCCTCTATCACGAGACGGAAGCGGACGCGCTCGCGGAGCTGGCCATCGAAGGTGCGCCCGCGCTGGCCCCCTCGCTGGCGGTGACGTACTCGCTGGACAAGGCCCCGGTGGTCAACACGCTCATCGGCGGCATGGCCGCGACGAACATCCACGCCAACATCCAGTACCTCTCGACGCAGTTCCCCACGCGTTACTACACGTCCACCCATGGCGTGGCCGCCGCCACGTGGGTGCGGGACCTGTGGGCGGGTTATGCCGGCGCGCGAGCGCAGACCGGCGGCGACGTCACCGTGGAGCTCTTCACCCACGCGTTGTGGGCGCAGCCGTCCGTCATCCTGACCATCCAGGGCACGCAGCAGGTGCCGGCGGGAGACGAGGAGATCGTCGTCCTGGGTGGCCACCTGGACTCCACCAACCTGTCGGGCTCCGCGGCCCCCGGCGCGGATGACAACGCGTCCGGCATCTCGACGTTGTCCGAGGTCATCCGCGTGGCCATGGCCTCCAACTACCAGCCGCTGCGCACGGTGAAGTTCATGGCCTACGCCGCCGAGGAGGTGGGCCTGCGCGGCTCCAAGGAGATCGCCGACAAGGCCAAGAACGAGGGCGACAAGGTCGTCGGCGTCCTCCAGCTCGACATGACGAACTACAAAGGCTCCGTGGCCGATGTCGTGCTGATGACGGACTTCACCAACGCGGCGCAGAACGCGTTCATCGGCAGCCTGATCTCCACCTATGTCGCCGGCGTGCAGCAGGCCACCTCGGCGTGTGGCTACGGCTGCTCGGACCACGCGTCCTGGAACGCGGCGGGCTTCGCGGCCTCCATCCCGTTCGAGGCGATGATGGGGCAGCACAACAGCACCATCCACACCGCGAACGACACCCTCGCGGTGAGCGGCAACAACGCGAACCACGCGCTCAAGTTCGCCAAGGTCGCGGGCGCGTACATGGTCGAGCTCGCCAAGGGCACCGCCACGCTGTCCGACCCCGTGGCGCCCACCGTGTCGCTCACCGCTCCGTCGGCGGGCACCACCGTGTCCGGCACCGTCACCGCCAGCGCCAACGCGCAGGACAACCAGGGCATCAGCCGCGTGGAGTTCCTGGTGGACGGCGCCGTCGTCGGCACCGCGACCACGTCCCCGTACTCCATCGCGTGGAACACCGCCGTCATCGCCAATGGCAGCCACGCCGTCGTCGCCCGGGCCTATGACCTCATCGGCAACACCACCGACAGCGCCCCCGTCACGGTGACCACCAGCAACTCCTCCGGCAACGCCATCTACGACCCGGTGCTGCGCGTCCCGCGCTGCGCCAACGTGTCCAACGTGTGTGACTCCACGACGCTGCTCGTCGGCCGCGCGAGCCTGGGGCCCGAGGCGAACGGCCCCAACACCGTCAACAACTCGTGCGCCGACGGCATCAACGGCACCTTCCACTTCGATGAGTCGAACGACCGCATCAAGGTGTCCACCGTGAGCGGCAACCCCTTCGCCGCCGGTGAGACGGTGCTCATCGAGGCCACCGTGTGGGCCCTGGCCGCGCGCCCGGACAAGCTGGACCTGTACCACGCGCCCGACGCCAGCAACCCGGTGTGGACGAAGATCACCACGCTGGCGCCTCCGGCGGGCGGTCAGCACACGCTGTCGGCCACCTTCACGCTGCCGGCCGGCGCCAACCAGGTCGTGCGCGCGCGCTTCCGCAAGCAGGGCAGCGCCACGCCGTGCTACGCGGGCGCCTACGACGACCACGACGACATCGTGTTCGCCGTCAGCCCGTAGCCGTGTCGTAGGATGCCCTCCCGTGCCTCCTCCTGATTCGCTGGAGGAGGCGCGGGACTCCCGGGCCCCATGTGGGCTCGGGAAGCGTGGGCGGCGGGCCGCCGTTCCAGGAACATTTGGGAGCCCCGACGTGACACGCCGCTCGAAGACGCACCCTGGCCTGAGCCCTCGGGCAGTGCAGCACCTGCGCCCCCGGCTCGACGCCGTGCTGGCCTCCACGGATGCCCGCGCCCGCATCGGGTTCGACCCGGTGGAGTTCCCCCACCGCTACCAGGACGCCCGCGACATCGAGGTCTCCGCGCTGCTCGCCGCCTGTCTGGCCTACGGGCGCGCGGACCTGTTCCGTCCCAAGGTGGACTCGCTCCTGAAGCGGATGGGCCCGTCGCCCGCGGACTTCGTGCGGAAGCTGGACGTCGCGGGCGCCAAGGCCCTGCTGACGGGCTTCGTGTACCGCTTCAACGTGGGCACTGATTTGGCGGTGCTGCTGCTCGGCATGGGCCAGGCGCTGCGGGAGCACGGCAGCCTGGAGTCGCTGTTCGTGAGGGGACTTGCGGCCGAGGGCTCGCTGCACGGCGGCTTGAGCGCCTTCACCACCGCGCTGCGCCGCCTCCCCATGGAGCCCCTGCGCGAGGCGATGGGACCCGAGCGGGGGCTTCACCACCTGTTGCCCTCGCCGCTGGGGCCGGGCGCGGCCAAGCGGTTGAACCTGTTCCTGCGGTGGATGGTGCGCGGACCGGACACGGTGGACTTCGGCATCTGGAAGCGTGTGCCCGCGTCGGCGCTGCTGATTCCGTTGGACACGCACATCGGCCGCATCGCCGGACACCTGGGCCTGACGCGTCGCACGGACCTGACGTGGCGGACGGCGGAGGAGGTGACGGCGTCGCTGCGGGCGTTGGATGCGGCCGACCCCGTCCGCTACGACTTCGCGCTCTGCCACTATGGAATGAGCGGCGCGTGTCCGGCCCGGCCGCTCCCGGAGAACTGCGAGCGGTGCCCGCTGCTGCCTGCCTGCCATGTCGGGCCGGACGTGGTGGCGGGGGCGACCCGACGGGTCCCCAGTGCCTCGCGGCTCAAGGGCCGCGCAATGTCCGGAAGGGAACGTCGTTGATTCCTGCATGAGGGAACGCTGCAATCCGGCCGGGTGTCTGCGTGTGAATTCCACGGGGACATCAGGGCCTGCCCGGGCCGAGGAGCGTGATGCGGTGCTCGCGACACTGGTGTCGGTGCCTGCGGCGGTGGTGGAAGCGGTGGAGCGCGGCCTGCGCGCGTCGGGGGCGAGCCCGTCCTGCCATGTGTTGAGCGTGACGGGGGCCGATGTCATCGCCGCTCCGGTGGAGGAGGGGCTGCTGGTGGCGTGGGATGCGGGAGGGCCGCTGGACGCCCTGCTCGAGGACGTGCGCCGCCTGCATGCGCTGCGCGTGGTGGCCCGCACGCACCTGGTGGTGCTCACCTCGCGGGACGATGCGCAGACCGAGGCGCTGGCGGAGGCGGGCGCCGACGAGTGCGTGGCCTCGGTGGGCCCGGGCTGGGGCGCGCGGGTGGTGGCGCTGCGTCGACGGCTGGCCTCGGACACGGAGGCGCATGATGTCCGGGCCCTGCGCCGCGCCAACACGTTCCTGCGCAGCGCGCTGGACGCGGTGCCGGAGCCGCTCTTCGTCAAGGACCGGCAGCACCGCTGGGTGGCGGTCAACCAGGCCTTCTGCCGCGTCATGGGACATCCGGCGGAGGCGCTGCTGGGGCGCTCCGACCACGAGTTCGTCGCCGCGCACGAGGCGGACAGCTTCTGGCGCAACGACGAGCGGGTCTTCCTCACGGGGGGCCCCGACGAGAGCGAGGAGACGCTCACCGACAGGACGGGGCTGGCCCGCGTCCTGGTGACGAAGAAGGCCGGGTTCGACGGCGCCGGGGAGGCCTTCCTCGTCTGCATCATCCGGGACATCACCGACCAGAAGCGCCTGGAGTCGCAGCTGCTGCTCGCCGAGCGGATGGCGTCGGTGGGCACGCTGGCCGCAGGCGTGGCGCACGAAATCAACAACCCGCTGGCCTATGTCAGCTCCAACCTCGCGTACGTGAGGGATCTGCTCGCGCTGCCGGAGCTGTCCGCCGAGCAACTGCCGGAGCTGCGAGAGGTGGTGGCGGAGGCGCTCGACGGCGCTGGCCGCGTCTGCGCCATCGTCCGGGACCTGCGCACCTTCGCCCGAGGCGACGAGGAGCGACACGGACCGGTGGACGTGGTGCGGGCGGTGGAGGGCGCGCTGCGGCTGGTGCGCAACGAGCTGACGCACCGCGCGCGCATGGTGTGCACCCTGGAGCGCGTGCCGCCCGTGCACGGCAACGAGGTGCGGTTGGGGCAGGTGGTGCTCAACCTGCTGGTCAACGCGCTCCAGTCGTTGCCCGAGCGGCCGGCCGAGGAGAACCGCGTGCGCGTCAGCCTGCGCACCGGGCGCGCGGGCCAGGTGGAGCTGGAGGTCAGCGACAACGGGCATGGCATGGCGCCGGAGGTGCAACGCCGCATCTTCGACCCGTTCTTCACCACGCGGCCGGTGGGGGAGGGCACGGGGCTGGGGTTGTCCATCTGCCTCACGCTGGTGCAGGCGATGGGCGGGCGCATCGAGGTGAGCAGCGCGCAGGGGTGGGGGAGCACCTTCCGCGTGGTGCTGCCCGCGCTCGCGGTGGGCACCGTCGCCGCGCCGGAGTCCCCGGTGCTGGGCAACGTGGTGCCGCTGGCCATGCGCAAGAGGCTGCTGCTCATCGACGACGAGCCGTCCGTGGGCAACTCGGTGAGCCGGCTGGTGCGGGATGTGTACGAGGTGCACGCGGTGCAGGACGCGCGCGAGGCGCTGAGACGGTTGTCCACCGGCGAGCGATTCGATGCCATCCTGTGTGACCTGATGATGCCGGGCATGAGCGGAATGGACTTCGTGGTGGAGCTGGAGCGGCTGGCGCCGGAGCTGGTGCTGCGCACCGGGCTGATGACGGGTGGGGCCTTCACCGCGCAGGCGCGGGAGTTCGTGGGGCGCCACTCGCGAGGGCTCTTGGAGAAGCCCTTCGAGCGCGAGCGCCTGTGCACCTTCGTGGAGCACCTGTTCCCATGAAGCGCAAGACCTGGCGGTGGGTGGGCATCGGCCTGGTGGCGATGCTCGGGGCCCTGGTGTTCGTGGGCGCCGACTGGCTTCGTGGGTTGTCCTTCGTGGTGCGCGCCGCCGGGATGCAGGGTCCGGTGCCGGAGGCGGTGGCGGGGTTTCGCAACGCTCCGTTCGAGAAGAGCGAGCTGCGGGTCCCCACCCGGCATGGCGAGGTCCGCGCGCGGCTGTATCGCCCGCGCGAGGTGCGAGGGCGCACGGTGGTGCTGACCTCGGGCGTGCACGCGGATGGCATCGACGAGCCGCGCCTGGTGAAGCTGGCGGAGGACCTGGCCCGGGGCGGGCAGATGGTGCTCTCGCCCGAGCCGCCGGACCTGCTGCGCTACGAAATCACCCCGCGCCTCCCGGACATCATCGAGGACGCGGCCCTGTGGGTGAGCGGCCGCGAGGACCTGGCGCCGGGCGGGAAGGTGGACCTGTTCGGCATCAGCTTCTCGGGCGGGCTCTCCGTGGTCGCAGCGGGACGGCCCGTGCTCCGGGACAAGGTGGCCTCCACGCTCTCGTTCGGAGGCCATGGTGACCTGCCCCGGGTGCTGACCTTCCTGTGCAGCGGTCAGCTCCCCGATGGCTCGCACCTGACGCCGCATGACTATGGCGTGGTCATCATCCTCCTCAACGTGGCGGACCGGCTGGTGCCTCCCGAGCAGGTGGAGCCGCTGCGCGAGGGCATCCGCACGTTCCTGCGGGCCTCGCACCAGACTCAGACGGACCGCAAGCTGGCGGAGGAGACGTTCGCGCACGCACGGGTGCTGGAGACACGGATGCCCGAGCCCGCGTCGAAGTTGATGGGCTATGTGAATCTTCGGAACGTGGCGGCGCTGGGGCCGTTGTTGTTGCCGCTGGTGCGTGAGTTCGCCGCGGACCCGTCGATGTCTCCGGCACGCTCACCCGCGCCGGCCTCGCCCGTCTATCTGCTGCATGGCGCGGGCGACACGGTGATTCCGTCCATGGAGTCGGTGCTGCTGGCCCAGGCGCTGCGGCCGTACACGGAGGTCCATCAGCTCTCCACGCCGCTCATCAGCCACGCGGAGGTGGACAAGAAGGCCGGCGCGGCGGACATGGTGCGGATGGTCGGCTTCTGGGCGAGCCTGCTGGACGAGTGAGGGGGGCGGCTCAGCTCGCGCTCGCGACGCTCGCCGCCGTGCGCACGCCGCCCACCGCCGTGGCCAGGGTGCTCTGTCCGGGGAACGCCGAGTCGCCCACCAGCCAGAGGCCCTTCATGACACGCAGCGGGCCCAGCTGTCGGTAGTGGCTCAGGCCCGCGCGACGGGGGACGCCGCCCACCGCACCGGACTCCCGCTGGGTGAAGCGTTGGAAGGTGCGCGGGGAGGCCGGGAGGACCTTGGTGACGTGGGGCATCCACTCGGGCGTGAGCTGCTCCAGCGACTCGCGCATGCGTGCCTGGATGTCCGCGATGTAGCGCCCCTGCTCCTCGGTGGACATCGCCCCCAGCTTGCGCAGGGGCACATGCGTGGACGTCGTCACCGTGCGATGTCCCTCGGGTGCACGGCCCGTGTCCTCCTCGCCGCTGATGGACATGAAGACGTGGTTGCCCTCGATGAACGGAGCCTGCTCGTCACGCACGAGCTCCAGGTGGCTCGCCTCGCGTGACACCGCGTCGGGCGCCTTGATGACGAGATAGAGCATCGCCGCGCCCCAGCCCTCGGCGACACGCTCCGACAACACACGCATCGAGCCGACGCGCTCGGGTGACAGGCCCGCGAGGCGCATCAGTCCTCCCGGCAGCAGATTGGCCACCACGTGTCGGGCCCGGAGCACGCCTCGACGGGTATCGACCTGCCAGTGTCCTGGCTGACGGGACAGGCCTTTCACGCGGTTCGCCAGCATCAGCGTTCCACCGCGGGCCTCCATCGCTCGGGCCAGGGCCCACGCGAGCTGTCCGATGCCGCCCCGGACGTGGCCCGTGCCTCGCCAGTAGTAGTCCATCGCCGCGAGCGCGAACGGTGTCTCCGCTTCCGCGGCCGAGCACTGCACGGTGATCTGACAGAGGGCATCCAGGTAGGTCCGCAGCGGAGTGAAGCGCGAGAGGCCGAGGTGCTCCAGCACCGCTCCGAGCGGACGCCCGAGCCACCGCGCGAGGGGCGCATAGCGATGCAGCCGCGCGGCGTGACGGAAGAGCGCGCGAAGGTCGAAGGGTGGCAGCAGGTCCGGGTCATCGAACAGGGCCCAGAGCGCGCCGGCCACCTGGGACTGGAGGTCGAACAGGCGACGAATCGCGGGTGCGGGCGCTTCCGGCAGGGCGCACAGGGACTCGATGAAGCGGGCCCGGTCTCGTGTCACTGGCAACCGCAGCCCGGGTGTGCGCAGCTCCACCACGGGGTCCAGCCAGTCCACCGTCACGTCCAGCGCGTGCTCGCGAATCCAGCGACCGAAGAGCTGATGTGGCTCGAAGCCGGAGAACAACGTCGCGCCCGACTCGAACGCGAAGCCGCCGCGACGAAACGTGCTGGCGCAGCCCCCGGGATAGCTGAGCGACTCGCACAGCGCCACGCGCGCACCTCGCCGGGTCAGCTCCAGCGCCGTGGCGAGCCCTCCGAACCCCGCCCCCACCACCACCACGTCGTAATCCAAGTCCGACATCTCCAGATCGAGTCCAGGGGCGGACCTCTTAACGGGTCCACGCCAGGGGGGCGACTCTTTCGTCACAAGGGTGGGGCTCCTGACACGGGTGTGCGCCTCGACTCGCCCGGGCCGCGCCGTGGAATCCGTGCGGAGAAATCGTTTCGATTCGAGGCCGGAGCCAGGAGGCTGGCGCGGGGAGGGCGTAGACTGTTGTCGACTGCTCACTGAAAGGGCTCCCGTGCACCGCCTCCTCGCCGTCCTCTGCCTCGTGCTCGTGGCCGGTTGCGCCTCCGCCCCCAGGAGCAACCCGGAGCCCCAGGCCGCCGCCGCACCGGAGCCCTCGAAGCGGCCTCCGTTCCTCAATCCCGCCGAAATCATCAAGCGCATCGAGGACTCGCCGGTGACGTATCGCATCGACGGGAAGGACTCACCGCCGGGTGGCTGGGCGGACCAGCTCTGGCCGCAGCGCGTGCAGGCGCTCGAGGCGCCCCGGGTGGTGGAACAGCAGGGCGAGCGCGTCATCGTCGAGTGGCCCGAGAGCCCCGAGGCGCGAGCGCTGCTCGACGAGGCGGAGCCGCACTTCCAGGCCAAGCGCTATGAGGAGGCGGGGAAGCTGTACGAGAAGGCCACGAGCGTGTGCCCGCAGTGCTATTTCGCGTGGAACTTCCGCGGTGACGCGGCGTACTTCGCGGGCGACTCGGCCACGGCGCTGGGGCACTACCAGCAGGCCACGCGCCTCAACCCGAATGACCACCGCTCGTGGTTCTTCCTGGGCAACGCGCTCGCGCGGCTCGGACGCTTCGAGGAGGCCCTGGAGTCGTGGGCGTGGTGCCTGGTGCTCAACCCTCGCTACCCTGTCATCCGCCAGTTCTTCCGCGCCAACGCGGGCCTGGGGCTGGTGGTGCGCGAGGACGTCATCGTCCCTCGTGGCTACGCGGAGCGGGACGGCGAGGAGATCTCCATCCAGTTCGACCCCGACCACGACCCGGCGTGGTTCGCCTTCGCCAACTGCAAGGCGCTGTGGCTGGGAGAGCCGTCACACCGCCAGGAGATGACGGGCACCACGAAGGAGCACTTCACGTCGCTCGAGGAGATGGAGTGCCTGGGCTCGGCGCTGCTCGTCCACGAGAACCAGAAGAAGAAGGGGGAGACGGACCGCTCGGACCCCACGCTGGAGCGGCTGTCTCGCATCACCGAGGAGGGCCTGTTGATGCAGGCCGTGCTCTTCGAGGTGGGGGCCCGGGTGCACCCCCAGGTCGTGCTCACCCTCGATGACGACATGCGCCAGCGCCTCAAGACCTACGTGCTCAAGCACGTGCTGGTGCCGGCGTCATCGGTGGGCAACTACGACCTGTGAGGCCCCGTCGCGTGACTAAGTAGGTCGCCAAATGTTCCTGAGCGAATCCGAGGCGGAGCGGGAACGGGCAAGGTCCCTGCATTTGTCTCGGAACTTGTGGCGACCTACTTAGCGCGGCAGCTTGAAGCGGAGCGTGAACACGTAGGAGACGCTCACGGCCTTGCCCTGGAACTTCACGGGGCTGTAGCGCCGGGTGTGCAGCGCCTCCGTGACGTGCTCATCCATGTGCGCCATGCCCTTGATGATGCGGCAGTCGCGCACGTCGCCCTCGCGGGTGATGACGCACTTGGCGATGACCGTGCCTTCCACGCGCGCCATGCGGGCCTGCTCTGTGTAGTCGAGCGGCTGGCCACCCATGAGCACCGGCGGCGTCATGCCTCCGCCGAACGGGATGACGTCCTCACCGGTGCCCTCGCCGACTCCGCCCGGAGGCAAGCCGGGGACGAAGGGCAACCCGATGACCGTGCTGTTCGGGTCTCCCTCCGGATGACCGCCCGGGACGCCCGTGGGCTCGGTGTCACCCGTGTCCGGCGCGTTCGCCACCGGCTCCGGCTCCACGTCGACGGGCTTGGGGTCCACCGGCATCGGGTTGATCTGCGTGGGGAAGGTGTCGCGCTTGGGCTTGCGCGGCTTGGGAGGAGCCGCCTGCGTCTTGGGCTGCGCCGGCGCCGCGTAGCCCTTGGCCACCTGCGGACGCGCCGCGAGCTTGATGACGATATCCGGCTCCGGCTCGGGCGGCACTTCGGCGGGCCGCGCGGAGATGACCAGGACCGCGCCGAAGAGCGCCGCGTGCACGGCGACGGACCACCCCATCCCAGCACCCAGACGTCCAGCTCGCTGCCGCTCGATGACCGACTTGAACATGGAAGGCCTCCTCCCCGATGGGCGCTCCCGGAGGTCCACCACGCCATGCGGCGTCTCTCCGGCGTGGGCGTCTTGGCTTCGGAGCGCCCCGTCCACGCAGGATTCAAACTACGAAGTCCCGGGTGGGCGATGGCGAAGGGCCGTCCATCTGTTGGTCATGGTTGCGTCATGGTGACGAGACCTCCATCCGGTACCCCACACCGCGCAGCGTGTGGATGCTGAAACCGGAGGCGCTCGTCCACCCGAGCTTCTTCTTCAGACTGGAGACGAAGTTGTCCACCGTGCGCGGGTCCACCACCACGTCACGGCCCCACACCGCGTCCAGGATTTCTCCCCGGGGCAACGCGCGCTCGCGGTGGCGCAGGAGGTAGGCGAGCAGGTCGAACTCCGTGCGCGTCAGCTCCACGCCCGTGCCATCCGGCTTCGTCACCGTGCGGCGTCCCAGGTCCAGCGAGTACCCGCCGAACGTCGTCACCTGCGCCGGGGCCGTGCCCGCACGGCGCACCAGCGCGCCCACCCGCGCGAGCAGCTCCCTCAACCGGTAGGGCTTGGTGAGGTAGTCCTGTGCCCCCGCCTCGAACCCGCGGACGATGTCGTCCTCGAGCGAGCGCGCGGTGAGCATCATCACCAGGCTCTTCACCCCTTGCGCCCGCAGGCGCCGGCAGAAGCTGTAGCCGTCCTCGCCCGGGAGCATGACGTCCAGGATGAGCAGGTCGAACTCGCGCTCGCGCAGGAGCGGCTCCGCGTCTCGCGCGCTCGGCGCCTCGGAGACGACGTAGCCCTCGTCCAGCAGGTTGTCCCGCAGGCCCACGCGCAGGTGCGCGTCGTCCTCGACGATGAGGATGGTGGGACGGGTGGTGGAGGGTGTGGAGGTGGTGGTCATCGACGCGGCTCGTGAAAGGTCAGCGCGAACGTGGTGCCCTCGGGCGTGGACGAGGCCACCTGGATGTCGCCGTGGTGCAGCTTCATGATTTTGCGGCAGAGCGCCAGTCCCAGGCCGCTACCGTGGACATCCTGTCCGGGAGGCGTCAACCGATAGAAGTCCTGGAAGACGTTCTCCCATTCATAATCCGGGATGCCCACGCCGTTGTCGCGGAAGAGCACCGTGCAGCCGTGGCCTTCAATCACCCGGGCGCTCACCGACAGGCGCACCGGCGTGCGTTGGTTGTACGCACACGCGTTGCGGCCCAGGTTGGAGAAGAGCAGTCGCAGGAGCGTGGGGTCCGCCTCCAGCTCCGCGTCGTTCAGGTCCGTGGTCAGCTCCACCGGCGTGGAGGTGGCCGCGGCCAGGTCATCGCGCAGCGGGTTGACCAGCTCCTCCAGCCGCACCCGTGAGGGGCGCAGCGTCCAGCGCCCCTTGTCGATGCGGTTGAACGACAGGATGTTCTCCACCAGGAAGTGCAACCCGTCCGCGGCCTGGACGATGCGCGTCGGGTAGTCGCGCACCTCGGGCGCGTGCGCCAGCCTGCGCTCCAGCGTCTCACCCATCAGCCGGATGGAGGCCAGGGGCGTGCGCAGCTCGTGCGACACGGTGGCGACGAAGTCGCTCTTGAGCTCGAGGAAGCGGTACTTGCGCTGCTGAGACACGACGGCGAGCGCGACGATGGCCGCGGCCAGCACGCCGCACACCGCCACCAGCAGCGTCTTCAGGCCGTAGCGGGCCTCGATGTCCACCTCCGCGCGGGACCACTCGGGCAGGTCCACGCGCACGGGCAGCTCGCGGACCGGAATCGCCGGGCGGTCGCCCACCAGCCGCACCTGACCGCCGTTGCCGAACAGGCCGCGCGCCCGCATGTCCTCGGCGATGGGGACCAACTGCGCGGCGATGTCCACCGCGATGCCGTAGACGACCTCGCCCCGGGGCTCCACGTACCACTGCTGGCCCAGCAGCGTGGGCTCCACCAACTGCTCGGGCATCACCAGCGCGCCCGCGCCCGTCTCTCTCGAGCGCTCCAGGAAGTCCCCCATGGGCTCGCCCAGGGCGCTGCTCAACAGGAGGATGCGCGCCTGCAGGAAGTCGAAGTCCGCCTGCGTGAAGCGCGAGCGCTCGCGCAGCAGGTCCCGCTGCAGCCCCGCGCCTCGGCCGATGCCGCCGAACTCCTCCGGCAGCCCCTCGCGAAGCAGCGAGCGCACCAGCGGCGTGGAGCGGGCCCCCTGCTGCAGGTGCTCCACCGCCAGCAGCAGGAACGGCAGCTCCTGGTCCGCGGGCAGCGCGTGGTTGGCGTGGTAGCGCAAGAGCTCCTCCACCATCGCCGTGGCTCGCGCGGGGCTGCCCTCCCGGAGCGCGGACTCGGCCGCGCGCAGCCGGGCCAGGCGCGCCTCCCACGGGCCGGGCGTGGCGCCGTCCCGCAGCTGGTCCGCGAGCGTCTCGTACAGCGCGCGCGCGGGCATGTCGTGGCCGGGCAGGGGACGGGTGAGGCGGGGGAGGAACTGGTGGCCGCGGAACTGGAGGTAGAAGCCCTCGCCCGGCGCGAGCGGGTTGTCCACGGCGGCGTGGATGGCGGAGACCTGCTCCTCCAACTGCCGCGCGAGCACCTGGCGCAGCGACTCCGTGGCGGCGTGCGCCAGCGCGTCCCGGCGCGAGCGCACCTGCGCGTGCGCGTCCTCACGCTCGCGCGTGAAGATGCGCTGGAGGCTCACCAGCCCCCAACCGAGGGCGAGGAGCCCACAGCCCAGGGCCACGAGGGTGGGGAGGAGCCGGCGCAGCATGTGTTTTCGCTGCGGGCCACTATCGCACAGCCCCTGGCTTCCGGAGCGCTTTCACATCACCCCCGGGGACAGGGCCAGTGTCCCTGGCGGGCGGACGGCCGGGCTCGCGGTCCACGGGATGACAGCCGCGAGGGGAGGGGACTGGCCGACAATGCAAGAGGGTGCCGAGCTTGCGTCGTGGGCCCGAGGAGTCCACGCGGGGCCCTCACTCAATGGAGGGAGGTCCGCCCATGCACTTTCCCCTGTCACGGCTGTCCCCCGAAGGGCCGGTGGTGCTGTGGGGGGGAGAGCTTCCCTCCGGTGGTCTGAAGTACCTCACCTTCTCCCGCTACCTGGAGACGGTGCCGGAGGGTGCGTGTGGACTCGTGGAGCTGTCCGGCTCCTCGTCCTCGCTCGCGCTCGACGCGCTGGGCCGCGAGCGGGGGCTGCCCGTGCTCGCGCTCACCGACACGGCCGGCGCCGCGTACCTGAGGGACCAGGGCTTCGGCGGCGAGGTGCGCACCGTGCGCCGGCTGTCCGAGGCCTGGGAGGTGGCCCTGGGCTACGAGCGTCAGGGGTGGTGCTGGCCCCGGCAGCTCTCCAATGGCGCCCTCGTGGGGTGCGTGGAGGGCTGGGCGGGCGAGCTGCGCGACTTCGTCCGGGACGCCTTCCCCTCCGTGCGGCGGGTGGTGTGCGGCTTCGGCACCGGCGCCACGCTGGTGGGGCTGCACCGCGCCTTCACGCCCGAGGGCTACGAGGTGGTGGGCCTGCAACCCGCGAAGGGCTCCTCGCTGCCGGGCTGGCGCCGGTGGCAGGATCAGAACCTGGGCAAGGAGGACCTGTTCCATCCCCACCGCGAGGAGGTGGTGCTGGAGACCGCCGCCCCCAAGCACTCCGACAGCCTCGCCGCGCTTTTGACGTATGCTCGCGCGGAGACGCACCCGGAGGAGATGCTCGTCATCGGCCACAACGCCCGGCCCCCCTTCGGGTGACACCGCGTGCTCGAATTCGCGTCTGGGAATAATCCTAGACGTGAATTCCTGGCATTGGCCGTCAGGAATAGCGCCTATCCTGGGTTTGCTGGCACCCTGAGGGAGTGAGTTCAGGGGGGCCTATTGTGTTCATAACAAAATAGTAAATAACCTCTGGACGCCCCAGCCGAGCAGGCGTCCGACGGCGAGGGGCCCTCCTCCTCAAACCCCCGAAAGAGGTTGTCGTTCATGAAGCGTCTCTGGATGGGCACAGTGAGCGCCGTGCTCGCCGTGCTGATGTGGTCCCCGTCGGTCTCCGCGCGAGGGGCCTCGGTCGATGCCTTCCTCCGCTCCCCGGCGGATCGCTCCCTGCCTTCGTCCGCGGCGAACGCATCCCAGCGTGGGCTGCGCATCAACAGCGTGGAAGGTCGCCTGGGCGTCCCGACGTTCGTCTTCAGCGAGCGCGCCCTGAACGCGACGTCGGCCCCGAAGGCCGCGCGTCCCCTGACCAAGGCGAGCGTGAACGCCTCGGCGCGCGAGCACCTGCGTGGCGTGGCGGACCTGTACCGCCTGGGCTCCGCGGATGTGGATGGCGCGGAGCTGCGCCAGGTGCACCTGCCCAAGGACAACGACGGCGCGGTCATCGCGACCTACGGTCGTCGGGTCAACGGCATCGAGGTGTTCCGCAACGAGGTCAAGGTGGTGATGGACCCGAGCCAGCAGCTCGTGGCCATCTCCGGCTACCTCCAGCCGCGCAACAAGGATGACGAGAAGAACGCCCAGGCCTCGGCCTTCCGCGTCTCCGCGCCGCAGGCGATTGCTCGCGCGTTCCAGGACGTGACGGGTGCGTCGCTGGACGCCCGGGCGCTGGCGCCCGCGGGCTCGCAGGGTGACTACAGCCACTACCAGGTGGACCGGAATCTCCTGTCCACGCACGGCTTTGGCGACGCGCCGCGCGCGAAGAAGGTCCTCTTCCCGCTGCCCGACGGCCTGGTCCCCGCGTACTACGTGGAGGTCAACGCGGGCCTGGCGAGCAACCCGGACGCGAACTACGTCGCCTTCGTGGTCAACGCGCAGGATGGCTCGGTCCTCTTCAAGCACGACCTGACGAAGTCGGAGGCCTTCACCTACCGTGTCTGGGCGGACCCGGCGACGAAGGTGCCCTACGACGGTCCCCAGGGCAGCGGCGCCACGCCGCACCCCACGGGCAATCCCGACGGATACCAGGAGCCGCTGGACAACCCGGCCAACCTGGTCACCCTGCAGAACTTCCCGTTCAGCAGGAACGACCCGTGGCTGCCGGCCAACGCGCAGGTGACGACGGGCAACAACGTCGACGCGTACGCGGACCTGGGCGGTACTGACGGCTACCAGGAGGGCATCGACCTGCGTGCGTCCCTGAGCAACGCGGGCTCGCGGACGTTCGACTACACGTTCGACGTGACGAAGTCCCCGGCGTCCAGCGTCGAGCAGCGGCAGGCGGCGGTGGTGAACCTGTTCTACATCACCAACTTCCTGCACGACTGGTTCTACGACGCGGGCTTCGACGAGGCCTCTGGCAACGCCCAGATGAGCAACTACGGGCGCGGCGGTCTGGAGGGCGACAGCCTCCGCGTCGAGGCGCAGGACTTCGGCGGCCGCAACAACGCCAACATGGCCACCCCGGCCGACGGCGCACGTCCCCGCATGCAGCAGTACATCTTCGATGGCGTCGCGGAGCTCGTCGTCTCCGAGCCGTCGCCCATCGCCCGGGGCTACCTGACGTACAACGCGTCGTTCGGCACGCGGGTGTACGACGTCTCCGCGGACTTCGTCGTGCCTCCGTCTCACGAGGATCCGGCGATTGCCTTGGGCTACCGCCGGGGCTGCGCGGACGGGACCGGCGCGGACCCGTACGGCGGTCAGAAGCTCTTCACGGGCAAGGTCGCCCTCATCGAGCGCGGTGACTGCAGCTTCGCGTTCAAGGTCCTCAACGCCCAGAACGCGGGCGCCGTGGCCGTCATCATCACCAACAGCGCCACGGCCGCGCTGGGCACGATGGGCGCCAGCGGCGTCCCGGCGGTCGACAATGCCATCACCATCCCCTCGCTGCTGGTGTCCAAGCCGGACGGCGATATCTGGCGTACGACGCTGGAGTCGGCGACCATCAAGGCCCGCCTGCGCCGCAACGCGGACCTGGATCGCGACGGTACGCTCGACAACGAGATCATCGCGCACGAGTGGGGGCACTACATCTCCAACCGCCTCGTGGGGAACGGCTCTGGCTTGACGAACAACCAGGGCGGGTCCATGGGCGAGGGCTGGGGCGACTTCCACGCGATGATGCTGTCCGTCCGCGAGGAGGACCGTGACCGCAATGGCAACAACAACTGGCAGGGCACGTACGGCATGGCGGGCTACACCCAGGCCGGTGGCCGTAACGACGGCTATTACTGGGGCATCCGCCGCGTCCCGTACAGCACGAACCTGGCGAAGAACGGCCTGACGCTGCGCCACATGGCGGACGGCACGGCGATTCCGGCCGACGTCAAGTCGAACCCCGACTACGCGGGCTCCAACAACGCCGAGGTGCACAACGCCGGCGAGGTCTGGGCCACGATGCTGTGGGAGTGCTACGCCAGCCTGCTCAACGCGCACCCGTTCGGCGAGGCGCAGGACCGCATGAAGCGCTACCTGGTGGCGTCGTACAAGGCCACCCCGTCGTCGCCGACCTTCCTCGAGGGTCGTGACGCGCTGCTGTCCGTCGTCGCCGCGGCCGACCCCGCCGACTACCAGCGCTTCGTGGCGGCGTTCGCCAAGCGCGGCGCCGGCTTCGGCGCCCGGGTGGCGGACCGCGACAGCGCGGACCACATCGGCGTGGTGGAGAGCTACCAGACCGGCAACGTGCTCGAGGTCGTGAGCGTCACGCTGGATGACTCCT
This sequence comes from Myxococcus faecalis, assembly GCF_050039385.1. Taxonomy (NCBI): domain Bacteria; kingdom Pseudomonadati; phylum Myxococcota; class Myxococcia; order Myxococcales; family Myxococcaceae; genus Myxococcus; species Myxococcus faecalis. The sequence continues at coordinate 600,163 of NZ_CP144336.1, read as the reverse complement.
CCGTGGGCTGCGACAAGGACGGCGTGCTGGATGCCGGCGAGACGGGCCTCCTGCGCGTCACGCTGCGCAACGTGGGCGCTGAGAGCGTCTCGGGCGTGACGGCCACGGCGGCCTTCAACGAGTCGAGCGAGGGTGTCGCGGCGACGTTCGGTGGCGGCAACACGCTGACGTTCGGCAACATCGCGCGTGGCAGCACCGCGGTGGCCTCCATTCCCGTCTCCCTGACGGCGGCGCCGACGCAGGCGAACGGCTTGCTCGCGGTCCTGGGCGTGGACGTGACGTTCCCTATCACCCTGTTGAACGGGGCGACGGTCCACGAGTTCCGCCCCAACGTGAACTACGACGAGGTCGCCAACTCCTCGGACACGGACTACGTCGAGACGCAGAACACGAGCTGGACGAACTCCACGTTCAACTCCCGTCCGCTGTGGCAGAACGGTCATGCGACCACGGGCTACTGGCACGCGGCGAACGAGTCGGAGTCGCGTGACATCCGCCTGACGTCGCCGCTGTTCGACGTCGCCCAGGGCCAGAACTTCGTGCTGTCCTTCTTCCACCGCCACTCGTTCGAGTCCGCCGTCATTCAGGGCCAGTGGGTGCACTTCGACGCGGGCGTCATCGAGGTCTCCGTCGATGAGGGGCCGTGGGAGAACTGGTACCTCTACCTGACGGCGGCCGAGCGGGCGCGGCTCACGAACCAGGGCATCATCGACGCGGGCAACCCGTACATCGGTGACTGGCCGGGTTACGTGCGCATGAGCTCGGACTACCCCAGCTTCATCCCGGCGCAGACCAACTTCGGTCGCATCTTCGGCGGGCACCAGGTGCGTCTGCGCTTCCGCCTGGGCACGGATGGCTTCGTGGGCGCGTATGGCTGGGACGTGGCGAACATCCGTGTCACGGGCATCACCAACTCGACGCCGTTCTACTCGCGCGTCGCGGAGGCGGGCTCCGGGACGTGCAACGTGGCGCCCATCGCCGAGCCGGGCATCTCCCAGACGGTGACGGAGTACGTCGTCAACCCGAATGGGACGCGCACGCTGCGCGTCATCACGCTCAACGGCTCCGCGAGCTTCGATCCGGATGCGGAAGCGGGCGACACGCTGACGTACGCGTGGACCCAGATTGGCGGCCCCACTGTGACGCTCACGGGCGCTGACACGGCGACCCCGAGCTTCACGGCGGAGGTTCCCGCGGCCACCATCTTCACGTTCCAGCTCGTGGTGAGCGATGGCACGGACTCCAGCCACCCGCGCGTGGTGCAGGTCCTGGTCAACAACGTGAACGCGGCGCCCATCGCGGTGGCCCGCGTGAAGGACAACGGCCCCACGACGGTGGACGAGCGCTCGGGCAGCGTCACGCTCGACGCGACGGGTTCGACGGACGCCGACGGCGAGCCGCTCGACTTCGCCTGGACGCAGACGGCGGGCCCGGCGGTGGAGCTGGATGACGACACCAGCGCCACGCCGACCTTCACGCCTCCCGAGGTGACGGCGGACACGGCCTTCACCTTCCGCCTGGTTGCCAGCGACGGCATCGCCTCGAGCGCTCCGGCGACCCTCACCATCACCGTGCGCAACGTGGACCGTGCTCCCGTGGCGAACGCGGGTGAGAACCAGACGGTCAACCAGGGCAGCCAGGTGACGCTGAACGGCAGCGCCACCGACGAGGATGGCGACACCATCACCTACGCGTGGACCCAGACGGCGGGTCCGTCCGTGACGCTCACGGGGGCCGACGCGGCCACCGCGACCTTCACGGCGCCGAGCGTGACGGGCAACTCCGTCGACCTGACGTTCAGCCTGGTGGCCACGGCCGCGGGGCAGGCCAGCGCTGCGAGCACGGTGACGGTCACCGTGACGCGCACCAACACCAAGCCGGTGGTGAGCGCGACGTCCAGCTACACGGTGCACGAGGGCTCGGGCGTGAAGCTCACGGCCACGGGCACGGACGCCGATGGTGACGAGCTGACGTACCGCTGGGTGCAGGTCGCCGGTCCCACGGTGAAGCTGGACGACGCGGACAAGGCCCAGGCCTACTTCGTGGCGCCCCAGGTCTCCGAGACGACCATCTTCCTGTTCCGCGTCCGGGCGAACGACGGCGTGGCCAACAGCGACACGGTGGACGTGGCGGTGACGGTGCGCAACCTGACGGACAGCGGCGGCTGCACGGCGGCGGGTGGTAGCGCCACCAGCGCGCTGCTGCCGGCCCTGGCCATGTTGGGCCTCGCGCTGCGCCGTCGTCGCAAGTAACGAAATGAGCCCGCCGGCCCGCGTGTGAGGTCGGCGAGCGAAGTGTGAGGGGCGGTCCCGGGAGGTGTTCCGGGGCCGCCCTTTGTTTTTCAACGGGCCCGCGCGCGAGGTGCTCGGGTAGGAAGTGAGGATGCGGATGACCAGGACGTGGAATCAGGCCCTGCGGTGGACTTGCTGTGCTGCGATGGTGTGGGCGTTCGGGTGCAAAGGGGGCGGGGAGGAGCAGCGACGTGACGCCGCCTCGGCGCCCGCTACAGAGGCCCCCGCGTCGGCGGAGGTGCCGAAGTCGGAGGAGCGCCCCCGGGTGGCGGAGCCCGAGGTGGACGCGGGGCCTACGGTCTGTCCGGAAGGTCAGTACCCGTGCTGCGACGGGAGCTGCGGCGACAGCAAGGGTTGTCCTGGCATTGCCTGCGACCCGCGCCGGATGCCGCCGACCATGACGAAGTAGCGGCCCCGGTGCGGAGGCTCGTGCGCGCCCGACGACCTGCATGGCGCGGAGGGACGGGCGACGGCGATTCTACTCGGGAGTGCTCTGCTGACTGGGATTGACACACCGGGTTCTCCGCCTGTTCGCGGGCGCGTCGGCTGCGTCAATCGTGCTGGGGAGATCCTTCCCGTAGTAGGTGAATCGCAGCTCAACGAGCTTCTTCGCGCCATGTGCGCGGACCACGAGTGGTGTGCCCGCGAGGACACCTCCACCGGGAGGGCCCGGGCAGGTCATTCCCTGGCGATGTCCATCGCTCAGCTCGATGTCTTCGTCGAGGACGACGAACTGGGCGGGGCCGTACCACCAGTCCAGAATGAAATCCCGAGCAATGAAGCTCGAGAGAATCCCCAGGAGAAAGCTGCCGAGGATGGCAATGGCGGTCCTGGTCCGTGACATTGAATGGCGCTCGCGCACACGTTTCGCGGAGGTCTGCCTTTGTCAGCACAGACCTCCGTGTGAGTCATTGCGTCACTGGTCGCCGAAGCGCCCCTCGCGAGGTCCACGGGGGCGGGAGTTCATCTGCTCCTCGCGCCGCATGACCTGGTACTTGGACAGCTGGTCCGCGTCGAGCATCCCCTTCATGACCTGGTCGGTCTCCTCGCGCTGGGTGCGCAGGGCCTGGCGGATGTCACGCGCGGACTTCGTCCCAGCGCGGACCTCGTCGAACAGGGTGTTGCGGGACGTCTCCTCCTGCTCCAGCCGGCGCGTCAGCTCCTGCTCCTGCGAGTAGTTCAGCTTCGCCTCGGACACGAGCCGCTTCACCCGTTCCTGGCGCTGCTCCTGCCCGCGCGCCTGCGCCTGCATCCACTCCTCCTGGCGCCGGTTGAGCTGCTCGGTGCGCATCTCCTGCTGCACCGAGCGCATCGCGTCCTTCAGCGCCTCACGCCCACCCTCCGTCGTCAACGTCTCACCCGCCATCAGCCCGCGCACCTCGTTGCGCAGCTGCTCCAGCTCGCCCGCCGCCACCGCGGTGCCTCCACCCGTGGGCACAGCCCCCGTGCCGGGCTGCTTCTCCAGCTCCATCAGTCGCCGGGACAGGCTCAGCGTGGTGTCCTCGAGCGCCTGGATGCGCCGCTCCAGGGCCTCCTGGTTGGCGGGCCGCTCGGCGACGGGCTCGGGCGTCTGGGACGGGGAGGGCGCCTCGACATGCCCGGGGGCCCAGAGGGCCACCGCGAGCGCGGCCGAGGCGAGGACGAAGGAGGCGGGACCCAGTAGCTTGTTCATGGCTTCTCCGACGGGGACGGCAACCACGTATTCCATACCCCGTCGCGCCCACCTCGCTCCACCCCGTCGTGGCCCCCCGGGCGCCAGGCCCTCGCGCGGCTCCTCGCCCGAGGGCCCTCGGCTTCAGCTCCGGGGCTGCTGGGGCTTCGCCGGGTCGTCCATGTCGATGGGCCCCTGGCCCGGACCCAGCGGCAGGGCGCACTCGTCGCACATCCAGAAGCGGACGATCATCCCGTTGTCACCCGTGGAGACGTAGGTGGAGCCGACCACCTCGCCGCCCTCGGTCTTCTTGCAGGAAATGCAGGTATGCGTCTGCTTGCTCTGCGTCATCTTGGGAGTCCTCGGGGTGTGGAAACGCGGACGGACCGACACCCTTGCCCGAGTGCCGGTCCGCTCGAAGTCTACTTCACTCCATCCAGGCGCGGGTCATCTCACCCGATGGACATCTGGTAGCCGCCGTTGGGGTTGGAGTTCAGGAAGTGCCGCATCTGCTCGGGCGTAATCGTCTTCACGTTCGCGTCCGCGGGGTCGCGCACGATGAAGTTGCCCTTGGCATCCATGCCCGCCACCGTGACGTAGTGGCCGGACGTGCGGCCCTCGTTCTGGTGCGGCGGCATCGCGTGGTAGTCGCCGTTGGCCACCACCAGCTTGCCCTGCTTGAGCTGGTCGGCGATCCACTCCACGTTGGCGCCCGGGCCCTTCGTCACGGCGTCCTTGCCCATCGCCTTGGCCATCTTCGCGATGCCGTTGACGTCCGTGCCGTTGCCCGACGTGCCGCCAATCCCACCCAGGTGGTTGATGAGCTGGGCATCCGTCATGTCCTTGCCATAACCAAAGGCACGCGCGATCTGCGCCATGGACGTGGGGCCGCAGTTGGCCGGGCCATTCGTATACGAGCCGTTCTTGCCCGCCGGGTTGTACTGGCTGATCTGCGGGACCTTGCTCGGGTCCACGCGGCCGTCACCCGTCACCGGCGCGGCGCCGTCCGTGGCCTGCGGGCCCGTGGGCTTGGGGTTCAAGTCCACCGGACCCGGCTTGTTCGTGCCCGGCGTGAAGGTGCTCTGGTCCTTGCCCGCGATCCCCGGCAGCTTCAGCGTGTCACCGGCGAGGATGAGATTGGGGTCGGTGATCTTCGGGTTGAGCTGGCGGATCTGGTTGATGACATCCCAGTGCGAGCCCTCCATGCCCTTGGCCTTGAGCTCGGAGGCGATGCCCCACAGCGTGTCGCCCTTCTTGATCTCCCGGTCCGAGCCCGTCACGGGCGTGCGCGAGTCGTCCGTCTTGCCAGGCGTCAGCCCCGGCTTGTTGCCCGGCTTGGACGTGTCCGTGCCACCCACCGTGGTGTCGGGCACGTTGGCCGTCGTCCCGCTCGGCGTCTTGCCGCCGGGGAACAGGCTGTTCATGTGGTTCTGGATCTTGTTCTGGTAGTCGTAGCCCCGCGCGTCGTTCATGTTGCCCGCGCCCCGGTGCCACTCGCGCGCGGCGGCCAGGCCGCTGCCGTGCTTCTTGGTGAGCTCACCAATCGTCTTCGCCAGGAACTCCATCTGCTTCTCGGGCGGAATCGTCTTGGCGTTCGCCCCGCGGCCCACCTGCATGCCGGACCACTTCTCGAACGAGGGCAGCAGGCCGTTGTCGTCCAGGCCGATGAGCCCGTGGCCCGTGCCGTCCGCGTGCACGCCGTGGTTCTTGAACGAGGACTCCTGCGCGACGATGCCCGCGAGCACCTTCGGGTCCGCGCCGTACTTCTGCGCGTACTTCTCGATGTACGGCCACAGCTGCTGGAGGTTGAGCTGAGCGTCGCGGCCCTGCGGCAGGCCCTCGGCCTGGACGGAGGTGGGCGAGTTCGTCTGCTGACGGCGCTCGATGCGAGGAGACATGGGGTCACTCCACGAGTGGAGACACAGGGGTGTGGAAACGACTGATGACCGATTGTCGGCGGCTGAGAAAAAGAGTTGCGGCGACCCAGGTCGGTTTGGCCTGACTTCCAGGTTCAGAGAGCGATAGGAGTCGCCCTGTCTGGGTGAATCCACACAAGGAGTCGCGAATGAATGCACTGCGTTACGGACTCGTGACTGGCGCGGCATTGTGTCTGTGGGCGGGCCTCGCGGCCGCGCAGCAACAGCCGCTCACGGGTGTCTATGCCAAGCAGGGCGGCACCCTCGTGGTGCTCGAGGGGGATGGGCAGACGCTCGTTCAATACGAGTCAACTTTTCCGCAGGGCCAGAGCATGGGGGCCTGTGAATGCACCTTCGCTGTCCAGAAGAAGACCTCTCCGAAGTCGTGGGCCCTGACGACCTTCCAGTCCCAGGGGAAATGGACGCTGGATCTGGAGCCCAACAAGCTGGTGCTGAAGGGGCCTGGGACGGACTGCTGCGGTGCGGGGTGGTCGGGACAGGACAGCTTCTCGCGGCCATTCAGCCGAGCGCTGTCGACGTGCACGGTGAAGGCGAAGGAGGCGCGCCTGCAGCCGCTGGATGGGAGTCGGCAGGGGCCCACGGTGGTGAGCGGGGACAAGGTGGAGGCGCACGCCGCGTCACCGTTGCCGGACGTGGTGCCCGTGCGCGTGGTGAAGGGGACACAGGTCGTCACGGGCCTGTTGCCGGGTGGCGAGCTGGAGTGTGGGACGCAGGCGGCCGGCGTCGAGGCCGCGTCGTCCGGGGCGCTCAAGGCCCTGGCCGGCAAGTGGCTCCAGGTGCGCCGCAAGGGCAAGGGCTACCTCATCGAGGAGTGGTGCGGGGCGAACACGCCCTCGGTGACGGTGGACGCGGCCGGGTCCATCCTCATCGACTTCGGCCAGGATGACCTGAAGGGACAGGTGAAGTCCGTGAAGTCCGAGGCCCGCGGCGGCTCGACGCTGCAGGTGGCCTATCCGAGCGGTTCCAGCGAGACGCTGAAGTGGACCGTCACCGACGCGAAGCGCAACGTGATGCGCGTGCAGGGCGGGAAGGACTACTTCCGCGAGGGGTATCTCTACGTGCGCGACGACGCGCGCAAGGACATCCCGGTGAAGGCGGAGGTCTGCGAAGAGGAGGAGTAGTCGCCCCTGTTCGCGAGGGACGGGAGGCGAGGGCGCCTCCCGTCTCTTTGGCACGGCGTCGTGCTTCAGCCGAGCTTGAACGGCTCCAGCTCCGGCACCTTCTCCAGCAAGAGCGGCGGCGAGTGCAGGTAGGCCGTGCTGCGGCGCTTCTGGTCGATGTCGTCGTAGACGCGCTGCACCTGGGTGGGCGTCAGGCCCATCACCTGCGCGGCCTCGTCCGTGGGCACGTCGTGGTTCTTGGCCCACATGAGCAGGTCCAGCTGCGAGTAGTGCACGGAGAAATAGAAGTCCTCCTGCGACTGGGGGAGGCTGAACGTGTCCGTGGTCGGCTCGCCGCTGGTGATTTCGTCGATGACGCCCAGGTGTCTGGCCAGTTGATATGTCTGGGTTTTGTAGAGGCCGGCGATGGGCTTCACGTCCGCGGCGCCGTCGCCCAGCTTCACGAAGAAGCCCTGGTCATACTCCAGACGGTTGGGCGTGCCCGCCACCGCGAAGTTCAGACGGTCCGCGTGGAAGTAATCCATCATCTTCCGCGTGCGCTGCTTGAAGTTCGTCGCGGCGACAATCTGGGTATAGGCCTGGGGAGGCAGCCGGAAGCGGCGCTCCTCGCCATTCACTTGCACCACGACGTAGAAGAAGTTCACCGCGTCCGTGTTGAGCCGGTCGCCGTGCATGACAATCTTCCACTTCATGTCCGGGGTGAACTCCGGGAAGACGGAGCGCACGGCCTCGTCGCGCTGGCGATAGCAGCCGGCGGCCTCGAGGATGGGGGCGATGTCGTGGAGCTGGTATTTGATTCCCAGCTTCTCGCAGAGCTTGCGGCCCAGCTGCGAGCTCCAGCCGCTGGAGTCGCGCTCGGGCAGGAGGATGCCGAAGACGCGCTCGGGGCCGAGGGCCCGCACGGCCAGGGCCGCGACACACGCGGAGTCGATGCCGCCGGAGATGGCCACGACGAGGCCGCGCTTGCGCAGCTTCTTGAGCACCGTCTCGCGCAGCCCCTCGGACAGCTCGGCCGCCTTCGCCTCCCAGTCCAGCTCCAACACCTGCTTGGAAAACTTCATTGTGTGACCCCTCTCGAACCCTTCACGACGAACCGATGGATGAATATTGGGTGCGCAGCTCCGCCTTGAGCACCTTCCCACTGGGCCCTCGCGGCAGCGCGTCCGTGAACACCACGTGCCGGGGCACCTTGTGTGCCGGCAGCGATTCCCTGCAGAAGCGCCGCAGCGTGTCCTCCTCGACCGTGGCTCCTTCCTGGAGCACGACCACGGCGCAGGCCGCCTCTCCGCCCAGCGCGTCCGGGACCCCCACGACGGCCACCTCGCGCACCGATGGGTGCCTCGCGAGCTGATGCTCCAGCTCCGCCGGGCTCACGCGGTGGCCGCCGACCTTGAGGATCTCCTTCGCGCGTCCCACCAGGAAGATGAAGCCCTCCGCGTCGCGCCAGGCCAGGTCTCCGGTCCACAGCCAGCCGTCGCGCAGGATGGCCGCGGTCTCCTCGGGGGCGCCCAGGTAGCCCGGCGTCACGTTGGCGCCGCGCGCCACCAGGTGGCCTGTCTCGCCCGTGGGGAGCGCCTTGCCGTCCTCTCCGACCACGCGCAGCTCGACACCGGGAATCGCCACGCCGATGGAGCCCGCCTTCTCCGCGGCCCGCGTCGGGGGCAGGTAGCTCAGTCGCGCCGTGGCCTCGGTCTGGCCGTACATGACGTACAGCTCGGCGGGGTAGAGGGCTTCGCGCGTCCACTGGATGGTGTCCGGAGACATGCCGCCGCCGGCCTGGGTGGCGTAGCGCAGACGGAGCTTCGAGAGGGCCTCCGCGCCAGCTTGCCGCTTGAGCAACTCGAAGGTGAGCGGCACGCCCGCGAAGCCGGTGCTGCGCTCCTGGGCCATCGCCTCCAGCACCACCTGTGGGTACATGAAGCGCGGGTCCAGGAAGACGGAGCCGCCCACGAGCAGGTGGGTCTGGAGGACGCTCTTGCCGTAGCAGTAGTGCAGCGGGAGGACCAGGTGTGCCCTGTCTCGTGAGGACAGGCCCAGGTACTCGACGATGGAGCGCGTGTTGGCGGCGATGTTGCCGAAGGTCTGGATGACGCCCCGGGGCGTGCCAGTGCTGCCGGAGGTGTAGACGATGGACGCGTGGGCGTCGGAGGGCGTGGAGGGCAGGGCGGCCAGCGGGGGAGCCTTTGCCTCGGGGTCCACCGCGCCGTCCTCTTGCACCCACGTGCAGGTCGCGGGCGCGAGCGCCTGGAGCATCCGCTCCGGTGGGCGCGTGGCGTGAATCACATACACGTGCGTCAGGCCCGGCTTGCCGGTCCACTTGCGCGCGTCCTGTCCGAAGACGAAGGCCTGTCGCGCGCCCGTCTGCGCGAGGATGGCGTCCACGGATGTCGCGCCCGCCTCACGGTCGAGCTCCACCGCGCATGCGCCCAGGGCCTGCACCGCGAGCCCGGCCACCGCGCCCGCCGAGCCGAGGGGCAGGGCGATGAGAACCTTGTCTCCGGCTGAGACGCCCGAGGAACGCAGGTGCCCCGCGAGCGCCGTCATCCGCTCCGCGAGCTGCGAGTACGTGAGCCGTGTCCACGGCGAGTCCACCGCCGAGGCCGTGGGGGTGCGCTGCGCGTGGGCCATGACCCACGCCGGCGCGGAGTCCGTCGCGCTCACGCGACCTCCTGAAGCAGGACAGGTTTGAACGCGGCGAAGCTGTGCGCGGGGAGGTCGCGAGTAATCACGCGACCTTCCCAGGCGGGACATCTGTGGTTGCGGCGAGGCGCGAGACCGTCGCGAGGGTTCACGCGACCTCCCGATGCAGGGCCGCTTCGGACGCGCAGGCTGTTCGCGTGAGAAGAGCGCTGGCGCGCATTCGGCGTTCTTCATGCAGGGCGGTTTCGGACGCGCAGGCTGTTCGCGTGTGAAGATCGCTCGCGCGCATGCGGCGTTCCTGATGCGGAGCGGTCTCGGACGCGCAGGCTGTTCGCGTGTGAAAACCGCTGGCGCGCATGCGCCGTTGCTGGCGCATGACTGTTTCGGACGTTCTGGCGGCCCGCGCGCGAGAATCACGAACGCGCAGGGGGGGTGCCCGGCTCGGGAAGGCCTCGGCCAGCGCGTGAGCTTTCCTATCGTTCATGCCGCCTCCAGCACCACGGCGTCGAGGTCCGCCCGCGGCGGCGCGCGCGGCGTGAGGAAGTGGTGCGCGAGCAGCTGCGTCGACGCGATGGCGAACAGCGCCATGGTGTCCGCCTCGCTCTCCGCCGCGTTGGGCGCGCGCAGCTTGGCCACGAGCCGCTCCGCCTTGCGTGCATCGAACACCCCCACCTTCGCCACGGCCTCGGGCGCGAGCAGCTCCCTCGCCCACGCGGGCGCCTCCGGTCCCACCAGCGCTCCGGCAATGGGCGCACGGTACGGGAACTTGCTGCGCTCCAGGATGGACGCCGGAACACGGCCCTTCGCGTAGCGCTTGAGCACGTGCTTCTCGTCCAGCCCCTTGAGCCGCATGCGCTCGGGGATGCGCGCCGCCAGCTCCATCACCGACGTGTCCAGGAACGGGAAGCGTCCCTCCACCGCGTTGCCCAGCAGCATCCGGTCTCCCTGCGCCGACAGCAGGTATCCCGACAGCAGCGTCTTCGCCTCCAGGTACTGCGCGCGCGCCAGCGGCCGCCAGCGGGCCACGTGTGCGGGCACCGTCGCGAGCACCGACGCCGTCGGCTCCTCGTCCGCCACGCTCGCCGCGAAGTCCGGCGCCAGGAAGCGCGAGATCCGCCCGCTGTTCGCCCACCGCACCAGGTGCGAGAAGCCCAGGCTGCCCGGGTCCTCCAACCCCATGCCGAAGAACTCGCGCAGCAGCTCCACGTTCTGCTGGCTCACCGACAGGGAGGGGTAGAGCCGACGAAGCAGCAGCGGCCGCCACTTCGACGCCGGATGCCGTGCCCAGAACTGCCGGACCTTCGTCTCCTTGAACAGGTCGTAGCCCAGGAACATCTCGTCCGAGCCCTCCCCCGTGAGCACCACCCGGATGCCGTTCTGCCGCACCCACTCGCTCAGCCGCAGGAACGGCGCGGGCGCCGAGCGCATCATCGCCTGCTCCGCGTGGAAGATGACGCCAGGCACCAGCGTGCCGATGTCCCCGTCGCGCATCTCCACCACGCGGTGCTCCGTGCGAAGCTCCCCGGCCACCGCGGCCTGGTGCTCGCGCTCGTCGAACCGCGCGTGCGCGAAGCCCACCGAGAACGTCCGCAGCGTCCCGCCCAGCTGCCCCTGCGCCAGCGCGCACAACAGGCTCGAGTCCAACCCGCCCGACAGGTACGCCGCCACCGGCACGTCCGCGCGCAGCCGCAGCCGCACCGCGCGCTCCAACGCCTCGCCCAGCTCCTCCTGGATGCGCGCGTCGCTGGCCGTGCTCGGCTCCACGCCGAAATCCAGGTCCCAGTACCTGAACGTCTCCAGCACCCCCGCGCGGAACCGGGCCGAGTGCGCGGGCGGCAGCAGCCGCACCCCCTCGAACGACGTGCGCGGCGCCACCGGCGACCACAGCTGGAACGTCTGCTTCAGCCCCCGCGCGTCCAGCGCCGGCGTCACCAGCCCGCTGGCGAACAGCGCCTTGGCCTCCGAGCCGAACGCGAGCTGTCCACCCGGCAGCTCCGCGTAATACAGCGGGCAGATGCCCACCCTGTCGCGAGACATCCACAGCGTGGCATCCCGCGGGTCCCACAGCGCGAAGGCCCACTGCCCCTCGAACCGGCGCACACAGTCGATGCCCCACGTGAGGAACGCCGCGAGGATGACCTCCGTGTCCGAGCGCGTGCGGAACGCATACCGCCCGGCGAGCTGCTCGCGCAGCTCCACGTGGTTGAAGATCTCCCCGTTGAAGACGACGGTGAGCCCCGTCGCCGCGTCACGCATCGGCTGGTGGCCCCCCTCCAGGTCCACGATGGACAGCCGCGTGTGGCCCAGGGCCACCCCGTTCAACACCAACGCCCGCTGCGCGTCCGGGCCCCGGTGACGGATGCTCGCCGTCATCCGGACCAGCCGCTCGCCCGCCTCGGCCCCGGCGCCCCCTCCCGCCGGGTAGGTGAATCCCGCGATGCCACACATGGCGCGCTCTTTTCAGCCCGCTTGCGGCAGGCGCTGGTTCTGCTTGCGCTCGACGAACGCCACCACGCGCGTCAGCGAGTCCAGGTTCTCCGGAACCAGCTCCTTGTCCTCCAGCTTGATGCCGAAGTCCGACTCCAGGAACGCCACCAGCTCCATCATCCCCGTGGAGTCGATGAGCCCCTTGCGCAGGAAGGAGTCGTCATCGCCGAAGTCGTCCACGAAGAACGTGTCGACGATGAAGGTACGGATGCGTTCACGAATGCTCACGGTAGGACGTCCTGTCTGGAAGTGCGGTGGTGAAGTGATGGAACAAGCCGGGCGCGAAGCAAGACGCGCCCGGGACGAAGACTTGAGGTGCTCAGCTGCCCGTGTCGCGGGAAACCAGCTCCAGGCTCATGTTGCGCGCGGGGTTGCCCATGGCCAGCGTGTCGGGCGGCACGTCCTGGGTGACGATGCTCCCGGCGGCGACCACCGAGCGCGCTCCCACGCGCACGCCGGGCATGATGATGGCGCCGTGCGCCACCCAGACATCGTCCTCGATGATGATGGGCGCGGTGTGGAGCCCATCCCGGTCTCCCACGCGCACGAACGACGCGAACATGCACCGGGCCCCCACGCTCACCGAGCGCCAGGCCTCCAGGCACACCCCGTAGTTGAACTGCGTCTCGTTCCCGATGGTGAGCTGGCCACCCGGGTGGCACACGAGCGAGCTGGGCAGCATCCCGCCGGAGAACGTCAGCCGATCCCCGAGGACCATCTCCCCTTCGTTGTGCACGCTCACCGGCCCATAGGCCGCCACGTTGCGCCCCAGCGACTGGACGGCGCGGAACTGCCAGCGCGCGCGCACCATCGCCACCGCGCGCTCCGCGCGAGGCCGGGCCGCCCGGCCCATCTCCTCCAGCTGGGCGACCACTTCGGGAATCCGGACGAATGGGCTACGCGACGTCATCCCATCACCTCCCTGCGCAGCACCCTCGCGGGCGCTCCCCCCACCGTCACCCCCGCCGGAATCCGACGCGAGATGACGGTGCCGGGCGCCACGGTGCAGCCCTTCTGCAGCTGCGCGCCCGGCAACAGGATGGCACGACTGCCCACCGTCACGCCCTCTTCGATGACCAGGGGCACCGACGGAGGCCGCTCATGGCGGTTTCCCCTCAGCGGGTGGTGTTGGTTGTCCATCACCTTGCTGAACGGCCCCAGCCGGGCGCCCCGGCCCACCGAAATCGAGCTGAGCGCCTCCAGCGACGCGCCTCCCTCGATGTGGGCCTCGTCCCCCAGGATGATGACGCTCTGGGGCGACATGGCATGCAGCTCGATGGGCGCCAGCCGGCCATCCAGCACCACGCGGTGTCCCACGAGCACCCGGCCCGCGCCGTGGATCCACACGCGGCCCAGCACCGTGGGCGAGTCCCCTATCTCCTGACAGCGCCTCAACTTCAGGCGCGCCATGAGCTTCCCCCACTCGCGCGACAGTGATTGATGTAACGGCCTCATGTCACGGCGTGGCCTGGACCGCGGGGATGGGAGGCTGCACCACGGGCGCGGGCAGGCCGGCCAGGAAGTTGAGCAGCTCGGTGGCCAGGCGCTTCTGGGCCGCCGCGTTCAGGTGGCCGCCGTCATCCGAGTAGCCCGGCACCATGGCCGGCCACGTCTGGCCATTGAGCTCGTACGTCTCCCGCGAGCCGTCGGGCGCGGTGGACTCCAGGCGCGCCAGGTCGAACAGGGGCTCCTTGTCCGCGTACGTCTTGCGCATCAGCTCGTTGAACGTCTCGCGCTGCACGTTCTCCGCCACGCCCCAGACGGGCCGGCCGAGCAGCTCCTTCAGCCACGCCTTCGCGCCGCGCTGCACCGTGGTGAGCGGCGCCGTCACGTGCACGAAGGTGGTGCCGGGGTGGCGCGCCTTCAGGCCCTCCATGGCCACGCGGTACTTCTCGAACAGCGCGCGCGTGTCCGTGGCCCCGTTGATGTCGATGTAGCAGAACTTGAAGAAGGCCACGTCCGTCGACTTCGCGAGCCCCGCGTCCATCAGCCGCTCGAAGTCGGCGATCTTCGACTCGGGCTTCTCGTTCTGTCCCACCATGGCGTGCGCCAGGGTGCCGGGGGCCAGCGACTCCGTGGGGCTCTGCACCTCCACCACGCGCGGCACCACGCCCTGGGCCGAGTTGGGCAGCGCCTTGACGCCGTCCAGGATGTTGCCGCCCACCGATTGGTGGCCGAAGAAGATGCGACGACCCGACAGCTTCTCCAGCGGAGCGCTCGGCGCGGAGGCCTGCGCCACCGTGCCGTGCAACGCCATCAGCAGCATGGCGGGCAAAGCCAGCACGCTCACGCGAACCAGAAACGTCCAGTCGAAGTGCATGCGGACTCTTAAACCCTTCCGTCGGCAAGCGTCAAAGGGCAGCCGAGCAGGACGTCCGCTGGTGCCCGTAAACGCGTGGAACGCAGGGGCTGGGGCGAAGTCACCCCATGCCTGCCCGCCGAGCTGGCGCGGGCCCGTGGCGGGGCCTTGAAGCTGCCTGGGCGCGGCGTTCCGCCAGCGGCGGAAGCTACTCCGCGCGCAGTGACACGGACGGTGACACCCGACTGGCGCGCAGCGCGGGAATCCACGTGGCCAGGAGCGACACCAACCCCAGCGCCGCCGCGACTCCCAGGAACACGCCCGGCTCGTGGGCCTTCACACCATAGAGGAGCGCCGCGAGCAGGCGCATGCAGCCGAAGGCCGCCAGCAGGCCCACCCCCACGCCCAGGAGCGTGAGCATGAGGCCCTGACGCATCACCAGCCCGAGCACCTGTCTGGGGTGGGCGCCCAATGCCAGGCGGATTCCCAGCTCCCGGGTGCGCTGGCCCACCGCGTAGGCCATGACGCCATAGACGCCCACGCCCGCGAGCACCACGGCGAGCGCCGCGAAGGCCGCGAGCAGCCGCGCCGTCGCCAGGGGCCGGGATACCTGCCGGTCCATCCGGTCGACGAAGGGGGCCACGTCGTACGCGGGCTGCTCCGCGTCCACGGCCTTGAGCTCCTGGCGCACGGCGGCCACCAGGGCGGAGGGCTCGCGCGAGGTGCGCAGCAGGATGGACATGGTGTGCACCGGGTACTGCTCGTACGGCAGGTAGGTCTCCGGCTGGGCGGGCTCCGTCAGGCGGTTGTGACGCACGTCCGCCACCACGCCGACGATGTCGCGGAAGGGCTCGTTGTCGCTCCAGCCCAGGCGAACCCTGCGGCCCAGCGCCTCGCCGCCGCCGAGGAACTTGCGCACGAAGGCCTCGTTGACGATGACGCTGGGGGCGCCCTTCTCCGAGTCGCGGCCGTCGAAGTCGCGTCCCTCGCGCAGCGCGACGCGCAGGGCCCGGAAGTAGCCCGGCGAGGCCACCCGGTACTCGGTGACGTAGCGCAGCCCCGAGTCCCGCGGCGCCCCCTCCAGCGTGAAGTCACCGTTGGAGTTGGTGCCCCCCAGCGGCGCGTCGTTGACCATGCCCACGCTCTCCACGTCCGGCAGCGCGCGCAGGCGCTCGAGGTAGTCGGCGAAGAAGCCGCGCTGCTGGTCGGGGCCGCCATACTTGAGGTCCGGCAGCGCCAGCCGCGCATGCAGCACCCGCTCCGCGTCGAAGCCGGGGTCCACCGCCTGCAGGTTGCGCAGCGTCCGCACCATCAGCACCGTGCCCACCAGCAGCACCAGCGCCAGCGCCAGCTGCACGGCCACCAGCCCGTTGCGCAGCGGGTGATTGGCGCGCGCGCCCGCCGCGCTCCCGGACTGCTTGAGCAGCGGCAGGACGTCCGCACCGGAGGTGTGCAGCGCGGGCGCCAGGCCGAAGAGCAACCCGGCGCCGAGCGACAGCGCCACGCTGAACAGCAGCGCGGGCACGCTCAGCTCCACCGGCGTCATGCGCAGCATCGAGGCTGGCAGGAGCGCGCGCACCAGCTCCATGCCCCACATGACGAGCAGGAGGCCCACCAGCCCGCCGACGAGGCCCAGGAGCACGCTCTCCGCCAGCGCCTGCTGGATGCGCCGACCCCGGCTGGCCCCGAGCGCCGCGCGGATGGCGCCGTCCCGCTGCCGCGCCAGCGCTCGCACCAACAGGAGGTTGGCCACGTTGGCGCAGGCGATGAGCAGCACGAAGCCCACCGCGGCCCAGAGCGCCCACAGCACCGGCCGCGAGGTGGACGTGAGGTAGCGCTGCCACAGGTCCGTCGTCACGCCGTGGGCCTTCTCGCCCGGCGCGCCCGGCCGGGCGATGAGCTGGGCCACCCGCGCCAGGTCCGCCGTCGCCGCCTCCAGCGTGACGCCCGGGGCCATCCGCCCGATGACGCTCATGTAGTGGTTGCCGTGCGACTCCGGGTCCAGCCAGTTGGGCAGCCACACGTCGACGTCCTCGGAGAACTCCGGGAAGGTGAAGCCCTCCGGCAGCACGCCCGCGACGGTGTACGTGCGCCCGTCCAACCGCACCGTCCCGCCCACCGCGTCCGAGGCTCCGCCCAGCGCCTTCTTCCAGAAGGCATGGCTCACCACCACGCTGCCCGGGGGATTGCCCGGCTGCGCGTCCTCGTCCCGGAAGTCGCGCCCCTGCGTGGGTGTCACGCCGAGCGTCTGGAAGAAGTTGGGGGTGACGCGGGCCGCGCGGACGCGCTCGGCGGAGTCCGCGCCCGTGCGGCTCATGTCCCGACGGGCGAAGCCGGCCAGCTGCGCGAACGACTGGCCATGCTCCCGCCAGCCGAGCAGCTCCGGCGGGGACACGGACGCCTGAGGGAAGTCCAGCTGCTGGCACCACAGCCGCACGAGCGCCTCCGGCGCCTGGAAGGGCAGGGGCTTGAGCAGCATCGCGTGGATGGCGCTGAAGAGGACGGTGTTCGCGCCGATGGCCAGCGCGAGCGTCACCACGGCGGCCAGGGTGAAGCCCGGCGTGTGCCTCAACGTGCGCAGCGCGTAGCGGAAGTCCTGACGAAGCGAGTCCATGGCGGGCCCCGAAGCGAAGGCCATGCCAGCCCGCCTGGAGCGAGGCAACCCCCCAGGTTCCCTGGAGGGAGGCCCGCCCCGGGCCCCGCGCCGTTCGCGGATGCGGGAAGCCCGTGTCCCGGAAGCGGACACGGACCCCGCGGGCCGTCAGTGGAAGTTCCAGCGGCCGGCGATCTCCTCGCAGGCGAGCACGACGTCCTGGAGCCGGCGCTGGCGGGCCTTCGGCGCGACGAACAGGCGGCCGGCGAACACGTCGAAGACGCCCACCAGGCGCGGGTCCACGGGCCCCTGCTGCTCCAGCCGCTCCTCGGCGAAGAGCTGGAGCACGGTGGCGATGTACTGGCCGGCGCGCTCGTCGAGCGGCGTGTGCTTGGAGAAGTAGAGCTTCAGCACGCCCGAGCGCATCTGCCCGCGCGCGTCCACGCCTCGGAGGAGGACCTCGGGGCGCACCTTCACGGCGACGCCGGCGAGCTCCAGGGGCGCGAGCTCCGGGTCCGCGGGGCTGGCCACGGCGCGGGTGGCCAGGTCCTCCGTGGCGACGAGGCAGCGCTGGAGCGCCTCCGCGCACAGGGCGAGCCGGTGCGCGTCGAAGTCGGAGTCCGCCTGGGCGTTGAGCAGCCGCCGCTGGTGGTAGCGCAGGATGACCTCGTCCCGGCCTTCGCAGAGGAACTCGGTGATGGCCTGGGCCGCCGCGGGGTAGCGCAGGTACTGCGGATCCACCGGGTTCTTCTGTCCCTGGATGATGCGCTTTCGCAGCGACGGCGTTCCGGTGAGGTACTGGCCGAGCTGGTTGACCGAGACACACGGGTTCTCACGAGGGGTGGTCATGTCGACGACTTCCTTTCCGGTAGCGGGAATGAAGAGAGACTACCGGAAGGGTCTGACATTCCCTCGGAGACGGGGCGGCCTGGAGGCCCCCAGAAACGCACCCCCTGGCAGGTAGGGTGGGCGGGCACGACCAGGGCGGGGAAGGGGCTTCGGGAGGCCCGGTGCGGGCTACTCGTGGTGGGAGCCGTGCAGGCCGAAGATCTGGCGCAGGCGGCCGAGGATGCGGCCCACCTCGGCGGGGATGGGGTCCCCGGTGGCGCCGCTGGCCTGGGCCACGGCGCGCAGCTGGGTGCGCCGCTGCGCGAGGATGGAGGACAGCTGCCGGGCCAGGTTGGGGTGCTCGCCGAACAGCCGCGCGAAGGTGGGCCGGTCCACCTCGAGCAGCAGCGAGTCCTCCAGGGCCACCACGGTGGCGGCGCGCTTCTCGCCGGTGAGCAGCGACATCTCGCCGAAGTAGCCGCCCTGGCCCAGCCGCGTCACCTCGGACTGGGACTTGCCGGCGCGCACGCTGACCTCGCCGGAGGCGAGCACGTAGAACGTCCGGCCGTCATCGCCCTCCTGGATGATGTGCTCGTCGCGGCCGAAGCGGCGCACGTGGACCTCCTGGCCCAGCCGCTCCAGGTCCGCGTCCTTCAGCGGCTCGAACAGGTCCACCGCGCGCAACAGGCGCAGCACGGTGTGCGCGGGCAGCTCCGGCCGGGCCGCGTCCTCGCGCATGCGCACCACGCGGTGGGGCACGGGCGGCTCGATTCCGTCGCGCCGCATCCGGTACCACAGGCGCGTGTGCACCTCCGCGATGGTCGCGTCCGCGAGCGAGAAGTCGTTCACGAAGAAGCGCAGCATGTAGCGCACCGACTGCTCGTCGAACGCGAGCGTGCGGGCGATGGGCGGCGGGTCCACCAGCACCTGCGGAATCTCCCGCGCCACGTCCAGCAGGGCCGCCTTCATCACGTTGGGCGGCGTTTCGTACGTGGCGCGCACCTGCATGTCCACGCCCACCGGCTCGCGGTCCTGGTTGAACGTCTTGAGCTGCTCCTTGGCCACCATGGAGTTGGGCAGCGTCACCAGCTCACGGCGGAACGTCATGATGCGGATGGAGCGCCAGTTGACCTGCGCCACGCGCCCCACGTGCTCGCCGATGCGCACGAAGTCGCCGACCTCGAAGGGTTTGTCCAACTGCAGGGACAGGCCCGCGAAGAGGTTGCCCAGCGTCTCCTGGAGCGCCAGACCGATGACCACCGACAGCACCGCGGACGTGGCGACCAGGCCCGTCAGGTCCAGGTCCAGCTGCGTCTGGACGATGGGCACCGCGGCGAGCGTGTAGAGCAGGAAGTCGATGACGTTGCGGAGGATCTTCGGCGTCCCCACCGACGTCGAGCGCAGCCGGGCCAGCTTCAGGCCGAAGCCCACGCCCGCGCGGATGACGCCGAAGGCGAACGTCAGCATCCAGGCGACCTGCAGCGCCTTCATCGGCCCGGGCGGCGTGGTGGCGGGCAGCGCCCAGGCGCCCACGCGCAGGATGAGGAACATCACCATCAGCCGCAGGGCCCCGGTGAGGTCCCGCTTCAGGTCCGCGTCCTGGCTGGAGGCCCGGGTTCCCAGCAGCACCAGCGCCAGTATCGCGCCGACGGCCAGGGACAGATTGCTCTGGAGGAAAGGCAGCAAGGCCCCCTGACTCTCTCCCGCGCGTACATGGGGGGTCAAGGCAGCGGTTGACGCGTGGCGCGCAAGCGGGGATACACGCGCCATGACCCTCGCATCGGTGCTGGGACAGCCCCGCGCGATTGATTCACTTCAGGCGGCACTTCGCTCCGGCGCGGTGCACCACGCGTATCTCTTCGCGGGGCCGGAGGGCGTGGGCAAGGAGCGAGCGGCCGTGGGCCTGGCCCAGGCGCTCACCTGCCCCGAGCAGCCGGACGTGGGCTGCGGCACCTGCGCCAGCTGCACGCGCGTCTCGCGCGGCCTCCACCCGGACGTCACCTGGGTGATGCCGGACGACGAGCGCGTGTCGCGGGGCCTCGCGGGGCGCTCGGACTTCACGGGCACGCCGAGCCGGGACCTGCGCGTGGAGCAGATCCGCCAGCTGCAGGAGCGGCTGGCCCTGCGCGGCCTGGAGTCGCGCCGCAAGGTGGCCATCCTCGTCTCCGCGCAGGCGATGAACGTGCAGGCGCAGAACGCGTTCCTCAAGACGCTGGAGGAGCCGCCCGCGGACACCACGCTGGTGCTGGTGGCCAGCGCCATGGACAAGCTCTTGCCCACCATCCGCAGCCGGTGCAGCAAGGTGCACTTCGGCCCGCTGCCGGTGGAGCTGGTCGCCGAGCGCGTGCGCACCGAGCGCAAGCTGGACGCGGACACCGCGCAGCTGGCGGCCATCATGGCCGGAGGCAGCCTGGGCCGCGCGCTGTCTCTGGACGTGGAGGCGCTGGCCCGCCGCAAGGACGTGGTGACGGCCTTCGAGAACCTGCGCGGCGACAACGCGGTGGGGCTGTTGCGCTTCGCGGACGAGCACGGCGGCTCGCGCGAGGACGCGGAGGCGACGCTGGAGCTGTTGACGCTCTGGACGCGCGACGTGGCCCTTGCCAAGGTGGGACGCGAGGACGCGCTGGCGAACCGCGACCTGCGCCAGCTGGCGGTGGAGGTGGGCGCGCGCCTGTCCGATGCGTGGCTGCACCGTCGCCACGCGCTGCTCGACGGCGCGCGCGCGGCGGTGGCCCGCAACGGCGCGCCCCGGCTGCAGCTGGAGCGGATGCTCATCGACCTGTTCACGGAGACGTCCCGATGAGCTCGGAGCTGGATGACGTGCTGGCGGGCGTGAAGGCCGGGAAGCTTTCGCCCCTGTACCTGCTGTGGGGCGAGGAGTTCCTGGTCCGAAAGGGCGCCGACGAGCTGGTCAAGGTGCTGGTGCCCGACGCGGCGGTGGGGCTCAACCTGGTCACGCTGGACGCGGGCAGCCCGCGCGAGGTGGCGCAGGAGCTGGCCACGATGCCGCTGTTCCCCGGCCGCAAGGTCGTGGTGGTGAGGGACCCGGAGTTCCTCGCGCCGAAGAAGGGGCGGGGAGACCCGCTCGCCAAGGCGCGCGAGGCGTGGAAGGCGGGCAAGCGCAAGGAGGGCGCGCGGCGGCTGCTGGCGCTGGCGGCGCGCGCGGGCTGGGGCGTGGACCAGCTGGACCCATCCGCGTCCAGGGCGCCGTCGGTGGAGCAGTGGAAGGAGGAGCTGAACGTCGACCTCGCCGAGGCGGACGTGGCGTTCCTGAAGGAGGCCGCGGCCTTCTGCAAGGAGGAGCGCATCAGCGCCCCGGAGGGTGACGCCACCGCGCTCATCGAGCTCATCCAGAAGGGCGCGCCTGCGGGACACGCGCTGGTGATGGCGGCCACGGAGGTGGACGCGAAGAACCCGCTGGTGAAGCTGGCGCAGGACAAGGGCCACGTCGTCGAGCGCAAGGTGGCCGCGCGCCACAAGGACCTGGACCTCTCCGACATCGCCAAGGAGTTCCTGGCGCCCTTCAAGAAGAAGCTGGGGCCCGGCGCGCTGGAGGAGCTCAAGGAGCGCGTGGGCGGCAACATCCGCCTGTTGCAGTCGGAGCTGGAGAAGCTGGCCACGTACTCGGAGGGCCCCGCAATCGAACGCTCCGACGTGGTGATGCTGGTGCACCACGCGCGCGAGGAGGAGTTCTTCGAGCTGTCGGAGGCGCTCCAGAAGCGCGACTTCCGCGGCGCGCTGTCCTACGCGGAGGACGCGATGGGGCAGGGCACGCACGCGCTGCAGCTGTTGGGCGCGGTGGCCTCCATCGTCCGTACGCTGCTGGAGAGCCACGAGTGGCTGACGCGCTACGCGGGAGGCACGCCGCCGCGCACCGCGAAGGACGTGGAGGCCCGGGTGTTCCCCAAGCTGGAGGCGGAGCTGAAGGGCACCCGGCGCAAGATGCCCAACGCGTGGGCGCTCACCTTCAGCATGAAGGCGGCCGCGGGCTACGAGCGCAAGGAGCTGCTGGGCGCGCTGGTGGCGTGCGCGGAGGCGGACCTGTCCTTGAAGTCCTCGGGCAACGGGCGGCTGGTCATCGAGCGGCTCCTGGCCACGGTGTGCCTCGGCGCCTGAGGGAGCGGGCGGGCACACTGGGACGTGCACTCGGAGTCCGGCTCGGGTAGAGGAGGCCGCGTATGGCGGACAAGCGTCGCTTCGACCTCTTCGCGGACTTCATCGTGTCGCGCTTCATGGCCCCTCGCGTCTTCGACGTGGCGGGAGGGCAGGGGCGCCTCAACGAGGCCTTGACGCGGCGGGGCCGCGCCGTCACCACCTTCGACCTGCGGCACAAGCACCTGCCGGTGACGTATGCCCAGCGCATCTTCACGCTGGACGAGCCGTGCGAGGCGGAGCTGGTGGTGGGAATGCACCCGGACGGCGCCACGCGCGTCATCATCGAATACGCGGCGAGACATCGGCTGCCGTTCGCCGTGGTGCCGTGCTGCTCGGACAACGGGATGCCCTACAACCCGTGGATGCGTCACCTGGCGGAGCTGGCGCGTGAGTCCGGCTTCGGCACTGTCGAGGAGGTGAAGCTCTCCATGGACGGCCGGGCACGCGTCCTCGTGGGCGAGCCCGCGCCCGCCGGTCCGGCCTGAGGCGAGTGCCGGCCCGACGACACGGCCTGTGTCCCGGGGGCTGGCTGCGCCGAACCCACATCGGCGTCTAGCTTCCCGTACATCGACGCGGGGAGCGGGAGATGGTGACGGAGTGGGACGGGCATGCGACGGCGCAGGTCTGGCGACCCGGCACATACCCGGGACTGGTGCTGTATCGGGTGAGTGGCCGCGCCACCACGCAGGCCCTGCATGTCCATGACGAGCTCCAACTCACGCTGGACGCGGGGCATGTCCAGCAGGTGTGCTGCGGAGGTGTCCGGCTGATGGCGCCGCCCGGAAGCCTCGTCGTGATTCCTCCAGGTGAAGTCCACGCGCTGCACGCCGAGAGCGGTCGCCCCGGGGTGCTGTGCGGGATGCTCGTGCCGGTGGCCCTGCTCAGGCCGCCGTCGCGCCGTGGATGGGAAGACGAGGACGTGGCGCTCGTCGACGACCTCTTTCCCGGAGGGGGCGCCGTGCTCGACGACCCGGACGTGGCGCGGGACTTCGTGGCGCTGCATCGCGCGCTGCGCGGGCTCGGCGCCGAGCAGGGCGCGCACCCGTGGCCCCTGCTCTCACGGTTGCTGGCGCGCCTGGGCGAGGGGCGCCGCGGGCTCAGCGCGTCGTGGGAGGGGGGACATCGAGCATCCCCGTGATGTCCTCCCAGGAGCCCTCGCACGGCGCGGACTGCGACACCAGGTAATGCCCCACGCGTCCCGGAGCCAGGGCGACGATGGAGGACCAGCGCGTGCCATAGGCGGGCGTATGGATGCAGAGCGCCTGCAGGCGACGCAGGAAGTCGGGGGGCAGCGACTCCCCGGGCGCGGGGCGCGGCGTCCCGCTCTCCGGGGGCAGCAGGTCGTCCCCGAGCAGGGCCTTGAGCCCGGATTCGAACCGGGGCCAGGGCTCGTGCGGCAGCTCGGCGGCGAGCATCCGGGCTCGCGCCACCTTGGGGAGCTCCGGACTGTCGAGCACGTCATTGGGGAGCACGTGGATGCCTGGGGGGACGTCCTCGCGCCGCAGCTCGGCCTGGCCCGTCCTGGCGTAGGCGACCCGCAGCGTCCGGGCATCGCCGTAGAGGAGGTTGAAGGGGAGGAAGTCCTCGCCGGACAGCGTGTCCAGGTAGCGCTCGATGCCCTCCACGCTGGCGGCCCGCAGGGCCTGGAGGACCACCTCTCCCCTCGAGCGGGGGGCCGGGCCCTTCCCCTGTCCTCCGCGCTGGTTCGTCAGGCCCACGAAGAGGCCCTCGTTAGTCACTCCCATCCACGTCCCGCCGCGCTCCACGTCCCGTCCGCCGACGGCGCGAGGGGACTCGAGCAGGACCTGGGGGCCCGTTGTGGGACGTGCGTAGAACTCGTCCCGGTTGGCCGCGAGCACCAGCGGCCACTCGGGGTGGACCTGACGAAGGATGACGATGGTGCACATTCGTATCCGGTCGATAACATCCCCGGCTCCGTCGTGCATTCGTGCGCGCGGCCCCACGCCGTCGATGACCTCGGCCCCCCGAGCGGCTAATGTCCGCCGCCCCCAGGAGAGTCCATGGCGGAGAGAATCCTCGTCACCAGTGCGCTTCCGTACGCGAACGGCCCCATCCATCTCGGGCACGCCGTCGAGTACATCCAGACCGATATCTACGTGCGCTTCCTCCGCTCATGCGGCAAGGACGTCGTCTACTTCTGCGCGGACGACACGCACGGCACGCCCATCGAGCTCAACGCGGCGAAGCACGGGCTCAAGCCCGAGGAGTTCATCGCCCGCTTCCAGGACGAGCACCAGAAGGACTTCCACGACCTGGACGTGCGCTTCGACTCCTTCCACTCCACCAACTCGCCGGAGAACCGCCACTACGCGGAGCTCATCTACGGGCGGCTGAAGGAGAAGGGCGACATCGAGCGCAAGGACGTCGAACAGGCGTACTGCGAGAAGGACCGCCGCTTCCTGCCGGACCGCTTCATCAAGGGCACCTGTCCCAACTGCAAGTCGCCCGACCAGTACGGTGACGTCTGTGAGAAGTGTGGCAAGGCGTACAGCCCCACGGACCTCATCGAGCCGCGCTGTGCGCTCTGTGGGACGCCTCCGGTGCGCAAGTCGTCGGCGCACCTGTTCTTCAAGCTCTCGAAGCACGCGGACTTCCTCCAGGCGCTGCTGCGCAAGCCGGGCTTCCTCCACCCGGGGCTCGCGACGCAGCTGCAGGGCTTCTTCGAGAAGGGGCTCGCGGACTGGGACATCAGCCGTGACGGGCCCTACTTCGGGTTCGCCATTCCCGGTGAGACGGACAAGTACTTCTACGTCTGGCTGGACGCGCCCATCGGCTACATCGCCACGACGGAGAAGTGGGCGAAGGAGACGGGCAAGGCGAAGAGCGCGCTGGACTACTGGGAGAAGGACAGCGGCGCGCGCATCGTCCACTTCATCGGCAAGGACATCGTCTACTTCCACGCGCTGTTCTGGCCCGCGGTGCTGGACGTGGCGGGCCTGCATGTGCCGAGCGAGATCAAGGTCCACGGCCACCTCACGGTGAACGGGGAGAAGATGTCGAAGAGCCGCGGCACCATGATTCCGGTGCGCGACTACCTGAACCAGCTGGACCCCAGCTACCTGCGCTACTTCTACGCGGCCAACCTGGGCGCGGGCGTGGAGGACCTGGACCTCAACCTCAAGGACTTCCGTCTGCGGGTGAACGGGGAGCTGGTCAACAACGTGGGCAACCTGGCCAACCGCGCGCTGTCGCTCCTGGCCGGGCCGCTGGGCGGGAAGCTGGCGCCGGGTCGGGCCGAGGGGCCTGGACGCGCGCTGGTGGAGTCGGTGCTGGCCCGGGTCGGCGAGGTGCGCGAGGCGTTCGAGAAGCTCGAGTACCGCAACGCCATCCGCGTCATCACGGACATCGCGTCGGCTGCGAATGCCTTCGTCCAGGCGCAGGCGCCGTGGGCGCTGGTGAAGAAGGACGCGGAGGCGGCGCGCGCGGACCTCTCCGACGCGGCGGACGTCGTGTACCTGCTGGGCGCGTTGCTGGGCCCGGTGACGCCGAGGTTGTCCGAGAAGCTGTTCGCGCAGCTGGGCGCGCCGCCGCTCACGTTCCAGGCGCTGGAGGGCGCGAAGTATCCGCTGCTGGATCGCAGCCGGCCCATCGGTACCCCGGAGCCGCTGTTGCCCCGGCTGGAGGAGGAGCGCGTCAACGCCATCCTCTCGCTGCCCGCGGGCGGCGCGCCGGCTCCGGCGGTGGAGGCGAAGAAGGCCGAAGGTGGCAAGGAGAAGAAGGTGGAGAAGAAGCCGGCCGAGGCCGCGCCCGTCACGCAGGCGACGGAGGGCGCAGGGGAGGCGTCCGCTGAGATCGAGTACGCGGACTTCGCCAAGGTGGTGCTCAAGTCGGGCAAGGTGCTCGCGGCGGAGAAGGTCCCCAAGGCGGACAAGCTGCTGAAGCTCACGGTGGACGTGGGCGAGGCGACGGGGCCGCGCACCATCGTCTCGGGCATCGCCGAGGCGTTCGCGCCGGAGTCGCTGGTGGGGCGCAACGTCGTGGTGGTGGCGAACCTGAAGCCCCGCAGCCTCAAGGGCATCTCGTCGCGCGGCATGCTCCTGACGGCGGGGCCGGGCGGCAAGGACCTGTCCTTGTTGGATCCGGGCAACGTGCCGCCGGGCAGCGACGTGAAGTAGTCGGCGCGGACGGGGCAGGGTGGCAACCCCCTGCCCCAGTTCGCTCGAGGTGCTCGAAGCGGACGCTGTCGGGCAAGCGAGGTGATGGGACGTGACGGATTGGCGTGCGGAGCGGGACCGGGCCTTGCTGGCGCTGGAGAACGAGAAGCGCCCCGCGTTTCGCGCGGAGGCGGCCGAGCAACTCCATCACCTCGCGGCGGAGCTGCCCTCGCGCGCGCCCGAGTTCACGGAGGTGGTGCCGAGGATGCTGTCGGACGCGCAGCCCGAGGTGAAGCGCTCGGGCATCGCGCTGGCCACCGTGGTGCTGCCGCAAGAAGAGGCGATCGCGCTGCTCATCTCGCGGCTTCGCGACGAGGAGTCGCTGGTGCGCCTGGAGGCCACGGGGCGCCTTGCGGACATGGCCCGTCCCGAGCTGCGCGGCGCGCTCGCGGGCATGCTGGAGGACTCCGTCCCCGAGGTGCGCTTCGAGGCCGCGCGAGGCATCGCCGCCCTCAAGCACCCCGCGGGCCTCGAGGTGCTCATCGACGCGCTGGACGCGGACCTGCTCCGCTTCCGCGCCCTGGGTGCGCTGGCGGAGCTCGAGGACGCTCGCGCGCTGCCCGCGGTGAAGAAGCTGTTCGGCCGCTGGCTGCTCCCCGCCTTCGACAAGACGCAGGCCGCGGGAGTCCTCGCCCGGCTGGGTGACGCCGACGGCGCGGCACACCTGCTCCAGCGCACGCGCAAGAAGTGGAGTCAGGACCGCGCGCTCGCGGTGGAGCTGCTCGGCGAGGTGAAGGCCGCTGGCGCGCTGGAGCGACTGAAGGCCATCCTCGATGACCCGAAGGACTCCTGCCGGGGCGCCGCCGCGCGCGGCCTGGGACGCCTGGGCGACGAGCGGGCCTTGCCCTGGCTGCTCGCGCTGCTGCGGGACGTGAGCGCTCAGGAAGAGGACCGGCTGGACGCGGCGGATGGGCTCTGGAGATTGGGCCTCCCCGAGGGCCGCGAGCACGTGCGCGCGGCGGTGAGCACCTTCACCTCACCCGAGGCACGGCAGGAACTGGACGACTTGTTTCAGGAGGGGACATGAGACTGGTGGATGCGCACTGCCACCTGGAAGTGAAGGACTTCGCGGACGCGGCCCCGGTGCTGGAGCGCGCGCGCGCCGCGGGCCTCGTCCACGCCATCGTCGTGGGCCAGTTCCATGGTCCCGGCGAGTGGGGCAACGCGTTGGAGCTGGCCGCCGCGCATCCCGAGTTCCTCTCGCCCACGCTCGGCATCCATCCGCACGAGGCCGCGCGCGCCACGGAGGACGACCTGGCCACGCTGGAGCGCACCTGCGCCCGGCCCGAGGTCCGCGCCGTGGGCGAGGCCGGCCTGGACTACTACTACGACCACTCACCCCGGGAGGCGCAGGCGCGCATCTTCCGACACCAGTGCGAGCTGGCCGTGAAGCTGGGCAAGCCGCTGGTGGTGCACGTGCGTGACGCGCACGAGGACTGCGACGCGATTCTCGGCGAGGTGGGCGTGCCCAAGGGCGTCATCCACTGCTTCACCGGAGACACGGATGCCGCGCGGCGCTACCTGGACCGGGGCTTCTACCTCTCGCTCTCCGGCGTCATCACCTACAAGAAGACGGAGGCGCTGCAGGACGCGGTGCGCTTCGCGCCGCTCGACAGGCTGATGGTGGAGACCGACAGCCCGTACCTGGCGCCCGTGCCGCACCGGGGGCGCAAGAACGAGCCCTCGCACGTGGTGGAGACCGCGCGGAAGCTGGCGGAGCTCAAGGGCGTGACGCTGGAGACGGTGACCGAGGTCACCACCGCCAACGCCGCCGCCCTCTTCAACCTCAACCTGCGCTGACGCCGCCGGCCAGGGCCTGGAGGTCCTGGTCCATCTGCGGCACGTCCAGCAGCAGCGCGTCCGGGTCGTACTGGAAGTCGGCCTGCTTGAGCTTCAAGAGCGCCTGGAGCGCGGGCTCTCCCGTGTGTCCGCCGAACGAGGCGAACACGACGCGGCCGCTCTCCAGGTGCATCGAGCCCTCCAGCGTGTGCTGACGCAGGTTGAGCTTGCCGCTCTTCCTCGCGCTGCCCAGCGTGCGCAGCAATTCCCTCGGAGGCAGCTCGTCGAAGCTGCCACGCACCACGCGCCCCGGGCCGTTGTGCAGCACCCGGTCCTCGAGCAGCGCGCGCACCGCCTTGGCGACGAGGGACTTGTCCCCGGGCGGCAGCAGCTCCGTCGCGCCGCCCATCATCAGTCGCTCGCGCGTGGGCGCATCCGGCTCGCCCACCACCGCGATGGGCAGCCCCGCCGTCTCCGGCGCGGAGCGGGCCTGCTGGAGCAAGTCCAACACCTCCTGCTGACCCAGGCGCAGGCTCACCACCAGGACATCGCAGTCCTGCCGGGCGAGGCCATCCTGCGCGCCCTCTTGCGTGGACAGCGCGTGGGCCACCAGCCCCTGCTTGAGCACGGCCTCCAGCAGCTCGCCGCGAGCCGTCTCGTCCGGCTCCACCACGAGCACCTGCCGGCCCTCGCTCTCCAGTCGGTGACGGAGCAGCTCGCCGCTCTGCAGCTGGATGACGATGTCCGCGACCACCGGGTCGTAGAGCACGCCCGCGTTCGTGCGCAGGTGCTCCAGGGCCTGCTCCTTGGGCAGGGCCTTGCCCAGCGCGTTGCCGGGGTTCTTGGTCAGCTCCAGGAAGCTGTCCACCGCCGCGAGGATGCGCGCGCCCAGGGTGATCTCCTCTCCCTTGGCGCCCTGCGGAGTTCCCGAGCCATCCCAGGCTTCATAGAGCTGCGCGAGGATGGTGTTGACCTGCGCGGGCAGGTGCACCGTCTCGAACAGCTTCGTGGGCGCGCGGCACGCGGCGCGGGCCTGCGCCTTCCACTCCGAGTTGACGGCGTTGCTCGCCAGCGAGAAGTGCCGCTCGGACGGCTTGCCCAGGTCGTGCAGGTAGGCGGCGATGGACAGCGCGGCCAGCTCCTTGTGGGGCATGCCCATGCGCTGACCGACGATGCCCGCCTGACGCGCCAGCTGCGCGGAGTGTCCCCGGTGCCGCTGGCGGTCCTGCTCCAAGAGCCCCACGAGGATGCCCAGCGTCTCCACGTAGTCGATGTCGCTGACCAGCCCGCGCGGGCCACCCGGCTCGCGCCGCTGCGTGGACGACGGACGACCGGCCACCTGCGTGCCGCCGCTGGGACGCTGCACCCGCATGCGCGGGTCCGTCTCCATGCGGAAGGACAGGCTGCTGCGGTTGCTGGTGGACGTGCGGTTGTGCTCCGGCGCGCCGGCGCGCGACGTGGACTCGGCGGGGCCGGACTGCGCGCTCGCGGCCTCCAGCAGCGCGGCGAACGCGGTGGGGTCGCCGTAGTAGTGCTTGCGGATGGCCGCGGCGATGGCGCCGCGCAGGCCCACGTACGCGTAGACCTCCGACATGCCCGTGACGAGGGCAATCTCGTCCATCAGCGCCTTGTTCTGCGGCTCGGCGGCGACCACGGACAACAGCTTCCGGTCCGGGTCCACCGCCAGGGGCAGCACGTTCTGCGCCTCGGCGAGTCGCACCGGGAGCCTGTCGAGCACCTCGGTGGCGATCTTCGCCTTGGCCAGCTTGTCCGCGCTCACGAAGCGCGTCTGGAACTCCGCGGCCAGGAAGCGCAAGAGCGCCGCTTCCTGGAGGAGCCCCAGCTCCACCAGACAGTCCCCCAGCTTGTGGCCGGTGATCTTCTGGTGCTCCAGGGCCTGCTCCACGGCCCCGGCGTTGACGAGCCCCGCCTCGATGAGGCGCTCACCCAGCTTCTTCGCCATGACGACTCAGCTTTCCGACGAACCCTCGCCACTCTTGTCGCCCGAGAGCGTCGTCAGCGCGCTGAAGGGCTTGAAGGTCAGCTCCTTCGGCAGGCTGTTCGGATCCCTCGGCGGACGCGGCGGACGCTCCTCGCGGGGCGCGCGCTGCTCGTCCCGGGCGCGCTCCTCGCGCGGCGGACGGTCCTCGCGGGGAGGCCGGTCCTCGCGAGGCGGCCGCTCGCGGCGGGGAGGACGCTGCTGCGGCTGCTGCTCCTCACGCGCCACCACCGGCGCGCCGCCCTCCTGCGAAGGGGCCTGCTGCTGCGGAGCCTTGTCGCCCCGGTTCTTGCGCTTCTCCTCGCGCGACTTGCGGCGGCCACCGCCACCACCGCCGCCACCCTCGACGGGTCCGCGGCCGCGCACGGTGGGCAGGGGGCCCTTCCAGAGCTGCCGGTCGTAGTGGCGCAGCACGTCCGTCCACTTCTCGTTCGAGTCGCGCTGCATGGCCTCCAGCCACGAGGCGATGCGCGAGTCGAGCGAGTCGAGCGCGTGGACGATGTGCGCCTCGATGGTCATCGGCACCTTGGGGCTGCCGTACTCCAGCTGCCCGTGGTGCGAGATGGCCAGGTGCGTGAGGTGGTTCTCGAGCAGCGGCGGGAAGCCGGGGATGGACAGCGTCTTCTCGCGGATCTTCTGGGCCGTCATCACCAGGTGGCCCACGAGCTTGCCCTCGTCGGTGTAGTCGAAGCCCTTGTCCGGGGAGATCTCCGCCACCTTCATCACGTCGTGCAGGAACGCGCCCGCCAGCAGCAGGTCCCGGTCCGCCATGGGGTAGTGGTCCGCCACCCGCAGGGTCAGCCGCATCACCGACAGCAGGTGCTCGGCCAGGCCGCCGCGCCACGCGTGGTGCATGCCCTTGGCGGCCGGCGCCACCGGCAGCCCCGCGGCCACCTGCGGGTCGTCCAGGAACGCAATCAGGAGCTGCTTCACGAACGGATCGTTGATGCGCTCGTTGATGAGCTCGCGGATGAGGCCCGCGGCCCGGGCGCCACCGCCGCCGTCGTGACGGGGCTCGCTCTTCTCGCTCTTCTCACCCTTGTCGGCCTTCTCGGCGCGCGGCTCGGCGGCGGGCTTCGCCTCCGGGGCGGCCTTGGCCTCGACGGGAGGCGCCGGGGGCGGCTCGAACTCCTTGGGGTCCAGGGGCTCGGGGTCCAGGCGCTCCAGGCCCTCCACCACCACCTGCGTGCGGCCGTGGAACTGGATGACGTTGCCCTGGACGAGCACGAAGTCGCCGGACTGGAAGGACGGCTCGAGCGCGTCGACCTTGTCGAACACGCGCGCGTCCACCTCGCCGCTCTTGTCGACGAGCGTCAGGGCCAGGAACACCTTGCCGCTGCGGGCCGTCACCTTCTCCTTCTTGGTGACGCGGAAGACGGTGTGGACGCGGTCCTTCTCACGCAGGTCGGCCGCGTACACCTTGCGGACGGTCTCGACGGAATCCGCCGGGGTGGAGGTCGCGGTCTGGGGGGCGTTTTCGTTGGTCATCGCGGGCGCGGACACTAGCACTCCCCACGGCGGAGCGGTGCTTTCCCGCGTCAGCTCACCTCCAGCGCCACCGTGTCCAGGTACTCCGCGCCGGGGGAGCCCACCAGCGTCGGGTGGTCCGGAGGCAGTCCGGGCCGGGCCAGCCGGGTGGCGATTCGCGCCTCCGCCTCGCACGCGGTGGCCACCAGCTCGTCGAAGCCGCCGAACGCCAGGGGTGGGTGATAGCCGACCACCATCAGCCGGCCCCCATGCCGGGTGCGTCGCAGCGCGTACCGCAGGTGCTCCACGAACTCCTCCTCGGTCGCCACCCGGAGTGTGTCCAGCAGCACCAGGTCGAAGGTCTCCCGCACCGCGCGCAGGGCCTGCAGCGCGGTGCCCTTCTCCACCAGCACGCGCCCCAGAAGCCCGTTCGCCTCGGCGTTCTCGCGCGCCAGGTCCGCCGCGTCCGCGTCCGCGTCGAAGGCGAGGATGTGCCGCGCCCCGTGCAGGCCCGCGTGGACGAACAGCCCGCCCACGTTGCACGCGGCGTCCAGCACCCGGCCGTCCCAGGCCATGCGGCCCACCACGCGGCGCAGCTCCCGCTGGTCATAGGCGTAGCCCGTGCCCTGGCCGTACGTGAGGTCCACGGTGAACCTGGCGCCCAGCTCCAGCAGCCGGCACCAGCGGGGTGGGGTGCCGTAGAGGACATGGGGGCGCTGGGTGGACAGTCCCAGGGCCTTCCTGCGCGGGGAGTCGTTGCGCAAGAGCACCGAGCTGGCGCCCGTCACCTCCACCAGCGCGCGGGTGATGTCCTGGTGCCGGGCGTCCATGGAGCGCGTCAGCGTCTGCACCACGAAGTGGGTGTCGTACCGGTCCACGATGAGGCCGGGCAGCCCGTCCCCGTCATCGTTCACCACCCGGCAGAAGCGCGGGTCGTCCACCATGCGGCCCCGGCGCTCGAAGGCGCGGCGCAGGTGGCGCGGAATCAGCCCCTCCACCGCCTCGTCCGGCATGCCCAGCCGCCGCACCGCGAGCGAGGCCTCCAGGTCCACGTCCCCCAGCCCGAGCACCGCGCCGTCCTCGTCCCGCAGCTGCACGGGCTCGCCGGGTTGGGGCGTTCCCTCCATGGAGACGATGTCCTCCCGGCGCAACCAGGGGGCTCCATGGCGCAGTCGGCGGGCGGCATCTTTGGACAGATAGGTGCTGAGCAAGTGCGTCCTCCCCTCTCGCGTGGCTGACTTCCAGCGGACAAGATGGGCCGTGCGCTTGCCGATGTCGGCGGGCGTCGGGCCCTCCGGCTGGAGAGCAGGGGAGGAGGCGGGCCTCAGGCCTGGGGCGGAGGCCGCTTGAAGGCCTTGAACGTCACCCGCGTGAGCAGCGAACTGACCACCAGGGCCAGGACGATTCCCAGGATGCGCAGGTGCCAGGAGTCGCGCAGCACCAGCGACAGGGCCAGCGCGCCCACCAGCACCGCGCCCGCCACCGTGAGCCACTGGCCCCGCGCCGCCAGCCCCGAGGACGGCGACTTCGCGCGCGCGAGCACCGGCAGGCTGCCCGCCTTGCGCCACGTCTGGGAGGTCTCCTCCCGCACCTCGTCATCGGCGTCCACCAGGCCCTGGACGTAGGCGCGCTCCACGTCCAGGAGGCTGGGGTAGGTCAGCTCACCATCCGGAGTGCGCACGACGTAACGCATGGCAGGGCTCCCTCTGTTGGGGCGCGGGCGTGGCTCACGCCAGCTCGGTGGCAATCTGCTCCGCGACGCGCAATCCATCAATGGCCGACGAGACGATGCCGCCCGCATAGCCGCACCCCTCGCCCGCGGGGTACAGGCCCTTGCAGGACACCGACTGCAGGTCCTCGCCGCGGGTGATTCGCACGGGGGACGACGTGCGGCTCTCGATGCCGATGAGCTTGCCCTCGTCGCTGATGAAGCCGCGCATCTTCCGGTCGAAGGTCTTCAGCGCCTGCTTGAGGGACGTGGTGAGCCGCTCCGGGAACAGCCGGTTCAGGTCCACGTGCGCCAGGCCCGGACGGTAGCTGGTGCCGCCCGGGTCCTTCTTCACGCGCCCGGCCAGGTAGTCCGGAATCGTCTGCGCGGGGGCGAAGAACTTCCCGCCGCCCAGCTCGTACGCCTTCTGCTCCCAGTGCCGCTGGAACTGCAGGCCCGCCAACGGTCCGTGGAAGCCCTCGCGCTCGAAGTCCGCCACGGAGACGGAGACGACGATGCCCGCGTTGGCGTAGCGCGCGTTGCGGCGCGAGTTGCTCATGCCATTGGTGCACTGCAGCCCGTCCTCGGTGGGCGTGGGCACCACGATTCCGCCCGGGCACATGCAGAACGAGTAGACGCCGCGCACCTCGCCGTCGACGTCCAGGTTCTCCGCGAGCTTGTAGTCGGCGGGGGGCAGCTTCGGGTTCTTCGCGGCGCTGCCGTACTGGATGCCGTTGATGAGCGTCTGCGGGTGCTCGGCGCGGAAGCCCAGCGCGAAGGGCTTGGCCTCCACGCTGACGCGGCCGTCGGCGGCGAAGCGCTCGTACAGCTCGCGCGCGGAGTTGCCGGGGGCCAGGATGACGCGGTCGCTCTCCAGCGTGCGCCCGTCCGCGAGCTTCACGCCCGCGACGCGGCCGTCCTTGTAGACGAGGTCGTCCACGCGCTGGCCGAAGTGCACCTCGCAGCCGCCGGCGATGAGCTCCTCACGCAGCTTCGCCACCGCGCCCGGCAGCAGGTCCGAGCCGATGTGCGGCTTGCCTTCGACGAGGATGGCGTCCGGCGCGCCGTAGCGGGCGAAGGCCTCGATGACCTTGCGCACCATGGGGTGGTTGATGCGCGTGGACAGCTTGCCGTCCGTGTACGCGCCGGCGCCGCCCTCCCCGAAGTTCATGTTGCTCTCCGGGTCCAACGTGCCGTCGCGCATCAGCTTCGCCACGTCCTTGCGCCGCGCCACCACCTCGCGTCCCCGCTCGATGAGGATGCTCTTCACGCCGCGCTCCAGCAGCCCCAGCGCGGCGAACAACCCCGCGGGGCCCGTGCCGATGATGATGGGCCACTGCTCGGGCGGCTTCACCGACGTCAGCGGCTCGGGGGGCGGCGGCGCCTCGCCCACGTCCGGCGGCAGCTGCCTGGGCTTGCGCCCCGGCGCCATCTCCACCTCCAGCGTGTAGATGTAGCGCGGGCTGCCCTTCTTTCGCGCATCCAGCACGGAGCGCACCACCCGCACGGAGGCCAGGTCGGAGCGGGTGACGCCCAGCTTCTCTGCGGCCCGCTGACCGAGCAGCTCCTCCGGCTCGTCCAGCCACAGCCCGATGTTGTTCACCCGATACGCCATTGCCATTCGCTCCTGGTGGGGGGCGCGTTCTGCTCCACCCCGCTGAAAGATTGCAAGCACTTGAAACCACGAGGGGCTCGCCGCCGCGGAACGGGTGCGTACCTCGTGATGCACCCGGCCATCCAGTTCCCTCGGGGGTTCCCCCGGGTGCGTAGCCCCCTTCGCACCCCAATTCACCCCGTGCCGACCCGCGCGGCTCTTCAACCCCTGGGAACTGCTGGTGAATCCGTTTGGAAGAGAACGACTGGCACGGGGGTTGAAGAACAAGGCTCGAGTGATTAGCCGGCGGCCCTCGTTGTTCGCGCCGCCCCCAAATTTGGAGGCATTGACTGTGAGCACCGATCAAAAGGGCACCCGGATCCTGGCGCGCACCTTCTTCAACCAGCTTCGCGCCAGCGGCTACACGCCGCACCAGGTCATCGGTATCGCCACGGAGCTGCTCGATCTGGTGACCTCGGACCTGAAGGAAGGCGACAAGGCCGTCGCCGTGCCTGCGTCCCCGGAGCAGGGCTCCGAGTGGCGTCAGCGCGCCTGAGCGTGCGAGACTCACCCCAAGCGACCCTCGGCGGGTGAGCGAGCTCCGGACGGGTTCCGGGGCTCCCGCCCCCTGAGGTGGTGGTGGACCGGCGTCAGCCGGTTTTTTTATGTCCGGTTGACCGCCGAATCGCCCGCTGGCGCCCCTGGAGAGCCCGCTTCGCGTCGGCGGGTGTAGGCCGCCGAGCCCGCGACGAAGAGCAGCCCCGCCGTCATCGCGGTGAACACGGTGCTGGCCGTGTACTGGGCCAGGAACGCGAGCAGCACGCCGCCCGCCACGAAGGCGCCCACGTCCACGCCGACGGGCCTTCGCTGGGGCAGCACCAGCACCACCACGCACGCCGTCAAGGGCAGGCCGAGCGCCACCTGGCGGACGATGGCGTCGGTGCTCGTGCGCACCGTCTCCCAGTTGTGCACGAGGATGGCGGCGAAGATGACCACCGTGCCCAGCGCGAGCACCAGCACGCCCGCCGCGGCCGCGTCCTTGGTGAGCCGGGCCTTCTCGTCGAACTGCTGGACGGCCAGGTCCACCAGGTGCTCCAGCGCGCTGTTCAGGATTTCCGCGAAGAAGATGAGCAGCACGCAGAAGATGAGCGTGACCTTCTCGGCGAGCCCCAGGGGGATGCCGCTGCCCACCAGCCCCACCAGCACGGCGGAGATGAGGTGCAGGCGCATGTTGCGCTGGTGGACGACGGTGTGGATGAGGCCCGCCCAGGCATGGCCGAACGAGGCGAGGAACCCCGAGCCGCGACGGGAAGGGAAGG
Organism: Myxococcus faecalis; assembly: GCF_050039385.1. Taxonomy (NCBI): domain Bacteria; kingdom Pseudomonadati; phylum Myxococcota; class Myxococcia; order Myxococcales; family Myxococcaceae; genus Myxococcus; species Myxococcus faecalis. Next base: position 564,120 of record NZ_CP144336.1, on the reverse strand, counting down.
TGGGAGGTGGCCGGGCAGGTACGGTCATCGGAACCTGAAGGGACGGGCAGGCTAGCACTCACGGGTCCGATTGCCGTGGAGATGTGAATGGGTAAGGTCGGCCGCCATGAGCACCGACTTCTTCCGGGCGCGTCCAGGTGGCGTGCTGCTGGCCCTCCTGTTGACCTCCACCCTCGCCGCCGCCCAGGCCCCCGTGCACACCCACGAGGGCGAAGTGGGCGCCTGTGGCCTGGAGCCCCCGGACGCGGTGTACCTGCCGGCGCCGACCCGCCGCGCGCACGAGGCGAGGAAGCTGAGCGCCTCCGACGCCCCCGTGGTGCGGCGCGAGCAGCGGGATGGCACGACGAAGGCCTCGCTCGCGGGGGTGCCCCAGACGCGGACGCGGGCGGGCGCGCTGTCCGGGAAGGTCATCTACCTGAGCCCCGGCCACGGCTTCTACCGGGCGCCCACGCTGTCGCGCTGGGCCACGCAGCGGCCCAACACGTGGGCGGTGGTGGAGGACCTCATCTCCGCCGAGGTGGTGAACCAGTACCTGTTGCCCATGTTGATGGGCGCGGGCGCCACGGTGGTGCCGGTGCGCGAGGCGGACCTGAACTCGCGCATGGTCATCGTGGACGACGGAGGCGCGGGCTACTCCGAGGCGGGGGACACGGGGCTGTTCCGCGCGACGGAGCAGAAGGGCTGGGCGACGCCTGCCTTCCCCATGGGCAACGCTGTCGAGCCGTTCACACAAGGCACCACGCGGGAGCTCCTCACCACGCAGGCCTCCACGGCGACGGCGACCTGGGCGCCGGTGGTGCCCGCGGACGGCAACTACCATGTGTACGTCTCCTATGGCGCGGCGCCCACGCGCACCCAGAACGCGCACTACGTGGTGCGCCACGCGGGCGGCGAGAGCCACTTCCGCGTCAACCAGCGCCGCCACGGTGGGACGTGGGTGCTCCTGGGCCGCTTCTTCTTCAAGGCGAACGCGGGGCCGGAGCGCGCGGCGGTGGTGCTGATGAACGACGCGGAGGAGGGCGCCACGGTGTCGGTGGACGCGGTGCGCTTCGGCGGCGGCTCGGGCGTCATCGGCGACGCGCAGATGGCCGCGCTGCAGCGTCCCCGCTACGAGGAGGCCGCGCGCTACCACGTGCAGTTCAGCGGCGCGCCCGCGAGCGTGTACGCGCCCACCGGGGCCAACGCCATCGCCAACGAGCGCAACGCGGACGTGACGGCCCGCGCGCGCTTCGCCGCGTGGCTGCACGAGGAGGGGGAGGACGCGGTGTACGTGGCCTGGCACACCAACGCCTCCACCAGCGGCAACGTGGTGGGCACCGAGGCCTATGTCTACGGGCCGAACCCGGTGGACGGCACGCTCAACTTCACCGGCGTGCCCGGCAGCGACGTGCTGGGGCGGGCGCTGTTGGACGAGCTGGGCGCGGACCTCAAGCGCGAGGTCGACCCGACGTGGCGCGTGCGCAGCCTGCGCTCGGCGAACCTGGGCGAGGTCAACCCCACGCACAACCCGGAGATGCCGTCGGTGCTGCTGGAGATCGCCTACCACGACGCGGTGGCGGACTCGAACCGGCTGAAGGAGCCGGCGTTCCGCCGCGTCGCCGCGCGCGCCATCCTCCAGGGCCTCATCAAGTACTACGCCGCGCGGGACGGCGTGGCGGTGACGCTGCCGCCCGAGGCCCCCGACGCGGTGGTGGCGCGCAACGTCTCGGCCGGCACGGTGGAGGTGCGCTGGGCCGCGCCCCAGGCCAACCCGGACGAGGAGGGGCGCGATGCGCCCACCGCGTACCGCGTCTACCAGAGCGAGGACGGCCAGGCCTGGGACGACGGCACCGAGGTGTCCGGGACGAGCCTGAGCGTGCCGCTGGCGGCGGGCGTCTCGCGCTACTTCCGCGTCGCGGCGGTGAGCGCGGGCGGCGAGGGCTTCCCGTCCGCCATCGTCGGCGTGCGCTCGGGGGACGCGCCCCCGGCGCTGGTGGTCAACGCCTTCGAGCGGCTGGACTCCGCGCTGGCGTGCGGCGAGGCGCTGGACGCGTATGGCCTGGAGGCCCCGCTGCGGGTGCTCCTGGAGACGATGAACGACGGCACGTACGTGCGCCGCCACGGGGACGCGATGAGCCAGTCGGGCGTGGCCTTCGACAGCGCGACGAGCGGGGCGGTGGCGGCGGGGCTGGTGTCCGTCGGAGCGGGCTACCGGGTGGTGGACTGGTTCACCGGGCGGGGTGGCGCTGCCGGCGCCGGACTGACGCGCGCCGAACAGGACACGCTGCGCGCGTATGTGATGGGCGGTGGACATCTGCTGCTGTCGGGCAGCCAGGTGGCGTCCGCGCTGTCGGTGGGGGACTCGGACGACAAGGCCTTCCTCACGGACATCCTCCGGGCCTCGGTGGGGACCGGCGCGCCGCCTCGGAGCGTGGAGGGCGTGCCGGGAGACTTCCTGGCGGATTGGACGGGCGTGGCCCTGGACGACGGCACCCGGGGCGCCTATCCGGTGGGGTCCACCGATTTGCTCATCCCGGCATCGGGCGGCTCGGCGGTGGTGCGGTACGCGGGGACGGAGCTGGGGGCGGGGGTGTTCTCCATGCCCGCGGGGCAGGTGCTGCTGTTGGGGGTCCCCTTCGAGGCGGTGGTGGACCGGGCGGCGCGGGCGCGGCTGTTGTCCGCGTTCCTGGTGCGCGCGGGCTTCCCCGCGCCGGGCTCGCCGCCCGTCGGGGATTCCGGCGAGACGGGGCCCGGCCTGTTGAGCGGGTGCGTGGCGCCGCGCGGGGTGGACCCGCATCCTCCCGAGGAGCCCGAGCCTCCCGAGCCCCCCGAGCCCATCGTCCTGGACGTGCTGCCGCAGTTCTACCATCCGCTGGGCGACTCGGGCTGCGGCTGCGGGGCCGGCGGGGGAACGGGCGCGGGGCTGTGGCTGTTGGTCGGGGTGATTGTTCAGCTTCGACGCGCGCGCCGTCGCACGAGCGACCTGAAGCGTTGACTCAGCGGGGCCGCGTGCCTACGGTCGGCGGCCCTCGTTTTCTGACGTGAAAACCGTTCGTGGGCGCGCCTTTCGCGCCCACCTCTTCTAAGGAGACACGCACATGGCCACTCGCATCGCCATCAACGGGTTTGGACGCATCGGTCGCTGCATCCTCCGCGCCGCGCTCAGCCGCAAGGAAGACCTGGAGATCGTCGCCATCAACGACCTGGACAAGCCCGCCGCCCTGGCGCACCTGTTCAAGTACGACTCCGTGCACCGCACCTGGCCGGGTGAGGTGAAGGCGACGGACAAGGGCATCGTGGTGGACGGCAAGGAGATCATCGTCACCGCGGAGAAGGACCCCACGGCGCTGCCCTGGAAGAGCCTGAACGTGGACGTGGTGCTCGAGTGCACCGGCCGCTTCACCGGCCGCGAGGGCGCCGAGAAGCACCTGAAGGCGGGCGCCAAGAAGGTCCTCATCTCCGCGCCGGCCAAGGGCCCGGACCTGACCATCGCCTACGGCATCAACCACGGCGAGTACGACGCGTCCAAGCACCACATCATCTCCAACGCCTCGTGCACCACCAACTGCCTGGCGCCCATCGCCAAGGTGCTGGTGGACAACTTCGGCATCGAGAAGGGCCTGATGACGACGGTGCACAGCTACACCAACGACCAGCGCATCCTGGACCTCACGCACGAGGACATGCGCCGCGCCCGCGCCGCCGCGCTCTCCATGATTCCCACCAGCACCGGCGCCGCGAAGGCCATCGGCGAGGTGATTCCGCAGCTCAAGGGCAAGATGCACGGCCTGGCCGTCCGCGTCCCCACGCCGAACGTGTCCCTGGTGGACCTGACGGTGAACACCGAGAAGAAGATCACCCAGGAGGCCGTGGTGGAGGCCTACCGCGCCGCCGCCGCCGGCCCGCTCAAGGGCATCCTGGAGTTCAGCGACGCGCAGACGGTGTCGGTGGACTACAACGGCAACCCGCACTCGGCCATCTTCGACTCCACCAACTGCTTCGTGATGGGCGACAACATGCTGAAGGTCATGGCCTGGTACGACAACGAGTGGGGCTTCTCCAACCGCATGGTCGACACGGCGAAGTTCCTCGTGTCGAAGGGCGTGTAGTCCGTTTCCGGTCCAGGGAGAGCCAAGATGATCCGCTACATCGACGAGCTGCAACTCACGGGCAAGCGCACCTTCATCCGCGTGGACTTCAACGTCCCGCTCGACGGCCGGAAGGTGACGGACGACACCCGCATCCGTGAGGCGCTGCCCACCATCCGCCGCGCGCTGGAGTTGGGCGGCAAGGTCATCCTGGCCTCCCACCTGGGACGTCCGAAGGGACCGGACCCCAAGCTGTCGCTCGAGCCGGTCGCCGTGCGGCTGGCCGACCTGCTCGGCGGCAAGCACGAGGTCATCCTCACGGATGACTGCGTGGGCGACGGCGTGAAGAAGCAGGTGAAGGAGCTGAAGGAGGGGCAGGTGGTGGTGCTGGAGAACCTGCGCTTCCACAAGGAGGAGGAGGCCAACGACGAGGCCTTCGCGCGCGAGCTGGCCGCGCTGGCGGACGTCTACGTCAACGACGCCTTCGGCACCGCGCACCGCGCCCATGCCTCCACGGCGGGCATGGTGCCCTTCGTGAAGGAGAAGGCGGCGGGCCTCCTGATGAAGAAGGAGATCGAGTACCTGGGCCGCGTGCTGAAGACGCCGGAGAAGCCCTTCGTGGCCATCCTGGGTGGCTCGAAGGTGAGCGACAAGATCAAGGTCATCGAGAACCTGCTGCCCAAGGTGGACGCGCTCCTGGTGGGCGGGGCGATGGCGTACACGTTCCTGAAGGCGCAGGGCGTGGAGGTGGGCAAGTCCCGCGTCGAGGAGGACAAGCTGTCCTTGGCCACGCGCCTGCTCGAGGCGGCGCACCGGCTGAAGACGCCCATCGTCCTCCCGGTGGACCACATCGTCGGCACCGAGCCGACGGAGAAGAGCTCCGCGCAGGAGACGCCGGACAACGCGGTGCCCAAGGACATGATGGGCCTGGACATCGGTCCGAAGACGCGCTCGCTGTTCACGCAGCACATCCGCGACGCGCGCACGGTGGTGTGGAACGGGCCCATGGGCTTGTTCGAGGTGGCGAAGTTCGCCGAGGGCACGCGCTCGGTGGGCACGGCCATGGCGAACAACAAGCAGGCCATCACCGTGATTGGCGGCGGGGACAGCGCGGCGGCCGTGGAGCAGATGGGGCTGGCGGAGCAGCTCAGCCACGTGTCCACGGGCGGCGGGGCCTCGTTGGAGTTCCTGGAAGGCCGCGAGCTTCCGGGCATCAAGGCGCTGGAGACGCGGTAGTCTCCGTCGCGCCCAAGCAGCAGCACCACCACATCCACAGCGCTGGGGGAGTGACACATGGCCGTCTCGTCTCGACGTCGGAAGATCGTCGCCGGCAACTGGAAGATGAACAAGACGGTGCCGGAGGCCCTGGCGCTGGTCCGTGAGCTGCGGGGGGCGGTGACCTCCGTGGGGGATGTGGTGGAGGTGGTGGTGGCGCCGACGTACCTGGCGCTGCAGGCGGTGCACGTCGCGCTGGAGGGCGCGCCGTTGCAGCTGGCGGCGCAGAACTGCCACTGGGAGTCGTCGGGTGCGTTCACCGGCGAGGTGTCCGCGCCGATGCTGGCGGAGCTCGGGTGTGCCTACGTCATCGTGGGGCACTCGGAGCGCCGGCAGCTGTTCGGCGAGACGGACGAGACGGTGAACAAGAAGGCCAAGGCGGTGCTGGCCGCGAAGATGACGCCGATCCTCTGCGTGGGTGAGACGCTGGCGGAGCGCGAGGCGAACCGGACGTTGGAGGTGGTGGAGCGCCAGGTCCGGGGAGGGCTGGAGGGCTTCGAGGCGAAGGACGTGGCGGGCTTCGTGCTGGCGTACGAGCCGGTGTGGGCGATCGGGACGGGGCGCAACGCGACGTCGGCGCAGGCGCAGGAGGTCCACGCGGCCATCCGGGCGCTGGTGGGCCGGCTGTACGGCGAGGAGACGGCCGGCAAGGTGCGCATCCAGTACGGCGGCAGCGTGAAGCCGGATAACGCCGCGGAATTGCTGGGGCAGCCGGATGTGGATGGGGCGTTGGTGGGCGGGGCGAGCCTGAAGGTCGGCGATTTCGCGGCCATCATCCAGGCGGCCCGGTAGGGTAGGGCGCGCGATTTGGTGCTATCGGCGCACTGTTTTCTGCAATAAGGTGCGCCCTCTTTTCACGGAACGTTCGGAAAACTCCACATGCTGACCTTCGTCACGATCGTGCACGTCCTCGTGTGCGTGTTCATGATCTTCGTCATCCTGCTGCAGCCGGGTAAGGACGCTGGCATGGGCTCGGCCCTCGGCGGCGGCGCGGCCACGAGTGCCTTCGGTGGTCGTGGCGCGGTGACCTTCCTGAGCAAGCTCACCGGCGTGTGCGCGGCGATGTTCTTCTTCACGTCGCTGGGCCTGTCCTTCGTCGGCCTGAAGTCCTCGGTGGCGGCGGGTGGTTCCATCGCGGCGCCCGCCCCGGCGGCTCCCGCGGCGCCGGCTCCTGCGGCGGGTGAGACGTCGTCTCCGGCGGGTCAGCAGGCGGCCCCTGGGACGGTGGAGCAGCCGCGCGGTGAGGCGGCTCCGGCCGAGGGCCAGCAGGCCCCCGCGCCGACCCCGGCTCCCTGAGGAGCGGGTTGAAACAAATCGGAGCACGCAGCGGTTAGAATCTCGTTGCGTGATCCGAAGCGGTCCTGTAGATGGTCCGCGCAGCAACGCCCAGGTGGTGGAACTGGTAGACACACCATCTTGAGGGGGTGGCGCCGAAAGGTGTGCGGGTTCGAATCCCGCCCTGGGCACTCTCAGAAGGCTCGTAATCCTCCGGGGTTACGGGCCTTCTGCTTTTTTAGCTTCCGGTCATTGCCCCTGTATTGCCCCTCGCCAGCAAGGGGCCGTCGAGGAACTGCACCGCGTCCTGCTTCACCTGGGGACTCAGGTGCGCGTACCTCATGGTCATGTCGAGCGTGGCGTGGCCCATCAGCTCCTGGATGACCTTCAGCGGCACGCCCCTCATGGCGAGGTAACTCCCGTAGGTGTGACGGAGGTCGTGCCAGCCGATGGTGCTCTTGTCGCGCGTGACGCCCGCCCGCTTCAGCGTGGTGATGAGCAGGTGGTCCATGGTCAAGTCCCGAATCGTGTGTAGTTGGTTCGGAGGGAGGCAGGGGAGGAATGCTCCTTGGCGGTGTCAATCAGCGGCAGTGTCTGGGGTTGAGTTGAGCAGGGCCATGTCGAGGTAGCGGCGGTCGTCCCAGATGCCAGTCACTTCGAGGGCGACGGCGGTGATGAGACGCAGCGCGCTGGCACGGTCCGGGAAGGCGCCCACGGAGCGGATGCGGCGCTTCACTTCGCCGTGCAGACGCTCCAGGCCGTTGGTGCTGCGCAGGCGCTTCCAGTGGGCCTTGGGGAAGGAGAAGAAGCAGGTGGCGGCGGCGAAGCCCTCGCGCAGGCACTCCATGGCCTCGGGGACCTGGCGGCCCAGTCCGGACTGGAGCGCCTCCAGACGCTTCCTGGCGTCCTGGAGAGAGGGGGCCTCGAAGACGGCCGAGGTCTGCTTGCCGAGGCGTCCTCGCAGGCGCCAGGGCGCCTTGGCGAGGACGTTCCGGGTGAGGTGCACCGTGCAGCGCTGGAGCTGGGCCTCGGGCAGTGCCTGCCGGGCCGCGGCGGCCAGCCCCGCGTGCCCGTCGGCGATAACCAGGCGCACGCCCCTCAACCCTCGCTCGAGCAGTTGGCGCAGCAGCTCCAGCCAGGAGTCCTGCGACTCGCTGCCACCCAGAGTCACGGCCAACAGGTGCCGGTGCCCATCCTCTCCCACGCCGTAGGCCACCAGGGCCGAGACGTTCTGCACCGTGCGCGCCCACCGGGCGTCCAGGAAGGTGGCATCCAGGTACAGGTAGGGGAAGGCCTGGGTGAGAGGCTGGGTGCGAAGGCCCTCCACCTTCTCTTCGAGGGACTTCGTCACTCGGCTCACCGTCGAACGCGAAACCTCCTCGCCCATGAGCGCTCGCGTCACCCGACCCATCTTCCGCGTGGAGACGCCCTGCACGTACGCGCTGGTAATCGCCTCGTCGAGCTCTTCGCTGCGCCGCTTGTAGCGACCCAGGACGGCCTCCGCCGAGCCGCTGGCCCGCGTCCGGGGCACGGCCACCTCCAGGTGCCCCATGGACGTCAGCAGGCCGCGCAGGTAGCTGCCGTTGCGCTGGTCTTTCCGCCCCGCCACCTGCTGCCAGCGCCCGGCCCCCACCAGCCCCCGAATCTCCTCCTCCAGCAGCATCTCCAGCGTCATGCGGATGGCTCCCAGGAACAGGCCTCGCACGTCGGTGCGCACCTCCTCGTGCGAGGGCGCGGCAAACTCGGTATCGTCCACTTCAGGGAACTCCTCGGCTCCCCTGCCAGGGGGAGACCGTCTCGGTTGGTTTCACCGAGGAGCTTCCCTCTTTCCCGCTCGTCCCTGCTCGCCGACTACACACTTATAGGGACACGACCGTCGGGGGGGAATGGCTCGCGGCCCCAGTCATTGGCTCAGCAGCGCCTCTACCCGCTCCTGCCAGGGCACCAGCGAGGACGTCTGCTGCGGTGACACCTTGGACGGCAGGTACTCCTGCACCAGGGCCTTGAGCACTTCCAACTCGGGCACCTCGTCCACGGGGCCTTCCAGTGCGCCGGCCCTCACGAGGGCCGCTCGGTACTCCCTCTCCGTATTCGGACCCATTCCCAACAACCAGGCCACTTCGGGCGCACCCGCCCCCATGCGGTGCAACCGCACCCACTCTCGCAACCTGTCCATGTCGACTCTCCGGTAGCTCATCCGCGCGCGTCCCTGGCCGCACCGCGGGGCGGTGCTCTTGGACTCGCGAAGATGCACGGGATGACTGGCCCGGTAGGCGCTCTCGCCCCCGCCAACTGCGTTTCTTCCAACGGTCTTCAGGGTGGAACGGACCGCCGCCCCGACTGCTCCTGATTGCGGTCCGCTTGGCCGCCCCCGCTACGAACACCTTGGGTGACCCGCCTGCGATCCATTACCCCGGTCCGTTACGCTCGTCGCTGGGACGGGCTATGCGCTCTCCGCCTCGGGGCTTGTCACCTTCGCCGCTGCCCCAGCGGCGGGCGCGGCGCTCACCTTCACCGGGGCCGGCGCGCGGGTGCACCGCGTCGTCTGCGAGAGCTGGTCCACCAGCGTGAAGGAACTCAACGCCCACGACGTCAGCGCGGAGTTCCAGGAGGTGGCAGGGTAGGAGCCTCGGGGTGGTAGCTGCTCAAGAGTCAAAACCACTGAGGGTTATTTGCATCATGATGGCATATGTTGTTTGGTAGCAGTCTCGATGTATTTGCGCTATATTCTAGTTAAGCGCGAGTTTGTGTGCGCTTTCTCAGGGAGAATACATGCGGTCAAGCATGAGGTGGCTGTTCCTGGCGGTAGCGCTATCGAGTGGGCTCGTGACAGCTGAGGAGCCGAACGAAGTCTCGGGGACGTGTACCGGAATCGTGACGGATGAGACGGACCCGAAACTTCGAGAGTATCTCGCGCGACCTGATGTGTCCGTCTACCAGGTAGGGGAGACGAGGACCGTGCGGGTGTCGAAGGACAAGACGGTCTCGACTGTGGATGTCGTGTGGGTGAACTCCTCTCTCAATGATCCGCTGCCGGAGCCGGGAAAGGTGGAGTGCATCCTTGAGTGCAGCGGACCGTCGTGCAGTGGCTATGGGTGTCAGGCGCATATGAATGGCTCATGTACGCCCTTCAGTTGCTCTGGAAATGGCTGTTCTGGCAAGTGCACGCAGAAGACTGTTAGCGGTGGCCCCCTGCCTGAGTAGCTGCTGACCGTGGTGTTGTGCGTCCATATCAATGCCTTCCCCGGCGACGAGAGGTCGGTCGCCGCGGTGGGCCGGTTCATGAGAGAGCATGCGACGGCCAAGGCGCTCATCCTCGATGCGCGGACCCATCGCGGCGGAGGCCCTCGCGAGATGAACGTCCTGCTGTCCTATCTCTTCGAGCAGGAGGCCCTCCTGGCGTACATGGACACCCCACGGCGCAACCTCGAGCTCGAATGCGGGCCGCCCGGGGACGTCCTGATGCGCGAGGGCCATGGGCCCGAGGGAATCCATCGGCGGGAGCACCGCGTGCACCCCCACACGACGGAGTCACGCCTCTTCGGCGCGCGGGTCTTCTACCTCGTCTCCAGCCGGACCGCGTCCGCGGCCGAGCACCTGGCGCTGGCCCTCCAGCGCACGGAGCGCGCGACCCTGGTGGGCGAGACCACGGCAGGGGCCAATCACTTCGCCTGCCCACAACCGCTCGGGGACGCGCTGGCCGTGGTCCTCCCCGTCGGGCGGACCCTGGACCCCGACACGGGAAAGGACTGGGAGGGCGTTGGCATCACCCCCGACATCCTGGTCCCCGCCGACCAGGCGCTCGAGGAAGTGCTCCAACGCCTCCGGTGAACCGGGCTCCGCGTTCACGCGCACGGACATGTCGGACCCGGGGCGCGGCGTCACGAGAGGGCCGCGATACCGCGCTTCATCGCCATGGTGATTGACCGGAGGAGCCGTGGGTCGCAGCTCCTGCGTGGACTCGGACTGGAGGACCCAGGACGCATCTCGGAAGAGGACCATGCCGCGAATCCACACTGCGCCGGGGCGGCACGGGCCCGCATGGAGACCCGGTGTTGCCCGGCACGTGCGATTCGTGACGACAGTCTCTGGGGGCGCGCCTTCGCCGTGCGTTGCGGCCTGAAGACAACCTTCAACAGGAACGGCAACCGCGCGCCTCCCACAATGAGCAGGAGGCGCGCGACCGGACGTTCAGTACACCACCACCGAGGCGTAGACGCTGGTGCCGTTCGTGTACGCCACCAAGGCGCCGCCGTTCGACGGGAGCGCGGCGACCGCGGGCACGTTGCCCGGCCCGATGGTCCTGGCGTCCGTGGGCTGAATCAACGTCGCCCCCACGAGCATCCGGTCCAACTGGATGTTGCCCGTCCCCCGCTGCGTGACGATGTAGCCGTTGCCGAGTGCGTCCGCGTCAATCGACCGGACCGGAGCCGGAGAGACATCCGTGGGCAGGCCCGTCACCTGGATGCTCGTCCCCGGCGCGGACACCGGGATGACATCCACGTTGTCGTCCCCGAAGGAGCCCGTGACGTAGATGAACCCGTTGGAGCCCGTCCAGTCCGAGAAGAACGCCTGCCCCGGCGGCGAGCTCTGCGGACCGAAGCTCGTCCCCTGATCGCTGCTCCGACGGATGCGGAACGTCGGGTCATCGCTCACCGAGAAGACATCGCCGCTGATCTTGTCCACGAGTACGTCGAAGAAGGCATTGTTCTGGTCCACGTCCGTCACGCTGAAGTCGCCCGTGCCGCGCGCGAAGTTGCGCAGGACGCGCACCCCCGTGCCGCCTCGTGAGACGGCGACGTAGACCGCGTCGCCTGTCGAATCCAGGCTGACGGTGGGGTTGCCCGCGTTGCCGAGGTTTCGCGGTGCCTCCCAGCTCGTCCCCGCGTCCACGGTCCGGGTGAACAGCAGCGAGCCCGCGCTCGTGGCCGCCACATACGCGGTCCCCGTGGGGCCGCCCTCGATGGCGACCTCCGCCGCGTCGGTGATGCCCAGCGGCGTCGGCCCTACCCAGGTGAAACCCCGGTCCGCGCTCACGCTGACATGGACCGAGCCACCGCAGAGCATGACGACGTAGAAGCGCCCCAGGGCGTCCACCGCGGCCTTGCGGCCCGTGTTCGAATTGGCCGTGGTGCAGTTCAGCGTCCCGCTGATGAGCGTGGGAGGAATGTTCGAGAAGGCGTCCAGCTGGCACTCGGCGTCGCAGCCATCTCCCGGCGTCGTCCCGCCATCATCGCACTGCTCTCCCGCCGCGCTGTCGACCAGTCCGTCGCCGCACACCTCCAGGCCCTGACAGTCCGCTCGACAGCCATCGCCCGCGGCCCGGTTGCCGTCGTCGCACACCTCACCCGAGTCGACGAAGCCGTCACCGCAGACCGGCGGCCCCCGGACGGTGATGCTGACGGTGGCCGTGTTCGACGTCAGCACGCCGTCGTTGGCCGTGAAGGTGAACGCGTCCGTCCCCTGGTAGTCCGCGTTCGGCGTGTAGAGCAGCTGGGCCCCCGTCCCGGACAAGGTCCCGTGGGCGGGCGGCGTCGTCACCGTGAAGCCCAGCACATCCCCGTCCACGTCCGTGGCCACCACGGTGACGGGCGTCGACGTGTTGTGGTTCACCGTCACCGCCGCGGAGGTCGCCACGGGCGCGTCGTTGACCGGCGTCACCGTGACGGTGACGGTGGCCCTCGCCTGCTTCTTCCCGTCCGAGACCGTGACCTGGAACGCATCCGTCCCGTTGAAGTTCGCGTTCGGGGTGTACGTCACCACGGCTCCCGTGCCCGTGAGCGTGCCATGGTCGGGCAGGGTGAACGTGTAGCTCAGCGCGTCGCCATCCGGATCCGCCGCGGGGAGGGTGATGTCCACCGCGGTGTCCTCGGGGGTGGTCGTCTGGACGGGCTCGACGGTGGGGGCGCGGTTGTTGTCGCAGACGCTCGGCTGTCCCGTGCAGGTGTAGCCCGGCTCGACCTCGCAGACACTGCTGCAGCCGTCTCCGGAGTGCTGATTGCCGTCGTCACAGACTTCGTACCCGTCCAGCACGCCGTCCCCACAGATGACCCGCAGCGACGTCTCCACCGCGTCCACCAGATACACGGCGAGCGCCCCCTTCAGGCGCACGTAGCGATAGGGCACGTTCCCAGGGTACCTCGCCACCGCGATATGGGTCCCCAGGCCCAGCTCGACCAGGTGCAGCGGGCTGGAGCCGATGAAGGTCCCATCCGCCTTCAGGAAGTCCACCTGGGCCACCAGCGCCAGCGACAGGCCCTGGTAGTAGACGCGCAGGTCCCCGGTCCCTTCTTCACCCTGGCCCAGGTCCAGCACCAGCGCTGCGTTGAGCAGGCCCAGCAGGGTCGCCGCCCTCCCGTCCGGAGCGCCCAGCGCCGCGCTCGCGTTGAGCACCGCCGCGTTGGTGCCCGACGCCACCGCGTCCGCATACGGGTCCCACGTCAACGCCGCCTCCCCGGATTGCGACATCCCGGGCTCCGGAGCACGGACCTGCTCCTCCACCACGGGTTCCGCACCGCACGCCGCCAGCGACAGGGCCAGCGTCACGCCGAGCCCCCATGACCACGTCATCCCAGGACCACTTCGCATCGATGGACTCCCCCCGAGGAGCAAGATGATGCCCGGAATGGACCATCCCCCTCGTGGATTGAACGACAGCTCTTCTTGCGACCGACGTCTCGTCGCGCAATACATGAATGGCCAACGTCCTCCGGCCACCAGCCGCCAGGCACTCGAGTGCCATCGACACATGTCAACGACAGGTGTCGACAGCGCTTCGCGTTCTCAGGGGCTCGCTTCAGACATGCTCGTGACGGGGCCTTCAGTGACCCTGACCAGGAGCGGCTCGGAGACGACCCGGCGGCTCATAGCGCATTGCCTGTCGTGATACCAGGAATACCGTCAATTCTCGGGCGCTAGGGCAGACATCCGGCATCCTCGGCCTGACGTCACGACCCCGCTCCTGACACGTCAAATCCTTCCATTGACATGTCAAACCACGCGGCGTGGACCCAGGCCGCGAACGGGGTCGCCCGGCCCGTGCTTCTTCATCTCCGGGTGTGAGGTTTGCAGTGCGGACTCCCGCCCGACGACCCGGGCCCTACCGGAGATGACCGATGATGCCTCGCCGCTCCTTGTCCTTCCTCGCACTGGGAAGCTGCCTCTTGATGTCTGGCGCTGAAGCGCAGACGCCTCCCTCCCAGGCGCCCGCGAATGCGTGCTACCTGTGGAAGGGGCGCGGGGGCAATCCCACGCAGAGCTACATGGTGACCCACGCCAGCTGCCGCCCCTGGAATCGCAACCACGGGTGGAGCTTCATCCAGACGAACAATGGGGTGGACTACTATCGCGGAACCTTCGAGGGCGCGGCGGCCACGCCCTCGCTCTGGGCTGTCTACGCGGACTTCGGCTCCGCGGTCCTCACCACCCAGGCGGACTACGACGCCTTCATCGCCAACACCCGGTTGTCCGGCTCCTGCGCGGACTGTCTGCCGTAACCGCGGAGCCTCGGTGCTGGTGGGGCCGCCAGGCGTGGCCTCCCTTCGAGATGAGGCGCCGAGGGTTCCTCGAGCCTCATCGGCCGCCTCGGCCTGTCGCCGCACAACGGGCTTCGCACCCGGGCCGGGAGTGTGCACCGGGCTGCACATGCCAGGCACCACGTCGCGTGAGCGCGCCGCGCATCCGCTGGAAACTCCTCGGGGCTCGGAGGGGCTCCTGGCTTGCAGTGGCGCATGCGCATGTTCGTCATCACGGCACGACTCCTGTCGACATCGTCCTTGCTGTTTTCACTGCTGTTCCTCTCCCCGCGCCTCGCGCTCGCGTCCAGCGAGGGCTCCGGGGCCGCTGAAGCGCCCCTTCCGGATGGAGCCACGAGCATTCCGCCTCGGGAGGCGGCCCCGTCATCCGACGCAGCGGCGCTCGCGGCGCTTCGCACGAGTGCCCGCATCGCGGTGGAGATTGGCGCCATGTCCGTGACCTCCTTGTCGATGGGGCTCCCCGGCTTCTTCGTGGGCAATGCGTCTTGTCAATCCCGCTCGGGAATCGGTGCGTGCATCGACAATGCAGCTGCGGGCTTCCTCGTGGGCGCCGCCGTGGGCGCGCCCATCGGCATCATGTGGGGATCACGCATCCTGGATGGAAAGGGGACGTGGAGCGGAACGCTCCTGGGGGCCGGGGCCGGCGCGGGGACAGGCGCCGTGGTGTCTCTGTTCCTGGTGGAGAAGGGCGACTTCATCATCGTTCCTTCGGTCGCCCTGGTGGGCTCGGTCCTGGGGTCCTTCGTGGGCCATGAGCTGTCCCATGCCGCCAACAGCGCGCCGCCGGCCCCCTCGGACGTCCACCTGCAACCCCTGGTCTCGGTGACCCAGGGCGGGATGACGTTGGGGTTGGGCGGCCGGTTCTGAGCGCCGCCTCACAGGCGGTAGACGAGCACGTCCTGGTTCGAGGGGCTCATCCACACGATGGCGTCCAGGCTGGGGAAGTCGATGGCCCGGCGCCGCGCGATGCCGCTGTGCAGGGCGGGGGCGGCATTGGCGAACGTCTTGGGCCGCGGCGTCGCGGGCGTGGTCCTCCGGTAGACAGTTTCGCTGACATGCGCGTGAGGCCCCCAGGGCTCGGGGGCGCGCGAATTCATTCGGAGGGCTTGCGTGGAGCGGGGCTATCCTCCCTGCAGGGGCAGGGGGCAGGCGGAGACCTGCCAAGAAGCGCAATCCTGTTGCAGTCATTGCGTAGGGCCACAGGGGTGTTCTCGCGCAGGAGCTTTCATGCAAGGTCGTTCGGGGCAGAGGCGGATCTTCGGCGTCATCCTTGGTGTCCTCCTCGCGGCGGGGCCCGCGCTGGCGCAGGGCTCGTTGCGCGGGCGCATCGACGCGTTCGTCCAGGCGGAGCAGAAGCGTCAGGGCGTGGTGGGGCTCGCGGTGGGCGTGGTGCACAATGGGCGCGTCGTGCTCGCGAAGGGGTACGGCTCCGCCGACCTGGAGCACCGCGTCCCCGTGGGGACGGACACGCTCTTCCAGTCGGGCTCGGTGGGGAAGATGTTCACCGCCATGGCGGTGATGGCGCAGGTGGAGGCGGGCAGGGTGTCGCTGTCCGACTCCATCACGAAGCACTTCCCGGACGCCCCCGCGTCCTGGGCGCCCATCACCGTGCGCCACCTGTTGACGCACACGTCCGGCATCCAGGACCTGGAGGGGAAGCTCGACGAGCGCAAGGACTACACGGACGAGGAGTTCGCGCGGTTCATCTACACGCTGCCCCTGGAGTTCCCGGCGGGCCTGCGCTTCAGCTACAGCAACTCCGGCTATGTCCTGCTGGGCCTGCTGGTGAATCGCATCACGGGCACGACGTATGTCGATGTCCTGGACGCGAAGGTCTTCAAGCCCGCGGGCATGAAGACGGCGCGCGGCATCAGCGAGGCCGACATCATCCCCAACCGCTCGTCCGGTTATCAGTTGGTGAAGGGCACGCCCAAGCACCAGACCTGGGTGTCCCCGTCACTCAACACGACGGGAGACGGAGCGCTCTACTTCTCCGTGAAGGACCTGCTGGCGTGGGACACCGCCGTGCGAAAGCGCGCGCTCTTGAGCGAGGAGAGCTGGCGCGAAATCCTCTCACCGGTGCGGCTCAACAGCGGCGCCACGCATCCCTATGGGTTCGGCTGGCAGGTTTTGGAGCGCAATGGCAAGCCGCTGCACCAGCACGGTGGCGCGTGGCAGGGCTTCCGCGCCAACTACTCTCACTACGTGGGGGACTCGCTGTCCATCATCGTGCTGGCGAACACGGCGCAGGCCAGCCCCGGGCGATTCACCGAGGGCATCGCCGCCATCGTCAACTCGGCGCTCGGCCCGCCGAAGCTCGCCACCATCGAGGACACCGAGCCGCAGGTCACCGCCCAGCTGACGGCGTTCCTCGAGGAGGTGAGGGCGGGGACGGTGGACAAGGCCCGCTTCGCCTACGCGCCGCCGTGGCTCGCCTCGGAGGCGCTGCCGCACTTCACGCAGCGCCTGAAGAAGCTGGGGCCCACGGGGAAGTTGCGGCTCGCCCAGCGAGAGGTGGTGGGCGATGACCGCGTCTACACGTACCTGGTGGACTTCGGCACCGACACCTACGTGTACAAGGTGTCGCTCATCCCGGATGGCCGCGTGTCCCTGTTCGGCATGAACGAGCTGAAGAAGTAGCGAAGGCCCTGGAGGCCCATGCGGCCAGCGGGTTGGTCCCCGGGGCGGTGCTATGACATTGGGCGCATCCGCCGCGTGGCAGTGGCCGCCGCGATGCTCCTGGTCGTCGCGAGCGCCCTCGGGCAGGTGGCATTGGCTCGCTTGACGCTCCCGATGAAGCACTGCACCTGGGCTCCAGGCTGGTTGTTGCTCATGCCCACCGAGACGCTGTTGGTGTCGTCACCCGACACGAAGAACAGCGACGCCAGCCCCTGCTTCGCGTTGGTGCCGGGCACTCGCACCGTCACGGGCGCCTCGCTGTTCTTCCACACGACGGTCAGCGTGGCGCCGGTCTCGTTCTGCGCGCTGTTGTAGAAGAAGAGCGCATGGAGCAGATCCTTGTTGAGTCCGCCCGCGCAGCTCGCGGTGTCGCCTTGGGACAACGTCAGGATGTGGCCGTCGTTCCATTGATAGGAAGCCATTGCTCTCTCCAGGAGTGGGGACCGGCGTGTCGCTCACGCCGAGCCTGTCGAGAGCAGGACATGTGCCACGCACCCCGACGGCCCCGTGGAGGGCGGCCTCGAAGACCTGGCGTGTCGACGACATGTCCACGGCATGTCCTGGACACACTCCCTGGAGCTACCCGCGCATTCGCGGAGGGTGAGTCTCACCGTGTGAGACGGCAGGCGGAGCCGGGCTGCATTTCCCTGCGCGTCCAACAGGGCTGGCTTGGAAAGCCTGACTCCCAAATGAGGCGGTGTCGCGGAGAGTGTTTCGGGGTCGAAAAATCGCCCGCACTCCTTTATAGGTGACCGAACGTTCGCTGAGGCTCGTGCCCCGGTCGGCCCGCTGGGAGTCGTCCCCTGAAGTACTCGCACTCATTGGTCTTCCCCACGCACACCCTGTCCTGGCTGGCGGGGGGACTCGTCCTCATCTACTTCGCGCTCGCGATGATGCTCACGCCCTCGGGCATCCATCTGCTGCCCGCGGACATGGTGAAGGGGATGGTGCGCAGTCAGACGGGGTTCGCCTTCGCGCTGCTCGGCATCCCGTGTGGGCTCTATCTGATTCTCTGGCGCGCGGGCGACCTGTTCGCGTGGCTGCTCTCGCCGAACTCGCTGGTGCTCGACGCCCGCGGCATCCACGTGGGCAAGAAGTCCGTCCTGTGGCGCGACATGACGAGCATCGTGCGCGAGCACAACAACGAGTGCCTCATCCTCGCGCACCGCGACAGCAAGTACCGGCTGCGGCTGCACCTGTGGAGTGACTCGGACGAGTTGGAGGCCGTGGTCACCCAGCAGGTCGTCTCCATGCTGCTGCCGGCCATCCGTCGCCAGGTGGCTCGCGGCGAAGAGGTGCGCTTCGGTCCGCTGTGGATCCGCGCCGAGGGGCTGGTCTTCAAGAAAAAGCTCATCGAGTGGGAGGACATCGAGTCGCTGCGGCTGCAGGACGACTTCGAGCAGGGCGTCTCCACTCGGGAGCTGCACATCCTCGCGAACGGTCGGCTGCACAAGATCGACGAGGAGAAGCTCGTCAACGCGCCCGTCCTGTTCTCCTACCTCTCAGACCGGCTCGCCGGCTGAGCTTTTCGTCCTCACCCCACCGTCAGGCAGCACATCATGGAACTCTACCGATCCGCTCAGTCGAAGGCGAAGTCGAACCAGCCCCAGCATTTCTACTACTCGCGCACGAAGCTCATCATCGGCACCGTCATCTGGGTGGTGGCCACGGCGTTCTTCGGCTACCTCGCGTTCGCCGCGCGTGACAAGGGCGCCGCCGTGCTCGCCATCGCCGGGCTCATCCTGTTCGGCTGTCTGGTGATGCTGGTCAACTGCATCAAGCCGATGGTGCTGGGCAAGATGGACCAGCCCGGGCTCACCATCGGCCACGACGGCATCCACTTCGCGGATGGCGTGCACATCGCCTGGGAGCACATCGAGGAGAACACCTACCTCGACCAGTCGTACATGGGCATCCCCATCGGGAAGTTCGTGGTCATCAAGACCACGCTGAAGAAGCCCAAGGGCAAGCAGTACCGCGTGGCCGCGCTCGACATGTCGAGCGACGAGTACCTGGCCACCTGCGACCGCTACAGCCAGCGCTGAAGCCCTCGCTCGCCTCCTGTCTCCAGGCGGCCGGCCGTCCCCGTGTGCGCGTGGCACGGGGCGCTTCGTGTCGCTTGGGGGGACCGGCCCTCCGGTCTACCCTCGGGGCATGGTGCGTCCTGAAGGACGAGAAAGAGGAGCACGTCCATGCTCCACCAGACCTGCGGGTGAGAGTCCCGTCCGGGTAGACACCGGAGTGCCCGGTAGCAGGCCCCAGCCGGTCGCCGAGAGGCGGCAGGCCACAGCGGGGCGTCAAAAGCCTCCGACAGGGAGGGAGCAAGAGCACGGGCCGCAACATGAAGTGAAGCCTGCCGCCTCGACAGAGACACAATGGGAGAGCCGAGCCGAGCATGTCACGGTGAAGGCCAGGTCCGCTGCGGACGAGTCCGGGTGTGAAGCAGCGGAACTCCCCGGGGTATGGGGCGCGGCACGTGTTCAAGGAGTGGTGGGGAACAGGAGAGACCCGACTGCGCAGCCGTCGTCGCGGCAGGGCCCCGCGTATAAGCCGAAGGCGAAAGCGAGGGGAGTGCAGCGGGAGTCCGAGGGGGCCGTAGTACCGATGAGGGGCGTGCAGGACAACGCGCCCGGAGGGAAGGGCCCCTGCTTGAGTGGTGCTTGGGTGGGAGGTAAGAGCGAGGGCATGAGCCGCCACGGCGGCTCCAATCTCCCCGGTGGACCAGAGTCCACCGACAAAGTTCGACGACTCCAGCGCAAGCTCTTCGTGGCAGCCAAGCGGTGCAAGGAGCGCCGTTTCCATGCGCTGTATGACCGAGTCCACCGGAGTGACGTCCTGTGGGAAGCGTGGGAGCGGGTTCGACGCAACAAGGGCGCGGCTGGCGTGGATGGAGTCACGCTGGCGGCGGTGGAGCGGTACGGCGCGCAGCGGCTGGTAGAGGAGCTGGGCGAGGTGCTGCGAGCAGGAGCGTACAGGCCGCCCGCGGTACTGAGGCGGTACATCCCCAAGGCGGACGGGAAGCGAAGGCCGCTGGGCATTCCGGCGGTGAAGGACCGCATCGTGCAGATGGCGGTGAAGTTGGTGCTGGAGCCGGTATTCGAGGCGGACTTCCTGCCGTCCTCGTATGGCTTCCGGCCTCGCCGAAGCGCGTTGCAGGCCCTGGAGCGCATCCGGGAGGTAGTCAATGCCGGATGTCGCCACGTGCTCGACGCGGATATCCGCGATTACTTCGGCAGCATCGAGCATGAGCTGCTGATGGAGCGGGTGGAGCGACGGGTGTCGGACCGCAGGGTGCTCAAGCTGCTGAGGCAGTGGCTGAGTGCGGGAGTGGTAGAAGAGGGCCGGTACTCCGAGACGGTCTCGGGGACGCCGCAGGGCGGAGTGGTTTCTCCGTTGCTCTCCAACATCTACCTGCACTTCTTCGACAGCGTGTGGCAGCGGCAGTGCGCGCGGGTAGGCGAGCTGGTGCGCTACGCGGATGACTTCGTGGTGCTGTGCAAAAGCCGCGAAGCTGTCGAGGAGGCTGAACGAAGAGTGCGAATCATCTTCGAGAGGCTGAAGCTACGACTGCATCCGGAGAAGACGCGGCGAGTGGAACTCACCGAGGGCAAGGAAGGCTTCGACTTCCTGGGCTGTCACCTGCATCAACGCATGTCGGGCAAGCTGCTGGAGGAGCGTGGCCTCAAGCGCTACTACCTGCACAGATGGCCGTCAGCGCGGAGCATGAAGCGGGTGAGGGCCCGGGTGAAGGAGCTGACGAGTCGTCAGCGGTATGGGGTGAAGGACGTGCGAGTCATCATCGCCGACCTGAATCCGGTGCTGCGAGGGTGGGGCAACTACTTCCGCAGCGGGAATGCAGCCCGGAAGTTCAATCAGCTCGACTCCTACGTGTGCAGGCGGCTGCACCAGTTCATGGTGAAGCGCAGGGGAAGGAACCTGCGAGCCGGACAGGCTCACGAGTGGAATCGGGAATGGTTCTGGGGACAGGGGCTCCACCGATTGCGTGGGACGATTCGCTACCCGAAACCGTGCATGCTGCACGACAACACTCTCGTTAAGCCGTATGCGGGAAAACCGCACGTACGGTTTGAAAGGAGGCGGGTGGAAACGGGCCGCTGACCGGTACCGCGCCACCCATCTACCAATGAGCTCCGAGCACCGCACCGCGATTCTCGACGCCGCCACGGACAGCTTCTCCCGGCTCGGCTTCAAGAAGACCTCCATCGAGGACATCGCGAAGCGCGCGGGCATCGGCAAGGGGACCGTCTACCTCCACTTCGAGAGCAAGGAGGCCCTGCTCGGCGCCGTCATCGACCGCAACCGGGGCGAGGCGCTCGTCCACCTGGAGGCCGCGGTGCGCAGGGCGGCGACTCCGGAAGCGAAGCTGCGCACGTTCATCGAGGTGCGCGAGGCGCAGCTCACGCGCGTCACGCGGACGCTCTCGCTCCCTGAAACCGCGATGCTGGAGTTCATCCCCGTCGCCGAGCCCTTCCTCCGGGAGGAACGGGCGCGGGAGCTCGCGCTGCTGGAGTCCATCATCGTCGAGGGGAAGGCGCGGGGGGCCTTCGTCGTCCGCGAGCCCCGGAGCGTCGCGATGGGGCTGTTGGCCGGGCTCCACGGCATCACCGGAATGCTCCTCACGTCAGCGGAGGGCGCCGGTCAGCGTGCGGCGCTCTCGGAGATGCTCGAGCTGGTGCTTCGTGGGCTGACGATGCGGTCACCCGTTTCCGATGACACTTCATCGCGAGGGTGAGTGGGGCGGGGCACATCGAACTGCCGGGCCTCGCGCGTTAGAGTCGCGCGGCTGTCCGTCCAAGCCGGGGGTACGCACATGAAGCCGTCGGGAGTCATGTTGGCGTTGTTCGTCGCGCTTTCGTTCATCGGATGTGGTGGGACGGAACTGGAGCCCGGCTCCGCGGCGCCTTCGGAGGAGGGCGCGACGCATTCCCAGCTCGCCGTCTGTTCCGTGTCGTGTCCCGGGTCCACGTCCGTGTCGTGCTCGGGGACGACGTGCTCGGGCACGGACGGGCAGGGCGTCACGTGTGATGGGGTGTTCACGGCGTGCTCCCAGTCCGCCTGCTCGGGGCTGCCCGCGTGCAGCCAGTATGCGAACCAGTCCTGCCTGCGCAGTCAGATTGGGACGCAGATGGCATGCTGCAGTGGCAGTGGCTTCGCGGACGCGTTGCTGTGCTCGGCGTATTCGAGCTCGCCCACGGGCGCGCGGTGGCTCTACTTCTGAGGCCCTTGGGGTGAGCGTGCGCGGGAGCTTCGGGTCGTGACGTCGCGCCGCATGTGGCTCCCGCGGCAGGGGCGCGCGGTGGGAGTGGACTGGAGTGGCGCGGTCCACGCCCACCGGAAGGTCTGGGCCGCCACCGTGGAGTTCGAGGCGGGGCGGGCGAGGCTCGTGTCGCTCGTGCGCCCGTTCTCCTCCGGAGGCGCGCTCGTGGTGGCGGAGGGGCTGGGGCCCTGGTTGTCGTCCCACGGCGCCGACGTGGCCGGGCTCGACTTCTGCTTCAGCCTGGAGGCGAGCCAGCTCCAGCGCCTGGGGCTCCCCGTGACGGGGCCCTCGCGGTTGGGGGCCGCGGTGGCGAAGGCGCATGCCTCGGCTGAAGCGTTCAGGGACGCGGTGGGGCCGGAGAAGAAGCGCGTCACGGACCTGACGTGCTCGGCGCCGTTCGCGCCCACGAACCTGCGCATGTTCAGACAGACGTACTGGGGCCTGCGTGCGCTCGCGGGCTGGCGCGGGGCCGTTCCTCCGTGGAGCATGCACCCCGGGCCGGCGGTGGTGGAGGTGCTCCCCGCGGAGGTCGTCCGCTGGTTGGGATTGCCCAGGACATACAAGGGCCGGGACTTCGCCGAGCGCCGCCGCGACCTCCTCCGATGCGTTCGTGCATCCACCGGGCTGGTCATCTCCACCCGCGACCAGCTCACCCTGGTCTCCGACGCGGATGGCGACGCGCTCGATTCGCTCCTCGCGGCGCTGTCGGCCGCGTCGGCCTGGGCCTCGGGGTTCAGTGGGGCTCCCGCCTCCGTGGTGCGCTCGGGAGAAGGGTGGATCTACCCGGTACAGGAGCGCCCCGGCCCATAGCGCCCCGAGGAGACGCGCGGCACTCGCAACCGACGAGGTCCTCCGTCCCCACGCCGCGAGGGGCGCTCCGGCTCGGAGCGCGCGCGCCGCAGCTCACCAGGGGCGGCCTTGGTCTGTGCCAGGTCGGAGCGATGAGGACCTCGAGGCTCGGCGTGCCGCTCGCGGCAGGGCTTCTGTGGACGCCATGCTGGCACGAGCCGCTCGGCTTCATCAGCTCGGGGCGCGCAGCTTGCGCGTGGCCTGCAGCTCCGTGGGCGCGGCCTCCACTGGCGCCACCAGCTGGGTGGGGACGAGCTCCACCGGAGCCACCCCGGGCGCGCGCGACTGGAGCGCCTCCACCTGCTCGGGCGTGGGGTCGCTCAAGTCCGCGAGCGCGCACTCATGCGCGTACTTCTCCACGAAGTCCTCGCGCAGCCACCGCGCCAGATTCACCGCAGGCAGCGCGTGCCTCAGCCCCTCCAGCGCCAGCTCCATCTGCCGCGCATCCTCGAAGCGCCGCGCGGGCATGGGGTGCAGCGCCCGGTCGACGATGGCCCGCAGCTTCCGGTTCACCTCGGCCGCCTCGGGCCCATCCCACAGCGCGCGCTGCTGGAGGCTCATGCCGATGCCCGGCAGCTCACCCCACAGCAGCTCATGCAGCACGCAGCCGAGCGCATACACATCCCCGGACACCGTCGCCGGGGCGCCCGCCCTCCGCTCGGGCGGCATGTACGCGACCTTGCCGATGACATCCCCCTCCTGGGTGAGGTGGCTCAGCGCGGGCACGGACGCGGTGGACACGGACGACTCCTGCGGCGCGCCCAGCCCGTGCGCGATGCCGAAGTCCACCACCTTCACCACGCCGTCGAACGTCACCACCAGGTTGTCCGCGCTGATGTCCCGGTGGATGACGCCGCGCTCGTGCGCGTACGCGAGCCCCCGCAGCGCCTGCACGCAGATCTCCACCACCACCTCGAGCGGCACCACGCTCCCGCGCCGCACCTGCCGCGCGAGCTTCAGCGCATTCACGCCGCTCAGGTACTCCATGACGATGAACCACGCGCCGTCGACCTGTCCCAGGTCATGCACGGAGACGATGTTCGGGTGATGCAGCCTGGCCGCCGTACGCGCCTCGCCGATGAAGCGCTGCAGCCGCACCGCGAGGTCCTCGCCCCCCTCGTCGACCATCCGCTTGAGCACCACCAGCCGGTGGAACCCCGCCCGTCCCGTGCGCACCGCGAGCCACACCTCGCCCATCCCGCCACGCCCCAACCGCGACAGGCGCCGGTAGCGGTGGATGCCCGTGCCCAGGTCCGCGCCCCGCAGCGAGCGCGCGGTGAGGATGGCCAGCGCCGTCGTCGCCAGCATCAGGAAGGGAATCCCCACCAGCGTCGTCAAGGACGGCCCCTGCGTCCACCCCAGGTCCACCGCCAGCTCCCGCCCCAGGATGCCGAGCGCGCACAGCGCGGCGAACAGCACCGCCACCGCCATGGCCCCGCGCCGCTTGAGCGCCCGCAGCGCCTCCACCGCCCACGTCCCGCCCACCGTGAAGGCGAGCAACCAGAACATGGGCAACCCCAGGCTGGAGGTCGCCTGGCCCAGCTCCGCGGGCGTCATCCGCACGCTCGCGCTCGAAAGCACCGAGCCCAGCACGTCCACGATGCGCAGCGCGCCGAAGGCCACCGCCAGCGCCACCAACACCTTGCGCCAGGGCGTCAGCGGCAGGTCCAACAGCGCCCACAGCACCCGCAGCAGCGTGTAGGGCAGGGGGATGGCCATCAGCGCGCCCAACAGCAACCAGGGGCGCGTGTCGATGAACAGCCGCCCCGCCTCGTGGCTCGTCACGCCGGTGGAGAAGCTCAGCGCCGCGAAGCCCAGGAAGCTCGTGGCCAGCCACAGCTGCACCCGCTGGGAGCGCACCGCGCCCCACGTCGCCAGGTGCACCAGCGCGAGCACCAGGAAGGCGCCGGCCAATGCCAGATGCAACATCGTGTAGGGCGTCACGACGCGGGAGCCTAGTCCAGGCCTCCCGCTCCTCGCGAATTACGACTTGGACGGGGCTCAAACCAAGCCACCGGGGTGGTCGAGGACCCCCGTGGAAAGGCGCTACTTCTTGCCCGCGACCTTCGCGTACGTGCCCTTGAGGGCGACGCCGATGGCGAAGGTGCCGGCGTGGCACTCGATCTCGGTCGCGTGCTGCAGCTCGTTCTTCTTGTAGTAGCTGACGATGCCGACCACGGCGTTGGCGCCGCGCTTCTTGGCGCCCTCCTGGAGGGCGATGAGCGCGGAGAGGGTGGCCCACTTGCAGCCCTCCTCGTCGGACTTGTTGAGGCCGTTGGTCTTCTTGTTGGAGACGTCCTCGCCCATCTCCTTGACGATGTCGGGCGTCTTGGCGCCGGCCAGGTAGAAGCGCACCGTGCCGTCCAGCTTCTCCTGGGCCTGGGGCATGGCCAGGACTTCCTTGAGCGGAATCATGACCACGGTGTCGCGCGCCAGGGCCGGGGTGGAGACGGTGAGCGCGAGCAGCGACAGCAGCATTGCCTTCTTCATGGAGTTCTCCGTCACTGCCACCGGCGGAAGATCAACGAGGTGTTGATGCCACCGAAGGCGAAGTTGTTCGACATGACGACGTCGGCCTGGATCCTTCGGCCATTTCCCGTCACGTAGTCCAGCGGGGCGCAGCGGGGGTCCACCGACGCTTCATCCAGATGGAGCGTGGGGGCGAACCACTCCGAGCGCATCATCTCCACCGTCATCCACGCCTCCAGCGCGCCGCAGGCGCCCAGCGTGTGTCCCATGTAGCTCTTGAGGGACGAGATGGGCATCCGCTCGCCGAAGACCTGGTTCGTGGCCACGCTCTCCGCCACGTCGCCCGTGTCGGTGGCGGTGCCGTGCGCGTTGACGTAGGCCACCGCGCCCGGCTCCACGCCCGCGTCCTCCAGGGCCAGTCGCATCGCCAGGGCCATGGTCTCCGAGTGCGGCTGGGTGATGTGGCGCCCGTCGCTGTTGGTCCCGTAGCCGATGAGCTCCGCGTAGATGCGCGCGCCCCGGGCCCGGGCGTGCTCCAGCTCCTCCAGCACCAGCGTGCACGCGCCCTCGCCGAGCACCAGGCCGTCGCGCTGGGCGTGGAAGGGGCGGGGCGTCAGCTCCGGGGTGCCGTTGCTCTTCGTGCTGGTGGCGAACAGGGTGTCGAACACGGCGGCGCCGGTGGCATCCAGCTCCTCGGCGCCTCCGGCGAGCATGGCCACCTGCCGGCCCATCTTGATGGCCTCGTACGCGTAGCCGATGCCCTGGCTGCCGGACGTGCACGCGCTCGACGTGGTGATGATGCGCCCGGTGAGCCCGAAGAAGACGCCGATGTTGACGGCGGCCGTATGGGACATGGAGCGCACGTAGGACGTGGCGGTGATGCCCTCGGTGCTCTTGTTCATCAGCATCCGGCCGAAGTCGCCGATGCTCGGCGGCGAGCCGGTGGACGAGCCGTACGACACGCCCATCCTCCCGCTGGAGAGCAGCGCGTCGCCCAGGAGCCCCGCGTCGACGAGCGCCAGCTCACTGGCGCGCGTGGCCAGCAGCGCCACCCGGCCCATGCCGCGCATCGTCTTGCGCGAGTAGGTCTGCGGCGGCAGCTCGAACGGCGCGGTGGGCGCGCCCACCTGGGTGTTGAGCCCCTCGTACTGCTTCCAGTCCTCGATGACCTGCACGGCATTGCGCAGCGACCTGAGCCGGGCCTCCACCTGCGGCCAGTCATGGCCCAGGGGGCTCAGCGCGCCCACGCCCGTGACGACGACCCGCTTCATCCCAGCAGCCCTCCATTCACGGAGATGACCTGCCGCGTGACGTACGCGGCGTCCTCGCTCATCAGGAAGCTCACCGCGGCGGCGACCTCCTCGGGCCTGCCCAGCCGCTTCGCCGGAATCATCTTCAGCGCCTCCTCGACGACGTGCGGCTCCACCATCTCCGTGTCGATGAGGCCCGGCGCCACGCAATTCACCGTGATTCCACGGCTGGCCAGCTCCACCGCCAGCGCCTTCGTGGCGCCGATGATGCCCGCCTTCGCCGCGCTGTAGTTCACCTGGCCCCGGTTGCCCATGAGGCCGGACACCGAGGACAGCGTGACGATGCGCCCGGGCTTGCGCCTGCGCACCAGCGGCATGCTCAGCGGGTTGAGCACGTTGTAGAACGCGTCCAGGTTGGTGTGGATGACCGCGTCCCAGTCCTCCGCGGGCATGGCGGGGAAGGCGTTGTCCCGGGCGATGCCCGCGTTGCACACCACGCCGTAGTAGCAGCCGTGGGCCTCGATGTCCGCGAGCAGCACCTTCTCCGTGTCGGCGCGGTCGGCCACGTCGAAGCGCAGCACCCGCGACGCGCGGCCCAGCTCGCGCACGCCCGCGGCCACCGCCTCCGCCTCCTCCACCTTGGCGCGGCAGTGCACCACGACGTCGAAGCCGTCGCGCGCCAGCCGCAGGGCAATGGCGCGGCCGATGCCCCGGCTGGAGCCCGTCACCAGTACCGTCTTCTCACTCATCCTTGCCCACCTTCGTCAGGTCCACCGAGGCCGGCGGCTGGAACACCGTCAGCGCCGCGGTGGCCACCGTCTCCCCGCCCACGCCCAGGGTGCAGTCGAACTGGCTCATGCCCTCGTCCGTCCAGAATTGTCGGCGGACCTCGATGCGAAGGTGCTCGCCCACCTTGAACGACGGGCGGCTGCACTCGTACTTGCGCGTGCCCAGGAGGAAGCCCATCCGCTGGGGCTGTCCCTGCAGCCGCTGCCGCCAGCCGGCGTAGGCGGCGATGGCCTGGGCCATGAACTCGATGCCCACCCAGCCGCCCACCTCGCCCCCTTCCTGGAAGAGGCAGTCCTCGCGCAGCGTCACCTCGGCCACCAGGCCCTCCTCGTCGCCTTCCACCGCCCTGTCTATCAGCCGCATGCGGTCGGCGTGGGGGACAATCTCCGAGATGTCGAAGGCAATGGGCGTGGGCATCAGGCCGTCCCCAACAGAAGCGCGGCGTTGCTGCCGCCGAAGGCGAAGGAGTTGCTCAGGACATAGCGCGGCGGGCGCCCCAGCGCCGTTCCCGGCTTCACCAGCGCCAGCGCGGGCAGCTCCGGGTCCGCCTCGCCGTCCCACCAGTGGGGCGGAAGCCGCCCGTGGGCGTCGGTGAGCGTCAGCCAGCACAGGGCCGCCTCCAGCGCGCCCGCGGCCCCCAGCGTGTGCCCGGTGAGCGGCTTGGTGGAGCTGCACGGCACGGCCTGCCCCAGGAGCGAGGCCACCGCGCGGCTCTCCATGGCGTCGTTCTGCGGCGTCGCCGTGCCGTGGAGGTTGACGTAGCCCACGTCGGCCTCCGTCACGCCCGCGCGCTCCATCGCCGTCCGCATGGCGACCAGGGCGCCCCGTCCCCCGGGCTCGGGTGCGGAGAGGTGGTGAGCGTCGGAGGACTCGCCCCAGCCCGCGAGCCGCACGGGCCCCGGCTCGCGCGTCATCAGGAACAGCGCCGCGCCTTCCCCGATGTTGATGCCCCGGCGGTGGACGCTCATCGGGTTGCACCGGGCCTCGCTCACCGAGTCGAGCGAGGCGAAGCCCGCCACGGTGAAGGCGCACAGCGCGTCCGCGCCGCCGGTGATGACCGCGTCGGCGATTCCCGAGCGCAGGAGCCGGGCCGCGGTGGCCAGGGACTTGGCGCTGGACGAGCACGCGGTGGAGATGACGAACGACGGCCCGTTCACCCCGAGCACGTGGTTGAGCGCCAGCGCGGGCGAGCCCAATTCCTGTTGTCGCACGTCGAAGTGCGCGGGCAGCTCGCCCGTGGCCTCGCGGACCTTGATGGCGGCCTCGCTCTCGCCGATGCCGGAGGTGCTGGTGCCCAGGACCACGGCCACGCGCTGGGGCCCGTAGCGCAGCAGGGCCTCATCCACGGCGGGACGCACCTGGGCGAGCGCGGTGAGCAGGAGCGCGTTGTTGCGGCTCCGCAGGTGCACCGGCAGCGCGTCCGTGGCCACGAGCGGCGAGGTGACCTGCCCCACGTGCAGCACGCGGGAGGCGAAGTCGGGGCTGGGGGCCACGCCCGTCGGCTGGGCGCCGAAGAGGGCCTGGGCCACCTCGGTGGTGCCATGGCCCAGGGCGCACACCACGCCGAGGTGGTTGAGGAAGACGGGCGGCGTCACGGGCTCACTCCTCCGTGGGTTGGGAGTCGATGGTCAGCCGGTAGTGTTCCGCCGCGTTGACCAGCTCCGCGCGGCCCTTCCAGCGGGGCTCTCCACCATAGCGCACCGACATCCACTCCTTGTCTCCATACCGCAGGACCCGCTGGCCCGGGCCGTCCTCAAGCGTCCATCCTGGCGGGAGCGCATCCCGCACCGCGGGGGCGGGCCAGTAGACCCACTGGATGTCGCGCAGCACCGTCCGAGCCTGGAACTGCTCGGGCACCCGCGCGTCCCGCTGCTCCTCCAGCCGCTCACCGTCCCACTCCATGGTGAAGACCCGCTGGCCCAGCGCGAAGCCGGCCAGGCGCAGCGCCGCCGGGTCGACCTCCAGCAGGGCCTCCAGCGAGCGCGGGCCGCCCGGGTCCATCTCGTGGGCGAAGCTCAGCCGCTGCGTCAGGCTGACGCTGGCGCCGAGCGAGGCCGGCGGCAGGGCGAGCGCGGGCAAGGCCACCTCCGGCGCGCCCCGGCGCGGGGCCGGGGTGACGCAGGAGGCGAGCCCCACCAGGGCGAGGGTGGCGCTCAGGCCGCGCACAGCTTCTCGAGCACGCCGAGCCGGCGCTTGCTGTCGGCCACGAAGGGGTTCTCCTTGTCCCACGCGTAGCCGGCGAGGATGGCGGAGATCATCTTGCGCACCTCGGGCGAGGCGTTGGGGTGGAAGATGACGTCCTGGAAGCCGCCCTGGTACCAGGACTCGACGAAGGTGCGGAACGTGTCCACGCCGCCCTTGAGGGGCACCGCGTAGTCGGCCTCCCAGTCGACCTTCTCACCCGCGAACTCCCGGGCGATGCACTTCGCCGCCAGGCCCGCGGACTTCACGGCGATGGTGACGCCCGAGGAGAAGACGGGGTCCAGGAACTCGCCCGCGTTGCCGAGCAGCGCGAAGCCGTTGCCCCACAGCGACTTCACGTTGGCCGCGTAGCCGGTGATGGCGCGCGCGGGCGTGTCCCAGACGGCGTCCTTCAGGAGGCCGGACAGCGACGGGTCCTCGGCGACGATGGCCTTGAGCCGCTCGGTCTCCGTGCCCTTGAACTGCTCCAGGTACTCGCGCCTGGCCACCACGCCCAGCGAGCAGCGCCCGTTGGAGAAGGGGATGGTCCAGTACCAGACGTGCACGTGCTGGGGGTGCACGGTGATGCGGATCTTGCTGCGGTCGAACGTGCCCGGCGCGACGCGGTCCTCCACGTGCGTGAAGAGCGCGCCGCGCACCGGGAAGTTGGACGGCGTCTCCAGCGACAGGAGGCGGGGCAGCACGCGGCCGAAGCCGCTGGCGTCGAGCAGGAAGCGGGCCTGGACGCGGTAGGGCTCACCGTCGGGGCCGCGCGCCGTCAGCTCCGGCGTGGGGCCGGAGACGTCCACGGACTCCACGGCGTGGCGGAAGCGCAGCGTGGCGCCCATGCGCTCGGCGGCGAGCGCCAGCACGTGGTCGAAGTGTGCGCGCTGCACCTGGTACGTGGTGCCCCAGCCCTGGGAGAACTTCTCGCGGAAGTCGAAGTCGGTGTACTTGTCGCCGCGTACGAAGGACGCGCCGTTCTTGTACTGGAAGCCCGCCTCCACGACGTCGCGGAGCATCCCCGCTTCCTCGATGTACTGCATGCTCTGCGGCAACAGGCTCTCTCCGATGGAGAAGCGGGGGAATTCCTCGCGCTCCAGGATCAACACCTGACGGCCTTGTTTGCGCAGGATGCCCGCCGCCACTGAACCCGACGGACCCGCCCCGATGATGACGACTTCCGTTTTTTCGATCTTCACGACACGTCCTTGCCTGATGGCAGTCTGCAACAGGGCGTGAGCACCCAGATGGTGACTTCGCCCAACAACATGGTGAGTCCGAAGGAGCGCAGCGCCGGCGTGGCGGAGAGTCCCAGGAGTCCGAAGGAGAGCAGGGTGCTCACGCCCGCCAGCGCCACCGCGAGCCAGGCCGAGTTGTCCCCGGGGTGCTCCAGCATGAAGATGCCGTAGTCCACGCCCATGCCCAAAAGGAGCATGAAGCCGAGCACCGTGAAGAGCTGGAGCGGCTCGCCGACCCAGCCGAAGCAGGCCAGCGTCACCAGTGTCCCCAGCGCGGTGGGCACCCACGCCCGCCAGGCCTGTCGGCCGAAGCGCGCGACGAGCAGCAGCAGCACCGCGACGTAGCCCAGCACGATGAGCCCGCCCATGAGCCGGCGGTAGCGCTCCAGCAGGCTGGAGATCTCCCGCGTCTTGTCCACCCAGCGCACGCCCTCCAGGCCCTGTGCGGCCTCGGCCACGCGCGGCAGCACGGACGGGTCATTGAGCCCGCGCAGCATGACGATGCTGAAGTGGCCGTCGCCCAGCTGGCCCAGCCACTGCTGGCGGATGGCCGCCGAGGCGGGGCTGGCCAACAGCCGCTCGGGGGTGAGCACGTCGTCGGCGAAGCGGGCGCGCGTGGGGGCCTCGCCCGTGGCCTCGGCCACCGCGGCCACCGCCTGCGCCTCCGCGCGCGCGCTCAGCTCCGCGTCCGCGCGCTGCCGCGCCATGCTGGGCAGCCAGTCCGACACCGCGCGGTAGCCCGAGAGCACCTTCTGCGTGACGAGCGGGTCCAGCTTCACCTTGAGCGCGGCCTCCCGCTCCAACACCTGCTCCGGGTCGCCGCCGCCCACCAGGAAGAACTGGGCGGGGCTGGGCAGGCCGAGCAGGCGCCCCAATTCGCGCTGGTCGGAGATGAGGTGCGCGGGCGCGTTCTGGAGCTGGCGCACGTCGTCGCGCGTGCCCAGCCGCCACAGGCCGCCGACGACGAACAGGCCGAGCACCGCCGTGCCCACCCACCACGCGGGCGTGTGCGTGAAGCGCGGCCAGCGCGACAGCGACGCGCCGAAGCGGGTGGCGAAGGACGTCACCGGCAGCTCACCCGTGTCCAGCAGGGGGAACCAGCACGCGACGGTGAGGAACGCGGCGACCAGGCCCGTGGCGGAGAAGAGCGCCATCTGCCGCAGGCCGGGGAAGGGCGCCACGCCCAGCGCCAGGTACGCCACCACGCTGGTGGCGAGCGCCAGCACCATGCCAGGCAGGAGGCCGCGCATCAGCGGCCAGCGCTCCGAGGGCGGCCTGCCCTGGCGCGCGGCGAAGTAGTGGAAGCCGTAGTCCTCCGCCACGCCCACCAGGCTGGAGCCGAACACCAGGGTGAGCAGGTGCACCCGCTCGAAGACCAGGGCCGTGACGCTCAGCGCCACGGCGCACCCGAGCGCCAGCGACACGCCGACCAGGACGATGGGCCGCACCGAGCGGAACGTGAGCCAGACGAGCAACAGCACCGCCGCGAGCGAGCCGATGCCGATGGTGGACATCTCCGAGCTGGCCTGGGACGCGGCGGCCTCCGCGTACAGCGGCACGCCCGCGGACACCATCCGGCTGCCGGGCACCTGGGCCTCCATGGTCGCGCGCGCTCGCGCCACCGCGGAGGTGATGTTCCCCTCGTCGCCCAGCGCGAAGGCGGACACCTGGCTGTGCCACGCGAGCAGCACCCACTCACGCCCCTCGCCCGACAACCACAGGCGTCCATCCCGCGGACGCGCGGTGCTCTCCGATGCGCGCGCCGCCCACCAGTCGGGCCACAGTCCCAGCGGGTCCGCCTCCCAGTCCGTCAGCTTGGGGCCCGCGGGCTGGTACAGCTTCATCAGCGCGGTGCCGCCCAGCTCCTCCGGGCTCGCCTTCGCCAGCCACTCGCGCTGCGAGGCGGTGAGCAGCCTGTCGCGATAGGGCCGGTACAGCTCCAGCGCCGTCTCCAGCGAGGACGCATCCAGCGCGGAGGCCTTCAGCGGCGAGTCCTCGCGCGACAGCTCCGCCTTGACGACGTCCGCCGCGCGCTGAGCGGACTCCCAGTCCGCCGCGCCCACCAGCATCACCAGCTCACGGCCGGCCTGGTCGGCGAGCTTGCGCGTGGCGGCGCCGACCTCGGGGGCCTGCTCGTCCTCGGGCAGCAGCGCCAGCACATCCGTGTCCAGGCGCGCCGAGCGCCAGAACCGGACCTGGTGCGCGCCCACGACGAGCACCACGAGCAGCCACAGGATGGCCCACTTATTTCGCAAGGCGTCCGGCTTCCGCGTCGCTGGGAGGAGGCGTCTGGCTCAGCTTGTCGAAGAGGATGACGCTCGAGTCGCCTCGGGCCTCCTCCAGTTGCACTCGCCGCACGTACTGGTCGCCCTCCAGGTGGATGCTCCGGAACACGCGCTGCAGGCCCGTGTCCGTGGGCGTGAGCGTCAGCTTCCAGCCCGCCGCGCCCACCAGCTCCCCCTCGACCTTGAAGCGCCTGGAGAGCGCCTTCACGTCGCCGGACAGCAGCGCGAACATCACCTCGTTCACCGCGGCGAGCCCCGGCTCCTTGCTCGCGTCCAGGTGGTACGCCGCCGCGCCCGTGCCCTGCTCGGCGCTCAGCGACTTGCGCGTCAGCGTGAGGGTGGAGGCGAAGGGCGCCTTCGTGTCCCACAGCACGCCCTGTTCGCGCGACAGGAGGAAGACCCCGCGCGACACCAGCGGCTTCTTGAAGCCGGAGACCGTCTTCTTCTGCTCGAAGTCGCCGCGCAGCAGCGGCACATCCACGAGCCGCTCGCGGACCTGGGACACGACGTCACGGGCGCTCGCCGCCGCTCCCCAGAGCAGCGCCACGAGCAGGAGCACGCGCTTCATTCGGGCTTCACCCCCAGCCGCTGCCAGAGCACCGGCGGACAGACGTACAGCATCTCCTTGGTGGCGATGGACACGGCGACCTGGATGGTGTGGGCCTGGTTCACCTTCTGGCCCGTGGCCGCGTCGCGCAGCACGTAGTCGATGCGCAGCCGGTTCTCCCACTCGGTGATTTCGGCGCGAATCCTGAGCGCCTTCCCGTACGTCGCCGAGCGCACGTACTTCAGCCGCATGTCCACCACGGGCCACGCGTAGCCGGACGCCAGCATCTGCGGGTAGTCGTAGTCGAACTTCGCCAGGAGCGCGCACCGCGCCAGCTCCAGGTACTTCACGTAGTGGCCATGCCAGACGACCTCCATCAGGTCGATGTCATGGAAGGGCGGCGTCAGCTCGATTTCGTGGCTGAGGTCAGGCTTCATAGAGCCTCCACTCACGGGCGCGGATGGCCCCCAGCAGCGCTTGCAGCTCACGGTCCAACGCGCGGTCCTCCACCACCAACGGGATTCGCTGCTCCAGCTCGGCCTGCATCGACGCCAGAGACGCCGTGAGATTCAAACCTTGAGCAACGCGTTGCCGCAGCGCGATTCCCTGACGCGCCGCGATGAGCATGGCGGCCACCACCTGCTCGGACAGCTCGAGGACGCGCAGGCAGTCGCGCGCGGCGATGGTGCCCATGCTCACCTTGTCCTGGTTGTGGCACTCGGTGGAGCGGGAGAAGATGGACGCGGGCATCGTCTGCTTGAGCGCCTCCGCCGTCCACGCGGACACGCTGATCTGCACCGCCTTGAGGCCGTGGTTGATGGCCGCGCGCGGGCCCGTGGCCCCGGAGAGGTTGGACGGCAGGCCGTGGTTGTAGCGGGTGTCCACCAGCAGCGCGAGCTGACGGTCCAAGAGGTCCGCCACGTTGGCCACCGCGTTCTTCAGCCCGTCCATGGCGAAGGCGATGTGGCCGCCGTAGAAGTGCCCGCCGTGCAGCACCCGCTCGCTGTCCGGGTCGATGAGCGGGTTGTCGTTGGCGCTGTTGAGCTCGTTCTCAATCTGCGCGCGGAAGAAGGGCAGGGCGTCCTCGAGCACGCCGATGACGTGGGGCGCGCAGCGCAGCGAGTAGCGGTCTTGCAGGCGCTGCTCGTTGCGGCTGGGGCGCTCGGTGGCCAGGTCCTGCCGCAGCCTCGCGGCCACGCGCTGCTGGCCCACGTGCGGCTTGACGGCGAACAGGGCCTCGTCGAAGTGGTGCGCGTTGCCGGCGCTCGCCACCACGTTGAAGGCCGTCAGCCGCGTGGCCAGCCGGCTCAGGTACTCCGCGCGCTCCCACGCGAGGCAGGCCAGGGCGGTCATCACCGCCGTGCCGTTCATGATGGCCAGCCCCTCCTTGGGGCGCAGCCTCAGGGGCACAAGCCCGTGCTTCGCCAGCACCTCGGCCGCGGGACGGCGCTCGCCCCGGTGGAGGACTTCGCGCTCACCGCACAGCGCGGCGGCCACGTAGGACAGGGGCGTCAGGTCACCGCTGGCGCCCACCGAGCCCTCGGCCGGAATCAGCGGCAGGATGTCCAGGCGCAGGAACTGCTCCAACTGGTGGAGCAGCCCCAGGCCCACGCCGGACACGCCCTGCGACAGCGACGCCAGCCGGGCCGCGAGCACCGCGCGCGTCTCCTCGGGGGTGAGGAAGCGGCCCGCGCCGATGCCATGGTAGGCGTAGAGGTGGTGCGGCAGCTCGGCCACCAGCTCCGGGGGGATGGTGACGGTGCACGAGTCTCCGTACCCCGTCGTCACCCCGTAGATGTGCCCGTCCTCGGCCAGGAGCCGGTCCAGGAACTCCGCGCCCCGGGTGATGCGTCCCCGGAACTCCGCGGCGGTGCTCAGCTCGGCTTCGCGCTCGCGGCGCGACAGCGCGGACACGTCCTCGATGGCGAGCCGGCTCCCATCGAACCGGACCGCGCGCTCACTCTTGATTCCTGGCGGAGACATTCGCCTGATCCCAGAAGGGAAAGAAGTTGAACCAATCGAACGGTGAGCGCTTCAAGAGCGCCGTCACCTGTCCGGCATAACGCCTGGCGTGCTCCGTCAGCGCGGGCACGCGCCTGCCTCTGGGCAGCTCGACCTTCTCCGCCAGGCACTCGAAGTGGATGGTGTATCCGCCGTTCTCGTGGATGCAGCCCAAGAGGTACAGCGGGCACTTGAACAGCGAGGCCAGCACGTACGGCCCCACGGGGAAGGCGGCCGGGTGCCCCAGGAACTCCACGTCCACCGTCTGGCTGGCGTTCACCGGCACGCGGTCCCCGGCAATCACCACGAACTCACCCGCCGCCACGTACTTCTCCAGCGCCACGGCGGTGCCCGGCCCCATGTCGGTGACCTCCACCAGCTGGAACATGCTGTCGGGGTTGAGCCGCTTGAGCAGCCGGTTGAACTGCTCGGCGTGGCGGGTGTGCACCAGGATGTGGAGCTTCACCTCGCCGCGCTTCTCCGCCATGGCCCGGCACAGCTCCAGGCAGCCCATGTGCGCGGTGACGATGATGCCGCCCTTGCCCTGCTTCACGACCTCGTAGAACTGCTCGCGCCCCTCGGTGCGGACCTGCTCGAAGCGGTAGCGGCCGCTGACGGCGAGCAGCTTGTCGAGCATCGTCTCCGCGAAGGTCACCAGGTGCTTGAGGCTGTCCTTCCGGCCCGGCGTGTGGCCGATGGCGCCCGTGGCCGCCTGGACGCGCGTGAGGTACTGCAGCGACGCGTCGCGGACCACGGGGCGCGACAGCCAGTGGACGAACACGACGGGGTACAGGCACAGGCGGAACGGCCAGCGGCCCAGGAGCCGGTGGACCCAGTACAGGAGCCAGATGCCGAGCACGAACGTGCTCTCTCCCATCTCCGCCCAGTGCCGCGCCCTCATGAGGAGACCTTCCTCCAGAGGAGCAGCGGCAGCCGCGCCAGCATCCCGAAGAACAGCTTCGCGTGCATGCCGGAGATGCGCACGTTGTCCCAGAGCACGTCGAAGTGGGAGATGCCGTCGGTGGGGTAGCGCACGCGGGTGGGCTGGTTGAGGATGCCCATCCCCCGCCAGTACAGCCGCACCAGCACCTCCACGTCGAAGTCCATCCGCTTGCCGATGCGCACCTGGTCGATGAGCGCCACGGTGGGCGCCAGCGGATAGACGCGGAAGCCGCACATCGAGTCGCGGATGGCCAGCGACAGCGTGTTGATCCACACCCAGATGTGCGTGGCGTAGCGGCCGTACAGCCGGCCCTTGGGCACCGACTCGTCGTACACGGGCGTGCCGCAGACGAGCTTGTCGGGCGCGCCCTTCGCCAGCTCCAGGAAGCGCGGGATGTCGCCGGTGTCGTGCTGACCGTCGGCGTCGATCTGCAGCGCGTGGCTGTAGCCCGCGGCCTGGGCCGCCTTGAGGCCCGCCATCATCGCGCCGCCCTTGCCCTCGTTCTGGGGCAGGCGCACCACGGAGACACCGGACGTGTCGCTTGCCGCGAGCGAGTCCAGCACCCGCGCGCAGCCCGGCTCGCTGCCGTCGTCCACCAGCACGCACGGCAGTCCATGCGAGCGCACGGCGTGCACCACCGCGCCCACGGCCTCGCCGTGGTTGTAGACGGGAATCACCGCGCAGACCTTCATCCGTGGACCTCGGTGAACAGGATGCGGCCGCTCCCGTGGGTGCCGGCCTCGGAGGTGTACTTGAAGTGGAGGCTGCCCTTGGCCGCGCTCCACGTCAGCTCCAGCGTCACCTGCGTCCCGGGGACGATGAGCTGCTGGAACTTCACCACCTCCATGCGCAGGAAGTGGGGCGGCAGCGTGAACAGCTCGCGGGCGAACTGGATGGCCCATTCAATCTGCGCCACTCCGGGCAGGATGGCCTTCTGGGGGAAGTGGCCCTTGAACTGGGGCAGGCTCGCCGGCGTCTCCAGGCTCAGCACGGCCTTCTCCGGACCCTGCTCGAGCACGCGCAGGGGCGGCCTGCGGGAGTCGAAGAGGGCGGTGAGTGCCGCCTCGGTGGATTTGCCCTGGCTGTTGACTGGCATCGCCTCCAGATACCGGAATCGACGCGGAAGGACAGCAGGCTCGAAGCCGTGGGCCAGCTGTTCCCGCAGGGCCTGGTTCAGCGAGCGCTTGCCCTGTTCCGTGAGGAGCCTCCCGCCAGCGGCCGTGGGCACCGCCACCACCGCGAGCGTCACCCGCAGGCCCTCTTGCAGCGGCACCACGCGCGCCTCGGTGAGGAGCCCGCCCGCCACGAGCGTTCGCTCCATGGCGCTCAGCGACACGCGCTTCTCCTCGAGCTTGAGCAGGCGGTCCTTGCGCCCCAGCAGCTCGAAGCCCTCCGGCAGGAGCCGCGCCCGGTCCTCGGTCTGGAACCAGCTGTCCTCTGGCAGGTGCGGGGAGCGGACCGCGAGCGCGTCGTCCTCCAGGCGGACCTCCAGGCCCGGCATCAGCGTCCAGCCCGCGTCGTCCTCGCGCGAGCGCTGTCTCCACGCGATGCCGCCCGTCTCCGAGCTGCCGTAGACCTCCACCGGCGCCTGACCCAGGAGCGTCCGGCACGCGTGCAGCGCCTCGGTGGGAAGCGGCCCTCCGGACGAGTACACCGCGCGAAGGCTCCCGCGAGCGCCCTCCCACGCCAGCGTCCCGGGCAGCCGCTTGAGGTGGGCGGGGCTGGCCACGAGCACGGAGGGGCCCTTCGTCAGCTCCGCGAGCAGCTCCTCCGGATACGGCAGGCTCCGCGCGAGGAAGGGCCGGCCCGCCGTCAGCGGCCAGAGCACCCGGAACAAGAGCCCGTAGATGTGCTGGTGCGAGACGGTGGCGAGCACGCGGGCGTCGCCGACGCGCGCGTCGAAGAGGCGGCCCAGCGTGTGGACCTCGCGCGTGAGCTGGCCCAGGTGCTTGCCGATGGCCGCGGGCTCGCCGCTGGAGCCGGAGGTGTAGACCACCAGCGAGCGCGCCCCCGAGGACAGCGGCCTCCAGTCGGAGCGCCGGGCCTCCTCGGGCACGAGCGGGGAGAGCGAGGCGGGGACCTGTCCTGCGAAGCCCTCCACCTCGCGCGCGAGCCGCTCCAGCGTGGCGGGCTGGACGTCGGACGGCAGGTAGACACACTTCCCCGCGTGCCAGGCGCCCAGGAGCGCGGCGGCGAACTCGTACGTGTCCTCGAAGTACAGCGCCAGGCGCCGACCCTCGCGCCGCTCGAATGCCGCGCGCCAGCCAGCGGCCCGGGCCTGGAAGGCCGCGAACCCCAGCACGTGCCCGTCCCGCAGCGCCACCGGGAAGTCGGAGGGGCGGCCGTGGGTGAGGAGCTCCTCGAGGGCGACGCTCTCAGCCATGGACGTGGCCCGCCCTCACGCGTCGGCGCACCAGCCACTCGCCGGCGAAGAGCAGCCCCATCAAGCCGTAGGAGATGAGCCCGTTGTACAGCGCCCACGTGGCGTCGCTCGCCCACAGGGCCGTGGCGAGCGCGATGCCGCCGTTGACGACGAAGAAGCCGCACCACACCTGCGTCACCCGCCGCGTGTAGGCCACGCCCGACGCCGGGAGCTGGGGCTCGCGCAGCCGCGCCAGCCGCTCGATGACGGTGGGCGGATACACCAGGCTGGTGGCGAAGACGGCGAGCAGCATCGAGTTCACGAGCACCGGATAGAGCTTCAGCGGCAGGGCGTGGTTGCCCAGCATGCTGGTGCCCGCGAGCACGAGCGCGAGCGCGGCGGTGACGAGCCACACGCGCTCCTTCGTGGCCACGGCGCGCAGGACGGCCATGACCACCAGGGGTATCGCCATCCAGCGAGGCTCGAACCGGCCCAGCCCGCTGTACATCAACAGCGGGTACGCGAGGCTCAGCACGCCGAGCAGCGCTGGACGCAGGTGCTTCACGCCGCCACGGATTCGTCGAGCAGGCTGTGCAGCGCGTCGACGACGTCCTGGATGGTGCGGACCGACTTGAAGACCTCCGGCGAGATGCGCTTGCCCGTCACGGGCTTGAGCTTCACCAGCAGGTCCACCGCGTCGATGCTGTCGATGTCCAGGTCGTCCCGGAGGCGGGCCTCGGGGGTGATTCGCGCCGGGTCGATGTCGAAGGTGTCCTGCAGGAGCGTGCGCAGGTTCTCGAAGAGCTGGTTCTTGGTCATGTGGTGCATAAGGGCCCCCTCGAATGAATGGTGGATGCTCAGGACTTGCGGTGGGCGCTCACGAAGGTCGCGAGGGCGCGCACGCTGGCGAAGTGACGACGGTTCTCCTGGGAGTCGCTCGCCAGGGCGACGCCATAGGTCTTCTGCAGCGCCAGGCCGAGCTCCAGGGCATCGATGGAGTCCAGCCCCAGGCCCTCGACGAACAGCGGCGCACCCGGGTCGATGTCCTCGGGTTTGACGTCCTCGAGATTCAAGGTCTCGATGACCAGCTTCTTTATCTCCTGCTCAAGCACCTGCATGACGTTGTGTCTCCGTGGAGAAGTAGTCGTGCAATCTCTCGGTGAGATGGCGGGCCGCGAGCGCCTCTCCGTGCGCTTCGTCGACCATGGACGCGACCTGGAGGTCGTCCTGGACCACGATGGTGAAGTTCATCTTCGAGGGGGGCACGCGCCACCAGGGCAGGCCCTTGGTGAGGCTCAGCGGCTGGCAGCGGATGGTGACGGGGGTGATGTCACAGGGCCCGCGCACCGCGATGTTGGCCGCGCCGCGCTGCAGCTTCATGGGCCCCGTCACCGGCGTGCGGGTGCCCTCGGGAAAGATGATGAGGTTGTTGCCCGCCTTCACGGACGCGATGCACGCCTTGACCAGCTCCGGGCCGGAGTCGTTGCACAGGTAGCCGGTGGCCTCCACGGGCCCCCGGGTGAAGGGGTTGTTGGCCAGGCTCGCCTTCACCACGCAGTCCGCGTTGGGCACCAGCGAGATGAGGAACACCACGTCGATGAGCGTGGGGTGGTTGGCGAGGATGAGCAGGCCGGGGCGCGCGAGCTTCTCCACGCCCTCGATGCGGTAGGCCAGCACGCCTACCACGCGCATCAGCTCGATGAAGAAGCGGAAGGAGTAATGCACCGCCAGCCGGGCCAGCCGCGTGCGCCGGGGCCGGTCGCGCACCAGCAGCGACAGCAGCGGGAAGAAGAAGATGCGCAGGGCCAGCCCGCCCAGCCCGAAGGTGGCGAAGCAGAAGCCCGTGGCGAACACGCGCCAGTAATAGTTGAGGCGCTCAGACATCGCGTTCCCACCGCCACAGGCGCGAGCCCAGGACCCGCTCCAGGCGCGCGTCGCCCAGGACGAGGAAGCGCAGCACGGACAGTTCCTCCGGGAGCCCCTCCGGCGTCGGCGCGGGATGGACACCCTCCGCGGCGCCGCAGGACAGCCGGAAGCGCGGGCCGTCGCCCGCGGGCCTCACGCTGCAGGCCCAGGCGTGCGCCAGGGACGTCTGCTCCGGGAAGTGCTGGAAGGGCGCGGGGCGGGGCTCGTCGTAGACGATGACGACGACCTCCGGAGCGCCCTCGCCGAGCAGCCCGCACGCCTCCACGAAGGCGGCCTCCACCGTCTCCGCGCCCGCGGCCACCGCGCTCTGCGCCGTCAAATCCCCCCGGGCGATGGAGTACAGCCCGCCGATGGCGTTGTGCACCGACAGGCTGAAGGACGTGGGCGACAGCGGGGTGGACTTCGCGAGCTGCTCCAGCAGGTCCACCGAGCGGCCCATGTCCCCATGGCGGGACGCGAACACCAGGGGACACGCGGGAGCGTCCGCCTGGCACGTGTACGCCGCCTGGAGCGCGATGCGGCCCAGCCTGTCCACCCGACGGCGCATCATCGGCGGCATCTCCGTCAGGGGAGGCGTCCCCTCGGACGGGAGTGGATGGGGCTTGGAGAGCCAGGACCTCCAGGCGTCTTGCCCGAAAAGCCCAGGAGCCCACGCGGCCCAGTGGTGGACGGAAAAAACCATGATGGCGGGGAAGAAAGGCGGGTGCTGCCTGCGGCGGTCCTCTACCAAAGCATCATATACGAGACAATTGGCTCCGATGGGGCGTTGCCTCCGAGGACGAGACAGTGCACCCGCGCATTCACTCGCTCATGCTACGCCGCGCCCGCACCGGGCCGAGAGGGGTGGGGCGGATGGCGCGCTCGCATGGCCGGTGGGGAGGTGGCCGGCGCCCGCCCACGGGTCGATTCCGCGTCGAGGGCCCTGGGCCACGAGCGCGCGAGCGTGCCGTCCGGAATGGTGACGCCCCGTGCGCCGCCTCCAGACCCTGGGTGGTAGAGGGTAGGAGAGACCTCGTGGTTTCCCATGGTGTGATGACGACCCGGATCACCGAGGGACTGCGCAAGCGGCCGGACCCCGTGATTTCCGCCAGGGAGGAATCGACGCCGCGGGCCCCGCGCTTTCGAAGAAACCGGGCGGAGCGCGTTGGCGCGAAGCGTGCGCCGGGCCGGGATGACACGCGGGGCAATGACATACGGCGGCGGTCCGCTCCTCCCGGGCGACGGAGGCGGTCCCCGCGCGCCCCGCATGCGCAACTGTCCCGCAGTCAGGTGTCACGCGTCGGCGCGTGGCCGTCCCTTCGGGGCTCGTTGCCGCGATGCATGACCGGAGGCAGCTTGGCCGCTCCCTCGACAGCCCGCTGTGGGCCGCACGGGCCCCGGGCAGGAGCGTCACACCATGTTCCAGGTCCTCGCAGGCATCCTCGCCGCGGCGGGTGTCGCCGGTTCACAACCCGTCCCCGAGGCGCCTCCCGACGCCGCCGCGGAGCTGGCGCGGGCCTGCACCATGCTGACGGCGCCCGGGAACCGCCGGGCGAACGTCTGCAAGACGTGGACGGCGATGGGTGGTGGCGTCTATCGGGGCACGTGGTCCACCAGCAGCCACGCCAGCGGCACCCGGCTCCAGTTCTACGCGGACGGCTACGTCTTCAACGCGGCCT
This sequence comes from Myxococcus faecalis, assembly GCF_050039385.1. Taxonomy (NCBI): domain Bacteria; kingdom Pseudomonadati; phylum Myxococcota; class Myxococcia; order Myxococcales; family Myxococcaceae; genus Myxococcus; species Myxococcus faecalis. The sequence goes on along the minus strand of NZ_CP144336.1, from coordinate 521,510 downwards.
GGAGCGGCGAGTACTCGGGCGTCCAGCGCTTCCTGCTGCGGCTGTGCAACACGAGCACGGGGCGCTGCTCCGCGTGGTGGTAGCCGGCGTCAGGGCGCCTCGCTCCAGTCCCACGCCACCACGGCCCACTCGTCCGTGGCGTCGCGATAGGTGTGCAGCGTCCTGAAGCCCACGCGCTCGTGGGCGCGCAGCGAGCGCGTGTTGCGCGCCGACACCTCGGTGACGAGCAGGTCGAAGCGGCCGCGGTAGAGCTCCCGGTGCTTCGCGTAGAGCTGGTCGAAGAGCCCCTTGCCCCGGTGGGCCTTGTCCACGCAGACCTGCCCCATGACGTAGAAGCGCTGCTCTCGCAGCGCGCGCCCCCGGTACTCCAGCGTGTCGAGCAGGTCGAACATGGGCACGAGCAGGGGCATCAGCGCCCGGCACTCGCGGGGCATCGTCAGCGCGTACGCCACCAGCTCGTCGCCGTGGTGCGCGACGATGCTGGGCGCCAGCGCGTGCATCTGCTCCAGGGCCGTCACGTCGTGCTCCACGGTGACGAAGCCTTGCGAGCGCATCTCGTCATCCTCGAGCACCTGCTTCAGGTTCCTGCGCTGCAGCTCCAGGATTCGCGGGAGCTCCGACGGGCCGCGCACCGCCGTCACCTCATAGGGGCTTGCCATGGTGCTGGGAGGATAGACGAGGCGCGGTGTGTCGCACGAGCCAGCGCTCGACGTCCTTGAACTGCTGGGTACGGGCGGGCAGGTGGGACTGGTTGTAGCGCTGCGCGGCGTTCGCCAGCGTGAGGGCGCGCTGGCGCTGGCCGGGCTCGGCCTCGAGCGCTCGGGCCATCGAGTAGCGGGCGCTGGCCAGCTCATCGGCGTAGCGCTCGGCGGAGGGCTGTTCGAGCAGGCCGAGGGCCCGCTCCAGCAGGGGGATGGCCTTGCGCGACTCCCCCAGGCCCAGGTGGTCATCGGCGACGTTCATCAGCTCCATCCCCACCCGGGCATCCTGGGGACCGTAGCGCTTCTCGCGGATGGTCACCGCGCGCTGGTGGTGCTTCAGCGCCTCCTCGTGCCGCCCCAGCGAGGCCAGCACCAGGCCCATGCGTGAGAGGGACGCGCCCACGTCGCTGGCGTCGGGGCCCTGCACCTTCTCGTGGATGCGCGCCGCCTTGATGTAGTGCTGGAGGCTCTCCTCCGGGCGCCCCTGCTCCATCAGGAACCCCGCCAGGTTGTGGTACGCGCTGGCCACCGCCTCGCTCTCCTCGCCGTAGACGCGCTGGTTGATGGCCAGCGCCTCCCGCCCGTATCGGAGCGCGGCCTCGATGTCGCCGAGCCGCACGTTGAAGACGGCGAGGTTGCTGAGCACGGTGGCGAGGTACGGATGCTCGGGGCCGTACTTCTCCCGGTAGATGGCCTCCGCCTCGGTGAGGAAGCGAATCCCCTCCGCGTGGCGGTCGAACTCGTGGAGCGCGTGGCCCATGGTCAACAGCGCCGTGCCGAGCTCCGGCTCGTTCGAGGTGTAGAGCTTGCGCGCCAGCTCCACCGCGCGCTGGCTCGCGGCCAGCGCCTCCTCGCGTCGCCCGCGCCTGCGGTGGAGGCTGGCGAGGTTGCGGAAGTACATCGCCTCGATGCGCGCGTCGCCGCCCAGCCTGCGCAGCGCCGCCTCCGCGTGTCCGGGCACGGCGCCGTCCGGGTCCACCTCCGGTCCCACCAGGCTGAGCAGGCGGATCATGCCCGCCCACGACTCGGCGGCCTGTCGGTCATGGCGACTGGCGGTGGCCACCTGGATGGCCTGGTGCAGGGTCTTGATGGCGTCGCGGTACGCGAGGTTCTTCCCCTGCGTCTCGGCGAGCAGGTCCAGCACCTCTGCCTCGAGCGGCCCGTAGCCGATGGCGTGGGCCTCGGCCGCCACCTCGTTCGCCAGCAGGAGCGCGGGCGCGACCTGGCCCGCGTTGAGCTTCGCGCGCACCTGGGCCCGTCGGGTGCGCAGGGCCTCCATGTGCTTCTGGCTGGCCTCGTCGGTGGGCGGCGGCTCGGGCGCGGCCAGCGCGGCCAGGTTGGCGCAGACGGACACGCTCTCCAGCGAGTGCACCACGCGCGTCGCGTTCTGGATGACCTGCGCGTCCGCGGCGGCGAGCGTGTCCACCACGGCGCCCAGGTCCTTGAGCCGCTGGTCCAGGCAGATGACCTGTCGCTCGAGCAGCCGCTCCGTCTGCTGTCCCTTCACGCGCGTGGCGACACACGCCTCGTGGCTCGCGGTGAGCCAGGCCCGTGCCTGGCCGTTCAACGTGCGCTCCACCTCGCTCCACGCGCCCGCGGCGTAGGGCAGGGGGCTCTGGGTGAAGCGCGCGCGCACGGCGGCCCCGCGGGCCTCATCCCAGACGCCGACGAGGGCCTGCTCGTTGCTGGCGCAGGGCGACGCGGACGTGGTGCGGTGCAGGACGGCGCCTCCCACGAGCAACACCAGCCCCGCGGCCGTGGCGAGCGCGGCGCGGCGCCACCGGGTCCCGGGGGCATGGCTGAGCCCGCGCAAAAGCGCGTCCATGGATTCGTGGCGCGCCTCCGGCGAGGCGGCGAGTCCTCGCAGCAACACCTGATGCAGCCACACCGGGACATCCGAGCCCGGTGGTGGCCGAGGTCCGGGCGGCACGCGGACAGGCATCTGCGTGCCGGGGCTCGCGGGCTCGGCCGGGGTGAAGGGGCGCTTGCCATAGAGGGCCTCGTACAGCGCGACGCAGAAGCTGTACTGGTCGCTGCGCGCGTCGGAGGGCTCGCCGCGCTTCTGCTCGGGCGCCATGTAGGCCGGCGTTCCCAGCACCATGTCCGAGCGGGTGTGCCACTCGCTGCGCAGCGGGGCGGGTGGGCCGCTCGGGGTGGGCGTGGGCGTGTCCTCGACGCCCTCGACGATGCGCGCCAGCCCGAAGTCGGTGATGCGCACGCGCCCGTCCTTGCCGACGAGCGCGTTGTCGGGCTTGAAGTCCCGGTGCACCAGCCCCTGCGCGTGCGCCGCCGCGAGCCCGCGCCCGGCCTGGATGAACAGGCCCAGCGTCTCGCGCCAGTCCTTGGGGCCCTTGCTCGCGCGGATGTGCGCGCGCAGCGTGGTGCCGTCCACCAGCTCCATGGCCAGGAAGACGTGCTCACCGAAGCGGCCCACGTCGTGGATGGTGATGACGTTCGGGTGGATGACGCGGGCGGTGGCCTGGGCCTCGCGCAACAGCCGCGCCTGGGCGCGCTCGAGGTGGGCGGAGCTGCTGGAGTCGATGCGGATCAGCTTGAGCGCGACGCGCCGGTCCAGCTCCGGGTCATACGCCGCGTGGACGACGCCCATGCCCCCGGAGCCGATGCGCTCGAGCACCACGTAGCGCCCGAGCAGCGCCCCGCGCTCGATCCACGAGCGCGCGGAGGTGGGCGTCGCGGGCGTCGAGGACGGGGGGCTTGCCTCCTCGTCCCGCGAACGCGCGGCCTCCGCCAGGAGTGCTCGACAGGAGGCGCAGGAATCAAGATGCTGCTCCACCTCATGCGTCGCTTCGACGTCCAGCTCACCCAGTGCGAAGGCGAAGAGTCGTCGTGTCTCGATGCATTCCATGACCGTGGTGACGATAACCGACGTGGGCGGTCAAGACGATGAGTGGCTCCGAGCATGAAGAGGACCTGGCCTTCGCGCGCGCCTGTGCGCGGCAGGACGCCAGCGCCCTGACCGAGTTCGAGTCGCGCTTCATCCCGTCGCTCCGCAAGGCGCTGCTGCACCGGGGGCTGGAAGTCACGGTGGCGGATGAGGCGCTCCAGTTGCTGCGCGTGAAGCTCTTCCTTCCCAACGGAGAGCGCGCGCCGCGCATCGCCGACTACGAGGGCCAGGGCTCGTTGCTGGCGTGGCTCCGCGTGGCCGCCCTGCGCACCGCGCTCAACCTGATGCGGGAGCGGAAGATTTCGCTCGACCTGGATGATTCCAAGCTCGCGGAGACGAGCGTTCAAGACGTGGACATGGACCGGCGCTTCATCCAGGAGCGCTACCGCGAGGACTTCACGGTGGCGTTCCAGGAGGCGCTCGGCGCGCTGGAGCCCCGGGGGCGGACGCTGCTGCGGCTGCACCTGGTGGAGGGGATGGGCACGGCGCAGATTGCCCGCGCGTACCAGGTGGACCGCTCCACGGTGAAGCGGTGGCTGGCGCAGTTCCGCGAGCGGCTGCGGCAGGACGTGCGCGAGCGGCTCGCGGCCCGGCTGGGCGAGAACTCCGAGGGGCTCACCAGCCTGTTGCGGGTGCTCCAGAGCCAGCTGGACCTGAGCATCCGCTCGGTGATGCGCGACGCGACGCCGTCTTGAGCGCTGGCGCGCCCGGACTCTTGGGGAAAAGCGAGGCGCGAATGCGCCACTTCGCGCCGGGGCGTGTCGAGAGGGTGATGTGCCCCGAAGCCGCGCTTGCTTCCCCACACCCCCTGCGCGGACCCGGGGACGGCTGACCGCTCCTGGTCGGGAATTCGAGGGGAGCGTGGAGAAGGTCCGCGGGGGGCCTCTCCACGCTCCTTGTTCGAGCGTGCGCTCAGGCCTTCGTCGTCGCGAGCGCCTGTCGGATGGCGACCACCAGGGGGCAGTCGTCCTTCTCCAGGTCGAAGGGCTTGCGAGGGAAGAGGGGAGGCTGCGCCATGAAGCGGGGGCGGGTGCCCCGGTGCGGCTGCGCGGCGTGGGCGATGAACGGATGGCAGAGGTAGACGGTCCCCGCGTCGCCCGTGGCCAGCGCCTCCGGTCGTGACGCCGTCTGCTCCATCCGCTGCGCCAGCTCCATGAACGAAAGACCCGCATCGCCCATGGGGGCCAGCATCCGCGCGACGTCGTGATGTGAGCCGACACGGAGTCGCGTGGGAGCGTCGCTCTCTCCGACATCGGAGAACAAGAAGAGCATCAGGAGTGCGCGCCCCTGGGTGGAGACGTTGCTGCGCCACTCGAAGAAGGAGTCGGTGCCGCCCGGTGGAGGGAAGCTGACGTCGACGTGCCAGCCGTCGTCACCGGGGTTCTCGGTGCTGGGGAAGCGGACCGGGAAGGAGCCCAGGCTCATCCTCGGCCACCATCGCTCGAAGCCGACGAGCTGGTCGTACGCGGCCTTCAGCCTCGGGGTGTTCGCGGCCGCGCGGAAGACGTCCTGCGTGTACTCGCCGAGCCGGACCACGGGGCGGGTCCAGCTCGAAGGGTCGTCGGGTGAACAGCCGGTGTCCTTCCAGAGGAGGGCGCGCGCCTCGGCGGCGACCTCCTTCGGGAAGGCGTCATCGAGCCGGACGAAGCCCTGCTCGATGAACTGTTGAAGCTGGGACGCACTCAGGACCGGGGAGGATTCAGGGGGCATGGGGCGCGGGGACGAAGGGACGCGCTGATCCTGACAGGTCCCGCGCGGGGACGTCAGGGTTGTCCCACGACCTGGAGCATCTGGATGAGATTGCCGCAGGTGTCCTCGAACGTGGCGATGATGGCGGGTCCGAACTGGGTGGGCGCCTTGGTGAACACCACGCCGCGTGCCTTCAGTCGCTCATATTCCTCGTGGATGTTCGTCGACGTGAAGGCCGTGGCGGGGATGCCATCCGCGAAGATGGCCTTCTGGTACGCCGTCGCCGCCGGGTGCCCGTTGGGCTCCAGCAGCAGCTCCGTGCCGTTCGGGTCGTCCGGCGACACCACCGTCAGCCAGCGCGCTCCGCCCGCGGGCACGTCCACCTTCGTCACGAAGCCCAGCTTCTCCGTGTAGAACTTCTGGGCCTTGGCCTGGTCGTCGACGAACACGCTATTCATCGAGATGCGCATCGGTTCCTCCAAGAGGGGACAACGTCGTCGACGCGGTCCTCCCGCGTGACGTTCAACCATTTCGTTGAGAATAGCGATGGAGGCGGGACAGTCAACCATCTGGTTGTGAGTGCGGCTCGGGCGTGAAGGGGGTCAGCTTCCGGACTCCCTGGCGCGGGCGCGGACCTCGGCGGCGAACAGCTCGGCGGCGGGGGCTCGGGGCGCACCCTTGCGCCAGAGGAGGGCGGCCAGCTCGGAGCGCGGCGCCGGGGACAGCCGCTTGACGACCAGCCGCTCCACGTCGGCGAGACGTGGCTCGGGCAGCACCGTGACGGCGAGCCCCGCGCGGACGATGGCGAGCACCGTGCCCACGGCGTTGGACTCGAGCGCGATGCGCGGGGACAGCTTCAGCGTGGCGAAGTACGCGTCCACGCGCGAGCGCACCCGCAGGCCCGGGGAGAGCAGGGCGAACGGCTCGTTCGTGAGCTGCTTCACGCCCACCGTCTCCGCGCCCGCCAGCACATGGCCTCGCGCGACGACGAGCGCGAGCCGGCTGTCGAACACCGGCTCCGTGTCCAGGTCCGGTGCGCGCGCCGGCGCGTAGCCCAGCCCCACGTCCAGCTTTCCGTCCGTCAGGCGCCGCTCCATCCTGCGCACCACCAGCTCCTCCGCGCTGAGCGCGAGGCCGGGGTGCCGGCGCAGGACGGCGGCGAGCGCGGGGACGACCAGGCCTCGCATGCTGGGGGGGTAGCCCACGCGCAGCGCGCCCGTGGCCAGTCCTCGCAGCGCGCCCACCGCCATCCGTCCCGCGTCCACGTCCTCCAGCGCGCGCGACGCGTAGCTGCGGAACAGCTCTCCGGCCTGCGTCAGGCGCACGCCCGCGCGGGAGCGCTCGAAGAGGGGCGTCCGCAGCTCCTCCTCCAGCTGGCGGATCTGCTGGGACAGCGTGGGCTGCGAGACGTGTACCCGCCGCGCGGCCCGGCCGAAGTGCAGCGTGTCCGCCACGGCGGTGAAGTAGCGCAGGTGTCGGAGCTCCATGGGGCCATCATAGATGGTGCCTATTAAAGCGATGTGAACAAACGAATGTACGAATCGAGCCCGGTCCGTAGAACTTCGGTGTCACCGGAAGGAAGGACCGCGAGATGAAGGCATCGGACCTGTTCGTCAAAGCGCTGGAGGCCGAGGGCGTGCGCTACGTCTTCGGGCTGCCCGGCGAGGAGAATCTGGACCTCTTGGAGTCGATGCGCGGCTCCAGCCTGAAGCTGGTGCTGACCCGCCACGAGCAGGCGGCCGGCTTCATGGCGGCGACGTGGGGGCGGCTGACCGGCAAGGCGGGCGTCACCCTGGCGACGCTGGGGCCGGGCGCCACCAACCTCGTCACGCCCGCCGCGTACGCGCAGCTGGGCGCCATGCCCATGGTGATGCTCACCGGGCAGAAGCCCATCAAGGCGAGCAAGCAGGGCCACTTCCAGATTGTCGACGTGGTGGGGATGATGCGCCCGCTCACCAAGCTGACGCGCACGCTCGTCTCCGCGGAGCACGTCCCGTCCGCCGTGCGCGAGGCCTTCCGCCGCGCGGAGGAGGAGCGCCCCGGCGCCACCCATCTGGAGCTGCCCGAGGACGTCGCGCGCGAGGCCACCGAGGCGCCGTTGCTCGCGCCCAGCGCGTGGCGCAGGCCCGTGGCGGACGAGGGCTCCATCGCGCGGGCGGTGGAGACGATTGCCTCCGCGCGCCGGCCGCTGCTGATGGTGGGCGCGGGCGCGAACCGGAAGCTCACCTCGGAGATGCTGCGCGTCCTGGTGGACCGGGTGGGGATTCCCTTCTCGAGCACGCAGATGGGCAAGGGCGTCGTCGATGAGTCCCACCCGCTGTGGATGGGCACCGCCGCGCTGTCGGACGGAGACTTCGTCCACCGCGCCATCGAGATGTCCGACTGCATCATCAACGTGGGACACGACGTCATCGAGAAGCCGCCGTTCGTGATGCGCGACAGCAGCCGCGCCGTTGTCCACCTGAACTTCTCCTCGGCGGAGGTGGACCCGGTCTACTTCCCGAAGCTGGAGGTGACGGGGGACATCGCCAACGCCGTGTGGCGCATCGCGGAGGGGCTGGGACAGCGTGGGGCGAGCTGGGACTTCGCGCCGTTCGAGAAGGCCCGGGCGGGGCTGGAGGCGCAGCTGGCGCGAGGCGCGGCGGATGACCGCTTCCCCATCTACCCCGCGCGGCTGGTGGCGGAGGTGCGCCGCGCGCTGCCGGATGACGGCATCGTGTGCCTGGACAACGGCATGTACAAGCTGTGGTTCGCCCGGTACTACCGCACGCGGCGGCCCAACACGCTCCTGTTGGACAACGCGCTCGCGACGATGGGGGCGGGGCTGCCCTCCGCGATTGCGGCGAAGCTGGTGCATCCGCGCCGCAAGGTGGTGGCGGTCTGCGGTGACGGTGGGTTCATGATGAACTCGCAGGAGCTGGAGACGGCGGTGCGGCTGGGGCTGGACCTGACGGTGGTCGTCGTGCGTGACGACGGCTACGGGATGATTCGCTGGAAGCAGGGGGAGATGGGTCTGCCGGATTTCGGCATGGCGTTGGGCAACCCCGACTTCGTCCGCTACGCGGAGGCGTACGGCGCCAGGGGGCATCGACCCACGAGCGCGTCGGAGTTCGGCTCCACCCTGTCACGCTGCCTGGAGTCGGGCGGCGTGCATGTCATCGACCTGCCCATCGACTACTCGGACAACACCCGCGCGCTCGGCGTCGGGGAGAAGGAAGGCGAGGTGCTCCATGTTGGCTGAACGCTACCCGTACTACGTGGCCAACCGGCCGCGCTGGCCGAACACGGACCTGCCCGTGGTGGACAAGTACTCGGGTGAGGTGGTGACGCGCGTCGCGCTCTCGGACGCGGCCGCGGTGGAGGAGGCCATCGCCGCCGCGGTGCGCGCGGCGGGGCCGATGCGGCGGCTGCCCGCGCATGCCCGACAGGCGGTGCTGGAGCACTGCGTGCGTCGCTTCCAGGCGCGCGCGGAGGAGCTGGCCCGGGTCCTCTGCATCGAGGCGGGCAAGCCCCTGCGTGACGCGCGCGGCGAGGTGACGCGGCTCATCGAGACGTTCAAGGCCGCCGCCGAGGAGGCGGTGCGAGGAGGCGGCGAGGTGCTGAACCTGGAGGTGTCCGCGCGGGCCGAGGGTTATCGGGGCTTCACGCGTCGGGTGCCGGTGGGGCCGGTGTCGCTCATCACGCCATTCAACTTCCCGCTCAACCTGGTAGCGCACAAGGTCGCCCCCGCGATTGCCGCGGGCTGCCCGTTCATCCTGAAGCCGTCGGACCGCACGCCGGTGAGCGCGATGATTCTGGCGGAGGTGCTCGCGGAGACGGACCTGCCCGAGGGCGCGTTCTCCGTCGTGACGCCGACGCTGAAGGACATCGGTCCGCTCATCGAGGACGAGCGGCTGAAGCTCCTGTCGTTCACGGGCTCGGAGAAGGTGGGCTGGGAGCTCAAGGCGCGCGCGGGGCGCAAGAAGGTGGTGCTGGAGCTGGGCGGCAACGCGGCGTGCGTGGTGGACCGCGAGCCGGGCGCGCCGCTGGAGGCGGTGGCGGACCGCGTGGCGCTCGGGGCGTTCTTCCAGTCGGGGCAGAGCTGCATCTCGGTGCAGCGGGTGCTGGTGCATGCGTCGCACTACGACGCATTCAAGGCGCTCATCGTCGCGCGGGCGCGGGCGCTGCGCTCGGGGAACCCTCGGGACGAGGCGACGACGCTGGGGCCGATGATCGACGAGCCGGCGGCGAAGCGGCTCGAGGGGTGGATCCAGGACGCGGTGGAGCGGGGCGCCCGGGTGCTGACGGGCGGTGGACGCAAGGGGGCGCTGCTGGAGGCCACGGTGCTGGAGGGTGTGCCCGAGGACGCGCCGCTGAGCGCGGAGGAGGCGTTCGGTCCGGTGGTGCTCTTGCAGCCCTTCACGTCCTTCACGGAGGCGATGGCCCAGGTCAACGCGGGGCGGTACGGGCTCCAGGCAGGGCTCTTCACCAACGACCTCTCACGGGCGATGCACGCCTGGGACGAGCTGGAGGTGGGCGGCGTGGTGGTGGGGGACGTGCCGAGCTTCCGCGTGGACACCATGCCCTACGGCGGCGTGAAGGGCTCCGGCCTGGGGCGCGAGGGCGTGAAGTACGCCATCGAGGACATGACCGAGCTGCGGTTGCTGGTGCTGCGCCAGCGCGCGCCCCAGGAGGATTGAGGCGCGGCGCGAGCGTGGCCAAGATGCCCGGATGGACCAGGACGAGCGCGACTTCATCGAGCGCATCAAGAAGGAGGAGCCCTCCCGGGGGCTCCGCGTGCGCGTGAGTGACTCGGAGGAGTACCGCGTCACGGCGCTCGGCCGCGGCGAGATGGGCTTCTACCAGCAGAACGACAGGGCCCTGCTGTTCGAGTTCAGCGCCGGCTTCGGCTTCATCGTCAAGAGGTCCATCCGGCGCTGGGACGACGGCAAGAAGGTCACCGACGCGGAGCGCGAGGTCATCGTCCAGCGCATCGCCGACTACCTGAAGGCCGGCGGTGCGCAGTACGTCGAGGTCATCGAGTGACCCCACGTCAGCGGATGATGGCGTAACCGGCGTGCGCGTGGTCGCTCACGCCGTCCGTCTTCACCTGCGCGGCGTTGTGCGTGTCCAGCCCGCCCGACACCCAGACCTGGTCGAAGTTGTCGCCGTTGGCCTTCTTGCCGCCGACCACGCGGTGCAGCCCCGCGCCCTCGAGCGCCTTGCCCACGTTCTCGGTCGAGTCGTTGAAGTCACCCATCACCACCAGCTCGCGCGCCGGCGGCCCCTTGGCCTCCGCGCGCGCCACCTCCGCGAGGAACTGGAGCTGCTTCTCACGCAGCCCCGCGCCTTCCTTCCCCGCGGCCAGGTGCACGTTGATGATGCTCTTCTCCTGGCCATCCGGCCCCACCACGCGCGTCACCAGCGCCGTGCGCGGCTCGGAGGGACTGTTCTTCCTGAGCGCCTCGTTGCGCTCCCCCAGCGCCTTGCGCTCGGACTCCGTCAGCTTGCCGTCTCCCAGCGCCGCCAGGTCCTCCTTCGTCGACACCGCGGGTCCTCCGGACTCCGCCGCCGGCAGCGTCACCGTGTACGCGTCCACCACCTTGTCCGGCGCCCCCACGTAGATGGCGTTGCCGTACGTCGCGTCCGCGTCCGTGTCGCCCTTGATGCTCCTGTCGTCCCCGGAGAACGACTCGCCCGTCACCAGCGTCCCCTCGGGCGTCTGGTACAGCGTCGTCCCATCCGCGCCCTTGCGGATCGCCGTGGCCGGCGCGTCCTCGTGCAGCCCCACCGTGGGCACCGTGCCCGACTTGAACGCCTCGAACGCCGGGTTCAGGTGCCGCGCGATGTCCAACGCCGTGTTCGCGTTCCCGCTGCGGTCCACGCCGATGTCCACCTCCTGGAACCCGGCGATGGTCGCGCCCGTCTCGCGGATGAGCTCCGCCTGCTCCTCCCGGTTCTTCGCCGTGCGGTACTCGGAGCCCGCGCCGTTGGCCAGGTTCAGCGTCAGCACCCCCGTGCCGTTCTGGATGTTCGGCAGCTCGTCCGCGTGCACCGGCTTCGAGTACCCGCTCGGCCCCTCGTTCGCTCCCCCAGACAAGTCCGGCCGCGTGGGGCTGGGGCCCGGTGACGGAGACGGCGTGAAGGAGTCCTTCGCCTGCGCCGAGCCCGACGCCGCGCCCGCGCCATCCTTGGGCCGCGCCTCGTTGGCCGTGGAGGGGGCGGGCGGCTGCTGAACGACGCTCCGGGCCCAACGGCCCGCGACATTCCAGATGCTCATCACCATCTCCTGCGCTCAGGAAGCACACGGCCCGGGCCGTGGTTCCGCGTGGACAGCGTGGGGCCCGAGTCTCCCTCAACCCGGTCATCCCGGAAAGCCGCGCCGGGTCCAGGGGAACCTCCCTCCAAAAAGGTCCTGGACCATCCCCGCTCATACCGTTAGTAGGTTTGACCTCAAACATTAAGCCCGGGAGCACGGAGTCCACGCGAGAGGGAGGCGCGGGACCGGGGCTCGCCGTGCGCCCCGACTCGAAAGGTCCCAGACATGGTGCGTTCCATCCCCTTGCCCTGGCTCTCCGCCGCGACTCCCGAAGCACCCGTGGCGAGCGCCCCGCCGCCTCCGTTGCCCGTCCCGGTGCCCGAGGGCAGCGCGTGGGGCCTGGAGCTGTGGCAGTGGGCGGGGCTGGCGGTGCTGTTCGTGGGGGCGTGGCTGTTGGGGCGGGCCCTCGAGTGGCTGGTGCTCAGGTTGGTGGACCGGGCCACCGCCATGACGAAGTCGGGCTGGGATGACCAGCTGGCGACGTCCGCGCGAGGCCCCACGCGCTACGTGCTGTTCGCGGTGTTGGTGGCCTCGGGGCTGTGGGCGCTGAAGCTGCCGCCGGTGGCGAAGCACGGCGTGGAGCTGGTGACGCGCTCGGTGGGCCTGGTGGCGGTGGCGTGGTTCCTCTTGCGCTTCGTGAAGCTCGCCGCGGGCTTCGTCGAGCAGACGGTGGTGCGCGAGGAGAAGGGCGGCAACGTGGGCCGGGCCCGCGGCCTGCGCACGCAGCTGGCGGTGCTGCGGCGGGTCGTCGAGGTCGCCGTGGTGCTCATCGGCGCGTCGCTGATGCTGCTGCAGTTCGAGGCGGTGCGGAACGTGGGCGTGTCGCTGCTCGCCTCGGCGGGCATCGCCGGCCTGTTCATCGGCCTGGCGGCGCAGAAGTCCATCTCCACGCTGCTGGCCGGCATCCAGCTGTCCATCACCCAGCCCATCCGCATCGGCGACACCGTCATCGTGGAGAACGAGTGGGGGTGGGTGGAGGAGATCACCCTCACGTACGTGGTGGTGAAGGTGTGGGATTTGCGCCGGCTGGTGATTCCCATGGGCCACTTCCTGGAGAAGCCCTTCCAGAACTGGAGCAAGGTGTCTCCGGACATCATGGGCACCGCGGAGTTCTACGTGGACTTCCGCACGGACGTGCCCGCGGTCCGCGCCGAGCTGCGGCGCATCCTGGAGCAGGAGTCCAACGGGCTGTGGGACGGCAAGGTGGGCGGGCTGCAGGTGACGGACATGTCCGAGCGCACCATGAAGCTGCGCGCCCTGGTGAGCGCGGCGGACTCCGGCAAGGCGTTCGACCTGCGGTGCCTGGTGCGCGAGCGGCTGATGGCCTTCCTGCGCGAGCAGCCCTACGGCCTGCCCATGGTCCGCACCGAGGCCTGCCTCACCGAGCACGAGCCGTCCTCCCACAACGGCGCCCGGCCGGGCACGAATGTGGTGGCCGTGCTCCCCAGCGAGTGACTGGCCCGCACTCCACGGCCGTGCAGGTGGGGGCGTGGAGGCGCAACGCCCATACGGAGCGTCCATGTTGAATGGTGAATAGTTCACCCTGCGTCTCCGGGGTGGGGTAGGTTGTCCGCAATCGCGGATTAAGCGGAAAGTGCGGTTCCGTCTCCCGAGGGCGCGCGCGGCAGCAGTGCGCGCGCCATGTGGAGTCCACACGCGGAGGCCGTGCGATGCGGCTGGCCGCGGTGATCCGCGACGCACCACCCACCCAGCAAGGAGCGCTGCCCATGAAGCGGTTGATTCCGTTTGCCCTGATGTTGCTGAGCCCTACCGCGTCGTTCGCGGGGGCCGAGGACCGGGAGCTGTGGATTTCGTTGGGCGCCGACGCCATGGAGCCCGTGGCGGAGGCGTTCGCGAAGGAAGGCTGGAAGCTGCCGCCGCCGTCGCTGACGAAGAAGGAGGTGTCGGTGATTGCGGTGCGCGAGTCGCAGCTGGAGCGCATCGCCCACGTCATGCACGAGAAGTTCAACCGGTGTGCGGGCTTCGTCACGTTCGAGACCCGGGACGAGGCGGAGAAGTCGCTGGTGCCCGAGCCGCTGGCGGCCACGCAGGAGCTGGTGACGTACACCATCGACAACGCCACCGCCGTCAACTGCATGATTGGCCGGCTGACCGAGCCCGGCGTGCGCTCCACCATCACCACGCTGTCGGGGTACACCACGCGCTACTACACGCACACGACGGGCGTGAACGCGGCGAACGCGCTGCGCACCCTCTGGGCGAACATCGCCGCGTCGCGCAGCGACATCACCGCGTCGCTGTTCACCCACGCGGCGTGGGCGCAGCCCTCCGTGGTCCTCACCATCCCTGGCTCCACGCTGGCCAGCGAGGTGGTGGTGGTGGGCGGCCACCTGGACTCCATCTCCTCGGGCTCCACGGCGCCTGGCGCGGATGACAACGCCTCCGGCATCGCGTCCTTCACGGAGGTCATCCGCGCCGCGGTGTCCTGCAACTACCGTCCGCTGCGCACGGTGAAGTTCATCGGCTACGCGGCCGAAGAGGTCGGCCTGCGCGGCTCGAAGGAGATCGCCGCCTGGCACAAGAACAACGGCATCAACGTGGTGGGCGTGCTCCAACTGGACATGACCAACTACAAGCGCGCCGGCAACACCCATGACGTGGGCGTGGTCACGGACTACACCAACGCCGCGCAGAACACGTTCCTGCGCAACATCATCACCACCTACGGCGGTGGCATCGTCCAGCGCGACACCACGTGTGGCTACGCGTGCTCGGACCACGCGTCGTGGACGGCCCAGGGCTTCGCCGCCTCCATCCCGCACGAGTCGACGGTCAGCTCGGGCAACCCCTACATCCACACGGTCAACGACACGATTGCCCAGTCGGGCAACAACGCCAACCACGCCCTGAAGTTCTCGCGCATCGCCGCGGGCTTCGTGGGTGAGCTGGCCAAGGGCACCACGAACTAGGCCGTCCGTCCTCCGCCGCGCCGGCTGTCCCGGGGCGCGGCGGAGGGCGTCGAATCGTCGTCCCCGTCGGCAGGGGGCACTGTAGGCTCGCGCGCGCAGCTTGGACCGCGCAGTGCGAGGACCCATGGCCTACTCGTCGGAGATCAGCCGCACCCAGCCCGCTTGCATCCTGCTGCTCATCGACCAGTCGGGGTCGATGGACGACCCCTTCGGGGGGCAGGGCGGCACGCGCAAGAAGGCCGAGGGTGTGGCGGACGTCACCAACCGCCTGTTGCAGAACCTGGTGGTGCGGTGCGCCCGCGAGGAGGGCATCCGGGACTACTTCCACCTGGGCGTGCTCGGGTATGGCGAGAAGGTCGCCCCGGCCTTCTCCGGCGCGCTCGCGGGGCGGGGGCTGGTGCCCATCAGCGAGGTGGGGCATGCGCCCGCGAGGCTGGAAGAGCGCACGCGCGAGCGCGAGGACGGGATGGGGGGCCTGGTGCGCGAGAAGGTCCGCTTCCCCATCTGGGTCGAGCCGCACGCGCACGGCCCCACGCCCATGTGCGAGGTGCTCCTCCGGGCCCGCGAGCTGGTGACGACCTGGAGGCGCGAGCACCCGGAGAGCTTCCCGCCCATCGTGGTGAACATCTCCGACGGCGAGCCCACGGACGGCGACCCGACGGAGGCCGCGGCGGCGCTCCGCTCGGTGCAGGGCGCGGACGGCGCGGTGCTGCTGCTCAACGTGCACCTGTCCTCGAACCCGGCCGTGCCCATCCAGTTCCCCGACTCGGAGACGAACCTGCCGGACGCGCACGCGCGCAGGCTCTTCGCGCTCTCCAGCCCGCTCACCCAGGGCATGCTCGCCGCGGCCAGGGACGAGGGCCACGCGGTGCGCGAGGGCGCGCGCGGCTTCGTCTTCAACGCGGACATCCTCTCGCTCATCAAGTTCCTGAACATCGGGACGCGGCCGAGCAACCTGCGTTGAGCATGCGAATCGGGCTCGAGGTGATGGGCGTCCAGAAGGACGGCAACGCGCCCTCGGAGAACGAGGACGCCGCGGCGCCCGAGCACGCCTGTGTCATCGAAGAGGACACGCTGCACGTGGCCGTCGCGGACGGGGCGACGGAGAGCCTCTTCTCCGGTCTGTGGGCGCGGCTGCTCGCGCGTGAGTACGCCCAGGGCCCGCTGCGGGCGCCCCCGGACCTGCTCCAGGCGTTGCCGGGACTGCAGCGTCGCTGGCTCGCGGAGGTCGAGGGGCGGGAGCTGCCCTGGTACGCCCAGGAGAAGCTCCGCGAGGGGGCCTTCGCCACGCTGCTGGGCGTGAGCCTCGTGGGGACGCCGGCGCGAGGGGACGGCGTCGTGGGCACGTGGTCCGCGCTGGCGGTGGGGGACTCGTGTCTGTTCCAGGTGCGCGACGAGCAGCTGGTGCGGAGCTTCCCCCTGGAGCTCGCGTCGTCGTTCGGCTCGCGTCCCTTCCTGGTGTCCACGCACGGCGCGCAGAACGCACGCGTCGTCGAGCAGGCGCGCGGGGCGACGGGCGAGGTGCGCGCGGGTGACATGCTGCTCCTGATGACGGATGCGCTGGCCCACTGGTTCCTGGGGGAGCATGAGCGGGGAGCGCGGCCCTGGCTGGCGTTGCCTGCCCGGGCTTCATTCGAGTCGTTCGTGGCGGGCCTGCGCGCAGCGCGGAGCATCCGCAATGACGACACCACGCTGATGCGCCTGTCGGTGGGGGCGTGACGTCATGGCCCTGCCTTCCGACAGCGACTATCAAGCCGCCCTTCAGCATCCGGGACAGGCCTTCTCCGACGCTCGGCTGAAGGCGGGCGTCGTCGAGCAGGGGACGGGGGCGATGGCGGGGCTGCCCCGGCCTCGCGCGGGCAACTTCGCCACCACGTACAAGGTGACCTGCGGCGACCAGGTCTACGCCGTGCGCTGCTTCACGCGCCCGTATCCCCGGGACCAGGAGTCGCGCTACCTCGAGATCCGGCGGCATCTGGAGCAGCGCTGGCTGCCATCGTCCGTGGGGGTCTGGTTCCAGCCTCGTGGCATCCACGTCCGTGGCCGTTGGCTGCCCATCGTCATGATGGAGTGGGTGCAGGGCGAGTCCCTGGAGCGCTACGTCGGCCGACACCTGCATGAGCCGCTGACGTTGTTCAGGCTCGCCGCGGAGTGGCTGGGGCTGCTGTCGGCCCTGCGTGACGCCGGCATCGCGCACGGCGATTTGCAGCACGGCAATGTGCTCGTCACGGAGCGGGGGCTGCGGCTCATCGATTACGACGGCATGTGCGTACCCGCGCTGGTCGGGCGCACGGGCCACGAGACGGGTCACCCGAACTACCAGCACCCCGGCCGCGACGCGGCGTTCTTCGACCTGCGGCTGGACCACTTCTCGGGCTGGGTGGTGTGGCTGTCGCTCGTGGCGCTCGCGCACGAGCCGTCGCTCTGGGAGCGCTTCCAGGGCGGGGATGACTGTCTGCTGTTGCGCCGCAGGGACTTCGTCGAGCCGGAGCGCTCCCCGCTGCTCCAGGCGCTGCGGACCTCGCCCCACGCGCGGGTGCGCGAGTACGTGGCCCCCATGTTGTCGCGACTGCTGGCGATGCGCGCCGACGCGGTGCCCGAGGTGTCGCTGGACGTGTCGCCGCCCAGGGAGGGCGAGGCGTCGCCGACGATGGCCTGGCTGCGCGAGCTGTCGCGGTTCCTTCCCCTCGACAAGCCCGTGGTGCGGGAGTTCTCCCGCGAGGGCTCGCTGGAGCGCGGCATGGTCGGCGGGCTGCTGGTCACCGCGGCGCTGGGCCTGGTGCCCGCCGTGGTGTTCTCGCCGTGGTGGCTGCTGGGCGCGGGGTTCGTCGGGAGCGTGGGGGCGGTGCGAAGTCGAGCGCTGTACCTGCGCGACGCACTGGCGCGTGAGCGCCTCGCGTGGGAACGCCAGCGGACCGAGGCGGCCACGGCGCGAGTCCGGTTGGAGGAGCAGCTGCGTCGGCTGACCCAGTCCCGTCCCGCCGTCCTGCGCGAGTCCCAGGCCGCGCGCTCCCCATTGCTCACGGAGCAGGACGCCCTGCACGCGTGGATGGAGGACGTGCGTCGACGCAACCTCGACGTGGACAGCTCCGAGCTGGAGCGCATCGAGGGACGGCGGGCGCAGGTGGAGCGCGAGGAGCTCAACGCTCGCAAGGACCTGGAGGTCGAACGTCGACGCTGGGAGGACGACGCGGAGCTTCAACAATCGCTCTCAGCCCGCGCGCGCGACGAGGCGCTGCTGCGCTTCAAGCAGCGCCTGGCTGCGCTCGAGGCCCGGTTCGACGAGCGCCGCGCCGCGCTGGAGGCGGAGGAGGACACCGCGGCGGCCCAGGCTCGGACCTCTGGCGTCCTCTCCAGGGCCTTCCGTGAGGCCATGTCCCGGGCCGCCGCGCTCATCGAGCTGCTGCGGACGCAGGTGAGTCCGCTCGTCGAGGTGGACCGCGCGCTCGCTCAGACGCGACATGACCTCGTCGTCGAGGGCTCGCGTGAGCTCGTCGCCGAATGCGCGCTCGCCGCTTACGGCTCCAGCCAGTTCTCCCATTTCCTCGGCTGGCTCTTTCAGGAGACTCCCGACAAACCGTGAAAAGTTGTATTGAGCAGGTCCATGACGACTCGCTCGAGCATCTTCACTGCGGCCGTGGGATGGGCAGTCCTCGTCGTGGGGGGCGGGTGCTCGGAGCTCATCGGCGCTGGCAGCGGCTCCATCTGGGGGGATGGCTCCAGCGCGGGCCCCGAGCGCATCATGTTCCAGGGCCTGGGCGGCTCGCTGGTGATGAACAACATCATCCTCGGAGCCCGGACGGGGACGCGCTTCAACGTCACCTGCTCCAACAACATCGTCGCGGGCGCGCCGACGACGCACGCGGGCAATGGCAACAACACGGCGTGCCTGGACCTGCTCGCGAGGGCGAACCTGGTGTCCACGCAGCTGTCGGCGGCGGGCTTCAGGGACGCGGCGGCGAAGGACTTCCACCTGCTGGCCTCCTCGGCCGCGGTGGACAAGGGCGTGACGCTCACCGGCGTGGTGGACTTCGACTACGACGGCGCCCAGCGCCTGCCTCCCTATGACTACGGCGCGTACGTGGCGGCCGCGGGGATTCCGCTCGTCACGCCGCCCCAGGTGGAGCGCTGATGTTTCGGGTGGGAGCGTTGGTGCTGGGGCTGCTCGCGGTGGGGACCGCTCAGGCGACGGATGCGGGCCCCGCGCGTGCCTCGCTCCAGTCCGTCGTGGACTCGCTGGCGGCGGAGGCGGCGAGCCTGTCGCCGGGCTCGGACATCGCGTTGGCGGTGCGGGACTCGAGGACGGGGGAGTACGCCGGGTTCTCGGACACGGTGCCGCACATCTCCGCGAGCTCGGCCAAGGTGTTCTGGGTGGCCGCGGCGCTGAAGAAGGCCGAGGAGAAGAAGGTGGCCCCGCTGGCGGAGAAGGTCTTCCGCACCTCGGACAACGAGGCCTCGGGCGCGGTCATCGACCTGGTGGGTGGGCCGGACGCCATCAACGACTATCTGCGCTCGCTCGAGGTGAAGAACACCGCGCTGACGAAGTGGAACTACGGCAAGCCGCGCTGGGCCACCAACTCCCCGAAGGTGATGGGGAACGACAACTACCTCTGCGCGGCGGACGCGGTGGCCTTCCTCCATCGCCTGGCGGCGGGCGAGCTGCTGAAGCCCCGGCCGACGTCGCGCCTGTTGAAGTGGATGGAGCTGACGCCTCGCGAGGGCTGCGGTGGGTGGCTGGGCACGCGCCTGCCGGCGAAGGCCCGCGCGAGCTTGCGGCACAAGGCGGGGTGGCTGCCTCCGGGGTGCTGCTCGGACGACGCGCGCTACAACGTGCTCAACGAGGTGGGCGTGGTGCGGCTGCCGGACGGCGGGCACTACACCGTGGCCATCCTGGTGGCGCGCGGGCCGGACTGGCCACGTCAGGCGTTCTTCGTCGAGCGCGCGTCATGTGTGCTCTACCGCACGCTGTCGGGGGAGGCATCGCTCGACTGCGGGGAGGCGCTGGCGAAGCAGGGCGGCCCCGCGCCGGTGGTCATCGAGGATGGGGGGACACCTCCCGACTACGACTGCTGACGACGGCGTGCCCCTGGGGCGTCGAGCCACGGTAGATTGCGGCCTGGACCCTCGCGGGAGGACGTCATGGGCTTCGGGTGCTGCCACTACCAGGAGGTGGGGGAGGGATGTGACTCCGCCTTCACGATGGAGTCCTCGCGCGTCACCTTCGGACGGGGCTGCCTGTCGGAGGTGGGGGACAGGGCGAGGGCGCTCGGGATGCGGCGCGTGGCGCTCTTCACCGACGCGGGGGTGGCCAGGCTGCCCATCTTCGGCACCGTGGTGGAGTCGCTGCGCGCGGCGGGGCTGGAGTTTGGCGTCTTCAAGGACGTGAGCATCGAGCCCACGGACCAGTCCTTCCTGGAGGCGATCCGCTTCGCCGCGGACCTGCGTCCGGATGGCTATGTCTCGCTGGGCGGTGGCTCCGTCATCGACACGTGCAAGGCGGCGAACCTCTTCGCCACCTGGCCGTCCGACTTCCTGACGTACGTGAATGCGCCGGTGGGCGAGGGCCGGCCGGTGCCCGGGCCGCTCAAGCCCCACCTCGCGTGTCCCACCACGTCCGGCACGGGCAGCGAGGTGACGGGCATCACCATCTTCGATTTGCGCTCGCTGGGCGCGAAGACGGGCATCGCGTCGAACGCGCTGCGGCCCACCGAGGCGCTGGTGGACCCGGACTGCACCGCCACGCTGCCGGGCGAGGTCGTGGCGGCCAGTGGACTGGATGTCCTGTCCCACGCGCTGGAGAGCTATACGGCCCGGGCCTATGTGCGCCGGCCCGCGCCCGCGCGTCCGACGCTGCGGCCGATGAGTCAGGGGGCGAATCCCTGGAGTGATCTGGGCTGCCGTGAGGCGCTGCGGTTGATGGGGCTGTATCTGGAGCGGGGTGTGGCGGACGCGACGGACCACGAGGCTCGAGAGCAGTTGATGTGGGCGGCGACGCTGGCGGGCATCGCGTTCGGCAACGCGGGCGTGCATGCGCCGCACGGCATGGCGTACGCGGTGGCGGGGCGGGTGCGGGACTTCCGTCCCTCGGGTTATCCCCAGGAGGAGCCGCTGGTGCCGCACGGCATGGCGGTCATCCTCAACGCGCCGGCGGTGTTCCGCTACACGGCGGCCGAGAGCCCGGAGCGTCATCTGGAGGCGGCCACGTGGCTGGGCGCGGACGCGCGGGGCGCGGGGCCTGGGGACGCGGGCGAGGTGCTGGCGGACAAGCTCATCCGCATCATGCGCGCGGTGGGGATGCCGAACGGGCTTCGAGGGGTGGGGTACACGCAGGAGGACGTATCGGCGCTCGCGTCGGGGGCGCTGCCCCAGCAGCGCCTGCTCCAGAACGCGCCCCGAGAGATGACGCGGCCGGTGCTGGAAGGGCTCTTCCAGCAGGCCCTGGGGTACTGGTCGCCGTGATGAGAGGGATTGTGCCGTGAGTGACGTCGAGACCGCCGAGCGCTACACCTACTTCCTGCCCATCACCACGCGGTGGATGGACAATGACGTCTACGGTCACATCAACAACGTCACGTACTACAGCTACTTCGACACCGTGGCGAACCACTACCTCATCCACGAGGGGGGGCTGGACATCCACGCGAGCCCCATCATCGGGTTGGTGGTGGAGTCGAAGTGCCAGTACCGCGCGCCGCTTGCGTATCCGGACCGCCTCCGGGCGGGGCTGCGGGTGGACAAGCTGGGCACGCGCTCGGTGACGTATGGGATTGGCATCTTCAAGGAGGGCGAGGCGGAGGCCGCGGCCCACGGTCACTTCGTCCATGTGTTCGTGGACCGACAGACGCGCAGGTCCACGGCGATGCCCGAGCGATTGAGAGAAGCGCTTTCGCGGTTGCGGCTGCCCGCCTAGGGAGGTGTCATGGCGTCCCTGTCCCTGTCAGGTCCTGCTCTCGTGCTCATCCTGCCGCTCGCGGCGCTGTGGTTCGCGTTCGTGATGTGGGGCTTGTCGTGGATGAGTGGCTGGCGTGGGCTGGCGCGGGACTTCGCGACGGACACCGAGGACCGGCCCGAGTCGATGCGGTGGTTGCGCTCGGCCCGGTTGGGGTGGACCTCGTATAACAATTGTCTCCGGATGGGAGGCGACGCGCGAGGGCTCTACCTGTGTCCCATCCTGCCGCTACGGCTCTCCCATTCCCCGCTGCGCATCCCCTGGTCGGAGATTCGTGCGTGGGAGCGCAAGCAGTTCCTGTTCTGGTGGACCGACACGCTCCTCCTCGGCCCGACGCACCTTCGGCTGACGGTTCCCTCGTCCGCGATGGAGTCGCTCACTGCCTACCTGGAGGACGGCCGCGATGGACGCGTTCAGACTCGTCTTCGATGAGCAGCGGGAGCTGGTGGGGGAGGTGCCCCCGGTGTCGTGCGGGCTGTGCGCCGCGCCGGCGAAGGGGCGGCTGCTCGAGGAGGGCGCGCTGGCGGGGAGCTTCGGGTGGGAGTGTGGCTGTGGCGCGCTGGGGATTCATGCGCCGCTGTATGATCTGGATGAGCTGTACGACGAGCTGCTGGCCGCGTGGGGGCTGGGGGTGGACCTGCCGGAGGCGGAGCCGCTGACGCCGGTGGGCGCCTCGGGGTTCCTCTTCGCGACGTATGTCGATGGGCCGAAGCTGCTCCAGCAGCTCTTCAATCGGGCCAGGGCGGAGGGGGCACAGGTGGCGGCCACCGAGGTGCAGGTCGTCATCGAGACCCCCGGCTCCGCGGGGTTGGAGCTGACCTGGGATGTGCTCTGGGCGCGTGCTCCGCGCCGGGGCGAGTGAGGAGGGATTCAGATGCTGGAGTCACGAGACATGCTCCTGCTGGCGACGGGGGCCTTACCGGGCTGGCTGTTTCCTCCGTTGTTCGTGCTGGGCCTCGTGGGCATCTCGTTCTTCGCGTCGGTCAAGGGCGGCTGGTCCCGGCTCGCGAAGCGCTACCGGACGAGCGCGCCCCGGCCGGACCTGTTCATGAAGATGTCGACCGGGCGGATGGGCTGGACGCACTACAACCGCTGCCTGACGGTGGGCGCGAGTGAAGCGGGGCTCTATCTCGCGATGATGCCCAGCTTCACACCGTTCCATCCGCCGCTGCTCATCCCCTGGTCTGAAATCAAGGAGCGGCGGCGTGAGACCTCCCAGTTCCAGCGCGTCGAGACACTCGTCATCGGGCCCGACCGGACCGTGGTCCGAATCGAGGCCCTGGTGATGGATGGACTCGGCCGATACCTGCCGCCCCAGCGTTCAATGACATGAACCCTTGAGGGCGCAGGCGTGGGTTGCTATTCCCCGCTTTGCCTGCCGATGCGCTGGCGGCCAAGAGTGGGGGCCTCATGAGAGCTGTAGGAATTGCCGCGCTGTTGTTATTGGCGAGTGGGTGTGCGTCGACGCGCGTTGTCCATCTCAGGACGGGACAGGGCGAAGTCATTACGTACGAACCCATCGAGTCAGCCCCTGTCGAGGTTGACGAGGACGCATTCAAACGCACGGTGACTCGGCTCGTCCTCGATATGCAACTGGACGTTGCCTTCCGAGAAGATGAACAGGACGACCACCGTGCTTTGTTGGCATCCTCGACAGGGCTTGTCGATGGCATACGGCCGCGGCCTTCTTCCTATGAGCGAATTTGTCAGCGGCAGGAGGAGCCATTGACCTGCATGAGCATGCTCGCCGGTGGATTGACGCTCGGTGCCATGGAGCGGAGGATGATGGCGCTCTACTTCGCCCTCGACACGGTGTGGGAGGGCGTTGAAGAGGCGATTCGCGGAATGGTGAACGCCGCTGCTCTGCGCGCCATGGTCACGACGATGATCGGGACAGCCCTCGTGATGCTGGTTGCCCCCGAGCCAGTGACAAAGCTGGTGGCGGTAGCCCTCACCGCATCCCTGATCGCCTATCTGGGGACTGGGCCTGTCTGGAACCTGGGGCAAGGGTTCCTGCGGCTCATGGATGAGTCTCGCGACGCGGTGACCGTCCAGGAACTCATGCGGGTTGGACATCGCTTCGGGAAATTGCTGGGAGACAATGGCGCCCGCGTCCTGGTGGTCGTTGCTCTCTCCGCGCTCGGTGGCAAGAGCGCCATGGCCTCTCAGGGACCCAGGATGCCGGGCTTCGCACACGCGGCAACTCGGGCACAGATGGAGGGGGGATTCCAGCTCGCGGGCGCCATGGCGGGCGAGGTCCAGGCCATCTCCATCACGTCGGCTGGGGTGTTGAGCGTGACGCTGGCGCCAACAGCGGTCGCAGCGGCCGCAACAGGGGCAGGAGCTGCGACGGGGACTGTTGGAGGCATCCGGGGAGACCCGGAGGGAAACGTGCATCACATCTGCACGGACAAGAACACGGTCTCGGATGCGAGCGGTGGGCCCTGGACGCCGCAGTTCGAACGAATATTCGCGCGAGCAGGGATGAAACTGAGCGACCCCGAGAATCTCGTTCGTATCAAGGGGCATCAGGGGCCCCATCCTCGTGAGTACCACGAAGAGGTTTTCAGGATGCTGGAGTTCGCAACACAAGGTTGTGGTAGGCCTGCTCAATGCCGGGTCGCGTTGAGTGAGGCGCTTGCCAAGATTGCCCGAGACCTCGTACGGGACGGGTCGAGGCTCCGAAGGCTCATTGCGAAAGGCGTGGAGGACTAGGTCGTGGAGCGACGATTCTTCAACCTGTCTGTCGACGTCTATGTGAAGGGGCGTTGGTATCTCTCGGATCCGACCGATGCAGAGGGGACGGAGATCGACGATATCTGGCTCTTCCGGAAAGGGGCGCGGGTCGAAGTCAATGAGCGGCTACGAGTCCCCCTCCACCGGCCCGGAATCCCCCTGGATATCGAATTCGCGGGGGCGGGGGGAACACCCGTCGTCAGTGAACGGGTGGCGTCTGTCTTTCGCGAATGGGCTCCTGCGGATGTTCAGCTCTTCCCCGTGGCAGTCGAGGGCGCGTCGGGTCCCTTCTTCGTGCTCAATGTGGCGCGGACGATTCGCTGTATCGATGATGCTGCCAGCGAAGAAGTTCAATACCGCACCGCTGAGGAGTTTGCCGACCGGATTGGCGAATACTGGTCCGTTGCCGGCATGCGGATCCACAAGTCGCAGGTGGGGAACGCGCGTGTGTTCCGAACGTGGGGCTGGGGGCCCGCGCTCATTGTCGACGAGGACGTCAAAGACGCCCTGGAGGCAACCGGCATCTTGGGGGGGAAGTTCGAGGAAGTCTGAGTCACTGGGCCTGCCCCAGTCGCTAAACCAACGATCGCGATTCTCGAACGACCTCAGACGACACGCCTGAGGTCGGTGCGGCGCAGGGATGGACTGGCGGAGCGCTGGCGGTTAGGAGCGGCGAGGCACGTCTTCTTGCTGGAGTGGACCGAGGCGTTGTCGAGGGCGAGGTGGATGCGGCGAGCCCGCCGGTGGACATTCGACAGGCGCCAGAGCAGTTGGATGGCTCGTCCGTTTCCTGCCCTCTTGTCTCGCAGGGCATGGCGTCCGCCCTCTCGATACCTCCGCACCGCCGCCACCACCGTCGAGGTCGCGCACTCCAGCCACCGAGCCGCAGCGCGACACGAGGCGCCTCGTCCCACCGCGGCGACCGCCTCGCAGCTCCGATAGGTGAGCAGGCAGCCACTCTTGGCTGCCCACCGAAGCAGCGCCCGGCGCTGCTTCCTCTTCATCCACTGCCTACCTTTACCCTCGGGCAGGGCCTTCTCGCTCTCAGGTCTTCTGCGCACACAGAGCCGAACGAGAGGTGCCCCTGCTCTCTCTTCCCGCTCGCTACACGCCCGCCTACTCTCCAACCTGATCGAGAATCACGAACCTCGGTTTAGGAGGCGGAGGTGTCCCGCGCCGCGTGCACGGGCGGCCTGCGCACGGACCAGGGGCGGGTGTGCTCCAGCTGGCCCGCGAGCCGGAACAGGGTGGCCTCCTCCGCGAAGCGGCCGACGAACTGCACGCCGATGGGCAGACCCTGCGCGTTCCAGTGCAGGGGCACGGACATGGCCGGCTGTCCCGTCACGTTGAAGAGCGGCGTGAAGGGAATCAGCGTGAAGACGTGCCGGTACCACTCGCCCGCGCCCATGGGCTTGTTCGAGTCCAGCACGCCGAGCGGGTAGGGCGGCACGGCCACGGTGGGCGTCAGCAGCGCGTCGTGGTCCACGAAGAACGCGCCCACCACGCGGCTCACCTGGTTGAAGACCGCGAACGCCGCCTGCAGGTCCAGCGCGCGCAGACGCCGTCCGTGCTCCACGGCGGCCCACGTCGTGGCCTCCAGTGTGTCTGGCCCCAGCGTGCGCCCCAGCGCTCCGCCGAGCAGCTCCGCCAGCGCCGCGTTGCTCGCGCACCACACCGACACCATGGCCTCCACCAGGACCGCGTCGTCATAGACGGGCGCGGCCTCCACGATGTCGTGCCCCAGCGACGCGCACAGCTTCGCCGCGTCCTCCACCGCCGCCACGTTGTCCGGGTGCACCGGCACGCCCGACGCCGCCTTGCGTGAAATCGCGATGCGCAGCTTCCCCGGCTCCCGACGCACCTCCTCCAGGAAGGGCCGCTCCGGCGGCGGCGCGTAGTACGGGTCACCCGGCGCCGCGCCCTGCGTGGCATCCAGCATCGCCGCGCTGTCGCGCACCGAGCGGGTAATGACATGCTCGATGCCCAGGCCGTTGACCGCGTCGCCCCCGTCCGGACCCACCGAGACGCGCCCGCGCGTGGGCTTCAAGCCGAACACACCGCACAGCGAGGCCGGGATGCGCAGCGAGCCGCCGCCATCGTTGCCGTGCGCCACCGGGACGATGCCCGACGCCACCGCCGCCGCCGAGCCGCCGCTCGAGCCACCCGGGCTGCGCGACAGGTCCCACGGGTTGCGCGTGGGGCCGTACGTCACCGGCTCCGTGGTCGCGTTGTTGCCGAACTCCGGCGTGTTCGTCCGCCCCATCAGCACCAGGCCCGAGCGGCGATAGCGCTCCATCAACACCGTGTCATGCGGGAGCACCAGGCCACGCGCCAGCCGGCTGCCCAGCTCCGTGGGGATTCCCGCGGCGTGCACCACCAGGTCCTTGATGAGGAAGGGCACCCCACGGAAGGGCCCATCGGCCACCCCCCGCTTCAAGGCCTCGCGCGCGTCGGCTTCCCGGACGTCGATGACCGCGTTCAGCTTCGGATTGACGCGGGCGATGGCCTCCAGCGCCGCGCGCAGCAGCTCGTCGGGGCTGACTTCCTTCTGACGCACCAGCTCCGCCAGCCCCAGCGCGTCGTATCGCGTGTAGTCGTCCAGGTGCATGAGTCCTCGTGGCGCACCGGCCGACGGGACGCGGCCCAGGTGCGGCGCGAGAGGATACCGCTACACCTCTCGCCGCTGCTCGCGCGCGCCGCGCCGGGTCGCCACCGCACCACCACGCGAAGCCGATGACGCAAGGCGGCGACAACTGTCACCGAATGTTTCAAGCAGCACGGACGCGGCTCGAAATGCGCGTTGAGCGAGGAGTATCCTCACCACCGCGGCCGCGGAGCCATCCGCCCGCATCCCGAGAAGGAATCCCCCGCTTATGTTCATGTCCCCGCGTCATCGACGCCAGGGTGTCCTGGCCCTTCTTCCCTTGAGCCTGTGTCTGGGGCTCGCCTGCGGTCCCGTGCAGGAGGAGGCGCCGTCCGAAGCGCCCGCGACCGAGTCCGAATCCCAGCCGCTGACGGCCCCGGGCTTCGCGGAGCTGCACCACCACATGTTCGCGGAGGAGGCCTTCGGCGGTGGCTGGTTCCACGGCAGCCACACCGGCTCGCTGACGAGCTGTGACGGCGGCCTTCCGGAGAGCGACCACGCCCGCGTGCGCATGGACTTGAGCAACCTGCTCAACCTGTGCCCGAACTCGGGAGGCATCAACCTGGGCGGCAACCCGCTGCTCGCGGCGCTCTTCGGCCTGGGCGGCGCGGTGGGCTCGGAGTTCATCGGCAAGATTGAGGGCACCGAGGGCGACACCGGCATCCACCTGGGCCGCATGTCCGTCAACACCCAGTGGCCGCGCTGGGACACCATCGCCCATCAGCAGTCGTGGGAGGGGTGGCTGCGGCAGGCGCACCAGGGCGGCATGTCGCTGGTGATGGTGTCGCTGGTCAGCAACGAGTTCCTCTGCAAGGTGTTGCCGTACCAGAACATCTCGCGGCCGTGCGACGAGATGGTGGACGTGGAGCTCCAGCTCCAGATGGCGCGTGACTTCGACGCGCGCAACGACTGGGTGGAGATCGCCCTGACGCCCTCGCACGCGCGCAACATCATCGCCTCCGGGAAGCTGGCCATGGTGCTCTCCATCGAGACGAGCAAGCTGTTCGGCACCAAGGACTGGCGCACGGAGCTGGACCGCTTCTATTCGTTGGGTGTGCGCTCGCTCCAGCCGGTGCACCAGCTGGACAACCGCTTCGGCGGCGCGGCGCTGCACAACGCCATCTTCCAGGCCGCGCAGTTCCTGGAGACGTGCCACGTGGACACCGACTGCGGCGTGACGACCGACACGATGACGCTCGGCTTCGACGTGTACCGCGACGCGGCGGGCAACTGCCGCAACACCAAGGGCCTCACCGCGGACGGCAAGGCGCTGGTGCAGGCGATGATGAGCCGCGGGATGCTCATCGACGTGGCGCACCTGTCGGAGAAGGGCCTGCAGGACGCCTTCGCCCTGGCGCAGGCGAACACGTACTACCCGCTGGTCATCTCCCACGGCCACTTCCGCGAGGTGATGAACCCGAAGCTGGCGGACGACGAGAAGACCACGCCCGCGTGGGTGGTGCGCTACCTGCGCCAGACGGGCGGCATCTTCGGCCTGCGCACGGCGCATGACGAGACGCGCACGTACTCGCGCTCGGGCGTGGCCAACAACTGCCACGGCTCCACGCGCTCCTTGGCGCAGGCGGTCGAGTTCGGCCGCCAGGGCCTCAAGGTGCCCATGGCCTTCGGCGCGGACCTGAACGGCTTCATCCAGCAGACCCGTCCGCGCTTCGGCAACAACGGCGCGTGCTCGGCCACGTTCCAGGCGGAGGCGGACGCGCACCTGCGGCAGCAGAACGTCGCCGGCCCCACGCGCCTGGGCACGGGCTTCGACGAGTACGGCCTCGCGCACGTGGGCTACCTGCCGGACCTGCTCAAGGATTTGGGCCGCGTGGGCGCGAACACCGCGGGCCTGTCGGGCTCGGCGGAGACGTTCCTGAAGACGTGGGAGCGCGCCGTGAACCCGCGCACGGGCATGGCGGACGCGGCGGCGGACATCGACACCAGCGGCGTGGCCACCTACGTGGACAAGGCCACCCGCGAGGCGCAGTACCCGCTCTTGTGCGGCGTGCGCTACGCGCCGGACTCCAAGGCCGTGGGCGAGTCCTGCCGCTTCAAGGAGGAGTGCATCAGCGACGCGTGCACCGCGTCCGGCTGCAACAGCTCCGGCACCTGCATCTGCGACGAGGAGGCCGACTGCGCGTCGACGCAGTACTGTGGTTGGGGTCTCAACAGCGGCAAGTGCCAGCCGAAGAAAGCCCGAGGGGCCACCTGCCTGTACGGGAAGGAGTGCTTGTCGGGTAGCTGCCGCTGGACGCTGACCTGCGGCTGAGCCGGGGGCCGGGGTGCGCATCGCCGTTGCGCGGCGCACCCCGGGGGCGTAGGGAGTTCCCATCCCCTATGTCCGCCACCGTCCAACTGCTCGAAGCCGTCCGGAAGGAAGCCCGCCCCGGTATCTGGTCCAACGGAGTGAACCTCTCCCGCGCCGGGGCGGTGGTCCTCCAGTCGAAGACGGAGAGCGAGCTGGAGCTGAGGGTGCGCTCGTCGGGGCGCCCGGTTCCCTTCACGGTGACGCTCTATCCGGCCGACGAGGCCTGGGAGTGTGACTGCCCCAGCCGCGTGGACCCGTGCGAGCACGTGGTGGCCGCGGCCCTGTCGCTCCAGCAGGCGGAGAAGACGGACGCGCCCATGGAGACGGCGGCCACCCGCTGGTCGCGCGTGGTGTACCACTTCGCGCGCACGGGCGACGGCCTCCAGCTCAAGCGCACGCTGGCCCACGCGGACGGACGCGAGGAGGCGCTCGACGGCAGCCTCGCCTCGTACATGGCGAAGCCGGCGCAGGCCGCGCAGCTCCAGGTGGAGCAGGCCGACCTGCTGGCCGACCGCATCCTCGAGCAGCGCCGCACGCGCGGCGCCCTGGCCCCCGAGACGCTGGAGGCGCTGCTCAAGGTCCTGGTGCAGGCGCGCAACGTGCTGCTCGATGGCCGCCCCGTGGCCATCCCCGACGAGGTCGTCGTGCCCCGGGCGCTGGTGGAGGAGCGTGGCGGGCAGCTGGTGGTGACGGTGGCGAGGGACTCCCGCGTGACGGAGGTGGTGAGCCCCGGCGTCGCGCTGGTGGGGGACGCGCTGGCGCGGCTGGGCGAGACGGGCATGACGGGCCCGTGGCTCAACAACCTGCCCATCGTCCGCACCTACGGCGCGGAGCAGCTCGGCGAGCTGACCTCCAAGGTGCTGCCGGAGCTGGGGCGTCGCATGCCCGTGGACGTGCGCACGAAGCGGGTGCCGTCCATCGACCGCGAGCTCAAGCCGCGCATCCTGCTGGAGCTGCACCAGCTGGAGTCCGGGCTGTCGGTGCTGCCGACGCTGGTCTACGGCGCGCCGCCGGCGGTGCGCATCGACAACGGCCGCATGGTGTACCTGCGCGGCGCGGTGCCGCTGCGCGACGAGGCCGTGGAGCAGCGCCTGGTGCACGAGCTGCGCGAGGAGCTGAACCTGGTGCCGGGCCGTCGGGTGACGGTGCAGGGGCCGGAGATGGTGCGCTGGGCGGACAAGCTGCGGCGGTGGGGCGGGGACCTCGCCGGTGACGGCGCGTCGGTGGTGAGCCCGGACGTGCGGCTCAAGCCCTCGTTGTCCGTGGAGGGTGCCACCAACGCGCTCGGCGTGCCGGAGGTGCGCTTCACGCTCGACTTCCAGGTGGAGGGGGGCAAGGGCGGCGAGACGCGCTCGGTGGACGCGGCCGCGGTGGTGCGCGCGTGGCAGGAGGGGCTGGGCCTGGTGCCGCTGGTGGGCGGGGGCTGGGCGCCCTTGCCTCGCGCCTGGCTGGAGAAGAACGGCCAGCGCGTGGCGGACCTCCTGGCCGCGCGTCAGTCGGATGGCCGCGTGTCCAACCACGCGCTGCCGCAGCTGTCGCAGCTGTGCGAGACGCTGGAGCAGCCGCCTCCGCCGGGCCTGGACAAGCTGGCGCCGCTCGTCGAGGGCTTCGAGAAGCTGCCGCCGCCGGTGTTGCCGGAGGAGCTCAACGCGTCGCTGCGCCACTACCAGCAGACGGGCGTGAGCTGGCTGGGCTTCCTCAAGAGCGCGGGTCTGGGCGGCATCCTCGCGGACGACATGGGCCTGGGAAAGACGCTCCAGACCATCTGCGTCCTGGGAAAGGGCTCGCTCGTGGTGTGCCCCACCAGCGTGCTGCCCAACTGGGTAGCGGAGCTCAAGCGCTTCCGTCCCTCGCTGAAGGTCTGCGTCTACCACGGCCCCGGCCGCGCGCTGGACGCGGCGGCGGACGTGACGCTCACCACGTATTCCATCCTGCGCCTGGACGCGGCGGTGCTGGGCGCGCAGGACTGGGCCATGGTGGTGCTGGACGAGGCGCAGGCCATCAAGAACCCGGAGAGCCAGGTGGCGCGCGCCGCCTTCGGCATCAAGTCCGGCTTCCGGCTGGCGCTCAGCGGCACGCCGCTGGAGAACCGCCTGGACGAGCTGTGGAGCCTGATGCACTTCACCAACCCGGGCCTGCTCGGAGGACGGCGGCAGTTCGAGGAGAAGCTCGCGCGCCCCATCTCCGAGGGCAACGCGGGCGCCGCGAGCGAGCTGCGCCGCCGCATCCGTCCCTTCGTGCTGCGCCGCCTCAAGCGCGACGTGGCGCCGGAGCTGCCGCCGCGCATCGAGTCGGTGATGCACGTGTCGCTGGATGAGCGCGAGCGCTCCATCTACGACGCGGTGATGGCGGCCACGCGCGCGGAGGTGGTGGCCCTGCTCAACGAGGGCGGCAGCGTGCTCAAGGCGCTGGAGGCGCTCCTGCGCCTGCGTCAGGCCGCGTGCCACCCGGCGCTGGTGCCCGGGCAGAAGGCCACCTCGTCGTCGAAGGTGGACACGCTGGTGGAGGCGCTCGACACGGCGGTGTCGGAGGGCCACAAGGCGCTGGTGTTCTCGCAGTGGACGTCGCTGCTGGACCTCATCGAGCCGGCGCTCAAGCGCGCGGGCATCGGCTTCGACCGGCTGGACGGCAGCACGGCGAACCGGGGCGAGGTGACGGCGCGCTTCCAGGCGGACGACGGCCCGCCGGTGCTCCTGATGTCGCTGAAGGCGGGCGGCACGGGCTTGAACCTGACGGCGGCCGACCACGTGTTCCTGGTGGACCCGTGGTGGAACCCGGCCGCGGAGGCGCAGGCGGCGGACCGCGCGCATCGCATCGGCCAGGAGCGACCCGTGAACGTCTACCGGCTGGTGTCGCAGGGCACCGTCGAGGAGCGCATCCTCGGGCTGCAGGACAAGAAGCGCGCGCTGATGGAGGCCGCGCTGAGCGAGGCCGGCGGCGCGGCGGCCATCACCCGTGAAGACCTGCTGGAGCTGTTCTCGTGAAGCGGTTGCTCGGACTCACCCTGGGGTTCTTCCTGATGCTGTCCATGGATGCCGAAGCCAAGAAGCAGGACGCGGCCACCACGCTGCGCACCATCCTCGAGCGCGACTGGCAATACCAACTGGAGCGCAGCCCGACGTACGCGTCCGTCGCCGGAGACCGGCGCTGGAACACGCGCTGGGATGACCTGAGCCTCACCGCGCTCCAGGCGGACAACACGCACTCGCGCCAGGTGCTCGAGCAGCTGAAGAAGGTGGACCGCGCGAAGCTGTCCGAGGAGGACCAGCTCAACCTGGACCTGTTCCGCAAGGAGCACGAGACGTGGCTGGAGGAGTTCCGCTTCGGCTGGCACCTGCTGCCCGTCAACCAGGTGGGCGGCATCCCCGAGGGCATCCGCCAGCCTCCGGGCGTGCAGACGGCCTACCAGCTCGCGGACACGCTGCGCTTCGACACGGTGAAGGACTACGAGGACTGGGTGGCCCGGCTGGAGGGCTTTCGGACCTACGTGGAGCAGGTGACGGCGCTGATGCGCGAGGGGGTGCGCCAGAAGAAGGTGCACCCGCGCGTCATCCTCCAGCGCGTGCCGCCGCAGATCGAGCGGCAACTGGTGGAGGACCCGACGAAGAGCGGCTTCTACACGCCCTTCCTGCGCTTCCCCGCGAAGCTGTCCGCCCAGGACCAGCAGCGTCTGGCGGCGGCGGGGCAGAAGGCGGTGCGCGAGGGCGTGGTGCCCGCGCTGCGTGCCTTCCACCGCTTCCTCGTCGAGGAGTACCTGCCCGGCGCGCCCGAGGCGGTGGGCATCTGGCAGTTCCCCGACGGCCAGGCCGCGTACGGCTTCTTCGCGCGCCGGTTCACCACCACGTCGCTGACGCCCGAGGAGATCCACGCGCTCGGGTTGTCGGAGGTGAAGCGCATCCGGGCGGAGATGGACGCCATCATGAAGCGCACGGGCTTCAAGGGCACGCTGCCGGAGTTCTTCCAGTTCCTGCGCACGGACCCGCGCTTCTACTCGCGCACCGGTGAAGAGCTGTTGATGCGCTACCGGAGCCTGGCCAAGCAGATCGACCCGCTGCTGGTGCGGCTGTTCAAGACGCTGCCCCGGCAGCCGTACGCGGTGGAGCCCACGCCGGAGGCCATGGCGCCGGACGTGACGACGGGCTTCTATTACGCGGGCTCCTCGGACGGCTCGCGCCCTGGCACGTACCTGGTGAACCTGTACCGTCCGGAGACGCGGCCGCACTGGGAGATGGTGCCCCTCACGCTGCACGAGGCCGTGCCGGGACATCACCTGCAGACGTCCCTGGCCACCGAGCAGACGGCGCTGCCGGACTTCCGCCGCTTTGGCTACTACGTGGCGTACGGCGAGGGCTGGGCGTTGTACTGCGAGACGCTCGGCGACGAGATGGGCCTGTACGAGAACCCGTACGACAAGTTCGGCCAGCTCTCGTACGACATGTGGCGCGCGGTGCGGCTGGTGGTGGACACGGGCATGCACGCGAAGCAGTGGACGCGTCAGCAGGCGCTCGACTACTTCATGGAGAACGCGCCCCGCCAGGCGTTGGACATCACCAACGAGGTGGACCGCTACATCGCCTGGCCGGGACAGGCGCTGGCGTACAAAGTGGGGCAGCTCAAGATTCGCGAGCTGCGCACCCGCGCCGAGGCCTCGCTGGGTGAGCGCTTCGACGTGCGCGAGTTCCACGACGTGGTGCTGCTGAGCGGCTCGCTGCCGCTCGACGTGCTCGAGCGCAAGGTGGACGCGTGGGTGGCCCGCCAGAAGGCCCTCGCGAAGTAGGGGAGCGCGGGCTACTTGCCGCGCCCCACGGTGACGCGCACCAGGTGCTTGATGGCCCGGTGCGCGCGCTGGCCTCCGGCGGACTTGATGAGCCGGTCATTCAGGTCATCCACCAGTCGGTGGCGCAGGGGCGGCTCGGTGGTGAGCAGGGCCTCGTAGCTGGCGCGCAGCTCCTCCTCGCGCCTCGTGGAGCACTCGAGCTCGAACTCCTTCGACGCGAGCAGCTCGCGCACGCCGTGCAGCTCTCCCCTGAGCGCCGTGCCCTCCGCGTCCCGGTGGGCGAGCTGCTGCTCCAGCTCCCTCACCCGCGCCTCACCCGCCTCGCAGCGCGCGAGCAGGGCGTGGTGGCGCGCCTGGAGCTCCTTGAGCGCGGAGCGCGTCGCGTGGGTCTCCTCGGCGCGCAGCTGCTTCTCCTGCCGCAGCTCGGCGCGGACCTCCTCCAGCCACGTCGCCGCGCGCGACACCCAGTTCACGTTGGCCACCGGCTGCGCGAGGCTCGCCTCCAGCCGTGACAGCCACTCGCGCCGGAGCCTCCGCTGCTCCTCGATGTATGCGCCGCCGCGCTCCACCGACGATGGCAGGCCGCCCTCGAGGAAGTCCTTCAGCGACGTCTCCGACTCGGCCAGCCCCGCCTTCTTCTGGCGGTAGTACTCGTTGAAGGCGAACAGGTGGCTGGGCACCCCGGACACCTTGCCCAGCAGCGTCACATGGTACGAGGACGCGACGAGCGCCTCGCACTCGCGGATGCGCTCCACCGCCTGGGACAGGCGCCCCTGGAAGAGCAGGCCCACCAGGTCCACCACGTCCGCCTGCGGGAAGTGCTCCGTGAAGGCCGTCTTGCGCATGGCCGCGAGGCTGTCCTCCACCACGGGGCGCTCGTCGATATACGCATTGAGCACCACCGGCGCCGCGGCCTCGCCGAAGTGCGAGCGCAGCGCCTGCAACTGCTCGTTCATCGTCGCGGCGGGAGGCGGCAGCGAGTCCGGGTCCACGCCGGGGTCCGTATACGCGTAGGTGGACAGGTTCATGTGCAGCGCGAAGCGACCGGGCACCTTCGGCCGGGGCTCCTGACGCGAGGCCTCCCCGGCCGCGCGGTCCAGCTCCTCGAGCGCGTCATCCCCGGACAGGAGCGCCGGGGCGCCATGCTCCACCAACGCCTGGACGGACTCGGGGTCCCGACACCCGAGCAGCAGCGGCTGCCACTGGTGCGCGTGCGCGGCCAGCCGGCTCGCGAACTCCGGACCGACCTGCAGCCCCGACAACACGTAGTGCCCCGGCAGCCAGGCGTGCAGCAGCGACTCCACGAGCGACAGCATCCCGTCGCCCCAGCGGCCATTGAAGTAGCCGCCGCCATAGACGTGCAGCCGGGCCGCGCCCCTCAGGCGCGTGGGCGACACGGGCTCCAGGCCCAGCTCCCGGGCCTTGGTGGACGCGGTGTCTCCGCTGTCCGCGGAGAAGAAGACGAAGTCCTCCGTCCCGAGCACCACGGGGAGCTGACGCAGGTACTGCGCGTCCTGCACCCGCCCCAGCTCGTGGATGGAGACGACCGCCGACTCCTTGCGCCCCAGGTGCCAGCGCACGGCGCCCTGCAGCATGAGGATGTCCCCGAAGTTCCAGTATCCATTGAATCCTCCGGCCAGGAGGACCTTGGACATCTCGGGGGCATAGAGCTTCTTCAGGGTGGTGGAAGTCGCGAAGAACGAGAAGCGCATTCCCGTTCCTTAATCACGGACGTGACAATGTCGTCACTCGATACTTGCATGACAAAGAATGACTGTGGCCCGGGCGACGGCGGGTGGGGCTCCGAGTGGCCGCCTGGAGCCCATGCGAGCCGCCGCCCGAGTCCGGTCAGGGCTTCGCCGTCTTGCGGGTCGCCGGCGCGGGCGCGGCGGGCTTGAGCCGTCCGTACTTCTTCATCGCCTTGACCAGGCCGTCGTGCGGCAGGCCGAAGACGCGGATGTTGTCCGCCCCGGTCATGGTGTCGGAGGCCAGCATGGAGTTGAGGATGGCCTCCTGCGTGGCCTGGACGGTGGCCGCGAAGAGGGGGTTGAGGCGATCATTTCCGAGCACCGCCACGTTGGCGACGTGTGCCTGGGTCGGCGGCTTCAGGTGCTGGGTGGAGAAGGCGAGGAAGATGTCGCCCGAGTAGTTCTCACCCAGGCCGCCCATCTTGGCGATGCCCAGCGGCACGCGGCGGGCGAGCCGGTTGAGCTGGTGGGGCAGGAGCGGCGCGTCCGTGGCGACGATGACGATGATGGAGCCCGCGCCCTCGAAGGGGTTGGGTGCCTTGGACGGGGCGCCCGTCGCGTCGCAGGACGGCACCGCCTGCATCATGGGGCTGCCGGGCTTCTGGGAGCCGAGGTAGCACGGCCGCTGGTCCGGGAGCTCCTCGCCCACGGGCACGCCCTCGACGGAGAAGAGGCGGCGCGAGCCGTAGTTGCATTGCACCAGTACCCCGAGCGTGTAGCCGCCGGCGGACTCGGGCAGCTTGCGCGACGCGGTGCCGATGCCGCCCTTGAAGTTGTGGCACACCATGCCCGTGCCGCCGCCTACGGAGCCCTCCGGGACGGGGCCGGTGCGCGCCGTCTCGAGCGCCTGGTGCGCGTGCTCGGGCTTGACGTGGAAGCCATATACGTCGTGCAGCATGCCGTCCCACGTCTCCGCGACGACGGGCAGGCCCAGGTCCCACGCGAGGTCCTTCTTCACCGCCCAGGTGATGACGGCCTCGCGCACGGCGCTGATGTCGTTGGTGTTGGTGATCATCACCGGGCCGTTGAGCTCACCGGACTCCTGAATCCAGTGCGTGCCGGTCATCTCGCCGTTGCCGTTGAGGGCGTAGGTGGAGGCGAAGACGGGCTCGCCCACGTTGGCCTTGCCTCGGGGCAGCACGGCGGTGACGCCGGTGCGCACGGGGCCCTTGCCCGCTTCGATGCGGCCCTGGCCGGAGATGAGCGTGGTGTGGCCCACCTCCACGCCCGGCACGTCGGTGATGGCGTTGAGGGGGCCTGATTGCCCCCCGAAGGTGATGCCCAGGTCCCTGGCGCGAGGCCTGGGGCGCTCGGCCTGGGCGGCGCCGAGCGTGGGAGTCAGCAGCAGCGACAGCAGCACGGAAGAGGAGAGCAGGGTGCGCATGCACCGCTTCCTACTCCTCCGCGCGGTGGTCGTGTAGCGCGGGGATGAGGGCGCCCGCGTCATTCCGGGCGCCCTCGCACCGCGTCAGAACGCGGTGCCGTCCGCGCGCAGACCCGGCGACGAGGTGAGGCCCGTGGGGGACACGACGTTGTGCGGCTTGAACAACGAAGCGCGCGGAGGGTGTTTCCACTGTAGCGCGAGTGCCTGTCATGGGGGGAGGTGTGCGCCCGCGGGGAGCGTCAGGTCCCCTCCGGACCTGGCGTCTGCGGCCTCGAAACCGGCCCCCCCGAGCTCGGTTCCCAGACCAGGAAAAAGCCATGTCAGAACGCGAGTTGACCCATCTCGAGGTGCCGTGTTTCGTCGATTTCTCGGAGGCACTGGCGGGCCGGGAGGTGGTGGCGCAGGGAGTTGGGCCCGACCTCGACCTGTGGCTCGTGGCACTGGACGGCAAGCGCGACGACCGGATGTCCTTCACTCCAGGAGGTGCCTCGTTCGCCAAGTCCCACGCGGACGCTCCGCAGTCCTACGAGGTCCTGCGCTATCCCTTCCCAGACGCCGAGCCCGAGTCCATCCTCCTTCCACCCGAGCGCCTCAACTTCCACTTCGTCCAACCCCTGCCCGATGGAGACCTGCTGCTGGCGGGGGCCCGGTGCGCCTACGTGGACAAGGACGCTCACGCGCGCAACGCCATCGTCTACTCGCGACAAGGCGTGGCCCGGCGCGAACTGACGCTCGGTGATGGCATCCAGGACATCCAGGCCACGGGCGATGGTCGGCTGTGGGTGAGCTACTTCGACGAAGGTGTGCTCGGCAACCGGGGTTGGGGCCAGGGTGACATCGACAGCGAGCCCATCGGCCGCAGCGGGCTGGTGCAATTCGATGTGATGGGGCGGCGCTTGAGTGAGTTCGACCCTCGCGCCGCCGGGACGGACATCATCATCGACTGCTATGCGCTCAACGTCGCGTCGGACGACGAGACCTGGCTGTACTTCTACACGGACTTCCCGTTGGTGCGGCTGCGCGACGGCGCGAAGCCCGTGACCTGGAAGACACCCGTCGCGGGAGCGAGCGCGATGGCGGTGGGCGCCACGCACGTGTTGTTCGGCGGCT
Source organism: Myxococcus faecalis (assembly GCF_050039385.1). Taxonomy (NCBI): domain Bacteria; kingdom Pseudomonadati; phylum Myxococcota; class Myxococcia; order Myxococcales; family Myxococcaceae; genus Myxococcus; species Myxococcus faecalis. The sequence goes on along the minus strand of NZ_CP144336.1, from coordinate 483,328 downwards.
CGTATTCGGCACGCTCCCAGTTCGAGCTGTACGTGCTGCACGGTCGCCGCGAGAAGACGTTGGCCTCCGCGGGGACCTTCGTCTTCGTGGACCCGGACGGCGAACGCTGGCAGCCCACGTGGATGCGCGGGCGTGGGCCCTGGTTGTATGGCGGCGAAGGCACTCGCGCGTTTCGCATCGACCTCGACACCCTCGTGGCCTCGGCCCGGGTCTGGCACTGAATGCTCCTGACACTCTCGACGACCCACTCTCCCGCGACGGACCTGGGCTACCTGCTGCACAAGAGCCCGCACAAGCCCCAGTCGTTCGACGTGTCGTTCGGCACGGCGCACGTCTTCTACCCGGAGGCGACCGAGCAGCGCTGCACGGCCGCGCTCCTGTTGGAGGTGGACCCGGTGGCGCTGGTGCGCGAGCGCAAGGGCCCCTCCGGCGACGGCGGCGCGCTGGAGCAGTACGTCAATGACCGCCCCTACGTGGCCTCGTCGTTCCTGAGCGTGGCGCTCTCGCGCGTCTTCGGCGCGGCCCTCTCCGGCCGCAGCCGCGAGCGGCCCGAGCTGGCGTCCCGGGCGCTGCCGCTCACCGCGCGGCTGTCCGTGCTGCCGTGTCGTGGAGGCGAGCCCTTCCTGCGGCGCCTCTTCGAGCCGCTCGGCTACACCGTGACAGCCACCCGCCATGTGCTCGACGAGACAGTGCCGGAGTGGGGGCCCAGCCGCTACTTCACGGTGACGCTCCAGGGGGACAAGCCGCTGTCGGACCTGCTCAGCCACCTGTACGTGCTGGTGCCGGTGCTGGACGACGACAAGCACTACTGGGTGACGGAGGATGAGGTCGACAAGCTCCTGCGCCACGGCGAGGGCTGGCTCGCGTCGCATCCGGAGCGGGAGGTCATCACGCGGCGCTACCTGCGCCACCAGCGCAGCCTCGCGCGCGAGGCGATGTCGCGTCTGCTGGAGGGCGAGGACACCGGTGTGACGGACGCGGTCGAGACGGCCCGCGACGAGGCCGAGGCCACGCTGGAGCGGCGGGTCAGCCTGGACGAGCAGCGGCGGGAGGCCGTGCTGACGGCGCTCGTCGAGCAGGGCGCGGCGTCGGTGGTGGACGTGGGTTGCGGCGAGGGCAAGCTCCTGCGGGCCTTGCTCCAGGAGCGTCGCTTCACGCGCATCACCGGCATGGACGTGTCCACGCGGGCGCTGGAGGTCGCCGCCGAGCGGCTGAAGCTGGAGCGGCTCCCCGACCTCCAACGTCAGCGCATCCAGCTGCTGCAAGGCTCGCTGCTGTACCGGGACGCGCGGCTCTCGGGCCATGACGCCGCGACGGTGGTGGAGGTCATCGAGCACCTGGAGCCGTCCCGGCTGGCCGCGTTCGAGCGGGTGCTGTTCGAGTGGGCGCGTCCGGGCGTCGTGGTGCTGACGACGCCCAACGCGGAGTACAACGTGCGCTTCGAGGGCCTGGCCCCGGGCGCGTTCCGGCACAAGGACCACCGCTTCGAGTGGACGCGGGCGCAGTTCGAGTCCTGGGCGCGGCGGCAGGCGGAGCGCTTCGGCTACGGCGTGCGCTTCGTGCCCGTCGGGACGCTGGATGCGGAGGTCGGCGCGCCGACCCAGATGGCGGTGTTCACACGATGAAAGTCTCCCTTCCCGAGCTGTCCCTGGTCCTGCTTGTCGGCCCCTCTGGCGCCGGCAAGTCCACCTTCGCGCGCAAGCACTTCCTCCCGACGGAGGTCCTCTCGTCCGACACCTGCCGCGGCTTCGTGTCCGACGACGAGAACGACCAGGACGCGACGCGCGACGCGTTCGACGTGCTGCGCTTCATCGCGGCGAAGCGGCTGGCGCGCGGCCGGCTGACGGTCATCGACGCGACCAACACCCAGCCCGAGGCGCGCAAGCCGCTGGTGGCCCTGGCGCGCGAGTACCACGTGCTGCCGGTGGTCATCGTCCTGGACGTGCCCGAGGCCACCTGCCACGCGCGCAACGCGCTGCGGCCCAACCGTCAGTTCGGACTCCGGGTGGTGCGCCACCAGCTCCAGCAGCTGCGCCAGTCCCTGCGCGGCCTGGAGCGCGAGGGCTTCCGCCACGTCCACATCCTCAAGCCCGAGCAGCTCGAGGACCTGGTCATCGAGCGTCAGCCGCTGTGGAACAACCGCAAGCAGGAGACGGGGCCCTTCGACATCATCGGCGACATCCACGGGTGTCTGGACGAGCTGGTGCTGCTGCTGACGAAGCTGGGCTACGTCGTCACGCCCCAACCGGTGGGGGACCCTGGTTTCGACGTGCGCCCGCCCGAGGGCCGCAAGGTGGTGTTCCTGGGCGACCTGGTCGACCGGGGGCCGGGAGTCGTCGGGGTGCTGCGGCTGGTGATGGGGATGGTGGAGGCGGGCACGGCGCTGTGCGTGCCGGGCAACCACGAAATCAAGCTGATGCGGAAGCTGCGGGGCGGTGACGTCAAGCTGTCCCACGGCCTCGCGGAGTCGATGGAGCAGCTCGAGCGCGAGCCCCCGGAGTTCCGCGCCCAGGTGGTGAAGTTCATCGACGGGTTGGTGTCCCACTACGTGCTGGACGGTGGAAGGCTCGTGGTCGCGCACGCGGGGCTCAAGGAGTCCATGCAGGGGCGCGGCTCGGGCAAGGTGCGCGACTTCGCGCTCTACGGCGAGACGACGGGGGAGACGGACGAGTACGGGCTGCCCGTCCGCCACGACTGGGCCTCCGAGTACCGGGGCAAGGCGATGGTGGTCTACGGCCACACGCCCGTGCCGGAGGCCGAGTGGCTCAACAACACGCTCTGCGTGGACACCGGCTGTGTCTACGGCGGGAAGCTGACGGCGCTGCGCTATCCGGAGCGGGAGCTGTGCTCCGTGCAGGCGGCGCGCGTGTACTGCGAGGCGCGCAGGCCGCCGGGCATCGGAGGCGCTCCCGCCGCGCTGACGGCGCAGCAGCAGGACGACGACGTGCTCGACGTGGCGGACGTGCTGGGCAAGCGCATCGTGACCACGGGGCTGATGCGCAACATCACCCTCCGCGAGGAGAACGCCGCGGCCGCGCTGGAGGTGATGAGCCGCTTCGCGGTGCACCCCAAGTGGCTCATCTACCTGCCGCCCACCATGTCGCCGTCGGAGACGAGCGCGCGCCCCGGCCTCCTGGAGCACCCGGAGGAGGCGTTCGCCTACTACCAGCGCGAGGGCGTGCTGGAGGTGGTGTGCGAGGAGAAGCACATGGGCTCGCGCGCCGTCGTCGTGCTGTGCCGCGACGCGGACGTGGCCCGGCGGCGCTTCGGGCTCGACGGGGACGAGCGGGGCGCGTGCTACACGCGGACCGGGCGGCGGTTCTTCCAGGACGAGGCGCTGGAGGCGGCGTTCCTGGCGCGGCTGGGCGCGGCCTTCGACGCCTCCGGGTTCTGGGGGGAGCACCAGACGGACTGGGCCTGCCTGGACTGCGAGCTGATGCCGTGGTCGCTGAAGGCGCGGGAGCTGGTGCGCGAACAGTACGCGGCGGTGGGCGCGGCGGCGTTGGCCTCGGTGGGCGCGGCCCGGGAGGCGGTGGCCCAGGCGGCGGCGCGGGGGCTGGACCTGTCGGCGCTGGTGAGCCGCTTCGAGCGCAAGGCGGACGGCGTGGGGCGCTATGTCGCGGCCTATCGGCGCTACTGCTGGCCGGTGGCTTCGCTGGAGGACGTGCGGCTCGCGCCGTTCCACCTGCTGGCGACGGAGGGCGCCGTGCACACGGACAAGGACCACGTGTGGCACATGGAGTCGCTGGCCAGGGTGTGCCGCGCGGATGCCGGGTGGCTGGTGGCCACGCCCTATCGCGTGGTGTCGCTGGCGGACGCGGAGGAGGTGGAGGAGGCGACGCGGTGGTGGGAGTCGCTGACGGCGAACGGCGGCGAGGGCATGGTGGTGAAGCCCCGGGCTTATGTGGCGCGTGGCAAGAAGGGCTACCTCCAGCCGGCCATCAAGTGCCGCGGGCCCGACTACCTGCGCATCATCTACGGCCCCGAGTACACCGCGCCCGAGCACCTGTCGCGCCTGCGCCAGCGGGGCGTGTCCACCAAGCGCTCGCTGGCCATGCGGGAGCTGTCACTGGGCCTGGAGGCGCTGGAGCGCTTCGTGCGCCGGGAGCCGCTGCGGCGCGTGCACGAGTGTGTCTTCGGCGTGCTCGCGCTGGAGAGTGAACCGGTGGACCCCCGGCTGTAGCCGAGGGCCCGCCCCGCTCCCCGAGTCAGTGAACGCCCGGCGGCTGCTGGGTGGAGGACTGCACGCGCGCGCGGCCCTGGGACGCGCCGCGCTCCGCGTAGTGGCCCATGCCCTCGAAGTCCACCGCGATGCAGGGCTCGTCGCCAATCACCCAGCCATCATGGCCCGGCGGGATGATGGCCACGTCTCCCGGGCCCGCTTCGAGCTCGGTGCCGTCATCCATCCGGATCACCATGCGCCCGCTGACGATGTAGCAGGCGTGCGCCACCTGGCAGGAGTCGGTTCCCGCCAGCGGCTTGACGTCCTGGGACCACTTCCAACCCGGCTCGAAGACGACCCTTCCCACCGTCGTGTCGTCGTCGAAGCGGAGGATCTCCGCGTGCCCGTGGTCGGCGAACGGCCGACGCTCGTCGGGCGTGGAGAAGCGCTTGATGCTGAGCTCGCTCATGATGTTCCCCCCTGCGAGCCTGCGGAGGAGCGCCGGAGCGCCCCGGAACCCGTGGCCCGACTGTGATGTCTCAAGGGAAACGTAGGGATGCTCCCGGGGCGCGACAGGGCCTCAGGTCGTCAGCTCCAACGACATGGCCTGGCCCGCCTCGAAGCCCGGCTCGCGGCGCAGCCGCTCCAGCACGCCGCGTGTGCAGTGCAGCGTCACCAACGGAAACACCCCGGGCTCGCTCACCCAGCGCACCGCGCTCATCAACTGGTGCGCCCGCAGGAAGCCGAGCACCTGGTCGCGGAACTGGCGGCTCTCCTCCCCCGCACGCTGGTGGATGGCCGCGCGGCTCTCCAGGGGCGCGGCCGCGGACGCACGCCTGGCCTCGCCGCGTGGAGCGGCTCGAACCTCCGCGGGCTTCTCTCGGGGCATGACGATGGCTTCGACCCACATCGCGTCGCCTCCTTCCGGGCGTGATTCCAGGTCTGCTTGAAGATTATCGGACATGGCGCAGTCCGGTTGTGTCCCGTCGCTGTCGGACTGAAGGGTGGGGCGCCAGCACCCTCACGGCACAGGTTCGTTCCGGCGCGCCGCCAACCGCCCCGTGGAGTCAGCGCGCGCACGGGGGCTCGGCCGTCCGCCTGCTCCACGAGACACCGAGCGTCGACGCCCCTGGGCCCGGGCGCTCGTGCGCGCGAGCGTCCCGCGCTCGTGTGGGTGGGGGACTGACTGGCGGCGCGCCACTTCCTACCTTGTCGCGCATGAAGGACTCAGGACGCCAGCTCCCCGTCTACGTGCCCGCCCGCACGGTGTGGGCCGTGGGGCTTCAGGTGCTGTTGCTCGCCGTCTGCTGGCTGGTGCTGCGCAGGCTCTATCCGCTCCTGACGCTGCTGGCCGTCGTGCTCCTGCTGTCGCTCGCGCTGGACCCGCTGGTGCGCAGGCTGGAGCGCTGGGGCGTGCGCCGCGGCCTGGGCGTGGCGGCGGTGGCGCTGCTCCTGCTGGGGTTGATGGGCGTGCTGGTGGGGACGCTGGTGCCCGCGCTGGTGCAGCAGTTGGAGGGCCTGGTCCAGTCCGCGCCGGGGCTGTTGGAGAAGCTCTCCCAGTCGAAGTGGCTCCAGGAGCTGGGGACGCGCTACGGCTTCGAGCTGAAGCCGGAGGAGCTGCTGCGCTTCGAGCCGCTGGACCTGGCGGGTCGCGCGGTGGGCGTGCTGTCCTCCTCCCTGGGACTGCTCGCCGGTGGAATCACGGTGGTGGCGCTCACCGTGTTCGGCCTGCTGTTCGGCGGCGAACTGTACGAGAGCATCCTCCAGTGGGTGGCGCCGCGGCGGCACCACCACGTGCGCCAGCTGGTGGGCCGCATGCGCGAGGCGGTGAGCAACTACATCGCCGGCACCCTGTTCGTGATGACCATCGGCGGCGTGGTGGCGGCCATCGTCGCGCTCGCCCAGGGCGTGCCGTACTTCCTGCCGTTGGGGCTGGCGGTGATGGTGCTGGGCGTCATCCCCTACATCGGCAGCATCGTCAGCGGTGTGCTGGTGAGCCTCACCACGCTGGCCACCGTGGGGTTCCGCTCGGCGGTCATCGCGCTGATCATCTTCGTCGTCTACAACCAGATTGAGTCCAACGTGCTGGGCCCCATGGTGCAGCGGCGCGCCATCCGGATGAACCCGCTGCTCATCTCGCTGGTGGTGCTGTGTGGTGGCGCCCTGGCGGGGCTGCTCGGCGCGGTCATCGCCGTGCCGCTGGCCGCCGCCGCGCAGGTGCTGCTCCAGGAGGTCCTCCGCGAGCGGCAGCTGCGCTTCAGGCGCGCCCACCACCGCGAGCGCGCGCGCCGCCAGGTGGGCAAGGGCGCGGTGGAGGAGGGGCTGTTGCTCGCGGGCCCGCTGGAAGGCGGCGAGCCTCCGTCGGAGCAGGGCCCCGGCGAGCGCCACTGAAAGACAGAGGGCCTCCGGCGGACCGCCCGGAAGCCCTCGTCATCCATCCCTGCTGTCACTCACCCGCGTCCCTCCGGCCCGCTTGCACCGGAGGGGACGGGAGGCGTCGGTCAGCGGCCGGCGGGAGCCGCGCGGCCCTGGGACGTGGTGGACTTGCCCGAGTCCGCGGAGGCCACGGCCGCGCCGACGGAGAAGACCATGTCGTCGCGATCGTTGTAGCTGCCGCTGGCGCAGGCGCTCGCCGTGCCGGTGAACCGGAACTGCGGGCGGATGGCGTGCGTGCCCGCCGTGTTGGCCAGGTTGAACGTGTGCGTGAACTTCTGCACGCCTCCCGCCGGGCAGACCACGCCGGTGACCAGGGCCGTCCACGTCGGGGACGCGGCGTTGGTCGTGTAGTACAGGTCGAAGAAGTCGGAGGAGCCGGTGCTGTAGCACCACACCGTGACCTCCACCGTCACCTGCTTGCCCGCGGCGAACGGACCCTGGTCGACCGTCTTGATGACGACCCGGTCGATGCTCTCGTCGCCGTGGTAGGAGCCGGAGGTGCCGTCCGCGCACGAGTCATTGATGGTGTTCGGCTGGTTCGGCTCGATACCGCCGGACATCGAGCCGCGGCCGTTGACCAGCGTGGGGCCGGTGTCGCAGCCGCACACCGTGCCGCACGTGGGGGCCTGGCGGGTGGTGTCGAACGTGGCGAGCGTCGGCGTGCAGACGGTGGACGTGGTGAAGCTGCGCACGGCGCTGAAGGCGCTGGTGCCGCAGACGTCCGCCGCCCGGGCCCGCCAGTAGTACGTCGTGGCGCTGCTCAGGTTGGGGGACACCGTCCAGTTGCTGGTGGTCAGCGCGTTGGCGGAGCGGACGATGTTGGCGAAGCCCGCGTCCGTGGCCACCTGCACCTCGTACGTCGCCGCGCTCGGCACGTCGGTCCAGTCCAGCGCCGTGGCCGAGGCCACGCCCGTGGCGCCATCCGCCGGGGACGCGAGCGTGGGCGCGGAGAGCGCCACGCAGCCGCGCGTGGTGAAGCTGGACGCCGTGGACCAGGTGCCCACGCCGCCGCACGAGTTGTTCGCGCGCACGCGCCAGTAGTAGGTCGTGTTCACGTTGAGCGACGGCGTCACCGTCCAGGTGCTGCCCACCAGCGAGTTGGCGGACGCCACCACCGTGGCGAACGTGGGGCTGGTGGAGACCTGCACCTCGTACGTGGACGCGCCCGTCACGTCGTTCCAGTCCAGCACCGTGGCCAGCTCCGCGCCGGTGGCGCCGTTGGACGGCGTGGACAGGGTGGCGACGCCCGGCGCCGCGCAGACCGGCGTGGTGCACGAGCAGGTGCTCGCCGCGCCGTAGCAGGCGTTGGAGGACGCGGGGACGATGGAGTAGCAGTACTCGCGGCCGTTGGCGACCTCGGTGTCCGTGTAGCTGGTGCCGGAGACGGTGGCGACCTTCGCCTTGCCGAAGTCGCAGCCCATGCCCTCGGTCTTCATCACCCAGTACTCCGTGGCGCCCGCGGAGGCCGTCCAGTTGAGGGCCACCTGGCCGTCACCCGGCGTCGCGGTGTGCGTGGGCGCCGCGGTGGGACCGGACGAACAACCGGAGTTCACCGGGGTGATGGTGTTACAGGCGATGTTGTGACGGTTGAACGCGGCGTGGATGGCCGTCATGTGCGGCGTGCCGTCGTTCAGGTTGCCGTTGTCGTCGTCCGCCGCCAGCCACTGCATGTAGCCGTTGGTGGAGCCGCAGCCGTCGGACGTGCCGCCCGAGCAGTTGCAGGCGTGCCAGGCGCCGATGTTGCCGGAGCCCTGGTAGAACAGCTTGTTGCCGACGATGAACGCCGTGTTGGAGTCGTAGTTGAACGGCGCGGCCGTCAGGTCACGAGCGACCAGGTCCCAGGCGGCCTGACGCGCGGGCGACGCGGCGCAGTGCACCTGCTTGCTGCAGGGGCCCGTGCCGGAGGAGCACATGGGGCACACGAAGTTCTGCGGGGTGGCCGGGGGCGCCGGCACCAGCGTCGGGGCGGACGGGGTGGCGTAGAGCGCCGCGCCCCAGTCGGAGTCGCGCACGCCGGAGCAGCGCGTGTCGCACCACTTGTAGCCGGAGACCTGCGACTCCTGCTGGTTGTAGCCCGAGCCGTCCGGCGTCTGGCCGCAGCCCAGGTTGGTCGTGTGGAAGAAGCCGTAGCCGACGCAGGAGGTCTGCAGGCGGTAGATGGCCGCGATGTCCGCGTAGCCCTCGCTGGAGCTGGACAGCGAGCCGTTGGCGTCGAAGTCATCCAGGCCGTGGCCCCACTCGTGGTCGAACACGGCGCCAATCTCACCCGTGTTCCGGCAGCCGCCGCCGCTGCGGTAGAAGTTGACCGACGTGCCGTTCCAGAAGGCGTTGCACGTGCTGTTGATGTTCACGTTGGCGAGCAGCTGCTGCTGCAGCCACGTGTTGTTGGGCAGGTAGCCGCGGGCCTGCTCCGCCAGCTTGTTGAGCTCGTAGAAGCTGGAGCGCGACGCGGCGGTGTTGCCCGCGGACGTGCCGGTGGGCACGGTGCAGTCGTGGTCGTTGTTCACGCCGCCCAGGGCGATGTTGCCCGTGGTGGAGCTGACGTTGATGGCGCCGCAGCTGTCGGACACGCGGACGTAGCGACCGGCGAGCGACGTGGTGACGGTGCCGGAGCTGTAGTTGAAGATGCCGGCGCCGTCGGTGAAGTTGTTCGGTGAGGCCAGGCCCGTGTTCGCCCAGGGCATGGGAGAGTTGGGCTTGATGGTGCCGCACACGGTGTTGTCCGTGCACGTGCCGATGTTCGTGGACGGGTAGATGCCGCCGTTGATCTGCGCGTCGAAGTAGTGGTTGTCGTCCTCGATGGCGAGCGTCTCGCCCGAGTTCGCGTCCACCGTGACCTTCCAGCGCTGGTGGCTGTCCGGGTCCTGGAACCCGTAGGCGTAGACCAGCTGGTGCTTGTAGCCGGTGCCCACGGCGCCGGCGAAGGACTCACCTTCCGGCGCGACGGGGGCGATCTCCAGCGTGGGCTGCTGCCACAGGCCCTGGGGGCTGGTGTTCAGGCCCACGAAGCCGTTGCCGGCCACCAGCGCGTCACCGGCGGAGAGCGCCGGGCGGGTCTCGATGCCCACCGTGGCCCACGCCTCGGTGCCGACGAGGATGAGGTTGCCGTGGCTGATGGTCGCCGCGATGCGCGCGTGGCGCACGGGGATGCCGTTGACCACCTGGCCGATGTGCACCTGCCAGAGGTTGTCGTTGATCTTCGTGACGCGCGGCGCGCTCATCTGCATCACGTCGAGGTTGAAGGCGGCCTGGTTGTCCGCGATGTACTTGAACACCAGGTCACCCACGACGGACTCGTCCACCTCCGCCACGGAGCGGCCGATGGCCTCGCGCACGCTGTCGAGCGTGACGCGGTTGCGCACGCCCTTGCCGGGGATGATGGGGTAGGCGCCCTCGATGCCCGACGGCGTGCCGGTGCGAGGGTCGATGTGGACGCGGAAGTCCCTCCCGTTGCGCTTGAAGAAGTCGTCCCAGCCTCCCACCGCCGCCTTGTCCAGCGTCTGCTGGGCCTGCTGCAGCGGCATGTTCTGGATGGGAAGGTAGAACTCCGGCTTGAAGAAGGCCTTGTCGGCGACGGCGCTCGGTCCCGCCTGGGGGGGCTGGACCGCCCAGCTCGTCCCTGACAGGAGCAAGGCAAGACATGCTGCTGACACCTGGGTGTGGCGCATGCGGTTCTCCTCTATGGGGGTCCCGAGGGGCGGACCCCGAAGGCTCCGGTGCGGAGCCCGCAGACGCCTTACTGATGCCCCGCAGAAAATTGAATATGGCTTATTCCCAGAGATTCGTTCCAGACATGTGCTCTAGGGAAAACGCGGGGTAGGAGTGTTGACTGGCGAACACTTCGACGCACCCTAAGTGAATACCGCTATGGCGCTGGGCGCGTATTTGTGCCACCCTCATCCAAATTTTATTGACAGGTTGTTCTGGCTCACTTCGGCCAGATGCGCACCCAGTCGTCCTGGATGAGCTTGCCGCTGGTGCGGTCCGTGCTGCCGCTGGCCATGAAGCCGCGGGGCGCGCCGAGCGCGAGCGCCCCGGCCTCCACCCACAACAGGAGCAGCAGGACGCCCGCGACCGCGGGCACGCGCAGGGCGAGCGCGGGCCTTCGCGCGGTGAGCGCGACGAGGGGCAGCAGCAGCAGCGGGAGCAGGGCGGGGAAGATGGTGAGCAGGCCGCGCGTGTAGCCGAAGAAGGCGGCGGTGATGAGCGCCCGGTGCAGGACGACGAGCGACAGCAGGCTGAAGGCGCGCCAGCGGGGCGTCACGGACAACAGGACGCCCGCGACGAGGAGCGCGACGAGCGGCCACTTGAGCGCGCCGCCCTCGGGGACGAAGAGGTCCACGGGCGCGCGCGAGCCGCTCAGGCCCGAGGGCAGGTTGGACGCGCCCAGGCCCAGGCTCAGTCCATCCAGCCACCGTCCCAGCTTGGCGCTCCACAGCCGCGCGGCGTCGGCGGGGTGCTCGCGCATCCACGCCAGGCCCACCGCGTAGCCGTGCAGGAGCAGGTGTCGCTGGGCGGTGTTGGCCACGTCCAGGTGGCCGTCCTGGCCCAGCTGGTTGACGGAGTCCGGGGTGAAGCCGCCGGTGGCGCCGGCGTGGTTCGCCATGGCGAAGTTGATGGGGCCGTACACGGTGACGGGCGCCATGACGGGCAGGGGCTCCAGCGCGGGCGTGCTCGCGTTGAGCTCCTGGAGCACGCGCGCGTTGCGCAGGGCCCACGGTGCGAGCACCAGCGCGGACACGAGCACCGCGGCGCCCCAGCGGGTGGCCAGCGACGTCAGCGGCGTGGAGCCCCGGTACAGCCAGGCCCACGCGAGCAGGAAGGGCCACAGGTACAGGTGCTCGGCGCGGGTGAGCGAGCCCAGTCCCATCGCGAGTCCCAGCAGCACGGCGCCGACGGGCGTGGGCCCCGCGCGGTGGCGCAGCACGAGCGCGAGCGTGGCGGTGAGGAAGAAGGCGTACAGGACCTCGTTGCTGTACGTGGTGGACAGCACCAGCCAGCCGAAGCTCGCGGCGAACAGGCCCGCGGCCACGAAGCTCCACGCGGTGCCCAGCAGGCCCCGCCACCACGTCCACGACAGCGCCACGGTGGAGGCGCTGAGCGCGGCGAGGCACAGCTTGTACGGATAGGCGTTGCCCTGGGGCTCGCCCAGCACGCGGTACAGCAGGCCCAGGAGCCACGGGAACAGGGGCGGGTGGTAGGGCAGGGTGGCGGAGCTCGCGAGGCCCCGGGCGTGCTCGAGCGCGTACGTGTGGAAGAAGCGCGAGTCGCCGTAGAAGAAGATGGAGAAGGGCCAGGCGCGGTCCGGCGCGGACTGGAGATACAGCCAGCGCAACAGCAGGCTGAGCGAGAACGTCACCGCGACACCCAGCGCCACCGGGTGCCGCTGCCACAGCTCCCTCGCGCTGACGACGAACCGGCGCATGCCACCCCCAGGGGAGGCGTGCACGCTAGCACCAAGGCCCGGGGCGGGGCCCGTCGTTCAGAAAAGCGCCCTTGCCCCGACTTGTGGATGGCAAGGGGCACGACGCGCTTTCTAGAGTCCGGCCCGCCGTCGTGCTCGGGCGGCTCCCCATTCCGGCTCGGAGGGCCGAGTGTCCCACGCAGGTGACAAGTCCATCCTGGCCATCGACCTGGGCACCTCCGCCGTGAAGCTGGCAGTCGTCACGCTGCGCGGGCGCATCCTCGGGGGCGAGGTGGAGCCCCTGGCGCTGGACTTGTTGCCGGACGGCGGCGCGGAGCAGGACCCGGAGGCGTGGTGGAGCGCCATCGTCCGGGGCACGCGCAGGCTGCTCGGCGCGGGGACGGTGTCCGCGCGCGACATCATCGGCGTCAACTGCAGCTCGCAGTGGTCCGGCACGGTGGCGGTGGACGAGCAGGGGACGCCGCTGCGTCCGGCGCTCATCTGGATGGACTCGCGCGGGGCGCCCCACGTGAAGCGCGTGGCGGGAGGCCTGGTGCCCATCGAGGGCTATGGCGTCACGCGGCTGTTCCAGTGGATCCGCCTGACGGGCGGCGTGCCGAGCCTGTCCGGGAAGGACCCGGTGGGCCACATCCTCTACCTCCAGGCGGAGCACCCGGACGTCTACCGCGCGACGTACAAGTTCCTGGAGCCCAAGGACTGGCTCAACCTGAAGCTGAGCGGGCGCTTCGCGGCGTCGTACGACTCCATCACCCTGCACTGGGTGACGGACAACCGGACGCTGGGCCGCGTGGACTACGACGCGGGGCTGTTGCGCATGTCGGGCCTGCACCGCGAGAAGCTGCCGGACCTGGTGCCCGCCGCGAGCGTGCTGGGGCCGCTGAGCCCCCGGGCCGCGAGCGAGCTGGGGCTGAGCGAGGACGTGCGGGTGGTGACGGGGGCGCCGGACATCCTCGCCGCGGCGGTGGGCTCGGGCGCGGTGCGCGACTTCGAGGCGCACCTGTGCGTGGGCACGTCGTCGTGGCTGTGCTGCCACGTGCCGTACAAGAAGTCGGACCTGTTCCACCAGATGGCGTCCGTGCCGTCGGCGCTGCCGGGGCGCTACCTGCTCGCGAACGAGCAGGAGTCCGCGGGCATCTGCCTCACCTTCCTCAAGGACAACATCCTGTATGGCCAGGCGGGCCGGCCCGAGGGACAGGAGGAGGACTCCGCGGAGGTGTACCGGCTGATGGAGCGCGAGGCGAGCCAGGTGCCCGCCGGCAGCGACAGGCTCATCTTCCTGCCCTGGCTCAACGGCGAGCGCAGCCCGGTGGACGACAAGTCGCTGCGCGGTGGGTTCTTCAACCAGTCGCTGAAGACGACGCGGGCGCACCTGGTGCGCGCGGTGATGGAGGGCGTGGCCTTCAACTCGCGCTGGCTGTTCACCTACGTGGAGCAGTTCGTCGGGCGCAAGCTGGAGTCGCTGCGCATCATCGGCGGAGGGGCGCGCTCGGCGCTCTGGTGCCAGATTCACGCGGACGTGCTGGGCCGCTCCATCCAACAGGTGGACGAGCCGGTGCTGGCCAACGCGCGCGGCGCCGCGTTCCAGGCGGCCGTGGCGCTGGGGGAGCTGACGGTGGAGCAGCTGCCCGCGCTCGTCCCCGTGGCGCGGACCTTCGAGCCGGACCCCGCGAACCGCGCGCTGTACGACGAGCTGTTCCGCGAATTCGTCAACCTCTACAAGAGCAACAAGGCCATCTTCGCGCGGCTCAACCGCGCGCGAAGCGCCTGAAGGCCCAGGAGCCGCGCATGGCATTGCCCGACCCCAAGTCGCTGAACCTGCTGAACCACGTCCCGCCCCGCCTGCTGTCGGCGGCCGAGCGCTATCTCAAGGCCGTGCCGCTGGTGCGCGACCTGCTCTCGAAGGAGACGGACACGCTGCTGTCGGAGCTGGAGGGAGGGCTCAAGCCGTACCGGGGCAAGATGCCCGCGTTCGACCGGCTGCCGGTGACGGGGCGCTCGCGCGAGGAGGTGCTGCGCGAGCTGCAGGCGCTGGAGTCGCAGGAGGAGGAGCGCTGGCGGGACGGCAAGGTGTCCGGCGCCGTGTACAGCGGCGACTCGGAGCACATCGACTTCCTCAACCGCGTCTACGCGCTGCACTCGCAGAGCAATCCGCTGCACGCGGACCTGTGGCCGAGCGCCACCAAGTTCGAGGCCGAGGTCATCGCCATGGCCGCGACGATGTTGGGCGCGGACGCGGCGAACGCGGGGCGCCCGGCCTCCGAGCACGTCTGTGGCTCGATGTCCTCGGGTGGCACCGAGAGCATCATGCTCGCCATCAAGACGTACCGGGACTGGGCGCGGGAGACGAAGGGAATCACGAAGCCGGAGATGGTGGCGCCCTCCAGCGCGCACCCGGCCTTCGACAAGGCGGCGCACTACTTCGGCGTGAAGATGGTGCGCGTGCCGGTGGGGGCCGACTACCGCGCGGACGTGGCCGCGACGAAGAAGGCCATCACGCGCAACACCATCGTGCTCATCGGCTCGGCGCCGGGCTTCCCTCATGGTGTCATCGACCCGATCGCCGAGCTGTCCGAGCTGGCGCGCAAGAAGCGCATCGGCTTCCACACCGACGCGTGCCTGGGCGGCTTCGTGCTGCCCTTCGCGAGGAAGCTGGGGCGCGAGGTGCCGCCGTTCGACTTCCGGCTGCCGGGCGTGACGTCGATGTCCGCGGACACGCACAAGTTCGGTTACGCGGCGAAGGGCTCGTCGGTGGTGTTGTATCGGGGCACCGAGCTGCGCTCCCATCAGTACTTCACGGCCACGGAGTGGCCCGGCGGCATCTACTTCTCGCCCACGTTCTCCGGAAGTCGTCCCGGCGCGCTCATCGCGGTGGCGTGGGCGTCGCTGGTCAGCATGGGGGAGCAGGGCTACCTGGAGGCCACGCGCCGCATCCTCGAGACGGCGGATACGATCAAGCAGGGCATCCGGGCCATCCCCGAGCTGCACGTGCTGGGAGACCCGCTGTTCGTCATCGCGTTCGGCTCCGAGACGGTGGACATCTTCAAGGTGATGGAGCGGTTGGGGGAGCAGGGGTGGAGCCTCAACGGGCTGCACAAGCCCGCGGCGGTGCATCTGTGCGTGACGTTGCGGCACGCGCAGCCGGGTGTGGCGGAGCGCTTCCTGTCGGATCTGCGCGCCGCGGTGGAGCACGTGAAGGCGAACCCCGGCCAGAAGGGGACGATGGCGCCCGTCTACGGCATGGCCGCCGCCGTCCCCTTCCGTGGCCTCGTGAGCGACTTGCTCAAGAAGTACATGGACCTGCTCTACAAGGTCTGAGGCGCCCTGGGACGTGGGCGCGCGGCCCACTCCCACGTGGTCCCCTGGTGCAGCGTGGCGTAGATGTCGTCGCGCAGCTCGTTGCACTCGTCATGCGTGAGGGTTCGCTCCAGGGAGCGCAGCACCACGCGTAGGAGGACGTTCTTCTGGTCCGGGCGGAGGGCCAGGCGCTTCACCGCGTTGGGGTGGAGCTCGGCGTAGGGCGTCTGGCTCACCACCTCGACGCTCTCCACCAGCTCCGCCCGTGCGCCCAGCGCGGCGCGGACGGCGTCGCCCAGCTCCTCCGCCGTGCGGTGCTCGTCGATGACCAGGGACATGTCGCGGCGCACGGCGGGCATCGAGGACACGGGCTGATAGGGCGTCAGGTCCAACAGCTGCGTGGCGATGCGTGGGTCGGTGGAGCGCAGAAGCCGGATGTCGTCCAGGCCCTTGCGCAGCATGAGGATGCGGTCGAGTCCCAGGCCCATGGCGAGTCCGGTGACGGGGCCTGCCGCCAAGCCGCTCTCGGCGAGCAGGGCGGGGAGCGCGAGGCCGCACTCGCCAATCTCCACCCAGTCGTCGCCGTCCTGGACGTCGATCTGCAGGCCGTCGGTCGTGTACGGGTGCACGGCGTCGGTGAGCTTCAGCTCGCGTCCGGGGAGGAGTGCCTGGACCACGGTGGCGATCATCTGGCGCAGGTCCTGGGGGGTGAGGGGCGGGCCACGGCGGATGCGCCACAGGTCCATCTGATGGGGCTCGCCGGTGTGGAGCCGGTCGATGCAGTCGCGTCGATAGACGAGGCCGGGACAGGCGACCAGTACGTCCTCGGGTGGGGAGGAGGCGAGGCGGCGCAGGACGCCGGGAATCATGGCGGAGGTCTGCGAGCGCAAAAGGGCGGTGTCACAGACGTATCGGGTGTAGCGCGCGTCGCGGGCGACGCCTCCGGGTGGGTAGTGGAGGCGGTCGTAGTTGTCGGCGATGGAGACGACGGGGCTTTGTCGATGCGTCAGGACCGCGCAGCTCCAGGCGGTGCGCAGGGCCTCGAGCGCGGAGGCGACGAGGAGCTGGAGGGCGTGGGGACCCGAGGCGGGGTCGGTCAAATCGCGAACGGACAGGGCGCGCCGAAGCTCCTCGGCGCTGAGGACGGCGATGGGAAGGGACGACATGGGGAAGACCTCTCGGAAGCGAACGGGAAACGCAGCGGTCTCCGGCACGCCGAGCGAGGAGTCCGCCAGGCGTCACCGGCCTCGGATGCCCCCCCGGCGGCTCCGGGTGGGCGTCGCGCCAGACGGCGTTTCGCCAACGAGAGGTGCGTGCGCGCTCAGAGCAGCACGGCCTCCCGACACCCGAAGGGGGCCGGGGGGCGGCTAAATCGACGAGCAATCACGACGCGAACCATGGGCGTACGAATAACGCTCCCGCGATTTGCTGGCAAGAGGGCCTCGGGTGGGCCTCACTTCGCCAGCGTGCGTCCCATGACGTCGAGCAGCTCGCGCCAGTGTTCCTCGGCGGCCTCGGGCTGATAGGCGGCCGAGTCCTCCACCGCGTAGCCGTGGCGGGCTCCCACGTGGAGTCGGGACTGGTGTCGCACGCCGGCCGCCTTCAGCGCTGCTTCCAGTCGCTGGATGGCATCAGCCGGCATGGAGGCGTCCTGGTCCGCGTGGCCGAAGACGAGCTCGCCCTTCACGTCGCCCAGGCGCAGGTGAGGACTGTCCGGCGAGTCCGTCGCGAGTCGACCGCCATGATTGGACACGGCGGCGGCGATGACGTCAGGGAAGTCCGCGGCCAGCCGCACGGCGATGCCGCCGCTCATGCAGTAGCCGGCGACGCCGACCTTGGGGCCACGCACCTGAGGAAGCCGCGCGAGGAAGTCCAGCTCCGCCGCGCCGTCCGTGCGCACGCGCTCCGGCGTCAGCGTGGCGATGAGCGCGTAGATGCGCTTGCGGAAGGCCTCATCCGCGAAGGAGCCGTTCAGGTCCAGGGTCGCGGCGCGCCCCTCGCGATAGAAGACATTGGGCAGCAGCACGACAAAGCCGGCGTCCGCGAGCCGCTGGGCCGCGTGCTCGAAGGCGGGGCGGATGCCCATCGCGTCCGTGAGCAGCAGCACAGCGGGCCACGGGCCGCGCCCCTCCGGCTGGAATAGCTTCGCGTCCATCGTTCCATCAGGCGTGTCGAGGTCGATGTCTTCCATAGGGTTCCTCGTGAATGCCGGGGGCTACAGCGCACGGGTGGCGATGTGCGTGAGCTCCGCGTCAGTGAGTGGAAGCGGGTTGGCCTTCATGCTGCTCGCGGCGCGCGCCTTCGTCACCAGCTCCGGCACCCGCTCCACGGTCAGCCCATAACGAGCCAGGCCAGGGATGCTCAGCGCTCCTCGCAAGGACTCCACCCATTCGATGGCATCCTCGGCGCTCGCTCCCTCGCGGCCCGTGAGCAGCGTCGCCAGCTCCCGGTAACGCGGCAGCGCCGGGTGCTCGGGAGCACGCTCCCGCAGCGCGCGCAGATTGGTCTCGAGCACCGCGGAGAGCAGCGCCGCGCAGACCGCGCCATGCGGCGCATCGAACATGCCTCCGAGCGGCGCCGCGAAGCCATGCACCGCACCCAGCCCCGAGTTGGCCAGACACAGTCCACCGAAGAGGCTGGCCAGCGCCAGGTCCTCGCGGGCCTCGGCATCCGGCTCCGTCGACAACACAGCCCGGCGCAGCGAGCGCGCGGACCGACGCAACCCCTCGCGCGCCAATGCGTCCGTGAGCGGATTGGCGCGCGCGGAGAGGAACGGCTCGATGAGCTGCGACAGCGCATCCATGCCACTGGACGCGAGCACCGACGGCGGCGCGCCGATGAGCAGGTCCGGGTCCACCAACGCCACCCGCGGCAGCAGCTGCGGTCCGCGCAGGCTCGCCTTCACCTGCGCCTCCTTCGACCCCAGCACCGCGTTGCGTGTCACCTCCGACCCCGTGCCCGCCGTGGTCGGAATCGCCAGGAAGGGGAGGGCCACCCCGGTGAGCGGCTGTCCGCGGCCGATGACCTCCAGGTAGTCCAGCGGGTCGCCCCGCTGCGTCGCCAGCGCGGCGAGCGCCTTGCCCGCGTCGAGCGCGCTGCCACCTCCCAGCGCCACCACCGCCTCGCATCTCGCCGCCGCGAGCACCGACAGCCCACGCCGCACCACGTCCACCGTGGGCTCGCCCTCCACCGAGAACGTGCTCACCACCAACCCCTGCGCCTCCAGCGCCGTCTGGAGCCCGTGCGCACGCCCGGGGTTCTTCCCTGTCACGAGCAACACGCGCTCCGCGCCCAGGCCGCGCACCAACGCGGGGGCCTCCGACAACCTGCCCGGTCCGAAGACAATCCGCGTGGCGGTGGCGAACTCGAAGACCGCGGGGCCCGCCGTCACCACCCGGCGTCCTCGGGGAACAGGTTCACGTACTTCCGGCTGGTGCGCGGCTCTGCCATCATCGGCGCCACCGTGTCGCGCCAGCGCAGGTAGTGCGCCGTGTCCTTGTGCGCGGCCGGTGCCTCGGCGCTCCGGTACACCTCCACGAGCACGAACCGCGTGGCGTCCTCGCTGTCCTGGATGACATCGAAGCGCGCCACCCCCGGCTCCTTCACGCTCTCGCGCGCGTTGGCCAGGGTGGCTTCCCGGAAGGCGTCCACGTGCTCGGGCTTCACGTGGACGTGGACATGGACGACCCGCAGGGTGTTGGGCATGCCCCGAAACTACTCCGGGCCCGGGCCGCGTGGGGACGCGACCAGGACCCGGAGGTTGAAACCGTGTGGAGTGCCGTACAGCCGTCGCCGGGCTACGGCGCCTTGACGATGGCCGTGGGGCTCAGCACGTCCTCGAGCTTGCGCGCCATCACCCAGCCATCGTGGTAGACGATGCCGGTGGGGGTGATGGTGTCGTTCCGGTACAGGCCGATCTTCAGGTAGTTGACCTGCCCCTTGTACTGCGTGGCGATGTAGCGCTTGGGCAGCACCAGCTTGCCGTCCACGTACAGCTCCACGAAGCCCACCTTCGCGTCCGCCGACCAGCGCACGTGGAAGATGAAGTCCATCCACCTGGCGCGCACCAGCGGCGCCCGCCAGACGATGGTGCCAGGGTTGCCGCCGATGTTCAGGCGGACCTCGTTGCCGTAGACGTAGAACTCCACCGGCGGCGAGCCGCCCACCGTGTCGCTCTCCTGGTGCCACTGCGTGAACAGCTGCCACGTGTTCACGTTGGGGAACGTGGAGTCGAACATCGTGCTCCAGCGGTAGTAGTACTCGGAGCCGGACGGCTCCTTCGTCATGCGCACCAGCTCGTTGCGGTTGCCGCTGGAGTTGATGGGGTCATCGCCCTTCTTCACCGTGGCCTTCAGCGCGTAGCCGCCCTGGCGCTTGGGTGAGGACACCAGCGCCAGCCGGTCCGAGCTCACCATCTGCGCGCGCGTCCACTGGGTGCGGTCTCCCGTCTCGAAGTCACCCACCCACACCACGCTGCTGCCGGTGGGCGGAGGCGGGGACGTCACGGTGCTGCCGCAGGCGCGGGCCTCCGCGATGGACGCCCAGTCGTTCACGGTGTTGCCCATGACGGTGATGCGCACCCGGCGCGCCGACGTGGTGCCGAAGGAGTACGTCTGCGCCGCGGTCTGCAGCGCGCTCGTGCCGCTGTAGACCTGCGTGTACGTATAGCCATCCGGCGACACCGACACGGTGAAGGTGTTGGAGCGCGTGTTGCCCTCGTGCCAGGCCACCGTGACGCCGGAGATCGACTTGATGGCGCCCAGGTCGTAGTCGATCCACGCGCCCTTGCCGAGCATGCTCCAGCGCGTGTCGAGCCGGTCATCCATCGTGTTGGCCGGCACATTGCCGTCGTGGCCCTTGGCGATGACGGAGGTGGCCGTGAGCTGCGTGCAGTTGGAGGCGGTCAGCGCGGCGGCGGACGTCGCGAACGCGGTGGCCTCCGCGCCGGAGGGGGCCTCTCCCAGCTCATTGTAGTCCTGGGGACCGCACGCGGTGGCGCCAAGGCCGAGCAACGCGCCGGCCAGCAGAAGAGACTGCTTCATGTGGGAACCTCTGGGGGGATTCAAAAACAGACAGACGGGGAGTGTGTCCGGCGACGTCTCACGACGGGCCGACGAGTGATTTCAGTTGCGGGGCTTCTCCAAGGTCACGGCGGGGGTTCGCCGCGTTGCAGCGGAGGACAACCATCGCCTCATTTTATTTCGTATTCAACAGTTCTCGTCGAGCCTGCCTGCTGGGCAGGAAACGCGGCGCGCATACTCGACGTGTGGGTCTGGGCGATGGTGCTGGAAATGTCTGGCATTGGTGGCGAGCCCATCCATGCCGTGAGGGAAAGGGCATACATCCAGCGGGGGCGTGCGTGCGTGCGGTGGCCTGGAGGGCAGGCCCACAGGCGGATTCAATACAGACGCACAGCCCCCGGGCGCGAGGCGCGTGAAGGGGCCGTGGCGTTAGAGGTTCGGGCTCTGGAGGTGCTCATGACCGCGTCGTCGGGCGTGTGCCTGGCCTGTGGGACACGACTTTCCCCGGGTCTCTCCACGTGCCCGCGCGCGCTGCTGCTCGCGCCCCTGGCGGGCGGGGTGCGCCGCTGGGGGCTCGCCTCGTGTCAGCCGCCGCTCGTGGGGCGGGTGGCGCACCTGGAGCGGCTGACGTGGTGCGCCGAGGAGGCGCGCCGGGGGCTGGGGCGGGCCATCTGGCTGGTGGGAGAAGAGGGCATCGGCAAGTCGAGGCTGAAGGACGCGCTGGTGGAGTCGCTGTCCGCGCACCGCTTCGACATCTGGGAGGGCAGCGGCCTGGCCCATCCAGGGACTCCGGCGGGGCCGCTGTTGGACCTGCTGGACGCCACGCGCTCGCTGCGGCCGGTGGCGGGCGTGGGGCGCATGTCGAGCGCCGAGGCGGAGCGGGTGGCGGGGTGGCTGGAGGGGCGGCGGTGGCGAGGCGTGCCCGCGAGCCTCTCCGCGGAGAGCATCGCCCTGCTCGACGCGCTCTGCCATGCGCTGCTGCCACACCGGACGCCGCGCGTCCTCGTCCTGGAGGACTGGCAGCACGCGGATGGCCTCAGCCGGGCGATGCTCGAGGTGCTGGTGACGCGACTGGCGCATGCGCCGGTGCTCGTGCTCGTGCTGGAGCGCACGGGGGCGTCCGTGCCGCCACCGGCCGAGGTGCTGGAGGTGGGAGCGTTGAGCGCGAGCGAGGCCGCCACGCTGGTCTCCGCGCGCCTGCCCGCGGGCCTGCCGCGGGAGGCGCTCTTGCGCGTGGGCGCGGGCCATCCGCGCAGGTTGTTGCAGGCGCTCGCGCTCCACGAGGAGTCGCCGCTGGAGCCGTTGCCCGCGACGGCGGAGCAGGTGGTGTCGGCCCGGTTCCAGGCGCTGTCGGACGCGCGGCGCGAGGCGCTGCGGGTGGGCGCGTTGCTGGGGCCGTGTTTCCCCCGGGCGGTGCTGGGCGCGCTCGTGGGGGGCTTCGCGTCGCTCGCGGGGTTGGAGTCGGGCGGGTGGCTCACGCCCGTCTCGGGAGGCCGCTACGCGAGCGCGACGCGGGCGCCGGGGCTCGAGGCGACGTGGACGGAAGCGGAGCGGGTGGCCTTGCACGCGCGCGTGGCGGAGGCCTACGAGGCGCTCTCCGAGGAGACCCGTCGGCGCGCGTGCGCGGAGGTGGCCCGTCACTGGCTGGGGGCGAAGCGGCCGGAGCGCGCGCTGCCGCACCTGTTGGAGGTCGCCGGGTGGAACCTGGCCGCGATGGAGCCCGCGGCCGCGCTGGAGGTGTACCGCTTCGCGCTGGAGGTGTCCTCGCGGCTGTCATTGGAGTCCGCGTGTCAGTGGGGGCGGGTGTTGTGGGAGCGGATGGGGGATGCGCACCGGCTGGCGGGGGAGCGGGGGGAGGCGGAGTCCGCGTGGCGCATCGCCCTGTCCCTCGACGAGGTGGGGGGACGCAGGGGGACGGCCGGGCGGCTCCAGTGCTTGAGCAAGCTGGTCTCGGTGGTGTTGTCGCTGGAGCGCCACGAGGAGGTGGTGGCGCTGGGCGAGGTGGGCGTCGTGGAGGAGTCGTCCGAGGAGGCGCTCGTCGCCGCCGCTTCGTTGGACGCGCTGTCCTCGCTCGCGCTGTGCTGGCTGGGCCGCTTCACCGAGGCGGAGGCGCGGCTGGGGAGCGCGCGCGCGCGGCTGCTCCAGGTGTCGGGGCAGGACGGCGTGGGCCGGGCGAGCGCGGAGGCGTCCCTGCACCGCGCCATGGGGATGCTGCTGATGCGGCAGGGGCGCGCGGAGCAGGCCACGGCGGAGTACGCGGCGGTGCTGCGCTGGACCGAGCGCGCGGGGGACACGTGGGAGCACTCCACGGCGCTGTTCAACCTGGGGGATGCCTACGCGCGCTCGGGGGACCGTGAGCGCGCGGTGCACTACTTCCAGCTCGCGCTGGACTCGAAGGCGCGCACGGGGGACCGGGGCGGCATGGCGTACACGCACCATGGCCTCGCGCTCTTGCACAGCCAGGCGGACGCGCCGGAGCTGGCGAAGGAGGACGCCGTCCGGGGGCTCCAGCTCGCGGGGATGCTGGGAGACCGGAAGCTGAAGTCGCTCCTGCGCTGCGCCCTGGGGCGCGCCCACCTGCGGCTGGGAGAGCGCGAGGAGGCCGCGCGACAGTTGCGGCTGGCCGCGCAGGACGCCGCCGCGGCCAATGCCCACTCGGAGCTGCTCCAGGCCCAGGCGGCCCTGCGCGCGCTGGAGGCCCGGCGCTGACGAGGGGGTTGACGGAACCGTCGGCGCGGCCCGAGTGTCCAGGACACGTGCCTCGATTCGTGCTCCGTCGTGGCGGGCTCCTGTCCTGCCTCCTGTTCGCCCTGGTCACCCCACGCGCGCTCGCCGAGGCGCCGGATGTCTTCGAGGCCTGGCTGCGTCCGGCCCACGCTCCCGCGGACGGGTTCGAGGCGTGGCCGGACCTGGGCGGCGCGAAGCCCGGCGCCGAGGCGCGCTCCCTGGCGCGAGGCCGCGTGGTGGCGGCCACGGGCGAAAGTGTCACCCTGGAACATCTGTATCACGAGAACCACGAGCTCCAGCGCGTGCGCGCCGTGTACTCGGGACTGGCGTCGGTGTCGCTTGACCGCGGAGCCGGGGTGTCCCGTGGACAGGTGCTCGGGCGCGTGGGGCCGCGGGCCTCGGTGGTGCTGCACACGGACCGCGAGCTGTCCCCGGCGGAGGCCCGGCGCTTCACCCGGGAGCGGGCCCGCCTGCCGCAGCCGTTGGAGGAGCCGGTGCTGGTGCTCATCTCGCACGCTCGGAACGAGCTCCGGTTGTACGAGCGGGGCGTCGAGCGGGCGAGGGTGGAGGTGGGCTTCGGCCAGGGGGAGGGGCCCAAGCAGGAGCGGGGCGACAACCGCACGCCCGTGGGCATGTACTTCATCGTGCAGACGGTGCGCGGGAACATCACCGGGCCGTACGCGGCCTATTACGGCGGACACTGGCTGCGGGTGAACTACCCGAACCCGTGGGACGCGAGCCGGGGCGTGAAGCGCGGGTGGCTCACGGAGAAGGGGCGCGAGAGGATTGCGCGCGCGTGGACGGCGCGCGAGGCGACGGACGCGAGCACCCGGCTGGGCAGCGGCATCGGGTTCCACGGCTGGTCGGGCGAGTGGTCCCTGGAGGAGAGCGGCGGGCGGCTGTCCTGGGGCTGCGTCGTGTTCCACCCGGGGGACATCACCAGGCTGTACGAGCAGATGCCCAAGGGCACCATGGTGGTCCTCTTCTAGCCTTCAAGATGGCCGCGAGGCGTGGAATCCTTCCGGGGTGATCGAGCTAGAGACTCCCGAGGCCTTCGAGCGGCATCTTCGCGAGGGACACAGCCTCGCCAACGTCGTCATCCAGGGGTTGGACCTGAGGCGCTACACGCGCGAGCTGGGCACGCTGCCGCTGGCGGGCACCGTGTTCCTGGGCTGCGAGCTGGAGAAGGACGCGCTCCAGGCGGCGCTCGCCCACGGCGCGCTCGTCTTCCCGCCCATCTCCGGGGTGCCCTATCAGCCGTACCGGGGCACGCTCTACACGCCGGAGGAGCTGTACGCGGGCTTCGACCCGGCGCGCCCGGAGACGTATGAGGACACGCTCGACGCGCGCATCTATCGCCACTGGGAATCCCACGGCCGGGGCACGCCGCCGACGCTGCTGGAGACGCTCGCGCAGCGGCTGCATGACCACGCGGTGACGGACGCGATGGAGGGCCTGCTCTTCAAGGCGGGGCCGCCGCGCAAGGTGGTGGCCATCATGGGTGGGCACTCCATGAAGCGCGGCATGCCCGACTATCGCGAGGTGGCCACGCTGTCGCGCGAGCTGACGCGCGCGGGCTTCTTCCTGGTGAGCGGCGGCGGCCCCGGCGCGATGGAGGCCACGCACGTGGGCGCCTGGTTCGCCACGCGCACGGAGGCGGAGCTCGACGCGGGGCTCGAGATCCTCGCCAGGGCCCCCAGCTATACGGACCGCGAGTGGCTGGCGCGGGCCTTCGAGGTGCGCGGCGCGTTCCCCCTCGGGCCCAAGGACGTCTTCGCCTGCTCGAGCCTGGGCATCCCCACGTGGCACTACGGCCACGAGCCGCCCAACCCGTTCGCCACGCACATCGCCAAGTACTTCGCCAACAGCGTGCGCGAGGACGGCCTGCTCACCATCGCCAAGGGCGGCATCGTGTACGCGCCCGGCAGCGCCGGCACCATCCAGGAGGTGTTCCAGGACGCCTGCCAGAATCACTACAACAGCGTGGGCGTCATCAGCCCGATGATCTTCCTGGGCCGGGAGTTCTGGACGCGCACCCGCCCGGTGTACCCGCTGCTGGCGCAGCTCGCGCAGGGCCACGAGTACGCGCGGCACCTGCTCCTCACGGACTCACGCGAGGAGGTCGTCGAGGCGCTGCGGGCGTACGACCGCTCATCGCCGGCCGCCAGCTGAGCCGCTGGACTTCACCCGCGCCGTGAGGCACGGGAGGATGCGATGCGAAAGAAGGGTGGGCAGTACGCGGACAGACGCTGGATGGACAAGCCCCGGGCCTTCGGGAAGCACGGCCCGGTGCGTCCGAAGGCGCTCTTCTTCGACGTCGACGACACGTTGGTCGACCGAGGGGGCGCCTTCACGCGCTACTTCGAGAGCTTCATGGCCCGCTTCCCGGACGTCTTCCCCGCGCACCGTCGCGCCGAGGACCTGGCCACCTTGCGCGTGCTCGACGAGCGGGGTGGGCGCGACCGGCAGGCGTTCTTCCAGGACCTGCTCGAGCGCTTCCCGGTGGGGCTCTCCGAGAAGGCGGTGCGCGCGGAGTTCCACGTGGGGCTGGCGCGGCAGGTGACGTCGGACCCGGAGCTGGTGGCGTGGCTCGCCGCGCGGGCGGGCCGTCAGCCCGTGGTGGTGGTGTCCAACGGCGCGGCGGACACGCAGCGCATGAAGCTGCTCCACGCCGGGCTCTACCACTGCGTGCCGCAGGGCTTCTTCTCCAGCGAGGTGGGCGTGGAGAAGCCCGACCCGGCCATCTTCCAGGCGGCGCTGAAGCACGTGAACCGCGCGCCCTCGGAGGTGCTCCACGTGGGCGATGACCCGGTGCGCGACATCGTCGGCGCGGGGCGGCTGGGCATCACCACGTGCTGGGTGTCGCACGGGCGCGAGTGGCCCGCGTCGCTGCCTCCGCCCGACTTCACCGTGGAGCGCGTCTCCACGGCCGTGCGGGACCTCGAGCGGGTGCTCTCGACATGGACATGAACCAGGTGGTCGGCTCGCACGACCTGCTCCTCCTCACGCTGGACACCTTGCGCCACGACGTGGCCACCGAGCTGGCCGCCTCGGGGCGCATCCCGAACCTGGCCGCGCTCCTGCCCGGAGGACAGTGGGAGGAGCGGCACTCGCCCGCGAGCTTCACCTACGCCGCGCACCACGCCTTCTTCGCGGGCTTCCTTCCCACCCCCGCGCGCCCGGGTCGCCACCCGCGCCTGTTCGCCATGCGCTTCGAGGGCAGCGAGACGACGGGGCAGGGGACGTGCGTGCTGGATGCGCCGGACCTGGTGACGGGGCTCGCGGGGCGCGGCTACCACACGGTGTGCATCGGCGGCGTGGGCTTCTTCAACAAGCTGAACCCGCTGGGCAACGTGTTGCCGGGCCTGTTCGCGGAGAGCCACTGGGCGCCGGAGCTGGGGGTGCGCGAGCCCCGCTCGACCGAGCACCAGGTGGCCCTGGCGGTCCGTCGCCTGGACGCCCTCCCGAGGCAACAGCGAGTCTTCCTGTTCATCAACATCTCCGCGCTCCACCAGCCCAACCGTCATTACCTGCCGGGCGCCAGCGAGGACTCGCGGGAGACCCACGCGGCAGCCCTGGAATACGTGGACAGTCAGCTCCCTCCCCTGTTCGCCGCGCTGCGGCGGCGGGGGCCGGCTTTCTGCATTGTCTGCTCGGACCACGGCACGGCGTACGGCGAGGACGGTTATAACGGTCACCGCGTGGGTCACCCCGTCGTCTGGACGGTGCCCTACGCGGAGTTCACCCTGCCGTGAGAGCCCGCACCATGACGCGCCTGGAGCAGATGTTGGGAGAGTCGCCGTACGTGGCGTACCTGTATGGGTACCCGCACAAGACGGCCTACCGGCCCTTCACGCCGCCCCTCTCGTTGGAGTCGGTGTGGGCCGAGGAGCGGCGCGACGCGCTGTTCCTCTACTTCCACGTCCCGTTCTGCGAGATGCGCTGCGGGTTCTGCAACCTGTTCACCGCGGCGGGCCCCAAGCAGGACGTGGTGGACGGGTATCTGGGCGCGCTGGAGCGCGAGACGCAGCGGGTGAAGGGCGCGCTGGGCCGGGCGAGCTTCGCCAGGCTGGCGCTGGGCGGAGGCACGCCGACGCTGCTGGACGTGACGGGATTGAACAAGGTGTTCGACCTGGCGGAGAAGGTGCTGGGGGCGGACCCTCGGAACATCCCGGTGTCGGTGGAGGTGTCGCCGGAGACGGTGGATGCGGAGAAGCTGCGGACGCTGCGCTCGCGGGGCACGGACCGGGTGAGCATGGGCGTGCAGAGCTTCATCGAGGCGGAGGTGGCCGCGGTGAAGCGTCCGCAGAAGACGGCGCAGGTGGAGTCGGCGCTGGACCTCATCCGCTCGACGGGCTTCCCGACGCTGAACCTGGACCTCATCTATGGGATGGAGGGGCAGACGCCGGAGAGCTTCCTGTACTCGCTGCGGGAGACGCTGCGCTTCTCGCCCGAGGAGATCTACCTGTATCCCCTGTACGTGCGTCCGCTGACGTTCCTGGGGAAGAAGGCGCGCGCGTGGGATGACCTGCGGCTGTCGCTGTACCGCACGGGTCGGGACTTCCTCCTGTCGCAGGGGTACACGCAGGTGTCGATGCGCATGTTCCGCGCGAAGCACGCGCCGGACGCGGGGGGCCCCGTGTACCGCTGCCAGGAGGACGGGATGGTGGGGCTGGGCTGCGGGGCGCGCTCGTACACGGGGGCGGTGCATTACTCGTCCGAGTACGCGGTGGGCTCGCGCGAGGTGCGCAACATCATCGCGTCGTACAGCGCTCGGACGGCGGAGTCCTTTGGAGAGGTGGGGTACGGCTTCCGGTTGGACGAGGGGGAGCGGCGGCGCAGGTTCATGTTGTTGTCGCTGCTCGCGGAAGGAGTGGACCTGGCGGCGTACCGGGCGCGGTTCGGCGCGGAGGTGCTGGAGGATTTCCCGGAGCTGTTGGAGCTGGAGGCGCACGGCCTGGGGCGCAGGGACGCCACGGGGCTGCGGCTGACGGCGGCGGGGGTGGAGCGCTCGGACTTGATTGGTCCGTGGCTGCATTCGGACGGGGTGCGCGCGCTGTCGTCGGAGTACGCCTGGCGATGAAGCTCACGGTGCTCTATCGGGGGCCGTTGTCGAGCTGCAACTACGGCTGCGAGTACTGCCCGTTCGGGAAGTGGAAGCACACGGACGAGGAGCTGGCGAAGGACCGCGCGGACCTGGAGCGGTTCATCGCGTGGGTGGAGGCGCGCACGCAGCACACGGTGTCGGTGTTCTTCACGCCGTGGGGTGAGGCGCTCATCTGGCCCTGGTATCAGCAGGCGCTGGCGCGGCTGACGCATCTGCCGCACGTGGAGCGGGTGGCGGCGCAGACGAACCTGTCGTGTCGGCTGGACTGGGTGAAGGACTGCCGCGCGGAGAAGCTGGGCCTCTGGGCGACGTACCACCCGGAGTGGACGAAGCGGCCGCGCTTCCTGAAGCAGTGTGAGACGTTGGTGTCGCTGGGCGTCCGGCACAGTGTGGGCGTGGTGGGCTTCCTGCGCTTCGTGGAGGAGGCGGAGACGCTGCGCCGCGAGCTGCCGGCCGAGACGTACCTGTGGATCAACGCGGTGAAGGACGGGCAGGAGGAGCCGTACACGCCCGAGGACGTGGCGCGCTTCACGCGGTTGGACCCGCTGTTCCCGGTGAACAACGTGCGTCACCCGAGCCTGGGGAAGGCGTGCAGGGGAGGGGAGTCGGTCATCTCCGTGGACGGGGAGGGCACGGCGCGGCGGTGTCACTTCATCGACGAGGCGATTGGCAACATCTACGCGCCGGACTTCGACCAGGCGCTGCGACCCCGGCCGTGCTCGAAGGCGACCTGTGGCTGCCACATCGGCTACGTGCACATGGACTACCTGGAGCTGGATCGGGTCTTCGGCTCCGGAATCCTGGAGCGCGTGCCGGCCGAGCCGCTGTGGCGGCGTGAGCCTGTCGCGAGTCGCTGAAGCCTGGGCGTCGCGGCCGCAAAGCAAGACATGGCGTGTCTGTTTGTGCGCTGCACCTGCATGGCCCGGGGCTATTGGGGCGGTTGATGTGAGGGCAGCGGGGGTCAGGTGCGTCGACAGCCCTCGTGTCGCATTTGAATCCCGATTGTATCAGCAGGGCTGTGGCTGTTTCCGGGATTCCAGCTTTTGTGCAGACTCCAGGTGCCTACCGTCGTTCACCCTGGAGAGCACACCATGCTGCTACGTTGGATGTTGCTGTGTTTCGTGATGGGGGTTGTTGCTTGCGGAGGGGAGCTGGGGGAGCACGAGTCCCTGGAGGCGCAGGGCTCGCGGCTCACCGTCACCACCGAGGACCAGCTCGTGACGCGCATGCCCGCGAGCACGGGCACGCTGTATGGCTACGTCGAGTACCTGCCGCCCGGCTACCTGACGTCTCCGGAGACGCGCTACCCGGTCATCATCCACCTCAACGGCCGGGGTGAGTTCGGCACCGCGCAGAACGAGGCGGCCCTGTTCGAGAAGGGCACGGCCAACGGGGCGCTGAAGAAGATCCGCCACGAGCCCACGGCCAAGACGTACTTCGGTCAGAAGCAGGTGATGATCTTCACGCCGCAGGCGGCGACGAACTGGGTCCCCGCCGAGGTCAACGCCTTCGTCGACTTCATCGTGGCGAACTACCGCGTGGACCTGTCCCGCATCTACGTCACGGGCCTGAGCTACGGCGGCTATGGCGCCTGGCAGTACGCGTATACGTACGGCCACCGCCTGGCGGCGCTCGCGCCCATGGCGACCAACATCGGCGGCCCGGGCCCCACCATCACCCAGCTGAAGAACGTGCCGGTGTGGGCCGTGCACTCGTTCGCGGATGGCAACTCGCTGCTGGCCGAGCGCTCGTGGCTGATGGGCGTGACGAAGAACTTCAACCAGGGACAGATGGTGACGGTGCCGCAGCCGTCCGCGACGCTGACGTACCTGTTCGCCGGCGCCGCGAGCAACGTGTGGACGTCCCAGCCGGGCTACGTGTCGACGGGCAACCTCCAGGCCCGGCTCACCGTGATTCCCGGCAGCGCGCATGACTGCTGGACCCAGACCTACAACAACTACGCCTTCTGGGACTGGCTCCTCGCGCAGCAGCGCGCGTCGGTGCCCTGAGCTCCGGCTCCTGAGGACGGGCGCCCTCGTGGGGTGGCGCCCGTCCTCACCTCCGTGACGTGCGCGTGTCGCGCCCGAGAACGACCGTTCGTCGTGCTCGAAAACGCGTGCACGCCGCACAACCGGAAATCTCGCGTGCACACAACTCCTGTCAGGATTCCAGCGGGATTTCGTCCGCCGCGAATTGCTGACGTCGCTTCGGAGGATTCACTCCGGGCGCATGCGGATTTGGTGGCATGAGCGCGCGTATTCGGTAGAGGAGAGGCCGCGCCGGAAGGATTTCGGCCGCCCGTTTCAGTCCCCCACCCCCGAGGACTTCATGTGGTCTCGTTCACGTCGGCTCACGCCGGCGTTCGTTGGAATGCTGTCTGGCGCCGTGCTGCTCGTCGCCTGTGAGAAGCCCGCCGAGCAGCAGCAACAGCAGCAGCAGCAGGCTCCCCAGGCCGCCCCCGTCACCGTCGTCACCCTCAAGTCGGAGTCCGTGCTGCTCACGCGCGAGCTGCCCGGGCGCACCCAGGCGTTCCTCGTCGCGGAGGTCCGCCCCCAGGTCAACGGCCTGGTCCAGCGCCGGCTCTTCACCGAGGGCGGCCAGGTGAAGGAGGGCCAGGCCCTCTATGAGCTCGATGACGCCACCTACCGCGCCGACTACGCCAGCGCCAAGGCCGCGCTGGAGCGCGCCCAGGCGACGCTGACCTCGGTCGCCCTCTCCACCAAGCGCTCCGCCGAGCTGTTCAAGCTCGAGGCCGTCACCCCCGCCGACAACGAGAAGGCCGTCGCCGCGCTCGCCCAGGCGGAGGCGGACGTCAAGGCCGCGCAGGCCGCCGTCCAGCGCGCCGGCGTGACGCTCGGACACGCGCGCATCACCTCGCCCATCGCCGGTCGCATCGGCAAGTCGTCCGTCACCCAGGGCGCGCTCGTCACCGCCAACCAGCCGCAGGCGCTCGCCGTCGTGCAGCAGCTGGACCCGCTCTACGTCGACCTGACCCAGTCGAGCAGCGAGCTGCTCCGCCTGCGCAAGGAGCTCAGCGCCGGCACGCTCAAGCCCACCGACAGCACGCCCGTCACGCTCCTGTTGGAGGACGGCAGCCGCTATGCCCACCCCGGCTCGCTCACGTTCTCCGACGTGACGGTGGACCCGGGCACCGGCACCTTCGCGCTGCGCATCACCGTCCCCAATCCCGACCAGATGCTCCTGCCCGGCATGTACGTGCGCGCGCTCGTGGGCAACGGCCTGCGTCAGGAGGGCCTCCTGGTCCCGCAGCAGGGCATTGCGCGCGACGCGAAGGGCAACGCCTCCGCGCTCGTGGTGGGCAAGGACGGCAAGGTGGAGCCGCGCACCGTCGCGGTGAGCCGCACCGTGGGAGACCGCTGGCTCGTGGACAGCGGCCTGACCGAGGGCGACCGCGTCATCATCTCCGGTCTCCAGAAGATCCAGCCGGGCATGCCCGTCCAGGCGACGGAAGCCCCGCCGACAGAGACGAAGGGGGGCGAAGCCGCGCCCCTCGTCCCGCCGGCTCCCAACCAGTGACGGAACGCAGCCATGGCAAGATTCTTCATTGATCGACCCATCTTCGCGTGGGTCCTCGCCATCATCATCATGATGGCTGGCGCGCTCTCCATCACCCGGCTGCCCATCGCGCAGTACCCCATCATCGCTCCGCCGACCGTGACGGTCGGCGCCGTGTACCCGGGCGCCTCGGCGAAGGCCATCGAGGACTCCGTCACGCAGGTCATCGAGCAGACGATGAAGGGGCTCGACAACCTGCTCTACATGTCGTCGACCAGCGAGTCGAACGGCGCGGCGACCATCACCCTCACGTTCGCCAACGGCACCGACCCGGACATCGCGCAGGTGCAGGTGCAGAACAAGCTGCAGCTGGCCACGCCGCTGCTGCCGCAGGCCGTGCAGCAGCAGGGCATCGCCGTCACCAAGGCGGCCTCGGGCTTCCTGCAGGTCATCGGCTTCGTGTCCGAGGACGGCAGCATGGGCGGTGACGACATCCAGGACTTCGTCGCCACCAACATGGTGGACCCCATCTCCCGCGTCCCGGGCGTGGGCAGCACGCAGGTGTTCGGCACGAAGTACGCCATGCGCATCTGGCTGGACCCCAACAAGCTGGACACCTACGCGCTGACGCCCACGGACGTCATCGGCGCCATCCGCGGGCAGAACCAGCAGGTGGTGGTGGGCCAGCTGGGCGGCACGCCCGCGGTGAAGGGCCAGCAGCTCAACGCCACGGTGACGGCGCAGGACCGCCTCCAGACGCCGGAGCAGTTCCGGAACATCGTCCTGCGAGGCAACGCGGACGGCTCCGTGCTGCGGCTGGGCGACGTGGCCCGCGTGGAGCTGGGCTCCGAGGACTACAGCGTCATCAGCCGCTACAACGGCAAGCCCGCCACGGGCATCGCCGTGTCGCTGGCCACGGGCGCCAACGCCCTGGACACCGCGCAGGGCGTGGCGGCGGCCCTCAAGGAGATGGAGCCGACGCTGCCCAAGGGACTCAAGGCGGTGGTGCCGTTCGACACCACGCCGTTCGTCCGGGTCGCCATCCAGGGCGTGGTCTCCACGCTGCTGGAGGCCATCCTCCTGGTGTTCCTGGTGATGTACCTGTTCCTGCAGAACTTCCGCGCCACGCTCATCCCCACCATCGCGGTGCCGGTGGTGCTGTTGGGCACCATCGGCGTGCTCACGGCGCTGGGGTACTCGGCGAACATGCTCACCATGTTCGCGATGGTGCTCGCCATCGGCCTGCTCGTGGATGACGCCATCGTCGTGGTGGAGAACGTCGAGCGCGTGATGAGCGAGGAGGGGCTGTCCCCCAAGGAGGCCACGCGCAAGTCGATGTCGCAGATCACCAGCGCGCTGGTGGGCATCGGCGTGGTGCTCTCCGCGGTGTTCATCCCCATGGCGTTCCTGGCGGGCTCCACGGGCGTCATCTACCGGCAGTTCTCGGTGACCATCGTGACGTCCATGGCGCTGTCGGTGCTGGTGGCGCTGGTGCTCACGCCGGCCTTGTGCGCCACGCTGCTCAAGCCGATTCCCAAGGGCCACCACGCGGCGAGCAAGGGCTTCTTCGGCGCGTTCAACCGCGCGTTCGACTGGAGCAACGCCCGCTACCAGTCGGTGGTGAAGGGCATCCTGGGCCGGGCGTGGAGCTTCATGGTCGCCTTCGTGGCCATGGTCGCGCTGATGGTGGTGCTGTTCCTCAAGCTGCCCACCTCGTTCCTCCCGTCCGAGGACCAGGGCTTCCTGTTCGCCCTGGTGCAGACGCCGGTGGGCGCCACGCAGGAGCGCACGATGAAGGTCATCGAGCAGCTGGAGGACCACTTCCTGGAGAACGAGAAGGACACCGTCAAGGCGCTCTTCAGCGTGCAGGGCTTCAGCTTCGCCGGCAGCGGTCAGAACGCCGGCATCGCGTTCATCAACCTGCGGGACTGGAAGGAGCGCAAGTCGGCGGAGCTGGGCGTCAACGCGGTGGCGGGTCGCGCCGCGGGGGCCCTGGGGCAGATTGAGGACGCGCTCGCGTTCGCCTTCCCGCCGCCCGCGGTGGCGGAGCTGGGCAACTCGGCCGGCTTCACGTTCTTCCTCAAGGACAACATCGGACAGGGGCACGAGGCGCTGACGGCCGCGCGCAACCAGTTCATGGGCGCCGCGATGCAGAACCCGCTGATTGCCTACGTGCGGCCCAACGGCCAGGAGGACACGCCGCAGTTCCGCGTGGACGTGGACGTGGCGAAGGCGACCGCGCTGGGGCTCTCCACGGCGGACATCAACAACACGCTGACGGCGGCGTGGGGTGGTCAGTACATCGACGACTTCATCGACCGCGGCCGCGTGAAGCGGGTGTTCATCCAGGCGGACGCTCCGTTCCGCATGGTGCCGGAGGACTTCAGCCGGTGGTCCGTGCGCAACACGAAGGGGGAGATGGTGCCGTTCCCCGCGTTCGCGAGCGTGCGGTGGGGCTCGGGATCTCCCCGGCTCGAGCGCTTCAACGGCGTGTCCGCCATGGAGCTGACCGGTGAGGCGGCGCCCGGAGTGAGCTCCGGCGATGCCATGGCCGCGGTGGAGCAGATGGTGGCGCAGCTGCCGCCGGGCTTCAGCCTGGAGTGGACGGGCCAGTCGTATCAGGAGCGGCAGGCGGGCTCGCAGACGCCGCTCTTGTACACGCTGTCGCTGCTCCTGGTGTTCCTGTGTCTGGCGGCCATGTACGAGAGCTGGACCATCCCGACGGCCGTGCTGCTGGTGGCGCCGCTGGGCATCCTCGGCACGGTGCTGGGCAGCTTCATGCGAGGCATGGACCGCGACGTCTACTTCCAGGTGGCCATGCTGACCACGGTGGGGTTGTCGAGCAAGAACGCCATCCTCATCGTGGAGTTCGCGAAGGAGAACGTCGAGAAGGGCATGGAGCTGGTGGAGGCCACGCTGCTCGCGGTGCGTGCGCGTCTGCGGCCCATCCTGATGACGTCGCTGGCGTTCGGCTTCGGCGTGGTGCCGCTGGCCATCGCCTCGGGCGCGGGCGCCGGTGCCCAGCGGGCCATCGGCACGGGCGTGCTCGGCGGCATGCTGGTGGGCACGCTGCTGGGCATCTTCTTCGTGCCGCTGTTCTTCGTCGTGGTGCAGCGCCTGTTCACCCGACGCAAGACGGAGTCCTCGGCTCCCGTGGATGACTCACACGCGACGTCCTGAGCCTGGGACGACGTGAAGCCCGAAGAGGCCGCCGGCGCGTTGTCGGCGGCCTCTTTTCATTCCGACGCCCAGGTGATGCGCTCGAAGGTGGCCCTCAAGCGGGCTCCTCGCGCCGGGTGCAGATGCTCCACCCAGGCAATCCTCCCGAGCAGGTGCGCGCGGAAGTCGGGATGCTGCTCGGTGTTCTGGCTCTCGGGGCCGCGTGTGCGGCACAGGTGCAGCACGGCCTTCAGGCGCTCGTAGTCCTCGCGAGGGACGGTGGGGTGCGCGTTCACCACGACGCCCGCGAGCCGCTGCTGCTGGCCCTGGTGCATCACGCGCGTCTTGCCGTGGCGCACGGTGAAGCCCTCCTCGCGGATGATGCGCGTCACGCACGTGAGCAGCCTGCGCGCGCGTCGCGCCAGGGCTTCGTCACCGGAGAAGGCCAGGTCATCCGCGTAGCGCGTGTACCGGGCGCCCAGCGTCGCCGCGAGCGCGGACAGGCGGACATCGAGTCGATACGCCGCGAGGTTCGCGAGCGCTGGTGACGTGGGCGCTCCTTGCGGGAGGTGTCTCGCGGAGAGTCTGCGCGACAGTCGCCAGCAGGCGTCCAGCTCCTTCGCGCTCTCGGCCCGACGCGCCTGTTCGACGACAGGGCCCGGCGTGCGGTTGGTGCAGAGCCCGGCGAGGGCGTTGACGACGCCATCGGGGTAGCCGGCCGTCCGGAACACGCCCCACACCTGCGCGGGCCGCACCGCGTGGAAGAAGTCCTCCAGGTCCACGCGCACCACCACGGCCCGGCCCACGTGCGGCTCCGCGAAGTCCTTCACCCCAAGACCCCGGACGAATCCGCGAGCAGCCGCGTGGGGAGGGATGACGTCCAGGATGTCGTGGAGCACCTTGCGCTGAAGTCGCGCGAGGTCCAGCCCTGGCTGCTCCAGGAGCCGCTTGCCTCCCGTGCGCTTGGGAATCCAGACGTAGCGATAGCGTCGCCACTGGCCGGGACGCGACGTGCGCTCGAAGCCCGAGCCATCCACGAGCCAGCCGAGCTGCGCATCCGTCACCCCGAGCCACTCCGCGAGGGCTGCCTGCGTCGTCAGCTCGGGAACGGGCCAGGGCCGCCGGCCCATCTGAGGCTCCGCGTCCAGCCAATGGTGGATGCGGATGGGCTCGGCGCTGTTGCCGCAGGCGCGGATGAGCGCTGGGCGGGTGGCGAGCAGCTCGGTGAGCAGCTCGATGCGGGCGTGGGGCGGGCGAGGAAAGTACCTCAGGATGCCGCGGACGACGGGCACGAGCCAGCGCGGGCGGCCGCCCACGACATGGGCGCCTCGTTCCCTCAGTCCCGCTCGAGTCCAGGGACCCGCGAGGAACGCGGACGCGAGCGCCGCCGCCACGGGGTGGCGCGTGCTCACGTCCGGGCCTCCGGGTGCCATGCGGCGGCTCGGGCCCACCTGTCCCGTCCGGCGTGGCCAGACTCGCGGCTCGCCGCGATTCCGGCCTCGAGTGGGAGTGTGTTCCTCATGAAGAGTCCCCGGGGGTGCCCCGGAGATGCAGAGGGCCGTGTCACCACGGACCGTCTACGCGCTGGGTTTCCGAGCCGCCGCATGGCGAGGCGGACCCTACTACTTCAGCGCCTCCAACAGGGCGGCTTGCATCGCCTTGCGGTTCTCCGGGAAGCCCTGGCTGGGGAAGGGCCGCGCGCCGTGGATGAGCGGCTCGAACTTGCGGTACATCGGGTCCGAGCGCGCGGGCTCCTGCTGGTAGAAGGCGCGGTTGGCCTGGAGCAGGTAGCGGGGCAGGGTGCCCTCCGGCCCCTCGCCGCTGAAGGCGATGAGGCCGCGCACCTCGGTGCTGCCGAGGAACGTGGTGAGCGCCTTCGCGTCCTCCGCGCACGTGCCCGTGCAGCCCGCGTTGACCACCAGCGCGTCCACGAACACGGTGGGCGCCGAGCCGCCGCCCAGCGGCACCGAGACGACGTCCGGCAACGCCATCCCCGGCCGGGCCTTCAGGATGGGCACCAGGCGCTCGGTGTAGCCCATGAACCCGTTGGCCTGCTCCGTGGCGAACGCCTCCTCCGCCGCCGTGTTGTCCGCGTACGTCCCATCCAGGCACGGGTTGACGCCGGGCTCCATCGCGCAGCTGTCCACCACGGTCTCGAACGGGGTCAGCGTCGTCGCATCCAGCGGCAACGACAGCGCGCCGGGCAGGGCGTCCGCCGGGTGCGTGTCTCCCCACGCATCGATGTACGAGGAGGGCAGCGTCCAGCTCCCGTCGAAGTTCGCCGCCAGCGGCCGCTTGCCAGGAGAGACCTCTCGCAGGATGTCCACCAGCGTCGCGCCATTCGTGGCGGAGCGGATGTT
The DNA here is from genome assembly GCF_050039385.1 of Myxococcus faecalis. Taxonomy (NCBI): domain Bacteria; kingdom Pseudomonadati; phylum Myxococcota; class Myxococcia; order Myxococcales; family Myxococcaceae; genus Myxococcus; species Myxococcus faecalis. The sequence continues at coordinate 446,121 of NZ_CP144336.1, read as the reverse complement.
CGTGCTGTGCGAGTACACCACGTAGGTGCACAGGTACGTGGGCATGCCGTAGCTGGTGCCGGAGATGCGCACCGCCTCCTCGGCCGCCGGATGCACCGTGCCCGCCGCCGGCGTCACCGGCTGAATCCAGCCCTTCGACACCAGTGAGCCCAGGATGAGCGTGTCCACCTCCACCACCTGCGCCGCCGAGGGGCCCGAGCCGAGCAGCTGGTTCAGCGTGCCGCCATCATCCAGGTCATACACATCCAGGTTGGCATCGAACACGATGTCCAGGTCGATGTCCGAGTGCTCCCGCTCGAAGTCCGCTTCGAGCCGCGCCGCGAGGCTCGCGAAGCCGTCCCCCACCGTGTCCGGGATGTACGGGAACAACACGGCCTTCATCGGCCGGGGCGGCGTGGGCGTCGGGTCCGGAGACTCCGAGCAGGCCGTCAGCGTGAAGAGCAACGCACCGAGTGACGCTTTCCAATTCATGGCGGAACCTTCCTCGAGAAAGGTTCGCACTCTAGGCCCGGTGAGGCGGATAAACCGCTATTTCGCGTCCGTGCCTGTCTTTGCGACGGAGGCGTCAGGCGGGCACGTGGAAGCCCGCGGCCCGCAGGGCCTCGCGAATCTCCCACTCGTACACGGTGAGGCCATCGCGCTTCAGGCCGGGCAGCAGGTCACCGAAGGCATTCGCCTCCAGCACGCGGTGCCCGGTGAAGTACTCCTCGAACATCAGGTCGATGCCGACGTGCAGGCAGTCATGGGCGCGCGCCACCTGGCGGCAGCTCTCCATCGCGGCGTCCCATTCGCTCCGGGGCACCGCCGCCTCCAGCTCCTCCAGCTCTCCGCGCCAGCCGCCCAGATGCAGGTTGGTGATGGGCAGCCGGCTCTGGCGCACCACGATGAACGCGGGCTCGCCGCGCACCGCCAGCACCCGACAGTCGAAGAGGTCGCCACCCAGCCGCGCCTTCGGAATCGAGCGCTCCACCTGCGAGCCCTCGCGCAAGAGGAAGCCGAGCACCTGCTCCAGCGGCTCCGGCTCGCGGATGCGGCGCACCTTGAGCGTGTTGAACCAGCCCCGCGGCGACAGCTCGACGGTGGTGACCAGCGACTCGTGGCCGCGAAGTCGCCGGAAGATGCCCAGGCACGACGCGGACGAGCCGCAGGACACCTTCACGAACACCTCGCGCCAGCCTTCCTCGTCCATGCGCTCGCGCAGCGACGCCACGTCCGTCACCCCGTCCAGGGGCTCCGGCACCGGCACACCCAGCCCGGCGTACCTGCGCGAGGTGATGCGCTTGTCGAACAAGTCCCCGATGCTCGCGGGCGACTGGAGCACCCGCCACGACGGGCGCTCGCGGAACACGGCCTCCAGTTCCGAGAGGACGCGGAGGAAGCCGAGGTGTCCCTGCCGGGGCGCGAGGATGCGCCCGGGGGCCTCGACGAGCGCGTCGACTTCGTCCGGGGCGAGCACCTGTCCGCGGTGCGCGAGCGCGTCCTCGTAGCCCCGCTTCAACAGGCCCTTCTCCACCTCCCAGCTCTCGCCCGCGGCGTCGATGCGGACGAGCGCCTCCGTGTCGGGGAGCTCGGCGAGGCGGGCAGGGGACTCCAGCAGCTCCCGCCAGGGCACCACCTTCGCGGGCGGCAGGCCCTGACGGTCCAGCGCGTCCTGGAACAGCGAGACGCGCCGGTTCTCCGCGTTGCCGATGACGATGAAGCCGGGCAACGCGGACATGGGAGGACTACTCGCCCACCGCGGCGTAGTGGTACTCGGGGTCGTACTCGCGCTGGTTGCCCGCGGCCACGGTGCCGGCGAGCTTCGCCACCAGCTTCTCACCCGCGTCGGTGAGCGTGTTCTCCGTCAGGTCCAGGTGCTTGAGGTGCTTGAAGGCCGCCGCGTTCTCCGCGAGCGTCTTCGCGCCCTCGTCCGTCAGACAGCCCATGGACAGGTCCAGCTTCTCGAGCTGGGGGAGCACCTTCGCGGTCGGCAGCACCTTGACCAGGTCATTGGTGAACTCCGCGTTGCGCAGGCCCAGCACCTTGAGGTTCGACAGGCCCTTGCCGTCCAGGATGGGCTGGATGTCCGCCACGCCGCCCTCGGCGCCGTAGCTGTCCTGGCCGAACCACACCTCCAGCTTCTCCAGCTTGGGCCACTTCGCGCTGGCGATGGACTTCACCGCGCCCAGCGGCAGGCCGCCCGTCTCGATGGTGAACTCGCGCAGCTCCGGCAGGTCGATGTCGCCCAGGTCCGCGCCCGCGCCGCGCAGCCGCAGCGAGCGCAGGTTCGGCACCAGCTTGTAGAGCGCCGAGACGTCGTTCACGTAGGACCAGGAGATCTCGGTCTCGTCCGGGTACTCGAAGTCGCCCAGGAACAGGTGCTCGAGCCCCTTGGGGGGCGCCTCCTGCAGGGCCTCCAGGACGGGCTCGTAGCTGTTCTCGCCATCCGAGGCGTCGACGATGCCCACCGCGAGCGAGCGCAGGAAGCGCCCCGACGGGTGCGTCAGCAGCGTCTTGACGCCCTCGCCCACGTCGAACTCGGAGTCGTACTCCTTGCGGCCCAGGCGCGCCGAGCGGATGAAGCCCAGGTGCCACTCGAGGGTGATCTCCTCGTCGCTCCAACCCTTCGCCATGGAGCCGAGCAGCAGCGCCTTGTGCTTCTTGATGTGCGCGGACACCTGCTTCTTGAGCGCGGTGGCCTCGGCGCCGGACGCCTTGGAGAGCGCGTGCTGCAGCGCGATGAGCTCGCCGCGTGGGTCGCCCTGGGCCTGGAGCCAGTCGCCATAGACGAGGTACGCGTCGACGTTGTCCGGGTCCTTCTGGATGGCGGCCTCGAGTTCCGGGTTCGACTTGCCCTCGACGGCCTCGCCCTCGTCGTCGTCGTCGCCGCCCTCGCCGTCGCCCACCAGCTCGTAGCCCTTCTTCTCCTTCTCACGGACGAGCTTGTCGTACTCCTTCTGGGCCTTCTCGTCGGAGTCGAACGACTGCGTCTTCTCCTGGCCGTCGGTGCCGATGCGGCCCCAACGCGTGGTGAAGGAGTCGCCCTCGAGCTTGATCTCCCAGAACTTGCTGGAGCTGCCTTCCTTGAACTCGTACCGCGGCATGGCCGTCCTCTCCTGCGCCGAGCGTGGCGCGTCCGACCGGAAGCTAGAGAAGCCCTCGCGCAAGCTCAAGCGTCGCGCCCATCCAGGCTTCCCAGGGCGTCTCGGGCACGCGCCCTGCCTGCCCGTCTTCCGGGATTCCCTGCGCGGGGACACCCGGCCGTGACGTCTGCACCCGAGGGCTCGGCCCGCTCAGGTCCACCCGGTGCACGCTCACGTGCGAGGGCAGCCCGCGCGTGTCGAGCGGCGACTGACGGACCGCGTCGAGCCACAGCACGTCCACGCGTGCCCGCTTCGCGTCGACACGCACCTGCTCCAACACCTGCTCATTGTCTCGCGGCGTGAGAATCTCCACCGTGCCGCGGGCGCGCCACTCACGCAGGAGCAGCTCGCACAAGCCGCGCTCGGCCTCGAGCGGGTGGGGGCCCTGTCCCTCCCAGGGGAAGGCGACCTGGAAGCGCAGGTCCTGGTCTCCGAGCCACACGGAGAGCCGACGCACCAGGCAGAGCACCAGCCCCAGGGCCAGCACGGCGCGCTGCCAGCTCACGCCGCTGTCCTTCACGCGCGCGTCCGCGAGGCTCACGGGCAGCAGGAACACGAGCACCCGACGGCGGCGCACCGCGAGGCTCTCGTCGCGCGTGTAGTAGAGCAGCTCGCCCTCGACGTAGCGCACGTCGAACAAGTCGAGCGTGGGCTCGTCCTCCATGTAGACGAGCTCGGAGGTGACCAGGTTCTCCAGGCTGCCCACGTTGGAGACCGACGAGAAGCCTCCTTGCGGGAACGCGGCCTCGTCCTCCAGCGCTGTGGGCGCGGGGCCCTGCGAGACGGCGCGCGCGCGCAGACGCGGCGGCAGCGTGCGCGACAGGGACTCGGCGGCCTCCACGGCCTGCTCCAACGCCAGGCGCTGCGCCTTGCCCTTCAGGTGCTCCAGGTTCTCCAGCGTGAAGACCTCGGCGTCGCCGAGCAGGGCGCTGGCGCGACGCGCCCCGGTGGCCAGCGCCTCGTAGCCCAGGGCGAGCGACTCGAGCGCGGAGTCCCGCTCGCGCAGGGCGCCGTATCCCGATTGCAACAGTTCACCCGGTGGCTTCTCGAGGATGCGCCGCGCCAGCGCGGGGCTGACGGGCGTGCCCGAGGTGAAGCCCATGCGCGTGAGCACGCGGCCGACGAGGAAGGCCAGGCCCTTGGGCCGCAGGGCCTGGGGCACGCGGGCCAGCGCGGCGGACACGGCCTCCAGGGTGGGCTCGGCGGCCAGGCGCGCGAGGACGTGGTCGTCGTAGGCCCGCACGGCGTCGCGCAGGCGGGGCAGGGTGTCCGGGATGGGGAGGGAGGGTGCGGGAGGTTGCCCCGAGACGAGCCGCCCCAGGTCGGCGATGAGCGCGGGCGGCGGGAGCGTGGGGGCCTCCTCGAGCATGGCCCTCAGCCCGGGGATGCTCGCGGCGAGCGCCTCCGCGTCGAGCCCCTCCTGCCGTGAGAGGCAGAGCCCCGCGCACAACCAGCGTTCCAGGTCCTGGGGGGCTCGCGGCTCGGGGACTCCCATGCGTCCACCATGTATCACTTCCCGCTGGGGGCGGATGCAGGGGCGTGTCGGTGCGCGGCGCCGAGGCGCCGTGGTTTCGGCAGGGGACCGGAGGAGCGGTCCCTGTCTCGACGCGGACAGGCCCCTGCGACTTCGGGGCAGTTGTCCAGCCCAGGGTCGGTTCCCACCCTCGCTTCCTTGCTCCCTCGCGGGAGAGGAGGCCACATGCGCGCGAAGTCTGGCTGGGCGGTGATGTTGCTGGGGGCCCTGGGCTGCGGAGGACCGGAGGCGAGGGCGGAGAGTCCCGTGAGCACGGCGGAAGCGCCGCTGCTGGCGCCGTCATGCCCGACCGGTGGCGCGCAGCGGGTGAAGGTCGTCATTCCCCCGGGGACGCCCGAGCCTCCGCCGTTCGCGGGGCTGTCGCCCTTCGGCTTCCTGGGCGTGCAGGGCACGACGTACTTCACCGTGAACTACCCCGACGGCGCCTCCGTGCTGTGGCGCACGCAGGGCACCGAGGGCAGCACCGTGCAGGTCCGCGCCTTCTCCGCGATGTGGCCCGAGCGCGCGTTGTCCACCCGGGCGCCGCTCGGCGACAAGCTGCTGTTCACCGTCTACACGCCGGAGTCGGGCCGCGAGCCGTGGGTGTCGGACGGGACGGAGGTTGGCACGCGGCTGCTGAAGGACGTGACACCCGGACCGGAGGGCACGGCGATGTCGCAGGTCTCCGTGTGGGGCAACAGCGCGTCGTTCTTCCGCACCCGGCAGGTGCTCACGCCGCCCCGGACGCAGGTGGAGCTGTGGCGCACGGATGGCACGGAGGCCGGCACGCGGATGGAGGTGAACCTGGGCGTGCTGAGCACGCTGTCGGAGAAATACGTGCGGACCACGAGCGCGCACTTCTTCTTCATGTCCAATGCGACGGACGGCACGTCGCTGTGGCGCACGGATGGCACCGCGGGCGGAACGGTCTTCGTCAAGAAGCTGGATGCCGGACAGGTCCCCGTGATGGACGTGGGCACCACGCAGGATGGCGCCGTGGGGCTGTTCACCCTGCTGGATGGCGGCAACACGGAGGTCTGGAAGACGGACGGGACGGCCGCGGGAACGGTGCGGCTGGAGACCTTCGGCAAGCGCATGCTGATGCTCGGCTCGCTGGGCGGCTCGGTGTACCTGGTGGACAGCGCCTACCTGCCCATCATGACGCTCTCCAGCGTGTCGCTGGCGGGGGGCGGGAAGGCGAACGTCACCCAGTTGGAGAACCCATGGGGGAATGACCCGGATGCGGGGACCTACGTCCAGGGCGTCGTGCGTTCGGGGGACACGCTCTACTTCTCCGTCGCCATCGGGACGTCGGGTCCCGCGCCGCGCAGGGTGTGGCTGTGGGTGACGCAGGGGACGGCCGCGACGACGCGGCGGGTTCCCGCGGCGCTGAGCACCTCCGACGAGTACTGGTCTCCGCTCATCGCCGCGGACAATGGCGGGGTGGTGTTCACCGCGGGCGGCGAGGGCTCCTTCGCGGTGCCGTGGGTGTCCTACGGCACCGACGAGACCTCGTCCGAAATCACCACGAGCCCGTCGCGCACGCATCTGGCGACCGCGTTCGCCCGGGTGGGCAACCGCATCTACTTCGGCGCGAGGGATGACACGGGCTACCACCAGCTCTGGGCCATGCCCTCGAACGTGAGCTGCACGCCGTAGCCGAAGGGACGGGAGCGGAGGGCAGGGCGCCTTCCGCTCCTTCCGGACTCACGTCAGGCCGAGCAGCCGGGGCACCTTCTCCTCCAGGAGGTCGATCTCCTCTCGCGTCTCTCCCAGGTAGGAGAGGAGCTGGAGGTCCTGCCGCTCCACCGCGCCGCCGTGGAAGATCCACGCGCGCGTGCGCAGGAGCCGGTAGAGCTTCACGAGCTTGCGGTCGCTGATGAACACGCCGTCCTCGCGCGTCAGCGTCTGCACCACGCGGCGGAACTCACGCAAGAGCTCGTCGCGGAAGAACAGGTCGCGGTCTCTCAGCTCGCGTCCCTCCGGCCCGGCCTCCTTGCGGCCCATCATCAGCGTCAGGTAGCGGTGCGCCTTGAGCACGTCCTCCAGCGTGGCGTGCCCCTCCGCCCAGGGCTTCTGGTTCAGCTCCCGGTTCGTCTGCGATTCCAGGCCCGAGTCGAGCAGCTCCAGGAAGTAGCGGTCCTGCACCGGCCGGCACGCGGCCTTGAGGCAGAAGCGGTCCTTGAGCGCGCCCAGCTCCGCGTGCTCGGGCAGCTCGTTGGTGGCGGCGAAGAGCACCTTGAGGCGCACCGGCTGCGGCGCGCCGTCCTGGTAGAACTTGCGCTCGTTGATGACCGTGAGCAGCGCGTTGAGGATGGCGGAGCTCGCCTTGAAGACCTCGTCCAGGAAGACGAGCCGGGCGGTGGGCAGCTTGCCGCCCTCGCGCCGGATGTAGCGCCCCTGTCGCAGCAGGTTGATGTCGATGGGGCCCAGCACCTCCGACGGCTCGGTGAAGCGCGTCAGCAGGTACTCGAAGTAGTCCTCGGAGGGGATGCGCAGCGCCTCGCGGAACTTGAGCACCAGGTCCGACTTGGCCGTGCCCGGAGGGCCCACGAGCAGCAGCGGCTCCTGGGCCACCGCCGCCACCGTCATCAGGTCCACCAGGGTCTGCTTGCCCACGAAGTGCCGCCCCAGCGCCTGACGGAAGCGGTTGAGTCGGTCTCTCAGCCCCTGGGCCTCGCGCGACAGCGCATCGAACGTCAGCGCGGAGATGGGGTCGGCGGCGGGCTCCTCACGCCGGGGAACACTGCTCATAGACGCTCCTCCAACTCCTGATGGATGCGTCGTCGCACCAGGAACTCATCCTCATCCAACCAACCACGCGCGCGCTCACCCGAGCCGCGCGCCACTTCCACGTGTCCCAGCACCAGCATGTCCGCCAGCTCCACCACCGAGAGGCAGAAGTGGCTGTTGGTGTTGTAGCTGTCCGTCACCAGGGGCAGCACCTCGGACAGGCGCGCCAGGCCCGACAGCGCCAGGTCCGCGGGCGCATGGGACAGCGCTCCCGCGAGGCTGCGCATCAGCGCCAGCCGCTCCGGCAGCGTGCCCTTCAGCGCGTCGAGCGCCTCGAACGCGGCGTCGAACACGGGCAGCGCCTCCTGCATGCGGCCGACGAAGGCCATGCCGGACGCGACGCCGAGTCGCGCGGCCACCGGCGTCTTGGGCCGCGTCAGCAGGCCGCGCGTCGCCTCCACCAGGTCGCCCGCCTCGCGCGTCAGGCCCACCCGACGCAGACCGCGCAGGCTCGCCTCCAGGATGCCCGCGCTCCACGCGTGGGAGTCGGGCGGCAGGCCCGCCAGCACGGTGCGCAGGCGTCCCGCGAAGGTGGTGGCGCGGTCCACCCGGCCGAAGAGCGCCGCCAGCGCGAGCGCGTCTCCGAGCAGCCGCGCCTGCACCTCGCCCGGCAGCGTGTCCACCGCGGACACGAGCGAGTCCATCAACGGCAGCGCGCGCGCCATCGGGAGCCGGGGCAGCGTCTCCAGCAGCCCGCCGATGAGCCGCTGTCGTTCGGCCGCGTTCAGCTTCGCCCCGGTGGCGCGCTGGACGAGCTGGCGCACCTCGCGGTCGACGACCTCCGGGTCGCGGATGTCTCGCAGCGCGGCGAACTCCTCGCCACGCAGGTCGCGCGTCCCGCGTCCGAAGGCGCGCGCCGGGTCCAGTCGCTCGCTGGGCTCCAGCAGTCCGGAGCCCTGGCGCAGCCGGTCCACCTTGTACCGCTGGAAGGTGACCAGCGCGTTGAGCTCCGCGGCGATGTCCGCGGGGAGCGGCGTCTCGAGGGGCTCGCCCTCCATGGCCTGCGTCACGCGCGCGCCGTACGCCCGGACGAGGAAGCCGTGGATGGGGTCCGACTTGGAGAGCGCCGCCGTGGCCGCCTCCACCAGCGTGCGCGCGTGCTCCGGCTGGCCCACCCGTGCGAGGCCGCAGGCGAAGACGAGGCGGACATAGGCCTGGGTGAGCGCGGTGGGGGCTTCCACCGACGAGCGTCGGCGCGTGGTGCGCTCGAAGCGGTCCAGGAGCGTCGTCAGGTGCGTCGCCAGCCGGGGCAGCAGCGCCGCGTCCGTGCCTCCGCGCAGGAAGAGCGGCACGTCGCGCGACAGGGAGAGGCCGCGCTGGAGCATCTCCTGCACCCGGTCTCCCGCCTTCGCGAGGCTCAGCGGATCTCCCCCCGCGAGCTTGTCCAGCGCCGCGCGGGACAGCCACAGCGTGCGCACGTCGAGCGCGGTGTCGTGCTTGTCCAGCCAGCGCTGGACCGTCGGGACGTCGCTGAAGGTTGCCCCGCCCGATGCGCGCGCCGCGTGCACGAGCGCGCTCGCGAGGCCGCGGACGTCGTCCTCCGACGGCGTGTCCCGGGTCAACAGCTGCTCGGGGGGCTGGCCATTGCGAGTCTCGGCGCGGGCCCAGCGCTCGGCCAGCTCGGTGGCCTCATCGCCCGTCGCGCTCCACAGCGCGCGGGTCCAGCACAGGGTCGCCTCGCGAGCGCGTCCGAGCTGCACCTGCAGCTCCGCCATGCGCACCCACAGCGCCTGTCGCTCGGGGGCATCGGCCGGGACGTCCAGCGCGAGGAAGTCCTTCTCCGCGCGGGCGAGCGCCTCGGCCGCCGCGTCCTGTCGCTCGGGCGCGAGGGGGACGAGCGGCGCGCTCGGGGCCTTCGTGGCCGCCTTCCTCGAGGCCTTGCGCGAGGGCTCCGCGACGGGCTCGGGCCCGGCGGTGTCATGGGCGCGGCGCTCCGTCCGCGAGGGCTGCGCGTCCTTGGGCTTCTTCTCCGCGGACGGGGCGCGCGTGGTGCCGGGAATCCACTCCCCGTCAGCGAGCTCGATGGCGTCGAAGTCGAACGTCGCGCCCTTCATCCAGGGCTCCAGCGCGACGGCGCTCGCGTCCACCACGTAGTCCACCCAGGTCTCGAGTGGCTGGAAGGCCTTCTCGCAGATGCGCTCGGCGCGGAAGCCTCCGTCCCCCGTGGGGTGCAGCCACGTCACCGTCTCCGGCGTGGGGACGAGCAGCGCGCGCAGCCGCTCCTTGCGCACGGGCGGCTCCAGCAGTCCGTCGCACGGCAGGTACAGCTCCGCGACCTGCGGCAGCGGCGCATAGGCCATCGCGGACAGGCCCAGCTCCGGAGGTCGCTCCCGGCCGGCGCGCGCGCGCAGGATGATGCAGGGCGCGTCCGGTGGACCCGTCACCGCGAAGCGGAGCTGCGCGAGAACGGGCTCGGGCAGCGTGTGGACGAGTGACTCCACCTGGGCCACGGCGTTCTCTCGCAGCACCCAGAGGCTCGCGGCCTCGGTGCGCGCGGCGCGGGTGAGGCGCAGCGGGACGGACAGCCGGCCGGGCGCGGGGAGGGGCTCCCAGGCGCGCGCGGGCTCCGGGAGCCGCAAGTCCGTGAGCTGGTACAGGTCCAGCCAGGGGCCGTCCGCGGCCGTCAGCCACGCGCCCTCGCCCGGGATGAGCAGCACGTTGCCGGCGGCGGGCTGGAGCGTTCGCGCCAGCGGATGCACATGCCCCAGCTCCACCCAGACGGACGTCTGACCCGGGACGGCGGGGACGAAGGCGCGCAGCCCGCCCGCGCGGTCGAGGGCGCCCGTGAGCGTGAAGTACGGAGGCGCCACCGCGCGCAGCAGCGCCCGCGAGCCCGCCTCGCCCTTCGCGAAGCAGACCTCCTGTCGGTCGCATCCCAGGCGCAGCAGCTCACCCGCGAGCGCGAGCAGCGCGTCCGCGTCGGTGGGCAGGAACATCACCGTGCCGGGGAGCACGCCCTCCAGCGGGGCGCGGTGGGTGGGCAGCAGCTCCGCCCAGCAGCGCACCATGGCCTCACCGCGAGGGGCCTTCGCGTCGACGCGGACGCCGAACGCGGCCAGCTCCGCGAGCGCGGCCTTCGTCAGCGGCGCGTGCGGCGTGACGTAGAGCGGGCCCTCGGCGCGGGTGTGGTGATGGGCCGGCGCGGCCTGGACTTCGGGAGGGACGAGCCGGGAGGTCAGCGCGAGGTGGAGCGCTTCCCGGGTGGGAAAGACGAGCGTGGACATCAGGCCTTCTGGCTCACCTTCTCGGCGTTGCCGTCGGACGTGGACTCGGGGTTCGCGGCCTGGCCGGACGGCGTGTCGCGCTGGACGATGACCTGGCCCAGCTCCGACGCCTTCAACGCGCCCCCGGCGATGAGCTGGTCCACGAGGCGGCGGTGCTCGTCCTCGTGCTCCATGGGCAGCGCGTCGGAGTCGCTCTCGTACTGGATGACGACGTCCTTGCGGCCCGTCTGGGGATTGACGAGCAGGCGGAGGATGAGACTAGCCATGGGCCGGCTCCTTCTTGGGCGCCGCCTCGGGCGCCAGGTGGACGAATGCCTCGCGGTCCAACACCTTGCGCTCCAGGAGCAAATCCCGCAGCGCGACGAGGCGGGGCTTCTCGCGGCGCAGGATGTCGCGCGCCCGGGCCCGCTGCACCTCGAGCACCTCCAGGATGGCCGCCTCCAGCGTGCCGCGCGTCGCGTCGGAGAGCGCGTGTCGGTCCGCGTTCCTGCCCGGCGCGTCGAAGCGGCGCACGGGCAGGCCGTCGCCGCCCATGCCCAATTCCTCCACCAGCTCGCGGGCGATCTCCGTTGCGCGCTCCAGATCATGCGCGCTGCCGATGGACAGGTCCTCGAGCAGCAGCGCCTCCGCCTCGCGTCCGCCGAAGAGCATGCAGATGCTGTCGAGCAGCTGCCCCCGGGTGACGACGTGGCGATGCGCGGGGTCCGCGTACTGCACGAAGCCGAGCGTGCCCGCCAGGTCACCGCGGATGCTGATGCGGTCGATGGCGGGAGCGCTGGGGCAGAACAGCGCGCACACCGCGTGGCCGGCCTCGTGCGTGGCGACGACGCGCTCCTCGGTGGGCGTGAGCGCGGGCCGGTCCAGGTAGTCGGTGAGGGCGCGCTCGACGTCCACGGGCTCGGTGGGCGTCTGGGCGCCTTCACGCAGCCGGCGTCGCGCGAGCGCGCGGCACAGCGCCTGGATGTGGTCGCCGGAGAAGCGCGTGCCCGTGCCCTCGACGCGGTCTCCGGTGCGCTTCACCGCGTAGTCCAGCGCGCGCTCGGTCATGCCCAGGGCCAGCTTCTCGTTGTAGATGGACAGGATGGCCCGGCGGTCCGTGTTGTTGGGGTAGGGGATGCACAGCTGGAACTCGAAGCGCCCCGGCCGCAGCAGCGCGGGGTCCAGCGACTCCACGAAGTTGGTGGTGCCCACCACGAAGACGAGCTCCTCCTTGCGAAAGCCGTCCATCTCCGTGAGCAGCTGGTTCACCATCGAGTGCTCCACGCCGGAGCCCGTATAGGTCCCACGCGCGGAGGCGAACGAGTCCAGCTCGTCGAAGATGATGATGCTCGGCGCCGCCTGCCGGGCCCGGACGAAGATCTGCCGGAGGTTCTCCTCGCTCTCGCCCACCCAGCGGCTCTTGAGCTCCGGGCCGCTCACCACGAGCACCGCCGCGCCCAGCGAGGACGCCATGGCCTTGGCGAAGAGCGTCTTGCCCGTGCCCGGCGGGCCCCAGAAGATCATCCCGCGCGGGAGCAGGCCCTCGACACGCTTCACCGCCTCCGGGTCCGACAGCGTGTCCTTGTGCGCGAGCACGTCGAGGATTTCGCGCTGGAGCCGGTCCTTCACCTGCGTGTAGCCGCCGATGTCCGCCCGCAGGTCCAGGTCCGGCACGTTCAGCGAGCCGCTCAGCGTGGCCGAGCGGAGCTGCGCGTACGCGGGCCGCGCGTCGCTCGGATAGTCCTCGCCAGTGATGGCGCCGAGCAGCCGACGCAGGCGGACGGCGTTCACTCCGGACACGTGCTTGTAGAGCACGTAGGGCTGGAGGCCCCGGCCGAACTTGCGGCACTCGCGCTGGGTGACCAGGTGGCGCAGCCGCTCGCGGCTCACACCGAGGAGGGTCTCCTTGTGCGGGAACAGGTTCTCGATGACCCGAGGCAGCGGGAAGGACGGGTCCTTGAAGCCGACCCAGACCATCTCCGGGTTCTCGTAGAGCAGCGGAATCACCTCGCGCGCCTCGGAGGTGAGCCCTCCGCTGCTGGTGGTGAGCAGGTCGAGGTGCGGCAGCACGACGATGCGCTCTCGCACCGCGCCGCGCACCGCGTCCCGCAGCTGGCCGATGAGCGTGGCCATCATGCTGGGCGCGGGCATGCCTGGAGGCGGCTCCGCGGCGGCGCGCCCGTCCAGATAGAGGAACTGCTTGCCGTCCTTCTTCAGCCTGTCTCGCAGGCACTTGTAGAAGTAGGGCGTCAGCTCCTTGTCCGCCTCCACCATGACGGGCAGGCCGCGCAGGAGCGCCTCGCGGGTGCGCTCCAGCTCCGCGGGGTACGCGGCCTCGACCGCCTGGAACGGCGTCAGCTCCGTGGGGAGCGAGTCGTCGGGGATGCGCTGGCTCATACGCGGACCTTGATGGTGAGCGAGCCCGTCGCCGCGTCCTCGTGGATCTCCTCCACCGTGCCGAGCTGGGAGGCGCGCACCTTGAGCGCCTCCGCCGTCACCTTGTTGGAGATGGCGTCCAGCTCCGCCTTGAGGTCGCGCAGGCGGCCCTCCAGCTTGCGAGTGACCTCCTCGCGCAGCGCCTCCGTGGCGTCCTGGGCGCGGTCCTCCAGCTTCGCGCGCGCCTTCTCCCGGGCGAGCTTCTGCGTGGCCTCGGTGCCGGAGGGGGCATTGGTGAGGACCTCGCCCACGGCCGTCAGCTCCACCTCCTGCTGGGCCGCGAGCGTGACGCTGACCTCGCCGGTGGTGACGTCCACGGCCACGCGCACGCCGTCCGCCTCCGTGCGCACCGCCACGTCGCCTTCCTGGACGAAGCCTCGCGCGGCGAGGTCCGCGGCGAGCAGGCCCGCCGTCTCCTCGCGCGACAGCAGCGGCAACAGCTCCAGCTTGGAGCACACGCCGTCGTCGGCGTGGACGATGCGGTTGAGGGACTCGGAGACGGAGATGCGATAGGCGCGGCTCATGGGGCGCTCCCGGTGAAAGTCGAAGAGGCCCCGTCCTCGGGGACCTCGGAGGAAACCATCAGGTCCGAGCCCAGCTCGCGCTCCCGGTCCGCCGCGAGCCGGAAGCCCGCGTCGCCGAACGAGGACCACTCGGAGAGCAGCAGCTGGGCGTCATCGTGGTCATCGTCGAAGAAGCGCACCGCGCGGTGCTCCTGGTCCCACCGCGCCAGTCGGGCCAGGGCACGCAATCCCGCGCCAGCGCCACGGCGTGCCTCGACCTTCGCGCCCAGCGGCGCGCGCGGCGACAGGTGGGCCACCCAGCGGGCCGCGGGCTGGTCCACGAGGGGGCGCAGCGCGTCCAGCAGGAAGCCCGCGAGGTCTCTTCGGCGCGCGCGGTCCAGCGCATCGAAGAAGGCGTCCAGCACCCGCGTCTGCGAGGCCCCCAGCTCGACGAGCTCCCGGGGTTCGATTCGCCGGCTCTTGGACTCCTCCATCTTCCGCCAGCGCAGGGCCAGCTCGTCCTGGACGGCCTCCAGGAGCCAGCCACCCTCGGCGAGCAGCGGCGCGAAGTCGTCGGCCGAGAGCGAATCGGACACGGAGGCGAACACGTCGGGGAACCCGAGCCGGCACAGGGCGGAGCGGCGGAACTGGGGCTCCTTGCCCAGCGCCGGCGCGCAGGAGGTCCCCACGAGCATCCGGCAGCACAGATACAGGAACAGCTCATCCGCGAGCGTCGGAGGCGCGTCGACGTCCAGGGCACGGTGGTCGGGGACGGTGAGCGGCTGCTCCACCAGCCAGCGCAGGGTGTGGAAGCAGAGCGCGGAGAAGTGGAGCGGGCGGGACGGGTGTCGCTCCCAGAGCCGCGTCGCTCCGGAGGTGGAGGGCAGGTGGCGACGCTTGCGACCGCCGCCCATCCGCGCGAGGGCGAGCACGGTGCCCTTGGACAGCGAGTCCCTCAGCGCGGAGAGGGCCGCGGGGCCGAGCTGGGGCGCACAGACGTGACTGCCGCGGAACAGGTCCTCCACGGGCACGTAGGGGCCCTGACCCAGGATGGCGCGCGCGAGCGTGAGCAGCCGGTGCTCGGAGGGCGAGACGCGCGTCATGGGCGCAGGCGGTCCGCGAGGTCGGGCCAGCCGTTGACGATGATGCGCCCCTCGATGAGGTGGACCTCGGCCGTGTTCGGCGCGGTGAACGTCGGGTCCTCCGGGGCGTAGTGCGGGGTGAGGAAGTGCATGACCTGGTTGCGAGAGCCAATCCAGCGCCGGCGCGTCTCCGGTTGGTCCTTCTCGTAGCGCCCATCCACCAGCAGGTCCAGCGAGGCGAGCAGGCGCTCGACCTCAGGTCGGCCCTGCGCCTTCAGCTCGGCCAGCGTGTAGCCGGTGAAGACGAGGGTGCTGAGCCCGCCCGCGCGCACGCGCTCACACAGCTCCGCCGCGGCGTCCGCTTGGGAGAAGGGCTCACCGCCCAGGATCGTGAGGCCCTCGATGCCGGGCGTCGCGAGCACCCGGGCCGCCAGGGCTTCCACCGTCACGACGGCGCCGCGCTCCATCGCGAACATCTCCGGATTGCAGCAGCCCGGGCAGCGCAGCGGACAGCCCTGGACCCAGAGCGCGAAGCGGCGGCCTGGGCCCTCCGCCTCGGTGCGAGGAACCTGCTGGGCGACCCGGAGCACCGGGCCGGTCGAAGACGTGTCCGGGCTCGAGGACATGGCGGAGGTTCGCAGCATGCCAGGAACGGCGCGGGCCGCGCATCACCCCAGTCGGGAGGGGAGCTTGCCGCCGCCGCGCCGGACGCTCGGGTCCGCGCGGGAAACACCGGAAGTCCCGGAGCCCAGCGCGTTCTGGAGCGCATCCCGCATCCGGCCCGCGAGTCGCAGGTCCAGCGTGCGGGCGATGGGCACATCCGCGCGACACTTCGGACAGCGCGAGGCTTCTTGTCGGATGCGCGCGCCACAGCCGGCGGGGCAGGGGCGCCGGCCACGTGCCTCCAGCCGGTAGGCGAACCAGCCGGCCACGGCGCAGGCCAGGGTGAACAGGAGGACGAGCACCAGGGCGAGCGGGGCCCAGAGGATGGCGACCGCCGCGAGTCCCAGTCCGAAGCAGTCCTCGATGCGCAGGAGCCACTTCCGGGGGCGCAGGACCTCCGTCTCCAGTTGGTCCACGCGCGTGTGCAGCCACTGGCGCAGCGACAGCGTGGACACGGCGACGAAGGCGCCCACCGCGCCCACGGCCCAGGGTGGGAGAGTCTCGGTGCCCACGCCCACGGAGGCGAGCGCCACCGTGGCGCCGCTGCCCGCGCTCAACGCGAACTGCGCGAGGCCGAGCACCATGCGCAGGTCGCTGTCGCGCTGCGTGTACATCTCGAACGCGAGCAGGGCCACCATGGCGCCGAGCGCCTGCGGCGTGGCGAGCCACGTCAGCTCAGGAGGCAGCGTGAGGTACTGCGCATGCGCGGCCAGCGCGAGCAGCAGCAGGCTGCCTCCCGCGCGAGTCCCCGAAGCACCGCTCAGGCCGATGGCCTGCGAGACGAGGGCGTACGTGAGCATCGCTCAGCCTCCCACCGGCATGACGAGGAACTCCTTCACGAACCCCAGGGACTGGAGCACGTAGAGCACCAGCAGCACCGACGCCGTGGTGAAGGCGAGTAGCAGGAGCATCCACGCTACGAGAAGCCCCAGCTCCCACCAGGCGATGGGCACGCCCCGGGCTTCGCGTCCGGTCTGCCACGCCAGGTAGCGACGCGCGAAGAGCCCCGCCACGGCGACCTGTCCCGCGCTCAGCGCCACCTTCGCCAGCGCGCCCAGGCCGGGCACCAGCGTCAGGAGCTCCAGCAGGAGGACGGACAGCGCCACGAAGCAGCCCGCGGCCAGCCGCAGCGTCCAGCGTGCGACGAGCTTGCGCTGGAGCGAGAGGAGCTGGAGCGCGGGCGTCACCAGCGTCACGCGAAGCCACACGAGCGCGGCGACCAGGAGGAACGACGTGAGCAGCGGCACCCAGCTGGCCACCAGGGCCGCGGCCGCGACGCCCACCACCGCGACGCTCAGGCGCACCGTGGCGCGCTGGGTGGCGAGCTGGTGGATCACCTCCCGGTCCTCGGGGCTGGGCAGCGTGGCCTCGGCACAGCGAGGGCAGGGGCGGCCGCGCAGCGCGGTCCCTCCCGGAATCCGCTCGGCGCAGCGCCGACAGCGTCCGCCGAGCAGCAGCGCGAGCTCGTGTTCCTCGCCGCGAGGGCTCGCGGTGGTGGTCATCGTCAAGATGGGACTCCCCCTCATCTGCGTGCGCGCATCATGCCCCGAACCCGCGAGCGAGTCAGGTCCGGTCTCCGCACCCCGTCGCGACCGCCCATGTCGACAGGTCCGTTACCGGGAGCGTGCTCACTGAGGGAGGGGCCTTCCTGCCGTCTCGCCAGACCGTGTCGACAGGCTCGTCATCAGCGGCGCTCTCGTCGAAGGAGGGGCGTTCCATGGGTGGAGCGTGCGGAACGAGGGGCGGCTCCGTTGCCTCCCCATTCCAGGTCGATGCTCCCCCCGGCGGTTGCTCCTGCTGAAGGCGGCCGGCGCTATCTCTCCAGCCCATGTCGACTGTCTCTCCGGCCGTCGCGCTTGTTGAAGAAGCGCCCTCGGGCATCTCGTCATCCCATGGCCATGCCGCCTTTCGCGAGGGCGCTCTTGCCGAGTGAGGCGACCCCCTGTCTTCTCTCCCCCCTGGAGTCTTGCTCGATGAAGGATGCACCGATGCGCTTTTCGCCCGTGTCGCTGTCGCTGAAGGAGGGTCGTCCCTGTCTCATCCGGGAGGCGACGCCCGAGGATGGACCCGCGTTGTTCGAACTGGAGCGCGCCGTCGTCCAGGCTCGCGAGGGGCTGGTGAAGCTGCCGGACGAGCTGCCCGCGGACGCGGCCGCCTTCACCGCCCGACGTGAGGCCGCGGGGCTCCACCGTCAGGACGGCACCGCGTTCCCACTCGTCGCCACCGCACCCGGAGGCGCGCTCCTGGGCGAGGCCTCCTTCCTGAGGCCGAGCTACCGGATGCTGCGCCACGGCGGCGTGCTCGGCATCGGCGTCCACCCCGACGCCCAGGGCCTGGGCGTGGGTCGCGCGCTGATGCATCACCTGCTCGCGTGGCTGCGCGCCCATCGTGACGCGAACGGAGACAGGGTCCACCGCGTGGAGCTCCAGGTCCGGGGCGACAACCCCCGCGCCCAGGCCCTCTATCGCTCCTTCGGCTTCGTCCTCGAGGGCACCCGTCGCGACTTCCTGCGCACCGAGGAGGGCGTCTGGGTCGACGACCTCCTCATGAGCCTGCTGCTCCACCCCGAGCGGCCCTGAGTCGCCTTCCACCCTCACTCCGCCACCGGGCTTGCCCGCACCGCCCCTCGACGACCGGACGGCGACATTGTCTTTCCCCTGCCGCCGCAATTTCCCAGCAAGGCTTCATCCGTGAAGTAGACTGCGGGCGTCATGACGCGGCCTGTGTCCGCCTACGCCCCTCGAAGCGAACGCAAGCCGTTGTACGTGAAGGTGGTGACGCAGCCCGCGCTCCCTGGGTGCTGGGCCGTCAACATCAGCGAGACCGGCATCGGCCTCATCGCCACGCCGCGCGGCCCGCAGGAAGGCCCGTGCGAGGGCGAGTCCGTGGAGCTGTCCTTCTCCCTGCCGGACTCGGGCGAGCACATCCGCGCCCGGGGCGACGTGCGCTGGCGGCACGAGACGGGCGGCCCGGTGACGGCGCTCGGCGTCTTCTTCCACGCCTTCGAGGACTCGGACGGGGTGAAGCTGGCGCGCTATCTGGCCACCGCGCGGCTCCACGTGGTGGTGGCGTTCGCCAGCGACGAGGAGGCCCAGGACGTGCGGGCCGCGCTCGAGGGCCAGGCGGTGCCACACTTCGCGTCGAGCGCCGAGGAGGCCCAGGCGCTCCTGGCCCGTGGCGACGCGGCGGCGCTGCTGGTCTGCGGCCGTGACGAGGAGCGCGCGCTGTCGTTGGTCGCGGGGCTGGGCACGCCGGCCGAGGACGTGGACCTGTCCTCCGCGGGGCCACCCTCCGACCTGACCTCGCGCATCATCTACTGCGCGCCCGCCGCGCCCGAGCGACTGGTGGCCCTGTTCAACGCGGGGCTCGTCTTCCGCGCGCTCGGTGAGTCTCCCCCTCCCGAGGCCGTGCTCCAAGCCGTGCTCCAGGCAGGCCGCGAGCGGGGCGTGCGCACCGAACAGTGGCGCATGGCGCTGGAGCTCGAGCGCAACCTCCTGCGTGAGCGCGCGCTGTCGCAGGCCCTGCCCTCGGTGTCGGGGGCACGGGGTGAGGAGGAGGTGGGCCTGCGCAGCGCCGCCATGCAGCGGGTGATGGAGATGGTGCGGCTGGTCGCTCCGCACCGCGTGGCGGTCCTGCTGCAGGGCGAGACGGGCACGGGCAAGGAGGTGCTCTCGCGCATCGTCCACCGCCTCAGCGGGCGCGGCGAGGCCCCGCTGGTCATCCAGGACTGCGGCGCGCTCACGGAGACGCTGCTGGAGAGCGAGCTGTTCGGCCACGTGAAGGGCGCCTTCACCGGCGCGGTGGCGGACCACCCGGGCCTGTTCGTCCTGGCCAACGGCGGCACCATCTTCCTGGATGAGATCGAGAACACCACCCCCAACCTGCAGGCGAAGCTCCTGCGCGTGTTGGAGACGGGCGACGTGCGTCCGGTGGGCGGCACCCAGGTGCGCCACGTGGACGTGCGGGTGCTGGCCGCGAGCAACAAGGACCTGGGCGAGGAGGTGCGCGCGGGGCGCTTCCGCGCGGACCTGTTCTACCGGCTCAACAGCTTCACCATCGACATCCCGCCCTTGCGCGAGCGGCCCGAGGACATCCCGGAGCTGGCGCGCTACTTCCTGGGCCTGTTCAACCGCACCCTGCGCCGCTCGGCCAGCGGCATGTCCCAGGAGGTGGAGGACATGCTGCGGGCCTACCCGTGGCCGGGCAACGTGCGCGAGCTGCGCAACGTGCTGGAGCGCGCCGTGCTGCTGTCGCGGCCGGGGGAGGTGGTGTCGCGCCGGCTGTTGCCGCCGAGCCTGGCGTCCGCGTCCCCGCCCCGGAACGAACTGGCGGGAGACGGCTCCTTGCGCGCGCGACTGGAGCGGGTGGAGCGTGAGCTCATCCGCGAGGCGCTCGAGCGCCACGGCGGGGTGCTCCGACGCGCGGCCATGGCGCTGGGCATGGACCCGGTGACGCTGGGCCGCCGGGCCCGGCGCCACGGCCTGTGGAAGCAGGACTGACGTCCGGGCGTCAGTGGGCGCGCACCCACTGGAGGATGGGACGCCACACCCGCTGACGGGCGCTGGCCGCGAGGAACAGGTCCGCGTGACCGAAGTCGAGCGCGCGCTCGGCCACCGGGTGGTCCCTCACGATGAGGGACACCACGTCGTTGCTCCCCAGGAGCGACGTGGAGAACACCCCGTACTCACCCACGCCGCCGCCCGCGCCCACGTACAGCACGGGCAGCTTCACCTGGCTCAGCCGGTCGTCGTAGGGCACCTCCAGCCCGCACGTCCACGCATCCGACTCCACCACCTCGTTGAGGCTCTGGTAGGGCGCCGCGCGCTGGGCGTACTCGTAGAGGTAGGCCTCGGACGTGTACGTCAGGCTGCCCGGCAGTCCCGTCTCGTCCGGCTTGCCCGCCAGCAGGTGGTAGCCCGGGGCGAGCGGCTCCAGCGGCTTGAGCAGCGCGCCCGTGGCCGCGGCGGAGACGATGGCCGCCCGGCGGTTGGTGGGCCGACCCGTGCCGGGGCCGAAGACATCATCCGGCAAGAGCGGGGACGGCGCCGACGGCGCCAGGGCCGCGAGCTGGCCGATGGCCTGCAGCGTGATTCCCGGCGCCGCGCCGAGCAGCCCACCCTCGTAGATGCCCGAGTCCCGCCGGGCCTTCATCGCCGCGTGACGCCCGCACGCCCAGGCCCGCTGCTCCGCGTTCTGCGGGGCATGCCGCATCACCATGTCCACGGGGATGAACCCATCCACCTGGCGCAGCCCCCTGGGCAGCCGCGCCTCGTCGTTCAGATAGGCATACGCGACCATGGCGCCGCGGCTCCAGGCGAGCAGGTGCAGCGAGCCCAGGCTTCCATTCGTCAGCCGCAGCGCCTTGGCCAGGAGGATGCTGGCGCCCAGGTCCTTCGCATGCGTGCCCAGGTTCCACCCGGCCATGAAGGAGAAGTCCTGCTGACCGGCGGGCACGCCCACCCACCGCATGTCCATGCCCCACACGTCCACGCCCTCCTCCGCCAGGTACGCGGCGATGGACTGCTCGCGCGGCACGTGCGCGGAGCCCACGCTCGACAGGAACGCGGCGTCGAAACCCCACGCGTCGCCGTGCAGCATGAACACCGCCCGCTGCGTCCGTGCGGGCCACCAGGGCGCGTTCTCCCGCACCACGCGGTGCACCGTCACCACGTCATGCTCACCGGGCCCCACCTGGAGCTCGAAGCGGTAGTGCGCCAGGTCTCCGAAGAGCACCTCGCGCGTCGCGTGCCGCGCGGTGGCGGGGCCCGCCACACCCAACAGCTCGGAGCCGTTCGTCGCGAGCGCCTCCGTCGCGCTGTCCCGCAGCGCCTCCGGCGTGGCGGGCGGCTCGGAATTCCCACAACCCAATGACAAGAATGTCAGACAGACAAGAAGGCTGAACCTCAAACGCATAGGGACCTCGAATCGAAGAAGAGGGGTTCGGAGGAGGCCGCGCGTCGGTGTCCTGGCTCCTCCGTGCCGTGTCACCCGCTGAGCAGAATCCACGCCAGAGTTTGAACACACGAAACTCGCGGAGTGTCTCCTATCCCTGGACTTCACGCCTGGTGTCCACTGTGAAGCAACCGTCTGACATGCCCTGGCGGGTGCGGTGGGAAAGACCCCGCTTCACGACTGAAGCAGGCACATCACGGGTGTGGCGCGGGGCGGATGGCTGAGGCTGTCGGACGTGCCGAGTGCCGTGCGCCGGACACCGTCCCCGGGGGAGGCGGACTGGTGAACATCCCGGGGCGCCAGCCCCTCCCGGGAGCGGGGGACGAGGACCACATCGACGGGCCCTGGGATGACGCGAGGGCGACACGTCGCACGCACACCTCGACGCTCCCGGGAAAGAAAGGGGAGGCGTCATGGTGGAGCCCCGTTTCGAGCGCAATCTGGGAGTGGTGAGCGCCGAGGTGATGGCGCGTCTGGCCCGCACGCACGTCCTCGTCGCCGGGGTGGGAGGGGCCGGAGGCCAGTGCGCGGTGGACCTGGCGCGGCTGGGCGTGGGGTGCCTGACGCTCGCCGACTTCGACACCTACGAGGTCCACAACATGAACCGGCAGGTGGGGTGCTTCGAGAGCACGCTCGGCGCGTCCAAGGTGGACGTGGTGGGGCGCATGTGCCTGGACATCCACCCGGACCTGCGCCTGCGGCTGGTCCACGAGGGCATCACCGAGGACAACGTCACCGACGTGCTGGCGGGCACCCAGGTGCTGCCGCCGGTGGACTACGTGGTGGAGGTCATCGACATCGCGGGCGCGCGCGCCAAGCAGGCCCTCCACAAGGCGTGCCGCGAGCGCGGCGTCCCGGCGATGACGGGGTTGATGCTGGGGTTCGGGGCGGCGTTGCATGTCTTCCAACCGGATGCCCCGCTGTACGAGGAGCTGTACATCCTTCCGGATGGCCGCGTGGACCTGCCGGCCATCATCCCGCATCTGGGCGACTACCTGCATCAGGCCGCCATGGAGGCGTGCTTCGCGGGCAAGGGGCCCGCGCCCACCTGTGTCGTGGGGGCCACCACCGCGGCGGGGATGATGGTGAGCGAGCTGATGCGGGGGGTGATGCTCGGCGCCCACACCATGGTGTCGTGGCCGGAGTACCTCTACGTGGACCTCTTCGACCACCGCTACGTCAAGGCCCGCGCGAGGCCCCGGAGCGAGGAGCCCGCGCGCCAGCCCGCGTGAGGGCGGGCCGACGCGCGTGCAGGTGGCTCACACCACGCCGCGCCTTTTGGCCTCCTCGATGACCCGGGGCCCGTCCACGCCCAGGGTGTCGGAGAGCAGCGGCGCCACCTGTTCGGCGCGCTGGTGCACGCGCTGGAGCGTCTTGTCGTAGGTGCGCGTGACGATGTTGATGCCGGCGATGATGACGCGCTGGAGGTTGTACTGCAGGTCATTGCCCTCGACGATGGCGTGGATCTCCGTGAACAGCGGCCGCGCATCCGACTGGAACGCGGACAGGTTCGAGCGCTGCTCGCTGTTGGGGACCGCGGACCTGGAGGACAGGCTCGCCACCAGCACCAGGGGTGGCTCGGGCCTCGCGTGGGCGTCGCGCATCTGCTGGAACACGCGCTGGATGTCCTGCGGGTCGGGAGGGGACTCCCACCGCAAGAAGAAGACCCTGTCGATGATGGCTGTCTTGAAGACGGGTGTCGTCGTCATGGTGCGCTACCGCTCCTTCGCAGTACCGGTGCCCCCGGGGCCGTTTCACCGCGTGCTGCTGGCGGTGCCGGGCGGTCTGCCCGCGCATCCTGGGTTCGCCCCGCCGTGACGCCAGCCGCCCACGGGGGCGGGCATCACCCGCTGGACACGGGGCTCGTCCCCACGTCGCGCCGAGTGTCGCCCCGAGGTTGCCCGCGCCCCCGCCGCTGTCGCGTGGTGGACTGCGGGCTTCATAGGGCCGGCCCGGGAAGGTGCGGGGCGGTGTCCCCCACGCGCCCGAAAAAACGAAGGCCCCCGCCGTGGAAGGGCAGGGGCCTCGGGTGCTTCAAGGGGGCGCTGCCTCACGCGAGGAGCGAGCGCCCGGACGGCTTGGGGCTAGTTGCCGGAGATCTTCGTCTCCTCGACCTTGGCGGCGTTGATGGCCTCCTCGGTGAAGACGATGTTGCGCCACTGCTTGTTGGAGAACAGCTCCGTCTGGTCGGCGTAGTACGGCGAGCTCTTGTCGCTGGACTCGCTGTAGGTCAGCACCGCGCGGCCCTCGACGCCCGTGTCGGTGAAGCCCATGGCCATGATGAAGCTGCTGCCGTTGTTGATGACGTAGCCCTGGTCCGTGAGGTTGGTGCGGGAGTTGATGACCGTGCTGCCGCGCACCGCGCTGTAGTCGGAGTCCGGCGTGGTGGACTTGAGCGTGCCCCACGACACGATGTTCGCCGTGCCGTCGTAGCTGCCGCCGCCGTGGATGGGGATCTTCTTGCCGTCCACGCGGGTGGAGTACTGCGACTCACCCAGCGGCGCGTCCACGGGGATGCCCGCGACCTGCAGCCGGTAGACGGCCGCGGCCAGGGCCAGCAGCACCGGGTCCGAGCCCGTCGCGGGAGCGGCCGCCAGCGTGTGCGGCGTGGCCAGGGGCTCCGCGGCGTTGAAGGGCACCGCGAACAGGGTGCCGCCGTTGGACAGCGTGCCCATGGTGTGGTGACCGGAGAACTCGCGGAACAGCGCCGCGCCGCGGCTGTCCGCGTTGAACAGGCCGTCCCAGGCCGTGAGCGCCGCGCAGCCCGCGCGGATGTCGATCTGCGTGGTGTTGTACTGCACCGTCGTCACGCCCGTGCAGCGCGCCACCACCTGGTCCTTGAGCAGCTCGGAGACCATGCCCCGGTTGCTGAGGATGGCGTTCTCCAGCTCCGCCACGGTGAACTTGTTGTCCGCGCCCGACGCGCCGTTCTCCTCCATCAGGAGCTTGGCGTTGATGCGCGTGCGCGGCGTCTGGCCCACGTTCTCCAGGCCGTGCATGGGGGAGAAGCCCGTGAGCGGCTGGTTCGGGTTCGCCAGCCAGTAGCTGTCGTTGGCGTTGAAGACGAAGTCGCGGCGGGCGAGCTTGGGCACGCCGCTGAAGGGGACCAGGCCGGGGCCGCGCGCGCCCTCGGCGTCACGCCACTCGTTCTCCGGGTTGCTGCCGTCGAGCAGCACCAGGCCCATGCTGTTCCAGATGGCGGCCGTCGTCGGGTCCGCGCCGGCGGAGGCCGCGCGCCAGGTGCCGATGGCGACGGGCGACAGGTTGGGGGTGGGCGTCGCGTCGGTGTACCAGACGTTGCCCGCGCGGTCGGCGGCCATGGTGTTCACCCAGGGGATGCCCTGGACGGTGGCGTAGACGTTCTGGAACTCCTCCAGGCTCTTGGCCCGGTTCATCCCCACGAACTGGCTGACCAGCTGGGTGTTGTCCAGGTTGGCGTCGCGGTAGGTGAGCACCGACTGCGCGGTCCACGGCGCGGTGCCGGGGATGACGATGACGGGGCCGTAGTGGCTGCTGTAGAAGCGCTGCGTGATGTGCGTGAGCGAGCCTTCGGGCAGCTTCACCAGGATGGTGATGTCCTGGGCCACCATGTCCCGCTCCTCGGTGCCGTACTTGTAGCGGGTGGGGTTGCCGGGGACGAGCTGCAGCCCGTAGAGCGTCATGCGCTGGCCGGAGGAGAACGTGTGCGTCCAGGCCACGTGCTCGTTGAAGCCGATGAGCACCGCGGGCACGCCGAGCAGGCCCACGCCGTAGACGTTGAGCTGGCCGGGGACGGTCAGCTGGCTCTCCCACAGCTTGAGCTCACCCTCCCAGGGGAAGTGGGGGTTGGCCACCACCATGCCGTGGCCGGACGCCGAGCGGTCCGCGCCGATGGCCCAGCCGTTGCTGCCCACGCTGCTCCACTCGGGGCGCTCCACCTTGAAGCTGCCGGGGGCGGGGCGGCCCTCGCTGCCGGCGCCCGGGATGGGGGGCGTGGCCGCGGCGATGGCGAGGATGAGCTGGTAGCTGCTGCCAGCGAGGCCGACGCTGATGTCATAGGCCAGCAGGTCCACCGCGCTGATGGGCTTGACCCAGGGCGCGTTCGTGCAGGGCGCGGGGAGCTTGTCCGGCGGCGTCTCCTTCACGTAGCGGTTGAAGCCCGCCACGTAGCCGTTGAACATCTCCTGCACGTCCGTGGGCAGCTTGGGGAAGGCGGCCTCCGCCTTCTTGTCCAGCGCCAGCACCCGGTAGCCGAAGTCGCTGCCCGCGTACGTGTTGCCCGGGCCCGCGCCCAGGTAGCGGGCGCGCTCGCCGCGGACCTTGAGGATCTGATCCGACAGGATGCAGACGTGGTCCTTGGCGAAGGCGAAGCCCTGGCCATAGGACAGGCTGCCCAGGTCGTCCGCGATGATGTGGGGGATGCCATGCGCGGTGCGGCGGATGGTGGCCTCGTACTTCGCGGGCTCCTCCGGCGCTGGCGGGGTGGGCTTGCCGTCATCATCCTCACCACAGGCGGTGGCGAGCGCCAGGCTCACGCCGGCGAAAAGGGTGAGGTGCCAGCGAGAGCGCCCGGACTTCCAGGACGCCCCTCGCGGGGAGGACACGGTTGGGTTTGGATGCATGGCAGTCGTCGAGCGTAGGAAGGGGCTGATTCAGCCGTCAAAAGTTTTCTCGAACTCGACGATTCCTGAGAGCCTGAACTCAGACGCACCGCGGCATGAAACACGACAGCGAGGGACCGGCAGTGAGGGTTCACTGTGCTAGGAGAGCGCGCATATGACGACCGAGCAGCCGCGAGCCCGCCGCCCGCGCCGCCACTTCTCGATGATCCGCACCTTCGTGCTCGCCGACTTCGTGACGCTGGGCAACGGCTTCGCGGGAGCGGGGACCATCCTCGCCGCGATGCAGTACCTGGCGACCGGGCAGGTGATTTGGATGTGGGTGGCCTTCGCGCTGATGCCCCTGGCGCTGGTGATGGACTTCCTGGATGGACGCATCGCCCGGTGGCGCTTCAAGAAGTCGCCGCTGGGGGCGGACCTGGACTCGCTGGCGGACGTCATCTCCTTCGGGATGGCGCCGGCGGCGCTGGCGTTCGCGGTGGGGATGCGCGGGGCGCTGGACGTGGCGGTGCTGCTGTACTTCGTGGCGTGCGGCATCAGCCGGCTGGCGCGCTTCAACGTCACGTCGGCGGAGTTGGCCGACCCGACGGGGAAGGTGAAGTACTTCGAGGGTACGCCCATCCCCACCAGCCTGGCCCTGGTGATGGTGCTGGCGGTGGCCACCTACATGGGCCGCATCGGCGATGCGCTGTTGGGTGGCACCTGGGAGGTGGGGCCGCTGGTGCTGCACCCGTTGGTGCTGCTGTACGCGGCCAGCGGCAGCGCGATGATCTCCAAGACGCTGCGCATCCCGAAGATTTGAGGGAAACCGGACGTCGTAGGCCCCCCTGACACCGGGATTGGCCCTCGTGGGTGGTTGCCCGCCCCTGGGTGGGTGCCTAGTTTCGCCATCGGGTCCGCTCGGCTGCCTCACTGGCGGCAAGCAAGCGGCACAGGGCGATGGGCGCGGGGAAGGGGTGGAAGCCATGACGGGGCGCTTGGGCATTTGGGCCCTCGCGGTGTTGGGGCTGGTTGCGGGGTGCGCGGATCGCGAGCGCTCGACGCTCGCGGACGGGCGGTTGACGGCGACCCCGGGCGGGATGGATTTCCAGAAGGTGGCGCTCTACGACGCGCGCGAGACGGAGATCTCCCTGCGCAACGTGGGACGTGCGCCGGTGGACGTGAACGAGGTCTGGGTGGAGGGGCCGGAAGGCGCCTACCGGGCGGAGTTCACCAGCGACGTGCCCCACAGCCTGGTGCCTGGGAGCGCGGCGTCGCTGAAGGTGCGCTTCGCGCCGACGAAGGAGGGTGGGCAGCCGGCGATGCTGGTGGTGCGCTCGGACACGCGCATCGAGCCGCTCTTGCGCATCCCCCTCACGGGCGCGGGCGTGGACGCGTGGGCGCGGGTGTCGCCGCGCTCGCTGGACTTCGGGCGCATCGAGGCGGACTCCAGCAAGACGCTGGCGCTGTCGCTGGAGAACCCCACGGAGCTGGCGGTGGAGGTGACGCCCCGGCTGGTCGGCGCGGACAAGGACGAGTTCGTGGCGAAGTCCGTGGTGGTGGAGCCGGGCGCCAAGGTGGAGCTGCCCATCCAGTTCAACCCGGTGAAGGTGGGCCGCAAGCAGGTGGCGCTGGCGCTCACGCCGTGCCGGGGCTGCGCGGACGTGCCGGTGTTGGTGGCGGCCGAGTCGCTGGAGCAGGCGGTGGTGGCCGAGCCCCCCGTGCTCGACTTCGCCGCGGTGCCGGTGGACCGCGAGGCCTTCCGCGAGTCGCGCATCCGCAACATCAGCACCGAGCCCATGACGGTGAACCAGCTCACGCTGGACGGGCTGGACCTGTCCTATTCGCAGGCGAACACGGGCTTCCCGCTGGTGCTCCAACCCGGCGAGGTGCGCGGGTTCCAGGTGCGCTACAGCCCCGGCCACATGGGGCCCGCGGAGGACATGGCGCGCTACCACGTGGTGAGCAAGCGCCACCCGACGACGGACGTGAAGCTCAAGGGCTTCGGCGGCGCGGCGGAGCTGTGCGTGTCGCCGGTGACGCACGACTTCGGCATGCAGCCGTTGGGCTCCAAGACGCGCATCATGGTCAACGTGAAGAACTGCGGCTCGTCCAACGCGGGCGCGCTCACGCTGGAGTCGCTCAACTGGCAGCCGGACCCCGCGGGCGCGGCGCAGTTCAACCACACGCCGCTGGCCATGCCGCACACGCTGCAGCCGGGGCAGGAGATCAACATCCCCGTCTTCTACGAGCCCACGCGCACGGGCTCCGCGTCGGGCGTGCTGGTGATGACGACGAACGCGTACTCCGCGGCCACGGTGCAGATGGACTTCCGCGGCACGGCCCTGGCGCACGCGCCCTGCGAGCTGGCGATCACTCCCATGGCGCTGGACTTCGGCACGGTGCCGCCGGGGCGCGGCGCGGTGCTGGGCGTGAAGCTGGAGAACAAGGGGCGCGATTTGTGCCCCGTGAAGAACATCCAGCTGCGCGACAGCGACGGCGGCGTGTTCCGCATGCCGGGTGGGGACCTGTTCGGCGTCATCATCTACCCGGGCGACTGGTTCAGCTTCCAGGTGGCGGTGCAGATGCCCGTCACCGGCGGCACCTTCGCGGGCACGCTGCAGGTGGAGCAGATGGAGCCGGCCAACCCGGTGGTGCTGGTGCCGCTCATCGCCAACGCGCAGGCGACGTGCCTCATCCCGTCGCCCTGGTACGTGGACTGGGGCGTGGCCCGGCGCGACTGTCCGCCCGAGCCGCGCGAGGTGAACTACCTCAACGCGTGCACCATGCCCGTGTCGGTGTCCAACGTGTGGATCGGCCCCGGCACCACGGACGGCGAGTTCTCCGTGAGCGGCGTGCCCACGCCGCTGCCCTTCACGCTGCAGCCGGGCGAGGCCTTCACGGTGGACCTGGACTACACCGCGCAGGTGTACGGCATGAACCTGTCGCCCTTGTTCGTGAGCTCCGACGACCTGGCCGCGCCGCTGCTGGTGCCGCTCATCGGCGAGTCCTCCAAGCGCACGGACAAGACGGACCACTTCACCCAGCAGGACGTGAGCAAGGTGGACGTGCTCTTCGTCGTGGACAACACCGCGTCCATGGTGGAGGAGCACCCGCGGCTCGTGTCGGCGATTCCGTCCTTCGTGGACGCGGCGCTGGCCAAGCAGGTGGACCTGCACGTGGCCGTGACGACGACGGGCATCTCTGCCGT
Source organism: Myxococcus faecalis (assembly GCF_050039385.1). NCBI lineage: Bacteria > Pseudomonadati > Myxococcota > Myxococcia > Myxococcales > Myxococcaceae > Myxococcus > Myxococcus faecalis. Next base: position 417,066 of record NZ_CP144336.1, on the reverse strand, counting down.
CTCCAACGCGTGCCCGGGCGGCGCGCAGGGTGGCGAGGCCGGCCGCTTCTTCCCGGCGGACAACGCCCGGCCGCGCATCCTCACCCAGAACACGCCGAACCTGACGACGCTGCTGCAGCAGAACGTGCAGGTGGGGCAGTGCGCCCAGGTGGAGCAGGGCTTCGAGTCGATGCGGCGGGCGCTGTCGCCGCCCCTGGTGAACAACGCGGATGATCCGCGCACGTCCCTGCCGCGCGACGGCAACCTGGGCTTCCTGCGCGACGCGGCCGCCCTGGTGGTGGTGTTCGTGGGCGACGAGGATGACCACTCGCCGGACGCGGTGGACACCTACGTGGCGTGGGCCCAGCAGCTCAAGGGGCAGAACCAGCCCCAGCGCGCGACGTTCTACGCCATCGCCCCCACGGCGACGGCGTGCGGCACCGCGGGCGGCACGGGCACGCGCTACGCGGAGGCCACCGCGCGCACCGGCGGCGAGGTGATGAACGTCTGCGCGGCCAACTACGGCCCGCTCCTGTCCGCGGTGGCCAACAAGGCCTTCTCCGCCCAGGACCGCTTCCCGCTGAGCGACTCGCCGGAGCCGGGCAGCGTGACGGTGACGGTCAACGGCGCCCCGGTGACGACGGGCTGGCGCTACGACGCGCCCACCAACAGCGTGGTCTTCACCAACGTGCCGGCGCCGGGCGCCAAGGTGTCCATCAGCTACCGCCGCTCGTGCGACGCCGGGTGAGCAGGCGGGCGCGGGCGGGGGCTTCCAGACAGGAGGTGTGAGCCAGTCGAAGGGCCGGTCATCCGGCCCTCGACGTTCATGTCGGTCCCGGGTGCTACAGGTCTGCTTCCGCCTGTGCGGATGACCAGAAAATTGGAGCGCTCCTCACGGTGTGTACCCTGAGGTCGTACCCGCTCCCGCCGAGGAGGCACCCGGTGATGTCCCCAGACTCCGAAGGAACCAAGACGACGAGCCCGGCCCGCCCCAGCGCGGCGCGCTCGCCGGGCCTGCGGGTCATCCAGGGCGAGGGCCGCCGCAAGGAGGAGCCGCTCGCTTCCCGGGATGCCGTCGCCCGCGCCCTGATGGAGGCCGGCGCCGACCTGCTCCTGCGCCGCATCTCTCCGGCGCGAGCCCAGGAAATCGAGCGCAAGGTGGACCGGGTCCTGGACCTGTTCGACCGGGTGGACCGGGCGCCGGTGCTGATGCCGGTGCTCAAGCGGCACCTGGACGAACTGGAGGCGCTGATGCGCGAGACGCGCGAGGTCCGGGTGGCCCGGCGGTAGCGCGCGGGCCGCGATTAACCGGTTCCGCCATGCCTACAAGGGTTTGACCCCCCTGTCGTGTGGGCTTACGCTCGGGACTTCGCCGCGCCCGGATTCCGGTAGGCCACGGGCCGTGGGTATCCCTGTGGGAGTGCCGGTCAGGTCGCCGTGACCATTGAAACGTATGGCAGGTACCAGCTCCTGAAGCGACTCGCCATGGGCGGGATGGCGCAGCTTTATCTCGCGCGCCAGCAGGGCCCGGAGGGCTTCGAGAAGCTGGTGGTGGTGAAGCGGATCCTCCCGCACCTCGCGGAGAACGACGACTTCGTCAAGATGTTCCTGGACGAGGCGCGCATCGCCGCGCGGCTGAACCACGCGAACGTGGTGCAGATCTTCGACCTGGGCGCGCAGGACGACTCGTTCTTCATCGCCATGGAGTACATCCACGGCGACGACCTGCGGCGCATCTGGAAGCAGTCGGAGGCGATGGGGCAGCCGGTGCCGGTGCCGCTGGTGTGCCGCATCCTCATCGAGGCGTGCTCGGGCCTGGACTACGCGCACAAGCGCACGGACCCGTCGACGGGGCGGCCCCTGGGCATCGTCCACCGCGACGTGTCCCCGCAGAACATCCTGGTGACGTTCGAGGGTGGGGTGAAGGTGGTGGACTTCGGTATCGCCAAGGCGGCGGACCAGGCCACCGTCACGCGCTCGGGCGTGCTGAAGGGGAAGTATTCGTACATGTCGCCGGAGCAGGCCGCGGGTCAGCGCGTGGACTGCCGGGCGGACATCTTCGCCCTGGGCGTGGTGCTGTACGAGCTGCTCACCTGCACGCGCCTGTTCAAGCGCCCCAGCGACATCCAGACCCTGGCGGCGGTGGCCGAGTGCAAGGTGCTGCCGCCCTCGCAGGTGAACCCCCGGGTGCCGCAGGACCTGGACGCCATCGTCCTCAAGGCGCTCGCGAAGGACCCGGTGGACCGCTACCAGGAGGCGGTCCACCTGCAGCTGGCGCTCGAGGACTGGCTGAGCGCGAACCGGCTGCCCTCGTCCACGGCGCACGTCGCCGTGTACATGAAGGACATCTACGCGGAGCGGCTGGCGTCGGAGGCGCGCTCGGGCGAGGTGCCGATGGAGGACTCCGACCCCGCGTCGGGATCCGGGCGCCAGGAACAGGGCCCTCGCAGGAGCGGTCTGCGGCCGTCGTTGTCGCGCTCGGCGGTGGCGCCCGAGGGGGAGACGGCGGCGCTGCGGCCTCGCGGGCAGACGCGGAACACGGGGCGCATCGAGCTGGAGTCACCGGCGGGCCGGCTGACGGGCCAGCGCCGGGCGTTGGAGTCGTCGTCCGCGCCGGAGCGGGCGTCGCGCTCGGGGCTGGGCGCGGTGCCGGCGGCGCCGCGGGTGGAGGAGGACGCGCCGACGATGGACGGGCGCGCGGCGTCCCGGGCCACGCTGACGGACGTGAAGGCGGCCACCGAGCCCAAGCCCGAGGGCAGGCCGCCGACGCGGGCCGTGCCCGTCGTCGTGCACCACGGCCACCACGTGGAGGAGGACGCGCCCACGCTGGCGATGCCGGAGCTGGCGTCGACGCCGTCGCGGCCCTCCCGCCTGGCGCTGCCGGAGGTGGCGTCACCCTCGAGGCCCTCCCGCCTGGCGCTGCCAGTGCCGCGTGAGGAGGATGAGGAGCAGGAGGAGGACGCGCCCACCTTGTCGCTGGGCATGTCGCGGCCGGGGCGCAAGAAGGGCGCGGCGCGCACGGGCGAGGTGTCGCAGGCGACCACGTCACGGCTGGGCTGGTGGATTCCCGCGGTGGGGTTGGGGCTGGTGGTGCTGGTGCTGCTGTGGGCGTGGATGAAGCCGGGCGAGTCGGCGCCGGTGCAGGCGCGGCTGGAGACCGAGCCCGCGGGCGCGCGGGTGGTGTTCGACGGGCGCGAGCTGCCCGAGCGCACGCCGCTGACGCTGCCGGGGATGCCCGAGGGGCGCTACGCGCTCGTGGTGTCCCTGGAGGGCTACCAGGAGCTGAGGACGGAGCTGGAGGTGCAGGCCTCGGGGCCTTTGCCGCTGGGCGTGCTGAAGCTGGTGTCGGTGGCGCCGGTGGAGAAGAAGCCCGTGCCCGTGGCCGAGCCGGAGCAGGCGCCCGTGGAGGCGCCTCCCGCGCAGGTCGCCCAGAAGGTCCGCCTGCGGCTGGAGGCGCAGCCCGCGCAGGCGCTCGTGTACGTGGATGGGCGCCAGCAGGGTGCGGCGCCGCTGGTGGTGGAGTCCGCGCCGGGCGTGGCGCTGGCCGTCCGGGTGGAGGCCGCGAAGCACCACCCGCTGGAGCGCACCGTGACGGTGGGCTCGGGGCCGGAGCAGGTGGAGCGCTTCACGCTGCAGCCTGAGGCGAGGGTGGCCCCGGTGGTGACGCCGCCGCGTCCGCCCCGGCAGGAGGTCCGCGCGGAGACGCGGATGGCGAAGGTGCGCTTCGCCGTCAGGCCGTGGGCCGAGGTGACGTGTGGAGGGAAGAAGCTGGGCGAGACGCCCTTCGAGGCGGTAGAGCTGCGCGTTGGCAGCTACGACTGCAAATTCTTCAATCCCGACCTCAAGAAGACGCTCAGTCGACGTATCGAAGTGAAGCCCATCGACCTGAACGTCGTGAGCGTGAAGTTCGAATAGCGCACATGCTCCGGAAGCTCCCTTGACGCTCCTCGCCGGTACGCAGATCGGCAAGTACGTCGTCCGCCGCAAGCTCGCGGAGGGCGGGATGGCGGAGATCTACCTCTGCACCGCCCGGGGCGCGGAGGGCTTCGAGAAGGAAGTGGTCATCAAGCGGGTGCGCGCGTTCCTGGCGAGCGACCCGGAGTTCGTGGGGATGTTCATCGCGGAGGCCCGGTTGGCCTCGCGGCTCAACCACGCGAACGTGGTGCAGATCTTCGACTTCGACAAGCACGAGGACACGTACTACCTGGCGATGGAGTACGTGCGCGGCTGCTCGCTGTGGGAGCTGCGGCGCAAGTGCAAGGAGCTGATGGAGCCGATGCCGCCGATGCTGGTGGCGCACATCGGCGCGGAGGTCGCCCGGGGGCTGCACTACGCGCACCGGCTGAAGGTGAACGGGCACCCGCTGGACCTGGTGCACCGCGACGTGACGCCGCACAACGTGCTGCTCTCGTACGACGGCGCGGTGAAGCTGACGGACTTCGGCATCGCCAAGGCGGGCAAGAAGCTCACGCAGCCGGGGATGCTCAAGGGCAAGTTCGCGTACATGTCCCCGGAGCAGTCGCGGGGCGAGGATGTGGACTCGCGCACGGACCTGTTCGCGCTGGGCGTGGTGCTGTGGGAGATGCTGACGGGCGGGCGGCTGTTCGACGGGGACTCGGAGCTGGCGGTGCTGCGGGCGGTGCAGCACAGCGTCATCCCGCCCCCGGCGCGGCTCAACCCGGAGGTGCCCGCGGAGCTGGACGCGGTGGTGATGCGCGCGCTGGAGAGGGATCCGGCCGCGCGGTTCCAGACTGCGGGAGAACTGGAGCGCGCCCTGGCGCAGTGCGTGTTGCGGCACGCCCGCTCCGTGGATGACACGGACCTGGCGGGCTTCCTGCGGCGGCTGTTCCCCACGACGCCCACCATGGCGCTGCCCGCGGTGCAGGAGCGCACGCAGGTGCTGCCGGGCGAGCAGGGGCCCGAGGGTGACGACGAGGACGTCGCGCCGCTGGCTCCGGCGCGCAGGGAGCCCACCGCGGTGATGAGGCCGGGGCGGACGGGTGGGGCGCCGTCCTCGCCCGACGAGGACTTCGACGCGTCCACCTTCGTGCTGCCCCGGCGCGACGAGGCCGTGATGGAGGCGCCGCTCGTCCCGTTGCCGCCCATGGCCACGCCGATGATGCCGCTGCCGGCGGTGGCGTCGTCGCCGGTGCCTCGCAGGCCCACGCCGTCTTCGCTTCCACCCGTGGCCGCGCCGTTGGCCTCGGTGCGCCCGAGCCGCCCGGAGGGGACCCCCTCGGTTGCGTTGCCGCTCGAGAAGGAGACCTCCGGCGTGTCGGCGGTGCCCGCTCGGACGCCGAGCCGTCCGGGCGACGTGGCCGCTGTCTCGCGACGGGACTCACTCGCGGAGCATGACGACGCGGTCTCCGACGTGTCCGAGGGGGCGGCGACATCCTCGCCCCGGCCGGAGGGTGCTCCGGAGCCCGTCGGTGAGGGAGACTCGGGAGCCTGGGCGCAACGAGACGCGAGCCAGGGCCGTGCGCGGACCTCGACGGACGGGAACCACGTCGCGGTGCCCGATGCGCGGGCAGGGGGGCCACAGTCCCTGTCGGGCAGTGAGGTCCCCACCGTCACCGATTCCTCGCCGGGCAGCGCTTCGACCTCGAAGTCGCGGCGGCCGAGGACGTGGCTGCTCGTCGGCAGCCTGGGCCTGTCGCTGCTCGTGTCCGCCATCGTGGTGACGCAGGATCGATGGAACCCGGTGCCGACGGGCACGCAGACCCCTTCCACCTCCGCGGTGAAGACTCCGCCCGAGGCCGTTCCCGCGCCGAGCGAGTTCAGCGCGCGGGGTGGCACGGGGCAGGCTCCCACCGCGCCGAAGGTCGACGTGGAGACCGGTGACGCCGCGAGCCCGGTGGTGGAGCCCTCGTCCGCCGATTCAGAGGCCGAGGTCGAGGGGATGAAGCGCGAGGAGGTGCTCGCGGCGGGACCGACTCCCTCGAGGGGAGGAGACTCCGTCCCCGAGCCCTCGTCGCAGGTCCCCGCGAGCACGGGCACGCTGCTCGTCCGGGCCACGCCGTATGCCACGGTGTTCCTCGACGGACGGAAGCTGGGCGAAGTCTCCGGCCGAGCGACCTTCAAGCTCGCGCCGGGCACCTACAAGCTGCTCTTCCATCATCCCGCGGGCGAGAAGCTCTTCGTCATCACCCTCTCCGCGGGCGGCACGGTGACGCGAGAGTTCCGACCGCCGCGCGGTCGTTGAACCTCCGCGGCGACGTCGCCCCCCGAAGCATCGCGTCGTCTGCGCCGCGCGCCGTGAGCTGACCCGGCCCGCCTGCATCCCTGTTCCGCCCTCGCGCCACGCGTGACGGAGCCCCGCTTCGTCCGCATCACTCCGCGTCCGAGTCGCACGCCGGGTCTCCCGTCACCCCGCGTCGCGCGTCGCCTCGTGGAAAACCGAGGGGTCCTCCGGGTCCGCGAGCACTCCGTTCGAAGCGCCGCTCGCTCGGGCGCGGGCGCACCCGCCGTCTTTCTCGAAAGCGTGAACAGGCCGACAGCACAACAGCCCTGTAGCGGTCTGCCTTGACACCGAATGGTCGTTTCTGGCACTCAGTGTCCTCTACTGAGTGGCTTATATTCAATGGAACCGATGGACCTGTTGGCTCCCGACGAGATTGCTCGGATCGAGCGCGAGAACGCGGGCGGTCTGCCCGCGAGCGCCATCCTTGAAATCTTTCGTCCGAGGGGCGTGAGGCTGTCGGAGGCGACCTTCCGCAAGTACGTCCAGGCGGGGTTGCTACCGAGGAGTCGCCGGGTGGGGCGGAAGGGGAAGCACCAGGGGAGCCTGGGGCTCTACCCCGTGGAAGCGGTGCGCCGGATCAATGTCATCAAGAAGATGATGGCGGAGGGGCACACCCTGGAGGACATCAAGAAGTCCTTCGTCTTCCACCGCAACCACATCGACCAGGTGGAACGCGACCTCGGCGGTCTATTGGATGGGCTCCAGGAGGAGTTGGGAGAGCGCGCCTTCGGGGGGGAGCATCGACGTTCGCTCGAGGCGGAGTTGGCAACGCTGCGGCAAAGAGCGCAGGATCTGGTCCGGGACGTGGCCCGGCTGGGCAGCGCGGTGACCGCACGCGAAGACGAAACGATGAGTTCGCAATAAGATGCCGGCCCTGCAACCGGTGGACCCGGTTAGACTGGCCTCACGTGGAGGGGACATGTCGGAAGTGAAGCAAGTGGAGGAGGGCGGAGACCAGGCGCAAGAGGACCTGGCGCAGGAGCGCCGACGGTCCAAGACGATGTCGCGCAAGGAGATGGCGCGTGATTTGCGCCGCCGTCGGCTCACCGGGCAGGTGGACCCGGAAGAGGCGGACCTGCTCAAGCAGATGGACGACACCCGGCCGCGCACGCGCGCGGACTGCGTGAACGGACCGCGTCCGTGCATGTTCGTCTCCTGCAAGCACAACCTGTATCTGGACGTGAACCCGGAGACGGGGTCCATCAAGCTCAACTTCCCGGACAAGGAGATCTGGGAGTTGGAGCACACCTGCGCCCTGGACGTGGCGGAGAAGGGCGGCATCACGCTCGAGGAGGTGGGGGAGATCATGAACCTCACCCGTGAGCGCATCCGCCAGGTGGAGACGCGCGGGCTGATGAAGCTGCGCGAGGCCACCGAGGCCGAGCCTCCTGTCTCGGCCCGCAAGCCCTGAATCGACCGGCGGCCTGGTGCCGCCAACGTCGCGCCGACGTGTTGCGTTGACACCCCAGGGGGTGGTTGCTAGTACCGCCGCTTCCCGCACACCGAGGCGCACACGTGCTGGCACTCCTCAGCGTTTCCGATAAGCGCGGTCTGGTTCCCTTCGCCCAGGGGCTGGTTCACCTGGGGTTCCGGTTGCTGTCGACGGGGGGAACCTTGGAGGCGCTCAAGGGCGCCGGCATCCCCGCCTCCCAGGTGTCCGAGCACACGCAGAGTCCCGAGATTCTCGGCGGCCGCGTGAAGACGCTCCACCCGCGCATCCACGGCGGCATCCTCGGCCGCCTGGAGCTGGAGGCGGACCGCGAGGAGATGAAGGCGCACGGCATCGAGCCCATCTCCCTGGTCGCGGTGAACCTGTATCCGTTCCGTCAGACGGTGGCGTCGGGCGCGGCGGAGGCGGACGTCATCGAGCAGATTGATATCGGCGGGCCGGCGATGGTGCGCGCCTCCGCGAAGAACTTCCGCCACGTGGCCGTGGTGGTGGACCCGGACGACTATCCGTCGGTGCTCGCGGAGCTGGAGCAGCACAAGGCGGTGGGCGAGGCGACGCGGCGCAAGCTGATGCGCAAGGCGTTCGCGCACACGGCGGCCTACGACGCGTCCATCTCCGCGTGGCTGTCCGCGCAGGCAAGCGAGCCCTTCCCCGGAGAGCTGTCGCTGTCGTTCAAGAAGGCGCAGGACCTGCGCTACGGGGAGAACCCGCACCAGCGCGGTGCTTTCTACCGCGAGCACTCGGCGCCCTCGGAGCCGACGGTGGGCTTCGCCAAGGTGCTCCAGGGCAAGGAGCTCTCGTACAACAACATCCTGGACCTGGACGCGGCGCTGGGCCTGGCGCTCGAGTTCGCCGAGCGGCCCGCCGCGGTCATCATCAAGCACAACACGCCGTGCGGCGTGGCGGTGGATGACGCGCTGGTGAAGGCGTACCGCACGGCGCGGGCGGTGGATGAGACCTCCGCGTTCGGCGGCATCGTGGCGTTCAACCGCGAGGTGGACGAGGCCACCGCGCAGGCGATGGCGGAGACGTTCCTGGAGGCGGTCATCGCCCCCTCGTACTCGCAGGCGGCGCTGCAGGTGCTGGCGGCCAAGAAGAACCTGCGGCTCTTGGAGGCGGGCGCGGCGCTCGCGTCTCCGACCGCGCGGCCAAGGGCCCAGCTGGACGGCCGGAGCGTGTCCGGGGGCCTGCTGCTGATGGACCGGGACGCGGTGGAGCCGGAGCTGGGGTGGAAGGTGGTGTCCAAGCGGGCACCCACACCGGACGAGGAGCGCGCCCTGCGCTTCGCCTGGAAGGTGTGCAAGCACGTCAAGAGCAACGCCATCGTCTTCGCCTCGGGCAGCCAGCTGTTGGCGCAGGGCGGCGGACAGACGAACCGGGTGGACTCGGTCCGAATCGCGATGCAGCGCGGCGGAGCGGCCCTCCAGGGGAGCGCCGTGGCCTCGGACGCCTTCTTCCCCTTCCGGGACGGCCTGGACGAGGCGGCCCGGGCGGGTGCGACCTGCGTCATCCAGCCGGGCGGCTCTGTTCGGGATGCGGAGGTCATCTCCGCCGCGGACGAACATGGGATGGCCATGGTGGTGACCGGAGTGCGACACTTCCGGCACTGACTCATGCGCATCGTCTGCCAGAAATGCGCCGCCGCCTATGCCATCGATGATCGACTGATCACGGCAAAGGGCGTCCGCGCGCAATGTCCCCGCTGCCGCAACCTGCAGCTCGTCCGGCGGGATCCCTCGGCCGCGCCTTCACAGGACGCGCCAGCGGCCCCGTCACGTCCCGCGGCGCCCGCTTCCTCCGCGCCGCCTCCCGCGGATGACCTGTTCGGTGACTTCGGCGCCCCGGCGCCGACGCCCGCGCAGGCGCCCGCCGCTCCGGCCCGGCCCGCGAAGGCCGCGGCGCCGGAGGCCGACCTGTTCGGAGACTTCGGTGCGATGCCGGAGCCCTCGCCGAGCAGCGCGCCGCCGGTGGACCCGTTCGCCGACCTGGGCGGGCCCGCGCCGGCGCCCTCGGCGGGAGCGGATCCGCTGCTCGACTTCCTGGGGCCCGCGCCCACCTCGCCGCCCGCGCCCGTGGCTCGCATCTCCTCGGAGCCCGGCGCGGTGCCTGTCTCCGTGGCGCCGCCGCGTCCCGCCGCGCCTCCGCCCGCCGCTGCCGCCGCGCCGAAGCCGGCGACGATGGGGTGCCGCACCTGCAACAAGCCGCTCGTCGACCCGTTCGACCAGGCGCTCGGCATCTGTGATGCGTGCCGTCAGCGCGAGTCCGCGGGCAGTGCGCCCAAGTCGGCCGCGCCCGTCGCCGCTCCGGGAAGCATGGACTTCCTGCCCCCGCTCACCGCGCCCGAGGAAGGTGGGGTGGACGCCTCGCTGGGGCAGAGCATGCGGGACGACGTGAGCTCGATGCGGGGCCCGCCCGCGCCGGAGCTGGGCGCGGAGCCGCGCAGTGGCAAGCGCGCCGCGGCGCGTCCGCCGTCCAACGTGCGCTCGGGCTCCGCGCAGAAGCAGGGCTCGTCGGGCGGTGGGGGGCGCTGGGGATTGGTGGGCGGGCTGGTGCTCGTGCTCGGTGGCGCGGGGGTGGGCGGCTACTTCTACCTGCAGCATCAGGAAGAGGCGCGGCAGGCGGCCGCGACGCCCGTCGTGGCGCCCATCCCCGAGGTCATCCAGACGGTGCTCCCGCGCTGGAAGCTGAAGTACCTGGAGCTGGAGGGCACGAGCGCGCAGCGACTCGAGGACGGCCGGCGGCAGCTGGCCCGCGAGGAGCGCTCCGCGTACACGGAGGCCGAGGAGTCCTTCCAGCAGGCGTTGTTGCTGGACCCTCGCAGCGACGAGGCCATCGCGGGCTATGTCCAGTCGCTCGCGCTGGGGCGCGGCGCGGGGTTGGATGACGGGGCCTTCAAGGAGGCGAGCGAGCTGGTCGAGGCCGCCCAGTCGCGCGCTGGGCGCGTGCCCCAACTGCTCCTGGCGGAGGCGAACCTGTTGCTGACGCGCTCGCGGCAGAGCGCGCCGCGTGAGCGGGCCCGGGTGCTGGCGGAGGAGTCGCTGGCGCACGCGAAGGCGACGGATGCGCAGAAGGCGGAGGCGCATCTGGTGATGGGCCGCGTCTACCTGTCGTCGTCCGGGGGGCTGGCGGACCAGCAGTTCGGCATGGCGCAGAAGCTCGCCCCGGACCTCAAGCGCATCCAGTACTACCGGGCGCTCGCGCACGAGTCCGCGGGTGAGTACAAGCTCGCGCTGGAGACGCTGCGCAAGCGCCTGACGGCGGACCCTCGGGACTGGGACAGCCTGGCGGCCACGTCACGCATCTACCAGGAGGTCGGTGAGCCGCAGGAGGCGCGCAAGCTGTACGAGGCGCGCGTGAAGGCGGACCCCGGGGAGCTGCGGGCGCTGCTGCCGCTCGCGGTGCTGCGCTATCAGGCGGAGGGCAATGCCGCCGCGGGCGTGCGAGAGCTGCGGGCGCTGTTGAAGACGCGCGAGCGACATGACCACCGCGACGTGGCGCAGGTGCTCGTGCACCTGGCCGCCGCCGAGCGCGCCGCGGGCAACAGCGACGCGGGCGTGAAGGCCGCGGAAGAGGCGCTGGGCCTGGCGAAGGAGCTGCCCGAGGCGCACCTGCAGGTCTTCCTGGTGGCGCTGGAGCAGCGCGACGCGGCGAGGGCGCGCAAGCACCTGGACGGCATCAAGGGTCGGCTCGAGGACCGCGCGCTGGAGGCGGTGCTGGAGGGCCGCCTGCTGCTCCTGGAGAAGAAGCCCCTGGAGGCCCTGGAGCGCTTCCAGACGGCGACGGGCCTGGATGCGCGGCGGCTGGACGCGCAGTTGCTGGCGGGCGTGGCCGAGGCCGCGGCGAAGCGGAGCACGGAGGCGTTCCGGGTGCTGAAACAGGCCCTGGCGGCGGACCCGCTGCGGCTGGAGCCCCGGCCCGTGAGCACGCGCTTCTGGCTGCGGCCCGCGGAGACGGTGAGGGGCGTGGAGGGCACCATCCTCGCGCTCGCGCAGAACCCCGATGACCCGGGCCCCTCCCTCTACGAGGGGGTTCTGCGCTTCCACCAGGGGGAGCTGGACGCGGCGGACCGGCACCTGCGCGACGTGCTGGAGTCGGACGCGAACAACGCGGACGCGCTGGCGTACCGCTCGCTCATCGCCTCGCGCAAGGGCAACACCACGGAGGCGCGGGCGCTGTCGGCGCGCGCGGTGTCGGCGGGGCGGCAGCACCCGGTGGCGCACCTGGCGCATGGCTGGGCGCTGGCGGACGGCCGTCAGGTGGAGCCCGCCAAGCGCGCGCTGCGGGATGCGCTGGGGTTGTCTCCCACGCTCTGGTCCGCGAGGGTGCGGCTGGCGGAGCTGGAGTCCACGCAGCGGCGAGCCGAGGCGCGCAAGGAACTCGTGAGCGTGGTGGGGTTGGACCCCGAGTACCTCCCCGCCAAACGGATGCTCTACCTGTTGGACAGATGAGGTGGATGTGAAGGTCCTGTTGCTGGGTTCCGGAGGCCGTGAGCACGCGCTGGCGTGGAAGCTGTCGCAGAGCCCGCGCCTCACGCGGCTGTGGTGTGCCCCGGGCAACCCGGGCACCGCGAAGCTGGCGACGAACGTGCCGGTGAAGGCGGACTCGCCGGACGAGGTCGTCGCGCTCGCGAAGCGCGAGTCGGTGGACCTGGTGGTGGTGGGGCCGGAGGCGCCGCTGGTGGCGGGTGTGGCGGACGCGCTGGCGAAGGCGGGCATCGCCTGCTTCGGGCCGGTGGCGGGCGCCGCGCTCATCGAGGGCTCCAAGGCCTTCGCCAAGGAGATCATGGCGGAGGCGGGCGTGCCCACCGCGGCCTTCCGGACGTTCACGGACGCGGCGGAGGCGGAGGCCTACGCGGTGGCGCAGGGCCGCATCGTCGTCAAGGCGGACGGGCTGGCCGCGGGCAAGGGCGTCATCGTCGCGCACGACGTGGAGGCCGCGCGCGAGGCGGTGCGGGCCGTGGCGGCCCTGGGCTCGTCGGGCCAGCGCATGGTGCTGGAGGAGCTGCTCGAGGGCGAAGAGGTCTCCGCCATGGCGCTCTGCGACGGCGAGCGCTACGCGATGCTGCCCCTGTCGCAGGACCACAAGCGCGTGGGGGATGGCGACACCGGTCCGAACACCGGAGGCATGGGGGCCTACAGCCCGGCGCCCTTCCTGGACGCGCGGCAGCTGGCGGAGGTGGGCGAGAGCGTCATCGCGCCCACGCTGGCGGTGCTGCGTCGGCGCGGGCTTGCGTTCCGGGGCGTGCTGTACGCGGGGCTGATGCTCACGCGGAGCGGCCCCAAGGTGCTGGAGTTCAACGCGCGCTTCGGAGACCCGGAGACGCAGGTGTTGATGATGCAGCTGGGTGAGGACCTGCTGCCGCTGGTGGATGCGTGCGCGCGGGGGCAGCTGGAGTCGAGGTCGCTGGTGGCCGCGTCCGGCGCTTCGGTGGGCGTGGTGGTGGCGGCGGAGGGGTATCCCGAGTCACCGCGCAAGGGGCAGCGCATCGACGGGGTGGACGCGGTGCCGGCGGACGCGTTGGTGTTCATCGCGGGCGCGGAGGAGCGGGGTGGGGCGCTGGTGACCAGTGGCGGACGCGTGCTGACGGTGTGCGCCCGGGGCGAGGACCTGGCGCGGGCGCGGGAGCGCGCCTACGCGGCGGTGGAGGCGGTCCGCTTCGAGGGCATGCACTTCCGTCGTGACATCGGCGCGAAGGGGCTGAAGGCGACGCCGTGACGCGCATCTCGCGTTATCTGCTCAAGGAACTGCTGGTGCCGCTCGGTGTCTGGGTGGCCTTCATGTTCCTGCTGCTCTTCGTGATGCAGTTCCTGCGGGGCACGGACGTGCTCTTGGGTTCGTCCGTGACGCTGACGGACCTGGGCCGGCTGGTGGCGTACCTGACGCCGCACTTCCTGATGATGGCGCTGCCCATCGCCTTCCTGCTGGCCATCCTGCTGGGGCTGGGGCGGCTGGGCGAGGACCGCGAGCTGACGGCGCTCCAGGCGTTGGGCGTGGGGCCCTCGCGGCTGCTCGCGGCGCCCATGGGCATCGCGGTGGCGCTCAGCGCGCTCATGCTGCTCATCACCTCCACCGCGCAGCCGTGGGGGCTCACCGGCGTGAAGGAGCTGGTGAGCGAGGTCATCCGCAAGAACGTCGTGGGCGACGTGAAGTCGGGGACCTTCTACGAGGACCTGAGTGACCTGACGCTGTACGCGGAGAAGGTGTCCGCGGACGGCAAGTGGACGAACGTCCTGCTGCACGATGACCGCGAGGCGAGCTCGCCCCTGCTCGTGCTGGCGCATCGCGGACAGGTGGGCACGTCCAACAGCGGCGAGGTGCTGCGCTTCGCGCTGGAGGACGGCGAGGTGCACCGCTCCGGGCGCGCGAGCGAGGACTACAGCGTCATCCACTTCGATGGCGCGGAGATCAGCGTGGGCGTGGGTGCGTCCATGGGCAAGCGGGGCCGCTTCACCTCCGCGAAGGAGGAGCTGACGCCGGTGGAGTTGATGCAGGCGGCGAGCGAGGCGGAGGCGCAGGGCGGCGACGCGCGAGGCTTCCGGATGGCGCTGCACAGCCGGTTGGGGGGCGCGCTGGCGCCCATCGCGTTCGCGCTGCTGGGCACGCCGCTGGCCATCGGTCGGCGACAGGCGGGCCGCGCGTGGGGCTACCTGCTGACGCTGGGTGGCTACGTCCTGTACTACCTGCTCAGCCGGGCCTTCGAGCAGCTGGGACAGCAGGGCAAGCTGCCGGCGGCGCTCGCGGGACAGCTGGCCAATGTCGTGTTCATGGTGGTGGGGGCGGTGGCCCTGTATCGGGTGAGCCGCTCGGGGACGGTCCGGTGAGACTGACGCTCTTCGGCTATGTGCTGCGGACGTACGTGCGCTTCGCGCTGGGAATCCTCGGCGGCCTGGTGCTCGTGTTCGTGGTGGTGGACTTCGTGGACCGGGCGAAGACGTACACGGGCCCGGGCTGGGTGACGGACGCGGCGAAGCTCTACGGCTACAAGGCGCTGATGGCCGTCCAGCAGCTGGGGCCGGCCGCGCTGCTGTTGGCCGCGGGCACCACGGTGTCCGCGCTGCGCAAGCAGGGGGAGGTGACGGCCATCCGCGCGCTGACCTTCGGCCCCTCCGCGCTGTACATGCCGGTGCTGGCGTTCGGCTTGTTGGCCTGCTCGGGCCTGGTGGTCTTCGACGAGGTCGTGGCGACGCACGCCGGGCGCCGCGTGGACGAAATCACCACCCAGCGCTTCAACCGGTGGGGGGACTGGCGCTTCTACTACACGCCGAAGCAGTGGTTCCGCCGAGGGGACCGCATCTTCTTCCTCCGCGCGGGCAGCGCGCAGGAGGGCTTCCAGGATGTGTCCATCTTCACCCTGTCGCGCGAGTTCGATCTGCGAAGCCGACTGGACGCGGCGCGCATGGAGTGGCTGGACGGCAACCGCTGGCGACTGACGGGCGTGGTGGAGCGCACGTTCAGCGGGGAGCAGGACACGGCGGTGAAGAGCCTGGAGAGCGCGGAGTACGAGCTGGGCATCGCCGCCTCGGCCTTCCGCATCCGCCCGGGCCGTCCGGAGCAGATGCGCGTGCGGGAGCTGCGCGAGCAGATCGTCGCGCGGCGCGAGGTGGGGCTCGCCACCAAGCAGTTCGAGCTCGCGCTGCACAACCGCTTCGCCTATCCGCTGGCGGCGCTGCCGGCCGCGCTGCTGGGGGTGGGGCTGGCGCTGCGAAACAGCCGCAAGGGCCACCTCACCGCCGCCATCGTCGAGGGCCTGCTCGTGGCGGTGGGCATGTGGGGCCTGATGATGGTGTGCCGCACGTTGGTGCTGACGGAGCGCCTGTCACCCCCGGTGGCGGCGTGGACACCCCCCGTCATCCTCGTGCTGGTGGCCGCCGCGCTCTGGCTCCGTCGGGAGGGGTTTCTTCACGTGCCCCGTCGTTGGCTCGCCGTGAGATAGCGTGAACCCCCTCATGGACCAACCCTCCCAGCCCCGGCTGGAGATTCTTCTTCGTCGCGTCGTGGCCGGAGTGCTGCTCGCCTGGGCCGTGGGACTCGTGCTGGCGGAGGTCGTGCTGCAGGTGGCCGCGTCCGCCGCGGTGCTGCTCTCGCTGGTGCTGTTGGCGAAGCGGAGGCTCGTGCTCGCCAGGGACGTGCGCGCGTATGTCCTGGCGAGCGTGGCCTTGTGCGCGTGGCAGGTGGTGTCGCCCGCGCTCGCGCTCATGACGGGCGCGGCGGCGGCGTGGCCGCGGAGCTCCCGCTACGGGCAGGTGCTCGACTCGGTGGCGGGCGCGGCGGTGGCGTGCGTGGGCTCGGTGGGGGTGCCCTGGTTGGCGCTTGCCGGGACGGTGTTGGGCGGGTGGTTGTTCGCGGCGGGCCTGGGCGTCTTCCAGAACCGCGTGCGCTGGCCCTGGGAGCCCCCCGCGTTCCTGAAGCTGAACCTGGCCCGGCTGCACGAGAACTTCGGCACGGAGGCCTCACCGCGCTACGCGGCGGGCGGCATCTTCTTCCACCGGTTGCGCTTCGCGCACGGCGCCATCGCCGCGCTGGGGCCCGCGCTGGCCATCCTCGGAGGCTCCGAGGTCGCGCGCCGTCGGCTGCTGGCGGGGGTGGTGGTGCTGGGCATGTTGGTGTCCATCTACAACGCGTTCGCGCGCGCGGCGCTCGGCGCGGCGTTGATGGTGAGCGTGGTGGCGCTGCTGCTGCTCGTGAGCGGCCTGGCGCGCAGGGTGGGGCTGGGGCTCATCGCCGGATTGATTGTCGTCGTGCTTGCGTCTCCCGCGTGGCGCGCGCGCCTGGGGAAGGCGGCGGACAACATCTACGGCGGCGAGCGCGAGCTGGCGATGACGGTGGGTTGGAGCCTCGTCCAGGACCACCCCTGGGTGGGCGTGGGCTTCGGCAACCACAAGGCGGCGGTGCTCGCGCGGCAGGACGAGTCGGGCATCACGGACCTGCTGGCCACGGACTCGCACAACCTCTGGCTCACGGTGTGGGCCGAGACGGGGCTGGTGGGGCTGGTGTTGATGCTCACCGTGCACGGCCTGTTGGGCTGGGCGCTCATCCGTCGACACCGCGCGGGGTCGATCGCGGCCACCGGCGCGCTGCTGTCGTTCGTGGGCTTCCACATCCTCGCGCTCGTGCACTACCTGCCGTTCCACTCCAGCGTGCACCTGTCGTTCGCGCTCGTGTGGGGACTGGGGCTGTGCGAGGGCAGCGGGGTGCTGCGCGGCGCTTCGCCACGTCGGCCCGCCGCACCGGCGCCCGCCGCGCACGAGTGAGGTCCGAGCGGCGTTGCGTGTCGCCGCTCTGCCTCGGCCTGGCGCGTCGTCGTGTGTCAGGGCTTTTCCATGGCTCGCGCCATGAATTGCTTCGAGGCCGCGTGAGGAACAGGTGTCGCCGCCCGCGGGATGCGACGTGCAGGCGTGACGTCGGTCGACTCCTCAGGTCGTGGAGGGCGCGCGGTTCTCGAGGACACGCCGGTACACGGCGACGGTGCGCCGAGCACACTCGTCCCAGGTGAAGCGCGCGGCGCGCTCTCGCCCCAGCTCCATCAACTCCGAGCGCAGCGCATCGTCGCGCAGGATTCGCAGCGTCGCCTCGCGCCAGGCGTCCGGGTCATCCGGAGGCAGTCTCAACGCCGCGCCCCCCACCACCTCGGGCAGCGCCGTCGCGTCCGCCGCGAGCACCGGGCACCCGGTCGCCATCGCCTCGAGCGCGGGCAGCCCGAAGCCCTCGTACTTCGAGGGCAACAGCAGCGCCGCCGCGGCGCCATAGAACAGCGGCATCTGAGACTCGGGCAGCTCCTCGAGGTCCAGGACGTTCTCGTGCAGCCCCAGCTCGTGCGCCACCGCGCCCTTGCCGGCCAGCAGGACGATGGGCACCGGCAGGTCCGCGGCGAAGTGGCGCAGCAGCTCCAGGTTCTTGAACCGCTTCGCGTTGCCCACCGCGGCCACGTAGCGCGCGGGCAGCTCGTGCCGCTCGCGGAACGCGCGGGCCTCCACCGGGGACGGCGGCTGGAAGCTCGGGTCCACGCCGTTGTGGATCACCTGCAGCCGATAGGGCGACAGCCCCAGGTGTCGCGCCAGCTCCTCCCGGGAGAACTCGGACACCGTCACCAGCGCCGAGGCCCGCCTCGCGCGAGGACCCACCACCAGCCGGTAGTAGAGCGCCTGCGCCGGCGTGTACTCGCGGGCGAGCGCGACGTGGTTGGCATCATGCAGCGTGGCGACCAGCGGACCGCGCCAGAACAGCGGCAGCGAGAACGACGTGGCGTGGAAGACGTCCGGTGACAGCCTCGTCAGCTCCGCCGCCAGCGCGGCCTGCTCCACCGGCGAGAGGAAGCCCGCGAGCGAGCGGTGCAGCGGGATCCGGGGCGCGAGCACCCCCAGGTCCGAGGGGAGCCCCTCGGGTGGCACCAGCGCGGAGAAGCGCAGGTCCGGCGCGAGGAGCGGCACACGTCGCGCCAGCTCCAGCGCGTAGCGAGCGATTCCATGCAGCCGGCCGCGCACCATGCGCAGGTCGAGGAGGACTTGAGCCACGCTTCCCGCGTACCACACGCGCGGCCCTCGTGGGGGCAGGCAGCCACCTGCTTCATGTTGCTGGCCGTGCACGGCATGGGGGGTGCTAGAAGCCGCCCTCGTGAAGGTCGCCCTGGTCCACGATTGGTTGGTCACCCACCGCGGGGGAGAGCGCGTGCTCGACGCGCTCTGCGAAGCACTGCCCGACGCGGACATCTACACCCTCATCCACCAGCCGGGCACCCAGTCCCCCGCCATCGAGTCCCGGCGCATCTTCACCTCGTTCCTCCAGCACATCCCCGGCGTCCACGGCCGCTACCGGCACCTGCTGCCCCTGATGCCCCGGGCCATCGAGTCGCTGCGCCTCCAGGGGCACTACGACCTGGTGCTGTCCTCCAGCCACTGCGTGGCCAAGGGCCTGCGCGCGCCCGCGGGGGTGCCGCACCTGAGCTACGTGCACGCGCCCATGCGGTACATGTGGGATTTGTTCGACGACTACTTCGGCCCCGGCCGCGCCCGGCTGCCCGTGCGCGCGGCGGCGCACGCGGTGCGGCCCTGGCTGCGGCGCTGGGACCGCGCCTCGGCGGCGCGCGTGGACCGCTTCGTGGCCAACAGCCACCACGTCGCCGGCAAGCTCCAGCGCTTCTGGGGGCGCGAGGCCACCGTCGTGCATCCCCCGGTGGACCTGGAGCGCTTCACCCGGTCTCCGCTGGAGGGCGGGGGACGCGGCGGATACTTCCTGTGGCTCGGCGCCTTCGCGCCCTACAAGCGGCTGGACATCGCGCTCGAGGCCTTCCGCGAGCTGGGCGTTCCCCTCTGGGTGGTGGGCACCGGCCAGGAGGCCGCGCGGCTCACCTCCGGCGCTCCGCCGCCGAACATCCGCTTCCTGGGCAACGTCTCCGATGACGCCCTGCCGTCCTTGTACCGGGACGCCCGCGCCCTCATCTTCACGCCCGAGGAGGACTTCGGCATCACCCCGCTGGAGGCCCAGGCCACCGGCCGCCCCGTCATCGCCTTCGCCAAGGGCGGCGCGTTGGAGACGGTGAACAGCCGCACCGGACTGTTCTTTTCAGAACAGACACCCGCGTCGTTGTCGGAGGCCGTCCGCCGCTTCGATTCCTGGGAAGCGAGCTTCAGTCCCCGAGAGGCCCGCTCGCAGGCCGAGCGCTTCAGCCGCGCCTCCTTCCAGCAGGCGATGCTCCGCGAAGTGGAGTCGCTCCTCAGCCTGTCGACGAAATCCACAACTCGCGCCACGGCGGTGTGACGCGGCTGTCATCCCCACCTCCGTCTTTCATCGACGGGCTGTGTCCTCTGCCCACCATTGTCCAGCCGGGGTGGAGGTAACCCATTGGTTTCACGCGTTTTTCCGTGTTAGGAGGCCGTCTCGTCAGAGGGAGTCGGGCAGGACGCGTGCTCGTCGGACCAGGGTGCGAGTCTTGCAGTGGGGTGGCGCCCCGTTGACCAGGTTACAGGAGTCCAGGCGTGTTCAGTCGTCTCCAGCGCTTCTACACGTCCATCAAGGTTGTCGCGGACATGGTGATGCTCGCGCTGGCGTTCGCCTTGGCGTACGCCACGCGGTTCTCGGGCATCGTCCCCGTCACGGAGGGCATCCCTCCCTGGGAGGACTCGTTCGTCTTCCTGCTGATGCTGCTGGTCATCTTCCCGGTGACCTTCAAGCAGTCGCGGCTGTACGCGGCCATCCGCTCCCGGACGAACACCGGTGAGGTGTTCGAGGTCTTCAAGTCCACCATCACCGCGACGCTCATCCTGGTGGCGGTGACCTACTTCGTGCGCGAGCGCTACTCGCGCCTGACGCTGGTCATCTTCGTCGTCTACGCCTTCGTGCTGGTCACGTGCAGCCGGCTGGCGTTCCGCTACGTACTCAGCGAGGTGCGCCGGCGCGGCCACAACCTGAAGTCCATCCTCGTCATCGGCGCGGGGGAGCTGGGGCAGCGCGTGGTGGAGACGGTGGAGGTCCACAAGGAACTGGGCTTCCGGGTGACGGGCCTTCTGTCGCTGCGGCCGGAGAAGGTGGGCCAGTACGTCAACGGCGTGCGCGTGATTGGCCACGTGGGCGACGTGGAGCGCGTGCTGGACGCGCACCCGGTGGACCAGGTCATCCTCGCGCTGCCGCTGCAGGAGCAGGCCCACGTCAAGCAGCTCATGGAGCAACTGGCGCTGCGCACCGTGGACGTCCGCGTCGTCCCGGACCTCTACCAGTACATCACCCTGTATGGCGGCCTGGAGGAGTTCGGCGGCCTGCCCATCATCCGGCTGCAGGGCGACCCGATGGAGGGCTGGAGCCGGGTGGCCAAGCGGGCGTTCGACATCCTCTTCTCGCTCCTGGCCATCCTCGCCACCTCGCCGCTCATCCTGGCCACCGCGATCGCCGTGCGGCTGACCAGCCGCGGGCCGGTGCTCTATCGCCAGGAGCGCATGGGGATGGACGGGCGCACCTTCTCCATCCTCAAGTTCCGCACCATGCGCGTGGACGCCGAGCACTCCGGGGCGATGATGGCGCGCAAGGACGACCCGCGCCGCACCGTCATCGGCACGTTCCTGCGCAAGTACTCGCTGGATGAGCTGCCGCAGTTCTTCAACGTGCTGACGGGGGACATGAGCCTCGTGGGCCCTCGCCCCGAGCGCCCCGTCTTCATCGAGGAGTTCAAGCGCCAGATTCCGCGCTACCACCTGCGGCACAAGGTGAAGGCGGGCATCACCGGCTGGGCGCAGATCAACGGCCTGCGCGGCCAGACGTGCATCGAGAAGCGCATCGAGTACGACCTGTACTACATCGAGAACTGGTCGCTCCTGATGGACCTGAAGATCCTCGTGCGCACCGCGCTCGGCGGCTTCCTCTCGAAGAACGCCTACTGACGTCGGGAGGGCGAGCGGGCCTCGGAAATCCGAGGCCCCCGCCCGCGCCGGGCCGTGGAAATCCGAGAGCCCGACGCGCCGTGGAACCGGACCCGCGCTACTGGAGGTTCCAGACCACCGTGCCGCTGCAGGTCCCGCTGGTGTAGCAGCCCGCGCGAATCTGGACCGTGCCGTTGGCGGTGGCGGTGTAGCTCACGCTGGAGCCCCGGCCCCCGCACGCGTCATCGTTCGCCGCGACCTGCGCCCCGTTGCCGTAGAGGCGCAGGAAGGTGTCCCCGCTGAAGGACGTGTTCGGCAGGCCGCAGGTGGCCACCAGGAGCGTCTGGCCCGCGGTGACGACGACATCCCGGTTGGTGGTGTTGCGCTGGGCGCTGTCGGTGTTCGTCCCGTTGTACTGGAAGGTGCCGGAGGTGGGGGGCGTGGGGGGATTGCCTCCGCCGGAGACCTCCCACACCACGGTGCCGCCGCAGCTCCCGTTGGCGTAGCAGCCCGCGCGCACCTCGTACTCTCCGGTGACGGTGGCGACGTGGGTGATGCTGGAGCCGCGGCCTCCACAGGCGTCGTCGTTGGCGGCCACGGAGGCTCCGGACGGGTTGTGCAGGCGCAGATAGGTGTCCCCGGAGGTCTTCGCTCCCGTCAGGCCGCAGGTGGCCACGGTGAGCGTCTGGCCGGCGGTGAGGGCGATGCGCTTGTTCGTCGTGTTCTGCTGGGCGTCGCTGGTGTTGGAGGCCGTGTACGCGAAGGAGTTGGCCGGCGGAGGCGGCTCCTCCGGGGGCGGTGTGCCGTCCCCGTTCGGGTTGGGGCAGCCGGCGGCGGGCAGGGCGCACGTGGGCAGGTTCGCTCCCAGGTGGCTGATGACGGCCTGGATGGGGACGCCGCGGTTGGGGCAGTTGGCGCAGTGGTGCAGCGACACCACCAGGTGGTCGCCATGGCCAATCACGGGGGAGCCCGAGGAGCCGCCCTGCGTGTCCGCGAAGTAGCCCACGTCGTTGGGGCCGCCAGACTGGCAGGACGGCTCGTTGAGGCTGTAGACCTCCGCGAAGCCGGACGCGTCCGAGGCGTCCGTGGAGGCGACGGCGATCTTCTTCCCGTACCCGGCGGGGTGCTGCGGGACGTAGATGCGCTCGTTCACCACCGCGCCCGAGCCGCGAAGCTGCAGGTAGCCGAAGCTGTTGGTGGGATTCATCGCCAGCCGCACCAGCGCGTAGTCACGGGGCGCGTCCGCCTGGACCAGGGTGCCGCCGGAGATGACGTGGCCGGGGCAGCCGAACCAGCTGCCGCAGCTCGTGGCGCAGCTGGAGCCCTCCGCCATGAACTCGAAGTCGGTGTTCTGCGCGTCGCTCGCGGTGGCGATGCAGTGCTGGTTCGTCATGACGTGGCCCTGGCTGCCCACGAGCCAACCGGTGCACGCGCTGGAACCGCCGATGAGCAGGCGCGCCACGGGGCGGGCGCGGCCGTAGATGGCGGGGTCGCTGGCGGCGTAGCAGGGCGCCCAGCGCGAGTCGTCCGCGCCACACACGGCCTTGTTCAGCTCGGAGGTGAAGCCCATCTCCTCGTTGGTGTAGCCGCGCGCGAACCGGTCGATGCTGTAGCCGTGCTGGTTCAGGATGCCCTGGCGGCCGGGGTGGTCCGCGCTGTGCAGTTCGATGATGGCCGTGTCGCCGGGGATGTGCAGGGCCCAGAAGCCGTCGCGCGCGCCCGGGTGGCGGTTGTCGTAGCGCTTGGCGCGGGAGCCGTCCGGGGCGCGCACCACGACGAAGTCGCCCTCCGCCAGCTCCAGCCGCTCGAAGTGCGCGGCGATGTACGCGGCGCCCGGGTGGGTGATGACGTCGGTGTGGAGCGGACCGCTTCGTGTGCGCAGCTCCGGGGTGGCGTAGGGATGGGCCGACTCGAAACGCCGGTGCACGTCTTCGCCGACCTTCGTGGCGCGCTGGGAGGCGGGCGACACGGTCGCCTCACACACGGGCGCCGAGGCCAGCGCCGCCGGCGCGCTGAGCGACAGCGCGGCGACGAGACCTGCGAGCTGGAATCGTTTCATCGGTTCTCCTGCAGGGGATGGGACTTCGCAGCGTGGGCTGCACGCACCGTTATAGCGGCAGTCACGTAGGGCCCCGACTCGCAGTTGAGTACCCGGTTGCAACAAGGCGATGGGATGTGGGCCTGGCGGCGTTTGCCGGGAGCAAGGGTCCTGGACGCGGAACTGACACTGTCTCGGGGGGAGGGCAGGCAGGTTGGGCGCCCGTCTGATTTCACACGGAGCGCGATTGTTGCCGCCGGGTTGTGTGCGAGGTACCCGCGGACCTGGGCGAAATGACGCGAGGGCGCACGGGGGCCGGTCCGGTGTGGGGCGAAGCCGTCTAGACTCCGGGAGGCATGGCCGAAAAGCTCGGAGCAATCCTGGTCCGCAAGGGCCTCCTCTCGCAGGCGCAGCTCGACGAAGCCCTGAAGGCACAGCTCATCTACGGTGGGCGGCTGGGCTCCATCCTCGTCGAGCTGGAGATGCTGGACATCGACACCCTGGCGATGGTGCTGGGGGAGCAGACCCGCTACCCGGTGGCGCAGGAGGCCGACTTCGAGGCCGTCACGGACGCGACGCTCACGTTGCTTCCGGCGGCGCTCGCGGAGAAGCACCTGGCCTTCCCGCTGGGACAGGAGGGGCGCCGGCTGAGGGTGGCCATGGCGAGCCCCTTCGAAATCCAGCACACGGACGCGCTGGGGTTCATCACGGGCCTGCGAATCCTTCCGCACATCACGCCCGAGCTGCGGCTGTTCCACTACCAGGCCCAGCGCTATGGCATCCGGCGCGAGTCGCGCTCGTTGAGCATGGCGACGGCCCGGCGGTTGGCTCCGGCGCCGCCGCCTCGTCCCGCGGCCCCGCCCGTGCAGACGCGGGGCGGGGTGGTGGAGCAGCCCGAGTCTCCGCCCCCGCCCGCGCCCGTGCGGGCCGCTCCGGGGACGGAGGGGATGTTCGGTGGATTGGCGCCCGGGCAGTTCCTGAGTGACGACTCCGACGACGCGACGACGGAAGAGACGCCGTGGACGGGAGCGAGCCCGGTGCTGGCGCCAACGGGGGGGCTGCTGGGGGATGCGTCGGAGGCGCCCGCGGCGGTGGTGACGAAGTCCGGGCCACCCGTGCTGGGGCCCGCGGCGTCGGCCCGGCCTCCGGGGCCGCTCCAGTTGGCGTCCGTGGACGCGGCGCGAGGGGCTCGGCCGTCGGGGCCTCCGCCTCGGCTCGCGCCGGCGGAGCCGCCTCGGCTGGCTCCGGCGATTCCTCCCACGCCGATTGAGGAGGCGGAGGAGATCGAACCCGAGGAGGAGTTCGAGGCGGCGGAGGAGATCGAGCCCACCGAGGAACTCGATGTGGTGGACACCGAGGAGGTGCTCGAAGGGGTGATGGAGGAGGTGGTGGAGACTCCCGCCCCGAGGAGCCCGGTGCTCGCCGGCAACCCCGAGGGACAGGGGGGACAATCCGCTCAACCGCCGGGCATGGTGTCGCGACAGTCCGCGGGGCAGTGGTCTCCGGTCCAACCTCCGGGGTTGGCCCGGGCGGCGGGGCCTGGTGGCGCGGGGCTGCCTCCGGTTCGTGGACCTGGAGCCGGAGGCGCACCCGTGGAGCCGCAGGCGCCGGTGTCTCCGGCGATGGCCCCGCGACCGCCGTCTGCTCCCGGTGGAGTCGTGGAGGCCGCTGCCTCGGGACTGCAGGGTGGGATTCCTTCGGGGATGGGGGCTGCGGCGCGGCCGTCCGCTGCCGCGGGTGGCATTTCCGAGCCGGCCGTGGCGACGCAGGGGACGGTGCCTCCGGGGCCCGTGGCGGGACCGGGAGCGCGGCCGCAGCCGGGCCTGGGCGCTCCGGTGGTGGCTCCGTCCGCGGCGCCTCAAGGCGCGAAGCCGCCTGCGTCACCGGGATGGGGACCGGCCGCCGCGCCAGGCGCAAGGCCTCCTCCGAACACCGGCGCGCCGGGGGGCCCAGGGGCTGTCCCGCCGGGGCTCGCGAGTGCCCGGCCGTCGGGGGTGGGGATTCCCGTCGTGTCCGGTGCGCAGGGACCTGTTCCTCCTGGGATGAGCGGAGCGAGACCTCCGTCGAGCGCGGGCATGGCCGTGGTTCCTGGCCCTGTGCCTCCTGGGATGCCGGGTGGACCGGGCCCCGTGGGGCCGCCTGCGATGCCGGGCGCGCGTCCTCCCTCGAGCAGTGGAGTGCCCTCGGTGCAGGGGGCTGTTCCGCCCAGGGCGCCTGGAGGTGGACCTGTCGCCGGTGGACCTGGTGGGCCCCCTGGAATGATGGGGGCCCGGCCTCCGTCGAGCAGCGGCATGCCTTCCGTTCAGGGAGGGCCTCCTGTTCCGGGTGGACCCGGAGCGGGAGGTCAGGGGCTGCCGCCTGGAATGGTGGCGAGACCCGCGCAGGGCGTGGGCGGGCCGCCTCCGGGACCAGGGGCGCCGCCGATGCCTGGGGCCGCGCCTGCTCCGGGGTCGATGGGGGGGCCTGGTTCCGCACCTCCTGGGATGATGAACGCTCGGCCTCCGTCGGGGCCCGTGCCTCCTGGGATGACGGGGGCACGGCCTCCGTCGCGTACGGGAGTTCCCACGGTGCCCGGGCCCGTGCCTCCTGGGATGGGACCTCGTCCTCCGCAGGGAGCGGGCGGTCCGGGACCGCAGGGGCCGGTGCCTCCGGGGGGCGCGGGGACGCGTCCTTCGAACCCGGGCATGCCGAGCATGGGGGCCCCACAAGGCCCCGTGCCTCCAGGCATGTCGGGTGCGCGCCCTCCCTCGGGAACGGGCTTCCCCACGGTCCCCGGACCACCGCACGGTGCGATGCCTCCCGGAATGCAAGGGGGACGACCTCCCTCGATGTCCGGAGGACCCGGAGCGCCACCGCCTCCAGGAACGGTGCGTCCGCCCCAGCCCATGGGCGGCATGACTCCCGAAGTGGGTGGTGCAGCGCCGCGCCCGTCGATGGGGCCGCAGCCGCCTCCGGGCATGAAGGGAATCGCCGCGCCACAACCTCCGGGGATGGCGCCAAGAGGAGCGCCACCGCACGCCGCCGCCAGCTCCGTTCCGTCGAGCATCGGACCCGCAACGCCTTCGGTCGGCGATGTCTCGCAGGCTCCTCCGAGCGCGCTCGATGCGCGCGTGGAGTCTGAGTCGGGTCCGGAGATTCTCTCCACGGAGGACAGCCAGTCCGCTTCGGGCCCGGATGCCTCCGTGGCCGGAGCGGTCCTCGATGGAGGCGCGCTCGAAGTCTCCAGCGCGGTGCTCAGCGCTCGCGAAGGCAGTCAGGCGCAAGCCTCGGATGGCTCCGAGGTCTCCGCGGTTCGTGAGGGTGGAGCACCTGGGGTCCCTCAAGCGGGGCACAGCGCTCTCGACGATGGGCCGGCGAAGGCCGCGGATGCCTCCGAGGTTTCGTCGGTTCGCGAGACAGACGCACGTGACGTCTCTCCAGCGGCGCTCGGTGCTCTCGACGATGGACCTGCGCAAGTGGCGGGGCTCGCGTCGTCGAACACGCAGGGTCTGGACGATGCGGTCGCCGCAGCGAGTCCTCCGACGGCAGCGGGCTCGGCTCCAGCGCTGAACGTCGAAGCCGCGAGCGACCTGACACGGGGGGACGTGTCCGAGGAGGAGCTCCCTCCTGGGGAACGTGCCGCGGAGAAGTCGCCGCAGGCCACGACGTCCGACGTCTCCGGGTCACCGTGGAGTGAGGGTGACGCGGGTGCTCGAACTGAGCCTGCGCCGAGCGGCGAAGTCGCCTCGCACGAGACCGTCGCCAAGCACCCCGAGCCGTTGAGCGGAGCGCAGACGCACCTCGCGCAACCCCGTGTGGCGGACGAACGCATCGAGGCACGTGATAACGCGCAGGTCGATGGGGTCGAGCCCGCCTCATCGCATGAGGCCGGTGCCACGTCGCGCGCGGCCCACCCGCTCGAAGGAGAGGGCGCGGCTGCGACGACCGATGTGCCGGTCCCTGCCCGACTGGAGGAGCACGTCGCTCCCGCGGACAAGGACGCAGCCGCATCGTCGTCCGAGGATGCCGAGGCGGTTCGGCTCTCCACTCCTGAAGAAGTCGGGGAGGGCGCGGTGGTGGCGCCGTCCACCACGGGCTCCGATGTGCCGACGCTGGACGGGGCCGCACCAGCTGATGTCGAGACGGTTTCGGACGTGGCCCTCGCCTCGGTGATTGCCTCCGCGCCGTTCGCGGTCGAATCGCAGACAGCACAGGGCAGTTCGCTCCAGACGGTCGAGGTCGATTCGAGCGCCGCGGCTTCCGACCGTGCGCCTTCCGCGCGTCCCGTGGCGGAGGGTGTCTCCGGGGCGGACGGCCGCATCACCGGCCAGGACGCGAGCCCGCTTGATGACTGGGGTGATGTCGCGCAGCCGGAGTCGAAGGTCACGGGGGCTTCCGTGGATGTGGAGCCTGCCGCGCGAGAGGCGAGGACCACGCCGGAAGAGCGCCGAGCTGTCGACGAGCCGTCCCAAACCGTCGCGCGGTCTTCCAGCGAGGTCTCCACGCTCGAGCCGAGCGTTGATGCCCCTTCCATCTCCGCGCAGTCCGATGACAGCGCAGCGCCTGAGGTGCCTCTCACATCGACCACCGGGTCGGCTGCACGAGCGCTCCAGACCGCCGCGCTATCGAACGACGCGACAGAGACGCGCAACGCGGAGACGTCGAGCGCTCCCGAGGTCCAGTCGTCCTCCGCGGTGGCCTACCTCGACGAAACCGAGGTGAAGCCTCATGCCGAGGTCCCGTCGTCACCGGAGGTCCCCGAGGCCGAGCACTCGGGCGCCGCCGCATCCGACAGCACGGAAGCGCCGTCGGTCGAACACTGGAAGCTCATGAAGGCAACGCTCGGTGACGCGAGCCCGGTTGCCCAGGACACGCCAGCCTCCGCGATTGACTCGGGGGCGTCGTCCTCCCTGCCCGTCGAGGGCGACGTGGGGGAGACCCTGACCCTCGAGGCCGCGGGGACGATGCTCGCATCCCACGGTGAGTCCTCCGGCTCCGCGACCGTGGCTTCGCCTCCCGTGGATCCACCGTCACCCAGTCCCCACTCGGGCGCCGAGGTGATTGCCCTGCGCGAGCCCCAGGTGCCCGACGCGGAGCCCACGCCCTCGGCGCCGCCCCCCAGGCCCGTCCCGCTGCGCCGCGCGGCCATCGAGTTGGACGAACTTCCAGCGGCGGACGATGCGCCGATGCAGCTCGCGTCCACGTGGGAGTTCGTCGGGTGGCAGGGGGCCGAAGGCAACGGAACCATCGGTCACTCCGCGGAGAACACGTGGGAGGACCGCGCGGTGGACCTCGAGGGCAACGCTCGTCCGGCGGCGCCAGCGGGCGCCACCACGGAGCTTCCCCTCGCCTCCGCCTGGGACTTCATCCAGCAGCCCTGGCAGCCCCAGGCCCGTGCTCCCTCGGAGGCACTGACGACGCTGCTGGCCGCCGCGGACGAGTCCACTCCAGACGCGAGCCCCGACGGCCCCAGGGTCTCCGCGGACCAGGTCCTCACGGCGCTCGATGACGTCGGCTCACAAGGCGTGCTCGGCAAGGTGTTGATCGCCTACTGCGCGGGTCGATTCCAGCGAGCCTTCCTGCTCGGGGAGAGTTTCGGGCTCGTGCGCGTCGGCCATGCATGGGGGCCGGGGAGTGACAGCCCCGCAGTGGCCTCGCTCAAGGTGGACCTGGAGGCCCCGTCGCTGCTCGTGTCCGCGCTCGGCCAGCTGGGGCCCAGCAGCTTCGATGCTCCGTCCTGCGTCCAGGACGAGGCCATCTTCGCCGCGCTCGGTGGGCCCACGTCACACCTGCTCGTCGTCCCCATCCGCGCCCGTGGGCGTCCCGTGGCGTTCGTCGTCGCGGATTCGGGAGGCGCGCAGGTGGCCACCACGACGCTCGACGAGCTGACGCGAGTGTCCGCGAAGGCTTCGGAGGTCTACGACCGGCTGCCCGCGACCCGGGCGGACTGAGCCACGCATCGTCCGCTCCCGCGCGAGGTCCCGCATCCACGGACCTCGCGCCCCAAGTGGGCACGGCGGGCGTACCGCGCCACCCGCGTGGCCGCCGCCGCGAGCGCGAGAACAGCGAGGGCCCCGGAAGCAGCGCTCCGGAGCCCTCGAGTGCTTCAGCTCATCGCGTGAGGTTCAGCTGCAGCCGCTGGTCGCGCCGCAGTTGCCGCACTTATAGCAAGCGCCACTGCGGACCATGATGGCGCCGCAGGTGTGGCAGGGCGGGGCATCCGCCTGGTTGAGCCACGTCGCGCGCGTGTTCGTCGACGGGAGCGACAACGAGGCCGCCTGGGCGGGCAGGGCGGGCTGCTTGGACGCGCCCTCCGCGGGAGACAGGACCGCGTCCTCCACCAGGTCCTCGCTCGGCAGGAACTTCAGCTCGAGCCACCGGAAGATGTAGTCGGTGATGGACTTGGCGATGGGGATGGCGGGGTTGCCCGTGAAGCCGCTCGGCTCGAAGCGGGTGTGGCTCAGCTTGTCCACCATGACCTTCAGCGGGACGCCGTACTGGAGCGCCAGGGAGATGCTGGTGGCGAAGCTGTCCATCAACCCGCTGACCACCGAGCCCTCCTTCGCCATGACGATGAACAGCTCGCCCGGCGAGCCATCCTCGTACATGCCGACCGTGAGGTACCCCTCGTGGCCGCCAATCGAGAACTTGTGGGTGATGGAGCGGCGCTCGTCCGGCAGGCGACGGCGCACCGCGCGAGGCTCCGGCTTCACGGCCGGCTCCACCACGGGGGCCGCCTCGGCCTTGCGCGTGTCCTTCACGCCGGCCTTCGACGTGTTGAGCGGCTGGGTGCGCTTGCAACCATCGCGGTAGACGGCGACGGCCTTCAGGCCGCGCTTCCACGACTCCATGTACGCCTTCTCGATGTCCTCCACGGTGGAGTCCGAGGGCATGTTGACGGTCTTGGAGATGGCGCCGGAGAGGAAGGGCTGGCAGGCCTCCATCATCTGGATGTGGCCCATCCAGTGGATGCTGCGAGAGCCGTTGGCGGGCTTGAAGGCGCAGTCGAAGACGGACAGGTGCTCGGGCTTGAGGTGGGGAGCGCCCTCGATGGTGTCGGCCTTGTCCAGGGCGGCGACGATGTCCTGGGCCTGCGTCTGGGGGTAGCCCAGCTTCTCGAGCGCCTGCGGCACCGTCTGGTTGACGATCTTCAGCATCCCGCCGCCGACCAGCTTCTTGTACTTGATGAGCGCGATGTCGGGCTCGATGCCGGTGGTGTCGCAGTCCATCATGAAGCCGATGGTGCCGGTGGGGGCGAGCACGGTGACCTGGCTGTTGCGGAATCCATGGACCTCACCGAGGGCGAGCGCCGAGTCCCACGCGGCCTTCTGCGCGGCGTGCAGGTCGGCCGTGACGCCCGCCTGGGGGACGCTGTAGGCGGCCTTGCGGTGCTTGCGGATGACACCGAGCATGGGCTCGGCGTTCTTCGCGTAGCCGGCGAAGGGGCCCTGCTTCTCGGCCAGTCGCGCGCTCATCGCGTAGGCCTCACCGCACATCAGCGAGGTGATGGCGGCCGCGTAGTTGCGGCCCGCGTCCGAGTCATACGGCAGGCCCGACGCCATCAGCAGCGCGCCCAGGTTCGCGAAGCCCAGCCCCAGCGGCCGGTAGTCGTGGCTGTTCTTGGCGATGCGCTCGGTGGGGTAGCGCGAGAAGCCGACGATGATCTCCTGCGCCATGAGCATGACGTCGACGGCGTGCTTGAAGGCGGCCACGTCGAAGTCACCCGCGATGTCGCGGAAGTGCATCAGGTTCAGCGACGCCAGGTTGCACGCCGAATCGTCCAGGAACATGTACTCGGAGCACGGATTCGACGCGTTGATGCGCGCGGTGGTCGAGCACGTGTGCCAGCCGTTGACGGTGGTGTCGAACTGCATGCCCGGGTCACCGCACAGGTGCGCGGCCTCGGCGATCTCGCGGAACACGTCGCGCGCCCGGTAGGTGTCCAGGGGAGAGCCGTCGCGCACGGCGCGCGTCTGCCAGGGGCCATCCGAGACGACGGCCTTCATGAAGTCGTCGGTGACGCGCACGGAGTTGTTGGAGTTCTGGAAGAACACCGAGGCATAGGCCTCACCGTTGAAGGACGGGTCATACCCGGCCTCGATGAGGGCCCAGGCCTTCTTCTCCTCGGCGGACTTGCAGCGGATGAACTCGAGCACGTCCGGGTGGTCCGCGTTGAGGATGACCATCTTCGCCGCGCGGCGCGTCTTGCCGCCGCTCTTGATGACGCCGGCGAAGGCGTCGAAGCCGCGCATGAACGACACCGGGCCGGACGCGGTGCCTCCGCCCGCGAGCAGCTCCTTGCTGCCCCGGATGGTGGAGAGGTTGCTGCCGGTGCCGCTGCCGTACTTGAAGAGCATGCCCTCCGTACGGGCGAGCGTGAGGATGGACTCCATGGAGTCATCCACGCTGTTGATGAAGCACGCCGAGCACTGGGGCTGCGCCTCCACGCCGACGTTGAACCAGACGGGGGAGTTGAACGAGGCCTTCTGGCGCAGGAGCAGGTGCGTCAGCTCGGCGTGGAAGGTCTCCTTGTCCACGTCCGTGGCGAAGTAGCCGCCCTCCACGCCCCAGCGGGTGAGGGTGTCCACCACGCGCGCCACCAGCTTGCGCACGCTCGTCTCGCGCTCGGGCGTGCCCGGCGTGCCGCGGAAATACTTCGAGGCCACGACGTTGGTGGCCAGCATCGACCAGGAGCGGGGGACCTCGATGTTCTTCTGCTCGAAGACGGCCTTGCCGTCCTCACCGGTGATGCTCGCGCTGCGGTACTCCCACGCCAGCTCGTCCGCGGGGTCCACGCCCGGCGTCGTGAAGTAGCGCTCCAGGCCCAGCCCCGTCGAAACCCCCTTCGGCTTGCTGCGTGCCGCACGGCGCTCCTTGCCGTTGATCAGGGCCTTCGAACTCAGTTCCTTCTCCATGTCGCCACCCTCCGGGTTCACTCTGAGTTGGAATGCAAAATTTTGCGCAACGCTAAACGCGCGAGATTCCGGAGGTTCCAGGGACGTCACGCGGACAGGCGTGAGCGGCACTGGATCAGGCTCGCGAGCGGTGCGTGGGGGGCTGCTGGCCCCGGACTTCCGTTGTGGAGATTGCCCGGCCGAGGACCGGGCGGCCGGGATCAATACGCGCTTCGCCTCGGCTGATCAAGGAACAGCTCAGACCCTATTGGTAGTGCTGTGCCTTGTCGCACACACAACTAAATGGGCTCTATCCCGCTGCCGTCCGTGCGGGCAGAGGGCGTAGCAACCTGTAGCTCGGAGGGCGTGCAAGGGCGGATCTAGACCCTTGGCGCCGGCACCGCAAGCCAGGCTCTACCTTGACGGATAACAGCGTGCGAGACATGTATCGTCACTCCGACGCAAACGGGCGTGATCACTGGGGGACGTTTGCTGAAAGTCTGTGCATGGGATCCGCGATGCCACAAGTGGGGGCGATGATCCGCGCGCCCGCCGCTCGACAGTCCCGTCGCCGGGTGGCCAGGAGGGGGTCGATTTCGGACATCCGGCGCGTTAGGAGGCCAGCATGCCTCCTCCCTTCCAGCGCCACGTTTTCGTCTGCACCAACCGTCGACCGGACGGACACCCCAAGGGGTGTTGCGCCACCAAGGGCGCGGAGGAGGTGCGCGCCGCGTTCAAGGAGGAGCTCGACAAGCGCGGGGTGAAGGGCCGCATGCGCGCCAACGCCGCGGGGTGCCTGGACACCTGCGCCTTCGGCGTGTCCGTCGTCATCTACCCGGAGGGCTCCTGGTACGCGGGCGTGAAGGTGGAGGACGTGCGCGAGATCGTCGAGGAGCACCTGATGAACGGCCGCCCCGTGGAGCGGCTGCTGATGCCGTTCTCCCGCAAGGAGAAAGCGGGGAGCTGACGCAAGGCACCTGGCCCCCGGCAACCCCCCGCCCATCCACTGCGTCATCGCGTCGGGACCGACCTCGAGCGCTCCTTCAGCGCACGAACTCCCACGCGTCGCTCCAGTGGCTGCCCGTGCCGGGCGCGTAGTACGGCGCGGAGCCCTTGCACCAGCCGGAGTAGGGGAAGGGCTTGCACCGGTAGATGCTGCCGTTGGTCCCCTCGACCAGCGTCCCCGCCACGTAGCTGTCGATGCCATTGGGATACTTGTACTGCGCCGGGTCCCCGCCGCCGCCCGTGGGCTTCTCGATGTCGAGCTGGAACGAGTCGCTCGCCTCGCGCGAGTAGACGCGGTTCGCGGTGGCGCTGTTGGCCGGCCGCACGGTGCCGTTCGTCTGGAGCTCACCCACCTGCACCCGGCTGGAGGTGGCGTTCACCTGCTGGGCCAGCTGGTAGATCCACGTGGCCGCGGGCGTCGCGGCGGAGAGCGTCAGCGGGTGCGTCTCCGCGTCACGACCGCCGCTGTCGAACAGGCGCAGCGTCACCTTGCTCTGCGCGGCCAGGTCCTCGCGCGCCTGCACCGCGCCCAGCTCCTTCCACGTGGTGGGGGGCGGGGGCGTGTTGCTGAACTTCACGTCGGTGCACGCGTAGAAGGCCTCCGGGCTGTCGGAGCGCTGCCAGATGGCGTAGATGACGTGCTGGCCGGTGCGCCCCTGGGGGAACGGACAGGTGAATCGATAGCGGTTGTTCTGCGGGGCGGACGGCGCCGTCAGCGTGCAGAAGGGCGAGGCCTCCAGGTCCGACCACTTCAGCGGCAGCGCGGGGTTGTAGCCCTCCTTCGTGACGTAGAGGTGGAAGTACGCGGTCGCGTGCACCGCCGTCGCGTGGAAGACGAAGTCGAAGCGGTTGTTCGCGTCCGGCGAGATGAGCGTCGCGGGCCAGTCCGTGCGCGCCAGGTCCAGGCCCCGGTGGCTCTCGTTGGCCGCGCTGCACAGCTTGCCGTCCGCGATGAGCTCGCGGTGGCGGCCGTTGGCGTTGCCTTGCCGGACACCGTTCCAGTCATAGAGCGCCTGGGTGCCACCACTCTGGATGGCAGCCTTGCACGCCGCGGACTTGGGCGTCTCCGGTCCTTCCTTGAAGCAGCCGTAGACGCGGCTGAGCGGCACCTCCATGGAGCCGTGCGCGGACGCCAGGCTCGAGGACAACAGGGACAGCGCGACGAGGGATGATGCGAGAGACCTCTGCATGGGGTTTCCTCCTGTGCCCACGGATGGAGCAGGGAGGGCCGGCAATCGGGTCAAACACGCCCCAATAAAAAAGCGGCGACACGTGCCCACATGGGCCGTGCCGCCGCTCGTCGCGAACGGAGGGTTGTCGCCTGCCTGACTACCGACGGCGGCCGAGCAACCGGAGGATGGCGAGGAACAGGTTGATGAAGTCCAGGTACAAGGTCAGCGCGCCGACGATGCTCACCGTGGCCGCGCTGCTGTAGCCGGTGTTGGCGTGCATCTCCCGCAGCTTCTGCGTGTCGTACGCCGTCAGACCCGCGAACACGAGGACCGACGCGCACGCGATGACGAACGACATCATGTCACTGCGCATGAAGAGGTTGACCAGGCCCGCGAGCACCACGCCGATGAGGCCCATGAAGAGGAACGTGCCCCAGGCGCTCAGGTCCTTCTTGGTCACCGTGCCGTACAACGCCATGGCGCCATAGACGCCCGCCGTCAGGAAGAACGCCTGCGCGATGCTGCCCGCCGTGTAGACGAGGAAGAGGATGGAGAACGTCATCCCCGTGAGCGCGGAGTAGCCCAGGAACAGGGCCGCGGCCGCCGGGCCCGACAGGCGGGGCGCCAGGAACGACAGCGCGAACACCGCGCCCAGCTGCGCGATCATGAACCCGAACCGCCACTCGAGCACCGTGCGCAGGAGCGCCTCGTTGCTCAGCGTCACCATGGCCATCACGCCCGTGAGCAGCAGCCCCGCGAACATCCAACCATGCACGCGCGTCATGAACGCGCGCTTCGACTCCTGCACCAGGACGGAGTTGACCGAGTCGCTCTCGGCCGTCTGCCATCCGGAAGTTTCCCAGGCCATTTGAATCGTATCCTTTCGCGCCGGGGACCCGCCCCGGCGGCGCCACTGCTTATAGCGTCTTCGACCCGGGCGTGCGCGGACCCTGGCTGAGGCCCTTCCTTAAATCGCCTTCCACGCGAGCAAAAGCTTCGAGGCGACCTCGGTGGTGATGAGGGGCAGCACGCCGCCGCCGCCCACGATATTCACGATTTCCGCCATGGAGCCCCGGCACACGCCGCCCCAGGCGGGCTGCTTCGCCAGCCCCACGGACGCGTAGGCCGAGTAGTCCACGAAGAACGACGTGGGCAGCACCGTCCCATGCGGCTCCACCAGCAGGTGGTCCTCGGGAGGAGAGTCGACGATCTCCTGCACGACGAAGCCGCCGCCCGTCGGGTCGCTCGCCGCGCGCGCGCACAGCTCCGGCCAGCCCAGGGGCTCGCCATACGCCGCCGTCACGCGCTCGGTGTACGGCACCGTGCCCGCCGAGCGACCGAGGAACACGGCCTTGCCGCCGTAGTCCCACGCCCGCTTGAGCACGAAGCGGGCGGGGTTGCGCGCCACCTCCGCCACCACGTCGTCCAGCTTCGTCCCATCCGGCCCCGTCGTCGGGCCCGCGCGGAACAGCCGCGTCCAGGGAACGGAGGCGCGGATGGCCTCCAGCTCCGTGGGGGTGAGCCCCGCGGCCTCGGCGAGCTCGGGCTCCGCCAGCGCCTGCGACAGGCGCGCGAAGGTGGACTTCACCTCGACCTGCGACGCGGGCGGGTTGAGGAACACGGCCTTCTTGCCGGGCACCGTGGCGAGGAAGTCCTCGACCCACGGCGAGGGCTGCTGCTCCAGCCGCCGCACGAAGAGGTGGCGGTAGACCAGGTCGTACTTCTTGCCGCGCGCCTCGAACGTCGCATCACCGGACACCTCATCCGGGTGAACGATGTCCGCGTCGGCGCCGAACTCCCGGAAGCGCTCGCACAGCCACCGCAGCTCCGAAATCTGCGCGTCGTTGCGGCGGCACAACAGCGCCACCGTGTCCGGGAACCGGCCAGGGCGCTCGGCGGCGTAACCGTCCAACAGCGAACGATAGAGCGCCAGCGCGTTGCTGCCGTTGAGCGTGAGCAGCGAGGGCAGCGCCTTCTCCGGATAGCGGAAGTGGCGCGCCACCACCTCGATGAACGTGCGGGCCGCGATGTCCGAGTAGCCCTGCATGGCTGGAATGGTCGCGTTGACCTCCAGCGCCCACGGCTTTCCGCCGGAGACGAAGTAGTCCACGCGCGTGGTGGCCAGCCGCACCGCCTGGGGCCAGGTGCGCTCCGCGAGCGCGCGCTCGAGCGGGGAGAGCGAGGCCAGCAGGAGCTCGGCGTCGGGCGCGGCGAGCCACGCGCGCGCCATCTTCACCGTGGCGGAGGCCAGGTGCGCGGACAGCTCCGCGCGGCGGCGGATCTCCGCGGCGTCGAGGATGACGGGCGTCGCGGTGATGGGGATGGGGCGCGTGGTGCCGTCCGACTGGGTGACGGCCAGTCCGCGCTTGTACGCGAGCTGCGCGAGTTCGGGCGCGAAGTGGCGCGCCTGATGTCGCAGCACGTCGATGAGCTCTTGCACGGGTGTTTCTGTCCTTCTCGAGATGCCGGGGCCTGCCCGGGGCGGCGAACCTATGCGCGGACAGGCTCACCGGTCCATCGGCGCGCCGCCTGCACGGCCCCTCACGGCGCGCGCGCCAACAAGCAGCGGGGCCCGCGCGCGCCACGGACTCGCTCGTGTGACTTGCACGCGCGCTCCGTCTGGCTTACAACCGCGTTGCGTTCAACGCTGGAATCCCTATCACCGTGAGCCGCTCCCTCCACTCGCTGCCCTCGCGTCTCGTCCGGTCGCGCCTCCTGGCGCTGCCGCTCGCGGCTGTGTGTGCGCTGGCGTACATGGGGACGGTGCTCCACTTCGCCATGGTCCAGCACGCCACGTGTCTGGAGCACGGTGAGGTGGTCCACGTGGAGGAGGGGGGCTCGCACACCGCCCCCGTCGCCGAGGAGTCCTTCGACGACGTCCGGCTGACTTCTCGTGACGACGCTCCTGCGGGCCACGGCTCCGAGGCCCACTGCGTCCACACGTTGATCCGTCGCGAGGGTCCTCCTCCGACAGAGGTCACCCCGGTCGTCACCCGGGTGCCCACCCGTTCCTCGCCGGCGCTGGCCGTGTTCCGCTTCCACGCGGAGCCCGTGGCCCGTCTGCACCTGGCCCCCAAGGCCTCTCCGCCTCGCGCCTG
The DNA here is from genome assembly GCF_050039385.1 of Myxococcus faecalis. Taxonomy (NCBI): domain Bacteria; kingdom Pseudomonadati; phylum Myxococcota; class Myxococcia; order Myxococcales; family Myxococcaceae; genus Myxococcus; species Myxococcus faecalis. The sequence goes on along the minus strand of NZ_CP144336.1, from coordinate 379,864 downwards.
AGTCAGCACCCAGGGTACGCGTCCCTCGCTCCCGGCACAGCCATGCCGTGAGGAGGCCGCGGTCCGTGGTCGACACCTGACGTCCGGCTCCGGAATTCGGAGCCCCGCGTCAGACGTCGCGCGACGCGCCGCCGGATGACTCGTTTCCCCTGCGTGCACGCTCTCGCCCCCCGTGTCGCGCACGGTTCGCGCGATTCCCACCCTGTCGCCCATGTCTGTCTTGGCTCTGCCCTCGCGGGTGGGGTCCGTGGCGGCGTTGGTGGCTGGGTATCCGCAGTCCATCCACGTGGAGCTACACACATGAACAAGAAGCTTCTGGCCGCCCTCCTGATGTCCACCGCGCTCCTGACCACCGCCTGCGGTGACGACGAGCCGCACGAAGAGGACGTCGATGTCGAGGGGTGCGAGCACCTGGCCGAGGGCCCGTCCACGGCCGTCAACGCCACGCTGACGGGCACGCCGCCCTCCGTGTCGAACGACCACCGCCGCTACGACATCTCGCTGGTGGATGGCGCGGGCGGCCGTCGGGGCTCGGTGTCGTTCGCCGCGGCGGAGGCCACCGACTACGTCCTCTACCTGAGCGCGGACGTGCCGGTGGTCATCACCGACGCCAGCGGCGCGGCGGTGGAGATCGAGGAGAGCGCCAAGAGCTCCGAGTCCTGCACCGACATCAAGGGTCGCCACGTCGTCCCGCTGTCCGTCGGCACGTTCACCTTCACCTTCGGCCCCACCACCTCCGCGTCCGTGAACCTCGTCATCGAGGAGGCGTCGCACGAGGGCCACGAGCACTAGCCGGCCGCGTGTCCGGGGCCTCGCGAGGGGCCTCGTGTCCTGCCTCAACCGAATCCGGGGTCGGCCTTCCGGCCGGCCCCTCCTGGAGAGAAGACCATGGGTACCTTTCAGCAGTTCCTGACCGAGAAGCAGATTGCCTCCGACGCGTTGCTGCGCCTGTCCCGTCAGCTGGAGGCGCAGGGGAGTGATGGCCGCGCGCTCGCGCGCAAGCGGACCTCGAAGCGGCGGGACAAGGAGACGCAGGGCAAGAGCTACACGGAGCTGTCGCTCGCCAAGCCGAAGAGCGGCCGGGGTGTGAGCTCGCAGCAGCTCCAGGCGGCGCTCGAGGACAAGCCGTTGCCCCGCAAGGTTCGCGGCAAGCTGGTGCGGGCCATCAACGCGGTGCTGTCGAAGAAGGGCGGCGCGGCGGTGGACTCCAAGGCCCTGTTCGGTGACACGGCCATCCGCTCCGGCGCCCCCGCGAAGAAGTCCGCGAGCTGAGCCCCGGAGACCCCATGTCTGGAACCGAGGCCCTTCAGCTGCTTCCCCGCGACGTCCTCCGGGACGCGGACCGCCTGTTCGACGTCACCATGTGGTGTCTCGGACAGGATGTGCGCTGCCCGGAGGGGAACCTCCTCTTGCGTCGAGGGCTCACGCGTCACGCGCGGCCCGAGGGCGTGGAGGGGCAGAGCGCCTACTCCATCGCGCTGGCGCACGGCGGAAGGCTGTCGCTCTGGGGCTTCGGTGCGCTGTGCGAGTGCGGTCAGGCCGTCTTCGTCCCACGGGACGGCTTCACCCCTCGCTGGCTCGAGCACGCGCCCGCGCGTCCGGCCTTCCAGGCGAGTGAGCTGGGTCCCTCGCGGGCTCCGGCCACCGTCGGAGAGCGGCGGGAGGTCCACCAGTGTCTGGTGGAGCTCGCCGAGTGGTTGGCCGGGCACGAGGACTGGGTGCTGCGGGAAGTGGGACTGGACTGGAGGCGTGCGTGCGTCGCGTCGCGGCGCAAGGCGTCTCCGGTTCCACCGGAAGCGCTGGCCGCCGCGTGGTGGCGGCTCGGCGCGCGCATTCGCTCACTGGGTTGTGAATTCGAAGCCTGTGGCGCCTCGGATGCCGGGGCACTGGGAGGACATCATGCTGTCGCGACTGCTGCGCAACGATGAGCCATCCGTCTACGTCCAGGCCGCCTGGGAGGACGTCGCGGACGAGGCGCTTCCGCGTCCCCGGCTGCGCGAGGGACTGGGCGCCTCGCACCTGAAGGTGAGCACGCGTGTGCCGCTGGCGCAGGCCTGGTTCGACCAGGGCTTGAGCCTCCTGCACCTGGGCTGGGGCTCGGAGGCCCGCCGCGCCTTCGCGGAGGCGGCGAGGCACGACCCGGAGCTGGCCATGGCGTGGTGGGGCCTGGCCCTGACGCGCGGGCCGGGAGCGCGCTTCGCGGCCGCTCGCGCCGAGGCCATGGCCCGCGCGCTCGCGCTGAGCGAGGGCCTGCCGGACCTGGAGCAGCGCTACATCGTCGCGGCCAGCCTGCTGTCGGACAAGGGGCCCGCCAACGGTCGCCATGCCTTCATCCGCGAGATGGAGAGCCTCATCGACCGCTATCCCGAGGACGTCGAGGCGAAGCTGCTGCTCGCGGGCTTCCTCGTGGACGGCTACGAGCCGGACGGCCGCCCCGGACAGGGCCAGCCCTACGCGCAGGCGATGTTGCGGGACTTGATGCGCACGAGTCCGGACCACGTGGGCGTCCACTTCGCCTGGGTGTGCGCGACGCTGCCGAGCTCCCGCCCCGAAGCGGCGCACGAGAGCGCGCTGCGACTGCCCCGGCTCGCGCCTGGAGCGAGCCCCGCGCTGCTGGCGTCGGGGCGGTTGCTGAGCCGGCTGGGGGAGACGGACGCGGCCTATCGGGTGCTGGAGGCCGTCGTGGAGACGGATGACGCGTACCTGGCGGCGGAGTCGCTGCCCGCGTCCTTCGCGCCGTGCGCGGAGCTGGCCATGCGACTGCTCAGCCAGGGCTGCGCGGAGGCGGGGCAGTACAGCGACGCGCAGACGTGGGCGCGGCGGCTGCGTCAGCGCGTGGAGTCCGCGGGCGCCGAGCCCCAGGCGCTCCTGTTCGCGGCGTCCACGCTGGTGTCCACGCACCTGCGCTTCGGCTTCTGCCGCGCGGCGGCGGACGTGCCCCTGGAGCTTTCGGGCGCGCTCTCCGCGGCCGAGCGGGGCCTGCGCGATGGCCTGCGCCTGTACACGCGCGGCATCAACGCGATGGATGCCGGCCGACTCTCGGAGGTGGAGCGCGCGTGTGATGCGCTCGCGCTGCTGCACGCGCCCCTGTCCGAGCTGCGCCGCGCCGAGGGACGGCAGCTGTGTCCGCGCGATGTCGCCCGCGTCGTGGAGGTGGCCGAGCAGGAGCTGCGCGGCGCGCTGGAGTCACGCCGGGGTGATGGTGGCCGCGCCGAGGCCACGCTGGTGCGCGCGTGGCGCATGGAGCGGCGGCTGCGGACCGCGGGGCCCTCGGCCTTCTCCCGCCCCGCGCGGGAGACGCTGGCCCGGGCGCGGCTGCGCGGCGAGCGCGAGCAGAAGGCGCTGGAGCTGGCGCGCGCGCTGGTGGAGGAGCGCCCCGCGTGTGGCCACTACCGGCTGCTCCTGGCGGAGACGCACGTGGCGATGGGGGAGCGGGTGCTCGCGGTGCAGGACTTCGAGCGCTTCCTGGAGCGGTGGCGTGACGCGGACGAGCACCTGCCGGAGCTGCGGCGCGCGCGCACGTACATCTCCGGCCGCGGGCGCATCCTGCGACTGGTCCACACAGCGGAGGCGCCGCCCCCGGTTCCTCCCGACTTCCGTTCCCTGGAGAAGGTGTCCTGTTGAGCTCTCTTGAACGGAGCGCCGTCGCGCCCTCGCGCTGGGATGGCGTGGGACAGCTGCTCTCCGCGTTGTGTTTCGTGCATTGCCTGGTGCTCCCCGCGGTGCTCGGGCTGTTGCCCGCGGCGCTGGCGGGGTGGCTGGGCGGGGAGGGGGCTCACCGCGGGCTGCTGGCGTTGGCGTTGCTCGGAGCGCTCGCGGCCTTCCTCCCGGGGTGGCGGCTGCATCGCCGCGCGTGGGTGCCGGTGCTCGCGGTGGGAGGGCTCGGGTTGCTCGGCGCCGGGGCCTTCCTGGTGCCCGAGGGCGCGGACGAGGCGTGGGAGGTGGGACTCACCGTGGGCGGCGGCGTGCTGTTGGCCGTGGCGCATGGTCGCAACCGGACGCTGTGCCGCGAGTGTTGTCCGCCCGAAGCGGCCCGCGCCGAAGCGTGAGGCGTCGGGCGTCCACCGTGCCTCGCGCTTGACGGCCCCGCGCCATTCGCGCGAGGAGGGGGCATGGCCACCTTCCGTCTCACGCAGGACCAGACCGCGCTGCTCATCGTCGATGTCCAGGAGCGCCTGTGCGCGGCCATGGAGCGCGACGCACTGGACCGGATGCTCGCGCGCACCAACGCGGCCATCCAGGGGGCCCGCGCGCTGGGGCTGCCCATCATCGTCACGGAGCAATACCCGCAGGGGCTGGGGCCCACGCACTCGCTCCTGAAGATGTTCCTGAAGAGCTACAAGGCCGTGGAGAAGCTCGAGTTCAGCGCCGCGGTGCCGGACGTGCTCGCGCAGCTGGGTGAGCGCAAGCAGGTGCTCATCGCGGGAATGGAGACGCACATCTGCGTCTTCCAGACGGCGAGGGACCTGGCGCAGAAGGGGCTGCTGCCCGTGCTGCTGGCGGACGCGCTGCTGTCGCGCTCGACGGAGGACCGCCGGGTGGGGCTGGACCTGTGCCGCGACGCGGGCGCCGTGGTGGCGACGGTGGAGACCGCCTTGTTCGACGTGCTCGGGCGCGCGGGCACGCCCGAGTTCAAGGCCATCTCCACCGCGGTCCGCTGACGCCTAGAACATGGGCGGCTTGTCGTCGCGCATCGGCCGAGGCGGCCGGATGTTCGTGGGCGGCGGTGCTTCCTTGTGGGGCGAGATGGCCGGGAGCGACGGCGACAGCTCGCCCACGTAGAGCAGTCCATGCGTGCCCTCGGGCGTGGGTGCCTCGAACAGGGTGATGTGGGGCGACAGGCCCGGCCGCGCCGCCACGCGTCCGCTGGGCGTCGCGCCGACGAAGCCGCACTGGATCTTCCCGGCGCGGTCCAGGTCACACCCCCACCGCGTGCCCTGCGCGTAGCTCATCTCCAGCACGACGAGCCGCGAGGCCTTCAGCAGGTGGGCCATGGGCGTGAAGGCCTTGTCCCACGGCGTGCCCGCGACGGTGCGCGTGTGCGTGTTGCCCGCGAGGACCACCTGCACCTCGTCCTTGAGCGCCTGCCTGCGACGATTCCAGAGGTCCGCCTGCGCCTGGTCCCGCTCGCTGCCGCCCTTCAGGTCCGTGTCATACGCCACCAGCGACACCGCGAGCCCCGCGAGCCGCATCGCCCGCACGCGGTCGATGAGGTCCAGGATGGCCCGGCTGCTGCGGCCGTCCTGATAGGGCCGGTGCCAGAAGCGCCCCTCGAGCAGCGCGTCCTGGTCCGCCGGCGCACCGGGGCTCGCGAGGTAGCGGTCCAGCCGCTCCTGCTCCTTGCGAGGGATGGACACGCCCAGCGCGACGGGCAGCCCCAGCTCGGCCACCTGACACACCAGCTCGCCCACGACCGCGGGCGCCTCGCGTGAGCCCAGCTGCTCGCCCACCAGCAGCGTGAGCCCCGGAGCCAGGAGCTCATGCAGCCCTCGCATCGTCTCTGCGCAGGGGCCCTCCTTCACGCCGTCCTCCTTCCAGCGCGTGAGATAGAAGTCCGAGTCGCGCACGGGAGCCGGTGGACGCGGGTCCTCCTTCACGTTCCCGCTCACCACCTCCAGCGACGGGCCGGACTCCAGCCGCAGCGTCAGCTCCTTCTCCAGGTCCAGGTCTCGGGTCCCCTTGAGCGCGTTGCGCAGCTCGATGGGACCGCCTCTGCGTGGCATGGCGCGCTGGAGACCCGTCTGGAACTGGGCTGGGCTCTGAATGTCCATCTCCGCGCGCTCCCAGAGGATCTTCCACCAGTGGTCGCCGCGACTGGCGTCGTTCCCGGACGACTGGAACGTCGACTTGAACACGCGGACCACGGACTGGCGCGGACCCACGGCGATGCCCGTCACCAGGTAGCGGGTATAGGTGTTGTTCGCCGTCCGCATGGAGTCACGGACCTCCCACGTGGTGAGCAACTGGTGCGGGTCCTCCGTCTGCTCGAAGGTCATGCCGCGGTTGGCGAGCAGCTCCCGCGTCACGGCCAGCGCCTCCTCCAGGGGTTTCTGGAAGACGTGCTCGAACTTCGGCGTGTCAGGCTCCTCGGAGCGGGGGGCATGGGCACACCCCACGAAGAGCAGCCAGACAAGACACCACCACCCGCTTCGCGGCTCCATGTGCAACCTCGCGTCATTCATCGCTGGGATGAACGGGGAACGGCCTTCGCGCGGGTGCATATCTGCGCGCCGGGGGATACCCCTCACCCGGCACGCACGGGTTTCAACTGGCTCTGCGCAGAACGAACTGGATGAGTGCGCGTGCACCCATGGCCACGCCGACCAGGAGCGCGGCGACCACCGTCTGCGAGCCGCCCACCGGGAAGTCGAAGAAGTAGGCGAACATGTAGCCACCCACGCCGGAGACGATGCCCGCGAGCGTCGCCACGACGAAGGTCCACGGCAGCCGCAGGTCCAACATCAGCGCGGCGATGGCGGACAGCGTGGAGAACGCGAACACGGGCAGGGCGCCCAGGGCCCGCGCGCACACGCCCACCATGACGCCGATGGACACCATCAGCACGCCGTCGAGCAGTCGCACCGGCAGCCCCTGCACCAGCGCGCCGATGCGGTCGAAGCTCGCGAAGGTGATGCCCCGGTACCACCACAGGTGGAGCGCCATCACCGCGATGCCCGCGACGGCCACGGTGCGCAGCTGCTCGGGCGTCACCAGCACGGCGGTGCCGAAGAGGATGCCCTGGATGTCGTGCGACTCCTGGGCGATGCGGTCTCCCACGAGGATGGCCGCGCCGCCGGACAGGGCATAGGCCATGCCCAGCAGGCTCTCACGCGTCAGGCGCAGCCGCGTGGGGTCCATCATGAGCAGCATCGTCGCGAGCAGGGCGAGCGCGGTGGCGCCGATGACGGGTTCCACCTCGAAGCCCAGGTGGATGCCCGCGTAGAACGCGAGCGCCACGCCCAGGCCGGCGGACTGGGCCACCGCGGCGCTGACGAACACCATGCGCCGGAGCACGACGTAGACGCTCAGGAAGCCCAGCACGCCCCCGGCCAGGAGCGCGCACAGGAGCGGGTCTCTGAACAGCTCGAACCCCTCGACGAACTGCTGCCACTGGGAGGGTTCAGCGAGCATCGGGTCCACGGTGGGGTCCCTCGGGAGCGCGGTGGCAGTACTCGTCGCCGTACTGACGACGGAAGGCGGGGTGGCAGAACACGGTGCGCGCGTCGCCCACGACGAAGGCGGAGGTCTCCCGGTCCACGAAGAGCAGCACGTCCGCGTGCTCGGCGGCCACCTCCAGGTCGTGGCACACCACCACCACGCCCAGGCCGCGCTCCCGCGCGAGCGAGCACAGCCGCTGCATCGTCTCGCGCTCGGCGACGGCGTCCATCGCGGCGGTGGGCTCGTCCAGCAGCACCAGGTCCGCCTCGGTGGCGATGAGGCGGGCCAGCAGCGTGCGCTGCTTCTGGCCCTCGGACAGCTCGCGGTAGGGCTTGTTGGCGATGGCCTTCGCGCCCGCCGTCTCCAGCGCCACCTCCACCGCGTCGCGCTCCGGCTTGCGCGCGAAGGGCCACAGGAAGCTCCACCCGCGCAGCCGCCCCCACGCCGTCAGCTCCCGCGCCCGCAGCGGGAGGATGGAGTCGATGCTGGACGTCTGCGGCACGTACGCGCTGCGCATCGTCGGATGGCTCCGGGAGATGGTGCCCGACACCGGTTCGAGCATGCCCAGCAGCGTCTTGAACCAGGTGCTCTTGCCGGAGCCGTTGCGACCGACGACGGCGATGAACTGGCCGCGGCGGATGACCATGTTGATGGGCGGCAGCATGGCCTTGTCGTTGTAGCCGATGACCAGCTCCGTGCAGGTGAGCAGCGGCTCGCCCACGGTGAAGGTCGGCGACACGGCGTGCGCGGTGCCCTCGGAGGGCACGGGCTCATCGGTCTTCACGTCGGACCTCCGCCTGGGGTGTCAGCTCCGCCAGCTCCGCGAGCAGCGCCTTGCGGGTCGCCTCGTTCGCGGCCGTGCCCAGGTCCAGCACGCCGTCCGCGCCGGGCGTCACCTGGGCCCAGTCCACGGTGTCGAAGATGCTCGGCGGCACCGCGAGCGACAGGTCCAGCTTCACGCGCGGCTTGTGCTCCCGGTCCGACGGGACGTCCACGTCCCCCGTCACGGTGAACAGCGGCTCGGCCTCCTCGCCGCCCGTGGACTCGAGCGTGAGCCGGAAGGGCACCTCCTGGAGCCTGGGGCTTGCGCGCGAGTCGCGCACGACGCCCGTCAGCGTGACGGCCGTCACCTCCCAGACGCCGCGGGACAGCGCGGTGCGAGGCAGCTCGCAGTCCGGCTCGCACTCCACCGGGGTCGCCGCCGACGTCAGCAGGTCCAGCGTGCCATCCACGTGCAGCGCGGCCACCACGGACGAGGACGCGCCGCCGCCCAGCTCCGCCTCGATGTCCTCGTAGTCCACGAGCGCGCCGCTGTCGCTGTGACAGTGGCCGTTGTGGCACAGCGAGTAACCCGGAGGCGGATTGGCGGGGTCGAACGTCGTCGGCCCACCACCGCCCGCGCCACCCACCAGCTCGACATGCGAGACGCCCAGCGCGGCCGAGTCCAGTCGCAGCTGGTAGTCCGACGCGAGGCGCTGGAAGCCATTGCCCGCATCGCGCGAGACCGCCGGGACATACGTCGCGTGGACGGTGGGCTCGAGCACGGCGAAGCCCTCGCCCGCGTCCAGCGCGCAGCCGGACAGCAACAACAGGGGAAGCAGTCGTCCAAGCTTCATGGCGTCAGCCCCCCTTCCCGGCGTTGAGGCCCTTCTCCAGGTTGCCCACCATCTCGTTGATGTGCTGGAGGTACGTCTCGCCCGCGCGGAAGTCCGTGCCGCCGTGGAGGACGACGAGCGGCGCCGGAATCATGCCGGCGAGCATCTTCGCCTCGCGGTCGTTGTAGTAGCTCTCGATGAGCACCATGCGCGCCTTGCGCTGACGCGCGAGCACCAGCACGCCGGCCACGTGCGACGGGTTGGGCGGGATGCCCGGCTTGGGCTCCAGGAACGCGATGGCGTCGAAGCCGAGCCAGTCCGCCAGGTACGCCGTCGTCCGGTGGAAGGCGACCACGGGCGCGCCCTTCAGGCCCGCCAGCCGCTTCTCCCACTCCACGCGCGCCGCATCCAGGTCCGCCGTCAGCTTCGCCGCGTTGGCGCGGTAGGTGGCCGCGTTCTTGGAGTCGAGCTGGGCCAGCCGCTCGGCGATTCCGCGCGCCACGGCCGCGCCCTGCCTCGGGTCGTAGAGGTAGTGGGGGTTGCCGCCGGGGTGCACGTCGCCCTCGCTGCGGTCCACCTTGGTGGGGGGCACCTCGAGCAGCCGCACGAACTGCGAGGCGTTGAGGAAGCCCGGGCTGCCCTGCTGGATGCGCGGGTTGCGCGAGCCGGTCTGGAGGTTCGGCAGCCAGCCCACCTCCAGGTCCAGTCCCACGCAGACGAGCAGGTCCGCGTTGCGCAGCGCGAGCGCGAGGCTGGGCTTGGCGTCGACGCGGTGCGGGTCCTGCGTCCCGAGCGCCATGGACTGCACCTTGACCAGGTCTCCGCCCACCGCCTTGGTCAGCGCGGCGAGGTCCGGCAGCGTGGTGACGACATTGACGGCCGCGAGCGCGGGGGCGGCGGCGAGCACACAGAGGGCGGCGCACAGGGCCGCGACGAATCGAAGAGAACGCATGGGGAAGGGCTCCCGTGAAAGAGGTTCAGAACGCATGGGCGCCATGGGCACCCGTGACCAGTTCGAGGGCGAGGAACGCCGAGTAGTCCGCCTCGTCGCGCCACCGTGCGTTGTCACGCGCGGCCTGGAAGCGGAGGCGGGAGAACTCGGTGGGCCAGAAGGTGAGGTTCACCGAGACGCGGTCGCGACGCTTCGTCCACTCCGGGTCCAACGGGTCCACGGCCACCTGGCCGTCCTCACCCTTGGCCGCGGTCCCCAGCTCGTAGCGCGCGGCGGTGGCCCATCGCTGGGAGAAGCGCCACGCGAGCTGGGCGTAGGCGTTGAAGTCCGTCAGCACGTCGCCGGGCACCTGCCTGCGTCGGTAGAGCGCCTCCACCTGCAGCGACACCAGCGTGTTGCTCGCCTCCGTGATCGGGCGGTAGCGCAGGTACAGGTCGGTGCCGAAGATGTCCGTGCGGTTGCGGTAGCCGGTGGGGTTGGGGCCCGTGGCGCCGGACAGACCCCACATGAAGGACAGGTCGTCCGACAGCGGGAAGAACTGCTTCACGACGCCCGTGGCCTGCAGGTCCAACGGCGACAACACGCGGTCGCCCGAGGACGCCAGGAAGCTGCGCGCGGTGGCCTCGCCGGTGGCGTCGGTGAGGCTGCCCGTCACCTCGACGAACCAGGGCAGTGGCGTGAGCCACGACAGCTCCACGCCCAGGCCCCGGTTGCCCTCGCCGCCGAAGACGCGGCTCATCGCGAAGGGCTGGTCCACGAAGTCCCACGCGTGCGGGTGCGTGGCGTTGAGCCGGCCGAAGCGGGTGAGGAACTGACCCGCGCGCACCTGGAGGCTCGCGGGGAGCGCCAGCGTGGTGCCGTAGGCCTCCTCGATTTCGACGCCGAACTGGCTGTAGACGATGTTCGCGTCGAAGCGGAAGTACGGGTCCACCACCGAGCCGATGGACAGCTCCAGCTGCTGCAGGTTGAAGCCGTTGCGCGTGGGGTCATGCGCGCCGCCCTGCAGCGGCTCCTTGGACGTGAAGGCCGCCGCGGCCACATCCAGGATGAAGCTCATGTCCAGGAAGTTGGTGCCGCTGCTCGCGCCAGGGATGGACAGCGGAAAGCCCCCGCCGGGTGTGGCATCCGGCGCGGCGGAGGTGCTGGCGGGCACGCCCTGCTGCGTGTCGCCGCCGAAGGCCTTCTCGATTTGAGCCATCTCCTCCGGCGTCAGGCCGGCGGGCAGGTCGGAGGAAGGGCCGGCGTCGGGCTCGGCGGTGGGCGCGTCCGACGCGGGGACGCCCGCATCGGGAGAGGGTGGGGAAAGCTCCTGCGCCGCGGCCGTGGCCGTGGACAACAGGACGGAGAGGGACACGACGAAAAGCGCGCCGTGCGGACGACGTGGAACGGATGACACCGGTGATGCTCCTCGGACGGGACGCACGCGTGCGCGTGGCGCCCCACAGCACAGGACCTGCAAGCTCACTGCGGACGCGACTCAGGCGTGCGCGGGTGGCGAGGACTTGGGCGCGGTGTCGAGGACGGAGAGGGGAGGGGTGACGTGGGGCGGCGCGGTGGTGGGACGGCTCACCACGAGCCGCGCGAGGACCCACGAGGAGGGCGCGACGAACCACCCCTCGTCGCGCGAGCTCGACGTGAGGAGTGGGCACGTCTCGTGGGTCGGCCGGCTGGAGTCCGTGCCCGAGGGAGGAACGGCGGTCAGCTGCGCCAGCTTCTCCGGGGCGAGCCGGGCCTGGATGGCACCCGTGCCCTTGGCCGTCTCCTCGAAGGTCTGGTGCTCGGGACAGAAGCGGTGCGCGTGCGCGTCCCGGGCATGGAGCAGGGTCCCCAGCGGCTGCAACGCCCACAGCACGACCAACAGCGTCGCGGTGCCGCGGGCGAAGGTATGGGCGCGCTGGGTCATCGGCGGGAAGGGGGGAGGCCCGGGTGCTCTACTGACGGCCCCCGGGAGAGTCAAGGCAGGCTAGCACGGTGGTGGGACGCATACTCGTGTCACCGCATTCACGTAGGGCGGCCCGGTGGGCCCGGGCGAGGGAGACACCTGGATGGAGGAAGGACAACCGGACGGACGCTTCATTCCGGTGGCGCGGCTCACCGCGTTGGACGCACGCGGTCGCGCCGTGGTCCAGGTGGGAGACACCCGGGTGGCCCTGGTGCGGGTCGACGGGCAGGTGCACGCGCTGGAGGACACCTGTCCCCACCGTGGCGGCTCGCTTCATGAGGGAGATCTGGAGGGGACGCTGCTGCACTGTCCCCTGCACGCCTGGCCGTTCGATGTCCGCACGGGGCTGTGCCCCTGGCGCCCGGACGCGAAGGTTCGCATCTACGACGTGCTCGTGCGAGGTGGGGAGATCCTCATCGCCGCATCGGATAGGGTGCCCGGCCGTTGAGCGCCCGCACCCCCGCAGGAGTCCTTGCCCCGTGAGCTCGTCCAAAGTCCGTCCCCGCGGAGTCCCTGCCCCCAGGTCCTTCGCCAGCGTGCCAGACCCCGTCGCCATGGCGAGCGCGGTGGAGGCCTTCCTCCGGGCCGCCGGCCTGCCGATGGATGACGAGAACCTGGTGGACACGCCCAAGCGCGTGGCCGACGCCTGGAGCCGCGAGTTCCTGGACGGCTATGCCCAGACGCCCGGAGAGGTGCTGGGCAAGACGTTCTCCGCGCCGCGCGGCTCGTCGCGTGAGCTGGTGGTGGTGACGGGCCTGCGCTTCCATTCCATGTGTCCGCACCACCTGTTGCCGGTGACGGGCGTCGCGCATGTGGCGTACGTCCCGGGCAAGCACGTGGCGGGCTTCGGCGGCCTGTCCGCGCTGGTGGACTGCTTCGCGCACCGGCTCATCCTCCAGGAGGACCTGGCGCGCGAGGTCGCGGGCTCCCTGGCCCGTGAGCTGGGCAGCCCCGCCACCGCGTGCATCATCGAGGCGGAGCAGGCGTGCCTGCGCATGCGCGGTCCCCAGCAGCGCGACGCCATCACCCACGCGGAGGCCTATGAAGGCGAGCTGCGCAGCGACGGTGCGCTGCGACGCGAGCTGTGGGCGCGGCTCGGGGCGCGGCGATGAGTGACGTGTCCGCGCGGCCGGACCGCGTGGAGCCCGAGCGGGTGGAGCGCGTGTGCGAGGCGCTCTCGCGGGTGCTCGCCGCCGGGCAGCTGAAGCGCGACCAGGCCACGCTCGCCGCCTACGCGCGGGACGAGTCCGACAGCGGCATCTTCCCTCCGGATGTCGTCGTGTTCCCCGAGGACACCGCGCAGGTCTCCGCCATCTTCAAGGCCTGCGTGGCGCACGGAGTCCCCTACACGCCGTGTGGCGCGCGCACGGGCAAGAGTGGTGGCTCGCTGCCCCTGTGCGGCGGCGTGGCGGTGAGCCTGGAGCGCATGAACCGCATCCGCTCCATCTCCGTGGAGGACCTCACCGCGGTGGTGGAGCCCGGCGTGGTGACGGGCGACCTGATGAAGGCCGTGGAGGCCGTGGGGCTCTTCTATCCACCGGACCCCAACTCCTGGGAGTCGTGCACGCTGGGCGGCAACGTCGCGGAGAACGCGGGCGGCCCGCGCGCGCTGAAGTACGGCGTCACGCGCGACTACGTCATCGGCCTGGAGTGGGTGCTCCCGGACGGCGAGGTCGTCAAGGTGGGGCGGCGCACCATCAAGGGCGTGGCCGGCTACGACCTGGTGGGCCTCTTCGTCGGCTCCGAGGGCACGCTGGGCGTGGCCACCGAAATCACCCTCCAGCTCATTCCGCTCCCACGAAAAGTGCTGACCGCCCTGGTCGTCTTTCCGTCGGTGCTGGACGCGGCCCGCGCGGTGTCGGCCGTGCTCGCGGCGGGCCTGTTGCCCCGATGCCTGGAGCTCATCGACGACGTGGCCCTGCGCGCGGTGGACGGACGCGGCTTCCAGTTCCCACCCGGCGCGGGCGCGGCCCTCATCGCCGAGGTCGATGGCCACGGCGCAGAGGGTTTGTTGGAGGAGCTGTCACGCCTCGGCGACATCTGCGCACAGCAGGGAGCCAGTCAAACACTCGTCGCGCAGGATGATTCCCAACGCGAGAAACTGTGGGCCGTGCGTCGGGTCATCTCCCCCGCGCTGCGCGCGCTCAAGCCGCGCAAGGTCTCCGAGGACATCGTCGTCCCACGTTCGAGAATCCCCGAGGTCATCGAGCGCTTGAAGGCGATGGGCGCCCAGCTGGGCCTCACCGTGGCCACGTATGGCCATGCGGGCGATGGGAACCTCCACGCCAACATCCTCTATGAAGGCCCGCATCAACGCCCGCTGGTGGATGAGGCGCTGCGCCGCATGTTGTTGATGACGGTGGAGCTGGGCGGGACGATCACAGGCGAGCATGGTGTGGGCCTCGCGAAGCGGGAATTTCTCGCGCTCGAACAGCAGCCAGCGCTGCTGGAATTGCAGCGGCGGCTCAAGGCCTTCTTCGACCCATCAGGGCTGCTCAATCCCGAGAAAATCTTCCCCGCGCTCAAACGTTGATGAGTGAGTGGCCGCGTCGCGGCCATCGCCGTGGGAGTCGGTGCTTCTCGACCTTGCAAGTCAGCGGAAGCGCAAGCCTTGCGTCCGCGTGAGGGCGAAGTTCGACAGTCGAAACGACTTTCGGCGATGGAATGAGAAACCCTTTCGCTCGTTGGGCGTCCTAGAGACAGGTGGACGCGAGTCGGCGGGGACGGCGCGTCCGGCATCGAACGGAGGACGGGAAATCATGGCCAACTCGACGAAGTTTGCGGCGGAGGGCCTGTCGCAATACCTGCGTCAGCTGGGGGGACACCAGCAACTGACTCGCGAGCAGGAGTACGAGCTGGCTCGGCGCGCTCGCAAGGGCGACGAGTCGGCGAGGCAGACGCTCGCCACCTCCAACCTGGCTTTCGTTGTCGCCGTCGCGAAGAAGTTCGCCAATCGCGGCGCTCGCCTGGATGACCTCGTCCAGGAAGGCAACGTCGGCCTGATGAAGGCAATCGAGCATTTCGATCCGAAGAAGAACGTGCGCTTCGCGACGTACGCGGTGTGGTGGATTCGCGCCTACATCACCCGCTATCTGAAGGACAACCGCAGCCAGGTGCGCGGCGGCGAGGCCGAGCGGGGCAGCATGGTGGACTTCTCGCTCGACGCCTCCATCGACGAGGAAGGCGAGACGACCTTCCTGGACCGGCTGGAGGACAACGGGCCGTCGCCCCAGGACGTGTTCCTGTCGAACGAGCAGGACACCGAAATCCAGGACGCGCTCACCAAGGTGCGCAAGCGCATCGGCGACCTGGGCTGGGACATCCTCACGGAGCGGCTGACGCAGGACAAGCCGCTGACGCTGGAGGAACTGGGGCAGCGCTGGGGCGTGTCGCGCGAGCGCGTGCGCCAGGTGGAGCTCAAGACGAAGACGTTCCTCGAGCGCTACCTCTCGGCGTTCAACGAGAACGAGGAGCAGGCCCTGCAGGACGTGGCCTGAGCCACCTCGCTTCCCCACCTGGGGAGGCGCTCGAATGGGGCGGGACTGGCGGGGTCTTCAACCCTTGCTGGACCCGCCCCTTCTGTTTGGTGGAAAAGTCGGTCCTGGTCGTTTGCGTGCAACCGAGCGTGCGTGCTAAGCCCACCCGCCATGCGCTTGATTTTATTCGCCTTGTGCTCGTTCGTGGCGGTTTCGGCACGGGCGGCGGAGCCGGAATTGCTCGCTCGGCTGGATGCCCTGCATGAGCGACGTGGCGAGGCGGAGGGTGGCAAGGCGCTGGAGGCCGAGCTCAAGGCGGCGCTGTCGGTGACGCCGGACGACTTCGAGCTGGTGTGGCGCCAGGCGCGACAGCTCCAGTGGCAGGCGGACGGGGCCGCGAGCGAGAAGCTCAAGAAGGTGCTCGGCCGGCAGACGTGGGACGTGGCGGAGAAGGCCGTCAAGCTGGCCCCCAACCGCGTGGAAGGCCACTACTTCGCGGCGGCGGGGATTGGCGCCTACTCTCAAGCAGTGGGGGTGATGAAGGCGCTGGGCGAGGGCCTTGAAGGCAAGTTCAACGAGCGGCTCGACGCGGCCATCAAGCTGGACTCCGGCTTCTACGGCGCCGCGCCGCTGCTGGCCAAGGGGCGCTACTACTACGAGCTGCCCTGGCCCAAGCGGGACCTCAAGAAGTCGGCCGAGTATTACGAGAAGGCCATCCAGCAGCATCCGGAGATGTTGCGCGCATACTACTTCCTGGCCGAGACGCTCCTCAGGGACGACAAGGCGAAGGAGGCGCGCAACGCCATCCAGAAGGTGAAGCAGGGCAGCGTCGCGTACGACCCCCCGGAGGGACGGCGCATCCAGGAGTGGGCGAAGAAGGTCGAAGCCGACATCGAGGAGGAGCTCAAGTGAGAGCAGAGAATCAGGTAGGACCTTCGGCTTCGGCGGCCGGAGCGCAGGAGGGAAACCTGGTCCAGTTGCTGATCCAGCGCGCGCAGAACGCCTCCAAGGCGGGTGTGACGCACAAGAAGGACGGCCGCTGGCAGGACGTGAGTTTCGGGCAGGTGCTGGACGACGTGAAGGCGTTGTCCGCGGGCCTGGTGGCGCAGGGCGTGAAGCCCGGGGACCGGGTGGCGCTGTTCGCCAACACCAGCCTCATGTGGATCGTCGCGGACCTGGCGATCACGGCGGCGCAGGCCATCACCGTCCCCATCTATTCGTCCAACCTCCCGGACGAGTTCCGCTACGTCATCAAGCACTCGGAGACGTCCTTCGTCTTCGTGGACAATGACGAGAAGGATGCCAAGCAGGCGGGCCGCCTGACGCGCGTGCGGCAGAAGCTGGCCGAGTGCCCCACCGTCCAGAAGGTCATCGTCTTCGAGGGCGCCGTGGCGGGCGGCCAGGAGGTCGCGCTGGCGGACGTGATGGCCCAGGGCCGCGAGGCGCACCAGGCCAACCCGGCGTCCTTCGAGGAGCGGGTGGCCTCGGTGAAGTCCGAGGACACCAACTGTCTCATCTACACCTCGGGCACCACGGGTGACCCGAAGGGCGCCATCCTCACGCACGGCAACTGGACGTACCAGGCGCACGCGGTGCAGGCCATCGGGATGATGGAGCCCAGCGACGCGGTCATGCTGTTCCTGCCGCTGGCGCACGTGTTCGCGCAGGTGGTGAAGGCGGCGTGGTTGTCCATGGGCTTCCGGCTCATCATCGCGGAGTCGGTGGACAAGCTGATGGCGAACATCGTGGAGACGCGCCCCACGGTGCTGCCGTCGGTGCCGCGCGTGTTCGAGAAGGTCTACAACACGGTGGTGTCCAACGGCACGTCGGCCCCGGGCCTCAAGGGCCGGATGGCGCGCTGGGCCTTCAAGCTGTTCGACGAGTACGTCGAGGCGAAGCAGCAGGGCCGCGAGTACGACGGCCTGGCGTTCACCCTGGCCAAGAAGCTGGTGTTCACCAAGGTGCGCGGCACGCTGGACGAGAAGCTGGGCGGCAACATGCGCCTGTTCGTCTCCGGCGGCGCGCCGCTGTCGCGGAAGATCGGCTACTTCTTCGACCTGCTCGGCTTCAAGGTGGTGGAGGGCTACGGCCTGACGGAGACGGCCGCGCCCACCAACGCGAACCGCCCGAACAAGATCAAGATCGGCACCGTGGGCCCCGCCATGCCGGGAACCGAGGTGAAGATCGCCTCCGACGGCGAGGTGCTCGCCCGTGGCCCCTGCATCATGAAGGGCTACTACAAGAACGACACGGCCACGGCCGAGGTCCTGGAGGCGGACGGCTGGTTCCACACCGGGGACATCGGTGAGCTGGACTCGGACGGCTACCTGCGCATCACCGACCGCAAGAAGGACATCATCGTCACCGCGGGCGGCAAGAACGTGGCGCCGCAGAACATCGAGAACACGCTCAAGACCTTCCCCATCCTCAGCCAGGCCATGGTGTACGGCGACAAGCGCCCGTACCTGGTGGCGCTCATCACCGTGGGCGAGGACACGGCGAAGAAGCTGCTGGAGGAGAAGGGCGCCCCGGTGGGCAGCTACGCGGAGAACGCCAAGCGCCCCGAGGTCCACGCGGCCGTGAAGGCGGTGCTGGACAAGGTGAACGCGGACTCGCCGCCGTACGCCACCATCAAGCGCTTCACCATCATGTCCGCCGACTTCACCCAGGAGTCCGGCGAGCTGACGCCCACCCTCAAGGTGAAGCGCAAGGTGTGCAGCCAGAAGTACAAGGCGCAGATCGACGCCATGTACGACAACGTGGCCGTCGTCGAGTAGCGCTCAAGGCCGCTCGCCCCCGGTGCGGTCGACCGGGGGCCCGGCTGGCCGGTGGAAACGTCAACGCCCGCTCGGCCCCTGGAGGAGGGGTGGAGCGGGCGTCGTGCGTCAAGGGGGCTTCAGGAAGCGGGGCTCAGGCGTGGCTGCTGGGGGACGAGGACTTCACGTCCTTGTCCACGTTGCCGCCGCTGGCCAGGTTGCCGCCCTTCTTGTCGGCGCCGGGCGTCCCCGCGTCCTCCTCGCCGCCGAAGCCGCGCTTGAAGTTGCGAATCGCGCTGCCCAGGGACGAGCCGAGCTGCGGCAGCCGCGTGGCCCCGAAGAGGAGCAGCAGCACAAACAGGATGAGAAGAAGTTCCATCGGCTTCAGCCCCAGCATCACGGCTCCTTCGTGAAAACGGGCGGAGCATACCGGGGGGCGCCTTGGACCGCCAGCAAGAGCGGACGTGTCATGCCTGGAGGGCCGCTGCCTCTGCGAGCGTGGCGCCCGGCACCGCCGTCAGGGTGATGAAGAGGGAGCTGCCGGACGGATCCGTCTCCACCCCCACGCTTCCCCCGTGCGCCTCCACCTCCTGGCGGGCCAGGTAGATGCGCAGCGGATCCTCCAGCTTCTTCTCCCGGAAGGCCCGCTCCTCGCGCCGGAACACCGCCGAGGCGTCCTCGTCCGACAGGGGCACCCCCTCGCGGCGCACCTCCACCCGCACCCGGGGCGCGCCGGGATGGATGCGCAGGTGGATGACCTCGCCGGGCTGGGCGCGGGAGAGCTGGTAGAGGATGAAGGCCTCCAGGGCGTGCTGGATGCGGGCGCCGTCCACGCTCACCTCGGGCTGGGCCTCGCTCGGGTCCAGGTCCAGCACGAGCGCCACGTTGGCGGCGGTGGCCGCCGCGCGCTGCCGCTCCACCGCCGCGTCCAGCAGGGGCAACAGGGGCTGGCGCTCCGGCTCGCAGGCGAGCGAGCCCAGGTCGGCGCGGCTGGAGTCGAAGAAGTCCTGCGAGAAGGACAGCGAGCGGTCCGCGTTGCGCAGGATGGTCTCCAGCCCGCGCTGCACCTTGGGCTCCAGCGGCGAGCGGCCGTTGAGCAGCAGCGCGGCATAGGAGCGGATGTTGGCCAGCGAGCCGCGCAGGTCGTGGGACGCCATGCCCAGGTAGCGCACCCGCCGGCGGTTGTCGGCCTCGTCCCACGCCACGGGGAAGGTCCAGAACAGGCGCCCCCCGTCGCCCAGGGACTCCTCGCCCGCGAGCAGGACGTGGTCGTCGTCCTTCTCCCAGAGGCGCGCGTCCCCCATGCGGCGCTGGAAGCCGGCGGCGCCCAGCAGGGCGTCCAGGGAGCTCACGTCCCCGGGCAGCGCCTGGAGGCCCAGATGCTCGAGCAGCAGGCCGCCCAGCAGGCGCGGGGGCCCCTGCGTGGGGACGAGGACGAGGCCAGGCGCTTCCGCCGTGCTGCCAGCTCCCATCTCCCCTGGGCTCCTCACGTTTTCCACCTCCCGTCCAGCAGGTCACGGAAAGGGTGGGGCGTGACTGTCGGTTTTGCAACGTGCACCCCCGTCGCGTGCGGGGAGCGCGTTTTTGTTGCGCCGCCGGGTGGGAGGATGGTGGAAGAATCCCCAGCGTCGCACCGAGGGAGACTGCCCTGACTCCGCCTAACACACAGCCTGATGGTGCCCCCGTCGTCCTCGTCGTGGACGATGATCCGGACATCCTCGAAGCCCTCTCCGAAATCCTCGAGGCCGAGGGCTTCGTCATCCGCCGCGCGCGCAACGGCAAGGAGGCCCTGGAGCGCCTCGAGCCGGAGCCCCCCCACCTCATCCTGCTGGACTTGATGATGCCGGTGATGGACGGGTGGGAGTTCGCCCAGCGCATGCGCCAGCGGCCCACGACGCACGCGGAAATCCCCATCATCGTCCTCAGCGCGGACCGCAACGTGGGCAGCAAGGCCCAGGACATCGGCGCGGTGGGGCACCTGGCCAAGCCGTTCGAGCTCAATGATCTGCTCAACATGGTGCGCCGCTCACTGCCCTCGTCGGCCGCGAACACGACCAGCGCGTGATGAACACGGCGCATCTGATGCCTTGACCTGCCAGGGGGGCGACATTACGGTCCCCCCGTCTTGATTCTCCAATCAACGACCAGGCCAAGGAGCGCCCCATGACGACCGCGAAGGAAATCATCGAGACCGAGATTCCGCAGAAGCTCACGGCGAAGCCGGAGCTGGCGAAGGAGGTCAACGCCATCATCCACTTCGACGTCTCCGGTGAGGGTGGCGGGAAGTGGACGCTGGACCTGACCAAGTCCGAGGGCTGGGTCTCCGCCGGCCACGAAGGTGCGTCGAAGATGACCATCCTCGTGAGCAACGACGACTTCGTGAAGATCAAGAACAAGACGCTCAACCCCCAGATGGCGGCCATGCAGGGCAAGCTGAAGTTCAAGCCCATGGACATGGGTCTCGCGATGAAGCTGGCGAAGATCCTGGGCTGATGGCCGTTTGAGTGAGTCATGTGCGGCGCGCCCCCGTCCTCGGGAGCGCGCCGCGTGTCGTTTCGGGCCCCCGAGCACCTCCTGGAGAGACTCCCATGTCGACGTTGCCGCTGAAGGGTTTGCGCGTGTTGGACCTGTCGCGCCTGTTGCCCGGTCCCTACGCCACGCTGGTGCTGGCGGACCTGGGTGCCACGGTGGTGAAGGTGGAGGAGCCGGAGGGCGGTGACTACGTCCGGGCGATGCCGCCGTCGCGTGACGACGTGGGGGCGCTGTTCTACGGGCTCAACCGGAACAAGCGCTCGTTGACGTTGAACCTCAAGACGCCCGAGGGGCGCGAGGCGCTCAAGAAGCTCGCGCGCACGCACGACGTGCTGGTGGAGAGCTTCCGTCCGGGCGTCATGGACAAGCTGGGCGTGGGGGAGGCGGTGCTGCGCGCGGAGAACCCCCGGCTCGTCTTCTGCTCCATCTCCGGGTACGGGCAGACGGGGCCGGACCGGCTCAAGGCGGGGCATGACCTGAACTACATCGCCCGGGCGGGGCTGCTGGGGTACGGCGGCGAGGCGGGCGGTGCGCCGGCGTTCCCGGGCGTGCAGATGGGGGACATCGGTGGCGGCAGCCTCTTCGCGCTGGTGGGCATCCTGGCCGCGCTGTACGAGCGCGAGCGCACGGGGCTGGGCCGGTTCGTGGACGTGTCGATGACGGACGGGGCCACGGCGTTCCTGCACATGCACCTGGCGGCGCGGCTCTTCATGGGTGAGCAGGGCGCGCCCCTGGAGCGCGGGCGCGAGGCGCTCAACGGCGGGTATGCGTGCTACGGCCTGTACCGCACGGCGGACGACCGGTGGCTGGCGGTGGGCGCGCTGGAGCCCAAGTTCTTCTCGGGCGTGTGCGAGCGGCTGGAGCGGCCGGACCTGATGGAGGACGCGTACGCGCCAGGGGAGGCGGGCGCGCGGGTGAAGGCGGAGCTGACGAAGCTGTTCGCCTCGAAGCCGCTGGCGCACTGGGCGGAGCGGTTCGCCGGCTCGGACCTGTGCGTGGAGCCGGTGGCCGAAGGGGACGACGTGCTGAAGGACGCGCAGCTGCGTGCCCGGGGGCTCTTCGTCGAGGCGGAGGACTCCAGGCTGGGCAAGGTGACGCACCTGCTGACGCCGCTGCGCATGGGGCCCACGCCGCTGCGCGAGCCGCCCGGGTTGGGACAGCACTCGCGCGAGGTGCTCTCGGAGGCGGGCTTCACCGAGGAGGAGATGGCGCGGCTGGGCGTGTGAGCTCTCGGGGGCTCCAGAAGGACTCTCCTCGAGCGGCGTGACAGGTGTCGCCCACCAGGTCGAGCGCGAGCTGCTTGTCGCGCCCGGCCACCGACGCGGGGGCGGCGAGCAGGCCCGTCTGGTCCATCCGGCGCACCGTGTTCTCCAGGTACCGGCGTGCCCGCTCCACCGTCTGCTGCTGTGCGGGGGTAGGGCGCCAGCCCGTGTCCTCCCGCAATCGCCCGAGGGTTTCCAGCAGATGCCCCTGGAACTTCAGCATCTGCGCGAGGACGCGCTCGCGCTCCGCGGGCGCCGAGGCCCACGCGGTCTCGTACTGCCGCGTCTCCGAATCCAGCCGATACAGCAGCACGTCCACCTGGGCCGCGAGCCGTCGTCTCCATGCCGCACGCACCGAGGCATGCCGCGCCCAGCCGGCCACGGCCTGGAAGTAGTGCAGCCCGCCACACGGATGCGCGTAGATGCCCTGGCCCCGCTTGGGCACCTCGGGCCGCTTCGCCTTCATCCCCTCGGCCAGCTCCGCGTTCGCCGTCTCCAGCGCCGTGAGCGCACGGGTCATCACCTCATCCACGCGCACCCGCTGCCCCGTCGAGTCACGGAACGAATCCCCGGGCCGCGAGCTCAGCGAGAGCGCCTCCAACATCCACGCGCTCTCACCGGACTCCACCTGCGCCATGCGGAAGTCGCGCTTCACGTCCTCCACCAGCTCCCGCAGCGTCACCTCGCCCCAGTCCGTCTTGAAGCGCTGTGACAAGGGCAACCCGGAGGCGAGCAGCGTCTTCACCTGGAGCGCGGGGTGCGGCTCCACCGGTGTGCCGTCGGACGTGAACGAGTCGAAGTAGACGTCCGCCCGGCTCGCCGCGGTCTGCTCTCGCGCGGGCGCCTGGCGCAGGAAGTCCGCCACCACGACCTCGGCGGCGAGCCGTCCATCCGCCGCGCGGAACTCACGCCCGTCCAGCGCCATGCCATGCGCGAGCGCCCACGGAGCCCGTGCATCCGAGGCCCACGCGCGGCACCTCGACGCCAGCTCACGCGCGAGCGGCGAGGGCTCGGCTCGAACCTGTGGGGTGAAGAAGAGACAGGGGAGGCACGCCAGGAGACGGAGCGCGCGTCGGGCGGAGGTCGCCACCGACGCGCGCTCGTCCATCCTAGATGGCCTGCTCGGGCGTGGTCCCGAGCCGCTTCAGCACCCGCTCCAGGAGGCCGAAGAGGGCCTCCTGGTCATCGGGGGGAAGCAGGTCCAGCATCCGCCGCAGCCCCTGGTCCACGCTGCGGCTGATGAGGGTGAAGAGCTTGACGCCCTCCGGGGTGAGCTGCGCGACGACGGCGCGCCGGTCCTCGGCGTCCCTCGTGCGCTCCACCATCTTCATGTCCTCCAGCCGGTCCACCACGCCGGTGATGGTCTTCTTCGTGATTCCGACCCGCTGGGCCAGGACGCCCACGTGCGTGGGGCCGTCGTTGCCCAGCCACATCAGCACGTGGATCTGCGTGGGGGTGAGCTGGTTGCTCTCGCAGATTCCGTGCAGCGGATCCCTCAACGAGCGGTAGCGCCCGAGCTGGATGATGAGGTCGTGCAGCCGCCGCGACGCGGGAGTGGAGGTGTCCTCCTCGGGGGGCGCCTCGTAGGCCGCGCCCGAATCCTCGGTGGACTCCAGCTCCTCCTCGCCCGCGCCCGTCGGCTGCACGCGGAGGGCCGGTCTGTTGGCCGGCACTCGCATCAGGCCGTCTCCACTCGCGCGGCGGCGGCCACCGCGGGCTTGCCGCTGTGCGGGTCCACGGCGTGCGGCGTGCCGTGGTCCGGAGCGGAGCCCGGGCCCTTCTTGCGCTTGAACTTCTCCGTGAGCTGATCCAGCAGCGAGTACACCACCGGCACCACGGCCAGCGTCAGCACCGTGGAGGTGATGAGACCGCCGATGATGGTGATGGCCATGGGCGCGCGCGTCTCGGCGCCGTCGCCGCGGGCGATGGCCACCGGCACCATGCCGGCGATCATCGCGATGGTGGTCATGAGGATGGGACGCAGACGCACCGGGGCGGCGCCGAGCAGCGCCTCCGTGGCCGACTTGCCCTCCTCACGAAGCTGCAGCGTGAAGTCCACCAGGAGGATGCCGTTCTTCACCACCAGACCCATGAGCATGATGACGCCGATGAGGGCGAACATGGACATGGCCTGCCCGGTGATGAGCAGCGCGCCGATGGCGCCGATGAAGGCGAAGGGCAGGGACAGCATGATGGTGAACGGGTGGACCAGGCTCTCGAACTGGGCCGCGAGAATCATGTACACGAGGATGATGCCGAGCAGCAGCGCGGAGACGAACGCCGTCACCGCCTTGCCGAGCTCCTTCGCGTTGCCCTCGAAGTCGTGGATGACGCCCGCGGGCGCCAGCTCCTGCGCCGTCGTGTTCATGAACGCGATGGCCTCGGAGAGCTGGTAGCCGCTGGCCAGGTTGGCCAGCAGGGTGATCTGCCGCTTCTGCGCCTCGCGGTCGATCTGCACCGGACCGTCGGCGGGGGTGATCTTCGCCAGGTTGCGCAGCTCCACCAGCTGGCCGCTCGGCGAGCGCACCGTGAGCTTGCCCAGCGAGTCCGCGGACGCCAGCGTGGAGGGCGGCAGGCTCAGCTTCACCTCGTACGTCTCGCCCCCCTCGCGGTAGTCCATGAACTTGTCGCGGCCGAGGAAGGCACGCAGCGTGGCGCCCAGGGACGCGGCCGGCACGCCGAGGGCGGCGGCGCGCTCGCGGTCCACCTCCACGTCGTACTGCGGCTTGCCCGAGCGGTACGTGGAGTCGACGTCCACCAGGCCCGGGTTCTTGGCCATGGCCGCCTTCACCTTCTCCGCGGTCTCGATGAGCTGCTGCCAGTTGTCGCCGCGCAGGTTGAACTGCACCGCCTGCGTGCGCGAGCCGCCACCGGCCACCGGCGAGATGTCCTGCACCGCGAGGTGGACTCCAGGAGGCGCCTTGATGTTCTGGCGCAGGTACGTCTTGAGCTCGCCCTGCGTGTAGCCGCGCAGCTTCACGTTCACCAGGTTGATGAGCAGCTCACCCTTGTGCACCTCCTCCTGAACGCCGCCGCCGGCGGTGGCGAAGGTGGAGGCGATGCCCGGCAACGGCCGGATGACGGCGTCGAGCCGGTCCAGCTCCGCCTGCGTCTCCTGCAGCGTCGAGCCGATGGGCAGCTCCACCGTCATCTTGATGTTGCCGTTGTCCTGCTCGGGGATGAACGTGAACTTCAGGAAGCGCGCCATCGCGAAGGTGGCGAAGAGCACGCCCACCGCGATGACCAGCGTCAGCGCCCGGCGACGCAGGATGCCCGCCAGCAGGTTGCGGTAGCCGGTCTCCATGCCCACCAGCACCTTCTCCACCTTCGCGGAGATGCCCGTCGGCTGGCCGTGGTGACGAAGCAGGCGCGACGACATCATCGGCGTGAGCGTCATGGACACGGCGTAGGAGATGAGCGTGGCCACCGCCACCGTGACGCCGAACTGGTAGAAGAACTTGCCCATCATGCCGTCCATGAAGGCCACGGGGATGAACACCGCCACGATGGCCAGCGTCACCGCGAGCACCGCGACGGCGATCTGCCCGGCGCCGTCCATGGCCGCCTGCATGGGGGACTTACCCTCCTCCATGTGACGCACGATGTTCTCGATGACCACGATGGCGTCGTCGATGAGCAGACCGATGGAGAGCGTCAGCGCCAGCATGGTGATCATGTTGAACGTGAAGCCCAGCGCGGCCATCACGGCGAACGTGCCGACGATGGACACCGGCAGGGCAATCGCGGCGACGATGGTCGAGTTCAGGTTGCGCAGGAACACCAGCACGATGAGCACGGCGAGCACACCGCCGAGCACCAGGTCGAACTGCACCGACGCGATGGACGAGCGGATGAACCGCGAGTTGTCCGACACCGTCTCGATGAGGATGCCCTCGGGCAGCTGCTTGTTGATGTCCGCCAGCGACTCCTTGATGAGCTCGGCCACCTGCACCGTGTTGGAGCCGGACTGCTTGCGCACGATGAGCGCCACGGCGCTGCGGTCGCCGTTCTTCGCCGCGCCGCGCGCCTCCTCCGGGCCGTCCACCACGTCCGCCACGTCACGCACGCGCACCGGCGCGCCGTTGGTGTTGGTAAGGATGATGTTGCGGATGTCGTCCACGCTCTTGGCCTCGGACGTCAGGCGCAGCACGCGCTCGCGGCCCGAGTCCATGGTGCGACCACCCGGCATGTCCAGGCTCTGCGCCTTGACCGCCTGGCTCACGTCGCTGATGGCCATGCCGAAGCCGCGCAGGCGGTCCGGGTCCACCACGAGCTGGATTTCACGCTCCCGGCCACCCGTCACGTCGATGCTGCCCACGCCCGGCTGACGCTGCAGCGCCGGCTTGACGATGTCCTCGGCCGTCCGCGTCAGCTCCTGGATGGGCAGCGCGCCGGACAGCGACAGGGTGACGATGGGCGCCGCGCCGATGTCGAACTTCTCGACGACGGGCGTCTCGATTTCGTTCGGCAGCTTGCTCAGCGTCGCCTGGACGCGATCACGCACGTCCTGCGCCGCCACGTCGACCGCCGTGTCCAGCGTGAAGCGCACGACGATCTGCGACACGCTCTCCATGTTGATGGAGCGAAGCTGCTCCACGCCGTTGAGCGTGTTGAGCGCCTCTTCCAGCGGATCACTGACGTTCTTCTCGATGGTCTCCGGGTCCGCGCCGGGCAGCACCGTCGTCACCGTGACGACGGGGAAGTCGACGTCCGGGAACTGGTCCACGCCGATGCGCGGGTACGCGTTGATGCCGAACACGACCACCGCCATCATCAACATGGCGGTGAAGATGGGTCGTGAAATGAAGGTCTTGAGTGGGCTCATTCAGCAGCTCCCTATAAGTCTCGAAGGGGAAGGGCAGGGCGTCACTGCACCACGCGGACGGCCGTGCCCTCCTTCACGTCCAGGGAGGAGTCGGCGAGCACGCGCTCGTCCGCGCTGAGTCCCTGGAGGACGCGCACGTAGCCGGGGAGCACGCGCTCCACGCGCACGTCGCGCTTGCGCACGGTGCCGTCCTGCACCACCCACACGAAGCCGTCCTGGCCTCGCGCGGAGACGGCCTGCGTCGGCAGGAACAGGCCCTTGTCGTCCGCCTGCTCCGCGACGTTGGAGAAGTCCAGGTCCACCAGCGCGCCGGGGCGCAGGGGGTTGGTCGTCTCACCCACCACGTCCGCCAGCACCTCCACGGTGCGGTTGGTGGCGTCCACCACCGCGCCCACCGTGGCCACCTGCACCTCGAAGCGCATGCCGCTGGGGCTCACCGTGCCGTGCGTCTTCACGCCGGGCTTGACCTTGTCCACGACGGACTCAGGCACGAGCGCGCGGACCTCCAGGCCCGTGGTGTCCACCAGGGTGAACACCGCGGTGGGCGGCGTCATGGCCACCGAGTCACCCAGGTTCTTGAGCCGGGCCGTGATGACACCATCGAACGGGGCGACGATGGTCATGTCGCGCAGGTTCTCCTCCGCCATGCGCAGCGCCGCCGTGGCCTGGGCCGCCTGGGCCGCCGCCTGCTTCTGGCCGATCTCCGCCTGGTCCAGGCCGGCCGCCGCGATGCCGCCACCCTCGGCCACCTTGCGGGTGCGCTCCAGGTTGTTCGTCGCCAGCTGCAGCCCGGCCTCCGCCGCCGCCTTCACCGCGCGCGCCTGCTCCACGCCGATGAGGATGTTGGACGTGTCCAGCACCGCCAGCGCCTGGCCCTTCTTCACCTTGTCGCCCACCTTCACCAGCATCTTCGCGATGGTGCCGCTGGCCTGCGGGCTGAGCGTCGCCTCCTGCTTGGAGCGGACCTGACCGGTGACGCGCGTCACGCTGGCCTCCAGCTCCGTGGCGGGCGCAATCGCCTTCACGCCCATCGCCGCCGGGCCCGTCTGCTGGGGCAGGGTCGGCTGGGCTCCACCCTTGCCGCAGCCCGTCGAAATCACCGCCGCCAGCACCGCGGCCATCCACATGCGTCGAATCACGATCGTCCTGCTCCTGCCGGCTCGCGTGACCTGGACTCCTCCAGGTCGCTGCTCCGGCTTGATGCCATGGAAAGTCTGCGCCCCAGAAACTACAGAGACTGAACTGTCTGTCAAGGGGATACTCCGTGATGCGGACTATCTCCTGACGCGCCTACCTAACGCCCGCTTACCGGGCAAGCAGGACTTTCTGCGGGACCTGCCCCGGAGGGCGAGCGGGTTGGCTCACTGCGTCACCTTGCCGGTTGCGTCACGGGTGTTGCCCACCGGACGGGGCTGCGTATTGATTCGCGAATCAATCCCCCGAGGTACCCCCCGGATTTCTCCAGGGAGGAGCGTGCATGCCGAACCCGTTCACCGAGGAGCACGAGGCGTTTCGCAGGACGGTGCGAGCCTTCGTCGACAAGGAGATGGCGCCGTACGGGCTGGAGTGGGACCGGGCCGGCATCTTCCCGCGCGAGCTGTTCAAGAAGTGCGCGGAGCTGGGCTTCCTCGGCATCAACCATGATCCACGCTTCGGCGGCAGTGGACTGGACTACTGGTACGTCACGGCGTTCTGCGAGGAGCTCAGCTACAGCAAGAACGCGGGCGTGAACATGGCGCTCCTGGTGCAGAGCCAGATGGCCACGCCCATCATCAACGAGATCGGCACCGACGAGCAGAAGAAGGAGTTCCTGGAGCCGGCGCTCAAGGGCGAGAAGATCGCCGCGCTGGGCGTGAGCGAGCCGGGCTGCGGCTCGGACGTGGCGAGCCTCAAGACGACGGCGCGCAGGGACGGCGACGACTACGTCATCAACGGCTCGAAGATGTGGATCACCAACGGCACGCGCGCGGACTTCATCACGCTGGCGGTGCGCACGGGTGAGGCCGGCTACGGCGGCATCTCCCTGGTGACGTTCCCCACGGACGTGAAGGGCTTCGGCGTCTCCAAGAAGCTCGACAAGGTGGGCAACCTGTCCTCGGACACGGCCGTCCTGTACTTCGAGGACTGCCGCATCCCCGCGCGCTACGTGCTGGGGGAGGAGAACGAGGGCTTCTACCACATCATGACGAACTTCCAGGGCGAGCGCCTGGTGGGCGCCATCACCGCGGTGGCCGGCATGGAGCGGATGATGGAGGACGCCATCCAGTACGGCAACGAGCGCGAGGCGTTCGGCCGGCCGCTGATGAAGTTCCAGGTGTGGCGCCACAAGTTCGTGGAGCACCTGACGGCCATCGAGGCGGCCAGGCGGCTGACGTACCACGCGGTGGACCTCTTCGACCGGAAGGAGAACCCGGTGAAGGAGATCTCCATGGCGAAGCTGTTCGCGGGCGACCTGGCCCAGCGCGTGGCCTACGACGCCCAGCAGTTCTACGGCGGCATGGGCTACGTGGAGGAGACGCCCGTCGCCCGCATGTGGCGCGACGTGCGCCTCATCACCATCGGCGGCGGCACCTCCGAGGTGATGAAGGAGATCATCTCCAAGCTCTACGGCTTCTAGGAGGCCGTGAGCACGGCTCGGGCGGACGGTGGTGTCCGGTCCGCCCGGGCGTGCTCCTTCAGCGGACGCCGCCCTGCTGCGAGGCGTAGGTGCCGCTCTGCTGCTCGTCGTCGAGCACCGCTCCCGCCGCCGCCGCGCCCATGTCCTCGGGGGTCGCCGGCTTGCCCTTGGGGGAGCACACGCACCCCGCGGAGTTGCGGATGATGACCAACGCGCCCAACTCCATGTCCAGGTCGGTGCAGATCTTCACGCACTCCGTGGCCCGCTCCTTGGGCACGGCGGCGGTGGTGGCGGCGACGGTGACGCAGCCGGGGAGCACGAGCAGCGCGAGCAGTCCGATGAGCTTTCGGTTCATGCCCGAGCGTCTATCACGGGCCCGCCGTGGGGCGTTTCATCGCTTGCGGAACAGGGCCTCGGCGGCGCTCATGAGCGCGTCGCGGCTCGCCTTCGCGTGCAGGCCGCCCTCGCCAATCTGGAACAGCTCGCAGAAGTTGGCGCCGTCCTTGTCGGAGGGCACCTCCGCGAAGGGCTCCTTGCACTCCTTGGCGAAGCTCGCGTCGTAGTGCCGGCAGTTGCGGCACGAGCGCACGTCCTCGTCACACTTCGGACACGTGTCGCTGCGACCGACCTGGTTGGCGATGATGTCGAGCGTGTGTCCACAGTGCGCACAGCCGGCCATGACCACCTCCGCGAAAGAGCAGGGGGGACATTCTGCCAGCGTGGCGTGACGGCCGGGAGGCCTACCGTTGGAGGCTGGACACGAGCGCCGGCGTGCGCTCCGAGGGAGCGGGCGAGGGCGGCGCGGAGGGGCGCAGCTCCCCGAGGGCATCCAGGAGCTGGTCATCCAGGCGCTTGAGGAGGAACAGCACGTAGGCACCCACCAGGGACAGGGCGGCGGCCAGCACGGCCAGCATCATCCCGCGCTCCCACAGGTGCGCCTTCTCCATCACCCCGCGGCGCTCGGAGAACGTCTTGAGCTGGGCGGCGGCGGCCTTGTCGTCCAGCCGCTGGGCGTACTCCTGGGCCTGGGCGGTGCCGCGCTCCATCAGCCACTGCCCCTGCACCTGGAGCGCATCCGCCCGGGTGTAGCAGTAGACCGCCCCGCCCGAGGAGAGCAGGGTGAAGCACAGCGCCAGCGTCAAGCTCCGGGTGCCCATCGCCTCGTCCTCCGGAATCGCCATTGCGCGGGCCTCGACACCCACGCCTGCCCCGGCTTCCCGAAGACAGTAGCGGATGGTAGGGAGCCCCCCTGACATGGGCAAGCCCTACCGTCCTAAAGACCACTATTTCCAGAAAGCCAAGCAGGAGGGCCTCCGAGCGAGGTCCGCCTTCAAGGTCGACGAGCTCATCAAACGCTTCCCCATGGTGAAGAAGGGCCATGTGGTGCTGGACCTGGGGGCCGCGCCTGGAGGGTTCCTCCAGATCCTCGCGGACGCGGTGGGAGGCACGGGGCAGGTGATTGGCGTGGACATCGTCGCCATCCGTCCCTTCACCCAGCGGCACGTGCGCACGGCGGTGCTGGACGTGCTCGCGGACGACTTCGACGCGAAGCTCACCGCGCTGCATGACGGCCTGTTCGACGCGGTCATCTCCGACATGGCGCCCAAGACGAGCGGCATCAAGGCCACGGACGAGGCGCGCAGCCTGCGGCTGGCGGGCAAGGCGCTGGAGCTGGCCCAGAAGCGGGGCCGGCCCGGCTCGTCCTTCGTGGCGAAGGTGTTCATGGGGGGCGACTTCGAGGACTTCCGCGACCAGGTGCGCGCCCTCTTCGAGGAGGTGAAGGTGGTGCGCCCCGAGGCGACGCGCGGCGCCAGCATGGAGGTCTACCTGGTGGGGCTGCGCCGCAAGGCGCCGTCGGAGGGGGCGCCCCCCGCGAGTTGATCCGCATTGTGGAACGGTGGGGCGGCCTCCTGTGTCTAGAGTGCCGACCATGCACCACACCCTCCGCACCTGGGCATCCACTGTCTCGCTGTTGTTCGTGTCCCTGCTGCTCTTCGCCCCGCCCGCGCTCGGCGCCGCGGCGGCGAAGGCGCCTCCCTCGTGGAAGGACATCGACGCGCTGGAGTCGAATCAGCAGTACGAGGCCGCCGCGAAGGGCGCGGAGGCCCGGCTCGTCAAGGCGCGTGAAGGTCAGGACGAGGCCGAGTGGACGCGCGCGCTGCTCCGCACGGTGCGCCTGCGCAGGGCGCTGCACGGGTACGAGACGGCGGTGCGCTTCCTGCGCGAGGAGCCCTGGCCCAAGGGGCAGCTGTCTCGCGCCGCGCTGAACCTCTACTACGCCAACTCGCTCGTCACGTACGCGCGCGTCTACAGCTGGGAGGTCCGTCAGCGCGAGCAGGTGGCGTCCTCGGGGCCGGTGGACCTGAAGGCGTGGACGTACTCGCAGCTCATCACCGAGGCGCAGCGCGCGTACGAGGACCTCTGGAAGCAGCGGCAGGCGCTGGGCCAGGAGCCGGTGAAGGCGCTGTCCGAGTACCTGCAGCTGAACACGTACCCGGAAGGCATCCGGCCCACGCTGCGCGACGCCGTCACGTACCTGCGCGTGGAGCTGCTCGCCGACAGCACGCACTGGTTGCCCGAGCAGGCCAACGAGGTCTTCAAGCTGGACCTGCGCTCGCTGCTGGAGGGCACGCCGGTGGTGGACCTGACGGACCCGAACATCCACCCGCTGGTGAAGGTGGCCGCGGTGCTGGGGGATCTGGAGTCCTGGCACCGCGCGGGCGGACGGCGCGAGGCGGCGCTGGAGGCGCGGCTGCGTCGCTACGAGGTCCTGCATCAGCACATCACCGACGCGGAGGACCGCGCGCGCATCCGCGAGCACCTGACCGCGCACCTGGCGGGGTTCAAGGACGTGCCCTGGTGGTCCATGGGGCAGGGGCTCCTGGCGGAGCAGGAGAACGCGGCGGGCCACGCGGTGCGGGCGCACGCGCTCGGCAAGGCGGGCATGGCGGCGTTCCCCAAGTCGCTGGGCGCCTCGCGGTGCCGGACGCTGGTGGAGTCGCTGGAGGCGCCGGACTTCCGTGTCGTCTCCATGCAGTCGGACGGCGCGAACCGTCGCTCGGTGGAGGTCACGCACCGCAACGTGCCGGCGCTCCACTTCCGGGCGTACCCGCTGGATGTCGAGGCGCGGCTGAAGAAGATCGACGACTACAACCTGCTGCCGTACGGGGACGCGCTCCTGCGCCTCGTCCGGAGCACGAAGCCCGTGGCCACGTGGACCACGCAGCTGCCCGCCACGCCCGACTTCCAGCCGCACCGCACCTTCGTCACGCCGCCGCTGAAGGACGTGGGCACGTACGTCATCGTCGCGTCCGCGCGGGAGGACTTCCGTGAGAAGGGCAACCGCATCCAGGCGTCGTTCCTGTCGGTGACGCCGTGGGTGGCCATCACCCGCAACATCCGCGGCCGGGGCGTGGACGCGCGCATCGTGAAGGGCGACACGGGCGTCGCCGCGCCGGACGTGGCCGTGCGTCTGGTCCAGATGGACTACCGCCAGGGCCCGCGCACCGTGGCCCGGGCGAAGAGCAATGCCCAGGGCGAGGTGTCGTTCGACGCGCCCAAGGGCCAGAACTACCAGAGCTACATCGTGGTGCTGGGCGAGGGGAGGTCCGCGCTGATGCTGCTCAACGGGGTGAACTTCTATCCCTTCTCGGAGCCGCAGCAGGTCGTGTCGTCGCTCGTCTTCACGGACCGCAGCGTCTACCGGCCGCTGCAGAAGCTGCAGTGGAAGGTGGTGGCGTACAGCGGACAGACGAGCCAGTCGCGCTACGAGACGATGCCGCACACCTCGGTGAAGGTGCGGCTGATGGACCCGAACTACCAGGAGGTCGCGTCGAAGGAGGTCCGCACGAACGACTTCGGCTCGGCGGCGGGCGAGTTCACCATTCCCACGGGCCGGCTGCTGGGCGCGTGGCAGGTCCAGGTCGAGTCGGGTGGCAGCGCGGCGGTGCGCGTGGAGGAGTACAAGCGGCCGACCTTCGAGGTGACGCTGAAGGACCCGGACTCGCCGATGCGGCTCAACCGGCCGGCGACCTTCAAGGGCGAGGCGCGCTACTACTTCGGGCTGCCCGTGGCGTCCGGCACGGTGCGCTGGCGCGCGTACCGCGAGCCGGTGCTGCCCTGGTGGTGGTGGTACGACACGCGCTTCATCTCGCAGCAGCGGCAGCTGGTCGCCGCGGGCTCGTCGTCGGTGAAGGAGGACGGCGGCTTCGACATCACGTTCACGCCGGAGGCGGACGAGCGCTCCGCGAGCACGCCCGGGCTGACGTGGCGCTACCGCGTGGAGGCGGATGCCACCGACGAGGGCGGCGAGACGCGCTCGGCGGAGCGGGCGTTCCGCCTGGGCTTCGTCGCGGTGGAGGGCCGCGTGGAGACGGACACGGGCTTCCTGTCCCAGGGCGCGAGGTCGGAGGTGCGGCTGGTCCGCTCCACGCTGGACGGCGCGCCGCAGCCCGGTGAGGGACGCTGGCGCCTCGTGGCGCTCAAGCAGCCCGCGCAGCCGCTGCTGCCGGCGGACGAGCCGATTCCCACGCCGCCGAACCTGAAGGAAGACCCCGCCGCCGCGCCTTCGCCCACGCCGGGGGACGCGCTCCAGCCGCGCTGGGCGCAGGACTACAAGCCCGAGTCGGTGCTGGCCCGTTGGGCGGATGGCGCGGAGCGCGCCAAGGGCAGTGTCCAGCACGGTCAGGACGGCGTGGCCAAGGTGACGCTGCCCGCGCTCGAGGCGGGCGCCTATCGGCTGCACTACGAGACGAAGGACGCCTTCGGGCAGACCTTCACCGTGGCGCGCGAGCTGCTGGTGGCCGGAACGAAGTCGCCGGCCGAGCTCGCCGCGGCGCTGGTGGTGGAGCGGTCCTCGGTGCGCGTGGGCGAGAAGGCGCGGCTGCTGGCCACGTCCGGCTTCGAAGGACAGCCGCTGGTGCTGGACCTGTACCAGGGAGACACGCGCATCCTGCGCAAGGCGCTGGTGGCGGGCGAGGGCGCGTCGGTGGTGGAGATTCCGGTGACGGAGGCGATGCGCGGCGGCTTCACCGCGGTGCTCGTGGCCGTGCGTGACTGGCAGTTCGTGCGCTTCACCGAGCACGTCTTCGTCCCGTGGGACAACAAGGAGCTGCAGCTGGAGTTCTCCACGTTCCGCGACAAGATCCGCCCCGGCGCGAAGGAGACCTGGCGCGTGACGGTGAAGGGCCCGAAGGGCGCGAAGGTGGAGGCGGGCGCCGCGGAGCTGCTCGCGTATATGTACGACCAGTCGCTGGACCTGTTCGCGCCGCACTCGCCGCCGAGCGCCTCCAGCCTCTATCCCAACCGCGCGACGGCGGTGGAGCTGGGGACCTCGCTGTCCATGTCGCACGCCCAGTGGCTGGTGTCACAGGGTTACGGAGAGTTCTCCTCGTGGACGCAGCCTTCGTCGGACCGGCTGCGGTTCGATGACGGCTACGGCGTGGGAGGACCCGGGCGTCGGCACCGGTCCTCGCGAATGAGCTTCGGGGGTGTCGCCAGTCCGTCCGCGGCGGCTCCGGAGATGGTCCGGAACGAGTCGAGGGTGATGCGCGAGCAGGATGCTCCGGGGGCTCCTCCTCCTCCGCCGCCTCCGGCGCCGCCGATGGAGCAGAAGGCGAAGGCCGAGAAGCCCAACCCGGGCGGCGGTCAGGCCGAGGCGCCGTCCAGCGGGCTGCGCTCCAACTTCGCGGAGACGGCGTTCTGGGTGCCGCACCTCATCACGGGCAACGACGGGTCCGCGTCGTTGGAGTTCACGGTGCCCGACTCGGTGACGGCCTGGAATGTCTGGGTCCACGGCCTCACGAGGGACTTGAAGGGGGGCTCGGCCCAGCGCACCACGCGCAGCATCAAGGAGCTGATGGTGCGGCCGTACGTGCCGCGCTTCCTGCGCGAGGGAGACCGCGCGGTGCTGGAGGTGGTGGTGAACAACGCCTCCGAGCAGCAGAAGCAGGGCACGCTCACGCTGGACATCGTCGACCCGGATACTCGCAAGAGCCTGCTGTCGGAGTTCGGCGTGAAGAACGCGTCGCAGGCCTTCACGGTGGCGGCGGGGCGGGGGACCAGCCTGCGCTTCCCGCTCACCACGCCGACGCGCGTGGGCCAGGTGGCCTTCCTCGTGGAGGCCCGCTCCGGGGATTTGAGCGACGGAGAGCTGCGGCCCTTGCCCGTGCTCCCCGGCCGCGTGCACCTGGCGCAGTCGCGCTTCGTGACGCTCAAGGGCCCGGGCTCGAAGACGATGCGCTTCGACGACTTGAAGAAGGGCGGAGATTCCACGCGGGTGAACGAGCAGCTCGTCGTCACGGTGGACACGCAGCTCTTCTACTCCGCGCTCCAGGCGCTGCCTTACCTGGTGGACTACCCCTACGAGTGCTCGGAGCAGACGCTCAACCGCTTCGTGTCCTCCGGCATCCTGGGCAGCCTCTACGACAAGTACCCGGCCGTCGCGAAGATGGCGAAGGAGATGAGCCAGCGGGAGACCCAGTTCGAGACCTGGGACGCGGTGGACCCGAACCGGAAGATGGCCCTGGAGGAGACGCCCTGGCTCGAGCTGGCCAAGGGCGGCCGCGAGGGCAACGCGGGCCTGGTGAAGGTGCTGGACCCGAAGGTGGCTCGGGCGGAGCGGGACTCGGCGATGGCGAAGCTGCGCAAGGCGCAGACGTCCAGCGGCGGCTTCCCCTGGTGGCCGGGTGGCCCGCCGTCGCCGTACATGACGCTCTACATCCTGCACGGCCTGTCGCGCGCCATGGAGTACGGCGTGGAGGTCCCGGCGGACATGACGAGCCGTGCCTGGGAGTACGTGGCCCGGCATTACCGCGAGGAGTACTCCGAGAAGCTGATGAAGAAGGGGGTGGGCTGGGAGTTCCTCACCTTCCTCAACTACGTGGCGTCCAACTATCCGAACGCGAGCTACACGGGCGACGCGCTGACCGAGGACGAGCGCAAGGCGATGCTCGCCTTCAGCTTCACGCACTGGAAGAAGCACTCGCCGTACCTGAAGGGCTACCTGGCCCTGACGCTCAAGCGCGCCGGGCGCAACCCGGACGCGCTGAAGGTCTGGGACAGCGTGATGGACTCGGCGAAGACGAGCGAGGAGCTGGGCACGTACTGGGCCCCCGAGGACCGCAGCTGGCTCTGGTACAACGACACCACGGAGACGCACGCCTTCGCGCTGCGCACGCTGACGGAGCTGCGGCCCAAGGACTCCCGACGCGAGGGACTGGTGCAGTGGCTGCTGCTCGACAAGAAGCTCAACCACTGGAAGTCCACGCGGGCCACGGCCGAGGCGCTCTACGCGCTGGTGAAGTACCTGGAGGCCGAGGGTGCGCTGGGCATCCGCGAGGACGCGAAGGTGACGGTGGGCCCGCGCGTGGTGCGGATGGAGTTCGCGCCGGACGCGTACACGGGGAAGAAGAACCAGGTCGTGGTGCTCGGGCCGGAGCTCCAGCCGGAGACCATGAGCAGCGTGGTGGTGGAGAAGACGACCCAGGGCTTCGCCTTCGCGTCGGCCACGTGGCACTTCTCCACGGAGAAGCTGCCGGACGAGGACCGGGGTGACTTCTTCCAGGTGTCGCGGCGCTACTTCCGTCGCGAGCGCGAGGGCAAGCAGGTGGTGCTCCAGCCGCTGAAGGAAGGGGCGATGATTGCCCCGGGTGACGAGGTGGAGGTGCAGCTGTCGCTGCGCACCAGGCACGCGGCGGAGTACGTCCACCTGAGGGATCCGCGCGCGGCGGGCCTGGAGCCGGAGAACGCGCAGTCGCGGCACCGGTGGGACCTGGGCATCGTCTGGTACGAGGAGACGCGGGACTCGGGCTCGAACTTCTTCTTCGAGTGGCTGCCCGCGGGTGAATACACCTTCAAGTACCGGCTGCGCGCCAACATGGCGGGGACGTTCCGCGTGGGGCCCGCCACCGTGCAGTCCATGTACGCGCCGGAGTTCACCGCGTACTCGTCGGGAGCGGTGATCACGGTGGGGGCCGCGAAGTAGGCTCGCTCCAGGGCCCGGGCCGGGCGGGCCCGGGTCCCCTGGGAGCGGGTGTCGTCATGTCCTTGTCGCGCGGTCTGTGTCGGTCGGGTGGGTGGCTGCTGCTGTGTCTCGGTTTGGCGTGCTCCAACGGCGACGCGGAGCCGCCCGCGCCCGAGTACCGGCTGTCTCCCGAGCGCGCCGCGCGACTGGAGGCCCTGAGGACGGAGATCCTCTCGGATACGTGCTACCAGGGGGAGGACACCCGCGGCTGTCCCCGCGTGACGGTGCCGTTCGCGCCGACGCGCGACTTCGCCATGAAGGACAGCACGGGCGAAGCATTGCTCATCGTCGACGACTTCCCGACGTTGCCCGCGAGGGCGCTGCGCTATCGCAATCGACTCCTCGGGTACTACCGGGCGCTGGAGGGCGGTGACGTCGTCGCGGCGGACCCAGGGTGGCTGGTTCCCCCCAGGTTCCACGAGGCACTGACCACGTTCGCCACCGAGGACTTCATCCCGGCCGAGGCGTTGCGCGCGCTGGCGGAGCCGCTGCGGGCCCAC
Source organism: Myxococcus faecalis (assembly GCF_050039385.1). Taxonomy (NCBI): domain Bacteria; kingdom Pseudomonadati; phylum Myxococcota; class Myxococcia; order Myxococcales; family Myxococcaceae; genus Myxococcus; species Myxococcus faecalis. The sequence continues at coordinate 342,226 of NZ_CP144336.1, read as the reverse complement.
TATCCCGAGCAGGGTCGACAGAGCGTGGGACACGGCAGCACGGTGTTCTCCCTGTTGGTGGAGGCCAATCCCCGGCAGCCCATCGTCGTGATGGACCATCCGGGCCTGTATGAACTGTCGCGCTCGGAGTTCTGCGAGCCCACGGGTGAGCCGGGCGCCCTGGAGCGACTGAGGGGCAGGGCTCAGCGCGCGGCCACGGGGCTGCGGGGCGTCATCGAGCGACATGGCGTCCGCTTCGTGAACCTGAGCCTGGGCGAGACGGTCGACTCCCTGCGGCGCGCCTGGCCCCGGTACTGCTCGGGAGAGGCGCCGGGAGTGGCGGTCCTCCGCGCGAAGCTGGCCGCCTACGCCCCCATCGCGCAGGTGCTCTTCGCGACCCCCGGCGTCTTCACCGCGCAGGCGGCGATCGACGCCACGGACCCGCTGGATTACCCCTACGACTACCCGTCGGCGGAGTACCCGAACCGGCTTCGCGTGGGCTTCTTCACGACGCTCGAGTCAGGACTCGATGAGTCGGGGCGAGGGGACACATCGAAGCTGGAAGGGTGGCCCGCGCGCGAGGACGTCGATGTGTACGTGAACAGCGGCGTGCTCCCGACGCGCCCCTTCCCACACAACGCGACGCCGTGGCTCCAGGTGGACAGCTTCGGCGTGGACATCTTCCCCATCACCGCGGCGACGACGTCGTGGATGGCTCCTCTGGCGCTGTCGCGCTTCATCCATGTCCGCTACGAGCGCTTCGCGGACAGGACGATGACCGACGAGCTCATCCAGCGCATCACCAAGTGGATGGTGCCCTCGGCCTGTGAAGGCCGGCCGGACCTGGTCTGCGTGTTCCAGGACCCGCTCGCGCACGGGCAGCTCGAAGTCACCCGACTGGGCTACCGGCCTCGCGAGTACGTCGCGCCCTGACGGTGCAGTCGGGGACGTCATCGACCTCGCGGCGGTGGCCGCCTGGTCCGTCCAAGAGCGAGCTTCCGCGTCCCTGAGAAGGGCCATGGTGACCATGGGGCGTGCGGATGCTGGAGTGGCCCCATGAGGCGCGTGCCTGTCGAGGCAGTGCGCGAGCTGAGCGGCTACTCACCGCAGGAGGCGGCGTGGTCCGCGGGATGGCGGAGTGGCGCCATGAGGCACATCGTGTGCCTCTCGAGGTGGTCCGCGAACGGAGCGGCTCCTCGCCGCAGGCGGCGACGTTGTCGGTGGAGGGCCGTGTGGCGAAGCCTTCGGTGCTGCCAAGCGGCTACTCGCCGCAGGTGGCGGCGTTGTCCGTGGGGTGCAGCGTCGCGATGCCGTAGGTGCCGTTGCGCGTGCCGCACCAGATCTGCCAGCGCGTGTTGCCCAGGTCCTTCGCGGCGTACACGCCACCTTCCTTCTTCGCCCCATCCCGAGCGCAGCAGCGCGCGAAGGCCCGCGTCCCGATCGACATCAGACCCACCGCGTCCTGCGAGTCGGTGAACCCGCCCACGCGCTTCTCGCCACAGGACCACGGGGCCACGCCCTGGAAGCGGATGAGGTACTGCTCCTTCGTCTTCGCGGAACCTCCGCGCACCGGGCCGCCGTAGCAGATGCGTCCCTCCGCCTCGAGCTGGGCGTAGCGCGGCAGGAAGTGCAGCCCGCCAATGGGACCGCGCTGCCAGTCGTCCCCACAGAACACGTGCGTGAAGGCGTTGCGCGGCCCCGTGCTCACCCACAGGCTCGTCAGCCAGTCGATGTTCGCCTGCCGGTTTCCAGGGCGTCCCGCCGCGGACAGCGCCGTCTGGAGCCGCGAGTCGTCGTAGTGCCGGGCGACGAAGCGCCGCACGTCCGCCGCGCTCACGCTCACGTCCGGCCGCGCGGGGCATAAACCCAACACCTCCCGGTCCATCGCCGACAGGGGAGGGGGCGTGGCGAACAGCGGCTCTCGCGAGCACGTCGTGGCGCAGCCCGTGGCCGGCTTCCACGACACGGCGGGCTTCGTCTCGGCGGCATACCGGGGAGCCTCGGCGCTCGGGGCGGTGACGACGACAGGCGCGCGGTTCTCCTCTTCACGCTCCGCCAGCTGCTTCTCGCGACTGCGTGCGCGCTCGGACGCATCCGCCCGGTCCGCCGCCGCCAGCGTGGCCGCGCTCGGCGCCGAAGGGGCCGCGGACTCCTCGGCACCTTCGCACAGCACCCAGCCCTCGGCGGAGGGGCCCCGCAGCTTGCACCACGCCCGGGCAGGGCCGCCCTTCTTGAGCAACGGATACGTCTTCCCAGCCTCCACGGTGAAGACGACGCGGGAGGACTCGGGCTGCTCCACCGCGTCGACGGAGGACTCGGAGACGAACGCGCCCGGGCCCGCGAGGGCGGGGAGGGCGCTCAGCAGCAGACCGAGGCTCAGGGCGGCGGAAAGACGCATGGTGCGCGGGACTGTATCCCAATCCCACCCCGCCCCTCGACACGAGGGACGGGACGGGCCACTCCTCGGCCACCAGGGACGCACCACCCCCGGAGGGAATTCACGCCAGCTTGACTCGCGCCGCCTTCAGCTTGCCCACCTGGAGCGTGTACTCGCCGGCGGACAGCTCCGCCTTCGGGTCCGTGGCCTTCTCGCCGTTCACCCGCACGCCGCCCTGGGCCAGCATCTTCCGGCCCTCGGTCGAGGACGCCACCAGCTTCGCCTCGGCCAGCACCTTCGTCAGCGGCAGCGTGGGCGCGCCGCCCAGCGACACGTCCACCTGGGGCAGCGCGTCCGCGGACAGCTCCTTCTTCGCGAAGCGCTTCTCGAAGTCCTCCTCCGCCTTGCGGCCCGCCTCCTCGTCGTGGAAGCGCGCCGTCATCTCCCGGGCGAAGGCCACCTTCGCGGCCTTGGGGTGCACCTCGCCGCTGGCCACCTTGGCCTTCAGCTCCGTGACTTCCTTGAGCGTCTTCGACGAGAGCAGCTCGTAGTAGCGCCACATCAGGTCGTCGGTGATGCTCATCAGCTTGCCGAACATGGTGTCCGCCGGCTCGCTGACGCCCACGTAGTTGTCCAGGCTCTTGGACATCTTGTCGCCGACGATCTTCCCGTCGATGAGGCGGGCGCCCAGGCCCTCGAGGATGGGGCCCGTCATGATGACCTGCGGGGCCATGCTCTCCTCGCGCATGAGCTGCCGGCCCACCAGCAGGTTGAAGAGCTGGTCCGTCGCGCCCAGCTCCACGTCCGACTTCAGCGCCACGGAGTCGTAGCCCTGCAGCAGCGGGTAGAGCAGCTCGTGGATGGCGATGGAGACGTTGTCCCGGTGGCGCTTCTTGAAGTCGTCGCGCTCCAGCATGCGCTGCAGCGAGTAGCGCGACGCCAGGCGGATCATCCCCTCGGTGCCGAGCTTGTCGAGCCACTCGGAGTTGAAGCGGACCGTCGTCTTGTCCGCGTCCAGCACCTTGAAGACCTGCTGCTTGTACGTCTCCGCGTTCGCCTTCACCTCGTCGCGGGTGAGCGCCGGGCGCGTGGCGTTGCGCCCCGTGGGGTCTCCAATCAGCGCCGTGAAGTCGCCGATGAGGAACACCACCGAGTGGCCGAAGTCCTGGAAGCGCCGCATGCGCGTGAGCAGCAGCGAGTGGCCCAGGTGCAGGTCCGGCCGGCTCGGGTCGAACCCCGCCTTGATGACCAGCGGCTTGCCCGAGTCATACGAATACTGGAGCTTCTTCTTCAGGTCCTCGGGCGAGTGGAGGTCCACCGTGCCGCGGGTGACTTCTTCGAACTGCTCCTCGGGGGTCGCCTTGCGCAGTGCGTCCTGATTCATGGCCGGCGGACCATAACCGAAACCCCCGCCCTGCACGCGAGCCTTCCGCTTCCGGAAGTTCAGGTACCCGGCAGGTGGACGCGCACGCGCTCGATGCTCCGGCCGCGGCCGGTGGCGTCGTCGATGTCCACCACCACGCCCTGCAGGTAGACGAGCCGCTCGGCCACTTCATAGGGCGCGTGCTTCTGCCCCAGGAACCGCGCCAGCGACTGCTCCTTCTTCATCCCGATGACGGAGTCGAGCGGGCCACACATGCCCACGTCGGTGATGAAGGCCGTGCCGCCGGGGAGGATTCGCTCGTCCGCCGTCTGCACGTGCGTGTGAGTGCCCACCACGACGGACACCCGCCCGTCCAGGTGCGCCCCCATGGCGTTCTTCTCGCTGGAGGCCTCGCAGTGCATGTCCACGAGGACGCACGGCGTGCGCGCCTTCAGCTCCTCCACCAACCCCAGCACCACCTCGAAGGGGTTGTCGTGGGGACGCATGAAGACGCGACCCTCCAGGTTGATGACCCCCAGCGCGCGCCCGTCCGGGAGCGTCACCAGGCCATGGCCCTTGCCCGGGGTGTCCTTGGGATAGTTGGCGGGCCGGAGCAGCTTGTCCGGCCGCGCCGTCACCCAGGGGATGATGGATTTCTTGGACCAGAAGTGGTTGCCGCTCGTGAGCAGGTCCACGCCCGCGGACAGCAGGGTGTCGGCCGTCTCCGGAGAGATGCCGGCACCCTGGTCGCTGTTCTCCGCGTTGGCGATGGTCACTTCGATGCCATGGGTGGCCTTCAGGCGTGGCAGGAGGGCGCGGACGGCTTGAAGCCCCGGACGACCCACCACGTCTCCCATGAAGAGGACCTTCACGTATCCAGGAACTCTGGCTCGCGATGCAGGCCGCGGTGGACCTCGGACTCGGTCACCACGAGGTCCATGTCCACGTCGTCACCCGTCGTGGGCAGCACCGACACGAGCTGCTCCTTGAAGGCCAGTCCCACGCGCCGGCTCCGGGGACTCGCCGCGCGCAGGGTGGCGTCGTAGTAGCCGCCTCCGCGCCCCAGCCGCTTGCCGTCCTCCGTGAAGCCCAGTCCCGGCACCACGAACAGGTCGATCTGCTCCACCGCGATGAGATCCGACGCGTTCGTCGGCTCCCTCACGCCCAGCCGCCCGGGCTCCAGCTCCAGCTCGGACTTGATGGCCCGGAAGGAGAGGATCCGCCCGTGCACATGGGAGAGCGGGTAGCAGACGATCTTCCCGTCCTGCAGCGCCGCCTTGAGGATGTCCTGCGTGGGGACCTCGCCCTTGATGGGGGCGTAGAGCGCCACGTACCGCGCCTTCTCGTAATACTTCGTCGCCAGGAATCGAGATTGGACCTTGAGACCCCGCGTATCGATGAGATCGGGCGTCATCGCCTTGCGGCGCGCCGTCAACTCATCCCGCAGCGTCTGCTTCCTCGCCGCCGCCGCCTCTTCCACCACCGTCTCGCTCACCGCCGCCGCTCCGCAGAAAAAGTCCCCCGCCGCATGGCCGTGTGCCCAGCGTCCATTGAACCCTCAAAAGCCAGGTGGGAACCGAAATCATGCCGCCGCAGGCTTCCCTCATCCCCCGTGAGGAGGGAGGGCTTGCACATGGCGACCGAAACGGACCCCGGAATGGACGTATCGGTTCGAATTTCTGCTGGGCATCACGCGCCCCGCAGGGGACAGCCCTTGAAACAAAGCTACAGTGCCACCAAGGTCCCGAAATTACAGCGAAAACTCGCGACCACCTTTTGAAATGATAAGGATGGGAAGCGGCGAGGTCAAGGCATCCTCGCGCGTTTACAAGGCGGGCGCAGGCCCCCTATGATGGCAGTCCCCCACACCCCGCACATGCCGCCCTCGCTTCTAAACAAGGGACTCGTGACGGCTCTTTCCGTCGCCTCCGGCCTCGCCTGGGCGGGACCGAAGCTCGCAGGCCCCTACCAGGGGGATACCTACGGGCAGGTGGACCTGCACATGGAAGGCGAGCGCCTGGTGGGCTTGTCCGCCGGGTCCGGAGGTGGCTGCAAGTTCGCCCCTGGCACCGAAGTCCTGTCCGGAGAGTTCCAGGGCAACGTCCTGGTGGCCACGGTGCAGCTCTGCCTGGAGGGCCCCCCGCCGGACTGCGTGGGGGTGAGGCCCTTCACGGCGCTGGCCGTCTACAACCCCAACTCGCTGGTGCTCAGCGCGCACTTCCGGCTGCCGCCCAAGTGTCACTCGCCCGGGTTGAAGGACTCGGTGCTGACGCTGCGCGGAGTCCGGGGGGCGGAGCCGGTGGAGCGCGAGGAGGAGGTGCCCGCCGCGCCCCCCGATGAGGTGGAGGCGTCCCTGGCGCCGGCGAAGGAGGCCGCGGCGGCGCGGCCCCAGCCCCTGGGGACCCGGCCGGTGGAGCTGGGGCAGAACCTGCTGGCGAACGGCAAGTGGGACATGGCCCGGGCGCGCTTCGAGGCGGCGCTGGCCGAGGACAACAAGGACATCGACGCGCTGGTGGGCATGGCCGCCAGCAACCTGGGCTCGGGCAACGCCGTCCGGGCGGTGGAGTACCTGGAGCGGATCCGCCCGGTGCCTCCGTCGCGGCCGGATGTCTACGCGTGGCAGGCGTACGCGGCGGAGCAGCAGGGCTTCAAGGGGCGCGTGGTGCCGCTGCTGCGCCGGGCGCTGGAGCTGAACTGGGCGCCGGAGAGTCCGAAGCCCTGGGAGGCGGTGCTGGTGCGGGCGCTCGCCGCGGACATCGAGCAGGTGCAGAAGACGGTGAAGAATCGCAAGCGCGCGCCGGGCCGCGAGTCGGCGGGAGCCGGAAGCTCGAGCCCGTGAGCCAGACGCCTTCGCCTCCGAAAGCCCAGCGGGTCTTCGGCCCCTATGAAATCCTCTCCGTGCTCGGCAAGGGCGGCATGGCGGAGGTGTACCGCGCGCGGGTGCTGTCGGGCCCGCGCGAGGGGTGGACCGTCGCGCTCAAGCGGCTCTTGCCGGCGCTGACGGCGGACCCGGACTCGGTGACGTTGTTCTCGCGCGAGGCGCAGCTGTCCAAGCAGCTGCACCACCCGAACATCGTGACGGTGTTGGATGCCGGTGAGCTGGAGGGCATCTACTTCATCGTCATGGAGCTGGTGGACGGGCGGGACCTGGGGCAGATCCTCCGCCGCTGCAAGGTGCGAGGCATCCCCCTGCCGCTCGACTTCGCGGTGTACCTGGGCAAGGTGCTGCTGGAGGCGCTGGCGTACGCTCACTCCGCCACCGGCGCGCAGGGCGAGCCGCTGGGCATCGTCCACTGCGACGTGTCCCCGTCGAACCTGTTCATCTCCCGCGTGGGGGAGATCAAGCTGGGGGACTTCGGCGTCTCGCGCGTGCTCGTGGACGGCAAGCTCCAGGAGGGGGAGGTGCTGGGCAAGCCGTACTACCTCTCCCCGGAGTCGCTCCTGGGCGAGGTGAGCCCGGAGGCGGACCTGTGGGCGGCGACGGTGGTGCTCTACGAGCTGCTCACCCTGGAGCGCCCCTTCACGGGCGCCACGCCGGACGAGGTCTTCCAGGCCATCCGCTCCCGCGCGTACCGGCCGCTGCGCGAGCTGCGTCCGGAGGTTCCCGAGGCGCTCGAGGACGTCATGCGGCGCGCCTTCTCCGCGCGCCCCGAGGACCGGTTCACCACGGCGGAGTCCTTCGCCCAGGCGCTCGCGCCGCACTACGACGAGCGCGTGGGGACGCCGCTGGCCATCGCCGCGGTGGTGCGCGGGCTGTTCGGCGCCAGCGACATCATGCCCGCGGTGGTGGTGCCCCCGCCTTCCTCGGGCACGGAGTAGGGGAGCGGCCCCGCGCCCCGCTGTCGCCTCGGCGCTGGCAGTCGCACGAGGGCGCGGGGATGACGAACCTCCTCGCATGCCGCGCCAAGGTGCGCGCGGCGCCCCCCTCGCGAGGACCGCCATGGCCACCCAGAAGCCCCCGCCGCCGAAGCCCGAAGAGTCCGCCCCCGAGCGCAAGACGCGTGAGGAGCAGCCCGAGCGGCTGCCCGCCCGGCCCGAGGAGCCTCGCGAGGACGGGATGCCGGGCTACGGCCAGCCGGACGAAGAGGTGCGCGAGAAGTCGCTGCCCGATCAACCGTGGTAGCGCCCAGGCGCCGCTCACCGCGCCGCGGGCGACGTGTCACTCCTCGCCGACCATGGGCGGTGATTGCCCATCGTCGGGCTCGGCGGTGATGAGCGAGGAGCCCTGTTCCAGGTTGAAGGGGGCCAGCCGGTTCTGCCAGGTGGTGAAGGTGCCGATGGAGAGGAGTCCGAAGGCGCTGAACTTGCCGTCCGCCCCCTCGTAGCGATTGCGGTCCATCCGCAGTCCGGGGCGGGCGGTGTCGCGTCCCAGCTTCACGAAGCTCGTCATGTCGCGCAGCGTGTTGCCGTAGACCTGCAGGTCCGTGACGACGAGCGGCTCGTCCGCGGCGAGCCGCAGCCCCGAGTCCTCCGTCCGCTCGATGATGTTGTCGAGCACCCGCACCCGGTGCGCCCGCACGATGCGGATGCCCTGGCCATTGGCCCGGTTCGCGAAGTTGAAGATGTCCGTCACCACGTTGCCCTTCACCAGCACGTCGACGGGATTGTCCACGGGGGAGAGGCCGCCGATGGAGATGCCCCTCCCCGCCAGGAAGATGGCGTTGCCGATGATGCGGATGTTCGTGGCGTCCTCGTGCACCAGCACCGCCTCCGCCGCGGACGTCGTCGCCTGCCAGGGGAAGCGCTCCAGGTTCGGGAAGCGGAAGAACACGTTGCCCTGGATGGCCAGGTCGTCACACGCCTTCACGTCGATGCCGTTCTCCCCGCAGTCGTGCATCTGGTTCCCCTCGATGAAGAGCGCGGAGGGGCGGCCCTCGTTGGGCTGGCACTGCACGGCGTCTCCCGAGGCGTCATGCAGATCGTTCCCCACGATGAAGACCTCGCGCGACGCCCCCTTCACCACGACGGCGTGGGAGTCCTGACCCCATCGCGAGAAGTCATGCACCTTGTTGCCGGAGATGAGCAGCCGTGAGGCGTCGCTGACGACCACGCCACCTCCCGCGCGCCCGCCGTGGAGCACCGAATCGGTGAGCTGCGTGCAGGTGGTGTCGTTCTCGAACAACGCCGCGAACGAGGGCCGCTCGCGCACGTCGACCTCGACGAACTCGACCACCCAATAGGGCTGGCTCAGCATCACCAGGCTGCCCACGTCGGTGGCGGAGGGGACGATGATGGGGCGCGCGGCGCGCTCACCTCGCAGCACGATGGGCGCGGAGGCCGTGCCGGCGCGCGCCTTCAGCGGCGTGATGGCGACCTGCTCCGGATAGATGCCCGCGTGGACCTGGATGATGTTCCCTGGCTGTGCCTCCCTCACCGCCGCCATGATGGTGGTGAAGGGATTGGCGCGAGAGCCGAGCGGCGCCTCGGCGTCCCGAGGTCCCAGGTTCGCGACGTGGAGCGTGGCGCCGAGCGCCGCCTCCGGCCCCGGGCAGCGATCTCTAAAAGCACTCGCGGCCTCGAGCGGCATCGCGTCCTCGTCCCACAGCGGCGTCGGCGCGCTCGCGGCCCGCGTGACGTCCTCCGTCGGCGAGGCGTCCTCCTGTCCCGAGCCCGGCGCGCACGCGAGCGCGAGCGCACCCGCGAGCACCGCGAGTCGATGCGTCAGCCACTGCTTCCCTCCTGAGCCCATCCCCATGTGTTCCCCCCGTGCATCGGCAGCGGAAAGAATGGTTTCCACCGGAGCGGGCATGTTCAAGGTCCATGCACCCCAGGGGGGATGGGGCATTCAACGCCGGATGCTCGCGCGCGTGATGGGCGGCCGCGTCAATCGCGCCTTTCACCCTGCAAGCACGCCGGGCCACGCCGGCCTCAGCCCGAGAGCGCCCTGACGGTGGGGACGTGACGACGCAGGGCGTCGACGACCTGTCGCACGTCCTCCTCGCGTGTCTCGGAGCCCAGGCTGAAGCGCAGGCTGCCTCGGGCCTCGGCCGCCGACAGGCCCATGGCCCGGAGCACATGCGAGGGCGTCAGCGTTCCGGAGGCACACGCGGCGCCCATCGACACGCAGATGCCCTCGAGGTCCAACGCGATGAGCAGCGCCTCGCCCTCGACCCCCTCGAAGCGCAGGTTGCTGGTGTTGGGCACGCGCGGCGCGCCCGCGCCATTGACCACCACGCCCGGCACCTGCGCGAGCACCGCCTGCTCGAAGGCGTCTCTCAGCGCGCCGACGCGCGAGGCCACCTGGGGCTGCTCGCTCGCGGCCAGCTCCAGCGCGAGCGCGAGGGCTTCCGCATGCGGGATGTTCTGCGTCCCTCCGCGCCGGCCCCCCTCCTGGTGTCCCGGCGTGAGGGCCCGCACGTCCACGCCCTTGCGCACCACCAGCACGCCGACCCCCGAGGGGCCGCCGAACTTGTGCGCGGACAGGGACAGGAGGTCCGCGTCCACCTCGCGCAACGACAGCGGCACCTTGCCCGCCGCCTGCACCGCGTCCGTGTGGAAGAGCACGCCCTGCTTGCGACACGCGCGCGAGAGCTCCGCCGCGGGCTGCACCACGCCTGTCTCGTTGTTGGCCCACATCAACGAGCACAGCGCGGTGTCCGGCGTCAGCGCCGCGAGCAGGTCCTCCTCACGCACCCGCCCGTCCGCGCCCGGCGCCACCCGCACCACCTGCGCGCCCTCTTGCTCCAGCCGCGCCACCGCGCCGAGCAGGGCGGGGTGCTCCACCGAGGACGTCACCACGCGGCGGTGCTCCGCCACGGGGCGCGCGTGGAAGGCGCCCACCAGCGCGAGCGCGTCCGCCTCGCTGCCGGAGGCGGTGAAGCAGACTTCCTTCGGCTCGCAGCCCAGCACCCGCGCCACCCGGGCCCGGGCGGCATCCAGCCTGGCGCGGGCCTCGCGTCCGGCCGCGTGCACGCTGGACGCGTTGCCGTGGCCCCCTTGCAGAAAGGCGCGCGCGAGCAGCGAGGCCACCTCCGCGCGCACGGGCGCGGCGGCGTTGTGGTCCCAGTAGATCACGAGTCCTGCGCGGACAGCAGCGACACGGGCCGCTCGTCGGCGACGCCGAAGGCATCGAGGAAGCGGTTCACCAGCTCGCGCTTGAGCGCCTTGCGCTGCGCCGCCTTGCCCGACAACGGCAGCCGCGCGCCCGCCATGCTGCCGTGGCCGCCGGACGAGCCGCCGTAGTCCTCGAAGATCTCCCGGATGAGCCGGCCCGCGTTCATCCGCCGGTCCTTCACGCGCAGGCTGAAGTAGAGCTGGTTTCGGTACGTGCCGAAGGCCAGCGACCACTTGGTGCCCTCGAGGAACATCAGCCGCTCGGCGACCTCGGCCACCATGTCCGGGGAGTAGACCTCCTCCAGGTCGGTGACGATGGCGGTGCCGTACACCTTCGCCCGCTCGAAGGCCGTGTGGTACAGCTGGAAGTAGCGCGCCGGCAGCTCCGGGTGCTCGATCTGCGCGAGCATCGACTTGTCCATGCGCGGGAACAGCCACAGGTAGCTGTCGATGTCCGTCTGAGTCGTCTCGCGGCCCAGGTCGCGCGTGTCCGCCTTGATGCCGTAGAACAGCGCGGTGGCCACCTCCACCGAGGGCTCCACGCGCGCGGCGCGCAGGTACTCCACCAGCATGGTGGACGTGGCGCCGAAGTCGCCGCCCACGTCCGCGAACGGCGAGGCCAGGCTCTCCTCACGCAGCGGATGGTGGTCCACCACCAGGTGCGCCTCCATGCGCGCGGGCAGCGAGTGGTTGCCCACCTTGGGCTGCGTGTCCACCAGCCCGAAGAGGTCGTACTCGTCGAAGTCCAGCTGCGACACGTGCGAGACGGGCAGCCGCAGCACCTTCACGAAGGCGATGTTCTCCGCCCGGCCGATGATGCCCCCGTAGCCCACCTGGGCCTCCAGGTTCGCCCGGCGCTCGAGCAGTTGGGCGAGCGCCACCGCGGCGGCCAGCGAGTCCGGATCCGGGTTGTCGTGGGTGAGGATGAGCGCCTTGCGATGGCCCTTGGCCACCTCGAGCAGCCGCTCCAGCTTGTCCCGCGCCGACAGCAGGGCCAGTCGCGGTGGCGGAGGCTCCGTCAGCTCGCCCCCCGAGGCTCCCTGGGCACGGCGGCTGTTGAAGGACTGTGTCACGGGCATGGAGTGGTCTTCTTTACTTCCTCCGGCTCCCGGTTTCGAGGGGCCGGCGGGTGCGGGGTGTCTGCCGCACACCAAAGTTGCAGATGCCCCGGCCGACGTTCACGCGGGGGCGGAAGACCGGGTGCCCGGACGCCTTCCTGCCCCGGGTGCGGAGGCCCGCCCTTCCGGCGGCGGGCCTTGCCGGCCGGAGGGGGCCTGGTCTTCCTGGCGGGAGGGGACCTAGTTGTTGATGGCCTTGTACTTGCGGCCCAGGTCCCGGAAGTACTTCACGCCGTTGTCGAGCGAGTTCTCCATCGCGTCCATCAGCACCGTGCGGAACTGCGCCGCCGGGCCGCGGAAGCACTCGTAATAGCGCTGCCGATCGATGGAGTGGATGACCGCGGGCATGTAGTTGTTGCGCAGCAGGATGAGGTTGCTGCACATGCGCCCCACCTTCCCGCTGTGCTCGGTGAAGGGGAAGATCTGCAGGAACATGTGCTGCACGGTGGCGGCCTGCTTGATGGGGTGGAACTCGCGGAACTCCGCGCTGGCCGTGTAGTCCACCAGCTTCTCCAGCGCGGGCTGGATCTTCGCGGGCTGGTGGATGTCGTGGAAGTACGTGCGGTGCAGCGGCATGTCCTTGCGCAGCCCCGAGCGCTCACGCTCCTTGGCGAGCTCCTTCTCGGTGCGCTCCCGTCGCTCCATGCGCGCGCGCTCGGCCAGCGCCTCGGGGGTGTTCCCGAGGAAGAGGTCGTGCATCCGCTTGATGGTGGTGAGGGTGATCTGCGCCTGCTTCTTGGCGCCCGCGGCTTCCTCGCGGATGAAGTCGCAGACGGCCTTGTGGTTGCGGATCTCGAGCACCACCGGAATCATCGAGGCCTCGGCGCTCGCGCGTTGCGGATACAGCGCGGCCTTCAGCTCCTGGTGGGTGTAGACCACGCCTTCCAACGCGGCGTCGTGGTAGATCCACGACATCTCGAACTGCTCGAGGAAGTCACGCGCCTGCTGCTTGTCCTTGAAGATCTCGAGGTAATCGCGCAGCGCCTCGTTCTTCTCGTCGATGTCCTGGTAGCGTTCCTTCACGGACTGCGGCTCCTTCTTGCGCCGAGCCACCCAAGAGTGGCCATAGCGTGCGGCCGAGCGATACAACGGCATGCGGATTCTAGAAATTCCGCACGGTTGTAACAACGAATTCCGTTAGAGATTGACGAGGAAGACCTCGCACGCCTGGTCGAGCAGGTCCTTGGAGAGGGCGGGCGGGATCTGCCGGTAGCGCGCCGCGTCCTTGATGAGTCCCACCAGGTCCCGGGGGTGACAGGCGCGCAGCTGCATGGTCCGCGGCTTGTAGTAGTGCTCGATGAGGTACGTGACGGCCTGGTCCACATAGGGGATTCCCGCCGCCTCGCACACCCGGCGGAAGATCTCCCGGTAGGACTCCTCGTCCGGATTCGTGACCTCAATCTTGTACTTGATGCGCCGCAGGAAGGCCTCGTCCACCAGTTCCTTCGGATCAAGATTCGTTGAAAACACGAGAAGCTGATCAAACGGGATTTCGAACTTCTTCCCGGTATGCAGGGTAAGGAAGTCGACGCGCTTCTCGAGGGGGACGATCCACCGGTTGAGCAGGTCCGTGGGGTGGACCTTCTGGCGGCCGAAGTCGTCGATGAGGAGCATGCCGCCGTTGGCCTTCACCTGGAACGGGGCCTCGTAGAAGCGGGTGCTCTCCGAGTAGATGAGGTCGAGCGTCTCCAGCGTGAGCTCGCCGCCGACGACGACGGCGGGTCTGCGGCAGAGCATCCACCGGTTGTCCATCTCGAAGGTCTGCCGGCGGCCGGAGGTGTCGCGGCCCAGCTCCAGCGGGACGGGGGTGTGGATGAGGTGGTCATGCACCTGGATGATCTGATTGCCGATCTCCAGGCAGTGCGGGACGTACACCTCGCCGCCGAACATGTGGGAGACGGCCTCGGCCAGGCTCGTCTTGCCGTTGCCGGGCGGGCCGTAGAGGAAGAGCGAGCGGCCGGAGTTCACCGCCGGGCCCAGCTTGTCCATCAGCTCCGCGGGCACGGTGAGGTGGCTGAGCGCCATCACCAGCTCCTCCTGGCTGACGACGGGCGTCTCCTCGGTCTGGCTGGTGATGAGCGCGTTGTACTGCTCGATGGGGACGGGGGCGGGGCCCACGTAGGTGGTGCGGGTGAGCGCGTCGCGCGCGTACTCGCGGCCCTTCTCCGTGAGGATGAACTCCACCGAGGCGCGGCCGAAGCCCTTGCCACCCCGCAGGTCCACCAGCTTCTCCGTGGCGAGGAAATCCACCACGTGCTCGATGACGCCCGGCCACGGCAGCCGCATCTCGTCGGCGATGCCCATGCCGGTGCCCGTACCGGAGTAGTAGAGGAACTTGAGCGCGATGTCCGCGAGCAGGCCCATCTTGAGCCCCGTCTCCTCCACCGTCTTCGGCTCGGCCGGGGCGATGTCCAGGATGGACGGGTTCTCTAGCTTGAATGGATTGTCGTCGTATGCGGGGCCGGCGGGTGCCATCGGGGGCCCTTTCTAGCCCAATCCGGTGGGTGGAGGGCAGGCGACGATGGGGGGGAGGGTCTTCCGTCACCGGGGCGTCGGGGCCCTCGGGTGGAGGAAGGGACGTCGGGCTCCCGGGCCGTCAGGGGCGCCGGGAGCCGGACGGGTGGAGCGTCAGACGTAGGTGAGCCACTCGGCGTAGCGCGGCTCCTGGCCCCGGACGGTGCGGAAGTACGTCTCCTGCACGAAGGTGCCGATGGGGCCGGGCTTGCCGGTGCCGACCATGCGGTCGTCCACCTCGCGCACGGGAGTGATTTCCGCGGCGGTGCCCGTGAAGAAGATCTCGTTGCAGATGTAGAGCGCGTCGCGGGTGAAGGTGACCTCGTCCACCTCGCGGCCGCTGTCGCGCAAGATCTTCAGCACGGTGTCGCGGGTGATGCCGTCGAGGATGGGCGAGGACAGGGGCGGCGTCTTGATGACGCCCTTCTTGTTCACCATGAAGATGTTCTCGCCGGACGCCTCGGCCACGAAGCCGCTGATGTCCAGGAGGATGGCCTCGTCATAGCCGCCGAGCACCGCCTCGCGCTTGGCGAGGATGGAGTTGACGTACTGGCCCGAGATCTTGCCGCGCACCATGTTCACGTTGACGTGCATGCGGGTGAAGGAGCTCACCTTGGCGCGGATGCCCTCGCGGATGCCCTTGTCGCCCAGGTACGCGCCCCAATCCCACGCCGTCACGGCGACGCGGGTGGGGTTGACGGCGCCCAGGCCCATGGCGCCGTCGCCCATGAAGGCCACCGGCCTCAGGTACGCGCCGTTGGCGAACAGGTCCTTCTGCTTGCGCAGCACGTCCAGGCACGCCTCGACCAGCTCGTCCTCGGAGTACGGAATCTTCAGCATGATGATGTGCGCCGAGTCGAGCAGCCGGCGGATGTGCTCACGCAGGCGGAACACAGCGAGCCGGCCATCATGCGTGCGGTACGCGCGGATGCCCTCGAACGCGCCCAGCCCATAGTGGAGGGCGTGCGTCATCACATGGACATGGCCCTCGTCCCATTTCACCAATCTGCCGTCGAGCCAGATCTGGTCGGCACGCAATACGCTGGTCGAGGTGGAGCTCATGCGGGGGTTCCTTCGCCCTGAAAAGTGGAACTGCCCCGCCCTTCTAGCCACCACACGCTATGAGGTCAAAGCGTGAAAGCCGTTCCCCGGAATTCAGAGCACGGCGGGCAAGGGGGTCAGCATGCGGCGGAGCCACGGCAGGTCGTCCGCCATGGCCTTGCGGCCGAAGTGGAGGGCCTTGGAGGCGAGCTCCACGGAGGGCACGACGTCGAGCGGTGAGAGCGTGCGAGGGAAGCGCTTGATGTGATGCGCGTAGGGCAGGTTGGGCGCCACCGTCATCGCCGCGAGCCGCTGCAGGGGCAGCCAGAAGGGCGTGGCGAGGCGGGGCGCGAAGCCGTCCAGCGCGAGGATGAAGGTGTTGCGCGTGCCGATGCGCCCCTTGGCCACGGCCTTCCAGGCGGCCTTGGCGGGGAGGTTGTCGACGAGGCCTCCGTCGATGAAGCGCGCGATGCCGTGGTGCGCCATCAGCCCGTCGAGCAGCGAGTGCATGCGCGGGTCCTCGCGCAGCACGTCGTAGTGGATGACGCCGGGCAGGGCGGAGGAGAAGCCCGCGGCGTCGAGCGCGTCGAACTCGCCGCTCGCGTCGTCGGCGCCCAGGTGCAGGCGCATCGTGATTTCGGGGCGCGTGAAGAGCTCGGCCATGGCGCCCATGGCGGCCTGGATGCGGCGCGCGACCCCCACGGGGTCGAGCAGCCCCAGGGGGCTGGTGCCGAGCAGGCGCTCGTAATACTCGAGCGGCCTGGGGAGCATGCCCCGACGGATGCCGCCCACGGCGATGAGCGTGGGGACGGGGAGGTCCTTGAGCCGCATGCCGCTGCCCTCGGGGCCCGCGCCGAAGAAGCGGCCCAGGCCCGCGCGCAGGAACAGCCGCAGCGCGGCGGGCAGGCCGTAGCGGCTCTCCGTGGAGATGAAGCGGAAGAGCTTCCGGAAGGACAGGCCCCGGACGATGTTGATCATCTCCGTGGGGTCGAAGCGCGCCATGCGCGAGCGCATCAGCGCGAGCACCGCGCCCATCGACGCGCCCGCGAGCAGCCGGGGCTCCAGCGCGTGCTCGGCCAGCAGGCTCATCACGCCCAGGTACACGAAGGCGGTGCCGCCTCCGCCGCCCGTCACCATGACGAGCTCCTTGTGCCGCAGCTCCCTGTCCAGCGCCTCGGGCGGTACACGTCCCCGCAGTCGCGCGAGGACTCCATCGCGCGCGCGGGCCGCGTGCTCGCGCAAGTCCCTCACGTGCGGCACCAGCCTGTCCCGCGTGGGAGGCCTCGCGCCGTTCAGCACCGGGCCGAGCCGCCGCTCCACCTCCTCACGGAAAGGGGTGAGCTGCGCGCCCACGCCCACGTCGAGGCCGCCGTGCTGGACCTTGTAGAGCTTCGCGAGCGACAGCGCGGTGCGCAGCACGGCCTCCTCGCGCGCGTCGAGCAGGCCGGGGCCGTCCACGCACGCGCGCACGAGCGTCAGCTCCTGCTGCTCGAGCGGGCGGTTGATCTGGAAGCGTTCCTTCAGGAGCACGAGCGGCCAGGGCCTCGAGGAGAGCGGGCCGCCTGAGCATACACCGGTGGACGGATGCCCCGGCTCACGCGGAGGCGGGTGTCCCGACGCACCTCACGCCTGGGCGATCTGCGGCAGGTTGGCGCGCGCCTTCTCGATGTCGCCTTCGTACTTGAGGACGAGGTTGAGCGTGGAGGCCACCACGTCCGAGGTGAGCTGGTCCGCGTTGAGCAGCACCAGGCTCTGCGCCCAGTCCAGCGTCTCGCTGATGGAGGGAGCCTTCTTCAAGTCCAGCGCGCGGATGGCGGCGACGGCCTCCACCACCTGCTCGGCGAGCACCTGCGGCACCTGGGGCAGCCGGGAGCGGACGATGCGCAGCTCGCGCTCGCGGTCCGGGAAGTCGATGTGCAGGTGCAGGCAGCGGCGCTTGAGCGCGTCCGACAGCTCGCGCGCGGCGTTGGACGTGAGCAGCACGCGCGGGATGTGCTTCGCCCGGAACGTGCCCAGCTCCGGAATCGTGACGGCGTTGTCGGAGAGGACCTCCAGCAGGAAGGCCTCGAACTCCGGGTCCGCCTTGTCGATCTCGTCCACCAGCAGCAGGGCGGGGCGCTCGGACAGCTGCGCGCGCAGGATGGGGCGGGGCAACAGGAAGCGCTCGGAGAAGAACACCGCGTCGCCGGACGCCAGCCGATCCGCGGCCTCCGCCAGCGACTGGGTGCCCTCCACCATCTCCCCAATCTTGTCCTTGAGCAGCTGGGTGTAGAGCAGCTGCTTGGCGTACTCCCACTCGTAGAGCGCCTTGGCCTCGTCCAGGCCCTCGTAGCACTGGAGCCGGATGAGCTCGCGGCCCAGCGCGGCGGCCATGGCGCGCGCCAGCTCCGTCTTGCCCACGCCCGCGGGGCCCTCCACCAGGATGGGCTTGTCCATCCGGTCCGCCAGGAAGGCCGCGGTGGCGATCTCCGGTGAAGGCAGGTATCCCACCTGCTCGAGCTGCTTCTCTGCGTCCGCGACGCTGTCGAATCCGCGGACCTTGGCCGTCTCTGGGGTGCTCACGCGGCGGAACTTAACCGAGGGCCTTTCAGGCGACTGCGGCAAAAATGCCAGGATCCTCACCCCCACGTCGCGGCTCTCTTGCCCCGCTGGTCCCCAACCCTGCGGAAAAGGGAGGGAAATTATTTGCGCACCGTGGGCACGCACCGTGCATCTCAGTGGCGCAACTCACGAAGGGAAAGCAGCGAGGTCCGTGGTCATGGTGTGGGCGTGGATGAGGATGGTGATGGCGGTGGCGGTGCTCCTGTTGCCGGGAGGCTTCCCGCTGCTGCTGGCGTACATCACGCTGCGGACGCTGATGGCCCGCTGGCGCGAGGCGCAGGCGCAGGCGCACAGCGTGGGCCGTGAGGCCTCCCTCCGCGACGTCCTCGCCTCACTGCACTTCAAGGAGCTGGTGCGCGACGCGCGCGCCGTCCTCTGAGTTTTTCACCCAGGTAGGGCACGGATGTCGCGGCTCCAGGCGAGTCGCTCCCGAAGCCCTCCGGGTCGGCGGACCGCCGGCCTTCCGGCGGATGCCGGGACTCCAGACAGCCAGGGTGACGGCAAGCCGGCGGGGCCGCCCCACGTGAGGCGGCCCCAGGCCCGCTACTTGTCCAGCTCGTCCACCAGGGCCGTCCAGTCGTCATCCTCCTTGGCGGCCTGGGTGGGCAGCTGGATGACCATGGTGCGGTCCGTGGGCTCCGACTCGTCGCCACCCAGCGGGGCGGGGGCGGGAGCGGCCTTCTTCGCGGCGGCGGGCTTCGCGGCGGCCTTGGCGGCCTTGGCGGGAGCGGGGGCCGCGGCCGCGGGGATGACCTGGTTGAGCTGAGGCCGGGTGGCCAGGTCGTCGTCCTCGACGGGCGCCGGGGCCTTGGCGGCCTTGGCGGCGACGGGGGCGGGCGTGGCGGCGGGGGCCTTGCTCTTGTAGCGAGCCAGCTCCAGCTCGGCGACCTTGAGCGCCTTGCTCTTCTCCTGGACGGACTGCTGCAGGCGGGTGACCTCCTGCGTCTTGATGGCCTCGCGCCGCTCGAGCTCCGCCTTCTGCTTGGTGTTGAGCTCCTCGATTTCGCGCAGCTGGCGGGCCTCCAGGTCCTTGCGCTCCTTCTGGGCGGTGGCGAGGCGGGCGGCGGCCTCGTTGGCCTTGCCCTCGGCGGCGGCCACCTTGGCGGCCAGGTCCTTCTCCGCGCGGGCCTTGGCGCCCTGCGCGTTCTCCACCGCCAGCTCCAGGTCCTGCACCTTCTTGGTGCGGGTGGCGAGCTGGGCCTGCAGGTCCTTGGCCTTGGCGTCCGCGTCGGCCGCCTTCGCCTGGGCCTCCTGGGTGAGCTGGGCGATGCGCTGCTCGGCCTTGGCCAGCTTCGCCGCCAGCTCGTCGGACGCGCGCTTCGCCTCGGCGCGCTCCTGCTGCCAGGCCTGGGCCGCTTGAGCCTGGGCCGCCTGCGCCTGCTGGAGCTGTCCTGCCAGGCCGTCGCGCTCCTGGGTCAGCTTCTGGTGGCTGGTGCCCGCCGCGCGCAGCTGCTCCTCGCGCTCGCCGAGCGCCTTCTTCGCCAGCTCCAGCTGGTTGTTCAGGCCGGCCATCTGCTGGCCGAGCCCGTCCGCGTGGCGCTTGGCGTCGGTGGCCTGCGTCTGGAGCTTGGTCTCCAGGGCCTTGACCTGCTCGGTGCGGGTGGCGACCTCGCGGTTGAGCACCTCGGCCTGACGCATCTTCTCCTGCGTCACCTGGGTGAGCTTGCGCAGCGTGTCCGAGAGCTCCTTGCCCTTGGTGGCCAGGTCGTTCTGGAGCAGCTCCTCGCGGCGCTGGGACTCCTCGGTGAGGGTGTCCAGGCGCTCCTTGAGGTTCGCGCGGGTGTCCTCCACCTGGGCGAGCTGCGCGGTGAGCTGGGTGACGTCCGCGACGCGGGCGCCCAGCTCGTGCTTGGTGATGGTGAGCTGCTCGCCCAGCTCCTCCGCCTGGTTGCGCGCCTCGTTGAGCTCGCCCTCCAGCGCGGACTGGGTGCTGGCCGCCTGCTGACGGCTGGTGGTGTGCGCCTGCTGCTCGCGCGACAGGGCGTCGCGGGTGGCGGCGAGCTGGCCCTGCACCTGTTCCAGCGTCTGGCTGGTGGCCTCCAGCTCCGAGCGCAGCCCGTCTCGCTCGCCGGTGAGCGCCTCGATGGTGGCGCTCGTCTCGGCGGCGAGCTTCTCGTGCGCGGCGCGCTCGGCCTCGTAGTTGCCCAGCGTCTCAGACAGTTCGCCGCGCAGCTGGCCAATCTGGCCGGTGAGCAGCTGCTCCAGCGCGTCCTTGGCCTCGCCCAGGGCCTGGAGCTCGGCGATGCGTTGGTTCCTCTCGCCCGTGGTCCGGGACAGCGAGGCCTGCGTCTCCTGGAGCACAGCGCGCGTCTCGTCCAGCTCCAGCTTGAGCTGATCCCGCTGCGCGGTGGTGGTGCCCAGCTCGTCGCGCGTCTCCTCCAGCGTGTTCTGCGTCTGGGTGAGCGTCTGGCTGGTGGCCTCCAGCTCGCCGCGCGTCTCGGCCAGGCTGCCCTCGGTCTGGGAGAGCGTGCCTTGCGTCTGCGCCAGCTGCTGCTCGGTGCGCGCCAGCGTGTCCTGGGTCTGCGCCAGCGTCTGGCTCGTCGCATCCAGCTCCCCGCGCGTCTCGGAGAGCGACTGCTCCGTGTTGGCGAGCGTCCCCTGGGTCTGCGCGAGCTGCTGTTCGGTCTGCGTGAGCTGCTGCTCGGTCTGAGCGAGCGTCCCTTGGGTCTGCGCCAGCGTCTGGCTGGTGGCGTCCAGCTCGCCGCGCGTCTCGGAGAGCGACTGCTCCGTGGTGGCGAGCGTGTTCTGCGTGTCCGCGAGCTGCTGCTCGGTGCGGGAGAGGGTGTCCTGCGTCTGCGCGAGCGTCTGGCTGGTGGCGTCCAGCTCCCCGCGCGTGGAGGACAGCGCCTCCTCCGTCTGGGCCAGGCGCGTCTGCGTCTCGGACAGCGACTGGCTGGTGGCCTCCAGCTCGCCGCGCGTCTCGGACAGCGACTGCTCGGTGGAGGCGAGGGTGCCCTGCGTGTCCGCGAGCTGCTGCTCGGTCTGCGCGAGCGTGCCCTGCGTCTGTGCCAGCGTCTGGCTGGTGGCCTCCAGGTCTCCGGTCAGCTCGGAGATGCGCTGGTCGCGCGTGGCGACATCACCCTGGAGTCCCTCGATGGTGGACTCGCGCTGGGCGACGGTGCCCTCGAGGGACGCGACGCGGGCCTGGAGCTGCTCGCCCTGGTTCTGGGCCGCCTCGAGCTGCGAGGTGAGGGCCTGGATTTGACCTGTGAGGTCGGCCTCCTGCTCCGCCTTGGCGGCGCGGACCTCTTCGAGCTGGCGGGTGAGGTCCTCCTCCAGCGCGTCCTTGGCGACGCGCAGCGCCTCCAGGCGGCCGGTGAGGTCCTCCTCCAGCGCGTTCTTCGCCTCGGTGAGCGCCTGCAGCTCACCGGTGAGCTCGGCCTCGCGGTCGGCCAGGTGGGCCTTGACGGCCTCGACCTCGCCCTCCAGCTCGCCGATGCGCTCCAGCTGCTGCTGGATGCTGGAGTTGAGGTCCGCCTCGGTGCGCTCGTTGCGGGCGATGGTCTCCGACAGCTCGCGGTCCAACGCCGAGATCTTGGCGTCGCGGTCCTCGATGCGCTGGCTGAGCTCCGCCTCCTGGGCGTCCTTGTCCAGCCGGAGCTGATCCCGCTCGCCGGTGGTGCGCGCGAGGTCCGTCTCGAGATCCGCCACCTGCTGGCTGAGCCGCGCCTCGAGCGCGTCGCGCTCCGCGTTCAGCCGGGTGATCTCCGCGTCGGCGCGGGCGCCGTGCTCCTCGGCGGAGGCGGCGCGCGTCTCCAGGCCGCGCACGGTGGAGTCGCGCTCCTGCTCGGTCTGCTGCAGCCGCTCCTGGAGGGCCTGAATCTCGCCGTCCAGCTCGGCGTAGCGCTGGTCGCGCTCGCTGATGGTGCGGCCCAGCTCCGCCTCGAAGTCGTCACCGCGCTTGCCCAGCCGGGCCTCTTCGGCCTCGTGCGCGCGCACGCTGTCCTGGAGCTTCTGCTCCTTGACCTCGAACTCCAACGTGACGACGTTGAGGTGCTTGTCGAGCTTCTCGTATTCGCCGCGCAGGTGCTCCAGCTCGGCGCCCCGCCGCGCGAGGTCGTCGTCGCGGTTGTGGACCTCCTTGCGCAGCAGGTTGATGTCCTTCTCCTTGGAGGCGACGACCTCGATGAGGTCCTTCTCCGAGGAGAACTTCTGCAGCAGCAGGTCGTCGACGGTGGCGCCGTGCTCGCGCTCCTTCTGGAGCATCGCCTGCTGGGCCTCGTTGAAGCGCCGCAGCAGATCGTCCACCTGCATCTTGAGGCCCTGCAGCTCCACGTCCTTCTCGTGGAGGCGGTCCTCGCCGGAGAGCAGCTCGCGCTCGCGCACGCTCCAGATCTCGGAGAGGCGGGCCAGCTGGGCCTCGCGCGTCTTGAGCTCGTCGCGGAGGATCTGGATCTTCCCCTCCGGCGTGCCCATCAGCTCGCGGCGCGGGGGTGGGCGCTTGAGCTGACGCGACTCGGCGAGCAGCTCCGCCTTGCGGTCGGCGATGGACTGGAAGGCGCGGTCCAGGAAGGCGCGGTCCTCCTCGGTCATCGCGCTGCGGCGCTCGCGCTTGGGGAGCTTGGGCGGGCCGCCGGCGTTGGTGCGGATGCCCGGCATGGGGGGCGGCGCCTCGCGCGGCGCGTTACCGGCGAGCGCGGCGTCGAGCGAGGCGTCCGACTCGTCCTGGCCCGGGGGCATGATGCCCGTGCTCATCGTGGCCAGCTCTCCCATCTCGAAGGGGATGACGAGGTAGCCGTCCGCGGCGCCCGGCGTCTGCCGGTGCTGCGTGAGGCCCTCGACGCCCGTGTCGGAGGAGAGGAGCAGGACCTTGAGGTTCTGGCCCCACTTGCCCTTCTTGATCTGCCCGCACAGCGTGAAACCGGATTGATCCGGAAGCTCGGCCCGAAGGACGACGAGATCCGGTCGGCGCTTCTCCAGCTCGCGCTGCGCATCCGTCGCGGTCGCCGCCATGGCGGTCTGGTAACCCGCGCTCTTGAGCACGGTCGCCATGCTGAGGGCGAAGTCGTTCTGGCTTTCAACGATGAGGACGCGGCGCTCCATGAAGCCCTTTCACCCGTAAAAAGTGCAGTGAAAACCGCGACATCCTACTGGGCGGGAGCGACGCTTGGAAACTTTCCGGAGGGTGCTCGGTTGGCTGCTTCACGAGCTCTTGCCGCGAACGACGCCTGGTGCACGGGGGGCGGAGGGCGTTCGGGATGGATCCGCGTCGTCGTCCCGCCCCGGGAAGGTGGTGGGGGGCGTGTGGCGCGCGAACTGAGTGCCTTCCGGTGGACAGTAGCCGTGGGCGAGCTGGGCGAACCAGGGGTTCAGCGTCGAGGAGAGCGGCTCGGGCGGGGGGCCCTCGTCCTCGTCGGGGATGGGGTCCGCGTCGGCTTCCTGGAGGTCGTCCTCGTCGTCGACGAGCTGGGCGGCGCTGCTGGCGGAGACCTCGGCGTCCTCGACCTCGTCGCTGCTGATTTCGTCCGGTTCATCGTCCAGACGTGGGCGCGAGTGGGGCGGAGTGGGGCCCGCCTCCTCGCCATCCTCGATGGCGTGGGCCTCGTCCTCGGAGATCTCCTCCGGTTCGTCCTCGGCTTCGGGGGACCTGATGGCGGGCAGGCCGGGGCGGGACGCGGAGGTGTCGACGGGCTCCAGTCGAGGGGGCCCGTCGATGGACAAGAGGCGCGGCGGCCGCTGCCGGGGAACGGGCGGCGGGGCGCTGGTGGCGCGAGGGGGGAGGGAGGGGGGCCGGTCGGCGTCGCTGGAGGGGCTGAGGACGGGAGGTCCTCGGTCGGTGTCGGGCGGCGGCAGGTCGCCCAGCAGGGAGGACTTTCCGACGGAAGGGGTGCCGGCTCCCGGGGTGAGGATGGGCGGAGGGCGATCCGGGTCGAGCGCGCTGCCGCGTGATCCGCTGCGCGAGAGGTCGGGCGGCGGGCTGGGACGGACGAGCGGCGGGAGCCGATCCGTCTCACCCGTGCGAGGACGTTCCGGTTCGACGATGCCGGAGGGGCGCGGGGTGTTTCGTTCCGGGTCCGTGGTGTGACCGCGAGCGGTCAGCTCCGGCAGGGCGCTTCGGACCGAGGGCCGCTCCGAGTCGGGATTCGGGACGCGCACGGAGGCCCGTTCGGGCTCGGGGACCGTCGGAGTGCGCCCGGAGGGCCGTTCCGGTTCGGGGACGGGGGTGCCTCGGACGGAGGGGCGCTCCGCGTCGGGGAGTGGCGTGCCGCGAACCGAGGGGGGCTCGGAGTCAGTTGTCGCGCCCGCGCGCCCCGCGGGACGCTCCGGATCCGGTACGGGCGCACCACGAACCGACGGACGCTCTGAGTCGACTCGCGTCGATCCGCGGTCTCCGTCGGGTGAGCCCTTCGTCTGCGGAGTGAGCGGCGCCATCCGACGCGACGGTGTCTCGACCCGTGCGGACGTGCTCCGACTCGCGAGCACCGAGCGCGCGGGGATGATCGGAGTCGGTGCCGGTGCGTCGTCCTCCGCTCGCGAGGCGAGCGGGCTGCGAACAATGGGCGTGGGCGAGGGCGGCTCGTCGAACGGCAGCGGCGCGGGCGCCTTGACGATGGGGGTGGGCGAGGGCGGCTCGTCGAACGGCAGCGGCGCCGGCGCCCGGACCACCGGCGTCGGAGAGGGCGGCTCCTCCCGCGTCGAATGGCGGCCGTTGGAATACGCCCCCCCGTCCCGCGCCATCGCGCCCCGGTCATCCTTCAACGAGGCCGGCATGCGGATGATGGGCGTGGGGGACGGCGGCTCATCCATCGGAAGCGGAGCCGGCGCGCGAACCACGGGCGTCGGCGACGGAGGCTCCTCGGCGCGCTCATCACGGGCCTCCTTCCCGCCCGGTTCCTCACGCGACTCGTCCGGGAACCTCGCCGATTGTGACTCCACGGGCGTCGGCGCCGGTGGCTCATCCCCAAGCCGGGGCGTCCCATGCGGCGGGACCTTCGACAGCCGCTCCTCCGCCGCGTCCTCCTCGCGACGAGGTGAGGCTTCAGGCGCGTCCTGCTCCGGCTCCTCGGGCTCCGTCGTGCGACGGGGCGTGACCGGTGTCGGATCCGGAGGGATGCCCTGCGCCGTCACCGGCGTGGGCTCGGAAGTCGTCGGGGCCGAGGTCGACGAAGCTGCGCCCGGAGTCGACGTCTGTGCGGCGCGCTCACGCAGCGGCAGCCCCATGACGACGGGAGGCTCGATGGGTCGCGCGTCCGGCTCCGTCTTGATGAGCCGCGTATCGAACCCGTCCTCGAGCACCATCCCCATCACCACGGGGGGCTCCTCGGCGGCCACCTCGGACGGGGGCTCGGCGGGCTTCTCCTCGACGGGGTCTCGCTTCGCCGGCTGCGGAATCTTGATGCGCCCGCTGTCGGGCGGCAGCAGCGACGCGAGCCGGCTGGTCGGCGTGCCCGTCACCATCGTCGCCGCGGGCAGGTCATCCTCGCTCCGGCCCGACACGGGGACCGAGCGCTTGTCCAACAGCGAGTCGTAGATATCCAGCAGCTGCCCGCGGATGACCCCCGCGTCGAGCGCCGACTCGGCGTGCTCCCGCGCCCGCTGCCCCAGCTCGATTCGCCGAGGAACGTCGCGCGCCAGCTCGACGATGCGGGCCGCCATCGCCTGGCTGTCGCCGACGGGGAAGAACACCGCCGCGTCCGCCGGGATGAGCTCGCGGCACACCGGCAGGTCGGCGGCGATGATGGGCCGGCCCGCGGCGCAGTACTCGGACACCTTCGCCAGCGGTCCGCCCTGCAGCCGGTTGCGCTCCACATCGTCGAGCGCCAGCACTCCCACGTCCGCCAGCGCCAGCACCTTCGCCACGTCGTCGTGGTGCACCGGCGGCTGGAACTCCACCTGGTCCTTCAGGCCGAGCTCCTTCACCAGCTCGTCCAGGTGCGGCTGCCAGTCCGGGTGCTGCGCGCCCACGAGCGTCAGCCGCACCTCCACCTGCTTCGCCGCCAGCGCCACCGCGCGCAGCAGCGTGGGCAGCCCCTGCCAGCCCACGTGACTGCCCAGGTACATCAGCCGCAGCGGCTCCCCATCCGGAGCGCCCAGCACGTCGGGCGAGAAGGGCCCCAGGTCCACGGGGGCGCGCACGACACGGATGAGCTCCTCGCTCGCGCCGAGGGACTGGATGTACGAGCGAGTCGTCTCGGAGCCGGTGATGATGCGGTCCGCGTTCATCAGGCAGAACAGCTCCTGCCTGCGGACCTTCGACAGGAAGCGCCGGTCGCCCTCCGTCTGCGGGTGCGTGTAGCGCAGCTCCTGGGACGGGAAGGTCTGCGCCTCGTAGATGAGGCGGTAGCCGTAGTCCCCCTTGAGCTCGCACAGCGCGTAGCCCCCGAAGGGGTCCGTGAAGTGGGCGAGCGCATAGTCCTCGCTCTCGAGCTGGCGCCGGACGGCCCGCTCGAAGGCCTGGATTCGCGAGGCGAGGTCCCCCGAGCCTACCGGCACGCGCAGCAGCCGAGCGCCCTGGTACTTCTCGATATGGGAGTGGTCAGGCGTCTTCGCCGATAGCACCACCACAGAGAAGCGGTCGGGCAACGCCTTGAGGTACTCGGTCAAACGGCGTGACGAGCCGGATGGGCCGGGGATGACGTCGAAGCTGCACAGGAGCAGTCTGGGCAGGTCGCTCAAAGCGGGGGCAGAATACCCAGCCGCATCGTGGGTGTCATCGGTTGATGAGAAGCTGAGGGGGTCGGGCGACGAACACAAGCAATGCTGGCACGTTGACCCTCCAGTGCCAGCGACCTAAAGGCGAACGGTGCCTATGGACGACCTCAAGAGCGTCACCGTCGGCTCCCTGCGAGAGCTGGCTCGGAAGCACCTGGGGAGCGGATACAGCAAGCTCAAGAAGGAAGAGTTGATCGCCGCCCTGGCCGCCTTCGTGCCCGCGCTGGCGAAGCTCGCCCGGCTGGCGGGCCTCAGGATTCCCGGGAAGAAGGCCGCCGCGAAGAAGGCCCCGGCTGAAAAAACTCCGGTCCCGGCGAAAATCGCGACCCGACCCGCTCCGCCGGTGAAGGCCGCCGCGGCCAAGGCTCCAGCGCCGGCGTCCAAGACCGCCAGGGCCCGGCCCCCCACGAAGGCGGTGCCCCTGATGAAGACCGCCGCGTCGAAGGCCCCGGCCGTGTCCGCCAAGGCCGAGGCCCCGACGTCTCGCGGTGGCGCCACGAAGGACGCGCTGGCCTCGAAGCGGGCGACTCGGGCGTCCCCGGTGACGGTGGCGAAGGCGCCCGCCGAGTCGAAGCCGAAGCCAGGTCGTTCCCGGGCGGAGGAGCCCTCGGAGCAGGGGAGGGTGTCCGCACCCAAGCGCGTGGCTGCGAAGCGCGCCTCCGAGAAGCCCGGCAGTCCTCCCTCGGCGCGGCCCGCGCAGGTGGTGAACTTTCCGCCCAAGCCTCGAGCGCCTCGTGAACCCGCGAGGGCGGAGGCCGAGGGCTCGGCACCCACGCCTTCGGCGCCGATGGGCGCCCCCGAGTCATCCCAGGCGCCGCCGCCCGCACCTGCTCCCGTCGAGCAGCATCGCGCGGAGCCGGTCATCGAAGGCTTCTTCGTCGCCCGTGTCGCCGGCGAGAGCGAGGCCCGACGTCATCACCTCCAGGAGAAGGTCGAGCACCCGCCCGTGTCCTCGGAGCGAGGCGAGGGACATACCGCCGCGCGGGATGCGCTGCCCTCCGAGTACCAGGACGACACGGTGTTGCTGCTCGCGAGAGACCCGAACACGCTCTTCGCGCTCTGGGACTTCAGCGCCGCGACGCGGACGCGCGCGATGCGTGACCTCGATTCCCCTCGCGCCGTGCTGCGGGTCTTCGACGGAGACGCGCTCGTGCGCGAGCTCGACTGCGTGCTCGAGACGCGCGGTTACTACATCCACGGGCTGCCCTCCGGACGTCTGTACCGCATCGAGGCACACTTCCTCGGGCGCGATGGTCGTTCGCGTAGAATCGGTGGTTCCAGCAACCGGGTTGCACTTCCTCCGGCGGGCGTGTCGACCGACACCTCCGTGCGGTTCATGCGTCGCCCGGTCCCCGTGGAGCCCGAGGCGCCTCCCGTTCCCAGGCGCCAGGTGCCTCCGGTGGAGGAGCGCGAGTACGTCACGTGGCATCGCGTGGAGCTGCCAGGAAGCGCGGGGATGAAGGACATCTCCGTCGTCCACCGCGAGCGCTTCGACGTCGAGGGTGTGCTTCCAGGTGAATCCTCGGGCCCGCACCTCGCCGGCATCGGACGCGCGCCGGGAGCCTCGGATCAGCGTTACGTCGCCTCGCAGCGCTACCTCGAAGCCCAGGCTCGGATGGCCGGGGCCTCGGACATGCGCTACGCGGAGCAGCCGCCCCTCGCGCCTCCCGCGCCGCGCACGCTCGTGTATCTCGAAGTGGGGCCGCCGCGGGCTCCGGGGGCTTCGGACCAGCGATATCAATCGCCCTCGGTGGGCAGGCTCGAAGGCGCCCGTCCACCCGTCGAAGGTCCTCGCCCCACGTATGCGTATCTGGAGGTCGGTCGAGCTCCTGGCGCATCGGACATGCGCTACGTCGACGTCGCGGGTGGCACCGCGCCACCGTCGCCGTCCGACCGGAGATACTTCGAATCGCCCCCGCGTGCTCCGGGCGCATCGGACATGCGGTACTTCGATGCCTCCGCGCAGGTTCCGGGGGCGTCCGGCTGGCGCTATCTGGAGTCCCCTCCGAGAGCCTCGGGTGCATCGGATTGGGCCTACAGCGACGCCGCGGGCTGGCAGTACCTCGTGTCACCTCCACGCGCGCTGACCAGCTCGGACTTCATGCCCCTCGCGTCGCCCGAGGTCGTTGCGG
This sequence comes from Myxococcus faecalis, assembly GCF_050039385.1. NCBI lineage: Bacteria > Pseudomonadati > Myxococcota > Myxococcia > Myxococcales > Myxococcaceae > Myxococcus > Myxococcus faecalis. The sequence goes on along the minus strand of NZ_CP144336.1, from coordinate 313,396 downwards.
GGCCCCGTCATGGCGATGTGGCGGCGTCCCGCCACGTCGAGCCCAGCCCGCGAGCCTTCGAGGCCTCGGACCTGCGCTATGGGGACACGTCCTCGCGCGAGGGCCCGGACCTTCACCAGGGCCCTGGGGTGTCTGGTGCGGCCACACCGGCGAACAGCGAGGCGCCACGGGGTACCCGAGAGCTCCCCGGCGCAGGGACGCCCACCTCGCCGGAGTCCGGCTACTTCGAGGCACGCCCACGAGAGACTCGCGAGCCCGCGCCGCCGCGACACGACGAGCCCGCGTCGGTCATCCCCGTGTCGGGCTTCTTCGACGCGCCTTCCGGGTCGTCGGACGCCAGGGACCGCGCCGCCTCCGAGCGCGTCCTGGAGGTCAGGAGTCCTCCACCCGCTGTCTCGAACGAGCCCCCGCATCGGAAGCCGCCCTCGGGCGGCGGCCGCTCGTGAACCTCCACGGACCTCCCGACCGACCATGAGCCTGGGCTCCCTTTCTCTCGTCCTCCACGCGCACCTGCCGTTCGTCCGTCATCCCGAGCACGAGGACTTCCTCGAGGAGGACTGGCTCTACGAGGCCATCTCCGAGACCTACCTCCCGCTGCTGCTCGCGTTCGATTCCCTGGCGGAGGATGGAGTCCCGTTCCGCCTGGCGATGACGCTGTCGCCCACGCTCGTCACCATGCTGCGCGACGAGTTGTTGATGAAGCGCTACGAGAGGAAGCTCGAGCAGCTGTGTGAGCTGGGCGAGCGCGAGGTCCATCGCACGAGGACCGACGCCACCTTCGGTCCCCTGGCGCGCTTCCATCGCGACCACTTCGAGTCGCTGCGCCGCGCCTTCCATGACCGCTACCGAGGAGACCTCGTCTCCGCGTTCCGCCGACTCCAGGACGCGGGCCACCTGGACATCCTCACGTGCAACGCGACCCACGGCTTCCTGCCGCTGATGCAGCAGGTGCCCGAGGCCGTGCGCGCGCAGGTGTCGGTCGCCGCCAACCACTACCGGCAGAACTTCGGGAAGGACCCCGCGGGCATCTGGCTGGCCGAGTGCGGCTACTTCCCGGGCCTGGAGCGCGTGCTCGCCGCCGAGCGCATCCGGTACTTCTTCGTCGACACGCACGGCCTCACGGACGCCACGCCGCGCCCGCTCCACGGGCCCTACGCGCCCATCTTCACCGAGGCCGGCGTCGCCGCGTACGCGAGAGACCCCGAGAGCAGTCAGCAGGTCTGGAGCTCCGAGTACGGCTACCCCGGCGACCCCGAGTACCGCGAGTTCTACCGGGACATCGGCTGGGACCTGGACCTGGACTACATCCGCCCGTACATCCAACCCACGGGGGACCGGAAGAACACGGGCTTCAAGTACTACCGCATCACCGGCAAGACGAACGACAAGCAGCCCTATGACCCCGCGCGAGCCCGCGCACGCGCCGAGGTCCACGCCGGCAACTTCCTCTTCAACCGGCAGCGGCAGCTCGAGTACCTCGCCTCGCGGCTCGGGGGCCGCAAGCCCGTGGTGGTGGCCCCGTACGACGCGGAGCTCTTCGGCCACTGGTGGTTCGAGGGGCCGTGGTTCCTCGAGTCCTTCATCCGTCAGGCCGCGCGCGCCCGGTCCACCTTCGACCTGGTGACGCCGGCGGACGACCTGCGAGACCACCCCGAGAACCAGGTGGCCACGCCGCCGATGTCCTCGTGGGGCGCGGGCGGCTACGCGCACATGTGGCTGGACGACAGCAACGACTGGGTCTACCGCCACCTGAACCACTGCGCTCGGAAGATGGTGGGGCTGGCCCGGGACTTCCCGGAGGCCACCGATTCGCAGCGCCGCGCGCTCAACCAGGCCGCTCGCGAGCTGCTTCTCGCCCAGAGCTCCGACTGGGCCTTCATCATGAAGACGGGCACCATGGTGGACTACGCCAAGCGCCGCACCCAGGAGCACGTGCGCCACTTCCTCCGCCTGCACGACGAGCTGCGCGCGGGTACCCTGGACGAGCCCTGGCTCACCGGGCTGGAGGCGCGCGACAACGTCTTCCCGGAGCTGGACTACCGCCTCTACCAGCCCGGCTGACACCACGTTCCGCTGGATGACCGCCCACAGGCCCTTTCGCTTGCGGGACCGCATTTCGGCTTTAGCTTGGGGTGCATATGAACCGTTCTCCCGTCATGTTCCGCAGGGCCCTGGTCGGCGCGCTCCTGCTCGCCGTCCCGTCGGTCTCCTGGGCCCAGGCTCCGGCGCAGACCGCGCCGGGCAACCTCCAGCCCGCGACGCGGGAGGCGCAGGCGCTGCCGTCGCTGGCTCCGCTGGTGGAGTCGGTGAAGTCCGCCGTCGTCAACGTGGACGTGCAGGCGCGCGGGGGCGGCGGTCCCCGGGGCATGGGCGGTGGCATGGATGACAACCCGCTCTTCGACCGCTTCTTCGGCGGCGGGAGGGGCGGGCGGGAGCCGCTGCGCCAGGGCGCGGGCTCGGGGTTCATCATCGAGCCGACGGGCATCGTCCTCACGAACAACCACGTGGTGGAGGGCGCCGTCTCCATCACCGTGCGCCTGGATGACGGGCGCTCGTTCGCCGGCACCGTGGTGGGCAGGGATCCGCTGACGGACGTCGCGCTGGTGAAGCTCAAGGACAAGGTGGAGGGGCTGCCCACGGTGAAGCTGGGCGACTCGGACGCGCTGCGCGTGGGGGACTGGGTGGTCGCCATCGGCAACCCGTTCGGCCTGGCCTCCAGCGTCAGCCTGGGCATCGTCTCGGCGCGCGCCCGCGACATCGGCGCGAGCCAGTACGACGAGTTCCTCCAGACGGATGCCGCCATCAACCCGGGCAACTCCGGTGGTCCGCTGTTCAACATGAAGGGCGAGGTCGTCGGCATCAACACGGCCATCGTCGGCGGTGGCACCGGCATCGGCTTCGCGGTGCCCAGCAACCTGGTGAAGGCGCTGGTGCCGCAGCTGGAGAAGGACGGCTCCGTCACGCGCGCGTGGCTGGGCGTCGGCATCCAGGATTTGACGCGCGACCTGGCGGGCGCGCTCAAGCTGCCCGTCACCGAGGGCGCCATCCTCACGCAGGTGAACCCGGGCTCTCCCGCGGCGAAGGCGGGGCTGAAGTCCGACGACGTCGTCACCGCCATCGACGGGCAGCAGGTGACGTCCAGCGGCCAGCTCACGCGCACGGTGGCGCTCAAGCGGCCGGGCAGCACGTCCACGCTGACGGTGTTCCGCGAGGGCAAGAAGCAGGACGTGAAGGTGACGCTCGGCACGCGGCCGGACCTGGAGGGCGTGGCCGCGCGCAAGCAGGAGGGGGACGAGTCGCAGGAGAGCTCCCGCCGCGTGGGCGTCAGCCTGCAGAACCTGGATGCGCGCACGGCGCAGCAGGCGGGCTTCACGGACCGCCAGGGCGCGCTCATCACCGACGTGGTGCCGGGCTCTCCCGCGGACCGCGCGCAGCTCGAGGCGGGCATGGTGGTGGTGGAGGTCAATCGCAAGCCGGTGGCCCGGGCGGATGACCTGGCCAAGGCGATTCGCGCCGCGCCCGCGGGCAGCACGCTGCTGCTGCGCGTGACGGGGCCGGGTGGTGGCCGCCTGCTGCGCGCGCTGCGCGTGCCGTAGCGGAGGGATGGCGCACATGAGCGTCAACTACGTCGCGCTCGGAGACAGCACGGCGATGGGCGTGGGCGCGACGCGGGGAGGGGGCTATCCAGAGCGCCTCGCCTCGCGGTTGCGCGGCGATGGCCTGTCACTCGGCTTGACGAACCTGGGCGTCAGCGGCGCGCGCATCCGGGATGTCTTCACCGGCCAGGTCAAGGCGGCGGTGGCCGCGCAGCCGACGCTGGTGACCCTGGGCGTGGGCACCAACGACATCTGGCGCGGCACCGCGCTGGAGGACTTCCGCGAGGACCTGGAGCGGATCGCTCGCAGGCTCAAGCAGACCGGCGCGCCGCTCGTGCTGGTGAACATCGCGGACATGGCGCTGGCGCCGATTGCGCGGATGGTGCCGAGCACCCTCTACGAGGGCCGCATCGAGCCCTTCAACGCCGCCATCGCCGAGGTGGCGTGCGCGGAAGGGCTGCACCTGGTGGACCTGCACTCGGCCAGCCGGGAGATGTTCCCGCGCTCGGCGCACTTCTTCTCGCAGGACGGGTTCCATCCCTCGGATGAGGGCTACGAGGAGTGGGCGGACCTGATGCTGCCCACGGTGCGCACGCTCGTGTCGCGCTGAAGCGGTGGGGTACCCCGGTTTCAGGCCTTGGCCACGCCACCGGGAGGCGTCGACGCGGCGGCCTCCGCGGGAGGCGCGTGGGGGCCGCGCTCACGGCCGGGGTGGATCTCCATCCCCACCTCGAACGCCGTGCTGCGGTTGCGGCCCGTGCGCTTGCTGCAATAGAGGGCCGCGTCCGCGCTGTCGACCAGGCCCTCCTGCGTGGAGGCGTCGCTGGGGAAGTGGGACACGCCGACGGAGACGGTGACGTGTCCTCCGGGCAGCCCCGGCTGCGAGAGCACCAGGTGCTCCGCCACCGCGCGCCGCAGCTTCTCCGCCACGTCCATGGCGTCCTGCTTGGTCGTCTGGGGCAGCAGCAGGACGAACTCCTCGCCGCCGTAGCGCGCCAGCGTGTCCACCTTGCGCACGCGCGTGCGCAGGATGTCGCAGACGCGGCGGAGCGTCTCGTCACCCACGCGGTGGCCCGCGAGGTCATTGAGGCGCTTGAAGTGGTCCACGTCCACCATGAGCAGCGCCAGCGGCGTGCCGAAGCGCTGCGCCCGCGCCAGCTCCAGCTCCATGCGCTGGAACAGGTGGCGCCGGTTGGGGACTCCCGTCAGCGGGTCCGTCATGGTGAGCTTCACCGTCTCCGCGTGCAGCCGCGCGTTCTTCACCGCGGCCGCGGCGATGTCCGCCACGGCGGTGAGCAGCTCGATTTCGCCTGCGGAGAAGCTGGCGATGTGCGGCCGCTGGAAGTTCACCACGCCCAGGAGCGTGCCCGCGTGCACCATGGGCACCGCCAGCAGCGCGCCCGTGTTCAGCGCGTCCGCCGACAGTCCGCGGCGCGCGAAGATGCTCGTCGGGTCCGCCACGTCCGGCAGGTACACCGCCTTGTGCGTCTGCGCCGCGCGTCCACACGCGCCCTCGCCCAGGGCGAAGGTGAGGCCCTCGGACCCACGGTGCTCCGGCCACGCCTGCCGCACCTCCAGCGCGCCCTCCGGGTTGAGGAGCATGATGGAGAACTCGGGGATCTGCAGCCGCTCCACCACCAGCCGGGTGACGCCGTCGAGCAGCTCGTCCAGCTCCAGCGTGTCATTGAGCGAGCGGGTGATGTCGAACAGCAGCGACAGCTCCCGCAGGCGGTCCTCGAGCTCGTCCTTGAGCGCGAGCTTCTCCTTCACCAGCTCCAGATCTCGGTGGGTGTCGATCTCCTCCGCCTTCATGGCGGTGAGCCGCGCGAGCATCTGGTTGAAGGCGGCGCCCAGCCGGGCGATTTCATCCGTGCCGCGCACGTCCGCGCGCACCAGCAGGTCTCCGGCCTCCGCGCGCCCCATCGCCGCGCTCAGCCGACGCAGCGGCCGCGTGAGGTTGAAGTGCAGCGAGAGCGCGATGACCAGCGCGAGCAGGATGGCGAACAGCGCCATGGACGCCAGCGCGCCGCCGAACACGTGCGTGAGCTGCTGGTGCAGCGCGGGCTCCAACATCCGCATCTGCAGCACGCTCTCGCCAGGGACCTCACCGCGCGTGTGACAGCCGCCGCACTCCGGTCCGCCCAGGGGACGCACCACCTCGGTGACGCCGTCCGCCGAGCGCGCCGTCTCCGGCCCGGGGCGGGTGAGCCGCTCGGCCTCGCGGTGCCGGGTGCCCACCTCGGACGGGTTGCGAGACCAGCGGATGATGCCGTCCGCCGTCAGCACGCGCACGTCCTCGACCGAGCGGAACAGCCGCGTGTCCGAGTGCAGCACCTCCGTCACCGCCCCGTGCGCCGCGGCGCCAGGAGGCTGCGGCAGCATGAAGGTGGAGGCGACGAACTCCGCGAGCGCGAGCGACTCCACCTGCGTGGCGTCCTGCACCGCCACCCGGGCCTCGCGCCAGAAGTGACCGACCCCCAGCAGCGCCACCACCAGTCCCGGCAGAGCGATGCTCCAGAGGAGCTTCCGGCCTACGGTGTCGGGACCCAGGGGCATGGCGCGTTCGCGTCACTTCGTTCGAAAAGACGACACTCGTTTCACGAAGAGTCCGCGGAATTGTCAATGGGCTGACGCGGACTGTCAAACGTACTTCCATGGGAAATTTATCATTCCGTTGGCGCATCCGGCTGGCGCGAGCCGACGTCCGCGTGCGTCGCGCGGGGAGGGGAGGTTAGAAGAGGCTTCCCCATGTCGATTGAGTTGCTGACGTCCCGACTGCTCCCAGTCCCTCACGGCTTCGCGACGCGCGCGGGGGGAGTGTCCGAAGGCCCGTTCTCCTCGCTGAACCTGGGTTTCTCCACCGGAGACGCGCGCGAGAAGGTGGAGGAGAACCTGCGCCGGCTCGCGGGCGCGGCGGGTGCTCCGCTGGGCGCGCTGTCCCGCGTGTCACAAGTGCATGGCGACGTGGTGCTGGAGGCGCGCGTCGAGCAGGTGGACGAAGCACTGCGGCCGGTGGAGGGCGAGGCGGACGCGCTGTGGACGGAAGTCCCTGGCACCTGGGTGGCGGTGGGGACGGCGGACTGCGTGCCGGTGGTGTTGGTGGACCCGGACGGGCGGCGCGTGGCGGCGATCCACTCGGGGTGGAAGGGGACGGACCTGGTCATCAGCGCGCGCGCCGTGGAGGCGCTGGTGGCGCGGGGGGCCCGGCCGGAGCGGTTGCTCGCGGCGGTGGGGCCTTCCATCCAGCGCTGCTGCTACGAGGTGTCGCAGGAGCTGGGGCAGCGCTTCACGCAGCGCTTCGGCGCGGACGTCGTGGAGGTGGAACGCTCCGGCCGCGTCCGGCTGGACCTGAGCCGGGCGGTGCGGAGGTCACTGGTGGGCGCGGGGCTGCGGCCGGAGCACGTGGACGTGCTACAGGCCTGTACCGCGTGCGAGCCCTCGCGGTTCTTCTCCCACCGCCGTGACGCGGGGCGCACCGGACGGCACCTGAACCTGGTGGTGAACCGGTTCTAGGGGCGGCTTCCGGCCGTTTTCTTGACGCTCTTGGACGTGCCTTCCTATCCTCGCGGGGGAATTCCCTTGCGTCCATCGAGGCCCGTGCTCGCGCGCTCCGTCATCTTCCGCCTGCTCGTCGCCGCGCCGCTGTGCGCGCTGTGCGCCTGTGCCAACAACGCCGCCTCCCAGGCGGACGTCGGGGCGCTGACGGCCGAGGTGCGCGCGCTGCGTGAGTCGCAGTCCCGGCTGGTGGAGCGGTTGGAGCGCCTGGAGGCCCATGCCGCGGTGGACCGCGCGCGCACGGCGCCCAGCGCGGCCCGGCCCGCTTCCTCCGCGACGGTGCCCGTCACGGCGGTGGAGTCGGGTGGGGCGCTGATGTCCACGCCGGAGCTGTCCGTGGTGAAGCTCAAGCCGCGCTTCGAGCCCGCGCCCAGGCTGAACACGCAGGTGGCGGTGGTGGAGCCGGACTCCGAGCAGATGGAGATGTTCATCAGCCCGGTGGGCGAGGACTCCGCGCCCGTGGCCTCCATCTCCTCCTCGGGCGGCGCCACCATGGTGAGCACGCGGGGCGAGGACCCCGCGGACCAGCCGGACCCGGACGTGCTCGACGCGGACTACGAGAAGTACGTGTCCATGCTGCGCACCGGCAACGTGGAGGGGGGCGTGCAGCGCCTGCGCCGCTTCTCCGAGGAGAACCCCCGCCACCCGCGCGCGGACAACGCGCTGTACTTCAGCGGGCTGGGGCAGATGGGGCTCAACGACTTCAAGGACGCCGCCAGCACGTTCGAGCGGCTGATCGCCACCTATCCCGCCGGGGACGCCGTGTTGGACGGCATGCTCCGGCTCGCCGAGTGTCGGGTGCGGCTCAACCAGGCCGCGGATGCCCGGGCTCTCTACACGCGCGTCGTCACCCAGTTCCCGGGGACGGCCGCCGCCACGCAGGCGGAGCAGCGGCTCGCCGCGCTCTCGCAGTGAAGTCTTCATCGAAAGGAAGTCGTGCGATGCGCTCCCGGATCCTCACCTCGCTGATGTTGAGCCTCGCCGTCGCCCCCGCCTGGAGCGCGCTCGCGCAGCAGGAGGGTGGCGAGCAGGACGACACGGAGGCTGGCGGAGAGACTGAAGGCGCCGACGTCATGGACGAGGCCCCCGAGCCTCCTTCCGGCGGCACCACCGTGCAGTTGCCCCCGGGCGCGCCCAGGGGCCGCGAGAGCGCGCCGGGCACCGTCCACACGGTGCAGGAGGGCGACACGCTGTGGGACCTGTCCCAGCGCTACCTGGACAGCCCCTGGTACTGGCCGAAGGTCTGGTCCTACAACCCGGAGATCGCCAACCCGCATTGGATCTACCCGGGCAACCAGGTGCGCTTCTTCGGCTCCGGCGAGGAGGTCCCCCAGCGCGTGGAGACCGAGCAGGACCCCGGGGACGTGGTCGCGCCCACGGAGCTCGCCGACAACACCGTCACCGTGACGGGGAAGATCGGCTACGACGTGTCCTCGTCGCGCCCCGTGACGACGCAGGGCTTCGTGACGCCGCGTGAGCTGGACGAGGCGGGCCGCATCGAGGGCTCGCCCAACGGCGCGCACATGCTGTCCTTCCCGGACAACGTCTACGTGCGCTTCAAGCGCAAGGCGGACGCGAAGGTGGGCGACCGCTACGTCGTGTTCCACACCACGCAGGCGGTGCACCACCCGCGCACGGGCGCCAAGCTGGGCTACCTGACGGACTTCGCGGGCACGCTGCGCGTGGTGCGCGTGGACAAGGGCCTGGTGACGGCGCAGATCGTCGACACCTGGGACGGCATCGAGCGCGGCTTCCTGGTGGGCCCCTACGGCGAGAAGCTCACCGAGCGCGTGGCCCCGCGTCCGAACACGAACTCCAAGGACCTCAACGCCACGGTCATCACCTCGCTGGTGCCGTACCTGACGCTCCTGGGCGAGCACAACACCATCGTCCTGGACAAGGGCAGCGCGGACGGCGTGCAGCTGGGCAACACCTTCGTCATCCTGCGCCAGGGGGATCCGGCGCGCGCGGTGCTGGGCAAGAAGGTCGTGCCGGCCCAGTCGGAGGCGGACAAGGCGCTGCCCTGGGAGCGCATCGGCACGTGCATGGTGACCGAGGTGAAGGAGCGCACGAACAACTGCCTCATGATGAACTCCCTGGAAGAGGTCTCCACGGGAGATCGCGCGCTCATGCGTCCGAGCGGCGCCGCGCCGGCGACCAGCGCCAGCCGCTGAGTCCGGCAGGAAAAGTGCATCCCCCTCCACGCCGGAGGGGTTGAGTGCTTGACCGGTGGCGGCCCGGTGTTTATGTGTCGCGCCCCTCCCAGGGGACCCATCTTCTATATAGGTGGGTCTCGAGTGGGGGTCGGTATGGCGGACGCTGAGACGGACAGCCTCACGGCGGAGCAGCAGGCGTGCCTGGCGCTCTGGGCGGTTCCCGGCCTGGGGCCGAGGACGCTGGTCGCCCTGCGCGCGTTCGCCGACGGTCGCCTGGCGCCCCTGGCCTCGACTCCTGTACGGGACTGGGTGTCCGACGCGCCGGTTTCCCCACAGGTCCGCCAGAGGCTGGCGGCGGTGGCGGGGCTGCCGGCCGTGGCGGAGCGACTCCTGGAGCTGTGTCGGACGAGTGGCACGCGGGTGGCGTTCGCCGACGAGCGGGCCTACCCGGAGCGACTGCGGGACGTGGAGGACGCGCCGCCGCTGCTGTTCTTCCGGGGCCAGCCGGGCCCCCCGCGCCGACGGGTGGCGATGGTGGGCAGCCGGCGTCCGGACCAGGGCTTCCTGCCGTTCGCCCGGTCGCTGGCCCGTCAGGTGGCCGAGGGCGGGGTGGGGGTGGTCTCCGGAGCGGCGGCGGGCGTGGACCGGGCGTGTCACTGGGGCGCGCTGGATGCGGGAGGGGAGACCTGGGCGTTCCTGGGGTCGGCGCTGGACGCGTTGGACCCGGCGCAGGCCCGCCTGCTGCCCCACTTCCTGGAGCGGGGTGGGGTGTTCTTCAGCGAGCTGCCGCCTGGGGTCCGGGCGAGCACCACGACGTTCCCCCGGCGCAACCGCCTCATCTCCGGCGCATCGGATGCGGTCCTGGTGGTGAGGGCGGGGGCGGAGTCGGGGAGTCTGTACACGGCCCGGGCGGGGCGGGCGCAGGGACGGCCCGTCCTCGCGATGCCCGGGGACGTGCGGCAGGAGGGGGCGGCGGGCTGCAACGCGCTGTTGCGAGAGGGCCACGCGAGCGCGTGCCTGGACGTGAAGGACGTCTGGCGGGCGGTGGGTGTTGACCCTGGGTGGATGGTGGCGCCGGGCAGGGAGGATTGCTGGGCCCGGCTCTCCGCGGAAGCACGCGGGGCCTATGCGGTGTTGGACCGGATTCCCCGGACGTTCGACGAGGTGCTGGCCGGGAGCACCCTCACGCCGGCCGCGCTGGTGAGCGCGCTGGTGGAGCTGGAGATGACGGGGCTGGTCCTCCAGCACCCGGGCAGGTTGTACGAGAAGCTCTAGGTAGGAGAGTCATGGCCACGCGGACGAAGAAGAAGGCGGAAGAGACCGAGGCGACCGAGGAGAAGGCGCCCCGCAAGGCAGCCGGCAAGGCGGCCGGTCGCACCGCCGCCAAGAAGAAGCCTGCGGCCAAGAAGGCCGCGGCGAAGAAGACGGCCGCCCGTCGGCGCGCGACGAAGAAGGGTGACGACGACGCGCTGCCCTCCGTGGAGGCGGATGCGGAGGAGGAGGCCACGCCGCGCGGCAAGGGGCCGCACTACCTGGTCGTCGTGGAGTCCCCCGCCAAAGCGAAGACCATCAAGAAGTACCTGGGCTCCGGCTACACGGTGAAGGCCTCCGTGGGGCACGTGAAGGACCTGCCCAAGAGCAAGATCGGCGTCGACGTCGAGCACGACTTCCAGCCCGAGTACGAGGTCATCAAGGGCAAGGAGAAGGTTCTCAACGAGCTGAAGAAGATGGCGAAGTCCGCCGACAAGGTCTTCCTGGCCACGGACCCCGACCGCGAGGGCGAGGCCATTGCGTGGCACATCAAGGAAGAGCTGGCGCACCCGGACGCGATGCGGGTGACCTTCAACGAAATCACCAAGAAGGCCATCCAGGAAGCCATCGCCCAGCCGCGCGAGCTGAACCAGGACAACTACGACTCGCAGCAGACGCGCCGCATCCTGGACCGCCTGGTGGGCTATCAGATCTCCCCGCTGCTCTGGCAGAAGATCCGCCGGGGCCTGTCCGCCGGCCGCGTGCAGTCGGTGGCGGTGCGGCTCATCGTGGAGCGCGAGGCGGAGATCAAGGCCTTCGTCCCCGAGGAGTACTGGACGCTGGACGCGCTCCTGGAGGGCCCGTCCGGCCCGCCGCCGTTCAAGGCCAAGCTGTCCAAGGTGGACGGCAAGAAGGTGGAGCTGAAGGACCGCGTCAACACGGAGGCGCTCGTCGCCGAGCTGCAGGGCGCCGCCTTCAACGTGGCCAAGGTGGACCGCCGCGAGCGCCGCCGCAACGCGCCCGCGCCCTTCATCACGTCCAAGCTCCAGCAGGAGGCGGCCAACCGGCTGTCCTTCACCGCGAAGAAGACGATGACGCTGGCCCAGAAGCTCTACGAGGGCGTGCCCCTCGGCGAGGAGGGCCAGACGGCGCTCATCACGTACATGCGCACGGACTCCACGCGTCTGTCGGACGACGCCGTGAAGCAGGTGCGGGAGATGATCGGCACGAAGTACGGCGCGGAGTACCTGCCCGAGGAGCCGGTGGTCTACAAGTCGCGCAAGAGCGCGCAGGACGCCCACGAGGCCATCCGCCCCACGTCGCTGGAGTACCCGCCGGAGCGGGTGCGCCCGTTCTTCGACGCGATGGACGAGCAGGACATGTTCCGGCTCTACGAGCTCATCTGGAACCGGTTCGTGGCGTGCCAGATGAAGCCCGCCGTGTACGACCAGACGAGCGCGGACATCGCCGCGGGCCGGGCCACGTTCCGCGCCTCCGGCAGCACGCTGAAGTTCCCCGGCTACCTCGCGGTGTACGGCGCGGGCCTGACGCCGGAAGAGGAGGCGGAGAAGGAGAAGGCCAAGGCCGCCGGTGACGAGAGCGCGGACGGCGCCGACGCGGTGGGCGACCTGCCGGTGCTCAACGACGGCGACAAGCTGGGGCTGCAGAAGCTCGTGCACGAGCAGCACTTCACCCAGCCGCCCCCGCGCTTCAGCGAGGCCACGCTGGTGAAGGAGCTGGAGGAGAAGGGCATCGGCCGGCCGTCCACGTATGCGGCCATCCTCTCCACCATCCAGGACAAGAAGTACGTGGAGAAGCTGGAGAGCCGCTTCCGGCCCACGGACCTGGGGCAGATGACGAACGAGATGCTCGTCAAGCACTTCCCCCACGAACTGGACGTCACCTTCACGGCGACGATGGAGGAGAAGCTCGATCAGATCTCCGAGGGCGGCGCCAAGTGGGTGGCGGTGCTGCGCGACTTCTACGGGCCCTTCAAGGACACGCTCGAGAAGGCGAAGGCGGAGATGCGCGACGTCAAGCGCGAGGAGATCAAGACCGACATCGCCTGTGAGAAGTGCGGCAACCACTTCGTCATCAAGTTCGGGAAGATGGGGCACTTCCTCGCCTGCTCGAACTACCCCGACTGCAAGAACACCAAGGACTTCAAGCGGGACGCCGAGGGGAAGATCGTCATCGTCGAGGAGGAGACGACGGACGAGCTGTGCGAGAAGTGCGGCAAGCCCATGGTCATCAAGCGCGGCCGCTTCGGGCGCTTCATGGCGTGCTCGGGCTACCCGGACTGCAAGACGTCCAAGCCCATCTCCATCGGCGTCAACTGCCCGGAGTGCAAGCAGGGCTACCTGACGGAGCGCCGCAGCGGCCGGGGGAAGATCTTCTTCGGCTGCAACCGCTACCCCGACTGCCGCTTCGCCGCCTGGGACCGGCCGCTCGCCGAGTCCTGCCCCCAGTGCGCCTCGCCGTACCTGCTGCAGAAGTTCTCCAAGCGGGACGGGGCGTACATCTCCTGCCCCAACAAGGAGTGCGACTACCGGCGGGAGGTCGCGGAGCAGCCGGGCGTCCCCACGGACCCGGGGACCAGCTCGGCTGCCTGAAAACCCAAGTGTTTACAGGGGGCTGGCCCGTCCGTGGCTTGACAGCTTCGGCGGGCCCGCCCTACAACCCGGCCAATGATTTCCTCGGTGGTCAGCGAGTGGCTGGTCAACGCGAGCCTCGCGGCCGCGGACGCCGGCAAGCTGGGTGTCACGGACTCCGTCATCAAGTTCTTCAAGGATGGCGGTCCGTTCATGTTCGTGAACCTGTTCTGGCTGGCGTGCGCGCTGGCGGTGGCCACCGAGCGCATCGTCACGCTGGTGTTCCGCTACAACCTGAACCCCGCGCCCTTCATGGAGCAGATCTCCAAGCTGGTGCGCAGCGGCAACCTGGACCGGGCGGTGAAGGTCTGCGCCATGGCGCCCAACGCGCCGCTGGCGAAGGTCATCCGCGCGGGGCTGGTGAACGCCAACCGGGGTGAGATCGAGGTGGCCAAGGGCGTGGAGGAGGCCATCGTCGAGTACAGCCCGCACGTGACGAAGCGCATCCCCTGGCTGTGGTCCCTGGCGAACATCGCCACGCTGGTGGGCCTGGTGGGCACCATCTTCGGCCTCATCGGGACCTTCCAGGCGCTGGGCAATGTGCCGGCGGAGCAGAAGCAGGTGCTCCTGTCGGAGGGCATCTCCAAGGCGATGAACAACACGGCCTTCGCGCTCTCCATCGCGGTGCTGTGCATCGTGTTCCACCTGTTCCTGACGTCGTACGCCAAGGGCATGGTGGAGAGCCTGGAGCTGCACGCGCTGAAGCTGGAGAACCTGCTGTCGCGGCGCGGCGGCGTGGACCCGGCGGCCACGGAGCTCGAGGCTCGCGCGTCGTAGCGCGGGCGGAGCGCGCGTCCATGGCGTTCTACTACTCCCGCCGCAAGCTGAAGGTCCGCGAGGAAGAGGAGTCGGGCGAGCTGAACGTCGTCCCGTACCTCGACATCCTCATGAACCTCATCATCTTCATGCTGCTGTCGATCACCGGCCTGGCCTCGTTCGGCATCCTGAACGTGAGCGCGCCGGCGTACGGCCCTCCATCGGCGGGCATGACGCAGGAGTCGGCGAGCGACGAGCCGAAGCTGACCTTGTCGGTGCTCATCTCCCGCAAGGGTCACTTCGTCAGCAGCGAGAACGCCATCCTCGGCGAGGCCGGGGCGCCCACGGTGCCCACCCGCGCCGACGGCGACTTCGACTACGCCGCGCTCAACGCGTGGATGATGAAGATCAAGTCGGAGTTCCCCAAGGAGACCAAGGTCATCGTCGGCGCGGACGCGGACATCCCCTACGACGCGCTCATCCAGACGATGGACGCCATCCGCGAGGAGCAGGGCGCCCAGCGCCGCCTGCTGTTCCCCGACGTCACGCTGGCGGGGACCTGAGCCATGGCCGAGACGCTGCCGCACGTGCCGGAGGTCGTCGACGAGGAGGCCCTCGCGCGGCTGCGCTACCGCCGGGCCCTGGCGCGCAAGAAGCGCAAGGAGCGCGAGGCGGCGGGGGAGATCAAGGAGCTGAACATCACCGCGATGATGGACATGATGACCATCCTCCTGGTGTTCCTGCTCAAGTCCTTCGCCTCGTCCTCCGCGGCGGTGACGGCGTCCGAGGACGTGCGTCCCCCCGTGTCCACCACGCGCGCGACGCCCCGGGACACGGTGGCCGTCACGATCACCCCCAAGAGCATCCTCGTGGGCGAGCGCGAGGTGCTGCGGCTGGTGAACGGTCAGCTCCCGGCCGAGGCCCTCCAGGGCCGGCTGGTGCTCCCGCTCGACGCGCGACTGAAGAAGGAAGTGGAGAAGCTCAAGTACATCGCGGAGCGCAATCCGCAGGCGCCCTTCAGCCAGGAGCTGTCCGTCATCGCGGACCGCAAGGTGCCGTACGACATGCTCCTGAGCGTGCTCTACACGGCGGGACAGAACGAGCTGGAGAACTACCGCTTCGTCGTCCTCAAGAAGGACGGAGACTGAAGGCGCCCCCTGGCGTGAGTCAGGGAGCGCCCGGCCCGTGTCCGTGTCCCGCGTCGCCTAGAGGGACGGCGTGGCGTAGTGGCCGCCGCGCATCTCCTGCTCGTGCGCGGTGGCGTCCTCCTCGCAGCGGATGGCGAAGGGCAGGGCCTCCAGGCGCTCCTTGGAGATCTCCTGGCCGCAGTCCACGCACTCGCCGAAGACGCCCATGTCCATGCGCCGCAGCGCGGCGTCGATGAGCATGATTTCACGCCGCTGGGCCTCCATCAGGCTGGACAGGGTGTAGTCCGCCAGCTCCGACTGGGCCTGCTCCTCGTATTCGGGGTCGCGCTCCTGCTCCTTGAGCGCCGTCAGCTCGCGGTGCGCGCCGTCGCTCGTGGTGAGGATTTCCCGCCTGCGGCGCTGGAGTATCTCGCGTACCCTCAGCAAGTCTTGGGCTCGGCTCATGATGGGCCTCGTCTTCGTGGATGCTGCTTCGAGTGCGTCTTGCGCTCGCTCGGAAGCACGCGGCCCCGAGCGACGAACGCGAGAAACGTAGGGGTGCAACCCAGGTGCGGAAACCGCGCCTTCCAACGGGGGGCAAAGGTGGCTCGGGGGGCGGGCGGGCGGACACGGCGGCCTGTCCCCGACGACGGGTTGACGCTCGTGGATTCACGGTCGGGACAGGGCGTGCCAGTCCTGCTAACTGTTGGCTGACGGGCACGCGCGCGTGGGCGCTCCCGGGAGGACGCGGATGTCGGACGTGAAGCAGCGGGTGACGGTGATTGGCGGCGGTCTCGCGGGCACGGAGTGCGCGTACCAGCTCGCCCGCAGGGGCGTGCCGGTGGTGCTGCGCGAGATGAAGCCCCACAAGCGCTCGCCAGCGCACAAGTCGGATTCGCTCGCGGAGCTGGTGTGCAGCAACTCGCTGCGCTCGGACAACCCGGAGAGCGCCATCGGCCTGCTGCACGCGGAGCTGCGGGATTTGGGCTCGGTGGTGCTGTCGAGCGCGGATGCGCACCGGGTGCCCGCGGGCGACGCGCTGGCGGTGGAGCGCGAGGGGTTCTCCCAGGCCATCACCCAGGCGCTGAGGAACTCCGGCGGCGTGGAGCTGGTGGCGGGCGAGGTGGAGACGCTGCCCGAGGAGGGCCCCGTGGTGGTGGCCACCGGGCCGCTGACGTCCGACGCCCTGACGCGCGAGCTGGAGCGGCACGTGGGGCAGAAGCTCTATTTCTACGACTCCATCGCCCCCATCCTGTCGGCGGACTCCATCGACCTGACGGTGGCCTTCCGGCAGAGCCGCTATGGCAAGGGCGGCGGGGACGACTACCTGAACCTGCCGATGAACCGCGAGGAGTACTACCGGTTCATCGCGGAGCTGAAGGCGGGCCAGAAGGTGGTTCCGCACAGTTTCGAGGAACCGAAATACTTCGAAGGCTGTCTGCCCATCGAGGTGATGGCGGAACGCGGCGACGACACGCTGGCCTACGGGCCGATGAAGCCGGTGGGGCTGAGGGACCCGCGCACGGGCAAGGAGCCCCATGCCGTGGTGCAGCTGCGCATGGAGGACCGCGCGGGCACCGCGTGGAACATGGTGGGCTTCCAGACGCGCCTGACGTGGGGGGAGCAGAAGCGCATCTTCACCACCTGCATCCCGGGCCTGCAGAACGCGGACTTCCTGCGGATGGGGCAGATCCACCGCAACACGTTCATCGACTCGCCGCGCCTGTTGTCGAGCGACCTGTCGCTCAAGAGCGAGCCCCGGGTGTTCTTCGCGGGGCAGGTGTCGGGCGTGGAGGGGTACGTGGAGAGCGCGGCGTGCGGCTATCTGGTGGCGCTGGCGCTGCATGCGCGGCTGAGCGGCAAGCCGTGGGTTCCGCCCCCGGCGACGACGGCGCTGGGCGCGCTGTTCCGTCATGTGACGGGCGAAGCGCACCCGCCGGACTACCCGCATCAGCCCTCCAACATCATCTTCGGCCTCTTCCCGCCGCTGACGGGGCGGATGAAGAAGGCGGAGAAGCGCGTGGCGTATTCGGCCCGCGCGAGGACGGACCTGGCGGCGTGGCTGCCACACGCGGGTGTCCCGGCATCGGGCGCCCCGGAGCACGAGGAGCAGAGGAGCGCATGATTCGGCCGAGGCTGGGACGACTTCTGGGCGCGGGGCTGGTCGCCTCGCTCGTGGTGGCTGGCGGCGGATGCAAGAAGAGCGAGGACGCGAAGCCGGCGGGGAGCCCGTCGGCCGCGACTCCCTCGGCGGCGGCGCCGAGCGCGCCCGCCGCGCCGAGCCCCTCCGGGCGGGCTCCGGCGGGCGCGGGGCAGGGGCTGCTGCTGGACGCGGGCCGCGCGGCGGACCTGCGGCTCACGTCGGATGGGCGCTTCGCCACGTACCTGATGAACGGGCAGAAGCCCCGGCTGGACGGCGTGCCGCCGCAGATGCTGCTGGGCGAGCTGCGCGTGGTGCCGGTGGAGGGAGGGGAGCCTCGCAAGCTGGGCGACAGCGTGACGAACGTGCCGGGCGGGCTCTTGTTCTCGGCCGACTCGCGCTACGCGCTGTACCTCACCGGCTACAACCCGGCCTCGCAGTCGGGCACGCTCAACGTGGCGACGCTCGACGACGCGAAGGCGGAGCCGGCGGTGCTCGGCACGGCCGTCAGCTACATGCTGCCCTCGCCGGATGGAACGAAGGTGGCGTTCGTCGACGGCGGCAAGCTGAAGCTGGGGCCGCTGCCCGCGGGGCCCTTCGTCGACGTGGCGGCCGAGGTGAGCACGGCGCAGTTCACCGCCGACGGCAAGGCGCTCCTGTTCAAGCGGCGGCTGTCCGCGGCGGGCGGACTGGCGGTCGTCACCGTGGACAAGCCGGAGGCCGCGCCGCGCAAGCTGGCGGACCAGGTGGGCGACTACTCGGTGTCGCCGGATGGCCAGCGCGTGGCCTTCCAGGTGCGCAGCGAGTCCGTGCGCGGGCTCTATGACCTCTACCTGGCGGAGCTGCCCGCGGAGAAGCCGAAGCGGCTGGCCGTCGCGTCGCAGTCGTTCGGCTTCTCTCCGGACGGCAAGTGGCTGGCGCGCTCGGAGAACGGCAAGCCGGACGTGCCGGGAGACTTGTACGTGGGCCCCGCGGCGGGCGGCCCGGGCCGCAAGGTGGGCGAGCGCGTGGAGACCTTCGCCTTCTCGCCGGACTCGCAGGCGGTGGGCTTCCTGGACAAGTACGACGTGACGGCGCGCGCGGGGTTGATGGCGGTGGCGTCGCTGCCGGACGGCGCGCCCAAGCGGGTGGGGGACCGGGTGCCCAACTTCGTGTGGGGCTCGGACGCGCGCTACGTGGCGTTCCTCTCGCGCTTCCTCAAGCCCGAGTACTCGGTGGACCTGATGCTCTATCCGCTGGGCGCGGAGAAGGCGGAGAAGGTGCACCGGGGCGTGTTCGGCTACGGCTTCATGCCGGGCAACGGCCAGGTGGTGTTCCGCTCGAACTGCATCCGCAACGGCCGCGCGTGTGACTTCAAGGCGCTGGAGCTGCCCCAGAAGGCCGAGCCGCAGACGTGGCTCCAGGGCATCTTCAGCTACAAGCTGTCCACGGATGGCAAGCGCGTGCTGGCCACGTACGCCCGCATGGACTCGGACACGTACGACATCGCCGTGTACGACGCGAAGACGCAGGCGCGAAAGCCGCTGGACCAGGGCGTCCAGGTGCCCGTGTACTTCGGCGGCAAGGAGGACGCGCGCGCCGTCTACATCATCGCGCAGGGGCCCAAGGCGGGCGTCTACAGCGTGAGCGCGCTGCCCTGACCCGGAAGACCTCGGGACTCACCGGAGCGTGAGCTGGAAGCTCACGCCTCCGTCCCCGATGCTGAAGCCCGCGTGCGGGCCGAAGGCGAGCACGGAGAAGAGCGCCACGCCCAGGCATGCGAGCACCACCTTGTGGCCGGTGCGCAGCGAGTGGAAGAAGGTCGTCTCGTAGTTGGCGCCCACGAAGCGCAGCGCGAAGAAGAACCCCACGGGCAGCAGTGGGGTGTCGTTCACCGTGAACCAGAGACTGGAGAGCGCGAGCAGTTGGAAGTAGCGCTTGCGGCTCAGG
The DNA here is from genome assembly GCF_050039385.1 of Myxococcus faecalis. Taxonomy (NCBI): domain Bacteria; kingdom Pseudomonadati; phylum Myxococcota; class Myxococcia; order Myxococcales; family Myxococcaceae; genus Myxococcus; species Myxococcus faecalis. Next base: position 294,235 of record NZ_CP144336.1, on the reverse strand, counting down.
TGGAAACGGTCGTCGTACTCGGTGGTGGCGGCGGTGTGCATCGGCTCCCTCGCGGAGGTGAAGCGGTGTGCCGCCGACGGGTGCAGGGGCCTCGCCAGCGGGAGGCACGTCGTTCCGATGGCTTGGCCCGCGCCGTCGTCCTGGCCCGGAGACACCGGGTCCGGGATGACAACCCAGGAGCCCCTCGCTCGGTGTCGCCCGAGGGTCCTCGGGTGTGCTTAGGTCCGCGGCGCGCATGACTTCGACTCCGCTCACGTATCGCCGCTATGGCGGCTCGCTCCAGGTCGACATCCCCACCTTCGACGTGCTCGTGGAGGCCTCGCGCATCCCCGAGACGCAGTGGATTGCCACGGCGTGCCCGTTGGAGGGCTTGAGCTGTGACCCGGCCTTCCTCAAGTTCCTCGACACGGATGGCAATGGCCGTGTCCGCGTGGCGGAGGTCCGCAGCGCGGTGGACTGGGCCGCTCGACACCTGAAGGACCGGCGCGGCGCGGACGCGAGCAGCGACGTGCTGGAGCTCAACGCGCTGTCCTCGGAGGGGGCCCCGCTGCGGAGCGCGGCGGAGATGATCCTGCGCACCGTGGGCGCGGCGGACACGGGCCGAATCTCCCTGGCCCAGGTCCGCGCCAGCGACGAGGCGCTGCGCAAGGCGGGGCAGAACGGCGACGGCATCATCGCCCCGGACCGGCTGCCGGAGTCCCTGCGTCCGCTCGCCCGCGACATCATGGCGTCCTTCCCCGAGGTGAAGAACCGCGCGGGGGAGGCGGGCGTCGACAAGCCCATGCTCCAGCGCTTCCGCGACGAGCGTCAGGCGCTGCTCACGCACCTGGGCAAGCGCGGCGACGTCTTCGTCTGGGGCGAGGAGAGCGAGGCGCGCGCGAAGCGCATCCGCGAGGTGGCGCCGCTTCTGGACGCGTACTTCCTGCAGTGCCGGCTCGTCGCCGCGCAGCCCGAGGCGGCGGCGGCCCTGCGGCTGCGCGCGGAGCGGGTGGAGGGCGCGCTCGGTGACACGGCCGCGCTGGGCAAGGCCGCGGGCGCCCTGCCGATTGCTCCTCCCGACGCGGCGGGTGTGCTCGAGTGGTCGCGCCTCTTGCGCGGCCCCGCGTACGAGCAGCTCCAGGCATTCCGTCGCGACGTCGCGGCGCCGCTGACGGGGGACCCGGAGCGCCTGACGGACACGGCGTGGCGCGAGCTGGTGGCGAAGGCGGACGCGGTGCTCGCGTGGTTCGCGACGCGCGACGCGAGCCCCCTGCACAAGCTGGCCGGCTCGCTGGAGACGGTGTCGCTCGCGGACGTGGATGCGCTCGACGCCGCGAGCCAGGCGGACCTCGCGCTGGCGCCCACGCTCGCGTCCATCATCGAGCTGGAGCGGCTGGTGCTCTACCAGCGCTGGCTGCTGGTGTTCGCCAACAACTTCATCAGCATGCCCAACCTGTACCTGCCCAAGGCCCCGGCGCTGATGGAGCGCGGGACGCTCATCCTCGGCGGGCGCAAGTACACGCTGTCGGTGCTCGCCAAGAACCGCGCCGAGCACGCCGCGCTGACGAGCCAGGGCACCACGTGCATCCTCTACGTGATGGTCGCGCCCAAGGACGGCACGCCCGGCTACGAGGTGGCGGTGCCCGTCACGCGCGGCCGCAGCACGGACCTGGTCGTGGGCAAGCGCGGCGTCTTCTACGACGTGGACAACCAGGAGCACGACGCCACGGTCACGCACGTCATCCGTCAGCCCGTGTCGCTGTGGGAGTCGATGACCATGCCCTTCACGCGCATGGCCGGCTTCATCACCAGCAAGGTGGAGGGCATGGCCACCGCGGGCGAGAAGACCTTCGACGCGACGCTGGAGGAGGGCTACGCGAAGACGGTGGCCGCGGCCCCATCCCCCACCGCGCCCCCGGCTCCGGCCACGGCGGCGCCCGCTCCCGCTCCCGCGGCGGCGCCTGGCGGGCTCGCGGGGGTCATCGCGGCCGGCAGCATCGCGGCCGCGGCGCTCGGCTCCTCGTTCGCGTTCATCGTCTCGCAGGTGAAGTCCCTGACGCTGGGGGACGTCATCACGGCCGCGTCGCTCATCGCCATCGCGGTGATGGCGCCGGCGGGGCTGCTCGGCTGGCTGAAGCTGCGTCGGCGCAACCTGGCGCTGCTGCTGGAGGGCTCCGGCTGGGCGCTCAATGATCGGCTGATGCTCACGCGCGGGCTGTCCACGCTGGTGACGCGCCGGCCCCGACTGCCCAAGGGCGCGCGCGTGGACCACCGAGACATGGTCCGCCCGGCGCTGCTCGCCCAGCAGGACGAGGATGGCGAGCAGGAGGGGCTGTCCTGGTGGTCCCGCCTGGGGCTCGCGGCGCTGGTGCTGTTCATCCTGCTCTGGCAGGTGCGCAACCCCATCCTCACCTGGATGTGCCAGAAGGCCTGGCTGTCGGACGCCACGTGCGTGGCGCTGCTGCCCACGCCTCCCGTCGCGCCGGTCGTCGTGCCCACCGCCCCGGCCGTGCCGACGAAGTAGGGGTTTCGTGGGGCCCGGAATCTTGCGAGGCTCTCCGGGCCCCCTACGCTCCCCTCGCCATGACGAACCTGTCGCCGCTCTTGGAGAAGTTCCGGGTCCACCTGGAGGACGAGAAGGGCTCGTCCCCGCACACGGTGCGCAACTACCTGGTCGACCTGGTGGACTACGAGCGCTACCTGGTCGAGCGGATGAAGTCGTCCCTGCTCGCCGGCACGCACGCGGCGATTCGCGGCTACCTGGGCACCCTGAGCGTGGACCACGCGCCCGCCAGCCGCGCGCGGCGCCTGGCCTCCATCAAGTCCTTCTACAAGTACCTGGTGCGCCAGAAGCTGCTGCCCGCCAACCCCGCCAAGCTGGTGAAGAGCCCGAAACTGCCCAAGGCGCTCCCCAAGGTGCTGCCGGTGGAGGAGGTCTTCGCGCTGCTCGACGTGCACGACTTGAAGTCCGTGCTCGGCCTGCGCGACAAGGCCATCCTGGAGATGCTCTACGGCGGCGGGCTGCGCATCAGCGAGCTGTGTGACCTGGACCTGCTCGCCGTGGACCGGAGCGGCCGCATCGTCCGGGTCATGGGCAAGGGCAGCAAGGAGCGCCTGGTGCCCGTCAACGCGCAGGCCATCCGCTCGCTGGAGGCGTACCTGGCGCGCCGGGGAGAGCTGCTCGCGGAGCCCAGGCCGGGGCAGGCGCCGGAGGCCATCTTCCTCAACTTCCGCGGCGGCCGGCTGACGCCCCGGAGCATCCGCCGACACCTGGACCAGCACGTGCTCAAGTGCGCGCTGGCGCGCAAGGTGAGTCCGCACGCGTTGCGTCACTCGTTCGCCACGCACCTGCTCGGTGGGGGCGCGGACATCCGCAGCATCCAGGAGCTGCTGGGCCACGCGAGCCTGTCCACCACGCAGCGGTATACCCACGTCAGCTGGGAGCAGCTCCAGCAGGTCTACGACGCCGCCCACCCCCGCGCCTGAGAAACGGTGCGGGAGCGGACAGGCGGGCGGTGTTCCTTGGAAACGCGGGGCGCGGCTTGTTAAACCCGCTCCATGTTCCACGGCACCACCATCCTCTGTGTGCGACGCGACGGAAAAGTCGCCATCGCCAGCGACGGTCAGGTCTCGCTCGAAAAGACGGTGATGAAGAACACGGCGAAGAAGGTCCGCAAGCTGGGCGAGGGGCAGGTCCTCGCCGGGTTCGCGGGCAGCACCGCCGATGCCTTCACCCTGTTCGAGCGCTTCGAGGGCAAGCTCAAGGAGCACCAGAAGAACATGGCGCGCGCCTGCGTCGAGCTGGGCAAGGACTGGCGCACGGACCGCTTCCTGCGCCGGCTGGAGGCGCTGCTCGTCGTCGCGGACAAGGACAAGACGTTCATCCTGTCCGGCGCCGGGGACGTCATCGAGCCGGACCACGGCATCGCCGCGGTGGGCAGCGGAGGCCCCTACGCGTTCGCCGCCGCCCGGGCGCTGATGGCCCACACGCAGCTGACCGCTCGCGAGGTGGCGCAGCAGTCGCTCTCCATCGCGGGCGAAATCGACATCTACACCAACTCCAACATCTCCATCGAAGAGCTCTAGGAGCCTCCCCGTGGCCGAATCGCGCAAGACGTCCGCCTTCACGCCTCGTGAGGTGGTGGGCGAGCTGGACCGCTACATCGTCGGGCAGAACGCCGCCAAGCGCGCGGTGGCCATCGCCCTGCGCAACCGCTGGCGCCGCCAGCAGGTCTCCGACGACCTGCGCGACGAGATCCACCCGAAGAACATCATCATGATCGGCCCCACCGGCGTGGGGAAGACGGAGATCGCCCGCCGGCTCGCGAAGCTGGCGCAGGCGCCGTTCGTCAAGGTGGAGGCCTCCAAGTTCACGGAGGTGGGCTACGTGGGCCGCGACGTGGAGTCGATGATCCGCGACCTCGTCGAGGCCGCCATCGGCCTGGTGCGCGAGGAGGAGACGGAGAAGGTCCGCCCCCGCGCGGAGGAGCTCGCCGAGGACCGGCTGATGGAGCTGCTCCAGAACAACGGCGCGCCGCGCACGCCGTCCTCGCCGCCGCCGTTCGGCTTCGCGCCGCCGCCTGCGCAGCCCGCGCCCCAGCGCCTGGGCGACAACGAGCGCGAGAAGCTGCGCGCCCAGCTGCGCGCGGGCACGCTGGATGACCAGTTCGTGGAGGTGGAGACGAGCGACAGCGCGCCCACCTTCATGCGCGGCTTCTCCGGCCAGGGCATGGAGGAGATCGGCGTCAACCTGCAGGACCTCTTCAAGAACATGCCCGGCATGAGCAAGACGCGCAGGCGTCGGGTGCGCGTGCCGGAGGCGCTCCAGTTCCTGCGTCAGGAGGAGGCCCAGAAGCTGGTGGACCCGGACCGCGTCCAGCGCGAGGCGGTGGTGCGCGCCGAGTCGAGCGGCATCGTGTTCATCGACGAGATCGACAAGATCGCCAGCCGCGACGGCGGCGGCAAGGGCGGGGGAGGCCCGGACGTCTCGCGCGAGGGCGTGCAGCGCGACATCCTCCCCATCGTCGAGGGCTCCACCGTCAACACCAAGTACGGCATGGTGAAGACGGACCACATGCTCTTCATCGCCGCGGGCGCCTTCCACGTCTCCAAGCCCAGCGACCTCATCCCGGAGCTGCAGGGCCGCTTCCCCATCCGCGTGGAGCTGGAGCCGCTCTCCGGCGACGACCTCATCCGAATCCTGCGCGAGCCGAAGAACTCCCTCTTGCGCCAGTACACCGCGCTGCTCTCCACCGAGGGCGTGCGCCTGTCCTTCACCGACGACGCGGTGACGGAGCTGGCGCGCATCGCCCAGCAGGCGAACGAGCGCACGCAGAACATCGGCGCTCGCCGCCTGCACACCGTGCTCGAGCGGCTGCTCGACGAGGTCTCCTTCTCCGCCAGCGAGCTGGGCCCCCGGGACTTCCAGGTGGACGGCAATTATGTGCGCGAGCGGCTGGGCGCCATCGTCCAGGACGAGGACCTGTCGCGCTACATCCTCTAGCGCGCTATATGGCGCGCACACCGCAGTGCCCTCACCACAAGGAAGGTTGACTCCCTTGCCGCAACCCGTGCCCTCGGCCGCCCCCAGCTCCAACGACACCCTCATCCAGAAGGCCCGCCACCACCTGCTGCAGAACTACAAGCAGCAGCCCATCGTCCTGGCACGTGGGCAGGGTACGCGCGTGTGGGACGCGGATGGGCGGGAGTACCTGGACCTCATCGGGGGCGTGGCCACGTGCGCGCTCGGGCACTGTCACCCGGACGTGGTGGCGGCGGCGCACGCGCAGCTGGACACCCTGTGGCACGTCTCCAACGCGTTCTACTCGCAGCCGCAGATCGACCTGGCGGCGCAGCTGTGCGAGTGGAGCGGCCTGTCGCGCGCGTTCTTCTGCAACTCGGGCGCGGAGGCGAACGAGGCCCTGCTGAAGCTGGCCCGCAAGGTGATGAAGGACCGGGGCACGCCGGAGCGCTTCGAGGTCATCACCTTCGAGCGCAGCTTCCACGGCCGCACCCTGGCCACCGTCACGGCCACCGGACAGCCGAAGTACCACGCGGGCTTCGAGCCGCTGCCCGCGGGCTTCCACCACGTGCCCTACGGAGACCTGGACGCGGTGCGCGCCGCGGTGAAGCCCACCACGGCCGCCATCCTGGTGGAGCCCGTCCAGGGCGAGGGCGGGGTGCGTCAGGCTCCCGCGGGCTTCCTCAAGGGCCTGCGGGCGCTGTGCGACGAGAAGGGCCTGCTGTTGCTGGTGGATGAAATCCAGACGGGCATGGGGCGCACGGGCATCCCGTTCGGCTTCATGCGCGACGGCATCCTCCCGGACGCCATCAGCATGGCCAAGGCGCTGGGCAACGGCCTGCCCATCGGCGCCATGCTGTGCCGCGACGACGTGGGCGCGAGCATGGTGCCCGGCAGCCACGGGTCCACCTTCGGTGGCAACCTGGTGGCCGCCGCCGCCGCCAACGCGGTGCTGAAGGTCATCCGCCAGCCGGGCTTCCTCGACGAGGTGAACTCCAAGGGGGCGTACTTCCTGGAGAAGCTGCGGGGCATCCAGTCCCGGCTGCCCGCGGGCCGTGTGGTGGAGGTCCGGGGCCAGGGCCTGCTGGTGGGCCTGGAGATGGACCGCGACGCGCCCCAGGTGCTCGGCAAGCTGCGCGAGGCGGGGGTGCTCGGCAACGCCGCGGGGGAGCGGACCGTGCGCTTCGCCCCTCCGTTCACCATCAGCCGGGAGGAGCTGGACCAGAGCCTGGCCATCATCGAGCGGGTGCTGACCGCCCTCTGAGGGCGGCCTCCCCTCGGCCGGAGCCGCGGGTTGGGGGACACTGGGTGTTTGACGCCCCGCGTCCCCCAAACCTAGGCTGTTCCATTCGGCAACCCTTCAGCGGACCGTCCTGTGAGCGCGTCAAACACGATTGTCGGCCTGGGGGCCCGGACGGACCACATCGCCACCGTGCCCAACCTGGACCTCGCTCGCCTCCAGCTCTCGCCGGAGGAGGCGGGCGTGTTGTCGCTCGTCGGCAGGGTGGAGCGCATCGACCAGGTGCTGTCACGTTCCACCCTGGGTGAGGCGCGCACCATCGCCGTGCTGCTGGCGCTGCGCGCCAAGGGCGCCATCGTCCCGGCGCGCGTGGTGCAGCGAAACCAGCCGGCGCCCGCCGTGGACGCGGCGATGGCCGAGGAGGTGGACCTCGAGCCGGAGCGCAAGAAGGAGATCATCGACCTGGAGCGCGCGCTGGACGGCCTGGACTACTTCGCCGTCCTCGGCCTGCGTCCGGGCGCCCCCGCCACCGAGGTGAAGCAGGCGTATTACAACGCGTCGCGCCGCTTCCACCCGGACCGCTACTTCGGCAAGAACCTGGGCAGCTTCCGCGCGCGGATGGAGCGCATCTTCCGCAAGCTCACCGACGCCCACAACGTCCTCAGCCAGCAGGACAAGCGCGACGCGTACCTCAAGGCGAACCCGGCGCTCGCACAGGCCGCCGCCGCCGCCTCGGCTCCCTCGACGCCGCCGCCCGTGGCCTCCTCGCCGGCTCCAGCCGCGGCCTCGTATCCGGCCACGGAGCTGACGCCCATTGGCCTCACGCCGCCGCCCGCGCCCTCGCCCCTGCGCATGGCCCGGCCCGCGCCGCCGCCGCCGCGCGCGCCCGCACCGCCACCGGTGAACGACGCGGAGTCGGAGGCCCGGCGCGCCGAGCGACAGGCCCGGCTCGCCCGTCACCCGTACATGGCCAAGAACGTGCGCCTGACGGAGCTGGTGGCCCGGGGCAAGGCGGCCGTGGCCCGAGGGGACTGGGAGCGCGCGTACCAGGACTTCCACCAGGTCCAGACGATGGACCCGAAGAACCGCGAGGTGGCGACGCTGCTGGTGGAGGCGCGCCGCCGTCACGACGAGCAGCGGGCCTCCGTCGAGGTGACGCGGGGGCGGGAGCTGGAGCAGCACGGGGACGACGTCGGGGCGCTCGCGGCGTACCGGCTCGCCTTCTCGCTGGACAACCAGAGCGCCGAGGCGGCCTTCCGCTCGGCGAAGCTGGGGCTCCAGCAGGGCCAGGATGTCGGAGAGGTGCGCGTCCTGGCGCAGCGCGCCGTGGACCTCTTGCCGGGGCGTGTGGAGCACCAGGTGTTGTTGGGGCGGGTGCTGATGGAGTCAGGGGCCAAGAAGCAGGCCAAGCGGGTCTTCGAGGACGCGGCGAAGCTGGACCCCGACAACGCCGAGGCCAAGGCGGCGCTCAAGAAGCTGCGCTGGACGTTCTAGTAGGATGAGCACGCTCACCCATGGCTGAGTCCGAACCTCTCATTGGCATCGACCTGGGCACGACGAACAGCATCGTCGCGACCGTCCAGGACGGGCAGCCCATCGTCATCAAGAACCGCACCGGCATGGCGCTGACGCCGTCGGTGGTGGCGGTGTCGAAGAACGGCAAGCGCCTGGTGGGCGGCATCGCCAAGCGCCAGGCCATCACCAACCCGCAGGAGACGGTGTACGCCGCCAAGCGGCTCATCGGCCGGAAGTTCTCCTCGCACGAGGTGCAGGACGCGCTGCGCTCGCTGCCCTACGAGGTGGTCGTCGGACAGCACGACGATTTGCGCATCCGGATGGGGGGCAAGGACCTGTCCGTCCCGGAGATCAGCGCGATGATCCTCCAGGAGCTGAAGGCGGACGCGGAGGCGCACTTCGGCAGGCCGGTGACGAAGGCCGTGGTCACGGTGCCGGCGTACTTCAACGACGCCCAGCGCCAGGCGACGAAGGACGCGGGCCGCATCGCCGGGCTGGACGTGCTGCGCATCATCAACGAGCCCACGGCGGCGGCGCTGGCGTACGGCTTCAGCCGCACGGTGAACGGCCGCGTGGCGGTGTTGGACCTGGGCGGCGGCACGTTCGACGTGTCGGTGCTGGAGATCAACCAGGGCGTCTTCGACGTGGTGGGGACGGGCGGCGACACGTACCTGGGCGGCGAGGACTGGGACAACCGCATCATCGAGTGGCTCGTCTTCGGCTTCGCGAAGGAGCACGGCATCGACCTGCGCAAGGACCGCATGGCGTTGCAGCGGCTCAAGGACGCGGCGGAGAAGGCGAAGGTCGAGCTGTCCAGCGTGCGCGAGGCGCAGATCAACCTGCCGTTCATCAGCACGCCCCCGGGTGGAGGCGCGGCGCTGCACCTGCAGGCGGCGCTGTCGCGAGAGAAGCTGGAGGACCTGACGGCGGACCTGGCCGAGCGCGTGGTGGGCATCACCACGGAGGTGCTGGGCGAGGCGGGGGTGCGCGCGTCGGAGCTGAAGGAGGTCATCCTGGTCGGCGGCATGTCGCGCATGCCGAAGGTGGTGGAGGCGGTGCGCGGCTACTTCCGCCGCGAGCCGTGCAAGGGCGTGCACCCCGAGGAGGTCGTGGCCCTGGGCGCGGCGGTGCAGGCGCACGCGCTGGTGGCGCAGGAGAGCGAGCTGCTGCTCCTGGACGTCACGCCCCAGAGCCTGGGCGTGGCCATCGCCGGGGGCTTCGTGCGGCGCATCATCCCGAAGAACACCACGGTGCCCACGTCCGCCACGGAGGTCTTCGCGACGTCGAAGGACTTCCAGCGGCTGGTGAAGATCATGGTGCTCCAGGGCGAGCACGAGCTGGCGCACCAGAACGAGCTGTTGGGCGAGTTCGTCCTCACCGGCCTGCGCGAGGCGCTCCGCGGGCAGGTGGAGATCGAGGTGACGTTCGACATCAACGCGGAGGGCATCGTGTCCGTCTCCGCGCGCGACAGGGAGACGGGGCTGCGCCAGTCCATCACCGTCACCGCGTCCAGCGGCCTCACCGAGGAGGAGCTCAAGCGCATCATGGACGAGCAGCGCGGCTACCTCATGGCCGCGCGCATCTCCGAGGAGCTGAAGGTCAAGCGCGTGGAGCTGGACACGCTCGCGCGCGACGTCATGGACGCGCTGACGCGGGCGAGGCTGTTGCCGGGCGGTGGTGGGCTGACGCCGGACGCGGTGCCTCGGGCCGAGCAGGTGCTGGAGCACGCGCGCCAGGTCCGCGCCAACGAAGACGTGGCCGCGCTGGGCCGGGCGTGTGAGCTGCTCGCCGGGTGTCTGGCGCAGCTCAAGGGCTCCGCGCGTGGCGGTGTGGGGCGATAGATGGGCAGCCAGCGCGCCAACCAGCTCGTCGAGGCCGGACTGTGGCTGCGCCTGAGCGGCGACGCCCAGGGCGCGCAGAAGCTCTTCGAGCGGGCGCTGGAGCTGGACCCGCAGAACGTCCGCGCGCGTGACTGTCTGGCCTCGCTGGAGGCCTCGCCGGGGAAGAGCTCTCCGTTCTCGCCGGGCCCGTTGGATGCGGGGACGCGCGGCACGCCGTTGGCCTCGCTGGAGGGCGACTGGGGCGCGTGGGCGGAAGGGGAGGGCGGGCCGCTGGACGAGGAGGACGAGGAGCGCTCTCCCAGCGTGCTGATTCCCGACGTCGACGAGCCCTCTCCGGGGAGCGACGTGCTGGAGTTGCTCGCGCGCGACGAGTCCACGACGCAGGAGTACGGCATCCCCGAAGGCGAGACAGACGAGTACGGCGTCCCCGCCACGGAGAGCGAGCTGGAGCGACTGCTGCGCGGGGCGGCGGACCTGCTGGAGCTGGATGACCACTCGGGCGCGGTGGATCTGCTGTTCAAGGCGCAGGAGCTGGCGCCCGGAGACCCTCGCGTCGAGGCGCTGCGGGCGCGCAGCGAGCGGATGCTGATGGCGATGCTGGAGTCGAAGCTCGGAGACCTGGGGCGGGTGCCTCGCGTCCGGCTCCAGGCCGACGACATCATCTGGCTCAGCCTGGACCACCGCGCGGGCTTCGTGCTCGCGCAGATCGACGGCGCCGTGACGTTCGAGGACCTGTTCTCACTGTCGGGGATGACGCGGCTGGATACCGCCCGCATCCTCGCGCAGCTCCTCGACGAAGGCGTCATCGCCGCCGCCTGAGTCCCGATTCGGCTGCTGCACCTCCATTCCGTCTGGCCTGATTGACAGCTGGCTGTCTGGATGACAGGTTCCTGTCTTGTCGTGCGGCTTTCCAGGACCGCCGTTGAAGAGGAGCACCTGCCATGCACGCGGATGCCAGCATCCCGGCGTTGCCCTGTGTGGAACTGGAGTCGACGCTCGCGTTCTACGGCTTGCTGGGCTTCGACGTGACGTACCAGCAGCGCACGCCGAATCCCTACGCGGCGACCCGACGAGGGGGCGCTCATCTCCACTTCTTCGGCTTGAAGGGCCTGGACCCGGCGACGGCCTTCAGCACCTGTCTCATCATCGTGGACGAGGTCGAACGTCTGCACGAGCACTTCGCGAGCGCCTTGCGCGAGCAGTACGGAAAGCTGCCGCTGCGTGGCGTCCCCCGAATCACCCGGATGCGGACGGGGCAGTCGCGCTTCACCATCGTCGACCCCTCTGGGAACTCGGTCATCTTCATCCGTCGTGACGAGCCCTCGGGCCACGGGGATGACGGGCAGGAGCCCCAGTCCGCCCTGGCCAAGGCGCTGAAGACCGCGCGCCGCTTGCGCGACTTCAAGAACGACGATGCCTCCGCGGCCAAGGTCCTCGATGTCGCGCTGAAGAAGCCCGACGGCGGGACGGGGGTGGAGCGGGCACGCGCATGCCTGGCGCGCGCTGAGTTGGCCGTGGTGCTGGACGACGCGCCGAGGGCGAAGTCCCTGCTGCGAGAGCTGGACTCCCTGACCTTGTCGAAGCCGGAGCGGGGCTCCCTGCAGGACGAGCGTGAGTCCCTGGAGCGCCTCCTCCGAGGCTGAGCCGTCAGCCCACGGTCCGCGGCGGGCGCCTCGTCACCGTCAGAGGTGCTCGAGGATCTGCTTCGCGCGCGTCCTCGGACTCCCCTCGACTTCGAGCACCGCCACGCCGAGCCCATGCGGGTCGTCGAGGAGCAGCTCCTTCAACGTCTCGTCCACGGCTTGCCGCAGCTCCGCGTCCTCCGAGGCGGAGAGCGCGATCCGATCCGGCGACTCGATGCCGACGAACACCACCAGGTCGAGCTTGCGCAGGGCCTCGCGCACCCGCGGCAGCCACGCGTCCAGGTCGAACGCGTCACCGTCCTCGTGGGCCCGCAGGTAGCCGAGGAGGTCCACGGGGCACCGGTCGAACAACACGTCGCGCCCGTCCTCCTCCGCCAGGTTCTCGAGGGAGCGAACCAGCTGCGCCTCGAAGTCCTCCAGGGACGGGGGCTGCGCGAACTCGTGCCCCTCTTCCTCCAGCTGGTGGTACGGCTCATCCACCGTCACGTAGGAAGAGGGCAGCAGCTCCGCCAGCTCCTCGAGGAGCGTCGACTTGCCCGCGCGATGGGTACCGCAGAAGGCGATCCTCATGGCGCGAGCGGGGGACTACGAACCGCGGATGACGGCGGTCCAGGTGCCCTTCACCACCACGTCGCCGCGCTGGTTGCGCGACTCGCTGGTGACGACGACGAACTCCATGCCCGCCTTCTCATAGATGTTCGCGATGCGGCCCGATGTGGTCATCACATCGCCCGGCCGCATGACGTCCAGGAACTCCAGCTCCTGCTCGCCATGCACCAGCATCAGCAGATTCACGCCCAGCTCCGGGTCCGCCACCGCCGAGCCGAAGGGCCGGATGGCGAAGACGACGGCGAAGCTGGGGAACGCAATCAAATCCCCATACGGCCCCGCCTTCGCGGCCTGCTCGTCGTGGAGGAGGGGACTGACGTGCGCGGGAGCCTCGCCCGGCGTGCCCGCGGCCGGGTGCGCGCCGCCCAATGCCAGCGCGAACTCGCGCAGCTTCTCCGCGCCAATCGTGTACGTGTACGGGCCGTATTCCCGGCCGATGAAGCGCTTGTCGATGGCCATGGTGGTCTATCCCAGGGAGGCTTCGACGACGGCGCCCTTGAGGACGGCCTCGCCGCGCTGATTGGTGGCGGTGACTTCGGTGACCATCCGGTCGCCCTCGATGGACGTCACCTTGCCCTCGAACGTCACGGTGTCCTCGGGGCGCACGGGGCGCGAGAAGCGCACCTTCACCCTGCGGATGCGGCCCGGGTCTCCCACGAAGACCGCCACGGCCTCCACCGCCCAGCCCAGGGTGCACAACCCCTGGAGGATGACGCCCCCCAGGCCGGCCACCTTGCCGACCTCCGGGTCGATGTGGATGGGATTGAAGTCCCCGGATGCGCCCGCGTAGTAGATCGGCCGGTACAGGTCGCACTCGCGGACATGCGTGAAGGTGTCGCCTACCTGGAACGTGCGTGCCATGAGGCCGTCTTGTCTAGCACGGCCGGCCCCACGCCCAGCCCACGAACTCACCCCGTCGCGGTGCCCTGGTCCAGCGGATCCTCCACCTCGGAGCCCTCGCGGCGCTTGCGGTACTGCTCCCGCACGTACGCCACCAGCTGGTCCAGATACGACGACAGGGGAGGGCAGCGCACCCCCGAGCCATCGAGCAGCTCCAGCGTGTTGTGGCAGTTGTAGATGGCCAGGTGGTTCACGTAGCTGATGGCCGCGCGCTGCGGACGCGCCAGCTTCTCCAGCACCGGCAGCCGCAGCATCACGTCGGCGGCGCGCGCGGACAGGTTGAAGCGCGGCAGCTTCTTGTTCGCCTTCTCCGCGATGAGCTCGTACACGCGCCGCGCGCTCATGGGATTCGGGTCCACCAGGTGGAAGGTGCGCCCCGCCGCGCGAGGGTCCTTCGACAGCCGCCACACCGCCTCCACCACGAAGTCCACCGGCACCACGTTCAGCGGCGCCACGCCGTTGCCCGGCAGGGGCAGCGGCACGACGAGCGGCGACGTCACCAGCAGGATGCCCAGGTAGTAGGGCCCCTCGAACTTGTCGATCTCCCCCGTGCGCGAGTCGCCCACCACGCTGGAGGGCCGGTACACCGTCACGGGCAGCGTGGCCCCCGCGCGCGTCACCAGCCGCTCGGCCTGGAACTTGGTCTCCTCGTACGGGTTCCTGAAGCCCTGGCCCCGGTCCAGCTCGTCCTCGGCGATGACGCCCAGCCGGTCTCCGGACACGTAGCAGGTGGAGAAGTGGTTGAAGCGCGCCAGGTGCTCGCAGTCGCGCGCCAGCTCCAGCATGTTGCGCGTGCCGTCCACGTTGACGCGCCATGCGGTGTCCTTGGGCACGCCCAGCTGCGCGACGGCGGCCAGGTGGAAGATGTCCGTCACCCGCTCGCACAGGCGCTGGTACTCCTCGCCCGACAGGCCCAGGTGCATGTCCACCACGTCGCCGGTGAGCAGCTCCACGGTGGCGCCCTTCAGCTTGGAGGCGTGCTTCTGGGCCTCCTTCAGCGCCTTGGGCTGGACCAGCGCGTACACGTGGCCCTTCGGGTCCTCCCGGGCGATGTGCTCCACCAGCCGCTTGCCGATGAACCCGGGGTAGCCGGTGATGAAGTACGTCCCGCCGCCGGCCTTCTTGCGCGTCTCGCTCATTGCGCGCGCAGCATACTCGCCCGTCAGCCGCGCGCGAGCATGGCGCGCCAGACCGACTCCACTTGCTCCCGGGTGGACGTCAGATCCCCGCTGTTGTCGATGACCCACGTGGCCACCGCCCGCTTGTCGTCCAGGGGGAGCTGGGAGGCCAGCCGCGCCTCCGCCGCCGCCGCGTCCAGCCCGTCGCGCGCCATCAGCCGCGCCTTCTGCACGTCCCGGGGGACCCACACCACCGCCGTGCCCTCCATCCAGGCGTGCATCCCGGACTCCACGAGCAGCGGGACGTCGTAGACCACCCGGGTGACGCCCCGGGCCTCCAGGGCCTGGACCTTCTCGATGAAGGCCTCGCGCACCCGGGGGTGGGTGATGGCGTTGAGGGAGGCGCGCTCCTCGTCGTTCCCGAAGACGCGCGCGCCCAGCTTCGCCCGGTCCAGGCGGCCGTCCGGGCCCACCACGCCGGGGAAGCGCTCGGCGATGGCGGCCAGCCCCGGGGTGCCCGGCTCCACCACCTCGCGGGCGAGCACGTCCGCGTCGAGCACCTCCGCGCCCAGCTCCCGCAGCATCCGGGTGACGGTGCTCTTGCCGGAGGAGATGCCGCCCGTCAGCCCGAAGACGTGCACGGGCGCGGACCTACTTCGCGGCCTTCTGCGTGGTGAACGTGAGCGACTGCACCGTCTTGCCGTCCTCGTTGAAGAAGATGGCCAGCCCCAGCTTGGGGTAGAGGAAGTAGGTGCGGAAGTCGTCCGTCAGCTTGCGCTGGTAGCAGGGCGCCGAGGGCACCGGACCCGAGGGGCACGCGGGGCCGTAGCTCGTCTCGATGGTCTCCTTGTCGATGATGGGCCCGGGGAACACGTCGATGCGCTCGATGACCCCGCCGGCGTCCACCTTGAACTGTGCCTGGCTGGTGCCCTTGATGGCCTCCTTGCCCAGGTAGGCGATGGTCTCCTTGCCGTCCTGGCTCACGGTGCGCGAGGGCTCACCGAACTTCTTGACCACCTCGTCCTTCTTCGTGACGCCGGGCTCCACGCCCTGCCAGGGCTTGGCGACAGCGGGAAGGGAGACGGCCACCACGGCGAGCGCAATCAAGGTCCTCATCACGACATCCTCCCTAATGGAAAGGGCGGGCGGGGCTCAAGCGCTGCCCTCTCTTTTCAACGGACGATTCCCGCTGGCATTCAACCACGAGACGCCTTGCCCCGTCCGGAGGGGAGTGTTACTTCGCGAGGTCATGTGCGCTCCTGGCATCCGGCTCCTGCCCGTCCTCCTGCTGGCCCTCTGCGGCGTGGCGGGGGCGGCTGATTTCGTCGGCGCTGACAGCTGCAAGGGCTGCCACCCGGAGGCCTACGAGGCGTGGATGCAGTCCAAGCACGCCCGGGCCGTGAGCTCCCTGTCCGAGCAGCAGCAGAAGGACGGCCGCTGCCTGTCATGCCACTCGCCGGATCAGGTGGCCCAGACGCAGGTGAGTGTGAGCTGTGAGACATGTCACGGTGGGGGGCAGTACTACTCGCCGGAGTACGTGATGAAGGACCCGGAGCTGGCGCGGCTGGTGGGGCTGGTGGACCCATCCGAGAAGCAGTGCCGCTCCTGCCATGACGCCTCCTCGCCCTCCCTGCGGCCGTTCGATTTCAAGGAGTCGCTGAAGGCCATCGACCATTGGTCCGCCGAGCGCGCCCGCAGGGCCGCCCGGACCGAGGCGACCCCGGCGACGCCTCCTCCCGCCACCGCGAAGAAATAGCCGCAACGTGATCAAGATTCTCGACGCCCGCTTCGTCATCACCGCCGTGGAGCCCAAGGGCTATCCGCAGGGGCACACCGCGGAGGTGGCCTTCGTGGGCCGCTCCAACGTGGGCAAGTCCTCCATGATCAACACGCTCACCCACCGCAAGAAGCTGGTGCGCGTGTCGAACACCCCCGGACGCACGCGCACGCTCAACTTCTTCGACGTGGACCTGGAGCGCGGCACCGCCCGCTACCAGGTGCGCCTGTGCGATCTGCCCGGCTACGGCTTCGCCCGCGCCAGCAAGACGGACAAGGCCCAGTGGGAGAAGATGATCACCACCTACCTGGAGAAGCGGCACCGCCTGGAGGTCGTGGTGAGCATCATCGACGCGGAGGTGGGTCCCACGCCGGACGACCTGGCCACGCTCGACTACCTCCAGGCCCACAAGCGCAAGGTGATGGTGGTCGCCACCAAGATCGACCGCCTCACCAAGGCGAAGACGCACCCCCGGCTCCAGGAGCTGGCGAAGCTGATGGACCTGCCGCTGGAGGCGGTGCTGCCCTTCTCCTCCACGGAGCGGCGGGGCGTGGACGAGGTCTGGGGCGCGCTGCTGGACACCTTCGGCCGCGCCTCGAGGGTGCGCGCCGAAGCCGCCCAGGACCCGGACTGACTCCATCGGGTAGTGGCCGCTTGGGCGGGGTTCCCCTCCCGGTGGGAGGGGCCCTGTGGTAGGCACGCCGCCGTGTCCGAGAACGGCAAGGGAAATGGCAGGGATTCGCAGCTCGCCTTGCGCGAGCTGCAGCAGCGGTTGATGGGGCTGTCGCCCCGGCGGCGGATGGAAGCGCTGCTGGAGGGCGCGGATGCGGGCGCGGTGGTGCGCGCGCTGCCTCCGGAGAGCCTCTACCTCACCATCCAGGAGGTGGGCCTGGCGGACGCGACGGAGCTGGTACAGCTCGCGTCCCCCGCGCAGTTCCGCGCCTTCGTGGACCTGGGCGCGTGGAAGCGCGACAAGGTGGACCCGCACGCCGCGCTCACGTGGCTGCGCGCCGCGCGCGGCGGCTTCGACGACACCGCCGAGTACCTGCGCAAGCTGCACGCGCTGGACCTGGAGGTGCTGGAGCTGGTGCTGCGCGAGTTCGTCGTGCTGCATGACCGGGAGGAGAACCCGGACGTCAACCCGCAGGGCGTGACGCTGGAGACGCCCGAGGGGCGCTACCTGGTGGAGATCACCGCCGAGGGCGTGGAGATGTCCGCCGTGCGCGCGCTCGTCAACGACCTCATCGCGGAGAACCCCTTCGAGGCCGTGCGCCTGCTGGAGGCCGTGCGCTGGGAGATTCCCGGTGAGCTGGAGGAGACGGCCTTCCAGTTCCGCAGGGGGCGCCTGGTGGACATGGGCTTCCCGTCGCTGGAGGACGCGGTGGCGCTCTTCAGTCGCGTGGACCTGGCCGCGCCGAAGAAGCCCCTCGTCACCAGCGCGCTGGCCGCTTCGCAGGGCCACGTGGACTACCTCGATGCGTCCTTCCGGGGCCTGACGACGCTGGAGCGGCAGAACGCCGAGGACGAGCTCGCGGGCGTCGCCAACGCGGCGCTGGTCGCGGAGCTGGAGGACCCTGGCGACCTGGACGCCGTGCGCCGCGTGGGGGAGATGACGCGCGACTCCCTGTCGCTCGGCCTGGAGTACCTGACGGGCGCGGACCCCTCGCAGGCGACGGAGGTGCTGCGCGACGTGCCCCTCAGGCGCGTCTTCCAGACGGGCTTCACGCTGACGCTCCAGCTCAAGTACCGCGCGGACCGGCTGGCGAAGTCTCCCGGCGCCGTGGTGGACGGCGTGCTGCTGGTGCTGCCGGAGGAGGCCGCCGCGCTGGAGGCCCTGCGCCGCAAGCGCCCCCGTCGCGCGCTGAAGGTGGAGGGCGCGGAGCCCGTGCCCTTCCGCTCCCTGCGGGAGATTTCCGCCAGCGAGGCGGTGCTCACGCGCGCGGAGGCGCAGGTGGACGTGCTGCGCGGGGTGCTGGGCGGGACGCCCGAGGCGGCGCGCCAGGCCGTGGCCCGCTTCGGCGCGCCGCTCGAGTCGCTGGGGGTCCCGCGCCTGTTCGCCGCCGTGGTGGCCATGGCCATCCTGGACGGCCGGGCGGAAGCGCGCCCCGTGCCCCTGGGCCGTGGGGCGGAGCTGGGCGCCCGTCTCTTCGAGGGCACCCCGCAGGCGCCCCGGCTGCATGCGTCCGCGGCTGAACGCGCGCTGGCGGGGCTGGAGGGCGCGGTGCCCCAGACGGCCCGCGAGGAGCTGCGCCGCATGGTGGGCGTGACGCTCGCGAAGCTGCTGGAGGAGCTGGGCGCGGCGTGGCTCGAGGACACGACGTGGAGCCCCGTGGCCTCCGAAGTGCTCCCGATGGAGAGCGGCCCGGTCCCGTAGCTTTTTCAGCCTGGGAGGGTCTCCGGGCTCCGGAGGCCCTCCGGGCCCGTGGAGATCCAGGCGGTTGCGAGCCCGACTCCTGGCACGCCCTCTGCTTTCAGGCAGCCCCACGCGGAGGTGTACGCGCGTGACTGCCAGAGGAGGAGGGACATGGTGCCGGGAGAGCAGGGGCAGCGCCGTGACGTGTGGGCCTTCTATTCGCTGACCGCTTTCGCCGCGGTGATGTACGCGGTGCCGGGCGAATGGATTCCGGCCATGGCGCCGCTGCGGCTGGCGCTGATGACGTCGGTGGTGGCGGCGGGTTTGATGTTGATTCGCAGGTTGGGGCGCGGCGAGCCGCTCTACCTGGACGGAGCGCGAGGGTGGGCGCTCATCGGCTTCTCCTCGCTGGCGGTCCTGTCCGTGTCGTGGGCGGTGAACGCGGAGGTCGCGCGCTACACGGGCATCGAGCTCTTGAAGCTGACGGCCATCTATCTGACGCTCGTCAACGTCATCACCAGCGGCAAGCGGCTGGTCGTCGTGTGCGGCGCCATGGTGCTGGCCTCGGTGGTGACGTCCATCGGCGTCATCAACTGGTACATGGTGGGGGAGGACCTGGTGGAGGGCTTCCGCGCGCGCTGGGTGGGCGTGTACGCGGACCCGAACCACATGGCCATGAACCTGGTGCTGGTGGTGCCGCTGGCGGTGGCCTTCGTGGCCCGCAAGGGCAGCGCCTGGGTGTGGCGGATTGCCTGTCTGGTGGCGGCGGTGCTGGCGGTGGTGGCCATCGTCCTGTCGCACTCGCGCGGCGGCTTCATCGGCCTGACCGTGGCGATGGGCCTGTGGGCCTTCCGTGAGAAGCGCCGCATCCAGGCCATCGTCGTGGGCTCGCTCTTCGTGGTGGGCCTGGTGGTGTTCGCGCCGGAGAGCTTCTGGGCGCGCAACGAGACGGTGGCGGCCTTCCACGAGGACGCGTCCGCCATGGGCCGCGTCTACGCGTGGCAGGTGGCCAGCCGCATGAGCCTGGACAAGCCGCTGTTGGGCGTGGGCGCGGGCAGCTTCCGCTACGCGTGGGCGGAGTACGCGCCTCCGGAGGCGACGCGCGCGTACGTGGCGCACAACATCTTCCTGGACGTCATCGGAGAGCTGGGCTGGGTGGGCCTGGCCTTCTTCCTGGTGTTCGCGGGAGGCGCGTCGGGTGGGGCGTTCGCCGCGTCGGCCAGCCGCACGATGGGGTGGATGGCGCGAGCGCTGTCGGCCTCGGTGGCCGGCTATCTCGTGTGTGACTTGTTCTCCGGCTACATCCTGTCCGCGCACTGCTACGTGCTCTTCGGCCTGGCGGCCGCCGCGCACCGCATCGCCCGGGCGGAGGAGGCCAAGGAGTCGCTGGGTGTGCCAGAGGGGCGCTCGTCCGCCGCACCGGTGGGGGCGTGGGAGGGGTCGGGACATGCGGCGTGAAGAGGTGATGATGGGGGCCAGGCCCATGCGCCTGGTGCAGTTCACCCGCTCGTTCCACATCGGCGGGACGGAGGTGCAGGTGCTGGAGCTGCTCCGGGGCCTGCCCCCCAGCTACCAGCTCCAGGTCGCCGTGCTCGAGGACGCGGGGCCGCTGATGGGCGCGGTGTGGAAGCTGGGCCACACCGCGGAGAGCTTCCCGCTCAAGGGCTCCGTCGCGCAGCCGAACACCGCGTACCAGGTGATGCGCATGGCCCGGTGGCTGAAGTCCAACCGCGTGGACCTGGTCCACGTGCACGACTTCTACTCCACGCTCATCGCCGTGCCCGCCGCGAAGCTCGCCGGCGTGAAGGTCATCGTCGGCCGGTTGGACTTGTCCCACTGGCAGGGCACCGCCCGGCGCGCCGTGCACTCGCGGCTGACGGCCATGGCGGACCACGTGGTGGCCAACGCGGAGGCCATCCGGCGCATGCTGGTGGAGGAGGAGGGCCTGTCCGCCTCCCGCGTGTCCGTCATCCACAACGGCCTGGACCTGGCCCGCTTCGATGCGCGCATGCGCGAGGGCCTCAAGGCGCCGCTGCCGGAGACCGGTGACGCGCCGGTGCTCGTGCACGTGGCCAACATGAACCACCCGGTGAAGCGCCAGGAGGACCTGCTGCTCGCCCTGGCCATGCTCCACCACGGCGGCACGCCGCTGCATGCCTTCCTCGTGGGCGACGGCCCCCGCAGGAAGGGCCTGGAGAAGCTGGCCGCGGAGCTGGGCGTCTCCGACACCGTCCACTTCCTGCGTCACCGCACGGACGTAGCCGCCATCCTGTCTCGCGCCACCGTGGGCGTGCTGTGCTCCAGCGCCGAGGGCATGTCCAACGCCGTCATGGAGGGCATGGCCGCGGGCCTGCCCATGGTCGTGACACGCGTGGGCGGCAACACCGACCTGGTGCGCGATGGCGAGCGCGGGCTCGTCGTCCCGCCCGAGCGCCCCGCCCAGCTCGCCCAGGCCATCAGCCAGCTCCTCTCGGACCCCGAGAAGGCCCGTCGCATGGGCCGCTCCGCCCGGGACTTCGTCGCCCGCGAGCTGTCCCTGGAGCGGCTGATCCGCCTCCATGACGCGCTGTATCAACGGGTGGTCCACGGCCACTAGCCAGGGAATGTCAGACCGCCGTGGATACTTCGCGTCGTTCGCCGGCAATGGGGGGCCGGCTCCTCCGTAGGGTGGGGTGGACCTACCCTACCTCGGAGCACCCGCCATGTTGCTGCCCCTCCTGGCCATCCTCGCCGCCGCGCCGGCGACCCAGACCTGGAAGTTCGACACGGACGGAACCCCTCAGGTTCACCTGTCCAATGTTAATGGCGCCGTTCGCGTAGATGCGGTAGACGGGAATAGTGTGGTAATCGAGGCTGTTCCGGAAAATCCCGGAGATTCCGGTCCTCGGATGGACGTCGAGGTCACCCAGGAGGGTGACGAGGTGCGGGCGAGGGCGTGCTGCGGCCCCTGCGAGGAGCGGTGGCAGTCGTGCAAGGGCACGGCGGGGGCGGTGCGCTTCGTGGTGAAGGTGCCGAAGGCGTCGGAGCTGGAAGTGTCGGTGGTGAACGCGGGGGTGGTGGTGAAGGGGGTGACGGGCCCGCAGAAGCACTCCACCGTCAACGGCCGTGTGGAAGTGAACGGCTCGGAGCGACGTTTGTCGGTGAGCAGCGTTGAAGGGGAGGTGGTACTGGCTCCCCGGAAGCTCAAGGACACGGAGGTCAGCACGGTGTCGGGCAACGTCCGGCTGAAGCTGCCGGAGCGAGCGGACGCGCGGGTGGAATTCAGTTCCGTGGGGGGCAGTTTCAACGGGAGCTCTGTCAGCCTCGGGTCGAAGAAGAAGACCTACGGCGCGGGCACCCACACGGTGGAAGTGAGCACTGTCGGAGGCTCGCTGACCGTCCAGGAATAGCTTTCGAGGCCCGTCTCCAAGTCAGACGGCCCGGGGCGCTCGCCGGTGAAACTCCAAGGCGCCGGCGAGCGCTCACTTTTTTACGCGGGGCCCCTCGTCCTCCCATGCGGAGCGAGGGGCCCTTCGTGTTTCAGGGCGCGTCGCCGTCGCCCTGGACGGTGCCCGGGTCTCCGCGATGATCCGCGCCCACCAACTGGGCGACGCTCTGGTACCCATCCCTCTCGAGCATCTGGGCCAGCGTGGGCAGAAGCCCCCGCACCATGCCCGGCCCCTCGTAGATGAAGCCCGTGTAGACCTGCACCAGGGACGCGCCCGCGCGCAGCTTCTGGAACACGTCCGCCGCGGTGAAGACGCCGCCCACGCCGATGATGGGCAGCTTCCCGCCCGAGCGCTGGTACGCGCGCGCGATGACGGCGTTGGAGGCCTCACGCACGGGCGCGCCGGACAGTCCGCCGGCCTCCTTCGCGAGCGGGTGCTCGAAGGGCCGGGCCACCGTGGTGTTGGTGGCGATGAGGCCGGCGAGCTTCTGGGCCAGCGCCACGTCCACCACCTCGTCCACCGCCTCGGGCGTCAGGTCCGGGGCGATCTTGAGGAACAGCGGCTTGCCCGGCGCCACGGTGTCCAGCCGCGCCCGCACCGTGCCCAGGAGCGCCGACAGCACCTCCGGCTCCTGCAGCTTGCGCAGGCCCGGCGTGTTGGGGGACGACGCGTTGACCACCACGTAGTCTCCCAGGGGCCCGAGCGCGTCCACGCACGCGACGTAGTCCTCCACCGCGCGCTCCAGCGGCGTGTCCTTGTTCTTGCCCAGGTTCACGCCCACGGGGCCGGGGTGCCAGGTGCGCGCGCGCAGGTGCTGGGCGGCCACGGCGGCGCCGTGGTTGTTGAAGCCCATGCGGTTGATGACGGCCTGGTGCTCCGGCAGGCGGAACAGGCGGGGCGTCGGGTTGCCGGGCTGGGGGCGGGGGGTGACGGTGCCCACCTCCACGGCGGAGAAGCCGCAGGCGAACAGGCCGTCCACCGCCTCCGCGTCCTTGTCCAGGCCCGCGGCCAGGGCCACCGGGTGGGCGAAGCGCAGCCCGGCGACCTCCACCGCGAGCGAGGCCGGCACGCCCTCCAGCGCCCGCTCCCGCAGGGACTCGCACAGGTCGCGCGAGTGCCCCAGCTGGCGCAGGCCCCAGAGCCCCAGCCGGTGCGCGCGTTCGGCGTCCAGCTTGAAGAGCAGCGAGCGAGTCAGTCCGTACATGCTCGCTGCTCAGCCCGGGATGAACGACGCCTGGCGCGCCCACGCCAGCGTCTGGTCCACCTGCTCCGGCGTGAGGATGCCGTGGCTCTCGATGAGCTCGATCTCCCGGCGCATGTCCGTCTCGAGCAGGTAGGGGCCGTCGGTGTTGATGGTGAACTTCACCTTGCGGTCCCAGAACGTCCGGACGATGTGGCGCAGCTCCTCGATGCCCTCCACCGCCTTGGTGTGCAGGTTGGAGGTGGGGCACAGCTCCAGGACGATGTCCTGCTCGCGCAGCACCTTCATCGCGTTCTCGTCATAGGCCGCGCGGATGCCATGGCCGATGCGGTGCGGCTTGAGCTTGTCCACCACGGACATGACGCCCTCGGCGCCCGTGCCCTTCGTCTCACCCGTGTGCACCGTGCACTTCAGGCCCGCCTTGCGCGCCCGGCCGAAGAGGTCCTCGTACTGGGCCACCACCTCCGGCTTGAGCTCCATCGCGTTCGTCTCCGTGCCGGCCAGGTCGATGCCGTACACGCCGCGCGTGCGGTACTTGATGGCCTTGTCCACGAGGATGCTGTTGAGCCGGTGGTCGAACTCGCGCGCCAGGCAGAAGATGAAGCCCACCTTCACGCCGTACTCGAGCACCGCCCGGTCCATGCCGCGCAGCGCGGCGTGGATGATGTGGTCCAGGTCCAGCTCCGAGTGCAGGTTGCGCTTCATCGGGTTGAAGCGCAGCTCGATCTGCGTCACCCGGCTGCCGCGGTACTCCTTGCCGATGATCTCGTAGACGGAGCGTTCGATCGCGCTCGGCGACGACTGGATCTTCTCCGTCCAGGTGTGGAGGATCTTCAGGTAGTCATCCAGGCTGCCCACCTTGCCCGGACGGGAGGTGATGAGCTCCACGAAGTCGAAGTACGTCTTGACGGGGAGCTTGAAGCCTTGCTGATGGGCGATGGACCAGAGGATGTGGGGGGCCACCGAGCCGCCCACGTGGATGTGCAGGTCGATCAGTTCGCGTGCCATGGCGGCATGTATGCACAGTGCCGGGCGCGCGTAAAGGATACGGCCGTCACCTGCGCAGCAGCAGGTACAGCGCCCCCGTCCCACCGTCCTGCGGACGTGCGGTGCAGAACGCCAGCACCGCCGCGTTGATGCGCTTCTGCGCGAGCCACGCCTTGAGCAGCTCCTTCAACACCGGCAGCTGTTGCTTGGAGTGCAAACCGCGGCCGTGGACCACCAGCACACAGCGGCGGCGGGCGCGGCGGCTGTCGGACAGGAAACGCTCCAGCGCGGCGCGGGCCTCCAGCTGCGTCATGCCGTGCAAGTCCAGCTGCCCCTGGATGGAGAAGTCCCCGCGCCGGAGCGAGCGCAGCAGGTTGCGGTCGACGCCGGGCCCCAGGCCCTCGATGTGCTCGCCCACCTCGGCGATGTCGAACTCGCCCGGCCCCCCGGCGACCAGCTCGCTCAGCTCCGCGAGCGCCTCCGCGTTCTCGTCCACCAGCTCCGGCAGGCGGGGGTTGGACTTGGGGGGCTCGCCGCGGTGGGTGATCTGCGCCACGCCGTCCATGGCGGAGAAGAAGAGGGACGCCTCGTCCTCGGGGCTCTCGTGCGCGGCCTTGCTCTTGCGCGCGGGGGCGGCGGGCGGGGGCGCCTTCTGCTTGCGAGCCTCCTCCGCCGCGCGGGCCTGGGCCTCCTTCTCCTTCTTCTCCTGCTCCTGGATGCCCTTGATGGCGCTCTTGAAGGGGTTGTTGTGGAAGGCCTCTTCCTTCTTCTTGGGCGGGGGCGGCTTGCGGTGCTGGCTCATGGGGGGGCTTTCTCTTCGAGTCGCTCGCGCGGGTTGTAACCCAGGGCTACAGGCCGCGCAGGCGTCGGATTTCCTCGTAGGCGTCGCGGACCTCCTGGAAGCGGCGGGCCACCTCGTCGGCGTCCTCGCCCTTCAGGTGGGCATGCTTGTCCGGGTGCAGCTCGGCCGCGAGCCGGCGGAAGGCGCTCTTCACCTCGGAGTCCGTGGCGCCGGAGGACAGCCCGAGCGCCTCGTAGTGGGCCGAGGCGTCCCCCAGGTGCAGCGCGGCGATGGCGCGCTGCTCGTCGGCGGACAGGCCCAGCGCGTCGCCCACGCGGGCGAGCACCTCGCGCTCGGAGCGCTGCAGCGCCCCGTCCACCAGCGACAGCTCGTACAGCGCGTCCAGCAGGCGCCGCCGCTCGAGTGACGGCAGGGCCTCCTGGCAGGCGGCCGCGGCGTCCTCCAGGTCGGGCGGGACGGCGATGAAGTCCTTGAGGCGGCCGCGCACGAAGTCGAGCGAGTCCGGGCCGTACTTGAGGACCTCCTCGAAGTAGCGGCGGATCTCCTTCACCTCCTCGCGCCGCACCTCCCCGTCGGCGCGGGCCACCTCGACGAAGAGCGCGCACAGGCTGCGGGTGAGGTGGGCGTCGGCCTCCTCCTGCACGGAGCGCGCGTCGAGTGGCGCGTTGGGGGCGCTGAAGCCCGGGTGGGCCAGGGGTGGGAAGTCCGCGAGCGCGTCGGGGGACTCGGCGGGCAGGGCGTTCATCTCGTCGAAGCGGTGGCCGACGACGCCGCCGACGACACCGAGCAGGATGATGGCCCAGGGACTGCCGATGAGCAGCCCGACCATGAGACCTATCATCGCCCCCAGCACTTTTCCTGAGCCCATGGCCGCCGTTTACCTCCCTGCTCGCCGGGGAGTCTCTCATAGAGTGGGGTGACCTATGGCCCAGTTGATCGATGGCAAGGCAGTGGCGGCGCGCGTCCGGGCGGAGGTGAAGGCGGAGGTGGACCGCCTCAAGGCGGAGCAGGGCCTGGTCCCCGGGCTCGCGGTGGTGCGGGTAGGGGAGGACCCCGCGTCCAAGACGTACGTCACCGGCAAGAAGAAGGCGGCCGAGGAGGTGGGCTTCCGCTCCTGGGAGCACCACCGCGACTCCACCGCCTCCCAGGACGAGCTGCTCGCGCTGGTGCGTCGCCTCAACGAGGACCCCGCCGTGCACGGCGTCCTGGTGCAGCTGCCCCTGCCCCGGCACATCGACCCGGATGTCATCATCTCCGCGGTGCGGCCGGAGAAGGACGTGGACGGCTTCCATCCCCTCAACGCGGGCAACCTGGTGCTGGGCCGTCCCGCGACGCGCGCGTGCACGCCGCTGGGGGTGATGCGCCTGTTGGAGGAGATCGGCTGCGAGCCCTCCGGCAAGCGCGCGGTGGTGGTGGGGCGCAGCAACATCGTGGGCAAGCCCATGGCGCTGATGCTCCTGCAGCGCAACGCCACCGTCACCCTGTGCCACAGCAAGAGTGACCTGCCTTCCGAGGTGTCCCGCGCGGACATCCTCGTGGTGGCCGCGGGCGTGCGGGAGCTGGTGAAGGGCGCGTGGATCAAGCCCGGCGCCGTCGTCATCGACGTGGGGATGAACCGCAAGGAGGAGGACGGCAAGCTGGTGGGGGACGTGGAGTTCCAGGCCGCCGCCGAGCGCGCGTCGTTCATCACCCCCGTGCCCGGCGGCGTGGGGCCCATGACCATCGCCATGCTCAT
This sequence comes from Myxococcus faecalis, assembly GCF_050039385.1. Taxonomy (NCBI): domain Bacteria; kingdom Pseudomonadati; phylum Myxococcota; class Myxococcia; order Myxococcales; family Myxococcaceae; genus Myxococcus; species Myxococcus faecalis. The sequence goes on along the minus strand of NZ_CP144336.1, from coordinate 267,586 downwards.
CCGCAACACGCTCGAGGCCGCGGTGCGTGGCGGGGGCCCTTCCTCGGCTTGAACCGACGGTGGTTGTCCTTTTCTCCCATTGACAGACTCACGGAGTGAACGCCTCCGTGAGGCATCATGGCGGGTGTGTGTGTTTCAGGACGTCGCTGGCGCCCATGCCCGCGCCGTCGGCGGCTCCCTCGTAGGAAAGACAGACGCTCACCGGCGAGTCCTCCGCCCGGGCCACCCTGGCCCGTCGTCTCGCGCCGCACCTTGACCGTCGGCGGGCCCCTGCCTGGTTTCAGCGGGCCGGACACGAGCCGTGCGGGAAAGGGGGATGCCCGCATGGCGTTGCGCCCGGCGAGTGCCGCGGGCATGGAGTCGCGACATGAGTGTCATTCGAAGCGTGGGACTGCTGGCCTGTGTCTGGTTCATCGCGGGGCCGCAGACGGCGTGGGCCCAGCGCGCGCAGCGCACGCAGCATCCGGTGGTCTTCGCGCATGGCCTTGCCGGGTTCGACAAGCTGCTGGTGCTCGACTACTTCGGGGACGAGCTGGGCAGCTTCGTGGGAGACGCCTGTGACGAGCTGCTGGAGCTGGCCTGCAATCCCTTCCTGAATCCCGGACAGAAGGCCTTCGCCGCGCAGGTTCTGGCCTTCCACAACTCGGATGTCCGCGGGCTGGACCTGGCGTCCGACATCGAGGGCGTGCTGGCGACGACGGGCGCGGCGCGGGTGAACCTCATCGGTCACTCGCAGGGCGGAATCGACGCGCGCAAGGCGGCGCGGGTGCTCGCCGAGCGGCGGGGACGGCCCGTGGTGGATGTCCTGGTGAGCGTCTCCTCGCCGCATCGGGGCTCGCCCGTGGCGAAGTTCGTGCTGGACCTGAACCCCACCGTGACGGAGCTGGCCAACCTCCTGGCGGCGGTCTACGGGAACATCATCTACGAGGCGGGCAATGACGGCTTCGCGGCCCTCAAGCAGCTCGTCTACGACGACTACGACGCCAATGACGGCGTCACCACCGGCGCGAAGGCGTTCAACCAGAACCACCCCATGGACCCGCGCTACGCGTCCCACTACGCGTCGTTGATGACCGCGCAGGCGGGGTTGGACGTCAGCCCCGTCTTCCTCCTCGTCCAGAAGACCGTCTATGACATCGACGGGGATGGGTACTGCGTGGATGACTGCGACAATGACGGCGCCGCGGGGCAGGGCGACGGCATCCGCGACGAGCGCGATGACGACGGCGTCGTCGGCATCAACTCGCAGCAGATGGGCCCGCGGCTGCGCTACACCGAGTCCCTGCTGGGCCTGGGCTCCGTCACCGTGGATGCGTCCCTCGGCCCCGTCACGGACCTGAACGCGCCGGGCCCCGCGCAGATGACGTCCCTGTCCAGCGTCATCGACCAGGACCACCTGGATGTCGTGGGCTTCGGGCCGGACCTCTTCAGCGAGCGCTCGTTCTACGCGGCCATCATCCAGTACATCAGCCAGAACGAGTGACCGCCGCCGTGCGCGTGGCGCCTCACTCCCAGGACAACGAGTAATCACAGTCGAGCAGCTCCAGCTCGCGGCCCTCGATGCGCACGTGTCGCGCGCCGAGGGCCTCGAGCGCCGCCCTCAGCACGCCTTGGTGATACGGCGGCGGCATGAAGTCCCCACGCACGTGCAGGCAGCCCTCGCGCTCGCTGCTCCATGACACGGTCCGCTTCCCGTAGCTGACGGACGCCGCGTAACCCCACGGCATGTTGTCCACCAGCCTCCGCGGTGAGCCATTGGCCACGCTCAAGAGCGTGCGGCCCACCGCGGACTCCAGGAAGTCCTTCGTGGCCTTCTCGCCCAGGGTCTTCATCGCCGCGTCGAAGCCCCCCAGCCGGGGCGCGAGCAACCCCGCTGCGCAGTACGTCAGCCGCAGGAAGTCATTGACGGGGTAGAGGAAGAACGGGACGAACCTGCGCTCCTTCGAGGCCCGCGCGCAGCGCTCCCGCGTCGCCTCGCCGGCGATGGCGCGCACCACGTCCAGCGTGCCCAGGAAGAACATGCCCCGCGTCTTGTCCTGGGCGGTGGCCGAGGCCAGCCTCCGCGCGAGCTGCGTGAGCGGATCCACCACCCTGCCGGGCTCGGAGCCCGCCTGCGCCGCCTCTTCCGATTGCGTGCTCACGTCCATGTCCCGGATGAGATTGCGTCGCTTCCTACGCCCAGGACACGACGTACTCGCAATCCAGGAGGCTCAGCGGTCGTCCACGCACCCGCGCCACCCGCGTGCCCACCGCCTGCAACACCGCCAGCAACACCCCCTCGTGGTAGGTGTGCGGCATGAAGTCCCTGAACACGTTGATGCAGCCCTCCTGGTGGCCCTTCCACGTGACATGGCGCTCGCCGTACGTGACGGCCGTGCGGTAGCCCGACGGCAGGTTGTTCACGAGCCGACGCGGATCTCCCGCCGCCAGCATCAGGAAGCTGCGCCCCACCACCGAGTCCAGGAAGTCATGGGTGGCCTGCGCGCCGATGATGCGCATCGCCGTCTCGAAGCCTCCCAACCTTGGCGCCAGGATCTCCGCCGCCGCGAAGGACATCCGCAGGAACGCGCCGACGGGGTAGAGGAAGAACGGCACGAAGCGCCGCTCCCCGGACGCCGCGAGACATCGCGCCGCCTGCGTCTCACCCGCCTCGCGCCGCACCACGTCCAGCACGCCCAGGAAGAACATGCCGCGCGCGCGGTCCTCGCTCGCGGCCAGCCCCAGCCGGCGCTCCAGCTCACAGCCAGGGTCCAGGACCTCCCTCTCCCGGCTCCGGAACGCAATCACAGTCATGGACTCCCCCCGTCATGGAACTCGCACCCCGCGCCTCTTCGCGCCCGGGCTGCCTCCCCTTGAAGGTGAGGCAAACCGCGTAGCCTGGAAAGCCCGCCTGGCTGCGACGCGAGTCGGTGTGCGCTGTCCTTGTGGGGACAGTTGAGGGCGCCTCCAGACGGAGGGCCAGGGCGCGACGCGTGCAGACGTCCTTGGCGCGAGGTGACGGCCAATGCACAGCCCGCGCTGCGGGCCGGGGGCGTTCTGGCGTTTTCTGGTCGTTCCTCGAGGACCACGCCTGGAGGAAACGGGGCCTGACGGGGCGTGTCGCATGGAAAAGGCATCCAGGGCGGACGCCGCGATGCGACAAGCCCCCCGCGCGAGGGCTCGCGCGAGGGGCCTGGATGCCCAGGGAGGGGAGGGCGCTTCAGCGGCTCAGGACCTGGACCTCGATGCGGCGGTTCATGTCGCGCCCCTGCGCCGTGTCGTTGGACGCCACCGGCTGCCCGGAGCCCACGGCGGCCACGTCCACGCGGTTGGCGGAGATGCCGTCCGCGACGAGCGCCGAGCGCACCGCCTCCGCGCGCTGCTGGGCCAGCTGCCGGTTCACGTTCGCGTCGCCGGTGGAGTCGGTGTGCCCCTCGATGCGCACGCGCGCGTTGGGCTTCTCGCGCAGCACGGAGGCCAGCTGCCCCACGCTCGCGTCGCTCTGCGGCGTCAGGCGCGCGGAGCCCTCCTCGAAGCCCACGCCGGCGAGCACGAAGCTCTTCGCGCCCCCCTCGATGGCCTGGCGCATCGTCTGCGCGTCCCGGGCGATGGTGGGCGTGCTCATGCCCGCGGTGCCCGCGCCGCCCACGCCGGTGTCCGTCTGCTGGCGCGGCGCCGGCTGGGTGACGCTGGCCTGCTGCCGGCGGGGCTCGTCGCGCCGCGAGCGGGTGAGGAACCACCCGGCCAGGAGCGCGAGCAGCGCCACCGGGATGACCCAGCCCAGGTTGCGCTTCTTGGGCTCGTCATGGTGCACGGGCATCCGCTCGATGGGCTGCTGCCGGCGCACCGTCTCCACCGTGGGGATGGAGCGCGCCTCCTGGACCTCCTCGACGACGCGGGGCCCCGCGCCGCCCATGCCCAGGATGCTGCCCAGGCCCGCGGGCATCGCCGCCGCGAGCAGGGAGCGCTGGCCGCCCAACAGCTGCGACAGGCCGGAGGCGCCCATGCGGTTGTCGCGCACGTGCTTGCCGATGACCCCCATCACCATGGGCGCCACCATGGCCATCATCCCCGTGGCGGACCTGCTGTTGCTGAAGCCGCCCGTGCGGCCCAGCGCGCTGGAGACGGCGCCCAGCTTGTCGCCGAACAGCCCGCTGAGCATGCCCTGTCCGCGCTCGGCCATGTCCGGCGCGAAGATGTCCTCGTTGCCCGCGTTGGGCCCCGTGAAGCCGCCTTCGTTGAGCTGGGACAAGAGCCGCTGCGCGCCGCCCTCGGTGGAGCCCCGCTCCGCCACGCTCCCGCCAATCGCGGCGATGGCGCCCGGCAGGGCCCGGCCCAGCGACATCGGGTCCTCACCCAGCGAGGACCCCATCTTCTGCATCACGTTGCCCGTGAAACGCTCACGCACCATGTCGATGAGGTTGAACATGTGATTTCTCCTCCGCTTCGTTCGGCACCAGTCGCCCCGGTGCGGGGAGTCGCTCTCGGACGGCATGGAGCTCCGGGCTCCGGTGCGAACGACTCTTCAGGGAACGAAGGTGCGGAGTGCGTCGCCAGGGCACATCGCCCCGCTGTCGCGCTCGGGCGCGGAGGCCTCCGCCCGTCCGGCCGCATGCGTCCAGCCAGGCCGCTGGCGGGGCTTGACGCCGGGAGGGCTCGGCGGGAGCGTCGCCTCCTGTCGGTTCGAGGGAGGACGAGCGTGCCATCGCGTGAGGAGCGGCTGGAGGGCGGGCTCTGGGGGTTGCTCGTGGGAGATGCCCTGGGGGTGCCCTATGAGTTCCACGCCCCGGAGGCGATTCCCCCGGCGCGCGACATCGAGCTGGAGCCGCCCGCGGGCTTCCACCGCGCGCACCCGGGCGTGCCGGCGGGGACGTGGTCGGACGACGGCGCCCATGCGCTGTGCCTGCTGGACTCGTTGCTCTTCAAGGGCCACCTGGACCTGGACGACCTGGGCCGGCGGCTGGTGAACTGGCGCGAGTGGGGCTACCTGGCCGTGGACGGGCAGGTCTTCGACGTGGGCATCCAGACGGACCGGGCCCTGGCGATGTTTCGCGCCGGCGCCCCCGCCACGAGCGCCGGCCCCTCGGGCGTCCAGGACAACGGCAACGGCTCCTTGATGCGCGTGCTGCCGCTGGCCCTGTGGCACCGGGGCAGTGACGCCCAGCTCGCCTCGGACGCGATGCACCAGTCCCTGGTGACACATGGCCACGTGCGCGCTCGCGTGTGTTGCGCCCTGTACTGTCTTTGGGCCCGCCGCGCGCTGGAGGGCGCCGCGCGTCCCTGGGCCGAGGCCGTGTCGGGCATGCGCGCGCTGTACCCACCGGGCAGCGAGGCCCGCGAGGAGCTGGACGGCGCCATCCTCCCGCTCGGCGCCGAGGACACGCCGGGCCACGGCACCGGCTACGTGGTGGACTGCCTGCGCTCGGCGCGCGACTGCGTGGCCACGGGCGGTGACTTTGAAGGCGTGGTCCGCGGCGCCATCCGCCTGGGCCACGACACCGACACCACGGCCGCGGTGGCCGGCGGAATCGCGGGCGTGCTCGGGGGCGTGGGGGCGATTCCTTCGCGCTGGCGCTCGGCCATGCGGGGCACCGAGCTGGTGGCGCCGCTGCTGCGCAAGCTGCTGGCGCACCACGCGAGCCCCTCGGCGCAGTGAAACCACGGGCTCCACTCCGCCCACCCCCCCGGGGGCGGAGCGGAGCCCTGAACCAACGCCAGCCGTCGGCGGGACCTCGGGCCCGGGTTGGAATCGCCCTTCTGACTCCGACAGGCTTCGAGCCGGGTCCTTACGCCAGCACCACGCGCGGATGATATGACCCGGGTGATTTCCTGCAACTCGATTCAAAACGGGATTGTGGGGATGTGTGGACGTCTGGCTTTGGAATTGTACCTGGGTACAGTGCCTGTCATTGCAGCCAGGGTGTCGGCTGGTCCTGGAGCGCGACGGAGATGTCGTCGGCACCACAACCGGTCTAAGTGGAAATAACTGTATTGCTGGATAGGTGCGTCGCGTTAAGATGGCGCGGATCCTGAGGGGCCAGTACGGCCGGGGTGAGCCTGAGGATGGCGACCAATCTTGAAGTGGAATCGCTCGTGGGCCGGGCGACGTCGGCTCATGCGGGCAAGCGGGAGTCCCGCTCGAGTCCCACCGTGCCGACGACGGAGTCCGGGCGGCTGGCCTCGCTGTCGTCCGATGGGGCGATGGCGGCGCGTGTGCGAGCGGTGGTGGCGGAGTACCTGGCCGCGGTGCGGGCCCGCGCGGACCGGCTGTGCCTGGGGCTGATGGTGGGCCAGTGGCTCTTCGCGCTCGGCCTCGCGTGGGTGACGTCCATGCCCTCCTGGGGGCCGGAGCCGCACCTGTCGCCCCAGCCCTTCTGGGGGGCGGTGTTGTTGGGCGGGCCCCTGTCCATCATCCCGGTGACGCTGGCGTTCCTGCGGCCGGGCGCGGTGGTGACGCGGCAGGTGATGGCGGTGTCGCAGGTGCTGTGGTCCGTGCTGCTCGTGCACCTGTCGGGTGGGAGGCTGGAGACGTACTTCCATGTCTTCGGCTCGCTGGCGCTCCTGAGCTTCTACCGGGACACCCGCGTGCTGGTGACGGCGGGGGTGACGGCGGGGGTGGTGCACGTGGCGCGCAGCATCGGCTGGCCGGAGCCTGGGGCCGCGTTCGCGGGCGGGCCGACGTGGGGCGCGCTGGAGCTGACGTTCTGGGTGGGGCTGGTGGATGCGGTGCTGGTGCTCGCGTGTCAGGGCGCGGTGCGCGAGATGACGCGCGTCGCGGAGCGGCAGGTGTTGCTGGAGCGGGCGTGTGAGCGCGAGCGGCAGGAGCGCGTGCGCCTGGTGGAGAACAGTGGCCGGGAGCTGCGCGACTCGCGGGAGCGGGTGGCCCGGATGGAGAAGCTCGCGACGGTGGGGCAGCTCACCGCGACGGTGAGCCACGAGCTGCGAAACCCCCTGGCCGCGGCGCGCACGGCGAACGCGGCGGTGGTGCGGCGGCTGCGCAGCGTGAGTGGCGCGCAGGAGGACGAGCGGATCCAGCGCTTCCTGGGCATCATCGAGCGGGAGCTGTCCGTCTGCGCCAGCCTCACGTCGGAGATGCTGGAGCTGGTGCGTGACAGGCCGCTGGTGCTCCAGCCGTGCTCGCTGCATGGGCTGGTGGAGGAGGTCATCGACCTGGTGCCCGCGCGCGAGGCCGTGCACGTGGTCAACCACGTGTCCGTGGGCCTGGAGCCGCCCTGGGTGGACCGCGAGCTCTTGCGCAAGGTGCTCATCAACCTGGTGCAGAACGCGGTGGAGGCCATGCCGCGAGGCCGCGAGGGCAGGGTGGAGGTCTCCGCGGAGATGGCCACCGGGCGCGCCTTCCACATCCGCGTGGCCGACAATGGGGATGGGATTCCGGCGAGCGTGCTGGAGCGCATCTTCGAGCCGCTCTTCACCACCAAGGAGCACGGCACCGGCCTGGGCCTGACGGTGGTGTCCTCCACCCTCCGGCAGCACGGCGGCACGCTCCGGGTGGAGAGCCGCGAGGGGGAGGGCAGCGTCTTCACGGTCAGCCTGCCCGGGACGCAGGCTGCGAGCGGTGTCGCCTGTCCGTCGTGACGGCCCGGCTCAGAACAGCCGGGTGAGGCGCAGCGTCGTCGGGCCCGACAACGAGTGGAGGCCCGAGTACAGGCATGGCGCCAGGTCCATGGTGGAGAGCGCGTGGGTCATCACCACCGCGTCGCCCTGGAAGCGGCCCTCCGTCACCATGCCGATGGACACGTAGGCGCGCGTCCCGTCGATGTTGTGGATGCCCGCGCCCTGGACGGAGAGGGTGGACATGGAGCCGTCGTCCCACGTCACGGTGGCCTGGAGGGGGCCCAGGTTGGACGCGCAGCTGGTGGTGTGCCGGGCCAGCGCCACCAGCCTGCCCGAGGTGACGAGCGGATCACTCGAGGAGCAGCGCTCGTAGGTCGTCTCGTTCGAGTAGATGACGTCCCGGTTCGACAGCCGCAGGCCCGGGTCCCACGCCTGATAGGCGGCGCCGGTGCACGTCAGGTCCGTCATGCCCACCTGCGCCCGGGCGGGTGGGGTGAAGAGGACGAGCGGGGCCAGGAGGACGGGGAGGAGTTTCGAGGGCATGGGTCGGCTCCGTGGAAACGGACGGCTCGGGGTGAGCCGTCCGTGCCTCGCTCGCCAGTGGCGGTGCGGGGACGCCGGATGAGTGGTGCCCCTCCGGGAGCGTCACCAGTCCGCCTTTCGGTCCCATGCGCCTGTCGGGAATCGGCCGCGCGGAAGGTGCGCGGTCCGCCGCGTCACGGCTGGGGCAGCGGCAGCGGCAGTGACGGCGTGTTGATGATGAGGGCCGCCCTGCCCTGCAGCGCCCGCAGGCCCATGGGCGTCAGACATGCCAGGAAGTCCCGGGCGGCGAACGCGTTGGTGAGGGACACCAGGCCGCCCTCGAACTGACCCGACGTCACCCGGCCGAGCGAGGTGAAGATCTGCAGGTTGCCCACGACGTTCACGCCGATGCCCAGCAGCGAGACGGTGGACCTGCTCCCGTCGCTCCACTCGATGACCGCCTCGACCCGCTCGATATTGGCCAGGCAGCTGTTGTTGAACGTCTCGTCGACGCGGATCCTCCCGGAGGTGATGCTGGTGGACGCCGACGTGCACTCGGTGAAGTCCGTGTCGTTCGTGTAGCGCACGTCCGAGGGCAGCACCTTCAACCCCGGCGTCCACGTCTGCTTCACGGTCCCCTTGCAGGTGATGTCCGTGAGCTGGACCTGGGCGGAGGCGGGGGCGGCGTGCAGCAGGACGGCGGCGAGCAGCGCGGGAAGGATGGACAGCAGGTGACGCGGCGACATGACGGCTCCGTGAGGACTGGGCTGGACGGTGCATCCGGTCCAGCACCCCGGGCCGACACGCTGGATGGGCCGGTCATCGGGGCTCCGAATGAGTGCTGCCCCACCCGGTCCCCATCACCCGGACCACGGGTGCCGGATGACTGTCGGCTCCTCCGTGCCCCTTGCGCGCGCCGTCCGTCAGCTCCGGAACGCCTCGCGCACGCCCTCGCGTCGCAGCGTGAAGAGCATCCAGATGGCCACCGGCACGCCGACGACACACGCGGGCGACAGGATGTAGAGCGCCGTGATTCCGCCCACCGTGGCCAGCCCGTAGCCCTTGAGGTTCATCGCGCTCATCGCGCCCCACGCGGAGAGCACGCCGCACAGGATGCCCACCACCAGCATCAGCGCCAGTGACCAGCTCAGCTCCAGCGTCGTCGCGGGTGCGCCCGCTGGCACCAGCGGCGACGTCACGTGCATCGCGGCCAGCACGAAGCCCGCCAGGTTGAAGAAGACGTTCAGCACCCCGGTGCACAGCAGGAAGAAGGCCGGGGCCCGGATGATCTCCACGACCTTGTAGCGGGGATCATCGGGGGGAAGATGGAGACCAGGACCGCTCATAGATGGGCTCGAAGGGCGCTCACGATCATCCGCGTCGCCGGGGACTTGTTGAGCGTATAGAAGTGGATGCCGGGCACGCCGCGCGACAGCAGCTCCATGCACTGCACCGTCGCGTGCGCCACGCCCAGCTGCACCAGCGCCTCCGGCTGGTCCTTCACCCGCTCCAGCTGGAGCCCCAGGCGCATGGGCACCGTGGCTCCGCACATGCGCGTGAAGCGCTGCACCTGCTCGTAGTTGGTGATGGGCATGATGCCGGGGACGATGGGGATGTTGATGCCCGCGCGGCGGGCCCGCTCCACGAAGTCGAAGTAGAACGCGTTGTCGAAGAACAGCTGCGTCACGACGAAGTCCAGCCCCGCGTCGACCTTCGCCTTCAGATGACGCAGGTCGTCGTCACGGGAGGCCGTCTCCACGTGGCCCTCCGGATAGCACGCGCCCCCCAGGCAGAAGTTGAAATCCTCTTCTCGGATGAATCGCACCAGCTCCGACGCATAGGAGAAGCCGCCCTCGGTGGGCTGGAAGGTCGTCTGGCCCTGGGGCGGGTCCCCGCGCAGCACCAGCACGTTGTCCAGCTTCGCGTCGGCCAGGCGCTGGAGCACGTCCCGCAGCTCCTCCCGGGTGTGCCCCACGCACGTCAGGTGGGCCATCGCCTCGATGCCCGTCTGCTGCTTGATGCGGCTGACCAGCTCCAGCGTCCTGTCGCGGGTGCTGCCGCCAGCGCCGTACGTGACGGACACGAACCCCGGCTCCAGGGGCGCCAGGTCCTCCAGTGTCCGGAGCAGGTTGGCCACCCCCTCGTCCGTCTTCGGGGGGAAGAACTCGAAGGAGAAGCAAGGGTTGGACGGATTCAACCGATTACGAATCTTCATGTCGGACCCAGTGTAGACGTTCCGCGTCGGCCTTGATCGGCGAAGGTGCGCGGCTATAGTCCGCGCCGTTTTCATCCCCCCTTCAGGAGAAGCCGATGACCCGGCGTACGCCGCTCAACGAGGCCCACCGCGCGCTGGGCGCTCGGATGGTCGACTTCGCGGGCTGGGACATGCCCGTGCAGTATTCCTCTGTCATCGCCGAGCATGAGGCGGTGCGCAACGCCGTCGGCCTCTTCGACGTGTCGCACATGGGCGAGGTGGAGTTCAAAGGCCCAGGCGCGCTGGAGACGGTCAACGGCCTCATCTCCAATGACCTCGCCCGCATCGCGGACGGCCAGGCGGTCTATGCGGGCCTGCTCAACGAGCAGGGAGGCTTCGTCGACGACGTCGTCGCCTACCGCTTCAGCCCCGAGCGCATCCTCATCTGCGTCAACGCCAGCAACCGCGAGAAGGACTTCGCGTGGATGAAGGAGCACGCGCGCGGCGTCACCCCCGTGGACCGGGGTGACGAGTACGCGCAGATCGCCGTGCAGGGCCCCAAGGCGGTGGGCCTGGTGCAGCGGCTGACGAAGACGGACGTGTCCAAGGTGGGCACCTACCGCTTCGCCGAGGGCGAGGTCGCTGGCAAGCCCGCCATCATCTCCCGCACCGGCTACACGGGCGAGGACGGCTTCGAGCTGTACTGCGCTCCGGGTGACGCGGCGGCCCTGTGGAGCGCGCTGCTCACGGAAGGCCAGCAGGACGGCGTCAAGCCCTGCGGCCTGGGCGCGCGCGACAGCCTGCGCACGGAGATGAAGTACGCCCTCTACGGCAACGACATCGACGATGCCCACACCGCGCTGGAGGCGGGCCTGGGGTGGATCGTCAAGCTGGACAAGGCGGGCGGCTTCATCGGCAAGGACGCGCTGGTGGCCCAGAAGGCCGCGGGCGTGAAGCGCAAGCTGGTGGGCTTCGAGCTGACCGGCGCCGGCATCCCCCGCCACGGCTACCCCATCAAGAAGGACGGCGCCCTGGTGGGCGAGACCACCAGCGGCACCATGGGCCCCACGGTGAAGAAGCCCATCGGCATCGGCTACGTCCCCACGGAGCTGTCCGCCGAAGGCTCCACGTTCGACGTGGAGATCCGCGGCCGCGCCGTGCCCGCCGTCGTCGTCAAGACGCCCTTCCTCAAGAAGTCCTGAACCCTTCCCGCCCCCTGGCAGGAGCACCCCATGTCCGACGCGAACATTCCCGGCGACCTGAAGTACACCGCAGAGCACGAGTGGGCCCGTATCGAGGGCAACAAGGTGGTGGTGGGCATCACCCACCACGCCCAGAGCACCCTGGGTGACGTCGTCTACGTGGAGCTGCCCAAGTCGGGCGCCAAGCTGGAGAAGGGCAAGCCCTTCGGCACCGTCGAGTCCGTGAAGGCCGTCTCCGAGCTGTTCAGCCCCTTGTCCGGCACCATCACCAAGGTGAACGAGGAGCTCACCGCGAGCCCCGAGACGCTCAACGAGGACCCCTACGGTGACGGGTGGATCATCGAGCTCGAGCTCTCGGACAGCAGCCAGCTGGGCGAGCTGCTGGACGCCGCCGCCTACGCCGAGCTGCTCAAGAACGCCTGAGAGGGAAACGCCGAGCGGCCGTTGTTAGTGACGGTCCTCGAATTTTCCGACTCGGATGTCTTCGAGTCGCCAGCGAGTCACCACCGCCATGTCCCTGAACTGGAAGTACCAGGAGTCGTTCGCCGGCCGGCACATCGGTCCGGATGAGCAGGAGCTGAAGCAGATGCTGTCCGCGCTGGGCGTGGACTCGCTCGATGCCTTCATCGACCAGACCGTGCCCCCGGCCATCCGCTCCAAGGAGCCGCTGCGGCTGGGGCAGGCGCGCGGAGAGCACGAGCTGCTCGCGCAGCTGGAGACCATCGCCGCGAAGAACCAGGTGTTCCGGTCCTACATCGGCATGGGCTACCACGACACGCACACGCCCAACGTCATCCTGCGCAACATCTTCCAGAACCCGGGCTGGTACACGCAGTACACGCCCTACCAGGCGGAGATCGCCCAGGGTCGGCTGGAGGCGCTGCTCAACTTCCAGACGGTGGTGATGGACCTGACGGGGCTGGAGGTCGCCAACGCATCGCTGCTCGACGAGGGCACCGCCGCCGCCGAGGCCATGTCGCTGGCCCTGCACGTCAAGGGGGAGGACGCGGGCGTCGCCTTCTTCATCTCCGAGGCGTGCCACCCGCAGACGGTGGACGTGGTGCGCACCCGCGCCGAGCCGCTGGGCGTCGAAATCGTCGTCGGCGACCACCGCACGGTGGACCTGACGGCGAAGAAGTACGTGGGCGCGCTGGTGCAGTACCCGGCCACGGACGGCGCGGTGGTGGACTACCGCGCGTTCGGCGAGAAGGTTCACGCCGCGGGCGGCCTGCTCATCGTCGCCGCGGACCTGCTGAGCCTCACGTTGTTGACGCCCCCGGGCGAGTTCGGCGCGGACGTGGCGGTGGGCAGCGCGCAGCGCTTCGGCGTGCCCATGGGGTACGGCGGTCCGCACGCGGGCTACTTCGCGACGAAGAACGCGTACACCCGCGTGATGCCGGGCCGGCTCATCGGCGTGTCCGAGGACGCGCAGGGCCGGCGCGCGCTGCGCATGGCGCTGCAGACGCGCGAGCAGCACATCCGCCGCGAGAAGGCGACGAGCAACATCTGCACCGCGCAGGTGCTGCTGGCCGTCATCGCCAGCATGTACGCCGTCTACCACGGGCCCAAGGGGCTCAAGGCCATCGCCGAGCGCGTGCACGGGCTGACGGTGGTGCTGGCGCGGGGCCTGGCGAAGCTGGGCCTGAAGACGCGGCACGAGCAGTACTTCGACACGCTGTGCGTGGAGCTGACGGCGCCGCAGGTGCGCGCGGTGCTGGCGGCGGCGGAGTCCGCGCGGATGAACTTCCGCCGCATCGACGAGAAGACCCTGGGCGTGGCCCTGGACGAGACGACGCGCGCGTCCGACGTGGAGGCCATCCTCACCGCCTTCGCCACCGGCGCGGGCAAGGCCTCCCAGGTGCCGTCGCTGGACGACGTGGGCGCCAACGTGGAGAGCTCCATCTCCCCGGAGCTGCGCCGCCGGAGCGAGTTCCTCACGCACGGCGTCTTCAACAGCTACCACTCCGAGACGGAGATGCTGCGCTACATCCGGCGGCTCGAGGCCAAGGACCTGTCCTTGACGCACTCGATGATTCCGCTGGGCAGCTGCACCATGAAGCTCAACGCCACCGCGGAGATGATTCCGGTGACGTGGCCGCAGTTCGGCCGGCTGCACCCGTTCGCGCCCACCTCGCAGGCGGCCGGCTACAAGGTCATCTTCGAGCAGCTGGAGCAGATGCTCTCCGCCATCACCGGCTTCGCGGGCTGCTCGCTGCAGCCCAACGCCGGCAGCCAGGGCGAGTACGCGGGCCTCTTGGTCATCCGCGCGTACCACCAGGGCCGGGGCCAGGGGCACCGCGACGTGTGCCTCATCCCGTCCTCCGCGCACGGCACCAACCCAGCCTCCGCCGTCATGGCCGGCTACAAGGTCGTCGTCACGAAGTGCGATGAGAACGGCAACATCGACGTGGCGGACCTGCGCGCCCGCGCCGAGGAGCACAAGGACAAGCTGGCGGCGCTGATGGTGACGTACCCGTCCACGCACGGCGTGTTCGAGGAGGAGATCAAGGAGATCTGCTCCATCATCCACGAGCGCGGCGGCCAGGTTTACATGGACGGCGCCAACCTCAACGCGCAGGTGGGGCTCACCGCGCCGGGCCTCGTCGGTGCGGACGTCTGCCACATCAACCTGCACAAGACGTTCTGCATCCCGCACGGCGGCGGCGGCCCGGGCATGGGGCCCATCTGCGTGGCCAGCCACCTGGTCAAACACCTGCCGGGGCACCCGGTCATCCAGACGGGCGGCTCGGACGGCATCGGCGCCATCTCCGCGGCCCCGTGGGGCAGCGCGAGCATCCTGCTCATCTCCTGGGTCTACATCTCGATGATGGGCGGCGAGGGCCTCACCCGCGCCACGAAGCTGGCCATCCTCAACGCCAACTACATCGCCGAGCGGCTCCAGCCGCACTTCCCGGTGCTGTACCGCGGCAAGCGGGGCAGGGTGGCGCACGAGTGCATCGTCGACCTGCGCCCGCTGAAGAAGACCTCCGGCGTCGAGGTGGAGGACGTGGCCAAGCGGTTGATGGACTACGGCTTCCACGCGCCGACGGTGTCTTTCCCCGTGGCCGGCACGCTGATGATCGAACCGACGGAGAGCGAGTCCCGCGCGGAGCTGGACCGCTTCTGCGACGCGATGATCGCCATCCGCCAGGAGATTCGCGACGTGGAGGAGGGGCGCATGCCCAAGGACAACAACGTCCTGAAGAACGCGCCCCACACCGCTCGCGTCATCACCGGGCCGGAGTGGAACCGTCCGTACTCGCGCGAGCTCGCCGTGTTCCCGGCGGCGTGGGTGCGCGAGAACAAGTTCTGGCCGTCCGTGGGCCGCCTCAACAACGTGCTCGGGGACCGCAAGCTCGTGTGCTCGTGCCCGCCCATCGAGGACTACATGACGCCGGAGCCCAAGCCCGCCGTCGCCTGACGCGGGCCCGCGGGGCTCGAGCGTGACACCGAAGGGCCGTCTCCTTCAGCGGGAGGCGGCCCTTGTCGTTGTGGGGACTGGATTCAGTGGGACTCGGTGGCCGGGGCCCGCGCGTGTGCCGAGGCGCCGTCGTGCTCGGGCTCCACGTGCACCACCACGTCCACCACCTGGGGATACGCGGTGTGCAGCGTGCGCTCCACGCGGTCCGCCACCTCGTGGGCCTGGGCGGTGGTGAGGTTCGGGTCGACCTCGATCTTCAGGTCGACGTAGACGCTCTCCTCCATGCCCCGGCTGCGCACGTCGCGGCAGCTGCGCACGCCCGCCACGCCCATGGTGTGCTGCGCCACCTGCGCGGGGTCCAACCGCGCCGTGTCGGAGAGGATGCCCACCGCCTGCCGGACGATGCCGTAGGCCACCCACGCGACGAAGACCATGACGCCCAGCGCGATGATGCCGTCCGCCTTCGGGTAGCCCAGCGCCACCAGCCCCAGCGACGCGAGCACCGCCAGCGAGACGTAGACGTCGGACATCGTGTGGCTCGCGTCCGCCATCAACAGGCTGCTCTGGTACTTGCGCCCGTAGTGGCTCTCCACGCGTGTCACCGTGATGTTGACCACGAGCGTCAGCCCCATCACCACCGCCATGGCGGGCGTCACCTGCGCGTGCACGTCATGCAGGAGCGAGTCGAGCGCCATGCGCCCCAGCTCCAACATGCCGATGCCAATCATCGCGCCGATGCCCAGCGACGCGAGCGCCTCGAACTTGCCGTGTCCGTAGGGATGGTCCGCGTCCGCGGGCCGAGAGGCCACGCCCATGGCGACCAGCCCCAGCACGTTGGAGCCGCCGTCGATGAAGGAGTGCAGGCCGTCGGCCGTCACCGCGGCGGACTGGCTCAGCAGGCCGAAGACGAGCTTCGCGCCCGCCACCACCCAGTTGGCCGCGAGGATGGCGAGCAGCACCCCGCGGATGCGCTGGCTGCGTTGCTGGAGCGCGGCGCTCCGGTCGGCGAGGGTCGTGTCCACGGCGCGGCACCGTAACCAGAACCGCGCTCGGGCGCGAGGACCTGCCGCGTGTTCCGCGCGACGTCAGTTGGGTTGGCGGAACAACCGCATGCGGGGCCCGCCGCCCATCTCCAGGAAGAACCCGAAGGAGAAGCGCACCCGGGAGTCGTCACCCAACAGGCCTGGCGGCGGGTTGGGGAAGGGCTGCGCGCGCTGGAACGAGGACACCGCCTCCATGTCCAGGAAGTCCAGGCCGCTGCTCTTC
Organism: Myxococcus faecalis; assembly: GCF_050039385.1. Taxonomy (NCBI): domain Bacteria; kingdom Pseudomonadati; phylum Myxococcota; class Myxococcia; order Myxococcales; family Myxococcaceae; genus Myxococcus; species Myxococcus faecalis. The sequence continues at coordinate 251,427 of NZ_CP144336.1, read as the reverse complement.
TCCACCTGGATGTCGGTGATGCGGCCCTTCTCGTCGAGGGTGATCTCCAACAGCGTGTGCCTGTCACGACCGGAGTACGTGCGGCCCGTCGGGTCCCTGCGGCGCAGCGACTCGTTCGGGTTCCAGTGCATGCCCACGCTCTGCTTCACGCGGTTGAAGAAGCTGGCGTACTTCCACTCGCGCGAGTTGAGCAGGGTGCCGTCGCCCTCCTCCACGTCCTTCAGGTGGTCATTGGGCGCGGCGCCCAGCACCTTGTCCATGGCCGCGCGCGAGGGCATCAGCGCGGCGATTCCCGGCGAGCCCACGCGCCCCGCGGAGCCTTCTTCCTCTCCGCCCGTGCCGGGCTGGATGCGCAGCCGCTTCGAGTTGCCCGTCAGCTCGTCGCTCTCGGTCTGGTTGTTCACCGCGACGCCACCCGGCGAGGTGGGGTCCGACTTCACCTTCACCTCGTTCTTCTTGTGGATGTCGGGGATCTCGAACGCGAACTTCTGTCCGCCCTCGGCCAGGGGCCGATCATCGTTGCCCATGCCGTTGTTGCCGGCGATGCGCGGCGCCGTGGGCTCCACGTCCGCGCCGTCCTGCTTCTGGGGGGCGGTGCGCTGGGGCATGGCGTTGCGGTAGAAGGGCGTCTGCTCGCGGGCCCGCGTCTCCTTGTCGACGCGGTTGTTGTGCTCGGCCAGGTACTTGGCGTCCGGGGCCTCCTGCTCGTTGCCCGGCGCCAGGTCCACCACCTGTCCCTGGGGGCGCGTCTCCGGCTTCTTCTCCTCGGGCTTCTTCTCCTCGACGCGCGGCCGGCTGGACAGGTTGGGCTGCGTCTTGGTGTTCGCCTGGCCCCGGTTCTTCGCCCACTGGGATTCCGTCATCGGCCGGACGGCCACGGAGGTGGGAGGGCGGGTGACGACCTTGCGCTCACGGGGCGTCACCGGGAGTGTCCCGGTGAACAGGACGACGGCCAGGTAGCCGCCGTGCACCAGCAGCGCGAGCACCACCGCGGCGACCAAGCGCCACGGAGAGCCTCGCCGCCGCTTGCGGCGCCAGTCTGTGGGAGAAGAACCCGTGCTCACGGCGCGATGATAAACCTCCGGGCCCGCTGCCTAGTCCCGTCCCGTTCGCGGCAGAACAGGTGGACTGGGAGGGACATTCGCGAAACGTGCACGGTTCCCCGCGCGCGCCCCTTTTTCGAGCTCAGTAGATGGGGGCGACTTCAGCACCATTGAAGTAGTGGCGGAGGATGTCCTGGTAGCGATGTCCGGCCTCGGCTCGGCCGATGGCGCCAGTCTGACACATCCCTACTCCGTGGCCCCAGCCGCCGCCACGGAAAAGCCAGTGGGTGGGCCGGCCCTCGGCGTCCCGCTCGGCGTCCACCAGGGCCATGCTGCTGTTGAGCATCCCGAAGAGCCTGCGGATGTTCAGCTCTCCACGCACCTGCGTGGCCCCCTTGTCCCCGGACAGCGTCAGCACCCGCGCCCGGCCGGACACGCCCCGCTCGGTCAGCTCCATCGCCTGCACGCGGCCCACGCCCAGCCGGGCCACCAGCGCGTCCACCTGGGCCGCCGTGAAGCGCTTCTCCCAGCGGAACTTGCTCGGCTGCGCGAAGCTGGAGAGCCGGCAGGCGGCCCTGACCTCCGACGTGGCCAGCCACGCGGCCAGGCGGGAAGGGGAGGGGCCCGAGGCCACCGGCACGAGGATGTCCGGACGTCCCCGGAGACTCGGGTCCGGAGGGCCGCCCCAGACGATGTCGTTGTCCTCCGTGTGGCCGCCGCACACCGCGCTGTAGACGGAGTCCACCAGCCGGCCCTCCGCGCTGAAGAGCGCCTCGCCCCGGGTGGCCTCCACCGCGGCGGTGGTGCTCACAGCCTCGCCCGTGCGTCCCCGGTACACCGCGCAGTGCTGCTCCGAGCAGAGCAGGTACGGGTCCGCCAGGTGCTTGATGCCCACCTTCGCGAGCACCTCGCCGCGCGCGGTGACGGCCTGGGCCTTGAGCGCCTCCGAGTGGGCGCGCGCGAAGATCTCCGCCGGCACCAGGCCCTTGAGCAGGTCCTCCAGGGGCACCACGTTGACCACCGCGAGCAGGCCCGCGCGGTCCACGGCGAACTGGAGCGAGCCCCGGAACGTGCGGTCCTCGAAGCCGTGGAAGTCGTAGCCCACGCCGAACTCCACCTGGCGCACGTCGAAGCCCGCGCCGTCCGGCGTCTCCGTGTCCAGCCGGTCCTGCGCCAGCCCCACCACCGCGCCGGACTCGTCGCGCACCTCGAGGATGCCGCGCCCCGGCGTCTTCGCCTCCTCGAACAGCGTCGTGCGCACGCCGAACGTGCGCAACAGCTCCGCCTGTCGCGCCGCCGCCTCCTCGGGCGTGAGCGTCTCGTCGACGAGCAGCAGCGTGCGCCGGTTGTCGATGACCTTGCCCGCGATGCCGTACACCGCGCCCAGCACGTGCGTGCGCACCGCGAGGCCTCGCGCCTTCCACTCCTCCTGCGCCGCGGCCAGACCCTCCTTGTCCGCGAAGCGGTGCTCGCTCAGCTGCACCCGCGCGGACAGCACCGCGGCCTCCGCCTGCGTCACGCGCACCGTCCACCGCGTGCCCGCCGCCGCGTCCAGCACCTTGTCCTCCGGCCCGCCGAAGCGCATCCGCATCCGCCCTCGGGGCGAGAACGTCGCCTCGCGCCGGCCCTCCATGAGGCGGATGGGCAGCCGGGGCTCTCCGCCTCGGAAGTCCAGGCGCTTGAGCTCTCCCGGACCGGGGATGCCCTGCGACAGCGCGTCCGGGAGCGGCGCGGGAGCAGGGGGCTCCTCGCCCGCGTCCGCGACCCCTGCGTCCACGGGCGGCTGCGTGCCCGCGTCGACGGGCACCTCCTGGCGCTCGTCCGCTCGCCCGTCCACCGGGGTGATGGTTCGGGACGGCGGCTTGGGGCTCGCGCAGGTGGCGAGCAGCAGGGCGGAGAGCAGGAGCGGGACGGCGGTGCGCACGGGGGGCGACACCGTACCCGTCAGTCCGGGGCGTGTCACGGACCGGACGCCCGTGAGCCCGTCCGGGTCCACTTGTCCTGTGGCGAATAGAACGCGGCGCGTCTCGCGTTGGTCCTGCTCATGCGAATTTCCAAAGGCAACTTCCTGAAGCTGAAGACTCCCGTGGCCGCCGTGGCCACCAGCCTGCTCATGCTCGGTACGACCGCTCACGCAGCGGGCCTGGATGCCTTCGTTCCCACGCCGAACATCCCCGGCGTCTCCACGACGCGCGCGCCCGCGTCGCAGCCCACGACGGGCAGCCTGCCGGCCATCGGCGTGCAGCCCGTGGCGGGGACTCCCGTGGAGGCGTTGCCGGACCATGCGGACCACGCCGTCATCGCCACGCCCTCGCCGCAGCCGGGCATCCAGGCGAACGGGCTCGCGCCCGCCTCCGCGTCTGCGCAGTCCTTCACCCGCGAGTGGGTGGTGAGCCCCTCGGGCGACGACAACGGGGACGGCAGCGCCGCGCAGCCGCTGAAGACCATCACCAGGGCCGTGAGCCTCGCGGGCCCCGGTGAGGTCATCCGCGTGCAGGCCGGCACCTACGCCGAGCGCGTCATCATCGGTGCCAACGCGAAGGCGGGCACCGAGGGCGCGAAGATCACGCTGCAGGGCGAGGGCAGCCCGCGCATCGTCCCGGGCCCCGGCAGCGGCGGCATGGTGCAGGTGCGCCAGCCGCACTGGGTCATCGACGGGTTCGAGCTGGACGTGCAGCGCCAGCCCATCTTCGGTGTCACCTTCGAGGGCGACGTCACCGGCTCCATGCTGGTGAACTCCCACCTGCACCACGGCGGCGGCGGCGCGGCCGTGACGACCTTCAACAAGGCCACGGGCGCCATCATCGAGAACAACCACATCCACGACTTCCTGAAGACGACGGGCAACCAGGACTCGCACGGCGTCGTCGTGCAGCCCACGTCCAAGGACATCACCGTGCGCAACAACGACATCCACTCGAACTCGGGCGACTCCGTGCAGTGCCTGGGGCCGGAGGGCTTCAGCTCGCTGCCGCCCGCGGATGGCCTCGTCGTGGAGAACAACCACTTCTACGCCAACCGTGAGAACGCGGTGGACATCAAGACCTGCTACGGCGTGGTCATCCGCAACAACCGCATGCACCAGTTCCGCCCCTCGAGCACCGCGAAGGGGGACGTCGTCGTCATCCACTACTCCGCGAGCAACGTGCTGGTGGAGGACAATGAAATCTACGACGGCGCCAAGGGCATCTCCGTGGGCGGCAACCACGAGGGCCCCGTGCCCTCCGGCATCGTCGTGCGCCGCAACCGCGTGCACGGCATCTCCAACGCCAACGGCGGCGAGGGCACCGGCATCCGCCTGGAGAACTCCCAGGGCACCGTGGTGGTGAACAACACCGTCACCGGCACGACGACCGGCCTCATCATCGGCCACGGCACCGGCGGCCCCACCCAGTCCGCGGTGGTGCAGAACAACATCCTGGATGGCTCCGTCGCCGTGGACCTGGGCGGTCAGGCGCCGGGCCTGAAGCTGGGCAACAACCTCTTCGCGGCCAGCGGCCAGTTCAAGAGCCAGGGCGCCATGGTGGGGACCGAGCAGTTCCTCGCCACCACCGGGGACGCGTCGTCCTCCAGCGGCTCCGCCGACCTGGGCGAGGCCTTCGGTCCCGGTCCCCAGGCCGTGGACCGGGGCGTCGACGTGGGCCTGCCGTTCTGCGGCGGCGCCCCCGACATCGGCGCCGTCGAGATGGGCTGCTGACCCGTCCGACGGCCTGCTCGGCGGGGGAGGGCTCACCTGACGCCCGGAAATGAAAAGGCCCGATGCGGAGCGACTCTCCGCATCGGGCCTTTTCTATGAGGCGCCACCCGGATTCGAACCGGGGAATGAAGGTTTTGCAGACCTTTGCCTTACCACTTGGCTATGGCGCCAACGGCTTGGGGCCGGGTTTATACGCAGCCAGCCACCACCCGGTCAAGGAATCAACGGAACCGGCCCCCGGGTCCTGACGTGACGGTACGATTCGCGCTGAAACGGTGATGTCCGCCTCGGGTGGACGTCGCGTGCTCGAGACGACCGAGGAGTCGCGTGATGCTGCATGGGCATGGGGTGTACCAGGAGGAGCACGAGGCCTTTCGCCGTACGGTGAGGGCGGTGGTGGAGAAGGAGATCCTCCCTCACGTGGCGCGCTGGGAGGAGGCGGAGGAGTTCCCCCGGGAGCTCTTCGCGCGCTTTGGCGAGCTGGGCTTCCTGGGCCTGAAGTACCCCGAGGCATACGGCGGCACGGACGCCGGCGTGCTCTACGAGGCGGTGCTCCTGGAGGAACTGGGCCGCTGCGGCTCGGGTGGAGTGTCCGCGGGCCTGGGCGCCCAGTTCACCATCTCCACCGGACCGCTGCACCTGTTTGGCACGGACGAGCAGAAGCGCCGGTGGCTCGCCCCCGCGATTCGCGGCGAGAAGATCGGCGCGCTCGGAATCACGGAGCCGGACGCCGGCTCGGACGTCGCGGGGCTGCGCACCACCGCGCGCCGTGACGGGGCGCACTACGTCGTCAACGGCTCCAAGACGTACATCACCAACGGCGTGCGCGCGGACTTCATCGTCCTGGCCGTGAAGACGGACCCCTCCAGGGGCCACAAGGGCCTGTCCATGCTGGTGGTGGAGAAGGACACGCCGGGCTTCACGGTGAGCCGCAAGCTCAAGAAGCTGGGCTGGCGCGCCTCGGACACCGCCGAGCTGTTCTTCGAGGACTGCCGGATCCCCGCGGAGAACCTGCTGGGGGTGGAGGACCAGGGCTTCTCGCAGATCATGGGCAACTTCCAGTGGGAGCGCCTGTCGCTCGCGCTGGGCGCGGTGGGCGCCATGGAGGACATGCTGGAGCGCGTCGTCGAGCACGTGAAGTCGCGCCGCGCCTTCGGCCAGTCGCTCAGCCAGATGCAGGTGGTGCGGCACAAGCTGGCGGACCTGTTCACCGCCCGCGAGTGCGCGCGCCAGCTCACCTACCACGCGCTCCGGCTGCACGCGGCGGGGGAGTGGGCCGTCGCCCAGACCTCCATGGCCAAGAAGGTGGCCACCGAGACGGCGTGCCGCGTCGCGGACGAGTGCCTGCAGCTCCACGGCGGCGCCGGCTACATGATGGAGTACGACATCCAGCGTCACTGGCGCGACGCCCGCCTGGGGCCCATCGGCGGCGGCGCCAGCGAGGTGATGAACGAAATCATCGCCAAGCAGCTCGGCCTGTAGGCCGTTCGGGACGTGGGGGAGGGGCAGGCGACCAGGCGGGACGGAAGAGGCCCCGGGGGCCCCGGGTTGAGACCGGAGAGCCCCCGCGGAGGTGTTGGTGGAGCCCACCATCCTGTGTACCGAGCTGTACCTGCGCCTGGGAGATGACGAGCTGCTCGTCATCGACTGCCGGGCCCCCTTCGACTGGGAGCACCACGACTTGCACATCCCCGGTGCCCTGAGGATGTTGCCCACGGAGGTGGCCCGGGACCACCGGATGCTGCCCGACGACGAGCTCATCGTCCTCTGTGGCGGCGCGCCGGACGGCTCGGATGTGCGCCGCGTCTGTCGCCTGCTGCGCATGCACGGGCGCAAGGCCGTCTGCCTCGACGGAGGCCTCCCCGCCTGGATTCGCGGGGGCTATCCCACCGAGCGGCACGTCCGTGCCCAGGTGGCGGGCCTGCACCGTTAGGTTTCTCCTGGATGCGGTGCGTCGTCAAAGGGTGTATGGAGCGGCGGACTTCCTCCCTTGGAGAACCGTTCCCATGGCCAAGCTTCGTGCCGCCCTCATCGGCGCCACCGGACTCGCGGGGCAGCAGTTCATCGCCGCCCTCAGGAACCACCCGTTCATCGAGCTGACCGGCCTGGCCGCGTCGCCTCGCTCGGCGGGAAAATCCTACGGGGACGCCCTGCGCACGGCCAACGGCATGACGGCGTGGTTCGTCTCCGAGCCGCTCTCGCCTGAAATCGCCCGCATGCAGGTCATCAGCGGCGACGCGCTCCAGGCCCAGGACTACGACCTGGTCTTCTCCGCCGTGGAGGCGGACGTCGCCCGGGAGCTCGAGCCCCGGCTGGCCCGGGACATCCCCGTCTTCTCCGCCGCGAGCGCCTTCCGCTACGAGGACGACGTCCCGCTGCTCATCCCGCCCGTCAACGCCGCGCACGCGCCGCTCGTGCGCGAGCAGCAGCGGCGCCGCGGCTGGAAGGGCTTCATCGTCCCCAGCCCCAACTGCACGACGACGGGCCTGGCCGTGACGCTCGCGCCGCTCGTCGAGCGCTTCGGTGTGAAGGCCGTGCTGATGACCAGCCTGCAGGCCATGTCCGGCGCCGGCCGCTCGCCGGGCGTCATCGGCATGGACATCCTCGACAACGTCATCCCCTACATCCCCAAGGAGGAGCACAAGGTCGAGGTGGAGACGAAGAAGATCCTCGGCGCGTTGGGCGCGGACGGCTCCGCCCTCACGCCCCACGACCTCCGGGTCTCCTGCACCTGCACCCGCGTGGCCGTGATGGAGGGCCACACCGAGTCCGTCTTCGTCTCGCTGGGCACCAAGGCCACGGTGGCTGAAGTCACCCAGGCGATGCGCGAGTGGCGCGGCGCCGAGGTGGCCCGTGACCTGCCGTCCTCGCCCCCCCGCTGGATCGAGGTGCTGGACGACCCGTTCCGTCCTCAGCCCCGGTTGGACCGGGAGACCCATGGAGGCATGGCCACCACCGTCGGACGCGTGCGCGAGGATGGTGTCCTGGAGAACGGCTTCAAGTACGTGCTCGTCTCCCACAATACGAAGATGGGAGCGGCGCGTGGGTCCATCCTGGTGGCCGAGCAGCTGCGGGCCCAGGGGTTGCTCGGCTGACACCGCCGCGCGTCGGACCGATGGCACAAATTCAGGGTGCCATCCCTGTAACGAACCATTAGTCTGCGCGCCCACGGACGCGCTGAAGATTTCTAGAGGAGAGCTTTCATGGCCTACGTCGTCGCGGACCCTTGCATCAAGTGCAAGTACACAGACTGTGTCGAGGTCTGCCCGGTCAACTGTTTCTACGAGGGTGCGAACTTCCTGGTCATCCACCCGGACGAGTGCATCGACTGTGGCGCGTGCGAGCCCGTGTGCCCCACCAAGGCCATCTTCCCGGAGACCGAGCTCCCCGCGAAGTGGAAGGACTACAAGGCGCTGAACGCGGACTTCTCGTCCAAGTGGCCCAACATCGCGGAGAAGAAGACGTCCCTCCCCGAGGCCGAGGAGTACAAGGACAAGGAGGACAAGCGCTCCCTCCTGAGTGACGCGCCCGGCAAGTAGTCCGCTGGCGCCTGTCGCGCCCGTGAGTCTCGAGAAGGCCCTCCCGCTTGTTTCCGGCGCGAGGGCCTTCGCCATTGCGGGGCGCCTCATTCAGCCCGCGCTCAGCGAACGCAGCCGGAGCCCGCGTGCCTCCAGGGCCTCGCGCAGTCGGGTGAGCTCCGTGTCGGGGACGGGCCCCTGGTGGCCCTGGATGCGCAGCGAGACTTCACGGGGACCCGTCCGCTCCACCTCCACCGTGGCGTGCAGGCTGCCTCGGACGCTGAGGCTCAGCGCGGGGCGCTGTGACTTCACCAGGACCTCGATGCGCTCGATGACCTCCAGGGTCGACTCCACGCGGCTCGGTGGCTCGGGTGGGCTTGCTCCCGTCGACGCCGGGGCCAACTGCCGCGCCTCCAAAGGCGTGCCCTCCTGGGTAGGGACCGGCCGTGGGTTGTCCACGGGGACGGACTCGGTCCTGGGCGTGCTCGACCCGGGCGTCGTGGGGAGCTGCGCCGCCTGACGGGAGACCTCCCGGACGACGAGCTCCGTGAGGCGCTGCTCGGTCCGCTCCTGATTCAGGACCTGCGCTTCACTCCGCACCGCACCCAGCCGGTGGGACTCGACGTGCATCGCCTGTCGGACCATGCCCAGCCGCTCGGGACTGGCCAGCACCCCGCGGGAGGTCGAGAGCACGGTGGTGGTGGTTCGGACGGTGGCGAGGCTCCGGGCTCCGAGCGGGAGGCTCGGCGGACGCGCCTTCACCCCTGCCGCAGCCTTGGGTTCGCCGGGAGCGGGCCGGGGTGGGGTGGCCGGAGGACGCCGTGGGGCGGACTCCTGGAGGGCTCGCTGGAAGCGCTCGCCGTCGGCGGGCCGTCGGGTGGAGGTACCGCTGTCGGTGGAGGCGTCGGTGTCGACCTTCATGTCATCCCTCGCTGGCGTGCGGGGGCGACACGAAGCAGCGGTCATGCCAGGAGGCTCTCCCCATGGGACGGTGGCGTCACCGTCCCAGCCGATGGAGGTCCAGGCTCTGGCGTGGGATGGGCCTTCAGCGCGGCTTCGAGCCGAACGCTCCGGGCTGCACCGGTGCGATGCCGGTCAGGTCGTTGACGGCCAGGGGACAGGAGGCCAGCGCCATGGGCTCCACGAGCCCGCCGATGCGCGCCCAGTCCCGCTCCTGGAAGAGGAGCGCGTCGCGCAGCTCGATGGACGACAGGCCCTTCTTGTACTCCCAGAAGCGACCCCTCACGAGGACGGTGTTGCCCTTGAGCAGCTTGTTGAGGTCCACGTACTGCTTGTCCTGGAGGATGGCGACGACCTCCACGCGCTCGCGCTTGCGCGGCTTGCCGAACTGGAACTCGTAGGTCGCCGTCGGCGCGGGCTCGGGCTCCGTCCAGATGAGGCGGGCCACCATGCGCTCCGGCTCCGGCTCCTCGCCCTTCTTGAGCTTCTTCTTCTTGGGCTTCTCCAGCTTCACGTCCACCAGCTCCAGGCCGCTGAACGCCAGCTCGTGGTCCAGGTAGTTGTCGCGGAACAGGGCCTCGGCGGTGGAGACGGCCACCGAGTTCACCCGCTGGACCTCCTCCTTGTACCGCTCTCGCAGCACCGGCAGCGTGAGCAGGAAGCTGTCCACCGGCTTCGTGCCGTCGGCGAGGAAGCGCAGCCGTGCCATGTCGATGGCCGGGTAGTAGGGGACGAGCGACTCGGCCGTCTTCAACCAGTCGGGGCGCAGCTGCTTGTCGATGAGCACCCGTCGCACCATGGTGACGAAGTAGCTGTTGCCCGGGAAGCGGTCCGTCACCAGCTGGGTGTTCAGCGCCTGCACGAGCGCCGGATCCAGCATGAAGTTCTCGTCGCGCTTGTGGAACTGCGTGCCCACCTCGCCGAGCAGCGTCAGGTACGCGCCCACCACCTGCGCGCAGTTGGCGTCGGCGGTGCCCTGGTCCAGGGCCTGGAACAGGCGCGTGCGCAGGAAGCGTTTGTCGATGGCCTCCTCGCGGAAGACGGGAGCCTCTCCGGTGCCGAAGAAGAACTCGGGCTGGGCGAGTGCGGGGCTGGCCAGCAGCCCCAGGGCGAGGACGAGCAGTCGGGCGGTACGCATCACCCGGCAGCCTATCATCCCGGGCTCGTCGTGGAGAGTGGGGCGGGCACGGCGGACGCCCGCAGGACCAGGCCCGCGGCGACCAGCTCCACCACGCCTGCCACCGCGAAGAGCCGATGGCCGCCGAGCCAGTCGTAGCCCACTCCCGACGACAGGTAGCCCACCAGTCCGCCGAGTCCGAAGGTGAACGCCGCGAACAGCGCCTGCCCGGACGCGCGCAGCTCCGGGGGCACGCGTCGCGACAGGAACGCCACGCTGGCCACGTAGAACGCGCCGAAGGTCATCCCGTGCAAGGGCGCTATCAGCACCATGCCCTCGGGGGACGACACCAGGGCCATGCCGCCCCAGCGCACCGCGCTCGCGACGAAGGCCACGGCCAGCACGACGCGCGGCGCGGTGTCCTTGGCCACGCGCGAGTAGAACGCCATCACCGCCACCTCCGCGATGACGCCGATGCCCGCCACCGTGCCGACCACCGCGGGCGACAGGCCCAGCGACATGACGTGGATGGAGAAGGTCCCGTGGAAGGGCGCGCACGCCATCCAATGCAGGCTGGTGGCGGCGAGCAGCCAGCGCAGGTCCGGGTGTCTCAGGAGCGCCAGGCCCGCCAGCGGGCTCAGGCCCCGGCTGGGCGCGGCGGTGTCCCGCAGGGTGAAGCTCCAGGGCACGAGCGCGGACAGCAGCGCGAGCGGGACCAGGACCACCCACTCGTTCACGCCCGTGACGAGCCAGCCGAAGAGCACCGTCGAGGTGATGAACCCCACGGAGCCGAAGAGCCGCACGTGCGCGAAGCTGTCCCCGGTGCGCGCGACATGGTGCAGGGTGAGGCTGTCCATGAGGGGCGTGAAGGCGCAGACGAAGCACGCGTACAGCGCCATGGCCGGCACGAGCGTGTCGAAGGTCCGCGCGCGGCCCACGAGCGCGAAGGCGAGCGCCGCGCCGAGCGCCAGCACGGTGAGGACCCGGGACGCACGGCCGGTGCGGTCGGCGAGGTGGCCCCACATCGGCGGAACGAGCAGGGAGGCCAAGGGGCTGAGGCACAGGAGCAGCCCCACCTGCGTCGCGGACAGCGACAGCGACTTGAACCAGGCGGGCAGGAACGGGAGGACGATGCCCACCGCGGCGAAGTAGAGGAAGTAGAAGCCCGCCAGCGGCAGGCGGCTGGCGACGGGGCGGGGGCTCATGGACGGTTGGGACCTTGACATGTCCGGGTGCTTTTCCGCCTGTTGACCTCGCTGCCTTTTGTGTACCTTGCCCTCGACATGGCCAGTTCCACGGACATTTCCGCGCCCGTCACCGTCGCCCAGATCCGGGACGAGGCGGAGCTCATGCAGGCGCTCGCCATCCGCGAGGTGGTGTTCATCGAGGAGCAGCACGTCCCCGAGGGCATCGAGCGCGACGCCGAGGACGCGAACGCGTACCACATCATCGCCCACCAGGGAGGCCACGCCATCGGCACGGGGCGGCTGGTGATGTTGCCTCAAGCGCCCGAGGGCGAGCAGGGCCCCTGGGGGCAGGTGGGGCGCATGGCGGTGCTGCAGGCGCATCGCAAGGCCCGCGTGGGCTCGCTGCTTTTGACGACCCTGGAGGCGGAAGCGGTCCGCCGCGGGGTCAAGGGCATCATGCTGCACGCGCAGCTCTACGCGCTCGAGTTCTACAAGAAGCACGGCTACACCGAGGTGGGCACCGTGTTCCTCGAGGGCGGCATCGACCACCTGGAGATGCGCAAGCGCTTCTAGGTGGCCGTGGTTTCAGCGGCGCGGAGGACGGGGCGCGGGAGGCTGTGCGTGCCTGGGGTCCTCCGGCCAGGAGTGGCGCGGGTACTTGCGCCCCAGCTCCTTGCGCAGCGCCGGGTAGTGTCGCTCCCAGAAACCCGCCAGGTCGGTCGTCACCTGCACGGCGCGCATGTTGGGCGCGAGCAGGTGGAGCACCAGCGGCACGCGGCCCGCGCACACGCTGGGCCCCTGCGCCATCCCGAAGAAGTCCTGGAGCCGTGACTCCACCCAGGGCGGCTTGCCCGGCTCGTAGTTCACCTTGACGCCCCGGCCGCCCGGGAGGGTGACGCGCTCGGGAGCGTGTGTGGCGAGCAGTCGCTGCTGTTCCGAGGTGAGGCGCGCGTAGAGCGCGTCGAGTAGCGAGACGCCCTCCAGGTCCTTGAAGCTGCGCGCGTCCGAGCACAGGGACGCGAGCGCATCGCGCAGGAAGGTGTCGTCGACGGTGGGGAACTTCGCCTCGGGGAAGGACTGGGCGAGCAGGGCCACGCGGGTGCGCCATTGCTCCAGCGCCTCGGGCTCCGCGAAGCGGCCGGGGCCGGCGGCGAGCGCGGCTTCGACGAGGACGCGCGCGGTGGCCTCGGAGGCGGGCGCGGGCGTTCGGGTCTCCTCGAGGACGAGGTTGCCGTAGGACAGGCGGGTGAGGCGCTCCACGCGGCGCGCCTCGGCGTTCCACTGGAGGGTGTCCACCTCCTCGAGCGTCTCCGGGTAGAGGTCCAGCAGCCACTCGGGCTCCACGGCGCTGGCCAGTCGCACCACGGCGCCGCGGCCGGGGCGCTCCTCCGCGTCCGCGGCGACCATCAGGTCCGCGTCCTGGACGACGCTCAGCTCGGAGAGGGACGCGGTGCCGCCGCCGAAGAGCAGCAGCTCGGGCGCGCGGGGTCGACGACGTCGCGCGACGCGGTCCGGGTAGCCCGCGAGGACGCTGAGCATGAGGGCCTGTTCCACGTCCTCGGGTCGGTGCGGGCGCTCGCCCTGGCTTCGCACGGCGCGGCGGAGCTGCTTCTGCACGCGGTCCACGGACTGCACCGCGCCCTGTTCGAGCGAGAGGGAGTGGAGGCGTCCGGAGGAGAAGTTGGAGCGCTCGGCTTCGCGGAAGCGTTCGAGGAGCTCGAGCAGATCCGAGGGGCCACTGACGACGGCGGCGGCGCGCTGGCCACCCCCGAGGTTGGCGCGAGCCTCGCGGCGGATGTCGCGCTCGCCCATGAGGGCCGCGAGGGTGGCCGCGTCGGCGCCGACACCGCGTCGCTCGCCTTCGACGATGATGCGAGCCTGGCGCGGGTGGACAGGGAAGCGCAGGAGGCGCTGGCCCACGTCGGTGACGGCCCCCTTGGCATCCACCGCGCCGAGGCGACGCAGCAGCGTCTCCGCCGCGTCGAGCGAGGCGGTGGGAGGTGGCTCGAAGAAGGGGAAGGCGGTCAGGTCGGTCACGCCGGAGGCGCGAAGGGACAGGATGGTCTCCGCCAGGTCCATGCGGCGGATCTCGGGCGCGTCCTGTTCCGGGCGACCGTCGAAGTCGTGCTGGGTGTAGAGGCGAAGGCAGTGCCCGGCGCGGGTGCGGCCGGCGCGGCCTGCGCGCTGGACGGCGGAGGCGCGGCTGACCTTGGACAGCTTGAGCGTGGGGAGTCCTGACCAGGGCGAGTGGCTGGCCACGCGCGCGAGGCCCGTGTCGATGACCACGGCGACGCCGTCGATGGTGACGGAGGTCTCGGCCACGTTGGTGGAGAGGATGATCTTCCGGCGCGAGCTCCTGCGCACGGCGCGGTCCTGCTCCGCGGGGGACAGGTCGCCGTGGAGGGGGAGGACGTCGGTGTCGTGGCGTTCGGCGAACTCGGCGCAGGCGTCGCGGGTGCGGCGGATCTCTCCGGCGCCGGGGAGGAAGACGAGCACATCGCCGTCGACGCCCTGGGTGAACAGGCGCTTGATGCCGGAGAGGACCTGCTGGTCCAGGTGCCGGTCATCGGGAGTCGGGAGGTATTCGACGCTCACGTCGAAGCGGCGTCCCTGGGAGCGAAGAGAGGGACAACCTCCGAGGTATGCCCGGACGGGTTCGGCCTCCAGGGTCGCGGACATGACGACGAGCTTGAGGTCCGGGCGACGCGTCTCCTGGAGTCGACGGAGCATCGCGAGGGAGATGTCGGCGGACAGGTGGCGCTCGTGGAACTCATCGAGCACGACGATGCCGACGTCGCGGAGGGTGGGGTCGGAGAGGAGGCGTCGGCCGAGGACGCCCTCGGTGACGAAGGACATGCGCGTCTTCGCGCTGCGGACATCCTCGAAGCGGACCTGGTAGCCGACAGTTTCTCCCACGCGCTCGCTGATCTCCTCGGAGACACGCTGGGCGGCGAGCCGGGTGGGCAGTCGGCGCGGCTGGAGGACGACGATCTCCTTGCCCGCGCCGAGACCGGCTTCGAGCAGGGCGCGGGGGACTCGGGTCGTCTTGCCCGCGCCGGGAGGTGCTTCGAGCACGAGCGAGCGAGCGCCGCGCAGTGTGGAGACGATCTCCGGGAGGAGCGGGTCGATGGGAAGGGTGGCATCCGCCATGGCGGGTGTCCTCTCAGGGGCGAGCCGGGGCTCGCTCACGGGGCGTCGCACAATGGCGCGTGCGGCACGCAGTGGGGAAGGGCGGCATCCATTCAGGCGCGAGCCGGGGCTCGCTCACGGGGCGTCGCACGATGGCGCGTGCGGCACGCAGTGGGGAAGGGCGGCATCCATCCTGGCCGGAGTGCTCTCGCGCACGCCTTGGGCTCGCATGGGTGAACGGGCCTCGCCAATGTGGAGAAGCCCGCTGGAAGGGGCGGTCGGCATCCGTCATGTCCGGTCTCCGCTCAACGCGCGCGGAGGCTCGCTCACGGTGTCTCGCTGCCTGCCCCGCCGGAAGGCGACGTCGCGTTCCGCTTCTTCCGCACGGAGGGCGCCTGCGCCCGAGCCGCCTCGGAGTCTCGGGCGCCGCGAGTGCGGTGCTCCTGGGGGGCCTCGGTGTCGTCGCTCGACTCACGCTTCCGGCCACGAGGAGTGCCACCCGTATCCTCTCCGGAACCGGATGGGGCGCCCGGGGATGCGCCTGTGCCTCGCCGGCCGCGTGGGGTCGAGGTGCCTGCGTCGTCCGAACCCGCGCTGTCATTCGCCGTCAGGTTCGTTCTGCCCTCACGCCTCCGTCCACGTCCCGTCGAGCCGCGAGGCCCTTCGGAAGAAGCCGCTCCATCGCTCGGGCTTGAAGCCGCTTCCTCGGAACCTATCGAAACAGAGGCCGGGTCCTCATTGGAGCCCGAGAGGGTGGACGCGCCATGCCGAGCGTCCTCCGCCGAAGCGACGGGAGGCGCATCTGCCCCCGCGTCGGCCACACCCAGATGGACACCCGGCGTCGACGCAGCGCGGGTGGTGGCCGCGCCGGTTTCGGCCGCACCCGAAGGACGTCGGGGTCCGCGACCCGCCTTCGCGCGGGGCTCCTCCGCCGTTGCATGCGCGCCTGTCGCGACAGGGGCCGTCATGACGGCGGCCGTGGCGCGCCCGTTCACGTGTTCCTCGGAGCCCCCATCGGTATTCTCGGTTGTATCTGCCACGTCGTTGTCAACAGTGGCGGAGTCCGCATCGTACGAGGTGGCGAGGTCCGCGGAGTCTCCCTCCATCGCCTCGGTGGGCTCATCGAGAGCCGGCTGCCCCACCCCGGATGTCTCGAGCGGAGCTGCGGGCGGCGCGTCACCCTCCTCGAGAGGAGAGTCGAGCGCGGCGACCTCGGCGAGCTCCGCCTCGGTGGGCTCCATGGAGTCCGAGGGCTCGAGGTCGAGCGCGCCGAGTCCCTCGTCGGACGGAGCAAGACCGCGTCCCGCGCGGCGCTTGGGCTTGAGTCCGAGCGCCGCGGCCTCATGGACGCTGGGCACGGGAACGAGCGCGGCCTCGGAGAGAAGACGCGCCTGGCGCAGCGCCACTTCCAGCTTGCGGCCGAGGTTGACCAGTTCCTCTCGCAGCACCGCCTCCTGTTCCGGGGACAGCGGCGCGGGCTCATGGCTGGAGCGCCAGGCGGCGTGCGCCGTGGCCACCTGCTCCATCACGGGCCGGACGAGCGCGAAGTCGTCGCGAGCGAAGATGCGCGTGACGTAGGCGCTGCGGGTGCGACGGTCGTAGGAGGTCGCGTACTCGAAGATGGTGTCCCGGGGGGCGCGGCGGAGCTGCGCGAACTTGAGGTGGGGGAAGAGCGCCTCGATGACGGGCGCGCGGCTGCTCGCGGTGAAGGTGATGCCCGCGTGCAGCTTCTCCAGCGCATCGACCCACAGGCCTTGCTGGTGGAAGGCGAACTCCTCGCGGGCCTCATCGAGCTCGGGCAGGTCCTTCACCCGGTCGACGACCCCAGCCGCGGGAGCGCGGGTGGTGCGCACCAGCTCCAGGGCGGTGGCCAGCCAGCTCTTCTCTGCATCGAGGCCGGGGCGGCCAGCGAGCATCTCCCCCGCGGTGGCGAGCCGTGCCTCGAAGGCCTCGGCGAAGCGGATGAGCTCATAGGACTCGAGCGTGGATGACATGCGGCGGGCTCCTCGGAAGGGCGGCGGGAGATACCACAGCCCGGGCTCGGCTCCGAGCGCGGGCGGGGGCCTCAGCTTCGGCCGAGCAAGGTCGGAAGGGCGTCGCGGTGCGAGAAGTCGGCGAAGGCCGCGTGAGCGCCGGCCTTCAACAGGGCCTCGGCGGTGAAGGTCCCGGTCCCCACGCCGATGCACTCGGCGCCGATGCCCAGGGCCGCGTCGACGTCCTTGGGCGTGTCGCCGATGATGACCACCCGGCACTCCTCGCGAGGCACCCCGAGCAGCGCCGCGCCCGCCTCCGCGCCCCGGCGGATGAGCTCCACGCGGTCCTCGTGGTCGCAGCCGAAGCCACCGAAGGCGAACTGGTCATGGATGCCGACGCGCTCCAGCTTCACGCGAGCGCCCTCGCGCACGTTGCCGGTCCCCAGTCCCACCGCGAAGCCCTCGAGGCCACGCGCCGCCTGCACGGCCTCGCGCATGCCGGGGTAGACGAGGTAGCGCTGCGCGTCGACCTTCCGCACCTCGTCCGCCAGGTGCGTGAGGTAGGCGGCGATGCCCGCGTCGATGGCCGCTTCGGTGTCCTCGACGCCGATGACGCGCAGGGCCTTCCGGACGATGCCCCGGTCGGTCATGCCGGACATGGGGAACGAGTCGCACGCATCGCGGCGGCCGTGGAGCTGCTCGAAGGCACGGTCCATGGCGCGGCGGCCCGCGCCGCCAGTGGTGATGAGGGTGCCGTCGATATCGAACAGGAGGACCGTGGGACGCATGGACCCCATCTAACGGAAGGCTCGGGCCGAGGCGAGCGCCGAGTCACGGCTCCGCGAGGCTGAGGCCGCGCTGGAGCGCCTCTCGCACGAGGGGACGTTCCTCCAAGGGGAGTCGTTCCTCGAGTGCCTGTCGGACCTGCTGTCCGCCGAGCCGTCCGAGCGCCAGGGCGACGGCCTCCCGCACGGGCTCCTGCTGGTCCGTGAGGCGGGCGGAGAGCGAAGGAATTGCGTCGGTTCCCAGGCAGCGCGCCAGGGCTCCCGCGGCGCTCGCGCGAACGTCCGCGGGAGCGCGTGCGTCCTCCAGCACCTCCTGGATGGAGTGCGCGCTCTGCGTCGGGTCCACCAATGCCAGCGAGGCCACGGCCCGGGCCCGTCGCGTCGAGGGCGCGGAGCCATCCATCACCAGCGAGCTGAGGACAGGCACGGCCTGAGGCCCGAGCCGTCGGAGTTGCTCGTCGCGCGGTGTGCCCTGGGAGGCATCGAGCAGGGACTCCACCTGCGCGCGCAGGTCGCGAGGAGGAGTGGCCGTGGGAGGAGGCTCGCCAGCGCCCCGGGAGTAGGCCAGCGCGGAGCCAGCGGAGGTGGCCAGCAGTCCGGCGCCGAGCACGAGGGCGCGCCATCGTCGTCCCCGCGTGGCGCGAGGAGCGAAGGTGGAGGGGGGCGGCGAGGTCGGGGTCGACATGGGGCGCCTCGGCGAGGGGAGGGGGGAGGTCCAGGGTTATACGCCTTTTGCCCGCCCGGACTCGAACCCCGGTAAGGTGCTTCGTCGATGGCTGGACGGGTCTTCTTCTTTCTGCAGCACGCCACGTATGAGCCGGCGTTCCAGGCCGCCTCCATGGGCATCACCGCGGTGGCCATGGGGGACGAGGTCTACTTCGTCCTCGCCTTCGATGCCCTCCGTGCCTGGGTGGACGGAACCTTCGGTCACCCCGACGGCGAGCGCGAGCGGGAGGAGCACGCGCGAGGTGAGAGGCTGGGCGTGCTGGCCCCCGCGAAGATGCTGGAGGAGGCGAGGGCGCTGGGGGCGAGGTTGATCGCCTGCGACACCACGGTGCGCCTGTGTGGCTACCCGCCGGAGGCACTGAGTGGCGCCCTGGACGAGGTGATGGGGCTCGCCTCCCTCTGGCGCCTCACGCAGGGCGCCCGCACGCTGTCGCTCTAGCCTCTCCACCCCGAGGCGCGCCAGGCAGGCGACAATGTCGTCTGCTCCGCTCCGGGTGTGCGCCTGTCGACGAGGCGCGTCGGCTCCTGCTGTAACCTCGCAGTCTCATCCGAACCCTCGGACCCCTCCTCTTGAGGCTGTAGCCTCCAGGGGGAGTCACGCGTTACTCTTGCGCCCAAGCCGTCCCCCTGAAGAGCCCGGCCGCGCGGAGCTCCGCGTCCCCCCATAGAAGCAGAAGGAATTCATCACCTATGCGCGCCAAGTTGAACCTCCTGAGCCTGAGCGCCCTTGCTCTGGGCGCCCTCGCAGGCGTCGTCACGGGCTGTCAGTCCTACGACTTCGAGCCGGTGGAGCCGCTCGCCATCGCGCAGACGACGGTCGAGGAGACCATCTCGGCCCTGTCGAGCAAGCCCAACATCATGCTGTTGGTGGACGTCTCCGGCTCCATGACGCTGCCGGTGAATCCGAGCGAGCCCACCTGCATGGTGCGCAACAACCAGGGCAACCTGGTGGTGTGCGGCCAGTCGCTGGCGTGCCCCACGGACACGTGCCCCACGCGCTGGACGGATCTCCAGGCCGCCGTCCCCCAGTTCCTCGCGACCAGCGGTCCGTTCGTGCGCTTCGGCCTGACGACCTACCCGGAGGCCACGGGCAACTCGGGCGTCGAGGCGTGCACCAAGGCCTCGGCGACGTCCGTGCGCAAGGACCTTCCCGCAGTCGAGGACGACGGCTCGCTGCTCGAGCACGCCAACTCCATCAACGCCATCCTCCAGGGCATCCCCAACTTCGGCACGGGGCAGCCCATCGGCGGCACGCCCACCAGTGGCAGCCTCCGGTTCGTCGGAAGCCTGGAGGCGTTGAAGGACCCGGACCGCAAGAACTTCGTCATCCTGCTGACGGATGGTCTGCCCAACTGCAATGAGGCCAATGAGTACTCCGGTGCGGAGAACCCGGCCCAGTGCAAGTGCACCATCTCCGCCACCGGCTGCTCCACGGCGGGCACCGCCTTCGAGCGGCGCGGCTGCCTGGACACGAACGCCTCCGTGACGGCGGTTCAGGAGTTGAAGGCCGCGGGCGTGACGACCATCGTCATCGGCTTCGGCGCGGAGACCGCGACGGGCGAGGGCACCGCGGTGCTGCAGGCCATGGCCGCGGCGGGTGGCTTCGCCCGCTCCTGCGCGGATGACCCGACGGCGTGCGGCGCCAATGACACCTGCATCGCGGCGACAGGCCTGTGCAGCCGGACCTTCTACCAGGCGGGCAACCAAGAGGAGCTCGCGGCGGCGCTCGAGCGCATCAGCAAGGAAGTCATCAACCCCGAGCCGTGCCTGATCCCCCTGAAGGGCCCGCAGCTGCCGTCCAACCCCCAGCTCATCGTCGTGTACGTCGAGGAAGAGCGGCTCCAGGCGGGTGATGGGACGTGGAGCCTCACGGACGAAGGTGTGCTCTTCAACGGCGCCACCTGCGACCGCATCAAGAACTCGCGCCCGGAAGATCCCATCAAGATCGAGATCCGCGCCATCCGTCAGCGCTGAGCAGGCGGCCGGGGGCGGCTTTACCCCGGGGGTGGTGGGGATTATAGGTCCCGTCCGCCTCCGGCCCGGTTGCCGCCCCTGCCCATGAAAGTCACCCTTCTCTCGCGCTCCGCTTCCATTCCGTCCACCCGACGTCTTGTCGAGGCGGGGCGCGCGAGGGGGCATCAGCTCCGCGTTCTCAACCCTCTCCGGGTGCAGATGCACCTGGATGGAGGGGGAAGCGCCACCCTCTATTACGACCGCAAGAAGCTGGCGCCCACCGACGTGGTGCTGCCGCGCATCGCCCAGTCCATCAACACCTATGGCCTGGCGGTGGTGAACCAGTTCGCGCTCCACGGCGTGCCGCTGGTGAACCACGCGCAGGCCATCGCGCAGTCGCGCAGCAAGATGCGCTCGCTGCAGCTGTTGTCCGCGCACGGCATCGACATCCCCGCCACGGTGATGGCGCGCGACGCCGCCCAGCTCAAGGAGATGGTGGGCCTGGTGGGCGGTGTCCCCGTCCTGGTGAAGCTGCTGCAGGGGCAGGAGAAGCACGGGGTGATGGTGTGCGAGAGCCTCCAGTCCCTGGAGGCCGCGCTCGAGGCGGTGCTGGGCCTGGGGCACAACCTGGTGATGCAGGAGTACGTGAAGAGCACCAGCCAGGATGTGCGCGTGCTGGTGGTGGGCGGCAGGGCGATCGCGGCCGTCCGCAGGCGTCCTCGCCCGGGCCGGCTCGCCCACACGCTCATCAAGGGCGCGCGTCTGGAGGAGATGGACCTGTCCCCGGGGCAGCGGGCCACGGCGGAGAAGGCCACCCGGCTGGTGGGCCTGGAGGTCGCGGCCGTGGACCTCCTGGACGTCCAGGGCCAGTCCAAGGTCTTCGAGGTGAACAGCTCTCCCGCGCTGCCGGAGATGGAGGCGGTGACGGGCATGGACCTGGCCACCCCCATCATCA
Organism: Myxococcus faecalis; assembly: GCF_050039385.1. Lineage (NCBI taxonomy): Bacteria > Pseudomonadati > Myxococcota > Myxococcia > Myxococcales > Myxococcaceae > Myxococcus > Myxococcus faecalis. Next base: position 230,384 of record NZ_CP144336.1, on the reverse strand, counting down.
TCCGGGCCGAGGAGCTGGTCGCGGGCGCGGAGCCTGTGTCGATGCCGGACCTGCTCCCACCGAGCCCGCTCGCGAGTGCCCTCGTCCCATCACCGCGCAAGAAGCGCGCGAGCCGTGCGCCGCGGAGCGGCTCGGAGGGCGCGTGAACAGAATCCCGGCACCTCACGTCGAGGCGTGATACGCAACCCCCGCATCCAGGAGACCCAGCCATGTCGCACATCCGAAGCGTCACCTCCGTCGCCGCCCTGCTGGTGGCCTGCGTCTGGGCGCCCCCGGCGTCCGCGAACGAGGTGGACCCCGCCAGCCTCTATGACGTGTCCACCGACGGCTCCTCCTCCCAGGTGAAGGCGGGAGAGAAGGGCGTGTTCGTGGTCTCGGTGAAGACGAAGTCCGGCGCGCATGTCTCCGAGGAGGCCCCGCTGAAGCTGGACGTGAAGGGCACCCAGCTCACCGTGGCCAAGGAGAAGCTGGGCCGCGAGGACTCGGTCTCCAAGAAGGCCGCGGGTCAGGAGTTCGCCGACCCCCGCTTCGAGGTCCCCTTCACCGCGGCCGCCGCGGGCAAGGGCTCGGTGGACGCCAAGCTCGTCTTCTTCATCTGCACGGAGAAGATCTGCGCGCGTCAGCAGAAGACCCTCTCCGTCCCTGTCGAGGTCCTCTAGTCCCCATGCGTGAGCGTTCCTCCCGAGGTGGTCGAGGCGAGCGCGAGGGGGGAGATTCCTCCGCGCGGCACGTCTATGGGGTGAATCCGGTCCTCGAGGCCCTGCGGGCCCGGCCGGATGAGGTCGAGCGGTTGTTCATCGTGGAGGGACAGCTCGCGGCCAAGGCCGCGGGGGAGCTGCTCAGCCGCGCCCGGGACGCGGGCGTCCGCGTCGAGAAGGTGTCGCGCGAGCGGCTGGCCGTGATGGCCGACGGCGGCGTGCACCAGGGCGTGGTGCTGGAGCTCCGGGGCTTCAAGTACGCGGAACTCGAGGACCTCCTCGACGCGGCCCAGGCCAGCAAGCGGCCCGCGCTCGTGGTCGTGCTCGACGGCATCCAGGATCCGCACAACCTGGGGGCCATCATCCGGTCGGCCCATGCGCTCGGGGCCCATGGGGTGGTCATCGCCAAGGACCGGGCCGTCCAGGTGACGGGGACGGTGGCCAAGGCGTCCGCCGGAGCGGTGGAGCACTGCCTCATCGCCCGGGTGGTGAACATCTCGCGCGCCCTGGAGCAACTGAAGGAGGCAGGGCTCTGGGTGGCCGCGGCCGACGTGGACGCGACCGAGCCCATGTGGAGCGCCCGGCTGGACGGCCCCCTGGCCCTCGTCGTGGGCGCCGAGGGGGGAGGGGTGAGGGAGGGTGTGCTCAAGCACTGCGACCACCGCCTGCGGATTCCCATGGCGGGTCAGGTCGGTTCACTCAATGCGTCCGTTTCGGCCGGCATTCTGCTATACGAGGTCGCCCGCCAGCGGGGGAGCAGCTCATCCCGTTAGTCGGTCTGAACCCGGGATCAATCTCCTTGACTTGGGTGATGGGGACTTCTAAAAGGGCGCGCCTCGCACATCGGAGTCGGGTGGTTGACGGCTTCGGTGCAGGTAGGGTAGGGCAGGAGCCGATGAGTGCCGGTGTAGCTCAGTCGGTAGAGCAACTGATTTGTAATCAGTAGGTCGCGGGTTCAAGTCCCGCCGCCGGCCAAGCAGGACGGGGCCGCGGATGAGGGCCCGGGACGAGCAGTGCGGGGGCAGTTGAAGTCGATGGTTCAAAATTCTGGAGGGATACCCAAGCGGCCAAAGGGAGCAGACTGTAAATCTGCCGGCTCTACGCCTTCGATGGTTCGAATCCATCTCCCTCCACTCGGCATTGCGGGAATAGCTCAGTTGGTAGAGCGTCAGCCTTCCAAGCTGAATGTCGTGGGTTCGAATCCCATTTCCCGCTCCAAACGTTGTAGTTCATAGCATCGCCAAGCCCTGATAGCTCAGTTGGCAGAGCGCATCCTTGGTAAGGATGAGGTCACCAGTTCAATCCTGGTTCAGGGCTCCATTTTTTAGAGGAGTGTCATGGCCAAGGAGAAGTTCGAGCGTAACAAGCCCCACGTGAACATCGGCACGATCGGACACGTGGACCACGGCAAGACGTCGCTGACGGCGGCCATCACGAAGGTGCTGGCGAAGACGGGCGGCGCCACGTTCCTGGCGTACGACCAGATCGACAAGGCGCCGGAAGAGCGCGAGCGCGGCATCACGATTTCGACGGCGCACGTGGAGTACCAGACGGCGAACCGTCACTACGCGCACGTCGACTGTCCGGGCCACGCCGACTACGTGAAGAACATGATCACGGGCGCGGCGCAGATGGACGGCGCGATTCTGGTGGTGTCGGCGGCGGACGGCCCGATGCCCCAGACGCGTGAGCACATCCTGCTGGCGCGCCAGGTCGGTGTTCCGTACATCGTGGTCTTCCTGAACAAGGTGGACCTGCTGGACGACCCGGAGCTGCGCGAGCTGGTGGAGATGGAGGTGCGTGACCTCCTGAAGAAGTACGAGTTCCCCGGCGACACCATCCCCATCATCCCGGGCTCCGCGGTGAAGGCGCTCGAGGGTGACACGAGCGACATCGGCGAGCCGGCCATCCTGAAGCTGATGGCGGCGGTGGACAGCTACATCCCGACGCCGCAGCGCGCGACGGACAAGCCCTTCCTGATGCCAGTGGAGGACGTGTTCTCCATCGCCGGCCGTGGAACGGTGGCGACGGGCCGCGTGGAGCGTGGCAAGATCAAGGTCGGCGAGGAGGTCGAGGTCGTCGGCCTGCGCCCGACGCAGAAGACCGTGGTCACGGGCGTGGAGATGTTCCGCAAGCTGCTGGACGAGGGCATGGCGGGCGACAACATCGGCGCGCTGGTCCGCGGCCTGAAGCGTGAGGACATGGAGCGTGGGCAGGTGATTGCCAAGCCTGGCAGCATCACGCCGCACACCAAGTTCAAGGCGCAGATCTACGTGCTGTCGAAGGAAGAGGGTGGTCGCCACACCCCGTTCTTCAAGGGCTACCGTCCCCAGTTCTACTTCCGCACGACGGACGTGACGGGAACGGTGAAGCTGCCGGAGAACGTGGAGATGGTGATGCCGGGCGACAACATCGCGATCGAGGTGGAGCTCATCACCCCTGTCGCGATGGAGAAGGAGCTGCGCTTCGCCGTTCGCGAGGGTGGCCGCACGGTGGGCGCCGGCGTCGTGGCGGAAGTCATCGAGTAACCCGCCCGGGGAGCTTTCGAGCTCCCTGGCCCCAAACACCGGATTCCGAGGGGAAGGTGCCTGATGGTAACCTTCCCCTTCCGTGTCTGAAGAGGTAGGCCATGCCGAAGGGCAATCGTTCCATCATTTCGCTCGAGTGCACGGTGTGCAAGGAGCGGAACTATACGACCACGAAGAACAAGCGGAAGAGCCAGGACAAGCTCGAGCTGAGCAAGTTCTGCTCGCGGTGCCGCAAGCATACGGACCACAAGGAAGGTAAGGTCTAGGTCGGTAGTTCCTGAGAGATTCTAGGCCAGTAGCTCCAACGGTAGAGCAGCGGTCTCCAAATCCGCGTGTTGGGGGTTCGAATCCCTCCTGGCCTGCCAAGTCTCAGTGGGAGCGGGGCCCCCGGTACCTGGAGGTACCGGGGGTTCCTGTGTTTCCGCAGTTCGTGAAATTTCGCTTTCGCAGTACCTCGTGAGGCACCATGGCGACGGCATCAGAGGCCAGCCAGCAGGCTAACCGCTCGGCGATGGATCCGAAGCGGCTCGTGGTCATCTTCTACCTCCTCGCCGGCATCATCCTGGCGCTGTTCCTGGAGCGCTTGTTCGGAGCGCTGTGGGCCAGCTTCGGATGGCCCGATGCGGTGCTCGTCGAGGGGTTGGACTGGAAGGTGTCCACGCTCGTGGGCTACCTGGCGGCCGTGGGCCTCGCGCTGGCCGGCTACTTCCACCCCAAGACGCACACTCTCTCCATGGAGGTCGCGTCCGAGCTGATGAAGGTGTCCTGGCCTACCTGGCCGGAGACCCGGACGTCGACCGTGGCCGTGGTCGTCGCCTCGCTCGTGGCCGCGGTGCTGCTCTTCTGCATCGACACCGTCGCATACAACTTGATGGTGGAGTGGCTGCCGTCCCTGTGGGGGAAGCTGTAATGGCGATGAAATGGTTCGTGGTCCACACCTACTCGAACTTCGAGAACCAGGCGAAGAAGAGCCTGGAGGAGAAGATCCGCCTCGAGGGGCTCCAGGACCAGTTCGGTGAGATCCTCATCCCCATGGAGCAGGTCGTGGAGATGGTGAAGGGCGAGAAGAAGACCTCTCGCCGCAAGTTCTTCCCTGGCTACATCTTCGTGCAGATGGAGCTGAACGACCGGACGCTCCACCTGGTGAAGAACACGCCGAAGATCACCGGCTTCCCGGGGACGGGGCAGAACGAGCAGCCGCGGCCCATCTCGGAGAAGGAGGTCGCGAACCTCACGTCGCAGATCTCCGAGGGCACGCTCAAGCCCAAGCCCAAGGTGCAGTTCGACGACGGCGACACGGTGCGTGTGGTGGACGGCCCGTTCGCCAACTTCAACGGCACGGTGGAAGAGGTCAACGCGGAGAAGGGTCGCGTGAAGGTGCTCGTGAGCATCTTCGGTCGCGCCACCCCCGTGGAGCTGGACTTCATGCAGGTGGAGAAGACCACCGGCTAGTTTTTCGCGGGCGACTCGGATAGAGCGCGCCTCGCGGCACTTCCGCGTCCGTCAGGACGCGGTCCCATGGGTGGGAGAGCCTCCCCGTCTGGAGGCCCGTCTGGACCACCCCCTCGAAAGGCAGTTGTCAGCCGATGAAGAAGGTCACAGGTCAGGTCAAGCTGCAGATTCCCGCCGGCAAGGCGAACCCCGCCCCGCCGATCGGCCCCGCGCTCGGTCAGCAGGGCGTGAACATCATGGAGTTCTGCAAGCAGTTCAACGCGAAGACGCAGGCGGAGGCCAAGGAGGGGCTGATCATCCCGGTGATCATCACCGTCTATCAGGACCGCTCCTTCACGTTCATCCTCAAGACGCCTCCGGCGGCCGTCCTCATCAAGAAGGCGGCGGGCCTGCACACCGAGAAGAAGAAGGGCTCGGGAGCGAAGAAGCCTGGCAAGGAGAAGGTGGGGCAGATCACCCGCGCGCAGCTCGAGGAGATCGCCAAGAAGAAGATTCAGGACACCACCGCCGCGTCGCTCGAGGCCTGCATGAACACCATTGCTGGCACCGCGCGCTCCATGGGCATCGACGTCGTCGGCTAGGCCGCCGCCCCACTCACGGACGAGGATTTCTGTCATGGCTAATGGGAAGAAGTTCCGGGCGGCCGCCGCGCTGGTGGACCGCGAGAAGCGTTACACGGTGGCCGAGGGTTTCGCGCTGCTGAAGAAGACGGTGGATGCGCGCGCGTCGAAGTACGACCAGACGGTCGACGTGGCCATCAACCTGGGTGTGGACCCGAAGCACGCGGACCAGATGGTCCGTGGCGCCGTGGTCCTCCCGAACGGTACGGGCGCCACCGTGCGCGTGGCCGTGTTCGCCAAGGGCGAGCGCGCCACCGAGGCTGGCAACGCGGGCGCGGACATCGTGGGCGCGGAGGACCTCCAGAAGCGCATCGAGGAGGGCTTCCTCGACTTCGACACCGTCATCGCCACCCCGGACATGATGGGTATCGTGGGTCGCCTCGGTAAGGTGCTCGGTCCTCGTGGCCTCATGCCGAACCCGAAGGTCGGCACGGTGACCATGGACGTGGCCAAGGCCATCCGCGACGCCAAGGGCGGTAAGGTCGACTTCCGCGCGGAGAAGGCCGGCATCGTCCACGCGAAGATGGGCAAGTCCTCCTTCTCGGTGGACAAGCTCGAGGGCAACTTCAACGCGCTGGTGGACCTGGTGATGAAGCTCAAGCCGGCCACCGCCAAGGGCGTGTACCTGAAGGGCATCGCCATCTCCACGACGATGGGCCCGGGCATCAAGATCGATACCCAGGAGATTCTGGCCCGCCACCGCTAGGCGGCCAGCAGGCGGGCGGTGCTCACTTCCCCGCAGTGGGGGAGTCAGAGCTGCCGCCTGCCTGACGTCTCAGGTTCGAAAGTTCTGGATCTTTGCCGAAGCCGGGGGTATAGGCCCCCGGCTTTTGCAATTGGAGCGCCACGTCATGAGGCGTGCGCTTCGACCTGGTTCATGACAGCAGGGACCCGGTCAGAGGAGAAGTGCCCCGTTGGGAACCGGACAACCGGTCGGGGCGTGGCTTCCTCTGTCGGGTTCAAACGGCCGCAAGGCCAGCCCTGCCGAGACTGGAGGTGCGGTGTGGTGTCTCTCGGAGGCTCCTCTCGCTCTGCCACTTTGGCCCAGGCATCACGCCCGTCGGAAGACGGGCCAAGAAGGAGGTGAGTCAAAGTGCTGAAGAGCGAGAAGGAGGAGATGATCAAGGAGCTCCACGAGAAGTTCTCGCGGACCAAGTCGGCCATCGTCGCGGAGTTCTCCAAGGTGGATGTGGAGACGGTGACGAAGCTGCGCAAGAAGTTCCGCGAGGGCGGCGTCGAGTACAAGGTCATCAAGAACACGCTGGCGCGCCGTGCCGCGCAGGGCACGGACGTGGCTGTCATCGCTGATGACTTCACGGGTCCGGTGGCTCTGTGCCTGAGCTACGGCGACGTGGTGGCCCCGGCGAAGATCCTGACCGAGTTCACGAAGGACCTCGAGGACAAGATCAAGATCCGCACCGCCGTGGTCGACGGCCGCAAGGTCGACGTCAACGGCGTCAAGCAGCTGGCGAAGCTGCCGGGTCTCAACGAGCTCCGGGCGCAGCTGCTCGGCATGCTCAACCAGCCGGCTGGCAAGCTGGTTCGGACGATTGCCGCCCCGGGTTCCCAGCTCGCGCGGGTCGTTCAGGCCCACGCGGACAAGGCGCAGGGTTAGTTTTCCTGATTCATCCGAGAAGTTTCTCTACACCAACCTTGACGGCCACAGCTCCCACGGGGACGCAGGCCGTTAGTCAAACCCAGAAGGACGAGTTCCATGGCTGACCTGAATGCAATCGTTGAGCAGCTCTCCGGCCTGACCATCATCGAGGCCGCCAACCTGGTGAAGGCCCTCGAGGAGAAGTGGGGCGTCTCCGCCGCCGCCGTCGCCGTTGCCGCCCCCGCGGGTGGCGCTGCGACCGCCGCCCCGGTCGAGGAGAAGACGGAGTTCACGGTGGTGCTGTCGAACGCCGGCGCCAACAAGATCAACGTCATCAAGGAGATCCGCGCGATCACCGGCCTGGGCCTGAAGGAGGCCAAGGACCTGGTCGAGGGCGCGCCCAAGACGGTCAAGGAGGGCGTCAACAAGGACGACGCCAAGAAGATCAAGGACCAGCTCGTTGCCGCTGGCGCCACCGTCGACATCAAGTAAGTCGTACAGGGGCTGCTTGGTTTCCGGGAATTTCCAAGCAGCCTCCTGACCGGATGAGCAGGCCGGCGCTCCCAGTAGGGGGGCTGCCGGCTTTGCCCATTTGACCGTTGCAAATTTCCCGGCGCCGCCGCGCGTTACTGAAGTTTGCCCCGCCCGAGCAGCCGTCCCCGGAGCCAGAATGCCGACGCAGATCCAGAACAATTTCCGCGTGCGGAAGACCTTCGCGAAGATCGCGAAGATCATCGACATTCCCAATCTTATCAACATCCAGAAGCAGTCCTACGAGAAGTTCCTCCAGGCCGATATCGCCCCGGAGAAGCGTGAGGACATCGGCCTTCAGGGTGTCTTCAACTCGGTTTTCCCGATTCGGGATTTCAACGAGACGTCGTCGCTGGAGTTCGTCAGCTACCACCTGGAGAAGCCGAAGTACGACGTCGATGAGTGCCACCAGCGTGGCATGACCTATTCCGCGCCCATCAAGGTCGTCGTCCGCCTGGTGGTGTGGGACAAGGATGAGGAGACCGGCGCGCAGTCCATCCGCGACGTGAAGGAGCAGGAGGTCTACTTCGGGGAAATCCCGCTGATGACCCAGAACGGCACCTTCATCATCAACGGCACGGAGCGCGTGGTCGTCAGCCAGCTGCACCGCAGCCCGGGCGCGTTCTTCGACCACGACAAGGGCAAGAGCCACTCGTCGGGCAAGCTGCTCTACAACGCGCGCATCATCCCCTACCGCGGTTCGTGGATCGACTTCGAGTTCGACCACAAGGACCTGCTGTACGTGCGCATCGACCGGCGCCGCAAGCTGCCCGCCACGGTGCTCATCCGCGCCCTGGGCGCCGTCAGCGACACCGCGAAGAAGAACCCGCTGGAGTTCAAGGGTTCCACCGAGGAGATCCTCAACTACTACTACGCCACGGAGACCATCTACCTCCAGAGCGCGACGGACTTCGAGAAGAGCGTCGAGCTGGAGCTGCTCCCGGGCCAGCGCGCCACCCGCGACATCAAGACGAAGACGGGTGAGCTGATCGTCAAGAAGAACCGCAAGTTCACCCGCGTCGCCATCAAGAAGCTCGAGGCGGCGAAGATGAAGACGCTCCCCATCGACGCGGACGAGCTCTTCACGAAGGTGTCCGCGTACGACGTGGTGGACGAGAACACCGGCGAGGTCATCCTCGAGTGCAACGAGGAAGTCTCGCAGGAGAAGGTGGACGAGCTCCTCAAGCGCAACATCAAGGAGTTCAAGGTCCTCTTCATCGACAACCTCAACGTGGGTCCCTACCTGCGTGAGACGCTCATGCTGGACAAGCTCGAGACGCCCGAGCAGTCCATCATGGAGATCTACCGTCGTCTGCGTCCTGGCGATCCGCCGACGCCCGAGACGGCCATCAACCTGTTCACGAACCTGTTCTTCAACCCCGAGCGCTACGACCTGTCCAAGGTGGGTCGCCTCAAGCTGAACTTCAAGTTCGGCCTCGAGGAGCCGCTCGACGGGCAGATCCTCACCAAGCGGGACATCCTCGAGGTGATCCGCTACCTGATCGATCTGAAGAACGGCAAGGGCACCATCGACGACATCGACCACCTCGGCAACCGGCGCGTGCGCGCGGTGGGCGAGCTGCTCGAGAACCAGTACCGCATCGGTCTGGTTCGCATGGAGCGGGCGATCAAGGAGCGCATGAGCCTCCAGGAGATCGAGACGCTCATGCCGCACGACCTCATCAACGCCAAGCCCGTCACCGCGGTCATCAAGGAGTTCTTCGGGTCCAGCCAGCTGTCGCAGTTCATGGACCAGACGAACCCCCTGTCCGAGGTCACGCACAAGCGTCGTCTGTCCGCGCTCGGGCCCGGCGGCCTCACGCGTGAGCGCGCGGGCTTCGAGGTCCGCGACGTCCACCCGACGCACTACGGCCGCATCTGCCCCATCGAGACGCCGGAAGGTCCGAACATCGGCCTCATCGCGTCCTTGTCCACCTACGCGCGCGTCAACGAGTTCGGCTTCGTGGAGACGCCGTACCGCAAGGTCGACGCCGGCGTGGTGACGACGGACGTGGCCTTCTACTCGGCGCTCGAGGAGGAGAAGCACACCATCGCGCAGGCGAACGCGGAGACGGACAAGAAGGGCAAGTTCGTCAACGCGCTCGTGTCCAGCCGCCGCGGCGGTGAGTTCGTCCAGGCGCGCGCCGAGGACGTGGACCTGATGGACGTGTCGCCGAACCAGCTGGTGTCGGTGGCCGCGTCGCTCATCCCGTTCCTGGAGAACGACGACGCCAACCGCGCCCTCATGGGCTCGAACATGCAGCGCCAGGCGGTTCCGCTGCTGCGCACCAGCGCTCCGCTGGTGGGCACGGGCATCGAGGCCATCGTCGCGCGCGACTCGGGCGTGACGTGTGTCGCGCGCCGTGACGGCACGGTGGAGAGCGTGGACGCCGGCCGCATCGTGGTGAAGGCGGACGTGCCGGCCTCGCTGAGCGACGTGTCGAGCGAAGTCGACATCTACAACCTGCTCAAGTACCAGCGCTCCAACCAGAACACCTGCCTCAACCAGAAGCCCATCATCAGCAAGGGCGACAAGGTCCGGAAGGGTGACGTCATCGCCGACGGCCCGGCCACCGAGACGGGCGAGCTGGCGCTGGGGCAGAACGTGGTCGTCGCGTTCATGCCGTGGCAGGGCTACAACTTCGAGGACTCCATCCTCATCAGCGAGCGCATCCTCAAGGACGACGTCTTCACGTCGATCCACATCGAGGAGTTCGAGTGCATCGCGCGCGACACCAAGCTGGGCAAGGAGGAGATCACCCGCGACATCCCGAACGTGGGTGAGGAGGCCCTCAAGGACCTGGACGAGAGCGGCATCATCCGCATCGGCGCCGAGGTGAAGCCCGGCGACGTGCTGGTGGGCAAGATCACCCCGAAGGGCGAGACCCAGCTGTCTCCCGAAGAGAAGCTCCTGCGAGCCATCTTCGGCGAGAAGGCCGGCGACGTGCGTGACAGCTCCCTGCGCGTGCCCCCGGGCGTGGTGGGCACCGTCATCAACGCCAAGGTGTTCAGCCGCAAGGGCGTGGAGAAGGACGAGCGCGCCAAGCAGATCGAGTCCATGGAGGAGGCGAAGCTCCTCAAGGACCAGAACGACGAGATCAAGGTCCTCCAGGACAGCGCCATCGGCCGCATCCGCGCGCTGGTCCGCGGCAAGGAGGTCCAGGGCAAGCTCGTGGACGACAAGGGGAAGATCCTCCTGAAGAAGGGGGACATCCTCGACGACGCGCTGCTGGCCACGGTGCCCTACAAGTACTGGGGTGAGATCTCCGTCGGCGACCCGCTCGACTCCCGCGTGCGCGACATCCTGCGCAACCTGGAGGAGACGAAGGAGGCCGTGAAGCTGGCCTTCGGCGAGAAGATCGCCCGCATCAAGAAGGGCGACGAGCTGCCTCCGGGCGTCATCAAGATGGTGAAGGTGTACGTCGCCATCAAGCGCAAGCTGGCCGTGGGCGACAAGATGGCCGGCCGCCACGGAAACAAGGGCGTCGTGTCCCGCATCCTCCCCGAGGAGGACATGCCGTACCTGGAGGACGGCCGTCCGGTGGACATCGTCCTCAACCCGCTCGGCGTTCCCAGCCGCATGAACATCGGGCAGATCCTCGAGACGCACCTGGGCTGGGCCGCCAAGGGCACCGGCGAGGCGCTGCAGCGCTACGTGGAGGACAACTGGGGCGCGGAGGCCATCAAGGAGCGCCTCAAGGTCATCTACGGCGCGGAGACCCCGTTCGCGGCGTTCCTCGACAAGCTGGACGAGGAGGAGATCCGCCAGCTGTGCCGTCGCTCCAAGCGCGGCATCCACGTGGCGACGCCGGTGTTCGACGGCGCCCAGGAGCTGGAGATCCACCAGCTGCTCGACGAGGGCAAGCTGCCCCGCACGGGCCAGATGGTGCTCTTCGACGGCCGCACGGGTGAGCCGTTCGACCAGAACGTCACCGTGGGCGTGATGTACATGCTCAAGCTGCACCACCTGGTGGACGAGAAGATCCACGCGCGCTCCATCGGGCCCTACTCCCTGGTCACCCAGCAGCCGCTGGGCGGCAAGGCGCAGTTCGGCGGTCAGCGTCTGGGCGAGATGGAAGTCTGGGCGATGGAGGCCTACGGCGCGGCGTACACGCTGCAGGAGTTCCTCACCGTCAAGTCGGACGACGTGGTGGGCCGCACGCGCATGTACGAGGCCATCGTCAAGGGCGACAACGTCCTGGAGAGCGGCCTGCCCGAGTCGTTCAACGTGCTCCTCAAGGAGCTCCAGTCGCTCGCGCTGGACGTCGAGCTGCTTGAGAGCGCCCCCCCGGAGCGGCAGCGCAGCTTCGGCGGCGACTTCCTCGGCGGCGGTGACGGCGAGGAGCGCAAGACCGGGACCGAGGCCTGAGTTAGAGCCGGCGCGCCCGCCTGACCGGCCGCCCGCCACCCCGTGAGGGGGTGGGCGCGGCCGGGTCCGGGGCGGGGGCCCGAATCAGCTGGCGTTCCCCACGGGGGACGCCTCACGAGATTTCGGAGGCAACGTGAAGGACATTTTCAACTTCTTCGAGAAGCCGAAGGACCCGTTGTCGTTCAACGCCATTCGCATCGCGCTGGCGTCGCCCGACAAGATCCGCCAGTGGTCGCACGGTGAGGTGAAGAAGCCCGAGACCATCAACTACCGCACGTTCAAGCCGGAGCGTGACGGCCTGTTCTGCGCCCGCATCTTCGGGCCGGTGAAGGACTACGAGTGCAACTGCGGCAAGTACAAGCGCATGAAGCACCGTGGCGTGGTGTGTGAGAAGTGTGGCGTGGAGGTCATCCAGTCGAAGGTCCGCCGCGAGCGTCTGGGTCACATCACCCTGGCCACGCCGGTGGCCCACATCTGGTTCCTCAAGTCGCTGCCCAGCCGCATCGGCAACCTGCTCGACATCACGCTCAAGGAGCTGGAGAAGGTCCTCTACTGCGAGAGCTACATCGTCCTCGACCCCAAGTCGACGCCGCTGCAGGCCGGTGAGCTCATCAGCGAGGAGAAGATGCACCGGCTCTACCAGGAGCACGGTGAGGACTCCTTCACCACGGGCATGGGCGGCGAGGCCGTCCGCGAGATGCTCAAGGGCCTGGACGTGGAGAAGCTGTCCGAGGCGCTGCGCAAGGACATGCGCGAGACCACCAGCGAGGCGAAGCGGAAGAAGTACGCCAAGCGCCTGAAGGTGGCCGAGGCGTTCCGCGTCTCCGGCAACAAGCCCGAGTGGATGATGCTGGACGTGATTCCGGTCATCCCGCCGGACCTGCGCCCGCTCGTTCCCCTCGACGGTGGCCGCTTCGCGACCTCCGACCTGAACGACCTGTACCGCCGCGTCATCAACCGCAACAACCGTCTCAAGCGCCTGCAGGAGCTCAACGCTCCGGACATCATCATCCGCAACGAGAAGCGGATGCTGCAGGAGGCCGTGGACGCGCTGTTCGACAACGGCCGCCGCGGCAAGACGATCACGGGCCCCAACAAGCGCCCGCTCAAGTCGCTGTCCGACATGCTCAAGGGCAAGCAGGGCCGGTTCCGTCAGAACCTGCTCGGCAAGCGCGTGGACTACTCGGGCCGCTCCGTCATCGTCGTCGGTCCCGAGCTGCGCCTGCACCAGTGCGGCCTGCCGAAGATCATGGCGCTCGAGCTGTTCAAGCCGTTCATCTACAACAAGCTCGAAGAGAAGGGCTACGTCACCACCATCAAGTCGGCGAAGAAGATGGTGGAGAAGGAGCGTCCCGAGGTCTGGGACATCCTCGAGGACGTCATCCGCGAGCACCCGGTGCTCCTCAACCGCGCGCCCACGCTGCACCGCCTGGGCATGCAGGCCTTCGAGCCCGTGCTCATCGAGGGCAAGGCCATCCAACTGCACCCGCTCGTCTGCGCGGCGTTCAACGCCGACTTCGACGGTGACCAGATGGCCGTGCACGTGCCGCTCTCCATCGAGGCTCAGATGGAGGCCCGCGTGCTGATGATGTCGACGAACAACATCCTCAGCCCCGCGAACGGCAAGCCCATCATCGTCCCGACGCAGGACATGGTGCTCGGCATCTACTACATGACCCGCGCCCGCGAGTTCGCCAACGGCGAGGGCCGCGTGTTCAGCTCGCCCGACGAGGTCCGCGCCGCGTATGACCACGGCGAGGTGCACCTGCAGGCGAAGGTGGTCTGCCGCATCGACGGCAAGCGCAAGGAGACCACCGTCGGCCGTGTCCTGCTGTGGGAGGTGGTTCCCCGCCGCGTGGGCTTCGACGCCATCAACAAGGTGCTCGACAAGAAGTCGCTCGGCGGCCTCATCGACCTCTGCTACCGCCTGACCGGCGAGAAGGAGACGGTGCTGCTCGCGGACCGCATCCGCAGCCTCGGCTACTTCAACGCCACGCGCGCCGGTATCTCCATCGCGCTGAAGGACATGATCATCCCCGCGAAGAAGCAGGAGTTCCTGGACTACGCGGGCAAGGAGGTGTCGGAGATCGAGAACCAGTACCTCGAGGGTCTCATCACCGACGGCGAGCGCTACAACAAGGTCATCGATATCTGGGCCGAGGTGACGGAGAAGGTCGCCCAGGAGATGATGCAGCAGATCTCCCAGGAGGAGGCCTCGCGGGAGAAGGACGGCAAGCGGGAGTCGCGCAAGCAGCCGTCGTTCAACCCCATCTACATCATGGCCGACTCGGGCGCGCGTGGTAGCGCCCAGCAGATCCGTCAGCTCGCCGGTATGCGCGGACTGATGGCGAAGCCGTCCGGCGAAATCATCGAGACGCCCATCACCGCGAACTTCCGCGAGGGTCTCTCGGTGCTCCAGTACTTCATCTCCACGCACGGCGCCCGCAAGGGTCTGGCGGACACGGCGCTCAAGACGGCCAACTCTGGTTACCTCACCCGCCGTCTCGTTGACGTGGCGCAGGACGCCATCATCAACGAGTACGACTGCGGCACCATGGACGGTCTGTTCATCGGGGCCCTGGTCGAGGGTGGTGAGATCATCGAGCCGCTCGGCGAGCGCATCCTGGGCCGCGTGGCCCTGGACGACATCCTCGACCCCGTCACGGGCGAGGTGCTGGTGCGCGCCAACGAGGAGATCGACGAGGACCGCGTCCGCCGCATCGAGAACAGCGGCCTGGACAAGGTGAAGATCCGCTCGGTGCTCACGTGCCAGGCCAAGCGCGGCATCTGCGTGGAGTGCTACGGCCGTGACCTGGCGCGTGGCCGCAAGGTGTCCGTGGGCGAGGCCGTGGGTGTCATCGCGGCGCAGTCCATCGGTGAGCCGGGTACGCAGTTGACGATGCGCACGTTCCACATCGGTGGTGCGGCGACGCGGCGCGCGGAGCAGTCCAGCCTGGAGAACCGGTACGCCGGTAGCGTGAAGTTCGCGGGCCTCATCACGGTGCAGAAGACGGACGGCACGCTCGTGGCGATGAACCGCAACGGCGAGCTGGTCGTCGTCGACGACTCCGGCCGCGAGCGCGAGCGCTACCAGGTCATCTACGGCGCCCGCATCCTGGTGAAGGAAGGCCAGCGCATCGAGGCGAGCACGCTGCTGGCGGAGTGGGATCCGTTCGCCATCCCGCTGCTCACCGAGGTGGGCGGTACCGTGCGCTACGAGGACATCATCGAAGGCGTGACGATGTCCGAGACCCTGGACGAGGTGACGGGTCTGTCGCGCAAGACGGTCATCGAGTCGAAGGACCCGGAGGCGCGTCCGCGCGTCTCCATCCGCGACGCCCAGGGCAACACGAAGGACCTGCCCTCGTCCCGCAACCCGGCGAGCTACTTCCTGCCGCAGGGCTCCATCATCACCGTCAACGACGGCGATGAGATCCACCCGGGCGAGGTCATCGCCAAGGTGCCGCGCGAGACGACCAAGACGAAGGACATCACGGGCGGTCTGCCCCGCGTGGCCGAGCTGTTCGAGGCGCGCAAGCCGAAGGATGCCGCGGCCATCGCGGAGATCGACGGCGTGGTGTCGTTCGGCAAGGACACCAAGGGCAAGCGCAAGCTCATCATCACCCCCGAGGTGAACGGCGAGCAGCGCACGGACCTGGCCAAGGAGTATCTGATCTCCAAGGGCAAGAACATCAGCGTCCACTCCGGCGACCGCGTGAAGGCCGGCGAGGCGATGATGGACGGCGCGGCCAACCCGCACGACATCCTCAAGGTGCTGGGCGAGAAGGAGCTCGCGCGCTACCTGGTGGACGAAGTGCAGGAGGTCTACCGCCTCCAGGGCGTGAAGATTAACGACAAGCACATCGAGACCATCGTCCGGCAGATGCTGCGCCGGGTGCGCGTCACGGATGTGGGCGACACCAACTTCCTGGTCGACGAGCAGGTGGAGAAGTGGGTGTTCGAGGAGGAGAACGAGAAGATCATGGCCGAGGGCAAGCGCCCGGCCGTGGGTGAGCCGCTGCTGCTCGGCATCACCAAGGCCTCGCTCTCCACCGAGTCGTTCATCTCGGCGTCCTCCTTCCAGGAGACCACCAAGGTGCTCACCGAGGCCGCCATCAACGGCAAGGTGGACTACCTGCGCGGCCTCAAGGAGAACGTCATCATGGGTCGGCTCATCCCCGCCGGTACGGGTCTTCCGAACTACAAGCACCTCGACATCGAGGTGGAGAGCCCGACCGACGAGGTCAACGAGATGGAGGCCGCGCTGGCCGGTGCCCACGGCGATGGTGGGCCCCTGTCCGCTCCGGCTCCCCGTCCGGAAGGCACCCAGACGACGGGCGCCGCCTAGCGCTCGCCAGGCCGCCCCTCGGGCGAGCCTGGGTGCAGTCCTCCCGCCGCTCCGGTCTTCGTGCCGGGGCGGCGGTTTCATTTTCAGACCCAGTTAGTCGGGCTTTCCGGGACGTCGTCCTTGACGGTCATGGCGCGCCGCGTTATGTTTTGCGCGGAGAGTTTTTGACTCACTGGGTTACTGCCCGGCGATGCCGGGTGAAAAGGGGAGGACGACACATGGCCACGACGAAGCAGGCGGAGACGAAGCACGAGGAGACGACCCCCGCGGTGGACGCGAGCGCCGAGGCGGCGAAGAGCGGTTTCTCCAACGTGGAGGTCTTCCTGAAGGCCCAGCTCGCGCAGGCGCAGAAGCGCATCGAGGAGCTGGAGGGTGAGGCGGGCAAGGTGGTGAAGGCGCTGGACGCCCGCCGTCAGGAGGCCACGAAGGAGGCCCAGGCCCTGTGGACCAAGTTCCAGGCCGGTGAGCTCCTGACGGACCCGCGCGTGAAGGAGCTGGGCAAGAAGGTGGACGCGGCCGGCGCCGAGCTGAAGAAGCGCCTGGACGGGCTGCAGACCAAGGTGGTGGGCGCGGTGGGCGTGGCCAGCCAGTCGCAGTTGCAGGAGCTCAACAAGGAGCTGTCCAAGCTGTCGCGCAAGGTGGACTCGCTCTTGAAGCCCATCCGACGCTCGGGTGCCTCGAAGGGCACGGACTCCTCCCCCCGCGCCTGAACAGCGATGCGTGGTTGACGCATGGTGCCCCCTTCCCACTCCACGAGTGGACATGAGGCAGGGGAGGGGGCTCGTTCTCGTTTCCTTCACCCTGGGGGTGTGATTACGTGGCAGGTCCGTTCGACTGTTCCAGGCCCACGGGTCTGGTACACCCCCTCCCGGAGAGACCGATTGGACAACAAGCCCGAGGCCCCCCGAGAGAAGAACCCTGTCGCGGAAACTTTTGAGCGCATCTGGAGTCAGGCGCTCCTCGCCGTGAGCACGGCCGAGGAGGAGGCCTCCCGCGCGGTGCAGAAGGTGGCGTCCGTGGCCGGCTGGAGCCAGGACGAGGTGAAGCGCCAGGCCCAGGCCTTCTCGGACCGCCTGGCCGGCCACCGTAGGGATTTGGAGCACAACGTGGAGGACCGGGTTCGCACGGCCCTCACCCGGATGAAGCTGCCCCGTCGCGAGGAGCTCCAGGCGTTCGGCTCCCGGTTGGAGCGCGTGGCCGAGCGCATCCAGGCCCTGGAGCAACGCAAGTGACTTCTCCCGCCCCCACGGGCGGGAGGTCGTTCGCGACGCGTTTCTTCGAATCTCTCCACGCTCTGAGCTCAGGCTGTTCCCGACTCCCCCTGCTGGCGGGGGTGGCGCTCGTCGTGTCCGCGCGGCTGGTGCCGCTGCTGGAGGAGCGCTCGGTCCAGCCTGTCCTGTCCGAGCGCGTGGTCGCCGAGAGCCCCTCTCCGGAGGCGTCCCTCATCGACCTCGTGCTCGCGCGGCGCGCTCCGGGCCTGGGCCTCACCCTGCGCCGGCAGCTCGGCAACGCCATCGCCGAAGAGGCCCGGACGGCGGGGTATGATCCGCTCCTGGTGCTGGCCCTCATCGACGTGGAGTCGGACTTCGCCGAGGAGGCGGTGTCCGAGAAGGGCGCGCGGGGGCTGATGCAGATCAAGCCCAGCACGCTCCACTTCCTGGCGGAGAAGGAGGGCCTTCGCCTCTCCCGGGAAGAGGTGACGGCCGACACGGCGCTGTGCGTGCGGCTGGGCATCCGCTACCTGCGCTCGCTGCAGGACCGCTTCGGCGGCGACCTGGAGCTGGCGCTGATGGCCTACAACGCCGGCCCCACCCGCATCCGCAATGCCATCAAGCAGGGCGAGCTGGATCGCTTCCGGCGCTACCCCCGGGCCGTCCGGCGCGACTTCCGCCGCTTCCGCGAGGGCCATGGCCTGGGCGGAGACTGGGCGCTCGCCCAGCGCGAGGCGGACGCCGTTTCCACGCCTTGATACACCCCGTGTGAATCTCGCCGCGCCATGGCCGCTCCAAGCGGAGGCATGTGCGCCTTGTCCCGGTCCCCAGGGTGCGCTAAGCGTTGCAAGTGCCCGGGACTGTTGAAGATTCCGAGGAGTGAACCCATGCATCGTCCCTTTTCGCGCGCGGCGCTCGTCGCCACCCTGGTGGCGCTGGCCCCGCTGAGCACCCTGGCGGGTTCCGTCTATCTCAACGGCGTGTTGATCGACGGCGTCACCAACCAGAAGTTCGAGAAGGCCACCGTCCGCATCGACGAGTCCGGCAACGTCCACATCGAGGCGGCGGGCTACCGCGTCTCGACGGTGACGACGCCCGCTCCGGCGGCTCCCGCCCAGGCCGCGGTCCCCACGCTGAGCGCCGCGCAGGCCGTCCCCGCGGGTGGCGCCGCCACGGCGGCTCCGGCGGCGCAGGCGGTGCCCACGGCGGGGATGGCCTCGGCCCAGCCGGCGGTGGCCACGGCCACCCATCCGACGCGCATCACCCAGCGCTACTGGCTGGTGACGGAGCAGACGGTGCCTGGGATGACGGAGTACGACATCGACGTGTACGTGAACTCCCGGTGGCTGCGGAAGCTGCGCGGCAACGAGGACCAGGTGGTCGCGGACATCACCCAGCACCTCAAGCCCGGGGCGAACCAGGTGATGCTGATGGCCCGGAAGATTTCCACCGGTTCCAAGCGCAGCGATTCGCCCAAGCACCTGTTCCGGGTCATCATTGGCGAGGGCAACGAGGGCGGTGGCAACGTGATGATCGACAACCCGCTCATCCGCTTCCAGACGTCGGCGGCGGAGTCGAAGGACATCACGCAGGAGTTCACCCTCACCACGCGCTGAGGGGCGAGACTCTCGGAGACACGACGTGTTCAACCTGGATGAGCGCTACCGCGGCCTTCCCGCGACGCGCGAGCAGATCCTCGCGCTGCACACCTCGCTCAACACGCCGCACGTGGCCATCCCCGGCAAGCAGGCCGGGCCGGCGCAGGCGTTCGTCGTGGGGCTGCGCGGAGGGCAGGGGGCGGCCGTCTTCGTGTACCTCTACCTGTCGGAGGCCGAGGACTGCGCGGTGTACCTGTCCGGCCGCCGCAACACGACGGCGGACGAGTACCGCGAGGACGAGTCGGACGCGCTCGCCTTCGTCGAGTCGCTCGGCTTCATGATGGATGACGCCAACTGGCGCGGTCAGCCCCCGGAGCAGCAGGACGAGTGGCTCAAGACGCTGCCGGTCTTCTTCAAGGACCCCACGTTGGTGCCCGCGGTGAAGGCTCGCGCCGAAGAGAAGAAGAACGTCACCACCACCCTGGGCCGCTTCCTCGCGGCCTTCTGAGTCTTGCTCACCCCCGTCGTCGAGAACCGCCCCATGCTCCGCTTCGCCTCCGCGTTCCGCCCACTCGCGCTCGTGCTCGCGCTCGCCGGCTGTGCCCATGTCCCCACGGAGAAGGAGCGCCGCAAGGCGGAGATCCACTACGACCTGGCGCTCCAGGCCCAGCAGCAAGGCCACGTCCAGGACGCGCTGCGCGAGCTGCAGGTGTCGCTGGAGAGTGATCCCGACTATCCGGAGGCGAACAACGCCATCGGCATCCTGCTGCACCTCGTCTTCGCGCGCCCGGCCGAGGCCATTGGCCACTACGAGCGCGCGCTGAAGGTGCGTCCCACCTTCTCCGAGGCCCGCACGAACCTGGCCAACGTGCACCTGGACCAGGGGCGCTACGACGAGGCCATCAAGCTGTACGAGCAGGTCCTCAACGACATGCTCTACGTGACGCCGTACATCGCGCAGGGCAACATGGGCTGGGCCTTCTACAAGAAGGGCGACACGCAGCGGGCCGTGGGGAGCCTCAAGGCGGCGGTGACGACCAACCCCGGCTTCTGCATGGGCTACCGCAACCTGGGCATCATCTTCGACGAGACGGGCAAGCTGGACGAGTCGTGCCGTAACTTCTCCCGCTACCGCGAGAACTGCCCGGACGCGGCCGATGCCCACATGCGCGAGGGCGTGTGCCTGGCGAAGCAGGGGCAGGCGGAAGGGGCCCGGCAGGCCTTCTCCACTTGCGAGGCCAAGGCGAAGGCGGGAGAACAGGAGCTGAAGGACGACTGCCGAAGGCTGCTCGAAAAGCTCTAGTCTTCTGCTATCTGGGCGCACCGTGGACCACGTCGACTTCGGCAAGTACCTCAGCCAGCAGCGGGAGCTTCGAGGCATGTCTCGCGAGGATGTCGCGCGAGAGACCAAGATTCCCCCGACGCTCATCGCCGCGCTCGAGGCAGGGCAGGTGGAGCGGCTGCCCTCGCGCATCTTCGTGGTGAACTACATCAAGGCCTACGCCCAGGTGATTGGCCTGTCCCCCGAGGAGGCCATCCTCCGGTACGAGGAGGTGGACCGCTCGGTGCCGGCGCCGTCGCCCGCGCAGCTGGAGCAGGAGCGCCGCAAGCGGGCCTACGTGGGGCTGTCCGTCCTCCTGGTGGCCCTGGCGCTGGGCCTCTACGTGTTCCTCGTGCTGAGCGGGAAGCTTCCTTCTCCGCTCGCGCGTTGAATGACGCCATGGAGCGCTACGACGACGATGCGCTCGTGCTGTCCACCGTGGACTACGGCGAGTCGGACCGGCTCGTCACGCTGCTGACGCGCGAGCATGGGAAGCTGACGGCCTTCGCCGCGGGGGCGCGCAAGAGCAAGCGGCGCTTCGCGGGCGCGCTGGAGCCGTTCATGCGGCTGCGCGTGCACATCGTCGAGACGCGCGGCTCCACGGTGCGGCTGGACTCCACGGACATCGTCGCCGGGTACTACGCCGCGCGCGAGGACCTGTCGCTCATCGCCCGGGCCCTGTACGCGGTGGAGCTGTGCCGCGAGCTGACGCGCGACCACGAACCGCACCCGGAGCTCTTCATCCTGCTGGAGGGCTACCTGGGCCGCCTGGATGCGAAGGAGGCGGGGCCCACGTCGCTCCTGGCCTTCGAGCTGGCGGCGCTGGCCCACGCGGGCCTGATGCCACGCTTCGATGCGTGCTCGCTGTGTGGCGGAGCGCCCGGTGAGCGGCCCCGGTTCGATCAGGCGCACGGGGGCGCGGTGTGCGAGCCGTGCAGCGCCCGTGCTCGGGAGGCGGTGCTCGTCCCGTCCGCGCTGCTGTCCGGGCTGCGAGCGCTCCAGGAAGGGGCCCGCACGCCGCTTCCCGCGGACCTTCGTGCCCGCGCGCGCGGACTGCTCAACGTCTTCATCGCCCACCACCTGGGACGACGCCTCAAGAGCGTGGACTTCATGGCCCAGGTGGGGCTGGACTGACGCGGGTCCGAAGCCGTCACACGAGAGAGGTCACATGAGCGAGGGGCAGGAGTCGCCGCTGGACGTGGTGTGCTTCGGTGAGACGCTGGTGGACTTCCTTCCCTCCGAGCAGGGCAAGCGCGTGCGCGACGTGCCCGCGTGGCACCCGTGTCCCGGTGGCTCTCCCGCCAACGTCTCCGTGGGGCTGGCGAGGCTGGGGCTGAAGCCGGCGATGCTCGGCGTGGTGGGCTCGGACGAGTTCGGCCACTTCCTCAAGGACAGCCTGTCCCGCGAGGGCGTGGACGTGAGCCACCTGCGACAGACGACGGAGGCGCGCACCGGCCTGGTGTTCATCTCCCTGGATGCGAAAGGGGAGCGCAGCTTCACCTTCTTCCGCACCCGCTCCGCGGAGTTCCTCCTGGGGCAGACCGACGTGGACGCGGACTTCCTGCTGCGCGCCCGCGCGGTGCACTGCGGCTCCAACTCCCTGCAGCGTGAGGATGCCCAACTGGCGACGGTGCGGATGCTCGGCCTGGCGCGCGAGGCGGACCGCATCGTCAGCTGTGATCCGAACCTGCGGCTGCACGCGTGGGAGGACCCCACGCAGCTCAAGACGCTGCTCGCGCGGATGCTGCCGCTGTGCACCGTGGTGAAGCTGTCCGAGGAGGAGATCGGCTTCGTCACCGGCACGGAGTCCCCCCAGGAGGCGCTCACGCGACTGTCCGGCATGGGCGTGAGGCTGCCGGTGGTGACGCTCGGCGAGCGGGGCGCGCTGTTTCGCTGGAAGGGCGAGGACGTCCA
Source organism: Myxococcus faecalis (assembly GCF_050039385.1). Lineage (NCBI taxonomy): Bacteria > Pseudomonadati > Myxococcota > Myxococcia > Myxococcales > Myxococcaceae > Myxococcus > Myxococcus faecalis. The sequence continues at coordinate 208,197 of NZ_CP144336.1, read as the reverse complement.
CGTGCCGGCGCCTCGAACCCGGGTGGTCGACACCACGGGCGCGGGGGATGGCTTCGTCGCGGGGCTCCTGCACGGGCTGGTGCGCTGGTACGGCGGCACCCGTGCGCTGGAGTCCGCCACGCGCGAGGAGCTGGTGGTGCTGGCGACCTTCGCGTGCGCCGTGGGGGCGCGGGTCGTCGAGAAGCCCGGCGCGGTGGAGGGCCTGCCACGCGCGGAGGAGCTCTCCTCGGTGTGGCCCTCCCGACCTGACGCTCGCTGAGCGGTTCGCGTCTACTCCGGCGAGACGCGCGTCAGGAACGAGTCCGTGGGCGACATCCCCGTCACCGGACCCGAGCCGAAGTCCAACGTGCCGAGCAGCCGTCCCCACAGGACGACATCCCGTCGGCCCGCCGTGGCGACGCGCATCGCGGACTGGTTGCGCAGATCGCCGAAGCCTCGGCTCCACCACGTCTCGCCGTCACGACCGAGCTTCACCACGTAGACATCATCGCCTCCCGCGCTCGTCAGGGGCCCGTCACCGAAGTCGATGCGGCTGGTGAACGTGCCCGTCACCACGGGGCTGCCCAGGGGGTCGACGTCCACGTCGTAGGCCCAGTCGAACCCGGCCCCGCCAAAGCTCCGGCTCCAGCGGTTGTTGCCATCACCGTCGAACGCGGAGACGAACACGTCACCGTCCGCGCTGAAGAGCGGTCCGCCGCCATGGTTCACCGTGCCGATGAATGCGCCCGTCGCGACGACCTGGCCCTGCGGGTCCGCGGCCAGCCGCCAGAGCGTCTGGCTCCGCAGCTCGCCGTAGCCCTTCGCCCAGAGGGGCAGGCCATGCGCGTCCAGCTTCATCACGTAGACGTTGAAGCCCGGCGTCGTGAGCCAGGGCACGCCGTCGACCGACAGCACGTCCAGGAAGCCGCTGCTGAGGTAGAGGTTGTCCTGGGCATCCAGCGCCAACGACGTGAGCGCGGTGGCCGTGCCCGCTTCGTATTGGCTGTGCCAGACGAGGGCACCGGTGTCTCCGGCGAGCCTCGCGACGAACTGATTCAGCGCACCCGTCCCGGGTATCGGTCCGGCGCCGTAGTCGATGAAGCGCTCGAAGTATCCGCTCACCAGCACGTCGCCGTTGCTCGCCGTGACGAGCGAGCCCGTCTGCTGCTGTCCGCCGTCCCCGAAGCAGCGGCTCCAGACGTGCGTGCCCTGCGCGTCGAACTTCGCCAGGAACGCGCTCGGGACGCCCGGCTCACCACGGCAGGGCAGGGGACCTCCACCGAAGTCGAGCGAGCCCCAGTAATCCCCCGTGATGACGATGTTGCCCGCGCCATCCACCGCGAGGCCCGTGGCCTGCTGGTAGTTCTCGTCACCGAAGCGCCTCGCCCAGAGGGGCTGACCGCTCGGGTCGAACCGCGCCACGAGGATGTCCCACGACGACGTGGCCACGAACGCCACCTGTCCGCTCGACTGCACCGCCACGTCCCCGAAGCCCTCGATGCCTCCGTACGTGGAGGTCCAGGGGGCCGGCACAAGCTCACTCGCTCCGAGCAGCTCCCGTTGTCCGACGGGTAAGCGCTCCGTCACCTCCGACTCGCCCGGCGCACCGCAGGCCGGCACCAGGCTCAACAGCAACAGGGAGGATGAAGGTCTGAATGTCGAGCTCATGCGGACAGGCTAGGAAAGCGCTTCCGCACGAGGCAAGCCAGCGTGTCCAGGCTCGACGCTCACCCATTCCTGGGCGACTTGCTGGCGAGCAAGGGCCGCAGGATGTCGTAGTCGAAGCGCTCGTAGGGGGGCGTCACCCACTGTCGGCGACGCTCGTAGCGCTCCAGACAGTCCGCTCCCACATCCGTCTTCCGCTCTTGCGCCGTCTCCCACTGCGCGAGCCCCATGTACGCCGCGTCGATGGCGGATGCCTCGCCCAGCGCCGTCGCCAAGGCGTACTCGCGCGGAGGGAGCTCCCGACCGTCCATCCCTTCGGGAACGGAGCCGAGGTGACGGACCTGGACGCAGACGCTGTACGTGTAGACACCGTCGACGCTCTCCTTCAGGTGGTCGCTCTCCGGGAACACGCCGTAGAGCACGTCCGGATTCACGGCGTTGGGAATGGAGTCCAGGCGCGCGACGAGCTCGAGCCACGCCAGGGGGACGCGGTGGCTCAGCTCGCTGCGGCGCCCCACGACCTTGAGGCCGACCAGGCACAGGCCACCCAGGGAGACGATGGAGATGTTCATGCGGCCATACCCTGCACCTTGAACCTGGTTGAAGCTCCAGGAGAATGTCGTCGCATGCTGTCGATTTCCCAGTTCTCCGAACGCTGTGGCATCTCCGCGAGCGCCCTGCGCTTCTACGAGCGCAAGGGCCTGCTCGTCCCCGCCGGGCGGCAGGAGAATGGCTACCGCGCGTATTCGCCCAAGCAGGTCGCGGAGGCGCGCTTCCTCGGGAGCCTTCGCGCCGCGGGCATCCCCCTGCGCGCCATCCGCGACTTCCTCCGCAAGGACGTCCGCGCGAGAGAGGCGATGCTGTCCTCATGGCGCCAGGAGATGGCCGCGAGGCTGCTCTCGCTCCAGGTCGCGAACCAGTACCTGCGCGGCCTGACACCCGAGCGCCCCCCGCTGCATCTGGAGCACTGGAACGAGCCTTCCGTCCTTGTCTGGTTTCCCGCGAGCGCCGACGAGGCGCCGCTCCCGTTCCGCGCGGAGGTGGCCTCCAGGAAGCGGGCCCTCCAGCAACGGGGAGTGCCGGTGCTCACCGGTGGCTATGTGAGGACGCTCGACTCCCAGGATGGGACGCTGTCGGGGGAGGTCGGGTTCCGCATCAAGGCGAGCAGGCGGACTCCCGCGGGGGCGCGGCGTCAGGAGGTCCCGCCCACGCTCTTCGCCACCTTGGAGTGCGGCCTGCGCGACGACGTGGCCGCGCACCGCGTGTTCCGCTTCCTCGACGAGCTGGGCTTCCGTCCAGGCTCACTCCACCTGGAGCGTTACCTTCCCGGAACGCCGGACCGCTACCTGCTCATGTTGGCCGTGCAGCGTCGCTGACGCCTCCCGGCCACCACGTGTCCACCCGGAAGCGACGGGAGGGGCTCGTGCGGAAGAGGGCGGGGTGGAAAGATGGAGAGGCCCATGGCCTTGTCCCCCCCTCAAGCATCGCCCGAGGCAACGGCGCCTCCGCGCTCGCCGTCCGCCGCGTCATTGACCCTGCTGAGCATCCCAGGGGACTCGCCCGAGGCGACGGATTCGTACTGGCTGGAGCATGTGTACCAGGGAGACCGACTGCCGCAGCTCACGCTGCGCTCGGTGCTGTTGGGCGCGGCCATCGGTCTGGTCACCTGTGCCACCAACCTCTACGTCGGCCTCAAGACGGGCATCGTCTTCGGTGTCGCCATCACCGCCGTGCTGCTCGCGCAGGGCGCCCATGGATTGTTCCGGCGCCTGGTGCCCGGCGTCGCGGGCGCGCCGCTGTCTCCGCTGGAGACCTGTAACGCGCAGGCGGTCGCCTCGGCCGCGGGCTATGCCACCGGTGGCGCGCTCGTGTCCGTGCAGGGCGCGTGGCTCGTCGTCACCGGACACCATCCCTCCGGGCCGATGCTGCTCGCGTGGACCTTCTTCCTGTCCGCGCTCGGTGTCCTGTTCGCCGTGCCCTTCAAGCGACAGCTCGTGGACCATGAGCAGCTGCCCTTCGCTTCCGGCACCGCCGCGGCGACCACCATCCGCGCCATGCATGGCACGGATTCGGAGGCGTCCTCCCGGTTGCGGCTGCTCGGAGGTGGCGGGCTCTTCTCCGGACTCGTCACGCTGGCACGCGATGCGTGGGGAAAGCTGCCTGTCTCCGTGCCCTTGCCGGGGACCTGGCGTGGACTCACCCTGGAGCGCCTGGGCTTCGGACTGGAGCTGAGCCTGCTGCCCATCGGCGCCGGCGTGCTGCTGGGGCCGCGCACCACGACGTCGATGCTGCTGGGCGCGGTGCTCATCCACGGCGTCGTCGCGCCCCGCGTGTTCGCCTCGGGCGTGGTCGACGTGAAGGAGGGGAGCTACCTCGAGTGGAGCCTGTGGCCCGGCACCGCCGCGCTCGTCGTCGGCTCGCTGCTGCACTTCCTGCTCCAGGGCCGTGTCGTGGGTCGTGCCCTCCGCGGTGTCCTCTCCCGAACGCCCGGAAGGCCGCATCCGGTGGATGCGCTGCAGGTTCCGCGAAGCTGGTTGCTCACGGGGCTCGTCGTGCTGACGCCCGCGTCCGTCGCCGTGGCGTACGTCGGCTTCGGGGTTCCCGTGGCGCACGGAGCGCTCGCCGTGGCGATGTCCTTCGCGCTGTGCCTCATCTCCTGTCGTGTCACCGGTGAGACGGACTCGACGCCGGTGGGCGCCCTGGGGCAGGTGACGCAGGTGACCTACGGAGTGCTGCTGCCGAACCAGGTGCAGGCCAACCTCGCCACGGCGGGCATCACCGTGAACACGGCATCGTCGTCCGCGGACCTGCTCACCGACTTGAAGACGGGACACCTGCTGGGGGCCCATCCCCGTCGCTTGTTCCTCGCGCAGTTGATCGGCTCGGGCATCGGCGCGCTCGCGGTGGTTCCGCTGTTCTTCCTGCTCGTGCCGAACGCGGAGGCGCTGGGCGGCGAGCGCTTCCCCGCACCCGGTGTCTTCAGCACGGCGGGTGTCGCGCGCATCCTCGCCTCGGGCCTCGACAGCCTGCCGCCGATGACCCGCGCCGCGGTCGGGTGGGCCTCGCTCCTGGCGGCGCTCCTCGTGCTCGCCGAGCGACTGCTCCCCGCACGGTGGGGCCGGTGGATACCTTCGCCCCTGGGCATGGGGTTGGCTTGTCTGCTGCCCGCGTCGTACGCGCTCGGCTTCTTCCTGGGCGGCGTCATCTCCGGAGTCGTGAGCTACGTGAAATCCACGACAGCCGAAGGGCGGGTGGTGACGCTCGCGGCGGGCTGCATCGCGGGCGAGGGGCTGGTGGGCGTCGCCATCGTCCTGTCGCAGTCGCTCTGGTAGCGTCTCCTCATCGATGCGCTGCCTGAACTGTCACCGTCGCCTTGCTCCGGGCGCGGCTTGTCCCGTGCACGGCGCGAGTGTTCCAGGCGGCTCGCTCGCCGGGACACTGACGCTCACGGACGTGCCGGGCGTGCGCGGCGCCGCGCCGCTGGGGCGTGGTGGCTTCTCGCAGGTGTTCACCGCGTATCGCGACTCGGACGGTCGCGAGGTGGCGCTCAAGGTCGGGCATGGGCCGCATCACGAGCGCTTCGCGCGCGAGGCCGCGGCGCTGCGGCGCGTGGGGGCTCCCATCGTCCCGGAGCTGCTGGAGCACGGCGTCGCGCGCGGACGACCGTTCCTGGTGATGGAGCACCTGCACGGGCAGACGCTCGCGGCGTGGATGGCGGCGCTGCCGGGCACAGGCGCCGCGTCGCTGCCGCGCGTGCGGGAGCTGCTCCGTGGCTTGTGCTCGGCGCTGGAGCACATGCACGCGGCGGGCGTGGCGCACCGCGACCTCAAGCCGGAGAACATCTTCCTGCGCGAGGGTGGCGCGCTGAGCCTCCTCGACCTGGGGCTCGCGCGCTTCCACGACCTCGAGGACCCGGACGACGCGGACGCGCTCCCGCCCGGAGTGACGCCCGCGGGGCAGCGGCTGGGCACGCCGTTGTACATGGCTCCGGAGCAGTGTCTGGACGCGCGTCTGGCCAGCACGCCCGCCGACATCTACTCGCTGGGCATCGTCCTCTTCGAGCTGCTCACGGGCGCGCCGCCCTTCGTCGGCAGCCCGGAGCAGATCCGCCACGGACACGTCAGCCTGCGCCCGCCGAAGGTCTCCGAGCGCGCGGAGGTCCCCGCCGCGCTCGACGATGTCCTCCGCTCCTGTCTGGCCAAGTCGCCGCTGGAGCGCTTCGCCAGGGCCCCCGACGTGCTCGCGGCCTTCGACGCCGCATGTCGCGCCACCACCGCGCTCGGCCCCGTCGCGCCGGGCGAGGCCGTGTCCCCGCAGCAGCCGCTCTCGTCGGGCGCGGGGCCTCGGCAGGTGGCGCTGCTCGGGCTCCACACACCGCTGGCGTTGGACGCGGTGAAGGCCGCCATCGAACCGCGCGGAGGGCTCATCGCGCGCGTGAGGCCCGGTGGCTACGTCATCGCCTTCGCGGAGTCGCTCACCGCCGAGGCGAACGTGCGCGCGGGCGCGCTCGCCGCGAGGAAGCTGCTCGAGGAGTCGGAGGCCTCGGCCGTGCTCCATCTGGCGGAGCTGCACGTGCGCGTCGGTGCGTCCACGTTGCGATTGGCGGGGGCCGCGCTGGACTCGCCCGCGGACTGGTGGCCGCAGACATGGGTGCCCGGTGAGACGCGCGTCACGGAGGCCGCGGCCGCGCGCCTGGACTCCAGCGCCACCGAGGCCGTGGGCCGCGACACCGCGAGCCTCCTGGACTCCACCTCGGACGTGGGGCGGCTGCGACTGCTCGACAGCGCGGCGTCCAGCGCCTCCTCCGAACCGCCTCCGCTCTTCGGCCGCGAGGACCTGCTGGAGTCGCTGGCGAAGGAGGCGTTCCGCAGCCTCTCGGAGAGCGTCCCGGGCTTCTCGGTCGTCACCGCGGACGTGGGGCTCGGCAAGTCGCGCGTCATCGAAGCGCTCGCCGCGCGGTTGGAGTCGAGCGGCCAGGCCCAGGTCATCCGCTTGCGCGCCACGGCTCCGGACGTCCGCTCGCCGGAGGCGCTGCTCGAGACCCTGCGCGCCGCTCTCGTCGACGGGCCCTCGCCGCTGCCCGAGTCCCCCAGGACCAGCGGCGTCCCGCTCGCGGACGCACGTCACGCGGCGGCGCGCTGGCTCGCCGAAGCGCTTCGTCACCGCGCTCGCGAGCTGCCCCGGGTGTTGCTGCTGGATGATGCGCACCTGGCGGACCCGACGACGCTCGACGCGCTGGAGGTCGCCACGCTCACGGGCGCGTCCGCGCCGCTCTGGGTCTGCGTCGTCGCTCGACCGGCGCTGCTCGGCCTGCGGCCCCACCTGGGCGAGCGCAGCGCGAGCGCCGCTCGACATGTCCTGCCGCCGCTGCCTCCCGAGGCCAGTCGCGCGCTGATGCTGCACCTGCTGCGTCCCGCCGAGCACATCCCGGAGCCGGTGCTCGCGCGATTGGAGCAGCTGGCCCAGGGCGTGCCCCTGTCGCTCGTCGAGCTGGCCGTGGCCCTGCGGACCGCGGGCGCGCTGAGGGCCTCGCCCGGGGGCGGTTGGTACATCGCCCCGGACGCGCTGCTCGACGTGTCCGTGACGCCGCTCTTCCAGCGGCTCGCCAGTCGCGCGCTGGATGGACTGCCGGATGCGTACGGCGGGCTCGCGCGACTGTGCGCGGTGCTCGGCACGGAGCTGGAGGTCGAGCGCGTGGACGCGGCCTTGCGACACCTCGGGCCCGCGGAGGAGGGCGTGGGCATGGCCACCTCCCTGGACGCGGGCGCGGGCCTGCAGCGTCTGGCGCGCGCGGGGCTCCTCAGGCCCGTGGGCCTGGGCCGCTTCGCGTTCCGTCACCCCTTGCTGCGCGAGTCCATCGAAGCGCTCCTGCCTCCGGTGACTCGGCGTGCGCTGCATGCCGCCGCGCGACTGGCGACCACCGGGGATTCACCCGTCGAACGTCATCGTCGCGCCCTCCACGCCGCGGCCTGCGGCGCGCACGACGAGGCCGCCACCGCGTTCCTCGTGTTGGCCGAGGAGTCACGCCGCGCGCACCGCTCCGTGGAGGCCGAGCAGCTCTACACCCGCGCGCTCGCGCTGCTGCCGGACCGCGACTCCGAGCAGCGGGCACGGGCTCTCGCGGGACGAGGACGCGTGCGCCATCGCCTCCAGCGCTTCCACGAAGGGCTCGGTGACCTGGCCGCCGCGCGCGCCCTGGCGGAGGTCCGCGGCGACAAGGCCCTGTGCGTGGACCTGCTCCTGGAGGAGGCCACCGCGCGCGACTGGATGGAGGACGTGGAGGGCTCGACGCTCTGTGCTCGCGAGGCGCTGGAGCGCATCGAGCAGCTCGACGACCCGCGCCTGTCCCTGCGCTGCACCCTGGCCCGAGGACGGTTGCACGTGCGCCAGGGGGAGTGGGGCAATGCGGCCCGCATCCTCGACTCCGTCATCGAGGGCGCAGAGCGCGCCAGGGAGCACGAGACCCTGGTGGTGGCCCTCACCATGCTGGGCTCGTCGCTGACGTTCCTCGAGCGCACGGAGGAGGCCGCGTCGCGCTTCGAGGAGGCCCTGGCCCGCTGCGAGGCCGCGGGCGATGCGCTGCACCTGGCCGCCACGCTCATCAACCGCGTGCTCCTGTGGCTGGGGCAGGGCGATGTGGCGAGGATGGAGGAGGACCTGCGGCGCGCGATGGGCCTGGGACGCGAGCTGGGACACGCGCAGGTGGAGCGCTGGTCCACCTTCAACCTCGCCGAGGTGCTCTACATGCAGGGGCGCCTGCAGGAGGCGCTCCCGTTGGCGCGCCGGGCCCATGAGCTCGGCGTGCGCTTCTTCCTCGAACATCCGGTGCCCGTGGACGCGCTGCTGCTCGCGCGCATCGGCGTGGCGCTCGGCGATTGGGAGGAGGCGTCCCGCCAGCTGCGCTGGATTGAGTTCCATTGTCCGCCCGCCTCGCTGCCGCCCACCGCCGTCATGCGCAAGCTGGTGGAGCTCCAGGTGCGCGAGGCCGAGCGCGGAGGCGGAGTGCATGAGTCGCCCGCATGGACGGCGCTGGAGGACGAGGCCCGCGAGCTGGCCTCTCCCGACGAGAAGGCGGAGCTGCTGCTCCAGGCCGCCCACTCCGCCTTCCGCTCCAACCTCCCGGACGAAGCCCGCACGTGGCTGACCCGCGCCGAGAGCGCCATCGCCTCCGCTCCGCTCTGGCGGACCCGCTGGGAGGCCCTGCGCGACACGGTGGGGCGGGTGTAGCGCGGGACGTCACAAACCCGCCGGGGAGTGACCTCCCACGCTACAGCGGACGACCTCCCAGGGTGGTTTCCCGCCGGCAAGGTGACGGGCGGCGCGGCTGGCCTGGAGCGTGCTTCAGTGGGGGGGTATTTCTCCAATTTCATGTTTTTCACTGGAGGAGCGTCCATGGGTGTCACTGTCCGTCGCGCCCCGTCGGGTGTCGTGTCCTTGCTGTTGTTGGCCCTGGCCGGCTGTGGGGGAGGGAGCAGCGTGCCCGTCGCCGACGCCCCGACGTCCGACGTCGGGGAGAGCCGGGCGGAGATTCGCATCGCGAACTCGCTGTCCACGGATGCGCTGGTCCTCAACGCCCTCTCCACCAACGCGCTGGCCAACCGGATGTTGGCGACGCAGAAGCTGCAGGACCTGTTCAGCGCATCGGGAGGGGACGCGTACATCCGCAAGCAGCTGCATGATCCGGATGCCCAGACGTTCATGAGCTACCTGGTGAGCTGCGCGCTGGGGCCCAACCAGGTGCTCTGGTACTACAACCCTCGCGGGCCGACGCCGGGCGCCAACCTGTGGCAGGGCAAGGCGGGCCTGTGTACGTCGTGGCTGACGTCGGCCCCGACGCCCGATTGCCTCAACCGGGTCTCCGCGTGCCTGCTGGCGCGCAACAACGCGTTCGGCCGCCGCGTGGAGCTGTCCATCCGCGGCGAGGTCTCCGGCAACCCGAGCATCTTCTACCTGGAGCCGGTGTCGCGGCCGGCGGAGTACGACCCGACCACGGCGACGAAGCTGCCGAGCTTCGAGGGCTGCCATGAGGGCGAGACGGGCGCGCAGCGCGACTGCGGGTGGACGCCGGACGGTATCGGCTCCTGTCTGCCCGGCTCGCAGGTCTGGGTCGGGGCGGGCGGCGCCGTCTCCTGCCCGGGGCCGACGCTGGGGGCCTCGACCGGCGGGCGCATGGCGCTGCGGGTCTGCTCGGGCGTGGTGGGCTGTGGCTCCGCCAGCGACACGGCGCTCGGCGAGTCGGAGTCCAGCTGCTCCGGCACGGGGCCGGTGGTCGGCTTCACCTGCCCGGCGGAGGGATACTTCAGCGTGATGACGGCGCCGTATGACAGCAACGACAGCGGCGTCGCGAGCGTGGCCGCGGACTCCTCCGAGCTGGCGGCGTATCCGCTGGCGGAGGCCGAGGTCTTCGGCGTTCGCGAGGGCGCCTTCTACGGCAACATCTTCGACTCGAAGGCGCTGGCCACGCAGGTGTACGTGGAGGAGGTCCGCCAGGGCGACATCACGCGCTATCGCGTGGTGGGAGATGACGCGGTGGTGGATGGTGCCATCTACAAGCGGATGTACTCCTGTTACGACCCGCAGTGGAGCAACGGCGCGGCGTACTCCTCGTACCGCGTCTGCGCGCTGCCCGGCACCGGCGCCAACTGCGCGTCCACGGTGGCGGGCCCCTGCTGGGGGAGCGCCACGAAGGGCGAGGGCCGGTGTGAGATCGACGATGGCCCGGAGGTGCCGGGGGATGGCGACTACGAGCGGTGCAGGGATCCGTTCGGCGGTCTGTGGAGGGAGCCGGTGACGACGTTCCTGCATGACGCCTGCGGCCCGGTGAAGGGCGAGCGCGCGCTCAAGCTGTGCTCGCGGACGATTCGCACGAGCAAGGAGCGCTAGTCGATGACGAGCGGAGGCGTGGAGGCCCTCTACGGTGAGGAGCTGCGGCCCGGCGCGCTGGTGGGGCGCTGGGTCGTGGAGCGTGTCCATTACCGGGGGCCGGTCTCCACCCTCTATCGGGCGCGGGATGCGACGAGCGGGACGCTCGCCGCGCTCAAGGTCCTGCAGTCGTCGGCCTTGTCCACGGACACCGCGCTGCGCCGCTTCCGACGGGAGGCGGCGACGCTCCAGCGGCTGAGTCATCCGCACATCGTCCAGGTGCTCGACCATGGCGAGCTCCCGGAGGGCCGGCCCTTCATCGCCATGGAGTGGCTGGAGGGCCGCGACCTGGCCGCGGAGCTGTCCGCGCGAGGGCCCCTGTCCTCACGTGAGGCGCTGGAGGTGCTGGAGCAGGTGGGCGCCGCGCTGGGCGTCGCGCACGCGGCGGGCGTGGTGCACCGGGACCTCAAGGCGCAGAACGTGATGCGCCTGTCCGGCGGGGGCGAGGCCCCGTGGGTGAAGCTGGTGGACTTCGGCGTGGCGAAGGCGCTGACGCCAGGGGTTCCCGGGGCCTCGTCGCTCACGCACACGGGCGTCGCCCTGGGCACGCCGCTGTCCATGGCGCCCGAGCAGATCCGCGGTGAGGTGCCCGACGCGCGCACGGACCTGTATGCGCTGGGCGTGCTCCTGTTCCAGCTCGTCACCGGGCAGCCGCCGTTCCAGGGCGCCACGCGGCACGAGGTGGAGGAGCAGCACCTGCACGCGCCACCCCCCAGGCCCACCGAGCGCGCGCCCGTGCCCTCGGGGCTGGATGACGTGGTGTCGCGCTGCCTGGCCAAGACTCGCGAGGAGCGCTACCCGGACGTGGCCCTGTTCCTGGAGGAGCTGCGTCGAGCGGTGGGGGGCGTGGGGCCTCGCGCGAACCCGGGCCACGCGGTGGCGCTCTACGCGGAGGCCCGCATGTCCCACGCGCCCGACTCGACGAGCCTGGAGCGCATGGACTCCCTGCTGGAGCGCACGGGCCTGGTTGCCCGCGAGGTGGGGCTGGAGGTGCGGCTGGAGGGGAGCGGCTGTCTGATGGCGCTGGCGCCGCTGCCCGATGACGCGGCCTCCGAGCGCGCCGTGCGCGAGCGCGTGCTGGCGGCGGCGCTGTCCCTCCTGGAGCAGGAGGGGGCGCGAGACCAGGACGCTCGCGAGACCGCGTCCCCGGTCCGCCTGGCCATCACCGTCCACGTGGACCAGCTGCCGGGCGCGGAGGGCCGCGTGGGCGCGAGCCTGTTGCACCTGCCGGGCTGGGTGGCGGACGCGACGGACGGAGGGCTGGTGGCCACCGAGTCGGCGCTGAGAGGGCTGGAGTCCGGCTTCCTCGCGGCGCCGTTGCCCGGTGGCGGGGCCCTCTGGTCCCGCGTCACCGGACGGCGGTGAGGCTCACGGCTTGATGCCGTGCCGGCGCAGCAGCCGGTAGAGGTGCACCCGGTCCATGCCCGCGGTGACGGCGGCCTGGGCCACCTTGCCCTGGTGCTTCTCCAGGAGCGCGCGCAGGTAGCGGCGCTCGAAGTCGTCGACGGCGCGGCGGCGCTGGTCGGCGTAGGGCAGGGTGGGGTCCACCTCCATGGGGTTGCCCGAGCGCGACTCGTCCTCGGTCAGCTCCACCGCCTCCTCGAAGACGAGGCAGCGCTCCAGGTAGTTGCGCAGCTCGCGCACGTTGCCGGGCCACGCCGCGTAGCGCAGCCGGGCCAGGAAGTCCGGCGTGCGCAGGGACGCGGTGCGCTCCTTGTCCGCGCCCAGCGTGCCCAGGATGCCCTCCACCAGCAGCGGCAGGTCCTCGGGCCGCTGACGCAGGGGGGGCAGGGCGATCCTCAGCACCGCGAGGCGGAAGAAGAGGTCGGAGCGGAAGCGCCCCGCGTTCACCTCCGCGCGCAGGTCTCGGTGCGTGGCCGCCATCAGTCGCACGTCCACCGGCTGGTACGTGTTGCTGCCGACGCGGCGGATCTCCCGGTTCTCCAGCACGCGCAGCAGCTTGGGCTGCAGCTCCGCGGGCAGTTCGCCAATCTCGTCGAGGAAGACGGTGCCGCCGATGGCCTCCTCGAAGACGCCCGCCCGGCGCTGGAGCGCGCCGGTGAAGGCGCCCTTCTCGTGCCCGAACAGCTCGCTCTCCAGGAGGTGCGCGGGGATGGCGCCGCAGTCCACCACCAGGAAGGGGCCGTCCTTGCGCCGGCCCGCCTCGTGGATGGCCTGGGCCGCCTGGCTCTTGCCCGTGCCCGTCTCGCCCTCCAGCAGCACGGTGACGTCGCGCGACGCGGCGCGCTCCATCATCGCGAAGCACACGCGCATGGCCACCGACGCGCCCACCAGCGTCCCGAAGCGCGTGCTCTCCGACACCGGCAGCCGGTTGTTCTCCGCGCTGAAGTCGAAGCGCAGCACCACCCGGCCCAGCCGCAGCAGCGAGCCGCTGCGCAGCACGCCCTCCATCACCAGGACGCCGTCCAGGATGACGCCGTTGAGGCTGTCCAGGTCGCGCACCTGCGGCCCCTTGGGCCCGATGCGAATCTCGCAGTGGAAGCGCGACACGGTGGAGTCATCCACCGCGAAGTCGTTGAGCGGATGCGAGCCCACCGAGCACGTGTCCGCCGTGGACTCCCACGTGCTGCCGGACTGGGGGCCTTCCACCACCGTCAGCCGGAAGCGGCGCACGGTGGAGGCGTCATACGCGCGGCGGCCCTGCTCGTAGGGGAGCGTGACGTGGAGCGCCTCGTCGCCGGAGTCCCGTGCCTCGACCTTCCAGACCGGATCACTCTTCACGTCGGGAATCGGAGGTGGTGTGCGGGCCCGGTCGGAAGCAGACATGAGCTTCAAGATACCATGGCCACGTGACGCGAAGTTCCGGTCGTCCATCCTGTCCCATCCGTCAGGTTGCTCCGTGAAAGCCCCCGCGGAGGCCCGGCTCGGTCTGTCTCCCGGCCGGGCCCCGCGTCCCCCCTCTCCGCCCCCCGGCCCCCCTGCTGCACGGAGCGCACGGTCGTGGTGGGTTGCGCCCGACCGTGTGGCAGTCCACGACAATGCAGCGGGTGTGCCGTTCCACCCTCACCCTGGGGTCACTCCCGCCCTCGAGACAGGGGCGTAGCCTGGAGGGTTACAAATCCGGCCCGCCTGTAGCGTGGGGCGCTACAGGTGCGGGCCCTGCCGTCGATGGGGCGCCTGACGGCGGCGTCTCCTGGCCATCGACAGGCGCACGGCATGCGCCGCCTGGATGCTCGCAAGACGGGGGCGCTAGAACGCCAGGTTGAGCTGCAGGGTGATGAGCTGCGAGGTGCCGGGGTCCTTCGGAATGACGACGGAGGCGTCCTCCGCGCCGTTGGCGGCTTCCTGGTGGGCAATCTGGTAGCGCAGCTTGAACGCCAGGTGCGGCGCGTTGACGAACCAGGCGAGCTGGGCCTCGCCGATGTAGAGCAGGTCGTCGTCCAGGTCGAAGCTCGGGTTGAGGTAGCTCAGGCGCACGCCCACATCCACGGTCTTCTTGTAGACGACGTAGTCCGCCTGCACCCACGCGCCGAAGCTGGAGAAGTTGCGCGCGTTGTTCATCGGGTCGACGCGGCTGATGTACGCCTCGCCGAAGAGGCTGAAGCGCCGCGCCTGGATGAACAGGTCCACGCCGCCGGTGACGAAGCGGCGCTCACCCTCGCGCAGGATTTCGAAGACGCCGGACTCCGGGTTGAAGTTCTCCTTCACCTGGGAGACGTCGCCGGCGGCCCCCTGCAGCGTGAAGGACACGTTGAGTGGAGGTGGCTCCTTGTCGCCGGACATGATGTACGGCAGCTCGCCGTAGCCGGGCTTGCCCATGGGGGAGAAGGTGGCGCGCGCGTTGAGCTGATACTTGTCGGACTCGGAGCGGACGCTGCGCAGCGGAGAGCCGCCGTAGACGCCGACGTAGTACTCCAGCCGGTCCATGGTCCCGAAGAACGTCACGCCCTTGTCGCGACCGGTCCAGTAGTAGTTGGCGATGGTGGAGAACTCGGGGAAGAGGATCTGCTGCGGGCCCCAGGACTCGTGACGGCTCAGCGGGGTGTACTGTTGGCCCGCGCGCACGCCCAGCTCGTCCCAGGGTTGGATCTCCACCAGCGAGTCGAGCAGGTACAGCGGCGGGTCCGCCAGCTCCAGCGACGTCCAGAAGCGAATCCAGGGGCGGAAGACGTTGCCGCGCATGATGGGGCGCAGGAACGAGAAGGCCGTGCGGGACTCGGCCTTGCCATCCAGGAAGACGGGCTCGAGCTTGTAGCCGGCCTGCAGCCCGATGCCGAGCAGGTAGTTCCCGTCCTCGGACTGGACGTGGAAGCCGTTCTTCTCATCATAGCCTCCGGTGATGGTGGGCTTGTCGTCGTCCTTCTTCTCGTCCTGCGCGTGACTCTCCGTCGGGGCGAGCAGTCCGCTCACGCCCGCCACCACCGCCGCCACTCGTATCCAGCGCATGCCCTGTTCCCTCGAATGAGCGCGGTCCCCAAGCGAGGCGACTCGCCAGGGGCCGAGCGGCACGGTGGGCATGCGGCTGGAGGGCGCCAGTCGGGGGCGTCGTGCGCTATCCGCGAGCGGACGGCGGGCGCGGCGCGACGATGGCTGACGGACAGCGGCCTCGCCCTCGTGGACGGGGCTCATCGAACACGCAACGTGAGAGGGCGCCCCTCCCTCGTGATGGGAAGAGGCGCCCGCGAACCACGGCGGCGAGGGGCTATGGCGACGGAGGCGTCTTCTGCTCCGCGCCGTCGCGGCCCGCGCCACCGGTCCCCATCGTGCCCGCGCCGCCAGGCGTGGCGGCGTACAGGTTGTCACCCAGCGAGTTCACGACATGGGTGATGGCGCGCTGGGCTCGCACGCTGTTGCCCGCCTTGTCGAGCGGCGGGGAGAAGGCCGCGATGGCGTAGCGGCCCGGCACCACGGCGACGATGCCACCGCCCACGCCGCTCTTCGCGGGGACGCCGGCCTGATAGAGCCACTCGCCGGTGTTCTCATACAGACCATTGGTGGCCATCAGCGCCAGGGTGCGCCGCGCGGTGTCCGGGCTGATGACCCGCTCACCCGTGACGGGGTTGATGCCACCGTTGGCGAGCGTGGCGCCCATGGTGGCCAGCTGCCGGGCCGTGACGTTGACCGAGCACTGCCGCGTGTAGAGGTCGAGCGCCTGCTCGCGCGGAGAGCCGAGGACGTCATAGGACTCCAGCAGCGCGGAGATGGACTGGTTGCGCGTGTTGGTGGCCGTCTCCGACTTGTAGACCTCCTCGTTCACGGAGAGCGGCTCGCCCGCGAAGGCGTTGAAGTTGCCGCTGATCTTCCTCCAGCGCTCGTCGGGCGTCTTCGCGGGAATCAGGCTCACGGAGGTGATGGCGCCCGCGTTGACCAGCGGATTGCCGGCGCGGTGGTCCTCGTTCATCTCGATGGCGACGATGGAGTTGAACGGCTGCCCGGTGGCGTCCACGCCAATCTTGTCCTCGACCTTCTTGGCGCCCACCTCCTCCATCAGCCGCGCCAGCGTGAAGGGCTTGGAGAGCGACTCGATGGGGAAGGGCGAGGCGGCGTCGCCGGCGGTGTAGATCTTCCCGTCGACGGTGACGAGCGCGAGGCCGAAGAGGTTGGGGTTCACCGTGGCCAGGTACGGGATGTAGTCCGCGTTCTTGCCTTCCTTGTTCCCCTTGAACTGCGTGTGGGCCTTCTGGAGGGCCTGCTGGATGTCCGTCTCGGACGGCATCGCCTCGTCTCCCGGGGAGGGGCGGGCGGTCGTCTGGGACGCGGCGGGCTTGGACCTGGGCGCCGCGCCGAGCGCGACACCGGGGCCGGTGAGGGCCAGCAGACATGTGGAGAGCAACCAGCTTCTGCGACCGCGACTTGCGAGCTTCATGTCATCTCCTCCCAGCGACGTGGGCGCCCGCGAGCGCAGGCTGCTGGCGCGTCGGCTTCGGTGGTTGAGGAGTGGGGGCCGCCCGGCCGCGCGGCAACGCCGGGAGCGCACGAGCGAAGAGGCCCTCGCGTCCATGCGTGGGCCCAGGAACCCTCCCCGCCGTCCGGGCTTCGCGTCGATGACGTGGCGCCTACCTTGTCCGACGTCGAGTCGCACGGCGCTCCGCCCGTGCCCGTCGACGAAAGGAGGGCGTGCCGCCATGGCGGAGCCCCTGAGCTCGCTGGAGTCCGGTGTCCAGGCACACCTGTTGTCCGCGGTCTTCAATCCCGAGCAGGTCCGACTGGACGTGTGGAACCGGCTGCGGGAGGAGGTGACGCGGCTGGAGGCGCGGCACGCCGAGGGGCAGGTGTCGCCCGAGCACATGGAGCAGGTGCTCTCGCTCTTCGCGGAGGTGCACCCCATCGAGCGGCTCTTCGTGTTCCCGGGCGAGGCCCGGCTGCAGAGGCTGGCGGAGATGGCGCGTCGGCACGACGTGGAGGAGCTGGCCGAGGAGGTGCGTCGGCTGGTGGGCCTGTTGAGCCTGCATCGCGACCGCGCCTGTCTGCTCACGGACCTGGATGGGACGCGCGCGGCGGCGCCGGAGGGCTCGCACTACTTCACCACGCTGGTGGTGGATGACATGGCGGCGGCGGACTTCGAGCGGGTCCACCGCGGGATGCTCGAGGCGCAGCGCGGGGAGCACCAGTTCCTCTACGAGCTGCTCCAGGTGCGCTCGGTGGAGGACGCGCTGGTGGCGGTGCTCGTCAACGACGACGTGCAGGTGTGCGTGGTGCGGCAGGACCTGCCGCTGCGCTCGCGCTCGCCCGTGAAGCAGCTTCGCTCCACGCTGGAGCCCATCCTCGCGGAGGCGGAGCGCAACGGCGACGAGGCGGGGCTCGTGGTGGCGCGCTGGGTGCGGCGGCTGCGTCCACACCTCAACGTCTACCTCATCACCGACGAGTCCCTGGTGGGGCGGGAGATGCACACCGAGCGCCTGTTCGACCGCGTCTTCTACCGGTACGAGTCCGCGCACGAGCTGAACGTCACGGTGGTGGACGGCGTGCGCGAGCGCTACCGGACGCCGTTCTTCGACGCGCTCAAGCACTACGCCTCGCGGCCCATCGGCAACTTCCACGCGCTGCCGATTGCCCGAGGCCACTCGGTGTACAACTCGCGCTGGCTGCGGGACATGGGGGAGTTCTACGGGCCCAACCTGTTCATGGCGGAGTCCTCCTCCACCGCGGGTGGACTGGACTCCCTGTTGGAGCCGACGGGCTCCATCAAGCAGGCGCAGGAGAAGGCGGCCAAGACGTTCGGCGCGCAGCAGACGTTCTTCGTCACCAACGGCACGTCGACGGCGAACAAGATCGTCCACCAGACGCTGCTCCAGCCCGGTGACGTGGTGCTCATCGACCGCAACTGCCACAAGTCGCACCACTACGGGCTGGTGCTGGCGGGCGCGCACACGGTGTACCTGGATGCATATCCGGTGCGGGAGTTCGCGATGTACGGCGGCGTGGCGCTGAGCACGCTGAAGGCGAAGCTCCTGGAGCTGAAGTCCGCGGGGCGGTTGGACCGGGTGAAGCTGGTGGTGTTGACCAACTGCACCTTCGACGGGCTCGTCTACCACCCGGAGCGGGTGATGGAGGAGCTGCTGGCCATCAAGCCGGACCTGGCGTTCCTCTGGGATGAGGCGTGGTTCGCCTACGCCACGTTCATGCCGCTGGCGCGTCAGCGCACGGCGATGCGGGCCGCGCAGAAGCTGGCGGAGCGGCTGCGCAGCCGCGCGTACCGCGAGGAGTACCGGGCGTGGCGTGCACGGCGCGGAGACGGGGACGCGGTGGCGGGGGCCCGCGCGCTGGAGGAGCGACTGCTGCCGGACCCGGACAAGGTGCGCGTGCGCGTGTACGCGACACAGTCCACGCACAAGTCGCTGTCGGCGTTCCGTCAGGCCTCGATGCTGCACGTCTGGGACGAGGACTTCGAGCGCCGCGCGGCCGCGCCGCTGACGGAGGCGTACTTCACGCACATCACCACGTCGCCGAACCACCAGCTCGTGGCGTCGCTGGACCTGGCGCGCCGACAGATGGACCTGGAGGGCTTCGCGATGGTGAAGGAGGCCTACCAGCTGGCGATGCGGATGCGCGAGCGGCTGCGCGAGGACCCGCTGCTGCATCGCTACCTGCGGCTGCTGGACGCGGAGCAGATGGTGCCGGAGGTGTTCCGGAGCTCGGGGTTGAACCGCTACGTGGGGCCGGGCTCGGCGGGCGTGGACGAGATGACGCGGGCGTGGGCGCAGGACGAGTTCGTGCTGGACCCGACGCGCCTGACGCTCTTCACCGCGCTCACCGGGCGCAACGGGTTCGAGTTCCGGAGCAAGGTGTTGATGGAGCGGCTGGGCATCCAGGTGAACCACACGTCCATCAACACGGTGCTGATGAACGCGACGATTGGCGTGACGTGGGGCTCGCTGTCGTTCCTCCTGGACGGGCTCCGGCACGAGGCGGAGCGACTGGAGGCGACGCTGGCGCAGGCGACGGGCGCGGAGCGCAGGCTGTTCGACGCGAAGGTGCGCGCCATCACCGAGGAGCTGCCGCCGCTGCCGGACTTCAGCGGGTTCCATCCGGCGTTCCAGCCGTCGGGCGGAGTGGGGGAGGGCGACTTGCGCAGCGCCTTCTTCCTGGCGTACCGCGAGGAGAACGCGGAGTTCGTGACGTTGCCGGAGGCCGCGCAGGCGCTGGACTCGGGGCGGCGGCTGGTGTCCACGCGCTTCGTGGTGCCGTATCCGCCGGGCTTCCCCATCCTGGTGCCGGGGCAGGAGGTGAGCCCGGGCATCGTGGAGTTCATGCGGAAGCTGGACGTGAAGGAGGTCCACGGCTACCGGCCGGAGCTCGGGTTGAGTGTCTTCACGGAGGACGCACTGGAGCGCGCCGCGAGCACCCCGGCACCGGAGGTCCCCGAGCCCCGGACGCGCGGCCCACGCCACGCGCCGGGCCACAACGGGTCCACGCCCGCGACGCACTGAGCGCGGCCTCAGACGTGCCAGGTGAGGGAGCTGTCCGCCGAGTGGATGGCGGGCAGTGAGCAGTAGAAGGTGGTGCCGAGTCCGGGCTGGCTGTCCACCCAGACCCGGCCGCCATGGGCCTCGGTGATGCCCTTGACGATGGTGAGCCCAAGGCCCGCGCCTTCCTTGGCGCGGCTCCGGGCCTGCCAGAAGGGCTCGAACAGGTGGTGCTGGTCCTCGGGGGGAATCCCCGAGCCCGTGTCGCTCACCGAGCAGCGCACCATCTCCCCCCACGGGCGCGCGCGCAGGACGATGCAGCCGCCCATCGGGGTGAACTTCAGCGCGTTGCCAATCAGGTTGGAGAAGAGCTGCAGCACCCGGTCCCGGTCCACGAAGAGGTCCGGCGTGTCGCGGCTGACGTCCAACTGGAGATGGACGGACTGGGCCTCGGCCAGCGCCCGGTGCAGCTCCAATGCCTCCGTGAGCAGCGCCATCGTCGACTCCGGCCGACGGTCCACGGTGAGGCTGCCGCCCTGCATCCGCGCGACATCCAGCAGGTCCGCGATGAGCGCGGTCGCCCGGGTGACCGCCTTCTGGATGGAGGTCAGCGGACGCGAGTCCGCGGCGCGCTCCGCCGGCGAGCGCTTCATCATCGTCCCCGCGCTCAGCGAGATGACATTCAGGGGCGCGCGCAGGTCATGGGCGACGATGCGCAGCACCTCGTCGCGAAGGTGCGTGGCCTGCTCGGAGCGCGCATGCAGGCTCGCGTTGTCGATGGCCAGCGCCGCGCGCCGCGCCAGCTCCTCGACGAGCGCCAGGTCCCGACGCCCGTAGCTCCGCCCGGACTCGGAGGTGCCCAGCGCGACGACGCCCACCGTGTGCCCGCGCGCGCTCAGCGGCACCACGATGATGGAGCGGGGCGCGAGCCGTCGCAGCAGGTCCAGGTGCCGGGCATCCTCCGCGGTGCTCTCCAGGAGCGACGCGGGGACCTCTTCCAGCAGCAGCGACTGGCCGCTGGTGAAGACCTCCGCCAACGCATGTCCCCGCCGCAGGTGGGCCTGCGGATACGCGCCGAACAGCTCCTCCATCAACAGCGTCCTCTCGTGCGTGGAGGCGAGGCACTCGCGGCGTTGGACCTTCCCGTGCTCGTCGATCATCGTCACGACGCAGAAGTCCGCGAGCGCGGGGACGAGCAGCCGCGACACCGTGGTGACCGTCGTCCCCGGGTCCAGCGAGCTGGCGAGCCTGGGCCCGGCCTCCGCCAGCAGGCGCTGCTCCCGCTCCTGCTGCTTGCGCTCGGAGATGTCCTGCACCTGGGAGATGAAGTGCAGCGGTCTGCCCTTCGAATCGTGGACGAGGGACGCGGTGAGCAGGACGTACACCAAGTGGCCCAGCTTGTGACGGTAGCGTTTCTCGAGCTGATACGTGCCCAGCTCCCCATCCAGCAGCCGCCCCACCTGGAGCAGGTCCCCCTCCAGGTCCTCCGGGTGGGTGAGGTCCTGGAATGTCATCGCGCACAGCTCCTCGCGCGTGTACCCGAGCATCTGGCTCAGCGCCTCGTTCACGTTCAGGAAGTGTCCGTCCAGGCCAACCAGGGACATGCCGATGGGGGCATGGTCGAAGGCGGTGCGGAACAGCTCCTCCCGGTTGCGCCGGGCCTCCTCCGCTCGCACCCGCGCGCTCAGGTCGCGCAGGATGACGGCCCTGAACGCGACATCATCCACCCGCACGTCGGCGAGCGTGGCCTCCGCGGGAAACACCTCCCCACTCCTGCGACGGCCGGACAGGGGTCTTCCCTCCTCGTCGCCCGGGCCTGTTCCGGCGGCCTCCCGCGCCGGGAGGTCCAGGGGGCCGCTCAGCAACAGGTCCATCGACCTGCCCAGCACCTCGCCCGCGGCGTAGCCGAAGATGCGCTCGGCGCCGGTGTTGAACAGGGTGATGTTCCGCTGCTCGTCGACGGCGATGATGGCGTCCGCGGCGTTGTTGACGATGCCGGCGAAGCGGGCCTCGGAGATGCGCAGCGACTGCGCCACTTCGCGCTGACGCGCATCCAGTCGGGAGAGGGCGTTCGCGTTGCGAGCCAGCAGGAGCACGAAGGCGAGCACCGTGACGAGCGCGAAGACCGACGTGCCGAACGGGCCGCTGCGAAAGCCGAGCTCCTCGCTGACCAGCCGCAGCCCCCACACGAGCAGTGGCAGGGTGATGACGGCGGGCAACAGCCTGCGCGCCATGAGGCCGCCGGCATCGTCCCGCAGCAGCACCCCCATCAGTCCATATCGGGGATGCACGGAGAGGATTCCCACCGAGAGCAGCAGGAACAACAGCGCCGAGTGCAGCGCCATGGGCGTGTAGGGACCGAAGGCCCGCTGCCCGATGAACGCGGTCAGCGGAGCCTCCTCCAGATACGCATAGCCGATGAGGGCCTGGGCGGAGACGAGCGCGACGAGCAGGGCGAGCGGACGGGCCGGATGCCACCCCGAGCGGGTCCTGACGTGCAGCAGCAGCAGCGCGGACCCGAGCAGCACCAGGCTCGCCGCTGTCAGGGGAGACGGCCGGCCCGGCATGTGCGGCGACAGCCGGGTGAGGGTGTCCGCGAAGAAGAGGGGGGCGATCCCGAAATCCCGCCGCGTCAGGTACTCGAGCAGCACCAGTCCGCCCAGCACCATGGCGAGCAGCGCCAGTGCCAGCCCCAGTCCCCTTGCCAGGCGCTCCGCCGACTTCCTCCTCAGCAGCCACAGCGCGCAGCCGATGGAGAACTGCCCCACGGCGGTGAGGGGCATCATCACCCCGGCTCCCGGGAGGAAGACCACACGGGTGAGCCGCTCGCTGGCCATCGCCCAGCCCGCCAGCACGGTGGCCGTCACCAGGACGGTGAACGTGCACACGAGCGGGACCAGCCAGTCGAGCACCCTTTCCAGAGGGCGCGACGAAACCTCCATCCACGAAACTGGAGTCACGTCCTGTCGTTGACCAATGCCGCGGCGGCGACCGCTCCGTCGCCTGCTTCAGCGCTCCTCCCAATGAATCCAGCGCAGGTCCCTCACGAAGAGCGTGTAGAGGACGGGGACGAGCAGCAGGGTGAGCACCGTGGCCACGGTGAGTCCGCCGATCTGCGCGTAGCAGAGCGGCTGCCACAGCGGGCCGCCGTGCAGCGCCAGGGGGATGAGCCCCAGCACGGTGGCTCCCACCGTCACCAGCACGGGCCGCAGGCGGTGGACCCCGGCGTCGAGCAGGGACTCGCGCAGGGACTCGCCGCGCTCGTGGGCCTCCTCGATGTAGTCGAAGAGCACGATGATGTGGCTGACGATGACGCCCATCAGGCTGATGATGCCCAGGAAGGCCATGAAGCTGAACGGCGCGCCCATGATGACCAGCGACACCAGCGCCGCCGCCGCGCCGAAGGGCAGGGCGGCGAACACGACCAGCGGCTTGACGGCGTTCTTGAACTGGATGACCAGCGCCACGTAGATGGCGACGATGAGCATGCCGAGCACGACGACCATGCTCGCGAAGCTCTTCTTCTGCTCCTCCGCCTCGCCGCCGATCTCCAGCGTGTAGCCGATGGGCAGGTGCTGCTGGAGCTCATCGAGCTTCGGACGGGCCTCCTTCAGGACCTCCGACGCGAGCACGCCCTGTTGCGGGAACGTGGAGATGGTGATGGTGCGGAACTGGTTGCGGCGGCGGATCTTCTCCGTCTGGAGCGAGTAGGCGACGCGGGAGACCTGCCGCAGGGGCACCTTCTGGGGCCCGCTGCGCGAGCTGATGTACAGGTTCTCGATGTCACCCAGCTGGGCGCGCTCCTCGGCGCGGAGCCGGGCGACGATGTCGATTTGATGGATGCCCTCGCGCAGCTGACCCACCGTCATGCCGTTCATCGCCGAGGCGGAGGACGTGGCCACGTCCAGGTTGGTGACACCCGCGAGGTTGGCCCGGTCCGGGTCCACCTCCAGCTTCACGGAGAACGTGTCGCTGCCCCAGTCGTCGCGCGTGCGCGCGGTGCCGGGGACGGAGCGGAAGATGGCCTTGGCCTGCTCGGCGATGTCGCGCAGCACGGAGATGTCCTCGCCGGACACGCGGATGGACACGGGGATGCCCACGGGCTTGCCCGTCTCCAGCTCGCGCACGTCGACGCGCGCCCCGGCGATGCGGCGTGACAGCGCGTCCTGGAACAAGGGCACCAGCATGCGGGTGTCCTCCTTGTCGCGGACCTGGATGACCAGCTGCGCGTAGTTGAGCTGCTGGAGCTCCGGTGCGACGGAGAACCAGAAGCGGGGACCGCCGCCGCCGATGAACTCCGTCACAGACTCGAGCACCTGGCGCGGCTTGCCGTCGCTCGGGTGGGCCTTGCCGTACTCCTCGGCCACCTCCTGGAGGATGCGGGTGGCGTCCCTCGCGGTGTCGCGCGTCGCGGTGAGGGTGGCGTCCTCGGGCAGCCAGACGTCCACGTAGGACAGATAGGACAGGTCCTTGGGGAAGAAGGCGGAGCGGACGCGGGTGCCCACGAGCGCGCCCGCGATGAGGACGAGCAGCGCCACGCCGACGACGAGCAGCCGGTGGTCGATGGCCCAGCCGACGACCTGCTGGTACCTCCGCGCGAAGCGCGAGGCCTTCTGTTCCGATGCGGGAGTCTCCGTCTCGGGCGCGCGGAGGATGGCTGAGCCCAGCAGCGGGATGAACGTCATGGAGACGACGCGCGAGGCGACCAGGGACAGCGTGAGGACGATGGGCAGGGTGCGGATGAACCTGCCCGTGTCTCCAGGCAGCGAGAGGAAGGGCAGGTAGGCGGCGATGTTGGTGAGGGTGGCGAAGAGGATGGCGGTGGCCAGCTTCGTGGGACCGAGCCACGCGGCGATGCGCGGCTTCCACCCCATGGACATCGAGCGCTTGATGGCGTCGCTGGCCACCACGGGGTCATCCACCAGCAGGCCCAGCGCGATGATGAGCGACGCGATGGAGATCTGCTGCAGGTCCACGCCGAACAGGTGCATCAGCCCGAAGGTCATCGCCAGGGTGATGGGGATGGACAGGGCCAACAGCAGCGCCGTCCTCCACTCCCAGAAGCCGATGAGCGCCACGAGCACCACCAGGATGATGGCCTCGTAGAGCGAGGACATGAACAGGTCCACGTTCTCCTTCACCTGGAGCGGCTGGTCCGAGGTGCGGCGGATGACCAGGTCCTCGGGCAGCAGGCGTTGGACGTGCGCCAGCTCCTCGCTCACGGCGTGGCCGAAGGCGTCGATCTGCTCGCCCGGGCGCATGTTGACGGCGAGGGTGATGGCGCGGTTGCGGACGAACTCGCCCTGGGCGTTGCGCGCGTCCAGGTAGTTCAGGAAGCGCGGCGGGCTCTGGTAGTCGCGGCGCACGTCCACCATGTCGCGCAGGTACACCGGCGTGCCGTTGGTGCTCGTGGTGGCGACGATGTCTCCCAGCTCACGCTCGCTGGACAGCTCGCCCGACGGGTCGATGGTGATGCTCTTGCCGCCCATCTCCAGGATGCCGCCGGGCGCGGTGATGTTGCGCGCGGAGATGAGGTTCGCGAGCCCCGAGGCCTGGACGCCGTAGGAGGCGAGGCGCTCCTGCGAGTACTCCAGGAAGATCTTCTCCGGCAGCACGCCCGCGCGGGTGACCTTGGAGACGACGGGCAGCCGCTGGAGGTGTCGCTGAATCGTGTCGGTGAAGTCGTCGAGCTGCCGGTGGCTGTAGCGGTCTCCCGCGTTCGCCGTCAGTCGGGCCCGGACGTCCTTCGGGTCGCGGACGATGATGGGGCGCCACACGTCGGGGTGGAGCTCCGACAGGCTCAGGTGGTCCTGGGCGAAGGCGCGCAGGTGTCGCAGCAGCGTGTCGTCGTCCAGGGACGTGGCCATGTCCACGCCGATGAAGCCGGGGCTCTGGATGAAGCGCGCGTCATCCGTCTCGGGCAGGGCGTCGAAGAAGCGCAGGGCCTGGTCTCCCAGGCGCTGCATGGACGTCGCGTTGATGGAGGGCGGGAAGCTCACCACCAGCGTGGCCCGTGGAGCGGAGGACGACGCGGACGCGCGCACGTCCTCGATGGCGCGGGCGACGGCGCGCGAGCGCAGCTCCAACTCCACGTCGTTCGCCGGAGGGCTGGCCACCGTGAGCATCAGCGTCGCGGTGTCGCCGAAGTCCTTGAGGAACTGCACCGGCCCCGCGCCGCTCGGCAGGTCGCGAATCGTGTCGAGCCGCCCCTGGATGTCGTCGAACTCCTTGGCGCGGTCCGCGACGTCCTCCTTCAGCGTGACGTAGACGACGGACAGGCTGGTGCGACTGATGGACTCGATCTTCTCGACGCTGGCGTTCTCGGAGATCTTCTGCTCGATGCGGCGGGTGACCAGCTGTTCAATCTTCTCCGCCTCCGCGCCGGGCCACAGGCACGTGGCCACCGCGACGCGCACGGCGATGACCGGGTCCTTCGCCTTGGGCATCTTGAAGTAGCCGTAGACGCCCCACACCAGCGTGAAGGCCAGGAACACCCAGGCCACCTGCCGCTTCTCCGTGAAGTAGCGCGCGGTGTTGTGTTTGTGGCGCACCAGCGCTTCGTCGCGCTCCCGCTCCGCCTGCTCCGCCTGCTCGGGCGTCACGGAATCACCTCCACCGCCTCGCCGTCGGACAGGAGGCTGGCGCCGGTGACGACGATGCGCTCACCGGCCTCCAGTCCCTTGCGCACCGGGATGACGTTGCCCAGGTACTCGCCCAGCTCCACCTCGCGGGCGCGCACCAGTGACTTGCCGTCCTGCTGCTGGAACACGAAGACGGCGAACCCGTCCGGCTTGCCGGGCGCGCGGACGATGGAGGACAGCGGCACGAGCAGCTCCGGCTGGAGTCGGGCGGAGCCGCCGTCTCGCAGCGACAGCGCGGCCACCATGCCGGGCTTGAGTCGCTGGTCCTCGTTGGGGATGGAGACCTCCACCGCGAACACGCGGCTCTTGGGGTCCGCGGAGGGCGCGATGCGGGAGATGCGCCCCTCGAAGCGCTGTCCGGGGAAGGCCTGGGTGATGACGGCCTGGGGCGCGCCGAGCCGGACGCTGGGCAGGAGCGTGTCCGGGACGCCGAACACCACGCGGACGCTGCGCGTCTCCGCCACCGAGAAGGCGACGGTGCCCGGCGCGGCCAGGACGCCCACCTCCACGGTGCGCTTGAGCACCACGCCGGAGAGCGGCGAGCGCAGCTGGGTGTCCTCGAGCGCCGTGCGCGCTTCCTCCACGCGGGCCTGGGCGACGGCCGAGGCGCCGACGGCGCTGTCCTTCTGCGTGCGGGCGGCGTCGAGCTGCGCGGGCGTGGACACCTCCGCGGCGACGAGCTTCGTCGTGCGCTCGAAGTTGATGCGCGCCTGCTCCTCGGCGGCGCGGGCCTGGGAGAGCGCCGCGCGGGCCTCGGTGAGTTTCTGCGAGTAGTCCGTCTTGCGCAGCGCGGCCAGCTCCATGCCCTCGCGCACGGCGTCGCCCTCCTGGATGAGGCGGGGGCGTCCGTCCACGTCCTTCACCTTCGCGATGGACTCCACGTAGCCGCCGACCTTGAAGGCCAGGTCCACGCGCGTGGCGGGCTGGATCTCCGCGGAGAAGCGCGCATCCGCCGTCGTCCCGGCGCGGCCCACGGTGGCGATGCGCACGGCGGTGGCAGGCGCGGGCGGGGGCGGGGAGCGCCCGCAGGCGAGCCCGAGCGGGGCGCCCAGGACGAGCGTGAGGGCCAGCAACGACGTCCTCATGAGACGGACTCCAGCGACGCGTCGGAAGCGACGACGTGAAGGACGGCGCCCGGGATTCGGGGCCGTCCGGGGGGAAGCTCACCACGATGAAGAAGGGACTCAGGGGGTGGGCACGACGGGGTGGGCCTTGCCTGTCGCGCGCCCGACATGGTGGGCCGCCGGATGCTCAGAGGACGACGAGCAGGCCGAGCGACGCTGTCGGGTAGACCTGCCGCAGCTTCAGCTCACCATTCGAGATGCGCAGCGTGCGCACGTCC
This sequence comes from Myxococcus faecalis, assembly GCF_050039385.1. Classification (NCBI taxonomy): domain Bacteria; kingdom Pseudomonadati; phylum Myxococcota; class Myxococcia; order Myxococcales; family Myxococcaceae; genus Myxococcus; species Myxococcus faecalis. The sequence continues at coordinate 180,781 of NZ_CP144336.1, read as the reverse complement.
GTGAAGGTGAAGCCCGGGCCTCCGCGCGCCGTCAGGCCCAGCCGCCCCGCGCCCGGCCGCCACATGAGTCCCACCGCGGGCTCCACGAACGCCGCCGTGCTCGCGCTCTGCGAAGGGCCCTTGCCCGTGCGCGCCACGAACTCCTCGAAGCCCGCCGTCAGCCCGACGAAGGGCCGCAGCGTGCCGTTCGCGAACGTCGTCACCGTGTAGCGCGCGTCCGCGCCCACCGCGTAGTTGAGCTTCACCTCGCCCAGCTCCGCCCCCTCGAAGCGCGTGCGCACGCCCACCGCGTTGCCCCACTGGCCCGCGCGCGCCATCAGTCCGAAGGAGAACGGCCCCTCGAACCGGGGCGAGATGTCCAGTCGCACGCCGTACATCGACGCGTCCAGCGCGGGCGGCTGCAGCTCCAGCAGCACCGAGCCCCGGCGCTCCCGCTCCCGCGAGGGAATCAGCTCGCCCGCGTCGTCCGCCCACGCCGGTGCGCCCATCAACACCGCCGCCGCCAGCACTCCCGTCAGGACTCCCTTGGACTGGACCTTCATCTCGCGCTCCCGTGTTTTTAGTCGTTCGACTAATTTAGTTACACGACTAACTAAGACTGCGCCCGGGTGATGTCAAGGCGACCGGGCGGCCGGCTTCGGGGTGCTTGCGGGTAGGTGTGTGGCGTCCTATGGGAGACAGATGGCCCGTCCACGCAGCCCGAAGAAGCCTTCGTCCCCTCCGCCGGAGCCGGCGCTCACGGGAGAGCCGGATGCCCGGGAGCGGCTCATCGCCGCCAGCTCGCGCGTGCTGGCGGAGCGGGGCTACGACGCGACGACGGTGAAGGAGGTGGCGCGCGTGGCCGGGGTGAACCAGGGGCTGGTGCACTACTACTTCGGCAGCAAGGACGCGTTGCTGCTCGCCGTCACGCGCGCGCACAGCGCGCAGTACGTGGCGGAGCTCAAGAAGCTGCGGGACGAGACGCCGCTGGAGGACCTGGCGGACACCAGCTTCGCGTGGGGCGAGCGCCACCTGCGCGCGTCACCCGAGCAGTTCCGGCTGCGCTACGAGCTGTTCGCGTTGGGGCTGCGCAACGCGGAGCTCACCTCGGCGGTCTCCGAGCTCCAGGCGGAGGGTGACCTGGAGGTGGCCCGCACGGTGGCGCGCTATCGGGGCGGGGAGGCCTCGCGCCCCGAGCCCCTGGACCACCACTACGCCGTCATCATCAAGTCGTGCTTCGACGGACTGGCGCTCCAGGCGCTGTTGGATCCGAAGTTCGACCCGGGGCCCGTGTACGCGCTGCTGAAGCATCTGGTGCTGTCGAGTGTCGACGGGCCCGGGAGCGGCAAGGCGCCAGCGCGTCGGGGAACTCGGAGCCAGGCGCGTCGAGGCACACCGAAGCCTCGACGTCGCCCGAGCACTCGGCCCCGCCGCTGAGCGTCGTCAGAGGGCGGTCTGCTCGCCGGGCGTGAGGAACCGCACGCGGCGGTCTCCCCGGAACGCGGCGCGGACCTGGGCCTCGGTGGAGAGGGGCTCGAAGGTGCCCGAGTACGTCACGGTGAGTCCGTGGGCGGTGGCGTGGCTGTCCACAGCCGGGTGTCATCCTCTACTCGGAGGACCTGGACCCCGGGGGCTCCGGCGGGCGTCCAGGTCGAGACGGTGATGGGCCGCGCGCGGGGCATGGGATGTTGTCCGGCTGGATGCTTTCTATCTCACGTTTAAGGCCTGTACGAGGTATGGGGGCGTCGTGTCAGTCGGTGGCGTCGCGATACAACGCGTCGAACCGGGCCTTTTCTGGCGGCCAACCGGGCCGGAGGATGAGACATGCCAGGAGCCACAGTGGGGCTTCGCGTGGGGGGAGCACGCATGGGGACGGATGCAGAAGGGGCGTTGCGCGCCGTGCGGTCTTTGGTGGAGCTGGAGGACACGGAGCAGGCAGCGCAGCTCTACGAGGAGCTGGGGGCCTCCCAGCGCGAGCGGCTGCGCAAGCAGGCCGCGCAGGGGCCGGTGAAGGAGCGACGCGGGTTGGTGGAGGTGCTGCGACGCGCCCGGGACTTCCTGGGCGCCGCGCGGCTGATGGATGGCAGCGGTGACGACGCCGTGGCCGCCGACCTCTACGTCCAGAGCGGCCAGTACCTGGAGGCGGCGGAGGCCTGGCTGCGCGCGGGTGAGTCCGAGCGCGCCGCGTCGGCCTTCGAGCGCGCGGGGGCCCTGGAGCGCGCGCTGGAGGTGTACCGCGGCCTGGGCGCGCGTGAGTCCATGGCGCAGTGCCTGGTGCGCCTCAAGCGCCCCTTCGACGCGGCGGACCTCTACCGCGAGCTCGGTCAGCCCCACGCGGAGGTGGAGGCCCTGGGCGGCGTGACGCCCGAGGACCCGCGCTACATCGAGGCCGTGCTGCGCATGTGCCGGCTGCTGGACGTCGAGGGCTTCACGCACCGCGCGCTCGCGGTGCTGGTGGACGCGCTGGCCAGCTCCGACGTGGCGCGGGCCGAGCCGGCGATGGTCACCGAGCGCGCGCGGCTGTTGCGTCGCATGGGCATGAACGCGGAGGCGGAGGCGGTGCTCGGCCGTCGCAACACGCCCTCCACCACGCCCGTGGCCAACGGCTATCGCTTCCTCAAGGCCATCCCCATCTTCAGCGAGCTGTCGCTGGAGGACATGAAGGACCTCTACCGGCAGGCCCGGCAGGTGGTGCTCGCGCAGGACTCCGTGGTGCTGGAGAAGGGAGAGCCGGGCGTGGCGCTGCTCGTCCTGATGGAGGGGACGGTGGACGTCTTCAGCGGCCCGGAGTCGGACGCGCGGCTGCTCAACTCGCTGGGGCCGGGGGAGTACCTCGGGGAGATCTCCCTGGTGCAGGACGCGCCGGTGTCCGCGCACGTGCGGGCGCGCACGGCCGTGCGCGCGCTGCGCATCAGCCGCACGGCCTTCGAGCACTACCTGGACACCCACGAGGCCGCGGCGCTGCGCATCTACCGCCTCTTCACGCAGAACCTCGCGGCCCGGGTGCGCGCCCTCAGCGCTTGAAAAGGCGGCTCACTTCCAGGAGCAGCCCTTGATCTTCTCGCAGAAGGCCGCGTTCGTGGCCTTCGTGCACTCCATGGCCAGCCCCATGCACCGGTTGGTGGAGTACGAGTAGGAACAGCCGGGCTGGCTGTTGCAGAAGACGCTCGAGTACACGCCGCAGAAGGTCGCCTTGCCGGTGCACTGGCCGCCCTTGCTCGGCGCCGCGTCCTCCGCGGCCTGCTCCGTGTCCTCCTTCACGGGTGTTTCCTGCTTCGCGCCGTCCTTCTTCGGGGAGGACTGGGTTTTCGTGTCCTTGGGGGCCGCGGCCTGTTCGTCCGCGTGAGCGGGAGCACAGGCGAGCAGCACCAGGGTGGCGAGCATTCCCACGAGGAGTCGAGGCTGCGCTGCGTGGCGAGACATGGGTGTCCTTTCGGCGAGGGGCTCGGCTTTCGCCCCGGCGTGATGAGAACAGCGCACTGTAGAGGACTCCTTCCGGGCGTGGGGAAGAGGGCACGGCGGGTGGCTCGGCTCACCCAGGAGGTGGGTCCTTTTCGCGCGACTGTCATCGACGTGGACGCAGCGCGCGGCTAACATGTCCGGCTTCATGGCCAGGCAGGATGGCGCCAGCGAAGATCCCGACCGGGGGCGGCGCATTGGAAAATACGAGATCCTCACCCGCCTCTCGATGGGAGGAATGGCGGAGCTGTTCCTCGCCTTCACCTCGGGGCCGGGCGGATTTCGCAAGTTCGTCGCCGTCAAGCAGATCCTCCCGGACATCAAGAAGGACGAGCAATTCGTCCAGATGTTCCTGGATGAGGCGCGGATCACCGCGGCGTTCTCGCACGCGAACATCGGACAGGTCTTCGACCTGGGCGAGGACGGCGGCGAGCTGTTCCTGGCGATGGAGTTCCTGCCCGGGCAGAACCTGGAGCAGGTCATCAAGGCCGCCTCGCGGCGCCAGTACGGGCTGCCGCTGGGGTTCATCGGTCGGGTGATCCGCGACACGTGCCTGGGGCTGCACTACGCGCACCACTTCACGGACCCGTCGGGGCGCTCGGTGGCGGTGGTGCACCGGGACGTGTCGCCGAAGAACGTGATGCTCACCTACGACGGCGTCGTCAAGGTGATCGACTTCGGCATCGCGAAGGCGAGGGGGCGGCTGGGGCGCACCCAGGTGGGCACGGTGAAGGGGACCAGCGGGTACATGTCCCCGGAGCAGGTGCGTGGCCACGCGATGGACGGCCGCAGCGACCTGTTCTCCGTGGGCGTGATGCTCCACGAGATGCTCACCGGCCAGCGGCTGTTCAACGGTCCGCACGAGGCCGCGGTGATGTTGCAGATCGTGGAGGCGGACGTCACGTCGCCCCGCGCCGCCAACCCGGACATCCCGGAGGCGCTGGACGCGGTGGTGATGCGCTCGCTGGCCCGGGACGCGGCGCAGCGCTTCACCAGTGGCCGTGAGATGGCGCGCGCCATCGAGGCGGCGCTCGGCCCGGAGCTGTTCGACGAGGACGGCGTCACCGCGGTGATGGGCGAGCTGTTCGAGGAGAAGCGTCAGAAGACGCGCACGCTCCTGGAGCTGGCCAGCCGCGCCGAGGACGCCCGGGTGAGCGAGGCGGCCGGCGAGCTGCAGCAGGACGACGTCGGCGAGATGGGCGCCACCGCGCAGCTGCCGACCCCGACGATGGCCCGCACGGTGGCGCGCTCGGATGGGAGCAGCGCGCCCAAGCCGACGCCGCAGCGGCGCACGGATGGGAGCAGCGCGCCCAAGCCGGTGCCCCAGCGGCGTCCGGCCACGCCCACGGACCCGGAGGTCCCCACCCGCGCGGGCAGCGGACCCAAGCCGGTGCCGCAGCGGCGTACGGGGGCCGAGGCGGCCTCGACGACGCCGCGTGCCCCGCGCGCGCTGCTGGAGGCGGGCGGCACGTCCCGCACGCCGCGCCCGCGTCCCGCCGCGCGCGAGGAGCCGCTGGAGGAGGTGGACTCGCTCGATGAGCCGAGCGACCTGTCGACGCAGCAGTTCCGCACCCGTCCTCCGCGCCCGGGCGCCGGCTCCTCGGGCCGTGGCCGGGGCGTGTCGCGCTCGGACACGCCGGTGCAGACGCCGGCCGCGAAGCCGAAGTCCCGCTGGATGGGGCGGCTGTTCCTGCTCGTGCTGCTGGGGGCCGTGGGCTGGGCCTCGACGCAGCCCATGGTCCGCGCCCAGTTCGTCCCCGCCTTCGAGTCCGCGAAGGCCTGGGTGAAGGCGGAGCTGGATCCGCAGCCGCCCGCGGACCCCACGCTCAACGCCGCGTGGCCGCCCCAGCAGAAGCCGGGACCGCCGCCGGGCTTCCCCGGCACCACGCCCGCGCCGGACCCGCGTCCGGGCGCCCAGGCGGAGGCGCCCTCCGCGCCGGAGCCCACCGCCCAGGTGGCGACTCCGCCCGAGCCGTCCCCGGCCGTGCCCGACGTGCGCCCCGCGTCCACCTCCACGGCGCGCAAGGGGAAGGAGACGCCGAAGGAGGAGCCGGCCCGGACCGCCGAGGCCTCCAAGCCCGCCCCGCGCAAGCCGCGGGTGTACGCCGGCAAGGAGAAGCCGGAGGACGAGCCCGTCACCACGGTGACGAAGGACCCGGACGCGCTGGCGGAGGTGATGGACACCAGCACGCCCCAGGGCGCGGCGAAGGCCGGGCTGGGGTGGATCACCCTCTACACGGTTCCCCGGGCGGCGGTGTTCGACGGCGCCACCCAGCTGGGCACCACGCCGCTGTTGAAGTTCCCGCTGCCGGTGGGGACCTACACGCTGCGGCTGGTCGACCCCACGAGCCCCGACGGGGTGAGCCGGCGCCTGTCCGCGCCGGTGAAGCCCGGCGAGGTGACCAAGCTGCAGATTCGACTGGCGGACCTCCCTCTGTACAAGGAGTGAGCGCCGTCCTTGACGCCCTCGGACCCCCTCAATAGGGTCCGCGGGCTCTTTTCCTTCGACGCACTGCGAGAAGGACACCCATCGCTATGTATTTCCAGGACCTCATCTTCACGCTCCAGAAGCACTGGGCCGACCAGGGCTGCCTCTCCACGCAGCCGTACGACCTCGAGGTCGGCGCCGGCACCATGGCCCCGACGACGTTCCTCCGCGCGCTGGGGCCGGAGCCCTGGAACGTGGCGTACGTGCAGCCCTCGCGTCGCCCCGCGGATGGCCGCTTCGGTGAGAACCCGAACCGGCTGTTCCAGCACCACCAGTTCCAGGTCATCCTCAAGCCCGCGCCCAAGAACGTGCAGGAGCTGTATCTGGAGTCGCTGCGGAAGATCCGCATCGACCCGCTCGAGCACGACATCCGCTTCGTCGAGGACGACTGGGAGTCGCCCACGCTCGGCGCGTGGGGCCTGGGCTGGGAGGTGTGGTGTGACGGGATGGAGGTGACGCAGTTCACCTACTTCCAGCAGTGCGGCGGCTTCGACTGCAAGCCCGTCTCCGCGGAGCTCACGTACGGGCTCGAGCGCATCTGCATGTACCTGCAGAACGTGGAGAACGTCTTCGACATCGAGTGGGTCAAGGGCGTGAAGTACCGCGAGGTGTTCCACCCGAACGAGGTGGAGATGAGCCGGTACGCGCTGCAGGAGTCGGACGCGGCCATGCTCTTCTCGCTGTTCGACGCGTACGAGAAGGAGTGCAAGCGGCTCATCGAGCGGCAGTTGCCGCTGCCCGCGTACGACTTCGCGCTGAAGTGCTCGCACACGTTCAACCTGCTGGACGCGCGCGGCGCCATCTCCGTCACGGAGCGCGCGGCCTTCATCAAGCGCGTGCGCGACAACGCGCGGCTGTGCGCGGAGGGGTATCTCCAGATGCGCGAGCGGCTGGGCTATCCGCTGCTCAAGACGCCGTGGACGGTGGGGGAGCAGCCCGCCATCCTCGAGGGCAAGGCGGCCAGCGACTACTGGAAGACGGTGCAGCTCAACAAGCCGGTGGAGAAGAAGGAGAAGGCGGAGGTGACCCGTGGCGCGTGATCTGCTCCTGGAAGTGGGCGCGGAGGAGATTCCCGCCTCGTTCATCGCCCCCGCGCTGGAGGACCTGCGCCGGGTGGTGACGGAGCGCCTGGCGGACGCGCGCCTGGAGCACGGTGAGGTGAAGGTCTACGGCACGCCCCGGCGCCTGGCGGTCTGGGTGCGCGACGTGGCGGACGCGGGCAAGGACGTGGTGAAGGAGGTGCTGGGGCCCAGCGCCAAGGCCGCGTTCGACGCGCAGGGCAAGCCCACCAAGGCGGCGGAGAAGTTCGCCGAGGGGCTGAAGCTCTCGGTGGACCAGCTGGGCCGCGCGCAGGCGGCCAAGGGCGAGTACGTGTCCGCGCGCGTGGAGGAGAAGGGCCGCGCGGCGGCGGACATCGTCCCGGACGCGCTGCACGCGGCGGTGCACTCCATCAACTTCCGCAAGTCCATGCGCTGGGGTGACGTGGAGTCCTCCTTCGCCCGGCCCGTGCAGTGGCTGGTGGCGCTCTTGGGCGGCGACGTGGTGCCCGTGGTCTTCGGCGACGTGAAGAGCGGCCGCGTGACGTACGGCCACCGCTTCCTGTCGCCCGGCGCCATCGAGCTGAAGGCGCCCGCGGACTACGAGGCCGCGCTGGCGAAGGCGAACGTGGTGGCGGACATCGCCAGGCGCCGCGCCATGCTCGTGGAGAAGGTGACGGCGGCGGCGAAGGCGGCCGGCGGCGCGCTGCTCGAGGACGAGGGCCTGGTGGACCAGGTGACCAACCTGGTGGAGCTGCCCAGCCCCGTGGTGGGCACGTTCGAGGAGCGCCACCTGGACCTGCCACCGGAGGTGCTGGTGCAGGAGATGAAGAGCCACCAGCGCTACTTCTCGCTGGTGGACGGGGCGGGGAAGCTGTTGCCCAAGTTCATCGCCGTGTCGAACACGCCGGTGCGCGACGAGCAGCTGAGCCTGCGCGGCTACCAGCGCGTGCTGCGCGCGCGTCTGGCGGACGGCCGCTTCTTCTTCGACGAGGACCGCAAGACGCCGCTCGCCGACCGCGTGGAGAAGCTGGGCCGCGTGGTGTGGCAGGGGCAGCTGGGCACGTATCTGGAGAAGGTGGAGCGCTTCCGCTCGCTGGCGGTGTGGCTGGCCGGGCAGACGAAGCGGGCAGGGGAGAGCGCCACCATCGAGCGCGCGGCCACGCTGGCCAAGGCGGACCTCGTCACCGGCATGGTGGGCGAGTTCCCGGAGCTCCAGGGCGTCATGGGCCGCGAGTACGCGCGCGCCAGCGGCGAGCCGGACGCGGTGGCCCTGGCCATCTTCGAGCACTACCTGCCGCGAGGCGCCGAGGACGCGCTGCCCACGCAGGACGCGGGCGCGCTCATCGGCATCGCGGACCGGCTCGACTCGCTGTGCGGCATCTTCGCCATCGGCAAGGTGCCCAGCGGCGCGGCGGACCCGTTCGGTCTGCGCCGCGCGTGTCTGGCCATCATCCGGCTGGTGCTGGGGCGGGGCTACCGCTTCAGCCTGTCGGCGGCGGTGGACGAGTCGCTGCGGCTGCTCGCGCCCCGGCTGGCCAACGTCAAGCGCAAGGCGGGCGAGCCCGCGCCGCGCGAGCAGGTGCTGGAGTTCTTCCGCGGCCGCCTCAAGGCGCTGTGGGGCGAGCAGCACCGCACGGACGTGGTGGAGGCGGTGCTCGCGGCGGGCTTCGATGACCTGGTCGCCGCGCAGAAGCGCCTGGAGGCGCTGAGCCTCATCGTCGGGCGGGCCGACTTCCAGCCCCTGGCCGCGGCCTTCAAGCGCGTGGTCAACATCGTGGAGAAGCAGGGCCGCGACGTGGCGGGGGGGCAGACGCAGGCCCAGAAGCTGGTGGACGACGCCGAGAAGCAGCTCCACGCGGCCTTCTCCCAGGCGCGCACGTCCGTGACGGGCCTGCTGCAGGGGGATGATTTCTCCGGCGCCCTCAAGGAAATCACCGGGTTGAAGCCCGTGGTGGACACCTTCTTCGACAAGGTGATGGTGATGGCCGAGGACAAGGAGCTGCGGGAGAACCGCATCCGGCTGCTCACGGAGATTGGCGCCCTGTTCAACCAGGTGGCCGACTTCTCGAAGATCCAGGCCGAAGTCGCGGCCTGAGGCCCTCACGAGGCCGCCTGCCCCCCGGGGGATGGAGCACGTCCCCGGGGGCGCCGGTTCGTCGGCTGCCGTGCGCCCGGGAATGACGCGGCCCCTTTCCGGTTGCCCGGGGGGAGGCCCCTTCCTACACTCCCGCCCCCTCTGATGCGCCCCTACCTCGTCACCTCCGCGCTGCTGCTGCTGTCGTCTTGTGTCGACACCACGCAGAAGCCTCCGCCGTCCTCTCGCCTCGTCTATCCGAGCGGTGTCGCCTTCTGGCGCCCCGAGGTCACCTCGTCCACGAACGGCTTCCTGTACGTGGCGGGAGCCAACTTCGACAAGTGCTACGAATCCGGCGCGGTGACGGCGCTGGACCTGGACGCCCTGGGCCTGCGGCCCTTCGGCAAGGACTTCGCCGACGCGGAGGAGCTCGCAAGCTTCCCCGCGCTCTTGACCGACCTGAAGGTCGACGCCAACCGCAGCTACGTGCGCATCGACAGCTTCGCCGGCGAGATGACGCTGTGGACCCCGCCTGGGCGCTCACCCCGCCTGTTCGTCCCGACGCGCGCCGAGGGCAGCTACCTCCAGGTCATCGACGTGGCGGATGACGGGCTGGGCCTGACGTGCGCCCAGTCCACGTCCAACCGCGACTGCCGCGTCAACGCGCTCTCGCTGGTGGGCGTCCCGGGCGCGAACAAGGATGGCGTCCCGGGCGCGCCGGCGCCGCTGGGCGTCACGGTGGATCGCTTCAACCCGGACGGCCGGGTGTGGGTGACGCACACGGAGCTCGTCGGCCCGCAGTCAACGGACGTCCAGCAGTCCGACCTCCAGGGGTACCTGGTGAACCTGCCCGCCGCGGCGCCCACGCGCGAGACGCTGACCACGTCGAGCTTCGTCCCGCTGGGCGTCAACGGGCTGTTGCCGGGCGCGGCGCACTCGGTGGCCATCGGCAGCCGGTACCTGTACGCGTCCGGCCGCAGCTCCGCGACGCAGCAGCTGGGCACGCTGTCGGCGGCGTACGTGCTGCGCCTGGTGGACCGCACCGCGACGGACCGCGTGCTGGAGTCCGACGTGCGGAGCATCTACTCCATCCGCGAGGCGCGCGGCGTGGCGGTGGTGTCCCGTCCCCGGCGCGACGACCCGGCGCAGGTGGACCTGGACCGCGAGCGCGTCTACCTGCTGGCGCGAGGTCCGGACACGCTGCTCATCATCGACATCGAGAACGCGCGCGCGGACCTGCCGACGCTGCGCGTGGTGTCCGCGCAGTCGCTGCCCGAGGGCGCCAGCGAGCTGGAGGTCATCCCCCGGGCCGCCGGTCGCGGCAACCTGGTGGCGGTGACGGGCAGCGGCGACGAGGCGGTCTCCATCTACGACGAGGAGGTGGGCCAGCTGGTGGCCCAGGTGCTCGTGGGAGACCAGGACCCGGCCCAGCCCAGCCAGCCCTACGGGTTGACGGCGGACGTGCGGGGCAACTCGGCGCGCCTGTTCACCACCACCTTCGGCGACGGACGCGTCGCCGTCATCGACATCCCCAACCTCGACCGGCCGCAGGATGCGCGGCGGGTCGCCCTGCTCGGCGTGCAGCAGCTCCGCGACACGCGTCAGGGCACCAGCGTGTGTCAGGAGTCCTCCCCGTGAAGCGCGGCACCCTCACCGTCCTCCTCGCGTGCGCCGGGCTGGGCGCCGGCTGCTCGGATACCCAGGCCACCACGGGCTTCGCCGGCCTGTCCGGCACCTATGACCTGACCATGGTCGGCGACCTGGTCTTCGTCACGTCCTCGGACCGCGACGAGCTCCAGGTCCTGGACCTGTCGAAGGACCCCAAGCAGTTCATCCCCGCGCCCAACCCGCTGCAGACGCTGGCCATCCCGGTGCTGGACCGGCCGGACTCGCTCACGCGGGACGTGGGCTACAAGGCCGACGGCTCCGACCATGCGGGCCCGTATGTCTACGCGCGCAGCGCCGGCGCCTCGCAGATCTCCGTGGTGGCCGCGGGCCCGGACCGGCTGGTGCAGGTGCTCCGGCTGGAGGGCCGCAGCCTCATCACCTCGTTCGCGGCGCGCTCTCCCGCGCCCGTGCCGGAGGGCCAGACGCCCGGACCCGGCGTGCTCTACTACGGCATCCAGGACCCGGATGCGCCCTTCGAGGCCGACACCGGCGGCTCGCGCATCGAGCGTCAGTGGGTGCCCGGTCCCGACGCGCTCGGGGCAGGGGAGGTCGTCCCCGCGGCGGTGACGCTGTTCTGTCTGCAGCCGGGGGAGTCCGTGCAGGCGATGGCGGTGCTCCCGAACGACCAGCTCGTCGTGGCCACGCGCCAGGCCACCGGCCTGACGGGCCGCACGCTGCTGGTGCAGGACACCCACCCGGAGACGAGCGTCGACTGCACCACGCCCTCCGCGGCGGTGCGGGACCTGTCCGGCGGCTTCGACAACTTCCCGGTGCGCTACCTGGTGACGCACCCGCGCGTGTCCATCCCCGACAATTCGGAGACGCCGCAGAACGAGGCCCAGGTGATGGAGGCGGGGCAGTTCGTCTTCGGCATCAAGGACGAGCTGTCCTGCGGTGGCGCCACGGAGTGCACGGGTGTGCTCGCCGTGGACACGCTGACGGGCCTGACGGCCACGGACCTGAGCGGCGCGAAGATGCTGCCCATCCGCCCTCCGGACGGTCTGCCCACGGGGCTGGCGCTCATCCCGACGGCGACCCTGCGGCTGCGGCTGGTGGGCCCGGAGGGCACCATCACCACGGACGCCTCCGCGACGGTGCCCCTGCTGGGGTTGATGCCGTCATCCAACGGCAGCATCACCACGTTCTCCGCGAGCGACCGGCGTCAGTTCGACCTGGACCTGCGCCGCGCCAACGTGGTGGTCGAGGCGCGCAACGAGCAGGAGCAGGTCATCACGGTGGGCGGCGCCTCCACGCTCGTCGACGTGAGCCAGGCGGTGGAGCACCTGTGTGATCCGTCGAATCCGACGGGGCCGAGCGTCACCCGGCGCACGCTGCTCGAGGGCTCTGTGGTGGGCGGGGTGTTCCGCTTCATCTACCAGGGCGCGTTCCCGAGCATGGTGGACCTGCCGCGTGACCTGACCACGCCCACGAGCTTCGTGGTCCCCCAGGCCACCGAGGTCTCCCGGCAGGTGCGGCTCGACGACACCATCGTCCTGGCGAACCAGGACATCCGCTGCACGACGGACCTCAAGGTGACGAGCATCCGGCCCGCGAGCGAGGCCGGCAAGGTGGTGCTCGAGACGACGACGCCCATCCCCGAGGACTGCGCGGAGCTGCCGCTCTTCACGGTGCGCGTCGGCGGGGACCAGCGCTTCGTGCTGGTGAACGACCTGGGCGAGTTCCTGTCCCGCGACGTGGAGGACTCGGGGCCGGGCTACCAGATTCCGACGAGCTACTACTTCCACCCGGCGGACTTCACCCAGACGACGACGGTGCCCGACTCCGCCATCCCCTGTGGCACGCCTGGCGACATCACCGTGCCGCTCTTCCCGCCCACGCCGCCGCCCCTCACGCTTCGTGCGACCGCGACCAACGCGCTGAGTCGGGGTGATCGGTTCGTGGTGTCGGTGGGCTCCGGCGTGCGCAACCACATCTCCGGCGTGGACACGTCCTCGTCCTCGGGCGCGGGCCTGGCGTTCTACACGCTGCCGGGGCCCGTGGTGGCCGCCCAGAGTGGCGGGGCCTCCCTGGCCTACATCGCCTACCCCTCCGCGGATGGAATTCTACAGCTGAACCTGAGCGTGATTATCGACAACGCCGTCAACGCGTTCGGCCTGTCCGCGTTCGAGTAATTGGGCGTGGCCAGAGGTGTCTGTTAGAGTCCGGGTCATCCTGTACCGTCCGAGTCAAGACCGATGATCGATCAGAACTCACGCCCCGCCCGCAAGGTCGGTATCGCCGACCACCTGTGGGAGACGTACGAAGACATGGCCCAGCAGATGGGCTCGGACCGCGACGCCCTGATCAACCAGGCGCTCTTCATGTTCGCGCGCCTCAACGGGTTCATCGAGGCGAAGTCCCGGGGGGAGGCGCACGTCGCGCCCGCCGCCGTGGCCGCGCCCTCGCGTCCGTCCCCCGTCGCGGCGGCCCCCGCCGCCCGTCCCTCCGCGCCTCCGGTGCTGGCGCCCGCGCCGGCTCCCAAGGCCGAGCCACCCGCGCCCGTCCGGGCGGGAGGCCGTGGCGCGCCGCCTCCTCCCGAGGAGCGCTCCTCCTCCAACGGCCTGGACAACGACCCCGTCCGCCGCGAGGTGGCCGAGCGCGTGCTGGAGACCGCCGCGGAGCTCGAGCGCCTCATCAAGGGCAAGAACGAGCCGCCCCCTCCCAACGACGAGATGGTCGAGGAGGAGGAGCCGCTGCCCGACCAGGACGAGCCGCCCCTCGAGGACGAGGAGCAGGCCGAGCCCGAGGAGGAGCCCGCCGACGAGCTCGCCGAGGAGGAGGGCTCCGCGCTGTACCTGGTCACCGAGGACGGCGGCGAGGAGCGCATCATCAAGGAGCGCTACGTCATCGGCCGCGGCAAGCACTGCGACTTCGTCATCAACTCCGGCAAGGTCTCGCGCGAGCACGCCGTCATCGCCCAGGAAGGGCATGACTGGATCATCGAGGACCTGGGCTCGTCCAACGGGACCTGGTTCAACAAGCAGCGGATCAAGCGCCGCAAGATCGAAGACGGGGACGAGTACTTCATCTGCAGCGAGAAAATCCGGCTCGTCGTCCGCTGAGACAATGAGATGGCCCTCGTTCCAGGGGGGCTCTCGCTGTTCGCCAATTGACGGGCTCCAGGCGTCCCTGGTTTGATACCGGACGCCTGGACGCGAATGGGACAGGCGACGGATGACGCCTGGACAACTCGCGCTGTGGACGGCCCTTGGAGTGGCCCTGGTGATCTCGGTGGTGACGGACGTCATGCGCCGGGAGATCCTCGACGTGGTCACCTACCCGCTGATGGCGGTGGGGCTGGGAGTGCGCCTCGCCACCGAGGGGGTGGGGGGGCTGGACCAGGGGCTCGTCAGCGGGCTGGTGTCGGGCGTGGGCCTGGCACTGCTGCTGGTGCCCGCGGCGGTCCGGGGGCGGATGGGGTGGGGCGACGTGAAGTTGATGGCCGGGGTGGGCGCCGTGCTGGGGTTCCCAGCGTCGATGGCGGCCGCCGCGTTCATCTCCCTGGTGGGCGCGGCCCAGGCGGTGGTCTCGCTCCTGTGGCAGGGGGCGGCCTGGGACACGGTGGCGGCGGCGCTGCGACGCTGGGCGGTCCGTCTTCGCCTGGCACGCGCGGAGACAGCTCCCTCCACGCAGCGACACATCCCCTACGGGGTGGCCATCGCGCTCGGGACCTTCTGGGCGGTGTGGTGGCAGCAACAAAGCTTGGGTTAGCGCAGAGACTGTAGGCGCAGAGACTTTGGAAGAGGGGACACGCACGATGTTCACACGCTTCACGCATGCCGCCGCCCTGGGCGCGCTCGTTGCCCTGGTTGCCGGTGGCTCCGCCCTGGCCCAGGAAGGCACCACGTTCAGCCTCGGGGTGGGCGCCCAGAAGGTTCTCAACATCCCGGGCCTCAGCAAGGTGGCCCTCGGCGATCCGTCCATCGCCGACGTGAAGACGCTCGGCTCCGGCCAGCTGCTCGTCACCGGCCAGGCCGAAGGCAAGACGACCCTCCTCATCTGGAAGTCCACCGGCCAGCGCACCAGCTACCTCATCAACGTGCGCAAGCAGGACCCCAACGACGTCATCGCGGAGATCAAGCGCCTGCTGGGTGAGATCGAAGGCGTCTCCGTCCGCATGGTGGGTGACCGCATCTACCTGGACGGTCAGGCCTACACCACGCAGGACGCGGACCGCATCGAGCAGGTGGTGAGCCTGTATCCGAACGTGAAGTCGTTCGTGAAGATCGCCCCCAACGCCAAGAAGCTGGTGGCGCAGAACCTCAACGCCGCGTTCCAGAAGGGTGGCCTCAAGAACGTGCAGGCCAACGTGGTCGGCGCGACCATCTTCCTGGAGGGCTCGGTGGAGAGCCAGCAGGACCTCCAGAAGGCGGAGCTCATCACCAAGGCCATCGGCGAGAAGGTGGAGAACCTGCTCGTGGTCGGCATCAAGCGGATGATCCTCTCGGAGGTCCAGTTCGTCGAGATCCGCCGCAACAGCCGCGACCGCTACGGCATCCGCTACCCCCTGGACATCACGGGCACGGCGTCCGCCGCGGCCACGGTGACGCAGGAGCTGTTCCCGGGCACCTTCGGCCAGGGCGGCTCCAACCTGGGCCTGACGGCGGGCGCGGACTTCTCCATCGGCTTCCAGGGCAACGACGGTTACGGCCGTCTGCTCGCCCAGCCCAAGCTGGTGTGCGCCAGCGGTGAGAAGGCGGAGTTCCTGGCGGGCGGCGAGGTCCCGATTCCGCTCATCACCAACAACCAGTTCTCCGTCGAGTACAAGAAGTACGGCGTCATCCTGAACCTGCGCCCCACGGCGGACCGCAACGGCAACATCCAGACGGAGATCGAGGCCGAGGCCTCCGAAATCGACACGTCCGTCGCGGTGTCCTTCGGTGGCTCGTCCACGATTCCGGGCTTCCGCACCCGCAAGGTGAAGACGAACGTCACCGTGCGCCACGGCGAGACCATCGTCCTGTCCGGCGTGTTCAGCCACGACGAGCAGAAGTCCGTGTCGAAGATTCCCGGCCTGGGTCACATCCCCATCGTCGGCGAGCTCTTCAAGAGCCGCGGCTTCGACTCGACCAAGCGCGAGCTGGTCATCTTCGTCACGCCGCGCATCGTCAACCCGGACTCCGACAAGGTCCGCACCATCATCGAGGACGTGAAGAGCCGCTACAAGCAGGCCCGGTCCGAGGTGAACTTCAACATCTTCGACTGACGCCGCGGGCGCCGCTCCGCCGGCGCCCAGGGGCACCGGGGCCCACCTGGGGCCCCGTCACGGGCCGGTTTCCTTCCCTTCCGGGGGCGGGAGCCGGCCCGTCGGCTTTGCGGGCGGGCATTCGGCTGCGACCGACGCTTTGAGGTGGAAGGGGCGCTTGGTAGCATCAGCCCCATGTTTTTGATCACCCTCGCGGAAAAGGGCGGCGGGACCGAGCAGCGTGAGTACCACAAGCCGGAGATCACCATCGGTCGGCTGCCCGGCAATGACATCATGCTCGCGAAGGGCAATGTCTCGAAGTACCACTCCCGCATCGTCGCCAAGGATGGCAAGTGCATCATCGTGGACATGAAGTCCACGAACGGCACCTTCGTGAACGGCAAGAAGATCGCCGCGCCGCAGGTGCTCAAGCCGACGGACCAGATCTACATCGGCGACTACATCATCAACGTGGAGCCGCTGGAGGACGCGGGTCCGGCGATGACGCGCGCGGGCCAGGAGGAAGAGGCCTACGACGACCAGGGTGAGGAGGAGGGCTACCCCGAGGAGGAGCAGTACGAGGACGAGGAGCCCTACGAGGAGGAGCCGCCGCCTCCGCCGCCCCCCCAGCCCGCCGCGGGCCGCATGCCCGCGTCCATGGCGTCCGCGCTGGCGAAGAACAAGAAGAAGGTGGACCCCCGGGTGGAGCGCTACACGCGGCTCCAGAAGGAGATCCACGACCGGCTCATCGAGTACCTCGACCTGCGTCGCATGGACATGGACCGGCTGGGTGACGACGAGCTGTGGCGTCGCACCGAGAAGGCCATCCGCGACATCATCGACCAGATGGAGGCCGATGGTGAGCTCCCGGAGGACGTGGACCGGGAGGAGCTGCTCACCGACGTCATCAACGAGGCGCTGGGCCTGGGGCCCCTGGAGGCGTTCCTCGCGTCGGATGAGATCAGCGAGATCATGGTGAACCACGCCAACCAGATCTACATCGAGCGCAAGGGCAAGCTGACGCTGTCGGAGAAGACGTTCTCCTCGAACCAGGCGGTGCTCGGCGTCATCGAGCGAATCGTCGCGCCCATCGGCCGGCGCATCGACGAGTCCAGCCCGCTGGTGGACGCGCGCCTCAAGGACGGCAGCCGCGTCAACGCCATCATCCCGCCGCTGGCGCTGAAGGGGCCCTGCATCACCATCCGCAAGTTCAAGAAGGACTCGCTGAAGATCCAGGACCTCATCAAGTACAAGACGCTGACGGCGCAGATGGCCGAGTTCCTGGAGATGTGCGTCAAGGCCCGGCGCAACATCGTCATCTCCGGCGGCACCGGCTCCGGCAAGACGACGACGCTCAACATCATCAGCGCCTTCATCCCCGACGACGAGCGCATCGTCACGGTGGAGGACGCCGCGGAGCTGCAGCTGCCCCAGGACCACTGGGTGCAGCTGGAGAGCCGGCCGCCCAACCTGGAAGGCAAGGGCGCCATCACCATCCGCGACCTGGTGAAGAACTGCCTGCGCATGCGTCCGGACCGCATCGTCGTGGGCGAGTGCCGCTCGGGCGAGACGCTGGACATGCTCCAGGCGATGAACACGGGCCACGACGGCTCGCTCACCACGCTGCACGCCAACACGCCGCGCGACGCCATCGCCCGGCTGGAGACGATGGTGCTCATGTCCGGCATGGACCTGCCGGTGAAGGCCATCCGCGAACAGATCTCCAGCGCCGTGCACATGATCGTCCAGCAGACGCGCTTCTCCGACGGAACGCGGAAGATCTGCTACGTCACGGAGGTGTCCGGCATGGAGGTCGACATCGTCACGCTCCAGGACATCTTCTATTACAAGCAGGACGGCTTCACGGAGGACCACAAGGTGCGTGGCCGCTTCGTGGCGTCGGGCTTCGTGCCGAAGTTCTACGACGAGCTTCAGCGCAAGGGCATCCCCGTCAACATGAGCATCTTCCGCGAGGACTGACGCGCCATGGCCACACTGGTCGTCCGTCTGCCCGACGGTACGGAGAACGAGCACGAAGTCGTCGGCGAGCTGAAGCTGGGCCGCCAGCAGGGCTGTGACATCCTGCTCACCGAGGGCGGCGTGTCGCGCACGCACGCGCGCGTCTTCACGGAGGCGGGCACCGTCTTCATCGAGGACCTGGGGAGCGCCAACGGCACCTTCGTGAATGGCGAGGCCATCGCGGAGCCCACCGCGCTCACGCCCCAGACCGAGGTGGTGCTCGGCGACTACACGCTGACGCTCAAGGCCGCGCCCTCCCGCGCGTCCGGTGCGCGGCGCGCCGCGAAGTCCGCCGGCTCCGAGCCGCCCATGCCCGTCGGCGGCGAGGGCGGTGGGGCGCGCGCGACGCGGGCCCTGCCCAGCGTGAAGTCGAAGCCCGCCGGGGCTCCTCCTGCGGGTGGGGCGCTGGCGAAGCGTCCGAAGCCCGCGGGAGGGGGGGGCGCGAGCGGTCCGCTGCTGCGGGGCACCGTGGGGCCGTGGGCCGGCAAGACGTACCCGCTCAAGGGCAAGGTGCTGGTGGGGCGGCTGCCTCCGGCGGCCATCATCCTGGAGGACGACTCCGTCAGCCGGAAGCACGCGGAGCTCGAGGCCACGGGCCGGGGCGTCCTGGTGCGCGACCTGGGCAGCGCCAATGGCACGCTGCTCAACGGAGACCCGCTGGGCCCGGAGCCGGTGGAGCTCCAGCCTGGGGACCAGCTCCAGTTCGGCGTCATCGAGCTGACCTTCGAGGCGCCTCAGGAGGACGCCGCGGTGCCCTCGCGGCGTGGCGCGGGCGCGCCTCCGCCCTCCCGGCGGCGAGACGCCGGCAACGGCGGTGGAGACCCGGAGGCCGCGCGGCGCAAGAAGCTGATGGTGGCCGGCGGCGGCCTGGTGGCGGTGCTGCTCGTGGCCGGCGTGGTGAAGGTGATGCTGCCCTCCACGCCCGCGCAGACGGACGGTCCCATGGGCGCGGGCGTGCAGGTGGACCCCGCTCAGCAGATCGCCGACCTGCTCAGCGAGTGTCGTTCCTTCGCGTCCAGCGAGCTGGGCGCGCCCAACTGGGCCAAGGCCGAGCAGATCTGCTCGCAGGCGCTGGACCTGGACCCCATCAACACGGACGCCAACACCCTCATCCGCCGCATCAAGCTGGAGAAGGAGGCGTACGAGAACTTCTCCACGGGCGAGAAGCTGGTGCAGCGCCTCAAGCCCGAGGAGGCCCTGGCGTCGTTCCGCAAGATTCCGCGTGAGAGCGAGTACTTCCGCCGCGCGCGCTCGAAGGCGAGCGAGGCGGCCGAGCAGGTGACGAAGCGCGCGCTGGATGACTGCAAGCGCTACCTGAACAACTCGCAGTGGAGCGCCGCGGTGCCGCGCTGCCAGACGTACATGGCGGTGTGGTGCCAGAACCAGCCGCGCGAGGACCTGCAGCCGCCCCTGGGCTACACGCTGAAGCTGGACGGGCGCCTGCGCCGCAACGAGTGGCGGCCGAAGGACCCCCTGTTCGTGAAGTTCCTCATCTCGCGCCAGAAGCTGGATCCGAACTCCGTCCCGTGGACGTGCCCGGTGGCCGAGGTGCTCAACCAGGAGAACCTGCCCACGGACCCGAAGATGGTGGTGCTGGAGGCGGTGAAGCAGCGCTACCCCAACAAGCTGATGCAGGCGGCGATGATGGACTACTGGTCCGGCCGCGGCAGCGAGGCGCTGGCCACGCTGCAGAAGCTGCGCGCCAACTACGAGTCCTCGGCGCTGCACGGGGCCGCGGACGAGATGATGAAGACCATGTCCACGGTGGATCAGCTCTTCAAGGGTGGCCAGAGCTACCTGGCCGCGGATGACCCGGAGAAGGCGTCGGAGCCGCTGCGCGAGGCGCTGGAGGTGGACAAGTCGCTGATGCTCGACCTGGCCGAGTCCAAGCCGTCGTTCTACCGGCGCAGCATCCTCCAGGACATGGCGGACAAGGCCTATCAGCGCGGCCGGCACTGGGCGGACCGCGAGGACAACCGCCGCGCGTGCCGGGTGTGGAAGCTGGGCTTCAGCTTCTATGCGGGCAACGCGGACCTCAACAAGGCGGCGGGCTTCTGCTCGACGCTGGCGCTCAACACCTTCCGTGGCGCCGGCGGCTGTCCGGACCTGGCGGCGGTGCTGGACCTGGCCGTCAAGGGCGATGGCGTGGAGGAGATGGTCGAGGCGAAGAAGCGCGAGTGGAAGTGCAACTAGCGCGCGACATGGACAGGGAGGGACGGGCGCGCTAGGCACGGGGGCATGGCCGACACCAGCCCCTCGCGCTCCGCGCCCACCCTGGTCCTCATCGACGCGTCCGGCTTCATCTTCCGCGCCTACCACGCGATTCCGCCGCTCACGACGAGCAAGGGCGTGCCCACCAACGCCGTGCTCGGCTTCACGCGCATGGTGCTCAAGTCCCTGAGGGACTTGAAGCCCACCCACGTCGCGCTCGCCTTCGACAAGGAGAGCCGCGTGGAGCGCCAGAAGATCGACCCCACGTACAAGGCGAACCGCGAGGGTCCTCCCGAGGACCTGGTGCCCCAGTTCGCGCTCATCCGCCGCGTGGTGGAGGCGCTCAACCTGCCCATCCTGGAGATGCCGGGCTGGGAGGCGGACGACGTCATCGGCACGCTCGCGCAGAAGGCCAAGGCGGAGGGCTTCTGCGTCCAGGTCGTCACCGGGGACAAGGACTTCATCCAGATTGTCGACGAGGACGTGCGCCTGTTCGACCCGATGAAGGACGTGCACACCCGGCCCGAGGACGTGAAGGAGCGGCTGGGCATCGAACCGAGGCAGATGCGCGACTACCTAGCGCTCATCGGCGACGCGGTGGACAACGTGGCCAAGGTGCCAGGCATCGGCCCGAAGACGGCCACGGAGCTCATCCAGCAGTTCGGTGACGTGGACACGCTGCTGTCGCGGCTGGACGAGGTGAAGAAGCCGAAGATTCGCGAGAACCTCGCCGCGCACCGCGAGAGCCTGCTGCGCGCCCGGCAGCTGGTCAGCTTCAAGACGGACCTGCCGTTGGAGGTCCGCGTGGCGGAGCTGACGCGCAAGGAGCTGGACGCCACGCGCGCCAGGGAGCTGTTCACCGAGCTGGAGTTCTACGCGCTGCTCAAGGAGCTGCCGCAGGCGGGGCAGGGCGGAGCGCCGGGCGCCTCCGAGCCCGTGAAGGAGAAGCCCGCGCCCTTGCCCACCACCACCACGCTCGTCACCACGGACGAGGAGCTCCAGGCGCTGGCCCAGGCCGTGCGCGCGGCGGGCTCGGTGAGCCTGGTGCCGGCCTACGAGGGTCTGCCCTTCGCCGCGAGGCTGGTGGGCCTGGGCGTGGCCCTGCCGGACGCGAGCACCCGCTACGTGCCGCTGCGCCACGATGTCCTGGGCGCCACCCAGGTGCGCCCGGACGCCTTCGCCGCCGCCTTCAAGGCCGTGCTCGAGGACGCCGCGGTGAAGAAGGGCGGCCATGACCTCAAGGCGCTCACCCTGGTGCTCGCCAACGAGGGCATCGACCTCACGGGCGCGCACGACGACGTGGAGCTCTTGAGCTACCTGCTCAACCCCTCGCGGCGCGAGCACGCGCTGGCGGACCTGGCGCGCGAGCGGCTCGTCACCGAGCTGCCCGCGCTGCCCCCCGCGGCCGAAGGGCGGCGCGGCAAGAAGGACCGCGCGCTGGCGGACCACTCACCGGAGGAGCTGGCGCTGGGCTTCGCGGTGCGCGCCGAGGCCGCGCGCAGGCTCGCCCCCGAGCTGTGGAAGGAGCTGGACGAGGCGAAGCTGTCGGAGCTGGCCCAGAAGCTGGAGCTGCCGCTGCTGCCCATCCTCGCGCGCATGGAGCGGCGGGGTGTGAGCCTGGACACCCAGGAGCTCGCGCGCATCTCCGTCAAGGTGGACGCGGCCGTCGAGTCGCAGGTGAAGGAGGTCTACAAGCACGCCGGACGCGAGTTCAACATCGGCTCCAATCCGCAGCTGGTGCAGGTGCTCTTCACCGACCTGAAGCTGCCCATCATCAAGCGCGGCAAGACGGGGCCGTCCGCGGACCAGGAGGTGCTGGAGAAGCTGGCCGAGGAGCACCCGCTGCCCAACGCCATCATCGAGTACCGCAGCCTGTCCAAGCTCAAGAGCACCTACCTGGACACGCTGCCCACGCTGGTGGCCGCGGACGGCCGCATCCACACCACGTACCACCAGGCCGCCACCGCCACGGGCCGCCTGTCCTCCACCGACCCCAACCTCCAGAACATCCCCGTGCGCACGGAGCTGGGGCGGGAGATCCGCCGCGCCTTCGTGGCGGCCCCGGGCCACCAACTGGTGAGCGCGGACTACAGCCAGGTGGAGCTGCGGCTGTTGGCGCACATCGCCGACGACGCCGTGCTGGTGGAGGCGTTCCGCAACGACGAGGACGTGCACAGCCGCACCGCCGCCGAGGTCTTCGGCGTGGCGCCGGACCAGGTGGACCGCGAGCAGCGCCGCGTGGCGAAGATGGTGAACTTCGGCATCGCCTACGGCCTGTCACCGCACGGCCTGTCCACGCGCCTGGGCATCCCCCAGGAGACGGCGCGCGACATCATCGAGCGCTACTTCATCCGCTACGCGGGCATCCGCCGCTACCTGGAGGAGACCGTCAACACGGCCCGCAAGACGGGCTACGTGGAGACGCTGTACGGCCGGCGCCGCTACATGGCGGACCTGAACTCCAAGAACCGGGGCGTGGCGCAGGCCGCCGAGCGGGCCGCCATCAACATGCCCATCCAGGGCACCGCCGCGGACCTCATCAAGAAGGCCATGCTGGTGGTGGACGAGGAGCTGCGCGCCCAGAAGCTCTCCACCGTGCTGCTCCTGCAGGTGCACGACGAGCTCCTGCTGGAGGCGCCGGACGCCGAGGTGGAGCAGGTGAAGGCGCTGGTGGCGCGCGGCATGGCGGGCGTCGCCTCGCTCAAGGTGCCGCTGAAGGTGGACGTCGGCGCGGGGAAGAGCTGGGCGGACGCCCACTGAAAAGCAACGCGGGAGGAGCGCCCACCCCCGTAGACGCTCCCCCCGCGGTCCCACGCGCTATCTCACTGCCCCCACGAAACAGCCCCCACGACAACAATGCCGACCCGTCCGACCGGCGAGTCGCGCGGACCCCCATCCACGCGTCTTGCCAGCGGCTCGCGATGCGCGCTCACCACTCCCCAGCGGGAGCACGCGTCCCCATAAGGCGCGCCACGGGGTCCCCACCCCTGGCACGCTCCCTCCCGCCGGCCTCGGACCCTCCCAGTCTGGAGCGTCAAGCCGAACGGGTCGGCAAACCCGACCACCCCTCACTCAATGCATCGCGGTGCGTCCATCCCTCGAGCCGGGCGGCACGTGCCTGACGCGCGACGGCCGCTCGAAGTACTCCACCACCAATCCCCCGAAGGGCACCCTGGGCCCCTCCACCCTCGAATCCCTGAGCCGCTGGAGCAGCGCCACCGCCGAGTCCACCGCCTCGTCCACGGCGCGGTTGATGCGCTCCTTCTCCCCATCCCCGCCGCCCAGCACCTCCGCGGCATCCACCAGACAGCGCCGCAGCGCCGAGAACTCCTCGTGCAGGGCGCGCGCGCCACGCTCCGGCGACAGCCGCAGCACCGCCTTCGTGCGGCTCCAGGGGCTCGTGTCGTCCCCCTCCAGCATCACGCCCAGCTCCCGGACGAAGGGCTCCACCAGTCCGTCCAGCTGGCTCAGCGGCGCCTGCGATCCATCCGAGTCGTGTGCCGTCATCCGCATCCGCCGCCACAGCGCAGCGATTCGGTCCGGCTGCTGGCGGAAGAACCTCGCCAACCCCGCTGCCTTGCGTCCCCGCTCGCTCATGTCCGGTGCCTTCCGCATCGCATCGGGAGCTATAGCAAGGCGGTTGCCAGCGCCTGAGACCCGCGCCCTCCAGCAATTCCAGCCACTTGGCCGGGTGGAGTGTGGCGTGGAGGTGCCTGGGACGGTAAAAACTTCCGGGTTCGGCTTGTAGAGGTGTCCGAAGGTCCAGATGCCGCGGGCGCTTCAATGCAGGGTGGGCTTGAGCGTGCGGGCGCGCGGGTCCTCGCCGTCCGTGTCCGGAGCCTCACCCTCCGGTCCCATCCCGAACTCGCCCGAGGGCGACTCCGCGTGGGGGGCGCTGTCGGCGTGCTCGGGCTCCGGCGCGGGTGGCGCGCCCGTCCAGTACACCTCGCCGGGGGGCGCGCCGTCCTCGGGGGCGGGCAGGGGCGTGGCATTGGCCTCGGCCGCCTGCTGCTGGGCGACGAGCATCAGCCGCAGGGCGGCCTCGTCCGCGGCCTCCTGGGCGGCCATCTCGGCCAGGCGCAGGTTCTTCTGCCGGCGGCGGCGCGCGTACGCGGCCACGCACAGCACGGAGGCCGTCAGCCACAGGAGCGCGGAGCTGGTGGTGAGCGGCAGCCAGCCGTAGCGGGCCGCGAGCCCGTCGCGCCAGCCGGCCTCCTCCACGTCCAGTGACGTGTGGAAGGCCTTGCCGAAGGCCGTCTCGAAGGGCTCGCCCGCGCGCACCCCGTCCACGAGCTGCCCCATGGCGTGGGCGCCGTAGCGGGTGCCCAGGTGCGCGACGAAGGCGGCGCTCTGGGCATACGCAATCTCCACGTCGGCGGGCAGGTCCGGCCAGTCGTCGGACAGGTCCTCGAAGTGGAAGACGCGCTCCTGCGTCACCGCGCGGAAGAGGGCGGAGTAGTGCGTGAGCGAGAAGCGCTCTCCGGTGACGTTCTGCGCGACGCCCTCCTGGAACCAGCGCGGCCAGTCGCGCGCGAGCTGTCCCAGCGCCACGTGCGCCAGCTCGTGCCGCAGCGTCTGCTGCCCGTCCGGCGCGTTCAGGCTCAGCGCGTCCAGCAGGATGATTTGATGGGCGGGGTAGGCGAGCGCCACCGCCCAGCCCGGGGGCTTGCCGCCGGGGAGCGCCAGCGCGTCGAACTCGTCGCGCCCCACGCCCAGCCGCACCTCCGTCACCCCCGGCCAGTCCCGCCCGAGGATGCCGCCGAAGCCGTCACGCACCGCTTCAATCTGCCCCGCCAGCTCCCGGGCCGCCCCGGTGGCCGCGGCCGTGTGGAGGATGCGGAAGCGCTTCGTCGTCACCTCGCCGACGACCTGGGGAGGCCGGGCATGGGGGACGAGCACCACGTTGTCCACGAGCGCGTCGCCCGCGCCGTGGGGATGGGAGACGGAGCCTTCGACCAGGCCCTGGGCCCACGCCCGAGGCATGGCCCAAAGCAACAGCAGCAGGACGAGCAGGTGGCGCATGCGGGGGCCTCGCTAGGCCCCAGACATAACAGCCTCGGTCCGCGCCGCATCAATGCCGACCACCTGCACGCGTTTGCGGCGCGATGCGTCACCAGCGACGAGCGTCACCTGCCTCCGGGGGACCCCCAGCTGCTTGCCCAGGAACTCGAGCAGGGCGGCGTTGGCCTCTCCATCCACGGGCGGAGCGGCGAGCT
The DNA here is from genome assembly GCF_050039385.1 of Myxococcus faecalis. Lineage (NCBI taxonomy): Bacteria > Pseudomonadati > Myxococcota > Myxococcia > Myxococcales > Myxococcaceae > Myxococcus > Myxococcus faecalis. Next base: position 155,442 of record NZ_CP144336.1, on the reverse strand, counting down.
GGATTTTCAACAGCCCGTCATGCTCGCCGACGACGCGGGTGCGCGAGGCGCGGGGCTGGATGAGCAGCGCCAGCTCCACGCCGTCCGGCAGGGACTTCAGCCAGGGCGGGGCCACGGCGCTACTCGCTGACGGTGGCCTTCTTCTGGGACAGGTAGGCCACGTTGTCCTCGACGCGGGCGTAGTCGCGGTCCGCGAAGGCGGGGGCCTTGAAGGTCTCCAGCAGCTTCTGGTGCGCGTCCAGCACCGAGCGCACCTGCGACTCGAACTGGGTGCGCTGACGCTTCAGCTCGTTGATGTCCTCCACCACCTGCACCAGCCGCTGGTGCGCGCCGTGGACGATCTTCTCCGCCTGGTGCTCGGCGTCCGCGATGATGATCTCCGCCTCCTTCTTGGCGGCGGACTGGAGGTCCTCGCTGATGCGCTGCGCGGTGACCATCGTCTCCTGGAGGGTGCGCTCACGCTCCTGATGCTGCTCGAGCTTGAGCTGCGTGCGCTTGAGCTCCTCCTTGAGCGCGATGTTCTCCTTCACCACCTCCTCGAACTCGCCGGCGATCAGCTCGAGGTAGGCCTCGACCTCGCGGCGGGAGAAGCCGCGCAGCGCCGTGTCGAACCGCTTCTGCCGGATGTCGAGCGGAGTGATCTTCATGCGCCGGGAGTCTAGCGCAGGACCGCGACTTCTCCAGGAATCGGCCCCGGGAGCCCGCCTGCCCGCAGGGCGGGGGTCAGGGCGCGGCGGTGGAGGGGGCCTCCCACTGGGCGGCCACGGCGCGGGCCGCGTTCTGCACGGCGGAGGTGAGGCGCGCGTCCGTGGTGGCGTCCTGCAGGGTGCGCCGGGCGGAGGCGGTGCGCTGGAAGATGAGTCCGTTGAGGGCCTGGATCTTCAGCGCGTCCGGCATGCGGGGGTGGCGCACCACGTTGCCGAGGATCTCCTCGGCCCGGGGATGCTGGAACAGCGCCACCGCGCGCAGCACGGCCTGCTGGGTGCGGGGGTTGGGGTCCCACAGGTGGATGGCCAGCGAGTCCAGGGCGCGAGGGTCCCCCAGCAGGGCCAGGTCCTCCACGGCGATGGCGCGAATCTCCTCCGGCGCGGGACGGGCGGCCCACAGCAGGGCGCGCAGGAAGGCGGCGTCGTCGCCGGGCACGGCCTGGGGGGCGGGGGCGGACGGCTCCGGGGCGGGCCGGGTCGCTTCGGTGGCGGGGCGGGCCTGGGCGGCCGGGGGCCGGGCCGGGGCGGCGGCGAGCAGCAGTCCGGCGACGAGCAGGGGGCTCATGCTGTGGGTTCTATCCGAAAGGCCGGGGGTCCGGCGGGGCGCGGTGGAGATTTTCTTGACGCGATCTCCCGACGTGGGAGCTTGGCGGTGCTACAGGACTGTTGCTGACGGGAGCAAGGGCCGATGAACGCGGTGGCTTCGAGCTGGCGGACACTGGAGAACGTCGAGGTGGAGTGTACCCACTGCGGCATCCGGATGACCCTTCAGATGGGGAACCGGATTCGCTACTTCCGGTGTTCCGGCTGCCACCGCTGGGTCTCCAGTACCTACTCCGAGGTGTTCCGGGCGGACGCCAAGGTGCGCACCCACCCCGTGAAGGACACCGGGGCCCGGGACGAGCAGTTCATCGAGGTGAAGGACCGGCTGGAGCGCTGGCTGTCCGCCATCGAGGACCAGGACCCCTACCAGTTGCTCGGCGTGTCGCCGCTGGACTCGGCGGACAAGGTGCGCGCGCGCTACCACGCGCTGGCCATGGAGCGTCACCCCGACCGGGGCGGCTCCGCGGAGAAGATGCGCGAGCTGAACGTGGCCTACGAGCGCATCCTCCGCCACCAGCAGCGCAAGCGTCAGGAGGCGCTCACCTCGGGCGCGTCCGTGGTGTCGGCGTCGGTCCTGCCGGCCCGCAGCAGGTAGGCCCAGAACAGGCCCCCCAGGGACAGGCCCAGCGCGGCCTTGGCCCACGTGGGGAACAGGTCGCCCGGGGACACGTAGCCCTCCACCACGCCGATGCAGGCCAGGAAGGGCGCGCACCCCAGCACCAGCTTCACCGCCTCGCGTCCGCGCAGGGCCAACGCCTGGCTCCGGGGCAGCTCCCCGGGGTCCACCAGCGCCTGGCCCACCATCAGCCCCGCGCCTCCGGCGATGACGATGATGGACAGCTCCACCGGCCCGTGCGCGGCGATGAAGTCCAGGAAGCCCACCGTCATGCCCTCGCGGATGCACAGCGCGGAGATGGCGCCAATCTGCACGCCGTTGTTCACCAGGATGAACATCGTCCCCAGCCCCGCGAAGATGCCCATCGCGAAGGTGAGGATGGTGACGGTGAGGTTGTTGGTGGCGATGCCGGAGGACACGGAGTTGGGCGGCGCCACCGACAGGATGTCGTCCGTCCACATGCGCCCCTGGGCCACGTACTGACGCACGCCCGAGGGCACGAGCAGCTCCGCGCCGCGTGGCTCCCACAGCACCACCAGCGCGCCCAGCAGCAGTCCCAGGCAGAACAGCGCGGCGCTCGCGCCCACGAAGCCCAGCTCCCGGCGCAGCGTGCGCGGGAAGTCGCGGCGGAAGAAGCCTCGCACCGCGGCCCAGCGGTCGCGTGGAGGCTGGTAGATGGCCGCATACGCGCGCGCGCAGAGCTGGTTGAGGAAGCGGTGCGCGTCGGTGTCCGGGTAGAACGTCTGCGCGAGCGCCAGGTCGGAGGCCGCGCGGCGGTACAGCGTGTCCAGCGTGCGCAGCTCCTCCAGCGTCAGCGTGCCCGCGCGCTGGCGCTCGAGCAGCCCCTCCAGCGACTTCCAGCCCTCCCGCTTCTGGGCGACGAACGCCGTCAGCGCCTGGGCCATCCTCAGCGCTCCGTCCGCACGAGGCCGCGAAGGTGGGCCTCGATGGACGTGGAGGACGCGAGCACCCCGTCGCGCTCCGCGTCCGTCAGCCCGCCCAGCTTCTCCACCATCCGCGCGCCCATCCGGAGCCGCACGTCCGGCGCCAGGCCCGGCGCGCGCGTGAGGAACGCCAGCACCAGCTCCACCTCGTCGGGCTTCAGCGCCCGCGTCGTCGAAGGCGCGGCGCCGCTCGTCGCCTGGGACGCCGGCTGCGTGTACTTGTCCAGGTCGATGCGCTCCTCGCGCACCAGCACAGTGCCGGCCAGCACGTCTCCCAGCCGCTGATGCCTGGGCGTGAGCAGGAGGCTGATGCAGCCCACCGCGTAGACGCCGGGCAGGAAGTCCACCGCGCGGCACAGGTTGCGCACGGCGCTCTCGTAGAGGCCCACCGGCGAGCCGTCCAGGCGCACCACGCGGATGCCCAGCGCGCGCTTGCCCGGCGTCTGCCCGTGGAAGAAGACCTCGCCCAGCGTCCAGTACAGCCACTGGGTGGCGAACACGCCCACCACCAGCAGCGTCTGCCCCAGGCTCGACAGCCCCTGGAACACCCCCAGCACGTCCGACACCAGCAGCGTGAAGACGAAGTACGCCACCACCCAGAAGAAGAAGAGCAGGCTGGCGTCCACCAACCACGCCAGGCACCGGTAGCCGATTCCGGCCACGGGCAGGGAGAGCGCCACGCGCTCCGGCGTGGCCACGGCGAGATGCGGGCTGGGTGCGGTCCTCATGTCCGCTACCCAGCATACACGCCGAGGACCCATCTCCCGTCGTCACCTGGGGCAGGCCCTGCGACGATTCCGGACATCACCCGCTGTCGCATGGTGGACAGCCGACCGCGTGCCAGGGCCCGGCGGATATCGGCTGTTGGACGGAAGGGCTTGTCATTCCAACGACAGCGATGACGAACCAACGGACGCGGTGGCCGAATCCCATCGGATTCGCGCACACTTGACACTCTGTCCAGGGTCGGCTTCGCCTCTGCGCTTCCCCGGTGTTAGGGTATTGGTGACGTTGGACCTGGAGCTGGCTCCAGCGGAGGTGGAGCCCGGAAGGACGTCACCAGTTGTGAGGAGTGAAAAGCAGTCACGGAGTCAGGTCGTGCATCATCGGACCGACCCCGGAGTGGTTCAGCGGACGCGCAAGCTCGACCTGGAAGCCTCATCCCGCTGACCGAGCAGTCCCGAGGTCGGAAGCAGTCAACACGCTAGTACAAGTTGTTTCGCCATGGCGGCTGGGGGGCCTTCGCATGGCAACTAATCAAGCTGCGATTCGTGTATCCATTCTCGAAGGGCCGTTCGTGATGTGGGAGAACATCGCCGACGGTCTTCGTGGTGAGGGCGTGAGCGTGACCTCGGTGACGAGGGATGCGCGCTTGTTCCTCGACAGCCTCGGGACCGATCCGCCGCAGGTGGCGGTGCTGGATGTGGAAGGAGACGGCGAGGCATCCCTGGGATGCTCCGTGACGGAGGGCATCAACCTGCTGCGCGAGGCGCGCAAGCGACGTCTGGAGGTGCGCATGCTCCTCCTGTCGGCCGTGAGCGTGCCGGAGATCATCTCCCAGTGCTTCGACGAGGGCGCCTCGGGGTATCTCTTCCGCAAGGGGCTGGGCACCTCCGCGGTCTCCTCGGCCATCAACTCACTGGTGCGAGGGGAGCGGCTGTTCCCGGTCCAGCTGCTGCGCAACGACTTCGAGCATCCACCGGTGACGACGCCCACCGCGAGCGTGCTCATGGCGCTCACGCAGCGCGAGCGCGAGGTGCTGCAGTATGTCTCCGGCGGTGCGGACAACCTGAAGATCGCCGCGCACCTGCAAATCGCCGAGCGCACCGTGAAGTCGCACGTCACGCAGCTCTACCGGAAGCTCGGGGCGGAGAACCGCACCCAGCTCGCGTTGCGCGCGTGCCACCTGGGGGTTCGTCCGCCTCCGGACCTCTGAGTCGACACCGCCCGCCACGGACCCCAGCCAGGTCGCCGGGGTCCGTCGGGCACGACTCGGGTGCCTCAGTTCTTCAGGGCCTGCTCTTCCATCTTCTTGCGCAGGCTGAGCGGACGCATGTCCGTCCACACTTCCTTGATGTACGCGAGGCACTCGGCCTTCAGGCCCTGCTTGCCCGCGTCCTTCCAGCCCAGCGCGTTCTCCCGGTCCGCCGGCCAGATGGAGTACTGCTCCTCGTGGTTGACGACGACCTTGTAGATCGTCGTGTCTTCGCGCTCGTCCGCCATGTGAGTCACCCCTGAAAGTGGCTGTATCTTGTTCACATCCCAGGAAAATGGGTCAAGACCGCCAAAAGTAGGCTGACGCCCACTTTCCCCTCTCCTGGTCGCACTGCTCCGACAGGCTGTTCATCGCGGCACCGTGGGTGCTGGTGCGCGAGGGCCGCCCGGCCCCGGTGTGAAACGCGGCCATCATTCCCCGGAACCTCCCAGGTCCACCCACCGCTTCACCCACTCGGTGACGGCCGGCGCGTGCAGCAGCGCGACGGCGTCACCGGATGTTTCCAACATCGTCAGGCCACCCTCGGCCAGCTCGCCCCAGCCGCCATCGAGCTCATCCTCGTCACGCTCGGGGGCGTCCGCGGCGCGCAGGAGGTGCACCGGGCCCTCGTAGGGCTCGGGCAGGTAGCGGCGCGCGGCGCGCAGGTGGCTGGCGAAGACCTTGAAGCGCGTGCGCAGCTCCCCGAGCGACAGGTCCTCGGGCAACAGGCCCGTCTTCGCGCCCTGCTCGTGCATGAGGGTGAGCAGCGGCTCGGCGTCCTTGCCGGACGTGAGCGCGGCGGGGAACACCGGCGCGTCGATGCCCGCCTGCGTGGCCAGGGCCCGGGCGAAGAGCGCGGCCTGGGCTCCCGCGGTGGTCGCGGCCGTGGATGCATCCGGCTCTGCGGGCAGCGGCTCGACGAGGAGCAGCTCCACGGCGTGCCCCTCGCGCTGGAGCTGCTGCGCCATCTCCCAGGCGATGAGGCCACCCAGGCCCGGGCCCGCCAGGCGATAGGGGCCCTGGGGCGTCGCGCCGCGCAGCGCCTCCACGTAGAGCGTGGCCATGGCCTCCACGGACTCGAGCGGCGCGCGGCCTTCCTCCAGGCCGCGGGCCTGGATGCCGACGACGCTCCAGCCCTCGGGGGCGTGGCGGGCCAGCTCGGCGTAGCGCTCCACGCGGCCATCCAGGTCATGGATGACGTGCAGCACGCGGCGGTGGTCGGCGCCCGCGCGCAGCGTGACGAGCGGAGACCAGGCGGGCGTCGCGGGACGCGCCTTGGGCCGCGCCTCCTGCGCCTGGGCGCGTTGCAGCAGCAGCGCCAGCGACTCCACGGTGGGAGCCTCGAAGAGGGCGCGCAGCGGCAGCTCCACGCCCAGGGCCACGCGCACGCGGGAGACGACCTGGGTCGCGAGCAGCGAGTGTCCACCCAGCGAGAAGAAGTTGTCGGTGACGCTCACGCGGGGCGTGCGCAGCACCTCCGCGAACGCGTTGGCGAGCAGCTCCTCCAGCGGCGTGCGGGGCGCGGCGAACGGCGTGGTGCCGCGCAGGCTCTCCTCGTCCGGCTGCGGCAGCCCACCTCGGGCCACCTTGCCGGTGGGCATCAGCGGCAGGGACTCCAGCCGCACGAAGATGGAGGGCACCATGTACTCGGGCACCTTCTCGCGCAGCACCTGCCGCGCCTCCTCGGTGCTCCACGGTGCGTCGGGCGGCAGCACCACGTAGCCGACGAGGCGCCGGTCTCCCGGCACGTCCTCGCGGACGATGGCCACCGCGTCGCGCACGTGGGGCAGGGCGCGCAGGGCCACCTCCACCTCACCCAGCTCGATGCGGAAGCCGCGCAGCTTCACCTGGCTGTCCAGGCGGCCCAGGAACTCCAGGTTGCCGTCCGCGAGCCACCGGGCCTTGTCGCCCGTGCGGTACAGCCGGGCGCCGGACTTGCCGCCCATGAAGTGCGGCAGGAAGCGGTCCGCCGTCAGGTCCGGGCGGCCGTGGTAGCCGTGCGCCACGTTGGCGCCGCCCACGTAGACCTCGCCCGCGACGCCGATGGGGCAGGGCGCGCCGTGCGGGTCCAACACGTAGATCTGCATGTTGGTGAGCGGCGAGCCCACCGGCGGCAGCGCGGGCCACTGCTTGCGGTCCTTCGGCGCGCGCCACGCCGTGACGACGTGGGCCTCCGAGGGGCCGTACTGGTTCTCCAGCGTGCACTCGGGCAGCCGGTCGAAGAACGCGAGCAGCGCGGGCGTCACCTGGAGCTGCTCGCCGGCGGTGACGATCTCACCCAGCGGGGGCAGCTCCTTCTCCGTGAGGGCCGCGTCGCACATCGCCTGGAGGGCGACGAAGGGCAGGAACAGCCGCTCCACGCGGTGCTCGCGCATGTAGCGCAGCATGGCGGGCGGGTCCTGTCGCAGCGAGCCGTTGATGAGCAGCACCTTGCCACCCAGGCACCAGGTGCCGAAGAGCTCCTGGAACGACACGTCGAAGTTGAGCGAGGCGAACTGGAGCGTGGTGGCGTCCGGCTTCACCGCGCGCTTCATCAGCCACCACAGCATGTTGCCCACCGCGCGGTGGGACATGACGATGCCCTTGGGGCGGCCGGTGCTGCCGGAGGTGTAGACGAAGTAGCAGTTCGTCTCCGGCGACATGTCCACGTCGGGCCGGTGTGTCGGGCGCGACTGGACGGCCGTCTCCTCCTCGATGCGGACGATGCGCGCCGTCAGCCCCGGCGGCAGCGCGGAGACCAGGGCGGAGTGCGCCAGGACGACGGGCGCGCTGGTGTCCTCGAGCATCAGCGCCAGTCGGTCCGCGGGGTAGCTGGGGTCCAACGGCAGGAAGGCCGCGCCCGCCTTGAGCGTGGCCAGCACCGCGACGGGCATGTCCAGGCTCGCGCGCTCCAGGCACAGGCCCACCGTGCTGTTGACGCTCACTCCGAGCGCCCGCAGGTGGTGCGCGAGCTGGTTGGCGCGCGCATCGAGCTGGGCATAGGTGAGCGACTGCGTGCCGTCCGTCACCGCCACGCGCTCCGGCGTGCGGGCGACCTGGGCCTCCACCCACTGGTGCATCAGCCCCGGCACGTACGTCGGATCCACGGCGGTGTTGAAGTCCTCCACCACCTGCCGGCGCTCCGCCTCGGAGAGCAGCGGCAGTCGACCCAGCGTCTGGTCCGGCTGGGTGACGGCCCCCTCGAGCAGGCGCTGGAGCGCGCCCACCATTCGCTCGGCCGTCTGCCGCGTGAAGAGGTCGGAGCTGTACTCCAGGTAGCCGGTGAGGCCGTGCGACGACTCGAACACGGAGAGCGTCAGGTCGAACTTGGACGTGCCGCTGGTGGCCTCCATCGGCGACATCCGCAGGTCGCCGGTGTCGTAGTTCTCCTTGTAGACGTTCTGCAGCACGAACAGCACCTGGAACAGCGGCGTGCGGTTCAGGCTGCGCTCGGGCTGGAGCTCCTCCACCAGCTTCTCGAAGGGCACGTCCTGGTGCGCGTACGCGTCCAGCGTCGTCTCGCGCACCCGGCCGAGCAGCTCGCGGAAGGTGAGGTGCTCCGACAGCTGCGTGCGCAGCACGAGCGTGTTCGCGAAGAAGCCGATGAGCTTCTCCAGGTCCGAGTGACGGCGGCCGGCGATGGGCGAGCCGATGCTGATGTCGTCCTGGCCGGAGTAGCGCGCGAGCATCGTCTGGAACGCGGCGAGCAGCACCATGAACGTCGTGGCGCCTTCACGTCGGGCCAGGGTCTGCACCGCGTCCTGCAGCTCGCGAGGCATGGTGAAGCCCACCATGTCGCCGCGGAAGGTGCTCACCGGAGGCCGGGGGAAGTCCGACGGCAGCTCCAGCGCGGGAGGCGCGCCCGCCAGGTGCTTGCTCCACCAGGCGACCTGCTTGTCGAGGACGTCGCCCTTGAGCCAGCCGCGCTGCCACGCGGAGTAGTCCACGTACTGCAGCGGCAGCTCCGGCAGCGTGAGCGGCAGGCCCTTCGAGAACGACGCGTACGCGGAGGCCAGCTCGTTGACGAGCAGGCCCATGGACCAACCGTCCGAGACGATGTGGTGCATGGACATCAGCAGCACATGGTCCTCGGCGCCCAGCTTCAACAGGCGCACGCGCAACAGCGAGCGGTCCGCCAGGTTGAACGGCTTCTGCGTCTCCTCGATGGCCGCGCGGCGCGCCTCGGCCTCGCGCGCCGTGGGCTCCAGCGCGCTCAGGTCCAACACATCCAGGCGCGTCGGCTCATGCGGATGGACGACCTGGATGGGCTGGCCGCCGTTGTTCTGGATGGATGTGCGCAGCGACTCGTGGCGACGCAAGAGCTCGTTGATGGCCCTGCCCATCGCGTCGACGTCCAGCGCGCCCTCCAGCCGCACGGTGGCGGGGATGTTGTAGAAGGCGCTGTTCGGCTCCAACTGGTCCAGGAACCACAGGCGCTGCTGCGCGAAGGACACCGGCTGGTGGCCCGTGCGCGGCACCGGGACGAGGGCCGGAATCTCCAGGCCCTGACCCTGCTGCACCGCCAGGTCCACGCGCTGGGCCAGCGCCTCCAGCGTCGGCGTGTCGAACAGGTCCCTCAGGGGCAGCTCGACGCCGAACACCGCGCGCATGCGGCTGATGGCCTGCGTCGCCATCAGCGAGTGGCCACCCAGCTCGAAGAAGTTGTCGTGGATGCCCACGCGCTCCACCTCGAGCACCGCGCACCAGATGGCACCCAGCCGCGCCTCGGTGGGCGTGCGGGGACCGACGAAGTTCGGGCGTCCGCTGACCGTGCTCATGTCGGGCGCGGGCAGGGCCTTGCGGTCCACCTTGCCGTTCGCCGTCAGCGGCAGCGCGTCCAGCACCAGCACGGCGGCGGGCACCATGTACTCGGGCAGCACGTCCTTCAGCGCCGCACGCAGCGTCGCGCCGTCAGTGGGCACGCCCTCGCGCGCCACCGCGTAGCCGACCAGTCGCTTGCCGCCGGGGCCGTCCTCGCGAGCGATGACCACGGCCTCGCGCACGGCGGGGTGCCGGGCCAGCGCGGCCTCGACCTCACCCAGCTCGATGCGGAAGCCGCGCACCTTCACCTGCGCGTCCACGCGGCCCACGAACTCCAGCGAACCATCCTCGCGCCAGCGCACCACGTCGCCCGTGCGGTACAGCCTCGCGCCCGGCACTCCGGAGAACGAATCCGGGATGAACCACTCGGCGGTGAGCGACGCACGACCCACGTAGCCCCGGGCCACGCCGACGCCGCCCAGGTACAGCTCACCCTTGACGCCCACGGGCGCCGGCTCTCCGCGCGCATCCAGCACGTGGACGCGCACGTTGGCCAGCGGACGGCCGATGGAGGGCACGCGGCCTTCCTCCGCCACGACCTCCGCGAGCGTGGCCACCACCGTGGCCTCCGTCGGACCATACGTGTTGAGGAACCGTCGACCCGGCGCCCAGCGCGCGACGACGTCCGAGGGCAGCGCCTCGCCGCCGGAGATGACCGTCTTGAGCGAGGGCAGCCCCTCGGCGGGCGTGGCCGCCAGGGCCGCGGGCGTGAGGCTGATGACCGTGAGCGCCTCGTCACGCAGCAGCGTGTGCAGGGGCGCGCCCGGCATCACCTTCTCCAGCGGCGCGAGCACCAGGGCGGCGCCGGAGGTGAGCGTGGTGAAGATCTCCTCGACGGACAGGTCGAAGGAGAGGTTCGCGAACTGGAGCACGCGCTCGCCGGGGCCGATGCCGTAGGTCCGGGCCTCGTGGGTGACGAGGTTGGCCACGGAGCGGTGCTCCACCGCCGTGCCCTTGGGCTGGCCCGTGCTTCCGGACGTGTAGAGCACGTAGGCCAGGTTGCCCGAGTGCACACCGGTGACGGGCGCCTCGGTGCTCTCGCGCGACAGCGCCTCCAGCTCCGTGTCCAGGCACAGCGCGCGGGCGCGGTGGGCCTCGGGGTAGCGCTCCAGCAGGGGCGCCTGGGTGAGCAGCATCGCCGCGTCGCTGTCCTCCAGCAGGAAGGCCAGTCGCTCACGCGGGAGCAGCGGATCCACCGGCACCCACGCGCCACCGGCCTTGAGGATTCCGAGCAGGCCGACGACGACGTCCAGTGAACGCTCCACGCTCAGGGCGACCCGCACCTCGGGGCCGACGCCGCGGCGGCGCAGCGCGTGGGCGAGCTGGTTGGCGCGCGCGTCGAGCTGGGCATACGTGAGCCGCGAGCCCTCGAAGCTGGCCGCGAGCGCGTCGGGCGCGCGGCGGACCTGGGCCTCGAAGAGGCTGTGCACGCACGTGTCCGGGAAGTCCGCGCGCGTGTCGTTCCAGGCCACGAGCTGACGCGAGCGCTCCTCGTCGGAGAGCAGCGTCACCGTGGACAGGCGGCGCTCCGGCGAGGCGACCAGCACGTCCACGAGCGCGAGGAAGTGCCGCGTCATCCGCTCGATGGTCGACGCGTCGTACAGGTCCACCTGGTAGTCGAGCTCACCCGTGAAGCCCGCGCTGTTTCGACCCAGCGAGAGCGTCATGTCGAACTTGGCGACATGGCCCTCGTCGGGGCCGGGACGCAGCTCCAGGCCGGGCAGGGACACGTCCGCGTCCGGGGTGTTCTGGAGGATGAACATCACCCGGAACAGCGGTGACTGCTGCAGGTCGCGCAGCGGCTGGAGCTGCTCGAAGGGCAGGTGCTGGTGCGCATAGGCCCCGAGCGCCGTCTCGCGCACGCGGGCCAGCAGCTCGCGCACCGTCGGGTCACCGTCCAGCTTCGTGCGCAGGACGAGCGTGTTGAGGAAGAAGCCGACCAGGCCCTCCAGCTCCGCGCGGTTGCGTCCCGCCACGGGCGAGCCGACGGAGATGTCGTCCTGGCCCGAGTAGCGCGACAGCAGGAGCTGGAACGCACCCAGGAAGAACATGAACGGCGTCAGGCCCTCGCGGTGGCAGAAGGCCTCGATGGCCTCCGCCTTCGCGGGCGCAATGGCCAGGGACACCACGCCACCCCGAGGCCGCGACAGGTGCGTGCGCGGCCTGTCGGTGGGCAGCTCCAGGTCCTGTGGCGCGCCGTCCAACTGCCGCTGCCACCACGCGAGCTGGCGGTCCAGCTCCGCGCCCTCCAGCCACCCGCGCTGCCACGCGGCGAAGTCCGCGTACTGGAGCGGGAGCTCGGGGAGGCTCGGCGTCCGGCCGGCCTGGAGGTCGCCGTACAGCGTGGACATCTCGCGCACGATGACGCTGATGGACCAGCCGTCCGACACGATGTGATGCAGGTTGAGCAGCAGCAGGTGCTCACGCTCCGCGAGCACCAACAGCTCGGCGCGAAGCAGCGGCCCGGTGCTCAGGTCGAACGACTGGAGCGCATGCTCGCCCGCGCGGCGGCGGGCCTCGGCCTCACGTTGCTCGGGTGCCAGGGCGCGCAGGTCGGTCAGCGGCAGCACGAACGGCGCGGGCGCGTGGATGACCTGCACGGGGCCGTCCGACTCCGCGCGGAACGTGGTGCGCAGGGCCTCGTGACGGTGCACGACGGCCTCGAGTGTCCGGCGCAGCACCTCCACGTCGAGCGCTCCGGAGAGCACCAGCGCGGCGGGGATGTTGAACGCGGGGCTGCCCGGCTCCAGCTGATCCAGGAACCACACGCGCTGCTGCGAGAAGGACAGGGGCAGCTTGCCGTCGCGGGGCACGCGCTGGATGGGCGGAGCGGCCGTCGTCGCGCCGGTGCGCAGGGCGGTGTCCACGCGCTGGGCCAGCGCGGCCACGGTGGGCGCCTCGAACAGCTCGCGCACGGGCAACTCCACCGCGAAGGTGGAGCGGATGCGCGAGGTGACCTGCGTGGCCAGCAGGGAGTGGCCACCCAGCTCGAAGAAGTTCTCCATGACGCTGACACGCGCCAGCTTCAGCACCGTCGCGAACAGCTGCGCCAGCTTCTCCTCCACCGGCGTGCGCGGGGCGACGAAGGACGCGTCCGTGCGCAGGCTCTCCGCGTCCGGCGCGGGCAGGAGCTTGCGGGCCAGCTTCCCGCTGGGCGTCAGCGGCAGGGCCTCCAGCGTGACGAACGCGGAGGGCACCATGTACTCGGGCAGGCGCTTGAGCAGGAACGTCCGGAGCGTCTCCGCCGTCGTCGCGGAGGCAGGGGCCTCGTCCGCGGGGACGGGGACGACGTAGGCCACGAGTCGCTTGTCGCCCGGCACGTCCTCGCGCACGGCGGCGGCCGCGTCGCGAACACCCGGAGCGGTGCGCAGGACGGACTCGACCTCGCCCAGCTCCACGCGGAAGCCGCGCACCTTCACCTGGAAGTCGATGCGGCCGAGGAACTCCAGGTTGCCGTCCGCCGTCCACCGCGCGGAGTCACCGGTGCGGTAGAGCCGGTCGCCGGGGATGCCGCTGAACGGGTTCGGCACGAAGGCGGCGGCGGTGATGTCCGGCCGGGCCAGGTAGCCGTGGGCCAGGTGGCTGCCGCCGACGAAGACCTCACCGGCGACGCCGATGGGCGCGGGCTGACCGAGCGGGTCGAGGATGTAGAGCTGCGTGTGACCCAGCGGGCTGCCGACGGGAGGCAGCCGGGGCCACGAGGCCGGCGGGCCGCGCATCCGGTACGCGGAGACGACGTGCGCCTCCGACGGGCCGTACTGGTTCTCGAGCGTGCAGCCCGGCAGCTTCTCGAACATCGCGGCGAGGGTGGCGTTCACCTGGAGCTGCTCGCCGGCCGTGATGACCTCGCACAGCGCGCGCGGCAGCGTGGCGCCGTGGGCCACGGAGTCGGCCATGGCCTGCAGGGCGACGAACGGCAGGAACAGCCGCTCCACGCCCTGGCGGTCCATGAAGTCGAGCAGCGCGGGGATGTCCCGTCGCAGCGTGTCCGTGGGCAGCACCACCCGGGCGCCGACCCACCAGGACGCGAACAGCTCCTGGATGGACACGTCGAAGTTGAGCGACGCGAACTGGAGCGTGGTGGCCCGCGGACGCGGCGACTGGCGGATCTGCCACGCCAGCATGTAGCTGAGCGCCCGGTGGGGCATGACGATGCCCTTGGGGATGCCCGTGCTTCCGGACGTGTAGATGACGTACGCGTTCGCCTCGGGCGACACGTCACGCGCGAGGGCATCCGTCGGCTGCCGCGCGATGAGCACCGCTTCGGTATCGAGCGCGATGCGGCGGGCCAGGCTCTTGGACGGCAGGCTCCCGCCCAGGTGCGACTGCGTGAGGACCACCGGAGCGCGCGTGTCCTCGAGCATGAACGCGAGCCGGTCCGCGGGGTACGTGGGGTCCAGCGCCACGTAGTACGCGCCGACCTTGAGCGTCGCGAGCACGGCGATGGCCATGTCCAGGCTCTTGTCCACGCAGATTCCCACGGCGCTCCCAGGCGTCACGCCGTGCTGGACCAGGTGATGCGCGAGCTGGTTGGCGCGCTGGTCGAGCACTGCGTACGTCAGCGAGCGCTGGCCATCCGTGATGGCGATGGCGTCCGGCGTGCGCGCGACCTGGGCCTCCACCGGGCCGTGCATCGTCGTGGCGGTGTGGGCCTCGCGCGACGTGTCGTTCCACTCGACGAGGAGCTGGCGCTCCTCCTCGCGGCTCAAGAGCGACAGGCTCCACGGCGACTGGTCCGGGTTCTCGACGGCGGACTGGAGCAGCCGCACCCAGTGCGCGCCCATGCGCCGCGCGGTGCTCGCGTCGAACAGGTCGGTGTTGAACTCGACGAGGCCCTCGATCTCCTGGCCCGAGTCACCCAGCAGCAGCGACAGGTCGTACTTCGCCGTCCCGCTGTCGACGTCCACCGAGCGGAGCGCATCGGCGCCTCGCGCCTGGGTGACACGCTCGCCGCGAGGCGTGTTCTGGAGGGCGAGCATGACCTGGAACAGCGGCGAGCGGCTCAGGTCGCGCTCCAGCTTCAGCTCCTCCACCAGCTTCTCGAAGGGCACGTCCTGGTGGGCGTAGGCGCCGAGCGTGGTCTCCTTCACCTGCGCCAGCAAGGCGCGGAAGGTGATGCCGGACGTGAGCCGCGCGCGCAGGGCCAGCGTGTTGACGAAGAAGCCGACGATGTTCTCCAGCTCCGCCTGGCGGCGGTTCGCGATGGGCGAGCCGACGACGATGTCGTCCTGTCCCGAGTAACGGGCGAGCAGGACGTGCAGGCCGGTGAGCAGCGCCATGAAGGGCGTGATGCCCTCCTGCTTGCACAGGGCGTGGAGCGCGGCGGACAGCTCGGCCCCGAGCTTCACGGGGAAGCTGGCGCCGTGCGAGGTCTGCACGGGAGGTCGAGGCCGGTCCGTGGGCAGCTCCAGGGCATGGGGCACGCCCGAGAGGTTCTGGCTCCACCAGCCCACCTGGGCGGCGAGCGTCTCGTCACGCAGCCAGCCGCGCTGCCAGGCCGCGTAGTCCGCGTACTGGAGCGGCAGGGGCGCCAGCGGTGAAGGCAGACCCTGGCTGAAGGCGGAGTACAGCGCGCCGACCTCGCGCGAGAGGATGCCGCTGGACCAACCGTCCGAGACGATGTGGTGCACCGTGACGAGCAGCACGTGCTGTTCGGGGGCCAGCTTCAGCAGCGTGGTGCGCAGCAGCGGGACGCGCGTCAGGTCGAACGGCTTCTGCGCCTCGGCGGTGGCCAGCTTCAGGGCCTCGGCCTCGCGCGCGGACTCCGGCATGCGGCTCAGGTCCACGACGGGGACGGCGAGCTCCACGCGCGGATGGACGTGCTGGTAGGGCTCACCGTCCTCGTGGGTGTGGAAGCTGGTGCGCAGCGCCTCGTGACGGTGGACCAGCTCCTGGAGCGCGCGGATGAGCGCGTCGAGGTCCACCATCGTGTCGAGCCGGAGCGCGGAGGGGATGTTGTAGAAGGCGCTGTCCGGCTGGAAGCGGTCGAGGAACCAGAGCCGCTGCTGCGCGAACGACAGCGGCAGCGGTCCGTTCTCACGCGACACCGGGACCAGCGGCGGGAGCTGGACGCTCTTGCCCGCGAGGATGGCCTCGTCGACGCGCTGGGCGAGCGCTTCGATGGTCGGCACGGAGAACAGGTCTCTCAGCGCGAGTTCCACGCCGAAGCTCGCGCGGATGCGGGAGACGAGCTGCGTGGCGAGGAGGGAGTGGCCACCGAGCTCGAAGAAGTCGTCGGTGAGGCCGACGCGCTCGACGTGGAGCAGCTCCGCCCAGAGCGCGGCGAGACGAATCTCCGTGGGCGTGCGCGGCGCGACGTGGTCCCGAGCAGAGGGCTGTGTGTCGAGCGCCGGGAGCGCGTCGCGGTCGACCTTGCCGTTGGGGGTGAGGGGGAGTGCGTCGAGCTGTGCAATGGCGGAAGGCACCATGTGCTCGGGCAGGCGCAGCTTGAGGAAGTCGCGAAGGACGGAGACGTCGACGTCCTCACCGACGACGTAGGCAACGAGGCGCTTGTCGCCGGAGAGCTCGGTGCGGATGGAGGCGACGGCCTGGGAGACGGAGGGGTGGAGGAGGAGGGCGGCTTCGACTTCGCCCAGCTCGATGCGGAAGCCGCGCAGCTTCACCTGGGAGTCGAGGCGGCCGAGGAAGTCGAGGGTGCCGTTGGGGAGCCAGCGGGCCTTGTCACCGGTGAGGTAGAGGCGGGCGCCGGGGACGAGGGAGAAGGGGTTGGGGACGAAGCGCTCAGCGGTGAGGTCCGCGCGGTGGAGGTAGCCACGAGCGAGGCCGACGGAGTCGATGCAGAGCTGGCCTGGGACGCCGACGGGGAGAGGACGCAGGGAGGCGTCGAGGATGAAGAGGCGGACGTTGTCCCAGGGGGTGCCGATGGAAGGCGTCTGGCCGGGGAGCAGAGGCTCGGAGATGGAGGCGCAGACGGTGACTTCGGTGGGGCCGTAGGCGTTGAGGAGACGGACGCGGGAGCCCCAGCGGGAGACGAGCTCGGGAGGGCAGGCCTCGCCGGCGGAGATGAGGGTGGAGAGAGAGGGGAAGTCCTCGGGGTGGAGCTGTGCGAGGACGGAGGGGGTGAGGGTGACGGCGGAGATGGACTCGTCGCGGAGCAGGTCGCGAAGGGGAGCGCCGGGCATGAGGCGCTCGCGAGGAGCGAGGACGAGGGTGGAGCCGGCGAGGAGGGCGCCGAAGATTTCGGCGACGGAGGCGTCGAAGTTGAAGGAGGCGAACTGGAGGACGCGGGAGGCGGGAGAGAAGCCGTGGCGGCGGCCCGCGGCGAGCGCGGTGTTGGAGAAGCCGCGGTGCTGAAGGAGGGTGCCCTTGGGAGTGCCGGTGGAGCCGGAGGTGTAGATGACGTAGGCGAGGTTGTCGGCCACCGCGCCGGAGTCAGGTGCCGACGTCGACTGGGTCGCAATCTTCGCGGCCTCCGAGTCGATCAACACACGACGCTGCGTCGAGACAGGAAGCTGCTTCGCGAGCGCCTCGGTGGTGAGGAGGACAGGCGCGGAGCTGTCGCGGAGGATGAAGGACAGTCGCTCGGCGGGATACGTCGGATCGAGAGGCACCCAGGCGCCGCCAGCCTTGAGGATGGCGAGCATGGAGACGACGAGGTCGAGCGAACGCTCGAGGCAGAGCGCGACAGGGACCTCGGGCCTGACACCGAGCGAGCGCAGGTGGTGGGCGAGCTGATTGGCGCGCGAGTCGAGCTGCGCGAACGTCAGGGACTCGCCCTCGAAGCGAAGCGCCTCGGCCTCCGGCGTACGCCGAGCCTGGGCCTCGAAGAGCGAATGCGCGGTGGCCTCGCGCGGGAAGTCGCGAGCGGAGTCGTTCCACTCCACCAGTACGCGCTGCTGCTCCGCCTCGGTGAGCAGGGACAGCGAGGCGACAGGCGCCTCGGGTCGCTCCACGGCCTTCTCGAGCAGGACCCCCAGGTGGCGAATCAGCGCATCCACGGTCTCCGCGGTGAACAGGTCCGTGCGGTACTCGACGCCGAAGGACAGACCCTGTGCCGTCTCCGCTGCGGAGAGCGTGAGGTCCAGCCGCGAGGTGCCCGTGTTGGCGGGCTGCAGGTGGAAGGTGAGGTCGGGGAGCTCCAGCTCGGAGTCCGGCTGGTTCTGGAGCACCAGCGCCACCTGGAAGAGCGGCGCGTGCGCGGGGTTGCGCTCCGGGTTGACGGCCTTGACCACTTCCTCGAACGGCAGGTCCTGGTGCGCGTAGGCGCCCAGCGTGTCCTTCCTCACGCGTGCAAGCAGCTCGCGGAAGGACGGATTGCCACCCAGCCGCGCGCGCAGCGGGAGCTGGTTGATGAAGAAGCCGATGAGGTCCTCGGTCTCGGCCTGGTGACGGTTGGCGATACCCGTTCCCACGACGAAGTCCTCCTGGCCCGAGTAGCGGGACAGGACGGCCTGGAGGCCCGCCATCAGCGCCATGAAGAGCGTGGTGCCCTCACGACGGCACAGCGCCTGGAGCGACTCGACGAGCGAGCGCGGCAGCACGCGCGACACCAGGGCGCCACCGAAGCCCTGACGCGCCGGGCGCGGGAAGTCCGTGGGCAGCTCCAGCAGCGGAGGTGCCCCTGAGAGGTGCTCCTTCCACCACGAGACCTGGGCCTCGAGCGCCTCGCCCTGCAGCCACGCGCGCTGCCAGGCCGCGTAGTCGGCGTACTGGATGGACAGCTCGGGCAGCGGAGAAGGCTGGCCCGCGCGGAACGCGGCGTAGAGCGCCGCCGTCTCACGCACGAGCACGCCCATGGACCAGCCATCCGAGACGATGTGATGCATCGTCAGGAGCAGGATGTGGCGCTGCTCACCCAGGCGCAGCAGCTTCGCGCGCAGGAGCGGACCGCGCGCGAGGTCGAACGGACGACGCGCCTCCTCATCGACCCAACGCTGGACCTGGCCCTCGTCGAGCGAGGACACCTCCACCACGGGCACCGTCACCGGCGACGGTGCATGGACGACCTGCTCGGGACCCGCTCGGAACGTGGTGCGCAGCGACTCGTGACGCCGCACCATCTCCGTGAACGCCCGCTCCAGGGCCCGCGTGTCCACGACACCCTCGAGCCGCAGCGCGATGGGCATGTTGTACGCGGGGCTCCCCGGGTCCAACTGGTCGAGGAACCACAGCCGCTGCTGGGCGAAGGACTGGACGAACGCCCTCGGTGCAGCTCCCTCGCGAGGCAGCGCGGTGAGCGGCGGACGCTGGAGCCGCGCGCCCGTGCTCAGCGCCGTGTCGATGCGCTGGGCGAGCGCCTGGACCGTCGGCGACTCGAAGAGGTCCCGCAGGGGCAGGTCGACCTGGAAGGCGGAGCGCACGCGCGAGACGAGCTGCGTGGCGAGCAGCGAGTGGCCACCGAGCTCGAAGAAGCTCGCGGTGGTGCTGACACGTGACACACCCAGCACCTGGGCGAAGAGGCCCGCGAGCAGCTCCTCGGTGGGGGTTCCTGGCGCGACCTGTGCGTCGTCCGTGAAGGACCCGGTCTGCTCGGGAACAGGCAGGGCCTTGCGGTCCACCTTGCCGTTGCTCGTGAGCGGCAGCGCCTCGAGGACCCGCAGAGAGGATGGGACCATGTACTCGGGCAGCCGCTGTGCGACGAACGTCCGCAGCGCGGCGGTGTCGAGCGAGGCGGGCGCCACGACGTAGCCCACGATGCGCCTGTCGCCGGGACGGTCCTCGCGCACGAGCACCACGGCCTCGCGCACTTCGGGATGCGCGAGCAGGGCGGACTCGATCTCCGCCAGCTCGATGCGGAAGCCGCGCACCTTCACCTGGTCGTCCGCGCGGCCGAGGAACTCCAGCACGCCGTCTCGACGCCAGCGGACCTGATCGCCCGTGGCGTACAGCCGCACTCCAGGGACGGAAGAGAACGCGTCGGGCACGAAGCGCTCGGCGGTCATCGCGGCCTGGCCGATGTAGCCCCGGGCCACGCCCTCGCCTCCGATGAACAGCTCACCCGTGACTCCCACGGGCACGGGCTGGCCATGCGCATCGAGCACGTACACCTGCGTGTCCGCGATGGGACCACCGATGGGCGCGGTGGCACCCTGGATGTCCCCGCTCACCGTCCACGACGTGGCGTCGACGGTCGTCTCGGTGGGGCCGTAGCAGTTGGCCAACCGAGTCTCGGGCCACTGCGTGCGCACCCGTCGCGCCAGCTCGGCGGACAGCGCCTCACCACCCGATACGAGCACTCGCAGACCCGAGGCCCGCTCGAGTCGCTCGGACTCGACCAGGAGGCGGAGCTGAGACGGGACGAGCTGGAGCACCGTCACCCGCTGGTTCGCGAGCACGGACAGGAGCGCGTCCATGTCCAGGTCCGCCGAGGACGGCGGCAGCACCAGCGTGGCGCCGCTGGCCAGCGTGGCGAGCAGCTCCGGCACCACGGCGTCGAAGCCGGGCGCCGTCTTCTGGAGCATGCGGTCCGCCGGGCCCAGTCCCAGGCTCTTCGTGAACCAGGCCGTGTGACGCGCGAGCGCGCGGTGCGGGACCACCACGCCCTTGGGACGACCCGTCGAGCCGGACGTGAACAGGACGTAGGCCGCGTTCTCGGAGGCGAGGCCCGGCGCGGTGAACGTGCTGCTCGCCACCGCGTCGGCCCCCACCAGGTCCTCGAGGACGAGGACCGTGCGCGTCGACGGCAGCGCCGTACGCAGCGCGCGCTGGGTCAGCACCACCGCGGGGGAGGTGTCCTCCAGCATCATGCCGAGGCGCTCGGACGGAGAGGAGGGATCCAGCGGGACCCACACGCCTCCGGCCGCGAGCACGCCCAGTACGCCGATGACCAGCTCCGGCGAGCGGCGCGCGAACAGACCCACGCGCACCTCGGGGCCCACGTTCCGCTGACGCAGCAGCTCCGCGAGCGCGAGGGCACGCCGCTCCAGCTCCCGATACGTGAGCGTCCCGCCGGTCCACTCGAGCGCCACGGCCTCGGGCGACCGCGCCGCGCGCGCCTGGAACCACGTGAAGACGGAGCTGTCGCGCGGGAAGTCGGAGCGCGTGTCGTTCCACTGCACCAGGAGCTGGTGTCGCTCCTCGGCGGAGAGCAGCGGCAGCGCGGCGAGCGAGACGTCCGGCGTGGAGACCGCGGCCTCCAGCAGGCGGGTGAACTGACCCGTCATCGCCTCGAGCGTCCGGGCGTCGAACAGGTCCGTGTTGTACTCGAAGCCGCCCATGAGGCCCGCGGGCGTCTCCTGGAGGACCAGGGACAGGGAGTACTTCGCGATACCCGGGTCCACGTCCGCCGGCGTGAGCGACAGCTCCGGCAGCGTCAGCGACGGCACGGGCGTGTTCTGCAGCGCGAACATCACCTGGAAGAGCGGCGAGTGGCTCAGGCTGCGCGCGGGCTGCAGCTCCTCCACCAGGTGCTCGAACGGGACGTCCTGATGCGTGAGGGCGCCGAGCGCGGCCTCACGGGCCTGCTCGACGAGCGCGCGGAACGACATGGCTCCGGACATCTGGCCACGCAGCACGAGCGTGTTGATGAACACGCCGATGAGACCCTCTGTCTCCGGGCGATTGCGACCCGCCACCGGCGAACCCACGAGCACGTCATCCTGGCCCGTGACGCGGTACAGGAACGCCTGGAACGCGGCGAGGACCACCATGAAGGGCGTGGCGCCGAGCTGCTGCCCCAGGGCCGCCACGGCGGAGGAGACCTCCGGGGACAGCCGCACGGGATGCGTGGCGCCGGCCTGCGTCTGCATCGGAGGCACGGGACGGTCCGTGGGGAGCGCCAGCACGTGGTTGGCTCCCGCGAGCTGGGTCTTCCAGTACGTGAGCTGACGCTCCAGCTCACCGGCGCCGAGCCACTGGTGCTGCCACGCCGCATGGTCGGCGTACTGCACGCGCAGCGTCGGGAGGGACGCCGTGCGCCCCTCGCGAGCCGCGCTGTACAGCTCCGCGGCCTCGCGCACGAGCACACCCGTGGACCAGCCGTCGGAGACGATGTGGTGCATCGTCAGCAGCAGCACATGCAGGCGCTCGTCCAGACGGAGGAGCGTCACGCGCAGCAGCGGACCTCGGGCGAGGTCGAACGGCTTGCGTGCCTCGGCGAGCGCGAGTCGCCGGGCTTCTTCCTCACGCTGCGCGGAGGGGAGCGTGGACAGGTCCACCAGGGCGACGTTCAGCGTCGCTTCCTCCGCGATGGCCTGATGCGGACTGCCATCCGCGTTCGCGGGGAACGTGGTGCGCAGCGCCTCGTGGCGTCGCACGAGCGCGGCGAAGGCCTGCTCCAGCGCGGAGACCTCGACCGCGCCTTCCAGCCGGATGGCCGCGGGCAGGTTGTAGAGAGCGGTGCCCGGCTCGAGCTGATCCAGGAACCACAGCCGACGCTGGGCGAAGGACAGCGGCAGGTTGCCCGTGCGCGCGACAGGCGTCAGCTCCGGTGCGCGAGGAGTGGTTGCTCCGGCCTGGACGAGCACCTCCACACGCGCCGCGAGCTTCTCCACCGTGGGCGCCTCGAACAGCTCACGCAGCGGCACCTCGATGCCGAACGTGGCCTGGAGTCGAGACAGCGATTGCGTGGCGAGGAGGGAGTGGCCACCGAGCTCGAAGAAGTCGTCGGTGAGGCCGACGCGCTCGACGTGGAGCAGCTCCGCCCAGAGCGCTGCGAGACGAATCTCCGTGGGAGTGCGCGGCGCGACGTACTCGCGCACGGGGGCGGCGATGGACGCGTCGGGCGAGGGCAGTGCGTCGCGGTCGACCTTGCCGTTGGGAGTGAGGGGGAGTGCGTCGATCTGTGCAATGGCGGAAGGCACCATGTGCTCGGGCAGGCGCAGCTTGAGGAAGTCGCGAAGGACGGAGACGTCGACGTCCTCACCGACGACGTAGGCGACAAGGCGCTTGTCGCCGGAGGCTTCGGTGCGGATGGAGGCGACAGCCTGGGAGACGGAGGGGTGGAAGAGGAGGGCGGCTTCGACTTCGCCCAGCTCGATGCGGAAGCCGCGCAGCTTCACCTGGGAGTCGAGGCGGCCGAGGAACTCGAGGGTGCCGTTGGGGAGCCAGCGGGCCTTGTCACCGGTGAGATAGAGGCGCGCACCGGGGACGAGGGAGAAGGGGTTGGGGACGAAGCGCTCAGCGGTGAGGTCCGCGCGGTGGAGGTAGCCACGAGCGAGGCCGACGGAGTCGATGCAGAGCTGGCCGGGGACGCCGACGGGGAGAGGCCGCAGGGAGGCGTCGAGGATGAAGAGACGGACGTTGTCCCAGGGGGTGCCGATGGAGGGCGTCTGGCCAGGGAGAAGGGGCTGGGAGATGGAGGCGCAGACGGTGACTTCGGTGGGGCCGTAGGCGTTGAGGAGGCGGACGCGGGAGCCCCAGCGGGAGACGAGCTCGGGAGGGCAGGCCTCGCCGGCGGAGATGAGGGTGGAGAGAGAGGGGAAGTCCTCGGGGTGGAGCTGGGCGAGGACGGAGGGGGTGAGGGTGACGGCGGAGATGGACTCGTCGCGGAGCAGGTCGCGAAGAGGAGCGCCTGGCATGAGGCGCTCGCGAGGAGCGAGGACGAGGGTGGAGCCGGCGAGGAGGGCGCCGAAGATTTCGGCGACGGAGGCGTCGAAGCTGAAGGAAGCGAACTGGAGGACGCGAGAGGCGGGAGAGAAGCCGTGGCGGCGGCCCGCGGCGAGCGCGGTGTTGGAGAAGCCGCGGTGCTGAAGGAGGGTGCCCTTGGGGGTGCCGGTGGAGCCGGAGGTGTAGATGACGTAGGCGAGGTTGTCGGCCACCGCGCCGGAGTCAGGTGCCGACGTCGGCTGCCGCGAGATGAAGCGGGAGTCCGAGTCGAGCAGGACGAGCTGCTGCGTCGACACGGGAAGCTCGTCGGCCAGGGATTCGGTGGTGAGGAGGACGGGCGCGGAGCAGTCTCGGAGGATGAAGGACAGTCGCTCGACGGGGTAGGACGGATCGAGAGGCACCCAGGCGCCGCCAGCCTTGAGGATGGCGAGCATGGAGACGACGAGGTCGAGCGAACGCTCGAGGCAGAGCGCGACGGGGACCTCGGGCCTGACGCCGAGCGAGCGCAGGTGGTGGGCGAGCTGATTGGCGCGCGAGTCGAGCTGCGCGAAGGTGAGGGACTCGCCCTCGAAGCGAAGCGCCTCGGCCTCCGGCGTACGCCGAACCTGGGCCTCGAAGAGCGAATGCGCGGTGGCCTCGCGCGGGAAGTCGCGAGCGGAGTCGTTCCACTCCACCAGCACGCGCTGCTGCTCCTCCTGCCGCATGAGGGGGAGCGTGGAGATTCGGGCCGAGGGCTTGGTCGTCGCGGCCTCGAGCACATTGCCGAGGTGGCGAATCAGGCCGTCGATGGTCTCCGCGGTGAACAGGTCCGTGCGGTACTCGGCCGAGCAGGAGAGGCCGTGCGCGGACTCGGTGATGGACAGCGTGAGGTCGAGTCGCGCGGTGCCCGTGCCGCTGCCCAGCGGACGGAAGGTGAGGCCAGGGACCTCCAGCTCCGTGTCCGGCTGGTTCTGGAGCACCAGCTTGACCTGGAAGAGCGGAGCGAAGCCCAGGCCTCGACCGGGGTTGAGGTCCTTGACCAGCTCCTCGAAGGGCAGGTCCTGGTGCGCGTACGCGCCCAGCGTGTCCGTCTTCACGCGTGAGAGCAGCTCGCGGAACGACGGGTCTCCACCCAGCCGCGCGCGCAGGGCGAGCTGATTGATGAAGAAGCCGATGAGGCCCTCGGTCTCCGCGCGGTTGCGGTTCGCGATGTCCGTGCCGAGGACGAAGTTCTCCTGGCCCGAGTAGCGCGACAGCACGACCTGGAAGCCCGCGAGCAACGCCATGAACAGCGTGGAGCCCTCTTCACGGCACAGCGCCTGGAGTGAATCCACCAGCGAGCGCGGCAGGACTCGGCCCACCATCGCGCCCTGGAATCCTTGCACCACGGGACGGGGGAAGTCGGTGGGCAGGTCCAGCTGCGGCGCCGCGCCGGACAGGTGCGTCCGCCACCACGAGAGCTGGGCCTCGAGCGCGTCACCCTGCAGCCATTCACGCTGCCACGCCGCGTAGTCGGCGTACTGGATGGGCAGCTCGGGCAGCCGCGCGGGCTGGCCCGTCACGAACGACGCGTAGAGCTCGGTGGACTCGCGCACCAGCAGCCCCATGGACCAGCCGTCCGTGGCGATGTGATGCAGCGTCAGCATCAGCACGTGCTGCGTGGCCTCCAGCCGCAGCAGCGACGCGCGCAGCACGGGGCCGCGGCCCAGGTCGAACGGGCGCTTCGCCTCGGCGAGCACGCGCCGCTGGACCTCCGCCTCGCGAGCCTCACCCGTCAGCGAGGACAGGTCCTCGACGGGCATCGGCACCGGTGCGGGTGCGTGGATGACCTGGACAGGGCCTTCCTGGAACGTGGTGCGCAGCACCTCGTGACGGCGCACGAGCTCGGTGATGGCCTGTCGCAGGGCCTCGACGTCCACCACACCCTCGAGCCGCAGCGCGATGGGCATGTTGAACGTCGGGCTGTCCGGCTGGAGCTTGTCGAGGAACCAAAGGCGCTGCTGCGCGAAGGACAGCGGCAGCGGCCGGCTCCGGTCCGCCGGGACGAGCGGCGGCACCTTCGTCTCGGCGGCGTACTGCTCCAGGCGCTCGGCGAGGCCCGCGACGGTGGGCGCCTCGAACAGCTCTCGCAGCGGGAGCTCCACGTTGAACGCGGCCCGGATGCGCGAGACGACCTGCGTGGCGAGCAGCGAGTGTCCACCCAGCGCGAAGAAGCTGTCGGTGGCACCCACGCGCGGCAGCTTGAGCACGGCGGCGAACAGCTCCGCGAGCTTCTCTTCCGCGGGCGTGCGGGGCGCGATGAACGTCGCGTCTCCGCGCAGGCTCTCCGCGTCGGGCGCCGGCAGCAGCCGCCGGGCAATCTTTCCGCTGGGCGTCAGCGGGAGCGCGTCCAGCGTGAGGAAGACGGACGGCACCATGTACTCGGGCAACTGTCCGAGCAGCGCCGAGCGCAGCGCGCCCGGAGTCAGCGCGACACCGGACTCCCCCGTGGGAACGACGTAGCCCACCAGGCGCTTGTCGCCGGGCACGTCCTCGCGCACCACGGCCGCCGCGTCCCGGATTCCCGGGAGCGCACGCAGCGAGGCCTCGACCTCGCCCAGCTCGACGCGGAAGCCTCGCAGCTTCACCTGACCGTCCAGGCGTCCCAGGAACTCGACGGTGCCGTCCGCCTTCCAGCGCGCGGAGTCACCGGTGCGGTAGAGCCGCGCGCCCGGAGCCTTGCTGAACGGATGCGGGACGAACTTCTCGGCCGTCAGCTCTGGACGGCCCGGGTAGCCGAGCGCCAGGTGCTCGCCGCCGATGTGGAGCTCGCCCGGCACGCCGATGGGCGTCGGCTGTCCCATCGCATCCAGCACGAACAACTGCGTGTGCGGCAGCGGCGCGCCGATGGACGGCAGGCGCGGCCAGGACGCGGGCGCACCCTGGAGTCGGTGCGCGGAGACGACGTGCGTCTCGGACGGGCCGTACTGGTTCTCGAGCACGCACCCGGGCAGCCGCTCGAAGAGGGCCACGAGCGCGGGAGTGACCTGGAGCTGCTCACCGGCCGTGACGACCTCGCGCAGGGACACGGGCAGCGTGGCGCCGTGCGCGACGGCGTCGGCGATGGCCTGGAGCGCGACGAACGGGAGGAACAGTCGCTCCACGCCCTGCGCCTGGAGGAAGTCGAGCAGCGCGGGCACGTCCTGGCGCAGCCCGCCCATGGGCAGCACGAGCGTTCCACCCGCCCACCACGTGGAGAACAGCTCCTGGCAGGACACGTCGAAGCTGAGCGACGCGAACTGGAGCGTCGTGGACTGGGGCTTGCGCGACTGGCGGAGCTGCCACGTGAACAGGTTGCTCAGCGCTCGATGCGGCAGCGCGACACCCTTGGGCCGGCCTGTGGAGCCGGACGTGTAGATGACGTACGCGGGCGCATCGGGAGACAGCGTCACCGTGAGCGCGTGCGTGGGCTTCGTGGTGATGACCTCGGCCTCGATATCGAGGAGGAGGTTCCGCACGGAGCCGGCGACCGGGAGCGAATCCCGGAGGCTGGAGTGCGACAGGACGACGCGCGTACCCGAGTCCTCCAGCATGAAGGCGAGGCGCTCCGCAGGGTAGTTCGGGTCGAGCGGCAGGTAGGCCGCTCCGGCCTTCAGCGTGGCGAGGACCGCCACCGCCATGTCGAGCGACTTCTCCAGGCAGATGCCGACCGTGGCGCCCGCGAAGACACCATGCTGACGCAGCACGTGCGCGAGCTGGTTGGCCCGCGCGTCGAGCTGGGCGTAGGTGAGCGCCGTCGTGCCGTCCGAGACCGCGATGGCCTCGGGCGTCCGCGCGGCCTGGACCTCCACGGGGTGGTGGATGGCCACGGGCACGTGCGGCGCGTGCGCCGTGTCGTTCCACTCCGTGAGGAGCTGCTGACGCTCGTGGGTGCTCAGCAGCGGCAGTCGGGCGAGCGACTGGCTCGCGTCGGAGACCGCCGAGGCGAGCAGTCGGGTGAGGTGCTCACCCATGCGCTGGGCCGTGCTCCGGTCGAACAGGTCCGTGTTGAACTCGAGCAGACCGTGGATGTCGTCGCCGGTGTCGACCAGCAGCAGCGAGAGGTCGAACTTGGCCGTTCCGCTGTCGATCTCGAGGCTGCGAGGGGCTCCGGCTGGGACGCCCTCGGCGCGGGCCGTCTGCAGACCGAGCATGGCCTGGAAGAGCGGCGAGCGGCTGAGGTCGCGCTGCGGCTGGAGCTCCTCGACGAGCTTCTCGAAGGGGACGTCCTGGTGCTCGTAGGCGGCGAGTGTGGACTCTCGCACCTGGGCGAGCAGCTCGCGGAACGTCATGTCCATCCGCGTCCGGGTCCGGAGCGTGAGCGTGTTGACGAAGAAGCCGATGATGCCCTCGAGCTCGGCCCGCTGCCGGTTGGCGATGGGCGAGCCCACGACGATGTCGTCCTGACCCGAGTAGCGGGCGAGCAGGACATTGAAGGCGGACAGCAGCACCATGAAGGGCGTGACACCCTCGCGCTGGCACAGGGTGCGAAGCGCGGTGGTCAGCGCCGCGCCGAGCCTGACCGGCAGGTTGGCGCCGTGGGCCGACTGCACGGCCGGACGAGGACGGTCCGTGGGCAGCTCGAGGGCATGCGGCGCCCCCGAGAGGTGCTCGCGCCACCAGGCGACCTGCTGGGCGAGGACGTCATCACGCAGCCAGCCTCGCTGCCAGGCGGCGTAGTCGGCGTACTGGAGCGAGAGCGGCGCGAGCGGCGACGGCAGGCCACGCGAGAACGCGGCGTACAGCTCGCCGACCTCGCGGCCGAAGATGCCGCTGGACCAACCGTCCGAGACGATGTGGTGCACGGTGACGAGCAGCACGTGACGCTGCTCGGAGAGTCGCAGCAGCGTGGCCCGCACCAGCGGCGCGCGCGTCAGGTCGAAGGGCTTCTGGATCTCGAGCGTCGCGAGCTTCTGGGCCTCGGCCTCGCGCGCCTGCTCGGGCAGATGGCCCAGGTCCACCACGGAGACCGACAGCGTGGCGTCCGGATGGATGCGCTGGACGGGCTCGCCATCCTCGCGGGTGTGGAAGCTGGTGCGCAGCGACTCGTGGCGACGCACGAGCTCCCGGAGCGCGCGCGTGAGGGCCTCGGTGTCCAGCGCTCCGTCGAGCTGGAGCGCGCTGGGGATGTTGTAGAACGGGCTGTCCGGCTGGAGCTTGTCGAGGAACCACAGGCGCTGCTGCGCGAACGAGAGCGGCAGCTCCCCCGTGCGCGGCACGGGCGCCAAGGGCGGGAGCTGGAGGCCGTGACGCTCCTGACGCGCGGACTCGATGCGCGTCGCGAGCTGGGCCACCGTGGAGGCCTCGAAGAGCGCCCGCACCGGCAGCTCGACGCCGAATGACTGGCGCACCCGCGACACGAGCTGCGTGGCGAGGAGCGAGTGTCCGCCCAGCTCGAAGAAGCTGTCGGTGACGCCAACGCGCTCGACGTGGAGCACGGAGGCGAAGAGGGATGCGAGGAGCTGCTCCGTCGGCGTGCGGGGCGCGGTGTACTCGCGTGCCGTGGCGAGACGCTCCGGCGCGGGGAGTGCCTTGCGGTCGGCCTTGCCACTCGGCGTCAGCGGCATGGCCGCCAGGTGCATGAAGACCGAGGGCACCATGTACTCGGGCAGCCGAGGTTCGAGGTGTGCCCGGAGCTGCGCCTGGGTCAGCGACTCCGCGTCGCCCGTGACGTAGGCGACGAGGCGTGCGTCACCCGCGACGTCGTCGCGCACGGTGACGATGGCATCGCGCACGGACGGGTGCGCGAGCAGCGCGTTCTCGACTTCACCGAGTTCGATGCGGAAGCCACGCAGCTTGACCTGGAAGTCGGAGCGGCCGAGGTACTCGAGGGTGCCGTCGGGGAGCCAACGAGCGAGGTCACCGGTGCGGTAGAGGCGAGCGCCGGGAGAGTCGCTGAAGGCATCGGGGATGAAGCGCTCTGCGGTGAGGTGAGGGGAGCGCCAGTAGCCGAGGCCGACCTGGACACCGCCGATGAAGAGCTCGCCCGGGACACCGACGGGGGCGGGTTGCCCCTCGGAGTCGAGGACGTAGAGGCGGGTGTTGGCGACGGGCCTGCCGATGGGGATGGAGGAGAGGGAGGAGCCGCGAGCGCAGTGGAAGAAGGAGACGTCGACGGCGGCCTCGGTGGGGCCGTAGAGGTTGTGGAGCTCGGAGGAGGGGTGAAGGCGCGAGTGGGCGCGGTGGACGAGGTCCGCGGGGAGTGCCTCACCGGAGCAGAGGACGCGGCGCAGGTGGTTGAGGGAGTCGAGCCCCGGCTCCTCGAGGAAGGCGCGGAGCATGGAGGGGACGAAGTGGACGGTGGAGACGCGCTCGTCGGAGAGGAGGCGGACGAGGTAGGCGGGGTCCTGGTGTCCGCCGGGCCTGGCGAGGACGAGGCGAGCGCCGGTGAGAAGGGGCCAGAAGAACTCCCAGACGGAGACGTCGAAGCTGAAGGGAGTCTTCTGGAGGACGGTGTCGAGGGCGGTGAGGGAGTACTGCTGCTGCATCCAGAGGAGGCGGTTGACGACACCGGAGTGGGCGTTCATGGCGCCCTTGGGGCGGCCGGTGGAGCCCGAGGTGAAGATGACGTAGGCGAGGGAGTCCGGCCCCGCGAGAGGAGGGAGAGAGGCGGAGGACTGACGGGAGACGGCGTCCCACTGGGTGTCGAGGCAGAGCACCTGGGAGGCGTGCTGAGGCAGGACGGAGGTCAGGCGTGAGTGGGTGAGGAGGACGGGAGCCTGGGCGTCCTCGAGCATGCCGGCGAGGCGCTCGCGGGGGTAGGCGGGGTCGAGGGGGACGTAGGCGGCGCCGGACTTGAGGACGGCGAGGAGTGAGACGACGAGGTCGAGGGAGCGCTCGAGGCAGACGGCGACGAGGAGGCCCGGGCGGGCGCCGAGAGAGCGCAGGTGGTGGGCGAGCTGGTTGGAGCGCGCGTCGAGCTGAGCGTAGGAGAGAGACGCGCCCTCGAAGCGGAGGGCTTCGGCGTGAGGCGTGCGGAGGGCCTGGGCCTCGAAGAGGGAGTGGAGGGTGGCGTCCTCGGGGTAACGGACGTGCTCGCCCTGGAAGTCGGAGAGCAGGGTCTGCGTCTCGGTGGCCGAGAGGAGCTTCAGGCTGTGCAGCGGCTGGTCGACGTGTGTGGTCGCCTCGGTGAGCAGGCTCGTGAAGTGGCGAGCCATGCGCTCCACGGTGGAGGCGTCGAACAGGTCTGAGTTGTAGTCCAGCGCGCCCTGCAGCTTGCCTCCAACCTCGCTCATACCGAGGAAGAGGTCGAACTTGGCGGAGTGCAGTTCGGAGGTGAGGACGTCGAGCTCGAGGCCAGGGAGGTCGAGGTCCTCGTCGGGAGTGTTCTGGTAGACGAAGGACACCTGGAACAGCGGCGAGCGGCTGAGGTCGCGCTGCGGCTGGAGTTCCTCGACGAGCTTCTCGAAGGGGATGTCCTGGTGCTCGAACGCGGCGAGCGTGGACGCACGCGTGTGGGTGAGCAGCTCCCGGAAGGAGTGCTCGGGGTTGATGCGCGCGCGGTGGACCAGCGTGTTGACGAAGAAGCCGATGAGGCCCTCCGTCTCGGCGCGGTTGCGGTTGGCGATGGGCGAGCCCACTGAGATGTCGTCCTGCCGTGAGTAGCGCGACAGGAGGACCTGCCAGCCAGCGAGCAGCACCATGAACGGCGTCGCGTTCTCACGCTGCGCGAGCGCCTTCACCGCCTGCGTCAGCTCCGTCGAGAGCGTGAACGGAAGGACCGCGCCGTTGTAGGTCTGGACGGCGGGACGAGGCCTGTCGGTGGGCAGCTCGATGGCGGCGGGAGCCCCCGCGAGCTGATTGCGCCACCAGCCGAGCTCCTTCTCGAGCACGTCACCGTGCAGCCACTGGCGTTGCCAGACGGAGAAGTCGGCGTACTGGATGGGAAGCGGCGCGAGCTGCGTGGGCTCGTTGCCGGAGAACTGGCGATAGAAGGCCGCCAACTCGCGGACCATGACGGAGATGGACCAGCCGTCGGACGCGATGTGGTGGATCGTGACGAGCAGCCTGTGCTCCCGCGCATCCAGACGGACGAGCGAGGCACGGACCACGGGACCCCGAGCCAGGTCGAACGGACGCACGGCCTCCTGGGAGGCCAACCGCTGGGCCTCGGCCTCACGCTCCTGTGCGGGCAGGGCGGACAGGTCGATGACCGGCATCTCCAGCATGAAGTCCGGCTGGATGACCTGGACGAGCTGGCCGTCGTGAATGGAGAAGCGAGTGCGGAGAACCTCGTGGCGCTGAGTCAGAGCCTGGAGGGACTTGAGGAGAGCGGAGGAGTCGAGTGAGCCGGAGAGCTTGAGGACCCAGGGGATGTTGTAGGTGGAGGAGCCGGGCTGGAGCTGGTCGAGGAACCAGAGGCGCTGCTGAGCGAAGGAGAGAGGCAGCGGCTGGGAGCGGTCGACAGGGACGAGAGGAGGCTGGAGGGAAGCGGAGCCGTGCTGGTCGAGGCGCTGAGCGAGCAGAGCGACGGTGGGCGCGGCGAAGAGCTCACCGAGAGGGAGCTCGACGCTGAAGGCGGAGCGGATGCGAGAGACGACCTGGGTGGCGAGGAGGGAGTGGCCACCCAACTCGAAGAAGTCGCCGTGGAGGCTGACGCGCTCCATGCCGAGGACGTCGGCGAAGATGGAAGCGAGACGGGCCTGCGCGGGAGTGGAGGGCTCAACGAATTCGTCAGCGGAAGAGACCGAGGCGAAGTCAGGAGCAGGGAGCGCCTTGCGGTCGAGCTTGCCGTTGGTGGAGAGGGGGAAGGCCGACAGCGAGACGAAAGCCGAGGGCACCATGTACTCGGGCAGCCGCTGCTGGAGGAAGCCCTTGAGCGAGGTGGTGTCGACGGACTGCTCTTCTGCGGCGATGAAGTAGGCGACGAGACGCTTGTCACCAGGGACATCCTCACGAGCGAGGACGACGGCCTCCTGGATGCCGGAGAAGAGACGCAGAGCGGCCTCGACTTCGCCGAGCTCGATGCGGAAGCCACGAATCTTCACCTGGAAGTCGTTGCGGCCGAGGAACTCGAGGGTGCCGTCAGAGAGCCAGCGAGCCTTGTCACCGGTGCGGTAGAGGCGAGCACCGGGGGCGCTGCTGAAGGGATGCGGGACGAAGCGCTCGGCGGTGAGGTCCGCGCGGTTGAGGTAGCCCCAAGCCAGACCGTCACCACCGACGAAGAGCTCTCCCGGGACGCCCGGAGGAAGCGGCTGGAAGGAGGAGTCGAGGACGAAGGCGGAGGAGTTGGAGAGAGGCGAGCCGATGGGGACGGAGCGGGAGACTTCGTCACCGTGGCGGAGGGAGTGAGTGGCGGAGAAGGTGGTGTTCTCGGTGGGGCCGTAGCCGTTGACGAGGACGTGGCCTTCGGGGAGGCGGGCGAGGTGCTCACGGACGCGGTGAGGCGGGAGCACGTCACCACCGGCGAGCAACTGGCGCACGCCAGAGAGTGCGACGGGCTGGGCCGCAACCATCTGCTCAAAGAGAGCAGCGGTCAGCCAGAGAGAGGAGACCTTCTCGCGGGAGAGGACAGCACCCAACTCCTCCAGGGAGAGGGAGTGGGGAGGCGCGAGGACAAGCTTCGAGCCATGGAGGAGCGCACCCCAGATTTCGAGGGTGGAGGCGTCGAAGGCGACGGGAGCGGCGTGGAGCCAGACTTCCGAAGCGCCGAAGTGGATGAAGGAAGAGGAGACGAGGCGAGTGACGCCACGGTGGGGAACGCAGACACCCTTGGGCTCACCGGTGGAGCCTGAGGTGAACATGACGTAGGCGAGGTCATCGCCCGTCACTTCGGAAACAAGCGCAGTCGTGGGCCGACGTGAGATGCGAGAGGCCTCCTCATCGACGAGGAGGAGGACGGCGCCGAAGGCCGGCAAGTCGTCTGCGACGTCGGAGTGGGAGACGAGGACGCCTGCGCCGGACTCGCGGAGGACGAAGGAGAGGCGCTCGGAAGGCCAGGCCTTGTCGAGGGGGACGTAAGCCGCGCCGGCCTTGAGGACGGCGAGCAGGGAGACGATGAGGTCAGCGGAGCGGTCGAGGCGGACAGCGACGCGAGAGCCGGGGAGGACACCCAGGGCACGCAGGTGGTGGGCGAGCTGGTTGGAGCGCGCGTCGAGCTGCGAGTAGGTGACAGCCTCATCCCCGGAGACAACGGCGACGGCATCGGGTGAAGGGGCCACCTGCTGCTCGAACAGCGAATGCACGCTCGCGTTGCGCGGGTAATCCGTGACGGTGTTGTTCCACGTCGAGA
Organism: Myxococcus faecalis; assembly: GCF_050039385.1. NCBI lineage: Bacteria > Pseudomonadati > Myxococcota > Myxococcia > Myxococcales > Myxococcaceae > Myxococcus > Myxococcus faecalis. Next base: position 122,063 of record NZ_CP144336.1, on the reverse strand, counting down.
GCACGGCCTGCTTCTCGGCGGACGTGAGCAGCGGAATCTGGCGGAGCTGCGTCTCCGGTGAAGAGACGACCTCGATCAAGAGCACCGAGAAGTGCTGTGCGAGGCGCTCCATCGAGGTCGAGTCGAACAGGTCGGTGTTGTAGTTGATGATGCCGGAGAAGCCGTCCTTGCCCTCTTCGAGGAGGAGGCTGAAGTCGTACTTGGACGTCTCGATGCTCGGAGGCACGCCACCCAGCGTGACTCCAGGGAGCGTCAGTGCCTCTTCCGGAGCGTTCTGAAGCGTGAGCGTGACCTGGAACAGGGGCGAACGGCTGAGGTCGCGCTGCGGCTGCAATTCCTCGACGAGCTTCTCGAACGGGATGTCCTGGTGCTCGTAGGCCGCGAGGGTGTTCAGGCGCACCTGTCCCAGCAGCTCGCGGAATGAACGCCGCGCATCGATGCGTGAGCGCAGGACGAGGGTGTTGACGAAGAAGCCGATGAGGCCCTCCGTCTCGGAGCGGTTGCGGTTCGCGATGGGCGAACCCACGGAGATGTCGTCCTGTCCCGAGTAGCGAGAGAGCAGGAGCTGGAAGGAGGCCAGCAGGACCATGAAGGGCGTGGCACCTTCGCGCTGGGCCAGCTCCTTCACCTGGGCACTGAGGTGCTTGGAGAGCGCCACAGGCACGACGGCGCCGCCGTAAGTCTGGATGGCGGGACGAGGCCTGTCCGTGGGTAGCTCCAGCGCCGGAGAAGCGTCCGCGAGCTGCTTGCGCCACCAGTCGATCTCCGAGGCGAGGACGTCGCCATGGAGCCACTGGCGCTGCCAGACGGAGAAGTCAGCGTACTGGATGGGCAGGGGCGCGAGCTGCGCGGCTTCTCCACCGGAGAACTGGCGGTAGAAGGCGGCGATTTCCCGTGTGATGACCGCGATGGACCAACCATCCGAGATGATGTGGTGGGCGGTGACGAGGAGCAGGTAGTCCTCGTCGCTCAGTCGCACCAGTGACGCGTGCACGAGCGGACCGCGGGACATGTCGAACGAGTACAGCGCCTCCGCGCGCGTCAGTCGTTCGGCTTCGGTTTCGCGAGCCGCGGGCTCCAGTCCTCGCAGGTCGATGACAGGCAGCTCGAGTCGAACGTCAGGACGAATGACCTGAACGGGCTGACCGTCGTGGACCGCGAAGTGAGTACGGAGCACCTCATGGCGAGCGAGGAGTGCGTTGAGCGACTGGCGCAGCGCGCTGACATCGAGTGCGCCGGAGAGCTTGAGGGCCCAGGGGATGTTGTAGGTGGAGGAGCCAGGCTGGAGCTGGTCGAGGAACCAGAGGCGCTGCTGGGCGAAGGAGAGAGGCAGCGGCTGGGAGCGGTCGACAGGGACGAGAGGAGGCTGACGGGAAGCGGAGCCGTGCTGCTCGAGGCGCTGAGCGAGGAGGGCGACGGTGGGCGCGGCGAAGAGCTCACCGAGGGGCAGCTCGACGCTGAAAGTGGAGCGGATGCGAGAGACGACCTGGGTGGCGAGGAGGGAGTGGCCACCCAACTCGAAGAAGTCGCCGTGGAGGCTGACGCGCTCCATGCCGAGGACGTCGGCGAAGATGGAAGCGAGACGGGCCTGTGCGGGAGTGGAGGGCTCAACGAATTCGTCGGCGGAAGCCGCCGAGGCGAAGTCGGGGGCAGGCAGAGACTTCCGGTCGAGCTTGCCGTTGGCGGAGAGGGGGAAGGCCGACAGCGAAACGAAAGCCGAGGGCACCATGTACTCGGGCAGTCGCTGCTGGAGGAAGCTCTTGAGCGAGGTGGTGTCGACGGAAGAGTCGCCAGAGGTGAAGTAGGCGACGAGGCGCTTGTCACCAGGGACGTCCTCACGAGCGAGGACGACGGCGTCCTGGATGCCGGAGAAGAGACGCAGAGCGGCCTCGACTTCGCCGAGCTCGATGCGGAAGCCGCGAATCTTCACCTGGAAGTCGTTGCGGCCGAGGAACTCGAGGGTGCCGTCGGAGAGCCAGCGAGCCTTGTCGCCAGTGCGGTAGAGGCGAGCACCGGGGGCGCTGCTGAAGGGGTGAGGGACGAAGCGCTCGGCGGTGAGGTCCGCGCGGTTGAGGTAGCCCCAAGCCAGACCGTCACCACCGACGAAGAGCTCGCCCGGGACGCCCGGAGGAAGCGGCTGGAAGGCGGAGTCGAGAACGAAGGCAGAGGAGTTGGAGAGAGGCGAGCCGATGGGGACGGAGCGGGAGACTTCGTCACCGTGGCGGAGGGCGTGAGTGGCGGAGAAGGTGGTGTTCTCGGTGGGGCCGTAGCCGTTGACGAGGACGTGGCCTTCGGGGAGGCGGGCGAGGTGCTCACGGACGCGGTGAGGAGGCAGCACGTCACCACCGGCGAGCAACTGGCGGACGCCCGCCAAAGCAGAAGGCTGGTGGGCAACCATCTGCTCAAAGAGAGCCGCGGTCAGCCAGAGAGAGGAGACCTTCTCGCGGGAGAGGACAGCACCCAACTCCTCCAGGGAGAGGGAGTGGGGAGGCGCGAGGACGAGCTTCGAGCCATGAAGGAGCGCACCCCAGATTTCGAGGGTGGAGGCGTCGAAGGCGACAGGAGCGGCGTGGAGCCAGACTTCCGAAGCGCCGAAGTGGATGAAGGAAGAAGAGACGAGGCGAGTGACGCCGCGGTGAGGAACGCAGACACCCTTGGGCTCGCCGGTGGAGCCTGAGGTGAACATGACGTAGGCGAGGTCGTCGCCAGAGACGTCAGAGGCCAGCGCAGTCGTGGGCCGACGTGAGATGCGAGAGGCCTCCTCATCGACGAGGAGGAGGACGGCGCCGAAGGCCGGCAAGTCGTCTGCGACGTCGGAGTGGGAGACGAGGACGCCTGCGCCGGACTCGCGGAGGACGAAGGAGAGGCGCTCGGAGGGCCAGGCCTTGTCGAGGGGGACGTAAGCCGCGCCGGCCTTGAGGATGGCCAGAAGGGAGACGATGAGGTCAGCGGAGCGGTCGAGGCGGACAGCGACGCGAGAGCCGGGGAGGACACCCAGTGCACGCAGGTGGTGGGCGAGCTGGTTGGAGCGCGCGTCGAGCTGCGAGTAGGTGACAGCCTCATCCCCGGAGACAACGGCGACTGCGTCGGGCGAACGGACCACCTGCTGTTCGAAGAGCGAGTGGATGCTGGCATCGCGCGAGTAGGCGGACTGCGCACCGTTCCATGCAGGGAGCAGTTGCTTCTCTGCCGGTGTGAGCATCGACACGAGGCCGAGCTGTCTGTCGGGGCTGGTGAGAAGCCCATCGAGGAGCACCGCGTAGTGACGAGCGAGGCGCTCCATCGAGGCCGCTTCGAACAGATCGGTGTTGTAGTTGATGATGCCCGAGAAGCCTTCGCTTCCTTCGTCGAGGAGAAGGCTGAAGTCGTACTTGGACGTCTCGATGCTGGGCGGGAGGGCGTCGAGGCTGAGCCCGGGAAGCGTCAGAGCCCCCTCGGGTGCGTTCTGGAGCGTGAGCGTGACCTGGAACAGGGGCGAACGGCTGAGGTCACGCTGAGGCTGGAGTTCCTCGACGAGCTTCTCGAAGGGGACATCCTGGTGCTCGTAGGCCGCGAGGGTGTTCAGGCGCACCTGTCCCAGCAGCTCACGGAAGGACTGCCTGCCATCCAGGCGTGAACGGAAGACGAGGGTGTTGACGAAGAAGCCGATGAGGCCCTCCGTCTCGGAGCGGTTTCGGTTGGCGACGGGCGAGCCGACCGAGACGTCGTCCTGTCCCGAGTAGCGAGAGAGCAGGAGCTGGAAGGAAGCCAGCAAGACCATGAAGGGCGTGGCGCCCTCGCGCTGGGCCAGTTCCTTCACCTGGGTGCTGAGGTGCTTGGAGAGTGCCACAGGCACGACGGCGCCACCGTACGTCTGGATGGCGGGCCGGGGCCTGTCCGTGGGTAGCTCGAGAGAAGTGGAAGCGCCGGCGAGCTGCTTGCGCCACCAGTCGATCTCCGAGGCGAGGACGTCGCCATGGAGCCACTGGCGCTGCCAGACGGAGAAGTCGGCGTACTGGATGGGCAGGGGCGCGAGCTGCGCGGCCTCTCCATTGGAGAACTGGCGGTAGAAGGCCGCGATCTCTCGGGCGATGACGGAGATGGACCAACCGTCGGAGATGATGTGGTGGGCGGTGACGAGGAGGAGGTACTCCTCATCGCTCATCCTCACCAAGGTCGCATGAACAAGAGGGCCCTGAGCGAGGTTGAAGGAGTGCTGGGCCTCCTGTCGCATCAGCGCCTGTGCTTCGGTCTCGCGAGCCGCAGGCTCCAGTCCTCGCAGGTCGACGACAGGAAGCTCGAGCCGAACGTCAGGCTGGATGACCTGAACGGGCTGACCGTCGTGGACCGCGAAGTGAGTGCGGAGCACCTCGTGGCGCGCGAGGAGCGCGTTGAGCGACTGATGCAGCGCGCTGACATCGAGGGAGCCGGTGAGCTTGAGGGCCCAGGGGATGTTGTAGGTGGAGGAGCCAGGCTGGAGCTGGTCGAGGAACCAGAGGCGCTGCTGGGCGAAGGAGAGAGGCAGCGGCTGGGAGCGGTCGACAGGGACGAGAGGAGGCTGACGGGAAGCGGAGCCGTGCTGCTCGAGGCGCTGAGCGAGGAGGGCGACGGTGGGCGCGGCGAAGAGCTCACCGAGGGGCAGCTCGACGCTGAAAGTGGAGCGGATGCGAGAGACGACCTGGGTGGCGAGGAGGGAGTGGCCACCCAACTCGAAGAAGTCGCCGTGGAGGCTGACGCGCTCCATGCCGAGGACGTCGGCGAAGATGGAAGCGAGACGGGCCTGTGCGGGAGTGGAGGGCTCAACGAATTCGTCGGCGGAAGCCGCCGAGGCGAAGTCGGGGGCAGGCAGAGACTTCCGGTCGAGCTTGCCGTTGGCGGAGAGGGGGAAGGCCGACAGCGAAACGAAAGCCGAGGGCACCATGTACTCGGGCAGTCGCTGCTGGAGGAAGCTCTTGAGCGAGGTGGTGTCGACGGAAGAGTCGCCAGAGGTGAAGTAGGCGACGAGGCGCTTGTCACCAGGGACGTCCTCACGAGCGAGGACGACGGCGTCCTGGATGCCGGAGAAGAGACGCAGAGCGGCCTCGACTTCGCCGAGCTCGATGCGGAAGCCGCGAATCTTCACCTGGAAGTCGTTGCGGCCGAGGAACTCGAGGGTGCCGTCGGAGAGCCAGCGAGCCTTGTCGCCAGTGCGGTAGAGGCGAGCACCGGGGGCGCTGCTGAAGGGGTGAGGGACGAAGCGCTCGGCGGTGAGGTCCGCGCGGTTGAGGTAGCCCCAAGCCAGACCGTCACCACCGACGAAGAGCTCGCCCGGGACGCCCGGAGGAAGCGGCTGGAAGGCGGAGTCGAGAACGAAGGCGGAGGAGTTGGAGAGAGGCGAGCCGATGGGGACGGAGCGGGAGACTTCGTCACCATGGCGAAGGGAGTGAGTGGCGGAGAAGGTGGTGTTCTCGGTGGGGCCGTAGCCGTTGACGAGGACGTGGCCTTCGGGGAGGCGGGCGAGGTGCTCACAGACGCGGTGAGGCGGCAGCACGTCGCCGCCGGCGAGCAACTGGCGCACGCCAGAGAGGGCGACGGGCTGGTGCGCAACCATCTGCTCGAAGAGAGCAGCGGTCAGCCAGAGAGAGGAGACCTTCTCGCGGGAGAGGACAGCACCCAACTCCTCCAGGGAGAGGGAGTGGGGAGGCGCGAGGACGAGCTTGGAGCCGTGGAGCAGGGCCCCCCAGATTTCGAGGGTGGAGGCGTCGAAGGCGACGGGAGCGGCGTGGAGCCAGACTTCCGAAGCGCCGAAGTGGATGAAGGAAGAAGAGACGAGGCGAGTGACGCCGCGGTGGGGAACACAGACACCCTTGGGCTCGCCGGTGGAGCCTGAGGTGAACATGACGTAGGCGAGGTCGTCGCCAGAGACGTCAGAGGGCAGCGCAGTCGTGGGCCGACGTGAGATGCGAGAGGCCTCCTCATCGACGAGGAGGAGGACGGCGCCGAAGGCCGGCAAGTCATCTGCGACGTCGGAGTGGGAGACGAGGACGCCTGCGCCGGACTCACGGAGGACGAAGGAGAGGCGCTCGGAGGGCCAGGCCTTGTCGAGGGGGACGTAGGCCGCGCCGGCCTTGAGGATGGCCAGCAGGGAGACGATGAGGTCAGCGGAGCGGTCGAGGCGAACCGCGACGCGAGAGCCGGGGAGGACACCCAGGGCACGCAGGTGGTGGGCGAGCTGGTTGGAGCGCGCGTCGAGCTGCGAGTAGGTGACAGCCTCATCCCCGGAGACAACGGCGACTGCGTCGGGTGAACGGACCACCTGCTGTTCGAACAGCGCATGCACGCTCGCGTTGCGCGGATACTCGACGGCAGTGCCACTCCAGTTCGTGAGGACCTGCGCCTTCTCCTCCGTGGAGATGATGGGCAGGTCATTCAGCGTCAGATCGGGGCGAGTGACCGCGGCCTCGAGCAACACGGTGAAGTGACGGAGCAGGCCCTTCATGGTGGCCGCTTCGAACAGATCGGTGTTGTAGTTGATGATGCCCGAGAGCTGCTCGGCCTCCGTGAACAAGAGGCTGAAGTCGAACTTCGACGTGTTGATCTCGGCTGGCAGCGCCGTGATGTCGAGTCCCGAGAGCGCCAGAGATGACTCCGGCGCGTTCTGCAGGGTCAACGAGACCTGGAACAAAGGGGAACGGCTGAGGTCGCGCTGAGGCTGGAGTTCCTCGACGAGCTTCTCGAAGGGAACGTCCTGGTGCTCGTAGGCGGAGAGCGTGCTCAGGCGCACCTGTCCCAGCAGCTCGCGGAACGAACGCTGTCCTTCGATTCGCGCACGCAGGACCAGCGTGTTGACGAAGAAGCCGATGAGGCCTTCGGTCTCGGAGCGGTTGCGGTTGGCGACGGGGGAGCCGACCGAGATGTCGTCCTGCCCGGAGTACCTGGAGAGCAGGAGCTGGAAGGAAGCCAACAGGACCATGAAGGGCGTGGCGCCCTCGCGCTGGGCCAGGGCCTTGACGGCCTGAGTGAGTTCCCGAGAGAGCTCGATGGGAAGCACGGCGCCGCGGTAGGACTGAACGGCGGGGCGAGGCTTGTCGGTGGGCAACTCGAGCGCGGAAGCGGCGCCCGAGAGCTGCTGACGCCACCAGTCGAGCTCGGAGGCGAGGACGTCGCCGTGGAGCCACTGGCGCTGCCAGACGGAGAAGTCGGCGTACTGGATGGGCAGGGGGGCGAGCTGCGCGGCCTCTCCGCCCGAGTACTCGCGGTAATACGCACCCAGCTCGCGGACCATGACCGCGATGGACCAACCGTCCGAGATGATGTGGTGGACGGTGACGAGCAACAGATGCTGCTCGTCATCCGTGCGGATGAGTGAGGCACGGACGAGTGGCCCTCGGGCCAGGTCGAACGGTAGCGAGGCCTCTTCCCGCGTGAGTCGCTCGGTGGTGGCCTCCTGCTGTGCAGGCGCGATGCCTCGCAGATCCACCAAAGGCAGTTCGAGCCGGAGATCGTCCTGGATGATTTGGACGGGCTGTCCTTCGTGCGTGGAGAAGCGAGTGCGAAGGACCTCGTGGCGCTGGGTAAGAGCCTGGAGGGACTTGAGGAGAGCGGAGGAGTCGAGTGAGCCGGAGAGCTTGAGGACCCAGGGGATGTTGTAGGTGGAGGAGCCGGGCTGGAGTTGGTCGAGGAACCAGAGACGCTGCTGAGCGAAGGAGAGAGGCAGCGGCTGGGAGCGGTCGACAGGGACGAGAGGAGGCTGGAGGGAAGCGGAGCCGTGCTGCTCGAGGCGCTGTGCGAGCAGAGCGACGGTAGGCGCGGCGAAGAGCTCACCGAGGGGCAGTTCGACGCTGAAGGCGGAGCGGATGCGAGAGACGACCTGGGTGGCGAGGAGGGAGTGGCCACCGAGCTCGAAGAAGTCGCCGTGGAGGCTGACGCGCTCCAGGCCGAGGACGTCGGCGAAGATGGAAGCGAGACGAGCCTGTGCGGGAGTGGAAGGCTTGACGAATTCGTCGGCGGAAGAGGCCGCGGCGAAGTCAGGAGCAGGCAGAGACTTCCTGTCGAGCTTGCCGTTGGCGGAGAGGGGGAAGGCCGACAGCGAGACGAAAGCCGAGGGCACCATGTACTCGGGCAGCCGCTGCTGGAGGAAGCCCTTGAGCGCGGTGGTATCGACGGAAGAGTCGCCAGAGGTGAAGTAGGCGACGAGGCGCTTGTCGCCAGGGACATCCTCACGAGCGAGGACGACGGCGTCCTGGATGCCGGAGAAGAGACGCAGAGCGGCCTCGACTTCGCCGAGCTCGATGCGGAAGCCACGAATCTTCACCTGGAAGTCGTTGCGGCCGAGGAACTCGAGGGTGCCGTCAGAGAGCCAGCGAGCCTTGTCGCCAGTGCGGTAGAGGCGAGCACCGGGGGCGCTGCTGAAGGGGTGAGGGACGAAGCGCTCGGCGGTGAGGTCGGCGCGGTTGAGGTAACCCCAAGCCAGGCCGTCGCCGCCGACGAAGAGCTCTCCGGGAACGCCCGGAGGAAGCGGCTGGAAGGCGGAGTCGAGGACGAAGGCGGAGGAGTTGGAGAGAGGCGAGCCGATGGGGACGGAGCGGGAGACAGCGTCACCGTGGCGGAGGGAGAGGGTGGCGGAGAAGGTGGTGTTCTCGGTGGGGCCGTAGCCGTTGACGAGGACGTGGCCTTCGGGGAGGCGGGCGAGGTGCTCACGGACGCGGTGAGGCGGCAGCACGTCACCGCCGGCGAGCAACTGGCGCACGCCAGAGAGGGCGACGGGCTGGTGCGCAACCATCTGCTCGAAGAGAGCCGCGGTCAGCCAGAGAGAGGAGACCTTCTCGCGGGAGAGGACGGCCCCCAACTCCTCCAGGGAGAGGGAGTGGGGAGGCGCGAGGACGAGCTTCGAGCCGTGAAGCAGGGCCCCCCAGATTTCGAGGGTGGAGGCGTCGAAGGCGACAGGAGCGGCGTGGAGCCAGACTTCGGAGGCACCGAAGTGGATGAAGGAAGAAGAGACGAGGCGAGTGACGCCGCGGTGAGGAACGCAGACACCCTTGGGCTCGCCGGTGGAGCCTGAGGTGAACATGACGTAGGCGAGGTCGTCGCCGGAGACGTCAGAGGGCAGCGCAGTCGTGGGCCGACGTGAGATGCGAGAGGCCTCCTCATCGACGAGGAGGAGGACGGCGCCGAAGGCAGGCAAGTCGTCCGCGACGTCGGAGTGGGAGACGAGGACGCCTGCGCCGGACTCGCGGAGGACGAAGGAGAGGCGCTCGGAAGGCCAGGCCTTGTCGAGGGGGACGTAGGCCGCGCCGGCCTTGAGGATGGCGAGCAGGGAGACGATGAGGTCCGCGGAGCGGTCGAGGCGGACAGCGACGCGAGAGCCGGGGAGGACACCGAGGGCGCGCAGGTGGTGGGCGAGCTGGTTGGAGCGCGCGTCGAGCTGCGAGTAGGCGACAGCCTCATCCCCCGAGACAACGGCGACTGCGTCGGGTGTACGGGCCACCTGCTGCTCGAACAGCGCATGCACGCTCGCGCTGCGCGGATACGCCCGGGCTGTCTCGTTCCACGTCGAGAGCACCTGCTGCTTCTCGTGAGCACTCAGTGCCGAGAGCGTGCTCAGAGACTGCTCGGGCCGAGAGACGGCCGTCTCGAGCAGCACGGTGAAGTGGCGAAGCAGGCCCTGCATGGTGGCCGCTTCGAACAGGTCGGTGTTGTAGTTGAGGACGCCCGAGAACCGGTCTCCTTCATCGAACAACAGGCTGAAGTCATACTTCGATGTGTTGATTTCAGCGGGGACCGGCTCGAGCACCAGGCCCGAGAGCGCGAGGGCGGCCTCGGGTGCGTTCTGCAGCGTGAGGGTGACCTGGAAGAGCGGGGAGCGGCTCAGGTCACGCTGGGGCTGGAGTTCCTCGACGAGCTTCTCGAAGGGGACATCCTGATGCTCATAAGCCGCGAGCGTGTTCAGGCGCACCTGTCCCAGCAGCTCGCGGAAGGACTGCCTGCCATCGATCCGGGCGCGGAAGACGAGCGTGTTGACGAAGAAGCCGATGAGGCCTTCGGTCTCGGAGCGGTTGCGGTTGGCGACGGGGGAGCCGACCGAGATGTCGTCCTGTCCAGAGTACTTGGAGAGCAGGAGCTGGAAGGAAGCCAGCAGGACCATGAAGGGCGTGGCGCCCTCGCGCTGGGCCAGGGCCTTGACGGCCTGAGTGAGTTCCCGAGAGAGCTCGATGGGGAGCACGGCGCCGCGGTAGGACTGAACGGCGGGGCGAGGCTTGTCGGTGGGCAGCTCGAGCGCGGAAGCGGCGCCCGAGAGCTGCTGACGCCACCAGTCGAGCTCGGAGGCGAGGACGTCGCCGTGGAGCCACTGGCGCTGCCAGACGGAGAAGTCGGCGTACTGGATGGGCAGGGGGGCGAGCTGCGCGGCCTCTCCCCCGGAGAACTGACGGTAGAGGGCTGCGAGTTCGCGCAGGATGACGGCAATGGACCAGCCGTCGGACGCGATGTGGTGAACGGTGACGAGCAGCAGATGCTGCGACGCGGTCAGGCGGACGAGTGACGCCCTGACCACGGGCCCCTGCGCGAGGTCGAACGGACGCAGCGCCTCCTGCGAGGCCAACCGCTGGGCCTCGGCCTCTCGCTCCTGTTCCGAGCGCGAGGAGAGGTCGGTGACCGGCAGCTCCAGAGAGAAGTCCCGGTCGATGAGCTGGACGGGCTGACCCGCGTGAACGGCGAAGCGAGTACGCAAAGCCTCATGTCGCTGGATGAGCGAGTTGAGGGAGAGGCGCAGCGCGTTCACATCGAGTGCGCCGGAGAGCTTGAGGACCCAGGGGATGTTGTAGGTGGAGGAGCCGGGCTGGAGCTGGTCGAGGAACCAGAGACGCTGCTGAGCGAAGGAGAGAGGCAGCGGCTGGGAGCGGTCGACAGGGACGAGAGGAGGCTGACGGGAAGCGGAGCCGTGCTGCTCCAGACGCTGAGCGAGGAGCGCGACGGTGGGTGCGGCGAAGAGCTCACCGAGAGGCAGCTCGACGCTGAAGGCGGAGCGGATGCGAGAGACGACCTGGGTGGCGAGAAGCGAGTGGCCACCGAGCTCGAAGAAGTCGCCGTGGAGGCTGACGCGCTCCAGGCCGAGGACGTCGGCGAAGATGGAAGCGAGACGAGCCTGGGTGGGAGTGGAAGGCTCGACGAATTCGTCAGCGGAAGAGACCGAGGCGAAGTCAGGAGCAGGCAGAGACTTCCTGTCGAGCTTGCCGTTGGCGGAGAGGGGGAAGGCCGACAGCGAGACGAAAGCCGAGGGCACCATGTACTCGGGCAGCCGCTGCTGGAGGAAACCCTTGAGCGCGGTGGTATCGACGGAAGAGTCGCCAGAGGTGAAGTAGGCGACGAGGCGCTTGTCGCCAGGGACATCCTCACGAGCGAGGACGACGGCCTCCTGGATGCCGGAGAAGAGGCGCAGAGCGGCCTCGACTTCGCCGAGCTCGATGCGGAAGCCACGAATCTTCACCTGGAAGTCGTTGCGGCCGAGGAACTCGAGGGTGCCGTCGGAGAGCCAGCGAGCCTTGTCGCCAGTGCGGTAGAGGCGCGCGCCGGGCGAGCTGCTGAAGGGGTGAGGGACGAAGCGCTCGGCGGTGAGGTCCGCGCGGTTGAGATAACCCCAAGCCAGACCGTCACCACCGACGAAGAGCTCGCCCGGGACGCCCGGAGGAAGCGGCTGGAAGGCGGAGTCGAGGACGAAGGCGGAGGAGTTGGAGAGAGGCGAGCCGATGGGGACGGAGCGGGAGACAGCGTCACCGTGGCGGAGGGAGTGAGTGGCGGAGAAGGTGGTGTTCTCGGTGGGGCCGTAGCCGTTGACGAGGACGTGGCCTTCGGGGAGGCGGGCGAGGTGCTCACAGACGCGGTGAGGCGGCAGCACGTCGCCGCCGGCGAGCAACTGGCGCACGCCAGAGAGGGCGACGGGCTGGTGCGCAACCATCTGCTCGAAGAGAGCAGCGGTCAGCCAGAGAGAGGAGACCTTCTCGCGGGAGAGGACAGCACCCAACTCCTCCAGGGAGAGGGAGTGGGGAGGCGCGAGGACGAGCTTCGAGCCATGAAGGAGCGCACCCCAGATTTCGAGGGTGGAGGCGTCGAAGGCGACAGGAGCGGCGTGGAGCCAGACTTCGGAGGCACCGAAGTGGATGAAGGAAGAAGAGACGAGGCGAGTGACGCCGCGGTGAGGAACGCAGACACCCTTGGGCTCGCCGGTGGAGCCTGAGGTGAACATGACGTAGGCGAGGTCGTCGCCGGAGACGTCAGAGGGCAGCGCAGTCGTGGGGCGACGTGAGATGCGAGAGGCCTCCTCATCGACGAGCAGAAGGACGGCGCCGAAGGCAGGCAAGTCATCCGCGACGTCGGAGTGGGAGATGAGGACGCCGGCAGCGGACTCACGGAGGACGAAGGAGTGGCGCTCGGAGGGCCATGCCTTGTCGAGGGGGACGTAGGCCGCGCCGGCCTTGAGGATGGCGAGCAGGGAGACGATGAGGTCAGCAGAGCGGTCGAGGCGAACAGCGACGCGAGAGCCGGAGAGGACACCCAGTGCACGCAGGTGGTGGGCGAGCTGGTTGGAGCGCGTGTCGAGCTGCGAGTAGGTGACAGCCTCATCTCCCGCGACGACGGCGACGGCATCGGGTGAACGGACCACCTGCTGTTCGAACAGCGCATGCACGCTCGCGCTGCGCGGATACGCCCGGGCTGTCTCGTTCCACGTCGAGAGCACCTGCTGCTTCTCGGCGGACGTGAGCAACGGAAGCCGCGCGAGCTGCGTGTCTGGCGTGGAGACCGCCTCGGTGAGCAGCACGGAGAAGTGGCGCGACAGGCCCTCGATGGTCGCCGCGTCGAACAGGTCGGTGTTGTAGTTGAAGACACCCGCGAATCCGCCCGAGCCCTCCTCGAGCAGCAGGCTGATGTCGAACTTCGAGGTCTCCAGCTCCGGCGGAAGCTGCGTGAGCGTGATGCCAGGGAGCGTCAGCGTGGCGCTTGGCGTGTTCTGCAGGGTGAGGGTGACCTGGAAGAGCGGCGAGCGGCTCAGGTCACGCTGGGGCTGCAGTTCCTCGACGAGCTTCTCGAACGGGACGTCCTGGTGCTCGTAGGCGGCGAGGGTGCTCAGCCGCACCTGTCCCAGCAGCTCACGGAACGTGCGCTGCGTGTCGATGCGCGAGCGCAGGACGAGCGTGTTGACGAAGAAGCCGATGAGGCCCTCGGTCTCCGCGCGGTTGCGGTTCGCGATGGGCGAGCCCACGGAGACGTCGTCCTGGCCCGAGTAGCGTGAGAGCACGAGCTGCCAGGCCGCGAGCAGGACCATGAACGGCGTGGCCCCCTCGCGCTGCGCGAGCGCCTTCACCGCGTTGCTCAGACTCCCGGAGAGTTCGATCGGAAGCACCGCGCCGCGCTCGGTCTGTGCGGCCGGACGCGGCTTGTCCGTGGGCAGCTCCAACGCCGACGGCGCCCCCGTGAGCTGCTCCCGCCACCAATCCAACTCGCCCCGGAGCCGCTCGCCGTCGAGCCACTGCCGCTGCCAGACGGAGAAGTCCGCGTACTGGATGGGGAGCGACGCGAGCTGCGCGGCTTCTCCACCGGAGAACTGGCGGTAGAAGGCCCCCAGCTCACGGACCATGATCTCCGTGGACCATCCATCCGAGATGATGTGGTGGACGGTGACGAGCAGCAGATGCTGTCGCGCATCCAGCCGCAACAGAGAGGCTCGGACCAGCGGTCCACGCGCCAGGTCGAACGGGCGGAGCGCCTCTTCGCGCATCAGTCGACGCGCTTCCTCCTCGCGCGGCTGTCCATCCAACCCAGCGAGCTCCACCACGGGCAGCTCGACCTCGGCTTCGGGCCGGATGACCTGGAGGGGCTGTGAATCACGAACGACGAAGTGCGTGCGCAGCACCTCATGGCGCTGAACGAGCGCGCGCAGCGCCTGCCTCAGGGCCGCGACATCCAGCGAGCCCTCCAGTCGCAGCGCCGCGGGCAGGTTGTACGACGCAGTGCCGGGCTGGAGCTGATCCAGGAACCACAGGCGTTGCTGCGCGAACGACAGCGGAATCGCACCCGCCCGAGAGACAGGCGCCAGCTTCGCCGCGCCGTCGGATTCCCCCTGCGACAGCGCTCCGAGCCGCTTCGCGAGCAGCTCTACTGTCGGCGCCTCGAAGAGGTCCCGCAACGGCAACGTGACGCCCGTGGCGGAGCGCAGCTGCGCGACCAACCGCGTTCCCAACAGCGAGTGTCCACCCAGCTCGAAGAAGTGGTCGGTGGCACCGACCTGCTCGACCCGGAGGACCGAGGCGAACAGGGACGCAAGCAACTGCTCCGTCGGCGTGCGAGGCGCGACGAACTCCCGCGCGACAGGGACGAAGTCAGGCGCGGGGAGCGCCTTGCGGTCCACCTTGCCGCTGGGGCTCAGCGGGAGCGCGTCGAGGAAGACGAACGCGGACGGCACCATGTACTCGGGCAGGCGCTGGGAGAGCGCATCCCGGAGGGCCGAGGCGTCCTGTGACGTGGAGACGAGATAGGCGATGAGACGCGCCTCGTCGCGCACGGTGACGACCGCATCGGAGACGGACGGAACCGAACGCAGCGCGTTCTCGACTTCACCGAGCTCGATGCGGAAGCCACGCAGCTTGACCTGGAAGTCGGAGCGGCCGAGGTACTCGAGGGTGCCGTCGGGGAGCCAGCGAGCGAGGTCACCGGTGCGGTAGAGGCGAGCGCCGGGAGCGTCGCTGAAGGCGTCGGGGATGAAGCGCTCGGCGGTGAGGTGAGGGGAGCGCCAGTAGCCGAGGCCGACCTGGACACCGCCGATGAAGAGCTCGCCCGGGACGCCGACGGGAGAAGGCTGCCCCTGGGAGTCGAGGACGTAGAGGCGGGTATTGGCGACGGGCCTGCCGATGGGGATGGAGGAGAGGGAGGAGCCGCGAGCGCAGTGGAAGAAGGAGACGTCGACGGCGGCCTCGGTGGGGCCGTAGAGGTTGTGGAGCTCGGAGGAGGGGTGAAGGCGCGAGTGGGCGCGGTGGACGAGGTCCGCGGGGAGGGCCTCACCGGAGCAGAGGACGCGGCGCAGGTGGTTGAGGGAGTCGAGCCCCGGCTCCTCGAGGAAGGCGCGGAGCATGGAGGGGACGAAGTGGACGGTGGAGACGCGCTCGTCGGAGAGGAGGCGGACGAGGTAGGCGGGGTCCTGGTGTCCGCCGGGCCTGGCGAGGACGAGGCGAGCGCCGGTGAGAAGGGGCCAGAAGAACTCCCAGACGGAGACGTCGAAGCTGAAGGGAGTCTTCTGGAGGACGGTGTCGAGGGCGGTGAGGGAGTACTGCTGCTGCATCCAGAGGAGGCGGTTGACGACACCGGAGTGGGCGTTCATGGCGCCCTTGGGGCGGCCGGTGGAGCCCGAGGTGAAGATGACGTAGGCGAGGGAGTCCGGCCCCGCGAGAGGAGGGAGAGAGGCGGAGGACTGACGGGAGACGGCGTCCCACTGGGTGTCGAGGCAGAGCACCTGGGAGGCGTGCTGAGGCAGGACGGAGGTCAGGCGTGAGTGGGTGAGGAGGACGGGGGCCTGGGCGTCCTCGAGCATGCCGGCGAGACGCTCGCGCGGGTAGGCGGGGTCGAGGGGGACGTAGGCGGCGCCGGACTTGAGGACGGCGAGGAGTGAGACGACGAGGTCGAGGGAGCGCTCGAGGCAGACGGCGACGAGCAGGCCCGGGCGGGCGCCGAGAGAGCGCAGGTGGTGGGCGAGCTGGTTGGAGCGCGCGTCGAGCTGAGCGTAGGAGAGAGACGTGCCCTCGAAGCGGAGGGCTTCGGCGTGAGGCGTGCGGAGGGCCTGGGCCTCGAAGAGGGAGTGGAGGGTGGCGTCCTCGGGGTAACGGACGTGCTCGCCCTGGAAGTCGGAGAGCAACTGGACGTGCTCATCCTGGGTGAGCAGCGGCAGCTCGGACAGACGGGTGTCCGGGTTGGCGGCCACCGCGCCGAGCAGCGTGTAGAAGTGCCCACGCAGCCGCTGGACCGTCGTCACGTCGAAGAGGTCGGTGTTGTACTCGAGCCAGCCGAAGATCTCGTCCGGCCGGTCCTCGCGCAATTCCAGCAGCAGGTCGAACTTGGCCGAGCCCGGGTCCACGAGCAGATACGTGGACTGGAGCCCCGGCATGGACAGGTCCTGGCGCGGGGTGTTCTGGAAGCTGAACATCACCTGGAACAGCGGGTGACGGCTCAGGTCGCGCGGAGGCTGCAGCTCCTCGACGAGCTTCTCGAACGGCAGCTCCTGGTGCGCGTACGCCGCCATGCACACGTCCTTCGCGCGGCGCAGCAGCTCGCGGAAGGTGGGGTTGCCGCCCAGGTTGTTGCGCAGCACCAGCGTGTTGACGAAGAAGCCGATCAACGACTCCAGCTCCGGCACGTTGCGGCCGGCGATGGGAGAGCCGACGGTGATGTCCGTCTGCCGCGAGTGACGGTGCATCAGCGTCTGGAACGTCGCCAGCAACGTCATGAAGAGGGTGGCGCCCTCCTGCTGGCTCACTTCCTTCAGCGCGCGCGTGAGCGCCACCGGGAGCGTGACGAACTGACGCGAGCCCCGGTACGTCTGGCGCACGGGACGCGGCCTGTCGGTGGGCAGCTCCAGCGGCGCGGGCAGCGTCTTCAGGTGCTGCTTCCAGAAGTCGAGCTCGACGCGCAGCCGCTCGCCCTGCATCCGCTCGCGCTGCCACTCCGCGAAGTCCGAGTACTGGATGGCCAGCTCGGGAATCGCGGGCGATTGTCCCGTGACCTCCGCGGCGTAGAACGCCATCAGCTCGCGCACGAAGACGCCCAGCGACCAGCGGTCCGTCACCAGGTGGTGCATGGTGACGAGCGCCACGTGGTTGTCGGGCCCCAGGCGCAGCACCTTGCCTCGCAGCAGCGGACCCTTCGCCAGGTCGAACAGGCGCTGGGACTCCTCGCTGGTGCGGCGCTCCACCTCCGCGTCCTGCTCCTCCTTGGCCAGCGCGGAGATGTCCTCCACGGGGATGTGCAGTGTCAGCTCCGGCAGGACGACCTGCACGGGGAGCCCGTCGTCGCGCGCGGCGAACACCGTGCGCAGCGACTCGTGCCGGCGCACCACCTGGTTCACGCACCGCTCCAGCAGCGGGATGTCCAGTGTGCCGCTGAACTGCACGGTGATGTGGACGTTGTAGGCGAACGCCTGGCCGCCCTCGAGTTGGTCCACCACCCACAGCCGCTGCTGCGGGAAGGACGCGGGCGCCGGCTCGGTGCTGGCGCGACGCGGAATGGTCCGCTCGAGTGCCTGGGCCGACGAGGCCTGCAGCTGGCCCTTCTTCTCCTTGAGGAGCAACTCGTACAGCGCGCGCTGCTTGGGAGTGAGCTTGTCGAGGTTCTTGGAACTACCGCTCATTGCTGGACTCCGGGTCCTCCGGTGGCTGGGGATGGCCCAGGGCGGAGGGAAGTTCGAGGGGACCGGACGAGCAGGGCTCTCCGGTCCAGGAAAGGTTCAGGGCCGGCTATCGCGAGCGACGCGCGAGCTCGGCTTCGATTTCTTCGTCACTGAGGTTGGCCAGCTCATCGAGCGCGGCCTGACTGGCGGCCTCTTCCAGCGCCGCCTGATGGTCCGCCACCAGCTTCGCCAGCGAGGCCACCGTGGCGGCCTCGAAGAGCTTCGCCAGGGGAATGTCCAGGTCGAACTGGGTGCGCAGCCGTCCCGCCACGCGCGTGGCCAGGAGCGAGTGGCCACCCAGGTCGAAGAAGTTGTCGTTGAGGCCCACGGAGTCGACGCCGAGGACCTCCTGCCAGAGCGACGCGAGCTGCTTCTCCAACTCGGAGCCGGGCGCGACGAAGGGCGTCTTCGAGCGACGCGGCTTGCCGGCCGCGCGGGCTCCCGCGGTGGGCTGCGACGTCTCCCTCTGAATCCACAGCCGCCAGCGCTGCGCCAGGTCACCGGTGGCGACCACCACCTGACCATCCACGCCGAGCGTCACCAGTCGGCGTACGGCCTCCGCGCCCTCCGCGGGCGTCATGGCGTACTGGTCCATGCTGGTGCGCACGTTCGTGTGCTTCGTCTCCTCGGGCCACGGGTCCCACGACGCGCTCACCCAGCGCGTCCCCGTGCGGCCCGCGCGCGCCTGCGCGAAGGCATCCATGAACAGGTTCGAGGACGCGTACGTCAGGTAGCCCAGGCCGCCGAGCACCGCGGCGTTGGACGAGAAGAGCAGCACGAAGTCCGCCGAGCGCCGGCTCAGCACCTGCTCCAGGGCATAGGTGCCGTGGACCTTGGGACCGAACTGCGTCTCGGACTCACTCCGGCCGATGTCCGTCAGCGGGTTGTAGAGCGACGGGCCCTGCGTGACGCCCGCGCAGTGGAGCACGCCGTTCAACGCGCCGAAGCGGGCCTCCACCTTGGCGACGGCCGCCTCCAACCGCGCCGCGTCCGCGACGTCCGCCTGCACCACCATCACCTGGGCGCCCGCCTGCTCCAGCTCCCGCACGCGGAGGATGCGGCGCGCCACGGCATCGTCCTCGGGATGCGTGGCCAGGTAGGAATCCCACTCGGAGGGCGCGGGCAGCGCCGTGCGACCCAAGAGCGCGATGCGCGCGTGGAGCGTGCGCGCCAGGTGCTCGGCCAGCATCAGGCCGACCCCGCCGAGGCCGCCAGTGATGAGGTACACGCCCTGCTCACGCAGCGGCGTGGGAGCCTCGCCGGCGGGCTCCAGGCGCAGCGGCGAGTGCGTCTGCGCGTAGCGGAGGCTGCCGCGCCATGCGACGACGGCGTCACGCGAGCGCTGGCTCAGCTCGGCGAGCAGTCGCTCCGCGAGCTTCTCCACCGCCGGGCTCCCGGGCGCGGGGGCGACGACGTCGAGGCAGCGCGTGGAGACGTGCTCCTGCTCCTGCGGAATCACCTTGCAGGGCCCCAGCAGCGTGGCCTTCTCGGGGAGCGCCGTGCCCTCGCCCGCGACGTCCTGCACGCGGTCCGTCACGACTTCAACGCGCACCGGGCGCGACGTGTCGCCCTTCGCGAGCGCCTGCCCCAGGTGCAACAGGCTGTAGTAGCCCGTGTCCTGGACCTTGCGGAACAGCTCGGGGCTGGACGGCTCGTCGCCCGAGGAGCCCAGGCTCCACAGGTGCACCACCACCGAGGGGCTCAGGTCCTGGTCGGCCAGGTCCTTCCACAGCGTCGCGTAGTCCCCGCGCAGCCGGGCATCCAGCGCGTAGCGCTTCGCCGCGTCGCGCATGAAGGCGCCGCCCTGGCGCACGCGCACCACGTCCTGCCCGGCCTCCTCCAGTCGACGGGCCAGCGCCTCGCCGACGCCCAGGCCGTCCACGAAGAGCACCCAGCACCGGCGCTCCTGCAGCGCCTTGCGGTCCAGGGCGATGGGCGCCGTGCGGTGCCACGCGGGGACATGGAACCAGTCCGCGACGTCCGCGAGCTTTCCTTGCGGCGTCTGGGACGACACGGCCTGCGTGGACTCGGCGCGCGCGGCCGGGGCCACCCAGTAGCGCTGTCGCTCGAAGGGGTAGGTGGGCAGCGGCACGCGGCGAAGGCCACGGTCCTCGTTCACGTCGTCCCAGTCCACCTCCACGCCGTCCAACCAGAGCTGGCCCAGGGTGTTCAGCACCGAGGCCAGCGCGGGCAGCGAGTCCGCGAGGCTGGTCCTGATCGCGCGCGTGCCCGTGGTGCCGGCCAACGCACGGGCGCGCTCGACCAGCGCCCCCGGGGTCCCCATCGTGAGGACGACGCGGGTGGGCTCCTTCACCAGCTCGCGCAGCGCATCGTCCAGGCGGGACGTGTTGCTCGCCGCGTCCAGCCAGGTCTCCGGGCGCACGGCCTCGGCGTCCGTGACGAAGGCGCCTGTCGCGGAGGAGAGCAGCGGCGTCTCGGGAGCCTTCAGCCCCGAGCCCGTCAGGCCCGCACGCTGACTGCTCGGGTCCCCGAGCAGCGCCATCGTCAGGGCCTTCTCCAGCGGGAGTGCTCCCGAGAGCGCCGCCGCGACCCACGCGCCGGTGCCCTCTCCGAGCACGGACTCGGGCACCAGGCCCCAGGCCATCCACAGCCGCGCCAGCGCGTACTGCTCGACGAAGCGCGCCATCGTGCCCAGCGGGGCGGGGAGCGAGGGACGGCTGCCGTCCTCGGGATACATCGCGGCGCTCAGGTCCAGGTCCAACGGCGAGCGCAGTAGCTTCGCGCACGCGTCCACCTCCGCGCGGAACACCGGCTCCGAGCGGTAGAGCGACTCCAGCGGCGTGCCCGCGCCGGCATCGGAGAAGAGGAACGACACGGGCCGCTGGCTCGTCTCGTGCGTCGCCGTGAGGACGCGCTGGGGCTCGGCCATGCGCAGCACACGCACTGCGTCCTGGACGTCACGGGCGACGAGGACCCGGCGATGCGAGTGCGCCTTGCGACCCACCTGGAGCGTGTGGGCCACGTCCGCCAGCGACAACCCGGGCTGCGACTCCAGGTGCTGCGCGAGCCGCGCCGTCGCCGTATCGAGCGCCGTGTGACTGCGCGCCGACAGCACGAGCAGCTCCCAGGGCCGGCTCACGGACGACGCGGGCGTGGCGGGTGCCTCCTCGAGGATGACGTGTGCGTTGGTGCCGCCGATGCCGAACGAGCTCACGCCCGCGCGCCGGGGCGTGCGCCCACGGGGCCACGGCTGGAGCGTGGTGTTCACGTAGAAGGGGCCGCTGTCGAAGTCGATCTGCGGGTTGGGTGACTCGAAGTGGAGGCTGGGCGGGAGCTGCTGGTGCTTCATCGCCAGGATGGCCTTGAGCAGGCTCGCGCTGCCGGCCGCCGCGTCCAGGTGTCCCACGTTCGTCTTCACCGAGCCGATGGGGATGGTGCGGCGCCCCTTCGTCTTGTTGCCGAAGGCCTTCGTCAGCGCGCGGAGCTCGATGGGGTCGCCCAGCGCGGTGCCGGTGCCGTGCGCCTCCACGTAGTGGATGCTGTCGGCGGACACCTCGGCTGCGGCGAGCGCGTCCTTGATGACGGTGGCCTGGCCCTGCACGCTGGGCGCGGTGAAGCTGGCCTTCACGGCGCCGTCGTTGTTGATGGCGGAGCCCTTGATGACGGCGTGGATGGTGTCACCGTCGGCGAGCGCGTCCTCCAGCCGCTTGAGGACGACGAGGCCGATGCCGCTGCCGAAGATGGTGCCCGCCGCCTTCGCGTCGAACGCGCGGCAGTGGCCGTCCGGCGAGACGATGCCGCCGTACTGATACAGGTAGCCCACGTTCTGCGGGACGTTGATGGCCACGCCGCCCGCGACGGCCATCCGGCACTCGTCGGCGAGCAGCGCCTGTCCGGCCAGGTGCAGGGCGACGAGCGCGGTGGAGCACGCGGTGTGCACCGAGTACGCGGGGCCGCGCAGGTTGAGCCGGTGCGCCACGCGCGTGGTGAGGAAGGCCAGGTCGTTGCCCAGGCCGATCTCGAACGGGTCCAACCCGCCCAGCGCGGCGGGGTTCGAGAAGAGGTTGAAGACGTACGTGTCCGTGCGCGCGCCGGCGTACACGCCGATGCGGCCCTTGAAGCGCTCGGTGTCGTAGCCCGCGTGCTCCAGGGCCTCCACGGCGCACTCCAGGAACACGCGCTGCTGCGGGTCCATCACCTCCGCTTCCTTGGGGGTGACGCCGAAGTAGCCCGCGTCGAACAGGTCCGCGTCCTCGAGGACGGCCGCGGCCTTCACGTAGTTCGGGTCCGAGCGAACGGCGGCGGTGTCGAGCGCGCTGGGCTCCAGGTCCGCGTCCTCCAGGAACCGGATGGACTCCACGCCGTCGCGCAGGTTCTTCCAGAAGGCCTCCAGGTCGCGCGCCCCCGGGAACCGCCCCGCCATGCCGATGACGGCGATCTCCAGTCCGGTGGTGTCCGCGTTGGACGAATCCGTGGCCATGTCTCTCTCCCGAGTCCCGCTCAAGTGTCGACCTTCCTCGCCCGCTGCTGCTTCAGCGCGCTCCTGCGCCGCTGACGCCGCCCCTCGTCTTCCGCGTCCTCATCGCCCTCGTCCCCGCTCACCGGGTCCGAGGCGAGCCCCACCCGACGGACCAGGTCCTCGATGTGGTGACGCGCCTTCGTCGTTCCGTGCTCTTCGCGGAGCTGCTCGCCCAGCCGCGCCGCCGAGGCGCGCAGGCCCGTGTCCTCGTGCGTCGCGCGCAGCGCCGCCGCGAGTCGCTCCACGCTCAGCTCGCCGATGGGAATCGCCGGTCCACCGCAGCCGCGCTCCTGGACGACCTCGCCCCAGGTGAACTGGTCATAGGTGTGCGGCACGACGACCTGGGGGATGCCCGCGCGGAACGCCGCGCCCGTGGTCCCCGCGCCGCCGTGGTGCACCACGCACGACACCCGCGAGAACAGCCACGAGTGCGGCACCTGTCCCAGCGCGTGCGCCGTCGGAGGCAGGGCGCGCTGGCCCAGGCCGCTCCAGCCGTGCTGGATGAGGGCCCGTCGTCCCGCGCGCTCGGCGGCGGCCACCAGCGTGTCCGTCAGCGCCGCCGGGTCCGCGTGCGTCATGCTGCCGAAGGTGATGCACACCGGCGGCTCGCCCTCCGCCAGGAACGCGGCCAGCTTCGGGTCCGGCGTGAAGTCCGGCTCGTCGAGCAGGCAGTAGCCGACGGTGTGGTGGTGCGCCGGCGCGTCCGAGGCGGGCGGGCGCACGTGCCGGCTCAGCGCGGTGAGGACCAGCTGCGGTGACAGTCCATCCACCAGCGGATTGTCGAGCGGAGGCAGTCGCAGGGACTCGCGCAGCGGGTTCACCAGTCCGCGCACCGCGGCCTGGAACGCTGGGCTCCCGCCGCCGCTGCCGCTGTGCTCCACGAGCACCGTCACGAAGGGCAGGTGCGTGAGGTCGTGCACCATGCGGGCGGCGGGCTGCACGCGTCCGCTGACGAGGACGTCCGCGTTGCGGCATGCCGCGCGCAGGTCCTCCAGCATGAGGGGCACGGCCTCGGCGAGCGGCTGGAAGAGCTGGAGCATGCCTCCGGCGGAGTGGGCGACCGCGGGGTTGCCCATCATCGCCTGGGTGATGCCGCTCTGTGCGTCCCTCAGGTCGGGACCCACCGGGGCGAACTCCAGGCCGTGGTGCCGCGCCAGCGCCTCGTACGAGGGCGCTGCGGCGAGCACCGGCTGATGGGCGTGGCGCTTGAGCTCGACGGCCAGGGCCACGAAGGGCTGGACGTCACCGAGAGACCCGAAGTTGGTGAGGATGACTCGCATGGTGCGCGGGCAGGGTCGACTGCGGGCCGACTCAGCCCTCGTCCTCCACTTCCTCGTCGTCGGAGCGCCGCCGGGAGCGCTGCCGCTGGAGGTTCTGCTTGCGGCGCTGCACCGTGGACTCGCGCTCGTCCGTCTCCGCCTGCACCGTGCCCGCCTCGGGAGGCTGGAGCAGGGCGGCCAGGGCCTTCACCGTGACGCCTTCGTAGAGGCTGGAGGCGGGCACGCTGATGTCCAGGCGCCGCTTGAGCCGATCACTGAGCTGCACGGCGATGAGGGAGTCACCGCCCAGCTCGAAGAAGTTGTCCTGGATGCCGATGGGCGCGACACCGAGCGTCTGCTGCCAGAGCTCCGTGAGCGTGCGCTCCATCTCCGTCGTGGGCGCGACATAGGCGCTGCGCAGGTTCGATGGCCGGGGATGCTGAGGCCGCGCGGCCGGGGGGGCGGAGTCCACCGCCTCGACGGCGCGGGAGCGGGCCTGTCGCGCCACCGGGTCGTGCGTGGACACCACCCACCAGCTGCCCTCGGACTGCGAGAGCACGCGCGCGAGGGCCTCGGCGCCCTGCTCGGGAGCGATGGCCAGCCGGTCCAGGGCCTCACCGCGTGCACCCGGATGCGCGCCGTAGTCCTCCACGCGCACCACGTCCCAATCCAGGCTCACCCAGCGCCGCCCCGCGCGAGTCGTCGCCTGGGCGAACGTGTCCTGCCACGCGCTCGCCGCGGTGTGCGCGACGGTGGCCATGCCGCCCAGCACGGAGGAGATGGAGGACGCCACCACGCGGAAGTCCAGGGGACGCTCGCCGAGCACCTGGTCGAGCAGCGCCAGTCCCCGCACGCGCGCATCGAAGTGCCACGCGCTCTCCTCGGGCCCCGTCTCGGAGACGAGCCGCGCCACCAGCTCGCGCGGCAGCCAGGCCCCGTACACCACGCCGTGCACGGTACCGAAGCGCGCCAGCACGGTCTCCACCGCTTCGCGCAGGGACTCCTGCCTCGTCACGTCGCCGGAGATGACGGTGACCTCGGCGCCCAGGCTCTCCAGCTGACGAGCCCGACGGATGCGCTGCGACGAGGGATGCGCCTCGCCGTGCTGGGACAGGTGCGTGTCCCAGTGCTCGCGTGACGGCAGGTCCGCGGGCTCCAGGCAGACCAGCTTCGCGCCGGGCGAGATGCCCGCGAGGGCGCGGGCGTTCATCGCGCCCACGCCGCTGAGGCCATGCACCAGCAGGTACACGCCACCCGGGCGCGAGAGGACCTTCGCGCCCGTCGCGTCGGGCAGCGGCAGCGGCTCCAGCGTGCGGGCCCAGCGGTGCGGACCTCGCAACGCGACCACCGTGTCCAGGGCCGTCGAGCGCAGCTCCGCGCGCAGGGACTGGAGGCTCGCGGGGGGCAGCTTGAAGTCCGCGTCCGTCACCACGTCGATGTGGCGCAAGCGCAGGAACGGCTGCTCCTGCGAGACGACCTGGCAGGGGCCCAGCACCGTGGCCTTGTCCGGCGAGAGGGCTTCGTCGCCCGTCACCTCGTGGACGTGGTTGGTCACCACCCAGATGGAGCAGGGCTTCTCGGGGGCGTGCTCGACGAGGGCACGCGCGAGGGCGACGAGCGAGTGGTACCCGCTCGCCTGTGCCTGCGCGAAGGACGTGGGCAGTCCGGGCGTGAGGCTCCACAGGTGCAGCACGGCGTCGGGCAGCAGGCCCGCGTCACGCAGCGCGCCGAGCAGAGCGCGGAAGTCCGACAGCGAGCCGGGCGCGACGGTGAACTCCGAGTCCCCCGTGTGACTGAAGGCCGTACCCGGGCGCACGCGGAGGACTCGTCGCTCCTCACCAGGGGCGGCAGCCAGGAGCGCGTCGGTGGGAGAGGCCTCGTCCTCGAACACCAGCCAGACGCGAGGCGTGGCCCCTCGCGCGACGAGCGAGGACGACAGCGGGGCGCGCTTCCAGGACGGCACATGGAACCAGCGCTCCATCGGCTCCTGGACGAGCGCGGTCTCCGTGGCGGCGGGCGTGCTCCTCGCTTCGGAGGACGGCGTGCTCCTCGTCTCCGGCTCCACCCAGAAGCGCTGACGCTCGAACGGGTAGGTGGGGAGGGGGAGCCGCTGGCGTCGCTCCTCGCCGTGGAAGCCCTTCCAGTCGACGGTGACGCCCGCGAGCCAGAGGCCGCCCAGCGTCGAATACGCGTTCGGTGGTGCGCCCGGTGCGACGGTGTCCTGCGACGTCGGCATGGACGCGAGCACCGGGCGCGACGCGACGGTGTCCGGATGTCTCCGCGCGAGCCTGCTGAGCACCTGTCCCGGGCCGCATTCGAGCAACACGCGCTTCGGGTCCGACAGCAGGGCGTGGAGCCCATCGGCGAAGCGCACCGCGCCGCGCAGGTGCTGTGCCCAGTAACGCGGGCTCGTCGCCTGCTCGGTGGTGATCCACGTCCCGGTGACGTTGGAGACGAAGGGCAGGGTGGGCGGCCGCAGCGGCATGGCCGCCGCGCGAGCGGTGAAGGCGTCGAGGATGGGGTCCATCATCGACGAGTGGAACGCATGCGACGTGGCGAGCACGTGGCTGCGCACGCCGGCCTCCTCGAGCAGGCGGCGCACGCGCTCCACCGCCTCATGCGGTCCGGAGACGACGCACTGCATGGGCGAGTTCACCGCGGCGAGGCTCAGCTCGGTGCCGAGGTAGGGTCGCACCTCGTCCTCGCTCAGCGGCACGGCCAGCATCGCCCCGGACGGGAGCGACTGCATCAGCCGTCCACGCGCCGCCACCAGCTGGAGCGCGTGCTCCAACGAGAAGACACCCGCGAGGCACGCGGCCACGTACTCACCGATGCTGTGGCCGAGCATCGCGGCGGGCTTCACGCCCCAGGACATCCACAGCCGCGCGGTGGCGTACTCGAGGACGAAGAGCGCGGGCTGGGTGAGCTCCGTCCTCGCCAGCGTGCGCTCGTTCTCCTCCGGCGTGCCGGCCTTCGGATACAGCACGTCGCGCAGGTCCTTGCCGCCCAGGTGCGGAACCAGCAGCGCCGCGCACCGGTCCACCTCTGCCCGGAACACGGGCTCCGAGTCGTACAGCGCGCGGCCCATGCCCACGTGCTGCGAGCCCTGGCCGGGGAACAGGAACGCCACCGGCCGGTCCACGCTGTCCTGGGCTTCGGGGGCTGGCGGCTCGGCGGGAGTCCGGGTCAACGCCTCCACCGCGTCGCCCGCATCGCGCGCGAGGATGAAGCGGCGGTGCGAGAAGCGCTGACGACCCGCCTGGAGCGTCCACGCCACGTCCGCGAGCTTCGCGTCGGGGAGATTCTTCAGCGCCTCCGCCAACCGCTGCGTGCTCGCCTCTAACGCGGAGGGCGTGCGGGCCGACACCGGGAGCAACTGCCACGCGCGGCGCGGAGTCGCGCTGTCGAGCGGACGCGGCGGCTGTTCCAGGACGACGTGCGCGTTGGTGCCGCCCACGCCGAACGAGCTCACCCCGGCGCGGCGAGGCATGGCGGTGGCGGGCCACGGCTTGAGCGTCGCGTTGACGTAGAAGGGGCTGGTGTCGAAGTCAATGGCCGGGTTGGGCCGCTCATAGTGGAGGCTGGGCGGCAGCTCGCCGTGCTTCACCGCCATCGCCGCCTTGATGAGGCCGGTGACGCCGGCCGCGGCGTCCAGGTGGCCCAGGTTGCCCTTCACCGAGCCGAGCGCGCAGTAGCGCCGTCGCTGCGTGGACGCGCGGAAGGCTCGGGTGAGCGCCTCCACCTCGATGGGGTCACCCAGCGGCGTCGCGGTGCCGTGTGCCTCCACGTAGCCGATGTCGTCGGCCTCCAGCCCCGAGGCCGCCAGCGCCTCGGCCACCACCTGGGCCTGACCCTCGACGCCCGGCGCGGTGTAGCCCGCCTTGAGCGAGCCGTCGTTGTTGATGGCCGAGCCCTTGATGACCGCGTGCACGGTGTCGCCATCGCGCACCGCGGCCTTCAGCTTCTTGAGCACCACCACGCCCGCGCCGCTGCCGAACAGCGTGCCTCGCGCCTTCGCGTCGAAGGGCCGGCAGCGTCCATCCGGAGACGCCATGCCGCCCTCCACGTGCCGATAGCCATGGAGGAAGCTCACGTTGACGGAGGCGCCGCCCGCGAGCGCCATGTCGCACTCGCCGTTGAGCAGGCTCTGGCAGGCCAGGTGCACCGCCACCAGCGACGTCGAGCACGCGCTCTGCACCGCGTGGCTTGCGCCCCGGAGGTTCAGCTTGTACGAGACGCGGGTGGCCAGGAAGTCCGTGCCGTTGCCGATGTTCACCTGCACCGGCTCCACCGACTCCAGCACGCGCGGGTTGCGCGCCAGGTTCATCAGCAGGTACGTGTTGAGCGTGGCGCCGCCGTACACGGAGATGGCGCCCGGGAAGTCGCGCGGCGAGTAGCCCGCGTGCTCCAGCGCCTCCCAGCAGACCTCCAGGAAGACGCGGTGCTGGGGGTCCGTCAGCTCCGCCTCACGGGGCGGCATGTCGAAGAACGCGGCGTCGAAGGACTCGGGTTCGGGCATGACCGCCGCGGCGCGCACGAAGTCCGGGTCCTCCACCTGCTCCGGAGCGACGCCCGCGGCGAGGCTCTCCTCGGGCGTGAAGAAGCGGATGGACTCCACGCCGCCGCGCAGGTTCGCCCACAGCTCGGCCGTGCTCCGCGCGCCAGGGAAGCGCCCGGACATGCCGATGATGGCGAGGTCCGCGTCGTCGATGTCTGACGGCTGCTTCACGTCCACGGCGTCCGCTCCTTCACTCACGGCGGCTGCGCCGCTCGCGTCGCGCGGCTCCACGGTTCTGACTCGACTCGAACCCGGGCGGGTCCGAAGGGGCGCCGAGCGCTCCCAGCTTCTTCGCCAGCGCGGCCACCGTGGGCGCCTCGAAGACGGAGGTGAGGGGGACCTCGCGCCCCAGCTCCCGCTTCAGCCGTCCGACGATCTTGAGCCACAGGAGCGAGTTGCCGCCCAGGTCGAAGAAGTTGTCATGGATGCCCAGCCGCGACAGCCCGAGCTGCTCCTGCCACACCTTCGTCAGGGCCAGCTCCAGGTCGCCGGTGGGCGCCACGTACTCGGTGCCCAGCTGCGGCCGCTCGTGCGTCGCGCCGCCCGAGGTGTCCTGGTTCTTCTGCCCACCCTCACGCTTCAACCAGCGCGCCACGCGCGCCTCCAGGTCTCCGGTGGAGACCACCACCTGCCCGCCCAGAGAGGACTCCGCGACGCGGCGGAAGGCCTCCACCGCCTCGTCCTCCGTCATGGCGAACGCGTCCAGGCTCGTCTTCGTCTCACGGGACTCCTCGTCCACCGAGGGCCACCCATCCCAGTTCGTGCTCACCCAGCGCGTCAGCCCCTGCTTCGAGCGCGAGGTCGCGAACGCGTCGAGGAAGGCATTCGCCGCGCCGTACGCCGCGAGCCCCAGGCCCCCGAGCACCGAGGCGTTGGACGACACCAGCATCACGAAGTCGAGCTCACGGCCCGCCAGCGCCAGCTCCAGCGCGTACGTGCCCTGCACCTTCGCGCGGAAGTGGGGCTCGCACGCGGCGGCATCCAATCCGGAGAGCAGCGCCACGGCGCCTTCGCCCGCGAGGCCCGCGGCGTGGATGACGCCGTGCACCTCGCCGAACTGCATCGCCCCCTGGGTGATGGCGACGCTGAGCAGCATGTCATCCGCCACGTCCGCGCGAGCCAGCAGCACCTCGGCGCCCGCCGCCTCCAGCTCCCTCACCGCGCGGCGCTTGTGGCCGTCGCGGTCCATCTCCAGACCCCACCGGCTCACGAGCACGAGCCGCGCCTGATGCTGGCGCGCCAGGTAGCGGGCGATCATCAGGCCCACGCCTCCCAGGCCGCCGGTGATGACGTAGACGCCCCGGTGACGGAAGGGCCGCGCGGGCTGGGTGTCCGCCTCCAGCCGCACCGGCTCATGCGTCTGCACCAGTCGGGTCGTCCCGCGCCAGGCGACGACGGGCTCACGAGCCTCGGTGGCCGTGCTCGTCACCTCCTGCAGCAGCGCCCGCGTGTCGAGCGCCACCGGGCCACGGCCCAGGTCCACGTAGCGGCAGGAGAGGAAGTCGTGCTCCTGCGGGATGACCTTGCACAGGGCCGGAAGCGTGGCGCGCTCGGGGGCGACTTCATCCGAGCTCTCCACGTCGAGCGCCTGACGACCGACGACCGTCAGCTCCACGGGGCCGGGGAGCTCTGCCTCCGTGAGCGCCCGCGTCAGGCGGAGGAGCGGATGGAACCCTCGCGCCTGGGCCTGCTCGAAGCGCTCGTTGCCGAACGCGTCCTGCTCGCCCTCGCGAGAATCCAGGCTCCACAGGTGGACGATGTTCTCCACCTTGAAGTCCTTCGACTTCAGCGCGAGCAGCAGGAAGCCCGGCTCGTCGGCATCCGCCGGGTCCAGGCTGAAGTGGTTCTCGCCCAGCTCCTCGAGCCTCGCGCCCGGAGTCACCCGCGCGACGCGATGTCCCTGCTCCTCCAGCGCCATCGCCAGGGCCGAGCCCACGCCGGTGGAGTCCAGGAACACGACCCAGTCCTTCGGCGTGACGGCACCGGCGCGAGGCGGCGCCAGCGGAGCGCGCTTCCAGGACGGCAGATAGAACCAGCTGGAGACATCCGCGCTCTTGTTCGCCGCGGACCGCCGACGCGCGGAAGGGGCCTGGGGCGCGAGCCAGTAGTCCTGTCCCTCGAAGGGGTACGTCGGCAGCGGGACGCGCAGCCGCCGCGCCTTGCCGCGCACGGCCGACCAGTTCACCTCGACGCCCGCGGCCCAGAGTCGCCCGAGCGTCGCGGTGAGGTGCTCCTCGTCCGCCACCGGGTCCTGCGGATGGCGCAGGGACGAGAGCACCGCCGGCGCGGAGGGGCCGTTGACCTGGAGCCGCGCGAGCGTGCTGAGCGTCCGGCCCGGACCGACTTCCAGGTAGACGTGCGCGGGGGCCTTGGCCAGCTCGCGGATTCCGTCGCCGAAGCGCACCGTTTGCCGCAGATGCTTCACCCAGTACGACGGGTCCAGCGCGTCATCCAGGTCGATCCACGTGCCGGTGAGGTTCGACAGGAACAGCACGTTCGTCGGTGGGTTGAGCTTGATGGTGCGGATGAAGTCGCTGAAGCGGTCGAGGATCGGGTTCACCACGTACGAGTGCGCGGCGACGTCGATGGGGATGTGACGGAACTCCACCTCGCGGCGGGTCAGCTCCGTGGCCAGGGCCTCCACGGCCTCCACCGTGCCCGCGACCACGCACTGCGCGGGGCCATTCACCGCCGCCAGGGACAGCGTCTCCCCGAGCAGCGGACGGACCTCCGACTCGGGCAGCGGCACGCTGAGCATGCCGCCACCGGGCAGCTCCTCGAAGAGCTTGCCGCGCATCACCACCAGCGCGAGCGCGTCCTCCAGCGAGAAGATTCCCGCCAGGTGCGCCGCCATGTACTCACCCAGGCTGTGGCCGATGACCGCTTCCGGCTTCACACCCCAGGACTCCCACAGCTTCACCGTCGCGTACTCGATGGTGAACAGCGCCGGCAGCGCCAGGGAGGTGCGCTTGAGGCGCTGGCCCGCGCTCTGCGCCGAGGCGGCGTCCGGGTACATCACGGGCTTCAGGTCGAAGCCCAGCTTGGGCCGCAAGAGGTTGCAGCAGTGGTCCACCGCCTCGCGGAACACGGGCTCGGCGTCGTAGAGGCCACGGCCCATGTCCGGGTACTGCGCGCCGCCCCCGGGGAACATGAAGACCAGCGATGCCGACGTCGTGCCGGGCGAGTGCGTGAAGAACCGCTGTGGATCCCGCGTCTCCAGGACCCGCACCGCGTCCTCCCGGTCCTTGCACACGATGACCCGGCGCAGGTCCAGGGCCTTGCGGCCGGTCTGCAGCGTCCACGCCACGTCCGCGAGCTGCTGCTCGGGATGCGCCTTCAGGTGGGCGAGCAGCGCCGAGGTCTGGGCCTCCAGCGCCGTCTGCGTCCGCGCGGAGAGCACGAGCGACTGCCAGGCGCGAGAAGCGTCGCCCGGCTGGGTGAACGGCGGCTCCTCCACGATGAGGTGCGCGTTGGTGCCGCCGATGCCGAACGAGCTCACGCCGGCGCGGCGCGGCGTCGGCCCCTCGGGCCAGGGCGTGAGCTTCGTGTTGATGTAGAAGGGGCTGTTCGCGAAGTCGATGCGCGGATTGGGCTTCTCGTAGTGGAGGCTCGCGGGCAGCTCCGCGTGCTCCAGCGCGAGCACCGTCTTCACCAGGCCCGTCACGCCGGCCGCCGCGTCCAGGTGTCCGACGTTCGTCTTCACCGAGCCGAGCCCGCAGAAGCCGCGCTTGTCGGTGCTCCGGCGGAACACCATGTCGAGCGCCTGCACCTCGATGGGGTCGCCCAGCGGCGTGGCCGTGCCGTGCGCCTCCACGTAGGTGATGGAGTCCGCCGGCGTCTCCGCGAGGCTCTGCGCCCGGGCGATGACCTCCGCCTGTCCGCTCAAGCCCGGCGCGGTGAAGCCGACCTTGAGGGCTCCGTCGTTGTTGATGGCCGAGCCACGGATGACGGCGTGGATGGTGTCGCCGTCCGCCAGCGCGTCCGCCAGGCGCTTGAGGACCACCACGCCCGCGCCGCTGCCGAACAGGGTGCCCTGGCCCCGCTCGTCGAACGCGCGGCAGTGCCCGTCCGGAGAGGTGATGCCGCCTTCCTGATAGTGGTAGCCCGTGCGCTGCGGCATGTGCACGGAGACGCCGCCGGCCACGGCCATGTCGCACTGGTAGCCGAGCAGCGACTGGCAGGCCAGGTGCGTGGCCACCAACGACGTGGAGCAGCCCGTCTGCACCGTCAGCGCCGGGCCGCGCAGGTCCAGGTGGTAGGCGACGCGCGTGGCGAGGAAGTCCTTGTCGTTGGCCACCATGGCCGGGAAGGTGTCTTCGGCCCGCTGGAACTCCTCGCGCGACAGCAGGTTGAAGAGCAGGTAGCTGCTGAGGCTCGAGCCCGCGAAGACGCCCGTGGAGGTGCCCGGGAGCCGTCCCGTGGAGTAACCGGCGTGCTCCATCGCCGTCCACACGCACTCAAGGAAGACGCGGTGCTGCGGGTCCAGCAGCTCCGCTTCCCGAGGGGCGTAGCCGAAGAGGCCCGCATCGAAGCGGCCCGGGCGCTCCAGCACGGCCCCGGCGCGCACGAAGTTCGGGTTGGCCAGGAACGACGGGTCGACCCCGAGGGACTTCAGCGCGTCGTCGGAGAAGAGGGTGATGCCCTCCACTCCGTCGCGCAGCATCCGCCAGAACGCGTCCACGTCCGCGGCGCCGGGCACACGCACGGCCATGCCGACGATGGCCACCGCCAGCCCCGAGTCACCCTCGTACACCTTGTGACGACGACCCATGACGGACCTATCCCTGTTTCCTTGCCCGTTGCTGCTGTCGCTTCAGGCTCTCGAGCTGGCGTTTCGCGCGGTCCTGCGCCGTCTCCACCGGATTGGCCTGCGGCGTGGTGGCGCCCTGGCGCAGGTGACGCGCGAGCGCGCTGACGGTGGGGTATTCCAGCAGCTTCAGCAGCGGCAGCTCCCCACCGAGCACCGCCCTGAGCCGCGCGTGGACCTGGACCATGAGCAGTGAGTGCCCACCCAGGTCGAAGAAGTTGTCGTTCACGCCGACCTGCTCGACCTTGAGCACCTGCTTCCAGATGTCGGCGATCTGCTGCTCGAGCTGACCCTGCGGCGCCACGAAGGCCGCGCGTGAGCTCCGCGTCGCGCTGGGGGCGGGCAGGGCCTTGCGGTCCACCTTGCCGTTGGGCGTGAGCGGCAGCGCCGGCAGGTCCACCACCACGGAGGGCACCATGTGCTCGGGCAGCTTCTGCGCCACCGCGTCGCGCAGCGCCGTCGCGTCCACCGTCTGCCCGTCGCGCGCCACCACGTAGGCCACCAGCCGCACGTCGCCCGGTGAGTCCTCGCGGGCCACGACGACCGCCTCGCGCACCTCGGGGCGTGCGCTGAGCACCGCCTCGATTTCACCCGCCTCGATGCGGAAGCCGCGCACCTTGAGCTGGTGGTCCACGCGGCCCAGGAACTCCACCGTGCCGTCGTCGCGCCAGCGGGCCCGGTCTCCGGTGCGGTACAGCCGGGCGCCCGGCTCGGAGGAGAACAGGTCCGGCACGAAGCGCTCGGCCGTCAGCTCCGGACGCGACAGGTAGCCGCGCACCACGCCCGCGCCGCCGATGTAGAGCTCGCCCGGCACGCCCACGGGCACGGGCCGCAGCCGCGCGTCGAGCAGATAGAAGCGGGTCCGGAGGAACGGCGTGCCGATGGACACCACCGGCCCCGACTCGCCGCGCACGTCGTGCGTGGAGGACCAGATGGTCGTCTCCGTGGGGCCGTACATGTTGAGCAGCCGCGCGTCCTCGGGGAGCACCTGTCGCAGCGACGTCGCCAGGGAGGAGGGGAGGGCCTCGCCGCCCACCATCCACCGCTTCAGGCCACGCAGGGCCTCGGTGGACTCGGAGTCCGCGAGCAGGGCGCGCGCCAGCGAGGGCGTGCACTGCAGATGCGTCACCGCGTGCTCACGCAGGTTGAGCGGGATGGAGCGCGCGGTGCGCTGGCGCGCGCCGTCACGGTCCGCCTGGCACTTCACCTCGTGCAGCAGCGGCAGGCTGGCCAGCACGGTGTCCGCGGGGATGCCGAAGTCGATGAGGCAGCCCACCTCGTCCACGCCCAGGGCGCGCAGCTGCTCCATCCGCTCGCGCACGGAGCGCGGCGTGCCGAACAGTCCGCTCGTCTCGAAGTAGCGCTCGAAGGCCTGCGCGGCCAGCCGGTCCAGGTCCGCCTCGGTGGCGGTGTCCAGGTCCACGCCCAGCGTGCGGCCCAGTCCGCGCATCAGGTCCGCGGAGCTGCGCAGGTAGTTCCGGAAGGGCTTCTCCACCACCGAGCGCACCGTCGCGACGTCCTCACCGATGAACGTGTGCAGCATCAACGTGACGTGTCCGTCGCCCGCGTGTCCCGCCGCGCGCCAGGCCTCACGGTAGAGGGCCAGCTTCTTCTCCAGGTCCTCCCACGTCTGCCCCAGCAGGTGGGTGAGGACGTTGCAGCCCAGGCGCCCCGCGGTGACGAACGTGTCGGGGTTGCCCGCCGCCGTGAGCCACACCGGCAGCTCCTGCTGCACCGGCCGCGGCCGCAGGGTGACGTCCACCTGGGCACCCGCGCCGCCCGGGAAGCGCAGCGTGTCGCCGCGCCACAGGCGGCGCACCGTGTCCAGCCCCTCCAGCATCAGCTCGCGGCGCTGCTCGTAGCGCTCGGGCGCGAAGACGAAGTCGTTCGCGTGCCAGCCGGAGGCGACGGAGATGCCCACGCGGCCTCGCGACAGGTTGTCCACCAGCGCCCACTCCTCCGCGACGCGCACCGGGTGGTGCAGCGGCAGCACCACGCTGCCCGCGCGGATGGCCACGCGCTCCGTCACCGCGGCGATGGCCGCGCCCGCCACGGACGGGCTGGGATACAGCCCCCCGAAGGCATGGAAGTGACGCTCCGGCGTCCACACCGCCGCGAAGCCGTGACGGTCCGCGAACTTCGCGCCCTCCAGCAGCAGCTTGTAACGGTCGCCGGCCGAGGCCTCCGCGTCGTCCGCGAAGTAGAAGAGGCTCAGCTGCATCGGCGTGGCGCGCGCGGCCGAGGCCCGGGCCGGCGCCTTGATGGACGCGCCCTCGCCCTGGACCACCACCTTGAAGCCGCGCGTGAGCGTCCACAGCAGCTCCAACACGGAGATGTCGAAGGAGATGCTCGTCACGGCCAGCCACGTGCCCGAGGGCGGATGGCCGATGCGCCTGTCCATGGCCGAGAAGAAGTTGGCCACCCCTCCGTGCGGCACCATGACGCCCTTGGGGCGGCCCGTGGAGCCGGACGTGTAGATGACGTACGCCAGGTGCCCCGCGCCCGTGGTCGACGGCGGAGGCGTGTCCCGCTGCGTGCCCTCCGTCAGGGACAGGTCCTCCAACGCGACGACGCGCGCGCTGCCCGTGTGGATGGCGCCGCGCAGGTGCGTCTGCGTGAGCAACACCGGCGCGCCCGAGTCCTCCAGCATGTA
Source organism: Myxococcus faecalis (assembly GCF_050039385.1). NCBI lineage: Bacteria > Pseudomonadati > Myxococcota > Myxococcia > Myxococcales > Myxococcaceae > Myxococcus > Myxococcus faecalis. The sequence continues at coordinate 86,923 of NZ_CP144336.1, read as the reverse complement.
CGCCAGTCGCTCGCGGGGATACTCGGGGTCCAACGGCACGTATGCGCCGCCGGCCTTGAGCACCCCCAGCATCGCCACCACCATGGCGGCCGAGCGCTCCACGCACAGCCCCACGCGCGTCTCGGTGCCGACGCCCTGGGCGCGCAGGTGCCACGCCAGCGCGTTGGAGCGCGCGTCCAGCTCCGCGTACGTCAGCGTCGCGTCGTCACCTGCCACCGCCACCGCGTCGGGAGTCCTGGCCACCTGCGCCCGGAACTGCGCGTGGATGGAGGTGTCCTCGGTGCTCGCGGGCGTGAGGTCGTTCCAGTCCACCAGCAGCTGTCGCGACTCGTCCGCGCCGAGCAGCGGTAGGTCGTCCACCCGCGTCTCCACGGTGTCGACGACCGCGCGCAGCAGCGTCTCCAGCTGTCGGGCCAGCCGCGCCACGGTGGCGGGGGTGAACAGGTCGGTGCGGTACTCGAGCGCGCCGGTGAGGCCGTCCGCGCCCTCCGCGAGCGAGAGCTGGAGGTCGAACTTCGACGTGCCCTCCACCGCGCCATCCGGCACCGGCAGCACCGGACGCCACTGCATGCCGGGCACCGACAGGTTCGTCGGGGGCAGCGCCTCCAGCAGCAGGGCCGTCTGGAACAGCGGATTGTCCGCGCCGCCCCTCGGCGCACGGGCCGCGCCCACGACTTCCTCGAAGGGGAGGTCCGCGTGCGCCAGCGCCTCGTGGAACGTCTGCCGCGTGCGGGAGAGCAGCTCGCGGAAGCTCGGCGTGCCGGAGAGGTTCGCGCGCAGCACCAGCGTGTGCGCGAAGAAGCCCACCACGCCGCGCAGCTCCGGACGCTCGCGGTTCGCCACCACGGTGCCCACGGCGAAGTCGGCCTGTCCGCTGTAGCGGTGCAGCAGCGCCGTCCACGCGGCCGTCAGCGTGACGAAGAGCGTGCAGCCCTCGCGACGCCCCAGCGCGCGCAGGGATTCGACGAGCGAGCGCTCCAGCGCGAGGTGATGCAGCGCGCCCTGGAACCCGGGCTCGCGCGGACGCGGGAAGTCGGTGGGCAGCTCCAGCCTTGGCAGCCCCGCAAGCTGCTTGCCCCAGTATGCGCGCTGCGCGTCGAGCAGCGGCCCCAGGCCCTGCTGCCACCGGGCGAAGTCCGTGTACTGGAGCTTCACGGCGGGCAGCTCGGTGGCCGCGCCCGTCACCTGCGCGCGGTACAGCGCCGCCAGCTCATGCGCGAGCACGCCGATGGACCAGCCGTCGGTGGCGATGTGGTGCTGCGTCATCAGCAGCACATGCTCGTGTTCGCCCAGCGTCACCAGGGACGCGCGCACCGCGGGGCCCTCGGCCAGCCGGAAGGGCTCACGCGCCTGCTCCAGCGACAGACGGCGCAGCTCCGCGTCACGCGCCTCGGACGCGATGGGGCGCAGGTCCACGACGGGGAACGACAGCTTCACGCTGGCGCGCACCAGCAGCCGGGGCTGTCCGTCGACCTCCGGGAACGCCGCGCCCAGCACGGGGTGACGCTCGACGAGCGCATCCAGGCTCCGCGCCAGGGCCCCGGTGTCCAGCGCACCGGTGAGCCGGAGCTGGAAGTGGAGGTTGTACAGCGCGCTGTCGGGGACCAGGCGGTCCAGGAACCACAGGCGGAGCTGGCCGGAGGAGAGGGGATGCTCGCCCTCGCGAGGTCCCGCGCTCAGCGGCGGCGCCACCAGCGAGTGCTCGGGCCGGACGCCACGCCACGCCTCCAGGAGCCGCAGGGCCGCGGCCTCCAGCGTGGGGCTCACCCAGAGGAATGCAGCGGGCAGCGCCACGCCCAGCTCCGACTCCAACTGGCCGTGCACCTCCAGCACCATCAACGAGTCGAGCCCCAGGCCCGCGAGCTCCGTGTCGCCCGGGAGCGTCGAGGCATCCAGCCGCAGCGCGCGCGCCACGGCCCGGCGCAGGAAGTCCTCCACCAGCGCGAGCCGCTGGCCGTCCTCCGCCGTGGCCAGCTGCTCCTTGAGCGGGATGGTGGACTCGGGGACGCTCGGCGAGGACACCGCGGCGGCGACCGAGGCCTCGACGATTTCGAGCTCACCCGCGAGCCAGGCCGCCTTCGTGGCGCGGCGCTGAATCTTCCCGCTCGACGTCTTCGGGATGCTGCGCGCCTGGAGCAGGACGACGGCGTGCGCGTGGACGGCATGCTGCTCCGCCAGCGCCTTGCGCACGGCGGCCACGACGACGCCCGCGTCGAAGCCGTCGCGCACGTCGACCTCGGCCGCGACCACCAGCCGCTCCTCGCCCTCCACCTCCACGCTGAATGCGGCGCAGCAGCCCGCGCGGATGGCGCGATGCGCGCGCTCGGTCTCCAGCTCCAGGTCCTGGGGATACAGGTTGCGGCCGCGGATGATGAGCAGGTCCTTCAGCCGGCCGGTGACGAACAGCTGCCCCGCCTCCGACAGGAAGGCCAGGTCACCGGTGCGCAGGAACGGCCCCTCGCCCGACGCGAGCCGCGCGTCGAACGCGTGCGCGGTCTCCTCGGGACGCTCCCAGTAGCCCGTCGCCACGCTGGGCCCGCGCACCCAGACCTCGCCCACCTGGTTCGCGCCGAGCCGCTCGCGCGTCTCCGGCTGGACGATGAGCACCTCCTGGTCCACCGCGCTCACGCCCGAGCCCACCAGCGTCCGCGCCCGCGTGTCACCCGTCCCGGGCGCCGCCGCGCGACCCTGCTCCAGTGCGTCCGCGGAGAAGTCGCCGTGGACGAACGCCTCGCCCTGCGTGCCGCCGGTGACGATGAGCGTGGCCTCCGCCAGACCGTAGCAGGGGTAGAATGCCGTGCGCTTGAAACCACAAGGCGCGAAGGTCTCCGCGAAGCGCTCCAGCGTCTCTCGCCGCACCGGCTCCGCGCCGTTGAACGCCAGCTCCCAGCTGCCCAGCTTCAGCTTCGCGCGGTCCTCGTCGGTGGCCTTCCGGACGCACAGGTCGTACGCGAAGTTGGGCCCGCCGCTGCACGTCGCCTGGAAGTGGGAGATGGCCTCCAGCCAGCGCAGCGGACGCTGGAGGAACGAGATGGGCGACATCAGCGTGCACGGGAAGCCCAGGTACAGCGGCTGGAGCACCTTCCCGATGAGCCCCATGTCGTGGAACATGGGCAGCCACCCCATCCCCGACGAGCGCGACGCCTCCAGCCCGAAGCCCCGGGTGATGAGCGCCTCGTTGTGCAGGATGTTGGCGTGGCTGACCATCACCCCCTTGGGGTTGCCCGTCGAGCCGGAGGTGTACTGGAGGAACGCCGTCGTGCCGCCCGTCAGCTCCGGCCGCCGCCAGTCCGCCGCCATCGACTCCGGCACCGCGTCGCTGGCCAGCCACTGCAGCGCGGCGAGCTCCGGCGCCTGCGGCTTGAACAGCTCCGACATCTCCAGGATGAAGCTCGTGGTGAGCACGTAGCGCGCGCCACAGTCCTGCGCGATGGCCCGCAGGCGGGGCAGGGTGCGCTCCAGCCGCGTCGGGTCCGGCGGATAGCACGGCACCGCGACGACGCCCGCGTACAGGCAGCCCATGAAGCCCGCCACGAACTCCATCCCCGGCGGATACAGCAGGAGCGCACGGTCTCCCGGTGAGCCCGAGGCCCGCAGCAGCGCGCCCAGCGCCCGCGCTCGCGCGTCCAGCCGGGCGTAGCTCCACTCCTCCACCGGGCCGTCCACGTCTCCCGTTTCGAGAAAGCGATACAGCAGCGCGTCGCCCTGGGTGCCCGCCCGATGGCACAGCAGGTCCACGAGGTGGTGGAAGTCCCCCGCGGACGTCTCATGGTGCTGTTTCATGCGTGCTCCCCGGCGGACGACTCGCGATGGTGGTACCGCGGGCCCGGGCGTGGCCGTCCCGGTACCGCTTCACGTCCTGGTGGCTGGTGGGGGTCTGGCGTCTAACAGCGACGACACGAAACGCCGCGGCGCCTCAGGGGGGACGCTGTCCCGATCCGCCCCTGGCTCTGCCGCGAGTGGCCCGCTACCGCACGCCGGCACGGCACCGTCGTCCGGAGCCGTGAGTGAGGAAAATTAGGTCGAAGGTGAAGCATGCCCTCTGCCTTCATCCCTTGTTTTATCTGGAATGTCTAGTCAGCCACGAACCGCTCTAACTCCTTGGTTTGTCAGGGGGTCAGGCTCTTCTGATAAACTGGAGAACTTCGCTCGCGAGACCTCATGGCATCGCCTCAAGCACCTTCGTCCGCCCCCGGCCCCCGGGGTCTTCCCGTCTGGCTCAATGTCCTGCGTCAGGAGCACGACCCGCTGGGTTACTTCACCCAGGGTTTCCGCAAGTATGGCGACGTGGTCCGCTTCGACACGGGCGCCTCGGCGACCTACATGGTGAGTCATCCGGATCAGATCCGGTACTTCCTCACCGAGAACGCGCCCAACTACTCGAAGCAGGAGCTGTCCGAGGACCCCTTCCTGGGCAACGGGCTGTTCGTGAGCGAGGGGAACTACTGGCGGCGCCAGCGCCGGCTCGTCCAGCCCTCGTTCCACCGGGACCGCCTGGCGGGCCTGCTGGCGGGCATGGTGGACCTGGTCCGGCGGACGCTCACCGCGTGGGAGGCGGATGCCACCGCGCGGCCGTTCGACATGGCCGCGGAGATGGGGAGCCTGTCGCTGCGGATGACCACGCGCGCGCTGTACTCGGAGGAGCCGGACGCGGCGGCGGCGGCGGCCGTCGGGCGGATGATGTGGATCATGAACGACCGGGGGACGTTCATGTCGCGGCTGCTGCGGCTGGAGCGGCTGCCCATCTACAAGAAGAAGTGGGCGGACTTCTTTGGCACCCTCCGCATGCTCAACGTCAAGGCGAAGGAGGTCATCGCCCAGCGCAAGGCCGGCGGCCCCCAGGACGACATCATGGCGATGCTGGTGGCGGCGAAGGACCGCGACACCGGCGAGTCGATGACGGACAAGGAGCTGCGTGACGAGTTCATGAACCTGTTCTCCGGCCACGAGGGGCCGGGTGTGGCGCTCTCCTGGGCCTGGCACCTCCTGTCGCGGCACCCGGACATCGAGGCACGCCTCGCGTCGGAGTGCGCCGCGGTGCTCGGTGGCCGCGCCCCGACGCTCGAGGACCTGCCCCGGCTGCGCTACGCGACGCAGGTGTTCGAGGAGACCCTTCGCCTGTATCCCCCCGCGTGGCGGCTGCTTCGCACGGCCAAGGACGCGGACACGCTGGGGGGCTACACCGTGGAGCCGGGCGCGTCCGTGCTCGCCGTGCCCTACGTCTTCCACCGGCATCCGGAGTTCTGGCCGCGTCCGGAGGTGTTCGACCCGGAGCGCTTCACGCCGGAGCAGAAGGCCGCGCGGCACAAGTTCGCCTACCTGCCGTTCGGCGCGGGCCAGCACATCTGCATCGGCAACAACCTGGCGCTGATGTTCGGCGCGCTGGTGCTGGCCATGGTCTCCCAGCGCTACCGCTTCCACGCCATCCCCGGCCGGCGCGTGGACATCTACCCGGGCATCGCCCTGTTGCCCAAGGGCGGCATGCCCATGCGCCCGGAGCGGCGCGGCTGAAGCGCCTCGAAGCAGCGGCCGCGCGCGGCTCAACCCACGGCGCGCGTGGCGTCCTGCTCCTTGGCGGCGTAGAGCGCCTGGATGTTGGCGCCGCCGAAGCCGCGCGCCTGGTGGCGCTGGATGACCTCGAAGAACAGCGTGCGCCGCGCGTGCTGCGAGCGGGTGAAGACCTGGAGCAGCACCCCCCACGCATCGCGGTCCATCAGGATGTTGCGCGACTGGAACTGCTCACGGGGGAACGGCCCCAGCGAGCCGAGCCGCGCCTCCAGCGCCTCGTAGTAGCCCCGAGGCGCGTCGAGCAGGCCCACGCCGCGCTGCCCCAGCGAGTCCACCGCGCGGACGATGTCGTCCGCCAGGAAGGCCAGGTGCTGCACCCCCGCGCCACCGTGGGCGTCCACGAAGTCCTCCAGCTGTCCCCGACGCGTGCCGGAGACGGGCTCCTGCAGCGGGAAGCAGATGCGCCCGCCCGCCGCCTGCACCACGCGCGAGCTCATGCCGCTGTACTCGGTGCGCACGTCCTCCTGGTGGGTCTCTTCGAAGCCGAGCACGTCCACGTAGAAGGCCACCGTGTCCAGCAGCGTGCCCGCCCGCAGCGCGAAGGCGAGGTGGTCCACGTCGCGAAACAGTGACGCGCCTCCGGACGGCCCCGTGTCCACGGGCAGGTAGACGCCCGGAAGGAACGCGCCCCCGGGCGTGTCCCGCTGGATGAGTGAGTGCACCCAGCCTCCGGGCCCGGCGAGCGTGGCCTTCACCACGCGCTGGCCTGCCGCCTCGAAGACCGCGGGCCGTGCCACCGGACGCGCGCCCCGGCGCACCGCCTGGTCGAACGCGGCGACGACGTCGGGCGTGCCCAGCGCGATGTCCCGCACGCTGTCACCGTGTGCACGGACATACTCCGCGACCTCACCTTCGGCACCCAGCGCCGAGGTGACGACGAGCCGGGCTGCGCCTTGCTCCAACACGAAGGAGCGCTGTCCCGCGAGCCCCGACTCCGGCCCGCCGCTCGCCACCATCCGGAAGCCCAGCGCATGGCAGAAGTAGTAGGCGGAGAGGACCGCGTCGCCCACATACAGCTCCGCATGCTCCACGTTCGTGAGCACCACTCGCAGAACCTCGATTCAGGGGACCTGAGTGAACCGCGCTCAGTCCGGTGCACGTGTCAGGCGGTCACTCCGTTACAAAACCATTATCACGGATTGCCACTGAAAGCGTGACACTCAGGTATCCGAGTGATGTGTCGGAGTCTGTATCACCCTGTCTTCATGCGGGCACGGCCGCCACCAGGGGCGTGGAGGAGGGCACCAGCTGCCCGGCCTCGAGCTTGAGCACCCGGTCCGCCAGGTGGAAGTAGCGGTCGTCATGGCTGATGACGAAGACGAGCTTGCCCTGGTCCCTGAGCGCCGGGAGCATCTCGCGGTAGAAGAGCTCGCGGAACACCGGGTCCTGGTCCGCGGCCCACTCGTCGAAGACGTAGATGGGGCGGTCCTCCAGGAACGACGTGAGCAGGGCCAGGCGCTTGCGCTGCCCCTGGGACAGCGCCACGGTGGACAGCTTGCCGTCCTCCACCCGGACCTTCTTCTCGAGCTGCAGGCGGGTGAGGTACTGGCGGGCCTTGTCCTCCATGCCAGGGTGGTCCAGGCCGAGCATCCGCTCGAAGAGGTGGAAGTCGAAGAAGACGGCGGAGAACAGCTGACGGTAGGCGCGCCGGGTGGCGGCGGTGACGGGGACGCCGTCCACGCGCAGCTCGCCCTGCTCGGGGGCGTAGAGGCCCGTGAACAGCTTGGCCAGCGTCGTCTTGCCGCTGCCGTTGCCACCCACCAGGAACACCAGCTCCCCGCGCCGCAGCGTCGCATCGATGGGGCCCAGCGTGAAGCTGGCGCCGTCCAGCTCCCGCCGGTAGGTGTGGCCGAGGCCGACCAGCTCGATGCGCTGGAAGTCGCGCGGCATGCCGTCGTCGGACGCGGAGGGCTCCGGGTCCTCCAGCGACAGGCCCAGCTTCTCCAGCTTCTTCATCGCCACGTGGCTGCGCGACAGGTTGGGCCACTGGTTCATCAGCCCGTCGAGCGGCTGCTGCAGGTACAGCACCACCAGCGCGTACGCCGCCAGCGTGGACATCTCCACGTCCTGGAAGCGCGGCACGCCGAAGAGGATGAAACCGATGACGGCCATCACCATGAAGCCGCCCCAGCTGCCGGTGATGATGAAGAGCTTGCTCGTCGTCAGGGAGATGCGCGAGACCTCCTCCGCCGTCGGCTTCAAGTCCCGGTTGAAGAAGTCCTCGCTGCGCGCGTGGTGGAGCTGCAGCTCCTTCGAGCCGTCGATGAGCGTGCGAAAGCCGCTGTACATCGCGTCATGGGTTTCACGCCGCTTGAAGAACTGCGCGTAGGCATAGCGGTTGGGCAGCGCCACGCTCGCCATCACCACCGCGATGACGCCCAGGATGAGCCCCAGGAGGGGACCGGACAGCCACGCCAGATACACGAGACAGCCGACCAGCGTCGCCAGACAGATGATGACCCCGGGGATGACGGCGATGGTGCTGTTGATGACGCTGATGTCCTCGGTCAGCGCGGCGAGCAGCTTGTGCGGCCCGGCTTCCTCCAGCTTGCGCAGGGGCGCCTCGAGGATGCGTCGACACAGCGACAGCCGCAGGTCCAGCAGCGCCTCCTGCTGCATGGAAGCCAGCTGGAGCTGGGAGATGATTCGCAGCACCAGCACGGCCACCGCCAGCCCCACGAAGACGGGCATCAGCGGCATCGCGTCCGCCACCGTCCGGGACGTCAGGGCCTGATTCATCGCCGCGACGAGCGCCGCGCTACAGGCTCCCGTGAGGATGCCCAGCAACGCGGCGAGGATGATGGGCAGCTTCGACTTCTTGAAGAGCAGGGCGAGCAATGACACGACGGCTCCAGGAGACCCGGAGGGCTCTGATAACCGAGCCCTCCCGGCTCTCATATGTCATCGCCGCGCGAAGTGATACCCGGGGGCAGGCGGCTTCTCCGGAGAACCGGGCGGGCCCGACGGGCGGGGTGGCGGTGGACGGCGGGGCAAGGAATACTGGGGACATGCGATTCTCCTCGGGGGCTTCCAATGTCATCACCGGGCTCGTCGTCCTGGGCGGCACCGGCTGGGCCGCGCTCGCGCTCGCGCTGACGGGAGCGGGGCCGGAGGGGCCGCACTGGGTGCGGGCCCTGGGCGCGCTGCTGGTGGCGGGGATGTCCGTCTTCGTCTGGAAGAAGGGCTCGAAGCTGGGCGCGGTGGGCGTGGTGGTGGTGGCGGGCGCGGGCCTGCACTTCTGGGCCTTCTCCCACGCGCCGTCCAACCAGCGGGAATGGGCGCCGGACCTGGCGCGGATGGCCCGGGCCGATGTGGAAGGCTCGCGCGTGACGATTCACGACGTGCGCGACTTCCGCTACCGCAGCACGACGGACTGGGATGCCTCCTGGTACACGGCCACCTACGACGCGAAGGAGCTGACGGGGGCCTGGTTCATCGTCGAGCCGTTCTCCGGCTTCTACGGCGCCGCGCACACCATGGTGAGCTTCGGCTTCTCGGACGGGCGCTACGTCGTCTTCTCCGTGGAGGTGCGCCGCGAGAAGGGCGAGACGTTCTCCGCCGTGGGCGGGCTGTTCCGCCAGTTCGAGCTGGTCTACGTGGTGGGTGACGAGCGGGACTTGGTCCAGCTGCGCGCAAACCACCGCCGCGACGACGTGTACCTCTACCCGGTGAACGCGTCGAAGGAGCGCATCTCCGACTTCTTCCTGGACATGGTGGCGCGGATGAACGCGCTGCACGAGCACCCGGAGTTCTACAACTCCGTCTACAACAACTGCACCACCAACCTGGTGCGTCACTTCGAGAAGGTGAGCGCGCTGAAGGTGCCGTACGACCACCGCACGCTCCTGCCGGCCTTCTCCGACGAGCTCGCGTACGAGCTGGACCTCATCGACCGCGACGCGCCCCTGGCCGACGTGCGCGCCCGGCACCTCATCAACGCGCGCGCCCTGGAGGCCGCGGGGCAGGCCGACTTCTCGCAGCGCATCCGCGAGGGCGCGGCCCGCGCGACGACCTCAAGCCCCTGAGGCGGCCTTCATCTCCGGGGGTGGGGCCGGCGTCGTCAGGTGGCGCGCGTAGTGCGCCTCCAGCGTCGTGAAGTAGCCGCGCTCCTCCCAGAGGAGGGCGAGCAGGCGCTCCGACAGCGACTTCACCTCGGTGCCCTCGCCGGGCTCCGGCGTGCGGGGACCGACGTTGCCCGGGTTCCGGAACACGCGCGTGGCCTCGGCCATCAGCACGCGGCTGCTCGCGAAGAGCCGGCGCAGGGCCTGGTTGATGGGCCGGGCGTCCACCTCCGCGCAGGCCGCGACGATGGCCGCGTGCACCGCCGCGGGCTTGTCGCCCTGCAGGCTCAGCGCGTCCAGGTCGCCTCGCTCCAGCGCGTGGTGCAGCAGGTAGCCGTGGTGCAGGGACACCGAGGCCACGTCCACGCAGTCCTTCACCCACAACACGAAGAAGACCTTGCGGAACACCTTCTTCACCGGCAGCAGCATCAACCCCTTGAGGTAGCTGGCCAGCCGTCCGCCCAAGGTCCTCCCCAGGCTGGAGCCCGCCAGCGCCTCCACCGCCTGGGTCGAGGCGCGCAGGCCGCGCTCCTCCAGGAGCGAGCGCACCAGCTGCTCGCGCACCTGGTAGAGCGCGTAGTCATCCAGGAACGGCACCGGGATGAGGGGCGTGAGCCCCGCGGCGACGGCGTGGAGCGCCACGCGCCCCAGGGGGGCGGACGACGGGGCACCGGGCGGTAGACGGGGGTTCGGCTCGCTCATCGCTCTCCTCTATGCGCGAAAGGGCGAATCATTGCATCCGGACCCGACCGCGCGCCTGCTCGCCCGGAGGGCTGCCGGGACGTCACTTCTGGCGCGCGCCCTTCGCGTGAGGCAGCAGCACGGAGTACAGCGTGCTCATCACGGGCGTGGGGACGCCGAGCGCGTGGCCGCGCCGCGCCACCGTGCCCTGGAGGTACTCGACCTCCAGCGGCTTGCCCGCGTCGAAGTCCACCATCATCGAGGGGCGCACCTCCGCGGGGACGCCGTCCATGTAGTTCATCACGTCGTCCGCCCGCGTGGTGGTGGTGACACCCTCGGCGGCGGCGACCCGGAGCACCTCGGCCGCGGCCTCCCGGAACGTCTCCCGGAAGAAGGGGCCTTCCCGCAGCGGCCCCACCGGGGTCCTCGCGGCGGTGCAGAAGCCCGCCATGGGGGCCAGGAAGGCGAGCTTCTCCCACAGCGGAGCGCGGACGTCCGCCACCGCCTCCGCGTTGAGCCCCGCCTGCGCGAGCACGTCCCGCACGACCTGCACCCGCCGCGAGACGCGCGAGGTGTCACCGAAGGCCTCGCCCAGCACGATGCGGTGCTGCGTGCCCGTCTGTTTGATGACGCCCGGCTCGCTGATGGCGGTGGAGATGTACGTGGTGCCGCCGATGACCGCGGCCTCGCCCACGGCCGCGGCGACCTCGGACGGACTGTCCACGCCGTTCTGCAGCGTGACGACCACCGCGGTGGTCCCGCCCAGCGCGGGCTCCCTGGAGGCGGCCAGCAGCGTCTTCACCTGGGGAAGCACGCTGGCGACGTCGTAGTTCTTCACGCCCAGGATGACGACGTCCACGGGGCCCAGCAGGGCGGCGTCCTCCTCGGCGCGCACGGGGACGGTGAAGTCCCCCTCCGGGCTGAGGATGGTGAGGCCCTTCTTCCGCAGGGCGGCCAGGTGCGCACCCCTGGCGAGGAAGCCCACCTCATGACCCGCGCGAACCAACCGCGCGCCGTAGTAGCCGCCCACTCCTCCCGAACCGACGATGGCGAATCGCATGGTCCGGGAGGATAGCGAAGGCTCGCGCCCGCGCCACGACGCTTTCTGGGCGCCGGTCAGCCCGCGAGCGGCCGGATGCGCGTGCCGGTGTCCCAGCCCAGCACGCCCGTGGCCGCCAGCACCTCCGCGCTCGGGCGGCTCGCGTTCATCACGAACTCCGCGGTGGCCTCGGGAGAGGCGCACGCGCCCAGGATGCGCTCGGGAATCATGAACGCGCTGACGATGGCGTCCGCCACCCGGCTGTCGCGGCTGCCCGCCACCAGCAGGTCGATGACGTGCGCGGGAGGCGGCTCGAGCAGCGCGTTGGTCCACGTGGTGGCCGGCGCCACGGCGGCCCACATCCGGGCCTCGGTGTCGCGGCAGAACGTCTCGTCGAAGGGGCGCTCCGACAACAGCGTGTCGTGGATGGCCACCGCCAGCGTGAAGGCGGACGCGGACGCCGCGTTCGCGCCCTGGCCCGCGATGGGGTCGTTCGTCACGTGCGTGTCGCCCACCGCCATCGCATAGCGCCCCTCGCCTAGCTCGGCCCACGCGCGGCGCACCGTCGGCGCGAAGCCGCCCTGCAGGAAGTCCAGCGGACCGCGCACGCCGAACTCCGTCGGGTCGATGCGCTCGTACGTCGCGGGCGCGAAGCGGCGGAAGATGTCCAGCAGGCCCGCGTCGAACGCGGCCGGGTCGTCGTCCCGCTTGCGGGAGATCAGCGCCGCCAGCTCCGTGCCGGGGAGCGCCTCGATGAGCGTGCTGGGCACGCGGCCCTGGCGGGTGATCATCTGCGACTCGAAGACCTCGCCCTGGCCGGGCACCAGGTTGACGTGCATGCCGAGCGGCTCCGGCATGCGCAGGCCCTTGAGGATGGCCGCGAACAACACCCGCGGAGGCTTCGTGTGCGGGGACAGCTCCGGCACGCGCGGGAACAGCGCGTTGAGGCCGTTGCGGCCGGTGGCCACCACCATCAGCGTGTGACGGCGCGACAGCACCTCCAGCTCCTTGGCGTCCACCGGGCGGACCTCCAGGTGGCCCCCGCGCTCCACGAAGGCCTCGGCCAGGCGCGGCTGGTACAGCCGGTAGTCCACGCACAGGCTGGGCTCGCCCACCCGTCCCCTCAGGCTGATGAGCTCCGGCCCGTGGACGTGGATGGCGCAGCGGTTCATCGCCAGCTCCGGCGCGCCCCAGAAGTCCACCCACAGCTCCCGCTCGCGCGTCCGCGTGGGCGCGTGGTGCGTCACCGTGTTCATCAGGCGACCCGAGCGCAGCGCGTCCGGCTCCTGCTCCGCGTAGATGCTGACCGGGATGCCCTGCGAGAGAAGCTTCAGACCCAGGTGCAGACCGGCAGTGCCGGCGCCGACGATACCGATGCTCGCCATCTGTCTCTCCTTCACTTTTCCCGAGCCGGAAGCTTCGAGGTCGGGAAGGCCCCCCCAGGGGATGTGGGGTTCCCCGGGTGTTCCGGGGTGTGCAGGGCTCCATATCACAATGCGAATGGAGTTCTTCAGATTGGACATACCCAGAGTCTTAGAGCCAAGGGGGTCTGGGGGGCCCCGTTCGCGAATGGACCGTTGGGTCGGACCTTGGGCCAACCCGTCCGGAGCCCTACAGTCCGAGGGATGAGCGCGGCTCTCGACGTGGTGCTGGAAGTGGGGGACGTCACCGAGGCGACCGCCGACGTCGTCTTGTTCAAGTTTGCACAGAAGCTGTACGGCGCGGCCGGGAAGGCGGTGCGTCTGCTGGAGGTGGTGGGGGTGCCACCGACGCAGGTGTCGGTGCTGCCCGGGGAGCACCGCTTCGTGGAGACGCACGGCGCGCTGGGCTCACCGTTGGCGCTCTTCGTGGGCACGGTGCGGCTGGGCGAGTTCGGCTACCACGAGATCCGCCAGTTCGCGCTGCGCGCGCTCAAGGCGATGGAGTCCAGGCCCGGGCTCAAGCACGTGGGGAGCACGGTGCACGGGCCCAACTACGGGCTGGACGAGGACGAGGCGGTGCTCGCCTTCGTGGGCGGGCTCATCGAGGCGTTCCAGCGGGGCTCGGGGCCCAAGGAGCTGGAGCGCTTCACGGTGGTGGAGGTGGACGAGCGGCGCGCGCTGCGGCTGCGCAGGGCGCTGGAGCGCGGGCTGGGGGGCACGCCCGGCGTGGAGCCCCTGCCCGGCGGTGGTTTCCGCGTGCGCCGCGAGCGCGGCTTCGTGCAGGCGCCTTCCATGGCGAGCGCGGGCACGGTGTCCAGCGCGAAGCCCCACGCCTTCGTGGCGATGCCCTTCACGCCGGAGCTGGAGGACACGTTCCACTACGGTATCCAGGGGCCGGTGAAGGCCGCGGGCATGCTGTGCGAGCGCGTGGACCAGGACGTGTTCGACGGGCCCATCATCCAGCGCATCAAGGAGCGCATCGACACGGCGAAGGTCGTCATCGCGGACCTGTCGCTGGCCAACCCCAACGTGTACCTGGAGGTCGGCTACGCGTGGGGCAAGGGGCGGCCCACGCTGCTGCTGGTGCGCGACGTGCGCGAGCTGCGCTTCGACGTCGCGTCGTACCGCTGTATCGTCTACCGGAACATCCGCGAGCTGGAGACGCTGCTGACGCGGGAGCTGGAGCGGCTGGACGCCGTGCGCGTGCCGGGCTGATTCACCAGCCGCGCGCGGCGACCTCCCAGGTCTCCATCACGGTGTCCTTGCGGAGGACGTGCAGCCGCTCGTGCAGGTTGACGGCGGCGCAGACGTGGTTGGGCACCACGCGCACGCGCTCGCCCACGCGCGGCCGCCACGACGTGGACGAGACGTCGAGCAGGCCGTGCTCCTCGGAGACGCTGCGCACCACCAGCTCCGGCCTGTCCAGCAGCGCACCGTAGCCGCCCGAGGGCGCGAGGCCCTCCTCCTTGGCCAGGGCCTTGGAGCCCGCGTCGAGCACCACCTGGCCGGGCACGGCGGTGCTCACCACGGTGGCGAGCACCGAGAAGGCGCAGTCGCTCCAGGCGCACGCGCCCAGCGAGGCCGTGTTGCGGTCATTGAGCACGTTGATTCCGGGGCGTATCTCCGTCAGGCCCGGCACCTCGTGCGAGCGCCACAGCATGGGCGTCGAGCCGCCGCTCACCACCCCGGGCCTCAGCCCCTCGGCCGAGAGCGCATCCAGGAAGGCGCCCAGTCGCGAGCGCTGGTCCGCGAGCGCCGCGTCCTGCTGCTCCACCGGTGCGCGCACATGGCCCGGATAGAAGATGACGCCGCGATACGCCACGGACTTCGTCTCCGCCACCGCGCGCGCCAGCGCCACCGCGTCCGTCGGCGTCTGTACGCCCACCCGCCGCATTCCCAAGTCCAGCTCCACCAGCACGCCCACGGAGCGCCCGGCCTCTCGCGCCGCGCGGCCGAGCCCATCGAGCGCCTCGGCGGAGTCGAGCGCCACGGTGAGGCGCGTGCGCGAGGGCAGGGCCATCAGCCGCGACAGTCGCGCCAGGCCCACGGGTGGGTAGGCGAGCAGCACGTCGTCCGCGACGGTGGCCATGACCTCGGCCTCGCGCACGGTGGCCACCGTGGCGCCCACGGCCCCCGAGGCGAGCTGCAGCCGCGTGAGCTCCGCCGTCTTGTGGGTCTTCGTGTGGGGCCGCCAGTGGAGCTTGTGCTCGCGCGTGTAGTCCGCCACGCGGCGCAGGTTGGCTTCCACGCGGTCCAGGTCCACGAGGGCGGCGGGCGTGGTGAGGGCGTCGAGCGGGGTGGGGGACATGCCGCGCATGGTGGCACGCGTGCCCGTGGCCACTCCAGGCGACAGTGCACCCCGGACATGACGAGGCCCGCGCACGTGTCCGGAAGAACAGTCCCGGACCCGCGGCGGGCCCCATGCGTGACGATGCAGCGGTTACTGCGGCTTCGGCGCGGCCACCTTCTTCGCGGGCGGCAGGTACTTCACGCCCAGCTGGCTGAAGATGAATGAGTACGCGTCCACCTCCTCCTCGATGCGCGCGTTGAGCGGCGTGCCGGCGCCGTGGCCCGTCTCCGCGTCGGCGCGCAGCAGGATGGGGTTCTTCGTCGACGTGGCCGCCTGCATCCGCGCCACCATCTTGCGCGAGTGGAACGGGTCCACGCGCGGGTCATTGGCGCCGGAGGTGAAGAGCACGGACGGGTACTTCGCGCCGTCCTTCACGTTGTGCACGGGCGAGTAGGCCAAGAGCGCCTTGAACTGCTCGGGGTCCTTCACCGAGCCGTACTCGGTGACGTTGAACTGGCCGTTGGACGTGCGCTCCGAGCGGAGCATGTCGTAGAGGCCCACGCGGGCCACCACGGCGCCGTACGCCTCCGGGTGCTGCGTGACGACGGCGCCCATGAGCAGGCCGCCGTTGCTTCCGCCCTGGATGGCCAGCTTCCTGGGCTGCGTGTACTTCTGGTCCACCAGCAGCTTCGCGCACGCGTAGAAGTCGTCGAACACGTTCTGCTTCTTCGTCAGCGAGCCCTCGGCGTGCCACTTCTCGCCGAACTCCGAGCCGCCGCGCAGGTTGGCCACCGCGTAGACGCCGCCCTGCTCCAGCCACAGGCCCGCCAGCGCGTTGAAGCCCGGGGAGATGGAGATGTTGAAGCCGCCGTAGCCGGTGAGCAGCGTCGGGTTCTTCCCGTCCAGCTTCGTGCCCTTCTTCTTCAGGATGGAGAGGGGAATCTTGGTGCCGTCCTTGGACGTGGCCTCGGTGCGCACCACCTCCACGTCGCTCATGTCCAGCGGCGCCGTGCGCGCCAGCGCCGTCTTCGTCACCTGGCCGTCCTTGGCGGAGAAGCGGTACCAGGCCTGCGGCTGCACGAAGCTGACGTTGCTGAAGTACACGTCGTCACCGCCCGCGCTCACCAGGCCGCCGGTGGAGGACACGGGCGGCGTGGGCACCAGGCCCAGGTCCTTGCCCTTCAGGTCCACGATGCGGACCTGCGACGGGCCACCCAGCTGCTCGTTGATGTACAGGCGCGTCTTCGCGGGGAAGAAGCCCTGGATGCTGGCCTCGCCCTCGGGCACCAGCACCGTGGCCTTGTCCAGCGTCGGCGTGGCCAGGGGCAGGCGCAGCACCTTGCCGCGCGGCGCGTCCTGGCGGCTGAGCAGGTAGATGGCGCCGTCGTGGCCGAAGCGGCTGCGGATGACCTTGTCCGCGAACTTCGTCACCTGCGTCCACTTCCCGTCGGGGCCGTGCAGGTAGAGCATGTACTCGCCGCCGTCGCCGTTGGCGACCATGGCCGCGATGTGCTTGCCGTCCGGAGACGTCTCCAGCTCCGTCATGGCGATGCGCGGGAAGTCCTTGCCCAGCGCGTACGTGTCCTGCTCGGTGGGCGTGCCCAGCTTGTGGAAGTAGACCTGCTGGAAGAAGTCGCGGTCCGCGGCCGGACGCTCCTCGCCGCGCGGATAGCGCGTGTAGAAGAAGCCCGTCCCGTCCGCGTTCCACGCGAGCCCGCCGCCGGCCGTGCCGCCATTGACGCGCGGCACCACCTCGTTGGGCAGCGGCTTTCCGGTGGCCACGTCATAGACGGAGACGTCGCCGCTCTCCGTGCCGTTCTTCGACAGCGACACCGCCAGCTTCTTGCCGTCCAGCGTGGGCTCGAAGAAGTCGATGGTGGTGTGCCCCTTGGGGTCCAGCACCATCGGGTCCAGGAGCACGCGCTCCTTCGACGGGTCCTCCACCGAGCCGAGCACCGCCAGGTACGGCTGCTGGCGCGGCGGCTGGAACTTGATGACGAAGAGCGTGCCGCCCGCCTCGGTCAGCGCGCCGTAGCCCGGGGACTTCCACCCGAGCAGCTCGGAGATGCGCTGGCGCAGCGGCTCACGGCCGGGCAGCTTGTCGAGGATGGCGCGCGTGTGGGCGTTCTGCGCGTCGTTCCACTGCTTCACCTTCGCGTCGTCGGTGGCCTCCAGCCACTGGTACGGGTCCTTGACCTCCGTGCCGTGGTAGGTGTCGACGACGTCCTTCTTCTCCGTGGCGGGCGGCTTGGAGGGGCCCTTGGCCGCGGCCAGGGACGCCAGGGGCAGCATCAGCGCCGCCGCGGCCATCGCGGTTCTCAGCTTCATGTTCACACCTCGGAAGGGGATTTGGCGGGCCGCAGCCTGCCATGTCCTCCCACCTCCTGGGGTGGGTTCCCGCCAGGGGAATGCCGCGAGGGGCCGGGTGTTGCCTCGGATTGCCTCCAGGCGCGCGGCGCGTCAGGCGCGCCGGGAATACCGGCCGTTCCCGCCTTCTACGGCGCGCGCAGCGGCAGCTCCACGAGGGCCGCGGCGAAGCGGTCGAACGCCTCGTTGGCGGGCAGCGCGGTGGCCTCGTCCATGTTGCCCAGCATCAGCGCGAAGACGACGCGCGGGTGCTCGGCGTCCCCGGGGCGCTCCACCACGCCCGCGAAGCACTTCTGTCCGGACAGGGTGCCCGTCTTCGCGCGGATGCGGCCTGCGGTGACGGGCGTCACCGGGCGGTTGGCGAGCGTGCCGTCCACGCCCGCCACGGGCAGGCTGTCCACCAGCGCCGCGCCATACGGCTCGCGCAGGCTGGTGAAGAGCACGCGCGCCAGGCCCCGCGCGGTGGCCAGGTTGTAGCGCGACAGGCCGCTGCCATCGACGGGGCGCAAATCACGGGCGGGGATGCCTCGGCGGGTGAGCTCCTCGGCCAGCGCGGTGCGCAGGTTCGCGTAGCCCTCCGCGCCGCCGCGCTCACGGGCGAAGCGCAGGCCCAGCCGCTCCGCGTAGAGGTTGAGCGACTCCTTGTTGGTGACCTTCACCAGCTCGGACAGGGGCGGGCTGGCCAGCGTGACGAGCGGCTCGGGGACGGGCGGACGCAAGGGGGCGGGGGCCTCCAGCGTGAAGGGCAGGCGCGGCACGCCTCGCTTGAGCAGGGCCTCCTCGACACACGCGGCGAAGAGCACCTGGGGCTCGTCCACGGAGAGCCGCACGTTGGCCGTGCGCGGACACTGGTTGACGGGCGAGCGCCACACACAGCGAACGCCCGGAGCGCCGCGCTGACGGGTGCAGGAGAGGTTGGCGCGCTCCGCGTTCGGGTCCACGCGCACGACGGTGGAGAGCGTGGCGAAGGCGGGCGTGAGCTGGACGTGGGGCGGCTGCGCGCAGTCCGCGCCCTCGGGACGGGAGAGCGCGAGGTCCACCACGTTCTCGCGGAAGACGAAGGGCGTGGGCGCCGCGCTGTAGGCGTACGCGACATCATCCCAGGCCCAGCCGGGGCCGAAGGGAACGTCGTCGTCGATGCCGCGCACGTGCACCTGTCCCTTCCACTGCCGCACGCCCTTCGCCTGGAGCGCGTCGGCCACCTGCTCACAGGCGAGCGCTGTCTCGGGGAAGCGCCACGAGCCCAGGGACGGGTCTCCCGACGAGTCCACCACGAGGTCGCCGAGGAACAGCCCGTCGGTCAGCGTGCCCTCCAGCGTCACCGGCGTCTGGAAGCGATAGTCCGCGCCCAGGGCGGAGAGGACGGATGCGGTGGAGACGACCTTCATCGTCGACGCGGGGAGCAGCCGCACGTGCTCGCGGTGGGCATACAACGGCTCGCCCGTCGTCGCGTCCAGCACGAAGGCGCTCGCCAGCGCACCCTCGTCCTCCAGCGTGGCGAAGAGCGAGCTCGCCACCGAGCTCACGGTGGGCGTCGCGGGATGTCGGGTGTGACGGCAGCCGACGGGCAGGGCGGCGGCGGCCAGGACGAGACAGAAGGAGAGGGCGCGGCTCATCACGGGCGCCACGCTAACGCCCACGACCTGGGGTGTCATGTGGCGCGACGGGCCCCGCGGGTCGCTGCGGCACCCCGGCCGTCCGGTATCCGACCCGGCCCGGTGACCTGTCGGGCGGACGCGTCCGGCGCCGAGCAGTCGACGAAGGGGGTCACCCGCCACCGGCTCGAGGACGGCGTCTACTCCGAGCTCGAGCCGGTGGGCGCCGCCGCCGCGTCCGAGTGACTACGAGGCGGGCCAGGGCGACAGCTTCTCCGCCTCGTACTTCAGGAGCAGCGCGTGCGTCTCGCGCGCGGCGGACTCGACCTCCCCGGGTGAGAGCCCGGGGGGCAGCTTGGGGACGAGGGTAGGGAACGGGCCGTCGAAGACGAGCAGGTTCTCCAGCTCCAGCGCGTCATTCTGCAAGTCATACAGCTCCCACTGGTCCGCGTGCTCGCCCGACGGGTCGAACGTCCGCGACAGCTTCCAGCGCGGCGTGCGCACGCAGCGCACGTGGTTGGGCTGGCACACCGGCCCCGGCGCGAGCCACGGCAGATGCCCCGCGCGCGTGGTGCCTTCGCGAAGCGCCTCCACCGAGCGCACGAACACCGAGTAGATGGCCTCGTCGTGAATCTGGTGCGGGTCGCCGGTGCGCGGCAGGGGCTCGGTGATTTCGTCGTCCGTGATGAAGAGCACGCCCTGACGGGCCGTCCCGTCCTGCTCCGTCACCGTGTCCGCGGTGCCCTGCACCAGCGGGCTCAGGTCCGCGCCGACGAACGGCGGCACGGGGTGATGCAGGCGCAGGTCCGTGCGGATGGCGTCGACCTCTCCCGATGACAGGCCCGCGAGCCCCAGCAGCGTGGGCAGTACGTCCACGTGGCTGGTGAGCGCCTCGTGCTGACGCGTCTGGGGACGCTCCTTCTCCAGCGGCATCCGCACCACGAGCGGCACGTGCAGCGCCTCCTGATAGGCGGTGTGCCACTTCTCCATCATGTAGCCGTGGGAGCCGGCGTACTCACCGTGGTCCGAGAGGAAGACGACGATGGTGTTCTTCGCGAGGCCACATTCATCGAGCGTGCGCAGCACGCGCTCGATGTGTCCGTCCACCAGGTGGATGAGCCAGGTGTAGTACTGGTTGAAGCGCAGCGTGGACTCGTCCGGGGCGGCGGTGAGCTGGAAGGGGATGCCCGAGTTGAGCGTGACGGCGACGGGGTCGATGGACTCCTTCGCCTGGTGCATCGCGAGCCCCGTCTTCGCCGCGAGCGCGAGCCCCATCTTGTACGCGTAGTCGCGCTGACAGGTGGGCTTGTTGGCCAGCGAGTCATGCACGTTGGGCGGCAGGTGCGAGTTCTCCTGCGGGAAGCCCATCGGGTTGAGCGGGAGCGTCCAGCTGCCCGCGACGGGCGTCGCCGACTGGCTGTGCTGACCGGGCACGAGCAGGGGGCCCACGGGACGCGCGTCCGGGTCCAGCTGCCTGGGGAGGATGGGATACGTCGCGATGTCGTGCGGGTTGGTGAACGACGCGACGGCGAACCACGGCTGCGGCGTCGTCGACGGTCCGTCGGCGCGGGGCGCCGCATAGGCCTGCTCGGCCAGCGCGCGGTTGTAGGGCTGCCCCAGGCCCATCCTGCGCAGGAAGGTGCACGCGAGGTCCGCGAAGCCCACGTCCCGGAAGGTGCCCAGGTTGTTGACCGAGGACCCGTGGGGCTCCGGATAGGACAGCTCCCAGTCGTCGAAGCCGAGCCGCTTCAGCGAGTGCTCGGGCGGATTGGCGAAGTGACACTTGCCGAAGTAGTGCGTGTGATAGCCGGCCTTCTGGAACCAGTGGCCGATGGTGGGAATCCCCTCCGGCACGAGCCACGGAAAGGCCGCCGCGTCGCCGCTCTTGAAGAGGCCGTCCGTCTGGGTGACGCCCGTGCGCGTGCCGTACTGGCCCGTGTAGATGGCGGCGCGACTGGGGATGCAGGCCGAGGCGGCGATGGTGTGGTTGCGGAAGATGGACGCGTTGCGCCGCAGCGCCGCGAAGCCCGGGAAGAACTTCCGATAGGGATTGTCCTCGCCCCCCTCGTCGATGAACCCCAGGAGGTCCTTGATGCCGGGAAGGAATCCTCCCCCCGCGCCATAGGCGAAGCGCGGGAACATGAGCTGGTCCACCGTCAGCAGCAGGATGTTGGGGCGTGTGGGGTTGTCCATCCCGACGGCGATTGCAGCCACCGTGCCCGGTTGTCCCGGTGCACGCGGGGGCTCGGGAGGACAACCCCGTCGATGCGCCATCGCGCGTCGCAATGGTACGCGTCTGCGTTCATCGCGGACGCGAGGCGGTGCCTGGGAGAGGGGGTGGGAGCCGGACCCGCGAGGCGTCACGACTCCCGCCCCCTCCTTCACGCTCCCGTCATGGCGTGCGCGTCAACTCGTAGCCGATGTCGACGTTGAAGACCTCCGGCTGGCACATGAAGTCCCGCGTGCCGAGCGACGCCTGCCAGCACAGGCTCTGGCCCTGGAAGGTCGAGACATCCATCACCGTCTCCGTCGCGCCCGCCGCCAGGGGCGCATGCAGCCAGGTGGGCGTCGGGTTGGGCACGCAGGTGCCCGCCGAGCACACCCTGCAGTCGGGGGAGATGGCGTAGGAGGCGTAGACCTCGCTCGTGGAGGCGCAGTAGGGGCCGAACGCGTCCGACTTCGCCACCCTCACGCGCGAGACGAAGCAGCGCGGGTCCAGGTCCTGGGGCAGGGCGCCGAGCGAGGCGGCGCGCGCGAGGCCCGTGGGCTCCGCCTGCAGCTGGAACACGACGTTGGCGAAGTCCCGGTCGCCGCCGCCATTGAGGTCCTCCCAGCCCATCAACCAGCGCCGCGGGTACGCGGGTGTCGAGGCCAGGGCCAGGTGCGGCATGGCGCCGTTCGACGCGGCGGGGACGACCAGCCGCTCCGAGGGGAGCATCATGGCGCCGTACTCGGGCCTGCGCAGCGTGTGCATGCCCAGGTCATCCAGCCAGCCACACATCGGCCGCCCGTTGCCCGGCAGGGCGCACGCGGTGGGCGTCGTGGGGTGCACGCGGTCGCAGGTGTCGCGATAGGTGCAGCCCTGGTTGAACTCGGCCGCGGGGCTGGTGCCTCGCGTGTCCATGTCCAGGTTCCAGGCGGCCTTGGAGAAGAACACGGAGACGGGGGACTGGAGGAACAGGGCGCACCTGCCATCCGGCGACTTCTTCAAGCAGGGGAACGTGATGCCCGTGTCGGCGGGCGCGTGCTTGCTCTCGTAGTAGGTGACGAGGAAGAAGACGATCTCCCGGTGACGGTCGATGGTGCCCAGGGTCATCTTCCGGTCGCGCGGCGTGATGCCGGGGTCGGGGTTCTGGGGATTCGGCAGGCCCTGGGCCGTGTACGCGGAGACGTCATAGTCGGGGATGCCATCCGGCAAGGCCAGCCGGCCGTCCTGGACGGGCCCCATCTGATTGTAGGTGGTCGCGTCCTCGTCGTCGTCCGTGAGGAGGACGGCGAGCCGGCCCAGCCCCTTGAAGTCGTTGTCCGGCAGCGCGGGCTCGAGCAGGTTGGGGATGCGCGCGAAGCGGCCTCGGTCCGAGTAGCCGTTCGGGTGGGCGTCGACGGTCCACTGCCCCACGATGTCCGTGGTGTACGCGGTGTTCCCCTGTCCCGGACGGGGATCCGCCAGCGGCTGACGCCGGAAGGTCGAAAGACAGGTGGACCTCATCGCGAGGTCCGGCTCGCTGTACGCGAAGCCCCCCGAGACGAAACTCCGCGGGCACCGGGGATTCACGCCGATGTAGGGCCGCGCCTGGGGACCGCTGTGCGGCGCGACGTTGTAGAGGTCCTCGTGCAGGTCGGCGATGCCATTGGCATTGGTGTCGAGTAGCTCGTCGTTGGCTCCGACGTACCCGCGCGCCACGAGCTCGTCGTGGTACATCCACCCGAGCGTGTGGCTGGCGACGGCGCTCTTGCGCACCATCTGGAGCGACAGGAACACCGGCTCCTCGAAGATGATGCGCTCCGCGCTCATCGGCCTGTGCGACAGCGCGAGCCGCAGCGAGCCGCTCTCGGAGAGGGTGACGCCGTCCAGGTGACTGAACTGCGAGGCGGCGAAGGGCTTCTGGTAGTCGAGGTACAGGTCACCGCCGACGTTGAAGGTGAAGGCCACCTCGGACGTGAGGCCGTGGCCGTTGGTGATGGCAACCTTCACCGGCGCGCTGCTGGGAGGAAGGCAGTCCGGCGCGGTCCAGGTGACCTCGCTCGTGGTGGCGCCGTGGACGGGCGGCGCCAGGGCTCCCTCCGTGGAGGTCCACGTGAAGGTGAGCGGCGAGCCCTGTGGGTCGCTCGCCGTCACGCCGAGCACCGACGTGCCTCGCGACGGGACCTGCTCGGCGGACTGGGTGGTGCTCTCGACTCGCGGTGGCAGCAGCGCGAGCGAGGCGGGGTCCGCGTGTGCGCTCGTCGCGGCGAGAGACAATAGACAGCCCAGGGCCATCCCCCTTGGGGCGGGGCGGGATTGCTGTGGCATGTGTGTCCTGTGGGGTGGCGTGGACCGCCAGGCGCCGTCCACGCGTTGGGGCTGTCACGCCCGGACAGGGGTGACAGCCCGCAGACGCGGGCTTCATCAGAAAATTCTAGAAAGCATGAGAATCCCGGAGAGGGTCCGTCCGAGGAGAGCACCAGGAGTGCCTTGACGAGGTCGCCCGCGCCCCCCATCCTGCCGCGCCCCATGCCAGTCCTACGTGGTGCCGTCACCTTCTCGCGCTTCCGGGTCGAACCGTCGAAGGAAGCGCCTTCCGACATCAAGCGTTCGCTCCCGCGGGGCCTCAAGGCGAACGCGTTCGAGCCCATCGACCGCCGCTCCGAGGATGACCGGGCCGCGGGCTTCGTGGAGCTGGAGAACGCGGACGCCGTCGACTTCTCCGTCGGGCGCGTCTTCTATGGCGAGTACGCGCTGTTCTCGTTCCGCATCGACTCGCTGAAGGTCCCCGCCGCCGCGATGAAGGCGGAGCTGGCGAAGTGGACCACCCAGTTCGAGGCGGAGAACGACCGCCCCGCGTCGCGCGCGGAGAAGACGCAGGCCAAGGCGCAGATCAAGCAGATGCTGCGCACGCGCACCACGCCCCGCACCAACGTGCTGGACGTGAGCTGGAACCAGAACACCCAGCAGCTGCAGATCTGGGCCGCGTCGCGCAAGGTGGTGGAGGAGATCCTCATCGCGCTGGAGAACGCGCTCGGGCTGAAGCTCGTCGCGCTGACGCCGGCGGCCATCGCGCAGGCGTCGGGCATCGACGAGGGGGCCCTGGGGCCCACCGCGGAGCTCATCGGGATGGACCTGCCGGCGGGTGCCGGGGCGGAGGTGGTGCATGGCGAGGCGTGAGCAGGCGCGGGCGGATGCCGCCTTCGCGCGAGGAGACATCGGGGTCGACGGCGCCTCCACGGAGGAGACGAAGGACGTCGCCGAGGTGGAGAAGGGTCAGGCGCGAGAGCAGCTCCTGCGAGGCCGCGCGTACCTGGGCCGGGAGCTCTTGACGTGGATGCTCTGGCGCTCGGAGTCGGGTGACGCGCTGGTGGAGCTGGAGGGCACGGGCGTCAACGTGCTCTTCATGGGCCGCATCATCCTGCGCGGCGTGGCGGGCGACGTCACGGAGCTGAGCGCGAAGGGCACGCTGGCGCCGTACTCGGAGCAGGTGAAGCACGCGCTGGACAAGGGCCTGCTGGTGGCCCAGGCGCGCATCCGCTTCACCCATGGCGAGAAGGAGTACGAGGCCACCATCGACTCGGAGTTCCTCGACATCCGCGCCGCGAAGCTGCCCGCGCTGATGAGCGAGGAGGAGGATGACCAGCTCAGCGAGCGGCTGTTCCTCACCGAGCAGCTCTCCGCGATGGTGGACGCGCTGGTGAACGACTTCCTCAAGGTCCGCGTCGGCAAGACGTGGAGCAAGCAGGTCGTCCCGGCGATGAAGGAGTGGATGCGCGGGGACGAGCAGGGCGCGGATGCGCTCTCCAAGGCCGCGCGTGCCCGGGGCCGCGAGGCCCGTGCCCCCCGGCACTGAGTCTGTCTGAAGTCGGCTTCGTGAGCTCGCCCCGGACAGGCGGGCTCACGGAGCGGGCGGCGCGAGCGCGCGGAAGCCCTCCGCCAGCGCCAGCCCGATGTTCCCCATCAAGTCCTGTCGCGCGTTGACGACGTACAGGTGCGGCGTGAGCGCCCACACCTCGCGGACGATGCGCCGGGGTGGGGGAGGCGGCTGGACGCTCAGCTCCGCTTGCAGCAGCGGCAGCACCTTGTCGGAGAGCCGCAGCGCGGTGTCCATGACGAAGACGCTGACGTGGGGGCGCAGGGCGCGGACGCGGCGGAAGAACGCGCCCACCTCGTCCGGCGCCAGGTGCTTGGGCGGCGAGGACTTCATCTCCAGGTAGACGAGGCGGCCCTCCGCGCTCGCCACCACGTCCAGGTCTCCGCCGACGTCGGGCGCGTGGAACTTCACGCCCGCGGCCACATCGAAGCGCAGTCGCTCGCGCAGCTCGTGCGCGACGTACCACTCCAGCGTGCCGCCGAAGCTCAGGGCGGGGTGGGTGAGGCGGTAGCGGCCGGCCTCCTCGCGCGTGGCGAGGTCCATGGACACCAGGTCCTCGGCGAAGGCGGTGGCGCGGTCCTCCTCGAGGTAGCGGGTGGCCTCCTGGGGCGTGAAGCTGCCGCGCCGGAGGATGGCGCCGCGCAGGAAGAGTCGGAACGCGTAGTGGCCCAGGCGCTCCACCAGCCGCTCCGCGCGGCTCGGGTCCAGGTCGGCGGGGAAGGGCAGGTCGAGCGGCGCGACGGTGGCCTGGAAGCCTCGGCGCGCGAGCATGGCGAGCGGCTCGTTGCCGGGGGGAAGCAGCAGGCGCGACGTGGGCGTGGCGCTGGCCTCGTCCTGCTCCAGCTCACGGGCCGTGGGAAGCTCATCCTCGGAGGGCGGCTGCACCGTCATGACGCCACCCTAGCCCGTATCGGGGCGACAGGTGCGTCAGCCTACTGCACGGGCACGGGGCAGTAGCGCAGGAACTCCGTCACCGGAGGCTGGCAGAGCTGGAGCAGGCGCGCGTCGTCGCCGAAGCTCTTGCCTCGCGCCTGGAGATAGCATGCGGCCGGGTCGTCCTCATCGGTGGCGAACTGGCAGAGCTGGAGCGCCTGCGCCTGCGTCAGCGAGCCCTGTTCCTGCACGCGCAGGAAGCACTTCGCCGGCGCGGAGGAGCGCGCGCCGCGACACAGCTGGGTGGCCGCGGAGTCGTCCGTCAGCCCGCCCTGGCTCGCGGCCGTGTAGCAGGCGACCTGGGGCGCCACCGCCTCCTCGTCATCATCGTCCTGTGCCAGCCCGCTCGTGGGCGCGAGGGTGAGCAGCCACGCTGTCAGGCCACCCAGGCCAGCGAGCGTGCGGACGAAACGGAACCGGCAGTGGGCTGGTGTCATCGCGTGTCCTCTCGGCCCTCAATCTAGGGAGTGCGCGCGTCGTGCTGTCCCACCGTGCCTCCCGGCCGCTCCAGGACGGTGCGAGCGACGGGGCGCCACGCGCCACGCACGCAGACGCGGATTCGGTAGAGTGGCCCGCGCACGCGACAGCGATGGGGGCATGGTGGACGTCGCTTCATCCAGCCTGGATCCGGAGTGGCGAGCGTGGCTCGCCGAGAACGTCGTGCGAGGCGTGGCCCCGACGCGACTGGTGGACACCCTGGTGTCCGCGGGAGTGCCGCTGTCCGAGGCGCACGCTCACGTCGAGGCCGTCCAGCAGCATCCCGCCGTGTCGATGGGACGTGGCCACCTCACCCGACACGAAGACGTCCTCTCGCTCCTCGACACCCGCGTCGCGCTCCATCGTCAATCCGGTCGACACCGCCACCTGGCGCGTCACACGGACCTCTCCATCCCGGCGCTGATGGGGCGCCACTACCTGGCCCACGAGCCCGTGCACCTCCAGGGCTTCATGCGCGACTGGCCCCTGATGGAGCACTGGCGCCCATCGTCCCTGGCCCGGCGCTACGGCCACGTGGACGTGGAGGTCATGGCCGGCCGGGAGGCGCGAGTGGACCACGACCTGGACCCGGACGCGTGCCGCGCGGTGATGCGCTTCGAGGAGTTCCTCCGTCGCCTGGAGGAGGGCGGGCCGTCGAACGACCTCTACCTCACGGCACGCAACTTCGCGCTGGAGCGCGAGGAGCTGCGCGGCCTGCTCGACGACGTGCGCTACCCGTCAGGCCTCCTGCGCGCCTCCGACCGGCCGGGCGCGGTGAAGCTCTGGGTGGGCCCCGCCGGCACGCTGACGCAGCTGCATCACGACCTGGGCACCGTCCTGTTCGGACAGGTGCATGGACGCAAGCGCTTCCGCCTCATCCCCTCGTTCCACACCCACCACGTCTACAGCCACCTGGAGGTGTGGAGCCAGGTCGACGCCGAGCACCCCGACCTCACGCGCTTCCCCCTGTATCGCGAGGCCGACGTGCTCGAGGTCGTGGTGGAGCCCGGTGACATGCTGCTGATTCCCGCGGGCTGGTGGCACTGGGTGCACGCGCTCGACGTCAGCGTGTCCGTCACCTTCCAGGAGTTCGACGTCCCGGGAGGCAACACGTGGTGGAGGCTCGGATGAGGCCCGCGGGCGTCGTCACTTCTTCAGCGGCGGCGTGGTCGGCGGCTCGGTGGGCGTCGTCCTCTCCACGGAGGGAGCGGAATGCCCTCCCGGGTTGGGGACGATGCGCGGCGCCTGCCGCGTGGCCGGGTTGGGCGGAGGATTCGGAACGATTCTTGGAGCAGGTTCCTTGGACGTCGTCATGCCATCCCCAGTGCAACGTGGTTGCCTTCGTGGGTGGTATATCGCACCGCGCGAAACATGACTCGTGACGACAGCGAGACCCTGCCGGCGTCCCTGCGTTCCTGGCTCGCGGAAAACTTGACCGCGGGGGTGGGGCCCGCCCGGCTCGTCGAGGTGCTGCTCACGCTGGGGCTGTCCGAGCCCCGGGCCCACGAGGCCGTGCGCACCATCGCCGAGCACCCCGCGGTGCGTCACGGGCAGCGCTCCGCGCCCCTGCGCGACGAACTGGAGGCCTTGTTGACGGCGCGCGCCGCGCTGCACGCCCAGCGCCACCCGGGGCCCACGCCCGCGGCGGTGGAGCGGTGTCACGGGCTTCCGGCCGGGGACTTCTTCGAGCGCTACTACGCGCGCAACCAGCCCGTCGTCATCGAGGGGCTCCTGGACGAATGGCCCGCACGGACGCGGTGGACGCCGGAGTGGTTGGAGGAGCGCTTCGGTGACGAGCCGGTCGAGGTGATGGCGGGCCGGGACGCGGAGGCGGACCCGGACTTCCACGCCGAGCGCCTGCGCCGCACGTGGCTCCTGCGAGAGCTGGTGACGCACGTGCGCGGGACGCGAGGCTCCGACGACGTCTACCTGGTGGCGCGCAACAGCCTGCTCCTGCGCCCCGCGTTCCGACCGTTGCTCCAGGACCTTCGTCCTCCCGCGGGCTACATCCATCCGGACCTGAGCGCGCCGGACAGCGTGCACCTGTGGTTCGGTCCCGCGGGCACGGTGTCCAACCTCCACCACGACCACCTCAACGTCCTGTTCTGCCAGGTGCTGGGGCGCAAGCGCTTCTGGCTCCTGCCGCCCTGCGAGACGCCCCGCCTCTACAACGACCGGGGGCTCTACAGCGCGGTGGACATCCGCGCCCCGGACCTGACGCGCTACCCCGGCTTCGCGCGCGCCACACTGCATTCGTGTGTGGTGGGGCCGGGAGACACGCTGCTGATTCCGGTGGGCTGGTGGCACGCGGTGGAGGCGCTGGACGTGAGCATGTCGGTGACGTTCGTCAGCTTCGACAGACCCCAGCGCAACGTGGAGTGGCGCGACTACTGGATTGGCCCCAGGCCGGAGAGGGCTCCCCGATGACGGAGGCAGGCAAGCCGGACGTGCTCGCGCCGGAGTGGCGGCGCTGGGTGGTGGAGAACCTGCTGCGAGGCTCCGAGGTCGAGGACCTGGTGGCCGTGCTCTCGCGCGCCGGAGTCGACCCGGAGCTCGCGCGCGCCGCGGTGCACGCGGAGGCGGAGGACCCGTGCTTCCAGGGCGCCGCGCGGGCCGTGGCGATGCAGCGCAAGCTGGAGGGACTGCTCGACCTCTATGGAGACCTCCATCGGCAGTCGGAGGGACACGCGCGCATCGACCGACACGAGCACCTGTCGCCCGGGGACTTCTTCGAGCGCTACTACTTCCAGAACCTCCCCGTGGTGACGCGCTCATCCGTGGGACTGGTTGCCCCGGAGTCCCCCTCGGTCGAGTGGCGGGACGCGCCGGGCGCCGCGCGCGCGTTGACGCCCGTGCGCCGCAACACCTTGCTGTGTCAGGTCCAGGGTCGCGCATGTCTGGAGTTGCTCCCCGCGTATGCGTTGCACCGCGTGTTGGGCGCCAGGTCGTCGGTGCCGGAAGGGGTGCCGCGTCTGGAGGTGGAGCTCCTGCCCGGTGAGCTGCTGCTCCTTCCCGTGGGCTGGTGGTTCACCCATCACTCCCCGGAGGGCGGTGCCGCCACGGTCCACGAGTCCTTCGCCGTGCCCGGGCCCGACGTGTCGTGGACTCCCCGGCCGGAGTCCCGTGAGCCTACGCCGGCTCCTCTCCGCCGCCCCGGTTGAGCAGCCGTCGCGCCATCGCCTTCAGGGCGGGGGAGCCGGGCTCGCGGTCGAGCCGCTCCAGCACGTCCTGGGCACGGTCGATGCGTCCCGCCTGCTCGAGGATCTTCAGCGCCTTGAGCTGGAGCAGCTCCTCCGGTGGCATCGAGTGCGTCGCCGGTGTCTGTCCCCGCATGGGCAGTCGGCCCTTCTGGTTCAGCAGCTCCACCAGCGCGCTCACGTCCTCGCCCTCCAGGGGCGCCGCCGCGAGGGGCTTCGCGGCGTCCTCCAACTCCTCCAAGGCCTCCATCAGCTCTGCCCAGCCGAAGCCTCGCGGCGGGACGTCGCGCTCCGTCACCATCCGCCTGAGCTGCTCGCGTATCGTCGGCATGACAACTCCTAGCGTGTCCACATGATGTCTATCTCTGGGACCTGCTCCGTCCCGACGGTGATGCCGAACGCGTTGCGCTCCAGGTCCACCTCCCAGAGTCGCCCCTGGGCTCGCAGCGTTCCCATGAGGAACGGCAGGGTGGGGTGCAGGTAGCGACGACGCAGCGAGGAGTCCTTCCCCAGTCGGACGGGCCTGCCGTCCGCGGGAGGCAGCGGCATGTCCAGCTCCACCGGCTCGCTGCGGAAGCAGGCGTCGTAGAGGTAGAGCCGGCCGGAGTCCTCCAGGAAGTTCAGGCAGTGGCCGTCATCCCAGCCCGCCATGAAGGCATAGCGGGACTCCACGCGGCCCAGCAGCTCCACCGGCTCGTCCGGCGCGAAGGGGTAGTGCGCGCAGTCCTGGAAGCGGCCGTGCAACCGCGTCAGCCGGCTGGGCTCGGGTTGGTTGATGCCCGGCGCCACCGCCACCATCGCCTCCCAGCGCACCTCGTCCGTGCGCGCGTCCTCCCGAGGCATCAGGTGCAGCGTGCGCCCCTCCAGCCTGACGCCCTGGATGTTGGCCAGCTGCTGGAGCAGCTGATACCAGCCGCCGCACATGCCACCGCCGACCGCCAGCATGTGCCGCACCGTCCACGCCGGCACGCCGTAGCGCAGCCCCGTCTCCGGGAGCCCCCGGAGCACGGCGTCGCAGATGTCCTTGCGCGACTCCAGCCCCGCGCACCAGCGCGAGGACCAGCGCACCAGCGGCGCGTAGGCCCCCGAGACGGGCGCCCCCGTCTCTCCGTGGCGCATCGGCGCGCCCGTGGTGAAGAGCTCGTGCTGGCTGTCCCCGAGGAAGAGGGTGCGCGGGCTGCCGTCCGCGTCCGTCCACTCCGCCACCCATTGGAGCTCCAGCGCGTGGGTCCCGATGTGGTTGGGCAGCGGCCGGTTGAAGGGCACCGGCTCCGCGAGCGTGCTCCAGCCCGCCGTGCGCTCCAGGCTCACGGGATGGGGACCGAGCCAGCGGATGCGCGTGCCCGGACTGCCCGGCGTGGAGAGGGCGGGGCCGAAGGCGCTCAGCTCGAAGGAGGAGGGGACGAAGTGGTTGGCGAGCAGGGACACCCGGACGGAGGGGCGCGCGCCTCGCACGTACGCGACGGGCTCGGCGCGATGGTTTCGAATCCACTCCGGCAGCTCGCCCAAGCGGGTGTCCGTGACGGGATTCCAGAGTGGAATCGTGCCACTGTCCGCGTCACCTCGGTCGAAGTGCAGGCTGTAGATGGCCAGCGGTTCCGCGTGGTGCATGTCCACCTCCCCCTCGCGCGTGCTCCCGGGCACGGCTCTGCTTCACCAGCACCCGCGGCCTCCCCGAAGGCCGTGGGTGGCGCTACTCGTACAGCAAGACCTGGCTCACCCAGGGCGCGCCCTTGACCTCGCGCAGCCAGCGCAGCCGCTCCGCGCGCAAGGCCACTGCCGGCGTGGCGCCGCCGTGGATGCGCTCTCGCACGCCCTGGAAGAAGCGCCCCGCGGAGTCCGGGATGTCCACCGTCGCCGCGAACACCGCGCGCGCTCCGGCGCCCACGAAGGCCTGGGGCAGCGACGACGTCTGATGCAGCAAGGGTGGCAGTCGCGCCGCGCTGCACGCGCCCAGCAGCACCACCGGCGAGCCCTCCAGCTTCACCTGCCGCAGCGCCTCCGAGGTGAGCGCGTAGCGCCCGTCGTACTCGGGGGCCAGCGCGATGACCGGTGCCTCGGACAGGCTGCGGTCCACCACGCCGTGAGCGTGGAACTCGATGTCGGTGGCGCGCGCCATGGCCTCCAGCACGCGCGAGGGCGTGGCCTGCGCGCCCGACAGCTCCATCGACTGACCGACGGGCGCGGGCGTCGACTCCCACGAGGACAGGCGCGCGAGTCCCAGCCCCGCGGGGGTCTCCACGTTGGCCACCACCACGTGCAGCGGAGCCGCGGGCTTCCTGTCGGGCGCGATGGCGGTCCGCGTCGCCACGCGGTAGCTCCACGCCATCTCGGGCGGCAGCAACCCGGCGCGGCTGTCGAGCGGCGGCGCGGCGAGCACGTCCACCTGGGGACAGGGCCTCAGCAGGGCCAGGAGCGACTCCGGCACGAGCCCCGACAGGTCCTCGCCCAGCGGCTCCTTGCGCGAGGCATCCAGGTGTCCCAGCACCTGACCCCGGGGCCCCAGCGCCACCGCCACCGTGCGCTCGGCCTCCATCGCGGCGATGAGCGCGCACTGCTGGGGCCGTGTCACGCCGAGCTGCCTGGCCACTACGTCCGGCACCTCCTTGAAGGCCCCGGCCTCGCCCGCGGTGACGGCCATCGTCTGGTAGGCCACCGCCGCCGCGTCGCGCGCGTCCGCATCGGTGGAGAGGTACGGCTCCGCGTCGCGGATGACGGCGGCGAGCTTCTGGTTGCCGACGCTCCGGTTCAGGAGCAGCTCGAAGCGCGCCTCCACGAGCCGGGCCAGCATCCTTCGCCCGGGTGTCTCGCGGGCCGCGAGGGCCCGGGCCAGCTCCGCGCGAATCTGCTGTTCGTCCTGGGGCTTGCGGTCCAGCCGCATCAGGTCCGTGAGCGTCCAAGCGCCGACGAGCCCGACGGTGGGTCCACACTCCTGCGCGCGCACCAGGGCTCGGCGCGCCTCCTGGGGCCGCAGCCGCATCAGCTCCAGGGCCGCCACGTTGCGGTGGACGTAGTTCTTCACGTCACAGGTGTCGGGCGCCCGGGCCAGGTACTCGGCGAGGTAGGCGCGAGCGGCGGCCACGCGGAACTGGAAGCGCGCGGCCTGCGAGAGCGCGCGCAGCGCGGCGGACTCCAGCTCCCACTCGCCCATGGACTGCGCCTCGCGCCAGCTCGCGCGCGCCGTCTCGTCGGCCTCCAGCAGGCGATTGGCGGACGTGGCCCGGTGGCTCACCTTGCGCAAGAGGTCCGCGCAGCGCGGGCGCAGCCGCTTCTCCCGGCACAGCGTGAGCGCGGCCTTGAGCCGCTGGTCCGCCTGCCACGCCTCACCCGCGAGTCCCTCCTGCATCGCGAGCGCGTCCTGGACGAGCAGCTCCACCCAGGGGTCATTCCACTTCCGGGCCAGCGACTCCCATTCGTCGGGAGGGCTCGGCGCGTCGGGGGAACGCAGCTTCGCGCCGAGCAGCAGATCGGCCTCCCCCGAGGCGCGCAGCCGCGTGAGGAGGTCCGCGGAGGCGGCAGCACGCGTCTCGAGGAGCCTGGCGTACTCGGCGGCCAGCGGCGCGCGACGGGTGAAGTCCCGCGCGGCGGTGGCGCGCGTGTACTCGGCCAGCGCCGTGCCGCCGTGGATGCCGTCGAGCAGCTCGGCCAGGGGCAGCAGCGCCGTCACCCGCGCGGAGGAAGGGGCGGTGCGGACGGCGTCATAGAACAGCCCGCGCGCGATGCCGGGATGCTGGCGAGCCTCCTCCAGCGGCACGGGCGCGCGTGCGTCCGTGCTCAGCCGCGTCATGGCCGCGTGGGTGCGCTTCCAGGACTCCATCCGCTGCGTCACGGAGCGCCGCAGCGCGGCCGCCTGCTCGCGGGCCTCCTTGCTCCAGCCCGCCTCGCCCAGCGCGGCCACCTCGTCGAAGACCGAGGCCGACACCAGGTGCAGCCCCATCTCCCGCAGGACGAGCGCCCGGTTCCACAGGGCCTGGGGATGGCGCCCGGATGCCTCCAGCAGCGTGTCGAGTCGCTCCAGCGCGTCGTCATGCCGCCCGAGCAGGAGCAGCGCCACGGCCTGGTCATTGTCCCGGTTCAGGGACGGCTGCGCGTGCTGCAGGTGCGCGAGCCCCTGCTGCGGGTCGCCATGCACCAGATAGGACGCGGCGATGCCGGCGCGGTCTGCCTTCTCCTCCAGCCGCGCCAGCTCTCGCAGCGGCACGGCGACCGAGGCGCGCTCCTCGCGGGGACGCGAGTAGGGACGGTGCACATCCGCGGCGGGGACGGAGAGGCGCGCTTCCAGCGGCCGGGTGCGTGCGTCGGTCAGCCAGAGCAATTCCTGGCGGCGGTGGGCCAGCGGCCCCGAGCGGGCGATGAGGATGGCCGGGAACACGAGCAGCGGGATGAGGTGCCACGCACGCAGGCGAGGGGCGCGTCGCCCTCGAGTGGACTTCCCTGGTGCATCCAGCTCGGCGGCCATCCGCTGGACCCTCCCCGTCACTTCGCGTCCCGGGGC
Source organism: Myxococcus faecalis (assembly GCF_050039385.1). Lineage (NCBI taxonomy): Bacteria > Pseudomonadati > Myxococcota > Myxococcia > Myxococcales > Myxococcaceae > Myxococcus > Myxococcus faecalis. The sequence goes on along the minus strand of NZ_CP144336.1, from coordinate 52,737 downwards.
GCGAAGCCAGCACTGCGTTCGTGTGTCTTAAGCCAAAGACGCGGATGTCGACAAACCGTGGAAAATAGAGGCGCGAATCGCACACCGCCTCGCGGATGACGCTGCGGGTCAACCCTGACGTGCCGCGCGCGGTAGGCTGCGGTCCCATGTTCATCGTCGTCCTGGGTGGTGGTGTGTCAGGTCTGACCTGCGGCATCCGCTTGCTGGAGGCGGGGCACACCGTCGAGGTGTGGGCGCGGGAGGTGTCACCGCACACGACGTCGGATGTCGCGGCGGCCGTCTGGTATCCCTACCGCGCCTGGCCGCAGGAGCGCGTCAACGCCTGGGCCAGGAGGACATACACCGTGCTGGCCTCGCTCGCGCACGAGCACCCCGAGGCGGGCATCCTGCAAGTCTCCGGCGTCGAGCTGTTCCGTCGCCATGTGGAGGACCCGTGGTGGCGCGACAGCGTGCCCGACTTCCGCCGCGCGAGGCCGGAGGAGCTGCCGCCAGGATTGTTGGAGGGTTATCACTTCACCGCGCCGGTCATCGAGATGCCGCGCTACCTGCCGTTCCTGATGTCACGGCTGCGCGCGCTGGGCGGAAGGATTGTCCAGCGCGAGGTGCGCTCGCTCGACGAGGCCTGGGCGCGCGCGTCGCTGGTGGTCAACTGCACGGGGCTGGGAGCGCGCGAGGTGGTGGGGGACTCGACGCTCTATCCGGTGCGGGGCGAGGTGCTGCGCGTGTCGCCGCCGCCCACGGACCGCTTCCTCTTCGACGACGAGCACGAGGACGGCATCGCCTACGTGATTCCGCGCTCGGCCGACTGCATCCTCGGCGGCACGGTGGAGGAGGGGAACGGCTCACTCACTCCGGACCCGGCCGCGGCGCGCGGCATCCTGGCTCGCAACGCGCCGCTGTTGCCGCCGGGCGCGGTGTTCGACGTGGTGGAGCACAAGGTGGGGCTGCGCCCCGGACGACCCACCGTGAGGCTGGAGGCGGAGGTCATCGCGGGGCGCTGGGTGGTGCATGACTACGGACACGGAGGCGCGGGCGTCACGCTTTCGTGGGGTTGCGCGGAGGAGGTGGTGGCGTTGGTCGCCGCTCACCAGACGCAGCTGACGTAGCCCGTCTTGCCGTTGGTGACCTTGAGGTCCGTCCAGCCGGTGGCGTCGTTCTTGGTGAGCGTCACGCCGTCCTCGTAGCCGCCGGTGAAGTCACCGAAGACGCCGCGCAGCAGGCCCACGGTGGAGGCGCCGTTGCACATCTGCACGGTGGCGTTGCCCTCCCACGAGCCATCCGCCACGCCGCCGCCGGGGAAGTCCACGCAGTGCGCGGTGCCGCCCATGTTGGCCGGCTCGCTCGCGTCGTCGGACGACCAGCCCTTGAGCACCCACGCGTCGTAGGACGCGCCGCCGTTGGGCGGGAAGATGGTCTGCTTGCTGACGAGCAGACCCGGCTTGGAGTCACCCTGGTAGTGGAACGTCATGCCGGCGCGCGACCAGATGCTGGTGATGAAGCAGCGGCGGTTCGTGTTCACCGGCACGTAGGGGAAGGCACAGCTGAAGGACGTGCACTCCGACCAGCTCATGGACACGCGGTTGGCGGTGTTGGCGATACAGGTCGCCTCGCCCACCACGCCCGTGCCGATGCCGTCGCGCGTCTTGAGCTTCCAGCGGCCGCCCTCCTCGTAGACGCCGACGCTGGAGATGGGGTTGTAGGGATAGGCGGACTGGCCCTTGAGGTTTCCGCGTACGCCCGTGAGGAAGCACGTCTGGGTGTTGGAGGGGCCCAGGTCCAGGTCCGGGCCGCTGTTGCCCGGCGTGCCCCAGCCCCAGCGCCCGGTGACGACGAGGCCCTGCTTCGCCTCGCCCAGCTCCTCCGCCACCGGGGTGTTCTCCGGCGTCTGCGCCACCTCCATGCCCTCGCCGCAGGCCACGGCGAGCAGGGTGAGCGGCAGGGTCCACAGCAGGTTCGTTCCACGCGTCATGATTCAGTGCCTTTCCAGTCGAGTGCTTCGCCGGGGGTTCAATCCCGGTGTCGCTGGCTGGAACGGACCTTCGCGCGGATATTCCCGCGGCATTTTCCGCCGTCAGGCGTTGGCGCGCAGCACGCCGCCGAAGCCCCGCTCCTGGTCTCATGCTCCTGCCCCCAGGCCGGGCTCATGAATCCAGCCTGAGCCCGTGCAAACACCCCGTACTCCCGGCCTACAGACAACTACCCGCGTTGGCAAAGTCCGGGTAGCACTGCGCCCCGAACATGCGGACGGCGGTGAACGCCACATACCGCCGCCATTCGGGCCGCTGCCGCATCCGGATTTCGAACCTCACCTCAATGTTTGGCGGCAGCATCGCCTCCACCTCACCGTAGAAGAAGACGGCCAGCGGCAGGTTTCGGACCGCGGCGTCAGTCCACGCCGTGCCGTTGAAGGTCTGCAGTGCGAGCACGACCTCGTCCTGGACCGCAGGCCGCAGGTCTCCAGGGCCTATCTCGAACTGCACCGAGCCGCGCACCTTCCCATTCTGGATGTTCGCGAAGAAGCCAGTGACGTGGCCCAGGACCTGATAGCTTGTGCCTTGCGCAAGCACCGAGTCGAGATAGGGAACGTGAGACTCCAGGATGTTGTATAGCGCGTTGCCGCCTCCCCAGTTCATCGTGGCGGGACTCGGCCCACTCCTTGACCGAATAAGCCAGCCAACGTCCGGGGGCGAATAAGTCTCCCAGTTGGACGGCACGAACGCGAGGTTCCAGATGGGCAGCTCGATTTCGTACCCGTGGGTGCCCGGCACGTTTGCGGCCTGCTCCACGACTGAGACAGGCTCAGCCGTCCCGTCGGCCGACTGCGGTCCCTCACCACAACCCAACAGCGACAATACACACAGCAGCGATACGACCTGTCTCACGTCCCAGTTCCTTTCCATAGATCAAGCATGATGAATCCTTCGCCACAAAGGAGATGTCAATACTCCAGGCACCCTGGGGCAGAACTCTTTTGTGCGTGCCGTGCCGAATAGTTCACAACGATGATGAAGCAATTAAATGACATTTCATGAGGCAGCAGTCACGCATCGCGACGCAATCGCATAGGCATACCCATGCGCCAGAGCCCCCTGCGACGCCACTGGCGGAGCGCCTGCCCCGGCTTCACTTGTGAGTGCGGGACGGTAGTGTAGAATTACGCTTTAACACCCCACAGCCCCACCTGCGCCGAGCCCTCGCCCCAGGCGATAAACCGCCCGTCCGGGGAGAAGACTGCGGCGCTTGCCTGTGAATCGTCCTCGTCCGAATGGGCGTAGAGGCGCATGCCCCCGTCTGTCCTTAGCACGACGAAGGCGCCCGTATCAGCACCGACGGCGAGCAGAGAGCCGTCGAAATTGAAGCTCACGCGCCAGGCTCCAGCGGGCGGGCCCTTGCAGGTTCCTACAACCTTCATACTCATCACGTCGACCAGGACGATCTCTCCCGTCGACGTCCCTGCGGCGAGCAGGTTGCCCGTCGGAGCAAAGGCCACTGCCCAGACATAGGAAGCCTGCACGGAGATGGCCCCGCGAGAGGCCCCGGTTCCCACGTCCCAGAGGCGAATCGAGCCCTGGGTGCCGTTCTCGCCCCGGTCATCCGCCGCACCTGCGGCCGCCAGCGTCGCATCGGGCGAAAGGGCGCAGCCGTAGAGCAGCGTGGAGACAGGTTCTAGGTCCCGGAGGGGCCGCCAGTGGGCAACATCCCAGAGGCGGAGATCTCCAATTACCCCTGCTACCAGCAGGAGGTCTCCCTGGCGCGACAGGTCGATCCCCTGGGTGGTCAGTCCAAGAGGGGCAGAGCGCAGCGCCCCGCCGTTGGCCGCAGACCATGCCTGGAGTTGCCCTCCGATAGTGACCGACATGACTGTCTGAGCATCCGGCAGGACCACCGCCGCGAGCCCGCCCGGAAGGTACTGGACGGATCGAGGACGTGGAGATTCGTCCTGGAGGTCCCACCAGCGGAGTCGCCCCTTGCCGCCCTGCTCCATGGAGACGAGCAGGCGTGACCTGGCGTCGAAGGCCAGTAACTGCCCCCGATAGGTCGGATGGAGGGTCCGCTCTCCCAGTTGTCGCAGCCGAATAAGTTGCTTCGCGTTCTGGGAGGTCACAATTCGAGGAGACATGGTCGCAAAGCCCGGGCCAGCTGAAAGCTGGCCCGGGTCCATCAAGAGGCACAGCAGAAACTACGGGATGATCTCAATATGCACAGCGTAGCTCCAGGGCTTGAGCAGGGCCTCAAGCTCTGCTCCCATCTCCTTGACTTGGAGGACGTGAATGCCCGTCTGCTTGCTGAACCACTGCGCCATATAGTTCTTGGCCTCGCTCGGGCCCAGCGGAGACAGCATGCCGTCGTCCGCGATCTTCACCACCGTGTCGCTGTTGCCGTAGGTCCCCTGGCTCTCGACGATCTCCTTCTTGACCTGCGGGTACGGATTCTTGGGAGTGCCTACCATGTCGATGCGGATAAGGGAGTGGTCCGGGTGCATCCAGATCTCCTGCCCGCGATCGAGCACTGGTAAGTTGCTCCACCCGACAATCTTATCGTTCATGTCGCGAACGGGAGATCCAAAACCGCTGGACCGCAGCATTTCCTGAACCTCCGCCCGGCTCCGCTTGTAGACGGACGGCAGTCCCTGGGCGGCAAGTCCCTTGGTCTTTGCCAACTCCACCCACACTGCGTCCACCTTGAGCATCGTCCGCTCGGAGGCGGCCTGGAGCCCGCGCCCCTTGAGATACGGCGCAAGCACCTTCACGGCTTCGTCCTTCATCGTCTTGTCCAGCAGCTTGAGGATCTGCTGGCCGGTGATGCCATCCAGGTGCTCGAGGACTCCCTCGCTCAGCCTTGCGACCAGGGCCTGCCGCTGCTCCTTGGTGAGGTCGGAGCAACTGTCGATGAAGCCGCCAATCTTGGCCATGGGGACCGCGCCCAGGCCGATGCCTACTGTGTTCCCGACGATCCGCCAGAACTGCCCGCTGCCGATGATCAGACCCATGCCCGAGGCCATGCGGTCACTCACCGAGAGCTCGGCACCCCACGGATTGCAGAGCTCCTTACCAGTGACGACCTCGCACAGGTCCACGAAGTCTCCCGCCGGACTGAGCGAGATTGCGACGGTGGCCGCAATCTTCGCGGCCGTGGCGGCGCCATCCAGCAGGCGGTTGAGCGTGGTGGGAATTGTCGGGTCTTCCGCCGCGACGCCTTCGTTCATTGCCTGGTAGCCGCCGTGGAGCGCTTCCAGGCTATCGAGCACCAGGTTCTGCTGCGCTGTCGCCGTGCCTTGCCAGAGGTTGAGGTTGTTCTTGAGCGCGTATGCCTGGGCGGACGTGTCACCGCGTTGTTCCAGCATTGCGACGAAGGCCTTGGTGGTCTCTCGCACGGGGGTGTCGCGGAACCAGTCGCCCTCCCCCATGTACACTTGAATTTCCGCCAGCACAGACTGCTGGGCGTTGAGGAAGGCGCCCCACTCCTCCGTGGACACACCCACTCGCGACTTCAGCCCCCGCTCGAAGACGTCCTGGTTGAAGCGCCACAGGCGCACCACGGACAGGAATCCCTGACGGTCCACCACCACGCCACTGCTGACCGTCCGGTGCAGTTCCACGATGATCTGATCCGCGAATGCCCGGTACGGGTCATTGTTTGGGTCGAACGGGTCTCCAGAGCTGACGTCCGGCGCCTCCACCTCGCTCACCTGTTCATCGTTCAGGTCTGGTGAGTAGGTGTCCGGATTGTCCAGATCCACGCCGCCGGTGGGCTGTGTAGGCAGGGTGTAGCGGTCCAGCAAGTCCACCTGTCCGCGGAAATCCGCGACGATGCGGTCAATCTCCGCGCGCAGCTCGCTGATGCTCGTCTTCAGGTCCTTGAGGAACTGGACCAGTCGCTCACGGACTGAGGAGGGGACGGTGTTGTACTTCTCAATGAGTGTCCGCAGCTCGGCATCGGTGATGGAGTCCAGCGAGCGGCTCATCAACTGCTTGAGCTCATCTTGGAGGGCCGTGAGCTGGGCGGCCTGCGCTCGTGCCGAGTCGAGGGAGTCGCTGAGGCGGCTTAGCCGGTCCAACTCGCGGATCAGCTCCACCTCGAGCGAGGCCAGGCTGGAGGCCAGGGTGGGGTTGATCTCGCTCAGCTGCAGCGCGACGTTGGCCACGCCGGTGAAGGGCTTGCCATCACGGACAATGTAGAAGAGGCGCCGCTCCTGCAGGCCGGCCGAGTTCAGGTTGACGATGTTCTCGGCGAGGGTGCAGTAGTCGTTGCCGCCCTGAGTGTAGACGTTGAAGAAGAAGTCGTTGGAGCCCCAGCGCAGCAGGCTGCCACCGAAGTCCGCCCGGAAACGGTTGAACTCGTCCCTGTTCGGCCGGCGGACGAAGGCCCCCGCGACGGTGTATGTCGGGATGGGGATGCCATTGACCTGGAAGAAGGCGTCTCCCTCGTTGACGATGGATGCGGAGGCACAGCTCTGCTGACTGACGTACGACACGGCCTGCCAGTCGATGCGGTACTGACGTGCCAGGCTTTGCGCCGAGGCCTGCCATGGTGTGACACCAAGCGCGGCCACGACGAGGGTCGCGCACAAGGTCCAGATGCGTTTCATGAAAGGAGTTCTCCAGAGGCTTTGGAACGGACGGGGAAGGCTCACAGGGCCTCTGACGAGCGGACTGCTACGTCATGGGCCGTCACGGCAGCGCGCAGGTTGTTGGCGGCGAGGTGCTGCTCGACCTCTGTGAGCATCGCGCCATCGACTCCGGCATTTCTCATCATGGAGATGTTGAGCCGGAGGGTATTGGGGATGGTGCTGGTGACGTAGGTGCGTGACTTGGAGTACTGCAGCGTCAGCGCATTGCAGCCCGTACCCATCCAGGGCGTGGAGGTGATGCGGGCGCAGACGGGCTGGAACTGCAGGACACCTTCGTGCTCCAGAAGCTTGCCAGCCATGTAGTGCAGACGGAGCTTCGTGCTGCGCGGGGGCAGCTTGCCGACTTGGGTGACGCGGGCGTTCATCTCGGCCAGGAACTTCTGCGATGCGTCCAGGGTCGCCGCGTCCGTCATCGTCCGGCGGGTAGCGGCGTCAGCCGCCTGGGCTACCAGCGCCTCCCGGCGGCGCGTCATGCCAGTGAGGGTCTTCTGGACGATGTCGCTCACGCGCTGATATCGCGAGTCCGCATAGGACACCACGCTCTCCAGGACACGGACGGACGTGGTGACGAGTTGGGGGCGCGCGAGGGTGTTCGCCTGCATGAATGCGACATAGGGGCGCAACTCCTCTTCCAGGACGGAGTCCTCGTGGGCGAACTGGCGGGACATCCGGACGGCGTCGAGTCGCATCTGCTGGGGGGCGGCGCTCTCCGCGCGGCTGAGCTGCACCAGCTCCATCTGCACATCGCCTAGTGTCACCAGGGTGGCCGCCGAGGCCCGCTGCACCAGCTCTTGGAGCTGCGCCAGGATGACCGGTTCGTTCGTCCGGTATACGGCGAACTGCTGCACCAGGACGGAATAGGCGGGCTGGAGCGCGTCTACCCGCGCTTTGTGTGCGTCCAGGGTCTGTTGGACCTTGGCGAGCATCTCCCGCGAGTCGGCCGCCGCGGCCTCAGCGCCCCGGTTCTCCTCGGCTGCCTTCAACTTCAGGATGTCGGACAGGCCGGTGTCCAGGATCTGATTGTTGCTCTTGCGCAGCGCCTCCAGGTCATCGGAGTTGTCGAGCCACGTACCCCCGGAGACGTTCTTCATCTTCTGGATGCTCAGCTCGTAGGAGCGCATGGTGACGTCCGGGGAGCTTGCCGTTCGGTAGAACGTCATGATGCGCTCGGTTTGGGCCCGGTACTCCGCTTGGCTGTCGATGGTGGTGGCTTCGGCCCAGAGCACGGGGGGCCACCCCATGCAGCTCTGCCAGGAGGTAGGAGTGAAGATGGTGCACTTGTTCTTGATCTGCTCCACCAATACCTTGTTGTAGATGCTGGCGACGTCCTCGGTAGCCTGACAGACGATAGAGCTGTCGGGGTTCTCGTGGCGCTTGCCACAGAGTCGCACCGTGCCGAGTGGCTGGCGCTGCGTGGCGGTGGGCAGGGCTTCGACGCCGGCTGTCGGCTCGCCGAATGGGGTTTGTTCCGGGCTGCAGGCGCCCAGCAGCAGCGCAGTGGCGGCAGCAAGGCCGGATCTTCGGATGGGATTGTGTCTGGACATCATGAGAATGGGATGCCTCACGGGCCGGCATGCGCCGGCCCGTCTCGGGATGGGTGGTGATTAAACGGGATTGCGCGGGGGCTGCCGTCAGGGTGTGAGCCACGGGGCCAACTGCGTCCGGCCCAGGTTCACCTTCGCCTCGGCTGCGGCGTACTGCTGGGCCGCCACCTGGTAGTCGGCCTGATACTGGGCCTGGGCGCCCGCGTCAGAGCGCGCCGCCAGCTTGTCGATGATGGGCTTTGCCTCGGCGCCGAGGAAGTCCCGCAGCGTCTTGGGCGTACCGTCCGCGTTCGTGTAGTCACCTGCATCGCCGAGCGTTCCCAGGGCGAAGTAGAAGTTGGCGAGCGTCTCCCGCTCCGCGTCGTTCAGCGTGTCATCACAGCCCATGGTCGTCTTGAAGATGATAGGCGCCGCGTCCTTCGCCTGCGCGCGCAGGTCATTCATGGACTCGGTGGTGAGCGCGGTGAAGAAGAGATTGGACAGTTCCTGCATGAAATCGAAGGCGGCGCTGTATTCGACGAGGTAGGCGAGGTTGTCCCGAGCGACCTTCCTGGCATTCGCCTCGTCCTGGAGTTGCTGGAGGATCGCATTGGCTTGTGCGGTGCTGTCCACGTCCACTTGGTTCCACTGGATGTCCAGGGAGATGCGGCAGGTTTCATTGAAAGCGGCGTACTGCGTCCACGTGGAAGAGTCCTTCAGCTCGATGGAGCTGAGGTGCTGGCGGGCCAGCCCCCGGACCACATGCTGCGGCGTGGACATGAAGACATACTTCTGGCCGGCCTCGTCCTTCGGAGTCAGCGTCACCTCAAGCGGGTATTGCGTGGAGCAGTTGCCCGTCATCACGCGATTGAATGCGGTGCGCATGGGGACGGCGGTGGCGAAGGTGTCACCGACGAGCGTCTGGGTGGAAATCACACAGCGTGTGAGTCGCCCCGACGCAAGGGTGCACCGGGCAGGCGAGACGAGGTCCACGGTGGTGCTGGAGGCAAGGGCGGAGCCTCCCCCCAATGAACAGACAAGGAGCGTTCCGAGCAATGCTGGTCGAGTCATGGTGTTCGTCTTTCGATGCGTTGGGCAGGGCCTATCCCTCGCGCAGGGTGGACAGTCCCGTAACGTGGGATGAGGAGGTTTTTTCGGGCGTGGATGAGCAATGTCAGGCAGCGCCCTGGATGGGGTGGCTTAGGTGTAGAACAGTTAAGGAGTTCGGGAACCTCTTGAGCGGGACGAACGGGTCAGGCTTGGGGCAGGGGCAGGTCGCTGACTCCCCTCAACCCCCCTTCACGGGTTCGGCCGAGGTGGGCGGCTTCCAGGCCGGCTGCGCCGCCGCTGTTGGGATGGTGAGGAATACGACTCGACAAGAAAGGCGCCGCCCTTTCCGCGTATCGGAGTCGGAGGCTCGAGGCATGGTGAGCTTTCGTGGCTAGCGAGAACATCGTCTCGCGAAGCGCCTGGCCGCTGGCCGAACCTGCCCGGCTCCTGCCGGTAGAGGACTCAGCCGTCGCCAGATGCGGTCGCGGTGTCCAGGTGTTTGCAATGGACGGGCCGAGCACTCCTAAGGGGCGCCTTCCACGTCACCGGCGAACAGTCCGTCCACGCGGTGGGACGTACATCCTGCCGGACAGATGTGGGCGCAGCCTCACGCTGACTTCTACAGGCCAGTTTGGACGCGAATCGCTCACCACGTTCGTTGCGCGGCACGCGGGCCGTCAGGCGAGCCGCTGTCGGGGCGGGCGCCGAGAACAGGTCCCCGCGATGGCTTTCTGCTCGGCGAAGCGGAGGTTTCTGTAGACGATCAGCCCCGCGACGCATGCTGCCGCCGATTTGGAACGAAGGGAGTTCCGAGGCCTGCGGCATGGTCTCGACGTGGCCGCAGCTGCCCCTTCGTTGAGCACGCTGAGCTGATTGTTGAGCGGGCTTGTCGCAGCGATTTGGCAGGAGGAGTCAGGCGTTGGCGCGCAGCACGCCGCCGAAGCCCCGCTCACGGCCGAGCGCCGGGGACACCGCGCCGTCACTCACCGCCTCGCGGCCGGAGATGAGCACGCTCTTCACGGCGGCGTCGTTGCGGCGCACCAGGCGCACGAAGCCGCCGAAGTTCTCCATGGGCGCCTCCGCGATGGCGTCGAGCTTCGCGTCCAGGCCCTCGGGATTGACGATGACCAGGTCCGCGCGCTTGCCCTCGGCGAGCACGCCCGCGTCCATGCCCAGCCACTCGCCAATCTCACCCGTGAGCCGGTGCACCGCGCGCTCCACCGTCATGAACGACTCGCCGCGCTTGTCGGCCTCGCGCACCAGGCGCAAGAGGCGCAGCGGGAAGTTGTAGTGAGCCATGTTGCGCAGGTGCGCGCCCGCATCCGAGAAGCCGATGAGGATGTCCGGGTGCTTGCAGATGTACTCCAGCTCCTGCAACCGGTCGTTCGCCATCACCGTGTACCAGCGCAGCGCGTCCCCGTGCGTGGCGATGAGGTCCAGGAACACGTCCACCGCGTCGCGGTCCTGCTCCTTCGCCACCTGCGCGAAGGACTTGCCCACCACGCTTTTGTCCGGGCACTCGAGGATCTGCGATTGATTGAAGTCGCGGTGGAAGGCGCGCGGCAGGAAGCGGTTGGTCCACTGGCTTCGGAATTGCGCGCGGTAGACGGGGTCCTTGAGCAGGCCCGCGCGGGAAGTGGCGTCCTGCAGGTGCAGCGCCGCGGCGCCCGCGCCGAACTCCTCGAAGACGACCAGGTCGATGCCGTCCGCCCACAGGTCGAAGATCTCGGGCAGGGCCTGCCAGCGGAAGTTGGCGCCCAGCAGCGTGTTGGCCGCGCGCGAGAGCACGCCGATGAGGCGGTGGATGCCTCGGCTGGCGCGCGGGTCCATCATCGAGATGACCGTGGTCTTCAGCGTCTTGCGCCACAGGCCCATGCTCTCCAGCAGGAACAGCACCACGTTCACCTTGGTGCTGATGTTGGGCACGCCCTGGAAGACGCGGCCGCGCTCGCGCAAGAGCTTCGTGAGCCGACGGTACTCGCTCCAACGCGCGTAGGTGGAGGGCAGGGGGCGGCTGCGGATGTCTCGCGAGCCGCCCATCTTGTCCCACTTGAGCGTCATGATGGACAGGCCCAGGTAGCCCAGGTCCAAGCCGTCGCGCACGAGCGACTCCATGCGGCGCAGCTCGTCCTCGCTGGGGCGCACCGTGGAGTCCAGGCTGCGGTGCAGTCCCATGGCGTGGGCGCGCAGCGCGGAGTGTCCCAGGAAGGACGCGACATGGGGACCCAGCGGGAGCTGGTCCAGGTGCTCCATGTAGCCGCCCAGCGTGTCCCAGGACTTGCGCTCCTCGAGCAGCGAGCGGACGGTGTCGTAGGGGATGGCCTCGACGCGGCAGAACATGTCCGCCAGGTCCTCGGGCTTGCCCACCGCGAGGCTCAGCGAGCAGCTGCCCACGACGACGGTGGTGACGCCGTGGCGGACGGATTCGGAGAGGGACGGGGCCAGCTCGACTTCGGCGTCGTAGTGGGTGTGGAAGTCGATGAAGCCGGGCGTCACCCAGTGCCCGGTGGCGTCGATGACCCGGGTGCCTGGAGCGCGCTCGATGGGGCCCTCGGAGAGGCGCGCCGCCTTGCCTGCCTGGATGCCCACGTGGAGCTTGCGGGGTGGGTTGCCCAGACCATCGAACACGAGTCCGTTCTCGACGATGAGGTCCATGGCGGGAGCCTAGGTCCGCTGTTCTGTCGAGTTCCAGGAAGAAGCCGTGCCGGGGATGGATGTGCTTGCGCGCGGGCGCACTGCGTCATGGTGATGGATTGCCCCTGGGACGAGGGAGAGGGGGCTCGGCTGAGTGCCCGCTGTCAGGGGTGGGGGTGCCTAGCTTGGTCGGCGGAAGAAACGAACGCGACGAGCACGGGAGGCGAGATGGCACGGACACGATGGAAGTGGCTCACGCTGCTGGGCTTGGGGACGTCCCTGGTGGCCTTCGCGGGGTGCGAGGACGGGGAGGTACGCGAGAACTCGCGGCAGATGGGGCGTGAGGTGGGCAAGGCCGCGAAGGACGTGCGCGAGGGCACGCGCGAGGCGGCGAAGGACATGAAGACGGCCGCCGAGGAGGCCTCGCAGGGCTTCAAGGAAGGCATGGGCGGCGCGGGTGAGGCCGGTGAGGTGGAAGAGACTCCGGACGCGCGGGAACGTTCGCTGGAAGACCACGAGCTGCCCGCCGAAACGCCTGCTCGCTGACGTTGCGGGAGGCTTGGTGGCGTCATGGCTTCGCGGGGTGACAGGATGTGCCCCGCGGCCACGGGCTGGCGCGCGGGTGTCCCATGAGCGAAGTCGAGTTGGGCAAGGTGTTGCGCCGGGGTGAGGAGTCCTCCGGCGTGCGGCGCATCCAGGAATGGCTGACGTTGAGCGGGTTCGCGGTCGCCATCGACGGGGACTTCGGTCCGGCGACGGAGGCCGCGCTCAAGCGCTTCCAGGCGAAGGTGGGGCTGCCCGTCTCGGGCGTCGCGGATGCGGCGACGTTCGAGCGGCTGACGGGGCCGCTGCGCGCGGCGCTGGCCACGATTCCGCCGGCGGGGCGCACGTTGGGGGCGCTGACGGTGGCGTACGCGGCGCAGCACCTGCGGCAGCTGCCGCGCGAGGTGGGCGGACGCAACCGGGGGCCGTGGGTGCGGCTGTACCTGGATGGGAACGAGGGTGCGTCCTTCTGCTGGTCCGCGGGGTTCGCGACCTTCTGTCTGAACCAGGCCGCGAGGACGCTGGGGACGCCGATGCCGCTGGAGCGCACGTTCTCCAGTGACCTGCTGGCGGCGCAGGGCAGGGCGCGCGAGCGCTTCGTGTCAAGCCTGAGCGCTCCGCCGGACCGCGCGCGAATCCGGCCCGGGAGTCTGTTCCTGCGAAGGCGCACGCCGGGAGACTGGTCCCACTCGGGCATCGTCACCGAGGTGGATGAGGAGACCTTCCAGACCATCGAGGCGAACACCAACGACGAAGGCGCGCACGAGGGCTACGAGGTCTGCGCGCGTACCCGGGGCTTCAAGAACGTGGACTTCGTCGTGGTGTGAAGGATGTCAGACTTCGCGAGCGCGGGCGAACCGCCAGGCGAAGTGCGTGAGCAGCCCGGCGATGAGCGCCTTGAGCAGCCCGCCGGGGAGGAAGGGCACGAAGCCCTTCTTGAAGGCCGTGGCGAGGTCGAGCGACTTCGCCACGCTCAGCCAGCACATCCCGATGATCAGGACGAGCAGCTGTCCCGCGAGGAACAGGGGCACCGCCGTCCACAGTCGCCGGTCGTAACCACGCCGGGCCGCGAGTCCCACGAGGAAGGCCGTGGGGAGGAAGCCCACCAGATAGCCGCCCGTTGGTCCGAGCAGGGCACCCCAGCCGCTCGACGCCTTGGCGAAGAAGGGCAGGCCCACCGCCCCCAGCAGCAGATAGGCGAGCTGTCCCAGCAGCCCGCGTCGAGGCCCGAGCGCGGCGGCGGTGAGGACGACGGCGAGCGTCTGTCCCGTGACGGGCACCGGTGAACCCGGCACCGAGATGGCGACCTGCGCGAACAACGCAGTGCAGAGCGCGGCGCCGAGGATGACCGCGACCTCCTGGACTCGAGTCCGCACGAAGCGGTCCGCCAGGACGTGACCAGACGGGACGTGGGCGCTCACCACGGACCTGTCCACGAGCAGTGCGTGCGGCGTGATGACCTGGAGGGGCGTGAAGACACGGGCGGATGCTCGGCGAGGAGGCAGGGCGTTGCAAGGCGATGACCACGGCCTTCGACCGAGCCCCGGCTGCCCCAGCCGGTCCTCGCCCACCGCTGAGCCTTCGGCGAAGAGGCGGAGTATCGAACCGACGAATGTCGCTTGGGCGACGCTCCCGAGGTGATGAGCCCTTTGGCTCCATGGGCCTGGCCTGACAGGCTCCGGATGGATTCAACCACGCGGAGGACATGCCCCATGGGGATGCAGGTTCGGCCCCTGCCGGAGGTGGACCCGTCGACGCCCGCTCCGAAGGGTTCGGCGCCCGAGGTCGAGCAGACGCCCTCCGCCTCGATGTCGGCCGGCAGCCGCCTGCTCGCGGTGCTCGGGAGCTGGCGCGCGCGGCTGGCGCTGATGAGCGTCTGGGGCGTGTTGCTCTTCGTGGCCTTCCAGCCCGGGCTGCTCTCCAGCGACTCGCTCGACATGCTGGCGCAGGGGCGTGCGGGTCGCTACTCGGATTGGCACTCTCCCTTCTTCTCGTTCGTGTTGGGGAAGTCCTTCGCGCTGACGGGGTCGACCTGGCCGGTGCTGGCCCTCCAGCTCCTGGTGCTGTCGCTGGGCCCTGTCCTCCTGCTCGGGCGTGTCTCCGGAAGACGCGGGCTGGGGGCGCTCGCGCTGCTCGTCGTGTACTGCCTGCTCCCGAGCACCTGGGCCGTCGGGGTGACGCTCTGGAAGGACGTGTTCAACGCGGTAATGCTGCTGGGGACGGTGATGCTGCTCACCCGAGGGCGTCCGGGTTGGGCCTTCGCCTGTCTGGTCTTCGCGACCCTGACGCGGCACAACGCCATCGTCGCCAGTGTGTTGCTGGTGCCCATGGTGGTGGCGCGCGTCCCCGCGCTGATGAAGGAGCGGGCTCGCCCGTTCATCGCCGGTGGCATCCTGCTCGGAATCCTGGCGTGCGCCCCGGGCTTCGTCGAGCGAGCCATGGGCGCGCAGAAGTCGTGGATCGCCGGCGCGCTGCTGGTGTTCGACGTGGTGGGCGTCTACGTGCGCGAGCCCTCGGCGATGGATGGCTCGCCGCTCGTGGAGCGGTGGCAATGGACTCCGGAGCAGCTGGGCGGACTGTATGACCCCCGGTCCATCACTCCGCTTCTATGGGGAGAACCGGCGCGTGGCTCCATCTCCACGACGCAGGTGCTCGAAGCAAGGGATGCCCTGACACGCGAGTGGCTCCGGGTCGTGCGCACGCATCCAGGCGCGTATCTGCGGCACCGCTTGTCGACGTACTCCGCGAGCCTCGGCCTGGGAGACTCCTCCGACAGCTACTATCGGGACATCGGGAGCTTCCACCGCGTCATCGATCCCAACGACCTGGGCTTGACGCTGCGAACCCACACCGCGGTCCATCGGGCCCTGTCGGCGATGCGCGAGGAGTTCCCGTGGGTCGCGGCCAGTGGCGCACCGTGGCTGGCGTTGACGCTGGCGCTGGCGGTCGTGGGCTGGCGTCGTCGCGCGTTGGATGGCGGGTTGATGTTCTGCGTGGCCGCCTCGGGCGCCTGCTATGCGTTGGCGTATCTCCCCGTCTGCGTGAGCGCCGAGTTCCGCTTCTATTATTGGACAGCCATCTCCTCGTTCGTCGCGAGCGCGCTGTGGCTGGCCCGGTCTTCCTCGGACAGCGTACAGGCACCTGCGCTAGGGTCTCGCTCATGACATCGTCCTCTCTTCTCCAGAAGGCTGCACTCACCGCGGTCGTCGCCTGCGGTGTGGCCTGTGGCGAGTTCGACCCCGAATCGGCCCGGACCATCTCCCAGGGTGTCTACGGGCTCACCGAGTATGTCGACGACGTGTGCTCCTCTTCCTGCGACCCCGAGCCGCGGTCGATGGAGTTGAGCATTCGCACGCAGTCCGACGGTGAGCTGGTGACCTCGGTGAAGTCGGACGGCGACGGGTTCTACGAGGCCGAGCTGGCCTCGGGGGACTACGTCATCTGCACGAGCTTCGAGCGCTGCACGGACTTCAGCGTCGAGTCCGGGCAAGCCGTTCGTCTCGACTACGAGATGTCCGTGGGACCGGGCTGGAAGAAATAGACCTGGGAACGCGCCCGTGCGGATGTCCGCGACGGGTCCACACGTGGCGGGTAAGGTGGCCGCATGGCTCTCACCTCCCACCTGCGCGTCGTGCTGCACCAGACCCAGGGCCCGGACAACCTCGGCGCCGTGGCGCGCCTGGCCGCGAACTTCGGTGTGGCGGAGCTGGTGCTCTCCGACCCCCAGCTCCAGGAGATGGACGGCGCGCGCCGCATGGCCGTGCACGCCGGCCACATCCTCGAGTCCGCGCGCATCTACCCCACGCTCCCCGAGGCCCTCGAGGACGTGGTCTTCGCCATGGGCACCACCTCGCGCCAGAACCTGCGCGGCATGTCGACCCTCTCCCCCGAGGACGCCGTGGCGCTGCTGTCGCTGCACGCGCAGCGGGGCAAGGTGGCCCTGGTGCTCGGCGGCGAGAAGCGCGGCATGTCAGACGAGGACCTGAGCCACTGCCAGCAGGCCCTGGTCATCCCCACCCGGCCCGAGCAGCCCTCCATGAACCTGGCCCAGGCGGCCGCCGTCCTGCTCTACCTCTGCGCGCGAGAGCAGGTGGAGCAGACCACTCCCGGCGCCGTGGAAGGTGCCCCGCTGCGGCTGGTGCAGGCCCTCCAGGCCTGGATGCGACAGGTCCTCCTGAAGGTGGGCTTCCTCAACACGCAGGCCCCGGACGCGCTGCTCGCGGAGATGATGCACTCGCTCACCCGCGCGGCGCTGTCCCGGCGCGAGGTGGAGATGTGGCTCACCGCCTTCAAGCACCTCTCCCGGAGCGTCGGGCTCCCGAAGCTCGATTCAGATTCCAAGAAGGAGAGTTGAGCCCACGTCTGTGAATGCGGTGGGCCGGGTCTCGTCGGAAGCGGCCCGGGGGTACTGGAAAACCCCCTGAAGGGCGCCTAGAAGCACGCCCCTCATTCACGACGAGGCACACCCACCGTATGAATCGAAAGAACGCGCTCGGCACCCTGCTCGCGCTGGGACTGCTGACCACCCTGACCGCTCACGCCGAGGTGGTGTTCGCCCAGGCCAACCTCCTGCTCAACAAGAACCAGCTCTCCGCGGTGAACTACCGGGGCAAGGGGCTGTCGCTTCCGGTGGGCACGAAGGTGCAGGTCCTCGAGCGGGATGACGACGAGGTCCGCTGCCGCGTGGTCGACTCCGGCGCCGAGTTCCGGTTCGTCTCGCACAAGAGCCTGGGCAAGACGGCGCTGGCGCTGTTCCCCGGCTTCTTCTCCGCCAAGGACCCCGCGGCGCGCATCGCGGCGCTCACGCCCGAGGAGCAGAAGCAGGTCAAGGCGGGCACGCTCGCCAAGGGCATGTCGCGGGACGCGGTGCTGCTGACGGTGGGCCCGCCGCCGCCGCACCGGACGCTGTCGCTCGAGAGCACGAAGTGGACCTACTGGAGCTCGAAGTTCTCCACCTTCGAGGTCATCTTCGACGCGGACGGCAAGGTCGTCTCGTACGGCGGTGAGCCCGAGCCCGCGCCGGCCGCCGAGCCGGCTCCCGCGCCGGCGCCGAAGTTCTTCCACGCGACGGCGAACTTCCACTTCCAGGACGACACGGTGTCGTGGGTGAACTACCTCAAGGGCCCCATCCTCCCGTTCAACACGAAGGTGGAGGTGCTGGACAAGGGCAGCTCGAAGGTGAAGTTCAAGGTCGTGGAGACGGGCAAGGAGTTCGTGTTCGAGAATGACTCGCGCTCCGGCGCGGACACGTGGGCGCTGTTCCAGGCCTCGTTCGCCGCCGAGGACCAGGCCGGCAAGCTCGCCGAGCTGTCGCCGGAGGACCGCAAGAAGGTCTCCGCGTCGGAGGTGGTGATTGGGATGTCGCGCGCCGCCGTGCGCATGGCCTGGGGCCCGCCGCCTCCGCACGAGACGGCGTCCTTCAACTCCACCACCTGGACCTACTGGAAGTCGTCGCTCGCCAAGGTGCGCGTGACGTTCGACCAGGACGACAAAGTCAAGTCCATCGACTAGCGGTCCGCTGTCACGGCTGTCCGGGTGGAAGCACGCCCCCGGACAGCCGCGCATCACCCGCCGAGCCGCAGCGCGGGCGGCAACGGCGCCTGGAACTGGAGTCGCTCGCCCGAGCCCGGATGCGTGAAGGCGAGGGACTCGGCGTGCAGCAGGTATCCTCCGTCTCCGGGCAGGCCCGGGTGCTCCGCGTGCGGAAGTCCCCCCGCGACGAAGAGCGGGTCTCCCACGAGCGGGTGGCCGATGAAGGCCAGGTGGATGCGGATCTGCTCCGAGCGCCCCGTGTGGATGTCGACCTCGAAGAGCGTGTCCTCCGCGCGTCGCTCCAGCACCCTCGCCGTGCTGTGTGAGGGCTTCCCCGTCGCACAGGCGCCGTGCACCTCTCCCAGTCTGGGGTGCGGCACCAGCCCGATGGGCGCGCGGATGTCGTAGGTCTCCTCGACGGCGAGGCCTTGCGCGAGCGCGCGATAGCGCTTGTTCACGCGGCCCTCGCGCCAGTCGCTCGACAGGCGCACCGCGGCGTCGCGCGTCCGGGTGAAGAGCACCAGGCCCGACGTCGCGCGTCCCAGCCGGTGCATGGGGACCGCCTCGGGCCAGCGCTCCTGGACGCGGGAGAGCAGGGTGTTCTTGAGGAACCCGCCCGAGGGCAGCGTCGGCAGTCCGCTCGGCTTCACCACGATGACCAGCTCCGCGTCCTCGTGCACCAGGTCGAACGACCGCGGCGCGTCCGGCTCCTCCCAGGGCGGGCGGTGCCAGCACAGCCACTGCCCCGCCTTCAGCGGCTCCGAGCCATCCGCGACGCGGTCATCGAGGCGCACCTCACCGCGCGCGAAGCGCCTGCGCCACTCCTCCTCCGTCGAGTGCCGGTACTTGTTCGTGAGGTGGGCGAGCGCGCTGCGGCCGGGCTGACGCCCGAGCTTCTCGCGGTACACATAGCCATCGTTGAGCAGCACCCGGGCACCCTATACCGCGCGAGCCCGAGGCGGGAGCCGCTCGTCCCAGGGAGCCGGGTGGGCGAGGGGCCGGACGTGGCCCGAAAATCCGCGGGAAATCCCCGCTGTAACCATGTGGGCGCTTCTGGCGAAGAAGGGGTGTCTGTCCCTCATTGCGCTCGGAAGGAAGTGACCCGTGAACATGCTGAGCAAGGTGGAGAATCGCTCGTCGGTGCGGCAGCAGCAGGGCCCGAAGACGGATGACGCGCAGCGCGCGGACGAAGCACGCAAGCGGGCGGAGGCGGAGGTTCGCGCGGCGAACGCGGCGAAGGAGGCGGAGAAGCAGGCCCGTCGCCAGGCGGAGGCCGCCCAGAAGGCCGAAGCGGAGGCCTCCCGCGCGCGTGAGGAGGCGGAGAAGAAGGCGAAGGCGCCGGGACAGACGCCCGAGCAGCAGGAGCTGTCGAGGCAGGCCCTGAAGGAAGCCCAGGCCGCGGAGAAGGCCGCCGAGGCGACGCTGACCGACGCGAAGAAGCAGCTCCAGGCCGCCTCCGCCAAGACGACCGAGGCCACGCGCCGCGCCGAGGAGGCCAAGAAGAAGGCGAACGACGCGGCCGAGCGCGCCGGGCAGACGCCGCCGTACGGCAAGCAGCAGGCGATGACCCACGAGATGTCCACCTTCGAGGACGCTCCGCCGAACCAGGAGATGGAGAAGCTGATGGGCCGCACGCAGCCCGCGAGCGGCACGCAGTCCATGCCCGTCTCGGACCTGCCGATGATGAGGCCCTCGGACGGCATGCGCTCGATGAGCGTCTGAGTCCGGCTCCCGCATTCCCACGTCCTCGACGCGCACGCTATGGTCGCCGCGCGGCGAACGGGGGACATGAGCCATGGCGCAGATCGAGCAGCACCTCGCGAAGGGTGACTTCCAGGCGGCACTCCAGTTGATCGACGCGGAGCTGTCCTCCGCGCCATCCGCGGACCGGTGGCTGATGGCGTTCAACGTGCGAGTGCGCCTGGAGGACTTCGACGGAGCCCTGCGCGCCCTCGACGCCCTGGTGAAGCTGGACCCCGATGTCTCCGATGGCGTGACCTTCCTGGGCCACTGCGCCAACCTGGAGCGCCTGCACTCCCTGCGCAGGAAGGACCCCACCCTGGCCAACGAGCGAGGCGCGCTGCAGGCGCCGCAGCCGTTCTCCCGCGCCTACCTCCAGGCCGCCGTCTCCCACGCGAAGGGCGACTTCTCCGACGCGGCCCGCGTCCTGAAGGACATCGCGGGCGCCGCACCCAAGGTCCCTGGAACGCTGACACGCACCAACGGCGCCCGCGTCCGCTTCACCGATATGATCGACTCAGATGACCTGACGGGACCGCACCTGCCATGCTTCCAGGCCGGCACCGTGCTGGACATCCCCTACAACGAGCTCGCCTCCATCCAGTTCGAGCGGCCGCGCAGCTCCATGGATGCCGTGTGGGTCCCCGCCGTCTTCCAGACGCTCACGGGGCAGCAGTTCGAGACCCGCGTGCCCTCGCGGTATCCGGGCTCCGGTCTGCACGGCAACGCCGCCGTGCGCCTGGGAGAGATGACCCTCTGGGAGCACGAGCCCCACGGTTATGCCGTGGCGTTCGGCCAGCGGGACTTCAACCTCGCGCACGAGGACGGCGGCCTCGGCCTGGTGGGGCTCCTCCAGGTGGCTCGCATCGACTTCGACGCGGGGCGCCGGCCCACGGCCGAAGAGCCTCGGCCGAAGGAGAAGAAGTCCTTCTGGTCGAAGCTCTTCGGGTGAGCCGGCGCGCTGGCTACTCCATCGTCATGGCGCTCGGGTGCGCGAAGCCCTTCTTCAGCGGAGCGGTGGGGCCTCCGTTGAGGATGCACTCGCCGGAGCGCTCCGAGACGATGTTGTCGCAGCCCGCCTTGTCATTGCCCCAGTCCGACGTGATGTTGAGCCACGCCAGCGAGCCGGTGAAAGTCCCCATCGGCTGCCAGTGGAAGATGACCGGCCGGTCCCACGCGTTCCAGCTCACGCCATGGCCCGTCATGTCATCCAGCGTGCCGTTGTTGGGGAGGTACTCGTACGTGTGCTTGCCCGGGGTTGCGTAGAGCGCGTGGGAGCCTTGCGCCGCGTAGGCCGTGGGACGGAAGCCCGACAGCGCCATGTCCTTGTGCCCGAACTCGAAGAGCCCGCCGTGCGAGTGCTGGCTCATGTAGACATACGCGGGCCGCCCGTCGATGAACCGCACGGTGAGGTGCTCCCAGTCCCCCACGTGGTTGCCGAAGGTGGACTTGCCCACGCCCAGACAGCCGCCTCCGGTGTCGTAGCCGATGCAGACCTCCTTGCCCGCGTTGTACGGGTAGAACGTCCAGTAGATGAGGTCGGTGACGTTCGTGGGCATCCCCAGCGACGTGCGGCGGACCTTCTGGATGTAGACGGGCACGTGCGTCTGGTCCGGCCGCTGACCGTCGAGGAACGCGGGGGCCGTACACGACGGGCACCCGAGCGACTGGTTCGTCTTCAGGTGGGTCCCGGTGTCGTGCACGTTCGCGAGGAAGAACTCCACCGAGGAGGGCATGTAGTACTCCCCCGGGTGGAGGTAGATGCGCGGCGCGTACTGGAACGCGGCCAGCTCGTCGACCAGCCCGCCTTGCAGCTCCGGATTGGCGAGCATGCTCTTGTTGAGCGCCCAGAAGCGCGAGGCGTCCGCGCCGCCGTAGCCTCCCTGGCCCACCATGACGGGGACCGTCAGCGCGCGATGGTCCACGCCGCCCGTCTGGAAGACGGAGCCGTCATTGTGTCCCCCCGAGCCCTGGTCGTTCCAGATCCAGCTCGAGGTGCCCGGAAGGACATACTCCGAGCGGACGCAGCGGATGAGGTCGGTGGAAGGCTTGTCGTAACCCAGCTGGGCCACTGAACCCAGACACGTGTAGCCCGGGGGCGCCACGGGGTGCCAGAAGCCGACGTCGTGGCTGCCGCCCGTGCCACGGTCATTCCAGACGAACGTGTAGTCGACCGGACGCGCCAGCACGTCCCCCTCGCCCTTGACCACGAAGGTCATCCTCGGCGCGGGGTTGTGGTCCGGCATGGCGACATCGCCCAGGGAGTAGTAGCCGGGCAGCTGGCTGAGGTTGGGACGCCAGACGGAGACGTCGTTGTCCGCGTGGGTCCCGAAGTCGTCGTAGATCCAATCGAACCCACTGGTCGCCTGGACCCAGAGCCGGAGCGGGGCTCGCAGGCGCGCCTTGTCGGAGCGGAGCGTGAACTCCCCCGCGCGTCCCACCAGCGTCGTCGCGGCGACCAGCTTGTACGTGCCGGGGTTGAGGTAATACGAGATGCGCGCGACAGGGCCCCCGTCCCGGTTGTTGACCTCCGCGAGCACCCGGTTGCTGGTGTCCAGCAGGTAGAGATAGGGGCCGACGTTGGCCTCCAGCTCGAACGTCACGACGTCCGGCGCTCCGGTGTAGTCGACGATAAACTGGCGGTTGTCGAGGCTGCTCGGGAACTGGCCGCCGGACGGCGTCCAGCGTCCGTGCAGGGTGTTGTGGTCATTCCGCTCGGTGGTGGACTCGACGATGATGCTGGACGTCTGCGCCTGGAACGGCTGTCCGGCGAGGTCCGTGTCCTGGGTGAGCACGAGCCGTTCGCCCTGGAAGCCGCCGTGCCAGAAGAGGGTGACGCGGTAGCCCTCGGGCACGCGGATGGAACGCAGCGTGTCGTTGCCGAGGGTCAACTGGCTCAGGTCGTAGCGGCCCGCGAGCAGCGTCTGCTGCGCTCCCTGGAAGCCATTGCCCGTGTAGAGGATGACCGGCGCCTCCACCTTGAGGCTCGACGCCTTCAAGTCGATCGCCTGGCCCGTCAGGTCCGTGTCCGACGTGAGGGTGGCCGGTGTGCCCTTGAAGGCCCGGTCCGGATAGAGCGTGAGCAGCCAGCCTCGCGGCACGCGCACCGAGTGGATGGCGTCCTCGCCCACCGACAGCTCGGCGGCGTCGTAGAACCCGGGCTGGAGCGTCTGGGGCAGGGCGGTGGACGTGCTCGCGGGGTAGACGCCGACCGTGGGCGTCCACGCCGTCGCGGCGCCAGCGTAGAACAGGGGGAGGCTTCCGCCGTCGAACCCGTTGGAGTCCGCGGGGCCGATCCAGCCGCAGTAGCCACCGCCTCGCAGCGCGACGACCTGGTCTCCCCAGGAGTAGACGCTCGCGCCGTGCTGGGCGTAGCCCTTCACCGCGAAGGCCTCGGTGGCCACCTTGAACGCGGTGCCCCGGAGGTCGATGTTGGCCCGGCCCGAGTCCGCCCAATCGCAGGACATCGCGTTGGCGAACGGCATGGAGGTGACGGGCTGGCCACCATGGAAGACCTGTCCGGTGGAGGTCGCGAAGGTCGTGTCCGTCGTGTCCACGTGCAGGGTGTGCGGATTGATGCGCAGCCTCGAGTAGACGGTGCGAACCGTGGTGCCAGGGGTCGCGCCTCCCGCGGTGTACTGGGCGAAGTTGGCGAGCTGTCCCTTCTCACGCGGCGTGAGGTACTCACGCGGCGTCCCCGCCATGTCATGGCACCAGGCCATCCACGGCCGTGCGGGGTCTCCCATGAAGTGCAGGGCGTACTCGCCATCTCCCGCGGTGGGACGGGCCGCGCGAATCTCCTGACAGGACTTTTCCCTCACGGGCCCCAGCGGCTGCTCCACCACCTGCAGCGCGTCCAGCTCCCCGGGCCCTGGCTCCTCCGGGGTCACCTCGTCGGGTGACACCGGCTGACAACCGATACAGAGCACGACGAGGGCGCTCCACCGCTTCCATCCAAGACGCCGAGGCATTCTTGCAAGACCGTCCTTTCATCCAAGGAGTGATGTCTCCTTCGACGAAAGGACGGCGGGGTGGAGCGCGTGTTATTTTCGGCGACTATTGCATCGACAGGTTGCCCGGCTGGGTGAACGGTCGGGCCATGGGGGCCTTGGGGCCCGGGTTGAGGATGCAGTCGCTCACGTAGATCAGGTTCGGGTTGCCGCAGCCGGCCTTGTCATTGCCCCAGTCCACGGTGAGGTTGAACCGCTCCAGCCCGGGCGTGGTGTACGTCCCCGCCGGCTGCCAGGGGAAGATGACGGCGTTGCTCCAGCCATCCCAGGCGAGGCCTGGCCCCGTGTCATCGTGGTAGTACTCGCTGAAGTTGGCCTGGGCGTAGGTGTATCGGCCAGGGGCTGGATACAGGCCATGGGAGCCCTGGGCCGCGTAGACCTCGGGGTGGAGGTCCACCAGCGCCAGGTCCTTGCTGGCGAAGTGGGTGGGCGGACGTCCCGTGCGCTGGCTCATGGCCAGCTGGGTCGGTCGGCCGTCGACGAACCGCAGGGTGAGGTGCTCCCAATCCCCCACGTGGTTGTCGAAGGTCGTGTATTGCATGCAGGTGCGAAGGAGGTGATGCCACTGTGTGCAGATGGGCTTGCCACGGTTGTAGGGATAGAACAGCCAATAGACGACGTCCGTGGTGTTGGTAGGCAGGCCCGCCTGGGTGCGCGGGATGATCTGCGCGTAGACGGGGACGGTGTGCTGGTCCGGGCGCTTGCCCTGGAGGAACGGCAGGTTCGTGCACTCGGGGCAGGCGAGCGCGTCACGGGTCCTCAGCCGCGTGCCGTCGTCCACCATGTTCGGCACGAAGTCATTCATCCCGGCGGGAAAGTACGTCTCGTTCGGGTGGAGCCGGATGCGCGGGGCGTAGCGGAGCACCGTGAGGTCGTCGACGAAGCCGCCCTGCAGCTCCGGGTTGGCGAGCGCGCTGTTGTTGAGGGCCCAGAACCGCGAGCCATCCGGACCGTCGTAGTTCCCCTGGCCGACGAAGGTGGACGTCGCCAGCGTGCGGTGGTCCCTGGGGTCCGCCTGCCACAGCGCGATGTCTCCACTCGCCTTGCCGGAGCCCTTGTCGTTCCAGACCCAGCTGGCGCCCGCGGGCAGCACGTACTCATCCTTGACGCAGCGGATGCGGTCCGTGGGAGGCGCGTTGTAGCCCAGCTCCACGACGGAACCCAGACAGGTGTAGCCAGGGGGAGGCACGGGTTGCCAGAAGGCGGCATCGTGGTTGCCTCCCGTGCCGCCGTCCTCCCAGATCCGGTTGTAATAGAGCGGCCTGGCGAGCAGGTCTCCCTCGCCGGAGACCGCGAACGTCATCCGCGGTGCCTGTCCATGGCCGGGCATGGCGATGTCGCCCAGCGAGTAGTAGCCGGGGTGCTGGCTGAGGTCGGGACGCCAGACGG
This sequence comes from Myxococcus faecalis, assembly GCF_050039385.1. Lineage (NCBI taxonomy): Bacteria > Pseudomonadati > Myxococcota > Myxococcia > Myxococcales > Myxococcaceae > Myxococcus > Myxococcus faecalis. The sequence goes on along the minus strand of NZ_CP144336.1, from coordinate 27,685 downwards.
AGACATCGTCATGGGAGCCCGTGCCGCTGTCGTCGTAGGCCCACGTGAAGGTGTTCACCGTCCTCACCCAGAGCTTCTGGGGATAGCTCAGGCGCGCCTTGTCGGAGCGGACCGTGAAGTCCGCCGTCCGCCCCGCCTGGGCGGTGGCGGCCACCAGCTTGTACGTGCCCGGGCTCAGGAAGTACGCGAGGCGCGCGCGGCCGTCTCCCAGCGTCTCCCCGCCCTCCAGGAGCACCTGCCCGTTGGCATCCAGGAGGTAGAGGTAGGGGTCGACGCCGGCCTCCAGCTCGAAGCTCACGACATCGGGGCGGCCCGTGTAGTCGACGGTGAAGGCGCGGTTGCGAGTGCTGCCCTTGTCCTGTCCTCCCGAGGAGAGCCAGCGGCCGTGGACGATGTTGTTGTGCCGGGCGGTGGTGGACTCGACGATGATGCTGGAGGTCTGCGCGTCGAACTCGTGGCCCGAGAGGTCGGTGTTCTCGGTGAGGATGAGCCGCCCGCCCTGGAAGCCGCCATGCCAGTAGAGCGTGACCTGGAATCCCTCCGGCACCTCGATTGAGCGCAGGGCGTCGTTGCCGATGGTGAGCTGCGACAGATCGTAGCGGCCGGCGCGAAGCGTCTGACGGGCGCCTTGATAGCCGTGGCCGGCGTGGAGCGTGACCTCGGCCTTCACCTCGATGCCGCGGGCCTGGCGGTACCATGGGTTGCCGACGATTTCGGCGTCGCCGCCGAGGAAGTGCCTGGTGCCGGTGAAGCCCGGGCCGGCATGGAGCACGACGCTCCAGCCTCGTGGGACATGGACGGCGCCGAGGCCCTGGGGGCCCAGGTTCAGGTCCTGGGTGAGGTAGTAGCCGGGCTGCAGCGGCTTCGCGGTGGCCTCCGAGCCGTCCACGGGATAGACGCGGGCGACGGGCGTCCAGGGGCTGTCGGCCAGGGTGTAGAACAGGGGCAGCTTCCCGCCGGTGAGCCCGTCGGCGTTGAGCGGGGCGTTCGAGCCGCAGTAACCGCCGCCCTTCAGCGAGACGACCTGGTCGGCGAAGCTGTAGACCTGGGAGCCGACCTGTCCCCAGCCGGTGACGACGAACGCCTCCGGGGCGACCCGGAACGGCGTGCCTCGCAGGTCGATGTTGGCCCGGCCGGAGTCAGCCCAATCGCAGGACATCGCCGTGGCGAAGGGCATGGAGGTGACGGGCAGGCCGGCGTGAGCAAGCTCACCGGTGCTGGTCGCGAAGGTCGTGTCGGAGGTGTCCACCTCCAGGGTGTAGGGATTGATGCGGAGCCTGGAGTACCGGCTGCGCACGGTGGTGCCCGGTGAGGCGACGCCCGCGGTGTATTGGGAGAAGTTGGAGAAGAGGGTGCGCTCCTGGAGGGGCAGGTACTCCTTGGGTACTCCTGTCATCCCGTGGCAGTAGACGCGCCATGGCCAGGCCGGGTCCCCCAGCACATACAGCGTGTACTCCCCATCCGGAGCCGAGGGCCGGGCCTGCTGGATGTCCAGACATGACTCCTCCCTGGGGGAGGCGAGCTCCCGCTGGAGGGAGGCGAGGCTGAGCTCCGCCCCTTCTTCCAGGACTTCACCCTGACAGCCCATCGCGAGTGTTGTGAGGCACCCCAGCAGCTTCCTGCCAATCCGACCCATTGCTTTGACCTCTCCCAGCGTGAATTCCGCGAGCAGGAGACGGGATGGGGGCCTGGGTTGTTATTTTCGTTGGGGACTTCCTGAATTTTCGGGCCGCGGTGTCCTTGATGATGAGTGACGGTGAGGGCGGACTCGAACCCCGAGGTTCGAATCCGCCGTCCCGAAACCCTCACGTCGCCTTCGTGGGTGCCGGCTTCCCGTTCTGGCCCTTCGCCGGGCGCGGCGTGTAGTGCGCCACGACAGGCTGGTGGTCCGAGGACTCCGTGCTCCGGTCCACCTCGAAGAGGACAGGCTCCAGCTCCGGGCTCGCGTAGAAGTTGTCGAAGCGCTTGCCCGTGGCCGGCACCACGCCGGACTCGTCCGGCAGGGACGTGAGCGTCGCGCTGTCCGCGATGTCCTGCAATCGCAGCCAGTGCTCGCTGCCGCGCTGCACCTTGCCCGAGCGCAGCTCCGCGCAGGCCTGCTTCGGCGTCATCATCGCTCCGCCGGGCAGGCGCACTCGCGTCACGGCCGCGTGGGCAATCGTCTCCGGCAGCCCCTGCTCCAACATGTGCAGCTCGTGCCGCAGGCGCGGGTCCGAGATGTTGCCCACGCCCTTGTCGCCCACGCTCGTGTTCGGCTCGCCGTAGCGCACGGCGTACTCCTCCACCGTGTCCGTGTCGTCGTACGTCCTCAGGTGCGCCATCAGCCAGGAGCCGCCCGTCTTGATGGCGGTGTTGGCGTTGAAGTCACCCAGCGCCACCGCGTGCGGGGCCTCCCGGTGACGCACCAGCAGGTTCAGCTGCCGCATGTTGTGCGCGTTGATGCCGGAGTCCCCCAGCGTGTGGTGCACGTTGTAGAGGACGACGGGAAGCCCTCCGACGTCCAGCCGGACCATGAGCGCGCCCCGGTCCTCGGGAATCTCGCACGGGTCCCCGCCGCGACGCTGGATGGCGGCGGCGCGCTCGGCGTCGGAGATGACGTAGGTGAAGTGGGCCGCGTCCGCGAGCGGATGCCGGGTCAGGAACGCCTTGCCGTTGACCAGCCGAGTGCCGTGGAGCCCGTCGCTGCCGTGGTACGCCAGGTGGAAGCCGTAGCGCGCCGCCAGCAGCACGGAGATGGGGACGTTGGCCTCCTGCAGGCCGATGACGTCAGGCATGCGGCCCTCGGCCTCCAGCTCGTCGAAGTACGCCAGCAGCGCGGCGCGGCGCTGGCCCCCGAGCAGGATGTTGTAACTCATCACCGTGAGCCCCGGGCCCGTGGTCGGGCGGGGCTCGGGGTGACGGACGATGATGGCGCGCCCGTCGCCGAGCTGGCGCTCCGTGGCGGGCAGCTTGAGGGCATCGAGCGTCGGCAGGACGAGCGTCGAGTCCCTCCGCGGATGCGGCTCATCAATCGGGGTGGCCATCCGGCCGAGCAGGGGGCCCACGCCGGGCAGGTGCTCCAAGACCTCGGGCACCTTCATACGGCCTCCCGGGACGCGCGCGGGGCGCGGGGCAGCGAGTCGAGCTGACGAGCGACGGTATCCACCAATCCTCCTGAGTGCCCCTCAAGTTCGGTGCGGCTCCTCCGACTGGCCAGGGGCAAGCCCCCCCGAAACGCGGGGTTGTCTTCCTCGCTGGGAAGGAGAGCAGGCGGACAGGAAGGCACCGCCTTCCTTTCTGGGTCTCGGGGCAGGGGACCGGGGACAGGCCTTCAGCAGCAGGTGCGGCGACAGGCGCGCAGGCGCGACGTGCACACCGCCTGGCAATCGGCCTCGCCCTCGCAAGCGTCCCAGCAGGTGCCGAAGGTCCCGTCGCAGTCATCGCAGCACGCGGCCGCGAGCCGCTCCATCTGCTCGACCTCGACCCGCGGCGGCGCGTCCTCGGCCGCCACGGCCACGCCGGCCCCACAGCAGACTCCGACGAACAGCGCCACGAGCATCGTTCTCATGTGTCCCCCCACGGCCTGGACTCGACCCGGACCGTGGTTGTCCCACGGCGACGACGGGTCGACCCCCGAGGAGACGGCGCTTGTCCGAAATCTTCGGTTGCCTCGTACCGCGGGGCAGGTGCGAGGCGTCCGGGCGACGGCTCAACGCACCCAGGCGAAGGCGCGCTCCAACCGGGGCAGGGCATCTTCGAGGTAGCTGCGCCCATGTCCCACGACGACGCGCTGGGGCCTCCACGCGAGCATCCGCTGGTAGCAGGCGCGCGCAGCGGTCTTGCGTCCCCAGGCCGTGAGCTGGACCTCCCTGGGCGTCTGTCCCGGCCACATCGCCCCGCCGAGCGTGAGCATCCATCGGAAGCGCGGCTGGACGCGCTCATGCTCCAGCGCGATGACCATGTCTGCGACGAGCAACGTCGACGAGTCTCGATGGAAGAACACGACCTCTTCGATGTAGCGGCTGCCTCGGAAGATGAGCTGGTCGATGTCGTCCGCCCAGACCTCCGGCGCGCCGTCTGCGAGTTCCGCGTCGAACGGGGCGTCGAGCTTCTGTGAGCGGGCGCGCTCACGCACCCCCGGAGACGCCCAGGCTGTCGCGCGGGGGTAGCGCGCCTTCCACGCGGCGATGGAGACGTAGTGCAGCCGGTTGGGGGAGACGAGGTGCTCGACGGGGCCCAGCGCATCGACCTCCGCGAACAGCTCGGGCGTGGGCGCGATGGGGGACCACAGCCACAGCCCTCCCGAGCGCAGGCGGATGATGACCATGCGCGTGGGGAAGGGCAGGGTGATGGGCCCCACCTTCATCTCGATGACGGGCCCGTCCACGCACCAGAGCCCCTCCGCCACCGGCTTGAGCGTGCACAGCGGCGCATAGGGCCGGATGCCGTGGGACCACTCCTCCTGTTCGTCGACCCGCTCGCGCGTTCCCGAGGTCATGGCCGCGAAGCCTACCGCCCGAGGCCAGGGCCGTCGAAGACGCTCAGCGCGCGCGCACCGTGCACGAGGTCTTGATGAAGTCCACGTCGTCGTAATACGCGCAGGTGAAGTACACGTTGACCTCGGGCCGATCGGCGCAGTCCCGACGCCCCGTCTGCGTGATGAGATCCGTGTCCAGGCTCACGCACTCGCAGCTGCTGCAGCCTTCCTGCTTCTTCAGACACACGTGGCTCGTCGTCGCGGTGACGATGGTGCCGCAGTACTCCGTGGCGCGCTTGCAGCGCGTGTCCCCACACTCGACCGTCTCCGGGAAGGACGTGTCGCCTCCGTCGTCCTTCCCATCGTCCCCCTTCGAGTCGCTCCCGCAGCCCACCACCAGCATGGAGAGAAGCACCAGGTACTTCGCCGTCGCCTTCATGTCGTCCTCCCGAAGAGTCACAGGGGGCAGCAACGCCCCCGCCTGAAGGGAGGAGACAGGCCGCGAGACACCGTTGCAGGAAATCGACAGCCCCCCCTCGTGCGCGGAGGCCATACCGCGTCATCGGAATATTCGTTATGTTCCGAACAATGGCGCGGTGGCGACTGCTGGCGATGTGTCTCTTCGGGATGACGGCGTGCGCGACGACACCGACGGCCCCTCCGGTGCCTGCCTCGTGCGAGCCTGGAGCGTTGCTGCCGTGCGCGGAGTGGGGGCAGAAGCTCTTGCGCGAGGGCGACCGCTATCGCGCCACCGAGGCCTTCGCCAAGGCCTGTGAGGAAGGCGACCTGTCGGCGTGCATGACGGAGGGCGAGCTGCGCAAGGAGGCCGGGGACTACAACGGCGCCGAGCGCCCCCTGCGCAAGGTCTACGACACGGGCCAGGAGTCCGCCGCCATCGCGCTGGCGGAGGTGCACGAGGCCCGTGGCGGCCCCAGGGACCTCCAGCTCGCCTCGGACTTCCGCCACGAGGCCCTCGCGCTGAACAAGCCGGACACGGAGGTGGTCTTCGCCCTGCGCGTGACGTCCGAGGCGGGCGCCGCGACGGACCTGTCCTTCAACCTGCAGCCCATGGCCTTCAACCACCGGCGCCTGGGCTTCGGGGTGAACACCGTCCTGGGGCCCCCCGACCTCTTCGAGATCAACGGCTTCGGTGGCTATCAACACTACGTGTCGCCCTGGTTCGTCCCCTACGCGCGGCTGATGATGGGCGCCCGCTCGGTGGCCGGAGGCAGCGCGCTGAACGTCGGCGGCGAGGCCGGAGCCAAGCTGGCGTGGGAGGACATCGGCCACATCAACATGGCCGCGGGCGTCTCCATGGCCAGCGGTGGCTACTTCTCCGTGGGCCTGGGCCTCAATGGCATCATCGTCCTGGCGATCCTGCTGCAGATCCGCTGAGCTCACTTCGTGGGCATCCCCAGCACGTAGGAGATGGCCGCCTTGCCCGGCGCCTTCACCTCGCCGACCTCCCAGGTGTAGCCCTCCTTCGCGAGGGACTCGGTCATCGCGGCGAGCTCACGCGGATGGTGCACCCGCAGCGCGGACACCAGCCCGTCCCAGAAGATGAGCAGCGGCGCCACCGGCACCCCGTACGTGAGCAGCAGGCGCAGCGGCGTCATGGGCCGCACCAGCGGGGTGAAGAGCAGCACCAGCACCGGCACCAGCAGCATGGACAGCACCCCGACCGGCGTGCGGCGCACCGTCTCGAACGCCGCGATGGCAACACCTCGTGCCTGTGCATCCGCCAGCACCTGCCGGGCTTCTTCGGGACGGAAGTGGTGGAGCGCGTTGAACAGCGTCCGCATGCCGCGCAGGTCCGAGGGCACCTGGAGCGCGTCCACCGAGCGCTCCAGGTAGGTGACACCCTCGCCGCGCGCCCGCTCGGCGGCCTCCGCGTTGGGATACTTGTCCGACAGGAGCACGCGCGCTTCCACGCCGTGCTTCTCCGCCAGCAGGCGCTTGAGCCGGGGCAGCGGTCCGCGTCCCCCCGAGCCCAGATCCAAGAGCGCGTCGCTCCCGGAGGACTCCAGGCCTCGCGCGAGCACCTCCGTGGCGCCGTCGAAGAGGCCCAGGCGCGAGCTGACGGTGTGCAGGTAGTCGGTCGCCAGGTCCCTCAGGGCGTGGGGGAACCAGTCCTGGTCGATGAACTCGAAGAGGTGCAGCCGGGGCACGCAGGCGCGAGCGGTGACGGTGTCGTTCATGCGCCAAGGGTGCCGCCCCGAGCGCCCGGCCGCAGTGACAGCCCGCGCCAGAACGGCTTGCCGCGCGCGCCAGCCGGCGACTACCGTCCGCCGTGTGCCGAAGCCGTCCTCCAGTGGCGTGCCGTCACTCTCCGCCCGACTGGCGCGCCAGGCCCTGCGCATCGCGAGTCGGATGGGGCTGCCCGTGGAGACGCTGCTGCGGCGCGCGGTGGGCCTGAGCCTGGAGGACCTGGACGACCCGGAGCTGCGCGTCCCCTACGCGGTCCTCGACGACCTGCTGGAAGAGATGGAGTCCCTGTCCGGCGACGCCAACCTGGGGCTGCACCTCGCCCGCGTGGACATGGTGGACCTGGACGACCCGGCCACCTTCGTGGTGCTCACCAGCGCCACGCTGCGCGACTCGATGGAGCGCGGCGTCCGCTACCAGCGCGTGTGGGGCGACGGCGAGCGCTTCCGGATGGAGGACACCGCGCGCGGCGTGCGCATGCGCTTCACGCCCGTGGGCGCGTGGCGGCCCGCGCACCGGCACCTGGTGGAGGCCGCGCTGAGCCAGTTCGTCACCGGCGTGCGCGCCTTCACCGGCGAGGACGTGCACCCGCTGCGCGTGCGCTTCGCCCACCCGGCGCCCCAGGACGTGTCCGAGCACCAGGCCCTGTTCCAGGCGCCGCTGGAGTTCGACGCGCCCTTCAGCGACATCGAGTTCTCCCACGAGGACGCCAGCCGCCCCTTCGTCCACGCGGACACGCTGCTGCACGCCATGTTCGAGCGGCTGGCCCAGCGCGCCCTGGAGAAGCTCCCGGCGCTGAGCACCACGGCGGACCGCGTGCGCGAGCAGGTACGGCAGGCCCTCTCGGGTGGGGACGCGTCCTTCCAGGCCGTGGCCCGGGCGCTGCGCGTGCCTCCCCGCACCCTCCAGCGTCGTCTGGCCGAGGAGGGCCACTCGTACGCGGGCATCGTCGACACCCTGCGACGTGAGCTGTCCGGCATCTACCTGCGACGTCGCATGTCCATCGCGGAGGTCTCCTTCCTGCTGGGCTACGCCGAGCCCGCCGCCTTCCACCGCGCCTTCAAGCGCTGGTGGGGCCAGAGCCCCGAGCGCTTCCGCCGCGAGCAACAGGACTCCTCTTCTTCCTGATTTGCACGTGTTACGGCGTGTCAACGGGTCCGCCGGGACTGCGCGCGACATGTCTGGGAATGCTGGAGCGGGCGGGCGGACAAGGACCGTTTGACTCGCTTGGCGGCGCGTTCCTAGCATCCGGGGATATCGCAGCGGGGGACTCTCCACTCACATGCCGGCTTTGACTGAGTCACCTGGGTTCCTGACCCAGGGGGAGGACTCGCTCTATTACGTCCACCATCGGGCCCGGGCGGAGCGTCGCGCGGCGGTGTTGCTCGCGGGGCCGTTGGGATTGGAGCGCGCGCATGGCTACGTGGTGTGGGTGAGGTGGGCCCGCTACCTGGCGGAGCGGGGCGTGGAGGTGCTGCGATTGGACTACCGGGGCTCGGGGGAGAGCACGGGCCGCTTCGATGAGATGACCTTCCCGCGCTGGGAGGAGGACGTGCGCACGGGCCTGGAGCACCTGCGCGCGGCGAGCCCCGGGGTGCCGGTGTTCGTGCATGGCTTGCGGCTGGGGGCGCTGCTTGCGGCGCGGGTGTTCCGGACGGACGCGGTGAATGGGTTGTTGATGTGGGAGCCGCCGGAGTCGGGACGGGCGCACCTGATGGAGGTGCTGCGGCGCAAGGTGGCGGCGGACAACCTGGAGGGGACGGAGGGACAGGCGCGCTCGCGTGAGGACTACGTGGCGCGAATGGAGGCGGGGCAGGTGGTGGAGGTGGAGGGCTTGCCCTGGTCGCGGGCGCTGTGGCGCAGCGCGGAGGGGTATGAGCTGGCATTGCCGGAGGCGCACGAGGCGCGGCCCTGGCGGGTGGTGCACCTGGATGGCAGGCCGGCGGAGCGGTTCCTCGCGCCGGGGCGGAGCGGCTCGGTGCGTGCGCCGCGGCCGTTCTTCTGGACCACCAGCAACCGGCTGCTGCCGGAGCTGGCGGAGCTGTACGCGGATGGCATGGGCTTCATCGCGGGCGGCGGGGCGCGCGCGGAGGTGCGGTCATGAGGGAGCTGGTGCAGTTGGACGTGAAGGGGCATCGGCTCTGGGGGACGTACCATCCGCCCGCTCCGGGGACTCGGCGCTCGGTGGGGGTGCTGTTCCTGAATCCGGGGCATGTGCCGCGCTCGGGGCACGGTGGGTTGTCGGTGCTCGCGGCGGATCGGCTCGCGTCGAAGGGCTTCGCGTGCTTCCGCGTGGACCTGCCGGGGTTGGGGGACTCGGCGGGGGAGCTGCCGGAGACGACGGCGGAGCTGTACCAGCACGTGTGTCAGGGCGGCTTCGTGGAGGTGGCGAGCGCGGTGCGAGAGGAATTGCAGCGTCGGTTCGGCTTGCGCGGCCTGTTGATGGGGGGGCTTTGTGGGGCGGCGACGACGGCGCTCTACCTGGCGGACCAGGAGCCCGAGGGCGTGCCGGGGCTGTTCATGTTCGAGCCGGAGTTCTACCTGTCCGAGCAGGAGGCGAGCGCGGTGGGGGAGGGGGACGTGACGGAGGCGGCTCCGGGGCGGCTCAAGCGGGTGACGTCGAAGCTGTTCTCGTACTGGGGATGGATGCGGATGCTCACGCGCGAGAACGAGTACGCGCGGCTGTTCAAGTACGTGCCGTTCCCGCGTCAGAAGTTGTTGGACCTGTTGATGGACTGGGATGCGTTGCCGGCGGTGGCGAACGTGCCGTTGGTACGAGCGTGGCAGCGCGTGGTGCGGCGCGGGCAGCCGGTGTTGGTGATGACGGCGGAGGGCAAGCTGCGCGACGTGTTCTTCGACCGCATCCACCGCTCGGCGCTGGCGGACCTGCCGCATCCGAACCTGTCGCGCGTCCGACTGCGGGGCACCAATCACATCTTCACGACAGGGGGCGCCATCGAGGCGTGCGTGGCGGAGCTGGCCCGCTGGGCGAGCGCGAGCTTCCCCGAGTCCACCGCGATGCCCGAGGGTGTTGACGCCGCGCGTCCGGGGCTGGAGCGGGTGGCTGGCTGAGATTGTCAGGCCATTTCCTGACGTCGGACAAGTGACCCGCGGATGAGCGGTCCGTGCCCCTCGCGCGGTGGTTCTTTCACTGTGCAAGGAGTGGAAGGCGAGAGGTCTCCTATTACTTCAGGGTGATGGACGCCGCTGACGAGTGGTCCTTCGAGGCCTATTGTCGGTACACCAACAGCCGGTGGCTCTGCCTCGCGTAGCCTGCTCCGCGTCTGGCTGGAGGTGGACGCTTCTGTCCGCCTCGGCGACGCCGAGAGGGACGTCGATTTGAGCGAGGGGTGGCCCCTGCGCCATGCTCTGGCTTCGCCCTGGCGGGATGCGCCGCCAGGGTGAACGGGGGACATGCAATGAAAGACAACGAGCTGCTCGAGGCGCGCGCGGAGCCGACGTCCCCTCCTGCTCCGGGAGGGCTGCGCGGCTGGTGGTCGCGGTGGCGCGCGGAGCGGCGGGCTCCGAAGCGCGCCGCCCCGAAGAAGCCTGGGGTGGTCCGTCGCGGCTGGACGCAGCACGTGGCGGGTGTCGTGGACGTGGCGCTGGTCGTCCTCGCGCTCGCCATCGTCGCCGTGGCGGGCCAGCACGCCGCGGCCACGGCTCCGGACGTCCCGGGTGGGTGGCGGCTGCCGGTGTTCCTCATCCTGTTGCCGTTCGGTTTGACCTATACGTCGTTGCTCTCGGCGCGCTCGCGGCTGACGCGGACCCGGTTCGAATTGGCGCATCCTCCTGGCAACTACAGTCCGACGGACCAGCGCATCCTCTTGAGCGTCCAGAAGTCGTGGAGCTACGAGCGGCTGCTCTTCCGGGCCGCGCTGGGCAAGGTGGGGCTCCACGCTCAAATCTATGGGCTGGTCACCACGCTGACGCTGGGGCTCACCTACCTCATCTGCTTCCCGCTCCCGAAGCCGACAGCGGACGGGTACACGATGGTGCCGCTGGTGGCAGTGGCCGCCGCGTCCGCCGCGACGGTGTCGTTCGCCATCCACTTCGGGCGCATCGTCGTGCGGCTGGCGAGCCAGGACTTCAACGCGCGGATGTACTCGTGGGCGACCCGCTCCATGCTGCTCTCGCTGTGCGCGACGGTGGTGGCGGCCATGTTCCTGACGCCCAAGGCGGGCTCCGAGGCGCCGCTGGTGCAGTGGTTCGACCGGGCGGTGCTCTTGGGAGCCACGGTGGCGGCGCTCGGGGACCAGGTGCTCGAGTTCGTCGTGGCCAAGGCCGCATCGCTGTTCGGCATCGCGGTGCGAAACCCCGCGGGCGTGGCGGACCTGGAGGAGATCGCCGGGCTCACCCGGGACGACGTGGCCCGGCTCGCGGAGGAGGGCATCGAGTCGACGCATGGGCTGGCCTATGTGCCCACGGCGCGGCTGTTCTTCTCGACCAATCACAGCCTCCAGCGACTGGTGGACTGGCAGGACCAGGCGCTGCTGCTCCAGTGGGTGGGCAGCGCGCGAGCGAAGTCACTCGCGGACCGGCTGCTGGTGCGCGGGGCCATCGACCTGTGGGGCACGGTGGTGGCCCTGGACGCGGCCCCGGATGACGCACGTCGTGCCGCCCTGGCGCAGGCGCTGGGGATGGACGAGTCGCAGGTGTCGTCCATCGTGAAGCTGGTCGAGCACGACCAGGTGGTGCGGCGGCTCCACGCACACTACGTGTCCACCGCGTGGGTGAACCCGGGGACGGAGCCCGTGCCGGTGCTGAACGTGTCGCTGATGAACGGCGTGGGGCCCGAGGACCTGGAGCGCATCGTCGCGAACGCGCTGGTGCAGCGGCCAGGGCTCAACGAGGCGGACGAGGCCCGGGTGCGCGCCGTCGTCGAGCAGGCGCTCCAGTCCGCCGCGGACAGCCGTCCAGGGCTCTTCGCGCGGCCGGAGTTCGGGCAGGTGATGACGGAGTGTCTGAAGGATGCGCTCGCGCAGCAGCCGCCCTCGGCGCCCGTGGACCTGGAGGCGCTCGCCCGCGTCCTCCAGGAGTCGGTGCGCACGGCTCCGGCGGACGTGCCGCCGACCCGGAGCTGAGCCCTCGTTCGCTCGACGCGCCGCTGTGGCCGCTCCAGGTTGGACATTGTCTTCAACGGTCCATCATGCGGCGACGCGTCCGTCCTCCGCCTTGCCTCGAGACAGTCGTTTCTGGATGGCCAGGAACAGCGCCTCGTGCGTCGCGGGGGCGGCGAGCTCCACGTCTCCGCCCGGTGCACCGAACGCGCCCACGGCGTCGCGCAGCGCCTCGCGCACCGACAGCGCGAGCATCAGCGGCGGCTCGCCCACGGCCTTGCTGCCGTGGATGGTGTTGTGCTGCGTCGCCCGCTCCAGCAGCTTCACCCGGAAGTCCACGGGCGCGTCGCTGAACGCCGGCACCGGGTACGTGCTGGCCGAGTGCGTGAGCAGCCGGCCCTTCGCGTCCCACCGCAGGTCCTCGCCCGTGAGCCACCCCAGGCCCTGCACGAAGCCGCCCTCAATCTGTCCCCGGTCCACGCCCGGGTTGAGCGAGTCGCCCACGTCCTCCAGCACGTCCACCCGGAGCACGCGCTTCATGCCCGTGAGGCCGTCCACCTCCACCTCCGTCACCGCCGCGCCATACGCGAAGTAGAGGAACGGCTTCCCCTTGCCCTTCGCCTTGTCGTAGCCGATGCCCGGCGTCCGGTAGTACCCCGTCACCGACAGGCCCACGCGCGCCAGATACGCCGCGTCCACCACGGCCGCGAACGCCGCTGACACCTCGGGCGCGCCCTTCACGCCCACGCGGCCGCCCTCGAACACCAGCGACTCCGGCGCCACCCCGCGCCCGTGCTTCTCCGACAGGAGCTTCGCCGCCACCGGCGCTAGCCGCTCGCGGAGGCTCACACACGCCTCGCGCACCGCCGCGCCGTTCAAGTCCGAGCCGCTCGACGCCGCCGTCGCGGACGTGTTGGGCACCTTGTCCGTCACCGTCTTCGCCAGCCGGATGGCATCCGCGGGCAGGCCCAGCTCACGCATGGCCACGCCTTGAATCTTCGTGTGCAGGCCCTGGCCCATCTCCGTGCCGCCGTGCGACACCATCACCGAGCCGTCCCGATACACGTGCACCAGCGCGCCCGCTTGATTCAGGAAGGTCGCGGTGAACGAGATGCCGAACTTCATCGGCGTCATCGCGAGCCCCCGCTTGATGTTCGGTGAACTCGCGTTGAACGCGTCCACCTCCGCGCGCCGACGCGACAGCTCCGAGGACTCCTTCAGCTCACGCCACAGCCCCGGCAGCCGCTCGTCCTCCAGCTCCTGTCCGTAGTGCGTGGTGTTCGTCTCACCCGTGCCCCGGTAGAAGTTGCGCTCGCGCACGTCCTCCGCGGACAGACCCACCGCGCGCGCCACCCTCGCGAGGACCTCCTCGCCCACCAGCATGCCCTGCGGACCGCCGAAGCCCCGGAACGCCGTGTTGGAGACCAGGTGTGTCTTCGCCACCCGCCCCGTGTAGCTCGTGGCCGGGATGTAATAGGCGTTGTCCAGGTGGAAGAGGGCGCGGTCCGTAATCGACTCGGACAAATCCAGCGACCAGCCGCCGTTCGATACCAGCACGGCCTTCAGCGCCAGCAGCTTGCCCTGCTCGTCGAAGCCCACCTCGTACGTGGCATGGAACGGGTGCCGCTTGCCCGTCACCACCATGTCCACGTCCCGGTCCAACATCCATCGCACCGGTCGGCCCGTGTGCCACGACGCCAGCGCCACCAGCGCCGCGGGCGCGTTGCCTTGCGTCTCCTTGCCACCGAAGCCGCCGCCCATGCGCGGCGACTGCACCACCACGCGGCTGCGCGGCAGGTGCAGTACGTGCGAAATCACCGCCTGCACCTCGGACGGGTGCTGTGTGGAGGACACCACCGTGATGTCCCCATCGTCGCCCTTCTCGGCGTAGGCCGCGTGCGTCTCCAGGTAGAAGTGCTCCTGGCCGCCAATCGACACGGTGCCGGACAGCCTGCGAGGGCTCGCCGCGAGCGCCGCGTCCACGTCACCCCGGCGGATGATGTGCGGCTCCGTGTGGTAGCTGCCCTGGGCGATGGCGTCCTCCACCGTGAGGACCGCGGGCAGGGGCTCGTACTCGACCACCACCTGACGCGCGGCCTCGCGGCATGCGTCCACCGACTCGCCCACCACGAGCGCGACAATCTGCCCGTGGAACAGCACCTCGTCCCTGGCGAGCAGCGGCTCGTCGTGGCGGATGGGCCCGGTGTCGTTCATCCCCGGGATGTCCTCGGCGAGCAGCACCGTCACCACGCCGGGCAGGGCCCGAGCGGCCGTCGCGTCCCGGCGCAGGATTCGCGCGTGCGCATGCGGCGAGCACACCGGCCACACCTCCAGCATCGGCCGAGACTGCGCCACGTCGTCCACGTACTTCGCCGCGCCCGTGACATGCCCCAGCGCGCTCTCGTGGCGCAGGACGCGCGTGGCGTCCGTGGGCACCTCACCGTCACCTCCGACGAAGCCCGGCGCCGCGTCCAGCGAGGGGCTGCGCTCACCCGTGAAGAACTTCTCGAACAGGCTCACGATGAGCCCGCGTCGGTACTCCGCGCTCCCGCGCAAGTCGCTGATGGGGGACAGCTCCGCGCCGAGCACCGGCAGCACCTGGTCCACGGTCTCCCGCGTCCACGGCTTGCCGACCAGCAGCTCCTCGGTGCGACGCGCGCGAATCGGAGTCGCCGCGACGCCGCCGTAGCCCAGCCGCGCCGACCGCACCACGCCGCCCGAGTCCACGTCCACGCAGAAGCCCGACGCGACGATGCTGATGTCCAGCTCGCGCCGCTTGGACACCTTGAAGGAATCCGAACGCCGCGTCAGCCCGCTGTCCGCCGAAGGGCCGTGGGGGATGACGATGGCGCGCACCACCTCGTCCGCCTGGAGCGCCGTCTTGCGGTACGCGAGGAAGAACTCCGACAGCGCCACCGTCCGCTTGCCGCGCACCGACGCCAGCACCAGCCGCGCATCCAGCGCGAGCAGCACGGGCGCCAGGTCGCCGATGGGCGACGCCGTCACCAGATTCCCGGAGAGCGTGGCCCGCTGGCGGATCTGCCGCGAGGCGAAGACGTTGAGCATCTTCGTCACCTCGGGCAGCGCCGTGCCGAGCGCGTCCTCCAGGTCGACGAGCGTCGCCGCTCCGCCCACGTGCCATCCATCCGCTTCCCGACGGACGTCGCGCAGGCCCTCCACCGCCTCGGTGGAGATGAGGAAGGGGTAGCGCCTGGACTTCTTGGTGATGTCCACGCCCAGCTCGGTGGCGCCCGCGACGAGCATCGCCTCCGGGTGCGCGGCCTTCAGCGCGAGCAGCTCCTCCCACGACGTGGGCCGCAGGAACTTCTGTCCCTTCGCCTCGTAGCTCACGGACGACAGGGCCGCCGCGGGACCACCGAGCGGCGTGCCGGGAATCGCGCTCAACCCCACCGCGGCGTCGCGCGCGGCGAGCGCGTCCATCATCGCGTCGCGGATGGGGCGGTAACCGGTACAGCGGCAGATGTTCCCACACAGCTGGTCCGCCACCGCCTCCGGGCTACAGACGGCCGGACGCGAGTACGCCTCCGCCATCGACACGACGAAGCCCGGCGTGCAGAAGCCACATTGCGAGCCGTAGTGCTTCACCATGGCCTGCTGCACGGGGTGGGGCTTCTCCCTCGAGCCCACGCCCTCCACCGTGACGATTTCACGGCCGGCCACCATGGGGACCAGGGTGATGCAGGCGTTGAACGCGCGCAGGTTGCGGTGGCCCTGCGCGTCGCGGTCCACCATGGCCACCGTGCACGCACCGCAGTCACCCTCGGCGCAGCCCTGCTTCGTCCCCGTGGCGCCCTTGGCGCGCAGGAAGTCGAGCAGCGTGGTGTTGGGGGACACGTCGTCGACGCGGACGACGCTCCCGTTGAGCCGGAACTCGAACATGGTGCTCATTCTCCAGACGAAACCCCGCGTAGGCGGGGCGGCTCCGAGACGGACGGCTCGGGGCGGGTTTCGACGAAAGGCTGGTGGTGGAGCTGGAGCAGGCCCGCGGCGATGCTCACCGCGACCTCCTGGGGCGACTTGCCGCCCAGCTCCAACCCCATGGGGCACTGCACCCGGCTCAAGAGGCTCGCGGGCACGCCGCGCGCCTCCAGACGCTGCCGGAACCGCGCCCACTTGGTCTTGCTGCCGATGAGACCCAGGTAGCGCGCGGGCTTCTCCAGCGCGGCGGCGACGATGTCCTGGTCCAGGTCATGTCGGTGCGTCATCACCGCGACATAGGTGCGACGGGCGTCCCACGTGGCGCGGGCGAAGAAGTCCTCCCACGGCTCGTCGTGGCGCGTCACGGACGCGGGGATGCGCTCGCCCTGGAGCCACTCGGGGCGCTCGTCCACCAGGTGCACCCGGAAGGGGGTGCCCTCCAGGATGCGACACACCGCCTGGCCCACGTGGCCGGCGCCGAACAGGTACAGCCGAGGCCCGTGGTTGACGGGCTCCACGAAGACGTCCACCACGCCTCCACAACACTGGCCGAGCTTCGCGCCCAGCGGGTAGCGGTACGTGCGGGACTCGCCGCGCTCCAGGCACCCGCGCGCGTCGGCGAGCACCAGCTGCTCCAGGTGTCCGCCGCCCACGGTGCCGTGGAACACGCCGTCCCCGCGCACCAGCAGCTTCGCGCCGGGCTCGGCGGGGGTGCTTCCCTGACACATTGTTACGGTGGCCACGGCGAAGGGCGCACCCTCGCGCGCCCACTCGCCCAACTGGCGGACCCAATCCCACATGGTCCCCCAGACTCTGCCACACCCTGTGTCCGGTGGGGATGGGTCTGCGTGCATCCTGTGTGGAATGGATGGCGGCCCGGCGGGCGGGCGGGCCCGGAAGTCTCAGGTCTCGAACAGGTGCGCCGCCATGAAGTCCACGAACACCCGCAGCTTGGGGGACAGGTAGCGGCTGGAGGGCCACAGCACCCGGAACGTGCCCTGGTGGTGGAGGTGGCTGTCGAGCACCTTCACCAGGGTGCCCTGCGCGAACTGCCGGCGCAGGGCGAAGTCCGGCAGGCAGGTGATGCCCAGGCCCTGCTCTGCCAGGTGGATGAGCGGCTCGATGGTGCTCGCCACCACCGTGGTGGGCAGCTCGACTTCCTTCTTGCGCCCCTTGCGGAACGGCCAGCGCTCCAGCTTGCCGGTGGTGGCGAAGCGGTGGTGCAGACACGCGTGCTGCTTCAGGTCCTCGGGCCTGCGGGGTGTGCCCCGGCGCGCGAGATAGTCCGGCGAGGCGACGAGGACCAGCCGGAACGTCCCCAGCACCCGCGCCATCAGCCGCGAGTCGCTGATGCTTCCGCCGCGCACCACGCCGTCGAAGCCCTCGTCGATGACGTCGACGAGCCGGTCCGAGAAGTCCAGGTCCAGCTCGATGTCCGGATATGCGCGCATGAACGCGCTCAGGGTCGGCATCATCAACATGCCCACCAGGGGCATGCTGATGCGCAGCTTGCCGCGCGGAGCCTCCTGCGTGCGCGCGAGCTCCAGCTCCGCGGCCTCGATTTCACAGAAGATGCGCCGGCAGCGCTCCAGGAAGAGCGAGCCCTCCGGCGTCAGGGTGATGGTGCGTGTCGAGCGGTGGAAGAGCCTGACGGAGAGCCGCTCCTCCAGCCGCGACACCGCCTTGCCGATGGCCGACGACGACACCCCGAGCTGTCGTCCCGCCACGGTGAAGCTGCGCGCCTCCGCCGCCTGAACGAAGGCCTGCAGTGAGCCGAGACTGTCCATCCACCGCGCTCCGATTCCGGACATCCATGTCCGATGTGTTCCGAACTCTAGCGTGATGGTCCGCGAGCCCGCCCGAAATTACCTTGCCCGCCAACACCTCACGGTCGACGCGCACGGGCCCACCTCGCCTCTTCGGCACGAGGGCCTCCGTGTATCGACCTCATCCCCACAGGCCATGACCACCTCCTCGCTTCCTGTCGATGCCACCCCGCGGACCGAACCCGCGCTCCCTCTCGGAGGGCTCCTCGCGCTGGCGATGGCGGCCTTCATCACCGTGCTCACCGAGGCGCTCCCCGCGGGGCTGCTGCCCCGGATGAGCGTGGACCTGGGCGTCTCCGAGTCCCTGGCCGGACAGCTCGTCACGCTGTACGCGCTCGGCACGTTGCTGACGGCGATTCCCCTCACTGCGGCGACGCAGGGGTGGCGCCGCAGGCCGTTGCTCCTCGGCGCCATCCTGGGCTTCGCCGTCGTCAACACCGTCACGGCGGTGTCGTCCAGCTTCGCGGTGACGCTGGCGGCGCGCTTCCTGGCGGGGGTGTTCGCGGGGCTGCTCTGGGCGCTCGTCGCCAGCTACGCGGCGCGCATGGTGTCCGAGCGACAGAAGGGCCGGGCGATGGCCATCGCGATGGTGGGCATCCCGCTGGCGCTGTCCCTGGGGATTCCGGCGGGCACGTTCCTGGGCGCGGCCGTCGGCTGGCGCGTCACCTTTGGAATCATGAGTGGCCTGACGCTGGTGCTCGTGGGCTGGGTGTTCGCGCGCGTGCCGGACTTCCCCGGGCAGCCCGAGGACCAGCGGCTGTCGCTCGCCCGCGTGTTCCTGATGCCCGGCATCCGCCCCGTGCTGTTCGTCACGCTGGCGTTCGTGCTCGCGCACAACGTGCTCTACACGTACATCGCCCC
The DNA here is from genome assembly GCF_050039385.1 of Myxococcus faecalis. NCBI lineage: Bacteria > Pseudomonadati > Myxococcota > Myxococcia > Myxococcales > Myxococcaceae > Myxococcus > Myxococcus faecalis. The sequence continues at coordinate 9,338 of NZ_CP144336.1, read as the reverse complement.
GTTCCTGGGGGCGGTGGGGATGGCGGGGGACATCGACGTGGTGCTGCTCGTCTTCGGCGTGGCGGCGCTCGCCTCCATCTGGGGCGTGGGCGTGCTCATCGACCGGTGGCTGCGGGAGCTGGTGCTCGTGAGCACGGCGCTCTTCATCGGGGTGGCGGTGGTGCTCACGGTGTCGAGCGGGCTTCCCGCCGTGGTCCACGCGGGCGTCGCCGTCTGGGGGCTGGCCTATGGCGGCGTGGCCACGCTCTTCCAGACGGCCTCGGCGAAGACGGCCGGGGAGGCCTCCGACGTCGCGCAGTCCATGGTCGTCACGGTGTGGAACATCGCCATCGCGGGAGGAGGGCTTGTGGGCGGCGTGCTGCTCGACACGCTGGGGACGCGCTCGTTCCCGTGGATGCTGATGCTCCTCCTGGTGCCCACGCTGCTCGTGGCCTGGAGGGCGCGGGAGCACGGCTTCCCACCCGTGCCCCGGCGCTGAATCACGGCGCGCGGCTCAGGTCGCCATCGCCGCGCCGGATGCCCCGGCGCTCTTGCGCATCGGCTGGGCCTTGCCGTACGTCAGCGAGCGCCACACCCACTCCATGGGCCCGAAGCGGAAGCGCGACAGCCACAGGTGGCTGAAGACGATCTGCACGGCGAAGACGCCCAGGCAGTAGAGGATGCACAGGCTGGGCGCCAGCTTCCCGAACAGCCCCAGGCCGTAGCCGTAGAACACGAGCACGCTGATGACGGACTGGCTCAGGTAGTTCGTCAGGGCCATGCGACCCACGGGCGCCAGCACCGACAAGATGCGCTGGAAGGTCGAGCGCTGGAAGAGCAGGGTGATGGCCAGCACGTACGTCGCCGCGAAGCCAATCTCCCCCATCGTCCGGATGGGGGTCAGCGCGAACGGCAGCCACGCGGGCAGCGCGTCCGGGTCCAGGATCTTCCGGATGACCAGCTGCTGCACCACGGCGCCCACGCCTCCGCCCACCACACCCATCGCCAGCGCTCCGTAGAGCAGCCGGCGGAAGAGTGGCAGGTGCTGGGCGGCGTCATGGAAGAGGCGCCGGCGGCCCACGTAGAAGCCCAGGAGGAAGCGGCCCATGAGCCCCACTGAGTGGAGGACCATGATGTGCAGGAACTCGACCCGGTGGAACGTCGCGCCCGCCTTGACGACATCCCACCAGCTGCCGTCCGTGAAGCTGGGGAACAGGGCGACCTTCAGCGCCGCCGAACGTTCGCTCTGCGCCTTCGCGAGCGCGGCGGCGGCCTCGGGGGTGGCGGCGAGCAGCTGCGGGAGCTTGAGGACGAAGGTGGTGAGCAGCGGGCCCACCACCAGCAGCGCTATCGCCCATCCCAGAATCGTGCGGTCGTCCCGCTTCCGGAACAACAACAGCCAGAAGCCGAGCAACGCGTAGTTGCTCAGGATGTCTCCGTACCAGATGAGGTACAGGTGGCTGAGCCCCAGCGCCAGCATCACCACGAGCCGGCGGATGTAGAGCCGGGTGATGTCCGAGCCCCGGGCGTCCGCACGCCCCATCTGCACCGCGAAGCCCAGGCCGAACAGGAACGAGAAGATGGTGATGAACCGGCCGCCCACCAGGATGCCGAAGGCCGGCATGATGATGCGGTCGATGAGCGAGCCTTGGGTGAACTGCGCCTCGAGCTGCTCCTTGGGGAGGAACGCCCGACCGCTGAACCACATGAAGGTGTTGGAGATGAACACGCCGCAGAGCGCGAAGCCTCGCAGCGTGTCGAGCAACGCCAGGCGCTCGCCTGAGTCTACCGGGCGGGCGTCGGTGGGGGTGGCCGACGAAGGAGCAGGGGTCATGTCTTGCGTAGATACGCTCGAACCCCCGTTTCATTGTCTGTATTCCGTGCTTGCGGCGGATACGGCGCTGACCCGGCAAGCCGGGTGGGCCTATACGCCGATGCGTGGGCAGATGTCCTTCACGATGCACGTCTCACATCTGGGATTCTTGGCCGTGCAGGTGTAGCGGCCGTGCAGGACGGTGGCGGGGCCGAAGAAGGTCCAGGTGTCCTGGGGGACGAGCTTCATCAGGTCCTGCTCAATCGCCTCGGGCTTGTCGTGCTTCGTCAGGCCCATGCGCTGGCTGACGCGGGCGACGTGGGTGTCGACGATGATGCCGGAGGGGATGTCGAACGCGGTGTTGAGCACCACGTTGGCCGTCTTCCGGGCCACGCCGGGGAGCTTCACCAACTCTTCCACGGTGCGGGGTACCTCGCCGCCGAACTGCTCCAGGAGCGCCCGGCTCATGGCCTGCACGGATTTGGTCTTCTGCTTGTAGAAGCCGGTGGGCTTGAGGTCCTCCTCCAACTGGGCGGTGTCTGCGTCGGCGAAGGCCTGGGGGCCGGGGTACTTGGGGAAGACGGTGGCGGTGACGCGGTTGACGCGCTCGTCGGTGCACTGGGCCGCGAGGATGGTGGCGACGAGCAGTTCGAAGGGGGTGGACCAGTCAAGCTCGTAGCGTGCGTCGGGGTGCTGCTCGCGCAGGCGCTCGAGGAGGAGGGCGGCTTTCTCGGCGGGTTTCATGGGGTGTGTGTGCGCCACCCTACCTGAGGCATCTGACATCCGGGGCTTGGATTCGCGTTTTCCCCAACGGCACCTTCTCCGTTGCGCGCGTCGACCGAGTCCTTCTGCGCCCCGGCTCGCATTGGCCGCACCGGACACCACGCCCGGTGTCCTGTGCGTCATGGCGCTCGTGTGGCAGCTTTCCCCGCTTCGCAGCGTGGGCTCATGCTGCGGGAACACCATTGTCCGGGAGCAGTCCATGACAGTGCGTAGGTGGTGGGCCGTGCTGTTTTTCCTGCTGGTCAGCTGCGCGTCGGCACCTGCCGTCCGCGCGGAGGTCGAGGGGCTGTCGCTCGAGGATGACTCCGCGGCGGACTGCCGGACGGCCGCGGAAGACGACGGGGATGAGGGGTGTGTCACCACCGCGTGTGACGGTGGCGTGTGTGGACTCTACCGTTGCGAGGACGTTGCATCCGCTGCAGTGGCGTTCCGTACGGGCGCGCCAACCGCGCCGATGGCGGGTGTAGGTAACGCGCCCCAGAGATACTGGGGCGCGCCTCAGGTGCTGCCCGGCCGCGAGCCGGTGCTCGTCTTCCGGAAGGAGCGCCCCGAGGAGCTTCCGAGCCAGAAGGCCCTCTGCAAGGCTCGCCAGGAGTGGGAACAGGCGACGAAGGAGAAGCACCACATCTTTCCGCGGGCGTTCGAGTCCTACTTCGCGAGCCGCCGCATCAACATCCACGAGTGGACCCTTGCTGTCGACGTGAAGCGGCACAAGGAAATCCACGGCGGCGCATATGGCGCCCCATGGAACGCGGACTGGCGCCAATTCATCGAGCGCGTGGAGGGAGAGGTGGCGAAGAAGAGCGACACCACGCCGGAAGAAGTCCGCAGGAGGCTATTCGACTTCGCGGGGCTGATGATCCAGAAGTATCGTCTGGTTGGAATGCCCATGTCGTACTGGCAGCAGCTCACTGCGAACATGCAATTGTCGAAGGACTAGAGATGCGCTTCTTCCGACTCGACCCTATCGATGATGCGGCGGCCACCCAGTGGCGATGGTCGCTGGACGCGAAGCGTCGTTGGGGGCTTCCCGGAACGGAGTGTCCCCGGTGCCACGCCGGGCCGATGACCATCGCGCTCAACTACCCGAGCGTCGATTTGTCCGGACTTCCCGAGGAGAGGGCGTACCGAAAGGCCCGGTTCGTGCCTTGGGAAGAGTATGCGCCGCTGAGGGACCGAGTCCTGCCGCTCCTCCCACCCGGCGCTGTCGTACGCCCCGGGATGGGAATGGGGCCGTTGGAGGGGCGAGTCCGCGGCCGTCCGGCGCCCCTGTCGATGGATGCTCCGTGGAATCTGTACGCCCAACCCACTGGCGTGGAGCGGCTCCTCTCGGCGAACCTACGCGGCATCAAGCCCGTGCCGACGGCGACGAAGACTCCTCGCGACGTGCCGCCGCTGCTCGAGTTCGAGCTTCAGGTGGGCGGCGACTACGTCCCCGAGTGTCGTCCGCTGCCGATGGGCGAGTCGTGCCCGGTGTGTGGTACCCAGCCACGGTCGGCCCCATCGATTGATGAGGAATGGCTCGATGCCGATTCGATGCCGGTAGCGGATGTCTTCCGGTTTCGCTGGAACCCCGCCGTGACTCTCGCGAGCGAGCGCTTCGTCGAAGTGCTTCGCGGCCTGGGTGACACAGGCATCCGAGTGGCGGAAGTGGTGGTGGGCAGGCCAGCAGGGGCTGGCGTCGTCTCGACTTGAGCTTCAGTCTGGCCTTCTCCGAGCCGCCTCAGCCGTTGAAGGAGCGCGGGGGGACGGGGGCGGGCGTGGCGCGGCCGCGCTCCACGGCGTCCAGGCGGGCCATGGTCTGCGCGTACAGGTGGTCCAGCTTGGTGTGCAGGTGTGTCACTTCCAGGCCGGCGCGGATGTTGGCCTCGTACTCGACGTCCGAGCGGATGCGGTCCTTGGCGGCCTGGCGGCTCTGGCTGATGAGGACGAAGCAGGACAGGAAGATGGCCTCCAGGCTGACCACCATGGTGAGCAGGCCGAAGGGGAACGGGTCGAACGCGTGGAACCCGGGGATGAAGTCCAGGTTGATGGAGATCCACACCGCGAACCAGGCGGCGTGCAGGAGCATGAAGGTGAAGGTGCCGCTGAAGGCGGAGAGGCCGTCCGCGAGCCGCTGGATGGGGGTGAGCCGCTCTTCCACGGTCTCGTTGGGGCTGAGGGTGGGGCGGCTGTGGAGCATCTTGTCCGCCTCTCGCAGGCGCCGGCCGATGGCGGTGAGCACGTCCATGGCGCTGGAGGGGTGGCGTTGGAAGAGCAGTTGGAGGTCGGCCCGGTCGACCTTGAGGGCGTGGGTGTCCTGGATGGCGCGGGCGTCGGCGCTGCGCGGGTCTCCGTCGAGCAGGGACAGCTCGCCGAAGAAGTCACCGCGGCGGGCGGTCTCGAAGACGATGACCTGGCCGGTGGTGTCCTCGACCGATATCTGCACCTCACCGGCGCTGACGATGTAGATGGCGCCGCCGGGGTCTCCGCGGGAGAAGACCTTCTCTCCGGCGGAGAGGCGGACCTCCTCGAGCTGGGCGGCGAGCAGCTCGCGCTCCTCGTCGTCGAGGGCGGCGAAGAGGGGGACTTCCTTGAGCAGGGCGACGTCGGCGGGCATGACGCGGAGGTCCTCGCGGAAGGGATGCGCCCCGTACGCTGGCACCTTCCGGGCCCGCCGCCCAGCGCCCCCGTGTCACGGGGATGTCGAACCCCGGGCCCGTGACGGGGCGCTGGTGAAAAGGCGGGGCGGGTCCTCGGAAATCCGAGGGCAGGCGGGAAGGGGACAAGGCCAAACATCTGAAGTTCCAGGCCCGTGGCATGTGCATGGCCCTTGCTTTCGGAGGCGAACCTTCTTGCTCCCGAAAGGTCTGGTTCATGGCTTCATCGACGTCGCTGAAAGCTTGCATGTTCGCGGTGGTGTGGGGACTGGCGGGCTGCCATTCCGACGAGCAATCCCCGGCCGAGCGGGAGCCGCCTCCACCGGGGGCGCTCGTCGCCTCGGAGAAGGAGCGGGTGAGGTCTCCCTCCGTCTCCGACACGGACTTCGCCGCGCTGGTCGCCGGCAACACCGACTTCGGCGTGGCGCTCTACCGTCGGCTCGCCGAGCCTGGAGAGAACGCCGCCGTGTCTCCCCTCAGCATCACCCGGGCCTTCAGCCTGGTGTACGCCGGAGCACGCGGCGAAACCCAGGCGCAGATGGCACGGACGCTGGGCTTCACGCTGCCCGCGGAGCAGCTGCACCCGGCGCTCAATCGGCTGGACCTGGCGCTCCAGGAGCAGGTGGGGCAGGCGCATGGCGACAAGGGGCCGGCGCCGACGTTCCGCGCGGTGAATGCCCTCTGGGGACAGCAGGGCTATCGCTTCGAGCCCGCCTACCTGGACGTGCTCGCCGAGCACCACGGCGCGGGCTTGCGCACGGTGGACTTCGCCGCGGACCCGGACGGCGTGCGCCGCGCCATCAACGACTGGGTCTCCGGCGTGACGGCTGACCGCATCCAGGACCTGATTCCCCAGGGAGAGGTGCGCGCCGACACGCAACTGGTCCTGGCCAATGCCCTCCACTTCAAGGGGGCCTGGCGTACGCCGTTCCCTGCCCAGGCCACGAGCCCGAAGACCTTCCATGGCCTGACGGGTGGCACGACGCAGGTCCCGATGATGCACACCTCGTGGTCGTTCCCCTTCGCGCGTGGAGAGGGCTATGACGCCATCGCGCTTCCCTATGTGGGCCGCGCCTTTCGCATGCTCGTCATCGTCCCCGACGCGGGTCGCTTCCAGGAGGTGGAGCAGGGCCTGTCCGCCGCGTTCCTGGACACCGTGCGAGCGAACCTGAGCGAGCGGCACATGCTGCTGCGCTTTCCTCGCTTCGAGGTGAGGCAGTCGGCCGCCCTGGTGGATGCGCTGCGCTCCCTGGGAATGGAGGATGCCTTCTCCGAGCGCGCGGACCTGTCTGGCATCACGGGTGAGGAGCGACTGCTGCTCAGTGGCGCGCAACATCAGGCCTTCGTCGCCGTGGACGAGGCGGGCACCGAGGCCGCCGCCGCGACCGCCGTCGAGATCGGGCCCGTGTCGCTTCCTCCCGAAGTCCACGTGGACCGCCCGTTCGTGTTCGTCATCGAGGAGGTGGCGACGAGGAGCGTGCTCTTCCTGGGTCGGGTCGTGAGCCCCTGAGGCGACGAGGCGCATCGGTTCGACCCATCCGATGACACATGACGGGCTCCGGGATGAAGCTCCGGAGCCCGTATCGGGGCGTGAATGGATGAGCGTGAACGCCCGCCGCCAGACACGTCAGAAGCGCTCATGTGTGCCAATCCCTGCCCCGAATCTTCTCGGGGTGCAAGGTGCAAGGTCAGCAGCAGTTGCTTGGCTTCCGCGCGATGACGGCGATGAGGACGGCGATGTTGATGAGCAGTTGTGCCAGCACGACGGCCAGGTAGGCGCCCCCGGACGTGAAGAGGCCCACGACCATGAGGATGAGCGACGCGCAGTTGAGGGCGATGGAGACCCAGTTCCCCGTCAGCATGTCACCCAAAACCTTGCCGAGTGTCCCCGCGACGTAGAGTGCCTTGATGACCTTGATGACGGTGCTGCCACTGGTCGCGCCCTTGGCCGCCTCGCCGATGGCCTTGAGCAGGGGCGTGCTCTCGCCGACGACCTTGCTCAAGGAGGAGACGGCCCGGCTCGCGGAGAAGCCCAGGCCCACGACGGTCAGGAACAGGCAGAGGGACGTCGCGGCGACGGAGACGACCCAGCCGATGCACTCCGTGTCGACGGTCAATTCCATCCGTCCGCACTCGACGGGGCCCTTGGCGGTGTGGTGGTAGAAGACATACGCGGCGCCCTCCACCTTGCCGGCGATGGCGCCCACCGGCATGCCTCCGGGGCCGTTGCCCTTCGACAGTCCAAGATAGAGATTGTTCCGGAACAGCGAGCGCAGGCGATCCTTCAGCGCCCCGGGAACCGAGGCGAGCACCGGCTCGTAGGCGGCGATGATGGCTTGGATCTGGTCGGGCGAGAGCGGGCTGTTCGCGGGGTAGGGCACCTCGTCGCGGGACCAGCGCACAGCGGGTTCGAGCCGCGCGGACGAAGGCTCCACCGCCAGCTGGGTCGAGGCGGTCCCGGGAGGAGGCGTGGACTCCGACGGAGGGGTGCTCACCGTGGCGGGGAAGGCCGTGTTGAGGAGCACCGGCGGATTCCCTGTCACCTGGTTGGTGAGCATGATGCTGCTCCAGGCGTAGTACGCGACGCAGCCCTCCGCGTCCGCGGGCGACTGCGACATGTACTGCTGGACCTCGTTGGCGGAGATGGCGCGGGACCAGAGCGCGGCCGCCTGGAGGTATCCCTGGAGGTCGCTGAGGGTGGACCCGGCGGTGTCCGGGCTGTACGTCGCGCCGAACAGCCACACCGGGTTCGCCAACACCGGCAGGGTGCACGGGATGGTCAGGTCATGCGAGCCGTCGAGGTAGATGAGGACCGTGGAGTTGCTGTACGTGGCCGCCAGGTGATGCCAGGTGCCCGGGGGCAAATGGATGCTGTTCCCCCAGCCGCTGGAGCCTCCCGCCGTATCCAGCTTGAACTCGAGGTTGAAGCCTCCACCATTCCACTGCACGCCCAGGGAGCAGCCGTAGCCGCTGTCCCGGTCCCTGCATGAGAACAGGGTTCGGGACGACTCCTGGAAGTCGGAGGGCGCGTCGAGGTTGAACCAGCCCTGCACGCTGAAGGGGGCTCCGTCCGCCGCCACCGTGAGCGCGTCGCGGGGCGAGGGCTGGACACCCGTGTTGATCAGTCGCAGCGCCGGGGCGACCATCAACACCTGGGCGCCGCCCTGGAAGGTGGCCGCGTTGTGATGATTGCCGGAGACGTCGTTGCTCGAGCCGTCGACGAAGCTGTAACACGCGGCGAGGTGGGTGCTCGGCGAGGGGATGTCCCACGTGGGGAGGCGCTCGCCCTCGGGCAGCGCCGTGGACCAGAACGCGACGTTGATGAACTGCGCGTCCACCGTGCTCCCCAGGCTGAACGGGGCGTTGGTCGTGGTGGGGCCGGAGATGAAGCCCTCGATGACCGGCGTGCCATTCGCCCACAAGGTGTAGCTGCCCTGGGTGGTTCCCTGCGACTCGAAGACCAGCAGGAGGTACTGCCATTGGCCTGGCAGCAGTTCGATCTCCGCGCACTGTGGCGTGTTCATCCCAGGGAGCCGCAGGGTGGGGAGCAGCCCATGCAGTCCGATGGAATAGGAGGTGCCGGACCGCAGCAACACCCCGTCATAAGCGGGCGCTCGGGGGTTCAACCAGAAGCCGATGGAGTAGGAACTGCTCCCGCTCAGGTCGATGGGGCTCGACGTTCCGAGTTGGATGCTCTGTCCGAAGTGGACGTCCGCGGCGCCGTACTGGTAGGTGGGTCTCATGGCGCGGAGCGCATAGCAATGGGTGCGCCAGCTCGGCCCATCGAGGAGCTCGCCCGGTGAGGTCCTGGTTCGGGGGCGGGTGAGCCGACCTGGCGCGTCCGGTCGCAACGCAGTTGCGTCTCGCCGGGCCGCATTCGCGCACGAGGGCGAGAGGTATTCGAGACCCACCGGGCTCGTCTGCCGCTGGAGGCGCGTCAGACCTCCTCGAAACTTGCTCCCGTGACCAATAGATCACCTCTTCCGAGGCAAAGTCCCCGCCGGATGGAGCTCACAGTTGATTGGCGCGTTCGTTCAAGCCCGGGTGACCTGGCCTCCCTATCCTGGTGATGACGCTGTCACCAGGAGGGCTTGCATGGATGTGTTTCGTTTGTCTCGCGCGGG